>NZ_CP192039.1:0-22204 GCF_050951115.1 Actinoplanes sp. CA-030573 | reverse complement strand
CGTGGTTCTCCCTTCAGTGGTTCCGGCAGCCGGAGCAGTGGTGGCCCTCGCACTTGGGCTTGGAGGGCCAGAGGCGGGCGACGACCAGCAGGCCGACACCGAGGAGCCCGATCAGGGCGGGGGCGTGGCTGGCCAGCAGCGGCAGTCCCCACCAGCCAGCCGCGAGGAGCGCGACCAGGGCGACGGCCAGGGCCAGGAGGAGGCGCATGTCATGCCGCCTTTCCCTCGGCGCCAGCGCGCCGGGTGTCGAGGTCGATCACGTTGCGGTGCGACTGGACGTAGGTCACGAACTCGGCGATGTGGTGGTCTTCCACGAAGCCGAGCCGGGCGCGGATGGTGGTGCTGGCGCCGTCTTGCAGGCTGAAGAGCACGCCCGGGGTGGTCTCGGAGATCTGGTGGCAGGCCGCGCCGTACTCCACCGCGTCTTCGATCAGGGCCGCGTCGGTGTGGCTCTCGGTCGGCAGCCGCAGCGCGAGCCGCCGCGTGAACAGGTCCCGGATCGTGAAGGTGTCCTTGGTGGGCTCCTGGATGTTGCCGATCACGATGAATCCGGCCGCGCGACCCTGGGTGAGCAGCAGCCCCAACAGGTCTTCGATCTTGGCCCGGATCGAGCGCGACCAGTACCGCAGCAGCGGCGCCAACTCGTCGATGTCGATCAGGGTCAGGGGCCGTCCGGGGCCGGGCTTGAAGTCCCGCTCTCCGGCGGCGCCCTCGCGCTCGTTGGTCTCGTTCATCTCGGCCACGAGCCGGGTCAGCAGCTCCACCACGTCGTCAGGGTCGGCCCCGGCGTAGTCGCCCTTGGCGAAGACCGGCAGCATCTGCCGCAGCTCCTTGCCCTTGGGGTCGATGCCGACCGGGCGGACCCATCCGGCGACGATCGCGGGGGCCAGGTAGCGCCAGACATTCCACTGGAGTCCGGCCTTACCGGCGCCCGTGGAGCCCGCCAGCGAGGTGTGCCCGCCGAGGAGGCTCACCGTGTAGGGGTCGCCGAACTCGTCGCGGCCGACCGGCACCCGCCGGAAGTCGATCTCTTCGACGGTCTTCGGGATCGGGGTGGCCGGCACCGTCTCCACCAGTGGGTCACGGCGCATGAAGTCGAGCCGGTAGACCCGGGGACGCAGCTCACGGACGGCCGCCCGCTTGGCCCCGAAGGCGGTGCGCAGGCGCTCCGACACGTCGCGGAAGTCGCGCAGCTCCTGCCCGATCTGGCCGCGTACGGTCAGCCGGTCCCAGTACGGGGTGGTCGCGACCTTGACCAGCTTGGGCAGGAGAACCTTGTCGTTCTCCTCGATCGCCAGGGCGCACCGGGTGCACACCTTGACCCAGACCCGCCGGTACGCCCACCAGCGGCGCCACCAGGTGCGCAGCAGCATGCCCGCCGAGGCGTTGTAGGAGGCCGGGTGCGCGGCGCGCCAGGTCGACGCGGCAGTGATCACGACGACGGCCGCCGTGGCGAGCACCTCCCACCCGACGTGCGTCACGATCGCCGTGGTGATGGCGATCGCAGCCGTGGTGCGGGGGTGGCACACGGCGATCACGAGGAAGCGCCAGAGGAGCTTGGTCAGCATTTTGGCGAGCCACACGAGTGCCTTCCCGATCAGTCCGAACAGGAAGTCAAGAATGGTGAACACGTCGGTTCGCCTCCTTTCGCGTGTGGCATTCGAGCCAGGATTTAGGGCAGCAGGGGGCCGCCGCAGAATTGCCGTTCCGGACGGCCCCTGCTATTCCCGGGAATTGCGAATTGGTGCTTAGACCGCGTCGCCGAGGGTGGCGACGGCCGCGCGAAGGTCCCGCGCGAGGGACTCGATGCCCGCCTCGAAAGCGACGAGCTTTTTCTGGACGGTGGTCAGCGGTTCCGTGGTGGCGAGCCCTCCGGCCAGCTCCACGTCATCGCGGGAAGCGCCCTCGATCAGGCGCTGGACCTTGTCCACCTGAGCGTCGATCTCCTCCAGCCGGTGACCCAGGTCCCGGCTCACGTTGCGGATCAGCGTCGCCATGGTCAGGGCCTCGATTCGGAGTAGTAGATCCGGCGCTTGGCGAACGCGCCCATCTCGTCCGAGGCGGCCGAGGTGGACTTGGCAGCCGCGTGGCCTGCCGACACGGTCTCGTCAACGGAGGCGTACAGCTCGTTGACGGTCTTCTTCTGCGCGGGGGTCTTGGCGTTGATGTTGTCGATCAGCGCCGGGAGGGTACCGGCCTTGCTGGAAGCCGCCTCGACCATTCCGGCCAGCACCGCCATGGCGCGGGCGATGTCGATGCGACGCTGTTTCATCTGCCGCAAGCGCCGGTAGAAGTCGGCGCGGTTGGCCGCCCCCACCCTGGCGTCGGCGACCTTGTTGGACACGTACGCGCGGATCATGCCCTTACGGATGCGCTTGCGCTCGCTCTTACTCGTGAAGTTCGAGCCTCGCGCCGGTCGCAATGGCGTGGCCGTCGCTGTTGCCATTTCTCAGCCCCTTTCTAGGCTGCTTTTCCGGCGGGCGCAGCGGCGAGAGCACGGACCGCCTCCGCCCGGTACCAGACCTGAACCCCGATCACCTTCTCCTCTCCCGTCTCGGGGTTCTTCTTGGTCTTCTCCATCACGCCGATCTCGAAGTTGACCAGGTCGACGGGCGTGTACGGCATGAGGCCCTTCGCCGGGTCCGTGGCCGAAGCGATGCCCACCCGGAGCACCTCGTTCTGCGGGCGGCCGAACTGGTCCCGGGTCATCGCGACCACCTGAACCTCGAACTTCGGCAGGGGGTTCGGGCCCTTGGTCATCTCCTGCCGGTCGGACCCGAACGCGCGCTTGGGGTCGCAGGACAGGAAGGCGATGCCCTGGAACGTGGCCACCTGGTTGATCTTGAACAGGGTGAACA
Organism: Actinoplanes sp. CA-030573; assembly: GCF_050951115.1. NCBI lineage: Bacteria > Bacillati > Actinomycetota > Actinomycetes > Micromonosporales > Micromonosporaceae > Actinoplanes > Actinoplanes sp. CA-030573. The sequence goes on along the minus strand of NZ_CP192039.1, from coordinate 19,346 downwards.
TCTGGGATCTCCTCCCGGGCACTCCGGCCCTTGCTCCTTCGGTCAACATCAATGACCGGTCTGTCAGTACTGTACGTACAGAGTGACGCGGACCGCAAGGGGTATGTACGATCTGTACGAACAAAGTTTTGGAGGAGGTGAGGATGGCCGGGAGCCGACCCCGCTGGGAGATCGTCTATGACGACCTCCGGAGGGAGATTGACCAGGAGAAACTCTGCCCGGGTGACCGCGTGCCGACCGAACTGGACCTTGCGGCCCGGTACGGCTTTTCGCGCGCCACGATCCGGACCGCGATCACGCGGCTTGAGCAGGACGGGCTGATCACCGGCGGCGCCGGTAGTCTCGGCCGGCACGTCCGGCGCCGGGAGCTGATCTCCTGGAACCTGACGAAGTTCGAGCTAGGGGCCTACGTCGATGACCCCGTGAACTTCGTTGACCAGTGGGAGGCCGACGCTCACTCCGAAGGCTGGAACACCCGCCAGGTGGTCGCTGGCGTGGCCGAGCTTGCCGCGCCCGACCAGGTAGCGCTCTACCTCGGGTGCAAGCCGGGGACCAGGCTCATCCGACGGCGCCGCCTCCGCTACATCTCGAAGCCGGAGGTACCCGAGCAGCTCGCCATGATCGCTGACACGTGGACTCCTGTCGACATCGCCCGCCTAGAGATCGACGGCGTGGCGCCGCTCATGGAGGAGTCGAGCGTCGTCTACCCCGGCGGCATCTACCGGGCCCTCGGCTTCCGCCAGGTTCGCTACGAAGACGACATCCAGGCCCGCATGCCCACGCCTGAAGAGGCCGATCTCCTCGCCGTGCAGCCCGGCACGCCGGTCGGACAGCACGCACGCGTAGGCGTCGATGCGTCCGGCCGCCGCGTCCGGGTACTGATCTCGGTGTTCGCTGGCGACCGCCAGAGGCTGCGCTACACGCTCGATGTACCGAGCCAGCGCCCCGCTGCCGACAAGATCCCGGAGGCTTAAAGTGCTCCTCACATTCGAGCAGGCCAAGGCTGACGACCTCCCGACCGTCCTACAGATCTTGGACGACGCGGCGCGCTGGCTCCAAGATCAGGGCATCGAGCAGTGGCCTGCCCGGTTCGGTGGCGTAGACGACTGGCGCTCCGCTCGGATCGGCAGGTACGTCGAGGCTGGCGAAAGCTGGCTCGTTCACGTCGCCGGAGAACCCGTCGCCACGTTCAGCGTCTCCACCAGAGCCGATCCCGACTATGCCGACGGGTGGCCCGACGGCCCTCACGCTGCGCTCTACATCTTCCGCATGGCGGTGCTGCGGAGCTGGGCCGGGCGGGACCTCGGAACCCGCATCCTCGATTGGGCCAGCTCGCGGGCTCTCGCCGCCGGTCATGACTGGCTGCGGCTCGACTGCCACCGCCGGAACCGACCCCTTCAGCGCTACTACGAAGCCCGCGGCTTCACCCGCATGAACACCCTGGTCCGGACCATCGACGACAACGGCCACCCCTACACACGAGGGTCCGGCGCCCTCTACCAGCGTCCCGCCGGCACGATGTTCTACCCCTCGATCACGGAAGGTCTCGACATGAGCGACCGCTACGACCCCGACGGCGAAGCCGCGATCTGGCAGCAAGCGAGCCAGCTCGTGATCGGACTCAAGCTCCCCGACGAGCCTCAGCCTGGCTGGAATGCGGCCCTTGAGCAGGCAGCGCGAGCCCTCGACAACGAGTCACGCGCCATCCGCCAGGGCAACGGCATGTACTACCGGGTGATCACTGGGCAGGGCCACCCGGGGAAGCTCCCCGAGGAAGACGCCAATGCCCACTGAGCACGTCCTGGTCCTGAGCACCGCACCGACCGAGAGCGAAGCCCTCAGCCTCGCTCACGCCCTGGTCGACGCTCGGCTAGCCGCGTCGGTGCAGGTGTCCGCGCAGGTCAGAGCCGTCTACCGCTGGAGAGGCGACGTTCACGACGAGCCCGAGTGGCAACTCTCGATCAAGACTGCGGCCGACAAGGTCCCCGACCTGGTGGCCTGGCTTCCGGCGCGGCACAGCTACGAGGTGCCCGAGCTGGTCGTGCTGCCGATCACCGGCGGGTGGCCGCCCTTCCTAGAGTGGATCACGGCCGAGACGCGAGCCTGATCCACCTCGGCGCACGCAAGGGAGCCCCTGACCTGGTCTTTTCCGGGCAGGGGCTCCCTTGTTGTTGATGTAGGGCCAGTTTTGGCGCATATAACAAGCCCAGCGTGGGGGTTGCGGTTGGCGGTCCCGCTCCCAAGATCGCGGGCATGCAGCGGGACGGCACCCCAGAGGGGCCCCACCGTCCCGCGCCCGCAGGGCGCGGGACCGCTCCGAGGGGTGGCCTTGAAGGTCAACACATCAACCAGGGGGACGCTCCAGGTGTGACGTCGCGCGCGTTCAACCCCCTGCCGGGTCTGGGTATGCCGTCGCGGTTGACGTCAAGATCTGGCACCGATGAGGGGGTGGGGTCTGGCGGTGGGGCGAGGCCGAGCGTCCCGGGTCCGGGTGGCTGCCGACCTGGGGTTTAGGTCAAAGGCTCACCGTTATGGGACCTGGGTGCCGTGGCGCGGCCGTACCACCTTCGCGAGTGCTGCCGTCCCCGATCTCTACTGATGTACTGATCTACTGATATCCGGGATGGCTGATCGACGCACGGGCGTACCGTGGCGAGGTGATCACGGGGAGGGGATCAGGCTGGCGCGACCGTGCCGCGCGGCTGAGCGAGCGCTACGACGCGTGGGAAGCCCGAAGGCTCACCCGGCTGTCCGGGTGGACAGTCCGGCGCCGCTACGTGACGTTCGTGCTGGCGCCGCTGCTGCTGTGCTGCTGCGGTGGGGGAGTGCTCGGCGTGCCGGTCGTGTGGTTCCTGCGGACGACGATCGAGGCCGGGCGTGGGGAGGTGTCGCCGGACGCGGCGGCGAACTCGTACCTGATGGCGCTCGGGTACGGCCAGGAGGAGGGCCTGCTGGCGCTGCTGGATGACGAGCACCAGGGCGAGCTCCTCGAGCAGTGGAAGGCGTACCGGGCCGAGATGACCGGCACCGACCCTCCGCCGGCAAAGCTGGACTTCGGCACCTTGACCGTCGGACCGATCCACGATCACCGGGCCGAGGTGACTACCGACGTTGCGGCGAGCTGGGCGCAGACGGACGAGAACGGCCGCTTGCAGATGTACCGGAGCCAGGCATACCAGTGGCGGATCGAGACCCGCGAGGATGACGGCTGGCGGGTGTCCGTCGTGCACGCTCCGGCCTGGTGTGGCGGGTACGTGCTGGCCGCGCACTGCCACTGAGCACGCAGAACGGCCCCCGGGAGTCGTTATCACCGGAGGCCGCCTGTCTGCGGTTGTACTGATCTACTGATGTACTGATCACCAGAGGGCGATCTCTTCGCACCCGTCCGGCAGCTTCGGCCGGATCTTGATGTTCTTCGGGCGGTCCCGGTCGCCATGCCGTTCGTCGGCGAGGTTGCGGCTGTCGGTCTCGATCTCGCGGCCGTCGGGCAGCCGGACCACGGCGCGGGCGCCCATGTAGTGCACGATCGTGACCTTGGGTTGTGCGTACGCTGCGGACGGCGCGGCCGGGCGGTTGGGGACGAGGTACATCTCCTCGCCCGGTCGCGGGTCTCGCATCACCGACCCTGGTGTCCGGCCTGCCCGTGACGGGAGGCCAGGTGGTCGGGGGCCGAGGCAGTCTCGTGACCGGCGGGCATCAGGTGCCCACGGGCGGAGTCGTGCACCGGGCGGCCGTCCGCGATGACGCGGCCCGAGGCTGTCTGAGTGCTTCCGGCGGGGTTGGTGGAGGTGCTCCGTGCCATGATGGGGTCGCTCCTTGTGAGGGAGTGACGGGTGGCCTCCTGTTGCTGTCCAAGGCGGGGAGGCCGCCCGTGCCGCCGTTCTGGCGGTCACCGCGCGAGACCGGCCCCGTTCCCGATCTCCCACGGCTGAGCGCCACACGTGGCTACTGAAGTACTGACCTACTGACCTCCTTCGGTGGGCCAGAGCACCGCAACGACCTGGTCGTACTCCGCCGGGGGAATGCCGAGACGGGTCTTCCCGGGCTCGTCGTACAGGTCGTACAGCTCGCGCTGTCCCTTGGCCCACTCCTTCCAGGCGGTCCGCATCGTGTCCTGAAGCCCGCCCATGGCGAAGGTGATCGAGGCCAGGTCGGCGCCGGCGAGGGCCGCACGGTGGATGTGAATCGGTCGCCAGTTGGTCAGCCAGTGGGCGAGAGCGGACATGATCGCGATCTGTTCGAGCTCTCCGTCGGCGGTCCGATCGACCTCGCCAGCCGCGTCAGCCCAGCGGCGCGCCAGCCCGTAGGCGCCAGCCCTGTACGCCTCGTCGAAGGTCCGGATCGGTTCCTGCGTCTCGGTCATCTTCTCCCCTTCCCTCTGCAATCAGTGTATCAGTAGGTACTGATCTACTGAAGTACTGATGTACTGATCAGCTTCATATGGTGCACCGATGCAAGATCAGCCGAGTACCAACAGGTCCCGCTTCTCGACCCAGGACATGCCGCTGATGCCCGGCCAGCTCACGTGAGCCTTGCTCTCCGTCTCGCCCACGACCGTCCCGTACGTCGCCGGAAGGCCCTTCTCCGCGACCAGGTGGTCCTTGACCCGCACCGTGGCGTTGATCAGGTGCTGGCCTGCCCACCCCGCGTGGTTGCCGGTACGCAGGCCCGCGCGCTCGCGCTCACCATCGGTCAGGGGGTCGGGGACGATCACGTCCCGCTGCGGGTACCAGACCCGGCCGCCGCCGGTCAGGGTGAAGTCGAGCCGGACCTTGGTGTCGGTCAGGTCGATGACCCGCCCGCTCGTACCGGGGTGGTCGATGTGCCGGGCCCACACGCCGATCTCCAGGTCACCCCGTGACTGTGCACTTGCCATGTTCCCTCCGCATCTACTGATGTACTGATCTACTGACCTTCCTTGAGGTCAGCGAGGATGAGCTTGGTCAGGGTCTCGTCGACCAACAGCCGCTTGACCAGGGCTTCCAGCACGTCTTGCTTGGTCAGCCGGGCCTTGCCGAGCCGGACGGCGGACTCCCCGAGCCAGCGCTGAAGGTCGCGGTGCACCGCCGGGGGCAGGTCCAGGGTTGACCGGACCGGTTTGGCCAGCACGGGCTCGGCCGCCGCCTGGTCGTGCCCGGGGTGGGTGCCGGCCGCCGTCTGGTCGTGCGCCGCTGCCTGCTGGCGCTGGAGCCGCGCGGCCTTCTCGCGGAGCTCCTCGGCGCGGGTCTTGCCGGTCATGCCGTCACCTTCTCGGGTTCGAGGTCGAGCAGCTCGTTCGCCGCGTCGCCGAAGGGGGTCTTCGAGGCTCGGCGGATCGGGCTGCCCCACGCTTGGGTGTAGAGCTGTCCGGTGCCCACGATGGCGTCGAGCACGGTCCACCCGGCCTCTTCGCAGAGCTGCCGGTAGACGATCTGCGGCGTGGCCTTGCGGGTGGTCCGGTTGAGCATGATCGCCGTGGCGGGCGGGATACCGTCCGGCCGCAGGTCGGTGGCGTCGTTGAGGACCTTGCGGACCTCGATCAGCCGGTCGAACTCGATCGGGGTGGGCGCCATCGGGATCATGACGTGGGTGGCCAGCCGGAGCGCGCTGACGACAGTCCCGCGCTGGGCCTGCATGGGCGGGGTGTCGATCACGGCCACGTCGTACAGGTCACCCGCAACGCCGGGGAGCGTCTTGTGGATGTTGCTGACGGCCATGCCAACGACCGGCCAGGGGAGGTCAGCGTCGGCCTGCCACGCCTGGAGGCTCTTGTTCTCGCCGTCAGCGTCGACCCCGAGCACACGGAGGCCGCTCTCGTGGAACGCCTGACAGAGGAAGCCGGTCGAGGTGGTCTTGAGCACGCCGCCCTTGAGGTTGGCGACCACGATCACGATCATCTGTCGGCCTCCTCGCCGTACGGCTGGCCGAGGTCACTGATCTGGTGGTCCGCGCAAGGCATGAAGACGCCCTCCTCGGTCCGGCACCCGCACGGACGCTCGTAGATCGGGGCGGGCTCGGCGCCGGGCACGTCTACCAGGACCAGGTGCTTACGGCCTTCCAGCAGGTCACGGGCGTCAGCGCTGGTGAGCGAGTCGACGAAGCGGAGCGCCGCGTCCGAGATCGCTTCGAGCTGACGGTGGGTCAATTCGGTCATGTCCCCAGTCTACCCGCATCTACTGATCTACTGAAGTACTGATCTACTGATCGTTTTCATATCCTGGTGGTGGCTCGCAGGGCTCGCCGTCGAGCCGGAGCGCCGTGGGGTGGACCGCTTCCAGGGCGCGGGCGAGCTGCCCACCGAAGGAGGCACCGTCGTTCACGCTGACGAAGCCGCGGCCGTTGCCGAGCCGCCGGACGCGGCGCCGGACCGAGCGCCGGGAGGGCTTGCGGGCCTCCACCGTCTGTGCGCCGGCCAAACCGACGACCGGGGCCAGTTCGCTGCGGATCGCGCCGCCTCGAGTACGGGTGACCGTGACCTCTCGTGTCGTGCCCTGGGCGCGGGCCCACCGCCGGACGATCCGCGCGGCCCATGCCGCCTGGTCGGGGGTGACCTCTACCGCCACGGTGAGCCGCCGCAGACCCCAGTAGCCCCAGAACCGCCCGGGGCCCTTGCCGGGGGCCTGCCAGGGCTCGGGCACGCTGTTCTGGTACTCCTTCGAGCGGAAGGCGCCGTGCTTGGTGAAGTACACGGCGACGCGCTTGGGGTCGCTGGCCCGCAGGCCCTCCGCGAAGTCGACGCCGGTACCGGCGAGCCCGTGGCGGCGCCGCTGCTCAGGGTCGGGGTGGTCCACGATGTCGACCCAGACGGCGCTCAGCCACGCCCGGAAGGGGAGCCCCGCGCCGACCCACGCCGCTTTCCGGGCGCGCTTGCCAGGGGTCCGCGCCGTCCCGTGCGGGGGCACCATGAGCAGGTGGAAGTGCGGGGCGCCCCGACCCTGGAATTCGAGCTTCCACACCGCGTGCAGGTCTCGGCCCCACGCCTTGACGAAGCGCTTCCGCAGCGCCTGCAGGTGGCGCTTGACGGTCTTGCCGTCCGGGGCGACCTCTAGCCACTCGCCGGGGTAGGTCAGGGTGACCATCGCGGGCAGCCGGGTGGGGTCGGCCAGCAGCGGCCGGTAGTCGAGCTCGCACAGGGCCCGGACCATGTTGGCGCGGCTCTTGCGCGACCATTCGGTGATCTCCCGGGAGGGGTCCTGCTCCGGCTCCTCTTCGCCCCGGGCGAGGTAGCCCGCCACCTGGTCGACGGTCTTCTGGCGGGCGATCAGGGCCCGTTCCTGGGTGCGCTCGCGCCGGGCCAGGTCGGGCCAGGACACGGCCAGCGATCCGGCCGCCAGGATGATCCGGGGCCGGGGGCCTTCCTCGCCTGCCCAGGGCGCCACGGCGTCAAAGCACGAAGCGACATGCGTCAGTTTTTCGGGCGTCGGGAAGCGCGGGCGCCACAGCTCGCCGAGGTCAAAGGTGACCTCATTCCTAGCTTGCTCGGCGCCCCTCAGCTCGACCGACAGCACGGCGACCGACGCCGTATCTGCTAGATCCCTTTTAACTTGCTCCGCACGTAGGGGCGTGTCGAGGGGCGGGGAGACGTGCGCAGACAGCACAGCGTCGGCTAGCCTGGTGGCAGGCATCCGGGTTACCGCCTTCTTCTCGCAGATGGATCAGCGGAACCCCGGTGCGGAGGGCCTGGTGTTGGTAGCACCGGGCCTTCGCCATTTCCTGGGGTTCCGCCGATTACCTTTCTCGGTCGAGACGCCTCCGTCACGGCGACACACCGCAGCGCGCGCCGGAATTCGCTCAATGGCCCTTGCAGCCTCCGCAGTGGAGCCCGGAGCACCCGGTGGCCTTGCGCCGGGCGAGGGCCGAGAGGACCAGGGCGCCAGCGACGATCACGAAGAAGCCGATCGCGACCGGGGAGACGGCCGAGGCCGCCCGGACCGTGGCGCTGACGAGCGAGTAGAGCAGGTAGCCGAGCCCACCGAGCGCACCGAGGATGCTGCCGGTGATGATCGCGGGCTTGACCATGCGACGGGCGAAGGTGGGTTGCGCCGGCACGACGTCGGCCAGCGGGACCCGGCGCAGGGTGACCACGGTCGTTACCCGGTGCAGGTCGCCGTGGACGGCGGCCGGGGCGCTCGCGGCGACCAGGTGGCCGCTGGCGCGGACCATGCCGAGGGTGGTCTCCACCTCGCCCGGCGTGCCGGTGACGCGGCGGTAGAGCAGATCGGGCCGGGCGTTCGCGGGCTCGGCGGTGCGGACGATGGCGGTCATCGTGGTTCTCCCTTCAGTGGTTCCGGCAGCCGGAGCAGTGGTGGCCCTCGCACTTGGGCTTGGAGGGCCAGAGGCGGGCGACGACCAGCAGGCCGACACCGAGGAGCCCGATCAGGGCGGGGGCGTGGCTGGCCAGCAGCGGCAGTCCCCACCAGCCAGCCGCGAGGAGCGCGACCAGGGCGACGGCCAGGGCCAGGAGGAGGCGCATGTCATGCCGCCTTTCCCTCGGCGCCAGCGCGCCGGGTGTCGAGGTCGATCACGTTGCGGTGCGACTGGACGTAGGTCACGAACTCGGCGATGTGGTGGTCTTCCACGAAGCCGAGCCGGGCGCGGATGGTGGTGCTGGCGCCGTCTTGCAGGCTGAAGAGCACGCCCGGGGTGGTCTCGGAGATCTGGTGGCAGGCCGCGCCGTACTCCACCGCGTCTTCGATCAGGGCCGCGTCGGTGTGGCTCTCGGTCGGCAGCCGCAGCGCGAGCCGCCGCGTGAACAGGTCCCGGATCGTGAAGGTGTCCTTGGTGGGCTCCTGGATGTTGCCGATCACGATGAATCCGGCCGCGCGACCCTGGGTGAGCAGCAGCCCCAACAGGTCTTCGATCTTGGCCCGGATCGAGCGCGACCAGTACCGCAGCAGCGGCGCCAACTCGTCGATGTCGATCAGGGTCAGGGGCCGTCCGGGGCCGGGCTTGAAGTCCCGCTCTCCGGCGGCGCCCTCGCGCTCGTTGGTCTCGTTCATCTCGGCCACGAGCCGGGTCAGCAGCTCCACCACGTCGTCAGGGTCGGCCCCGGCGTAGTCGCCCTTGGCGAAGACCGGCAGCATCTGCCGCAGCTCCTTGCCCTTGGGGTCGATGCCGACCGGGCGGACCCATCCGGCGACGATCGCGGGGGCCAGGTAGCGCCAGACATTCCACTGGAGTCCGGCCTTACCGGCGCCCGTGGAGCCCGCCAGCGAGGTGTGCCCGCCGAGGAGGCTCACCGTGTAGGGGTCGCCGAACTCGTCGCGGCCGACCGGCACCCGCCGGAAGTCGATCTCTTCGACGGTCTTCGGGATCGGGGTGGCCGGCACCGTCTCCACCAGTGGGTCACGGCGCATGAAGTCGAGCCGGTAGACCCGGGGACGCAGCTCACGGACGGCCGCCCGCTTGGCCCCGAAGGCGGTGCGCAGGCGCTCCGACACGTCGCGGAAGTCGCGCAGCTCCTGCCCGATCTGGCCGCGTACGGTCAGCCGGTCCCAGTACGGGGTGGTCGCGACCTTGACCAGCTTGGGCAGGAGAACCTTGTCGTTCTCCTCGATCGCCAGGGCGCACCGGGTGCACACCTTGACCCAGACCCGCCGGTACGCCCACCAGCGGCGCCACCAGGTGCGCAGCAGCATGCCCGCCGAGGCGTTGTAGGAGGCCGGGTGCGCGGCGCGCCAGGTCGACGCGGCAGTGATCACGACGACGGCCGCCGTGGCGAGCACCTCCCACCCGACGTGCGTCACGATCGCCGTGGTGATGGCGATCGCAGCCGTGGTGCGGGGGTGGCACACGGCGATCACGAGGAAGCGCCAGAGGAGCTTGGTCAGCATTTTGGCGAGCCACACGAGTGCCTTCCCGATCAGTCCGAACAGGAAGTCAAGAATGGTGAACACGTCGGTTCGCCTCCTTTCGCGTGTGGCATTCGAGCCAGGATTTAGGGCAGCAGGGGGCCGCCGCAGAATTGCCGTTCCGGACGGCCCCTGCTATTCCCGGGAATTGCGAATTGGTGCTTAGACCGCGTCGCCGAGGGTGGCGACGGCCGCGCGAAGGTCCCGCGCGAGGGACTCGATGCCCGCCTCGAAAGCGACGAGCTTTTTCTGGACGGTGGTCAGCGGTTCCGTGGTGGCGAGCCCTCCGGCCAGCTCCACGTCATCGCGGGAAGCGCCCTCGATCAGGCGCTGGACCTTGTCCACCTGAGCGTCGATCTCCTCCAGCCGGTGACCCAGGTCCCGGCTCACGTTGCGGATCAGCGTCGCCATGGTCAGGGCCTCGATTCGGAGTAGTAGATCCGGCGCTTGGCGAACGCGCCCATCTCGTCCGAGGCGGCCGAGGTGGACTTGGCAGCCGCGTGGCCTGCCGACACGGTCTCGTCAACGGAGGCGTACAGCTCGTTGACGGTCTTCTTCTGCGCGGGGGTCTTGGCGTTGATGTTGTCGATCAGCGCCGGGAGGGTACCGGCCTTGCTGGAAGCCGCCTCGACCATTCCGGCCAGCACCGCCATGGCGCGGGCGATGTCGATGCGACGCTGTTTCATCTGCCGCAAGCGCCGGTAGAAGTCGGCGCGGTTGGCCGCCCCCACCCTGGCGTCGGCGACCTTGTTGGACACGTACGCGCGGATCATGCCCTTACGGATGCGCTTGCGCTCGCTCTTACTCGTGAAGTTCGAGCCTCGCGCCGGTCGCAATGGCGTGGCCGTCGCTGTTGCCATTTCTCAGCCCCTTTCTAGGCTGCTTTTCCGGCGGGCGCAGCGGCGAGAGCACGGACCGCCTCCGCCCGGTACCAGACCTGAACCCCGATCACCTTCTCCTCTCCCGTCTCGGGGTTCTTCTTGGTCTTCTCCATCACGCCGATCTCGAAGTTGACCAGGTCGACGGGCGTGTACGGCATGAGGCCCTTCGCCGGGTCCGTGGCCGAAGCGATGCCCACCCGGAGCACCTCGTTCTGCGGGCGGCCGAACTGGTCCCGGGTCATCGCGACCACCTGAACCTCGAACTTCGGCAGGGGGTTCGGGCCCTTGGTCATCTCCTGCCGGTCGGACCCGAACGCGCGCTTGGGGTCGCAGGACAGGAAGGCGATGCCCTGGAACGTGGCCACCTGGTTGATCTTGAACAGGGTGAACATCTGGGATCTCCTCCCGGGCACTCCGGCCCTTGCTCCTTCGGTCAACATCAATGACCGGTCTGTCAGTACTGTACGTACAGAGTGACGCGGACCGCAAGGGGTATGTACGATCTGTACGAACAAAGTTTTGGAGGAGGTGAGGATGGCCGGGAGCCGACCCCGCTGGGAGATCGTCTATGACGACCTCCGGAGGGAGATTGACCAGGAGAAACTCTGCCCGGGTGACCGCGTGCCGACCGAACTGGACCTTGCGGCCCGGTACGGCTTTTCGCGCGCCACGATCCGGACCGCGATCACGCGGCTTGAGCAGGACGGGCTGATCACCGGCGGCGCCGGTAGTCTCGGCCGGCACGTCCGGCGCCGGGAGCTGATCTCCTGGAACCTGACGAAGTTCGAGCTAGGGGCCTACGTCGATGACCCCGTGAACTTCGTTGACCAGTGGGAGGCCGACGCTCACTCCGAAGGCTGGAACACCCGCCAGGTGGTCGCTGGCGTGGCCGAGCTTGCCGCGCCCGACCAGGTAGCGCTCTACCTCGGGTGCAAGCCGGGGACCAGGCTCATCCGACGGCGCCGCCTCCGCTACATCTCGAAGCCGGAGGTACCCGAGCAGCTCGCCATGATCGCTGACACGTGGACTCCTGTCGACATCGCCCGCCTAGAGATCGACGGCGTGGCGCCGCTCATGGAGGAGTCGAGCGTCGTCTACCCCGGCGGCATCTACCGGGCCCTCGGCTTCCGCCAGGTTCGCTACGAAGACGACATCCAGGCCCGCATGCCCACGCCTGAAGAGGCCGATCTCCTCGCCGTGCAGCCCGGCACGCCGGTCGGACAGCACGCACGCGTAGGCGTCGATGCGTCCGGCCGCCGCGTCCGGGTACTGATCTCGGTGTTCGCTGGCGACCGCCAGAGGCTGCGCTACACGCTCGATGTACCGAGCCAGCGCCCCGCTGCCGACAAGATCCCGGAGGCTTAAAGTGCTCCTCACATTCGAGCAGGCCAAGGCTGACGACCTCCCGACCGTCCTACAGATCTTGGACGACGCGGCGCGCTGGCTCCAAGATCAGGGCATCGAGCAGTGGCCTGCCCGGTTCGGTGGCGTAGACGACTGGCGCTCCGCTCGGATCGGCAGGTACGTCGAGGCTGGCGAAAGCTGGCTCGTTCACGTCGCCGGAGAACCCGTCGCCACGTTCAGCGTCTCCACCAGAGCCGATCCCGACTATGCCGACGGGTGGCCCGACGGCCCTCACGCTGCGCTCTACATCTTCCGCATGGCGGTGCTGCGGAGCTGGGCCGGGCGGGACCTCGGAACCCGCATCCTCGATTGGGCCAGCTCGCGGGCTCTCGCCGCCGGTCATGACTGGCTGCGGCTCGACTGCCACCGCCGGAACCGACCCCTTCAGCGCTACTACGAAGCCCGCGGCTTCACCCGCATGAACACCCTGGTCCGGACCATCGACGACAACGGCCACCCCTACACACGAGGGTCCGGCGCCCTCTACCAGCGTCCCGCCGGCACGATGTTCTACCCCTCGATCACGGAAGGTCTCGACATGAGCGACCGCTACGACCCCGACGGCGAAGCCGCGATCTGGCAGCAAGCGAGCCAGCTCGTGATCGGACTCAAGCTCCCCGACGAGCCTCAGCCTGGCTGGAATGCGGCCCTTGAGCAGGCAGCGCGAGCCCTCGACAACGAGTCACGCGCCATCCGCCAGGGCAACGGCATGTACTACCGGGTGATCACTGGGCAGGGCCACCCGGGGAAGCTCCCCGAGGAAGACGCCAATGCCCACTGAGCACGTCCTGGTCCTGAGCACCGCACCGACCGAGAGCGAAGCCCTCAGCCTCGCTCACGCCCTGGTCGACGCTCGGCTAGCCGCGTCGGTGCAGGTGTCCGCGCAGGTCAGAGCCGTCTACCGCTGGAGAGGCGACGTTCACGACGAGCCCGAGTGGCAACTCTCGATCAAGACTGCGGCCGACAAGGTCCCCGACCTGGTGGCCTGGCTTCCGGCGCGGCACAGCTACGAGGTGCCCGAGCTGGTCGTGCTGCCGATCACCGGCGGGTGGCCGCCCTTCCTAGAGTGGATCACGGCCGAGACGCGAGCCTGATCCACCTCGGCGCACGCAAGGGAGCCCCTGACCTGGTCTTTTCCGGGCAGGGGCTCCCTTGTTGTTGATGTAGGGCCAGTTTTGGCGCATATAACAAGCCCAGCGTGGGGGTTGCGGTTGGCGGTCCCGCTCCCAAGATCGCGGGCATGCAGCGGGACGGCACCCCAGAGGGGCCCCACCGTCCCGCGCCCGCAGGGCGCGGGACCGCTCCGAGGGGTGGCCTTGAAGGTCAACACATCAACCAGGGGGACGCTCCAGGTGTGACGTCGCGCGCGTTCAACCCCCTGCCGGGTCTGGGTATGCCGTCGCGGTTGACGTCAAGATCTGGCACCGATGAGGGGGTGGGGTCTGGCGGTGGGGCGAGGCCGAGCGTCCCGGGTCCGGGTGGCTGCCGACCTGGGGTTTAGGTCAAAGGCTCACCGTTATGGGACCTGGGTGCCGTGGCGCGGCCGTACCACCTTCGCGAGTGCTGCCGTCCCCGATCTCTACTGATGTACTGATCTACTGATATCCGGGATGGCTGATCGACGCACGGGCGTACCGTGGCGAGGTGATCACGGGGAGGGGATCAGGCTGGCGCGACCGTGCCGCGCGGCTGAGCGAGCGCTACGACGCGTGGGAAGCCCGAAGGCTCACCCGGCTGTCCGGGTGGACAGTCCGGCGCCGCTACGTGACGTTCGTGCTGGCGCCGCTGCTGCTGTGCTGCTGCGGTGGGGGAGTGCTCGGCGTGCCGGTCGTGTGGTTCCTGCGGACGACGATCGAGGCCGGGCGTGGGGAGGTGTCGCCGGACGCGGCGGCGAACTCGTACCTGATGGCGCTCGGGTACGGCCAGGAGGAGGGCCTGCTGGCGCTGCTGGATGACGAGCACCAGGGCGAGCTCCTCGAGCAGTGGAAGGCGTACCGGGCCGAGATGACCGGCACCGACCCTCCGCCGGCAAAGCTGGACTTCGGCACCTTGACCGTCGGACCGATCCACGATCACCGGGCCGAGGTGACTACCGACGTTGCGGCGAGCTGGGCGCAGACGGACGAGAACGGCCGCTTGCAGATGTACCGGAGCCAGGCATACCAGTGGCGGATCGAGACCCGCGAGGATGACGGCTGGCGGGTGTCCGTCGTGCACGCTCCGGCCTGGTGTGGCGGGTACGTGCTGGCCGCGCACTGCCACTGAGCACGCAGAACGGCCCCCGGGAGTCGTTATCACCGGAGGCCGCCTGTCTGCGGTTGTACTGATCTACTGATGTACTGATCACCAGAGGGCGATCTCTTCGCACCCGTCCGGCAGCTTCGGCCGGATCTTGATGTTCTTCGGGCGGTCCCGGTCGCCATGCCGTTCGTCGGCGAGGTTGCGGCTGTCGGTCTCGATCTCGCGGCCGTCGGGCAGCCGGACCACGGCGCGGGCGCCCATGTAGTGCACGATCGTGACCTTGGGTTGTGCGTACGCTGCGGACGGCGCGGCCGGGCGGTTGGGGACGAGGTACATCTCCTCGCCCGGTCGCGGGTCTCGCATCACCGACCCTGGTGTCCGGCCTGCCCGTGACGGGAGGCCAGGTGGTCGGGGGCCGAGGCAGTCTCGTGACCGGCGGGCATCAGGTGCCCACGGGCGGAGTCGTGCACCGGGCGGCCGTCCGCGATGACGCGGCCCGAGGCTGTCTGAGTGCTTCCGGCGGGGTTGGTGGAGGTGCTCCGTGCCATGATGGGGTCGCTCCTTGTGAGGGAGTGACGGGTGGCCTCCTGTTGCTGTCCAAGGCGGGGAGGCCGCCCGTGCCGCCGTTCTGGCGGTCACCGCGCGAGACCGGCCCCGTTCCCGATCTCCCACGGCTGAGCGCCACACGTGGCTACTGAAGTACTGACCTACTGACCTCCTTCGGTGGGCCAGAGCACCGCAACGACCTGGTCGTACTCCGCCGGGGGAATGCCGAGACGGGTCTTCCCGGGCTCGTCGTACAGGTCGTACAGCTCGCGCTGTCCCTTGGCCCACTCCTTCCAGGCGGTCCGCATCGTGTCCTGAAGCCCGCCCATGGCGAAGGTGATCGAGGCCAGGTCGGCGCCGGCGAGGGCCGCACGGTGGATGTGAATCGGTCGCCAGTTGGTCAGCCAGTGGGCGAGAGCGGACATGATCGCGATCTGTTCGAGCTCTCCGTCGGCGGTCCGATCGACCTCGCCAGCCGCGTCAGCCCAGCGGCGCGCCAGCCCGTAGGCGCCAGCCCTGTACGCCTCGTCGAAGGTCCGGATCGGTTCCTGCGTCTCGGTCATCTTCTCCCCTTCCCTCTGCAATCAGTGTATCAGTAGGTACTGATCTACTGAAGTACTGATGTACTGATCAGCTTCATATGGTGCACCGATGCAAGATCAGCCGAGTACCAACAGGTCCCGCTTCTCGACCCAGGACATGCCGCTGATGCCCGGCCAGCTCACGTGAGCCTTGCTCTCCGTCTCGCCCACGACCGTCCCGTACGTCGCCGGAAGGCCCTTCTCCGCGACCAGGTGGTCCTTGACCCGCACCGTGGCGTTGATCAGGTGCTGGCCTGCCCACCCCGCGTGGTTGCCGGTACGCAGGCCCGCGCGCTCGCGCTCACCATCGGTCAGGGGGTCGGGGACGATCACGTCCCGCTGCGGGTACCAGACCCGGCCGCCGCCGGTCAGGGTGAAGTCGAGCCGGACCTTGGTGTCGGTCAGGTCGATGACCCGCCCGCTCGTACCGGGGTGGTCGATGTGCCGGGCCCACACGCCGATCTCCAGGTCACCCCGTGACTGTGCACTTGCCATGTTCCCTCCGCATCTACTGATGTACTGATCTACTGACCTTCCTTGAGGTCAGCGAGGATGAGCTTGGTCAGGGTCTCGTCGACCAACAGCCGCTTGACCAGGGCTTCCAGCACGTCTTGCTTGGTCAGCCGGGCCTTGCCGAGCCGGACGGCGGACTCCCCGAGCCAGCGCTGAAGGTCGCGGTGCACCGCCGGGGGCAGGTCCAGGGTTGACCGGACCGGTTTGGCCAGCACGGGCTCGGCCGCCGCCTGGTCGTGCCCGGGGTGGGTGCCGGCCGCCGTCTGGTCGTGCGCCGCTGCCTGCTGGCGCTGGAGCCGCGCGGCCTTCTCGCGGAGCTCCTCGGCGCGGGTCTTGCCGGTCATGCCGTCACCTTCTCGGGTTCGAGGTCGAGCAGCTCGTTCGCCGCGTCGCCGAAGGGGGTCTTCGAGGCTCGGCGGATCGGGCTGCCCCACGCTTGGGTGTAGAGCTGTCCGGTGCCCACGATGGCGTCGAGCACGGTCCACCCGGCCTCTTCGCAGAGCTGCCGGTAGACGATCTGCGGCGTGGCCTTGCGGGTGGTCCGGTTGAGCATGATCGCCGTGGCGGGCGGGATACCGTCCGGCCGCAGGTCGGTGGCGTCGTTGAGGACCTTGCGGACCTCGATCAGCCGGTCGAACTCGATCGGGGTGGGCGCCATCGGGATCATGACGTGGGTGGCCAGCCGGAGCGCGCTGACGACAGTCCCGCGCTGGGCCTGCATGGGCGGGGTGTCGATCACGGCCACGTCGTACAGGTCACCCGCAACGCCGGGGAGCGTCTTGTGGATGTTGCTGACGGCCATGCCAACGACCGGCCAGGGGAGGTCAGCGTCGGCCTGCCACGCCTGGAGGCTCTTGTTCTCGCCGTCAGCGTCGACCCCGAGCACACGGAGGCCGCTCTCGTGGAACGCCTGACAGAGGAAGCCGGTCGAGGTGGTCTTGAGCACGCCGCCCTTGAGGTTGGCGACCACGATCACGATCATCTGTCGGCCTCCTCGCCGTACGGCTGGCCGAGGTCACTGATCTGGTGGTCCGCGCAAGGCATGAAGACGCCCTCCTCGGTCCGGCACCCGCACGGACGCTCGTAGATCGGGGCGGGCTCGGCGCCGGGCACGTCTACCAGGACCAGGTGCTTACGGCCTTCCAGCAGGTCACGGGCGTCAGCGCTGGTGAGCGAGTCGACGAAGCGGAGCGCCGCGTCCGAGATCGCTTCGAGCTGACGGTGGGTCAATTCGGTCATGTCCCCAGTCTACCCGCATCTACTGATCTACTGAAGTACTGATCTACTGATCGTTTTCATATCCTGGTGGTGGCTCGCAGGGCTCGCCGTCGAGCCGGAGCGCCGTGGGGTGGACCGCTTCCAGGGCGCGGGCGAGCTGCCCACCGAAGGAGGCACCGTCGTTCACGCTGACGAAGCCGCGGCCGTTGCCGAGCCGCCGGACGCGGCGCCGGACCGAGCGCCGGGAGGGCTTGCGGGCCTCCACCGTCTGTGCGCCGGCCAAACCGACGACCGGGGCCAGTTCGCTGCGGATCGCGCCGCCTCGAGTACGGGTGACCGTGACCTCTCGTGTCGTGCCCTGGGCGCGGGCCCACCGCCGGACGATCCGCGCGGCCCATGCCGCCTGGTCGGGGGTGACCTCTACCGCCACGGTGAGCCGCCGCAGACCCCAGTAGCCCCAGAACCGCCCGGGGCCCTTGCCGGGGGCCTGCCAGGGCTCGGGCACGCTGTTCTGGTACTCCTTCGAGCGGAAGGCGCCGTGCTTGGTGAAGTACACGGCGACGCGCTTGGGGTCGCTGGCCCGCAGGCCCTCCGCGAAGTCGACGCCGGTACCGGCGAGCCCGTGGCGGCGCCGCTGCTCAGGGTCGGGGTGGTCCACGATGTCGACCCAGACGGCGCTCAGCCACGCCCGGAAGGGGAGCCCCGCGCCGACCCACGCCGCTTTCCGGGCGCGCTTGCCAGGGGTCCGCGCCGTCCCGTGCGGGGGCACCATGAGCAGGTGGAAGTGCGGGGCGCCCCGACCCTGGAATTCGAGCTTCCACACCGCGTGCAGGTCTCGGCCCCACGCCTTGACGAAGCGCTTCCGCAGCGCCTGCAGGTGGCGCTTGACGGTCTTGCCGTCCGGGGCGACCTCTAGCCACTCGCCGGGGTAGGTCAGGGTGACCATCGCGGGCAGCCGGGTGGGGTCGGCCAGCAGCGGCCGGTAGTCGAGCTCGCACAGGGCCCGGACCATGTTGGCGCGGCTCTTGCGCGACCATTCGGTGATCTCCCGGGAGGGGTCCTGCTCCGGCTCCTCTTCGCCCCGGGCGAGGTAGCCCGCCACCTGGTCGACGGTCTTCTGGCGGGCGATCAGGGCCCGTTCCTGGGTGCGCTCGCGCCGGGCCAGGTCGGGCCAGGACACGGCCAGCGATCCGGCCGCCAGGATGATCCGGGGCCGGGGGCCTTCCTCGCCTGCCCAGGGCGCCACGGCGTCAAAGCACGAAGCGACATGCGTCAGTTTTTCGGGCGTCGGGAAGCGCGGGCGCCACAGCTCGCCGAGGTCAAAGGTGACCTCATTCCTAGCTTGCTCGGCGCCCCTCAGCTCGACCGACAGCACGGCGACCGACGCCGTATCTGCTAGATCCCTTTTAACTTGCTCCGCACGTAGGGGCGTGTCGAGGGGCGGGGAGACGTGCGCAGACAGCACAGCGTCGGCTAGCCTGGTGGCAGGCATCCGGGTTACCGCCTTCTTCTCGCAGATGGATCAGCGGAACCCCGGTGCGGAGGGCCTGGTGTTGGTAGCACCGGGCCTTCGCCATTTCCTGGGGTTCCGCCGATTACCTTTCTCGGTCGAGACGCCTCCGTCACGGCGACACACCGCAGCGCGCGCCGGAATTCGCTCAATGGCCCTTGCAGCCTCCGCAGTGGAGCCCGGAGCACCCGGTGGCCTTGCGCCGGGCGAGGGCCGAGAGGACCAGGGCGCCAGCGACGATCACGAAGAAGCCGATCGCGACCGGGGAGACGGCCGAGGCCGCCCGGACCGTGGCGCTGACGAGCGAGTAGAGCAGGTAGCCGAGCCCACCGAGCGCACCGAGGATGCTGCCGGTGATGATCGCGGGCTTGACCATGCGACGGGCGAAGGTGGGTTGCGCCGGCACGACGTCGGCCAGCGGGACCCGGCGCAGGGTGACCACGGTCGTTACCCGGTGCAGGTCGCCGTGGACGGCGGCCGGGGCGCTCGCGGCGACCAGGTGGCCGCTGGCGCGGACCATGCCGAGGGTGGTCTCCACCTCGCCCGGCGTGCCGGTGACGCGGCGGTAGAGCAGATCGGGCCGGGCGTTCGCGGGCTCGGCGGTGCGGACGATGGCGGTCAT
>NZ_CP192038.1:7377500-9991100 GCF_050951115.1 Actinoplanes sp. CA-030573 | reverse complement strand
CGCCGCGCCACCCCCATCGCCACCGACCCCCGGTGGACCTTGTCCGGCTTACCGCCTTTGCCCCGCCGCCGCCTGGTTTTCCAGGCGTCCGACGGCTCCCCCCAATCCAGCACCACATTTAACGTGCTGAACACGCTTGACGCCACCGGTTGTCCACAGGTTATCCACAACCTGTGCACTCGCCGGCGGTCGCTCCCCGGCCGGACGGTCGGCAGACTTACCGGAGCCTGACGGCGCGGTTGTACAGGCTCACCGTGCCGAACGATTCACGTGCTTGTCCGGTTTTGGCCGATTACGTCGTGGTATGCACACAGCGCTGATGACCAGCAAACGGGCACGCTAACAGCGAATTCGCCGAAGCTACAACTGTCCCACCGCTCGACAGGCGCCCCCGAGCGCGAAAAGATTCACTACCCGCGCAGAAGGACGAGCTGCCGCGGGTGATGATCTCGTCTGTCGGCGTGCCGACGAACGATATAGTTGACCTGCATCGCTGCCCTGCGTAGGGTCGAGCGGTTGCTCCGCCGCGTTCTGATAAGGTGGCGTCTTGCAGCCTGATGCCCCCTAGGACGTTCGTCCTCTCGAGTCTCGTAGTGAAGACGGAGTTTTGACGTGAGCAAGCGCACCTACCAGCCGAACAACCGCCGGCGCGCCAAGACCCACGGCTTCCGGCTGCGGATGCGCACCCGTGCCGGCCGTGCCATCCTCGCCGGCCGCCGCTCCAAGGGCCGCGCCAAGCTGTCGGCCTGAGCCGACGGCTGGCGGGGCCGGAATTGCCCAGGTAGTCGTGCTGGCCGCGGCGCAGCGTATGCGGCGTAGCGCCGAGTTCGCCGCGACCATTCGCGGTGGCCGGCGGGCAGGCCGGGGCACGGTCGTCGTCCATCTGCTTCTCGAGGAGCCGGTGCGAGCCTCCACGGCGCGCGCCGGCTTCGTCGTATCCAAGGCGGTGGGCAACGCGGTGGTCCGCAACAAGGTCCGCCGCCGCCTCCGCCACCTGGTCCGGCCCCTGCTCGGCGATCTGCCGGAGGGCTCGATGCTGGTGGTGCGGGCCCTGCCCGCGGCGGCCGGGGCGTCGTTCGCGACTCTCGGCGCCGACCTCGAGGCGGCCCTGGCGGCCGCTCGCCGACCCCGGCGGCAGCGATGAGCGTGCTCGCCCGTGTGCTGACCGCCATGGTCGTCGCGTACCGTCGTTATGTGAGCCCGGTGCTGCCGGCCCGCTGTCGGTTCTATCCCTCGTGCAGCGCGTACTCGTTGGAGGCGCTGGCGAAGCACGGCGCGATACGAGGGACGGGGCTGACCGTATGGCGGCTCCTGCGCTGCCACCCCTTCCACCCTGGCGGGTACGACCCGGTGCCTGACCCGATCCGTCACCGTCCTGCCGATGTGACTGGAGCCTGAATTGAGCCTCGACTGGATCTACACGGCCATTTCGTGGATCCTCCTGCGCTGGCACGACTTGTGGGACGCCATCGGCATTCCCGACAACTTCCTCGGAACCAGCTGGGACTGGGTCCTCGCCATCGTCTTCCTGGTGGTGACCGTCCGCGTCATCCTCTTCCCGGTCTTCGTCAAGCAGATCAAGAGCCAGCGGGCCATGCAGGCGTTGCAGCCCAAGGTCAAGGCCCTGCAGGAGAAGCACAAGGGTGACCGCGAGACGCTCCAGAAAGAGATGATGGAGCTCTACAAGACCGAGAAGGCCAACCCTTTGATGGGCTGCCTTCCGATGTTCTTGCAGATCCCCGTCTTCCTCGGTCTCTTCCACACGCTGCGCCGCCTGAACCCCGGAAACACCCAGACCACGCTGTACGGGTGGACGGACGCCGAGTTCAAGGACGCTACCCACGCGACGCTGTTCAATGCGCCGCTCGCCTCGAAGTTCGGGTCCACGGCGCAGGAGCTGGCCGCGCTCGGCGCCAACAGCGTCACGGTCAAGGTCGTGGCCGGCATCCTGGTCCTGATCATGATGACGACGACGTACGCCACCAGCCGTCAGATGATCCTGAAGACCGGCTGGGCCGAGGACCCGCAGCAGAAGATGATCCAGCGTCTGATGCTGTACGGCATTCCGCTGTCGCTGCTCGTGTCGGGCTCGCTGTTCCCGATCGGCGTCATCATCTACTGGGTCACGAACAACCTGTTCACCCTGGCCCAGCAGCAGTGGGTGCTCCGCAAGTTCCCGCCGCCGCAGATGGCCGGCAAGTCGGGCTCGTCCGCGAAGCCGTCGAGTGCCCCGGCCAAGAAGGCCACCGGCGCCGCTGCGAAGAGCCCGGTTCAGCCCGGCCGCAGCGGTGGTCTGTTCGGCCGCAACAAGGCCCAGGCCGCCGAGCCCGAGACCCCGGTCGTGGACACCAAGTCGCTCGCGCCGCGGCCCGGCGCCAAACCGGTGAATCCGAAGAAGGGCGCACGGCCCGCCAGTAAACCCAAGGGATGATCGCAGCTCGGACGTCGTGACGGCGCCCGAGCGCTCCCCTTACCGAGACCTCCCCGCGGGTGCCGCCGCGGGAAACATTGAGTACGGAGATGAGACCGTGACCGACACCAGCACTCCCGACTCTTCGGTCGCCGCCGAGTCGACCGAGTCTTCCGCGCCGGAGGAGACGGCCGAGGAGACCAAGAAGTCGGAGACCGTCACCTCCGAGGGTGACCTGTTCCGACAGAGCGAGATCGCCGCCGACTACGTCGAGGGTCTGCTGGACATCCTCGACTACGACGGCGACATCGACGAGCTCGTGTCGGCCGGGCGCCCGATGGTCGAGGTGGTCGGTGGCCGGCTGCAGCCGCTCGTCGGCCAGCGCGGCGCCACGCTGGAGGCGCTGCAGGAGCTGACGCGGCTGGCGATCTTCCGGGCGACTGGGTCGCCCTCGCGCCTGCTGCTCGACATCGGCGGCTACCGCGCGTCCCGCCGCAAGGAGCTCGCGGCCGTGGCCCGCAACGCGGTCGAGAAGGTCAAGGAGCACGGCGACCCGGTACGCCTCGAGCCGATGTCGGCGTTCGAGCGCAAGTGCGTGCACGACGTGGTCAACGCGATTCCGGGCGTGCAGAGCGAGTCCGAGGGCGTCGAGCCGAACCGCCGGATCGTGGTGCGGGCGGCGGACTGACAATGACGGAACCCCGCTACGGCGCGGGTGAGAGCGGCCCGGGCGAGTCGTCGCCCGGGCCGTCGTCTTTCCCAGGCCGCAAGTCACCGCGGCGCCCGGCCAAGTTCCCGGGGCGGTCTGCCCCGCGGACGGAGAGGTCTGCGCGTCCTTCCTCCGGGGAGTCTTCCGCCTCGGCCGCCCCTTCCGCGTCGCCCCCTTCCACCTCGACGGCCCATTCCACTTGGCCGGCCGCTCCGACCTCGGGCGCCCCTTTCACCTCGGCGGTCTCTCCCACCTCGCCGGTCGATGGGCTGCCGCCGGCGGAGATCGCGGAGGTTGCCTCGCGCGTTTTCGGTGACCGGTTCGGGCTGGCTGTGGACTACGCCCGACTGCTGGTCACCGACGGGGTTGTGCGGGGATTGATCGGTCCTCGGGAGGCGCCCCGCATCTGGGAACGTCACCTGGTGAATTGCGCCGTTATGACCGAGATCATCCCTATCGGCGCTTCGGTGGTTGACGTGGGGTCTGGTGCCGGTTTGCCCGGTATCGTGCTGGCAGTGGCCCGGCCGGATCTCACCATCAGCCTGGTCGAGCCGCTGGCACGACGAACCGCGTTCCTGTCGGAGGCGGTGACCGCACTCGGCCTCGAGTCGACCGTCACGGTCGTCCGGGGTCGCGCCGAGGACGTCGTCGACGGGCCCCCCGCCGGCGCCGACGTCGTCACCGCGCGGGCGGTCGCCGCGCTCGACCGGTTGGCCGGCTGGTGCCTGCCGCTGGCCCGGGTCGGTGGCCGGCTGCTCGCACTGAAGGGCAGCTCGGCCGCCGAGGAGATCGCGGAGCACGGGACCGTGGTCGCCGAGCTGGGCGGTGGGACACCGGTTCTGCGGGTGTGCGGGACGGGGCTGATCGAGCCGCCGACGACGGTCGTGGAGATCGTCAAGGAACGGGATGTCGTGCGGTCACGGCCCAAGCCGTCCGGCCGGGCGGAGGCAGCGGGGCGCGGTGCCGGCGGAAAGGCCGGTGGCCGGGGATCCGGACGAGGGAGAACGCGGAGGGGTTAGATGGCCAAGCGGGGCGCGCGGAAGCGGAATGTGAAGAACCGACGTCCCGATCAGGTCAGACCTCAAGCGAGCCAGGGGAACGGCGGTCTTCCGGGGCCGCGCGGGTCATTCGGCGTGGGCCCGCTCGCGTCTGAAGCTCCGGCGCACGACTCGGCGCGTGACCGGGCGCATGACTCGGCCCGGGACTCTCCGCGCGATTCGGAGTCGGGGTCCGGGAGCGTGCCGGGCCCCCGGGAGGCCGCGGCGGCGCCCGTTGTGGCGGACCAGAACTCGTTGCTTGTCGAGACGGTGTGGACGGGCGGATCTGCGGCGGGGTCGACCGAGGCGATTCTGAGTCGGCCTTGGCTGTCGGGCGGAATCGAGCCGTCCCTTACTTTGCGTCACGGGGCTGCGTCGTCGCGTACGGGTAAAAAGGTCGCGAAGAGCGATTCGCCCCGCGCGGAGGAAGCTGGTTCGGAGGCCGCGGTTGTTTTGGGCGCCTTTGGCCGGGAATCGTCGACGCCGAACGGGTGCGCCGAAGCGGCCGCATTGCGACTGGTGCCGGGCGTGATGGTCTTCGCAGTGCCCGAAGCGGATGATCTGTCGACGTCGCACTCGCCTCAACGTGTGGACGGCCGTGGCGAGGCTCGCCCAACAAACGTAGGCTGGCCGGGCGTCGATAGTGTGGACCGGTCTGACGCCGGAGCGCACGAGTCGCCTACCGACCCGTTCCTCACTTACAGGGATAAACCGGTGCATGAGTTCGGTGTTTCACGTGAAACCGAGTCGCCTCTCGGCCCTCCCGGGCCCGGGGGGATCGCCTTCGGTGGTCCTGTTGGCGCAACCATGGATCAGGGCGTGCCCACGCCTCGCGTAGGCAGCGGTTACGTGCCTCGCGCGTCATCGTCCGGGCAGGTGTACGGGACGCCGGCGCCACAGCCGGGCCCGGGGTCGGGGCCTGAGGAGCCGCGTTTGCCCGCGCCGCGTTCCGGACCGCCGGCCGTCGCATCGTCGCCTGTCCCCGTTTCGGCCTCTCCGGCCGCGGCTTCGGCGCCCACCTCGAACGCGGCTTCGGCGCCCACCTCGGGTGCGGCCGCGGCACCCACCTCAGACGGTCCGGTCGCCCCGGCCGGACCCTCATTCGGGCCCGCGAGCCCCTCGTTCGACGCTGACGAGCATGTTTCACGTGAAACGCCGAGCCAGGATGAAGACGATCCCCCGCTAGCCATGGAAGCGTTGCGAGCTGTGCAGATCCTCAACCCGAGCGGCGAAATCACCATGCCGCGTCCGGACCACCCGAGGGTGCTCTGCGTCGCGAATCAGAAGGGCGGCGTCGGCAAGACGACCACGACCGTGAA
Source organism: Actinoplanes sp. CA-030573 (assembly GCF_050951115.1). Lineage (NCBI taxonomy): Bacteria > Bacillati > Actinomycetota > Actinomycetes > Micromonosporales > Micromonosporaceae > Actinoplanes > Actinoplanes sp. CA-030573. The sequence goes on along the minus strand of NZ_CP192038.1, from coordinate 9,985,625 downwards.
CCTCGCGGTCGCCCTGGCGCTGCATGGCAACCGCGTGCTCGTCGTCGACCTTGACCCGCAGGGCAACGCCTCCACCGGTCTCAACGTGCCCCATCACGCCGGCGTGCCGGACGTGTACGACTGCCTGATCGACAACGTGCCCCTGTCCGAGGTGGCGCAGCCGGTCGAGGGTATCCCGAACCTGTTCTGCGTGCCGGCCACGATCGACCTCGCCGGTGCGGAGATCGAGCTGGTGTCGGTGGTGGCGCGCGAGTCGCGACTGGCCCGGGCCATCGCCGCGCACCCGGAGAAGTTCGACTACGTCTTCATCGACTGCCCGCCCTCGCTCGGCCTGCTCACGGTCAACGCGCTGTGCGCGGCGCAGGAGGTGCTGATCCCGATTCAGTGCGAGTACTACGCGCTGGAGGGCCTCAACCAGCTGATCAACAACATCAACCTGGTACGGCAGCACCTGAACCCGACGCTCGATGTCTCGACGATCCTGCTGACCATGTACGACCGGCGCACCCGGCTCGCGGACGCGGTCGAGCAGGACGTGCGCAACCACTTCGGCAGTAAGGTGCTCAACGCCGTCATCCCGCGGAACGTGCGGGTGTCGGAGGCTCCGAGTTATGGCCAATCCGTGATGACCTACGATCCGGGTTCAAGGGGTGCTACCAGCTACTTCGAGGCCGCCCTGGAGATCGCGATGCGTGGCGTCAACACGGGAGGCACGGCATGAAGAACCGTCCACGGGGCGGCCTGGGCCGCGGCCTGGGCGCACTGATCCCGACGGCACCGGCCGTCGATCCCGCTTCTTCTCCCCCGGTCGCTCCCGCGTCGGTGCCGATTCCGCCGCCGGCCGCCGCACCGTTCGACGAGACCGCGCCCTCCGCCGTTGATCAGCTCTCGCCCGTTCCCGGGGCGCGCTTTGCCGAGCTGCCCGTCGACTCGATCGTGCCGAACCCGAAGCAGCCACGGCACGTCTTCGACGAGGAAGCGCTCGAGGAGCTCAAGACCTCGATCAGTGAGGTCGGCCTACTCCAGCCGATCGTCGTGCGCGATCTTGGCGACGGTAACTACGAGCTGGTCATGGGCGAGCGGCGGTGGCGCGCGGCGCAGGCCATCGGCAAAGACAAAATCCCGGCGATCGTACGCGAGACGCGTGACGATGCCATGCTGCGCGACGCCCTGCTCGAGAACATCCACCGTGCGAATCTGAATCCTCTCGAAGAGGCGGCCGCCTATCAGCAGCTGCTGGAGGAGTTCGGCGCCACGCACGAGGAGCTGGCTCGCCGGATCGGTCGCAGCCGGCCGCAGATCTCCAACACGATCCGCTTGCTCAATCTGCCGGCGCCCGTGCAGCGGCGGGTGGCCGCCGGGGTGCTGTCGGCCGGGCACGCCCGCGCGCTGCTCGGTCTCGACGACGGCGAGGCTCAGGAAAAGCTCGCGCTCCGGATCGTGGCCGAGGGTCTTTCGGTACGCGCGACCGAGGAGCTCGTCTCGCTGGCGATCGCCGACGGGCCGGCCAAGAAGGCGGCGCCCACCCGCCGGGCCAAGGTCCACGCGCCGGCGCTGAACGAGTTGGCCGAGCGGCTGTCCGACCGGTTCGATACTCGGGTGAAAGTCGACATCGGCCGGAACAAGGGCAAGATCACGATAGAGTTCGCGACGGTCGACGACCTGGAGCGGATAGTCGGCATGATCGGCGTCGAGGAGGAGGGGCTGTCATCGCCCGACGGCGCTGAATAGCTGATCTCCGGCGGTGGTGAGGCACGTGATTCGTCACGTGCCTTTCTTGTTGTTGGCCCCTCTTTGCCGGTCTAGGGCGTTCCGTACCGTCTTGAGGCGCTTTCCGTTCGCCCTTGGCCGCCAATCTGGCCCCTTCCAAAATCCCAGGAGAATGGCTCTGACAGAACCGAACCGGAGCCGTCTCCACGGATGATCTCGATCTTCGTCGTTACTGTAGGCCTGTTATGAAGGGATGACGTATGACTGTCGAGCGGCCTGATCCTCCCCGCCGTGGTGGGGAGAGGGAGACGTTGCGAGTCTTTCTCGACTTCCACCGGGCGACGCTCGCGATGAAGTGCGCCGGTCTCACCGACGAAGAGTTACGGTCACGGTCGTCGCCGCCGTCGGAGTTGACGTTGCTGGGTCTGGTGCGGCACATGGCCGAGGTCGAGCGGACGTGGTTCCGGCGCGTCATCGCCGGCGAGGACATCCCGTTGGTGTGGTCCGAGTCGGGCAACTTCCAGGCGGCTTATGACGCCGGATCATCCACGCGGTCCGAAGCATTCGCCGTCTGGGAGGACGAGGTGGCCCGGTCGCGCCAGATCGAGCAGGCGGCCGAGTCGCTGGACATCACCGGCCATCAGGCCCGGTGGGGCGAGGACGTATCGCTTCGCTTCGTGATGCTGCACATGATCCACGAGTACGCCCGACACAACGGCCACGCTGACTTCTTGCGAGAGGCCATAGACGGCGAAGTCGGCGCCTGAGGGGTTGACCCGCTCGCGCGGTAGCCTTCGCGCCCCGTCACGCCTTTCGTCGGCCCCGGCGGTTTCACGTGAAACGGATGTCCGGCACGCGCCGATCCGATTCCGGGTCGGGGTCCAGGTCAGTCGGGGGCGAGGCATTAGCACATGACGGAGACTGCCGTCTGTCGTTGGCGGCCCGGCCGCCCGCTCTTCCGTTGACCCGCTGGCGCGCCGGCTCGCCGAGGCTAGTTCGCCAGATCGCCCGGACATCCGGACGTCCGATCTCCCGCGATCCCTCTTCCATCAGCCCGAGCCCTCGACCTCGCCTCCTTCGCCTACGCATCCCTTCGCTCAGGGTCTAGTCCGTGCACCTCGTGCACCTGGCGCCTCCCGACCACACGCTACCCCTGACGGATGTCTTGGCGGCGAGACGCTGCCTCTGCCGGCCACGTGCACCTAGCGCCTACCGACCATGACTCCGGGAGTACCGGCTTTGCGCAACCGCGTTGGCTCGGCCTACGCCCCTAGCATCTGCCGGGGCCTGCACACCTTGCGCCGACCGGCCTACCCACCCGCGCCCGCCTGCCCAACCCACCCGCCTGCCCAACCACATGCGCCTGCGCGATCCACCCGCCTGCCCACCGACCGACCGGCCGCTCCGCCGCCAGTTTGCTCACTCGCATACTGGCTGTGGCCCGCACGCTTGTCGCTCGTTGGTCAGCCAACTGTTCCGTTTCACGTGAAACGCCTTCCAGCCGCTACCGCTCCCGGAAGTCCACAGTTCGGACAGCAGTCCCGGCTGGCCCCCTTTTGGGGCGTAGCCGCAACCCTCTACTGAGATCGTCTGTCCGGTGCCGCGGGGTTAGCGAAGCGTCCGCTCGGAGCGACCTCGACTCGTTTCACGTGAAACGAGCGCCGCTGCACGTCGGCCTCCCGGATATCAGTCAGCCGCGGTTTAGTAGACCCTCTCGGATCGCGGCTCGCAGGCCGCTCCAGGCCTGCGTTGTGGGCGAGGCCGACGTGCTGCCAATCCCGTCTACGCCCCTCGGGCACGTGGATTCTTCAGCTGCCGTCTGGGAGTGCGGCGTGGGAACTCCTATGGCCAGCTGCGTCCCGCTGGGCGCTCCGCCCGCCCCGCCTAGGTTTTGTTCATGGGAACGGCTGCCTGTTTCACGTGAAACAGCTCGTCTACGATCCTCGGAGCCGGGAGCCGGGAGCCGGGAGCCGGGAGCCGGGAGCCGGGAGCCGGGAGCCGGGAGCCGGGAGCCGGGAGCCGGGAGCCGGGAGCCGGGAGCCGGGAGCCGGGAGCCGGGAGCCGGGAGCCGGGAGCCGGGAGCCGGGAGTTTCACGTGAAACCCAGGACCGCGCGGACGCAGGCGTTTGTGCGGCTGCCAACGGCCATCCGCTGTCGGGAGCGCGGGCGGGCCTGATCGTCTTGGACCGGAGAGCGATCCGCGAACTTGCCTACTGGGGCGGTGGTGACACCATGACGGCTCGGGGTTCTACCGCGGGCATCAGTCAAGTGCGCAGGTGCGTACTAGCGGTTGACGACCAAGGTGAGCTAAGACCTGGGCGGTCCATGGCGACGCACCTCGCTGAGAACGAAACCTGCTCCGTTGGCCGAAGCGGCTCCGTCCGGTCGTGCTCAGTCCGAGTCTCCGCTCCGGTCGGGGTTTCGGCCCCGGACCTACTATCGGCCCGGATCCAACTTCCGGCTTCGTCTTCAACCTCAGCCCAGAGGAAAACGGGCCACCGGTGCTGCCCGCGCCGCGCACGGCGCTACAGCCGAATGACGGCTGTGGTCCGTATCGCGCGGCGGCACGGCTCGGTCACTGCCCTGGCCAAAGGCGACCCGCAGACGATCCATGGTCACGACCCCTTCAAGCCGATCGAAGTCGGCCGTCGAGCGGATTACTCAAAGCGCTCCCGGCGTCGAACCCGATTCGCTAGGAGGCGCCGGCGCCGGCGGCCAGCTTCGCGGCGGGGGCCACGCGACTGCTGTGAGGGAGCGGCCTACTGAGTCGGTACAAGCGCGCGGCTCGGCTCGCGCTGTGGACGATGGCTGAGCGCATGAGGGAACGCTGGGCGAGGCGAGGACGACCTGAGGGTGCGAGGCTGTGGCATCGACGTCTGCGGGTCTGAAGTAACGCGAAGCTGGCTCGGTGCGGTGGGCGAAGCATCGGCGGGGGCGGTTATCCACAGGCTGTGTGTAAGGGCTGTTGAAAAGTGCGTGGCGGTGTTTCACGTGAAACGCGACCTATGTTGGAGCGGTCCTCCACTGGTTCATCCACAGGGGGTGCAAGCCTCCGACGTCGGGTTTCACGTGAAACGGCGGGGCCTGTGGATAACTTCTGTGGATAACTTTGGGTGTGCTGGAGTGCTGGCTTTGTGTGATGACCATCGACGTTGGTCTCGGCGGGACGGGGTGTGGGGAGGGGCCTGCACACAGGCCGGAAATTGACCCGGGACAGTCGCGCTGGCCTGGTCTAAAGTCACCCCGTGCCCGAGAACACCGCCCCCCTGCCCGACTTCACACGCTGGCCTTCGTTCCCGTTCGAGGGCGACATGAGGGTCAAGCCGCTGGCCGCTCCCGTGGAGGTCGAGCCGCCTCGCAGCGGTGAAGATGCGGCCGAGTGCGTTGCCTGCGCGACGCCCGACGACGCGTACATCTGGGTTAGTGAAAGATGGCGGGTGCGAGCGATGGACCGACCCACCGGGCTTCCGATGGTGTTGATCCTGGAGTGTCGGTCGCATCTCGATCTGGGCGACCTGCCGAACCTGCTCGCTGCGGAGCTGGGGGTCATGACGGTTCGTCTCGAGCGCGCCATCCGCTCGCTCGACGGGGTCGCTCGCGTGCACGTCAACCGGTGGGGTGATGGCTCGGCGCACCTGCATCTCTGGTTCCTGGCGCGGCCTTACGGGCGGCTGCAGCTGCGGGGGACGTTCCTTTCCCTGTGGGACGACATTCTGCCGGTCATCCCGGAGCAGCAATGGCGGGAGAATCTTGCGCTGGTCGCTGCTTGGCTGGCGGAGTTCGGTGGGGAGGCAATCGCAGAGCCTCCGCACATTCAGTGGGAGTCGCCCTCGACGATCACGTATTCGCCGGCGGCAAATGTCGGCGGGAACGCGAACGGGAACGGAAGTACGACGGCGACCGCGAACGACGTCGACGGTGGGAAGGCCATCGTGGCTGAGAGTGGCGCTCCAGAGTAGCGGGCTTTGAGTCGCGGGCTGCGATTGGCGGAGGCCGACTGCCGAGCCTGATCAGCGGGGCATGACTGGCGGGCGCCTGACTAAGCGAGGCACGACTGGCGGGGTCCGACTAAGCGGGGCTCGACTGGCGGGGCCTGACTAACCTTTGGCTATGTTGACCGCCGAGCGTGTGAGCATGTGGCGTGGCCGGTATCGGATTGCTGCCGAGGGACGGCCCGTTGCGGTGTGGGATCCGACTTGGTGGCGCACCGGTGGGGACTTCGAGGTCGAGGGCCGGCGCTATCAGGTGCGGGCCAACGGGTGGGGCACCAAGTATCGGATGCTCGATGAGATGGGGCAGGAAGTGGCGCTCATCGAGCGGGCCGGGCGCAAGCGGTGGGCGGTGCAGGCGGGCGGGCGCCGGTACGAGTTTCGGCGCGCCTCGTTCTGGGGGAACCGGCAAGAGTTGGTGGCCGACGGGGTGACGGTGGGATCGCTGCGCCGGACCAGTAGCTGGACGGGGGCCATCGAGGCGGATCTGCCGGGCATGCCGCTTGCGGTTCAGATCTGCGTGGTGGGCGTTCAGATCGCGATCTGGCAGGCGCAGCAATCGGCCGCCACGGCCGGCTGATAGCGGAGACATCGGCCGGCTGGGAGCAAAGCCGAGGCTGAGAGCAAAGCCGGGCTGGGAGCAATCTCCGGCTGAGAGCAAACCCTCAGCCGGAGACCGAAGGCCAAAAGAGCGGTGCTCGAGCCCAACGCACCGGATCGGCCGCGGCGATGTGGCGGCGATCGGCCTTAACTAGGCGCGCGCCACGGCGCGTTCGACCAGCGTTGCCAGGATGTGGCCCAGATCCAGGCCGGCGGCCTGGACGGCCAGCGGCAGCAGCGACGTCTCGGTCATGCCGGGCGACACGTTGATGCCGAGCACCTGCGGCGAACCGTCCGAAGCGACGATCAAATCGACCCGGGACAAGTCTCGCAGACCCAGCGCCTTGTGCGCCGCCAGCGCCGTCTCGGAGACCCGGGCTGCCACCTCCGGCGCGAGCCGCGCGGGCGTGTGCCACGTCGTGAGGCCGGCCGTGTAGCGGGCCGCGTAGTCGTAGACGCCGTCGCGCGGGACGATCTCGACGATCGGCAGCGCCTCGGGGCCGGAGCCCAGGTCGACGATCGAGACCGCCACGTCCTGGCCGGGCACGAACTTCTCCACGAGCGCCGTCGAGTCGTACGCGAAGCATCCCACCATCGCGGCCGGCAGGTCCGCGTCCTCCCGGACCACCGCGGCGCCCAACCCCGAACCGCCCTGGGCCGGCTTGACCATGAGCGGCAGGCCGAGCCGGTCGACGATGCGGTCGAGCACTGCCACCGCGCCGAGCTCGGAGAAGCGGTCGTGCGGCAGCGCCACCCAATCGGGCGTGGGGATGCCCGCCTCGCGCAGCATCGACTTCGCCGACGGCTTGTCCCACGCCAGCCGGGACGCCCGCGCGTCGCAGCCCACGTACGGAATGCCGCACAGGTCGAGCACGCCACGCAGCGAGCCGTCCTCGCCGGTGGCGCCGTGCAGCGCGATCACCACCGCGTCCGGCGGGTCCTCCTGGAGGGCCGGCAGCAGCGAGACGTCGGCGTCGTGCATCTCCGCGTGCACGCCGACGGCACGCAACGCGTCCAGCACGCGACGGCCGGAACGCAGCGACACGTCCCGCTCGTAGGAGAGGCCGCCGGCCAGAACCATGACGCGCGCATCGTGAGAACCCATGGGACTGATCATGCCAAGTCCGGTCCGGGAGCGTCGGCGGCGGCCGCGCCCCGACGACGGTGGTGGGTGGTCGCGGCCGGGCCGAAGACGGCGCGCATCGCCAGCTCCTGCTCCATGACGCCGGAGAGGCGCCGGACGCCTTCCCGCAAGCGTTCGGGCGCCGAGAACGAGAAGTTGAGCCGCATGTTGCTCCGCCCCGTCCCGTCGGCGTAGAAGCCGGTGCCGGGCACGTAAGCGACCCGCGCGGCGATGGCCCGGGGCATCATCGCCTTGGAGTCGAGACCCTCGGGCAGCGTCGCCCACACGAAGAGGCCGCCGGTCGGGTGCGTCCACGACGTGCCGGCCGGCATCAGGTCGCGCATCGCGGTCAGCAACGCGTCGCGGCGCTCGCGGTAGATCTCGCGATAGTCCTTGATCTGCTCACGCCACGGCATCGTCGCCAGGTATTGCGTCACGGCGCCCTGGGCGAACGCGCTCGGGCACAGCACGTTGGCCTCGCTCATCATCACGAGCTTCTCCCGGACCGCGTGCGGCGCGAGGATCCAGCCGACGCGAAGGCCCGGCGCGAACGTCTTGGAGAAGGTGCTCACATAGAAGACACCCTCACGGCGGCGGGCCCGGAGCGGAAGCGGGGCGTCACCGGAGAAGGAGAGCATCCCGTACGGGTCGTCCTCCACCACCAGGAGACCGGCCCGCTCGCAGATGTCGAGGACCTGCTCGCGCCGCTCCTCGGAGAGGGTGACGCCGGCCGGGTTCTGGAAGGTCGGGATCGTGTAGAGGAACTTGGCCCGGCGACCGGACCGGGCCACGGCCGCGATGGCCTCCTCGAGCGCGGCCGGGATCAGGCCGTCGTCGTCCATCGGCACGTGGTGAACCTGGGCCTGGGCCGCCTGGAAGACGCCGAGCGCACCGACGTAGCTGGGGCCCTCGGCCAGCACCACGTCACCGGGGTCGAGGAAGAGGCGGGCGAGCAGGTCGAGCGCCTGCTGGCCGCCGACGGTCACCACCACGTCGTCGGGCGAGGCGCCGGTGATGCCGGAGAGGGCCATCACCTCGCAGATGCGCTCGCGCAGGTCGATCGAGCCCTGGCCGATGCCGTACTGCAGGCTGACCGCGCCCTGCTCGGCGGCGAGCCGGCCGAGCATCTCGCCGACGGCGTCGAGCGGGAGTGCGGCGATGTAGGGCGAGCCGCCGGCCAGCGACACGACCTCGGGACGACTTGCGACGGCGAACAGTGCGCGGATCTCGGAGGTGGTCATCCCACGCACGCGTCGCGCGTACACATCGGTGTAATCGTCCTGGGTCGTGCCGGTCATGCGGCTCTCACCTCATAGCGGGGTGCGAAGACAAGGAGGGCATTCCGATGGTAGTCGGCGGCCGCGTTGAGGGCCCTCGGTTATCCGGCCGGATGCCCGACCTGGTCCCGTTCATGAGATTTGCGGCGTAGGATCCTGCGGGGGCCTAGGCACGTGCACAGGTTGGGGGCCCGAGAGGGGGAGCCGTGTCGCGACGCTTGGTCAACCTCACGCTGGATACCCTCGAGGATCTCCCGCGCCCGTGCCGGCAATGTGTCTACTGGGAGCTCGACCCGGTCTCGGCCGAGCGCGCCTGCGCCGCCGGCGACACCGGCCTCGAGAAGGAAGCGTGGGTTTCCCAGACGCTCCTGGAGTGGGGTTCGTGCGGCAAATTGGCGTACGTGGACGGGATGCCCGCCGGTTTCGTGATGTACGCGCCTCCGGCGTACGTCCCCCGGTCGATGGCCTTCCCCACGTCCCCGGTCAGTGCCGACGCGGCGCTGCTGATGACCGCGCACGTGGTGGCCGCGTTCGCCGGCGGCGGGCTGGGCCGCATGCTCGTACAGGGCGTGGCTCGCGATCTCACCAAGCGGGGTGTCAAGGCGATCGAGGCGTTCGGCGACGCGAAGTTCGGCGAGGCCGACGACGACAAGCAGGCCGGCTGTGTGGCACCGGTGGACTTCTTCCTGTCCGTCGGTTTCAAGACGGTACGTCCGCATCCGCGCTATCCGCGACTGCGCCTCGAGCTGCGCACCGCCCTGTCGTGGAAGTCCGACGTCGAGTACGCGTTGGAGAAGCTCCTGGGCTCGATGAGCCCCGAGACGCTGCTCCGCCCGGTGCGCCCGGCCGCCGCCACCCGCAACGTCGAAAGCTAGGCCTTGTTGGCCAGCGCCACCCGCAGCTGGCGCACGTCGATCGAGCCGGTCGGCACGTCGATCTCGACCGGGTAGTACATGCGCTGCACCGCCGCCAGGACCGCCTCGACGATCTGCTCGCGGAAGAGCGGGTTGACCAGGCGGTCGCGGTCGGTGGGCGAGGTCAGGTAGCCGAGGTCGACGCGAACCGCCGGCATCTTGGTCAGGCGCAGCAATTCCCACGTCTTGGAGTGCACGTGGCAGTCGCGCATGCCGGTGCGCACCACGATCTCGCGCTGCACCAGGTTGGCCAGCCGCTCGCCGACCGTGGAGCTCAGCCCGTTGCCGGTGCCGTAGTGATACGTCGCGACACCGTGCGCGGCCTCGTTGTCGAGCCCGTCCAGGTGCAGCGAGATGAACAGGTCGGCGCCCAGGCTGTTGGCCAGCTGGGCCCGCTCGGCGCCGCTGAGCTGCTGCGCCGGGTGCGGGCCCCGGGTCAGGTGCACCCGCATGCCGGCCGCGGCGAGCCGGCCCTCGAGGCGGGCGGCCAGGTCGAAGACGAGGTCGGCCTCGGTCCAGCGCAAAGGGCCCTCGGGCACGACCACGCCGGTGTCGTCCCCGCCGCCGTGGCCGGGGTCGATCACGATCGTCTTGCCCATCAGGTTGGTCCCGGCCTGCCGGAACGCCTCGGCCTCGCGCAACCACTGCGGGCGGCCGCCGACGACCTTGCGGCCGAGCCGGCGCAGCGCCTTCATCGTCTGCGGACCGCACGAGCCGTCGGGCGAGAGGCCGACCTCGCGCTGGAACTGGGCGACCGCGCGGGCCGTGCGGGGTCCGTAGATCGAGTCGGCGCGACCGGTGTCGTACCCCATCTCGAGAAGCCGCTCCTGCAGCGCCCGCACGTCCTCGCCGACCAGCGCGTCCGGCACCGAGTGGTACAGGGTGCGCGCGCCGAGGCGCCAGCGGGCCGCGTCGAGCGCGCCCCACGTCTCGTCGCCGACCAGGCCGTCGACGCCGATGCCGCGGCTCTGCTGGAAGGCGCGGACCGCGGAGTCCATGGCGTCGTCGAACTCGTCCGACGGAGTGTCGAGCAGATCCAGGCCGACCAGGATGGATCGGATTTCGGCAACGGCCGGGCCGTTGTCTCCACGTCGGATGGAACGCACGCGCGACTCCCTTGAATGAGGGTCCGAGGGAAAGAAAGAACGACTTCGGAGCGTACTCCCCGGGCGCCGTACCCACCCGACGGCAACGCCCCGCACCCATGGCGGGCGCGGGGCGTGACGGGACTGCTACAGAGCCGACTCGATGAAGTTGACCAGGGCGCTCTTGGGCCGGGCGCCGGTCACCGAGTTGACCGGCTCACCGCCCTTGAAGATGGTCAGCGTGGGCACCGACATCACCCGATAGGCGCGGGTGGTCTCCGGGTTCTCGTCGATGTTGACGCTGACGATCTGCACCTTGTCGCCCATCTCGTTGGCGATCTCGCCGAGCAGCGGGTCGACCTTCTTGCAGGGCATGCACCACTCCGCCCAGAAGTCCACCAGCACCGGCTTGTCCGACTGCAGCACGTCGGTCACGAACGTGGCGTCGGTGACGGGCTTGCCTGCTCCCACTACGACCTCCCGGGTCTTCTCAGAGCTCTACGAATGACGCGATGAAACGCTCGGCGTCGAGCGCCGCGGCACAACCCGTGCCGGAGGCCGTGATGGCCTGACGATAGGTGTGGTCGACGAGGTCGCCGGCCGCGAACACGCCCGGGATGTTGGTACGCGTCGAGGGCGAGTCGACCTTCACGTAGCCCTCGTCGTCGAGCTCGACCTGACCCTTGAACAGCTCGCTGCGCGGGTCGTGGCCGATCGCCACGAACACGCCGGTCACGTCGAGGACCTTGGTCTCGCCGGTCTTGACGTTCTTGAGGCGGACGCCGTTGACCTTGCCGTCCTCGCCGAGGATCTCCTCGACGACCGTGTCCCACTCGACCTTGATCTTCGGGTTGCTCAGCGCGCGCAGCTGCATGACCTTGCTGGCCCGGAACGAGTCACGCCGGTGCACGATCGTCACCGACTCGGCGAAGCGCGTCAGGAAGGTGGCCTCCTCCATCGCGGAGTCACCACCGCCGACCACGACGATGTGCTGGTTGCGGAAGAAGAAGCCGTCGCAGGTGGCACAGGACGACACGCCGTGGCCGAGCAGCTCCTGCTCGCCGGGCACGCCGATCGGCCGCCACGCGGAGCCGGTGGCCAGGATCACGGCGCGGGCGAAGTACTCCTGGTCGCCGACCCAGACCGTCTTGAGACCCTCGGTGTCGGCCTCGGTGGGCTTGTCGCCCAGCTCGACGCGGGTCACGTCGTCGGTGAGGAACTCGGCGCCGAACTTCTCGGCCTGCGCGCGCATGTTGTCCATGAGCTCGGGGCCCATGATGCCGTCGCGGTGACCCGGGAAGTTCTCCACCTCGGTGGTGGTCATCAGCGCGCCACCGGACTGGACGCCCTCGATCACGAGCGGCTTGAGGTTGGCCCGGGCCGCGTACAACGCCGCGGTGTAGCCGGACGGCCCCGAACCGATGATGATCAGATTGCGGACCTCGTCCACTGCCGACTCCTGTCGATCGAACCCGCCGGGCGGACGGCCCGGCGACACTGCACGCTAAAACGTCATGCTAGGCATACGCCATTCCCGCCCGACCGGCGGCCGTGGTGTGCCTCACGGGGGTGTCGCTCAGCGTACCGGCACCTTCGCCAGCGTGTCCGCGCCGCCGCTCAGTGTCCCGCATGCGGGGCCGCTCGCCACCGCCCAGGACTTGCCGTTCGACGTGAACCGCACCACGATCGCCGGCTTGCCGTTGTAGCGCGCGAAGTCGACGCTCTCCGCCTCCAGGTGCCCGCCGCCGTTCGCCGCCGCGATCATGTCGAGGCAGTCCTGCAGGGCGCTGCCGACGCGCAGCCGGGCGAGCGATTTGTCGTAGGCATCGGCGCTGGAGGCCATCGTGCTCGACACCGCCTCGCCAAGCGTCTTCTTCGAGTAGTTCATGCCGCTGGCCAGCAGCTGCGGGCCGGGCGGGACCTCGAGCTTGCGGGTGGGCGCGGGCACCGAGCCGGACGCGCGGTCGGGGGCGAGCGCGGGCGCCTGCGCGCTGTTGGCGGCGCCGCTGTCGGCCGCGGCGCCTTTGTCCGACTCGGCCTGGCCGCCGGCGGTGCTGTAGGAGCTGTCGGTGGACGAGCCGTCACGGCCGGCGAGATAGTCGAGGCCGAATCCGACAAATGCCACGGCGCCCGCGGCTACCGCGATCGGGGTCACCCAGCGCAACTTCCGCGAGGACTTCTTTTCCCGTACGGCCGGAGCAGTCTCGTCCTCGGACTCGGTGCTCCGCACGACGGCCAGCGGGGGCGGCGCCGCGGCGAGGGCGGCGTCCAATCGGGCCGCCACGTCGTCGGGCATCGGCTCGGCCTCGAAGCGGCCCAGCTCGGCGGTCACGGACGCCATGCCGCCGCTCAAGGTCTCGTAGGCGGCCCGCCAGGCGAGGTCGTCGGCGATCAGGGTGGCGACCACGGACTCGTCCGGCGTGCCGTCCAGGACGCCGCCGATGTAGTCGGCCAGCAGATTGACGTCGACGCCGCGGAACTCGGACCCGGTCACTTACCCTCCCTCCGATCGTTCGAGCCTGGTCCGGATGGGACGGTCTGGGTGGCCGCCTGGTTCCCGGGCGCGGGGTGAGGCGCGTCTCCCCCGCGACGCAGATGGCCCAGCGCCAGCGCCATCCGGGCGCGGCCGCGGGCACACCGGCTCTTGATCGTGCCCTCGGCGACGCCGAGCATCTCGGCCGCCTCGGCCACCGGGTAGCCCTGCACGTCGACCAGCACGATCGCGGCCCGCTGCTCGGCCGGCAGGTCGGCCAGCGCCTGCCGCACCAGCAGCGCGGTCTCGTGATCGGGGGCCGGCGCGGCCGGCTCGGGACCGGTCGGCCGGTCGTCGGCGCGGGAGCCGTCGGGCAGCGGGACGGTCGGGTGGGCCTGGCGGCGCCGGATCCGGTCGAGGCAGGCATTCACCACGATGCGGTGCAGCCACGTGGTGACGGCCGCATCGCCGCGGAACCGGGCCGCGTTGCGATGGGCCGAGAGCAGCGCGTCCTGCACCGCGTCGGCCGCCTCCTCGCGGTCGCCGATCGTGCGCAGCGCCACCGCCCACAACCGGTCCCGGTGGCGGCGGACCAGCACGGCGAAGGCCTGCGGGTCACCGTCGATATGGGCGCGCAGCAGGTCGGCATCGCTCGGAGCGGACCCGTCCGCGCCGGGCTGGGAAGTCACCCGAGCAATCTAACCGAGGCGCGCTCAGTACCCGTAGACCGAGACCTCGTTGACGCTGACCTGATACCGGTCGCCGTCGTCGGCCCGGGGCAGCTCGGTCACCCACACCAGCACGTACTGGTACTTGGTGTTGGCGTCGAACACCGAGAAGATCCGGTTGGTGCCGTCACCCTTGGCGTCCGCGTCGGGCTCGCCGAGCTTCTTGTACGTCTCGACGATCTTCTGGTCGCCGGCGCCGTTGTCGCCCGGGTCGGTGTTGCCCGTCCGGATCTCCATGCCGACGCCGGTCGACGAGGTCTCGACCCGCACGTCGGCGAGGTTGCGCGGCTTGCCCAGGTTGATCAGCACGCCCATGCCCGGCTTGAGGTTGCCGAACTTGGCCGTGTTGAAGCGGTGGGTCTCCCACGCCGTGTCGGGGTTGCCGTCCACGACGTTCTTCGCCTCGTCGGAGTCGGTGCGGTCACCCGGCGGCGGGTCGACGATGCGCACCATGTCGGGCGTCAGCTTGATCTTCTGCGGGGTCGGCGCGGGCGCCTGGGTGTCGCCGTCGGCCGGGTTGCCGTTGGCGTTGGCCTGGGTGGTCGAGCCGGGGTCGGGCTTGCCCCCACTGGTGATCGCGCGGATGCCGAAGACCAAACCGATGATCGCGATGACGACCAGCGCCGCAACTCCGATGACGATCTTCGAGTTGTTGCGGGGCGGCTCGGAGGTGGCGTTGCCCTGGGTGAACCGCAGCGGGCCGACGTCGTCGTAGTCGTCGTCGGCGGCCGCGTCGAGGCGGCCGAGCTCGGCGGCGAGCGCGTCGGCCTCGGGCGTCGCGACCCGGCGGTCGAGCAGATCCATCGTCAGGTCGTCGAGGTAGGCCGGGACGCCGGCGCGGATCTGGCGCGGCGCGGCCGGGTTGCCGGACGCGTCGCGGGTGGCGTCGGGCAGGGCCGACGGGCTCACCTCGTCGTGCGGCCAGTGCGCGGTGAGCGCGTAGTAGAGAAGGCCACCGACCGCGCGGATGTCTTTCTCGGCGGAGTCGGAGGAGTCGGCGCGCGCGTCGGCGAGCACCACCCGGCCGTCGTCGGCGATCAGCGTGGTGCCGGGGTGCACGTTGCCGTGGACCATGCCGGTGGCGTGCACGGCGGCCAGCGCGTCGGCGATGGAGTGGGCGATCGCGGTGGCCCGGGCCGGGTCGAGCGGGCCCTCGGCGGTGACCAGCTCGCGCATCGACTCGCCGTCGACCCACTCGCGGACGACGTAGGAGCGGGTGCCCTCGTCGATCGCGTCGTAGACGCCGACCAGGTTGGGGTGGATCACGCGGCTCGCGTCGACCGCGGCCTGGAGCATCTCGACGGCGTCCTCGCCGCCCGGGTAGCGCAGCACCACCGCGACGGGACGGCGCAGGATCACGTCGATGCCGCGCCAGACCTGACGGCCGGCGCTGTCGTCGTTGACGTGCTCCTCGAGCTGGTAGCGCTCGGCCAGGACCTCGCCGGCGGTGGGGGCACCGAAGGTCATGACCGGCCCGTCCGCATCGGCCGCGGTCTCGTGGCCTTCGCCGACCTGGGTCACCCGTCCTCCCTCGGTGCTCCGCGCACGGTCACCCGTGCTGGTGCAAGTCGCCTCATGCTGGCAGGCAGCAGCGTGCGAAGAGCACATGCCGACACCGACCATACCCGCCCCGGGCCACCGAGCGGCAGGTCGTCCCCCCGGCGCGGCACTCCGACATGCCCGTCCGAACGGACTTTTCTCCCCGCGGAACGGCGGAAAAATGCCTGATCAGGGGCGATTGCCGGGGAGGTTCGCGGCGATCATGCGGCGTTTCTCCTCATCGCCCGACTTTGCGGCGGACCATCCCGATCACCTGGTTGACCTCAGGCACCTTGACCACCATGGCCGCGATGAGGAACGCGCCGAAGCCGAGAACGCACTGCGCGGCCAGCAGGATCGCCGCGAGCAGGAAGCTGTCGTCCACGTGCGGGCCGACCAGGAGGTGGCCGGCCTCGGCGACGGCGAGCGCGGCCAGGCTGCAGACCGCCGCCTTCAGGAAGAGGGTGGCGATCTCGAGGCCGCCGAGCCGCCCGATGCGCTTGCGCAGCAGCACGATCGAGACCAGGCAGCCGACCGTCCAGGAGACGCCCTGCGCGCCGGCGATGCCGAGCACGACGTGCTCGGTCGGCAGCACCTTGGACATGACGACGGCGGTGATCGCCCCGGCGCCGGTCGAGAAGATCGCGATCAGGGCCGGCGTCCGCGTGTCGTGCTGGGCGTAGAAGCCGCGCTGCAGCAGCTGCAGGACGGTGAACGGGGTCAGCGCGATGGCGAAGACCCGCAGCACGTCGGCCATCACGGCGGCGTCGGCGGAGGTGGCGTTGCCGTGTGCGAACAGCACGAAGCAGATCTCGCTCGCGGCGCCGAAGAGCAGCGCCACCGCGGGCAGCATCAGCGCCAGCGACAGCCGAAGGCCTTCGCGCAGCTCGGCGGCCAGCCGGTCGAGGCGGCCCTCGGCGGCGCTCTGCGTCATCCGGGGCAGGATCGCGGTGATGATCGAGATGGCCACCACCGCGAACGGCAGCTGGAAGAACGCGTACGCGTTGGTCCAGGGAGTGAGGCCGACGCCGGTCTTGCTCCCGGTCTCCTCGGCGTAGCGTGCGCCCGCCGCGTTGGCCAGGTTGGTGTAGACGACCAGGGCGAGCTGCTGCGCCACCACGTAGAGCAGGGTCCAGCTGGCCATCCCCCACATCTGAGTGAGCTCGGCGCGGCGGAAGTCGAAGCGGGGCCGGAAGTTGAAGCCGAGCGCGCGCATCGAGGGGATCAGGCCGAGCGCCTGCGCGGCCACGCCGGCCGTGACGCCGATGCCGAGGAAGTTGATCTCACTGCTGGTGATCGACTCGGGGGTCAGATCGCCCTTGCCGTGCGTCATCACCATGAAGATGCCGAGGATGACGATCACGACGATGTTGTTGAGGACCGGGGTCCACATCGGCGCGCCGAACCGGCCGCGTGAGTTCAGCGAGGCGCCGGCCACCGCCGCGAAGCCGTAGAAGAAGATCTGCGGCAGGAAGAACAGCAGGAACAGGACGGCGAGATGGTGCTGCGCCGGGGTGAACTTGCTGGCGTACAGGTTGATCAGCACCGGCGCCGCGGTCATCGCGATCGCGGTGATGAAGCCGAGCAGGATCAGCAGGATCGTGAACAGCCGCTGCTCGAACTCCTCGCCGTACTTCTCCGACTTGTTGCGGGCCCGGATCAGCAGCGGGACGTGGGCCGCCGTCAGGACGCCGCCGAGCAGGATGTCGTACACGATGTTGGGGATCGTGTTCGCGGTGTTGAAGGGGTCGGCCACCAGGCCCGTGCCGAGGGCCGCCACCAGCAGTGCCGAGCGGAAGAAGCCGGTGACCCGGGACGCGAGCGTGCCGACCGCCATGATCGCGCTGGACCGCAGCAGGCCACCGCCCGGCTTCTGGGACTCGGCCGGCACCTCCTGCGGGGGAAGACCCTCCTCCTCGAGCAGGGGCACGCCCGGCATCGAGGCGGTGACCGGGCCGGCTACCGCACGCTCGTGGGCCGGCCGCCCGTACACGCCCGGGGGATTTTGCCGGGTCTGCTCGAAGCGGGCCGGCTCCCCCTCGGAGACGTCCTTCGCCGACGGCGGCAGGCCCTTGGAGTTGGCACTGTCATAAAGGCCGCCGCTCACGCCGACTCTCCCGGGGATAGGAACACAGAGTCACCATAAAGGGGTACGTCATACCTTGCGTCGCAGGAGGGTGCCCGGTTCGGCGCCGGCCAGGGTCTCCACCATCCAGTACGCCTCGACCGGGACCAGCGGCTCGCTCAGGGCGTCGAGCACCGTGGGATGGTCGCAGCCGGCCTCGGTGAGCGCGCCCAGCAGCGCGGGAACGGGCGCCAAATCGCCGCCGTCCAGGATCCGCCGGGCGATCGGCCGGGTCTCGGCATACCACGACTCGTGCGGCAGGCGATCGAGGTGGGCGGCCGCCCGGCGTACGAGATCGGCCAGCTCCTCGCGCGGGAAGCGCGGCTTGCTCCGAACCTCCAGCGAGGGTGACGCCGGAGAGCTCAGGGCCGCGATCGCCGCCTCGTCGAGCACCTGGGGCGAGGGCGACGGCGGGGCCGGCCACCACTCGTCGCTCGCGAACAGCGGCAGTGGCGCCTGCTCCGGACCGTGCGGCTCGACCGGGGGCACCTTCCGGCGCAATGACCGGTACGCGGCCTCGCGCATCGCGGCGATCGCGGGCTCGTCGTCCTCGGGCCGGGCCGGCGCGAACGGGCCGAGCAGCGCGACGACCAGGCCGGGATGCGGCAGCGTCGGGTCCTCGAGGGCGATCACCCGGGCGCACAGGTCGAGCTCGGCCCAGCGCAGGGCGGCCGGGTAGGGACCGTCGGCCGGTGCCCAGCCGAGCGAGGCCGGCTCGGACGAGGCGGGGCCGCGCAGGCCGAGCGAGCGCTCGCCGGTGGCCGGGTCGAGGTCGAGCACGAGCGCGTAGCCGCCGGTGACCGGGAACTTCACGCGCAGCTCGCGGGCGTCGGGGCCGTCGGGGTCGTTGCTGGTCGCGCCGTCGCCCGTCCAGAACCGGGGGTCCTCGGCAAGGCGACGCAGCGCCTCGGAAACGGGCACGCGTCCATCCTGCCCGCTGGTGGCCGCTCCTGCCACGACCGGCCGGCGCCGCCCTGGTTATCCTGGTCATCCCATGTCTGTGTTGAATGACGCCCAGCGGAACGCGGTCGCCGAGCTGCTCCGCGTGTCCCCCGTCGCGGACGAGCTCGGGCGCCGGTTCGACCGGGCCGGCCACGAGCTGCATCTGGTCGGCGGGTCGGTGCGGGATGCGCTGCTCGGCAAGCTCGGTGACGACCTCGACTTCTGCACCGACGCGACGCCGGAGCAGACCCTCGTCCTCGTGCAGGGCTGGGCCGACGCGATCTGGGAGACCGGCCGGGAGTTCGGCACGATCGGGGTGCAGAAGAACGGCCTCCGGCTGGAGATCACGACATTTCGGGCGGAAGCCTACGATGGCGTCACGCGGCACCCGGTCGTGCGGTACGGGACGTCGCTGCTCGAAGATCTTGAGCGGCGCGACTTCACGATCAATGCCATGGCCGTGTCGCTGCCCGGCCACGAGTTCACAGATCCCTTCGGTGGGTTGGCCGATCTCGCGGCGCGGGTGATCCGTACGCCCGCCGCTCCTGCTCTTTCGTTCGGTGATGATCCACTTCGGATGCTGCGTGCGGCGCGGTTCGCGGCCAAGCTGCGGTTTATTGTGGACAATTCGGTCGTCGCGGCCATGCGCGATATGTCCGCCGATCTCGACCGGATCACCGCGGAACGGATCCGGGACGAGTTCACCAAGCTGATGTGCGGCGCCGACCCGATCGCCGGCCTGCGGTTGCTGGTCGACACCGGGCTGGCCGACCGGTTCCTGCCCGAGATCTCCGGGCTCAAGCTCGAGATCGACGAGCACGCTCAGCACAAGGACGTGTACGAGCACACGCTGATCGTGGTGGCCAACGCGATGCGGCTCGAGGGCGACGAGGGCCCCGACTTCGTGCT
Source organism: Actinoplanes sp. CA-030573 (assembly GCF_050951115.1). Taxonomy (NCBI): domain Bacteria; kingdom Bacillati; phylum Actinomycetota; class Actinomycetes; order Micromonosporales; family Micromonosporaceae; genus Actinoplanes; species Actinoplanes sp. CA-030573. The sequence continues at coordinate 9,966,211 of NZ_CP192038.1, read as the reverse complement.
GCGGATGGCCGCGCTGATGCACGACGTCGGCAAGCCGGCGACCAAGGCGGTCGGCCGCGACGGGCGGGTCAGCTTCCACCACCACGAGATCGTCGGCGCGCGGCTGACGAAGCAGCGGATGAAGGCGCTGAAATACCCCAAGGACGTGACCTCCGAGGTGGTCGAGCTGGTCGCGCTGCACCTGCGCTTCTACGGGTACGGGCGCGGGGAGTGGACCGACTCGGCGGTGCGCCGCTACGTGACCGACGCCGGGCCGCTGCTCTCGCGGCTGCACAAGCTCACCCGCTCGGACGTGACGACGCGCAACAAGCGCAAGGCGGCCAACCTGGCCGCCGACTACGACGCGCTCGAGGAGCGGATCTCCCGCCTGCAGGCCGAGGAGGACCTGGCCCGGGTCCGGCCCGACCTCGACGGCAACGCGATCATGGAGCTGCTCGGGGTGCCGCCCGGTCCGATCGTCGGCCAGGCCTGGCGGTACCTGAAGGAGCTGCGGCTCGACCGGGGGCCGCTGAGCCGGGACGAGGCCGAGGCCGAGCTCTACAAGTGGGCCCGGGACCAGGGGCACGTCTCTTAACTTGTCATACCCCCGGGGCAGAATCGGGGGCATGTTCGTCGTCGACTCGCCCATCGGCCCGCTCGGCGTCTCCGTCGAGGGAGACACCGTGGTCGGCGTGCGCTTCGGGGCGCGGCCCGGCCCGTCCGCCGCACATCCCGCCGTCGCACAGCTGACGGCCTACTTCGCGGGCGAGCTGACCGACTTCACGCTCCCGATCGAGTTGCGCGGCGGCTCCGACTTCGAGCGAGCCGTCTGGCAGCAGATCGCCAAAATCCCCTACGGCGAGATGATCACGTACGGCGCGATCGCCACCGCCCTCGGCGACCCCTCCGCGGCCCGCGCCGTCGGCACCGCCTGCAACCACAACCCGATCCCGGTCATCGTCCCGTGCCACCGAGTCGTCGGCGCCGGCGGCAAGATGGTCGGCTTCGGCGGCGGTCTGGACCGTAAGCGCCGCTTGCTGGAGCTGGAGGCGAGGGTCGCTTTGGCGCGGGCATGGGGTTGACGCACGCCTATTGGCGGTAGTACACCTGTCGCATGACAACGCAAGACCTGCAGCCGACGACCGACGAGTCCCTGGACCGAGCCATCGAGCGGCTGGTGTACGCCCTCAGATGCGAACCCGAGGAGGCACGGGCCATCCTCACGAAAGATCCCGAGCGCCGGAAGCTCATCGCCGAGATCGTCCGGCGCGAGGAGGAAGAGTATGCGGACTTCCATCGAGAGTTGGGCAACCGATGAGTCCCCGGGTCGAGGCCGAGAACCTGCTCACCTTCATCGGCGAGGCCACCGGTCCGGACACCCGCACCCGATGAAGGCACGCAAAAGGCCGGACCGCCCCGCGGCCCGGCCTTCCACTTGCGCTTGCGGGTCTCAGCGCTCGATCTCGCCGCGGATGAAGGCCTCGACGGCCTCCTTCGCGTCGTGGTCGTTGTACTGGACCGGCGGGGACTTCATGAAGTAGGACGAGGCCGAGAGGATCGGGCCGCCGATGCCGCGGTCCTTGGCGATCTTCGCGGCGCGGACCGCGTCGATGATGACGCCGGCCGAGTTCGGGGAGTCCCACACCTCGAGCTTGAGCTCGGCGTTCAGCGGGGTGTCACCGAAGGAGCGACCCTCCAGCCGGATGTAGGCCCACTTGCGGTCGTCGAGCCACGGCACGTGGTCGGACGGGCCGATGTGCACGTCGCTCTTGACCATCTCGTGCGGGATCTGGCTGGTGACCGACTGGGTCTTCGAGATCTTCTTCGAGACCAGGCGGTTGCGCTCCAGCATGTTCATGAAGTCCATGTTGCCGCCGAAGTTGAGCTGGTACGTGCGCAGCAGCTCGACACCGCGGTCCTCGAACAGCTTGGCCAGCGCGCGGTGCACGATCGTGGCGCCGACCTGGCTCTTGATGTCGTCGCCGACGATCGGGAGGCCGGCGTCGGTGAACTTCTGCGCCCACTCGGGGTTCGAGGCGATGAAGACCGGCAGCGCGTTGACGAAGGCGCAGCCCGCGTCGATCGCGGCCTGGGCGTAGAACTTGTCGGCCTGCTCGGAGCCGACCGGCAGGTAGGAGACGACCACGTCGACCTGCGCGTCGCGCAGCGCCTGCGCCACGTCGACGGCCTCGGCCGAGGACTCCTCGATGATCTCGCGGTAGTACGTGCCCAGGCCGTCGAAGGTTGGTCCACGCTGGACGGTGACGCCGGTGGGCGGCACGTCGGTCAGCTTGATCGTGTTGTTCTCGCTGGCGACGATCGCCTCGGCGAGGTCCATGCCGACCTTCTTGGCGTCCACATCGAACGCCGCGACGAACTGCACGTCCGAGACGTGGTAGTCGCCGAAGGTCACGTGCATGAGACCCGGGACGCGGTCGTTCGGGTCGGCGTCCTTGTAGTACTCCACGCCCTGCACGAGGGACGAGGCGCAGTTACCCACACCGACGATGGCGACGCGTACGGAGCCCATCGCGTTTGCCTCCTTGTTGTTCATCACGGCCGGTCCGTGTGCGGACGCGGGGATTCGGGGGGTGCGTCCCTCGCCGGGTCGGCGGGGAAGTCGAGAGTCTTGCCGGAGCGCTCATTGGTGATGAGCTCCTCCAGCCAGCGGACCTCACGCTCGCAGGCGTCGAGGCCGTGTCGTTGCAGTTCCAGCGTGTAGGCGTCGAGCCGCTCGCCGGCTCGGGAGAGCACGTCGCGCAGTCCCTCGCGGCGCTCCTCGATCCGCCGGCGGCGGCCCTCCAGGATGCGCAGCCGGGTGGCCCGGTCGGTGCGGGCGAAAAAGGCGAAGTGCACACCAAAACCGGCGTCGTCGTACGTCTCCGGGCCGGCCTGGGCGAGCAGGTCCGCGAAGCGTTCCTTGCCCTCGGCAGTGATCTTGTAGACAACCCGGCCCCGTTTGCTGGTCATCGGGGGGATCATCGATGGATCCGACTCCGACTCGGTGATCCAGCCGGCCGTCTGCAGCCGCTTGAGAGTCGGGTAGAGGGTGCCGTAGCTGATGGCCGCACGGATCGTGCCCAGCTTGGTGGCGAGCTCCTTGCGCAGCTCGTAACCGTGCATCGGCGTCTCCTGAAGGAGACCGAGGATCGCCAACTCCAACATCGGCCACCCCCTCCTCGTACCCCGATGTATCGAACCGATACATCGCTACCGTAGATCGAGTCGAAGCGGCGCGCAAGAAAGACTCGTCACCGCGATCGCCGCGCCACGCTGAGTGATGGCTGTCGCCGCCGCGGGAAGGACCGCGTACTCTCTTCGCCATGCGCACGCAGCGGCAGGTCGTCGACTACTCGCTACAGAAGCGGGCAGTGCTGCGTGACGTGCACAACGGCAGGGTCGGGACGCTCGAGGTCTGCGATGCGTCTCCGTACCTGAAAAACGCAGCTCGGTTCCACGGCGAGCCGACCGACGAACGCTGTCCGGTCTGCCGCCGCGACAATCTCACCCTCGTGCATTACATCTACGGCGATGAACTCAAGCAGTCCGCCGGGCAGGCCCGGAAGCTCGCCGAGCTTCCCGTCCTGGCGATGACTCTGCGTGAGTTCCAGGTGTTCGTCGTGGAGGTGTGCCGCTCCTGCGCGTGGAATCACCTGACCGAGCAGTACGTGCTCGGCCGGGACGCGCTGACCGCCGACGAGCTTGATCAGGGCGAAGCCGTCGCTTCGTCCGCCGCGGGCCGCCACCGCGAGCCAGGGTCGTCGTCACAACGCCGGGAGGGCCGCCGATGACGTGGCTCGATCTCGCTACCGTGTGCACGACCCCGACCGACTCGGGCATCCAGCGCCGCAATCGGTCATCGAAGACATCCGACAGGGCGGCTGCCGGTATGCAGCCCAAATCGTCCGCGCGTGGCGTGGCCGGCGGGGGCCCCTCCAGGGCTCTCCCGGCGCGCTTCACCGTGACCGAGGTGTGACCGCATGAACTCGTACGGCGATTCGCAGTCTCCGCGTGCCCGGGCCAGCGTGCCCGGGACCGGTGTCTCCGCGCCTGACGACGCCCAGTCCGCCGGCCGAAGTCCCGGCGGCCGTCCCGCACCCGACGCGTACCGCCGTGGGGCCGGCGGTCGCGCCAGCGTCGGCGCGGCCTCGGTCGGCACCGCCGGCCGCGCGTCGGTCGGCAGTGCCTCCGTCGGCACCGCCGCCCCCAAGGGCAGCGCCTCCGTCGGCGGCGTCACCGGCTCGGCCCGGGTCGGCGCGCGCGCCGCGGTCGGCGCCACGACCGGGTCGGCCTCCGTCGGCGGCCGGGCCTCGGTGGCCCGCGCCGCGGTCCGTCCCGGCCTCGACGCGCCCCAGGCGCCGGGCGCGCCCGGCGCAGGTCCCGGCCGCACGGGCAAGGACAAGTCGAAGGCGGCCAAGCGCCGCCGCCGCACCAACATCCTCACCGCCGCGGCCGCCGTGGTGGTCATCATGCTCGGTGCCGGCGTCGTCGGCGGCACCTATTTCTTCGATGACGTGGCGCTGCCGCCCCCGGTCACTGAGGACCAGTCGAACGTCATCCTCGACTCCAAGGGCACGGTGCTCGCCAAGCTCGGCGAGGCGAACCGGACCGTGGTGCCGGAAGAGAAGATCAATAAGGTCGTCGAGCACGCCGTCGCCGCGGCCGAGGACAAGAACTTCTACACCCACCACGGCATCGACATGAAGGGCATCGTCCGGGCCGCGTGGAACAACTTCACCGGCGGGGCGACGCAGGGCGCGTCGACGATCACTCAGCAGTACGCGCGGCACGCCGCCGACCTGAAGGCGATCAGCATCAACCGCAAGCTTCGTGAGGCGGTCATCGCCCGCAAGCTGGAGTCGCAGTACAACAAAGACCAGATCATGGGCATGTACCTGAACTACGTCGACCTCGGCGAGGGACGGTACGGCATCGAGGCCGCGGCCCAGGGCTACTTCGGCAAGTCGGTCACCACGCCGGCGGGCCAGAAGAACGCGATCACGCCGTACGAGGCGGCGGTGCTCGCGTCGATCATCAAGCAGCCCTACCCGAACTCGGCGCACCGCGGCTACGACCCGAACTACAACCTCCCGGACGCGAAAGAGCGCTGGGAGTACACGATGAAGAACATGCTGGAGATGAACTGGATCACTCCGGCGGAGTACGCGGCGCGGAAGTACCCGACGGTGCGGAAGCCGAGCGCGAGCTCCTGCAAGACCTGTGCCGCCAACAAGCCGGTCGGCATGATCTTCCGGCACGTCAAGGCCGAGCTGGCCCAGCTGGGCATCTCCGAGGCGGAGTTCGACAAGGGTGGCATGACCGTCACCACCACGATCGACCCCGACGTGCAGAAGGCGGCCGAGGACGCGGGCTCGCGCAAGAGCGAGGACTCGCCGATGCACGGCCGGCCCGCCACCTACCAGGCCTCGGTCATCGGCATCGATCCGAACACGGGCCGCGTGCTGGGCTACTACGCCGGTGACGACCCCAACGGCACCGACTACGGCGGCTATCTGTCCGGCGACGGCAAGCAGATCCTCGGCGGCCAGTCCCCCGGCTCGAGCTTCAAGATCTACACGCTCGCGGCCGGTCTCCAGGAGGACCTGTCCTTCAAGAGCATCTGGGACAGCACGCTGAAGCGGCCCAACGGCACGCCGATCAACAACGCGGGCGCCGACCCGGGCAAGATCTGTGCCGGCAAGATCAAGAACTGTGACCTCGAGACGGCGACGATCAAGTCGTACAACTTCCCGTTCTACTGGATCGCCGACAAGATCGGCCGCTCCAAGGTCATCGCGGCGGCCAAGGCGGCCGGTATCGACCACATGTGGACCGACGGCAACAAGCAGTTCCCGAACGGCAAGCTGGTCGACCTGACCAAGACCGACAAGTCGACCTGGGAGAAGTCCGGCTACTTCGACAACGAGGTCGCCTTCGGCCAGTACCGCGTCGTGCCGCTCGAGCACGCCGAGGGCGTAGCCACCATCGTCTCCGGCGGCGTGCATCACGCGGCGCACTTCGTCCGCCAGGTCAAGCGGGTCGACCCGGACACGGGCAAGGTCTCGTACCTGAATCCGGAGAAGGTCGGTGGCAACCGGGTCTTCCCGGCCGACCAGATGTCGAACCTCGCCGGCGTTCTCAAGAAGATCGTCGACGTGGACAACCGCGACCTGCGCAACGGCCGGGAGAGCATCGCGAAGTCCGGCACCTGGGAGTACGACGACGGCAAGGACGACCACACCGGTTCCGGTGACTGCTGGTTCGTCGGCGGCATCCCGCAGCTGGCGGCGACGGTCTGGGTCGGCGGCGCGAACAAGAAGGTCGAGCTGCACGACCCGAACAGCAGCAGCCGGTTCAAGGACATGTTCGGCGCCGGCATCCCGTCGAAGATCTGGAAGCAGTTCATCGACACCGTCACCGCCAAGCTGGACATGAAGAAGGAAGACTTCCCGCAGCGGCAGGACACCGGCAACCCGGAGGCTCTCGGCAACGGCATCAAGCCGGTGGTTCCCGAGACGCCCGCCAACGACTGCGCGCTGACGTTGATCGGCCTCACCTGCGACAACAACAACGGTGGCGGCAACAACAATGGCGGCCCCGGCAACAACGGCGGCCCGGGCAACGGCGGCAACAACAACGGTGGGAACGGCGGCAACAACAACGGTGGTGGTGGCACCGGGATCATCCCGAACGGCGTCACCACAACACAGGGAACCCCGGATACCGGCGGCGATTAGCGCCTGAAGCCGCTTTCACGGCCGGCGTGTGCCCTGCGGGGCGCGCGCCGGCCGTCGCCGTTTCGTCAGCCTTTCTCACGTACGCCGGAAGTTGTGTCCGACGTTTGGTGCCGGATGCGGCATGATGCGTTGTCATGAGCACGCATCCGTCCGAGGACGTCGATCGCCCCGCAGCACCGCCGACCGCTCAGGCGACCAGTGACGGTTTCGTGCGAGGTCTCTCCGAGGCGATCGGTGGGCCGCTGGGCAGTCACGCGGTGCGGCCGGAGGCGAGGCCGGGGCGGTTCTGGACCGCGGCGCGGATCATCCTTGCGCTGACCTGCATCACGCTCGCGTTCTCCTGGGTGCAGAAGTCGCCGTGCCAGACCGGTGACTGGCAGAAGAACATCCAGTACACCCGGTTCTGCTACACCGACGTGCTGGCGCTGTACTACGCCGAGGGACTCAACGAGGGTCAGGTCCCGTACAAGGACCATGCGGTGGAGTACCCGGTCGTCACCGGCTACTTCATGGGCGCGCTCGGGCTGCCGGTCCACGCGTACGGGGTCAAGCACCCGAACATCAACCAGGGCCAGTGGTTCTACAACACCAACGCCCTGGTGCTCTCGGCGCTGGCGGTCGTCACCGCGGCCGTGATCCTGGCGCTGCGACGACGACGGCCGTGGGACGCGGCGATCTTCGCGCTCTCCCCGATCATCTTCTTCACGGCCACCGTGAACTGGGACTTCCTGGCCATCGGGCTGGCCGCGATCGGCCTCTACCTGTGGGCCAAACGGCATCCACTCTGGGCCGGCATCTTCTTCGGCCTGGGCGCCGCGGCCAAGCTGTGGCCGTTGTTCATCCTCGGGCCGCTGCTGGTGCTGGCGGTGCGGTCGAAGACGATCGACAAGTGGTTCTGGGCCTTCCTCGGGACGGCCGGCTCATGGATCCTGGTCAACTTCCCGGTCTGGCTGCTCTACCACGACAGCTGGCTGCGCTTCTTCCAGCTCAACAGCGAGCGCCCGATCGACTGGGGCACGCTCTGGTACGTCGGCCGGTACCTCGACGGCAAGTGGCACAGCGGGGGCAGCGGTGATCAAGGGCCGTTCCAATGGCTCAGCAACCACGTGCCGACACTGAACATCATCACGTACGGTCTCTTCGGTCTCGCCTGTGTCGCCATCGCCGCGCTCGCGTTGGTCGCGCCGAAGCGCCCGCGCCTCTCCCAGCTCGCGTTCCTGGTGGTCGCGGCGTTCCTGCTGTTCAGCAAGGTCTGGTCTCAGCAGTACGTCCTCTGGCTGCTCCCGCTGATCGTGCTGGCGCGCCCGCGGTGGGGCGCGATCATCGCCTGGACCGTCGCCGAGTTCGGCTACTTCACCGCCTTCTACGCCGAGCTGCTCGGCGCCGGCGGCAAGCCGGTCATCCCGGAGGGCACGTTCGTGCTGGCCGCGACCTTGCGCATCATCACCGTGGCGGTGCTGTGCGGTTTCGTGATCCGCGAGATCTGGCGGCCGGAGCTCGACGTGGTGCGCCAGACCTACCAGGACGAGGACCCGGACGGCGGCTACCTGAACGCGCCGGACCAGCGCTTCGTCGACCGCCTGCGGCAGGCGTTCCGCATCGACAGGACGGCAGCGCCGGCATCCGAGTCGTCGTCATCGCCGGAGCCGGCCACAACGTAGCGGCCACGACGTAGCGGGGCTGGAGTAGCGGCCCGGAGCCGGGCACGAAGCCCGAGCCCGACGCGACCGTCACACGCGAAGCTCTTTACGGCGCCGGTTGCGCGACGAGATTCGGAACCTCGCGCTGCTGGCCCGGAGCGACCGGCTGGTTGGGGTCGGCCGGTAGGGTGCCGCCCGGCTGCACGCCGGTCCCCGGCTGGACGCCCGTGCCCGGCTGCACGCCGGTCCCCGGCTGGACGCCCGTGCCCGGCTGGACGCCCGTCCCGGGCTGCACGCCCGTCCCGGGCTGGACGCCCGTTCCCGGCTGGACGCCCGTCCCCGGCTGGGTGCCTGTGCCGGGTAGCGTGCCGGTCCCGGGGTCGATGCCCGTTCCCGGGAGGGTGCCGGGCTGGGTCGGCGTGACCGCGCCGGGCTGGGCCGGGTTCGCCGGCTGGGCGGGCTGCGACAGGCGGAACAGCACCGCGTCGTCCAGGTCTTCGCGGGAGATGCCCAGCGAGTCGACTGGGACGTCGCCCGCGCGTTCCCACGGGGTGCCGGTCACGTAGTCGCGCAGCAGCAGGACGGTGGTCACGCCCTGGGAGCGCAGGTACTCGATGCTCGTGCTGTCGGGGAAGCTCTCGACGGTGCGCCGCATGACGGCCTGGTGGACCGCGGCGAAGCCGCCCGAGCCGTTCGCGATCTGCTGGAAGCGGGTGGTCGACCAGAGCATCACCATCTGGTCGGTCGTGTCCCCGGTCGGCAGCACCAGCATCGGGCCGGTCACCGTCCGCATGGCGCTCGGCTGGGCCGGCACCACCGGGTGCGCGGTCGCGTTCCAGCCCTCGAGCAGCACCAGGACCAGCGGCACGAGCGTGGCCGACCGCAGCCACGGGCCGGGCCACGGCGGAATGCGGTGCTCGGCCCAGTGATCGGCGCGCCTCACGAACTCGGCGACCGCCCCGGCGGCCAGGATCGCCAGCAGCAGGGTCACCCAGAGCATCAGGCGGCCGGGAATGCGGGTTCCCAGCGAGGCGGGCAGGTGACCGAAGAGCGGAAGGTACGTCCATCGGCCGGCGAAGAAGCTGGCGCCCAGCGTCAGGATCGTGGTGACGGCCAGCCCGGCCAGCAGGAACAGCCGTTGCCACAGCGTCCAGATCGAGAAGGCCAGACCGGCCAGCGCCAGCGCGTAGAGCACGAAGCCCGGCAGCAGCGACATCTCGGCCGGCCACGGCAGCGACGAGCGCGGCACCTGGTGCGGCCCGCCCCACAGCCGAGACTCGGCCGGCCCGATCAGCAGGCTGCGCAGGGGCGGCGAGAAGAACTTGATCTCGGCGGTGGCGGTGGCGGCGGTCCCGGTCTTCCGGTACGGCAAGGCGATCACGGCGGCCGTGCCGGCCACGATCAGCGGGCCGATGATGTCCGTGGTCAGCAGGCGCCAGCCCAGCACCGGGCGCTCGGCCGGCCGCCGCCACCAGCGGATCGGCACCCGGATCAGCATCACCAGCAGGATCAGGCCGAGCACGCCGAGGAACGGCAGGCCGAGCGAGAAGCCGAGGCTGACCTGCCAGGCCGCGACGATCCAGCCGGCGGCGGCCCAGCCGGCATGGCGTTTGCCGCGCCGGAAGCCGCGCCGCATCGACCAGCCGTGCCCGCGCGCGATCATGGCGAGGGCGAGTGGGATGCCACCGGCCGAGATGATGTCGAGGTGGCCCTCCTGGGCGAGACGCCACGGCGCGTAGGCGAACGCGACGGCGGCCACGGCGGCGCCCGTGCGACCCGCGCCCAGTTGCCGGACCAGGGCGTAGGCGCCGATCAACAGCAGCGCGTGGGCGAGCACGAAGAGAATGTTGTAGCGCAGGACGGCGGCGAGGGGGCCGGTGCCGATCATGCCGGCCGGCGCATAACCGAGCAGGCTGTCGCCGTACGCGAAGCTGTTGGGTTGTGGGAAGTAAGCGTTGGATTGCCATAGCTTGACCGGATCGGTGAGCAGGATGTGGCCGCTCCAGGCGATCTGCCAGGCCTGGCGCGCGGGGTCGCCGAGATCTTGCGGGAGCGTGTGCAGCGGATATTGCAGGGTGGGCCAGGTCATCCCGACGGCAAGAGCGATGGCGATGTACGTGACCAGGGCGTACTCGTGGATCAGCGCCCGCCCGAGAGCGCGGGTCGCCCGCCGGATCCGCCCCGGGCCACGTTCCGGCGTGGTGGCGAAGGCGGTCCACGGGTCGGGCGGCGCGTCGGCGGGTCGCGAGCTGGGCAGCGGCTCCTTGATCTTCAAGGCAGGCGAAGTCGCTTGTGGAGCGATATCACCATCAACGGCGGAATCCGACACTTCGGGCGGGTGCGGGGCCGTTGGGGGAGTCGCCACCGCCGCTCCGACCATTGCCAGCTCCCGGGCCGGCGCCTTCTTCCCGATGCGGAAGAACCGCCGCCACCCGGTAGCGGGGGCGGCGGCCGGCTCGTCGGCCACGACCGGCTGAACCACCGTCGGCGGACTCGCCATCGCGGCGGCCCGCTGCGCCTCGGTGACCGGCGTCGCCGCCTGCCGAACGTCGGCGACCGGCAGCGTGACCGCGGGCTCAGCCTCCGTGACGGGCTTGGCCACTGTCTGCGCCTCCGTGACCGGCTTCGCCGCCGGCTGCACCTGGGCCGTCGGCTCAGCGCGGGGTGCGCGACCAGCTGACCCCGCGGCCGGCGTACCGGCCGAGCCCGGGACCTCGGCCGCCGCGTCCGGGCCGGGGCGCGCCGCCTCCGCCTCCGCACCCGGCGTGCGCGACGCCGAGGGCGAGGCGTCGGCCGCGGACTGCTTCGGCTGGTCGGTGGTCATGGTCCTCCCCAAGTACCGGCTGGCTCGGCCCGCCCCGTCAGCGGCCCGCGCGCTCCCGCAGGAGGGCGATGTCGGCGGTCTGACCCTCGACGCCGCCCGGCGTCTCGACGACGGCCGGCGCGCCGGCCGCCCGGATCGCGGCCACCACCAGTTCCGGGTCGATCTTGCCACTACCCAGGTTGTCGTGCCGGTCCTGGCCGGAGTCGAAGCCGCCCTTCGAGTCGTTCGCATGAATGAGGTCGATCCGGCCGGTGATCGCCTTCACCCGGTCGACGATGCCGGTCAGATCTTCGCCGCCCGCGAACGCGTGGCAGGTGTCCAGGCAGAACCCGGCACCGAAGCTGCCGACCGCGTCCCACAGCCGGGCCAGGTCGTCGAAGCGGCGGGCGCAGGCGTTGTCGCCGCCGGCCGTGTTCTCGATCAGGATCGGCAGCGGCAGGCCGCCGTCGGACTCCGCGTACTCGAAGGCCTTGCGCCAGTTCTCGAAGCCGGCCTCGAGATCGGCGTCCTTGCCGACGTGGCCGCCGTGCACGATCAGCCCTTTCGCCCCGAGCTCGGCCGCCGCCTTGGCATGCGCCATGAGCAGCTTGCGGCTGGGGATGCGGATGCGGTTGTTGGGCGACGCCACGTTCACGATGTAGGGCGCGTGGATGTAGATGTCCACCTCGGACTCCCGCAGGGCCGCGGCGTCCTCACGCGGTTTGGGCGATTTGTAACCCTGCGGGTCGGTCAGGAAGAACTGCACGGCGTCGGCCCCGCGTTCACGTGCCGCGTGCAGGGGGTCGGCGGGATCGACATGGGCTCCGATGCGCATGGGACGAGCCTACGACGCGGGTACGACGCTTTTGCCGCGCGTCACCGCGTCCGGCTGGGCGTCGTTAGCCCCAATCGAGGCCATTTACGCCGGTGACGACCGGCACGCCGGATGTATGCGGATGTGCGCCTCGCCGAACGACCACCGAACTGGGAGATGTGCATGTCGCGGCAGTTCCGATACCGGGTCACGGCGTTCGTGCTGGGCGGACTGATATTCGGGGCGCCGCTGCTGACGAACGGGACGGCCAGCGCCGAGCAGACCGACCTGCTCGACGAGGGCGGCCGGCAGGTGACCTTCGACGGCGGCGGCATGCTCGGCCTGTCCTGCCGCTCGCAGCCCGACATCGAGAGCATGGTCGTTCCGGCGGAGAGCACGATCCGCGTGGTCAACCGCACCGGTTACAGCGCCCGCCTGCTGCTCAGCGGCCAGAGCAAGGGGACGCTTCCGGACGATGCGGCGACCGAGGTCGTGTTCCGCCGGGGCACCACGTCGGTGCTGCTCAAGCCAAACTGCACGCTCGGGGACGACGACTCCTCGCCGGTCATGGTCACCGCCTCGCCGTCGGCCTCGGCCGCGATGCCGGACCCGATCCCGGTGCCCTCGGGCGGCGACTCGGCGGCCGCCACGCCGTCGGGCTCGGCGGCCGGTCCGTCTGGCTCCACGTCGGTCTCGACGCTGGCTGGCGCGGCGCCGGCGACGCATTCCTCCCGGCTGACGCCGGCGACGGGCCATGCGGGGGTGCGGGCTCCGGCGTCGACCTTGCGCACGTCGACGGTGAGCCAGGCGGCGGCGACCGCGGCGCAGGCCATGCCGCAGGGTGGCGGCGCCGCGAGGGTCAAGAGCAAAACCAGCGCCGGTACGCCGGGAAGCACCGTCCCGGCGTTCGCGGGCATGCCGCCCGGCGATCGCAAGGCGCTCATCCCCGGCGTACCTCCGCTGGATCTTGCGCAAGCCACCCCGGACGCCGCGCCGGCGGCAGCCACCCCGCCCCCGACGGAGATCGCCGCGGCCGAGCCGGTGGCCGCGATGACCCCGATGCGCCAGACCGCGCCGGTGGGCCTGCTGGGAGTGATCGCGGCAGTGTGCGTGATGGGTGTCGGCGCCGCCGCGATTCGGGCAATCGTGTCGCAGCGTGCAAATCGGGCTAAAGTGGCGTAAGATGGTTGTCAACAAGCTCCGCGGGGCGGCCGCGTCCAACCTCATCGGTGTGGTCGTTCCTCCCCAGGTCCCACCCAGCGAAAGCGGAACGGACGCCCCGCGGCTCCCGAAAGAAAGAGGATCCCGTCCGCCGATGGGGTCCTCTTTCTTCGTCTCCACAACCGGCCTCGGCCGGATTTGGGCAGGTCGACCCGCCTGGGTATGCTTGCTCGGTTCGCAGTGCGGAGGCCGTGGGCATACCGACCCACGGCTTTCGATGCGATCGACACAAGACCTCCTGCCACGGAGAGACCGTGGCCGCTCAGCCCACAGGAGGTGAGAACGTCTTGCGTCATTACGAACTCATGGTGATCCTCGATCCTTCGCTCGAGGAGCGCACCGTCGCCCCGTCGCTCGATCAGTACCTGAACGTGATCAGGACCGCGGGTGGCTCGGTGGAGAAGCTCGACGTCTGGGGCCGTCGCCGGCTCTCGTTCGAGATCAACAAGAAGGCCGAGGGCATCTACGCCGTCGTCGACCTTCAGGCGACCCCCGAGGCCGTCGCCGAGCTGGACCGTCAGCTGCGGCTCAACGAGTCCATCCTGCGTACCAAGGTCATTCGGCCCGAGACCCGCTGACCCTCGTTTTTGTCAGGGGGTGATGAGAGCCTCCTACGAACGAGAAAAGCGGCGAGGAGTAGATCATGGCAGGAGAAACCGTTATCACGGTCGTCGGTAACCTCACCGACGACCCCGAGCTGCGCTTCACCCCTTCGGGTGCGGCGGTTGCCAAGTTCCGCATCGCGTCCACGCCGCGCACTCTGGACCGGCAGTCGGGCGAGTGGAAAGACGGCGAGCCACTGTTCCTTGCGTGCAACATCTGGCGCGACGCCGCCGAGCACGTCGCCGAGTCGCTGCAGCGCGGCGCTCGGGTGATCGTGCAGGGCCGGCTGCGCCAGCGGTCTTACGAGACCCGCGAGGGAGAGAAGCGCACCGTCTACGAGCTCGAGGTCGACGAGATCGGCCCGTCGCTGCGGTACGCCACGGCGAAGGTGCAGCGGATGAGCCGCTCCGGCGGTGGCGGTGGCGGCGGCTTCGGCGCCTCCAACGGCGGTGGTGGCGGTAACCGGCAGTCCAGCGGTGGCGGCGGAGGCAACTTCGACGACCCGTGGGCTACGGCCGCTCCGGCTTCCGGCGGCTCCCGCTCCGGCGGTGGCGGCGGAAACTCCTCGTTCGACGACGAGCCTCCCTTCTAGCCCGGACGGGCTGCAACGAGTTCAGGAGTAAGAGCAATGGCTAAGGCTGCGGCACTGCGCAAGCCGAAGAAGAAGGTGAACCCGCTCGACAAGGACGGGATCACCTACATCGACTACAAGGACACCGCGCTGCTGCGCAAGTTCATCTCCGACCGGGGCAAGATCCGTGCCCGCCGCGTCACCGGGGTGACCTCCCAGCAGCAGCGGCAGATCGCCCGCGCGGTCAAGAACGCCCGCGAGATGGCGCTCCTGCCGTACACGGCGACGGCGCGCTGAGGGGGATCCGCGACATGAAGATCATCCTCACCCAGGAAGTGTCCGGTCTGGGCACGCCCGGCGACGTCGTCGAGGTCAAGAACGGCTACGGCCGCAACTACCTGCTCCCGCAGGGGTTCGCGATCCCGTGGACCAAGGGCGGCGAGAAGCAGGTTGCCGTGATCAAGCGGGCCCGCGAGGCTCGTGAGATCCGCGACCTGGGCCAGGCCAACGAGGTTAAGGGCCAGCTGGCCGGCCTCAAGGTCACGCTGTCGGCGCGTTCCGGCAACGGTGGCCGCCTGTTCGGCTCGATCACCCCGGCCGAGATCGTCGACGCGGTCAAGGCCGCCGGCGGTCCGTCGCTGGACCGGCGCCGCCTCGAGCTGCCGGGCCACATCAAGACCACGGGCGCGTACAACGTCCAGGTCAAGCTCCACCCCGAGGTGACCGCGACGTTCCCGGTGAACGTGGTGGCCGCCAAGTAAGTGCGTTTCTGACGCGTCGGACGGCGCGCTGGGCTTCGGCCTGGCGCGCCGTTTCGCGTTCCGGATATCTCCCGGCTCGGATGTCAGCTGAGGCTGTTGCCGGTGATGGCCGAACTGAGCACTGTGGCCAGTCCGCCGCCGACCACGGCCGCGGCCAGGCCGACGCTGATGGCCTTCCACGAGCTGCTGAACTTTCGCAGACCGAGGGCGACGATCACGCTGAGCACGAGTGAGATCAGGAACTGCGGGGCCGCCTTGGCCAGTGTGTCGAGCGCGTGGGACTGCGAGCCGGTGTTGACCACGAGCATGTACACGACAAAGAGGACAATGGGTACGCCGTACCAGATGACGGTGTAGCCGATCGCGGCGAGAGGGCCGCCGGTGTCCTGATCATCCTCCTCGTCGTCCGGATCGAGCAGGTCGCTCCTCCGGCTCGTCGGGAAACCGCCGGTGACCGGGCGGCGTTCGTAGGAACCGGTCGCGCTCTGCTGGAATCCGCCACCGGTGCGCTGGGGGCGCACCATCGGGTCGCGCTGCTCGCGGGGAACCGGCGAGATCAGCGACGTGGAGGTCATCGATAGGTTCGACGCTCGCGGGACCGATGCGGCCCCGCTGGGCCGAAAGGGCACGTAATCCGAGGTGCCAAATCGTCGGGACTCGCCCTCGGCGAGGTTGCTGCTGTCGGAGAGATCCCGGCGCCAGTCGTCGCCGCGGCCCTCGCGATAGGTCGCCGAGCCGTGCCCGTCACCCTCGGGACGCTCGGCAAACTCGAGCCGCCAGTCCCCGGTTGGCCGCGCGTCGGCGGGCGCGCCGGCGGTCCACGATGCGCTGGCGGAGGGGTTGCCGTTCCACGATCCGTTGGCGGATGGGCCGCCGGTCCAGGATCCGCTGGTGGGAGCATCCTCGGTCCAGGATGCGCCGGCGGAGGGGCCGCTGGACCAGGATGCGCCGGCGGGTGCGCCGCCGCCGGACCAGGGTGCCGCTCCGGTGCCGCGCGTTCCTCGACCCGGTCCGGCGTCGAGCTCGCGGCGCCAGCTATCGGTGCTCGGAGAAGGGTCGTAACCGCCCTCGGGCGCGGCGCGCCGCCGGCCGCCCGGCTCGCCGCCCTCCTCAGCGCGACGACGACCGCCGCCGCGATAGTCGGCCGCGCCGCCGTCGCCGTAGGGCGTGCCGCTGCGCGGAGCCGGGCCGTCGCCGTAGGGGCCGCCGGCGCGCGGACCTGGACCGTCGCCGTAGGGCGTGCCGTTGCGCGGAGCCGGGCCGTCGCCGTAGGGGTTGTCGCCGCGGGGATAGTCGCTCGGCTCGTCCGGGCGGGCCGGGCCGCTCGGGAGCGCGCGTCGCGCCGGCCTGTATGCGGGATCCGCCGCGCCACCGCCGTAGGTCTCCGATGCGCCGCCGTAGGTCTCTGCCGCGCCGCCGTAGGTCGTCTCGGCGGGGCCGCCGTAGTTGCCTGCGGGGCCGCCGTAGGTTCCGCCGCCGTAGGACGGGCCGCCGGGGCCGTAGGTCGGGCCGCTCGTCGGGGCCGCGCCGAACGCGGTCTCGTCGGCGCGGGCGCGGCCGCTGGGCAGCTCACGGCGCGGCGTGCCATATGGTGTGCCGCTGCGGGGCGCGCTCGGGTAGGAGTCGTCGGCGCCATACGGGGTCGCGCTGCGGGGCGAGGCGGGCATGCCGCTGCGCGGGGAGGCCGGCATGGCGCTGCGCGGGGAGGCCGGCATCGCGCTGCGCGGGGAGGCGGGCATGGCGCTCGGCGGGGAGGCGGGCATCGCGCTGCGCGGCGAGCTGGAGGGGGAGGCCGGCATCGCGCTGCGCGGAGAGGCGGGCATGGCGCTGCGCGGGGAGCTGGACGGGTCGCCGCGCCAGTCGTCGTCGGGGGCGGGGTGGGGCGGCTCGGGCTTCGCGGGGCCGGCGGGGAGCTCGCGACGCGCGCCCTGCGTGTGGTTCATCGCCTCGCGGCGGGCCGCCTCCTCGCGCCAAGCCTGCACGCGGGGGTCGTCTTCGGAACGGCTCCACTGGCCGGTGTCGGGGTCGCGCACCCAGCTGCTGGTGTCGGGCTCGGCCGCCCACGAGCCGGTGTGCTCACGCCAGTCGTCGTCGACCTCGTGGTAGCGGGCCTTGCCTCGCCCGGACGGGCGGGACGGGCCCTCGGGACGGGCACGACGGCCACCGCCGGGCGCGCTCCGAATACCGGTTTCACCGACGCCCCGGCCGTCCTCGGCGAAGCGATCGGGCTCGGGGCCGCGAGCCGGCTCGTTCTCGGCGCGGCTGCGCCGGCGGCCGACGCCGGGCTGTCCGGTGGGATAGGCCGGTGCGGCGCCCCGGCCGAAGCCGGTCGTCGGCGCCGATGCGGGAGGTTCCTCGACGCGGCTGAAGCTCGTGGTCGGCTGCTCACCGCCGCGGCCACGTCGCTCGCCACGCCCGAACCCGGGACCGCCCTGCTCGGCGCCGCGGCCGAAGCCGGTGGTGGGTGCGGCGGCCGGTGGCTCGGCGACGCGGCCGTAACCCGTGGTCGGTGACGCGGCGGGCGGCTCGGCGACGCGGCCGTAACCGGTGGTCGGCGCCGCGGCCGGCGGCTCGGCGCCCCGGCCGAAATTGGAAGCCGGCTGCGGGTCGGTGTAGCTCGTGCCCCGCCCGAAGCCGGACGCCGACGACGGGGTGTCGGGGTAGGCGGGCGCCGCGCCGCGGCCGAAACTGGTGGTGGGTGGCTCGGTGCCGTAGCCGGCACTCCGGCCGAAACCGCCGGTGGCGGGATCGGAGCCGCGCGGGATCTCGACCGCGGGGGGCTCGTCGGCGTAGCGACCGCGGCGCGGGGACGACGGCGGGTCGGCCGCGTGACCGCCGGACGGGCGGGTGTCGTAGCTCAGCGGCATCGCGGCCGAGGCGCTGCGGGCGATGCCCTCGTCGTGCCGCGAGCGGCGGGACGGGCTTTCGTCGTACGGGCTGGAAGGAAGCTCGCGGCGGCCCGCGGAGCCATCGTGGAGGCCGGAGCCGGCGTCGGGACTCGCCCATGAAGGCGTGGCGGGGTCGCTGAAGAGAGGGATGTTGCCCGTGTCGGTGTGACCGGCCCAATTGTCGGGGTCGGACTGGCTGCCCCAACCCGTACCGCCCTCGGGAGCGCGACGCCGGCCGACCGAGGGTGACGCACCACCCTGGTCCGAATTCTGCCGCCACGCCGCGCGATCGTCCTCGCGCACCAGGTGGCGCCCGTCGTCGCGGGAAGTCTGCCAGCTCGGCGTCTCGGCCGGATCCTCCATGCGCAGCCAGCTCGACATGGAGTCGGCGCCCTTGGTCGAGCTGCCCGCGGAACCGGGATCACTCCAGGTCGCGGTGCCGTCGATGGCGTCGCGCTGCCAGGACGGGCGCTCGGTCGCGCCCCACGCGGGCCGCTCCGAGCCCGAGTCGACCAGCTGCTGCCAGGACGATGAGCTCTCGGCCGGCGGGCGCTGCGACGGCTGCTGCCAGCTCGGGGCGGACTGCTGTTGCTGCTCCCAGGGTGCCGCGGGCGCGGTGAACTGCTGCCACGCGGGGCGCGGCTCCTCGGCCGGCGTGTCGGACGGGGACCAGGCCGTGCTCGAGATCGCCGGCTGGGAGGTGGGCGTCTCGACCGGCGGGTTGTACGAGTCGCTGCCGCCGGTCTGCCACGCCTCGGTGGTGGAGCGCCAGCCGTGCGAGCCGGTCGTCGAGCGCCACTCGGTGGTCTGCCGCCAGCGTGCGCCGGTGGCCCGCCACTCGGCCGTCTCGGACCGCCAGCCCACGCCGTCGGCCGGGAACGTCGGCCGGCCCGTCGAGGCCACCTCGGACCAGCGGCTGGCCGGCTCGACCGATTGGGAGTCGGACTCCGACTGCTGCGCCCACTGATCGGCGCGGCGCTGCCAGGCCAGGGCCTCGGGGCTGGGCTCCATGCTGCCGGTGTCGGTCAGCGACGCCCATTTCGGCTCAGCCTCGGTGAAATCGGTGCGCTCCGGACCATGAGTGGGATACGGCTGCGCCGCGCGACGGTCGCGCGGCATGCGGGCGCCGTAGTCCCATTCCCGTTGGTCCACCCAGAAAGCGTGACGTGCAAGCGACCGAACCGCAACGCCTCCGGGCGATGGCTTGCTCACGGGCGGCAGCTTTTTCTCCCTCCACAGCTGTTGACGACGTTGTTCCTGCTGGAGAAGGCACACCAGATTTCGTTCACAAGAGTTGTGCACAGGCTGTGCACAGGGCCGCCCACAGGCTGGGGCCAGATGTCCACAGGTTGTCCCGAGACTCGTCCACCGGCGCGCTTGGGCTGGTGGTGGGGCTGTTCGTAGAGTGGGGCCTCCTCACGCGTACGGGATCCGATATTTTTTTGGGATCTTGGCGGCGGGATCAGCCAAAAGTGTCGTACCCGGGCTGTTGGATCACGAGATAGACGTAGGCGAGCGGAGGGGGTCCGGGTGTCGATCACCGACGACGCACGGCCGGAGTCGCGGCCGCCAGCCCAGCAATCGGCCGGTGGGCCACCGCGCGGGGATGGTCCGGGCGGCGGTGGCGGCGGCTTCGATCGCAACCCCCCGCAGGACGTGGCGGCCGAGCAGGGCGTTCTCGGCGGCATGCTGCTCTCCAAGGACGCGATCGCCGACGTCGTCGAGATCCTCAAGCCGCACGACTTCTACCGCCCGGTGCACGCCACGATCTTCGACATCATTCTCGACCTGTACGGGCGGGGGGAGCCGGCCGATGCGCTGACGGTGGCCGCGGCCTTGGCCGACGCCGGGGACCTCCAGCGGATCGGCGGCGTGCCCTACCTGCACACGCTGATCGAGAGCGTGCCGACCGCGGCCAACGCCTCTTACTACGCGCGGATCGTCTCCGAGCGGGCGATCCTGCGGCGGCTGGTCGAGGCCGGCACCAAGATCGTGCAGCTCGGCTACGGCACCGGCGGCAACGGCGGACGCGACGTCGACGACATCGTCGACCTGGCGCAGCAGGCGATCTACGACGTCACCGAGAAACGGGTGAGCGAAGACTTCGCGGCCCTCGGCGACATGCTGCAGCCGACGCTCGACGAGATCGAGGCGGTCGGCGCCCAGGGCGGCGTGATGACCGGCGTGCCGACCGGCTTCTCCGACCTGGACCGCCTGCTCAACGGCCTGCACCCCGGTCAGCTGATCATCGTGGCCGGACGACCCGGTCTGGGCAAGTCCACGGTGAGTATGGACTTCGCCCGTAACGCGGCCATCCGCAGCAACTGCGCCAGCGCCATCTTCTCGCTGGAAATGAGCAAGATCGAGATGGTCATGCGTCTGCTCTCGGCCGAGGCGCGGGTGCCGCTGCACGTCCTGCGCTCGGGTCAGCTCACCGACGACGACTGGAGCAAGCTGGCCCGCCGCATGGGCGAGATCAGCGAGGCCCCGATCTTCGTCGACGACACCCCGAGCATGAACCTCATGGAGATCCGGGCCAAGGCGCGCCGGCTCAAACAGCGGCACAACCTCAAGCTCCTGGTCGTCGACTACCTCCAGCTGATGACCTCGCCGAAGCGCACCGAGAGCCGCCAGCAGGAGGTCGCCGACCTGTCCCGTGGCCTCAAGCTGCTGGCCAAGGAGATCGAGTGCCCGGTCATCGCGGTGTCGCAGCTGAACCGTGGTCCCGAGCAGCGAACCGACAAGCGGCCGCAGCTGTCCGACCTGCGTGAGTCGGGCTCGATCGAGCAGGACGCCGACGTGGTGATCCTGCTGCACCGTGACGACTACTACGACAAGGAGTCGCCGCGAGCGGGCGAGGCCGACTTCATCGTGGCCAAGCACCGAAACGGCCCGACCGACACCGTGACCGTGGCGGCGCAGCTGCACCTGTCCCGCTTCGTCGACATGGCGATCGTCTAGGCCTGGCGGCCGGAGGGCTCGGGCGGTGGGGGCCGGGCGCGGGTCAGGGTGCCGGCGCACGGGTCGTCCATTGGCCCGGGCCGTGGTACGGCAGCGGCGCCGGCCGTGCCTCGGCGTCGACCACCAGGGCGTCCATGGAGAGGACGTTGGCGTCGGCGGGGGCGCCGCGGTGGGCGTACAGCGGCACCTCCTCGCTGAGGCGGCCGATCTGCGGGTCCAGGAAGAGGATCGCGCCGCCGTGGTTGATCGTGGCCCACGCGTGGCAACCGCCGCGCTCGAGGTCGGTGAGCACGAAGGCGAACGCGCCGTGCCCCGAGTTGTGCAGGTGGTTCGCCAGGTTGAGCAGGGCGGCGTCGACCGCGGACCGAGCCGATGCGGGATCGGCGGCACCCTGGAACGGGCACAGGTTCTGGAACGTGGTTCCGGCTCTGGCCTCGATGCGCCGCGGACCATCCCACTCGCCGCCGGTCGGGCGGCTGGGCTCACCGTGGGCGTACCCGTCAAAGCTCCGCGGCGCCGCAACCCGCGGCCGACCGAGGAGATAGGTGTCGTAGAGCGCGAGGACGGCATCGGTGCAGTTCAGAGCCCGGGTCGGGTCCGCCGCCGGCCCGCCCGCGTTGATCAGCTGAAACCACTCCCCGGCGCGCGGATCGGCCAGGCGGGTCGCACGGCCGTCGCCATCTCGCGGCATCGCGTTCTCAAGAGCCTGCTGATGTACGGCTAGAGCAGCCCCCAGACCGCCATAGACCTCCGTGCCCATCCCAGCCGCGTGCGGCTTCGTGCCGGCGTGAGCGGCCTCTTCGCCCGGGGATGTGTCAGCGTGGTCGGCCGCGCGCGATGCTCCGGCGTGATCGGCCCCTGCGGCCGCCCAGGTCGCTCCCGCTTGATCGGCCCCGGCGGCGGCCCAGGTCGCTCCGGCTTGATCGGCCCCGGCGGCGGCCGAAGCCGCTCCGGCGTGATCGGCCGCGGCGTTCTCGAGGTCGGCAAGGATGGCGCGGAGGGTGCTGATGTGGCGACGTACTTCCTCGCCCCGCTCCGCCGAACCGCCGAGCGTTTCCTGTTCCGCGAGCCGGTCGAGGCCGGCAATCTTCGCGCGGATGTCTTGGCCCACCGAGTCCAAATAGGCGGAATAGTCGTCCCGACGGTCATCGGGTAAATATCCGAAATGCGATGTGGGCGCGGGTGGCGGATCGCTCACGATCGGGCCGGAAATCTCCATGAGCACCGTCGTTTCGCCACGCACCGACGGAATCGGCGGAATCGCGACGGTCTGCGTCCCTGGGTCATGTCGATCAGGAACATCCAAATCGGACGACAGAACTCGCCGTGTGCTTTCCGAGCTGCCGTACGACCTCCGCAAGATCCCGGACGCGCTGATGCCGGAAGACGTCTTGGCGGTCTTTTCCCTGCCGAGCGCGGGCCCGGGCGCGGCCACCTCATTCTCCGGCGGCGCGACAGGTGCGGCGGCCAACTCCACGTCCGCCGTCGTCGTCGGCGGGAACAACCTGCGAGTCGTCTCGTCAGCGACCCGAGCAGCGGCGGAAGTGCCTCCGGCCAGCCGAAGGGCGAGACCGGCGAAGATCTGTCGCAGCGCCAGGCGGGTAACGGCGATCAACACCTCGACGGCCGGGGCGATCAGTGGCGTACTCACCGAAAGCCCTAGCAAATCGCGCAAGAAGCGACCAATCTCGGTCCAGGCTTCCAGCTTCGCGGCCTCCAGCTCGCGCGCGCACTCGGCCACCGCCGCGCCGAGCTCCGACGCGACCGGCGCCAGGGCGTTGAGCGGCGCCGACGGATCGCCCGCCAGCTGCCGCCAGGCCTCCGCGAACTGCGGCGACGCGATCGGCGCCGCGGCGGCGAAGGCCTCGTCCCGCGGACCCGTCAGCGCCTCCGCCACGGCAAACCACTGATCCGCCACCGCCCAGGTCGCGACCTCATCCCCCGACGGCCACGAGAAGGCTCCGGCCGCCGCCGGCCTGGCCGCCGCCTCCGCGGACGATTCCGACAAATCGATGACCCGGGAGAGCGGCCGCACCGCCCACGCCGGCACGTCGAACGGGCAGAACTCCCGCGGACCCGGAATCGGGCTAGGCCAGACCGTCACGGCCGAGGCTCTCCATGTACTGCGCGAGCTGCTCCCACGCCGCCAGGACCTGCGCCTCCACCGGCCGATAGCGGCGCTCGAATGCCCGGCCGGCCTCGTCATCACCCCACGGCCGGGCCGCCGACGCCGCCGCGATCGACGCGCCGGCACCCTCGCGCAGCGCGGCGAGCGAGCGGGCCGCGCCCGGCCAGGAAGCGTTCACAACAGCGAGCCGAGGTCGTTGTCCCGCAGGAAGCGCAGCGTCGCCGAGTCGGCCGGAAGATAGCCGGCCAGCAGCTGCTCGACCTGCCCCGCCGTCTGCGACGCCGCCTCCTGCGCGGTGGCCACGATCGTGCGGGCGAGCAGCTCCGGATCACGGCACGCGTCCGGGTCGAGGCTCAGCTCGACGAGCCGGCCGCGCGGGTCGACCGTCGCCCGCACCCCGCCGTCGGCCGACGCGGCGCTGACCCGCAGGGCCGCCAGGCGTTCCTGCAGAACGTCCAGATCGGACCGCAGTTGGGCGTACTGCCCGTAAACCTCGCTCAACCGATCGCGCAGTGCCTGGTTGGCGTCGCGATCCGCCGTCTCTGACACGGTTCCAGCTCCCTGTTCGCCGCCATCGAACCTCGTGACAATACCGAGCTTCGCCACGTTGCGTGTTCCGGTAACTTCATTCCGCACAAGGAGAGGAAATTCACGATGATCAGTCGGGCGGAGGCCGAGGAGATCGCCTCCCGCTGGGCGCGCGGCGAGACCGAGCAGCGGGGGTACGCGTGTGAGCCCGCGCTCGCGGAGTTCGACCTCGGCTGGATCATCTGGACGCGGCCGGAGCCCTCGGTCCTGCCGCTCCCCGGCGACGGCGCCCGCACGGTCATCGATCGACAGACGGGCGCACTGTCCACCTGGCCTGCGATTCCGTCCGAGGAGATCGCCGCGCAGTACCGGCTGCGAGGCCCGCGTGCATCATCGACGGTCGATCCCGCGGTGGCGCTGCGGCGTGCCGCGAAGCGCCGGCCGACCCCGACCACGGCCGCCGAGCTGATCGTCGACGGCCAGATCTTCCGCGCCCAGGGTGCCAAGGGCGACCAAACCCTCAACCATCACCCGCTCGTACGCGAAGCCCTGTCCACCATCCCGCCGAGCGCCCGAGTCCGAGGCGTCGACCGTCACGCCGAGCTGATAGCCGCCTCCGACGCGCTGCATGCACTAGGGCGTCCGGGTTCGGCGTTGACCGCTTTCCTGGTACGCGAACCGGCCGACCCCCAGGCGGGCCAGGTGTGCCGCCCATGCGAGTCATGTGTGGCGGTCCTGGTGAGGCTGGGCGTGTTCCCACCCGAGGAGCTGGCGCACACCACGGAGTGGCGATACGGGTCGAGCCGCGTCCAGGGCCGCTTCCCGCCCGAGGTCTCCCACGCCCTGGCCGGCGGCGGTTGGCTGGGAGTCGAGCTCCCGACCGCAGTCGCCCCGGCAGAAGAGGGCACGTCGGCCGGCGCCGGGTCGGTGGGCAGCCCGACGATCGCCGAGGCCGAGCGGCTCAGCGGGTTGACCGCGTTCCCGGCCGCGCGGCGGGCGCTCGCCGAGTTCGGCGGGGTGCGGTGCGGACGCCGCGGCCCCGGCCGTCGCCGGGCGATCCGCCTGTTGACTTTCGACCCGCTCCCGGGCGCGCGCCAGGCCGCGACCCTGGCCGAGTTCGCCGACGTGATCGGCGCGCCCGTCTTCCCCCTGGGCACCGAAGGCGGCGACGCCCTGCTCGTCCTCGACGACCGGGGCCGCGTATTCGTCCTCGACCAGGCCGGCGAGTGGTTCGTGGGCGCGACCGTGGACGAGGCCGTGACGGGCCTGCTGACCGGGGACGGCCCGGCCGACCGCCTGCACGACGACGGTTCGTGGGGCTGAATCCCGACTCCGCACAGCGTCCCGCCCGCCGGCGCCACTGCGGGCGACGATCACGCGCCCGCATCGACACCGACCGCGGCGCTGCGGAAGGACGATCCGGTGCGGAAGGACGATCCGCTGCGGCTACGGCTACCGGCTGGCCGTGTTGCCGGGCGAGGCCGCCGACAAAGTTGCGCCGGCCTCGCCTCACGCGCGGTCAGTCGAAGAGGTCGTGCAGGAAGCTCTTGTGCCGCTTGCGGTGGTAATGCCCGTGATAGCCCTGCGCCCGGTAATGGCCGTGCGCCCGGTAGTGGCCGTGGTGGCCATACATCGGAGCGGCCGCCGGGTAACCGTGTGCGGCCGGCGCCCCGTAGGCCGGGGGCGGGGGCGCCGCGTAACCGCCGTGCGGGGGCGGGGGCGGCGGCGGGGCGTATGCGCCCGGCGGCGGCGCCTGGGGCGCGGCGGCGGGGCGGGGCGGGGCCTGCCGACTGTTGTAGCTTGCCTCGGCCTCGAAGAGTTTTTCCAGCTCACCGCGGTCGAGGAAGATGCCGCGGCACTCGGTGCACTGATCGACCGTGACGCCGCTGCGCTCGTAGACTCGCATCTCGCCGTGACACTTCGGACAGGTCATCTGCATCTCACCGACGGTACAAGGCGATGTCACTCCGACCGGCCTCGTCCGGCTGTGTGCTTGCTGAATGTTCGCCGGGAAACGTCGGACACCGGGGCCAACGCCGGGGCCCAGGCCAGCAGTGCGACCGGGTAGAGCAGGTAGCCGAAGCGGCTCGTCGGCAGCAGCAGGATCGCGGCGAGCAGCCCCCACGCGCAGATCAGCGCGGCCGTCGTCGCCGTCCGTGGCGGCCGCCGGATCAGCCACACCCCGATGGTGGCCGCGACCGCCACCAGCAGCCCGGCCGCCAGGAACCGCCCACCGGGCAGGTGCTGCGCGATCAGGTAGCCCGGGAACGGCGACTGCGCCGGGCTCTTGACCAGCCCGTGCCCGAGCGGGAAGCGCAGCACGTTCTCGACGAAGCCGCCCGAGTCGACCAGGAACGGCGGCACCAGCACGAGCACCGGCAGCCCGATCGCTCCCGGCAGGAATACTTTCCATCGGCCCCGGGCGACGGCCAGCACCGCGAGCACCACCACCACCGGAATGGCGAACAGCTTGCCGGCCGCGGCCGCGCCCACCGCGACGCCGGCCCAGCCGAAACGGTCCCGGGCGGCCAGAGCCAGCGCGAGCAGACAGAGAGCCAGCACGGGCAGGTCGTCACCGCCGGTAGCGATCGTCAAGGCAGCGACCGGGAAGACCGCGACGGCCTGGATCGCGCGCACCACCAGCGACGACGGGCCGGCTGCCAGGCGTACCGCCGCAATGAGCGCAACCACCGTCACCACCGCGAACCAAACTCGCGAGTCCGTCCACCAGTGAGCGCCGAAGGCAGCTCGCGGAAGTCCGAAAACCGCCATCCCGGGCTGATAGGGGCTGTAGGCCATCAGCCGCTCGTCGAGGGGTAGCGCCGCGATCGCGTCGCGTGCCAGATAGGGCGTGCCGTCGTGCAGCAGACGCTCGCCCATCCGCTCGACGACCAGCACTTCCTCCTGCGCGCGGTCGGTCCGCCCACCCGCGCGCTGCACCGCTTCGACGATCAACGGCACCAGACCCGCGGCCATCCCGACGGTCCAGGCGAGCGCGGCCCTCGCGCTATCGCCGATCAAGTTCCCCGAGCGCCCGTACGCGGTGAAGCGCCCCGCCATCTGCAGGAGCACCGCCGCCGCGCCGACCGCATAGGCCCACGCCGCGATCGCACCCCAGGCTCGATGCGGCAGGAGCGTCGAGGTGAGCGCCGTGATCAGCGCAAAGCCCGCGGCCAGCGCGTAGAGCACGAGATCGGCGGTGAGCCCGCTGCCCGCCCGATCAACACGCTCAAGCCCCCGAACGGCGCGACCAGTCACGCGCGCCAGTGTCGCAGAGCCCGCAACCGGCTCGCGCGAGCCGGATCACCCCAGCGTCGGCGCAGTGGTCACGATGGGTCGGATCGGCCTTGGCGGGGTGGGCCGCTCGGCTGGCGTCGGCGAGGTGGGCCCGCTGGCCTGGATCGATGTCAGCTGGGTTGGGCGGCGTTCGCTGGGTGGGCCGACTGGGCTGCTGGGCCGCCCGGGCTGGGCAGGTCCGGGAGCCGCATGGGCCCCCTCGGCTGGGTGGGTCCGTGAGCTGGGTGGGTCCGCTCGGCTTGGCGTGTCCCCTGAGCCGGGGTGAATCGGCTCGGCTTGGTGGTCGGCCCGTGAGGCCGGATCGGCCGCTGATGGCCGGCTCAGGCCGGTGGATGTGGCGTGCGAGCCGGTGGCGGGCGGCTCAGGCCGGTGGGTGCGGCGTGCCGGAGCCGGTGCGGCCCTGGCCGGTGGCGGGGCGGCGGCGCGGCAGGCGGACGACCGAGCCGGCGTCGTGCAACGCCGCGGCCAGGGCGCCGGGGCGGCCGCCGGAACCGCGCTGCAACGTGCCCAGCATGCGCGCCGAGGACATCGGGCGGGCGAACAGGTGGCCCTGGCCCGCCACGCAGCCCAGCTCCCACAGGGCGTGCCGCTGCGGTTCGCTCTCGACGCCCTCGGCGACCACGGTCAGGTGCAGGCTGCGGGCCAGGTCGACGGTCGAGCGGATCACGGCGGCGGCCTCCGAGGAGGTCTCGACGGCGGTCACGAACTCGCGGTCGATCTTCAGCTGGCTGATCGGGATGTGCGACAGCACCGAGAGCGGCGAGACGCCCGTGCCGAAGTCGTCCAGCGCCAGGCCGACGCCGGCCTCGCGCAGCTCGGTCAGCGCGCGCCCGACCGTGTCGAGCTGGCTGATCGTCAGCGTCTCGGCCAACTCGAGCACCAGGCGGTCGGCGGGCACGGTGTGCCGCTCGAGGCGGGACAGCACCGAGGCCGGGAAGCGCGGGTCGAGCAGGCTGCGCGGCGACACGTTCACGGCGACCGGCACGTCGAAGCCGGCCTCGCGCCACGCTCCCCAGGCGGCCAGCGCCTGGTCGAGCACCGCGTCGGCGAACGCGGGGAGCTGGCCCGAGCGCTCGACGGTCTCCAGGAACTGCATGGGCGTGAGGTAGCCGTGCTCGGGGTGCTGCCAGCGGGCCAGGGCCTCGGCCGAGATCAGCTCGCCGGTGCCGAGGTCGACGATGGGCTGGAAGTCGACCACGAACTCCCGCTCGGCCACGGCGCGCTGCAGCTCGCCGCCGAGCATCAGGCGGCCGACGTCGGCCGTGTCCTGCGAGTGGGCGTACGTCGCGGTGGTCTGCCCGGTCCGTTTCGCCTGGTACATCGCCACGTCGGCGCGACGCATGAGCTCGTTGATGCCGCCGCTGCCGGGGGCCAGCGCGATGCCGCCCGCGGCCTCGACCGTGATCTGCATGCCCTCGACCTCGAGCGTGGCCTCGAGCGCGCCCAGCATCTGCTCGGCCCGGTGCGTGGCCAGCGCCGGGGTGGCCAGGTCGACCAGCAGGACCGCGAACTCGTCACCGCCGAGCCGGGCGACCAGGTCGCCGGGGGCCGCCGCGTCGTCGAGCCGGCGGGCCACCTCGCGCAGCACTGCGTCACCGGCCGCGTGCCCGAGCGTGTCGTTGACCTCCTTGAAGTGGTTGAGGTCGATCAGCAGCAGCGCGACGACACCGTCGTCGGCGCGGCCGGTGAAATGCACGTCGGCCCGCTCGTACAGCTCGCGGCGGTTGGCCAGCCCGGTCAGCGGGTCGTGCGCCGCCTCGTACGCGTTCTGCTCGTTCAGCCGCTGCAGCTCCGCGTAGGCCGCCGCGTTGCGGATGGCCGTGCAGAGAGCGGAGGCGAACGTCTTGAGCTTGTAGCGCTCGAACTCGGTGAGCCGGATCTTCCCGTGGAAGTCGAGCACCAGCGCGCCGGCCCGGTAACTGCGGTCCCGGGTCTCGAGGTCGGTGGTGATTGCCGAGTCACCACCGAACTTCCGAGGCCCGGGACCGTCGTAGGTGACGCCCTCTGCCCGGGCGCGCACCACACGATCCACACCGCTGGCGGCCAGGTCGATCTCGACCTCGTCGGCGGAGAAAAGCCGGGCGCCCTGCTCGGCGGCCAGGTAGAGAACCCGGTTGAGGTCGACCGAGCTGAGCTCGTCGGTGGTGTCGGCCAGCCGCCGCCAGGACTCGCGCTCCTCGGCCGTGCGCAGCCGGCGCGAGTGCCACAGGTGCAGGCAGGCCACCACCAGCGGGACGAAGCCCAGCCAGAGCAGGCTGGCGCCGCTGACCAGCACCGCCACGACGTAGACGATCGTGATCAGCTTGGCCGCGTTGTCGACCAGGTCGGAGACGAGGTCGCGGAAGAAGACCCGCCGGATCGTCGAGTGCGATGCGATCGCGATGACCGGCAGGAAGAGGATCTGGTCGACGACGTTGAGCGCCAGGTAGGCCAGCGCGACCGCGCCCACGTTGACGTGCGGGTTCTGCAGGTCGGGCTGGGCGCCGGAGAGGATCAGCACCGCGCCCGCCGCGCTGCCGCTCAGGACCAGCTTGCCGGCCGCGAAGAGGGTCTTCTGTGGAGCGACCCGGGCGAAGACCTTGGCCACCGCGATGCCGGCGGTCGCGCTCAGCAGGACCCAGGGCATCGGCGCGAGGACGAGCCCGACGATCAGCGGGATCTCGCTCCAGTTGGTGGCGTTCTGGCTGGACTGCACGCGAACGTAGATCTTGACGCGATCACCGATCGCCGTGATCAGGAAGATCAGGAACAGGACCGCCGGATGCGGCGCGGCCAGGTGTGCGTGGAACGCGTACCAGCCGTCCAGGGCGGCGGCGGCGAAGGCGAGAACGACGACGAGACCGACGAGCAGCCGGAGCCGCCTATCGGTCACGTCGTCGTTGGAGCTTCGCTTTGCTGGCACGGGATCTTCCTGTCGCCGAGCTCAACGGGATGTGTTCCCGGGCTCAAGCGTATGCAACGGACGCCGGGCGGCGCACCGCCCTACTCCCAGTCGCGGACCCGCATTGTTTTCTCCTCGCGTAAGAACCCGGCCCCAGTCCGAGCTCTAAGTTGATCTCTGTTTGTCGCGACGAGCGAAACGTTATGCAACGATGCGGGCAGCCGTAACCCTTTTGTGTCGGTATGCGCAGAAAGCGATAATCGGGGGAGTGGTCGTTACTCCCTGTCCGAGAAAGGAAACTCTGTGCAATCTCGAATGTCGATTTGAAGCGCAGTGTCTACATAGCGCAGGGTGCTGTTTCTATTACCCTGCGGATTGACATAAGGACTATCTAATCCGTAACGTCGGCAGGCTCTTGAGCAGCGGATAGATCATGAACATTGCACGTCATTCAATGGTGAAGCGCATGTCGTGGGCGGGCTATCCCACCTGCTTCGACGAGGTTTCTATAAACTCCCGGTATGCCCGAGGAATCACCGCTTAGTCACGTCGACGAGACGGGTGCGGCCCGTATGGTCGACGTTTCCGCCAAGGAGGTCAGCGCTCGGCGGGCGGTGGCCGCGGGTCGCGTCGTCACCACTTCCGAGGTGGTCGGCCTGCTGCGGGGGGAGGGCGTTCCGAAGGGTGACGCGCTCGCCGTGGCCCGGCTCGCCGGCATCATGGGCGCCAAGCGCACGCCCGACCTGATCCCCCTCTGTCACCCGATTGGCCTGCACGGAGTCGTTGTCGATCTCGAGCTGACCGGCACCACCGTCGAGATCACCGCGACGACGAGGACGGCCGACCGCACCGGCGTGGAGATGGAGGCGCTGACCGCGGTCGCGACGGCCGGTCTCGCGATGATCGACATGATCAAGGCGGTGGACCCGGCGGCGAGCATCGAAGCCGTCCGTGTCCTGCGTAAGGAGGGCGGGAAGACCGGTCTGTGGGTACGCCCGGAGCACCGTCCATGAGGGCGCTGGTGATCGTGGCGAGCAACCGCGCGGCGGCCGGCGTCTACGCCGACACGAGCGGCCCGCGCCTGGTCGCTGGGCTGCGCGAGCTGGGCTGCGAGGTCGGCGATCCGGTCGTGGTGCCGGACGGCGAACCGGTCGCGCAGGCCCTTCGGGCGGCCGTCGCGGACGGCGTCGACGTGGTGCTGACCAGCGGCGGAACGGGCATCACCCCGACCGACCGGACCCCCGAGGCGACCCGCGGCGTGCTCGACTACGAGGTGCCGGGGATCGCCGAGGCCATCCGGGCGTACAGCCGCGACAAGGTTCCGGCGGCGGCTCTCTCCCGGGGCCTGGCCGGGGTGGCCGGCCGCACTCTGATCGTGAACCTGCCCGGGTCGACCGGCGGCGCCAAGGACGGCCTCGCCGTGCTCGGTCCGCTGCTCCGGCACGCAATAGACCAGCTCAACGGCGGTGACCACGGCCAGTCGTAGCCCAGGAGTACTACGCACGAGGGACTAAGCGAATAGTGCAAAACCCGACTATGTCGATCTTCCACATAGTGGGACCGAGCCTAGCCGGGCACCTATCCGTCGCGCTGGATAGGCTCGACCGGTGAGCTCTGACACTCCGGTCGACTGGGAGCAGGCCCGCGCGCTCGCGTACGAGGCGGGCCGCCGAGCCGCGGGACCGGCCGAACTGATCTCGCTGCCCGACGCCGACGGCCGCACCCTGGCCGAGCCGCTGCGCGCGCTCACCGACCTGCCCGCCTTCCCGACCTCCAGCATCGACGGGTGGGCGGTGCGCGGCCCGCAGCCCTGGCGCGTGACCGGCCGGGTGCTGGCCGGCGGCGTCGCGGCCCCGCTCGACGAGGACGGCGCCTGCGTCGAGATCGCGACCGGCGCCATGGTGCCGCCCGGGGCCGACGCCCTGGTCCGCATCGAGGACTCGACCCGGGAGGCCGACGGCCGGGTCCGGGGTGAGCCCCGGTCGGCGCCCGACTGGCGGCTTCCCGGCGAGGAGGCGCACAAGGACGAGGAGCTGCTCCCGGCCGGCACGGCGATCGACCCGGCGGTGATCGGCGTCGCGGCGACCTGTGGCTACGAGACGGTGAGCGTGCGGCCACGGCCCCGGGCCGGCGTGCTGATCTTCGGTGACGAGCTGCTCACCGCCGGTACCCCGGGCGCAGGCCGGGTGCGCGACTCCTTGGGCCCGCAGGTCCCGGGCTGGCTGCGCCGCTGCGGGGCCACCGTGGATCGGTCCGCGGTCGCCGGCCCGGTACGCGACACGCTCGAGGCCCATCTCGAGGCGGTACGCGGCGCGCTGTCCGGCGCCGACCTGGTCTGCACGACCGGCGGCACGATGCACGGCCCGGTCGATCACCTGCACCCGACGCTGGCCGAGCTTGGCGCCGAGTACGTGGTGAACACCGTCGCGGTCCGCCCCGGCTTCCCGATGCTGCTCGCCCGCGTCCGCGTCCCCGGCCCCGACGGCCGACCCCGCTTCCTGGCCGGCCTGCCCGGCAACCCGCAGTCGGCCGTGATCGCCCTCATCACCCTGGTCGCCCCGCTGCTCGCCGGGCTCCAGGGCCGTCCGGCGCCGGCGCTGACCCGGGTCGAGACGACCACCGACGTGCCGGGTCGCGGCGGTTTCACGCATCTCGCGCTGGCCCGCGTCGACCACGATGGACGGTCGGCGACACCGGTCGGCCACGTCGGCTCGGCGATGCTGCGCGGGCTGTCGAACGCCCACGGCTTCATCGTGGTCCGGCCGGACACCAAGGCCACCGCCGGCGACCTCGTCCCGTTCCTGCCGTTGCCGCTGATCGCCGGTGAGCGCCCATGACGGAGAAAAGCGAGATGTCCGAAGAGGCCGGGGGCCCGACCGGGGAAGTCGTCCTCGCCGAGGTGCGCGACGTGCCGCTTGATCTGGCCGCCCACGAGAAGGCGGTCGCCGACGTCCGGGCCGGGGCGGTGGTGTCGTTCCAGGGCGTGGTGCGCGACCACGACGGCGGGCGCGGCGTGACGCTCCTGGAATACGAGGGGCATCCGACGGCGGCCGCGATCCTCCGGGAGGTGGCGGCCGAGATCGCGGCCGACCCGGCGGTCTACGCGGTGGCGGTCTCGCATCGGATCGGCACCCTGGCGATCGGCGACGTCGCCCTGGTCGCCGCCGTCAGCACCGCGCACCGGGCGGCGGCCTTCGCGGCCTGCGCGCGGCTGGTCGACGAGGTCAAGGCGCGGCTGCCGATCTGGAAGCGGCAGGTCTTCACCGACGGCTCCGAGGAATGGGTCAACTGCCCCTAGGGCCGGGGATGGCCGGCGCCCGGCGGATCGGCTGTGGCGGGCGCGGGCGACGGGTCGGCACGGCCGGTGCCACCCCCGGGCGCCAGGGCAGGGCGTTCAGCAGCAGGATCATCGCGAAGGCGTAGCCGTTCCAGCCGGTCGTCCACCGCGGGCCGACCAGGATCAGCAGGTAGACCAGTGCCGCCGCGGTCGCGTGGCCGGCGCCGGGGAACCGTTGCCGGCGGGGCCGGCGGGTGGTGACGCGCAGGCGGGCCGCGGCATCGACCAGGATCAGGACCGTCGGCAGCAGCCAGATCAGCGCGTGGACGCCGCTCACCGGGCCGATCGCGGCGCCGGTCAGGCCGGCCAGCGTGAAGGCCGCGATCTCGTCGCCGTCGGCGTGCGCCGAGCGAGCCCGGATCATGCCGACCGCCAGCAGCAGGCCGGAGAACGACAGCCAGATCAGCACCGGCGCGCCGGACGAGTCGTACAGGCGGGCCAGCACGCCGGCCAGCGACTGGTTGAGCGGATCGTCGAGCGGGCCGTCACCGCCGAACGACGGGGACCGGCCGAGAAGGACCGCGCTGCCGAGGACCGTGGCCGCGGTGCCGGCGGCGGTCATGGCGGCCCGCCACTGACGACTGACCACGAGGTAGACGAGGAAGACGACCGGACCGAGGGCGAGTGCGGTCGCCACGCCGATGCCGACCCCCGCCCAGGCGCCGGTGGCCCACGCCCGCCGCAGCAGTGCGATGCCCGGCCGCGCGCCGAGCAAGCGCAACGCGAACAGCCGGGAGGCGGCCGAGCTCGACGTGGCGCGGGAGACGGCCGAGTGGGAGGGGGTCGAGCGGGAAGCGGGTGAGCGCGAGGCGGGCGGTCCCGGCCACCAGGCGGCCCGGCTGCGCGCCCAGGCCGACCGGCGCAACGCCACCACGTCCGCCGTGACCAGGCCGAAAAGCACCAGATCGAGGCCGCCGTGGCCGAGCGCGGCCCGCACCGGCTCGGCCACCAGGGCCAGCGCCGCGGCGGCGGCGACGGCCGTGGCCCGGGACCGGCCGTAGCGGCGGGCGACCGGGCCGGCCAGCGCCACCAGGGCGAGCACCAGGGCGGCGACGCCGGCGAACGCGATCACGTACCTCTAACGCCGGGATCGCCCCAAGGTCACCCGGCCTGCGGAATCACCCCGGGAGCTTGCGGGCGGCGGCGGCCGACATCGCCGCGATCTTGGCCTCCCGCTTCGCCGTCCGGACCGCGCGCCTCATCGAGCGCTGCGACCGGTTCACCGCGTGCTGCACCGTTCGCTGGGAGCGGTCCACCGCGTGCTTGACCTCGCGCTGCGAGCGGTCGACCGCGTGGCCGGTGCGGTAGCGCAGGCTCGGGCGTCCCTCGGTGTCGGCCGCGGCCAGCAGCAGGCCGCCGAGCAGGCCCAGGTTCTTGAGGAACTGGGTCTGGTGCGCCCCGCGCTCCTCCTTCTCCTTGCTCCAGAACGGGTGGCCGGCGAAGGTGGTCGGAATGAGACCGGCGGCGAGCGCCGCGGCGGCCGGCCGGGTGAAGTGACCGGTCGCCAGCGCCACGCCGGCCACCACGTCGGTGGCCGCCTTGGCCCGCACGAGGGTCCGCGCGTCGGTCGGGATGCGCGGGTCGACCTTCTCGAGGAGGGGCCCGACGCGGTCGGTGACCCGGCGCGCCGTCTCCACCTTGTCGTCGGGGCGGATCAGGATCTTGATGCCGCTGACCACGAAGATTGAGGCAAGCATGGCGCGGGCCGCGGTGCGTACGGGCTTCATGAATCTGGTTATACCCGCCCTGCGGGCCTTACACCGGCTGGGTACGCAGGTATCGGCCGAAATGCGGCACGGTGAAGGCCACGGTCCCCCGTTCGCCGGAGTAGATGAGGCCCTTCTTGATGAGCGCGTCGCGGGCCGGGGAGAGGCTGGCCGGCTTGCGACCGAGGGCCGTGGCGATCTCCGCGGTCGGCACGGCCGCGTCCATGTCGTTGTCGGGCTCGCCGGAGAGCGCGGCCATCGCCCGCATGTACTCGCGCTCGGCCGGGGTGGCGCGCTCGAAGCGGGAGCCGAAGAAGCCCACCGCCAGCTCGGCCTCGGCCTCGGGGGCGGCCACCCGCACGTCGGCGTCGGTCACCGGCGACTGCGGCGCGTGATCCCAGGTGGCTTTCCCGTACGCCTGGACGAAGTACGGATAGCCGCCCGACTTCTCGTAGAGCAGGTCGAGCGCCTTCGCCTCGTACTCGACCTCCTCGCGCGCGGCCGGGGCGCAGAGCGCGAGATCGGCCGCGACCCGGTCGAGCCGGTCGATGCGCTGGTAGCGAAAGAGGCGCTCGGAGTAGGACTTGGCCGCCGAGAGCACGGCCGGCAGGTGGGGCAGGCCGGCGCCGACCACGATCAGCGGCGCGCCGAGCTGGGAGAGCTCGTGGCAGGCCGCGCACAGCGCCGAGACGTCGGCCGGGCCCAGGTCCTGCATCTCGTCGATGAACAGGGCGATGCCGGTGCCGACGTCGGTGGCGAGCGACGCCGCGTCGGTGAACAGCTCGACCAGGTCGATCTCGATGTCCCCGGAGTCGGCCCGGCCGCGGGCGGGCGGCACGTCGATGCCGGGGGACCAGCGGTCGCGGATCTTGCCGTTCGGGTCGTTGGCCCGCAGCGCGAACGCCTTGAGCACGGCCAGCACCTCGTCGACCCGGTCCGGGTTGCGGTGATGCGGAGCCAGCTCGCGGATCGCCATGTGCAGCGCGGCCGAGACCGGCCGGCGCAGCGACTGGTCGGGCCGGGCCTCGATCTTGCCGGTGCCCCAGAGCCGGCCGATCGCGGCCGAGCGCAGCGTGTTGAGCAGGACGGTCTTGCCGACCCCGCGCAGGCCGGTCAGGACGAGGCTGCGCTCGGGGCGGCCGCGCGCGACCCGCTCGAGCACCACGTCGAAGGCGTCGAGCTCGCGGCCGCGACCGGCGAGCTCGGGTGGGCGCTGACCAGCGCCGGGGGCGTACGGGTTCCGCACCGGATCCACGGATAGCACCGTATCGGGTCGTCTAGCGCAAAAGCTAGAGAGCGCTATCGAAAGGTCGTCGTGTGTCGTCTACCCTAATCTACGAATCAGCCTAGAAAGCGCTAGAGCGACTTATGCTCCTTGAGGCAGAGCACGAAGTCGAGGTCGTCGAGCGGGCTGTCGTAGAAGTACCACTTGGTGTAACCCGGCACCTTGGCGCACTTCGACTCGGCGTCCTTCTCCCCCGTGGTCTTGCCGTCGATGCGCTTGAGCACCTCGTACGTCCCCGTGGTGCAGGTGTTCTTGCGCATCTCGGGCTTCGCGTCGGTGCCGTCGTTGACCACGCAGTCGCCCTGCTTGACGTTGAACCGGGCGTCCTCGCTGCCGATCGGCGCCGGGCCGGGGTTGGTCGCCGCGTCCGACGGGCCGGCGGTCGGGCTCGGCTTGTCGTTGCGGACCTTGAGCAGCCACGCCGTCGTACCGAGCCCGATGCAGATCAGCACGCCCAGCGTGACCACCAGCGCGATGATCGGCGTGTTCCGCTTCTCGGGCGGCGGCGGGGAAGCCGACGGCTGACCCCACATCGAGGCCCCACTGATCGGCGCGGACGGATAGGAAACCGGCTGCTGCGGGATGGACGGCGGATGACCACCCCAGGACGGATCGGGCGTGACCCCGGCACCCTGATCTCCCCACGGGTCGGCGGGCTCGGCATACGGCTCGTCGGAGCTCCCGTGCGACCACGGCGGGCCGGAGTGCGGGCCGTTCTGCGACATGGGGAATTTCCTCCGGATGCGGTCAACGCTGCCTGCCACCGTAGCGTGCGGGGGTCAGGCAAACCCGTACGGAATCGCCGCTGGTGTCGGCAACCTGACCCCCGGCGCGCGTGCCGTGACCGATACGGTCCACGGTCGTGTCGCCACTCCTCGTGATCTTCTCGGCCGGCTTCGGCGCGGCCACCGCCGCCTTTCTCCCCCGGCTCGCTCATCGCCTCGCCGTCGGCCGGGCCGACGGTCCTCGGCCGGCCTGCGCGGTCTGCGCACGGCCGTTCTCCCCGGGCTTCTCCGGGTGGGTACGGGCGGGAGCCGCGTGCTGCTTCGGCGGGTACGCGTGGACGACGGCCGCCGGCGCGACGGTCGCCGCCCTGCTCGCCGTCGTGATCGGACCGTCGCCGCGGCTGCCGCCCCTGCTGCTGGCGGCGGTGCCGGGCCTGCTGCTCGCGGTGATCGACCGGCGCTGCCTGCGACTGCCGGACCGGCTCGTCGCCGCGGTCGGAGTCCTGGGCGGCGTGCCGCTCGCGGTGCTGCGCCCCGACCGGATCGCGCCGGCATTGCTGGCGGCGGTCGCGGTGCTCACCGCGTACGGGCTGATGTGGGTCGCCGGAGGTCTGGGGCTCGGTGACGTGAAGCTGGCCGCCGTGCTCGCCATGATCCTGGGTTTCGCCGGCTGGCCGGCGGTGGTGGTCGGCGTGCTCGCGCCGCACCTGATCAATGGGCCGATCGCGCTGTTCGTGCTGGTCACCGGCCGGCGACAGATCATGCCGTTCGGCCCGGCGCTGCTGGTGGGTGCCCTGATCGGGCTTACAGCAGCCTGAGCTGGCGATCCTTCGGACGGGACGGGACGGTGTCGCCGAGGCGCTCGAACAGGCCGGAGTCGATCGCGTCGAGGAAGGGCGTGGGGCTCTGCTCGCGCTCGCTGCCGTGGCGGAAACGGCGGGCCGCGTGGCTCAGATAGAGGCGATCCTGCGCGCGGGTGAGGCCGACGAAGAAGAGGCGGCGCTCCTCGGCCAGCTCGTCATCGGTCGGCGTCGCGCCCGGCCAGCGCAGCGGCAGCAGGCCGTCCTCGCAGCCGACCAGGAAGACCACCGGGAACTCGAGGCCCTTCGCGGCGTGCAGCGTCAGCAGGTTGACCGCCTCGGCGCGGGGATCGAGCGCGTCCACCTCGGCGCCGGTCGCGATCTCCTGCAGCAGGCGTGGCAGGTCGTCGCCGATGCGCTGGGCCAGCGGCATCAGCAGGTCGGCCGCCGCCCAGATGTCCTCGGGGACGAGCTGCTCGGCGTCCAGCGTCGGCGCCGCGAACCGCTGGGCCAGCACCTGGGCGGTCAGTTTCACCCGTGCCGCCAGCGAGCCGCCGAGGCCGCCCGCGTGCCGCAGCTCGCGGGCGATGACCTGCACGCCGGCCCGGTCGCGCAGCCGGTTGTGCGACCGCTTCTGCACCGGCACGCCGGCCCGGGAGAGCGCTTCGACGATCACGCCGGACTGCGCGTCGGTGCGGTAGAGGACGGCAATGTCCGAGAAGGACAGGTTGCCGGCCGCGGTCGCGCGGGAGTCGACCCGGCCCGAGTCGAGCGACCGGTGGGAGAGTCCGCCGACCAGCTCGTCGATCGTGCGGACCACGAAGTCGGCCTCGTCGGCGGCGCTGGCGGCGGGGTAGCGGCCGACCAGCGGCGACTCGGGGTCGAGCCGGGCCGGGTCCAGGCGGCGGCCGCTGACCAGCGACGTCGGCGCGATCGCCTGCACGGCGGCGGCCAGGATCGGGGCGCTGGAACGGTAGTTGCGGGTCAGCCGCACCAGCCGGGCGTCGACGAAGTCCTCGTTGAAGCGCAGGAAGTACTTCACGTCGGCGCCGCGGAACGAGTAGATGGCCTGGTCCGGGTCGCCGATCGCGCACAGGTTGCCGTCGGCCGGGCTGAGCAGGCGCAGCAACTCGTACTGGGTCTCGTCGACGTCCTGGTACTCGTCCACGAAGATCCACTGCCATTGCCTGCGGTACTTCTCGATCAGGGCCGGCTCGTCGCCGAGCAGCGCCACCGGCAACTTGATCAAGTCGTCGAGGTCGACCAGGTCCTGCTGGCGGAGCAGTTTCGCGTACGCGAGATCGTCGTCCCCGGCCTGCTCCCGCGCCTCCGCCTGTTCCCGGTCGTCGGCGATCCGCCAGCTCGGACCGAGGCCGGCCGCCTTGGCGTTCTCCTTGAGGATCGTCAGCCCGACCGAGTGGAAGGTGCCGACCGTGATGTCCTCGGCGCCGTCGCCGAGCAGGGCGTCGAGGCGCTCGCGCAGCTCGGCGGCGGCGCGGCGGGTGAAGGTGATCGCCAGGCAGCGATGCGGGAAGACGTTCAGCTCGGCGCACAGATAGGCGATGCGATGCGTGAGCGTACGCGTCTTGCCGGTGCCCGGACCGGCGACGATCAGCAGCGGACCACCGGGGGCGCTCGCCGCTACCCGCTGCATGGCGTCGAGGCGATCGAGCAGGCCGGTGCCCACCTCTTCCATGCCCGCCAGCATCGGCTCGAACGGCTCGTGCGGGCTCGGCGGCACGGCCAGCGGGGGAGGCGGCACCGGATTTTTCGGCTCTTTAACCGCTTTAGCGGGTTTCTTCGGAGGGGTGACCTTCTCCGGCTTGCGCTGCTGCGGGACGTCGAAGGCCGGAAGGTCGAACAGCGCGTCGGCCTGGGGCGCCTTGCCGCGCAGCTCGCCGGGCTCGAAGAGGGTGATCACGCCGTACTCACCGTCGTAGCCCGGTACCCGGCGCACGTCGCCGCGCCGCAGCCGGCCGATCGCCTCCTCGAGGTTGTCCCCGCCGGCCTGGCCGATCTCGTCGAGCGGCACCCGGCGCAGGATGTCGAGCTCGGCGCCGAGGGTGGCGACCAGGTGGTTGATCTGGGCCTCGACCGTCTTCGACTTGGGGCCGACCCCGTTGATCTCGCCGAGGATCTCGTGCAGCTGGATCAGGTGCTCGACGTGGTCGTCGCGGTGGAAGCCGGTCGGCCGGTCGGCCAGGTCCTCGACCCGGCTGAGCACGCCCACGGTCAGCGGCTTGCCGCACTCGGGGCAGCGGCCGCCGGCCTCGCGGGTGCGCCGCGGCTCCCAGTTGACGCCGCAGGCGCGGTGGCCGTCGGCGTGGTACTTGCCCTCCTCCGGGAAGAACTCGAGGGTTCCGGCCAGTCCTTGGTGCAGGCGCACCGCTTCGTAGCCGGGCTCGCCGGTGAAGAGGGTCGCCTCGCGGGCCAGGGCGGCCGGCGAGTGGGCGTCGGAGTTCGAGACC
The DNA here is from genome assembly GCF_050951115.1 of Actinoplanes sp. CA-030573. Lineage (NCBI taxonomy): Bacteria > Bacillati > Actinomycetota > Actinomycetes > Micromonosporales > Micromonosporaceae > Actinoplanes > Actinoplanes sp. CA-030573. Next base: position 9,926,078 of record NZ_CP192038.1, on the reverse strand, counting down.
AGGCGGTAGCGGTCCAGACTGGACACCCGCCAGTTCATCTCCGGGTCGGAGGAGAGGCCGGTCTCCACGGCCGTGATGTGGTCGGCCAGGTCGGCGTAGCAGTCGGCGATCGCGTCGAAGCCGGATTTCGAGCCGAGGGCCGAGAACCACGGCGTCCAGATGTGCGCGGGCACCAGGTAGCCGCCGGCCTCGAGGGTGATCTCCAGAAGGTCGCGGGAGTCGAGGCCGAGGATCGGGCGGCCGTCGGCGGTGAGGTTGCCGATCCGGCCGAGCGCGGTGTTGAACCGGGCGGCGGCCTCGAAATCGGGCATGTAGATGAGGTGGTGCACCTTACGCGTACGGTCATCGCGCTTGTAGATCGTGGAAATCTCGACGCTGAGCAGGAACTTCGCCGCGCGCGTGCCCTGCAGTGAGCCGGGCAGGCGCCTGGTCACCTCGTCCTCGCCGGAGAAGCGGTAGAGGCCGTCGCCGTCCGCGGTCAGGCTCTCGCGCAGGTGGTCGAACCACGCCGGGTGGGTGAAGTCGCCGGTGCCGAGCAGCGCGATGCCCTTGCGCCGGGCCCACCAGGCCAGGTTGGGCAACGTCAGGTCGCGGCTGCAGGCGCGCGAGAACCGGGAGTGGATGTGCAGATCCGCGACGTATGTGTCCGCGGCGACCGAGGACCCTGCGTTGTCCGAGGGCACGCGCTGCATCCTGTCACGGCCTCCGCTTCGGTCACCAATCGCCACGCGCAAACAAACTTACGGATCTTGATGCCTGGTCCTGCGCCTTTTACGCGGACCGCAACTCGACCACCGTCACCTGCGGGGGCGCGCCCACCCGGACCGGCGGTCCCCAGAACCCCGCGCCGTTGGTGACGAAGACCGGCACGCCGTCCACGTCGCCGTAGCCGGACACCACCGGTTGATCAAGCTTGACCAGCAGGTTGAAGGGTGCCATCTGGCCGCCGTGCGTGTGTCCGGAAACCTGCAGATCGACCCCGAACGGGGCCGCCTGGTGCGCCGCCGCCGGTTGATGGGCCATCAGGACGACCGGCCGCGCGGTGTCCCGGTCGCCGAGCGCCTTGCGGAAATCGGGCGGGTCGCCGACGTCCGCGCCACCGAGATCGTTGACGCCGGCCAGGTCGAGGCCGCCGAGCTCCACCCGCTCGTTGCGCAGCGGTCGCACGCCCAGGCTCGCCACCTCCTCGATCCATGGCTCGTATCCCGAGTAGTACTCGTGGTTGCCGGTCACGAAGTACGCCCCGTACCGCGACTCGATATCGGCGAGCGGCGTCGCGAACCGCCCCAGCTCCGCAACGCTGCCGTCAACCAGATCACCGACGACGCACACGATGTCCGCCTTCACCGAATTGATCAGGTCGACGATGCGTCCGACGTGGTGGGTGCCGGTCAGCGGCCCGAGGTGAATGTCGGAGACGACGGCCAGGCGGGTGCCGTCCATGCCGCGGGGGAGTTTCGCCATCGGCATCGCCCAGCGGTTGAGTTGCGGCGGCCCGAGGGCGGTCTTCATGCCGTAGCCGGTGATGCCCACCGCCGTCAGTCCCGCGAAGATCGCCGCTCCGCGCGCGAGGAGAAGCCGCCGGTCGATCCCGCCCGTGCCTTGCTTCTCACCGGCGCCGGCCGTCTCGCCCGTGCCGGCGGTCTCGCCCGTGCCGGCGGTCTCGCCCGTGCCGGCCGTCTCGCCCGTGCCGGCGGTCTCGCCCGTGCCGGCCGTCTCGCCCGCGCCCGCCTTTGTGCCCACGCCGGCCCCGTTGCCCGTGTCCGCCGCGTCGCCCGCGCCCGCGGTCTCAGCAACGCCCGCCGTTGTGCCCGGGGTCGTGGCCGCCTTCCCACCCGCGTTCGTTGGCTCCGACTCGGCTCTTGGCTCTGCGCTCGCGCCGACGAGCACCGGTTCCCTCTCGCCACGCCGCCGGGCACGCCACCAGAGCAGCACGCCGGCCCGGGGAGCCTCCAGCGGCAGCAGCACCACGAGCAGGTAGAACATCAGGGCCAGCCAGAGATAGCCCGGCCACGCCAGCCACTCCGCGTGCCCCGTTCGCGTCCCGATGAGCGTCGCCGGGAGCAGCACCGCCAGCACCACCGCCGCGACAGCCCCGAGACGCCGGGCCCGCTTGCCCCGCGTCGTGTCTTTCACGAGGCGTTTCCACAGATAGAAGTGAATGAGCCCGATGAGGACGAACACCACCGCGACGAAGACCAGCAAAGCCCCTCCTCAAAACCCCACCGGTCCGCAGCCGCCCGCTCTGGGACGCCTCAGGCGCCCGCTCTGGGACGCCTCAGCCGCCCGCTCTGGCCTCAGCCGCCCGCGAAGGGTGGCAACACGTCCACCGTCGCGCCGGCCGGAAGCGCGGCCCCGCGATCATGGCAGGCCAGCCCGTCGACCAGGAAGCTGGCCGCCTTCAGCACCAGCCCCAGCCGCTCGCCGTGCCGATCGGTCAGCAGCTGCGCCAGCTCCTCGATCGACCCCGCCTCGGCCGGTTCCGACGACACCCCGCCGGCCGCCGCCCGTGCCCCAGCGAAATAGCGCACGGTCAGCATGGTCGAGCTCCGATCGCCGACGTGAAGGCCACAGGTCAACCGCCGATCGCCGACATCGGCCGGGCCGGCTGCAGGAAGCTCGGATCATCGATGCCGTGCCCCGCCCGCTTGCCCCGCATCGCCACCCGCCAGGCCTCGGCGATCTCCTCGTCGGAAGCTCCACCCCGCAGCAGCCGGCGCAGATCGCTCTCCTCGGTGGCGAACAGGCAGTTTCGGATCTGCCCGTCGGCGGTCAGCCGGGTGCGGTCGCAATCACCACAGAACGGCCTGGTCACGCTGGCGATGACACCGACCCGGGCGGGCTCGCCGGCCGCGTCGACGTGGCCTGGGACCAGCCAGGTCTCGGCCGGCGACGTTCCACGTGAAACCGAATCGGCTCGCAGATCGAAGGGCGCCAACGCAGCCAGGATCTCGTCGGCGGTGACCATCGTGTGACGGTCCCAGCGGTGCTGGGCGTCCAGGGGCATCTGCTCGATGAAGCGCAGCTGATAGCCGTACGTCAGCGCGAATTTCACCAGCTGCGGCGCCTCGTCCTCGTTGATGCCGCGCATGAGCACCGTGTTGATCTTGACGGGCGTCAGCCCCGCCCGCGCCGCCGCCTCCAGGCCGCGAAGCACGTCCGAAAGCCGGTCGCGCCTGGTCAGGGCGATGAACCGCTCCGGATCGAGCGTGTCGAGCGAGACGTTGATCCGGTCGAGACCCGCCTCCCGCAGCGGCACCGCCAGCCGCTCGAGCCCGATCCCGTTCGTGGTCAGCATGAGTCTCGGCCGTGGGGCGAGACGCGCGGCGGCCGCGATGATGCCGACCAGGCCGCGCCGCAGGAGCGGCTCGCCTCCCGTGAACCGCACCTCGTCGATCCCAAGAAGCGAGACCCCGATGCGCACGAGCCGCACCACCTCGTCGTCGGTGAGCTGCTGCTCACGCGGCAACCAGGCCAAGCCCTCCTCGGGCATGCAGTAGGTGCAGCGCAGATTGCATCGATCGGTCAATGACACGCGCAGGTCGGTGGCCACCCGGCCGAAGCGGTCGACGAGCCCAGCCGGGAACGCCCCCTGGTCTGGTCTCGCTTCGTCCTCCACGCTTCGAATCTAGCCGCTCGGCCCGGTCGCCGCCGAAGCCGATTTCGATCTGTGGATAACCCGGTAATCCGGTTGAGCGGCGCGGGCCCGGCTGGGATGGTCGGCGCCATGCGAGGCTTCGACGATCTTGTGGCCGAGGGCGCCGCCGTGCCGGTCGACGGCTGGGACTTCTCCTGGTTCGAGGGCCGGGCCACCGAGGAGCGGCCGTCCTGGGGCTACGCGCGCCTGCTGGGCGAGCGGATGGCCCGGGCCCGTCGCGCGCTCGACCTGCAGACCGGCGGCGGCGAGGTGCTGGCCACGATTCCCGAAGCGCCGCCCACGCTGGTGGCTACCGAGGGCTGGCCGCCTAATGCGGCTCTGGCCCGGCAGCGGCTCGCGTCCCTGGGCGGACGCGTCGTGGAGGTCGGGGAGGATGCTCGCCTGCCGTTCCCCGACGAGTCGTTCGACCTGGTCACCAGCCGGCATCCGGTCACCGTGAACTGGACGGAGGTCGCCCGCGTGCTCGAGCCCGGCGGCACCTATCTCGCCCAGCACGTCGGCGCCGGCTCCCTGCGCGAGCTCATCGACTTCATGATGGGTCCGCAGGTCGTCGGCAAGGCGCGCGATCCCGAGCGGGCCCGAGCCGAGGCCACCGCCGCCGGTCTCACCGTGCTCGACCTGCGGACGGAGGCACTGCGCATCGAGTTCTTCGACGTGGCGGCCGTGATCGTCTTCCTGCGAAAGGTGATCTGGACCGTGCCCGGCTTCACCGTCGACGCGTACCTGGGCCGTCTCCGTGCTCTGCACGAGCAGATCGAGAGCGACGGACCGTTCGTGGCACATTCCCAGCGCTTTTTGATCGAGGTCAGGAAAGAGCCGCGTGGGCCGATCGGGCGGCCGTGACCACCGCGTTGCGGTAGGCGGCGCCGAACGCGGCCGTGTGCACAAGTAGAAGGTGCAGCTGATGCAGGGGCACGCGCGCCTGCCAGCCGTCCGCGAGCGGAAACGCATCCCGGTAGGCGCCGAGGATGCGATCGAGGTGCGGCGCGCCGCCGAAGAGCGACATCTCGGCCAGGTCGGTCTCCCGGTGTGCGCCCTGTGCGGCCGGATCGATCAGGTAAGCCGTGCCGTCCGACGACCACAGGATGTTGCCCGGCCAGAGATCCCCGTGGGTCCGGCTCGGCGGCTCGCCGTCGTCCCACCGGTCCAACGCGCTCAAGATTTCCTCCAGGAGCGCGACATCCTGGGCGGTCAACGCACCGGAGTCGGCCGAGGTGCGCACGTACGGCCGGAGCCTGCGCTCGGCGAACCACCTTCCCCACGGTCCGGGCTGCCGGGTGTTGTCCAGCGGGAGTGGACCGATGAAGCCGGGCCACTCGGCGCCGAACGACTCCGCTCCGGAGCGATGCAGCGCGGCCAGGTCACGGCCCAGGCGTTCGGCGGCCGCGGGAGTCGCCGGGCCGTGGTCGATCCACCCGGTCGCGAGCATCGACGGGAGGGCGACGAACACCTCGGGCACCGGTGCGCCCGCCTCGGCGAGCCAGCGCAGCCCCGACGCCTCGGCCTCGAAGAAACCACGCGGCGGTTCGCCGGACGGCCAGGTCTTGGCGAACAGGGACGTGCCGTCGTCGAGCGTCAGCCGTACGGCGTTGGACACGCTGCCGCCACCCACCGGGGTCTCGCGAATCCGCTGGTGGGTGAGAAATGTCGGGAGATGCTCGGGGTGCGCGCGTAAGTACGCCTGGTCCACCGGCTTATCTTCCACTTCGGCTTACGGCGGCCGGAAATCGGAGTCAAAATGTCGGCATGAGCCCTGTCACAGTGCGTTCGTACCGTCCGGGTGACCACTCCGCGGGTCGTCGACTGTGGTCCGAGCTGACCAACCAGCACAACCAGATGTACGGCTCGGTCGCCGACGACGGTGGGGAAGGCTTCGAGGAGTACCTCACCCGGCTCGATCTCTCCGGGCTCTGGGTGGCCGAGCACGCCGACGACGGGGTGATCGGGCTGGTCGGGCTGACGATCCGTGGGCGCTCGGGCGTGGTCGAGCCGATCGTGGTGACGATCTCGCACCGGCACAAGGGCGTGGGCCGCAAGCTGCTGCGGCATGTCGCCACCGAGGCCCGCAAGCGGAACATGGCGGCCCTGACGATCTCGCCGGCGTCACGCAACATTGACGCCATCCGCAGCCTGCACGCGGCCGGGTACGACGTGCTCTCGTCGATCGAGCTGACCCTCGACCTGGACCGGAACCGGCACGAGTGGCAGGAGGAGGGGCTCGAGCTGCACGACATGCAGTTCCGCTCCTAGCAGCTCTTCCCGTGGGTAGCGGCGCCTCCTGTGGATAAGAGCGCGTTGTCCACAGGCCGGCACTTTGGCACTCGCGCCGGCCGCCCGCCGGGCCACCATGCCCGCATGACCCCGGACTGCATGATCACCGTGAGCTCCTCCGCCGAGGCCGTCGCCGTCACGCCCTACATGCTCGGCTTCCATCCGACCGACAGCCTGGTCGTCCTCGGGCTGTTCGGCCGCCTGGTCGACTTCGTCGTGCGCTACGACTTCCCCCCGCCCGACCACCCATCCGCCCTCGAGGAGGCGGCCGAGCTCGTGGCCGCCCAGGGCGCCGGGCGGGTGATCGTCCTCGGCTACGGCCCGCCCGGCCCGGTGAGCCCGGCGGTGCTCGAGCTCGCCCACATGCTGCGCGAGGCGCGCGTAAGGGTCGAGGACACGCTTCGAGTGCACGACGGGCGCTGGTGGTCGTACGAGTCGCGCGGCCCCGCCGAGGGCACGGCGTGCTCGCTCGGCCTCGCGGCCGGCGCCGTCTTCCAGGGCCTGGTCGCGTTGCCGGACCGCAAGGCCCTGGTCGCCCAGCTGGCTCCGCTCGAGGGCGAGGCCGGTCGCGAGGCGGAGGCGGCGACCGTCCGAGCCCGAGCCCGCCGAGCTTCTTTGCCCGACGACGCCGCGCGGCGCGCGGGCCGCGAGGCGATCCGGGAGGCCGAGCGGATCGCCCGCTCCGGCGGCGAGCCGACCGGCGACGAGTACGCCTGGCTGAACGTGCTGCTGGCCGAGCAGCCGGTGCTGGAGCACGGCATCGACCGCACCAGTCCCGAGCGGTGGCGCGCCCGCCTCTGGACCGAGGCCGTGCGCCGGGCCGAGCCCACCCAGGTGGCCGCCCCGGCCACCTTGCTCGGCTTCGCCGCCTGGCGCGCCGGCGACGGCGCCCTGGCCCGGGTGGCGGTGGACCGCGCGCTGCAGGCCGCGCCGGGCCACCGCTACGCCGCCATCCTCGACCGCCTGCTCGGCGCCGGCATCCGCCCGTCCACGCTGGTCTCCATGAGACCACTCCCACCGCGGGGCCGCCGCCGCCGAAGGCCAGCCCGCGGCCGCGCAATCCCCTGACCCCGGCCCCGGCCGCCGCCCGCCCGGGCCGTCATGCCGGCTGACCAGGCTCGGACCGCCACGCCCGGCCGGGCCGAGGGTGGCCCATCAAGCCCGGCCGGGCCGGGCGTGGCCCACAGACTCGCCATGCCTGGTCGGGCCGAGCGTGGCCCACCAAGCCCGGCCGGGCCGGGCGTGGCTCACCGGCTCACCATGCCTGGCCGGGCCGGGCGTGGCTCACCGGCTCACCATGCCCGGCCCGGCCGAGCGTGGCCCACCAAGCCCGGCCCGGCCCAGCGTGGCCCACCGGCTCACCATGCTCGGTCTGGCCAAGTCCGGCCCGCCGAGCCGGGCTCGCCGAGCTGGGCCTGGCCGAGTCCGGCCGAGCACGCCCGGCCTAGCGGAGCCCGGCCCAGCACGCCCGGCCCGGCCGAGCCCGGCCCACCAAGCCCGGCCGAGCGCGGCCCACCAAGCCCGGCCGGGTCGAGCGCGGCCCACCGGCCCGCCTTGCCCGGGTCGGCCGAGCGCGGCCCACCGACCTCGGCCCGCGTGCGGTGTGCGGTGCGGTGCGGCGCGGATGGCATGCCCCTTCCGGGCGGCACGCCTGTCTGCGAGCCCGGAGTGCGCCCAGGGGAAGCAGCACGCTCGCCAACACCGGTGTGCGCGACATGGAGGTGACCGGTGTGCGCGACATGGAGGTGACCGGTGTGCGCGACATGGAGGTGATCGGCGTGCGCGAGATGGAGGTGATCGGCGTGCGCGACCTGGAGGTGATCGACGGCGCCTGGAGCTGATTAGACGGTGACTCGGGAAGGGACTGTGTAGACGTTCATGGTCTCGCCTCGGAGGAAGCCGACCACGGTCATGCCGGCCTCGTCGGCCAGTTCGACGGCCAGCGTGCTCGGGGCCGAGACGGCGGCCAGCAGCGGGATGCCGGCCATCCATGCCTTCTGGGTCAGCTCGAAGCTGGCCCGGCCGGAGACCAGCAGCAGGTGGCCGGCCAGCGGGAGGCGGCCCTCGCGCACGGCCCAGCCGATGACCTTGTCGACCGCGTTGTGGCGTCCGACGTCCTCGCGCAGCACGAGCAGGTCGCCGGTGGCGGTGAACAAGCCGGCCGCGTGCAGGCCGCCGGTGCGGTCGAACGTGCGCTGGGCGGCCCGCAACCGGTCGGGCAGGCCGGCCAGGGTGCGGGCCGGGACGGTCAGCGGGTCGGCGGCGACGTCGTGGGGGGAGCGGGTGCGTACGGCGTCGATGCTCGCCTTCCCGCAGACGCCGCAGGAGCTGGTCGTGTAGAAGTTGCGGCTCGGGTCGGTGACCGGCGGTGGCACGTCGGGGCCGAGCACGATGTCGACCACGTTGTACGTGTTCGGCGTGTCCGTGCCCGCGCACAGCTGGGCCGTCACCACGTCGCCGGCCGTGGTGATGATGCCCTCGCTGAGCAGGAAGCCCATGGCGAGGTCGATGTCGTTGCCGGGGGTTCGCATGGTCACGGCCAGGGGTTGCTTGCGCAGGCGGATCTCCAGCGGCTCCTCGGCGGCCAGGTCGTCGGGACGCCGGGACGTGGATCCGGCCAGGTTGATCTTTACGACCGGTCGCCGGGTGGTGGTGCGGGCCATGGGGCGAGCCTATGCCGCCCGATAGTGATCCACGACTGTGAAGTGAGCGCGCGGTCACGCTCGACACGCGCTCGGGATACGGTACGTACGTGGGGGGATTCGCGGCGGTGGTGCTGGCCGGTGGTGCGGCACGGCGGATGGGCGGCGCGCACAAGCCGACGCTGCCCGTTGCCGGTCAGTCCATGCTGACCCGCGTGCTGGCCGCGGTGCACGACGCGGATCCGCGAATCGTGGTCGGCCCGGTGCCGCCCGACCTGCCGGTTCCGGTGCACTCCACGCGGGAGGATCCGCCCGGCGGTGGGCCCGTCGCGGCCACCTCGGCGGGGCTTGCGCTGGTGCCGGAGGACGTGACCTATACGGCTTTGCTCGCCGCCGATCTGCCGCTGCTGACCGGCGAGGCGATCGACGTGCTGCGGCTGACGGCCGAGTCGGCGCCGATGCAGGGCGCGGTCTACCGGGACGCCGAAGGGCGCCGGCAGATGCTCTGCGGCGTCTGGCGCACCTCGGCACTGCGCGACGCGGTCGGCCGGCTCGAGGAGCAGCGCGGCGACCTGCACGGCGCGTCGGTCCGGGAGCTGATGGAGTTCCTGCGGGTGGCCGAGGTGTCGTGGCGCCGGCCCGGCCCGCCGCCCTGGTTCGACTGCGACACCGACGACGACCTGCGCACCGCCGAGGAATGGGCACGATGAGCGAGGACCAGGGCGAAGGCGGCCGCAACAACGCTCTGAACGCGTGGGTCGAGGCGGCGGGGCGCGCGCTGGGACTGGCCCCCGGCGAGGTGCCGACGAAAGCGGTCCTCGACGTCGCACGGGACGTAGCTCATGGAGTGGTCCGTCCGGCGGCGCCGGTCACCGCGTACCTGATGGGTCTCGCCGTGGGTCGAGGGGCCGACCCGGCGGAAGTCGCCGATCGTCTCAGCGAACTCGCCCTCTCCTGGCCGGAGCCCTCTCGATAGGGTGACGGGGAACGGAGGTGCGATCATGACGGCAGACAGCGCCACAGGCGGGTCGAACGACAACGGCATCCTGCTCGACGAGCCGACGACGGCCGACCTGCGGGCCAAGGTGACCGAGGCCTGGCGTGAGTTCGCCGGCGCGCTCGCCTCGCTGCTCACCGAGCTCGCGCCCGGTTCGCACGTCGACCTCACGCTCGACCCGACCGCCTCGGGCACCGGCCTCGCGGTCTACTCGGTGAGCATCAGGGTGTTGCCGGAGGGCGTCATCGAGGCGCTCGCCGTCGGCAACGCGGGACTTCCCGAGGGCTACCGGATGGACCGCGCCGCGGTGGCCGACCTGGTCGCGCTCGGCTGGTCGCCGCCGGGTGTGCTGGCCGGCTCCGGCGACTCGTTCGGCCTGAGCTCGAGCCGCGACCGGGTGAACCAGCTGGCCACCGTCGTCTCCCGCACGCTGCGCGACGTCTACGGCGCGCCGCACCCCGCGTTCCTGGTCTACCTCGTGCACGACGAGGAAGACGAGCCGATCGAGACGGCGCCGCTGGCCACCGCGCGGCACGAGCCCAGCCTCGAGGGCGGCCTCGACCTCGACGATCTCGACGCCGACGGCGAGCTCACGGCGGCGCTGGCCACCGCGGCCGAGGACGCGGTGCCGCTCGAGGAGCGGGTGCGCACGGTCGTGGCCACCATGTCCAAGACGCCGGTCGACCAGCTTCAGGTCGACACCGACGGCGACATCGGCATCCGAGCCGGCTCGGCCATGGTCTTCGTACGCGTACGGGACAATCCGCCTCTGGTCGATGTCTTCTCGCCGATCCTCACCGAGGTCGAGCCGACCGAGGAGCTGTACGTGAAGCTCTCGGAGCTGACCAACCGGATGCCGATCGGCCGCCTCTACTGCGCCCAGGACACGGTGTGGGCGTCGATCCCGGTCTTCGGCCGGAACTTCCAGGCCACCCACCTCATGCTCGCCGTGCAGGTGATGACCGGCCTCGCCGACGAACTCGACGACCGGCTGCACGGCGAGTTCGGCGGCAAGCGCTTCTTCGGCGAGGGCGACAAGCCGACGCCGGCGAAGCAGCCCGGCGACGATCACCGGACGGGCATGTATCTCTAACTGAGCGCGACCCGGCCGATCGGTTCCAGCGTGGACAGATCGGCCACCGCCAGCTCGTTGTCGCTCAGCGTCCACAGCCGGTCCCCGATCACCAGAGCTCGGCGGATGTTGCCGCCGGCCAGGTAACCGGCCTCCTTGAGGGTGCCTCCCTCGATCTTCAGCGCGATGGCCCGTTCGTAGGTGGGCACGACGAGCAGGTGCGTCGCCGGCCACCACAGCAGCGCGTGCGGGTCATATTCGGCCTCCGAGCCGGCGCCGGGCACGACGTGTTGCGCGAGCCGGGTCGGGTGCGCGGGGTCGGCGACATCGAAAAGCGACACCTGCAACCCTTCCCGTACGCCACCGGCGTCGGCTTCCTGTCCGATACCGACCACCCGGTCATCCCCGACCTGTTGCAGATGCGCGGAATAGCCGGTGATCTTCAGATCGCCGGTGACGCGCGGCCGTGCCGGGTCGCTCAGGTCGAGGCTGTAGAGCGGATCGGTCTGCCGGAACGTGACGACGTAGCCGCGCGACCCGAGGAAGCGCACGGCGTAGATCTGCTCACCGTGCCCGAGCCCGTCCACGACCCCGCGCTGCACCAGCTTGCCGCCCTGCTGGCCGAAGACCCGGACCGCCGACGACCGCTGGGCGAAGTCGGTCGTCGCCACCCGCAGCCAACCGTCCCATTCGGACAGCGAGTACTGGCTGAGCAGCATCCCGGGCACCGCGCCGGTCGCGGCCAGGATCGGCTTCCCGGCCGGCGGCAGGGTGAATTTGAAGATCTCGCTGTCCGGTGCCGACGAGTCGCGGAAGGTGTCGATCCGCCAGCGCTGGTCGTTGGCGATGTAGAGGCTGGTCGGCGTCCCGTAGACGATGTCGCCGTCGGCCACCAGCGAGACCGGGCTCCCGTCGGTCAGGGCGGGCGCGGCCAGGTCGAAGGTGAGCACGCTGAGCATCGACAGTCCGGAGAAGGACGGCGGCCGGCTCACATCGCCGCAGGCGGTACGCCCCTTGGTCGTCGTGCCGCCGGTGGTGACCTCCCACTCGGGCAGCCAGTCGTCGATTGTGGCGGCGTCCGGCGACTCGGCGAACCGCGGCGGGCTGCTCAGCACGACGCGGGCCACGCTGCCGGTCTGCCGCGCGTCGAGGACCCGGCCCGACCCGCGATAGCGGCTGATCACCTGCGGTGTGCCGGCCAGGTCGACCAGGATCGCCTGGGCCCCGGCCTCGGACGGCGGCACCAGACTGCGCCGCTCGAGGATCCGCTGGAAACCGGAGACCAGCACCAGCGCCCGGTCGCCGGACAGCAGCAGGTCGGCCTGGCCGGAGCTGCCGAGCGACAGCCGGCCGGTCTCGCGGCGGGACGCGGGGTCGATCACGTGCAGGACCCCGTTGGCGACGGTGACGATCCGCCGCCCGTCGGTCTTGACGATGTCCGGCTCGTCGCTACCGGCCTCGTTCACGTTGGTTCCGGAGAACGGGGTGGCCGCGGGCGCCGCCGCCTCCGCGCCGGCGGCGAGCGCGCGGTTGCCACCGTCGACGGCGATCCCGGCATCGGGCACCGGCCGCGAATAGCTCTTGCGGGCGGCCGCCCTCAACTCCTTCAGCAGCTGCTTGCAGGAGTCGAAGGCGACGAGGTCGAACTTCGGGGCGGAACTCCGGCTGGAGGTCGGGACCGGGCCGGGCCCGGGGTGGGTGGAGGTGCAGCCGGCGAGCGGCAGCACGGCGAACACGGCGCAGAGCCACAGTCGACAGCGCATGCCGGTTGGACGGCGCGGCGGCGAGCGCGGTTCCTACGACGGCGCGGGGACCACGGTCGGGGTCTCGACCAGGCGGGACAGCACGATCATGCTGCGTGTGGAGGTGATGAACGACTCGGCCCGCAACCGCTCGAGGGCCTGCTCGAGGTGCCCGATGTCGGCCGCCCGCAGGTGCACGATCGCGTCGGCCTCGCCCGAGACCGTGTAGGCGCCGACCACTTCGGGGTGCCGCCGGGTCGCCACCGTGATCTGGGCCGGCGTGGTGCGGCCGGTGCAGTAGAGCTCGACGAACGCCTCGGTGGTCCAGCCGACGGCGGCCGGCTCGATCACCGCGGTGAAGCCCTTGATCACTCCGCTTGATCGAAGGCGGTCGACGCGTCGCTTCACCGCGGGAGCGGACAGCGAGACCTTCGATCCGATCTCCGCGTACGACGCTCGCGCATCGGCCACCAGCAACGCAATGATTCGCTGGTCTACCGCGTCCATCTGCAACGATTCGCCTCCAACACACAAGATTTATTGCTGTTTCGTGCACCGAAGCCTACCTACGCTCTACCCCATGAGTCACCCGGAGCGCACGCCGCGAGTCAGGACATATCTGATGTGTCCGCCGGCGCACTTCACCGTCGAGTACGCGATCAACCCGTGGATGGACACCACCGTCCCGGTCGACGCCTCCCTTGCCGCCAAGCAGTGGGACCTGTTGCGCACGACGCTGATCGATCTCGGCCACACCGTGCATCTGCTCGACCCGGTCCCCGGCCTGCCCGACATGGTCTACGCCGCCAACGGGGCCTTCTCGGTCGACGGCCGGGTCTACGGCGCGCGCTTCCGCTACCCGCAGCGAGCGGCCGAGGCCGTGGCTCATCGCGGCTTCTACACCGACTGGGCGTTCGCCGACCCCGAGCACGTCAACGAGGGCGAGGGCGATTTCGCGTACGTCCCGGGCGCGCACGGCGGTGTCATCCTCGCCGGCTACGGCTTCCGCACCGAGCCGGCCGCGCACGCCGAGGCGCAGGAGGTGCTCGGCCGCCCGGTCGTCTCCCTCCGTCTCGTCGACCCCGCCTTCTACCACCTCGACACCGCGCTGGCCCCGCTCGACGACCACAACGTCGCCTACTACCCGGAGGCGTTCTCGCCCTCCTCGCAGCGGGTGCTGGCCCAGCTCTTCCCGGAGGCGGTGATCGCCGACCGGGCCGACGCCGAGGCGTTCGGGCTCAACCTGGTCAGCGACGGCCGCTACGTGATTCTCAACACCGAGGCCACCGCCATGGGCGAAAAGGTGCGCGCCGCGGGCTATGTCCCGGTTCACGTCGAGCTGACCGAGCTCAAGCGCGGCGGCGGCAGCGTCAAATGCGCGGTGGCCGAGCTACGCCGCTGAGCACCCGTGCGCAAAGATGGACCGCATGACCGACGACAACCGCACCGATGAGAAGCAGCAGGACGGCTCCGTCATCGTGGTCGGGCCGGACGGGCGTCCCATGGGCACGGTCGAGCCCGACGGCACGCTCAGTCCCGAGGAGCCCGGCAACCTGATCGAGCAGCCGGCCAAGGTCATGCGGATCGGCAGCATGATCAAGCAGCTCCTCGAGGAGGTCCGGGCCGCGCCGCTCGACGAGGCGAGCCGCGGCCGGCTGCGGGAGATCCATCAGCGGTCGATCACCGAGCTCGAGGACGGTCTCGCCCCCGAGCTGCGCGAGGAGCTCGAGCGCCTGTCGCTGCCGTTCGAGGGCGACACCCCGCCGAGCGAGGCGGAGCTGCGCATCGCGCAGGCCCAGTTGGTCGGCTGGCTCGAGGGCCTCTTCCACGGCATCCAGGCGGCGCTGGTCGCCCAGCAGATGGCGGCCCGGCTGCAGCTCGAGCAGATGCGGGGCGGTGGCGGTGGCCGGCCGGCGCTCCCGATGGGCCCCGGCGGCATCCCGGGCATGCCCGGGGCCCAGCCCGGCCAGCCCGGCGGTCCCGAGGGCCGCACCGGGCAGTACCTCTAAAGTCCGAAGACGTCTTCCAGGTAGACCGCGACGCCGTCCTCCTCGTTCGTCCGCGCGACCTCATCGGCCACGGCGCGGACGGCGGGGTGGGCGTTGCCCATCGCCACCGAATGGCCGGCCCAGGTCAGCAGCGGCAGGTCGTTCGGCATGTCGCCGAAGGCGATCACTTCGCCGGCCCGGATGCCGTGCTGCTCGCAGAGCCAGGCCAGCCCGGCCGCCTTGGTCACGCCGGTCGCGGAGATCTCGACGAGCGCGCTGCTCGACGAGTGCGTCGTCTCGGCCACCCCGGCCAGCATGCCGCTGACCAGCTCGCAGAACGCGTCGGGCTCGTGCGAGGCCGAGCGGGCCAGCAGCTTCACGGCCGGCGCCGACACCAGTTCCTCGGCGGTGGCGAGCACGCGGACGTTGTCGTGGTCCTCCGCCCAGCGCACGGGCCAGGCCTCCTCGTACCAGAACTTGCGCCCGCCCTCGACCTCGACGGCCAGCGCGATGTCCGGGATCGCCTCGCGCAGCCGCTTGCTGACGTCGAGCAGGATGTCGACCGCGAGCGGCTCGGCCCGGAGGATCTCGTCGGTCGCCGGGTCGTAGACCACGGCGCCGTTCGCACACACGGCCGGCATCGGCTCCGGCATCTGGTCGTAGAGCTGCCGGAGCCAGCGCAGCGGCCGCCCGGTCACCAGCACGAGCGGGACCGGCAGGGCGTGCATGACGTCGAGGGTGCGCGGGCTCAGCGTCCCGTCGTCACGGATCAGGGTGCCGTCGATGTCGGAGGCGACGAGGCGAAAAGGATGCATCACCTTGACAGTAACTGGTCCAGATAGACGGCCACCCCGTCCTCGTCGTTGGTGAGAGTCACCTCGTCGGCGACCGCCATGACCGCCGGATGCGCGTTCGCCACCGCCACCCGGCCCCACCCGGCCCAGGCGAACATCGGCAGGTCATTGGGCATGTCGCCGAAGACCAGGACGTCCTGCGGGTCGACGCCGACGGCCTCGGCGACCACCGACAGTCCCGCACCTTTGTCGGCATTCGCCGGAGTGATCTCGACGTAGTTCAGGCCGGCCTGGGTGACCGAGGCCACCTCGGCCGGAACCACCCGGCGGCACACCTCGAGCAGCTCGTCGACGTCGTGGTCGAACGACCGGGCGAACGCCTTGATCACGTCGCCGGTGAGGCAGTCGGCGCGCGGCCGCTCCTCGACCACCACCGGGTAGCGCCAGGTCGGGTCGTAGTCGCCCCACAGCGGGGACTCGTCGTGCTCCAGGGCCTCGATCATCACCGACAGCCGGCCCACCTCGGCCTCCACCCGGGCCAGCACGTCCGCGACCACCGGCCCGGACAGCCGCAGGCGCTGGAGGTACGCCGACTCGGCCTGGTCGAGCACCCAACCGCCGTGCGCCAGGATCAGGAAGTCGGCGGCCCGGATGTCATTACGGGTGAGCGAGGTGAGGCGCGGTCCGCGCCCGGTCGCGCCCACGATCCGAATGCCGGCGGCCCGGACCCGATCGAGAACCTCGTGCGTGTACTTGGACACGGTGTCGTCGCTGCGCACCAGTGTGCCGTCGAGATCCGTCGCGATCAGCTTGGGCAGTCCCGGCTTGACCATCGATTACCTCCGAGGGTGGGGCTTACCCCCGCGGAGGGCGGAAGGAAAACGGTACACCTGCCCAACTAGCTGCGGCTATGACTTCTGGTAGCGGGCAGGTGTATTACCCGTTAGCGAACAGGCTCGAGGACGTCGCGGCCGCCCAGGTACGGCTGCAGCGCCTTCGGCACGCGCACCGAGCCGTCCGGCTGCTGGTGGTTCTCCAGGATCGGAATCAGCCAGCGGGTGGTGGCGAGCGTCCCGTTCAGGGTGGCGGCGGTCTGCGGCTTGCCGTCGGCGTCGCGGTAGCGGATGTTGAGCCGGCGGGCCTGGAACGTGGTGCAGTTCGACGTCGAGGTGACCTCGCGGTAGCGGCCCTGCGACGGCACCCAGGCCTCGCAGTCGTACTTCCGCGACGCGCTCGACCCGAGGTCGCCGGCCGCCACGTCGATCACCCGGTACGGGATCTCGACCTTGGCCAGCATCTCCTCCTCCATGGCGAGCAGGCGCAGGTGCTCGGCGGCCGCCTCCTCCGGCTTGCAGAACGAGAACATCTCGACCTTGTCGAACTGGTGCACCCGCAGGATGCCGCGCACGTCCTTGCCGTACGACCCGGCCTCGCGCCGATAGCACGACGACCACCCGGCGAAGCGCTCCGGCCCGCCCTCGAGGTCGATGATCTCGTTCGAGTGGTAGGCCGCCAGCGGGACCTCCGAGGTGCCGACCAGGTAGAGGTCGTCGGCCTCGAGCCGGTAGACCTCGCTCGCGTGCGCGCCGAGGAAGCCGGTGCCCTCCATCGACTCCGGCTTGACCAGGCTCGGCGTGATCGACGGGGTGAAGCCGTGCTCGACCGCCTGGGCGATCGCCATCTGCAGCAGGCCGAGCTGCAGCAGCGCGCCCACGCCGGTCAGGAAGTAGAAGCGCGAGCCCGACACTTTGGCGCCGCGCTCGGTGTCGATCGCCCGCAGGCCCTCGCCGATCTCGAGGTGGTCCTTCGGGTTGTCGATCGCGGGACGGTCGCCGACCTCGCGCAGCACGACGAAGTCGTCCTCGCCGCCGGCCGGCACGCCGTCCTGCACGAGGTTGGGCACCGCGAGATGGGCGGCGCGCAGTGCCTCGTTGGCCGCACCGGCCTCGGCCTCGGCCGCCTTGACCTCGGCCGCCAGCTCCTTGGTGCGGGCCAGCAGCCCGGCGCGCTCGTCGGGCGACGCCTTGGGGATGCGCTTGCTCAACGAGTTCTGCTCGGCCCGCAGGGACTCGAAACGCTGGGTCGCGGCCCGGCGCTCCTCGTCGGCGCGCAGCAGGGAGTCCACCAGCTCGGTGGGCTCGCCGCGCAGTCGCTGGCTGGCACGGATCAGCTCGGGGTCCTCGCGGAGCAGACGCAGGTCAATCACGGTTGTCGAGCCTACCGGCGGCGATATCCGGTCAGCACCCGGATATCACCCTACGTCCCGATCATGACCGGGTGGGCTTGTCCCGGTCGTCGCCGAAGGAGGTGAACGGCTTGGCCGGGCCGACGGTCAGCTCCAGGGGCTGGTCGGGCGGCGGCTCCTCGCGCGGGGCCGGCGGACGCCGCCAGCTCCACTCCGCCTCCTCCGGCGGCGGGGCCGACTGGCGCGCGATCGGGGGCGCGGGTCGATGCCGGTCGGCCAGATAAAGGACGACCATGGCCAGGGCCACCCCCGCCGCGGCACACCACAGCCCTCGCCCGTAGGACCATTGGACCTGGTTCTCGTCGAACTGGAGCGTGTAGAGGCTGGGCACGGGCCGGCTCTGGTCGCCGAGCGAGGCCGCCGTCGCGAAGAGCAGCGCGAGCATGGTGCCGCCGACGCTCAGCCCGATCAGCCGCACCCAGCGCCGCCCGGCCGGCGGACCGAAGAGCGTCAGCACCACGGCCGCGACCAGCGGGAACATCCCGACCAGGTAGCCGGTGCCGAGCGCGCCGAGATCGGTGACGTCGGTCGCGATCGGCCTGGCGCCGGCCCCGTTGCCGAACACCTCGGGGTCGACCGTGGTCACCTGCCACTCGGAGATCAGCGAGGCGACGCCGGCGACCGCGGCCAGCGCCGCCGTCAGGGGGACCACCCGCCGGTCGGTGGCCAGCGACCGGCCGACGCCGGACACGTTCCACCGTCGCCGCGGCGCGGGCTCGTCGCCGCCGAACTCGACCACTTCGCCGGCGGGCGGCAGGCCGAGGTCGATCGGATCATGCTCGGGGGGCATGTGACCCATGATGACCCCTGCCCGGTCGCCCGGCCAGCGGCCGTCGCATGGACTAGCGTTTCGGCTATGCCTATTCGCACTGCCACGGCCCGCTGGGAAGGGAACCTCACCGAGGGTTCCGGCACGATCAAGACCGGTAAGGGCGGTTACCAGGGGAACTACTCCTTCAAGTCGCGCTTCGAGGAGGGCGAGGGTACGAACCCGGAGGAGCTGATCGCCGCCGCGCACTCCGGCTGCTTCTCGATGGCGTTCTCCAAGGGCCTCGCGGACGCCGGCTTCACGCCGACCTCCGTCGAGACCGTCGCCAAGGTCCACCTCGACAAGGGTGACGCCGGCTTCGGCGTGACCCGCATCGACCTCGAGACCGTGGGCACCGTCCCCGGCATCGACGAGGGCACGTTCCAGAAGATCGCCGAGGGCGCCAAGGAGAACTGCCCGATCTCCCGCCTGCTGTCACCGGGCGCCGAGATCACGCTCCAGGCCACGCTGGCCTGACCTGAGAAGAAACGCCGATGCGTCAGGGCCCGGTGTCGGATCCCTGACGCATCGGCAGTCCCGGCGGTGTGGCGCACAATGGTCGCTGTGCCGGTCGAGATGAGTCGCGAACGTTTCGAGGAGCTCGTCGGCGAGGCGCTCGACGAGGTTCCGGTCGAGTTGCTGTCGATGATGAACAACGTCGTCTTCATGGTCGAGGACCGGCCGCCGGACGGCAGCGACGACCTGCTCGGGCTGTACGAGGGCACCGCGCTCACCGACCGCGGGTGGGACTACGCGGGCGTGTTGCCGGACCGCATCACCATCTACCGCCTGCCCACGCTGCGGGTCTGCGATACCGAGACCGACGTGATCGACGAGGTGGCGATCACGGTCGTCCACGAGATCGCCCACCACTTCGGCATCGACGACCACCGCTTGCACGAGCTCGGCTGGGGTTGATTGTTGGTGCCACGCCCTACCCTGGTGGGCACATCTCGATCAGGAGGACAGCGTTCATGCGCAGCGAGCTCTTTTCGGCGGAGAACCTCGAGAAGGAGTCGGCCCAGCCCGGTCTGCGGCTGCAGAACTCCAAGCTGCTCAAGGCCGAGCTGAACGGCGAGTTCATGGCCCGCGTCGGCTCGATGGTCGCCTACCAGGGAAACGTGCAGTTCGAGGCGCTCGGCTCCGGCGGCATCGGCAAGTTCCTCAAGCAGAAGCTGACCGGTGAGGGCGTGCCGCTGATGCGCGTGCGGGGCCAGGGCGACGTCTTCCTCGCCGACCGGGCCGCCGACGTCCACCTGATCGACCTCGAGCAGGGCGACGCGCTCTCGATCAACGGGGCCAACGTGCTGGCCTTCGACTCGACCCTGTCGTACGACATCAAGATGGTCGGCGGCGCCGGGATGATGTCCAACGCCGGCCTCTTCAACTGCGTCTTCAGCGGGTACGGGCGAATCGCCGTCACCACCAAGGGCAGCCCGGTGGTGCTGACCGTCGACCAGCCCACCTACGTCGACCCGCAGGCCGCGATCTGCTGGTCGGCCAGCCTCCAGACCGGCTACCACCGGGCCGAGCAGATGGGTCTGGGCACGCTGATGGGCCGCACCACCGGCGAGCGGTTCACGATGAGCTTCGCCGGCCAGGGCTTCGTGGTCGTGCAGCCCTCCGAGGAGTTCCCGGGCGGCATCGGCGGCTCCGGCAGCGGCCAGCAGGCCGGCCAGGGCGGCGGCCTCTTGGGCAACCTGCTCGGAAACTGAGCTTGCCGGCCTCGCCTCCGGCTCGGCGGGCGTTGCTGTGACACGACCGTCCGGTTAGCCGAGATCCCCGGCGCGGAGGCGCCGCAGCCACGCGGCCGAGTCGGCGAAATCGGCGTCGGAGAGGCCCGGGGGCGACGGCACCGGGTCCTCCTTGACCAGGCGGTGCCGCGGGTAGCTACCGAGGAAGCGCACTTCGGCGCAGATCCGGCGCAGGCCCTGCAGCGCCTCGCCCATCCGGGTCTCGGCTACGTGGCCGGTGCAGTCGAGGAAGAAGAAGTAGGTGCCGAGCTGCTCGCCGGTCGGCCGGGACTCGATGCGGGACAGGTTGATGCCGCGCACGGTCAGCTCGGTCAGCACCGCGAGCAGCGCGCCCACCTGGTCGTGCCGGATCGAGACGGCCAGCGACGTGACGTCGTCGCCGGTCGGCTCGGCCGGCGGCCCGGGCCGGGTGAGCAGCGCGAAGCGGGTCACCGCGTCGGCGTGGTCGGCGACCTTGTCGGCCAGCACGGTCAGCTTGTTGCGCCCGACCCCGATCGGCGCGCAGAGCGCCGCGTCGTAGTTACCGGCGGCGGCGTCGATGGCGGCCGTCGCGTTGGACAGCACGTCGACCACCACCGCGTCCGGCACGTGGGCGAGCAGCCAGTTGCGGCACTGGGCCGACGCCTGCGGGTGGGCCGCGATCGTGCGGATGGCGGCGAGCGGGATCGGGCCCCGGGCGGCCAGCACGAACTCGACCGGCAGCACGACCTCGCGGGTGATCACCAGCGGGCTGCCCGTGACCAGCTCGTCGAGGGTCACCGGGATGGCGCCGCCCACCGAGTTCTCCAGCGGGACCAGCGCGGCGTCGGCGTCGCCCGAGCGGACCGCCTCGAGCGCCTCGGGCACGCTGCGGGCCGGCGTGCGCACCCCGCGCTCGGCCGCGGGCAGGGTGCGCAGGGCGGCCTCGGTGAAGGTGCCCTCCGGACCGAGGTAGACGAAGCGAGTCGGCGGCGTTCCCGGCATGCCGGAAGTCTAGGGCCTCTCCGGCCGGACGGGCCCTGGGTGTCGCTCACGATCCGCAGGCCAGCACCCGGATGCCGGCCGGCGCGTTGGCCACCACCTTGTTGAGGCACACCTCGGAGCCGGCCGCGACCTTCTTCAGCGTCGCATCCTTGCCGGTGGCCACCACCATCAGCGGCTCGGTCTGGTCCTCGCTCTCGCCGACGACCTCGAGCGTGGCGAACGACCAGTCCGACTGGCAGAAGGGGCCGTCGGCCACGCGCAGGGGCTTGTCCGGCATGCCCTTGTCGCCCTTGAGCAGCGTGATGATCTGGGCGGCGGTCGGGGAGCCGGTGCATTTGGCGGCGTGCGACGGGGTCGGCGTGGGGGACACGGTGGCGGGCCCGGTCCCGTGGGTCGGCGTGGTCGTCGGATGGACCGGGTAGCCCGGAACGTTGTTCGGGTAGCCGTTGGGATAGGCCGGCAGCGTCGGGGTGATGCCGAGCGTGGGCAGCGTCTGCGTGGCGCCGGCGGTCGGCACGCCGAGCGCCGGCCCCCCGGGTGGGGACGCGGGCAGCGAGAGCGGCGCCGCGCTCGGGCTGGGCAGCGGCGGCGACTTGGGCAGCGCCTGTGGCGGCTCGCCGCAGGCCGCGAGGGCCACCACCAGGGCGCCGGAGAGGACGCTCAGGGGGATGAGGTGTGTGCGGGGGGACACGCGGGACATGGTAGGCGCGTCCCGGTCAGGAGGCGATGCGATGCCCGGCGGCCTCGAGGGTGTCGACCGCCTCGCTCAGCCGCACGGCCGGCACCAGCAGGTAGTCCGTCGTATAGGTCGAGAACGTCACGATGTTCACGCGAGCCTCCGCCAGCGGATTGATCAGCGAGGCCAGCAGCCCGGTCAGCGCCAGGTCGAGCGGACCGACCACGCGCAGGCAACGCCAGGCGGTGTCGGCCACGGCGTCGTCCGGCACCCGGTCGGCCGGGCAGATGATCGACAGTTCGTCGGGGGCCCAGCTCAGCGAGATGACGCCCTTCTCGTCCGGGCCCGCGGCCAGCGAAGCCGGGATCGGTGAACCGGCCGGCAGCCGGCACACCGCGTACTCCTCCGGTAGCAGATCTAGATCGAGCATGAGGGCAGACTACGGTTCGAGATCAGCCCTTGCCCAACCCCGGAAGGTGCGGCAAACGCCACACGTACGAAATCGTCAGCGCACCGGGGAGAAGAACGTCAGCGATCCGGCCACCCGGTCGCCCTCCAGCAGCGGCGTGGTGATCGCGTCGACGGTCAGCGGCGGCTCACCCGGGCCCGGCACCACCCGCAGCAAGCCACGGGCCAGGCGCTCGCTGCGGATCGCCAGCAGCGGCGGGATCTTCTCCACGTCCGACCCGTCGAGCTCGGCCGCGCTCGCCGTGAAGTCGATCAGGCGCATGGCCTCGCCCAGCGACCGCCCGGTGACCTCGACCGGCTTGCCCAGGCCGAACAGCTCGCAGCAGGCGACCGATACGGCCAGGATGGTGGTGGACGTGTCGATCACCAGGCAGGGCTCGGCCGCCGCGGCAACCGTGGATGTCCATCGGTCGACACTCGGCACGAACTCGGCCTCGGCCGGTGTCCGCGCCTGGGGCACGAACGCTCCCGACAGGGAGAGCTCGACGTGTGCCACCCGGTCCTCCTCGCTCCGGTAGGAACGACGGGGAACGCCGCCGCATCAGCGGCGGCGACCCGTCGACTACACCGGGAGGAACGTTACCGGCGTGCCGTCCGCTTGTCAGCGGCCGTTTGTCCGTCGGGGTGCCACCGGTAGTCCCCGGTCGGGCGATAGGGTGCGTTGGCCCAGGTACCGGCGTGGTTGGCGACGGCGGAGAGCTTGCTCGCGGTGGCCGGCGAGATGCGCGCGCCACCCGCGATCAGCAGGCGGTCGAGCTCCTTGTCCGTCGCGACCAGGACCTCCTTGGGCAGCCCGTGCACGCTGATCACGCCGGAGCCCACGAACGTGAGCACGGGGGTGACCGGCACGGTCAGACCGACCGCGGCGGACAGCGCCTTGCCGGCCCGGCGGGCCTCGCGGCGCGCCTCGGCCACGTACTGCGGACGCTTTCCGTTGATCTGCACGACGTCCCCGGCGATCAGCACGCGGGCGCGGCCGTGGTCGGCCACGGTCACCGCGTAGACGCCGCCGGGGCCGATGGCCAGGAAGCCGGCGCGGTCGTCGGCGAGGTCGGGCTCGTAGTAGCTCTGCGAGTCGGTGTGCGGCCACGCGACGATGTGCCAGTTGGGACCGAGGCGGTCGAGCCGGGACAGGGCGCGGCTCCCGGCGGCCTCGACGCGGCGCGCGTCACGCTCGGCGCGGCGGCGACGGGCCCAGTCGGCGGGGTTGGAACGAGACGGCTCGATCGCGGTCGACGTCGCCGTGCGGCGATCGGTCGGACGACGGTCGACGGGTGTGAGCGCCTTTGCGGGCAGAGCAGGGCGCGGGAAGACAGTCACTTTTTCGACCTCCGGCAAAAGGTCTGTTAGGGCTCTCTAGTCACTACCGTACGTGCTCGCCCCCATACGGAAGCAAGACATCAGAGTGAAAGAGGCGGGAGTGAGTGGGGATGAATCCGACATTCACGCACCACTACTTCTTGCGGATGGTGCATCTTGGCGTCTGTCTCCCCCGGTTCGGCAGCTTCAAGCACAAAGTTAGCCTCACCTTCGCTCGCGTGCATCGCTGTCCCATGATCTAGTCAGAACGTCATCGGTCGAACGCGAGGAGTACCGAGATGGTTCACTACGTCGACAGTGAAGTGAGCCCGCTCCGAACCGTCATGCTGCACCGTCCCGGCCCCGAGCTGGCCCGCCTGACCCCCCGCAACAACGACAGCCTCCTTTTCGACGGCATTCCATGGGTCGGCCGCGCCCAGGAGGAGCACGACGCCTTCGCCGGCGCGCTGCGGGAGCGCGGCGTCGAGGTGCTATACGTCGGTGACCTGCTGGCCGAGACGCTGGCCGTCGAGCAGGCGCGGGAGGAGCTGACCGAGGCCGTGCTCGTCGACCGGCGCCTGGGCGACACCCTGCGCGCCAGCGTCGCCCGCTACCTGGCCGACCAGGACCCGCGCCGCCTGGCCGACGTGCTGATGTCCGGGCTGGCCCACCGCGAGCTGAAGCCGGGGCCGGGCGGGCTCGTCTACGAGCTGATGAACCCGCACGACTTCGTCATCGACCCGCTGCCCAACCTGCTGTTCACCCGCGACTCCAGCGTGTGGATCCGGGATCGGGTCGCGGTGACCAGCCTGGCCATGCCGGCCCGGGCCCGGGAGACGACGCTGACCCGGGCCATCTACCGCTATCACCCGCGCTTCGCCGGCACCGACCTGCTCTACGACCCGGCGCTGGAGCACGTCGAGGGCGGTGACGTGCTGATGCTGGCGCCCGAGGTGGTGGCGATCGGGGTCGGCGAGCGCACCACGCCGGCCGGCGCCGAGCGGCTGGCTCGCCGGATCTTCACCGAGGGCCTGGCGCACACGATCCTGGTGGTGCCGATCGCCCAGGAGCGGGCGACCATGCACCTCGACACCGTGTGCACGATGGTCGACGTCGACGCCGTGGTGATGTATCCGAACGCGGCCGACAGCCTGATGGCGTACACGGTGACCGCGGACGCCGACGGCGAGCCGCACGCCCGGGCCCCGCGCCCGTTCCTGGAGGCCGCCGCCGAGGCGATGGGCATCGAGCGGCTGCGCACGATCGAGACCGGCCTCGACCCGGTGACGGCCGAGCGCGAGCAGTGGGACGACGGCAACAACACGCTCGCCATCGCCCCGCGGCTCTGCGTGGCCTACGAGCGCAACGTCGAGACGAACGCGCAGCTCGAGCGGGCCGGGATCGAGGTGGTCCGGATCAGCGGGTCGGAGCTCGGC
Source organism: Actinoplanes sp. CA-030573 (assembly GCF_050951115.1). Lineage (NCBI taxonomy): Bacteria > Bacillati > Actinomycetota > Actinomycetes > Micromonosporales > Micromonosporaceae > Actinoplanes > Actinoplanes sp. CA-030573. Next base: position 9,901,265 of record NZ_CP192038.1, on the reverse strand, counting down.
AGCGGCCGGGGCGGCCCGCGGTGCATGAGCTGCCCGGTCGAGCGCGCGCCCCTCAGGCCGCCGCGCGGGTGAAGTCGGCCGTCCAGTTCGTCTCCCAGGTCGCGCCCCGGTCGGTGGAGAACGCCTGCTCCCACCGGCAGGCGTCGGCGGTCGGCACGGTCCACTGGTAGCGGACCCGGATCGGCCGGCCGTTCCACTCCTCGTCGTCGTAGAAGCGGCCGACGCCGTCCTCCTCGAAGCGGCCCACGGTCGGCGGCAGCGCCAGGCCGGTGTCGTTGCGGGCCCAGTAGATCGACCACAGCTCGGTCTTCGGGTCGAAGAGGCGCACGGTCAGTCCCGTATAGCCCTGCTCCGGGAAGTGGACTTCGTCGATGTTGCCACCGCCGTCGAAGACGCTCCAGCAACGGGTGACGCCGCTGAACTCGTACCACTCGTCGCAGCCGGCCAAGATCTCGCGCAACCGGCGCTGCTTGGAGGTCCAGTTGCCGACCAGGAAATCGAAGTTGTTCGCCATGCCGGGCACGCTAGGCGGGGGTACCTGACATCCTTTGTCAGCTAACGGCGACGTGCTTGACGATCAACTCCGGCACCGGCACCTCGTCGCCGTCGGCTTTCTCCGGGAAATCGAAGACCGCGATCTGCAGCTGTACGGGGTAGTCGGGCGCCTGATCGACCCGCTTGACTGCCGAGCCGTCGACCGTGAACACCAGCTCGTCGCGGCGCCAGTCCACCGCGTACGTGTGCAGCTCGGAAACGTCGATCGGCAGCTCGACCACCGACCAGTCCTCGGTCAGCCGCGGGTCGCGGAAGCGGTGCAGCCCCATCCCGAAGCCGTGCGGCGCGCTGCCGAAGACCTCCATCACGCAGATCTCGCCGGACATCGACGGCTCGGTCTCGATGCCGGAGAGCCAGAACGCCGCCATCGACCGCGGCGTGATGACCGCCCGCATCCGGATCTCGATGTGCCCGTAGAGCGGGGTGATTCCCCAGAACTCGGGCTGCTCCTCGCGTACCCGCTGATCGTCGAGGAACGGCTGACCGCCGACCGTGCTGCCGACCGGGCCGGAGAAGTTGGCGCTCTGGATGCCGGAGACCCGCAGCGGCGTCTCGTGCACGCCCTCGGCCCACAACGGCTGATCGGGCGGGATGCTGAGCCGAAGCTCGCCCCCGCCCACCTCATACGTCGCCGCCGACTGCGCGCGGGAGCTCCAATGTGGCAGGTACCAGGGCACCCACCGGGAGCGGTCCAGCTCCGGGGAGTCGAACCGCTCCACGAAACTCATCGCAGCGTCAGTTGGCGGCCGATCAGGCCCTGCTTGGCCCGCCGGGCGTCGGCGTCCAGGGGACCCGTCTCGGCGAGGATGTCGGCGTAGCGCTTGGCGAAATCGGCGAGCGGCGCCTCCCAGTCGGCCGCCTCCGGCTCGCCCGGGATGTCCCACACCGGCACCAGCAGGCCGTGCGCGCGGAACATGCCGGCGAACTTCGTGTTCTCACCGAGCAGCAGGTCGCCGGCGGCCGAGAGGCGGGCCAGCGCGTCCAGCGCCTTGTCCTCGGGCTCGGCCAGGACCCAGCGCACGTGGCCCTTGTCCGGCGCGACCCGGCACCAGTACGCGGCCCGGCCCGCCGCCAGCCGGACGGTCGGGTAGATCGACGCGTTCGCCCGTTCGAGTGACGCCTTCACGTTCGGGTCCTCGGCCTGGTCGGCGTCCAGCCAGTACTCGAAGCCGTCGTGCATGGTGATCTCGAGCGGGCCGTCGACCAGCACGTCCTGCAGGCGCGGGCCCTCGCCGGGCAGCGCCGGGACCGACACCGTGTCGCCGGGCTCGGTGCGCAGCGCGCTGAGGATCGCCACCGCCAGGTCGCGGGAGACGTCGCCGGACTGCACGTGCCGCTGGAGGCCGATGAAGACCCGGCCGTCCGTGCGCGTCATCGCCGGCCAGGCCATCGGCAGCACGGTCGACAGCGTGATCGGGCGGTCGCCGTACTCCTCGATGATCTCGGGCCGCAGGGTCAGCGGGGCCGAGGCGGCCGGGACCAGCTCGCGCAGGGCGATCCACTCCGGCTCGTCGGCGAGGCCCTCGAACGGCCGGGCGACGAAGATGTCGCGCACCTTTTCGCGCTTCGGTGCGGTTTGGCGTTGGTTGCGGCGCTTGCTCACGGCTCGACAGCCTAGGCGCTGGCCTTTGTGTTGGGCCACTCAGGCGCGCGGGAGTCGCACCTCGGCGGTGGCTTTGCGCGGCACCTCAGGCGCGCGGGAGTCGCACCTCGGCGGTGGTGCCGCCGCCCTCGCGGGGGCGCAGCGAGACCCAGCCCTGCTGCCGCTCGACCAGCCGTCGCACCAGGTAGAGCCCGAGCCCCGCGCCCGGGTGCCGCCGATCGCCGGCCTCGGCCTGCCAGTAGCGCTCGAAGGCGCGCTCGACGTGCTCGGGACGGATGCCGACGCCGCGGTCGGAGACCCGGAAGCGCAGGGTCTCGCCGTCCGAGGCGGCACACACCTCGATCGGCGAGCCGGGCGGGGAGTTCTTCTCGGCGTTGGTGGCGAGCTCGGTGAGGATGGTCGCGATCGAGTCCTTGTCCCCGTACGCCTTCGGCAGCTCCGCCGGCACCTCCCCCTCGCGGATCCGGCGCCGCAGGTCCTCGGGCAGCTCCTCGACGGCGGCCCGCAGCGTCTCGGGCAGGTCGAACGGGCCGGCCGGGGAGGCGCCGATCTCGCCGTCCTCGCTGACCGCCGACAGCAGCCGGTCGACCAGCCGGGCCAGCTCGCCGGCCCGGGTGCCGACCACGCGTACCGCCTCCTGCCGGCCGGCCTCGCCGAGCGACTCCCAGTGGTTCGTCAGCGTGTCGGCGTAGCCCTTGATGACCGTGACCGGCGTGCGCAGCTCGTGGCTCGTGACCGCCACCCAGAGGTCCCGGTTCTCCTGGCGGTCGGCCTGGTCGGGGTCGCGGGGCTGGAGGGCGTAGAGCCGGCCGAGATAGGCCGCGAGCAGCTCGAGAACCGCGTCGAAGCCCTCACCGGGGTCGTCACCGAGGTAGACGTGCAGCGACCCGATGACCGTGTCGCCGATCTCGCAGCGGGCACCGATCACCCGGTGCAGGTCGCCGTCCTCCACCTGCTTGGCGAAGATCTCGTTGAGCGCGCTGAGCGGGATCGCCGCGCCCTCGGCCACGTCGACCCGGCGGCCGATCGCCCGGGCGCAGGCGCCGCTGGCGGCCACCACCCGGCCGTGCGACGACGCGTACTCCACGAAGCCGGCGCCCTCGCCACCCAGCACGTCCTGGGCGAGGCGGACGATCTGCTCCACCACGGGCAGCCCCGCCTCGCCGGCATTGAGCCGATCGAGGACCGCGATCTGACCCCGGGTCAGCGCGGCGTAATCGGGACGCTCGGGCATGACTGCGAGTCTGCCTCGCTTCTGGGGTTTTCGGCAGATGGTTGACTGCGGATCTTGGTGCGATTCACCGTACCGTGTCGGACGTCACATCTCGGCCAGGCGGTCGATCACGAACTTGGGCCGGTCGGTGATCACGCCGTCCACCTGGTGATCCAGGACCATCTCGAGATCGGCCGGCTCGTTGACCGTCCAGACGTAGACCTGATGGCCGGCCTGCTTGATCGAGGGGACCAGGCCGGGCCGCGCCCGCACCAGGCCCACCCCGGGACCGGCGATGCGCGCGCCGAACGGCAGCCGGCCGCGGCCGACCCCGGGCGGCAGGATCTCCAGCAGGTAGGCGGTCGGGACGCCGGGCGCCTGGGCGCGGATGCGGCGCAGGGCCAGCGCCGCGAACGACATCACCGTCACGTGCACGCGCTCGTTCGGGAGGTTGTGCCGGCGCAGCGTCGCGACCAGCTTGCGCTCGACCTCGGCGCCGTAGCGGGACGGATGCTTGGTCTCGATGAGCAGCCGCACCGGCCGGCCGCTGTCCCGCAGCGCCTCCAGCAGGCGGTCGAGCGTGAGCAGCCGGGCGAGGTCGGGCAGCTCCTCGTCGGCCGGGTAACCCGGGTGCCAGGAGCCGTAGTTCAGGGTGTCGAGCTGGGCCAGAGTCTTGCGGCTGACCAGGCCACGGCCGTTCGTCGTACGGTTGAGGTTGCGGTCGTGCACGCACACCAGGTGACCGTCGCGGGTCAGCCGCACGTCGCACTCGAGACCGTCCGCGCCCTCCTCGAGAGCGCGCAGGTAGGCGCCGAGCGTGTGCTCGGGAAGGGCGTCCGCGCCACCGCGATGGGCGAAGACGAGCGGGCGGTAGTCGCTCACAGCACCTGCGCTTGCTGACCGTTCTCACTGACCATGTCACGGCCGGCCGCGTCCCAGGACCGCATGCCGCCGTCCAGGTTGCGCACGTTGTCCCAGCCGTTGCCCATCAGGTAGGAGACGACCTGGCCGGAGCGGCCGCCGGAGCGGCAGACCACGACGACCTCGACGTCGGTCGGCACCTCGGCCATCCGGGCCGGGATCTCCATCATCGGCAGGTGGTGGGCCCCGGGGGCGTGACCGGCCGCCCACTCGTCGGGCTCGCGCACGTCCAGCAGGTAGGCGTCGGCTTTGACGTCGGCGGGGGTCACGCTGGGAACTTGTGGTCCGAACACGGCCAATAGCCTACTGGTGTCACTTCTTGAGGTTCGCGGACATCCACGCCGCCATCTTGTCGGCGGCGACCGCCTGGTAGAGCGCGAGCGCCTTCTCCCGGTCGGAGACCACGACCGACTGGCCGGCGATGGTCTCGCTGCCCTTGTTCGGGCTGGTGATGAAGGTCAGGTCCTTACCGCGAATGTCCTTGAACTTCATCATGTCGCTGAGCGAGAAGTCCTGGTCGACGGTGACCGCCTTGGTGACCGACTTGAGGAAGCCGTTGAGCTTGCCCGGGTTGGCCAGCACGCCGCCGCTCGCCGCCTTGTCCATCACGGCCTTGAGGAACTCCTGCTGGTGCTGCATGCGGGCGAAGTCGCCGCGGGGGAACTGCTTGCGCTGGCGCACCCAGTCCAGGGCCTGCTCACCGTTCATGTGCATCATGCCCTTGGTGAAGACCCGGTGCGGCTTGTGGATCGACGTGATGGTCTGGTCGACGTAGAGGTCGACGCCACCGATCGCGTCGGTGACCTCCTTGAAGCCGCCGAAGTCGATCGCCATGACGTGGTCGACGCGGACGTCGGTGAGGCACTCGACCGTGTGCACCGCGCGGGGCAGGCCGCCGAACGCGAACGACGCGTTGATCTTGGCCCGGCTGCCGTCGCCGCACGCGGCGCTGTTGGTCTTGGGCACGACCACCCACAGATCCCGTGGGATCGAGATCAGCTGGGCCGTCTTGTGGTCGGCCGGGATGTGCATGAGGATCAGCGTGTCCGCCCGCCAGGCGTTGGCCTGGTCCTCCTTGGCGTCCGGGTCGCGCGAGTCGCTGCCGACCAACAGGATGTTCTGCGCTCCGCCGGTGGCCGCGGCCGGCCGGTCGCCGGTGAGCTGCGAGAACGCGTCGGTCCGCTTGAGGTCCTGGTCGAGGTTGCTCGCGTACCCGTAGAGCGAGATGCCGACGATCGTCGCGATGATCAGCACGGCCAGGCCGGCCAGCAGCGCGATGCGGCCCCACCGCGGCCGGAGCCGGGGCTTGTAGGTCTTGCCCGGGCGGTCACCGTTTCCCGGCCGGTCATCGTGTGAAGGCTGCGGAATCGAGGCTCGTCCGACGGTCGTAGACATGGAACCCAGGTTACGTATCCGTACCGGTCGTGCCTGGTTATCGACACCCCTTCGGCACAAAGGGGGGAGTCCGGGGACCGCGGCGGGCGGCCCCCGGACCCGACTCAGTGTGCGCCGTAGCCGGTCAGCGAGCGGACCTCGAGCTCGGCGTACTTCTCGGTGTCGTCCTCCTTCGAGATCACCGTGCCGATCCAGCCGCAGAGGAAGCCGATCGGGATCGAGATGATGCCCGGGTTGTTGAGCGGGAACCAGTGCCAGTCGTGCTCCGGGAACATCGCCGTGGGGCTGCCCGAGACGACCGGCGAGAAGAAGACCAGCACCACGGCGCTGATCAGGCCGCCGTAGATGGCCCAGACCGCGCCGGAGGTGTTGAACCGCCGCCAGAACAGGCTGTAGAGGATGGCCGGCAGGTTGCCCGAGGCGGCCACGGCGAACGCCAGCGCCACCAGGAACGCCACGTTCAGGCTCTGCGCGAAGATCGACAGCGCGATCGCGACGGCACCGATGACCAGGGCGGAGATCCGGGCGACCCGGACCTCGTCCCGCTCACTGGCGGTGCCCCGCTTGATCACGTTGGCGTAGAAGTCGTGCGCCACGCTCGACGACGACGCCAGCGTCAGGCCGGCCACCACCGCCAGGATCGTGGCGAACGCGACCGCCGCGATGATCGCCAGCAGGATCGAGCCGCCGGTGTCGCCGCCGAAGTAGTCGATGCCGAGCGCCTGGGCCAGCTGCGGCGCCGCCGTGTTGCCCGCCTTGTCCTGCGCGGTGATCGCCTTGCCGCCGACCAGGGCCGCCGCGCCGAAGCCCAGGGCCAGGGTGAACAGGTAGAAGACGCCGATGATGCCGATCGCCCAGAGCACGCTCTTGCGAGCGATCTTGCTGGTCGGGACCGTGTAGAACCGGGTCAGGATGTGCGGCAGGCCGGCCGTGCCGAGCACCAGCGCGATGCCGAGCGAGACCAGGTCCATCTTGCTGTAGAAGGTCTCCGCGGCGGTCGCTTTCTCCACCCCGTACCGCAAGCCTGGTTCGAGGAACGCCGAGCCCTTGCCCGATTGCGTCGCGGCGTCGCCGAGCAGGTTCGACAGGTTGAACTTGTAGTGCCACAGCACCAGGAACGTCATCACCAGCGCGCCGATCATCAGCATGAACGCCTTGACGATCTGCACGTAGGTGGTGCCCTTCATGCCGCCGACGACCACGTAGACGATCATCAGGGCGCCGACCAGGATGATGGTGGCGACCTTGGCGGTGTCGGCGTCCATGCCCAGGAACGTGGTGCCCGGCTTGATGCCGAGCAGCAGCGAGACCAGGGCGCCGGCGCCGACCATCTGGGCGATCAGGTAGAAGATCGAGACCACCACGGTGGAGATGCTGGCGGCCGACCGCACCGGGCGCTGACGCATCCGGAACGCCAGCACGTCGGCCATCGTGTAGCGGCCCGAGTTGCGCAGGTACTCGGCCACCAGCAGCAGGGCCACCAGCCAGGCGACCAGGAAGCCGATCGAGTAGAGGAAGCCGTCGTAGCCGAACAGCGCGATCAGGCCGGCGATGCCCAGGAAGGACGCCGCCGACATGTAGTCGCCACCGATCGCCATGCCGTTCTGGAAACCGGAGAACTGCCGGCCGCCGGCGTAGAAGTCGGTGGCGGTCTTGGTCTGCCGGCTGGCCCAGATCGTGATGCCCAGCGTGATGGCCACGAAGAGCAGGAACAGCGTGATGGTCAGGCCGCGGGAGGACGACGCGGTCGCCTCCGCGGCGAACAGGTGGCTCTCCATCACTCCTCGCCCTCTTCCATCTTGTGGCGGATGCTGTCGGCGATCGGGTCGAGCTCCCGGCCGGCGTAGCGGGAGTAGTACCAGGCGATCAGGAATGTCGAGGCGAACTGCAGCAGGCCGAAGATCAGGGCAACGTTGATGTTGCCGACGACCTTCGTGCTCATGAAGCCCCGGGCGTACGCCGAGAGCAGCACGTAGAGCAGGTACCAGAGGAAGAAAGCGACCGTCATCGGGAAGATGAACCGGCGTACCTTCGTGCGCAGCCGCTGGAAGTCCTCGGACTTCTGGACGGCCTGGTATCTCTCGGTGGAGGACTCGGAAGGCACTTCTGTCGTCACCGGGATTCACCACCTTCGTGGGGGCGGGCGGACTTTCGGGCAACGTACGAAGCCCTCAGCCGCCGTGGCGAGGCCCGGTCGGACCCTGCGCCGAGTGGCGGTCTGACTGCGCCGAGTGGGCCGGCGGTCAGCCGTGGAGCTCGCGGTAGCGCCCTCGATAGTGGACGAGCGGCGCCGGGTCCGTCAGCACCGCGATGGTCTCGACGACGCCCTCGACCAGCAGCGCCCATCCGCACTCCCGGCTGCTCTCGAGCCGGCAACCGGCCCACGTGCCGGCCGCCGCCGGGACCGGGCCGTAATCGGTGGCGGTCCAGTCGCCGATGGCGAACGGGCCGCCGGGCGCCGGCATCAGGCCGGCGAACCGGTCGGCGAGCTGCCGGTCGGCCGGGGACAGGGGCGTCACCGCAAAGCGGCCCGATTCGGACAGCGCCTCCCAGAGATCGCTCTCCTCGTCGATCAGCCCGAGCACCCGGCCCGGCTCACCGTCGGCGACGAGCATCGACGACACGGTCAGTCCCCGCGGTCCGGGCGCCGTCCAGAGCGTGACCGGCGCGGCGAGCCGGCCGCGGAGCCGCCGGATCGGGGAGCGCTCCTCCTGCGGGGTGGCGAACGGATCGGTCGAGTGGATGCGGCCGCCGGCCGGGTCAGCTGTCACCGGATCATTGTCGCCTTTCGGGTTACCCGGCTTGTGCGATCCGATCCCGTTCCGTAGCCGGGCCCGTACTCGGTGGCATGCGAAGGGACGCGGATGGCTGAGCCGTTGCCGCAACCCGGCGACGTCCTCCACGTGGGAGGTGCCGCGAGCGTCCAGTTCCAGGGCGATCGTGCCTTGACCTTCCGCGTCATCCGGGTCGACCCGCGCCGTACCTATGACGGATGGTTGTGGATCGACGGTTACGTGCTCGGCCCGTCCGGCGACGCGATCGAGCGGCGGGTCATCTTCGTCCGCCAGGACGGCCTGCGGAAGGGGCGGTGAGTCCGGTGCTCCGGAAGATCGACTGCGTGATGGTCCATGTCGATGACCTGACGGCCGGGATCGGCTTCTACACGCGGACCCTGGGGCTGCGGGAGATGTGGCGGGACGGGACCTCGGCCGGGCTCGGCATGCCGGAGACCGACGCCGAGATCGTGCTGCACACCTTTCCACTGCCGGCCGGTCGCGGTGTCGGCTATCTCGTCGATGACGTCCGCGCGGCGGTGGCCGGCTGGGGATCGGAGGTGCTCGAGCGGCCCTTCGAGATCGCGATCGGGTGGTGCGCGGTGCTGGGCGACCCGTTCGGCAATCCGGTGTGCATCCTGGACATGACGAAGGGCGCGCGCGGTTAGCGGGCCGGGGTCACGGCGGCCAGCAGCTCCGGCATCCGGCGATCGAGGAGGTCGGCCGCGACACCGGAGCCGATCAGGTAGGCGGCCGCGGCGTACGCGATGCCCACCGGCAGCCCGATCCACAGCCACACCGAGCTCGCCACCAGCGCGATGATCTGCAGCGGCAGGCTGATGACCACGGCGCCGACCAGCACCGCGAGCGCCAGCAGACCCTTGGCCGGGCCGCCGCCGGAGGACATCGCGAACGGGTTCGACGAGTTCGGCAAGGCGTAGGCGGCGCGGATCGACAACGGCAAAACCAGACCGAGACCGACGCCGTACGCCGCGACCAGCAGCCCGAACGTGCTGGGAACCCGGCCCGGGTTCGCCGAGAGCGCACCGACCAGCACGGCGATCGTGAACAGCAGCGGCAGCGTGTAGATGGCATGCGCCGCGGCCCGCGAGTGCACCTCGACCCGGCCCGGCACGCCGGCCGTGATGTTCGCGGCGTAGGCGCTGCCGTCGAAGCCGAACTGGTTGGCCAGCGCGATCGCGGCCAGCGACCCGACGAAGATCACCATGCTGCCCGGCGACCCGGCGCTGATCGTGAGGCTGACCGGCAGGAACAGCCCGGCCATCGAGAACGTGATCAGGCTGGCCCGGCGCCGGGTCTCCCGCCACCAGTAACGGACCTCGCGGGCCACCAGCGCGCCGAACCGGGTGCGCGGCAGGCGCCGGAACAGCAGCAGGTCGACCGGGCTGCGGTCGGTCGCGCCGCCGCGGCGGCCGCCCTCGGAGGCGGCGCCGAGCATCGCGCTCTCCAGCGTCGTGCTCCACCACCAGAGCAGGCCACCGACCGCGGCCGCGCTGATCAGCAGCTTCAGCGGCACCGCCCAGGCGCGGCCCTCGACGACGTCGAGCCCCATCGAGTACGGCGATCCGAGCGGCGTCCAGCCGATCACGTCGGCGATCGTGGCGAACGTGTCCCAGTCGGCGCGCTCGGCGCCGGCCAGGGCCGCCAGCTGCAGCGGGCCGACCGCGGCGGCGATCAGGGCGAGCGCGACGGCGGCCAGGTCACGGGACCGGCGCGAGCGCAGGGCGGTGGCGAACGCGCTGGTCACCGAGCGGCTGACGGCCACACACAGGATCAGGCCGAGCAGCACCCCGGCGAGCTGGGCGACGGCCGCCCCGGGTCCGCCGAGCCGGGCCGCGGTGTCGACCATGCCGGCCGTGGCGGCGAGCGTGGCCAGCGCGGGCAGGCCGGCCAGCGCCGCGATCGACAGGCCGGTGATCAGCGTGCGGCGGCGCAGCGGGAGCAGCGCGAAGCGAGCCGGGTCGAGCGACTCGTCGACGCCGAAGAAGATCAGCGGGAGGAACAGCCAGCCGATCACCAGGGCGGCGCCGCCCAGCGGCAGCAGCAGCCCGGCCGCCCGCTCGCTGCCGGCCACGCCCGGGATCGCGAAGATCGCGTAGCCGGTGATGGCGAAGAACCCGGCCGCGAGCACGCCGAGGACGAAGAGCGTGATGCGGGCGGGCCGGCCGCGCAGGCCGTTGGCGGTCAGCCGCAACTTGAGCCGGACGAACGGCCAGACTCCGGGCTGGGCCGTCACAGCCAGGCCAGTTCCGAGCCGGTGGCGACCCGGCCGCCGACGACCTGGACGAACACGTCCTCGAGCGAACGGTCGCCGCGGACCTGGGCGAGCGTGCCGTGCAGCCGGACCACGCCGTCCGACATGATCGCGACGTGGTCGCAGAGCCGCTCGACGACCTCCATCACGTGACTGGAGAAGACCACGGCGCCGCCGCCGGCCACGAACCGCTGGAGGATGTCGCGGATGAGGGCGGCCGAGACCGGGTCGACGGCCTCGAACGGCTCGTCCAGCACGAGCAGGCGCGGGGCGTGCAGCAGCGCGCAGGCAAGACCGATCTTCTTCTTCATGCCGGCCGAGTAGTCGACGACCAGGGTGCGGTTGCCGGCGCCGAGCTCGAGCACGTCGAGCAGCTCGCGGGCGCGCTGGTCGACCGTCGCCTGGTCCATGCCGCGCAGCAGGCCGTGGTACGCCAGCAGCTCGGGCCCGGTGAGCCGGTCGAACAGGCGCACGCCGTCGGGCAGCACGCCCAGTCGCGCCTTCGCCGCCGCGGGATCGGCCCACACGTCGTACCCCAGCAGGAAAGCCCGGCCCTGATCGGGCCGCAGGAGGCCGACGGCCATGGAGAGCGTCGTGGTCTTGCCCGCCCCGTTGGGGCCGAGGAGGCCGTAGAAGGAGCCGGCCGGCACCTCGAGGCTGACGCCCGAGACGGCGAGCTTGGTATCGAAGTGCTTGACCAGGCCGCGCAGCGACATGGCCGCGACCTGCTCATCCGTTCGCTGCGCCGGCACCGTCATGACCATCAAGTTAGCGGGCCCGGACCACCTCGAACAGGTGTGGCCCGGGCCTCCCCTCAGCCCACCCGTTCGATGACGGCGCGCCGGATCAGGAACTTGCCCGGCTCCCGGACCTGCTCGAAGGCCGCGTTGTTGAGCAGCACGCAACTGCCCGACGTGGTCTCGACCTTGACCGTGATGCTCTTGTTGTTGTCCAGGTTCGTGACCTTGAGGGTCGTGCCCAGCGGGAAGGTGCCGCTCGACGCGAACGGCGCGCCGCCCTCGCCGGAAAGCGTGACCGTCGAGCCCTTGCAGACGACCTCGCCCGCCCCCGTTCCCGCGTTGTTCGCCGGTGCCGTGGTGGCCGGCGGCTTGGCCGGCGTGGTCGTCTTCGGGGGATTCGCCGGCTTGGCCGGCTTGGCCGGCTTCGCCGGTGCGGCCGGCGCGGCCGCTCCGGGGACCTCGCCCGCCACGTCGGCGGTGCAGCCCGCGACCTGGCGACGCTGGTTGATCAGGTCGACCACGGCCTGCCGGTTCTGGATGCGCGCGTCGGAGAGCGCGTCCGGGTTGGCCCGCTGCCCGGCGATGAACTGAAGGTTCTGCCGCAGCGCCTGGTCGAGGCCGACGCAGTTCTCGCCGGCGCTGCTCACCCCGGTGCTGATCGCGAACGCCCCGCCGGCGATCGCCAGCGCGACTCCGCCGATCGCCAGCTTCCTCGTACGCCCGGACATCGCGTTACGCCGGTACCGCCTCATGGCCCGCTCCTTTGCTCGGTGGCTGCCCATCGATACGGGGGGCAGCACCGACGGAGATCGGGGGTCGCACCTTAAACATCCTTAAATGCGCAACGACTCCGGCGCGTGCAGCCGCAGCATCGTCGCGCCGACGTCGTGCGGCACCCGGCGGCCGGTCAGCAGCGAGCCGACGATCATCACGAGGAACGCGAGCGGCACGGTCCAGGCGGCCGGCTGCCCGATGAGCTGGGCCGGCCACCCGCTCAGCGGTGGGCCGAGCACGGTGATCAGCACGGCCGCCATCGCCGCGCCGCCGCCGATCAGGATGCCGGCGGCCGCGCCTACGTCGGTGAGGCGCCGCCACCAGATGCCGAGCACGAGCAGCGGGCAGAAGCTCGACGCGGCGACCGCGAAGGCGAGCCCGACCACCCGGGACACGTCCATGCCCGAGACGTAGAGCGAGAGCGTGACCGGCACGATCGCGGCCAGCAGCGTGGCCACCCGGAAGTCGCGGACCGAGCCGGTGCGCCCGGCGTGCAGCACGTCGGTGAAGACCACGCCGGCCACGCTGGTGAGCAGGCCGGACGAGGTGGAGAGGAAGGCGGCGAGCGCGCCCGCGGTGACCAGCGCGCCGAGCAGCCGGCCGAGGTGGCCGCCGCCGAGCGCGGCCTCGGGCAGGGTGAGGACGACGGCGTCGGTGCGACCGGTCATCAGCAGTTGCGGGGTGTAGACCCGGCCGAGCACGCCGTAGAGGGTGGGCAGCAGATAGAACAGGCCGACCAGGGCGAGCACGACCAGGGTCGTACGCCGGGCCGAGGCGCCGTCGGGATTGGTGTAGAAGCGCACGAGCACGTGGGGTAGGCCCATCGTGCCCAGGAACGTGGCCAAAATCAGCGAATAGGTGGCGAAGAGGCTTCGATCGCCGCCGGGCAGCAGCCAGTCCGTCCCGAAGTGCGCGTCGACGGTGCTGACCGTGGGCACTGGGTCGCCCTGGTCGTAGTGCAGCTCCTGTCCCTTTTGGACCGGTTCGCCGTCGACGACCGCGTCCTGCTCGATCACCACGGCGGTGGCGGCCGGGAAGACGGCGCCGGCGGGCGGGGTGACCGACGGTCGCCCGTCCGACTGCCACTGCAGGACCAGGAAGATCACCGGTACGGCGAGGGCCGTGAGCTTGAGCCAGTACTGGAAGGCCTGGACGAACGTGATCGCGCGCATCCCGCCGAGGGCCACGTTGGCGGTCACCACCACGCCGACCAGGAGCGCTCCCCACACGTACGAGCCGCCGGTGACCGTGGTGAAGGTCAGTCCCGCCCCCTGCAGCTGCGGCACCAGGTAGAGGCAGCCGATGAAGACGACGAAGACGCTGGCCAGCCGCCGCAGCGTGGTCGAGCGTAGGCGTACCTGGCAGAAGTCGGGCAGGGTGAACGCCCCGGACCGGCGCAGGGGCGCGGCCACGAACAGCAACAGCGCGAGATATCCGGCCGCAAAGCCGACCGGATACCAGAGCACGTCGACCCCGTACCGCAGGATCAGCCCCGCCACCCCGAGGAACGAGGCCGCCGAGAGATATTCGCCGCTGATCGCCGCCGCGTTCCAGGAGGGGCTCACCGAGCGCGAGGCGACCAGGAAGTCGGAGGTGGTGCGGGCGAACCGGAGGCCGTAGGCGCCGATGCCGACGGTCACCAGCACGACCAGGACCAGACCCGGCACGACGTACGGATTCACTGCTCCGGCTTCCGGATCAGCGCGATGAAGTCCTGCTCGTTGCGTTCGGCCCAGCGCACGTAGGCCCAGCCCACGCCGACCAGGAACGGGAAGGCGGCGACGCCGAGCAGCAGCCAGGGCAGGTTGACGCCGAGGAGCTTGACCGTGCCGACCGCGGGCGCGCCCACGAACAGCAGCGGCAGCGCGCCGAGCCCGGTCACCACCACCAGCGCCAGCCGCAGGGCGAGCGCGAGCTGAGCCCGGACCAGGCCTTTCACCAGCGCCTCGCCCACCGGCGTCTGTTCCGCGAGGTCGGCGTGGCTGCGGTCGGTGGGGCGGCGCTGGGCGGCGATCTCGCCCAGCACCACCCGCGTACGCCGCGGCGACTGCTCCTCCATGCCCGGAGTCTTACGGTCGGGGCGTAGATGTCAAGGGCAGAACCACCCCGGACCCGATAGATCGCGGGCGATGATCGTGCGGGCCCGCTCCCGGCCGAGGTTCCAGCTCCGCCAGTCGTCCGGGTGCTCGGAGAGCCAGAGGTCGATGTGGCCGAGCACGCACTCGCGGCGGGCGGGGTCGAGGCCGGCCAGCCCCGGCACCGCGTCCGGCGAGAGCGAGCCGAGGTAGGCGAGGTCGAGGTTGTGGTCCTGCCGGACGTTGTGCTCGGCGATCAGCCGGTCGGGATTGGCGGCCGCCAGGCCGAGCAGCGCGAGCACCCCCGCGGCGATCGCGACGCGCGGCAGCCAGGCGGCCCGCATCCGGATGCCGGCGACCAGCACCAGCAGCAGCACCAGGCCGAACCAGGCCTCGCAGCAGGCGACCAGCAGCCGCAGCCGGGTCAGGCCGTAGGTGTCGGCGTACAGGGTGATCCGGTGCAGCGCCGAGGCCACGATGACCAGCGTCAGGACGGCCAGGGCGCCGAGGACGACACGGATCGTGCGGCGGTCGGCGGGCGTCGTCCGGGGCGCCCAGCGGGCCGCGCCGGCCAGCACCACCAGGGTGAGCGCGGTGACGAAACAGAGCTGCCAGAAGCCGCTGCGGGCGTACTCGGCGTAGGTCAGGCCGTCGGTCTCGAGCACGTGCCGGTTGCCGCCGAACAGAACGGCCAGTTGCACCGCCACGAAGCCGGCGAACAGCAGCACGAGCAGGCCCAGCGGGAGCGCCCATTCGAAGCGGCTGACCTTGCGGCCCTCGGTGGTGTCCAATCCGGACAAATCGGGTGGGCCGGCTCGCAGGAACGCGGCGCCGCCGAGGGCGAGGACGGCCACCACGAAGACGAAGATCCAGCGGGCGGTGGCCCCGGCGCTGACGCTCGGGCTCAACCGGGACAGCGCGTCGGCGAACGCGGCGTCGGCCGAGGCGAAGAGGGCGCCGAAGACGGTGAGCAGCGCGATCGAGACCGCCACGGTGGCCGCGACCCGTACGTTGGCGGCGGCTTCGGCCGGCCTGCGCAGCCGGGACGCGCCGCGAGCGAGCCAGGGCAGCGCCCGGAACGCGGCGATCGGCGGCATCGTGACGCCGGCCGCGATGCTGCGCAGGGAGTGGCCGCCGGTCAGGGCGAGGGTGCCGGTGAGGGCGGCGGTGGCGAGGCAGAGCAGGAACAGCCAGCCGGCCGAGCGGAAGGTGCCGACCGCGAGCAGCGCCACGGTCGCGGCCGACCAGGCGTAACGGTCCGGGCTCCGGTTCCTCTTCGGGGCGGTGACCAGCGGTTCGGGGGCGCCCGGCGGCCGGCGGGCCGGCACCGCGCCGGCCAAGATCAGCGCGATCGTGCCGGCCACGGCCGTGACCAGCCAGCCGACGCCGGCCCGATCGAGCGGGAGGCTGATGGCGGCGACCGCGGCTCCCGCCCCGATGGCGAGGATCGTGGCGGTGGTGGCCGGGCGGCTGGCTCCCGACCAGTGCCGTCCCCAGGGCGAGTCGGACGGCCAGGGTCCGTGGATCGCCGGCGGATAGCCTGGCGGCTTGGTTGTCACCGTCATAACGATTTACCTCCATATTTCGGGCAGCGTTGAGCAGCCCGGGCTTTGCTCGGGCTCGTTCCGGTGCGTTTTGCGGTGCGTTCTAAGCGGTCGGCAGGGTGACGTGGATGTGGCAGCCGCGGTGAGTGCGGTCGGGGTCGACGACGGCGATCGTGCCGTGGTGCAGCTGCACCACCCAGCGGGCGATGGCCAGGCCAAGCCCGGTCCCGCCGCCGGCCCGCTCCCCTCGGGTGAACCGCTCGAAGACCCGGTTGCGCTCCGCCTCCGGGATGCCGGCGCCCTCGTCGGCGACGGCGAGCAGCAGGTGGTCGTCGCGGCGCTCGGCGCGCACCAGCACGGTGCCCCCGGGCGGGCTGTGCCGGGCCGCGTTGTCGAGCAGGTTGGCGAAGACCTGGTGCAGGCGCTCCCGGTCGCCGGGCACCATCATCACGGCCGGCGGGGTGGACACCTCGAAGCGCACGTCGCGGCCGGCGCCGGCCGCGTTCACCTGCGCCTCGCGGACCACCTCGTCGAGGAAGGCGGGCACGTCGATCGGGGTGCGGGTCAGCGGGATCACGCCGGCCTCGACCCGGGAGAGGTCGAGCAGCTCGGTGACCAGGCGACCGAGGCGCTCGGTCTGGGTCAGCGCGGTCTGCAGCATCTCGGGGTCGGGCTCGGCGACGCCGTCGACCAGGTTCTCCAGCAGGCCCTGCAGCGCGGTGATCGGCGTACGCAGCTCATGGGAGACATTCGCGATGAGCTCGCGCCGCTGCTGGTCCGCCGCCGCGAGGTCGGCGGCCATCTGGTTGAACGCCTCGGCGAGCTGGCCCACCTCATCCTGCGAGGTGGCGCGCACCCGGCGGGTGTAGTCGCCCTGCGCCATCGCCTTGGCCGCCGCCGTCATCTCCCGCAGCGGCGAGGTCATGCCGTGCGCGAGAAACTGCAGCGTGGTCAGCGCGACGACGATCGCGGTGACCGAGGTCCAGACCGGGAACCAGCCCAGCCACAGCGTGAACCAGGCCATGCCGGCCGCGCCCGCCCCGATCAGGATCATCCCGATCTTGATTTTGATCGACCGCACCGGATCGAGCGGCCTCGGTAACCTGATCATCGCTCGACCTCCAGGGCATAACCGACCCCGTGCACCGTACGGATGAGGTCCGGCCCGAGCTTGCGCCGCAGACCCTTGATGTGGCTGTCCACGGTGCGGGTGCCCGACGCGTCGGCCCAGCCCCACACGTCGGCCAGCAGCCGCTCCCGCGGCAGGACCGTCCGCGGGTGCGCCGCCAGATGCACGAGCAGGTCGAACTCGGTCGGCGTGAGGTGCGCCTCGACCCCGGCCCGCAGCACTCTGCGCTCCGCTTGATTGATCTCCAGGTCTCCGAACCGCAGCGTCGCGGGCCCCTTCGGCGCCGGTGCGCTCTTGGCCGCCCGCCGCAGCAGCGCGTGCACCCGGGCCGCCAGCTCGCGCATCGAGAACGGCTTGACCATGTAGTCGTCCGCGCCCACCGCCAGCCCCACCAGCAGGTCGGTCTCGTCGTCGCGGGCGGTGAGCATCAGGATCGGCACCGGTCGCTCCGCCTGAATCCGTCGGCACACCTCGAGCCCGTCGAACCCCGGCAGCATGACGTCGAGCACGATCAGGTCGGGCGGGGTGCGCCGGGCCGCCGCCACCGCGCCCGGCCCGTCGCCGGCGATCTCCACCGCGAAGCCCTCGGCCCGCAGCCGAGCCGCCACCGCATCGGCGATGGTCCGCTCGTCCTCGACGACGAGCACCCGCCGTTCGGCCGTCTCCATGCTCGCCTCCGTCTGCCTTTTGCTCTGCTTACCTATACGCGCGGATGCTCGGTCATCGCATTGAACCGGGCGGTGGCAAGGCGCGGCCGGTGCGCCCCCGTGACTCACCGGCCAGCCTTCCGGCGAGGAGCCTAAAGATCACCCGTGCAGAGCCGGCGGTGAGTTTGTGAACAAGCTGTGTAGATGCCGACCCTGTGGATAACTCTGTGGAGAACTCGGCGAGCTTGTGGACAACGGTGTGGAGAACGTCGTACCGGGGCCGTATTCTCGCCCCACCCAGTGCCGGGGTGGGGTTCGGTAGGGCGCCCGCCTCGCCGGGGGTTTGTGCTTCGCGTCCCGCCCCGCGCCCGCGTCCCGCGCCCGGCCCCCCGCGCCTGCGTCCCGCCCCGCGCCCGCGCCCGGCCCCCGCGCCCGCGTCCCGCCCCGCGCCCGCGCCCCGCCCCCGCACCCGCGTCCCGCCCCCCGCGTCCCGCCCCCCGCGCCCGCCCCGCGCCCCGCGCCGGCCCCGCGCCTTGCTAGCCCCGCGCGTGCGTGCCGCCGGGCGCTGCGACCCTCGGCGGCCGGGATGAGTGGCCGGGCGGTGTGACGAAGGCTCGCCCGGTCTGGTGGCCGGCGGTGTGCCGACGGACGGCCGGGTTGAGTGACCCGCGGTGTGCCGACGGCTGGCCCGGCTTGGTGGCCTGGGCGGCGGCGTGACGATGTGTGGCTGGGCTGAGTAGCCGGCTTGAAAGCGGATGCGGCGGCCGTCAGCCGCGAGCGCGGCGCGGCGAGCGGGCCAGTGCGGCGCGGAGCTCGGGCCGTGCGGCGCGGCGGTGCGGTAAGTCGGGCGCGGCGGTGGGGTGGGTGCGGCGCGGCGGTGGGGTGAGTGCGGCGCGGCGGTGGGCTGAGTGCGGCGCGGCGGTGGGGTGAGTGCGGCGCGGCAGTGCGGTGAGTGCCGCGCGGGTCGCCTGGTTGCCGCGCGGGCCGGCCGCGTCGGGCATCAAGGGCGACGACCCCTCAGCGGGTCCAATCGTGCTTTGCGGCCCTGATCAGCTTGTCCTTCAGCTCCCGCGTGTGCCGGCGGCTGACCGGCAACTCCACCCCGTCCACCGCCACCACGTAACCCGAGCCGGTCAGGCGCAGCTCGGCGATCAACCTGATCTGCACCAGGTAGGAGCGATGAATGCGGACGAAACCGGCATCGGCCCAGCGGTCGGCCAACGTTGCCAAGGAGACGCGGACCAGGTGGGACGCGTCGGCGGTGTGCAGGCGGGCGTAGTCGCCCTGGGCCTCCACCCAGCGGACCGACGAGCGGGGCAGCATGCGGGTCGTGCCGGCCAGCTCGACCGGGATGGTGAGCTCGTCGGCCGGGGGCGGCGCCGAGCCGGCGGGCATGGACGGGGTGAAAGACGCGGCCACCCGGGAGCCGGCCACCCGGCGCAGGGACTCGCCCAGGCGCTCGGCCCGGACGGGCTTGCGGACGTAGTCGGTGACGCCCAGGTCGAAGGCGTCGACGGCGCCGTCGTCGTACGCGGTCACGAAGACGATCGCCGGCGGGCGGGCGAAACGCCGCAGGATGCGGGCCAGCTCCATGCCGTCCAGGCCGGGCATGCGAATGTCCAGGAAGACGGCGTCGACCTCGGTGTCGCGCAGCACGCGCAGGGCCTCGGTGGCGTCGCCGGCCCGGTGCACGTGCGCCACCCGGCCGTCCGCGTTCAGCAGGTAGGCCAGCTCGTCGAGGGCCGGCGGCTCGTCGTCCACCGCCAGCACGACCAGGGTCACGCTCGTACCCCGGGATGGAATTTCGGCACCCGCATGCTCACCTTCGTCCCCGCGCCGGGCGCGGTGTCCACCACCAGCCCGAAGTGGTCGCCGAAGACCGACCGCAGGCGCTCGTCCACGTTGGTGAGGCCGACGTGCTGGCCGTCGTCGGTCTCGGGGCGGCCGGGGGCGAACACCGCCGGGTCCATCCCCACGCCGTCGTCCTCGACCGTGATGTGGCACTCGGCCCCGGCGTCACGAGCTTCGATGCTCACCATACCCACGCCCGGCTTGCGCGACAGGCCGTGCCGGACGGCGTTCTCGACCAGGGGCTGCAGGCAGAGAAAGGGCAGGCCGACGGGCAGGACCTCGGGGGCGATCTGCAGGCGTACCTGGAGACGGTCGCCGAAGCGGGCCCGCTCGATGGTCAGGTAGCGGTCGATCGAGCGCAGCTCCTCGGCCAGCGTGGTGAACTCGCCGTGCGCCCGGAACGAGTAGCGGGTGAACTCGGCGAACTCGAGGATCAGCTCGCGGGCGCGCTCGGGGTCGGTGCGCACGAACGAGGCGATCGCGGTGAGCGCGTTGTAGATGAAGTGCGGGCTGATCTGGGCGCGCAGGGCTCGCACCTCGGCCCGGGCCAGGCGCTCGCGGGACGTGTCGAGCTCGGCCAGCGCGATCTGCGAGCCGGCCCAGCGCGCCGCCTCGGCGGTGGCCTGCACGAGGCCGGGCGCGGGCTGGTCGTCGGCCACCGCCACCAGCGCGGCCGTAGCCCGGCCGTCGGGGCCGGACAGCGGCGAGACCACGGCGCCGCGCACCACGCAGTCGACCCGGTCGCAGGGCAGGTCGGCGGGGGTGAGCACGACCGAGCGATGGGTGGCGAGCGCCCGCTTGGCCGCGGCCGTGAACTGCTCGCCGTGGTGGCTGCCGCGCCCGTCGAACGCCAGCGAACGCGTCCCGTCGTCGATGGTCAGCCCGACCGCGCCGACCAGCGAACGCAGGTGCCGGACGGCCTTGCCGGCGGTGGCGGTGGTGAGCCCGGCCCGCAGCGGCTCGGCGGCGAGCGCGGCGGTGTGCAGCACGTCGTAGGTGGCCCGCTGCATGGCGGTCGCGATGCCGCGGCGGGCGCGCAGCCGCACGACGGCCACGACGGCCGCGGCCAGGGCGGCGAGCACGGCGATCACCGCCAGCGCGCTGCCCACCTGTCCGGCCATGCGCAGATAGTAGGGCGCTAGTAGGCGCCCTTGCGCTTGAGCACGACCCAGATCGTGCGCCACAGGATCCCGAGGTCGTACGTCAAGGACCAGTTGTCGACGTAGTAGAGGTCCAGGCGTACGGCCTCGTCCCAGGAGAGATCGGACCGGCCGGAGACCTGCCACAAACCGGTCATGCCCGGCCGCACCAGCAGGCGGCGGCGGACGTCGCCCAGGTAGTCGCCGTCCTCGGCGGGCAGCGGGCGGGGGCCGACCAGCGACATCTCGCCCTTCAGCACGTTGATCAGCTGGGGCAGCTCGTCCATCGAGGTGGCGCGCAGCTTGCTGCCGAAGGAGAAGATCCGGGGATCCTCCTTCATCTTGAACATCATGCCGTCGGACTCGTTGAGCTCCTCGAGCGTGGCCTTGCGCTCCTCGGCGTCCACGTACATCGTGCGGAACTTCCAGACCCGGAACGTGCGGCCCTCGTGACCGACGCGCGGCTGGCGGAAGAAGACCGGGCCCGGGTCGGACAGGCGGATGCCGATCGCGATGAACAGCAGGAACGGGCTGAGGATGAGCAGGCCGAGGCCGGCGGCCACCCGGTCGAGCAGGTTCTTCACCAGCCAGCCGGGGCCGGAGAGCGTCGGTTCCTCGACGTGCAGCAGCGGCAGGCCCTCGATCGGGCGGATGTGCACGCGCGGGCCGGCGATGTCGGTGAGCTGGGGCGCGACCACCAGGTCGACGCCGGTGCCCTCGAGCTGCCAGGCCAGCCGGCGCAGCTCGCCCGGCTCGGCGCTGGCCGAGCCGCAGACCGCGATCGTGTCGGCGCCCACCTCGCGCACCAGCGAGAGCACGTCGCGGGAGGCGTACACCGGAACCGGCGTCTCGATGCCGCGGGCGGCCGCGAAGCCGTCGGTGAGATGGATGGCGACCGGTATCAGGCCGGCGGCCGGGCTGCGGGTGACCGCCGTGTAGACCTCGAGGGCCTCGGGCAGCGTGCCGACCAGGATCATCCGGTGCGCGCCGTGGCCGGTGCGGCGCCGGGCGAAGTGCAGGACCTGGCGGGCGAGTACTCGGCCGAGCAGCAGGAGGACCAGGGCGCTCAGCGAGACCAGGGCGACCGTGCCGCGGGAGAGCTGGGTCTTGGTGGCGAACGCCAGCAGCGACACACAGGCGACCACGGTGACCGAGCAGCGCACGATCCGCTTGAACTCTTCGCTGCCCAGGCCCAGGTAGCGGCGGTCGTAGGTGCCGTTGGCCCAGAGCAGGATCAGCCATCCGAGCGGCAGAACCACGTACGCGAAGAAGTAGAAAAGCTGAGCGTCGTGCAGGAAAAGCCAGTCCCGGTTACGGAAGCCGGTCTTGGCCTTCTCCAGCGAAGAGGTGGTCAGATAGGACGCCAGCAGCACCGAGAGAAGGTCGAGCAGGACCAGGGCCAGCGTGTACGGCCGATGCCAGCGCGACAGACGCTTGTGCGTCCGGTTCCAGGCCGACCGGGGTACGCCGTTGCTCGGCGGCTGCTCCTGCTGCCACTCGAAGCTGTCGTACGGCACGGGCTTTCTCCGGCTGCTGTCGGTAACCGGGCGATGCAGGCTTGTCGTCACGTCGCCTACGTCCTCCCGCATCCGGAAAAGATTACGCACCGCCACGAGTGCCTGGGACCGGGCCACTATACCGATGGACGGCGCGGAAGGGAGGGTACGTCACGCACCATGTACCGGACCGAGTTGTACGTGTACCGACCGTGATATTTGGGACTATCGAATCAGCTTCGACAGGCGGCGGTCGGCCAGTGGCTTGCCGCCGGTCTGGCACGTGGCGCAGTACTGCAGGCTCTTGTCGGCGAACGACACCTCACGCACGGTGTCCCCGCACACCGGGCAGGGCAGGCCGGTGCGCGCGTGCACCCGCATGCCGGCCCGTTTCTCGCCCTTGAGCTCGGCCGCCTTCTGCCCCACCGAGCGGGCGACCGCGTCCGTCTCCACCTCGCGCATCGCCTGGTAGAGGGTGCCGAGCTGCTCGTCGGTCAGCTTTCCGGTGAGGGCGAACGGCGACATCTTGGCGACATGCAAGATCTCGTCCGAGTACGCGTTGCCGATGCCGGCCAGCACCTCCTGATCGGTCAGCACGCCCTTGATCTGCCCGTTGCGGGAGCGGATGCGCTCGGCGAACTCGGTCTCACTCACCGCGAGCGCGTCGGGGCCGAGACGCGACACGCCCGGGACCTCGTTCGGATCCCGTACGAGATAGGCGGCCAGCGACTTCTGCGTGCCGGCCTCGGTGAGGTCGAAGCCGGAGCCGTCGTCGAGCCGCAGGCGCAGCGCGATCGGGCCGCTGCCGGGCTTGAGCGGGGCCGGCGACTTGAACGAGTCGCGATAGTGCAGCCACCCGGCCCGGGCCAGGTGCACGACCAGGTGGAGATCGTCACCGAGGCCGATATCCAGGAACTTGCCGTGCCGGCCGGCCGAGGTGACCGTCAGCCCGGCCACGGCGGAGGCCGGCGGATCGTACGTCTTCAGGGCGCTGAACGAGGAGACCTCGAGGCGCTGCACGGCATGGCCGACCGCGCGCTCGCGCAGGTAGGCCGCGAGCGCCTCGACCTCGGGGAGTTCGGGCACGCGTTCAAAGGTAGCGTTCCCTGCCGTGAAGGTGGTCGTCGCGCACAACCGATACCGGGAAGCGATCCCGTCCGGCGAGAACGTCATCGTCGACACCGAGATCGCGCAGCTCCGCGCGGCCGGCGTCGAGGTGCTGCCGTTCCTGCGCAGCTCGGACTCGATCGGTGAGCTGCCGGCCGTGCAGAAGGCGTTGCTGCCGCTCTCGCCGATCTACGGGCGGGCGGCCCAGCAGGACCTGGCCCGGCTGCTGGCCGACGAGCGACCGGACGTGCTGCACCTGCACAACCCGTACCCGCTGCTGTCGCCCTGGGTGATCCGCACCGCGCACGCGCACGGCGTCCCGGTGATCCAGACCGTGCACAACTACCGCCAGGTCTGCTCCTCGGGGCTCTACTTCCGGGACGGGCACAACTGCCAGGACTGCCGGGGCAAGCTGGTCGGCTGGCCGGCGGTCAAGCATCGCTGCTACCGGGGCTCGGCGGCGCAGAGCGCGCTGATGGCGACCACGCTCGCGGTGCACCGGCCGACGTGGCGCTCGGTCGAGCGGTTCATCGCGCTGACCGACCGGATCGCGGCGCACCTGCGTGACTACGGCATCCCGGACGAGCGGATCGTGCTCAAGGCCAACGGCCTGCCGGACCCGGGCGATCCGGCGCCGCTGGGCGAGGGTTTCCTGTACGGCGCCCGGCTGTCCCCGGAGAAAGGACTGGGCCTGCTGCTGGACGCCTGGCGACGGCACCCCGACGGCTCGCTCGGGCCGCTGCGGATCGCCGGCGACGGCGAGCTTCGTCCCCTGGCCGAGCGGGCCGCCGCCGAGCGGTCGGACGTGACCTACCTGGGCGGGATCAGCCGCGACGAGATGGCCGCGGCCCGCGTGGCGTCGGCCGTGGTCATCGCCTCGCCGACCTGGAACGACGTGCTGCCGACCGTGATCCTGGAGGCGATGGCGGCCGGCCGGCCGGTGCTCGGCACCGACGTGGGCGGCATCCCGTACCTGGTGGGGGACGAGGCCGGGTGGGTGGTGCCGCCCGACGCGGCGTCGCTGGCCGCCGCGTTGCCGGTGGCCCGGGACGAGGCCGCGACCCGGGCCAAGGGCGCCCGGACCCGCTATCTGCGCGATTTCCACCCCGATGTCCTGACCGGCCGGCTGCTGGCGGTTTACCGCGAGATCTCAGGGAACTCTGACCCGACCTCCAGGTAGAAAGCGGAGCCGTCGGGGAAGGGTAGGCCCGTGACCGAATCTTCGCGTGTCTCTCGGCGGACGTTGCTGCTCGGCGCCGGCGGCGCGGCCCTGGTCGGCGTGGCCGGTGTGGGCGTGGGCTACGCCCTCGGCCACGATGACGACGACAAGACCGACAAATCCGCGGGCGCGACCGAGGCCGCCGAAGCCGGGCCGCCGAAGTTCCGCTCCCGTCCCGACCTGCGCACGCTTCCGGACGTCACGATCACGACCGCCGCGAACGGGACCGTCGGCGGCTTCATCTGCCTGACCCCGGCCTCCGGCGCCGGCCTCTGGGGCCCGCTCCTGGTCGACGAGAAGGGCTCGCCGGTCTGGTTCAGGAAGGTGCCCGACCCGGCCACGGTGGCGATCGACTTCAAGGTCCAGCAGTACCGCGACCAGCCCGTGCTGACCTGGTGGGAGGGCACCATCGGGGGCACCGGCGGGCAGGGCGTGGGCCAGGGCGAGTTCGTCATCGCCGACCGGTCGTACCGCGAGATCACCCGGGTGCGCGCGGCCGGCTCCGAGCAGGCCGACCAGCACGACTTCGTGATCACCCCACGGGACACGGCGCTCTTCTGGGTCTACGACCCGGTGCCGTGGGACCTGTCGGCTCTGGGCGGCCCGAAGGACGGCGTCCTGCACGACGGCGTGATCCAGGAGATCGACATCGCGACCGGCAAGAAGCTGTTCGAGTGGCGGGCGCGCGAGCACGTCACGCTCGACGAGTCGTACGCGCCGCTGCCCCAGGGCGAGTCGGCCCACCTGCCGTACGACTACTTCCACGCGAACTCGGTGGGCCTGGCGGCCGATGGGCACATCATCATCTCGTCCCGGCACACCTGGACCACGTACAAGATCGACAAGAGCAGTGGCCAGGTGATCTGGCGCCTGGGCGGGAAGAAGTCCGACTTCACCATCGACGAGAAGGCCAAGTTCGCCTGGCAGCACGACTTCCGCCAGCGGCGGGACGGCACCTACAGCGTCTTCGACAACGGCGCCGGCGTCACCAAGGTCCACGACTACTCGCGCGGCCTGGTGATGAAGCTGGACGAGGCGGCCCGGCGGGCGACGTTCGTGGCCGAGTTCGTGCACCCCGACAAGCTCTCGGCGCCGACGCAGGGCAGCTTCCGCGAGCTGGCCGACGGCGGCGCGTTCATCGGGTGGGGCCAGTTGCCGTACTTCACCGAGCACAACGCGGACGGCACCGTCCGGCTCGCCGGGCACCTGCCGCTGGACAACCAGTCGTACCGCGCCTACAAGGCCGACTGGACCGGGCAGCCGCTCGACCAGCCGGCGCTCGGCCTGCACGTCGACGGCGGCAACGTGATCGTCAGCGCGAGCTGGAACGGCACGACCGAGGTGAGCAAGTGGCGGGCACGGTCGGGGGCCCAGCCCGGCGCCCTGCAGGGCGCGATCGAGGGCGATCGGTCCGGCTTCGAGACCACGCTCACGGTCCAGGGCACTCCCGAGTACGTGGTGGCCGAGGCCCTGGACGCGACCGGCAAGGTGCTCGGCGCGTCGTCGGCGATCCCGGTCCGGGTCTAGCGTCGGCCGCTCGAGGTCGCCGCCCAGCCCCCACCCCGGAACTGGGTGGGGCGACTCTACGGCCGCGATACGACACTCTTGCGGAGTTATCCACAAGCCGGCGGGTGCGGCACCTCAAGCCGGAAGCGGCCCGGCGTTCACCCCCGCAGGGCGGCGCGGGCTGAGAAGACCACGCTGGCGGCCAAGAAGGCCGCGTTCACCAAGGTGAACAGGCCGACGAACCAGATTGTCCACTGTGGTGCGACGATCAGGACCAGGCCGGCCAGGGCGACCACGGCGCCGTAGTCGCGGACCAGCTTGACCAGGCGGACCGGCAGCGAGCGGCTGGTCACCATGCTGGCCGCCTGCTCGCCGCCCTGCATGACCGACGTGACCAGGTTGACCATCCAGGTGCCGGCGAACGCGGCCAGCAGCCAGGCCGGTGTGTCGCTGACCTGCGCCTCGGCCGTCGCCGACAGGGCCGCGACCAGGGAGATCTGCACGGCCACGTCGCAGAGCACATCGAGGCGGCCGCCGGCGGTGCTGGCCCGGTGGGTCACGCGCGCCAGCTGGCCGTCGGAGCAGTCGAACGCGTACGCCAGCTGCCAGCCGATCAGCGCGACCAGGCCGATCGGCCAAGCCCAGATCTGGCCGTCGGCGACCGGGCCGGCCGTCGCGATCACCACGAACGACACCAGGCAGCCGAGGCCGAGGTTGAAGACGGTCAGCACGGACGGGGCCAGGCCACGCTTGTACGCGCCGACCGCGATCCGGGCGCCGATGCGCTGGCTGATCGCCTCGCTGAACAGGCCGCCCCCGCGGTTCACGGCGTAGTAGTCGGCGGCCGTGGGCGCGGGCGGGGGGCCGGCGGGCGGGGATCCGGCGGGCGGGGATCCGGCGGGTGTGGGGCCGGCGGGTGTCGGGGGCATCTGCCCGGAATCAGCGGTCCTCGATGGCTTCGGCATACTCGGCCAGCTTTCGACTGATCTCGTCATGGCTCATGGCGAGGTGTTCCAGGATCGTGTAGCGGTCGGGACGGGTACGCGGCGCGAAGAGCACCGCCTCGACGAACTGCTCGCCGGTGAGGCCGACGTCGTCCGGCAGCCGCGGCAGCTGGTGCCGGGCCAGGCAGGCGGACATCTGGGCGAGCCGGCGGTCGTCGCCGCGCAGGAACGTGCAGAACAGCGCGCCGAGGCCGGCCAGCTCGCCGTGCGAACCGGTGCCGGGGAAGAGCGAGTCGATGGCGTGCATGATCTCGTGACAGCCGCCGCTGGCGGGCCGGCTGCTGCCACACACCGCCATGGCCAGGCCACTGGAGATCAGCGACTCGGCGAGCACGGTGACGAACGCGTCGTCGCTCATGTCGCCGGGCATCGTCAGCATCGCCTCGGCGCCCATCCGGGCCAGCGAGGCGGCCAGGCCGTCGACCGGCTCGCCGCGCACCTCGCGGGCCAGCTCCCAGTCGGCCAGCGCGCTGATGTTGCTGATCACGTCGCCGATGCCGCCGCGGTTGACCCGGTCCGGCCCGTTGTCGACGAAGTCCAGGTCGACGATCACGCCGAACGGGATGTGCACGCCGTACGAGCCCTTGATGCCGTCGTTGACCAGGCTCGCGACCGGCGAGGCGATGCCGTCGTTGGCGAGGCTGGTGGCCACCGAGATCATCGGCATCGCCCAGCGGTTGGCGGCGTACTTCGCGGTGTCGATCGTCTGCCCGCCGCCGATCCCGACCACCGCGTCGTAGTTGCGGGCGCGCAGCTTGCCGGCCAGCTCGAGCGCGGCATCGAGGGTGCCCCCGCCGGTCGTGTAGATGTCGGCCGAGCCCAGCGTCGGGCGGATCAGGTCGACCACCTGCTCGCCCAGCCCCGGCCCGACCACGACCGCCACGTCACCGGCCGCGGAGATCCGGCCGTCGGCCAGGATGCGGCCGAGGTCGGCGACGGCGCCCCGGCGCACGTCGATGTGCAGCGGCGTCTGGATGCTGCGGGCTAGTAACGGCATGCGATCTCCCGGGCCTTGGCCAGGTCGTCGTGGTTGTCCACCTCGACCCAGCTGACCTCGCCGATCGTCGCCGCGCGCACCTGGCCGCCGCGGTTCGCGTACTCCTGGAAGCCGTCCTCGTAGTACAGGTTCGGGTCGCGCTCCCAGGTCGCCCGCAACGCGTCGGCCAGATCGGCGGCGGCGGACGCCTCGATGACGTTGGCCCCGATGTACTCCCCGAACGCGTCGGCCGGCTCCATCAGCTTCGTAATCTTGGTCAGCTGTCCATCTGCGTCGAAGACAGTCTTCATCTCCTCGTCAGCCAGCTTCTTCAGATTGTCGATGGCGAGCAGGATGCTCGGACCACGACTCGCGAGGAGGGTCTGCTCGACGCTCACGGGATGCACGGTGTCGCCATTGACCATCAACGCGCCCTGCGCGAAGTGGTCACGGGCCAGCCACAGCGAGTACGCGTTGTTCCACTCCTCGGCCTTGTCGTTGTGCACGAGGCTGATTTTGACGCCGTACTTGTCCTGGAAGGCGGGCACCCGCTCCTCGACGGCGCCGGCGCGGTAGCCGACCACGATCGTGACGTCCGTGAGTCCGGCCGCGGCCAGGTTGCGCAGTGAGATATCCATGATCGTGGTATCGCCGTCCACCGGGACGAGCGCCTTGGGCAGGGTGTCCGTGTACGGACGCAGCCTGCGGCCGGCGCCGGCGGCGAGTACGAGTCCGATCATGCGATAGCTCCTGTCGACGGTCACGCGAGGATAGCGGTACGACCGGACCGCCCGGAAAATTCTATAGAGGCTGCTCGTAAGCTGTTGGGCATGACCGCTGAGCAGCTGATCTCGTTCGCCCGTGGCGCTCCGTCGCTGGACATCATCGACGTCGAGGGCCTGAAGGCCGCCGCCGCGCGTGCCTTCGACGCCGACCCGGCCGGCGTGACCGCTTATGGCACGTCTGTCGGCTATGTCCCGTTGCGCGAGTGGATCGCGAAGAAGCACGGTGTCTCCGCCGACCAGGTCATCGTGACGAACGGGTCGCTGCAGGCCGACGCGTTCCTGTTCAACCACCTGGTGCAGCCCGGCGACGACGTGGTCGTCGAGAAGCCGACCTACGACCGCACCCTCCTGAGCCTGCAGAACCTCGGGGCCAAGGTGCACCAGGTCACGCTGCGCGAGGACGGCATCGACGTCGACGAGCTGCGCGGCCTGCTCGAGAGCGGCGTCCGGCCGAAGCTCGCGCACATCATCCCGAACTACCAGAACCCGGCCGGCATCACGCTGTCGGAGGAGAAGCGGCGCGCCCTGCTGGCGCTGGCCGTCGAGTTCGGATTCACCATCTTCGAGGACGACCCGTACGTGGACATCCGGTTCCGCGGCGACGCCCTGCCCTCGATGCTGTCGCTGGACAGTGACAACGCGGTCGTCCACGCCTCCAGCTTCACCAAGACGGTCTGCCCCGGCGTCCGCGTCGGCTACCTGGTCGGCCCGGCCGCGCTGATCGACGCGATCGCGAAGAAGGCCACCAACCTGTACATCTCGCCCGGCATGGTGTCCGAGGCGATCGTGCACCAGTTCTGCATCTCCGGCGACATCGAGCGGTCCGTGCGGACGGTCAGCGCCGCGCTCGCCGAGCGGGCCTCGGTCCTGGCCGACTCGCTGCGCAAGCACATCCCGGGCGCCACCTTCACCGAGCCCGACGGCGGCTACTTCCTCTGGGTGGACCTGCCGGCCGAGGTGGACGTGGACAAGCTCTTCCCGGCCGCCATGAAGAAGGGCGTGGCTATCGTCAAGGGGACGGACTTCCTGCTCGAAGGCGGGAAG
Organism: Actinoplanes sp. CA-030573; assembly: GCF_050951115.1. NCBI lineage: Bacteria > Bacillati > Actinomycetota > Actinomycetes > Micromonosporales > Micromonosporaceae > Actinoplanes > Actinoplanes sp. CA-030573. Next base: position 9,871,493 of record NZ_CP192038.1, on the reverse strand, counting down.
AGCTCGGTGCGCCTGGCGTTCTCCGCGGTCACCGTCGACCAGATCGACGAGGGTGTCCGCCGGCTCGCCGCGGCCATCGACGAGGTACGCGCCTAGGTTTTCGCCCGCGCCGGGCGGGCATCTGAGCCCGTCCGGCGCCCGCCTCGCGGTGAGCTAGCCTGCTCCGGGCCCGTCGTGCGGTTTGTGGGGAGGTCATCATGAGCGAGCGTGAGTCCGGCACGCCCGGCACGCCGGGCACGTCCGGCACGTGGAGCCGCAACAAGCCCTTGTCGCGGGCCTTCACCGCGCCGGTGCGAGCGATGAACCGTTTCCTCGGCGCCAACGGCGAGCATCCCGACGGTTCCGGTGGGCGGCCCGCCGCCAGCTCGATCGTCGACTGCGGGGTGTACGTGGCGGGCAAGCGCCTGGCCGGGGAGTTCAGCCCGGACGAGGCCTTGCGGGTGGCCTGCTCGCACGAGGACGGCTTCGTCTGGCTGGGCCTGCACGAGCCGTCCCAGGAGGAGATGGCGGCGATCGGGCACACGTACGGGCTGCATGAGCTCGCCGTCGAGGACGCGGTCAAGGCCGAGCAGCGCCCCAAGCTGGAGAACTTCGGCGCGGTGCACTTCCTGGTCATGCGCACCGCGCGCTACGTGCCGCACCACGAGATCACCGAGACGTCCCAGGTGGTCGAGACCGGGCAAATGATGATCTTCGTGGGCGAGCAGTTCGTCATCACCGTCCGCCACGGCGACGCCTCCGAGCTCGGCTCGGTGCGGGCCGACCTGGAGACCGAGCGGGCCGCGCTGCTGGAGCAGGGGCCGTGGGCGGTGGCCTACGCGGTGACCGACCGGGTGGTCGACCATTACGTGCTGGTCGCCGACCAGGTCGAGGCCGACCTCGACATCATCGAGGAGGGCGTCTTCTCCCGCGGCGCCGCCAGCCCGATTCAGGCCATCTACCAGATGAAGCGGGAACTGGTGGAGTTCCGCCGGGCGGTGGTGCCGCTCCAGCGCCCGCTCGCCATGATCGTGGCGATCGTGCCCAAGCGGATCGGCAAGTACTTCCGCGACGTTCAGGACCATCTCACGCGTACGGTCGAGCAGGTCTCGTCCTTCGATGATCTTCTCAACTCGATCCTCCAGGCCCGGCTGGCCCAGGTGACCGTCGACCAGAACAACGACATGCGGAAGATCGCCGCGTGGGCGGGCATCGCGACCGTGTGGGCGGCCGGCGCCGGCATCTACGGGATGAACTTCCCCAACATGCCCGAGTTCAAATGGATGTACAGCTATCCGGCCTGGTGGGCGCTGATCGTGCTGGTCTCCGTTTTGCTCTACCGCGCGTTCCGCCGCAACGGCTGGTTGTGAGGGGCTGCCCCCTGAGCATCGACAGCGACCCCTAAAGTGACAGGGTGCCGTCGCGTCAGGACCAGCTCCACTCGTACCAGTACTCGCTTCAGCGGGTGGTGGCCGCGCTGGTTTCGCACGATCCCGACCCGGCCCGCTCGCCGCTCCGCCGCGCCGGCACCACCGCCCTGGTCAGCCTGCTGATCGCCAGCCTCGCGGTGGGCGCAGCGGCGATCTACGGCCTCCTCACCGGACACAGCAATGTGGAGCCCAAAGATCCGAAGGTGGTGTTCCAGGAGAAGGGCACCGGCGCGCGCTACGTCTACCTGGAATCGGACGCGAAGCTCCATCCGGTGCTGAACTACACGTCCGGCCTGCTGCTGGCCAACGCCGAGGCGCCCGAGCTGAAGGGCATCTCGGCCGAGAAGCTGGCCACCGTGCCGCAGGGCGCGCCGCTCGGCATCCCGGACGCGCCCGACTCGCTGCCGGCGAAGGCCGCGCTGATCACCGGCCGCTGGTCGGTCTGCACCGACAATCAGGGCGAAGAGGACACCCCGCGCAGCACGCTGCTGGTCGGCGACAAGCTCACCGACGGGGCGGTCGCCGCGCGTACGGGCGAGGCGCTTTTGATCCGTGAGCCCGAAGGCCGCACCGCGGTGGTCTACAACAACCGGCGGTTCAGCATCCCCGGCGATCGGCTGACCGCGACGTTGCGCGTGCTCGGCTGGGCCGGCAAGGACCCGTGGCCGGTCTCCACCGCCTGGGCCAACGCGGTGCCACTCGCCCGCAACCTGGTCGCGCCGAAGATCCCCGAGGTCGGCAGCCCGTCGCAGGTCTCCGGTTTCCGGGTCGGCGACCTGGTCACCGACTCGGGCAAGGGCTTCGCCGTGATCATGCCGGACGGCGCCGCCGACCTCACCGAGGTGCAGGCCAAGCTGATGCAGGCGGTGCCCGGCGTCGAGGCGCCCCGGGCGATCGGCAACGAGTTCATCCAGCTGCCGGCTTCGAAGACCCGGATCAGCGACGCCGGCGCCCCCGACGGCCTGCCGGTCACCGTGCCGAAGCTGCACGACACCGCGCCCGGCCGGGTGTGCATGACGCTGCCGATCGACGACAAGGCGGGCGACGGCATCCGCATCGACCCGACCGTGCCAACCGGCGTCGAGGTCGAGTCCAGCGCCTCGGACAACGGCGTAGCGCTCGCCGACCTCGTGCACATCCCGCGCGGCAAGGGCGTCCTCGCGGTGCAGGCGTCCTCGCCGACGGCGCCCGCCGACAGCGGCACGGTGAGCGTGGTCACCGATACCGGGCGCAACTTCCCGCTGGCCAGCCGGGCGATCATCAGCAAGCTCGGGTACGGCGGCGTGAAGCCGGTCCAGATCCCGTCCGAGCTGGTGGCGATGCTGCCCCGCGGCCCGGCTCTCGATCCGGCCCGGGCGCGCCAGACCGACGTTCAGTAGGTGCACGCCCGGGCGGGCGCCGCGAAGGCGCCCGCCCGGGACCTGCTGTGTCGCTCTACCGAGGGGTTTGCGGCGCCGTGTCCGGCACCGTGCCGTTCGGCGTGGTGTGGATCGACGGCTCCACCGGCTCGAAGGCGGCGTCGGCGGCGCCGCCGACCTGAGTCTCCGGCGTCACCGGGTCGTACTCGTCCCACTGGTCGGCCTTGCGGCGCTTGGCGACATATGCGGCGCCCACGCCCACGGCCGTGCCGATCAGCGCGAAGCCGAGCAGCCGCGACTTGCGCGACTTGCCGCGGTCCTTGCTCAACGCCGAGCCCGCCCGCTTCTGCAGCTTCTTCGCGTTCTTCTTGTTCTGCTTCGCGTTCTTCTTGGCTTCCTTCTTGGTCACCTTGCCGGTCTGCCGCACGTTCTCCGTGGCGGCCGCGACCAGCGGGGTGATCGTTGCGAGAGCGCTGTCCCAGCCGGTCGACGCGGCACCCTTGGCCTTGACGGCGGCCGGTTGCACCTTGTCGACCGCGGTCTGCAGCTTGGGCCCCACGGTCGCGCTGGTCTCCTGCGCCGCGAGCGAAGCCGCGCGCTTGAAGTGGTCAACGCTCAGTCCGAGCTCGTTCTTCATTCGCCGGTTACGGCTCTTGCGGCGCATCGTTGCGAACACCAGTGCCCACCTCCTGTGGTTCTCTCCCACGTCATGGTGCCCTCTATGGGTACCCCGGCGCTGCCGGATCAGACACATGGGGGAGGATCCGAATTGCAAGAGAACTGTCCCATCGCCCCTTAGAGGTACGCCAGGGGACGACCGCGACACAGACAGGAGTACCCGTGGCCGAGAAGCTTTACGCCACCCTGCACACCAACCATGGCCCGATCCGGCTGCAGCTGTTCCCGGACCACGCCCCGGCGACCGTGCGCAACTTCGTGGAGCTCGCGGAGGGCAGCAAGGACTACGTCGACCCGCGCACCGGTCAGCAGGGCAAGGGCACGCCGTACTACGACGGCACGATCTCGCACCGGGTGATCGCCGGCTTCATGATCCAGCTCGGTGACCCGACCGGCACCGGTCGCGGCGGGCCCGGCTACAAGTTCGCCGACGAGTTCCACCCGGCGCTGCAGTTCGACCGGCCCTACCTGCTCGCGATGGCGAACGCCGGGCCCGGCACCAACGGCTCGCAGTTCTTCATCACGGTGGCGCCGACCCCGCACCTCAACCGGCGGCACACCATCTTCGGCCAGGTGGCCGACGAGGCGTCGGCGAAGGTCGTCGACTCGATCGCCAACACCAAGACCGGCCCCGGCGACCGCCCGGTCGAGGACGTCGTCGTCGAGCGCGTGGAAATCGAGCGCGTCAACGACTGACGTAACGCGCGTCAACGACTGAAGCTTGTTCGCGACCTACCCGGTGAAGATCTCACCGTAAGTGATGCACGCGGTCTCCACCGTCGCGAACAAGCTTCACCGACGTACCGTTGATGCATGAGTGAGGCTCCCTCGACGGTTCCGGTCTGCTACCGCCATCCGTCGCGGGAGACTTACGTCCGGTGCACGCGTTGCGGCCGGTCGATCTGCCCCGACTGCATGACCGAGGCGGCCGTCGGCCACCAGTGCCCGGAATGCGTGTCGGAGGGAAAGCGCAGCCAGCGGCCGGCGCGGACCGCCTTCGGGGGGAGCCGCGTCGGCCAGGCCGCGTACGCGACCCGCGCCCTGATCGGCGTCAACGTCGCCGTCATAGTCCTCTCCGCCCTCGTCGGCGGCACGCAGGCGATCGCCGGCTCCGGCGGCTGGTTCGGCCTGCTCGGCTCGGGAACGCCGCTCACACAGTGGGGCGAGGTGCTGGGCTACGCGTCCTACGTGCCCGGCGGCGAGGTGCACGGCATCGCGGCCGGCGAGTGGTGGCGCCTGTTCACGGCGATGTTCCTGCACTACGGCGTACTGCACCTGCTGCTCAACATGGTGCTGCTCTGGCAGTTGGGCCGGTACCTCGAGGCCCACCTCGGCCCGATCCGCTTCACCGCCCTCTACCTGCTGGCCGGCCTCGGCGGCAACGTGGCGGCCTACGTCTTCACCGCCCAGAACCAGCCGGCCGCGGGCGCGTCGACGGCCGTCTTCGGCCTGGTCGCGGCCGCGATCATCGTGAACCGCCGGCTCAAGCTCGACATCACCACGCTGGTGCCGCTGCTGGTAGTAAACCTGATCTTCACCTTCTCGATCCGCAACATCTCGGTGGCCGGACACCTCGGCGGCCTGGTGGTGGGCGCGGTGGTTGCGGTGATCCTCGCGTACGCGCCGGCGCCGCGCCGAACGCTGTACCAGGCGGTCGGCTGCGCGGCCGTCTTCATCCTGCTGCTCGCGGCGGCGGTCGTCCGCACCCAGGCGATCCTCGCCTAGCTCGCCGGCGGTCATCGCCACACACTGCCCGAAGGGCATGGCAGCGGCAACGCATCGCCCGTCGCGGATGAGGACGCGTCGATGGCGCCGGAGCAGACTTTGCCGGTTGCCAGCCTCACCCGGGAGCAGCCATGGACAAACAGCTGCCGCTGCGCACTCGTCTGGCCGTAATCGTCGCGTCCGGGGCCAGCCTGGCCATGGTCGCCGTGGCGGGGCCCGGTCCGACGGCGGCCGCCTCGGCCCTCGCCTCGGCATCGGTCCGGGTAACCGCCACGGTCGAAGCTCCCGTGTGGAGCCACAACCCCGCGCTGCCCGATGGGCCGACGCACTGGGCCGGGCTGACGCCCGACTGGGCCGCCTGCGGTGGCGACGGGGACCAGTCGCCGATCGTGATCAACGACGGGCGTCGTGTGGCGCTGCCGCCGCTCCAGGTCGACTACCCGCGAGTGCCGCTGATCGTCGAGAACACCGGTCACGTGGTCGAGGTGCCGCAGCCGGCCGACGCCGTCGGCACGCTGCGGTTCGGCACCGCGGTGTACCGGCTGACGCAGTGGCACGTCCACGCGCCCAGCGAGCACGTCGTCAACGGCCATCGGGCCGACCTGGAGATCCACCTGGTGCATCAGGACGCGCAGGGGTCGACCGCCGTGCTGGCGATCTTCGCCGACATCGCCCGGCCGGGTCCAGGCGCCGACGGGCGCGGCGGTACCGCCGGTCTGCTCCGTCGCACGCTGCGCGCCGCGCCCGAGACGGCCGGGGAGGAGACCGACACCGGAACCAAGGCCAGCCCGGTCACGCTGCTGCCCTCGGACGCCCGGCGCTCCGGCCGCCCCGGCGCCGTGGTGGGCAGCTACCTCACGTACGGCGGCTCGCTGACCACACCGCCGTGTACCACCGGGGTGCGCTGGTTCGTCCTGCCGACCCTGGTGCGAGTCGACGCGGGCACCGTCGACCGCCTGCACGAGCTCGTGGCCGGGTTCCCCGGCTATGGCGGATACCCCGACAACAACCGTCCGGTCCAGCCGATCGGCACCCGTACCGTGCAGCGCCGCGCGGGCTGACCTGCGAGCTTTGGAGGATGGCCGTGAGCCGGATCGCCGCCGTATTCGAGCTCAACCGCAAGGGATTCAGTCCGCGCCGGGGAGCCGCCGTCCTCGTCATGATCGTGCCGCTGGTCGTCCTCGGGCTGCTGGACCTGGAGAAGTACTGGCTCAGCGTGGCCTTCGGGGCGCTGTTCGTGGGCCTTTGCGACCCCGGCGGCCGGTACGGCTACCGGGTGCCCCGCATCGCGGTGGTGGCCGTGGCCGGGGCGGTGCTGACGGCATTGGGCTTCGCCGTCGGCCGCGCCGCCTGGGGATGGGTCGTCCTGTCCGCCTTCGTGGTGACGCTCCTGGCCGGGCTGGCGGTGAAGTACGGCCCGCACCGGTTCGCGGCCGCGACGTTGCTCAACGTCTGGTTCCTGGTCGCGCTCGCGCTGGCGATCGCCGACCGGGAGGCGAAGGTGGACACCACCGCGTGGGGACAGGCGCTGGCCTGGCTGACCGGGGCGGCCGCCACCATCGCGTACACCTGCATCGTGTGGTTGATCCGCGGGCGGACGGCGCAGTCGCAGCCCGCGGCCGACGTGTTCCCCGGCGACATCACCCCGATGCCGCTGACCCGGCCGGTGGTCCTGTTCGTAGTGATCCGGGCGGTGGCGGTGGCGATAGCGGTCGCGATCGCCTTCGGGCTGGATCTGCCGAATGCCGACTGGATGCCGATCGCCGCGCTGGTCGCGATGAAGCCCAGCCTGCAGCAATCCGCCCTGGTGGCGGAACAGCGGGTGGCCGGGGCGATTCTCGGTGCGGCCGTGGCGGCCCTGTTCCTGCTCACCGTCGATGCCAAGGTCGCGCTGGTGGCGGTCATCGTGCTGCTGGGCATGCTGGCCGCGTCGCTGCGGAGCGTGAACTACGCCTGGTACTGCACGGCGGTCACCGGGGCGGTGCTGATCGGCATGGACATCCCGCATCCGGCCGACCTGGCCGACGAGGGGCGGCGCATCCTGTTCACGCTGATCGGCGTCGCCATCGCCGTGGTGGTGATGCTGGCGGCGAGCCTGCTCGGCAACCGCAACCGCAACCGCAGCCGCGGCCGCGGCAGAACGGCGCCCGCGACATAGGGTGAGCGAAGCCGCACGTCGGGAGCTCAGGCAGGACCGGCCGCGGCGCGTATTGGTGAGCAGAGCTGCACGTCGCGGGCGCAAGCACGGACGACCGCGGCGCGTATGGGTGAGCAGAGCAAAGGGCGCCGGGCCGGCTACTCCGGGGCGAGGGGCTTGGCGGCGCCGGAGGCGAGCAGGCCGATCAGCAGGGCGGCCAGGACGCAGAGGATGGCGTTCAGGACGCCCAGGTGCTGGGCCAGCACGCCGATCAGCGGCGGGCCGGCCAGGAACGCGCCGTAGCCGATGGAACCCGCCACCGAGACTCGGATGGCCGCGCGGACCGGGTCGTCGGCGGCCGCGCTCATGCCGACCGGGAAGCCGAGCGACGAGCCGGCGCCCCAGAGCAGGCCGCCGATCAAGGCCAGCGGGACCGCCACGCCGGAGTGGACCAGCAGCAGGCCGGCCGCGCCCAGCGCGACCGTGGCCCGCAGGACGCGCACCCGGCCCCAGCGCTCGATGGCCTGGCCGCCGAACAGGCGGGAGAGGGTCATGGCGGTGACGAACGTGCCGTAGCCGATCGCCCCGACCGTCTCGCTCGTGCCGTAACCGTCGACCAGGCTGATGGCGAGCCAGTCGTTAGCGGTGCCCTCGGTGAAGCCGAAGCCCAGCATGATCAGGCCGATCAAGATGGTGCGGGGCTCGCGCCACGCCTGGCCGACGCTCATCGGCGGACGCTCGCCGGGCGGCAGCGGGATGTGGGGCAGGAGTCGCCGTACGGTCGGAAGCGTCACCGCGGCCGCGAGAAGCGCGGTGAGATAGAGCTGCGCCCAGATCGGCAGGCCGGCGGCCGCGGCCAGCGCGCTCACCCCGGCGCCCAGCACCGTGCCGAGGCTGAAGCCGGCGTGGAAGCGCGGCATGATCGTGCGGCCCAGGTGGCGCTCGACCGCGGCGCCCTCGACGTTCATCGAGACGTCCCAGACGCTGTTGCCGGCGCCGACCAGCACGAGGCCGACCGCGGCGACCGGAACCGAGCCGGTCAGCGTGCCGGTGGCCAGGCCGGCCAGGCCGAGCACGAGCGAGCCGCTGCCGAGCAGGATCGCCCGGGCCGGGCCGACCCGCTGCACGAGCGGGCCGGAGAGCGGGATCGACAGGATCGCGGCGGCCGAGATGCAGAACAGCAGCAGCCCGAAGCCGGACGGCGAGAGATGCAGGTCGGCGCGCACGGCGGGGGCACGGGCGAGCCAGCCGGCGAAGGCCAGCCCGTTGGTGGCGAAGGTGGCGGCGACCGCGACCTTGGCCCGCTCGAGCCGCGGGCGGTCGAGGTCGAGAGTCGTCACGACACCCAACTTACTCGTTAAAGCTTGATCAGCACCACCGGTCGACCGCCTCCCGCAACGCGCCGGCACCGAGGGACTCGACCCAGGCGACGTGCCCATCGGGCCTGATCAAGGTGGGTGGGCCGGGATAGGGGACTCGTCGCACGTGCGGCGGCACCGCGGCGTCGCCGAGCAGGACCGGGCGGGCGTCGTGGAGATGCGAGAAGAGGCGGCTGCCGTCGGGGAGATCGAGATCGGGCACGTGATGGCCGGCGCCCTCGGGAAGCGGATACCGAACGTCGAGGGCGGCGATCATCGAGGACAGGGACCGGTTCACGTCACCGTGAGCGATCAGGCCGGTCACGACCGACCGTAGCGCCGACGTGTGCTCGTCGGGCCGGGTGAGCGCGGTTTGCGCCCTCGTGTTCTCGAGCACCCGCTCGGCCACCGGACGGCGCTCCACCTCGTACGTGTCGAGCAGCGTTTGATCTTGATCGCCCCGCAGCACGGCGGCGAGCTTCCAGCCGAGGTTGACCGCGTCCTGCACGCCGGTGTTGAGGCCCTGGCCGCCGGCCGGATAGTGGATGTGCGCGGCGTCGCCGGCCAGCAGGACCCGGCCCGCCCGGTAGCGCGCCGCCAGTCGCGCGGCATCGTGGTAGCGGGAGATCCATCGTGGATCGCGCAGGCCGAAGTCGGTGCCGGCGTGCCGCTCGAGCGAGGCGCGCAGGTCGGCGACGGTGATCGGCGCGTCCCGGTCGGCGACGGTGTCGAAGTCGTTTGTGATCACCCGGTACCAGCCGGGCTCGAAGTTCAGCACCGACCAGTTGCCGAACGGCGTGCGCCGCTGGAACACCGGCCCGGGCGGCGGGGCGTCGAGCGTGACGTCGCCGAGCACGGCGGTCATCGTGGCGGGCGTGCCGGGGAAGTCGATGCCGGCCAGCTTGCGGACCGTGCTGCGCCCGCCGTCACAGCCGACGACGTACTCGGCGGTCAGCTCACCCTCGGTGGTCTCGATCTCGACGTGGTCGGCCGTCGGGTGAAGACCGGTCACCTCCACCTCGCGCCGCAGCCGTACGCCCAGATCGCGCGCCCGCCCCTCGAGAAGCCGCTCGATGCGTCGCTGCAGGATGGCCAGCAGGAACGGGTATCGCGTGGGCAGGCCCGAGAAGTCCAGCGGGATCCCGGCGAAATGCCCGCCCGGTAGCCGGCGGCCCTCGGCCAGGAACGGCTCGAGCATGCCCCGCATGTCGAGGACCTCCATCGTGCGAGCGTGAATGCCGCCGGCCCGGGACTCGCCGCTCGGGCCGGCCAGCCGCTCGAGCACCACCGGATCGGCACCGCCGAGCCGCAGCTCACAGGCGAGCATCAAGCCGGTCGGGCCGCCGCCCGCGATCACTACCTGTTCCATGCCGTCCCCGCTCTCTAACTAAGTTAGGGATACGCCTAACGTTGATAGAGTGTCAAGCGTGAAGCTGACCCGGGACGCCATCGCCCGCGCCGCCCTGACCGTCCTCAACGAGGTCGGCCTCGACGGCCTGACCATGCGCGTGCTCGCTACCGAGCTGGGGGTGCAGGCGCCGACGCTCTACTGGCACATGAAGAACAAGCAGGAGCTGCTCGACGCGATGGCCGACCTGCTGGCGGCCGAGACCGCCGAGGGCGTCGAGGCGCCACGCCGGGGTGAGAGCTGGCAGGAGTGGCTGATCGGGCTGGCCGTGCGCAACCGGCGCGTGCTGCTGCGCTACCGCGACGGCGCGCGGGTCGCGGCCGGGGCCTACTCGGCCAACCCGGCCGTCGCCCGCACGGTCGAGCTCATCCTGCGCACGCTTCAGGACGCCGGCTTCGAGCCGGCCATCGCGGCCCGAGCGTTCCCGGTGCTGCTGCACTACACGATCGGCTTCACCATCGAGGAGCAGGCGCGAACGGGGGTGGCCTACGAGCGGAACCCGTACGCGGGCGGCCTCGCGGTCGACGCCGAGAAGTTCCCGCTGACCGCGAGCGTGGCCGGCGACCTCTACCCGGCGGACACCGACGCGAACTTCGAATACGGGCTGCGGCTGATCCTCGACGGGATTCAGAGCCAGGGCAGCTCGCGGCTCTCGGCGTAGCCGGCGATGCCCCGGCGCACGTCGGCCGGGGTGAACCGGTGGTGCGGGCCGCCGGGGGCCGACTCGTGCACGGTCCACGAGCCGTCCGGGAACGCGACGAGCGTCGACTCGAGCGTGTGGCCCGCCACGACCATGCCCTCCCGGGCGGCCGGTATGTCCTCGCGCCAGGTGCTCAGGACCCAGCCATTGCGCGTACGGGAGAAGCGCCGTTTGCCGTTGATCTGGAAGTTGGTCTCGATGTCGTGCCGCCCGGCCCAGTCGCCGAACTTGCGGCACAGCCGGGAGATGCCGTCGACGCGCTCGGCCTCGTCACGCTCCTGCTGCTCGACGCGGGCCCGCAACTCCGCGAGCTGCAGCGCGTCGTCCGGGTCAGCCTCGTGCCGGTTCACGGGCAGATCGTAGGCGCGTCCGTCCACAAAGCTCCAGCCGCAAAGCTCCAGCCGCAACAGCTCCAGCCTCAAGCGGACGGGGACGGCGGGTTGACGATCATCTGAGGTCCGGTGCCGCGGGCGGCGAGCCGGTCGGCCGGATTGATCAGGTTGCAGCGCTGGAGGGAGAGGCAGCCGCAGCCGATGCACCCGGTCAGCTGGTCGCGCAGCCGCTGCATCAGCACGATGCGCTCCTCGAGCCGTCCCCGCCAATGCGCCGAGAGCCGCGCCCAGTCGGCCTTGGTCGGCGTGCGCTCGTCCGGCAGCTCGGCCAGCGCCTCCCGGATCTCGTCGAGCGAGACGCCGACCTGCTGAGCGATCTTGATGAAGGCGACCCGGCGCAGCTCGGCCCGCGCATAGCGACGCTGGTTGCCGGCCGTACGGGTGGACCGGATCAGACCCTCGCGCTCGTAGTAGCGCAGCGCCGAGGCGGCCACGCCGCTGCGAGCCGCGAAATCCCCGATGGTGAGCGACTCCATCACACCACCCTTGAGTTGAAGTGCACTTCAAGTTGCAGCCTAGTCGGCATGACCGTGACCGCACTGCCCACCGACCGGATCCGGCAGCTGATCCGGCGCATGACCGGGGACGAGAAGCACGCGCCCAGCTCGTACTCGACGCTCGACGTGCTCTGGGTGCTCTACGACCGGGTGCTGCGCATCGATCCCGGCCGCCCCGACGAGCCCGACCGCGACCGGTTCCTGCTCTCCAAGGGCCACGGCCCGGCCGCCTACTACGCCGTGCTGGCGGCCAAGGGGTTCTTCCCGGAGAGCTGGCTGGACGACATGGGCGGCTGGGACAGCCCGCTCGGCAACCATCCCGACCGGCTGCGGGTGCCGGGCGTCGAGATCGGCACCGGCTCGCTCGGGCACGGGCTCGGCATCGGCGTCGGCGTAGCGCTCGGCCTGCGGGCCCAGGGTTACGCCCGGACGCGCACCTTCGTGCTGGTCGGCGACGCCGAGCTGGACGAGGGCTCCAACCACGAGGCGATCGCGTACGCCGCGGCGGTGCGCCTGCCGATGACGGCCATCGTGATCGACAACCAGTCGGCGACGCACGGCTGGCCGGGCGGGATCGCGGCCCGCTTCCCGGGCTGGGACGCCACCGTGATCGACGGCCGGGACCACGAGCAGATCGAGCACGCCCTGGCCAAGCGCCACCACGACCGCCCCAACCTGGTCGTGGCGGTTGTCGAGTCGAAGCGAGGCCTCTGATGATGCGTGACACCTTTGTCGCCACCACTACCGAACTGCTGGACGAGGATCCGCGTACGGCCCTCGTGCTCGCCGACATCTCCGCCGACTCCTTCGCGCCGGCCATGCGCCGGCATCCCGACCGGGTCCTCAACGTCGGCATCCGCGAGCAGCTGATGACCGGGGTGGCCGGCGGCCTCGCGCTCACCGGCATGCGGCCCTACGTCCACTCGTACGCGCCGTTCGTCGTCGACCGGGCCTACGAGCAGATCAAGCTCGACCTCGGGCACCAGGACGTGGGAGCCGTGCTGGTCAGCATCGGGGCTTCCTACGACGGCGCGGCCTCGGGCTACACCCATCAGTCGCCGGGCGACGTGCAACTGCTCGACACGCTCGAGGGCTGGACCGTGCACGTACCCGGTCATCGGGACGAGGTTCCGCCGCTGCTGCGCGATGCCGCCCGGCACGACGACCGGGTCTATGTCCGTCTTTCCGAGCAGGAGAACACGCGGCCGTACGCGGACAGCACCCGTCTCCGGGTCATCAAGCGCGGCGGCCCGTTGATCGTCGCCGTCGGGCCGATGCTCGATCCGGTGCTCGAGGCCACCCGCGACCTGGACGTGACGGTCGCGTACACGAACACGCCGCGCCCGCTCGACGCCGAGGGCCTGCGCCTGCTCGCCCAGGGTGACGTGATCATGGTCGAGCCGTACCTGGCCGGCACGTCGGCGCGGCAGGTGGCCGAGGCGCTCGGCGGCATCCCGCACCGCGCGCTGCACCTGGGCGTGGCCCGCGAGGAGGTCCGCCGCTACGGAACCTGGCGGGACCACGCGCGGGCCCAGGGGCTGGACGCGGCCGGCCTGCGCGCGCCGATCACGGAGTTCCTGTGGTGATGGTTGTTACGCGGCCGCGGTCCTGGGCGTACGGAAGACATGCTGGAGCAGCGAGTCGAAGTGCCAGACCGCCTCGGGCTCGGTCAGCCGCAGCCGGAAACGCTCGCGGACCCCGTCCACCGCCGTGGCCGCCAGCTCGACGGCGGAGCGGCTCAGGTCCGGGCTCCAGGTCACGTTGCTCAGGTGCCGCAGGTCGGCGTTGAGATGCAGCCGGAGCCGGTGCAGCACCTTGGTCTCCTGCGTCACCACGAGCCGGCGGTAGGTCAGCAGCATCATGAACTCGCCGGCCATCGGGGCCTCGGGGCGATGACAGCGGCTGACCAGCACGGTCGTGTCGTCGGGCTCCACGCAGCGCCGGAAGATCGGCATGTGCCGGCTGACGGTCGGGATGGCCACACCGGCTTCGGCGGCGGCGGGCAAGAACGTACGGGAGAACACGTCCATGTGGCATTCAACGGAGGTGACCGGGACAGGCATCGGCCACCGGCCGATGAATGTTTCAAATGACATAGTTGCTTCATGCAGTGGCGCATCAGGCCGGTCCTGCCGGTCACCAAGTTGATGGGTGCGGTCGCGGTCGTGGTGCTGGCGGTCGCCTTCGGCGCCGGCGATCCGATCCGCTGGGCCATCGCCGTGGTGGCGGCGGTCGCGCTCACCCTGTGGGCGGTGCGCGATCTCATCGCGCCGGTCCGCCTGGCGGCGGACGCGTCGGGGGTGACGGTGGTGGCCGGTTTCGCGCGCCGCCGGCACCTGCCGTGGGCGTCGATCGAGCGCGTACGCGTCGACCGGCGCACGCATCGGGGCCTACGTTCCGAGATGCTGGAGCTCGATGCGGGCGACGCGATCTACCAGCTGAGCGCCAACGACCTGGGCGCGCTCCCGGAGGACGTGGCCGTCGCCCTGGCCGATCTGCGCCCTCCGCAGCACACCGGTATCGACTAGCCTGCCCGTCCGCCTGACTACCCGAGCGGGATGAGGCGGCCACGGCCCGAGACGGTGGACAGTCGACCGATGCAGGGCCAGTTGACCCGCCCGCGCTTGTGGCCGGCGCCTCGACCCGCCACCCGGCCGCCGCTTTACCCGTCGCGGCCCGGCTCGGTGTTGGTCGTGTTGCTCGTCCTGACGGCATGGATGGCGCTACCGGCCGGCCCGGCCGCCGCCTTCGGGACGATCGACGGAGGCGGGCAGCACCGCGAGCACGAACGGCTGACCCGCGCCGCGTTGAGCTGCGCCGGCACCGCGCGTTCGGACCAGGACTGCTTCGCGGCCCGCTCCATGGATCAGCTCGCCGGACGCGGTAAGGGATTCGGGGCCGTCGGCGCACCGGACAGCGACGAGATCAGCGACCCGGCCGCACATTGCGACAACGCCGACTTCCTGCCCGGCAGCTATCCCCGCACCCGGGACCAGGCCACGACGCAACTCATCGCCTGCATCGATCATCTGCGGATGCGGTTCCGGCAGGGTGTGGACAGCGCCGAGGATCTGCTCGACGACCAGGGGCGCGTCGTTGCGGACGAGGTGATCCTGGACCGGGACTGCCGGCCCGGCAACGACGAGGACCGCGCCAAATGCACGGTCATCGAAGGGCTGGGCCGGGCCCTGCACGGCGCCCAGGACTTCTACGCGCACAGCAACTGGGCCGACGAAGCGGATCCGGCGCGTCCCACCGGACCGGAGAATCCGCCGGGCCTGAACCGTCCGGGGCCGAGTGCGCTCTTCGACCTGCGCGGCGATGCGGCGGTGAGCGTGCCGGAGGGACTGGCCACCGGGTGCTTCGTGCTCAAGGACGAGTCTCCCGGCGTCGGCAACTGCACGGGCCGGATCACCCACGCGGCGCTCAACAAGGACAACGGGATCATCGATCCGGCCAGCGGCGAGGTCACCGGCCCGACCACTGCGCGCGGGATGGTCGCACGGAACTTCGCCAAGGCGGTCGCCGGTGCGATAGCCGAGACCCGGCGCCAGTGGCAGGACTTCCGCGCCGCGCTGGCGGAGCGGTACGGACCGGACCGGGCGGCGCGCATGATCTGCGCGCTCACCCGGGACGATCCGGTCCGGCAGTGCAACCGTCCGACCGGCGCGGCCGCTGCCGGTCACGGTGCGCAAAGCCGCGCCGCGCGCCTCGGCGTCCTGGCCGTCGCCGGCGTGGCATTCGCACTGCTGGCCGGCGCGCTGACGCTGCGCACCCGGCGCCGTGGCTGGGGAAGGCGGCATACCGCTCGTCGCGAGTGAGCCCGACTGTCCGTGCGGAGGGCGTGGGATTCGAACCCACGATGAGTTTCCCCATACCGGTTTTCAAGACCGGCGCCATCGGCCACTAGGCGAGCCCTCCCGGTGGTGCCGGTCCAGTCTGCCAGACCCCGTCACGGCCTCCGGCAGGCACTCTTGACCGAAACTTGTATTAAGACTCTGAAGAGGCGTCTGAGCAGCGCAAACACGGCGAAGTCGCCCGCTTTTGGCAGTTGACAAGGAATCGACCGAGGTGTTTATTGTTCACCTGCCTTACCAATCCCCGCCAACGGCCCCCACCAACGGCAAGGGAGTCCCCATCCATGTCCATCCCCAGAACCCGAAGAACGCTGATCATGGCGGCCTCCGCGGCGGCCCTGGTCACCTCGATCGTGGTGGTCGCCCCCCAGGCGTTCGCGGCGAACGAGACGGTGAACGTCTACCTGACCACGACGAGTGACAGTGGCGGGCGCACGGTGACGCGTGGGCTGCAGCAGCAGACCCCGATCGCATTCGCGAGCAGCAGCGGCAGCGCGAACCAGACGATCACCGTCAACGAGAACACGACCTACCAGCCGTTCGAGGGCGCGGGCGCGTCGATGACCGACACCGCCGCCTTCGACATCAAGGGAAGCGGCGCGCTGTCGTCGAGTGCGCAGTCCGATGTCCTGACCAAGCTGTTCAGCAACAGCGGGGGCATCGGCGTCAGCGCGCTGCGCAATGTCATCGGCTCGTCCGACCTGGCGCAGAACAGCTACTCGTACGACAACACCTGCTGCGACCTGAACGATTTCTCGCTCTCCCGGGACGCCGACATCATGGCGCTCACCAAGCAGGCGTACGGGCTGAATCCTTCGATGTTCGTCATGGGGTCGCCGTGGTCGGCACCGCCGTGGATGAAGGACAACAACGCCTACAGCCAGGGTTACCTGCAGGCGCAGTACTACAAGACCTACGCGCAGTACTTCGTCAAGTACATCCAGGGCTACCAGGCGCAGGGCGTGCCGATCCGGTACGTCACCGAGCAGAACGAGCCCGGTTGCTGCGCCGGTTACCCGTCGATGCAGTGGCCCGTCTCCGGGCTGCAGTCCTTCGCCAAGAACGACCTGATGCCCGCGCTGCAATCGGCGGGACTCAGCACCAAGCTGCTGATCGGCGACTGGAACTTCGACACGTACGACACCTGGGTCTCGCCTTTGATCAATGACACCGCGATCCGGAACCACCCGAACTTCGGCGGCATCGCGTGGCATGACTACGGCGGCAACCCGTCCACCGAAAGCTCGGTCCACAACCAGTTCCCGTCGGTGAACATGTACAACACCGAGCACTCGGGCGGCACGTGGGTCTCCAACCAGCAGTCCGAGGACATGGGCGACCTCATCGACTACTTCCGCAACTGGGGTCGTAGCTGGACCAAGTGGTCGCTCGCCGTCGACGAGGCGATGGGTCCGCACAACGGCGGATGCGGCACCTGTACGGGATTGATCACCGTGCACCGCAACGACAGCCGGCGCGGGCAGGTCGACTACACCATCGAGTACTACACGATGGGCCACCTCACCAAGTTCGTGAAGCCGGGCGCGGTGCGGATCGACTCTTCGGCCAACTCGACGGTGCCGAACGTGGCGTTCAAGAACAGCGACGGCTCGAAGGCGCTGATCGCGTACAACACCAGCGGCAGCGCCCAGTCGATCAAGGTCAACTGGGGTGGGCAGTCCTTCACGTACTCGCTGCCGACCAAGACCTCGGCGACGTTCACCTGGGGCGGCACGCAGAGCGGCGGTGGCGGCGGCACCGGGACCGGCACCGGCAAGACCGGCACGATCACCGGCCTCGGCGGCAAGTGCCTGGACGTCACCGGCGGCTCGACCGCCAACGGCAACCAGCCCCAGCTGTGGGACTGCACCGCCGGCAACACCAACCAGCAGTGGACGGTCGGCACCGACGGCACCATCCGGGGCCTCGGCAAGTGCCTGGACGTCGCGAACAACTCCACTGCGGACGGCGGAGCCGTGCACCTGTGGGACTGCATCTCGACGGTCGCCACGCAGAAGTGGACCGCCTCCGGCGGCACGCTGATCAACTCCGCGTCCGGCAAGTGCCTGGACGTCAAGGACAACAACACCGCCAACGGGGCCAAACTGCAGATCTGGAGCTGCACCGGCGCCGCCAACCAGAGATGGACGGTTCCGGCATGAAGCGGCTTCTAGCAATCGCGGCCGGGGTCGCGGTCGTCGCGACCATGGGCATCCTCGGCATCACCAACGCCTCAGCGGCCAGCGCCGGCGCCCTGGTGAGCTCGCTCAACGGCAAGTGTCTCGACCTCACCAACGGCTCGACCACCAACGGCAACCAGCCGCAGCTGTGGAGCTGCGTCGCGGGCTCGGCGAACCAGACCTGGACGCTGGCCGACAACGGCTCGGTGCAGGTCAAGGGCAAGTGCCTGGACGTCGCCGGCAACTCGTCGGCGGACGGCGCGGTCGTGCACGTTTGGGACTGCTTCGACACGGTGGCGACCCAGAAGTGGAGCCTGTCCGGCGGCTCGCTGATCAACTCGAACGGCAAGTGCCTGGACGTGAAGGACAAGAACACCGCGGACGGGGCCAAGCTCCAGCTGTGGACCTGCACCGGCACGTCCAACCAGAAGTGGACCTTCGGCGGGGGCTCGACGCCGCCGACCACCACGCCCACCACGCCTCCCTCGTCGGGCGGCCCGGGCATCAAGGCGGTCGCGCCGTACTACTACACCGGCTGGGGCAACCCGCCGAACCTGACCACGGTCACCCAGACGACCGGGGTCAAGTGGTTCACGATGGCGTTCATGCTGAACAGCGGCAACTGCGACCCGAAGTGGGACGGCAGCCGGGCGCTGACCGGCGGCCAGGACCAGACGGCCATCAACACGATCAGGGCCAACGGCGGTGACGTGGTGATCTCGTTCGGCGGCGCCTCCGGCCCGTGGCTCGAGCACTACTGCACCAGTGCCTCGGCGCTGGCCGCGGCCTACCAGAAGGTCATCAACGCGTACGGGCTGAAGGCCATCGACATCGACATCGAGGGCACGCCCTACAACACCGCCGCCGATCAGCAGAAGACGGTCGACGCGCTGAAGACGATCAAGGCCAACAACCCCGGCATCACCATCTACATCACGCTGGGCAGCGGCACGAGCGGTCCGGACGCCTCGCTGATCAACCGGGCCGCGTCGGCCGGGCTGGTCATCGACGGCTGGGGAATCATGACCTTCGACTGGGGCAACACGACCGGTAACCAGGGTCAGCTGACCATCCAGGCGGCGGACGGGCTGAAGAACCGGCTGAAGACGGCCTACGGCTGGTCGGACGCCGAGGCGTACAAGCACGTGGGCATCTCCTCGATGAACGGGATCACCGACGAGCACGCGACGGTCACCCTCGCGGACATGCAGACCATCACGGCGTACGCGCAGCAGCACACGATCGCCCGCCTGACGTTCTGGTCGCTGAACCGGGACCGTCAGTGCCCGAGCGGGTACCCGAACGACGACACGTGCAGTGGCGTGGCGCAGTCGGCGTACCAGTACACAAAGATCATCGGCGCCTACAAGGGCTGATCTTCCCTGGTCAGGAAGCCTCGCGAGCTGCGGTGGGCGCAGCTCGCGGGGCTTCCTCCCCGTCCGGCCGCCCCGACCACCGCCCCCGGACCGGACTGAAGGCTCGTTTTCGGTCGCAGCCCTCGGGCAAGCTGAACCCATGCACGCGATAGTGATCGAAGACAAGCGGCTGGTGCTGCGCGAGGTGCCCGACCCGGTGGCCGGCGAGGGCGAGGTGGTCGTCGACGTGACCGCCGCCGGCGTCAACCGGGCCGACGTGTCCCAGCGTCAGGGCTTCTACCCGCCGCCGCCCGGCGCCTCCGACTATCCCGGCCTCGAGTGTGCCGGCGTGATCAGCTCGGTCGGTCCCGGCGTCACCGGCCGGCACGTGGGCGAGCGGGTGGCCGCGCTGCTGGCCGGCGGCGGCTATGCGGAAAAGGTCGCGGTGCCGGCCGGGCAGCTGCTGCCGGTGCCGACCGGCCTCTCGCTGCAGGAGTCGGCCGCGTTGCCCGAGGTCTCGTGCACGGTCTGGTCGAACGTGGTGGACGTGGCCCGCCTGCGCAAGGGCGAGACGCTGCTGGTGCACGGCGGCGGCAGTGGCATCGGCACGTTCGCGATCCAGCTCGGCAAGGCGCTGGGCGCCACGGTGGTGGCCACCGCCCGGGCGGCCAAGCACGACAAGCTGCGCGAGCTCGGCGCCGACCACGTCGTCGACTACACGACCGACGACTTCGTGGCGGCCACAAAGGACTTCACCGGCGGTCGCGGCGCCGACGTGGTGCTCGACATCGTGGGCGCGAAGTACCTGGCCCGCAACGTCGACGTGCTGGCGCCCGACGGCCGCATCGCCGTGATCGGCATGCAGGGCGGCCGCAAGGGCGAGCTCGACCTCGGGCAGCTGATGGCCAAGCGCGGCCGCATCTCGGCGACCGGCCTGCGGGCGCGCCCGCTCGACGACAAGGCCCGCGTGGTGGCCGGCGTCCGTCGCGAGGTCTGGCCGCTGGTCGAGGCCGGCGCGGTCAAGCCGATCATCCACACCACGCTCCCGCTGGCGGCCGCCGGCGAGGCGCACGAGCTGATGGAGTCGAGCGACCACCTGGGCAAGATCTTGCTGCTGCCCTGAGGGACCGTAACACTTTCGGGTGCATTTGGAGGAGGTTTATGCGCGGATAGGTCCGATATGCGGCGTGGCGATGCCGCGAACGGGGGACGGGTGCCGAGCATGGTGCCGCGACCCGGGCGCTCGCCGGGAGCTGCGGGGTCGCGTCTTGTCGCCGAGCCCGGTTCGGGAGCCCGCCATGAGTTCGAAGCCGCTACGCCCCGCCGCCGCGGACGAGTTGGAGCCCACGTCGCCGGACGCTAGGGCGCCGCGGGAGACGGGCACGCGCGGGGATGAGGTCTCGCTGCCGGGCTCGGGTGGGCGGCGACGCGGGAAGTGGATCTGGGTGCTGGCCGGTGGGCTTGCCGTTGTCGCGGCCGGGTCGGGGGCCTATGCGGTGGGTGGCTCGGGTGATCGGGGCGTCGCGGTGCCGGCGGCCAGTGCCTCGGGGTCGGCGGCGCCGGGGACGAAAGGTGCGGAACGGGGCGTTGAGGACGCGACGCTCAACCGGACCGGGGCGGACGGGGCGTTCATCGTGACGGTCACGGGGCTGCGGTGCGGCGTCTCGACGGTCGGGGCGGGCGAGCTCCGGCAGCGGGCCAAGGGGCAGTTCTGCCTGGTCAGCGTGAACGTGGAGAACGCCGGGCGGGAAGCGCGGCTGCTCGACAGCGGGGCGCAGCGGGCCCTCGACGTGCATGGGCGGGAGTACTCGCTCGACGATCACGCGGCGGCGATTCTGAGTGAGCGGAGCTTGGAGGACGGGTCGGCGACGCTGCTGGACGAGGTGCCGGCGGGGGCGACGGTGAGCGGAGTGCTGCCGTTCGACGTGCCGGCGGGGACCCGGCTCTCCGCGCTTCTCGTGCACGAAACGGCCGGCAGCCGGGGCGCGCGGATCGCCCTCTCGTAGCCGAGCCGCCGGGTGGAGGGGGACACGCCGGTGGGACACGCCCGGCCGGGATGCAATTTTTGCTATCGAGACGTGGCTATTTACAGCTCAAAAAGGCGCCCTTTTCCCGAGGGGGTGAGGGCGATTGTTGGAATTCGGCCCCAAAAGATTCCGGTTCTGTGTTGGCATGGTCGACGGAATTAACGAGTAGTCCGGGTTCCCATTGCTGTCCATCGACGGGCGGTATGGGCGCGGCCGAACGTTATGGCCGTGCTGATGGGATTCGCGCGAGTGCCCCGGGCCGATTTCGGAGGCAACGCTGCACCGTCCGTCCGCGAGCCGGGCGCTGACTGCAGGCGCCATTGCGCTGGCAGTCGTCACGCCGGCCCTAGAACCCGTCGAGCAGGCCAGTGCCGCCCTGCAGGCTCCGGTCGCCCCCGTCCGGAGCGGCCCGGTGGCCCGCCCGGAATCGGCCCGTCTCGACCCCGATAACGCTTTTGCCGTACGGGCGGTCCTCGCCCAGCGCGCTTCGCGCGCCTTGATTCGCCGCGCCGCGGGGGTCCGCCCGGCCGTCGCGCCGGCCTCCCGCCGCCCGGCACGGGCCGTCGTGCGCCCGATCCGGTTCGCCGGCGAAAACCAGATCTCCGCCGCCCAAAACTCGATCTTCACCGCCGAAAACTCGATCTCCGCCGCCGGACAGGATCTGACCCGGCTCGGAGGAAGCCCCCTCGGGCTCGGGGAAAACCCGATCGGGCTCGGAGAAAGCCAGATCGGGCTGGGAGGAGGTCAGATCCGGCTCACCGGACCGGGCTCGACCCGGATCACCGGCGCGAACGGCCGGCGGATCACCAGCTTGAACGGCCGGCGGATCACCGGCTCGAACGGGCGGCCGGCCGGGCTCGGCCTGAGCCGGGGCGGGGACGTCGCCCGGCGGGACAACTCCGATCGCACGACGGCGACCCGCACCGTACGGGCAAAGGCCACCCGCCGAGCCGTCACCCGCGTGCGCAGCGTCGTGCGCCGCACCACCGCCCCGGTCACCCACCGGGTGATGCGACTGGGCAACATGACCGCGGTGGTGGCGTTCGCCAGGTCGCAGGTCGGCCGGCGGTACGTCAGCGGCGGCGAGGGCCGGGGCGGCTTCGACTGCTCCGGGCTCACCAAGCAGGCGTACGCCCGGGCCGGCATCCGGCTCCCGCACTCCTCCGGCGCCCAGGCCGCCCGCGCCCGCCGCATATCCCGGTCTCAGGCGCGGCCCGGTGACCTGGTGGTCGGACCGGGGCACGTCGGCATCTACATGGGCAACGGGATGATGATCGACGCGGGTAACCACCGGACCGGAGTCGTCTATCGGAAGCTCTATTCGGGGCTGTCGGTGGAGCGCCTGTAAAGCCCGGTAATCCGTTCGCGGCCGTCCGCCGCACCCGAGACAATCGCGTTCATGATTGCCGATCAGTGGCCCCTCTTCGGGCTGGTGTTGCGGACACCGCGACTGGAATTGCGCGTACCGGATCTGGATCGTCTCGCCGAGCTGGCCGCCCTCGCGGCCGCCGGTGTGCACGATCCCGGGGTCCAGCCGTTCGTCGCGGAATGGACCGATCAGCCGCCGGAACGCGTCGCCCGCAGTGTTCTGCAATGGCAGTGGCACACGTGGGCGGCATGGCAGCCGGAAAAATGGTCGCTCGGTCTGGTGGCGATCGCCGACGGCCGGGTGGTGGGCACGCAGAGCATCGACGCGGCCGGTTTCGCCACCCTGCGGGAGGTCGGCACCGGCTCGTGGCTGGGCCGGGCCGAGCAGGGCCGCGGCTACGGCACCGAGATGCGCGCGGCCGTGCTCGAGCTGGCGTTCGCCGGCCTGGGTGCGGTGTTCGCCACGTCGGAGGCGTTCGAGGACAACCACGCCTCGTACCGGGTCTCGCGCAAGCTGGGCTACGCCGACAACGGCGTCGAGCGGCACGTGATCCGGGGCAAGGCCCTGGTCGGGCGGCGGCTGCGGCTCGATCGCGAGGCGTGGGAGAAGGCCCGGACGGTCCCGGTGCGGATCGAGGGGCTCGACGCCTGCCGGCCGCTGTTCGGCCTCACCGAGCAGGCCTAGCGGGCCGGCAACGTGAGACGAACGGTCGTGCCGACGCCGGGCGCGCTGGTCAGGTGGATGCTGCCGTGGTGGGCCTCGATGATCGATTTCACGATCGCGAGGCCCAGGCCCGGTCCCTGGGCGGCCATCACGTCGGCCGACGCGCAGCGGTAGAAGCGGTCGAAGACGTGCGGCAGCTCTTCCTCGGCGATGCCCATCCGGGTGTCGCTGATGGTCAGCTCGGGCTCGCCGTCGTCGCGGGACTCGACGGTGATCCGCCCGTCCGGCCCGGTGAACTTGATCGCGTTGACCACGAGGTGGTTCAGGGCCTGGGTGAGGCGCTTCGCGTCGCCCCGGGCCGGCACCGGCAGCGCGGTGCGGTCGATCAGCTCGACCTCTTGTGCGCGGCCAGCGGCCGGCACGCGGTCACGACCTGATGGGTCAGGTCGGCCAGATCGAGCTCCGTCACATCGAGCTGCATCGTCTCCTCGGTGTCGAAGCCGCCCTCGAGCAGGATCTCGAGATAGCCGCGGATGGTGGACAGCGGCGTACGCAGCTCGTGGCTCACCGTGGACAGGAACGAGTCGTGCCCGCTGATCGTGTGCGTGCAGAAGGACAGGTCGCGCGGTCCCTGCTCGAAATCGATGCCGACCCTTGCCTTCACCCACTGGCGGGTGGCGTCGACGAAGCTGACCAGGCCCATCGGGGTGTCGCAGATCTGCGAGGCGAGCAGCGCGATGTCGTCGAAGTCCTCTTCCGGCGCGGTGTCCAGAACCCCGGCGTCGTGCAGGGCGGCGAGCCGGGCCGGCTCATCCGCGGGCACCGGGGCTCTCATCGGCGGAGGAATGCGGATACAGCAGTCGGCACCCGCCCCGTGGGCGAGTGCCGACTTGCTGATCGCCACCGGGCACGGGGATCTCTGCCGCGCGCACCCGATCGGATGTCGAGAGAAGCATCGCCCGGTGGCGGGGAGCCCGCGCGCACCGCGTGTGCGGCTACCCGAACGAGTGAGAGAACGAGCCCGGGCGAGGCGCGGAGCGGCGTTCAGGTCTACCGGTTACTCTCGGCCTGGTTTGGGAAAGCGGAGAAGGTTTTCACCATCTCGCCGGAGGAAATCGCCATGAGTCTCGACCGCACGGTTGCCCCGGATCCGTACGATCATCTGCCCCCGGTCCCGGAGTTCACGGTGACCAGCGCCGACGTCACGGACGGCCAGCCCCTCGACGAAATGTTCGCGCACCCCAGCGTGGGCGGAAAGAACCTGTCACCCCAGCTGTCCTGGTCGGGTTTCCCGGAGGAGACCCGTGGCTTCGTGGTGACCTGCTTCGACCCGGACGCGCCCACGGGCAGCGGCTTCTGGCACTGGCTGGTCGTGAACCTGCCGGTCAGCGTCACCTCGCTGGAGCGCGGCATCGACCCGCTGCCGGGTGAGGCGTTCTGCGTGCGCAACGACTACGGCGAGCGCAACTACGGCGGCGCCGCCCCGCCGCCCGGCGACCGGGTGCACCGCTACGTGTTCGCGGTGCACGCCATCGACGTGGACAAGCTCGAGGTCGGCGCGGACGCCTCCCCGGCGTACGTCGGCTTCAACCTCGCCTTCCACACGCTGGCCCGGGCCACCATCCGCCCGACCTTCCAGGTTCGCGGCTGAGTGACCCCGGCCCCACCGCGGCACGACGAAAAGGCCGCCGGAGATCCGGCGGCCTTTCGTGTGTCCCGAGCCGAGTTACGCGACGAGCACCCGTCAGCTGGGGGTGCGCGCCACCACGAAGACCGACTGACCGAACGGCGGCTTCACGATCCGCTCGGCGGCCTTGGTCACCGGGAGCACGAGCGAGTCGTACACCTTGACCATCGGGCCTTCCTTGGGCGCCAGCTTGAAGATGCTGGTGGCGCCGTAGTAGCCGATCAGGCCGAGCGCGTTGGCGTAGTGCAGCTTCTCGATCTGCAGGCCGGCCTCGCTCATGGCCGCGCGCATCGTCTTCTTGGTGTACCGGCGGATGTGGCCGGTGGCGATGTCGACCTGGCTCATCGCGAACATGAACGCCGGCACGATGAGGATGACCCGCCCACCGGGGCGAACCAGCTCGGCCATGCTGCGCAGCGCCCCGACGTGGTCCTCGATGTGCTCGAGCACGTTGTACGACACCGCGGCGCTGTACTCACCGGCCGCGTCGGCGGCCGGCAGGAGCATCTGACGCACGTCGATGTTCGGGTAGTCGGCCATGCGCTCCTTGAGCTGCACGAGCCGGTCGGGGTCGGCTTCGGTCGCCGTGAACCGCGGAAGGTGCTCAGCCCACTCGATCGCGTAGTCGCCGAGACCGCTGCCGATCTCGATCGGGTTGTCCCCCAGGTACGGGAGCGCGAGCTCGACGAACCACCGGCGGTGGTTCACGGCCATGGCGAGGCCCTCGAGCACTTCGGACTGGATCCGCTGGTCTCCAGTGATGTCTGCCATAAGTAAGGTTCCCTCGTCTTGCCGATCGAAGCTGACAGCGGGACCGAACGAGTTAACCATCCGGCGCGCTGAACCGAAAGTTGAGCGGCACCCGCCCTCACATTATTTGCCTGATTGAGACATAGGTGCACGGGGTACTGCGGCAGGTTGGTGTGCCTGTGCCCGGAGCACTGGATGCCCGGAATACAACGTTCATATCGGCTCGATCACGCATGGCCCGCTCGACACAACACCGTTACCAACCTCGGTTAGGCTCGCCGATGCTATGACGATTACGGGTATTGACTCGACAGGCCAGTCGGCCGGCGGGAACGTTCTGCCACCCCGTCAAGTGACCGGCGCGGGGGACCTGGACGCGGAGCTGGCGGCTCTGGACACGGAGGTCGAGGCGACCGCACCGGTCTCCGTCGTCCCCGATGTCGAGGCGGCCCCTGAGCAGGAGCAGGAGCCCACCCGCCGCCTGCGCGTGTGGCGCCGGCTCAACTGGCGGGACGTTCTTGCGGTAGTGACATTCGTCGCTGTAGCGCTCTACATCACCGCCCCGTTGTGGCTCAATCTAGATCATCAGTCGGCCGACGATCCGCAGGATCAGGCATTTTTCGAGTGGATGCTCGCTCATGGCGCGCGAGTCCTCTCCGACGGCGCCTATCCGTTCTTCTCGGATCGCATGAATTACCCCGATGGGGTGAACATGATGGCCAACACCTCGGTGCTGGCCGTTTCCCTGCCGTTGTCGCCGGTGACCCTGCTCTTCGGGCCGCATGTGGCGTTCAACGTATTTCTCACTCTCGCGTTGGCGCTCACCGGTGTCTCGTGGTATTTCGTGCTTTCCCGTCAGTTCGTGCGTTCCCGGCTGGCGGCCTGGGTCGGTGCTCTTTTCTGCACTTTCGCGCCGAGCATGGTGTCGCACGCGGGCGGTCACCCGAACATCGTCTCGCAGTTCCTGGTGCCGCTGATCGTCTGGCGTACGCTGCGGCTCCGCCAGCCGGGACGGGCCCTGCGCAACGGGTTGGTCCTCGCCGGCCTGCTGGTCTGGCAGGCGTTCATCAACCTCGAGATCCTGTTCATGACCGCGGTGGGGCTCGGCGTCTTCTGCGCCATCATGGCGATCGCCCGTCGCAAGCAGCACCGGGGTGAGGCGCGCGCATTCCTGCGCGGCCTGGCGGTGACGGCCGCGGTCACGGTCGCGGCGCTTGCCTATCCCCTGTCCGTGCAGTTTTTCGGGCCGCAGAGCTATCACGGCCTGCCGCAGTTCGTCCGTAACTTCGGCGCCGACCTCGGCTCGTTCACGGCCTATTCCAGCCGGTCGGTTGCCGGAAACTCGGTGCTGGCCGAGCGCATCGCCCAGAATCCGCAGGAAGAGAACGCATTCTTCGGCTGGGGACTGGTCATTCTGTTCTTCGGCCTGATCGTCTGGATGCGACGCACGATCGCGGTCGTCGCGCTGGGCGTGGTCGCGCTCCTGTTCGCGGCGATGTCGCTCGGACCGCGAATTTTCCTCAACGGCGTCAACACCGGCGTACCCGGCATCTGGGCGGTTCTGCACAGCGTTCCGGTGCTCAACTCGGCCGTGCCGACCCGGTGGGCGATGGCCATCGCGCCGGCCGTGGGCATCCTGCTCGCGCTCGGCGTGCAGCGCGCCATCGATCTGGTCCGGGCCCAGCCCTCGGCCCGCGGCCCGGTCCGGGTGGCGATGATCACGGCGGTCGCGATGGCCCTCGTGCCGCTGGCGCCGACGCCACTCAAGACGGCCCCGATGACGCCGACCCCTGAGTTCGTCACCTCCGGCGCCTGGAAGCAGTACGTCGACGACGACCACACCGTGGTGACCCTGCCGCTGCCCGACTCGAGCTACCCGGACCCGATCCGGTGGAGCGCGGCGACCGGGCAGGACATGCGGATCGCCGGGGCGTACGCGCTGCTGCCCAACCAGAACCCGCTGAACCCGGCCGACCGTACGGCTCTCTTCTCGCCGCCGTGGCGCCCGACGAGCGGCCTGATGGCGTCGATCAAGCAGGGCAACCCGATCCCCGAGATCAGCGACACCCGCCGCGAGATGACGCTCGCCGACCTGCGGTACTGGAAGGCCGGCGTGATCGTGCTCACCCCGCAGATCCGCGACATCGAGATGCTGCGGGTGATGACCGACCTGCTGGGCTTCGAGCCCACCTGGAAGGGCGGGGTCTGGATGTGGGACGTGCGGCGGCTGGTCGACGACCCGGACGCGGTTCTCACCGGCCCCGACATCAGCTGACGTTCAGTATGTTGATTCGGTGACCGCTCCGGATCAGATCAGCTACATGGATGCCGCGGCCTCGACCGCGGCCGGTGCGGATTACAAGCAACGGTCGGTGGCCCTGCTCGACCTGCGACCCGGCCTGACGGTCGCGGACATCGGGTGCGGGCCGGGCACCGATCTCGGTCGGCTGGCCGACGAGACCGGCGAGACCGGGCTCGTGCTCGGCATCGACCGCGACCCGGCGATGCTGGCCGAGGCCCGCCGGCGCTTCGCCGACGACCCGCGGGTGTCGGTGCGCGAGGGTGACATCCACGACCTTCCGCTGGAGTCCGGCTCGGTCGATCGGGCCCGGGCCGACCGGATGCTCCAGCACGTCGAGTCGCCGGCGGCGGCCATCGCCGAGGTGCGCCGGGTGCTGCGGCCGGGCGGGCTCTTCGGGATGGCCGAGCCGGATTGGGACACCTTGGCCGTCGGCGACGAGGATCTCGCGTACAGCCGCGGATTTGCCGGGTTTTCGGCCGGCGGCGTGCGTAACCCGACCATCGGGCGTGAGTTGCCGCGGCTCTGCGCGGCCGCGGGGTTCGCGGTGCGGCACGTCATTCCGGTTCCGGTGATGTTCCAGGAGTTCGAGACGGCCGATCGGATGCTCGGCCTGCGGCGCAACTCGCAGCGCGCGATCGAGGCCGGTGTGCTGGACGAGGGAGACGCGCGGGCCTGGCTCGCCCGGCTCGAGCGCGGACCGCTCGTCGCCGGCTTCACGTTCTATCTGGTGGTTGCGGAGGCGTGACCGTGACGAAAGGACCGGAGATGCGGAACACGACGCTGGGTGACGGCGGGCCCGAGGTGGGCGTCATCGGCCTGGGGTGCATGGGCATGACGCACGCGTACGACATGGGGGCCGCGCGCGACGACGACACCTCCATCCGGGTCATCCGGCAGGCCCTGGATCTGGGCATGACGCTCATCGACACGGCCGACGTCTACGGGCCGCACACCAACGAGGAGCTGGTCGGGCGGGCGCTCGCCGACGGGCACCGGGAGCGGGCCGTGCTGGCGACCAAGGTCGGCCTGGTCTCGGCGATGGGCTCGACGCCCGGCGGCAACTCGCCCGGGATGGTCCGCAACGGCCGGCCGGAGTACGTCCGCGAGTCGATCGACGCCAGCCTGGGCCGGCTCGGCACCGACCACGTCGACCTTTACCAGCTGCACCGGGTCGACCCGGAGGTGCCGATCGAGGAGACCTGGGGCGCGATGGCCGAGGCGGTGGCGGCCGGCAAGGCCCGCCGGATCGGGCTCTCCGAGGTCACCGTCGACGAGATCCGGCGGGCCCAGGCCGTGCACCCGGTGGCGTCGGTGCAGTCGGAGCTCTCGCTCTGGACCCGGGACGCGTTGGCCGAGGTCCTGCCGTACTGCGCGGCCGAGGGGATCGCGTTCCTGCCGTTCTCGCCGCTCGGCCGCGGTTTCCTGGCCGGCCGCTTCGCCTCCTTCGACGACCTGCCCGAGGACGACTTCCGCCGCCGACTGCCCCGCTTCCAGCGCGAGGCCCTCGAGGCCAACCTGGCGATCGTCGGCCGGGTGCGCGCGGTGGCGTCGCGGATCGGCGCGACGCCGGCCCAGGTGGCGCTGGCCTGGGTGCTGGCACAGGGCGACCGGGTGATCCCGATCCCGGGCACGAAGACCCCGAAGTACCTGCTCGACAACGCGGGCGCGGCCGGCGTGACGCTCTCCGAGACCGACCTGGCCGAGCTGAACGAGCTGCCGGCGCCGACCGGCGACCGCTACTAGCTCACCGGCGGAAGCCGCTCACACCGTCCGCAACGCCACGGTGGGCGGCATTCGCGAGGCCCGGACGGCCGGCAGCAGTCCGGCGCCCGCGCCGATCAGGACGGCCGAGGCGATGCCGCCGGTCCACGCCTCGACCGGTATCACGACGGCCCAGCCCTTCGCCGCGGCGTAGATCGCCGTCGCCGCCACGCCGGCCAGCACCCCGACGACGCCGCCGATCACGGCGAGCAGGATCGACTCGGCGAGGAACTGGGTGCGGATCTGGCCCTCGGTCGCGCCGAGCGCGCGGCGCAGGCCGATCTCGGAGCGGCGCTCCAGCACCGAGATGATCATGATGTTGGCGACCCCGACGGCCCCGACGATCAGCGCCACCACCCCGAGCCCCAGGAAGAGGCTGTCGAACGCCCCGGCCGCGGCGGCCCGGGCGGTCAGCGCGTCCGACGGCTGGCTGACGTTGACCTCGTTCGCCGCCCCGGGCTTGGCCGTCTGGGCGAGCACCGACTGCACCGCCGCGACGTGATCGATGGCGGCCCGGACGTAGATCGAGCTGGGCGGAACGGCGTCACCCAGGTACTTCCGGGCGGCCGGGTACCCGACGAGGGCGCTGTTGTCGACGTCCGGCACCAGCGGCGCGGGCTGCAGGATCCCGGCGACGTTGAACCACTGGCCGCCCAGCCAGATCCGCTGGTCGGGGTGGACGCGCTCGATGCCCAGCCGTTGGGCGGCGACCGCACCGAGCACCGCGACCGGCTCGGCGGCGGTGCCCTCGTTGAGCCAGCTGCCGCGGGCGACGGCAGTGCGCAGGACGTACGGCAGATTGAGGCTGGTCGCTCGCACCTGGAGGCCGCCGGTGTTGGCGGCCGGGACCATCGAGCTGCGGTAGACCTTGTCGTCGGTCATCAGGGCGGTGTGTGCCACCTGTTCGACGTCCCTCAGGTGGGTGATCCGGGCCGGCGCCTCGACCGGCAACGTCGCCGGCCCACCGGTCAGGCTCTGCCCGGACTCGGCGGTCAGCATGTTGGTGCCGAGCCGGTCGATCTGCGCGAGGAGCCCGGCCTGCGAGGACGAGGACAACCCGAGAACGGCCACGATCGCGGCCGTCCCGATCGCGATCCCGAGCGCGGATAGCGCCGCCCGCAGGGGGCGGGCGCGCAGGCCGACGCTCGCCACCCGCAGGGCGTCCTCCGGCCGCAACCGGGCGCTCATCGGGCAACCACCTGGCCGTCGAGCAGCCGGATCCGGCGAGGCAGGCGGTCGGCGAGGGCGGCGTCGTGCGTGATCATGATGATGGTCGCGCCGGCGGCGTTCAGCTCGTGGATCAGCTCCATGATCGATGCGCCGGTGACGCTGTCGAGGTTGCCGGTCGGCTCGTCGGCGAGGACGATCGCCGGCCGCCCGACCAGTGCCCGGGCGATCGCCACCCGCTGTCGCTCGCCGCCCGAGAGCTTGGCCGGCTTGAACGTGGCGCGCCCGGCGAGGCCCACCCGGTCGAGCGCCTCGTCCGCGCGCCGGCGCCGCTCGGCGGCCGGAACCCCGGCGTAGAGCAGACCGTCGGCGACGTTCTCCCGTACCGTGGCGTGCTCGGCCAGGAAGAACTGCTGGAAGACGAAGCCGATCTCGCGGGCCCGCAGCAGAGACACCTCGCGGTCGCTCAGCCGGGCCGCGTCGACCCCGCCGATCCGGACCACGCCGCTGCTCGGCCGCTCCAGGGTGCCCATGATGTGCAGGAGCGTGGACTTGCCCGACCCGGAGGGCCCGACGATCGCCACCAGCTCGCCGCGCGCGACGGAGAAGGACACGCCCCGCAGGGCGGGCACCGGCGGCTGCTCCCCGTAGACCTTGGTCACTGCATTCAACTCCAGAACCGATTCGCTCACAGCGACGGCACCACCACGTCGTCGCCTTCGCCGAGGTCGCCCGCACCGGGACTGACCTGCACCCGGCCGCCCGCGGTGTCGAAGAGGCCGAGCCGCACCGCGACCAGTTCGCGGCGGCCGCCGGCGCGGACGACCTCGACCGCGTACCCGCCGCCCGACTTGCCGACGATCGCGGTGACCGGGACGCTGAGCGCGTTGTCCACGCCCGTGGTCGTGATGTCCACCCGGGCCGGCGCCCGGTCGAGCCCGCCCGCCTTCCCGGGACTGTCGAGGCTGATGTAGGCGGGGATGGTGGCGGCGCCGGCGTCCTGCTCGTGCCCGGCCGGTACCTGGGCGACCCGGCCCAGGCGGTCGACCCGGCCGGGCACCGACCGGTCGCCGGGGAGGGTGATCTGCGTGCGGGCGCCCCTGTGCACCTCGGTCTGCTGCGCGGGGTCGAGGGCGACCTGCACCTCGAGCGTGTCGGAGGTGGCCTGGGCGACCGGCGTGCCGGCCCGGGCCGGTCCACCCGGTGTGCCGGTCAGCTGGGCGACGCGTACCGGCTCGGGAAGGAAGATCGCGCCCGCGAGGGTGAGCTTCCCGGTGGCCTCCGCGCCCTTGGCGCGCTGCAGCGCGGCCAGACCCGCCCGCGTCCTCCCGGTGAAGTGGTCGCCGCCGTCGGCATCGTGACCGAGCCGCCGCAGATTGGCATTGAGCTCGCGTACGTCGTTGCCCGCATCGCCCTCGTGCAGGTCACGGTAGGCCGGAACGTCGCCGCACAGCAGCAGCACCGGCTTGTCGTCGACCCGGTAGAAGACGTCGCCGCAGCCGACCTTGTCGCCCTCGGCCGGCAGCCTGGTGTAGATGCCGGCGGCCTGATTGATCACGGGGTACGGCGAGCCGTCCGGCCGCCCACGGTAGGTCAGGGTCCCGTACAGGGAGATCCGGGCCGTCAGCTTGCCCTTTGTGACCTTCGCCGTGGTGGCCGGCTGCTCCCGCGCGGCCGCCGGTCTCGGGCCCGACGTCGCGGCCACCACGCCGATCACGACCAGGATCCCGGCCGCCGCGCTCAGCCAGACCTTCCGCCTCACTTCGGTCCGTCCAGGGCGCCCGCGGCGAAGTCCTTGCATTTGGTCGAGGCGGCCTCGAAGCCGGGTATCTCCTTGGCGCCCCGGCCCGCCGCGGACGGGATCCGGTTGGTGTCGATCAGGGCGCCGTCCGGCTCCGGATCCGGAAAGTCCTTGATCCCGTTGTCGCGCATGCACTGGGCGAACTTCAGGGCGCTCTGCTGCTGCGCGGCCGTCCGCTTGTGACCGGTGAACCCGGCCGGCTCCAGATCCCGGCACGCGTCCATCGCCTTCTGCCATGTCGGCGTGCTGGTGTCCACCGACGAGTTGTTGGCCACGCCGTCGGCGGTAAGCTCGCCGTCCGCGTCTGGGTCGGGGAAGTTCGTGACGCCGTTGTCGCGCATGCACTGGGCGAACTTCACGCCCTGCGCGCGCGGGCCGGCGGCGTCGTCACCGCCGGAATTCCTGCTCGAACAGCCGGCGCCGATCAGGGCGACCATGATCAGGGCCGCCATCGGTCGTAGTTTGCGACTCATGGCACTCAGTCAAGGCGGCCGGGCGTTGCCGCCCCGTATGCGCTTTCCGATACGCCCGCGATATGTGCCGGCCCGTTAAAATCGTGCGTGCGTGTATTGATCGTCGAGGACGAGCCCTGGATGGCCGAGGCCATTCGCGACGGCCTGCGGCTGGAGGCGATCGCGGCCGACATCGCCGGTGACGGCGACACCGCTCTGGAACTGCTGGGCATCAACGCGTACGACATAGTCGTCCTCGACCGCGACATCCCCGGCCCGTCCGGTGACGAGATCGCCAAGCGCATCGTCGCCGCCGGCACCGGCATGCCGATCCTCATGCTCACCGCGGCCGACCGGCTCGACGACAAGGCATCCGGCTTCGAGCTCGGCGCCGACGACTACCTCACCAAGCCGTTCGAGCTCCAGGAGCTGGTGCTGCGACTCCGGGCGCTCGACCGGCGTCGCGCACATCACCGGCCTCCCGTACGCGAGATCGCCGGCCTGCGGTTGGACCCCTTCCGCCGGGAGGTGTACCGCGACGGCCGGTACGTGGCGCTGACCCGCAAACAGTTCGCGGTACTCGAGGTGCTGGTCGCGGCCGAGGGCGGGGTGGTCAGTGCCGAGGAGCTGCTGGAGCGCGCCTGGGACGAGAACGCCGATCCGTTCACCAACGCCGTACGCATCACCGTCTCGGCCCTGCGCAAGCGGCTCGGCCCGCCCGGGATCATCGCCACGGTGGCCGGGGTCGGATACCGCATCGACACCGTCGCCATCGGAGGCTCGGAGTGAGCGTCCGCCTCAAACTGACCCTCAGCTACGCCGGTTTCCTGATGGTGGCGGGCGGCCTGCTGCTCGCCGCGGTGTGGGTGTTCCTGCTGCGCTATGTGCCCGACCGGGCGCTCATCGTCTCCGCCGATCCGCTCAACGGGGTCTTCCCGATCCGCTCCAACCTCCTGCACGTCTTCGCGCCGAGGGCGATCGCCGTGCTGGCGTTCCTGCTGGTCTTCGGCCTGGTCGGCGGCTGGGTCCTGGCCGGCCGCATGCTCGCGCCGCTGGGCCGCATCACCGACGCGACCCGCAAGGCCGCGACCGGATCGCTCTCCCACCGGATCGGGCTGAACGGCCCGCACGACGAGTTCCGCGAGCTCGCCGACGCCTTCGACGGCATGCTCCACCGGCTCGAGGCGCAGGTCGCCGAGCAGCAGCGGTTCGCCGCCAACGCGTCGCACGAGCTGCGCACCCCGCTGGCGATCACGCGGTCCCTGCTCGATCTCGCCCACCGGGACCCGACCCGGGTCACCGGCGAGCTGGTCGGTCGCCTGCAGGTCATCAACACCAGGGCGATCGACCTGACCGAGGCGCTGCTCCTGCTCAGCCGGGCCGACCAGCGGTCGTTCACGCCCGAGCCGGTCGACCTGTCGCTGGTCGCCGAGGAGGCCACCGAGACGCTGCTGCCCCTGGCCGAGAAGAACGGCGTGACCGTCCAGACGGCCGGCGAGGTGGTCCTCACCACCGGATCGCGCGCGCTGCTGATGCAGATGGCCATGAACCTGGTGCACAACGCGATCGTCCACAATCTCGACGATCGGGGCACCGTACGGGTTACGACCGGGATCGCGGCCGGGAGGGTGTCTCTCGTCGTCGAGAACACCGGTGCGATCCTCGCTCCGGACCTGGTCGGGACGCTCGCCGAGCCGTTCCAGCGCGGCACCAGCCGCATCCACGGCGATCAGGCGGGCGTGGGCCTGGGGCTGGCGATCGTCAAGAGCATCGTCAAGGCCCACGACGGGACGCTGACCATCGCCTCGCGGGCCGGCGGCGGCCTACGCGTGACGGTCGAGCTGCCCGCCGATTAGGCTCTCGGCCGTCTCGGCGATGGTGTCCTCGATCGGGCGGGCCTTCCACCCGAGCAGGCGCTCGGCCTTGGCCGACGTGGCGTCGAGGTTGCGGCCCAGCAGCATCCGCAGGGCGCGCATCTGAGGGTTGACCCGGGCCAGGGCGCGCGCGACCCACAGCGGCATCTCGCGCGTCGGCACCTTGGCCGCCCGCTCACCGAGACGCTCGCGCAGCACGGCGGCGACGTCACGCTGCCACAGGCTGTGGCCGGCGGTGGCGATGAACCGCTCGCCCGCGGCGGCCGGCTCGGTCATCGCCAGCAGGTGCAGGGACGCGACGTCCCGTACGTCGACGTAGCCGGTGGCGAACTTGAGCAGCGCCGACATCGACCCGTCCAGCATGCGGGCGATGCCGTAGAGAGACGGCGAGTAGTCGGGGCCGAGGATCGGGCCGAGCACGGCGGTCGGGTTGACCGTGGCCAGCTCGAGCCCGCGGCCCTCGCCCGCGACGAAATCCCAGGCCGCCCGCTCGGCCAGCGTCTTCGACTTCTGGTAGGGCCCGATGCCGGCGTCCACGTTCGTCCAGTCATGCTCGGTGAACGGGGTGTCGCGCGGCGGGTGCCCGTAGGCGATGGCGCCGATGGCCGAGGTCATGACCACGCGCCGGACGCCCGCGGCACGGGCCTCGCGCAGCACCCGCCGGGTCCCGTCGATGGCCGGGCGGACCATCTCGTCGTCGTTGCGCGGCGGCCGGGTCAGGGTGGGCGACGCGACGTGCAGCACCGTGTCGCAGCCAGTCACCGCCGCACGCCAGCCCTCGTCGCTCCGCAGGTCGGCTCGCACCACCGTCACCTTGGCCTCCGGGCTCGCTCCGCCGCGGGCCAGCATCGCGCGCACCTGAGGCTCGCGGGCCAGGTCGCGCACCGTCGTGCGCACCGAGTGGCCGGCGTGGAGCAGCGCCAGCGTGCACCAGCTGCCGATGTAACCCGAACCGCCGGTCACCAATACGTCTGCCATTTCGCCCTCCGTGGGTTGTCCGTTTCGCGCGACTCCCACGGTATTGGAGACGTCTCCGGTTAGTCAAGGGAGACGTCTCCACTTATTTGGACGCGGTGTTCAAGCCGTCGAGGATCAGGCCGAGCATGGGTCCCGTACGGTCCGGGGAGGCCCGCCACAGTGCGCCCGTGAACTGCAGGAAGTCACCGGGATCGGCATCGGCGCGGATGCTGCCGTCGTGCTTGCCGGCGTCGAGCAGCCGCGTGATCGCGGCGATCACCGGGCCGTAGGTCTGCTCGGTTATCGACCGGTGCGCGTCCGGGCTGAGGGCGGCGCCGAGGGCGTGCTTCGTACGCATCCCATCGACCAGCTCGGTCGTCCACCGCCGTAGCGCCTCGAGCGGGGGCAGCGTGGCGAGCAGCTCGGACACCGAGCCGGCGAGCCGGTCGACCTCCTCCTGATAGATCTCCAGGATGAGCGCCTCGCGGGAGGGGTAGTTGCGGTAGAGGGTGCCCGGGCCGACACCGGCGCGCTGTGCGATCTGGTTCATCGACGTGTCGCCGTCCTCGGCAAAAGCCTGGCGCGCGGCGGCCAGGATGCGAGCCCGGTTCTCGCGGGCGTCCGAGCGGACCATGCCCCTCCTCGTGCTAGTGGAGACCTCTCCGAAACTAGCAGACGCCTGAGGGTTCGAGGGGCCGTGTCCAGTTGTGGGTCCAAGTGGCGAGTAGCTGCTCGAGGTCGGCGGGGTCGAGAGGTTTGGGCAGGTGCGCGTCGAAGCCGGCGGCGCGGCTGCGGGCGCGGTCGGTGTCGGCGGTGAAACCGGAGACGGCGATCAGGCGGGTATGGCGGTGGGTGCGGCTGCGGCGTAACCGGCGGGCGACCGTGTAGCCGTCGTTGTCGGCGTCGAGGGTCAGGTCGCACAGGATGAGGTCGTAGGGCGTGCGGCGGGCGGCGCTCAGTGCGGCGTCCGCGGTGGTCGCGATGGTGACGGTGTCACCGCGTTCGGTGAGCAGACGGTGGTACATGGCGGCGAGGTCGTCGTTGTCATCGATGAACAGGATCCGCAGTGGGGGACGGGGCGGCGGGTCGGCCGCTTGCTGGTCGGTGACGGGCCGCCGGGTCAGCGGCAGGCGGATGGTGAACGTGGCGCCGGTGCCGGGGCCATCGCTATGGGCGGTGGCGGTGCCGTCGTGGGTCTCGGCGATGCCTCGCACGACGGCCAGGCCAAGGCCGAGCCCGGCGGGAGTGCGTTGCGCGGACGTGCCGGCGCGGACGAACGGGTCGAACAGGCTCGCGGAGCTCTCGGGCGGGAAGCCGGCGCCGGCGTCGTGGACGTCGATACGGGCGTGGCCGTCGGCGGCGGTCAGCTCAACGGTGATCGCGGTGCCGGCGGGTGTGTGTTTGTGGGCGTTGTCGAGCAGGTTGGTCAGCATCTGCGCGAGCCGGACCGCGTCGCCGTCGACGAGGACGTCGGTGTCCGGCTGCACCAGCCGGATGGCGGGCGCGTCCCCGGTGCGGGCGATCCGTATGGCGTCGGCGTCGCGGACGGTTGCGGCCACCAGACGCCGCAGGTCGAGCGGGCGGCGGGTGGTGCGCAACCGGCCGGTGATGGTGCGGGCGGCGTCGAGCAGATCGTCGGTCATGCGGGTCAGCGCGGTCAGTTGCCGGTCCAGCACGGCCCGGGCCGGGTGCTCGGGGATGTCGAGGGTGAGCACGTCCAGGGCGGCCCGGGCCGAGGCGAGAGGATTGCGCAGCTCATGGGAGAGGGTCGCGATGAAGCGGTCCTTGGCCTGCTGCTGCGCCCGGAGGGCGGCGCTGGTGGCGGCGAGCTCGGCGTTGACCTGCTGCAGTTGGCGGTTGGTGTCCTGCAGTTCCCGGCCGCGCGTGAACAGGTCGGCTTCCATCTGGTCGACGCGGGTCCGCAGCGCGGCGGCGGCCTGCTCGTGCGCGTCGCCGGCGCGGCGCAGTTCGACCAGGTCGGTGACGTCCTGGACCCGGTGCACGATGAAGGCGACAGTGCCGTCCTCGGCCAGCAGCGGTGTGTTGACCGGGCTCCAATAACGCTGCACGAACGTCCCGTCCGGAGCGCGCACGTCGTAGCGCTGCAGGGCCAGGGCGTCGGACCGGCCGGTGTCCACCACGGTCTGCAGGGATCGGCGCAGATTGCGGACCCCGTCGGCGCTCGGGTCGTCGGGGTTGTCGGGGAACACCTCGAACATCGGTCGCCCGGCCACCGCCTCCCGGTCGATCATGGTGGCGGTGGCGTAGGCGTCGTTGACGGTGACGATGGTGAAGTCCGCCGTCATGATCAGGTACGGCGAGGGCAGCGCATCGAACAATCGCTGGTAGTTCAGCGTCGGCGTCATGCCGGGCAACCTCCTCGCCTGGCTCAGGGGTCCAGACGGTAGCCGACACCGCGGACGGTGACGATCCGCGGCTGGGCCGCGCCGGCCCGGGTGAGTTTGCGGCGCAGCCGGTAAACGTGCTCGGCGACCGCGGAGTGGTCGCGTCGTTCGGAGGCCGGGCCCCACACCTCGGTCAGCAGTTGCCCGGCGCTGAACACCTGCCGGGGTGCGGCGGCGAAGGTGGCCAGCAGGTCGAACTCCAGCGCCGTGAGCGCGACGGCCCGGCCCTCGACGTTCACCTGCCGTGACCGGGTGTCGACCGCCAGGGCGCCGACGCGGTGCACCGCCCCGGCGCTCGCCGACCGGGCCCGGCGCAGCACCGCCCGGATCCGCGCCCCGAGCTCGGGCAGCGAGAACGGTTTGACCACGTAGTCATCGGCGCCCAGTTCCAGACCGACCACCCGTTCGTGCTCCTCGGCCCGACCGGTAAGGATGATCACCGGTAGGTGCCGCCCGGCGATGACGCCGCGCAGCAGGTCCAGCCCGCTGCCGTCGGGCAGCATCAGATCGAGAACCAGCAGATCCAGGGGATGCGCGCGCACCAGCGCCGCGGCGCCACGCACGTCGGCGGCCGTCACCACCGAGAAGCCGTCCCGGATCAGGTAGTCGGCGCTCATCATGACCAGGTCGGGCTCGTCATCGACGAACCCGATCACCGGGCGCGGTCCCGCTGCGGACAGCTGCACGTGCGGGCCTTTGTCGACCTGCCGTGGATGCGCCGGTGATGGCGTGGCCATCCCCGCACGTTAACACCGAAGCAGACCCGCTACCGCAGTCGAAAGGGGACGACCGTGCCGGCACCGGACCGCACAGCCCAGCATCTCGCCGGCGACAGTGAGCCCGGACGACAGACGGACGAGGCGGAGCGCGCCACGCCACCGACGCCGGCGGCGACCTTCGCGCGCACCGCGGTCCAACGCGCCGACGAGCTACGTCGCAGTGCGGCAGCAGCGCTCCAGCGCGCCGATGTACGTCTGCAACGCGCCAACGCCCTGCTCGCCTCGTCCCATCGCCGGCTGGACCGGCCGTCCGATTAGGTTCGTCCGGCGTCCCTCCTCATGTCACGAACGCAACGTGTGGCTCGGCAGAACCCCGAACGCCTCCCGGTACGCCGCGGCGAACCGGTCGGGCTTGGCGAAGCCCCACCGGGCGGCGATCGCGTGGACGGTCGCGCCCTGCGTGGGGTCGGCGGCCTGCAACTCCCGATGGGCGTGTTCCAGCCGGACCCGGCGCAGGTAGCCCATCGGCGTGGTGCCGTAATGACTGCGGAACGCGTACTGCAGCGCGCGAGCGCCCGTACCGGCCGCCGCCGCGATCTGCGAGAGGGTCACCGGGCGGTCGGCGTTGGCGTCGATGTAGGCCACGGCCCGGCGCAGCGCGGCCGGGGCGACCGGACCGGCTCCGCGCAGGTAGGGCTGAACGATGGCGGCGTTCGGGAAGGTGTGCAGCGCGGCGATCGCCACGTTGCGGGTCATCTCCTCGGCGACCAGCGGCGACGCCATCGGCGAAGGGTCGTCCAGCAGCGCGCCGTTGGCGAGATGGACCACGGCTCGCCAATAGCGCTGCATCGCCGTCGACACCGGCCGCACCCCGTCCAGGCGTAGTTGCCCGGCGGGGATGTCGAATGCTTCCTCACCTATCTGGTCGAGCCGCTGCAACGGCAGCCTCAGCACGCTGAGGGTGATGTCATGCATGGCGAACCCGACCGGAACGCCGACCGGGCACACGGCAGCCGCGCCCGGCGGCAGCTCGAGATCGCCCTCGGTGGGCGTCGTGATCCGCACCCGGCCCCCGTGCACCACGAAGAACAACCAGTAGCCGAACGGGTCGGTCGTCTGGGTGTAGTCCAGGGTGCTGCGGATGCGATCACCGGCGATGACCGGCAGCTGGCTGGTCTGCACCGAGAACCGCGCCTCGTCGCTCGTACGCGCGAACCGTGAACGTGTGCCGACGAACGTCTGCCGCATGAACTCGGTGATCTCGTCCTCGACCGCGGAGGAGATTGCCGACCGCTCGGGCGGATGCAGGCCAGCTTCGGTCACCGAGCGTCGCCTCCCGAAGAACCGACTGCGGACGCGACGGTCGACCCGCCGCCAAATACGCAGCATCTACCCTCGGAGCGAAATCCACCACTCTCCGCCCGCGGCGAACCACCGCTTGGGTGAACCAGGCCGAGGCCTTTCGCCAAGGCGGGGCTCGCGGTACCCGCGATGCGATCATTGCACCCTCGAAACGAAGCGACAAACCCGGCAAGGTTGCTTGGTCGGACCGCGCGTATTCCGATGACGACGTGGACCAGCCCGCCGACACCGTCCAGCAACAGCCACAAGCCCTCCTCGCGTACGCCATGGGCGCCCGCAGCCGCGCCGCGGAGCGGCAGGCCGACGCGGAAATGCACGCCCAGTTCGCCGAGGCCGCACGCGCCGCGGCCGAGCGGGCCCGGCAACGGCTGCTCGACCGGCAACCCCTCGCGCTTCGCTGGACGGGCTAGGGCCTGATCGTCGAGGTCGGTGTTCGCGTCGAATCTCCGCCTCCTGACGCGACGACGTTTGGTCGGCTCCAGATCGGGAAGGCCGTCGGCCGGCTGAGAGGCGGAAGACGACATGCGTCGGGATGTGGTTGTGATCGGCGGGTCCGCGGGCTCGCACAGGCCATTGGCCCAGACGTTGGCACAATTGCCGGCCGACCTGCCGGCCACCGTGTTGGTGGCCCTGCATGTGGCGCCGGGGGCGCGGGCCGGGCTGGCCGACTCGCTGGCTTCGTCGTGCGCGTTGCCGGTGCGGGCCGCCGTGGACGACACCCGGCTCGAACCGGGCTGTGTTCACGTGGCCGTGCCGGACCGGCATCTCATCGTGGACGAAGGTGACGTCATGCGGCTCAGCGGCGCCCCGCGGCAGAACCGGGTGCGTCCGGCCGTGGACGCGCTGTTCCGCTCTGCGGCGCGGTGGTGCGGTCCGCGGGTGATCGGAATGGTGCTGTCGGGCAGCCTGGACGACGGCGCGGCGGGCCTGGCCGCCATCGCCGCGGCGGGCGGGATCGCTCTGGTGCAGGACCCCGCCGAGGCCCGCTTCCCCAGCATGCCGGAAGCCGCGC
This sequence comes from Actinoplanes sp. CA-030573, assembly GCF_050951115.1. Lineage (NCBI taxonomy): Bacteria > Bacillati > Actinomycetota > Actinomycetes > Micromonosporales > Micromonosporaceae > Actinoplanes > Actinoplanes sp. CA-030573. The sequence goes on along the minus strand of NZ_CP192038.1, from coordinate 9,830,131 downwards.
TCCGCGTCGTGCCCGATGCGGTGACGGCCTCGGCTGTTGACCTCGGCGACTCCATCGCCGAAACGGCCGGCAAACCGGTCACGGCCGAGATCCGGCCGCCGGACCCCCTGATCTGGGAGACCGACATGATCGCGTACGGCGCATCGAGCACCCCCGATCGTGGTCAACCGGTCGCGCTCGGCTGCCCGGAGTGCACGGGCGGCATGTACCTGGTGCGCACCGGCCTGGCCGCCCACTACGTTTGTCACATCGGCCACTCGTACTCGCCGCAGTCGCTGCTTGCGATCCGCGACGACAGGATCGAGGAGGCGATCTGGACCGCGGTCAGCGCCCTGCAAGAGAAGGCCATGGTTATCGAGGAGCTGGTGCGGCAGTCGACGACGGCGAACGACGCCGCGGCGGCGCAGGGCTACCGGGCGGAGGCCGAGCGGGCCAACCGTGCGGCATCGGTGCTGCGGGAACACGCCGTGAAGCGGTCAGGCGGTGGCCGACCGAGCGCCGCACCACCGCAGTCTGTGGCTGACGGGAAGCTTGGCTGACCGCTTCAGCCGGTCATCTGGGCGTTGTGACTCGCCGCCGTCCAACCAGCCCGACGACGTTTACCCGAAGAGAGACAGGCTACGTCAAGAGTTGGCGGCATGCTGAGCCTGCTCGGAAGGAGCCTTTCCGTGCCTTTCGGTCAATCCGCATCGCAGTTGCGCATCGATGGCGTCGAACAAGCCGCGGACGGTTCGATCCGGGTGAGCCTGGTCAGTGAGCTGGACCGCGACGAGAGCGAATACCTCCTGTCCGGCGTCGCCGACGTGGTGCAACGGTACGCGCCGGCAACGATCAGCATCGACGCCACTCGGCTGACTTTCCTCGATTCCGCCGGCATCCGCGCCCTGCTCACCTGCCGCAAGCTCGCCGAGCGGGCCGGCTGCCGGCTTTCGATGCCCCGCGTGCACCTGCACGTCTTCCAAGTCCTGGAGATCTCCGGGCTGCTGGGCAACCTCGGCGTACTCGAGCAGACGGCTCCGAACGCGGCGCGCGAAGCACCTGGCGTAGCGGGACGGTCACGCTGACGGAAGCCGGTCCCAGAAGGCGGCCAGGGTGGCCGCGCCGGCCAGCAGCACGTCGATCGAGACGCGCTCGTTGCTGTCGTGCCAGCGGTCCTCCGGCAGACCGGTACCGAAGAACACCACCGGCGCGCCGACGCTGTGCGACAGCCAGACCGCCGGGCCGCCGCCGGCGTTGCCCATCCGTCCGGCGGGACGCCCGAAGCCCTCGCGCATGGCCTCGGCCAGGACCGCAACCGCCGGCAGGTCGTCCGGGGTGCGGTACGGGTCCTGCGCGTCGTCGGCGGGCACGGTCAAGCGGTACTCGAACCGGTCGCTGATCGTGTCGGCGACCCAGTGCCGCAGCTGTTCGGCGATGCCGGCGCCGGTCTGGTCACGTACGTATCGAATGCTCAGGTCGGCGGTGGCGACCGACGGCACGGCCGCTCGCGACGGTCCGATCGGGTCACCGCCGATCACGCTGGTCACCTCGATCGCGGGACGGGTCCACAGGCGCTCCAGGACGGTGTATCCGGCCTCGCCGCCCACGCTGCGCGTTTTCGACCGCTCGAGCCAGTCGGCATCGGTGTATGGCAGGGCGGCCAGTTCATCGCGGAACCGCGGCGAGGGCTCGACGACGTCGTCGTAGAAGCCGGGCACGGTCACGCGGCCTTTTTCGTCGTGCAACTGGGCGAGGAGCCGGCTCAATTCGAAGATCGGGTTGGGCGCCGGCCCGGACACCGCCCCGCTGTGCACATCCTGCAGCGGGCCCAGGACCTCCAGCTGCGCGAGCATGGTGCCGCGCATGCTGAGGCACACCGCCGGATGATCGGCGCGCCACATCAGGGTGTCGGAGAAGATGATCAGATCGGCGCGCAGCCGCTCCCGATTCTCGTCCAGCAGTTGCCGCAGGTGCGCCGACCCGGTCTCCTCCTCGCCCTCCACCAGCAGCTTCACGTTCACCGCCGGATGCCGGCGGCCGCCGGCGGCCAGGTGGGCGCGCAGGCCCCATACGTGTGCCAGCACCTGCCCTTTCGCGTCCGAGGCGCCACGACCGTAGAGGTAGCCGTCCCGCTCCTTCGGCTCGAACGGCGCCGTCTCGTCCCACTCCTCGTCCTTCGCGGCACGCACATCGTGATGGCTGTAGATCAGCACCGTAGGAGCGCCGGGTTCGGCGCACCATTCGCCGTACACCGCCGGGCCACCCTCGGTGTCCCAGACCTCAACCGTGGGAAAGCCGGTATGGCGCAGGGCCGCCGCGAGCCAGTTCGCCGACCGTCGAAGATCAATGGAGTGTTCCGGGACCCCGTCGACGGACGGCACCCGTACCCAATCCGCCAGTTCGGCGACCATCGCATCGCGATGTTCAGCCAGGAACTCCCGTACCTTGCCGGTCACTGATGACTCCCCTGTCCGCCTCGCCGGGGCCCCGTCGCGTGCCGGCCGACGCCGCTCGGACTACCCCTGAACAGGGGTGCTACACCTTCGGGGTGGTCAGCGGCAGTCGGTGACTCGGCGAGGTGGTCGAGCAGCTCAGGCGGTGCGCAGTGATCGGGCTTCCGGGTCGTGGAGCCGCAAGTCGCAGGCGCCGGCTGTGATGTGGGTCTGCGCGGCGGAACCGGGCGAAAATCGCCCGTCGGCCGGCCCGCGACCCCGCTGCCATCGTCGACCATGACACGTACTCCGGGTCATTCGGGGGTCCCGGTACCGCCGGCATTACGGTTGGCGGCGAGGCGGTTCATGAGTTCGCGTGATACGGCGACAAGATCATAGGCGTGGCCGAGCAGCGACTCCGACGTTCGGATCACCTCGGCCACCACCGCCTGGGCTGAGTCCGCAGACAACGGACCCCGCTGCGGAGCCGGGCGGACAGCCGCGACCAAATCGGTCGAGTCAGGCGGGCACAACAGCCGCCGTGCATCGGTGATGTCCAGAACCCGGGCGACGATCCCGCTGTCGTTGGCGACGCGCAGGCTGCCACCGGCCGCGAGGGCGAGGCCGCGGCAGGCGAGCAGGGCACGAATGCTGGCCGAGTCCATCAAGGTGACGTGCTCGACGTCGACGACGATGTGGGGCGAGCCGACACTCAGAGCACCCCTGACGGCGGTCGTGAGCTGATGGCAGCTGCTGCGGTCGAACGCGCCGCCGGCCAGCACCCGGACAGCCCGCGCGTCCGCCGGATCCGGAGCGAGCACGCGGGTCGACGCCCCGCTCGTACCGACCATCTGCCCTCCTCACGCCGGTACTCAGCTTGATGCCGGAGATCGGTAGGCCGCTACGTCACCAGACGACGTACTGGCCTACGCCCTGTTGGGTGAGCGAAGTGGCCACGCTGACGAAAGCTCGTGGCATTTCCCGTGGCAGACGACGCGCTGGGCAACGACGTGGTCGTTCGTTTCTGGTGGCGATAGCTGGTCCGCCGCGGTTCGACCACCGGAGGCTCGCTTGCGTTGTGATGGATCACGACTGTCGAGGCGACCAGACGGACAACTCGCCGCCAGGGCCGCAGACCACCTTGAGGCCGTCGGGGCCGGCGACCGTCCACGCTTCGAAGGCGCTGTCCGGCGTGGCCACCAGCCGCGTCCCGCCGGCGAACTGGATGCGCAGGCCGCCGGAGTCGTCGGCGCGGGCGACCGACACGACCTGGCCGGACAATTGCGCCACCGCGGAAGCGTCCGCGTTACGGCCCGGTTCGATTTCCCGGTCGAGACCGTCGATCCGCAGCGTGAGTGGGACCTCGACATGCACCTGGTAACCGCCGCCGAATTGCAGCGCGACGGTGTAGCCGAAATCGGTACTGAGGACTGCCTGGCCTGCGAAACCGAGATCCATTGCTGCTACCACCCTTGCGGTGTCAGATACGTGCCATCGACGTTGACCGGCAGCAGCCCTCGCCGCGTCGACCGTCACCGCCGCGAGCATCAGCCTCATCGGAGCCATCCAGCACGCAACAGCCTCCCTGATGAAGCACAAGCCCAAGACCGACTATCTCCGCGAGTCACTCCACTCGCCGACTGATGCCACGGCTGCAACGGGCATTGCGCCGGGAACAAGGAGCGCTTACGGGTCATACGGCAACGCGATTGCCCAGGTAGCGCTGCTCGGCGCACAGCGACATGCCGACTTCCTGCTCGGCTGAACGGTACTGGGCGTCAAGAGCGGCAGACTTGACCCTGAGACTTACGTCCTCCAGCTGATCGGATACGGCCTCCTCGCCCATGACGGTCTACGCCGTCGGCTACTAACGACTGCTGCGCTTCGCGGATAGAGCCGCGGCTCACCCTCGATACAGCAAGAGCCGATTTCGCTCTCGACCTGCGCCGAACGAACGCGGACGCTGCCGCCAACCTCATTCCCCGCAAGGCGGGATGACGCATCCCTCAATCCGTCCGCATGCGCGATCTCCGACCACATCCTGGGCCGCGCCGGCTTCGAACGTGGCCCGGCTCCTCGGCCGCCTCACCGTCCGGTCAGGGCCGGAACCTTAGCCGCCTCAGTTTTGCCGCTCCGGTCAGTAGAAATAGGCGTGCGCCGTCGCCGGCGGTTTGCCGGCGCGGGCGTAAGCGCGCAGGATCGCCGCCGCTATCTGGCTGAACAACCGGCCGTCCACCCCGGCCGCCATCCCGTTCGTGTCTCCGGAAACCGCGTCGAGCAGCAGATCCCCAATCGGCTGCCCGTTGCCGTCGGACGGGCGGAACCTGCGTGTCGGCACCTCGAACGTCACAAAGCCACGGTCCTGATCGGCCTCCCACCGGTACAGCACAAGGTCCCCGGCCGCATCGCCCTGAGCCCAAATCCCTATCGAAGCGGTCATTGCCAGTACTCCTGGTATTCGCCGCGCACTCGTCAGTCCCTTCGCTGATAGCCGACGCCGTCCCTGGCCGCGGCTTCAGGATCCCACGTGTAGCCGGCGTCGATCGTGGCAGCGTGCGCGCGTTGATAACTCGAATCCCCGGTAGTTCGCATGAATTCGGCCTCGTACCGCTCGTGTCGCAGTAGGTCGATGTCGGCCGGATGTGGATTGCCGTCGGCGAGCCGCTGCCACGCCTCCGCCATCCGCGGATTGGCGTCGAAGCGGGCCAAGGTGCTTTCCCCGTACGAGTCGAGTAGGTGTTCGTCGCGGAACACGTGGTTCTTGATCGCGGCGATGTCGTCGGGGGTGAAACCGTACGGGCGGGCGGTCTCGGCGATCGCTGCGATGTCGTCGTCTCCCGCCCTGATCCTGTCATAGGCCCGATCCGCCCACTCGAATTCGAAGTCGAAGTCGTTGCGGGGACGACGAAGTTCCCCTCCGGTCTGGCGAACCACATCTTCCCCGCCACGCGCGTCGTGACCGCCGCGTCCGAGCCGGCCGAGTAGCTCCTTCAGCTTCGCCAATAGCTCGCCGACCTTGCCGGCTGTCCCGCGCAGCTTGCTCAAGCTGCTGATCAGGTCCTTGAGCCATCTGCTGATCCGAGCAGCCCACGAGGCACACAGCGTGCTCACCTGCTCAACGACAAGGGGCGTCGCCAACCCGAACGACGCGACCTCCTCCGCCGCGTACACGATCAAGCGCGACACCAGCACCGCGATCGCGTCGCGCACCATCAGCCGTACGCCGGCAATCAGCATCCCCGCGGCCTCGGTGATCGCCGCCAGCGTCTCCGCCGCCTGCGCCATGCCACCAACCGCACCATGCTGCTGCGCCGTCCAGGCCCGGTACGCGTCCGCCGCCGAGCCGGTCCAGTCGGAAACGTCCCAGCGCACCGCGCGTTCCAGATCGGCCGCCCGGTCGTGCAGCGCCCCAGCGATGTTGCGCCAGGTCTGCGCGTGCGCGGCGATCTGCCCCGGATCACCGGCCAGCCAGTCCAGCGCCTCGGACAGCGGCTTGACGTGCTCGATGATCCACGCGACCCCATACTGCAGCAGTGAGCCCAGCGGATCGGACACCACGGCGAGTGCATCCAGACCCGCCGACACCGCTCCCAAGGTGCCGTCGATCCAACTGCCGTCCTTGACTCCACGGCACAGCTGCTCGATGTCCTCGGCAATCCACACGCCCGCCAGCGGATCAACCGGGCTGGCGACTTTGGTCGCGACGAGCGGGTTAGCCGTACTCATCGGGTGTTCCGGAGCCGCTCGGCCGCGTTGCTGTCCGAGCTGTCGTACGCGGCGGCCACCGACCGCAGCGCGTCCGCGGTGTCGTGGGCCGAGCCGGCGGCGGTCTCGATCCCGTCGATCACCTGGCTGTGCAGAAGGTTGATCAGCGCCGGCACGAACTGGCACAGCTGGCCGTACGCGCCGGCATCCGTCCGGACCACCGCCCCGGCGCGCTGAGCGAGTGTCAGCCCGTCACCGATCCCGTCCACCTTCGCCGCATGGGTCACCAGATCGGCAGAATTGACCCGGACCTGCCCGCTCACTTCGACTCCTCGTCCGTCAGCCTGGCTGCTAGGCCGGCCATCACCGCACGCCCAGTCTCACTGTCGACGCCGACCGTCTCCGCCGTGACCAACTGGAACTGCCGGGTCAGCTCGGCCTTGGCAGCCCGGATCGCCGCGAGGATCTGCCGCGCCGTGGTCGCCGCCGGCTGCCGGCGGATCCCTTCGTCCAACCGCAACCCGGTCACCTGACCGTTCGAGCCGACCGTCACCTCGATCAACCCGTCGGCATCCTCGGCCGTGGCCGACAATCCAGCCGTACGCTCGGCCAACGCCTTGGCCTGCGCCGCCCGCTCAGCGAACTCACGTTCCCACTCGTCGATCCGCTCCACCGTCGGACCGGTCCACAACTCGTCGGACATCGCACCCTCCGCCATCGATGCGCTCCACACTGTAACTAGACCCCGAAATTCGCAGCGGCGGCGCACGCAGTTATCGACCGCATCCCAAATCTCCTCGCACTGGCAGAGCTGTGGTTATCGGACCAGGATGGAGTCGCCTACCACCTACAGGTAGGTAGCGGAGCCGCGTACTCCTCAATGCTGATCCTGGCGCTATCGGACCAGAACCCGGGCCACGACCGACTGTCTCCGCGAGTACGACCAGCGGTTTTAGCTCACCGGCACCGTGAGATTACCGACAACGGCGTTCACGTCACCCTGGCCGGCGGGACAGACGGAAGGCCGTGACCCGCGTTTCGGTGGTCACGGCCTTCCTGAAGAAGCACACCGAAGGGACTCGAACTCCGAGCAACTCCTCCCCGGCGCCTGAACGAGTTAAGGAGACGCCGTGTCCGAGCCTGACCCAAGCCGGTCACTCGAAGAGATCGAGGACGAGCGCTGGGGCGACCCGCCGGCCGACGCGACGCGGCTGGTCACTACCGCGTACGCGCTGCGCAAGCGTCCCGTCGGCGCACTCGACGCCGAGGGGCTGCGGCTGCTCATTTCGCAACAGATCGGGCTCGACACCCTCGTCCCGGTGGCTCTCGACCAGGTCGAGCAGGATCCGCTCGCCGAGGGCGACTTCTATGCAGGAGACCTCCTCGACGCCTTGATCCGACGCGTGCCCGACTCTTACTGGCAGGCGCACGAAGATCAACGTACGCGCGTGCGCACCGTGGCCCAGGCTCTGGACCCGGACGAAACCTTCGACGCTCTATACAACCGGGCCACCGAATTCCTCCGTCGATAGAGCGATGGCAAAAGACGCAGAGCGCCACGCGCCTTCGAGGAACTCTGGGCGCGCTACAGCGGCGGCTTGACCTCAACCCGTACGTCCGGCAGCTGATCAGCTACGCCCTCCTGGCCTACTTCGACGGCCATACGGTCACGCACGTGGCGGTCTACGCCATCCGATACCAGCGACTGCTCCGCTTCCGGATAGAGCCGAGCCGGTTTCGCTGAAGCGGTAGAAGGCAGCCGAAACGGCACAGCAGCAGCCTGAGCGCCACGCGCCGGACCTCCCAACCGAGGTCCGGCGACGCTGCCAGCGGGTTCCCAACACGAGGACCGTTCGCCACGGTGTCGGCCGCCACGCGGCTGGGCGCACGAATAGTCGCTCCAAGTCATGAAGAAGCGGCCACCGGTGCGAGGTGCACCGGTGGCCGCCGTATTCATGCCGCTATTGCTGTGGGATCAGGGATAGGCCACAACCTGGCGCGGGGTGGTGTTACCGGCCGGGTTGGGGACGGAACCGCCGGTGTCGTTGACGACGTTGGCGATGGTGCCGACATCGCCGAGCGAGACGGTCAGGATGCTGCGCAGCTGGACGCCGGACCGGTTGGGCACCTCGAACGCGCGGTCGACCCGCACGCTGGGGTTGACGTTGAAGAAGCAGTACGAGCCGCCGCCCCAGAGCTGGTGGTCGGTGACGTTGTCGGCGACCTTGTAGGCGGCGTAGCCGTTGCCGCGAGGCCCGATCCACGCGGCCTGGTTCGGTACGTCGTACGGCTTCTCGTTCTGGAAGAAGATCGTCTTGCCGCGGTTGCCGTTCCAGATCACCTCGTACTTCTGGTAGTGCTCGACGAACAGGCCGGTGGCGAGGACGTCGTCGCCGTTCACGAGCAGGCCGGTGTCGCCGGTGTTTACCGTCCAGCCGGTGGGTGCGCCGCCGTGGTCGGCCCGCCAGGCCCAGATGTGGTCGATGATCGTGTCGTCACTGTGCACGGCGAGGGTGGTGGTGGCCTTGCCCTGGACGCTGCTGCCGATGCGGAAGAAGACGTCCTGCACGCTGATCGGGTTGGCGGAGTGGTCGGTGTGGACGCCGGCCCGTCCGACGCTCATCAGGGTCGGGCTGTTGGTCGTCCCGGCGTCGAAGGTCAGGCCGCTGACCTTGACCCCGTCGACGTCCGCGACGTTCAGGGCCTCGACGCCGCCGGTCGGGATCAGGGTCGGGAAGCCGATGCCGGTCACCACGGTGTTTGCGCGGGTGACCCGGATGGTGTCGTTGAGCGAGTAGGTGCCCGGGGTGAAGAACAGGTTCAGCCCCTGGGCGAGGGCGGAGTTGATCCGGGCGGCGCTGTCGCCGGGCTTGGCCACGTAGAACTGCCGCATCGGGATCGAAGTGCCGGCAGTGTTCGGCCAGTTGGCGCCGGCGGAGTTACGCCGCAAGTTCGGCACGAAGACGCTGTACTTGCCGGCGCTGTCGACGTACAGGAAAGGCTTCTCTCGGGTGATCGGGGTGGTCGCCAGCGTGGTGTGCGGCGGGTTCGGGAACGCGTTGGCCGGGCCGCCCTGGACGCCGGAGAAGACCATGTTCCAGACGCCGCCGTCCCAGCGGGAGATCCGGCTGTCACGGGTGTACCACTGCTGCTGCGAGCCGGAGGACACGACGCCGTCGACGACGGAGTCGGCCAGGTAGCCGCCGCTGGAGTAGCCCTGCCCGCCGTCCTGGTTGGAGGGCGCCAGGGTCAGGTTGCCCTTGATGTGCACGCGGCGCATCGGGGCGGCCTGGGAGACGGCCCAGCGGTTGGTGCCGCCCTCGGGCACGATCGACAGGTTCTCCATGCTGCGCCAGAAGTTCTGCGTCGCATTCTTCTCGTCGCCGTAGTTCCAGCCGGAGTCGACGTTGACCGCGCCGTTGATCGTCACGTCGTCGGGGTTCAGGCCGAGGCCGGCGACCGTCGTGTAGAAGCCGACGTTGGCCCAGATCCGGCCGTACGTGCCCGGCTTGAACAGGAACACGTGGCGCTGGGTGCCGAACTGCGCGGTCGGGCTGCGCAGCTGCGCGTTGAACGCCTGGTCCACCGCCGACTGAATGGTCGCCGTCGGCGTGGACGGGTCGAAGATCCGCACGTTCTGGCCGAGGTCAGGGGTGTCAGACGTCGGGAGGGCCGACCCGGTCGGCGTGGGCGTGGTCGGGCTCGGGGTCGGCGTGGTCGGGCTGGTGCTGGTGCCGAAAACCTGGAACTCCCAGAGCGAGTAGCCGTACGCGGTGGCCCGGGAGGTGCCGTTCATCCGTACGTACCGGCCGCTGCCGGAGACGTTCAACGTCTGCTCGCCCACCTTGCCGGCCGTCACCGGCGAGATGTTCGTCCAGGTGGTGCCGTTCGGCGAGGTCTGGATGGTGAACGCCGAGGCGTACGCCCCCTCCCAGTTCAGCACCACGCGGCTGATCGTCTGGGTGCTGCCCAGGTCGACCTGCAGCCACTGCGGGTCGCTGAACGCCGACGACCAGCGGGTGCTGGTGTTGCCGTCGACTGCGGCGGCCGCCGGGTAGGGGCCGGGGTTCTCACTGGACGAGGCGGTGGCCGGCTTGCCCTGCGACAGCGGGACGTCCGCGGCGCTGGCATTGGTGGTGACCGTGGCGACGGTGACGCCGAGGGCGGTGGCAAGGACCGCGCTCAGCGCGACCAGCCCGCGGCGCCGGCGTGTCCGCGGCGGTGGGGATGTCAGTGTCGGGTATGTCATGTGCCTGCCTTCTCGGGGCGGGTTGCCGCGCGTCCGTTGGGGACGGACGAACGGCGAGGGGGATGACCGTGCCGCGCTCCTGAGAGAGCGCTTTCCGGATTGTTACTTCCGTGTTGCGACGAGTCAAGATCGCGGAAACAAAAGGCTGCCTGACCTGCCCTTTCTGCTCAGACGACGACCCCGGAATCGCAAAAAATTGTTTCCGCAAAATTGTTATCGCGCTACACAGACGTTGAATCGACGAGTTCATCTGTGAGTGAGTGGCGTGTTGGCGTGACGGATGTCGATCACACCGGTAGGCCGGAGGGATGAGGTAATCGGACCTGGCCACATCCTGGCAGCGTTCGGACGCAAGGCTCACCAAGCGCAGTCGACGATCGCGGTAACGCCCGCACAGCTGGGGAACGCGCCGACAGGACTGCCGCAGTTGGTCGTTCGCACCTCGGTGTCCGCGCAGACCCCCGCGTGGAAGCGAGCAATACGGCAAGCCTGTGCGGACGCGGTTACTCGTCCGCTGCCGCCCGGAGCAATCCCGCCTACCGTTCCGGCCGGACGATGACCGGATCATCGATCTCGACCTTTACCGGCACCTGGACGACACGCTGGGGAACGACGTGGTCGTTCGTGTCTGGTGGCGATGGTGGTCCGCCGGGGCCCGCATCGACAACTGCTGTTGTGCGCTCGCGGAGCGATGAATCACGACTGTTGAGCGGACCAGACGGACAGCTCGCCGCCCGGCCCGCAGACCACCTTGAGGCCGTCGGGGCCGGCAACCGTCCACGCTTCGAAAGCGCTGTCCGGCGTGGCCACCAGCCGCGCCCCGCCGACGAACTCGATGCGCAGGCCGCCGGAGTCGTCGGCGCGGGCGAACGACACGACCTGGCCGCCCAATAGCGCGACCGCGGGAGCGTCGGCGTCGCGGCCTGGTTCGATCTGCCGGTCAACGCCGTCGATCCGCAGGGTGAACGGGACCTCGACACGAACCTCGTAGCCGCCGCCGAATTGCACCGCGACGGTGTAGCCGAAATCGGTATTGAGGACTGCCTGGCCGGCGAAACCGAGATCCATTGCTACTACCACCCCTGCGGTGTCGGGTACGTGCCGTCGGCGTTGACCGGGTCCGGCGACGCTGCCACAGCGGGTCCGACTCGCGAACCGTTCGCCACGGTGCCGACCGAATCTCGGCCGGGTGCGAACAGTCGCTCTCTCATCGAGACGTCAAGTGGGCCGCGAGACGCATAAGGACTGGTCACCATCGTTCCGAAGGGAAACGGCGGAGCACCATCGGAGCACCACCCGTCGCGGATCCCCCGAGCGGAACCGCCGCACCGTGGGGTTTCCGGGGGCTCGGCCCCCGGAGCAGATATGCCGAGTGGCCCCGGTCCGCGCATTCCGCGAACAGAGGCCACCCAGACCACTCGGCGCGCCCGAAGGGACTCGAACCCCTAACCTTCTGATCCGTAGTCAGATGCTCTATCCATTGAGCTACGGGCGCTCAGTGCTCCGCCAGCATACACACCGGCCTTACACGCGGAGACTCCGGGATTCGAACCCGGGAGGGGCTTTAAAACCCCAACCGCATTAGCAGTGCGGCGCCATAGACCAGACTAGGCGAAGTCTCCACGGCAGCCCTAAGCTGCCGACGCTTGAGGATACCGGACCCGGTCTGGCCCGCACAAAGAGGTTGCCCACTCGCGCGCGTCCGGCCTGCCGCACCGGACTCCAGCAGGTGAAATGCGCGACTTGCGACTAGGCTGCCACCCCATGGAGGAGAAGCCGCCCACCGAGCGCCGCGGTCGAACCGCGCGGCCCGCGTTCAGTGCTCCCGAGCAGGCCCAGCCGGAGGAAAAGCCGGTCGCACCGGCCCCTCGCCGCGCCGCCAAGTCGGCGCCGGCGGTCATGTTCCAGCCGCCGAGTGCCGAGAATCACCCGGGCGAGATCCCGGCATCTGCCTCCACACCGAGCCGTCCGGGGCGAAACACCCCATCCGGTACGCGTCCCCGGCCGCCCGCCGACGCCACCCCGCCGGCCAAGAGCGCTACCCCGCCGGCCAAGGACACCACCCCGCCGGCCGGGAGCGCCACCCCGCCGGCCAAGAAGGCGACGCCCCGCAAGGCACGACCGCCGCGCCCGGAGCCCGAACCGGAGCGCCTGGCCGCCCGGGCTATCCCGGCACAGGAAACCGCGGCGCGGGAAACGGCAGCGAAGGAAAGCGTGGCCCCAGCGACCGCAGTCGAGGAGAGCGCGGCGCCGAAGACAGCAGCGGAGGAGAGCCCGGCTCCAGACAAAGCTGCCCAAGAGAGCGCGACGCCGCCGGACCCCGCTCCCGCCAGGAAGGCGGCTCCGGCGAAGGCGGCCAAGCAAGTAAAAGCCACGCCTGCCGCGAAGGTCACCCCGGCGAAGAGGACCCCGGCTAAGCGAGCCGCCCCGCGCAAGGCCGCACCGCCCGCCGCGGCCACGGCTCCCGCCGCGGCCGGGCCCGTGAAGGCCGTTCCCGTGGAGGTCGCGCCCGTGGAGGTCGCGCCCGTGAAGGCAGGGCCCGTGAAGGCAGGGCCCGTGGAGGCCGCGCCCGTGAAGGCAGGGCCCGTGGAGGCCGTGCCCGCGGAGGCCGTGCCCGCGGAGGCCGGGCCCGTGAAGGCCGGGCTCGTGGAGGCGAGGCCAACGGAAGCGGCGCCGGCTCAGGAAACACCGGCTCAGCCAGCGACAGCGGACACAAAGCCGACCGAAGCGGCGCCGATCGCGCCGCTTGCGGGTGCGGGACTTCGTGCGGAGCAAACGCCCGACGAGCGAATCAAGGACACCTGGGCCAAACTGGTTGCGGACCCCGGTCACGCGCCCGAGCTGCTTGCGCTGGCCGCGGTCCAGACCTTCGGGCCTCGGGCTCGTGCCTGGGCCGAGCAGATCCGCGCCGACTACCCCCACGCCGATGACCGGGCCATAGCTCGGCTCGCTCGGCGGCAATTCACCCGGGTCGGGAGCATCGGCAGCATCTTCGGGGCGGTCGCGGGCTCCTACGCCCCGATCACGTTGCTGGGGACGGCCGCTGTCACGCACGCCGAGCTCATTCTGCACGTGGCCGCGGCGTACGGGAGAGATCCGGTTGATCCGCGACGGGCGGTTGATCTGCTGGTCATCACCCGGGTTCATCCGACGGCGGGGGACGCCGAGGCGGCATTGGCGAGCGCCGAAGTGCCGGCCTATGAGGATGGCGGGGTCAGCGGTGCGGTCTGGCGGCTGGGGCGGATGATCGCCGCGCAGGCCGGTGGGTGGGCTCTCGTGCGCCTGGTCAATCGGTGGTTTCCGGGCACCGGCCTGCTCGCCGCGTTCCTGGCCGGGTCCGCGTCGGCGGAGACGGTGGCCGTCCGCGCCGAGGCCTTCTACAAAGCCGAGGCCTTCTACAAGAAGGAAGCCGAGGCCTTCTACAAGAAGGAAGCCGAGGCCTTCTACAAGAAGAAAGAAGCCTAGACCCAGGTAAGCCACGAATGCGGCAACACGGTGTAACCGACGAAGGCCGTGATGTCGAGCAGACTGTGCGCCACGATCAGCGGCATCACGCGCTTGAAGCGGAGGAAGAACAGGGCGAACACCACGCCCATCACGGCGTTGCCGGCGAACGCGCCGAAGCCCTGGTACAGGTGGTAGGAGCCGCGTAGCACGGCCGACGCCACGACGATCCAACCCAGGGGCACCGCCATCGAGCGCAGGCGCGTGATCAGGTAGCCGACCACGATCACCTCCTCGAGCACGGCGTTCTCGATGGCGGACAGGATCAGCACGGGGATCGCCCACCAGTGCGGCGCGAGGGCCGAGGGCACGATCTGGGCGTTGAGGCCGAGCAGCTTCGCGACGTACACCAGACCGAGGCCGGGAATCCCGATGCAGGCGGCGAGCAACGCGCCCCAGCCCAGGTCGAAGCCCGGCCGGGAAAGCGAGATGCCCAGCTCCCGCCGCACCGAGACGCGGTCGCGCACGAGCAGATAGAGGGCCAGGGCGACCGGTACGAGATCGAAGAAGATCCCGAGCAGCTGGTACGTGAGATCAAGGTACGGCCGGGGCGAGACCGACGCGTTGAGCACCGCCGCCTGTGACGAGAGCGGCTTGCCGGCCGTGAGTTTCGCGATCAGCGACACCACCGCGTAGACGGCCGACTGCCCGAGCGACAGCAGCAGGACGATCACGATTTCGACGGTGAGGACGCGCCGGTCCGGCCGGGCTCGATCCAAGGTCACGCGACAACTCTAGGGACAGACCCTAGGGCGATCACTCAAAGGAGACCGCTCGCCTAAGCACAAACGGACCTATCCGGGCAAGCGACGCGCCGAACATTGAGACGAGTCGCACTTTCGGTGCGTCGGGTACCCGATTGAGCTGACCACCCTGAACGACATGGGAGACCTCGCTCGCTTGCTCAAGGAGAGCTGGAGCCTCGTCGAGGAGCATCAGGACAAGGTCGCCGGATACTTCTACGCGCGCATGTTCCTGTCTCACCCCGACCTGCGCGACCTGTTCCCGGTCCAGATGGATCTGCAGCGCTCCCGGCTGCTCCACGCGATCGTCACCGCCGTGCAGACGCTCGACGATCCGGAGAAGTTCGACGACTACCTCAAGGGTCTCGGCCGGGACCACCGGAAGTTCCACGTGGAACCGGAACACTACGAGGTCGTGGGGGGCGCCCTGATCGAGGCGATGCGCCGGCACGCGGGCGAGCAGTGGAGCATCGAGTACGACCAGGCCTGGGCCGACGCGTACGCGGTGATCGCCGCCCGGATGCTCGCCGGCGCCGAGGCCGATCCCAACCCCCCTTACTGGTACGGCGAGGTGGTCGCGCACGAGCGCCGTGCCCAGGACATCGCGGTCTTCACGGTCCAGCCGATGCAGCCCCTCGAATTCCGGGCCGGTCAGTACCTGAGCATCGAATGCCCGAAATATCAGTCTCGGATGTGGCGCACCTACTCCGTGGCCAACGCGCCGCGAAAAGACAACACCCTGGAGTTCCACGTACGCGCGGTGGGCGCCGGCTGGGTATCGAGCGCACTCGTGCGCCGGCTCGCCGTCGGCGACATGATCAAGCTGGCCGCGCCGATGGGCACCATGAACCTGGATCGCCGGTCGACCCGGGACGCGGTCTTCATCGCCGGCGGCACCGGACTCGCCCCGATCAAGTCACTGCTCGAGGAGCTGACCCGCTACAACCGGACCCGCTGGGTGCACGTCTTCTTCGGCGCCCGCAACCGGGAGGACCTCTACGACCTCGCGGATCTCAACCGGCTGGCCGCGCGCTACCCGTGGCTGTCGGTGGTGACCGCGTGCAGCGACGACCCGACCTTCCCCGGCGAGCAGGGCAACATCTCGGACGTGGTCGCGCGCTACGGACCGTGGAGCGATCACGACTTCTTCGTCTCGGGCTCGGGGCCGATGGTGAAGGCGACCCTCAAGACGCTGGCCGAGCTGCAGGTCCCGTCGATCCGGATCAAGTACGACAGCTTCAGCAACATGTCCTAGTAATCCCACGGACGGCCGGTCTGGTGATAGTCCGCCACCGGGACGAGGTTGGACTCGGCGTTCATCCGGTCGACGTAGAGCCGGCCCTCGAGGTGGTCGATCTCGTGCGCCACGAGCCGGGCCATCGCCCGCTCGAACGACGTGATCACCCGTGCGCCGTCGTGGCGGGCGTGCTCGACCTCGATCCGCAGCGGCCGCTTGACCAGGCCGCGGTAGTCGAAGAAGGACAGGCAGCCCTCATACTGCTCGTCCCGGTCACCGGACTCGCCGACGATCCTCGGGTTGAGCAGCACCACCGGCTCGGCGGCACGGTCGGGCGGGCGTACGACCGCGGCCGCCACCGACCGCCCGATCTGCGGCGCCGCGAGGCCGACGCCCTTGCTGAAGTCATGCAGGTCCTCGAGCCGGCGCAGCGAGGCGAGCAGCGCGTCGACCGTCTCCCGGGCCTGCGCCTCCTCGCGTGGCAGCTGGAAGTGCCGGGCGCGCTGCCGCAGCAGGTCCGAGCCGCGCTGCACGATCCCGATCCCGCGCATCTGGTGGGAGGCGCGGCGGTCGCCGTTGCGCTCGGCCGGGGCGAACTCCGCGTACGAGGGAGCGCCCGGCCCCCGGAACCGCCACTCCAGCCGGTAGCGGGCGTTGAGCAGCGGCGAGTCGGTCGACCACTCGAAGATGGCCCGGCCGTCCTCCTCGTGCCGCTCGAGCGGCGTGCGCACCGGCACCTCGGCCGCCAGCGACGTCTCCACGCCCCAGACCTGCGGATCGAAGGCGGCCGGGAAGTTGAGCCGAACGGTGAGCCGCCGGGTGGGCAGCCGTACGGCCCGCTGGAACCACTGGCCCCACTTCTCGGCGCCGACCGTGTACGCGTACTCGATGACCGTCCGCCGGCCGGGATAGAGCGGGAACTGCCCGCGCTCGTTCGCGAAGAGCAGCCACACCTCCTTGGCCGCGTCCCGGTCGAGCTTGACCCGCCACTGCATCGGCTCGCCGGCGTCGCCCTCGCCGGCCACGGCCTCGAGGTCCATCTCGTCGAAGGTGAGCGGGTGCTCGCGGTGGTGCCGGTTGGAGCCGGCCGGATCGTGCGGGTAGCGGTCCACGGCGATCTTCACGAGGTACCGCGTGACGGGCTCGGCGCCCGCGTTGTAGAGGCTGCGCCGGACCCGGCAGCGGTAGGCGCCGTCGGCGTACGTGAGCTCGGCGATCTCCTGCTCGACGATCAGCCCGGTCCCGGGCGGAAGCCACTGCACCGGCACCGGCGGGTCGCGGTGCAACGCCGTGCCCCGGGCGTGGCGCAACTCGTCGTACTCCTGGAAGCGTTGCCAGATCACCCCGCCCGCACCGAGGACCGCCTCGGCCCGGCGGGCGAAGTCCTCGGTCGGCTTATGTCGGCGTCCCTCGACGTGGCTGACATAGGACGGATCGAAGCCCATGCGCGCAGCGAGTTGCTTCTTGCTCATCCCGCGCTCGACCCGCCAGTGCGCCAGCGCCGTAACGAATTGGTCAGCGGCCCGCTCGACGGGCGAGGTGGTCATCATCGATGTCCCCTTCGCGACGAGAACCTCAGTGTCACCGCCGCCTCGTGTCCGCAAGGTGCTAGTAGCGCGTAGCCGACAGATACCTTGACGAATCCGGCAACGCATCAACGTACGGTTAGGCAACCCTTGCTGAGGGTATTCGTCCGAAAGGATCGGGTTGGGGGCGTTGGTTAGGCTAGCCTTAGAGGTGTACGGTGGGTCGTCTTGGAGCGTCCGGACACATCACCGGTAACGAGGATTGGCGAGGTGAGAGCGGTTACCACGACCCTCCGCCCGCGCACTCGTCCCGAGCCGCTGGCCCCGATCACCGCCACCCTCACCGCGATGTTCGGCACGAATACGGCGATCCCCGGTCTCGCGCCCGGCCTGGTCGTCCGTGACCCGGCCGCCTGGCGTCCCGCCTCCGACCTGGTCGCCGATCTCGACCTCCTGCTGAACGCCGCGGGCAAGCGGTGGAACGCCCAGCCGCACGCCGCCGCCGCGATGGCCTGGAAGGCGTACACCTATTGGCTGGCGCTCCCGGCCGTCCTCGGTTTCGCCTCGGCCCGCCGGGTCCCGCTGCTGACCAGCACGAACGTGCTCACGCACTTCGACGACCCGCGCCCGCTGATCACGCTCGGCCTGCGCGCGGACACCCCGGTCGCGGTCCTGGCCACCGATCCGCTTGCGCTGAGCGGTCTTTCGCACGTACGCGTGGTGCCCGACGAAGACGCGCTGCTGGCCGAGCTGCGCCGGTCGCTCCTCGACGAGCACCTCACGCCCCTGCTCAACGCGCTGCACACCCGGGTCCGCCTGGGCAAGCGCACGCTGCTGGGCTCGCTCTCGTCGGGCGTGGCCTACGGCGTCCTGCGCTCGGCCGACGTGCTGCCCGGACCGTCGGCCGAGACGATCGCCCGGCTGCACGAGGCGCTGGGCGTCGAAGACCTGATCGAGCTGGTCCCCGGCGCCGCGGGAAAGCTCGACGTCCAGCGCAAGACCTGTTGTCTGGCCTTCACGCTGCCCACGCCCAAGGTCTGCCGGGGTTGCTGCATCAAGAGCTGACCCGAGGCTTAGAACACCACGGGTAGACGCCACGTGATGGCGGTCCACGGGACGCCCTCAGGGCGCTCAGCGTTGCCGGCGACCGTCCGCGTCCAGGGCTCGTCGTCGCCGATCTCAGTCCGCATCGCGCGCAGTACCTTCGCGTTGAGCTCGACCGCGTCATCCCCGGCGCCGGCGTCCCGCAGGCAGACCGCCAGGTTCGCCATCGCGGCCAGCACCAGCGGATCGTCGTCCGGACGCGAGCTCCGAAGTTGGCGCAGGGCCGCATCACACTGCTGCACCGCGAGATGTTCCCGGCCGGTCCGGCGCAGGGAGTCCGCCAGCTCGCTGCGCAGCGCCAGAACCTCGAGCCGGGTGTCCTCCGCGGGCAGCTCGCCGAGGAACTTCTCGGCTTGCCACGCCGCCTCGCGGAACTGACCGGCGGACCGAAGAACCATGGCGAGCACCCTCTTGGCGTCGATCACGACCGGGTGCGCCGCGCCGAAGGCGGCCTCGGCGGTGGCCACGTTCGAGGTCTGCATATCCTCGATGTGCTCGGCCGCGCCTTCACCGGTGCGGACCGCCGCCACGACTGTGCGGGCGTGCGCTCCCAGAGGATCACGCGTCCGGGCGAGCTCCGGCGCGCCCACCGCGATCCACCCGGCCAAGCGGTGAGCTTCGCGGGTACGGCCGGCACCCTGCAGAACGAGCGCTAGCGCCAGTTCGGTCGCCAGCGTGTCGCGGTGGCGGGACCCCAGTTGTGCACGTACGCGCGGCAGGTCGGCCACGCCCAGATCGGCGGCCTCGCCGAAACGCCCGGCCACGGCGAGGCCGAGCCACGCAAGGCGGCCACCCAGCACGGAGACTCCGGTCTCCTTGTCCGGCGGCGCGTTCCCGGTGGCGATCATCAGCTCCGCCGCCCGGCGCCGTACCTCCGGGATGTCGGCATCGGCGAGGACGGCGATGAGCCGCTCGGCTGCGCCGATGTTGCCGACCGCCCGCCGGTAGTCGACGAGCCGGATCAGGAACTGCCGTTCCCTGGCGTTGTCCAGATCCCACGAGTCGACCACCGCGGCCAGCTCGTCCAAGGCCCGGTGGGCCGGCCAGCTGATCCCCCGATGGGGCGAGCCCGGGCGCGAGCGGCCGCAGAGCGCCCGGATCATCGGCGCGTACCGGCGGGCGCCGTCCACGCCGAGGTACGACAGGAGCGCGGACCTTACGTGCGGATGGACCGTGACGACCCGCTCCGACCTGGCGCCGGTCAGCAACCCGAGGTCGTGCAGCTCGGTGAGGGCCGCCGACCAAGTCCTTGCCTGCGGCGAGGTTCTGGCCTCCCAGGCCTCGACGACGAGATCACGCGCCTGGCCGAAGAGGACGCCGATCTCGAGCGCCGCCATTAGGTCCGGGTCGTCGCCGCTCAGGCGAGTGAAGACGTGGGTCAGCAACCGATCAAGACCCGATCCTCGGTGTCCGGCGAGTGCGGCCGGCAGGTCGGCCGGGGAGGTGCCGGACTTGACGATCCAACTGACCGCGATGTGGAGTGCCAGCGGAAGGTGCTCGAGCGCCTCGGCCAGCTCGGCCAGTTGCTGCCCGTCGGCGTCGTTGAGGGCGGAGAGGTACGGCAGGCTGTGATCCGGACGCAGCGGCGTGACCGCACTCCGTTCATCGGTGTACGGGAAAGCGTCCCTTTTCTCGTCGGCGATCAGCACCGCGACCGACGGATAGCGATCGACGATCGTCCGATCGGCGGCTTCGGCACGGATCAACCAGCGGCGGGCCTCGAGGCGACCGTCCTCAGCCAGTGCGATGCCGAGCGGCGCCACGGTGTCGGGCCGGTCAGACAGGTCCGAGAGTGCGGCCAGCAGCTCGGAGATCTCGAGCTCCGAACTGGTCTGCACCAGCTTGCGGGCCGCGTCCAGACGGCGGTTCGCGTCGATGGAGGGCGTGCGGATCAGGTCCGCCACGATCGGCTTCGCGCTGTTGTTGCCGTCCTCGAGGAGCAGGACGGCCGAGATCAGCCGGTCGCCGGGCGCGCCCTCGACCGCGTTGGTCTGCAATAGATGGGTACGCAACCAGTTCTGCGAGCGGGCGGTCCGCCGGCCTTCGGGCGGGGTGAACTGCGGCGCCGGCCACCCGCGGGAGGCCAGTTTGGCGCTCGCCCATCGTCGGGCATCGGGGTCGGCGTCGGCATCGACGGCCAGGGCGATGAGTGGGCCTGGCCCGATGTCCGGCACCCGTAGCAGCTCTTCGGAGAGCAATCCGCGGACCCAGGGGTCGGTACGGCGCGACGTTGCTATGTCGGCGAGCCGGGTGCCCAGAGCCTCGTCGAGGGCCAGCTCGGCGAGAACCCGTACCGCGCCGATGGCGTTGCGGTCCTGCCCGGTCACCAGCCGGATCAGATCCTCGACTACACGTTCCCGCAGTGCCGGATCGACGGCGATCCCGTCGACCAGGGCCTCACCGGCGACGACGGCGTACTCACCGCCCGTCTCGGCCAGTGTCGAGACAACGCCGTTGAAGTCGGCCTCGTCGTTGCGCGCCAGGATGAACATCGCGAAGTTGCGGGTGGCGGTAGCGCGGGCCAACTGCACCCACTCGGTGTAGTCAAAGCTTCGGGACCGGGCGCCGGCCGCGAGGTATTCGGCGACGCTCTGGTGGATGAAGTCGAGGCTGTCCTCGCGGCGGTGCGTGAAGACGCCGGACGCGTCAAGGAAGGTACGGAGCACGACGTCCCAGGAGAAGGCGGCCTCCAGCAGCTCGGCCGGCGCGTTCTCGCCGGTCCAGCGCGCGGCGGTCCGCATGATGGCGTCACGCTCGCCCGACATGTAATGGTCGGCGACCTGCTGCAACAGCGTCGTGCGCTCCTCGAGCAGCCAGGCCCAGAAGGCGCTCTCCCCGCCGTCGCGGTGCCCGGGCGTCGCCGCCCGATGGAGGATGCGCCCACTGAGAAGGTGTCCCAGGAACTTTCGGTACAGGCCTTCGCGGCTCGGCGGCAGCGCCTCGACACGATTGGCGTCGAAGACGAGCGCGGCAATGGTGGCCAGCAGCGGCACTTGGGCCATGACGTCGAGCTTGGCGGCGTTGAGCTGGGCCAGAAAGCGGCCGGCAAGCTGGTCGGCCTCCTCGGTCAAGCCGACGCGCTCGGTGAACCATTTGCCGGCGAAGCTCACGAGGTCTGCTTGCTCGAACGGCCGGAGATGATAGTTCGCCTTGGACCGCAGCTCGTTGAGCTCCCCGAACGGCAACGGCCGCGTGGTGACCAGGAACCGGCGGTCGTCCCGCTGGTCGCTCATCACCGCGTCGAGTTGGAGAAGCACGCTGGATCGCTCGGCCTGGTCGAACAGCTCGTCCAGCCCGTCCACCATGATCAGCCAGCGCAGGCCGGGCCCCGGGCGCTCCGCCGGATCGATCTGATAGGACGCGGCAAGGTCCTCGAGGGCACGGTCCAGGTTGCGGTCCACGATGGTAGACGCCGGGAGCAACATCGGCACGACCGCGCCGTACGGAGCGGAGTTCCGTCCGGTTGACCGGGTCGCATCCAGCAACCACTGGCACTGGTCGTAGACGATGTGGGCCAGCAGCGAAGACTTGCCCATCCCGGCACCGCCGACGACAACCGCGTGCATCGAGGCGGCGAGCATCTCCGCGGGAGTGACCAGCTTCGTGGTGGAGCCCACCCGTTCCGCGTGCTGTTCCACGTAGATCTTCGGCAGCGCCGGCGTGTGTCCGGCGAAGCGGTACCGATGCCGATTGGCCTCTTCCCGCTCGTCGCGCAGCACGGACCGAAGACCCGGGTGCTCGAGCAGGGGCCGCCGGCGCCGGAGTATCGACTGAGCGATCAGGATCCCGACCGCCGAGGCCGCCGCGACGATCGAGATGGGCAGCGCCGGCACGTTGCGCAGCGGATGGAAGGTGTGCAAGGTACCAGCCGCGACTGCCACGACGCCGCAAGTCAGAGCCACTCCGGTAAGCCATCGCCGACCCCTGCCGGCGCTCGCGCGCTGGGTCGAGGGAGACCCGCCCGCCTGCGTCAGCGCGACTACCAGGCTTGCACCGCCGATGACGGCGCCGGCCACGGACGACACCTTGTCGGCGACGTCCAATGGATCCACGGATCTGAACGTATGTGGATGGTCCGGCGCCACGCATCGGCGGTACGGTCCAACTCCTAGTCGTTCCTGGCGTTGAACTTCGAGGTCGACCAGAAATAGCCGAGCACCGCGAGCCCGACGCACCAGGCGACCGCCAGCCAGCCGTTGTGGCCGATGCCGGTGCCGAGCAGCAGGCCCCGCAGGGTTTCGATGGCCGGGGTGAACGGCTGGTACTCGGCGATCGGCTGGAACCAGCCGGGCATGGTGTCGACCGGGACGAAGGCGCTGGACAGCAGCGGCAGCAGGATCAGCGGCATGGCGTTGTTGCTGGCTGCCTCCGCGTTCGGGCTGACCAGACCCATGCCGACCGCGATCCAGGTGAGCGCGGTGGCGAAGAGGACGAGCAGCCCGAGGGCGGCGAGCCATTCCAGCGGCGTGGCGTCGGTGGAGCGGAAGCCGATCGCGACGGCGACGGCGCCGACCAGGATGACGCTCAGGATCGCCTGGATGACGCTCCCGGCCACGTGTCCGACCAGGACGGAGCCGCGGTGGATGGCCATGGTGCGGAAGCGGGCGATGATGCCCTCGGTCATGTCGTTGGCGACGGAGACGGCGGTGCCGATCACGGTGCTGCCGATGGTCATCAACAGCAAGCCCGGCACGATGTACGCGATGTAAGCCGACCGGTCGGGACCACCTCCCCCAATCCCGGCGCTGAGTGTGCCGCCGAAGATGTAGACGAATAGCAGCAGCAGCATCACGGGCGTGAGCAGCAGGTTCAGGGTCAGTGACGGGTAACGCCGGGCGTGCAGCAGGTTGCGGCGCAGCATGGTCGAGGAGTCGCGGACGGCGGTGCTCATCGGGTGGCCTCCGAGGTGGCGGTGAGGGCGAAGAAGACGTCGTCGAGATCGGGGGTGTGGACCGTGAGCGACTCGGCCTGGACGTCGGCCGCGTCGAGCCGGTCGAGGATCGTGCGCAGCGCGCCCTGGCTGCCGTCGCTGGGGATCTGCAGGGTGAGGGCCTGGTCGTCGGGGACGCTGCCGGGCACGGCGACGACCGCTTTCTCGTACGCCGCGGGGTCGTCGAACCGCAGCGTGACGTGCCCGCCCGGAATGCGCCGTTTGAGCTGCTCGGCCGTGCCCTCGGCGACGATCTTCCCGTCGTTGAGGACCGCGATCCGGTCGGCGAGCTCGTCGGCCTCGTCGAGATATTGGGTGGTGAGGAAGACGGTGACGCCGTCGGCGACCAGCTCGCGGATGATCTGCCACATGGTGTGCCGGCTGCGCGGGTCGAGCCCCGTGGTCGGCTCGTCGAGGAAGATGATGCGCGGGCGGCCGACCAGCGTCATGGCGATGTCGAGGCGGCGTTTCATGCCGCCGGAGTAGGTGGAGGCCGGCTTCTTCGCGGCCTCGACCAGGTCGAAGCGCTCGAGCAGCTCGGCGGCGACCCGGACGCCGTCGCGCCGGGGCAGGTGGTGCAGGTCGGCCATGAGCAGCATGTTCTCCTCGCCGGTGATCAGGGCGTCGACGGCGGAGAACTGCCCGGTGACGCCGATCGCGGCGCGCACCGCCTGCGGATCGGCGGCCAGGTCGTGGCCGCCGATGCGGATCTCGCCCGAGCCGGGGCCGGCCGAGATCAGCGTGGACAGGATCTTCACGGCGGTGGTCTTGCCGGCGCCGTTCGGACCGAGCAGGGAGAAGATCGTCGCCTCGGGGACGGCGAAGTCGACGCCGTCCAGCACGAGCTTGTCGCCGTAGGACTTGCGCAGTCCGGTCGCGGCGATGGCCAGGTTCGTCATGGTTTCGCTGATCCTTCTCTTCACAGGCTGCGGGCGGTGATGTCGCCGTACGAGGTGGTGGCGCGCACGGCGAGCTCGGAGGTGCCGTCGTTCTTCAGGCCGTTGCTGATCCGGCCGTAGGCGGTGGCCGCGTCGAGGGAGGCCGAGACGCCGGGGGCGGCGACGACCGTGATCGAGCCGGCCTGCGTGGTGAGGACGAGCTCCCCGCGTACGGCCTCGGTGATGGTGATGTCGCCCTTCTGGGCGCTGATCTGGGCGGATCCGGTCAGACGGCCGACGGTGACGTCGCCGGCCGAGATGGTGAGCCGGGCGGTGGCGGCCTCGTCGAGCTTGATCTCGCCGTGGGCGCCGTCGAAGACCACGTCGCCGAGGCGGCCCACGGCCCGGAAGCCGGCGCTGGCCGCCCGGGCCCGGACGTGCGAGCCGGCCGGCAGCTGGACGGTGACCTCGATCGAACCGGACGGGCCGAAGATCTGGTTCTTGGCCGAGGAGTCGATCCGCAGGACGCCTTCGGCGTACTCGACCGTGGTCTCCTCGGCGGCCTTGACGTCCCGGCTCTTGGCGGGGTCGGCGGGCTGGATGTCGACGACGGTGTCGGTGCGCTCGGCAGCGACCAGCTGGACGCGGCCGGCGGGGATGTCGATGACGGCGGTGATGGCGGCGGGGGTGGCGAAGTGCGGCATCGTGAGCTCCTTGCTCGTTCGTTCATTGTTTCCGATGGAGGAAACGCTACGTTGCGTTCACGAATCGAGCAACAAGCTTGTTGCACTTGTCAGCTTAAATACCAGCTCCTAGCCTTCAAATCATTGCAACCGTTTGGATTTCAATGCAACGTTGGCCGCGCCGGCCGTTGCACTAGTTGAAAAGTTAACGCTATGCTGGCGGCGTCGGGCCGTCGAAAGGGAGATCGCGATGCCGGGAGGCAGGCTCACCCAGCAGGAGCGTCAGCAGATCGCGCTGGGCGTGTCGGAGGGGCTCGCCTACGCCGAGATCGCCCGGCGTCTGGACCGTCCGACCTCGACGATCACCCGCGAGGTCATGCGCAACGGCGGCCCGACCGGCTACCGCGCCGATCTGGCCCACCGCGCCACCGAGCGGCGTGCCCACCGGCGCAAGCCGGCCGTGGCACGGGGCGAGGCGCCGGCCGACGAGCACGGTCGTGATCCCGAAGCCGTGCGCGAATATCAGGAGACGTTCACGACGCTGATGATGGCGTCGGGGCTGCCACACATCGCCGCCCGGGTGCTGACCTGCCTCTACACCAGCGATGCCGGCAGCTACACCGCCGCCGAGTTGGTGCAGCGGCTGCAGGTCAGCCCCGCCTCGATCTCGAAGGCGGTCGCCCTGCTCGACCACCAGGGCCTGATGCGCCGCGAGCAGGACGACCGCCGCCGCGAGCGCTACGCCGTCGACGACGACGCCCTCTACCAGTCGATGATCGCCAGCGCCCGGGTCAACGCCCAGCTCGCGGAGACGGCCCGCCAGGGCGTCGGTGTGCTGGGTGCGGGCACTCCGGCGGCCGCCCGGCTGGAGAATGTGGCCCGGTTCGTGGACTTTGTCGCGGAGGCGATCGTGCGGGCCGCGGAGCAGGCTCGAGCGGTGCTTTACACGAAGCCCGCAGAGGAGGCCGGCGGCCCGGAGGAGCCGGCGAAGCCCTGAGCCGCGGGTGTGGATAAAAGGCTGTGCCAGCACGTGGAACCACGCCGGTCAGCCGCCGGGCGCTATTGGGACGCGGTCAGTGCGTCGAGATGCTCCTTGAAGGTCGCCGTGAGGCTGTCGAGGATCATCCGGCCCTTGTCGGCGGAGGCGTTTGACGGCGCGCCGATCACTCCGGTCTCGGTGTACGCGGCCATGCCGTGGACCAGGAGCAGCTTGCGTTCGGAAGCGTGGTGATCGCTGTCCTCAACGCCTGGTTTCAGCAGTTCGGGGGCGACGTGGCGCAGCACCGAGACTTCAAGCTCGCCGGCGTGCATGTCGTCGTGGCCGGTGCTGGCGAGGCCGGCCGCCTCGCGGGCGGAGTTCCAGTCCTCTCGCGCCGGGAACAGGGTCATCGTCGGTCGCTCTACGTTGGCTTCCTGCACGATGTTGCCGAGGACGTAGTTGCCGCCGTGCCCGTTCACCAGCGCGAGCTGGCCTATGCCGGATTGCCGAAGTGAGCCCAGCACGTCGGAGATGATCGCGGTCAGCGTGGTGTGGCTGATGCTTACCGTGCCTGGCCAGGCGCTGCGGGTAGCAGAGTCATGGGTCAATCGTTGCAGGCCGTGAGGGCCATCCCGGTTGGACTCCGTGAGCTCGGGAAACACGACTAGCTCCCGATGCCGACGCAGACGCGGCAGCAACGTCGAGCGTCAGGCCGGGATGATGCGCCAGCGCTGGTTGGGCAGGCCCAGGTCCGGCCACTGGCCGACGTCGGCGCTGTTGGCGGTGGACTGGCCCTGCACCTCGAGCACCTTGCCGCTGTGCCGGGCCACCAGTGTGAAGACGTTCGGGCCCGACCAGGCCAGGCGCCACTGCTGGTTCGTGCCGCCCAGGTAGTCCCACTGGACGGCCTTCGCGCCGTCGGCGGTGGACTGGCCGGAAATGTCGACACATTTCCCGTCCATGGTGCTGACGATGGCGACGTAGCCGCCGCCTACATCCTGAAATTTCCAGACATGGTCGGCGGAACCGACCGGCGGATACTGCTGCAGCTGAGCACCATTCAAGGTCGACATGTTGTTGATCGCCAGCACATCGTTGGTGTGCGTGACCTGCAGTTTGACGTTGCCGTCGGGGATCAGCCGCCAATTGTGGTCGGCCGAGCCGTTGTCGGCGAACTGCACGACGTTGGCCGAGTCGGCCGTCGACATCCCGGCAACCGCGAGCACCTTGCCGGAATTCTTATTCTTTATCCGAAGATAACCAGTGCCGTTGTCCAGCACCTGCCACAGGTGGTCGGCGGTCCCGTTGTCCTCGAACTGCACCACCTGCGCCGAGTCCGCCGTGGACATCACATCGACGCCGAGCAGCTTGCCGGAGTTGACGTTCTGGATTTTGACCCAGCCGTCCGAAGCGGGGACGAACCGCCACAGGTGGTCCGCCGTGCCGTTGTCGGCGAACTGCACGACGCGAGCACTGTTCAGAACCGACATCCCGTCGACGCCGAGGACCTTGCCGCTGTTCTGGTTCTGGATGCGGAACGCGACGCTGCCGTTCTGCCAGGGCGTGCCGGCGCCGATCGTCGGGAACGAGGTGATCCGCAGCCGGGCCGCGCCCATCGGGATCAGCGTGATCTGCTCGACCGGCTCGCTCGACGGCGTCGGGCTGTCCTGCAACGGCGTCACGATCGTGTCCGCGTCCGCCTGCCAGCCGGGGATCTTCCGGGCCGGCGTCGTGATCTTGATCGGCGCATTCCCCCAAACGAACGGATCGTCGACGTTGCCGAGCCCGGTCGTCACCGCGAACTGCGTCCCGCCGTCTAGCCCGTAGTTCCAGGCCGAGCCGGGCCGCACCTCGCGCGTCGGCCAGGTCGAGGAGCCGCCGGTCTGCGCCCAGTTCTCGGTGATCGCCAGCGAGAAGGCGAGCGCCCCGAAGTCGACCGACACCGACCGGTGGTTGGCCGTCCAGGTGCGGGTCCTCGCCTGCATCGGCAGCCGCAGCACGACCTTGTCGCCGTTGACCCAACTGCGGGAGATCTTCGCGTACGCCGGACCGGCCGCCACCGCCACCGCCGACCCGTTGATCGTCACCGCCGGATTCGCGCACCACCCCGGCACGCGGAGGTAGAGCGGGAACGAGGTCGTCGAAGGCGTGCTCACCGTGTACGTGATCGTGTCGCCGAACGGATACGTGGTGGCCGCCTTGATCGAGACCGAAACGCCCGAGCCGACCTTCGCGGTGACCGTCGCCGGCCCGTGCAGGGTCGCCGCCAGGCCGCCGTCCGGGGTGGCCACCCACATCTCCTCGACGTAGTACGGCCAGCCCATGCCGTAGTTGTGCGGGCAGCACCGGTAGTTGTCGATGCCGAGCATGTACGCCTGCATCGCGAACCCGTTCTGGAACTGCCCGGCGTGCCCCGGCCGGTCGAGCAGGGCGACGCTGTTGGCGCTGGTGATGTAGTGGATGCCGCGCTGCTGCGGGTCCAGCGCCGCGGGCAGCGAGTTGAACGCCAGGTCCTCGGTGCGGTCGCCCCAGACCGGGTCGCCGGTGATCCGGGTCAGGATCTCGTGGCTGGCCATGAACTCGACGATCCCGCACGTCTCGAAGCCCTGGCGCGGGTCGCCGAACCCGGGCCGGGCGTTCTCGTCACCCGCGAAGCCGCCACCGGCGAACTGCCCGTACGCGCTCATGATCGTGTTGTAGTCCTGGTACGAAGCCTGCCGGTGGTTCGCGTCGCCGCTGAGGACGGAGTAGACGGCCGGCTCCCGGAACCCCTGCGCGAGGTTGACGTTGTGCAGCGACGGCAGGTTGTTCAGGTAGTTCGCCGAGTTCGAGTGGATCTTCCGGGCCAGGTCGAGCAGGAACGCGTCGCCGGTCCGGTTGTAGGTCCAGAACACCACCTCGAGCGTGTCGGCCCACCGCTGGCTGCCCCAGCTCTGGTTGAAGGCGCTCGGCCCCTGCGCGTTGACGAACTGGAAGAAGCGGGTGAAGAACGGCACGATGCGGGCGTCGGCGGTGAACTCCCCGTACGTCCGGAGCGCGTGCAGCATCGGCATGTGCGGCCAGAAGTCGGGGCCGCCGTTCAGGCTCGTGCGCAGTCCCGTCGGCCCGAAGTAGCCGTCGCTCGCCTGGGTCGCGAGTACGCCGTCGACCCACTTGGCGGTCTCGGTCTGCACCCGCGAGTCGCCGGTCACGTACCCGAGGCTCGAGAAGCCCTTCAGCCAGTACGGCACCTCCTCCCAGCCGGTCAGGTTCGGGTGGATCCAGCCGGTGTTGTCGTACTGGAGGAAGTGCGAGACCTCGGTCATCCGGCCGTTGATCCCGTTCAGCTGATAGCCCAGCTGCGTGGCCAGCCAGCCGCCGGCCCTGGTCGCGCCCGGCGGCAGCCGCAGGAAGGCGTCGGGCTTGAGCGGCGTCCGGTTGGTGACGTATCCGGGTACGGCGGCGGCCGCCGACTCGGCGCCGGCGAAGGGAGCGGCGGCTGCCACGGCCGCGGCCGAGGCCAGGAGCGTACGACGATCCACGGGGGAGACCTCCTGTGTGCGCTCGTGCTCGAAAATGTGCGAGCCGTTGCGTACAGGATGGTAAAAGACGAATTCATCCCTGTAAATGAGCGGCTTCCCCTCCGCCCGGCGACGGTGCCCTTCCGGGCAGCGGGGTGGTGGTCCGAACGGCGCGGGGGAAAGCGGACGGCCCCGGCGGCGGGCGAGCAGCCCGGTCCCGGCCCGGATCGGCGTGGTCCTCTCCGGCGGGAACGTGGGCGCCGCCCGGCGACCGCCGTTCACCCGATGGCGGTCGCCGGAATGACTCGCCCCTCGTCCGAATAGGTGCCCCAAGACGGCACGAACCGCCGCTCCACAATGCGCGCCGAAATGCGCTAAGCGCCGATGGAAATGCGTCCGGAAACGAATGTCAGCGCTGCGGCGCTTCGCCGGTTCCGCCGCATGCGGGGCACATCCGGGCGGGGGCGTGCCGGTCCTCGAAACCGTCGCCGACGAAGTTCAGGGTTCGTTCCGGCTCGCGGTCGACCCAGCCCGTTCCGCGGCACTGCAGGCAGCGCGGCCGGGGCCGCTGCCGGTCCCAGCTCGGGCGGCGTAGCCGCAGGAAGAAGCGGGTGTCGCCGACCGTGTTGACGACCGCCGCGAGCGCGCCGGCGATCAGCAGGAAAAGGAGGAGGAGCAACAGCCACTTCATGGGTTTTCATCTCCGCCGTTCGGCCGGACGGTGGTCGCCGATTGACCAGAAACGTACACCCTAGATGTACGTGGTCTTTTCAACGCGCTCGGTGGTTGGCTCCAATGAAATCAAATCCCCGAAAGCCCCGGAAGGCAGCCCGCCGCGATGACCGACGTCGTGCCTCATGCGAATCCGCTCCCGATGCTCGCCACGCCCGGCGAGCGTCTCGGGTGGATCTTCAACGACCGGAATCTCTATCGGCGCAAGTTCATGGAACCGCCGCCGCAGCCGGGGATGGTGCCACCGCACCTCCTGGAACGGCTCCACCGCGCGCAGCGGGGCCTGGCCCGGCGCATCCTGATCTCGCTCGGCGCCGGCGTCGGCCTCGCGGTGCTGATCAGCTGCTGTGGTGGCTTCGCGTCCCTCGGCCAGCAGGGCAGCAACGTCGGTGCGGGCGTCGGGTTCCTGGCCTTCCTGGCCTTCGGGGCCGGTGTCGTCGGCGCGGTCGTCTTCGGCATCATGCCGCAGCTGGCCAAGAACGCGATCCAGTCCGCGCAGGAGCAGATCCAGCAGGAGTACGCGCGGCAGTTCGCCGACTGGGACGGCCGGCGCCAGTGGTACGACCAGCAGCAGCAACAGACCGTCGACACGATGTTCGAGTGGGCCGCCGCGACCCCGTCGCCGGGCACCCGTCGCGTGGACATCATCGGCGGCACCACGTACGGCTGGGAGGCCGTCCTCACCGTCTTCGGCGGCTCGCTGCTCGCCACCCGCGGCCACATGACGCTCGTCGACTTCACCGGCGAGGCGCTCTGCGGTGAGCTGATGGACCTGGCCGCGATGACCGAGCGCTCGGTGCAGGAGCTGCGGCTGCCCTCCGAGCTGGCCCGCTTCGACCTGGTCGCCGGGCTCGAGCCGAGCGAGCTGGTCGACTGCCTGGTCGAGGCCATGTACGGCGACGCGCAGGGCGCGAACCGGGCCGAGCGCCACCAGGACGCCCTGCTGCTGCGCGAGATCTGCGACGTGCTCGCCCCGGCGATCACGATGGCCCGGCTGCTGGCCGCGCTGCGGGTGCTGACCGACCGCCCGGTGCAGGCCGCGCTGACCGCCGAGGAGAGCGGCCGGCTGCTCGACCTGCAGCCCGACGAGAGCCGCCGGCAGATGCACTCCCACCTGCGCCGGATCGAGGCGTTCCTGCAGCCGCTGGAAGCCATGGGCAGCGAGTCGTCCACTCCCGGCCTCACCGACCTGACCTGCCTGATCGCCGACGGCGCGGGCGGCAACGCGCAGAACGAGCTGCTCAAGGACCTGATCGTGCAGTGGCTGGCCCGCCAGGTGCGGCGCGAGTCGGCGCCGATGGGCTCGCTGGTCCTGCTCGGCGCGGACGAGGTCAACCACCGCTCGATCGAGAAGCTGAGCACGCTGTGTGAGCGCCGCGGCGTACGCCTGGTGCTGTTCTTCGGTCATCTGCGGGAGGAGTCGCTGCACACCATCGGCGGCGGCGAGGTCGCGCTCATGCGGCTCGGCAACCACCAGGAGGCCAACCAGGCCGCCGAGTACATCGGCAAGGGCCACAAGTTCGTGCTCAGCCAGCTGACCCGCACGCTCGGCGGCAACGAGACGCACACGCTGGCCGACACCTACGGCGAGTCCGAGACGCACGGCGGCAACAAGAGCAAGAGCTACAGCAAGCACGGCAAGAGCACGTCGTACGGGACGAACTGGAGCAAGACCCGCAACTGGAGCCAGACCGAGTCCACGGCCAAGGGCACCAACTGGAGCGACGCCAGCTCCGTGCAGCGCGTCTACGAGTACGCCCTCGAGCCGCGCGTTCTCCAGGACCTTCCCGAGTACGCGATGGTGCTGGTCAAGGGCCAGGGCCGGGGCTCGGTGATCCAGGCCGTCGAGGTCGACCCGGCGATCGTGACCCTGCCCCGGGTGTCGATGGGCCCGCTCGACCTGCCGCCGCTGCCCGACCCGAACGAGGCCGTCATCCCGGCCACCCGCCAGCCCAGCCAGGTGACCGTCTCCCAGCCGCAGCCCCTGGCCGCGCACGAGGCCAGCCCGCAGACCGCGGCCGGGCCGTCTCTGCAGGGCTGGGGCAACGCGCCGATCGGCCAGCCGCAGCCGCAGTACCCGCAGCAGCCCTACCAGGGACCGTGGGGCGGTCAGCAGTGACCGCCGCCGCCGAGCTGTTCGCCCGGCTGCCGGTCAGCCGGGTGCTGGAGCTGTCGCGGCGGCCGCCGTCATCGTCGTCGACGCGGGACGACCAGGGCGCCGACGTAAGCCGCCGGCAGCGTCTGGCCGGGATCGTGTCGGCCTACCACGGCGGCGCGAGCCTGTTGCTCGGCTGGCACCGCCGCGCCGCGGGCCGGCCGGTCGAGGTGTTCGCGTCCGGCGGCGTGACGGGCGAACCCGACGGGCGGGGAAGGATCCCGCTCTCGCTGCCGCCGGGGGCGCTCGGTCACCCGTACGGGCATGGTGATCTTTTGAGCTCGTTGCGCGCGATGCCACAGTGGACGCGCGTCGCCGGGCTGACCGACGGGCTGCTGGCCGACGACCCGACCCTGCGCGACGACGACCCGCGGCCCACGCTCGACGAATGCCTGCTGCACGTCTGGCACGCCGGGTTCGCCTGGTTCGTGCTCGCCGAGCCGGTGGCCCCGGCCGAGGTGCTGGAGGCCGCCCGCCAGGTCGCGCTCGAGGAACGCCAGGCCCAGTCGAAGGCACAGTCTCCGGAGCACGCGATCGCGGCCGCCCGTCTCCAGCGCCGGCACCGCGAGCTGCAGCAGGGCCGCTCGACCGGGATGTGGCGGGTGCACCTGCTGGTCGGCGGCGAGACGGCGCAGGCGGCCTCGGCGGTGGCGGGACTGCTGTGCGCCTCGGCCGATCTCGGGCGGCAGCCGTACGCGCTCGCGCCCACCGGCGTGGTCGGCGACCTCGACAAGGTGCTGGCCCTCGACGAGGTGCCGGACTCGCCCGTACTGGCCGGCTCGCCGCTGCTGGCCTCGCTCGCCGTCGCCCCCACCGACGAGGTGCCCGGCCTGCGTTACGTCATGCGGTCCGAGTTCGACGTGACGCCGGAGACGCTCGGGCACGGCCCGGAGTCGCTGACCGCCGGGTCGGTGCTCGACCGCACGGACACGCCGGTGGGCCCGATGGAGATCCCGCGCGGCAGCCTCAACCGGCACACGTTCGTCTGCGGCGCGACCGGCGCCGGCAAGTCCCAGACCGTCCGTCACCTGCTCGAGTCGGCCACCGGCCAGGGCATCCCGTGGATGGTCGTCGAGCCGGCGAAGGCCGAGTACCGGCAGATGGCCGACCGGATCGGCGCCGACCAGGTGATCACGATCCGGCCCGGTGACCCGCTGGCGCCGCCGGCCGGGTTCAACCCGCTGCAACCGGCGGCCGGCTTCCCGCTGCAGACCCACCTCGACCTGACCCGGTCGCTGTTCCTCGCCGCGTTCGAGGCCGAGGAGCCGTTCCCGCAGGTGCTGGCGGGGGCGCTGACCCGCTGCTACGAGGAGCTGGGCTGGGATCTCGCGCTGGGCGAGCCGCGGACGGCCGGCCATCGGCCGCGCTACCCGACCCTAGGCGACCTGCAGCGTACGGCCGAGTTGGTGGTCGACCAGATCGGGTACGGCAAGGAGATCGCCGACAACGTCCGCGGCTTCATCCGGGTGCGGCTGTCGAGCCTGCGCCTGGGCACGACCGGGCGGTTCTTCGACGGCGGCCATCCGCTCGACTTCGCGGCGCTGATGCGGCGCAACGTGGTCTTCGAGATCGAGGACGTGGGCGACGACCGGGACAAGGCGTTCCTGATGGGCGGCCTGCTCATCCAGCTCACCGAGCACCTTCGCGTCGAGACGCGTCTTTCTCCCGATCTTTTGACGCGCGGACTGCGACATCTGAGCGTCTTCGAGGAGGCACACCGCTTGCTACGCCGCCAGGAGCAGCCCGGGCCGGCGGCCCATGCGGTGGAGCTCTTCGCGTCACTGCTGGCGGAGATTCGCGCGTACGGCGAAGGTCTCATCATCGCCGAGCAGATCCCGAGCAAGCTGGTCCCCGACGTCATCAAGAACACCGCGGTCAAGTTCCTGCACCGCCTGCCCGCCGCCGACGATCGCGAGGCGGTCGGCGCGACGGTGAACCTGACCGAGCGCCAGTCCCAGTTCCTGGTCACCCTGCCGCCGGGCACGGCGGCGACGTTCGCCGACGGCATGGACCAACCCGTTCTCGTACGCTTGCCCGACGGCACCGCCCGCGAGCAGGGCGGCCGCACCCCGACCGCCGCGCCCGACCCGATCATCGGCCGGCGCAGCGCGACCTGCGGCGTGTCGTGCCGGGCCGAGGCCTGCACGCTGCGCACGATCCGCACGTCGCAGCGCATCATCGAGGACCACCCCTGGCTGACGCTGCTGGCCGAGACGTCCGTGGTCGCCCACCTGACCGGCAAGCCACGGCCGACCCTGTGGGACGAGCACCTGGCGGTCCTGCGCTCGCTGGAGCCCCGGGTGCGCGACTGCGTGCTGTCCCAGGCGGTGGAGGCGGCGGTAGGCGTGCGGTCGGCGGTGCTCGGCCGTGGGACCGACCCGTTCGCGCTGGCCGGGCACGTGGTGTCGGCCCTGCTCACCGGCTGCTCGTCCGACGAGCCCGAGTTCGTCGCGCCGGCGTACCGCTGCGGTCCCGTCCTTGATCTGCTCCTGGCGCAACCACCGGATGCGCCCGCCGATCCCCGCGTGCCGTCGTTGCTCACCCGCGAGATCGCCGGCGAGACCATCGCCGAGCAGGCCGAATGGGTCCGCTTCTGGATGAGCATCGACCTCGGCGCCCCGAACGCCCGGCGCCACGTCATCTTCGGCGCCGAGTCGCCGTCCGCGGTCGAGAGGGCGGTCGGTTCCACAGTGACCTCACCGGATTGGCCGAACCGGCTGGCATTGGCGGCGGCCGAGGCGTTCCGCACCGGGGAGTGGATCCAGGACCTGTTCGTCGCCGCACCCGCGGAGGAAGCTCATGCCTGACAATCCGACGCGCAACGATGCGCCGAAGGCCGGGACCGCGTCCGGACTCACCGAACAGCGGGTCTCCCCGGAGGTCCAGAAGAAGATCGACGATTTCCGGGCGCTGAGGGCGGAGGAGTCGCCGGCGACGGAGGCGAGCGGCGGCGGCCCCGGGAAGCGACCGCCGCGACCGCCCGGCGCGGGTCCGTCCGATTCCGGCCTTTATCCGAACGGACCCGGCGACCCGGATGGGCTCGGCGCGCTGGGCCACCTGTGGGAGAAACCCAAGGACCTGAAGCAGTCGGCCGAGTTCCTGCCGCCGGGCACGCAGATCGACCGATACGGCCGGCCGGACGGCGAGTTCTACGCCCCGAGCGGCACGCCGATCAGCGATCGCACCCTGCGACCCGGAACCAACACCGATCAGGTCAGCGCACGATGGGAGATACTCAAGCCGCTGCCCCCCGACTCGTTCTCGCAGAGCGTGGTGGCGTCCTACTACCAGGAGCGGGACGGCGGTGGGATGCAGTACCGCTTCCACACCCCGTTGAGCGAGCTCGAACGAGGCGGCTACGTGCGGCCGGTGAGCGAGTGATGGCCGAGAGGCTCGACGAGCACCAGGCGCGGAAGGCAGCACGCGACGTTGGCTGACACGCCCACCCGCACCGACACGCCGCCGCCCCCGCCGCCCAAGCCACCGGAGTCGTTGAAGCCGTCGCCGGAGATGCAGCAGAGGCTGGACACGTTCCGGGCGCAGAAGGAGGCGCGGCAGGACGCCGGCCAGGCGGTGGACCACCGTGCCGCGAAGGCGGAGAACTCGGCCGCCCGGGAGGCGTCCCGGAACGCGCCGAAGCCGGAGGGCCCGCAGCAAACTCCCGCGCAGCGTGCGGAGAACGGGGCGCCCGCGCGGCGTGCGGACAACGTCGCGCCCGCGCAGCGTGCGGAGAACGGCGCGCCCCCGCGGCGTGCGGACAACGTCGCGTCCGCGCAGCGTGCCGAGAATGGCGCGCCCCCGCGGCGTGCGGACAACGTCGCGTCCGCGCAGCGTGCGGAGAACGGCGTGCCCGCGCGGCGTGCTGAGAACGCCGGGCCTGCGCAGCGGTCGGAGCACGTGGCGCCTGGGCATCGGCCGGAGAATGGCGCGGCGCTGCACCGGGTCGAGGGCAATCGGCCGCCGCAGCAGCGGGTGGGCGAGGGCGACGGTGGGGCGCGCCATTCGGAGAAGGCGGGGCGGAACGGGACATCCGAAGCGCCTGGGCTTCGTCCCTCGCCGGAGTTTCAGCAGAAGCTCGATGACTTCCGGGCGCAGAAGGAGGCACGGCAGGACGCCGGCCAGGCGGTGGACCACCGTGCCGCAAAAGCGGAAAACCAGGCGGCGCGGGAGGCGGCGCAACAGTCCCGCACCGAGGCGGTGGCGGTTCGGCAGCCGCGGGCGGAGGGTGCGGCGCAGCGGCCGCGGGCGGAGGAAGCGGCGGTCCGGCAGCCGCGGGCGGAGGAAGCGGCGGTCCGGCAGCCGCGGGCGGAAGATGCGGCGGTCCGGCAGCCGCGGGCGGAAGATGCAGCGGTTCGGCAGCCGCTGGCCGAGGCAGCGGGCCGGCAGCCGCAGCGGGTTGATGTGGGTGGGAGACAGCAGGTGGAATCTCAGCCGCAGCAGCGCGTGGCCGAAGGCACGCGGCCCCAGGAGGCGGCGCGGAGCAAGTCCGGCGAACCGGCCGGGCTGCGTCCTTCGCCCGAGTTCCAGCAGAAGCTTGATGACTTGCGCGCGCAGAAAGAGGCGCGACAGCCCGAAGTCGGCAACAACATCGATCACCAGCGGCCGGGCGAGACGGACACGAACCGGAAATCCGACGTGCCGGCGACCCGGGACTTCTTCAGCAGGGGTCAGACGCGTTCCAATCAGGAGGTTCTCGACAACGGATCGGGAACGCCCATGACTCTCGACAACGTGCACAACGTTGCCGGCCGGATGGATGTCGATCTGCGGAACGTCGACGTCGTGATCGTCAACGATCCGGAGGAGATCCGCTATCTCGATCACATGGACGCGGTTGCCTACACGCCCTCCGAGAAGAACGGCTCGGAGATCCGTCTCGGGCCCGCGAGCTTCGCGGACGAGGAGACGCTAGCGGCTACGATCGCCCACGAGCACACTCACGTCCAGCAGCAACGCGCCGGGGACCATCTGCACATGTCGATGGAAGACCTGGAGGCCCAGGCGTACGACAGCGAGATTCCGGCACTCGAACGATTGAGGAACAGCGAGTCATGACTGCGGTGACATTCCGGGTTAACGAGGTCTTCGACATCCCCGCCCGTGGCGGGCTCGTCGCGGTCGGTTCGACGGAGGGCGGCGACCTCGTCGGCGTGCCGCGATTGCGGGATGACGCCAGCGGCCGGGTCGTTCGCGTGCTCGGGGTGGACAACCCGACGCCGCGGACCCAGCGGACCGGCGAGACGATCCTGGTGATCGACCGTGACGACGCCGACCTCGTCGAGGTGGGACGGCTCTGGAACGTCGAGTAGCCGGCTCAGGCGATGCCTAGGCTGGGCCCATGACAGTGCGGGCGCGGCCGTTGCGGGCCGGTGATCTCGTGGCGATCGTGGCTCCGGCCGGGGGAATCAAGGCGGCCGAGCGGGTGGCGGGCGCCGAGGAGACGCTGGCCGGGTGGGGATTGAAGGTGCGGGTCGGGCCGCATGCCCTGGGGCGGCACTCGTTCTTCTCGGGCACCGACGACGAGCGGCTTGCCGACCTCAACGAGGCGTTCCGCGATCCCGAGGTGCGGGGCATCGTCTGCCTCCGGGGCGGGTACGGCGTGCAGCGGATCGTGGACCGGATCGACTACGCGGCGGTGGCGGCTGACCCGAAGCTGGTGATGGGCTTCTCCGACATCACGGCCCTGCACTTGGCGCTGTGGTGCGAGGTGGGGCTGGCGACGGTGCACGGGCCGATGGCGTCCTATCTGGAGCGCGGGGCCGACGGGGCGCGGCGGGCCTTGATGCTCGACGAGCCGGTCGTCGTGCGCGCCGAGCCGGGGTTTCGGGTTCCGGGACGGGCCGAAGGGGTTCTGCTCGGGGGCAACCTCACGCTGCTCGCCGCGTCGGCCGGCACTCGGCACACGCCGGATATGTCGGGCGCGATTCTCCTCGTCGAAGAGGTGGACGAAGAGCCGTACCGGATCGACCGGGCGATCGTGCAGCTCGGGCGGGCCGGTTGGCTGGACGGTCTGGCCGGCGTCGCGATCGGGCAGTTCATCGACTGCGTGGATCCGGGACATGCCACGTCGGCCGGGGAAGTCTTGGCCGAGCGGTTCGGCGCTCTCGGCGTACCGGTGCTCGGAAGTTTGCCCATCGGTCACGGTGAGTCGCAGACGGCCGTGGGTCTCGGTGTGCCCGCGGTTCTTGATGTCGAGCGCGGGACTCTGACCGTGGGGCCGGCGCATTCCGGAGCTGGTCGCGTCGGTGTGGGGTGAGGTTGGACAGGGGCGGCCGCTTCACGGAGAGGCAGCCTGCTCTCCCCCGAGGAGCAGGCTGCACGATCTCTACGTCGCGGCGCAGGTATGGGAGCGCTCCCGGGCCGACTTGACCCAGTCTCCGGTCCGCCGCCGAAAGCAGTCAAGACTTCTCGGAAACTTCCGATGATCGTTCGGAAGTTCCGAGTGGATCGGCCCAGCTTCCCGCGGCTGCTCGGCTCGGCCGACTGCCCCCTGCCCACCGCCGTCCGCCGGCTGCGGGTGGCCGCGGTCTGGTTCGGTGACGGCTTTTGGCGGCGGCAATAACGACTTTTTCGATAAGCGTCTGAATGATCACAAGACCTGCCGAATAGGTCGGGGTGTTTGTAATTTCAGACGCCGTGCGGAGAGCGGGAAGATGGGCGGCGGCACTCAGTCTGCTGATCGTCACCGTGCTGTGGATCGCGGGCCTCGGCCACGCGCCCACGGGCATAGCCGCGGCCGGCCGTCTGGTCGCGCTCTGGTCGGCCGATCTGCTCCTGATCCAGGTCGTTCTCATGGCCCGCATCCCGTGGCTCGAGCGGTCTTTCGGCCAGGACACGCTGGCCAGGTGGCACCGACTGACCGGCTTCAGCTCGTTCTTTCTGCTGGTCGCCCACGTGGTGCTGGCCCTGATCGGGTCGGCGGAACGGGCCGGAACCGGTGTTCTCCGGCAGGTGTGGGAGCTGCTCACCGCGTACCAAAGCATGGTCTTTGCCTGGTTGTCGCTTTTTGCCTTTGTGCTTGTCGTGGTGACGTCGGTGCGCAAGGTGCGGCGGAGATTGCGTTACGAGT
This sequence comes from Actinoplanes sp. CA-030573, assembly GCF_050951115.1. Classification (NCBI taxonomy): domain Bacteria; kingdom Bacillati; phylum Actinomycetota; class Actinomycetes; order Micromonosporales; family Micromonosporaceae; genus Actinoplanes; species Actinoplanes sp. CA-030573. Next base: position 9,790,726 of record NZ_CP192038.1, on the reverse strand, counting down.
CCTGGCATCTTTTGCATCTGTACGCCTATCTCGGTGTCCTGTTCGCGCTGCCGCACGAGATCGGGCTCGGGCACGATTTCCGCTCCCCGGCGGCGCGCGGTTATTGGTGGACGCTGTACGCGGTCGCCACCGCATCCACGCTGATCTTCCGAATCGGCCTGCCCGTCTGGCGGACGCTGCGGCACCGGCTGACCGTCGACACGGTCGTGACGGAGGCGCCCGGACTGGTCTCGGTCTACCTTCGTGGACGGCGGCTGGACCGTCTCCCGGCACGCGCCGGTCAGTACTTCGTGTGGCGGTTCGCCGACGGTCCCGGGGTGCTGCGTGGCAATCCGTTCTCCCTGTCGGGCCGCCCCGACGGCGACCGTCTGCGCATCACCGTCAAATCGGTCGGTGACGGAAGCGCCCGGGTCGCGACGCTGCGGCCGGGCACACGCGCGTTGATCGAGGGCCCGTACGGCCGGATGACCGCCGCGAACTACTCGGGCGGACCGGTCACGATGCTGGCCTGCGGCATCGGCGTGACTCCGCTGCTGGCCCTGCTCTGGGACCTGCCGTACGGCCAGGGCAAAGCGACCCTGGTCTACCGCACCCGGCATCCACATGACCTGGCGTTTCTGCGCGAGCTGCAGTGGCTGGCGCGGGAGCGGGGCGTGCGGGTGGTTCCGCTGGTCGGGCCGCGCCTGTCCGACACGTCGTGGCTTCCGGCCGAATACGCCGACTACAGCGACGCGGAGGCATTGCGCCAGCTTTCGCCGGATATCGCGGATCATGACGTGTACGTGTGCGGGCCCGATCCCTGGACCGACGCCGTGTTGAAGGCCGCCCGGCAGTTGGGTGTCCCGCCCGGGCGGCTGCATCGAGAGCGGTTCGCCTGGTAGGTCGCGTGCTGCTTGACGTTTGTCAGGTCACCGCCCGGACGCCCACGCCCAGGCCGACGAGAACGACCAGCGCGGCGGTGGCGGTGGGCGCGCCGGCCGAGACGCGGCTCGTTATGTGGTTCAGCAGACCGCCGAGTCGCGCCGTGCGCCCGCCTCGGGTGATCAGCGCGCCCAGCCTGCGTTGGGCGACGACGAGCAGCAGGCCGACGGCGGTGAGCGTGCCGGCCATGCCGATGCCGTAGGCCAGGACCAGCAAGACGCCCAGCCCGGCCCGGCCCAACCCGATCGCGCCGAGCAGCACGACCAACGCCGATGGACTGGGCACCAAGCCGCCGGCCAGCCCGATTCCGGCCAGTCCGAGCCGTCCGCCGGGCCGATGATGATCGTGCCGGTGCGGATGGTCGTGCGGGTGCGGGTGGTCGTGGGGGTGCGGGTGGTCGTGCGGGTGCGGATGGTCGTGGGGGTGGTCGTGTCCGTGCGCGTGGCCCTGCCGGCGGGTGTCTTTGCGGGAGCGGCGGGCGGAGATGAGCATGCCCACGCCGACCGCGACGACCAGCGCGCCGCTCGCCGCACCGAGCCACGTCAGCACCCGGTCGCCGGCCAGGGCGGTCGACGTGCTCAGCAGGAGGCCGACGACCAGAACGCCGCCCGTGTGCGCGAGCGTCACCGTGCCGCCCACCGCCAGCGCGTCCCGGAGGCGACCGCGACGGCCGGCGAAGTAGGCGGCCATCACCGTCTTCCCGTGACCGGGCAGGGCCGCGTGCCCGGCGCCCAGCAGCAGGGCGAGCAGGAACGCCGAGGCGACCACGACGGGCGTCAGGTGGCCGCTCACCACGGACTCGATGCGGGCCTCGGCGCTCGTCAGCCAGCTCGGCCCGGGACTCGTGGGCGACGTCGCGGCGGGGGCAGGTGCCGAGCCGGCGGCCCCGACCCGGATGGTGGCGGTCCGGACATCGGGAGCCGACGTCAGCAGGTCGCGGGGATAGGACGTCAACCGGCCACTCACGCTGTCGGCGGGCAGTGAGCCTGTGACGCGTACGCCCTCGCCCCGGGCAGTCAGCTCGCGCCAACCCACCCGCCCGGACCGATAGTGGTTGTCGACCCGCACGGTGGCAACGCCGTCGAGCCGCGCGCGGGCCGAGAACAGGCAGGAAAGCCGGCTCGTGGAAAGGCCGCCCGCACCGGCCTTCACGCCGAAGGACGGACCGCTGACGGTCCAGGCAACGCGACCTCGATCGGCGTCGACCACGAAGGCGTCGGCGTAACGGCGACACTCCGCCAGCGCGTACCCGGACCGCTCCTCGTCCGACAGGGAACCGTCGCCGTCGGCGTCGACCAGAGGCTTCTCCTGCAGGGTCGGGATCTCCGCGATGTCGGCCAGCGCAAGCACGTCGATGCGGTCGGGGTGCAGGGTGATCTCGGCATACTGGTTGATCGAGAAGTTGCCCATCGGGTGCGCCTCGGCCGGTGCGGCGAGGAACAGCACACCGGCCGGCACGGCGGCGACCACGATCAGCGAGCGGACGAACCGGCTCATCTCGCGCCTCCGAGGCCGGACAGGGCACGGCGGGCGGCGGGCCCGTCGACGGGGGAGAAATACGGATTGGTGTCGAGCGCTCGGCGAAGCTCGGCCCGGGCGGCGGACCGGTTGCCTTGCGCCAGGTTGATCAAACCGAGGTGATAGGCGTACGTCGCGGGATGCGCACCACCGGAGACGGCGCGCCGGGCATAGGTGAGTGCTTCCGCGTCGTGGCCGGCGGCGTGCAGCGACCAGGCCAGCATGTCCGCGACGTCGGGATGCCGGCGGCGGGACCACTCGGCGCGCGCGGCGGCGACCGCATCGGCCGGGCGGCCCTCGGCCAGGGCGAGCGCCGCGGTGGCCAGTTCGTCGCGGCCGCCGTTCGCGGTGAACAGCCGCTGCGCGTTGCCGGCCAGGCTCAGTTGCTCCTTGGCCTGGGCGGGGTGGCCGGCGGCGGTGAGCAACTCGGCGTACTCGAGGAGATACGACGGACCGGGCAGCCGGGCGGTGAGGTCGGCGTAGTCGGCGATCGCGCCGGTCAGATCACCCTCGGCGGCGCGGACCCGGGCGCGGCCACGCTGGGCGGCCACGGATGCCGGGTCGGCGGCCAGCCCCGACGCGTACTCGTCGCCGGCTGTCGTCAAGTCGCCGCGACCGAATGCGAGGTCGCCGAGCTGGGTGTGGCAGAACGCGGCATCGTGCGGGTCGGCCGCGTCGTCCAGCGCGCGCCGCATCAGTGCGGCGGCCTCGGGGATGCGGCCGCGCAACTCGAGGTCGTAGGACGCGCGGGCGTACGCCGCGAGGCCGGGCCGGGTGTCGAGCATGCGCTGCACCGCGGCGGTCGCCCCCTTCGCGTCGCCCAGCTGGGTGAGGGCGTCGGCCAGCACGCCGTACGCGTCGGCATCCGCCTCGTCGATCCGAAGAGCCGCGCGGGCCCGGTCGCGCGCGGCGCCGAAGTCGTGGCGGGCGTTGGCGAGCGCGCCGAGCACGACCAGCGCGTCACCGTTGCCGTCGTGCCGCAGCTTCAGGGACTCGCGAGCGGCCTGCTCGGCCTGGGGATAGAGGGCGGGATCGGCGGTGACCCGGGCCTGCTCCAGATAGGCGGCGCCGAGCCCGGCCCAGCCGGTCCAGTCGCCGGGAACGTCGCGAAGATGCTGCTGAGCCCGGGCGACCCGGTCGGCGAGGACGTCCACCGGCTGACCGACCGGGACGGGCTCCTCGGACGGCGCGGCGTGCGGCCGGGCCACGATGCCGGCGACCGCGAGCGCCGTGGCCGCGAGCGCGGCGGCCAGGGCCAGGCGGGTCAGGGTGCGGCGCATGGTGAGCCTCCAAAGGGGATGCCGGGTGGGCGCGCGAGCTCGCGCGCCCACCCGGGCCGGTCACATCGGGACGGTCTTGCCGGGGTCGTGGTTGCCGGTCGCGGGCTGCGGCCGAACCGGTGCGGGCCGGCGTCGCCGCATGAAGGCGAGCAGACCGAAGGCCAGGATCAGCGAGCCGATTCCGGTGGCCCCGGTCGCGTACGCCACCGGCTTGGTCGGCCATCCGTCGCCGGCGGAGGTCAGCGCGGGCGCGGCCGCCGCCCCGGACTGCTCGGGGTCGGCGATGCCGGCGCCCACCGCGTCGCTGTCGGATGGCGTGGCCGTCTGCGGTTGCACGGCGGGTGGCTGGGCGGCACCGCCCTGGGTGTTCACGCCGGCCCCGTTCGGCAGGGCGACGTACGGGAAGCTGCCGCCGAACTGCTGGTTGTTCGCGTCCACCCGATCGCCCGCCGCGAGAGCGTCGACGAGCTTGCCGGTCTGCGCCGCGCCGGCCAGCGCCTGCAGTTCGATGTCGACCACGTCGTCGGTGAGGCGCCGTCCGTTCGGGAAGCCCTGCAGGTCACCGCCGAGCACGCCCAGCCGGTTGGGCCGGCCGGCCACCGGCACCGACAGGTTCAGCCGCAGCTCCTCGGCCGGCGTGAACCGGCCGGCCGGCACATCGGCGTTGTTGAGCTGCGAGTTGAGGTCGGCCTTGATCGGTCCGTTGGCCTTGGTGGTGATGCCGGTAAGGAAGATCTCGGCGAGGTCGTTGCGCGGCGTCGCGGGCGCCGGGATCTTGTAGATCTGTTGCAGCAGCCGCGGCACCTCGGGATCGGTGACCTGCTTGACCAGGGCCGGAATCTTCGCGTCCCGCTCGGGCGGGGTGGCGTTGAACGTGTCCTTGAGCCCGGCCGGGACGACGACCTCGTTCACCAGCGGGTTGCCCAGGCGCGAGACCTGCACCTTTCCGCCGTACGACGAGCCGTCGGCGACCCGGATGCGGTCGCGCTCGGTCGTGGTCCAGACGCCGACCACCGGGTTGCGGGCAGCGTCGCCCTTGAGAGCCACGTCCTTGAACGGGACCTGAATGGCGATGGTGTTCACGTTGTATCCGGAGAGGGTGTCCTGCCCGGTCTCGCTCAGGTCCCCGCCGTACAGCAGATCGAAGACGCGCAGGTCGAGGAAGAAGGGGTCGTCGGCCTGGCCCGCGAAGATCTTCCACCCGCCGGGCAGCGTGCGAGTGGCCTGGTGGCGCAGGGCGCCGTAGTCGGGCATCGACGCCGGGCCGACCCGGGACGGTGCGACCGGCACCCCCTGGGCGCGCATCTTGAACGGTCCCCCGCCGAACGACGACTCGAGTGAGTACGTCTGGCGGAACAGCAGGTTGTCGTCGTCGACCGAGGTGACCGGGCCGTTGTTGTAGAGGAAGGTGTTGTTGCCCCGCTTGTCGATGTTGCTGAACTTCCAGCGGAACACGGCGTCGGGCTTGGCGTCACCGTCGTTGTCGACCTTGATCAGGTACGTCGCGTCGGTGGCGAACGGATAGAAGTTGGGGCCGCCGTTGGGTTCCTCGAACGGCTGCCAGTTGGCGATGAGCGTGACGTAGCCGGGGCGGTCCGGGCTGACGAACGCGTACAGATCGGTGTTGTCGATGGCCGGGTCGGCGGCGACGAGCGGGGCCTCGCGGTGGCTCGACGCGGTGGCGGCGCCGGGACCGAGCCCCCACACCGAGCCGGCGAGCAGTGCGGCCACGCCGATTGCGGCCGTCGCACGCCGGCGCCGGAGGGCCGGGTTGACCGTCATGATGATGTCCTTCCGTGCCGGTGCAGTGACTTTCTCGGCACGAGTTCGCCACCACCGGAGCCGCGGCTTGGGCGTTGTGAGATTGCCGTCGCCGACCCATCCGCGGCGGTGACGGCGCCGAACCGTCTCGATGTCTTTTGGTATAGCCAGCGCTACTTCGCTCGGCGCCGATCCGGTCTAACCTCTGGCGCGGAGGTGACCGATGACGACTCTGCCCAGCCGTGCACGCCGCGCGATCGACGCCCTGGAACACCTGGTGGGCGGCCTGGCGACCGCCGTCCTGGCGCTCGCGATGCTGGTCTGGACGCTCGCCGTCGCGATCCTCGGCCTGCTCGTGGTGGGCCTGTCGCTCGTGCCCGGCACGCTGCGCGCGATGCGGATGGTCGCCGATCGGGAGCGAGCGCGCCTGTCGCGGTGGGGTCCGGAGATAGTGTCGCCCGGGCCGACGCCGACCGGCTTGCGCGCGGCTCTGACCGACCGTGCGTGCCGGCGCGAGCTCGCCTGGCTGGCCGTGCACGCCACCTTCGGGTTCGCGATCGGGCTGCTCGGTCTGACCCTGCCGCTCTACGCCGTGCAGGACGTGACCTATCCCCTCTGGTGGCAGCTCACCCCGGCCGGCAGCAGCGGTCCCAGCGTCGCGTTCTGGCCGGTCAATACGTGGGCCGACGCGTTGGCCGTCGGGTTGCTGGGCCTGGCCTGGGTCGCGGTCGTCGTGGTGGCCGTCCCGCAGCTGGCGCGGCTACCGGGCTGGATCGGCCGATCGCTGCTCGGGCCCGGGCCCGGCGCCGACCTCTCACTCCGCGTGGAGCAGCTCACCGCGACCCGGGCCGCCGCGCTCGACGCGCACGCGGCCGAGTTGCGGCGCATCGAGCGGTCGTTGCACGACGGCACGCAGAATCGGCTGGTGGCGGTCAACGTGCTGCTGGGCGCGGCCCGCCGGCAGCTGGCCCGAGATCCGGCCGCGGCCGCCGAGATGCTGGCCCGGGCGCAGGACGCGGCCGAGCAGGCTCTGGCCGAGCTGCGGACGGTGGCGCGCGGCATTCTGCCGCCGGTGCTGGCCGACCGCGGCCTCACCGAGGCGGTCGAGAGGCTGGCCGGCGACTGTGCGGTGCGGTGCCGGGTCGACGTGGAGGCCTCGGGGCGCTGCGCCGCGTCGGTCGAGGCGACCGCCTATTTCGTGGTGGCGGAGGCGTTGACCAACGTGTCGAAGCACAGCGGCGCGACGAGCGCGACGGTGACGATTCGGCGCGCGGGCGACCGCTTGCACCTGCGCATCGACGACGACGGTCACGGTGGTGCGGACGAGGGGCGGGGGTCGGGGCTCGTCGGCATCAGGCGGCGGGTCGAGGCGTACGACGGAAGGATGTCTTTGACGAGCCCGGTCGGAGGGCCGACGACCATGCGGGTGGAGCTGCCATGCGGATCGTGATCGCCGAGGACGACGCACTGTTGCGGGAGGGGCTGGCGCTGCTGTTGCGGGCCGAGGATCTGGACGTGGTGGCGACCGTCGACGAGCCGAAGGCGTTTCTGGACGCGGTCGACGAGCACCGGCCCGACGTGGCGATCGTCGACGTGCGGATGCCGCCCACGCACACCGACGAGGGAATCGTGGCGGCGGTCGAGGCGCGGCGCCGGCAGCCCGGTCTGGCCGTGCTGGTGCTGTCGGCCTATGTGGAGCGGGCGTTCGCCACCGAGCTGCTGGGTGGCGGCGCGACCAAACTTGGCTACCTGCTCAAGGAGAGGGTCGGGCGGGTGGAGGAGTTCCTCCGGGCGCTGTACCGGGTCGCCGAGGGTGGCACGGCGATCGATCCCGAGGTGGTCGCCCAGTTGATGAACCGGATGCGGCCGGACGGGGCGCTCGAGCGGTTGAGTCCGCGGGAGCGGGACGTGCTCGCGCTGATGGCCGAGGGGTTGGGCAATACCGCCATCGCCGAACGGCTGGTCGTCACCGAGGGGGCGGTGCACAAACACATACGCAGCATTTTCGCCAAGCTCGATCTCGCGCCGGACGATCGGGCGGACCGGCGGGTGACGGCGGTGCTGCGGTATCTGGAGGACGATCGCCGCCGCGGCTGAGCGAGCGTGGGGCACCACAGCGACACCGCCGCGGCCGAGTGAGGTGGGTGACCGGGGGCGGGATCCGGGCGCCCCGGCCGCGGCGGGCCGTCGTCAGCGGCCGGGGCCCGGAACCCGGAGTCCCGACCGCCGACGGCCGCGTACCCCGTAAAGGCGGGGGCTAACGCGCGGGATGCCAGTTTGCCGAAGAACGCCCCCGGGTCGTTGTCAGGTGTTCGATGGGCGCTCGATCTCGAGCGGAGAGCTCACCCCACCGCCGAGCTGGGGGCGTTCGGTGACGACCCGATCAAGTTGCCTGGCCAGCTGCGGGATGGTGGACGAGGACAGGTAGGTCTCGGCGCCCGCGTCCAGCATGCGCCGGATCGCTCCGAGGTAGCTGATGCCGAGGGTGTCGTCCTCGAACTCGGCGGCGACGATGCGGGCCTTCGGGAACATCGACCGGAAGTGCCCGATCAGTTGCGGACTGATCGGCGGCACCAGCAGGACGTCCGTCGTGGGCGGGGCCGACTGCAGATCGACGACGATGTAACCCGGGCCGAGCTGGTCGGAGAGCGCGGTGCGTGCCGCGTCGGGCAGCTTCATCGCGGTGGCGACGACGGTCACGTCGTCGTAAGTGGGTCGCTGGTGTTCGGCTTCAGGCACAGGGGTGGGCGCCACGATCTCGCCGTGGAGCGCGCCGGCGGCGGCGCAGACGGTCGCGATCGGGAGGCCGTTTCGGGTGATCGTCAGCTCTTCGCCGGGGCCCAGGTCGTCGATGAGGGCCGCGACGTCGTCGGGGAGGCGTGAGATGTCGATGCCGCGAGTGTAGGAAGGGGCCGCCAGCCGTTACCTAACCCCACCCGGTCACTGGGTGGGGAGGAAAGTAGACGGCGCGTACGACAATCTCGACCCGAAATCCACCAGGTGGCCGGGGAAGGTGACCTCGATACGCAAGCCGCCGGCGGGACCGGGGACACACGTCAGAACGGCATCGTGTGCGGCCGCGATCGCTCGCACTATGGACAAGCCCAGACCGTGGTGGCCGGGCGTCACGGCGGTGCGATCCAGGCGCTGGAACGGTTCGAACAGCCCCTCGATCCGGTCCGGAGCGATCCGCTCGCCGGTGTTGACGACCACGAGCGCGGCACGGCCGTCGTCGAGCACGCCCGTCGTCACCGAGATCGAGCCGTCCGGGACGTTGTAGGCGACCGCGTTGTCGACCAGGTTGGCCACCAGCCGCTCGACCAGCGCCGGATCGCCGGTTGTCCAGGCCGACTCGATGCGGGCTTCCACGCGTACGCCCAAGGGAAGAGCGACCGGGCGATAAGCCGCGACCGTCCGCCCGGCGATCTCGGAGAGATCGACGTGTTCGCGCTGCGCCAGCCCGCGCTCGCTGCCAGCCAGGGTGAGCAGCGACTCCAGCATCGCCGCCTGCTGTTTCCGCAACTCCAGCAGGCGTTCGACGAGGGACCGGTACTGCGGCAGCGTCGCCGTGCGGTCGGTCAGCGTCTCCTCCATCAGCGCGTGCTCGAGCGTGATCGGCGTGCGCAGCTCGTGGGCGGCGTTGGCGACGAAACGCCTGTGCGCGTCGAGCGCGGCCTCCAGGCGGTGCAGCAGGCCGTCGACCGTGTCGGAGAGCTCGCGCAGTTCGTCGCGCGGGCCGGTGGCGGCCAGCCGGTCGTGCACGTTGCGGGCCGAGATGCGCTGGATCGAGGTGACCATCGTCCGCAGCGGACGCAGGATGCGACCGGCCAGCAGCCAGCCCAGCCCGAGCGCGAGCACCGCGATGACGGTCAGCGCCACGCCCGAATAGACCAGCATCAAGTGCAGCGTGGCCTGGTGTTGTTTCTGGGCCTCGTCCGCCGCGCGGGCGGCGATGTCGTCGAGGGAGGGCGGTGGTGAGCCGAGGCTCGCGACATTCTGCACGATCAGCTTCCGGGGCGCATGCGAGACCAGCAGGTACGTGATGGCCAGCATCGCCGCACCGCAAAGCACCACGAGAGCGCTGTAGAGCAGGGTCAATTTCGCGCGTACGGGAAAGGTCATCTCGCCCTCAGATCCGGTATCCGGCCCGCGGGACCGTCGCGATCAGGGCCGGCTCGCCGAGCTTGCCGCGCAGCCGGTTGATGGTCGCCTTGACCGTGGTGGTGAATGGGTCGGCGGCCTCGTCCCACACCCGTTCCAGCAGCTCCTCGGCCGGCACCGCGCGATGCCGGGCGGCCAGCAGGTACTCCAGCACGGCGAACTCCTTCGGGGTCAGCGCCAGGCGCACCCCGGCCCGGGTGGCGACCCGCGTGGCCGGGTCGAGCCGCAGGTCGCCGTGGGTGAGCACGGCGGGGGCGGCGGGCTGGGTACGGCGGGCGATGGCGCGCACCCGGGCGATCAGCTCCGCGTACGCGAACGGTTTGGGCAGATAGTCGTCCGCGCCGAGATTGAGCCCCTCGACCCGATCGGCGAGCGTGCCCGAGGCGGTCAGCATCAGTACCCGCGGACCGGTGACCTGACGGCACACGTCGTCGCCGTGCACCACCGGAAGATCCCGGTCCAGCACCAGCACGTCGTAGTCGGTGGCAATCGTCCGTTCCAGGGCGGCGCCGCCGTCGTACACCACGTCGACGGCCATGCCCTCGCGCCGCAGCATCCGCCCGATCGAGTCGGCCAGCTCGGACTGATCCTCCACCACCAGCACTCGCATCGGCCCAGCGTGGCGGAGGGGACGTCACACCGGGGTCACCAAACCGCGGACCGCCCTGTGACCGCCCGGTCCGTAGAACCGAGAGCCATGCGAATGAGAACTCTGCTCGTCCTGCTGGTCCTGGTGACGGCCGGCTGCGGCGGCAACCACGACGAACCCACCGCGACACCGACGACGGCCGACCGCCAGGCGCAGGCCGTGAAGTACTCCCAGTGCATGCGGGAGAACGGCGTGCCCAGCTTCCCCGACCCGGTCGACGGCCGCATCCAGCTGCGGGCGCGCAAGGGCAGCGACCTCGACCCGGAGAGCGCGTCGTTCAAGAAGGCCCAGGAGACCTGCAAGCAGTACCAGCCGGCCGGCGCCGAGCAGCAGGGACCGGGCGGCGCGCAGCAGGAACAGGCGCTCGAATGGGTGCGGTGCATGCGGGAGAACGGCGTGCCGAAGATGCCGGATCCGCAGGCCGACGGCCGGATGCTGCTCGGGCCCGACAACGGCGTCGACCCCGAGTCGCCGGCCTTCAAGGAGGCCCAGCGCAAGTGCCGCGACCAGGCGCCGGACGGCATGGGATGAGACGGTGGACGACGGTCCTGGCCGGCGTGGTGCTGATCGCGGCCGGGGCACTCTACTGGTCGCGCTCGGGCCAGGCGGCGCCGTCGCGAGCCGCGGAGATTCCGCCGGCGGTGGCGACCGTACGCGAGGGCGCGCTCCACGGGCAGGTCGATCAGAGCGGCACCCTGTCGTACGCGGCACGGGCCGACGGCAGCGACTATCCGGTCGTCAACCAGGGGGCCGGCGTCTACACGAAGCTGCCGGCGGCCGGTCAGGTCATCGCCTGCGGCCAGGTCCTCTACTACCTCGGCGACGACCCGGTGTTCCTGCTCTGCGGCAGCCGTCCGCTCTATCGCGACCTCGCACGCGGCGACGAGGGCTGGGACGTCGCGATCCTCAACCGGAACCTGCGCGATCTCGGGTACGACGCCGACGACGGTGACGACTTCACGTGGCGGACCGCGGACGGCCTCGAGGACCTGCTCGGCGACGACGCCCTCGGCTTGGGCGATGCGGTGGTGCTGCCGGGGCCGGTGCGGATCGCCGCGGTGACCGCCCAGCTCGGTGGACGGGCCGTGCCCGGATCGCCGCTGGGCTCGGCCGTCACCACCCGCCGCGAGGTCGTGGTGCAGCTCGACGCCGCCCAGCAGGCCCAGGTCAAGACCGGCGACCGGGCGCGGATCACGCTTCCCGACAACCGGGTGACGAGCGGCCGGGTGAGCCGGATCGGCGCGGTCGCGGTCGAGGGCAAGGACGGCGCGACCATCCCCCTCTACCTGACGCTGGACAAGCCGACGGACGCGGGCGCCTGGGACGCCGCCCCGGTACGGGTGCAGATCGCCACGGCCGCGGTGGAGAAGGCGCTGATCGTCCCGGTCACGGCGCTGATCGGCGCGGGCGCCGGCGGCTTCGCGGTCGAGCGGCTCGGCCCGGACGGCGGCCGCGAGACGGTGCCGGTCGAGCTCGGCCTCTTCGACGACGGCGCCGGGATGGTCCAGGTGCGCGGTGGAACGCTGCGGGCCGGCGACCGAGTGGTGGTGCCGTCGTCATGAGCGAACCGGTTCTCGAACTGCGAGGCGTCGTCAAGCGCTACGAGGAGGTGGCCGTGCTGCACGGGATCGACCTGCGCGTCGACGCCGGTGAGCTGGTCGCGGTGGTGGGCCCGTCCGGCTCGGGCAAGTCCACGCTGCTGCACATCATGGGCACGCTGGAACGGCCGACCAGCGGGGCCGTACGCATCAACGGCGCCGACGTGGCCGGGCTGGACGACCGGCGGCTGGCCGACGTGCGCGCCCGCGACATCGGCTTCGTCTTCCAGCAGTTCTTCCTGGCCGCCCACGCCACGGTCCTCGACAACGTGGCCGACGGCATGCTCTACGCCGGCATCGACGCGCGCACTCGCCGGCGCCGGGCGGCCGAGGCGCTGGATCGGGTCGGCCTCGGCCACCGGCTGCGCTTTCGGCCGGGCAAGCTCTCCGGCGGCGAGCGGCAGCGGGTCGCGATCGCCCGCGCGGTGGCCGGTCGCCCGGCGATCGTGCTGGCCGACGAGCCGACCGGCAACCTCGACTCGGCGACCGGCGCCGCCATCGTCGAGCTGCTGCACGAGCTCAACGCCGACGGCGCGACGATCATCGTGATCACCCACGACCTCGGTCTGGCCGGCAAGCTGCCGCGGCGGGTAGGGGTGCTCGACGGCCGGATCGTGCGGGACAGTCATGCGGCTACGACCCACTGACCAGGCGCGGGTCGCGAGCATCGGGATCCGGGCCCGCAAGCTGCGGGCCGCCCTGTCCGCGCTCGGCATCGCGATCGGCGTCGCCGCGATCGTGGCCGTGCTCGGGCTCTCCTCGTCGTCGCAGGCCGGTCTGCTCGCCCAGATCGACCGGCTGGGCACCAACCTGCTCACCGCGAGCAGCGGCCAGTCGTTCAGCGGCGGCGATGCGCCCCTGCCGTCGGCGGCCCCGGCCCGGGTCGGCCAGCTCGCCGCCGTCCGGCAGGTCGCGCACACGGCGGCGATCGACGAGACGAAGGTCTACCGGAGCCCGCTGATCCCGTCGATCAGCACCAACGCGCTGCGGGTACGGGCGGCGAGCCTGAACCTGCCGGACGTGGTGGCGACCGGGATGGCCGGGGGGAGCTGGCTCAACGAGGCGACCGCGACGCAGCCGGTGGCGGTGCTCGGGGCGGTCGCGGCGCGGCGGCTCGGCTTCGACCGGGTCACGCCCGGCCTGCGGGTCTGGCTCGGTGGCCAGTGGTTCTACGTCTCCGGCATCCTCGCGCCGGCCGTGCTCGCCGACGAGCTGGACAGCAGTGTCCTCATCGGATACCCGGCCGCCCGGCGTTACCTCGGCTATGTCGCGATCGAGGGTGGCCGGGCCGTCGCCGGGCCGCCGGGCGAGCTGTACGTGCGGGCCGACACCGATCGGGTCGGCGAGGTGCAGGCGTTGCTGGCCCGGACAGCCAACCCGGAGGCGCCGAACGAGGTCGACGTCGGCCAGCCGTCGGACGCGCTGACCGCCCGGGCCGCGGCCGAGGGCGCGTTCGACCGCCTCTTCCTCGGGCTCGGCGTGGTGGCGCTGATCGTCGGCGCGGTCGGCGTCGCCAACATCATGATCATTTCGGTGCTGGAGCGGCGGTCGGAGATCGGCCTGCGCCGGGCGCTCGGCGCGACCCGGCGGCAGATCCGCGCGCAGTTCCTGGCCGAGGCGGTGTTGCTGACCGTGCTCGGCGGCCTGGCCGGGGTGGCGGCCGGCCTGATCGCGACCGCCGTCTATGCCCGCGGCAAGGGCTGGCAGGTGGTGGTGCCGGTCGAGGCCTGGGCCGGCGGCATCGCGGCGGCCGTGCTGATCGGTGCGGTCGCGGGGCTCGTGCCGGCCGTGCGGGCGGCGCGGCTGTCGCCGACCGAGGCGCTACGGACCGTCTAAAAATCGATCGCGGTGAGTATTGTCCGGCCACGTTACTCACGGGTAACGTGGCCGGATGGAGCGTCTCCTCACTCCCTCCGCGCGCGGCGGATTCCTCAAACCGCTCGCCTTCGGCGCCGGCTTCGCGGTGCTGACCCTGTTCGTGCTCGGCGGGCGGCCGTTCGCCTGGGACTTCCGGTCGCCGGCCTCGGCCGGGGCGATGGGCGCCGGCTATCTCGGCGGCCTGGCCATGCTGACCGCGACGGTGCGGCTTCGTCGATGGGTGGACGTGCGCCTCGCGTACGGGACCACGCTGTTGTTGATGTTCCTGATGCTCGGCGTGACGCTTCGCCATCGCGGGTCGACCCATCTCGGCGGCGGCGACGTCATGGGTTTCGGCTACGCCTGGGGCTGGCTGTTCGTGCACGTGGCGACCGTGATCGTGGGTGTCGTGCTGCTCGTCGGCCAGCTGCGGGCGCCCGGGAAGCCGTCGGCGCGGGTGGAGCCGCGAGCCTGGTTCATGGTGCTGCCGGTGGCTGTGGTCGCCGTGATCGGCACGGCGATCGGCGTGCTCGCGCTGCTGTTCCCGGCGGCGGTGGCGCCACGCTGGCCGTGGCCGGTGTCCGATCTGGACGTCTCGGCGCTCGGAGTGTGGGCGCTGGTCTTCGGCGTCGGGTCGATGCTGGCCCTGCGCGAGGGCGACGCCGACCGGCAGCGCGTGGGCGCGATCAACTACCTGGTCGCGGGCGGCGCGGCGGTCGTGGCCATGATGCGCTCGGCCGGGGAGATCGACTGGTCCTCGGCGTACGCGTGGATGTATTTGATCGCCATGCTCGCGCTCGCCCTGACCGGCCTGGTCGGGTGGGCGACCGCCGGGCCCGCCGAGCTGCGGACCTCGCCGGTGCTCGGGCGCTGAAGTTCGCCTGGGGTTCATCCGCCGGAGGGCGTTCGTGAACGAGCGACCGTCAGTCTCGGCGTTCGTGGCTGATGCGCGCTTCCGGATCGTGCGGCACCGACCCGACGGATCGTTGAGCTGGCGGTTGCTCGCCACCAACAACCGCGACATCGGGCGCTCGCCGGTCCGGCACCCCGACGTCGAGGCGTGCCGCGCGGCGGTACGTGACCTTCAGCTTCGTCTCGGCCGGGCTCGGACCTCGATCGTACGAGCGGAAGCCTCATCGTGGAGCTGGCGGATCGCCGTGGGTGACGTAGTCGTCGCGGTCTCCAGCCGGGACTATCAGCGCCGCATCCAGGCCGAGCAGGCCGCGGGGATCGCTCTGGCGCTGATCCCCGCGGCCGCGATCGTCGAGCCGGCTTGAATGCTTGTCCGACCGCTCGCCGAGCCCTTTATCCGAGCCGTTTATCCGAGCCGTTCATCCGAGCCGTTTACCCGAGCCGTTTATCCGAGCCGGAAGCTTTGGGCGCCGGTGCCGTTGCAGGCGTACTGGACGAGCTGGACGCCGTCGGCCGTGCTGGCCGCGGGGACGTCCAGGCACTTGCCGCTGTTCCGGTTGACGAAGTGGTAGTAGCCGCCGCCCTCGGACACGGACTGCCACTGCTGGTTCGCGCCGCCGCCGTACGTCCAGGTTTGGATCTTCGCGTTGTCGACGGTGGAGACGTTCGTGACGTCCAGAACCTGGGCGCTGTTGCCCCGGTTGTTGATCCGGAGGTAGCCGCCGCCCACGTCGGCCAGCTGGTACTGCTGGGTGTTCGAGCCGTTGCAGGCGTACTGCTGGATGACCGTGCCGTTGGCGGTGCCCGCGCCCTTGGCGTCCACGCACTTGCCGCTGTTCTTGTTGATGATCTGCTTCCAGGTCGGGTCGCTCGTGGGCGGAGTCGTCGGCGGGGTCGTGCTGGTTTGCCCGCCCAGCCACAGCAGCCCATTGATCAGCCATTGGTTCTGCTGGGCGGACTCGAACGTCGACGACGTACGCGTGTTGGTGTCGTAGTTCATGCCGTTGTGGCCGAAGTTCGCGTACAGCATCTTGTAGTTCTTGTTCGTCCACATGATCGGGTAATACCCGCTGCGCCACTGCTGGTTGGGGTCGCTGCCGACCGGGAACGTCGACGGGTCGAGCGACGCCAGGATGTCGATGTTCGGGTTCTGCCGCAGGTCGTTGCTCCACGAGTACCACTCGCTGACCGAGGACTGGATGGTCGCCGGCAGCCCCGCGGTCGAGGGGTGACCGCGGTCCTCGATCTTCAGCGTCTCGGCCGTCGGCCCCCAGGTGTTGGAGACGAAGTTCCCCGACCCGAGGAACGTGTTGTAGTACCAGCTCCAATCGTTGGCGCTCGTGGTGAACGCACTGACGTGGAACCCGAGAAACCCGCCGCCGCCCTGCACGTACTGCTGGAACGCGGCCCGCCGCTCAACCGGCGGCGCGTCGTCCAGAAACATGATCACCTGGTAGCCCGCAAGCCCGCTCGCACTGAGCCGGCTCCAGTCGGTGGTGGCTTCCCAGCTGAAGCCGTACTGGGCGCCCGCCTTCGGAAACCACTCCTTGGCTTCCTTGTCGAAGTCGATGTGCGCCGCGTCCCAGGTGCCGTTGTAGAACGCGAGCACCTTGAACGAGGCGGCCGCGGCCGCCTCGGCCCCGCGCACGGCAATGCCGGTGGCAGCCACCGTGAGCAGGGCAATAACCGCCACGAGGGCGCGTCGGAACAGTCTTCTCGCCACGATCCATACCTCAGGGGATGAGAGCGGTAGGGGAAGCGGCGCCGCTGGCTCACATCCTCAGGCATCGATGTCCGCCATCACAAGGTTAAGAGCATTAATAGTTAAACTAACTTCCGAAGCGGCCGCTTCCGCGCTTCCGGGCTTGCGTGGGTTCGTCTGGGGCGCTGGGGTCTTGGCTGGCCCCTTTGCTCTGCTTACCAATACGCGCAGATCAGCCTTCTGATCAGCGCCGTAACCCACCCCACCCCGTCACTGGGTGGGGTGAGAGTAGGTGCTGGCTACGACAACTTCGGCCGTAATCCACAGCGGGCCCGACCCGTTTCGGCGGACAGATTTGCTGGGTGAGCCGTTCCCGCCGCCGGGGGTGGCCGGTGGTGAGCTGCGGTTTTCGTAGGCGGCCGGGGCTGAGTTAGGGGGCCGGGGCAGAGTTAGGCGACCGGGGCTGAGTAGCCGAAGCCGGAGTGCCGGTGGCGAGGTTGGAGTGGCTGGGCCCGGTGTTCTCCTGGCGAAGACGACTCGCGATGTCCCACCACGACCCGCGCCGGCTGACCGACCGCCGCACGAACGTGGTGGCCGCCCAGCGGCCCCGACTCTTGCCGCGCACGCCGTCGGCCGACTCTTGCCGCGCACGCCGTCGGCCGGCTCTTGCCGTGCACGCCGCCGGCTGGCTCTTGCCGTGCACGCCGTCGGCTGGCTCTTGCCGTGCACGCCGTCGGCCGGGTCTTGCCGCGCCCGCCGTCGGCCCGCATAAGCGGGGCCTTGCGTTGGCGGCCGTGCCGCAGTCCGGCAGCGGGGAGTCCAGCGTCGAAGCGCGTTCCCCTGTAGGCGCGCTCCGACGTCGCGTGCACCTCGACCGTCTTTGTCGGTGAGCTGGTCATCCGCGCGGGCCCGTGCGGACTGCTGACCACGGGCGTGCTGGTAGAAGGCGAACCGGCAACCTCGAGCAGCTCACACGCACGCTCGATGTTGAACCCAGGCGGGCTGCTCCGCCGCGATGATCGGATACACGTTCATCGGTGCAGCCTCCACCCCACCCGGTCACTGGGTGGGGTGAGATTAAGGGCTGGCTACGACAACTTCGGATCGCTTATCCACAAGGCAACCCGTGTTGGCGCGTGGAGGTAAGCAGAGCAAAGGGCCGCGAAAGCGGGCGGCGATCAGCCGTTCCGGTGGGACGCCGGGCCGGTCGAGTCGCGGACTATCAGCTCGGTGGCCAGCTCTATGTGCAACGCATCCAAGCGATGCCGGTTGAGCAGACGCAACAGCAGGCTTACGGCGATGCGGCCCATCTCCTGCAACGGCTGACGGACCGTGGTCAGCGTCGGGCGGGTCGCCTGGGCCAGGTCGATGTCGTCGAAGCCGGCTATCGACAGGTCCTCCGGGACGCGCAGGCCGCGCTGGGCGGCGGCGGCCAGCGCGCCCGACGCGGCCTTGTCGTTGAAGCCGAGCAGGGCGGTGGGGCGGTCGGGCAGGTCGAGCAGGCGCTGAGCGGCCTCGTAACCGAAGCGGACGGTGGGCTCGCCGGGCAGGGCCAGGGCGGGATCGGGCAGGACGCCGGCGTCGGCCAGGGCGGAGATGTGGCCGGCCCGGCGGGCGGTGCTGGCCAGCCAGTTGTCGGGGCCGGCGATCACGCCGATGCGGCGGTGGCCGAGCTCCACCAGGTGGTTCGTGAGACTGCGGGCGCCGGCGAAGTGGGCGGCCGACACCGCCGCTATGTCGCGGGGGACGGTCTCGCGCGGGTCGACGACGACGAACGGGAAGCCGGCCTCCTGCAAGGCGACCAGCGCGGCGCCGGGCTCGGGGGGCAGCACGATGATCGCGCCGGCGATGCCGGGGCGGGACGCCAGGGACGAGAGGACGTCGTGGTCCTGGGTGGCCTCGCCGGCGTTGAGCACGACCTGGCGGTCGTGCACATCTAACGTTTCGGCGATTGATGAGACGATAAGTCCGAAGTAGTCGGTCAAAAGGTACGGGCAGCGGAGGAAGATCGCACCCGGCGGAGCGGGCCGCCGCGACGATACCTGGCCGCCCAGCTGGGAGATGGTGCGCTGCACGAGATCGCGCGTCTCGGGCGCGACATGCGACTGCTCGTTGAGCACCCGCGAGACGGTCGCGATGGACACCCCGGCATGGGCGGCTATGTCCCGGACCGTCACGCGTTTCATCAGCGAAGCATAGACATTGACGTGCGGCGCCGGTCAGTGGTTACCTGACCCGTATCAGAAACGTTTCGTGGTTGTTTCAGATTGTTACATCGGGAGAGAGCCCATGGCCAGCCTCGGAACCGCCGCCCTGACCGCCCTCGTCCTGGTGGCGGCGCCCGTCCCGGCCGCCGCGCATCCGGGACATCAGCACACCCGCTCGGCGCACGTCTGGCTCTCCACGCCCGACGGCACGAACAAGATGACCGACGCCGGCACGGTGGACTTCGGCGCGGCCGTCGACAGCGCGACGCCGACCATCGTCGTCGACCAAAACCGCAAATATCAGGAAATGGTGGGGTTCGGGGCTTCGATCACCGACTCCTCGGCGGCGGTGCTCTACCGGCTCGACCCGAAGGCCCGCGACGCGGCGATGAAAGACCTCTTCGCCGCCGATCGCCTCAACTTCCTCCGCCAACCTATCGGCGCCTCCGACTTCACCGACGAGCCGGCGTACACGTACGACGACGTCCCGGCCGGCCAGACCGATTTTGGCCTGCGCCACTTCAGCATCGCCCACGACAAGACCCAGATCCTGCCGCTGCTGCGCCAGGCCCGGCGGCTCAACCCAGAACTCAAGGTCATGGGCACGCCCTGGTCACCGCCCGCCTGGATGAAGACGAACGGCTCCCTGGTCGGCGGGCGCCTGATCGACACGCCGGCGATCTACCGCGCGTACGCCGCCTATCTTGTGAAGTTCATCAAGGCCTACCGAGCCGAGGGCGTACGCGTCGACTACCTCACGCTGCAGAACGAGCCCCAGAACCGGAACCCCTCCGGCTACCCGGGCATGGACCTGCCGTCCTGGCAGGCCGCCAAGGTGATCGAGCAGCTCGGTCCCATGCTGCGCGGCGAAGACACCAAGATTCTCGGGTACGACCACAACTGGACCGAGCACCCGAATGATGCCGCCAACACGCCGCCGGACGAGACCGCCGACATCAACCACTACCCGCAGGAGCTGCTCGCCTCGCCGGCCGCCCGCTGGGTCGACGGCACCGCCTACCACTGCTACTCCGGCGACCCGAGCGCGATGACGGCCCTGCACAACGAGTTCCCGACCAAGGGCATCTACTTCACCGAGTGCTCCGGCAGCCAGTCCGGCAACCCGGCCGACACGTTCTCGGACACGCTCAAGTGGCACGCCCGGAACCTGATCATCGGCAACACCCGGAACTGGGCGAAGACCGTCGTCAACTGGAACCTCGCCCTCGACGAGACGAACGGCCCGCACACCGGCGGCTGCGGCACCTGCACCGGCGTGATCACGGTCGCCGCCGACGGCACGGTGACCCGCAACGCCGAGTACTACACGCTCGGTCACCTGGCCCGGTTCGTCCGGCCGGGCGCCGTCCGGGTCGCCAGCACGTCGTTCGGCACCACCGGCTGGAACGGCCAGGTCATGGACGTGGCCTTCGTCAACCCGAACGGCGAGACCGTCCTGGTCGCCCACAACGAGAACGACAACCCGCAGGCGGTGAACGTCCGGTTCGGCGACGAGCAGTTCACGTACACGCTGCCCGGCGGCGCGCTCGCCACCTTCGTGTGGCGGGGCCGCACCGACGACCGCCCGATCGCGCCGACCGGCTGGACCGCCACCGCGTCGACGGCGAGCGCCACCGAGGGACCGGCCTACGCCGTCGACGACGACGCCAGCACCCGCTTCAGCACCGGCGCCGCCCAGGCGCCCGGGCAGTACCTGCAGGTGGACCTCGGGAAGGTCCAGCGCGTCGGCCGGATCGTCTTCGACACCGGCGCCTCGACCGGCGACTACCCGCGCGGGTACACGATCACCGCGTCGACCGACGGCATGACCTGGGGGCCGGTGCGGTCGGTCGGCGCGGCACCATTCGCAACCGGCTACCCGAAGAGTCCGGTCCGGTACGTCCGCATCACGCTCACCGGCGAGTCCGGCAGCTGGTGGTCGGTGGCCGACGTCCGGGCCTACCGGTAATCAGACCGAGGTGTAGAACCGGCTCGGGTCCGCGGCGAGGGAGGCCTTCACCTGGGCACTCCAGTCGTCCGCCGGGACCTCGAGCCGGTTCTCCTCGATCCCGTTGAGCGCGGCGGCCACCACGGTGGACGGTGCGATCTTCGGCCCGTCGTAGCCGGCCATCATGTCGGTGTCGGCGGCACCCAGGTGCAGACCGGTCACCAGCGTCTTCTGGGCCGCGAGCTCCAGGCGTACGCCGTTGGTGAGGTTCCAGGCGGCCGCCTTCGCCGCGGCATATCCGCCGGCGCCGGGATAGGCGAACCAGGAGAGCGCCGACAGCACGTTGAGGATCGCGCCGCCGCCGAGCCGTGGTGCGAAGGCCCGGATCATCCGGAGCGTTCCCCAGTAGTGGGTGTCCATCTCGCGCCGCAGCAGCTCCAAGTCCCCGCCGACCAGGTCGGCGCCGGTCGACACCCCGGCGTTGTTGACCAGCAGGGTGACGTCGGTGGCGGCCTCGGCCGCGGCCGCCACCGAAGCCGGGTCGGTGACGTCGAGCGGCAGCACCTCGACGCCGGGGATGTCGACGAGTGACGGGCGACGCGCCGTGGCGTACACCTTGGTGGCGCCGCGGGCGAGAAGCTGGGTGGCGAACTCGCGGCCGAGACCGCGATTGGCCCCCGTGACCAGGGCAATCGATCCGGAAATCAACATGGCGCTACGCTAGAACCTGACGTTGACGTCAGAGGCAAGGATCGCGACGGAGGTCACAGTGCGTATCGGCGAGCTCGCCACCAGGTCGGATGTGAGCGTCCGGGCCCTGCGCTACTACGAGGAGCAGGGGCTGCTGGTCAGCGAGCGCAGCGGCAGCGGGCAGCGTCACTACCGGGAGGCGGCGGTCGAGCGGGTCCGGCTCATCCAGAACCTGTACGCGGCGGGCCTGGCCAGCCGCACGATCGCCGAGCTGCTGCCCTGCGTCGACGCCCAGGTCAGCACCCCGGAGTCGCGAGCCCGGCTGGCGGCCGAGCGCGCCCGCATCGACCGGCAGATCGCGGAGCTGACGGCGACGCGCGACCGGCTCGATGCGATCATCGAGCTCACCGAGAGCCCCGAGCACAGCGGATGCCGCATTCAGGCCGGGTAAAGGATTCGGGCCACGTAACGGATTCAGGCCACGTAGAGCTTGCGGATCGGTGAGGTGACCTCCCACGTGGTCTCGGTGCCGGCGTCCAGCCGCACCAGGTCCCCGGGACCGACCGCGACCGCCGCCTCGCCCACGGTGATGGTCGCCGAGCCCGCCAACACCAGGAAGACCTCGTCGATCTCGACGTCACGGACGACGCCGACCGACATCTCCCAGACGCCGATCTCGACGCCCGAGTCGCCGAGCTCGGTGATCCGCGTGGTGCCGAGCGTCGGCGCGCCCGACACCACGTCCGTCGCCGGGGCGGCGGTGTGCTTGACCGCGATCTCGGCCAGCCGGAAGACCTCGACTCCGTCCATGCCCGAACGATAACCGGGAATGATCAAGGCTGCCGGAGCCGGCCGATCGCGGAGGAGACGTCACCCACCCGATCGGCGAGCAGGCCGACCGCGCCGACGGCCCGCGACACCGGGTCGTCGCCCTCGCCACCCAGGGACTTCGCCCGCAGGTAGGCCGCCTTCACCTCGGCCCACCGGGTCACCTGCTCGGGTGTCATCCGTCCGCGCAGCTCGGCCAGCTTCAGCAGGTTCGCCTCGGCGCCGGTGGTCAGCGTCTGCGCCTCACCCCGGTAGTGGTCATCGAGCACGGCCTCGACCTCGTCGTCGTTCATGGCCGGCACGATCCGCTCGGCGAGCTTGTTCATGTTCCGGTACGAGCCCTGCAGCCGGAACGGCGGCTCGGTGCGGGACTCGTCGGACTGCCCGGCCGAGGCGATGTAGGCCTCGTTGTTGCGCAGGACCACGCGCTGGACGTACCGCATCTTGCCCAGCACCGCGAGTACCTGCGAGAGCTCGGCCGCGGAGTACGCGTACGACAGCCGATCGGGTCGCACGGTCTCGTCGCCCTCGGCCAGGCGCAGCAGCAGCGGCAGATCCTCGGGAGCACGGGTGGCCAGCGGCGCCAGCACCGGGTTCGAGGTCAGCGCGTTCTCCAGATAGGACAGCTCGAAGAGATCGGACCGGCCGGCCAGCACGTCGCCCAGGTTCCAGACGTCGGCCCGGTTGGCCAGCATGTCCGGGATCCGGAAGCGCTGCCCGCTCTCGGTGTACGGGTTTCCGGCCATGCACACCGCGAACCGCTTGCCCCGCAGGTCGTACGTCTTGGTCGACCCCTCCCAGATGCCCTCCATCTGCCGCTGCGCGTCGCACAGCGAGATGAACTTCTGCAGCAGCTCGGGCGAGGTGTGCTGGATGTCGTCGAGGTAGAGCAGCACGTTGTTGCCCATCTCGAGGGCGAACGAGATCTTCTCGACCTCCTGCCGCGCGGTCGCGTTCGGCGCGGCGGCCGGGTCGAGCGAGGTGACCCCGTGGCCGAGTGCCGGCCCGTTGACCTTGACGAAGATCAGCCCCAGCCGGTTCGCGACGTACTCCATCAGCGTGGTCTTGCCGTAGCCGGGCGGCGAGATCAGCAGCAGCAGGCCGGACTGGTCGGTGCGCTTGGCGTCGCCGGTCGCGCCGATCTGCCGGGCCAGGTTGTCGCCGATCAGCGGCAGATAGACCTGGTCCAGCAGCCGATTCCGGACGAAGGCGGTCAAGACCGCCGGTTCAAACTCGGCGAGGCGGAGGCGGGTGCGTTCGGCGGCGGCCAGGGCGGTGCGCTTTTGCTGGTACGACCGGAAGGCCGGGACCGTGACCTCCCGGAATGCCGTGGTTTCGGCGAGGAATCGGTCGAGCCGGATCGTGAGCCGGCCCCCGTCGATGCGGGGGTGGACGCCGAGCAGCCCGTCGACGGTCTCGGCGAGCGCGGCCGCCGAGTCGTAGCGGGTGAGCTGGGTGCCGCAGAGCTCGACCGCGACCGCCTCGACGAGGTCGTCCTCGGTGCCGCTGTCCGGGTTGGCCGCCCGGAACGCGCTCAGCCAGCCGGTGATCAGCGCGCGGCGCGCGTCGACGTCGGGCAGGCCGCCGAGGTCGTCGAGATAGCCCCGCCCGGTCCGGTGGAAGCGATCGAGGAAGGTGCGGGCCCCGGCCGCGGTGACAAATCCGGAATTTCCGGCGGCCAGCTCCTCGGCGAGGTATGCGCCGACGGGTGAGGGGGCGGCGGGTGAGGAGGCGGCGGGCGAGAGGGCGCCGGGCGGGGAGGCGGCGGGCGAGAAGGCGGCGGCCGAGATGGCGGCCGATCGCGAGACCGAGGAGGCGACGGCCGCGGACAGCTCGGCGGCCAACTCGTCGAGCAGCCGCGGAGCGCCGAAGACCGAGCGCGCGCGGGCCAGCGAGGTTGCCCGCAATGTCCAGGCCGCGCGCTGCTCCGATGTGGTGTCGAAGGCCCAGAACAGCTGCGCCGCGACGCGCACCGAGGGCGAATACCGCAACAGGCCGGCCGCCGCGTGCAGCCGCACGACCGCGGCCAGGATCAGGGCGGCGTCGGCGTCGTGGACGCCCCGCTCGTAGCCCTCCTCGATCCGCGACTCGGCTTCCCGGCGTACGAGATCGCGAAGTGAGCCGTCCGCCAGCGCGGCCGCCGCACCGGCCGGATCGGCCGCGAAGATGGCGGCGGCCAGGTGCTCGGCGCGGTAGATCGCCCGGTTCTCGGAGATCAGCGGCTGCCCCCAGAACGGGCGCGTCGACGCGATGAACGCCGCGTCGCGGATCGGCGCCCGGTAGTCGGTGCCGGTGATCGTGAAGGCCAGCTCGTCGCCGTCCGGCACCAGGGTCAGGTCGATGGGCTGGGTGTTCACCGCGAACGAGTGCCGGCCGAGCCGAATCGTGCGGCCGCCGTCGGCGTAGAGGTCGAGCCGGTCGCGCAGGGCCCGCCCGGCCTCCTGCCGGGCCGCCTTGACCCGGCCGTCCAGCTCCTCCGCGCGTACGGTGTCGCCGAGGCCCCGCAGCTCGTCTGCCACCGACCGCAGCTTGCCCACCATCGGGTCGGTCGCGAAGTAGGTGTTGACCTCGTCCAGCGTGGACAGCGACGCCACCCGCCGCTGGACACTGGCCAGCGTGCGCTGCGCCGACGCCGCCAGCCGGTCGGCCCGCCGTGCCCGGTCGTCGAGCAGCGCCTGCCGCCGGCCCGCGAACGCCTCGTAGAGCTCGGTCCGCTTGGCCGAGAGCTGGTCGGTGAAGTCGTCGAAGTCGCCGAAGCGCGACTCCAGCGCCTCGACCTGCAGCAGCAGCTTGGCCGACTGCTCGTCGCACCGGGCCGGGCTGTCGGCCGCCGCCAGCCCGGCCGTGATCGCCTGCCCGAGCAGCGCGAACTCGGCCGCGAACGCCGAGCGCCCCTCGGACTCGGCCAGCGACCGGCGGCGGCCCTCGAGCGTGGCCCGGGCCCGGTTGATCCCGCCCAGCACCTCGCCGATGCGCTCGAGGATGGCGACCCGCATGGTGGCGTCGGCGATGTCCAGGCCGCCGACCACGTCGATCACCACCTGGAGGCCGTCGGCCTGCTCGGCCAGCCGCGCCGACACCGGTTCGGCGGCGGCGACCGTCTCGATCGTGGCGGCCGCGGCGGCCAGCTCCGACACCGCCTGCTGGTAGCCGGTGAACGCATCTTCACGGCGCAGGAACTCGACGGCCCGGCGTGCGGTCGCGTCGAGCTCGTCGGCCAGGCTCGCCTGCACCCGATCGAGACGGGTCAGGTCGGCGTAGCGCATCTCGCGCAGCGTGACCGCGTGGCCCTGCCGCTGCCGCAGCTCGGCCAGCAGCGCGATCCAGCCGTCGGTGGCGGTCGGCGCCTCGGCCTGGGCCCGCCGGATCAGCGCGGCGGCGTCCCGCTCGGCGGCGTCGACGGCGGTGGCTGCCTGGGCGGTGAGCTGCTGCACCGACTCGAACTCGTCGAGCACCTGCTCGGCCGTCGCGCGGACCTCGCGTACCGGCGTGGCCAGGTCCTCCAGATCGGGCTCGGCCAGCCAGAAATAGTGGTCGAAGAGCCGGCCGCAGGCCGCGATGATCGCCTCGAACACCGCGGCCGACGGGGACATCTCGTCGATCATCCGGGCCACCGACAGCGCGTCGGCGATGCCGCGCACCAGATCCGCGTTGCCGATCCGCTCCAGCGGTCCGGCGCCGGTCGGCTGCGCGGCGGCGAAGGTGTCCGAGACGTACGGCGTCTGCCAGATCTGCATCGGATGCACCCGGCTCGGCTCGTCACCGTCGTGCCGGAACGCGATGAGCGTGCCGTCGTCGAACAGCGAATAGCCGTGGCACGCGATCGGGGTGGGGACCTCCTTGCGGATCACGTTGTAGGGCAGCAGCAGATAGCGCCCGGCCGCCCGCGCGTGGAAGACGTAGAGCACGTCCTCGCCGTTGACCGACCGGATGACCCGCTCGAACTCGAGGTCGCCGGTGTCCGCGTCGAACGTCTTGGCCACGCCGGTGGCCAGGTAGTAGCCGCCGGGGAAGATGATCCCCTGGTCCTCGGGCAGCCGCTGGCAGGCCTGCCCGATGCCGTCGAGCCGGGTCACCTCGCGCGTCCGCGTGTTGAAGACCAGGTACCGGTGCTGCGTCTCCTTGTAGGGAAGGACCCGAAGCAAGATCAAAGACCCGATGCGGGCGTACGCGATATCCGCGTCGGCCAGGCTCTGCAGGGGCTCGGCCACCGGCTCGGAGTAAATCCCCTCGCCGTTCTCGGTGTTGTTCTCGATCTTGATCGTGAGATCGCCGCCGACCGTCTCGACGAAGACCGCGTCCTCGATCGAGACGTGCGGGTGCCGTCCCTGCACGTGCTGGTCGCGGGTGGTCGCCGTCCACTCGAAGTCGTGCGCCGGCGGGAAGACGTGGTCCCGTTCGCCCCGGTTGTCGAGATAGGACACCGTGCCGTCGGCCGTCACCCGCCAGCGCAGCACCTTGAGGTCGTCGCCGCGCGCCCCGGTCTGGAAGACGGCCAGCAGCAGCCCCTCCAGCCGGCGCAGCTGGAGCAGCTTGGTCTCCTTGTAGTACCGGTACAGCTCGGCGAAGTCCCGCTGGAAGGTCTCGTTGTCGAGCAGGCCGTTGACCGTTTTTTCGTGAAACGCGCCTTCTTCGAAGTCGTGGACCGCGAAGACGTCGGCGACCGCAGTCTCGGCCTTGAGCCCGATGAAGACGTTGTAGCCGAACAGCATCGCGCCGCCGACGTGCGCGATGTCCCGCGGCACGCAGTTGTTCTCGGTGCGGATCCGCTCGGTGCCGGTCAGCGTCATCGGCCGGCCGCCGAACGTCTCCACCCGCCTGTCGTTGAGCGCCTCGGCGCGGGCCGCCAGCTCCTTGGCCTGCGCGCCGAGCCGGGCGCGCAGCACCTCGTAGGTGCCCGCGTCGAGGTGAGGCTCACTCATTTGGCGTGGTTCTGCTTGGCCAGCAGGGCGGCGACGCTGACGTTCGCCACGTCCTCGGTGCTCATCCCGGCCAGCGCCTTGCTCAGGTCGCCGACCAGGTCACCCTCGCCGTCGAGATAGCGTGCGCCCAGTGTCTGCGCCACGGTCGAGTGCTCGACGAAGCCGTCCACGCTCTTGCCCAGCGTGATCGAGCCGATCAGCTTGTCGAAGAAGACCGACTCGCCGCCGACGATGTCGATGTCCGCCTTCTCGAGGCCGGCCGCGATGACCCGGGCCTGCGCCTCGGCGACCTCCCGGTGCACGTTGATGCCGGCCAGCCGGATCTCCTTCTCCGCCTCCAGGCGCAGGCGGTACTCCTCGTGCTCGCGGGTGGCGTCGTCGAGCGCCGCCATCGCGCCCGCCTTGTCCTGCAGGCCCTCGGCCTCGGCCAGCAGCTTCGCCTTGATCGCTTCGGCCGCGATCAGCGCCTTCTCGCGGGCCACCACGTTCTCGGCCCGGCCGGTCTTCTCGACCACCTCGGCGTCGCGCTCGCGCACCTGCACGTCGGCGAGGCCGGCCGCGGCCGCCTCGGCCTGCAGGCCCTCGGCCAGCCGGATCTTGGCGCGGGCGTCGAGCTCGGCGGTCTGCTGCCGGGCCTCGGCCAGCAGCAGCTCCTCGCGGGCCTTGAACTTGGCCGCGGCCTCGGCCGCCTCGGCCGCCTTGATGTCCTTGACCAGCGCCTCCTGGGCCTCGGCCTCGGCGTTGATGATCACGGCCTGGCGGGTGCGCTCGGCCTCCTCGACGACCCGCAGGCGCTTGATGTTCTCCTCCTGCTCGGCGACCGTCTTCTCGACCGCGATCCGTTCCCGGATCACCTCGGCGATCGAGCGCTTCTCCGCCTCGACCTCCTTGTTCTTGGCGATCGTGGTCAGCTCGGTCTCCCGCTGGCGGGCGATGACCTCGAGCATCCGGTCCTTCTCGATGCGCTCGGTCTCGATCGCGATCACCCGCTCGCGGTTCTTCTCGGCCACCGCGATCTCGCGAGCCTTGTTCTCCTGCTGCACGCCCAGCTGCTGCTCGGTCTTGAGCTTCGCGCCCTCGGCCCGCAGCAGCTCCTCGGCGTGCGCGAGGGCGATCTCGGCCTCCTCGCGGGCCCGCATCGTCTCGATCTCCCGGCGCTGCTTGATCTCCGCGTCCGACTGCCGGCGCTGCAGCTCGAGGATGGCCTCCTTGGCTTCCACGTTCTGCCGGGTGATCTCCTTCTCCTCGTTGCGGCGGTAGTCGTTGGTCTTCACCGCCTCGATCGCGGTGAGCTCGGTGATCTTCCGGATGCCCTGCGCGTCCAGGATGTTCTTGCTGTCCAGCGACATCAGCGGCGTCTGCTCGAGGAAGTCGATGGCCGCGTCCTCGAGGCTGTACCCGTTGAGGTCGGTGCCGATGACCTCGATGATCTGGTCGCGGAAGTCGTGCCGCTTGGTATAGAGGTCGACGAAGTCGAGCTGCTTGCCGACCGTCTTGAGCGCCTCCGAGAACTTCGCGCTGAACAGCTCCTGCAGCGTGATCTCGTTGCTGGCGCGGGCGGTGCCGATCGCCTGGGCGACCTTGATGACGTCCTCGACCGTCTTGTTGACCCGCACGAAGAACGTGATCCGGATGTCGGCCCGGATGTTGTCGCGGCAGATCAGGCCCTCGCGGCCGGTCCGCGCGATCTCGATGGTCTTCACCGAGATGTCCATGATCTCGGCCTTGTGCAGCACGGGCAGCACGACGGCTCCGGTGAACGTGACGTCCACGCGGCGGACCTTGGAGATGATCAGCGCCTTGCCCTGCTCGACTTTGCGGAACATGCGGCTGAGGAAGAACAGCACGCCGAGGGCGATGAGAACGACGACGGCAACCAAGATGCCCAGACCGGTGGAAATTACGTCCATCAATTGTCCTTCGTAGCGATGTCGGCCGGAACGACCCAGAAGAATTCGCCTTCCGGGTCGAAGTCATAGAGCAATGCGACGGTGCCGGCGTGCAGATCGTCGGCGCCCGCCTGGCGGACCTGAACGATGGCCGAGGCGCCGTCCTCGGCCCGCACCTCGGCCTGGCCGAACGTGCGCGTCACGCGGCCGGTGCGGATGACGCAGGTGCGGCCGACGAAGTCGGCGCGCGACTCCGGGCCGTCCGGCCGAAACCGTCCGATGAGGACGACGGCGGTCCGGGTGAGCAGCCAGGCCAGCACGATCGCGCCGATCAGCGCGACCCAGCCGGGCAGGAAGACGGTGCCGGCGAGGCTGCCGAACCAGGCGAACACCACCAGCAGCGAGAGCGGGACCGAGACCGGGACACCACCCAGCCCGGCGAAGGACAGCAGGTCGCCGCCGCCGTCCGCATCCGGATCGGCGCCGCCGGCGACCACCACCGCCCAGAACGCGACGACGATGATGAGAAGCGGTGTGAAAAGGACGGCGGGAAAACTGAGCGCAGCGTCGACAAATCCGCCCATCGCCCGATACCGCCCCCGTTTCGTTTTGACCGATGTCATGGTGACAGGCGCGGTCAACTAACACGAATCCGCCGAACGTGTGAGAAGTTCCGGGAAAGCTCCACCGAACGCGTCGTCCCCGATCGAACGTCCGGTTTCGTGCTGTTTGTGCCGCTAACGTCAATTCCGATGACAGAGGCGAGAACCGAGGTACGTCACCCGGCCGCGAATCGCGCGGCCGGGCCGTCCCTGCCGTTCCGGCCCGACATCGAGGGGCTGCGCGGCGTCGCGGTCGCCGCCGTCGTCCTGTTCCACGCCGGCGTGCCCGGCGTCGGGGGCGGCTACATCGGCGTCGACGTCTTCCTCGTCATCTCCGGATTTCTGCTCACCTCGCTGACGATGCGCGAGGTCGCCGCGACCGGTGAGCTGGCGCTGCTGCGCTTCCTCGGCCGCCACGCCCGGCGTGTGCTGCCCGCGGCGAGCGTCGTGCTGGTCACCGTGACCGTGGCCGGCTACCACTGGCTCGGCCAGCGTCGCGGCGACGAGATCGCCTCGGACGGCCGGTGGGCCGCGCTGTTCGCTTCCAACTTCAACCTCGCCGCCCAGGGCGTCGACTACCTGCGGGCGCAGGCCGCGCCGTCGCCACTCCAGCATCTGTGGTCGCTCGCGGTCGGGGCGCAGCTCGGTGTCCTGTGGCCGGCGCTGCTGGCCCTGCTGATCTGGCTCGGACTGCGGCACGCCACCCCGGCCGTGCTCGGTCTGGCCGTGGCCGGGTCGCTGGCCTGTTCGGTGTGGCAGGCCGGCGCCCCGTGGTCGTACTTCTCCCCAGCCACCCGGGCCTGGGAGCTGGGCGCCGGCTGCCTGCTCGCGCTGGTGGCCGGCCACCTGAGCCGGATACCGGCCGGATTGTCGGCGGCCATGGCCGGAGCGGGCCTGGCCGGCATCGTGGTCGCGGCGCTCTCGTTCACCGACGGCACGCCGTTCCCCGGCCACGCCGCGCTGCTGCCGGTGGTCGCCACGGTGCTGGTGCTGGCCGGCCGGGGCGACGCGGTGCTGGGGTGGGCGCCGTTGCGCTGGGTCGGGCGCATCTCGTACCCGCTCTACCTCTGGCACTGGCCGCTGCTGGTCATCGCCGAGCAGGCGTACGGCCCGCTGTCCGGCCGGACCCGGGCGGGGCTGGTGCTGCTCGGGGTGGTGCTGGCCATTTGCACGTACGTGCTGGTCGAGAACCCGATCCGGCAGTGGAGGACGAGCCGTTGACGAGCGAGGAGGGCGCCACCGGGCGCCCTCCTCGTCGCTTACGCCTTGCTCTGCTTACCTCCGCTTGCGCAGCACCGCTACCAGCAGCGCGGCGAGGCCGAGCGCGGCCGCGCCCACCACGACCAGCGGCATCGGCCGGCGGGCGCCGGTCACCGGGTCGCGGTCGGTGAGCTGGTGCCGGGCCCGGTCCGCGACCTCGGCGATCCGGTCGCCGGCGTCGGCCGCCAGCCCGGCCGCCCGCGTGGTCGCCTCGGCCGTGGCCTGCTGCACGTGCGCGGTCTTCTCCGAGCTGCCGACCTGCGCGGCCTTGTCGGCGACGGCGCCCTTGACCTGCGCCGCCTTCTCGACGGTCGCGTCCTTGACGGCTGCCGCCTTCTCCGCGGTGGCGTCCTTGACCGCGGCCGCCTTCTCCGCCGCGGCGTCCTTGACCTGGGCCGTCTTGCGGGCCGTGGCCTGCTTGACCTGGGCCTTCACGTCGGCCTTCTCGGCCAGCGCGGCGGCCGTACGGCCCAGTTCCTCGCGCGTCTCGGCGATCTCCGCCTTGATCTCCTCGGCCGACCTGTTGTCGCCGCCGCTCATCGAC
The DNA here is from genome assembly GCF_050951115.1 of Actinoplanes sp. CA-030573. Lineage (NCBI taxonomy): Bacteria > Bacillati > Actinomycetota > Actinomycetes > Micromonosporales > Micromonosporaceae > Actinoplanes > Actinoplanes sp. CA-030573. The sequence goes on along the minus strand of NZ_CP192038.1, from coordinate 9,759,477 downwards.
GTCCCTCCTGGATCGCGTGCTTGACCGCCTCGACGTCGCGCTTGCCGCTGGCCATCGCGGCCTCCGGCTCCGGCGGCATCGCGGCGCTCACCTGCTTCTTGCCGACCAGCGCCGCCACCCCGGCCGCGGCGAACAGCACCACGGTCACGATCAGGGCGGCCACCCAGACCGGCATCGCGAGGGCCAGGAGGGCGCCGATGGTGACGAGCAGCGCACCCACGCCGTAGAGCGCGAGCACCCCGGCCGCGCCGAACAGGCCGGCCCCGGTTCCGGCCCGCTTGCCCTTCTCGACCATTTCGATCTTGGCGAGCGAGAGCTCATCCTTGACGAGCGTGGAGACCTGCTCCGAGATCTGCCGGACCAGGTCGGCCGTCGACTGCTGATCAGTCTGTGTGGTCATGCCTGCATCCCTCCTTCGCCGGGCAAATACCCGGCGAAGCGGCAGGTAATCGGCCGGTGACCCGAAATCCCCGGCGGGGGCTACTTGCCGATCTCGCTGACCTCGGTGAACGGGCGGTCGTCCCACCACGTCGCGTGAATGATGAAGCTGTGGTTGGTCTCGTTGAAGTAGACGGCCATGTTGTCCGGCGAGTCCTGCACCTTCTGCACCGCCCAGCCGTCCGCGGGCGTCGCCGTGACCAGCGCGACCACCCCGTCGGAGGTCATCCTGATCACGGCCTGGCCGCCTTCGACCTGAAATGAGCGGACGTACGTGCGCAGGCCGTCGGGGGCGGTGGTGACAGTCCAGCCGTCCTCGGTCGTCGTCGGCGGGGTCGTGGCCCGGTCCGGCGGCGTCGTCGTGCCTCCGGTGGCACCGGTCGCCGGCTTGCTCGTGGCCGGCGCGGTGGTGCGCGGGCGGCGGCTGGTGGGCGAGTTGTCCGGGAACTCCGGCGCCTCCGACACTCGCGGCACGCTCGGCAGCGGCGCCGGGAAGCTGGTGGCCGCCGCCGGCAGCTGGGCCAGCGCCTTGTCCTGTGGCTCGCTCGGGCGCAGCACCGGCAGTATCGCGGCGCTGGCCAGCACGATGCTGGTCGCCGTGGCGGCCGCCCAGCCCGCGATCGGAGTCACCCGCGAAGATCCCACGCGGCCATCGTCTCATCTGCCCCTATGCTTCCCCGCATGGCGTTGATCCTGCTGGTCGAGGACGACCGCATCATCACGGCCGCGCTCTCCCGTGCCCTGACCGATGCCGGGCACGTCGTGCGGCCGGTCGGCCGTGCCGCCGAGGCGCTGAAGATCGTCACCGAGGAGCGGCCCGACCTGGTCATCCTCGACCTCGGGCTGCCCGACATCGACGGCACCGACGCGTTGCGGATGATGCGCTCGGTCTCCGACGTACCGGTGATCGTCGCGACCGCCCGCCGCTCCGAGGCCGACATCATCAACCTGCTCAGCTCCGGCGCCGACGACTACGTGACCAAGCCGTTCTCCGGCGGCCACATCCTGGCCCGGATCAACGCCGTGCTGCGCCGGGCCCGCACCGCGCCCGAGCCGATCCAGCAGCAGATCGTCGTCGGCGAACTGGTGATCCACCCCCGGCAGCGCCGGGCCGAGCTGGGCGGTCAGCCGCTGCAGCTGACCCGCCGGGAGTTCGACGTGCTGGCCTACCTCGCCGAGCGGGTCGGCCAGGTGATCAGCCGCCGCGAGCTGATGAACGAGGTGTGGAACCAGGCCCGGATCGGCGAGGAGCAGACCATCGACGTGCACATCTCGTGGCTGCGCCGCAAGCTCGGGGAGACCGCCGCCCAGCCCCGGTTCCTGCACACCGTCCGCGGTGTCGGCGTGATGATGGTCGACCCCCGATGAGGTGGGCCCTCAACCGGCTGGCCCTGGCCATCACGTCGATGGTCGCGCTCGCCTTCCTGGTGCCGCTGGCGGTCGCGACCCGGCAGATCGCCCATGACCGGGCCATCAGCGACGCGCGGCAGCAGGCGACGTCGCTGGTCACGGTGCTCGGCGTCGACGCCGATCCGACCCTGCTGACGAACGCGGTGGCGAGCACCACCGCGGGCAGTGCCGGGCGTCTCGCCGTACATCTGCCGAATGTCTCTCCGATCGGCGTCGCGCACACCGCCGCCGACCAGATCTCCCTCGCCGCGCAGGACCGCAGGTCCGTGCTGGCGCCCGCGCCCGACGGCGTCGCCTACCTGCAGCCGACCGTGCTCACCGATGGGCGCACGGTCGTGGTCGAGGTCTACGTGCCGGACGCCGAGATGCGCCGCGGTGTGTACTCGGCCTGGCTGATCCTCGGCGGCCTGGCGACCCTGCTGGTCCTGGGCTCGACGCTGCTGGCCGACCGGCTCGGCGGCCAGCTCGTGCGGGCGACCCGGCAGCTGGCCACCTCGACCCGGCGGCTGGGCTCCGGCGATCTGGCCACCCGGGTCGACCCGATCGGCCCGCGCGAGCTGCGCGACGCCGCGAACGCGTTCAACACCATGGCCGACGACCTGCGCAGCCTTCTCGACAAGGAACGCGAGCTGGCCGCGGACCTTTCCCACCGATTGCGTACGCCGCTGACCGCGCTCCGGCTCGACGCGGAGGCGATGCCGCCGGGCCCGGTGGCCGATCGCATGCGGCAGGCGTGCGACCTGCTCGACGAGGAGCTCGAGGCGATCATCACCGGGGCCCGGCTCGGCGTCGAGGCTCGCGGGCAGGAGCGCACCGACCTGGTCGAGGTGCTCGCCGACCGGCTGGCGTTCTGGTCGGTGCTGGCCGAGGACCAGGAACGGCCATGGGAGGTACGCGGCGGGGACGTGCCGGTGATGCTGCCGCTTCCCCGCAGCGAGCTGATCCTCGTGGTCGACGCCATGCTCGGCAACGTCTTCTCGCACACTCCCGAGCGCACGGCGTTCCGGGTCTCGATCTCGCCCGACGGCCTGCTGGTCGACGACGCGGGCCCCGGCATCGCCGACCCGGCCCGCGCGGTGCAGCGCGGAGTCAGCGGCGCCGGCTCGACCGGCCTGGGTCTGGACATCGTGCGCCGGGCCGCCGCCGAGTCGTCGGGCCAACTGGTCGTCGACCGCAGCCCGCTCGGCGGGGCACGGGTCGGCATCCTGTTCTAGTTTTATGATCCTTTCCGGGTTCGTTAAGGCTCAGTTATGGCGGCCCTCCCTACGGTCTCCGCCATGCGCAGGAAAATCGCCTACCCCCTGATGGCCCTCGGAATGACGGTCGGCTCGAGCCTCGCGGTCGCCTCGCCGGCCCTGGCCCACGGCTACGTCTCGACGCCGCCCAGCCGGCAGGCGCTCTGCGCGTCCGGCGCGGTCGCCGACTGCGGCCCGATCCAGTTCGAGCCGCAGAGCGTCGAGGGCAAGAAGGGCCTGCAGTCGTGCGACGGCGGCGTGGCGCAGTGGTCGGTGCTCGCGGACGAGTCGCGGAACTGGCCGGCCAAGGCGGTCGGCAAGTCGGTGACCTTCACCTGGGTGCTGACCGCGCGGCACCGGACCGCCGACTGGGAGTACTTCATCGGCGGGGCCAAGGTCGCGACTTTCGACGGCGGGAATGCGCAGCCGGATGCCGTCGTGTCGCACACCGTCGACCTGAGCAAGTTCCCGGGCCGGCAGACCGTGCTCGCGGTCTGGAACATCGGCGATACCGGGAACGCCTTCTACAACTGCATCGACCTGAACGTCGGCGCGGGCACCGGCGCTGGCACCGGCACCGGCACCGGCACCGGCACCGGCACCGGCACCGGCGCTGGCGCTGGCGCTGGCGGCGCGTCAGCGTCGCCCGGCTCGCCGAGTTCCGCTCCTTCCTCTTCCCCTAGCTCCGCCCCCACCTCTTCTCCTTCTTCTCCTTCCCCTACGTCTCCGCCGTCTGCCTCGGCCCCCGCGGCCGGCTCCTCGTCGTGGGCGCCCGGCGTGTCGTACAAAACGGGCGAGGTCGTGACTTACGGCGGTAAGAAGTACCAGTGCCGACAGTCGCACACGGCGATCAACAGCTGGGAGCCGTCGATCTACACGCTCGCGCTCTGGCTGCCGCTGTGAGGCGCCGGTTCCTGGTCACCGCCGCGCTGCCGCTGTTGCTGATCGGCGCATGCGGAACCGACCGCACGGCCGCCACCCCGCAGCAGACGGTCTCCGCCCAGGCCGTGGCCCAGATCCAGCCCGGCGACGACTTCAACGACACCGACGTGATGTTCCTGCAGATGCTGGTCTACCACCAGAAACAGGGCCTGCAGATGACGTCGACGGCGGTCTCCCGAGCGCAGAACGCCGACCTGGCCGTCCTGGCCGGCGCCGTCCAGGCCACCGAGAAGGACGAGCTCGACATGATGCAGGCGTGGCTGACCCACTGGAAGAAGCCGGTGGACGTCGACACGAACAAGAGCCTGCACGCCGACCACGGCGGCCTGCCCGCAACCGGCCCGGCCGAGATCAAGGCCCTCAAGACGGTCAAGGACGCCGCCTTCGACACGGCTTTCCTCAACCTGTTCCTGGCCCACCAGCACAACGCCATCGAGATGGCGCACTTGGAAACTACGAACGGTTCGAACAAGGCGGTGAAGGACTTCGCGACCCGAGTACGCGAGTCCCGCCAAGGCGAGGTGCAACAGATGCTCAAGTTGATGAACAGCTGACGTTTTGTCTTCTTGACGGGGATTTGCTGCTTACCGTCGGCGTCGTGGACGCTCTTCGCCGTACGGTCGCTGCGCTTTTGTCGTTTGCCGTGGTCTTTGGGCCGTCGCCCGCGTGGGCCGGCGCGCCCGCCGGATGGGACCACGCGGGCTATGACGCCGAGGACAGCTATTACAACCCGCACGAGTCTGCCATCAATGCCGGCACCGTGGGCAAGCTGTCTTTGCGCTGGTCGGTACGGTTGCGTGACCACGACATGAGTTGCGGGCGCTTTTCCGCCCCGCTGGTCGCCGGCGGCCGCGTGATCGCCACCGACAAGCTCGGCATCGCCGCCTACGACGCCCTTTCCGGCCGGCCGTCCTGGCACTTCGACTGGGCGGACCCGGGCGACGCCGACGTGCCCCGAATGGCGACTTCCGGCAACACGCTGATCGCCGCCACCGACGACTGCAATTCGGCGAGCGACCCGGACGGCCAGATGGTCGCCCTCGACCTGACCACGGGCCGAGTCCGCTGGCGCTTCAAGATGGGGATTCCGGTCTATTCGTTCAGCGTCGACAAGGGCGTTGCCGTGGTCTCCGGCTATTCGATGTCGGACGAGAAGGAAACCGTCGCCTATCGCGCGTCCGACGGCCGGGTGGTCTGGCGAAAGGCCGGCTACACCAGCGGCAGCGCCTCGGCGAACGGCCGCATCCTCATCACCGACGAACGCGTGACGTCGGCCGTCGACATCACCAGCGGCGCGGTCCGCTGGACGAGAAACGCTTACTGGACCGCCCAGGCCGCCACCCCCGCCGCCGACCGTTTCCTGGTCACCGACGGCGCGCGGACCTTGTCCGCGGTATCCGCGACGACGGGTGCCGTTTTGTGGACCGCACCCGGCACCGACAATTACCGCTTGGCCACGGACGGCCGCCGCGTCTACCGCGCGACGGATTCCGCGGTGGAGGCCCTGAACGCCGCGAACGGCCGGCGGGCGTGGTCCCGGTCGATGTCGTCGAAGGCGGTGCAGCCGTTGCGGGCGGGAGGGCTGCTGTACGCCGGCGGCCCGATTCTGGCCGCGGCGTCGGGCGCCCGGTTGCCGCAGAACTTGTCCAACGTGCAGACCATCACGGGTGGCCGGCTGCTGACAGTCACCAATAACGTTCTCTCCAGTTACACGCCCTGATGCGGCGAAGAGGAGAGGCAATGGCGATCATCAGCCGCCCGCTCGTCGGCCGCTTCGGGCTCGTTCGATAGCGTGGACCGGGACAAGCCGGCATGGCGAAGGGACGCACGTGGAGCTGTTGCACTCGGGGAAGGTCCGGGACGTCTACGCCGACGGGGGTGACCTTCTGCTTGTCGCCTCGGATCGGGTCTCTATCTATGACGTTGTTCTGCCCACGCCGATCCCGGAGAAGGGCAAGATTCTCACGCAGCTGTCGCTCTGGTGGTTCGAGCAGCTCGCCGACGTCATCCCCAACCATGTCATCTCCAGCACCGACGTTCCGTCGGAGTGGGCCGGGCGGGCTATTCGCTGTGAGCGGCTCGACATGGTCATGGTGGAGTGCATCGCCCGGGGGTACCTGGCCGGCTCGGGGCTCAAGGAATACGAGCGGGACGGCGCGGTGTCGGGGGTTGCGCTGCCGCCGGGGCTGATCGAAGGCTCCGAGCTGCCGGAGCCGATCTTCACGCCCACGACCAAGGCGCCCGTGGGGGAGGGGCATGACGAGTTCATGACCTTTGCCGACGTGGAGGAGAAGGTCGGCAAGGAGCTGGCGGCCGAGCTGCGGCGGGTGACGCTCGAGGTCTACCGGCGCGGCCAGCAGGTGGCGCGGGACAAAGGCATCATCATCGCCGACACCAAGCTCGAGCTCGGATTCACCAAGGACGGCACGCTCAAGCTGGGCGACGAGCTGCTGACGCCGGACTCGTCGCGGTTCTGGCAGGCCGACGAGTGGAAGCCGGGCTCGGCGCAGCGCTACCTCGACAAGCAGTTCCTTCGCGACTGGGCCACCCACAACACGGACTGGGACCGTACGGCACCCGGCCCGGAAATTCCCGCCGAAGTGGTCGATGCTACGAGAAATCGGTACATCGAGGTGTACGAGCGACTGACCGGGGCTAGCTGGAGCTAGTACGAGGGCGGCGCGCCGAGGACCAGATCGACTCGCCCGAGCCGGCCGCCCGCTTGGCCATCAGGTGTGCGCCATAGCCACCGCCGATGGCCGCCATCAGCACCCCGGTCCACCCGCCGTAGATGATGCTGAACGGCGCCATCGTCCACAGCAGAATCGCCATCACCAGGTACAGCTGCTTTCGCGGCCGGCACATCCGGTCGACCTTCTGGGCGAATCGGGGATCATCCGCACGCAGCCGGCTCACCATGCCATCGAAGACGACCTTCTCATTGGGCTCGAGCACGGGGGACCACCTCCGCCCGGTGGCTACCCCCGACCCGGGCCATGGAAACGGCCACGTTCGCCATCTGCCCAGAATGCGCGGCGAACGCGACGAAAGACGTAGCAAGAGCGTGGGAAACCCCGACGCGCGGGCCCGGTCATCGGGCAAGCTGCGATCATGACCGCCGAGCCGGACGAGGATCGCCTGCGCCGATGGGAGCATGCCACCGCGTACCCGCTGACGGCTTTGTCCGTGCTCTTCATCGTCGTCTACGCGTGGCCCATCCTCGACCCGGCCCTGGACCAGCGATGGCGCGACCTCTGCGAGATCAGTGACCTGGTCATCTGGGCCCTGTTCTGCGTCGAATACCTGATCCGGCTCCGGCTCGCCCGGCGGAAGAGTTGGTTCGTCCGCTCGCACTGGTTCGACCTCGCCGTCCTGGTGTTGCCGGTGCTACGTCCGTTGCGCGTGTTGCGCCTGCTCAACGCCCTTCGCGTGATCAACCGGCATGCCGTGCACTGGACCCGTGGGCGGCTCGCGCTCTACGTCGTAGCGGCGACGTGGCTGATCGTCATGGTCGCTGCCCTCTCCGTGCTCGAGGCGGAGCGCGGTCACCCCGGAAGCACCATCGAGACCTATCCCGAAGCGCTCTGGTGGGCGATCTGCACGATAACCACGGTCGGGTACGGCGATCTCTATCCCGAGACGCTCGAAGGCCGGCTGGTCGCGGTCGCCCTCATGATCGGCGGTCTCGGCTTGATCGGGTTCACCACCGGTTCGCTCGCCAGCTGGATCGTCGACCGGATCTCCGACAACGACCGCCCGGACGGCGCCGCCACCCGCGCCGACGTGGCGCGGCTGGTGCACGAGATTCGGGCGCTGCGGGCCGAGGTCGCCGAGCTGAGAGCGCGAGCCGACGACGATCGCTGACCGCGTTCGACGGCGTATTCGCACGGTGCGGAAAACTTCTCGGTGGTGGCATTCGGTGCATCGCCGTCGAGATTGGACTTCGTGGGTGCCGAACTGCCCCCATTTTTCCGGGGGCTCGTTCTGTCGTTCGAGGCCGGCCGGCGCCCCGAGCGCCTCACGGAGGCCCGTCCACCTGGGATTTTGGCTCGTTGCCGGGCTCGAAGACAGGCGCGATAACGCCACGAACGTCTTCCGCGACAACTTCAATATCGACCCTTTGGGTGATTAGGGCTCGCCCGGTCGCGCATTCGATTACCGACAGTCACCGTCGATGGTCCGTTCGGCCCCAGATCGACTCCTCGAATTCACCCGTTGGACGGTACGGACGGGGGATACACAAGAAGCCGGCGCTCAGCGCCGGCTTCTCTGCTTCCCCGGTTACCGCGAGCGGGCGGTCCGGGTCATCTAGGGGTGGTGGTGGCCACCGGCCGCTTCGGCCAGGCCGCGCCGTTGCCGCAGCCCTCGCAGGCGAGCTGCTCGCCGCAGGCCGGGCACCAGTCGTTCGACCGGCGGAGGTACCAGCCCAGCGCGACACCGCCGAGCAGGCTGAGGAGTCCGACGAAGGCCGCGACCGCCACCGCGCCGGTCATGCCGCCGAGCCTCGCACCGGCAGGCCGGTGGGGGTCATCCGGCGGCCCTGACCGCGGTCGCGGCGGTCGAGAGCGGGATCTTCGGACGAGCGGGCCGAGACATAAGGCGCGGTGAACGTGTCGACGCCGGTGCCGCGGTGCTCGGTGGGGCGATAAGTCACGGTCACGGCCCGGGGCGAAGCAGCTTCGATCACGCCGGCACGCCAGCCGTCGCGGTAGACCCAGACCCGGTCCGCGGGGTGGTAGCTGTCGGCGGGCGCCACGTCGGCGGGGTCGCGCTGCGGCGGGGCGATGGTCGGGGTGGATGACGAAGGCGGGGGTGCCGTGGACATCGAGATGACCCTCCCAGATCTCGGAGACTCGGTCGTGAGAAGGCGGGGGCGCCCTCTCTCCGTACGCGTCGGCCGAGAAGCCGATCTATGCAAACGCGCCCCAACTCACCGACGGGCCTGCCCTCAACACGGTCGGTCAGTGAGTGGTGCGTGTGTGTCAGTTATCATCCTCGCCAACAAGTGCGTCCGCAAGGCCGGATGCACGTGCATCCGCAGCGGGCGAACGCCTCGAGCGTTACGCTCCGGATGTATGCAGGTGCTGTTTCGTTGTGGACGATCTCCCCTTTAGGATGCGTAGGGACTGCGGCCGGGCAGCCCAGGACAGCGATGACGAGGAGCCAGGTGAGCGCGGGTTCGCAGGAGGAGGCACCGGGCAGCGGCCCGACAGTGCTGCGCATCCTGCTCGGCGCGCAGCTCCGCCGTCTGCGGGAAGCCAAGGCGATCACCCGGGAGGATGCCGGGTGGGAGATCCGCGCCTCGGGCTCGAAGATCAGCCGGATGGAGCTCGGGCGAGTCAGCTTCAAGGAGCGCGACGTCGCCGACCTGCTGACGCTCTACGGCGTCACCAACACCAACGAGCGCGAGGCCCTGCTCGTCCTGGCCCGCCAGGCCAACAACCCGGGCTGGTGGCAGCAGTTCAGCGACATCCTGCCCGGCTGGTTCCAGTCCTACCTGGGCCTCGAGGCGGCCGCGACGCTGATCCGCACCTATGAGATCCAGTTCGTTCCCGGCCTGCTCCAGACGCCCGACTACGCCCGCGCCGTGATCATGCTCGGCCACGCCGGCGTCACCCCCGAGGAGATGAACCGCCGCGTCGAGCTCCGGCGCCAGCGTCAGCAGGTCCTCGACCGGCCCGACGCGCCGCAGCTGTGGGCCGTGATCGACGAGGCCGTGCTGCGCCGCCCGATCGGCGGCGTCGAGGTGATGAAGGCGCAGATCGAGGCCCTGATCGAGGCGGCCAAGAAGCCGAACGTGCGCCTGCAGATCATCCCGTTCAACGCGGGCGGGCACGCGGCGGCCGGTGGGCCGTTCGCGATCCTGCGCTTCCCCGAGCCGGAATTGCCCGACGTGGTCTACGTCGAGCAGCTCACCAGCGCCATCTACCTCGACAAGCGCGAGGACGTCGACCAGTACGCGATGGCGATGGAGCGCGTCTGCATCGACGCCGAGCCGCCGAACCACACGCCCGAGATCCTCGGCAAGCTGCTGCACGAGGTCGGCCGCCTGGCCTGAGGCCGCCCGACCCGACGGCCGCCCGGCCTGTCGGCCGCGCGGCCCGAAGCCGCCCGGCCTGACGGCCGAAAGGGCACGAAAAGGGCCGCGTCGTCAGGTCGACGATCGCGGCCCTCTTTATGCCTGGCCTTGCGGGAAGGCGTCAGGGCCTCAGCCGAGCAGGTTGTCGAAGTCGCCGTCGCGGACGCCACCGAGGAAAGCCTCGATCTCGGCCGGGGTGTAGATCAGGGCCGGGCCCTCAGGGTCCCGCGAGTTGCGCACGGCGACGTCGCCGTTCGGCAGCAAGGCGCACTCGACGCAGTTGCCGCTGGGGTTGCTGCGCCGGCTCTTCTGCCAGGTGACACCGTCCAACTCGCCGGCGGGAATGCCGTTAACCGCGTGCGTCATGTGAAGCTCCCTTGATTTGGTCCGGTCGGGGATCGCCCGGACGCAGGTGGTCTCTCGTGGCAACCGCCGCGTCACACGTTGTGCAAATGCACGTGCATTTGGCCTTGCGTACTCACGGGATTGTGAGCATGATAACGCACGTACACATACTCATGGGGGTCACTTACGGTGACATCTTTGAGTGACTGTTCGGTCGCGGAAACGGCGTCTGCGGCCTCGACGCGAGGCTCCCTGGCGGGGGCGTCCGAGCGAGAGGTGACGGATATGTCGATTCCCAACATCGGACCGGAGCATGCTGACCCGGGTGACCCCGACGGGGTGGAAACGCCGCGAAAGGGAAACCCGCCGCTCGTCTACCGAGGCGAGCCGGTGACCGACGAGGTGACCGCCGCGACGGCCCGTGCCACCGCGGTGACGCATCGATTCGGCGGCGTCAGATATGCCCTGACCCGCCACGACATGACCGGCGGCGCCGAGCGGCGACCGGGCGAGGAGGATGAGTCCGACGCGCGCGAGTGACCTCCTCCGCTGCACGAGGGGACGCTGGGCCGGGCACTTTCCCGGCCCGCCCGTCCCGGTGCCGACCGCGGTCGTCTTCCGCCGCGGCCGCCTCCTGCCACGCCGGCCGGTCTGGCCGGCGCACGAGTTTGCGGAGGCGGACTATCGTCATGGCGCGGGAACGGTTCGGTTACGCATCGTGCACGTCGAGTGGGGTCGCGAGGTCGTGCGAGAGGGCGTGACGTGGCTCCGTGCGGACGCGGTCGAGGTCGATTCGGCCGGGCGTCATGTCGCCCGGCGCCGGCTTTTGATCCGCGCGGAGCGCCTCCCGGCGCCGCTGGCACGGAAGAGACCGCGATTGCGGGTGTGACGCCGTAACACCCACCGGCGCCCGCGAGGGGCGCCCCCGACGCCGGTCGGGCGGTCCGGTTCCCCCGTGCCTGATCGCCCGGCCGGTCCACAAAGCCCGACCGGTCCACAAAGCCCGACCGGTCCACAAAGCCCGACCGGTCTACATAACCCGACCGGTCTACACAAAGGGAACACCACAAGCTGCCGGGTAACCCACGCCTACCCGGTGGAATGGGGGTACCGACCGGGGATCGCTTCCCAAGGGCGATCCTCGGTCCGCCTCCCGTCCGAGCCTTCCTCCTCATAGTGGGGGTCAGGTCAGCATCCCTGGCCCCCACCCGAGGTCACGGCTCTCAGGCGGCCGGCGCCCGCCCGCGAAGGGGCTGTCCGTAGACCACCCGGTCGCGTCCGCCGTGCTTGGCCGCGTAGAGATGGCGGTCCGCAATGGACAGAAGCGCCGGTTGAGTCGGTGCCGCGGCGTCGGCGACGCCGGCCACGCCGATGCTCACGGTGACCGGCAAGCCCTCGGTGAGCGATTCCCAGCCAAACCCGCTGACCGTACGCCGGATGTCGTCCAGCAGCGCGACGGCCGGCCCGACCGGGGTCTCGGGCAGCACCATCAGGAACTCCTCGCCCCCGAGCCGGCAGGCGAAACCGTCCGGCACCGCCGCCGCCAGCTCGGTCTCGAATATCTTGGCCACCTGCACCAGCACCCGGTCGCCGACGTCGTGCGAGAGCTGATCGTTGATCCGCTTGAAGTGGTCGAGGTCGATGATCGCCACGGTCAGCGCCGGGTCGGACTCGATCAGGCCCGGCAGCTGCTCGTTCAGGAACCGCCGGTTGCGCAGCCCGGTCAGCGGGTCGCGGCGGGCCTGCTCGCGGAACCGCTCGGCCTCCTGCCGCGCCTCCTCGGTCTCGAACATCGCCTGACGCGTACGCGCCTGAGCCTCCCGCTGCAGCGAGTGCTGCCGGGTGTAGGCCGCGAAGAAGTCCTTGTGGGCCGCGAACGCCTCGGCAAACTGACCGCGGGCCGCGTACAGCTCGGCCTGCTCCTGGTGCACCCGCACGAGCACGTGACCCAATTCCCGCTCGGCGCAGAGGCGGTGGGACTCGTCGAGGCTGTGCTGCGCCCGGTCGTACGCCGGGAGGCCGCGCTGCGCCCGCGCGAGGGTGAGCAGGTATTCCGGCAGCGCGTCGGCGTCGTCCTGGCTGCCGGTGGTGTGCTGCTCGATGCACCGCAACAGCGTCGTCTCGGCCTCGGCGTGCTGTCCGTTCTCGATCTGGATCGCGCCGACCGTGTCGAGCAGCGACGCGTCGAGCCGGAACCCGCACGTCCGGGCGTGCTCCTGCAACCGGGCGGCAACCTCCTGGGCCCGCTCGTGGTTGCCGGCCGCCAGTTCCGCGTACGCGAAGTTGTTGAGCAGCACCAGCAGCAGGTCGGGCCGGCCCAGCCGGGTCGCGAGCTCGGCCGCCTGCTGGTAGCGCAGGCGGGCGGCGTCGATCGACCCGTTGAGGCTGAGCGCGTCGGCGAGCTTGACCCGATGCCAGATGCGCATGTGATCGGTCGCCGTCTCGTCGAGCAGCTCGACGCTCAGCACCGAGTGCTCGAGGCACTGGGCGGCGTCGCCGAGGAGCCGGTGGATGTTGGCCCAGACGAGGTGGGTGCGGGCGGTGAGCTGGCGCGCGCCGTGCTCGACGGCCCACTGGTGCACCTTCCAGATGCGCCGGGCCGCGCCGGCCAGATCGCCGGACCGCATGTGCAGGTTGGCCTGACTGAGCCGGGCGCGGGCCACGAGCAGCTCGTCACCGAGCGCCTTGGCCTCCCGCTCGAGCCACTGGGCCCGCTCCAGCATGGCGCCGGCGTCCCAGTTGATCTCGTCTTCGAGCTCGAGGAGGGCAGCAGCTAATCCCGAGCCGTCGACCGCGTCGCCGTCCAACCGTCCACCCCTCCCCAACAGCGTTCCGTCTTCAAAGGCTAGCTCTGGGTAAGCGGAAGATCCTACGGGCGGGGCGGGTGATCCATCTCGCCGTTCGAAACCCTCAAGAAACAGAAAGCGGCGCTCCCGGGCCGGGAGCGCCGCTTTTGCGGGAAATCAGCGAGCCAGGGTCTCGGCCGGAACCTTGGCCTCGTCCTCGGCCGCCGGGGTGTCCGTGGCCGCCTTGGCGAGGTCGACCGTCGACCGCAGGGCGGTCGGCTTCATCAGCAGGGCCGCGATCACACCGACCACCGCGATCGCCGCGGAGATCAGGAAGATGTGGCCGGTGGCGTCGCCGTACGCGACCCGGACCAGGTGCTGGATCGCCTCCGGCAGGGCCGACAGGTTGAGCGTGCTCGACGACGCCGCGCCGCTGGACGACGCGGGCACGCCGGCCGCCGCCAGCTCGTGGGTCAGGTTGTCGGTGACCCGGTGGGCGAGCACCGCGCCGAGCACCGAGACGCCGATCGTGCCGCCCAGCGAGCGGAAGAACGCCACCGTCGAGCTCGCCGCGCCGATGTCCTTGAGGGCCACCGTGTTCTGCACCGAGAGCACCAGGTTCTGCATGGACATGCCGACGCCGATGCCGACCAGGGCCATGGCCACGCCGACGTACCAGAGGGACGTGTCGTGGTCGAGCATCGAGAGCCCGGCGAAGCCGCCGACCAAAATCAAAGTGCCGGCCACGATGTACGGCTTGATCCGCCCACTCTTGCTGATCAGCCGGCCGGAGACGGTGGACGAGACCAGCACGCCGGCCATCATCGGAATGGTCAGCAGGCCCGCCTCGGTCGGGCTGTACCCGCGACCGATCTGGAAGTACTGGCCGAGGAAGACGGCGCCGCCGAACATGGCCATGCCGACCGCGAGGCTGGCGACGATCGCCAGGGCCGTGCCGCGCTGCTTGACGATCTCGAGCGGGACGACCGGCTCGGCCACCCGGGTCTCGACCCACACCGCCGCGGCCAGGATCGCGAGCCCGACGCCGACCATGGCGAAGGTCGGCCAGGAGATCCAGGCGAACGAGCTGTCCACGAACGACACCCAGATGAGCAGGATGCTGACGCCGGCCGCGATCAGCGAGGCGCCCACGTAGTCCACCTTGACGTTGTCCCGGCGGATCACCGCGAGGTTGAGCGTCTTCTGCAGCACGACGAGCGCGATCACGGCGATCGGCGCGCCGATGAAGAAGCACCAGCGCCAGCCGAGCCAGGCGGTGTCCACGATCAGGCCGCCGAGCAGCGGGCCGCCGACGGTCGCGACGGCCATGACGCCGCCGAGGTAGCCGTTGTACCGGCCGCGCTCCCGCGGCGGGATCATCGCGGCGATCGCGACCTGGACCAGCGCCTGGACGCCGCCCATGCCGAGGCCCTGGAACGCGCGGGCGGCGATCAGCTGACCGGCGGTCTGGCTGAAGCCGGCCACGATCGAGCCGAGCACGAACACCACGATCGAGATCTGCACCAGCAGTTTCTTGCTGTAGAGATCGGCGAGCTTGCCCCAGATCGGGGTGGACGCGGTCGCGGTGAGGAGGCTGGCGGTGACCACCCAGGTGTACTGGGTCTGGCTGCCGTCGAGGGCACCGATGATCTTGGGCAGTGCGGTGGACACGATGGTCGAGCTGGCCATCGCGACGAAGAGCACCAGGAGAAGGCCGGACAGCGCCTCCATGATCTGGCGGTGTGTCATGGGTTTCGCGCTCATCGCGCAGCCTCCAGTAGGTCGTCGGTGAAGCGGTGCAGCAGGGTCGAAAAGGTCCGGAGCTCGTCGGGGGTCCAGCCACGCAGTGCGTCGGCGAGGCCACGGCCGTAACGGTCGAGCACCTGGTCGTAGGCGGCGCGGCCGGCGTCGGTGCTGGTCAGCACGCAGGCGCGGCCGTCGGCCGGGTCGGCGGTCCGCTCGACTAGCCCGTCGCGGACGAGGGCGGCGACCGCGCGGCTGATCGTCGACGGATCCAGGGCGCTCGCGGCCGCCAGCTCCTTGACGTGCGAGCCACGGCTGGCGGTGATGGCGGCGAGAACGCCGAGAGCGCCGGCCGGAACCACCGTGTCGCGCGGGGCGGTGCGCTGCTTGAACAGGCGCACGGCCTTGAGGGCGTCGCGGAGGTGGGACAGCAACTCCCGATGGCGCTCGTGCATGGGGACCTCCTCGGGGTGGTTGCTACATACAACAATCGGCCAACGCTTCTCATTGCGCAATGTTTCTCGTTGAGAAGCAAGTCACACGCCGGTACGCTTCACCCATGAGCACGACGGCGGAGCCGGGGCTGCGAGAGCGCAAGAAGGCCGCCACCCGGCAGGCGCTGCACGAGTCGGCGGTGCGGCTGGCGACCGCGCACGGCCTCGATCGGATCACCGTGGAGGCGATCGCCGACGAGGCCGGCGTCTCCCGGCGTACGTTCTCGAACTATTTCGGAAGCAAAGAGGAAGCGCTGATGTACGGCGACTTCCAGCGAGTCCGGGCACTCATCGAGTCGGTCCGGGCCCGGCCGGCCGGCGAGGCGCCCTGGACGGCGCTCACCGCGGCCGCCGCCGAGTTCAACCGTGAGCTCGGCGACCTCGATCCCGAGATGGTGGCGCGCGGTCGTCTCGTGCGTTCCCATCCGACGCTGATCGCCGCCCAGGTGCAGACGTTCGCGGGGGTGGAGCGCGAGCTCGCGGCGGAGATCGCGACTCGGCTCGACGAGGCCGACCCGCGCGGGGTCCGGGCCCGGATGACCGCCGCGACCTTCCTGGTGGCGCTGCGCGTGTCGCTCAACATGTGGCTGGACGCGCCGGCCGGCACCAGTCTGTGGGAGATCGCCGAGGAGGCGCTGGCCAACGCCGGCCGCGGCTTCGCGTGAGAGTGCGAAAAGCGCGACTCCGGGTGGGGGCCCGGAGTCGCGCTTCTCTTACTTTTTGGGGATGGGAACCAGGTTCTAGCCGGTGAAGCCGGCGAAGATCTTGCTGAACTCGAGCGGCGTCTGCGTCACGTTGGTGCACTGGAAGAGCGCGCCGCTGCAGGCGTTCTTGTCGCGGTTCAGCTCCCAGAACGAGACGAACCCGAGGTGGTTGGCGTTGGCGAAGGCGATCAGGTCCTTCGCGTCGCTCTGGGTGAACTTGCCGTTGTCGTCGTTCACACCCAGCATCGGGGTCACGCCGACCATCTTGAAGGCGGCCGCGTCGCTGTTGCCGTACAGCTGCTTGATCTGGTCCTTGGTGCTCTTGACCGCCTGGATCGCGAGGTCGCCGTAGTCCTGTCCGGAGCGGCCGTAGTCCATCGCCATGATGTTGACGAGGTCGAGGTTGACGCCCGCGTCCTTGGCCGACTTGACCACGTTGACGCCGTCGGTGGTGAGGCCCTCGGGCAGCACCGGCAGGGTCAGCGAGATCTTGAGGCCGGGGTTAGCCTTCTGCAGGGCGGCCAGCGCGGTCGAGCGACGGGCGATAGTGGTCGGATCGGCCACCGCGGCGCCCTCGATGTCGAGGTCGATGTACTTCAGGTTGTACGCCGAGACGACCGCCTGGTACTCGGCCTGCAATGCCGAGACGCTGGTGCAGGCCTGAGCCAGCTCGATGCCGGTGGCGCCGCCGAACGACACCTTCACGTCACCGCCGGCCGCCCGGACCGCCGCGATCTGGTCGGCGAACTGCTTCTGCCGCGGGTCGAAGGCGTTGAACCAGCTCGCCTTGCAGCCGACGCTGGTCACGAAGGCCAGGCTGAAGGACTTGACGTTGCCGCCGCTGCCGAGCTGGGCCAGCGTGGTCGAGCCGTTCGAGAGCAGACCCATGTCCACGTACGGCGCGACCAGCACATTGCCGCCGCCGGTGCCCGGGTTGGAGGTCGGCGGGTTCGTGGTCGGCGCGGTCGTGGTCGGCGCGGTCGTCGGGGCCGTCGTCGGCCTGGTGGTCGGCGCCGTGGTCGGCGTGGTCGTCGGCTTGGTGGTCGCCGGCGTCGTCGGGGCGGTCGTCGTGGTGCCGCCGCCGGCGCAGGAGGCCCCGTTGATCGTGCAGCTGGTCGGCGCGCCGCTGCCGGCCACGACGAAGCCGAACTCGGCGGTGCCGCCGGCCGGGATCGTGGTCGCGTAGCCCGGGTTCTTCGCGGTCGAGGTGCCGCCCGAGGTGGTGACCGTGGCGTCCCAGAAGCTGCCCAGCTTCGCGGTGGACGGCAACGCGAAGACGACCTGCCAGCCGTTCACGGTGGCGCCGGTGTCGTTCTTGATCGTGTAGCGCGCCTGGTAGCCCGATCCCCAATCGCTGTCCTTGCTGAAGGTGGCGGTGAGGACGCCCGCGGCCTTGGTGGTCGGGGTGGTGGCCGCGACGGCCGCGCCGACGCCACCGCCGACGGCGAGAACGGCCGCCGAGGCGTAGATGGCGAGACGCAGACGGCTGCGTTGCATGGGTTGACTCCGATCGCAGGAGATGACGACGGGAGTCGATTCTGCTGAACCGCCTGTTTAAACGACCTTGACCAGACCTTAAAGATCCTTAAATGCGGTTGGCCAGGCCGTCCAGCAGCAGCACGAGCTGCCGCTTCCAGGCGTTCGGATCGGCCGAGCGCTGCACCACCCCGGCGTTGGCGCGCATCAGGATGCCGATGTCCTGGCGGGTGAAGTCGGCGCGCAGCACGCCCGCCGCCTGGGCCCGCTCGATGACCTCGGTGGCGCCGCGCTGGGCGGCCGCCCGCAGCGACGCGAGCCGGTCGTCGTCGTCGAAGCTGGTCGAGACCATCAGCTCGGACAGCCCGCGATCGGCGGCCTGCAGCTCGAAGAGCCGGGTCAGGTAGCCGACGAACGCGGCCCACGGGTCGGGCTCGAGCAGCGCCAGCTCGGCCAGCTCGACGTACTCGGACATCTGGCCGGCAAAGACCTCGGCGATCAGGTCGCGCCGGGTCGGGAAGCGCCGGTAGAGGGTGGCGTTGCCGACGCCGGCCCGGCGCGCGATCTCGTCGAGCGAGGCGTCCAGCCCGTGCTCACCGAAGATCTCCCGGGCCGCGGCGACGAGCGCGACCCGGTTCCGCTCCGCATCCGCGCGCAGACGTTGGGGCATGGGTGACAGGGTACGACGACGACCGGGGATGCCTCCCCGGTTGGTGCTAGGTTGCGCTCATGCAGACCCAGACCACCGAAGTTCAGGTGCCGGCCGCCGACGGCGAGGCGGAGGCGTACCTGGTGAAGCCCGAGGGCGACGGGCCGTTCCCGGCCGTGCTCATGTTCATGGACGCGTTCGGGCTGCGTCCCCGCCTGGCCGAGATGGCCGAGCGGATCGCCGAGCACGACTACGCCGTACTCGTGCCCAATCTGTTCTACCGCAGCGCGCAGGGCCCACTGGTGACCAGCGAGGAGCTGACCGACCCGGAGAAGCGGGGCGCCGCGTTCGGCCGGCTGATGCCGATGATGCAGGTGCTCACGCTGGAGCGGATGGCTCTCGACAGTGCGGCGTATCTCGATTTCCTCGCGGCCCAGCCGGGAGTGGCGTCCGGGCCGGCGGCCGCCGTCGGCTATTGCATGGGCGGGCGCAACGCGCTGATCGCGATGGAGGCGCACCCCGACCGGATCAAGGCGCTGGGCAGCTTCCACGCCGGCGGCGTCGTCACCGACCAGCCGAACAGCCCGCACCTCGCGGTCGGCAACCTCACCGGCGAGGTCTACTTCGCCCACGCCGACAACGACCGGTCGATGACGCCCGAGCAGATCAAGGCGCTCGAGGCGGCGCTCGACGAGGCCGGCGTCACCTACACCTCCGAGGTGTACGAGGGCGCGCCGCACGGATTCACCATGAGCGACACGTCGTCGTACCACGCCGAGGGCGAGCGGCGGCACTGGGAGAACCTGTTCGAGCTGCTTTCTAGTTTTCGTACAAGCCGGGGAAATAGCGGTCGGTCAGCGTGACGTCGTAGACCTGGCGCACCTCGGTGATCCGGCCGTCCACGACGGCCAGGAACTCCACCATCCGCGCCGTCCCGAACGGCGCCGTCAGGTCGTAGACCAGGGCGGCGCCGTCCTCGGCGACGGTCTCGCCGACCACCGCGACCGAGTCGGCGAACGCCGCGATCCGGTGCTGCACGGCCAGCAGCTCCTCGTCGTCCACCGGCGCGTCGAGATTCCATTCGACCTCGACGTCGGGCGCGAGCAGCTTGCGGACCGCGACCTTGTCGTCGCTGATCCACGACTTGGTCCAGAAGTTGATGACGTCCATGGCTCTCGTCCTTCTCAGTGGCTGACGCCGGCTTCGGGGCGGGCGGGCATCGGCTCCGGGAACTGCCCGTGCCCGAGCAGGGCGGCGGTGGCCTGGGCGATCCGGGCGGCGGCGAGGCCATCCCCGTACGGGCTCCCGATCACCGACATCGAGTCCCGGCGCACGCGGCTCTCCAGCAGGTCCGCGACCGCGGCCAGGATCGCACCCGCCTCGGGGTCGACCGGGTGCGCGCACCCAGCGTGGATGGCCTCGGTCAGCCCGCCGCCGTCCCCCGGCACCAGCACCGGGGTGCCGGCCGCCAGCGCCTCCTCGGCCAGGTCGGCGTCGTCGGTGACGACCACCTCGGCCGCGGCGATCAGGCGGGACCGTTCCGGATAGGGGAGGGCGAGGCCGCCGAAGACGTCCAGCTCCGGGCGCCGTGCGGTCAGGGCGAGCATGGCTTCGCGTACGGGCTGGTCGTGCTCGCTTCCGGTTTTGATGCCGGCTACCACCACCCGGTTGCCCTTTGCTCGCGTGGGGAAGCGCTCGGCCATGAGCCGGGCCGCCTCCACCGCGGTGCCGCCGGTGAGCAGCACGTCGCCCGCCACCACCCGCTCGTCCAGCAGGTTCATCGCGGCCAGCGGGGCGGGCGCCAGGTGCACGGTCGCGGCCTGGGTGAGCAGCCGCCGGTCGCCGTCCGCGTCGTCGGCGACGAGCGAGCCCGACCGGCGCCCCGCGTCCATGTGCATGACCGGGACCCGGCGCCAGTACGCGGCGAGCCCGGCGGCCAGGTTGTCCCCGCGAACCACCACGGCCGACGGGGTCCGGGTCGCCCACAGCTGGTCGTACCGGCGCATCGCCGCCGCCACATCGGCCGAGGCCGGCAGCGTGACGTCGGCCGCGAGCCCGCAGGCGATGAACGTGCGGGCCACGGCGGTCGGGTCGGACCCCGCGGCCAGCAGCACGGGGGCGACCCGGCCCTGTTCGCGCATGGCACGAGCGACCGGCGCCAGGCGTAGCGCCTCGGCGCATGTACCACCGGCAAGGTGGACTTCGGGCAGCGACATGTTTCTCTCCGGGCCTGCGGGGGTTCGGCGGCAGGTCAGGAACGCTATGCAGTTACGCAGCGTAAAACAAGGGATCGCCACGCATTGTGGCCGAAAGGTCGAGTCGGATGGTGATTTACGGCTCTTACGTGCTCAAACCGTGCGGGCTCTCGTGACAGAAAGCGACCGTCGCCGTCTCGCGGTCGTTACCCGCAGTGCCCTTCCCCACCCCGTTCAGTGGGTGGGTGGAGTTAAGCAGCCGGGTACGACGTTTCTTCGCCGTCGTCCACAAACGAAGCGGTGCCCCCTACACAAACCCCACCCCGTTACTGGGTGGGGTGGAGTAGAGCAGCCGGGTATGACGACTTTTCGGCGTTATCCACAGGGCTATTCGCCGCGGGGGGCCTGGTTCAGCAAAGATGGGTCGTCGCGGAGGAGGGCGGCCAGGCGGCGGGCGGCCATCTCGGTTTCCTCGGGGCGTTCGACCTGCAGTGGGATCGGCTTGGGCAGCGGCGTCGGCATGGCGCCTCGCTGGGGCTGCGGCTGGGGCGGGATGATGCGCTCGGTGGCGGCCGGCTCGGCGGGGGCGCGGTGCTGCTCGGCGTGGATGCGGCGGGTGGCCTGGGCATCCGACGGCGGGCGCGGCGAGCTCTGCGGGGGCACGGGCGGCGGCGGGGTGGCCGCGAAGGGGTGCGGGGGGTACTGCGGAGCCGAGGGCGCGGGGCCTGGCGGCATCGGGCTGCCGGACATCGGGCTGCCGGACATCGGGCCGCCGGACATCGGGCTGCCGGAGACCGGGGAGCCGGAGTGAGGGCTGGTCAAACGGGTGCCGTCCAGCGGGCCGGTGAGAGGGCTGCCTGCGGCTGGGCCCACACCGGCGGCGCTGCCCGAAAGAGGGCTGCCGGAAAGAGGGCTGCCGGAAAGAGGGCTGCCGGAAAGAGGGCTGCCCGAGAAAGGGCTGCCCGCGAGAGGGCTGCTGGAAAGCGGGCTGCCCGAGACGGGGCCGTTCGCGGTGGGAGCGGGAGGGGCGCTGGGTGCGGACGGGGCGCGGGACGCCATGCCCAGGTCGCGCATGCGGGCGCCCAAGTCGCGGGATGTCTCGCCGGGGCTGTGGGACGGGTAGCGCGTGTCCGCCGGCTGGCCGTCGAACGAGCCGTAGCGGCGCTCGGCCGTGTCGGATTCGCTGTAATAGGCGGCCGGCTCGGTGTAGCCGTACTGCGGGGCGCCGTAGCGGTCCTGGTCGTCCTGGTGGCGCCGCATCTGGTCGGGGGTGGGGCGGTAGGTCTCGACGGGATCGTCGAGGTCGACGTCGACGATCTCGGCGTGCCTCGCCGGTGGGGACTCCTCCAGCGGTGGGCTGTCGGCGCTCACCTGCACCTGGCCGTCGGCGTAGAAGAAGTGCAGCAGGATCGGCTCGCCGGAGCCCTCGGCGCCCACGGTCACGCCCAGCTCGGGGTGGCGGCCCACGACCGCGGCGATCGCCTCGACCAGCTCGGTCACTGCCGGTGACGTACCGGTGGCCTCACCGGCCGCGCGCCTGCGCAGCTCGTCGCGGCGCGCGAGCTTGTCGAGCGCGTCGTCCAGTCCGCCTCGCACGCGTCACCGTCCTTCCAGTGCGGGTCGTCCTCACCTACTGTGCCCGCTGGAAGGCCGATTTGGAAACCTCGATCTCCGCGACGCCTCGCACACCCTACGTGGACTTGGCTCGGATGGCCTTGTCAAGAGCCTGGTCGAGTACGACCAGCAGGGCGTCCCGGACGGAGGCGCGGAACCGCGCGTCGTATGAGAGGACGGGCACATCGTCGCGGATGGCGAGCGCCCAGCGAACCTCCTCGAGGCTGTAGTTCATCTGTCCGTTGAACGTGTTCACGCCGACCACGAACGGCAGTCCGGCTCGCTCGAAGTAGTCGATTGCGGGGTAGCAATCGTCGATCCGAGCGGTGTCCACCACCACCAATGCACCCAGAGCGCCCTTGATCAGGTCGTCCCACATGAATGCGAAGCGTGACTGGCCGGGCGTACCGAAGATGTAGAGCTTGAGCGTCTGGTCGATGGTCAGGACGCCGAAGTCCATGGCGATCGTCGTCGTGGTCTTCATGGTCGCCTGGCCGGGATCATCGATGCCGACCGACTCCGACGTCATCTCCGCCTCGGTGGTGAGCGGAGAGATCTCGGAGATGGCGCCCACTGTTGTCGTCTTTCCGACACCGAAGCCGCCGGCCACGATGATCTTGACCGGAACCGGGGCCTTCTTCGGCGTACCGCCGCCCACCCGGGCGGAGCCGACGACGCGGTTAGGTGATTGCTCGAAGTCCACGGATCACTCGCATGATGGTCTCAGGGTCGGGGGTCTCGTTGTCCAGCACATGGACGTCCAGCTGGCCGGCGGCGCGCAGGTCGCCGACGAGGATGCGGGTGACGCCGAGGTGCAGACGCAGCCGGGCGGAGATCTCCGCCACGGACGTTGGTTCCCCGCAGAGCGCAACGATCGCGCGCATCTCCGGGGAAAGCCGCATGGGAGTCGCGGCGTGGTTGACGGTCACCTGGGTCTCCATCCCGATGTCGGGATCGGCGCCGTCGGTACGCCCGGACGTGATGACGAACGGGCGTAGCGTCGTGACCTGCTCGTCGACCGGCGGCTCGCTCTGTGGTTGAGGGCGGTAACCGCCGGCCGACTGCGGGCCGGACTGCAGGAAGGGCCGGACACTCGGCCGAGCCGGGTATGCCGGGTCGTCGGGGTCCGGATAGGTCATTGCTGGACGGCGTTCTTCAATTCGGCGATCAGACGCGGGCTCAGCGCGCCACCGGCACGGGTGGCGAAGAGCGTCATCTCGTACGCGAGGGTGCCCAGGTTGGCTGACCGGTCGGCGATGACGCCCAGCACCGAGCCGGCACTGATCGCGGTGACCAGCAGATAGCCCTCGGCCATGTCGATGATGACCCGGTTCAGGGAGCCCAGCCGGTACCAGCTGGCGGCGCCGCCGGCGAGGCTGGTCAGGCCGGAGACGACGGCCGCGAGACGCTCGGCGTTCGGCCGGTCCTTGATCGCGGACATCGCCATCAGGAGACCGTCGGACGAAACAGCGATGGCCTCGATCACGCCTGCGGTGCCGGACGTGAACGAGTCCAGCAGCCAGTTGAAGGTCTTGGCCTCGGCGCTGAGCTGTGCCTGGCCGTAGCCGTTACCGGTTTCCGTGGAGTAAGGGGAAGTCATCGCGGTTGTCCCTCGGGTTGTGGCTGAGTTTCGTTCAGTGCGAGTGCGACTCCGTACTCGAACTGTTCCATCAGTGCTCGTGCGGCATCCGGATCAAGCGGAGGTGCCGGAGCGGGCGGTGGCGAGCTGTGCGGCTCGTCCCGCGGAAGCGTGGCACCCGGAACCCGGCGGGCGAGGGGTGCATGACCGGCCGACGGCGGCGCCGTCATCTCGGTCTCGGCGACGTCCCACTGGGCGCGGCTGACGCCGGCCTCGAAGGCGTCGAAGGCGGCTCGTGCCGCGACCGCGTCGTCCTGTGACGGCGGAGCGGCCGGCAGCGGCTTGCCGGTCTCCATCGGCAGCTGACTGCCCGGAACACGGCGGCGGAGCGGTCCGCCGTTCGCCGACCGCAGGCCCGCGGCGGACTGCTGCGGGTCCGGCTGGGCCGGTGGCTCGTTGTACGCCGGCTGGCGGCCGTAGTCCGGAGACTGACCGTAGCCCTGCGGCTCGGCGTATGGCTGCTGCGCCTGCGGCTCCGGCTCGGCATAGCGAGGCTGGGCGTAGGCCTGCGGCTGTCCGTAGGCCTGCGGCTCGGCATAGGCCTGCGGCTCGGCGTACGGGGACGCCGAGGCCGGGGCCGGTGGCGTGGCCTGGGCCGGTGGCATGGCGTGAGCGGGCGGCGAGGCCGGGGCCGCCGGCGGCGAGTACGCCGCGGGCGTGCCGTAGCGGTAGTCCTCGTCGGTCCGCTGGCGCGGGATCGACGGGCTCGACGGAGCCGCCCCGACCTCGGGAGTGTTCCAGGTCGGCTGCGGCGCCTCGACCGGCTGCTGGTTCCACGCCGACGGACCGGCCGCGGGCAGCTCCGGCAGCGAGGCCGGCACCCGGCCGGCGACCGGCGCGCCCAGGTCGTACACCGGCTGGGGCGCCACCGGCGGCTGGTAGACCTGGCTCGGCGCGTAGACCGGCTCGGCGTCGTAAACCGGCTCGCCGTAGGACGGCGCCGCAGGCTCGGCGTAGGCCGGCGCCGCGGTATCGGCGTACGCCGGCGCCGCAGGCTCGGAGTAGGCCGGCGCCGCAGGCTCGGCGTAGGCCGGGGAAGGCGCCGCGAGGGCCGGCGCCGCCGGCGCCGCGAGAGACGGGAGAGCCGCGGTCGCGAAGGCGTTCCACGACCCGCCCGACTCCAGCGTCCGGGTGGCCCGCTCGAGCACGTTGGCGTCGAACGGCAGCTGGCTGCCGGGCACCGAGGCGCGCGCCGCGGAACCGGCGATCACCTGGGCGAACTCGGACGTGTGGTAACCGGGCGCCACGCCCGGCGTGGCCGTCGGGAACGGCGAGCCGGCCATCGCGGTGGTGCTCGGCACCCGCGAGACCAGGTGCGCCGGGGTCAGGTCGACCCAGACGGTGACACCGCCGCCGGGCGTGTCGGTCAGCGTGACCTCGATGCCGTGCCGGCGGGCCAGCCGGCCGACCACGAACAGGCCGAGCACCTCGGAGGGCACCAGGTCGAGGCGCTCACGGCGGGTGAGCCGCGAGTTCTCCTCGGCGAGACGCTCGGGCGACATGCCCAGGCCGTTGTCGATGATCGCCAGGCGGGCGCCGCCGCGCAGCTCGGTGGCGCTGATCAGCACCCGGGTGTTCGGCGGGGAGAACGCGGTGGCGTTCTCCATGAGCTCGGCCAGCATCAGGGTCAGGTCGGCCAGGACGGCCGGCACGACCACGATCTCCTCGGGCACCTCGACGTCGACGCGGGTGTAGTCCTCGATCTCACCGAGGGCGAGACGGACGACGTCGGAGAG
Source organism: Actinoplanes sp. CA-030573 (assembly GCF_050951115.1). Taxonomy (NCBI): domain Bacteria; kingdom Bacillati; phylum Actinomycetota; class Actinomycetes; order Micromonosporales; family Micromonosporaceae; genus Actinoplanes; species Actinoplanes sp. CA-030573. Next base: position 9,733,992 of record NZ_CP192038.1, on the reverse strand, counting down.
GGACAGCGGCGCCATGTGCTCGTTCGCACCGGCCCCACCGGAGAGCACGACCAGCGACGACGCGTTCCGCCGCAGACGGCTGGACATGTGGTCGAGCCGGTAGAGCTCGCGGAGCCGGTCGCTGTCGGTCTCCTTGCGCTCCAGGTTGTCGATCAGGGCCAGCTGGCGGCCGACCAGGTTCTGGGTACGCCGTCCGACGTGACCGAACATCTGGGCGACGTTGCGGCGGCCGAGAACCTGGCGTTCCACCAGCCGGGCGGCGGTGGTCTGCACCCGGTCGAACGCCCGGGCCAGGTCGCCGATCTCGTCCTGGGCCTCGACGTCGACCGTGTCGAGACGGATCGGGCGTACGGCTTCGGCGTCGTCGTCGGCGACCCGTTCGAGCTCGGCCTCGGCGGCCCGGGCGATCCGGTCGGCCGAGGTGGTCAGGCGGCGCAGCGGCAGGGCGACCGCGCGGGCCATGAAGATGCTCAGCGTGATCACCAGGAGCAGCAGGATCAACGAGCCGCCACCGATGAGGAAGGCGTCCCGGAGAGCCGTGTCCCGGTTGTTCGTCACGATCGTGTCCACGTCGGCGGCCACGCGCTTCTCCACGAAGCCACCGAGCACGAGCACCGACTGCAGCGACGGGAACAGCGTCTTGATGTTCAGCGTCTGCACCGCCGCGTTCGGGTCGATCGCGGCCTGGGTCAGGAAGTCCGAGCCGACCCGGGACGAGAACGCGTCCTGGGCGCCGAGGTACAGCTTGTACTGCGAGTCGGTGAAGAACGCCTGGGCGTTCACGATCAGCTGCTGCAGCTGCACCAGCGTCGAGTAGAAGAGGCCGACGAAGCCGGCGTTCTTGGTGATCGTCGCGACCGTGAGGTAGGCCGACGCCTGACTGATCAGGTCGTCGGACCGCAGCGACTGCTCGAGCGCGAAGACCTGCCGCCCGACGCCGGTGGTGAGGTCGGCGCGCGACGCGAGGTCGAGCCCGTTGAACAGCGGGGTGATGACGCTGGTGAACTCGGTGACCAGAATGTCGGGGCGGATCGCCCGGTTGATCACGTTCTGCCGGGTGTTGTCGAGGCGCTCGGTTCCCCGCAGCGCCCGCCGCATCTCCTTGGAGAGCGGCTGGCCGTCGTCGTCGATCCGGGCGATCGCGTCGGTCGCCTTGGCGCTCTGCACGACCAGCTCCGGCTCCTGGATCAGGCCGAACAGGAAGCCGATCGAGAGCAGGCGCTCCTCCTGGAGCTCCTGCACCGCGGTGCTGACCCGGGTCGCGAGCTGAATCGTGTCCGACGTCTTCTGCGCGTCCTGGGCGTCGCTGATACGCGTGACGATGATCGGCACGCTCAGCGCGACGACGCCGAGCAGAGGAACGATGACGAGCAGGGCAAGCTTGCCCAGAATGCGGAACTTACCGAAGAGCACCGGACCGCTCCCGCCGTGTCGGGTCGTTGTCGCCGTAGGCCGGGGCGATGTCGTACTGACCGCCGTAGGGCGGGGTGGCCCGGCTGGTGGGTATGTCGCGGGTCGACTCGCCGATCGACGCCGGGGCCGGCGCCGGCGCGGTCTCTCGACGGCGGCCGAGAACCGGCCAGATCAGCGCGGCGAGCACGAGGAGAATCGCGAGCAGGCCCATGACGACGGCCTCGGTGCGCCGGTACGAGATGGTGCTCGACCGGTCGTCCAGCAGCTTCGCCATCTCCTTGAGCGTCACGCCGGCCAGCGCGTTGAGCGCCGTCTGCAGCGCGGTCTGCGCGGTCGACATGGTCGCGACGTTCGGGGTGCCGCCCGGGTTGGCGCCACGGGTCATCGACTCGACCCCGCGGCGGAAGGAGTCGAGCGTGCTGACCAGCGAGCCGCTCAGCGTCGGGCTCTTGGTGTTGTCGACCGCGGCCTGGAGGTCCTCGGTGAGGTCGCTCACCGAGTCCTGCACGGTGAGCACCGCCTGTCCGAACTGGACACCGAGGTTGGCCCGGTCCTTGGCCGCAGCGACCTGGAGCAGCTGGGCGTAGTCGCCCATCCGGCTCACCAGCACCACGGTCTTGGACATGTCCTTGGCGACCGCCTCGGCCAGGTTGGAGACGTCGCTGTCCGGGTCGCGGTTCAGCTCGGCGTTGCGCCAGATCGCGGCGTAGAGCGCGAGGGTGAGGTCGGTGACCTCGATGTGCGCCTGGAAGGCGGCGAGCGGGCCGGCGGCCTTGGGCAGCTTGTCGATCTTCGACTTCAGATCGGCCCAGCGCTCCTTGGTCTTGAGGTCGTCACCGAGGCTCTCGTCGGCGGCCGCGGCCTTGGCGACGGCGGACTTCAGCGAGTCGGGCGGGGCGGAGACGCCCTGGATCGCCGACGACTCGGACTCGGCCAGCGCGCTGACCAGCGGGGTGAGGGCGCTGATGTACTCGACGCCCTTCTTCTCCAGATCGGTCTGTGCCCGCTGGTCCGAGTTCTGCTGCCAAACACGTCCAAACAGGACCGCAGTCGGTACAAGTACCAAAACCGTCAAAATCACCGCGAGAGCGGAGCGTAAACGGGTTCGCCGGCTGTTCATTGCTTTCGTCCTCCGCCATGCAACACGCGATGAGCCGTTGGTGACGACTACTGTCCGTAGCCGGATGGGCGCACGGATCCGGGCCAATCTATCCGAGAAAACCTCGGGAAGCCCCTCGCCAAGGGGCAGAGTTCTCTCGGCTGATCGGTGGATGCGGGCTCGGCCTTCGTTCGGCTTCGGGCGCGATTCCCAACCCGTTGTTTTTGACCGAAGCCGCAGCGCAGGCCGGTTCCGGGAGCCGGTTGGCCACGGCGCAGATGGTAACGGGAGGCCGGGCTAACGAAAAGCTACAAGATTCGCAATAGATAACGATTATGACTCGGAACGCTATTCACGGAGAGTAGTCACATGATCGCTCAACGAAAGATAATCGCATTAGGTAATGTCGACCGCGTCGCAAAAGGGGCGTTTCCCCGCCGTTAACCCGGGGAAACGCCCCGAAACGCTAGAGCCGCGCCAGCGCCTTCCGCAGCGGGTCGAGCCCGAGCGAGCCGAGGTTCAATGCGTCCCGATGGAACGCTTTGAGGTCGAAATCGGCGCCCTTGCGCTGCTTCGTCTCTTCGCGTGCCTGCAACCAGATCCGCTCGCCGACCTTGTACGACGGCGCCTGACCGGGCCAGCCCAGGTAGCGCTTCCACTCGAAGCGCAGCACCTCGTCGGCCATCCGGGTGTGCGCCCGCAGGAACTCCCAGCCGAGCTCGGGTGTCCATCTCTCCCCCGGGTGGAAGCCGAACGGGTTGTCCCGCGGGATCTCCAGCTCGAGATGCATGCCGATGTCGACGATCACTCGAGCCGCGCGGAGGGCCTGGCCGTCCAGCATGCCGAGCCGGTCGCCCGGGTCCTCGAGGTAGCCCAGGTCGTCCATCAGCCGCTCGGCGTAGAGCGCCCAGCCCTCGCCGTGCCCCGAGCACCAGCACAGCAGCCGCTGCCAGCGGTTGAGCAGGTCGGCCCGGAGCATCACCTGGCTGACCTGGAGGTGATGGCCCGGTGCGCCCTCGTGGTACACGGTGGTGACCTCGCGCCAGGTGGAGAACTCGGTGATCCCTTCGGGCACCGCCCACCACATCCGGCCGGGGCGGGAGAAGTCTTCGCTCGGGCCGGTGTAATAAATGCCACCGTCGCTGGTCGGGGTCAGGCAGCACTCGATCTTGCGGGCCGGCGGCTCGATGTCGAAGTGGGTGCCGTTGAGCTCCGAGATCGCCTTGTCGGCGAGCGCCTGCATCCAGTCGCGGAAGGCGTCCTTGCCGGGGATGCGCCGGGCCGGGTCGGCGTCGAGCGCGGCCACGGCCTCGGCGACCGAGGCGCCGGCGCCGGCGATGGCGGCCGAGACCACGGCCATCTCCTGCTCGAGCCGGTGCAGCTCGGCGAAGCCCCAGAGGTACGTCTCCCGCAGGTCCACCTTGGCGCCCAGGAAGTACTGGGAGGCCAGCGCGTACCGCTCCGGACCGGCCGCCTCCTTCTCCCGCCCGACCGGGGCCAGCTCCTCGCGGAGGAAGGTGGCGAAGCCGGCCGTGGCCGCGGTGGCCGCGGTGGCGCCCCGCTCGAGCTCGGCCGCGAGCGCGCCGCCCGCCGTGAGCCGGCGGGTCAGCCCGTGGAAGAAGTCGTCGCGCCGCGGGTCGGTCCACGAGTCGCACTGCTCGGCGACGGCCAGCAGCTGCGCGCGGGCGCTGACCCGGCCGGCGGCCGCCTCCTCGCGCAGCGTCGTCTTGTACTGCTCGAGCGCGGGGGCGAACAGGTTGAGCCGGGCGGCGATGTTGGCCACCGCCTCCTCGCCCTCGGTCGGCATGATGTCGAAGGTGCCGCGCATGCCGTGCAGGGCACTGGAGATGACGCTGACCGCGCTCTTGGTGTAGCCGGCGTCGTACGTCGCCAGCTCCAGGCCGAGCCGCTCGATCATGGCGTCCTTGGCGACCTCCTCGGACTCGTGCTCGGGGTCGATCACGTCGAGGTCGTTGAGGGTGCGCCGGACGAGCTCGGCCTGGGCCGCGTAGCCGTCGGGCGAAAGGTCGTCGATCTTGTCGTCGTGGCCGGCGATGCCGACCGAGGTCGCGCCGAGCGGGCTCAGCTCGGCCCACTCGTCCACGTAGCGGTTGGCGAGGTCGTCAATTCGTCCCACGCCGCGACCCTACGGGAACGAAACCCTACTTGTGGCCCGCGGTCCACTCGAGCAACCGTTCCATCGGCCAGCTGTTGACGACCCGGTCGACCGGCACGGCGCAGAGCGCGGCCCGCTCGCAGCCGTTGCCCAGCCAGTCGAGCTGGCCGGGCGCGTGGGCGTCGGTGTCGATGCTGAACAGACAGCCGGCCTCGACCGCGACCGTGAGCATCCGCTTGGGCGGGTCGAGCCGGTCCGGCCGGGAATTGATCTCGATCGCCTTGTGGTGCTCCAGGCAGGCGGCGATGACCTTGTCGAGGTCGAACGTGCTCGGCGGCCGGGTGCGCCCGCCGCGGTGGCCCTTGTCGCCCTCGCCGGCCGCGGACACCTTGCGGCCGGTCATGTGGCCGAGGATGTCCAGGTGCGGGTTGGCGATCGCGGCCAGCATCCGCCGGGTCATCCGCGGCGACTCATCGCGCAGCTTGCTGTGCACCGAGCCGACCACCACGTCGAGCCGCGCCAGCAGCTCGTCCTCCTGGTCCAGCGAGCCGTCGTCGAGGATGTCGACCTCGATGCCGGTGAGGATGCGGAAGCCCTCGGGCAGCTGGTCGTTGAGCCGGGCCACCCGGTCGAGCTGGCTACGCAGCCGAGCCGGCGACAGGCCGTTGGCCACCGTGAGCCGGGGCGAGTGGTCGGTGAGCACCAGGTACTCGTGGCCGAGCTCGACCGCGGCCAGCGCCATCTCCTCGATCGGCGAGCCGCCGTCCGACCAGTCGGAGTGCGAATGGCAGTCGCCGCGCAGCGCCGACCGGATCGCGGCCGCCGCCTCGGTCAGGTCGGTGCCCTCGGTGGCCCGCACCCGGCGCAGGTAGACCGGCTCCTCGCCGGCCAGCGACTCGGCGATGCAGCGGGCCGTGACGTCGCCGACCCCGGCGAGCTTGCTCAACGTGCCGGCCGCGGCCCGCTCGGCCAGCTCCTCCGGCGAGAGCTTGGCGATGGTGGCGGCGGCCGAGCGGAACGCGCGCACCCGATAGGTCGCCTCGTTCGCGCGCTCCAGCTGGAAGGCGATGCGCCGCAGGTCGTCGACCGGATCGCGAGATGCCATGGCGCAAGGGTAAGTGGTTAGGCTCGGCCTCGTGCGGACGATCGAATGGGTGGACGGGGCGGTCGAGATCATCGATCAGACGGCGTTGCCCCGGGAGGTACGTGTCCTGCGCCTGCACACGGTGCCGGAGCTGGTCGCCGCGATCCAGTCGCTGGCCGTCCGCGGCGCTCCGGCGCTCGGCGTCGCGGGCGCGTTCGGCGTGGCGCTGGCGGCCCGGGTGCACGCCGACGACCCGGAGGCGCTGGCCGCCGCGGTGAACCGGGTCGAGACGGCCCGGCCGACCGCGGTCAACCTGGCTCGCGGCGCGCGCCGGGCGGCGGCCCAGTTGCGCCGCGGTCCCGAGGCGGTGCTGGCCGAGGCGTACGCGATCCGGGACGAGGAGATCGCCGCCTCGGAGGCGATGGCCGCCCGGGGCGCCGATCTGATGGTCGAGCTCTGCGGTCACCGGCCCCGCCTGCTGACCCACTGCAACACCGGCGGGCTGGCGACGGTCGTGCTCGGCACCGCCCTCGGCGTGGTCTACGAGCTGCACCGGCGGGGCGCGCTCGCCGGCGTGGTGGCCAGCGAGACGCGGCCGTTGCTGCAGGGCGCCCGGCTCACCGCGTGGGAGCTGTCCCGCTGGGGCATCGAGCACCAGGTGGCGGTTGACTCGGCCGGCCCGTTCCTGATGGCCCGCGGCGAGGTGGACGCGGTGATCCTGGGCGCCGACCGGATCTGCGCGAACGGCGACGTGATCAACAAGATCGGCACCTACTCGCACGCGCTCGGCGCCCGCCGGGCCGGCCTGCCGTTCGTGGTGGTGGCGCCCGAGTCGACTGTGGACGTCTCCACGCCGAGCGGCGACGCGGTCCCGATCGAGGACCGCGGCGCCGCCGAGATCACCCCGTGGTCGGACGCGGTGAACCCGGCCTTCGACGTCACGCCGCGCGACCTGGTCACCGCGATCGTCACCGACCGCCGCGTGATCCGCCTGGACAAGGGCCAGCGGGTCTGATCACTCCGATCGGGCCCAGGGCTTCAGCCACGGCGTCTCGGGCCACCCCTCGGCGGCGGCCATCAGCGGGTACGCCGTGGCGCCGTCGATCGACTCGCGCACGATGTCGGCGTGCCCGGTGTGCCGCGCGGTCTCCTGGATCAGGTGCAGCAGGATCCAGCGCACGTTCCAGTGGGTGAGGTCCTTGCGGTTCCACGGCACCGAGTGGTCGACCTCGATCCGGTAGTCGAGGTCGCCGAGCTCGGTCACCGTCTTCTCGGTCTGCTCGGCCACCCGGTCGTAGCGCGCGAAGACGTCCTCGATCCGCTCGTCGTCGGCGAGCTTGAAGTTCTCGGCGTACTGCTGGTAGTCGACCGTCTGCGGCTCCCGCCGGATGGTCGCCAGCCAGTTCTCCTCGGTCGAGGCGCAGTGCTTGATGAGGCCGCCGACGCTGAGCGCGCTCGCCGACGGCGTGGCCCGCAACTGTTCGTCGGTGAGCCCGTGCGCGGTCAACCGCAGCACGTACCGCATCTGGGCGAGGTAGGCGAGCAGGCCCTCCTGCTCGTTGCTGACCGGGCCGACCTGACCGGGCATATCGTCGTCTCCTAGCTCGAAGAATCGCTGTCGGGGACGAGCCTATGAACCATTGCGGCCAGTTTCCGGCCGCATTGTCGTGACGCTGACCCGATTTTCGGCCACTGCCGTGACCCAGCCGCCGTCCCGCCCGAGCGCCAGCAGGCCGTCGACCGAGACCGGCATCTCGACCGGCTCACCGCCCCGGGCCGGCCAGGCCCGGCGCAGCGACCCGCCGAGCTCGACCAGCGGGGTGAGCGCGTCGTTCGCCAGCGCCTCGTCCATCGCCTTCAGGTCGTCGATCAGATTACGCAGAACGGAGTGCACGGCCGTGGCGTTGCCCGCGCACATCGCGACGATCAGCTCGGCCCGGGTGGCGGCGACCCGGGTGCCGTCCCGGAACGATCCGGCCGCCAACGCGCCGGCCAGCGGGTTGCCGTCGAGTTGGCGGGCCAGCGCGGCGGCGAAGAGGTGGGGCACGTGGCTGATCTGGGCGACGGCCCGGTCGTGCTCGGCCGCGGTGACCGGCACGACCCGGGCGCCGAGGGTGGTGAACAGGGCCGCGAGCGTGAGCCAGTCGTCCAGCGCGGTCTCGCCGGGCTCGAGGCAGAGCACCCAGGCGCACCCCGCGAACAGGGCCGGGTCGGCGGCCGCGAAGCCCGAGGTCTCCTTGCCCGCCATCGGGTGCCCCCCGACGTACCGCCGCAATCCGCTTTTGATCGTCAGCTCGCGCACCGGGTCCTTGACCGAGGTGACGTCGGTGACCAGGCCGTCGAAGGCGGCGAGCTCGGCCAGCACACCGGGCAGCACCGGCAGCGGCACGGCGAGAACGACCAGCTCGGCCCCGGCGGCGGCGTCGGCGATCGAACCGGCGGCACCGGCCAGCTCGCGGGTCGCCGGATCGGCGTCGTAACCGGTGACGCGATGCCCGGCGGCGCGCAACGCCCGCAGCAGAGAGCCGCCGATGAGCCCGAGACCGATGACCGCCACATGCACGCCGGAACTCTCCCACACCTTCAAGATCAGCCGTTCGGCCAGGCGCAATCTGTCCGTTTTGCGCGTGAAAACCGGGGATATGCGGCAATACGGTGGTCTGGTGACTTACCGGGGGAAAGCACTCGCCATCGGACTCGCCGCCGCGCTCACCGCCGTGGCCGCGCCCGCCCAGGCGCAGCCGTCCGACGCCATGCCCAGTTTCAACGGCGCCGTCCTGACCGTCGCGTACTCGGGGGACGTCCTCTACGTCGGCGGCGACTTCACCGCCGCGATCGTCCGGGGCAAGCAGGTCGCCCGCGGTCACCTCGCCGCCGTCGACTCGCGCACCGGCACGCTGCTCTCCTGGGCGCCGGCCGCCGACGGGCGGGTCAAGGCGATCGTGGTCAGCGGCGGCTCGGTCTACCTCGCCGGCGACTTCGCGACGGTCGGCGGGCAGAAGCGGGACAGCCTGGCCCGGGTGGACGCGACCAGCGGCGCGCTCTCGGCCACCTTCAAGCACTCGATCAGCGGGCGGCCGTACTCGATCGCCGCCGCCGGCAACCGGCTCTACCTCGGCGGCGCGATCACCGCGGTCGACGGGCAGGCGCGCGGGCGGCTCGCGGCGTTCGACCTCGGCACGGGCGCGCTCGACACCCGCTGGCGGCCCACCGCCGACGACCAGGTCGAGGTGGTCGCGAGCGGCGGCGGACGGATCTACGCCGGGGGCAAGTTCCACAAGGTCAACGGCATCTCCGGGTACGACCGGCTGGTTGCCCTCGATCCGGCCGGGGGCGCCGTGGTGCCGTCCTTCAAACCGAAACCGCCGGTCATCACGTACGCGATCGCGGTCACCGCGGACGGCGTCTACTCCGCGCACGGCGGTCAGGGCGGCCGCGTCAGCGCCTACACGCCGGACGGCCGGCTGCGGTGGTCGGCGACGTTCGACGGGGACGCGCAGGCGATCACCGTGCTCGGCGGCGTCGTCTACGCCGGCGGCCACTTCGACCGGGCCTGCAGCACCGCCCGCACCGGCACCCAGGGGACCTGCGTCGACGGCTCGGACGACCGGGTCAAGCTGGCGGCGCTCGCGAGCTCGGACGGGCACCTGCTCGACTGGACCGCCGACGCCAACGGGGTCGAGGGCGTCTTCGCCCTGGCCGGCAACCCCGACCGCGGCACGGTCGCGATGGGCGGCGCGTTCACCAGCGTCGACGGGCAGACCCAGAAGCGGCTGGCGCAGTTCAGCTGAGCCGTCCGCAACCAGACCTTTCTCCCGGCAGCGCGGGGCCGCATTCCTTGGGCGAGGATGCGGCCCCGCGCCTCTACGCCGGCCGCACCGGTACCGGCCGCGATCCGGTTGCGCTCGCTAGGCTGGCGGGGAGAGCCGAGGCAGAGGAGCGTCGCCCGTGAGCGAGAGGCACCCGTCCTGGCCGGCCGGCCCGCCGCCGGGTGCGGTCGTGCCGCCGGGTGGGGTCGTGCCGCCGGGTGCGGTAGCGCCGCCGGGTGCGGTAGCGCCGCCCGGAGCCGGCGCGCCGCCGGTCGCGCCGGCCGTCTACAGCTCGCCGGCCGCGCACCCGGCCTTTGCCCAGACGCATGCTCAGGCCCTCGGGCGGCCGCCCTCCGGGCTCTTCCCCGGGCCCAGCCGGCCGGTCTATCGCGAGGCCCACCCGGTCGCCGCGGCGCCGGTGCTCGCCGGGCTCGGCGCCGGGCTGCTCTGGTTCGGGCTGTTCGGTGGGCTCGCCCACGACCTCGCCGCCTACGCCTGGTGGACCCTGGTGGCGGCGGTCAGCGCCTGGGTCGTCGCGCTCGTACTGACCGTGCTCGGCGACCGTGGCGTGGCGGTCGGTGTGGCCCTCGCCAGCGGGGTCGGGCTGTCGATCGCGATGTTCTTCGTGGGCGCGCGCTGGATCGATACGTACAACTGGCCGCTGTGGTGACCCCGGCGACGGGACGTGCCGTTACCGTTGCCGTCCGCACTGGGTCTTGACTCGCGTGCGCCTGGTGTGCAATCTCGGCTTCATGGCTCCCTCACCGCCACGGCTCGACCCCGATCGCCGCCGTCGTCGTCTGGAGTTGCTCGCGGCTCTCGCCGATGCGAAAGCTCGGGAGCTCGCACAGCCGCAGCGGCTTCGCGGGGCCCGCCTCCGCGAGCTCATCGCCTCCCGCCGTCGCCTGGCGAACTGACTTCCAACCCTTTTGGGGGCGTGGCGCGCCGCGCCCGCCGTTCTTCCCGCTACCGTCACTCGCTGAAGACAAAAGTCGCATGGGGGGAAATCTTGTCGACTTTCGCTGCCGCCGTTGCTCGGGGCAAGAACGGGTGGACGGCGTCCGAGCTGGACCTGACCGGCCTCGCCGACATCGACGAGGTGGTGGACGCGCTGCGCGACGTCGAGCCGGACGCCGACGTGGCGCTGCTCTTCGTCGAGAGCGACGACCAGTACCTGGCGATCCTGCGCCTCGACGAGGGCGAGGACCTGCGGGTCTTCGGGTCGGACTCGGCGTTCGTCGAGGAGTCGCGCATCGGGTCGGTGCTGCTCGGCGACATCGAGGCGCCGGCGTTGGAGATCGACGAGCTGACCGCGGGCGGTGACGACGAGGAGGACGGCGACCGGCCGTCCGACCCGGACGCCGACCCGGTGGGCGACGCCGACCTGCTGAACGATCTCGGGATCAGCGCGCACCGGCTGCTGGGCCTCTGCGGTCAGGAGGGCATGCTGCCGTCCGACGTGACCGCCGAGATCTGTCAGCGGATCGGCTGCGGCGACGAGGTCGAGGAGTTGCGGGAGGCGTGAGCGCGTGAGTCTCCAGCCCTCGCCCCGGCACGAGAGCTGGATGCGGCGGGCGATCGAGGTCGCCTCGGCCTATCCCGAGGACGTCCCGGTCGGCGCGGTCGTCTACGGGCCGGACGGGGTGGAGCTGAGCGCCGCCGGCAACGAGCGGGAGGCGACCGGGGATCCGACCGGGCACGCCGAAATCCTCGCGCTGCGCCGGGCGGCCGTGCTGCTGGGCAGCTGGCGTCTCGAGGGCTGCACGCTGGTGGTGACGCTCGAGCCGTGCACGATGTGCGCCGGTGCCCTGGTGCTCGCGCGCGTGTCCACGCTCGTCTTCGGCGCGTGGGAACCCAAGACGGGCGCGGTCGGCTCGCTCTGGGACGTCGTGCGCGACCGGCGGCTCAATCACCGTCCGGCGGTCTACTCCGGCGTCCTCGAGGCGGATTGCGCCGCTCTCATACGTGATTTCTTTCGATAGAGGGCGGCCTTCATCCCGTACGGGTAAAGGCGCCGCGGCGTCGCGGAGAGTGACGCCGCGGCAGCACGCTCAGGCCGCGCCCGCGATCGCGGTCTCCAAACCGATCCGCACCATGTCGCCGAAGCCCTGCTCACGCTGGGCCGAGTCCATCTTCTCGCCGGTCTTGATGTGATCGCTCACGGTGAGGATGGTCAGCGCCTTGGCCCGGTAGCGCGCCGCGATCGTGTAGATCGCCGCCGACTCCATCTCGACCGCCAGCACGCCGTAGTCGGCCAGGGCGTCGTAGAGGTCGGGACGGTCGGTGTAGAACGCGTCGGCGGCCAGGATCGGACCCACCCGCAGCTGGGTGCCGTGCCGCTCGGCCACCTCCGCCGCCGTGCGCAGCAGCCCGAAGTCGGCGACCGGCGCGTAGTCGATCAGGCCGTCGAAGCGGGCGCGGTTCATGTTCGAGTCGGTGGCCGAGCCGATCGCCGCGATCACGTCGCCCAGCTTGAGGTCCGCCGCCAGCGCGCCGCACGAGCCGATCCGGATGACGGACTTCACGCCGTACTCGTTGATCAGCTCGTGGGTGTAGATCGAGGCCGACGGCATGCCCATGCCGGAACCCTGCACCGACACCCGTACGCCCTGGTAGGTGCCCGTGAAGCCGAGCATGCCGCGGACCTGGGTGTAGCACTTCGCGTCCTGCAGGAAGGTCTCGGCGATCCACTTCGCCCGCATCGGGTCGCCCGGGAGCAGAACTCGCTCGGCGATGTCGCCCGGCTGCCCGCCGATGTGCACGCTCATTCTTCGTGCTCCTCTGCTCGCTTGGTCATGCCGCCGATACTGCCAGGTCAGGACCGGTTGCCCCGGCAAAGGGTGACCCGGCGGCAGAGCCGTCGAGGCGTCCGGTAACGTACTTCCCGGTGGTGTGTCCGAGCGGCCTAAGGAGCACGCCTCGAAAGCGTGTGAGGGTTTACGCCCTCCAAGGGTTCAAATCCCTTCACCACCGCCATCTAGCAGGGAAAACGCCCGGCGACTCTGAGTGAGCCGCCGGGCCTCTTTGTGTGTGGTCTCAGTTCTGGTCTCGGTTGGCCGAAACGCCTGCCTGACGGCGCGACGTCAGGCGGGGTCATCATCGTTCGTCGGCTGCCGCCACAGCAGGCCGCCGACTCGCTTCGCCACGTCCCGCCGAACCTGCTCGGTGATGTGCTGGTAGCGCTTCGCCATCGCGGAGTTGGACCAACCCATGATGCCCATGACGGCGCGTTCGGCCACTTCAAGGATCAACAGCACAGTGGCAGCCGTGTGGCGCGCGTCATGCAGCCGGCCATCACGCAAGCCAGCACTCTTGAGCAGCCGTTTCCACTCGTCGTAGTCCGTGCGAGGGTTGAGCGCCCCACCGGTCGGGGTGGCGAATACCCACCCGCCCTCGGTCCACAACTGCGCGGCTTTCAGGCGGTCCGCTTCCTGGTCTTTGCGGTGCTGCTGTAGCAACGAGACGAGTTGGTCGGGAACGCCGATGCGGCGGCGACCGGCACGCGATTTAGTCTCGGCTGCCTCATCTCGAATCGGTTTGCGGTCCGGGCAATAGCCGCCGAATTTTCGACCGCACGGATCATTACACCCATGCTGCCAGCGCGGCCGAAGCCGTGAGCGGCGAACAGTGAGCGTCCCGGCTGTGAGGTCAACGTCTCGCCATTGGAGGCCGAGCACTTCGCCTTGCCGAAGACCGAGCGCAAGAGCAATTGCCCATCGGACTCCATTGCGTGGCAGTTCGGCCGCCGCCATGAGTAGCCGCTGTACCTCCTCGACCGAGTAAGGTTCCACTTCCTCTTCATCGAGCCGCGGAGCTTTGGCGAGGGTCGCGGGATTACGGCCGAGATGCCCCCGTCGCGTCGCTTCGTTCAACGCGGTGCGAAGGGTGCGGAACGCTTGATGCGCCGTTGCCGGCTTGCTGCCGCTCTCCTGCATTCTGCGGGTCATCTTTTCGATGTGCTCCGGCGTGAGCTTCTCCATGCGGTGAGCGCCCAGGCTCGGGATCAGATGCACGCGCACCGCGACGCGATATCCAGCCGCTGTGTTTTCGCGAACGTTAGGCGGCGTGGCGATGTTCTCCAACCAGTGGGTGAGCCACTGGGCTACGGTCCAGTTTTCGCCGGTCTTCCGGAGTGTGCCGTTGTCGCGCTCCTTTTCCAGCCGCTTCACTTTCGCCTTGACGATGTTCTCGGTTTTGCCGGTCACGTGCCGACGATCCGGTCTTCCATCATCCCGGGTGCCGACGGTCACGCGACCGTGCCAACGACCGTCGGCACCCTCATAGATGGACGACTCGCCGTTTGCGCGGCGCTTCGCCATTGCGGTTCTCCCTCGTGATTAGGCTGCGGCTGGTAGTTGTGTGTTGTGCTGGCGGAGTCGGTTGATGTATTCGGTGAGGCATTCGGCGGGGATGCGGCGGAGTCGGCCGATGGTGACGGATTCGATTTCGCCGCTGGTGACGAGTGCGTAGGTGAGGGTTCGGCCGATGCCGAGTCGGCGGGCGGCTTGTTCGATGGTCAAGACGAGTGGTGTGGCGTCGGTGGCCATGTCGGTTCTCCCCGTGGTGCGGCGTGAGGGATGCGGGGGTGGCGCCCAGGTCGCCGCTGAGGCTCTTTTGGCGTGCCCGGGGCCTCAGACGTGGGCAGGAGAGGCGATTGCGTAGAGAGGCGTATAGCGGCCCGCTGAGAGCCACGCTGAGCCAAGATCTCGGGCCGGTTGGTATGACCGGATGTACCGATGGCTCAGCGTCGCTCTCAGCGGGCCGCGGTCGGGTACGTCGTTAGTGGGATGGTTCGGCCGTGTGGGTGTGGCTTAACGTCACCGAGATGCACGGGCTGAATGTCGGTGTTTTCGCAAGTGTGGTTGCCCAAAGCAGGCACATGCGGTCGCACGCGAGGGAGCTAAGGGATCGGGCGGCCGAGGCGGCGGCGGAGTCGATGAGAGTGTGTGCCCGTTCACGTGAGGTTGCCGAAGTGCTGGGCCTCCGGTCAGTGCGTGATGTTGCGGGTGTTGCTTCGGGAGCAGCGATAGGTCCCGGGTTGGCCGGCCGCCCTGTTGAGGGTGGGTGAGCCGTACCAGCCGTACCAGCCGTACCAGTGCAGGTCAGGGGCGGTACGGCTTGGTGGGCTGGTACGGGTCAAGCCGTACCGGTGCTGTCGGCTTGATCGGGCGGGGGCATCTCGTCGATGGTGGCTTGGTACGGCTTGAGCCGTACCACCGGTGCGAGCCGTACCGCCTCTGAGCTGGGCGGGTACGGCTGGTACGGCTGGTACGGCTCGGCCTCGGGGACGTGGTCGGGGTCGGTATCGGGGGTGTAGCGCTGCCACGCGTCGGTGAACGTGGTTTTGCGGTAGCCCTTGGCTTGCCCGACGGGTTGGGCGAACCGGATCGTCTCGGGGCGGATGTCGTATTCGCGGAGTAGCGCGCCGAGCCGCATTGCGGTTAATCCGGTGCCGCCGTATTCGGCCCATGGCGCTTCGGGGTCGGCTTTGAGCCGTTCCAGCAGTACGCCGGTCGGGATGGCCTCGGCGGTACCAAATGCGGTGCGGCAGTCGCTCAGCAGCCGGATGCGGTCGGAGGCAACGGTGTTGTTGTCGCGTTCGGCGGTCAGGACTTCGGCGGCGTGCCGGCCGCGGTCGGGCCAGTCGCCTCCGGCGAGGTCGGCGATCGCGATGAGCGGTTCCCAGGTGTCGGCGGCGCGGTCCTCGAGTGGCATGTCGGGCTCGGCCTTTTCCAGGGTGGGCAGGTGCCCGGTCAGCCATTCGGTGAGGTCGTTGGCGAGCTGGCGTAGTTCCGGGCCGTCACGGCGGTTGCGGTAGGGCTTGACCTGTTCGCCGGGTCCGCGGCGGCGCATCCGGATGACAACGGCGCGGTCTTCGATCGTGTCGGGCATTTGGCCGATCCCGGCGAGCGCGGCCATGGCGAAGGTAGCGATCTTCTCCACCCGGTTGCGGGCCGAGTCCCATCGGATGGTGGGCCGGTTGCGCTGGTGGCCGGCGTTGAGTAGGCCGCGTAGTTCTTCGTTGGCCTCGGCTTGTTTCCCGCCGAAGATCGTGTCGGCTTCGTCGACGAGCAGGGTCGGCGGTTCGTCCTTGCCGATCGACCGGTACACCGCGGCGGTCGAGGCGTTGACGGTCATCAGCGGGTTGTGGCAGGTGCCCTCGACCACATCCAGCAGCCGGGACTTCCCGCACCGTTTCTCCGGTGCGCGAATGACCAGCCGGGGTGCGTGCGCCCACGCGGCGATGGCGTGGGTGGCGGCGATCCACAGCACCACAGCGTCGGTTGCCTCGGGCGAGGGCAGGATGACGTAGCGGGTCAAGGTTTCGTGGAGCCGGTCGAGGATGGCGGTTCCCTCGATGATCCGGTGTGGTCGGGTCATGCCGTCGCTCCCATCAGGGGCTCGCACGGCGGCGTGGGCTCGCCGTTGTAGTTGTCGCGGTAGCTGCCGTCGGGCAGCCGCCACTCGGTGAACCAGCGGCGGGCATAGGGGTGCGGCCGTTTCTGTGCCCACGTCCCGCATTGCTGGCAGTGCGCGTTGTGGGCGTCTCGGTGTTGCCATCGGTGACGGCGGACGGTCATGCGGCGAGCCCTTCTGTGGCAACGGATTCCGCGCGGAATCCGCCGAGGATGGCGGCGCGGGTGTCCCGGTCGGTTTGCCCGGCCGCGCGGCCGGCGGCGTACAGCGCGGTGTAGCCGTCGGCGGCGGTGATCGCTCCGGCGGTGACCATGCGGGCGACGCCGCGGGCGGCGCCGTAGACGGTGTTGCGGCGGCTGCCCTCGGGGGCGCGGGCGATCGCGGCGAGGTTGGCGGCCAGCAGGGCGGCCGGGTCTGAGATGCCCTTCCCGCGGCCGAGTGGGGTGACGGTGGCCGGTGGGGCGGCGGGCGGCTCGATCGGCCGGCACGCCTCGATCAGCGGCGGGGGCATCTCGATCACCGCCCGGTCACCGACCCACCGGTAGGGCTGCCGGGTGTCAGGGTGGATCGAGGGCGGCGCAACCACATAGCCGCCGTCGGCCTTGACGTCGATGCCGGGGTGGCCGCGTAGTTTCGCGCCGAGGGTGCCGCCGGGGTGGCGGTAGTACAGGTGCCAGCCACCCGAGCCGGTGCCAACACACCGGGTGGGTGGCATCAGGTCGGGCAGCACGCGGCCGCCGTTGCGGGGGTCGATGTCGATCACGGCGATGCCGGCCGCCCGGCCGGTCCGTATGGCCAGTAGGCCGCCGGGTACCGCCTGGTGCATGGCGAGGATGCGGTCGGGGTCGCGGGTGGCGGCGTAGAAGCCGTGGCAGGTCAGGCAGCCGCAGGCTTCCGGGTCATGGGTTGGGTCGGTGTCGGCTTTGGGGCAGGTCGGGCAGTTGGCGACCGGCCGTTTGGTGCGGCCGAGCAGGAACACGGGGTAGCCCTCGGCGGCCAGCGCGAGCGCGGCGGGCAGCGTCGGGGCGAGGTCGGGCATGGTCGTCTCCGCGGTGGGTGAGGTGGGAGGGGTGCGTCGTGCGGGTTGGCCGCTCGCTTTGATCGCGCAGGCGGCGCACTGCTTGGGGGCGAGTCGGATCGGCCGGGTACCGGTGGTTGTCTCGTCGGCGGGGATCAGCCGCCCGCATAGGTGCGGGTAGGGCTCGGCGGTCGTCACGGGTCGGTGGAGCACGGCACTAGCGGCGAGCCACTGGCCCGTGACGACGGGCCGGTTCATCAGGCGGCCTTGCGACCGATCGCCGGGCGGTCCGCCCGACCGGGCAGGCTTTCCGGGCGCACGGCAGCGACGGCGGCGAACAACCGCCGCAGCAGTAGCAGGGTGATAGCGACTTGCCGCCGGGCGATCGCGTCGAAACTGCCGAGCGGGATCCGGCCCCGGATCTCGGCGTACTCCACCTCGCCCGCCCGGACGCGGGTGACGGTCACTCGGCCGCCGACCGCGTCGGCGATCATCTCGGGCGATCGGTGCTCGTTGAGGCCGCACCGATGATCGCGAGCGCACCAAGCGGTGTGCGGCGTCTCGGCGCGCTGAATACGTGCCATCGTGCGGGTCTTCATCGGTGCGCCTTCCGGTTGGGGATCGACGGGCGTCCGGGGCGCACTCGCCGGCGAGCAGCGAGTGTGCGGATGAGGTGGAGCGCGGTGACGTACTCGTCGCGGACCGGCACGCAGGTGCCGCACAGGTCGGCGCGGCAGTTGCCGTCCCACCACTGGGCGGGGTCGCCGCAGTTGGCACAGATCGGCGGCTTCATCGGTTGCCGGCCTTGTGCTCGGTCCGCAGGTGCTCGTAGATCCGGCGGCCGACGCGTACGCGTTTGCCGGTGCCCTCGCAGCGTCGGCATTCGCGGAAGACCTTGCGGGACATGCGGGAGTAGATCCGGCCGCCCTCGCAGCGCGGGCGGCGGCAGCGGCCGAACGGGAAGATCGCGCAGTTGATGATGTAGAACGCTGAGTAACCGAGGATGGCGGCGCTAGCTAGCGCCAGCAGGGTGCCCATCGACGTGCCTCCACAGGCGGTTTGAGGGTGTGAGCGGCCAACGCCGCTAGGTGCTAGGGCGCTGATCAGGGATTCTTTGAGTCGCTAGCGGTGCCGCTAGGTCTAGCGGGGGTGGCCGCTAGACCTAGCGGCGAATCGCGGGCTACTTGGTCTTGCCGTTCCCGTTGTCGCGGTCACGCTTGGTGATGGCGTTGAGGATGTCGGCGCGGGTGATGCCCTTGCGGTTCGCGCCGCGGTTGGTCTCGGGGTCGGTGCCCCACACCTGTCCGGTGCGCACGCCGTAGGGCTTGAGCGCCGCGGTGAGCTGATCCCGCGTGAGCCCGGCGTAGACGTCGGGCCGCAGCGCGGTCAGCCGCTCCGTGATCACCTCGGTCCACAGCTTCGGCTCGGCCTCGGCCATCACGCCGAGCACGTCCTGCAGCACCGTGTCTCGGCGCACGGCGGTGGTGTCGAGCACGACCCCGGCGGCGTGGCCGGTGATGTTGCCGTAGCGCTCCCGCGCCGCGCGGGCACGGGCGACGATCGCCTCGGCGGCCGGGCCGTCGATCTCGAACGTCTTGACGATGACCGGCTCGTCGCCCTCACCGGCGAGGTAGCCGATGCCCTTGTCGCGGCGGGCGAACATCGTGGCCCGGATGCCGTTGCGGTACATCGAGGTGCCCAGCACCATGTCGTTCTCGGTTTGACCCATCACCTTGAGACAGAACCGCAGCACCGCGTTGGCGGAGATGCCGGTCGGCAGGCTCTTAGCGTCCGGCCGCTGGGTGGCCAGCAGCAGGAAGATCCCAACGGCCGGGCCGCGGCGGACCAGGTCCTCAGCGATCTCCTCGATCTCCGCGCCGTACTTCGGGTGCTCGAACCCGCGCTGACACTCGTCGATGCCGATCGCGATCGGGTGGAGCTTGAGCTTGCGGTTGGACGCCAACTCGTCGGTGACCTTGTTCTCCGGGCACAGGTCCCGCGGCAGGTCACGGATCACCTTCGTGCGGCGCCGCATCTCGGCGTGGACCTCGCGCAGCGCGGTGACCACATACTCGATGTCCTCTTCGTCGTCGCCGGCGCGATAGGCGTGGGCGACCGGCTCCAGCGGCGACAGGTCACCGGTGCCCTTGAGGTCGAACGCCTCGATCCACGCCCGCGGGTCGAGGCAGGCCAGCAGCAGCGCCAACCGCAGTGCGAACGTCTTACCGAACCGCGGCAGCGCACCGATGATCATCGACGCGTACATGAGCGTGATGGTGACCACCGCGCCGCGGGGGTCGGTGCCGAACGGTGCGGCCTTGAACAGGTTCACCGTTCCGGACTTCAGCAGCGGGAACGGCTTCTGCTTGGCCCGGCTCATGTCCTTGTCCGCGACGAACAGGACCAGCCGGCCCGGGTGGACCTCGGCGTTGGCCTCCGGCCACACACAGCCCAGCGGGCGGGTCAGCGCGGCGGCCAACTCTTCGCGCTTCTCCACTACGGACGAGGCGGTGACGCCGCGGGGTAGTTCCACCTCGGCGCGCCAGCCGACGCCGTTCTCCCGGGCGATCGGCGCCGGGAACCAGCGCTTGCCGTTGTCGCCGCGGCGGATCGCGTCGTTGATGCCCTTGATGCCCAGCACCGACAGTGCGGTGAACACCTCGGCCGAGGTCAGCGGCGCGGCGTCGTTACGCACGACCGCGGTGTCCAACAGCGGCTTGTCTGCCGGGGCGCCGACCACCCCAAACAGGATCAGCAGCGCGGCGAGCGTGGCGTATTGCGCGGCGTGCGGGGCGAGCAGCAGCGCCCCGACGGCCAGCATGAGCGCGACGGCCAGGAACACCGTGACCATGCCCCGCCACCGCACGCGCCGATCGCGCTTGCTGGAGAGCCGGTCGTACATCTTCGCCTCATCGGGCTTGTCGACCGCGGCTCGCACGATCGCCTGCCGGACCGGCTCGCCTTCCAGGTCCCACAGCCACCGGTTGTAACCGGCGCAGATCCGGGCGAACCCGCGCGGGGTGCGCCACGCGAGCTTGACCGCGTACTTCGGTGTGCGCAGTCCGTGGTAGGCGATCGAGTGCAGGCCGAACCCGGCCGCCCACGCGAGGTTGCCGCCGAACTCGGCAGACGACTTGAGCCAGGACGGGACGATCGGGACCCGGGTGGCGTCGCGGAACCCGGACAGGGTGAACCGCGGCCGCCGCTGCGCGGCGATCGAGTCCACCAACACCGGCCCGTCCTCGCCGTCGTCGGGGTCCTCGGCGGCCAGATCGGCGGGCGTGTAGTTGGCGCGCCGCTCGCGGACGGCGTCGAGATCGACGACGTCGGCGTGGGATACATCGTTCTCGGCGGCCTGCCAGTCGAAGCCGTCGTTCGGCTCCGGGGTCGGGTTGGGATTCACGGGCGGTCCTCCTTCCGGATCGTGGTGCCCGGGTCTGCGAGGGGTGTGGCCAGGGCCGATGCATCGAGCTGCGGATAGCGGCCGCCGTCGAACAGGAAGACGAAGTCCGCCACCGGGTCTGTGGTGGCCAGGCCGATGTTGATGTCGGTCCAGGTGTAGAGGTCGATCACGCGATCAAGCACGGCGACCGAGCGCACCAAGGAGACGGTGTGGATCAGGTAGTTCGCGATCGGGCAGCGATCCGCCGCGTCGCGATAGCCGTTCTCGCCCAGCTCGGCGAGCCGGGCTGCGATCGCGTCGGGGGTCTCACCGAGCGCGGCGAGCACCTCGCCGATATGGTCGGCCACTTCGGCGGGGTGCAGGTCGGCGACGTTGACCGGTGTCACGCGCGGGGCGGTCATCAGCGTCGCACCTCGACAGTGCCGATGCCGCCGCAGCCGCTGCACTGATGGGGAATTTTGCGGTTGCCGCCGCAGGCGTCGCAGGTGCAGGTGACCGTACGAGCCCCGCGGCAGCGGGTGCACTTGTCCCGGCTGACGTAGAGGGTGCCGGTTCCCGCGCAGGTGCCGCAGGCCAGCCGGAGTTGGCCGGCGCCTTTGCAGCGGGTGCAGGGGCGGTACTGGACGCGGGTGCCGTTGCACCCGACACAGCTGGTCCGCATGAGAGTGATCTCCGTTCGAGGGGGTTGAGGTTGACGACGCTGAACGGGTGTGCGGGGTTGGCGGTCGCCGCCGATCCGGTTGCGGCACAACCGGATCGGCGGGCCGAGGGGGTTAGCGGCCGGCCCGGAAGGTGCGGATCGAGTCACCGAGGGCGAAGCGGCGTTTGGTCGTGCCCTCGAAGTAGAGGGAGCCCTTGTGCTTGGACTCCTCCATGACCGCGTAGCGGTCTTTGTTGTCGAGATCGACGCCGTAGGTCTTCTTCTTCCAGCCCATGGCTTATCGCCCCCGACGGTGCTGCGGACGCAGCGGGTCACAGCCGTGGGGGCAGCGCGCCGGGCGGGCGGTCTTGGCGCCCGTGGCGAAGCTGGCGGTGTGCCCGCACGCCGGAAACGTGATCGCGACTGTGGTCTGCTCGACACGGGTGCGGTTGTCGCGCTTCATCGCGTGCCGCCGATCGAGCGGCGGTCGCGGCCGGCGGCGGCAGCGGCGCGGCGCTGCCGGGCGTCGGCGGCCATGGCGGCGGCCCGGCGGGCGGCGCGGTCGGACTTGCCGAGCTGGTTTTTGACCGGGTCTGCCGCCCGGTTCTGGTTGCTTGCCATAATCTGGGTCTCTCTCCTCGGCGGTTCTGCCGGACTGAAGGGGTGGAGACCGGCGGCACAGCACATGGCTGACAGGCGTTGGGCTGTGCCGCCGGGCGGGGTCAGTTCTGGTCGGCCTTGCTCTTTTGGGCTGAGGCGGCCTTGCGGCGCCGGACGGCCTCAGCGCTGAACATCGGCGGGGCTGCCTTCTCCGCGCGGCGGCGAAGCTCAGCCATCTGCCGGTCGGTGATCGTGTTGGGCACCCGGGCGGCCATCAGCGATGCCCCCGGCCGCCGCAGTCGGCGCACAGCCCGGTTCCCGAGCACGAGCGGCATGCGGTCTTGCCGCCGGCCCACCAGTGCCAGCCGTGCCCGCTGCAGGCTCGGCACCCGCGCTTACCTCGGCAGGTCATACAGATCTCGAGATTGCTCGCCATAGGGATCTCCTTGCTTCGGCCGCCACGACGGCGGCCACCGCGTGGGTGATGTCAGTGCTGGTGATCGGCCATCCAGGCGCAGGCAGCGCGGGTAACGGGCTGAATCCGGCCCGGATGCCGTCTGGGTTTGGCAGCATGAGGGATGCCTCCTTCACCCGACGCCCGCTAGCTCTCGCGGAAGGGGGCCGGTGACACTCGTGGCCTTCCTGCAGTGCTGTGTCACCGCGTCAGGCGGTCATCGCGAGCACACCGGTGACCGCCTGACACCATGTCGCCGTTTATCCGGCTGGCCATGGCTGTCGGGTCCTTGGCCGCCACCGCAGAGTCGGGCCATACTGTGGGCCTCCCGATGGTTCTGGGGACCGGGTTGGGGTGACCGGCGGCACGGCTCAAAACATGCGGTTTAGGCGCTGTGCCGTCGGGCGGGGTCACTTGTGCATCAGGTGCGCGAGCGCGGCGCCCATGCCGAGCACGGCGACCGGGATGCAGGCCACAGCGGCGGTGATCGGCCACGGGGCCGTCGTCCAGCCGGCGGCGGCCATCAGGTGGTAGGCGATCTGGCCGAGGCCACCGACGGCGAGTGAGAAGATTGCCGAGATCTTGGCGAACTTGCGGGCGTCGCCGGTGGCGCGGCCGGACAGCCACGCGAACAGCGCGTACGCGGCGTACGTTTCGACGCCGATCGGGAGCGTGATTGCGGTGTTGAGCTGAAAGTGGTCGGCGATGCCGGGCAGGAGGGTGACCTTGCCGAAGCCGGTCAGCCGTCCCATCTCGACCCAGCCGCCCCAGATCGCGACGAACGCGGGCAGGCACAGGATCAGCACCGGCCAGGTGACCGGCCGACGCTGCGGCTCCGCCTCGATCGCGGGCGGCTCGGCGACCGGCTCGACCGAAGAATTTGCGGCCGGCGGCGTCGAGCTCGTGGGGTCCGGCAGGAAATCCTTCGGCTGCGGCTCCGGCTCGGGCTCGGGCTGGGGCTCCGGCTCGGCCTCGGGGTCGGGGTCGGGGTCGGGGACCAGCGTCAGCGGCGGTCGCTCGGCGAGGCTGCCCCGGACCACCATCGCGGTGTGCAGGTCGGTGATCCGCTGATCGCGCTCGGCCAGCGCGGCCAGCTCGGCGAGCACAGCTTTGGCCTTGTCCGAGCCGATGTGCAGGTGCTTCATCAGGCGGTTACGCGAGGGCAGCTCGCCGTCAAGGGTTTGGGTTAGCTCGATCGCCTGGGGCATCAGGTCAGCGATCGCGGGCGGGTAGGCGCTGCGGACAGCGGTCGCGGCGGTCATCGGCTCGCACCCTTCTTGGTGGGCTTCGGCCAGCGGCAGTCGCAGAACTTCACGCACTCGCCGCAGTCCGGGCAGGTCGGAAGAGAGCAGTTCGAGGCGGAGCAGGTCAGGACAACGGGCGGGGTCTTCATGCGGCAACCTCCACGGATGCGCAGGTCAGGCACTCGCCGAGCGAGCGCGGGATGTAGTAGGGCCGCACCCGGCGGCAGGTCGGGCAGGTGCGCCGGGCCAGCAGCGCTCGCCGCACCGCGCGCAGTTGCGCGGGGCTCGGGGTGCGCTTGGGTCGGGCCAGGTCGAGGCGGTAGAGGTAGGCGACGCGGGTACCGCCGATACCGGCCCACAAGATCTGTGCGGCGATCGGCTGTCGGCCCGGGTTAAGACCGCGTTCGCGCAGTTGCCGGCGGGTGGCGTAGCCGTCCGGTGCGCCGCGCCACCAGTAGGTGGGCAGGCCGTACCGGCTGCCGTCCGGGTCGAAGAACGCGGCCCGGATGCGGGCCATCAGGCGGCGCGGCGCGGCCCGGGCGTACGGGTCAGCCGGGCCACGTGGGCAAAGGTCTCGCGGATCACGCGCGCCTCGGCGCGGCGAACCCGGCGGTGATCCAGGTCGCTGACCGCGCCGCGGTCGATCGCGTCCAGCAGCGTGATTTCGGCGTCCAGCCAGGCCAACTCGGCGACGATCAGCGGCTCTTCCGCCTCGATCGCGTCCAGGTCGGCGTCGGCCGGCTCGAAGTCGAATTCGTCCCTCACGGGAAGTCCTCCAAAGGAAGGGTCAGCGCGGCAACAGCCACAGGCCATCACCGCCCTGACCAGGAAAAGACAGGATGGAATGCGACTGCGGCTGAGCCATCGAGCGGACACGTCTTGCGACCGGACACGTCAACGGCCGACACCCGGGGCAACCCCGCAGTCACGCAATGCATGTTCAGTTCTCAACTAACAAGCCGTGGCCAGGCCATTCCTGCCTAAGCGGGCGCGCCGGGTCCGACGTTCGTAGGTTTGTAGGTTTGCCCACAAACTTGCGATGAGAGGGACGCTAGGGCAAGGGACCGGAGTCGCGCAAGAGGTTTGCCCACAAACCTTCAAACTGCGCTACGGTGGCGGCATGAATCCGCAGCCCACAGGCGTCGCCAGGCCGATAAATCTGCGCATCGCGGACGATCTACGTATCCGGATCGAGCGCGGCGACCTCGCGCCAGGCGACACGCTCCCCACCTTGCAAGAGATCGCAGAGGAGTGGGAATGTTCGATCAACTCTGCGCGCGGGGCTATCGATCTACTCAAACGTCAGGGGCTCATCACCGGCGGCCGAGGCAAGCCGCCGAGCGTGCGACAACGAGCGCCGCGGGTGTGCCGCTCATCGGAGCGGCATCAGGATGAGAAAGACCTGGTGCTCAAACCCGAATCGGTTCGTCGATCGGTCGGACTCGCCGAAACCGACATGGGCAGCAAGCTCGAAGAGTTGTCGTTTGCGGCAGAATACGAGACGGTCAACCCGTCGCCAAAACTGGCCCAAGATCTCGGAATTGCAAGGGATTCCCAGGTTCTGCAACGCGTCTACGAGATGCGCGACAAAAAGACAGGGCGACGACTCTCATGGAGTGTTTCCTATATCCCGGCCGACATAATCGAGTCGAATCCCGCTCTTTTTGACAAGGCTAATGAACCCTGGCCCGGTGGTACGCAGCATCAGCTCTATACGGTCGGCGTAGAGATTGTCCGAGTCGTTGATCAGGTGTCGGCAACCATGCCCACCACCGTCGATTCTCACGAGTGGGGCCTCGATGACGGTGTTCCGATGATTCACGTCCGCCGAATTTCCTATGATGAGGCGGGCCGGATTGTGGAGTTGTCCGACGCAGACTTTCCGGCCGATCGAACCGAGCTTAGTTTTACCACCCTGCTGAAGAAGTGGTGACCTCTCAACATGCCGAAAGTTTCCATAATTACCGCCGCATATGCGCCGGGCGCCGATTTCCTTGCGGAAACAATTGCCAGCGTAGAAGGTCAGCAGCTACCGCCGGGGTGGGAACTTGAGTGGATCGTGCAGGAGGATGGCGAAAGTCCAGTGCTCGCAGAAGCGTTCGCCGCGATTCCGTACGTTAAGTACGCAGCGAATCAACGTCAGCTAGGGATCTCAGGAACACGAAACCTCGCGCTCGATCGAGTCTCTGGCGGACTCCTTCGTGTTCTGGATTCGGATGACGTGCTGCTCCCCGGGGCGCTCTCCACGCTGGTGCCTCACTTCGAGGAGACGTCAGTCCACTGGGCTGTCGGCCAGGCTGACGACTTGATGACGGACGGGCGGCGGGTCAAGTGGGACCCGCTCATCCCGACAGGATTTGTGAAGGCCGGCGTCGTCAACGACTACGCGATTGCGCATGGTGGGAACTGGCCAATCCATTGCGCTGGCTTGATGGCACGCACAGATACCGTTCGCGCTATCGGTGGGTGGGCAGGGACTCCGAACGACGAGGATATCGTGATGTTCGCTGCGCTGTCGGAGATGGCCGACGGTTTCAATGACGAGTCGGTCACGTGGCTATACCGGCAGCATCCAAATCAGGTGACGCGAACGGAAAGGTGGCGCGCGCAGAGCGAAATAACGAGACGGATCGCGCTGCACCGCGTAAATGCAGTTCGTGCGCTGCGAATGAGCATCGGCATTGCGGCGTTGCCGCCCCTTGAAACCGCGGGGAATACCGAAGTTGTCGTTAGGCGAGCGCTAAAAGACCGAGAAGCGAACGACTATCTCTAACGAGGGCTGGGGGTGGTGGCAGGCTCGGGTGACACGCTCGGTGAGCATGAGTGCATGTTCCGAAACGGATCACGAGGGCCGCAGCGCAGCATTTCGCGCGGATTCCGCAAGGGATCGCTCGATGGCGTAGTCGACGGGTCGCTAGTCGGAACGGCAGAGGGTTCTATTCTGCGGCCGCATCGCCCCACATATCCGCCAACGCCGCACCAGGCAGGGGCGTTCACATGGGAAACGCGCCATCCATTATCGTTTCGGGTCTCAATAACCCAGGTCCGGGGTGAGCTGCTGTACCCGCCTAGGCGGCCGTTCTCGTCTGCACTCCACCACACCGCATGAACGTTGACGCGTACCTGAGCACGGTCACCGGCCGCCGGTCGCAAGTCAAGCGAGGCGAAGTCGAGCCGGAAGGGTGGCGGGTCTGTCGAGAGCATCGCGGCACGGTAGTCACGCCACTGCTGGATGAGGTCATCCTGATGCTCGTCGTCCAGCAAAGGAAGCAGACCGGCGTCGTCGCCGTATGACAGCCTCATTAGGTACTCGTCGGCCGCCGCGTCGGGCGTGGCCGCGCCCTGTCCGGCGGCGACGGTTGCCCGGAGCGTCCACACCACCGGCACAGCAAGAGGGCCGCCGCAACACAGCGCGATCATTGCGGGCAGCCACACGAACAGCACAAGGCGGCGCTTCGGCGACCAGCCGGCGAACCGGGCATCGACGACTCGCAGTTCCCAGCTCAGGTAGCGCTGCTTCATCGTCGCCAGGCGACGCAACGCACGATGTGGTGCGGTAATCATCCGAGCACGGTAAGCAACATCGCCATCGATGTCGATCGAGTTGGGGCGATGGTCTCAGTTGTGGTCTCGTTCATGGGCGTTCGCGGCCGGTCGGTGGCGTACGTGCGAGCCGGGTTGCCGCTGGTCACAGACGGTTCCGGACACTGGCGAACGGTAGGTCACAGACCTCGAAAGCGTGTGAGGGTTTACGCCCTCCAAGGGTTCAAATCCCTTCACCACCGCTCTTCAGCCCGGCGGCTTCCCTCGGATCCGCCGGGCTTTTCAATGCTTAATCGCTTACGTCGTGTATCGGTGTCAATGCTTATGGTGATTGGCCGGCATCACGGTGCGTGTCCGAAGATCGTTCACCCGTACGCCCGAGCGGCGGCTCGGCCGTTCGGGTGTTCTCCATGATCAGATGTCGTGCACGTAACGCGGCCGTTTCGGCCTCGACCGGTGCTCGGCGCTAGCTGGATCGATTACGGCGCGTCACGATTCGAGGACGGCCCTAATACGTTGACTGTTGCGCAAGTCACGGAGCCAAAAACCACCGGATCAGACAATGTGCTCCAACCGGCTGGCGAGAACTTTTCACAAGATTGCCCTACGCCGATCTCCGAGAACTGTCCTAGATTTGACATGTGAGAGTTGAGCACCACTGGTGGAATGGTGACGTCCGGCTCGCGCGCCGTGACGTCTACGTGCGCACCGACGGCGACGCCTGGGAGGTAGTGGCCCAGATGGGCGGCCCCGACGGCAAGTCGAAGGTGCAGACATGCCCAGGACGCGCCTCGGCGTTGATCCTGGCCGACGCGTGGCGTGGTCCACGCTGGCATTGGCGCGAGATCTAGCGCCCTGGCCGGCTGCGCCGCCTGCTTGACTTCATCGGCCAGCCGAACTTTCCGGACGGGCCGGACCCTACCCCCAGGGTCCGGCCCGTTTCGTGTTCTTTCACGGCCGATTCTTTGACGGCCGATTCTTGGACGGCCGATTCTTGGACGGCCGAGCGCACTGGTTGTCCGGCGGCAATCATCCGGCCGGAAATAACGTTTCACCCATGCAGGCCACTGTCACCGACCACCGCAGCGACGTCGCGGTGCTCCATCTCCGGGGCGAGCTCGACGCCGACACGTCCGACCAGTTGCGCTCGACGCTGGCCGAACTCCTGCAGCGCCCGGTGCCGCGGATCGTGGTCGACCTGACCGACCTGAAGTTCTGCGACTCGGTCGGGCTGAGCGCCTTCATCACCGCCAAGCAGGTGATCGCGGACCGCGGCGGGTGGTTGAGCTTCGCCGGCCCCAACCCGTTCCTGCTGCGCCTGCTGGAGACGGTGGGGTTGAGCCGGTATTTCGCGATCTTCCCGGAGGTGGAGGACGCGATCGCCGCGGCGCAGCTCTGAGCGTTCAGAATCGGTGTATGTTCATCCCGAATGAACAACGCCGATTACTGAACGAGCGGTAGAGATGCTTGCGCACGATGAAGTCGAGCTACTCGAGACGGCTGCGGCTCATCTGCGGGCCGCCGGCCTCGCGGTCGCCCTCACCGTGCCCGCCGATGGGGATCGGCACGACGCCCTCTTCCGGCTGGGCTCGGCGGAGCCTCTGTTCGTCGAGGTGAAACGGCGGATCTCACCGGCCACCGCGCACTTCCCGTCGACTCGCACGTGGCAGGTGCTGGTGGCGCCGCATGTGTCGGATACGGTCGCCGAGATTCTGCGAGAGCAGGGCGTCTACTACGTGGACTCGGTCGGGAACATGTACCTCCGCGGGCCCGGCTTGCTTCTCGACGTTCGCGGGCGACGCGGGCCCGAGGCGCCGAGGCCGGGCGCGGCCGGGCGCCCGATGCGTGCCTTCAAGCCCGGCGGTCTCAAGGTCCTGTTCGTCCTGCTCGCCGATCCCGGCCTGGTGGCCGCGCCCTACCGGGACATCGCGGCCGCCTGCGGAGTATCGGTCGGAACCATTCACTGGGTGATGAAGGAGCTCGAGGACGCCGGATACCTGGCCATCGAGCCCCGGCGGCTCTACCGGACGCGCGAGCTCTTCGACCGCTGGGTCGAGGCGTACGGCTTCGAGCTCTGGCCGCGGCTGACCCTCGCGCATTTCGACGCGCCCGACCCCGGCTGGTGGAAGAACGCCGATGACGCGCTTCGCGCCGCCCACGCCCAATGGGGTGGTGAGACGGCGGCCCACCGGCTCGATCCGCGTCTACGGCCGGCCCAGGCCGTCATCTACGCAGCCGAGGTGCCAGCGCAACTGGCGCTGGAATACCGCTTCCGCCGGGCCGGCGCCGACGGCAACGTCGCGATCCGGGAGCGCTTCTGGCGTCTCCCGGCCGATCCGGTGGACACCGTGCCCTCACCCTTGGTCTACGCGGACCTGGTCGCCTCGGCCGATCCGCGGCTGATCGAGGCGGCCGCCGACCTCAGGAGAAACGATGAACTCCTTGGACGCCTCGACCACGGCTGACCTCCACCCGGTCGCAATGGTCCTGGCCGACCTGCACCACCGCGCCGTAGCCTGCGGTCTCGACATCATGGTGGTGGGCGCGACCGCCCGCGACATTTTGATCCGGCACGCGCTGGGCGCGGCGCCGCAGCGCGCCACCGCCGATGTCGACGTCGCGGTGGCCGTGTCATCGTGGGCCGCGCTCCGGCAGCTCACCGGCGGTCTCGCCAAGCGAAGCGGAGGTGAGCACCGCTTCGAGGTTCGCGGTACCGAAGTCGACCGCCCGGTCGTCCGGGCGCTGCTCCGGCCCGAGGAGCGGCTCGGCCGGCTCGCCGCCGACATGGGCGGGCTGATCGCCGGGAACCGGCAACTGCTCGTCGCGTACCGGGAGGGATTCGAGGCCGAATGACAACGGCCGGGCTCGCGGGAGCCCGGCCGATCAACTGGCTGGTGGCGGAGGATACGAGATTCGAACTCGTGAGGGTGTGAACCCAACACGCTTTCCAAGTCTGCGCTCCTACGTTCGTGATCACCCGGTACCATCCGCGACCTGCCCGTTCGCCGCTTCAAGGATGATCGACAGTGCGGCCGAACCGAGACGAACGAGACGGAAACTGAGACGGTTCCGGGAACAGCATCGACAAAGTTGACCATGCTGCCTACCGTGCTCGGGTGATCACTACGGGCGCGCAGGGGCCGCGAGGCTTGGCGAAGATCAAGGCCCGATATGAGCCCTGGGAGCGCCGTAGAGCCGCCCGGTTCGCTCATTGGTCGGTCGGCCGTAGGTACGCGACGTTCGTGCTTCTACCGACGTTCCTGCTGTGCTGCGGGGGCGGCGTGGTGGGCGTTCCGGTCGCGTGGGTGCTGCGGGAGACGATCGAGGCGAGCAAGGGTGCGCCGTCGCCGGACGCGGCGGCCGACGAGTACCTCTCGGCCCTCAGCTACGCCAACGACCAGGGCCTGTTGCCGGTCCTGGACAACGACCACCAGGACACGCTGTTGGCGGGATGGCGCGCCTACCGCAAGGCCATGGACGGCACTACGCCGAAGCCGTCCAAGCTCGAATACGGGTCGTTGACCGTCGGCCCGGTCGTCGACGGCCGTGCCGAGGTGACCACGGACGTCTCCGCGACCTGGTGGGGCACTGAGGGCGGCGGCGGGGGCTACCGCAGCCAGGCGCGTACGTGGCGGTTCCAGACCCGTGAAGACAACGGGTGGCAGGTCGTGGCGGTCGACGCGCCGACCTGGTGCGGCGGCTACGTGCGGTTGGACGCCTGCACCTCGAAGTAGGCCCAGCTCACCGTGACTGCTGCCGGGTTGACGCGCCGAGCAGCTTCTCCAGCTCCGCGCCGTGCGTGCCTCGGCAGACCCTGCACGGGAAGTCGATGGCGTCTGGCGGGAGCGGCCACCGGCCAGACCGGTCCGGGACGTATGGGTGTGGTCCGTAGTCCGGCGTCTCCCAGGTGACCATCGGAATGATGCCGATCCTCGCGATCTCTGCGATCGGCTTGTCCACCCATTCGAGGGGGAAGCAAAAGTGGAGTCGGTGATTGGGCAGCGACTCTGCCACGGAGGCGATGGGCAGCGCTGGTAGCTCTTGCCCTTCGACGCAGTGCGGGACATGGATGATCGCTGCTTCCGGGTAGTGGCGTCGCTCGACCACCTCGATCAGTGCTCCCTCTGGTGAAACGGCTAGCTCGGCTTGCGGGCGACCCCGCCCCACATCGACACCTCGCACGGTGCGGGAATCACTTCGTCTGGCAGCCGCAGTCCTGGACCCCAGTCGCTGATCACGCCTGGGAATCGGCTTCCGTCGTTCCCGTCGGTGTCGTCGAGGTCGAGCAGCTCCCACCCGTCGAAAAACGCGGCGACCTCATTTCCGGAGCGGGGGAAGAAGTCGTCGCGGCCGGGATAGTTGTCCTCCCTGAGCCGCCGGGCGATGTCGGGCGAGATGAGGTCGTAACTGCCGTGCGAAAGTACGAGCAGGCTCCCCGCCGCCATCTCAGCCGTCAGGTGCCGCACCGCCCTGTACGCCTGGTCCAGGTCGGGCAGGAAGTGCAGGACGGCGAGGAGCATCAAAGCCACGGGGCGGGTGAGGTCGAGGGTCTGCTTGGCGTGATCAAGGATCCGGTCGGGGTCGCGTAGGTCGGCATCCACGTACGCGGTCATGCCCTCTGGCCGGCTGGTGAGCAGAGCCCGGGCGTGGACCAGTACAAGGGGATCGTTGTCGACGTAGACGACTCGGGCTTCGGGTGCGATCCGTTGGGCCACCTCGTGAGTGTTCTCGGTGGCGGGCATGCCCGTGCCGATGTCCAGGAACTGGCGAATACCCAGCTCTCCGGCGGCGTAACGGACCGCACGCCGGAGGAACAGGCGGTTCTCCCGGACTGCTGTGACGATGCCCGGCCAGCGCTTCCTGACCTCCTCGCCGGAAGTCCGGTCGGCCCCGAAGCTGTCTTTGCCGCCCAGCCAGTAGTCATACCTTCGCGCCGAATTCGGAACGGAAACGTCGATCGGATCCCATACGTCGCTGAATTGAGTCACGACCGACCTCCCAACTGTGCGAGGCCGTCCCGAAGTCGCCGCAGCTGCCGCGCGTCCCAGCGCCGGGGGGCCTCGGAGCGACAGGGCATCGGGACTGAGGCGACGCCTCGAAACCTCCCGGGGTCTGGCCTTGATCGGTAGAACTCGCTGGGCCAGTGCGATCCGTACACCCGTTGCGGCAGGGGTACAGGGCGTCGGGGTCCGTCAAGCCGAGAGTCCACTGATCGCTCCTCAATGTCCGAGTCCATGAACGACGGTAGGCAGCGTTCTTGACCGACCCCAAGATGTTTGCTTCAGTTTGCTCAAATCGATGGCCTTGACAGATTCGAGCATTCCCGCGAAACATCGAGCCACGGGCAAGAAAACGTGAGCAACATCTGACTGGGAGGGAAGCGATGCAGCTAACGTTCCTCGGCAAGTCGACGCAAGGCGGTGGCTCGCCGACCCTGTACGCGACGGATCGTGATACGTACGTGGTCCAGGGTTGGCGAGTAATGAGCCAGCCATCGACCTTGGTGGAGATCCCCGAGTCCCTGCTGAGCTATCTCTTGCCGGGTACCGAACTGGGCGCGGCGCTGAGCCCAACCGGCAAGCGCTGGCGCGGCGACTCGGGCGAGTGTGATACCTACACACTGAGCGGGTTCCCGGTCGCCGACCGGGAAGCGCTTGAACAGATGAACATCCCTGATCATGAGTCGTGTGTCGAGGTCGGAAAGCTTCGGAAGGAAACCTAAGGTGCGACTGCTTCAAGGTCCGGACTTCTGGGATATCTTCCGGAGGCTGGAACGCTCGGCGTTTCACCTTGAGGTGGAGGACGCGTATCACACTCCGGACGAGTCCGAGCCATTCCAGAAGTTCCTGACCGGGGAGCCGGACGATTTCGAGTGGCACAAACCGTGGCTCGATCTGGTCCGGGACGTTGCCGCAAACGGTAGACGGATCGAGAGAGTCAGGATCGTCACGGTGCCGCACGTCGACTACACGCGGTGGGGTCTGACAGTCGCGCCGCTGAACATCGATTCCGGCGAGGATATTCGTTGGCTGCCCCGCTCGCTCTTGGCGGGTGTCGAGGTACCGTCAGACGACTTCTGGCTCATCGATAGGGAGCGCGTCGTCTTCACCGTTTTCACCCCCGATGGAACGTTCTCCGGTGGAGCGGAAACCGTTGATCCCGTGATCGTCGAACGCTGCAACAAGGTTCGTGACACACTTTGGTCACTGGCGATTCCGCACGCCGAGTACGTGAAGAGCTGAAGCGGTTATCGTTGGCCACCAGCACCGTTCATCAGGCACGCGAGGCGTTGGGCAAGCGTCTGCGTGACCTTCGCCGTGATGCTGAGCTGACCGGCAGGGGTCTTGCCACCCTTGCCGGTTGGCACAGCTCGAAGGTTTCCAAAATCGAGTACGGCAAGCAGAGCCCGTCCGAGGACGATATCAAAGTCTGGTGCCGTCTATGCCGAGCCGAGGATCAGACTGCCGACCTGATCGTCACCGTTCGGGACATCGAGGCAATGTATGTCGAGTGGCGGCGGCGTCTCCTCACCGGAACCCGGGCGAGACAAAACAAGCTGATATCAATCGAAGATGAAACTGAACTATTCCGCTGGTATGAGCCGATCCTCATCCCGGGCTTGCTGCACACAGCCGAATATGCGGCATCGGTCTTGCGACGTGTCGCCGCGTTCTACGAGATCCCAGACGATACCGATGCTGGCGTGTCGAGTCGAATGGAGCGGCAGCAAGTCTTGTATCGGCCCGGACATCAGTTCCACTTCGTTATGGGCCAGCAGGCACTAAAGACTCTCGTTGGAAGCGCTGACGTGATGGCCGGACAGCTTGACCGTCTCCTGTCGGTCATGTCGATGCCGCGAGTCAGACTCGGGGTGATCCCAGCGAACGCCCCTTACGTCGCGCCATCCAATCAGTTCATCATCTTCGACAACCGCCTCGTTCATGTCGAGGCTGTGTCGGCGGAGATCGCCGTTACCCAGCCACGTGAAATCGCGCTGTACGCCCGATCGTTCGCGGCCCTGTCAGGTCTCGCCGTGTATGGCTCAGGTGCCAGGTCCATCGTCATGAGTGAGCTGGATGAACTGCTCAGGGGCGATGCTCCGCCGCCTCTGGAGTAGTTACCGCGCCCTTGGTCTCTCGGACCAATCTGTTGACAAGCTCCGCAAGATCGTCGACCCGCTCAGGAGCAACAGCCGAGGCCCCGAAAGCGACGATGCTTGCTCCGGCAGCAACGTAGTCCGGAGCGGCGGCAAGAGACACGCCACCAGTCGCCAGATAGCTGACGTCCGGGAACGGTCCACGGATCGCAGAGAACCAGGTCGGTCCCAGCGTGCTCGCTGGGAAGACCTTCACCCATCGGCACCCGGCTGACCATGCCTGTTGCACCTCGCTCGGCGTGGCTACGCCCGGAAGGTGCGGCATGCCCATTGCTTGGCTCTGCGCCATCATGCGCGAGTCGAAGCCAGGGGCCACGGTGTACCGCGCTCCGGCCGCATGTGCCTCCTGGAGGCGGCCGGTCGCGATGATGGTTCCTGCGCCGACGACCTTGTCCCGACTTTGGCCGGCAGCGGCGACGGCGGCCAAGGTCTCTGTGTCGCCGGGCTGCCCTATAGGCACCTCCACCAGTTCGACGCCAGCGTTCCACGCACGGTGTGCGGCATCGACGGCCGAGCCGGGCGAGGGCATCCCTCGAAGGATGACCATCACCCGGTGGCCGCCGAAGATCTCGTCAAGATTCAGCAAGGGTTGCCTTTCCCGGCGTGTCGCTGGTCAGCGCGGCGATCAGTTCCCTGGCCTGTTGCTGCAATGGCGTGCTCGATGCTGAGTTCTCGATCACGTGATGCGGGGCGTCCGGCCGAAAGCCGATCGTGATGTTGGCGAGGTAGCTCGACCAGTCACCCAGCTTGCCAGCGTCGCGCGCCGCCCCTCGACCTCGTAGGTACAGGTGCATTGTCTCGGCGTCGCAATGCACCCAGACCAGGGACATCGAGGCGTTGGAGCCGCTGAGGCGCTCGCGGGTCCGGTCGATCCAAGCCCGGTCGGAGAACTCGCGGATGAACGGCGCGGTTGCGATCACGCTGTTACCGCACTCGAGGTTCTCGACCATCGTCGCCATCAAAGCCTCGTACTCCCGCGGCCGCACGATGTTCAGATACGGATCCGACTCCCGGTCGTTCGGAGACAGCCCGAGCAGCTCAAGGGCCGCTTCGACGACCGGTCGAGTGATCGTGTCCTTGTCGATCAACGGCCAGCCGGTTTCGCGAGCGATGATGCGGCCCAGCTCGCTCTTGCCGCTTCCCGCATAGCCACCGATCAGTAGTACGTGTGGTGCCCCCGCGCGCAAGTCGTTGCGTTGCCGCTGGTCGGGCGCATGCACGGTCCGCTTCGACCGGGACTCGCTGACGACCAGGCCCTCGTCAATGAGCATCTTCATCGCTTCGTTGATCGTGAAGACGCTGACGTTCCACTGCTTGGCCAGTTCACGGGTGGACGGCAGGGCTTGACCGTCCCTGAGCTGTCCTGCCTCGATCGCCGTCCTGATGTTGCGCGCTACCTGACGTGTGCGGGACTCCACGGGGGTCGGTACGGGGTCGATGCCTGGCGGCATGGCGTGCTCCCTGCTGATAGCGGGTGTGTAGCAACGGCCCGAGCCTATCAGCCACCTAACAGACCTGTCTTCTTTAGCTGCTCAAACTTGGTTTGTGCCAAACAGATCGACTTCGTGAACATAACAGTTGACCTGTAGAGCTAGCAGTTGTTAGGTTGTCTCCATCACGGACGACGTGATGACGGCAACACCGACGGGAGCACGGAAGGCGACACGGTCGCACGCCGCTCGTCTGTCCTTTGAGAACTGAACAGTGAGGCGCAAATAGAGGCGCGGGTGTGGGTCGCAAGACCCTGACCTGCGCATTCGCATCACACATGGGGCCGCATGCTGCGGCCCGTTCTTGCACTTCCTTTCCCTATTTCCGCTGGTCGGCGCGGTGGCTACCGCTTGCGGTCACTGCCGTGCCGACCTCTCCACTGGAGGACATCCCATGAAGCTTCACCTGGTCACCGAGGGTCCGTCGGCCGCCGACCTGGACGAGATCGAGGCCGAGTGGCCGCTGATCGAGGCCGAGCTTGACGACCTGGACGCTGAGATCTCTCTCATCTACGCCGACGACGAGCGGGGCGGACCGACTGCCCTGGACTGGCGCCGCAAGCGCCGGACCGAAGCCCGAGTCATCCGCGTGGCCGCCGAGCTGGCCGCGCGTCCCACCGTCCGCAAGGCGGTGGCCTGATGCGCAAGCCTTCCGTCACCGGTCGCGGTTGGGCCTACATCGGTGCCGCCCTCGGTGGCACGGTGTCGATCGCCGCGAACGTCGCCCACTCGTACGTCCCGCCCACGGGCGCTCCGGCCGCCTGGACTCCGCAGACGGGCGCGGTGGTCGGTGCGATCTTCTGGCCGGTCGCCCTGTTCGTGGCGACGGAGATCCTCGCTCGGGTGGCGTGGCCGTCCGGCCGCCGCTGGACGTCGCTGCGCTTCGGTGGTCTGCTGCCGGTCGCCCTTGTCGCCGCGTTCGTCTCCTACAAACACCTCGCCGGACTGCTGAACTTCTACGGCGAGGACACCCTGACCGCGATGCTCGGCCCGCTGGCTGTTGACGGCCTGATGGTCATGGCTACCGGCGCGCTGCTGGCGACCGCCCGCCGCGTCGCCGACGTGGCCGAGGACATCGCGACCGTCATCAACACGGTGCCGGACGCGCCAGCCGCGCCGGTCGCCGAGGTGCCGCCCGTCCCGGCCGCGCCGGTCAAGAAGACACCCGCGACGCGGGTCACGCCGCGTCCCGCGTCGGCCGCCAAGGTCGCCAAGGTGGCCGCGCGGATGCCGGGCGCGAGCGTCGCGGAGATCGCCAAGAAGGCCGAGGTTTCCCCGTCGACCGTGCGGCGTCACCTCGCCGCACTGCGCGTCACCAACGCGTCACCATCCGCCCCGCAGCCTGCGGAAACCCCGGCCCTCGCCGCCGCCTGATCAAGAAAGGGGAGCCACTCATCATGACCGAGCAGCGTGTCTACCCGTTGCCGCGTCCCGACGCTGACCGGCGGTTCACGTTCGGCCTGCTGATCGACATCGCAGAGCAGTTCACCAAGCACGGTTACCCCCGCCCGATCCACTCGCGTGACCTGGTCGCGTTGCAGCAGGCCCTGTTCCGCTTCCTCTACGCCACCGACCACCAGCCGCCCCGATGACTTCGCCCGGCGGCACGGCTCAACCGACCAAAGCGACGCCGTGCCGCCGGTTCCCTCCGCAAGCCCTTCATGACCCACAGGAGAGAACCTGATGGTCCCGCAGAACCCCACCCCTGACGACAACAAGTTCGACTGGACCGCCGCTGAGGCCGACGTCGCCGAGGTCGTTGACCTGGACGAGGCCCGGACCCGCCGCACCACCGTGGCGGGAGATACCCACTTTGAGGTGACCCTCGACGAGTCGCCGACCCCCGGCGGCATGCCCGTCGACCCGCCTCCGCCGTCCGGGGCGGCCGGTCGGGTGCCGATCGTGCCGGTCGGCTGGTCGACCTGTCCGAACATCAAGCACAGCATCCGGCAGACCCTCGCCGTGTTCGGCTACCGGTGCGGCTTCCACGCCCTGCGGTCGCCGCAGTACGCCATCCTCGCCGCATTCTGGGCCACCGTCGGCGTGTTCCGGCTCGCCGGTCGGCAGATCAAATGGTGGTGGGTCACCGAGCAGTACGCACTACGACAGGGCACGGCCGACGCCAACGACCCCGCGATGTGGCTCAAGCTGCACCGGGAGGTCAAGGCCACCCGCATGTGGCGGTTCATCGTCCTGTGCGCCGAAATGCTGACCGTGGTGATCGGCGGCCCGATCCTGTACGCGACGGCCCCGTGGTGGACGCTCGCCCTGGTCGTCACGGCCGTGGTGGCGTTCCTCGCGCACTTCGGCCGCCCGGACGACCGGCCGATCATCACCCCCGCCACCGTCGCCGGACGGTTCCGGCGGGTCAACCCCGACATCATCCTTCGGGCCTACTACGCCGCCGGACTTGGCCACCCGGACAAGCCCCACCAGCAGATCAGCTTCGGCTCGACCATGGCCCGCGACCCCTCCGGTACCGGTTCCCAGGTCAGCATCGATCTGCCGTACGGCAAGACCTTCGACGAGGCCGTGAAGGCGCGCGGCGCGATCGCGTCCGGCCTGGACGTGGCGATCTCCCAGGTCTTCATCAGCCGGGACTTCAGCTCGCACCGTCGGCACACGCTGTGGGTGGCCGACCGGGATCCGCTGTCGGCGGGCGCCGGCCGAACGCCGTTGCTGCGGTGCAAGGCCACCGACGTGTGGCAGCCTGCCCCGTTCGGACTGGACGAGCGAGGCAACAAGGTCATGGTGGACCTGCTCTGGAACAGCATTCTGATCGGCGCTCAGCCCCGGCAGGGCAAGACCTTCGCCGCCCGGCTGCTGGCCCTGTACGCGGCGCTCGACCCGTACGTGAAGCTCACCGTGCTCGACGGGGGCGGTAAGCCGGACTGGCGCAAGTTCTCGCTAGTGGCCGACCGGTGCGCGTTCGGTCTGGCGATGACCCGCGACGGCGACCCCGCCGAGATCGTCTTGGACACCCTTCGGGAGATCAAGGCCGACGTCCAGGACCGGTACGAGCGGCTCTCGAAACTCCCCGTCGACGTCTGCCCGGAAGGCAAGCTGACCAGGGAGATCGCCCGGGACCCGAAGTACAAGATGCCGGTCCGGCTGGTGTTCCTGGACGAGTTCCAGGAGTACTTCGACCTCGGCGACATCAGCAAGGAGATCGCGTCCCTGCTGGTCTACCTGGTCAAGGTCGCCCCGGCCGCTGGAGTCGGGTTCGTCGACGCCACCCAGCGCCCGTCGGGGATCGGGTCGGGGCAGGTCGCCCAGCAGTTCGTCTCCTTCCGCGACAACCACCAGGTGCGCTTCAGCCTGCGCACCGGCTCGTGGCAGGTGTCCGACCTGGTGCTTGGGTCGGGTGCCTACTCCGAGGGACACGACAGCTCGACCCTGCTGCCCTCCTACAAGGGCGTAGGCATCCTGCGCGGCGCATCGGACGCCACCCCGACCGTGCGGACCTACCTCGCCGACGCCGACGACGCCGAGAAGATCCTGACCGCCGCGCGGGCACTGCGGGAAGCCGCGGGAACACTGTCCGGGATGGCGGCCGGTGAGGACATCGCCCGGGTCGCCCGCGACGTGCTTGCCGACGTCCGCAGCGTGATCGAGCGCAGCGAGACCGGCGCGCAATGGGAGGAGATCGCCTCCCGGCTCGGCGAGCGTCTCCCGGAGGCGTACGCCGATGTGACGGCCGAGTCGATCTCGGCTCAGGTTCGGGCGTTCGGTGTACGCAGCGTAGATGTCAAGCGGAACGGTAAGGCGCTCAAGGGAGCCAAGACCGACGACATCGACGCCGCCATCGGCCGCCGGAAAGCCGCCTGACGGTCGCGGACGACCCGCGACCGGTCGCGTTCACGCGACTCGACCCGCGACCGGCCTGGTCAGGCCATACATCGGCCGGTCGCGGGTCGCCCCCGCCCCAGCTCAAGCCCCAAAACCCGCCCTGGAGGCTTTCCGTGGCCACCCTCGCCGCGACCGCAACCCCTTCCGCCGGTCTGTCCGGCCTGCTCTGCCTTACCCTCGTGATCGTCACCCGGCGTCGGCTGCTGGATCTGGCCGTTCGGCGCGTGCCGCAAGTGCAAGGGATCCGGCAAACGCCGGTCGCCGTTCGGCCGGGCGTTCGGTCTGTGCCGCCGCTGCGGCGGCGACGGCCGCCGCCTACGGATCGGCCGCCGGATCATCAACAGCCTCCGGGAGCTGCACGACAAGGGCACCCGCTGATGGCCACCCGGACCATGGCCCGCATCCAGCGGGCCGAGACCCCGCACACGACCTGGTGCGCCCGGGACCACCGTTGCGAGGGTCTCGACGTGCACCGGTCGGCCGACATCAAGGCCGACGAGATCGGCGGCCGGGCGTGGCTCACCCGCGTACGCGCCGGAGACGTCGAGTACATCGAGATCCGCGCCCGGATCCCGTTGCACAGCAACGAAAAGGTTGCCCGCTGGCAGCTCGCTACCGCATTGCAGATCATGCGCGAGCTGCTCAACGAGGTCTATCCCCGGCTCATCCGGCTCGGCGGCCGGGATCGGCAGCGCGCGATCAACCAACGTGCCGCCTGATGAGCCGCTCCGCACCGTGCGGGCACTGGATTGGTGGCGAGGCCCGGACATGTCTCGCCGCCGACCAGGTGCGCCGGTTCCTGACCGGGCCGCGCTGCCCGCAGCACACCCCGGCCGCTCTCGCTGGTCGGTCCGAACCGCAGTCCATCCCGCTCGCTCAGATCGAGGAGCCACATATGCCGGACTCTGTCCCGACGCTGCCCGCCGCGCTCGCGCTGGCCGCCGAGGGTTACCCCGTGTTCCTGCTCGGCCGCACGAAACGCCCGGTCGCCAACTGCCCGGACTGCCGGACGGACCGGGAAGGCCACCAGGCCGAGACGTGCGGGCACCTGACCTGTCACGGCTTCTACGCGGCCACCCGCGATCCCGACCGGATCCGGGCACAGCATCGGGCCGTTCCCGGTGGCCTGCTCGCCATCCGGACCGGCCGCATCTGCGGCGTGGCCGTGGTCGACATCGACCCCCGCAACGGCGGCCGAGTGCTGACCGACCTGATGCCGCCCACCCGGTGCGTGCGGACCGGTTCCGGTGGCTGGCACCTGTACTACCGCCACCCCGGGATCAAGCTGGCCGCCAAACTGCGCGGACACCAGGGCATCGACATCAAGGCCGACGGCGGATACGTCGTCGCCCCACCCTCGATCCACCCGGGCACCCGGCAGCCGTACCGGCCGGTCGGGAACTGGCCAGTGACGGAGATGCCCCCGCCGCTGGTGGAGCTGTGCCGGCCAAACGAGGCAGCCTCAGCCCCGGCCGCCACCGTCACCCCGATCGGCAACGGGCGGGGCATCACGGATCCGGCCGCCCTACTGGCCGCCAACCTCGACGCGGTAGCCCGCGCCCCCGAGGGCACTCGCCGGACCACGTTGTACGGCGCGGCCCGGGGCGTGGCCCGCATGGTCGCCGCCGGAGCGCTCACCGCCGCCGACGCCTACGCCGCTCTCAACGCTGCCGGACGTGCGGCGGGACAGAGCCACCGCGACACCCGCGCCGCCATTCTCGGCGGATTCCGCGCGGAATCTGTTGCTACCGAAGGGATCGCCGCATGACCCGCCCGCACCGGATCATCGAGGGAACCGCCATCCTCGACCGGCTACACGAGATCCTGACCCGCTACGTCATCCTTCCCTCCCCGGAGGCCACCGACGCCGTGGTGTTGTGGATCGCCGCTACGCACGCCATCTCGGCGTGGGCGCACGCGCCCCGCCTGGTCATCCGGGCACCCGAAAAGCGGTGCGGGAAGTCTCGCCTGCTCGACGTGGTGGAAGGCACCTGCCGCAACCCGCTGATGACCGTCAACGCCTCGACCGCTGCTGTGTACCGGTCGATCGGCAACGATGACCCGCCGACCCTGCTGGTCGACGAGGCCGACACGATCTTCGGCGGCAAACAGGCCGAAGCGAACGAGGAGCTGCGCGGCCTGCTCAACGCCGGTCACCAGCGGAATCGGCCCACGATCCGGTGGGACAACGCCCGCAACCGGGTGGACAAGATCGCCACGTTCGCCATGGCCGCGCTCGCCGGTATCGGGCAGATGCCGGACACGATCGAGGATCGGGCCGTGGTCATCCGGATGCGTCGCCGTGGACCGGGCGAGCAGGTCAAGCCGTACCGCAACCGGCGCGACGGGCCGGAGCTGCGGCAGCTCGCCAACG
This sequence comes from Actinoplanes sp. CA-030573, assembly GCF_050951115.1. Classification (NCBI taxonomy): domain Bacteria; kingdom Bacillati; phylum Actinomycetota; class Actinomycetes; order Micromonosporales; family Micromonosporaceae; genus Actinoplanes; species Actinoplanes sp. CA-030573. The sequence goes on along the minus strand of NZ_CP192038.1, from coordinate 9,692,283 downwards.
ACCTGACCGAATGGCTGTCCGGCCATCTTCCCGCGCTGGAGAAGGCCGAGCCGGACATGCCGCTTGAGGACCGGGCGGCCGACACGTGGGAACCGCTGATCGCGGTCGCCGATCTCGCCGGAGGCGATTGGCCCGACCGGGGGCGGCATGCGGCCGAGGTGCTCACGGCCGAACGCGACAGCAACACCGTCGCCTCCGACCGGATCCGGCTGCTGACCGACTGCCGGGCCGCGTTCGGGGAGGCGGACGCCGTACCGACCGCTGTGCTCCTGGACCGGCTGAAGGCCGACCCCGAGGCACCGTGGGCCGAGTATGGCGGGACCGGGCTGACCGCCATGAAGCTCGGCGCGCTGCTGCGCGAGTACGAGATCCGGCCCGACACGATTCGGTTCGCCCCGCCGCTCGGGCAGGCCAAGGGATACCGAAAGGTCGCGTTCTCCGACGCGTGGCAGCGCTACACGCCGGAGGATGAGGCGGAGCCGTACCAGCCGTACCAGCCGTCCCAGAGCAGCTCAGAGCCGGTACGGCTCGACAACGTGGTACGCCTCAAGCCGTACCAGGCACCCTTCGACGAGATGCCCCCGCCGCCCGAGGCCGACGCCACTGGTACGGCTTGACCCGTACCGGCCCGACAAGCCGTACCGCCCCTGACCTGCATTGGTACGGCTGGTACGGCTGGTACGGCATGCCCGCCCCGGGCGGCACACCCTGACAGAACGGCCCGCTGAGAGCCACGCAGACCCATCGGCGCATGGCTCCACCTACGGCTGCCCGAGATCTTGCTTCCACGGCGCTCAGCGGGCCGTTCTAGCTCTCCTGTAGCAACCACACGACGCACCTACGTCCCGAGGCTCCGACTACGCGCCAGAGCCTCAGCGACCGCGTGAAGGCACCGAATACCCCTCGCCACGTCGACCCAGGAGCGAACCTCAATGGCCACCGACGCCACCCCCCTTGTTCTCACGATCGAGCAGGCTGCACAGCGACTCGGCATCGGCCGAACGCTCATGTACGCGCTCGTTTCCAGCGGCGAGATCGAGTCCGTCACTATCGGCCGACTGCGCCGCATTCCCGCTGACTGTCTGACCGAATACGTAAGCCGACTTCGCCACCAGAATATTCAGCTTCCGGCCGCCGCCTGAAAGGGAATCGATGAAGCGCAAACCAAACGGTGCATCGAGCATCTACCAAGGCACCGACGGAAAATGGCACGGCCGGGTCACGATGGGCGTCCGCGACGACGGGAAGCCGGACAGGCGGCACGTCGAGCGCAAGACCGAAGCGGAGGTGATAATTGCCGTCCGGAAGCTGGAAAAGGAACGCGATTCGGGCCGCGTGCGAAAGGCAGGCTCGTCGTGGACAGTCGAGAAGTGGTTGACCTACTGGGTCGAGAACATCGCCGCTCCGTCGGTCAAGGCGAACACGACTTCCGGCTACCGCGTTGCCGTCTACGTCCATCTCAACCCCGGTATCGGAGCACACCGGCTTGAGAAGCTCACGCCCGAGCACATCGAGAAGTTGACGCGCCGGATGCAAGAGAACGGCAGCAAGCCCGCGACCGCACACCAGGCTTTCCGGACGCTGCGAACCGCGCTGAACGAGGCGATGCGGCGGGGGCATCTCACCCACAATCCAGCGAGTCTTGCTAAGTCGCCCCGTCTCACGATGATCGAGGTGGAGCCGTATTCGGTGGCGGAGGTGCAGAGCATCCTCCTGGCGGCCGGAGAGCGCCGGAACCGCGCCCGATGGGCTATTGCGCTGGCGCTTGGACTGCGTCAGGGAGAGGCGCTTGGCTTGAAATGGGATCACCTCGATCTCGACAAGCAGGCGCTGCGTGTTCGTCGCAATCGGCTCAGGCCGAAGTACGAGCACGGATGCGCGGACAAGCCGTGCGGCAAGAAGGCCGGTTACTGCCCTCAGCGAAAGCACGTGAACGAGGACACCGACGACACAAAATCGGCCGCCGGACGCCGCGTGATCGGCCTGCCGGCGAGCGTGGTGCAGCTCTTGCGGGAGCACAAGGAGGTACAGGATGCTGAGCGGCGGAAAGCCGCCCAGCTCTGGGACGAAGGCGATTGGGTGTTCACTACCCCGACTGGTCGCCCGCTCAACCCGAATACCGATTACCACGAATGGAAGAAGCTCCTGAAGGGGGCGGGGGTCCGGGACGGTCGGCTTCACGACGCGCGGCACACGGCGGCAACCGTGCTGATGGTCCTTGGGGTTCAGGAGCGCGCTGCCATGGATGTGATGGGCTGGGCAACGACCGGCATGGCCGCCCGTTACCAGCACGTGACTGATCCTGTTCGTGCTGACATCGCCAGCCGCGTCGGTGGCCTTATATGGGAGTCGGATGCACCGAATCCAGTTCAACGACGAGCTCAGGAGGCGAGGCCGGGAGGTGCGGCACTGTCGAGGTCAGCCAGACGGCGTCATAGCGTGAGGCGAATCAGTTAGCGAGCCGGGGTCTTCAGCGTTCTCTTCAGAATATCGTTAGCTGCTCATTTGATTGCATGTAGGGAATCCGAACGACCGCGACATCGATGCCGATGTCGCGCAGGAGAACGGCCGTCCGCTCCAAGTTGATCTTCGAGAAGAAGAACAAAGACCTACGTAGGGGTCCGGGCTTCCTTGTCGCAATTGCATAAACGATACGCCACTGGCCTCTGTCGAAAGGAAGCCCGGCCTCGCTAGGTACTAGGTGCGCCCGGACTCGATCTCGGTAACCCTCGAAATCTCGAACCAGCAGCTGTGCTGACGTAAGTCCCTGTGAAAACAAGTGGGAAAGTTCGGAAGCGCTCGTTGCCTTCTTTACGCAGATCAGGTCGCGTTGTGGCGAAAGCACATCGCATACCTCGATCTTTTGATGAGGGCCGCCAATCATGAAGTTTTTGGCGTCCATCAGTGTGCCTCCGCACCACCTTGCCAGGTCGCGGTTGTAGTGGCCCTCTATTCGGTGCTTTGGTTGCCACGGACGGATGCCGATAGCTTTAGGGTCCAGCTCAGGTATAAGAGACAGTGCCCTTTCTATCGACTCAAGATTGTTCGCGTCGATCTCATACCAAGACCCTTCTGAGATGGCATACGATCGGCCATCAAGGGAAATCTCCGCGACTGTATATGCTCGAAGGCGGTGTTCCGAGATGGGGCCCTCTGCGTTCTCCAGTAGTCCTAGTACCTTGACTTCGGAGAGTGGGTGACGGACCCCCCACGTGGCCAACTTGGCCGTAACGTTGTCGGAGTCGAGGTACGTCATTCGTGATGAGTAGGACGACTTGTAGCGAAGGACGTAGTAATCAGGAAGCAGTCGCGGGTCGCTGACAGGCGAGCCGTAGTCAACGGTGTTTGAGGGAGCCAGTATCTGGCTTTCCAGCATCTCGTCAAGCGTGGAGCGGAGCGTCACCTCTCCCCGGTTCAATCGGCGATAGTAGTCGATGAAAGGATAATGCACTCTATATTTATCGGACAGGTAAGCATCGACGACTTCCTTGAGCTTCGGCCCGAGTCCTCTGAGGCTGAAATCTTTCACGCTTAAGCGGAGAGTGTCGCCGCCCGATACCCCTCGCCCAAATGCTTCGGCGGGCTTCCCTTCCATTTCACGGATTAAATCTTCAGAGGGCTCGATTCCAAGATGGTAAAGAGGTCCGGCTTCTGGCATAGCTACGTAGGAGGTACGACCGTGAGCGCCTGGTTTGCGGGTAAACGCAGCTCGAATTCTAGTTGGCTCGATCACGCTTGCGGCGACGCGTAGTCCGAACCCTTGTTCGATGGAATCCGATTCTATGGCGTGCCGACCAACTCCATACGCAATGATGAAGCGGTAGTCCTTGAACTTGACAAGAAGTAGCGCACCGGTGGCACCGTTCTGGAGCTTTGACAAGTCCGCGTGGTCGGCTATCGATAGCAGATCCTCTTGCCACTCGGGTGCCTTAGGCTCCGCGTACTTTACCAATAGCTGTGCATCTACGCCGTCAATCGGTCGTGTTTCGAGCTTCTTGTAAGAATCTGCGGATGCCCGAAGTCCCCAACTTTCGCGGTCGAGACTGTCGCGCAGCTTGTAGAGCGTGATCGTTGTATCCAAGGCTGACGTCCGACCTTTTGGTGGCAGTGCAACGGGCTCCTACCGTAGGCCCGCTTTGCGCCATGATGAACCTTCGTCTGGCCACATGTGCCTACTGACCGGATGATTTCGCATGGCGATCAACAGCCCATGTCGCGAAGATTCACCCATCTGAGGCCCAGACCGGGGACCGAGGACCAGGGGCACGACCGCAGTTGCGGTGCACACCCGAGGTACGTCGCGACCCGCGAGCGAGACGAAGTTACGGAGGGAGCGGCGTAGCCAGGTCGGTAGTGAGACGGAAACTGAGACGGAGACAGACGGAAGGCCGGACCTTCGGGTCCGGCCTCACCATGTTTGCCCTGCTCAGGGTGGCGGAGGATACGAGATTCGAACTCGTGAGGGTGTGAACCCAACACGCTTTCCAAGCGTGCGCCCTAGGCCTCTAGGCGAATCCTCCGTCGGCCAGGATACAGACATCCGGGGCCACGGTTGCGTGCGGGTCGGCGCTCACGGCTTTCCGGCGACGGGTACGCTCTTGGTCAGCCCCTCGTGCGGCGTGTATCTCGTGAACCTCCCCAGGGCCGGAAGGCAGCAAGGATAAGCGGGCTCTGACGGGTGCACGGGGGGTCCTTTCATTCCTGGCACACGTGCCACCCCAGAGCGACTTTGTTCTTGTCGTACCCCCGACGGAGAATGGCCCGGTCGTTGAGGAGGGGTAGTGGCACTCGCGCTATACCGCAAGTACCGTCCGCGCACGTTCGCCGAGGTCATCGGGCAGGAGCACGTCACCGAGCCGTTGTCGCAGGCCCTGCGCAGCGGGCGGCTCCACCACGCCTACCTCTTCTCCGGCCCACGTGGCTGTGGCAAGACGTCGAGCGCGCGCATCCTGGCCCGCTCGCTCAACTGTGAGCAGGGTCCCACGCCCGAGCCGTGCGGGGTGTGCGCGTCCTGCCGCTCGCTGGCCAACGACGGCGCCGGCTCGATCGACGTCATCGAGATCGACGCGGCCAGCCACGGTGGCGTCGACGACGCGCGTGAGCTGCGGGAAAAGGCGTTCTTCGCGCCGGCCAACAGCCGCTACAAGATCTACGTCATCGACGAGGCGCACATGGTCTCGTCGGCCGGCTTCAACGCGCTGCTCAAGCTGGTCGAGGAGCCGCCCGACTACGTGAAGTTCATCTTCGCGACCACCGAGCCGGAGAAGGTGCTCGGCACGATCCGGTCCCGCACCCATCACTACCCCTTCCGGCTGATCCCGCCGGCGGTGCTCCGGCCGTACCTCCAGCAGCTCACCGACGCCGAGGGCATCCACGTCGAGCCGGCCGTCTTCCCGCTGGTGGTCCGGGCCGGCGGCGGCAGCGCGCGCGACACGTTGTCGGTGCTCGACCAGCTGATCGCCGGCGCCGGCCCCGAGGGCGTGTCCTACTCGCGCGCGGTCGCCCTGCTCGGCGTCACCGACGTCACCCTGATCGACGACATGTGCGACGCGATCGCGGCCGGCGACGGCGCCGCGGCGTACGAGACGATCGACCGCGTCGCCGAGGCCGGCCATGATCCCCGCCGGTTCGCGTCCGACCTGCTCGAGCGCTTCCGCGACCTGATCGTGCTGCAGCAGGTGCCCGACGCGGTGTCCAAGGGCCTGATCGACGGCCCGGCCGACCAGCTCGAGACGATGAGCGCGCAGGCGGCCCGCTTGGGCCAGGCGACCCTTTCCCGCTGCGCCGACATCGTGCACAACGGCCTGGTCGACATGCGCGGCACGACGGCCCCCCGGCTCCTGCTGGAGCTGATCACGGCCCGCATGCTGCTGCCCGGAGCGGAAGACTCGACGGGCGCGCTGTTGCAGCGCTTGGAGCGCATGGAGCGGCGGCTCACGCTGAGCGGTGACGCCCCGGCCGTACGCGATGAAGCTCCCGCCCCGCTCCCGCCGGCCGTGGTGACGTCCGCCCCACCATCGCCCGCCGACGATCCGGCGCCGAGCCCCGCCGCCGCGGGTGGGGGTGGCGGTGGCGGTGGTCTGTCCGCGGCCCGAGCCGCCGCGGCCGCGGCAAGTCGCCGTTCGCCTACGGCCAACACCGGCCGGCGCCCGGCCGCCGCCGCCGAGGCCCCGACCGTTTCCGCCGCTGAGGCTCCGGCCGCTCCCGCCGCCGAGGTCGCAACGGCGCCCGTTTCCGCCGCGCCCGTTTCCGCCGCGCCCGTTTCCGCCGCGCCCGTCTCCGCTGCGCCCGTTTCTGCCGAGCCTGCGGCATCCGCGCCCGTTTCCGCTGCGCCCGCAGCTTCCGCGCCCGGTTCCGGCGCGCCCGCGGCTCCTGCGCCGGTTTCCGCTGCGCCCGCGGTTTCCGCTCCTGTTTCTGCTGCGCCTGCGGCATCCGCGCCCGTGTCGGCCGTGCCCACTTCGCCGACGGCCGCGACGTCCGAGCCTGAGTACTACGACGACGAGCCGCCGTGGGATGACGAACCGGAGCCCGACGCCTACGAGAGCGCGCCGGCTCCCGCTCGCCGCTCCGAGCCCGCCGCGTCGGCGTCCGCCCCGACTCCCGCGAGCCCTTCCGCCGCCCAGTCGGCCTCGACACCTGGGCCCGCCCGGCCCGCCGCGACACCTGCGCCCGCCCGGCCCGCCCCGCCCGCTCCCGCTCCCGCCACGGCCGCTGAGCCGTCGCGCCCCGCTCAGCGCAGCCGCCCGGAGCCTCCCGGCGTTCTGCCCGACGCTCCCGAGGAGCCCGGCGCCGCCGCGGTCGAGCCTCCTTCCGGGAAACTGACCGCCGCCAACGTCCGCGAGGTCTGGCCCGAGATCGTCAGCGCGATCCGTCGTCAGAACAAGCGCCTCGCCGCCCTTCTCATCGACGCCGTCGTGCGTGACTTCGACGGCCGGACGGTGGTGCTCATCTTCCGCTCGGCGCGGCTGGCCGAGATGGCCACGAACGGCGCGTCCGAGGTGGCACGGGCCCTCTACGAGGCGCTCGGCGGCCGCTGGGAGATCAGCTGCGAGACCGCCGGCGACGGCGCCATGCCGCCCGCCCCGCGTGGTGGAGGCGCGCCCGCCGACCGCAACGGCGCCGACTCCGCCCGCGGCGGCACGCCCGAGTACTCCGGAGTCCGCCAGGGCCGCCAGGCACCCATGAACCCGGGCGCCCAGCAGTCCCACGCGGCCGCCGCCCGTCCGGCCCAGAGCCGCCGCCAGGAGACCGAGTCCACGTCCTCCTCCGGCGACGACGACTGGCCAGAGCCGGCCAAACCAGGCGGCTCCGCCGCGACCACCCCGACGACGGGGCCTCCGGTCGAGGAGGAGGAAGAGGACTGGCCCGAGGTCCGCCCGATAGGTTCGCCCACCGCGTCGACCGCCACGACCGCCTCGACCGCCACGACCGCGCCGAACGCGTCGACCGCGTCGACGGTGTCGGCCGCCGACGAGCCGACCGAGCCGCTACGAGCCGCACCGGCCCACGCTGCTCGCGATGCCGTAGCCGCCTCGTCTGCTGGGACCACGCTGCCAGGTGGCATTACCGCCGTGCCTGCCGCTACGGCCGGCTTCGGCGCGGGTGCAGCCACGCCTGCCTCGGCCGCGTCAGCTTCTGCCTTCGCGCCCGGCGCGCCCGCTGCCTCGGCCGCGCCTGCCACCCACGCGGCGCCCAACCCGCCTGTCGGCCCGACTGTGTCCCGGGCCCCTGGCGGTCCGACGGTATCCGCCGCTCCGGCTGGCCTCGCGGTGCCTGCCGCGGCGGCGGCTCCCGCGACGCCGGCTGCGGCGGCGGCTCCCGCGATGCCCGCTGCGGCGGCGGCTCCCGCGATGCCCGCTGCGGCGGCGGCTCCCGCGACGCCCGCCGCGGCGGCGGCCCCCGCGACGCCCGCTCCGGCCGCGGTCCCCACGACGCCTGCTGCGCCCGCGGCCCGCACGATGCCCGCCGCGCCGGTGCCCCCGCGCGCGGCCAGTGCCGGAAGCGGCCTCGCCGCCGCCCGCGCCGCCGCGGCCGGTGCCCGCGCCGCGGCGGCGGCCCGGCAGAGTGGCGCTCGGCCGGCCGTCACGCCACCGGCGGCAGCGCCTTCCCCGTCGGCGTGGTCCGATGGTTCGCCGACCGAGGAAGCGCCCTACGACCCCGAGTTCGACGGCCCACCGGCGGCAGGCGCGCCGCCGGGCAGGGCGGCGAACTTCGAGGGCTTCGACCCCGGCGACGAGCCGCTCGACGACGTGATCGACGAGAAGACCGCCCGCGAGAGCGGCGAGCAACAGGCCATGCGCCTGCTCCAGGAGGTTCTGGGCGCCGAGAAGATCGGTGAGAGCTAGGGCGGACGTTGTGGGGCTCGAGAAGATTGCCGAGAGCTGGGCCGGCGCTGGGTGGCGTGTGGCCGATGGTGCCGGTTAGGCGGCTACGCTGGGCGGCGATTGACATGGACCGGCCGCGGGGTATCGATGGCCGTGCAGACGACCGGTGACTTTTATTTGAGGAGCGATCATGCGCCCCGGTGGACAGCCGAACATGCAGCAGCTGATGAAGCAGGCGCAGAAGATGCAGCAGCAGGTCGCTCAGGCGCAGGCCGAGCTGGCCGCGGCCGAGGTGACCGGCAGCGCCGGCGGCGGGCTGGTCAGCGTCGTCATGACCGGGCTCGGTGAGGTCAGCTCTGTGCGCATCGACCCCAAGGCGGTCGACCCGGAGGACGTCGAGTCGCTGGAAGACCTCGTGCTCGCCGCGATCCGCAACGCGGCCGAGTCCCAGCGCGAGCTGGCCGAGGCCAAGATGGGCCCGGCCACCGGCGGCCTCGGCGGCGGCCTCGGCATTCCGGGGTTCTGATCCGGTGTACGAGGGCGCCATCCAGGACCTGATCGACGAGCTGGGCCGCCTCCCGGGTGTCGGGCCCAAGAGCGCCCAGCGGATCGCCTTTCACGTCCTCTCGGCCGACCCGGCCGACGTCAACCGGCTCGCCACCGCGCTGCGGAAGGTGAAGGAGCTGGTCCGCTTCTGTACGACCTGCTTCAACGTGGCCGAGTCGGATCAGTGCCGGGTCTGCCGCGACACCCGCCGTACCAACGAGGTGTTGTGTGTGGTGGAGGAGCCCAAGGACGTCGTCGCGATCGAGCGGACCGGCGAGTTCCGTGGGCGCTACCACGTGCTCGGCGGGGCGATCAATCCGCTGGAGGGCGTGGGTCCGGACAACCTGCGCATCCGGGAGTTGCTTCTCCGGCTGGGGACGGGCGAGGTCAAGGAGTTGATTCTCGCCACCGACCCGAACACGGAGGGTGAGGCGACCGCCACCTATCTGGCGTTGATGGTCAAACCCATGGGGATCTCGGTCACCCGGCTGGCGAGCGGCCTGCCGGTGGGCGGCGACCTCGAATACGCCGATGAGATCACTCTGGGTCGTGCGTTCGAAGGACGTAGAGCAATATAGATCTACATCGCGTAACGTGGCCGTAACGCCACGCTAGTGATTTAGTCCGAATTAGCTCTATGCCGACCATCTAACGCGGTAGTTTCCGTTTGGTCGGCGCCATAGGTCACAGCCACATCACGAGGGAGACACGGAACTGTCCGTGTGCGGTCGGTGAACTTGACCGAGGCACCGCATTAGGTGAATGTTCCTTGCGATGGCGGCACCCCCGCCGTCGAGTGCCTTCGTGGCGCGGGCTCATCTGACCGTCGCGACGAGGGTCGGCACTCGAGGCACGAGACAACCGATCGGTTGCCGGACGCTGCGGGTAGCCATCGCCCCCGGCCCGCCCGCATGCGGCGTGCCGCTGGCTGTGAGCGCCCGCTTCGCCCCGGAGACCGGGAGAGGACCGGCGCTAGATGTCGCTTGGCCCGGAGGCGTCAATCTCCGATGAGACGACGACGCCCGTCGCCGATGCGGCTGTGGAGCGGGATAGGGGCGAAGCCGCGGTCGCCGGTCGATCGCTGAAGCAGATCGCCTGGCGTCGTCTCAAGAAGGACCGGGTTGCGGTCGGCGGCGGCATCGTCATCATCGTCCTGGTCGTGATCGCCTTCATCGCCCCGCTGCTGATCAAGCTGCTCGGGCATCCGTTCGACGAGTACCACAACGAGAAGATCGACCCGACGCTCGGCTTGCCGATCGGGCACCTCGGTGGCATCTCGAAGGACTACATCCTGGGCGTCGAGCCGGTCAACGGGCGGGACATCTTCAGCCGGATCGTCTACGGCGCGCAGACGACGCTGACCGTCGCGTTCCTCTCCGCCTTCGTGTCGACGATCCTCGGCGTGCTGTTCGGCATGGCCGCCGGCTTCATCGGCGGCTGGGTCGACTCGATCGTCAGCCGCATCATGGACTTCCTGCTCGCGTTCCCGCAGCTGCTCTTCTCGATCGCGCTGGTCTCGGTGCTGCCGGCCACCTCGTTCGGGCTCGGCCCACGCTGGTCACGCACCTTCGTGCTGATTGCCGTGATCGGGTTCTTCGGCTGGCCGTACATCGGTCGCATCGTCCGCGGGCAGACGCTCTCGCTCCGCGAGCGAGAGTTCGTCGAAGCCTCGCGAAGTCTGGGCGCGCGCTCGCCGCGCATCCTGTTCCGCGAAATGCTGCCGAACCTGGCGGCGCCGATCCTCGTCTACACGACGCTGATCATCCCGACCAACATTCTGACCGAGGCGGCCTTGAGCTTCCTCGGCGTCGGTATCCCGCCGCCGTACCCCTCCTGGGGCGGCATGCTCTCGGATGCTCTCCAGTTCTATCGGTACGACCCGATGTTCATGATCATTCCCGGCGCGATGATCTTCATCACCGTGCTGGCGTTCAACCTGTTCGGCGACGGTCTCCGGGACGCACTCGACCCGAAGGCCCGCTGAACGACGTTCTGGGATCCGCAGCGGTTCCATCGCATGAATCTCGGCGACACCCCGCAGGTCGCCGTTCGAGGAGGTAGGAGTTTTGGTGGCAGGCAAGACGAAGGTGATGGTGGCCGCCACGGCCGCCGTCACATTGGGACTGACCGCCGCATGCGGTGGCGGTTCGGATGACAAGAACAGCAACGGCAACTCGAGCTCGGGTGCGGCCTTCAACTCGGTGGCGACCAACGTCGCCAACGCGAGCGACAAGAAGGGCGGCACGCTCAACTTCTGGAGCCCGCAGGACGCCGACTCGTTCGACCCGGCGATCTCGTACTACGCCTGGACGATCGACATGAACCGGCTCTACAGCCGGACGCTCATGACCTACACGCCGAAGCCCGGCCAGGACGGTCTGATTCTGTCCCCGGACCTGGCCCAGGCGGCCCCGGAGGTCAGCGCGGACGGCAAGACCTACACGTTCAAGCTGAAGAGCGGCCTCAAGTTCGACGACGGGTCGCCGATCACCTCGAAGGACATCAAGTACGGCATCGAGCGCATCTTCGCTCAGGACGTCGTTCCCGGCGGCCCGCTGTACCTGATCGAGGAACTCGACCAGGGCCAGAGCTACCCGGGTCCGTACAAGGACAAGGACCCGAACAAGCTGGGCCTGAAGACCGTCGAGACGCCGGACGACTCGACGATCATCTTCCACCTCAAGGCGCCGAACGCGAACTTCCCGTACGAGCTGGCCCTCCCGGGCGGCGCTCCGGTACCGCAGAAGCGGGACACCGGCGACAAGTACGCCCTCGCGCCGGCCTCCTCGGGCCCGTACAAGTTCCAGAGCATCGAGCCGGGCAAGGGCGCGACGCTGGTTCCCAACACCAATTGGGACGCGTCGACCGACCCGAACCGCAAGCAGCTGGTTGACAAGATCGTCCTGACGATCACGACCAACGCCGACGACATGGACTCCCGCCTGATCGCCGGCACCGCCGACCTGGACGTGAGCCAGAGCGGTGTGCAGACCCAGGCGCGTACGCAGATCCTGACGAACGACAAGCTCAAGGCAACCGCGTACAACCCCAACAACGGCTTCATCCGGTACGCGGCCCTGGGCACCAAGGTCGCGCCGTTCGACAACATCGAGTGCCGCAAGGCGGTCATCTACGCGTCCGACCCGACGACGCTGCAGACCGCTCGCGGTGGCCCGGTGGCCGGTGGTGACATCGCCACGAACATGCTGCCGCCGAACATCCTCGGCGCCGACCCGAAGTACGACCCGTACGGTCGCGCCCAGGGCAAGCCGCAGCTCGACAAGGCGAAGGCCGCTCTCCAGGCCTGTGGCAAGCCGAACGGCTTCGACACCAAGATCGCGGTCCGGAACAACAAGCCGGCCGAGGTCGCGACCGCGACCGCCCTCCAGGCGGCGCTCAAGGCCGTGAACATCAACGCCTCGATCGAGCAGTACGACGGCAAGAACGTCGCCTCGGTCGTCGGCTCGCCGGCGGTCGTGAAGGCCAAGGGCTACGGCATCATGATCGCCGGCTGGGGCGCCGACTTCCCCACCGGCTACGGCTACCTGGCCCCGATCGCGATGGGCTCGTTCATCGCCAAGACCGGTAACTACAACCTGCCCGAGATCGACGACCCGGCGATCAACGACCTGTTCACCAAGGGTCTCGCCGAGAAGGACGCGAAGGCGGCGGCTGCTGACTACCAGCAGGCGAACATGAAGGTCATGGACGGCTACTACTTCGTGCCCTTCGTCTTCGACAAGGCGCTCAACTACTACAACCCGCGGCTGACGAACGTGTACTTCCACCAGGGTCTGGCGATGGTCGACTTCGCGTCGATCGGTGTCAGCGACGGCAAGTAGTACCCGGTCGCTCCAGCAACAACGGGTAGATCGAAGGGCAGGTGAAGGCCGCCCCTCCGGGCGGGTGCCGGGTTCGCAAGAGCTCGGCACCCGCCCGGTATTCGGCCGAAAGTCGTGCTGGCTTACCTCATCCGGCGGCTGTTCAACTCCGTCGTGACGCTGCTTGTGGTCACGTTCGTGACCTTCTGCGTCTTCTTCCTGGTGCCCAAGGCCACCGGCAGCGATCCCGCGCTGCTGTATCTCGGCAAGCAGGCCGATCCGGTGGCGATCGAAGGCATCCGGACCAAGCTCGGGCTCAACGACCCGATTCTGGTTCAGTACGGCAAGTTCCTGAGCGGCCTGGTCGTCGGCCGGGATTACACCAACGGCACGGACACCACGCACTGCGCCGCCCCCTGCCTCGGCTACTCGTTCAAGACCAACCAGGAGGTGTGGCCGCTGCTGTTGGACGCCCTCCCGGTCACCGTCTCCCTCGCCATCGGCGCCGCCGTGCTGTGGGTACTGATGGGCGTCATCTTCGGTGTCATCTCGGCTCTGCGACGCGGCTCGATCTGGGACAGATCGGTGATGACGATCGCCCTGGCCGGCGTCTCGTTGCCGATCTACTTCACCGGCCTGCTCTCGCTGAGCATCTTCGTGTACTGGCTGGGCTGGCCGAACCCGAGCTTCACGCCGTTCACGGAGAACCCGTGGGACTGGTTCACCGGCCTGATCCTGCCGTGGATCACGCTGGCGTTCCTGTTCGCCGCGACCTACGCCCGGCTGACCCGGGCCAACATGCTCGAGACCCTGGGTGAGGACTACATCCGCACCGCCCGGGCCAAGGGCCTGCGCGAGCGTACGGTCATCGGCAAGCACGGTCTGCGCTCCGGCCTGACCCCGCTGGTCACCGTCTTCGGCCTCGACCTCGGCGCGCTGCTCGGCGGCGCGGTCCTCACCGAGGCCGTCTACAACCTGCGTGGCCTCGGCTACTACGCCCTCAACGGCATCCGCACCAGCGACCTGCCGGTGATCCTGGGCGTCACGCTGTTCGCCGCGTTCTTCATCGTCATCATGAACCTGATCGTCGACCTGCTGTACGGCGTCATCGACCCGCGTGTGCGGCTGGGCTGAGGAGGCCACGTTGTCCATCGGCTCCGTCACCCCGCGACCGTTCCTCGAAGTGAAGGACCTCAACGTCCGGTTCGAGACCGACGACGGCATCGTCCAGGCGGTCACCGGCTCGGCGTTCACCCTGGAGAAGGGCAAGACGCTCGGCATCGTCGGCGAGTCCGGCTCCGGCAAGAGCGTGACCTCGCTGGCGGTCCTCGGCCTGCACCGCACCCGGAGCAACGCCAAGGTCACCGGCGAGATCTGGCTCGACGACCAGGAACTGGTCACCGCCACCGACGAGCAGGTGCGCCTGCTCCGCGGCGGCAAGATGGCGATGATCTTCCAGGACCCGCTGAGCGCCATGCACCCGTACTTCACCGTCGGGTCGCAGATCGTCGAGGCCTATCGGGTCCACCACCCGAACGCGAACAAGAAGGTCGCCCGTGAGCGGGCGATCGACATGCTCGCCCGGGTCGGCATCCCGCAGCCGGAGCGGCGCTTCAACGACTACGCCCACCAGTTCTCGGGCGGCATGCGGCAGCGCGCCATGATCGCGATGGCGCTGGTCAACGACCCGGCGCTGCTGATCGCGGACGAGCCGACCACGGCCCTCGACGTCACGGTGCAGGCGCAGATCCTGGACCTGATCCGGGACCTGCAGGAGGAGTTCGGCTCGGCGGTCATCATGATCACCCACGACCTGGGCGTGGTGGCCGAGCTGGCCGACGACGTCCTGGTCATGTACGGCGGAAAGGTCATCGAGAAGGGCCCGGCCCTCGATGTCTTCAAGAACCCGCAGCACCCCTACACCTGGGGTCTGCTCGGCTCGATGCCCCGCCTCGACCGTGACGTCCGTGAGCGGCTCACCCCGGTCAAGGGCACCCCGCCCAGCCTGATCAACCTGCCGAAGGGCTGCGCCTTCAACCCGCGCTGCCCGTACGCGGGCCGCAACGGCAACCGGTCCTTCACCGAGGTGCCACAACTGCGCCCCGATGGCCACAGTGCCGGGCACCTGGTCGCCTGCCACCTGCCCGCGGAGGATCGCACCAAGATCTTCCACGAGGAAGTGCTACCGAACCTGTGAGCGGAGTTGAACAACGATGAGCGAGAACCTGCTCGAGGTGTCGGGGCTCGAGAAGCACTTCCCGATCACCAAGGGCCTGCTCAAGCGGCAGGTCGGCGCCGTGCGCGCGGTGGACGGCATCGACCTTCAGGTGAAGGCGGGCGAGACGCTCGGCCTGGTCGGCGAGTCCGGCTGCGGCAAGTCGACCACGGGCCGGCTCTTCAGCCGGATCCTGGAGCCGACCGGTGGCAAGATCGTCTTTGACGGCAAGGACATCACGCACAAGTCGGTGACCCAGATGCGGCCGCTGCGTCGCGACGTCCAGATGATCTTCCAGGACCCGTACTCGTCGCTGAACCCGCGGCACACGGTCGGCTCGATCATCGCGGCGCCGCTGCAGATCCAGAGCATCCCGACGCCGCAGGGCACCAAGAAGGCCGTGCAGGAGCTGCTCGAGCTGGTCGGCCTCAACCCCGAGCACTACAACCGGTACCCGCACGAGTTCTCCGGCGGTCAGCGCCAGCGCATCGGCATCGCCCGCGCGCTGGCCCTGCGGCCCAAGATGATCATTGCCGACGAGCCCGTCTCGGCGCTCGACGTCTCGATCCAGGCGCAGGTCGTCAACCTCCTCGACGACCTGCAGAGCGAGTTCGACCTGACCTACGTCTTCATCGCGCACGACCTGTCGGTGGTACGGCACATCTCCGACCGGGTCGCGGTGATGTACCTGGGCAAGGTGGTGGAGATCGCCGAGCGCGACGACCTCTACCGGAACCCGCGTCACCCGTACACGGTCGCCCTGATGTCGGCGGTCCCGGTGCCCGACCCCGCGCGGCGTGATCGGGCGCAGCGCGAGCGGGTGCTGCTCACCGGCGATGTGCCGAGCCCGATCAACCCGCCGTCCGGATGCCGCTTCCGCACCCGTTGCTGGAAGGCGCAGGACATCTGCGCGACGGAGGAGCCGCCGCTGGTCACCCGGCTCGACGACCCGGCCTCGCACCAGACGGCGTGCCACTTCCCGGTGGTCGAGGACGAGCAGGTGGCGGGTCGCCGTCCGGCGTCGGCGCCGGCTTAGACCCCTGAGCCCGTACGCCCGGAGCCCGCGCCCGTGAGAGCGCGGGCTCTAGCCTTCTTCGGGCCGATTGAGCAGACCGACCGCGAGCTTGTGAATGGCCGCGGCGTCGGCCGGATCCTTGACCGTCACCTTGCCCCCGGTGACCTTGTACCACTCGTCGGCCTCGAGATACTGCACGTGCACGGTCACCTTGTTGCCGTCCGCCTCGGTCCGCAGCGTCAGGTCCCCCGTGATCACGCCGACCTCGTCGGTCATGACCCCACCGGGCCCGGCCGTAATGTTCGTCTTGAGCTCGCCCTTGGACGACCGACCTTCGCGCGCCGCCCCGCCGGTCTTCTCCGCCCCGCCGGCCTTCTCCGCCGCGCCGGCGTTCTCCGCCGCGCCGGCGTTCTCCGCCGCGCCGGCGTTCTCCGCCGCGCCGGCGTTCTCCGCCGCGCCCGCCTTCTCCGCCGCGCCGGTCTTCTCCGTCGCGGCGACCGCGTCCGCCGCCCCCGCGGTCGATCCGGCTCCCGGCATTTCCGCCGCGACGGCCGCGGCTGCCGACCCGGCACGCAGCCCACCATCCGATTTATCCCCCGGGCCGGACATTTCCGGCGCGGGACCGGCGCCAGCCGCGGAGGAGGCGGAGGAGGCAGCCGCGTCGGCGGCGGACCCGCCGGCAACGGGCGCTCCGACAGCGTCGGACGCGGGTGCGGTGGTGCCGGCGGGGGCGGAGGCTGGGTCGATCATCAGCACTTCCTCAGCATGTCGTCGAGGGCGGTCTTCTCGGCGGTGGTGACCGTCAGCTTCCAGTGGGTCTTCACCGCGATCCAGTCTTCCGCATACCCACACCACGTGCTGGTATCCGTCGGCTTCCAGGTCGATGGATCCTGGTCGCCCTTCGAGCGGTTCGACGACGCCGACACCGTGACCAGCTGCGGGTCGTCCAGATCGTTGGCGAAGTCGCCGCGCTTCGCGGTTGTCCAGGCGGACGCGCCCGACCGCCAGGCGTTGGCCAGCGGCACCAGGTGGTCGATGTCGGCCAGGGTCGGCGACGACAGTGTCTTGCCGTCGTAGACGCTCTTCCACGTGCCGGCCACCACGTTGCAGCCGGAGAGCTTCACCTTGCTCCCGTCGCGCTTGAGCACCGAGTCGCGCACGTCGCAGTTGCCGCCGGTGCTGCGCCAATGCGGGAACTTCTCCCGGCTGTAGCCCTTCATCGGGCCGGGCTTGGCCACGGTCAGCTTCTTGAGCTGCGCCTCGGCCGTCGCGCTGCTCCCGCCGCCGCCCGAACCGGGCTTACCGGTCTTGGTGGGCGCGGGCTTGGTGGTTTTCGCGGGCTTGGTCGTCTTGGTGGTCTTGGTCGCGCCGGGAGCGGGGCCCACGTCGATCGAAACACCCTGGCAGGCGCTCAACCCGATGGCGGCGGAGAGGAGAATAACAGTCCAACGAGGAGTGTGGAGGGGCACTCCTTCAGACTAAGGCCGTCTCGTCCGATCTGTCCCGGTCGATAACCCGTGAGTGGATCATCCCGCGCGCCGCCAAGCCGGGTGCGGAAAGCGGCGCGCGGGAGACCCCGAAATCAGCGAGCGCGGTTGATCGCGCTGGTCACGGCCTTGATCGAGGCGCTGACGATGTTGGCGTCGATGCCCACGCCCCACACCACCTTGTCGCCGACCTCGACCTCCACGTACGCCGCGGCCTGCGCGTCACCACCCGAGGTGAGCGCGTGCTCGTTGTAGTCCAGCACCCGAGCCTGGATGTCCAGCGGCTTCACGGCCTGCACGAACGCGTCGATCGGGCCGTTGCCGACACCGAGCAGCGGGCGGCGTACGCCCCGGTGGAAGATCTCCACGTCGATCTCGACCTTGCCGTCCACCGTGGCCGTCGAGTAGCTCTCGATCTTGAATGCCGTCGACATCTGGTGCTCGACCAGGTACTCCGCCGCGAAGATGTCCCACATCTGCTGCGGGCTGACCTCGCCGCCTTCCTCGTCGGTGTGGTGCTGCACCACCCCGGAGAACTCGATCTGCAGCCGGCGCGGCATGTCGAGGTTGTGCTCCTCCTTCATGATGTACGCCACGCCGCCCTTGCCCGACTGCGAGTTGACCCGGATGACCGCCTCGTAGCTGCGGCCCACGTCCTTGGGGTCGATCGGCAGGTAGGGCACGCCCCAGGCGAACCGGTCGACCGGCACCCCGGCCTCGTCCGCATCGGACTTCAGCCAGGCGAAGCCCTTGTTGATCGCGTCCTGGTGGGAGCCGGAGAAGGAGGTGTAGACCAGATCGCCCACGTACGGGTGGCGCTCGTGCACGGGCAGCTGGTTGCAGTACTCGACGGTCCGCTTGATCTCATCGATCTGGGCAAAGTTGATCATCGGGTCGACGCCCTGGGAGAACATGTTCAGCCCCAGCGTCACCAGGTCGACGTTGCCGGTGCGCTCGCCGTTGCCGAACAGGCAGCCCTCGATGCGGTCGGCGCCGGCCATCAGGCCCAGCTCGGCGGCGGCCACGCCGGTGCCCCGGTCGTTGTGCGGGTGTAGGGACAGCACGACCGAGTCGCGCCGGGGCAGGTGCCGGTGCATCCACTCGATCGAGTCCGCGTACACGTTGGGGGTGGCCATCTCGACCGTGGCCGGCAGGTTGATGATCAGCGGCCGGTCCGGGGTGGGGTCGATCACGTCGATGACGGCCGAGCAGACCTCCAGCGCGTACTCCAGCTCGGTGCCCGTGTAGGACTCCGGCGAGTACTCGTAGAAGATCTCGGTGTCCGGCGTGTAGATCTCGGCGTACTTTTGGCAGAACCGGGCGCCGCTGGTCGCGATGTCGGTGATGCCGTCCTTGTCGAGCCCGAAGACCACCCGGCGCTGCAGCACCGACGTCGAGTTGTAGAAGTGGACGATCGCCCGCTTGGCGCCGCGCAGCGACTCGAAGGTGCGCTCGATCAGGTGCTCACGGCACTGGGTCAGCACCTGGATGGTGACGTCGTCCGGGATCAGGTCCTGCTCGATCAGCTGGCGGATGAAGTCGTAGTCGGTCTGCGACGCGGCCGGGAAGCCGACCTCGATCTCCTTGTAGCCCATCTGCACCAGCAGCATGAACATGCGCCGCTTGCGCTCGGGCGACATCGGGTCGATCAGGGCCTGGTTGCCGTCCCGCAGGTCGACCGCGCACCAGCGCGGGGCGGCCTCGATGTGGCGGGACGGCCATTGGCGGTCGGGCAGCTCTACCTTGAACTGCTGCTGGTAGGGCTGGTAGCGCTCGAAGGGCATGGCAGACGGGCGCTGAGTATCGAAAGAAGACGTGGACATGTCGGCTGCTCCAAGGAAGGACGAGGCGAGGAGGCGGCGCCCGCGTTCTAGATAACGCAGAAACTCCGCGACGAGGTGCCGGCCTGGGATGGGGCCTCGTCGCGGCAGCGAAGAAGGAGTGCCTGCCACATGTCGGAATCACCCTACGTGATCAACTCGGACGGAGCTAACTCTACGCCCGGATCGTGGGATGCCGGGGTCAGGCTGGTGACGCCACCCCGGACGGCTCGACAACGGCCGGTGGCGGCGGCGGGGCGTCGGTGGTCATCGGCTGGGCGCCGGACTCGGGGCCGGGCAGCGCCACCGTCGCCGGGCCGGCCACCTGGCTGACCAGCTTGAGCGTGCCGAAGTCGACCCGGGCCGCGGTCAGCACGCCGTCGTCGGCGTAGCAGTAGATGCCGACGTCGACCGGCGCCTTGAGCGACGCCGAGACCGAGTCGACCGAGAAGCAGGTGCCCTGCGCGCCCGCGAGCGGCTCGACCTCGGTCACCGAGAGCGCCGACTGCCGGTCGGCGAAGACCGGCAGCCACTGGCGGAAGAGGCGCTCCACATCCGGCGAGTTGCCCTTCGGCACCCGCTTGCCGGGCTCGGCCACCTTCACGCAGGTCGGCGTGACCGGGTTGCTCGCCGAGGCGACCGTGCACTGGTCGACGCCGGTCCGGGCCGAGACGATCGAGACGTCGGTGGTGCCGCCGAGCATGCCGTCGCTGACGTCCACCCGCCAGGTGCCGTCGGCGCCGATCGTGGCGACCACGTTGTGCCGGCGCCCGTCCTGGTCGTCCAGCGTGTAGAGGGCCGCGTACGCCTTGTCGAGCGCCAGCGTCGCCCGCGCCACGAGGTCCGCCCGCGCGTCGGTGCCGGCCGGCGGCGGGGAAGCCGACGCCGTGGGATCGGGGGCCGGATCGCCGCCGCCGCACGCCGTTCCGGCCGCCAGCACCAGCAGGGCGGCGGCCGGGACGGACAAAGAGCGGAAGCGTGGGCGCACCGAGACATTCTCGCCTCCGCGGGCCGAACCGGTCGGCGTCGCGAGCCTGGCGTGTCGCGGCTATCCCAAAGCCGGTGCGGCTCTCCGAAAGCGGGTGCGGCTCTCCGAAAGCCGGCGCGGTTCTCCGAAAGCCGGCGCGGCTCTCCGAAAGCCCACCGCGGCTGTCCGAGAGCCCAGGACGGCCGGAATCTGGGATCGGCTGTCGGAGTTCGGCGGGGTCGCGGCTACTGTGGTGGCGACCGAACTGACCGGTGTTGCCGGTATGTGATCCGAAGGAATGGTTACCCCGTGGCACTGGTGGTGCAGAAATACGGTGGCTCCTCGGTGGCGACCGCCGAGCGCATCAAGCGGGTGGCGGAGCGCATCGTGGCCGCTCGCAAGGCCGGCGACGACGTGGTCGTGGTGGTCTCGGCGATGGGCGACACGACCGACGAGCTGCTCGACCTGGCCAACCAGGTGAGCCCGCTGCCGCCCGGCCGCGAGCTCGACATGCTGCTGACCGCCGGCGAGCGCATCTCGATGGCGCTGCTGGCCATGGCCATCCACAACCTGGGCTACGAGGCTCGTTCATACACGGGCTCGCAGGCCGGCGTGCTCACCACCTCCACGCACGGCAAGGCCCGGATCATCGACGTGACCCCCGGCCGGCTGCGCTCCGCGCTAGACGAGGGCGCGATCGCCATCGTCGCCGGCTTCCAGGGCGTCTCGCAGGACACCAAGGACATCACCACGCTCGGCCGCGGCGGCTCGGACACGACCGCGGTGGCGCTGGCCGCCGCCCTGCACGCGGACGTCTGTGAGATCTACACGGACGTCGACGGCGTCTTCACGGCCGACCCGCGCATCGTGCCCGACGCCAAGCACATCAAGCAGATCACGTACGAGGAGATGCTCGAGCTCGCCGCCGGCGGGGCGAAGGTGCTGATGTTGCGATGCGTGGAGTACGCGCGGCGCTTCAAGGTGCCCATCCACGTACGCTCTTCGTACTCGCACAAAGAAGGCACGCTCGTCACCGGATCGATGGAGGACCCTGACGTGGAGCAAGCTTTGATCACCGGGGTGGCCCACGAGCGCAGCGAGGCCAAGATCACCATTGTCGGCGTGCCCGACGAGCCCGGTGCGGCCGGCCGCATCTTCGAGACCGTGGCCCAGGCCGAGATCAACATCGACATGATCGTGCAGAACGTGTCGACCGAGGGCACGGGCCGCACCGACATCTCGTTCACGCTCCCCAAGGCCGACGGCCCGACCGCGATGGCGGCCCTCGACAAGATCAAGGAGCAGATCAAGTTCAAGAGCCTGCTCTTCGACGACCACGTCGGCAAGGTCTCGCTGATCGGCGCCGGCATGCGCTCGCACCCGGGCGTCGCCGCCTCCTTCTTCGCCTGCATCGGCGAGGCCGGTGTCAACATCGAGATGATCTCCACGTCCGAGATCCGGGTCTCGGTCGTCTGCCGTGACACCGACCTCGACACCGCGGTGCGGGCCGTGCACGACCAGTTCGAGCTGGGCAGCGGCGAGCAGGCGGTGGTGTACGCCGGCACCGGGCGGTAAGCGCTCCGATGGCGCAGCCCACGCTCGCCGTCGTCGGGGCCACCGGCTCCGTCGGGACCGTCATGCTCGAGCTGCTCACCTCCCGGCGCAACGTCTGGGGGGAGATCCGGCTGCTCGCGTCCGCGCGGTCGGCCGGTAAGCAGCTGTCCTGCCGCGGCGAGCAGCTGACCGTGCGCGAGCTGACCCCGGAGGCCTTCGACGGCGTCGACATCGCGCTGTTCGACCTGCCCGACGACGTGTCGCTGGCCTGGGCGCCGGTCGCCACCGCGCGCGGGGTCACCGTGGTCGACAACTCGGCCGCGTTCCGCATGGAGCCGGACGTGCCGCTGGTGGTGCCCGAGGTCAACCAGGATGCGATGGGTACGCGTCCGCGGGGCATCGTGTCCAACGCCAACTGCACGGTGATGGCGATGATCATGGCGATCGCCCCGCTGCACCGGGAGTACGGCCTGCGCGAGCTCGTCCTCGCCTCCTACCAGGCCGCCTCGGGCGCCGGTCAGGTCGGTGTCGACACCCTGCACGACCAGCTCAGCAAGGTCGCCGGCGACCGGTCGCTGGGCTCGCGGCCGGGCAACGTGCGGCAGGCGGTCGGCGACGACCTCGGGCCGTTCACCGCGCCGCTGGCGCTCAACGTGGTGCCCTGGTCCGGCGACCTGGCTCCGATGGGCTGGTCGTCGGAGGAGCTCAAGCTGCGCAACGAGTCCCGCAAGATCCTGGGGATTCCGGCTCTCAAGGTGTCGGCCACGTGCGTACGCGTGCCGGTCGTGACCGGTCACTCGATCGCCGTGCACGCCGTCTTCGGCTCCGAGGTCGACGCCGACGGCGCTCGTCAGGTGCTGCGCAACGCCCCCGGCGTCATCCTGGTCGACGACCCCGAGGCCGGCGAGTTCCCGATGCCGATCGACGCGGTCGGCACCGACCCGTCGTGGGTGGGCCGCATCCGCCGGGCGATGGACGACCCGCGGGCGCTCGACCTCTTCATCACCGGCGACAACATGCGCAAGGGTGCGGCCCTCAACACCGTGCAGATAGCAGAGCTGCTGGCAGCTGAGGGCCGGTAACCCGGGGTCAGCTCAGGTCGTCGCGGGTCAGCAGCGCCCGCAGCTTGATGCCCTCGGCCGCCAGCGCCTCGGCGCCGCCCTCCTTGCGGTCGATCACGCACAGCGCGTGGTCCACGTGGGCGCCGAGCTTCCGCAGCTCACCGGTCGAGATCACGACCTGGCCGCCGGACGTGACCACGTCCTCGACGACCAGGACCCGCCGGCCGGCCACCTCGGCGCCCTCGGCCAGCCGCGCCGTCCCGTACTGCTTGGCCTGCTTGCGCACGAAGGCGGTCGGCAACTTGGCGTGCCGGGCCAGCGCCGTCACCACCGCGATGCCGCCCATCTCGAGGCCGGCCAGCACCTCGGTGCCCTCGGGGATCAGCACCGCCATCCGCTCGGCCAGCCGGTCGAGCAGCTCGGGGTCGGCCTCGAACTGGTACTTGTCGAAATACTCGGTCGCCGTCCGTCCGGACCGCAGCACGAACGAACCGGTCAGGCGGCTCACGTCGCGGACACGCCGCGCGAGGTCATCAGGAGAAGTCACAAGGACCAAGCCTGTCACTCCGCTCGAAGACACCGAACAGCACCCCGGTGGCAACCACTCAGCAACCGACAGATGATGCCGATCAGGGGATCATGCAGATCAACCCGCACCGTTGGTTCGGCGCCGGGCAGAGCAGCGCGGCCGATTCGGCGAAGGCAGGCGCCGAGGCCGCGGCCGAGGCGACCGGTGGCCGCGTGCCCAAGGCCGTCTTCGTCTTCAGCTCGGTCGCGCACGACCTGCCGGCGCTGCTGGCGGCGGTACGCGAGGAGGCCGGCCCCGACGCCGCGATCGTGGGCAGCACGACGATGGGCGAGCTCGGCAACGGCGGCATGACCGTGGGCGGGGTCGCGGTGGCGGCGCTCGGCGGTGACGGCTTCACGGTGCACACCCGGGTGGCCGTGGTCGACGAGCACGACCCGCGTGCGGCCGGGGTGGCGGCGGCCGAGGCGTTGCGCGGGCTACACGACGACAACCGGGTGCTGATCCTGCTGTGCGACGGGATGACCGGGCACCCGCACGAGATCGTCCGGGGCGCGTACTCGTCGGCCGGCGCGGCGTACCCGCTGGTCGGCGGTTTCGGCGCGGACGACCGGCACTTCGAGCGGACGTACCAGTTCCACGGCGACGAGGTGTTCTCGGGCGCGGTGGTCGGGGTCGCGCTCGGCTCGGACGGCCCGATCGGCATCGGGATCGCGCACGGCTGGCGACGCATCGAGCCCCCGATGATCGTCACCAAGAGCCACGGCGCGCACATCTACGAGCTCGACGACGCGCCCGCGCTCGACGTGCTGCTGGACCGCAACGACTTCGAGGGCACGGCGGCCGAGTTCTTCGACCGGGGACGCCAGCTGCAGCCGCTCGGTTTGTCCCGGCGCAACGGCGAGGACATCCGGGTGATCCACGCCGGCGACGACGAGGAACGCTCGGTCTGGGGCACCGCCGACGTCCCGCAGGGCGCCCTGGTCTGGCTCATGGAGGCCGACCGGCAGGCATTGCTCGACGGGGCGACCTGGTCGTGCACCGAGGCGGTGGCCCGGCTCGACGGGCTGGCCCCGCTCGGCGTACTGGCCTTCGACTGCGGCGGGCGCCGGGCCGGCCTGGTCGAGGGCGGGGGCGGCATGGAGGACGAGATCGCCGCGATGCGGGAGGCCCTTCACGGCGCGCCGTTCGCCGGGTTCTACACCACCGGCGAGATCGCCCGGGTCCGCGGCGCGAGCGGTCTGCACCACCTGACCCTGGTCACTCTCGCCCTGGCCTGAGCGATGTTGACCTACCTACTCACCGAGTACTTCACCGCCGTGAACGCCGCCGCGGACGAGGAGTCCGCGATCGCCGGCGCCGTCGAGCGGGCGACCGAGATGGTGGAGGCCGAGGCGGGCGCCGTCGTGCGCGAGGGCCGGGTCTCTGGCGCGTACGGCTTCGGCGCGCAGGTCCCCGTCGCCGGCCTGCTCGCCGTCGCCGCCGGTCAGACCGTGCTCGACGTTCCCGGTCTGGGGGAGTTGCACGCCGCGCCGAACCCGCTCGGCGGCGAGGACGGCGACGCGTTGATCGTCTGCCGGGCCGACGAGCCGTTCACGCCCGCGGAACGGCAGATGCTGCGGGGGATGGGCCAGGTGCTCGGCCTCGCGCTGCGCAGCATCCGGGTGCTCGCCGCCGAGCGGCACCTGCGCGCCGAGAAGGAACGGCAGGCCAGCAACGCGCAGACCCGGCAGCGGCTGGTCGAGTCGCTGCTCACGATCCAGCGGGCGATCTCCGCCCGGCGGCCGCTGCCGGAGATCCTGGACGCGGTGACCAGCGGCGCGGCCGATCTGCTCGACGGCGCCACGGTCGCGCTGCTGCTGGCCGAGGGCGGCCCGGACCGGCGTCTGTCGGTGGCCTCGACCTGCGGCGGTACGGACGGCGAGCCCGTGGCGGAGTCGGCGGCGCGGGCCGCGATGTCCGGCGGCACGGTGCTGGTCCGCCCGGACGCGACCGGCACGGTGATCGCGGCGCCGGTGCGGGTCACCGGCGAGATGGCCGGCAGCCTGATCGCCCACCTGCCCGGGAGCACCGAGCAGTACGCCGAGCAGCGTGACCAGCTCGCCGCGTTCGCTCAGCAGGTCAGCCTGGCGCTGACCGACGCGCGGACCGTCGAGGCGGTCCGCGAGGCGCACCACGACCCGATCACCGGGTTGCCCAACCGCGCGCTCTTCCTCAAGATCCTCAACCGGGTGCTGGCCTCGCGTGCGACCGAGACCGACCCGACCAGCGTGCTCTTCGTCGACCTCGACCGGTTCAAGGCGGTCAACGACAGTCTCGGCCACGAGGCCGGCGATCAGCTGCTCGCCCTGGTGGCCCGGCGACTGCGCGGATGCGTACGGGCCAGTGACACCACCGCCCGTCTCGGCGGCGACGAGTTCGCCGCGCTGTTGCACGACTCGCCGGTCGAGGCCGCCACCATCGTCGGAGACCGGGTCGTCGCCGCGATCAAGGAACCGTTCCGGGTGGCCGGCCGCGAGGTCTTCATCGGCGCCAGCGTCGGCATCGCCACCTCGCGTGAGCCCACCGAGCGCTCGGAGACGCTGCTGCACAACGCCGACCTGGCGATGTACCGGGCGAAGAAGGACGGAACCGGGCGGGTGCTGGTCTACGAGCCGTACATGCACACCGAGGCGCTGGACTACCTGAGCATGCGCGGCGACCTGCAGCGGGCGCTGCGCGGCGGCGAGTTCCGGCTGCAGTACCAGCCGCTGGTCCGGCTGACCGACGGCGTCGCGGTCGGCGTCGAGGCGCTGATCCGCTGGCACAGCCCGACCCGCGGCTTCGTCTCACCGGTCGACTTCATCCCGATCGCCGAGGAGTTCGGCCTGATCACCGACATCGGCCAGTGGGCGCTCGAGACGAGCGCGCAGCAGGTCGCCCGCTGGCGGCGCGACTTCCCCGACCTGGGGCTCAACGTCAATGTCTCCGGGCACCAACTCGTACATCCGCGATTCGCCGACAATGTGATGCGCGCGCTCGCCATCGCCGGCCTGCCGTCCAGCGCCGTGACGCTGGAGCTGACCGAGTCGGTGCTGATGAGCGAGCCCGACCTCGGCAAGGCGGCGCTGCACGTGCTGCGCGGCCTGGGCGTGCAGCTGTCCATCGACGATTTCGGTACGGGCTATTCGTCGCTGGCCTATCTGCGCGAGCTCCCGGTCGACGAGCTGAAGATCGACCGCGCCTTCATCGCGCGGGCCGAGCTGACCGCCGAGGATCTAGCCCTGGTCCGCACGATCGTCGAGCTCGCGCAGATCCTGGGCCTGCGCACGGTGGCCGAGGGCATCGAAAACGCTGCCCAGCTGGAGGCGTTGCGCAAGCTGGGTTGCGGCTACGGCCAGGGCTACTATCTGTGCCGCCCGACCGACCCTGACCAGCTGCCGTCGTGCCTGGCCCGCCCGCTGCGCGAAGACCTCGTCACCCATCCGCGTACTTGATCTCCGCGCTACAACATGGAAGATCCTTTTGGGGTACTTTTCGCCTAATTGGTGCTAATTACTCGGAAGGAACATTCCGTGACACCCTTCGCATTGTTCTTCCTCCTGGCACTCGCCGGCTCGTCCTGTTTCGCGCTCGGCCGCGCCCTGGGCCGCGGCGAGCGCTACGAAAAGGGTTACCGAGAGGGCTTCCGCGACGGCGAGACCGGCTCCCTGGCCCGAGCCGCCCGCCTGATCCAGCTCGACGCCCGCCCAGCCATCGCCCCCGCGGTCGAATCGATGCTGGGCCCTTACTCGGTGCCCCAACAGATCCCCGGCCGAAGCGTAGGACCAGCCGTAGCCGCGGTCCCGGTCCGCCCACAGTTGGCGCTCTGAATTCCCCATCAAAATCCAGCAGCAGATATACGCCGAGAGCCGCCCACGACCGCAGCAGCCGGCCGTGCGCGGCTCTTCGCGCATCTAGCGGCCCCGCCCCCGCGAGGCGAGCCGACCCACCCCTGGTCGACCCCGCCACCCCGCCCCGCTCAGGCCCCAGCCCCGCCCACCGCCGCCGCCACTCGTGAACGTTGATAGATACTCTGCGCCCGTGCTCGATCGCGACGATTGCCCACCCTCGACCGAATGCCACGGCAGCTCTCACCGGCAGGGGGACAGGCAGTGATCGATCTCGACCAGCCGGCTCAGTACCGCACGCCACCGAACGGGACCGCACGATGGCTCCGCCTTACCGCCCCGAAAGCGCTGCTAACGATCGTGCTCGCGTCGCTGTTGGCCGGCGCGATACTGGGCGGCGTCGCGACCTATATCTGGCGCTATAAGCCCTTGGCCGCGTCGATGAAACACGACGAGTCCGCCGTCGCCGTCCTGCTGTTCGCCGAGCCCGACACCATGACCATGACCACCAAACAGCGCCGGGTGCACCTCGAAGCCCAGGTCACCGTCGTGAACGCCGGCCCGGCATTGCTCAACGTCCGGGCCGTCCGCGTCGACCAACCCGGCGTCACGGTGCGCAGCGCCGACAAGGAACGCCAAATCCCACCGGCGACAGCCTTACCCATCGACGTCGCGGTCGACTGGAATTGCCCGGGCGGCGAGCCCACCGTTCTTACCGCTTCCGTGAGCGTGGAGACAGCGGACGAGCAGCCGCGCAACATCACACCGGTAGCCCTGGGCGGAACGCCGTGGCTCGAAGCCGTACGCACCGGTTGCGCCGGCTCGTAAATGCGGCCCCAGAGAGTCGTACCGCGGCCGTAGCTGGTGTCTCGCATGCTGGGCGGAGCGTCCGGTAGTACCGGGCTCAGCGGCCTTTCAGACGGACCTGGGCCGGAAATCGGGCGAGATTTTTTGGAGCTTGAGCGCTTGCTGAACTCTTGACGGGAAGGGTTGTTTCAAACTGTGATCGAAGCTGTTTCGAGCACATGACGGGAAGGACCCCCTCCAGCATGACCACACTTGCCGGGCGGCCCGTCCGCCGCCACCTCGGGCGGATGCTCGCCATTGGTCTCGCCGTGGTGACCATCAGTTCCCTCACGGGCACGTCGGCCACCGCCGCACCCCCTGCCGGGGTTTCGCCGGCCTTCGGCCCCAACGTGATCGTCTTCGACCCCAGCATGCCGACGGCCGAGATCCAGGCCAAGGCCGACGCGATCTTCGCGCAGCAGGACAACAACGAGATGGGCAGCGCGCGCTACGCGCTGCTGTTCAAGCCGGGGACGTACGGCACCCAGGCGCAGCCACTGATCATCAAGGTTGGTTACTACACCGAGGTCGACGGCCTCGGCCAGGACCCTTCCGACGTGACGATCAACGGCGCCGTCGCGGCGTTCGGCCACAACGGCAGCGGCGCGCTCGACACGTTCTGGCGGTCCGTCTCGAACTTGACGATCAACTTCAAGGGCGTCGGCGACTGTCACACGTCGAACGAGATGTGGGCCGTGTCGCAGGCCGCGCCGATGCGCCGCGTCGACGTCAAGGGCTTCACCACGTTCATGCCGTACTGCGAGAACCCCAACTTCGCGAGCGGCGGATTCGTCGCCGACTCCTTCCTCGAAGGCGGAGCCCTCAACGGATCGCAGCAGCAGTTCTACGTCCGGAACAGCAACCTCGGTGGGGGCTGGTCCAACTATGTCTGGAACCAGGTCTTCTCGGGTGACATCAACGCCCCCGCACAGGACTTCGGTAACGGCCACGCCTACACCACGCTCGCGACGACCCCGCTGAGCAGGGAGAAGCCGTACCTCTACATCGACGATTCCGGCAACTGGGCGGTCTTTGTTCCGTCCGCGCAGCGGAACTCCGCCGGAACCTCATGGGCCAACGGCCACACGCCCGGCACCTCGCTCCCGCTGTCGAGCTTCTTCGTCGCGAAGCCCTCCGACTCGGTCCAGGCCATCAACAATGCGCTGTCCAAGGGGCAGAACCTACTTCTGACTCCAGGCGTTTACGACGTTGCGCAAACCATCAAGGTCAAGCGTCCCGATACGGTCGTCCTCGGCCTCGGCATGGCGACGCTGACGGCGCAGAACGGTGCAACAGCGCTGAGCACCGCTGACGTCGCCGGCATCGACATTGCCGGCATCACGGTCGACGCCGGGCCCGTGAACTCGTCGGTGCTCGTCCAGATCGGCACCAAGAACGGGAACAACGGCGTCCCGCACAGCGACGACGCCCGTCCGGTCGCGCTGCAGGACGTGTTCTTCCGCGTCGGCGGGCCGCACGTCGGCAAGGCTGACGTCGCGCTCGAGGTCAACACGAACGGCGCTCTCCTCGACGACCTGTGGGTCTGGCGTGCGGACCACGGCGTCGACGGCTCCGTCGGCTGGACGGTCAACACTTCCGGCACCGGCCTCGTCGTCAACGGTGACGATGTCACCGCGACCGGCTTGTTCGTCGAGCACTTCCAGAAGTACAACGTCGTCTGGAACGGCAACGGCGGCACCGTGGTGTTCTTCCAGAACGAGCTGCCCTACGACGCTCCGAGCCAGGCTGCGTGGTCGCACGACGGTGTGCTCGGGTGGGCCGCGTTCAAGGTCGCGGACTCGGTCGACACGTTCCAGGGCTATGGCATGGGTAGCTACATCTACACGAACAAGACCTCCGGACTGCACGCAACGCGGTCCTTCGAGGCGCCCGTAAAGCCCGCTGTCCAGTTCCACGACCTGACGACGATCGCGCTCACACCATCGACCGCGACATTCGACTACGGCACGATCGACCACGTCATCAACAACACCGGCGGCTCTGCCAGCAGCAGCGTCAACCCGGACGTGGCCGTCCAGGTGGTCAGCTTCCCCTGAGGCGCGACCCCAGGACGCCCGCTCACAAGGGCAACCCAGATCGACTCGATGGGCCGGAGCTCTGCTCCGGCCCATCCGCCTTCCGCGGCTCTTCACGAAGCAGGGGGTAGCCGTCGTCTGAATCCGCGTCGTGAAGCGTCGCGACTTTCGGCGCCGACAAGAGAGAAGGTGCGCAGCGCGGTCGCACAGCTGGGGTACGGGCGTGGCGGCCCGGTCTACCCGGAGCGGCTGCAGAGACACTTCAGGACCGGCTCCCCTGATCGGAAGAACCGGTCCTGACGTGGCAAAACTCTTGGTCGGGGTGGCCGGATTTGAACCGACGGCCTCTTCGTCCCGAACGAAGCGCGCTACCAAGCTGCGCCACACCCCGAGCTGCCTGGAAATAGTATCCGACGCCGAGGCCCACGCGAAATCGGTATCCCCCAAACCGCAAAACCGCAGGTCAGCGGGGTATCAGCGTCAGCACCGAGGCCTCCGGCCGGCAGGCGAAGCGGATCGGCGCCGTGGGGTGGGTGCCCAACCCGGCCGACACGTGCAGCCATGACTCCGACCCGGGCCAGCGGTGCAGCCCCTTCGCCATCGACTGGGGCAGGTCACAGTTGGTGGTCAACGCCCCGTACAGCGGCACGCAAACCTGCCCACCGTGCGTGTGACCGGCCAACATCAGCGAGAACCCGTCGGAAGCCATGGCGTTCAGCACCCGGGACGCGGGCGTGTGCGTGACCCCGATGTGCAGGTCGGCCCCGCTCGACACCGGGCCGGCCACCGACGGGTAGTCGTCCTGCTCGATGTGCGGATCGTCGACCCCGACGAGCTCGATCGAGCGACCCCCCGCCTTGAGCACCGTGCGAGCGTTGTTCAAGTCCGCCCAGCCGGCATCGACGAACGCGGCCCGGAGATCCTCCGCGGGCAGGTCGACTCCCTGCACGTACTCGCGCTCTCCGGGAAGCACGTAGCGCAACGGATTCCGGAAGACCGGCCCGCGATAGTCGTTGGAGCCGAAGACGAAGGCGCCCGGCAGCGACAGGTACGGCTCGAGCGCACGCAGGACGCCGGGTAGCGACTCCGGGTCGGCCATGTTGTCGCCGGTCACGACGACCAGGTCGGGGTCGGTGCCGGCGAGCGCGGCCACCCATTCCTGCTTGCGCCGCTGGGTGGGCATCATGTGCAGGTCCGAGATGTGCAAGATCCGCAGCGGCTCGGCGTCCGGCTCGAGGACCGGCACGTCGAAGCGGCGCAGCGTGAAGAGGTTGCGCTCGATCAGCGAGGAGTAGGCGAAGGTGGTCGCGCCGGCCGCCGCCACACCGGCGGCCAGGGCGATAAGGGGGCGCTTACGCATGTCGGCAAGAGTAGTTTCTCCGGTCATGGGAACGTTGAAAGATCGCCTGAACGATGACCTGCACACCGCCATGAAGTCCCGCGACGACCTGACCACCGCCACGCTGCGGATGGCGCTGGCCGCGGTGCGCAACGCCGAGGTGGCCGGCAGCGAGGCACGCGATCTCTCCGACGACGAGGTGCAGGCGGTGCTCACCAAGGAGTCGAAGAAGCGTCGCGAGGCAGCAACCGCCTTCGCCGACGCCGGACGTTCCGACCAGGCGGCCAAGGAGCGCGCCGAGGGCGAGATCATCGACCGCTACCTGCCCAAACAGCTCACCGACGAGGAGATCGCCACCATCGTCACCCAGGCGCTGCAGCAGGCAGGCGTGAGCGGCAAGGCACAGATGGGCCCGGCGATGAAGGCGGCGCAGGCGGCGGTGGCGGGCCGAGCAGAGGGCGGCCGCGTAGCAGCCGAGGTGCGGCGCCAGCTAGGCGTCTAGCTGCCGGCTCAAAACCAAATTCACGCGGATGTACGAGCGGACCGGCCCCCAACCGCACCACCGGCGGCGGGGCTGGCTACCGCGTCCTACGGCCCCGCCCAGTGGAGCGCCCACAGGCCCCGCCGCTCGCCCGCCGCGCCCGATCGGTTCGGCACGAAGACCCTCGTCGAGGGCAATAGGGAAATCCCTTGCAAGCATCGACGAACTCTTGTCTGTCGATCAGTGTCCGACAAGACTCCGGGGGTTGGTGACGATCTCGACACCCCGATGAGGCTTCTATGCACTTAAGCGGCTCCCGCCGGCACGCAACGCTGCACCGGCGTGCGGCAGCCTCGGCGTCGGCACTCACGGTCGCCGTTGCGGCGCTCCTTCCGGGCAATGCCCACGCCGAACCCCGACCCGCTCCGAACACCGGCAGCGCCCAGTCCACGAACCGCATCGATGCGCTCGGCGACAACGTCGACTTCTTCGACTCCCGCGAGAGCGCGGGGGCCGGCAAGGCCCTCGCCGCCCGCTCGGCGCGGCTGTCCGCCAGCCCGTCGTCCGGCGTGCGGGCACTGCGCAAGGCGCTCGGCACGCAAGGCATCCTCGACATCGACCCGTTGACCAAGACTCCGCGTACGGTGGCCCGGCTCGACGGCTTCCTCACCGGCCCGAGCGGGATGTCCGCCCGTACCATCGCACTGCGCTACGTCAGCTTCCACCGCGACGCCTTCGGCCTGTCCGCGGCCGACATCGCGGGCCTGAAGCTGCGCAAGGACTATGTGGACATCGCCGGAACGCACCACCTCAGCTTCGTGCAGTCGGTGCGCGGCGTGCCGGTGTTCGGCAACGGCCTGAAGGCCAACGTCGCCAAGGACGGTCGCCTGATCAACGTGCTCGGCTCGCCGGTGCCCGGCGTGGTCGACGCCGGGCTCGGCACCGCGAAGATCACCGCCGAGGCGGCCCGGCTGCGGGCCGCCTCCGACGTCAAGGTGGCGCCGCGGGCGGCCACCGCGTCGAAGCCGGTCGGCGCGGCGCAGGCCACCACGTTCAGCACCGGCGACCGCGCGCAGCTGGTCGTCTTCCAGAGCCTCGTCGGGCCGCGCCTGGCGTGGCAGACGCTCAGCTACCCCGACGCCAAGCGGCTGTTCCTGCACGTCGTCGACGCGGCCAACGGCCGGGTGCTGTACCGGCAGAGCCTCACCGACTCCGACAACGGCCTGGCCTGGGACAACCGGCCGAACGCGCCGAAGGGTGGCCAGCAGCAGCTGCGCGACCTGACCAAGCCGGGCTGGCTCCCGAAGAACTCGCCGTGGCTGGCGGGCAACGTCGCGCACGTCTACACCGACGCCAACGACGACAACACGGCGCAGAAGAGCGAGGAGATCCTCCCGGTCAAGCCGGGCTCGTTCGCGTACGGGTTCACGCCGTTCCAGGCGCCGACGGGGCTGTGCTCCACCACGTACCCGTGCTCATGGGACCCGGCGGTGCGGAACTCCTGGCAGAAGAACCGCGCCCAGGACGCCGTGCAGCTGTTCTACTTCCTCGGCAAGTTCCACGACCACCTGGCGGCCAACCCGATCGGCTTCACCCGGGCGGCCGGCAACTTCGAGGCCGTGGACGACGACGCCGTGCAGGGTGAGTCGCTCGACGGTGCGAACACCGCGAACGGCCTGCCCGACCCGCAGCACGTCGACAACGCCAACATGTCGACCCCGCCGGACGGCACCCCGCCGCGGATGCAGATGTACCTGTTCCACACGCCGGGTGACGAGACCGACCCGTTCGTCGCGACGAGCAGCGCCAACGAGGCCGACGTGGTGTACCACGAGTACACGCACGGCCTGTCGAACCGGCTCGTCGTCGACGCGAACGGCGTCTCCACGCTGGGTAACGTGCAGGCCGGCTCGATGGGCGAGGCCTGGAGCGACTTCTACGCGTTCGACTTCCTGGTGGCGCAGGGCTTCTACACCGACACCCCGGCGCCCGGCAACCTGCGCGTCGGCGAGTACGTCGGCCGCAACCAGGACCTGATCCGCACGATGCCGATCGACTGCCCCGTCGGCAGCGCCGCCAAGGCGTGCGCTGGCACCCCGTTCTCCGGTCCGGGTGGCTATACCTACGGCGACTTCGGGCACGTCATCGGGTTCCCCGAGGTGCACGCCGACGGCGAGATCTGGGCGCAGACCCTGTGGGACCTGCGTAAGGCGCTCGGCAGCAAGACCACCGAGAGCCTGGTGACCCGGGCGATGGAGCTGTCCCCGGCGAACCCGTCGTTCCTCGACGAGCGCAACGCGATCCTGCAGGCCGACCGGGTGGTCGACAACGGCCGGAACGCCGCGAAGATCTGGAAGACGTTCGCGGCCCGCGGCATGGGATTCTTCGCCGGCGTGCTCAACGGCGACGACGCCGAGCCGGTCGAGGACTTCTCGCTGCCGCCCGCGGCGAACACTCCACGAGGTGCGGTGACCGGCACGGTGACCGACAACTTCGGCAAGCCCGCGGCCGGCGTGCCGGTCACCTTCGGCGGCCACGCGTCCGGCTTCCCCGGCGACTACGCCGCGGTCAGCGACGCGGCCGGCAAGTACACGATCACCGGCATCCTGCCGGGCACGTACCCGAAGGTCTCCGCCGGCGGCGCCGGCTACGACCGGGTCGTGCGTACGCTCTCGGTGCCGTCGCGCAGCATCACGGTGAACTGGTCGGTACGCCGGGACTGGGCGGCTCTGGGCGGCGGCGCCAAGGTCGTGTCCGCCGACGGTACGGACTACAGCCAGTACGGCTGCGGCCCGGCGGCGGCGTTCGACCAGTCGCTCGGCTCCAGCTGGGTGGTGGACACCACGCTCGAGGGCGGTGCCGCGGTGCCGCAGGGTGTGGTCGTGCAGCTACCGGCCGGCGTCAACGTCTCCGAGATCGACATCGACCCGGGCGCGCCGTGCATCGGTGACCCGACGTCGGGCACGAAGGGTTACCGGGTCGAGACGTCGGCCGACGGCAAGGCGTGGACCGTGGCGGCGACCGGCTCCTTCGCCGTCGCGGACCAGGGCCGGCTCAACCCCGTGTCGCTGACCGGCGGCACCGCCGCGGTCGCCTTCGTGCGGGTGACGATCCTGTCCCCGCAGGTCGACGGCGACCTGGCGACCGCGTGCGCGAGCGCTGACCTTCCGGCCGGCTGCGTGTACACGTCGTTGGCCGAGGTCGGGGTGTACGGCACCACCTCGTAGCACCGGCTACTGTGGCGGGGCCCCGTTCGCGGGGCCCCGCGCTGCAGAGGCCCACGGTCAAGAACATCGTCAACCCGCCGCTCGACGGAAATGTCGTACCCGGCGGTCATCATCGCTCTATGACCCAACCCGCCGCAGCCGCGCCTCGTCCCCCGCTGGAGCTCACGCTGGCCGAGGCGCGTACCCGTTTCGTGCAGCTGGTCAGGCTCGCCGGCCTCACCCGGCAAGCCACCGTGGTGACCGACGCCGGCCGCCCGGCGGCCGCCATTGTGCCGATTGACGTGCTGCGGCAGAGCGGCCGCCGGCAAACGGTCGACGGGTGGCTGAGGCGCATCGAAAAGGTGCGGGAGGACCTGCGAGCCGAACACGCGGCACTGCAGCACGCGCTCGGCGAGGCGTGGGCCAGGCTCGATGAGGTACGCCCACCCGGTGCGGACCCGGATGTCGACGCCCTGCGAGCGTCCCACGCCGACCTGCGGCGCCCGCCGTAGGATCGCGTAGCCTCCCGACGATGGACGAACGAACTCGGGCTCAGCTCCGCCTGATCCATCGGGTGGTGGACACGCTCTCGGCCGCCGCGATACCCCTCTGGCTCTTCGGCGGCTGGGGCCTCGACGCGCGGATCGGCCGCGTCACACGCGACCACGGCGATGTCGAGTTCTGGGTTTCGCGGGCCGACGACGAACGCTCGAAGGCTGCCCTGGTGGCCGCCGGCGCCACCGCGCTGGCCACCCAGCCGCCGGAAGAGGCGTGCGAGTTCGTCTGGGACGGCGTCGACTTCAGCACTGCCTATTTCGACCGCCGAGCGGACGGGAGCTTCATTCAGGTGCAAGGCCGGTTCGCGGACTGGGTCTTTCCGGCCGATTCGTTCGGTACGGATCCCGGCGTGCTCGACGGCGTTGCGGTGCCGGCCATGAGCGTCGCCGGGATGCTGGCGATGAAGGAACAGTTTCCGACGCTGCGCAACGGCAAGCCGTGGCGGGACAAGGACGTTGCCGACATCGCCGTGCTTCGCCGGCTTCTCGCCTGAGCTCAGCCGGCCGGCGGCGGGTCGGGCGCACGCCGGGCGCCGGCTCGTTTGGCCACCGCGGCGGCCCGGTCCTCCTGGGCGCTGCGGCGATGCTCGACCGCCCGCTGCGCGTACTTCTCGCGGTCCGCGCCCTCGTGCTTCGCGAACTCCTCGTTCACCGCCGCGGCGCGGTCATGGGCATGAGCCGCGGCCTCGTTGGCCTCGGCCGCGAACTCGGCCGCCTCGTCGGCCGCCAGCTTGGCCCGCTCCAAGTTGTCGTGGGCGAGCCGGACCTGGCCCACGCCCGAGCCGCGCGCCTCGGCGATGTAGCGGTCGAGCTCGCGACGCCGATCCGCCAGCTCGTCGATGCGCTCCTGCAGCTCGTGCACCCGGTGGTGGGCGTGCTCGTCGCGACGCGCACGGCCGGCAGATTCGTCGTCCCCCACGCGACAAAGCGTAGTTAACGCCAACGTCGAGGAAAAGCGACCGGACGGCTCAGGAGAGCGCCCGCCGGAGCAGCTCGATGTCCGGCACGTCCTTGGCCCGCCCGGCGGCCTCCTTCCAGCGCAGCACCTCGGCCAGCGTCACGAAGCGGATGCCGTCGATGACGTCGGCGCCGTCGATCAGGGAGTCGGTGTCCCAGGACGGGGACGTCCAGGCGTTGAAGATCTGGATGCGGCCGCCCTCGAGCTCGACCATCTCCCCGTACCCGGATGCCGGGACCACGGGCGTGCCGAGCGCGAGCGCCCTCTCCCACGCCGGTCCCCGGGCGAGCACGTCGAGGTCTCCGGCGCTCGCCTTGATGCCGTGCGCGACCAGCGGGCCACTGCCGAAGACCGCGCAGTGCTCCGCCGGCAGCCGTAGCCGCCTCAGGCGCTGGAACAACGGGTTCGGCGGCAAGCGCACACCTTCAAACGGGTCGATGACTGATCACCATACGTCATCCATCGAGCACCGTAAGGATATGCGCCCAATGCCGGAATCGGCGTGAGCCGCCACAAACCAGGTCTTTCCTCCGCGGCCGTCGGGTGAAGACTGGCATTCGTGGGCGCCGCCGCCCCGGCCCGACGGGGGGTGCGCGCGCCATCAGTCCCCACGTCTGGACGGAGGCAACGATGCCAGGAAACCGAGCAGTGGTGTATGAGGGACCCGGACGCGTCGAGGTCCACGACATCGACTACCCGACGTACGAACTGAAGGACGGGCCGGGCGTCAATAAGGCCAACATCGGCCGCAAGGTCCGGCACGGGGCGATCCTCAAGACGGTCGCCACCAACATCTGCGGCAGCGACCAGCACATGGTACGCGGACGTACCACCGCACCCCAGGGCCTGGTGCTCGGCCACGAGATCACCGGCGAGGTGGTCGAGGTCGGGCCGGACGTCGAGTTCGTCAAGGTCGGCGACGTGTGCTCGGTGCCGTTCAACATCGCCTGCGGGCGGTGCCGCAACTGCAAGGAGGGCAAGACCGGAGTCTGCCTGAACGTGAACCCGGATCGTCCCGGTTCGGCGTACGGATATGTCGACATGGGCGGCTGGGTCGGTGGTCAGGCCGAGTACGTGCTGGTCCCGTACGCGGACTGGAACCTGCTCCGCTTCCCGGACCGCGACCAGGCGATGGAGAAGATCCTCGACCTGGCCATGCTCACCGACATCTTCCCGACGGGATACCACGGCTGCGTGAGCGCGGGCGTCACGACCGGATCGACGGTGTACGTGGCGGGGGCCGGCCCGGTCGGGTTGGCGGCGGCCACTTCGGCGTACCTCCTGGGCGCCGCGGTGGTGATCGTGGGTGACCTGAACGAGGAGCGGTTGGCGCAGGCCCGCAGCTTCGGTTGTGAGACCGTGAACGTCGCTCAGGGTGACCCGCTCGAGCAGGTCCAGCAGATTCTCGGGCCGGACACCCCGGCGATCGGTGAGCCGCTGGTCGACGCGGCGGTGGACGCGGTCGGTTTCGAGGCGCGCGGGCACGGCCAGAACGCGGAGACCGAAATGCCGGCCACGGTGCTCAACTCGCTGATGACGATGACTCGCGCCGGTGGGGCGATCGGCATTCCCGGCCTGTACGTCACCGGGGACCCCGGCGGCGTCGACGAGGCGGCCAAGGTCGGGTCGTTGTCGCTGCGGCTGGGCCTGGGCTGGGCCAAGTCCCACTCGTTCGTGACCGGACAGTGCCCGGTGATGAAGTACAACCGGAACCTGATGATGGCGATCCTGCACGACCGGGTGCAGATCGCGAAAAACGTCAACGCCACGCCCATCCCGCTGGACCAGGCTCCGCAGGGTTACCAGGAGTTCGACCAGGGCGCGGCCCGGAAGTACGTGCTCGACCCGCACGGCGTGATCCGCCGCTGATCGATGCCCG
Source organism: Actinoplanes sp. CA-030573 (assembly GCF_050951115.1). Classification (NCBI taxonomy): domain Bacteria; kingdom Bacillati; phylum Actinomycetota; class Actinomycetes; order Micromonosporales; family Micromonosporaceae; genus Actinoplanes; species Actinoplanes sp. CA-030573. The sequence goes on along the minus strand of NZ_CP192038.1, from coordinate 9,653,776 downwards.
GACCGGCCCGTGGAAGGCGCGGGCCGGTCCATCGGCGGGGTGAGGGATCCGTGGGTGGCGGTTCCCGTCGACGTGGTGGGGAACTACGCTTACCGGCGTGGGCGACGACGCCGCCGATCGGCATGGCCGCCGCGGATCGCGCGCCCGCGATCGCGCGAAGGAGATCCAGGAGCGGCGCGACGAGCTGGCCTGGCGGCGAAAGCGGGCCCCGGCCGACCTGGCGCAGCTGAAGGACTCGGGCGCCGAACAGGTGCGACGGGCGCGGGAAAACCTGGAGCGTGCCCGGCAGGCCGCCGACGAGGCGGTCGAGCTCGCGGCCGAGGCCAACGAAGCGGCCGCCGCCGCCCACGAGCGCGCGGCCGCATTGAACGAAACGCTGGCACTGCTCGGCGACGCCGACAGCGCGGATCACGCTCGCCGTGCGGCCGAGCACCGCCACTCGGCCCGCGAGGACCGCGACGCCGCGGAGACAAAGCGGGCAAGCCGCCGCCCGCCGGCCGACGGCTCGCACCCGCCGACCGACGAGTCCTAGGCCACCGGAGTGCACAGGGTGGCCGCGGCGGGCCGGAAGACCCTCCCCGCCCAGGTCAGCGGCGCGGTTTCGTCGGCTTCACCGTGGGCAGGGTCGGCAGGCCGGGCTGCTGTGGCTCGGTCGGCTGCTGCGCGCTCTTGCCGTTGCTCTTCTCGATCACGACCACGCCGCCCTTGATGGTGCGGCCGCTCGGGTTGGTGTCGGCCGCCGTGCCGGCCGGGCAGGACGAGTCGACCTCGCCGCCGACCGAGGCGTCGAAGCCGGCGCCCTCCAGGCGGTCGAGGGCGCTGGAGATCGGGTCGCAGGTCACGTCGGGGATGGAGCGCTGGTCACCGTACGCGATCTTCTCGTTGCCGGGGGTCTTGAACTGGACCTTGGGCTTGCCCTCCATGAAGTCGCCCAGGGTTTCCCAGACCGCCGGGTTCACGATCTGGTGCGACATGCGGTCGGAGTGGTCCTGGTAGTCGGGGTTGACCAGGTAACCGGCCACCACCAGGGTCGTCGTGCCGGCGATCAGGGCCGCGGTCTTGTCGTGGTCGGTGGTGCCGGTCTTGCCGAAGACCGGGTGGCCGACCTGGCCGTGGGTCTGCCCGGCCGTCGTGCCGTGGCACTGGCCGAGCTGGGCCGAGTCGCCGACCGGGCAGCGGGCCGCGTCGAGCGCCGCGCGGGCCACGTCCTTGCTGGTGGCGCGGATGCAGTGGGACTTGCCCACATCGAGCTTCTCGCCGGTCTGCGAGGTGATCTGCTCGATCGGCGTCGGCTCGCAGTACATGCCGTCGCCGGCCAGCGTCGCGTACGCGTTCGCCATGTCCAGCGGCGTCGAGGCCGAGACGCCGAGGGTGAAGGCGCCCCACTGCTCGGCCGAGCCGGGCGCGGCCAGGTCGGCGTCGTCCTTGACCCGGAACTGCACGCCGAACCGCTTGGCCACGGCCACCACGTTCTCGGCGCCGACCCGCTCCTCGAGCGGCACGAAGTACGTGTTCACCGAGTTACCGAAGCCGGTCCACATGTTGTAGACGCCGGCCTCGCCCTCGCCCGCGTTGCCCGGGCACCAGAAGTGCGTGCCCTTGCAGGCCGACGGGCTGCCCGGCTCGATGATGTAGCCCGACCGGTACTGCTTCGGTGCGTTGATCGTGTAGCCGAGCGGATAGCCCTTCTCCAGGGCCGCCACCATGGTGAACATCTTGAACACCGAGCCGGCCTGGTAGCCGGTGATGTCGCCGCCGCCGCTGAGCAGCGGGTTCGTCGTGTTCGGGTAGGTGCCCCGGATGCCCTGCTTGGCCTTGCGCGGGTCGGACGAGATCTTGTTCTGCGGGTGCGCCGGGTCGTCGAGCTTGTACTTCCGGTTGGCGGCCAGCACGCGGACCTTGCCGTCACCGGGCTCGACCGCGGCGATCAGCAGCGCGTTCTTGTTGGTGTCCTTGATCTTCTCCGAGATGTTGTCACGGGCCGCGGTCTGAGCCTTGATGTCCAGCGTCGTCGTGATCCGGTATCCGCCGCTCTTCAGGCGACGCTCCCGGTCGTACGCGGTCTCGCCGAACTCCTCCCGGCCCATCCACCAGCGGTAGAAGTAGTCGCAGAAGAAGCCCCACGCGTTCTTGGCCACCGAGACGCAGCCGTTGCCGACCGGCTTGACCGTGCGCGGCAGCGGCTCCTTGACCGCCTTGTCCGCCTCGGCCTGGGTGATGGCGCCCATCTGCACCATGCCGGGGATGACGTAGTTGTTGCGGCGCTGGAGGATCTGGTCGTACCCCTCCTTGGTGGTGGGGTTGAAGCTGGTCGGGGCCTTGACCATGCCGGCCAGCATCCCGGCCTGGGCGATCGTGAGGTCCTTGGGCTTCTTGTTGAAGTACACCTGGCTGGCGGCGAAGACCCCGTACGCCTGGTTGCCGAAGGGCGCGATGTTCAGGTAGCGCTCGAGGATCTGGTCCTTGCTCAGCTCCTTCTCCACCTGGACGGCGTACTTCATCTCGGTGATCTTGCGCTTGGGTGTGTCCTTGGTCGCGTCCACGACCTCCTGCGGGTTGGTCGCCGAGTAGGCCAGCGACATGCGCACCCACTGCATGGTCAGCGTCGAGGCGCCCTGCTGGGACTTGCCGCTGTTGTTGTTGACGAACGCCCGGGCCACGCCCTTCAGGTCGACGCCGTTGTGGTGGTAGAAGTTCCGGTCCTCGGCGGCGACGATGGCGTCGCGCATGTACTTCGAGATCTCCTTCAGCGGTACGTCGCTGCGGAACTCGTCGTAGAACTGCGAGATCTGAGTCTTGTTGTCGGACGCGTAGATGCGGGTGATCTGCGGCGAGCTGAAGTCTTTGAGCTCACTGGGCAGGTTCGCGAAGGTCTCGCCGCCGGCCTTGGCGGCCAGGCCCGACATCGCGGCAGCCGGGAAGGCGGCGGCCGCGACGACGACGCCCGCGAGTAGGCCGCAGATCAGCAGCGACGTCGCGTTGGCGAAGATGTTGTGATCGCGTCTGCGCATCCAGGAGGTCACCTGGGCAGGGTACGCGAACGGGAGGCGTGACCGCGCGTCGAGAAGGTCACGGTTCGCCCAGATTGATTGTGCATCGAGCAGGCCCCTTCGCGCTGCCCCATCGCCAAATCGCCATGTGGCCTTTGCCCGGTACTCCCGAGCTATGGGTATTTGAGGGACAACGTTGCGTAATCGCCCAACTACAGAGCATGATGGTCCGGCGAGTTATCGCACGACGTCTGCATCGCTTGGGGGACATAAGCGCGCGGACGTCAGGGGGTGAACGCAAGGGGGGACGTGTACAGATGGGGATGATCAGCGATTGGCCCAGCATGGCGGCGTGTCAGAGTGGCGACCCTGACGCACTGTTCGTGCAGGGCGCCGAGCAGAACGTGGCGAAGAGGATTTGCCGCAGCTGCCCGGTTCGCTACGAATGCCTCGCCGATGCTCTGGACAACCGGATCGAGTTCGGGGTCTGGGGCGGAATGACCGAACGGGAGAGGCGGGCGCTGCTGCGCCGCCACCCGCACGTCGCGAGCTGGCGAAAGATGTTCGAGGCCGCGATGCGCGAGAAGAGCGCCGACAAGGTGCTCGTGCCGACCCGTTAGCTCAGGCGGCTAGCAGAGCGCCGATCGTTCGCAGCCCGTCGACGTCGTGGACGTCGGCGGGCTGCGCCGTGACCGAGGTGGCCGGCACCGACGGGAATGCGTCGGTCAGGGTGGCGGCCACCCGCACCTCACGCTCGGTCTGCCGCATCAGCGCGGCGTGGATCCGCAGGGCGTCGGCGGTCATGCTCTGCTCGGGCGGCAGCGCGTCGGCCGAGGCCTCGCTCTGCTCGGAGCTCAGGTCCGCGACCTCGGAGCCGTGCATCCGGTTGACCACCAGGCCGGCCAGCGGCATGCGCTCGGCGACCAGCCGCTCGGCGAAGTAGGCGGCCTCCCGGACGGCGTCGCGCTCGGGGGCGGCGACGAGCAGGAACGCGGTCTGCGGATCCTGCAGGATGCGGTACGTCTCGTCGGCGCGCTGGCGGAACCCGCCGAACATCGAGTCGAGCGCCGCGACGAACCCCGACAGGTCGGTCAGGAGCTGGGCGCCGAGGACCTTCTGCACCGTACGGGAAAAGAGCCCGAACGAGGCCGTGACCAGCGAGAACATGCTTTTCCCGCCGGACCGCGCCGGGGCCAGCAGGAGCCGGAGCATCCGGCCGTCGAGGAAGCGCGACAGCCGGGCCGGCGCGTCCAGGAAGTCCAGGGCCGAGCGCGACGGCGGCGTGTCGACCACGATGAGATCCCACTCGTCGGTGGCGCGCAGCTGGCCCAGCTTCTCCATCGCCATGTACTCCTGGGTGCCGGCGAAGGTCGAGCTCATGGCCTGGTAGAACGGGTTCGCGAAGATCTCGGCGGCCCGCTGCGGGGTGGTGTGCTGCTGCACCACCTCGTCGAACGTGCGCTTCATGTCGAGCATCATGGCGTGCAGCTCGCCGCCGTTCTCGCCGTCGATGCCCTTGACCTGACGCGGGGTGTTGTCGAGCTCGCTGAGGCCCATCGACTGCGCGAGCCGGCGGGCCGGGTCGATGGTGAGCACGACCGTGCGCCGGCCGTGCACCTCGGCGGCCCGCAGGCCGAGCGCGGCGGCGGTGGTCGTCTTGCCCACGCCGCCGGCGCCGCAGCACACGACGATGCGGACGGCGGGGTCGCCGAGCAGGCGGTCGACGTCGAGGCTGGGAACGGCTCGCTGCTGCAGGGGCACCATTCGAGCGTACTGATGCGTAACGAGTACGGCCTGTAGAACGCGTCACGGCTGAATCGATATCTATCTAGGAAGTTGAATTAATCGATGATCTTGTGTTCCCATGGCCCCGCTCGCAAAGAACGGGGGATGAGCAGTGTTCAGCATGCCCAGAATCGCCTTCGCCGCCCTGGTCAGCCTGTTGGCGCCGCTGGCGGTGGCGCCCACCGCGGCGCCGGCCGCCACGGCACAGGCCCGGCCCGAGGTTCACCCGGCACAGGCGCTCGACTTCGGCCCGGACGCGGCCCGCTCGGCGGACGTGGCCCTCGACGGCCACGGTGACCAGGACGGCTATCACCTGCTCGTCGGCCGGGAGAGCGCCGGCTTCGCCTGGCGGGAGGTCGCGGTGCTGCGACCGGCCGGCCGGGACGAGAGCTCGTGGACCGGCTACCAGTGCCTCTCCGGCGACGGCCGGTACGCCGCGGTCGCCATCCTGCCGATCTCCGGTGCCAACTCGGCGGCGGCCCGCGACCACGGCGGCTTCGCCTACTCCGTGGACCTGGCCAGCGGGAAGGTCCACCCGGTCGCCAAGGGCGTCGGCGTGAAGTACTTCTCGCCCGGCTGCGGCGCCGGGGACGACGCGATCTTCACCCTCTACGTCGGCGCCCAGGACGAGGACACCCGGCTGCTGCGGGCCGACCTGGCCACCGGCCGGGTGACCACCGCGGTCACCGTCGACGGGCAGGTCACCTCCTCGGTGCCGCTGCCGAAGCAGATCGTCGGCGTCCGCGGTCACCACCTGGTGTCGGTGGCCGGCGGCAAGGCCGCGAACCTCGCCGCCGTCGAGGGCACCGCGTACGACCTGCGGCCCACCGCCGACGGCGTCGCCTATCTGCAGGCCGCGGCCGGCGCGACGACCGCCACCGCCATGCACTACCGGTCCGGGCGGACCACCCGCCTCGGTGTGGGTCCGCTCGCCCGGATGCAGCTCTTCGCCGGCCGGTCCGGGCATCCGCTGCTGGCCGGCGCGACCAGCACCGACCTGGCGAGCAACACCGGGGTGCGCAAGGTCGACGACAAGCCGCTCACGTACGGCGCCACCGCCGCCTCGCTCGACGGGCACGCGCTGCAGGGCGCCCAGCCGGGCGAGACGCTGGCCACCCGGACCGGGAAGGTCGTGCGGACCGAGCAGCCGGACGGCGCGGCGGTGCGGACGACCACCGCCACCGCGGCCTACACCGCGACCGCCGCGGTCGCGGCCACCCAGACGCCGACCTGCGCGGTGCCCCGGCTGGACCCGGCCAAGCAGGCGATGCAGCCGAACGCGGCCCAGGTGAACTGGGCGATCCAGATGGCCGAGCAGGGCCTGCTGACCGGCTCGGCCTACACCCGGCCGGCCGGCTTCGCCAACATGGGCCTGGCCGCGTACGCCCCGAACAGCGACTTCCCGAAGATCGGTCTACAGCACCCGGCCGCCGACTCGTGGAACTCGGTGCCGCGTTCGGTCTACGACGCGATCGTGGCGCAGGAGTCGAACTGGTCGCAGGCCTCCTGGCACTCGGCGGCCGGCGTCGCGGGCAACCCGCTGATCGCCGACTACTACGGCGCGGCGGGCGACATCCGCTCGATCAACTACGCGGCGGCCGACTGCGGTTACGGCCTCGGCCAGGTCACCTCGGGCATGCACGTGGGCGACACCGCGTACTCGGTCAACGGGCAGACCAAGATCGCCGTGGACTACCAGGAGAACATCGCGGCCGGCCTGCAGATCCTGGAGAACACCTGGAACCAGCTCTACACCGCCGGGATCACCGCCAACGACGGCAGCCCGCGTTACCTGGAGAACTGGTACTTCGCCATCTGGGCCTACAACTCCGGCATCCAGCCGAACGCGGCCAACGGCAACACGACCGGCTGCACACCCGGCCCGACCTGCACGGGCCCCGAGGGCACGTGGGGCCTGGGCTGGTCGAACAACCCGGCGAACCCGGACTACTCGCCGAGCCGGCCGGCCTACCTCAAGAACACGTACGCCGACGCCGAGCACCCGAACAGCTGGCCCTACCAGGAGCGGGTGCTGGGCTGGATGGCGCAGCCGCTGCAGCGGTACAGCGCCGACGCCTACGCCCGGCCGACCTACCACAACGGCAAGACCTGGGTGCAGCCCGCGCCGTTCACCACGATGTGCACGGTCGCGGACAACCACTGCGACCCGAACGGCCAGAACACCAGCAACCCCGGCGCCGGGCACTGCATGCTCGACTCGTACCGCTGCTGGTGGCACAAGGCGGTGAGCTGGCTGGACTGCCCGACCAACTGCGCGACCAGCGCGTACGAGGTGGGCAGCGGCTCGTCCGAGCCGGCCAACCCGAGCCGGAACCCGCCCACGTGCAGCCTGGACACCAGCAAGGTCGCGGCCAACGCGATCATCGTCGACGACGAGCCCAACCGGCGGAACCTGCAGGGCTGCGGCGCGGCCAACTGGACCAGCAACGGCACGTTCACGTACGCGTACGGGAAGAACGCGGCCGGCGACCCGATCGGCGCGATCGACACCCATCAGCTCGGCTCCGGGCTCGGCGGCCGGGTGCTGTTCACGCACACCCAGAACGGCAGCGAGCCGTCCCTGATCAATACGGGCACCTGGACGCCGGTCCTGCCCAAGCTCCAGTACTACAAGATCAAGCTGCACATCCCGGCGATGGGCGCGCGGGCCACCAACGTGGTCTACACGATCAACCCGGGTGGCGGCGTGAGCCCGTGGCGGATCCGGGTCAACCAGGCCTGGAACTCCGAGCAGTGGGTCACCATCGGCACCTTCGCGATGCAGAACGGCGGCAACGTCGTCCTCACCAACAAGGGCAGCTCGATCGACAACGGCGGCTTCGCGAACTCCGACTTCGACGTGGCCTTCGATGCGGTCGCGTTCATCCCGCAGGGCGGCACCCCGGGCAAGCCGATCGGCGGCCCGCCCGGCATCAAGGACGCCCCGCGCGGAAGCAACCCGGCCTACATCGCCTGCGGCTGCGCCCGGCGCACCGCCGGTGACCCGGTCGACACCAGCACCGGCTACTTCGGGCAGGCCTTCACCGACCTGACCACGCCGGGCCGCGGCATGTCGCTGGCCATGACCCGCAGCTACGCCGAGGGCATCGCCGACCCGAACGGGCCGAACAAGACGCTCGCCGAGAACGGCGCGTTCGGCTACGGCTGGAGCTACGGATACGACCTGCGGGCGATCACCGACGCGACCACCGGGGACGTCACGGTCCGGCAGGAGGACGGTTCCTCGGTGCCGTTCACCAACACCTCCGGCACGTACGCGCCGGCCGCGCCCCGCTTCGACGCCACGCTGGTGAAGAGCGGCTCGGTCTACACGTACACCCGCCGTAACCAGGAGATCTTCACCTTCGACGCGGCCACCGGCCGGCTCACCGCCGAGACCGACGTGGCCGGCAGCAAGGCGGTGCCGGCGTACAAGACGTCGCTGACCTACGACACGGCCGGGCACCTGACCACGGTCACCGACCCGGCCGCGCGCTCGTACACGCTGACCTGGACCGGCTCGCACATCACCGCCGTCGCCGACCAGACCGGGCGCAAGGTCACCTACTCCTACAACGCGGCCGGCGACCTGACCGACGTCACCTATCCCGACGGCGGCCACGAGCAGTACGCGTACCAGTCCGGCACGCACGTGATGACCTCGATGCGGACCCCGGCCAACGCCGCCGGCCCGGCCTCGGCGGTCACCTCGATGACCTACGACAGCGCCGAGCGGGTCACCGCCCAGACCGACCCGACCGGCCGGACCACGAGCTTCACCTACGCCCCGAACGGCGGGCTGACCACCGGTCAGGTCCTGGTCACCGATCCGTCCGGGCACAAGGACCTGCAGACGTACGAGAACGGGCTGTTGATCTCGGAGACCAAGGGCTACGGCACCGCGGACGCCGGGACGGCCAGTTACACCTACGACCCGGCGACGCTCGGCGTGACCACGCAGACCGACGCCGACGGCAACATGCAGACCTACACGTACGACGACCGCGGCAACGTGACCTCGGCGTCCGACGCGCAGGGCTTCACCACCAACTACATGTACGACGACGCCAACAACCTGATCGAGAAGGTCGACGCGAACGGCGTCGCCACGGTCAACGGCTACGACCAGAACAACCAGCTCACCTCGACGACCGTCACCGAGGCCAACAACGTGGTCGAGTCGGTGACCGGCAACTTCGGGCCCGAGCCGGTGCGCACCGCGAACTTCTACTACGACGACGCCGCGCACCCGGCCGACCGCACCCGCAGTGTCGACTCCCGGGGCAAGACGACCAAGACCACCTATGACGCGTACGGCGACGTGAAGACGGTGACCGACCCGCTCGGCAACGTCACCACGTACGGCTACGACACCGGACGGTCCTGGCTCACCTCGCTCACCGATGCCAACACCAAGACCACCAGCTACCAGTACGACCTCCGGGGCCGCCGCACGAAGGTGACCGACGCGTTGAACAAGTCGGTCACCACCACCTACGACGCCGACGGGAACACGACCGGCACCACCGACGCCAACGGCAACGCCACCACGATCGAGGTGGACGCGGCCGGACGCGTCGTCAAGTCCACCCGGGCCGGCGGCATCAGCACCACGACGCACTACAACCCGGACGGCAGCATCGCCGACACGGTCGACGGCCTCGGCGCGAAGACCACGTACGGCTACGACGGGCAGGGCCGCGGGGTCAGCCGCAAGGACGCCGACAACAAGACCAACACCGTCAAGCTGGACCCGGCCGGGCGGACCGTCTCGCGGGTCGACCCGGCCGGCCGGACCACCACGATCGGCACCGACGTGCTGGGCCGGACCACCTCGGTGACCTACTCGGACGGCAAGACGCCGAAGGTCACCTACGCCTACGACCCGACCGGCCGCATGATCAGCCGTACCGACGGCACCGGCACCTCGACCTGGAAGTACGACGTCTTCGGCGACCTGGTCGCGCAGACCCAGGGTTCCGGCGCCACCGTGACGTACGGCTACGACAACGGCGGCAACCAGACGTCGATCCTCTACCCGGGCCAGACCAAGGCGGTGGCCCGGACGTTCGACGACGACGGGCGGCTCGCGACCGTCACCGACCCGGCCGGCAACAAGACCAGCTTCGGCTACACCAAGACCGGCCTGGTGCAGACCACGGCGTACCCGAACGGCGTGACCGTTACCAACGGCTACGACGACCGGGGCAGCCTCACCTCGACCGCGGCCGGCACGCTGGTCCAGCTCGCCTGGGGACGCGACAACATCGGCCAGGTCTCGTCGCGGAAGGTCGGCACGGCGGCGGCCGAGGCGGCCACCTACAACCCGCGCGAGGAGGTGTCCGCGCTCGGCAGCACCGCCTTCGCCTACGACGCGGCCGACAACCCGACCACGGTGGGCACGGCGACCCAGGCGTTCGACCCGGCCGGGCGGCTCTGCTGGTCGCAGCCGAGCGGCGCGGTCACCAACCCCACGTGCGGCACGGTTCCGTCCGGCGCCACCGCGTACACGTTCGACGACCTCGGCAACCGGCTCACCGCCGGGACGACCAAGACGTTCGCGTACGACCAGGCGTCCCGGCTGACGTCGTACACCGGCCCGGGTGGAAGCGGCACCTACAAGTACGACGGTGACGGCCTGCGCACGAGCAAGACGGTCGGCGGAGTCACCACCACGTTCGTCTGGGACGGCAACGCGACGCCGAACCTGCTCAGCGACGGCTCGACCATCTACCTGTACGGGCCGGACGGCACGCCGATCGAGCAGGTCGGCGCGGCCGGGACGGCGTTCTACGTGCACGACCAGGTCGGCTCGACGATGGCGCTGCTGACCTCGACCGGCACGGTGGGCGCGACGTTCGCGTACACCGCGTACGGGACGGCGACGCGCAGCGGAACGCTGGACACTCCGTTGCGCTACACCGGCCAGTACACCGACGCCGAGTCCGGCCTGGTCTACCTGCGGGCCCGCTACTACGACCCGGCGACGACCGAGTTCCTCACGGTCGACCCGCTGGTGGACACCACCCGCCAGCCGTACCTGTACTCCGGCGACAACCCGCTGAACTACACCGACCCGACCGGCCGGTCGTTCTGGGGCACGCTCGGCACCGGCCTCATGATCGTCGGCGCCGCGGTCGCGGTCGGCGGATGCATCGTCCTGGAACCGTGCGGCGCGGCGGCCCTGGTCGTCGGCGGCGGCGTGGTCATCACCGACGCGGTCGCGCTCGGCGGCATCGCGCTGCTCGGCGCCGCCGGCGGCTGGGCCATCGGCAACAGCGCCATGCACTCGTCGGCCGCGTCCGGCGGCTGGGACCCGTCCTGGGAGGATATGGACTGGGACTCCGGCGACGAGGACGACGACGGGTACCGCACGTCGCACAGCCGGGAGGCTCAGCAGCAGCAGGCGGACGCCGCCTGGGCCGAGATCAAGCGGCGGGCCCGCATGGTCGGCAAGGATCTGACCGAGGCCGACAAGCGCAGGTGGCACGACGCCATCACCAAGAAGGGTGGCGACTACAACGACATCCTCAAAGAGGGTCTCAAGCTGTTCTGTGAGGACTAATTGAGTACCAGGTACGGCGCCGGTGATCTGGACTCCGCCGTCCGCGCTCTCGAGGGAGCGCGGCTGGCGGAGCTCCGCCGGACGCTCAACATCGTCGTGCTCGGTTCGATGCGCGGCGAGGAGGACGTACGCCTGCACGTCGTGTGCCCGTTCCGGGTCCGGGCCGGCGACCGGATCCTCGTCGCCTCGGCCGACATGCGTTATCCCCTCGACCGCAAGGACGAGGACTCGTTCGACAAGTACCGGACGCGGTACGACCGGTCCGCTCGGATGCTCACTTCCCGGTTCGCCGAGCACGAGTTCCGGATCGTCCGGGCCGAGCTGGGGCGCGGCGGGGCGATCACCCTCGAGTCCGACCTCGACCTCACGATCGAGGTGTTTCCCGATGTCGCGGGGCCGATCGAGTGCTGGCGGCTGTTCACCACGAGCTCGGACGAGCACTACGTCTACAACCCCCGGCCGACCGAGGACGAGGACTAGTCCTTGGTCAGCAGCGCGGCCAGCTCGTCGAGGCCGGCCCGGTCCACGCCACCGGGCAGCAGCGGCAGCTCGACGACCGGCCGGCCCGCCTCGGCGAGCTCGCCGCGCAGCGACTCCTCCAGCTCCCGCCGGGTCAGGTAGGCCTTCGCCTCGGCGGCCAGACCGTTCACCGTGCCCGCGTCGGCCGGCAGCCCGGCCTCGGTGAGACCGCGCTTGAGCTCGGCCTTGGTCACCTTGCCCCCGGTCAGCAGGGCCGGGCGGGCGCCGTTCACGATGATCCGGCCGGGCGCGATGTTCAGGGCCTCGAGCTCGGCGATCGCGTCCAGCGTCTCCTGGACGGGCATCTCCTCGAGCAACGTGACCACGTGCACCGCGGTGATCGGCGAGCGCAGCAGCGAAGCGACCCCCTCGCTCTGCGTCTTGATCGGGCCGACCTTGGTGAGCCGCGCGGTCTCGGCGGTCACGTTCAGGAAGCGGCCGATCCGGCCGGTCGGCGGAGCGTCGAGCACCACGGCGTCGTACGCCCGCCGGCCGTCGTGCGACCGGGTGGTGGCCTCCTTGACCTTGCCGGTGAGAAGTACGTCACGCAGACCGGGCGCGATCGTCGTGGCGAAGTCGATGGCGCCCACCTTGCGCAGCGCCCGGCCGGCCGCACCCAGGTGGTAGAACATGTCGAGGTACTCCAGGAGCGCCTCCTCCGGGTCGACCGCGAGCGCGCGCACCTCGCCGCCGCCGGCCACGGAAGCGATCGGCAGCTCCTTGTACGGCAGCGGCTCGACCTCGAAGAGCTGCGCTATCCCTTGCCGGCCCTCGACCTCGACCAGCAGCGTGCGCCGGCCGTCGGCGGCCAGGCCCAGCGCGAGCGCGGCGGCCACCGTGGTCTTCCCGGTGCCGCCCTTGCCGGTCACGACGTGCAGCCGCGCCGGCCATCTGCTGTTGACGTGCTCGCCCATGACTCCAACGGTACGGCGGGCGATCAGCCGGCCACCTCGCAGACCAGCCAGCCGGTCTTGCGGATCACGGTGAACTCGAGGTCCTGCTTCGCCGTCTTCTCGTCCCCGGTGGAGAGCGTGACCTGCACGGAGACCTCGGCCCGGTCCTTCTCGGCGCTGGACACGGCCGGCTCGTCCCAGCGGTAGACCGGGTCCTGGTAGCCGGCCGAGTACGTCTTGATCTCATTGACCCGGTCGGTGAGCTTTGTCTTGTCACGCGCCTCGCGGCAGACCAGGTCGTCGGCGGCGGTCGCGTCCTGCTGGGTGTAGACGGCGGTGAGGAACCGGTTGACCGCGGTCGCCGGGTCGGGCGAGCCCGGGTTGTCGGCGTCGCGGAGCAGGAAATAGGCCGAGACGGCGCCGCCCGCGCACAGCATGAGGGTGGCGGCCAGGGCGAGCGAGACCCAGAGGGCGCCGCGCTTCTTCGCCGGGGCGGCGCTCGGCGGCACCTGCCACGGCTGCTGCGGGCCGCTCCAGATCGGCTCGGGCTGGATCTCGGCCGGCGGCGAGTGCTGCCAGGCCAGGTGCTCGGGCGGTTGGGTCTGCCACTCGCCGGGCGCCTCGTGCTGGGCATACCACGGCCCGGCCGGCGGTACGGCCGGGATGACCTGGGTGTGCTCGACCGGGAAGGGCGGGGCCGACTGGGACGCCGGGAAGGGCGGGGCGGACTGGGACGCCGGGAACGGCGGGGCGGACGCCGGGACCGCGGGCATGGTCGCGGTGGGCCGCTCGTCGGCGAAGGCGCCGGGCGGCGGGAACTCCATGGCCGCCCGGTCCGGCGGAGCGTCGATGAAGTCGGCGGCGTCGTGGGCCGGGGCCGGCCACGCGTGCGGCGGCTCGGGCGCCGGGATCGGGTCACCGGGCGGGATCGGCTGCGGCGGCTCGGGATCGGGCGACGGCACCGGCGCAGGCTCCGGATGACCCGGCCGGCCCCCCTGCGGGTGCGACATTTCGCCCTCCATGATCTATACAGCGAGCCCTGGGCTCAGCCTAGCCATTCGCGGCCGGGCGCGGGTCCTAAGCTGACGCGGTACCCGACGATTAGGGAGTATCCAGGCGATGCAGAAGTGGGAGTACGTGACCGTGCCCCTGCTGGTCCACGCGACCAAGCAGATCCTCGACAACTGGGGCGAGGACGGCTGGGAGCTGGTCCAGGTCGTGCCCGGTCCGAACCCGGAGCAGTTGATCGCATACATGAAGCGGCCGAAGTCGTGACCACGCCGATCGCCGGTGACGGCGGGGTCGACGCCTACGCCCGGCTGGCCGAGCTCGGCATCACGCTGCCCCAGGTGGTGCCCCCGCTGGCCGCCTATCTTCCGGCCGTGCAGACTGGCAATCACGTGTACGTCTCGGGACAGCTCCCGCTGGTCGAGGGCAAGCTGGCGGCGACCGGCAAGGTCGGCGCCGACGTCGACCCGGAGCAGGCGGCCGAACTGGCCCGCACCTGCGCCGTGAACGTGCTGGCCGCGGTCGAGGCGCTGGTCGGCCTGGGCCGGGTCGTCAAGATCGTCAAGCTGACCGGCTTCGTGGCGTCGGCCCCGGGCTTCACCGGCCAGCCCGCGGTCGTGAACGGCGCCTCCAACCTCTTCGGCGACGTCTTCGGTGAGCAGGGCCGGCACGCCCGCAGCGCGGTCGGCGTGGCCGAGCTGCCGCTGGACGCGCCGGTCGAGGTGGAAGCAATCGTCGAGGTCGCCTGAGCGGCACGAGCGGAAATGCCGGAAGGGGTCGCTCTCCGTGACCTGAGCGGCTGCTGAGATCGCACATCCGGTCCTCGGCTCAACCCCCATGCGCGACGTACGATTTCGCGCATGGGGGGTGCGGTGCTCGACGGCCGGTTGGGCTGGGTGACGCTGCTGCGTGCGCCCAACCCCGGCCCGATGACGCTCGACGGCACCAACACCTGGGTGCTGCGGGCGCCGGGCGAAAAGCTCGGCTTCGTGATCGACCCGGGCCCGCTCGACGACGGACACCTCCGCGCGATCGCCGACGCGGGACCGTTCCGTGCCATTCTGATTACCCACGGTCACCACGACCACGTCGAGGGCGCGGCCCGGCTGTCCCGCCTGCTCGGCGGCACCCCGGTGCTGGCCGCCGACCCCGAGCACGGCGCGCCGTTCGACCGCGAGATCACGAGCGACGGCCTCACCATCCGCGTTCTGGACACTCCCGGGCACACCACCGATTCGGTGTGTTTTCTCGCCGAAGACGTGAATGCCTCCGCGATGTTCACCGGCGACACGATCCTCGGCCGCGGCAGCACGGTCGTCGCCGCGCCGGACGGCGACCTCGGGGCGTACCTGGAGAGTCTGGAGCTTCTGCGGGCGCACGCCGGCGTGCCGATGCTTCCCGGGCACGGCCCGGCACAGCCCGACGTGGCCGCGATGGCGCAGTTCTATCTCGACCACCGGCGCGAGCGCCTGGCCCAGGTCGAGGCCGCGCTCAACGAGGGCGCCGACACGCCGGAAAAGGTCGTTGACCTGGTATATCCCGATATTGATCAAGCCGTACGGTTCGCCGCGATCTTCTCGGCCAAGGCGCAGCTGGATTATCTCCGTCACAAAAATCGGGAACAAGGAACAAGGGCCGACGGGTTGGATCGGCTGTGACCTGTCCGGTGTGTGGAACCGTCGCCATCCCCGGCGCCCGCTTCTGCCACAACTGCGGCGCCGCCCTCCCGGCCGCGGCCACGCTGCCCGCTGCCGAGCGGCGCATCGTGACCGTGCTCTTCGGCGACCTCTCCGACTTCACCTCGTGGTCGGAGGACCTCGACCCCGAGCGCGTCGGCGCCGTGACCGACCGGGTGCTGGCCGCTCTGGCCGGCGCCGTGAAGACGTTCGGCGGGCACGTCGACAAGCTGACCGGCGACGGGATCATGGCGGTCTTCGGCGCCCCGGTGGCCCATGAGGACGACGCCGAGCGTGCCGTGCGGGCCGCCTTGAGCATGCAGCGCGCGGTCCGCCGCGTGCTGGACGACGAGCGGGGCGGCGGCGCCCCGCTCGGTCTGCGCATCGGGGTGAACACCGGCGAGGTGGTGGCCGGCATCCAGGCCGGCATCGAGTACACGGTCATCGGCGACACGGTGAACACGGCGGCCCGGTTCGCCGACGCGGCCGCGGTCGGCGCGGTCTATGCGGGCTCCCGTACGAGCGCCGGCACCCGGCACGTCGCATCCTGGCGGCAGCTGCGCCCGCTGCGGCTCAAGGGCAAGCGCGAGCCGGTCCCCGCGTTCGAGCTGCTCGGCCTGCACGACGCCCCCGGCACCCGCTCCGGTCTCGGCGACGAGGCGCCGTTCGTCGGCCGCGAGACCGAGCTCGGCCGGGTCTCGGGCCGGCTGGCCGAGGCGATCGACTCCGGGACGTCCCGGGTCATGGTGATGACGGCCGAGGCCGGCATCGGCAAGTCCCGCTTCGCCGGCGAGGTGAAGCGGCTGGCGGCCGGCTACGACGTCGGGGCCGGCGGCCGGTACGCGGCGCACACCGGCGCCAGGGTGCTGCGGGTGCGCTGCCGGGCGTTCGGCGAGCGTCGCCGCTACGCGCCCCTGGCCGACCTGGTCCGCAAGTCGGTCGGCCTGCCGAAGGACGTCGTGTCGACGGTCGGGCGGACGGTCGTCGAGGAACGGTTACGCAAGCTCGCTCATCGATTGGGCCGCGACGGCGAGGACGTCAAGATAGACATCGACCGGTTGCTGGCGCTGCTCGGTTACGGCGAGGCGCCGGCCAACCCGGTCGGCCCGGCCGCGCCCGCCGACTGGCAGCCGACGACCACCCGGCAGGACGCCGAGGCGGTCTCGACAGCCGTGGCCGAGCTGCTCTCGGCGCTCGCGGCCGAGGCGCCGCTGGTGGTGATCGTCGACGACCTGCATGATGCGACCGCTTCGACCGTGGACGCTCTCGGCCGTACGCTCTCGTTGCTCGATGGCCCGGTCGTGGTTCTCCTGCTCGGCCGGCCCGAGCTGGTCCGCACGGCCGGTGCGCTGACCCGGCTGGCCGACGCGGAGGTGCACACGCTGCCCCCGCTGCGCGGCGCCGACGCGGCCCGGCTGCTCACCTCCTACCTCAACGGCGGCAAGCTGCCCCAGCCGGACACCGACCGGCTGCTGGCCACCGCCCAGGGCAACCCGTTCTACCTGGCCGAGATGGTCACGCTGCTGATGGAACGCGGCGCGCTGACCCCGGCGATCGGCGCCAACGCGGCCGGCAAGTGGCAGCTCGCGGCCGGGTCGCTGGGCAGCCAGCTGCTCTCCCGCGACCTCGCGGCGGTGCTCGCCGCGCGCATCGACGCGCTGCCGGCCGAGCCCCGCGCGGTCCTGCGCGACGCGGCGGTCGTCGGCGACACGGTGCCGACCGGCGTGATCGAGGCGCTGCGCGAGCGGCGGGCGACCAGCGACGCGCGGCCGGGCGCGGTGGCGGCGGTCGAGCTCGAGCGCTCGATCGACGAGCTGTTGCAGCGGCGCATGCTGCACCGGGTGCGCGGCGGCTACGCGTTCACCACGCCGCTGATGCGCGAGGCCGCCTATTCCGGCATCGGCAAGGCCGACCTCGCCGACCGGCACGCCTACCTGGCCACCTGGGCCGCCCCCGAGACGATCGACCGCCTCGGCTACGACGGCGCGTCGCGGCTCAGCCTCACCGAGAACGAGCGGGACGCGTTCGTGGCCACCCACGCCGAGTGCGCGGTGGAACTGGCCGACCAGGTGCGGCTGCGCCCGGAGGCGTCGGTTCGCGACGTGACGCCGCTCGGCGTGGCCGCGCTCGGCCGGATGGCCCGCCGGGCGCTGGCCAACATCGAGCCGGCCGCCTCCATCGAGTACGCGGAACGGGCCGCGTCGCTGTCCCACGACGCGCTGCCGTTGCCCGACCAGCTCGTGCACGCCCGCGCGCTGCTGCGCCTGGGCCGGGCCGAGGAGGCGCTCGTGTACGGCGAGAAGATCTCCAAGGGCTCGGCCGACGAGCCGGTGTGCCGGGCCGAGGCGCTGCTGGTGGTGGGCCGGGCGCACGAGGCGCTGGGCGACACCGGCCGGGCGGTCGCGGCCTGGCAGGAGGCGCTCGACGTGGCGACCGAGGCCGAGCTGCTGCCGGAGCGGGCGAACGCGATGCGCCGGCTCGGCATGGCCGACTTCCTGGCCGGCCGGCTGAGCCAGGCGAGCAGCCGGTTCGCGGCGGCCTACCAGGTCACGCTGGCGGCCGGTGACCGGCACGGGCAGGCCTGGGCGCTGCAGAACCTGGCCTGGGTGACCACCACACGGGGCGACTTCGCCGGCACCGACGCCGTGCTCGGCCGGGCGGCGCGGCTGTTCGCCGAGCTCGGCGACCCGGTGGGCCGGTCCTGGCTGCGTGGCACCACGGCGTTCGCCCGTCTGCTGGCCGGGCGCCTGCAGGAGTCGCGCCGGCTGGCCCGGATCTTCCTGCCGTTCGGCGACCGGGTGGGCGAGGCCTGGGCGGTGGGCACGCTGCGCGCGGTCGAGGCGTACGCGGCGAGCGAGCTGGGCGAGCTGGGCGAGGCCGACGGCGAGGCACGCCGGGCGTTCCGCGACTTCAACGCGGTCGGCGACGACTGGGGGCGGGGGCTGGCACTGGTCGTACGAGGTGCGATCGCCCGCGGCCTGGGCGAGTTCGACCACGCGTTCGACCTGCTCACCGACGCCCTGGGCTTCGCCGACCGCACCGGGCACCCGCTGCTGCTGGGCATGGCCGGCACCATGCGCGGCTTCGTCGACCTGCACCGGGGCGACCTGGCCCGGGCCGAGGCCGACGCCCGCCGGGTGATGATCGCGGTCGAGCCGCACAATCCGCTCGCGCCGGCCCAGGTCGGTCCACGGGTGCTGCTGGCCGAGGCGCGGCTGCGGGCGGGCGACGCGACCACGGCGATCGGGTTGCTGGCGCCGATCGCCAGCGACACCGGCTCACCCTCGCTGCTGTTCTCCCGGCGGCACGCCCTGGCGTCGTACGCGTCCGCGCTGCTCGCCGACGGCCGGATCGACTCGGCGATGACCTGGATCGAGCGGGCCCGGGCCGCGACCAGCGAGGATGTGCGCAGCGGGGTGCTGGCCGCGATGACGTACGCCCGGGTGCTGGCCGCCGCCGACCGCTGCGAGGAGTCGCGGCAGGCGGCCGAGGAAGCGGTCCGGCTCGCGTATTCGACCGAGCAGGCCAGTGAGCGGGTCGCGGCCGAGGAGCTGCGCGCCGCCCTCGCCGCCGAGCCGGTCGAGGCGTCCCCGCCGGAAACTGTCGCGTACGCGTCCGACGTGCCGGGATGACGTTCCCCCCACCTGGCGTAAGTTCTCATCCATGACGGAGACCCCGCCGGGATCGCTGCCCGTGCCCTACGTGCCGGGCATGTCCGGTTTGTCGGTCATGGCCCGCGGGGGATATGCCACCGTCTATCGCGCCATGCAGGACTCGGTCGGGCGCGAGGTGGCCATCAAGGTCGAGAACCGGCGCCTCGAGAGCAACCGTGACCAGGCCCGATTCCTGCGGGAGGCCCGGGCCGCCGGCCGCATGTCGTCGCACCCGCACGTCGTCGATCTCTTCGATGTCGGCGTCACGGTCGACCAGCACCCGTACCTGATCATGGAGCTCTGCGACGGCTCCTATCTGGACCGCATGCGGGTCAAGCCGCTGGACGCGGTCGAGACCCGCGACCTGGGCATCAAGATCGCCGACGCGCTGGTGCACTCGCACGCGAACGGCGTGCTGCACCGCGACGTGAAGCCGGCCAACATCCTCTACTCGCAGTTCAACTCGGCCGTGCTCGCCGACTTCGGCTTGGCCGTGCTGGGCGAGATGCGCGACTCGTCGGTGACCCTCGAGGTGCTGACGCCGGCCTACGCGCCGCCCGAGATGTTCCGGCACGACAACCCGTCCGGCGCGGTCGACGTCTACGCGCTCTGCGCCACGCTGTACGCGGTGATGCGCGGCCGGCCGCCGCGCTGGGACGGCGACCGCAACCCGAGCCTGATCACCCTGATGGACCTGTTCCACCAGCCCATCCCCGACCTGCCCGGGGTGCCACGCGAGCTGACCCAGCTGCTGCGTTACGGCATGGCCAACGACCCGGCCTCCCGGCCGACCGCGGCCCAGCTGCTCGACCTGCTGACCAAGCTCGACCTGCGGCCGGGCGGCCCGCCGGTGCCGCCGCCGCGCTGGGCCGGCAGCGACGACACGCCGACCGTGCGGGCCCAGCTCAAGCGGCCGAAGAAGAAGTGGCTGTTCGGGCTACTCGGGATCCAGGACCGCTAGCAGCTCGCCGGTGTCGACCTCGGCGCCCGGATGCACCGGCAGCGAGGCCACCACGCCCGCGCTCGGCGCGTGCACCGGGTGCTCGAGCTTCATCGCCTCCAGCGTGAGCAGCAGCTCGCCGGCCCGCACCCGCTGACCGGGCACGACCAGCACCCGCCGGACCGCGCCCGGCAGCGGGGCGATCAGCGAGCCCTCGGCCGCCTCGGGCGCGGGGAGCGGGAAGCGGGAGAGCTCACGCAGCGCGACCGAGCCCTCGGGGCTGTCCACATAGGAGACCTCGCCGACCCGGTGCACGTTGAAGGTCAGCCGGATGCCGTTGACGTCGAGCACGACCCGTTCGTCGCCGGCGGTCACCACCACGGTCTGCGGGTGGTCGTCGAGCACCGGCGCCTGCCCGAGCCCGGCCAGGTCGAGCTCCTCGGGGTCGACCGCGCGCACCCACCAGCCGGCCAGCTCGCCGTGCCGGTCCATCCGGTAGCCGACCTCGACCGGGCCGGCCGGACCGTCGTAGACGGCGGTCTGCGATCCGGAGGGGACGTTGCGCCAGCCCGAGGGCAGGGAGGCGAGCACGGTGGCGGCCGAGCGGCGTGCGGCGGCGCCGGCCAGGGCGGCGGCCAGACACGAGATGCGTACGGCGTCGACCGCCGACAGGAGCGGGGCGAAGACCTCGGGACGTCGGTCGAGGAACCCGGTGTCCAGGTCGCCGGTGCGGAACGAGTGATGGCGCAGGACGCGTACCAGCAGATCGCGGTTGGTCGCGACGCCGTGCAGCTGGGTGCGGGTCAGCGCCGAGGCCAGCATCCGCGCCGCCTCCTGCCGGGTCGGCGCCCAGGCGATCAGCTTGGCCAGCGTCGGGTCCGGGTGCACGCCGATCACCGAGCCGTCCTCGACCCCGGCGTCCAGGCGCAGGCCGGGCTGGGGCAGCGGGCGGAACCGCCCGGCGACGTCCGGCACGGCGAACCGGTGCAGCGTGCCGCTGGCGGGCAACCAGGCGTACGCCGGATCCTCCGCGCAGATGCGCACCTCGATCGCGTGCCCGCGGATCGGCGGCGGTCCCGGCATCGGCAGCATGCCGCCCTCGGCCACCAGCAGCTGGAGTCGCACCAGGTCGTAGCCGGAGACGCACTCGGTGACCGCGTGCTCGGCCTGCAGGGTCGGAGTCAGCTCGAGGAACCAGAAGTCGCCCTCGGGATCGAGCAGGAACTCGACCGCGCCGGCGCCGACGTAGCCGATCGCGCGGACCGCCACGATCGCCGCCCGGCACAGTTCCTCGCGCAGCCCGGGATCGACCGCCGGGGACGGGGTCTCCTCGATGATCTGCTGGTAGCGGCGCTGCACCGAGCACTCGCGCTCGCCGAACGGGACGACCGCGCCGTGCTCGTCGGCCAGGATCGGGATCTCGATGTGGCGCACGTCCTCGACGTACGGCTCGCAGAAGACCTCGCAGCCCGCCTCGCGCCGGGTCGACGCGATCGCCTCGGCCAGCGTCGACGCGTCCCGCACCACCCGCATGCCGGCGCCGCCCGAGCCCGCGTCCGGCTTGATCAGCACCGGGTAGCCGGGCACCTTGGCCGGCTCGGTGAAGCTCGGCAGCACCGGCACCCGCGCCTCGGCCACCAGCTCCTTGGTCTCCCGCTTGCTGCGCAGGGTGCCGAGCGTCTTGGCCGGCGCGCCGACCCAGATCATCCCGGCGTCGGCGACCGCGGCCGCGAAGTCGGGATCCTCGGCCAGCAGCCCGTTGCCGGGGTGGATCGCGTTCGCGCCGGTGCGCTGGGCGGCCGTAATTATCAGATCGCCGCGTAGATAGGCAGCGGCCGCGGTTCCGCCGTCGAGGCGTACGGCATAGTCGGCCTCCGCGACGTGCGGCGCGTCGGAATCGGCGTCGGAGTAGACGGCGACCGTCTCGATGCCGACCAGGCGGCAGGTGGAGAACACCCGGCGGGCGATCTCCCCACGGTCTGCCACCAGAAGACGTCGGATCACAGGTCTACCTTTCCGGGTCGGAACACGCCGACGTGCCCGGCGCCCTCGACGACCGCGCTGTGCGCGGCGGAAAGGCAGAGTCCGAGGACGGTACGGGTGTCGCGGGGGTCGATGACACCGTCGTCGTCACCGCCGGCCGGCTCGTCGGCCGGCCAGCTGAACACGAAGCGGGGGTCGCCGGCGCGGCCCGTGCCCACGGCCAGATGCGGCACCGTGGACATGGTCAGCGCCTCGATCTCGGTCGGGCCGAATCGCGCGGCCAGGAACAGCAGCGTGGTGTCGGTCGCGTTGGCGAGCTGGATGAGATGGACGGCCTTCTGGGTCTCGGCCGCGGTGTGCGGCGCGCCGGTGCCGGCCAGGACGGCGACCGGGTAGCCGTGCAGCTCGCCCCAGCCGGCCACCAGGGCCGGGCCGTGGCCGGGCTTGAACTCGTCGAAGTCGCTGCCGTCCAGGATCCGGGCGAGGATCTCGCGCGGGTCGTCGGCCGCTGCCTTCACGCCGCCCGAGATCGCCAGCAGGTCGTCCGCCTCGTACTTGGGCGGGCTCGGCGGGAAGGTGCGGGGGAGCGGGCCGCGCTTGCGCCAGTTGAGCCGGCGGATGCACTGCCGGGCCAGCCGCAGGCCGTCCCGCTCGTCCTCGGCCAGCTGGTCGGCGGGCCCGGTGACCCCGGCCGGCACGGTCGGCGCGCTGCGGACCTTCGGGCCCTTGGCGCTGCCGTTGACCGGCTGCGGGTGGATGGTGAGCATCTTGGCGTGCCCGCGCACCATGATCGTGTAGTCCGAGAGCTGGGGCAGGTAGGCGTCGTCGCCGCGGGTCGGGCCGAAGACGACGCAGACCGTGGGCACCCGCTCGATGGCGAGGCGGCCGAGATCGCGGGCCAGGCCGCCGGCCGGTGGCGGTCCGCCGGTGCCGGCCTCGCCGGCCGACTCGACCAGGTTGACCAGCGGCAGGCGGTTGGCCGAGGCGATCCGGGCGGCCCGGCGGATCTTCTCCAGCGGGTACGGGTCGAGCGGGTTGCGCTCGACGGTCGGGTCGGTCGCGACGATCACGCACTCGACGCCCTCGACCACGCCGATGCCGGTGACCACGCCCGAGCCGATCGGGAACTCGGTGCCGCCGGCGGTGACCGGCGACAGCTCGAGGAACGGGCTGTCCTGGTCGAGCAGCATCTCGACGCGTTCGCGGGGCAGCAGCTTGCCGCGGGCGTGGTGCCGGGTGACCGCCTTCTCGCCGCCGCCGGCCCGCGCCTCGTCCAGCGCCGCCTCGAGCCGGGCCAGGCGTTCCAGGACGACGCCGCGGGCTTCCAGGTAGGCGGGGGTGCGCGGGTCGATCGCCGTGTCGAGCACGGTCATGACGGGACCCCGTTGCGCTGTACGCCCCCCACCATGTTCAAAGCCGCGCCCTCTCCGTATCGCCGGTGCCTCTCGACCACCTCCGTAACGAGCGGCCAAGCGGGTGCGACACGGATCTGAAAGCGGCGGCTTTGTCGCCTTTTCAGGCGTATTTGAGCGGTTTGAGGGATTCGCGCCTATCGGCGCTCAGCCGCTCAGACGCGGGCGCGTCGGGCGAGCCGCTCGGGGTCCAGGATGATCACGCTCTTGCCGTCCAGCCGCAGCCAGGCGCGGGAGGCGAAATCGGCGAGCGCCTTGTTCACTGTCTCGCGCGAGGCGCCGACGAGCTGGGCCAGCTCCTCCTGGGTGAGGTCGTGCGTGACACGCAACACACCGCCGTCGCGGGTGCCGAACCGGCCGGCCATCTGCAGCAGGTTCTTCGCCACCCGGCCGGGCACGTCGGTGAAGATCAGGTCGGCGAGCGCGTCGTTCGTGCGGCGGAGCCGGCGCGCGAGCACCCGGAGCAACTGCTCGGCGATCTCGGGGCGGTTGTTGAGCCACGGGCGGAGCGAGGTCTTCTTGAGCCGGGCGAGCCGCGCGTCGGTCACCGCGGTCGCGGTCGCCGTGCGCGGGCCGGGGTCGAAGAGGGACAGCTCGCCGACCATGTCGGACGGACCCATGATCGAGACCAGGTTCTGCCGGCCGTCGGCGGCGCGGCGACCCAGCTTGATCTTGCCGGACAGCACGATGTACAGGCTGTCACCGGCCTCGCCCTCGTTGAACAGGACGTCGCCCTTGCGGACCTCGACCGTGTCCATCTCCTTGGCGAGCGCCTCGGCGGCCTCCGGGTCAACGCCCTGGAAGATCCCGCTCCGCGCCAGCACCTCGTCCATCTGCGCACCTCCGAACACGCGCAACGCCTGCGCTCGATCAGTCTAGGCGCACGCGGGCGGGAATCGGGCAGGCACCCCTTGATCTAGATACCGCAGGGTAACCAATCCGACCGTCACGGGCTGTGTTTTTCGTCGTCCGGGGGAGGGCGACAACAAGCCATTCGACGGGTCCTCCGCGTCGCTACCCGAAGGTATCGTCGCCGTCGATGAATTCCCACCCCCCGCAGCAAAGCCCCGGCCTTTTCGGGCGTCCTGTCCTGACCATCACGATTGTCCTGGCGGTTCTGGCCGGCGTGGGCGCCGGCGGCGTCGCCTTCGCCAACCGCGGGTCCGGATCGTCGGCGACGTGGCAGGAGCCGGATGCCGCCCCGGCGACGAAGCCCGTCGAGACCAAGCCCGCCGAGACGAAGCCCGTCGAGACGGAGTCGGCCGAGGTTCCGGCGATCACCCTGTCGGCCACCGGCGACATCATGATGAGCAACGCGCCGAACCGCATGCCGCCGGACGACGGCGAGGGCTTCTTCGACTCGGTGGCCGCCGACCTGAAGTCCGATCTCGTCATGGGCAACCTCGAGCAGCCGCTGACCGAGGACACCGGCGCGTCCAAGTGCGGCACGCCGCCGTCGGCGAACTGCTTCGCCTTCCGGTCGCCGCCGTCCTATGCGGCGCATCTGAAGGACGGTGGGTTCCAGCTGATGAACCTGGCCAACAACCACACCCGGGACTTCGGCGCGGCGGGTGCCAAGAACACGCGGGCGGCGCTGGACGACGCCGGCCTCCAGTACACCGGCAACGAGGACGAGATCACCGTCGTCGAGGTCAAGGGGATCAAGGTCGCGGTGGTGGGCTTCTCCGGTTACTCCGGCGCCAACAACCTGAACGACCTCGACCACTCGCGCGCGGTCGTCCAGGAGGCGGCGGAGCAGGCCGACCTGGTCGTGGTGCAGGTGCACATGGGTGCCGAGGGCGCGACCATGCAGCACGTGAAGCCGGGCAGCGAGATCTTCCACGGCGAGAACCGGGGCGACCCGATCAAGTTCAGCCACACCGTGATCGACGCCGGGGCCGATCTGGTCGTCGGGCACAGCCCACATGTCCTGCGGGGCATGGAGTTCTATCGGGGCAAGCTCATCGCGTACAGCCTCGGGAACTTCGCCGGAGGCGGGAAGACCCTCTCCAGTCTGGGGGTGCTCAAATACGGCGGCATCCTGCGGGTGCGGCTCACCAAGGAGGGCACGTACGCGGGCGGGAAGTTCCTCTCCACCTACATGAGCCCGGCCGGGCTCCCGACGCGTGACGCCGATCAGGAGAAGGGCCGCGCCCTCGTGTCCCAGCTCAGCCGGGCCGATTTCGGAGCGACCGCGGCCACGATCGGGGCAGACGGATCGATCCGGGAGCCGGCGTAACCGAACCTGTCGTACCCACGACGTACTCTTTACCGGTGACTCTGGTGGTCCGGTCGGTCAAGCGATTCGCGGGCGAGACGCCGATCGGACGCAAGCGACGTGCCCGCAAGATGGCCAAGGTCCTCGCCGAGACGCATCCGGACGCGCACTGCGAGCTCGACTTCACCACCCCGCTCGAGCTCGCGGTGGCCACCGTGCTGTCCGCGCAGACCACCGACGTGCGGGTCAACCAGGTGACCCCGACGCTCTTCAAGCGGTACGTGACGGCGGCCGACTACGCCGGCGCCGATCGCGCCGAGCTCGAGGAGCTGCTGCGCCCGACCGGCTTCTTCCGGGCCAAGACCGACTCGCTGATCAAGCTCGGCCAGGCCCTGGTCGACAAGCACGACGGCGTGCTGCCGGCGAAGCTGGACCAGCTGGTCGCGCTGCCCGGCATCGGGCGCAAGACGGCCAACGTCATCCTCGGCAACGCGTTCGACGTCCCCGGCATCACCGTCGACACCCACTTCCGCCGGCTGACCAACCGCTTCGGCTGGGTGCACGAGGACGACCCGGTCAAGATCGAGTTTCAGGTCGCCGAGCTGATCGAGAAGCGCGACTGGACGATGCTGTCGCACCGGGTGATCTTCCATGGCCGCCGGGTCTGCCACGCCCGCAAGCCCGCCTGCGGCGCCTGCACGCTGGCCACCATGTGCCCGTCCTACGGCACCGGCCCGACCGACGCGGCCGCCGCGGCCAAGCTGCTCAAGGGCCCGCGCGCCCGCGAGCTGGCGATCGCCGCCGGCGTCGACCCCGACCTGGTGCCGGCCGCCGCGATCACCGCCCCGGAGGCGCCGTGAGGTCGTCGGGCCCGGTGGCCGCCTCCTTGCTCGCTGTTTTGTTCGCCGCCCTGTCCGGGTGCACCGCCTCTGCCTCCGAGACGCCGTCGCCTTTTGCCGGCTGCTCCGGCCTCACCGCGCCGTCGCCGACCGCGACCGGGCTGCCCGACGTGACGCTGCCCTGCTTCACGGGCGACGACAAGGTCTCGCTGCGGTCGCTGCGCGGGCCGGCGGTGGTCAACATCTGGGCGTCCTGGTGCGGCCCGTGCCGGCAGGAGCTGCCCGTAGTGCAGCAACTGGCCGACAAAGCGGGCGACCAGCTCACCGTCGTCGGCGTCGACACCGGGGACCGGCGTTCGGCGGGCGCGTCCTTCGCCGCCGACCGCGGGGTCACCCTGCCGACGCTCTTCGACCAGGACAACAAGCTGATCAACGCGCTGGCCCGCACCAACCTCCCGGTCACCGTCTTCGTGGACGCGACGGGTAAGGCGTACGTCAACATCCTGCCGTTGGACGCGGTCAAGCTGACCCAGCTGGTCAAGGAGCACACCGGCGTGGTGGTGACGCTGTGAGCGAAGGGCGGGTGCTGGCGCGCCCCGACGATCTGCCGTCCTGGTTCGAGCCTCTGCTGTCGCGGGTGGCCACGTGCCGTACGGAGGATTTCACCCCGTTGCGCCCGCCCGCCGGAGGTGGCCGGCCCAGCGCCGTGCTGGTGTTGCTCGGCTCCGCGTCCGCTTCCTCCCCCGAGCCTGACCTTTTGATCCTCCAACGCGCGGCGACCATGCGGAATCACGCCGGGCAGCCCGCCTTTCCGGGCGGCGGCACCGACCCGGAGGACGCCGACGCGGTGGCGACCGCGCTGCGCGAGGCGAAGGAGGAGGTGGGCCTCGACCCGTCCAGTGTCGAGGTGCTCGGCCTGCTGCCCGACCTCTACATACCGGTCAGCTCTTTCGTCGTCACCCCGGTGCTGGCCTGGTGGCGGCACCCGCACCCGGTCAGCCCCCGCCAGCCGGCCGAGGTCGCGCACGTGGCCCGTCTGCCGATCGGTGAACTTGTCGACCCGCAGAACCGTATCCGGGTGCGGCATCCCCGTGGTTGGATCGGGCCGGCTTTTCAGGTGCGCGGTCTGCTGGTCTGGGGGTTCACGGCGGGGGTGATCTCGGAGTTGCTCGACATGGCCGGCTGGTCGCGTCCCTGGGAGCCGGGACGCATCGTGGAGCTGCCGGACGCCTCGGCCCCGGTGCCGGCGACACGCGGCGGTGCGCCGGACGAGGTTCTGCCATGATCCCGGGCTGGCCCGCCGCCTCTACTCTGAGTGAGTGTTCGTGGTCGATGCCATCCTGATCCTGCTCATGCTGGTCTTCGCGATCAGCGGCTACCGCCAGGGCTTCGTCATCGGCGCGCTCTCGTTCGGCGGGTTCTTCAGTGGCGTACTGATCGGCCTGCAGGTCGGCCCGCTGATCGCCGACCGGTTCACCGACCCGACCGCCCGCCTCGTCGTCTCGCTCGCCTCGATCTTCGCGCTCGCCGTGCTCGGGCAGACCCTGGCCGGCTGGCTCGGCACCCACCTGCGCCGCCAGATCTCCAGCAAGCCGCTCCAGCGCGCCGACGACGCCGGCGGCGCCCTCATCTCGCTGGTCGCCGTGCTGCTGGTGGCCTGGCTGATCGCGGTGCCGCTGGGCTCGACCCCGTTCCCCGGCCTCAACAGCGAGGTCCGCAACAGCGCGATCCTGCGCGGCATCAACGGCGTGATGCCCGACCAGGCGCAGGCGCTTTCCTCGGCCCTGCGCGACACGCTGGACACCAACGGCTTCCCCGACGTGTTCGGCGGCCTGACCCCGACCCGGGTCAAGGATGTGGCGGCGCCCGACCCCGCCCTCCGGGGCTCGCAGATCGTGCAGAAGAGCAAGCAGTCGGTGATCAAGGTGCTCGGCACCGCCCCGAGCTGCTCGCGGCGCATCGAGGGTTCCGGCTTCGTCTACTCCAGCGAGCGGGTGATGACGAACGCGCACGTGGTGGCGGGCACCCGCGACGTGTCGGTCGAGGTGAACGGCGACCGCCTGGGCGGCAAGGTCGTCGTCTACGACCCGGAGCGCGATCTGGCGGTGGTCTACGTGCCCGGCCTGCGCGCCCCCGTGATGCCGTTCATCGCCAAGCCGGCCGCGACCGGCGCGAGCGCGATCGTGCTCGGTTACCCGCAGGACGGCCCGTACGACGCGCAGTCGGCCCGGGTCCGCGACGTAGGCAACATCACCGGCCCCGACATCTACGACTCGGGCGACGTGACCCGCGAGATCTACACCATCAAGTCGCTCGTCCGAAGCGGCAACTCGGGCGGCCCCTTGATCACCCCAACCGGCCAGGTGATGGGCGTGATCTTCGCCGCCGCCGCCGACGACAAGTACACGGGCTTCGCCCTGACCGCCGCCGAGGCCGCGCCCGTGGCAAAGGCCGGGGTCGAACGCACGCGCGGCGTCTCCACCGACGATTGCGCTTGAGGTTTCCGCTGGAGGCCGGCGAGGCCTGCGAACTCGTCCTGCGTTCCTGAGCCTTTTGAATCTCGTGGGCAGCACCGGGTAGCGGCAGCGCGCCCGCTGCTCGTTTGCCGCACAGGCTCGTTCGCCGTGCTCGCCGTGTCGCCGTGCTCGCTTGTCTGCCGTGCTCGCTTGTCTGCCGTGTTGCCGCGCCCGCTCGTCAGTCGCGTTGCCGCGTCGGTTCGTTCGACCTGGATCGCGTGAGCGGACCGACTGAGCTCGCGCCGGGAGATGTGGCCGGCCGTCGTCACGCTGGCCGTCGCCGCATCGCATCGTTGCCGGCGAAGCCGGTTGGCAAGCGCGACCCGCAGCCGTCGCGCGGGGGTTCGGCAGCCGCCGTGCGGGCGTTCGGCAGCCTTGCGGGCATTCGACTGCCACCGTGCGGGCGTTCGACTGCAACCGTGCGGGCGTTCGGCAGCCGCCGTGCGGGCGTCGGCGCGCCCTTGCCGGAACGTTGATAAATGGCCGTTCGTTACGAGCGGAAAGTCATCAAGATCGAGGGCTCTAGCGCGGCTCGCATGCGGACGTTGATGACTTCTCGCTCACTCCACGCCGGGAGTCGTCAAGATTCGAAGCGACCGCTCACCTCGGGCCCGGCGACGCCTGTGGACGGCCCGCCGAAATTGTCGTAGCCCAGCCGTAAAGTAGCCCCACCCAGTGAACGGGGTGGGGTAGGACAACGGACAACAGAACGACGGACAACGGCAACTCACCGAGCGACCTCACCGCCGCAAAAGTCTCAAGTCGTGTACGCGAACCGCCGCACCGTAAGCAGCGCCGCCATCCCCGAGATCACCAGCAGCACCGCCCCCGCCCACCAGCCCCGCCGCGCCGGCGGGCCGGCCGCCCGCACCGGCGACGCCGCCTGGCCGGACTCGGCGCGAGGCGACTGGGCGGTCGGGTCGAACGGCGCCGACTGAGCCTGGCCCGGAACCGGCGCCGACCCGAAGCCGGCCACCCCCGGCGACGGCGACGTGTCCAGCGGGTTGTCGAAGACCGCGGGCACCGAAGCGGTCAACGCCCCGGTCGGATCCACCATCCCGAACCCGAACGTGGCGTCGCGCCCGGCCGGACCTCGGTCGTACGCCGTCCGAATGATCCGGTTTATCACCTCGCCCGCCGGCATGGTCGGCCAGCGTGACCGGATCAGCGCCGCCGTGGCCGAGACCATCGGCGCCGCGAAGCTCGTGCCCTGCACCTTCCAGTACCCGCCGCCGGCCTGGGCGCCGACCAGTTGCGTGGCCGGGGCCGTCACGACCGTCTCCCGGCCGGTGATCGAGCCCGGCCAGAGGGCGTTGCCCTCCTTGTCCATACCGGCCACCGCGATCACGCCGGGCTCGCGAGCCGGGTACCACACCTCGGTGTCGGACGAGGCGCTCGTGTTGCCGGTGCAGGCGACCACGACCACGTCCTTGGCGAACGCGTAGTCCAGCGCCGCCGCCAGCGCCGCGCTGCTGCCGTTGCCGCCCAGCGACAGGTTGATCACGCGGGCGCCGTGGTCGACCGCCCAGCGGACGCCCTTGGCCACGATGATGGCGTCGTTGTAGCGGTTCTCCTCGTCGAGCACGCGGACCGGCAGGATCTTGGCTTTCGGGGCGATGCCGATCACGCCGGCCGTGTCGTCGCCGCGGCCGGCGATGATGGCCGAGACCGTGGTGCCGTGGCCGACCAGGTCGGTGTCGCCGTTGCCCTTGGTGTCGACCAGGTCGAGGCCGGGCAGCACCTGGCCCTGCAGGTCGGGGTGGGTGGCGTCGACGCCGGAGTCGATGACCGCGACCGTGATCCCGGCGCCGTTCGCGTACGTCCAGGCGCCGGCCACGTTCAGCGTCTTGAGATACCACTGGTCGTCGCGGAAGGCGTCACCGATCAGCGGGCTGGGCACGTCGGCCGGTGGCGCGGCGATCGCGGGGGCGGCCGGTGCGGCGAGGGCGAAGACCCCGGCGAGAGCGGCCGACGCCAGCCGGCGACCGCTCAGCAACGGTCACCGCCGGAGGGCAGCGCCCGGGCGGGGCGAGACTCCACACTCACGCGCATCGCTGATCCGATCTCGGAGGGTCGATGCAGATTACTCCGAAACCGGCCCTCGTTGCTCGGCTTGGTCAATGGATATCGCACCGGTTGTCTGATAAAGCTGTCACGCATAGGGCGGCAGGTGGGCGAGCTGCACGAGCCGTACGCCCTCACGGCGGGTGAGCAGTCGGCCACGCCCGGGCGGCATGAGCGTCGGCTTCAGCGGGCCGATCAGCGCCCCCTCGTCGGACGGGCCGGACATCACCATGCCCGGCGCCGACAGCTCGCGCAGCCGCTGGATCACCGGCTCGTAGAGCGCCCGGCTCGCGCCGCCGGCCCGCCGGGTGAGCACCAGGTGCAGGCCGACGTCGCGGGCCTGCGGCAGGTACTCGAGCAGCGGCGTCAGCGGGTTGGTCGGGCCGGCCACCACCAGGTCGTAGTCGTCGACCAGCACGAACAGCTCGGGACCGGTCCACCACGACCGCTCGCGCAGCTGCTGGGCGGTGACGTCGGGGCCGGGCAGGCGCCGTTCCATGTAGCCGGCGACCGACTGCATCAGCTCGAACGTCTTCTGGGCCTGGATGCCGTAGCCGATGCGGTGCTCGGACTCGGGCAGGTCCATCAGGCTGCGCCGGTAGTCGACCAGGATGATCCGGGCCTCCTCGGGGGAGAACCGCCGGACCACCGAGGTCGCCAGCGCCCGCAGGAACGAGCTCTTGCCGCACTCGGAGTCGCCGAACAGCAGGAAGTGCGGGTCGGACGCGAAGTCGATCTCGACCTGCTGGAGGTCGGACTCCGAGATGCCGATCGGCAGGCGCAGGCCGGTGCCGCGGTCGAGGTCCATCTCCGCGTACGGCACCGAGGACGGCAGCATGCGCACCCGCGGGGCGAGCGGGCCGTGCCAGTTGGTCGCGACGGCCTTCACCAGGGCGTTCGTGTCGGCCATGGTGCTGAGCTCCGGCCGTACGGTCAGCAGGTGAAGGAATTTGTTCTTGTCGGTCGGGTGCTCGACGATGCCGCGGCCCGGCTTCTCCGGCACGCTCATCGCCGCCCGCCGGTTGATCACCGAGTCGCTCGGGTCGCCGAGGCGCAGCTCGAGCCGGGAGCCGAACAGGTCGCGGATGGCCGGGCGGAAGTCCATCCAGCGTGACGTCGCCGCCACCACGTGGATGCCGTAGGAGAGGCCCCGGGTGGCGATGTCGGTGATGACCGGTTCCAGCTCCTCGTACTCCTTGCGGAGCGTGGCCCACCCGTCGACCACCAGGAACACGTCGCCGAAGGGATCGGTGTCGGCGCCGTTGTTGCCCAGGGCGTTGGCCCGGCGCCGGCGGTACGACGCCATCGAGTCGATGCCCATCTGGGCGAAGCGCGTCTCGCGCTCGGTGAGCAAGGTCGAGATCTCGCCGACCGTACGCCGGACGCCCACCGTGTCGAGCCGGCCCGACACTCCGCCCACATGCGGCAGGTCCCGCACCGTGGTGAGCGAGCCGCCACCGAAGTCGAGGCAGTAGACCTGGACCTCGGCGGGGGTGTGGGTGAGCGCGAGCCCGCAGATCATCGAGCGCAGCGCCGTCGACTTGCCGGAGAGGGTCGAGCCGACCACGGCCACGTGACCGGCGGCGCCACCCAGGTGCAGCCAGAGCACGTCGCGCAGCTGCTCGCGCGGCTTGTCGACCATCGCGATCGGCACCTGCAGGGCGCCGTGCAGCTCGGGGTTGGCGAAGGCCAGGCCGCGGGTCGGGTCGGTGGTCACCGGGCCGAGCAGCTCGTCGAGCGCCGGCGACTGGTTGAGCGGCGGCAGCCAGACCTGGTGCGCGGGCGGGCCCTGGCCGTTGAGCCGGTCGACCATCACGTCGAGCACGCTCTCGCCGGCCGGGGTCTCCTCGAACTTGGGCTCGACCGGCTTCACCGGCTTGGGAGCCGGAACGTAGCGCGTCGAGTACTCGAGGACCTGCGGGACGGCGGCGGCGCCACCGCCGGTGTTGCGGGCGCCGGCCTTGCGCATCGGGCCCGAGACGTAGGCGGCCTTGAAGCGGGTCAGCGGCTCGGTGCCGAACTTCATGTAGCCGTGCCCGGGCGCGCGTGGCAGCTCGTACGCGTCGGGAACGCCCAGCACCGCCCGCGACTCCAGCGCCGAGAAGGTCCGCAGGCCGATCCGGTACGAGAGGTGGGTGTCGAGGCCGCGCAGCCGGCCCTCCTCGAGCCGCTGGCTGGCCAGCAGCAGATGCACGCCGAGCGACCGGCCCAGCCGTCCGATCTGGACGAACAGGTCGATGAAGTCGGGCTTGGCGCTGAGCAGCTCGGAGAACTCGTCGCAGATGACCAGCAGCGAGGGCAGCGGGGGCAGCGCGGCGCCACCGGCCCGGGCCTTCTCGTAGTCGCGGAGGCTGGCGTAGTTGCCGGCCTTGCGCAGCAGCTCCTGGCGCCGGATCATCTCGCCGTCGATGGCGTCCACCATGCGGTCGACCAGCACCAGCTCGTCGGCCAGGTTGGTGATGACGGCGGCGGTGTGCGGCAGCCGGTCGAGCGAGGAGAAGGTCGCGCCGCCCTTGAAGTCGATCAGGACGAAGTTCAGCGACTCCGACGAATGGGTCGCGGCCAGGGCCATGACCAGGGTCCGCAGCAGCTCCGACTTGCCGGAGCCGGTGGCGCCGATCAGCAGGCCGTGCGGGCCCATGCCGTCCTGCGCCGACTCCTTGAGGTCGAGCTCGACCGGGCTGCCGTCGGCGCCGAGCCCGATCGGCACCCGCAGCTTGTCCCGGTTCGGCCGGGGCGCCCAGCTCTGCGCCACGCTGAACGTCTCGGGGTCGCCCAGGCCGAGCAGCTCGGCCAGGCCCATCTCGGTGGCGAGCGGGGTGTCCGACGACTTCGACATCGCGGCCAGGCGCAACGGCGACAACCGGCGGGCCACGGCTTCGGCCTGCTCGACGGTCAACCGGTCCGGCGTACCGACCTCGGCCTCGTGGTCCATCGCGTACGTGTTCAGCACGCGCCGCTCGCGGCCGTGCGCCACCTCGAGCACCAGCAGCGACCGGTCGAGCAGGCGCGGCGGCTGCTCGTCGAGGTCGAGCACCGTGACCCCGTCGATGCCGTCGTCGAGCTGAGTGGCGCCCTTGAGGTTGATGCCGTCCAGCACGATCACGACGTGCGGCGAGTGGCCGGAGATGCCGGCCGGGTTGAACCGGGGCCGGTTGCCGATCACGTCCTCGAGCAGCTTCTCCAGGTCGGGCCCGGTGCTGGCGACCAGACGCACGTGGCCGAGCGCGTCGGTGCGCGACGGGTGCAGGTTGTGCGGGAGCCACTTGACCCACTCCCACTCGGCCCGCCGGTCCGGGCCCGCGCAGATCGCGACGATCATGTCGTCCGGCGCGTGGAACGTGGCGAGCTGGCAGATCACGGCCCGGGCCAGCGCGCGGGCGTCCTGCTCGCCGGCCTGACCGGCGCCGCGCAGGAAGACCCGCGCGAAGCCGCGCATCGAGACGGCGACGGGCAGGTCGGGGACCACCGAGTACGCGTCGAGGAAGCGCCGCAGCGCACCGGCGGTCATCGGCTCGAGCTCGTCGAGCGGCCGGGTCACCGGCGGGATCAGGGGCGTGGCCAAAGTCTGCGGGCCGACCGCGAGCCGCACCACGCCGAAGTCGGGGTCGGCCGGCCGGCGCTCCCACACCCGGTGGCTGGACGCGGTCGACCACAGCTGGACCGGGTCGGGGTGGCGGTAGAGCAGGCCGACGCGCTGCCGGGTGGCGGTCTCCCGGACCCGGCGCCGCAGGCCGGACAGATGCCGCAGGTACTCCCGGCGGGCGGCCATCATCTCCGCCTTCTTCGGCGAGCCGCTGGCGCCCAGGCTGGTGGTGAGCATGGCAATCGAGGAGACCCCGAAGAGACCACCGATGACGTACGCGAAGGGTCCGCGGTTGCCCTGCCCCATCATCATCGCCATGGCCACCGAGCCGCCCAGCATCGGCAGCGCCATCATCGCCTGTTGCCAGCGACCGCCGGCGGCCTGCGGGATCTCCGGAGGCGGCTCGACGGCGATCTCCCCAGTCGGTATCTCCGGCGCCGGGCGGCGGGCCGACCGCTTGATCACCACCGTGCTCATGCCTGGAATATCCCCTTCGTCCACAAGGGTGTGTGGTCACCCCCCGCTGCCGCGCGCCGTCCGCCGGACATCGCGACGGGCCCATGGTAGGTAAAGTGCGCTCAGTCCCGCAGCCTCGTCACCATCGATGGAGAAAAGAAGTCATGAGCCACAGAAATATGCGATTCGCCCGGCTCATGGGCTGCGGTGCCACTATGTCCGAGCGGGTGGTCGCGTGAGCGTCGGTCTGGCCCGGGTCACCATCAGCGCGCCGCACCGTCGCGTCGACGTGGCGCTTCCCGAGCATGTGCCGCTGGCCGAGCTGCTGCCCGAGGTGCTGCGGCACGCCGGCGAGGGCCTCGCCGACGACGGCGAGAAACACGGTGGGTGGGTGCTGCGGCGCACCGACGGGGTCGCGCTCGCGACTTCTCAAGGGCTTTTCCCCCAGGGCGTACGCGACGGTGAGGTCCTCCACCTCGTGCCGGCCCACAACGAATGGCCGGAGCTCGAGTACGACGACGTGGTCGAGGCCATCGCCGAGGGCGCGCGCCGCCGGGGCAGTGCCTGGACGCCCAGCTCGACCCGCACGGCGACGCTGGCCGCGGCCGGGGTGCTGCTGGCGCTCGGCCTGATCGCGATCCTGCTGGCCGGCCCGTCCTGGAACGGCGCGGCCGTCGCCGGGCTCGTCGTCGCGGTCGTGCTGGCGCTGGCCGGCGTCACCGCGTCCCGGGCCTACGGCGACGCGCGTGCGGGTGCGGCGCTCGGGGCGTACGCGATGCCCTATGCCTTCGCCGGAGGCGCCGTCCTGGTCGCCTCGAACGACAAGGTCGGCGTGCTCGCCCCGCTGCCCTGGCTCGGCGACTCGGAGCTGCTCTCCGGCTCGGTCGCCCTGCTGCTGGTGGCGGTGCTCGGTGGGGTCGGCGTCGCGGCCAACCGGCGGCTGTTCACGGCGGGCGTGGTGGTCGGGCTGCTCGGCGCCCTGTCCTCGCTGGTCAGCATGGTCACGACGGCGGCCGGCGCGGCGGCGGTGCTGATCTCGCTGCTGGTCTGCGGCATCGGCGCGCTGCCCCTGCTGGCGATCCGGTTCGGCAAGATGCCGACGCCACCGGTCACGCTGCCCACGGGCATCGACGCATCGGCCGGCTTCACCGCGGCCGGCCCCGCCAACCCGCTGGACGCGGCCCGCGAGCGCCCCGACCGCGCGACCGTCTTCGCCGCCGTCACCCGCACCGAGGAGCTGCTGGCCGGCATGCTGCTCGGCCACGTGGTGCTCGCGGCCGGCGCGTTCCTGGTGCTGGCCGCCTCCGGCAGCCTGTCGTCCCGCATCCTGCTGGCCGTCTCGTCGGCCGCCCTGCTGCTGCGCTCGCGCTTGTTCGTGACCCTGCGCCAGCGCGTGCCGCTCGTCGTCGGCGGCCTGGTCGGCACGTTCTGCCTGGGCGCCGACCTGGTCTGGCGCGGCGACTCGGTGCAGCTGCTGGCGGTGACGGCCGTAGGCCTGCTGCTGGCCATCGTGACCGTCATCTCGGGCGCCACGTATTCGCGCAAGCCCCCGTCGCCGTACCTGGGCCGCGCCGCCGACCTCTTCGACACCTTGGTCGTGGTCTCGGTCATCCCGGTCGCGTGCGCGGTGGTGGGCCTCTACAACGCCGTAGGCAGCATCAGCCTCTGATCCCCGAGCCACGCCGACCACCGATCATCGGCTCGGCCACCGACCACGACATCGCCGCGACCCCCGCAAGCGAAACAGCCCGCCGGCGGCGATCATGGCCGGGCGGCGGGCTGGAAGGCGGGGTGAAAGCGGACTGAAAGATCGGGCCCGGCAGACTGAGCCCGGAAACAAAGCCGGCAGGGGTCAGTGGTGCTCTTCGCCGTCGTCGGTCTCGGCCCGCTTGAACGAGGCGCGGATCTCCTCCTCGGCCTCGACCCGGCCGACCCAGGTCGCGCCCTCGACGGACTTGCCGGGCTCGAGGTCCTTGTAGACCGTGAAGAAGTGCTGGATCTCCATGCGGTCGAACTCGCCGAGGTGGTGGATGTCGCGCAGGTGCTCCTGGCGCGGGTCCTCGTAGGGAACGCAGAGGACCTTGTCGTCTCGGCCCTTCTCGTCGCTCATCCGGAACATCCCGATCGCGCGGGCGCGGATCAGGCAGCCCGGGAACGTCGGCTCCTGCACCAGGACCAGCGCGTCCAGCGGGTCGCCGTCCTGACCGAGGGTGCCCTCGATGAAGCCGTAGTCCGCGGGGTACTGCGTCGCGGTGAAGAGGGTCCGGTCGAGACGGATGCGGCCCGTCTTGTGGTCGACCTCGTACTTGTTTCGCTGGCCCTTGGGGATCTCAACCAGAACGTCGAAATCCATCATTTGCTCCCTTGACTCGCCCACCGAAAAGTGCCGTCACGAGGGCGGGGAACCGAGGCTGAAATTCAGTGCCCACAGGATCCGCGCGCAACAGTGTGCCGGATGTCGCTAGTCTCCCCTAAGTCTGGCGCGGCGGGCGAGGAGGGGCGTGTGGGGAGGCAAGATTCACACAACGGGCCCGTCTATGGCGGCGCGCCCGAGCCGCATCAGGCCTCCGGTTACGGTAACGCATTCACGGCGGCGGCCGGCGTGCCTTCGCGGGAAGAGCCGGAACAACGGCACGGCGGCGTCGGACGGGCGGAAGATCGACCAATGCATTCCCAGTACGGCCGAAGCCCGCACCCCGGCGACGACGAGCGCTCCGGCCAGGGCTGGCACCCCGGCGGGTCCCCGTGGTCGACGGCGCCGGGCAGTCCGCCACCGGTGGCGCCTACCACCGGTGGGACGTACGGGCGGGCGTCGGTTCCGCTGAACACGGTCGGGCCCGACGGTGCGCAGAAGGAGAAGGAGCCGTGGGTCGCCGGCCCCAGCTCGCCGGCGGTGGGCGGCGAGGTTCCGGCCGGTGCCGTGACGCCTCCCCGGATGCCGGCGGTGCGGCCGGTCGCGTCCGGCCACGAGCAGCCCGGCGTCCCGGCCGCGGGTCAGCGGCGGGCCTCGGTCGCGAGCCGGAAGCCGGTCATCGCCTCGGTCGCGGCGGTGCTGGTTCTGGTGCTCGGCGTCGGGGTGGCGGCGCTCGTACGGCCCGGGCCGATCAAGAACCTGCTGGCCGGCGGGAGCACGCCGTCGCCGGCCAGGGCGACCCTGGCGCCCGATCCCGAGCCGACGCCGGTGCTGGTGGCGGCCTCGGGCGGGACGCAGCCCGACCCGGCCCGGATCAAGGTCGCGCTCGACCCGCTGGTGAGCTCGGCGGCGCTGGGCACGACCGTGCACGCGGCGGTGCTCGACGTGGCATCCGGGCAGGTGCTCTACGCCCGCGATGCCGACGTCCCGACCACGCCCGCCTCGACCACGAAGCTGCTCACCGCCGCGACCGTGCTCGCCTCGCGCGGGCCGGGCTACCGGATCGGCACCACGGCGGTGGCCGGCCGCGAGCCGGGCGAGGTCGTGCTGGTCGGCGGGGGCGACCCGACGCTGTCGGTGGACGGTAACCAGCTCTTCCCGGGCGCGGCCCGGCTCGACCGGCTCGCCGGCCAGGTGAAGAAGGCGCTCGGAGCGACCCCGGTGACCAGCGTCGCGATCGACACGTCGCTGTTCAGCGGGCCGGAGACGGGCACCGGCTGGGCGTCCGACGACATCTCGCCGCTCGGGCAGGTGGCCCGGATCCAGCCGCTGATGACCAACGGCGGGCGGATCAAGCCGATCCACAACGAGCACGGCGGCGACCCGCGCTTCGCCGACCCCGCCCTCTCGGCCGGCAAGGCGTTCGCGAAGCTGCTCGGGGCGCCGGCCGCATCGGTGAAGCGGGACAAGGCGCCCGAGGCCCCCGCCGCCTCCGCGCCGGCCTCGGCCGCGGCCGCTCCCATCGCGCCGGGCACGCGCCTCGGCCTGGTGCAGTCGGCGCCGCTGGTGCAGATCACCGACTGGATGCTGGAGCAGAGCGACAACACCCTCGCCGAGGTGATGGCGCGGCAGGTGGCGCTGGCCAACGGCAAGCCGGCCACCTTCGACGGCGCGACCGACGCGATCATCGCGAAGCTGCGGCAGATGGGACTGCCCGGGGACGAGGCCGACCTCTACGACGGCAGCGGCCTCTCCCGGCACAACGGGATCAGCCCGACGCTGCTCACCCAGGTGCTGGCGCTGGCCGCGAGCGGGAAGCTGCCGGAGATCACCGGGATGCTCGGCGGCCTGCCGGTGGCCGGCTGGTCGGGAACGCTGGCCGACCGGTTCGTCTCGCCCCGGCCCAACCAGGTCGGCCAGGGCGTGGTGCGGGCCAAGACCGGGACGCTGAGCGGGGTCAACACGATGGCCGGCCAGCTGGTGACCAAGGACGGCCGGCTGCTGGTCTTCGCGATCATGGCGAGCGGGTCGGCGAACGCGTTCACCGCCAAGGCGGCCCTCGACAAGGTGCCGGCCCGGCTGGTGACCTGCGGCTGCTGAGTCAGGGTTTCACCTGAGTTCAGGGCTGGAATTCCGCGGGTACGGTGGGGTCATGGCGCAGTTCGTTGACTGGGATCTGGCCGCTGCGACCGCCGGGGCCCTCTCCAAATCGGGCCCCGCGGTCTCCTACGAGGACGCGATGCAGGTGGTGTCCGAGCTGCGGGCGCTCACCGATGAGGCCGCCGGCCACGTCGCGGAGTACACGGGCCTGACCCCGCAGGTCGAGGTGCCGCCGGTGCGCGTGGTCGACCGCAAGGACTGGGCCGCCGTCAACATCGAGGGCCTCAAGCAGGTGATCATCCCCCTGGTCACCCGGCTCTCCGGCGAGCGGCAGCCGGGCGGCTTCGCCGACGCGATCGGGTCGCGGGTCACCGGCGTGCAGGCCGGCACGGTCCTGGCCTACCTTTCCGGCCGCGTGCTCGGGCAGTACGAGGTGTTCTCCGGCAACCCGGGCCAGCTGCTGCTGAACGCCCCGAACATCGTCGAGGTGGAGCGCAAGCTCGGCGCCGACCCGCGCGACTTCCGGCTGTGGGTCTGCCTGCACGAGGTGACCCACCGGTCGCAGTTCACGGCCGTGCCCTGGATGCGCGGCTACTTCCTGGGCGAGGTCCAGGCGTTCACCGACGCGTCGCAGAGCGGCGAGCACATCCTCGAGCGCCTGCGCCGGGGCGTCGCCACCATGTCCGACGCGCTGCGCGACCCGGAGAGCCGGGCCTCGGTGATCGACATCGTGCAGACGCCGGCGCAGAAGGCGGTCCTCGACCGGCTGACGGCGTTGATGACGCTGCTCGAGGGCCACGCCGAGTTCGTGATGGACGGCGTCGGTCCCGAGGTCATCCCGAGCGTCGAGTCGATCCGCTCCAAGTTCAACCGGCGGCGCGAGACCGGCAACCCGCTGGAGAAGGCGGTACGCCGCCTGCTCGGCATCGAGGTCAAGATGCGGCAGTACGCCGAGGGCCGCAAGTTCGTGCACGGTGTGGTCGAGCGGGTCGGCATGGAGGGCTTCAACAAGGTCTTCGACTCGCCGCTGACCTTGCCCCGGCTCGAGGAGCTCGGCGACCCGGACGCGTGGGTGTCCCGGGTGCACGGGCCGCAGGCCTCGATCGAGGGGTAGGTGGCACGCATCCCGGCGGCGGTCGCGGCGGTGCGACAGGCGGTCCGCCGGTCGTTGCCGCCGGAGGGCCTCGTGCTCGTCGCCTGCTCGGGCGGCGCCGACTCGCTGGCCCTGGCCGCCGCCGCCCGCTTCGTGACCCGCGAGAGTGGCCTCACGGTCGGGCTCGTGACGGTCGATCACGGCTTGCAGGAGGGCTCCGACCTCCGTGCCCGAAATGTCGGGCAGTGGGCGACAAATGCGGGCTTTGACCCGGTCGAGGTGGCGACCGTTGATGTGACGGGGCTGCCGGGCGGCCCCGAGGCGGCGGCGCGGACGGCCCGATATGCGGCGCTGCGAAGCGTGGCCGAGAAGACCGGCGCGGTGGCCGTGCTGCTCGGACACACCCGGGACGACCAAGCCGAGACCGTGCTGCTGGCACTCGCCCGCGGCGCCGGGCCGCGCGGGATCGCCGGGATGCCGGCCCGCAAGGGTCTCTTCCGGCGGCCGCTGCTCGACGTGGCGCGGGCCGACACCCGCAAGGCGTGCGCGGCCCTCGGGCTGGTGCCGTGGGACGACCCGCACAACGTCGATCCGGCCTTCGCCCGCTCGCGGGTGCGCGGCGGGGCGCTTCCGGCGCTGGTCGCGGCGCTCGGACCGGCGGTGGTGGGCAACCTCGCCCGATCGGCGGCCCAGATCGCGGCGGACAACGCGGCGCTGGACGAGATCGCCACGGCGGCGCTGCTCACGGCGTACGGGGAACGCGGGTTGAAGGTTTTGGCTCTCGAGCCGGAGAAGGACGCCGTGCGGACCCGGGTGCTGCACGCCTGGGCCAAGGAGCTGGGGGCCCCGGGCTCGGCGCTCTCGCACCGGCACGTGCGGGCGCTCGACGCGTTGATCACCGATTGGCATGGTCAGGGGCCGGTGTACCTACCCGGGGGGATTCGGGTGGCCCGCGTGCACGGCGAACTCGTTCGAGTGCCCTGACGCCCTGTGAGAACCGTCACTCACCGTGCCTGATTCGTCGGGCTTGTGCGGCGGAACGGGCAAATTTC
Source organism: Actinoplanes sp. CA-030573 (assembly GCF_050951115.1). Taxonomy (NCBI): domain Bacteria; kingdom Bacillati; phylum Actinomycetota; class Actinomycetes; order Micromonosporales; family Micromonosporaceae; genus Actinoplanes; species Actinoplanes sp. CA-030573. The sequence continues at coordinate 9,612,075 of NZ_CP192038.1, read as the reverse complement.
CCGCGGTTTCCCGGCGACGGACCACGGCCCCGTGCGACGGACCGCAACCTTCATGCGGCAGTCTTACCGTCATGGCTGACGGCTCCTGGTACGACGCCGACATCGATCACGTGATCATCTCCGAGGAGCAGATCCGGGAAAAGACCGCCGAGCTGGCGAAGCAGGTCTCCGCCGACCACGCCGACGCCGAGGGTGGCGTGCTGCTGGTCTGCGTGCTGAAGGGCGCGGTCATGTTCATGGCCGACTTCGCCCGGGCGCTCGGCCACTACGGCCCGTCCATCGAGATGGAGTTCATGGCGATCTCGTCCTACGGACAGGGCACCACCTCCTCGGGCGTGGTGCGCATCCTCAAGGACCTGGACCGCGACATCACCGGCCGGCACGTGGTGATCGTCGAGGACATCGTCGACTCCGGGCTCACGCTCTCCTGGCTGATGAAGTACCTCCAGTCGCGGTCGCCCGCGAGCGTCGAGGTGGTCGCCCTGTTCCGCAAGCCGGACGCGGTGAAGGTGGAGGTGCCGGTCAAGTACGCCGGCTTCGACATCCCCAACGAGTTCGTGGTCGGCTACGGTCTGGACTTCGCCGAGCGTTACCGGGAGCTTCCGTACGTGGGAGTGCTGAAGCCGGACGTCTACGCCCGTAGCTGAACACTTTCTCAGCCAGCTCTCAGAAACCGTCTTTATGGGTGGATTTGCCACGAAAGACGGATGAACGGACGGGGACCGTTTGCTGTCCGGCCACCGGGCTCACGGGTTCGCGAACGGCACCCACGGTGTACCGTCGAGTGACCGATGGCGCAGTGTCACTAACGCCGTCGGGGCCGCCGGTGGCGGCGACGTTGAAGTGACCAGGACGCCGATCAGGAGGGTCCGGGCGCTCGCCGCCCGACAACAGCATGGAGCGTACGCGTTTCTTCCGCCGCCCGGTGGTCTGGATCATTCTGGTGATCATCGGCGTTATCGCGCTGAGCTCGTTCTTCACCAGTGGTCCGAGCTACCAGCGCGTCGATACCTCGGTTGCGCTGGAGCGCCTCAATCAGCCGGGCATCAAGAAGGTCGTCATCAAGGACAAGGAGCAGACGCTCCAGATGGACTTGGCGACGGCCGAGAAGATCGACGGCAAGACGACTGACAAGATCGAGACTCAGTATCCGTACGAGTCGACCAACTCGATCGTGCAGGACGTCCAGGAGGCGAAGACCGCCGGCCGGATCACCGGGACGATCGACACCAAGGTCTCCGGGGACAACATCCTCTTCAGCCTGCTGATCAACCTGCTGCCGATCGCGATCCTCGTGGTCCTGCTGCTGCTGTTCATGTCGCAGATGCAGGGCGGCGGGTCGCGGGTGCTCAACTTCGGCAAGTCCAAGGCGAAGATGATCACCAAGGACACGCCGAAGACCACGTTCGCGGACGTGGCCGGCGCCGACGAGGCGGTCCAGGAGCTGCACGAGATCAAGGACTTCCTGCAGAACCCGGCGAAGTACCAGGCGCTCGGCGCCAAGATCCCGAAGGGCGTGCTGCTGTTCGGCCCGCCCGGAACCGGTAAGACCCTGCTCGCCCGCGCGGTCGCGGGTGAGGCCGGCGTCCCGTTCTACTCGATCTCCGGCTCCGACTTCGTCGAGATGTTCGTGGGTGTCGGCGCCAGCCGCGTCCGCGACCTGTTCGAGCAGGCCAAGTCGAACGCGCCGGCGATCGTCTTCGTCGACGAGATCGACGCCGTCGGCCGCCACCGCGGCGCCGGCATGGGCGGCGGTCACGACGAGCGCGAGCAGACCCTCAACCAGCTGCTGGTCGAGATGGACGGCTTCGACACCAAGGGCGGCGTCATCCTGATCGCGGCCACCAACCGGCCCGACATCCTCGACCCCGCGCTGCTGCGCCCGGGCCGTTTCGACCGGCAGATCCCGGTCGACAACCCGGACATGGAGGGTCGCAAGATGATCCTCCGGGTGCACGCCAAGGGCAAGCCGTTCACGCCCGACGTCGACCTCGACTCGGTGGCCCGCCGCACGCCCGGCTTCTCCGGCGCCGACCTGGCCAACGTCATCAACGAGGCGGCGCTGCTCACCGCCCGTAACGAGAAGCGGGCGATCTCGAACGAGTTCCTCGAGGAGTCGATCGACCGGGTCATCGCCGGGCCCGAGCGCCGCACCCGGGCGATGAGCGACAACGAGAAGAAGATCACGGCCTACCACGAGGGTGGGCACGCCCTGGTGGCGTACGCGCTGCCGCACTCGGCGCCGGTGCACAAGGTCACGATCCTTCCCCGCGGCCGCTCGCTCGGTCACACGCTGGTTCTGCCGACCGAGGACAAGTACACCCAGACCCGCGCCGAGATGATCGACACCCTGGCGTACGCGCTGGGTGGCCGCGCCGCCGAGGAGCTCGTCTTCCACGAGCCCACCACCGGCGCCGGCAACGACATCGAGAAGGCCTCGGGCCTGGCCCGGGCCATGGTCACGCAGTACGGCATGAGCTCGAAGCTGGGCGCCGTCAAGTACGGCACCAGCGGCGACGAGCCGTTCCTGGGCCGCAACATGGGCCACGAGCGCGACTACTCGGACGCGGTCGCGGCCGACATCGACGCCGAGGTCCGCGCGCTGATCGAGCTCGCGCACGACGAGGCGTGGGAGATCCTGGTCGAGTACCGCGACGTGCTCGACAGCATGGTCCTCGAGCTGATGGAGAAGGAGACCATCACCCGCGAGGACATGGACCGGATCTGCGCCCGCGTGGTCAAGCGTCCGCCGATGTCGCCGTTCAACGGTTTCGGCAAGCGGCTGCCGTCCGAGGCGCCGCCGGTGCTGACCCCGGCCGAGCGCGAGAAGCTGAAGGCGCAGGCCGAGGCCGACGGGCAGTTCGCGGTCGGCGGCTCGAACCCGAACGGCATCGCGGAAGGCAGTAACTGATCAGCGACGACGACGATCTCGACTATCTCGCCGCGCGCCTGGTCGACGGCAAGCTCACCGGCACCCCGGTGGAGCAGGCCGTCGACCTGGCCCGGATCGAGAAGGCGGTCCGGGAGATCCTCATCGCCATCGGTGAGAACCCGGACCGGGACGGCCTGGAGCGGACCCCCGCCCGGGTCGCCCGCGCCTACGCCGAGCTCTTCGCCGGCCTGCGGGTCGACCCCGCGCAGGTCCTCACCACGACGTTCGAGGCCGACCACGAGGAGTTCGTGCTCGTCCGCGACATCGAGGTGATGAGCATGTGCGAGCACCACCTGCTCCCGTTCAAGGGCGCCGCGCACGTCGGGTACATCCCGGGCACGCACGGTCGCATCACCGGCCTCTCCAAGCTGGCCCGCCTGGTCGAGGTCTACGCCCGCCGCCCCCAGGTGCAGGAGCGGCTCACCTCCCAGATCGCCGACCTCCTGCTCGAGAAGCTGGAGGCCCGCGGCGTGATCGTGGTGCTCGAGTGCGAGCACCTGTGCATGGAGATGCGCGGGATCCGCAAGGTCGGCGCCCGCACCGTGACCAGCGCGGTCCGCGGCGCGTTCCAGACCGACGGCAAGGTGCGCGCCGAGGCGATGGCGCTGATCAACGCCCGGTGATCGCGCTGATCAACGCCCGGTAAATCGGTGTCAGCAATCAGCGGCCGCCGCGATACTGGCCCGGTGATCGAGAAGTTCAACCCGCCGACCGTCCACGAGCCGGCCGGCTACAGCCACGTCACCATCACCGCCGCCGGCACCCGGCTCGTGCACCTCGCCGGCCAGTGCCCGCTCGACCTCGACGCCACCGTGGTCGGCGAGCCCGGCGACTTCGCGGCCCAGACCGCCCAGGTCATCGCCAACTGCCTCGCCGTGCTGGCGGCCGCCGGAGCCAGGCCCGAGGACGTGGTCCGGTCGATCATCTACGTCGTGAGCCCGGAGAGCGCGGTGCTCGCCGCCGTGTGGCGCCAGCTCAACGACTCGCCGCTGGGCCCGGCCTTCACGACGGCCAGCACGCTGCTCGGGGTGGCATCGCTCGGCTATCACGGTCAGCTGATCGAGGTGGACCTCACCGCCGCCCTCGCCTGATCTAGATGATCGCCCGGAACGTGTCGGCCGCGTCCATGGCGGCCCTGGTGAGCTGGGCCGCCTCGTCGAGCCGCAGCCGCGCCTGCTCCAGCTGCGAGATCGCGGAGGCCACCGACGGGTGGAACGAGCCGATCGCGGTCATCCGCAGCAGCGCGAGCGCGTCGTCGAGCTGGTTGCCGACCTGCTGAATGCCGTTGACCGCCCGGCCGGCGCCGTCGACCGAGGCGGCCACGTGCGCCTTGACTTCCTCGACGTTGGCCACGGTGTCTCCTATCGCTTCGTCATCGGAAGAAGGCGAGCAGGCCGACCCCCATGCAGGTCAGCAGCACCGGCGTGAGGCAGATGACGGCGCCCAGGATCGGCGTGCGGTCAACCGGCTTGCTGCTGCCGTAGACGAAGCCGATCGTGACCCAGCCCAGCCCGAACGCGAGCACCGGCATGCTCAGGCCGCACAGCAGCGCGTAGGTGGGCACCGAGCCCTGCGGCGCGACCAGGTAGAGCACGATCTGCACCACGAGCACGGCGGCCGCGAACGGGCCGTAGATCAGCAGGTTCCGGGCCCAGGGGCGCAGCGGCCGGGCCGGTCCCGGTCCGATGATGGCGGCGTCCGCGGCGTCGGCGGTCCGCCGGGCCTGCTGCAGCGACGCGAGCACGGCGGGCGAACCCCCGGCCATGGCGAGCGACGCGGACTCCAGCTCGGCGGGGTGCGGCGTCAGATCGGTTTCCGGTACGCCGAAATCGCGTACGAGTCGAGCGTGCTGCGGGGCAAGTCGATCCCGTACGGCCGCAAGCTCCTGACGCGCGGCCGTCGCCGCCGCCTGCTGCTCGCCCGCCGCCTGGCTCGCGGCTCGCCGGACCGCGTCGAGTCGCTGGGCCGCCGCCAGATAGTCGGCCCACGGCCCCGGAGCGGGCGGGATGGACTGAGCCGGAATGCCGGCGGTCGCCTGTTCCTGCTGATCCGTCATAGCTCGTCGCTCTCCGCCTGCACGAACGGCACGACGTTGACCGTGCGGTCGGCCTGGCGGTCGTGCATGAGTGCCCGGTTCGGCCGCGGGTGCCAGTCGACCGGCCGGCCCAGCATCAGGCCCACATCGGACGGCGCGCAGTTGAGGAACAGCAGCCCGGCCACGTCCTCGCGGCCGGCCACGCCGCCGGTCTCCTCGTTGAACCGCCGCATGCCGCGCCACCAGGACAGCAGGTGCACGCCGTGACTCGGGCCCTCGCGCAGCAGGCGGCGCAGGCCGGGCAGGCTGCCGGGGCCGGCCGCGTCCATGCCGAAGACCACGATGTAGCCGGGCCGGTCGAGAAGATCCATGGCGGCGGCCAACCCGGCGGCGTCGACCAGCGCGACCTCCTGCCGGTGGCCGATCTCGGCGGCGAGCGCCTCGGCGAGCCGGTCACCCTCGGCGACCAGCGAGGCGATCACAAACCGGGTGGTACGCGGCGGGTGGAACGCTGCCACGCTGCGAGCGGCCGCGTCGAGGACCTCCGAGCCGGACGCCTGGGAGCCGAAGATGGCCAGATGCCGGCCGGGCGACGAGTCGAGCGGGAACGCCGCCGTCGACAGGTTCACGTCGATCACGCGGCCGACCAGGGCGGCGGGCCGGGCCGCCCGGCCGGCGAGCGCGGCCCGATAGGTCGGGTCGTCGGCCAGATGCTGATGGGCGTAGCCGGCGAAGATGCGCGGGGGCGTCGCCTCCGGGTCGCGGGCGCCCCACAGCTTGTGCCGCAGCGCGCTCAGCACGTCGCGGTCGGCGTGCGGGTCGGGGAAGCGGACCGTCTTCTCGTGCCCGCGGGTCGCGCCGCGCGGGCCGCCGAGACCGCCCGCCGTGTTCACCACGGCGGTGCCCAGCGGCAGGCCGGCGGCCGAGTCGTTGGTCGGCTCCAGCACGTCGCCGCCGCCCGGCAGCGCGATCCGCACCGGGAACTGGCCGAAGATCGAGTCGCGCTTGGCGTAGAGGGCCTCGACGCCGAGCACCGTCTGGCTCGCCAGGATCAGGTGGATGCCGTACGACCGGCCCTTGCGCGCCAGCGACTCGAGCAGGCTCACCGCCTCGGTGGCGATCGTGTCGTTGCCGGCCAGCAGCACCTGGAACTCGTCGATGACGCAGAGGATGCGGGTCAGCTTCTTCGGCGTGCCCTCCTCGGCCGCGGCCTGCCGCAACTCGGCGAACCTGGTCACGCCGGCCCGTTTGTAGGCCACCGAGCGGCGGGTCATCTCGGCGTCGAGCTCGCGCAGCACGGCCAGCCCGTACTCCCGGTCGGACTCGACACCCACCGCGCGGGCGTGCGGCAGCCAGGTGCGGTCGCGCCGGGTCGGCACGAACTCGGCGAACGACACGCCCTCCTTGAAGTCCAGCAGGTAGAGCGCCATCTCGGCCGGGCTGTACCGGGCGCCCAGCCCGTACAGCACATTGATCAGGAAAGCGGTCTTGCCCGCGCCCGACCGCCCACCCACCAGCCAGTGCGGGGTCAGGTCGTTGAAGCGCAGCACGAGCGGGGTTTCGCCGTCGTGGCCGACCACCGTGCCCAGCCCGTCGGCCGCGTCGCCGCCCCACAGCTCCTCGCCCGGCTCCGGCAGCAGATCGCTCAGGCTGACCCGCGAGGCCGCGGCCGAGTGCGTGGCCAGCTCCCGGCAGACGGCGTCGACCAGGTGCGGCGGCGGGTCCTCGTCGAGGAAGACCGGCGCGTTCAGCCAGGTGGCCTCGGGCGCGGAGCCGTAGGTCGCGCCCGGTGGGTCGCCGATCACCGCGTACGGGTTGCGGACCGAGACCGTGGTCGTGCGCGGCAGCGGCGGCTGGGTCGTCTCGGCCGTCAGCGGCGGGGGCGGCCACCCGGCGACGATCAGGTGCAGCCCCGAGTCGGGACCCTGCTGGGCCAGGGCGGCGATGCGGCGCAGCTCCTCGCCCTCGGTCTGCGCGGGCAGGCTGGCGATGACGACCAGCATCATGCGGTCGCGCCGGGTGCGCCGCGGCGGGCCGCCCCGCCCCGGCCGCAGCCACTTGTCGGCCTCGGCGAGCACGTCGAGCAGCCCCTGCCGGTCGGTGGCCGGTGGCGACATCAGCCCGGCGTCGGCCAGGTCGGCGAAGGGCTCGAACACGGCGCCCCCGCCGACGCCGTCGACCGCCCGCACGAGCAGCGACCCGGCCGGCGCCGCGGCCACCAGACGCAGCAGCAGGCAGCGCAGCAGGCCGAAGACGCGGTTGTCGGTGGCGTTGGCGTCGACGGTGAGGTGGCCGGTGCCGAGCAGCGGGATGACGGCCGGGAAGGTGGCGTCGTCGAGCGGCTGTGCGATGCCGAGGCGTACGAACTGCGGCGGATAGACCCCACCGAGCGGCGTGCTGGCCGCCTGAGCGTCCAGCGGCGACCCCAGCCAGCCCGGCGCCAGCACCGCCGCGGCCGCACGCAGCTGCTCGGCCAGCGAGTGCTGCTCGAGCGGATCGGCGGCCGGCGGGGCCTCGCTCTCGAGCGCGACCGAGGCCGCCTCGACGGCGGCGACCGCCTGCCGATGCAGGGCAGCAGCCTGCTGGACCCGCAAACTCGAATCCGCCACCGCCCTCACCTCCTGTGTGCGGATAAAACTTATCCCAGACCGGGGCGTACATCGCGTTCCCGGGGCCGAGCACGTTGCGTGCCGCGACATTCACGATCGTGGGTGGTGTGGGAGGGTTAGGGTGCCGAGAGGCACTACTGTCGTATGTGTGCAGCCGCAAGAGCCCGCTTCCGCCGGAGCGCCGCCCCCCGCGCCCCCGCTCACCACGGCGCCGAAGCGTCGCCCGAACCGCCCGCGGCTGATCCTCGCCATCCTCGCCGGCGTAATGGCAATCCTCTGCCTAGGCGGCGCGGGCGTGGTCTTCCTGGTCTACGACCAAGCCACGAAGGTCGATCGCAGCGAGCCCGATGTCGTCACGGACAGCTTCCTCATCGCCTATCTGGTCAACCGTGACGACAAGGCGGCAGCACTCTTCACCTGCAGAGACCCCGATCTCGCCGAGATCAGTGCCCTTCGCGACCAGCTGGTGGCTCGCGAGAAGCAGTTCAACGTGAAGGTCTCGGTGAGCTGGGGCGCTCTCACCCGTCAGCCTGTCACGACCGGCCAGGAGGACGTCACCACCCAGCTCACCATCTCCGGCTCGGCCAACGGCCAGATCAGCAGCAGCCGGAACGAGGACTGGCGATTCCGCGTCGTTTCCCAGGACGGCAGCTGGCGCCTCTGCTCCGGAACGAAGATCGGCTAGCTGCTACTCGACCCATAGGAGGTGAGCGGGCACCTCCAGCGTCTTCGGTGCCTTTCCGCTCCATGCCCAGCGATACCAGTCCAGCTCGCCGGCCACTCGGGCGCATACGTCGCCGACGTCGTTCGTGTGCAGCTCGGTCACCGCTCGCAAGTTTCGGCGCTCGCCGCCGTCATCGAGCATCCTCACGACCCGCCGCCCGGTCAGCGCGCCCGCGTCCAGGGCGGCTACCGGCTCGCGGCGGGGCGGCTCGTCGAGCGACACCAACCGCGACCCGATGCCTTGGTCCGCGGACAACGACCCGGCGATGCCGAACTCCTCGACCCAGACCCGCTCGATCGGCACCAGCGGCGCGAAGACCTCGGTCTGCTCGGCCTCGGCGCGATACCACTCGGACTCGACCATCACCGGCACGTACGTACGGCTGGCCTGCACCACCTTCTCGTCGGCGCGCAGGTCGGCACGCCAGCCGTGCCCGGGCAGGCCGACCACCACCCGGCGGCCGCGCAGCTGGCCGCTCATGTTGGCGGGGGTGGGCACGATGGGTCGCGGCGGGTTCAGGGCCCACTCGGGATGCGCGGCGAACGGGTCGGGCACAGCTCCTCCGGTCATCCCTCACCTCCCAGCGGTGCGCCCTGCTCCTTCATGAACGGCACCGGGTCGATCGCGCCGGCACTCGACCGGTCATTGTTCAGGTGTACCTCGAAATGCAGGTGTGGCCCGGATGAATTGCCGCTGGTGCCGACCCGTCCGATGATCTCGCCCGCCTTGACCTGCTGGCCCTCCTTGACGAACGGCCGCTGCACCATGTGGCAGTACCGGGTCATGATGTTGCCGGCGTGCTGGATCTCCACCATCCAGCCGCAGCCGCCCTTGCCCGGGTAGCCGTCGACGTCGCAGGTCTGCCGGCCACTGTGGTCCTCGTCGCACTTGACCTTGGAGACGATGCCGCTGGCCACCGCGCCGATCGGGGTGTAGCGGCCGACGATCAGGTCGACGCCCTGGTGGGTGGGGCGATCCGCGGTCCGGAACCCCGAGCCGACGACGGCCTTGAGCGGGATGGTCCAGCCGGAGGCCGCGATCTGCCCGGCCGAGGCGCAGACCATGGTGATCGAGCTGCCTACGGCGCCGGCGGCGCCATCGGCGAGCTCATTGACGATCTGGGTGGCAACCGGTTCGTGTTTCGCGTACGCGTCGGGATAGGCGCTGATTTGCACTCGCTGAGCCGCTTCGGTCAGCGGCATCGTCTCCCAGCCCCGAATTGTCTTGAGCTTCTGGTAGAACTTGGTGCTCGCGTAGACGGGATCGGTGACCTGCGCCGGAGCGCCCCAGCCGGAGCTCGGTCGCTGTTGGAAGAGCCCGAGCGAGTCGTGGTCGTTGCGCGCGCCCAGGTTGCCGAGGTTGGTCAGCCGCGACTCCTGCATGGCGGTGGCCACCGCGATCACCCAGGCCCGGGGCGGCATCTTCAGGTTGTGGCCGACGTTGATGATGATCGCGGCGTTCCGGATCTGCGCGGCCCCGTACTGCCGTACGCGGGGCAGTTTGGCGTCGGGGTCGACCGGCCCGCCCTTGCCGCAGCCGAGGGATGCGTTGAGCTTGCCGTTGTTGTTGTCGGTGAGGCCGCCCAGCAGGATCGCGGTCACGCTGCCGCCGCAGCAGAGCAGGGCGAGCGTCACCACGAGCGCGACCAGCAGGACTATTCTGCGGGGCCGCGGGAGGCTCACGAGTTGTCCCAGTCGATCCCGTCGACGAGCCAGTGGCCGTCCGGCGAGACCAGGCGCAGGGTGAGCTTTCCGGAGTCCATGGTGACGACCGCGGTCACCACGGTGGCGCTGACCGGCACGAGCGACGGCTTGCCGATCACGCGATCGGCCGGGACGCCGGCCGGGTCCACGCCGCTCAGCTCGTCGGCGAGGTTCTTCGTCGAGTTCGGAAGCAGGCGGTCGCGCCACGCCTTGGGCGTAATGCCCTTGTGGTTGGACCACGCCGACGCGAACGCGTAAGCCACCGTCTCGGGCTGGGCCCGGCCCCGGCTGGTGGACGGGCTCGGCGGCGGCGCCGTGTCGATCACGCTGTCCTCATCGCTCGGGTCGATGCTGATCACCGGCGCGGCCGACGCCACGCCGAGATTGGGCGAGGCGGCGTCCTTGCCGTCGGCGAAGATCCGGCCGAGACCGACTACAGCGGCAATGATCGCGACGATGACGATGGCGACGCCGACGCGCGAGCGGAAGATCCCGTTGAGGCCCTGTTCGAGTATCCGAGGCATGCCGATCACTTAGCCTCGGAGCGCACCCGAGGGGTCGCCGGCTCGCGGGTCGTGCTCCCGGTTTCCGGTCGATAGATCGCGTAGGACGCCGGCTGCTCGGACACGTCGGGCTCGGTCCAGCCGGTCGACCGCCTGGTCCGGGCCGGCGTCGGGGCAGGCTCCTGGCGTGGCCGGTCGCCGGTCGTGGGCGGGGCGTCGTGGACCGACTCGCTGCCGTCCGGGCGCGTCTGCGCGGGGACGACCTCGCGACCGCCCGTCCGGGCCGGCTCCAGCTCCCGTCCGGCCGCGTTGTGGGCCGGGTCCTCGAGGCGTGCCTCGGGACGCAGGTTGCTCTGGTCGGCGTAGACCGTACGACCGTTTTTGCCCATGGTGGGCTCGCGGGTTCCGCCGCCCTCGGCAATGTCGAGCTTGGCCGCCTCGCGCATGTCCCGGAAGAACCGCCGATGCCACTGGCCGGCCGAGGCGATGGCCCGCGTGCCGTCCTTGCCGCCGAGCTGCGTGATCCGGCGGTAGGGCCGCAGCAGCAGCCAGCCGACCACGCCGCACAGCCAGACCAGCACGACCTGCAGCCAGCCGGGCAGGCTCGCGGTATTCATGATCAGGTCGACCGCGAAGAGATAGATCGCGGCGCCGGTGCCGAAGATCGCGATGTTGAAGATCGCCGCAACGACGGCGTTACCGAGCCGCCGGATGCCGGCGCTGGCCGGGCGGAGCAACCCCACGGTGCCAAGAATCGGCGCGGCGATGACCGCCCACCGGAAGATCAGGAAGCCGAGGAGGACCAGGACCGACGCGGTCAGATCGAACATCGCGAACATGATCGCCGCGAGGACCGCGATGAAGCCGGCGCCGATGCGATCCATCCCGTTGACGCCCTGCAGGTACTGGTAAGCCTCGGGATCCTCCTGCTTGATCTGCTGGGCGACCTTCTCCCACTGGGTGTTCTTCTGCTTGATCAACGCGTCGCGGGTCTGCGGATTGGCTCGCAGCTTCTCCGCTTCCTGCCAGGAGATCGACTTGGCGTCGTAGAGCGCCAACCCGTACTTCTTCGCGGTCTCGCTGTCCGCCGAGCCGAGGAGACCTCGCAGGAAGTTCCGGTAGAGGATCGTCTCGGTCGCGGTGTCGCTCGCGCGCACGGCCGGCGGGCGGTTGTCGTCACAGGCACCCGGAGTCGGGTCGTCACACTGACCCGGTGGTGTGTTGTGAGCGCGTGGACCGACCGCGTCGTGCACGACACCGAGGCTGGTGACGAGCGTCTGGTCGGCCAGATTCGCGGATCGCACCGGCCATGCCGCGATGGCGGTCACCGCCACCATGACGAGGATCGCCCATCCGGCCGTCGTGGTCGCCGCGCCCATCTCGGCCTGACGTGAACGCCACAGCAGATAGAGACCGACGATGGCGAGGGTAATGACCCCGAAGACGCTGAAGACCTTCTCGTAGACAGCCTTGGTCGCCTGGTCGACCAGAGGGTCGGCCCAACCCCAAAGGGCCTGCGGATCCCAGGCCCGCTCGCGCAGTGCGTTCGAGGCGCCGATCACCGCCGTGGCCATCATGAACTCGCCGTTGGCCACGGTTGTCTCGAACTTGTAGTCCGGATCTATTAAGGTCGATGCACAGCCACTATCCAGGTCATACGTCGTATAGCTGTACCCGGCGTAGCCGTACTTGCTGTAGAGGCCGTCATAACCGAGCCCATCCGCTGACTCCGGCTTCTCGGCGAACCAGCCGGCCAGGCCGGAATCCGGCGTGCTCGGCGTTGGCGGCAGCAGACATCGAGCGCGATCCGCGCCGACGTCGGCCAGCCGGCTCACGCACGACTTGAAGTCCTGCTGCCACTCCTCGGTGCTGCACGCGCCGCCGGGGGCCTTCAGCACGCCGCCGCCGATGGCGGCGTCTGCGGCGCTCGGCGCCGCCACTGCCCAGACGATGGACGCCACCACCGTGACGAACATCGTCATGGCCAGCGCCAGCGCTCGCCGCAGCATCTCAAGCCTCCATGTCCGGCGCGGACAACGGGATCGCCGTCTGCGGCGCCTTCACCGCGGCCGGCGTGGTGTCCAGGTGCTCCAGCAGGCCCTCGACGTACGAGACGTCCACCCGTACCTTCTGCACGCGCCCGTCGACGTCGCGCATCACGAACTCCCGGAAGCCCAGCCGGTTGTGCGAGGACGTGTCGACCTGCGAGAGCGAGGCCAGCGTCGCCTCGTAGCCGTCGTGCACGGGGACGCGCAGGAGGCGCAGCGCCTCGGAGGCGATCTCCTGGTCCTCGGCGATGCGGCCCACGAAGACCGTGGAGACCAGGTTCTGCACGTCCAGGCCGAGGATGTCCCGTGGGTTCTGCGAGGCCACCAGCGCCGCCAGGTTCCACTTGCGGGAGTCGCGGGCGAGCCGCACCAGGAACGACCGGCCGGACCGCCAGCCCTCCATGAAGTGCGCCTCGTCGAGGCCGACCATCTTGCGCGAGCTCATCGAGCCGCCGTAGCAGCGCCGGACCGCGAGCCGGTGCGCGGTATGCAGCATCGGCAGGGCCAGCGACTCCTCGGCCGACCAGTACTCCCGCTCGATCTTCAGGTCGGGCAGTCGCAGGCCGGCCATCGTGATCACGGTGAGGGCCGCGTCGGCGCCGAGCAGGTGCTGCGGTGGCGAGCCGAAGAACAGCAGCGCCAGCGGCATCTCGGCGGTGTCGAGCAGCAGGTTGGCGAGCTCCTTGCCCTCGTCGTCGTCGAGGCCCTGCAGCGTGCGGACCACGTCGTCGAGGGTGGACGACTCCTCGGCCGGCACCTGCCGGACCGCGTGCCGCAGCAGGGTCGCGGTCGAGGCCTCCTTGGCGACCTGCGGCGGCACCAGCATCGAGCAGATGTCCTGCACCAGCATGCGGCGCTCGGCCCGGGCGTTCGAGACGGCGATCTCGAACTCACGGTCCCCGCCGGGACCGGTGGCGAACTCCGAGCGGACCGGCGTCGGGATCAGCGCGTACGGCGCCAGCGTCCCCTGCTCGGAGCCGGTCAAGTTCAAGACGCGGCTGTACGGCCGCAGCTCCGGCATCTGGCACAGCCGGGCGAGCGGCCCCGACGGGTCGAGCAGTGTCACCTGCACCCCGCGCCGGGCGTTGAGGTAGCCCAGCGCGCCCATCAGCGTCGACTTGCCACCGCCCGGCTCGGCCACGAAGACGCCCAGGCCGGACCGCTCGCGCACCTCCATCGGGAAGTGCAGGTCGAGGAAGACCGGGCGGCGACAGGTCCCCGCCGTACGCCCGATGAGGTCGCCCCGCCGGTCGCCGACGGTCGAGGCCGCCTGGGGCAGCGCCGCCGCCAGCAGCTTGACCGGCATGCGCCGGACGTAGCCGGTGTTCGCGATCGGCTCGCCGGGGATGAACTCGCGGGCCAGCTGGTCCTGGTTCTTCGGGTGCTGCAGCGAGATCCGCAGCTCGCGCGAGTAGAGCTGGATGAGCCGGCGGGCCCGCTCGAGGCACTCCTCGCGGGTGGCGCCGCCGACCGCGATCCGGTGCCAGCCGTGCGCGCGGGCCGACTCGACCGGCAGCCCGGTGGTCATCTCGTCGCCGATCACCAGGGCCCGCTTGGCCAGGCGCTCCAGCTCGGGCGGCGCGTCGATGCCGTGCTCGGCGTAGTCCAGCTGCTGCGAGCGGATCATGCGCAGCCGGTGCTCGAGGTTCTTGAACGAGCTGCCCGAGCCGAGGATGTCGAGCCGCGAGGAGAGCTCCATCGGCCACGGCAGGCGCTCGTGGAAGTGCAGCCAGGGCTCGTGCTTCTCGGGGATCTCCAGGGGCTCCATCCGGCCCACGGACAGGACCGCGACGTGCCGCTCCTCGCCGGTCATCCGGTTCACCAGCTTGACCGTCGACCCGTACGGCGTCCGGTAGCGCTCGACCTGCTCGGTGAGCGCCAGCAGATCGCCGGTCTCCCAATGTCCGTTGGTGATCGGCGACAGCAGCGCCGGCGGCGCCATGCACAGCGCCACCGAGCGGTAGAGCAGCCACTCCAGCTCGGCCGGGGTGACCCGGCGGCCGCGCATGCCGAACGCGTTGAGCACCTCGTCGAACTGCTCGACCGTGCGGCCCAGCTTGCGCCGCTCGCCGTCGGTGGTGCCGCGGCCGAAGACCCGCATGACCCGCTCGGCGAAGGTGTCGCCGAGCGAGCGCCGGGCGAACGTCACCCCCAGGTACGTCTGCCCCTCGGCGTGGTTGACCGAGAGCAGGTGCCGCTGGGCCGCGACGAGGTGGTCCGACCAGGAGGTGGCGCCGCGCACGTCGGGCAGGGGCTTGGCGGTGAACGAGTCGACCGTGCGGGCCCACTCGTCGGCCGGGAACGGCCGGTTGGTGCGGCGCAGGTGCAGACGGAAGCCGGCCAGGCCCGCGTACTGCTCGGAGATCGCGGACAGCAGCGCCTCACGCTCGGCGTCCGGCCGGAAGGCCCATCGCACCTCGGGCAGGTAGTACCAGGCCGTCACCGTGCTCTGGGTGAAGGTCAGGTGCCCGGCGATCTCGCTGATCGCCAGCTCCATGGCCGGGTCGCGGTCGCTGAACTTCAGCTTGTGCGGCCGCAGCGGCGCCGGCTTGACGTCCTTCTTGGCCCGGACCGGAAGGTTCTCTTTCTCCTTCTTGCGGCGGGCGGGAGCCTTCTCCTTGCGCTTGGCGGGCGGCTTCGCCGGCGACGGTACGGGCAGAGCCGTCTCGGGCTCGGCCTGTGCGGGCGGGGCATACGGCTCCACCGCCGCCGCGCCGGCGCCGACGGTCTGCCAGAGCGCGGCCGGTGGCGTCGAGACCGCTTCCGGGACGCCGGCCGGCGGCGTGACCCCGGCCGGCGCGATGCCCGTCTGCGGGGTGGCCGGCCAGGCGTCGAAGTCGGGCCACGCCTCGGCCGGTGCCTCGGCGTCGGAGTAGAAGTCGGCCTTGGGCCCGACCGGCGCGCGGCTGAACGGCGACTCCGGCTCGGGCGCGCCCCACCCTCCGACCGGCCCGCCCGTTGTCGGCGCCGGCGGCTGAGCGCCCGAAGCGGGCGGCTGAGCGATCGGCCCGGGCTGAGCGATCGGCCCAGGCTGAGCGATCGGTCCAGGCTGAGCGGTAGGCGCGGACGGCTGAGCGGTCGACCCGAAATGCGGCGAAGCGGCGGCCGGCGGCCCGGACCGAGGAGCGACGGCCGGCGGCCCGGACCGAGGTGCCGCGAGTGGAGGCCCGGACGAAGGAGCGGCAGGCGGCCCGGACCGAGGAGCGGTGGGCGGCGGGAAGTCGGAGGCGGCCGGCGCCACGTCGGAGGCGTCCGGCGGGAAGCCCGGAGCCGGCGGAGCGAAGTCCGGAGCGGCGGGCGGCGCGCTGTGGGGAGCGGCCACCGGCCCGGAGTGTGAGCCGGCAGGCGGCGGGAACCCCGGAGCGGCGGGCGGCGCGCTGTGCGGAGCGGTGGACGGCGCGCTGTGCGGGGCGGCCGGCGGCGCCGACTGTGGAGCGGCCGGCGGCGGGAAATCTGGCGCGGAGCGGGGCGCGGCCGGTGAGGACGGTGCCGCGGTCGGGGAGTCGAAGTCGAACCCGAAGTCGAAGTCGGCGTCGGGGGGCGGCGCGGCGGGGGAGATCTGCGGCTCGGCGACCGGCGTGCCGCCGAAGAGGTCGAGGAACGGCGAGTCGATGTCCAGGGTGGTGTCGACCGTGCCGTTGCGGGGCCGCACCGGCTGCGGCGCCTGGAAGACCCCGACCGCGCCGTGACCCGGCGCGGCGACGAACTCGTCGGCGTTCACATCCGCCGATTCCGACGAAGAGTAGTGGTCCGAGTGCATAGGGTTACTCTGCCTGCCGGGCGTGTCTGCATCCGCGCGGGGACGCCCGTGCGGTAGGGATCCGGTCATGCGCCAACCCCGAGGGAGCGTACGGCAAAACTGGTCATACCAACTCCTCCCGAATGCGGATGCGAGTGGCGACAAGTCTCGGATCCCGCTGCTCCACGGCCGGCTCGCGGGTGCGGCGCCAGTCGGTCAGAGCGGTGCGGATGACGACCCGGGCCGGCCGGTCGGGGTCGACGTGCCGGAACACGTACGACGTGGACACCATCGCCAGCGCGATCTCCCACGCCGGGAACGGGTCGAACCGGAACGTCATCAGGTAATGCAGCACCATGAACAGGGGAACCAGCGCGACGAACATGCCGTACTGCGCGTACGGAAGGTGCATGGGCAGCGTGTAGCCGGGCGGACCCAGATAGACCAAGCGCGCCCGGTAGATGTCGTCGTCGGTACGGAGCCGCATCTCAGTTGAAGATCAGGTTGATGATGTAGTCGCCGACGAAGAAGAGTGTCGCCGCACCGGCGATGAAGGCCAGGCCGACGATGGCGATGGCCGAGCTGGTGAGCACCTTGGAGATCTCGCCGCGGCTGGCTCGTCCGATGAAGATCACGCCAAGCACCGCGAGCAGGATCGGCGCGATGTTGCTGGCGAAGAACTTGACGATGCCTTGTGTGTCGATGCCCTTGGGCTCGGCTGCCGCCAGCGATCCCTGGTGGAGCGCCGTCACCACTTGCGTGGCGAGCTCGGTGGCGATCATTGATAAACCTCCCCGTGTCCGGTTAGGGGGATTCGGACACGCTGCAGTTGTGAAGCCGCACGGCGACGCCCATATCGTGCTACTTCCAGCTCACCGCGTCGAGTGAGCCGTTCGGGCACTGCCATGCTCGTCTGCTCTCTTCGGTTCCTTCATGATGCCCAGATCCGAAGAGTACGGCGCGTACTTCCTGCCTACAAGCGCCTGAAACGTTACGCAACGTAAAGGCGTGAATGAAGATGAGTTACCAACCATCGTACATACGTGCCACAACCCGCCCGTCCTACCCTCGTTCCGTGACCAGTCAGCCGAGAGACGCGCAGCTCACGGGCGTGGCAGCAATCCGCCGAGATCACCCGGTCGTGATGGGAATCGTGAACGTCACGCCCGACTCCTTCTCGGACGGCGGTCGGTACACCGACGTTTCCGCCGCCGTCGAACATGGCATGGCCCTCCACCGGGCCGGCGCTGACATCGTGGACATCGGGGGCGAGTCGACCCGGCCCGGCGCCGAGCGGGTGGACGGCGCGACCGAGATCGCCCGGGTGGTCCCGGTGATCGAGGCCCTGGCCGCGGCCGGCGTCCCGATGAGCATCGACACGACCCGGGCCGCGGTCGCCGCCGCCGCGCTCGAGGCCGGCGCCACGGTGATCAACGACGTCTCCGGCGGGCTGGCCGACCCGGCGATGGCGACCGTGGCCCGCGACGCCGGCTGTCCGTGGATCCTGATGCACTGGCGCGGCCACTCGCGCGAGATGAACCGGCTGGCGGTCTATGCGGACGTGGTGGCCGAGGTGCGGGCCGAGCTGCTCGACCGGGTGGACGCCGCGGTCGGCGCCGGCGTCGACCCGCGACAGATCATTCTCGACCCGGGCCTGGGCTTCGCCAAGACCGCGGAGCACAACTGGGCGCTGACCCGCAACCTCGACGTCCTGATCGACCTCGGCTACCCGGTCCTGTTCGCCGCCAGCCGCAAGACGTACCTGGGCCGGCTGCTCGCCGACGACGAGGGCCACCCGCGGCCGGTCGGCGAACGCGAGGCCGCCACGCTCGCGACCTCACTTCTGGCGGTGGCCGCCGGCGCCTGGGGCGTGCGCGTCCACGACGTACGGGCAACCGCCGATGCCCTCGCGGTCTGGCGCGCCTCCGGGTCGCCTCGCCTGGCGCCTGAGAAGCTCGTCTGAAGAGGTGGGTGAATGAGCGGTCGGATCGCGCTGAGCGGGCTGAGGGCGCGCGGGAACCACGGCGTCTACGACTTCGAGCGCGCGCAGGGGCAGGAGTTCGTGGTCGACGTCGTGCTCGAGCTCGGCGACGACGTCCTGGTCCGGGCCGCGGCCAGCGACGACGTCACGGACACGGTGCACTACGGGGAGCTGGCCGGGCGGCTGGTCGCCGTGGTCACCGGGGAGCCGGTCAACCTGATCGAGACGCTCGCCGACCGGCTGATCGCGGTCTGCCTCGACGACCCCCGGGTGGCCGCGGCGGAGGTCACCGTCCACAAGCCGCAGGCGCCCATCCCGCATGAGTTCGCGGACGTGACCGTCACGCTGCGCCGGAGCCGGCCGGCTCCGGCCCGGCCGGCCGCCGCCGGGGACGGGCCGTGAGCCGGGCCGTGCTGTCGATCGGCAGCAACCTCGGCGACCGCTACCGGAACCTCCGGCTGGCCGTCCGCACGCTCGGCGACTGCGTGGCCGTGGTCTCCGGCGTCTACGAGACCCCGCCCTGGGGCGACCCCGACCAGCCTTCCTATCTGAACGCCGTGGTGCTGGCGGTCGACGACGCGGCGGCGCCGCACGACTGGCTCGACCGGGCGCGCGCGTGCGAGGCGGCGGCCGGCCGGGTGCGCGATCCCGAGCGGCGGTTCGGCCCGCGCACGCTCGACGTCGACGTGATCGCCGTCTGGGACGCCGACGACCAGCCGGTGATCAGCGACGACCCGGAGCTCACGCTGCCGCACCCGCGCGCGCACCAGCGGGCGTTCGTGCTGCGTCCGTGGATCGACATCCAGCCGTACGGGCAGCTGCCCGGCCACGGCTGGCTGACCGACCTGCTGAACGACCCGGCTTTGCAGGGTGACCTCGCCGGGATGACCCCGCGTCCCGATCTGCCGTTAGAGTCGAGGGCGTGAGCAGCAACCCGCAGGCGCCCAGGTCGGACCCGTCGATGCGGCCGACGAGCATCTCGGTGCTGATCGTCGCCGGCCTGGCCGCCGCCGCCCTCGGCTGGCTGCTGCTGAGCTTCTCCTACTCCTCGCTGCCCGACCTGCCGTGGTCCCCGGTGATCGTGCTGGTCGTGCTGGCCATCGCCGAGGCCCTGCTCGCGCAGAACACCAGCGCCCGCATCCAGCGCAAACCCGGCACGCTCCCGGTCGAGCCGCTCCAGGTCGCGCGCTACGTCGCCCTGGCCAAGGCCTCCTCGCTGGTCGGCTCGATCTCGGCCGGGTTCTCGGCCGGCCTGACCGCCTGGCTCGCGATGGAGCCGACCGAGGCCGCGCACGACGACCTGCCCACCGCCGCCGGCGGTCTGGTCGCGGCCCTCCTGCTGGTCGGCGCCGCGCTCTGGCTCGAGCGGTCCTGCCGCATCCCGGAGAAGCCGGACGCCAAGGACGAGGACGACTCCGGCCGGCCCACCGGCCGCCGCTGAGCGCGGAACCGCGAATCCTGCACGAACTCGGTCTTGAACTGAGCCTCACTCGTTTCCGTATGCTCTGGACGCGGGGTGTAATCGCCCAGCGGTCCCGGCGTGCGTCTCGACCGCACGGAGACGCACACGAGGAGGGCGACCATGGCGTACGACGAGACGACCTTCCGTCGGACGGACGAGCAGCCGACCGACCCGGCCGCCTACCGGGCGAACACGCTGGCCGCGGCCGAGCAGCGCCGCCGGGCCGAGGAGGAGGCGGCCGCCGTCACCACCTCGCCCGACCTGATGCGTGCCGTCGACGACGACGGCCGTGACCGCCTCGGCATCCACCTCGGCTGGGAGGTCGTGCTGCTGCTGGCCGCGGCCGCGTTCGGCTTCCTGCTCTGGCGCCTCGACCCGTCCAGCCTCAAGCGCCCCGCCCTCGACGACCTGTTGGTCAACGGCGCCGCCATCGGGCTGCTCACGCTCGGCGCCGGGCTCACCCTGCGGGCCGGCGTGCCCAATCTCGCGCTCGGCCCGATCGCGCTGGCCGCCGCCCTGCACTACGCCGAGCAGGGTGACGAGGGCCTGCTCAAGGCGGCCGTCCCGGCGTTGATCATCGCGGCCGCCGGCGCGGTCGCCATCGGGTTGCTGATCCTGGTGCTGCACGTGCCCGGCTGGGCGGCCACGCTCGCCGCCGCATTCGGCGTGATCGTCTACGACCAGCTGCGCAACGCGCCGGTCGCCGTGCAAGGTCAGTACGACCCCACCGAGCAGGCGTTCTTCCTCTTCGGCGGGTTCGCGCTGCTGGCCGTGCTCGGCGGCGCGCTCGGCACGGTGACGCCGGTGCGGCGCTGGCTGGGTGGGATGCGCCCGTCCGGCGACCCGGCCCGGCGCCGCGGCGGCGTCGTCGCGCTGCCGGTGATCCTGGCCCTGCTGCTGTCCTCGGTCTTCGCGGTGGCGGCCGGCATCCTCATGTCGGCCCAGTCGGCCGGCCCGATCCGGCCCGGCACCGGACTCGAGTGGACCGGCATCGCGCTCGGCCTGGCCATGTTGGCGGGCACCAGCGCGTACGGGCGCCGGGGTGGGATCTTCGGAACGCTCTTCGCGGTCGCCGGGCTCACCCTGTTCCTCGACTGGCAGGCGCGCAAGGGCTTCGACATCGCGCTGTTCGCCACCGCCGCCTGCGTCTTCGGCGGCGGCCTGATCGTGACCCGGCTGGTCGAGACCTACGGCCGTCCGCTCCCGCCGGCCGGCGAGGATTGGAACGCGGCGCCGACCACCAGCACGGCCACCAACTGGACGCCCGATCTGGAGACCTGGACCCCGGCGACCTCGACCGGCCGCACCGACCGCTGGGACGACGGACCGTGGGGATCCGCGAGGTGATCGCCGCGATCACCCTATGCTTGCCGTCATGACCCTTCCGAGCTTCGCCGAGCTGGACGCGCTGCCCACCGAGGAGCTGCGCGAGCGCGCCTTCGCCGTGGCCCGCAAGCACCACGACATCAAGTTCATCTGGTCGGTGGTCAAGCACCTGCCCGACTCCGACGACGTGGCGGAGCTCGACGGCGCGCCCAACTCGATCGGACCCACCATCGACGAGGTGGTGGCGCTCTGGCGGGAGCTGCGCGGCCGCGGCGGCTACGAGGAGCACGGGTACGGCGAGCAGGAACCGTTGCTGCGGGCCGCCTTCATCGACTACCTACAGAAGCACCAATAGTCGACGAAACGCGCATTTACCGCCGTCGTTTGAAAAGAGCTTCGCGTTGGGAATTAGCGGCGCATGGCTCTCGGCTCTCGTTACAAGTCTGCGCCCGGTGCGGGCACGCTCGCCGCACTCATACTGGTCCTCGTCTTCGGCAGCCCGTGGTACTTCGACTGGGTCTTCAAGAACGCCGACGAGAACTCGGCCGGCGGCTGGTTCCTGCGCCTGCTCGCCTGGCCGCACTGGACGTTCAACTCCAACGACTCGCTGCGCGACGTCATCGTCGGTGACCTCAAGGCCATCCTGCTGGTCCTGTTCACCGCGATCTTCCTGTACATGCTGCCCGGCAACCAGCTGGCCCGGGCCCGGGGCACGCTCAGCCAGTTCTTCGCGGGCTGGTCGGCGTACATCTTCGCGGCCGCCGTCGCCGCGCTGCTCACCGGCCTGTTCTTCACCAATCCGTCGCTGCTGAACGCGTTCAAGCTGACCGGCGTGGGCGTCACCTACGGCTTCTTCGTCGGCTGGATCATCGGCCTGGCGACCCTCGGCGGCCGCCGCGGCCGAAGCTGAGCCTGGACCATCACTAGGCGGAGCTGGGGCCGGGTCGCGCTGACCCGGCCCCGGTCGCTCAGCGCGTGGCTTCCGCTTCCGTCTCCGGTACGTCGAAGATCGCCGCCCGGGTGACCAGGCCCGCCGGGCGATCCCCGTCCAGGACCACCACCTCGGTCGCGTCGGCCGCGAGCATGGCCGCCAGGGCGTCGTAGAGCGTGCCGCCGGAGGCCACCGTGGGCCGCCCGTCGGTCGCGGCCCCCGCATCGAGCGCGGTCATCGCCCGGGCTAGCGGGGTCACGGCCAGCCGGCGGATCCCGCGGTCGGCGCCCACGAAGTCGCTGACCGCGGTCGAGTCCGGCCGGCGCAGCAGCTCGGCCGGTGGCGCGTACTGCAGAAGCCGGCCGCCCTCGGCCAGCACCGCGATCTTGTCGCCCAGCCGGACCGCCTCGTCGATGTCGTGGGTGACCAGCACGATCGTCTTGCGCACGGTCGCCTGCAGCCGCAGGAACTCCTCCTGGAGCCGACCGCGGGCGATCGGGTCGACCGCCGAGAACGGCTCGTCCATGAGCAGCACCAGCGGGTCGGCGGCCAGCGCCCGGGCCACGCCGACGCGCTGCCGCTGGCCGCCGGAGAGCTCGTGCGGGTAGCGCTTGGCGTACCGGGACGGGTCGAGGCCGACCAGGTCGAGCAACTCGTCGGCCCGGCTGTTGATCTTCGACTTGGTCCAGCCGAGCAGGCGCGGGACGGTGCCGACGTTGGTGCGGATGTTCTGGTGCGGGAACAGGCCGACGTTCTGGATCACGTACCCGATGTGCCGGCGCAGCTCGACCGGGTCGCGCTCGAGGATGTTCTGCCCGTCGATGAGGATCCGGCCGCGGGTCGGCTCGATCAACCGGTTGATCATCCGGAGGATCGTGGACTTGCCGCAGCCCGACGGTCCGATCAGCACGGCCAGGTCGCCGGCGCTCACCTCGAAGCTGAAGTCGCCGACCGCCACCGTGCCGTCGGGGTAGGTCTTGCCGACGTCCTCCAGCGTGATCGACGCCGCGCTCCGGGCGGGCCCGGATCCGTTGATCGCGGTAGCGTCCACGTATGTCCTTCCTGTCGTGGGCGCCGGCGCACCCACCACTTGCCGCGCCCGCCGGTGACGGGCCGGGAAATCCGTGGTTCTCCTGGCAGTACGTGCAGGACAACGCCGGGACCATCATGTCCAAGCTCGGCTTCCACGTCGGGATCACGCTGGAGACCGTGGTGATCGCGCTGCTGGTCGCCGTGCCGCTCGCCGTCCTCGCGTACTGGATCAGACCGTTGACCGGGCCGATTCTCGCACTCTCCGGCGTGCTCTACACGATTCCGTCGCTCGCACTGTTGGCGCTGCTGGCCCCGGCGCTGGGCGCGACGAACCGGGTGACGGTGTTGATCGCGCTGGTGCTCTACGCCCTGCTGCTCCTGGTCCGCAACGCGCTGACCGGTCTCACGCAGGTCCCGGCCGAGGTCCGGGACGCGGCCGCGGGCATGGGCTACGGCCGGTTCGGGCGGCTCTGGCACGTCGAGCTGCCGCTGGCGCTGCCCGGCATCGTGACCGGGCTGCGGCTGGCCACGGTCTCGACCGTGGCGTTGGTCACGATCGGCGCGATCATCGGACAGGGCGGCCTCGGCGATCTGATCATGGGCGGCTTCTGGAACAACTTCTACAAGGCCGAGATCCTCACCGGTACGGTGTTGTGCGTCGCCCTGGCGCTGATCTTCGACCTGGCTCTGGTCGGTCTCGGCCGCGTGCTCACGCCCTGGAGCCGGAGGCGCGCCGCATGAGCTACTTCCGCGACGGCCTGATCTGGCTCAACGACCCGCTGAACTGGACCAACCCGGGCGGGCTGCTCGACCGGCTCCGGGAGCATCTCGTGATCACGTTCTGGGCCGTGCTGATCGGCTGCCTGGTCGGCCTGCCGCTGGGCATCTGGCTCGGCCACCGCGGCCGGGGCGGCGGCGCCGTGGTCACGGTGGCCAACCTCACCCGCGCGCTGCCCACCCTGGCGCTGCTCACGATCCTGCCGCTCACCCCGCTCGGCTTCGGCAAGCTGCCGGTGATCATCGCGCTCGCCGTCTTCGCCGTGCCGCCGCTGCTGGCCAACGCGTACACCGGCCTGCGCTCGGTCGACGCCGAGACCAAGGAGGCGGCGATCGGCATGGGCCTCTCCGGCGGTCAGTTGTTGCGCCGGGTCGAGCTGCCGCTGTCGGTGCCCTACCTGGCCGCCGGCCTGCGCACCGCGGCCGTCCAGGTCGTCGCGACCGCCACACTTGCCACATTTGTCAATGGCGGCGGTCTCGGGCAGATCATTACGGCAGGATTCGGGCTGGGCATCAACGTCGGCGGCAACCAGATCGTGGCCGGCGGCATCGCTGTGGTGCTCCTCGCACTCCTGGTCGAAGGGCTCTTCGCGCTCGTGGAACGCCTGGTCACGCCCCGTCCGTTGAGGACCGGACGACGTCGTACGGTGGCGGTCGCCGACCCGGCTGGGTAACGGACCAGCATCTTTCCCGGAAGTTGTCATACCCAGCGGGTAGACCTTGCAGGGCATACATACGGGCATCGCACTTCGGCTGCCCGTCGGACACGCGGGCTGACCACGACGGTCATCCCGGGACACAGAAGGCGGCAGTATGCGTCGACACCTGCTCCTGATGGCGGCCAGCGCAACGGCGGCCGTCGTCTCTCTCGCCGGCTGTGGCAGTGCCGGCTCCTCCGGAACCGAGGCGCCACCCTCGTCGGCCGCGGGCGCGGGCTGCGCCCCCGTCGCCGGGAACGACCTGGTGGTGCTGACCGATGACAAGCACCTGCAGAACACCGACAACGTCCTCCCCGCGATCAACAAGAAGGCGTCCTCGCCGCAGCTCGTCGCCGCGCTGGACAAGGTCTCGGCGGCGCTCGACACGACGAAGCTGATCGCGCTGAACAAGGCGGTCGACATCGACCGTAAGTCGTCCAAGGCGGCGGCCACCGAGTTCATCACCGCCAACAACCTGGCCACCGGCCTCGAGAAGGGGTCGGGCAACATCACCGTCGGCGCCGCGAACTTCAGCGAGAGCGCGACGCTGGGCGAGATCTACGGCCAGGTCCTGACCGCGGCCGGCTTCAAGGTCAAGGTGCAGCAGATCGGCAACCGCGAGCTCTACGAGCCCGCGCTGGAGAAGGGCGACATCTCGGTCGTCCCCGAGTACGCGGCGACCCTGGCCACGTTCCTGCAGGGCAAGGTGGACAAGAACGGCAAGGACCCGTCCTCGTCCGACCTGGCCACGACGGTGACCAACCTGACCGCCCTCGGTGAGAAGGTGGGCCTGGTCTTCGGCAAGCCGTCCGAGGCGCAGGACCAGAACGCGTTCGCGGTCACCACGGCGTTCGCCGACAAGTACGGCGTGAAGACGCTGTCCGACCTGGCCGCCAAGTGCTCGGGTGCGGCCACCGTGCTCGGCGGCCCGGCCGAGTGCCCGCAGCGTCCCAAGTGCCAGCAGGGCCTGGTCGAGGTCTACCAGTTCCAGGCGGGCAAGTTCGCCACGCTGGACGCGGGCGGCCCGCTCACCAAGACCGCGCTCAAGCAGGGCACGGCCAGCGTGGGCCTGGTGTTCAGCTCGGACGGCGCCCTGGCCGCCGGCTGATCGGTCGCACCATCCGCACGGCCGGGCGCCGAGTTTCGACTTTTCGAGGCTCGGCGCTCGGCCGTTTGCGCCGTGGCGCACTCTCGGTAGCATCAGCGCCCATGCCGGAGAGGGACCACGAGACTGGGCACAGCTCGCGACTGCTCCGCGGCCTGATCTGGGCGGGCGTCCTGCTCGCCCCGTTGGCCGCGGCGATCGTGCTGCTCGGTCAAAGCTCCAACTCGGTGCGCTTCGCGGTGCTGCTGATAGCGGTGAGTGTCGTCCTGGTCGGCGCCTCGGTGCTGATCCGGGCCGACCCGGTGCTCCAGCGCATGCACGTGGAAGACCGCATAGCCGAGGAGATCGAGGCGTTGCGCGCCGACCTGCGGGCGGAGCTCGCTTCGGCCGCGGTTCCCCAAGGTTTCGTCCCCGCTCCGGGCGGTCCCGGCATGGCTCCTGCTCCGGGCGGTCCCGGCATGGCTCCTGCTCCGGGCGGTCCCGGCATGGCTCCCGTCCCGGGCGCGCCGGGCCGCGCGTCCGTGCCCAGCGGACCTGGCCGAGCCTCGGTGTCGGCCGGTCCAGGGTTGGCTGCGGTGCCCGCCGGGCCAGGGGTGGCTTCCGTGCCTGGAGGACCGGTCGCGGCCTCTGTGCCTGGGGGGCCGGGCCGTGCTTCCGTGCCCGGCGGACCGGGCATGGCTTCCGTGCCCGGTGGGCCCGGCCTGGCTTCCGTGCCGGGAGTGCCGGTCGCCGCCACCGCGTCGGCGGCCATTCCGGTTCAGCGTGGCGCGTCTTCGGTCCCGCCGCCGTCGGCGCCCCCGCGTGCCGTGGCTGCGGTCCGGCCGGGCAACGAGTATGGGCGCGCGGAGCCGCACGATGATGACTTCGGGGCGGGCAGCGGCTATGCCGACCTGCCACCGGCCGCGCCGGGTCGTGGCACCTACGGCTCGGCCCGGGTGAACGGCTTCGACGGCGACTACGGCTACGATGACCAAGGCCACGAGGACTACGGCCACGGCAACGGCGACTACGGCCACGACGACTTCGGCCACGACGACTTCGGCCAGGCCGAACACGGCCGCGGCGAATACGGCCCGGGCGAGCACGGCCGGAACGACTACGGCTCCGGCGATTATGGCCAGGGTCGCACCTACGGCTATGCGAGTGGCGTCGCGGCGGGCTATGACCCGGACGGTGACTACGGCGCCGAGGGCGACTCGGGGAACGTCTACGGCGGCGGCGGGAACGGCTACGGTCTGGCCGGCGGCTACGACGGCCCGTCGCCGGGTGGCGACGCCGGCTACAAGGCGCGGCGGCATCGGCCCTCGGCCAACGACACCAACGTCGGGACGTTCGAGGACTTCGCCTCGTACCCGGGGTGGGACGCGGCGCCCGCCGGGGACGACCGCTATGCCCAGGGCTACGGCCGCCGCCGGTGAGGCGGGCTACTTGTCGATGTCCCCGACCACGAAGAACATCGAACCCAGGATGGCGATCAGGTCGGGGACCAGGCAGCCGGGGATCAGCGTCGCCAGGGCCTGGACGTTCGCGTACGACGCCGTCCGCAGCTTGAGCCGCCACGGGGTCTTCTCGCCGCGGGAGACCAGGTAGTAGCCGTTGATGCCGAGCGGGTTCTCGGTCCAGGCGTAGGTGTGGCCCTCGGGCGCCTTCACGACCTTGGGCAGGCGGACGTTCACCGGGCCGGAGATCCGGTCGACCCGGTCGAGGCACTCGGAAGCCAGGTCGAGCGAGACGTACGCCTGGTCGAGCAGCACCTCGAACCGTGAGTGGCAATCCCCGGCGGTCTTGGTCACCACGGGGACGGTCAGTTGGTCGTACGCCAGATAGGGCTCGTCCCGCCGCAGGTCGAAGTCGAGGCCGCTCGCCCGCGCCACCGGGCCCGAGGCGCCGTAAGCGGCCGCCTGCGCCGCCGTCAGCACCCCGACGCCGACCGTGCGGGCCAGGAAGATGTCGTTCTGCCGGATCACCCGGTCGAGGTCGGGCAGCCTCTTCCGGACCAGCGCGATCGCCTCCCGCGCCCGGCGGGTCCAGCCCGCCGGCACCTCCTCCTTGATGCCGCCGACCCGGTTGAACATGTAGTGCATCCGGCCGCCGGTCGCCTCCTCCATCACCGCCTGCAGCGTCTCGCGCTCGCGGAACGCGTAGAACATCGGCGTGATCGCGCCGATCTCCAGGGGGTACGAGCCGAGGAACATCAGGTGGTTCAGCACGCGGTTGAGCTCGGCCAGCGCCGTACGCAGCCAGACCGCGCGCTCCGGAACCTCGATGCCCATCAACCGCTCGACGGCCAGCACGACGCCCAGCTCGTTGGCGAACGCCGACAGCCAGTCGTGCCGGTTGGCGAGCATGATGATCTGCCGGTAGTCGCGCACCTCGAACAGCTTCTCGGCGCCGCGGTGCATGTAGCCGACGATCGGCTCGCAGGC
Organism: Actinoplanes sp. CA-030573; assembly: GCF_050951115.1. Classification (NCBI taxonomy): domain Bacteria; kingdom Bacillati; phylum Actinomycetota; class Actinomycetes; order Micromonosporales; family Micromonosporaceae; genus Actinoplanes; species Actinoplanes sp. CA-030573. The sequence goes on along the minus strand of NZ_CP192038.1, from coordinate 9,584,044 downwards.
CACCACCCGCTCGCCGTCGAGGGTGAGCTTGAGCCGCAGCACACCGTGCGTGGACGGGTGCTGGGGGCCGATGTTGAGGACCATGTCGGCCGTCTCGATACCGGCGCCGGTCCCGACCGTCATCTCGCGCAGGGCGTCCGTCACAACAGCATGCTCCCACGTCGCTCGATCCCGACCGTGTGCAGCAGCCACCAGTGTGCGCCGAGTCCGCCCGGCTCGATCAGCTCGGCGGCGGCGCCGGCGGCCGAGAGCGCCCGCACGTAAGCCGCCGGGTCCCGATGGGCAAGATCAAGAGGCGGCCGGGCGCCGTCGATCCCGAGCGCCTTGAGCGCCTCGCGCTGGCGGATCAGCTCGTACGGCGTTCCGGCCGCCGCCGCCACCGCATCCATCGCGACGTGGGCCGTCACGTCGCGGCTCCCGTCCGGCACCGGTGGCACCTGCCGGCCGCCGAGGAACCCGGTGAGCGTGCCGAGCGGGGGCCGGTCCGCGCGCAGATGGCCGTAGTCGACCGCGAGCGCGCAGCCCCGGCGCACGTGGTCGACCGCGTCGGCCCAGGCCGCGTCCCGCGGCCAGCCGATCTCCACCCGTCCGCCCGCCGGCCACCACCGGCTCAGCCAGAACAGGTCGGCCGCGTCCGGCGGCCCGCCGAGCGACTCCTTGCCGGTCGCCGGCTCGACCTCCACCCGGCGCCGGCGGCCGGCGTCGTCGAGGTCGAGCACGTCGAGCGGCACGTTGTCGAGCCACTCGGTCGCCACCAGCAGGCCGACGATCCCGTCCGGGATGTCCCGCCGCCAGCCGACCCCCGGGTCGAGGCCGTCCGGCCGGGGCGCGACCTCGACCGCGGTCAGCCGGGCCCGCCGAGCGAGGTGGTCCGGCAGCATCGCGCGCAGGGTGGCGAGCAGCTCGCCGCCGCCCGCGCCGACATCCACCAGGTCGAAGGCCTTGGGGTGCCCGAGAGCGGCGTCGACCCGCTCGACCAGCGTGAGCAGGGCCCCGGCGAACAGCGGCGACGCGTGCACACTTGTCCGGAAATGCTGGGACGGACCGCCGGCGCGGGCGGTGAAGAACCCGTCCGGCCCGTACAGCCCGGCGGTCATCGCGGCGCGCCACCCCGTCACTCCGACACCATAGGCCCCGGCCCCCGGATGTTGTTCTTCACAGGTCGTTGTCACGAGCCGGTAACCGGTGCGCATACTTGCGCTCGACCGGTACCCCTTCTCGAGGACTGGATCTCGCTATGAGCGCAGTGCCGCGCGCCCGCATCGGCGCGCGTCCTCTGGTCGTGGGCGTCGTCGGCGCCGGCCGGGTGGGCGCCGTCCTGGGCGCCGCCCTGAATGCCGCCGGCCATCACGTGGTCGCCGCCGCGGCCGTCTCCGCCGCCTCCCGTGACCGGGCCGCCCGGCTGCTGCCGGAGGCCGCGATCCTGCCCGCCGACGAGGTTGCCCGGGCCGCCGACGACCTGCTGCTGCTGTCCGTGCCCGACGACGCGCTGGCCGGCGTGGTGGCCGGGCTGGCCGCCACCGGCGCGCTGCGGGCGGGCCAGGTCGTGGCGCACACCTCGGGCGCTCATGGGCTGGCCGTTCTCGGCGATGTGAACGGCATGGCCCTGCACCCGGCGATGACCTTCACCGGCGCCGGCGCCGACCTCGACCGGCTGCCCGGCATCGCCTGGGGCGTCACCACGCCCGACCGCGCCTTCGCCACCCGGCTCGTGGCCGACCTCGGCGGGGTGCCCGAGTGGGTGGCCGAGGACGCCCGCCCGCTCTATCACGCGGCGCTCGCGCACGGCGCGAACCACCTGGTCACGCTGGTCAACGAGGCCGCCGACCTGCTGCGCACGGCCGGCGTCGAGGACCCGGCCCGGGTGCTCGCGCCGCTGCTGCGGGCCGCGCTCGACAACGCGCTGCGCCTCGGCGACGCGGCCCTGACCGGTCCCGTCTCCCGGGGCGACGCCGGCACCGTGCGCAAGCACCTCGACCGCATCCCGGCCGAGTCGGTCCCGGCCTACCTGGCCCTCGCCCGCCGCACCGCCGACCGCGCCATCGCCGCCGGCCGGCTCCGCCCACAGGACGCCGCGCCGCTGATGGACGCCCTCTCCCGCGCCGCCGTGGGGAGCGCCCTGTGAGCGGCCCGCGCCGCTGTGCGGAGCGCCCTGTGAGCGGCCCGCGCCGCCGTGGGGAGCGCCCTGTGAGCGGCCCGTGCTGTCCCCGGGAGCGCGCCCGGACTCTTCCGACCCGCCGCCGCATCGACGGGAGCGCCCGGTGACCCAGCTGATCCACACCCGGGCCGAGCTGGCCGCCGCGGTCGCCGCCGCGCCCGACCGGGTCGCGGTCGTGATGACGATGGGCGCGCTGCACGAGGGGCACCGCACGCTGATGCGGGCGGCCCGCGAGCGCTCGGCCTTCGTGCTGGTCACCATCTTCGTGAACCCGCTGCAGTTCGGGCCGAACGAGGACTTCGACCGGTACCCGCGCACGCTCGAGGCCGACCTCGATGCGTGCCGGGCCGAGGGCGTGAGCGTCGTCTTCGCCCCGAGCCGCGACGAGATGTACCCGGGCGGCGCCCCGTCGATCACGATGAACGCCGGCCCGCTCGGCGACATCCTCGAGGGCGCCAGCCGTCCCGGCCATTTCGCCGGCATGCTCACCGTGGTGGAGAAGCTGCTCCAGCTGACCCGGGCCGACGTGGCGTTCTTCGGCGAGAAGGACTTCCAGCAGCTGGCGCTGATCCGCCGGATGGTCCGTGACCTGGAACTGAACGCCGAGATCGTGGGCGTGCCGACCGTACGGGAACCGGATGGCCTGGCCCTCTCCAGCCGCAACCGGTATCTCTCGGCCGACGAGCGCCGAGCCGCCCTGGCTCTTTCCCGCGCGTTGCGCGAGGGCGCCGAGCACGCCGATCCGCTGGCGGCGGCGACCAAGATCCTCGACGAGGAGCCGGCCGTACGCGTGGACTACCTCGCGCTGACCGGACCCGATCTCGGCCCGGCGCCGTCGGCCGGCCCCGCTCGCCTGCTCGTCGCCGCCCGGGTCGGCAACACCCGCCTCATCGACAACGTCCCGCTCGAGCTGAAGGGCCGCTGATGTTCCGCACCATGCTGAAGTCCAAGATCCACCGGGCCACCGTGACCCAGGCGGACCTGCACTACGTCGGCTCGGTGACGGTGGACCTCGACCTGATGGAGGCGGCCGACCTGCTGGCCGGCGAGCAGGTGGCGATCGTGGACGTCACCAACGGCGCCCGCCTCGAGACCTACGTGATCCCCGGCGAGCGCGGCACCGGCGTGATCGGCATCAACGGCGCGGCCGCCCACCTCGTGCACCCCGGCGACCTGGTCATCCTGATCGCGTACGGCCAGATGGACGACGCCGAGGCCCGGGAGTACTTGCCGCGCGTGGTGCACGTGGACGCCGACAACCGGATCATCGAGCTGGGCGCCGACCCGGCCGCGGCGGTCGACGGCATGGCGGACGGCCTGGTCCGGGGCGATCTCACGCTGACCGTCTGACGGCGGGACTGCTCCTACCGTACGAAATATGCGGTTTGGAATTTTAGACCGTTATTTCGGTTTACCCTCGGCTCAATGGGTAAGGGAGCGCTCGCATGGCGGGGGATCTTCGCGATCCTCGGCGTGCTGCTGCTCGCCTCGGGCTGCGGCATGCCCGGCGGAGTGGACGGCGACCTCACCAACGGCTGGGCCGCGATGGAACCGGCCACCGGCTTCGAGCCCACGGCCGGGACGTGCCACGGCGCCAACTTCAACACCGTTGGGGCGCGGTCCACGTACGAAGAGATCGACTGCAACCTCAAGCACCGCACCGAGACCGTGTACGTCGGAACCTACGAGGCGCCGGCCGCCGACGCCGACGAGCCCCCGGCCGAGGGCTCCGCGGGCGCCAAGGCCGCCTACCGCACGTGCGACGAGAAGACGAGCAGCTATCTCGGCGGCAACTGGCGGACCGCGCGCATCTGGATCGGCGTCACGCATCCGACCACGGCGGCCTGGAGCGGCGGTTCCCGCTGGTTCCGCTGCGAGGCCCTCGAGCTCAGCTCGGTCGAGGACGACGGGCTGCTCGTGCAGCGGGCCGGCAGCCTGCGCAACGAGCTCACCGACGGCACCTCCGGCCTGCTGCTCGGCTGCTACGCGGTGGCGATGGACAGCTCGGGGGCGATCGCCGGGATGCCGGGAGCGGCCTGCTCGGCCAAGCACAACGCCGAGTTCGTGGGCGTCTGGGACGCCAAGGGCCTCGGCTATCCCAAGGACGACGCCGGCTGGGCCAAGTTCCACGACGGCTGCCGCACCCTGATCGCCACCTTCGCGGCCGTGCCCAACGACCAGGACCTGCAGTACCGCACCGGGGTGATCTCGCTGCCGGGCAGCGCCGACGTGTGGCAGCTGGGCGACTACGGTGTGCGCTGTTACCTCTGGCTCGACGGCGCCGAGCTCACCTCGTCGCTGAAGGGCAAGGGCGTCGCGAGCCTGCCCGTCCAGTACAAGTAACGGCCACCACTGGAATGCGGCCCCCGCGTGACGTCCGGCGTGCCGGCAGAGTGTACTGAGCAGATGTCACTTCTCGTCGATCTTCCCGAGCTGCCCCGCCGGCTCGCGGCGGCCGAGCCGGGTTGGAGCGAGACCACCGACGTGCTCGTCGTCGGCTCCGGCGTCGCCGGGCTGACCGCGGCGCTGCACCTGCGCGAGCAGGGCCTGCACGTCACCGTGGTCACCAAGGTGAACATCGACGACGGCTCGACCCGGTGGGCCCAGGGCGGCATCGCGGCCGTGCTCGATCCGCTCGACACCCCGGCGGCGCACGCCAACGACACCGAGATCGCCGGGGTCGGGCTCTGCGACCCGGCGGCGGTACGCGTGCTGGTCGAGGAGGGACCCGCCCGCGTACGGGAGCTGATGCGCATCGGCGCCCAGTTCGACCGCCACCCCGACGGCTCGCTGATGCTGACCCGCGAGGGCGGCCACCGCGCCGACCGGATCGTGCACGCCGGCGGCGACGCGACCGGCGCCGAGGTCCAGCGGGCCCTGCACGAGGCGGTGCGGCGCGACCCCTGGATCCGGCTCGTCGAGCACGCGCTCGTGCTCGACCTGCTGCGCAGCGCCGACGGCCGGGCCTGCGGGCTGACCCTGCACGTGCTCGGCGAGGGCAGCGAGGACGGCGTCGGCGCGATCCTGGCCCGGGCCGTGGTGCTGGCCACCGGCGGCATGGGTCAGGTCTACTCCTCGACCACGAACCCGTCGGTCTCCACCGGCGACGGCGTCGCGCTGGCGATCCGGGCCGGCGCGACCGTGACCGACGTCGAGTTCGTGCAGTTCCACCCGACCTCGTTCGTCAGCGCCGCGGTCACCTCGGTGCAGCGGCCGCTGATCTCCGAGGCGCTGCGCGGCGAGGGCGCCTACCTGGTCGACGAGTCGGGCAAGCGGTTCATGGTCGGTCAGCACGAGCTGGCCGAGCTGGCGCCGCGCGACGTGGTGGCCAAGGGCATCCACCGGGTGCTGCTCGAGACCGGCGCCGACCACGTCTACCTGGACGCCCGGCACCTCGGCGGCGACTTCCTCGAGCACCGGTTCCCGACCATCGTGGCCTCGACCCGGGCCGCCGGCATCGACCCGGCCACCGACCTGATCCCGGTCGCGCCGGCCGCCCACTACGCCTCCGGAGGCGTCCGCACCGACCTCTACGGCCGCACCACCATCCCCGGCCTGTACGCGTGCGGCGAGGTCGCCTGCACCGGTGTGCACGGCGCCAACCGCCTGGCCAGCAACTCCCTGCTCGAGGGCCTGGTCTTCGCCAAGCGGATCGCCGGCGACATCGCCCGTGACCTGCCGCCGCAGGCCGACCCGTCGGCAAACGACACCGAGCCGGCGTGGGTCGCCGACCCGGCGATCCGCGGCGAGCTGCAGCGGGCGATGACCCGCGGCGCCGGCGTGCTGCGCTCGGCCGACTCGCTGGCCGGCACGGCCAAGGAGCTGACCGGGCTGGCCGGCCGGCGCGCCACCCCGCGCAACGCGGCCTGGGAGGCGACGAACCTGCTGACCGTGGCGAGCGCCCTGGTCGCGTCGGCGAGCACCCGGCGTGAGACCCGCGGCTGCCACTGGCGGGAGGATTACCCGGTGGCCGAGGACGAGTGGCGCGGCCACCTGCTGAACGGCCTGTCCGCCACGGGCGCGCTGACCCAGATCTTCGAGGAGATGCCGTGAGTCTTGACCTCGACCTCGACGAGGTGCGCCGGGTGGTCTACACCGCCCTGGGCGAGGACCTCGGCGACCCGCCCCGCGACGTGACCAGCGAGGCGACCATCCCGGCCGACCAGTTCGACACGGCCGAGCTGGTGGCGCGGGCCGACGGCGTGGTGGCCGGGCTGCCGGTGGCGGCCGAGGTCTTCGCCGCGACCTCGGCCGGTGCGACGACCTTCGAGGCGCGGGTCGCCGACGGTGACCGGGTACGCCGCGGGGACGTGCTCGCCGTGGTCACCGGCCGGACCCGGACGCTGCTGATCGCCGAGCGCACCGCGCTGAACCTGCTGTGCCGGATGTCCGGGGTGGCCACGCACACCCGCAAGTGGGCCGACGCGCTGGCCGGCACCAAGGCGACCGTGCTCGACACCCGCAAGACCACGCCGGGCCTGCGGCACCTGGAGAAGTACGCGGTGCGGGCCGGCGGCGGCACGAACAAGCGCATGGGTCTGTACGACGTCGCGATGATCAAGGACAACCACAAGCTGGCCGCCGGGAGCATCACCGCCGCCTTTGAACTGGTCCGTCGTAAGTTTCCGGACATTTCGGTCCAGGTCGAGGTGACCACTCTGGCCGAGGCCGTCGAGGCCGTCGAAGCCGGCGCCGACTTCCTCCTGTGCGACAACATGACGCCCGAGCTGCTGACCGAGGTGGTGGCGGCCGTGGGTGACCGGGCCGAGCTGGAGGCCACCGGTAATCTCACGTTGGCCACAGTGGAGGCCTACGCGGCGACCGGTGTCGACTACCTGTCGGTGGGTGGGCTGACGCACTCGTCGCCGATCCTCGACATCGCCATGGACCTGAGGGTTTAGATGCTCCTCTGTATCGACATCGGTAACACCAACACCGTGCTCGCCACCTTCGACGGCGACAAGCTGGTGCACAACTGGCGGGTCAAGACCGACGCCCGGAACACCGCCGACGAGCTCGGCCTGATGTTCCGCGGGCTGCTCGCCGGCGACAACGTGGAGATCACCGGGGTGGCCGCCTGCTCGACCGTGCCGGCCGCGCTGCGCAGCCTGCGCACGATGCTCGCCCGCTACTACGGCGACCTGCCCAACGTGATCGTCGAGCCGGGCGTGAAGACCGGGGTGCAGCTGGCCATCGACAACCCCAAGGAGGTCGGCTCGGACCGGGTGGTCAACACGCTGGCCGCACACGCCCTCTACGGCGGCCCGTCGATCGTGGTCGACTTCGGCACCACCACCAACTTCGACGTGATCAGCGCCAAGGGCGAGTTCCTCGGCGGCGCGTTCGCCCCCGGCATCGAGATCTCCTTCGACGCGCTCGCCGCCCGCGCCGCCCAGCTGCGCAAGGTCGAGCCGGCCGCGCCGCGCTCGGTGATCGGCAAGAACACGGTGGAGTGCCTGCAGTCCGGCATGTACTACGGCTTCGCCGGCCAGGTCGACCGGATCGTCGAGCGGATGATCGAGGAGATCGGCCCGGTCAAGGCCGTGATCGCCACCGGCGGGCTGGCCGGGCTGGTCAAGGACGAGTGCCGCACGCTGACCGCGCACGAGCCGATGATCACGCTGATCGGCCTGCGGATGGTATATGAGCGGAACGTCTGACGGCCGCTGAGTAGGCTTTCTAGCCGATCCGTCTTCTTCACAGAGAGTCGTGCCGTGACCGAGCAGAATGTGCCGCCCACCGAGCCCACCGAGGATCTTCCCGAGCAGATGCGGGTCCGCCGGGCGAAGCGGGAGCGGTTCCTCGCCGAGGGCGTCCCGCCCTACCCGGTCAACCTGCCCCGCACCGCGACCCTCAAGGAGATCCGCGAGAAGTACGCGGAGCTGCCGACCGACACCGCCACCGGCGACCAGGTCTCGATCACGGGACGGGTCATCTTCATCCGCAACGGCGGCAAGCTGTGCTTCGCGACCCTGCGCGACGGCGACGGCACCGAGCTGCAGGCCATGCTGTCCCTCGACAAGGTCGGCGAGCAGGCGCTGACCGACTGGAAGCACCTGGTCGACCTCGGCGACCTGGTCGGCGTCACCGGCGAGGTGATCACCAGCCGCCGCGGCGAGCTGTCCGTGCTCGCCGACTCGTGGGCGATCAGCGCCAAGGCTCTGCGCCCGCTCCCGGTCGCGCACAAGCCGCTCTCCGAGGAGACCCGGATCCGGCAGCGGTACGTGGATCTGATCGTCCGGCCCCAGGCCCGCGAGGTCGTGCGCACCCGGGCCACGGTCGTCCGCAGCCTGCGCGAGTCGTTGTTCCGGCGCAATTTCCTCGAGGTCGAAACGCCAATGTTGCAGTTGCTGCACGGCGGCGCGGCGGCTCGTCCGTTTGTGACGCACAGCAACGCACTCGACACGGATCTCTATCTGCGGATCGCGCCGGAACTGTTTTTGAAGCGCGCGGTCGTCGGCGGCATCGAGCGGGTCTTCGAGATCAACCGGAACTTCCGCAATGAGGGTATGGACTCGAGTCACTCGCCCGAGTTCGCGATGCTCGAGGCGTACCAGGCGTACGCCGACTACAACGTGATGCAGCAGCAGGTTCAGGAGTGGATTCAGGAAGCGGCGTTCGCGGTCGCCGGTTCGCACGTCGTGACCCACCACGACGGCACCGAGTTGGATCTCGGCGGCCAGTGGGCGTCCACCACCCTGTTCGGTTCGCTGTCGGCCGCCCTCGGCGAAGAAGTCACGGTGACGACCGATCGGGCACAACTCGAGCGTTATGCGGAAAAGCATGACCTTTCCGTCGACCCGAAGTGGAGCAACGGGAAGCTGGCCGAGGAGCTCTTCGAGCACCTGGTCGTGCCCAGCCTGCAGGCGCCCACATTTGTGCGGGATTATCCCGAAGAGACGGCGCCGCTGACCCGTGCCCACCGGGAAACTCCGGGTCTCACCGAGAAGTGGGACCTGTACGTCTCGGGCTTCGAGCTGGCGACCGCCTATTCCGAGTTGGTCGACCCCGTGGTGCAGCGCGAACGGCTGGTGGCGCAGTCGTTGCTGGCCGCCGGCGGCGATCCCGAGGCGATGCAACTGGACGAGGATTTCCTGCGCGCCATGGAGTACGGAATGCCGCCGACCGGCGGGATGGGAATGGGAATCGACCGGCTGTTGATGGCGCTCACCGGCCTCGGCATTCGGGAAACGATCCTGTTCCCGTTGGTCCGGCCCGAGTAATATACGACCCGCCATTGACGGATACTGCCGCCCTGGCGTTATTGTTCTGTCCGTTGCGGGAGAACCTGTGTTCGGGAGGATAGCGGCGCGTGGCCAAGCAGATCATTCACAAGCTGGTCGATGACCTCGACGGCGGTGACGCCGAGGAGACCGTCAAGTTCGCGCTCGACGGCATTCAGTACGAGATCGACCTCTCGGAGAAGAACGCCGCTAAATTGCGGGACGTCTTCGCGCCGTACGTGGGCGCCGGTTCCAAGGTGGCGCGCGGCGGCGTGGTCGTCGGCGGCCGGGCCGCGCGCGGCCGCGGCGGTGCGACCGCCGACCGGGAGCAGAACAAGGCGATCCGGGAGTGGGCCAAGAAGGCCGGCAAGGACATCTCCGACCGGGGCCGCATCCCCCAGGAGATCGTGGACGAGTTCCACGCGAAGGGCCCCGGCAGAGCCTGATTGCTCCGCTCCGCTCCGCGGGGCGACCGCCTCGCTCATCGGCGAGGTGATCGCGGGAGGCCAGTGGTACAGACGAGTCGTCCGGCCCGTCGCGCGTCGAGCGCGGCGGGCCCTCTTGCTTTTGACGCGCCGCTCGCCTGGGGTACGTAGAGTTATCCACAGGTGTGGAGAGAGTTGTCCACAGGTTGTGGACGTACGCTCCGGGGCGTGTTCGCTGTCCGCGTACTCGTTCGAGTGGGGGAACAGCCTCTGAGCGTGCGAAGTTGGCTTAATCAACGTTGCGGACGGTTTCGCGGGGCCACGAGGGCCGGGCAGAACCGCCGGGCGGCGATAGAGTTACAGCACGGGCATCACCGATGCCCGTGCGCTGGCCCCGCCAGTTCAATTGGCGCACGGCACGTGAGGAGCACGAGGGCATGTTCGAGCGGTTCACCGACCGAGCGCGACGGGTTGTCGTCCTGGCCCAAGAAGAGGCCCGGATGCTCAACCACAACTACATCGGGACCGAGCACATCCTGCTCGGCCTGATCCACGAGGGCGAGGGCGTCGCCGCCAAGGCTCTGGAGAGTCTGGGCATCTCGCTCGAGGGCGTCCGGCAGCAGGTCGAGGAGATCATCGGCCAGGGCCAGCAGGCGCCGAGCGGGCACATCCCGTTCACGCCTCGAGCGAAGAAGGTGCTGGAGCTGTCGCTGCGGGAGGCGCTGCAGCTCGGCCACAACTACATCGGCACCGAGCACATCCTGCTCGGCCTGATCCGGGAGGGCGAGGGCGTCGCCGCCCAGGTGCTGGTCAAGCTCGGCGCCGACCTCAACCGGGTCCGCCAGCAGGTCATCCAGCTGCTCTCGGGCTACCAGGGCAAGGAGCCGGCCGCGGCCGGCGCCGCGGCGGGCGAGGCCGCGCCGTCCACGTCGCTGGTGCTCGACCAGTTCGGCCGCAACCTGACCCAGGCCGCCCGCGAGGGCAAGCTCGACCCGGTCATCGGCCGGGAGAAGGAAATCGAGCGGGTCATGCAGGTGCTCTCCCGCCGTACGAAGAACAACCCGGTGCTCATCGGCGAGCCCGGCGTCGGCAAGACCGCGGTCGTCGAGGGCCTGTCCCAGTCGATCGTCAAGGGCGAGGTGCCCGAGACGCTCAAGGACAAGCAGCTCTACACGCTCGACCTCGGTGCGCTGGTGGCCGGCTCCCGGTACCGCGGTGACTTCGAGGAGCGCCTCAAGAAGGTGCTCAAGGAGATCCGCACCCGGGGCGACATCATCCTGTTCATCGATGAGATCCACACGCTGGTCGGCGCGGGTGCGGCCGAGGGCGCGATCGACGCGGCGAGCATCCTCAAGCCGATGCTGGCCCGCGGCGAGCTGCAGACCATCGGCGCGACCACGCTCGACGAGTACCGCAAGCATCTGGAGAAGGACGCCGCTCTCGAGCGCCGCTTCCAGCCCATCCAGGTCGGCGAGCCGTCGCTGGCGCACACCATCGAGATCCTCAAGGGCCTCCGCGACCGCTACGAGGCGCACCACCGGATCAGCATCACCGACGCCGCCCTGGTGGCGGCGGCGACGCTGGCCGACCGGTACATCTCCGACCGCTTCCTGCCGGACAAGGCGATCGACCTGATCGACGAGGCCGGCGCCCGGATGCGCATCCGCCGGATGACCGCGCCGCCGGACCTGCGCGACTTCGACGAGCGCATCGCCCAGGTGCGTCGCGACAAGGAGTCCGCGATCGACGCGCAGGACTTCGAGCGCGCCGCCCAGCTGCGCGACAAGGAGAAGCAGCTGCTCGGCCAGAAGGCCCAGCGGGAGAAGGAGTGGAAGGCCGGCGACCTCGACGTCGTGTCCGAGGTCGACGACGAGCAGATCGCCGAGGTCCTGGGCAACTGGACCGGCATCCCGGTCTACAAGCTCACCGAGGAGGAGACTTCCCGGCTGCTCCGCATGGAGGACGAGCTCCACAAGCGGGTCATCGGCCAGGAGGACGCGGTCAAGGCCGTCTCCAAGGCGATCCGGCGTACGCGGGCGGGCCTCAAGGACCCGAAGCGCCCCTCCGGCTCGTTCATCTTCGCCGGCCCGTCCGGTGTCGGTAAGACCGAGCTCTCCAAGGCGCTGGCCGAGTTCCTGTTCGGCTCCGAGGACGCCCTGATCCAGCTCGACATGTCCGAGTTCCACGACCGGTACACGGTGTCCCGCCTGGTCGGCGCCCCTCCCGGGTACGTCGGCTACGACGAGGGCGGCCAGCTCACCGAGAAGGTGCGCCGCAAGCCGTTCTCCGTGGTCCTCTTCGACGAGATCGAGAAGGCTCACCCGGACGTCTTCAACACGCTGCTGCAGATCCTGGAGGACGGTCGCCTGACCGACGGCCAGGGCCGGATCGTGGACTTCAAGAACACGGTCATCATCCTGACCACCAACCTCGGCACCCGGGACGTGGCGAAGGCGGTGTCGCTGGGCTTCCAGGCCTCGGAGGACACCGAGAGCAACTACGACCGGATGAAGGTCAAGGTCAACGACGAGCTGAAGCAGCACTTCCGCCCGGAGTTCCTGAACCGTATCGACGACACGATCGTCTTCCACCAGCTCCGCCAGGACGAGATCCTGCAGATCGTCGACATCTTCACCTCGCGCATCGAGGGTCAGCTCAAGAACAAGGACATGGGTCTCGAGCTGACCGAGAACGCGAAGAAGTACCTGGCGAAGAAGGGCTTCGACCCGGTGCTGGGCGCCCGGCCGCTGCGCCGCACGATCCAGCGCGACCTGGAGGACACCCTGTCCGAGCAGATCCTCTTCAACGAGCTGCGCCCCGGCCAGATCGTGGTGGTGGACTGCGAGGGCGACCCGGAGAACGTCGAGAAGTCCAAGCTGGTCTTCCGCGGTGCCGACCGGGGAGCCACGGTTCCGGACGCGGTGCCCGCCGACATGGGAGCGGCGACCACCGAGGAGTGACATCTCGCTGAACGAGAACGGCCCGGCTGCGACCAGCAGCCGGGCCTTTTCGTTGCCGCCAGGGCCTGGTCATCGGCGGCCGAGAACTGTCGTACCCGGCTGGTCTAATCGGCCCACCCACGAGGGAGGGCCGACTGAACGTGAGCCACCAGGTAAGAGACGCATACTCCGCCAACGCCGAACTCTACATCGGACTTTTTGGGACAATCGTCGACCGCGGAACCGACGACCTCGCCTTCATCCGGCGGCATCTGTCGATTCGGCCGGGCGTCGTCCTCGACCTCGGCTGCGGGCCCGGCCACCTCACCGACTATCTGCGATCGCTGGGTGTCGACGCGCGGGGGATCGACCTGGTGCCCGAGTTCATCGCGTACGCCAAGGCGGCCCACCCGGAGGGCGACTACCGCCTCGGGTCGATGGCGAGCCTCGATGTCGAGGACGGTTCGATCGCCGGGATCCTGGCCTGGTTCTCGCTGATTCACCTGCCGCCGGCCGAGGTCGACGTCGTCCTGGCCGAGTTCCGCCGCGTGCTGCGGCCGGGCGGCGCGCTGGTGGCCGGGTTCTTCGACGGCGGCGACGAGCTGAGCGCCTTCGACCACAAAGTGGTGACGGCCTATCGATGGCCGGTCGACGAGTTCGCCGGGCGGCTGGCGCGCGCGGGCTTCGCCGAGGTCGAGCGCCGGCTCTGGCCGAGCGACGGCACCCAACGCCCGCACGCCGCGATCGCGACCGTCAGCTCGGCGGCGGCACCGTCATGAAGGGCGGCGGCACGGTCATCGAGGGTGGCGGAACGATCATGGAGGGTGGAGGCACGGTCAGGGAGGGCGGCGCGATGGTCATGAGGGCGGGACGGTCATGAAGGCGGAGTAAGGCCGAGGGGGATCGGTGCGGTCGGTGGGGCGTCGCCGGCCAGGATGAAGTCGTCGGTGCCGAGCAGCTCGACCAAGCCGTCCTCGAGCAGCCCGGCCAGCGCCCGCGCCCGCTGGGTCTCGTCCTGCCAGACCATGTCGAGACGGTGGCGCGGCACGGGGCCGGTGGCATGCCGCAGGACCTCGAGCAGCAGGCCTCGCACCTGGCGGTCGGTTCCGGCGTACCGCTGCGGCTTGCGGCTCGGGCCCTCGGGCAGCGCCTGCCCGGTCGCACGCCAGGCGCAGGTCGACGCGAACGGGCACTGCGGACAGCGCGGCGAGCGGGCCGTGCAGACGATCGCGCCCAGCTCCATGAAGGCGATGCTCGCCCGGGCCGCCCGCTTCACATCCTCGGGCAGCAGCTCGGCCACGGCGACCAGGTCGGCGGGAGTCGTGTTGGGGCCGGCGTCGGGCTTGCCCTCGACGGCCCGGGCCACGACACGCCGCACGTTCGTGTCGACGACCGGGTGGCGCTGGCCGTACGCGAAAGTGGCCACCGCCCGAGCCGTGTAGGTGCCCACCCCGGGAAGCGCCAGCAGCTGGTCGAGATCGTCGGGAACCGTGCCGCCGTGGCGTTCCACGATCGCGGCCGCGCATGCGTGCAGGCGCATCGCCCGGCGCGGGTAGCCGAGGCGGCCCCACATGCGGATGGCTTCCGACGGCGGGTCGGCGGCGAGGTCGGCGGGCGTGGGCCAGCGCGCCATCCAGGCATTCCAGGCGGGCTCCACCCGTACGACCGGAGTCTGTTGCAGCATCACCTCGCTCACCAGCACGGCCCACGGGGTCGTTCCGGGCTGCCGCCAGGGCAGATCACGGGCATTCTGGTCGTACCAGGCGATGGCGTCGTCAGCGAAAGTCATGGCAGGACTTACTGTAAGCGGGTGCATGAGCTCGCCATCACCGTCATCGGTCCGGACCGGACCGGAATCGTCGCCGACGTGGCCGAGGCGCTGGCCGGAGTCGGCGCCAACCTCACCGACTCGACGATGACCCGCCTCCGCGGCCACTTCGCGATGACCCTGATCTGCACCGGCCCCGGGGTCGAGGCCGCGGAGGCGGCGCTCGCCCCGCTCAAGGACGTGACCACCACCGTCCGCCTGGTGGAACCGGAAGGGGACGCGGCGGCCGGCGGCGAGCCGTGGGTGGTGAGCGTGCACGGCGCCGACCGGCTCGGCATCGTCTCGGCGATCACCCGTGAGGTGGCGGCCGAGGGCGGCAACATCACCGACCTCACCACCCGCCTCGGCGGCAGCCTCTATGTGCTGATCGCCGAGGTGGACCTGCCCGCCGGCGCGGCCGACGAGCTGGCCGAGCGCCTGGCCGTGGCCGCCGCCGAGCTCGGCGTCGAGGTGACGCTGCGCCGAGCCGAGTCGGAGATTCTGTGACGCTGCCCGAGCTGCCGGAGGGTCACGTCCGTCCGGTCGTCACCGCTCCCGCCGCCGTCCTCAGCACGGTCGGCGACGAGGTCGACCCCACCGACCCGGCGATCGCGCAGCTCGCCGCCGACCTGGTCGCGACCATGAAAGTCTCGCCCGGCTGCGTGGGCCTGGCCGCTCCGCAGGTCGGCGTCGGCGCCCAGGTCTTCGCCGTCGACGTGGTCGGCCATCCGAAGGCGGCCATCACCCACGGCACCTTCGTTCTGTGCAACGCGAAGATCATCGAGGCCAGCCGCTGGAAGGCCGGCCGCGAGGGCTGCATGTCGGTGCCCGATCTCACCGGCGACGTGAAGCGGGCCGGCCGCATCGTGGTCGAGGCCGTCACCCCCGGCACCGGTGAGCCGGTCACCATCACCACCGACGCGTTCGAGGCGCGGGCGCTGCAACACGAGATCGACCACTGCGCCGGAAAGCTTTTCCTCGATCGGGTGGCCGGCGCGCACGCGATCTACCAGCGGAAGGTCTATCTCTAACGATTGGTAAGGCGAGTCCGTGTCGCATACCCGGCGCGTCGCGGCGTTGGCCGGGGGTGTCCGGGTTTACGGTGACCCCATCATGCGAACGACGGTTGGTTCCCTTCCTCCCGCCGTCTACTGGCGGCGTCGTGCGGTCGTGCTGGGTGCTCTGCTGCTCGGCATCATCGTGCTGTTCGTTTCCTGCTCCGGCGGTGACGACAAGAACGATCAGCGCGGCAAGGGCAGCCCCTCGTCGCAGCTTCCCACGCCGGCCCCCGCATCGAAGAGCGCGCCGGGGGAGACCGAACCGTCCTTCCTGGACAACGTGCCGCCGGGTGGTGGCGGCGGTCCGTCGCTGCCGGCCCTGGGTGACCTCGAGTCGCAGAACCCGGGCGACGGCGATGGCGGGACGGGCTCGAACGGGAGTTTGCCCACCACGACCGCCGCGGGCACCGGGCAGAACACCAACGTCACCGCGCCGGCCGACGGTTCGTGCGCCGACAGCGAGATCCAGGTGACCCCGAGCGTCGCGAGCACGACCATCAAGCGCGGCGCGAGCGTGGACGTCACCCTCACGGTCAAGAACATCAGCAGCCGTACGTGCGGCCGCGACGTGGGTGCCGGCCCGCAGGAGCTGTACCTGGATCAGGCGGCCCGCAAGTACTGGTCCTCGGACACGTGCAGCACGGCCAAGGGCAGCGACGTGCGCCAGTTCGCGCCGGGCGAGGTCCGCTCGTACAAGGTCACCTGGAACGGCCGTCAGTCGAGCACCTGCGCGGGCAACGCGGCCTCGGGGCCGAACCCGCCGCCGGGCCAGTTCGAGCTGCGCGCCCGCCTCGGGACGTATGTCAGCCAGCCGGTGGTCCTGACCATCACCGACTGAGGCACCACCTCCTCAGTGGTCGCCGCGATCGAGCTCTACCTGGACGTCGACGCCACGCGCCGGGTCCGGACGCTGTGGCGTGCCCTGGAGTCCGACGGCATCCCGTCGATGGGGTCGCTGCTGGCGCAGAAGCATCGTCCACACGTGTCGCTGGCGGCGGCCCGCACCCTGGCGCCGGCCGAGGTCGTCGCCGCACTGTCGGGGATGCGGGTGGCCCGGGAGATGACGCTCGACCTCGACTTCGTCGGCCAGTTCCTCGGGCGGGTGCTGTGGCTGGGCGTGGTGCCGACCGCCGAGCTGCTGGAACACCATCGGCGTGTGCATGAGGGCCTGGTCGCGGGCGGCGTCGAAGTCTGGGATCTGTACGGGCCGGGGCGCTGGGTGCCGCACTGCACGATCTCGATGCGGGTGCCGAACCCGAAGATGGGCGCGGCCGTGCGGCGCTGCCTCGAGTTCCTGCCGATCCGCGCGACCGTGGTGGGAGCGTCGGTCACCGACCACGCGAACGGCGTGGCCGAGCCGATCAGCTAGACGTACCGCTCCAGGATCGAGGCCTCGGCCAGGCGGGAGAGGCCCTCACGGACGCCACGGGCTCGTGCGTCGCCGACGCCCTCGACGGCCTGTAGATCTTCCACCGTCGCGCCCAGGAGGCGCTGGAGGCTGCCGAAATGGTCGACCAGGCGGTCGACGATGGGCTGGGGCAGACGCGGGACCTTGGCCAGCAGGCGGAAGCCCCGCGGCGAGACCGCGGCGTCGAGCGCATCCGAGGCGCCGGGGTAACCGATCGCCTTCGCCACGGCGACCAGGTCGATCATCTCGGTGGCCGACAGCAGGTCGAGCTCGACCAGCGCCTCGTCGAGCGTGCGCGCCTTGCGGCCGGTCGGCAGGTAGTCGCGGATGACCAGGGTGCGGTCGGCGTCGACGCCCGCCATCAGCTCGTCGAGCTGCAGGGCCAGCAGGCGGCCGTCGGTGCCGAGCTCGACCACGTAGCCGGAGATCTCGTCGGCGATGCGGCGGACCATCTCGAGGCGCTGGACCACGGCCACCGCGTCGCGGACGGTCACCAGGTCTTCGATCTCCAGCGCGGACAGGGTGCCGGAGACCTCGTCGAGGCGCAGCTTGTAGCGCTCGAGGGTGGCCAGGGCCTGGTTGGCCCGGGAGAGGATCGCGGCCGAGTCGTCGAGGACGTGGCGCTGACCGTTCACGTAGAGCCCGATGATCCGCATCGACTGCGAAACCGAGATGACCGGGAAACCGGACTGCTTGGCGACCCGCTCGGCGGTGCGGTGGCGGGTGCCGGACTCCTCGGACGGGATCGACGGGTCGGGCATCAGGTGGACGGCGGCGCGCACGATGCGGGTGCCGTCGGACGAGAGCACGACGGCGCCGTCCATCTTGCACAGCTCACGCAGGCGGGTGGCCGAGAATTCCACGTCGAGCGGGAACCCGCCGGTGCAGATGCTCTCGACCACGGCGTCGTGGCCGAGCACGATCAGCGCGCCAGTGCGGCCCCGCAGGATGCGCTCGAGACCGTCGCGCAGGGCGGTGCCGGGCGCCATCAGCGCCAGATTGGCGCGCAGCGGATCGGCGCTCACGCCGCCACCGGACAGGCCGGGAGTGGACGAGGCTGCCGCCGAGGGGCGCGCCGAACCATTGACGCCTGGTCGTGGCGTCGGGGTGGCGGCGGCGGGCTTGGAACCATCGCGGTCGAGCGGCACCTGTACATTCTACGGACTGTCATCCAGGCCAACGAGGCGTGGTTCGATGAATGCTCCGTAGCGTGATGAAAACTCACGCTGCGTCACCGCGAACCGTGGTCGGCCGAGGCGCGGGCGGCGGTCTGCAATGCGGAGCGTAGGTCGCTCACCTCGGTCACCCGCATGCCCTTGGGCGCCGAGCCGTCGGGGCCGCAGCCGGGCGGGACCAGCGCCTCGCGGAAGCCGAGCCGGGCCGCCTCGGCCAGCCGCCGGCCCACGGCGCCGACCCGGCGGATCTCGCCGGTCAGGCCGACCTCGCCGATCGCGACCAGCGTCGGCGCCATCGCCAGGTCGAGGCCGCCGGAGGCGACGGCCAGCGCCATGGCGAGGTCGGCCGAGGGCTCGATCAGGCGGATGCCGCCGACCGTGGCCGCGAAGACCTCGCGGTTGTAGAGCTTCAGCTGCTTGGTGCGGCGCTCGAGGACGGCCAGCACCATGGCCAGCCGGGCGCTGTCGAGGCCCGACACCGTACGCCTCGGCGAGCCTTGCACCTCGGCCCCGATCAGCGCCTGCACCTCGGTGACCAGCGCGCGCCGGCCCTCCATCGCGACCGTGACGCAGGTGCCGGGCACCGGCTCCTGATAGCGGGTGAGGAACAGGCCGGACGGGTCGGCCAGGCTGGCGATGCCGCCCTCGTGCATCTCGAAGCAGCCCACCTCGTCGGCCGCGCCGAAGCGGTTCTTCACGCCCCGGACCAGGCGCAGCGACGAGTGCTTGTCGCCCTCGAAGTGCAGCACCACGTCGACCAGGTGCTCGAGCACGCGGGGGCCGGCGACCTGACCGTCCTTGGTGACGTGCCCGACCAGGACGGTGGCGATGCCGCGCTCCTTGGCCACGCCGACCAGCGCCGCGGTGACGGCGCGGACCTGGGTGACGCCGCCGGGCACGCCCTCGGTGCCGGGGGCGGAGATGGTCTGCACCGAGTCGAGCACCAGCAGGCCGGGCTTCACCGCGTCGAGATGGCCGATCACCGCGCCGAGGTCGCTCTCGGACGCCAGGTAGAGCCGGTCGTGCAGGGCGCCGAGCCGCTCGGCCCGCAGCCGGACCTGGCTCACCGACTCCTCACCGCTCACCACCAGTGACGGGGTGCCGGCACCGGCCGCCCACTGCTGGGCGACGTCGAGCAACAGTGTGGACTTGCCCACACCCGGCTCGCCCGCGAGCAGAACCACGGCGCCGGGCACCAGACCGCCGCCGAGCACGCGGTCGAGCTCGCTGACGTTGGTGGGCACCGCCTTGGCCGGGGCGGCGCTGATGGTGGCGATCGGCCGGGCCGGCTCGGCGGGCATGCGCGAGGCCACCACCCGACCGGCGCCGAGCGGGCTGGTCACGGTGGACTCGATGACCGAGCCCCACTCGCCGCACTCCGGGCACCGGCCGAGCCATTTCGGCGGCTGGTGCCCGCAGGCGTCGCAGACGAAGGCGGGCTTGGCGGCCTTCGGGGCCGTGCGGGAGGTCGTCACCCGGACAAGCTAGCCGGACGGTACGACAATTCAGCCCTCGGACTCTTTGCCCTCGTCGTCGACGACGGCCGGACCGCGGGAGGCGGGCGAGGTCGGCACCGCGAACGGCGCGATCACGTCGAACGGCTGGCCACCCGCGACCTGGACGGTCAGGCTCAGCGAGTAGCCCGGCCGGAGATCGTTGCTCAGGCCGGCCGCCTGCAGCGCCGGGTTGGTGGTGGTCAGGAAGATCTGGCTGCCCAGCGGCGCGATCGTGAACTTCGCCGGCTGCAGCGCGGACGCGGGAGCGGCCGGCGCCGAGGCCGACGCGTCGGGGGCCGGGGCGGCCGAGCTCGCGGCGGGCGCCGGGCCGAGGCCGACCTGCTGGGCCGAGACGACGTTGGCCACCACGTCGGTCTGCGGCCGGCTGGTGATCGTCACCGTGATCGGGTCGGTGCCCTGGTTGAAGAAGCTGCCCTCGAGCGGTGCGGCGCCGTTGGCCGGGTAGCCCTTCGGGTTGTTGTAGCTGATCTGGAGGTTGCGGATGAGCAGCTTGCCGTCGGGGCTCTGCGTGTTGAGGCCGGAGATCGGCGACTTGAGCAGGGCGGTCTCGGCGACCTGACCGGCCGAGCAGCCGGCGAGCGCGATCACGGCGATCATCGCGGCACCCGCGGCCTGTGCGACACGGCGGGTTCCCAGCGAGCGCATCACGATCCTCCAAGAAAATGTCGGTGGAGCCCACCGCTCAGCGTAGAGGGCGGTGATCCGGCTCGTGCGCCGACCCGTCCATTCACACCACCCGACCGCTGAAGATCAGCAGTAGGACGTCGATCAAGGCCACCATGATCACCGCCCGGAACATGGCCACCCGCCGCCCCGTGGCCCGCTTCGACGCGTACCAGCCGAGGGGAAGGACCACGACGGAGGCCGCCGCGGCCGCCCAGCCCGCCCACGACGGAGGCCCGTCCGGACCGAAGACCAGCGTGAGCGTCGCGCCGAGGAGGAGAATCGCGGCCGCGAGGGTGGAGCCGGCGGCGCCGAGCCGGTGGGGCAGGCCACGCACGCCGGTCGCCGCGTCGTCCTCGAGATCGGGCAGCACGTTGGCGAAATGAGCGCCGCCACCCAGCAGCGCACCGGCCGCGACCAGCCAGGACGGCGGCGCCGGATGGCCGGGGAGCGCGGTCACCACGAACGCCGGGAGCAGGCCGAAGGCGACCAGGTAGGGCACCACCGAGAACACCGTGGACTTCAGCGGCCAGTCGTAGAGCAGCGCGAAGACGGTGGCCACCGTGAGGATCAGCGCCGGCTCGAGGCCGAACGGCGCGGCGAGCAGGGGAACGGCGAGGGAGGCGATCAGTCCGGCGATTCCCACCGTACGCCGGGAGACCGCACCGGTCGCGATGGGCTTGTCGCCCCGCCCGGCGACGCGGTCGCGCGCCGCGTCGAGCCAGTCGTTCACCCAGCCCACCGCGAGCTGTGTGGCCAGCACCGCCAGGAAGATCCCGGGGATCGCCCAGCCCCGGTGACCGACCCCGGCGGCCAGCAACGTCATCGCGACGGTGACCGCGAGCCCAGGCTCGGGATGGGACGACTTGATCAAGGCGAGCGCGCGGGCCATGGGAGCAGTGTGGTGGTTGTGCCGGATGCGTGCCACGCTCGATCACATGCGGTCGATGCCTCGTAACGACCCGCGTCAGTACGACGAGCTGGCCGCCGAGTGGTGGCGTCCGGGCGGCGGCTTCGAGCTGCTGCACTGGCTCGCGGCGGCGCGGGCGTCCCTCATCCCGCCGGCCGCCCGGCCCGGCGCGGTGCTGGTCGACGCCGGTTGCGGCGGCGGGCTGCTGGCGCCGCATCTGGCCGGCAAGGGCTACCACCACGTGGGCGTCGACCTCCGCGAGTCCGGCCTGCGCACGGCGGCCGATCACGGGGTCCGGCCGGTCAACGGCGACGTGACCGCGCTGCCGCTGGCGACCGGCTCGGCCGACGTGGTGGCGGCCGGCGAGATCCTCGAGCACGTGACCGACCTGCCGGGGACGGTGGCCGAGCTGGCCCGGGTGCTCAAGCCGGGCGGGCTGCTGGTGCTGGACACGGTCAACGACAACCCGCTGAGCCGGTTCGTCACGGTCACCCTCGGCGAGCTGGTGGGTCTGGCCCCCAAGAACCTGCACGACCCGGCGCTGTTCGTCAGGCCACAAAGATTGATCGATGAATGTGCCCGGCACGGGGTACGTCTCCGGGTACGCGGCGCTCGCCCGACCCTGGGCGGCCTGATCCGGTGGGGCCTGCTGCGACGCGAACGAACCGGCGGCCGGATCGTGCCGACCGGCCTGACCGCGGTGCTCTACCAGGGGACCGGTCGCAAGGAGGAGCGTTCATGATCGACGAAGCCCGGCGGCTGGCGCCCCGGTTCGCGGCCCGCGCGGCCGCACACGACCGGGACGGCACGTTTCCGGCCGACGACTTCGCCGACCTGCGCCGGGCCGGCCTGTTCGGGTTGATGACGCCCGAGCGGCTGGGCGGGGCCGGCGCCGGGTTCGCGGACTACGCGGCGATCGCGTACGAGCTGGCCCGCGGCAACGGCGCCACCGCGCTGATCTTCAACATGCACGCCTCGGTCACCGGCGCCCTCAGCGGCGTGACCGACGAGCTGGCCGAGGCGCTGGGACTGCCGCCGGAGGCGATCCGGGCCCGCGACGACTACCTGCGGGCGGCGGCCGAGGGCGCCTGGTACGCGGTGGCGATGAGCGAGCGTGGCGTGGGTTCCCGGCTGTCGCAGATGAAGACCTCCTACGAGGCGGTCGACGGCGGCTTCCACATCCGGGGCGCCAAGACGTTCTGCTCGGGCGCGGGGCACGCGGACGCGTACCTGGTGGCCGCCCGCAGCGCCGCCGACCCGAGCCAGGTGTCGCAGTTCCTGGTGCCGGCCGGCGAGGGCTTGCGGGTCGAGCCGACCTGGGACGCGCTCGGCATGCGCGCCACCTCCTCGCACGATCTGCACGTCGACGTGACCGTGCCGGCCGGCGCGCTGCTCGGCGGGGTCGAGGGACTGGCCCTGGTGGTGGCCCAGCTCGCGCCGCACTGGATGGTGGCCAGCTACGCCGCCGTCTACGTGGGCGTGGCCCGGGCCGCGGTCGACGCGGCGATCGAGCACGTCAACGAGCGCAAGCTCGGCCACCTGCCGGCCGTACGGGCCCGGATCGGCCGGGCCGACGCCGCGGTCGCCGCCGCCCACCTGGCCGTGCTGGAGGCGGCCCGCCGGGTCGACACCGCGCCCGGCGACCCCGAGACCAACCGCTGGGTGTGGCGGGCCAAGCTGCTGGCCGGGACGACCGCGGCCGAGGTGGCGGCGTCGATGCTGGAGGCGGCCGGCACGTCGGCGATGCGCCGCGGGCATCCGCTGGAACGGCTTTACCGCGATGCCCGGGCCGGCTCGCTGCAACCGGCCACCAGCGACGTCTGCGCCGACTGGCTCGGCGTGGACGCACTCGGCGGCGACGCCGACTCCGAGGGGTCCGCGCCCCGATGGTGACCTCGGCGACGATCGCGGGCGTGGGTGTCGCGCTGCCCCCGACGGTCCGGCAGGACGAGGTCTGGTCCGAGTTCTTCGCGAACCGGTACTCGGGCGCCCGCCGTACGCTCGCTCAGCGGATCTTCGCGAACTCCGGGGTGACCACCCGGCAGGCCGCCGTGAGCCCGCTGCTGGAGGACGTCTCGGACTGGTCGACCGAGCGCCGGATGCGCCGGTTCCAGGTCGAGGCCGTGCCGCTCGGCAAGGAGGCGGTCGAGCGGGCGCTGGCCGACGCGGGCGTCACGGCCGACGAGATCGGGCTCTTCGCGGTCTGCTCCTGCACCGGCTACGCGACGCCGGGGCTGGACATCCTGCTCGCCCGCGACCTGGGGATGGCGCCGGAGGTGCGGCGGCTCTTCGTCGGGCACATGGGCTGTTACGCGGCGCTGCCCGGCCTCGGCACCGCCGCCGACTTCGTGGTCGCCCAGGGCCGGCCGGCGTTGCTGCTCTGCGCCGAGCTCACCAGCCTGCATCTGCAGCCGGCCGGCGGGCAGGCCGACGTACAGCAGATCGTCTCCCACGCGCTCTTCTCGGACGCGGCGGCCGCCGTCGTGCTCACGCCGGGCTCTCCCGGGTACGCGGTGCGTGAGGTCGCCGCGATCACCGACAGCACGACCGCCGACCACATGACGTGGGAGGTGACGGATCTGGGCTTCCGGATGGGGCTATCGCCGCGGGTGCCCGACGTGCTCGCCCTGCACGTCCGCAAGATGGTCGTCGACCTGCTGGCCCGGAACGGCCTGCGGATCGGTGACGTGGACGGCTGGGCCGTGCACCCGGGCGGTCCCAAGATCCTCGACGTGGTGCAGGAGCGGCTCGGCGTGGATGACACGGCGCTCACTGCGTCGCGGGACGTGCTTTCCGCGTACGGGAACTGCTCCTCACCCACCGTGTTGCTGGTGCTCGACGCCCTGCGCCGTCGCGCGGCGCCGCCGGAACGCGTCGTGATGCTCGCCTTCGGACCGGGGCTCACGCTCTACGGAACGCTGCTCGAGACCTCTACAGTCACAACGTGATGGACGACCGGGCGCGCGGCATAGTGCTCTATGCGTGCGCCCTCGTGCTGCTGGCCGGCGGCGGTCTCTGGTGGCTGCGGGCGGCGCCGCACGACGATCCCGACCCGCGGCTGGCGCAGTGGCGGCGCAGCGCCCAGGAGCTGCTGCCCGAGGCCGGCGACCAGGAGGCCGGCGACACGGTCGCGCTCTCGGCCGGCCGCGACCACCTGGTGCTCTCCGACGTCGAGTCGGGCGAGTTCCAGGTGTCGGTGGTCTGCGTGGGCCCGGCGGAGAGCCAGGTGCGGGTGAGCCTCGGCGAGGCCGGCTCCGACTCGGGACACGGGCTGAGCTGCGCCGGCGGCGAGCCGGCGGACAGCTTCACGGTGAGCACGTCGGGGCAGTTGCGCCTGCACGTCTCGGTCAACGAGGCCGGGCCGGTGATCTTCCGCTACGCGCTGGTGCGGACCGCGCCCGGATAGAGCTGTTTCTAGAGCCTGGCCAGATCGGGCTGGATCTGGGCGACCTCGGCGACCCGGGGCGCGCGGCGGACGATGGTGCCGCCCCGGTCGACCAGGACCGCCGCCGCCGTGCCGTCGGGCTTGCCGACCTTGAGCTGGCTGCGCACGTTGCCGCTCGGATCTTTCAGCAGGCGTACGGTCTTGCCCTGCGCCTGCGGTGTCGCGCCGGTGGGCGGGGTGACGCCGGTGCTGACGCCGGCCGTGGCGGCCGAGACGGTCACCACGGCGATCTCGGGCCGCACCGCGGCGATCGTGTCGGACACCAGACCGGCGCAGTCGCAGCCGTCGATCATCAGGATCACAGCCGGTAGCCGCCCCCGCAGCGACACGTTCTGCCCGTCGGGGCCGAGCAGCTCGAGCGCGGGGAGCGTCTCGGCGTGCTCCTCGGTCGTGCCGGCGGTGCGCTGGGTCGCGGGCTGGCGGGGCGGGCCGGGCCATGCGGACGCGACCAGGCTGGCGATCGTGACCAGCACCGCCATCGAGATGATCAAGACGGGTGCGCGGACGCCGGCGTTGATGATCTTGCGCAGGCGGCGGGCGGCCGGCCGGTTGACGAAGCGGCGCCAGCGGGACGGCCGGGCGGCGACGCGCAGCTCGGCGCGGATGGCCTCGACCTCGTCGGAGAGCTCGGACAGATCGTCCGGAATGACGATGACGCCCCACTCTTCCGGGAGGTCGGGCAGGTCGTCGGGCGAGCCGTTGTCGGACGACCATCCGCCGTTGTCGCTCGGACCTGCCATGACTCACCTTCCCCCCTGGCCGACCCTGTGAATCTTCGGTCGGGGAACCTGACGTCCAGCCTTCCTTAACCTTCGCTCGACCGCCAGTAGTGCGTGCTTCCGGACCTTAGCGATAAGCTTGACCTCGCAAACGGTGTAGGTGCGAAATATCCGACTCGCTGGGCAAAGCGGTCACTCTTTCGTCACATTCCGTTACTGAGGCAGCTCCGGACGCTCCTGTCAAGCCGTAGAAAGGCCCGTCACAAGGCCCCTGAGCTGCACTAACAGTCACGGCCAGGGTGGGACATAGCTGCCTGAGCGTGTTACCCTAGACACAGCGAAAGGGGCTTCGAACCTATGGTTTTCAGTGTCGGCGAGACCGTTGTTTACCCCCACCACGGGGCCGCACTCATCGAGGCAATCGAAACTCGGGTCATCAAGGGCGAGGAAAAGCAGTATCTCGTTCTGCGTGTCGCCCAGGGTGATCTGACCGTTCGGGTGCCCGCTGAGAACGCCGAGATCGTCGGCGTGCGTGAAGTGGTCGGCGAGGAAGGCCTGGGCAAGGTCTTCGACGTCCTCCGCGCCCCGCACACCGAGGAGCCGACCAACTGGTCGCGGCGTTACAAGGCCAATCTCGAGAAGCTGGCCTCCGGTAACCCCCTCAAGGTTGCCGAGGTTGTTCGTGACCTCTGGCGGCGCGAGCGCGAGCGTGGTCTCTCGGCCGGAGAGAAGCGCATGCTGGCGAAGGCCCGCGACATTCTGGTCGGTGAGGTTGCTCTCGCGGAGAAGAGCACCAAGGACGAGGCCGAGGTTCTGCTCGACAAGGTCCTCACCGAGGCCTGATCTGCACAACCAAAAATCTCTGCACAGGACCGCGACGTGACCGCGCAGCTCAATGCTCGGGGTGACGTCGCGGTCCTTGTTCCGGCCGCGGGCGCCGGCCTGCGGCTCGGCCCGGGCGGTCCCAAGGCGCTGCGACTGCTCGGCGGGGAACCGCTGCTCGTGCACGCGATCCGCCGGGTCGCCGCCGCGAGCTCGGTGCGCCAGATCGTGGTGGCCGCACCGGCCACCGAGGTCGAGGCCGTCCGGGAGCTGCTGGCCCCGGTGGCGCCGGTGATCGTGGTGGCCGGTGGGGCCGAGCGGCAGGAGTCCGTCTCCCTCGCCCTGGCCGCGGTCCCGGCCGAGATCGGCATCGTGCTCGTGCACGACGCGGCGCGCGCGCTCACGCCGCCGCAGCTGATCGAGTCGGTGGCCGCCGCCGTGCGCGAGGGCCACCCGGCGGTGATCCCGGTGCTGCCGGTGGTCGACACGATCAAAGAGGTCGGCCCGGGCGAGGTCGTGCTCGGCACCGTCGACCGATCGGTCCTCCGCAGCGTGCAGACGCCGCAGGGCTTCCGGCACGAGGTGCTGGCGGCCGCGCACGCCGGGGCGGCCGGGGCCCTCACCGACGACGCCGGCCTGGTGGAGAAGGCGGGGCTGCCGGTCACCTGCGTCCCCGGCTCCGAGCTGGCCATGAAGATCACGCGCCCGCTCGACCTGATCCTGGCCGAGGCCCTGCTGCCTCTAGGCTGACGTTCGTGATCAGTCAGCGGGTCGGCATCGGCACCGACGTGCACGCGTTCGCTCCCGGCCGCCCTTGCTGGGTGGCCGGCCTGCTCTGGCCGGACGAGACCGGGCTGGCCGGGCACTCCGACGCCGACGTCGCCGCCCACGCCGCCTGCGACGCCCTCTTCGGCGCGGCCGGGCTCGGCGACCTGGGCAGCAACTTCGGGACGAGCCGGCCGGAGTGGGCCGGTGCGTCGGGCGCGGCGCTGCTGACCGAGACCGCGCGCCTGCTGCGGGCCGCCTCCTTCGAGATCGTCAACGTCTCGATCCAGGTCATCGGCAACCATCCCAAGATCGGCAAGCGGCGGGACGAGGCGCAGCGCGTGCTCTCCGCGGCCGTCGGGGCGCCGGTCACCGTCTCCGGCACGACCTCCGACGGGCTCGGCCTCACCGGGCGCGGGGAGGGGCTGGCCGCGACGGCCGTCGCGCTGGTGTGCAAGATCGAGGCATGACTGTCTCGCTTCCGGACACCGTCCGCCGCCTCCTCGACTCGACCACGTTCGCCGTCATCACCACGATCAACGCGGACGGCAGCCCGCAGTCCACCGTCGTCTGGGTCAAGCGGGACGGCGACGACGTCCTGTTCTCGACGATCCGGGGGCGGCGCAAGACCCGGAACATGGAGCGCGACCCGCGGGTGTCGCTCTGCGCGTACGACCCGGCCGACCCGTACTTCTACTTCACTGTCGAGGGCACGGTCACGTTGGTCGAGGAGGGCGGCGACGAGCTGATCGACGAGCTGAGCCACAAGTACGACGGGAAGCCGTTCACGCCGACGCCGGGCGGCGTGCGAGTGGTCTGCCGGATCACCCCCACCAACGTGATCACCCACTAGCGGCCGGAGTGCGGCGGGCGCATACGCTCGACACGTGGATCCCGACAGCACGCCGGAGGAGTATCGGCAGCGCGCCCTGCTGCTCGCCGACCTCGGCCGCTACGACGAGGCGGCCGGGGAGATCGCGGCCGGCCTCGCAGCGGCGCCGGACGAGCCCAGCCTGCTGGCCACCCTGGCCCGGATCCATCTGGCCGCCGACCAGCCGTCGGAGGCGCTCGCGGCGGCCGAGCGGGCCTTCGCGGCCGCGCCCGAGACGCTGACGACCTTGGTCGTACGCGCGATGGCGCTCGCCGACAGCCGGCGCTACGGCGACGCGGCCCGGGTCGCCACCGACATCCTGCGCCGCTGGCCCGCCGACGCGTACGCCCAGCGCACCGGCGCCGCCCTGCTGAGTGAGTCGCGCAACGGCCAGGAGGCGCTGAACGCCGCGTGGAACGGCGTCCGGGTCGCGCCCGCCGAGCCCGAGGCGCACCTGGTCCTCGCCGTCGTGGCCGCGCGCCTGCGCCTGTTCGAGCTGGCCCAGCGGGCGTACGCGGAAGCCCTCGACCTGGACCCGGCGATCGGTGACGCCCAGAGCGACGTGGGCATCGTCCGCTTCGAACGCCGGCGCTGGGCCCAGGCCCTGGAGGAGCTGGCCGACGAGGCGACGCTGCCGGTCCCACCCGTACCCTCCGACGAGCCGGTCCCCGACGACCCCTACCCGAATCCGTTTCCCCGCCCCTACCAGGCGCCCGACCGTCCCGTCCCCGACGAGCCGCCGTCCCGCACGTCCGCGACCTGGACCGGCGAGCCGGCCGTGAGCCGCCCGCGTGGCCCGGTGCTGGACCTGTCGGCCGAACAGATCGACGCGGTCCGCCGCGGCGTCCGGATCGCCACCAACGCGACCCTGGTCGCCGCCGTGGTCGCGGCCGCGATGACGCTGGCCAGCGACGGCATCTCGCGCATGTGGGCCGGCGTGATCGGCCTGGTGATCCTGGCCGGCGTGACGTTCTGGCTGAACCGCAACGTGCCCGGCTCGCCGGCCGCCGCCCTCACCCACTTGCGGGCGTCGAACCGCCCCTTGGCCGCGGCCGCGTACCTCAGTTTCGCCGCTCCCGTGCTGCTGCCGGTCTACGCGCTGGTCGGCGGGGTGGTCCCGCTGGTGGCCGGTATGGCGCTGGCCGCGGTGGCCGGCTTGTTGGTCCTGCTCCGCCGCTGACGCCGCCCTTCGCTCTGCTCACCCATACGCGCCGCTCGGTCCCGCGCGCCGGCTGCTCCGCGAGTTGCGCAACCTCGACGCGCCTTTGCCCTGCTCGCCGGCGCGCGCCGCTCGCTCCGCACGCCGCTTTGCTCTGCTCACCTATATGCGCCCCTTGCTGCGCTTTGCTCACCAATACGCGCGCCAGTCCCGCTGCGTCCGACCTTCGCGAAGTTGCCGCGCCCCAGCGAGCCCACATTCATCTCCGCCATGCCGCGCGAGCCCCGACTCGTCATCGCCATACCCCGCGAGCGCCGACCCCTTATGGCTGCCCGCGCCGAGCGCCGGCTCATCATCCCGGCGCGGCCCAAACGTCAGCGATCCTGATGACTTCCCGCCGTGACGCTACAGCTACTCATCAAGATCGCCGACCGGGACCGGGAAGCGCACGCCGCGGAGCGGGCGCGTCGCAGCTGGCCGGAGGGCTTACGCACCCCACCCTCGTCACTGGGTGGGGGCAAAATACGGCCTGGGTACGACACTTTCCGCCGACTATCCCCAGCCCGCGCGCCAGAGTGAGCAGAGCTGCACGTCTCACACCCGGCCGCGCGTATTGGTGAGCAGAGCAAAGGGCGCCTCAGTCGGCTATCGGGTCCAGGCGAGCGCCGTCGAGGGTGGCGGGTGGGACGATCATCGGGCGGCGGCCGGCGATGGCCGCTCGCAGCGCCGGCTCGGCGTTCGTGGCGACGCCGAAAGCGTCCAGCGCCAGCAACGCGGCGCCGGCTACCGGTGGGGATTCCAGGACCGAGATCTGCACGTACGGGGCCTGGGCGCGCGCGCCCTCGACGATCTGGTTGTGGAGCTGGGGATGGCGGGCCCGTAACACGCCGCCGCCCAGTACCAGGGCGTGCGGCAGCTGCAGCAGGCCCAGCCGGTCGGCGGCCACCCGGTGCTGGGCCAGGATCTCGGCCGCCTGGCGGTCGACCAGGGCCGACGCCACCTCGTCGCCGGTCGCGGCCACCTCGAACAGGACCGGCGCCAGCTCGAAGATCCGGTCCATCGGCAGGTCGCCGAAGTGCAGGGCGATGCTCACGGCCTCGACCGACGGCAGTCCGAAGTGGTCGGCCACGGCCCGGGACAACGCGGTCGGGCGGCCCCGGCCGTCCTCGCCGCGGGCGGCCGACCGCAGGGCGTGGTCGGCCAGGTCGTGCCCGCCGCCCCAGTCGCCGGTGATCGGGCCCAGGGCCAGGAAACGGGACGTGCGGCCGTCGGCGGCACGGCCCACGCAGTTGTTGCCGGCGCCGCAGACGACCACGACCGCGTCGGACATCGCGGTGCCGGCCCGCAGCATCGCGAAGCAGTCGTTGTCGACGATCGTGGTACGCGCCCAGCTTTCGGCCTCGATCGCCTGGTGCAGCCGGGTCACCTCGATCGGCAGGTCGGCCCCGGCCAGGTAGACGGCGATCGCCTCGATCGGGGCGCCGAGCGGCAGGCCGGCGTCCTCGTGCACGGCCCGGATCAGGCGGCCCAGCACCTCGATCGTGCCGGGCAGGCCGACGTTGTGCGGGGACGACGTGCCGCCCCGGACGAACCCGAGGATTGCGCCGGACTCGTCGCCGAGCAGCACGTCCGTCTTCGAGTTTCCCCCGTCGATCGCCAGATAGAGCGCTCTCATCGGGCCCACGCGAGATGGTCTCGGCCGGCCGCGATGAGCTTGTCCGCGAGCGCGTCGGCGTATTCGTGCTGGCCGATCAGCGGGTGGGCGAGCAGGGCACGGTAGACGCGATCACGGCCGCCCTTGATCGCGGCTTCGACGGCCAGTTCCTCGTACCCCCAGACGTGGGTGATGAGTCCGGCCAGGTCGGGCGCGAGCGGGGTGACCGGCAACGGCGCCGGCCCCTCGAGGCCCGCCCGGGCCGAGACCTCGATGACCGCGTGGTCGGGCAGGAAGGGCAGAACGCCGTTGTTGCGCACGTTCACCGAGTGGACCGCGGAGTCGTCGTGCCCGTACAGGGAGGCGAGCAGCCCGACCGCGGCCTCCGAGTAGTAGGCGCCGCCGCGCTCGCCGAGCAGAGCCGGCTTCTCGGTCAGCGTCACGTCGCGGTACATCTCGAGCAGCGTCGCCTCGATCTCGGCGACGCGCTGCCCGCGGGTCGGGGCGCCGAGCGATTCCCGTACGTGCTTGTCGTGGTTGTAGAAGTACGAGAGGTAATAGGAAGGCACGTTGCCAAGCATCTCGACGATCGACAGCGGCACGTCCACCATGTCCGAAATGTCTTGGCCAAACGACGAGATCAGCCCGGGAAGACGATCAACACCGTCCACAAGGGCACGCCGCTCCCACGTCAAGTGGTTCAGGCCGACGTGGTCGAGCACGACCGCGGACGGGTCGACGCCGAGGTAGGCGGCAAACCGGCGCTGAAAACCGATCGCGACGTTGCACAGCCCGACCGCCTTGTGCCCGGCGTCCAGCAGCGCCCGCGTGACGATGCCGACCGGGTTGGTGAAGTCGATGATCCAGGCGCCCGGCTTGGCCCGCTTGCGGATGCGTTCCGCGACGTCGAGCACGACCGGGACCGTACGCAGTGCCTTGCCGAGCCCGCCGGCGCCGGTCGTCTCCTGGCCGACGCAGCCGCACTCGAGCGGGAACGTCTCGTCGCTGATCCGCGCGTCCTGCCCGCCGACCCGCAGCTGGATCACCGCGGCGTCCACATCGGTCACGCCGGCGTCGAGGTCGGAGGTCCAGGTGATCTTGCCGGGGTGGCCGTAGTGATCGAAGATCCGGGCCGCGAACGCGCCGACGATCTCCAGGCGGGACGAGGCCGGATCGATCAGGACCAGCTCGTCGACCATCGACCCGAGCCGCGCGAAGCCGTCCACCAGCTCCGGCGTGTACGTCGAGCCGCCACCGATAACCGCGATTTTCACCCTTTGAACCCCGTC
Source organism: Actinoplanes sp. CA-030573 (assembly GCF_050951115.1). NCBI lineage: Bacteria > Bacillati > Actinomycetota > Actinomycetes > Micromonosporales > Micromonosporaceae > Actinoplanes > Actinoplanes sp. CA-030573. The sequence goes on along the minus strand of NZ_CP192038.1, from coordinate 9,552,037 downwards.
AAGGTAATGCCCTGCACAAATGCACGCTGAGCGAAGAAGAAAATGATGATCAGAGGAGCCATCGCCAGCACCGTTGCCGCCGTGACCAGGTTCCAGTCGACGTGGTGGACGGTCCGGAACGACGCCAGGCCCAGCGTCAGCGTCCACGCCTTCTCGTTCTCGCTCGTGTAGAGCAGCGGCCCGTAGTAGTCGTTCCAGCAGAAGAAGAACTGGAACAGGCCGGCGGCCGCGATGCCCGGCTTGGCCATCGGCAGCACCACGCGCAGCAGCGTCCGCCACTCGCCACAGCCGTCCACCCGGGCCGCGTCCAGATATTCGGACGGGATGGTGAGCAGGAACTGCCGCAGCAGGAAGATGCAGAACGCATCGCCGAACAGCGCCGGAATGATCAGCGGCCACAGCGATCCGGTCAGGTGGTACCGCGCCCACATCAGGTAGAGCGGGACGGTCACCACCTGCGGCGGCAACATCATCACGCAGATGATGACGAGGAAGAGCACGTTGCGGCCGCGAAACTTCAACTTCGCGAGCGCGTACGCCGCCGGCACGCTCGACGCCAGCGTCAGCACCGTGGCCGAGACCGCGTAGATCACGGTGTTCAGCAGGTAGCGCGGCAACGGCGTGGCCTGGAAGACCTTGACGTAGTTCTCCGGGTGCCACGTGTTCGGCCAGTAGTCGCTGGTGAGCGCCTGGTTGCTGGTCATCAGCGAGAGCAGCAGCAGGTAGACGACCGGCGTCACGAACATGATCGCCAGCACGATCCCGATGCTGTGCTTGGCGATCCACGCCAGCCGGTTCTGCCGCCGGATGCGCCGGGCCGGAGCCGGCTCGAGTACCGGCTCGGTAGGGAGAAGTACGGCCGTCACGATTCCTCCCCGGAGAAGGCCTTGGCCCGGCGCATCAGGATGACGGTCACCGCGAAGGCGACCACGAACAGCGCGATGGCCAGCGCGTTCGCGTAGCCGAGCGCGTTGTAGCGGAACCCGACGGTGTAGAGCCAGAGCGGATAGGTGAAGGTCGAGCCCTCCGGGTAGCCGAAGGACTGGGAGATCCCGGCGCCGGTGGTGGCCTGCCCGCTGGCGATCGAGCCGGCCACCGCCGCCTGGTCGAAGTACTGCAACGTGTAGATCACGCCGGTGACCGCCGCGAACAGGATCACCGGCCGGATCGACGGCAGCGTGATCGACCGGAACCGGTGCCAGGCGTTCGCGCCGTCCAGCGACGCCGCCTCGTAGAGGCTCTCGGGAACGCCCAGCACCGCGGCCAGGAAGATCACCATCAGGTCGCCGATGGCCCACAGGCCGAGCAGGACCAGCGACGGCTTCGCCCAGGTGGGGGAGTTGAACCAGAGCGGGCCGTCGATGCCGATCTTCTCCAGGAAGTGGTTCACCGGACCGGTGCCGGGCTTGAGCAGGTAGACGAACGCGATGGTGGCGGCCACCGGCGGCACCAGCGCGGGCAGGTAGAACACCGTACGGAAGAAGCCCGCACCCCGCCGGAACTGGGTGAGCAACATGGACAGCCCGATCGCCCCGACGATGCGGGCCGGGACGAAGACCACCACCATCCACAGCGTGTTCCGGACGGACTGGAGCAGGAACGGGTCGTCCGCCATCCGCTTGTAGTTGTCCAGCCCGACCCACTCCGGCACGGAGAGCAGGTCGAACTTGGTGAACGAGAAGTACACCGCCGAGATCAGCGGGTAGAGGAAGAACACCGCGATGCCGATCAGCGCGGGTGCCAGGAACGACAGGGTCGTCAGGTTCTTGCGGAGGCGGACGGCCGTCATCGCTGCTCAGCCACCCAGCGTCATGACGCTGTTGATCTGCTGGTCCGCCGTCTTCAGGCCGGCGTCCAGGTCCTTCACCTTGCCCGCCTGGTAGTCGGTGAGGAACTTGCCGAACGTCTCCTGGTAGGCCGGGCCCGAGGCGGACGGCGGCGTGGTCGCCGAGTTCGGGTTGTTGAAGATGTCGATGAACGTCTTGAAGTCGGCGTCCGCGTTCAGCGTTGGGTCGGCGATCGCCTTCTGCGTGGTCGGCACGTTCTTGATCAGGTTCGCCAGCTTCGTGACGGCCTGGTCGTTCGTCGTCAGGTACTTGATCAGTTCCCAGGCCGCCTCGGGGTTCTTGGCGTTCTTGGAGATGCCCAGGATGTTGCCGGTCACGTAGCCGCCGCCGTAGCGCGCCGGGTCCGCGGTCGGTATCGGCGCCACGCCGTACTTGAGCTTGGGTGCCTGGTCCTTCAGGAACGCCAGGCGGTACTCGGCGTCCATGTTGATCGCGACCTGGCCCTTCTGGAACGCGTTGTCGGCGCTGAACTCGTCACCGAGCGAGGCCCGGAACTTGTTGAGGTTCTCGTAGCCGTACCAGTCGACGAGGTTCTTCTGCCAGGTCAGCAGCGTCTTCCAGTTCGGGTCGGTGCCGACCGCCGACTTGCCGTCCTCGGTCAGCCACTTGGCGCCGGTGGCCGGGGCCAGGTGTGCCGCCGCGTTCTCGTAGAAGTCGTACAGCGGAAGGAAGCCGACCGTCTTCAGCGAGCCGTCGGGGTTCTTGACCGTCAGCTTCTTGGCGTCCTCGGTGAGCTCGTCGAGGGTCTTCGGTGGCCCGGCGATGCCCGCCTTGGCGAACATGTCCTTGTTGTAGTACATGCCGTAGGCGTCGGCGAGGAACGGCATGGCGCAGCGCTTGCCGCCGAACTCGGTGTACTGCCGGGTGGTGGCGTTGAGCTGGTTGAGGTCGGTCTTGTCGCGATTGATGTACGGCGTGAGGTCGACCCAAGCGCCCGACGAGCAGAACTTGCCCACGATGTCGGTGGAGTAGGACAGCCCGACGTCGGGCCCGTTGCCGGCGCCGATGGCCTGGGTGACCTTCGAGTCGTCCTGCCCGGGCTTGACCGTCACCTTGATGTTCGGGTGGGTCGACTGGAAGTCCTTGATCACCTGGTCGATGGCGGCGGCCTCGCGCTCGGTGAAGAAGTGCCAGAGCTCGACGGTCCCGGAGACCTGCGTCCCGGGATCAGCGATCTTCGTCTCCTCCTTGGGCGCGGGAGTGCACGCGGTGGTCAGCAAAACGGCGGTACCGAGGGCAAAAAGGGCAGGGGGTATCCGTTTGTTCACTTCGGCCTCTCAACTGGCTCAGTGCAGCGGGGGGATCAGCTGTCGCGAATTGCGGTGATCAGGGCTTCCCGGACGGCGGTGAGCCCGGCGTCGAGGGCGCCGAGCAGAACCGCGTCGTCGTCGATGGTGGTGACCGCGATCGAGCTCTCCAGCGGCGCGGTGCGGCGGGCGGCGGCGGTCACCGCGGTCAGCAGCGTGTCGCCGCCGGCCTGGGCGATCGGGCCGGCGAGCACCACGAGGTAGGGGTCGAGCACGGCGGTGACCGCGGCCAGGCCGACCGCGATGCGATCGGCCAATGCGGTTAGGAACTCGCTCGACGGGGCAGCCGCCGACGCGGCGGCACGCACCACGTCGGCCGGCGTGTCCCCGGTGATGCCGTTGTCGGCGGCCAGCTCGAGGATGGCCGCGCCGCCGAACAGGTCCTGCAGGTCGAGCTTGCGCTGGCTCGACTCGGGTGAGTAGAGCGGCATGTAGCCGATCTCGCCGGCGCCGCCGCGGGCGCCGCGGATCAGCGAGCCGGCGATGTCGATGGCGAGACCGAGGCCGTCCTGGCCGATCCAGAGCAGCGCGAAGCCGTCCGCGTCCCGGCCGGTGCCGCGCCGGCGCTCGGCCACGGCGGCCAGGTTCACGTCGTTGTCGACACCGATGTGCGTGCCGAGCGCCGCGGCGATCTCCGGCACCAGGCCGGTACGGCCGAAGCCGGGCACGTCCACGTGGCGGATGGTCTCGGTGCGCGCGTCGTACGAGCCGGGGACGCCGAGCTGCACGTGCCGGATCCGATCGGCCGGGACGCCGGCCTCGTCGCGCAGCCGGGCAACCACGTCGACCAGCGCGTCGGCCGGCTGGGTGGCCAGGAAGTCGACGCGGGACTCGAAGCGGGCCCGCACCGAGCCGGTCAGGTCGCAGAGCGCGGCGGTGACCGACGGCGTGCCGCTGGTGCCGATGTCGCGCACCGAGACCGCCGCCGCGTACGCCGCGTCGGGGTTGGCCGCGTAGATCTCCGCGTTCGGCCCCGGCCGGCCGCTGTTGTGGCCGACCACGTTGACCAGGCCCGCGTCGGTGAGCCGGCGCAGCACCTCGGAGATCGTCGGAGTTGAGAGCGCGGTCAGCTTGCGCAGGTCGGACCGGGTCAGCATGCCCGGGTCGAGCAGGTGCGCGAGCGCCGCGCTCTCGTTCATGGCGCGGAGCAGCTTGGACGAGCCGGCCAGACGCGTCAACAGGGCTCCCGGTGGTGATTGGCAAACTGACTAACAGTTGCCTCGGACGGTAGGCATGGGCCCCGCCTGTGTCAAGGCCCACCTCGGCAGCCTAGACCTCGTCATTGACAGGGATTGATAAACCTCTTTAACAGTTGTAGCGTCTCGACCCATCGCGCGCGCCATCCCCGTAATCCCCCTCTCGAGGAGCGCTATGAAACGCGTGAGGAGACTCGCGTACGCCTCACTGGGCCTGGTCGTCCCCGCCGCAGCCGTCGTCTACGGTCTGCTCCCGGCCAGCGCCGCCACCGCCGGACCGATCACCGGGCTCGGTGGCAAGTGCATCGACGTCGCCGGCGGTTCGTCCGTCAACGGCGCCGCCGTCCAGCTCTACGACTGCAACGGCAGCTCGGCCCAGCAATGGACGGTCGGGAACGCGGACGGGTCGATTCGTGCGCTGGGCAGATGCCTGGACGTCACGAGCGGCTCGACGACGAACGGAGCCAAGATTCAGCTCTACGACTGCAATGCGACCGGCGCCCAGAAATGGACCGTCTCGAACGGCGCGCTGGTCAACTCCGGGTCGGGCAAATGCCTGGACGTGACCGGCAAGAGCTCGGCGAACGGCACCCGGCTGCAGATCTGGACGTGCACCAACGCGGCCAACCAGACTTGGGCCATGCCCGGCGGAACCCCTCCCACGACCCCGGCCACCTCTGCCCCTTCGGGCAAGAACCTGGACGATCCGGCGAAGAAGGAGGTCGCCATGCAGCTCGTCTCGGCGGCCGAGAACTCGTCGCTCGACTGGCGGGCGCAGTTCGCGTACATCGAGGACATCGGCGACGGACGCGGCTACACCGCCGGGATCATCGGCTTCTGCTCCGGTACGGGCGACATGCTCGAGCTGGTGCAGGCGTATACCGCCACGAAGCCGTCCAATGTGCTCGCCAAGTACCTGCCGGCGCTGCGCAACGTCAACGGCAGCGACTCGCACAGCGGCCTCGACCCGAACTTCACCCGCGACTGGAAGACCGCGGCCGCCGACCCGGTGTTCCAGGCCGCCCAGGAGACCGAGCGCGACCGCGTCTACTTCACGCCGTCGGTGCGGGACGGCAAGGCGGACGGCGTCCGGGCGCTGGGCCAGTTCGCCTACTACGACGCCTCGGTCATGCACGGCTACGAGGGCATGCGTGCCATCCGCAGCCGGGCGCTGGCCAAGGCGAAGCCGCCGTCCCAGGGCGGCGACGAGAAGGCCTGGCTAAACGTGTTCCTGAACGAGCGCGTGGTCGAGATGAAGAAGGAGGAGGCCCACTCGGACACGTCCCGGGTGGACACCGCGCAGCGGGTCTTCCTGAACAACGGCAACTTCGATCTGAACACACCGCTCGACTTCAAGGTGTACGGCGAGAGCTTCCACATCGGCTGAGCGTCGGTGCCCGGGACCGGTCGCCGGTCCCGGGTACCTTGTCGAGCATGGTCGATCTCCTGCTGGCCGGCGCCGCGGTCGTGCTGCTCGTGATCGTCACCGTCGTACTGATGCGACGGGAGCGGCTCGGCCGCGGTTGGCTGGCGGGCGCGATCGCGCTCATCGTGCTGGCGGCGGGGACGTTTGCGGTGGCGCTTTACCGCTCTCAAGCCGATAAATCCGATAAGTCGAACGGCCTGGGGTTGCCGGCAGCATCGGCGCCGAGCGTGGCATCAAGCTGCGGGCCGGCCGCAACGGGCGGTGGCGCGACGGGCGGCGACGCGAGCTGTCAGCCGCCCGCGGGTGACCCGGACGTGGCGGTGAGCGGAGGAGCGACGAGCGGGCCGGCGTCCAGCGCGCCGGCGGCGGCCGGTGGGCCGACATCCGCCGGTGGCGGGGCGACGCCGAGGTCAGGTGCGACGGTTGTCAAGGTGCAGGTGCCGATGGGCACGGGCGACAAACTGCCCCAAGGCGCGCTCTGGCTCGACCCGCCACGGCGCGGCACCGACGCGTACACCGGGGACGTCTCGCTGATGTGCGTGAGCCCGGGCAAGAGCGAGCACGAGCAGAACTGCGCCGGCGCCGACGAGCGGACTTGGGTGATCCAGCCGATCGCGCACCGGGTCACGCTCGGCTTCTCCAACGGCGACCCGTTCATCGCGGCGGCGGCCTGTGAACCGGCCAACGGCGTCAGTTTCGTCGACGACTATTACCAGCTGGAGGCGGACCGGCGGTACTGCCTGCGAAAGAAGGGCGACACCCACACGTACGCGCTGCGGGTGTTGACCTTTCCGAAGGAGAAGCCCGTGCCGGCCCGCCTCACCGTGGAAGTCGCTGTGCTGGATTAGGCGTTGCGGTTCCAGGTCCAGGCGTAACCGGTGTCCTCGACCGCGAGCGCCGCCTCGCACAGGTCCAGCGGGCGGAACGTGTCGACCATGACCGCCAGCTCGTCGAACGCCTCGACGCCCAGGGCCCGCTCGACCGCGCCGGGCTGGGGGCCGTGGGTGAAGCCGCTCGGGTGCAGCGAGATCGACCCCTGCTCGATGCCCGAGCCGCGCCGCGCCTCGTAGTTGCCGCCGGTGTAGAAGAGCACCTCGTCCGAGTCGACGTTGTGGTGGTTGTACGGCACCGGAATGGCCAGCGGGTGGTAGTCGACCTTGCGCGGGACGAACGAGCAGACCACGAAGTTGGGCCCCTCGAACGTCTGGTGCACGGGCGGCGGCTGGTGCACCCGCCCGGTGATCGGCTCGAAGTCGTGGATCGAGAACGCCCACGGGTAGAGGCAGCCGTCCCAGCCGACCACGTCGAACGGGTGATGCGCGTACACGTGCCGGGTCCACCCCGCCCGGTGCTTCACGAAAACCTCGACGTCGGTCCCGTCGACCAGCAGCGGCTCGCCGGGGCCGCGTTGATCGCGCTCGCAGTACGGCGAGTGCTCGAGGAACTGGCCGCGCACCGAGAGATAGCGCCGCGGCGGCCCGATGTGCCCGGTGGCCTCGATCGTCAGCATCCGCACCGGGCCGTTCTGCGGCACGATCCGGTGGATGACCGAGGTGGGAATGATCACGTAGTCGCCGGTGCCGGCCTCGAGCCGGCCGAACGTCGACTCGATGATCGCGGTGCCCTCCTCGATGTAGAGGCACTCGTCGCCGACGGCGTCGCGGTAGAGCGGGGACGGCCGGTCGGCGACCACGTACCCGATCCGGACGTCGTTGTTGGCCAGCAGCGGGCGCCGCCCGAGCACCGCGTCGGCCGGACCGGCGTCGAGCTTGTGCGTGCGCAGGTGACGGGGCTTGAGCGGCAGGTTGGCCGTCTGCGCCGAGGGCGGCGGCGTGAAGGCGTCGGCCGACACGATCGCGGTCGGCGCGTGCCGGTGATAGAGCAGGGACGAATCGGAGGAGAACCCCTCCTGTCCCATCAGTTCCTCGGCGTACAGACCGCCATCGGGGCGCCGGAACTGAGTGTGCCGTTTGTGTGGCACCTCGCCGACGCTGCGGTAGTACGGCATCGTTGCCTCCCACCCGGTGAAACCGACATAGCGGACGTGGTTGTCCGCCTCTCGAAGCGTCTATTAGGTTCAGTTTCGTGTCAACGCTGGTGCCTTCGCTCTTCGCCGGGCTGGTCGATGACGCGTCCCTGCTTCCGCCCAGCTTCGTCAGCCTGCCCGACGCGGTGGCCAAGCACGGCGAGCATCGAGCGGGCTGGTTCGCCGGCCTGCTCGGGCCGCTCCTCGTGCCGGCGTCGCTGATCGGCGGCGACCTGCCGGCCCGGGAGGTGCCGGTCGCGCTGGTCGGCGACGTCCCGGTGAGCGCCTTGCCGGTCGCTGTCGAGAAGCTGCGGACGGCGGGCGCGGTGGTCCTGCACGTGGAGGCGCCGGTGGCCCGGCGCGGCGAAGATCCGCAACCCGGGCTGGGCCAGCTGCGCGCGCTTGCCGGCAACGACAAGGACATCGAGGTGTACGCGGAGATTCCGCTCAGCTGGGGGCTGCTCGGCGCCCTCGACACCGTCGCCGAGTGCCGCGCCGAGGGTCTGCGCATCGCGCCCAAGTTCCGGGTCGGCGGGCTCGCGGCCGAGCTGTTCCCGACGCCCGTCGAGCTGGCCGCGGTGGTCTGCGCCTGCCGCGACCGGGACCTGCCGTTCCGGCTGGCCGCCGGGCTGCGTCATGCGATCCGGCACACCGACCCCGAGACCGGCTTCACCCACCACGGCTTCCTGAACGTGCTCGCGGCCGCCATCCTGGCCGTCGAGGGCGCGGAGGTCGCCGAGGTCGCCGAGCTGCTGGCGGCCACCCATCCGCTGCCCCTGGTTGAGCCGTCCCGCCTGCGTCGTGACGGCCCCCGCCCGCTCTTCGTCGGCTTCGGCGCGGCCAACGTGGTCGAGCCCCTCACCGAGCTGGTCCGGCTCGGCCTGATCAACGGTGGTCCCGAGTGAGCCTCTACGGCATCGAGAACCTGCCCTACGGGGTCTTCAGCCGTCCCCGCGGCGAGCGCCGTCTCGGCGTACGTCTGGGGTCGTCCGTTGTTGATCTTTCGCCCCTCGGCGGGCTGCTGGCCGCACCCACGCTGAACCCGCTGCTCGCCGCCGGCCGGGCACAGTGGACGGCCGCGCGGGCCGCGATCACCGAATTTGTGTCCCGTGGCGCCGACCGCATCCCGCTCAGCGACGTCACCCTGCACCTGCCGTTCGAGGTCGCCGACTACACCGACTTCTACTCGTCCGAGCACCACGCGCGGAACGTCTCCGCGATCCTGCGGCCCGAGGCGCCCGACCTGCCGCCGGCCTGGCGGCACCTGCCGATCGGCTATCACGGCCGGTCGAGCACCGTGGTGGTCTCGGGCACGCCGATCCTGCGCCCGCACGGGCAGCTGGGCGACGGCGAGTTCGGCCCGTGCCGGCGGCTCGACGTCGAGGCCGAGGTGGGCTTCGTGGTCGGCGTGCCCGGCCGGCGCATCGCCACCACCGGCTTCGAGGAGCACGTCTTCGGCATCACGCTGGTCAACGACTGGTCGGCCCGCGACATCCAGGCCTGGGAGTACCGCCCGCTCGGACCGTTCCTGGCCAAGTCGTTCGCCACCTCGGTCTCGCCCTGGGTGGTGCCGCTGGCGGCGCTCGCTTCCCGGGAGCATCAGCCGCAAGATCCGCCGCCGTTGCCCTACCTGCAGCCGCCCGGCCCGGCGTTTGATCTCCGGCTGAGCATCGACTGGAACGACACCCGGGTCTCGTCGCCGCCGTTCGCCTCGATGTACTGGACGGCCGCCCAGCAACTCGCCCACCTGACCAGCAACGGCGCCGACGTCCGCACCGGCGACCTCTTCGCCTCGGGCACCGTCTCCGGTCCCGAGCGCGACCAGGTCGGCTCGTTCCTGGAGCTGACCTGGAACGGCGCCGAGCCGGTCAAGCTCTCGGACGGCAGCCTCCGCGGCTTCCTCGCCGACGGCGACAAGGTCACCATCAGCGGTACGGCGATCGGCGCGGCCGGCGTGGAGATCGGTTTGGGCGAAGTGACCGGAACCATCCTCGCCTAGTCTTTCGCGCCTTACCCTCGTAGCGTGTACGCGGGAGGTCACGCTATGTCGACGGTCGCGGTGACACGCTTGATCGAGGCGCCCGTCGCCGCGGTCTGGCAGGTGTTCACCGACCTGGCCCGCCGCCGCGACCGGCTGTCCGCCGTGACCGCGGTCGAGCTGCTCGGCTCCGGCCCGTTCGGAGTGGGCACGGCCTGGCGCGAGACCCGGCGGATGGCCGACGGCGGCGAGATCACCGAGGAGTTCCACGTGATCGAGTGCGTGATCCCGGAGCGCTTCGTGGTCGCCTCGCCCGGCATCGGCGCCGACTACCGGATGACCTACTCGTTCGTTCCGATCGTGGCCGGTCGTCATCGCGGCGGCACGATGGTCACCGTGGTCCAGGACGGCAACGCCACCGCCCCGGCCGGCCGGTTCCTCGCCCTGATCTTCGGCGGTCTCGCGGCCGGCACCGCCGAGGGCGCCCTGCGCCGCGACCTCGACGATCTGGCCGCGGCCGCCTGACATAGTCTCGCCCTGTGTTCCGGGTGCTGCTGCGGTCGCTGCTGGCGTTGCTCTTGGTCGCCGCCGCCGCGCTCGTCGGCTGGCGTGTGCTCGGGCCGGCCGAGGTGCTGGCCTCGGTCAAGCCGCCCTATCCCGCGACGTTGGCGCACCCGCCGGGCCCGACCGGTCGGCTCGGTCCGGCGCCGCTGATCGTCGGCGACACCATCCGCGTCTACGCCGGCGAGCGGCAGGTGCGGGCCGACGCGCCCGTCGACGCGAAGACCGTCTACACCGCGATCTGGTCGTTGCGCCGCTGGCCGTCGAAGCTCTCCGGCGTGGTGGCGGCCGGTGACACGGTGGTGAGCCGCTGGTCGGACGGCGACCTCATCGCCCTCGACGGTCGCACCGGCAAGATCGTGTGGCGGGCTGCGGGGCCGGCGGCGCCGGATCTCACGGTCACGGTCACGCGCACGTCGTCGGAGGCGGTCTGGGCGCCGCCGGGCCTGCACGTGGCCGGTCCGATCGTGCTGGTCACGCAGGGCAACCGGGCTTACGCGTACGACGTGGGCACGGGCGCCCGCCGCTGGACCGCCGCGGCCTGTGCCGACGCCTTCACGACCGCCGGCGGCCAGGTCGTCTGCCCGTCGGCCGCGTACGACGCCGCCACCGGCGCGCCGGTCGCCGGGTTCCCCGCCGGGCCGTACACCCCGGTCGCCTGCGACGTCGCCGCCTCGGCCTGCGCCGCCTTCCGCGACGGCGCCGGCCACGGCTGGCTCACCGGCGCCGCGACGTCCTCGCCGTCCGCCGCGCCCACGCCTGTCGGCCGCGCCCCCGCTCTCGGCTCCGCTCCCGCTCTCGGCTCCGCTCCCGCGCTCGGCCCGGCCCCCGCTCTCGGCCCCGCCCCCGCTCTCGGCCCCGCCCCCGGGGTCGGCCCCGTTCCCGCTCTCGGCCGCGCGCCCGCGCTCGATCGCCCTGGCAGCACGGTCGCCGGCGGTCTCGTCTTCTACCCGGACGCGGAAGGCCTGCACGCGGTCACCGCAACCGGCAAGGTCGTGGGCTCGTATCCGGTCGGCACCCTCGTCCTCGGCACGTCGGCGGGCCGTCCGGTGCTGCTCGACGCCGCCCGTACGCTGACCGTCGGCTCGCGTCGTTTCCCGCTCGAATACGACGGCGAGGGCTTCGGCTGGACTCCGGGCCGTTGGCAGGTGACCGGCCGGTACGTCGCGGTCGAGCGGCTCTCCTCCGGCGAGTTCCAGCCCTACTTCACCGCGTCGCCGGTGGTCGTCGCTGCGCTCTGACTACTGTGGGCAGATGGCAGAACCGCGGGTGGTGTTGACCGACATCGTGATGGGCGAGTCGGCCCGCTGGCACGACGGACGGCTCTGGTTCTGCGACTGGGGCGCGGGCGAGGTGATCCGTCTCGACGATGAGGGACCGACGGTCGTCGCCACCAACGAGGGCCTGCCCTTCTGCATCGACTGGATCGGCGACGATCTGGTGGTGCTCGACGGCCCCGCCGCTCTTCTTCGGCGCGCCGGTTCCGACTTTTCCGATTTGTCGCCCATAGACGGCGCCCATCCGTGGAACGACATCGCCACCGACTCCCGTGGCAACGTCTTCGTCAACAACATCGGCTACGACTTCCCCGGCGGTACGCCGCGGCCCGGCCTGATCGCCGTGGTGACTCCCGATGGCGAGCCCCGAGTGGTGGCCGACGGCCTCGAGTTCCCGAACGGCATGGCGGTGACCCCCGACGACGCGACGCTGATCGTGGCCGAGTCACACGCGTCCCGCCTGACCGCTTTCGACATCGCGCCCGACGGCGCCCTCACCCGCCGCCGCGTCTGGGCCGCCCTGCCCGGCGCCGCCCCCGACGGCATCTGCCTCGACCCTTCAGGCGCCATCTGGTACGCCGCCGTCCCCAACCGCCACTGCCAACTGATCCACGAGGGCGGCGAGATCGTCACCACGATCCCCCTCCCAGACGGCGCCTTCGACTGCGCGCTGACCCCGGACGGCCGGACGCTGTACGCCTTGACCGCCGACTACACCAACCCGGCCGCCATGTTCTCGAACCGCACGGGCCGCCTTTTCGCCGTCGATCTCGCCTAGCTCGGCGCCGTTGATCGCACACCCTGTGGATGGCGCCCCGAAATTCCCGCCGCGCTCACGGGAGCACGCGGTCGAGGTCACGGCAGCGTTGCCCGGTCCGGAGAACGGCGGAGTCATCCGGAATGGCGCGACTCGTTCAGGCCAGCAGCGGCAGCAGACGTGACCAGGCCTCCTCGGCGGCGCCCGCGATGGGGCCGTCGTCGCCCAGAGCGGCGGCCACTACCGGCGGCGGCGAGGACCGGTGCACCTGCATGAGGCCGGCTCGGTAGGCCGCGTCGATTTCCTCCGGGGCGGCGGCCAGCAGGTCTACGCCTACGCCGCCCAGGGTCACGAGGTCGGCGTCCAAGCCGTTGACCAGGCCCGCGATGCCTCGTCCCAGGGCGGCCGCGACGGTTCGGACGGCCGTGCGCTCCCGGCTGCCGGTGGCGGCTATGACGCGGCGGGCGTAGGTGACCGGGTCGGGCGGGGGGTCGGTCTGGCCGAGCAGGCGGGCCAGGGCCGTTCCGTCGACCGCGGTGCCCCAGCAGCCGTGCGCGCCGCACGGGCAGCCGATGCTGGGGTCGCCGAACGGCATGTGGCCGAACTCGCCGCCGGCGCCGCGGGCGCCGAGCAGGACGTTGCCGTGGTCGACCACCGCGCCGCCGAGGCCGCCCTCGATGCGTAGGTGCAGCGCGACCGTGGCCGACACCGCGGCGCCACGATGGGACTCGGCCGAGGCGGCCAGCGTCGCATCGTTGCCGGCCATGAAGACCGGGGTGGCGCCGGCCATGAAGACCGGGCCATGCCCGATCGCGGCAGCCGCGCTGCCTGCGGAGACCGGGCCGGGCGCGGCGGCGGGGCCGGCGACTACGACCGGGCCCGGCCACAGGGCGGTCAAATCGGCGTCGTGCCAGCCGAGGTTGCTTGCGTCCAGGCGCAGGTCCGGACTGACCGTGCCGGGTACCGAGACGCCCATGGCCCGCAGCCTCCCGGCGTACGTGCGCTGGAACGCCGAGATCGCGGCGGTGACGGCCGCAGTGAGCGCGCCCCATGCCTGGCCCGCGTGTTTCTCCGACACCGACGTCAAGATGGCGCCGCCCAGCTCGACCACGTCGACCCGCCAGGCCTCATGGGTGATCGCCGCCGCCAGCACGAGCGGACCCGCCGGATGCGGCACCAGAACCGTCGTCGGCCGGCCCCGGTTGCCGTTGGGCGCGGCCGGCGCCTCGGCCAGCAGCGACTGCTGGGTGAGCCGGGCGACGATCTCGGTGGCCGCGCCGGTGCCCACGCCGAGCAGCCGGGCGGCGGCGGCCCGGGTAACGCCGGGGCGCGTGTGTGCCACTCGGAGAAGTTCCGTTGAGCGCGTCGTCACATCCGGTTTCTCTCTTTTACTCGGATCTAGAGCTTAACCTGCGGAGGTGACGTTCAACCGCCCGGCGCTGGCCGTTCTCGGCGCCTCCGCCTTCTGCTTCGTGACCGCCGAGACGCTGCCGGTCGGACTGCTCCCGCAGATCGCGAGCGGTCTCCACGTGGCCGAGTCGGACGTCGGACTGCTGCTCACCAGCTATGCGGTGGTGGCGGCGGTGAGCACGATCCCGCTGACCGCGCTGACCATGCGGGCGCCGCGGCACTTGCTGATCACGGTCTGCATGGCGATCTTCGTGCTCTCCCAGGGCGCCGCCGCGTTCGCGCCGAGCTTCCTCGTGCTGGCGCTGACCCGGCTGGTCTGCGCGCTCGCGCACGGCGTCTTCTGGTCGGTGATCGGGCCGATCACCGCGCGCCTCGCCCCGCCGGGACAGGCGGGCCGGGCCACGGCGCTGGTCTTCGTCGGCAACTCGCTGGCGATCGTGGCCGGCGTGCCGGTCGGCACCGCGATCGGCCAGTGGCTGGGCTGGCGGGTGGCGGTCGGCGTGGTCGCCGCGGCCGGCGCGGTCTGCGTGCTGCTGCTGGCCCGGGTGCTGCCCCAACTGCACCCGCTGCCGCACGACCGGAACACCCGGCTCGGGGCGCAGCTGCGCGCGTCGATCACGATCATCCGCGACCCGAAGGTGGCGCTGCTCTGCACGATCACCGGTGTGCTCGTGATCGGCCACTTCGCGGCGTACACCTACATCGCCCCGCTGGTGCGGCGGGACGGTGGGTTGGCGGGCATCGGGCTGAGTGCGTTGCTTCTCGGGTACGGCGCGGCCGCCCTGATCGCGTCCTACACCGTCGGCCGCCTGATCGACCGCCGGCCCGGACCGGCGCTGGCGAGCCTGCTCGCGGTGCTGGCTGTCGCGGTCGGCTCGCTCGCGCCGGTGCTCGGCCCGGTGCCGACGATCGTGGCCACGCTGCTCTGGGGCGGCGCGTTCTGCGCTATCCCGGTCTGCCTGGCCGCCACCGTGCTGCGCATCGCGCCCCGGGCCCGCGACGCGGCGTCGGCCGTCTACGTCGTGGCATTCCAGATCGGCATCGGCGGCGGCGCGCTGGTCGGCGAGCGGGTGACCGGGGCCGGCCACCTGGGCGCCCTTCCGTTGCTCGCGGCCGGGCTCGCCCTGGTGGCCCTGGTCCTGGTCGTCACCGCCCGGCAGGTCTTCCCGAGCCGCCTCGACGAGGCGGTCGAGGCCGAGCTGGCCGCGATCCACTGAAGCCGTCAGATCTGGTCGAGGGCGACCTCGGCGGCGGCCAGGAAGGCGTCGTTCTCCTCCGGCGTGCCGATCGTGACGCGTACGCCATCGCCTTGGAACGGACGCACGATGACGCCGCGGCCCTCGCAGACCGCCCCGAACCTCGCCGCCTTGTCGCCCAGCGGAAGCCAGACGAAGTTGGCCTGGCTCTCCGGCACGTCCACGCTCAGCTTGCGCAGCGCCTCGGTGACCCGGGCCCGCTCGGCGACGACCAGCGAGCAGCGGCGCTTGACCTCGTCCTCCTGGCTCAGCGCGGCCAGCGCGGCGGCCTGGGCCACGAGACTGGTCGAGAACGGGGTGAGCACCTTGCGGATCGCGGCGGCCACCTCGGGCTGCGCGACCAGGAAGCCCATCCGGAGCCCGGCCAGGCCCCACGCCTTCGACATCGTGCGCAAGATCAAAACATTAGGGCGATCCGCGTACGTCTCGATGCCGTCCGGCACGTCGGGGTCGGTGACCATTTCCCGGTACGCCTCGTCGAGCACCACGAGCACATCGGACGGCACGTCGGCGAGGAACCGGTCGAGCTCGGCCTTGCGGACGGCGGTGCCGGTCGGGTTGTTCGGGTTGCAGACGATCACGAGCCTGGTCCGGTCGGTGATCGCGTCGGCCATCGCACCGAGGTCGTGCCCGTGCCCGGCGGTGTTCGGCACCCGCACGCTGGTCGCGCCCGCGCCGGCCGAGATGATCGGGTACGCCTCGAACGAGCGCCACGAGTACACGATCTCGTCGCCCGGCAGGCAGGTCGCCTTGACCAGAATCTCGGCCAGCGCCACCGAGCCGCAGCCGGTGACGATCCGGTCGGCGGCCACGCCGTACCGCCCGGCCAGCGCGTCGCGCAGCGCCACCACGCCCATGTCGGGATAGCGGTGCACCGACGCCATCGCCTCGGTGACCGCCTCGACCACGCCGGGCAGCGGACCGTACGGCACCTCGTTGCTGGCGAGCTTGATCGCCTCGGCGATGCCGAGCTCGCGGGTCAGATCGGCAAGGTTACGGCCCGGGACGTACGCCGGGAGGCTGTCGAGGTCGGCACGGGTCAGGCGAGTCATCGTGGTCCTTCTTCTTTCGCGGAGCCGCCGGTCGAAGCGTCGACGGGTTGCCGGTCGTGGGGCGGCAGCGCGATCACGACCGTGCGTGCCGTCTTGTCGTGCAACGCCTGCCGCAGCTGCTGGTCCAGCGTCGGCGAGAGCGAGTCGATGAACTGGAAGATCAGGCCGACGCCGCAGCAGCCCCAGGCCGGCGTCCACAGGCCGAGCCGGGCCCACCGGCCGAACGCCCGGCCGAAGCCGAGCGGCTCGGTGTTCTCCAGCGCGACGACCTTGATCCGCATGATCCGCTTGCCCAGGGTCTGCCCGCTGCCGGCGATCGCCGGTGCCTCGTAGACCAGCCACAACAGCGTCGCCACGATCAGCATCGCCCAGATCAGGCCGTCGGCCTTGCCGTCCGGCTGCGGTACGTCGAGCGCGTTGCCGCCGCGGGCCATCTGGTCGACGACCGCCCGGTAGAACGGCACGTACTCCTTGATGACCTGGTAGCCGAAGTAGCCGTTCACCACGATGTTCAGCAGCAGCACGACCAGGATGTCGATCAGGCGGGCGACCAGCCGCGGCCCGAGGCCGGCCAGCGCGAAGCCGTGCGGGCGCGCCTCGGCCATCGGATAGACGGCGGCCCGGCTCATGCCCGGCGGCAGTTGCTGCCACGGCGGCGGCTGCTGCCATCCCGACGGCGGCTGCTGCCATCCCGGCGGCGGCTGCCACCCGGGCGGGGGCGGAGGCATCGGGCCCCACCCGGGCGGAGCCGGTTGCGGCTGTTGCGGCCGTTGCGACGCCGGCGGGAGCGGCGCGGCCGGCTCCGGGACCGGCGGCGGCTCCTCCTCGACCGGCGGCGGCCCGTCGGGCGGCACCGCGTCGGCCGGGATGGCCTTACCGACCCAGCCCTCGCCGTCCCAGTAGCGCTGGGTGGAGGTGTCGGCCGGGTCCTTGTACCAGCCGGCGGGCAACGAGCTCATGCGGAAACCTTAACCACCAGGGGCTGTTTACAGGTTCCCGCGTTACAGGTTCCCGCGCAGCTCCTGCTCCCGCTCGATGGCCTCGAACAGCGCCTTGAAGTTGCCCTTGCCGAAGCCCAGCGACCCGTGCCGCTCGATCAGCTCGAAGAAGACGGTCGGGCGGTCCTGCACCGGCTTGGTGAAGATCTGCAGCAGGTAGCCGTCCTCGTCCCGGTCGACCAGGATCTTGCGCTTCTTGAGCTCCTCGATCGGCACCCGCACGGTGCCGATCCGGGCCCGCAGCTCCGGGTCGTCGTAGTACGAGTCCGGCGTGTCCAGGAACTCGCAGCCGGCCGCGGCCATCGCGTCCACGCTGGCCAGGATGTCGTTGGTGGCGATCGCGACGTGCTGGGCGCCGGGGCCGTCGTAGAACTCGAGGTACTCGTCGATCTGCGACTTGCGCTTGGAGACGGCCGGCTCGTTGAGCGGGAACTTCACCTTGCGCGTGCCGTCGGCGACGACCTTGCTCATCAGCGCCGAGTAGTCGGTGGCGATGTCGTCGCCGATGAACTCGGCCATGTTGGTGAAGCCCATGACGCGGCCGTAGAACTCGACCCACTCGTCCATCTTGCCGAGCTCGACGTTGCCGACCACGTGGTCGACGGCCTGGAAGTAGCGCTTGGGCTGGAGGCCGGCTTCGATCGCGGCCGTACGGTCGATGATCGGCTCGTGGGTGACGAAGCCGGGCATGAAGGGTCCGTCGTAGCCGGAGCGGTCGACCAGGGAATGAATGGTGTCGCCGTACGTGGCGATGGCCGCGATCCGGATCGTGCCGTGCTCGTCCTTGACGTCGTGCGGCTCGGTGACCCCGCGAGCGCCGGCGTTGATCGCGTGCAGGTAGGCGGCGTCGACGTCGGGCACTTCGAGCGCGATGTCGTAGATGCCGTCACTGTGCTTGGCGACGTGGTCGGCGCCCGGCGCCCCGGCGTGCACCGCCCCCGTGAGCAGGAACCGGGCCGAGCCGCTGACCAGGACGTATTCGGCGTGATCGCGATAGCCCTGCTCGGGCCCGCGGTAAGCGACACAGGTCATGCCGAACGCGGTCGAGTAGTAGTGGGCCGCCTGCTTCGCGTTGCCCACCAGGAACTGCAGGTAGTCGACGCCCTTGACGGGGAAGACGTCGGCTTGGGTGGTCGAGTGTTCCATCATCTGCGTCATGGGCCGAGGCTGCCCTTGCCTCTCCGGGTGGGCAACAGTTCTGTTTTCCGTTGGTCAGTCTGCGCAACTCGTCCGGTACCTTGCCGGGATGACTATGCAATCTGTTCAGCTTGACGGCCTGGACGCAAAACTCGTCGCGCTGTTGCGGGAGGAGCCGCGGATCGGCGTGCTGGAGCTCTCCCGCCGGCTGGCCGTCGCACGCGGGACGGTGCAGGCCCGGCTGGACAAGCTGATCGCGCGGGGCGCGATCAAGGGCTTCGGACCCGAGGTGAGCCCCGAGGCGATCGGCTTCGGGGTGATGAGCTTCGTGATCCTGGAGCTCAGCCAGCGGTACGGCCACACGGCCGTCGCCGAGCACCTGGCCGACATCCCCGAGGTCCTCGAGGCCCACACGATCACCGGCAGCGGCGACGTGCTGTGCCGGATCGTCGCCCGCTCGAACGCCGACCTCCAGCGGGTGATCGACCAGATCGTCGGCTACGAGGGGATCGTCCGCGCGTCGACGATCATCGCGCTGGCCGAGCTGATCCCGTATCGAACGCTGCCGCTGGTGCGGGCGGCCTCCGCGGCCGGCCCAACCCACCGCGCTGGTAGCGCGACCCATCCCGGCGCCGAGTCGGTCTAGCTAGCCGCCACACGGCCAGGGTGGCGGCGTCCTCGGGCGCGGATCAGTTCCCTTTTCTCGCTCGGCATGACGTCAGCTCCGCCGGTCAAGGTCCGTCGCTCGCTGCCGACCATGGCGCGCCGCCGCCGACGCCGGCCGCCGGCCGCCCACTATGGCCGCCCGCCGCCAACCATGGCCCGCCCGCCCACCAACCATGGCCGGGCGCCGGCCAGCAGGCCGAAAACGAACGCACGTCATTTTCGGCGCGTATCTGTCAGCAGAGCAAAGCGTTCCGTGCGGCGCCATTGCGGCAACGCCGGCGCAGGCCGAGCCGCGACGGCGATTGCAGAGCGGCGCCGAGCGGGGAGGCACCGGGCCGCCGGCAATCGACGGCGTTGGCCAGCGCCTGCAACCCGTCCCCAATGGGTGGGCGCGGCCCACCCCGTTTGGGTGGGGTGCAGTAGAGCAGCCACTGCCGACATTTCTTCGAAGTTATCCACAGGCGGCGCCGCGTATCGGGCGTAAGTGATCGACACGGGCATATCGAGATCCATCGCCTGGGTGATTGACGTCGTTAGCCTCTCGGCCATGGCGTCGGGTGGCAGTGCGTGGCGAGGATACGCGCTGACCATCATCGTGGTGCTGGTCGTGCTGGCCACCACTCACGTCTTCAACCCGTGGCCCAAGGTGTGGGCCTGGATCAACACGAGCGGGCCGATCGCCGAGGGTGCGTCGCAGTGGCAGCAGACCATCGGCGGCAGCCCGCAGAGCGTCACCATCGTCAACGACGCGGTCCTGGTCGAGTACCGGACGTCCGTGGAGGCGTACGGGCTGGGCGCCGCGGTCAAGCTGTGGGGCAGCGACGCCGACTGGGCCGCGGTGGCCGGTGAGGGATCGGACGCGGTGGTCGTGACCGGCCGCCTGCTCAAGCACGGCTACCAGGTGGTCGACCCGCGTAGCGGCGCGGTTCGGCGAGCCGACACCGAGGCCAGCGCGGTCTGGACCTATCGCACCGGCATCCTCGACCTGCGCTGCGGCAAGGGCGGCGACTGCGAGCTGACCTCCTGGGACACCAGGGGCAACACCCGCTGGCGGGTCAGCACCGGCGGGATCGGCTTCGTGCTCGACGCCGCCAACCCGGACCTGCCCGACACCAACCCGTTGACCTCGGGCGGGATCGACGACGACGTGGCCGGCCCGCGGCCGATGCCGGCGCTGGTCGGGCTGCCCGACGACGGTAAGGTGCGGGTGATCGACACCGCCACCGGCAAGCTCGTGCAGACGGCCCAGCCGGGCTCGGGACAGCGGGTCGCGGTGGCCGGCGGCCGGGTGCTCACGGTGACCGCGACGGCGGCCGACGGCACCTGCTACTTCGGCGTGGTCGCCACCGATCCGCCCGGCGGCGGCACGGTCTGGCAGCGGGACGGTCTCAACCTGCGGACGGCCGGCAACGGGTCGAGCTGCAAGCAGGACCGCGACCCGGCCGGCGGCGAGGACGTCGTGCTCGGCGTCGACCCGGTCGGCCGGCAGGAGCTGATCGCGGCCCACGACGGGCGGGTGCTGTGGCACGGCGCCAAGGGGGAGGAGGTGGTCGCGGTCAACGACAGCTTCGCGGTGGTGCGCGGCGCCGACAAGGGGACCCTGCGCGGACTGTCGCTGGCCAATGGGCGGACGACCTGGAGCCGGGCGGCGGGAGCGAACGCTTCGGCGGCTCTCACCCCGTACGCGGTGATCATCGCCACCACCAAGCCGGACCGGGTCGTGGCGCTCTCGCCGTCCACCGGCCGCCTGATGGCCGAAGTGCGCACCAGCGCCAAAATTTTCGCCACCGGGCCGGGCGGAATGATCGCCGTCGACGGCCGCGACATGGCCTACCTGCCCTTTGCTTGACCGAAGCGGTGACCGAAGCGGTGACCGAAGCGGTGACCGAAGCAGTGACCGAACTGGTACCGGGACGCGGTGGGAGCGGTTCGCGCGCCGACCGGCCGCTGTCCTAGGCTTGCCCGTCATGAGCAGAGGCGCCGCTTTCTCGTACTCGCCGCTGTTGCCGACCGGCGACGACCTGACCGAGTACCGTCTGGTCACCGACGAGGGTGTGGACGTCGTGCACGGTCCCGGCGGCCGCCGGTTCCTGACCGTCGACTCGGCCGTGATGACCCAGCTCACCGCCGAGGCGATGCACGACATCGCGCACTTCCTGCGGCCCGCGCACCTCTCCCAGCTGCGTTCGATCATCGACGACCCCAAGGCGTCGGCGAACGACCGGTTCGTGGCGCTCGACCTGCTGCGCAACGCCAACATCGCGGCCGGCGGCGTGCTGCCGATGTGCCAGGACACGGGTACGGCGATCGTCATGGGCAAGCGCGGGCGGCACGTGCTGACCGACGGGCTCGACGAGGAAGCCATCGCCCGGGGCGTCTATCAGGCGTACACCCGGCTCAACCTGCGCTATTCCCAGCTGGCCCCGCTGACCATGTGGGACGAGCGGAACACCGGCTCCAACCTGCCGGCCCAGATCGAGCTCTACGCGGAGGACCCGGGCGGCCAGCCCGACGCGTACAAGTTCCTGTTCATGGCCAAGGGCGGCGGCTCGGCCAACAAGAGCTACCTCTACCAGGAGACCAAGGCGCTGCTGAACCCGGCGCGGATGATGGAGTTCCTGGACGAGAAGCTCCGGCTGATCGGCACGTCGGCCTGCCCGCCGTACCACCTGGCGGTCGTCATCGGCGGCACCAGCGCCGAGTACGCGTTGAAGACGGCCAAGCTGGCCAGCGCGAAGTACCTGGACAACCTGCCCCGGCACGGCACGATGGCGGCACACGGCTTCCGCGACGTCGAGCTCGAGGCCGCGGTGCTCGAGCTGACCCGCGACTTCGGCATCGGCGCGCAGTTCGGCGGGCGTTACTTCTGCCATGACGTACGCGTGATCCGGCTGCCCCGCCACGGCGCATCCTGCCCGGTCGCGATCGCCGTCTCGTGCTCGGCCGACCGCCAGGCGCTCGCGAAGATCACCCCGTCCGGCGTCTGGCTCGAGCGTCTCGAGACCGACCCGGCCCGGTTCTTGCCCGACGTCGAGCTGAACGAGGGCCCGGTCGTCCGGGTCGACCTCAACCGCCCGATGGCCGAGATCCGCGCCGAGCTCTCGCAGTACCCGGTGAAGACCCGCCTGTCCCTCTCCGGCCCGCTGGTGGTCGCCCGCGACATCGCCCACGCGAAGATCGCCGAGCGCCTGGCGGCCGGCGAGCCGATGCCGCAGTACCTGCGCGACCACGCGGTCTACTACGCCGGGCCGGCCAAGACCCCCGAGGGGTACGCGTCGGGCTCGTTCGGCCCGACCACGGCCGGCCGGATGGACGCGTACGTCGAGCAGTTCCAGGCGGCCGGCGGCTCGCTGGTCATGCTGGCCAAGGGCAACCGCTCGGCCCAGGTGACCCGGGCCTGCCAGACCCACGGCGGCTTCTACCTCGGCTCGATCGGCGGCCCGGCCGCGCGGCTGGCCCAGGACTGCATCCGCCACGTCGAGGTCCTGGAGTACCCGGAGCTCGGCATGGAAGCGGTCTGGAAGATCGAGGTCGAGGACTTCCCGGCCTTCATCGTCGTCGACGACAAGGGCAACGACTTCTTCGCCGAGGTGACCAAGCCCAACCCGGTGCTGCGGATCGGCGCCCGACCCTGACCACCTCGGTCCGCACCGCCCGGCTCCGGCTGACCCCGGTCGGCCCGGAGGACATCGAAGACCTTCTGCTGCTGTACGGCGATCCGATCGTCGCCCGATGGACCGGTCCCTGGACGCCGGAGTCGGTGGCGGCCTGGGCCGTGGCCATGGCCCGCCGCTGGTCGACCGCCGGCGTGGCCAAGTGGATGGCGCGCGACGTCGCGGACGGTTCGCTCGTCGGCCGGGGCGGCTTCACCCGGATCGAGCTGGACGGCACGACGGTGCTCGAGTTGGGCTGGGTCGTGCGGGACGCGCTGACCGGCCGCGGCTACGCGACCGAACTCGGCCGGGCGGCGATCGCCTGGGCCGGCGAGCACTTCCCGGAGCTGCCGATCGTGGCCTTCACCGAGGTCCACAACGGCGCGTCCCGGGCGGTGATGGAACGGCTCGGCATGCGCCTGGCCGGCATCATCCGGCGGCCCGGCTTGGTCGAGGGCGAGCCGGGCATCCACCCGGACGCACCGTTCGCGCTGTATCGACTCTGATCCGAGGTCGGTTCCCACGAGCTTACAGAGCGTGGTTGAATTTCACGGCTGTAATTTAAAGCGGGCCCGGAAATACTTGGAATCTTGGGCGCAAGCGATCTCTCGACTTCAAAACTAGGTTCTACTTTTCAAGTTTTTCGTGCTTTACTTCAAAACTATGGATGACGCAACGTTCCGATCGTCTCCTGTGGGCTACCTAGTCCAAATTTCCGGATGGGATCCGCGGTTCAACGAGAACTACGACTGCTCGGCCTTCATCCCGGACCCGCTGCCGACGAAGCTCAGCCTGTCTCAGGAGACCTATCTGGCAGTTACCGAGGCGTCGGTGGCGGTGGCGCGCCTTGACCAAGCCGCCTTTCGGCTGCCCAATCCGGGGCTCCTCGCGCGCCCGGCAATCCGGCAGGAGGCCGTCAGTACGTCCGCGCTCGAAGGCACCTACGCGGCGCTTGACGACGTCCTTGAAGCTGACTTCCTCAAACGCAACCAGCTCACCGCCTCTGTTGCGGAGGTGCACAACTACGTCGAGGCGGCCGAACTGGCGTTCGAATGGATCAAGGACAAGCCCATCACGGTCGGGATGCTCGAGCAGTTGCAGAAGATCGTCGTACGGGGGACTCGCGGCGATTCGCATGACGCGGGGCGCCTTCGAACCGGCCAGGTGTTCATCGGCGCGGGCGGCGGTCGGGTGGATGACGCACGGTTCGTGCCGTCGCCCCCGGGGGATCAGCTACGTGCGGGCGTCGACGCGTGGGCGTCGTGGCTCATGGCCAAAGACACGATCCCTCTGGTGATCAAGATGGCGCTGGGTCACTACCAGTTCGAGACGCTGCACCCGTTCAATGACGGCAATGGCCGGCTTGGCCGTCTGGTTTGCGTCTTGCAACTGGCTCACCAGGGCGAGCTGCGGGTACCGGTACTGAACCTTTCCCCCTGGCTGGAGGCACGGCGGCGCCAGTATCAGGATCATCTACTCGCCGTGAGCGCGACCGGCGATTTTGAGCCCTGGATCCGGTTCTTCTCCGAAGCCGTGCGAGCGCAGGCGGTCCGGGGCGTGGAGAAGATCGACGCGCTCCATGACTGGCGAGACACGACGCTGGCGCAACTCCTGGATGCGGACATTCGCGGCGTAGCCGTCCGGATCGTCGAAGACATGTTCGGTTACCCGCTGATCACAGCCCGGCCCACCGCCGAAAGATACGGAGTGTCGTATCAGGCGGCGAACACCGCAATCGGGCGGCTCGTCCAGTTAGGAATCCTGGAGGAACGCACGGGCCGAAGGTACGGACGAGTCTTTGCCGCCCGAAACGTCCTGAATATCATCAACGCTGCCTGACGACGTGCGCCCTCCGGCCTTCTGCAGGGCGGTGGCGGCGAGAAGGCTACGACCCGCAGTAGCCGGCGACCGGGGTCAACCACTCGGTGAACTGGGCCTCGACGGTCTTGTTCAGGTCGGCGAGCGTCTTGACCTTGTCCATGTACCGGCGGTCGGCGGCGCTGCTCTCCAGCTTCGACGCGGAGACCTTGCCGGCCGCCTGGAAGGTCGGGTCCTCGGCCGCGGCCGTCTCCTTGCGAATCTTCGTGGCCGCCGCCTTCAGCTGGCCGGCCGCGGTGGCCTCGGCCTTCTCGGCGTCGGCGGTCTGCTTGGCCTCCTTGTAGGTGACCATCTTGCCCATCGCCGTGCCGAATGCGCGGAGCTCGACCGTGTAGAGCGTCTTGAGCTTGCCGCAGACCTGGGTGGTGTTGGCCGAATAGTCGGGCGCGGCCGGCGTGCTCACCGCGGCCGTCGGCGCCGTACGGGACGGTGCAGCCGCCTCGGGCGTGGCATCCGCGTCGGAGTCGCAGGCGGAGACGGCCAGGATGGCGCCGCCCGCGATCACGGCCAGGATGGCGCGTCGCATGAGGAGATCCTTCTCGTCGGGGGACGTGCGAACCCCGCCGACGTTACGTTCCGCCGCGCGTCCCGTCCAACCGAGAGTGATCATCGCGATACGAGATACGAACAGCCCGCCCGTGTGCGACCACACGGGCGGGCTGCATGTCCCCCGTACCACGTGCGCGCCCCACCGCGCTGGGGCGATGCCTTGGGAACATCCGCGGTGGAGCGACGCCTGTAAATCGTGCCGTCTCGCACTATCAGATCGCTGTCGATCCGCTATCGCTTGCTCGGCTACCCTCGGAGGGCATATTCACGGATCGGAGTGGCTCCCTTGCGGTATCGCATTTTTGGGCCACTGTCCGTCACCGGCGATGGACAGCAAGTGGCGATCATGGCGGAACGTGACCGGGTGCTACCGGCGGTGGCCGGAGCCTGAGCGGGTTGCGTTACCGGATCCTCGGACCTCTCTCGGTCGGCGCCGACGGCGCGCCGGTCGCGGTGGCGTCCGGCCGGGACCGGGTCGTGCTCGCCATGCTGCTGCTCGACCCGGACGGCGTGGTCAGCCTCGGCGAGCTGGTCGACGCGGTCTGGGGCGAGGATCCGCCGTCGACCGCCCGCTCCCAGCTGCAGGCCTGCGTCTCCCGGCTGCGGCGGGTGCTGCCCCCGGAGGCGATCGCCACCGATCCGGCCGGCTACCGGCTGCGGGTCGGCCCGGACGAGCTCGACTCGCTGGTCTTCGCCCGGCTGACCGCGGAGGCCCGGGCCGGCGGCGACGCCGCGCTGCTGCGCCGGGCCCTCGACCTGTGGCGCGGCCCGGC
This sequence comes from Actinoplanes sp. CA-030573, assembly GCF_050951115.1. NCBI lineage: Bacteria > Bacillati > Actinomycetota > Actinomycetes > Micromonosporales > Micromonosporaceae > Actinoplanes > Actinoplanes sp. CA-030573. Next base: position 9,526,290 of record NZ_CP192038.1, on the reverse strand, counting down.
GCTCGTCGAGATCGACAGCCCGGCCGTGCGGCGCGCGGCGGCCGTGCTCGACGAGCACCGGGCCGCCGCCACCGAGGACTGGGTCGACCTCGAGCTGGGCGCCGGCCGCGAGCGCGAGCTGGTCGGCGAGCTGTCCGGGCTGGTCGAGCGGTTCCCGCTGCGGGAGCGGCTGCGCGGGCAGCTGATGGTCGCCCTCTACCGCTCGGGGCGGCAGGCCGACGCGCTCGCCGAGTACCGCCGGGCCCGCGAGGTGCTGCGCGACGAGCTCGGTATCGAGCCCGGCCGGGAGCTGCGCGACCTGCATCAGCAGATCCTCACCGGGCGGCTGCCGGACGTCGAGAGCACGACCTCCCGGGTGCGCTGCCTTCCCCGTACGGTCGGCGACTTCACCGGACGGGACGACGAGGTGAGCCGGCTGGTCGGTGCGATCGACCACGCCGAGTCCGGGTGCCCGGTGATCGCCGTCATCGACGGGATGGCCGGCAGCGGCAAGACGACGCTGGCGCTGCACGTGGCCGCGCTGGTCGGCGACCGCTACCCGGACGCGCATCTCTTCGTCGACCTCCACGGGCACAGCGCCGAGCAGCCGATCGGGCCGGCCGAGGCGCTGCTCGTCCTGTTGCGGCAGCTCGGCGTCGACCCCGAGCGGATCCCGTCGTCGTTCGTCGACCGGGTCGGGCTGTGGCGGACCGAGCTGTCCCGCCGCCGTGCGCTCGTGCTCTTCGACAACGTGGCGTTCAGCGCCCAGCTCGCCGACCTGCTGCCGACCACGCCCGGCAGCCTCGCGCTGGTCACCAGCCGGCGGCGGCTGGCCGGCCTCGACGGTGTTCACCCCGAGTCGCTGGACGTGCTGGCCGAGCGCGAGGCGGTGGCGCTGCTGGCCCGGATCGCCGGCGACCGCATCGAGGCCGAGCCCGAGGCCGCGCTCGAGGTGGTGCGGCGCTGCGGCGGGCTGCCGCTGGCCCTGCGGCTGGCCGGGGCCCGGCTCGCGCACCGGCCGCGGTGGCGGGTCGCCGACCTGCTGCGCCGGCTCGGCGCCTCGGCACTGCCCGAGCTGGCGGCCGAGGACCGCTCGGTGGCCGACGCGTTCGCGGTCTCGTACAGCCAGCTGCCGCCCGGGCCGCAACGGGTGTTCCGGCTGCTCGGCCTCTACCCGGGCGCCGACTTCGACGCGCCGGCCGTGGCCGGGCTGACCGGGCTGCCGATCGACGACGCCCGGGACGCGCTCGACGACCTGGTCGACGTGCACCTGGTCGAGGAGCCCGAGCCCGAGGTCTACCGGCTGCACGACCTGCTGCGCGAGTTCGCGGCCGCGCTGGCCGCCGAGCTGGGGGAGGAGCAGCGCCACGAGGCCCTGGTCGGCCTGCTCGACCAGCAGCTGCACGCGGCGATCGCGACCACGGCCGGCGGGGTGCGGATGAACCTCGACCGCGACCTGCGCTCGCCGGCGCCGCTGCGGCCCGACCTGGTCGAGGCGCTGGACGATCCGGCGGCCCGGCTCGAGCGCGAGCGGCGCAACCTGCCGTTGTTCCTGGATGCGGCGATCGCGGCCGGCCGGCCCGAGTACGCCTGGCAGATCCCGCGAGCGGCGTGGCGCTATCTCTGGACGCGCGGCTACATCGATGACGTGGCGAGCCTTTACCGTACGGCGCTGGCCGTCACCCAGCAGGCGGGCGACCGGTGGGCCATCGCCACCGTGGCCAACTATCTGGCCTCGGCCCACTACCGCCGGGCCGAGGTCGACGAGGCCATCGCGCTGCTCGAGCTGAGCATCCGGATCCGGGAGGAGATCGGCGACCGGGACGGCGTCTCGATCGGCCTCGGCAACCTGGCCGGCATGCACTACCAGGCCGGGCGCTGGCGCAAGGCGATGGAGCTGGTACTGATCGGCGAGCGGCACGCCTCCAACCGGCGGGGCGGCGCCGAGTCGAACACCCGGCTCAACCTGCTGGCGCTGTGCAGCGTCTGCCTCGGCAACATCGACGACGCGATCCGCTACTACCGGCTGCGGCTGCTCGCACAGTCCGAGCTCAGCGACATGACCCAGCTCGTGGACAGCCTGCTCAACCTGGCCGTGCTCAAGCACCGCATCGGCGTGCTGCACGTCGACAAGGCGCTCCGGCAGATCGAGCTGGCGCTTCGGCTCTACGAGCGGGTGCGGTACTCGTACGGCGCGGCCGACGGGCAGGACGAGGTGGCCCGGATGCTGCGGATCGAGGGCCGGCTCGACGAGGCGGTCGACCGGCACCGGCAGGCCATCGCGCTCGCGCTCAGTAACCACGACCCGCATCAGGAGTCCCGGTTCCGCTGCTCGTTCGGGTTCACGCTGCTGGCCCTGGGCGACCGGTCGGCGGCGCGGGAGATGTTCGAGGAGGCATTCCGGCTCGCGCACCAGATGCGGCTGCCCTACCCGGCGGCGCAGGCGCGGATCGGCCTCGGCGACTGCGCCGACGATCCCGGGGAGGCGCGGCGCTTCTGGGAGCTGGCCCGGGACACCTTCGCCGAGCTGGGCGCGCCGGAGCTGGCCGACGTCGAGCGGCGGCTGGCCGCGCTTCGCGGCGACCAGGGTGGCGCGGATCAACTGCAGCCCGCGACCGAGCGAGGGACGATGGTGTCGTGACTACCGAGCAGAGTGGCTATCGGGTCGAAAAAGACACCATGGGCGAGGTCCGGGTGCCGGCCGACGCCCTGTGGCGGGCGCAGACGCAGCGGGCGGTCGAGAACTTCCCGATCTCGGGGCGCGGGCTGGAGCCGGCCCACATCGCGGCCTTGGCCCGGATCAAGGGTGCCGCCGCGCAGGTCAATGCCGCCCTCGGCGTACTGGATGAGGATCTCGCCAAAGCCATCGCGACCGCCGCGGCGCACGTGGCCGGTGGGGGTTACGAGGACCAGTTCCCGATCGACGTCTTCCAGACCGGCTCGGGCACCTCCTCGAACATGAACGCCAACGAGGTCATCGCCACCCTGGCCGCGCGCGAGCTGGGCCGGCCGGTGCACCCGAACGACCACGTCAACGCCTCGCAGTCGAGCAATGACGTCTTCCCCTCCTCGATCCACCTGGCCGCCACCGAGGCCGTCGTCGCGCACCTGATCCCGGCGCTGCGCCACCTGCATGCCGCGCTGAGCGAGAAGGCCGAGGCCTGGGCCGAGGTGGTCAAGAGCGGGCGGACGCACCTCATGGACGCGACACCGGTCACCCTCGGTCAGGAGTTCTCCGGGTACGCGGCGCAGGTCGCGGCCGGGATCGAGCGCATCGAGGCCACCCTTCCCCGCCTGGCCGAGCTGCCGCTGGGCGGCACCGCCGTGGGGACCGGCGTCAACACCCCGCCCGGGTTCGCCCCCGCGGTGATCGAGCGGCTACGGGAGTCGACCGGCCTGCCCCTGACCGAGGCCCGCAACCACTTCGAGGCCCAGGGTGCGCGGGACGGCCTGGTCGAGGCGTCCGGCCAGCTCCGCACGATCGCGGTGAGCCTCTACAAGATCGTCAACGACATCCGCTGGATGGGCTCGGGACCGCGGGCCGGCCTGCGCGAGCTGCGGCTGCCCGACCTCCAGCCGGGCTCGTCGATCATGCCGGGCAAGGTGAACCCGGTGGTGCCGGAGGCGGTGCGCCAGGTCTGCGCGCAGGTCATCGGCAACGACGCGACCGTGGCGTTCGCCGGCACCCAGGGCGACTTCGAGCTCAACGTGATGCTGCCGGTGATGGCCCGCAACCTGCTCGAGTCGATCCGGCTGCTGACCAACGCCGCCCGGCTGCTCGCCGACCGCTGCGTGGCCGGCCTCGAGGCGAACGTCGACGTCGCCCTCGCGTACGCGGAGGGATCGCCGTCGATCGTCACCCCGCTCAACCGCTTCATCGGCTACGAGGAGGGCGCCGCGATCGCCAAGGCCGCGCTCGCCTCCGGCCGGACCATCCGCGAGCTGGTGATCGAGCGTGGTCACGTCGCCGAGGGACGCCTCACCGAGCAGCAGCTGGACGAGGCCCTGGACGTGCTCCGCATGACGCGCCCGTAACCCGGGAGCCGGCCACTTCCAGGAAGTGGCCGCGTCGCGGGCCCGATTAGCGGCCGCTTCCCGGAAATGGCCGCGTCGTGGGCCGGGCGCGCGGGCGGTGCCAGCCGGCCGAGCTGCTCGGGCGTCACCAGATGAAGCCGCATCAGGCCGTCGACGATCGGGACGGCCTCGAGCGGGGTGAGCCATCTCGCCAGGTCACAAGCCGTCCGAGCCGGGGTGGTGGCGAGCATGGAACCGGGCGTCGTCTCGCCGGCGTCCAGGGCGACGTGGTGCACCCGCAGACCACGCTGGGCGCCTATGCGGGCCGGGGCTGGGCGATGACGTGCACGTCGTCGGTGTAGGTCGCCGCGTGCCGCACGCCGTATCGGACGGCCGCCGACCGCCCGGCCAGGACCGTGCCCGGGGGCAGGCGGGCGAGAGCGGCACGGCATGCCAGCTCATGGTCCGGCGCGAGACGGGCATCGGCGTACACGTCGTGGCGGACTTGACCCAGGGCGGGAGCAAGGCTGTGGATAACTCGATTTCGCCGGGTCGCTACCCTTGTACGGTGACGCTCCGCTTGTACGACACCGCGACCCGATCCGTCCGGGACTTCGTCCCGAAGACGCCCGGTCAGGTCGGGATCTACCTGTGTGGTCTCACCGTGCAGTCGACGCCGCACATCGGCCACCTGCGCTCGGCGGTGAACTATGACGTGCTGCGGCGCTGGCTGCTGCACACCAACCACGACGTCACCTTCGTCCGCAACATCACCGACGTCGACGACAAGATCCTCGACAAGGCCAACGCTTCCGGGCGGCCCTTCTGGGCGATCGCGTACGCGAACAAGCTCGTCCTCGACTCGAACTACCGCGACCTCAACGTGCTGCCGGCGACCTACGAGCCGCTGGCCACCGGGCACATCCCGGAGATGCACGAGCTGATCGGCACGCTCGTCGAGCTCGGGCACGCCTACCCGGCCGCCGGTGGGAACGGCGACGTCTACTTCGACGTGCCGTCGTACCGGGAGTACGGCGCTCTCTCCGGGCAGAACCCGGACGAGATGCGGCCGCCGACCGACGGCGGCGAGCCGGACAAGCGCGACTACCGCGACTTCGCGCTGTGGAAGGGCGTCAAGGCCGACGAGCCGCTCGACGCGTCCTGGCCGTCACCCTGGGGCCGGGGCCGTCCCGGCTGGCACATCGAGTGCTCGGCGATGGCCCGGCGCTACCTCGGCGACGAGTTCGACATCCACGGCGGCGGCCTCGACCTGACCTTCCCGCACCACGAGAACGAGATCGCGCAGTCCCGCTCGGCCGGCCTCGGCTTCGCCCGCTACTGGGTGCACCACGCGCTGCTCAACCTCGGCGAGGCCAAGATGAGCAAGTCGCTGGGCAACGTGATCGACGTGGCCGCGGTGCAGGCGATGGGCATCCGCCTGGTCGAGCTGCGCTACTACCTGGCCAGCCCGCACTACCGCTCGCGCATCGACTACTCGGACGAGTCGCTGCGCGAGGCCGCGGTGGCGTACCGGCGGATGGAGGGCTTCGTGCAGCGGGCCGCCGAGGTCGTGGGCCCGGGCCGTCCCAAGGACGTGCCGCCCTCGTTCGCCGCCGCGCTGAACGACGACCTCAACACGTCGGCCGCGCTGGCCGTCGTGCACGACACGATCCGCGAGGGCAACACCGCATTGGCGTCCGGCGACGAGACCGGCATCCGCGGCTCGCTCACCGCCGTGCGGGCGATGCTGGGCGTGCTCGGCCTCGACCCGCTCGACCCGGCGTGGAGCGGCGGCGAGACCAAGAGCGACCTCAAGCCGGTGGTCGACTCCCTGGTCAAGCTGGCGCTGGAGCAGCGGGCGCAGGCGCGGGCCCGCAAAGACTGGGCGGCGGCCGACGCCGTACGGGATCAATTGAAGAACGCGGGAATTCAGGTGGAGGACACTCCGGCCGGGCCGCGATGGACGGTAGGAGAGCACTGATGCCGGGTAACTCCCGAAATGTAAGTAAGCGGACGGTCGCCAAGAAGGGCGCGGTCAAGGGCTCCGGCGGCAAGAACCGGGACAGCCTCAAGGGCCGCGGCCGCACCCTGCCGGCCGACGAGCGGCCCTGGCACAAGGGCTACTCGGGCACCGAGAAACTGCCCGACAAGACCGCCCGCAAGCAGGACAAGGAACGCCGGGCGGCGGCCGCCGAGGGCCGCGCGCCCAAGGTCGGCATGCCCGGCTCCAAGGACACCACGTGGGGCCGCGGCGGCCGCAACACCGGCCGTCCGGTGCCGCAGCGCGGGTTCCCGGGCCGGGGCGGCCCGCGGGTGGCGCCCGGCCGCCGCTCGAACCCCACCAAGGAGGGGCCGGAGCTGCTGCTCGGCCGTAACCCGGTGGTCGAGGCGCTGCGCGCGGCGGTCCCGGCCACGGCTCTCTACGTGGCGCAGGGCATCGACATCGACGAGCGGGTGGCCGAGATCGTCCGCACCGCCGGCGACCGCGGCATCCCGATCCTGGAGATCGGCCGGCACGAGCTCGACCGGATGACCGGCGGCGTGCTGCACCAGGGCATCGGCCTGCAGGTGCCGCCGTTCGCGTACGAGGACTTCGACGACCTGGTCGCCGCGTCGCTCGAGCAGACGGCCCCGCTGCTGGTCGCCCTGGACGGCGTCACCGACCCCCGCAACGTCGGCGCGGTGATCCGGTCGGTCGCGGCCTTCGGCGGCCACGGCGTCTTCATGACCGAGCGCCGCGCCGCCGGCATCACCGCCACCGCCTGGCGGACGAGCGCCGGCGCCGCCGCCCGCGTGCCGGTCTCCCAGGTGGTCAACCTGACGCGGGCCATCAAGTCGGCCCAGAAGGCCGGCTTCACCGCGATCGGCCTCGACGCCGACGGCGAGACCGACCTCTACCAACTGGAGGCCGCCGTAGGCCCGCTGCTGGTCGTGGTCGGCTCCGAGGGCCGCGGCCTCTCCCGCCTGGTAGGCGAGACCTGCGACCTGCGCGTAAGCATCCCCATGGCCTCAGACGTAGAGTCCCTGAACGCCAGCGTAGCCGCCGCCGTAACCCTGGCCGAGGTAGCCCGCCGCCGCACATACGACCAGTAACGCTCGGCCCTTCACGAAGGCGTACGAACGAACGCGGGCGGGCGCCTTCGATAGCGAGACCACGCACCACCGTAACCATTTGGAACGTGGGGGTCTGGGGGCTCGGCCCCCAGGTAAGCATGCGAGCCGCCCCGGCCTGCGCTTTCCGCAGGCAGGGAAACGCGGCGGCGAGCCCCCGGTCGGGATCGAACCGACGACCTCCCGTTTACAAGACGGGTGCTCTGGCCAGCTGAGCTACAGGGGCGCGGGGGTCAGCATAACGTCTCAGTACTTAGCGGCCACCTTGGCAGGTCGCGGAAAAACATTTACGTTTACAGCACTGTTTCTTCCACTCGGATCGTCCGGCACGTTCCTGCCGGTGGAAAGGAAGTCGCTTCACCATGGCCACCGTCACTTATGACCACGCCTCCCGGATCTACCCGGGGTCAGAGCGTCCGGCCGTCAACGAGCTCAATCTCGAGATCGGCGACGGCGAGTTCCTGGTTCTGGTCGGCCCCTCCGGTTGCGGTAAGTCCACGAGCCTGCGCATGCTCGCCGGCCTCGAGGACGTCGACAAGGGCCGCATCCTGATCGAGGGCAAGGACGTCACCAACCTGCCGCCCAAGTCCCGCGACATCGCGATGGTCTTCCAGAACTACGCCCTCTACCCGCACATGTCGGTGTACGAGAACATGGCTTTCGCCCTCAAGCTGCGCAAGACGTCGAAGGCCGAGATCGACCGGCGGGTCAAGGAGGCGGCGGCCCTCCTGCAGCTGGACGAGTACCTGTCGCGCAAGCCGAAGGCGCTTTCCGGTGGCCAGCGCCAGCGTGTCGCGATGGGCCGCGCGATCGTGCGTGAGCCGCAGGTGTTCCTCATGGACGAGCCGCTGTCGAACCTCGACGCCAAGCTCCGCGTCCAGACTCGTTCGCAGATCGCCACGCTGCAGGCCAAGCTGGGCGTCACCACCGTCTACGTCACCCACGACCAGGTCGAGGCCATGACCATGGGCCACCGGGTCGCGGTCATGCTGGACGGCGTGCTCCAGCAGGTCGACACCCCGCGGGCGCTCTACGACACCCCCGGCAACGTCTTCGTCGCCGGCTTCATGGGCTCCCCGGCCATGAACATCAAGACCGTTCCGCTGACCGAGTCGGGCGCCAAGTTCGCCGCGACGACCATCCCGCTGACCCGCGAGCAGGTCGCGGCGGCGCAGAACAGCGGCGGCAAGGTCACCATCGGCTTCCGTCCCGAGGCGGCCGACCTGGTGTCCGAGGCCGAGGGCGCGCTGCCGATCGTGGTCGACCTGGTCGAGGACCTGGGCTCGGACGCGAACGTCTACGGCCACGCCGACCTCGACGGTGGCTCGGAGCGCTTCGTGGTCCGCACCGACCGCCGGCACATGCCGTCGATGGGTGAGACCGTCTTCGTGCGGCCGCAGGCCAACGGCATCCACGTGTTCAACGCGGAGTCCGGCAAGCGCATCTGAAACTGATCGGCTGAGGTAGGGCGGTCCCCGTCGGGGGCCGCCCTTTTCAGTGGGCGAACCGCTGGAGCACGAAGTCCTTCTCGGCGACGCAGGCCAGCATCGACGTGTCCCACGAGCAGGTGTCGGAGCGGACGTCGGCGAACGACCCCAGCGGCACCGCCTCGGCCCCGAGCCGCCGGCCGTAGAGCGCGGTCTCGCCCGGCGTCCGGTTGAGCTGCTTCGAGAACTCCAGCAGGTTGTTGTCGTTGAGCCGGGCCGCCTCGCCCGCGTGGGTCCAGACCTTGCCGCCGTCGGCGTCGAGCAGCGTCATGTCCGGCGTCGTGGTCGTGACCAGCAGCGCCTCGCCGACGGGCACGATCGTCTCGGTGTTCGCGAGGCGGTAGCGCCACAGCTGCTTCCCCTTGGCGACATCCAGCGCCACCACGGTCGCGGTCTTCCCGTCGTACCCGATCTCCTCGTCGAAGCAGACCCGGTCGTCGCCGCACGGGGTGACGTCCTTCATCTGGCTGTTCTGCTCCTGGGTCGTGTAGAGCACCCGCGGTTCGCCGAACTTCTCCAGGTCGTACGCGACGATCCGCTGGTCGTCGGGCTGCAGCACGATGAGCCGGCCGTTGTGCGCGACCACCTCGTCGTCGGGCTCGGCCACGTTCTGCCGGGAGGTCAGCACCTTGCCGCTGTCGGCGTCGATCACCCGCGCCGACTTGTCCGCCCCGATCTGCACGATGCGCGCGTCGTCGGCGAAGTCGGGTTCGAACGGCCGGCCGAAGACGGTGGCGGGTCCGGCGAGGTCCTTTGGAGTGGTCACGGTGATCACGTGGGTGTCCGCCGCGTACGTGCTCCGCGGGTCGGGAACCGACCAGCGCTCGCGGCCGTCGCTGAGCCCGAGCCCGACAAGCCGGTGCCCGTCGCGGTCGGCGAGCACCGCGCTGTCCCCGGCGAACAGCACCGGATCGTCATTGCCGATGGTCCGCTCCCAGAGCAGGGCCCCGTCCTTCTTGCCGAGCACCGCGACGCGCCGTTTGCTGGTGGTCGAATCGACGTCGGTGAACAGCGCCACTCCCACCGGCAGCGCGATCATCGACTTCCAGCGGGCCGCCTTCCCCGCCGCGGTGCTGGTCCAGGCCGGCTTCGAGTCGCCCACGCCGATCGCCACGACGCCCGCCGACCCGGTCTCGGAGTCCGAGCTGGCGAAATAGGCGCGCCCGTCGAGAATCTCGGCGTCCGACCAATCCGAGCTGACCGGCACAATCGGGGCAATTCGCCGCGGCTCGCTGAGCGGCTGGTAGCTGATCTTCCCGTTCGGCCGGAGGAGAGCCACACCGCCCGCGACCAACCCCAAGATCAAGATCAAACCCATGCCGATGTACGCGCGTTTGCCGAGTCCACGGCGTGCCGGGGCCGCTGCGGGGGTGGTTGCGCCCGGGACCCAGCCGCCGGCGGGAACGTCGTGGCCCCGGACCGGCGGCTGGGTTCCGGGGGCGGCGAAGCCCCTGCCGGGAGGAAGGTCGTGGCCCGGGACTGGCGGCTGGGTTCCGGGCGCGGCGAAGCCTCCGCCGAGGGAGCCGCCTTGTTGCCAATGCGGGGGCGGCGAATGCGGCGTAGATGGCGGCACGGAGGTGGGGGCCACGTGGCCGGCGGCAAGCGCGGCCGCCTCGCCGGTCGCCCAGGGATCGACGGGCTCGGCCTTGAGCCGTTCGTCAGTGACGTCCGAAGCGCGGGCGGGTGAAGCCGGAACAGCGGCCGACTGCGCCCGGGTATCGGTGATCGGCGGCGGATTTCCGTCGACGGTCGAGGGCCTGGGAGTCGGCGTCGCCGTGGTGGCGACCCCCGAGGCGAAGCGCGGCGGCCCGGCGGCGGCGCCGGCGGTAGCGCCGGCGGTGGCGCCGCCGGAAAAGACCGCACCCTCGGTGGCGAGCAAGGCGCCCTCCGCGACCGGAAGCTCGGGCTGCTCGAGGACCGTCGGCGCGACACCGAGCTCCCCGTGCAGCAGGCGGGCCACCAGCGGCACCCGGGACGAGCCGCCGACCAGGAACAATCCGGCCAACTCGGTGGGCTGGAGCCCGGCGGCGGCGATCACGGCGGCCGCCTCGGTGACGCCGCGGCGGACCAGCGGGTCGGCGGCGGCCTCGAGCTCGTCCCGGGTCAGGTGGACGGCGTGCTCGACCCCCGGCACCGGCACCGGTGCGAACGAACTGCGCGACAGCATCTCTTTGGCGCCGCGCACGTCCTCCCAGAACTGTCGCCGCGCCCGCCACTCGGCCAGCGTCACCGGCTCGGTCAAGCGCCGCCACGCTTCGGGCTCGGCGCCGGCCAGCGTCTTGCCCAGGTGATCGACGAGGGCCGCGTCGAGGTCGAGGCCGCCGAGGTCATCCGCCCCGCCCGAGGCCGTGACGGCAAACCGGCCCGGCCCGGCGCCTTCATGACGGACCACGGCCACATCGAGGGTGCCGCCGCCGAAGTCGAAGACGGCCAGCGACGCGCCCACCGGGATCGGGCGCCGCAGCACGTCCGCGAAGTAGCGCGCGGCGGCGACCGGCTCGGGCACCAGCCGGCTGTCGGCCGGCCAGCCGGCCTTGGCCAGCGCGTCGGTGAGCACGGCGCGGCGCGGGGCGCCCCAGGCCGCCGGGTAGGTGAGCACGGCCGGCGGCAGCAGACCGGCGGTCGCGACCGCCTCCCGGGCCACGACGCCGAGCAGGGCCGCGAACAGGTCGGCGACCGGCACGCCGACCCCGCCGAGCAGGACGGTGGCCTCGTCGACGCGCCGCTTCGGATGCGGCTCCAGGCGGCCGGGCTCGGCGTGACCGAGGCGCAGCGCGTCGTTGCCGACGTGCAGGCGGCCGGTGGTGTCGAGGTAGACCGCCGACGGCAGCAACGGCTGGCCGTCGAACAGCAGGGGCCGGGTGCGGCCGTCGGGATGGCGCAGCATGGCGACCGTGTGCGAGGTGCCCAGGTCGACGCCGAGCACGAAGCCGTCGATGTCGGTCACGCTGCCACCCCTTCAGCCACCTCGGCCGTCATGCTACGACCCGTCCACGACACGCCCGCCTCCGCCGTAACGAATCCCCACCCGGAACTGGGTGGGGCGGACTCTAGGAGCCCCCTACGACAATTCCCGCAGGCCATCCACAGCCGGCAAGCACGACCGGCGGCCTTACCTCCTCCGGACAGGAGCATGACCCGGCCGTGACCCTCGGGCAATAAAGTGCTGGCCATGCGCATCGAGCGGATCTTGACGAGTGAGGCGGTCCACGCCGCGGCCGACCTCTTCGATGCGCCGCCGATCGCGGCGGCGACCGAGCACTTCCTCGCCGAGCCGGGGCACCATCTGCTGTTCGCGTACGACGAGGGGGGACGCGCCGTCGGCATGATCTCCGGCGTCGAGATGACCCACCCGGACAAGGGCACCGAGATGTTCGTGTACGAGCTCGGCGTCGCGCCCGCGGCCCGCCTCCAGGGGATCGGGACCAAGCTGGTGGCCGAGCTCGCCCGCATCGCCCGCGGCCGCGGCTGCTACGGCATGTGGGTCGGCACCGAGGTCGACAACGAGGCGGCCCTGGCTACGTACCGCCGGGCCGGCGCCACCGAGGAGACCACGTTCAAGCTGCTCAACTGGGATCTGATCGACGGTGGTGCCGATGTCTGAGACCGAGCGCCGGTTCCTGGTCCCGATGCGGGGCCGGTCGGCCGACGAGCCCTTCCGCGTCTCCACCCCGCTCGAGCTGTTCTTCGACCTTTGCTTCGTGGTCGCGGTCTCGCAGGCCGCCGCGCCACTGCACCACAGCATCGCCGAGGGCCACGTGCTCGACGGCGTGCGCGGCTACCTGATGGTCTTCTTCGCGATCTGGTGGGCCTGGATGAACTTCACCTGGTTCGCCTCCGCCTACGACACCGACGACGACGTCTACCGGATCACCACGTTCGTCCAGATCGCCGGCGCGCTCGTGCTCGCGGCCGGGGTGAGTCCCGCGTTCGAGCACGAAGACTTCAGGATCATCACCATCGGGTACGTGGTAATGCGCCTGGCCCTGGTCACCCAGTGGCTGCGCGCCGCCCGCTCCGACCACCGGCACCGGCACGCGGCCACCCGGTACGCGATCGGCGTCACCGCGGTGCAGGTGCTCTGGCTGCTGCGCCTGGCCCTGCCCGACTCGTGGCCGGTGGTGCCGGTCTTCGTCTTCCTGGTGCTCTGCGAGCTGGCCGTGCCGATCTGGGCCGAGCGCGCGCCCGGCGGCCCGACCAGCTACCACCGGCACCACATCGCCGAGCGCTACGGCCTCTTCACGATCATCGTGCTCGGCGAGTCGGTGGCGGCGGCCACGGTCGCCTTCCGCGGCGCGCTCGACGAGGGCGCCCACACCGGGGCGCTGATCAGGTTGGCGGTGGCCGGTCTCGTGGTGGTCTTCGCACTGTGGTGGCTCTACTTCGACCGGTCGGCGCACAACCTGCTGACCAGCCTGCGGACGTCCATGTTCTGGGGCTACGGCCACTACTTCATCTTCGCGGCGGCGGCCGCGGTGGGCGCCGGCCTGGGCGTCGCGGTCGACCACGCGACCGAGCACGCCGAGATCTCTTCAACCACGAGCGGGTACGCGATAGCAGCGCCCGTGGCGGTCTACCTGTTCGTGGTCTGGCTGTTGCACATCCGGCCGCACCTGAGCGGCCCGCTGCTGGCCGCCTTCCCGGTCGCCGCCGTGCTCGTGCTGCTGACCCCACTGGTCCCGGCGTCGCTGGAAGTCATGGCGGTGATGCTGGTCGCGCTGGTCGCCGTGAACGGCAGCCTCGGCCGCCGCATCCCCGACCGGGTCACCGAGCAGGCCCGCTAGCCGCCGTTCCGCGAAGCGGGCGCGTTCCGGACCGGCGGGTTGGGCGAGCTCGCCACGGTGACGGCCGAGTCGCCGGCCCGCTCAAGCCCGTATGCGAAACCGGCCCGCCCGGGGCAGATCGGGCGGGCCGGTGGAGAAATGCTGCTTAGATGACGTCTGTCCTACTTGTACTGCTGGTCGATCCCGGCTACCGGGCGGCCGTCGGGCGAGAACGCGCGCCGCGGCGAACCCGACTCGCCGTCGATCGGCTCCTCGTGCAGGCGCGGGTCGTCCGGGGTGGCGGCCGGCTTCGGCTTGCCGGGCTTGGTCCGGGCGGGCTTGTCCTGGTCGGGCTTGGCCTGCGGGTCGGCCGCCGTCACCGGCTGACCGGCGACGGGCTGCCCAGCAACGGGCTGCCCAGCAACGGGCTGACCGCCGGCCGGCATGCCGGCAACGGGCTGACCGGCAACGACGGCCGGAGTGTTCGGCAGCCCCGCGGCCGGCTGGGCGGCGGCCTGACCGGCAGCGGCCTGACCGGCAGCGGCCTGACCGGCAGCCGCCTGACCGGCAGCCGCCTGACCGGCAGCCGGCTGGGCGGCCTGGCCGAATCCCGGCGCGGTGGCGGCGGGCAGGATCGCCATCCCGCCGGCCGGCAACGCGTCACCGGTCGTATCGGGGCCGTCCCCGCCGCGCGGCACCTCGTTCGCCGGCAGGAGGCCGCCCAGGCCGCCGAGCAGCGGCACGCCGCCGTCGAAAGCCTCCCGCGGCGCGGCCGAGCGCTGCATCACGCCCGGCGTTCCGCCGTCCGGCAGCAGGCCGCCCAGCAGCGGCAGCCCGCCGCCGAGCAGGTTGCTGATCGGCAGGTTGCGCAGCGGCGCCGGCTGCATGTTGAAGCGCTGCAGCGCCACGCTGTTGCCCTGCTGGTGCAGCGTGCCGCCGACGACGTCGGCGGCGGGCAGGGTCGGCCGCGTGTCCTGACCGGACTCCCGGGCCGCGGCGCCGGTGTCGGTGTCGGCGCCGGGCAGCACCGGGTTCAGGTCGGGAGTGTTCTGGCCGGACTTGAACTGCATCAGCGGCGTCGAGCCGATGGGAGTGGTGCCGAGCGTGCTGTACTGCAGCGGGTTGTCCACATTGACCCCGTTGCTCTGGCCGAGCAGGCCGGCGAGCTGCTCGTCGGCCTGCTGTTCCGCCGTAGCGGTTCCGGGCAGCAGGTCGGCCTGCGCGGGTGCGGCGGCGCCGAACAGGAGGACCCCGCCCGCGACGACCGCTCCGGCATACCAAAACTTGCGCACTGAATCTCCTTTTGGCAAACGTGCAAACTCGGACGAATAGCGTCGGAAGGGGCAACGAGCGGCCCCGTCGGCGGGTTCCGGCTGGCTACGATCGCGAACGTGGCCACCGAACCGATCAAGGAAGCCTCGCGCCGATCGCTGGTGTCGCGGCTGCGCGAGCGAAACGGTGACGACCGGCCACATTTCGTCGTCTGCGGGGCCGACGCGCTGGTATACACGCTCGCCGAAGAGCTGATCACTTCCGGTCGCCGCCTCCGGCTCACCGTGATCGTTCCGCCCGATCTGCGGGCCGACGTGCCCGACTTCGACGATCTCCAGGCCAAGGGCGTGCGCGTGGTGACCGCGGCCCGGCTCGACGAGCGCACCTTCCGGGCGGCCGGTCTGGCCGGGGCCGCGGCCCTGGCGCTGGTGATGCCGGACGACATGGTCAATCTGCATGCCGCGCTGTGTGCCCGGGCGGTCGAGGGCGATCTGCGTCTGGTGATCCGCATGTTCACCACCGGCCTGGCCCAGGGTGTGCGCAAGCTGTTCACCGACTGCGCCGTGCTCTCCGACGCCGGCATGGCCGCGCCCGCGTTCGTGGCCGCGGCCCTCGGCGGCGTCGCGCCCACCCACTTCCGCTACGCCGGCCGCACCCTCTACGTCGCCCGGCGCTGCGAGGTGCCGCCCGGCGCCGTCGTGCTCTCGCTGACCGCCGCGGCCGCCGGCGGCCAGATCGCGTTGCTGCCGTCCGAGCCGGCCGCGGCCGACTGCCGGCCGACCGATCTGGTGCTGGTCAACGCGACCGGCCGGGCCGCCGATCCGACGGTGCCGACCCGGCGCCTGGCCCGGGCCGGGCGGTCGCGCCGCCCCCGTCGCCCGCGGTTGTCGCTGCGCCGGGCCATGCGCGTCGGCATGACCCGCAAGCTGGCCATCGCCGTGCTCATCGCGGTGGTCATCACGGTTGCCGCCGGCGCGGTGCTGGCCGGGCGCACCGGTGTGCACGGCTTCTGGGAGTCGATCTACCTGACCCTGCTGACTGTGGTCGGCTCGTCCGATGTGGAGCCCGATCGCAACCCGGTCGCCCAGGCCGCGCAGGTCGTGCTCACGCTGGCCGGCGTCGCGCTGCTGCCGCTGATCACGGCCGCGATCGTCGACGGCGTGGTCAAGACCCGACTGGCCCGCGACCGCGGCGAGGTGCTCGGCACGCACGCCGGTCACGTGGTGCTGGTCGGTCTCGGCAACGTCGGCACCCGGGTCCTGCGCCAGCTCACCGATCTCGGCATCAGCGTGGTGGCCATCGACCGTACGCCCGAGGCCCGCGGCGCCCGGGTCGCCGAGGAGCTGGGCGTCCCGATGATCGTCGGCGACGCGTCCCGGGAGGAGACGCTGCGCGCGGCCTCGATCGACACCTGCAAGGCGCTGGTCGTGGTCTCCACCGACGACGCGGTGAACCTGCAGGCCGCGCTGCACGCCCGGGCGGCCCGGCCGGACATCCGGGTCGTGCTGCGGCTGTTCGACGACGACTTCGCCCGCCGGGTCCAGGACGCCTTCGGCATCACCATCTCGCGCAGCGTCTCGCGGCTCTGCGCGCCGGTCTTCGCGGCCTCGATGCTCGACCGGGAGGTGCTCGCGACGATCCCGGTCGACCGGCACGCGGTGCTGGTCGCGACCGTGCAGGTGCTGGCCGGGTCGACATTGGACGGTGCTGCGCTGGTCAACGTCGACCGGGCCGAGAGCACCCGGGTGATCAGCATGCGCGCGGCCGGCTCGGAGTGGGTCGACTGGGAGCCCGACCCGCGCCGGGTGCTGACCGCGGGCGACGAAGTGGTGGTGGTCGCCCGCCGGGCCGGCCTGCGGGTGCTGCTCGAGCAGGCGAGCCCACCGATGGCCGAGGTCGACAGCGCCGGCTGAAGGAGATGCGCGGCGCCGGCTGAAAGAGAATCGCAGCGCCGGCTGAGAAGAAGACGCGAGCTAGAGGCCGGCGGCCAGTGAGCTGACCTCGATACCGAGCACGGCCTGCTCGTCGGGCTTCTTGGCCAGCACGTCGGTCAGGTAGGACTGCACGGCCGGGGCCATGCCCACATCGCGCCCGGCGTTCTCGGACAGCAGCCACTTGTGCTGGATGATCTGCGTGAAGATCTCCTGCGGTTCCAGCTTGCGCCGCATCCCGGCCGGCACCGCCCGCACGACCGGCTCGAAGACCTCGGTGAGCCAGCGGTGCGCGGCCTGCTGCTCGTCGGTGAGATCGCTCTCGGCCCGATAGGTGTCCAGGTCGTTGAGCAGCTGCCGGGCCTGGTTCTCCTCGGCGTCGAGGCCGGTCAGGCGCAGCAGCCGGCGGGTGTGGTAGCCGGCGTCGACGACCTTGGGCCGCACCCGGTAACCGCCGTCCACCGTGGACAGCGCGACCTCGGCCACGTCGAAGCCCAGCTCGTTGAGGCGCCGGATGCGGCGCTCGATGTCGTGCCGCGCGTCGCGCTGGGCGACCTCCTGCTCGTACGTGACCTCGTGCCACAGCCGCTCGTAGCGCGTGACGATGTCGTCCACCACCGCCTCGGGGTCGATCGACTCGTGCAGCAGCTCCGCCGCCTCGAGGTCGAGACACTCGCCGAAGATGTTGACCCGCAGGATCTCGATGTCCTCGCTGCGCTGGCCCTCGGACAGCTTCGGGTAGAGGTTGCCGGTCTCGGCGTCGACCAGGTAGGCCGCGAACGCGCCCGCGTCCCGCCGGAACAGCGTGTTCGACAGCGAGCAGTCGCCCCACGAGAAGCCGGTCAGGTGCATCCGGACGATCAGCGCCACGAGGGCGTCGAGCAGCCGGTTCAGCGTCTCGGGCCGCAGCACGTGGGAGAAGAGCGCGCGGTAGGGCAGCGAGAACTGGAGGTGCCGGGTGATCAGCACGGTCTCCAGCGGCTCGCCGTCGGCGTCGGTGCGGTCGGTGACGGTCGCCACCGCCTCGACCGCGGGAAAGTCGATCCGTTCGAGCGCGCGCAGGAGGTCGTACTCCTTTTCGGCGATCCGCTCGCGCGTCTCCTTCAGGGCGTAGACGACGTCGTTGAGCTTGACGAACCGCACGATGTGCCGCGAGATGCCCTGCGGCAGGGCGACCAGGTGGTCGGCGGGCCACTCCTCGAGCGGAATGGACCACGGCAGCTCCAGCAACGCCGGGTCGATGAGGGCGGACGTGATGCGCACCGAACCAGTGTGCCCGCCTCCCCGGCGCGTCGCGGCCGCAGGTGGCTCGTTACACAGGTGCGAGAACGCCGGAATAGCACATATGTCCCTGATATGACTCGAATGGCGGTTGAGATGCGACGTAAGGCGGGCTTGGCCCTCGGCGCCTGCGCGGCCCTGGTCCTGGCCGGTGCGACCGGCGCGGCGGCGTGGAACGTCGGCGGCACCGAGCGGGTCGGCACCTGGCACGACGGGCCGGGCGTCGCGCGTACGCCGGTCGCCGCCGAGCAGATGCAGCCGGCCGACGCCGCGGATCCAGCCGCGCCGCCGGCCGCGCAGCAGAAACCGCAAAGCCCCCGGAGCGCCCCATCGGCCGCCGCGGAGCCGGGTGAGACACGTCGCCCGGGCATCCCCGAGTCCGCGACGGCGACGAACGACGGCCGGCAGCGCGTCGGCGAGCTGCTCCGCGTCGACCGGCTGCTCGGCTACCTGGGCAAGGGCCCGCGCCGCGAGGTGTTCACCTATCCGGGCGCCTCCTACGTGAAGCTGCACTTCAACCGGATGGCGATGCTGCCCGGCGACTACCTGACCGTCTCGAACCCGGACGGCACCGAGTCGTACCGCTACGACGCCCCGGCCGTGCTCGAAACCGGCGCCGCCGACAAGTGGGCGATGTCGGTCACCGGCGACACCGCCGTGCTGGAGATGCACCGGGCCGCCGGCGTGCCGGTGCTCGACAACCTGCTCGGCACTCTCGGCGTCGACGTCGACCGGGTGGCCCGCGGGTTCAGCCGCACCGAGCAGGCCCGTCAGCCCGAGGGGCAGCTGACGCCGCCGCAACAACAGCGGACCGGTCGCGAGGAGTCCGTCTGCGGCGCCGACACCTCGGCCGACGCCGTCTGCTACCGCTCGGCCGACCCGGTCGCGTACACCAAGTCGAAGGCGATCGCCCGGCTGCTGATCAACGGCACCGAGCTGTGCACCGGCTGGCGGGTGGGCCCGAACAACCGCATGCTCACCAACAACCACTGCTTCACCAACTCGAGCGAGGCCTACGACACCGAGGTCTGGTTCAACTACCAGTGCGCGAGCTGCGGCGGGTACGACGTCTTCCAGCCGACCAAGGTCTGGGGCGCGAAGGTCCTGTCGACCGACCACACGTACGACTACACGCTGTTCACGGTCGACAACTTCAACGCCGTGCGGAAGTTCGGCTACCTGCAGCTCGACACCGCGCGCCCGGCCCGGAACCAGGAGCTCTACGTGCCTCAGCACCCGGCCGGGGAGCCCACACGGATCGCCGGCTCGCTGGGCGAGCGAGCCGGCAACTGCTCGGTGGCGGACCCGAACTACACCGGGTACGCCGCGAACTCCGACGTCGCGTACTACTGCGACACCGAGGGCGGCTCGTCCGGCTCGCCGGTGCTGTCCCGGGCGACGAACAAGGTGGTGGCCCTGCACCACTTCGGCGGCTGCCCCAACTCCGGGGTCCGGGGCGACCTGCTTGCCGCGAAGTTGCGCAGCTACCTCTAACTTTGAGGGCGTGACCCCGACGATCGCGCCCGTACGCACCCGCCCCCGGCTCGGCTGGTGGCTCGACGCCGCCTTGGTGGTGGCGTTCGTGGCGTTGACGGTCGCACTGATCAGGGGCCACCTGCTGACGCTCGACCAGCGGGTGGCCGACTGGGCCTTCGCGCACCAGCCGGCCCCGCTCTACTGGGCCGCCCGGGTCTTCAACTACCTCGGCCAGGGCGGTCAGGTGCTGATGCCGGTCGCGCTGATCCTGACCGGGGTGCTCGCCTACCGGACGAGGTCGTGGCGGGCGGCTTTGCCGTTCGCGGCGGCGTTCGTCCTCACGTACATCACCATCGGGCCCTTGAAGATCTGGGCCGATCGCGCCGCGCCGCGCTTCGACGGACCGGAGAAGGCGGTGATGTTCAACCCCTACGCCGAGGGTGCCAAGGCGATGAGCTATCCCTCCGGCCACATGGGCAATGCCCTGGTCTGGTACGGGGTGATCGCCCTGCTGCTGGCGGCGCTGCTGGGCCGCGAGCTGAGCCGCCGGGAGTGGGTCACCGTGCGGGTGCTACCGGTCGCGATCCTGTTCGTCACGACCGTCTACACCGGGTTCCACTGGCTCACCGACTCGATCGCCGGGGTGCTGCTCGGGCTGGTGCTGGTCCGGCTGATCGACCGGTTCATACCCAGGTTCCTGCCCGCATCACGCGCTTGACGGTCAGCTCGGCGTCGAGCACCACGAGATCGGCCCGCAGGCCCGCCTCCAGAGCGCCGACCTCGTCGTCCAGGCCCAGCACCCGAGCCGGCGTGGTCGAGGCCATCGCGACCGCGTCCCGGAGCGTGATGCCGGCCGCCACCGCGTTGCGCAGCGCCACGTCCATGGTCAGCGTGCTGCCGGCGATCGAGCCGTTGCGGGCCAGCCGGGCCACCCGGTCGGCCACGACGACCTCCTGGCCGCCCAGGTCGTAGGTGCCGTCGGGCATGCCGGTGGCGTCCATCGCGTCGGTGATCAGCGCGGCCCGGTCCGGCCCGGCCGAGCGGGCGGCGAAGGCGAGCATCCCCGGGTGCAGGTGGATGTTGTCGGCGATCAGCTCGCAGACCGCGAGCGACTCGAGCAGGCCGATCACCGGACCGGGTTCGCGGTGATGCGGCGGGCGCATGCCGTTGAAGAGGTGGGTGCCGACGCTTCCGCCGGCGGCGACTCCGGCTTCGGTCTGCTCGTACGTGGCGTCGGTGTGCCCGATCGCGGCCAACACCCCGTGGTCGCGCAGGAAGGCGATCGCCTCCCGGGCGCCGGGCAGCTCGGGGGCGACGGTCACCATGCGTACGGCACCCTCGCCCAGCTTGACCAGCGCCGAGAGCTCCTCGATCGACGGGTCGCGGAGGAAGTCGGGGTTCTGCGCGCCGCAGCGCGCGCCGGAGAGGTAAGGGCCCTCGTAGTGCACCCCGGCGATCACCCGCTCGCGGACCAGCGGCAAATAGGCGGCGGTGGCGTCCCGCATGAGCTCGAACGGGGAACTGACCAGGCTCGCCAGCATCGTCGTCGTGCCGTGGCCGAGGTGGAAGGCGGCCGCGGCCCGGGCCGACTCGACGTCGCCGGTGGTGAACGTGTGCCCGCCGCCGCCGTGGCAGTGGATGTCGACGAAGCCCGGCACCACGATGTCGTCGCCGGCCCGGTTGTCCTCGTGGACCTCGATGATCGTCGGGCCGTCGATCTCCAGGTGGCCGGGCACGACCGCGCCCGGCCGGACGATCCGGCCACTGATCCTCATGCGGTCTGCTCCAGGTGGTCGAGGGCCAGCAGGGCGGCGCCGAGGCAGCCGGCCGTGTCGCCGAGCGCGGCCCGGACGATGCCCGGCATCCGGTGGAAGGTGATCCGCTTCTCGATCCCGTCCTTGAGCGGGGCGAGCAGCGCGTCGCCGGCCTCGGCCAGTCCGCCGCCCAGGACGATGACGTCGACGTCGAACAGCGCTTGAGCCGTGACCAGGCCATCGGCGAGGGCGTCGACGCCCTCCTGCCAGACATTTCGGGCGACCTCACTGACCGCGAGATCGTTCACCACATCGAAGGCCGTTACCTCCGGATTGCCCGATAGATCGCGATATCTTTGGCCGATCGCCCGGGCCGACGCGATCGACTCGAGGCAGCCGACCTGGCCGCAGGGGCAGGCGACGCCGCCCGGCCGCACCACGATGTGGCCGAGCTCGCCGGCCGCGCCGTGCGCGCCGTTGTACCCGGCGCCGTCGACCACCAGCGCGGCCGCGATACCGGTGCCGACGGCGACGAAGAGCACGTGCCGCTCGCCGCGGCCGGCGCCGAGCCGCGCCTCGGCGATGCCGCCCACCCGCACGTCGTGGCCGAGTGTGGCGGGCAGGCCGAGCCGCTCCGAGAGCAGCGCGCGCACCGGCACGTCCCGGAAGCCGACGTTCGACGACCAGACCGCGACGCCGTTCTCCTCGTCGACCACGCCCGGCACCGCGATGCCGGCCGCGACCGGCTCTCGGCCGTCGGCCCGGGCCCGATCGGCCAGGCCGGCCGCGACCCGCAGGATGTTCTCGGTGACCGCCTCCGGGCCGCGCTCGGCCAGCGTGGGGTGGCGTTCCTCGTGGCGGACCGTCCCGTCCGGGCTCACCAGCGCGCACTTCATCCCCGTCCCGCCCACGTCGAGGGCGACGACGACGGCGTTCGAGGTCACGCCAGGACTACCGAGCGGGTCAGGTTGCGCGGGTGGTCGGGGTCGAGACCCTGGCTGGTGGCGAGCAGCACGGCGACCCGCTGGGCCAGCACCAGGTCGGCCATCGGGTCGAGCGGCGCGCGCCCGCCGCACCAGCTGCCCAGTGCCGCGTACCCGCCGTGGTGCCGGCTGTGCACGAAGGCCGCGCCGGTCGCCTCGACATCGTCGGCCAGGCCCGCCGGGATCTCGCCGAACGCCCAGACCACCCGCCGCGGCCCGGCCAGCGCGATCGGGCCGTGCCGGTAGTCCATCGCGGGGTACGCCTCGGCCCAGTAGGCCGCCGCCTCCCGGCACTTGAGCGCCGCCTCGTGGGCGAGGCCGATGGTCCAGCCCCGGCCCAGGAAGGTGATCTGCTCGGCCAGCGCCGGGTGCACCGGCAGCGGCAGGCGCACGGCGACCTCGGCGTCGGCGATCACCGGCTCGATGTCCTCGCCGAGGTGGGCGCGCAGCAGGGCGAGCGTGCTGGTGGCGAACCGGGTCTGCACGACCGACTGCTCGTCGGCGAAGTCGAGCACCACGGTGTCGGTGGCCAGGGCCGCGGCCGGCTGCCCGGCGTCGGCCGTCAGCACGGTGGTCGGCGTGCGCCCGTCGAGCGCGTCGAGCAGCTCGATGATCTCGGTGGTGGTGCCGGAGCGGGTGATCGCGACGACCCGGTCGTAGCGCCGGCCGTGCGGGAACTCGCTGGCCTGGAACGCGTCCGTCTCGCCCTCGCTCGCCTGCTCACGCAGGGACGCGTACGCCATGCCCATGAACCACGACGTGCCGCAACCGACCACCGCGACCCGTTCGCCGCGAGCCGGCAGGCCGGCGGAGTCGGCAAGCTTGGCGGCCAGTTGCCAGCAGTCCGGCTGGCTCGCGATCTCCGCCTTGACGTGCGTCATGGGCCACCCTTCACAGCAGTACCTCTGTGCGCGAAAGCGCTCGGATCCCCGCGGTTTCGAGCGCCATTCTGCGCGGAACGTCGCCACGGGCGCAACAGTCATCCCTCGACCGCGCAGCGCGGAGCTTTGCTTCCCGGGCTTTCGCGCACTAATGTGCACACACTTATCACATAACGTGCATCGGAAGTGGTTTGGTGGACCGGTACGCGCGGTGGAATGCCCTGCTCGAGTTACTCGCCGAGAACGGCCGGGTCAGCGTCGAGGACGCGTCCGAGCGTCTCGATGTCTCCCAGGCCACCATCCGGCGCGACTTCGACCAGCTCGCGCAGCAGCAGATGATCACCCGTACCCGCGGCGGCGCGGTGGCGAACGGCGTCTCGTACGACCTGCCGCTGCGCTACAAGAGCGCCAAGCACTCGGCCGAGAAGCAGCGCATCGGCGAGGCCGCGGCCGGCCTGGTCACCCCCGGCACGGTGGTCGGCCTCAACGGCGGCACGACGGTCACCGAGGTGGCCCGCGCCCTGGCCGTGCGGCCGGACCTCAACGCGGGCGGCGAGGGCAGCCAGCTGACGGTCGTCACCAACGCCCTGAACATCGCGAACGAGCTGCTGGTCCGTTCCCGCATGAAGATCGTCGTGGCCGGCGGCGTGGTCCGCCCGCAGTCCTTCGAGGTCGTCGGCCCCCTCGGCGGCGCCCTGCTGAAGGAGGTGACCCTCGACATCGTCCTGCTCGGGGTCGACGCCGTGGACGTCGAGCTCGGCGCCGCCTCCCACCACGAGGGCGAGGCGGCGATGAACAGCCTGATGGTCGCCCGGGCCAAGCGCGTGGTCGTCATCGCCGACTCGTCGAAGCTGGGCGGCCACGCGTTCGCCCGCATCTGCCCGATCACCAAAATCGAGACGCTGGTGACCGACAGCGGCGCCCCGCCGGCGACGGTGGCCGCCTTCCGCGAGGCCGGCGTGCACGTCATCACCGCGTAACCGTGCGTCGCGGGGCTGCTCGATATTGACGGGGGTGCCTAGAGTCTCGCGGCATGAACGCCGTACTCGAGATATCCGGGCTGCAGAAGACGTATCGCAGCCGGAAAGGTGTGCGCCGGGCTCTGGACGGCTTCGACATGGTGGTCGAGGCCGGCCAGGTGCACGGCTTCCTCGGCCCCAACGGCTCCGGGAAGACGACCACCCTGCGTACGCTACTGGGGCTGATCCGGCCCAACGGCGGGCGCATGGCGCTCTTCGGCCAGGAGGTCCCCGCGCATCTGCCGGCCGTCGCCGGGCAGGTCGGGGCGATCGTGGAAAGCCCGCAGTTCTTCGGCAACTTCTCCGCCTTCGACACGCTCGCGCTGCTGGCCGACGCCGGCGGGGTCTCGCGCCGGCGGGTCACCGCGGTGCTGGAGCTGGTCGGGCTGCGTGACCGGGCCAAGGAGCGGGTGCGCACCTACTCCCTCGGCATGAAGCAACGCCTCGCCGTCGCCTCGGCGCTGCTCAAGGAGCCGCGGCTGCTGATCCTCGACGAGCCGGCGAACGGGCTCGACCCGGGCGGCATCCGGGAGATGCGGACGCTCATGCGCAACCTCGCCGAGTCGGGCATGACCGTGCTGCTCTCCAGCCACATCCTCGGCGAGATCCAGCTGATCTGCGACCAGGTCACCATCATCTCGGCGGGCAAGCGGGTGGCGGCCGGCTCGGTCGAGTCGGTGCTGGCCAGCCACGCGTCGAACGCGGTGAAGGTGCGGCTCGAGCCGGGCGTCGACCTGATCGGCGCGGCCGCGGTGCTGCGGGCGAAGGGCGCCGAGGTGACGCTCGAGGGCGAGCACTTCGTGGTCGGCAACGCCCCCAACCCGGCGCAGATCACCCGGATCCTGGCCGAGCAGGAGATCTACGTCAGCGAGCTCACCCCGGTCGCGGCCGACCTGGAGAGCGTCTTCCTCGAGCTCACCGGCACCGCGCCGGTCGAGGGTCAGAACCGCCAGGTCGACCAGACCGCGATGGCGCCGGCGCAGGGCGGGTGGGGTCAGTGAGCCTGTACAAAGCGGAGACGCGCCGGCTGGTCAAGCGGCGGTTCACCAAGCTCTTCGTGGGCTGCGCGCTGCTGGTGCTGGCGGCGATCGCGGCCGGTGTCTTCCTCAGCAACCAGAAGGCCGGGCCGGAGACGATCGCCCAGGCGAAGGCCGACGCGCAGAACAGCTACCAGCAGGCGCTGGCCGACACCAACCGGCTGATCGACGAGTGCCGGGCCGCCCAGGGCACGGCCAAGGCCGGCGACTACCCGCCGAACTGCGAGATCCAGCTGCCGACCCCGTCCGACTTCGACCCCCGCTGGTACATGCCGGCGACGTTCGACTTCAAGGAGTCGTTCCCGGGGATGGTCACCACGCTGGCGGCGGTGCTGGCGGTCGTCGCGTACATCATCGGCGCGTCCTTCGTCGGCGCCGAGTGGAACAGCGGCGGCATGATGAACCTGCTGCTCTGGCGGCCGAAACGGCTCCAGGTGCTGGGCACCAAGCTGGCCACGCTGCTCGTCGCGACCACCGCCCTGACCGTCGTGCTGGCCGCGATCTGGACGGCCGTCTTCTACTTCATCGCGCAGGCCCGTGGCACGACCGCGGGCATGACCGACGGCGCCTGGCAGTCGATCGGGCTCACCGAGCTGCGCGCGCTCGGCCTGGTGCTGGTGACCGCCGCGGTCGGCTTCGGCCTGGCCTCGATCGGCCGGCACACGGCGACGGCGCTGGGCGTGGCGATCGGCGTGATCGTGGTGCTCCAGTTCGGCCTGGGCGCGGTGATCTCACTGGCCAAGGTGAAGTTCCCGGAGCTCTACCTGGCGCCGTTCTGGGTCTACGCCTGGATGAACAAGCAGTACGTCGCCGAGGACTACAACTCGTGCAACTTCTCGGGCACGGACGGCTGCCGGCCGGACACATTGACCATCACCTGGCAGATGGCCGGCGTTGCTCTGACGGTCCTCTTTGCGGTCGTCGTCGGCGTCGCTATGTGGACAATGCGTAGGCGCGACATAACGTGAGGTAACGGAAACCCGGCCATGCGCGGGGGCCTACGGCAACTTATGCTGCTCGCGGCCCCCGCCAGGTCCAGCCCGAGGAGCACCATGCAGCCCGAGGAGTCCACCCAGCACATCCCGGTCCCTCGGGAAGCGGACGAAGCGGTCGAGGCGGTCGAGGCGGATGAAGCGGCCGAGCCCACCGCGCAGAAGCCGGGGCTGACCGACCGCGAGCGCGACATCCTCGGCTTCGAGAGTCGCTGGTGGAAGCACGCCGGCGCCAAGGAGCAGGCCATCCGCGACACCTTCGGCCTCTCTTCGACCCGCTACTACCAGGTGCTCAACGCGCTTCTCGACAAACCCGAGGCGATCGAGCACGATCCGGTACTGGTCGGCCGCCTGCGGCGCCTCCGGGCTACGAGGGCACGTACGCGCCGTCGGTGACCTCAGCCGGGTTGGTGTTCTTGCGCGTACGCGGAGAGCCACGCCACCTGGGCCGGATCGAGCGACGCCCGGACCCGTTCGCGCGCGGTCGCCACGTTCGCCGCGGTGACCGTGGTGGCCTCCAGCGAGTCCCGCATCGCGGCCAGCGCCGCCTCCCGGATCAGGGCCGCGCAGTCGGCCGCCGAGAACCCGTCGAGATCGGCGCCGAGCGCGTCGAGGTCGACCGACTCGTCCAGCGGCACCTGCTTGGACGAGGCCCGCAGGATCGCCGCCCGGGCCGCACCGTCCGGCGGCGGCACGTAGACCAGCCGCTCGAGCCGCCCCGGCCGCAGCAGCGCCGGGTCGATCAGGTCGGGCCGGTTGGTCGCGCCGATCACCACCACGTTGCGCAGCTCCTCCACCCCGTCCAGCTCGGTCAGCAGGGCCGCCACCACCCGGTCGGCGGTGCCGCCGTCGGTGGACTGCCCGCGGGTCGGCGCGAGCGCGTCCACCTCGTCCAGGAAGACCAGCGTCGGCGCCGCCTCCCGGGCCCGGCGGAACAGCTCGCGCACCGCCCGCTCGCTGTCGCCGACCCACTTGCTGAGCAGCTCGGCGCCCTTGACCGAGAGCACGTTCGCCTTGCCGGTGCCGGCGATCGCCTTGACCAGGTAGGTCTTGCCGCAGCCGGGCGGGCCGTAGAGCAGGACGCCGCGCGGCGGGGAGACGCCGAGCCGGGCGAACGTGTCCGGATATGTGAGCGGCCACAGCACCGACTCGGTGAGCACCTGCTTGACGTCGGCGAGGTCGCCCACGTCGTCCAGGGTCACGGCGGCGACCTCGAGCGTGGAGTCGGCCATCGAGGTCGGGCGGACCACGTCGAGCGCGGCCTCGAAGTCGGCCATGGTCACGGTGGGTGACTCGGCGTCCTTCTGGCGGAGGGCGGCGCGCACGCCGGCCTCGCGGGCGAGCGCTCCGAGGTCGGCGGCGACGAATCCGGGCGTACGGCCGGAGACCTCGTCCAGCCGTACGTCCTCGGCCAGCGGCATGCCGCGGGTGAGCACCCCGAGCTGCTCGCGCCGCATGGCCGCGTCCGGCAGCGGCACCGCCAGCTGCACGGCCAGCAGGTCGGGGGCGCGCAGCGACGGGTCGACCGACTCCGGCCGGCTCGTCGTGCAGACCACCGCGACCCCGGCCCGGACCGTCTCCTCGAGGATCTGGTGGAAGACGGTGGACAGGGGGCCGGGCTCGTCGCGGGGCGCGAGCGCGTCGACGTCCGAGAAGAGCAGCACCGACGGGCCGGTGCCGCGGGCGTCCCGGGCCAGCGCCCGCAGCTGCTGGGCGGCGGCGTCGTTGGTGAGCGCGGCCAGCGACGGCGCCCAGGCCGGGAGCACCCGCGCTCCGACCTTGGCGGCCACCGCCCGTACCAGCGCTGACTTGCCCGAGCCCGACGGCCCGGAGATCAGCACGCCGAGCGAGACCTTCGTGCCCAGCCGAGCCAGCACCTCGCCGTGGTGGAAGCCGAGGTCGAGCAGCTCCTCCAGCTCCTTGGCCTGGGAGCGCAGGCCGGGCAGGTCGTCGAGGCTGGGCGGCGGCACCTCGGGATCGGTCGCAGCCGGCGCACTGGCCCGGACGGCCGGGGTCGAGGCGGTGCCGGCGGTCGTGTGGTAGCCGTCCGCCCAGCCGACCACCGTGTCCATGGTGACCAGGGCGCCGTCGGTGTCGTCGACGGCGGTGACGGCGAGCAGCGCGCTGGTCCAGCCGTAGCCGACCCGGTTGGCCAGGCTGCGGCGGGCCGCCTCGACCAGCGACCGGTTGCCGGCGTCGGGCAGCACGTCCTGCGGCAGCAGCGAGACGTCGTCGCCGGCGCTGACCACCTTGCCGAGCAGGGCCAGCCGCAGCATCTCGGGGGAGACCACCGCCACGATCTCGGGCGGGCCGGTGAGCGTGACCCGGCGGGCCTCGACCACCGGCAGCGGCGCGACCGTGACCTGGCCGCCGTCGCGCATCTTGAGGTTGCCGATGGTGAGGTCGTCGGCGTAGAGCAGGGCACGGCTCGCACCCGCCTCGGCCCGCGCGGCCACGCCCGCGGTGGTGCGGGCGCCGGCCAGGCGTACCGGATCGCCGGGGTTGATCTCGAGGGCGGCCATCACCTCGGGGTGCAGCCGGACGATGCCGCGGCGGGCGTCGAGCGCGGCCGGCCGCAGGGTGACGGTCAGCGTGAGTTCGGGAGACACAGTGATACACGCTATCGCCGTCGCGCTGTGATGGTTCACAGCCGAAGCTCAGATCGGGGCGGCTAGCTTTGGCCCCATGTCACTGTCGGGCCGGCTCCGGAAAGCCGCCACACGCCGCCGGGTCGTCGCCGGGTCGGTGGTCCTCGTGCTGGTCGCCGCTCTCGTCGGCTGGGCGGTCCGGCCCGACACGCCGGGCTGGCGCGCCACCGACCAGCGGATCACCGTGCGCTCGGGGCCGGGCGGCGACCAGCCGGTCGTGCTCGACACCCGGTTCTACCTGCCCCGCGACCGCGGCGGCCGGGTTCCGGCGGTGCTGCTGGCACACGGCTTCGGCGGCACGAAGGAGTCGGTCAGCGACGACGCCCAGTCGCTCGCCGACCGGGGCTACGCCGTGCTCACCTGGACCGCGCAGGGCTTCGGGCGCAGCGGCGGGCAGATCCACCTGGACAGCCCCGACTATGAGGTGAAGGACGCGCAGGGACTGCTCGACTGGCTCGCGGCCCGGCCCGAGGTGCGGCTCGACGCGGCCGGCGACCCGCGGGTGGGCGTGGTCGGCGGCTCGTACGGCGGCGGCCTGGCCCTCATGCTCGCCGGGCAGGACCCCCGGGTCGACGCGATCGTCCCGTCGATCACCTGGAACGACCTGACCAAGGTGTTCCTGCCGCAGTCCGCCGACTCGGCCGCGACCGGCGTCTTCAAGAAGGGATGGGCCGGCCTCTACTTCGGCAACGGCGCCGCGATCGGTCAAGGCGGCGCGGCCGGCGCCGGTGCGGCCGATGCGAGCGCGGCGGGAGACGGCGCGGCCGGCGCCGGCGCCGATGCGAGCGCGGCGGGCGACCCGTCGTGCGGCCGCTTCGCGGCCGACCTCTGCGCCGCCTATCTGCAGCTCGCGACCGACGGCACGCCGAGCGCCGCCACGCTCGCGCTGCTGCGCAAGTCGAGCCCGGCGACCGTGCTCGACAAGATCAAGGCGCCGACGCTGCTGATCCAGGGCGAGGTCGACACGCTCTTCCCGTTGTCGGAGGCGGACGCCAACGCCCGCGGCATCGCGGCGACCGGCACCCCGGTCCGGGTCGCCTGGTTCACCGGCGGCCACGACGGCGGCGCCGGGCCGCAGACCGATCAGGACCGGGTGAAGTACCTGACCGTCCAGTGGCTCGACCACTACGTGAAGGGCGAGGGCGCCGCCCCGGAGAACAGCTTCACCTACTCGCGGGTGGCCGGCTTCAGCGCGCTCGACCGGGGGCTGGTCACCAACGGCTACTCCACCGACGTCTACCCCGGTCTCCACGCGGGCGGCACTCAGGTCGCGCTCACCGGCGCGGCGCAGCAGATCGCGAATCCGCCCAACGGCAACCCCGGCGCCCTGTCCTCGCTGCCGGGCGCGGGCAGCCGGCTCAGCGAGCTGCTCGGTGGCATCGCCGGCGACATACCCGGGCAGCACGCGACCTTCCAGTCGGCGCCGGTGACCAGCGCGATCCAGGTGGCGGGCGCGCCGGCGATCCGGCTGCGGGCGGCCTCGCCGACCGGGGAGGCGACGCTCTTCGCCAAGCTCTACGACGTCGACCAGTCGGGCGCCGAGACCCTGAGCGCCGGCCTGGTCGCGCCCGTCCGGCTCACCGGTCTGCCGGCCACGATCGACAAGGCGGCCGAGGTCACGGTCACCCTGCCGGCGATCGTCCGGCAGATCGACGTCGGCCACGTCCTGCGGGTGGTGGTCGCGACCAGCGATCAGGCGTTCCTCACTCCGGCCGAGCCGGCGGTCTACACGGTCGCGGTGGGCTCGACGCTCACGCTTCCCACGGTGGTCGGGACGCCGATCGCCAACCCGCAGACGATCTGGCGGTACGTGCTGGCCGGTCTGCTGGTCGCGATCGTGCTCGGCCTCGCGGTGGTGCAGTTCGTGCGCCGCCGGCGACGGCGTCGCCGGCACGACGAGGTGCTGGCCGAGTTCGCGGACACGCCGCTGGTGGTGCGCGATCTCCGCAAGGCGTACGGCGACGGCTTCGTCGCCGTCGAGAAGATCGGCTTCACGGTCGAGCGCGGCCAGGTCGTGGGCCTGCTCGGGCCCAACGGCGCCGGCAAGACCACCACCCTGCGCGTGCTGATGGGCCTGACCATGCCCTCCGGCGGCGACGCGCTGGTCTTCGGCCACCGCCTCACGCCTGGCGCGCCGATCCTGTCCCGGGTCGGCGCCCTGGTCGAGGGTCCCGGCTTCCTGCCCCACCTCAGCGGTTACGACAACCTCCGGGCGTACTGGCAGGCCACCGGGCGGCCGGAGGCGGACGCCCACTTCGAGGAGGCGCTCGAGATTGCCGGCCTCGGCGACTCGGTGCACCGCAAGACCCGCAAGTACAGCCACGGCATGCGGCAGCGGCTGGCCATCGCCCAGGCCATGCTCGGCCTGCCCGAGCTGCTGGTGCTGGACGAGCCGACGGACGGTCTCGACCCGCCGCAGATCGCCGAGATGCGCCGGGTGCTCAAGCGCTACGCGACCGACGGCCGGGCGGTGCTGGTCTCCAGCCACCTGCTGGCCGAGGTCGAGCAGACCTGCACGCACGCGGTGGTGGTCAACAAGGGCCGGATCGTGGCGTCCGGCCCGGTCGAGGAGATCGTCGGCGAGTCGCCGTCGGTGCTGCTCGACGTCTCGGACGTGCCGGCCGCCGCCCGGGTGCTCGAGGGGCTGGGTGTGCGCTCGGTGACCCCGGACGGGGCGAGCGGCCTGATCGTGGACATGAACGGCACGCCCCGGGCCGAGGTGGTGGCCTCGCTGGTGCGGGCCGGCGTCGACGTCGACCGGGTGGTGCCGCGCCGGCGGCTGGAGGACGCGTTCCTGGCCCTGGTCGGCGACAACTCGCGAGGAAGTGGGGACCGATGAGCGCGGGAGCGGCAGTCCAGGGGTACCGGGCGTCGGCGACGCTCCCGGTGTGGGCCGAGGTCAAGCGGCAGGCGACCCGCCGTCGTACCCAATTGGCCCTGGGTTTCATGGTCTTGCTCCCGCTCATCATCCTGGTCGCCTTCGAGTTCGGCGGCGGGAACGGCAACGACGACAACAACGGCGGCGGGGCGTTCGGCAGCCTGGTCGACCTGGCTACCTCGGGCGGGCTCAACTTCGCGCTGTTTTGCCTGGCGGTCTCGGCCGGCTTCCTGCTGGTCGTGGTGGTGGCGCTGTTCTGCGGCGACCCGGTGGCGAGCGAGGCGAGCTGGGGGAGCCTGCGCTATCTGCTGGCGATCCCGGTGCCGCGGGTGCGGCTGCTCGCGATCAAGCTGGTGGTGGCCTTGGCGTACGCGCTGCTCGCGCTCTTGATCTTGACGGCGACCGGCCTTCTGGTCGGCACGTTGCGCTACGGCTGGCACCCGCTCGGCAGCACCGTGGCCGCCGCCATCCCGCCCGGCCAGGGCGTGCTCCGCCTGCTCGGGATCGTCGCCTACCTCGCCGTGATCATGCTCGTGGTGGCCGGTCTCGCGTTCCTGCTCTCGGTGCTGACCGACGCGGCGCTGGGTGCGGTCGGCGGCGCGGTGCTGCTGTGGATCCTCTCCAGCATCCTGGACCAGATCACCGCCCTGGGGAGCCTGCGCACCGGCCTGCCGACCCACTACAGCGACGCCTGGCTCGGCCTGCTCTCCACCCCGCCGCAGGTGGACGACCTGGTCAAGGGCGCGATCGCGGCGGTCTGCTACGCCACGCTCTTCTGGTCGCTGGCGTTCTGGCGCTTCACCCGGAAGGACATCACCTCGTAGCTCCCGGTTATACGTAGCCTCCACGTATACGCGTATGTATAGTATGCGTATGATAACCGTGCGCGGGCTGCGGAAAGCGTTCGGCAGCCACACCGTCCTCGACGGCATCGATCTCACCGTCGCCCCCGGCACCGTCTTCGCCCTGCTCGGGCCGAACGGCGCCGGCAAGACCACGATGGTCGAGATCCTCACCACGCTGCTGGCGCCCGACGCCGGCGACGTCACCATCGACGGCCACGACCTGCGTCGCCGGCCCGGCAAGATCCGCGAGATCATCGGCGTGACCGGCCAGTTCTCGGCCGTCGACGGCGTGCTCACCGGCCGGGAGAACCTGCGGCTCATCGCCGACCTGCGCCACCTCGGCGCCCGGGCCGGCCGGGCCCGCGTCGACGAGCTGCTCGAGCGGTTCGACCTCACCGAGGCGGCGGGCCGGTCGGTGGCGACCTACTCCGGCGGCATGAAGCGGCGGCTCGACCTGGCGATGACCCTGGTCGGCGAGCCGCGGCTGATCTTCCTGGACGAGCCGACCACCGGTCTCGATCCGCGCAGCCGCCGCACGATGTGGGAGATCATCGAGGACCTGGTGGCCCGGGGCGTGACGATCTTCCTCACCACGCAGTACCTCGACGAGGCTGACCGCCTGGCCGGCCGCATCGCGCTGCTCGACCAGGGCCGGCTCGTCGCCTCCGGCACCGCCGACGAGCTGAAGAGCTCGGTCGGCGCGCAATCCACGCTCGACGACGTCTTCTTTGCACTCACCGGGGGGATCCGATGACCTCGTTCGTCCTGGCCGACTCGGCCACCATGGTCCGGCGCGACCTCACCCGCATGGTCCGGTTCCCGCTCATGACCATCAGCGGCATCGGCACGTCGTGCATCTTCCTGCTGCTTTTCACGTACGTGCTGGGCGGCGCGATCAGCGCGGGCGACCGCGGCGCGTACGTGAACTACATCTCACCGGCGATCCTGGTGATGGCGATCGGGGGCGGCGGGTCGGCCACCGCCATCAACATCAACCAGGACATGACCGAGGGAGTGATCGCCCGGCTGCGGACTATGGCGGTCTCCCGGGTGGCGGTGCTCTCCGGGCAGGTGGGTGGCAGCCTCGTGCGTACGTCGCTGAGCCTGCTCCTGGTCATCGGGGTGCTCTTCGCGGTGGGCTTCCGTCCGGGCGCTCGCGGGCTCGACTGGCTCGCCGTGGCCGGGCTGCTGGTGCTGGTCACGTTCGCGGTCAGCTGGATGACCGCTGCCTTCGGCCTGACCGCCAAGACCGTGGCCGGTGCCAACTCGCTGTCCCTGCTGTTCAGCTTCGGGCCGTTCGTGAGCAGCGCGTTCGTCCCGACCGACACGATGGCGCCGGGTGTGCGGTGGTTCGCCGAGAACCAGCCGTTCACCCCGATCATCGACACCTTGCGGCACCTGCTCGACGGCACCCCGGTCGGCGACACCTGGATCCTGGCCGTCGCCTGGTCGGTCGTGCTCGCGGTGACCGGCATCCTGTGGTCCCGGTCGGCCTTCATGAGGCTGCCGAACCGCTGACGGGCCTGGGTCGTGGCTCACACCTCGGGATGCCCACTCCGTGTCCGCCACGACCCGACGTAAGGTGTGGGAAACAACTGAATACCTCATCCAGAGGGGCAGAGGGAACGGCCCGATGAAGCCCCGGCAACCACCGTGTTTGTCTCACTGAAGAGGCCGCACGCGGCAGGTGCTAATTCCGTCCCCGGCTTCGGGGAAAGATGAGAGGAAGGCCTCGATGACGTCTGCCGTCAGCACACCCTCGGTCACCGACTCCCCGGCCCGTGGCCTCGTCTGCCGCGCGTGCGGCGCCGAATACCCGCTGGTCGCCCAGCACGCCTGTTACGAGTGTTTCGGCCCGCTCGAGGTGGCCTACGACCAGGCCGCTCTCGCGCGGGTGACCCGTGAGCAGATCGAGGCCGGTCCGCAGAACATCTGGCGTTACGCCGGTCTGCTGCCCGCCGGCCAGGACCCGGCCACCCGGGTCACCCTCGACCCCGGCCTGACCCCGCTGGTCAGCGCGCCCGCGCTGGCCGCCGCCGTCGGGCTGCGGGCGCCGCTGTACGTCAAGGACGACTCGGCCAACCCCACCCACTCGTTCAAGGACCGGGTCGTGTCGGTGGCGCTCACCGCCGCCCGCGGCCTCGGCTTCACCCGCTTCGCCTGCGCCTCCACCGGCAACCTGGCCAACTCGGTGGCCGCGCACGCCGCCCGGGCCGGCGCGCCCAGCATCGTCTTCATCCCGTACGACCTGGAGCAGGGCAAGGTCGTCACGACCGCGGTCTACGGCGGCGACCTGGTCGCGATCGAGGGCTCGTACGACGACGTCAACCGCCTCTGCGGCGAGCTGGTCGAGACCGACGAGTTCGAGGACACCGCGTTCGTGAACGTGAACGTCCGCCCGTTCTACGCCGAGGGCTCCAAGACCCTGGGCTACGAGGTCGCCGAGCAGCTCGGCTGGCGGATCCCGGCCCAGGTCGTCATCCCGATGGCCTCCGGCGAGCTGCTCACCAAGGTGGACAAGGCGTTCGCGGAACTGGTCGAGATCGGCCTGGTCGAGGCGCCCGAGGGCGGCTGGGCCGTGTTCGGCGCCCAGTCGGCCGGCTGCAACCCGATCGCGGTCGCGCTGCACAACGACACCGACCACATCGTCCCGGTCAAGCCGACCGGCATCGCCAAGTCGCTGAACATCGGCGACCCGGCGGCCGGCGCGTACGCGATCGAGTCGGTGAAGCGCACCGGCGGCTGGATGGACTACGCCGACGACGACGAGATCCGCGCGGGCATCCGGCTGCTGGCCGAGACGACCGGCATCTTCGCCGAGACCGCCGGTGGCACCACAGTGGCGGTGCTCAAAAAGCTCGTGGCGAGCGGCAAGCTCGACCCCGACAAGGAGACCGTCGTCTACAACACCGGCGAGGGGCTCAAGACCCTCGACGCGGTCGCGGGCCTGGTCGGGCCCACTCACCAGATCAAGCCGTCGCTGCGCGGGGCCCGGGAGGCGGGCCTGCTGGGATGACCGTCGGTAATCGACTGTCTGCCATTAGTTGAAGATTCCATCGCCGGAGGACTTGCGCGGGCCTCTCAGCGTCGGCAAGATGCTCTCTGCGGGAGGGCCGACGCCGTACGAGGCCCCTCACCTTTCGAGCTTGGCGACAATCTCTCGAGGTGCCCAACGACCCAGTGCCGGAGGCGCTGTGCGTCCACCCTCCCGACCAAATTCGCTGGCATACATGGCCGCCGACCCGCCAGGGTGGCGGCCATGGTGCTTTCCATCGGTCCGCTCGCCTCGGCCGCGGACGCCTACGAGATCTACCGCGCCGGCGCCGTCCACGACCGCAGCGACATCGAGCCGCTCTCGCCCGAGGCGTTCGCGACCAGGGTGGCGACGCCGGCCGCGAGCTACGTCGTCGAGCATTACCTCGCCCGCCTCGACGGTGAGCCGGTGGGTCATCTCGAGCTGGCCTTCTCACAAGCCGACAACCTGGGCACCGTGGACGTCGAGCTCGCCGTGCTGCCGTCCGCCCGGCGGCGCGGCGCCGGCCGGGCGCTCTACGACCTGGCCGTCGAGCGGGCCAAGGCCGAGGGCCGCGTGCGGCTGTTCGGGCGCACGATCCAGCGACATCCGGACGGGGCTTCCTTCGCGGCCGCGATGGGCGCGCGGGTCGGTCTCGAGGAGATCCGCAGCCGGCTCGACGTGCGCGCGGCCGACCAGGCCCGGCTCGACGCCGAGCTGGCCGCGGCCTGGGAGCGGGCCGGCGGCTACCACCTGATCCAGTGGACCGGGGTGGCGCCCGACGAGATCATCGATGAGGTCGCGGCCCTCGACAGCACGTTCATGACCGAGGCGCCCACCGGTGACCTCGACTGGGAGCCGGAGCGGATCGACGCCGACCGGCTGCGGGCGGACGAGGCGGCCCGGGCCCGGCGCGGCCGGATGACGTTCCACACTGGTGCGCTGCACGGCGCGCGGCTGGTTGCCTGGACCACGCTGAACTGCCCGGCCGACGAACCCGCGCACGCCTGGCAGAACGCCACGCTGGTCGCTCCGGCGCACCGTGGCCATCGGCTCGGCCTGCTGATCAAACTGGCCAACCTGGCCCAGGCCCGTACTCATCGGCCGGCCATCGAGGTGATCGACACCTTCAACGCGGCCACCAACGAGCACATGATGCGGATCAATCGCGCGATGGGCTTCCGGCCGGTGGAGTCGGTTCTCTTCTGGCAGCGCGACCTCTGAGCCGGGTCAGCCACGGGCGCACCGGCAGGTCGGTGGGATAGCCGCCGGCGGTCAGGCCGGCCCGCCGCTCGAACAGGTTGCGCGCGCCCCACGAGCCGGTCGCCGCGTACGACCACAGGCACGCCGTCCAGTAGGCGGGCCAGAAGAACGGTCCCAGCCACGCGTACTGCCCGGCGTGCCGGCTCTCGTGCCCGAAGAGGTCCGCGCGCTCGTCGGCGAGCAGCCACTCGGCGCTGTGCCGGCACATGATCACCGAGCCGACCGTGAAGCAGGTGGCCGGCGGCGCCTTGCGGCGGTAACCCTCGCCGATCAGGATGCCGTCCCGCCCGCGCCGCACCCGGGCGCCGCCGAGCACGGCGACGAGCAGGCCGACGGCGGTGGTGGCGTTGGCGGCGGTGACCACGGTGCGGACGTGGTGCCGTCTCATGAGCCTGGCCGCCTCATGAACCCGGCCGCATCAGATGCGCCGGCGCATGCGGAGCTCGGTGAGCACGGGGAGGACCGGGTGCGGCACCCGCTCGCCGGTGTCTTCGAAACCCAGTTTCTCGTACGCCCGGACGGCCCGGCCGTTGCCCACCACGACCTCGAGCATCAGGCTCTCCCGGCCGCAGGCGCGGGACCAGCCGGCCACCGCCTCGACCAGCTCGGCCAGCACCTTGCCGCCGCGGTGCCCGGGGGTCACGTAGACCGCGAACACCACCGTCGACTCCGGCTCCTCGGGCAGCACCGTGCCGCCGGCGTGGCCGATGAGCCGGCCGCGGCCGCCCGGGTCGGCCACGAACTGCGCGGTCTGGCAGCCGCTCGCGGCCTGGGCGATGCGCCGCCGGTAGGCCTCGTGCGGGCGGGCCGCGGCCTGGGCGAGCGTCTCGAGGAACGCCATCGGTGCGTCGGCCAGCATCTCCAGCCGCAGGGCACGCATCCGCGCGGCGTCGTCGACGGTCACCCGGTGCACGCGCCAGCTGTTCACGCTGTTCTCACTACCCTGTGCCGGGCCCGGCGGCAACCCGCCTGGCCGGAACCGGACGGGTGGCGGACCGGCGCCGGGTTGGGGCAAGGTGTGTCGATGGACCAGGGCGAGGACCGCTTCACGATGGTCGAGGGCCCGGTGGTGACCGCCGCCGACCCGTGGGACCCGGAGTCGCGTACGGCCGATCTGAGCCGCGCCGCCGAGCTCGCCGTGCCCGCCACCGACGAGGCCGACCCGCTGGTGCCCCCGCTCCGCTCGGGCCTGCCCGGGTTGCTCACGCACACCCGCGGCGCCGTCCGTCGCTGTCTTGCCGGCCTGCTGGGTGCCGGTCTGGTCGCCGCCCTGCCGATGCACTTCTTCGTCGGCCGGGTCGACGACACGGTGATCGCCGCGCCCGCCCTCTCCGACCTGCTCGGCGGCTTCGGCCTGTTGCTGCTCCCGCTGATGTGGCTGGCCTACTTCACGGTCTCGGCGCTGCCCCTGGTGATCTGCCTGGCCGGCGCGACCGCGGTCGCGGTCGCCGAGGCCGCCACCGGCTCACTGCCGTCGCCCCGCGCCGCCGCGCGCCTGGTCGCCTACCGGCTGCGCCCGCTCTGGCTCTGGTTCGCCGCCTTCGGCGTGGTCACCCAGGCGCTGCCGCTGCTGCTCACCACCGACCGCCTCGGCCCGGCGGTGGCGGCGCCGCTCGCGGCCGGCCTGGCCCTGATCTCCACCGCGGTGCTCACCTTCCTCGGCATGCTCGGCTGCGTCGTGCTGATCGAGCGCGACCGGGGCCCGCGCCGGGCCGCCCACCTGTGCTCGCCGGCCACGCTCGGCGGGCCGGTCCTCGCCTCGCTGGCGGTCACCGTGCTGCCCCGGCTCGCCGAGGCGGCCTGGGGCGCCATCGCCTCGACCGTGGTGGCGGTGGTGTCGGTTCTGCTCTGGGCGATCACGGCCATGGTGGCGTACGCCCAGGCTCGCCGGGCCGAGGGACCGGTGACCAGCGCATCCCTGTTCGCCGAGCTCTCCCGGCCGGAGCTGGACTGATGCGCGCAAGATGGCGTTTCCTTGCACTCGCCCCCCGGGAGTGCTAAACAGGTCATTGGCACTCGCGACTGGTGAGTGCCAAGCAGGTCGGGGCGGTGGGGTTCCGGTCGCGGCGCCGCCATCGGCGCCGGGGCACGGAGCCGGTCGTCGCGGGCTATCCGGCTCGACCTGAGGACGTCACATCGCCAGGTGGTGACGTCCGCAGTGTTCCGCAATGTGCGGGCCCATGCGGCCCCCACCGCGAATGTCCAGGAGGACAACGCCGTATGGCCAAGATCATCGCATTCGACGAGGAAGCTCGTCGGGGCCTCGAGCGGGGCATGAACCAGCTCGCCGACGCCGTCAAGGTGACGCTCGGCCCCAAGGGCCGCAACGTCGTGCTCGAGAAGAAGTGGGGCGCCCCCACGATCACCAACGATGGTGTGTCCATCGCCAAGGAGATCGAGCTCGAGGACTCGTACGAGAAGATCGGCGCCGAGCTGGTCAAGGAGGTCGCGAAGAAGACCGACGACGTCGCCGGTGACGGCACGACGACGGCGACCGTCCTGGCCCAGGCGCTGGTCCGTGAGGGCCTGCGCAACGTGGCCGCCGGCGCCAACCCGATGGCCTTGAAGCGGGGCATCGAGGCCGCGGTCGCGAGCGTCTCCGAGGGTCTTCAGCAGCTCGCCAAGGACGTGGAGACCAAGGAGCAGATCGCCTCCACCGCCTCCATCTCCGCCGGTGACTCCACGGTCGGCGAGATCATCGCCGAGGCCATGGACAAGGTCGGCAAGGAAGGCGTCATCACCGTCGAGGAGAGCAACACCTTCGGCCTCGAGCTCGAGCTCACCGAGGGCATGCGCTTCGACAAGGGCTACATCTCGGCGTACTTCATGACCGACGCCGAGCGCATGGAGGCCGTCTTCGACGACCCCTACATCCTGATCGCGAACAGCAAGATCTCCGCGGTCAAGGACCTGCTGCCCGTCCTCGAGAAGGTCATGCAGGGCGGCAAGCCGCTGGTCATCATCGCCGAGGACGTCGAGGGCGAGGCCCTGGCGACCCTGGTGGTCAACAAGGTGCGCGGCACCTTCAAGTCCGTCGCCGTCAAGGCCCCGGGCTTCGGTGACCGCCGCAAGGCCATGCTGGAGGACATCGCCATCCTGACCGGTGGCGCCGTCATCAGCGAGGAGGTCGGCCTCAAGCTCGACAACGCCGACCTCAGCCTGCTGGGCACCGCTCGCAAGGTCGTCATCACCAAGGACGAGACCACGATCGTCGACGGTGGCGGCAACGCCGAGCAGATCCAGGGCCGGGTCAACCAGATCCGCGCCGAGATCGAGAAGTCGGACTCCGACTACGACCGCGAGAAGCTGCAGGAGCGCCTGGCCAAGCTGGCCGGCGGTGTTGCGGTCATCAAGGTCGGCGCGGCCACCGAGGTCGAGCTCAAGGAGCGCAAGCACCGCATCGAGGACGCCGTTCGCAACGCGAAGGCGGCCGTCGAGGAGGGCATCGTGCCCGGTGGTGGCGTCGCCCTGGTGCAGGCCGGCAAGACCGCGTTCGAGAAGCTGGACCTGGTCGGCGACGAGGCGACCGGCGCGACGATCGTGAAGCTCGCGCTCGACGCCCCGCTGCGCCAGATCGCCGTGAACGCCGGCCTCGAGGGCGGCGTCGTGGTGGAGAAGGTGCGCAACCTCGACGCGGGTCACGGCCTCAACGCCGCGACCGGCGAGTACGTCGACCTGCTGGCCGCGGGCATCATCGACCCGGCCAAGGTCACCCGCTCGGCGCTGCAGAACGCCGCGTCGATCGCCGCGCTGTTCCTCACCACCGAGGCCGTCGTGGCCGACAAGCCCGAGAAGACCCCGGCCCCGGCCGGCGCCCCGGGCGGCGGTGACATGGACTTCTAAGTCCATTCGGTTCCACCGAGAGGGCGGGTCGCTGCGGCGGCCCGCCCTTTCGCTTTACCGTTCGTTTCGCGGGTCAGAGCGCCTTGCGGTATCGGAAGAACACCCGCTCGACCCGAGCGCCCACGGCGAGGGAGTAGAACGGCGTCGGGCCGACCCAGCCGATCTGCGCGCTCTCGTAGCCCTCGGCCCGCAGGTCGGCCAGGCAGCGGCGGAGCAGCACCGAGCCGATCCCGCGGCCCCGCGCGGCGGCGGTGGTGCCCATCGGGCCGAACCAGCTGGGGCGGGAGGAGCCGTACGCGGCGAAGCCCAGCGGCGTGCCGTCCGGCTCGAGCGCCAGGTGGCAGCCGGCCCGCTCCCGGCCGATCGAGTGGGTGATCTCGCCGGCCCAGCCCGGCGTCCAGTTGGCCAGGGCGAACGCGGCCAGCGGCGCGGCGTCGGCCGGCCCGGCCCGGCGGACGACCACGCCGTCGGCGGCCAGCCGCTTCTCGTCGGCTTCGGTGGGGGAGAGCAACCGCAGGTCGGCCGTCATGTTCCAGGCCGGCGGCAGCTGCTCGTACCCGAGCGCGGCGGCCCCGCACAGCGCCGCGGTGTAGCGCACGTCGATGCCCGGCCACGCGTAGTAGGGCGCGTTGCCGCCCAGCAGGACCTCGCCGGCGCCCAGCCCGGCCAGCGCGCGCTCCACCCGGGCCAGCAGCGCCCGCCCGACGCCCCGGCGCCGCTCGGCCGGGTCCACCGCGAGCAGGTCGACGTGCCCGGCCGCGGCGTCCCGGTGGGAGAGCGAGCCCAACACCACGCCGATCACCCGGTCGCCGCCGGTCCTGGCCAGGAAGCCGGTCAGCCGGCGCGGCACCGGCGACCACCCGTCGGCGCCGGTGGTGTCCCGCAGCCGGCCGACGATCTCGGCCGCCTCGGCCGCGTCCTCGGGCAGATCCAGGGCGGTGCGGCACAGCGCGATCACCGCCGGCTCATCGTCGGCGGTCAGCTCGGCAACCCGGAACTCACGATCCACAACGCCGAACGTACGTGAGATTTCCCCTGCCTGGGCGGCGGGCACGAGCGCTAACGTGGGACGGGTGCGCGAACCCTCCGTCTCCCGCTTCACGGCCGGCCGTCTGTCCCCGATCCGCCGCGTCGCCGATCTGCGGCGCCTCCGCGACGAGCAGTTCGACGTGTTGGTCATCGGCGGCGGGGTCACCGGCGCCGGTGCGGCCGTCGACGCGGCCTCGCGCGGCCTCAAGGTCGCCCTGGTCGAGGCCCGTGACCTGGCCGCCGGCACGTCCAGCCGGTCGAGCAAGCTGATCCACGGCGGCCTGCGCTACCTCGAGCAGCTCGAGCTGCACCTGGTCCACGAGGCGCTCACCGAGCGGGGGCTGCTCTCCACCCGGCTGGCGCCGCACCTGGTCCGGCCGGTGCCCATCCTGGTGCCGCTGCCGGCCGCGAACCCGCCGGCCCGAGCCTGGCACCGGGCCTACTACGGGCTCGGCGTGGCGGCGTACGACGTCTTCGCCGGCGTCTTCGGCACCGGCCGCGGCATGCCGCTGCACCGCCACCTCACTCGCAACGGCGCCCGCCACCTCTTCCCGAGCCTGCGGGCCGACGCGGTGACCGGCGCGATCCGCTACTACGACGGCCAGGTCGACGACGCCCGCCTGGTGGTGACCCTGGCCCGCACCGCGGCGAGCCTGGGCGCGGCCGTGGTGACCAGCGCCCGCGTGGTCGGGTTCGTCCGTCAGGCGCGCGAGGTGGTCGGCGTGCGGGTGCGCGACCTGGAGTCGCCCGACGCGCCCGAGTTCGAGGTGCGGGCGCGTACGGTCGTGGCCGCCACCGGCGTGTGGAGCGACGACATGTCGCAGATGCTCAGCGACGTCGGGGTCCGCCCCGGCATGCGGGTGCGGGCCTCCAAGGGTGTGCACCTCGTCGTGCCGCGCTCGGCGATCACCGGGGAGGCCGGCCTGATCCTGCGCACGCCGACGTCGGTGCTGTTCGTGATCCCGTGGGGCGGCCACTGGATCATCGGCACCACCGACACCGACTGGAAGCTCGACCGCTCGCATCCGGCGGCGTCCGCGCGCGACATCCGATACCTGCTCGACCAGGTCAACACGGTGCTCGACCGGCCGCTGACCACCGACGACATCGAGGGCGTCTACGCCGGCCTGCGCCCGCTGCTCTCCGGCGAGGCGGAGTCGACCTCCAAGCTCTCCCGCGAGCACGCGGTGATCGAGCCGATGCTCGGGCTGATGCTGGTGGCCGGGGGCAAGTACACGACGTACCGGGTGATGGCGGCCGACGTGATCGACCGGGCGGTGCGCCGGCTGGGCGGTCCGGCGCGGCCGTCGCGCACGGCCGAGCTCCCGCTGCTCGGTGCCGACGGCTATGCCGCGGCGTGGCGCGACCGGCAGGACACGGCCCGGCGGCACGGCGTCACCGGCGGGGTGATCGAGCATCTTCTCGAGCGGTACGGGACCCTGACCGTCCACCTGCTCGCGATGATCGCCGCCGATCCGTCGCTGGCCACCCC
The DNA here is from genome assembly GCF_050951115.1 of Actinoplanes sp. CA-030573. Classification (NCBI taxonomy): domain Bacteria; kingdom Bacillati; phylum Actinomycetota; class Actinomycetes; order Micromonosporales; family Micromonosporaceae; genus Actinoplanes; species Actinoplanes sp. CA-030573. The sequence continues at coordinate 9,483,299 of NZ_CP192038.1, read as the reverse complement.
GCTGACCGGCGCGCCGGAATATCTGGCCGCCGAGGTGGCCTATGCGGCGCTCGCCGAGGGCGCCCTGCACCTCGACGACGTGCTCACCCGTCGCACCCGCATCTCGATCGAGACCACCCACCGCGGCACCGAGACCGCCGAGCACGCGGCCACGGTGATGGGCGAGGCGCTCGGCTGGGACAGTGAGGTGCGCCAGCGCGAGGTCGAGCATTACCTGGCCCGGGTGGCGGCCGAGCGGCAGTCGCAGACCATGCCCGACGACCTGACCGCCGACGCGGCCCGCATCGGGGTGCCGGATGTCCGCGGCTTCGCCGCCGACCGGGGCATCGACCTCTTAGAGATCGATCTTTGATCCTCGTCGACGAGCCGTTGTGGCCGGCCCGGGGCCGTCTCTGGTCGCACCTGGTCAGCGACCTCTCCTACGCCGAGCTGCACGTCTTCGCCGAGATGCTGGGCGCGCCGCGCCGGGCCTTCGACCGCGACCACTACGACATCCCGGAGCAGCGGTTCCGGTCGGCGCTGTGGCTCGGCGCGACGCTGTTGCCCTCCCGCGAGCTGGCCTCCCGCCTGCGGGCCTCGGGACTACGCCGGCCCAAGCATCTCGCGTGACAGGTTGGCCCGGGCCTTGGCCTCCCAGGCCTCGCGCAGCGGCGGCAGGCGGTAGATCGACGGCAGCTCGAGCAGCGCCTTGAGGACCTGAGCCCGGCCGTCCCGGAACGCGTCGTCGGGCACATGCGCGTACTCCCGCCGGATCGCCGCGGTGTAGGCGTCGTAGGTCTCCTCATCGCTGGCCAGGATGGCCAGATCGGCGTCGCAGAGCAGTTCGCCGTCGGGGTCGTCCTCCCCGGTCGCGTGCCCGGCGGTGAGCCCGACCAGCCGCGCCACCTCGGCCGCCACCTCGTCCGGTACGCCGAGGGTGGTCAGCAGCCCGGCCGCGAACTCGGCGCTGTCCCGCTCGTTCGCGTCCCCGAGCGCCCGCGGGTCGTAGACGGCGTCGTGCATCCACGCGGCCAGGCGGACGCGTTCCGGATGCGAGGCGAGATCGGCATGGCGGTCGATCACGTCGAGTACGGCCGAAAGGTGCGCCGCGGTGTGGTAATGCCGCTGCGGTTCGGACCAGCGGGACAGCAGGTACTCGCCGGCCGCGGTCAGGTCGCCGTCGTCGGCGGTGGCGCCCGCCTGCCGGGCCGCCGCGCGGAAGTCGTCCACGAGAGATGTCACGGCGGCAATCCTGGCACGAGGCCTCGGTAGGGTCTTCAGAGCATGAGGTCCGTACTCGCCGCCGGCCTGCACCGGATTCGTGGCGGCCTGGCGCTGGCCCTGCAGGCCGGTGTGGGCGCGGGGCTGGCGTGGTGGGTGGCGCACGACCTGATCGGCCGCCCGCAGCCGTTCTTCGCCCCGATCGCCGCCGTGATCACCCTGGCCTCCTCGGTCGGGCAGCGCGCCCGGCGCACGGCCGAGCTGGTGGTGGGGGTGGCGATCGGCATCGGCGTCGGCGACGCCCTGATCCTGCTGATCGGCACCGGCCCGTGGCAGATCGGGCTCGTGGTCGTGCTCGCGATCCTGGTCGCCACCGCGGTCGGCGGCCGCACCCCGCTGGTCGTGCAGTCGGCCTCCTCGGCGGTGCTGGTGGCGACCCTCACCTCGGCCACCGGCGTGCCGTGGACCAGGTTCTTCGACGCGCTGGTCGGCGGCGGCATCGGCCTGGCGGTGATGACCGTGCTGCTGCCGCTCAACCCGCTCACGGTCGTGAAGCGGGCGGCCGACCCGGCGCTGCGCACGCTCGCCGACGGCCTGCGGGACGTGGCCGGGGGCATGCGCGCCGGCGACCGGGAAGCGGTCGACGAGGCGCTGGACCGGCTGCGCGCCGCCGAGACGTCGTTCGCCGCCTTCTCCGACGCGGTCAAGGCGGCCCGGGAGAACGTGGCCTTCGCGCCCGCCCGCTGGCGCTCCCGCGGCGCCCTCGCCCAGTACGTGGACGGCGCCGACCAGGTCACCTACGCGCTGCGGAACGTCCGGGTGCTCAGCCGCCGGGTGAGCACCGCGCTCGGCGACGAGGAGAAGATCCCGGCCGTGCTGGCGACCGGGGTCGACCTGCTCGGCGACGCGGTCGACCTGCTGCGTCAGGAGTGGGCGAAGGCGGCCGAGCCGATCGCCGCCCGGCAGCGGGCACTCAGCGCGGTCGCCGAGGCGGCCAAGGCGTACGACGAGGGGGTCGGCTTCTCCGGCGGCGTGGTGGTCGCCCAGGTCCGCTCGATCGCCATCGACCTGCTGCGGGCGAGCGGCATCGAGCTCGCCGACGCGCCCCGCCTGGTCCGCCGGGCCGCGGGCTGGCACGACCGGCCCCGCGCGACGCGTCGTGCGGGCCGCCGCCCTCCGGCCCCGGGCCACGGCTGAGCCGCCGGTGGCTACGCTGGCTGTCATGGCCGACGTATCACCGGGCGGGCCGCCCGGCGCCTTCGCCCCGCCGCCGGTGAACGTCGCGGCCGATGTGCCGGTCCGGTCTCGCGCGATCGGCTGGCGCCGCTGGCTGCCGATGACCGCCGTGATCAGCTTCCTGGTCGCCGGCGCGGTCGGCATGCTGCTGTTCCTCGGCGTCGACATCGGCCTCACCGGCCTGCTGGTCGGCCTGGCCGCCGCGATCCTGCCGGTGCCGTTGCTGGTCGCCAGCTTCCTCTGGCTCGACCGTTACGAGCCGGAACCGATCCGCTACCTGGCCTTCTGCTTCTTCTGGGGCGCCGCGATCGCCACCGCCGCCGCGCTCTTCGTCAACACCGAGGCGTCGATCTGGTTCGACAAGTGGGGGCTGCCCGACGCCCTGGTGGCGGTGCTGGTCGCGCCCTTCATCGAGGAGTCGATGAAGGCACTCGGCCCGATCTTCCTGGCCTGGCGGCGCCGCAGCGAGTGGTCCGGCATCACCGACGGCATCGTCTACTGCGGCATGTCGGCGCTCGGCTTCGCCATGGTGGAGAACGTGCTCTACCTCGGCAAGCACGGCTACGCGACCGGCGTCGAGGAGTACGGACCCGCCACCGGCCTGCAGAACCTCTTCCTGATCTTCATCGTGCGCATCCTGTTCACCGGCTTCGCGCACCCGCTCTTCACCTCGATGACCGGCATCGGCCTCGGCGTCTCGGCCCGCTCGGCCGACCGCCGGGTCCGCTGGCTGGCGCCGATCGCCGGCCTGCTGACCGCGATGATCCTGCACGGCACGTTCAACCTGATCCCGACGCTGGCGGCGAGCCTCTCGCAGCCGCTGATCATGCTGTACGGGTACCTGGGCTTCATGGTTCCGCTGTTCTTCGGCGTGGTCGGGTTCGCCATCGCGCTGCGCGCCTGGGAGGGCCGGCTGACCGAGCGGGTGCTGCCGCTCTACGTCCGCTCCGGCTGGTTCTCGCCGCCCGAGGTGGCGTCGCTGGGCAGCCTCGGCCGCCGGCACTCGGCCCGGCAGTGGGCGCGGCGGGTGGCCGGCGCCACGGGGCACCGGGCGATGCGGGACTTCCAGTTCGCGGCGACCCAGCTGGCGCTCCTGCGCGACGGCATGCAGCGCGGCCTGAACCCGGCGCTGCGCGATCGTTACCGCGACTCGGCCGAGGAGTACCGCCTGCTGCTGGACGTGCAGCGTTACCGCACGGCGTTCACGGCGAAGGACCCGACGGCGCCGCGGGCGTTCTGGAACGGCGAGTCCTACCAGCTCCAGTTCCCCGACGGCTCGACCCACGTGGTCCCGCCGCCGGCCGACCCGGTCGTCCCGGTCGTCCCGGTGCCGGTGCGCCTGGCCCCGGCCTACCCGCCGCCGTACGGCTACCCGGGTTACGGGCCGCCGCCGTACGCGCCGTTCCCTCAGAGGTAGAGGCCGGTACCGTCGGACTCGACCCGGCTGGCCGCCACCGCGTGCACGTCCCGCTCGCGCAGCAGCACGTACTCACGACCGTGCAGCTCGACCTCGGAGCGGTCGTCGGGATCGAAGAGCACCCGGTCGCCGACGACGATCGATCGCACGTTGGGCCCGATGCCCACGGCCGTCGCCCAGGACAGCCGGCGCCCGACCGACGCCGTCGCCGGGATCACGATGCCGGCCGATGATCGCCTCTCGCCCTCGCTGCCGTCCTGGCGGACGAGAACGCGGTCGTGCAACATGCGGATCGGTAGCCCGGCCTCGGTGCGGGTTTCGGCACTCACGATTGCAGACGGTACGCCCCCGCATGCCCCCGTGATCGGCGGGACCGGCCCTACTACGGTGGTACCGCGTGCCGCACCGCGGCGCCGCTAGGCAAGGGGGATGGCCGGTTGAGCCGCTTGCAGCGAGTCCGTGACAACCTGCGCCGCGCCTACGACACCGGCCGCGAGTCGGTGCGGCAGGCGCGCACCGACGAGACACCGGCGACCGGTAGCGAGCCGGACGACGAGTTCGCGCCCCCGCCGCCCGACCCCGAGCCCGTGCACGGCTCGACCAACAGCCTCGACGACGCCGAGGTGCCGCACTCCCTGCGCATCGCCGCCGCCTGGAGCTGGCGGCTGATCGTGGTCGGGGTCGTCGGCTGGGCGCTGCTGCACTTCATCGGGATCGTCAGCATCGTCGTCGTCCCGCTCGCCATCGCCATGCTGCTGTCCGCCCTGCTCGCCCCGGCCGTCAGCTGGCTGCTCAAGCTGCACGTGCCCCGGTCGCTGGCCACCTTCCTGGTGCTCATCTGCGGCCTCGCCGCCGTCGCCGGCACCCTGACCCTGGTCATCTCCCAGTTCATCGACGGCGTCCCGGAGCTGACCCAGAAGACCAGCGACGGTGTGCGGCAGATCCAGGACTGGGCCCGCACCGGCCCGCTGCACCTCTCCGACGCCCAGGTCAACAACGCGATCAACACCGCGCAGGACTGGGTCAACACGCACACCTCGCAGCTGACCTCGACCGGCATCGCCACCGCGGCGACCCTGTTCGAGGTGGTCACCGGCATGCTGCTGGTGCTGTTCTCGACGTTCTTCTTCCTGCGCGACGGCCGCAAGATCTGGCGGTTCGTCGTCCGGCTGTTCCCGGTCAACGCCCGCTGGTCGCTGGCCGACGCCGGCGACGCGTCGTGGGCGACGCTCACCGCCTACGTGCGGGCGACCGTGCTGGTGGCGTTCATCGACGCGGTCGGCATCGGCACCGCTCTGGTGATCCTCAACATCCCGTTCCCGTTCCCGCTGGCCGCGCTGGTCTTCCTGGGCGCGTTCATCCCGATCGTCGGCGCGAGCGTGTCGGGCGCGGTCGCGGTGCTGGTGGCGCTGGTCGACCAGGGCTGGGTGATCGCGCTGATCGTGCTGGGGGCGGTGATCCTGGTGCAGCAGGTCGAGGGCCACGTCCTCCAGCCGCTGATCATGGGCCGGGCGGTGGCCGTGCACCCGCTGGTCGTGATCATCGGCATCGCCTGCGGCGCGACCCTGGCCGGCATCATCGGCGCGCTGGTCGCGGTGCCGCTGATCGCCGTGCTCAACACCGGCATCCGCCGGCTGTCCCGCCGCCGGCCCGAAGTCCCGGCCGACGCGGTCGTGGTCGGGAGCCCGTTACCCGAGGCATGAGAAAGGGCGGGACCTCCGGAGAGGATCCCGCCCTTTCCCGAAACAGAGCGCGGGCTGTGGTCAGGCCGCGGCGACGGTGAGGGAGACCTCGTTGACGCCGCGGGTCACGTCGACCGTCAGCTCACCGTTGCCCAGCCGGCTGAGGGCCCGGAGCGTCCACGACCCGGGGGCCGCGAAGAACCGGAACACGCCCTCGGGCGAGGTGACGACCTCGGCGGTGAACTCGCCGGAGGAGTCGAGCAGACGCACGTACGCGCCGCCGACCGCCTCGCCGTCGGCGGTGCTCACGATGCCGGTGATGACGGTTTCCTTCTCCAGGTCGACGCTCGAGGGGAGGGGCGCCGACTGGTCGGGGGCGGCGCAGCCGGCCGCGGTGTTGGCGGGAGAGGTCATCGTGATCACGCCTTCCCGGGCTCGTCGCCGAGCGCGATCGGCACGCCGATGAGCGAGCCGTACTCGGTCCAGGAGCCGTCGTAGTTCTTCACGTTCTGCTGGCCGAGGAGCTCCTTGAGCACGAACCACGTGTGCGAGGAGCGCTCGCCGATCCGGCAGTACGCGATGGTGTCCTTGCTGCCGTCGAGGCCGGCGTCGCCGTAGATCTTGGCGAGCTCCTCGTCCGACTTGAAGGTGCCGTCCTCGTTCGCGGCCTTGCTCCACGGCACGCTGATCGCGGTCGGGATGTGGCCGGCCCGCTGCGACTGCTCCTGCGGCAGGTGCGCGGGGGCGAGCAGGCGGCCCGCGAACTCGTCGGGGCTGCGCACGTCGACCAGGTTCTTCACGCCGATGGCCTGGACGACCTCGTCGCGGAACGCGCGGATGCTCAGGTCGGGCGCGGACGCCTGGTAGGAGGTCTTCTCGCGGCTCGGCACGTCCTTCGAGTACGGCCGGGCGTCGAGCTCCCACTTCTTGCGGCCGCCGTCGAGCAGCACGACGTCGCCGTGGCCGTAGAGCTTGAAGTACCAGTACGCGTACGCGGCGAACCAGTTGTTGTTGCCGCCGTAGAGCACGACCTTGTCGTCGTTGCTGATGCCCCGCTCGGACAGGAGCGCCGAGAACTGCTCCTGGTTCACGAAGTCGCGGCGGACCGGGTCCTGCAGGTCCTTCTTCCAGTCGATCTTCACGGCGCCCGGGATGTGCCCGCCGTCGTACGCGGTGGTGTCCTCGTCGACCTCGACGAAGACGACGCCCGGAGTTTCGAGGTTCTTCTCGGCCCAGTCGGCCGAGACGAGTGCGGTGTCGCGACTCATCGGTCTACTCCCTGATGGTGAGAGATGGGGGAGAGTCAGCGCACGGGAGTTTTGTCGCACCCCGCGCGGGACCCTGATTACAGATCTCGTGCTTGTGCGACGGCGCCACTGCCGGGCTCTTACGAAGGCGAGCGAAAGGTGCTCAGCGCGAGTGGCCCCGTCAGATGACAGGGCGACACAGGCAGGCGGCCATGCGGCACAGGTCGACCGCACGCCTCTTGGTGAGCAACGGGCTCATGGAAAATGACCCTACCAGCGGTTCCAGACCCCGGAACAGGGTCGACCACCATCCGGGAACGAGTCCGGCGTCACAGGCCGTTCGAGTTGAGTGGCACGTTCGCCGCCTTGGCCGTCACCAACAGGCCGTCCGGGCGGGGCTCGACGCTCTTGACCTTGAGATTCAACGGCAGGGCGGGCACGGTGAGATTGAAAGCGAGCTTCTGCACGTACGTGTTGATCAGTCCCCGCACGATCGCGTTGTCGGGCAGACCCGCCGCCGTTACGTCCGCGAAATGGACCTGGACCACGTTGTCGGCCTGCACGGCGAGGTCGGCGGTGCCGCTCACGGTGACGGTCTGGCCCAGCACCTGGACCGGCGCCGAACCGGTGAGCTTGCCGTCCTTCTCGGCCAGCTTCACGCCGGGCTGGCCGACGAGCTCGACCAGCTGGGCGTAGTCGATGAGGCCGGCGCCGGTCACCGTGCCGGCCACGATGTCGCCGTTGCCGGTGCGCAGGGTCTCCAGCGGCGCGCGTACGTCGTTGGCCGTGATGTCCAGCGACTTCATCTTGATGGTCCGGCCATCGCCGGCCGGTCCCGCGAAGTTGGCCAGCCCGATCTTGATCTCGTGGTACTCGCCGCGCGCGACCTGAGTCAGGAACGGAATGCCCTCGATCTTCACGTCCGGCTTCTCGCTCGTCGCCTTCTGGTTCTCCACCTGCTGGGTCACCCGGTCGCTGATCGTCCGCTCGGCGTAGGAGGCGGCGACCCGGTCGGCCACCGCCGCGATCGCCAGCAGCAGGAGCACCAGCACGATGAACGTGATCAGAAGACGCCGGCCCCACCGCCGCCGTGGCCGGACCCGCTCGCCGTATACGTCGCCCACCGGTCCTCCCGACCATCGACTGTGGTGGACCGTACATGCCCGGTTCCAGCCCGGGCCGAAACCGTCGCTCCGAGAGGAAGCTAGGAGAGGAACCAGTGTGTCAGCGCGTAGGCGAACGGCGCCGTCATCGCGAACGCGCCGAGCGGGCCCTGCATGTGCCGGGCCACCCAGAAGGTCGGCGCGTCGCCGGCCAGCCGCCGGCCCGCCTCGCCGAAGTTGACCGCGAGGTCGACCAGGATCGCCACCACGGCCGTGACCAGGCCGACCACCGCCCCCTTGGCCGGGGTGAACGGCAGCACCAGCACGCTGCCGAGCGCGGCCGAGGCGAGCGTCCCGAGCATGGCGCCCAGCACCACGCCGGTCGCGCCGCGTGGCACCTGCGGCGCGATGCGCGGCTTCGGGAAGACCGCGTCGGTCACCCGGGCGACCAGCAGCGCCACGCCCGCGCCGGCGGTGCTGACCACGAGGGTCTGGGTGCCGATCTCCTGGCGGGTGAGGAGGACCGGGATCGCGTACGCCACGACGCCGGCCACGATGACCAGGGTGGTCCGCCAGGAGTCGGTCACCCGTTTGCGGTCCTCGGCCCGGAAGAGCTGGCCGCCCACCGCCGCGACGAAGCCGATCACGGCCACCAGCAGGAGCGGGAACAGGCCCGGTGGCGTACGCGTGGTGGCGAAGTAGTCGGCGACGACCGCGACCACCGCGCACACCGCCGCGGTCGCGCCCGCGGCCGGCGGGTGCAGCGCCATGATCCAGGCGAGCAGGTAGAGCAGCTGGATGCCGAAGAGAATGATCGTGTAAGGCAGGCGGTTGTCGGGCGCGGACGTCTCGGCGCCCAGCGCCAGGGCGAGCGCGAGCAGACCGGAGAAGCCCCCGATCGCCAGCGACAGCTGCCGCCGGACCGGGACGACCTCGATCTCCTCGAGCTCCTCCTCGTCCTCCTCCGGGTCGTCGACGCCGGTGGCCGCCCCGTCGTCGGGCACGGCGCCGTAGAAGCCGGCCGGCGGCCGGCCCGGGCCCGAGCGCGCGATCTCGCGCGACGCGTCGGCATCCCAGGCGTCGTCCTGCGGCATGGAGGGGAACACGCCTGCGATGGTGCCAGAACGCGTCTCCCCGGCCCAATTCGCGGCGCCTTTTGTAAAAGGCCTGTTACGGGTATGCCGTTTGACCACCTTACGGGCGTTTGATGCGTCACTTGGTCACGCGAACCAGCCGCGGGAGGCGATGCATCGGTTAAGGTAACGCCAGCCCTCCCGTCGGTGACGCCGGGGAAACCATCCTCCGGGCGCGGTGCTCAAAGCGCCGCAAACCGGGTCACCTGAGCGGCTTCGCGCCGCAAGGACGGAGGTGAGTGTGGAAATCCTTCTGTTGGTGACGGCACGTGCCGGCGAGCCATCGGCGGTGCTCCCCGCGCTGGACCTGCTTCCCCACTCCGTACGCACGGCACCGCGCGATGTTCGCACGCTCGTGTCCGGCCCGAGCCCCGACGCGGTTCTGGTCGACGCCCGGTCCGAGCTCTCCGAGGCCCGTGCCACCTGTCGCATGCTGCACGCCACCGGCATCGGTGTCCCGCTGATCGCGGTCGTCACCGAGGCCGGCCTGATCGCGCTCAACGCCGACTGGGGCGTCGACGACGTGATCCTGGCCGCCGCCGGTCCGGCCGAGGTCGAGGCCCGGCTGCGCCTGTGTGTCGGCCGGCTGAGCAACGCGACCGCCGGCGCCGGGGGCTCGATCCGGGCCGGTGAGCTCAACATCGACCCCGACACGTACGCGGCGAAGCTCAAGGGCCGCCCGCTCGACCTCACCTACAAGGAGTTCGAGCTGCTCAAGTTCCTGGCCCAGCACCCCGGCCGGGTGTTCACCCGCGACCAGCTGCTGCGCGAGGTCTGGGGCTACGACTACTTCGGCGGCACCCGCACGGTCGACGTGCACGTGCGGCGGCTGCGGGCCAAGCTCGGCTCCGAGTACGAGGCGATGATCGGCACGGTCCGCCAGGTCGGCTACAAGTTCGTGGTTCCGCCCAGCGGCCGCCAGCTGCCCGACAACGAGCCGGTCTCGCTGCCGGTCTAAGTTCTTCTACATGAGCAAAGTCCGGTCACTGGACCGGTTGGGCGACGCCGAGGTGGCCGACGTTCTCGCGCTGGCCACCGCGGCGGAGCGGGCGGACGGGGTCTATCCGCTCTCCGAGGACGTCGTTCTGCGCGTACGCAACGGCGGCGGCACCCATCTGCTGGCGGAGACCGACGACGGCGCCCTGGCCGGTTACGCCTTCGTCGCGGATTCCGGTGAGCTGGTCGTCGCCCCGGCCTATCGGCGGCACGGCTTCGGTACTGCCTTGTTGGCGGCCGCCGGGGAGGGGCCGCTGGCATTCTGGGCGCACGGAGATCTCGATGCCGCCCGCCTTTTTTCGGAAAAATCCGGATTTGTCCGGGCGCGGGTGCTGTGGCAGATGCGCCGGTCGCTGGTGGGCTTCGACGAGGAAGCGGTGCTGCCCGAGGGCGTGACCGTGCGGCACTTCCGCCCCGGCCACGACGAGCAGGCGTGGCTCGGCGTCAACGCGCGAGCCTTCGCCCACCACCCCGAGCAGGGCCGCTGGACGCTCGACGACCTGCGCCTGCGCGAGGCCGAGCCGTGGTTCGACCCGGCCGGCTTCCTGCTCGCCGTCGACATCGAGGACCGGCTGCTCGGCTTCCACTGGACCAAGGTCCACCCCGCCGCCGGTGATGACCCCGCGCTGGGCGAGATCTACGTGCTCGGCGTCGACCCCGGCGGCCACCGCCGCGGTCTCGGCCGGGCGCTGAGCGTGGCCGGCCTGCGCCACCTCGCGGACGCCGGCCTCACCCAGGCCCTGCTCTACGTCGACGAGTCGAACGCGGCGGCGGTGACCCTCTATCGCCGGCTCGGCTTCGAGATCTACAAGTCGGACGTCAACTACCAGCGGGACTGAGCTCCCCGGCCCGCGCGATCACCTCGGTGAGCACCCGCTGTGCGACGGCCAGCTCTTCCTCGTCCATCGGCCCGTAGAGCTCCGCGGTAACCGCCGCCACCCGCCGCTGCGCCCCGCCGAGCACCTCGACGCCGCGCGGCGTGATCGCGGCGTCGCAGAGGAGCCCCCGCATCTGCAGGCCGTCCACCAGGGCGGCCGCTCCCGCCGGGTCGAGGCCCAGCTGCCGCTGCCCGGCGAGAAATCCCGCCAGGTCGTCGCCCGCCCGGCCGGTGTCGGCCACGCGCAGGGCCACGAACTCGTTGCTGTCCAGCCCGCTGTCCACGAGCGTCCGGTCGAGCAGGGCGCGAACGGCACCCTGCGCCTCGGCGATGGTCTGTCCGGTCAACGCCGCCATGAGCCTTCTCCTTTGCCTACCCGTGTCTCTACGTCAGCCCCAGGAGTGTGCGAAGAACGTCGGCCAGCTCGCGCGAGCGCTCACTCGCGGGCCCGCCGATCGGCGCGGTCAACTCGGCCTGCAGGTCCCGGACGATCGGAATGGCCCGGTTGATGACCTCGACACCGCGCTCGGTGAGGGCGAGCCCGAAGGCCCGCGGATCGGTGGGATGGCGCGCCCGCTCGATCAGGCCGGCCTGCTCGAGACCGCGAGCCACCTTGGAGACGTACATGGGCTCGAAGCCGGCTCGCTCACCCAGCTCGCGCTGGCTCGGCGTGCTGCCCTCGCGCCCCATTCCGTAGAGCGTGGCCAGAAGCGCGTATTGCGCATGCGTGAGCCCGACCGGCGCCAGCCCCCGATCGACGGCGGCCCGCCACCGGTTGGTGACCCGCCACAACAACGCCCCGACCGTCTCCACGGCTAAAGCTAAACATGGCAACCATAAACATGGCAACTGTGGCGTGCATCAGGGCACAACCGTGACCGGCCAGCGACCGCCACGGACGAGACGGATCGCGAGCGACCCCGCGATCCGGTGCCCGACGCTGGCCGACGAGCCCACCACGACAGCATCGGCGCGCGTCTCCTTGGCCACCTCGGAGAGCACCGTGAGCGGATCGCCGACGCGGACGATCAGCTCGACGTCGGCGCCCCATCCGCCGAGCTCCTCGCGCAAGTGGGTCTCGAGCTCCTCCTGGGCCTGCAGCACCGCGTTGATCGCGATGCCGCTGTGGTCGGCCAGGGTGATCAGCGTGGTGGGCGCGGAACGGGCATGCACCGCGTACAGCTTGGTGCGCTGGCGCCGGGCCAGCCCGGCCGCGTACGCCGCCGCCCGCATCGACGTGGGCGTTCCGTCGACCCCGACCACGATCGCGCCGGGACCGTCGGTGCCCAGCTCGAAGGAGCCCATGGCGAACCCTAAGCCCGGCGCTCGGTGGTGGCACGCCGGCGTTCAGTTGGTGCGGGGAACGGCCGGACCCAGGGGCCGGCCACTCCTGCGCATTTTGGCGACATGTCGGACTTCTTGCACGCGGTTCACGGAACGGACAACTCGGGCTCAGGAGAAAGCAAACTCGAGTGGCATACGTGTTCACCGCGCGTTCATTTGCGGCCGGGTAACCGGCTACCTGGCCCTTTTAGCTTTCGGGTGTGCCGATGAGACATCGGCCTGCGCACCTCACCCCGAAGGGAAAATCGTGAAGCTCCAGCGGTCCGGTTACCTCGCCGGTATTGCTTTGACTGCGACGCTCGCGCTTGCCGCGTGCGGGTCGGACAACACCTCCGACACGCCCGCCGGTGGCAGCTCGGCCGCGGCTGGTAGCTGTGGCACCGGCAGCCTTACGGCGCAGGGCTCGACGGCCCAGAAGAACGCCATGGACGAGTGGATCAAGAAATACAACGCCCAGTGCTCCAGCGCCAAGATTGACTACCAGGGCACCGGCTCCGGCGCGGGCATCCAGGCCTTCATCTCCGGCACCGCCGACTTCGCGGGTTCGGACTCGGCCCTGAAGGACGCGGAGCAGAAGCAGGCCGACGCCAAGTGCGCCAGCGGCCCGGCGCTCAACATCCCGATGGTCATCGGCCCGATCGCGGTCGTCTACAACGTCGACGGCGTGGACGGTCTGCAGCTCGACGCCCCGACCATCGCCAAGATCTTCTCCGGCAAGATCTCCAAGTGGGACGACCCGGCGATCGCCGCCCTGAACTCGGGCGCGAAGCTCCCGTCGACCGCCATCCAGGCCGTGCACCGCTCGGACGAGTCGGGCACCACCGACAACTTCACCAAGTACCTGAGCAAGACCGCCGAGGCCGACTGGACCTACGGCAACGCGAAGGCGTGGAAGGCTCCGGGCGGCACCGGCGCGGCCAAGTCGGACGGCGTGGCCAGCCTGGTCAAGAGCACTCCGGGCACCATCGCGTACGTCGAGCTGTCGTTCGCCGAGAACAGCAGCCTCAAGATGGCGAAGGTCAAGAACGGCGCCGGTGAGTTCACCGAGCTGACCGGGGAGAGCGCCGGCAAGACCATCGAGGGCGCCAAGGTCACCGGCACCGGCAACGACCTCAAGATGTCGATCGACTACGCCACCACGACGCCGGGCGCGTACCCGATCGTCCTGGTCACGTACGAGATCGCCTGTGAGAAGGGCTCCCCGAAGGCCGCCGACATCAAGGCGTTCCTGAACTTCACCTCGAGCACCGCCGGTCAGTCGGCGCTCAGCGACCTGGGCTACGCGCCGCTGCCCGCCTCGGTTCAGTCGAAGGTCGCGACCTCGGTCGCCGCCATCAGCTGACGCTGACCCGCCCGTAACGGGAAACGAATCCCTCCGAGACGACAGCGAGCGAGCAGATGGGTGACTACCCCTCCCGCTCGACGGACGCCATCGCCGGTGGCCCGGGTGTGACAGGACGTCACGCCCGGTCCGCCGGCACCGGCGTTTCGCCGAGAAGCTACGAAGAACCCCCACTGGGCGGCGGTGGCGCCCTGCAGAAGAAGAGCAGGCTCTCGATGGAGACCGGCTTCCGCGGCCTGTCCGTCGGCGCCGGCGCGATGGTCCTCGTGATCATCGTGGCCATCGCGGTCTTCCTGATCTCCAAGGCCGTGCCGGCCCTGCAGGCCAACACGGTGAACTTCCTGAGCTACAAGCAGTGGTTCCCGAACGACGCCGAGCCCAAGTTCGGCATCGCGGCGCTGGCCTTCGGCACCGTGCTCAGCTCGGTGATCGCGCTGATCGTCGCGGTTCCCATCGCCCTGGGCATCGCGCTGTTCCTCTCGCACTACGCTCCCCGGCGACTGGCCAACCCCCTGGGCTTCGTCATCGATCTGCTCGCCGCCGTGCCCAGCGTCGTCTTCGGCCTCTGGGGCCGCGACGTCTTCGCCGAGCCGGTGCAGAACTTCTCGATCTGGCTCAACAAGTACTTCAGCTGGATCCCGCTCTTCGGCGGCGACGGCCCGTTCGGCCGCTCGATCCTGCTCGGCTCGCTGGTGCTGGCGATCATGGTGCTGCCGATCGTCACGGCCCTCTCCCGCGAGGTGTTCCAGCAGACCCCGGGCATGAACGAGGAGGCGGCGCTCGCCCTCGGCGCCACCAAGTGGGAGATGATCCGGACGGCCGTTCTGCCGTACGGCAAGCCCGGCGTGATCGCCGCCGTGATGCTCGGCCTCGGCCGCGCGCTCGGCGAGACGATCGCCCTGGCGCTGACTCTCGGCACCGTCTTCAGCATCTCGTTCAACGTGATCCAGACCGGCGGCAACTCGATCGCCGCGAACATCGCCAACACCTTCGGTGAGGCCAACGCCACCGGCCGCGGCGCCCTGATCGCCTCCGGCCTGGTGCTGTTCGCCATCACCCTGGTCGTCAACATGGCGGCCCGGGCGATCATCTACCGCCGCCGCGAGTTCCGGGACAGTGCCGCATGAGCATGACGCAGACCGATTACGCCGGCTCGCGGGCCGGCGCCGTCGCCATGACGCCGGACAACATCCGCACCCGGAAGCTGCCGCTGGTGGTCAACCTCGGCCTCGCGGTGCTCGCGTTCGCCGTGTCCGCCGCGATCGTGCTCGGCGCCGGCATCGGCAACTGGGTCCTGGTCGTCGTGCTCGGCTGGACCCTCTACCTGGTCGCCATCCTGGTCGCGGCCGGCCGGGTCGAGGGCCGTCGCGCGGCGCGCAACCGGGCCTGGCAGTCGCTGATCTACTCGGCCTGCGTCCTGGCGGTCCTGCCGCTGGCCTCGGTCGTCTGGACGCTGATCTCCAAGGGCGCGCAGCGCCTGGACGGCAACTTCTTCGGGACGTCGATGAACAACATCGGCGCCCGCGACCCGAACGGCGGCGCGTACCACGCGATCATCGGCACCCTCCAGCAGGTCGGCATCGCCACCCTGATCGCGGTCCCGCTGGGCGTGCTCGGCGCGATCTACCTGGTCGAGTACGGCCGCGGCCGGTTCGCCGACACCGTCCGCTTCTTCGTGGACGTCATGACCGGCATCCCGTCGATCGTGGCCGGCCTGTTCATCCTGTCGTTCTGGGTGCTGATCGTGAGCCCCTGGTTCAACAACGGGCAGCCGCGCTACTCGGGCTTCGCCGCCGCGCTGGCGCTCTCGGTGCTGATGCTGCCGACGATCGTGCGGTCCACCGAGGAGATGTTGCGCCTGGTGCCCGGCCCGCTGCGGGAAGGCGCCTACGCCCTCGGCGTTCCGCAGTGGAAGACGATCCTCAAGATCGTCCTGCCGACCGCGCTGCCCGGCATCGTCACCGGCGTCATGCTCGCCATCGCCCGCGCGGCCGGCGAGACGGCCCCGGTGCTGCTGGTCGCCGGCGGCGCCGCGGCGATCAACTTCGACCCGTTCAACGGCAACCAGTCCTCGCTGGCGCTCTTCGTCTACCAGCAGGCCGGCGACGCCTCCAAGTACGCCCCGGCGCGGGCCTGGACGGCCGCCCTGACCCTGGTCGCGCTCGTGCTGGTCCTGACGATCGCCGCCAAGATGCTCGCCCGTCGCAACAGTCTGTCCCGGTAAAGAGCGGTAAAGAGGAACCCCCATGGCCAAGCGCATCGAGGCGAGCAACGTCTCTTCCTATTACGGCTCGTTCAAGGCCATCGACAACGTGTCGATGACGGTCGAGCCCAAGACGATCACCGCTCTGATCGGCCCGTCCGGCTGCGGCAAGTCCACGTTCCTCCGGTCGATCAACCGGATGCACGAGGTGCTGCCGAACGCCCGCATCGAGGGCCGGCTGACGATCGACGACCAGAACATCTACGACGCGGACGTCGACGTCACCGCGGTCCGCCGGCTGATCGGCATGGTCTTCCAGCGGCCCAACCCGTTCCCCACGATGTCGATCTACGAGAACGTGGTGGCCGGCCTCAAGCTCAACGGCGTCAAGAAGAAGTCGGTGCTGGACGACGCCGCCGAGCAGTCGCTGAAGTCGGCGAACTTGTGGAACGAGGTCAAGGACCGGCTCAACCGGCCCGGCGCCGGCCTCTCCGGCGGTCAGCAGCAGCGACTCTGCATCGCCCGCACCATCGCGGTCGAGCCGCAGGTCGTGCTGATGGACGAGCCCTGCTCGGCGCTCGACCCGATCTCGACGCTGGCGATCGAGGACCTGATGTTCAAGCTGAAGGACCGGTTCACGATCATCATCGTCACGCACAACATGCAGCAGGCGGCCCGGGTCAGCGACAAGACCGGCTTCTTCTCGATCGACAAGACGGGCGACCCCGGCCGCCTGATCGAGTACGACGACACCCAGAAGATCTTCAGCAACCCGACCGAGAAGAAGACCGAGGACTACATCACCGGCCGCTTCGGTTAGGTCTCGGCAACTCAGGTCTCGGCAACTCAGGACGGGAGCGTCACGTGCAGCACGGCGCTCCCGTCCTCGTGCAGCTCCACGCGCGGCATGACCGGGGTTGCGGCATCACGGCGACTCGCGGCCGCGATCACCTCGGAGATCCGCCCGTACGCCGAGAGCGAGCCCACGGTCGACCGGGTGGGCGGGAGCATGGCCAGTCCGTCCGTCGCGTCCGGATCGACCCAGCGGGCGCCGTCGCTCTCGCCGGAGACGTCCCGTGCGGTCTGGCCCTCGGGCAGCAGGGCGACGAAGAACCAGGTGTCGAAGCGCTTGGGCTCGAACTCCGGCGTGATCCACCGGGCCCACGGCAGCAGCAGGTCGTCGCGCAGGCCGAGCCCTCGCTTCGCCAGCAGCTCGGTCATGGTCAGCTTGCGGGCGGCGAGCGCGACCCGGTCCGCCTCCCAGTCGTCGGTGCTGACGTCGCCGATGGTCTGGTCCAGATGCTCCAGCGGCCCGGCCAGCAGGACGCCGGCCTCCTCGAACAGCTCGCGGGCCGCGGCACCGACGACGGCCCGTGCCCGATCGTCGGGAATGCCCAGGTGATCGGCCCAGTCGGTGCGGATCGTCGCCGGGCGGTCGGAGGGGTCCACGCCACCGCCCGGGAACGCGTAGAGGCCGCCGAACACCATCGAGGCGGCACGCTTCAACACGTACAGCTGGAATTTGTCGCCCTCGGGGCGCAGGAGGACGACGGTGGCCGCGGGTCGGGTGGGTGCCGGATCTCCGCGGAACTCGCGGGCCCGGCGCACCATCGCCTCGGGAACGGGAAAGGTCAGCGAGCTGGTCACCCTTGGATCCTGCCCCATCCGACCGCCCCACCCGCCACCCAAAACTCGATAACCTAGCGATCATGACGGAACAGCACGTTCGCTGGGGAATCCTCGGTCCCGGCGGGATCGCCGCCCAGTTCGCCAAGGATCTCCCGCTCGTGCCCGGCGCCGAGCTCGCCGCCGTGGGATCGCGGTCCGCCGAGAACGCCCGTGCCTTCGCCGAGCGGTACGGCTTCGCCCGCGCACACGGCTCCTACGCCGATCTCGCGGCCGATCCCGAGGTCGACGTCGTCTACGTCGCCACCCCGCACGCGTACCACCTCGACGCCGCCCTGACCTGCGTGGAGGCCGGCAAAGCGGTGCTGGTCGAGAAGCCGATCACGCTCGACCTGACCTCGGCCGCCCGGCTGGTCCAGGCCGCGCACGCCAGCAACGTCTTCCTCATGGAGGCGATGTGGATGCGGCTCAACCCGGCCGTACGACGCGTCGCCGAGCTGGTCGAGGAGGGCGCGATCGGCTGGGTCAGCGCGATCCACGCCGACTTCGGACTGCAGGGCCCGTTCGACGCCGAGCACCGGCTGCGCAACCCGAAGCTCGGCGGCGGCGCGCTGCTCGACCTCGGCGTGTACCCGATCAACCTGGCCCACCTGATCATGGGCGCGCCCAGCTCGGTGCAGGCCTGGGCGCACCTCACCCCGGAGGGCGTCGACGAGAACACCGGCGTGCTGCTCGGCTGGCAGCCGGGCGCGGTCGCGGCCCTGACCTGCAGCATCAACGGCGAGAGCCGCAACGCCGCCTCGATCACCGGCACCGACGGGCGGATCGACCTGCCGCCGGGCTTCTTCGTGCCGCGCGAGTTCACGCTGCACCGGGCGGGCAAGGCACCGGAGACGTTCGAGTTCCCGTTCGAGGGCAACGGCTACCAGTTCGAGGCGGCCGAGGCCCAGCGCTGCATCCTCGCCGGCGAGCTGGAGAGCCCGCTCATGCCGCACGCCACCACATTGGAGGTCATGGGGCTGCTCGACGCCATCCGCGACCAGATCGGCGTCACGTACTGACTAAGGTTGTCGCATGCCGTCGAGGAAGGTCGGCGGCAAGCCGACGTCGAGCGATGTGGCCGCGGCCGCGGGTGTCTCCCGGTCCGCCGTCTCGTTCGCGTTCAACAACCCGCAACGCATCTCGACCGCCACCCGGGAGCGGATCCTCGCGGTGGCCGCCGAGCTCGGGTACGCGCCGAACACGCTGGCCCGGATGCTGCAGGCGGGCACCACCAACTCGATCGGCGTCCTGCTCCCGCAGCGCCTCGCGCAGATCATGGAGAACCCCTACTACGCCCGCTTCCTGATGGGTGTCGGGCAGATCTGCGACCAGGAGGGCTACACCCTTCTGCTCACCCCGCCGCTGCAGGACTCGGTGCTCAAGGCGATCCCGTACGCGGCGGTGGACGGCTTCATCGTCTGCGGGCTCGAGACCGAGGGCGCCGAGGTGGTGGAGCTGACGCGGCGGGAGGTTCCGTTCGTCCTGATCGACTCGGACCGCTACGAGAACGCGCCGAGCGTCGAGGTCGACGACACCGGTGGCGCCCGCGAGGTCATGCGCTACCTGTTGGAGCTCGGCCATCGCCGGCTCGCCGTGCTCTCCATCGACCCCGGCCCCGACGTCGCGACCCGCGGCTATCGTGGCCCGCTCGGGCGGCGGATGGCCGGCATCGCCGAGGCGCTGGCCGGCTCCGGCCTGACCATGGCCGACGTGGCGCTGGCCGAGGTCCCGGTGACCCGGGTCGACGGCTACCGCGCGACCAAGGAGCTGATGGCCCGCGACCCCCGGCCCACGGCCATCATGGCGCTCTCCGACGTGCTCGCCTACGGCGCGGTGGACGCCCTGCAGGAGCTGGGTCTCGCCGTGCCCGGGCAGGTCTCGGTGACCGGTTTCGACGACCTCGCCGAGTCGGCCTGGTTCCGCCCGCGCCTGACGACCGTACGTCAACCGATCGTGACGAAGGGCAGGAGTGCCGCTTCGTTCCTCATCTCCGCCGTCCGGGGCGAGGACCAGCACCCGCACCAGCTGCTCGGCACCACCCTGATCGTCCGGGACTCGGCGGTCAAACCGCTGATGTAACACGAGTTAGTAACCTGCTACCGTCACGCCATGAGCGATCTTGTCCCGGCTTGGTGGCGCGACGCGGTGATCTATCAGATCTATCCGCGCAGCTTCGCCGACGCGAACGGCGACGGCATCGGTGACCTGCCCGGCATCCGCAGCCGCCTGCCCTACCTGCGCGACCTGGGTGTCGACGCGGTCTGGCTGTCTCCCTTCTACCTGTCCCCGCAGGCCGACGCCGGCTACGACGTGGCCGACTACCGCACGGTCGACCCTCTCTTCGGCTCGGTCGAGGACGCCCGCGGCCTGGTCGCCGACGCGCACGACCTCGGCCTCCGGATGATCGTCGACCTGGTGCCCAACCACTCGTCCGACCAGCACGTGTGGTTCCAGCAGGCGCTGGCCGAGGGGCCGGGCTCGCCGCTGCGGGCGCGCTACCACTTCCGCGACGGCCGCGGTCCGCAGGGCGAGTTGCCGCCCAACGACTGGCCGTCGATCTTCGGCGGGCCGGCTTGGACCCGGGTCGCCGACGGCCAGTGGTACCTGCACCTGTTCGCGCCCGAGCAGCCCGACTTCAACTGGGAGCACCCGGCCGTCGCCGACGAGTTCCGCACGATCCTGCGCTTCTGGCTCGACCTCGGTGTCGACGGCTTCCGGATCGACGTGGCGCACGGCCTGGTCAAGGAGAGCGGTCTGCCCGACATCGGCCACGACACCTCGTGGCATCTGCTCGACGTCGGCGAGAGCCCGTGCTTCGACCGGGACGGCGTGCACGACATCTACCGCAGCTGGCGCGCGATCCTCGACGAGTACCCGGGGGAGCGCATCGCCGTGGCCGAGGCCTGGGCGCCGACGTTGTCCCGGGTCGCCGCCTACGTCCGCCCCGACGAGCTGCACCAGGCGTTCAACTTCAGCTACCTCGGCACCGCCTGGGAGGCCGGCGCCCAGCGCGCGATGATCGACGCCTCGCTGGCGGCGATGTCCGCGGTCGGCGCGCCGACCACCTGGACGCTCTCCAACCACGACGTCGTCCGGCACACCAACCGGCTGATGCAGGCGCACGAGGGTGAGGTGGCCGGCAAGCGGCCGGCCGCGGTCGACGAGGCCGCCGGCCTGCGCCGGGCCCGGGCCGCGTCGCTGCTGCTGCTCGCGCTGCCCGGCTCGGCCTACCTCTACCAGGGGGAGGAGCTCGGCCTGCCGGAGGTCGTCGACCTGCCGCCGGAGGTGCGCCAGGACCCGGCCTTCCACCGCGCGACCGGTCAGGACGGCTACCGCGACGGGTGCCGGGTGCCGATTCCGTGGTCGGGCACCCAAGCGCCGTACGGCTTCGGTCCCGAAGGTGGCCCGTCCTGGCTCCCGCAGCCCGACTCGTGGGCCGGGCTGAGCGTGGCCGCCCAGGACGGCGTGCCCGGCTCGACGCTGACGCTGTACCGCGACGCGCTCGCGCTGCGCCGCAAGGTCTTCGCCGGCGACGACCTGACCTGGCTCGACTCGCCGGCCGGGGTGCTCGCCTTCGAGCGCGGCGGCGACTTCCGCTGCACGGTCAACATGTCCGGCGCGCCGGTGACCCTGCCCGTGCCCGGCTCGCAGCTGATCGCCAGCGGCCCGATCACGGTCGAGGACGGCGTCGCCGTGATCCCCGCCGACACGACCGTCTGGTGGTCCCTCTAGCGGCCGGTCGGCCCCGGGCTCCGGCCCGGGGCCGTCAGCTGAACATCGGCCGGGTGATGAAGTAGCAGATCGCGGCGATCAGGCCGGCGCCCGGGAAGGTCAGGATCCAGGCGCCGACGATGTTGCCGGCCACGCCCCAGCGGACGGCCGACAGCTTCTTCGTGGCGCCGACGCCCATGATCGCCGAGGTGATCGTGTGGGTGGTGCTGATCGGGGCGCCGAGGCCGATGCCGAAGACGAAGAGCAGGGTGCTCGCCACCGTCTCGGCCGCGAAGCCCTCGGGCGGGCCGAGGTCGATGATCTTCCGGCCCAGGGTGCGGATGATCCGCCAGCCGCCGGCGTAGGTGCCGAGGGCCAGCACCGTCGCGGACGTCCAGTAGGCCCACGGCGGGATGTGGTCGGTCGTGCTCTGGTAGCCGCCGACGTAGAGGGCCAGCACGATGACGCCGATCGTCTTGGCCGCGTCCTGCAGGCCGTGCCCGATCGACATCGCCGCGGCCGAGACCGTCTGCGCGTGCCGGAAGCCGCGGTTGAGCTTCGCCGGCTTGCCCCGGCGGAAGGTCCACATCAGGGCGACCATGAAGAGGAACCCGGCCACGAAGCCGACGAACGGCGAGGCCACCATCGGGATGACGACCTTCTCCACGATGGCGTTCCAGTGGACCGAGTACCCGGCGATCAGGGCCGCGCCGACCAGCCCGCCGATCAGCGCGTGCGACGACGAGGACGGCAGGCCGAAGTACCAGGTGATGAGGTTCCAGGCGATCGCGCCGAGCACGGCCGCGAAGACCACACCGAGGCCGGCCACCGAGGGCGGCACCGAGATGATGCCGCTGACCGTCTTGGCGACGCTCCCGCCGAAGTGGGTGCCGATGAAGTTGCCGGCGGCGGCCATCAGCAGCGCGATCCGCGGGGTGAGGGCGCGCGTGCTGACGCTGGTCGCGATGGCGTTGGCGGCGTCGTGGAAGCCGTTGGTGTAGTCGAACACCATGGCCGCCATGATCACCGCGAGCACGGCGATGAGCTCGGCGGACAAGGGCTACGACTCCTTGACGGCGATGGTCTCGACCGTGTTCGCCACGTGCTCGAAGGCGTCGCAGGCGGCCTCGAGCTCGTCGGCGACCTCCTTCATCTTCAGCACGGTCAGCGCGTCGTACTCGCCCGAGAAAAGACGGACCAGCAACATCCGGTACGCGCGATCACCGTCGTTCTCGAGCCGGTTGATCTCGATCCAGTACTCCTCGAGGTCCTTCATCGTCCGCAGCCGGGGCATCGCGTCGGCGGTCACCTTGGACTGCTGGTCGAGCACGGTGATCAGCTCGTGCATCTCGCGCGGGAGCGACGGCAGCTCGGTCAACCCGTACAGGTAAAGGAGGTTGCCGACCGCCTCGAGGTGGTCCATGACGTCGTCCAGCTGCGAGCCGAGCGAGTAGATGTCGGCCCGGTCGAACGGGGTGATGAAGGTCGAGTTGATCTTCTTGTAGAGGTCGTGCGTGATCTGGTCGCTGTCGTGCTCCACATCGGTCAGCCGGTCGCTCACCGACTGCACGTCCACACCGGGCAGCGCCAGCTCGTTGAGAAGCGCGGTGCCCTTGACCAGATTCTGGGCAGCGGACGTGAAGAGATCGTAGAAGGCGCCCTCCACGGGGCGGAAAGAGAACTTCACGGCGCGGACCTCGATCGACGGACGTGGGATGGATCTCCGGGAATGCTAGCGGTCCTCGCTTCTCAACCTGCTGTTCGCCTGGCTGGTTGCCCCCGGATGCCGCGTTCTACACCGGTTCGTGACTGCGGTTCGATCTCGGTGCGTTCGGCCGCGGCGACGATCGGCGGACCGCCCGGGTCGGCAGCGGCGCCCGTGGCACCCAGCGCGCGACCGGGTGACGGCGCAGGTGGCGGGCCAGTCCACGCTGGTCGGCGTCCGCGATCACGTCGACGCCGGCGGCGCCCAGCTCGGCCCAGACGGCGCGGCGGGCGCGGCGGGAGCCGTCGGGAAGGCCGGCGATCCGCACCGTACGGCCGTCGTCGTGGGCCTGGCGCACCAGAGCGTGCAGCAGATGCCGTTCCTCGGCCGGGATCGGCTCGCACCCGTCCCAGCCGAAGCGGCGGCCCCACGGCTCGCTGATCATCGGGACCAGGGTGGGCGGCGCCGATCGCGAGCCGATGTCGTCGAAGGTGCCGTCGGCGAACGCGTACCTCTCGGTCTGCTCGGCGAGCAGCTCGCGTACGTCGACGATGCCGGTCACCGAGACGGTGACCGCGCCCGGCACCAGCGTCTCGCCGTCGCAACGGCTGAGCAGCGCGGCGTGGTCGCGCAGCTGCTGGTCGAGCATCCGGTACGCGCGCAGCAGCGTCTCCGCCTCGCGGTTCGCCCCGGTGAACTCGACCACCAGCCGGAACGGCACCTGCTGATCGCGGGCGAGCCGACCGCCCCGGCTCCGGGCCCGGGCGAACAGCGGCGTCAGCACCAGCCGGCGCAGCGTGCGGCCCGGTTGCGGCCCGCCCGGCCCGAGGAACAGCTCGCCGTGCGGCCCGGGCGTGACCGGCACGGTGAGACCGCCGAGGCCGTTCCTGAGGACGGCCGGCAGCGGGTCGGCGTTCTTCGCCGGCGCGAGCGCGTGCCCGGCCGGCAGGTACGGCGCGGGCCGGCGAAGCAGGACGGCAGCGGCCGATGCCGCGCCCGCCACCCCCGCGAGCCCGGCGAGACCACCGGCGATCGTCGTACCGTTCACCGCGTCCCCCACCCGTTTCGTACGAAATGCGTGTTTATTACTGTGTCACATCCGATACCGGCGTCCGGGCAATGTCGCGCAGAATTTCCCCATGCCGGACGAGTTCGAGGCCGAGCGACCGCATCTGCTCGCCGTCGCCTATCGCATGCTGGGCAGCCGGGCCGAGGCCGAGGACGCGGTGCAGGAGGCGTGGCTGCGGTACGCGAAGGCCCGCGACGGCGGCGAGATCCACGACCTGCGCGGCTGGCTCACCACCGTCACCGGGCGGATCTGCCTCGACGTGCTCAAGTCGGCCCGGGTGAGCCGCGCGGCGTACCCCGGCCAGTGGCTGCCGTCGTTCGTGGTCGACCCCGACGCCGGCCCGGCCGCCCGGGCCGAGATCACCGATCAGGTCGGCCTGGCCCTGCTCGTGGTGCTCGAGAAGCTCACCCCCGAGCAGCGCGTCTCGGTGGTGCTGCACGACGCGTTCGGCGTGCCGTTCGAGGACGTGGCGACCGTGCTCGGCACGACCGACAGCGCCGCCCGGCAGCACGCCTCGCGCGGCCGCCGGGCGCTGGCCCGCGACGCCATCCGGCACAACGCCGACCTCGCCGAGCAGCGCCGGGTCCTCGAGGCGTTCCTGGCCGCGGCGGCCAGCGGCGACCTCGAGGCGCTGGCCGCCGTGCTGGCGCCGGACGTGGTGGCGATCGGCGACGGCGGCGGCCGGCCCGGCGTCGGCACCCGGCCGATCCTCGGCGCCGACAAGGTGGCCCGCTTCTACGTCGGCATCGTGGCCGGCCTGGGCGCGGTCGAGATGCGGACAGTGCTGGTCAACGGCTCGCTCGGGCTGCTCGTGCGCGGCGAGCAGGCGAACGGGCGGCCGCTGCGCTCGGTGCTGTCGCTCGCGGTCGCGGACGGCCGGATCACCGGTCTCTTCAACCAGCTGAACCCGGAGAAGCTGGTGCTAAGCGACCTCTTGTAGGTACTTGTGGTACTCGGTGGCGAACGGCTCGGTGCCGTCGCCGAGCGCCACCATCAGCTTGCCGGCCGCGGCCCGGGCCTCGGCCACCAGGTCGTCGGGGTAGCCGAACTGCACCCGGTGCTCGTCGAACTCGTCCTCGTCGCGCAGCTCGACCAGGCCGGTCTCGCGGCGGCGCACCACGTCGAGGTCGAGGTCGATGATGTGCACCGTGTCGCCCTCCCAGCGGGCCGGCGTGGTGATGTCGCAGTAGACCTCGCTGGTCCGCGGCGCCGGGTTGAACATGCCCGTCCACCACGCGTGGTGGGGGATGAGCAGGACGAACGGAATCTGCTCCACGGACGGGCGGCCGTGGTAGACCGACGGCGTCCCGCGGGTCACGCCGACCCAGACGCCCAGGTCGTCGGCGTCGAAGCGGCGGGCCGGATAGTCCCGGTGGGCCGAGCCGTCGTACTTGGTGTAGACGACCCGGACCATGTCGTGCGGCATGCGAGAACCCTAACGGTGGTCGGCTTCTGTCGGTGGTGGCGGGTACCGTCTCTGCGTGCCCAGCGCTACCCGGAAGAAAGCAACCGCCGAGGAGCTCCTGACCGCGGCGGTCGGAGCGGTTCCCGGCGGTGCCGCGCGCCCTGGTCAGCAGGCCATGGCGAGCGCCATCGACAAGGCCGTACGAGATCGGGAGCACCTGCTCGTGCAGGCCGGCACGGGCACCGGCAAGAGCCTGGCCTACCTGACGCCCTCGCTGCTGGTCGACGGCCCGGTGGTGGTGTCGACCGCCACCCTGGCGCTGCAGAACCAACTGGTCGAGCACGATCTTCCCCGGCTCGCCGACGCGGTCGAGCCGGTCCTCGGCCGGCGGCCCACGTTCGCCGTGCTCAAGGGCCGCCACCACTACCTCTGCCTGGCCAAGATGGAGCACGCCGACGAGGAGGCGCCGACCGACACGCTGTTCGACGACGCGCCGCCCCGGGCGACCCAGTGGCTGGGCGAGGCGGGCAAGCTCGGCAAGCAGATCCAGCGACTGCACGCCTGGTCGGAGAAGACGACCACCGGCGACCGCGACGAGCTCGACCCCGGCGTCGACGACACGGCGTGGCGGCAGGTGTCGATGCCGGCTCGCGACTGCGTGGGTGCGGCCAAATGCCCGTACGGCGCGGAGTGTTTCGCCGAGGCCAGCCGGGCGCGCGCCCGCGAGGCCGACATCGTGGTCACCAACCACAGCCTGCTCGCCGTCGACATGCTGGCCGACCGGCACATCGTGCCCCCGCACAAACTGCTGATCATCGACGAGGCGCACGAGCTGGCCGACCGGGTCTCCTCGGCGGCGCAGGCCGAGCTGACCCCCGACGCGATCGAGCGTTCGGCCCGGCGCGCCGGCAAGCTGATCCCGCAGGCGGCGACGGACGCTCTGGCCGAGGCGGCCGACGCGCTCACGGTGGGCCTGGCCGACGCGCCGGCCGGCCGGCTGACGTCGGGGTTGCCCGAGCCGATCCGCCAGGCGGTGACGCTGCTGGAGATGGCGGCCCGCTCGGCGCTGAGCGCGATCGGAGAGATCAAGAGCGACGATCCCGATCCGGTACGCAAGCAGCAGGCCAAGGCGGCGCTGGACGACCTGTTCGAGACCGCCCAGCGGTTGCTGGAGGAGTCCGACTTCGACGTCGCGTGGGTCGAGAAATCCGACATGGGCAGCGGCCGTCGCGCGCTCGTGGTGGCGCCGCTGTCGGTCGCCGGCACCCTCTCCCAGGGGCTCTACGCCGACCGTACGGTGGTGGCCACCTCGGCCACACTGACCCTGGGCGGCCGCTTCGACACCGTGGCCCGCTCGCTCGGCCTGCCGGTCGCCGCCCCGGCCGTGCCATCGGCCCGCGGCGCCGTCGCCGAGACCGCGGCGCCCGGCGCGCTCACCGCCGACGCCCCGCCCGCGTCCGGCGACGGCTGGACGTCGCTCGATGTCGGCTCCCCCTTCGACTACCCCAAGCAGGGGATCCTCTACGTGGCCGCGCACCTGCCCCGCCCGGCCGCGTCGGGACTGCCCGCCGGTGCCGGCGAGGAGCTGGTCAAGCTGGTCGAGGCGCTCGGTGGCCGTACGCTCGGGCTCTTCTCCTCCCGCCGGGCCGCCACCCAGGCCGCCGAGCTGTTGCGCGCCCGCACCGACCTGCCGATCCTGCTGCAGGGCGAGGAGGCGCTGCCGCTGCTGGTCCGCAAGTTCCGGGAAGACCGTGCGAGCTGCCTGTTCGGCGTGATGTCCCTCTGGCAGGGCGTCGACGTCCCCGGCGACGCGTGCCAGCTGGTGGTGATCGACCGCTTGCCGTTCCCCCGCCCCGACGAGCCCCTGGCCGCGGCCCGCTCGGCCGCCGTCGACGCGGCCGGCGGCTCCGGCTTCGCCGCGGTCAGCGTCCCGATCGCCGCGATCCGGCTGGCCCAGGGCGTCGGCCGGCTGATCCGCTCGACCGGCGACAAGGGCGTGGTGGCGGTCCTCGACTCCCGCCTCGAGACGGCCCGCGGCTACGGCGCGTTCCTGCGCAGGTCGCTGCCCCCGTTCTGGTACACGACCCGCACCGACGTGGCGATCGGCGCCCTCCAGCGGCTGGCGAAGGGCTGACGATGCTCGAGATCGCATGCACGTTCCTCCTCGACCGAACCGGCGCCGTGCTGCTCCAGCTGCGCGACGACAAGGCGCCGTACTACCCGAACGTCTGGGGCCTCCCCGGCGGCGCGGTGGAGCCCGGCGAGAGCCCGCACGAGGCCGCGACGCGCGAGCTGTGGGAGGAGTCGGCCCTGCGCCCGGCCGCCCCGCTGCGCCTGTTCCGCCGCCAGGAGCTGCCGGCCGAGCGCCGAGCAAAGAGCTACTTCTACGGCACGACGACCAGCACCCAGGCCGACGTGATCCTGGGCGAGGGCGCCGCGATGCTCTTCGTCCCGGCCGCGGAGCTGCTCGACCGCCCCTTCACGCCGGGCTCGGCCGAGGTGATCGCCGAGTTCCTGCGCTCAGGCGAGTACGCGTCGTTCGCGCCGGGGTCGCCGCCCGCGCGCTGAGTGGCCCGCGCGCCGAGTGCCCGCACGCTGAGTGCCCGCGCGCTGAGTGGCCCGCACGCTGAGTGGCCCGCACGCTGAGTGGCCCGCGCGCTGAGTGGCCCGCGCGCTGCGTCGGCTCCCGCTCTGTAGCGCCTGTCTTCGTCGCACCCACCCGGTCGCCGCACCCACCCGCGACCTCGCGCCGCATCCACCCGCGCGCCCTATCCACCCGCTCGCTGCACCCGCCCGCTCGCGCTGCACCCGCCCGCTCGCGCTGCACCCGCGGGCCAACCAAGCGCTCCCGACCACCGGCCGGCCGTGCCGTCGGCCGCCGCGGCGCCGGCGTGGGGCCGACTCGCGCTTACGCCACGGTGAGCCAGACGCGGCCGACGCGGGCGACGACGTCCACCTCGCCGCCCAGCCCGGTCACGTAGGCGCGCAGCACTTTGAGAGTGACCGGCTGCCCGCACTCGATTCGGCTGATGTTCTCGCGGCTCAGGCCGGTCGCCGCCTGCAGTCGAGTCTGGGTCATCCCGAGACCTTTGCGAATCTCGGCCAACCGGTCGCCATTCACAGGGGTGAGCATCATCGTCTCTTTATACGCGACAAGTGGCCTAGTGACTAGCCGCCGAACTCGTGACCGGACGTGTCACCATGGCTGCCGTGACGGGACCGCTGCTCAGTACGCCACCGGAGGCCGGGTCGGGGCGGCGCCGGCGACGGCGGTGGGTGCTGGGCGCGGTGGTGGTCGCCTGGATCGTCGTGGTGGCGGGGCTGGGGGTCTGGTCGGTTCGGCACAGCCCGGCGACCGTGCCTGAGCAGCGGGACATCGCGCAAGCCGTGCCGGAGCTGCAGCGGGCCGCGGGGGTGGTGTTCGCGGCGGCCGAGGGAGGAGCCGGCGCCGGCGGGGAGAAGGGTGGCGGCCCGGCCGCGTCGGGGGGACCTGCGGCGTCGGGCGGACCTGCGGCGCCGGGGGGTGGGGACGCTGCGGTGGGTGCGGGCAAGCGGGTTGCGGTGCTCGGGGAGCTGGAGTTGATCGCGGGGTGCCGGATCACGCCGGTTCGGCATGGGGTCATGGCTGCTCGGGACGTCACCGTCTATGTCGCGGAAGGGGAAGCCGAGGCGGCCCTCGACGGGATCGCGGCGGGGCTGCCCCGGGGATATCGGGCGGATGTGGCGGTCACGCGGGGAGGTACCCGGCTGGCGTTTCATGCGGACGCCGGGAACTTTGTCGGGATCGACTCCGATGCGGACTCTTCGGCGAAAGTGCTGACGCTGCGGCTCACCAGCGGGTGCCGGCCGGGGAAGGCGGAGGACGCCGACACCGCGGATCCGGCGACGGGGACGATGCCGGGCGAGCTGGGGACGGTGGTGAGCGCGCTGGGCGGTGGGGCCGCGGGCGGTGCTGCGGCGGGGAGTGGGACACCGGTAGTTCGGGCGGTGGCCTGCCCGGATGGTGGGGTTGCGGCCACCTACACGGTGCGCGGGATCGCCACGCCGGGCGACCTGGAGTCGCGGATGCGGGGGCTGAGCGCGGGGACGGTCGTCGTGCGGTCGGATGCGGCCGCCTGGGCGTACCGGAAAGGCAGTTCTTCTGTTGTTGTCGTGCCGGACGACAAGAAGCTCCGGGTCAGCGTGAGCACCGGCTGCTAGTAGACGAGGGCCTGCGCGCCCTCGGTGGTGACCTCCTCGACGAACACCGCGGCGCCGGCTATGCGGATGCCGGGGATCACGTCGTCGGGCGTGATGTCGCGGCGGGCGGCGCACTGGGTGCAGGCCGTCACCCGACCGTTGGTCAGCAGCAGGTCGAGCAGGTCGGGCAGGGGAGCGGCGTGCGGCAGCTCGAACTCGGCGGCCCGGCCGGGCAGGGCGAACCAGGTCGACTCGCCGGTGAGCCAGAACGATACGTCCACCCCGGACGCGGCGGCGGTCGAGGCCACGGTGAAGGCCTGCGAGCAGCGCTCGGGAGCGTCGGCGCCGGCGGTTGCCTTGACGACCAGCAAACGTGCCATGGGCGTCAGCATAGGATGGTCCGGTCATGGTTACCGAGATCGGGTTCGTGAGCCTGCTGGTCGCCGGTTTGGGCGCGCTGGCGGGCGGCTTCGGCTATCTGGCCATTCGGATTGCGAGGGGGCGTTGGTGAGCGGCGAGGCAGAGGCGGACAACCCACTGGGCCCACCCCCGTGGCTGAACGCGCCGCCGGTCGACCCCTACCCGTACGAGGAGACGCACGACCTGCGTCAGGGTGCCGACCTGCACCCGTCGCTGCTCGGGCTGCTGCCGTTCGTCGGGTTGTGGCGCGGGCGGGGGCAGGGTGGCTTCCCGGCCGACGACGACTACAACTTCGCCCAGGAGATCCGGATCAGCCATGACGGGCGGCCGTTCCTGCGCTTCGAGTCGCGGTCCTGGCTGCTCGACGACGAGTCGAAGCCGGCCGGGGAGTGGATCCTCGAGTCGGGCTTCTGGCGGCCGGTGCTGGTCGACGGGCGGCCGGGCGACGAGATGGAGGCCACGATCGTCACGCCCGACGGCACGGCCGAGCTCTATCTGGGCAAGACGATCGGCACGACCCGGCTCGAGATGGAGGCCGACGCGGTCGCCTACACGCCGAGCGGCCTGCACGTGACCGGGGCCCAGCGGCTCTTCGGCATCGTCGAGGGCGCGCTGCTCTACGCCCACGAGATGGCCGTCGACGACAGCGGCCTGCGCCCGCACATGTCGGCCCGGCTGATCCGCATCGGCGGCTGACAAAGGCCGATAAAACGGGAAAGTCGGCGCGCGGGGTGGGATTATGCGGGCGGGCGAGAGGCGTCGGGCTTATGCGTCGCGGGCCGGTGAGTAGCCGAGCAGCGTGAGCAGGCGCGGCGTCCAGCGGGAATGCCGCCGGGGCGCTCCGTCCAGGGACTTCACGAAGGCCAGACCGCGCAGGGCGGAAGCGAGCCAGATCGCGTCCGCCCCACGCAGCTGGTCGATGGTGATCATCCGTTCGGACCCGCGCAGACCGGCCTCGGGCGCGCGCGCCAGCAGCTCGGCGGCGGTGGTGCCGGGCAGGATCGGCGCCTCGGTTGACGGCACCGTGCAGAGCGTGTCGCCGGCCAGCCAGACGACCGACGCGGTCGGGGCCTCGAGGACATGGCCGTCGGCGTCGATCCAGATCATGTCGTCCGCGCCCCGGGAGCGCGCCCAGCGGCGGGCGGCGAAGCTCTCGGCGTACGAAAGCGTCTTGGCCCGGAAGAGGGACCACGGCGGCCGGGAGCCGGCGACGGCGCTGATCACCCGGATGCCCTCCCGCCGCTCGCGCAGCGCGTCGGGCGCGATCGGCGACACCGTGACGTGCTGGGATCGGCGCGTGCGGATGAGCCGCAGCGCCTGCTCGTCGCCCCGCAGGCCGGCGAGATGACCGTCGGGGACGAACGGCGGCAGATCGAGGAGCGCGGCCGAGCGGGCCAGCCGGGCGAGGTGCGCCTCGAGCAGCCAGGGGCCGGACGGGCGCAGATGAACCGTCTCGAAGACCCCGTCGCCGAACAACTCGTCCGGCTCGACCGAGAGCGTCACGACCGGAGCGTAACGGCGCGCCGAACTATGCTCATAAGGTGTCCGCCACATCGCTAGCCGAGATGCTCCGGGAGCGCGGGCTGCGCCTCACGCCGCAGCGCCAGCTCATCCTGGAGGCGGTGCACGAGCTCGGTCACGCCACGCCCGAGCAGGTGCACACCGCGGTGCGTGAGCGCGTCGCCGGGGTCAACATCACCACCGTCTACCGCACCCTCGAGCTGCTGGAAGAGCTGGGTCTGGTCAACCACACGCACCTGTCGCACGGCTCGCCGACCTATCACGCCGCGGGTGAGGATCAGCACGTTCACCTGGTCTGCCGTGGATGCGGGTCGATTTCCGAGGTAAACCCGACGGTGATGCAACCGGTGACCGACCGGCTGCTGGCGGAGCGTGGCTTCCGGGTCGATGTGGGGCACGTGTCGCTCTTCGGTGTGTGCGGCGACTGCAAGGAGTCTTAGATGACCGTCGTGATGGTCGAGGACCTCGATCCCTCGTCCGCCGACGCGGGGGTGGCCGCGCACTACGGCGACCCGATGCGGGAGCAGCGCACCCTGGCTACCGCCGTGGGCCTGGTCGACCGGTCGAACCGCGACGTGATCGCGGTTCCCGGTGACGAGCGCGCGAGTTGGCTGCACACCCTGACAACTCAGCATTTGTCGGACCTGTCGCCGATGACCGGCAGCGAGCTGCTCGTTCTCTCCCCGCACGGGCATGTCGAGCAGCACGCGTACGTGACCGAGGACGGCGCGACGGCCTGGCTCGACACCGAGCCGGGCGCGGGCCCGGGCTTGCTGAAATACCTGGAGATGATGCGCTTCTTCACCCGGGTGGAACCGCGCGACGCCACCGGTGAGATGGCCGTGCTGTCGCTTGTCGGGCCGGGCGCCGCGGATCTCTTCCCGGCGTTGGCGGCGCCCCGGGTGGGTGCGGTGCCGGGCCCGAAGTTCGCCGCCGGGTCCGTCCCCCCGCACGCGACGAGTCTCTACGACGTGCAGGAGTTCGAAGGGGGCCTGGCGCGGCGGGTGCCGCTGGGCGTCGACCTCCTCGTGCCGCGCGCGGCCCGGCACGAAGTGATCGAGAAGCTGGGTGTGCCACTGGCCGGGCTGTGGGCGTACGAGGCGATCCGGGTCGAAAATCGCATCCCGCGCCTGGGGTGGGAGACCGACCACCGGACGATCCCGGCCGAGGCCGACCTGATCGCCAACGCCGTGCATCTCGACAAGGGCTGCTATCGCGGCCAGGAGACGGTCGCCCGCGTACACCATCTGGGTCGTCCTCCGCGCCGCCTGGTGCTGCTGCATCTCGACGGCATCGCCACCGACCAGCCGCCGGCCCAGGGCACCCCGGTGCTGCTGGGCGACCGCGAGGTCGGCTTCGTCGGCACCGCCGTGCGCCACCACGAGCTGGGCCTGGTCGCGCTGGCCGTGCTCAAGCGGAACGTGGCCGACGACGCCGAGCTGCGAGTGGGAGAGTCGGTCGCGTCCGTCGACGCGAGCTGAACTAACGTTCACGTCATGACCGGGACCGTGATCACCGTTGCTCCGACCGGTGCGGAAGTCAGCAAGGCGGAGGTGGCGGCCCTGCCCGTCACCCTCGACGAGCTGGTCCGGACCGCCAAGGAGTGCGAGGCGCTGGGCGCCTCGATCATCCACGTGCACATCCGCGACGACCGGGCGGAGCCGACGCTCGACCAGGGCCGCCTGCGCGCCACCGTGGCGGCGCTGCGCGAGTCGACCGACCTGATCGTGCAGCTCTCCTCGGGCGGCGCGGTGACCGACCCCGAGGCCGACCGGCTGGCCGTGCTCGACGCCGGGCCCGAGATGGCGTCGTGCACGATGGGCACGGTCAACTTCGGCGACGGCGTCTTCCTGAACCGCTGGGAGTTCATCGTCGAGCTGCACACCCGCATGCAGGAGCGCGGCATCGTGCCGGAGTACGAGATCTTCGACCTCGGCCAGCTCACCACGCTGCAGCGGCTGCTCGGCAAGCACGGTCTGCCGGCCGGCGGCCACGTGCACGTCGACCTGGTGATGGGCGTGCCGGGCGGGATGCCGGGCACGACCGCCGCGCTGGCCGCGTGCGAGCAGGCCATCCGCGATCTGCCGGCGGGAACCACCTTCTCGGCCACCGGCATCGGGCGCAGCACCATCCCGGTCATGCTGGCGTCGCTCTCGGCCGGCGGTCACCTGCGGGTGGGCATGGAGGACACGATCACGTACGCGAAGGGCCAGCCGGTCGAGTCGAACATGCAGCTCGTGGCCCGGGCCGCCGGGTTCGCCCAGCTCGCGCAGCGCCCGCCGGTCACGCCCGCGGACGCCCGCTCGCTGCTGGGGGTCCCGGCCCGATGATCATCGCGGAGGTCGTGCGCTCGGGCTTCGTGGAGAGCGTCCACCACGGCTCGGTGGCGGTCATCGGGGGCACCTCGCGGGGCGACGTCACCAGCCCGGTCTTCCCGCGTTCGTCGAACAAGCCGCTGCAGACGGTCGGCATGCTGCGGGCCGGCCTGGTGCCGCGGGACGAGTCGGACCTCGCCCTGATCAGCGGAAGCCACTTCGGCGAGCCGCTGCACGTGCGCCGGGTGCGGGAGATCCTGGCGGCGGCCGGCCTCGAGCCGGGCGCTCTGCGCTGCCCGGCGTCGCTGCCGCTCTCCGAGCAGTCCCGCGACGACTGGCTCCGTAACCAGGGTGGCCCCGAGCGGATCCTGATGAACTGCTCGGGCAAGCACGCGGGCATGCTCGCGACCTGCGTGGCCAACGGGTGGCCGCTCGACTCGTACCTCGACCCCAAGCATCCGCTGCAGGTCGCGCTGGCCGAGGCGGTGTCCGACCTGGCCGGCGAGCCGATCGCGGCGGTGGGCGTGGACGGGTGCGGCGCGCCGGTGCTGGCCCTCTCGCTGACCGCGCTCGCCCGGGCGTTCCGGCGCCTGGTCGAGGCCGCGCCGGGGACGTACGAGCGCCGGGTCGCCGACGCCATGCGCGCCCATCCGGAGCTGGTCGCGGGCACCGGCGCCGACGACACCGTGCTGATGGGCGCGGTACCGGGGCTGCTGGCCAAGGGCGGCGCCGAGGGCGTGGTCGCGGTCGCGGTGCCGGGGGTGGGCGCGGTGGCCATCAAGATCGAGGACGGGGCGATGCGGGCGCGTACGCCCGTGCTCCTGGATGAGCTCCGGCGGCTCGGTGTCGGCGTACCGGTGATCGAGCAGTTGATTTTGGGTGGCGGGGAGCCGGTCGGGGAGGTCCGCGCGGTCCGGTGACGTGGTTCACGCTAGCTGTAGTTAGCGTTTTGCTTGCAACAGCTAGCACCCCGCGCTACCTTCGGATGCATGGCCACGCCCAAGGATCTGCCTCAGGACATCGGGAGCTTCATCCGTGACCTGCGGCAGACCGCGAAGATCTCGCTGCGCCAGCTCGCCGACAAGGCGGGCGTGAGCAATCCCTATCTCAGCCAGATCGAGCGTGGCCTGCGCAAGCCGAGTGCCGAGGTGCTGCAGCAGATCGCCAGCGCGCTGCGGGTATCGACCCCCGCGATGTACCTGCGTGCGGGTTTGCTGGACGGTGAGGGCCAGCAGGGGGTGCTGGCCGCGATCGCGGTCGACCCCGAGCTGACGATCGCCCAGAAACAGTCGCTGTCGCAGATCTACGAGACGTTCCGCAACGAGAACGCGCGGAACGAGCCCTCGCCCGAGACCACGCCCGAACCCGAGGAGACGAAATGACCGACCAGACCAAGACCCGCTTCCCCGCCCCGCTCTACGCCGCCGCCGGCGCCGGTGATCTCGCCTACCAGCAGCTGCGCAAGCTGCCGGCCGTGGTCAACGAGCTGAGCGAGAAGGCCGCCGCCTCGCTGCGCACCTACAACGAGCAGGCCAACGCCAAGGCCGCCCAGCTTCGCGAGAAGGCCCAGACCACCGACTTCGACGCCCTGCGCGGCAACGCCGCCAGCGTCGCGACCTCCCTGGCTCAGCTGGCCCAGGAGCGCGCCGTCACCGCCTACACCACCCTGGTCGCCCGGGGCGAGCGCGTCGTGGGCACCGGCGTCGTCGAGGCCGCCGACGTGGTGAACGCCGACCTCGAGACCACCGAGACCCCGAAGGCCGTCGAGGCCGCCAAGCCCGCTTCCGCCCCGAAGCCGCGCAAGCGCGCCACCAAGCCGGCGGCCGAGTAAGCAACCGAGTCAGCGACATGATCAGCGGGCCCCGGCAGACGCCGGGGCCCGCGGCATAGACTTCCCCTCATGGCCTCTTCCGCGCCGATCTTCTACGACGACGTCCGGTATTACGTCGAGATCCTCATCATGATCCTCTCGCTCGTCGTGCAGGCCGTGGCGCTCATTCACTGCCTCACCCAGCGAGGTGACGGCTTCCAGGCCATCGGCACGCTGCCGAAGGGTGCCTGGGCCGCGATCCTGGCCGTCTGCATCGTGCTGACGTTGCTGGTCAGCGGCGCGGTCGGCATCTTCAGCCTGATCGGCATCGGCGCCGCCATGGTCTACCTGCTCGACGTCCGTCCCGGGCTGAAAGACCTGTCGGACGGTAAAGGGTTCTGGTGAGGCGGTTCGGTCCGCCGCCTCCGGACGGCGGGCCCCGGCTGCATCGGCCCGACCCCACCGGTCCGCGTTCGGGCCGGCCCACGTTGCCCGGCCCGCCCACCGAGCTGATCTCCACCCCCTCCGGCGTACGGCTGGAGCAGCTGATCACCGGCGTCGGTGACCCGGTCACCGTCTTCGCACACGGCCTCGGCGGCGACATCGCCGGCACCCGGCCGCTGGGCAGCGGGGTGACCGGCCGCCGGGTGTTCTTCCACTTCCGTGGCCACGGCCGTTCGGACGCGCCGGTCGGGCCGTGGACGTTCGGCGATCTGGCCGACGACCTGAACGCGGTGGCCGACCTGGCCGGCGCCACCCGGGCGCTCGGCGTCAGCATGGGCGCCGGGGCGCTCGCCCGCCTGCTCAGCGTGACTCCCGACCGCTTCGAGCGGGCCGTCTTCTACCTGCCCGCGCCACTCGACGGCACCCGCCCGGCCGCCGCCGAGGTGCGGGTCGAGCGGCTGCTGGCCGCGGTCGAGTCGGGCGAGGCGGCGTCGATCGCCGCGGCCGCCGAGCTGGAGATGCCGCCGGCCGTGCGCAACACCCCGACCGGCTGGAGCTACCTGCGCCAGCGGGTCGAGCAGTTGCAGCGGGACGGGCTGGCGGCCGAGCTGACCACGCTCTGGCATCAGCCCGCCGTGGCCGACCTCGCGGCGCTGGGCGCCTTCCGGGGACGGGCGCTGGTGCTCGGCTGCCTCGGCGACGAGGTGCACCCGGTGGCCTGGGCCGAGAAGCTGGCCGCCGCGCTGCCGGGGGCCGAGCTGCACATATACGACCGCCCGGCCGTCCTGTGGACGAACCGGGCGGAACTGCGCTCCCGCGTCTCCGCGTTTCTCAACTCGTGAGCGCGTACGTCGCGTTGTACGAGTCGGTGCCGTTGCCGACCTTGTCCCACGCGTAGTACCAGACCTGCAGCGTGTACCCCTTGCCCAGCCCGGCGACCGGGGTCGACCAGGTGCCGGAGCCGTCCACCGTCAGCAGCGCCTGGGCCGCGTCCGGCAGGTCCTGGCCGGTGTACGTCACCCAGGACTTGCTGACGAAGTTGTAGTAGTACGTGGTCGAGGCGTTCCACTTGTACGCCTGCACGCCCACCACGTCGACGCCCGACTGGGTGTCGCTCGCCTTGCCCTTGACCGTGCTCCACGAGGACGCCTTGCTCGGGGTGGACGGCACGGTCAGCGACACCGACGGTGTCGTCACGTCGTTGAGCACGGTCAGCGAGGCGGCCGGCCGCGGAGTGGCCCGGCCCTGGGCGTTCTGCACGGTGATCGAGGGCGTCCACCGGCCGGTGCCGTACCAGTGGGCGACGCTCGTGCCGGCGGCCGAGGCGAGCAGGCTGGTCTCGCCGTCGCCCCAGCCGGTCCAGACCTGGCTCGCGGTCGGCAGGCCGGAGGCGAGCATCGAGCCCTGCTCCATGTAGCCGGGGTAGGTGTAGATCGTGGGGCGCTCCCACGAGTACGTGCCGGGGGAGGTGGTGACGGTGACGGTCGAGCCGGCCGGGAAGACGCCGGTGCCGGTCTCGGTGCCGTCGGTCAGGGTCACCTTGATGCCGTACGAGCCGGGGCTAGCGTACGAGTGCGTGGGTGTCCCCGGGGTCTCGACCGTGCCGTCGCCCCAGTCGATCGTGCGGGTGGTCGTCGCCGGACCGTTGCGGCCGCTCTCGGTGAGGGTGACCCGCTGTCCGGCCCAGATCGCCGCACTGTCCAGCGTGTAGGTCGCGGTCGGCGCCACGGCCGGCGCATCGTCGGCCCGCGCCGGGGTGCCCACCGCCACCAGTCCGGCGGTCAGCGCGAGTGCGAGCAAGGGCAGCTTCATTCGTTCCCCCGTGAATGAGCCCATCGATGGCGAGAGGACATTAGCTTCCGGCCGAATATTGATCAAGCCGGTAGGCCGTAACCTTTTGGCCCCGCCGACCGGTGTTCCAACGTGCGGTTATCCCCTAAATCCATCTTTTTCGGACTCGTCGCGTTCGGCCTGCCGATCTCGGTGGCGATCGGCTGGACGCTGGCCACCCCACCGCGGCGCCCGGCCTCGGTCGGCGCGCCCGCCGGGGTCGGCGGCCTCGGCACCGGCGGCGGCAGCGGCGCGATCGGCACCGCCCCACGCCGGGACGGCGGCGGCGGTGCCGGCGGGTCGCAGCCGCTGACCGAGGTGCAGTACTCACCCCGGCCGGCGATCACCTCCACCGCGGTCCCGCCCGCCGCGACGGCGCCCTCCGCGGCGCCGACGGCCACGACCGTCCCGCCGGTGGTCACCGTCACCGAGTCGTCGTTGCCGCCGCTCGACGAGCCGCCGGTCCCGACGCCGACCGAGATCACCACCGTGCCCAGCTCGTCGGCCGATCCGTCGCCCACCTCGACGCAGACCGTGGCGCCGACGCCCTAAGCTGCGAGGTCGTGACCGCAGTTCGGCAGTTCCTCCTCGGCGTGACCCTGCTCGGCCGGGGCCTGGTCCTCGTTCTCCGCAGTCCCAAGCTGCTCTTCCTCGGCCTGCTGCCCGCCGTGATCGCCGGCATCCTCTACACCGGCGCGCTGGTGGCTCTGATCGACTTCCTGCCGCAGCTCTCCCGGAACGTCACCTGGTTCGCCGACGGCTGGGCCCAGGGCTGGCGCGACGTCATGCAGATCCTCGGCGGTCTCGGGCTGCTCGGCACGTTCGCCCTGCTCGGCATCCTGACCTTCACCGCCGTGACGCTGCTGATCGGCGACCCGTTCTACGAGAAGATCTCGGAGCTGGTCGAGGACCGCTTCGGCGGCGTGCCGGACGAGGTCGAGGTGACGTTCTGGCAGTCGCTGCGGCGGGGGCTGGTCGACTCGGTCCGCCTGATCGGACTGTCCATCCTGGTCGGCATTCCGCTGTTCCTGCTGGGCTTCCTGCCGTTCGTGGGGCAGACCGTGATCCCGGTGCTGGGAGCGTTGGCCGGTGGCTGGCTGCTGGCCGTGGAGCTGACCGGCGTGCCGTTCCAGCGACGGGGGCGGCGGCTGGCCGGGCGGCGGGCGGCGCTGAAGGCCGACCGGGCGCTGACGCTCGGCTTCGGGGTCGCGGTGTTCTGCTGCTTCCTGATCCCGCTCGGCGCCGTGCTGCTGATGCCGGCGGCGGTGGCGGGGGGTACGTTGCTGGCTCGTTCGGTGCTGGGGCAGCCGCTCGCGGAGCGGCGGTCGGCCGGTCTGCCGGCATGACCTTCGATCTCGGCCAGCACATCCTCTACCGGGACTACCGCGGTGACGGCCAACTCGTCCTCGTCATGCCGGAACGTGTCGTCGCCGAGGATGAGCGCGGGCTGCTGACCTGGCGGCCGATCGGCACCCCGTGGCTGTTCCGCCGTACCGCCGATGGCCGCGACCGCCGCGAGATCCCCTTCCACCGGCGGCACACCGTCGCCTGGCAGCTCGCGCCGCTCACCTGGGGTGGCCTGCACGTGCTCCATCTGTTCCGTCCAGGCCGCGCGCACTCGGTGTGGTTGATGTTCGACGCCGGCTTCCGCCTCAACCGGTGGTACGTCAACCTGGAAGCCCCGCTGGTGCCGTGGTCCGACGGCGATCTGGCCGGCGTCGACACCTTCGATCATGCCCTCGACATCGTGGTCGAGCCCGATCGTCGATGGCGCTGGAAGGACGAGCACGAGTACCTGGAACGCGTGGGCCACCCCGACTACTGGACCGCGGAACAGGCGGCCGAGATCCGCGCCGAAGGGGAACGGGTGGTCCGGGACATCGAAGCTGCCGCCTTTCCGTTCGACGGCAGCTGGCTCGGCTTCCGTCCCGATCCGTCGTGGCCGGTGCCGGTTCTGCCCGCTACGGGCTGGGACCGCCCCCAAGCCACCGCCGGACCGGCCTGAGCGATGGCGAGCGTGCTGGTACTCCCGCAAGTGCGGCAGCTTGCCGTCCGGGGCCCGCAGCACCTCGATGAACGGCGCAGAGGCGGCCATGGACGACCACGTGGCGACACTCGCCGAACGTCACCGGGAACGTCGCGCGGCCGGCCTCGGTGAACGCCAGGACCTGGGATTTCCCCTCGATCCGGGTCGGCCGCCCGGTAGCGGCGAACGGCATCTCAATGACCACGTCGTCGGTGAGCGCGTCCGGGTCGTAGGTGGAGTCGTTCGCGAGCCACCGGGCGATCTCTTCGCGTTCCGGATGCCGGACGCGGTCGGTGGGCTCGAGGAGGTGGTGGGTGGGCTGCTGGAACCCGCCCAGGCGGTGGCGACCCGGACCGCTCAGGCCGATTCGCGGATCACCAGGTCGGTCGGCAGGACGACTGCGTCGGCCAGGTGCGGCTCGCCGTTGATCAGGCCGAGCAGCTGGCGGGCCATCGTGCGGCCCATCTCGACGATCGGCTGGCGCACGGTGGTCAGCGGCGGGTCGCTGTAGCGGCTTATCTCGAAGTCGTCGAAGCCGATCACCGCGACGTCGGCGGGCACCCGGCGGCCGGCGTCCTTCAGGGCCAGCAGCGCGCCGTGGGCCATCATGTCGGAGGCGACGAAGACGGCGTCCAGCGCCGGGTCGTCGGCGAGCAGCGAGCGCATCGCGACGATGCCCGACTCGCGGGTGAAGTCGCCGACCGCCACGTGCTGGGCCAGGCCGGCCTCCTCGAGCGTGGCGCGGTAGCCGGCCAGGCGGTCGATGCCGGCCACCATGTCCTGCGGGCCGGCGATGGTGGCGATCCGGCGGCGGCCGGACGAGACCAGATGGCGTACGGCCGAGCAGACGCCCCCGAAGTGATCGACATCCACGTACGGGACCGCCGCCTCGCCGATCGGGCGGCCGCTGCACACGACCGGGATGCCGAGCCGGGCGAGCGTCCCGGGCAGCGGATCGGCGCCGTGCATCGAGGCGAACATGACGCCGTCCACGTGACCGGCAACCGCGTACCTCTCGACGCGGTCGTGGCTCTTGGCCGAACCCGCCATCATCAGCACCAGCTGCTTGTCGGCGGCCTCCAGCTCGCCGCCCACGCCGCGGATGATCGCCGGGAAGAAGAGGTCGTCGGAGAAGACCCGGTTGGCCGTCTCCGGCAGGATCAGCGCGATCGACTCGGTGCGCTGGGTGACCAGGCTCCGGGCCGCCTGGTTGGGCACGTAGCCCAGCTCCTCGACCGCGCGGTTGACCGCCTCGCGGATCGAGGCGGCCACCGAGGTCGAGCCGTTGACGACGCGGGAGACGGTCGCCCTGGATACTCCGGCGCGTCGCGCCACCGCCTCCAGGGTCGGCCGCTCCCGCGTCACCACCAGGTCACCCCTCGCTCTCTCCCGGCTCGGCGATGCCGTTGCGGCGGATCACCTCCCGGTACCACTTCGCGCTGTCCTTGAGCACGCGCTTCTGGGTCGCGTAGTCGACGTGCACGATTCCGAAGCGCTTCGCGTAGCCCTCGGCCCACTCGAAGTTATCCATCAGCGACCACACGAAATAACCACGCAGATCGACGCCGGCCGCCAAGGCATCATGGCAGGCTCGCAGGTGGCCGTCGAGATACTCGATGCGTCGGGTGTCGTGAACGTTGCCGTCCTCGGCCGGTCCCTCCGGGTACGCCGCGCCGTTCTCGGTGATCAGCATCGGGATGCCGTCGTATTCGTCGTGGATCCGCTTGAGCAGGCTGGTGAGGCCGGACGGCTCGATCAGCCAGTTCATGTCGGTCACCGGGCCGTCCGGGTCGCGGAAGGCGATCCCCTCGCTGCCGGGCTGGTCGGGGGCGCCCGGCGATCCGGGCTTCGCCGACACGTACGCGGGCTGATAGAAGTTGATCCCCAGCACATCGATCGGCGCCTTGATCGTCGCCAGGTCGCCGTCCTGGATGTAGGACAGGTCGGTGAACCGGGACATGTGCGCGAGCATGTCCGCCGGGTACTGACCCTTGAGCAGCGGGTCGAGGAACATCCGGTTGGACAGCCCGTCGATGATCCGCACGGCCTCGCGGTCCGCGGCGCTCTCCGGGTCGACCGGGAAGGCGACCGACGGGTTGAGCGTGATGCTGACGCTGCGGGCGCCGGCGTCGCGGAGCGCGCGGGCCGCCAGGCCGTGACCGAGCAGCAGGTGGTGCACGGCCGCGAAGGCCGCCGCCGGGTCCTGCCGGCCGGGCGCGTGCCGGCCGCTGGCGTACCCGAGGTAGGCCGAGCACCACGGCTCGTTGAGCGTCGTCCAGGTGCCGACCCGGTCACCGAGCCGGGCGTGGACGATCTGCGCGTACTCGGCGAAGGCCTCGGCGGTCAGCCGGTTGGTCCAGCCGCCCAGATCCTCGAGCGTCTGCGGCAGGTCCCAGTGGTAGAGCGTGACCACCGGGTCGATGCCCTTGCCGAGGAGCTCGTCGGTGAGCCGGTCGTAGAAGTCCAGCCCCTTGACGTTCACCGGGCCCGTGCCGTCCGGCTGGATCCGCGGCCACGCGACCGAGAACCGGTAGGACGCCAGGCCCAGATCCGCCATCACCGCTACGTCGTCGACGTAACGGTGGTAGTGATCGCAGGCCACGTCACCGGTGTGGCCGGCGTAGACCCTTCCCGGCGTACGGCTGAAGGTGTCCCAGATGGACGGGCCGCGACCGTCCTCCCGCGCCGCGCCCTCGATCTGGTACGACGCGGTGGCCGCGCCCCAGATGAAGCCGTCGGGGAAGGTGATCGCGGCGAGGGCCGGCTGCGCCGACGTGGACGTGACGGTTGCCGTCATGCGTTCCCCGCTTCCTGGTATGTCAACTTAACCGGTTAATCATAGGGGCCGAAACACCCTGCCGATGGACCGGTAAGACGAATTTAAACGTGTCAGCCGGTTCGCAGGGCGCCGATCAGCCGTGGATCACCGGTGACGACCAGACGATCCAGCCGCTGGCGGCCCATCAGCGCGAGCAACAGGTCGCTCGCCGTACCGGTCGCCTGGGCCCTCGCGTGATGGTCGTCGGAGTCGAGGATCGTGCTCGTGTCGAGCAGCGCCACCCCGGCGCCCCGCAGCCGCACGAACCACTCGTGCCCCGAGTCGCCGGCCACCAGGTGCGCGACGCCGTGCAGGTCGGTCGGGCCCTTCCGCTTGCCGGCCGGCAGCCAGGTGTCGAGCACCTCGCTCACCCCGTCGGCCGCGAGCTTGGTCTCGATCGGCGTCGCCCGGCCGGCCGCGGCCTCGGCGTCCCACCGGTGGATGGAGATCTCGTGCGCCATCCGGCGGTGCCAGAAGCCGGCCTGCTTGGCCTGCGGCGCCCAGTTCCACGCCGGGAAGTCGGCCTCGACCGCCTCCAGCGTCTCGATCGTCCCGGTCAGCTCGCGCCGCAGCTCGTCGAGCGCCTGCTCCCATTCGGGCCGGTCACCGTCGCGGTCGGGCCGGCTGGTCGGCGGCCCGGTCGTGCCTCGCGGCACCGTCTCGCGCACCCAGCGCAGCAGCGTGGTGACGTGCTCGACCAGGTCGGCAACCGACCACTCCGGGCACGAGGGAACCTCGGCCGCCGGCCCGGCCTGAGCCACCGCGTCCTGCAGCGCGGGGCTGTCGGCCCGCAGGGCCGCGAGCCAGAAG
Organism: Actinoplanes sp. CA-030573; assembly: GCF_050951115.1. NCBI lineage: Bacteria > Bacillati > Actinomycetota > Actinomycetes > Micromonosporales > Micromonosporaceae > Actinoplanes > Actinoplanes sp. CA-030573. The sequence goes on along the minus strand of NZ_CP192038.1, from coordinate 9,439,788 downwards.
TCCTTCGTCGCGTGCAGCCTGTTCATCCCGCTTCTCTCCAGTCGGAGGTGCCGATGAGGTGCGCCCGGCTCCCTGAGCCTAGGGTGAACGCCGTGCCTGACGTTAGCGCCGACCGCCAAACCGACACTTCCGCGAGTCGTCTCGCGGCGTACACGACGCTACGCCTCGGCGGCCCGGCCGGCACCTTGACCGTCGCCACCGAAACGGACCAAGCGGTCACTACGGTGCGTAACGCCGCGGCGGCCGGTCGCCGGGTGCTCGTGCTGGCCGGCGGGAGCAACGTGGTGATCGGCGACGACGGCTTCGACGGCGAGGTTCTCCTGCTGCGCACGCGCGGGGTGGAGACGGTCGAGGCGCGGCCCGGGAGCGTGGTGCTGCGGGTTGCCGCGGGCGAGGTCTGGGACGATTTCGTGGCGTACGCGGTGACGAACGGTTACTCCGGCATCGAGTGCCTTTCCGGCATCCCGGGCTCGGCCGGTGCCACGCCGATCCAGAATGTCGGTGCGTACGGGCAAGAGGTTGCCCACACGATCGTGGCGGTGCATGCGTACGACCGTGAGCACGACTCCGTCCGGGTGATGTCCCCGATCGAGTGCGCCTTCGCGTACCGATCGAGCGTCTTCAAGCACAGCGACCGCTATCTGGTGCTGCACGTCGACTTCCGGCTGGCCGTCAGCGACCTGTCGGCGCCGATCCGATATGCCGAGCTTGCCAGGAATCTCGGGGTGGAGGCGGGCGACCGCGTGTCCCTGTCGCAGGCTCGCGACACCGTGCTGAAGCTGCGGGCCGGAAAGGGCATGGTGCTCGACCCGGACGACAAGGACACCTGGTCGGTGGGCTCGTTCTTCACCAATCCGGTGGTGTCCGCTTCGCGATGGGCGTCGCTCGGGCTGGAGGCGCCGCACTGGCCGGGCGAGGACGGCTCGGTCAAGATCCCGGCGGCCTGGCTGATCGAACAGGCGGGTTTCCCGAAGGGCTTCGCCGGCGCCGGCGTGTCGATCTCGACCAAGCACACGCTGGCGCTGACCAACCGCGGATCGGGCAGCACGGCGGCGCTGCTGGAGCTGGCGCGGGTGATCCGGGACGGGGTGCGGGAGCGCTTTGGGGTCGAGCTGCATCCGGAGCCGGTGCTGGTTGATTGTGCGCTCTGAGCAGGCTGCGGGCGTGCGGGCATTCTGAGCGGGGCTGCGGGTGTGCGGGCATTCTGAGCGGGGCTGCGGCTGCGGGCTTCGTCCCCACCCCGTCTGGGTGGGGGTCGACTTAAGCACCCGGGTCTGACACTTTTTCGGCCTCGTCCACACCCGGTGTGGCGCGGTGCGCGGTTCGTCGCGACGCTGCTGGTCAGCCTTCCTTGTGGGTGCGGGTCGCGCCACCACTGAGCTCGGCAGCGACGGCGGAAGCGCGTGGGTACGACTCATCCAACTACGCGCGAGAGGCGCGCTGCGGCCCCGCCGACCGCCCGGGCCGCGCCACGACGAGGCGGGACCCGCTTCCTGCGGTTGGCCGCCCCGAGAATCCCGTATCACCGCATGGTTTTGATCTCGCGCGCGAAAGGCCGGCCCCACCCGAGAACGGGTGGGGCCGACTCAAGCACCTGGGTACGACAATTTTCGCGGCGTCCTCCACAGGCGCCGGCCTACAGCGGCAGCCAGAGAGCGAGCACGTTCGGCGGCTCCCATCCCGGCAGCGACGTGTGCGACTGCCGGCACTGGTACCGCTTGCCGTTGTAGGTGACGATCTGCCCGGCCGTATACGCGGTGTACGGCGCCCACGTGGTCGTCCCCGGCGGGGTGGTCGTCGGCGGCGTCGTGGGGGAGGTCGTAGGCGGAGTGGTCGTAGGCGGAGTGGTCGTAGGCGGAGTGGTCGTGGGCGCGGTGGTCGGCTTGGTCGTAGGGGGCGTCGTCGTCCCGCCGCCCGCGGTGAACGACTGCATGATGTGGCTGAACTGCCACGTGCTCTGCGCGACGCCCGAGCAGTTGTCCGCGGCCGCCCCGCCCGGGCAGCCACCGTTGTCGCGCTGCAGCGCCCAGAACGACAAGGACCGGATGCCCTGCGCCTTGGCCCAGTCGGTGACCGTCTGCGCGTTCGCCAGGGTGAACGTCTCGGCCGGCCCGAAGTCGTCGACGCCGATCATCTCGGTGATGCCGACCATCTGCCACAACTGCGCGGTGGTCTTCGACGGGTAGAGCGACCGCAACTGGTTGACCAGCCCGTTGGCCGAGGTCTGGGTGTCGGTCGCCATGTTGTGCGCCGCGTTGTCGTAGTAGTCGAAGGTCATCATGTTGACGATGTCGATCCGCGCGCCGTTGCTGACCGCGTTGCGCAGCACCGCCAGGCCCGAGTCGGCGAGGCCGGACGTGGTGGTCGGCAGCGTGTAGCTGAACTCGACCAGCCGCCCGTTCGCGGCCGCCCAGTCCTCGACCTTCTTGATCGCCTTGTTCCGCCGGTCGATGCCGGCCGTGTTGGTCAGCGAGTTGTCCTCGATGTCGAGGTCGATCCGGGTGACGTCGTAGGTGGTGACCACCTTCTCCAGCTGGGCCGCGATCGAGTCGACGTTGGTGCAGCTGTCGGCGATCTCGGTGCCGCCGTTGTCGGCCGCGTATCCGCCGAACGAGGGGATGACGTCGCCGCCGGCGGCCCGGATGGCGGCGATGTCCGAGCCGAACGTGCCGGACGCGATCGGCATCGAGGTGTCGCCGTTGAAGTAGACCGTGCACGAGCCGGGCGAGGGCGTCTGCACGAAGGCGAGCGTCAGGAACTTGTCGCCGGACTGGCTGGACAGGCCGGAGAGGCTGTCGCCGTTGTAGGCCTCGAAGTACGGCGCGAAGACGTGGGCGGGGATGCGGGAGGTGGTCGCCGCGTGGGCGGTGGCGGAGCTGACGGCCACGCCGGCGGCGACCAGGGTGGCCGTCGCGAGCGTGGCGATGCGGGCTCGGCGCATGGGGGAACCTTCTTAGCTAGGTGTTAGTTAACCTAACTAATAGAAGGCGATAGTGAGATCTGTCAATCCCACCCGAAGACCTGCGTGTAATACGGCAACCCGTTCATGCCGTACGCGACGCCGGTCCCGATCGAGCGGGCGCCGCAGTTGAGAATGTTCTCCCGGTGGCTCGGGCTGGCCATCCAGGCGCTCATCACCTCGGCCGCGGTCCGGTAGCCCCAGGCGATGTTCTCGCCCGACGGCTGGGCGTACCCGGCCGCGTGCGAGCGCGCCACGAACGTCGTGCCGTCCCGCCACACGTGGGTGAACAGGCCGGTGTGCGCCATGTAGAGGCTCTGCCGGATGGACGCGATGGTCAGCTCCCGATCGACCGCGAGCGGGCGGCAGCCGTTCGCCGACCGGCGCTGGTTGGTCATGGTGACGACCTCGGACATCAGCTCGGCCGGGGAGACCGCCGTCTCCGGCGCGTTCGGCGGCAGTGGCGGCGCCGGCACCCTCGCCTGTGCCGGCGTGCCGACGAACAGCAGCGCGGGCGCCACCAGCAGGGCGAGCAGTCGATTCACCTGGTCCTCCGTAGCGCGGGAGCGGGCCTGATCGCCCACCAGTGACATCGCACCGGTTTCCGGGCCGTACGTCTTTTATTTGGCGGAAACCGGCATTGGCCTACGCAAAGGTGTCAGGCTGAGGGGATGGCCGTGCGCACCGGCCCCATCGGCACCTCCGCCCCCAAACGCAAAGACCGCCCGGAGAACGCGGATAGCCCGCTAAACTGTCACTGTCAGTAAATAGACCGTGACATCACGCTATCGTGGCGTTTGCGCGGTTAATCCGTCGCTCGCGGTCGCGCGAACGACGCTCTGGCGATGTTGTGCCGTCTCGGCGTGTCCGCCGACGGCCGCGGACGCGAGCGAGGGGTGGGGCAGGGTGAGCACACGATGAGTCGCCTTCTCGTCGTCGAGGACGACCCGGACATCGCCCTCGCCCTCCGGCTGCTGTTCAGCCGAGCGGGCTACGAGGTGGCGCACGCCGGGGACGGCCGGACCGGCCTCAAGGAGGCGTACGCCGAACATCCGGACCTGGTCGTGCTGGACGTCGGCCTGCCCGAGATGGACGGCTGGCAGGTGCTCGAGCGGCTGCGCGACGTCTCGGACGTGCCGGTGCTCGTGCTCACCGCGCACGGCCAGGAGGCGGAGAAGGTTCGTGGCCTGCGGGGCGGGGCCGACGACTACCTGACCAAGCCCTTCGCCAACAACGAGCTGCTGGCCCGGGTCGAGGCGCTGCTGCGGCGGTCCTCGAGCGGGCAGAACAGCTGGGCCAGCCAGGTCTATGACGACGGGCTGGTGCACCTCGACCCGACCAAGCGCCGGGTCTACGTCAAGGGCGACGAGAAGCGCCTGACGCCCACCGAGTTCCGCCTGCTCAACGCCCTGGTGCGGCACGCCGGCGCGGTGCTGAGCCCGAACCAGCTCCTGACCCAGGCCTGGGACGACCCGACCGGCATCGGGCAGGAGCGGGTGAAGTTCGCCGTCCTGCGGCTGCGCCGCAAGCTCGGCTGGTCCGACCCCGACGAGTCACCGATCGAGTCCGTCCGCGGATTCGGCTACCGCTACCGCCGCCCCGGCGGGGAGTCCTGAATCACAGCTGTTCTCAGGTGATGCCGGAGCCCGTCGATCAGAGCTGTGGGCCTGAGTTTGGAGGTACGTAGGTGGAAGACCTTGGTGAAATCGTCGGCGAATTCCTCATGGAGAGCCACGAGAACCTCGACCAGATCGACCGTGACCTGGTCTCCCTCGAGCAGGAGCCGAACTCGCGGGATCTGATCTCCCGCATCTTCCGGGCGATCCACACGATTAAGGGCACCAGCGGCTTCCTGGCGTTCAGTCGCCTCGAGAAGCTCGCCCACGCCGGTGAGTCGCTCCTCTCCAAGCTGCGCGACGGCGTCATGCCGGTCACGCCCGCGACGATCACCACGCTGCTCGCCACGATCGACGGCGTCCGCTCGATCCTCTCCTCGATCGAGGAGTCGCAGAGCGAGGGCGACGTCGACATCGACAGCATCATCGCCCAGGTCAACGCCCAGATGAAGGCGGGCGAGCAGGCGGCCGAGGAGGCACCGCCGCCGCCCATGGACAAGGCCGAGGAGGAAGCGCCGGAGCCGCTCGAGGAGAAGCCGGCCCGACCCGCCCCGGAGCCGGTCGAGAACCAGCGCAAGCCGCTCGGCGAGATCCTGGTCGAGCAGGGCGCCGCCCAGCCCGCCGACGTCGGGTCGGCGCTGGCCCAGCAGATCGAGGGCGACGAGCGCAAGCTCGGCACCATCCTGCTCGACGAGGGCAAGGCCAAGCCGGCCGCGGTCAACGAGGCTCTGCAGGCCCAGGCGCCCAAGCGGAGCATCGCCGACAGCGCGATCCGGGTCGACGTCGACCTGCTCGACACCCTGATGAACATGGTCGGCGAGCTCGTCCTCGCCCGGAACCAGCTGGTCCGCGGCGTGATGGAGACCGGCGACTCCGGCCTCGTGCGCAGCGCCCAGCGGCTCGGCATGATCACCAGTGAGCTGCAAGAGGGCATCATGAAGACCCGGATGCAGCCCATCGAGCACATCTGGTCGAAGCTGCCCCGAGTCGTCCGCGACCTGAGCAACTCGCTCGGCAAGCAGGTCCAGCTGGTCATGGAGGGCAAGGAGACCGAGCTCGACCGCAGCCTGCTCGAGGCGGTCAAGGACCCGCTGACCCACCTGGTGCGCAACGCGGTCGACCACGGCATCGAGGAGCCCGACCGGCGTACGGCGTCCGGCAAGAACCCCGAGGGCACGCTCACCCTGCGCGCGTACCACGAGGGCGGGCACGTCGCGGTCGAGGTGGCCGACGACGGCGCGGGCCTCAACGTCGAGCGGATCGCGCAGAAGGCGGTCGAGAACGGGCTGCTCCGCCCCGAGCAGATCCCGAACATGGACAAGCGCGACATCATGGCCATGGTCTTCCAGCCCGGCTTCTCCACCGCTGCCAAGGTCACCAACGTCTCCGGCCGCGGCGTCGGCATGGACGTCGTCAAGACCAACATCGAGAACATCGGCGGCGCGGTGAGTGTCGACTCGACGCCGGGCGAGGGCACGGTGTGGCGGCTCACGATCCCGCTGACCCTCGCGATCATCCAGGCGCTCACCGTCGACTGCGGCGAGCAGCGCTACGTCGTACCCCAGGTCGCGGTGCTCGAGCTGGTCTTCATCGACGGCAACTCGACCAAGATCGAGTACGCCTCGGGCGCGCCCGTCTACCGCCTGCGCGGCAAGCTGCTGCCCCTGGTCCGCCTGGACAAGGCACTCGGCCTCGAGCCCGGCGGCGACCAGGGCGTCTACATCATGGTGCTGCAGGCCGACGGCCGCCGGTTCGGCCTCATCGTCGACCGCGTGCTGAACACCGAGGAAGTCGTGGTCAAGGCCCTCAACAGCAGGTTCAAGGACATCGGCCTGTACGCGGGAGCCACCATCCTCGGCGACGGCAAGGTGGGGCTGATCCTGGACGTGTCGTCGCTGGCCCGGCGCAGCCACCTCGCCGCCGATGCCGAGCGGCAGAACCTCGAGGCATCGGCCCGGGCGTCCGCGGGCAGCGGCACCGGCGAACGTCTCCTGGTCACCGCCGTCGGCGAGCGCCGGGTCGCGATCCCGCTCGACACCGTCACCCGGCTCGAGGAGTTCCCGCGCGACCGGATCGAGCACGCCGGCTCCCGCGAGGTCGTCCAGTACCGCGGCCAGATCCTGCCCCTGGTCCGCCTGTCGCACCTGCTCGGGGCGTACGGCGAGGAGCCGGAGGGCGACACCGTGTCGGTGGTCGTCTACAGCGAGGGCGGCCGGAGCGTGGCGCTGGTCGTGGACCGGATCGTGGACATCGCGGAGAACTCGACGACCGCCCGCCGGGACGCCGAGGAGGACGGCCTGGTCGGCACCGCGGTGATCCAGCAGCGGGTGACCGAGCTGCTCGACGTGCGCCGGGCCATCCTCGCCGCCGACCCGAACTTCTACAACGACATCGAGAGCGACGACATGCTCGTGGAGGCCTTCTGATGGCGAGCCGACAGTTCGCCACCTTCGAGGTGGCCGGCCAGCTCTTCGGGGTCGAGGTGCACACGGTGCAGGAGGTGCTGTCGTACAACGAGTACACGCCGGTGCCGCTCGCGCCGCCGGCCGTGGGCGGGCTGTTCAACCTCCGCGGCCAGGTGATCGCGGCGGTCGACCTGCGGGTCCAGCTCGGCATGGCCCGCAAGGCGCTGCAGGGCCCGGTGATGAACGTGATCCTGCGCGGCGACGGCGAGCCGGTGAGCCTGTTGGTCGACAAGATCGGTGAGGTCGTCGACCTCGACGACGAGCGGTTCGAGCCGCCGCCGGACACGCTCAGCGGCCCCACCCGCGAGCTGGTCGTGGGCACGTTCAAGCTGGACGGACGGCTGATGCTGGCGCTCGACGTCAACGCGGCGGTCGACACGTACCGCGCCACGACCTGATGTACAGCCTCGTCAGCGCCCCGGTCCTCGGGTTCGACCTGACCCGCCTCGCCGGCGGGTCGGCGACGGCCGAGGTGGTGCTGCGCGGCCTCCGGCTGCAGAGTGCCGACCTGCCGGTGCTCGCCGAGAAGCTGCCGGACGAGGGCGTCCGCGGCCCGCTCTGGGTCGAGGTGGAGAGCGCGGCCCGCCGGATGCCGTCGCTGAAGGGCATGTCCAAGGACGACCCGGCCGGCAGCCTCGCGCTGGTCGAGCGGGCGCCGATCGGCTCGGTCGACGCGCTGCTCACCTGCCTGCGCTACGACGTGATGGCCTGGACCTGGAGCGGCACCGGCCGGGACGCCCAGCAGAGCGGCACGGCGGCGGCCGCCACCGCGTTGCTCTGCGACGCCGCGGTCGCCAGCTACCTGCGCGAGGTGCTGGACACCGACACGCGCCGGATGCTCGGCGCCGGCTGGGTGGCGGCGATGCGCCGGCTGCCGGTCGGCGCCCCGATCGACCTCGGTCCGCACCACTACGTGGTGTCGGCCCTGCTGGACCGGCTGCGCTCGTTGCGGTCGTCGGATCTCGCCCGGCTCGCGACCTCGGCGGAGGACGCGCGGCGGAACGCGGGCGGCTGGTCGCCGGCCGTCCACTCGGCCTCCTGGGCCGCGTATCTCTCGGATCGGGTCCGCACCGCCGCCGCGGCGCAGATGCTGTTGGTACAGGCCGTCGACACGGCCGACATCCCGCTGGCCGACCGGGCCGGCGGCGTGTGGAACATGCTCAGCGGTGCCGTGCAGGCGCTGGTGGTACGTGACCTCCTGGACACCTCCACCGCGCATCGGCTGCTCGCACCGGTGGTCGCCGCACTGGGCCCGGCGTGGCTCGGGTGAAGGGGGTGGTCGGATGATTTCGGTCCTCGTCGTCGACGATTCCGTGGTGGTCCGTCGGCTCATCGTCGACGCCCTCGGCGGTGCCGAGAACATCGAGGTCGTGGGCACGGCCTCGAACGGGCTGCTGGCGCAGGCGAAGATCGACCAGCTCAAGCCGGACGTGATCACGATGGACATCGAGATGCCGCAGATGGACGGCATCGCCGCGGTCAAAGAACTGCGGAAGCGGCACAAACAGATTCCCGTGATCATGTTCAGCACGCTCTCCGCGGCCGGCGCCAGCGCCACGCTGGAGGCGCTGGCGGCCGGCGCGACCGACTACGTCACCAAGCCCAGCAACGTCGGCTCGGTGAACGAGTCCATCGCGGCGGTACGGGACGAGCTGGTCCCCAAGATCTACGCACTCGGCGGCCGCCGCCGTCCGGCCACCGCGCCGCCCGCGGGCCCGGCCGCCCGTCCCGGCGCCGCCGCACCGGCCCGCCCGGCCGGCCCCGGTCGTCCCGGCGCCGCGCCGCCCCGGGCCGGTCTGCCGCCGGCCGGCCCCGGCCGTCCCGGCGCCGCGCCGGCCGGAGCGCCCGCGCCCGCTCGCCCGGCGGCGACCCGGCGCGCGCCCGGCGGAAAGATCGACATTCTCTGCATCGGCTCGTCCACCGGCGGCCCGGACGCCCTCACCAAGGTGCTCACCGGCCTGCCCGCCGACCTGCCGGTGCCGATCGTCATCACCCAGCACATGCCGCCCGTCTTCACCCGGATGTTCGCCGAGCGGCTGGACCGCAGTACCCCACTGCGGGTGGTCGAGGCCGGCGACGGGATGGAGCTGACGCCCGGTTGCGCCTACATCGCTCCCGGCGATTTCCACCTGGTGCTGCATCGGCGGGGAACGGCGACGCTGACCCAGCTCAGCAGCGCGCCGCCGGAGAACTCGTGCCGCCCGGCCGTCGACGTGATGTTCCGGTCGGTCGCCGCCCTCTACGGGGCATCCGCTTTTGCCACGGTACTGACCGGAATGGGACAAGACGGACGGAATGGTGCGAAGGTGCTGAGAGACGCGGGAGCCGAGGTGCTGGCCCAGGACGAGGCCACCTCGGTCGTGTGGGGCATGCCCGGCGCGGTCGTCACCGCGGGCCTGGCAGACGAGATCCTTCCGCTGGACCGGATCGCGGCGTTCCTGGTCAACCGGGTCAAGACCGGCCGATCGGCGGCGGTGGCCCGATGACCCTGTCCCAGTCCGAGTTCACCTTCGTCTCGACGCTCGTGCGCAAGGAGGCGTCCATCGTCCTCGCGCCGGGCAAGGAATACCTGGTGGAGGCCCGCCTGATCCCGGTGGCCCGGGCGGTCGGCGCGGCCAATGTCAACGAGTTCCTGGCCGACCTCCAGCGCCGGCCGAACCCCGCGAACCAGCGCCGGATCATCGACGCGTTGACCACCAACGAGACGTCGTGGTTCCGCGACCGGGAGCCGTTCGCGGCGCTCACCGACGTGGTCCTGCCCGAGCTGGTCAAATCGCGCGCCGCCGCCCGCAAGGTGCGCGTGTGGTCGGCCGCGAGCTCCAGCGGCCAGGAGGCGTACAGCCTGGCCATCACCCTGCAGGAGACGCTCCCGCCGGGCTGGAGCTACGAGATCATGGGCACCGACATCTCGACCGAGATGGTCAAGCGGGCCGAGACCGGCGAGTACAGCCAGGTCGAGGTCAACCGCGGGCTGCCGGCCAGCCAGCTGGTGCAGTACTTCGAGCGGGCCGGCGCGCACTGGCGGATCACCCCCCAGCTGCGCAAGAACGTCTCCTTCCGGCTGATGAACCTGACCGCGCCGATGCCGGCCATGCAGCCGTTCGACGTGATCTTCCTGCGCAACGTCCTGATCTATTTCGACGTCGCGACCAAGCGGACCGTGCTGCAGAACGCCGCCAAGCTGCTGCGCCCCGACGGGTGGCTGTTCCTCGGCGCGGCCGAGACCACCATCGGGATCGACGACAACTACGAGCGAGTGGCCGCCGGCCGCACCTCCGCCTACCGAGTCCGAACCGGGGTGCCCGCGGGCGCTTCGAGAAGGGGATGACGCCGATGCGAGCCATGGTGATCGACGATTCCCGCGCGATGCGCATGATCCTCAAGCGCATCGTCACGAAGCTGAACTTCGAGGCGGTGGAGGCGGGCGACGGCAAGGAAGCGCTCGACCTGCTCGCCGGCATGACCGAGGTGCCGGAACTGGCCCTCATCGACTGGAACATGCCCAACATGAACGGGCTCGAGTTCGTCACGAACGTCCGGGCTGACCCACGGCTGCGCGAGATGACGCTGGTCATGGTCACCACCGAGAGCGAACAGAGCCAGATCGTACGAGCGCTCGCCGCCGGCGCGCACGAGTACGTGATCAAGCCCTTCACCGAGGGCGCCATGATCGAAAAATTGGCCCTGCTGGGCCTCGTCCCGTCCGGAGCGAACTAATGAGCGTCGAAGTCGAGGTCAACGAGAGCGACCTCGCCGAGATGGTGGAACAGGTGTGGGAGTCGTACCTGGATCCCGAGGGCGTGAGCCCGCTGATCCCGACGTACGACGAGCACCAGCCGTCCGAGGTGCACTCGTCGGTTTCCATCACCGGTTCCTGGACCGGGTACATCGTGTACGCGTCCTCCACCGACGCGGCCCGTCGTGCGGCCGCCGCCTTCCTCGCCATGGAGATGGACGAGGTCAGCCAGGAGGACATCTCCGACGTACTCGGCGAGCTCGCCAATATCGTCGGCGGCAACGTCAAGGCGATGCTGCCGCCCGGCGCCCTACTTTCCCTGCCGCAGGTCACGCTGGCGCCGGAGTCCACCGCACGGTTCCCGAACACCGAGCGGATCGGCGGCGTGTACGGCGTCTGGGAGGGCGAACCGGTGTCCATTTCCATGTGGCAGAGCCGCGCGGACAACAATCAGGAGGAAGGCGCATGAAAATTCTCATCGCCGACGACAGCCGGGTCATGCGGCAGATCGTGGTTCGCACGCTCCGCCAGGCCGGCTTCGGTGACCACGATCTGATCGAGGCCGCGAACGGCCGCGAGGCGTTCGAGATGACCAAGTCGGAGAACCCGGATCTGGTCCTCTCGGACTGGAACATGCCGGAGATGACCGGCATCGAGGTGTTGCGGCAGCTGCGTGCGGCCGGCAACGACGTCAAGTTCGGTTTCGTGACCTCGGAGAGCACGCCCGAGATGAAAGATCAGGCGGAAGCCGCCGGCGCGCTCTTTTTTATCGTGAAGCCGTTCTCAGCTGAGCGATTCGATGAGGTCTTCGCTCCTATTTTGGGATGATTACGACATGTCCGATGTCTCGGTTCTTCCTGGCACTCTGGCCGTTCGCAACCTCTTCGAGGACCTGCTCGGCCGCGAGGTGACCGTCAGTCCCGGCGATCCGCTCTCCGCGGACGAGATCGCCACGGCAACGGTCGCAATTTTCACCGACACCGCGCAGAACATCTACGCCGTGCTCGGCATGGACCTCCCGCTGGCGGCCAACGCGGGCGCCGCCCTGGGCCTGCTTCCGGCGGGCGCGGCCGAGGACAGCATCGACGAGAAGCAGCTGTTCCCGAACCTCGCCGAGAACGTCTTCGAGCTGTGCAACGTCCTGACCAGCCTGCTCAACCGCGAGGGCGGCCCGCACATCAAGCTCTACCAGGTGATCTACCCCGGCGACCCGCTGCCCGCGGACGCCCGGGCCCACCTGATGGCGCTGGGCCGCCGGGTCGACCTGATGGTCGAGGTCAACCGGTACGGCAAGGGCAAGTTCAGTCTGTCCCTCGCGCCCTGACCGAGCGCATCGCGAACACGCCTGCTTCGCGGGCCTCACCCTCCGGGTGGGGCCCGCGACTTTTTGCGGCTAAGCAAAATCCGCCGCCGGACGAACCTTAGGTCGAGCAAGCAAACGGACAGGAGACGTCATGACCTCGCCGACCTCGGGAATCTCCGGCACTTCGGGGACCACTGGCGCGACGCCCGCCAAGAGCATCGCGGACAAGAGCAAGGAGCTCGGGGACAAGGACACCTTCCTCAAACTGCTCGTGGCGCAGCTGAAGTACCAGGACCCCAGCAACCCGGCCGACTCGACCCAGTTCCTGGCGCAGACCGCGCAGTTCACCCAGGTCGAGAAGCTCGGCGACATCGCCGATCTGCTCAAGTCGCAGCGCCTGGTCGGCGCCAGCGGCCTGGTCGGCCACAGCGTCACCTACATGGACGAGAACGGCGCCCGCCAGACGGGGGTCATATCGGCCGCAAAGCTCAACGGAGACAGCGAACCGATGCTTCGGATCGGGAACACGGACGTGCAGCTGTCCAAGGTCATGGAAGTCCTCACCACGGCACCGACGACCGGTCCCACCGGTCAGACGGCCCCGCAGCCGGCCGACCCCAAGGTCGACCCGGCAACCGGTCCCGCGACCGCCTGACACCGTTCCCGATCCGTAAGGAATCTTCCATGCTGCGTTCCCTCTACTCCGGCATCAGCGGCCTGCACGCGCACCAGCAGATGATGGACGTCACCGGCAACAACATCGCCAACGTCAACACCGTCGGCTTCAAGGCCAACACGGTCCAGTTCCAGGACACGTTGAGCCAGATGCTCGGCGCGGCCGGCGCTCCCCAGAACGGGCAGGGCGGCACGAACCCCGCGCAGGTCGGCCTCGGCGTGAAGAACGCCGGCATCCTGTCGAACTGGGCGCAGGGCTCCCAGGAGACCACCGGCCGGTCCGGCGACATGATGATCCAGGGTGACGGCTTCTTCATCACCCGCAGCGGCAACGAGGACCTCTACACCCGGGCCGGCTCGTTCACCTTCGACGCCAACGGCCTGCTGGTCAACGCGACCGGCCAGCCCGTGCAGGGCTGGACCGCGGTCGACGGCAAGGTCAACACGGCCGGCAAGCCCGGCGACATCAAGATGCCGCTGGGCAGCACGATCGAACCGATCCGGACCTCGAAGATCACGCTCAAGGGCAACCTGAGCAGCGACGACATCCCGAACCCGACGGACCCGACGAACAAGGGCCTGACCTACACCACGACGATCCCGGTCAAGGTGTACGACTCACAGGGCGCCCCGCACACGGTGACGGCGAAGTTCAGCCGGACCGCCAACGACAACGCCGCCGACACGTCGACGTGGGGTGTCGAGCTGTTCGCCGAGGACGGGACGACCAGCCTCGGCACGGACACGCTGAACTTCGAGGGCGGCAAGCCGACCGACGGCTCGGGCACGGCCAAGACCTCGCTGGCGATCGGCACGCCGCCCAACGACTACACGATCGACACCACCGACATCACGTCGTACTCCGGCCTCTCCGACGCCCGGGTGTTCGACACCGACGGCCAGGCGGCCGGCGCGCTGACGTCGCTGTCGTACACGGTCTCCGACACCGGCCAGATCATCGGCGTCTACAGCAACGGCCTCAAGGAGGTCCTCGGCCAGGTGGCGATGGCGACCTTCAAGAACGTCAACGGCCTCGAGAAGGTCGGTGACTCCGGCTACCGCTCGACGGTCAACTCCGGCTATGCCCAGGTGGGCGAGCCGGGCAGCGCCGGCATGGGTCAGGTCATCAGCGGCGCGCTGGAGATGTCGAACGTCGACCTCGCCCAGGAGTTCACCAACCTGGTCATCGCCCAGCGTGGCTTCCAGGCCAACTCCCGGGTCATCACCACCTCCGACGAGCTGCTCCAGGAGCTCGTCAGCATGAAGCGCTAATTGGCGTAGCACCACCAGCTCCGGCGGACGGCCGGGACAGGCATTCACGTGCCTGTCCCGGCCGTCGCTTTGTAGCCGTTCGGCTGCACCCGCAATGCGACCGGCCGGATCTCATGCGCAACCGTCAGATCGCCGATGTTTCCAGTGAAGACGGGCCAAGGACGGCCCACCAGCCCAGGACCACACCACCACCCAAGGACGGATGTAAGTGATCCTCGTAACCCGCATCAACGGTGCCGTGTTCGCCCTGAATCCGGACCTGGTCGAGCGCGCTGACTGCACGCCCGACACGGTCGTGACGCTGGTGGACGGCACCAAGTACGTCATCGCCGAGTCGGTGCCCGAGTTCATCGACTCGGTGCGCCACTACCGCGCCTCGCTGATCGCCCAGGCGAGCCGCCTCGAGGCCGAGCCCACGGCCACCGCCCCGTCGTCCGCGGACGACCAAGACCACGACGCCAAGGTGCTTCCGCTGCACCGGAAGGAACGCTGATGGACATCTCCACCATCGTCGGTGTAGTCGCCTCTCTGGTAATCGTCTTCACCGTCCAGATCCTGGAGGGCGGTTCGCCGGCCTCGATCATCCTGATCCCGTCGATGCTGCTGGTGTTCGGCGGCGCGTTCATGGCCGGTATGGCCGGCGGCGTGCTGAAGGACGCGACCGGCGTCGGCAAGCAGCTCCAGAAGGCGTTCCTCGCCAAGGTCACGCCGCCGACCCAGCTCGTCGACAACGTCGTGAAGCTGGCCGAGCGGGCCCGCCGCGAGGGTCTGCTGGCCCTCGAGGACGCGGTCAAGACCGTCGAGCACCCCTTCCTGAAGCGCGGTCTGCAGCTCGCCATCGACGGCACCGACCCCGAGGAGCTGCACGACATCCTGCACGCCGAGATCGCGGCCAAGAAGAAGGCCGACAAGGCCGGCTCGAAGCTCTTCGAGAACATGGGCGGCTACGCCCCGACGATCGGCATCATCGGCACGGTCATGGGCCTCGTGCACGTGCTCGAGAACCTGAACAAGCCCGAGACGCTCGGTCACTCGATCTCGGCGGCGTTCGTCGCGACCCTCTGGGGCGTGCTCAGCGCCAACCTGATCTGGCTCCCGGTCGCCGCCCGCCTGACCCGGCTCAGCGCCGTCGAGGCGGAGGAGATGGAGCTGGTGGTCGACGGTGTGCTCGCCATCCAGGCCGGCTCGAACCCGCGCCTGGTGGCCCAGAAGCTCCGCAGCCTCCTCCCGCCGGACGAGGCCAAGAAGGCCGAGGCGGCCGCGAACACCAAGAAGGCGGCGTAACGCATGAGCTCAGGTGGTGGCGCCAAGCGCAAGAAGCGCGGCCACGAGGAGCACGAGGAGCACGTCAACCACGAGCGCTGGCTCGTGTCGTACGCCGACATGCTCACCCTGCTGTTCGTACTCTTCGTGGTTCTCTACTCGATGTCCGACGTCAACATGCGGAAGTTCGCCCAGCTGGCTTCCGGTTTCTCCTCGGGGTTCGGCGCGCAGAGCGCGGCGTTCACCGGTCAGGTCTCGACGCTCGACGGGGCCGGCCAGAGCACCCAGATCGTGAAGATCGACCCGGGCACCAACCCGGGTGACGGCTCGTCCGGCACCGGCAACATGACCACCAGCGAGAAGGCCAAGGTCGACGCCGCGGTCAAGGCGGAGGACCGGGCCAAGGCGTCCAAGAACGCTCAGGCGGCGGCCAAGGAAGCCGAAAACCTCAAGAAGGTCGAGAACAAGCTGTCCGACGCGCTGTCGAAGGCGAAGCTGCTCAACGCGGTGCAGTTCACCATCGACCGGCGCGGCCTGGTGGTCACCATCGTCACCAACGAGGTGGTGTTCGCCGGCAACCGGGCCGACCTGAAGCCCGGTGGCAAGAAGATCCTGGACGCGCTGGCGCCGACGCTGGCGAAGTTGCCGAACAACATCGAGGTCGACGGCAACACGAACCAGCTCAAGGCGGCCACCACGTATTACCCCAGCGGCTGGGAGCTCTCCGCGGCCCGCGCCTCGACCACGGTCCGCTACCTGGTCGGGCACGGCCTGGCCAAGAGCCGGATGAGCGCGGTCGGCTTCTCCGACACCCACCCGCTGATCGACCCGAGCGACCCGCGCTCGATCACCATGAACCGCCGGGTGGACGTCGTCGTCCTCACCACGCTTTCGCCCGACCAGGCGGCGCTGCTGCCGGCCGCGTCCGGCGACGACGCGAAGCTGCACACCGGCCAGACCACGGCCCAGGCCGAGGCGATCGAGAAGGCCGCCGCCGCGGCCAACCGCACGACCCCGTCCACCACTTCGACCACCACCACCACGAACGACTGAGGGGAGACCGATTCCGATGGCTGACGAGAAGGAAGGCGCTGCCGAGGCGCCGAAGAAGTCCAGCAAGAAGTTGCTCATCATCATCGTGGCGGCGGTCGTGCTGCTCGGTGGCGGTGGCGGCGCGTTCTTCATGATGAAGAGCGGCTCGAAGGCGGAGGCGGCGCCCAAGAAGGGCACCGTCGTGGCGATCAGCGACCCGCTGACGATCAACCTGGCCGACGCCCACTACCTGAAGCTGCAGTTCTCGCTCCAGCAGACCGCCGACGTCAGCGAGGACGTCGACACCAGCGAGGCCATCAACATCGCGATCGACGAGTACACCGGCAAGACCGTCGCCGAGCTCTCCACCGACAAGGGCCGCGAAGAGGTCAAGAAGGACCTGCTCGCGAAGCTGGTCAAGGCGTACACGACCGACGGCACGCAGGAGATCATGGACATCTACTTCACCCAGTTCGTGACCCAGTGACCGGCTGACCCGGACAAGCGGGACGGGCGGGTTCACTCCGGTGAACCCGCCCATCCGCCGATTTCCGGATAAAAACGCGTCTCCCGCTCAGCGGATCAGGAAATGAGCCGATGGGGACGACGTGACCTCCGCAACTCGCTCCCCGGGCAAGATGTCGCGTCGCGGCCAGGGCGGAGGGCCGGCGCCGTACGACTTCCGTCGCCCGATCAAGCTCTCCCGGGAACATATCCGCACGCTGCAGATCGCCTTCGAGACGTATGCGCGCAGCTGCGGCACCCTGCTGACCACCCGCCTGCGCGTGGTCAGCAACGTCACGCTCGCCTCGATCGAGCAGCTGAACTACGAGGAGTACGTCGCCGCGCTCCCCAACCCCACGGTGATCGCCGTGGTCAACCTCGATCCGCTGCCCGGCACGGCCTTGATGGAGATGGCGTCCTCGGCCGTGATGACGGCGATCGACCACATGCTCGGCGGCCCCGGCGGCCCCCAGCCCGAGCGCCCCCTCACCGAGGTCGAGATGCCGCTGCTGCGCGGCCTGCTCGAGCGGATGCTGGGCGAGCTGCGCTACGGCTTCGAGCAACTGGTCCCCATCTCGCCGAAGCTCAAGGACATCGAGTACAACGCCCAGTTCCTGCGCGCGCACGCGCCGGGCGACGCCTGCGTGGTGGCCACCTTCGACCTCAAGATCGGGGCCGAGGAGTGCCTGTCCACCATCTGCATCCCGTTCAACATGATCCTGCCGGTGCTGTCCCGCACCGAGACGGTCGTGCTCAGCGACAGCGAGCGGGCGAGCCGGGACCTGTCGCTGCGCAACCTCACCGCCGGCCTTTTCTCGGCTCCGATCGACGTTGCGGTGCGATTTCAGCCCATTCGCATGCGTACCGATGACATCGTGGATCTGCGTCCCGGTGACGTCGTGCCGCTGGCTCATCCGACCAGCCGGCCGCTCGAGGTGACCGTCAACGAGACCGTCTTCGCTCACGCAGTTCCCGGTAATCAGGGCGCCCGGCTCGCGTGTCTCGTGGTGCCGTCGCCCAAGGACCCGTCCAAGGAGTCTGGCCGCCCATGACCGCGCCCACCATCACCGCGCCGCAGCTGGCGCTCGCCCGGAACGCCGCCGAGGCCGCCCTCGCCGTTCTGCCCACCAGCCGCACGCTCGCCGTCGCCGCCCCGATGTCCGCGACCGCCGACCTCCTGCCCGAGGGCCAGGCGGTCACGGCGCGGTTCAGCGGCGCGGCCAACGGCGAGGTCGTCGTGGTGGTCGGCCAGGACCTCGCGGACGCGCTCAAGGAGAGCCCGCTCGGCGAGCTCGACCTGACCGCCGCCGTACGGCCCGCCCTCGAGGCGGCGGCCCGGGTCTTCGGACCGGCGGTCCTCGACCCCGGCCAGGTGATGGAGCCCGGCGTCGCGCTGAGCGCGCTGGCGGCCAAGGAGGACTCCGTCGTGGTCCCGCTGGTCGAGGGGGAGGACGTACGCGCGGTGCTCGCGCTCGCCCTCAACCCCTGGCCCACCGAGGAGCCCGGCCAGGTCGACGTCGCCCGCCCGTCGACCGCGGCGGCCGCGTTCGCCCGCGGCGGGCTGGACATGCTGCACGACGTCGAGATGGAGGTGTCGGCCGAGCTCGGCCGCACCCGGATGAGCGTGCGCGAGCTGCTCTCCCTCAACCCGGGCGCGATCGTGGAGCTCGACCGGGCCGCCGGCAGCCCGGCCGATCTGCTGGTCAACGGCCGGCTGATCGCCCGCGGCGAGGTGGTCGTGGTCGACGAGAACTTCGGCATCCGGATCACCGAGATCGTCGCTCCGGGCGCCGAGGGGTAACGGCCTTGTTCGAGCTCGTCCTGCGGATCGGCTTCTCGCTGTTCGTCGTTCTCGGCCTGATGTGGGCCCTGGCGCGGGTGGTACGCCGGCCGCTGGGCGCCCGCCGGCCGCACGGCGAGCTGGCCGTGCTCAACCGCCAGCAGCTCACCCGCAACGCCGAGGTCATCGTCGTGAAGGTGGCCGACCGGGCGATGATCCTCGGCGTGACCGAGGCCCAGGTCAACTCCCTGGGCGAGGCGAACCTGGCCGACTTCGAGCATCCCCACGAGCACCGGGACCATCTGGAGAACGTCGAGCTGCCGGGCGCCCACCCGGCGTCACCGGCCCCGGGCCGGCTCGACAAGTCGCTGCTCTCGCCGAAGACGTGGACCTCGACGATCGACTTTCTCCGCGACCGGACATCGAGGCACTGACTCATGAAAAGGGCGATCTGGCTGCTGTTCGCGAGCGTGGGACTGGCGCTCGTCCTGCTACCGGCCGCGGCCTCGGCGGAGCCCAGACCCGCGCCCGCCGCCGTCGTGGCGCTGCCCGATCGCGTACCGGAGGCTCCCGGCCCGACCGCGCCGGTCGCGCCGACCAAGCCCAGCATCAACCTGAACATCAACGGGACCAACCCGGACGGCAGCCGTCCGGCCACCTCGCTGGTGATCATGATGGGCCTCACCGTGCTCTCGGTGGCGCCGGCCCTGTTGCTGCTCTGCACGTCTTTCACCAAGATCTTCATGGTCCTGGGGATCACCCGCAACGCGCTCGGGCTCACCTCCATGCCGCCGAACCAGGTGATCGCCGGGCTCGCGCTGTTCCTGACCCTGTTCATCATGGGTCCGACGATCTCCTCGATGAACCAGCAGGGCGTGCAGCCCTATCTCAAGGGCGACAAGACCCAGTCGCAGGCCTTCCACGACGGCGTCAAGCCGCTGCGCGACTTCATGTGGAAGACGACCCGCGAGGACGAGGTCGCCCTGATGATCAAGCTGTCCGGCGCCGAGAAGCCGAAGAACAAGGACTCCGTCGAGCTGACCACGCTGATCCCGGCGTTCATCCTGTCCGAGCTGCGGGCCGCCTTCATCATCGGCTTCGTCATCTTCATCCCGTTCCTGCTCATCGACATGGTCGTGTCCGCCTCACTGATGTCGCTGGGCATGATGATGCTGCCGCCGGTCACCGTGTCCCTGCCGTTCAAGCTGTTGTTGTTCGTGCTGGTCAACGGCTGGGGGTTGATCCTCACGGCGCTGGTGGCGTCGTACCGATGAACTGGAACGTCCCGATCGCCGACCTGCTCGCGATCCTGCTCGGGGCGGCCCGCACCGGCGCCTGGCTGATGATCAGTCCACCGTTCAACTCCCGGTTCATCCCGGGGACGGTCAAGGCGCTGCTCTCGATCGGGCTGACGCTGCCGCTCGCCCCGTACCTCCGCGGCACCCTGCCCTCGTTGCAGACGTCGGACATCATCTTCAGCGCCGTGCTCCAGATCTTCGTGGGCGCCGCCCTGGGCTTCGTCACCCTCCTGCTCTTCGCGGCGCTGCAGGCGGCCGGCGACATGCTCGACCTCTTCGGCGGCTTCACCCTCTCCCAGGCCTACGACCCGCTGTCGATGAACCAGAGCTCGGTCTTCGGCCGCTTCTACAACCTGGTGGCGGTCACCATCCTGTTCGCCAGCGACGGGCACCAGGTGATCCTGCGCGGCTTCCTGCAGTCGTTCCGGACCATGCCGCTGAACCTCGGCCTCGACCTGGCCACGTTCAGCCAGCTGCTGCTCAAGGGCCTCGGCGAGATGTTCCTGGCGGCGCTGCAGATCGCCGGGCCGCTGGTGGTCGTGCTGTTTCTCACCGACGTCGCGTTCGGCCTGCTCAACCGCGTCGCGCCCGCGCTCAACGCGTTCCAGCTCGGCTTCCCCGCCAAGATCTTCCTGTTGCTGACGCTCTCCGGGATCGCGGTGACCACGCTCCCGCAGGTGATCGAGTCGCTGGTCGACAAGTCGGTCACCGCGGTCCTGAAGCTCACCGGCGGTTAGTGGGGGAGGTGGGATGGCCGGCGAGAAGACCGAACAACCGACACCGCAACGGCTCAAGAAGGCCAAGCGCGAGGGCCAGATCGGCCGCAGCCAGGACATCGGCGCCTGGTTCGGCATGCTGGCCGCCAGCATCATGCTGCCCCGGACGCTCGGCTCGGCGCTCGACCACGCGCGCGACCTGATGGCGAAGGTCCCCGAGATCATCCGGAACCCGGACACCGCCGTGGCGCTGCACATGCTCAAGGACGCCGGGATGGGCATCGCCTGGGCGGTTCTGCCGCTCTCGGCCACGCTGATGGCGGTCGGCATCGCCGCGGCCGGAGCGCAGGGCGGCATCCGGGTCGCGACCAAGCTGTTCATCCCGAAGTTCAGCCGGCTCAACCCGCTGCCCGGGATCAAGAAGATGTTCGGGCCGCAGGCGCTGTGGGAGGCGACCAAGGCCCTGGTCAAGACGTCGGTGCTGGGCGCGGTGCTGTACACCACGACCAAGGGCGTCATCCCGACCCTGATGACCGCCGGCCACCTGCCCTTCGGCACGCTCCTGGCGGTGCTCAAGGACGCCACGATCGGCCTGGTCCGGGCGGCCGCCGTGGCCGGCATCGTGATGGCCGCGGCCGACTACTTCGTGGTCCGCCGCCGCACCAACAAGCAGCTGCGGATGACCAAGGAAGAGGTCAAGCAGGAGAACAAGAACTCCGAGGGCGACCCGCTGATCAAGGCCCAGATCCGCTCCCGGCAGATGGCGATGGCCCGCAACCGGCAGATGGCCGACATCCCGACCGCCGACGTGGTGCTGGTCAACCCGACGCACGTGGCCGTCGCCCTGCGCTACGAGCCGACCAAGGGGGCGCCGCGGGTGGTGGCCAAGGGCCAGGGACCGATCGCCACCAAGATCCGTGAGCTGGCCACCGAGCACCGGGTGCCGATGGTGCAGGACGTGCCGCTGGCCCGGGCCCTGTACGGCGCCGTCGAGGTGGGCGCCGAGATCCCCGCCGACTTCTACGGTGCGGTGGCCAAGGTGCTGGCGTTCGTGATGAGCCTGAAGGCGCGCGGCTCTGCTGCTGGTCTGCACCGCAACCCATCGTCAGCCTCAGCAGCCGCATAACCGAGTTTTTAGGAGATTTCCTCACATGCGTCCCTCGAACGAGGGAGACTCACCGTGATGGGTGAGCTACCGCCTGTGCTCGGGAAGGTGCCGTGAAGAACCGCAACATCAGCAAACTTGCCGTCCCTATCGGGGTCATCGGCATCATCATCATGATGGTCGTGCCCCTGCCGACCTTCCTGCTGGACACGCTGATCGCGCTCAACATCACGGCCGCCCTGCTCATCCTGCTGACCAGCATGTTCGTACAGCGGCCGCTGGATTTCTCGGTCTTTCCGGCATTGCTCCTGGTCGCCACCCTGTTCCGGCTCGCGCTGAACATCAGCGCCACCCGGCTGGTGCTGCGCGACGGCGACGCCGGCAAGGTGATCCACGCGTTCGGCAGCTTCGTGGTCGGCGGCAACCTCGTCATCGGCCTGGTCATCTTCCTGATCCTGGTGATCGTGCAGATGGTCGTGGTGACCAAGGGCGCCGAGCGGGTCGCCGAGGTCGGCGCCCGCTTCACCCTCGACGCGATGCCCGGCAAGCAGATGGCGATCGACGCCGACCTCAACGCCGGCCTGATCGACGAGGCCGAGGCCAAGAGGCGCCGGGCCGAGGTGGCGGCCGAGGCCGACTTCTACGGTGCGATGGACGGTGGCTCGAAGTTCGTCAAGGGCGACGCGATCGCGGCGATCATCATCACGCTGATCAACCTGATCGGCGGCTTCGCGGTCGGCCTGCTCCAGCAGGGCATGTCGGCCGCGGACGCGATGAACCAGTACAGCCTGCTGAGTGTCGGCGACGGCCTGGTCTCGCAGGTGCCGGCCCTGCTGTTGTCGGTGGCCACCGGTCTGATCGTGACCCGCTCGGCCACCTCCGGCGACATGGGCTCGAGCGTCACCGCCCAGCTCAGCCAGAACAAGCTCGCGCTGCGCATCGGTGGCGGCGCCGCGCTCGCCCTCTGCGTGATCCCGGGCCTGCCCAAGATCCCGTTCCTGCTGGTCGGCGCCACGGTGCTGCTGATCGCGCAGCGGATCAAGGACCCGGAGCCGGAGGCCGAGGCCGCGGTCTCCGAGGCGGTCGAGATGCCGGCGCCGGACTCGCCGGAGCAGCTGCTGGGCGAGATGCGGGTCGACCCGCTCGAGCTCGCGCTGTCGCCGGACCTGGTCGACCTGGTCGACGCCAGCAGTGGAGACCTTCTCGACCGGGTACGCGCGCTGCGCCGCAAGATGGCCATGGAGCTGGGCGTGATCATGCCGCCCGTGCGCACCCGGGACGACCTCGACCTGCCGCTCTCCTCGTACGCGATCCGGATCTCCGGGGTCGACGCCGGCACCGGCGAGGCCCCGCCCGGAACCGTGCTGGCGATCGGCGAGGGTCTGCAGGGGCTGCCCGGCCGCGCCGGCGTCGAACCCGTCTTCGGCCTGCCCGGCAAGTGGGTGCCGGCCGAGCTGCACTACCAGGCCGAGCTCTCCGGAGCCACGGTCGTGGACCGGGCCAGTGTGATCATCACGCACCTGGCCGAGGTGGTCCGCAGCAACGCGAGCCGGCTGCTCGGCCGCGAGGACGTCCGGGCGCTGACCGAGATGGTCAAGCGCACGCATCCGGTCGTCGTGGAGGAACTGACCCCGTCGCTGCTCAGCCTCGGTCAGATCCAGAAGGTGCTGCAGGCCATGCTGGACGAGGGCGTGCCCGTGCGCGACCTGGTCCGCATCTTCGAGTCGCTCTCGCTGAGGGCGAAGGTCTCCGTCGACCCGGACGGCCTGGTCGAGGCGGCACGCGCCGCGCTCGGCCCGGCCATCGCCGCCAACTACGTGCGGGACGGCCGGCTCACGGTGATCACTCTCGAACCCATGCTCGAGCAACAACTGCTCGAATCGTTGCGGCCTAGCGAGACGGGAGCCTTCATGGCGATCGACGGCTTGCGTGCCGAGGCGATCGTCAGCGAGGCCGCCCGCCTGGCCGAGACCGCCGAGCAACAGGGCCTCCAGCCCGTGCTCGCCTGCTCGCCACAGCTGCGGCTGCCACTGATGCGACTGCTGCGCGCCGGCTCCCGCCGGGTGCAGGTGTTGTCGTACGGCGAAATCTCTGGTTCCACAGCACAGATCGAGACGATAGGGGTGGTGAACGGTGCCTACGCGGGTGCTGCTTGAGGGACCGGCCATCGAGCCTTTGCTGGCTCAGGTACGCGATGAGTACGGCTCCGGCGTCCGGATCATCTCCGCCGACAAGGTCCGCAGTGGCGGCGTCGGAGGCTTCTTCGCGAAGCAGCATTACGAGCTTTCCGTGGAGGTGCCGGACCCGAACGAGGACAGGAATGACATGGCTAAACGGACGATGACCCCGGACAACGGGCACACGCTGGAACGGCTGCTCGAACGGGCCGAGTCACAGGATCGGATCGACGAGCCGGTCCGGCCGGCCGCGCACGCGGCGGTCGGCTCGGCGCCGGCCCGCACGGTCACGCCGGCCACCTTCGGTCAGGCCCGGCCCGGCGAGACGACGTTCTCCCGCCCGGCCGCGCACGCCCGGCCGGCCGCACCACGCCCGGCCGAGCCGCCGCGGCTGACCGAGCCGCCACGCCCGGCCGAGCCACCGCGCGCGGCCGAGCCGGCGGCGCCGGACACCGAGCTCAGCCGGGGTGCCGGGGTCAGCGACACCAGCGCGGCCTTCGCCGAGCTGATGGCCGGCCTCGACACCGCCGCCGAGCCCGGCTTCGAGCGGAACCCGGCGCGACCCAAGCCGGCCGTGCCGCTGCGGGGCGAGGACGTGCCGACGGTCCGCCCGTTCCGCCCGGCCGAGACCAATGAGACCCCGGTCAACGTGCCGCACAAGCCGGCCATGCCGAGCCTGGCCGAGCGCATCGGCGGGCTCGCGGCCGAGGTCGAGATCGAGGAGGACGCGCCGATCCGGGCGCCCGAGGAAGAGGTGGCGCCGCCGGTGGCCGCTCCCGTCCAGGTCGCCAAGCCGGTCTCGCCGGCCGCCGCACCGACGCCCGCGCACGCGTCGTCCGCGCCGGACAACGACCCGGTGATCCGCAACCTGGTGTCGGTCGGCATGCCCGAGGCGATGGCGAACCAGATCACCGGGGCCGACACGTACGCGGGGGTGCTCAGCGTGCTCGCCGCGCGGCCGTCGGCGCCCGCCATCCCGGACGGCCCGGGGGAGATCCTGGTGCTGGCCGGGGACATAAACCTCGGCGTGCCGATCGCCCGCCACCTGCTCGAGCAGATCGGCGTGCCGGAGAACCACCTTCTCCTGGCCGCGCAGAGCACGGCCGGCACCGGCCTGCACTCGTCCCGGCTGATCGCCAGTCGCGAGGCGGCCGAGTCCCGGGTCGAGAAGCTGCACAACGCCGAGCAGGCGTGGGTCGTCGTGATGGAGGCCCCGGTCGGCGGCACCGACCCGCTCTGGGTCAACGAGATGTGCGACGCGATCGGGGCGACCGCGGTCTGGGCGATCGTCGACGCCACCCGCAAGACCGCCGACACGGCACGTCACCTGCGGACGCTCGGCGAGGTCGAGGCGCTCGTGGTGCACAGCGTGGAGCTGACCGCCGACCCGGCCTCGGTGCTCGGGCTCGACCTGCCGATCTTCTCGCTGGACGGCAAGCCGGCCACCCCGCACGCATGGGCCGCCATGCTCTGCGCGCGGATCGCGACCGACGTGATGCCGGTGGCGGCGCCACCCCGACGGGTGTCCCGCACGGTGCGCCAGTGATCCGTCCGTCGGTCCTGCTGTTCGCGCTCGTGATCAGCGCACCGGCGTTGTACCGGTACGTGCTCGACCAGCTGGACCTCACCGACGTGCTGATCCGGTTCATCATCGCGGTGCCGATCGCGGCGTTGCTGCTGGCCGCGTTGCGGTTCGTCACGGCGGGGTACGGGCGGAACGACGAGGGTGGGGAAGCCGTCGCCGTAACGCCCACGCCGGTGGAAGTGCACGACGAGAAGCCCGCATGACGAAAGGCCGGTGGACCTGGTGTCCACCGGCCTTCGCCGTGCGCGTCGGTCAGGCCTGCACGTCCAGGCGGCCGCTGCCCGGCGTGCGGCGGGTCGCCGCCCCGGTCTCGGCCGGCGCCGGCGTCGCGGGCCCGGCCGGGCCGTTGTCACGCCGGCCGGCCGAGGCGTAGCTCGCCGAGGCGAACTGCTGCCGCGCCTGCTCCTGCTGGGCGTTGCCCTGCCGCAGGTCGAGCGTGCAGTTGCCGAAGCCGGAATCCTCGAGCTCCCGGCGCAGATCGCCGAGCGCGTCGCGCAGGGCGTCGGTGCCGGCGTCGGTGGTGCCGGTCAGCTGCAGGTTGATGTCGCCGTTGCGGATCTCCGCCACCACCTGGACCGGGCCGAGGTCGACCGGGTGCAGGTGCACGGTGAGCCGGTGCACGCCGTCGGCCTCGAGGCGCAGCGGCGCGATCCGCATCGCCACCTGAGCGGCGGCCGGCGGTGTGGGCGTCGTCGTCGGTGCGGGCGGCGCGGCCGGGGCCGCGGGAGCGGCCGGTGCGGTGGCCTGCGGTCCGGTGACTCCGGCGAGACCGGCCTGCCCGAGTACGCCCGGAGTGGCCGTCCCGTCGGCGGCGATCCCCGGGGTGGTGGCCGGAGCCGGCGGAAGGCCGGCCGCCGACGGTGCCGCCGGGTCCGGCACCGGCCGGTCGGCGCCGGACGGAACCGGGGCCGGCGCGGGCTGGAGCCCGGCGTCCGGACCGGTCGTCGCGGGCGCGGCCGAATCCTGGGGCGAGCCCTGCCCCTGGCCCGGGCTCTGGTGTCCCTGGCCCTGCACCTGCACGCCGGCCAGCGGCCCGGTGGTGGCCGGGTCGACGGCGGCCTGAGGTCCGGTATTCGCGGTCGTGGTGGCCGGAGCTTGGCCGCCGTCGGCGTCGGCGGCGGCGTCGGCTGCGGCCCGGGCCGCGGCGGCGCCGGCTGGATTGCCGGCGGCATTGCCCAGCGCGGCGGTGCCCGGCGTGGGAGCGTTCGCCGTTTGGCCGCCGAGCTGGGCCGTGCCCGGCGTGGCCGTGGCAGTGGCGCCGGGCGTGCCGGCCGCGGCCGAACCGGCCGTGCCGGTCCCGGCGGTTCCGGCCCGGCCGGTCCCGGCGCCGGCGGTTCCGGTTGCTCCGGCTCCGGTCGCTCCGGCTCCGGTGGCTGCGGCTCCGGTGGCTGCGGCTCCGGTGGCTGCGGCTCCGGTGGCTCCGGCTCCGGCTCCGGTGGCTGCGGCTCCGATGTCTCCTGCTCCAGCGGTTCCGGCGGTTCCGGCTCCAGCGGCTGCGGCGCCGGCGGCTCCTGCTCCCGCGGCTCCGACTCCGGTGGCTCCGGCTCCGGCGGCTCCGACTCCGTTGGCTCCGACTCCGGTGGCTCCGGCTCCGGCGGTTCCGGCTCCGTTGGCTCCGGTACCGGCTCCGGTCGCTCCGGTTCCGGCGGTCCCGGTCGTCCCGGCGCCGCCGGCTCCGGTCAGGCCGGTCCCCGCGGTCGTCCCGGCGGGGACACCGGCCGCCGCGACACCGGAGATGGCGGCAGTGCCCTTGGCCTGCTTATCGGCGGGGGATGCGGCCGCGGTGGTCGCGTTCTGCGTGGCGGTGGCGGCCGACGCTACGGACGACATTTGGCCGGCCGGATCGGTCGTCGCGCTTCCGTCGGTCGTGCCGGTCTTGGCCTCGTTCTTGGTGGCGTCGCCGGACTTGTCGGTACCGGCGCGGTCCTTCGCGGAAACACGGTCGCGGTCGCCGGTGCGCTCGGTGGCCGTGCGATCCGAGTCGGAGCCTTCCTCGTCGGCGCGGGCCGTGCTCGCCCGGTCGGCGTCGGCCCGGTCGTCCGCGGCGCGCTTGGCGGCGATGTCGGCGCGGTCGGCGGCGGCGCGCTTGGCGGAGATGTCGGCACGGTCGTCATTCGCACGCTTCGCCGCGTCGGCGCGGGCAGCATCGGCGCGGGCTGCGTCGGCGCGGGCGGCGTCGGCGCGACCGGCTTGCGCCCGGTCGGCCTCAGCGCGGGCTGCGTCAGCGCGGGCAGCTTGGGCCCGGTCGGCGTCGGCCCGGTTTGCGGCGTCGGTTCGGTTGCCGGCGTCGCGGCGCAGGGCGGCGTTGCGGTCGGCCGCGCGGCCGGCTGCCGCCCGCTCCGCCGCGGCTCGGTCGGCGGCCGCTCGGTCGGTGGCCGCTCGGTCGGATCGCTGGGTGGCGGCGCGTTCGGCCGCGGCCCGGTCGGCGTCCGTCCGCTCGGCCCGCTCGGCGGTGGCGGCGCCGTCCTCGTCCCGGTCCGGCCGGCCGAGCTCGGCCGACAGCGCCGACCCGAACTCGTCGCCGCCCTCGCCGCGCCGGGTGGGGCGGCGGGTGGAGTCGGGCGTGCCGGTGCGGTCCGGTCCCGTCACGGAACTCGGCAGCTTCATGCGGATCTCCTAGCTGGGGGTCGGGGCCGGGGGCGGTCAGCCGCCGAGCGAGGCGAGGGCCTTCTGCACCTTCGGCACGTAGGCCTGGGTCTCAGCGAACGGCGGGATGCCGCCGTATTTCTTGACGGCGCCGCCGCCCGCGTTGTAGGCGGCCAGGGCCAGCGGGAGCGACTTGAACTCGCGGAGGTTGTGCGCTAGCAGCTTGGCCCCGCCGAAGATCGCCTGCTCGGGGTCGAACGCGTCGTTCACGCCCAGGCCCCGGGCCGTCGACGGCATGAGCTGCATCAGGCCTCGGGCGCCGACCTTGCTGACCGCCTGCGGGTTGTAGCCCGACTCGACCTTGGCAACCGCCGCGAGCAGCTTGGGCGAGACGCCGTACTTGGCGCCGGCCTTGACGAACAGGTCGCCGTACGGAACGCCGGCGAGCGTGCCCGAGCCCTGCAGCGCGGCCGGCCGGACCGCAGCGAGGTTCTGCGCGGCGACCTGGTCGACGTCGGAGATGACCCGGCGAATGTGGGTCGGCGTCTCGTACACCTTCTGGATCTTGACGTGATCGCCGGGCTTGGGCGCCGCGATCATCTGGTTGTTGCCGAGGTAGATGCCGACGTGGTCGACCGGCGAGTCGAAGGCCAGGATGTCGCCCGGCTTCGCGTCGGCCAGGGTCGCCACCGGCTGACCGGCCTTGGCCTGCTGCCACGAGTTGCGCGGGACCTGGATGCCGAGGTCACCGTACGCGCGCTGGACGAGCGCCGAGCAGTCCAGCCCCTTGTCCGGGTCGGTGCTGCCGAAGGCGTACGGCGTGCCCAGGTATTTCTTCGCGGAGGCGACCACCTCGTCGCCGGAGACGCCGCCGGCGCCGAGCGACGAGCCGCCCCCGGTGGCGTCGGCGAGCATCGCGGCGAACGACGAGTCGCTGCTGGTGGTGCCCTTGGTGGTCGTGACGGTGCCGGCGACGGTGGTGCCGTCCGGGTTGAGCGGGTTGAGGCCGAGCTGGCCCTGGAGCTCCTGGATGCGGGAGAGCACCCCGCTGACGCCCATCATCGTCATGCCGGGCTCCCCTCGGCGAGACCACGAGCCATGTTGCGGGCCTTCGAGGTCACCGCCAGCTCGTCCAGGCTCGCCTGGTCGACCCGCAGGTCGTGGGCGCGCACGAGCTCGGCGTGCCGCTCGGCCATCATCTCGACGGCGCGGCGGCGCTTCGCCGCGTCGGCCAGGACCGCCAGGCGCTCCCGCTCGACCTCCTCGGCGTCGGCGACCATGCGCTGGGCGCCGACCAGGGCGCCGGCCAGCGACTGGCGGGCCACCAGCGAGGCCACCATGGCCCGGGCGGTGCCCTCGGACGGCGCCTCGGCGCCGACCAGGTCCAGGTGACGGCGCTTGACCAGGGCCTGGGCGTCGCGGATCTCGGCGCGTGACTGGTTCACGGCGCCACGGGCGGCGTCCTCCTGCGCCTTGCGGGCGCGGAGCACGGGGCCGAGTCGGAACAGGCGGTTCAAGGTTTTCTGCCTCCTAGCGCGGGCGAGCGTCCCTCACATCTCCGCTTCGGCCCGACCGGAGATTCGCTGAGTGCTGCACCCGACTAGCAACAGATCGAATGGTCAAGCCGACCGGACGATCGCGTGCAGCGCGGCCCAGGCCTGTTCCGGGGTGACGCGCTCATCCAGGTCCTGTCGCAGGAACGCGGTGATGTGCGGCCAGATGGCGTTGGCCCGGTCGGCCTCCGGGTTGGTGCCGGGCACGTACGCGCCGATCTCGACCAGCTCGCGCACCTCCCGATGGGCCGCCATCAGCCGGCGCAGCTCGGTGGCGTCGGCCCGCTGCTCCGGTGTGGTGATCTTGTTGGCCACCCGGGAGATCGAGTCGAGCGCCTGGACGGCGGGGAAGTGACCGGCGGTGGCCAGCTTCCGGTCGAGCACGATGTGCCCGTCCAGGATCGAGCGGGCGGCATCGGCGATCGGCTCGTTGTGGTCGTCGCCCTCGACCAGCACGGTGTAGAGGCCGGTGATGCTGCCCCGCGCGCCCGGCCCGGCCCGCTCGAGCAGCGAGGCCAGCATGGCGAAGACCGAGGGAGGATAGCCCCGGGTGGCCGGCGGCTCGCCGACCGACAGGCCCACCTCGCGCTGGGCCATCGCCGCCCGGGTGACGCTGTCCATCAGCAGCAGGACGTCGGCGCCCTCGTCCCGGTAGTACTCGGCGATCCGGGTGGCGACCGCGCCGGCCCGCAGGCGTACGAGCGGGGCCGCGTCCGAGGTCGCGATCACCACCACGGACCGCGCCAGTCCCTCCGGCCCCAGGTCGTGCTCGATGAACTCGCGTACCTCCCGGCCCCGCTCGCCGACCAGCGCGACCACGTTGAGCTCGGCCGAGGTGCCGCGGGTGATCATGCTCATCAGGCTCGACTTGCCGACGCCGGAGCCGGCGAAGATGCCGATCCGCTGGCCCTTGCCGCACGGCACGAGGGTGTCCAGCACGCGTACGCCCAGGGGCATCGGCGCATCGACCAGTTGGCGCTCCATCGCCGAGGGCGGCGCGGCTTCGATGCTGACCAGTTCCCCGCGCAGGGGCGGACCGCCGTCCATCGGCCGGCCGAGACCGTCCAGGATCCGGCCCCGCAGGTCGGGGCCCACCGGCACCCGCAACGGGCCGCCGGTGCTGGTCACCGGGGTGCCGGAGCCGATGCCGGCGAGCGGGCCGAGGGGCAGGCAGGAGAGCTTGTCGCCGTCGATCGCGGCCACCTCGGCGAAGACCGCGTCCGGCCCGTCGCCCATCTGCACCATGTCGCCGACCCGGGCCTCGAGGCCACTGACCGTCACCCGCAGGCCGACCGCCCCGGTCACCTTGCCCCGGGTGAGCGGGCGGGCCGCGGTCAAGGCCGCGTTCATCCGGTGCCGGAACAGATCGGTCATGAGAGACGAAGAGCCTCCCGGGCGCGGGCCACGGCGGCCGCGATGGTGGCGTCGATGGTCGCCATGCCGGTCTCGGCGATCGCGTCCCCCGGCCGCAGCGAGGCGTCCGGGCGCAGGCTGACGTGCCGGCCCTCGTGGTCGAAGTCGCTCGGCCCGTCCGGGCCGACCAGCGTCTGGTAGTCCTCGGGGCAGAGGTGCACGACCAGCGAGCCGGTCTCCGGCGCCGCCGCCATCGCCCGGCGCAGCGCGTCGGCGGTCCGCCGCTGCGGGTCGTCCAGCGACCGGCCGACGATCGCCTCGGCCAGCTCGAAGGCGTGCGCGAGCAGCACCTCCTGCAGCTCGGTGAAGGTCGGCATGAGCTGGTTCTCGAGCTCGGTGACGGCCCGGCCGAGCGCGTTGACGGCCTGGGCCAGGGCAGCGGCCCGGCGCTGGTCGTGGGCGGCCTCGGCGGCCCGGGCCCGCTCGACGGCACTTTCGGCCGCCTGGGCCGCCTCGCGCCGACCTTGGGCCCAGCCCGCCGCGTACCCGGCGGCGCGCGCCTCGTCGACCGACGTGCCGCCCGGCTCCGAGCCGCTCGTCCGCAGGTCGGCCGCGAACTTGGCGGCGGTGGCGGACTCGGCCACCGTGCCCCGGATCACCGGGTTGCTGCGGGGCTCAGGCGATGAGCTCATCGGCCTCGCCGCCGCGCTGGACCTCGATCTGGCCGGAGTCCTCGAGCGAGCGGATGACCGAGACGATCTTCGCCTGGGCCTCCTCGACCATCTTGACCTTGACCGGGCCGAGCAGGTCGATCTCCTCGATGAGGTTCTCCCGGCCGCGCTCGGAGAGGTTGCGGGTGACCTTGTCGCGGACCGTGTCCGGCACGCCCTTGAGCGCGGTGGCCAGGTCGGCCGGCTCGACCTGCCGGAGCACGAGCTGCACGGCGCGGTCCTCGAGGTTGACGATGTCCTCGAACATGAACATCCGGCGCCGGATCTCCTCGGCCAGCTCGGGACTGCGGGCGTCCAGGGCCTCGAGGATGAGCCGCTCGGTGGTGCGGTCGGCGCGGTTGATGATCTCGACCAACGGCTGCAGGCCGCCGATCGAGGACAGCTCGTCGGGCTGCAGCACGGTGGAGAGCTTCCGCTGGAGGGCGGCCTCGACCTGACGGATGATCTCCGGCGAGGTCCGGTCCATGACCGCGATCCGGTGCGCCACCTCGGTCTGCACCTCGAGCGAGAGGCCGGCCAGGATCGACGAGGCAAGCGCGGCCGGGATGTGCGCGAGGATCAGCGCGATCGTCTGCGGGTGCTCGTATTGCACGTACGAGAGCAGTTGCCGGGGGTCGGCGTGGCTCAGGAAGTTGAACGGGATGTCGTTCATCGAGGCTTCGAGCCGGTCCAGGATCAGCGCGGCGCGCTCCTTGCCCAGCGAGGCCTCGAGCAGCTCCCGGGCGTAGTCCATGCCGCCGGAGCCGGCGTACCGCGTGGTCGCCATGGCGTAGAACTCGTCCATGACGTCGTCGACGACGATCGGGTCGAGCTTGCCCAGCCGGGCGATCTCGGCCGAGATCATCTCGACCTCTTTCTCCGACATGTTGGCCAGAACCTGCGCGGACTGCTCCTTGCCGAACTGCACCAGCATGATCGCTGCCTTGCGCACGCCCGTCATCGACAGCGTGGTGAGCGCCGGTGTGGTCAACGCGTACTCCCTCAGCCCGTCCCTAACCCATCATAAAACGCGAAGCGCAGCAAAACGGGCGGCCGGCGAAATGCCGGTCGCCCGTCTGGCCTCAATGCGTCGAGTCGGCGGCGAGCCAGCCGCGCAGCAGCACGGCCATCTCGTCGGGCTGGTCCTTGACCATCTGCTCGATCTCGCGGACCCGCTCCTCGCGGGCCTCGTTGTTGACGAAGGACTCCGGTGCGGCCTCCAGCATCTGCGCCGGGATGGCCTGGTTGAGCTCCTGCAGGCGCTGGTTCTCGAGCGCGGCCTGCATGTCCTCGAGGTGCTTGCGCTCCTCCGGGGTCAGCGCCTTGCGCTTCTTCGAGCGACGGCTGGCCCGCCAGGCGAGGAAGAGCAGCGCCAGGATCACGGCGGCCAGAGCGCCGGTCTTGATCAGCGACATCTGCTTGGCCGACTGGTCGGCCGCGGTGGCGGCCTTCAGGGCGTTCTGGGCGGCCTGGGCGGCGCTGGTGTCGAATGGCATGGCGCTGACCGCGATGGTGTCGCCGCGGGTCGCGTCGATGCCGGCCGCGGCGGTGACCAGCTGCTGCACCTGCGCCGGGTCGACGGTGCCGGCCGTGGTGCTGTCCAGCAGGACGGCCACGTTCAGCTTCTTGATGCTGCCGGGCGCGCTCTTGCGTACCTCGTTCGTCTCGTTGATGGCGTTGTTCTTGACGGAGTTGCTGTTCTCGTACTGCCCGGTGCCGGTGGTGCCGGTGGTGCAGGCGGGACCGGAGACGTTGTCCGGGCCGAGGACGCCGCCGGCGCAGTTGCCAGCACCGTTGTACGCCTCACGGCTGTTGCTCTCCGAGAGGGCGGGCAGCGAGGGGTCGGCGTTGTACGACTTGCTGGTCGTCTGCGTCTGGTCGAAGTCGAGCTCGGCCGTGGTCGTGACCACCGCGTGCCCGGGGCCGACCACGCTGTCCAGCATGTTCTGCAGCGACTGGCTCATCCGGTTCTGGAACGCGAGGGTCTGTGACTCGTTGCCGCTGTCGCCACCGGTGCCGACGGCCGCGCCGCCCCCGGTGGAGAGGATCTTGCCGTCCGCGCCGGCCACGGTGACCTCGGTCGGGTCGAGGCCCTCGACGCTGGACGCGACGAGGTGCACGATCGCCTGCACCTGCTGGCTGCTGAGCGGCTGGGTCTGGCTGGAGGCGACCAGGACGGACGCCGTGGGCTGGTCCTGGTCGTCGGAGAAGACGTCCTTCTGCGGGATGACGAGGTGCACGGTGGCCGCCTCGACGCCGTCGATCGACTTGATGGTGTTGGAGAGCTCGCCTTCCAGGGCCCGCTGGTAGTTCGTGTGCTGCATGAAGTCGCTGGTCGTGATGCCCTGCTGGTCGAGCAGGGCGTAGCCGGTGCCGGCATCGCCGGGCAGGCCCTCGCCGCTCAGCGACAGACGCAGATCGTTCACCTGGTCCTGCGGGACCAGGACGGTCTGCCCGTCGTTCGCCAGCTCGTAGCTCGTCCCCGACTTCTGCAGCGACTGGACGATCGCGCTGGCGTCCTTGGTCGACAGGTTGTTGAACAGGATCGAGTACGTCGGCTTCGAAGCCCAGGTGGCGAAGAAGTAGCCACCGACGACAAGGGCGATCACCGCCGCGATCGTGACGGCCTTCTGGCCCGGCGTGAAAGACCGGAAGGTGTCCGTGATGCGGCGAACCGGAGCGGGAAGGCGGTCCGTCATGTCAGGCCTGCATCCTCATGATCTCTTGGAAGGCCTCCACGGCCTTGTTCCGGATGGCCAGCGTGAGCTGGAGTCCGAGGGAGGCCTCGGTGGCGGCCATGGTGTACTGGGCCGGGTCCTGGAGCGACCCGTCGGCGACCTTGACCGCGAGGTCGTCGGCCTTGTGCTGGGAGGCCTGCACGCTTTCCAGTCCCTTGGACAGCATGCTGGTGAAGTCCGCGTTCGGGCCCTGCGTGGCGTCCGTGCCGCTCGCGCCGGCGAGGTTGTCCAGGCCGCTGAGGCCGTTGACACCCTGCAGGGCGTCCACCCCGCCGATCGACGAGATCCCGCTGAGCGCACTGATCGGAGAAGTCATCTAGGAGCTCCTCACTTTCCGAGGTTGATCGCCGCGGTGTACGACTCCTTGGCCCGGTCGACCACCGACAGGTTGGCCTGGTAGGCGCGCTGGGCCATCATCATCTGGGCCATCTGGCCGCCGAGGTCGATGTCCGGGCGGCGGACGTAGCCCTTGCTGTCGGCCAGCGGGTTGTCCGGGTCGTAGGTGACGATGCCCTGAGCACTGCCGAAGGCGACCCCGCCGACCTGGGCGCCGTTGCCGTCCGCCGCCTCCTGGGCGACGACGTACCGCGCCTGGAAGGCCTTCTCGGAGGTACGGCTGACGTTGTCGATGTTGGCGATGTTGTCCGACACCGCGTCGAGCCACTTGCGGTAGACCGTGACGCCGGTGCCGGCGACCCCGATCGCGTTGAACGTGCTCATCTATCAGGCCCCCTTGATGGCGTCGCGCAGCATGCCGTACTT
This sequence comes from Actinoplanes sp. CA-030573, assembly GCF_050951115.1. Classification (NCBI taxonomy): domain Bacteria; kingdom Bacillati; phylum Actinomycetota; class Actinomycetes; order Micromonosporales; family Micromonosporaceae; genus Actinoplanes; species Actinoplanes sp. CA-030573. Next base: position 9,404,600 of record NZ_CP192038.1, on the reverse strand, counting down.
GCTGTCCATGGCCCGCATCGTCAGCTGGTAGCGCATCGTGGTGTCGATGTGCGACAGCGTCTCCTCGTCGAGGTTGACGTTGCTGCCGTTGAGCCGCGTCGGCTCCAGCGAGGTCTGCGTGCTCGGGCTGACCGAGGCGGGCGAGTCGCCGTGCGCGATGGCGCCCTGCAGCGCCGACTCGAATTCCACCTTACGGGCCCGGTAGCCGGGGGTTTCGATGTTCGCGATGTTGTTGGCGATGGCGCTTTGCCGGGCGGCGAGGCCGGCCGCGGCGACGCGAAGGGAGGACGAAGAGATGTCGTCGAACACAGCAGCTCCTTGGATACGTGGTCCAGGGCGCCGATCCTTGGCTTTTCATCTGAGCAATCCGTGCTCGTACCATGCAGTTCGGCCTGACCGCCGATCCACTGAGCGCCTGACGGTTGCCACCAGGTTGCACGCAAAAACGTCCCGGAACCCTCGCGGGCTCCGGGACGTTCTCACATCGCGCGGTCGACGTAGACGGGCCGTTTGACCGCCTCGCCGGTCTCGATCCGGGCCGTGATCGCCTGTTGGCGGCGGTTCGAGGTGAGCCGCCGGGCGATCTCCTGCGCGGCCTCCAGCTGCCGGGTCAAGATCTCGTCCGCTCGTGGCTTGAGCTCCAGCGGCAGCGCGCCGAGCTCGGTCGGCGGCTTCCACAGGTCGGCCGGTGGCGTCTCCGCGTGCCGGCGCTCATCGGCCAGCATCGTCTCGATCCGGACGACGTCCAGCTCGAGCTCGTCCAGCGCGGCCGTCCAGGCGCCCCGCCACTGATCGGTCATGAGGATCAGCCGGCGACCGCCGCGGCGGCCGCCTCTCGCCAGGTGTCCCGCAGCGGCTCGACCAGCCCCCGTACGGCGGCGACCCGGCTCGGGTCACGGGCGATGTTCGCCCCGATCAGCTCGGTGAGCATCCAGCCGTACAGGTTCGCCAGCGCCGGCGCGCCGGACCAGGCGTCGACGTCGAGGCTGGTGCGCAGCTCGAGCACGATCTCCTGAGCGTGGGTGAGCCGCTCGTGCGCCTCCTCGCGCTCGTCGGCGGTGAGCGCCTCCTCGGCCTTCATGAGGTCGAGGACGAGCCGGTCGTACAGCATGATCAGCAACTTGGCCGGCGACGCGGTGTTGATCGAGTCCTGAAGGTAGCGGTCACGCAGGTGCGGAGAGGTCATCATGCTCCTCGGTCAGGGGACCCTGGGGCGGCAGGGCGGAAGGGGACGAGCGGGTCAGGAGAGGCCGGCCAGCTGGCCGGAGAGCCAGTTGGACTGGTCCTTGAGCTTGCCCAGCGATACCTCGAGAGCCGAGTACTGCTTCTGCAGTGCCTCCCGCCGGGCGGCGAGCCGGACGTCCCAGTCGTCGATCTGGGAGTTGATGTTGTCGATCTCGGTCTTGCGGTTCGTCATGACCGACTTGAGGTTCTGCGACATCTTGTCGCCGAGCGCCTCGAAGACGTCGCCGATGCCGGTGCCGACCTCCTGGGTCTTGACCGGGTCGGCGGCGTACGCGGACTTGAACGCCTCCGGGTCGAAGGTCAGTTGACCGCTGCGGTCCAGCTGGATGCCGTACTTGGCGTACGAGCCGGCGGCGAGCGTCAGCGGGTTGGTGACCGGGTCGGTGGCCACGTTCTTGTCGTACCGCGGGTTCGCGTAGATCACGCCCTGGCTGAACGTGCTCAGGATCGACTGGCTCATGTTCCGCACCGCGAAGTCACCGGTCAGCGGCGAGCCCTTCTTGGTGTTCGGGTCGTACGCGGTCTGCTTGCCGATCTCGGAGAGCGCCGCGTTGGCCGCGTCCACCAGCGCCTGGAACTTGCCGGCCATGCCGTCGACGTCGCTGGTGGCGCCGACCGTGACGCCGTCCTCGAGCTTCGACACGGTGATCGTGACGCCCGGCATGAGGTTGGTGAACGTGTTGGTGGTGCTGGTGACGACGTAACCATCGGCGAAGCCGTCGCCGTTCGCGTCGGCGTCGCCGCCGCCGATCTCGAGCCGGGCGTCGGCCGCGGTGGCCACCTCGGTCATCGGCGCGCCGTTGCTCAGCTGGTCCAGGCCGGTGATCTGGAAGGCCGCGGCGGCGCCGGTCTTGGCCCCGCTGAGCTGCAGGATGTTCTCGCTGCCGCCGGTGGTGATCACGGCGGCCTTGACCCCGAGCCCGGCCGCGTTGATCGCGTCGGCCACGCCCTTGGGCGACTTGTCGGTGATGGTGAGCGTGGTGCTCTTGTGCTTGGTCGGATCCGGGTCGGCGAGCGGGCCGACGTCGATGGTGAGCTGGTTGCCACTCATGATGTCGCCACCGGCGGCCGGCACCTTGGCCGTGGTGATCTGGCTCTTGGCGAGGCTCTTGACGTCGAACTGCGTGGTTCCGGTGGCGGTGTTCGTGCCGACCAGGGCGGTCGCCGTGACCGACGACGAGCTGGACGTCGCCGAGATCGCGCGCCAAGTGCTCAGCTGGCTGATGGTGTCGCCGGCCGACTTCAGCGCCAGAACCTTGGAGTTGACCGACTGGTACGAGTCCACGGCCGTCTGTGCCGTGCTGGCCTTGGTCTTGAGCCGGGTTTGCGGCGCTGCCTCGACCGTCATCAGCTGCTGGATGAGCGACGAGGTGCTCAGGCCGCTGACGAGACCGTCAACCGAACTGGTCACAGGAGCCTGCCTTTCGGGCGAAAGAAAAGTGAGGGCAGCCGGCGCGTTTGCCGGCTACCCCCACCTATTCGGCCGTGAGTGCCAGGTATTCAGTTCCTGCCCGGTGGTAGTTCGGTTATCAGCGGAGCAGCGACAGGACGTTCTGCGCCGACTGGTTCGCCTGCGACAGCATCGACGTGCCGGCCTGGGTCAGGATCTGCGACCGGGTGTAGGACACCATCTCCTGGGCCATGTCGGTGTCACGGATACGCGACTCCGAGGCGGACAGGTTCTCCACCGCCACGTTGAGGTTGTTGATGGTGTGCTCGAAGCGGTTCTGGTACGCACCGAGCGTCGCCCGCTGGTCGGAGACCGTGCGGAGCGCCTTGTCGATCGTCGAGATCGCGCCGGCGGCGTTGTTCACGAGGTCGATCTGCTTGGTGCCGAGCGTGCCCGAGTCGGAGGCGCCGATCGCGATGTTGATGTTCTCGTTCGCGTTCGCACCGACCTGGAACTTGCCGGTGTTGCCGGTGCCGCCGCCGTTGGCGGTGGTGGCGTTGGTGGTGGTGGCCTGAGCGAGAGTCATGCCGAGCCCGACCGGAGCACCCGCGGTGCTGGCGCCGGTGAGGACCGACCCGGTGCCGTCGGTGATGTTGAACTCGCCCGAGCCGCCGAACTGGTAGGTGACGTTGCCGAACTTGTCGGTCGACGAGGTCAGCTGGATCTCGTTGCCCTGGAAGCCGTTGTCCCGCAGCGAGCTGGAGATCGCGCTGTTGATCGCCCGGGTCAGGTCGGCCGGCGAGTCGGTGCTCTTCAGCGCCGCGACGTTGACGGCGATGTTGTAGTTGTTGCCGGCGGCGTCCTTGGTCTTGCCCGCGACCTCGGTGAGGTTGAACGAGAACGCGGTGGTCGCGGCGGTCGGCATCGGCGGCGTGGTGTTGGTGGTACCGCCGGCCGAGGAGTTCACGGTCGACGAGGCCATCGCGTAGGTCCGGCCGAACGAGCCGTCGAGCAGCTTCGACTTGCCGAACGACGTGGTGCTGCCGATCCGGTCCAGCTCGGCGTTGAGCTGGTCCATCTCCTTGGACGCGGCGGCCTTGGCGTCGTCGTCGTTCGCGCCCGCGTTGGACGACTGGACGGCCAGGTCACGCATGCGCTGCAGGATCGAGGTGACCTCGTTGAGCGAGCCCTCAGCGGTCTGCGCGACGCTGACGCCGTCCTGGGTGTTGCGCACGGCGACCTTGAGACCGCCGATCTGCGCACGCAGGCCCTCGGAGATCGAGAGGCCGGCCGCGTCGTCCGCCGCCCGGTTGATGCGGAAACCACTGGACAGCTTCTCCAGCGACTTCGACATCTGGCTGTCGGTGACCGACAGGTTCCGGTAGGCGTTCTGCGCGGCGATGTTCTGGTTGATGCGGAGACCCATGGGGTTTTCCTCCTTGAGTGGGGTCTGTCCGGCCCATCCGTGAGCCGTGGCGTTACGCCGGGTCCGATCGGCGTGGCGCCGACGGTCATGAGCAGTCTCCGAAATTTCTTCGCCCTTTTCCGGCAAACCGGAAGAAAGACCGGGATGGCCAGTTCGGCGGAAATTCCTCAGTGAAGGGGCGGGCGTGCCGACCTGTCCGAATGAGCGGGCATGTCGTGGGGGCACGCCCGGCACCCGAGACGGAGGACCAGGGTGAGCCTGACCGACCTGGCCAGCGTCCTGTGGCGATCACGTGAGCTGCTGGAGATGCTGCTGTTCAAGCTTGAGGAGGAGCAGCTGCTCCTCGCGTCCAATCGCTCCCGCTGGCTCAGCCACGCCACCCGCGAGGTCGAGGTGGTGCTGGACCAGATCCGGCAGACCGAGGTCATCCGCGCCGCCTACTCGCAGGACGTCGCCGTGGAGCTCGGGCTCAGCCCGGAGGCCTCCCTCGGCGAGCTGGCCGACGCGGCCCCGCCGCCCTGGGCCGACCTGCTTCACCAGCACCGCAAGGCGTTCCTGACGTTGACCTCGGAGATCGGCGCGCTCGCCGACGTGAACCGCGACCTGCTCACGGCCGGCCAGCGCGCTGCACGCGAAACCATGCTCGCGTTCGCCGAAACTGTGGAAACGTACGGACCGCAGGGCCAGACCGTTTCCGGTGGCGTCCGCCGCTCGAACCTGGTTGATGAGGCGATCTGATGGCTAGCACGTTCGGCGGTATCAACACCGCGCTCACTTCGCTCTACGCACAGCGTCGCGGCCTGGACGTCACCGGGCAGAACATCGCGAACGCCAACACCGAGGGCTACACCCGGCAGCGGGTACGGATGCAGGCCCAGAGCGGCAGTCTCAACCCGGGCGTGTACTCCACGACCGAGCAGATCGGCACCGGCGTCTCGATCGCCGAGGTCGAGCGCGGGCGCAACGTCTACCTCGACGAGCGCGGACGCACCGAGCACGCGAACTCCGCGTATCTGGCCAGCCAGAAGGGCTCGTACGACCAGATCGAAAGTGTGCTCGCCGAGCCGAGCGACACCGCGATCCAGGCCCGGCTGCACGACATGTGGGATGCGTGGAACGACGTCGCCAACAACTGGCAGGACCCGTCCACCCGGTCGGCGCTGATCGAGCGCAGCAAGACGGTCGCGATCTCGCTGAACGACACGCACACCGCGCTGGCGAACCAGTTCCAGGCTCAGAACGGTCAGATGTCCGCGTTCGTCGATCAGGTCAACACCGTGGCGAGCTCGATCGCCGACATGAACAACCAGATCGTCATCGCGCAGCAGGCCGGTCTGCCCGCGAACGAGCTGCAGGACCAGCGCGACACCAAGATCATGCAGCTGTCCGAGCTGGTCGGCGCGACCGCGCAGACCACCAAGAACGGCGCGGTCAACGTGTACGTCGGGAGCGCGGCCCTGGTCGAGGGCTTCAACGCTCGCTCGTTGAAGCTGGCGGGGCCACCGACGCTCGATGGCATCGCGGCCACCGACAAGGTCGCTCTCCAGTGGACGGACACCGGCATCAACGCGAGTGCCGGCGGCACGATGGGCGCGATGCTCGACACGATGAACAATGTCATTCCGGGCATCGCGTCCGGCCTCGACAAAGTCGCCAAGAGCATTGCCGACACCGTCAACAACGCGCAGGCCGGCGGCTACACGCAGGACGGGACGCCGGGCGGGGACTTCTTCACCGGCACGACCGCCGGGACGATCGCGGTGCAGCTGACCGACCCGAGCCAGGTCGCGTTCTCCAAGGGCAATCCCCTCGATCCGACCACGCCGGCCCTGGACCATGGCGTCGCCGACGACCTCGTCGACATCGGCGCCTCGGCCGGCGGGCCGGACGCCACCTACCAGGCCATGATCGGCCAGCTCGGCGTCGCCGCCCAGGCGGTGTCGCGGCGCAGCGAGATCCAGGACGCGGTACGCGACCAGGTCGACACCTCGCGCGACGCCGAGTCCGGGGTCAACCTCGACGAGGAGATGACCCATCTGCTGACCTATCAGCGCGGCTACGAGGCGGCCTCACGGGTGCTGACCACGATCGACTCAATGCTCGATCAGCTGATCAACCGCACCGGCATGGTCGGCCGGTAACGGGGAGACGGAACCATGACGATTCCCAGCAGGGTCACCGAGACCAGCATGCACACCAAGGCGCTGGGCGACCTCCAGCGCTCGATGGCGCGCGGTCAGAGGATCCAGTCACAGATCTCCGGCGGCAAGCTGCTGACCAGGCCGTCGGACTCGCCGACCGGCACGGTGACCTCACTTCAGCTTCGCGGCGAGGTGCGGGCCACCCAGCAATACGGCCGGAACGCCGACGACGGCCTGGGCTGGCTCGGCACCATTCAGGACAAGCTCGGCGACGCGTCCACTTCGATCATTCGGGTACGCGACCTGACCCTCCAGGCGCTGAACACGTCTAACAACGATCAGTCCCGCCAGGCGCTGGCCGTCGAGATCGACAACATCCGGGACACTCTGCTCGACGCGGCCAATACCAAGTACATGAACCGCCCGGTCTTCGGTGGCACGACCCCGGGATCCGAGGCGTACGCCAAGGACCCGAACACCGGCGAGATCACGTACCTGGGCAACGACAACCAGACCACCCGGACGGTCGGGCCGAACGCCAAGGTGCGCATCGAGACCACGGGTCAGGAAGCGTTCGGAAAACAGGGCGATCCGACCGAGCTGTTCACGGTGCTCGACAACATCTCGAAGAGCATCCGGAACAACGACGCCGCCGGACTGAACCAAAATCTCCAAAATCTCGATAGCGCCCACGATTTACTAAAATCCGCCCTTTCGGACGTAGGCGCCCGATATAATCGAGTTGAACAGATGAAGCAGTCCGCGGACGACCATCTGTTATCCGTGACGTCGCAGTTGTCGGACATCGAAGATGTCGACCTGCCCAAGGCGATCATGGAACTGCAGATCCAGCAGACCTCGTACCAGGCCGCCCTGGCCGCCACGGCCAAGGTGATCCAGCCCTCGCTCATCGATTTCCTGAGGTGACCATGAGTACTCGCACCGCGTCCCGACCGATTGAGGCCACCATGATCGACCCGTCGCTGGGTCTGCCGACCATCACGATGGCGGTACCGATGCCCGGCTTCCCGGCGCACCGGGAGTTCGTCCTGGTGCGGCTCAACGAAGACGGACTGCTCTACGCCTTCACGTCCGTCCAGGACCCGGAGCTCCGGTTCCTGGTGGCCCCGCCCGAGCCGTTCTTCCCGGACTACGCCCCGGAGATCGAGGACGAGGTCTTCGCGGCACTCAACACGACGGACCCCGACCGGCTGCTGCTCATGACGGTCATCACCGCCGGCGTCGACGAGACCACGGCCAACCTCATGGCGCCGATCGTTCTCGACCGGGACACCATGCGGGCCATGCAGGTCGTGCTCAGCGGCTCCGGGTACCCGGTCCGCGCGATCATGCACCGGGCCTACTGACGTCTCGTCGCCGGCGCGGCCGTGACAGTTGCGACCGCGCCCCTCGCGATGCTGTCCGTCCACGGATGGAGGAGGGCACCGGATGCTTGTGCTGACCCGGCGTGCCGGGGAGAGCGTGATGATCGGCAACGACGTGATCATCACGGTGCTCGAGGCTCGCGGCGATGTCATTCGACTGGGCATCCAGGCTCCGCGCGACGTACAGGTCCATCGTGAGGAAGTGTTCCGGGAATTGCAGGCGGCCAACCGCGAGGCGGCCTCGCCCACCGAGGATGCGGTCAGGGCGGTGTCCGAGATGCTGCAGACGCCGGAGGAGTGAGGACTCGGTTCCTCCCCTCCGGCGCGGCGGCCACCTGACCACGAAACTACCGCGCCCGGCCGGCCGGAACGGGTCCCGCCGCGGCGCAGAACGGTTGCAGGGAGACACATGTCGCGACTGGCGGAGCTCGGCATCGCCAAACGCCTTGCTCTCATCGTGGCGACCGGCGCCGTCGCGCTCGCCGCCCTGGCCATCATCACGGTGGTCAGCCAGAGACAACTCAGCAGACAGAGCGCCACCGTGGCGGCCCTCGAGGCCGGCCTGGCCGCGCTCAACCACCTCGACACCCGGCAGAGCGAGCTCAAGGTCGACGCCTACCGCGCGGCCCTGGGCAAGGACGTCACGCAGGACGTCGCCGACGACGTTCAGTCGTCGATCGACGCCGCCGACGCCGTGGTCGCCGCCGGCCTGCCACCCGCGCTCGCCTCGAAGTTCGCCGGCTATCGCCCGGACTTCGAGTCGTTCAGCGACTTCATCACGTCGTTCGCCGCCGACGCCAAGGCGAACGTGTCCTCGGTGCAGCCCCGGCTCGGGGAGATCGCCGACCGGAACCACGCCACCGACGACGAGCTCGGCGGGCTGGTCGACGAGGTGACCGCGGCCGTCGAGCAGGAACAGGCCGACATGCGCGGCACGGTCAGCTCGACCCGCTGGACCGTCCTGGGCGTGGCCGCGGCCGGTCTGCTTCTGCTCATCGTCCTGGCGGTGCCGATGGCCCGCTCGATCCTCGTGCCGGTGCGCCGGCTCGGCGGCGTGATCGAGCAGCTGGCGGCCGGCGACCTCACCGCGCGCAGCGGCATCGTGAGCCGCGACGAGCTCGGCCGGATGGCGTCGGGCCTGGATTCCGCCCTCGAGTCGATCCACGGGTCGCTGCAGACTATCGGCAAGGACGCGGACGAGCTGGCCGGTGCGGCCGGCGAGCTGTCCGCGGTGGCCGCGCAGATCGCCGCGGCGGCCGGCGACACCGACCGGCAGACCGCGTCGGCGTCGGCCGAGGCCGAGGAGATCTCCCGCAACGTGCAGTCGGTGGCGGCCGGCTCCGAGCAGATGGGCCTGTCGATCCGGGAGATCTCGCGGAACACCAGCGAGGCCGCGCAGATCGCCGCCGTGGCGGTGGCCGAGGCGGCCCGGGCCACCGAGACGATCCGCCAGCTGGGCGCCTCCTCCGAGGAGATCGGCAATGTGATCAAGCTGATCACCTCGATCGCCGAGCAGACCAACCTGCTCGCGCTGAACGCGACGATCGAGGCCGCCCGCGCCGGGGAGGCCGGCAAGGGTTTCGCCGTGGTCGCCTCCGAGGTCAAGGACCTGGCCCAGGAGACGGCGAAGGCGACCGAGGACATCGGCACCCGGGTCAACGCGATCCAGCAGGACACCGGCGGCGCGGTCGAGGTCATCTCCCGCATCTCCGACGTGATCGCGCAGATCAACGACTTCCAGACGACGATCGCCTCGGCCGTCGAGGAGCAGACCGCGACCACCGGCGAGATGAGCCGCAGCATCGCCGAGGTGGCGAGCGGCTCGTCCCGGATCGCCGCCAACATCTCCGACGTCGCCGCCGCCAGCGCCACCGCGGTGCAGGGCGTCGAGCAGACCCGCCAGGCCTCGACCGAGGTCGCCCGAACGGCCGACGACCTGCGCGCACTCGTCGGCGCCTTCCGCCTCTGACCGGACGGGCCCGGTCCACCGGCAGAAGCGGCACCCGGACTGCACCGCCGACGGACCGAGCTGTCAACACCACACCCGCACTCTGTGTCAGGACGGGATGAGCCCGTCGACTTGAGGCCGGGGAGCGATAGTGGGCGCAGAGCTGGAATCGGTGATCGGCGGCGCGCTGGATCTGACGGTCGACGCGCATGTGCACACCGGCTTCGCCGCCGGCCGGGACAGCGTCGGCGTGGTCGTCTCCGCCGCTGACCAGGCCGGGCTCACCGCGGTCACCTTCGCCGACCAGGCCGGCCCCGAGACGACGTGGCTGTCCGCGTACGCCGATGCCGTCCGCCGTGCCCGCCGGCGCACCGAGATGACCCTGCGCGTCGCCGCCGAGGTCGAGGTCGTGCAGCCGGACGGCTGGCTGGCGCTGCCGGCCGACCTCGGCCACCTCGAGGCGATCTCGGTCGCGGTCTCCCGGCTGCCGCTGGGCGGCGAGCTCCACGGCGCCCGCGACCTGCGCGCCATGCTGGGCGCCGGCGAGCTCACCCCCGAGCGGCTCGCCGAGGGTCTCGTCACCGCGACCGTGCGCGGCCTCGAGCGCGCCTCCCGCTACGCCCCCACCCAGCTCGCCCGCCCGCTCAGCCTGCTCGCCCAGGTCGGCCTGGACGACGCCGCGGTCACCCCCGACCTGGTCGACGCCCTGGCCGCGACCTGCCGCGAGACCGGCACCGTGGTCGAGGTCAGCGAGGCGTGGCGCGGCCCGTCGCCCCGGATCGTGGCGATGCTGCGCGCGGCCCGCGTGACGCTGGTGCCCGCGAGTGACGCCCGGTACGCGGCCGAGGTCGGCCGGTGGCAGTACCTGCGGCGCGTCTAACTGAAACCGAACACAGAGGGTAGCCGCCTCCGTACGCTCGATCATGTCATCTGCCGAGGCATGGGAGAGAAGCGATGAGTATGGTTCAGCAGGCCATCGAGGTGAGTGCACCGCTGCACACGGTGTACGAGCAGCTCGCCGCGTTCGAGAACTACCCACGGTTCATGAACGGAGTTCGCGAGGTCACCCCGATCGGCGCCGATCAGACGCACTGGATCATGGATGTCGACGGCAAGCGCCGCGAGTTCGACGCGCAGATCACCGAGCGCTCCCTCGACGAGCGGGTCTCCTGGTCCACCATGGACGGTCCGCTGCTCGCCGAGACGCTCACCCTGCGGCCGCTGGGCGAGACCAAGACGCAGATCGTCGCGCAGCTCGAGGCGGACATCGCCTTCCTGATGCCGAGCGACCGGCACGGCCAGGCGTCGCTGACCAAGCGGCTCAAGGACGACCTGACCACGTTCAAGGGCCTGGTCGAGAGCGGCGTGCTCGGCGGCCACCCGAAGCCGGTCGGCAGCCGCCCGTCGCCGAAGCGCCCGACCGCCGGCGCGAGCTCGAAGCGGCTCGACTCCCTCGCCGGCAACCCGGCCGCCAGCCCGGCCGCGGTGGCCGCCCGCATCCGCAACCGCAACCCGCACCCGGGCGCCGGCTGGGGCACGAGCGCGGCCGAGCAGAGCAACGCCAGCACCGTGAGCCTGCCCCGGCACAACCTGGCGTCGTCGAACATGGGCACCAATGTGGACATCACCACCGCGCCCGGCATCACCAGCGAGCACGACCTGGACGACGTGCTGGCACCGGGACGCCGGGTCGCGAAGTCCGGCCCGATCAGCGGGGGCGCGGCCGGGAGCGCGCCGATGGGTGGCCGCACCGGCGAGGAGGACGGCTGGGGCGACGGCATGATCAACGAAGAGGACCGGGGATCGCACGACCGGTAGAGATCAGAAGGACGCCTCCAGCGTCACGATCATGCGCGCGCCACGCGGCTCGGCCCGCTCGTAGCGGACCGAGCCGCCGTTCGCCTCCATCAGGTGCCGCACGATGAACAGGCCGAGGCCGGCGCCGCGCATGAACCGCCCGAACAGGTTCGGCACCAGCTCCTCGGGGACGCCCGGCCCGCTGTCCTGCACCACCATCTCGACCTGGTCGCCGACCCGCCGGGCGACGATCCGCACCGGCGGGTCGCCGTACGCGAACGCATTGGTCAGCAGGTTCTGCACCACCACCACCAGATGCCCCCGGTCGACCAGGACGGCCAGGTCGCCGACGTTGACCTCGACGTCCTCGCCGAGATCCGCCGGCACCACCTCGATCAGCGGCACCGGCGCCCGCCGCGCGGTGACCGACCCCATGTCCAGCCGGAACAGCAGCTGGAGGTCGTTCATCATCTTGATCAGCCGCTGCGTGTTCTTGTCGATCTTCGTGGCCAGCTCGAGCCGGATGTCCTCGGGCAGGTCGTCCCAGTCGGCCCGGAGCAGCTCGGCGAGGCTGGCGATCGAGCTGATCGGCTGGGCCACGTCGTGGGTGAGCATCGAGGTGAGGTCGTTCTTGAAGGCCAGCGCCGCCTCCAGCCGCGCGTTCGCCTCGCGGAGCGAGGCGTTCTGCGCACCGAGCGAGTCCTCGGCCCGCTTCCGGTCGGCGATGTCGACGTACGTCGCCACGTAGCCCCGCGGTCCGCCGTCCGCATCGGGGATGGCCGCCATGGTCGCGAGCACCGGCACCGACGAGCCGTCGACCCGGGGCATCAGCCAGTCACCCCCGCCGGCCGGCGGCAGCGGCGGCGGGTCGAGCCGGATCGGCTCGTCCGGCCCGTGCCCGGTCAGCTCCCGCCAGCGCCGGTTCACGTCGATCACCCGGTGGTTGGCGTCGAGGACCATGACCGCCTCGTTCATCGACTGCAGCAGGGTGGCGGCGAACTCCTGCCGGTCGTTCAGCTCGTCGACGAGCCGGCGTTGGCCGACGTCGGCGCTGTCCAGCGTGCGGACGAGGTAGCCGACCAGGCCGAGCAGGGTGAGCGCGGCGAGCACCGCCCCGGTGCTGATGGCGGCGGCCGGCCGGCCCAGGCCGGTGCGCGCCGCGAACGCGCTGACCAGGGCGGCGATGGCGGGAACGGCGATCAGCAGGGGCAGCATCCGGCGGACCGTGGTGCCCGGGCCCGCGGTCGTCTCGGCCGTGCGCAGCGGCCCGGCCTCGGGCCGCGCCAGGATCGTGCCGAGCGCGAGGGCGAGCAGCGCGCCGGCCGCGGCCGGGGGCATCACGCCGCCGGGACCGCGCCCGGCCGGGAAGGTCGGGTCGAACATCCGGGGGACGAGCGCCACCAGCGCCACGATGGCGGCCCCGGCGACCAGTGGGTCGGCGACCCGCAGGCGGGTGCGGGCGACGCGAAGGTCGAGGCAGGCCAGGCCGAGCCCGGCGAGCAGGGTGGCGGCGCCGTCGGCGGGGTGCCGGCCGAGCGTGGCGGCGCCGATCGCGGCCGCGGCCAGGGCCGGCAGGAGGGCGAGGAGGCGCACGATCCGGCCGGCGGTCGCCGGCACCGGAAGCACCTGCAGCAGCAGCGCGAGCCCGGCCGGAACGAGCGCGGCCGCCGGCTGGAGAGCCGGCGGCGCGTCGGAAGCCGAAACAGGCACGGTCGCGACGCCGACGACGGCGACCGCGACCCCGGCGCCCCCAGCGATCAGCCGGGAGAGCCTGCCCACGTCATGCGCCGCGATACGCACATATTTCTCCTCTGATAAGAGGAAATGAGCATAACGCGGCGTTTTATGGGAGAGCGGCTACTTCCCGGCCCACTCGAAGCCGTCCTCGAGCACCACCCGCTCGGCGATCCGGACGATGTCGTCGCGGTGCCGGTTGGCGTGGTGGCCACAGAACGCGAGGTCGCCCCCGCTGGTCAGCGTGACGACCAGCTTCGCGGCCGCGCTGCAACGGTCGCAGCGGTCGGTCAGCGACGCAGCAGTGGTGATCTCCGGCGACAGCAGGCTGGTCATATCGCTCTCCTTGCTCGGTGGCGGTGTGCAGCGGTACAGCGGGTAGATCGGCCCTCCATTGCACAGCCTTAGCTCTTTCCCCCCGGTGTTCCGGGCCGTCCGCGCTGGGCGGAAACCTTGCACCCCGGCTACACCTCCATGGATCCCGGACCGTCAGCGCGCCCACTCCACCATTTCCCTCAGCCGCCTTCGGCATGCCTGTCGCCCCAGGTCAACGCGCCGAAGCCAACCGAGAGGAAACATCAGCTTTGCGCATCGACACCGGCCGCCTCGCCACTCGCCTCACGCTGCTCACCGGTGCCGCCGCGGCCACGCTCTGTGGTTTCGCGGGCACCGCCGTGGCCGCTCAGCCCGTGGCGCCGACCGGCGTCATCCTCGACGCCGGCTCCGCCGACGCCATCGCCAACAGCTACATCGTGGTGCTCGAGCCGGGTGCGGAGGGTGTCGGCCCGGCGTCGATCCGCCTGCTTCGGCGGTACGGCGGGCAGGTCGCCACCACGTACGCGGCCGTCCGTGGATTCCACGCCCGGATGACCGCCGGCCAGGCCGCGCACCTGGCCGCCGACCCGTCGGTCCGGTATGTCGAGCAGGACGCCGCCGTCGACGTCGCCGCCACCACCGCCACGCCGACCTGGGGCCTGGACCGGATCGACCAGCGCTCGCTGCCGTTGTCGAAGTCCTACTCCGGTCCCTCGGCCGCGGGCGTCACCGCGTACGTCATCGACAGCGGGATCCGGATCACGCACAAGGAGTTCGGCGGGCGCGCCTCGAGCGGCTGGGACTTCGTCGACGACGACGCCGACGCCGACGACTGCAAGGGGCACGGCACGCACGTCGCCGGCACGATCGGCGGCGCCACCTACGGCGTGGCCAAGAACGTCAAGCTGGTGTCGGTACGCGTGCTCGACTGCAAGGGCAGTGGCTCCTACTCGTCGATCATGGCGGGCGTCGACTGGGTCACCAAGCACGCCGCCAAGCCCGCCGTCGCCAACATGAGCCTCGGCGGCACCAGCAGCAACAGCAAGGCCCTGGACGAGGCGGTCGAGCGGTCGATCGCCGGCGGCGTCACCTACGTGGTGGCGGCCGGCAACGACCACCAGAACGCGTGCAGGCAGACGCCGGCCCACATCGGCAACGCGATCACGGTCGGTGCCACCGACAGCAAGGACACCCGTGCGTCGTTCTCGAACTTCGGGTCCTGCCTCGACATCTTCGCGCCCGGCGTCCGGATCGTCTCGGCCGGCATGTCCTCGAACACGGCCACGCAGACGATGAGCGGCACCTCGATGGCCAGCCCGCACGTCGCCGGCGTCGCGGCGCTGGTGCTGGCCGGGCACCCGGCCTGGACCCCGGCCCAGGTCCGCGACGACCTGGTCGGCCACGCCGGCACGGGTCTGGTGCGCAGCGCCGGCACGGGCTCGCCGAACAAGCTGCTCTACACCGGCCACCTCACCGGAGCCGGCTCCGCGAAGGGTCAGTGACCTGGGACAACGGGATTTCGTGAAGACCGGTCGATGCAACCTTGCGCCGATAGCGTGAGTCGGGAACCTCGACGCGTACCCAGGAGGACCCATGTCGCAGGCGCCCGACGCGGAGAACCGGCCCACCGTCCTCGTCGTCGACGACGAGGAGGACCTGCGCGACATCATGCGCCGCATGCTGGAACGCCGCGGCTTCTCGACCCTGATCGCCGGCGACTCCCAGCAGGCCATCGCGGTCTGCCGGGACCACCCGGGTGAGATCGACATCCTGGTCACCGACCTCGGCCTGCCCGGGGTCTCCGGGGGTGAGCTCTCGCAGGCCGCGACCGAGTTGCGGCCCGGCATGCGGGTCGTCTACATCTCCGGGCTGCCCAAGGAGATGGCCGTCGCCGACGGTCTCATCGAGCCGGACTCCCTGCTGGTCAAGAAGCCGTTCAGCACCGAACTGCTGATCGAGGCGCTGCGTACGGTTCTGGCCGAGCGCGCCGCGCCGTAGTTCTCGTCACCGGGAGCGCCGCCGTCACCTGACGGCGGCGCTCTTTTTTTGCGCGCCGTCACCGTCCACATCGTCCGCTACCCATGTGCACCCCTGCATATACCGATCCGGCACCCGCACCGGCCGACCTTGGAGGCGCAACGGACCGAACGACATATGCGGGGGGAACACAGTGGGGGCCAGAAAGACAGCGATCGGGGCGGCGGCGATCGGGGCGGCGGTGAGCGCCGGCTTCGTGGTGTCGGGTACGGCGGACGCGGCGACCACGCCGTCCATCCGCACTGTCTTCGCCGGGGATGACGCGTACGTCTCGAGCACGCGCACCAAGACCAACTTCGGTGCCGCGACCCAGCTCGTGGTCGGCGCGGCCGGCGGCGAGACCAGCACGTCCTTTGTGAAGTTCGCGACCGGCTCGTTCCCGGCCGGCTCGACCCTCTCCAACGCGCGGCTGATCCTGCCGTACGACGGGACGCCGGTCGAGTCGCGGGTGAGCGTCTTCCCGGTGACCGGGGACTGGAACGAGGGCACGATCACCGCGGCCGGCCAGCCGGCGATCGGCGCCACGGCGGTCGCCTCGGCCGTGCCGCGGGCGGCCGACCAGACGGTGACGATCGACCTGTCCAAGGTGGTCACTCAGGCCGGGACGTACGCGTTCGCGCTGCGGTCGGCGTCGACCACGGCGGTGACCCGGTTCCAGTCGGCCGAGGCCGGCGTGCAGAGCGGTCCGCGGCTGGTCGTGAACTACGCGGCGCCGACGACCGCGCCCACGACGGCGCCCACCACCGCGCCCACCACCGCGCCCACCACCGCGCCCACCACGGCGCCGACGACCGCGAAGCCGGCCACCTGCACCACCGGCGCGCTGCTGGTGCCGAGCTGCGGCGTGCTGTGGGGCGCGGCGGCCGGCGGCTTCACCGACACGCCTCGGGACACCGCGCTCAAGGACTGGGAGGCCATGACCGGCCGTACCGCGACGATCTACCACACGTACCACAAGGGCGACGAGAAGTTCCCGACCAAGGCCGAGATCGCGATGACCCAGGACAAGGCGCACCCACGCGTCCTGCTGCTCAACTGGAAGGTCGCCTACAACACGACCTGGGCCAAGGTCGCGGCCGGCCAGCAGGACGCCCGCATCGACGCCTGGGCCGCCTACGTCAAGGCCAACTACGGCACCCAGAAGTTCTTCCTGGCCCTGCACCACGAGCCGGAGAACGACGTGAACCCCACCGCCGGCTCGGGGATGACGGGCAAGGACTACGCGGCCATGTACCGGCACGTGATCCTGCGCCTGCGCGCCGCCGGCGTGACCAACGCGATCAACGTGCTCGCCTACATGGGCAACGAGAAGTGGATGGCGCAGCCCTGGTGGAAGGACATCTACCCGGGTGACGACGTCGTCGACTGGGTCGGCCTCGACTCGTACGTGAGCGTGGAGAAGAACTACTACCACTTCGGCGACTTCGGCAGCCTGCTCGACCGGCAGCCGACCGGCGGCGGCCTCGGCTTCTACGACTGGTCGGTCAAGAACCACCCGAGCAAGCCGATCATGGTGGCCGAGTGGGGCATGTACCACCGCATCGCGTACCCGACCAGCAAGGCGGCCGCGTTCAGCACGGTGGTGCCGCAGCTCGCGAAGCACCCGCAGGTGAAGGCGATCGTCTACTTCGACACCGCCGCCGACAACTCCGGCGACCGCAACATCGCGGTCAACTCGACCGCCGACAGCCTCACCGCGTTCCGCCAGGTCGCGGCGTCGCCGATCTTCAACGTCGAGCTGAAGAACTAAAGAGCTTTACTCACCCCCCGGGGTCGGGCCGGTCCGCTGCGGAGGACCGGCCCGGCCTTTTATCGCGTTCCGGTTGTCGCGTTCCGGGCCAGGGGAAGGTCAGCTCGCCCAGCCGCCACCGGGACGGCCCGTCCACCAGCGGCAAGCCCTCGTCGCGCAGCCGGCGGCAGGTCGCGATCCAGCGCTGCCGCGGGCCGAACGGGGTGGCCTCGGTCTCCCACGCGCGGCCGATCGCCAGCAGCAGATCGTGGATCGGCTCGCCCTCGACGTTGCGGTGGATCAGCGCCTTGGGCAGCCGCTCGGCGAAGGTCGCCGGATGGTCCAGATCGGACAACCGGGCCGAGAACGTCAGCGTCTCCGGCTCGCCGTCCTGCACCACCGCCCAGGTCGCGATCCGGCCCAGCTCGTCGCAGGTGCCCTCGACCAGCAGCGCGCCGGTCGCCGTCATCTGCCGCCAGGCCGCGGCCACCTCGTCCTCGGCGTACTGCCGCAGCACGTTGAACGCGCGCACCACGACCGGCCGCAGGCCGGCCAGCTCGAAGCCGCCGCGGCGGAAGCCGAGCAGCGGGGGAGCCGCGAACGGCTGGGCTGCTTCCACGCGTACGGGATCGATCTCCAGACCCACCACCGCGACGTCCGCCCGCACGGACGCCGCCAGGCGGCCGCGCAGCTCCACCGCCGTCACCGGCGTCGCCCCATAGCCAAGATCGATCACCAGCGGCCGGGTGGCCTCCTTCAAAAGACCACCGCAGCGGTACGCGATGAAGTTGTCCACGCGACGCAGCCGGTTGGGATTGGTCGTCCCCCGGGTGATCGCGCCGACCGGCCTGGTCACTTTTCCCGGTGCACCTTGTGCTGCGCCGCCTGGGCGATCGGGCGCACCACCAGCCGGTCGATGTTGACGTGGTGCGGCCGGGTCGCCATGAACGTGATCAGGTCGGCGATGTCGTCGGCGGTCAGCGGCTCCTTCACGCCCTCGTAGATCGCATCGGCCCGGGCCTGGTCGCCGCCGAAGCGCTTGAGCGAGAACTCGTCGGTGCGCACCATGCCCGGGTCGATCTCCATGACCCGCACCGGCTTGCCGCTCAGTTCCAGCCGCAACGTCCCGACCAGCGCGTTCTGGGCGTGCTTGGCCGCCGTGTACCCGCCGCCGCCCTCGTAGACGGTGAACGCCGCGGTCGAGCCGACCGTCACGATCGTGCCCGCGCCGCTCGCCTCCAGCGCCGGCAGCAGCGCCTTGGTCACCCGGAGCGTGCCGAGGACGTTCACGTCGTACATCCACTGCCAGTCGTCGACCGCGCCGGTCGCCACCGGGTCGAGGCCCTGTGCGCCGCCCGCGTTGTTGACCAGCAGGGTGAGTTTCCCGTCGATCTCGCCCACGGCGCGGGCCAGGGCCGCCACCGACGCGTCGTCGGTCACGTCGCACTCGACCGCCGTGGCGTTGTCGACTCCGATCTCCTTGACCAGGTCGGCCAGCCGGTCGGCGCGGCGGGCGGCCGCCACCACGTGGAAGCCCTCCCGGGCCAGGTGGCGGGCCGTGGCCGCGCCGATGCCGCTGGACGCGCCGGTAACCACTGCGATGTTCTGCATCGCTCCATCCTCGCGTCGGCGATGACTTCAGTCACCCGGGGGTACCTGCATGGTGGTTGCACGCGCAAGGACGGGGAAGATTGACAAGGACGTAACAAATGCACGTTACGTTTGACCGCTTCGGGAGGAAATATCGTGGTTGACTGGCCGACCCCGCGGCGCATCGCCACCCTTTCGGTCCATACATCCCCCCTGGAACAGCCCGGCACCGGCGACGCCGGCGGCATGAACGTCTACATCGTCGAGGTGTCGAAGCGGCTGGCCCGCCTCGGCGTCGAGGTGGAGATCTTCACCCGGGCCACCCGCAGCGAGCTGCCCCCGGTCGTCGAGATGGCGCCCGGCGTGAGCGTCCGGCACGTCAGCGCCGGCCCGTTCGAGGGCCTCGCCAAGGAGGAGCTGCCCTCGCAGCTGTGTGCGTTCGCCAACGGCGTGCTGCGGGCCGAGGCCGCGCACCCGCCGGGCCGATACGACCTGATCCACTCGCACTACTGGCTCTCCGGGCAGGTGGGCTGGCTGGCGCGCGAGCGCTGGGGCGTGCCGCACGTGCACACCGCGCACACGCTGGCCAAGGTCAAGAACAGGCTGATCGCGGCCGGCGACCGGCCCGAGCCCAAGGCGCGGGTGATCGGCGAGGAGCAGGTGATCGCCGAGTCCGACCGGTTGGTGGCGAACACCCGCTTCGAGGCACAGGACCTGGTGGCGAACTACGACGCGTCGCCGTCCCGGACTGTCGTCGTCCAGCCCGGCGTCGACCTCGATCGCTTCCGGCCCGGCCGGTCGTCGCGGGCCCGGCTCGGGTTGCCCCCACGCGGGCGGATCGTCGCCTTCGTCGGCCGGATCCAGCCGCTGAAGGCGCCGGACGTGCTGATCGCGGCCCTGCCGTTCCTGCGCGACCCCGACACCACGCTGGTGATCTGCGGCGGTCCGAGCGGGAGCGGCCTCGACCGGCCGTCGGCGCTGATCGAGCTGGCCGCCTCGCTCGGGGTCACCGACCGGGTGTTGTTCCTGCCACCGCAGACCGGCGACGACCTGGCCGAGCTCTACCGGTGCGCCGACCTGGTGGCGGTGCCGTCGTACAACGAGTCGTTCGGGCTGGTCGCGCTGGAGGCGCAGGCGTGCGGGACGCCGGTGGTGGCGGCCGCGGTCGGCGGCCTGGTCACGGCGGTGCGGGACGGGGTGAGCGGGGTGCTGGTGGACGGGCATGATCCGCGGGCCTGGGCGCGGGCGCTCGACTCCCTGCTGGCGGCGCCGCGCCTGCGGGCCGCGCTGTCTCAGGGTGCGGTCGCGCACGCCGCGGGCTTCTCCTGGGACCGTACGGCCGAGGGCCTGCTGCGGGTCTACCGTGAGGTCGTGATGGAGCACCGGGCGATGATCACGGCGCGGCTCGAGGCGTACGCGTGGTGACCGCCCTGATCGAAAGGGTCCTGGCCGACCGCGACCTCGAGTGGGACAAAACCGGCGATTCGTCCTATGTGGTGACTCTCCCGGGCAGCCACAAGTTGAAGACGGCGTGCAACTTGATCGTCGGTTCGCACGCGTTGCGCATCGAGGCATTCGTGATGCGCCAGCCCGACGAGAATCGCGAGGAACTGTGGGCCTGGCTCCTGCGGCGCAATGCCCGGATGTACGGCGTCTCGTTCTCGATCGACGCCGCCGGTGACGTCTACCTCACCGGCCGGGTGTCGCTGAACGCCCTCGACGAGGACGAGCTGGACCGCCTCCTCGGCGCCGTCCTCACCTATGCCGACGAGTCCTTCGACACGATGCTGGAGATCGGTTTCGGAACCTCGATCCGCCGCGAGTGGGAGTGGCGGGTGAAGCGAGGCGAGTCGGTCGCCAACCTCCAGGCGTTCAAGCACCTGGCGCCGCCGAGCCCCGAGCCGAATTCCTAGTTGCCCGGAATGCCCCATGGGATTGCCCGATCGACCCGAGATCATCAAGTTGCTAGGGTCACCGGCGTAATCATGCGTCCGCACAAACCGGAGAATCTCCGATGAACGCGCGGTGTATGAGACCTCTCGCCGAGGTGTCGAGGGCCCGGACGTGCTACGGGTCACTCCGCCGATCGGCCATTTGTCGGTGACTGTGACGGTCCAGACAGATGGCAGACAGCCAACTGGCTTGTAAGGCTTGACCGGCCCAACTAGCGTAATCAATGGACGCCGAACCGTTAGTTCGGGGAACTGGTGATCAGCAATGATCACCGCGGTCGGCGTTTGGGGACGGGTGGCATATGCCGTTGGGGGACGGCGCGACCCGAGACCGGCGGTTACTGCGGGCGACGCCTATGGGGATGGGCGTCGTCCGCCGCCGCCGGCGCATTCTTTCCGGGCTTGTCGCCCGCACCGCTTCGCACCGCACCCGCGGCTTTCGCGGTGCTCCCGCGGCTCCCGCGTTCGCGGCCTTCGCGCGTTCGAGCCCTGGCGATCGTCCCGCGCCCGCGTCGCCTGGCGCCGGTCGGCGCTCACGCACCCGCCTCGCCCTGCGCCTGCCCGCGCCCGCATGTCCGGGCCGCGCCCGCACGTCTCCACCCGCGCGCCCGCATGTTCGCGCCCTCGCGCCCGCACGTCTCCGCCCGCGCGCCGCCTGTCCGGGCCCGCATGTCCGCGCCCGCGCCCGGCTCGCCTCTCGCGTCCGCATGCCCGCCCTCGCGCCCACGCACCCGCGTCGCCGCTCGCCAACCTCACCCCTCACGGCCGGCGTGCCCCCGCGCCGCAGCCTGCGCCCCGAAAAGCCAGGAGTCCCGAGCCGCGGCCCCCGCTCTCCCCTGCCAGCAAGCTTGATGTCTCCCCCAAGGGGAGAGTCAAGTCGCGACCCGCATTTCGTCAACGCGGGCGGTCAACCCCTGCCGGGCCTCACCGGCTCGCCGCATCCGGCAACGCCGTAGCCGCCGTCTCCGCGCGAATCGACGCCACGTGCCGCTCTCGGCTCGGTCCCGCCACGAGATGCAAAGCCGACGCAACAACACCAACCCCGGCGACCACCGCCCAGTGCGCGCTGCCCAGATACTGCAACCCGGCCCCGCCCAGGGCCGGCGCCAGGAACGACGCGGCCGGGTACGTCAGGTAGAACACCGCCTGGTAGCGACCGCGGAGGGCGGGCGGCGCCAGCTCGGAGTTGATCTCGGCGTTCGGGGGAGCGGCGAGCATGCTGCCCACGGTCCAGATCGCGGCCGCGGCCAGATATGCCGGCAGCCGGTCGGCCACGATCAGCACCGCGAAGCCGGCCGCCATCGCCGCCTGGGCGACCGCCAGCACGCGAGCCTTGCGGTGGCGGTCGATCAACCGGGGCACGAAGAGCTGCCCGAGCACGATCAGCGCGCCCGCCAACGCCGTCATCGTGCCGTACGCGGAGGGGCTCAGGCCGTCCGCGCGCATGGCCAGCGGCACGATCGTGCTCGTCTGCGTGTACAGCAGCGCCTGCAACAGGGTGAGACCGGCGAAGACGAGGAAGATCCGGTCGCTCAGCACGGTCCGCATGCCCCGCGTCTTAACCGCCACAAAGCCCGGGGCGGGCAGCGTCTCCGGCAGCTTCAGCGCGAACACCAGGCCGGCGATCAGCGACGAGAGGCCGTCCAGAAGGAACAGCCCGACGTAACTCCACTCCGCGAGCAGCCCGGCGACCAGCGAGGCCCCGGCGGTGCCGATGTTGAAGGCCCAGAACTCCAGGTTGAAAGCCCGGGACCGGCGCGCCGCCGGCACCATGTCGGTGATCGCGGCGACGAACGCCGGGCCCGGCATCGACTGGCCCAGCCCGAGAAGCGCGCACAGCACCGCGATCACCCACAGGTCGGTGGCCAGCGCGAGCGATCCCAATACCACGGCGCAGGCCAGGTGGGACCAGACCAGCGTGCGCCGGCGACCCCAGCGGTCGGCCAGCACCCCGCCGGCCAGGGTGCCGATCACCCCGCCGATGCCGTACGTCCCGACGACCAGCCCGGCGAGAGCCGCGCTCGCCCCGCGCTGGGCCGTCAGGTAGAGCGACAGGAACAGCACGGCGAAGCCGCCGACCCGGTTGATCAGCAGCCCGGCCCAGAGGTACCAGTACGTAGCGGGCAGTCCACCGGCCGTGTCCCGTAGCCAGCCGCGCACCCTGCCGTACCTCCGATAAGAAAGCTTCTTAACGATCGGCCTCGACGCTACTAGAAGTCAGCGGACGAGCCGGCACCGAGGGCGTGGCCAGCAGTTGCGCGATCCGGCGCTCCCGCCGCGGCCCGGTGATCAGATAACCGGCCGCGACCAGCGCGCACACCGCGAAACACCCGATCCACAGCGCGGCATCGCCGAGGTGCTCCTGCGTGAAACCGCCCACGATCGGCGCCAGCGCGGTCCCCGCCGACCAGTTCAGCGAGTTCAAGCCCTGATAACGGCCGCGCAGCGACGGCGGCGACAGCGCGGCGACCGTGGCGGCGTTGGACGGCGACTGCAGCATCTCGCCGATCGTCCAGATCACCACGGTCAGCGCGAAGAACCAGGCCGCGTCGGCGAACGCCACCAGCCCGAAGCCCACTCCCATGATCAGCGTGGCCAGCGCCAGCACCCGTGACCGGTCGAAACCCTCGATCAGCCGGGGCACGAACAGCTGGCCGAGCACGATCAGCACGCCGTTGACCGCGATCACCCAGCCATACGTCGCGGCCGGCAAGCCGTCGGCCTGCATCGCGATCGGCAACGTCGAGAGGTGCTGCATCATCACCATCACCGAGCCGAGGCTGATGACGAGATAGATCACGTACGTCCGATCGCGCAACGCCGTCCGCAGGCCACCGGTGGGCGGGCGTGCGGGCGACGAGGGCGGCGAGGACGGCGGCCGGGTCTCGGCCAGGAAGATCAGGCTGATCACCGCGGTGACCAGGGTGCTGCCCGCGTCGACGACGAACAGCAGCAGGTAGTCGGCCTTGGCGGCGAGACCGGCGCCGACGGCCGAGAGCGCGAACCCGAGATTGATCGCCCAGTAGTTGAGCGAGTAGGCCCGGACGCGGTCACGGTCCGGCACGACGTCGACCATCATGGCCGAGAAGGCCGGTCGCACGGCCTCGGTGACCACACCCATCAGGAAGGTCACGATCAAGATCTGCCAATAGGCGTACGCGAAACCGAGCGTGAGCATCAGCGCCGCCGCACCGAACTGGGCCGTCAGCATCGTCGGCCGCCGGCCCCACCGGTCGGCCAGCACCCCGCCGATCGTCGTCCCGATCGCGCCGCCGACGCCGTAGAGGCCGATCACGAGGCCGGCCTGGCTCTGCGTGAAGTGCCGCTCACCGGTCAGGTAGATGGCCAGGAAGATCACCACGAACGAGCCGAGGCGATTGATCAGCGTGCCGGCCCAGAGGAACCAGAACTGCCTGGGCAAACCGCCAGCGGCCTGCTGAAACCATCCCCGCACGTAGTCTCCCCGTAAGTGCTGTTCATGCTCCCTGCACTTACAACCTAAGGGCCGGGGCAAACGAGTTTCCACGTGGTGGTCGCCACTGACACCTCTGCGCCCGCGCCGATCTCGCCTGCGGCAGGATGGAGCGCATGACAGGGACTTTGGTGCTGCTGCGACACGGCAACAGCGAGTGGAACGCCAAGAACCTCTTCACCGGCTGGGTCGACGTCGACCTGGACGCCAAGGGTGAGGACGAGGCCCGGCGCGGCGGCGAGCTGCTGAAGGAGCGCGGTGTCCTGCCGGACGTCGTGCACACCAGCGTCCTGCGCCGCGCGATCCGGACCGCCGAGATCGCGCTGCACATCACCGACCGGCACTGGATCCCGGTGAAGCGGCACTGGCGGCTCAACGAGCGTCACTACGGCGCCCTGCAGGGCAAGGACAAGAAGCAGACCCTCGAGGCGTACGGCGAGGAGCAGTTCATGCTCTGGCGCCGGTCCTACGACGTACCGCCGCCGCCGATCGAGGCCGACTCCGAGTTCGCGCAGTTCGGCGACGCGCGCTACGCGGACCTCCCGCCCGAGCTCATGCCCAAGGCGGAGTGCCTCAAGGACGTGCTCGAGCGCGCGCTGCCGTACTGGTACGACGCGATCGTCCCCGACCTCGCCGCCGGCAAGACGGTGCTGGTGGCGGCGCACGGCAACTCGTTGCGCGCGATCGTGAAGCACCTCGACGGCGTCTCCGACGAGGCCATCGCGAAGCTGAACATCCCGACCGGCTTCCCGCTGCGCTACGACCTCGACGAGAACTTCCGGCCGACCAACCCGGGCGGCACCTACCTCGACCCGGAGGCGGCCAAGGAGGCCGCCGCCGCGGTCGCCAACCAGGGTCGATAAGCCCTTTCGAACACGAAGAAGGCCGGGACGCCCCCGTGGCGTCCCGGCCTTCTGCCCGACCCGGCGAGAAACTCAGCTCAGGTCGGTCGAAAGCTCCCCGGTGATCAGGTAGACCAGCTGCTCGCCCACGTTCACGGCGTGATCGGCGTACCGCTCGTAGAAGCGGCCCAGCAGCGCGCCGTCGATCGCGGTCTCGGCGCCGTACGGCCAGTCGTCGTCGAGCAGCACCTGGAACAGGCGCCGCTCGAGGCCGTCCATCTCGTCGTCCGCGCCCTCGAGCTTCGCCGCCTGCTCGGCATCGGGCTTGCCGAGCAGGGTCGCGATCTTCTCGGCCATCTGGTCGGCGACCTCGGCCATGCCCTGGAAGACCGGGCGCAGCTCGGCCGGCACGGCCGGCGACGGGTGCCGCCGCCGCGCGGTCTTGGCGACGTGCTCGGCCAGGTCGCCCATCCGCTCGAGGTCGGCCGAGATGTGCAGAGCGGTGATCACCATGCGCAGGTCCCCGGCGACCGGCGCCTGCCGCGCGATGGTGTCGGCGACCTTGGCCTCGACCTGCCCGTAGATCGCGTCGACCTCGACGTCCCGCTCGATGACCGACTCGGCGGCCTTGAGGTCGGCGGTGAGCAGCGCCGTGGTCGCCTTGCGCATGGCGGCGCGGACGGCCTCCGCCATGGTCACCAGCAGGCGGCTGACCTCGTTGAGATCTGCCTGGAACTCCTCGCGCATGTCCTCGTCCCGGGGGTGTCGGGGTCGCGCCGTTTGCCTGGTCGCGACCATGGGTGATGCCTAACCTAGGTCGGCCCGACTGCGGCAACGTGAACACCGATGAACGACGCCGGGCGCGGTGGTGAACATTATTCGACGCGCGCCCGGTATGTCCGGATCAACGTAGGAGTCAGGTAAACAATGACCCTACGATCGCAGCGTGGACTTGGCGTACAGCATCCTTCTCGCCCTGGTCGCGCTGGTCGTCGGCGTGGCCGCGGGAATGCTGTCCGCCCGCGCCCGCAGGTCGCCGGAGCAGGCCGGCATCACCGGCCCCCGGTCGGACGAGGGGGGACGCACCATCGAAACGGACGAGGAGTCGCCGGCCGGCAAGCAGGGCATGAAGGGGCTCGGCCGCAAGAGCCTCGACTCGCTGCGCGTCGGCGTGGTGGTCCTCGACCCCGAGGACCATCCGGTGCTGGTCAACCCGGCCGCCCGCGCCATGGGCCTGCTGCGTTCGGGTGGCGCGCCGGGCACGATCGCGGCGCACCCCATACTCCGTACGCTCGCCGGCCAGGTGCGACGCACCGGCGTGCGTCGCGAGGTCGAGCTCGACCTACCGCGCGGTCGCGCCGGTGGCGCCCAGGCCCCGCTCGGCCTGCACCTGCGCGCCGTCGCGCTCAACGCGACCCACGTGGCCATCGAGGCCGCCGACGTCACCGAGGCGCACCGGCTGGCCCGGGTCCGCCGCGACTTCGTGGCCAACGTCAGCCACGAGCTGAAGACCCCGATCGGCGCGCTGCAGCTGCTGGCCGAGGCGCTGCTGGACGCGACCGAGCTGTCCGCCTCGGAGATGAAGCCCGACGACGAGCGAGCGGAAGACCTCGTCGCCGCCCGCCGTTTCGCCGAGCGGATCCACCACGAGTCGGCCCGGATGGGCCGGCTGGTCAACGAGCTGCTCGAGCTCACCCGCCTGCAGGGCGCCGAGCCGCTGCCCACGCCCGAGCCGGTCTCGGTCGACTGGGTGATCGCCGAGGTCATCGACCGCACCCGGACGACGGCGTCGGCGAAGAGCATCGAGGTCACCTACGCCGGTCCCAAGGGCGCGACCGTGTACGGCAGCGACAGCCAGGTCGCGACCGCGGTGACGAACCTCGTCGAGAACGCGATCGCGTACTCGGGCGAGGACACGACCGTGTGCCTCACGCTGCGTCAGGACGAGCACTGGGTCGAGATCGACGTCGCGGACCAGGGCATCGGCATCGCCCCGCACGACGTCGACCGGATCTTCGAGCGGTTCTACCGGGCCGACCAGGCCCGGTCCCGCTCGACCGGCGGCACCGGCCTGGGCCTGGCCATCGTCAAGCACATCGCCACCAACCACGGCGGCCGGGTCGACGTGACCAGCACGCTCGGCGACGGCTCGACGTTCACCCTGCGCCTACCGGCGCGACCCCCCGAAGCCCCATTGCCGTTACCGGCGGCAATTGAGATCGAGTCCGGTGCGGCCGGGCGCTAGCTCCCGGAGTCCGGAAGATGGAAGGAACCACATTGGCCCGCGTGCTCGTGGTCGAGGATGAGGAGTCGTTCTCCGACGCCCTGTCGTACATGCTGCGCAAGGAGGGCTTCGAGGTCTCGGTCGCGCCGACCGGCACCTCGGCGCTCACGCAGTTCGACCGGACCGGCGCCGACATCGTCCTGCTCGACCTCATGCTTCCGGAGATGTCCGGCACCGAGGTCTGCCGTCAGCTGCGTCAGCGCTCCGCCGTCCCGATCATCATGGTCACCGCCCGGGACAGCGAGATCGACAAGGTGGTCGGCCTGGAGATCGGCGCCGACGACTACGTGACCAAGCCGTACTCGCCCCGCGAGCTGGTCGCCCGCATCCGCGCCGTGCTGCGCCGCCAGAGCACCGAGGCGGCCGAGGTGTCGACGCCGACGCTGGCCGCCGGCCCGGTCCGGATGGACGTCGAGCGCCACGTCGTCACCGTCGACGGCTCCGGCGTACAGCTGCCGCTCAAGGAGTTCGAGCTGCTCGAGCTGCTGCTGCGCAACGCCGGCCGGGTGCTGACCCGGGGCCAGCTGATCGACCGAGTCTGGGGCGCCGACTACGTCGGCGACACCAAGACCCTCGACGTCCACGTGAAGCGCCTGCGCTCCAAGGTAGAGCCGGAGCCGTCCGCGCCGCGCTACATCGTCACGGTGCGCGGCCTCGGCTACAAGTTCGAGCCGTAGGCCGGCCGGTTCAGTAGTTCGCCAGATCCCGCACGATCGGCCCGTCCACCGGCACGCGCCGCCACCACCAGGCCCGCCCACTCAGGTCGACATCGGCGATACGGGCCATCTTGCCGTCCGGGTCGTCGGCGGTGAACGAGCTGAAGCGCTCGTCCACCCCGGCGACCCAGTCCGCGAGCCGCTGCCTCAGCGGACCGGGTAGCGCGGTGAGGGCCTGCTCGACGAAGTCGCGGATGTGGAGAGCGGCGGCGAGATCGTGCTCGTTCCCGACGCTGTGGTCCTCCCAGGGAAGAGCCCGGTCCGTATCGATCTTCCGCACGTGGCTCGCCCACGCGGAGATCAGGTCGATGGCGTCCAGCTCTGTGCTCTCGCCGAGCACCACGGGATGTGCGGCGATCTCGGCGACCTCCGCCGCCGAAAGCAGTTCGCGCATGTCCGGCATCAACCGCGTGCGGACCTCGGGGACGCCGGCTCGCGGCCGCCGCGCTGGTTGTGGGTGGTCGCGGCCGCGGTGGCCGGGTGGATCGCGATCAGGCCCGACTTCTGGCGGGCCGCGCACAGCTCGGCCAGCTTGTCGTAGGCCGCCTTGCCGACCAGGGCGGTCAGCTCCGGCCCGTACGTGATGTACATGGGGTCGCTGCCGACGTGGGCCTCGGGGGAGGACGTGCACCACCAGTCGAGGTCGGCGCCGCCCGGGCCCCAGCCGCGGCGGTCGAACTCGGTCAGCGTCGACTGCAGGAGCTTGGTGCCGTCGGGGCGCTTGATCCAATCCTGCTCGCGGCGGACCGGGAGCTGCCAGCACACGTCCGGCTTGTAGACCAGCGGGTGTACGCCGTCGCGCAGAGCCTGGGCGTGCAGGGCGCACCCGCCGCCGCCCGCGAAGTCGGCGTCGTTCAGGAAGACGCAGGGGCCGTCCTCGGTGCGGATCGCGGTGCGGCGGGCCGGGTTCGAGCCGTCGACCGTATCCATCTCCGTGTAGTTCTTGAAGCCCTTGCGGTAGTGCTGCCACGTCGCCGGGGTGAGCTTGGCCGCGGCCGCCTTGACCCGGTTCTCGTCGTCGGCGTCGGTGAAGAAGGCGCCGTGGGTGCAGCAGCCCTCATGCGCGCGCCCGGCCACGATGCCGTGGCAGGCCGACCCGAAGACGCACGTCCATCGGGACAGCAGCCAGGTGAGGTCGGCGCGGATGAGGTGCTGCTCGTCGTCCGGGTCGAGGAACTCGATCCACTCGCGAGGGAAATCGAGGCCGACCTCGGCGGGGATCTGGTCACGGCGGGTCACTTGCGACAGCGTACGCGTGCAGGTGACTAACGCCGCGTCGCCGCCCGGTATGACCGCATATACCCGCCCGTGCGGAGGGCGTGTGCGACAAACGGGTCTACCCTTTACCTCGTGAAGTCCCGCGTCCCCGTGCTTCTGTCCAGTTCCTCGGTCTTCCCCGAACCGACCGCGGCCGCCTTCGAGATGGCCGCCACCGTGGGCTACGACGGCCTCGAAGTCATGGTCTGGACGGACCGTGTCAGCCAGGACGCCGGCGCGCTCACGGGCCTGGCCGAGCACTACGACGTCCCGGTCCTGTCGGTGCACGCGCCGTGCCTGCTGGTGACCCAGCGGGTGTGGAGCTCCGACCCGTGGGAGCGGCTGACCCGGGCCGCCGAGCTGGCCGAGACCCTGGGCGCGCCCACCGTGGTCGTGCACCCGCCGTTCACCTGGCAGCGTGACTACGCGCGCAACTTCGCATCCGGCCTGGTCAAGGTGCAGCAGCGGCATCCCGGCCTGAACTTCGCGATCGAGAACATGTTCCCGGTGAAGATGGCCGGCCGCTGGTTCGTGCCGTACACGCCGGGCTGGGATCCGACCGAGACCGGCTTCGACGCGTACACGCTGGATCTGTCGCATTGCGCGGCGTCCCGGATCGACTCGCTCGCGATGATGCACAAGATGGGCGCCGGCCTCAAGCACGTGCACCTGGGCGACGGCACCGGCGAGGGCCGCGACGAGCACCTGGTGCCGGGCCGGGGCAACCAGCCGTGCGCCGAGGTGCTGCGGTCGCTGGTGGCTAGCGGGTTCACCGGTTCGGTCGCGCTCGAGGTCTCCACCCGGCGAGCGGCGAGCCGGGCCGCGCGCGAGGCCGACCTGCGCGAGTCGCTCGAGTTCGCCCGGCGCCACCTGGCCCCCGCGTCGTCAGCCGCGCCGGCCGTTACGCGGGCGTGAGGTTGGCGGCGCGCTTGCGGGCGCGGTGCGCGGCCACGTGCGAGCGCGTCGCACAGCGCTCCGAGCAGAAGCGCCGGCAGTTGTTGGAGGACGTGTCGAGGTAGACATTCCCGCAGCGTTCGTCGGCGCAGATGCCGAAGCGGGCGCTGCCGTACTCGCAGAGCCAGACGGACAGGCCCCACACCGCGCCGGCCAGGAACTCGGCGCTGACCGAGGCGCCCCGGCTCGTGACGTGCATGTGCCAGTCGCTGGCGTCGTGCCCGGAGATGCGCGGCTGCACCGGGAACGTCTCGAGCAGAGAGTTGAGCTCGTTGACCGCCTCACCGTCGCGGCCCGTGGTGCCGAGCTCGAAGACCTCGCGCAACCGTCGCTGGGCGCGGCGGAACACACCGAGGTCCTTCTCGGTGACCTCCTGCGCCATCCAGGTCTGGTCGTGGGCGAACAGGGCGCGCATCCCGGCCACGTCGCCAAGGTCCGCGTTGACGAGGTCGACCGCGGTGCGTGCGTACGCATCGAAGTTCACCCGACAACGGTAGCCGCACCGCGCGCCGACGGACACGGTTGCCGCGACCGGTGCAGTTTCTGGCGATACCCTCGGCGCATGCTCCGTTCCGTCTTCCTGGCCGCCGCGGGCTCGTCCCGCCTGGGGCGGCTGGTCTCCTCGGCATCTCTCAGCAGGACCGTGGCCCGCCATTTCGTTCCCGGCGACGACGTCGACGGCGCTCTCGCCGCGGCGCGCGAGCTGGCCGACGACGGCCTGTCGATCACGCTGGACCACCTGGCCTCCGAGACACTGACGGCGGACGAGGCAAAAGCCACCCGCGATGAGTACGTCACCCTTCTGGGCCGGTTGGCGGCGGCCGGCCTGACCCCGGCCGCCGAGGTGAGCGTCAAGCTGTCGGCGCTGGGCCAGCGGATCGACGAGAAGATGGCCGCCGAGTACGCGGAAGCGGTGTGCGCGGCCGCGGCCGAGGCCGGCACCTCGGTGACCCTGGACGCCGAGGATCACACGACCACCGACTCGACCCTGGAGATCCTGACGGCGCTCCGGAAGGACTATCCGTCGACGGGGGCGGTGCTGCAGGCGTACCTGCGCCGCACCGAGGGCGACTGCCGGGAGCTCGCGACGCCGGGGTCCCGGGTGCGGCTGTGCAAGGGTGCGTACGCCGAGCCCGAGTCCGTGGCCTTCCAAGATGCCCTGGACATCGACAAATCGTTCGTCCGCTGCCTGAACATCCTGATGTCCGGCGACGGCTACCCGATGGTCGCGACCCACGACCCGCGGCTCATCGCGATCGCCGAGGACCGCGCCCGCTGGTTCGACCGGTCGGCCGAGGAGTTCGAGTTCCAGATGCTCTACGGCATGCGCACCGAGGAGCAGGCCCGGCTCGCGGCCGGCGGCAACATCGTGCGGGTCTACCTGCCGTACGGCACGCAGTGGTACGGCTACCTGATGCGCCGGCTCGCCGAGCGACCATCGACGGCGACCTTGTTCGGCCGGGCACTCGCCGACAGAAAGTAGGCCTTTCGGGCGAAAACCCCACAGATCCGGCGTGTCGGCCTTGACTTTTTATGGCCATTTCACGGAACGCATCGCGTCGGTCACAGCCGTATCGATAACGTTCTGATGACACGCACGTAAGCCGCCGCGTCGCGAAGCCTGTCCGGTCGCGGCGACCGTGCCTGCGAAAGGATCGGTGCGAGGGATGACGGGTCCAGCCCAGACCGAGGAACGGCTCTCGGAGGTGCGGTTCCTGACCGTGGCCGAGGTGGCCGCTCTGATGCGGGTCTCCAAGATGACCGTCTACCGGCTGGTGCACGGCGGCGATCTGACCGCCGTCCGGGTCGGCCGGTCGTTCCGCGTGCCCGAGCACGCGGTGCACGACTACCTGCGGGGCGCCTTCTCACAAACCGCCTGAGGTGTGGGGCCGTTTTGGCTACGCCCCGACCGGGCCGGTACGCTGGTGCGGTTGGTTCCCCGGTCCGCCGTCCGCCGCTGCTTCGCGCGGCGATAAGACGGTGATACGGCCGGGACGCCGTCCAGATCGGATGCGCGCGTGCCGGTGGGCACCGTGGGTCCGAGCCACATGGTTTCGAGAGGCAAATTCGTATGGGCTCCGTGGTCAAGAAGCGCCGCAAGCGTATGGCGAAGAAGAAGCACCGCAAGCTGCTGCGCAAGACCCGCGTCCAGCGTCGCCGTCTCGGCAAGTGATGACCGGCCGGGCCTGATGTCCCGGCCGTTCCGCACTTGCCGCACGAGGTCGGCCGAAACCACCATGCCGGCCTAAACAACGCCGCCTCGAGAGGTGCGCCTGTGGTGACCTCACCGCCCCGTGTCGTCGTGGTGACCGGCGTGAGCCGGCCGCTCGGCGCACGGGTGGCCGCCCGCCTCGCCGCCGATCCGCGCATCGAGCGAGTCGTCGGTCTGGATCCGCATGAGCCGCCGCCGGCGCTGCGTGCCGTGCTGGCCGATGTCGAGTTGATCCGGGCCGACGCCCGTGCCGCGTCCGGCGCGTTCGTCGACCTCGGCGCCGAGGCCGTCGTCCACATGGCCGTCAGCAGCGCGCCCGACGCGCAGCACGGTGGCCGTCAGGCGATGAAAGAGCAGAACGTCATCGGCACGATGCAGCTGCTCGCCGCCGCCCAGGGCGCTCCGGGTCTGCGCAAGCTGGTCGTGCGCTCGTCGACGGCCGCCTACGGCGCCTCGTTCCGCGATCCGGCGGTCTTCACCGAGGACACCGAGCCCCGGGCGGTTCCGCGTGGCTCGTTCGCGCGCGACATTCTCGACATCGAGGGTTACGTACGCGGTTTCCGTCGCCGCCGTCCCGAGGTCTCGGCGACCGTGCTCCGCTTCGCACCCTTCATCGGCTCCGAAGCGCACACGACGCTGACCCGGCTCTTCGCCCAGCCGCTGGTGCCGACCGTCTTCGGCCGCGACGCCCGGTTGCAGTTCGTGCACGTCGACGACGCGCTCGAGGTCCTCTACCGATCGGTCATCGAGGACCACCCGGGCACCTTCAACGTCGCCGGCGCCGGCGTGCTCGCGCTCTCCCAGGCCGTACGCCGGGCCGGTCGCCTCCCGCTGCCGGTGCCCGAGGGCACGCTCTCCACGGTGCTCGCCCTGGCCCGCAATGTCGGGATCGGTGAGATCGGCCTCGACCAGATCGACCTGTTCGTGCACGGCCGCGTGGTCGACACCGGCCGCCTGGTCCGCGAGTTCGGGTTCACCCCGCGCGACACCGCGACCGCCTTCGATGACTTCATCAAGGCCCACGCCAACGGCTCGTCGCTGACCGCCGACCGGCTCGCCGCCGCCGAGCAGGCCATCCTCGACGGCGTCCGCCGCCTCCGCACGGCGATGGCCGAGAGCGCCACCACACGGGCGGGGAAGGTGGACCGGTCCGGCAACGCCGTCCACGCCCAACGGTCGAACAGCGCCGCCCGCACGGTGAAGGCCGCCGAGAAATCGTCCGCCGGGGGCGAGGCTTCGTGAGCCAGCACGAGTACCGTGACATGCTGCCCGGCCACGCCGACTTCACGCTGCCCAAGCCGGCCGAACCGGTCCGGGTCAACGGCCGGCGGCCGATCCCGGAGGTGCCGCAGATGAACGGTCATGCGGAGCCCGCGCCGGACGAGCAGAGCCGGCCCGACGAGACGCCCCTGTTCGAGGAGCGGGTCGACCCGATCGACGTGTGGGACCAGCGGGTCGCCGCCGGTCTGGCCTTCCTGCGGCGCCGGCTGGCCGGGGCGTACGAGGTCGATGACTTCGGTTTTGATCGTGAGCTCACCGACGCCGTCTTCCATCCGCTGCTCCGCGTGCTCTACCGCGACTGGTTCCGCACCGAGGTCTTCGGCATCGACAACGTGCCGGCCGACGGCGGTGGCCTGGTGGTCGGCAACCACTCGGGCACGCTGGCGCTCGACGCGCTGATGCTCTCGGTGGCGATCCGCGACCAGACGCCCAAGGCGCGGCACCTGCGGTTGCTCGGCGCCGATCTGGTGTTCCGCATGCCGTTCGTCAGCGAGCTGGCCCGCAAGTCGGGCGCGACCGTGGCCTGCAACCCCGACGCCGAGCGGCTGATGAGCCAGGGTGACCTGGTCGGCGTCTTCCCCGAGGGCTTCAAGGGCATCGGCAAGCGCTTCGCCGACCGCTACAAGCTGCAGCGATTCGGCCGCGGCGGCTTCGTTTCGGCCGCCCTGCGCACCGGCACCCCGATCGTCCCGGTGGCGATCGTCGGGGCCGAGGAGATCTACCCGATCCTGGCCGACGTCAAGCCGCTGGCCCGTCTGCTCGGCGTTCCGTACTTCCCGGTCACGCCGACCTTCCCGTGGCTCGGGCCGCTCGGTCTGATCCCGTTGCCGAGCAAATGGATGATCCAGTTCTGCCCGCCGATCCCGACCGCGCACCTCACCGACTACGCCGACGACCCGATGGTCGTCTACAACCTCGCCGACCAGGTGCGCGAGACGATCCAGGCCACGCTGCTGGAGCTGCTGGAGAAACGCCCGGACCCGTTCGGCATCTGATGTTGCTGGAGGGGCGGGTGAAATCCGCCTATAGTGACGGATGAGGGGCGGTCCGGTAACTCCCGGCAACCGCCCCTCGCCACGTTCTCAACCCGTACGTCAGCTGCCCTGCCCGAAGAGCTCCCCGAGCAGGCCACCGAGCCCGCCGCTGCTGCTGCCGTCGCCGGTGTCACCCGGGTTGTCGGTCACCGGTGACTCCGAGGTCAGCGGCGTCCCACCGAGCGGGGCCAGCCCGGGCGGGGCCGAGCTCCCGGCGGTGTCCGGCCGGTCGGCGACGTCCGAGGTGGCCGTCGGCTCGGCGGCCGGGTCCGTCCGCTCCGGCTTGACCTTCGACTCGCGCGGGTCACGGGTGGTCACCTTGCCGCTCCGGCCGTTGGGCCGCGCGCTGCCGGTGCCAGAGGCGGTGGTGGTGCAGTCGCGCAGCTTCGGCCCGAGCGCGTCCGAGCCGGCCGACAGCACCGAGGTGCAGTTCAGCCCGGCCCGCAGGTCGTCGGTGCGCCGGTTGACCGCGTCCAGGAGCGACAGCGACGACTGCGCCCGCTCCTGGTTGGCCGGGCCGAGCCGGCCGAGCACCGGCGCCAGCGTCTGACGCTGCCTCGCGACGAAGGCGTCGACGGTGGTGAGCGGCTTGGCGTCGCGGTGGGCGACGGCCGAGGTGTTGAGCAGGCGTACGCCCTTGCGGGTGTCCGCGTCCATGTCATCCAGCACACCACCGAAGCCGGCGTCGTCGCCGGACATGGCGGCGGCCTCGGCCAGGCGCGTCCTGGCGAAGTCCAGCGACAGCTGACCCCGGCTGACGTCGGAGCCGGCCATGGCCAGCTGTGCGCGCTCGGTCGAGCGCTTGACCCCGTACAGCGCGTCGCCCGGCGACGCGTTCTCGCTTGCGGCGGAGATGCCGGACACCGCCATGGCGCCGGCGGCGACCCCGATCACGATCGCCCCCCGTGCCCGGATCCGGCGGCCACCCCGGCCGCTGACCAGGCCGCGCAGGCCGGCCCGGCCCGCTGCGGCCGGTTCGGAGACCGGCTCCGCCGCGACGGCGGTGGCGGTACGGCCGATGCCGTCCCGCTCGGCGGTGGCGACCAGCATGGCTCGCAGGCCCACGCGGAACTCGGGATCGACCTGGATCCCGGGCTTGGCCGCTTTGAGGCTGGAACCGATGGCGACCAGTTCGGCGAGCTGCTCGTCGGCCGGTACGTGGCTGTGGTGCCGCCGTACGCCGGAGGGCTGCTCGTCGAGAAGCTCCGCGAAGCGCTCGGCGCTCCGCCGGTCCAGGAAATCGAAGTTCACCGCGGGCACCTCCCCTCGCTCGTGACTGTCTCGTCGGCAGCGTCGCCGACGGTCGCGACAAAGCCGGGGGCCGCCAGGGCCGCCCGGGGTCGCACCCGGACAAACGCGTGACACTCGCCCCCGGTTACGGGGCCGAACGGCCGGTCATGTGCTACGGAGATCGACATGTGCGGCGCCCGGGTCACCACTGGAACCCTTCGGGCAACAGCCGGGCGAGCGCCCGGACGGCCCGGTACTGGAGGGCCTTGATGGCGCCCTCGTTCTTCCCCATGGTCTGCGCGGTCTCGGCCACCGAGAAGCCCTGGAGGAAGCGCAGCACGATGCACTCCTGCTGCTCCGGGTTGAGCTGCTTGACCGCGGTGAGCAGCGCCACGTTGGTGATGTGGTCGACGACGGCCGACTCCGGGCTGCCCTCGGGACCGCGGTCCTCGCGGTCGGCGTCCAGGACGTCCCCGGTGGTCACCTCGAGGCGGTAGCGGCCGGACTTGAAGTGGTCGGCGACCAGGTTGCGGGCGATCGTGACGAGCCAGGCGCCCAGGTCGCGGCCCTGCCAGGTGAAGCTGCCGATCCGCTTGAGCGCGCGCAGGAACGTGTCCGAGGTCAGGTCCTCGGCCAGCTGGCGGTTGCCGACCCGGAAGTAGACGAACCGGAAGACGGTGTCCACGTACCGGTCGTAGATCAGGCCGAACGCCTCGGCCTCGCCCGCCTGCGCCCGCTCGACCAGCGCCCACACCTCGGCGGCGGCGTCGCCCGGGTCGGGGCGGGCCGGGTACTTCGGCGGTTCGCTCTCGCTCGGCGGCCCGGAGGTGCTCTGCGACGGGACGACCACGGTCAGGTCGTTGGACGGGCTCTCCGGCAGATTGCTGCGCTGCCCGGCGGTCGGCTGGGCGGGCATCGCGGGCCGGCCCGGCACCGCGACCCGGCCGCCGCCCGTCAAACCGCCATTGGGGAGCGGCTTGGCGTTATTGGTCGGGGGGATCCGGACGCCGGGCGACTCGTTGACGTGCCGGCGGTTGCTGGTCCGCTTGGCGCCCTCACCGCGGATCGTGTTCGTGATCATGGAGTCGATGGACTGCCGCAGGGCGCTCAGACCCTTCGGAAAGGCCAGGTGGTACGGGTCCCCGGCGTACACATGACTCACTGCGCCTCCTCAACCCGGCGGGCCCGTTCCGACTGCAGTTCCGTCCCGCCAGACGTGGAAGTGCAGTAATTCCGTGCTTTTTGTGGCACAGCGGCCTCCTCGGGATGAGGGGTGATCACTCATAGCAAAACGGGTGGGGCGACCCGCAAAACGCCGGATCCGCCTCACCCAGGGCTGTGGAGTCCGTTACTCAGACGCGAAGTATCACGGACTCCGAACACACGGAGTCGCACACCGTGTGCGCTGCGCAAAAATAGTACGAAGTGGCGCAGACAAGACACAAGCAACATCTGCCACGATGGTGGACACGTTGGAGCAGGCGACGGACAGACTGTCCGCTGTCCCCTTCACGGCACCTTGTGCCAAACTCGCGGTCGTGGATTCGAAGGTTGCCGCCGCCGCCCGAAACCGCCCGGACCACCCCGCGCTGATCACCGCGAGCACCACGCTGACCTGGGCCGAGCTCGATCGGCGGGTCGACGCGGCGTCCCGGCGGCTGGTGATGCTGGCCCGGCCCGGCGAGCGGGTCGCGATCGTGCTCGGCAACTCGATCGAGTTCGTGGTGACGTACCTGGGCGTGTTGCGGGCCGGGCGGGTCGCCGTGCCGCTCAACCCCGGCTACACCGCCGACGAGCTCGAGTACGTGATCGGCGACGCCCGGGCCGCGGTCGTGGTGGGCGAGCGGGCCACGGCGGCCAAACTTCGGTCGCCGACGCCGCCGTGCGTACCGCCGGATCTCGCCGGACCCACCGGTGACCTGCCGGAAGTCGCCCCCGAAAATCTCGCCGTGCTGCTCTACACCTCGGGCACGAGCGGGCGGCCGAAGGGCGCGATGCTGACCCACGCCGCCCTCGCCGCCAACCACGAGCAGCTGGACGCGATCGAGCCGCCGGTGGTCGGTCCCGACGACGTGGTGCTGCTGGCGATGCCACTTTTTCACGCGTACGGGCTCAACACCGGCCTCGGCACGGTGGTGCACCACGGCTCGACCGGCGTCCTGATCGACCGGTTCGACCCCGCCGCGTCACTCAGCGTCATCGCGGAGCATGCGGTCACCGTGACGGTCGGGGTTCCGCAGATGTACGCGGCGTGGTCGCAACAGCCGTCGGTGCGGTCCGCCCTGGGCAGCGTCCGCACGGCCGTGTGCGGGGCGGCACCGCTCTCGCCGGACGAGGCCGCCCGGTTCACCGCCGCCACCGGGAAGACGATCATCATCGGGTACGGGCTGACCGAGACCGCCCCGGTGCTCACCACCACGGCCGTCAGCGACCGGACCAAGACGGGCTCGATCGGGCGCCCCTTGCCCGGCGTCGCGCTCCGCCTGCGTACGGCCGCGGGTGATGTCCTCTGGGAAGACGGCACCGCATCGCCGGAGGAGGATTTGGCGGAGCTCGACCTGTCGGTCGCCGACTCCGCGGGCACCGACCCGGGCGAGATCGTGGTGCGGGGGGCCAACCTGTTCGCCGGCTACTGGCCCGACGGCGAGGGCGGCCCCGACGTCGACGGCTGGTGGGCCACCGGCGACGTGGCCTACGCGGACGGCGACGGCGACCTGCACCTGGTCGACCGGATCGGCGAGCTGATCCTGGTCAACGGCTTCAACGTCTACCCGGCCGAGATCGAGCGGGTGCTCGACGCGCACCCGGGAGTGGCCGAGTCGGCGGTCGTCGGCGTGCCCGACGACGACTCCGGGCAACGTCCCCACGCGTACGTGGTGAGCGCTCTTGATCCGGCTCCCACGCCGGCCGAGCTCCAGGTCTTCTGCGCCGGGCAGCTCGCCCGTTTCAAGCTGCCGAGCATCGAGCTGGTGCGTGAGCTTCCGCACTCGGTGATCGGCAAGGTCCGCAAGAGGGAGATCACGTCGTGACCGAGCCGAACCGGGTCGTCCTGATCAGCCGGGACGGCTGCCACCTGTGCGAGGACGCCGAGGCGGCGCTCGACCGCATCGTTCCCGGCGCCTGGACCAGGGTCGACGTCGACTCCGACGTCGAGCTCGAGCGCGACTACGGCGACCGGGTGCCGGTGGTGCTGCTGGACGGCGCCGAGCACGGCTACTGGCGGGTCGAGGAGGCCCGGCTGCTGCGGGATTTGGCGCGACAGCCGGGAGAGCCCCGCATATAGGTTGTCTGCCGTGACACGCACTCACCTTGTCTGGGACTGGAACGGCACCCTGCTCGACGACCTCAGCCTGGTCGTCTCCTCGACCAACGAAGCGTTCGCCGCGGTGGGAGGCCGCGCGGTCGACCCCGACGAGCACCGCGCGCGGTTCCGCCGGCCGGTCGCCGAGTTCTACGCCGAGATCCTCGGGCGGGCGGTCGACGAGGAGGAGTTCGGCGAGCTCGACCGGATCTTCCACGACGCGTACCGGCTGGGCCTGACCGACATGACGCTGGCGCACGACGCGATGACCGCGATCAAGTCGTGGCCCGGCTCGCAGTCGCTGCTGTCCATGTGGTTCCACAGTGAGCTGGTGCCGGCCGTCGAGACGTACGGCCTGGGCGGCGTCTTCACCCGGGTGGACGGGCTGCGCACCGAGGTCGGCGGCCACCTCAAGGCCGGTCATCTGGCCCGCCACCTGGCCGAGCTCGGTGTCGACGGATCGCAGGCCGTGCTGATCGGCGACTCGCTCGACGACGCGGCCGCGGCCGACTCGGTGGGCGCCGCGATCGTGCTCTACAGCGGCGGCTTCACCCACCCCGACCGGCTGCGCGCGTCGGGCCGTCCGGTAGCCGACACCCTCGTGGACGCGGTGACGACAGCCCGGTCGTTGTAGCGGGGTGGCCGGTCGGCCGGATCAGCGGGCATACTTTGAGGGCGGGATCCACTAGCACGCATAGTGGATCTTTGTCCATTCGTACGACCAAGATCGCGATTTGTGCACGCCTTCACAAGCGCCTACTCTGTGACTTCAGAGCCCGATATCACAGCCGGTCGAGCCGGGCGTTAGAGGGCTCGCACCAGGTTCGACACCTCGTCGGCACGGAGTCAGATGAGTCAGCAGCGTCACGGAAGCACGCCCGGCAGCGGTTCGGGCCAGGTCCCGGCCTTCCCGGATCTCCCGGAGGCGACGATCGCCCGGCTGCCCGAGTACCTTCGCGCACTGCACAACCTCGGCGAGGGCGGATCGGACACGATCTCCAGCGAGGGTCTGGCCGCGGCCGCCGGGGTGAACTCGGCCAAGCTCCGCAAGGATCTCTCGCACCTCGGGTCGTACGGCACGCGCGGCGTCGGTTACGACGTCGCCCTGCTGATCGAGCAGATCGAGTTCGTGCTCGGCCTCGACCAGCGCCGGGCCGTCTGCCTGGTCGGTGTCGGTAACCTCGGCCACGCGCTGGCCGGTTACGACGGCTTCGCGAGCCGGGGCTTCAAGATCGTCGCGCTGTTCGACGCCGACGAGGCGAAGGTCGGCGAGGTGATACACGGCCTGACCGTGCGGCACATCGACGAGCTGGGCCAGGTCGCGGTCGAGGAGAGCATCGCGATCGGCGTCATCGCCACCCCGGCCGGCGCCGCCCAGGCCGTCGCCGACGAGCTGGTGGCGGCCGGTGTGACCAGCATCCTGAACTTCGCTCCGTGCGTGCTCTCGGTGCCGGCGAACGTCGACGTGCGCAAGGTCGACCTCGCGATCGAGCTGCAGATCCTCTCATTCCACGAGCACCGCAAGGCGTCGCTGACCGCGTTGCCGGGCGGCCGTTCCGCCACGGGGGCGGGCAACCAGGAGGCGGTCGGGTCGTGAACCTGCTCAGCGTCGGTGCGTCCTATCGCACCGCCGACGTCAGCACGCTGGAACGGCTCACCATCGCGGAGGAGTCCGTTCCCGCGCTTCTGCAGAAGCTCGTCAGCCAGCCCTACATCGGCGAGGCCGTGGTGCTGTCCACCTGCAACCGGGTGGAGATCTACGCGGCCGTGACCGGCTTCCACGGCGGACTCGGCGACGTCTGCAACGTGCTCGCCGGGGTCTCCGGCATCCCGGCCACCGAGCTGGCCGGGCACCTTTACGTGCACTACGACGAGGCGGCGGTGCTGCACTCGTTCCGGGTGTCGTCGGGGCTCGACTCGATGGTGGTCGGTGAGGCCCAGATCCTCGGGCAGCTGCGCGACGCGTACCACGCGGCGACCGAGGCCGACACCGCCGGGCGCCTGCTCCACGAGCTCATGCAGCAGGCGCTGCGGGTGGGCAAGCGGGCGCACGCCGAGACCGGCATCGACAAGGCCGGCCAGAGCGTGGTCACGGCCGCGCTCGAGGTGGCGTCGGCCGAGCTGGGCGACCTGGACGGCCGGTCGGCGCTGGTGATCGGGGCGGGCGCGATGGGCGCGCTGACGGTGGCCACGCTGACCCGGGCCGGCATCGGCCCGGTGCGCATCACCAACCGGAGCGCGGCGCGGGCCGATCGCCTGGCCGAGGCGTACGGCGCGGTGGCCGTGCCGTTCGAGCAGCTGGATGCCGCTCTGCGCGACGCCGACCTGGTCATCTCCGCCACCGCGGCGGCCGAGCCGGTCCTGACCCGGGACCGTCTGGTCGCGGCCGGGCCGCTGGTCGTGCTCGACCTGGCCGTCCCGCGCGACGTCGCCCCCGACGCGGCCGGCCTGCCCGGCGTCACCGTGATCGACATCGACAGCCTGGCCGCCTCCCGGCGCGCGATGCCGGCCGCGGCCGACACCGCCGCCGTCGAGCAGATCGTGACCGCGGAGGTCGAGCACTTCCTCGCCTGGCTGCGCGGCGCCGACATCGCGCCGACCGTGGCCGCGCTGCGGACCCGCGCCGAGGACGTGGTGGCGGCGGAGCTGCGCAAGCTCTACGGCAAGCGATCGGAATTCACCGATGAGCAGCGCGCGGACGTTTCCCGTACGCTGCATCGGGTCGTTCAGCAGCTGCTGCACTCGCCGACCGTCCGGGTGCGTCAGCTCGCCGCCGAACCGGGCGGCGATCAGTACGCGGCTCTGCTGCGGGAGCTGTTCGACCTCGACGTTCCCCACGCCACCCAGGCTGACGCCGTACCGGAGATCGGAGGAAAAGCGTGAGCGCGCCACTACGTCTTGGCACGCGGGGCAGCGCACTGGCCATCGCCCAGTCGCAGCTGACCGCCGACGCGCTGACCGCGGCCACCGGTCGGCCGGTCGAGCTGGTCCGGATCGTCACCTCCGGCGACCGCTCCAGCGCCCCGGTCGCTCAGCTCGGCGTGGGTGTCTTCGTCTCGGCCCTGCGTGACGCGCTGCTGGCCGGCGAGATCGACTTCGCCGTCCACTCGTACAAGGACCTGCCCACCGCGGTGCCCGCGGGGCTCTACATCGCGGCCGTCCCGCCCCGGGAGGACCCCCGTGACGTGCTGATCGCCAAGGGCGACCGGACGCTGGCCGAGCTGCCGCCGGGCTCCGTGATCGGCACCGGCGCGGTGCGCCGAATCGCGCAACTGCATGCTTTGGGCCTAGAGTTGCAGGTCACGCCGATCCGCGGGAACGTCGACAGCCGGATCGCCCGGGTCCGCGGGCCCGAGGCCGATCTGGACGCCGTCGTCCTCGCCCGGGCCGGCGTGGCTCGTCTCGGCCGCACCGCCGAGATCACCGAAACGCTCGACCCGATGCTCATGCTGCCCGCCCCGGCTCAGGGCGCGCTGGCGGTGGAGTGCCGGGCCGACTCCGACCTGGTCGAGCTGCTGGCCGCGCTCGACCATGCACCGTCCCGCGCCGCCGTCGTGGCGGAGCGGGCGATGCTGGCCACGCTCGAGGCCGGGTGCTCCGCCCCGGTCGCGGCACATGCCGAGCTCGCCGAGGGCGAGACCGGCGACGAGATCTACCTGCGCGGTGCGGTGATCAGCCCGGATGGGTCCCGAGCCATCCGCCTGTCGCGCACCGGAACGCCCGCCGACGCGG
This sequence comes from Actinoplanes sp. CA-030573, assembly GCF_050951115.1. Classification (NCBI taxonomy): domain Bacteria; kingdom Bacillati; phylum Actinomycetota; class Actinomycetes; order Micromonosporales; family Micromonosporaceae; genus Actinoplanes; species Actinoplanes sp. CA-030573. The sequence goes on along the minus strand of NZ_CP192038.1, from coordinate 9,361,596 downwards.
CGGAGATCGGCAAGGCGCTCGCCGCCGATCTCCTCGATGCCGGCGCCGATACCCTGATGGGGAGCACAGAATGACCACCCGCACCGCCCGCAAGCCAGCAGGCCGCATCGCTTTCGTCGGGGCCGGCCCCGGCGACCCGGAGCTGCTGACCCGTCGCGCGCACGCCGCGCTCACCGACGCCGACCAGGTGGTGTACGACCGGGGAGTCCCCGACTCCCTGCTGTCCGCGATCAAGGCGGAGGCCAAGGCGGACGCGCAGTTCAGCCCGGCCGAGGGAGCGCCCGGCGACGTCGCCAAGGTGCTGCTCTCCGCGGCCAAGTCCGGTCTGTCCGCCGTGCACCTGGTGGCCGGCGACCCCTTCGGCCACGACTCCGTGGTCAAGGAGGTGCAGGCCGTCGCCCGTACCGCCGTGCACTTCGAGGTCGTGCCCGGCATCGGCCAGGCCGAGGGCGTCGCGACGTACGCCGGCGTGCCGCTGCCCGCGGTGCGCACCACAGCCGACGTCGGCGACGTGGCCGCGCTCGACTTCGACGCGCTGGCGGCCGCCGCGCGCAAGGGCTCGTTCGCCGTGGCGGTCGACGCCGGTGACCTGGCCGCCGTGCGTGACGGCCTGCTCGCCTCCGGCGTGGAGCCGGGCACCCCGGTCGCGGTGACCGGTGACGGCACCGGCGAGACGCAGTACACGACCGCCTCGACCGTCGACAGCTTCGTCGCCGCGGCGCTCGGCTTCACCGGCCGGGTGGTGCTGACGGTCGGCGCCGACGTGGCCGAGCGCGACGGCCTGAGCTGGTGGGAGAACCGCCCGCTGTACGGCTGGAAGGTGCTCGTGCCGCGGACCAAGGAGCAGGCCGGGGCGATGAGCGCGCGGCTGCGGGCGTACGGCGCGATCCCGTGCGAGGTGCCGACCATCGCGGTCGAGCCGCCGCGCACCCCCGCGCAGATGGAGCGCGCGGTCAAGGGCCTGGTCGACGGCCGGTACGCCTGGGTGGTCTTCACCTCGGTCAACGCCGTCCGCGCGGTCTGGGAGAAGTTCGACGAGCACGGCCTCGACGCCCGGCACTTCGGCGGCGTCAAGATCGCGTGCATCGGCCAGGCCACGGCCGACGCGGTCCGGGCGTTCGGCATCCAGCCCGAGCTGATCCCGGCCGGCGAGCAGTCGAGCGAGGGCCTGCTGGCCGAGTTCTCCCCGCACGACGAGATCCTCGACCCGGTCGGCCGGGTGCTGCTGCCCCGCGCCGACATCGCCACCGAGACCCTCGCGGCCGGGCTCATCGAGCGCGGCTGGGAGGTCGACGATGTGACGGCGTACCGGACCGTCCGCGCGGCCCCGCCGCCGGCCGAGATCCGCGACGCCATCAAGTCGGGTGGCTTCGACGCGGTGCTCTTCACCTCGTCCTCGACCGTACGCAACCTGGTCGGCATCGCCGGCAAGCCGCACGCCCGCACGGTCGTCGCGGTGATCGGCCCGAAGACCGCCGAGACCGCGACCGAGTTCGGCCTGCGCGTCGACGTCCAGCCCCAGCACGCTTCCGTGCCGGACCTGGTCGAGGCGCTCGCGTCGTACGCGATCGAGCTGCGCGAGAAGCTGGCCGCGATGCCGGCCAAGCAGCGCCGCGGCTCCAAGGTTCAGGGACCTACCGCTCTGCGCTTCCGTTAATCGTTTGGAGCCGTGATGTCGTCCTTCCCGGACATCCGCCCTCGCCGCCTCCGTCGCACCCCGGCGATCCGGCGCCTGGTCGAGGAGAACCGGCTCGCGCCGGCCGAGCTCGTGCTGCCCCTCTTCCTGAAGGAGGGGCTGGCCGAGCCGCGGCCGATCTCGTCGATGCCGGGGGTCGTCCAGCACACCCGGGAGTCGCTGCGCAAGGCGGCGCACGAGGCGGTCTCGGCCGGGGTCGGCGGGCTGATGCTCTACGGCGTGCCCACCGACGATCACAAGGACGCGACCGGGTCGTACGGCCTCGACCCGGCGGGCATCCTCAACGTCGGCATCCGGGACCTGGTCGCCGAGGTGGGCGACTCGACGGTCATCATGAGCGACCTGTGCCTCGACGAGTTCACCTCGCACGGGCACTGCGGCGTGCTGGCCGCGGACGGCTCCGTCGACAATGACGCGACATTGGCCATTTATGCCGAGATGGCGGTCGCGCAGGCGTCCGCCGGCGCCCACATGCTGGGTGCCTCCGGGATGATGGACGGCCAGGTCGGGGCCGCCCGCCGCGCCCTGGACAAAGCGGGCTTCCAGGACACGTCGATCCTGGCCTACGCGGCCAAGTACGCGGGCGCCTTCTACGGCCCGTTCCGCGCCGCCGTCGAGTCGTCGCTGCAGGGCGACCGCCGGCAGTACCAGCAGGACCCGCCCAACCTGCGCGAGGCCCTGCGCGAGGTCGACCTGGACGTAGCCGAGGGCGCCGACATCGTCATGGTCAAGCCGGCCCTGCCTTACCTCGACGTGATCGCCGCCGTCCGCGACCGGGTCACGATCCCGGTCGCCGCCTACCAGGTCTCCGGCGAGTACGCGATGGTCGAGGCCGCCGCGGCCAACGGCTGGATCGACCGTGACCGAGCCATCACCGAGTCCCTCACAGCGATCAAACGAGCCGGCGCGCAGATCATCCTGACCTACTGGGCCACCGAGGTGGCCCAGCGCCTGCGCTACTGACGCCGGCCGGCGCCCGGCGACGGCCACCGTTACGGTCCGCGTCCCGCGACCGCCACCGTCACGGTCCGCGTCCCGCGACCGTCACCGTCACCGTCACCGTCCGGCGACGGCCACCGTCAGCAGGGCGAGCGCGGCGCCGAGGACGACGCACGCCAGGACGCCGGCAGCGAGGCTGCGCAGCACTGCGGCCACCGGCGCGACCGCCTTCGCCAGCAGCCAGAACGCGAGCAGCACGGCGAGCGTGGCCACCAGCAGCAGGCCGTTCGGTGCTTCGGGGGAGAGTGCGTAGCTGAGCATCGGTTGCCACCTGCTTTCTCGGGGACCGTCGGATTACGACCGGTGCGGAGTCGTCCGCGACGTGGTTGTCGCGGACGTACCGTGTCGGGACGATGACGATGCGAGTGGATCCGGAAACATCCGGGTACTGGACATGAAATGTCATCGTGTTCGAATGCGGGTGGGATCTGGACGGATCTGGCCGATTCTGGACGCGGGCCGGGAGCGCTGAACGGCGCGGGTCTGACAACGCGGGGTGGGCGTGGTCATCGAAGCTGGGGGATCGGGAACGGCCGGTCCGGACCCACGTCGAGTTCGTGACCTGCCGTCGATGACCCGGGAGCTGGCTCTGCTCGCCGCACGCGCGGCCCGTGGTTCCGGGCGCCGGCACGTCTCGCAGGCCGAGCTGACCCGGCGCCTCAACCTGCCGAGCACGAGCAAATCCACAATCAACAGCTATCTGAGCGGCAAAAGCCTGGCTCCAGCTGACACACTCGACGCCATTGTCATTGCCCTCGGCGCCTCGGCCGAGGAGCAGCGGTGGTGGGGCGAGGCGTGGGAGCGGGTGCATATGCAGAGGTTGGACGAGAGGCGCGGTGCCCGGCCGGCGACGACGTCGGCCGGCCCCGACGGAGTGTTCGCCGAGTTGCACGCACGCCTCCAGCGGACCAGCAGGCGCACCGGCGACGTCCTCGCGATCACCGCGCACAACATGGACACGCTGCTGCGGGTGCCGAAGATCGTTGCGGACGACGAGATCGAGATCGCCCGGCCGATGCGTGCGCCCGGCGGCTCGGGTGCCAACACCGTCGCCGGGCTGGGGCGGCTTGGCGTGCGGGTGAGCGTCGTCGGCGCCGTCGGCGAAGACGAGCAAGGCCGTGAGCTCCGAAGCGCGTTGGTGGCGGACGGCGTCGGCGTGGAGCATCTGTTGAACATCGACGACCCGGAGCTGGGCAGCGGCAGCGCGTACGTGCTGACCGAGCATGCCGGAGCACGCAGCATCTATCCGCACGCCGGGGTGAACAACCGCCTCGCCGCCGTGGTGAAGGACCGCGGACTGTTCCGGGAGCTCATGTCCGCCGTCGCCGGGCATCGCATTCTGCATCTCTCGTCGTTCGTCGGCGCCGACGAGAGGAACCTGCAGGAGCGGCTCGTGGCCGAGCTGGACGACGACACAGTCCTGTCGTTCACGCCCGGTTCCCTGTATTCGAAGCTCGGAGGTGACCGCATAGCGTCGATCCTCGGCCGGGCCAACCTGCTGTTCATGTACGAGCAACAGCTCGACTCGCTGCTCCGGCGCACCAACCTGGGAACGGCCGCCGTCAGCACCCGCATGGAGGATCAGATGCGATCCCTCTTCGCGTGGCGTGCCGCGTCGGCCAGCAAGCAGCCGCTGATCCTCGTCGTCAAGCGGCCGGCCGAGCTCGTGGCCGGTTCCCGGCGCGACTACGTCGTCATGGGCTACGGCTGGACGAGCATGCAGGGGTTCGCTCAGCCCGACGGCGAGTTGTCACACCACGACATCCTCGACGCCACCGGGGCCGGCGACGCGTTGGCCGCCGGCATGCTGTTCGGCCTTCTCCGCGGGGCGCCGCCGGGAGAGGCGGCCAACTTCGCGTACGTCATGGCGCTCTCCGCCTCCAGCGCTGTGGGCGCCCGCCCTGGCCTGCCCGACTCGTCGACGGTGGCGGACCGCTGGCGTCAGCATCTGCCCGCCTCGCCGCTGCCGGGGTGGCTGAGCCCGGTCGCGTGACCGGGCCCGCTACTCGACCGGCTCGAGCAGCTGGACCAGCTGGGCCACGTCGACGCCGTACTCGTACCAGTCCCGGTCGGGTTGGTAGCCCAGCTCGGCGTTGACCTTGAGCATCGACTCGTTGTTGTGGGCGTTCCAGGTCTGGACCTCGCGGGTGCCGGGCTCGGCCGCGCGCAGCTCGAAGAGCATGCGCGACTTGATCGCCCGGTCGATGCCGTAGCCGCGGTGGGAGCGGACGACGATCGTGTCGTACTGGTCGGCGCGCTCCGGGTGCTGGGCGGGCACGACCACCTCGGTGAGGCCGGCCACGACCCCGGTGGCGTCGTGGATGGCGAGCACGATGTAGGGCTTCAGGCCGCGCTTGTGCAGGGTCTCCAGGGAGTCACGCAGGCGCTGGGGATCGGACGAGCGCGGCGCGAGGTCGAGATCATCGTCGTCGTCCTGCGCTTCGAGCTTCGCCTGCGCGTACGCCTCGAGAAGCTTTTCGGGCGGTCCGCCGGGGTGGAACTCGACCCGATAGCCGGCCGCGATGCCGTCGGCCATCTCGGTGAGCGCGGGCCAGTCCACGGTGTCGAGGTTGAGCACGCTGCGGGTCTCGACGTACTCCCGCTCGAAGCCCAGCGATTCGTAGAACGGTATCGCCGGGGTGTCGCCGATCGCCTCGACACCGATCGACGAGAAACCCTCCAGGTAGGCGCGGCGGGCGGCCACCGCGACCAGCTGCCGGCCCAGCCCGCGACGGCGCAGCGACGGCTTGACCAGCACCTCGAGCACGCCGATGTCACCGAGCAGCAGGATGCTGACGTGGGCGAAGATCTCGCTCTCGCCCTCGGGGAGACGGTCGTCCTCGGCCACCCAGCTGATCCGGCGCTCGCCCGGCACGGTCTCCGCCAGATATTCCCTGACCTGGACGTCCTGCCACGGTGGATCGTCCGGGAGATCCGCGGCCAGGACCGCGTTCAACGTCTCCACGAGCGATCGGATCTCCCCTGCCGACGCTGACCGGGGATCCCACTCTCGCACCCTCACCCGTACAGCTTGCCGGTAAGCGGACCTTCAGGGAAGGTCCCCACACGTAAATGTGCGGGTGCCGTCACAGTCAGCGACTGCGTTGTCCGTAGTCATTGGCGGCTTCGAAAACCTTTTGAGCGTACGGCTGAACAGCGTTGTAGGAGAGGATCCCGTCCCACCACGACTCCGCCTTGGACATGTCGCGCCCGCCCTGACACAGGTAGACGGCCGCCGTCAGTGACGCATCGTCGATGTCGTTGGGGTCGGCCACGCCGTTGTTGTCCGCGTCCACCTTGTATTGCTGCCACGTGGACGGGATGAACTGCAGCGGCCCGACCGCCCGGTCATAGGTGGTGTCGCCGTCGATGGTGCCCTGGTCGGTGTCCCGGATCAGCTGGCGCCCGCCCTTGCCGTCCAGCGGCAGCCCGTAGATCGGCGGTTGCACCGACCCGTCCGCCCCCAGCACCGCATGGTTGGCGCTGCCGTGGGCCGACTCGACCTTGCCGATCGCCGCGATCGTGGTCCAGCTCAAGTGACAGGACGGAATCGTCTTGGCGACGACCAGCTCGGCGTAGCCGTAGGCCTGCACGGCAACGACCGGGATGCCAACCTTGGTGCCGACCTGCTGCGCCCATCCGGCGAGCGCGTCGGCCGGCCGAGCGCCGTTCTGCGCGGGCTGGATCGGCGCGGTGGTGGCCGGGTTGGGCAGGCCGGAGGCGCCGACCGGCGCGGAGTCGGTGGGCAGACCGGCCGGGAGACTTCCCGCCGGCGCCGTCGCGGCCCCCGCGCCACCCGGGAACAGAGGCGTTGCGCTGGGCGTGGGTGCGGCTTCGAGAGCTTGCGGTACGAGGTAAGCCCCCGCCGCCACCGCGGCTCCCAGCAGAAGGAGCGCCACGATTCCCGGTAGCACGAGCCGGCCGCTGGGTCGCTTGGCCCAGTCCGAGGTGCTACGCCCCGCCTGCCGAACCACCCGAACCGGATTGGCCCGCCGAAGCGGCGTCACCACCGTCGGCGCGGCCGCTGCGGTCGGTGAGGTTGCCCCTGCGGCGGGTGCTGTTGCGGTCGGTGCGGTTGCCCCTGCGGTGGGTGCCCCTGCCGTGGGTGCCCCTGCCGTGGGTGCCCCTGCCTTGGGTGCCCCTGCGGTCGGTGCCGCTGCCCCTGCCGTCGGGGCGGCTGCTGTCGGTGTGGCCGCGTCTGCCGCCGGTCCGGCTGGCGCTGGGGCCGGTGCTTCTGCCGCCGGTCCTGCTGCCGCTGCTGCCGGTGCTGTCGCTGTGGCCGCTTTGTCGCCGGCCACCAGGGTCTTGTCGCTGTCGGCGTCTCCGAGCTTCGAGGTCTCGGTCGGGCCGACCGTGTCCTTGCCCGCTTCGCCGGTTTTGGCGTCCGCGGTCGTGTTGGTCGCGGTCGTGTCTGTCCCGGCCGCGCTGGGTGTCTCCGTCGGCTTGTCAGCGGTCCCGACGGAAGCGCCGGGCCTGGCCGCGTCACTGGCGCCTGGGGCCGCACCCTTTGCCGCTACCCGGTGCTTGCCCGCCATGTCGGAATTGTCGCCGCTAACCGACACATCCGACGGGCGTTTGGCGTCGGCGTGCGTGGTTTGAGGGCTCGCCAGGTCCGGCGCGGCGCCCGAGCTGCCCAGTGGACCGCCCTGGTGCGGCGCGGCCGCGCGCAGCTCAGGTTGCCCTACCGGTGTCTCCCGCCCGTTCGCCACGGCCCCGACCATACCCGCACGAAGCCCGTAACAAGAGGCCGCGTAGAGGGCCGCGAAACGCATCCGAACAGGCGGGGTTGCCGGCTGCGTTTCTGTCGTACCGGGGGCCTAGTCTTTCCTCATGCCGCGTTACGAGTTCCGGTGCCGCGCCTGTGGCGACACGTTCGAGGTGAGCCGCCCGATGCGGGAGGCGTCCGCGCCCATGCCGTGTCCTCAGGGCCACGACGACACGGTCAAGCTGCTTTCCACGGTCGCCGTGACGGGCCGAGGCGGCGGTGCGGGTTCGGCTGCCGCTCCGAGGCCATCCGGCGGCGGCTGTTGCGGCGGCGCTTGCGGCTGCTGACTGCCCGGCGGCTGGTTGCCGGGCCGGGGAGGCTGGTCGCGGGGGCCGCTCGTGCGGGGCTGAGGGTGTGCGCTGCTCAGGGATGCGTGCGCGGCGCGGGCTGCGAAGGCTCGGAGGTGCGGGGCCCGAGGGCATGGGCCTGAGGCGTGGGCCTGAGGCGTGGGCCTGAGGCGTGGGCCTGAGGCGTGGGCCTGAGGCGTGGGCCTGAGGCGTGGGCCTGAGGCGTGGGCCTGAGGCGTGGGCCTGAGGCGTGGGGCTCAGGATCGGCTGGTGCGGGGTGCGCGGTGCTCAGGGGTGCGCGAGCGCGGGGTTCGAGGGCCTAGGTGAGCGGGCTCGTGGGGCGTGGGCTCAGGATCCGCTAGCGCGGGGTGCGCGGCGGTCAGGGGTGCGCGGGGTTCGAGGGCGCAAGTGAGCGGGGCCCGAGAGGTGTGGGCTCATGGTGCGCTAGCGCGGGGTGCGGGCTCACAAGGGCTGGCTCCGGAGGGCTGTGCGGCTTTGCGCGGCTTCAGATGCGGGCCTGATGGGCAACGCGCTCGGGTCGGCTGCGGCGGTGGGTGATCCCAATGGGTGGGTGGGGCTCCGTGCGGGCGGGCGGCGGGCGTTGCGCGTCGTATGTTCCTGTTCAGTAGGGGTGGTCCTGGGCGCTGGGCGTTCAATATGGTCCCGGCGGTCGATCTTCGGTGGGGTTGTGGCTACGCAGGGTTGTGACTGTGCGACGTGGAGAGAGGGCGCTCGCGCGACTCTTGCGGGTACGGCCGAACGGTCGGCCGGAAGTGGCCGACTGCGGCGTGTCTTGGCTCGATCCATTTCGTTACGTCACGCGTAGTGCATAGAGAACGTCGATGACCTACGGGGGAATGTCCTCCGTCCAGGGTCGGTCGTGGCGGGTAGATCGTTACCGTCCGTTTCTACGATGCACAGTTACGCTGTGATACGGCAGCATGAGACACGACTTCCTAGAAGGAGGCGGAGGTTCACCGTGTCGGGACGGACCGAGCTGCCGAGTGGGCTGGTGACCTTTATGTTCACCGACATCGAAGGCTCGACACGTTTGGCCCGAATGCTGGGTGATGACTACGGCCACGTCTTGGGTGCTCACAGAACGTTACTGCGTGATACGCTGAGTGATTTCGGCGGTGTTGAGCTTTTTACTGAGGGTGATTCTTTCTTCGTGGCGTTTCACGAAGCGGGCGCGGCCCTCGCAGCCTGTGTGGAGGCTCAACGGCGACTGTCCGCACACGAATGGCCGACCCCGGAAGCGATGCCCAAAGTCCGGATGGGCATGCACACGGGACCGGCCAAGCCGATCGGCGACGAGTACGCGAGCGTCGAGGTGCACCGGGCGGCGCGGGTGGCGGCGGCCGCGCACGGTGGTCAGATCCTCTGCTCGGGGGCGACCGTCTTCTCCGTACTCACCGCCGGGGTCTCCGTCCCTTTCGGTCCGCTCCCGGCGGCGCCGATCGCGCTGCCGGGACGGGGGAAAGCCGCCACCATCACGGTGGAGCGACCGCTCGACGACCCGGTCGCCACCTGTCTGGCCGGCGTGGACCTGCTCGACCTCGGCCCGCACCGGCTGCGCGGCTTCGACGACGACGAGCGCCTCTTCCAGGTGGTGGCGGCGGGTCTGGACCGTGACTTCCCGCGCCCGCGTACGCCGGGCGCCGCCCAGCACAATCTGCCCGCCCCGCTCACCTCCTTCGTCGGGCGCCGGGCCGAGGTGGCCGAGATCGCCGACCTGCTGACCCGGCACCGGATCGTGACCGTGGCCGGGCCGGGTGGGGCGGGGAAGACCCGGCTGGCCCTGGCCGTGGGGGAGCAGGTGCTCACCGCGTACCCGCAAGGAATTTGGAACGTCGATGCGGTGAGCGCGGCAACCGGCCTGGCCCCCGCCCTCGCCGCGGCCCTCGGTCTGCGCGCCGAGCCGGGCCGCCCGATGCTCGACACGCTGCTGGAGCACTGCCGTGACCGGCGGATGCTGGTGATCCTGCAGACCTGCGACGTCGCCCCTGCCGCCTGCGCCGGTCTGGTGCGACGGCTGCTGGCCGCCTGCCCGGGCGTGGATGTGCTGGTCACCGGGCGGGAACCGCTCGGGGTGCACGGCGAGGTGGTCTGGCGCATCCCGCCGCTGTCGCCGGCCGACGCGTTCACGCTGCTCACCGAGCGTTCGGAGGCGGCACGCGGCGGACGGCCCGGCCCGGTCGAGGAGAGCACGGACCTGGCGCGGGTGGCGGCGCGGCTGGACGGTTCCCCGCTCGCGATCGAGCTCGCCGCCGCCCGGATGCGGCTGTTCTCGGCGGGGCAGCTCGCGGCGCGGCTGGACGATCCGATTGCGGCGCTCGATCCGGTCGACGCCGAGCCCGGGGAGCGGCACGACAGCATCACCGCCTGCCTCGACTGGTCTTATCGGACGCTCACGGTGCGCGCGGCCGGGCTGCTGCGGCGGCTGTCGGTCTTCGCCGGCCCGGTCGACCTGTCCACGGTCGAGTGGTGCGGGCCGGACGCGCTCGGGTCGCTGTCGGAGCTCACCGAGAAGTCCCTGATCGAGGTCGTTCCCGGGCCGCGTTACCGGATGTCGGAGCAGGTTCGGGCGTACGCGGCCCGGCAGCTCACCGCGGCCGGCGACGAGCGCTCGGCGCGGGACCGCCACGTCGCCTGGTCGATGCACACGCTGGACGCGGTCACCGTGGACACCGACGGCCAGCCGCGTACCGTCTCGCTCACCGGCCTCGCGCCGTTCGTGGGCGAGTGGCGGGCCGCGCTGCGTTGGGCCGCCTCCGAGGGCGCCGTCAGCGCCGGGCTGCGCCTAGCCGTCGCGCTCGACCCGTGGTGGCGTGAGCACGGCGGCGCCCGGGAGGCTCGTGACCTGCTGTTCCGGCTGTACCGGCGGCTCGACGAGGCCGAGGTTGCCCCGGCCGACCTGGCCCGCGCCTACCTCACCCACGCCGGGCTCGCCGACGACGCCGACGAGCGGATCCGCTTCCTCGACCGGGCCGAGCGGATCGCGCGCGCCACCGAGGACCAGGACCTGCTGATCCGGGCGCTGGGCGGGCACCGGCACACGCTGCTGGACCAGCGGCACTACGACGAGGCCGAGCAGTTCTGCCGCGAGGTGATCGTGCTGGCCGAGCGCTCCGGGGCGGCGGGCGCGGCGTTGCCGGCCGTGGTGACGCTGGCCGAGCTGCTGTGGCGTCGGGACGCGATCGACGAGGCGGCCGAGCTGCTCGGCGGCGCCCGTCAGCTGGAGGCCGGCCGCTCCGAGGACCGTGGGCGGCGGACCGTCGACTGGCTGCTCGGCATGGTGGCGCTGCGCCGCGGTGACCTGGTCGCCGCCCACGACCACCTGGTGGTGGCGCTGCGGTCGCGGCTGCGGCACGGCTTCGGCGGCGAGGCGGCCGACGCGGTGGCGGCGATCGCGGTGCGCTGCGCGCTCGGCGGGGACGCGGTGATGGCGGCCGTGCTCTTCGGCGGGGCGGAGGCGGCCCGCGGCGCCCGGCGTACCGAGATGTTCGGACGCTTCTGGTCGGCGCAGCAGGTCGCTCTCCGCACCTCCCTCGGCGACGCGGCCTTCGATGTCGCGTACGCCGATGGCTGGGGTCTCGGTTTTGATCGGATCGTGGCGATGGCCCTGGCGGTCGAGCACCCCGACCTCGAGGACGGCGCCGCTCGGTTCGCTACTTCTTCATCAGGGCTGACGCTCGATTGATGTCGGCCTGCTTCACCGCGGCGAGCGAGCCGAAGTTGTGCACGGCCTCGTAGTACGTCCAGGCCAGGCTGTAGCAGGCCGGGCGGACCACGGCGCTGTACGTGGCGCAGACCCGCTTGAGATCGGCGTAGAACATGCTGTCGACCCGGTCCTTGTTGGCCGGGAACTGACCGATGGCCTTGTAGTTCCGGTAGCCGAAGTCGTGGTGCCAGCAGGACAGGTCGAAGCGGAAGCCGAGGGGATTGTCGGGACTGGCCGAGCAGTAGTCGGTGGACCAGTCGAAGTTGTAGGACTGCCAGGGCGCGCGGTCGAGGCGGGCCGCGTTCCAGGCGTTGGTGCTGGCCGCGGTGGGCTGGGTCCAACCGGCGAGGACGGTCGCCTTGTCGGTGGTGGCCGCGGCGGCCGCGCTCGCGGGGACGAGTACGGCCAGGGTGAGGACCAGAACGAGGAGGATGCGTCGGGTCATGAGGCAGTTTCAGCTTTCCCGCCCGTACGCATATAGGTTTGTCGATTGACTTTGCGGCTCGCGCGTGAAGCTACCGGCGGGTATTCCTTAACGATCGTTTATGTGATGTCCTGGAGGGCGGGTCTGTGGCAGGCCGCTATGGTGTGCGTGTGCGGGACGAGAAATGATCCATCTGCCCCTGGTCCGCCAGGGACCTCTGCGCGCGCTCGCCATCCGGGTCGGGCTGGCCGTCGCGCTGGTCCTGTTCACGGTCGCCGTGATCTATGCCGACCGGACCGGCTACCGCGACGTCAACGGTGATGGCCTCACCCTGCTCGACTGCTTCTACTACGCGGTCGTGTCGCTCTCCACGACCGGCTACGGCGACATCACCCCGGTGACCCCCGAGGCTCGGTTGGTGAACGTCCTGGTGATCACCCCGGCGCGGGTGCTCTTCCTGATCATCCTGGTCGGCACCACCCTCGAGGTGCTCACCGACCAGTACCGCAACAGCCTGCGGGTCGGCCGGTGGAGGCGAAAGTTGAAGGACCACGTCATCGTCTGCGGGTACGGCACCAAGGGCCGGGCCGCGGTCGCCGCGCTCATGGAGAACGGCTACGAGAAGTCACGCATCGTCGTCGTCGAGAACCGCGAGGCGGGCATCCGGCAGGCCACCGCGAACGGGCTGACGGCGATCGAGGGCAACGCGACCCGCTCGTCAGTGCTCAACGAGGCGGACGTCAAGAACTGCAAGGCCGTCATCATCGCGACGGACAGTGACGAGGCGTCGGTGCTGATCACTTTGACCGTACGTCAACTGACCGCCGGCCAGGTCCGCATCATCGCCGCCGTCCGGGAGCAGGAGAACGCCGCGCTCCTGAAGCAGAGCGGCGCCCACCACGTGATCGTCTCGTCGGCGACCGCGGGGCGGCTGCTCGGCCTCACCACGACGGCGCCGCCGCTGATCGATGTGGTGGAGGACCTGCTGACGCCCGGGCAGGGGATGGCGCTGGCCATGCGGAGCGCGGAGCGCAGCGAGGTCGGTCAGAATCCGCGCGAGCTGTCCACGCTGGTGGTGGCCCTGATCCGGCGCGGCAAGGTGCTGCCGCTGGGCGGGGAGCAGGCGATGACCATCGAGACCGGCGACATGCTGGTCTACATCCGGGCCGAGGACAGCGCGGTCGGCGTCAGCGTCTGATCCGACTACGACCGCTTGATCGCTACGCCGGCGAACTCCGACACCTTGTCGGATATTCCGGAATTGTCGGGCCGCCAAGCCGTGCACGTGACGACGCCGGGCTCCAGCAGCTCGAGGCCGTCGAAGAACGCCGCGATCTCGTCACGCGTGCGGGCCTTGATCGGCGCGGCGCCGCTCTCGTTCCACTGGCGCATCGACTCCCGTACGGCCGGCCCGTTGACCTCCTCGGTCGGATGCGAGACGACCAGGTGACTGCCGGGCGCCATGGCCTCGACCAGGCGGGCGACGATCGCGTCGGCCTCGGCGTCGTCCACGATGAAGTTCAGGATCCCGGACAGGATGACCGCCACCGGTTCGGCGAAGTCGAGGGTCGCGGCGGCGCCGTCGAGGATCGCGGTGGTGTCGCGGATGTCGGCGTCGATGTAGTCGGTGGCGCCCGCGGGCGTGCTCACCAGCAGGGCGCGGGCGTGCACGAGCACCATCGGGTCGTTGTCGACGTAGACGATCCGGCTGTCGGAGGCGACGCCCTGCGCGATCTCGTGGGTGTTGCCGGCGGTGGGCAGGCCGGTGCCGATGTCGAGGAACTGCCGGATGCCGGCGTCGGTGGCCAGATAGCGCACGGCGCGGCCGAGGAACTCGCGGTTGGCGCGGGCGGACTGGACGAGCTCGGGCATGAGCTTCAGCGCATACTCGGCCGCCTCCCGATCGGCGGCGAAGTTGTCCTTGCCGCCGAGCAGGTAGTTCCACAACCGTGCAGAGTGGGGCACGCCGGTGTCCAGCAGCGCGCGCAGATCTTTTTCGTCGGTCATCGCGGCGACCCCCGAAGTCGAAGAGGGGGTGAGCTTAGCGCGTTCCGTACCGCCGTGGGAGCGCGCATGCCATCGACGGTCCCTAGAGGATGGTCCAGGTGTCGGCCGCGTTCAGCAGCTCGTCGAGCATCTGGTCGGGCGTTCCCGCGGCCTTCGCCTTCGCGTCGGTCAGCTGCTTCTGCAGCAACTGGTCGTACGTGGGCCGCCGGACGTCGCGGAACACGCCGATCGGAGTGGTCGACAGGTCCGAGCCGGACAGGCGGGACAGGGCGAACGCGTACGCCGGATCGTCCACGGTGGCGTCGTGCACGACCGGGGACTCGCCGCCCAGCGAGCCCGAGTCGCGGACCGACAGGCCGAAGCCGCCGGCCGGGTGCACGACCGAGAACTGGTTCTCCGAGCCGAACGTGATCGGGCGGCCCTGCTCGAGGCGGATCAGGTGGTCGTCGCGGGTGGACGCGTCCTTGATCAGCTCGAAGGCGCCGTCGTTGAAGATGTTGCAGTTCTGGTAGATCTCGACGAACGCGCTGCCCTCGTGCTCGGCCGCCGCGCGCAGCACCGACTGCAGGTGCTTGTTGTCGGAGTCGATCGTGCGGGCCACGAAGGTGGCCTCGGCACCGAGCGCCAGCGACAGCGGGTTGAACGGCGAGTCGGCCGAGCCGGCCGGCGTCGACTTCGTGATCTTGCCGATCTCCGAGGTCGGCGAGTACTGACCCTTGGTGAGGCCGTAGATCCGGTTGTTGAACAGCAGGATCTTCAGGTTCACGTTGCGGCGCAGCGCGTGGATCAGGTGGTTGCCGCCGATCGAGAGCGCGTCGCCGTCGCCGGTCACGACCCAGACCGAGAGGTCGGGGCGGGACGACGAGAGACCGGTGGCGATGGCCGGCGCACGACCGTGGATGGAGTGCATCCCGTACGTGTTCATGTAGTACGGGAACCGCGAGGAGCACCCGATGCCGGAGATGAAGACGATCTTCTCCCGCGGGATGCCGAGCTCGGGCATGAACCGCTGCATGGCCGCGAGGATCGAGTAGTCACCGCAGCCGGGGCACCAGCGGACCTCCTGGTCGGACTTGAAGTCCTTGGCGGTGAGCTTCAACTCAACGGTGGGGCTAGCCATTCTTGACCACGTCCTCGAGCATGCTTTCCAGCGTCGCGGCGGTGAAGGGCAGGCCGCTGATCTGGTTGAACGGAACGACGTCGACCAGGTACTTGGCCCGGATCACATGGGCCAGCTGCCCCAGGTTCATCTCCGGGACGACCACCTTGTCGTACGCCTTGAGCACCTCACCGAGATTGCCCGGCAGCGGAGCGAGGTGCCGCAGGTGAGCCTGGGCGATCGGCAGGCCACGCTGGCGCAGGGCCCGGCAGGCGGCGCCGATCGGGCCGTAGGTCGACCCCCACCCGAGCACCAGCACCCGGGCGTTCTCGTCGGCGTCCTCGACCTCGACGTCGGGCACCTCGATCGCCTCGATGCGGGCCGCGCGCGTACGCACCATGAACTCGTGGTTGGCCGGGTCGTACGAGATGTCGCCGGTCTTGTCGGCCTTCTCGAGGCCGCCGATGCGGTGCTCGAGCCCCGGCGTGCCCGGGATCGCCCACGGCCGGGCCATCGTCGACGGGTCGCGCAGGTAGGGCAGGAACCGGCCGTCCTCGCCGTTCGGCGCGCTCGCGAACTGCACCGACAAGTCGGGCAGCTCCTCCGACGAGGGCAGCAGCCAGGGCTCGGAGCCGTTGGCCACGTAGTTGTCGGAGAGCAGGATGACCGGCGTGCGGTAGGTCAGCGCGATGCGGGCCGCCTCGATCGCGGCGTGGAAGCAGTCCGACGGCGACTTCGGCGCGATCACCGCGAGCGGCGCCTCGCCGTGTCGCCCGTACAGGGCCATGTTGAGGTCGGCCTGCTCGGTCTTGGTCGGCATGCCGGTCGACGGGCCGGCGCGCTGCACGTCGACGATCACCAGCGGCAGCTCGAGCGCGATGGCCAGCGAGATCGTCTCGCCCTTGAGCGCGACGCCGGGACCACTCGTCGTCGTGACTCCGAGCGAGCCGCCGTACGACGCTCCCAGCGCCGCGCCGATCGCCGCGATCTCGTCCTCGGCCTGCATGGTCGTGATGCCGAACTTCTTGTGCTTCGACAGCTCGTGCAGGATGTCGGAGGCCGGCGTGATCGGGTAGGCGCCGAGGAAGACCGGCAGCTTGGCCCGGACCCCGGCCGCGACCAGGCCGAGCGCGAGCGCCTGGTTGCCGGTGATGTTCCGGTACGTGCCCGGGCGCATCTTCGCCGGCTTGACCTCGTAGCGGACCGAGAAGTCCTCGGTCGTCTCGCCGAAGTTCCAGCCGGCCTGGAAGGCGGCCTTGTTGGCGGCGACCAGGTCGGGGCGCTTGGCGAACTTGCGCTCGAGGAACCGCAGCGTCGACTCGAACGGGCGCGAGTACATCCAGCTCAGCAGCCCGAGGGCGAACATGTTCTTGGCCCGCTCGGCGTCCTTCTTCGAGACGCCGTGCTCGCTCAGCGCGCCGACCGTCATCGAGGTCAGCGCGACCGGGTGCACCGCGAACTCGTCGAGCGAGCCGTCCTCGAGTGGGCTGGTCACATATCCGACCTTCGCCAGGTTTCGCTTGGTGAACTCGTCGGTGTTCACGATGATGTCGGCGCCCGACGGCAGGTCGGCGAGGTTGGCCTTGAGCGCGGCCGGGTTCATCGCGACCAGCACGTTCGGCGCGTCGCCGGGCGTGAGGATGTCGTAGTCGGCGAAGTGCACCTGGAAGCTCGACACGCCCGGCAGCGTGCCCGCTGGTGCGCGGATCTCGGCCGGGAAGTTGGGCAGCGTGGAGATGTCGTTACCGAGCTGAGCAGTCTCGGATGTGAACCGGTCACCGGTCAGCTGCATGCCGTCGCCCGAGTCGCCCGCGAACCGGATGACCACCCGGTCCAGCTGCTCGACTCGCTTTGCTCCAGCGGTCACGGTCTCAACCTCCAACAGGCGCCGGCTTTCGGGTTACGCACGTCGATGGGCCGGCCCGCAATAGTCAGTTCCAGCCTACGTCGGCGGTCCTTACCACCGGCCGAAGGCCGTTGACCACAGTACTTAGGCAATGCTTGCTCGATCCACCCGAGTCCACCATGCGGCGGGTCATCCGCCTCACTTCGGTGAACTAAGCTGCCTGATCGTGGACGGCTACCTCGGTTCGTACGCCACGCTCGGCCTGGTGATCGGCGCGGGCGTCGTCGTCTTCGTCGGCGCGTTCTCGGCCAACCGGCTGCTCCGGCCGGGGCGTCCGGCGAACCCGCCCGGCAAGTTCATCTCGTACGAGAGCGGCATCGATCCCGTCGGCGGCGACTGGGCACAGGCGCAGATCCGTTATTACGTGTACGCGTACCTCTATGTGCTTTTCGCCGTAGAAGCCGTTTTTCTCTTCCCGTGGGCGGTGGTCTTCGATCGCCCGGGATTCGGCGCGGCCACCGTGACCGAGATGGCGATCTTCGTGGCGGTGCTCGCGCTGGGCATCCTCTACGCCTGGCGAAAAAAGATCCTGACCTGGACCTGACCCGACTTCGGCGTTCCGTCCGGGGTGGCGGACTCGCCAGGAAAAGGTGGGCATGCCAACATCGTGCGCATGGGTCAGCTTCTCCTCTTCGTCGTGGTCGCCTTGGTGGTCGCCGCGATCGTCTTCGGCGTGACCGTGATGCTGAGCGGAGGCGATTCCGGATTGACCCCGGTCGAGCCCGACGGCCGTGCCGTGCCGCTGCCGAGCGACCGCCCGCTCGGCGAGGACGACATCGCCGAGACGAAGTTCGACACGGCCTGGCGGGGTTATCGCATGGGGCAGGTCGACCAGGCGCTGCAGCGCGCGGCGTACGACATCGGTTACAAGGGTGAGCTGATCAGCGTGCTCGAGGCCGAGGTCGTCGCCCTGCGCGAGGGTCGCGTCGCGGACGCGGACGCGCTGCGCAAGGCCCGCGAGGCCGCGATCGCGCCGAGCGCCGTCCCGCCGGCCAAGGCCGACAGTCCGGTGATCGAGCTCGACGTGGCCGCGCCGCCGGAGGACGAGGCGCCGCCGCCCAAGGCCGCCGCGGCCGCCGAGAGCGCCGACAGCAAGGAGTCCGAGCCGGCGGCGGAGCCGCGGTGAGCGCTACCGGGCCGGTCGACGGCCTCGGCGATGCCGCACGCCCCGGAACCGGCGAGGTGACCGCGACCGTCATCGTCAACGCGCCGGCGGCCAAGGTCTTCGATGCCTTCCTCAACTGGGAGGGCCAGTCCCAGTGGATCCCGTTCACCAAGGTCCGCGTGGTCGAGGGCGACGGCGGCGAGGGCAGCCTGGTCGAGGCGATCACCGCGCTCGGCCCCGCGTCCCTGCGCGACGAACTGCGTGTCGTCAAGGTCAACCCCCCGTTCGAGGTACGGGTGGTGCACTGCGGCAAGATCCTGCGGGGGCCGGGCTCGGTCCGCTGTACGGCGATGTCCGGCGATCGCACGCAGGTGGTCCTGCACGAGTGGTTCCACCTGCCCGCCGGCCCGGTCGGCAAGGTCGCCTGGCCGGTGCTGTGGCCGGGCTCGAAGCTCAGCTTCACCGGCGCGCTGAGGAAGTTCGGCCGCCTGGTCGAGCAGGGCCGCCTCTAGCCGGGCGTTTTTGTCGGACCCTGCCTCTACGGTGGGCGCCATGACAGACACCTCGCCGCTGCTCGACACGGGCCTCGTGGTGGGCGACGACGGCCACGCCCGCTGCTTCTGGGGCGGCAGCACGCCCGACTATCTGGGCTACCACGACCACGAGTGGGGTCAGCCGATCTGCGGCGACGACGCGCTCTTCGAGCGGATGAGCCTCGAGGCGTTCCAGTCCGGCCTCTCCTGGATCACCATCCTGCGCAAACGGCCGGCCTTCCGGGCCGCGTTCGACGGCTTCCGGATCGACCGGGTGGCGGCGTTCTCCGAGGCCGACGCCGCCCGCCTGATGGCCGACCCCGGCATCGTCCGCAACCGGATGAAGGTCGACGCCACCCTGCACAACGCGCGCGTGGCCGCCGACCTCGCCGGTGGGCTCTCCGCGCTGCTCTGGTCGTTCGCGCCGAGCCCGCGGCCGCCGCGCCCGCGCAGCCGGGCCGAGGTGCCGGCCACCACGCCCGAGTCGATCGCGATGGCCAAGGCGCTCAAGAAACAGGGGTTCAAGTTCGTAGGACCCACGACGGCGTACGCGTTGATGCAGGCCACGGGCATGGTCGACGACCATCTGGCGGGCTGCTGGGTTCCGCCGATCGCTGCGTGATGAGATGGAGAGCATGGCTCAGTGGGCGGTGACCATCCCGGCAGATCAGTGGGCGACCGAGCGGCTCTTCCACAACGACACCGTGACGCTGACCGGCGCGGCGGACGCGGTGGCGCCCGATGACGAGGTGCTGCTGATCGCCGACGACCACGTGGTGGCGCTGGCCCGAGCGGCGAAGACCGACGGTGACGACCTGGTCATGACGTATGTGCGGCGTGCCTTCGACGCCCCGGTGCCGGCCACCGGCCTGCCGCTCGCGGCCGTGCCGGTCGAGGTCGAGCCGGAGGTCTTCCGCCGGCTGGCCGCCGCGCTGAGCGGCGAGCCGGGCCCGGCCGCGCCGAGCTGGCTGGTCAGCGTCGCGCTGCCG
The DNA here is from genome assembly GCF_050951115.1 of Actinoplanes sp. CA-030573. Lineage (NCBI taxonomy): Bacteria > Bacillati > Actinomycetota > Actinomycetes > Micromonosporales > Micromonosporaceae > Actinoplanes > Actinoplanes sp. CA-030573. The sequence goes on along the minus strand of NZ_CP192038.1, from coordinate 9,342,062 downwards.
ATCGAGGCCGCGACCCCGGCCGACGCGGTGCGCCAGTTCTGGACCCACATGGTCGAGCTCGGCCCGCGCGAGCTGCCGACCTACGTCTGGCCGTCCGGCGACGAGCTGGCCATGCAGGCCTTCGTGCTGGGCGCCGAGGCCAACCAGGACCCGGAGGAAGACGAGGACGACTGAGCCGCCCGAGCCGGGGAGAGCCTGGCGTGCCGCGGCCCCGCAGCGGGGGCTACGGGGCCGGGAGGGCGACGCCGGCCGACAGGGCGAGGCGCGGCCGGCGTCGCGGTCGGGGCCGGCTAACCGCCCAAGCTGGCGGCGGCCGACTTGATGGCCGACGAAAAGTAGCTGACCTGGGTGTACACGCCGGGCTTGTTGGGCCGGGCGCAACCGTCGCCCCAGCTGACGATGCCGACCTGGACCCACGCGCCGGACGCGTCGGCGCGGAACATCGGGCCGCCCGAGTCGCCCTGGCAGGTGTCGACGCCGCCGGACGTGTAGCCGGCGCAGATCTCGTCGGTGGCGATGATCTCGCCGTTGTACATCGACGGCGAGTTGCAGGTGGTGTCGCTGACGAACGGCACCTGGGCCTTCAGCAGGTAGCGCTGCTGGCCGCCGCCCTCGGTCGCCGCACCCCAGCCGGCGATCGTGAACGTTCCCGAGTCGTACGCCGTGCTCGACGCCAGCGGCAGCGTCGCCAGGCCGGTCACGGGGCTGGCCAGGCGGATCAGGGCCCAGTCCTTGCCGTTGCCGTTGTAGCCGGGCGCCCGGTAGACGTAGTTCGACCTCCGGGCGATCCGGCTGCTCGACTGCAGGTCGACCACGCCGAGCGTCGCCGTGATCGACGTGTTCGTGCCGGTGCGGCCCACGCAGTGCGCGGCGGTCAGCACGATCGTCGGGCTGTAGAGCGCGCCGCCGCAGCCCATCGACAGCCGCACCATGAACGGGAACTCGCCCTGCGCGGCCCGCGACCCGCCGACGACGTTGGCCGTGGGGGCGCCGCCTCCGGTCGGTGCCGCCGCCGCCGGCGACGCGACGGATGCGACGGCGAGCACGGCCACGGCCGTACCCAGGAGAATTCGCCACCTGACCATCTGGGTCCTCCCAATCGGAAAGCGATGGGAGGAGCCTAGATAGACATCTATGGATGCGGTGATCCCAAAACGGTCATAACGCGAGCGGGAGGAACGGGGCCTCAGCGCCCGGCGAAGACCGGCTTCTGCTTGGCCAGGAAGGAGCTCACCGCCGCCTTGTGATCGTCGGTCCCGCCGCAGATCGCCTGGGCCTGCGCCTCGGCCGCGAGCGCGTCGGACAGCGTCCCGGCGTCACCGATCGACAGCTCGCGCTTGATCGCCCCGTACGCCACCGTCGGCCCCGCCGCCAGCCGCGACGCCAGCTCGACCGCCGCCGGCAGCACCTCCTCGTCGGAGTCGGTCAGGCGGGACAGCATGCCGATCCGGTGCGCCTCCGCCGCCGCGACCGGCTCGGCCAGCAGCAGCAGCTCGAGCGCGCGGGCGTGCCCGACGATCCGGGGCAGCGACCACGAGATGCCGCTGTCGCCGGCCAGCCCGACGTTCGCGAACGCCATCAGGAACTTCGTCGACGGGCCACCGATCCGGAAGTCGGCCAGCAGCGCGAACGACGCGCCCGCGCCGGCCGCCATGCCGCGCACGGCGGCGACCACCGGCTTGGGCATGCTGGCGAGCCGTTGCGCGATCGGGTTGTAGTGCGCCCGTACGGTGTCGAGGTCGGTCCGCCCCGATTCCAGCTGCTCGGCGTGCTCACGCAGGTCTTGGCCCACGCAGAAGCCGCGTCCCGCCCCGGCCAGCACGATCGCCCGGCAGCTGCGGTCGGTCTCCAGCGACGCGAGCGTGTCCCGCAGCGCCTCCTTGAGGTCGACGTCCAGGGCGTTCATGGCCTCGGGGCGGTTGAGCGTGAGCGTCACGACCGCGTCATTGCGATCCACGAGCAGGGAGTCCGTCATGAGTCTGAGAATCCCACACGTCCGCTCCTCCCCGCCGCATGCAGGCAGCGTTCGACATAGCGGTCGGCGGCCGGTCGCAGCCGGGCCGCGTGCCGGTCGAAGAAGCCGGCCGCGCTCACCCCGGGCCAGCGCGGCGGCAACAATGAGGGCGGCAGCTGCGGGTCGCGGAACAGGAACGAGCGCCAGGCGTGCACGAGGCGGAACCGCGCCGCGTACGCCTCCTCGTCGCTGCTGCGCGCGTTGACCGAGCTCACCACCGGCCGCAGGTCGGCCACGAAGGTCTCGTAGGACGACGCGAGCGAGGGCAGGTCCCAGGCCTTCCCGACGACCTCGGCCGCCCCCGGCGAGCCGGCCGCGTGGGCAGCGCTGAACCGCTCGTAGGGCACGCCGGCGTCGGCCAGCACGGCGTCGACCTCCTCGGCCGCCCGGGGCGCCACCCAGGCGTGGTCACCCAGCGTGCCGTACCCGAGGAAGGACAACCGGTTGGCATCCTTCTTGGCGAGGGCGCCGTGCAGCAGAATCAGATCGAACCGGCCGTCCCATCCGGAGCGGCCGGTCCGGTAGATCCGGGCGGCGGCCTCGTCGAGCCGGCGCGCGGCCTTCGGGGTCAGCAGATAGCCCGGTCCGGAGACCAGTCGCATCGGGTGCAGCCAGCCCTGACGCACCATCCGGGACACCGCGGTGCGCACCGCCGGCGGCGCTATCCCGAGCGGCGCCAGCAGCCTGACCAGGGCGGCGACCGGCGCGCGACCACCGCGAGGGCGCAGGTAGTCGCCGTACAGGTCGAAGAGTGCCGACCGCGCCTGCATGACCGCACATTGTGACAGCCCAAAAGACGATATGCTAGACGCTGTCACATCCGCCCGGGCTGGGTTTGGGTTCGCCGGTGTTCATCAGGGAAAATGTTTGATCGGCACGGTGGGCTGGGTCGCGTGAAGGCGCGCGATGGCCCTCGGCCGCCGGTCGGATAACGAGATACCGCGCCGCGTGGGGCTGAGCACGCGGCGTCTGGAAGTGGCTGTGGGGCAACCCACCGACACCCTGATGTAGGTCTGAGGGGAGACGAAATGGCGGCGATGAAGCCGCGGACGGGCGATGGTCCGCTGGAGGTCACCAAGGAGGGGCGGGGCATCGTCATGCGCGTCCCGCTGGAAGGTGGTGGCCGTCTCGTCGTTGAGATGACTCCGGACGAGGCCAACGCGCTGGGCGACGCGTTGAAGTCGATCGCCGGCTGACGTTTCGCGCGAGCCCGCCGGTACGGTACCGCCCGTACCGGCGGGCTTTCCACGTCTTCGAGAAAGGTCACGCTCTCGTGTTTCCGATCAGACTGACCGCCCATCTCGACGACGAACGGACCATGGTCGTGCCGATCGCCACCTCGCGTTCACTGTCGCACGTCGAGGGCGAAGTGGCGGCCGAAACCGCGGCGCTGGCGGAGGGAATCGGGCCGGCCGAGGTCCGCCTGCTCCCGCGCCCGCTGCGGCGGCCGGAGAAGGTGGTGCTCGTCGGCGTCGGCTCCGGCGCGGGCGGCTGGCGTGCGGCCGGGGCGGCGGTGAGCCGGGCGGTCGCCGGTGACGAGCCGCTGTGCATCACCCTGGGCGACCTGCCGGCCGACGCGGTGCGCGATCTGGCCGAAGGCCTCTGGCTGGGCGGCTATCGGTATCGCGATGCCCGCGAGGAGCCACGCACGGCCGGGGTCGATCTTCAGATCAACGCCATTCGCCCGTACGCGGAAAGCCTCGCTCGCGCCGAGGTGACGGCGCGCGCCACCTGGCTCGCCCGCGATCTGACCAACGCGCCCTCGTCGCTGAAGAACCCGGATTGGCTGGCCGAGGAGATCGTCGGCGTCTCGGCCAAACGGGCGGGCGTCACGGTCCGCGTCCGCGGCGGCGCCGAGCTCGAGCGGTTCGGCGGCCTGCGGGCGGTCGGCGGCGGCTCGGTGCACCGGCCCTGCCTGGTCTCGCTCACGTGGCAGCCGTCGACGGCGCGCCGGCACGTGGCGCTGGTCGGCAAGGGCATCACGTTCGACTCCGGCGGCATCTCGATCAAGACCCGTCCCGGCATGAAGATCATGAAGATCGACATGGCCGGTGCGGCCGCGGCGGCCGCGGCGACGCTGGCGGCGGCCGACCTCGATTTGCCGGTACGCGTCACCGCCGTCCTGCCGCTGGCCGAGAACGCGATCGGCGCCGACGCCTACCGCCCCGGCGACGTGATCACCCACTACGACGGCTCGACCAGCGAGTCCACCAACTCCGACGCCGAGGGCCGCCTGGTGCTGGCCGACGCCCTCGGCTATTGCGTCGCCGAGCTCGACCCCGACGTGATCATCGACCTCGCCACGCTCACCGGCTCGCAGACGGTGGCGCTCGGCACCCGTACCGCCGCGCTCTTCAGCCACGACGACGAGCTGGCGAAGGCGCTCGCCGAGGCCGGCCGCCGGGCCGGCGAGCAGATGTGGCGGCTGCCGTTGCCCGACGACTACCGCGAGTACCTGCGCAGCGACATCGCCGACCGGCACAGCTCGCCGGCACTGGGCGCGGGCGCGGTGGTCGCCGCCCTCTACCTGCGCGACTTCCTCGGCGAGAAGGCCGACCGCTGGGCGCACATCGACATGGCCGCGCCGGCCTGGGCCGACGACAGCGAGATGGAGCTGACGAAGGGCGCGACCGGCTGGGGAGTCCGCACGCTGGTGCGCTACTTGGAGTCCCTCAGCGCTTGACCGCGGCCAGCAACCCCGCGCCGGAGGGGATGACCGCCGGGATCCACTCCTCGGCCTCGCGCACCGTCCGGACCGTCTCCCGGATCGTCAGCGTGTCCACGTCGCGGGCGGCCGGGTCGCTGATCCGCCCGCCCGCCATCGCGCCGTTCACCACCAGCACGCCGCCCGGGCGCAGCAGCCGCAGGGCCGCCTCCGCGCAGGCGCCGAACTCGGTCGCGTCCGCGTCCACGAAGACCAGGTCGTAGACCCCGTCGGCGAGCCGGGGCAGCACGTCCAGCGCCCGGCCGGTGATGATCCGGGTGCGGGACGGGGCGAACCCGGCCTCCACGAAGATCCGCCGGGCGATCCGCTGGTGCTCGTTCTCCACGTCGATCGTGGTGAGCACCCCGTCGGTCCGCATGCCGCGCAGCAGCCAGGTGCCGCTCACGCCGGTTCCGGTGCCGATCTCGACCACCGCCTTGGCGTTGCCCGCGGCGGCCAGCAGGCGCAGCACCGACCCGGCGGCGGGGGTGACGCTCTCCAGGCCGAGCTCGTGTGCGAGTCCGCGCGCGGTCTGCAGCACGATGTCCTCGCTCGCGTACGCCTCGGCGAACTGCAAGGACTGGGCCGACTGCGGGCCGATCGGACGTGCGGGCGGGACGATGACGACCTCCGGGCGGTTCCGGGCCGGCCCCGCAGTACGGGGGATGCACGTGCGGAACTGGCGTACATCGGATATGAGAGTAGAGCGATGCTCTCGCGGGATGCAGTGGGCCGTCGATGGGATAAACGGGCCGGGGCCGGGCGTGGCCCGAGATCCGTGTCATTCTGGAGGGGGAGCCGGGCTCCTGAGCGAACCACGAGTGGGAGGCAACCGACGTGACCGACGGCTGGAACGCGCACTCCGCTCAGCCGCCCGCCACCGGTCAGCCCATGCCCAGCCAGAGTGGCCCGTCACAAGGCTCGCCCTGGTGGTCGGACGCGCTGACCGACCCGTGGCGTGACCCCTACGCGCCGAGCCACGTGCTGCTGCCGCCGCCTCCGCCCGGTGGCGGTCCGGCGCCGGAGCCGGTCGTCAACCCCGACGAGCCCCGTCGCTCGCTCACCCCGATCCTGCTGATCTGCCTGGTCACGGCCCTGCTGGCGGGTGGGCTGGGCGGCACGCTCGGGTTCGTCTTCGCGGTCCGCGGCGGCCTCGCCACCGGCGGCTCGACCCAGCTCGGCCAGCCGCCGGCGGCCGACCCGTCGGCCCCGGTCAACCGGCCGCCCGACTCGCTCGCGGGCGTCGCCAAGAAGGTGCTGCCGAGCGTCGTGACGGTCCGGGTCACCGGGGCGATCGGCTCCGGTTTCGTGGTCTCGGCCGGCGGTTACGTGATCACCAACGACCACGTCGTCGAGGGCGCCGGCGACACCATGTCGGTCTCGTTCAGCGACGGGTCGACGGCCAAGGCCTCGCTGGTCGGCCGTGACCCGGAGTCCGACATCGCTGTGATCAAGGTCGCGAAGTCCAATCTCACCCCAGTCTCGCTGGGCAACTCCGACGCGATCGCGGTCGGTGACCCGGTGCTCGCGTTCGGCTCGCCGCTGGCGCTGGTCAACACGGTGACCGCCGGCATCGTGAGCGCGCTCGACCGCACCATCCAGGCCGGCGACCCGGGCGGCACCACGCGCTACTACGCGGCCATCCAGACCGACGCCGCGGTCAACCAGGGCAACTCGGGCGGCCCGCTGGTCAACGCGGCCGGCCAGGTCATCGGGGTCAACTCGGTGATCCGGTCGGTCAGCGGCACGGAGACCGAGGCGGGCAACATCGGCCTCGCCTTCGCGATCCCGATCAACCAGGCCAAGCGCATCGCGACCGACATCATCGATCACGGCAAAGCACGCCGTACGGTGATCGGCGCCGAAGTGGCCACCGGAACCGGGACGGTGACCGGCGCCCGGTTGCGCTCGGTCGAGCCGTCCGGCCCGGCCGCGGCCGCCGGCCTCAAGGCCAACGACGTGATCACCAAGCTCGACAACCACCTGCTCGAGGACGGCACCGACCTGATCGCGCTGGTCCGCAAGTACGCGCCCGGCTCGGTGGTCCCGGTCGAGTACCGGCGCGGCAGCAAGACCCAGACCGCGTCGGTGACGCTGGTCGCCGACGCCAATTGACCGCCGAAGCGGGGGTGCGGTTCGGCCGATCGCGTGCGTAGGCTGGGCGCGTGTTCGAAAACCTGAACTGGTGGGAGATCGGGGCGCTGCTGCTGCTCGCGCTGCTGATCTTCGGTGAGCGCCTGCCCAAGGTGATTGGCGACGGCATGCGCATGCTGCGCGGCCTGCGCGCCATGGCGCAGAACGCGACGTCCGACCTCAACAAGGAGCTCGGCACCGACCTCCAGCTGCAAGATCTGCATCCGAAGGCGTTCATCCGGAAGCACATCCTGAGCGAGGAGGAAGAGGACGCGCTGCGCAAGCCGCTGCAGGGCCTCTTCGACGACGTCAAGAACGACCTGAACGGCGTCAAGTCGGATCTGTCGGAAGTCGCCGCCGCCGCCGACATCAAGAACTCGGGCACGAGCACCCCGGGCAGCGCGGTGCAGAAGCGCCCCGCTGCCCAGAGCTTCGACCTCGACGCGACCTGAGCCGCTAGCGCTTGGCGTTCACCATCAGGCCCAGCGGCTTGCCGACCAGCGAGTCGCGCCGCACGGCCAGCCTCGCGGCCACCGCGTCCAGCGCCTTTGCCGCCGGGGCCTCCGGCTCGGCCAGCACCACCGGGGTTCCGGCGTCGCCGGCCTCGCGCACCCGCGTGTCGAGCGGCACCTGGCCGAGCAGCGGCACCGAGGCGCCCACCGTCGTGGTCAGCGAGTCGGCCACGGTCTGGCCGCCGCCGGCGCCGAAGACCTCCATGCGGGAGCCGTCCGGCAGCTCGAGCCACGACATGTTCTCGACCACGCCGATGAGCCGCTGGTGGGTCTGCAACGCGATCGCGCCCGCCCGCTCGGCCACCTCGGCCGCGGCCGCCTGCGGCGTCGTCACGACCAGGATCTCCGCGTTGGGCAGCAGCTGGGCCAGCGAGATCGCCACGTCGCCGGTGCCCGGCGGCAGGTCGAGCAGCAGCACGTCGAGGTCGCCCCAGTAGACGTCGGCCAGGAACTGCTGCAGCGCGCGGTGCAGCATCGGGCCGCGCCAGACGACCGCGGCGTTGCCGGCCGTGAACATGCCGATCGAGATCACCTTCACGCCGTGCGACTGCGGCGGCATGATCATGTCTTCGACCCGGGTCGGGCGGCCCTCGACGCCCAGCATGCGGGGCACCGAGTGACCGTAGATGTCCGCGTCGATGACGCCGACCGAGAGCCCGCGCTTGGCCAGGGCGGCCGCCAGGTTGACGGTCACACTCGATTTACCGACGCCACCTTTGCCGCTGGCCACCGCGTACACCCTGGTCCTCGAACCCGGTTGGGCGAACGGGATGACGGGCTCGGCAGCGGCGGAACCCCCGCGCAGCGTGCTCTGCAGCGCCTTGCGCTGCTCCTCGGACATCACGCCGAAGTCGATGCTCACCGTGGTGATCCCCGGGATCTTGGTGAGCGCGGCGGTGATGTCCGCGTTGAGCTTGTCGCGCAGCGGGCAGCCGGCCACGGTGAGCAGCAGCTCGACCTTGACCTGGCCGTTGGCGACGGTGAAGCCCTTGACCATGCCGAGGTCGGTGATCGGGCGGCGGATCTCGGGATCGTCCACGGTCGCCAGCGCGGCCTGGATCGCTTCCTCGAGGGTGGGGGCAGGAGCGGACATGAGTTCGAGATTACCCGCCGGTCATGACCGGTCCTCGTCCCACTCCGAGCGCGCCCGCTTCTCCCGCCGGTGTGCCGCTTCGTCCAGCTCGTCGGCGAGCCGGGCCAGCTCCGAGCGCAGGAAGTCGCGGGTGGCGACCTCACCCAGCGCGATCCGCAGCGCGGCGATCTCGCGCGCCAGGTACTCGGTGTCGGCCTTCTGCATCGCCGCTCGCCGCCGGTCCTCCTCCATGGCCAGCCGGTCGCGGTCGGCCTGCCGGTTCTGCGCGAGCAGGATCAGCGGCGCCGCGTAGGACGCCTGCAAGGACAAGATCAAGGTCAGGAACGTGAAGGTGTACGGGTCGAAGCGCAGTGACGCCGGCGCCAACGTGTTCCAGGCGAACCACGCCCCGATCACGATCGTCATCCAGACGATGAACTGCGCCGTGCCCATGTACCGCGCGATCGCCTCCGACCAGCGGCCGAACGCCTCCGGATCGAACCGGGGGAGGCGCACGCGGCCGGGCTCGACCGGCTGGTCCAGGCGGTCGCGCCGGGGTTCGCTCGTCACGAGGCGACCTGCTGCTCATCGACGTCCGGTCCGTTCGCCGGGGCGTCCCGGTCGCGCCAGTCGGGAGGCAGCGAGTGGTCCAGCACGTCGTCGACGGTCACGGCGCCGAGCAGCCGGTGCGCGTTGTCGACCACGGGCATGGCCACCAGGTCGTACGTCGCCATCTGCTTGGTGACGTCGGCGAGCGAGGCCTCCGGGCGCAGCGGCTCGAGATCGCTGTCCAGGATGCCGCCCAGGATCGACGCCGGCGGCTCGCGCAGCAGCCGCTGGAAATGGACCATGCCGAGGTACTTGCCGGTCGGTGTGGCCGACGGCGCCCGGGCCACGAACACCTGCGCGGCGACCACCGGCGACAACTCCGGCTCACGGATGCGGGCCAGCGCCTCGGCGACCGTCGCGTCCGGCGTCAGGATCACCGGCTCCGAGGTCATCACGCTGCCCGCGGTGCCCTGCTGGTAGTTCATCAGCTGGCGGACCGGGGCGGCCTCCTCCGGCTCCATCAGGTCGAGCAGCACGGTCTGCTCGGTCTTCGGCAGCTCGTGCAGCAGGTCGGCGGCGTCGTCCGGGTCCATCCGCTCGAGCACGTCGGCGGCCCGTTCCCGGTCGAGGCGTACCAGAATCTCCACCTGGTCGTGCTCGGGCAGCTCCTCGAGCACGTCGGCCAGCGTCCGGTCGCTCAGCGCCGCGGCGACCTCGTTGCGCCGGGCGTCGGGCAGGTCCTGCAACGCGTTCGCCATGTCGGCCGGGCGCATCTGCTCGAGCAGCGCGAGCAGGCTGGCGGTGCCCTGGGTGTCGGTCGGGCCGAACAGGTTGCGGACCCGCTCGTACTCCGCTTGGTAGACGTGCCCCCGCCGCCCCAGCCGTCCGGTGTGCTCACGCACGGCGACGCGGGTGACCAGCCACTCGTTGTTCCGGTTGAGCTCCATGCCGATGTCGACGACCACGCCCTGGGTGCCCGGGCCGTCGCCGCCCTCCGGCATCACCGTGACCCGGCGGTCGAGCAGGTCCTCGACCAGCAGCAGCTCGTTCGGCCGCTTCTCGAACCGGCGCAGGTTGAGCGTGCCGGTGGCGAGCACGACCGCCTCGGCGTCCATCGAGGTGATCCGCCCGATCGGCAGGAAGATGCGCCGGCGCAACGCCATCTCGGCGACCAGGCCGACGATCTGCGGGGGACGGTTCGTGGTGCGCAGCCGCACGACGGCGTCGCGGACCCGGCCCACCCGGTCCCCATTGGGATCGAACACGCCCAGCCCGGCAAGCCGGGCCAGATAAATCCTCGTCCCCATGGTCACGGCTCCAGACTAGGTTAGGGTCCGGACATGTCAGGAGTGGCGTACGAGATCGTCGACGTGTTCACCGACCGTCCCTTCGCCGGCAATCCGCTGGCGGTCGTCTACGGCGCCGAGGACCTGGCCGCCGATCAGATGCATACCCTGGCCCGCGAGTTCAACCTGGCCGAGACGGTCTTCGTGCTCCCGCCGACGGCCGAGGCGACCTACCGCGCCCGCATCTTCACTCCCGAGGGTGAGCTGCCGTTCGCCGGTCACCCCAGCGTCGGCGCGGCGGTGACCTCGATGCGCCGCGGCCTCTTTCCCGCGGGCCGGGTGGTGCAGGAGTGCGGGGCCGGCCTGCTGCCGATCGACGTTCGCGACTCGGGCTCGGCGACGCTGACCGGCGGCACTCCGACGCTGGGCGAGCCGCTCGATCCGGCGCCGCTGCTGGCGATGGCGGGCCTGACGGAGACCGACGCGCTCGCTGCCCCACGTCCCGCTGGGTGCGGCTTGAGCTGGGTGTTCCTGCCCGTACGGCGGGAGGAGCTGGCCGACGTCAGAATCGACCTGCCGGCCGCGGAGAAGCTGGGCGTCACCGAGTTGTGCGTCTTCGCGTGGTCCGGTTCGGAGGCGCACGCCCGCGTCTTCTGCCCCGGCGCCGCCGTCCCCGAGGATCCGGCCACCGGTTCGGCCGCCCTCGGTCTCGGCGTATGGCTGGTCGCCGCGGGGTGGCTCCCACCCGACGGCGATTCGTCCTACCGCGTCCACCAGGGCATCGAGATGAAGCGACCGTCCCTGCTCGAGTGCACGGTCACCGCCGAGGCCGGGATGGCTACCGTGGCGACCGTCAGCGGGCAGGTATGCCCGATCGCCCGGGGCGAGATCGCCGTTCCGCCCTTCATCGGCTGAGGCGCTTTCGCCCGCCTCAATTCTTCCGGACGCGGTGCAGCCGGTACGGGCGGCGGGTCTCGATGCGAGCCGGGGTCTCCCGCGGCGCCGCGGCACCCGAGTCGGCCGGCAGGTCCGGTGCGGTCGTCACATCCTGCTCGGACGGCGTGAGCCGAACCACAGCGCAACCCGTCTCGGCCCAGCGGGCAACCACCTCGTCCGCGGTGCCGGAGGCGTTCAGCCGCTTCTGCGCCAACTGCGGCGCGACGGTGGCCCACTCCTCGGACCCGGGGACCAGGCGGGTCACGGCCACGTCGCTGACCACGATCAGCCCGCCGTTGTCGCCGCGCAGGCGGACGGTGGCCCGGGAGGCGTCGGCCAGGCCCGGCGCGTACTGCTCCCCGGGACCGCTCACCACGATCAGCGAGCCCTCGAGCGGCATGCACCAGATCCCGAGGGCCGGACCGTCCCCGACGGAGACCCAGGCCACGGCCGCCTTCTTGAGCGCCTCATCCAAGACCGCAGACGTCACCGCGACATCCTCGCACGGCCGGACCCGCCGCCATCGGCAGGCGGCGGGAGCCGGCGTCAGCGGGAAGCCACGGCGGTCGGCGCGATCTGGCTGTGGTCGATGAGGCTGACGACCTCGGTGAGCGACCGCACCGTGCGCCCGGCGAAGTTCGTGTCGGCGTCGTAGACGAGGTGATGGGCCAGATCGGGGGCGACCAGCCGCACCGGAGTCATCCCCACGGCGCCCGCGCCGGTCAGCTCGTTGCTGCCGCCGTCACCGACGTAGAGGCACTCGGCCGGCGTGACGCCCAGCTCCTCGCACGCCGCCAGGTAGATGCGGGGATCGGGCTTGCACACACCCAGGCGTACGGAGTAGATCGTCGAATCCAGCAGCGGCGCGACCGGGAGTTGTGGCAGGAAGGCCGGCAGCTCGTGGGTGCAGTCGCTGATCACCGCGGTCCTCAGGCCGCGCCGGCGGAGGGCGGTCAGGGCGCTCACCGCGTCCGCGCGCAGCTTGGTGTCGGCCCTGAGAGCGTTGATCCGGGCCGGCACCAGCGCACGCACCTGGGACGGGCGGGGGCGGCCGCCGGCCTGCTCGATGACCCACCGTAGGGTGGCCTCCGCGGAGCCGTACCGGCCCCGGGCCCGGGCTCGGAAGGTGCGGTCGAGCACGCCGCGCACGGCCTCGGGGTCCGCCCCGAGCGCCCGGGCGATCTCGGCGTGTTGTGGTCCCCGTTGGACCGCGCGGGTCAGGGTGCCAAAAAAGTCAAAGACGACCGCACGGTACGCGGACACGGTAAACCAGCCTCCCGGGCATCGGGTGGTTCAAAAAGGTCAGGATGACGCGACGACTGTAGTCGGGACGTCACTTTCCGTTCAATAGTGATCAATAAACATGCTTTGCAACTCTGCAAGAAGCGACGGCCGGGGATGAATACGCGCTCACCGCACCAACGGCCTGGATTCACGACGGTCATTGCGCTCGCCGTCGCCGTCCTGGCCGTCTCGTCATCGGCCCCGCTGATCGCCTTCGCGGCCGCTCCCGCGCTGGCCATCGCGTTCTGGCGCAACGGTTTGGCCGCCGTGGCGCTCACGCCGGTGACGCTCGGCTGGCGCCGGGGCGAGCTGACCGCGGCCGGCCGCCGGAGCCTGATCTTCTGCGTGCTGGCCGGGGTCGCGCTGGCCGCCCACTTCGCGACCTGGATGCCGAGCGTCCAGCTGGGCTCGGTGGCGACGGCCACGGCGCTGGTCGCGACCCAGCCGGTCTGGCAGGGACTGATCGCGGCCGCGCAGGGGCGACGGCCCTCGGCCGCCGGGTGGTGCGGTATCGGGCTGGCGGTGGCGGGGGCGGCCTGGGCCACGGGCGCGGACGTGGGCGTCTCCGGCCGGGCGGTGCTGGCCGACGTGCTGGCGCTGCTGGGCGCGATGGCGGCCGCCGTCTACACCGCACTCGGCGAGCGGGCGCGGGCCACGCTCAGCACGACGACGTACACCTGGATCTGTTATGGCACCTGCGCCGCGATCCTGCTGGTGGTCTGTCTGGCCGGCCGCATCGATCTGGCCGGCTACGACGGGCGTACGTGGGCCGCGATCTTGGCGTTGGTTGTTGGCGCCCAGCTGCTGGGGCATTCGATGTTCAATTACGCCCTGCAGCACACCTCGGCGACGACGGTCAGCGTGCTGATCCTCCTGGAGGTGCCGGGAGCCGCGCTGCTGGCCTGGGTGTGGCTCGGGCAGCAGCCGCGCACGGCCGCCCTGCCCGGGTTGGTGCTTCTGCTGGCCGGGGTGGCGGTCGTCATCCTCGGCGCGACGCGAGCCAACCGGCCGGTGGTCGATCCCGTCCTCACCGATTGATCCACCTCCGCATTGATCCACCTCCGCTTAGTCGCCCGGTTTGCCCTGTCTTGGCCGGGTGTCGCTCGTTGAGCCGACGGGGCATCGCGTTTGGCGGTCCCCGGGGTGGCGGGTAGAGAGGGGGAATGCGATGTACCGCGATCGATTTCGGATCGGCCCGGCGCTGGCGCTCGGGCTCGGGGTGGTCCTCGTGATCGGTGGATGCCTCGACCCCGGTGACGCCGAGGACGTCGACTCGCCCGCGGTGGCCGGCGGCTGGAGCACCGCCGGTTGCGCCGTGCCCCGCATTCCCGAGCACGTCACGGTCGGTGGCGCCCGGGTGCCGGTCACGCCGCCCAAGCTCGACGCGGTGATGAGCCGCATCGACCAGGCCGGGCGGGCCGAGTTCCGGGACAGCTTCGCCGGCCTCGAGGTCGACCAGGAGCACGTGCTGGCGATCGTCTACCGGGTGCCGTCGACGCCGTTCGACGACTTCATCCGCAAGACCGCCGAGGACATGTGCGTGCAGGTGCGCGACGCCGTCCACTCGACCGCGGAGCTGGCCGTCTGGCACGATCGCGTGCTGGCTGACCTGCCCTATTGGAACCACGAGGGCGTCGGCATCGTGAGCGTCGGCGCCCGCCACGACGGCAGCGGGATCGAGATTGGCGTACGCGATGTGGGCCGGGCCCGCCCGGCGCTGGTGGCGCGGTACGGCGCCCGCGCCCCGCTGATCATCGTCTCGGCCGACCCGGTTCGGCCGCTGCCGGCCGAGACCAGCCGGGTGGCGCCGCCGCCGGGCATCTGAGCTCAGGAGAAATGCGGGTCCATCGCGATCAGGACGATGATTCCGGTGATGGCGATGGCCGCGATGCCGGCCGCGATCCAGCCGACGATGATGCCGGCCAGGGCCATGCCCGCGCCGTCCGAGCCGTTTCGGGCGATGCGCCGGCGGGCCGCGTGACCCAGGCCGGCGCCGACGACGCCGAGCAGGCCGCCAATCCCGTACGCGCAGAGGCCCAGCACCGCGGCGCACGAGACCACCAGCGACGCAATCGCGAGGCCGTCGGTCTGCCGGGGCGCCGCGAAGCCGTACGGGTAAATCGGCTGCTGGTGGTAGTACGCGCCGGGCGGTTGGTCGTCCGGCGGGGGCGGCTGGTACGGGTAGGTCATCTCGCCTCCGGTGGCGTATTCGGCGAAGACACTCTAAACAGCCGGGTCCCGTACGCCACGGGGGTGCGATGTTTGCCCTGGACCATGGGACGCGGCAGGATCGCCGCATGGTCTTCGACGCCCGCTCAGCCAGCGGAAGCCGTTCCCGGCGCGACGCCACCCGACCCGCGGCCGGTCGCCGGCCGCGTGCCACCGCGCCCGAGACTCCCGAACTGACCGATGCGCCGGTGGAGGCGTCGGACCCCGAGGAGGCACCCGTGACTCTCCGTCTCGACGGCAAGGTGGCGCTGGTCACCGGGGCCGGCAGCCCGGACGGCATCGGGTACGCGACCGCCCGTCGCCTGCGTGACCTGGGCGCCCGGGTGGCGATCGTGTCCACCACCCGCCGCATCCACGAGCGGGCCGCCGAGCTCGGCGTCACCGGCTTCGTCGCCGACCTGACCGACGAGGCCGAGGTCGGTGCGCTCGCCGACGCCATCACCGACCAGCTCGGCGACGTCGAGGTGCTGGTCAACAACGCGGGCCTGGCCAGCCGGGCCTCGCCCGAGGTGCTGCGCCCGGTCGCCCAGCTGACCTACGACGAGTGGAAGTCCGAGATCGACCGCAACCTGAGCACGGCGTTCCTCTGCAGCCGGGCGTTCCAGGGTGCGATGGCCGAGGGCGGTTGGGGCCGGATCGTGAACCTGGCCGCGACGGCCGGCCCGGTGAACGCGCTGCCGACCGAGGCGGCCTACGCGGCGGCGAAGGCGGGCGTGGTCGGCCTGACCAGGGCGCTCGCGATGGAGCTGGTCGCCGACGGGGTGAACGTGAACTGCGTGGCGCCGGGGACCATCTACACGGCCGCGTCCACGGTCACCGAGATCAAGCAGGGATTGGGTACGCCGATCGGCCGCCCCGGGACGCCCGACGAGGTCGCCGCGGCGATCGCCTTCCTCTGCTCGCCGGCCGCGTCGTACATCACCGGCCAGATGCTGGTTGTCGACGGCGGCAACAGCGTGCGCGAGGCCGAGTTCCGCTGACCGGCCGGCCGGCCGGTTGTCCCCGGCCGGCCGTTCCCGATCAGTACGTGGTCGAGTTGCCGCTGGTCGCGGCCCAGATGATCACGATCACGTAGAAGGCGCAGACGAGCACGCCGAGGCCGGTGAAGATGTAGCCGAGCCACAGGCCGGCCGTGGCCAGGCCCTCGCCCTGCTCGCCGGTCTGCCGGATCTGCTTCTTGGACAGGTGGCCGAGCACGATCGCGACCGGCGCGAAGATGAACGCGAACACCAGCGCCAGGATCGCCATCGTGTTCGTGGTCGGGACCGGCGTGTAGCCCTGCTGGGGATACGCGCCGTAGGGCTGCTGCCCGTACGCCTGCGGGGGCTGCCCGTACGCCGGCTGGCCGCTCGACGGCGGGCCGTAGGGCTGGCCGCTGGACGGCGCGCCGTAGGGCTGGCCGCTCGAGGGCGCCCCGTAGGCCGGCTGGCCGCTCGACGGCGTGCCGTAGGGCTGGCCGCTCGACGGCTGCGCCGGGTCGGGCGCCGGCGGGTAGGGCGTGGTCGGATCGTACGGCTGCTGCTGCCCGTAAGGCTGCTGGGGCTGATATGGATCCGGCGTTCCGCCGGACGTCGGATACGACATTGGTCCTCCTTGTTTCCCGGCACCGTACTAGCCCCAGCGAACGGGAGAACACGACAGGCGGACCCGATCTCGGTAAGCGACCGGAATCGGACTGAATTTCGCCGTTCTCAAGACAGCTTGGTCAGCCGGCCGACGGCGCGCTCGACGGCGAGGCAGCGGTCTTCCACGTAGTCGATGCCGGCCTCCTCGGCCAGCCGCCGTGCCGGGGCCGAGACGATGCCGCTCTGCAGCCACACGGCGGGCGCCTTGATCGCGATGGCCTGCCGGACCACGTCGAGCGCGTCGCGAGCCGGGCGGAAGATGTCGACCAGGTCGACGGGCTCGTCGATGTCGGCCAGCGTCGGCACCGCTTTGACGCCGAACACCTGGTCGGCGTACGGGTTGACGGGAATGATCCGCCAGCCGTGACGAAGCATCTGGAGCGGGACGGTGTGGGCGGACTTGAACGGATCTCGCGAGGCCCCGACCACGGCGATGACGTTGGCCTCCGCCAGGATCTGCTGTGCGCTCCTCATGACATCGACTCTAGTCACGCGCCGAGGTCACAGGAGTGTGAGCTGCCGCGCTGCCGCCGGCGCCACCTCCCGCTCCTCGCCGCCGTCGCCGCCCACGTCGCGCGCCTGGACCGGGTCGGGCCGGTGCAGGCCGTGCCGCCGGGCGGCCATCCGCACCCGGGCGCCGATCTCCTGCTGGTAGGTCTCCGGAAGGTAGGACCCGTCGCCGTAGAGCTCCCGGTAGCGCGGGGCGAGCGCCGGGTGGGTGCGGGTCAGCCACGACGCGTACCACTCCTTGGCTCCCCGGCGCAGATGCAGC
Source organism: Actinoplanes sp. CA-030573 (assembly GCF_050951115.1). Classification (NCBI taxonomy): domain Bacteria; kingdom Bacillati; phylum Actinomycetota; class Actinomycetes; order Micromonosporales; family Micromonosporaceae; genus Actinoplanes; species Actinoplanes sp. CA-030573. Next base: position 9,324,946 of record NZ_CP192038.1, on the reverse strand, counting down.
GGTATCGGGCTGACGCTCGCCGCGCCGGCCGCGGCGATGGCGGCGACCGTCTCCTCGATGGATTCGTCGGTGTCGGTGAGGCCGGGCAGGATCGGGGCCATCAGCACGGCCACCGGGAAGCCGGCGTCGGTCAGCCGGCGCACCACGTCGAGCCGGCGCCGAGGGCTGGGCGTGCCGGACTCGACCGAGCGCCAGATCGTCTCGTCGACGAAGCCGACCGAGACCGCCAGCCCGACCCGGGTCACCTCGGCCGCCTGCTTCAGCAGCTCGAGGTCGCGCAGGATCAGCGTGCCCTTGGTCAGGATCGAGAACGGGTTGGCGTGGTCGCGCAGCGCCGAAAGGATCTCGGGCATCAGGCGGTAGCGCCCCTCGGCCCGCTGATAGACGTCGACATTGGTGCCCATCGCGATCGCCGCGCCCGACCACTTGGGCGCGGCCAGCTCGCGGCGGATCAGCTCGCCGGCGTTGACCTTGACGACGACCTTGGTGTCGAAGTCGTGGCCGGAGTCGAGGTCGAGATAGGTGTGGGTGTGGCGGGCGAAGCAGTTGTGGCTCACCACGCCGTCGGCGATGAAGTCGCTCGTGCCGGTCGTGATGTCGAAGAGCGGAAGGGTGAGCCCGAGGTCTTCGATGTCGGCCACGGCGAGCTCACGGCTGCCCCGCACGCCGACCCCGGAGGCGTCGAGCGGCGCGCCGTCGATGCCGGTGAGGTGGCGGAACCGCAGCGCCGCCCACAGGTCGCGGTCGATCTCGACGGTGCCCGCGACGCCGGGCCGGGTGCGCGCCGGCGCACGGCTGGGCAGGCCGAGCCGGGTGAGCGCATCGGTGACCCGGCTCAGGAAGAGCTGGTCGCCGCTGGTGAACGTGATGGCGAGCCGGTCGGCCCGGCCGGTGGCGCCGAACGCGCCGGCCAGGAAGCCCCGGTGCCAGCCGGGGGTGGGCTGCTCGGGCCAGCGCAGCGCCTCGTGCAGCGGCATGTCTTCCAGGTAGCCGTCGGCGCGGATCCAGGCGTCGCCCTCGCGCGCGGTGCGGCCGCCCACGGGGGAGGGGCGGCTCAGCGACGCGTCACCACGGATCAGGCCGCACAGGAAGCCGGCCTGGTAGTCGGGGGACTCCTTGGGCGGCTCGGCGAAGTGGCCGACGCCGAGCATCACGTCGCCCACCGCGAGCGCCGGCTGGTGCGGCTCGGCCGGGCTGACGTGCCGCCAGCCGCGATCGGTGAGGAACCGGTGGTCGCCGCTGGCCACCAGCCGGGTGCCGTCGGCCAGGGTGACCCGGAACGCGGGCTTGGTCGTGCTCCAGTGGTCGAGCACCGTGGTCGGCACGTACCGCCGGCAGGGACCGGCGCCCATCGTGCCCATGATGGCGTCGCCCGGGCGCAGCTCCGCGAGCGGACGGGTGGACCCGTCGGCCATCAGGATCGGGGTGTCGCCGGCCAGGCAGTACGAGCAGGCGTGCGAGCAGCCGCGGTAGGGGTTGATGGTCCACTGGAACGGCACGCGCGACTGGCCGGGCACCCGGTTGATCAGGCTTTTCGCCCGGATCTAGTAGTACGTCATCCCGGCGAAGCCGGGCGTGTCGAAGGTGCGGACGGTAGCCCCGGGCAGCGCCAGCGGCAGGGGTGGAGCCGCCGGCGCCGCCCTGTCCAGGAGCGAGTCGCCGTCGTGGGGAGCCGACAGGTTGGACCATCGCATGGCAGCGATTAGAACACATGTTCGATCGCGGGCGCCAGTGAAACGCCGACGGCCCGCGGGCCGAGTGGTCCGCGGGCCGTGCGAAGGCGGTGGATCAGTGGCTGTGCGCGGCGAGCTGCTTGCGCACGTCGTCCATGTCGAGCTTCTCGACCTGCTCGATCAGGTTCTCGAGCGCCGACTCGGGGAGGGCGCCCGGCTGCGAGAAGACGATGACGCCGTCGCGGACGGCCATGATCGTCGGGATCGACCGGATGTCGAACTTGGCGGCGAGCGCCTGCTCGGCCTCGGTGTCGACCTTGCCGAAGGTGATGTTCGTGTGCTTCTCGGAGGACCGCTCGTAGGTCGGCGCGAAGCGGACACAGGGGCCGCACCAGCTGGCCCAGAAGTCGACCAGGACGATGCCGTCCTTACCGGTGACCTCGTCGAAGTTCTCAGCGGTCAGGGCAACCGTCGCCATGATGTCTCCGTCCACGGGAAAATTGGCTTGCGTGCGTTCAAACCCATCGTCCCCTTGTGCCATTCCCGCTCGCGGGCGGACGACACGTGTCGTGCGGCACGATTTCGGAACTCAATGTTCACCTCAGGCCACCCATCGTAACGATAAGTAGGGAGAGCGCTCTCAGTTCCGCAGCAAGTTGTGACGCCCGTTTTACGGCGAGATACCGCGACATCGCGGCTCTCGTGCGGTCAGACCGCCGCCCGCCAGGCCCAATATCCGAACCGACGGTAATAGGAAACAAAGTTAATTGTGATTTGGCTCACCTTTGAAAGTCCTTCACATCGATACGGACGGTAAGGCAGACTTCTTCCCAACAGAGCGTGGGCGGCGGGTGCCGGGGAGGGCCCCGCCGCTCATTGCGTCTCCGCTTGCCGGCCGGCCGTCGTCGCTCGGTAGCGTAACCGCCCATGATTGCCGGTGAGGACCAGTCCACCGAGGTCGGCGTCGGCCCGTGGCCGGGCGAGTGGCCCACCGAGGCGCATTACGATCCCGAGCTGCTCGCCAACGGCGACCGCCGCAACGTCGTCGACCGCTACCGGTACTGGAGCCGCGAGGCCGTCGTCGCCGATCTCGACCGGCGCCGGCACGACTTCCACGTCGCGATCGAGAACTGGCAGCACGACTTCAACATCGGCACCGTGGTGCGCAACGCCAACGCGTTCCTGGCCGCCGAGGTGCACATCGTCGGGCTGCGGAAGTGGAACCGGCGGGGCGCGATGGTCACCGATCGTTACCAGCACGTCCGGCACCATCCGACCATCGGTGACTTCGTCGCCTGGGCCGACGCGAGCGGCCTGGAGGTGATCGGGATCGACAACCTGCCCGGCTCGCGGCCGATGGAGACCACCACGCTGCCCCGCCGCTGCGTCCTGCTCTTCGGTCAGGAGGGCCCGGGCCTCTCGGCCGAGGCGCGCGCCGCGTGCGGCCAGTTGTTCTCGATCGCCCAGTACGGCTCGACCCGATCGATAAACGCGGGCGTCGCCAGCGGCATCGCGATGCACGCCTGGGTGCGCGCGCACGCGGGACCCCCGCCCGAGTGAATCTTCCGAATACGTCCGGGTTCTTCGGATCCGCTTGACGGGTGCTTCCCGGACCCGCACCGTAGATGCGTGGGTGTCACGGTGAGTTGCCCCAGGTGCGGTGCGCAGGTCCGGAAGCCGGATCTGATGCACAGTGACTGGCGTTGCGACAACTGTGGTGACGTGCCCCCGTTCCACGTGGCCGAGCACATCAACGGCGAGATCGTCGAGAGCATGCTGCGGCACCGCACGCCCCAGTCGGCCAAGGTGCCGTTCTGGTGCCCGTGGCCGCTGCCGGCGGGCTGGATGGTGACCGGTGTCGGCTGGGCGGGTGACGACCGGTTGGGCGTACGCGCGAGTGCCATCTCGTGCAGCGGGCCCGAGCCCCTGGGTGGCGGTCCGGCCGATGTGGTGCTGATCGCCGAGCAGCCGGGGGTCGGGCTGGGCACTCGGTTCGCCGGGATTCCGGGCATCGACCCCGGATATCTGATCGCCGAGGCTCTCGCCGACTCCAGTGGACATCCGGGCCCGCATGCCAAGATCAAGGCGGCCGGGCACCCCACTCCACTGTGGTGCGTCAAGTCCCCGGAGGACAGAAGCGCGTACGTGAGTGAGGCCAAAGGAATGTGGCTCTATGCGGTAGCGTGGCCGGCAAGCGCGGGTTACTTTCTCGCGGAGCACGTCGTTCTGCACGACCTCTCCGAGGGGGTGCCGCCCGAGCTCGTGTACGGAGCGCCGTCGCCGTACCTGCACGGAAGGGCATAGAAGTTGGGCCCTGACCTGCGGATGCGGTATCGGCTTTTCGGTCACATTGTTCACACGGAGCGACGAAGCTGATACCGTCAGTGTTGCCGGCGCTGACCGTCACCCGCACCCACAGGAGAAGGCCCGCCATGATCAAGAAGGTTCTCACCTGGCTTGGTATCGCGTTCTTGATCTTTTTCATCGCCTTCAACCCGAACTCGGCGGCCGATGTGTTCTCCTCCCTCGGAGGAACGATCGCCGATATTGCCCGGGGCTTCGGCCAGTTCTTCACGAACCTCGTCGCTTAGCATCACCACATGGGTGGTCCAGCTGAGCCGCACGAGCCTCGAGGCGAGGGTGCTGGGCGCCCTCGGGACGACGATGACAGCTTCGGGTTCGACGACCCGGCTTACGATCCCGGTCCCGGCTACGCCCGCGGCGCCTATTCGGACGGTCCCGGCTTCTCGCCGGACGCCGGGTTCAACCCCGACGCCGGCTACAGCGGGGACGCGGGCTACGCCACCGACCCCGGTGAGTACGAGCGGCCCGACTTCACCGAGGAGGAGCTGGCCGGCCTGGGGCCCGAGGGCGGCGGCAGCCCGCGCCGGGTGCTGCCCCTCGAGGACGAGCCGACCACCCTCGTCGCGCGCTACCTCTTCCCGACCGAGCGCTACCGCGGCGAGTGGAAGCGGCACTGGATCCACCTGTCGGTCCCGCTGCTGATCGGCGCCGGGGCCACGCTGGTGCTCGGCTACCTCGCCGGGTTCCTGACCCGCCAGCACGTCGACGGCCTGGTCACGGTGGCCGTGCTGGTCTGGCTCGGCGTGATCGGCTGGGTCGCCTGGCGGGTCTTCGACTGGTACTTCGACCGGTTCATCCTGACCAACAAACGGGTGATGGTGGTCAACGGGATCATCACCCGGCGGGTGGCCATGATGCCGCTGCTGCGGGTCACCGACATGAAGTACGAGCAGTCCGCGCTCGGCCGCACCCTCAACTACGGCACGTTCGTGCTCGAGTCGGCCGGTCAGGACCAGGCTCTGCGCGAGGTCAAGCACCTGCCCAACCCGAACGAGCTCTACCTGCGCGTGGTCGAGGAGATGTACGAGCCGCAGGCGGTCGAGGCACGGCTGGGCAAGGACGGCGACGGCGACGACGCCTGATCCTTTCCTGTGACGGAGGGATCTCGGATCCGTGCGGCCGACCGTGGCGGCCGGTGGGTAGCGTTTTCGGGTGACCAGAATCGACCTGCACTGCCATTCGACCGCCAGCGACGGCACCCTCACCCCCGCGCAACTGGTCACCGCGGGGGCGGCCGCCGGTCTCGACATCATGGCGATCACCGATCACGACACCACCGGGGGCTGGGCCGAGGCGGCCGCGGCCCGGCCCGAGGGGCTCAAGCTGGTGCGCGGCGCCGAGCTGTCCTGCCGGTGGTTCGGCGGCGCCGAGTGGCCGATCGCGCTCCACCTGCTGGCCTATCTCTTCGACCCGGCCGAGCCGCGTCTCGCCGGTGACCTGGCCACCCTCCGGATCGACCGGGAACAGCGGGCCGAGAAGATCGTCGGGAAGCTGCGGGCCGACGGGGTGCCGATCACCTGGGACGAGGTACGCGACTACGCCGCCGGCGGCTCGGTCGGCCGGCCGCACATCGCGCAGGCGTTGATCCGGGCCGGCCTGGTCCGGACGACCGATGAGGCGTTCGCATCGCAGTGGCTCGGGGCGCGTTACTTCGTACCCAAGACCGATCTTGATGTTTTCGAGGCCGTGCGAGCCGTGCGTGCCGCCGGTGGGGTGGCGGTCTTCGCGCATCCGCGGGCGACGGTGCGGGGGCGGGTGGTGCCCGATCAGCTGATCGCCGATCTCGCCGACGCCGGCCTGTTCGGACTCGAGGCGGACCACGAGGATCATTCGCCGGCCGAGCGTGCGCATGTCCGGGCACTGGCCGAGGATCTCGGGCTGGTGGTCACCGGATCTTCCGACTTCCACGGTACGCACAAGACCGTCCAGCTCGGTGCGTTCACGACGGCCTTCGAGTCGTACGAGAAAATCGCCGCCGCCGCCTCCGGAGTTCCGGTCCTCGGGTGACCCTTGACGCACCGGCCCGCATGAACGCGGCCGCGCACCCTACCTTGATCGGGTGAATATCAAGTTCCTCGGCGAGGTCTTCGTGACCCTGCTGGTGATCGTGGACCCGCCCGGCATGGTGCCGGTCTTCCTCGCGCTCACCGGCACGATGTCGTCCCGCGCGCGGATGAAGGCCGGCACCCAGGCGGTGCTGCTGGCCCTCGGCGTGATCGTCGGGTTCGCGGTCGCCGGGCAGACGCTGCTCGACTACCTGCACGTCCAGCTGCCGGCCCTGCAGGGCGCCGGCGGCCTGCTGCTCGTGCTGGTCGCGTTGCAGCTGCTCACCGGCAAGGCGGACGAGCCCGAGGAACAGGGTGGCACCAGCAACGTGGCGCTGGTGCCGATCGGCACGCCGCTGCTGGCCGGCCCGGGCGCGATCGTGGCCACCATGCTGTTCGTGCGTAGGGCGGACGGCTTCAGCGACTACGCCGTGATCGCCATCGGCATCGTGCTGGTCATGCTCACCGTCTGGCTGGTGCTGCGCTTCTCCGGCGTGATCGTCAAGCTGCTCCGGCCGGCCGGCATCGAGGTGCTGACCCGCATCGCCGGCCTGTTGCTGGCGGCCATCGCGGTGCAGCTGATCGCCGACGCGATCGACTCGTTCGTGAAGCTCTACACGGCCTGAGTTTTTGTCGGGGGGTGCTGGCAGGATTGTCTCGTGGCCCTCACCAGCTCCCGCAAGGCGGTTCCCGAGCAGCTCGGCTTCGACGGCATGCCCGAGCGGTTGTTCGTCTGCACGCCGAGCAAGCTGGGGACATATCTGGACTGTCCACGGCGCTACCGCTATTCCTACGTCGACCGCCCGACGCCACCCAAGGGCCCGCCCTGGGCGCACAACTCGCTGGGTGCGAGCGTCCACACGGCGCTCAAGAACTGGTACGCGTTGCCCGCCGACCGTCGTGCGCCCGGTGTGCTGCCGAGCCTGTTGCGCCCGACCTGGGTGCGTGAGGGCTACCGCGACGTTGATCAGGAACGGGCCAGCTACCGGTCGGCGCTGGGCTGGCTCGAGACGTACGTGGCGGGGCTCGACCCGGCCGACGAGCCGCTGGGCGTGGAGCGGGTCGTCGCCACCAAGACCTCGGTGCTCGCGTTCAACGGCCGTGCCGACCGCATCGACGGCCGCGACGGCGAGGCCGTGATCGTCGACTACAAGACCGGCCGCTCCGGCCTCGACGCCGACGACGCCCGCGGCTCCCAGGCGCTGGCGCTCTACGCCTGGGCGGCGCAGCGCGTGTTCCGCCGCCCCTGCCACAAGGTCGAGCTGCACCACCTGCCGACCGGCACGGTGGCCGCGCACGAGCACACCGACGAGTCGCTGGCCCGCCAGGTGCGGCGCGCCGAGGAGACGGCGCAGGACATCATGGCCGCCGAGAAGGCGGTCGCAGGCGGGGCCGACGCCGACGCCGAGTTCCCGGTCAATCCGGGGTCGCTCTGCGGTTGGTGCGACTTCCGCAAGGTCTGCCCGGCCGGCCAGGAGACGCCGGCCAAGGAGCCGTGGGCGGCGGTGGCGCACCTGGGTGCTTGACCGCGCCTTCGCTCTGCTTACCCGTGCGCGCGGGGGCTCTGCTTACCCCTGCGCGCGGCCGCTCTGCTTACCCCTGCGCGCGGCCGCGGCCGGCCGCGCCTGTCCGCGCCCCTTTGCTCTGCTCACCTGTGCGCGCGTGGCCGGCCGATCACGCGCGGGCGGCGGCCACCCGGGCCAGGGCGGCCTCGCGGATCGGGGCCACGCGGAGGCTGCGCGGGACCGTCGCCAGCACCGTGGAGAGCAGCAGCCGCAGGCCGCGCGCCGAGAGGTCGGCGGTCAGGTCGGTGGTGGGCCAGCCGGTGCCGCCGTAGAGGCGCCGCGCCCACGGCGGGAGCATCGCGATGGCCGTGGCGGCGATCCCGGTGTATGCCCAGCGCGTCGGGCCGAGGGTGAGGCCCAGGCGCAGCGCCCGGCTTCCCCAGTTCTGCGGGACCGGCGGGACGGTCAGGAACATCGCGGTCTCGACGCTGTCCTTGGTCAGGCTCAGCTGGGGCTGCATCCGCTCGTAGTAGGCTGTCACCTCGGCGGCGCTGGCCGGGACGGTGGCCGGGTCGAGGCCCATCAGCTCGGCCGCCTGCAGTTGCTCGGTGTAGTAGCCGTCGATCTGCTCGGGCGTCAGACGGACCCCGGCGCGTACGGCCGTGGTCAGGAACGACTCGACCTCGGCCACGTGCACCCAGCGCAGCAGCTCCGGCTCGTCGATCCGGAAGGTCTCGCCGGTGCGCGGATCGCGGGCCGTCATGCGGGCGTGCATGCGGCGCACCCGGCGCGCGGCGGCGGCCACCTCGTCGGTGGTCCCGTAGACGACCGTGCCCACGTAGTTCGAGGTGCGGATCAGGCGACCCCACGGATCGTCCCGGTAGTGGGAGTTCTGCGCGACGGCGGCCACGGCCCGCGGGTGCAGGGCCTGAAGGTAGAGCGAGCGCAGTCCGCCCAGCAGGAGAATCGGCTCCGCATGCAGTCGCCAGGTCACCGACTCCGGTCCGAACAGCCCCACGTCCCCACTCATGCGATCCAGGTTGCCACGGAAAACCGGAAAAGTTGAACTCGTTCAGAAAACGTGAACCCTCGGGGTCTCAGTCGGCGCGGCGGCGTGCCTGGCAGTCGGGGCACAGGCCCCAGAACGTGACCTCGGCCTCGTCGACCTCGAACCCGTGCAGATCGCCGGGCGCGAGGCACGGTCGCTCGCCGACCGCGCAGTCGACGTCGGCGATCGCGCCGCAGCCCCGGCAGACGATGTGGTGATGGTTGTCGCCGACCCGGGCCTCGAAGCGGGCGGGACTGCCGGCCGGCTCGATGCGGCGGGCGAGACCGGCCCGGGAGAGCGCGCCGAGCACGTCGTAGACCGCCTGAGTCGAGACCGAGTCGAGCCGGCCGCGGGCGCGACGGGCGATGTCCTCGACCTCGAGGTGGCCACCCTCGGTGAGGATCTCCAGCACGGCAAGCCGCGGCCGGGTGACCCGCAGGCCATGCTCACGCAGAAGATCTTCGCCGGTAGACATCCGTCCATGACAGCACGTGACCGGCCCAAACCCCAACACCCGGCCCTCGTACGCGGCCCGCCGCCCGTGGTTTTCCGGCCGATCGACCGAGCGGTGAACCGGAACAACGTCCCGGGCGTAAGCGCACACAGCGGATGCTTGCGCCGTCAGATACTTCTAAGCTGGCGGTCCTGTTCCATGATCGAGGAGGCGTCTTGTTCGACCAGATCAACGGCCTGCCCGTGCATGCCCTCGTGCTGCACGCCGCGGTCGTCTTCGTACCGCTGCTGGCCTTGGGCGCCATCGTCTACGCGCTCGTCGGCCGGTGGCGGCCGAAGATCGGCTGGGCCGTCCTGCTGCTGGGCATCATCGCCCCCGTCTGCACGTTCGTCGCCAAGGAGTCCGGCGAGAAGCTCTACGACCGCCTGATCGGCCAGGGGCTGAAGGGCAAGGGCAAGGAGATCCTCGACGACCACATGCACTTCGGCACGATGACCTTCTGGTTCACGCTGGTGCTCGGCCTGGTCAGCATCGCGCTCGTGCTCCTGACCCGCCGCCCGGACGCGTCGCCGAAGATCGTCCAATGGGTGCTCGCGGGCGCCGCGGTCGTGCTCGCCCTGATCAGCGGCTACTACGTCTACCGCACCGGCGACTCGGGCGCGACCGCGGTCTGGGGCCAGTACTAGAGACCCCCGCGCCGCGGGCCGGCGCGATCGAGTGCGGCGCGCTGGCCGGGGACAGCGCGCTGTTTTGCTGCCCGGCAGGCGTTCGGAACGACCGTAGGTCAGGCGCCGCAGGTCAGAAGATGGCCCGGGCGCAGAGCAGGCACATCAGGATGACGGCTATCGCGCCCGCGACCAGCCCGATGCCGTAGGTCACCGTGCGCGCCGAGCCCTCGGCGTCGTCGAGGGCGTCCATGTCCTGGGCCGGGAGCGTGCGCGGGGCCGGTGGCTGGGCGATCGTGGGCGGCCGCCAGCTCGGCGGGGGCGGGCTCGTCCGCGGCGGCCCCTGGTAGTCGGGACCGGCGGCCGGCTCGGGCGCGGGGCCGGGCGGCGCGGGTGAGGCCGCCGCGGGGTCGGGGCGCTGCCAGTACGCGTCGTCCGGGACGCCGGTGGGGGAGCTCACGTTCACCGACGGTACAGCCGGAGGGGGAAGACGGCCGCAGCGGCGCGGGCCTACCCTCGTACCCGTGGACATCCTGGATGAGCCTGAGCGCGACAACGACGCCGAACGCGAGGTCGACTTCGAGTCGGAAGAGGCGGCTATCCTGCCCGACCAGACCCGTGACGACACCGAGCGCGGCTGGGGCGAGCGCGGCGACACCAACGACGAGCGGCTCTGGGAGGACCGGCCGCCCCACTGGGGCTGATCCGCCACGCCGGAGCCGCGCCGCCGCGGCCGGGCTGTGCCGCTGGGGCCGGGCTGTGCCGCTGGGGCCGGGCTGTGCCGCTGCGGCCGGGCTGTGCCGCCGGAGCCGGGCCGCGTCGCCGGAGCGGGCTGCGCCGCCGGAGCCGGGCCGCGCCGCCCTACCTGGAGCCGCGCCGCTGAGGCTGGGTGCGTCGGTCGGTGGCCGTCAGTCCGGGCGGATCAGGATTGCGAAACCGTGGCCGGGGATGGCTACGGCGCGGTTGGCCTCGGCCGGGGACAGGGCCAGAAGCAGGGCGCCGGAGGTGGGGTCGGCGGCGCCGGTGACTTGGAGGACCTCGGCGGTCGCGGCTACGGGTGTGGTCTGGCCGGTGGACTCGTCCACTCGGAGAAGGTCCACGTGGTTGCCGGGGCGCACCAACGCCAGGGCGGTCGGGTCGGCCAGGCGGATCGGTACCCCGACGCGGCCGGCTGGCACGGCGGCCGGCATCGGGATCGCCGAGGTGCGTGGCGTGGCGGCGGAGGGTGATGGCTTCGGAGCGTCGGACGCCACGCCGGCCGCTACGCCGGGCTTCTCGCAGGAGCGTGGAGGCGACCACGACGCGAAGGCGGCGAGAGCTAGCAGGGCCAGGACCGCAACCAGGCGAAGCAGCGTGCCGCGGGCCGGACGGCGCCGGCGCACAGGATCGAGGCGTCCGTCATTGCGGTCGCGGCGTGCGGTCCTGCGCGCGGTGTGCGGCGGAAGCGGTGGTGACGGGGCCGGTGGTGACAGGAAAGGCGCGGCCGGTGGCGACCGGAACGGCGCGGCGGGTGGTGAGGGGGACTGCGCCGACCGGAACGGCGCGGCGGGTGGTGAGGGGGACTGCGCCGACCGGAAAGGCGCGGCCGGTGGTGACGGGGCAGGTGGCGACCGGAACGGCGCGGGTGGCGGCGTTGGCGGTGGCGGCACCGAACTGGTGCGGTGGGTGCGGTGGGTGACGTCCATCGTTCGTGCCCTCCCGGTCTGCCGTCGGCGCCGTGGTCGAGGCACCGGGGGCAGAGGTTAGGGCGAGGGGGAGATCGCTCGCTGCGGGTCTGTGGACGGCCGCTGGGCTTGTGGATAACGAGCGGGGCTGCGGAAATGCGAAACGCGCCGGGCCGGTGGCACAGCGCGCCGCGCGTATGGGTGAGCAGAGCTGGGCCACGCCGCGGGGCCGCGCGTATGTGTGAGCAGAGCTGCGTGACGCCGCGGGCCGCGCGTATGGGTCAGCAGAGCTGCGTGACGCCGCGCGGCCGCGCGTATGGGTGAGCAGAGCAAAGGGCCCCGCGTCGCGCCTCAGGAGGTCGCGGCGGCCTTGGCCCCGGAGGATGACGACGACGTCGAGGACGACGACGAAGACGACGGGGACGCGGACGAAGACGACGACGAGGACGACGTGGAAGTCGACGACGAGGAGTCGGACTTCGAGGATGACGCCTCGGACTTCGTGGACGCCTCCGCACCGTTCGACTTCTCGGCGCTCACGGCGCCCGAGCGGGAGTCGTTGCGGTAGAAGCCGGAGCCCTTGAAGACGATGCCTACCGAGTTGAAGACCTTGCGCAGCTTGCCGTGACAGTTCGGGCACTCGGTGAGCGCCGGGTCGGAGAACGACTGAACCGCCTCGAGCTGGTGACCGCACTCGGTGCAGGCGTACTGATAGGTGGGCACGGCTCCTCCGGAATGTGTCGGCTGCTGGCACTCGCCAACTCCGAGTGCCAATGTTGCGCCATCGGAGGTCATTTCGTCCACTCGGCAGCGCGGTTGAGGGTCAAGCCACCACTCGGTGTGATCCAACCGTGCACCGGGCGGTCGTGCGGCTCGGCCGGCACCGCGTCGATCAGCTCGCCGTCGTGCAGGAGCGCGACCGTCAGCGGGGGCTCGGGGAAGGGCAGGCGGGCCAGCACCCGGTCGTAGGAGCCGCCGCCGCGGCCCATGCGCATCCCGCGCCGGTCGACGGCCAGGGCCGGCACCAGCACCAGCGAGGCCGCGGTGACGGCCGTGACGCCCAGCCGGGGGCCGCCGGGCTCGAGCAGGCCTCGAGGCCCGGGGGCGAGCGTCAACGGGAAGTAAACGGCCCAGTCGAGGTCGCCCGAGGGCAGCAGCACGGGAAGCAGCACCTCGGCGTGGGCCGCGAGGAACGAGGGCAGCGTCGACCCGCCGGGTTCGGGCCCGATCGGGACGTAGGCCGCGATCACGGCGGGGTGCTCACGGCGTACGAGCGCAAGAATTTGATCTTGAAGGCGCGCGGCGGCGACCAGGCGGTCCTCGGGCGAGAGGGCGCGTCGTGCGGTGATCAGACGACTGCGCAGCGCGATCTTGGCTGCTCGTGATCGTTCTTCGTCACCGGTTAAATCGGGCATGCAACACCCCCTTTCAAAAAGCGGCAAACGGCGCACACTATGTCAGCATCGCTCCAAAGAGGGCCACTCCCGGGAGGATGCGTGACGCTACGTGGCCGGCTCACCACCGCGTTCCTGGTGGTCGTGTTCGGTCCGGTCTTGCTCGGGTGCATCTTCGTCGCCATGACCGTCTCCACGGTGAGCCGGGACCGGACGGCGGAACGACTCGATCATGCCGCGACCACGGTCCGCACGGGCATCGGGGCGATCTGCCGTCAGTTGCAGGCCGTCGCCGACTCGGTCGCCGTCGTGCCCGGGGAAAGTCGCTCCGCCGTCGGCAACCAGCTGGTCGCGCGAGGCCTGGCCAGCGACGTCCGAATAGCGGACTCGGCCGGATCACAGGGCAAGGCGGATCCCGGCTGGCAGGATTGCGCGGCCCCGACCGGTGGTACCGCCATCGCGATCGCCGCCACCGCCCGCTCCGGATCGATCTCGGTCACCGCCGCCCAGGCCATCGACGACGCCTTCCTCAACCGGCTCGCGGCCACCAGCGGCGCGCGCATCACCCCGGGCGTCCATCCGCGCTCGGGGAGCCGCGAGCTCAGCGCGGAGCCGGGCCAGCCGGTGCCGCTCACGCTCACCGTTCCGCAGAGCAAACCCACGTTCCTGTACGGCGTTCTGCTCGCCGTCGTGCTGGCGGCGGGCCTGGCCGGCGTCGTGGTCGCCCGGTGGCTCGCGAACACGACCACCCGCCCGCTCGGCGACCTGGCCTGGGCGGCCGACCGGGTGGCCGGCGGCGACCTGGACACCCGCGTGCCGATCGTGCGCCCCGACGAGCTCGGCCGGCTGGCGGCCACCTTCAATCGCATGACGCGCGAGCTCCAGGCGTACGTGCAGGCCCTCACCGCCTCGCGCGACCAGCTCCGCGGTCATCTCGCCATCCTCGGCGAGACACTGTCCAGCACCCACGACGTGGACCGGATCCTTCAGGTCATCCTGCGGACCGCGCTGGCCGCGACCGGCGCCCGGGCCGGTCTCGTGCTGCTGCTCGACCCGGCCGGCACCCACCTGGTCGCCCGCTGCGCCGTCGGGCTCACCGGCGCCTGGGACGTGCCCGAGGCCGAGCTGGCGACCATGCGCCTCGAGGTCGGCACGGGCGTGCTCGGCGGGGTCGCGGCCGGCGGCGAGCCCCGCCGGGGGCACGGCCTGGTCGCCACCCAGGAACCGCCGTGCCGCACCTATCTCGCGGTGCCGATCCGGGCGCCGATCGTCGAGGACCCGCTGCTGCTGCCGGGCGAGCCGGCGCCGGCCACGCTCGGCGTGCTCGCCCTCTACGACCGGGTCGGCGGGGACGACTTCGACGACGCCGACCTGCACACGCTGCGCACGTTCGCGGGCCAGGCCGGGGTGGCCGTGCACAACGTGCGGGCGCACGAGGAGGCCCAGCGGTTGTCGCTCACCGACCCGCTCACCGGCCTCTGGAATTACCGTTACCTCCGGGAGTCGTTGCGCCGGGAGGTGGAGCGGGCCAGCCGGTTCGGCCGCATGCTGGCGGTGCTGGTGCTCGACCTCGACCACTTCAAGGAGGTCAACGACACGTACGGGCACGCGGCCGGCGACACGGTGCTGGGCGAGTTCGCCCGGCGGATCCGGGTCGGGCTGCGCGAGGTGGACGTGGCGTTTCGTCAGGGCGGGGAGGAGTTCGTGGTGCTGCTGCCGGAGACCGACGCCTTCGGCGGGGCGATCGTGGCCGAGCGGCTCGGCGCGGCCGTCCGCGACCGGGCGGTGCCGATCGAGAGCCGCGGCGCGGTCCCGATCACGGTCTCGATCGGGGTGGCGGTCTTTCCCGAGCACGGCGCCGACGCCCAGGAGGTGCTGCGGGCGGCCGACGACGCTCTGTACGCGGCCAAGAACGCCGGGCGGGACACCTACCGTCTGGCCGAGCCGGCCCCAGACGTACCTCCGATGAATTTTGATCCCAATGGCACTCCGACCGGTGGGCCGCAGCCGCCGCGCCAAGCACGCGGCCGATAGTCTCGCGGAATATCCGGGCACGATCTGAGCGAAGGTGCGGTGACCTCGATGACCTCGAACGCGCATGCGACCGGCCGCCGGGCGGTCAAGGCCGTCATTCCCGCGGCCGGTCTGGCCACCCGGTTCCTGCCGGCCACCAAGGCGGTGCCGAAGGAGCTTCTGCCGGTCGTCGACCGGCCCGTCCTGCAGTACATCGTGGAGGAGGCCGCGGCCGCCGGCATCACCGACGTGTTGCTGGTGACCGGGCGGGGAAAGACCTCCATGGTGGATCACTTCGACCGCCGTCCCGACGTCGAGCAGCGGCTGGAGGAAAAGGGTGACCAGGAGCGACTCGCCGCGGTGCGCCGCACCAGCGAGCTCGCCGACATCTACACCTGCCGCCAGGGCGAGCCGCTCGGTCTCGGGCACGCGGTCGGCACCGCCGCCTCGCACGTCGGCGACAACCCGTTCGCGGTGCTGCTCGGCGACGAGTTCGTCGAGGAGGACAAGCCGCTGCTGCCGGCGATGCTCGACCTCCAGGCCCGTACGGGCGGGATCGTGCTCGCCTTCATGGAGGTCAAGCCGGAGGAGACCTCCCGCTACGGCATCGCGTCCGTCGCGCCGTCCGACCTCGGCGAGGACGTCGTGCAGGTGACCGGCCTGGTCGAGAAGCCGTCCCCGGAGGAGGCGCCGAGCAACCTGGCCGTCCTCGGCCGCTACATCCTGCCCGCCTCGATCTTCGACGCGATCGAGAGCACCAAGCCCGGCAGCGGTGGCGAGATCCAGCTGACCGACGCGATGGCCCAGCTGCTGGCCGACGGCGTGCCGGTGCACGGCATCGTCTACCGCGGCTTCCGTTACGACACCGGCATGCCGCTGGGATACCTTCAAGCGGTGGTGATGCTGGCCAGCAAGCGTGCCGACATCGGCAGCGAGTTCCGCGGCTGGCTCGAGGAGTTCGTCGCCGGCGGTGCGAAGGGATGACCGCAACGGCCGATGCCGAGGCGGCCGCCAACGAGCTGATGCCTCTCGCCGAGTACCTGGGCAGCGTGCTGCGCAGGTTGCGGCCGCTGCCTCCGCTCGACCTCGACCTGACCCAGGCGCACGGCAACGTGCTCGCGGGCGACGTGCTCGCCCCGCATCCGTACCCCGCCTTCGACCAGGCCGCGATCGACGGATACGCGGCCCGGTGGGAGGACCTGTCGTCGGCCGGCCGGGTCGGCTCGCACCCCTCCTTCGGCAAGTTCGAAGGAGGGCCGCGGCCGGTCCGGCTCAACGTGGTCGGCGACCTCGGCGCGGCCAGCTGGCGGCCGGTGCGGCTCACGCCGGGCACGTGCTTCTCGGTGGCGGCCGGCGCGCCTCTGCCGATCGGCGCCGACGTCGTGGTCCCGGTGCACTGGACCGACCAGGGCATGGCGGCGGTCGAGATCCTGCACGCGCCGAAACGAGGATCAGGAGTCCGGCGTACGGGCGAGGAGCTCGCCGTCGGCCAGGTGCTCGCCTCGGCCGGCACCTACGTGACGCCCGCGATGGTGGCCACCTTCGCCGCCTCCGGCATCGGCCACGTCGTCGTCCGGCCCAGCCCCCGCGTCGTCGTCGTGGCGACCGGGGACGAGCTCGTCGACGTCGGCCGGCCCAGTCAGCCCGGCCAGGTCGTCGACGCGAACTCGCACGCGTTGACGGCCGCCGCGGTCGAGGCCGGCGCGCTCGCGTACCGGATCGGCATCTGCGACGACGACCCGGAGGGCCTGCGCGGCCTGCTCGAGGACCAGACCCTGCGGGCCGACCTGATCATCACGACCGGCGGCACCGGCACCGGGCCCGGCGACATGCTCCGCCGGGTGCTGTCCCGCCGCGACCCCGGGCGCGGCGTGGTCGAGTTCACCGACGTCGCCCTCTGCCCCGGCGCCACCCTCGGCTTCGGCACCGTCGGCGGCGAGGAGGTGCCGGTGGTCTGCCTGCCCGGCGAGCCCGGCGCCGCGCTGATCGGCTTTGAGGTGCTGGCCCGCCCGGTCATCCAGCTGCTGGCCGGGGCCGAGCCGGTCTTCCGCCGCAGCGTCAAGGCGCATCTGCTGGAGACCGTCTCGTCCCCCGGTGGCCTGCGCGAGTTCCGCCCCGCCCACGTCGCCGAGCGGCGCGGTGGCGGGCACACGGTGCAGCCGCTGGCCGGGGGGCCGTACACTCTCTCCGGCCTGGCCGAGGCCAACGGGTTGCTGGTGCTCGGCGAGCGGGTCACCACGGCGGCCGCCGGCTCGACCGTGGATGTGTTGCTCCTCGACCGGAGGCGATGATGCTGGGGTCCACGCCCGGATGGCCTGCCGTCCTGGCGGACGGCCCCGTCGTGCTGCGCCCCTACAAGCGCAGTGACGCCCGGGCCTGGTCCGAGGTACGGATCGCCAACCAGCGCTGGCTCGCGCCCTGGGAGTCCTCGCCGCCCGGCCCATGGTCCGAGATGAACTCGACCCGGGCCTTCGGCTACGTCTACGCCGACATGAAGCGTTCGGCCCGGCGCGGCGACAGCATGCCGTTCGCCGTCTGCCTGCGCGAGGACGGCGACGAGCGCCTGGTCGGGCACATCAACCTCGGCAACATCGTGCGGCGGGCGTTCAGCTCGGCGTACGCGGGTTACTGGGTCGACTCCCGGGTAGCCGGCCGTGGTGTGATCCCCACCGCGCTCGCGCTCGCCGTCGACCACGCCTTCGGCCCCGGTGGCCTGCACCGCATCGAGGTCAACATCCGCCCCGAGAACGGGCCGTCCCGCCGCGTCGTGGAGAAGCTCGGCTTCCGCGAGGAGGCCTACCACCAGCGCTACATGCACATCGACGGCGGCTGGCGCGATCATCTTGGATATGCCCTGACCAGCGAGGAGGTGGCCGCCGAGGGCGGTCTGCTGGCCCGCTGGCGACGCGTACGCGCCTGATTCAATGATCTTCGCTGCGTGACGCGCCCGGCGCGGCGCGCGCATTTCCGCAGCTCGCGCCCGTAGCCTCGGGGAGATTGGGTCTTGCGGTCCGCCTTGTCAATGGGTAATGCGGACCGCCCGTTAGCTGACGGGAGGGGTGAGGGTGCCGACCTCGGTGCTCCTCGCCGTCCTCGCCGCGGCCGGACTGCTCGCCCTCGCACCGGCGCTCGTGCGCCGGTACGACGCCACCGAGCGCCTGGCCGCGGAGCGGGCGTCGTCGACGGCGCGGGTGCTGCAGCGCCGCCGCCGTCGCCGCACCGTGCCCGGACGCCGACCGATCAACCCCGGCCGGGCCGTGACGGTTACGGTCCCCGCCCCGTCGTCCTCGTCGTCCTCGTCGTCCTCGTCTTCCGCGTCTTCCTCGTCGCCGAAGGCGCCGCAGCGCCGGCTCCGGCTGGTGACGAACGGCAGGCGCCCGGTCCGCCGCGTCCCGCAGCAGAGGCACACACCCGCGGTCATCCGCCGGCGCCGGGTCTTCGCGGCGTTGCTGCTGCTCAACGTCATCGAGCTGGTCGGTGTGCTGACCGTCGGCCCCGGCTTCTGGATCGGGTTCGCGGTCACCGGGTCGCTGCTCGGCCTCTACCTGGTGCACCTGCGCAACCGCGCGCTGGCCGACCGCCGGCGCCGCCGGATCGAGGCGCGCGAGGCCGCGTGGCTGGCCGCGCGCCAGGCCGAGGTCCGCCGCGAGCAGGCACGGCGGGCGGCGGCGCGGCGCGAGACCCAGCGGCGGCTGGCGGCGCAGCGGGAAGCCGTGCGGCGGGCGGCCATGGGGCTGGACCGGGACCCGTCCGAGCTGCCCGCGGCGTCGGTCTCCTATCGGCGGGCCGGCGGCTTGCGGGGGCGCGCCTATGAAGCGGGCGGCCGGCACCACACGGCGTGAGTGGGGGCCGGTTCGCAAGCCGGGCGGGCAACCTGTTAGCCTTGCTGCGGTCCACGGGAACAGCGTTCCCGCGGCTGTAAGGGGCTGTGGCGCAGACTGGTAGCGCACCTCGTTCGCATCGAGGGGGTCAGGGGTTCAAATCCCCTCAGCTCCACGAGTGGCTGGGGCTCTGTGTCCGCGGAAAGCGCGGACCGGGGCCCCTCGTCATGTCTGCCGGGGGGCCGAGCCCCCCGAACCCCCCACGGTGTGACGGTTGCGCTTGGCGGTGTGAGACGTCCGAGCCGCTGACCCTCGCGGGGTGTGACGGTTGCGCCTGGCGGTGTGAGACGTCTGAGGCCCCCGAATCCCCGCGCGGTGTGACGGTTGCGGTTGGCGGGTGTGAGACGTCCGAGCCGCCGACCCTCGCGGGGCGTGACGGTTGCGGTTGGCGGTGTGAGACGTCCGAGCCACCGACCCCCCGAGCCGCCGACCCCGCGCGGTGGGACGGTTGCGGTTGGCGGGGAGGCTCAGGCTCGGAGTGACGCGGGCTGGGGCGGCCAAGGGGCGAGCGGCTCGGTGGCGGTCGGCCAGCCCAGGTGGACGCGCAGCTCCTCGGGCGTGCACAGGATGTCGGCGCCGAGCTGGACCGTGGCGATCTCGCGGGCCACCGCCGGGTCGGGGTCGTAGCCGTAGACCTCGGGCCACTGCCGGTGCAGGCGCGGCTCGCCGCCGAACGTCATGTCGCCGTCCTCGAGGACCATCGGGTCGCCGTAGACCGCGCTCTGGCACCCGGCCAGCAGGCCGTACCAGATCGCGCTGCACAGGCGGTTGGAGACGACGCGCTTGTGCCGCCGCAGCTCGCCCAGCTGGCGGACCAGGAACTCGCGGTCGTGGTCGCGCCACCAGAAGCCGCGGTAGCCGTGGCAGATGACCCGGAAGCCGGCCTTCTCGTAGAGCCGGCGGATCTTGCGTACCCGGAACTCGTTCCAGTAGAGGCACGTCGTGATCGGGCCGGTCTCGTGCGCCTTGAGCTCGTCGATCAACCGCTGGTGGTCGCCCATCACCTCCTGCCCCTCCCAGCCGTGGAAGGGGTAGAAGATCGTGCCCTCGCGCTCGCTCTCGGCGGCCGGGGTCTCCTGCATCGCCATCAGGTACGCGAACGGGGAGCCGACGGCGATGACATTGCGCCGCCCCTGCGACCACGCCCGCCGCCGCACCTCCTCGGACCAGACGAACAGCTTGCTGCCCTCGACGAACGGGACGCCGGGGGCGAGACCGTCGCCGATGTTCCACCCGTGCTGGAGGTAGCCCTGCATGCGCGGCGGGTGCAGCGGCTCGGCCAGCCGGGCGTAGTGGGCGAGCACGTGCGCGTGGCCGTAGTAGTAGTTGGCGTGGTGCATACCCTCATCCAGACGTGGCGATGGTGGGCGACTCGGCGACCCGGCGACCCGCAGCGGCGCGGCGGAGCATAGCATCGCGGCATAAACCGGCAGCTCGGCCGCAATTCTACCGGCGACGGAAGGGCACGCTTCAATGAAGGACCACGCGACGCCGGTCGTGCCGGTCCGGGCCCGGGGCGACTATCGCCAATCGGCCCTGGTCCTCGGCACGGCACAGCTCGGCGGGGCGTACGGGATAGCGAACCGCACCGGCATGCCGGACGATGACGCCACCGTCCGCATGCTGACCGCGGCCCGCGATCTCGGAGTCACCCACCTCGACACCGCCCGCGCCTACGGGGACAGCGAGCACCGCATCGGAGCCGCCCTCGGCGACCTCGGCCTGGCCGTCATCACGAAGGTGGCGCCCGGCGGCGACGTCCGGGCGAGCATCGCCGCCAGCCGGGCCGCCCTCGGCGTGACCGGGCCGCTGACGATCCTGCTGCACCGCGCGGCCGACGCCGACGCCGGCTGGGCCGACCTGCGCGGCTGCCTGGTGACGGGCGAGGCCGACCGGGTCGGCGTCTCGGTGCAGTCCCCCGACGAGCTGCGCCGGGTGCTGACGCTGCCCGATCTCGGGTACGTCCAGCTGCCCTGCAACATCCTCGACCGGCGCTGGCTGGCCGGCGACCTGACGGACGCGCTCGCCGCCCGCCCCGACCTGGTGGTGACGGTGCGCAGCGCGTACCTCCAAGGTCTGCTCGCCGCCGGAACCGGCGTGCGCTGGCCGCACCTCTCCGATGATCGCCGGGACGCGGTGGTGGCCACCCTCGATCGGCTCGCCGCCGAGCTGGGCCGGGCCGACCGCGCCGACCTCTGCCTCGCCTACCTGCTGTCGCTGCCGTGGGTCACCTCGCTCGTGGTCGGCGCCGAGACCGAGGAGCAGCTACGCCGCAACGCCGAGCTGATCGGCCGCGAGCCGCTGACCGTGGCCGAGCGGGAGCGGACGGTGGCGGCGCTGCCCGAGATGCCGGTGGAGCTGCTCGACCCGAGCCGGTGGCCGGCACGATGACGATCTCTTGGGCCTGCGGGCCGGGTGGCGGTGCTGAGATGACCCCTGACGATCTCTTCGGCCTGCGCGGCCGGGTGGCGGTGCTGACCGGCGCGACCGGGCGGCTCGGCCGGACCATGGCCGAGGCGCTGGCCGGGGCGGGCGCGACGACCTGGCTGGTGGGCCGCGACCAGGGCCGGCTCGACGAGCTGGCCGGGAAGCTGTCCCCCCTCGACTGCCGGCCCTTCCGATGCGACGTCACGGTCGACGAAGACGTCGAGGCGCTCGGTTCCGCCTTGCGCGAGGCCGGCGGGCGGGTCGACGTCCTCGTGCACAACGCACATGTGGGGCGCGGGGGCTCCTTGCGTACGGCGACACCGGCCGACTACCTGGAGGCGGCCGACCTGGCGCTGGCCGCCTTCCAGCGGTTGCTCGGCGCGACTCGCGACCTGCTCGTGGCGGCGGCCGCCGACGGGTCACCCTCGGTGATCACGGTGGCTTCCATGTACGGCCTGGTCAGCCCCAAGCCGCACCTGTACGACTCGCCCGAGGCCGGCAACCCGCCCTACTACGGCGCGGTCAAGGCGGCCCTGGTGCAGTTGACCCGGTACGCCGCGGTGGAGCTGGGCCCCTCGGGCGTACGGGTGAACTGTGTGACGCCCGGGCCGTTCCCGGGCGACGGCGGTGACCCGGCGCTGATCGCCCGCCTCGGCCAGCAGACGCCCCTCGGCCGGGTGGGTGATCCGGCCGAGATCGCCACGTCGCTTCTCTATCTGGCCTCGCCGCGGTCCAGCTACGTCACCGGCTCCAACGTGGTCGTCGACGGCGGCTGGACCGCCTGGTAACCGGTTCGCCGGATCATCAGCCGACGGCGGTGACCAGGCAGGTCAGCTTGGTGCCGTCGTCGACGTCGAGGATCGTGCTCTCCTCGGTGCGGGTCGTGTCGCCGCCGCCGATGTCCCGGACGGTCACCGTGCCGACGTCCAGCCGCTTGCCCGCGGCGTCGCGGTACTCGACGTTGACGGTCGCGGTCTGCGTGCTGGACCCGCGGTTGTGCACCTCGAGCCCGACGGTGGCCATGCTGCCCGCCGCCGCGCACTTGGTCACCTGCACGTCGAAGCCGCTGCCCGACGAGGGCATGAAGAAGTAGTAGCCGAGCCCGCCGACGAGCAGGACGACGGCCGCGAGCAGCACCCACTTGCCGGCGCCGCCGGACCGCTGCGGCACGGGCGGTGGCGGTGGCGCCTCGCCGCCGCCCGGGAGGTGCCGCACGGGCAGCTGGTCACGCCCCGCCGGCTCGAGTCCGCCACCGGTCGGCAGCGGCACCGCCGGCTGCCATCCGGTGCGATCCGTCTGCGGCAGTGCGCGGGACCACCCGGTGTCGGAGTCCCAGCCCGCGCCCGCGCGCTGCTGAGGCACCGGCTCATATCCCGCCCGGCCCGGCAGCGAGCCGGTCCCGTAGCCGGGTTCGGCCCGCCACGGCGGCGCGGGCGGTTGCTGTTGCTGCTGTTGCTGAGGTCGTGAGTGCCGCGGGCCGGGCTCGCCGGCCGGCGGCCAGCGATCGGAGGGCGGCTCGTAGTCTTGGGGAGGATTCGCGTAAGACATCGGGCGTCCTTGCACGATGGTGTGGGGGCGATCACAGAGTGGCCCCAGATCCCACCAAGGTCGAGCGTCCGATCAGAGACTCGGATGATCGTCAAGAGAAACTAGACGATGGGATGACATTACCCAGCGCAACGCCGGTTTGGACCGGTAGCCGCGCGCATCCAGGTCGTCGCTCCCCGTGCCGTCGCGCGCTTTCTTAACTTCCTTAAAGGCCGCAGATACCCCGAATCACACCTCAAACATGCATCGTTCGCTATGTGCGGAGAGCAACTATCACACCGCGACCCGTCGAAGCGCCTCGACTCGCGCGGTGCACTCAGCGTTCGCCCCCTGGATACGGCCAGCAGATCCCGGCGGGAGCGGGCCAACCTCTTGAGCGGATGTCAATCGCGGATGGTTGCCGCCCACTCGTTCGCCCACGCGTCGAGCGGGGCCAGCGCGCGACCGAGCTGCGCACCCAGCGGCGTGAGCTGGTAGCCGGTGTCGGTGGCGGTCGCCAGTCCGGTCGAGGTGAGCTCGCCGAGCCGCTCATAGAGCACGCTCGACGACAGCCCCTCGCACCGGGCGAGCAACGCGCGCGCCCCGACCGGCCCGTCGCGCAACTCCCAGATGACCCGCAGCGCCCATCGGCGCCCGAGCAGATCCATCGCCGCCATGATCGGACGGCCGGTGGCCGAGCCGCGAACGGGCTTGCCGGGGCGAGGTGTCGTCATGCCACTCCTTGTGTTTCTTTTTCCGAAACACTAGCATCGTTTCGGAAAACGAAACGGAGGTGGCCGGATGTCGCGCATCGGTGCGCTGCGCCCGCCGTACGGGAAAGAGGTCGCCGCCCAGCTGAAGAGCATGATGCCGCCGGGCGCACCGCCGATCGGGCTGTTCCGGATGTTCGCGCGGAACCTGCCGATGACCCGGGCCATGCACGGCTGGGGACGCTACGAGCTGGGCCGTGACCTGACGCTGAGCATGCGCGAGCGGGAGATCGTCATCGACCGCACCTGCGCACGCTGCGGTTGTGAGTACGAGTGGGGTGTGCACGTCCTGACCTTCGGCGACCGGGTCGGCCTCACCGCCGAGCAGATCGCCTCCACCGTCCATGGTGGAGCCTCCGACCCGTGCTGGACCGTCGAGCGCGAGCGTCTCCTCCTGCTGGCCGTCGATGCGCTGCACGATGACAACGACATCGCCGACGACCTGTGGTCGCGGCTGGCGGCCGCCTTCGACGAGCGGCAACTGATCGATCTGCTCCTGCTGTGCGGCTGGTACCACGCGATCAGCTTCGCCGCCCGCGCCGCGCGGCTGCCCCTCGAGCCGCGGGCGCCCCGGTTCTGAGTCAGACCTTTCGTTTCGCGAGAAACGCTACTTTTGGGTGGTATCTCTGGAGCGAGCCTTCGGAGGTCACCATGCAAGCACCCACGCCCGACAACGAAACCGACCGCCTCGCCGCCCTGTACGCGCTCAATATCCTCGACAGCGAGCCCGAGCAGGACTTCGACGACATCGTGGCGCTCGCGTCGAACGTGTGCGGCACCCCGATGTCGCTGGTCACCCTGGTCGACACCGACCGGCAGTGGTTCAAGGCGCGGGTCGGCACCGACCTCACCGAGACCTCGCGCGACCTGTCCTTCTGCGCCCACGCGATCCTCGGCCGCGACCTGCTGGTGGTGCCGGACGCCACCCAGGACCCGCGGTTCGCCGACAACCCGTCGGTGGAAGTGGACGGCGGCATCCGGTTCTACGCCGGAGCGCCGCTCGTCACCACCGAGGGGCACGCGCTCGGCACGCTCTGCGTCATCGACAACACGCCGCGGCAGCTCGACGTCGAGCAGCTGCAGGCGTTGCGGGCGCTGGCCCGGCAGGTCACCTCGCAGATGGAGCTGCGCCGGCACGCGATCGCGCTGGCCAACACCACGGCCCGGCTGCAGGAGCTGGAGCGGCGCAAGGACGATCTGGCCGGGCTCGTGGGCGGGGAGCTGCGGGCGCCACTGCGGCTGATCTCGGCGTACCTGGAAAAGCTCGGAAACACCGGTTTTCACGACGCCGAGATGGCCGAGCTGGTGGGCCGGGCGACGGCCGGGCACATTCGCGGCTTCCTCGATCTGCTGGCGCATCTGACCTCGATGGCCGACGCCGGTTTCGGCAGCGAGAGCCTGCACATGCGGCAGATCGACCTGACCCGGGTGACCCAGCGGGCGGTGGAGGCGGTGCGGCCGATCGCCGCGAGCAAGCAGATCTGGATCCTCAACCAGGCGGGTGGTCCGGCTTTGCCGATCATTGCCGATCCGGTACGCCTGGAGCAGGTCCTCACCCATCTCCTGTTCGCCGCGGTGAAGTACACCCCGGCCGGCGGACGGGTGCGGGTGGGCACCGAGATCGAGTCCGGGCCGACGGTGCGCCTGGATGACATGGACCTGCCCGACGGCATGCGCCCGGATTTGTTCCCGCATCTGTACTACGGCGCCATCGCGAACCCGTCGGACGTCCCCGGCCCGGATCGCGGGCTGGCCGTGGCCAAGAAGATCCTGGACGCGCACCACGCGACCGTGGCGCTCTCCGACCGTCCCGGCGACGGCACCTCGCTGCACGTGGTCTTCCCGTTCGCGCAGGCCACGCCGGCCGATCGGATCGCCGAGCTGCTGACCGCCGCCTAGTTCCCGTCTTTGGTTCCGTCGCGCTGGTTCTCGTCTTTGATTCGTCGCGCTAGTTCTCGTCTTTGGTTTCGTCGCGGACGGCCCGCACCCGACCGGCTGCAGTTCGGGCGGGTGCGGGCCGACGCTCACCCGGTGTAGACCGGGCCGGAGCCGCCACCCGGGGGCGAGCCGGCTGACGGTAGGTCCTCGGGGCCGAGCCCGGGATAGGCCCGGTCGGCTCCGGAATAGGTCCGGTCAGCGCCGGACTGGGTCTGCACCGGCACCACCGGGGGCCGGGCCACGGCACGCCCGGAGGCGGGATGGCCGGAGCCGGTCCGCGGCAGGCCGAGCGTGCTCGGCCAGGTGTCGACGGCCGGTGCGACCGACTGCTGGGGCAGGTCCGGCAGCGGCGGCAGCTCCGCGCGCGGGGTCAGGCCGGCCCGGTGCAGCTTGTGCCAGCGCAGCCGGCCGCCGGTCAGGGCGGTCGTCGCCGACTGCATCAGCACCAGGTACATCAGCTGCCGGTAGGCGAACTGCTGCAACGGAAGCCGCCACAGCGGGCGCAGCGACTCACGGTCGAACCGGAACGCCACCGCGGCCGTGAACAGCTGCAGCGCCAGCATGCCGAGCCAGGCGACCAGCGTCTCCTGGAGCTCCCAGAAGACCAGGCCGTAGACGAGCATGATGTCGACGACCGGCGCGAGCATCGGCAGCGCCACCCCGAACAGCGCCAGGAACGGCAGGCCGACGCGGCCGAAGCGCCCCGACGGGCCGTGGTCGAACAGCGCCCGGCGGTGCTTCCACATCGCCTGCATGGTGCCGTAGCTCCAGCGGTAGCGCTGCCGGTAGAGCTGCTCGAGGGTGGTCGGCGCCTCGGTCCAGGCCTTGGCCCGCTCCTCGTAGACCACGCGCCAGCCGGCCCGGCACAGCGCCATGGTGACGTCGGTGTCCTCGGCCAGCGTCTCGTCGCTGACGCCGCCGACCTGGGCGAGCGCCTCGCGGCGGAACGCGCCGATCGCGCCGGGCACGGTCGGCATGCAGTTGAGCACCTCGTAGAGGCGACGGTCGAGGTTGAAGCCGATCACGTACTCGATGTGCTGCCAGGCGGCGACCATCTTCTCCCGGTTGCCGACCTTGACGTTGCCCGCGACTGCGCCGACGGACGGGTCGGCGAACGGCTGGACCAGCATCCGGATCGAGTCGGCCTCGAAGATCGTGTCACCGTCGACCGTGACGATGAGGTCGTGACGGGCCAGGGCGATGCCGGTGTTGAGGGCGTTCGCCTTACCGCCGTTGGGTACCCGCACCACGCGTACGTTGGGAAGCGCCATCCGCTCGACGATCGCGGCCGTCCCGTCGGTCGAGCCGTCGTCGACGACCACCACCTCGATCGCCGGGTAGTCGCCGCCGGCCAGCGACCGGACCGCCGCCTCGATGCCCTCCTTCTCGTTGTAGGCGGGCACGATGACGGAGACCGGCTGGGTCACCGGCCCACCCCAGCTCCAGCCGGGCTTGCGGCGCTGCCGGGCGTGCCGGGTGGCGAGCAACAGCAAGAGGCCGGTACGCCCGACGGTCAGCAGCCCGACGATCAGGAACAGCGCCGCCACCGCCCAGACGAGCCAATCGGTCACGCGTACGGTGTCGATCACCGCCTTGCCTCGCCAGGCGTCCGCCTTGCGCGCCGCCGGGTTCTCGGGCAGCAGAGGAACCTGCTTGGCGCCCTTGACCTTGTTCTGCGCCGCGATGCGCTGGTTGAGCCCCTCGGTGACCGTGGTGAAGCGGTAGCCGCGCGCCTTCATCAGCGGGATGAACTTGTTCAGCGCCTGCACGGTCTGCGACCGGTCGCCGCCGGCGTCGTGGAACAGGATGACGGCCGGGGTGTCGCCGGGCGGGGTGGCGTTGCGGATGATCTGGTCGACGCCGGGCCGCTGCCAGTCCTCGCTGTCCATGTCGTTGACCACGACCAGGTAGCCCTGCTTGCCGGCCTCCTTGACCAGCTGCCAGTTCGTGTCGTCGATCGCGTTCGCCTTCGACGAGTACGGGAAGCGGGCCAGGTTGGTGCGCACGCCGGTGGCCTTGGCGATGACGTTCTGCGTCTGCGACAGCTCGAGCGTCCGCCGCCACGGCGCGATCCGCTGCAGGTTGGGGTGCGTGAACGTGTGCAGGCCCAGCTCGTTGCCGTCGTCGGTGATCCGCTTGGTGAGCGCCGGATGCCGGGCCACCTCGGAGCCGACCACGAAGAAGGTGCCGTGCGCGCCGTTCTCGCGGAGCACGTCGAGAACCTTGGGAGTCCACTTCGGATCGGGACCGTCGTCGAAGGTGAGCGCGATGGTCCGGTCCGGCATCCGGCTGCTGCTCTCCTGGCCGCCGGTGGTGTTGATGACCGGGCCGCCGCCGCGGATCGCCACCGGGACGCCGTCCTGGTCGCCGACCTCGGAGTCGACGTGGTCGCTGGTGAACTCGGAGTTCACGTAGGCCTGCACGACGAGCACGCCTACGAACAGTCCGATCAGCAGGGTGCCGAGGATGACGCGCGGCTTGGGTAGCAGGCGGCGGCGTACCTTGCCGCGGGGGCGGCCGGTGCTCACGCCGCCGCCTCGGACGCCGGGATGCCGGCCGCGGTGGGGGTGGTGGTGGGCTCGGTGGTCTTGCTGATGGCGTCGGTCTTGTCGCTGGTGTTGCTGCTTCCGCTCCCGCTGCTTCCGCTGCTCCCGCCGCCGGTGCTGCTTCCGCCGCTCCCGCTGCCGGTGCCGCTCCCGGCGCCGGTGCCGCTGGCGCTGCCGCCGCCCCCACCGCTGCCGCTGCTGCTGCCGCTTGTGTTGCCGCGGCTGCTGTTGCTGCTGCCGCCGCTTGTGTTGCCGCCGCCGCTGCTGCTATTGCTGCTGCCGCCGCTTGTGTTGCCGCCGCCGCTGCTACCGCTGCTTGTGTTGCCGCCGCCGCTGCTACCGCTGCTTGTGTTGCCGCCGCCGCTGCTACCGCTGCTTGTGTTGCCGCCGCCGCTGTTGCTGCCGCCGGCGGCCGCGTTGCTCCCGCCGGTCGGGGTGCCCGAGCCGCCGCCCTGGCCGCCCGTTCCCGTGCCGGTGCTCGTTCCGCTTCCCGCGCTGCCGCCGGTGCCGCCGCTGGTTCCCCCACCGGTGCCGCCGGTGCCGGCCGCCGGCGGCTCGGGAGCGGCCGGAGTCGTCGGCGTGGGAGTGGTCGGTGGCGTCGTGGTCGGCGTGGTCGCCGGGGTCGTCGTGGTCGACTCCGTCGGCTTGGTCGTGGTGGCGCTCGGCTTCGGCCCGGCCGGGCTCGTGGCCGTCGTCCTCGTCCGCGTCGTGGCGGCCGGCTTCGGGGTCACGTGGGTCGACTCGAGCCGCGGGCCGGCGGCGCGGGTGGTGCTCCCGCGGCGCGGCAGGGCCTCGGTGACGAACAGGGCCGTCGCCGCCTGGCTCGGAGTGGGTGCCGGCGTCGGGCTGGGCTTGGCCGGCGCTTTGTCGTTGTCGTCGGACGGCTGGTCGAGGCCCGGTAGCGGCAGCACGGCGCTGGACCGCACCGGGCCGCCGGCCAGGCTGACGCTGATCAGTCCGCCGTAGAGCATGACCAGCGCGCCGAACGCGTACGCCAGGCGACGCAGCAGCCGCCCCCGGCGGCCCGTGCTGTCCACGAACACCGGCGCCGGCGCCGACACCGAGATCACTTCGGTGTCGGGGATGTCGGGTCCGTCGAATTGCGGGTTTTCAGGCTCCTGCAAAGTCACGCGGCGAGCTTAAGAACATCCAAGCCGATCTTGGGCCTACTCACTCCATGGGATGACGGATGATCGCGACCGCTAAATCAACCGAAATGATGAGGCCGGGCGTTTGACCAGATGGGCGGCCCTGTGCGCGGTCAGACAATTGATCGCGCTGAGCTGCGGCACAATGGCGAGCACAAGGAGGTTACGCCAATTAGCCAAGAAATTTGCTGTCACATAAGCGACACCAAACCGCCGCTTTACACGAAACCATTTCACGACCCGATTAATCTATCTTATAGGCATAAGGACGAAATGTCCGATGTGGCAGGCAGCCTTGATCGAAATTTGAAACTTCCCGGTCGAGCCGTTGTGCACGTCATCAGAGGTAGTTAAGCTTGTTCTTGCGCGCCCCTATCGCCCGCTTCCCCCGTGGCAGGCGATCGGGGCGCGCCCTTATGTGCAGCCCTTGTGCTCACTGATAGAGCTCCCTCTCCTCGCGCGGTAGTGGTCACTCCACCGCAGGCGACGCCAGTTCTTCGAGCTCCGCATCAACGCTCCGCATTCGGCGTCAGGTTCTTCGCCCTTGCCGTCTCTCTTCTCGCGCTCGGCGTCAGTTCTCCGCAGTCAGACCCGCCGCGCGCCTGACGAGCGACGATGACGGCCCGTCTTCCGCACGGCCAACCGAAGCCCCGTCTTCCACGGCAGTGCTCGTCTCGCGGCCGAGCCCGTTCCGAGCGCGCAACTCGCAGCGCGCCCGTGCGAAACGCGCAGTGCGCAGCGCGCAGTGCGCCACAGCCTTGCCCATTCGCTCCCGGCAGCCAGCCCACGCGGTCGAAGCGGCCTCAAAGTGGAGGAGGGGCGGCGCAGAGCCGCGCGTCGGCCGACGGCTGGCCATTGGCGGCCCTGTGGCTGCGGCCCAGGCGGCGGTGCTCGCCGGCGGCTGACGGCTGGCGCTGACGCTGATGCTGAGAACGGCGCTGACGACTGACCTCGACGGCGGCGCTCGCGGTCACCCGCTGGCGGTTGCGGCTATCGGCTGGCGGTTGCGGCTATCGGCTGGCGGTTGCGGCTACCGACCGGCGGCCTGCCGACCGCAGACCACAGACCACCGCCAAAGGCGTCGAGCCTCGCCAGCTCACCGCCCCTAGCTCCTTCAAATCCAGCGTCCGCCCAGCCACATCCGGGACGACCAGCTGTCGTACGAGATGAGCTGAGCCACGAATATCGGATGGAAGTAGGCGAAGCACAACGCCACCAGGACGACGTATGCACCGGCCACCACGGTTCCTATCAGTTGGCGGTCGGTTCTGGCCTTGCCGGAGGCTACGCCGGTCGTGGGGGTCATGATGGCGCCGAGGACGTAGACGATCGCCAGGATCAGGAACGGCAGCGCGGGCAGCAGGTAGAACGAGAACATGGTGCGGCCGTCTTTGACCGCGTAATAGAACCAGGGCAGCATGCCGCCCAGCACCGGCACCAGGATCGCCCAGGCCCGCCAGTCGCGGCGGGCTATGCCGAACCAGACCATGGCGGCCAGCGCGGGGCCGAACGACCACCACAGGATCGGGGTGCCCAGCAGCAGGATCTCGCGGGCGCAGCTGGGGGCGCCGCAGTTGCCGGTGTTGTTCCAGTAGAAGGCGACCGGGCGGCCCAGCAGCAGCCACTGCCACGGCCACGACTGGTAGACGTGCCGCTCGGTCAGGCCGCTGTGGAAGTTGAACGCCTCGACGTGGTAGTGCCACAGGTTGCGCAGGGCGCCGATCACGGGGGGCTCGCTCAGGCCGTTGGCCTCGCGGTAGTGCCGGAAGTAGCCGGTGTTGGTGACGAACCAGCCGGTCCAGGTGGACAGGTACGTGATGAGCGACAGCACCACGCTGAGCACGCCCCAGCCGATGTCCCCGAAGATGCCGGCGATGATCGGGCCCTGGATGCCGGCCGATCGGCGGGCCTGCCAGCGCCAGACGAGGATCAGCGCGCCGAAGAACGGCAGGAAGAACAGGGCGCTCCACTTCACGCCGCAGGCCATGCCGAACAGCACGGCCGAGACGAGCAGCCACCACGGGACTATGTGCGGGACGGTGGCGGTCTTGGCCGGGTCGTAGCCGTTCTCGAGGGCGCGCAGCAGGCGGCGGCGGTAGTGGTCGCGGTCGAGCACCAGGGCGGCGAAGCTGGCCAGCACGAACAGGCCGACGAAGATGTCGAGCAGCGACGTGCGGGACAGGACGAGCTGGAAGCCGTCGAGCGCCATCAGCAGGCCCGCGGTGCCGGCCAGCAGCACCGAGTGGAACATGCGGTAGGCGACCCGGACCAGGATGAGGATCATCAAGGTGCCGGCGACCGCGGCCGGGAAGCGCCAGCCGAGCTCCTTGTTGCCGAAGACCAGCTCGCCGAGGGCGATCAGCCACTTGCCCAGGGGCGGGTGCACCACGTACGCCGGGCCGTTGGTCTTCTCGTCCCACTCGACGCCGTGGTGGATCATGTCCCAGGCGTCGGTCGGGTAGTAGACCTCGTCGAAGATGTAGCCCTTGGGCTTGGCGAGATCCTGGAACCGCAGGATCGCGGCGATCACCACGATGAGCCCGGTGACCATCCACGAGTGTGGATTGAGCCAGTTGTCGAGCGTGGCCAGGCGACGCCGGACGACGTCGGGAACGCCGCGGACCCCGGCCGGAGGCGGTGCGGCCGCGGGCGGTTCCGGAGTGAGCTCAGTCTCAGCTGTCGCCGTCGTCACCCCGCGATCCTAGGACGTACGCCTGGGAAGCGGTGCCCGACGTCGGCGCGTCGGTTGATGTGGTGGACTTTCCCGATGACCCATGAGACCGGGACGGGCCGGGTGGTGCTGGCCGGCGCGCCGCTGGGCAACATCGGCGACGCCTCGGCCCGGCTGCGCGAGGTGCTGGCCTCGGCCGATGTCGTCGCGGCCGAGGACACCCGCCGGCTGGCGCGGCTCGCCCGGGACCTGGGCGTGACGGTCTCCGGGCGGGTGGTCTCGTATTTCGAGGGCAACGACGAGCGGCGTACGCCGGAATTGCTCGAAGCCTTGACGGACGGCGCGACGGTCGCGGTGGTCACCGACGGGGGTATGCCGAGCGTCTCGGACCCGGGTTATCGGCTGGTCAAGGCCGCGCTCGAGGCCGGCTTCCCGGTCACCGCGGCGCCCGGGCCGAGTGCCGTGACGACCGCGCTGGCGTTGTCCGGCCTGCCCAGCGACCGGTTCGTGTTCGAGGGCTTCCTGCCGCGTACCGGATCGCATCGCCGCTCCCGCCTGCGCGAGCTCGCCGCCGAGCCTCGCACGCTGGTGTTCTTCGAGGCGCCGCACCGCATCGCGGGGGCGTTGGGCGATCTGGCGGCGGCGTTCGGCGATCAGCGGCCGGCCGCGGTCTGCCGGGAGCTGACCAAGACGTACGAGGAAATCCGTCGCGGAACGCTGCGGGAGCTCGCCTCGTGGGCCGCCGAGAGCGAGCCGCGCGGCGAGATAACCCTGGTCATCGGTGGTGCGCCGGCCGGTCCGCCGCCCCGCCCGTCGGACGAGGAGCTGCGCGCGGCGGTCGCCGAGCGGGAAGCGGCCGGCTCGACCCGGCGCGACGCGATCCAGGCCGTGGCCGAGGACTTCGGCCTCAAGAAGCGCGAGGTGTACGGGCTGGTGGTCAGCGCGCCCCGGTAGCCGGCGGCGAAACCACTCAGTAGGCGGCGATCAGGAAGCCGGCCAGCAGCAGCAGCGGCCCGGCCAGGCTCGCCAGCACCGCGCCGCGCCGGGCCCGCGCGGTCTCGAGCCGGCGTGCCCCGGTGACGCCCGCTATCGCGTACCCGCAGAAGAGCACCAGCGTGAAGCCGAGCAGCCAGCGCGCCTGCAGCAGCGGTCCGGTGTCGCCGAGGTACGCGCGATAGCTGTCCGGGCTCACCATGCGCGCCGGGCTCACCGTGCCCGGCACCCGGTGACCGGGCCCGACCCCGAGCAGCGTGACCCGGCTGATCGTGAAGCTCCCGTCGGCGGCCGCGAACCCGCCGGTGCAGTGCTGGGTGACGCCCGAGCCGGTGCAGCTGCTGACGGTCGCGTAACCGCGGTCGCCGTGGCCCATGGCCAGCCAGAACGGCTCGGCGCTGACCCACGCGAAGAACGCGGCGAGCAGGCCGAGCGCGATCAGCGAGAGGAACGCGGCGACCGGGGTGCGGTGGCTGGGGCGGCGGCCGGCCCGGCGGGTGCCGGCGTGGGCCGGCCGCTCGGCCGGCAGCGGCTCGGTGACCGTCTCGGGGTCGCTGTGCCAGAACGGGGAGTTCTCGAGGCGTTCCAGGCGCGCGTCGGTCTCCGGATCGCCGGTCGCGCGCGGCAGCGGCTCGGTCGGACGCTCGAGGGCGCGCTCCGGCGGGACGCGGCGGTTCTGCCGGGTGAGGCCGGGCACCGGGCCCGCGGCCGGCTCGAGCGGCACCGTGGGGCGGTTGCGGGTGTTCGGCTCGGGCAGCACCATCACGTCCGGCTCGGGCGCCGGCGGCTGTTCCGTCTTCTCGGCTTCCTCCGCGGGCGGAAGCGCCGCCTTCTCCGGGGAGAAGTCGGCGGCGACCGACTTGGCGGCCTTCTCCGGGGAGAAGTCGGCGGCGACCGACTTGGCGGCCTTCTCCGGGGAGAAGTCGGCGGCGACCGACTTGGCGGCGTGGAGGGGCACGTGCCCGGCCGGCGGGCGCAGCGGGTCGTACCGGTGCCGGTCGGCCAGGTCATGGTCGCGCTCGACGATCTGCTCGGCCCGGGACCGCACCTCGGGGTCGAGCTGCCGGGTGGTGTCCTGGACCGCGGCCGCGTGCGCCTCGGCCTCCTCCGGGCTGCGGCGGGGCACCTCGGACGGCGGCAGCAGCGTGCCGGTGCCACCGGGGGCGGCCTGGTGCTGCGGCGCGCGCCGGCGCGGGTGCCGGGGTCGCCCGGTGGGTGGATCGGTGGCCGCGCGGTCGCCCTCGGCCGAGCGGTGCGGCTCCGGGCGCCACCAGCCGGCGCCCGGATCGGAGAACGACCACGGGTTGCCCTCGTGGGAGGGCTTCTCCCCAGGTTGCGGCGTCTCTCCGATCATCAGTCCATTGGACTACGCGGCGGGGCGGCGATCACGCACAATCCGGGCGTGTCGGGATAAATGACTATCTCGCCGAGGGCGGAAGCAATCCGTTCGCGGAGCCCGATGGCCGCTCACTACTCTTAGGAACCATGAGTCACGTTCTCGCCGCGGTTGCCTGGCCCTACGCCAACGGCCCGCGCCACATCGGTCACGTCTCCGGCTTCGGGGTGCCCTCCGACGTTTTCAGCCGGTACATGCGGATGGCCGGTCACGACGTGCTCATGGTCTCGGGCACCGACGAGCACGGCACGCCCATCCAGGTGCAGGCCGACGCGGACGGCGTGACCCCGCGTGAGCTCGCCGACCGCTACAACCGGGTGATCGTCGAGGACCTGCACGGCCTCGGCCTGACCTACGACCTGTTCACCCGCACCACGACGCGTAACCACTACGCGGTCGTGCAGGAGCTGTTCACGGTGCTGAGCCGGAACGGCTACATCGTGGCGCGTACGACGCTGGGCGCCATCTCGCCGTCGACCGGGCGCACGCTGCCCGACCGCTACATCGAGGGCACCTGCCCGATCTGCGGCTACGAGAGCGCCCGCGGCGACCAGTGCGACAACTGCGGCAACCAGCTCGACCCCGAGCAGCTGATCAACCCGCGCTCCAAGATCAACGGTGAGACCCCGGAGTTCGTCGAGACCGAGCACTTCTTCCTCGACCTGCCGGCCTTCGCCGAGGCGATCGGGCGCTGGCTCGACCAGCGCGAGAACTGGCGGCCCAACGTGCTCAAGTTCTCCCGCAACCTGCTCGACGACCTGCAGCCCCGGGCGATCACCCGCGACCTCGAGTGGGGCGTGCCGATCCCGCTCGACGGCTGGCGCGACCGCACCGACAAGCGCATCTACGTGTGGTTCGACGCGGTGATCGGCTACCTGTCGGCCTCGATCGAGTGGGCCCGCCGCACCGGCGACCCCGAGGCGTGGCGGCAGTGGTGGTCGGCGGACGGCCTCGGCAAGGACGCCCAGTCGTACTACTTCATGGGCAAGGACAACATCGTCTTCCACTCGGTGATCTGGCCGGCGCTGCTGCTCGGCTACTCCGGCGAGGGCGACAAGGGCGGCGAGCCCGGCGACCTCGGCCGGCTGAATCTGCCGACCGAGGTGGTCAGCAGCGAGTACCTGACGATGGAGGGCAAGAAGTTCTCCTCGTCCCGGCGGGTCGTCATCTACGTGCGCGACTTCCTCGAGCGCTACGACGCCGACGCGCTGCGCTACTTCATCGCGGCGGCCGGGCCGGAGTCGACCGACACCGATTTCACCTGGTCCGAGTTCGTCCGGCGCAACAACGACGAGCTCGTCGCCGGCTGGGGCAACCTGGTCAACCGCTCGGTCTCGATGGCCGCCAAGAACTTCGGCGCCATTCCCGAGGCCGGCGAGCTGACGCCGGCGGACGAGGCGCTGCTCGCGGTGGCCAAGGCGGGCTTCGGCACGGTCGGCGAGCTGATCGGCAAGCACCGGCAGAAGGCGGCGATCGGCGAGGCGATGAAGGTGGTCGCCGAGGCCAACAAGTACCTGTCCGAGCAGGCCCCGTGGAAGCTCAAGGCCGAGGAGGACAAGCCGCGCCAGGCGACCGTGCTGCACGTGGCGCTGCAGGTGGTCAGCGACGCGAACACGCTGCTGACCCCGTTCCTGCCGCACTCCGCCCAGAAGGTGTTCGAGCTGCTGGGCGGCCAGGGCGTGCACGCGCCGATGCCGGAGATCGTGGAGGTCGACGACCTCGACGGCGGCCCGTCCTACCCGGTGCTGATGGGCGACTACTCGGTGGGCGCGCGGTGGGAGTCGGTCCCGCTCGTCGCCGGTACGCCGCTGGCCGCCCCGAAGCCGGTGTTCCGCAAGCTCGAGCCTTCGGTCGTAGACGAGGAACTGGCCCGCCTCGAGAGCTAGTTGCTCTCAGAGCTGGTAGGGGATGTCCGCGATGTGGTGGTCCATCAGCTCGCCGAGCGGGGCCCAGGTCTCGTAGACGCCGCGCTCGTAGCACCGGGCGCCGGTCGCGTTCAGCGTGTCGGCGTCCGGGCGGACCAGGCGCAGCCGGGCCCAGCTGTCGTCGCGTTGCAGCACCCAGCACGGGACGCCGCGCCACCGGGCCTGCTCGGCGCGGCGGCTCAACGTGCTCACCGGGTACCGGGCGGCCCGGGTCAGGGCGCGCACCCGGAACTCCTCGGGCGGGTCGGCGACCGCCTCGTACTCCTTGTCGTTGATCCGGCCGACCAGCTTCGACGAGCCGGGAGTGGTGCAGGGCAGGTACTCCCGGTCGGGGCTGACGCCGGGCAGGTTGTCCAGCAGCGACCGCCAGCGCGGGCCGGCCAGGCGCAGCCAGCCGTGCTGCTCCGGCTGGTACGTGTACAGGATGATCTCCTCGCCGCCGGGCACGTACGCGATGATCTGCGCGTTGGCCGGCATCGGCAGGTCGGCGAACCCGGCCGTGACGTACTCGGGGACGAGGTCGTCGGTGCTCGGGCTGAAGCCGGTGCCCAGCACCAGCGCGCCGACCCGGGAGTGCGCCGGCAGCAGGGCGAGGCCGGGCTGGGCCGGGCCGCCCGGCACCTCGTAGTCCGACGGGTCGACCGCGCGCCAGCGCAACGCGTACGCGAACTCGGCGCCATCGGCCGCACCGTCGGTTCCCAGCAGCGCCAGCTCCCGCGGTTCGTGCAGGTGGGCGATGTCGCAGGAGCGGTAGCAGAAGCCGTACGGCATCCAGCCGCCCAGATGTCCCGCCACCTGAGCGGGTGACAGCACCTTGGTCATCCGCGTGCCGCGGCGGATCGCCGCGGTGGCCCGGATCCGGCGCAGCAGCGCGTCGTCCCGGTACGCCACGGACTGGCTCATCCGCTGCACCTGGTTCCAGCCGAGGTCGCGGCGCAGCGGCGCCGACAGGGGCGGCTCGAGTGGGTCAGCGCCGACCGCGCTGTCCTCGCCGGTCAAGGTCACCCGGCGCAACTTAAGCGACGTCCATGGATATCAGGTGAACAATCGGTTGCCCCGAGGGGTAAGTGCAGAATGTCTCACATGCCATCGACACCGTCCCAGTCGCGACAGGACAAGGAAGCCCGCCGCCGCGGGGAGTTCCCGGCCGCGCCCGAGCCCCTGTCCGTTCCGGTCTTCGACAGCCACACCCATCTGGATCTGACGATTCAGGAGGCTGGGGTGCCCGGCGGTGGGGACGGCGACCCGGTCGACGCGCTCATCGGCGCCGCCGCCAAGTCCGGTATCGATCGGCTGGTGCAGGTGGGCGTGGACGTGCCGTCGTCGCGCTGGAGTGCCGCCCTGGCCGCCCGCAACGACGCCGTGCTGGCCGCCGTCGCGATTCACCCGAACGAGGCGCCGCACCTGTCCGACCTGGACGAGCAGCTGCGCGCGATCGAGGAGCTGGCCGGCGAGCCGCGGGTACGGGGGATCGGCGAGACCGGGCTCGACACGTTCCGGACCGGCGAGGACGGCCGGCGCGCGCAGGAGGACAGCTTCCGGGCGCACATCGCGATCGCCAAGCGGCACGGCAAGGCGCTGGTCATCCACGACCGGGAGGCGCACGCGGACGTGCTGCGGGTGCTCGACTCCGAAGGCGCCCCCGACACGGTGGTGATGCACTGCTTCTCCGGCGACGCCGACTTCGCCGCCGAGTGCGTGCGGCGCGGCTTCTACCTGAGCTTCGCCGGGACGGTCACCTTCGCCAGCGCCGGCGCGTTGCGGGCGGCGGCCGAGGTCACGCCGGCCGCGCAGATCATGGTGGAGACCGACGCCCCCTATCTGACGCCGGTGCCGCACCGGGGGCGGCCGAACGCCTCGTACCTCATCCCGCTGACCGTCCGGGCCCTGGCCGAGACGCGCGGCGAGGACCTGGACGCGTTGTGCGCCGCGATCTCCGAGAACGGCGAGCGGGTCTTCGGCCCCTGGCGCTAGTCGTCCACCACCCAGGCCGCGACGCCGAGGTGCTCGCCGAGGCGGTGCACGGTCTCGGCGAACGAGCGCGGCGCCGCGTTGAGCGGGCCGCGGGAGACGAACCGCACCGCCCAGCCGTTGCCCCGCGCCACGTTGAAGATCCGGTGGATCACCCGGGAGCCGCGCGGGTCGGGCTCGACCGAGGTCACCCCGCGGTACCACCACTCGCCCTGCAGCGCGACCGAGCGGGCCGCCCGGTCGACGCTCACCGTCATCCGGCTGCCGTCCTTGACCACCACGAACTCGTCGCCCTCGTCGGCCTCGTCCACCTCGCCGCCCGCGGCCAGCGGCGACCGGCCGCCCGGGCGCACGTCGAGCAGCAGCTCGGCGACCCGGTCGGGCGGCGCCTCGACGACCGCGCGCAGCTCCAGCAACTCGGTCATTCCTGCTTTCTACCCTGTCGCGTCCAGCCCGGCGGACCCCCGGCCGTAGGCTCTGACCTCATGGCTGACGCTCTTCTCGGCCCGGCGGAGATCCGGGAGCTCGCGGCGCGCCTCGGCGTGTCCCCGACCAAGAAGCTCGGCCAGAACTTCCTGCACGACCCGAACACGATCCGGCGCATCGTCGCGGCGGCCGGGCTGCGCCCCGACGACGTGGCCCTCGAGGTGGGTCCCGGCCTCGGCTCGCTGACGCTCGGCCTGGTCGGTGCGGTCCGGCACGTACACGCGGTGGAGATCGACCCGAAGCTGGCCGAGGCGCTCCCGGCCACCGTGACCGCCGCCCACCTGAGCGTGCATCCGGCCGACGCGATGCGGGTGCGCGCCGCCGACTTCGACCCGGCGCCGACGATGCTGGTGGCGAACCTGCCCTACAACGTGGCCGTGCCGGTGGTGCTGCATCTGCTGGCCGAGCTGCCGACCCTGCGCGGCGGCCTGGTGATGGTGCAGAAGGAGGTCGCCGACCGGCTCACCGCGGGTCCGGGTTCCAAGGTGTACGGGGTTCCGTCCGTGAAACTGGCCTGGTATGCGGACGCGCGTCCGGCCGGCAAGGTGCCACCCGCCGTGTTCTGGCCGGTGCCCAACGTGGATTCCGGCCTGGTCGCGTTCACCCGGCGTACACCACCGCCGGGGGACGCCGACCGGGCCTCGGTCTTCGCCGTGGTCGACGCCGCCTTCGCCCAGCGCCGCAAGACCCTGCGGGCCGCCCTCGCCGGGTGGGCGGGCGGCGCCGACCGGGCCGAGAAGGTGCTGGTGGCGGCCGGGATCAGCCCGCAGGCGCGGGGCGAGTCGCTGACCGTGGGCGAGTTCGCCGCGATAGCCGCCGCGGCCAAACTGTCAGGCGTCGGCGGTAAGCTCAGCGCGACCGACGCGGAGCCCGAGGAGGTGGACTCATGACCGCAGAACCGACCGGTCATGTCATGTGGTCGCCCGACCCCATCCGGCAGCGCCTGGCGAACTTCTCTCTCGAAGACGTCCTCAATCTGCCTGATGACGCTCCCCGCGTCGAGCTTCGCGATGGAGTCATGATCGTGGTTCCCTCCCCCACGCTTGGTCATCAGGACATCGGAAACCTGCTGTGGCTGTGGTTCCGGCGGAACGCTCCGGACGGCTTCCAGCCCGGCACCGCACTGGGCGTCGCGCTCGGGTCACAGGACAGCTTCGAGCCGGACGTGCTGCTGCTTCACGCGCCAGTCGAGAAGTCGAACCACTTCTTCCTGCCGTCGCAGGCGGCGATCGCGGTAGAGGTGGTCTCGCCAGGCACCAAGCGGAGGGATCGCTTCGAGAAGCCGGTGGAATACGGCTTGGCAGGCATCCCGCATTTCTGGCGAATCGAGCAGGACCCGGTTCATGTCTTCGCCTATGACCTGGTGGACGGTCGCTACGAGTTGGCGGCGGATTCGGACACCGAGCTGGTGCTGAGCGCGCCGTTCGAGATTCGGCTCCCGATTTCGGAGATCACTCCGTGACGGAGGCGTGGGGACCGGACGACGACGAGCCGCGCAAGCTGGCGGGTCCGGTGCGGGTGCGCGTGCCGGCGAAGATCAACCTGCATCTCGGGGTCGGCCCGCTGCGGCCCGACGGCTTCCACGAGCTCAACACGGTCTATCACGCGATCAGCCTGTTCGACGAGCTCACCGCCCGGCAGGGCGACACGCTCGCGCTGACCATGGAGGGCGAGGGCGCCGGGACGCTCGCGCTCGACGAGAGCAACCTGATCATCCGGGCCGCGCGGGCGCTCGCGGCGCAGACCCGGGTGCCGGCCCACGCGCGGCTGCACCTGCGCAAGTCGATCCCGCTCGCGGCCGGGCTGGCCGGCGGCAGCGCCGACGCGGCGGCCACGCTGATCGCCTGCGACCTGCTGTGGGGCACCGGGCTGTCCCGTGACGAGCTGGCCGAGATCGGGGCCGAGCTCGGGTCGGACGTGCCGTTCCTGCTGCACGGCGGCACCGCGCTGGGCACCGGCCACGGCGAGGCGATCAGCCCGATCCTGGCCCGGCCCACCACCTGGCACTGGGTGCTCGCGCTGGCCGGCGGCGGCCTGTCGACGCCCGAGGTCTACGCCAAGCTCGACGCGCTGCGCGACAGCCCGTTCCCGCCGAAGGCAGTGGCCGGCGCCGACGAGCTGATGTCCGCGCTGCGCCAGCGCGACCCGGCGGTGCTCGGCGCCGCCCTCGGCAACGACCTCCAGCCGGCCGCGATCGCCCTGCGGCCGGAGCTGACCGCGGTGCTCGAGGCGGGCGCGGCCGCGGGCGCGGTGACCGGGCTGGTCTCCGGCTCGGGGCCGACGTGCGTGTTCCTGGCCACCGACGCCAATCACGCCGAGCGGGTGGCCGCGGCCCTCAACGAGGCCGGCGTCTGCCGCGAGGCCGTGACCGCCCGGGGCCCGATGCCCGGCGCGCGCATGACGTAGCGCCACCGCTCCTGTGGGTGGCCGCGCTCGCATGGGCCGTTCGGGCGCAGCGGTGACCGGCGCGGGGGCACGGTGGGCGCGCGGGTAGCCTTGGTCGCATCGTGGCCAACATCATCAACCTGGACCGGGTCAGCAAGGGATACGGCGCTGCCGGGCGGCTTCTCACCGACGTTTCGATCGGGCTCGACGACGATGCTCGGGTGGGCATCGTCGGGCTCAACGGCGCCGGTAAGTCGACGCTCCTGCGGATGCTCGCGAAGTCGGAGGATCCCGACGACGGGCGCGTCACCCACCGCCGTGACCTGCGTGTCGCCAGCCTTCCGCAGACCTTGTCGCTTGCCGCCGACGCCACCGTCCGGGACGTCGTGCTCGGCACCGCCTGGCTCGCCGTGGGCATGGGGGCCGAGCACGAGTGGGCGGGCGACGCCGGCGTCCGCGCGATCCTCGACGGGCTCGGCATGGGACACCTCGGGCTCGACACCCCGGTCGGGCCGATGTCGGGTGGCGAACGCCGCCGGGTGGCGCTGGCGGCGCTGCTCGTGCGCGACAGCGACCTGCTGATCCTCGACGAGCCGACCAACCACCTCGACGTGGCCGGCGTCGACTGGCTCGCCCGCTATCTGCTCACCCGCCGCGGGGCGCTGTGCGTGGTCACCCACGACCGGTGGTTCCTCGACGCCGTCTGCACGGCCACCTGGGAGGTCGTCGACGAGAAGGTGTACGCGTACGAGGGCGGCTATGCGGCCTGGATCCTGGCCCGCGCCGAGCGTCAGCGGGTCGCCGCCGCCATCGAGGCCCGCCGGCAGAACCTGCTCCGTAAGGAGATCGCCTGGCTGCGGCGCGGGCCGCCGGCCCGGACGTCGAAGCCGCAATTCCGGATCGACGCCGCTAACGCGCTCATCGCCGACGTGCCGCCTGTCCGCGACACCGTCAGCCTGCAGCGGCTGGCCGTCACCCGGCTCGGCAAGCAGGTCTACGACCTCCAGGACGTGACGCTCACGGCCGGCGCCAAGCCGATCCTGAACGGGCTCACCTGGCAGGTCGGACCGGGCGACCGGATCGCGATCCTGGGCGCCAACGGGGCCGGCAAGACGACCCTGCTGCGGTTGCTGGCGGGCCTCAGCAGCCCGGCCGGCGGGCGCCTGGTCACCGGCTCGACCGTGCGCGCGGCCTTCCTCTCCCAGGAGCTCAAGGAGCTGCCGGGGGAGTTGCGCCTGCTCGAAGCCGTGGAGGAGGTCGCCAAGCGGGTCAAGCTCGGCGACCGGGAGCTGTCGGCCGGTCAGCTCGCCGAGGTCTTCGGCTTCACCGACAAGCGGATCTGGACCCCGGTCGGCGACCTCTCCGGCGGCGAGCGGCGGCGGCTGCAGCTGCTGCGCCTGCTGGCGACCGAGCCCAACGTGCTCCTGCTCGACGAGCCCACCAACGACCTCGACACGGACACGCTGGCGGCGCTCGAGGACCTGCTCGACTCGTGGCCGGGCACGATGATCGTGGCGAGCCACGACCGGTATCTGGTCGAGCGGGTCACGGACACCGCGTACGGGATGTTCGGGGATGGTCGTCTCGTGCACCTGCCCGGTGGCGTCGATGAATATCTCGCCCGGGCGGCGGCGCGGCTGACGGTAGGCGTACCGGAAACGCGGTCGCAAGCGACGCCGAGCGCGACCGGCCTGTCCGC
Organism: Actinoplanes sp. CA-030573; assembly: GCF_050951115.1. NCBI lineage: Bacteria > Bacillati > Actinomycetota > Actinomycetes > Micromonosporales > Micromonosporaceae > Actinoplanes > Actinoplanes sp. CA-030573. The sequence continues at coordinate 9,282,358 of NZ_CP192038.1, read as the reverse complement.
GGGTGAGGTCCGCCAGGCTCGCAAAGATCTTGCCCGGCTGGAGCGGCAGCTCGGCAAGCTCGAGGAGCGCATCCTCAAGATCAATGAGCAGCTGGCCGAGCACGGCGCCGACTATCAGAAGCTGATCGAGCTGGAGGCACAGCTCAAGGCGGCGCAGGAGGAGCGCGGTCAGGTCGAGGAGGCCTGGCTGGAGCTCGCGGATCAGGTGCCCGACAGCTGATCGAGGGGGTGTGCCTGCGCCGGTGAACGGGATACGCGAGAATCGGCGGGGAACACCACCTGAGCTTGGAGACGGACACACCATGGCGCACAATCCCGTCAACCACCACCTGCGGCCGCTCTACCGCGTCGTCGGGTTCCTCGCCGGCGCGTACCTGGTCGTGTTCGGGATCGTCGGTCTGATCCAGACCTCCGGCGACGACCCCACCGGGCCCAACGACCACCTCGTGCTCGGCCAGGGCGCCAACCTGCTGCTGTCGATCATCATGCTGGCCGTCGGCGCGATCGTGCTGGTGGCCACCGCCATCGGCCGCAACCTGGACACCGCGGCCGACAAGTACCTGGGCTGGGGGCTGCTCGTCCTCGGCACCTACGGGCTGGCGTTCAGCCGGACCGACGCCAACGTCTTCGGCCAGGACATCCACACCGTGATCGTCACCTACCTCGTCGGGCTCGCTCTGATCACGGTGAGCCTCTACAGCAAGGTCGCGCCCGCCTCCGAGGCCGGCGCCCCGCGGCAGGTGAGGGAGGGCCGCACGGCCTGATGGCGCACTACCCCCTCAACCACCATCTGCGTCAGACGTACCGCTTCCTGGCCGGGCTCGCCGCGGTGTACCTGACCCTGGTCGGGGTCATCGGCATCGCGCGGACCTGGGGCGACGCGTTCTTCTACCGCGACGGCGGCGACTGGGTGCTCGGGCTTCGGGTCAACCCCGCCGCCTCCTGGCTCTACGCGATCGTCGGCGTGGTGCTGCTCGCCTCGGTGCTGCTCGGCGGCAACCTGCTGCACCACGTCGCGCTGGTGCTCGGCTGGGGGCTCTGCGGCCTCGGGGTGCTGATGATGGCGTTTTTGCAGACGGACGCGAACGTCCTCAACGCGTCGATGGCCAACGTGATCGTGACGATCGTGCTCGGCCTCGTGACCCTCACCGCGGGCTTGTACGGCAAGATCGGGAACGTCGCCTTCACTTGATCTTGCGGGTCAGCAACGTCGGCTTCGGCTCGAGGTGGGACAGGCCGTTCCACGCCAGGTTCACCAGGTGGGCGGCCACCATCTCCTTCTTCGGCTTGCGGGCCTCGCGCCACCACTGGCCCACCAGCGCCACCATCCCGACCAGCGCCTGCGAATAGAGCTCGGCGAACTTCGGGTCGAGGCCGCGGCGCTTGAACTCGTCGCCCAGGATGTGCTCGACCTGGTGGGCCACGTCGTTCATCACGCTGGAGAAGTTGCCCGCCGGCGACAGCACCGGCGACTCGCGCACCAGCACCCGGAAGCCGTGCGGCTCGTCCTCGATGTAGTCCAGCAACGCCAGCGCCGCCTGCTCCAGCAGCTCCCGCGGATGACCCGCGGTCAGCGCGGCCGCGATCCGGTCGAGCAGGGCGCGCACCTCGCGGTCGACGACCACCGCGTAGAGGCCCTCCTTGCCGCCGAAGTGCTCGTAGACCACCGGCTTCGACACCTTGGCCCGCGCCGCGACCTCCTCCACACTGGTCGCGTCGAAGCCGCGCTCGGCGAACAACTGCCGCCCGATCGCGATCAGCTGCTCCCGCCGCTGAGCGGCCGACATGCGTACCCGTGGGGTCGCCGCCGGCCGCTGCCGCCGAACGCGATGCTGCTCGTCGCTGCTGCCGCCCGTCTCGGTCACCTGGCCATCCTGCCAGTTGTGCCCTTTGTCCATCTCCCCCGTGGACTCGGTCACGCCTTCGTCATCTTCGTGGACAGTCGTTCCATGTTCGGCCACTTGACCGCCCACGCGGCGCCCATCTTCTCGAACACCCAGATCACCCGGGCCGAGATGTCGACCTGGCCGCGCAGCACGCCGTGCCGGGCGCAGGTCGGGTCGGCGTGGTGCAGGTTGTGCCAGCTCTCCCCGAACGACACGATCGCCAGCGGCCAGAAGTTGGACGCCTTGTCGCCGTTGCGCACCTCGAACGGCCGCTCGCCGTACACGTGGCACACCGAGTTGATCGACCAGGTGATGTGGTGCAGCAGGCCGATCCGCACGATGCCGGCCCAGAAGAACGCCGTCAGCGCGCCCTGCCACGACCAGGTCACCAGGCCGCCGATCGCGGCCGGCCCGAGGGTCGAGAAGATCACGATCGCCGGGAAGAGCCGGTCGACCCGGTGGATGTCGCGGTCGGCCAGCAGGTCGGGGGCGAAACGCTCCCGGTTGGACAGCTCGCGGCTGAACATCCAGCCCATGTGCGCGAACCAGAGGCCCTTGGCCAGCGCCCAGTAGCCGCTGCCGTAGCGCCACGGCGAGTGCGGGTCGCCCTCCTGGTCGCTGAACATGTGGTGCCGTCGATGATCCGCCACCCACTGGATGATCTCGCCCTCGATCGCCAGTGAGCCGGCCAGCGCCAGGGTCACCCGCAGCCAGCGCTTCGCCTTGAACGACCCGTGCGTGAAGTACCGGTGGAAGCCGACCGTGATGCCGAGACCGGACACCAGGTAGAAGGCGGCGCCGATGGCGATGTCCGTCCACGAGAGCCAGCCGCCCCAGGCGACCGGGATCGCGGCGAGGACGGCCAGGAACGGGACGAGCACGAACGCGTACAGGGCGATGAGGACGCCGCGGGACTGCGGGCCCTCGGTGAGCGGCTTGGGGCCGGCCTTGGGGGCGGCGGCCTCTACGGATTCGACGGCGGTGGGAGTCATGGCACCTCGCTGGGCTGGGGGAAGGGGGAAAGACGCGGCGGCGAGATCAAGTACTTACGCCTACGTCACCGTAACTTACGCCACCGTAGCTGGCGGCGGGCCGCGTCTTCAAGAGTCCCGAATGTGGCACGTTATAGGCTTACAACACTTCGTCTTACGGTACTAACGTAGGTACATAAAGCGTTAGGCGACGGAGGGATTGAGTCATGAAGGCGAAGAACGACGAGCGGCGGGTGGCGCTCGAGATGCGGATAGACGGGTATTCGGTGCCGCAGATCGCGGTTGAGCTGGGAGTCTCCAAGTCGACGGCGTACTTGTGGACGAGGCATCTGCCGCTGGATCGGACGCCCGCTGAGCGTGAGGAGCGGCAGCGGCGGCACATGGAGCACATGCGGGAAGCGCGCTGGGAGCCGCATCGCAGGGCTCGGGACGCCGATCGCGCCGCCACCCACGAGCGGCTGGTCGAGTGGGTCGGCGAGGTGACCGATCGCGAGGTGCTGCTGGCCGGCGCGATCGCCTACTGGTGTGAAGGAGCGAAGCAGAAGCCGCGGACGTCGAGGCCGCCACCCGTTGGTGGGCCGACATGGTCGGCGTGCCCGCGGGGAAGTTCCGCCGGGCGATTCTCAAGCGGCACAAGCCGTCCACCGTTCGGCGGAACGTCGGGGATTCCTACCGGGGGTGCCTGATCGTCTACGTGCCCAAGTCGAGCCGCCTCTACTGGGAGGTGGAAGGGGTGGTCGACGGGATTGCCGCGAGTGGCCATCGTCGGCGTGCCGCTAATATGTGACCGGTGGCCATGGCCCGAGAGGGAAATGCCCGAAATAGGTCCCGGATCGTCTAATGGTAGGACCGCGGCTTTTGGTGCCGTTTATAGGGGTTCGAATCCTCTTCCGGGAGCACATCGTCTTGCGGCTGAGTCGGTCGCCGCGTCGTCAGTGCCTACTGCGAACAATGGAGTTATCGCGTGAGCCAGGCCCCTCGTCGAACTGTTGTCGTGCTTGCCGCCGGTGAGGGCAAGCGGATGAAGTCCGCCCTGCCCAAGGTGCTGCACCCGCTGCTCGGGCGCACGCTGCTCGGGCACGTGCTGGTGGCGGCCGAGGCGGTCGAGGCGGAGCAGACGGTCGTGGTGGTGGGGCACAAGGCCGAGCAGGTGCGGGCGCACCTCGCCGAGGTGGCGCCGGCGGCGATGCCGGTGCTGCAGGCCGAGCAGAACGGGACCGGGCACGCGGTGCGGATCGCGCTGGAGGCGGTGGCCGATGTGGCCGGCACCGTGGTCGTGCTGTCGGGGGATGCGCCTCTGCTGCGGGCCGAGACGCTGGCGGGGCTGATCGAGGCCCACGAGTCGGGCAAGCGGGCCGCCACGGTGATGGCGGCGGTGGTGGACGACCCGACCGGGCTGGGGCGGATCGTGCGGGACGCCGGCGGTGGGCTGGCGCGGATCGTGGAGCACCGGGACGCGTCGGACGAGGTGCGGGCGATCAAGGAGATCAACGGCGGGATCTACGCGTTCGACGCGGGGGCGCTGCGCGAGGCGCTCGGGAAGATCTCGACCGACAACGATCAGGGCGAGGAGTACCTGACCGACGTGTTCGCGCTGCTGGTCGAGGTGGGCAGCCCGGTCGGCGTGTTCGTGGCGCCGGGGGCGGAGGAGACGCTCGGTGCCAACGACCGGGCGCAGCTGGCCGAGCTGCGGGCGCTGCTGCGCGATCGGGTGAACACGGCGTGGATGCGCTCGGGGGTGTCGATCCTCGATCCGGCCACGACGTGGATCGACGTGACCGTGACGCTCGAGCCGGACGCGGTGATCGACCAGAACTCGCAGCTGCAGGGGACCTCGTCGGTGGCGGCGGGCGCGGTGGTGGGGCCGGACACGACCTTGGTCGACACGTCGGTGGCGGCGGGGGCGACGGTTCTGCGTACGCATGCGATCGGCGCCGAGATCGGGCCGGAGGCGACGGTGGGTCCGTTCTCGTTCCTGCGTCCCGGCACGAAGCTGGCGCGCAAGTCGAAGATCGGTGGGTTCGTCGAGGCCAAGAACGCCGAGCTGGGCGAGGGTGCGAAGGTGCCGCATCTGTCGTATGTGGGTGATGCGTCGATCGGGGCCAAGGCGAACATCGGCGCGGGGACGATCTTCGCGAACTACGACGGGGTCAACAAGAGCCGGACGACGGTGGGCGAGGCCGCGTTCGTGGGGTCCGACACGGTGCTGATCGCGCCGGTCGAGGTCGGGCCGGGGGCGTATGTGGCGGCCGGCAGCGCGATCGCCAAGGACGTGCCGTCGGGGAGCCTGGGCGTGACCCGGGCGCCGCAGCGCAACGTGGAAGGCTGGACGGCGCGGCGCCGGGCGGGGACGGTCTCGGCCGAGGCCGCCGAGCGGGCCGCGCGGGAGACGGGCGAGGTCTCCGAGGCGGAGTAACCGCGAGCCCGGTAACCGCGGGCCTGCGAGCGAGGTGGCGCGCCGGGCGTAGGCCGGGCGTGGGCGGTGCGACAAGTGCGCGCGAAGGGGCCGGCGGTAGGGAAAGCTGGGGTAACCGGGTGAGGCATCTCATCCGGTGGGCTCGGGGGCATGGCAAGTCGGTGGCCTCGGGGGATACTTCAGGTGACTAACCCCCTCGATCCAACGGGAGCAGCGAGCCGATGGGCAGCATCGTCGCGGAGAACCGTAAGAGCCTGATGCTTTTCTCCGGCCGGGGTTTCCCGGAGCTGGCGGAGGAGATCGGCCAGGTGCTGGGCGTGGCGCCGACACCGTCGGACTCGTACGAGTTCGCGAACGGCGAGATCTTCGTACGTTTCAAGGATTCGGTTCGTGGTTCGGACGCCTTCGTGGTGCAGTCGATGACCGAGGGCGTCAACCGGTGGGTCATGGAGACGCTCATCATGGTCGACGCGCTCAAGCGTGGGTCGGCCAAGCGGATCACCGTGGTGCTGCCGTTCTATCCGTATTCGCGGCAGGACAAGAAGCACCGCGGCCGGGAGCCGATCTCGGCCCGGCTGGTGGCCGACCTGCTGAAGACGGCGGGCGCCAACCGCATCCTCACCGTCGACCTGCACACCGCGCAGATCCAGGGCTTCTTCGACGGGCCGGTGGACCACCTGTTCGCGATGGACATCCTGGCCGAGCACGTGGAGAAGAAGTTCGCGGGCCGGCCGCTGACGGTGGTGGCGCCGGACTCGGGCCGGGTGCGGGTGGCGGAGCGCTGGACGGACCGGCTGGGGGGCTGTCCGCTCGCGTTCATCCACAAGACCCGTGACCCGCTGAAGCCCAACCAGGTGGTGGCGAACCGGGTGGTCGGCGAGGTCGAGGGCCGGGTGTGCCTGATCGTCGACGACATGATCGACACCGGCGGCACGATCGCCAAGGCCGCCGACATCCTCTTCGACGAGGGCGCCGCCGACGTGATCGTGGCCTCGACCCACGCGCTGCTGTCCGACCCGGCGACCGAGCGGCTGAAGAACAGCCGGATCAGCGAGCTGGTGGTGACGAACACGCTGCCGCTGCCGCCGGAGAAGCGGCTCGACAAGATCACCGTGCTGTCGATCGCCCCGCTGCTGGCCCGGGCCATCCGCGAGGTCTTCGACGACGGCTCGGTGACCACGCTCTTCGGCGGATTGAGCTAGAACGTCCGGTTGGCAGCGTGCAAGTTGCACGACCGGCCACCCGCTGAGGAGTCGCCGCGGGTGGCAGGTAAGATAGTGCGGTTGCCACGGCGAGGGTGCCCCGCGGTCTGCTGAGGTTCGCAGCCGCTCGGGGGCACCGTGATCGACGCGGTGCTCCGGGCCTGTGCCCAGCGCGCCTCCCTCTGCCCGGCAGCGCCGACGACGGCCTCCAGCACCTTGGCGGCCGATTACCACCGCCGGTCACCACTGCCGGACCCTCGCAGCCCGCCGACTTACGACGCAGCCCGATCGAAGAGTTTCAGGAGTTTCCCCGTGTCCGAGGTAAAGATCAGCGCCGAGCCCCGCACCGAGTTCGGCAAGGGTGGTGCCCGCCGCACGCGCCGGGCCGGTTTGGTGCCCGCCGTGCTTTACGGCCACGGCGAGAAGCCGCAGCACATCGCGCTGCCGGCCCGTGAGTTCGCGGCCGCCATCCGGCACGGCGGCCTCAACCAGGTTTTCACCATCGACATCAACGGCGCGTCGGGCACCACGCTCGCGCTGCCCAAGGCCATCCAGCGTGACCCGATCAAGGACACGTACGAGCACGTGGACCTGCTGATCGTCCGGCGCGGCGAGAAGGTCCAGGTCGACGTCCCGGTGACGCTGACCGGCGAGGCCGCCCGCAACACCCTCGTGGTGAACGAGTCGACGACCCTGGCGATCGTGGCCGAGGCCATGCACCTGCCGTCCGGCTTCGAGGTCTCGATCGAGGGCCTGGAGGCAGGCTCGCAGGTCACCGCCGGCGACGTGACGCTGCCGCGCGGTGTCGAGCTCGCGGTCGAGCCCGACTTCGTGCTGGCGATCGTCTCCCAGGCGCAGACCGCCGAGCAGCTCGAGGGCGCCGAGGCGACCGAGGGTGGCGAGGAGTCGGCCGAGGGCGAGTCCGCCGAGGGCGCGTCCGAGGAGTAAGTCCGCCGCGGCGGTGCAGGCAGTCATCAGGGAAAGCGCCCGGGCGGGCGCTTTCCCTGACGTGTATCTGGAGGGTCAGTGAGCGACTCGACGTGGCTGGTGGTCGGCCTGGGCAACCCGGGCAAGGAGTACGCCGGCAACCGGCACAACGTGGGCTTCATGGTGGCCGACCTGCTGGCGTCCCGGGTGGGCGCGAAGTTCGGGCGGTCGAAGCGCGCGCACGCCGAGGTGGCCGAGGGCCGGCTCGGCTTCGGGGGTCCCAAGCTCGTGCTGGTCAAGCCGCTGACCTACATGAACTTGTCCGGCGCGCCGGTGGTGTCGCTGTCCCAGTTCTTCAAGGTGCCGGTGGCGAACGTGATTGCCGTGCATGATGAGCTGGACGTGCCGTACGGGCAGGTGCGAGCCAAGCGGGGCGGGGGCGAGGGCGGCCACAACGGGTTGCGGTCGATGTCCAAGTCGCTGTCGAGCAAGGAGTACGCGCGGGTCCGTTTCGGGATCGGGCGGCCGCCCGGCCGGCAGGACCCGGCCGACTACGTGCTGTCCGACTTCTCCGGCGCGGAGCGAAAGGAGTTGGAGTTCCTCGTCGACCGGGCCGCGGACGTCGTTGAGGCGATCGTGCTCGAGGGCGTCGAGTGGGCGCAGAACAAATACCACGGTGGCTGATCCGGCGGGGTCGAAACCGATAGATCGTATGGGCGGTTTTGTCCGTCTCGCGATCCCGTGACGCTCGCCGCCGTCCGTGCGTTGGTCACACGTACGCACCGCGCGGTGCGGCGGGCCGGCGTGGCGGGGGGAGGTTCGGGGTGAAGCAGGACCTGTCGGCAGAGCAGGAGTCGGTGCTGACCGAGCCGACCGTTCTGTTACCGGAGGTCCCGCCGGTGAAGAGCCCGGCGAAAAGCACGGTGACGAGCCCGGCGAAGAGCACGGTGACGAGCCCGGCGAAAGGCGCCGAGGCGTGGGCCGCCAAGAACGTCGACGCGCCGCCGGAGGGATTCGGCTCGGCGAACCATCCGCCGGCCAACCACGGACCGCGGCCGCGGCCCAGCCGGCCCGCCGGGCGCACGCGCAACGCGAAGATCCCGGCGCCGGTGGTGCCGCTGAGCCCGGCGCCGGCCGGCTCGCCGTCGGTTCCGGCCTGGCCGCAGTCGGGCAACGAGACGGCGGTTCCGGCCTGGCCGCGGTCGGACCACGAGACGGCGGTTCCGCCCTGGGCGCAGTCGGGCAACGAGACGGCGGTTCCGCCCCGCCCTAAGCCGGACAACGCGCCGCCGCGGGCGGTGACCGCCGCGCCGGACCGGGAACGGAACCAGGCCGGCGACCGCCATCGGACCGCCGAGGGCCGGCGCAACCGGTCGGCGGCGGCCCGTCCGGCGACCCGGCCCTTCGTGCGGGTGCGCGGCCGGCACGCGGCGATGTCGCGGCGCCAGCGCTGGGAGCGCCGCTATGTACGGGCGCTGGTGCTGTGCGACCTGGTGGCGGGCAGCGCGGCCGGCGCGGCGACGTTCGGGGTGCGCTTCGGCGACGAGGTCACCGTCTACAACCTGGGCTATCTGATCATCACGGCGCTGCTTCCGGTGCTGCTGCTGGCGGTGCTGGCGGTCTCCCGGGCGTACGAACGGAGGTTCCTGTTCGTCGGCACCGACGAGTACCAGCGGGTGTTCCGCGGCGGGGTCGGGCTGATCGCGGGGGCGGCGCTCGTCTCGTACGCGCTCGATCTTGATTTGGCGCGGGGTTACGTCCTGGCCGCCCTGCCGACGGCGATGGTCACCGCCGTGGTCCTGCGCTTCGCCCTGCGCAAGCGGCTGCACTGGGCGCGGGCGCGGGGGGAGAACCTGCGCCGGGTGATCCTGGTCGGCCACGAGCTGTCGGTGATCGGCATGACCCGCCAGCTGCGCCGCGAGCGCTATCACGGGCTCGAGGTGGTGGGCGCCTGCCTGCCGCCGGGACACGACGGCGCCGGGATGGGCGTGCTGCCGATCTACGGCACGTTCGAGGACGTGGCGAACGCGGTCGACCTGGCCGACGCCGACACGGTGGTGGTGCTGAGCTGCCCGGAGCTGGACGGCGCGCAGCTGCGGCGGCTGGCCTGGCGGCTCGAGCGCGACGAGGTCGACCTGGTGGTGGCGAGCGCGCTGGTCGACGTGGCGGGCGCGCGCACGACGATCCGGCCGTTCGACGGGCTGCCCATGCTGCACGTCGAGCACCCCCGGTTGCACGGCGGATCGCGCCTGGTCAAGGACGCCTTCGACCGGATCGGCGCGCTGGCGCTGCTGGCCGTCTTCGGGCCGCTGCTGCTGGCGGTCGCACTGTGTGTGCGGATGACCTCCCGCGGGCCGGTACTCTTTCGTCAGGTACGGGTCGGGCGCGACGGCCGCCTGTTCCGCATCTTCAAGTTCCGGAGTATGTACGTCGACGCCGAGGCCCGGCTGGCCGAGCTTCGGCATCTCAACGAGCACGACGGTGTGCTCTTCAAAATCCGCGACGACCCGCGGGTCACCCCGGTTGGCCGATGGTTGCGCCGGTTCTCGCTGGACGAGCTTCCGCAGTTGCTGAACGTGGCGCTCGGCCAGATGTCGTTGGTCGGCCCGCGGCCGCCGCTGCCGTCGGAGGTGGCCGTGTACGCCGACGACGTACGGCGCCGTCTAGCCGTGAAACCCGGCATGACGGGCCTTTGGCAGGTTTCCGGACGATCCGACCTGCCATGGGAGGAAGCCGTCCGGTTGGACCTGCGCTATGTGGAGAACTGGTCGCTCAGTTTGGACCTGGTGATCCTTTTGCGGACGATGACGGCCGTGGTGCGCTCGTCGGGCGCGTACTAGGTGAGGAGCGGTCCCTATGACCAGCGAGCGGACAGAGACGTCCACGCGCATCATCAGCCAGCGTGACGACGCCGGCGGCACGCCACCGGTGATCGACGCCGCCTTCGCGCGCTGGCTCGCCGACCGGGCCGGGCAGCTGCTGCTGCGGGTCCGCGAGGAGATGGGCCACGCGGACGGCAAGGCGCTCAAGACCGCGGGCGACCGGGCCGCGCACGACCTGCTGCGGGCCGAGCTGGCCCGCTGGCGACCGGCCGACGCGGTGCTCTCCGAGGAGGACGACCACTCGCGCCTGGCCTGGCAGGACGGCGAGCACACGACCGTACGCCCGGAGCGGCTCGGCGCCGGCCGGGTCTGGATCATCGACCCGCTCGACGGCACCCGGGAGTTCTCCGAGGAGGGGCGCACCGACTGGGCCGTGCACGTGGCCCTCTGGACCGCCGACTCGGCCAGCCCGAGCTGTCTCGCGGCCGGCGCCGTCGCGATGCCGGCCCAGCACCGGACGATCGCCACGGATCACCCTCCGGCGTACCCGCCGATGCCGGTGAACGACAACGGCCGGATCCGGATCGCCGCGAGCCGCACCCGCCCGCCCGCCTTCGTGACCGCGCTCGCCGAGGACATCGATGCCGAGCTGGTGCCCATGGGATCGGCCGGCGTGAAGATCGCCGCGGTGATAAACGGCGAGGCCGACGCCTATGTGCACGCCGGCGGCCAGTACGAGTGGGACTCGGCGGCGCCGGTCGCTGTGGCGCTGGCCACCGGGCTGCACGCTAGCCGTATCGACGGTTCTGCGCTGAAATATAACGAGGCCGACCCTAAGTTGCCGGACCTCGTGGTGTGCCGTAAGGATCTCGCTCCTCGGTTGCTTGCAGCGTTGCAGCGTCACCTCCCGTCAGAATGACGGTTCACACACTTGCAACTTGACATGCAGCACGGCCGTATACCCCCGGAAAGGTCGGGAAACCGGATGAGCCAGGCAGGGCACTACCGCGTCTCGCATCTCGATGCGCTCGAGGCCGAGAGCATCTTCGTCATGCGCGAGGTGATGGCCGAGTTCGAGCGACCCGTCCTGCTGTTCTCGGGCGGCAAGGACTCGATCGTGATGCTGCATCTGGCCGAGAAGGCGTTCGCGCCGGCCCGCATCCCGTTCCCGGTCATGCACGTCGACACCGGCCACAACTTCGCCGAGGTTCTCGAGTACCGCGACACCCGGGTGGCGACGCTGGGGCTCAACCTGGTGGTCGCCAGCGTGCAGGAGGCGATCGACACCGGCCTCGTCCGCGAGCTGCCGGACGGCACGCGCAACCGGATCCAGACGCCGGTGCTGCTGAACGCGGTCGAGAAGTACCGGTTCGACGCGCTGTTCGGCGGCGCCCGCCGGGACGAGGAGAAGGCCCGGGCCAAGGAGCGGATGTTCAGCTTCCGCGACGAGTTCGGCCAGTGGGACCCGAAGAACCAGCGGCCCGAGCTGTGGGCGCTGTACAACGGGCGGCATCACGCGGGCGAGTCGATCCGGGTGTTCCCGCTGTCGAACTGGACCGAGCTCGACGTCTGGCACTACATCGCCCGGGAGAACATCCCGCTGCCGTCGATCTACTACGCGCACGACCGCGAGGTCGTCGAGCGCGACGGCATGTTCTACGCGGTGAACGAGTTCATCCGGCTGCGCGACGGCGAGACCTCCCAGGTGCGGCGGGTGCGCTACCGGACGGTCGGCGACGCCTCGCAGACCGCGGCCGTGCTGTCCGAGGCCGACACGGTGGAGAAGGTCGTCGAGGAGGTGGCGGCCACCCGGATCACCGAGCGCGGCGCCACCCGGGGCGACGACAAGGTCAGCGAGGCCGCGATGGAAGACCGTAAGCGAGAGGGTTACTTCTGATGAGTCAGGCCGTCCTGGAGAACGAGACGGCGCCGCCGGCGCGCATGGACCTGCTGCGGTTCGCGACCGCGGGCAGCGTCGACGACGGCAAGTCGACCCTGATCGGGCGGCTCCTGTACGACACGAAGACGATCTTCGCCGACCAGCTCGAGGCGGTCGAGGCGGTCAGCGCCGCGCGCGGCGACGAGTACACGAACCTGGCGCTGCTCACCGACGGCCTGCGGGCCGAGCGGGAGCAGGGCATCACGATCGATGTCGCGTACCGCTACTTCGCCACCCCGCGGCGAAAGTTCATCATCGCCGACACCCCCGGGCACATCCAGTACACCCGGAACATGGTCACCGGCGCCTCCACCGCCGACCTCGCGCTGATCCTGGTCGACGCCCGCAAGGGCCTGGTCGAGCAGTCCCGCCGGCACGCGTTCCTGACGTCGCTGCTGCGGGTGCCGCACCTGGTGCTGTGCGTGAACAAGATGGACCTGGTCGGCTGGGACAAGGCGGTCTACGACAAGATCGCCGACGAGTTCACCTCGTTCGCCGCCAAGCTCGAGATCACCGATCTCACGATCATCCCGATCTCGGCCCTCAACGGCGACAACATCGCCTCCCGCTCGGAGAACAGCCCCTGGTACGAGGGCCCGTCGCTGCTGCACCACCTGGAGCACGTGCACATCGCCTCCGACCGCAACCTGGTCGACGTGCGGTTCCCGGTGCAGTACGTGATCCGGCCGCAGTCGACCACGGTCACCGACTACCGCGGCTACGCCGGCCAGGTCGCCTCGGGCGTGCTCAAGCCCGGCGACGAGGTGATGGTCCTGCCGTCCGGCCTGCACAGCACCATCGCGTCGATCGACACCGCGGACGGCCCGGTCGCCGAGGCGTTCCCGCCGATGTCGGTCACCGTGCGGCTGGCCGACGAGATCGACATCTCCCGGGGCGACCTGATCTGCCGGCCGCACAACGCGCCGGCCGTCGCTCAGGACATCGAGGCGATGGTCTGCTGGATGGACGAGACGGCCCCGCTGCGGGTCGGCGCCAAGTACGCCATCAAGCACACCACCCGGTCGGCCCGTACGGTCGTCCGCGGCCTGCAGTACCGCCTCGACGTGAACACCCTGCACCGCGACGACACGGCCGGCGAGCTGCAGCTCAACGAGATCGGCCGGGTCAAGCTGCGCACCACCGTGCCGCTGCTGGCCGATGAGTACCGCCGCAACCGCACCACGGGCGGCTTCATCCTCATCGACGAGGGCACCAACCGTACGGTCGGCGCGGGAATGATCATCGAGGCTCAGTAGGCCGCGGGCGGCGCTCCTGCAGCGTCGCCCAGACCACCTTTCCGGTACGCGTGGGGAGCCACCCCCACGCGGCCGCGGTGGCCGCCACCACCCGCATGCCCCGGCCGCGCTCGTCGAGCGGACGGCCCCGCAGCGGGCGGGCCGGCTTGATCAGCCGCGGCGGCGCCGCCGCCCGGTCCGAGACGGTCAGGTGGATGCCGAAGCCGCGCCGGCTCGCCACCGCGGTGATCTCCCCACCGGCGTGCTCGATCGCGTTGGTCACCAGCTCCGACATCACCTGCCGGCTCGGGTGCAGCAGCTCGGTCATGCCCCAGGCCAGGCAGGCGTCGCTGACCAGGTTGCGGGCCAAACTCGGCGACTCCGGCTCGGATGGCAGCGTCAGCATCACCCGCTCGGTCAGCGGCAGCCGGCCCGCGATCGCGACCCGGGCCTGGCGCACCCGCGCGTAGACCGGCAGGAAGCGCGGGGCGCCCAAGCGCTGGAGGCGGTCGGCGAGCGGGAGCCGCGGCGGCACGCACAGGGCGAGCTCCACGGCCGGCTCCCGGGAGATCGCGTTGGTGCGGGCGACCATCCACATCGGCGCGCTCATGCTGAGCGGATCGTCCAGGTCGGAGAGGTCGATGATGATCGCCTCCGGGTGCTCGGCGAGGCACTTCTCGAGCTTGGTGGAGACCAGGTGCCGCAGCTGCCGATCCCAGCGGCCCTGCACGGTGATCAGGGCCACCGCGGCATCGAGGTCGCCCTCGATGAGGACCGCGGGCGGATACGCTGCGCTTCCGGACATGACGTCACGGTAACCGTGCGAAGGCCATCTCCTGGGTGACGGTAGCTCTGCCGGGTGATCGGACTTAAGTCCTGCAACGTTGTAAAGTGCTGCCGTGCCGCCCGGCCTCAAGGATGTCGCCGCCCGGGCCGGTGTGTCGATCAAGACGGCGTCCAACGTCGTCAACGGCTACGTGCACGTCGCGCCGGCGACCCGCGCCCGGGTCCAGGCCGCGATCGACGCTCTCGGTTACGTGCCCAACTCCGCCGCCCGCCGCCTGCGCGGCGGGCGGTCCGGCGTGGTCGCCCTGGCGGTACCCGAGCTGCGCTCGCCCTATTTCGCCGAGCTGGCCGGGCAGGTCGTGGCGGCGGCCGAGCCACGCGGCTGGACCGTGCTGATCGATCAGACCGGCGGCCGCGGCGACCGGGAGCACGACATCGTCGCGGGCCTGCGCCGGCATGCGATCGACGGCCTCATTCTGAGCCCGGTCGAGATCCCGGCCGGCGACGTGATCCTCCGGCACGGGGTGCCGGCCGTGCTGCTCGGCGAGCGGATCAAGGACGAGCGGGCCGACCACGTCGCGATCGACGCCGCCGCGGCGGCGGCCGCGGCCACCCGGCACCTGCTGCGCCTCGGGCGGCGCCGGATCGCCGCGATCGGCGCGCCGGACCGGCCGTCGGCGGTCGCACCCGGGCTGCGGCTGGCCGGCTACCGGACGGCGCTGGCCGAAGCGGGCATCGCGCCCGACCCGCGGATGGAGATCCCGGCCGACGGCCTCGGGCGGCCCGACGGCGCGGCCGCGATGGCGTGGCTGCTCGACTCGGGCGTGCGGCCGGACGCCGCGTTCTGCTTCACCGACCTGCTCGCCCTCGGGGCGATACGCGCGCTGCTGGAGCGCGGGGTCGCGGTGCCCGCCGACATCGCCGTGATCGGCATCGGCGGCATCGAGGAGGGCCGGTTCAGCACGCCGTCGCTGAGCACGGTCGACCCCGACCTCGAGCGGACCGCCCAGCTCGCCGTCGACCTGCTGGCCGAGCGACTGGGCGGCACCGGCGGCCCGGCCACGGCCGCGCCGCCCCGCCAGATCTGCGTCGAGCACCGGCTGATCGCCCGGGAGAGCACCCTCGGACGGCCGGCTCCCTAGCTCTCCGCGGTGTTGTCGTCGTCGTGCTCGGTGGCTTCCTCGATCGCGTGGGTGATCGCGCCGGTGAGGTCGCCGGCCGGCACCGCGATGCTCTCGCCGTCGACCTCTTCGGCCGGGCGGCGGTCGGGCTCCGGCTGGGGCGCGGTGGCCCCGCCGGAGAACTCGAACTCGTTGGGCTGGTCGGTTTCCCGCTGGTCGCTCGTCATGGCTTCATGGTTACCCGGCGGGGGGCCGTTTCAAAGCCGCCCGGCGCCGGGCCCGGCCGTGGCGATCCAGCAGGTGGGGGCCGTGAACCCGGCGTCCGCGTAGGCGGCTTCGACGGCCTCGGTCGTGGGCCGTTCCCGATCCGAGTCGATCAGCGCCAGGACGCAGCCGCCGAACCCGCCGCCGGTCATCCGGGCCCCGTACGCCCCGGCCGACAGCGCCGCCCCGACCGCGAGATCGATCGGCGGGACCGTGATCTCGAAGTCGTCCCGCATCGAGGCGTGCGACGCGGTCAGCAGCGGGCCGATGTCGCGCACCCGGCCGTCCTGCAGCAGCGCCACCGTGTCGAGCACGCGCTGGTTCTCGGTGACGATGTGCCGGACCCGGCGGCGCGTCACGTCGTCGTCGATCTTCTCCAGCGCCGCGGCCAGGCCGTCGAGCGGCACGTCGCGCAGCGCCGGGACGCCCAGAATGCGGGCCGCCTCCTCGCACGACTTGCGGCGGGCACCGTACTCCCCGTCGACGTGCTGGTGCGGGGCGTTGCTGTTGATCACCAGGATGCCCAGGCCCTCGGCCGCCAGGTCGAACGGAATCTGCTCGACCTCGTACGTCCGGCAGTCGAGGAACAGCGCGCGGCCCTCGAGGCACCGGATCGACGCGGACTGGTCGAGGATGCCGGTGGGCGCGCCGACGTAGACGTTCTCGGCCCGCTGGGCCAGCGCCGGGCGCCGCTCGACCGGCAGATCGAGGCCGCCCAGGTCGACCAGGGCGGTCAGCACCGACGACTCCAGCGCGGCCGAGGAGGACAGGCCGGAGCCGACCGGCACCTCGGAGTCGAGCGCGATGCGGGCGCCCGGCACGTCGAAGCCCGCGTCCCGCAGCGCCCAGACGACGCCGGCCACGTAGGCGGCCCAGCCGGTCACGTCGCCCGGCTCGGTGTCGCCGAAGCGGACCGTGCCCTCCTCGAACGTCGAACAGACCGTCCACTCGCCGGCCGGTGCCGGGCCGACCGCGGCGACCGTGCGCTGGGGCAGGGCGAACGGGAGCACGAAGCCCTCGTTGTAGTCGGTGTGCTCGCCGATCAGGTTGACCCGGCCGGGCGCGAACCACCGGCCGGCCGGGTCGGCCCCGAACTCGGTGCGGAAGAGATCCGCGGCGCTCATGCGACGTGCGAGCGATAGAACGTCCAGGCGTCGCCGATCATCGCCTGGAGCGTGTTCTTCCGCGGCACCCAGCCGAGCTCGTCGCGGGCCTTGGCCGAGGACGCCACCAGGGTCGCCGGGTCGCCCTCGCGACGCGGGGCGACCTCGGCCGGCAGCTCGGCCCCGGTGACCTCACGGGCCACGTCGACGACCTGCTTGTTGGAGAAGCCGTTGCCGTTGCCCAGGTTGTAGATGCGGTGCTCGCCGGCGGTGGCCGCGTCCAGCGCCAGCAGGTGCGCGCGGGCCAGGTCTTCCACGTGGATGTAGTCGCGCACGCAGGTGCCGTCGACGGTGGGATAGTCGTCGCCGAAGAGCTGCAGCTTGGCCCGCTTGCCCGCCGCGACCTGAAGCGCGATCGGGATCAGATGTGTCTCGGGGTCGTGCCGCTCGCCGATCTCGTAGCCGTCGTGGATGTACGCCCCCGCGACGTTGAAGTAGCGCAGCGAGACCGCGGCCAGCTTGTGCGCGAACGCCTCCGACGTCAGCGCGTGGTCGAAGGTCAGCTTGGTGGCGCCGTAGGTGTTGGTCGGCGCCTTCACCGCCGACTCGGTGATCGGCAGCTCGACCGGGTTGCCGTAGACGGCCGCCGTCGAGGAGAAGATGAACCGCGGCACCCGGGCCGCGCGCACCGCGTCGAGCAGGGCCAGCGACTTGGCCACGTTGTCGTGCCAGTAGAGCTCCGGTCTGACCATCGACTCGCCCGCCGCGATCAGGCCCGCGAAGTGCAGCACCGCGTCGAACCCGGCACCCGGCGTGAGCACGTCGGCGGCGTCGCGGATGTCCTTCTCGACGAAGGTGGCATCGGGCGCGACGGCCTCGCGGAAACCGGTCCTGAGATTATCGATCACGACGACCTCGTGACCGGCGTCGAGCAGCAGCCGGCTGGTGACGCTGCCGATGTAGCCGGCGCCCCCGGTGACGAGCAGTTTCACGGCGGTTTCGCACCTCTCGGTAGGCTTATGGATTCAAGTCTCGCGCCAAACCGATCACAAGTCAACAGAAATGAACATAGACTCTCATGTGATCTTGCCGCGGTCCCGTCACGGTAGCGGCGCCGGGGGCGTTGGCCATCTAGTAACCACGACTGACAGAATGGCCCTCATGTCCGACGCCGCCCGCCGACCCCGCGTGCTCTCCGGCATTCAGCCGACCGCCGACTCGTTCCACCTCGGCAACTATCTGGGCGCGGTGCGCAACTGGGTGTCGTTGCAGGACACGCACGACGCGTTCTACTGCGTGGTCGACCTGCACGCGATCACGATGGGGCACGACCCGATCGCGCTGCGGAACCGCACCCGCATCTCGGCCGCTCAGCTGCTCGCCCTCGGGCTCGACCCCGAGCGCTGCACGCTGTTCGTCCAGTCGCACGTGCCCGAGCACGCGCAGCTGGCCTGGGTGCTCAGCTGCATCACCGGCTTCGGCGAGGCCGGCCGCATGGTCCAGTTCAAGGACAAGTCGGCCAAGGCCGCCGACACGACCACGGTCGGGCTGTTCACGTACCCGATCCTGCAGGCCGCCGACATCCTGCTCTACCAGGCCGACCAGGTCCCGGTGGGCGAGGACCAGCGGCAGCACCTCGAGCTGACCCGCGACCTGGCGCAGCGGTTCAACACGCGCTTCGGCCGGACGTTCACGGTGCCCTCGGCGTACATCGTCCGCGACACCGCGAAGATCACCGACCTGCAGGACCCGACGGCGAAGATGTCCAAGTCGGCGTCCTCGCCGAACGGCATCATCGAGCTGCTCGAGGAGCCCTCCCGCTCGGCCAAGAAGATCAAGTCGGCGGTCACCGACACCGGGCGCGAGATCCTCTACGACGAGGAGAACAAGCCGGGCGTCAGCAACCTGCTGACGATCTACGCGGCGCTCACCAACCGGGCGATCGACGAGCTTCTCGAGATGTACGAGGGGCGCGGTTACGGCGACCTGAAGAAGGACCTGGCCGAGATCGTCGTCGATTTCGTGCGGCCGATCCAGGAGCGCACCCGGGCCTACCTGGAGGACCCCGGCTACCTCGACAAGGTGCTCGCCGTCGGGGCCGAGAAGGCGCGGGCCGTCTCGGCGCCCACGCTCGCGGCGGCGTACCAGAACGTGGGTTTCCTCAGCCCGGCCCGCGAGGCCTGACCGCGGTGGCCGCGACCACGCGGATCGGCGTCGCGATCGACATCCCGGAGCCGTGGGGCGAGCAGCTCACCCGCCGGCGGGCCGAGGCCGGCGACCCGCAGGCCGCCTACACCCCCGCCCACGTCACGCTGCTCGGCCCGACCGAGGTGGAGAGCGGGGCGCTGCCGGCGATCGAACGGCACCTGGAGAAGGTGGCGGCCGCCCAGCCGCCGTTCACCATCCACCTGCGCGGCACCGGCACGTTCCGGCCGATCACCGAGGTGGTCTTCGTGACGCTCGCGGTCGGCATCAGCGAGTGCGAGCTGATGGCCGAGGCGATCACCGCGGCCGAGGACATCGACCGGGATTCGCGCTTTCCCTACCACCCGCACGTGACGGTCGCCCAGGACGTGCCGCCCGAGCAGCTGGACGCGGTCTTCGAGGATCTCGCGACCTTCTCGGCCAAGTTCCACGTCACCTCGTTCACGCTCTTCTCGCACGGCGGCGAGGGCCCGTGGCGGCCGCGCCGCGACTTCCCCTTGGGAGCCTAAGTTTCCCCGCGGGTGATTTCGGTTACGGTCCTGCCGTGAACCCGATCGATCGCGCCTACGAGGCTGCCGAGGCGCGCATCATGCGGTTGCGGATCAGGTCGCGCTACTTCGACCACTTCAGCCGGGCGCTCATCCGCTTCTGGGACGTGCAGGGCGGCCGGCTCGCCGCTGCGATCGCGTACTACGGCTTCTTCGCCATCTTCGCGCTGCTGCTGATCGGGTACTCGATCTTCGGGATCCTGCTGACCAACAACAAAGAGCTGTTCGACATCGTCCGCGACTTCCTGGCCGAGAACCTGCCGTTCCTCGACCCCGAGGCGATCCTGTCCAGTGGCAAGACTGTCGGCATCGTCGGCATCGTCGGCCTGACCTTCACCGGCATCGGCTGGGTGGAGGCGATCCGCTCCTCGCAGCGGCTCATCTGGCGGGTTCCCGAACAACCGGGCTACATCGGCGTACGGCAGGCGCTCGATCTCGTGGTGTTGATCGGCATCCTGCTGCTGCTCGCCCTCTCCCAGCTCGCCGTCTACGGCCTGGAGAAGGTCTTCGACTGGCTGGCCGGCGGGGTCGTGCAATCGATCATCAGCCTGCTGCTCACGGTCGGCGTCAACATGCTGCTCGCGGCGGCGCTGCTGGCGGCCGTGCCCCGGCTGCGGATGACCGTGCGCCGGATCGCCCCGCCGGTGCTCCAGGTCGGCATCGGCATCACCCTGCTGAACACCGTCGGCAAGTCCTTCGTCGGGCTGGTGCAGCGCAATCCGGCATATGGGCTCGTCGGCTCGGCCGTCGGCGTACTGGTCTACCTCTATGTCTTCAACCAGTTGTTGCTGTTCGGGGCGGCCTGGGCGGCGACCAGCCCGCACGGCCGGGTCGTCGACCTGTCAGCTGACGATAAAACTGCTCCCGTGGGGCAAAATACCTGGATTCGGCACAGCCGCCCGGAATGATATGCCCGTGGGCACTCTGGTGACACTTGATCTGCCGGCGAACTCGCCGGTGGCCGACCTTCCCTGGGTCATCACGATCGGGTCGCTGGGCGACGGGGAAGACTGGGAACCCGTCGTCTGCGGTCCCTACGAGCGGGCGCACGCGCTCGCCCTCGCGCAGGCGGTGGTGGCCGACGAGGAGCTGATGGCGGTCGTCGAGCCGCTGCTGCCGCGCCCGGACGCCGAGGCCATCCGGGAGGAGATCGAGCTGGCCCGGGCCGCGGCCGAGGCGCCCGAGGGCGACGATCCGGGCGAGGACGACTACGAGACCCGGCGGGTACGCCCGGGGCGCGCACCCACCGAGGCCGAGGTGCGCGCGGGCTGGGGCCGCATCGCCGCCCGCCTGGCCGCGCCCGCCAACGCCGGCTGAGGGCGCCCGCTACGGCCGGTTGAGCAGGCCGCGGATGCCGGCGATGTAGGTGTCCCGGTCCGGCGTGCCGGTGAGCAGGCGCTGCAGGGCGTAGCCGGGCAGGAGGCCGTAGAACGCGGCCGTCGTGGCGTCGACGTCGGTGCCGGGCGGCAGCTCGCCGCTCTCGACCGCGTGCACGATCAGCACCCGCATGCTCGATCGCAGCGACTCGTAGCGCTCCTTGACGATCACCCCGATCGTCGGGTCGAGCGTCGCCTCGCTCCAGACCTGCAGCGCGATCGGCAGGAAGCCGCCCGGTCCGAGCTGCGCCTCGACCTGCTCGAGGCACAGCGCCATCGAGTCGATCAGCGGCAGCCGGCGGGCGGCGACCTCGTCGATGTTCTGCTGGATGCCGCCGACCACGGTCGACGCGATGGCGGCGATGATCTCGTTCTTCGACCGGAAGTAGCGGTAGACCGCGCCCACCGACAGGCCGGCCTCCTGGATCAGGTCCTGCATCGAGGTGTTGTGCAGGCCCTTGCTCAGGAAGCAGACGCGGGCCGCGGCCAGGATCTGCTCCCGGCGGGCGGTCAGATGCTCCTCGGAGACGCGTGGCACGTCGCACAGTCTAAAACGAACGTTCGTTCTTGACTCGATCCGGTGTCCGGTCCCATGCTGGACGCATAAAAGAGAACGAGCATTCGTTTTAGGAGACCGAGATGCGCCGCAATCCGCTGGCCTTCGGTGTGCTCATCGCGATCGCGGTGGTCGTCGCGCAGGCCCTGCTCATCCCGCTGTTCGCCGCCCCGGCCGCGAACCTGGCGCCGCGCGACCTGCCGCTGGCGGTGGCCGGTCCGCCGCCGGTCGCGCAGAAGCTGGCCGCCGAGCACCCGGGCGCCTTCGAGATCACTTCCGTGCCCGACGCGGCGTCCGCCGACCGGAAGATCAAGGACCGCGAGGTGTACGGGGCGATCGTCGTCACCGCGGCCGGCCCGGAGGTGCACGTGGCCTCGGCCGCGAGCCCGGCCGTGGCCCAGCTGCTCACCCAGGCCGCGGCCGGCCTCGGATCCGACGTTCCCGTCCGTGACGTGGTGCCGGTCGACCCCGACGACCCGCGCGGCGCGGGCTTCGGCGCCGGGTTCCTGCCGCTGGCCATCACCAGCCTGCTCGCCGGCGTGCTGGTCTTCTTCCTGGTGCCCCGCCGTGCGGCCCGCCTGGTCACGCTGCTGACCTTCGCCGCGCTGGCCGGCCTCGTGGGCGCCGCCGTGCAGATCGGCTGGCTCGGCATCCTGCCCGGCGCCTACTGGGCCGTCGCCGGCGTCTTCGCGCTCGTGACGCTGGCGATCTCGGCGGCCGTCGCCGGCATCGCCGCGCTGATCGGGCGGGAGGGGCTCGGGCTCGGTGCCGTGGTGCTGTTCCTGATCGGCAACGCCCTCTCCGGCATCGCCTCGGCGCCCGAGCTGCTGCCGCAGCCGTGGGGCGAGGTGGGCCAGTGGCTGCCGATCGGGGCCGGCGGCACGCTGCTGCGATCGGTGGCGTACTTCGGCGGGAGTGGTGCCGGCTTCCCGGCGACGGTGCTCACCGCGTACGCCGCCGGGGGTCTGCTCTTGATCTTGATCGGTCGCAGGGGGCTGGTCCGGAAGCCGGCGAGCGCGCCGGTCGAGTCCGCGCCCGAGCTGGTCGGCGCGCACTGAGATAGTGGAGCGATGGTGCTTTCGCGGCGATGGGCGGTCTTCCTGATCCTGGTCGGGGTGTGGACCTGGCTGATCTGGCCCCGGTTCGGCCTGGCGATCTATCGGGACGACCGCTCGTTCGCCGACGGACGGCCCACGTCGTTCCTGGTGGTGCACGCCCTGCTGATCGCGGCGTCGCTGGTCATCGGCTCGGCGGTCGGCCTGCTGGGCATCCGCGGCTGGCGCGCGACCCGGCCGCGGACCGAAGATTCAGTGGGCGCAACCCCGTCCCGGCCGCAAGATTAATGGCATGTTACGTCATTGACCGGCTAATTGTCGGTCACATCGACCTAAACCGGCGTTCAAAGCGGTCTGCGATTGCGGCGAGATAACGGTGCGCCAACAGTCCGGACCAAACCTCGGCCGCCGCCCTGGCCTGCGGCTACGCTCCCCAACTTGAAGACTCACCGACGGGTGTCGGTGTGCGTTGGAAGGAGGGCGTCTTGCGCCCAGTACGTGGGAAGCGGATCCTTGCGGTTCTCGCGGCAGGTGGGCTGACGCTCGCCGCCGCCGCTTGTGGTGACGCCCCGGCAGAGACTCCCAGCGGCAGCAGCAGCAGCGCCGCCACCGCAGCCGCATACAAGGCCTGCATGGTCACCGACACCGGTGGCATCGACGACAAGTCCTTCAACGCGTCGGCCTGGGCCGGCATGCAGGCCGCCCAGGCGCAGGCCTCGAACGTGGACCCGAAGTACGTCGCCTCGACGGCGGAGGCCGACTACGAGCCCAACCTGCAGGGCTTCGTGACGCAGAAGTGCAGCTTCATCCTCTCGGTCGGCGGTCTCATGGGCGACGCCACCAAGAAGGTGTCGGACCAGAACAAGAGCGCGCAGTTCGCGATCGTGGACAGCGGCAGCACCGGGTCGAACGTGTACCCGATGCAGTTCGCCACCCACCAGGCCGCGTTCCTCGCCGGTTACCTGGCCGCGGGCTACTCCAAGTCGCAGAAGGTCGCGACCTTCGGCGGCAAGCAGATCCCGCCGGTGACGATCTTCATGGACGGCTTCGCCGACGGCGTCGCCTACTACAACCAGAAGAAGAGCAAGAACGTCCAGGTGCTCGGCTGGGACAAGGGCAAGCAGGCGGGCAGCTTCGCCGACGACTTCGCCAACCCGGCCAAGGGCAAGGCGCTGGCCAACACGTTCGTCGCGCAGGGCGCCGACGTGATCCTGCCGGTCGCCGGCGGCACCGGCCTCGGCGCGGCCGAGGTCGCGCAGGGCTCCAGCGGCAAGGTCTCGATCATCTGGGTCGACCAGGACGGCTGCAAGAGCGCGGCGCAGTACTGCAGCGTCTTCCTGACCACGGTCGTCAAGAACATCACCGACGCGGTGGAGAAGGCGGTCGTGGCCGGCGCCACCGGCCAGCCGCTCGCCGCCTCCCCGGGCTACCTGGGCACGCTGGAGAACAACGGCGTCGAGCTCGCGCCGTACAACCAGTTCGACAGCAAGATCGACTCGGGTCTCAAGTCCGAGGTCGACCAGCTGAAGAAGGACGTCATCTCGGGAACCGTGAAGGTCGAGTCGGCCAACGCCCCCAAGTGATCCAGCAGTAGTAACATTCCGGCCGCCGCCCGGCTGCGAGTCCTTCTCGCAGCTGTGCGGCGGCTCCCTGCATGCGGCCGAGGTCAGGAGATTCCGCTGAGACTCGAATTGCGCGGCATCACCAAGCGCTTCGGCGACCTGGTGGCCAACGACCACATCGACATCACGGTCGAGCCCGGCGAGGTGCACGCCCTGCTCGGCGAGAACGGCGCCGGCAAGTCGACGCTGATGAACCAGCTCTACGGCCTCCTGCAGCCGGACGAGGGCGAGATCCTGGTGGACGGCGAGGCCAAGGTCTTCCGCAGCCCGCGGGACGCCATCGCGGCCGGCATCGGCATGGTCCACCAGCACTTCATGCTGGTGCCCGTCTTCACCGTCGCGGAGAACATCGCGCTCGGCGCCGAGGACGTGCGTGGCGGTCCGCTCGGCATCCTCGACCGGCGGCGCAACCGCCGCGAGGTGCTGGAGACCTCCAGGAAGTACGGTCTGCCGGTCGACCCCGACGCGGTGGTGGAGAACCTGCCGGTCGGCGCCCAGCAGCGGGTCGAGATCGTCAAGGCCCTCACCCGCGACGTCGACCTGCTGATCCTCGACGAGCCGACCGCGGTGCTCACCCCGCAGGAGACCGACGAGCTGCTCGCGGTCATGCGCTCGCTGGCCGAGTCGGGCAAGTCGATCGTCTTCATCACCCACAAGCTGCGCGAGGTCAAGGCCGTCGCCGACCGCATCACGGTGATCCGCCGTGGCCGCACCGTCGGGACCGCCAGCCCGGACACCTCCGAGGACGAGCTGGCCGCGCTGATGGTCGGCCGCGACGTCAGCCTGGAGGTCACCAAGACCCCGGCCGAGCCCGGCCGCGAGGTGCTCAAGGTCTCCGGCCTGGTGGTCGACGACGACCGGGGCGTCCGCGCCGTCGACGGCGTCGACCTCGAGGTGCGGGCGGGCGAGGTGCTGGGCATCGCCGGCGTGCAGGGCAACGGGCAGACCGAGCTGGTCGAGGCGATCATGGGCCTGCGCCCGATCCGGGCCGGCGCGATGGAGCTCGACAACGAGAGCCTGGCCGGCATGAGCACCAAGAAGATCCTGCGCTCGGGCGTCGGCTACGTCCCCGAGGACCGCAGCCTCGACGGCGTGGTCAAGGAGTTCTCGGTCGCGGAGAACCTGGTGCTCGACATGTACGACCGGGAGCCGTTCGGCAACTCGTTCAAGCTCAACCCGAAGGCGATCGCCGAGTCGGCGCGCGAGCGGGTCGACCAGTTCGACATCCGCACGTCATCGCCCGAGCATGCGGTCAGCACGCTGTCCGGCGGCAACCAGCAGAAGGTCGTGGTGGCCCGGGAGATGTCCCGCCCGTTACGCCTGATGATCGCGAGCCAGCCGACCCGCGGCGTGGACGTCGGCTCGATCGAGTTCATCCACAACCAGATCATCCACGAGCGGGACAACGGGACCGCGGTGCTGGTGGTCTCGAGCGAGCTGGACGAGGTGGTCGGCCTGGCCGACCGGGTCGCGGTCATGTACCGCGGCCGGATCCTGGCGACGGTCTCGCCCGACATGCCCCGCGAGGAGCTCGGGCTGCTGATGGCCGGCGTCACTGAAGCAACACAGGAAGAGGCAGCGGAGTGACCACCGACGTCGAAGAGAAGCCGGCCGCCCCGGCGCCACCGGAGAAGCGCGACTCGTTCCTGAGTGTCTTCCTGCGCAACCTCTGGTCGGCCAACACGGTCACCGTCACGGTCCTGTCGATCTTCCTGGCGCTGGTCATCGGCGCGGTGCTGATGGTCGTCTCCGACTCCGAGGTGCTGTCGAAGTTCTCGTACTTCACCGCCCGGCCCGGTGACGCGCTCAACGCCAGCTGGGACCTGATCAGCCACGCCTACGCCGACCTGTGGAAGGGCGCGGTCTTCGACCCGGCCGCGTTCCAGGCCTGGTTCAACGGCACCGGCACCTGGCAGGCCGCGTTCGGCCCGATCTCCGAGACCCTCACCTACGCCACGCCGCTGGTCTTCACCGGCCTGTCGGTGGCGATCGCGTTCCGCGGCGGCCTGTTCAACATCGGCGGCCAGGGCCAGGCGATCATCGGCTGCGTGCTCGGCGCGGTGGCCGGCTTCGCGTTCAGCCTGCCGGCCGGCCTGCACCTGATCGTGGCGCTGCTGTTCGGCGCGATCGGCGGCGCCCTCTGGGGCTTCCTGCCGGGCCTGCTCAAGGCCCGCACCGGCGCCCACGAGGTGATCACCACGATCATGCTCAACTACACGGCCGCGCTGTTCCTGGGCTGGCTGATCCTGCAGAACGGCATCCGGGACCCGCAGCGCTCGGACGCGATCAGCAAGACCATCAAGAGCACGGCCGAGCTGCCGGCGCTGCCCGCGCCGCTGCGCGTCCACCTCGGCATCGTGCTCGCGGTGCTGGTCACGGCCGGCGTCGCGTGGTTGATCAACCGGTCGTCGTTCGGCTTCGAGCTGCGCGCGGTGGGTGTCAACCCGCCGGCCGCCAAGACCGCCGGCATGAGCGTCGCCAAGACGTACACGCTGCTGATGGTCGTCGCCGGTGCGCTGGCCGGCCTCGGCGGCGCGATCCAGGTGCTCGGCACCGCCGACAAGCTGACCGGGCAGGTGGCCGGCAACATCGGTTTCGACGGCCTGCTGGTCGCGCTGCTCGGCCGCAACAAGCCGTGGGGCACGCTGTTCGCCGCGATCCTCTACGGCGCGCTGCGGGCCGGCGGCAACCTCATGCAGGTCGACGTGGGCGTCTCGCTCGAGCTGGTCACCGTCCTGCAGGCCCTGATCGTCATCTTCATCGCCGCCCCCGCCCTGGTGAAGGCGATCTTCCACCTTCGCGCCGCCCGCTCCGCGCGGCTCGGCGCCTCGATGGCGAAGGGCTGGTGAGCCACGTGTCGACGGCGACTGTGGAGAACCTGACCGAGGTCAGCGCCCCCGACCCGTTCTGGAACCGGGAACGCCGGCTCGGCGCCGGCATCACCATCATCGGCCTGGTCGCGACCTTCGTCTTCGGCGCGCTGGCCGAGTCGAAGACGGCGCGCTTCACGCTCAGCACCGACGCCAGCGGCGCCGCCCTGTCGATCAATGGGCAGGTCGGCACGATCGCGTTCGGCCTGTTCACCGTGGCGATCGGCGTGATCATGCTGGTCGGCAAGGCGCGCCGCTTCCAGACCCTGCTGCTGAGCCTCGGCATCCTGGCGTTCGTGCTGTCGTTCCTGTGCTGGCAGGTGGCGGGCAAGTTCCTGCCGCTGGTCGACACCCTCGACGGCAGCCTCGAGTACGCGCTGCCGCTGATCCTGGGCGCGCTGGCGGGCGTGCTCGGCGAGCGGTCCGGCGTGGTGAACGTGGCGATCGAGGGCCAGTTCCTGATGGGCGCGTTCGGCGCCGCCCTGATCGGCACGCTCGCCACCAGCGTGTGGGCCGGCCTGATCAGCGCCATGATCGGCGGTCTCATCATCGCCGCCATGCTGGCCGTGCTGGCCATCCGCTTCCTGGTCGACCAGGTCGTGGTCGGCATCGTGCTCAACCTCTTCGCGCTCGGCATCACCGGCTTCCTCTACGAGCGCCTGATGCAGCCGAACGCGCTGAAGTACAACCAGCCGCCGAAGCTGCCGGACTGGAAGATCCCCGGCCTCGGCGACATCCCGGTGATCGGCCCGGTGCTGTTCGACACCAACCTGCTGGTCTGGCTCGCGCTGATCCTGGTCGTCGTCATCCACTTCGCGCTCAAGAGCACGCGGTGGGGCCTGCGCACCCGGGCGGTCGGCGAGCACCCCACGGCGGCCGACACGGTCGGCGTGCGGGTCCTCGGCCTGCGCTACCTCAACGTGCTCCTCGGCGGCCTGATCGCCGGGGCCGGCGGCGCGTACTTCACGATGGTTTCGACCGGCGCCTTCAACAAGAACATGACCGCGGGCGCGGGCTTCATCGCCCTGGCCGCGCTGATCTTCGGCCGGTGGACGCCGTTCGGCGCGCTCGGGGCGGCGCTGTTCTTCGGCTTCTCGCAGAAGCTCGCCTACTACCTGAGCGTGGCCGGCAGCCCGGTGCCCAACCAGTTCCTGAACATGTTGCCGTACATCGCGACGATCGTGGCGGTGGCGGGCCTGGTCGGCCGGGTGCGCGCGCCGGCCGCCGACGGTGTGCCATACGTGAAGAGCTGACGCCTTTCAATACGGCAGAATCGGCCCTATGGAGATCGACTGGGCAGGGCTCAGGGCCGCCGCCATCGAGGCCATGCGCCACGCGTACGCCCCCTACTCCGACTTCCCGGTCGGGGTGGCGGGGCTGGTGGACGACGGCCGGGTGGTGGTCGGCTGCAACGTGGAGAACGCGTCCTACGGCGTCGGGCTGTGCGCGGAGTGCGGGCTGGTCAGCTCGCTGCACGCGACCGGCGGCGGCCGGCTGGTGGCGATCTCGTGCGTGGACGCCAACGGTGAGCCGCTGATGCCGTGCGGGCGCTGCCGTCAGCTGCTCTACGAGCACGGCGGCCCGGAGTGCCTGGTCGAGGCGGTGCCGGCGCCGCTGCGGGTGCACGACCTGCTGCCGTACGCGTTCGGCCCGGCCGACCTCGACAAGGTCAACGGGCCGGCGAGCGGCCACGAGGTCCCGACCGCCCTGGCCAAGTGGCGCGGCCGGGGCACCGTCTTCGTGCACCCCGACCTCTCCGGCGGGGCTACCGTCTGGACCGGGTACTGGGAACGGTCCGGGGGCAGCCCGGCCGAGAGCGACGCCGCGAAGGGCGTGCTCGAGGAGGGGCCGAACTTCCCGACCGCGGCCGAGGCGGTGGCCTGGGGCCGGGTGCGTACGCCGCGGATCGTGGTCGTGGACGCCGAGGGCGCCCTGGCCTGGGCCGGCGAGGGCGAGGTGCCGGAGGGCATCCCGGTCCGCTGGGAGGAGGAGGCATGAGCGAGTTCGCAGCCGTCGACATCATCCGGGCCAAGCGCGACGGGCACGTGCTGTCCGACGCGCAGATCGACTGGGTGGTCGACGCGTACACCCGGGGCGTGGTCGCCGACGAGCAGATGTCGGCGCTGGCCATGGCGATCCTGCTGCGCGGCATGACGCCGGCCGAGATCGCCCGGTGGACCGCCGCGATGATCGCCAGCGGCGAGCGGCTCGATCTCTCCGCGGTCACCCGGCCCACTGCCGACAAGCACTCCACCGGCGGCGTCGGCGACAAGATCACGCTGCCGCTCACGCCGCTGGTGGCCGCCTGCGGCGCGGCCGTGCCCCAGCTCTCCGGCCGCGGCCTCGGCCACACCGGCGGCACCCTGGACAAGCTGGAGTCGATCGCGGGCTGGCAGGCCTCGATCTCGAACGAGGCGTTCAAGCGGCAGCTGGAGGACGTGGGCGCGGTCATCTGCGCGGCCGGCGAGGGCCTCGCGCCCGCCGACCGCAAGCTGTACGCCCTGCGCGACGTCACCGGCACGGTCGAGGCCATCCCGCTGATCGCCAGCTCGATCATGAGCAAGAAGATCGCCGAGGGCACCGGGGCGCTGGTGCTGGACGTCAAGGTCGGCTCCGGCGCGTTCATGAAGGACCTGGCGACCGCCCGCGAGCTGGCGAGCACCATGGTCCGGCTCGGCCAGGACAGCGGGGTCAACACCATCGCGCTGCTCACCGACATGAACACGCCGCTCGGCCTGGCCGTCGGCAACGCGGTCGAGGTGGCCGAGTCGCTCGAGGTGCTGGCCGGCGGCGGCCCGGCCGACGTGGTCGAGCTGACCCTGGCGCTGGCCCGGGAGATGCTGGCGGCGGCCGGGGTCGACGCCGACCCGGCCAAGGTGCTCGAGTCGGGCGCGGCCATGGACACCTGGCGGCGGATGATCGAGGCGCAGGGCGGTGACCCGTCGGCGGCGCTGCCGGTCGCCCGGGAGAACGAGGTGTTGCGGGCGGCTTCGGACGGGGTGGTGACGACCGTCGACGCGTACGGGATCGGATTGGCCGCCTGGCGTCTCGGCGCCGGCCGCGCCCGCAAGGAGGACCCGGTCAGCTTCGGCGCCGGAGTCCTGCTCAAGGTCAAGCCCGGTGACCGGGTGCGGGCCGGCGACGTGCTGCTCGAGCTGCGGACGGATGAACAAACGCGCATCCCCGCCGCCCGTCAGGTGGCCGCCGAGGCCGTGATCGTCTCGGAGGCCGCGCCCACCCTTACCCCGCTGGTGCTCGACCGCATAGCCTGACGCACCATGACGAAGGCCGCACCCGACCCGCGCGCGGTCCGCGATGCCAGCCTCGACGAGATCGAGCGGCTCGGGCTGCCGCTGCCGCCGCCGGGCTTCCCGCTGATCTGGGAGCCCGGCGACACCGTCGAGCTGCGGCCGACGGCCGAGATCGAGGCGCGGGCGGCGGTGCTGCACGTGGTGGTGGCGCGGTGCTTCGGCATGCCGACCGAGGTCGCCATGAGCTGGCTGCTCGGGTCGCACCTGGTCGACCTGGTCACCCCGCCCGAGTGGCAGTTCGTGATCGGGGCCAAGGGCGACCATCGCTCGTTCGTGCTGCACCACGACGCGGTCTTCGCGCTGGCCTGGCTGCTCGGCCTGAGCCGGCACCTCGACCCGACCGCGCCGCCCGAGGACCGGCTGATGTCGCAGATGCCCGACCTGCCGGCGGGGGAGTCCTTCGGCCGGTGGCGCTCGCGGTCGCTGATGTCGCCGCGCGACCCGGTCGACGCCGCCGTGCTGCTCGACCTCTACTACTGCCTCGACTGGTCGTTTCAAGAAGTGGAGCGACTCGGCGAAACGTTGCCGGGCGACATCAACGCCAACGCGATCGGGCAGCGGCGGTGGGCTCTGGAATGGGCCGTGGTCTTTCACGGTCCCTATCACGACAAGCCGCCCGAATGGGAAGAGGTTGACTTGTCAGTTTAAACCGGGTTGTAAAGCCTTATCTCTACCTCGGCGCCCGTGGTGATCGCCGCGGTGTCACCATCCTCGCGATGACGCGCGCTCGGCGTCATGCCGATCAGCGTGCGGACCTCCTCGGCGGTCAGGTCGAGCTCTCGCCGGCGGGTTTCCACATCCTCGAGCTCGAAGTACTCCCCGAGCGCCTCGCGCACGCGCTCGTCCTTCTCCGGATCAACCCCGATCAGCCGGTACGCGTCGACCAGCTCCGCGAGATGGCCGGCGGCCGGGGTGACGACCAGCAGGCGGCCGCCCGGGCGCAGGATGCGGCGGAACTCGGCGCCGTTGCGCGGTGCGAAGACGTTCAGGACCGCGTCGGCCGCCTCGTCCACGATCGGCAGCGGGCGCCACACGTCGGCCAGCACCGCCGCCGCCCGCGGATGGGCCCGGGCCGCCCGGCGCAGCGCCGGCTTGGAGACGTCCAGGCCGAGGCCGGTCGCGGCCGGCGCCCGGTCGAGCACCCGGGCCAGGTAGCGGCCGGTCCCCACGCCGGCGTCGACGACGAGACCGCCCGGGACGAAGGTGGCCAGCGCCTCGGCGATGAAGTCGTAGTGGCCCCGAGTAAGAAAGGTGTCACGGTCGGCGATCATCGCGGCGGTGTCGCCCACGTGCGGGAGCCGGCCGGCGGTCAGGTCCGCGTACCCCTGCCGGGCCAGGTCGAAGCTGTGCCCGCGGGCGCAGCGCAACACCCGATCGTCCCGGCGCAGCGCCCGTTCGCAATTGGGGCACCGCAGGTACGGCAATGCTCCGTCGATCATTCGTCACCGACCTCTAGGCTCGCCTGATGGCGGCCATCACGCATTCCGACATCGTCAAGGCGCCGAAGGCGCTGCTCCACGACCACCTCGACGGCGGCCTGCGCCCCGCGACCATCCTCGAGCTGGCCGGCGCCATCGGGCACCCGCTGCCCGTGGACGACCCCGAGGCGCTGGGCAACTGGTTCGTCGCCGCGGCCGACTCCGGCTCGCTCGAACGCTACCTGGAGACCTTCGCCCACACGGTGGCGGTCATGCAGACCGAGGAGGGCCTGCACCGGGTGGCCAAGGAGTGCGCCCTCGACCTGGCCGCCGACGGCGTCGTCTACGCCGAGGTGCGCTACGCGCCGGAGCAGCACCTGGAGCGGGGACTCTCGCTCGACGCGGTGGTCGACGCCGTGAACGCGGGCTTCGCCGACGGCGCCGCCGAGGCCGCCGCGCTCGGCCGGCCGATCCGGGTCGGGGTGCTGCTGACCGCCATGCGGCACGCGGCCCGCTCGCAGGAGATCGCCGAGCTCTCCGTGCGCTACCGGGACGCCGGCGTGGTCGGCTTCGACATCGCCGGGGCCGAGGCCGGCTTCCCGCCCACCCGGCACCTGGACGCGTTCGAGTACCTGCAGCGGGAGAACTTCCACTTCACCATCCATGCCGGCGAGGCGTTCGGCCTGCCCTCGATCTGGCAGGCGATCCAGTGGTGCGGCGCCGACCGGCTCGGCCACGGCGTACGGCTGGTCGACGACATCACCGGCGCGCCGGCCGACGGTGGCGCGGTGCTCGGTCGCCTGGCCGCTTATGTGCGGGACAAGCGCATTCCGCTGGAATTGTGCCCTTCGTCCAATGTGCAGACCGGCGCCGCGCCCTCGATCGCCGAACATCCGATCGGGTTGCTGCACGACCTGCGCTTCCGTGTCACGGTCAACACCGACAACCGGTTGATGAGCGGCACCTCGATGTCGCGGGAGATGGCCCTGCTCAGCGAGGCTTTCGGCTGGGGCTGGGCGGAGCTGCAGTGGCTCACGATCAATGCCATGAAGTCGGCCTTCATCCCGTACGACGAGCGGCTCGCCATCATCACCGAGATCATCAAGCCGGCGTACGCCAAGTTGCTCGGTTGAGTGACGTCCGGCAAATACCACCCCACCTACGGTTCGCGACGCTGCCGATTCGGTGAGTCCTCTCATCCGTTCGGTCAGAATGGTCCCTACAAACACTGCAAAAACCGGCATCTCACCTTGCTCTGCGGGCGGGACCGCGCCATCGTCTCTCCTGCCGCGATCCACTACGATCGGGCCCGGTCGACCCGCGCCACCCCCACGCCGAGTCGACCGGCGCGAGTGACTCTGAGAGACGCACACAAATACAAGCAGTCATATCGAACCGGCTATGTCCAACTCCGACGGAGCGACATCGCATCACACAACCGGTCCGTGCCCGGCTGCTCTTTCTCTTTGACACTCGTCGTGATGGAATCTCGGGGGCCCGACGCGGTAGTCGGCCGTGTGCGGCGTCCGGCGACCCGATGCCGGGCCCGAATCAGGAGGACGGTGACGTGAGCAAGCGCCCCAAGACGGCGACCGGCGTCATGTCGCGTCTCCGTCGGCCGGCCGATCGGCTGCGAGATCTGCCGATCTGGTCGAAGCTTGGCCTGATCATGCTGGTTCCCACCCTGGCGACGATCATCGTCGGCGTCAGCGGCCTGGTGGACCACATCAATACGGCCAGCAACGCGGAGCGTGCACGGAACCTTTCGGTGTTGTCGCAGGCCGCCGGTGGCCTCGTCGACCGCCTGCAGAACGAACGCGCCTACGGCGTCATGATCACGACCAACGACGCGAAGAGCCCCGTCGGTCAGGCCGCGCTCAAGGCCTACAACGGCGAGCACGCCGCGGTCGACCAGGCCAAGGTTCCCTACTCCCAGCAGAAGGCGGGCCTCGACGACGTCCCGCCCAAGGTCGCCACGCTGCTCCTGCGCCTCGACCGCAACCTCGAGGACCTGCCCTCCAAGCGCAGTCAGATCGCCAACGGCACGATCGACGCCAAGGGTGTCGAGGAGACCTACAACAAGCTGATCGCGGACCTGCTGTCGGTGCGTGACGTCTCGGCCCAGCTGGCCAGCGACACCGAGCTGAGCGACCACCTGCGTACCGTCGCCGCGGTGGCCAGCGCCAAGGAGTACATCTCCCAGCAGCGCGACGTCGGTCACGAGGTGCTCGGCCAGGGCGACTTCAACGCCGGCCTGCGCCGCAAGTTCCTGCTCACCGACACCGGCTTCGCGCTCGCCGAGACGTCCGTCCACGCCGTCGGCACCGATGCCGAGGTCGCGCTGTTCGACCGCGTGCAGAACGTTCCGGACGGTCGCGCCGCGACCAACCTGACCGGCCAGCTGAGCGCGCTGAACGGCACGAACACCAAGAACATCCCCTTCGACGCCCAGGCGTGGGAGAAGGCGATGATCGGCTACAACAACCTGTTCCGGCAGGTGGAGCAGAAGCTCGACGCCGACATCGTGGTGCAGGCGACCGACCTGCGAAACAACGTGAACCGGCGGGTCTTCATCGAGACCAGCGTGCTGCTCGCGATGCTGCTGCTCGCGATCCTGTTCGCCTGGCTCGTGGCCCGGTCGATGGCCCGCTCGCTGCGCGAGCTGCGTCAGGGCGCCCTGTCGGTGGCCCAGTTCGGCCTGCCGCACGCGGTCTCCCGGCTGCGTGATCCGGCGCTCGCCACTTCACTGACGCCGGCCCAGGTCGCCGACCAGATCGCCGAGCCGCTACCGGTGCGCAGCCGGGACGAGTTCGGCCAGGTGACCGAGGCGTTCAACGCGGTTCACCTCGAGGCCGTGCGCACCGCGGCCGAGCAGGCCGCACTGCGCGCCTCCGTCGCGACCATGTTCGTCAACCTCGCCCGCCGTTCGCAGATCCTGGTCGACCGGCTCATCGGCCACCTCGACCGGCTGGAGCGCGGCGAGGAGGACCCGGACCGCCTGGCCGAGCTGTTCCAGCTCGACCACCTGGCCACCCGGATGCGCCGTAACGACGAGAACCTCCTGGTTCTCGCGGGCGCCGACTCGACCCGCGTGCAGCGCGAGCCGGCCGCTCTGATCGACGTGCTTCGCGCGGCCCAGTCCGAGGTCGAGCACTACACCCGCATCGAGTTCGGCATGATCGACCGGGACATCGAGGTGGCGGCGCACGCCGTCAACGACATGGTCCACCTGGTCGCCGAGCTGTTCGACAACGCGACCGCCTCCTCCCCGCCCAACTCGACGGTCACCGTCGAGGCCCGGCGGCTGGGCGACGGCGCGCTGCTCTCCGTCGAGGACCGCGGCATCGGCATCAGCCGGGAGCAGCTGCGCGACCTCAACGACCGGCTCGCCAACCCGCCCATGGTGGACGTGGCCGTCTCCCGGATGATGGGCCTGGTCGTGGTCGCCCGGCTGGCGAACCGGCACGCCGTCAAGGTCGAGCTGCGGCCGGCCGACGCCGAGCGCGGCACGGTGGCCGAGGTCAGCCTGCCGGTGCAGGTGCTCATCGCGGGCGCCATGGCCGGTCGCGGCCTGCAGGCTCCCGGTGGCTACGACAACGGGCAGACGGGCGGCCGTCCGGGCATGCCCGAACCGCTGGCGCTGGAGAGCGGCCGCGGCGGCTACCCCGGTGGCCGTCCCTTCGACCCGAACCCGCCGATGCCCAACGGCGGCATGCTCGGCACCGGCGGCCGGTCGGTCCCGGCCTGGTCCGACCTCACCGGCGCGCCGGCCAACGGCAGCAACGGATTCGGGTCCAACGGCTTCGGCGGCGCGAACGGCTTCGGCGGCGCGAACGGGTCCAACGGCTCGTCGGCCAACGGCACCAACGGCAACGGCTTCTACGGCCCGCGCAGCAACGAGATGATCCCGCCGCTGCCGTCCGGCCCCGGTTCGGCCCCGTCCGGCCCGCAGGGCTTCGCCGGTCCCGACGGGCTGCCGCAGCGCCGCAACGGCGAGCAGCTTCGGCCCGAGGGCGACAGCGGCTTCGGCGCCACCATCCCGCGCCAGCTGCCGTCCAACCCGGAGAGCCAGGGCCGGGGCGGATTCGTCCCGCCGGTCTCGGCCCCGCCGGTGCCGCCGGTCTCCGCGCCGCCGGTGCCCTCCGGCCCGCCGTACGGCGCCCGCCCGACCTCGGTGCCGCCGGCCAACGAGCCGCAGGCTCCGGCCCAGCCCACCGCCGGCGCGCCGGTCGCGCCGCCGGCCTGGCCGCCGGCCCCCGAGCGGGACCCGAACGCCGCTCCGCACGTGCCGGAGAGCCTCGCGGCCGCGCTCGACATGACCGCCGAGATCCCGCGCTACCGTCCCGCCGACCAGCAGCCGCAGGTCGAGCGCCCGACGAACCCGCAGACCGCGCCGATCCCGTCGTCCGCGCCGCCGGCCCGTCCGGTGTCGGGCACCCCGGTCTCCGGGACGCCCACCTCGGGCGCCGGCCCGGCCGACGCGCAGCGGGCGGCCGCCGCGGCCAAGGCGGCGCACGAGCTGGCCGCGCAGCAGGCCGCGGAGGCGCAGGCCACCGCCGCCCAGCAGATCGCCGCGGCGCAGGCCGCGGCCCGGCAGCGCGACAGCAACCAGGGTCAGTTCGCGGACGAGACCATGGAGCTGCCGATCTTCCGGGAGCTGGAGTCGGCGTGGTTCACCACCGGCCACCCGGCCGACCGGTCGTCCAACGGCGACGAGTCGAGCCCGCAGCGCATCCCGACGGGCGAGCCGAGTCGTTCGGTCGGCGTGCCGCAGCAGGCCGGATCGCCCGAATCGCGTGACCAGGAACCGGCTCCGGTGGGCGTCGGGGCCGCGAACGGCTACGGTTCATCGAATGGCAACAGCCCGAACGGCAGCGCGGCGTCGAACCCGTGGCACACTGCTGCCGACGAAGGCTGGAGCGCGGCCCGTGCGGCTGCCGAGCAGACCATCGACACCACCACCAACGCCGGGCTGCCCAAGCGCACACCGATGGCGCAGCTGGTACCCGGTGGCGTCGATCGGGGCGGAAACTCCGTCCAGAAACGTACTCCCGAGGGTGTTCGCGGTCTGCTTTCCGCGTACCACCGAGGTGTTCAGCGCGGTCGCACCAAGGAACAATCGACCAACCCGGAGGGAACTCCGGGAGGGCAGCAGTCCTCGCAGGCTGGCAAGGAGCATGAGGCATGACATCTACGCAGGATCTCGGTTGGCTTCTGGCCAACTTCGCCGACCGCGTTCCCGGAGTCGCGCATGCGATCGCGGTCTCCGCCGACGGTCTGCTCCTGGCGGCCTCGCGGGACCTTCCGCGTGACCGTGCGGACCAGCTGGCGGCGATCGCCTCCGGCCTGGTCAGCCTCACTCAGGGCGCCGCTCGGTGCTTCGAGGGTGGTGCGGTGCTGCAGACGGTCGTCGAGATGGACAACGGGTTCCTCTTCCTGATGTCGATCTCCGACGGTTCGTCGTTCGCGGTGCTCGCGGCGCGCAGCTGCGACGTGGGCCAGGTCGGCTACGAGATGGCCCTCCTCGTCGACCGCGTCGGCGAGGCGCTGACCCCCGCACCGCGTTCCGCGGCCGGGGTGCTCGGCTGAACGGGCAGTATGCCGTCGCCGGCCCGAAGTGGGTTGGCGCGGCCGACTGTTCAAAACATTGACAACAAGAGACACTTCTAAGGGCCCGAGGAAGGGGTGAGCGGTGACGATGCCCGAGCGTGATGAGCCGACCGGCGCGCTGGTCAGACCGTACGCCGTGACCCGTGGTCGGACCCGGCCGAAGCTTGAGATAGCGCTGGAAGCGCTGGTCGAGACAACCGTGCGCGGCCGATCTGGAATGATCCGCGGCGGGCAGGGTGGAAGCGAGCATCAGTACATCGCGGCTATGTGCGACGGCGGCCGTGTGCAGTCGCTCGCCGAGATCGCCGCACGCATGCAACTGCCGCTCGGTGTGGCTCGTGTGATCGTCGCCGACATGGCCTCCGATGGCTTGGTCGCGGTGTACGAGCCCACCTCGCTGGAAGACGAGACCGACGCGGTAGGCACGGAACTGCTGGAAAGGGTGCTGAGTGGACTTCGCAGGCTCTGACATGTCGCACCGTCCCGCTGCTGGGGGGCGCGTTACATCGGCGAAGATCGTCATCGCCGGTGGGTTCGGCGTCGGTAAGACGACGCTCGTCGGGTCGGTCTCGGAGATTACCCCGCTGACCACCGAGGCCATCATGACCTCGGCCGGTGTGGGCGTCGACGACAACCGGCAGGTGCCGGGCAAGATGACGACCACCGTCGCCATGGACTTCGGCCGTATCAGCATCGACCGTGACCTGATCCTCTACCTGTTCGGCACGCCCGGCCAGACCCGGTTCTGGTTCATGTGGGACGAGCTGGTGCGGGGCGCGATCGGTGCCGTGGTCATGGTGGACACCCGTCGTCTCGCCGACTGCTTCGCCGCCATCGACTTCTTCGAGCACCGTCGCCTGCCGTACCTGGTGGCGATCAACTGCTTCGACGGCATGCAGTACCACAACGCGCAGGACGTGCGGGACGCGCTGGCGATCTCGAACGACGTGCCCGTGGTGAGCTGCGACGCCCGCAACCGCGAGTCCACCAAGAACGTCCTCATCTCGCTCGTCGAGTATGTGCTGACGATGCGCCGCTCGCGCGCCGTAGCACCGGCCTGACAGACGGTGGCAGCCCCGCTCCGATGGGTCGGAGCGGGGCTTCTGCGTGCTCAGGAACGGATGACGGCCGGCAACTCGTCGAGGTCGGCGATCACCACGTCCGGCGTGTAGGTGTCGGGGTCGCTGCGGAAGGCGGCCGCGTCCGGGTGGGCGGCGTTCGTGACCAGGACCGGGCGCATGCCGGCGCGCCGGGCGCCGTCGTGTTCGCGGCTGCCGCCGTCGCCGACGTACCAGCACTCGGCCGGCGCGACGCCGAGACGGGCGCTCGCGGTGGCGTAGAGCCGCGGATCGGGCTTCCGGCATCCCTCCCGCCACGAGAACACCGCCGCGTCGATCCGGGGCGCGTAGGGCGTCTGCGGCCAGGCCTCGTACAGCTCGCTCGAACAGTCGCTGATCAGTCCCAGCCGGAAGCCGTCGGCCCGCAGCCGGTCGAGCAGCTCCAGCACGCCGGGCCGGGGCGGGCGCACGAGCTCGGCGCCGGCCCGCTGGGCGACCACGGCCGCGTCCAGGTCGGCCTCGGCCGGGTCGGCGCCGCATTGCTTGGCAATCGCGCGCAGGGTCTCGCGGGTGTCGCCGTACCGGCCCACGATCCGCTCGGGGAAGCTGGCCGCCATCTCGCGCCAGAAGTCGTCGGCCGGGACGCCGAGCGCGGCCGCGGTGGCGGCGAAGGACGCGCGCCGGCCCGCCTCGGCGGCCGGGTCGGTCAGGGTTCCGAAGAAGTCGAAGATGATCGCCCGCACCGCGTCATGATGCCAAATCGGTTGTCGATCACCGCCGCGCTGGGCAGGATCGGCGACCATGCGGGCTTTTCTCGGCGTGGACGATCTCGGCGGTCTGGTGCGCGAGGTCTTCGGGAGCGATCGGCGGCCGGTCGCCCTCGATCGGCTGACCGGCGGGACCAAGAAGGGCGTCTACCGGCTGCGGCTCGACGACGCGACCAAGGTGATCCTCTACTACTGGGCGGACGAGGAGAACTACTGGCCCGAGGCCGAGGCGCGGGTGCCCGACGACCCGTTCGGTGATCCGGGTGGCGCCGAGCGGTTCCTGGTCAATCACCAGGCCCTGGCGGGCGCTGGGGTTCACGTACCGGAAATGGTGGTGTGGAAGCCGAATCTCGCGCTGGTCGAGGATGCCGGTGGGGTGACGCTCGAGCGGTTGATGGAGGCCGATCCGGCGTCGGCCGCCGAGCCGCTGGCCGCGCTCGGGGCCGCGATGCGCCGGATGCACACCACCTCGGTGCCGCATTACGGCCCGCTCACCTGGACGACGCCGCCGATCCGTCCGGCCGAGGACGTGATCCTGGCCGGGCGCTCGCCGACCTGGGCGCGGTGGCCACTCAGGACACTCGCCTCGCCGCTGCGCGACATCGGATCGCCGACCATCTGCTCGCGCTGCGTGGGCGGATCTCTCCCCGTCAGACGTACGCGCTGGTCCATGGCGAGCTCGGACCCGATCACGTATTGATCAACTCGACGGGCGAACCGGTGATCATCGACTTCGAGGGGCTGATCGCGTTCGACGTCGAGTGGGACCACGCGTGGACCGAGATGCGCTTCGAGGAGGCGTACCCGCGGCTCGACCCGGTCCCGCTCGACCGGGCGCGGCTCGACTTCTACCGGTACGCGCAGGTGTTGAGCCTGATCGAGGGGCCGCTCCGGATCGCCGGCACCGACTTCCCGGACCGGCAGTGGATGCTCGATCTGGCCGAGTGGAACATCGGGAAGGCGCTGGCCCCCCTCTGACCCCCCAAGAGCGCGAGGATGGGTGCATGACGAAGCTGACGGGACGGCAGATCGCCGACGAGGGGCTGACCGGGTGGGTGCTGCTCGCCAACAGCCTGAACACGCGCATCCACAGCCGGGACTTCGCGACCGGGCTCGCGCTGGTCGACGCGATCGGGGCGGCGGCCGAGGAGGCGAACCATCACCCCGACATCGACCTGCGTTATCCGTACGTCGACATCCGGCTGGTCAGCCACGACACCGGCGGCGTCACCGAGCGCGACGTCCGGATGGCGCGCACGATCTCGGCGCTGGCCGCCGAGGCCGGGCTGACCCAGACGGTGAGCGGGGTCAGCGAGCTCGAACTGGCGCTGGACACTCCGGCGCTTAAGGACGTGCTGCCGTTCTGGGCGGCGGTGATGGCGATGGAACGGGCCCCGGG
The DNA here is from genome assembly GCF_050951115.1 of Actinoplanes sp. CA-030573. NCBI lineage: Bacteria > Bacillati > Actinomycetota > Actinomycetes > Micromonosporales > Micromonosporaceae > Actinoplanes > Actinoplanes sp. CA-030573. The sequence goes on along the minus strand of NZ_CP192038.1, from coordinate 9,241,870 downwards.
CCCGGACATCGGCGATGAGGTACGGGATCCGTCCGGCCGGCTGCCGCTGATCTGGTTCCAGGAGTCCGGTCGCGAGGAGCCCCGCCAGCGCTGGCACCCCGACGTCTGGGTCGACCCGGCCGAGGTCCAGCCCCGCATCGAGGCCGCGATCGCCGCCGGTGGCGCACTGGTCAGCGACGCCGCGGCGCCGAGCTTCTGGGTGCTGGCCGACCCCGAGGGCAACAAGGTCTGTCTCTGCACGTGGCAATCGCGAGAATAGATATTGGTCTAATCAAAAAGTGCCCGGAACGTTTATCTAAATAAGGGGGCGTATAAAGTCCCGTCGATTCGTGAGTGATCGACGGGGGATGGCCGCATTGTTGTTCGATCGTTTCTGGGTGCGTGGGTCGGCGGTCGTGTCCGCGGCCCTCACCCTCAGCCTGACCGCGGTGACCGGCGCCTACGCCGCGCCGGCCGCCCGGGCCGAATCCGCGCCGGCTGTTTCGGCCGTGTCGGCCAAGACGCCGCCTCGTGAGGAGTTCGGCGCCGGCGCGAGCGGCTCCGACGACGTCGCGGTGACCGGCCGCGGTGACGGCGCCGGCTACCACCTCGAGGTCGCGACCGCCCGGTCCGGCTTCACCTGGCACGAGATCGCGGTCATCCGACCGGCCGGGATGGACGACGCGTCCTGGCTCGGCTACCAGTGCGTCTCCGGCGACGGCAAGTTCGCCGCGGTCGCGGTGCTGCCCCGGTCGGCCGTCAACATCTCGGCGGCCCGTGACCACGGCGCCTTCGCCTACAGCGTCAACCTGACCAGCGGCCAGGTCCGCCCGCTCTCGGCCGGTGTCGGGCTGAAGTACCACTCGCCCGGCTGCGGCACCGGCGACATCGCCGAGTTCACCGCGAACCCCGGCGTCGACGAGGCCACCACCACCGTGCGTACGGTCGATCTCGCCACCGGACGGGTCACCGCCCAGGTCACGGTTCCCGGGCAGGTGACGTCGGTGGTGCCGACCGCCGCCGGTGCGGTCGGGGCGATGGGTTCCCACCTGGTGCGGGTGGACCCGGACCGGACGGTCGCGATCCAAGCCGTGCCGGGCGCGGGAACGGCCGCCGACCTGCGGCCCACGACCGACGGCGGCGTCGACTTCGTGGCGCCGACCGCGGCCGGCGCGCTGACCGCCGAGGCGTGGCACACGCGTGGCGGCCAGCTCACGAAGATCGCCTCGGGCCGGCTCGGCCACCTGCGCCTCTTCCCGGGCCGCGCCGGAAAGCCGGTGCTGACCGGCGCCACCCACGTCGACGCCCCGGCGGCCGTGGTCGCCCGCACCGACGCCAAGCTGCCGAACGGCGCCGCCGCCTCGTCGCTCGACGGCCGCGCGCTGCTCGGCGCCGCCGCCGACCCGAAGGCGACCGACCCGGCGATCCTGGCCACCGCGACCGGCAAGCTGGTAGTTCGCAAGCAGGCCGCCGCCACCGCGCCGATCACGACCGCCGCCCCGGCCGTGGCCACCGCCGGGACCGCCGCGACCCCTGCCGTGGCCGCCGCCGGGACCGCCGCCGCCGGGACCGCCGCCACCGGGACCACCGCCGCCGCTGCGACTGCCACCAACGCCACCCCACCCCGTTCAGTGGGTGGGGCGACGATACGGCCCGGGTATGACACTTCCGCAGGCGCTGTCCACAGTGCCGGGGCCGCCGCGGGCAAAGCGGCCCCTCAGGCGCTCGCCGCTACCGCCGCGCAGTCGCCGACCTGTGGGGTGCCGCGGCTCGAGCCGACCCGGCAGGCGCTGCAGCCGACCTCGGCCCAGGCCGACTGGGCCGCGCAGATGGCCGCGCAGGGCCTGCTCAACGGCTCGTTCAGCCGGCCGGCCAACTACGCGAGCATGGGCCTGGCCGCCTACTCCCCGAGCAACGACTTCTCCCGCCACGTGCTCAGCCACCCGGCCAACGACACCTGGAGCACGGTGCCGCGCTCGGTGATCGAGGCGATCATGGCGCAGGAGAGCAACTGGAACCAGGCCTCCTGGCACGAGCTGCCGGGCGTCGCCGGCGACCCGCTGATCTCCAGCTACTACGGCGTCGTCAACTCGATCGACCGGATCGACTACGCGAACGCCGACTGCGGCTACGGCATCGCCCAGGTCACCAGCGGCATGGCGCTTGCCGACACGTCGATCACCGCGAACGGCAAGGCGAAGGTCGCCGTCGACTACGCCGAGAACATCTCGGCCGGCCTGCAGATCCTGCAGGACAAGTGGAACCAGCTGTACGCGGCCGGGATCACCGCCAACGGCGGCAACCCGCGGTACCTGGAGAACTGGTACTTCGCGGCCTGGGCCTACAACACCGGCGTCCAGCCGAGCGCCAAGTTCGGCAACACGACCGGGTGCACGCCGTCGCCGACGTGTGTCGGTCCGGACGGCACCTGGGGACTGGGGTGGTCGAACAACCCGGCCAACCCGGACTACCCGGCCGGCCGCGAGCCGTACCTGAAGAACACGTACGCCGACGCCGCCCACCCGTCGGACTGGCCCTACCAGGAGCGGATCCTCGGCTGGATGGGCAGCCCGCTGATCCGGATGGGCTCGCGGGCCTACGCGACGCCGACCTACCACGGCGGCGCGACGTGGCTGAACGTGCCGAAGCCGACGCTGTTCTGCACCATGGCCGACAACAAATGCGACCCCACCGGCGCGACCAACGCCAACCTTTGCACGCTGACCGACTTCGAGTGCTGGTGGCACACCCCGGTCAGCTGGGTCGACTGCGCGACCGCCTGCGCCACCAGCGACTTCAGCGTCGGCAGCGGCGCGGCCGAGCCGGCCACGGTGAACCCGCACCCGCCGACGTGCAGCCTCGACACGAGCAAGGTGCCGACCACCTCGAGCGGCGCCCCGATCATCGTGGACGACCAGCCCAGCCCGCCGGTCAACCGGGCCGGCTGCGGATCGTCGAACTGGTCCAGCAACGGCACGTTCAGCTACGCGTACGGCACCAACGCCAACGGTGACCCGATCGGCCAGATCGACACCCACCAGGCCGGGGTCGGGTTCGGCGGGCACATCCGCTTCACCCACACCGAGGACGGCAGCAACCCGGACCTGATCAACACCGGCACCTGGACGCCGAACCTGCCGAAACTCCAGTACTACAAAATCAAGATCCATATCCCGGCGACCGGCGCGTCGGCGACAAGCGTCGTCTACGTGATCAACCCGGGCGGCGGGGTGAGCCCGTGGAAGATCCGGGTCAACCAGCACTGGAACTCCGAGCAGTGGGTCACCATCGGCACCTTCGCCATGCAGAACGGGGCCACGGTCCAGCTGTCCAACCGCAGCGAGGTGATCGGGCGCGGCAACGTCGACTACAGCAACTTCGACGTGGCGTTCGACGCGATCGCGTTCGTGCCGATGGGCGGCACCCCGGGCAAGCCGATCGGCGGCCCGCCGCACGTGATCGACGCGCCCAAGGGCAGCAACCCGGCCTGGGTCCAGTGTGGATGCGTGCGCCGCACGGCCGGTGACCCGGTCGACACCAGCACCGGCTACTACGGCGACACCTTCAAGGACCTCGACATCCCGGGCCGGGGGATGCCGCTGAACTTCACCCGTACCTACCTGTCGGCGCTGGCCGACCCGGCGGGCCCGAACGCGGCCGGCGCGATCAACGGCGCTTTCGGGTACGGCTGGACCTACTCCTACGACCTGTCGGCGGTCACCGACTCCGGCACCGGGGCGGTCACCATCAAGCAGGAGGACGGCTCCCAGGTGCCGTTCGTGGTGGACGGGACCGGCTACGCCCCGGCCGCGCCCCGCTATGCGGCCACCCTCGTGAAAAGTGGCTCGACCTACACGTACACCCGCCGCGGAATTGCGATCTTCAAGTTCGATGTGGCGACCGGCCGGCTGATCGCCGAGACCGACCCGGTGGGCGCCCTGGCCAGCCCGGCCTACCAGACCACGCTGACCTACGACGCGAACGGTCATCTGAGCACGATCACCGACCCGGCGAACCGGCGCTTCACGCTCACCTGGACCGGCTCGCACATCACCGGGCTGACCGACACCGCCGGGCGCACGGTGAGCTACGCCTACGACAGCGCGGGCAACCTGACCGACGTCTTCGGTGCCGGCACGACGCGCACTCCGTCCGTGCTCAACGACGACCGTACGCAGTTCGGCTACACGAGCGCGCATCTGCTCAACTTCGTACGCCTGCCGGCCGCCTTCGGGGTGACCGCGACGCCGGCGCCGGTGATGAGCATGGTCTACGACGGCTCGGAGCGGGTGACCAGCCAGATCGACCAGCTCGGGCACACGACGGCCTTCGCCTACGGGCCGGACGCCGGGCTCGCGGCCGGGCAGACGCAGGTCACCGATCCGGCCGGGCGCAAGACCGTCTACACGTACGCGGACGGGTTGCTGACCGCCGAGACGCACGGCGCGGGCTCGGCGAACGAGGGCACCACGCAGTACACGTACGACCCGGTGACGCTCGGCATCACGACCATCACCAACCCGGACGGCAACACCCAGTCGTACACGTACGACGACAACGGCCAGAAGATCTCCGAGACCGACGGCGCCGGGCGCACCACGGCGTACGAGTACAACGCGCTCGGCGAGCTCGTGCGGAGCATCAGCCCCAAGGGCCTGGAGACGCGGTACGGCTACGACGAGGCCGGGCACATCAAGACCAGCTCGGGCACCAACGACGGCACCCTCCAGTACGGCCTGCTGACCAGCACCACGCAGCAGTCGCTGAGCCAGGACGAGGAGGTGCCGGACAGCAACCCGCCGACCGTCACCACCCGTACGTCCGCCGTCTTCTACGACGACGCCGCGCACCCGGGCGATGTGACCCGCACGGTCGACCCGCGCGGCTACACGTCGACGGCTACCTTCGACGCCTTCGGTGACCGGGTCAGCGCCACCGACGCCGCCGGCAGCACGGTCGCCTACGGCTACGACACCGCCCGCGGCCTGGTCACCTCGACCGTCTCGCCGGTCGGCACCGCGGCCGGGGTGAAGCCCGGCTGCACGCCGCCGGCCACCGGCTGCGCCACGTTCGGCTACGACGCCTTCGGCAACCTGATCAAGACGACCGACCCGCTCGGCCACGTCTCGAGCAACACGTTCGACGCCGATGGCAACAAGCTCTCCAGCACCGACGGCAACCACCAGACCACCACGTACGCCTACGACCGCGCCGACCGACTCACCACCACGACGCGGCCGGACGGCACCAAGCTGATCGTCGACTACAACGCCGACAACACGGTCGCGGACACCGTCGACGGCGCCGGCAACAAGACCACGTACGGCTATGACGGTCAGGGCCGGCAGGCCACCCGGACCGACCCGAAGGGCCGCACGACGGCCGCCGCCTACGACGCGGCCGGGCTCGTCAGCGCGGTCACCGACCCGGCCGGGCGGGTCAGCCGCTACACGTACGACCCGACCGGCGCGATGACGGCGGTGACCAACTCCGACGGGGTCACCCCGAACGTCACGGTCGGCTACGACGGCGGCGGCCGGCGGGCCACGATGACCGACGGCACCGGCACGACGAGCTGGACCTACGACGCCTTCGACGAGGTGGTCGACGAGACGAACGGGGCCGGTTCGACCACCGCCTACGGCTACGACGCCCAGGGTCACCAGACCACCGCCGTCTACCCGGGCGGGACCGGGCACACGGTCAAGCGGACCTTCGACAAGGCCGGCCGGCTCGACTCGGTGACCGACTGGAACGGGGCCAAGACGAGCTTCGGGTACGACGCGGACGGCGACCTCAAGTCGATCACGTACCCGAACGGCACCGCGACGAGCACCACCTTCGACGGGGCCGACCAGCTCACGGCGACCACCCTCAAGGCGGGCACGACCACGCTGGCGTCGATCACCTATCCGCGCGACAACGCCGGGCAGGTGGCGGGGGAGACGCCCACCGGGGTGCCGGGCAGCGCGCAGACCTACGGTTACACCAGCCTGGAGCAGGTCAAGAGCACCACCAGCGGCACGTACGCGTACGACGCCGCCGACAACCCGACCACGCTGGCCGGGACGGCACAGACCTTCGACGGCGCCGGCCAGTTGTGCTGGAGTGCCAAGACCGGCATTCCGGCCAGTCCGGCGTGTGCCGCGCCGCCGTCCACGGCCACCACCTACGAGTACGACACCTCCGGCGAGCGGACCAGCGCCAAGACCGGCACCGACACCACGACGTACACCTACAACCAGTCCGGCCGGCTCACCGCGTTCGCCAAGGCCGGCACCAGCTCCACCTACGCCTACGACGGCAACGGCCGGCGGACGAGCAAGACGGTCAACGGCGTCACCACCCGCTACACCTGGGACAACGGCGGCGACCTGCTCTTCGACGGCACGACCAGCTTCCTGTACGGCCCGGGCGGCCGGCCGATCGAGCAGATCGACGGGAGCGGCAGCCAGTGGTACTTCACCGACAGCCTGGGGTCCACCCGCGCGCTGACCAACTCGGCCGGCGCGATCGTGGGCGCGTACGCCTACACGCCGTACGGCACGGTCAGCGCCCACACCGGGACGGCCACCACCCCGTTGCAGTTCGACGGGGAGTACAGCGACGCCGAGTCCGGCCTGATCTACCTGCGGGCCCGGTACTACGACCCGGCCACCGCGCAGTTCCTGACCGTCGACCCGGCGGTCCGGTCCACGCTCAGCCCGTACGGCTTCGTCAACGGCAACCCGCTGAACGACGTCGACCCGAGCGGTCTCTGCGGCCTCTGGTGCAAGATCGGCGTCGGGGCGCTGGCCGGTGCGGTCGTGGTCGGCACGATCGCGTGCGTCATCGCCGAGCCCTGCGGGGCGATCGAGGCCGGCGGGCTGGCGCTGGCCGGGGGCGCCGGCGCGTTCGGTGCGCTCTCGTTCTCGGTCTCGTCCACGGTGGTCACCGCCACCGTCGCCGGGGCGGCCGCGGGCGCGGCCGGCGGCGCGGTCTACTCCTCGACCAGCGGCGACGGGTCGTCCTCGAGCGGCTCGTCGTCGGGCAGCGGCTCCAGCGGCGGGCACACCGCCAAGACGGCCGCCCAGTGCGAGCAGGAGGCGAACGACTACGCTCTCAAACCGGATCAACTCGACCACGTCTTCGGCCCGGCCAAGCACAAGCTGGAAGGCTTCGTCGAGCAGGAAGGCGGCGAGGAGAACGCGATGCGGGCCCTGATCAGGAGCGTCGGCCGTGAGCCGGACGGCATCTACGGCAAGACCAACCCGCTGGTGCGGACGATCGGCGACTACACGATCACCATTCGCGGGCGGGTCATCGACGGCGTCTTCAAGATCTCGACGGCCTTCATCCCATGACCGACCCGTACGGCCACGCGGACGCGGCCGCCCTCGAGGCGGCCGCCCGGCGTGAGATGTCGCTGCTGGAGCTGGCCCAGCTCTGGATCGAGCCGATGCACCGGGAGGACGACGCGGCCGAGCTGGTGGAGACCTTCCTGCGGGTCTCGCCGGGCAACCCGCGTGCGGTGGTGCTCTCCGCCTATCTGGCGCTGCATTACTGGATGGACGACGAGCACCTCGACGCCGCCGCCGACGGGCTGCGCGACGTGCTGGACCGTGGCGCCGAGGTCGGCGCCGCGGCGATGCTGCTCGACGAGATCCTGCGTCAGCGGGGGCCGGACCCGGCCGACGCCACCGTCGAGCTGTTGCGCCGGTCGGTGGCGGCCGAGCCGTCGTGGTCGCTCAACCACGTCCGGCTCGCCCGGGCGTACGCGGCCCGGGGCGACATCGCGGCCGCCCGCTCGGAGTTCGACGCGGCGATCGCCAATATTCTCGACACCGTTCCCGACCCGGTCGCCGAATCGTTCCACACGCTGTTCACCGGGTGCCTCAACGACCGGAGCCGGGTGGTCGCCGAGCGCGCCCGACTGGGCTGACCAGGGCCTATTTCCGCGATTGTCGAATCAAATGCCCGACTCCGGTGATCAAAATCATAGACATATTTGCATCCTTGCGTGCCCATGATCGCGTGGCTAGGGTGACGTCGCCGGAGCGCGGGATCCACATCCGCCATTCCGGCCCACGGGGGAACTAGCAGGAGCGTACGGCCTTCGGTGCATGGTGAGTCGGCTCTTTCATGTCCGGCGCCGGGCCGATCGCGATGAAGCCGAATGGCCATGCCTCGGCGTTTTCCACCTAGCTCGTGGTGTCTTGCATGCACGGAATCACCCCTGCATGAGCGCAAGCGAGGAAGAGGGAACTGCCCGATGAAACTCAGGAACGCCATTGTCGCCGCCGCGCTCGGCGTGACCGGTCTGCTCGTCGCGCCGACCGCGGCTCAGGCCGCCGACCACGGCGACGGCAAGGCCGCCTGTAACAGCACCGAGATCTGCTTCCAGTGGATCTGGGACGGCTTCACCACCCAGCAGTACCAGCGGCACTTCTGGAACAGCGACTCGGACCACACCAACGACTACTTCGGCAACCTGCCGGACCTGCCGAACCCGCCGGTCAAGCTGGCCGCCAACGCCGAGGGCATCTTCAACCGGGACAGCACCTGCACGGTCACGCTCTACATGTCGACCGGCTACAAGACCGCGTACGCCAGCGTGCCGCGCGGCACCAAGCAGTCCATCTCGGCCTGGAACGCGTCGCACAAGCGCTGCGCCTAGCAGGTGATCCGCGTGGGTGGCTCGCTCGATGGCGGGCCGCCCGCGCGGTTCCGGAGAAAGAGGGAAAATGCGGACCCATCCGGTCTCCGGCGGAACCGGCCGGCGCGTGGCCCTGGCCGCGCTGGCCGTCCTGCTGCTGCCGCTCGCGGCCTGCTCGAAGACGCCGGCCGGGGCGACGCCCGGCGCCGCCGGACAGAAGAACGCGCAGCCGTTCTCGGCCTTTCTCGGTGATGCGCTCGGAGTCGTCGACTACGCGCAGCTGAAGGCGCTGGGGCAATGCATGGCGGATGCGGGCTATCCGCAGAACCTGCGGGTGATGGGGCCGGCCCCGAGGAACCCGTTCCCGCAGTTGGTGCTCACCGACGCGACGTTCGGGCCGCCGACCGAGCAGGTGGCGAAGGAGCACGGTTTCGGGCAGGACGAGGCGCCCGTTCCGCCGGCCATCGCGAGCTTCGACCCCAACTACGACCACGCTTCCGACCAGTGCACGAGCAATGCCTGGAAAAAGCTCCCGCCGAACGCGGAAAAGGTCTACTACAGCTATTTCGACCTCGGGAACGCGCTCAGCCGGCCGTTTCTCATGACGGTCTATCAGCGGGTCGGCCAGCCCAAGTGGAAGACGCTTCTGACGTGTCTGGCCGGCAAGGGATATCACACGTCGCAAGAGGACAGCTTCTTCCGCGTTCCCGATCCGGGCCTGTTCGGCGTGCCACTCGGCGACTCCGCCCCGGACCCGGCCGAGACGTGGAAGCCCAAGGAGGTCCCGGGCACGGTCGAGGTCGGGCCGGCCACGCCCGCGAAGCGGTACGTGCCCAGCGGACGCGAGTCCGACTTCGCCGTCGCGTGGTTCACCTGCGAGCGCGACACCGGCATCGCGAAGCTGCAGATGGACACGGCCATGCAGGTGCAGCAGGAGCTGGTCGCGAAGAACGAGGCCAAGCTGACCGAGCTGAACCCGCAGATTCAGGCGATCGCCAAGCAGGCCGCCGCGCTGATCGGGCAGCAGTGAGCGCAGCCGACACCCTCATCCTCCGGCGGCGGCGCTTCCTGACCCTGATCGCGGTGCTGCTCGCGGTGGTCGTGCTGGTGGGCGTGGCGGCGGTCCTCGTCGGGTCGCGGCTGCGGTCGCCGGAGCAGGTCGCCGCGGACGCCGCCCCGCCCTCGGCCTCCCTGGTGACGGCCGAGGCCGGGCTCCGGCAGCTGAGCGAGCCGGTGGTGTTGCGCGGTCAGCTGCAGGCGAGCCAGAGCGTGAAGGTGCGGCCGCCGTCGGCCGCCGTCGGCCCGAACAGTGTCGTGACGAGGGTGCTGGTCAAGAAGGGTGACCGGCTGCGGGAGGGCCGGGTGCTGCTCGAGCGCATGGGCCAGCCGATGGTCGTGCTCGACCTGGCGTTCCCGCTCTATCGCGACATCTCGGCCGGGATGACCGGACCGGACGTGGCCGAGATCCAGCGCGCTCTGCGCCGGCTGGGATACCGGGTCAGCGTCTCCAAGGTGTTCGACAGCGCCACGCAGAAGCAGGTCACCCGCTTCTTCCACGACCGCGGGTACGACATCGGCGTGACCGGCGACGACCCGGTCGGGGAGTCACCGGCCGATGTGGACAAGGGCGCGACCGATCCCGGTCCGGCCAAGGGCACGGCCCGGATCCCGCAGGCCTCGGTCCCGGTCGTGGCCGGCCGCAACCAGGTCGTCACCAAGGTCCATGCCCGGGTCGGCCAGGTGCTGACCGACCCCGGCGACACGCTGCTCGAGCTCGACGGCAAGGCCCCGGTGATCATGGCCGTCGCCGACCGGGAACAGTCGTCGCTGCTGCGGGCCGGCCTCGCCGCCACCGCCGTCGACGACCTCACCGGGGACAAGGCGGCGACGACCATCACCTCGGTCGGGAACCAGCCGGTCACCGGAGCGGACGGGCAGAACGGCTTCCAGGTGCGGTTCGAGTTCACCGGCAAGGCGATCGGCGGCGGCGTCAACCGGTCGCTGCGACTCGACGTGCAGGTGGCCTCGGGCGCGACCAAGGTGCTGGCGGTGCCGGTGACCGCGCTCTACTCGCGGGCGGACGGCTCGACGTTCGTCACCACCGTCTCGGATCACGGCGACACCGCCGACGTCACGGTGACGACCGGGCAGATCGCCGGCGGCTGGGTCGAGATCCGGGAGCCGTACGACCCGGCACTGGCCGACGGCGTACGGGTCGTGGTCGGCGAGCAGCAGCAGCCGGCCGGTTGAGCCGATGCTGACCATGCACCAGGTGGCGCGCACCTACGACGACGGTCAGCCGGTGCACGCCCTGCTGCCCACCGACCTGCACATCGCGGCCGGCGACCACGTCTCGATCACCGGGCCGTCCGGATCCGGCAAGTCGACGCTGCTCAACATCTTCGGCCTGCTCGACGCGCCGTCGGCCGGCGCCTACCACGTCGCCGGCGTCGACACGGTGACCTGTGGGCCGGCGCTGCGTACCGCGATCCGGGGTCAGGTCTTCGGCTTCGTCTTCCAGTCCTTCCACCTGCTGCCCGGACGGACCGCCCTGGAAAACGTCGAGATCGGCCTGCTCTACGGGCCGCACCGCCGCCGGAAGCGCCGGCAGATGGCGGCCGAGGCCCTGGAACGCATGGGCCTCGGTCACCGGATGCGGGCCGACCCCCGGCAGCTCTCCGGCGGCGAGAGGCAGCGCGTGGCCATCGCCCGCGCCGTCGCCGCCCGGCCCCAGGTGCTGTTCTGCGACGAGCCGACCGGCAACCTCGACAGCGCTAACACGCAGGGCGTGCTGGCCCTGTTGCGGCAACTCAACCGCGACGGCCTGACCGTCGTCGTGGTCACCCACGATCCGACCGTGGCCGAGACGGCCGGGCGGCGGCTGCGGGTGACCGATGGCGTGGTGCGGGAGATATGACGAAACTCGATCACGGCGGCCTGCGGCTGCGCACCGCCCGCCTGCGCTGGGACGACCTGGTGTGGGAGGCCGCGCTGTCGGTGCTGCGCAATCCCGGCCGCTCGCTGGCGACCGTCATCGGGACCGTGGTGGGCGCCGCGGCGTTCGTGGCCAGCCTCGGGCTCGGCACCACGCTCGATCACCAGGTGTCGTCCAGCTTCGACGTACGGCGGGCGACCGAGGTGCTGGTGCAGCCGGAGAGCGACGGAACCGCGCCGACCTGGCTGACGACGGAAGCGCTGGACCGCCTGACCCGGCTGCACGGCGTGGTCGCGGCCGGGCGCCGGGTGCAGCTCAGCGAGCACACGATCCGCCGGACCGTTGACTTCAGCGACGACGGGGCCGCCGTCCCGATCATCGGCGCCGACCCGGCCGCGGTCCGGGTGATGGCTCCGGACCTGACCGTCGGCCGCACCTATGACGACTTCCAGGAGCGCAACGCCACCCCCGTGGTGCTGCTGTCCGAGCCGATCGCGCGGCGGCTGCACATCGGGCGTACCGGCGTCGCGGTCTTCCTCGGCGGCCGCGCCTATACCGTCATGGGCATCTACCACGACGTCGGTCGCCGGCCCGAGGCCATGACCGGCGTGATCGTGCCCTACTCCGTGGCGACGACGCTGCCGGGGGCCGAGACCGCGGGCACCGCCCATCCCGACGTCTTGATCGAGACCTCGCCCGGCGCCGCCCAGCTGATCGGCCGCCAGGCCCCGCTCGCGCTGCGGCCCGAGGCCCCCACCGAGCTGCGCGCGATCGCCCCGCCGGACCCGGCCACCCTCCGCCAGGAGATCGAGTCCAACGTCACCCGCTCGACCGCGCTGCTCAGCGCGGCCGCCCTGCTGATCGGCACCATCTCGATCGGCAACGCGGCCACCGCGGGCATCGCCGCCCGCACCCAGGAGATCGGCCTGCGCCGCGCCGTCGGCGCCGGCGGCAAGCACATCTTCCTGCAGCTGATCCTCGAGACCGCGGCGCTCGGCGCCCTCGGCGGCACCGTCGGCGTCGGCCTCGGCATCCTCACCACCTGCGTTGTCTCGCTGGCGAACGCCTGGACGCCGGTGATCGGCCTGTCGTCGGCCTTCGCCGCCTGCGGGGTCAGCGCGCTGGCGGGCCTGCTCGCCGGCTTGATTCCGGCCACCCGCGCCGCCCGCATACCCCCGGTGCGCGCGCTGCAACGCTGACCGCCCTCGCCGGCGTCAGCCACCGCGGCGATCCGCTCACCGTCACCGCGGATCGCCGCCGCACGGCAAAGCGGCCGCGACGTGCGTGTCGCGGCCGCCTCGGTGTCTCCGTCAGCGAGAGCTGTAGTTCGCGTTGTTGTTGCGGAAATCGTCCGCGCCCTCGCGGTCGCGGGTGAAGTCCCATCCGCCGGCCGACTCGCGGCCCGGGCGGCCGCCCATCGCGAAGCCGCCGATCTCCTGGCCGCGACGCCAGCCGCGGAAGTAGCCGGTGGTGTGGGCCGCGATGCTGGCCGCGTCCCGGACGATGCGCAGCGGGCGCTCGTCGCGCAGCGGGGAACCGGGCACCAGGTTGGCCTGCGGCACGCGCTTGGGCAGGCCGGCCGGCGTCTCGGCGGCGATCTCGGGGGTGGCCGCCCGCTCGGCCGCGCGCCAGCCGCTGTCGTTCGGGTTCGCCCAGTCGAGGTCGGCCGAGGTGTCACTGTGGCCGGTGAACCAGGCGGAACGGGCCGCCGCGAAGATCAGCAGGTCGCCGTCGTTGCCGTCGGCCGGGACCGGCGGCGTGGTGCTGCGGTCGAGCGCCGTGAGGGTCGTGCTGCTGGTCACCATGCCCGGGCTCATCGCGGCCGAACCGATCGATCCGGAGCTGATCGAGCCGGAACCCGCGGGGCCGGCGACGCTGCCGTTGCGCCGGGCGCCGTTGCGGCGGCCCTCGCCGTCGACCAGGCGCAGCGGCGGCGGGTCGGTGATCGCCGGCAGGTCGGTGACGGTCGCGTCGAGGCTGTTGCCGCCGGCCAGCTGGGAATCGACCAGGCGCAGGGCCGGCGGCTCCTTCGGCATGTCCTGCCACGGCGGCTTGACCCGGCCGGTGTCGGCCGGCGGCGCGCTGATCGAGGCGGCGGGGGCCTCGTCGCCGCCCTGGTTGATCAGCGGCCAGTTGGCCCGGGAGCCGGGCTCGGCCTGCTCGGGGCGCTGCGTCGGCATCGGCAGCGAGTAGTCGGTGGCGCTGCCGGCCGCGGGCGTCCGGGTGGACGGGCGCGGCGGGATGACCGAACGCTGGCGCTCGGCGCGGGCGCTGTTGATCGCCGCGTTCGTCAGCGTGGCCCGGAACGGCTGGCCGCTGTCGGCCGGCGAGACCGAGGCCGGCGGCAATGAACCGGACGAGAACGACGTCGGGGGGGCCGGCGGAAGCGAGCTGCCCGAGAACGAGGGCGGCGCGGTCGGCCCGGGCGGCACAGCCGGGGCCGGGGGCAGCGACGACCCCGCCGGGGGCAGTGACGACGCGGCCGGGGGCAGTGACGACGCGGCCGGGGGCAGTGACGACGCGGCCGGGAGGCCCGAGGCCGGACGGGCGGCCGGCGACGACGGCGCGGGCGCCGGGTTGCGCGAGCCGGGAACCGGGCGCGAACCGGGCGTGATCGGCGTCATGCCGGGCGGGGGCGGCGGCACCGAGACCGGCCGGTTGCCGGGCACGGGCGCGCGGTTGGGGAACGCGGCAGCGGCCGCCGGGGCGGCGGGCGGCGGGGTGACCGGGCGCGGCGCGAGCGGCGGCGGGGCCACCGGGTCGGGCGCGGCCGGCGGCGCGTTCATCGGCTGGGGCACGACCGGGCCGTTGCCGGTGCTCAGCGGCTCGCGGCGGCTGCGGCGGCCGGCGGTGCCGGGCACGGCCTGGAGCGCGGCCGGCGCGGTGGCCCGGCGGCCGGCCGAAGCCGGGGCGCTGCGGTCGCTGATCGTGCCGATCAGGGCGAGGCAGGCGGCGTCGCAGGCGCGGACGGCGGCGATGGACTTGCGGACGGTCTCGGCGGCGGCCGGGGCCAGCGACTTGTTGACCCCACCGCGGCGGGGCGACTCGCTGATCGCGACGTGCAGCGCGGTGACCGCGGCGATGATCTCGTCGTCGCCGCCGGCGCCGGAGCGGATCAGCTCGGTCGCGACCCGCTCGGCAACCTGCTCGGGCTCGGCGCCCTGAGCGGTGAGCCGGCCCGGCTCGGGCAGCGCGTCGAGCACGGCGAGCGCGAGCGGGTGGGCCGGGTCGGGGTAGGCGCGCAGCGCCGCCGGGTAGAGCTCGCGAAGGACCTCGCGCAGCGCGACGGCGGCGGCGTTCCGGCCACCGAGCATGGCGACGTGGGCGGCCAGCACCGGCTTGTAGCTCACCAGCTCGCGCGGGGTCGGCTGGTTGGCGGCGGCGATGGCGCCGGCCTGCAGGGCCCGGGCGAGGCCGACGGCACGGCGGGCGGCGGGCGGGGCCTGCATCTCCTCGACCGAGTCGTCGTCGGCGAAGCGCTCGGCGAAGTCGTCGGTCGTGTCGTCGTCGGCGACCACGAGCGGCCGGCCGGCGGCGGTGAGCAGCGAGGTGACCAGGTGGTCGTCGCTGTCGGCGGCGACCGCGGCGTCGGTGAATCCACTGGTCCGCTCCACGAGCAGCATGCCGAGCTCGGCGTAGCCGCCGGGGTCGTCGCTGATCTCGTGGACGCCGAGCAGCCGGCCTGCGTCATCCACCACGGCGATGGTCAGCTGCGCGGCCTGGGCCGCGCGTACCGATTCATCAGCCGACGCCAGACCGCAGTACACGCGCACGAGCGCCACGGCGTCGTCCTCCTCCCCGGTGAGACTTCAGTTCGCCTCACTTTTGGCCAAGCACTGATGGTCCCTGGTGAAGGGTCAGTCGCGCCAGTCCACAGCGGCAGAGATCTTGCCGATTACCGAACGCCAACCGAGGCTCGCCTGTTGTGCCCCGATTTTCTTCAATCGACGCCGACCGAAGAATCCGCCCATGCCACCGCTCTCCGCGGACCGGAGGGACTCGTCGAGATCATCGAGCGGCGAGCCGGGCGACAGGGCCAGGATCACCGGCTTGAGCCGGAGAGCGTACCCGAGGTCGCGGGCGATCTCGCCGGCCGCGATGAGCAGCGGCAGGTCCCACGTGTCATGCCCGCCGCGCAGGTTTTCCACCACGAGGTCGAGCTCGTAACGGTCGTCCGGCTGCGGGTCGATGTCGGTCGACTGTACCCGGTCGGCGAGGGTGGCCCAGCTGTCCAATTGTGCGAGGTCGTTCGGAGCACCCGAACGAATGAAGGACACCAGGGACTCCGGGGTCTTGAAGGCGAGCAGGCGGCCCTTGTGGCTGAGGAACATGGGCACTTCCTCATCGGCCGCCTTCTCCTCGGCCTCGTCCGTCTCGTCCTCGAAGTCGGCCGGATCGGGCTCCTCGGCCTCGGCCTTCTCCTTGGCGTCGCCGTCCTCGCCCTCGGCGAGCAGCGCCTGGAACTCCTCGTCGACGATGACCTCTTCGTCGTCCTCGACGGCCGCGCCGCGCTTGCGGGCGTCGAAGATGTCCTCCTCCTCGGCCTCGATCTCGGTCGGCGTCAGCTCGGACGCCAACCGGAAGGCGCGCAGGGTGAGGCCGACGCCGCCGGGCAGGGCGATCTCGACCGGCTCGATCCGGACCTCATCCCAGAGCTGCTGCCCGGAGAGTCCGGCAGACGACTTCTCGTCCACGGGCGCGGGCGCCTCTTCGTCGGACTGGCTGGCCACGGTGACCTCCGGGATGCGGATAAGTGCGGATGGGACGTTTGGACGGTGATTCTGCCGACACACCCTAGTGTGCGTGCCTGAGCGACGCCGACCGTCCCCCTCAGAATCCCTTCGGATGCCAGACCGTCTTGGTCTCCAGGAAGGCGGTCATCGGTCGCAGGCCCGGGTCGGCGGCGAAGTCGGCGCCGCCGGCCGGGGCGCGCAGCACCCGCTTGAGCGTGCCCGACGCCGAGCGCTCCAGCTCGGTGGCGAGCTCCGGGTCGTCGACGCCGGTGAGGTCGAGCCCGTTGACGTCGTCGTGCGAGGCGAGCCAGGGCGCGGTCTCGGCGGCCCGGCCGGTGAGGATGTTCACCACCCCGCCCGGTACGTCGGAGGTCGCCAGCACCTCGGCCAGCGTGATCGCCACCTGCGGGCCGGACGCCAGGACCACCACGGTGTTACCGGTGACGATCGCCGGCGCGACGACGCTGACCAGGCCGAGCAGCGAGGCCGGGGAGACCACGCCGACGACGCCGGTGGGCTCGGGGGCCGACAGGTTGAAGAACGGGCCGGCCACCGGGTTGGCGTTGCCCGCCACCTGGGCAATCTTGTCGGACCAGCCCGCGTACCAGACCAGGCGGTCGACGGCCGCGTCCACCTCGGCGGCCGGGACGCCGAGCGCCACGAACTCGCCGCGGCGGCCCTCGACCATCTCGGCGATCCGGTAGAGGACCTGACCACGGTTGTACGCGGTGGCGGCCGCCCATTTCGGCTGGGCCTTGCGGGCCGCGACGACCGCGTCCCGGGCGTCCTTGCGGGAGGCGAGAGCCACGTTGTCGCCGTCCACGAGATAGGTCCGTCCTGACTCGCTGCGGGGGAAGGCCCCGCCGACATAGAGCTTGTATGTCTTGCGCACCGAGAGCCGGGACGGCGAAGGCGCCTTGGTGGGTGCTGACTTAGGCAAGGTACGCCTCCAGGCCGTGCCGGCCGCCCTCGCGACCGTAACCGGACTCCTTGTAACCGCCGAACGGCGACGTCGGGTCGAACTTGTTGAACGTGTTGGCCCAGACCACCCCGGCTCGCAGCTTGTCGGCGACGGCCAGGATGCGGGAGCCCTTCTCGCTCCAGATGCCGGCCGACAACCCGTACGGCGTGTTGTTGGCCTTCTCGATCGCTTCCTCCGGTGTCCGGAACGTCAGCACCGACAGCACCGGCCCGAAGATCTCCTCGCGGGCGATCCGGTGCGCCTGGGTCACGCCGGTGAAGATCGTCGGCGCGAACCAGAAGCCGCGCTCGGGCAGCGAACACGGCGGCGACCAGCGCTCGGCGCCCTCAGATGCGCCAATTTCCGACAATTCGGTAATCTTGTCCAGCTGTGCGCGGGAGTTGATCGCGCCGATGTCGGTGTTCTTGTCGAGCGGGTCGCCCACCCGCAGCGTTGCCATCCGCCTCTTCAATGACTCGAGCAACTCCGAAGCGACCGACTCCTGGACGAGCAGGCGGGAACCGGCGCAGCAGACGTGCCCCTGGTTGAAGAAGATGCCGTTGACGATGCCCTCGACGGCCTGGTCGATCGGGGCGTCGTCGAAGACGATGTTCGCCGCCTTACCGCCCAGCTCGAGCGTCAGGCGCTTGCCGGTGCCGGCCACCGAGCGGGCGATCTGCCGGCCGACCTCGGTCGAGCCGGTGAAGGCGACCTTGTCGACGTCGGGGTGCTCGACCAGGTAGCGGCCGGTGTCGCCGGCGCCGGTGATGATGTTGACGACGCCCGGCGGCAGGCCGGCCTGGCGGCAGACGTCGGCGAAGAACAGCGCCGAGAGCGGGGTCGTCTCGGCCGGCTTGAGCACCACCGTGTTGCCCGCGGCCAGCGCCGGCGCGATCTTCCAGGCGAGCATGAGCAGCGGGAAGTTCCACGGGATGACCTGGCCGGCCACGCCCAGCGGCTGGGGGTCGGGCCCGAAGCCCGCGTACCGCAGCTTGTCGGCCCAGCCCGCGTAGTAGAAGAAGTGCGCGGCGACCAGCGGCAGGTCGACGTCGCGCGACTCCTTGATCGGCTTGCCGTTGTCGAGCGACTCGAGGACGGCCAGCTCACGGGAGCGCTCCTGGATGATGCGGGCGATCCGGAACAGGTACTTGGCCCGCTCGGCGCCGGGCAGGGCCGACCACGGGCCGAACGCGCGGCGGGCGGCGGCGACCGCCCGGTCGACGTCCTCGGGGGCGGCCATGGCCACCTCGGCCAGGACCTCTTCGCTGGCCGGGCTCACCGTCTTGAAGGTGTTCTTGCCCTCGACGAACTCGCCGTCGATGAACAGGCCGTAGGTGGGCTCGATCGTGACGATGGAGCGGGACTCCGGGGCGGGGGCGTATTCGAACATGACCTCAGTCCAGCGTGAAGTAGTCCGGACCGGCGTAGTGGCCGGTGGTGAGCTTGGTGCGCTGCATCAGCAGGTCGTTCAGCAACGACGAGGCGCCGAACCGGAACCAGTCGGGGGACAGCCAGTCGTCGCCGACCGTCTCGTTAATCAGCACCAGGTACTTGATGGCGTCCTTGGTCGTGCGGATGCCGCCGGCCGGCTTGACCCCGACCTGACGCCCGGTCTGCGCCCGGAAGTCGCGCACCGCCTCGAGCATGATCAGCGTGACCGGCAGGGTGGCGGCGACCGGCACCTTGCCGGTGGAGGTCTTGATGAAGTCGGCCCCGGCCATCATGGCCAGCCACGAGGCGCGGCGGACATTGTCGTACGTGCCGAGCTCCCCCGTCTCGAGGATGACCTTGAGATGGGCGTCGCCGCACGCCTCCTTGACCGCGACGATCTCGTCGTAGACCTTGGCGTAGTCGCCGGCCAGGAACGCGCCCCGGCTGATCACCATGTCGATCTCGTCGGCGCCGCCGGCCACCGCGTCGCGGGTGTCGGCCAGCTTCACGTCCAGCGGCGCCTGGCCGGACGGGAACGCGGTGGCCACGCTGGCCAGGTGGACGCCGCTGCCGGCCAGCACCGACGCGGCGACCGGGACCATCGCGGGGTAGACGCAGACCGCGGCGACCGCCGGGCAGGACGGGTCGGCGGGGTCGGGCCGCAGCGCCTTGGCCGAGAGGGCGCGCACCTTGCCCGGGGTGTCGGCGCCCTCGAGGGTGGTGAGGTCGACCATGCGGATGGCCAGGTCGATCGCCTGGGCCTTGGCGGTGGTCTTCACCGAACGGGTGCCGAGCGCCGCCGCCCGGGCCTCGACGCCCACCTTGTCGACCCCTGGCAGCCCGTGCAGCAGGGCTCGCAGGGTGGCGGCCGACGTCATTGTCGCAGTCATGAAAACGATTCTACGCAGGGTGCCGACAGTTGATCTTGGTTGACCGGTAGGTTGTGGCCCGTGGACGTACTCGTCGTAGATCACCCTCTGGCCCAGACCCGGCTCACCGCGATGCGCAACGCGGAGACCGACTCGGGCGTCTTCCGCGCGTCTCTGCACGAGCTCACCACGATGGTCGTGTACGAGGCGGCCCGCTCCTTCGCCACCGAGCAGTACCCGATCACCACGCCGGTCGCGCCCACCCAGGGCACCCGCCTGGCCAACCCGCCGCTGATCGTCCCGGTGCTGCGGGCCGGCCTCGGCATGGCCGACTCGGCGCTGGCCCTGCTGCCGGAGTCGTCGATGGGCTTCGTCGGCCTCGCCCGCGACGAGCACACCTTCGAGCCGCGCGCCTACATGGAGTCGCTGCCGGCCGACCTCGCCGGCCAGCCGGTGCTGGTGCTCGACCCGATGCTGGCCACCGGCGGCTCGCTGCTGCACTGCTGCCGGCTGCTGGTCGACCGCGGCTGCACCGACGTGATCATCTGCTGCGTGCTGGCGGCGCCCGAGGGCATCGAGCGGCTGGAGCAGTCGGGGCTGCCGTTGCGCCTGGTCACGGCCTCGATCGACCAGGGTCTGAACGACAAGGCGTACATCGTGCCCGGCCTCGGCGACGCCGGCGACCGCCAGTTCGGCGGCATGCGCCGATTTTAAGCCGGCTCGAGCCTAGAGCTCGGTGTAATCCCAGCTCACGGCCTTGCCACCGGCGAACGGCATGATGCCGTGGAAGACCCGCGGTGAGTCGGCGAACACCAGCGGCAGGAAATGCCGGTCCGACTCCCACATCGGCACCACCCCGGCCAGCACGTCGGCGACCGGGACCCAGTGCAGGCTGCCCTCCTCATTGCCGGAGACCGGTTCGCCGGTCCAGGCGGGCACGCGGAACAGGAACCCGAACCAGTTCTGCCCGTCGCGGCCGAAGCCGGGCCAGGAGATCGTGCCGGCGAAGTCGACCGCCGTGCAGGCGATGCCGGCCTCCTCGCGGATCTCCCGGCGCAATCCCGCCACCACGTCCTCGTCCGGCTCCAGCTTTCCGCCGAGGCCGTTGTAGTAGCCGTAGTGGATGTCGTCGGGCCGGGTGTCGCGCCGGACCATCAGGATCCGCCGGCGGTCGGGGGAGAGGACGTAGCCGAGCGTGGCCAGGACGGCCTGCATCCGGAAGCTCCTGTCGGTGCGGGGCGCGGTGCTAGGGTGTGCGCCGGCCGAACGGGACGGAAAGGGCGGGTAAACACGGTGCCGCTGCTGCGCGTGGTGCGAAACGCCGTGCCCCGACCGGTTCGCACCTTGATTTATAAGGCACTGCCGGCGGGCGTACGCAAGAAGGCCGTCCGCCAGGTCCGCGAACCCGACCCGATCGAGCTCGAGCTCGAGGCCGCGCCCACCGATCCGTACGCGTCGCCGTTCTCGGTGCGCACCGCCAACCTGGACCGGGTCGTCGACGCCCTCGCCGCCGCCGGCGTGCCCTGTTTCCGGGTCCCGGCCCAGAGCCTCGTGCACACCGTGGTGGCCGTCCCCGAGGAGCACCGGGCGCGGGCCGAGGCCGTGCTCGCCGAGCTGGCCGGCGCCGGCCAGGCCGGGGCCAGGCTGCAGCCGGTGCCGCTCGCGGAGGGTGAGGTGACGCCGCGCGAGCCGGTGGCGCCGGCCGGGGACGAGGCGGCGCCGGCGGCGGCCGATCCGGTCGCCATCGCCGTCTACTGGCCGGTCACCGACCCCGGCCGCCGCTTGCTGATGGGCGTCGAGTACGCGTGCCAGGTCGAGTTCTGGGCCGAGCGCGACGGCCGGCTCGAGGGGCCCCGCTACCACGCGTCGGTCGAGGCGGTGCTGCCCGGCGACGCCGAGGTGGAAGCGGAGGAGAGCGTCTTCGGCGACTTCCGTCCGTACGGGACGGGCCGTCTTTATCGCACCCGGGAGCCGTTCCTGCTCCCGCCGCTCGAGCACGTCGATTTCCCGATCGATGTCGTCTACACCTGGGTCGACGGCGGTGACCCGGCCTGGCTGGCCCGCAAGAACGCGGCGCTGGCCGAGAACGGCTGGGCCACCGGCAACCAGGTGGCCGCCAACAACTCGCGCTACCTCTCCCGCGACGAGCTGCGCTACTCGCTGCGCTCGCTGCACCTCTACGCGCCCTGGGTCCGGCGGATCTTCCTGGTCACCGACGACCAGGTGCCGGAGTGGCTGAACACCGAGCACCCGCAGCTGACCGTGGTGAGCCACAAGGAGATCTTCGGCGACGCCGGGAAGCTGCCGACCTTCAACTCGCACGCGATCGAGACCCGGCTGCACCACATCGAGGGCCTGGCCGAGCACTTCATCTACACCAACGACGACGTGTTCCTCGGCCGGCCGACCCCGCCCGGGCTCTTCTTCACCCCGAGCGGGCAGACCCGGGTCTATCTCTCCCGCCGCCGGATCGACGCCGGGCCGCCGACCGCGGGCGAGCCGCCGGTGCAGTCGGCCGGCAAGAACAACCGCGCCATCATCGAGCGCGAGTTCGGCCGGTTCCTCGCCTTCAAGATCAAGCACATCCCGCACGCGGCCCGGCGCAGCGTGCTCCGGGAGATCGAGGAGCGCTGCCCGACCGAGATCGCGGCGACGGCGTCGCACCAGTTCCGGCATCCCGGCGACGTCTCGCTGCTCTCGTCGCTTCAGCAGCACTGGTCGTACGCGAGCGGCCGGGCCGTGGTCGGCGAGGTGCAGTCGATGTATCGCGACCTGGCCGACCCGCTGCTGCCGAAGCGGCTGGCCAACGCCCTGCGCAAGCGCCATCACCAGATCTTCTGCCTCAATGACACGGACACCGATCCGGCGCAGGCCGAGGCGCAGCTGGCGGCGCTGGCCGAGTTCCTGCCGGCGTACTTCCCGTTCGCGTCGCCCTACGAGCGGTAGCCGCGGGCGGCCGCGGCCTCGTTGCGCGCGCTCCCGGTCTCGAACTGGCTCGGGATCGGGAAGTAGGCGCTCAGGAACGCCTCGATGATGCGGTACTGGTTCTCCGGCGCCACGTCGCCGTCGTGGTAGTCGTTCAGGCAGAACACCTCGTGGTGGCGCCGCTGGAGCATCCACTGCAGCTTGGGCAGCTGGCTCTCGAGGCTGACGTTGACGAAGCCGCACCGGATCGTGCCGGGCACGCTGCGCCCGGTCATCAGCCCGTAGTGGTGCGCGAACGAGGACAGCGGCGAGATGTCGTCGCGGGTGCGGAAGCGGGCCGCGGCGGTGGCCTGCCAGGCGTCGGCGAACTCCCGCTCGATCGCGTCCAGCGTGCTGCGGCGGTGCGGGTACGGCGCGTGCAGGAAGGCGTGGGTCAGGGACCGGCCGTACGCCCGCTCGAGCAGTTCGCGGTTGTTCTTGGCGGCGGCCGCGAAGATCTCGTCGTCGTCGGCGATCGGCGTGAACGGAATCGCGGTCGGGCTGGCGAAGGTGCGGGTCAGCCCGCCCTCGGCGAAGAACCGGTCGGGCCCGATCAGGCGGCCGAAGAACATGTCGTCGTTGAGGTAGAGGAAGTGCTCGGCCAGGCCCTCGATGTGGTGCAGCTGCGTCTCGATCGAGTGCGAGTTGTACGAGGGCAGCACCGACCGGTCGGCGAAGATCTCGGCGTGGTCGACGACCTGCACCCGGGGGTGGGAGAGGTCGAGCCAGTCCGGGGTCTGCCGGTCGGTGACGATCCAGATCTTGTTGACCCACGGCACGAACGTGTCGATCGAGCGCAGCGAGTACATCAGCTCGTTGCGCGACCGGAACCGCCCGTCGCCGTGCACGGCGTCCTCGGCCTCGAAGGCGATGCCCTGGGAGGCGGCCTTGCGCCGTTGCCAGTCCGGGTCCTCGCCGTCGACCCAGGTGTAGACCACGTCGACCGGGTCGGTGAACTCGCCGCCGAGCGTGCGGGTGAACGGCTCGATGGTGCGGTACCGCCGGTCGCGGACCTCGAACGTGGCCGGCGTCATCGAGGCCGGCGGGACGCGTACGCCGAGCACGCTGCCGCCGGGCACGACCAGGTCCTCGCTGTCCTCCGCCTTGGCCCAGAAACCGACGTGACAGCCGTACGCGGCGCCGGTGCGCAGCGTCCGCGAGGTGGTCAGCACCGGCGCGAAGACGCGGATCGCCGGCGCCTGCCGGACCTCGTCGACGGTGGTGGCGATGGCGGCCGGCCAGGCGCCCTTGGGCCGGCCGGCCGGGTCGAGCGCCTCGACGTAGACGGGCCGGTCGGGGAAGGCCGCGGCCAGGGCGGCCAGCGCGTTGTCCCGCTCCTCGACCGGCACCGCGACCCGGAACGTCGGCGTCGGCTGCCGGACGAAGAAGTACGGCAGGCCGGCCCGCTCGAACGCCTCGGACACCAGGTCGGCGTTGTCCTGCGCGACCTCGGCCGGGGTCAGGTCGTCGTCCAGCCGGGTCAGCTGGTACCCGGTCCAGACCAGCCGGGGGTGGGCGGCGTGCACGCGGGCGGCCCACTCCTCGGCCGTGCCGGTGGCCGGCGGCGCGTCGCCGACCAGCGCGACCGCGGTCGACTCCTGCGCGAGCTGGAGGGCCTGCGCGGCGCTGCGCCGCTCGACCCAGCCCGGCCGCCCGCGCCCGGCGAGCAGCTCGGTGTAGAGCGCCTCCCACTGCGGCATCACGGCGTCGACCGAGTAGCGCTCGACCGCGGCCAGACCGCGCTCGCCCAGCTCGTGGCGCAGCTCGACGTTCTCGATCAGCTTGCGGATCGCGGACGCCAGCTCGTCGATGTTGTCGGGCGGGACGAGCAGGCCGGTGACGCCGTCCTCGATGACCTCGCGCGGCCCGTTCGGGCAGTCGTAGGACACCGCCGGGACACCCGCGCCCATCGCCTCGATCAGCGTCAGCCCGAACGACTCCACCTTGGACGTGACCAGGCACATCGAAGCCTTCGACCATTCCTGGTCGAGCACGAAGCTGGGGCCCATCAGCTCGACGTTCTCGCCGAGGCGCAGCGCGTTGATGTGCTTCTGCACGATCCTGCGGTCGCCGTCGCCGAAGATGCGCAGCCGCCAGTCGGGGTGGTCGGTCACGACCTGGGCGAACGCGTTGACGGCGTGGTCGAACTGCTTCTCGACGGCGAACCGGCCGGCCATCATGACGGTCTTGTTCAGCCGGCTCGACCGCGGCCGGTAGCCGCCCTCGATCGCGTTCGGGATGACCGGCAGCCGCGGGGCGGCCTCGCCCAGCCGGTTGGCGAACCACTCCCGGGTGCGCTCGGAGAGCACGGCGATCGCGTCCATCCGGGCCGCGTAGATCGCGTACGGCTCGCCCGAGGACGCGCGCACCTCGGCCACCCGGTGCTCCTGGTGCACGAGCACGACCCGCCGCGGCGCGAGCGTGGCGGCCACGGCCATCAGCGCCGGCGTCGTGGAGACCAGGACGTCGGTGTCGGTCTCGCGCAGGGCGCTCTCCAGCTCGAGGTCGGTCAGCGCGTTGAACGCGCCCTCCCACTCGGGCCGGACCAGCTGGCTGGTCGAGGCGCTGAGCACACGGCACACCTCGTCGTCGAGCTTGCGCCGGACCGGGCGCTGGGTGCCGCCGCGGGAGTCGACGAGGAAGCGCATGCGCACCTTGCCGGAGAACTCGAAGGGCGGCTTGCTGCGGGTGCGGAACACGCCGATCACCTCGACCTCGTGCCGCTCCGCGAGCCAGCTGGCCTGCCGCAGGATGGTGCGCTCGGTGCCGCCCATCGCATCGCCCCAGGTGAGCAGATACGTGATCTTCATGCAGCCGTCCTTACAGCGGGCGACAGGCGAGCGTCAGCGCGCCGGCCGGGGAGAACGTGGCCTCGACCCGGACGACCTTGCCCGGCCCGGTCCAGACGATGGCCGGCGTGGGCCGGATGACCTTTCCGGCGTTCGCGAGGTCGTGCAGCTCGCGGCCGACGCGCAGGCGCCGGCCGCCGGTGCGCAGGAAGAGGCGCGCGCCGCCGCCGAGCTGGGCGATCTTGGCGAGTGGGAGGTCGCAGCGGACCCGGTCGGGCGCCGTCCGCTCGGTGGGCACGCTGACCTGGGCGGCGCCGCCACGCTTGACGATCTCGATCGTCGCCGGGGTCGCCGGCGGCCGCCCGACCAGGCGCACCTCGAGCGAGGCCGTCAGCCAGTCGAGGTCGAGCCGGCTCACCTCGGCCACCGGCGCCGGCGCGGCGACCGTGATGGCGAGCCGGCCGGACAGGCGCACCCGCACCCGGTATCGGCGACCGGTCTCGGGGTGCGGCGGGGACGGGACGGTGAGGCCGCGGGTGCCCGCGTCCTGCCGGCCGCCGAGGACCCTGAGCACCTGCTGACCGCCCGACCTGGTGGACAGGGCGACCTCCAGCAGCCACTGGGTGCCCGGGCGCAGCGCGAAGCCGCCGGGGTTGTCGTCGAGCAGCGCGGTGGCCTCGACCCAGAGGGCGCCGCCGGGCCCGGACCGGACCCGCGCCGGTGCGACCCGGCGGGTGTGGCCGCGGACCGCGCGCAGCTCGGCCGAGAGCACATCGTCGAACGGGACCCCGGGCACGTGCATATCGATGTTGAGCGTGCGGCCGTCGAGCACGGCGGCCAGGCGGGCCTCGGCGACGGCGTCGCCGGCGATCGCCTTCGTTACTTTGCGTAGAGGTGCGCGCTGCTGCCGGAGCTCGTGGCGCAGGCGGTCGACGCGGGGGGTGAGCTTGCGGTCGAGGCGGCGGGCGACGAGCGTGGCCTGGGGAAGACGGCGCAGGGAGCGGGCGGCGAGCTTGCGTGCGGAGTCGACCGACATCGACGCCTACTCCTCCTCCGGGAAGCCTGCTGGTGCAAGCCGGAAACCATAGTGCAGCCTCCGGTACGCGTCAATTTAACCTTCTGTCGATCTGGAGACGGCCGATCTGATCACGTACGGTGACGATGGTCTCGATCAGCCGAACGTCGCCACCGTTCTGAGCGACTGCCCTCTCGGCGACTGTGACTTGGGAAACTATCGTGTGTTTCCATGACCACCATTCCGCTCGCCGAGGAACTGCTCCTTCTCGCCTACGACGACCAGACCGGCAAGGCGACAGGTTCCCGCATCGGCCTCGACCTCGGCATGGCCGCGGGCGTGCTGGTCGACCTGGCTCTCGCGGGACGGGTCGCGTACGTCGACGGCTACCTCAAGGTTCTCGATCCGACCCCGACCGGTGAGCCGATCGCGGACGCGGTGCTGGCCAAGGCGGCCGGGGACGAGCCGCACACGCCGGCGCAGTGGCTGCAGCGCCTGCGGCACCGGCTGCGCATCCGGGTGCTGGACGACCTGATCGCCCGGGGCGTGGTCAAGGACGTGGACGAGACGCAGATGGAGTACATCCACGTCCATCGTTATCCGACCACCGATCCCGCCTACGAGGCCGAGATCCGGCGCCGGCTGGCCGACGCGCTGACCGGCGACAGCATCTGCGACGAGCGGACGGCGGCGCTGGCCACCCTGCTCAGCGTCTGCCGGATGGAGCCGGCCCTGCGGCTGCCGGCCGACGAGACGGCGCGCGCGCACCAGCGGCTCGAGCAGATCGCCACCGGCGCCGGCTTCTCCGGCACCGTCAACCTCGAGGACTCGATCGTCCGGCCGGCGGTGGCCCTGGTCGTGGCCACCCTCGGCCGCGCGATCACCGCCGCGCTCGGCGCGCCCAAGCCCGCCTGACCTTCTTCAGACGCCCAGCGCCGCCGCGACCTCCTTGCGCAACGTCTGCAGGGCGGCCGCGGCGCGGGTGCGGGCGGCGGGAACGTCACCCTCGGCCGGTTCGACCACTTCGAGGTACGCCTTGAGCTTCGGCTCGGTGCCCGACGGCCGGATGACCACGCGGGTCGACGCGGTCCGGAACGTGAGCACGTCGTTCTCCGGCAGCAGATCGTCGATGGCGGTCACCGGCTCGCCGAGCAGGCTCGCCGGCGGCGTCTGACGGGCCCGGCCCATCGCGGCGCCGATCTCGGCCAGGTCGTCGACCCGAACCGACAGCTGGTCGGTGGCGTGGACGCCGAACTCGGCCGCCAACTCGTCGAGCCGGTCGGCGAGCGTGCGGCCCTCGGCCTTGAGCCCGGCCGCGAGCTCGGCGGCGGTCAGCGCGGCGGTGATGCCGTCCTTGTCGCGTACCAGCGCCGGGGCGACGCAGTAGCCGAGGGCCTCCTCGTAGCCGAACGCCAGATGCTCGGCGGCCCGGACGATCCACTTGAACCCGGTCAGCGTCTCGGCGTAGGGCACGCCGCGCGCGGCGCAGAGGCGGCCGAGCAACTGCGACGAGACGATCGTGGTCGCGTACGTTCCGGGAACGCCCCGCCGGATGAGGTGATCGGCGAGCAGCACCCCCAGCTCGTCCCCGCGCAGCGGCCGCCACCCGTCCCCGGCCGGTATGGCCAGCGCGCACCGGTCGGCGTCCGGGTCGTTGGCGATCGCCAGGTCGGCGCCGGTCGCGCCGGCCAGCGCGAGCAGCCGGTCCATGGCGCCCGGCTCCTCCGGGTTGGGGAAGGCGACGGTCGGGAACTCGGGGTCGGGCGTGGCCTGCTCGGCCACCGCCGCCGGCGCCGCGAACCCGGCCTCGGCGAACGCGGCGTCGAGGGTGCCACCGCCGACGCCGTGCATGGGCGTGTAGGCCACCACGAGGTCGCGCGGGCCGCCAGGAGTCATCACGGCGGCGGCGCTCCGGACGTACCCCCGGAGAATCTCCTCGCCCAGGACCGTGCCCGGACCGCCCAGCTCGACCCCGGCGATCGGGCCGACCGCCCGGATCGCCGCCTCGATGCCCGCGTCGGCCGGCGGGACGATCTGCGCACCGTCCCCGCCCGGGCCGCCCAGCTGCTTGCCCAGGTAGACCTTGTAGCCGTTGTCCTGCGGCGGGTTGTGGCTGGCCGTGACCATGACGCCGGCCACCGCGTCCAGGGCCCGCACCGCGTAGGCGAGCACCGGCGTCGGCAGGGTCGAGGGCATGACCAGCGCCTCGCGGCCGGCGCCGGTGGCGACCCGGGCGGTGCGCTCGGCGAACTCGCGGGAGCCGTGCCGGGCGTCGTAGCCGATCACCAGCGGGCCCTCGCCGCCCTGCTCGGCCAGCCACGCGATCAGGCCGGCCGCCGCCCGGGTGACCACCGCGAGGTTCATCCCGTTCGGCCCGGCCCGCAGCCGGCCGCGCAGCCCGGCGGTGCCGAAGGTCAGCGGTCCGGCGAACCGGTCCCGCAGCTCCTCGGCCGTGCCGGGCAGCCCGTCGATCAGGTCGCGCAGCTCGGCCCGGGTCGCCGGGTCCGGATCGTCGGCGAGCCAGGCCTCGGCCGTTGCCCGGAGTTCGTCAGGTGCCATCTGGGATTGATAGCACGTGGCGAGCGGTCAGGCGGCGGAGAGGGTGTAAGTCTTGATCATCTCGTCGAAGATCGGCTTGCTGGCGGCGAACTGGGCCTCGGTCGAGGTCAGGTAGAACGAGTACGCCTTGCCGCCGGTCACCACCGCGCCCCACAGACCGTGCCGGCCGTCGTCGCCGCTGCCGCAGGTGTACTCGAGGACCGCGCCCTCCTTGCCGGAGATCGTGGCCTTGTCCAGGTTGACCCGGGTGTACGGCTTCGGGCAGTTGGTCGACTTGGTCTTCAGCGTGTTCTCGGCGATGCCCAGGAACGCCGTGGGCGTGGCCTTCGAGTTCTCGACCAGGATGCGGACCTTGTGCTTGGCGTCCTGCGGGTCGGCGTAGTCGACCCAGGAGCCGGCCGCCTTGCGGGTCCAGCCCTTGGGCACGTTGACCGTGATGCCGCGGTCGTTGTACTGCTGGGTCTCGAAGGAGGGCGCCGTATCCTGCCCGGCCGGGGGCAGCGCGTCCGGCGGCGGGGTGTTCTTGGCGCCGCCCCCGCCGGCCAGCGCGAAGACCAGCACCAGCACCAGCACGACGGCGAGCGCGCCGCCGCCGGCGATCAGCTGCTTGTTGCGGGGCCAGCCCTGGACGGTGGCGACCGCCTTGGCCGTCGCCTCCTTGACCGGGCCGAGCGCCTTGTCGAGCGCCTGCTTGCGGCCGGTGGCGGGGCCGTACGGCTCGCGGGCCGCCCGGGCGCCGTTCCAGGCCTGGCGCGGCGGCAGCACGCTCGTCGTGTCGCCGCCGGCGGCCGGCGGCATGGCCGGCATGAGACCGGTCGCGGTGCCCTCGGGCTCGGCCGCGCGCCGCCGCCCGCCGGCCGGCGCGGCGTTGTCCTGCTGAAGCTTGGCCAGGTGGTCGGTCAGCGACGCGCCCGGCGGCAGCATCGCCCGGCCGCCGATCTGGCCGGTCGGCTGCGGCGGCAGCGGCTGGGTCTCGACGGGGGCGGCCGGCGGGCGCTGCGCCGGGACCACCGAGTACGGGTCGGTCATCATGTGCGGCGGGGCCTTGCTGGCCAGCGGGCCGGCCAGCTGCTGCCGCAGCATCGTGCGCGCGGTCTGCACGTCCATCCGCCGGGCCGGATCCTTCTCGAGCAGACCCATCAGCACCGGGGTGAGCGAGCCGGCCCGCACGGCCGGGGCCGGCGGGTCCTCGACCACGGCGTGCATCGTCTCGATCGGGTCGCCCTTGTCGAACGGCGGACGGCCCTCGACCGCGGTGAAGAGCGTGACGCCGAGCGAGAACAGGTCGCTGGGCGGGCCGAAGTCGCTGCCCATGGCCCGCTCGGGCGAGATGAAGTGGGGCGAGCCCAGCACCATGCCCGGCGTCGTGAGCTGCACGTCGGTGGGCATCCGGGCGACGCCGAAGTCGGTCAGCACGCAGCGGCCGTCGGAGCAGATCAGCACGTTGGCCGGCTTGACGTCGCGGTGCAGCACGCCGTGCGCGTGGGCGACCTCGAGCGCGCCGAGCAGCGCGATGCCGATCTTGGCGACGACCCGGGGCGCGACCGGCCCGTCCTCGATCACCATGTCGGCGAGGCTGCGGGCGTCGAGCAGCTCCATCACGATCCACGGACGGCCGTTCTCGTGCACGACGTCGTAGACCTGGACCACGGCGGGGTGCTGCAGCGCGGCCGCGGCACGGGCCTCGCGCATGGTCCGCTCGTACATCGAGTCGCGATCGCTCGGGGCGAGGCCGGGCGGGAGGACGACCTCCTTGATCGCCACGTCCCGGCGCAGCAGCGTGTCGGCCGCGCGCCAGACCGTGCCCATGCCGCCGTGCCCCACCGCCGCGCGCAGTGTGTAGCGCCCGCCGATGAGCGTGCCCGGAGCTGCGCGTCCGCTGGTGGGAGCGTTGTTGCCGCCGCTCCACGTCGGAATCTGAGTCACTGAGGATGCCACCGAGGGGGTGTAGGGGCCGTCGACCAACCCCGCTATCTTGCCGGTAAGGCACCCCGGTTTGAAAGTCACGACGCGGTTGTTCCGCCGATCTCGACCGACCGTGACTATCGGATGTCAGTCGGTGCCCAATACCGGACTCTCTGTGCCAAAGACCTCACGCTTCCGGGCTGAACGAAGCCTTAGGATCAACGGGTGAACGCAGAGTCGGGTTTCGAGATCAAACCGGTCTACCGTCCCGAGGACGTGCCCGCCGGCGTGCCGATCGGCGACCCGGGTGAGTTCCCGTACACCCGCGGCGTTTATCCGACGATGTACACCAAGCGCCCCTGGACCATGCGGCAGTACGCGGGCTTCGGCACCGCGGCCGAGTCCAACGCCCGCTACCACCAGCTGCTCGCGGCCGGGACGATGGGCCTCTCGGTGGCCTTCGACCTGCCGACCCAGATGGGCTACGACTCCGACGACCCGATCGCGCACGGCGAGGTGGGCAAGGTCGGCGTCGCCATCGACTCGATCGAGGACATGCGGCAGCTGTTCCACGACATCCCGCTCGACCAGGTCTCGACCTCGATGACGATCAACGCGCCGGGCTCGGTGCTGTTGCTGCTCTACCAGCTGGTGGCGGAGGAGCAGGGGGTGCCCGGGTCGGCGCTGCAGGGCACGATCCAGAACGACATCCTCAAGGAGTACATCGCCCGCGGCACGTACATCTTCCCGCCCAAGCCCTCGCTGCGGCTGGTGGCGGACACGTTCGCGTACTGCCGCGCCGAGGTGCCGAAGTGGAACACGATCTCGATCTCCGGCTACCACATGGCGGAGGCGGGTGCGTCCCCGGCGCAGGAGATCGCGTTCACGCTGGCCAACGGCATGGAGTACGTACGCGCGGCGCTCGCGGCCGGGCTGGCGGTCGACGACTTCGCGCCCCGGCTGTCCTTCTTCTTCGTGGCCCGCACGACCCTGCTCGAGGAGATCGCGAAGTTCCGCGCGGCCCGCCGGATGTGGGCCCGGATCATGCGGGACGAGTTCGGCGCCCAGGACCCCAAGTCGCTGATGCTGCGATTCCACACGCAGACCGCCGGCGTCCAGCTCACCGCCCAGCAGCCCGAGGTCAACCTGGTGCGGGTGGCGATCCAGGCGCTCGGCGCGGTGGCCGGCGGCACCCAGTCGCTGCACACCAACGCGTACGACGAGGCGATCGCCCTGCCCACCGAGAAGTCGGCCCGGCTGGCGCTGCGCACCCAGCAGGTCCTCGCCTACGAGAGCGGCCTGACCGGCACCGTCGACCCGTTCGCCGGCTCGTACGCGATCGAGGCGATGACCGACGAGGTCGAGCGGGAGGCCACCGCGCTGATCGAGCGGGTCTTCTCGTACGGCTCGGCCGTGGACGCCATCGAGCAGGGCTTCCAGAAGGAGGAGATCGAGACCTCGGCGTACCGGATCGCCAACGAGATCGACTCCGGCGAGCGGGTCGTCGTGGGAGTAAACCGGTTCACGATCGAGGGCGAGGAGCGGTACGAGCCGTTGCGGGTGGACCCGGCGATCGAGGCCGCCCAGGTCCAGCGTCTCGTCGCATTACGGGCGAATCGCGACAACGGTGCCGTCGAGGCCGCCCTGGCGGATTTGGCGAAGGCCGCCGAGGGCACAGAGAACGTCCTACCGTTGATGAAAGAGGCATTGCGGCTGCGTGCCACCGTGGGCGAGGTATGCCACACGCTGCGCGGGGTGTGGGGTGTCTACCACCCGGTCGAGCGTTTCTGAGACGGACTCGATCCGTTACCGGTTGTAGGAGGTGATGGGCCAAGTGCTACACCGGGACGACCTCCCGAGCACTACCTCGCCCCTTCAGCAGGGAATTCGTGACCTAGCGCAACCTGGCGCGTACGGGAATGACGTTGCACAGCGTCACCAATATGGGTCTAAGCTGTCGCGCGTTGCGGGAACCCGACAAACCTTCGAAGACGATACGGAAACCGACGTGACTACTGCTCTGACGGCGCCCGTGGGCGCCCAGCCGGAGTGGCCCGGGCTGCTGCCCGGTGCCGAGCCCCTGCCCGGCCAGCTCGACCGCTGGCTCGCCACCCGTGGCGCGGAGCTCGTAGCGATTCGTCGGCACATTCACGCCCACCCGGAGCCCTCCTTCCACGAGTTCGAGACCGCCGCCCTGATCGCCCGCGAGCTGGCCGTCGCCGGCCTGTCGCCGCGCCTGCTGCCCAAGGGCAACGGCGTCATCTGCGACATCGGCGAGGGCGACCGGGTGATCGCCTTCCGGGCCGACCTCGACGCGCTGCCGCTGCCCGACCTCAAGGACGTGCCCTACCGCTCGACCGTCGACGGGGTGGCCCACGCCTGCGGGCACGACGTGCACACGACCGTACTGCTCGGCCTCGGCCTCGCCCTGGCCCAGCTCGACCTCCCCGGCCGGGTCCGGCTGATCTTCCAGCCCGGCGAGGAGCAGATCCCGTCCGGCGCGCCCGAGGTGATCGCGACCGGCGCGCTGAAGGACGTCGCGGCGATCTACGCGCTGCACTGCTACCCGCAGCTGCCGGCCGGCCTGGTCGGTGTCCGCTCGGGCCCGTTCACGGCCGCCGCCGACACGGTCAAGGTCAAGCTCACCGGTCCCGGCGGCCACACCGCCCGGCCGCACCTGACCGCCGACCTGGTGCACGCGCTGGGCCGGGTCATCGTCGACGTGCCGGCCCTGCTCGACCGCCGCATCGACCCGCGCGCGGGCGTCTCGATGGTCTGGGGCTCGGTGCATTCCGGCCAGGCGTTCAACGCGATCCCCGGCGAGGGCGAGGCGTCCGGCACGGTCCGCATCCTCAGCCGCGAGGCCTGGCGGGAGGCGCCCGAGCTGATCACCAAGCTGATCCGCGACGTGGTCGCGACAACCGGGGCCGAGGCCGAGGTGACGTACCAGCGAGGCGTCCCGCCGGTGATCAACGACCGCATGGCCGCGGCCGTGATCGCCGGCGCGGCCGGCGCCGCGCTGGGCGCCGACCGGGTGGTAGAGGCCGAGATCAGCATGGGCGGCGAGGACTTCGCTTTCTACCTCGACCAGGTCCCCGGCGCGATGATCCGGCTGGGCACCGGGGTGCCCGGCTCATCCGCCCGGCACGACCTCCACCAGGGCGACTTCGACGTGGACGAGAGCGCCATCGGGTACGGCTTGCGCGTCTTCGTGCACACGGCCTTGGCGGCCCTTTCGACGGGCGCTTTCTAGCAGTCGCGGATATCCGCAGCGGTTGCGGATATCCGCGCTCAGTTGCGGGCGGTAGGCCGCAGCGCCGTTCGGTGTTCGGCCCGCTCGCCTGCTCTGCCGCCCGCTTGTCCCGCCCGCTTACTCTGTCCCGCCGGTCGCGTTGCTCGGCTGTGCTGTCCGCGCGACCTTGATGACCTGGAGCCACCGTGGCACCGCACATCATCAGGGCAGCAGGTTGCCCGGCCAGCTGCCCGGCGCGGCTACCCCCAACACCTGGCCCAAGCGGCGCCGGTGTTCGTGATGGGCCTGTGGATTGCCGCGCGAAATTGTCGTATGCGGGCCGTATCGTGCGGCCCACCCAGTGTTGAGGGTGGGCCGCGACGTCGTTTCAGCCCTTCGGCTGTTCCCCCGGCTTCTCCGGCGCTGACGGATGTGCCGCGGGCGACCCGGAAGCAGGCGACTCAGCAGCGCCCTGCGTGGAACCAGACGGCCCAGAGGCAGACCGTCCGGAGGCAGAGGGCCCGGAGGCAGAGGGCCCGGAGGCAGAGGGCCCAGAGGCAGAGGGCCCAGAGGCGGAGGGCCCAGAGGCAGACGGCCCAGACGCAGACGGCCCAGACGCAGACGACCCAGAGGCGGAGGACCCCGATGCAGGCGACCCTGACGCAGGCGACCCCGACGCAGGCGGTGCCGACGTCGGCAGACCTGTCTGCGACCCACCCGACCGTGGCGCATACGCCGGCAGCGGCGCCCCCGCAGTGGCCAGCGCCACCGCCCGCGGCCGCCCCCGCCAGTACTTCCGGTACGCGTAAACCAGACCCCACGCCGGCAGCCCGAGCGCGATCACCCACGGCAGCAGCGCGCCCAGCACGGTCAGCAGCACCTTCAGCGAGCCGAGCAGCGCGTGCCACCCGGCCGACAGTCCACCGAGGAATCCCGGCGGCTGGTCATCGGCCGGCTTCGGGCCGGGCGCGACCGGTCCGAGGAATGTCACGGTGATCGTGGACAGCGCCGTCAGGTCGGCCAGCCGGCGCTTCTTGGCCTGCAGCGACGCCAGGTCGGACTCCCGGGACGCCACCTCTTTCTCCAGCATCACCAGGTCGTTCAGCGATTTTGCCTGGGCGAGCAGCTTGCGGCCGCTGTCCACCCGGGCCTGCTGCACCTGGATCCGGGCGTCGAGGTCGACGGTCTGCTCGGTGACGTCCTCGGTGTTGATCTCCCGGTGTTCCTCGGTGCCCAACTTGGACAGCTGATCGACGACCGTGGTGAACTTGTCGGCCGGCACCCGCAGCGTCATGGTGGCCGTCCCCGAGCCCTCGCTGCCGCTGGTGCGGTTGTCGGAGCCGATGAAGCCACCGGCCGTGTTCGCGATGCCGGTCGCCTGGCCGGCCACGGCGTTCACGTCGTCCTTGACGCGCACCGAGATGCTGCCGCGATAGATGATCGAGCGCTGGTCGACCGAGAGGTCCGGCGCCTGGGCGGGCGTGTCCGCCCCGGTGGCGGCCCCGCCCTCGGCGTTGACCGCGTTGCCGCCTTCGGCCACGGGTGCGGCGGCTTTGTTGGCGGCCTGGTCGGCGGCGCCGCTGCTGGACGAGCTGTCGCCCGACTTGGCGCCGCAACCGGTCAGAACTATGCCCGCGACGGCCGCGGATACTACGAGAAATGTCGTTCTCTTCAGGGTGACGCGCACGTTTTTCTCCCATCCCCGTTGGGCGTGCACCTGGGACGTGCGGCATGCACTTCCCGGTTCCGGCAGACTGCGGGGTGAGCGGTTACGAATCGGCAGCGGAGGAGTCCCGTGCGCATCACGAAGTTCACGCATTCGTGCCTCCGGATCGAGGGCGGCGGAGTGCTCGTCGTCGATCCTGGCGAGTTCAGCGAGCGTGCCGCGCTGGACGGCGCGGACGCGGTTCTCATCACCCATGAGCACCCGGATCATCTCGATCTGGCGGCGGTGGCCGAGACCGCGTCCCGGCGGCCGGGCCTGCGCGTCTTCGCCCACGCCGACGTTTTGCCCAAGCTCGCCGCCGTCGGCGACATCACCGCGGTGGCGCCCGGCGAGGATTTCGAGGCGGCGGGTTTCCGCGTACGCGCGTACGGCGGTCAGCACGCCCTGATTCACTCGGACATCCCGCGCATCGCCAACCTGGCCTATCTCGTCGCCGACAACGAGACGAACGTCTATCACCCCGGTGACTCGTTCACCGTTCCGGCGGACACCGACGTGGACACGCTCTTCGCGCCGTTGAATGCTCCGTGGATGAAACTCATGGAGTCCATCGACTTCGTCCGAGCGGTCAAACCCGGTCGGGCGTACGCGTTGCACGACGCGCTCCTGAACGAGACCGGCGCCAAGATCTCCGACGGCCATCTCGCCCGGCTCTCCGGCACGAGCTACGCGCACGTCGCGCCCGGGACCACGATCTAAGGTGCCGAGCAGCGCTACCGACGAACTGATCCAGCGGCTGTACGAGGAGCCGCCGGACGGCTTCGTGGCGGCCCGCACCGCGGCCGTCGACGAGGCCCGCAAGGCCGGCGACCGGGAGACCGCGAAGCGCCTGGCCGCCCTGAAGAAGCCGACCGTGGCCGCGTGGGTGGTCAACCTGCTGGCCCGGCGCCGTCCCGAGCTGATCGACCAGCTGGTCGAGCTCTCCTCGGCGCTGCGCGACGCCCAGCGCGGCCTCGACGGCGGGCAGTTGCGCGAGCTGACCGCCCAGCGGCGCCAGGTCGTCACCGCCCTGGTCGACGCCGCCCGCCGGCTGGCACTGGCGGCCGAGCCGGGCGCGAAGCTGCCTCTGGGCGAGGTGGAGTCGACGCTCACCGCGGCGCTGGCCGAGCCCGAGATCGCCGCCCAGGTGCGCACCGGCCGGCTGATCCGGGCCGCGGCGTACGCGGGCTTCGGCGAGGTCCCCCGCCCTCGCCTGCGGCTGGTCACCGACGACACCCCGGTCGACGACGATGCCGACGTCGAGACCGAGGAGGACAACGGGACCGGCGAGGTCGTCGAGTTCCCGCAGCAGTCCGCCCGGGAGCGGGCCGCGGCCGAGCGCCGCCGCCGCGAGTTCGAGCACAAGCAGCGGACGTTGCGCCGCGAGCTGGCCGCCGCCCAGGCCGCCGAGCGCCGCGCCGACGAGCAGCTGGAGCGGGCGGAAGCCGCCG
Source organism: Actinoplanes sp. CA-030573 (assembly GCF_050951115.1). Classification (NCBI taxonomy): domain Bacteria; kingdom Bacillati; phylum Actinomycetota; class Actinomycetes; order Micromonosporales; family Micromonosporaceae; genus Actinoplanes; species Actinoplanes sp. CA-030573. Next base: position 9,204,707 of record NZ_CP192038.1, on the reverse strand, counting down.
AGCGGGACGCCGAGCACCTGGTCGAGGACCTGGACGCCGAGCTCGCCGAGCTGGAACGGCGCCGCACCGAGGCACAGGCCGACGTGGCCCGGCGCAAGCAGGCCCGGCGGTCCGCCGAACGGGAGACGGCGGCCGCCCGGCGACAGGTCGGCGACGTACAGGCCGCTCTGGAAGATCTTGAATCGGACGAACCGGATTGATCGGTTTCGCCGACCGTAACGGAAAGAATATTTTCCAGATCGGGCGTTGGAGAGCACAATCGGGCGCGTGACCCCCGAACAGGCTGCCGCCAACGCCAGAACGGGACTCGCCACGATCGTCGGTGCCTTCGCCGAGTCACCGCAGACGCTGCGCCGCGCACGCCTGCTGGGACTCTCCGGATGGGCGTACCACGTGTCTGCGCGAGCCGGTGCGCTCGGTGAAGTACGACCGGAGACCGTCGCCGCGGCGATCGGCTTCATCGCCCCCGAGGCCGTGATCGACGGCTGGGAGGCGACCGCCAAGACCTCGGCGCCGGTCGAGGTGGCCACCTGGCACCAGCACGAGCTCTGCAAATGGGGCATCGAGCAGATCGGTGGCTTCCCCCGCCTGGGCCGGTTGCTGGAGCTGTCCGGCCGCGTGGTCGACGCCGTCGAGCACGCCGGGCTCCCGCTGTTCGCGGCGTGGCGGGCGATGCCGGTGCCCGACCAGACCCCGGGCGCGCGGGCCGCGGTGATCCTGCACCTGCTGCACGAGCACCGGCTCGGCGTGCACCTGGTCGCCGTACGGGCCAGCGGGCTCACCCCGCTGCAGGCCATCATCGCTGGCCCCGAGGGCGAGACGGGCGCGGTCGCCTTCGGCTGGCAGCCGCCGTACCCACCGGCGGGCCCGATCGTCCGCCGCCTGATGTGGGCGGACTCGGTCGCGGACGCGATAGCAGGCCAGGCCTACGCGGCGCTGGACATGGGGGAGCGGATCGAGTTCGTCGGGCTGCTGGAGTCGCTCAGCCAGCGTCTCGCCCGCTGACGCTCGTCCGCCCGTGCTCCGCCCGGCCGGCGTCTCGTCCCCGCTTCGCCTGCGCCCCGGCCCCGCGTGCGCCCCCGCCCCGCCCGCGTCTCGCCCCGCCAGCGCCCCGCCTGCGCTCCGGTCAGCCTGCGCTCCGGGCCGCCGGCGCTCCGCCCTCTCGCCTGCGCCCCGCCCCGCCCCGCCCGCGTCTCACCCCGCCAGAGCCCCGCGTGCGCTCCGGTCCGCCTGCGCTCCGGTCAGTCTGCGCTCCGGGCCGCCGGCGCTCCGCCCTCTCGCCTGCGCCCTGCGCCGCCCGCGCCCCGCCTCGCCCCGCCCGCTGACGCTCGCCCCGCGCGCGGTGTGGACAACGGCCGGAAAGTGTCAGACCCGAGCCGTAATCTCACCCCACCCAGTGACGGGGTGGGGGTGCGTAGGGGCCTGATTGGGGCGGAGAAGGGCGCATGCGGCAGGCAGCGGCGTACATCAGCGTGCCGCAAACCCCCGAAGCGCGTATCAGTAAGCAGAGCAAAGCCCCGAAAAACTGACTCGACCAAGCCACCCCCGCCATGGTCCGATGCTGCGATGACCGCCGCCACCACCGCGCTGCCCGAGGGCTGGACCACCCGCCGCCCGACCCTCGATGACGTGCCCGAGCTTCTCGCCCTGGTGCACGCCAGCGACATCGCGGCGATCGGCGAGCCTGACTTCACCGCCGACGAGGTGCGTGAGGTGCTCACCGAGCCGCACACCGACATGGCCCGCGACAGCTGGCTCGCGCTCGACGCGTCCGGCGCGATCGTCGGCTGGACCTATCCGCGCAACGCGACCGGCGGCGACCGCGACTTCCTGGAGGTCTTCGTCTGGCCCGAGCGCGGCCTTCCGGCCCTGCGGCCTCTGCTCGCGCTCATGCTCGACCGGATGGCCGAGCGGGCGGCCGAGCTCGGCCACGACCCCTATGAGGTACGCGCCGGGGCCATCCCGACCGAGCAGCCCTACATCGATGCGCTGACCGAGGCCGGGCTCGTCTTCCTCAAGCAGCACGCCCGCATGCAGATCTCGCTCGCCGGCGTCGACCCGACCCCGCCGGTGCCGCCGGCCGGCATCACGGTGCGGCCGGTGCGCGGCGATGACGAGGCCGATCTGCGGGCCCTGCACGCGGTGATCGAGGAAGCGTTCCGCGACACCGACCACCTCAGCGTCGACTACGAGACGTGGCGCGCCCAGGTCGGCCAGGAGCCCTCGGTCTCCTACGACGAGTGGTTCGTGGCCGAGGTCGACGGCCGGGTGGTCGGCTCGCTGCAGTCGTCGGACGCGGGGCTGGATGACAACGAGGGCTGGGTCAAACGGCTGGCGGTGCTTCGCGCGTACCGGCAAAGGGGTGTGGGTGAGGCGCTCCTGCGCCGGGCGTTCGCGGTCTACGCCGGCAAGGGCCGGTCGAAAGCGGGGCTCGGCGTCGATCTGGAGAACCCGACCCAGGCCGTGCGGCTCTACCTCGCGGTGGGCATGACGCCGCTCTACCGCGCGAACGTCTACCGCACCTTCGTGAGCGCGCGGCCGGCCTGAACGGTCTAGACCTCGGGCGTCGACGTGCGGCTCGGCCGGCGCCGCAGGTTCTCGACGTAGTCGTCGGGCGCGCCCGCCTTCTCCGCGGCGTTGGCGATCTCCGAGAGGTACCACGCGGTCGGCAGGCCACCCTCGTAACCGTCGTAGACGTACACCCAGGCGCTGAACTCACCCTCGAGCGTCGATACACGCACGGTGAGCTTCTGGTACGCCCCCGCGGTCACGCCCTCGACTTCATCCAACTGTGACGCGTCCCACGGATGCACGTCGTAGAGCGACACGAAGACGCGCTCGCCGGGGGCTTCGACGATCGTGGTGACCGCGCCCTCCCAGCCCATTTCCCCCTCACCGGCAAAGGTCAGGCGCCAGCCTTCTATCCACCCGACGCCGACCATCGGCGAGTGCGGACAGTAGGCCCGCATGCGGGCCGGGTCGAGGTTTGAGCCATACGCGGCGTAATGACGCACGGCGATGACGATAGCCGCACTCGGCGGTCGTGGAGAATACAAGCAGTGCGTGTCGGCACAAGCCACCGGTTTTGCGCCGGAATACAGAGGGGAACGTCGTGAGTCGGATCGTCATCATCGGTGGGGGACCGGGCGGCTACGAGGCGGCCCTGGTCGCGGCGCAGCTCGACGCGGAAGTCACGCTGGTCGAGGCCGACGGTCCGGGCGGCGCCTGCGTGCTGACCGACTGTGTGCCGTCCAAGACCTTCATCGCCAGCTCCGAGGTCATGACGGGCTACCGGCACAACGACCGCTTCGGCATCCGGTCCGCCGGCCTCGAGGGCGTGACGGTCGACGCGGTGGCCGTCAACAGGCGGGTCAAGAAGCTGGCGCTCGCCCAGTCCGGCGACATCCAGGCCAAGCTGATCAAGGCGGGCGTCGAGGTCATCCACGGCCGGGCGCTGCTCGGCGAGGACACGCTCGGCCACACCCATCAGGTGCTGGTCATGCCGGACGGCGGCGACATGTACGCGATCGAGGCCTCGACCGTGCTGATCGCGACCGGCGCCACCCCGCGCGTGCTGGCCACGGCCCGGCCCGACGGCGAGCGCATCCTCGACTGGCGGCAGGTCTACGACCTCACCGAGCTTCCCGAGCACCTGATCGTGGTCGGCTCCGGTGTGACCGGCGCCGAGTTCGCCAGCGCCTACCTGGCGATGGGCACGAAGGTCACGCTGGTCTCCAGCCGCGAGCGAGTCATGCCGCACGAGGACGCGGACGCGGCCATGGCGATCGAGCGGGTCTTCCGCGAGCGCGGCATGACGATCCTCAACCAGTCCCGCGCCGAGTCGGTGGTGAACACGGGCGACGGCGTTCTGGTCACCCTTTCCGACGGTCGTACGGTCGAGGGCTCTCACGCACTCATGGCGGTCGGCGCGATCCCCAACACCGACAAGCTGGGTCTCCGGGAGTACGGGGTGGACGTCGGCCCCGGGGGCTACCTGACCGTCGACCGGGTCTCGCGTACCAACGTGCCGGGCATCTACGGCGCCGGCGACTGCACCGGCGTCCTCCCGCTGGCCAGCGTGGCCGCCATGCAGGGCCGCATCGCGATCTGGCACGCCATGGGTGAGGCGGTGGCGCCGCTGCGGCTGCGCACGGTCTCGGCCAACGTCTTCACCGACCCGGAGCTGGCCACCGTCGGCGTCTCGCAGAACGAGGTGGACTCCGGCCGCACCCCGGCCCGCCAGGTGATGCTCCCGCTGACCGGCAACGCCCGGGCCAAGATGGCCGACCTGCACGACGGCTTCGTGAAGCTCTTCTGCCGGCCGGCGACCGGTCAGATCGTGGGCGGCGTGGTGGTGGCGCCGAAGGCGAGCGAGCTGATCCTGCCCATCACGATGGCGATCGAGAACAACCTGACCGTGGACCAGCTGGCCCACACGATCACTATCTACCCGTCGCTGTCGGGGTCGATCGCGGAAGCTGCCCGTCAGCTGATGCAGCACGAGCTGCAATGACGTCGGCCTCGGCCGCCGCCGCGGCGGCCGCGATGTCGACCTGAAGCTGGGCCGCGGCCTGCAGCTCGGCCTCCGCCTGGAGCCCCGCCTCGGCCTCCAGTTCGGCCTCCAGCTCGGCCTCCAGCTCCGACTCGGCCCCCAGCTCCGCGTCGGCGTCTTTGCGGCCGCCGAAGAGCGCCAGGATCCAGCCCGCGGTGCCGAAGACGACCGCGGCCGTGGCGGCGATCGCGAAGAGCCGCCACGCCGACTGGGTGATGGCGGTGCCGCCGACGTGCCCGACCAGGCCGCCGTAGGACGCCCAGCAGAGCGCGGCGGCCCCGTCGTACAGGGCGAAGAGCTTTATCGGGTAGCCGGTGCGACCGGCATGAAAACCGGCGGCCATCCGGCCGCCGGGAACGAACCGGCACAGGAGCAGCACCAGAGGTCCCGGCTTGCGCAGCCCCCGGGTGAACCGGGCCGCGGCCTTGCGGGTCTTGGACACCTCGCGCGGGGCGACGTCGTCGTGCTTGGGGGCGCAGCGGGCGCGCAGGCCGGCGAGCCAGCCGCGGCCGACCCGCCCGGTGGACCGGCCCAGGAAGTAGGCGATCGAGTCGCCCGCGAACATGCCGGCCGCCCCGATGAGAATCACCGGAGCAAGATCGAGGTTCCCGTAGACGGTCAGCGCTCCCGATGTGATCATGATCGCCTGGATCGGCACCACCGGCACCATCGCATCGACGGTCAGAAACCCGAACAGCGCCAGGTACGCCCACACGGGAGTAGCCATCATGGTCAGCAGTTCGGTCATCGGCTCGCCTCCCCCCATGGCTTCCCGGCTCGCCACATTGTCGACCGGCGTAGCTGAGAATGTGCTGTGTTACAGCATGCGCCCTGATCAGCGCCGACTGACGGTGATAACTGACACGGTATTGTCTCGGTCTCGACTGCGGACCCCGGCCGACCCGCGCCGGTTATTTCCCCGGATTTCATCCCAGGGCGCCCAGCGGATTTTTCGCTCGCCTCCCGTCGGCGTACCGTGAGATTGCCGGAGACGCCGGGTCCCCCGTTCTCGGTGTGCCGGCCCGGGCCGTCGGTAGGTCCCGTACCGACGGCCCGCCCTTTCCCTGGTCACGCCCGGCGGCCGCATCTTGTCAGCGGCTAGTTAGAATGCCGTCCATGCCGAAGGCGACCTATCATCACGGTGACCTTCGCCGGGCCCTCCTGCGGGCGGCCGAGGAAGCGATCACCGAGACCGGCGTGGCCACGCTGAGCATGCGCGACCTGTCGCGCCGGGCGGGCGTCTCGCACGCCGCGCCCACCCACCATTTCGGCGACAAGGCGGGCCTGCTCACCGCCCTGGCCACCGAGGGCTTCGAGCAGCTGGCCAAGGCCCTCGCCACGTCGCGGCTGGCCAGCAACAGCTTCGTCGAGCTGGGCGTCACCTACATCCGCTTCGCGGTGACCAAGCGGCCGCTCTTCGAGGTGATGTTCCGCACCGACCTCTACCACGCGGCCGACCCGGCATTGCTCGCGGCGCGGGCCAAGGCCGCCGACGCCCTCTACGCCGCCGTCTCCGACCTGCCCGACGGCTTCCTGGCCCCGATCCAGTCCCGCGCCGCCAGCGAGTCCGCGCCGGGAGGGACCGCCCCGATCCGGTCGCGCGCCGCCCTCAGCGCGTCCGCGCCGGGAGGGACCGCAACCTTCCCGCCGCACTCGGCCGACGCCGCCGCGCGGCCGGCCAAACCGGGCACCGCCGAGACCGCCCCGCCCGACGTGCGCACTGCCGGGCTGGCCGCCTGGTCGATGGCGCACGGCTTCGCCACGCTCTGGCTCAGCGGCGCCTTCCCCGACCGCGACCTCGACCCCGCCGAGACCGCCCGCCACCTCTTCTCCGAGCTCAACCGCCACTACGCGCCGTAGAGGCTCAGTCGATCGCGCAGATCACCGTGCCCGCCGTGACCGTGGCGCCCACCTCGACCGCCAGGCCCGACACCGTGCCGGCCTTGTGGGCCGGCAAGGGCTGCTCCATCTTCATCGCCTCGACCACGACGATGGTGTCGCCCTCCTGCACCTGGTCGCCGTCGGAGACGGCCACCTTCACGATCGTGCCCTGCATCGGGGCGGTCAGCGCCGCGGCGCCGCCGGCACCCGCGGCCGCGGCCGCGCCCCCGGATCGACGTGCTGTCGGACGGGCGGTCGCGCCGGTGGGCGTACCGCCGAAAAGGTTTTTGGGCAGGCTCACCTCGAGTCGCCGGCCGCCCACCTCGACCACGACGGTCTCGCGCTCGGCCGGCGGGCCGGAAGGCGCCGCCGCGCCGAACGGCTCCACGCCGCCCGCCCACTCGGTCTCGATCCAGCGCGTGTGGACGGTGAACGGCTCGGACGTGAACGCCTCGTCGCGCACCACCGCGCGGTGGAAGGGCAGCACCGTCGCGATGCCCTCGACCACGGTCTCGTCGAGCACCCGGCGGGCCCGCTCGAGCGCCTCCTCCCGGGTCGCGCCGACCACGATGATCTTGGCCAGCAGGGAGTCGAAGTTGCCGCCGATCACGCTGCCCGACTCGACGCCCGCGTCGACCCGCACGCCCGGACCGGACGGCCAGGCCAGCGCCGAGACCGTGCCCGGCGCCGGCAGGAACCCGCGGCCCGGGTCCTCGCCGTTGATGCGGAACTCGATCGCGTGCCCGCGCGGCACCGGATCTTCGGTGATGGCGAGCACGGCGCCGTCGGCGATGCGGAACTGCTCGCGCACCAGGTCGAGCCCGGCCGTCTCCTCGCTGACCGGATGCTCGACCTGCAGTCGCGTGTTGACCTCGAGGAACGAGATCGTGCCGTCCTGCCCGACGAGGTATTCGACCGTACCGGCGCCGTGATAACCGGCCTCGCGGCAGATCGCCTTGGCGCTCGAGTGGATCTGGGCCCGCTGCGCCTCGCTGAGGAACGGCGCCGGAGCCTCCTCGACCAGCTTCTGGTGGCGGCGCTGCAGCGAGCAGTCGCGGGTGCCCACGACCACGACGTTGCCGTGCGTGTCGGCGAGCACCTGGGCCTCGACGTGCCGGGGGCGGTCGAGATAGCGCTCGACGAAGCACTCGCCCCGCCCGAAGGCCGCCACCGCCTCGCGGGTCGCGCTCTCGAACAGCGCCGGGATCTCCTCGATCGTGCGCGCCACCTTGAGTCCCCGGCCGCCGCCGCCGAAGGCCGCCTTGATCGCGACCGGCAGGCCGTGCTCCTCGGCGAACGCCACGATCTCGGCCGCGTCGGCCACCGGCTCGGCGGTGCCGGCGACCAGCGGCGCACCCGCCCGCTGGGCGATGTGCCGGGCGGTGACCTTGTCGCCGAGGTCGCGGATCGCCTGCGGGGTGGGACCGATCCAGGTGAGCCCGGCGTCGATCACGGCCTGGGCGAACTCGGCGTTCTCGGAGAGGAAGCCGTAGCCCGGATGCACCGCGTCGGCGCCGCTGCGGGCCGCGACGTCGAGCAGCTTGTCGATGCGCAGATAGCTGTCGCCCGGGGTGTCGCCACCCAGGGCGTAAGCCTCGTCGGCGAGCCGGGCCGGCAGACCGTCGCGGTCGCTGTCGGCGTAGACGGCGACGCTGGCGAGGCCCGCGTCCTGACAGGCCCGGATGACCCGGACGGCGATCTCGCCTCGGTTGGCGATCAATACCTTGCGCACGGCCTGAGCTTAGTGCCAGCGTCGCGCAGTTCTACTCTGAAGTAGTGTCCGCTACGCGCATGATGATCCTCGGGCTGGTGCAGTGGATGCAGCCCGTCCACGGCTACGACGTGCGGCGCGAGCTGCTCAGCTGGAGCGCGGACAAATGGGCCAACGTGCAACCGGGGTCGATCTATCACGCGCTGCGCAAGCTGGCCGAGGAGGGCCTGATTCGGGAGGTCGGCACCGAGCAGGTCGGCGGGCGGCCGGCGCGTACGTCGTACGTGATCACCGAGAAGGGCTCGATCGAATTCCAGTCGCTCCTGCGCGGCAACTGGTGGAACATGGCTCCGGCCCCCGACCCGTTCCTGGCGGCGTTCGCGTTCCTGCCGGCGCTTCCGGCGTCCGAGGCCGCGGCCGCGCTGCGCAACCGGGCGGTGCAGCTGCGGGCCGGCGTGCAGCAGCTCGAGGCGGCGACGGCGGCCGAGTGGGCCGATCAGAAGCCGGTCTACGTCAACTGGATGTGGGAACTGCAGATCAACCGGGCCGAAGCCGAGATCGCCTGGTGCGAGCGTACCGCCGGAAAGATCGAGTCCGGTGAGCCGTTAATCAAGTTTGACTAGTAAAAGTTGAACATCGTACGCTTCCGGGATGATAGAGACTCGCGGGTTGCGCAAGTCGTTCACGTCGCGCCAGGGGCGCGAGAAAAAGATCGTCGAGGCCGTACGCGGCGTGGACCTCGACGTTTCCGAGGGCGAGATCTTCGGCTTCCTCGGGCCGAACGGCGCCGGAAAGACCACCACGCTGCGCATGCTCGCCACGCTGATCGAGCCGGACGGGGGCACGGCCACGATCGCCGGCGCCGATCTGCGCACCGATCCCGGCCAGGTGCGCCGGCGCATCGGCTATGTGGCGCAGGGCGGCAGCACCTGGGACGACTCCACCGCGCGTGAGGAGCTCGTCCTCCAGGCGCGCCTCTACGGCGCGAGCAAGGCGACGGCCCAGCAGCGTGCGGCGGCGGTCCTCGAGAGCTTTCAACTGAGCGAGTACGCGGACCGGAAGTGCAAGACGTACTCCGGGGGCCAGCGGCGTCGGGTCGACATCGCGCTCGGCATCATCCACGAGCCCCGGGTCGTCTTCCTGGACGAGCCGACCACCGGCCTCGACCCGCAGAGCCGCGCGCACATGTGGGACGAGGTGCGCCGCCTCCGCGAGGAGGGCATGACCGTCTTCATCACCACGCACTACCTCGACGAGGCCGACGCCCTGTGCGACCGGATCTCCATCATGGACCACGGCGAGATCGTCGCGTCCGGCACGCCGGCTTCGCTGAAACGCGAGATCTCCGGCGACGTGGTGCGGGTCGGCCTGCCCCTCGGAGCTGTCGACGCGGCGGCGGCAGCTCTGGCGGAGTACAAGATCGAGAAGCACGACGACAGCGTGCGGCTCTACGTGGAGGACGGCGCGGTGGCGATCCCGCAGATCCTGCGCGCGCTGGACGCCGCCGACGTGCCGCTGGGCACCATCGAGCTGCACCGGCCCAGCCTCGACGACGTCTTCCTGACCAAGACCGGCCGATCCCTGCGGGAGAGCTGAGCCATGAAACTGTTCCGCGACACGTCACTGATCTTCCAGCGTCAGATGCAGCTGCTCCTGCGCAACCCCGTGTGGATCTTCGTAGGCGTCTTCCAGCCGGTGATGTACCTGCTGCTGTTCGCGCCGCTGCTCAAACCCGCACTTCAGGTGAGCACCAACGCCCAGGCGTACGAGATATTCGTGCCCGGTCTTCTGGTCTTGCTCGCGATCTTCGGGGGCCTGTTCCAGGGTTTCGGCCTGATCGCCGAGTTGCGCGCCGGCGTGATCGAGCGCTCCCGCGTGACCCCGGTCAGCCGCCTGGCACTGCTGCTCGGCCGCTCGCTGCGCGACGTCGTCTCGCTGATCGCCCAGGCCGTGATCATCACCCTGCTGGCCCTGCTCTTCGACCTGCGGGTGTTCCTCGGGAACCTGCTGCTCGCCTACCTGATGCTGGCCCTGATCTCGCTGATGACCTCGGCGCTGAGCTACGGGATCGCCCTCAAGGTGAAGAGCGAGGACGCGCTGGCGCCGCTGATGAACACGGTGGCCCAGCCGGTGCTGCTGCTGTCCGGCATCTTGCTGCCTTTGACGTACGCGCCGGGCTGGCTCCAGGGAATAGCCGACTGGAACCCGTTCTCGTGGGCCGTAGACGGAACGCGCGCCTTGTTCCGCGGCGACCTCGGATCGTCGGCGGTGTGGCAGGGCCTGCTCATCATGGCCGTGCTGGCCGCCGCCGCCGTGGGTTGGGCGGCGCGGGAGTTCGCCCGAAGCGTTCGCTGATCCTTCTACGCTTCCTTCTACGCTCTCCAGAGATCGGTGATCGAGACACCCATCTCGATGAGCAGCTTGCGCAGCAGCGGAAGCGACAGCCCGATGACGTTGCCCGGGTCGCCCTCGATGCGCTCGACGAACGCCCCACCGCGCCCGTCGATCGTGAACGACCCGGCAACGTTGAGCGGCTCATCGGTGGCCACGTAGGCCGCGATCTCCTCGTCGGTCACGTCCGCGAAGTGCACCACGGTCGTCCCGACCGCCTCGGCCTGCTTGCCGCTGACCAGCCCCGTGAGGTGATGCCCGGTGTGCAGCACACCGGAGCGCCCGCGCATCATCGTCCACCGCTTGGCCGCCTCGTTCGCATCGGCCGGCTTCCCGAAGATCTCCCCTTCGAAGGCCAGCACCGAGTCACACCCGAGCACCAGAATCCCCGGATCGGCCGGCAAATCGGCGGCAACCGTCCGAGCCTTCATCCGCGCGAGCGCCAGGCAGAGCTCAAACGCGTCCTCGGCCTCCACGGTCGACTCGTCAACCCCACTGACCATGACCTCAGCGTCAATCCCCGCCGCGCTGAGGAGCCCCCGCCGTGCCGGGCTGGCCGAGGCAAGGACCAATCGGTACGCGATGTCGTTTCCCACCTCTAGAAGGCTACAGACCCCAGCCAGGCGAAAGGGGTGCAGAACGCGCGTTTCAACCAGCTTTTCCCATGCTAGAAGCCCCGCCGCCGCCGAACGACAAGGAAGGCGACGAGGCCGCCGGCCGCAAGAAGCCCAGCAACGACCCCCAGAACAAGGGGGAGAGCACCGGAGGAAGACGAAGATTCCTCAGCTCTGGGTTCTTGGGCAGCAGTGGTAGCCCCAGGATCGATATACCCGGGGGGCGCCCCACCGCTGGCGGCTGCGGACGGGGTAGCCGAGGTTGGGGGATTCGCTTTCCCAAGCGGAGGTACGTCAGCAGTCAACGCCCGAACGATGTTGAGCCGCCCATACCCGCATTCGTCGTCCCGCCCAGGCGGCCCAATATCGTCGGCTGTGGCGGTCAATCGGTTAATAACTTCAGGTGCTGAGAGGTGAGGGAACTTGGCTCTAACTAGTGCCGCGGCTCCAGAAACAATCGCGGTTGATGCGGATGTTCCGTCAACGTCAACGTACCTGCGCTCTGGTTCCGCCGTCGTAATATCAACGCCCGGAGCGCAAATCTGCACCTTCGCGCCCTTGACCGAAAGTGATGCGTGCTTTCCATCTCGGCCAGTCGCTCCGACGGCTAGAACGCCGTCAATCGCCGCAGGATAACCGACGAGCGCGGAGCTTGACGCGTTGCCCACGCCGGCCACGACAACTATGTTGGCCTTGATTGCTGCAGCGACGGCGTCTTCGATCTCAAAGGCGGGCCCGGCGACGGCGGATACATTTATGACTGAAGCCTTGTTGGCGACGGCCCAGTCTATACCATCTCCGATAACCTTCGCTGACGGTATCGACTTTTCGTCGTTAGAGATCTTGATTGGTAGCACCTTGGCTGCGGGTGCTATTCCTAGAATGCCGTCGTTTGGCCCTCGTCCGTGAGCGGCAATTAGGGCCGCCATGTTTGTCCCGTGGCCGCCTTTGTCGCTGCGGCCGTCACCATTCTCGCCTGGAATCAACGTCGTTCCCGGCAGGAGATTCCTCGTGATGTCTGGATGTGGATACGCCCCGGTATCTACCAGGCCGACTACTACGCCAGCACCCCTACTGATTGCGTGAGCGCGCGAGATACTCAAGCTTTTTAAGTACCACTGGTCGTCTCGGAAGCTGTCTGCAACAGCAGGGGAGGATGGAAGCGTGACTACGACCGCAAGGGCGATTACCTCCGCGGCCGCCATGGCCTTGAGTCGCATACTTAGCCGAGCCCGATCGCCGGTCCAGGATCGATTCGCTGTTCTCGTGGAGGAAGGACAACCGGCTCAACGCCCTCAGCGGTCTCCCACGGATTGTCCGGATCCCAATGCGAGCCTGCAGATTCTTCCCGATGCCCGGACCGTCGGCCGGCGCCCTGCCCATAAATGGTGGCGTGTTCGGCTGGCGTCCCGCCGCTGGGGCCTGCGCCCACACTGCGCCGGGCGCCCAGAGGTCCTTCGCCTTCCCCGATCACACCACCAACGGGATTGATGCGACGCGCGCCGACGCGTCCAGTACCAGGCTGACCCGTTCCGGCCCGGCCACCGCCAGGTTGACCGATACCAACCGTCGGAGCACCGCCGATGACGCCGCCCGGTGCCATCACGCGCATGCCCCCTTCGGGGAGTCGCATGCCCGGACGCACAACCCCTTCGCGTGGCACGACGACTCCGCGCCCGACGTTGGGTGACGCCGCTTTCGAAGTAGCGCCCTCACTCGGGAGGAGGCCGGTGCTCGGAGAGAGGAGCCCTGGATTGGGAAGGTGGCCGCCGGTGCCGCCCGGAAGAGCTGGTGCAATCGGGTTAAAGCCGCTGGTGGGTGCAGCCGGTTGCAGGGGCTGAACCCCGCCGAGGATCAAGCCCGGCTGAGTGCTTAGGCCTGGCTGCGTGACCGGCGGATTGACGTTGTTCGGCGGCGTCGGAAAAGGGGCTGAAGGGCGATTCAACGCCGAGGACGAAGATGAGCCAGTATCAACTGGAACCGGCGTAATCGGAGGAATTGGCGGGGCGACATAACCACCACCATCATTCGGCTTCGACTTTTCTTCAACCAGCTCCGGCTCGTAAGGTCTCGGCTTAACGATCCGAACCTGAGCCTGCGCCAAATCAGAACTCACGCCGCTCAACAATGTGACTGCTTGCAGCCTCAACTCTTCCTGGCGCCCAGGGGCTACGGGCGGTTCTTCTCCGCTGGGGCTGGGGCTGGGGCTGGGGCGCGGCTGCGGATCGGAACTTTCTTGTTTCGCCTGCATCTTTGCGTTATACGCGGTTAGCGCGGTCTCATTGCTCTTATACTCCTGATATATCTTGTCCATCTGTACTTGAGCTTGATAGATCGAGCCTGTTACCGATGAGAAGGCGTCGTGGTTAGCCAGTGATGCCTCATAAGTATCGGTTAGGTTCTTAATTAAGTCATCAAGGCGGGCGATGTATGCGGCCGCGGCTGAACTTTTCTGTGGGGGCCAAGCCGCTGCAAGGTTGTCTCTATAGCTTTGGACTTGGAACCGGTGCTCATTGAGCAACTCGGCTGATTTATTCCAGCCGTCAACGAGGTTCCATTGCGCACCAGTATCGGGATTCTGAATTAGCGACTGCATCTTGTCGATCGTCATCGATTCCCAAGGAGTGCCGCCGCCTCCGCCGGCTGCTTCGAGCATCAGGCCGCTCCCCCTTCGTCAGGTGCAGGCGGGATGCCTACTTTGTCAAACGCCTTATCCACATCCCGGACCTTGGCATGCGAGAATGCGTCGGAGCCTCGGTATTCCTTTGAGATGTCTTCAGCGGCGGTTGCGAAACCCTGCGTCTTGTTTGCGTAGCTGTATACATTCTGGTGAGCAACGTTCTGCGCGTCATTGTGAACGAACAAGAACGTCAGCAACTCGATGAACTCGCTCGGGGGATCCGGTAGGCGGGTCGACATCGCGTCGGTCACGGTGGTCAAGTGCGGGGCGTAGTTGTCCTTCACGTTGGCGGACAACTTGGCGGCAAAGTGCTCCATCGCCTGGATGTCGGCCTCGATCTGGCTGAAATCCGTGTACCCGTAGTCGCGCAGCCAAGCGGGACCGCGGTCCTCCTCCGGGATCATCTTCGCCTCCCCCGACGTAATACCTCACCGACGCCGGACATCAGCGACGCATTGGTGAGCGTAGTCGGTCACCGCCAGTCCCGGGGCACCCACTCTGCGCCTGTGGACAGTCGGAAACGATCGATGATTGAGGATCTATCGGGGGAGCGCGGACTGCCTCCAGGAGCGAGGCGCGCGCGCCGGGCGGGCGGAGGCTGCCCAGGAGGAGACGGCCGGGCGCGGCGAAATTGTATTCAACGAGGTGGATCGGGCCGCGACCACGGCGACCAGCGCGGCCAGCTCGAGATCGGTCGGGTTGCCCCGGACTACGCTGACCAGCGGTTCCTCATCCATCGACCGAGCGTACGACGTCGCGGGGGATGTCCGGTGACACGCGTCCCACACTCGGCTGATCGATTCGCTGTCGCTGGACATGACCGGGTATTTTCCTTCCGATGTCTTCTTCTCCCCCAGCCGTTGTCGCTGACCGTTACCGGCTTGTCGCGCCGCTCGGTCAGGGCGGGATGGGTCGCGTCTGGCGTGCGACCGATGTCGTGCTGCACCGCGACGTGGCCATCAAGGAGCTGGTTCCGCCGCCCGGTCTGACTCCGGCCGAGCGGCAGGAGATGCGCGAGCGGTCACTGCGCGAGGCGCGGGCGATCGCCCGGCTCAACAACATCAACGTGGTACGCGTCTTCGACGTCCTCCGTACAGATGCGGACCCGTGGATCGTCATGGAGTACGTGGCGTCCCGCTCGCTGCAGGACACGCTCGCCGCCGACGGGCCGTTCAATCCGGTCCGCGCCGCCGAGATCGGCCTCGGCGTGCTGGGGGCGCTGCGGGCCGCGCACCGCGCCGGCGTCGTGCACCGCGACGTCAAGCCGGGCAACGTGCTGCTCGGCGCCGACGGCCGGGTCGTGCTCACCGACTTCGGCCTGGCGACCGTCCCCGGCGATCCCAATGTCACCCGCACCGGCCTCGTGCTCGGCTCGCCGGCCTACATCGCGCCCGAGCGGGCCCGCGACGGCACAGCGGGTCCCGCCGCCGACCTGTGGTCGCTCGGCGCCACTCTCTACGCCGCGGTCGAGGGCACGTCCCCGTTCGCGCGCCCTTCTGCGATCGCCACGCTCGCGGCCCTGGCCACGGAAAATCCGCCGCCCGCGCGCAACGCCGGCCCGCTCAAGCCGGTGCTCAACGGGCTGCTGCGCAAGGACCCGACGCACCGGATCAACGCGGAGGAGGCCGAGCGCCTGCTCAACCGGGCCGCCGGCCGCCGTACGAAGCTTGCCTTCCCGATGAGTCCGACCATGCGCCGTCCGGGCGTCGGTCGTGACCGCCTGGGTGGTCTGATGGCGCCCACCGGGTCGACTCCGGTCGTGCCCGGTCCGAGGCCACCGGTGGCGCCCGCCCGTCCGGTCGATCCGCCGGGCCGCCCGCCCGTGTCGGGGGGACGCCCGGCGGTCGGCGAGGGCCGGCCGCCGGTTTATGTGCCGGGCAAGGCACAGGTCGGCCGCCCGCCGGCCGATCGACCCACGCGCGTCGACGGACCGAAGGTCGACGCCCAGCCACTCGACGCCACGAGAGTCGACACGCCACCAGTCCGAGAAGACAGAGCACCAAGACGATTCGGTACGCGAGAAGCGTCCCCGATCACACCCGGCCAGCCGCCGGCGGCCCGCCCGACGCCGCCCGTGACTCCGCCGCCCGTGACCCCGCCGGCCAGGACGACCCGTGGCGCCGCCGGCTTCACCGCCGCCGACGTGGCAGCGAACCGCCGCCGCCAGGCGGCCCCCGAGCACGAGCAGTCCCTGGCCGACGCAACTGCCCTGGTCACCCGCGGGGAAGCCCCGCCCGCCGACCCCACCACGGTCGTCGGCCCACCCATCGACCGCACGACGGTGGTCGGCCCGCCCGCCGACCGCACGACGGTGGTCGGCCCACCCGCGGACCGCACGACGGTGGTCGCTCCGCCCGCGGACCGCACGACGGTGGTCGGCCCTCCCGCGGACCGCACCACGGTTGTCGGCCCGGTCGACGCCACCAGCATCGTCGGCCCGCTGGCGGTGCCCTCCGGCGACGCGACCACGATCGTTCCCGCGCCGAAGAAGCAAACCCCGACGACGCCCCCAGCAAAGGCGGTCCCGGCGGAGCCCAAAGCGGCCGCCGCGTCGACGGCTACTCCGGAGAAGGTCGAAAGTCCCGACAAACCGGAAATCGTCCTACCGGCGACCACGGACAAGGCTGCGCTTGCCGGCAAGTTTGTAACTCCGGAGAAGGCGACAGCTCCGGAGAAGGCGACAGCTCCGGAGAAGGCGACAGCTCCGGACAAGACGACAGCTCCAGAGAACGCGACAGCACCGGACAAGACGACCGCTCCAGAGAAGACGACAGCTCCGGAGAGGGCGGCGTCTCCGGAGAACGTGACCTCTGCCGAGAAAACAGCACCCGCAGAGGAAGCAGCGGCGTCGGAGAAGACCGCTGCCGCCGAAAATGCCTCTGAGAAGACGGCTGCCGCGAACAAGGCGGCAACGCCGACCAAGCGGAACCGGTCCAAGTCGGCCAAATCGTCTCAGCTCAAGGGCGCTGCCGCGAAGGCAGCTGCGGTGACGGCGCCGGCTGCGGTGACGGCGCCGGCTGAGGTCAAGCCGGAGAGCGCGGATCAGGCGGATCAGAAGGCCGCCGAGCCCGCCACCGAAGATGAGGCCACGAAGTCCGAGTCGGAGCAGGTCAGCGACAATGCCGGAGCCGACCCTCAGCTCCACGAGCCGGATGCCAAGCAGAAATCCGGTGCCGACTCGAACGCTGCGCCCAAGCCTGGCGCCAAGGCCGAGCTCGCCGCGACGGCCGATGCCGACGCCAAAGCCGGATCCGACGCGACCGCCGCGGCTGACGCGAACCCCGGATCCAAGGCCAACGCGAACGCCGAGACGAACGCAAACGCCGAGACCGACGCGAACGCCGCGGCCGACACGAGCAACGAGCCGAAAGCGAACGCCGCGCTCGGGACCAAGCCGGAAGCGGCCAAGGCCCGAACCACGAAGATCCAGCCCGCTTCCCCGCGCCGGACCAAGGCCACCCGGGACGACGATGAGGCGATCGAGCCCATCTCGCCGGTCCCGGCGATCAACCGGTCGACGCGGCCGGCCTGGCGTCCGATGGAGGTGCGGCCGTCGTCGCGGGGTGGGGTCACCGTCTTCGGGACTCGGCTCACCTATCCGCAGGCGGGCATCGGGGCCGGAATTCTGCTGCTCATTCTGATTTTGGTGGTCACGCTGGGCGTCAAGGCGTTCGGCAACGACGACGAACCCGGCACCAAGCCGACCGCCGCGCCCACGGCCGCCGGCGCCGGCAATGGCAGTGGCAACGGCAGTGGCAATGCCAGTGGCAGTGCGAACGGCAAGGGCAACGGCGCCGCTACCAGCACCGGCAAACCGTCCGCCGGTGCGGCCCAGCCGCCCGCCGGAGGTGGGACCTCGGCGAAACCGTCGAGCGCGCCGGCGTCCCCGGCGGCCTCGAGCGCGCCGGGCAACCTCGTCCTGCCCGCCGGGTGGCGCATCTACACCCAGAAGGCCTCCGGCAGCGCGCCGGGCTACACGATTCCGATCCCCAGCGGCGCGAAGATCTCCGGCGGCAGCGGGTCGTCGCTCGAGTTCCGGTGGAACAACCGGCTGCTGATCGTGGACCGCTCGGGGTCGCCGCAGGCAGATGCGTACCAGGACTGGAAGACGCAGGAAGCGTCGCGGCGTGGGGGCTACCGCAACTACGGGCTGATCAAGCTGGTCCGGGTGACCTACCGCGACTTCGACTCGGCCGCCGACTGGGAGTTCACGTACACCACGAACAGCGGGAACCCGCAGCACGCGGTGAAGCGCAACATCCGGGTCGACGACAGCCGGGCGTACTCGCTCTCCTGGTATGTGTCGCCGGAGGACTGGGGTGCCGCGCAGAGCGATCTTCAGCTGCTCTACCAGGGCTTTCAGCCAAAATAGCCGCTGATTGGCGCGCCGATGTGCGTGAAGCCGGATGAATGGGTAATTCATTCGGCATCACGGATGGAGGTGCAGTCATGAACTGCCGACGGCACGGCAGTAAGCCCACGATCGGTCTCTGGATGCTGGTCGCGGTCGCCGACCTGGGGATCCTGGTCGCGGCCACCAGCGCGCTCACCGTTCTTCTCGTTCTCGCCGGCCTGGTCGTGCTAGCCGGCGGCGTCCTCGCCGCCCGCTCGATGCTACGACGGACCGACGCCACCCCCGCGGTCGCGCGCGCGACGCAGACGGTCGCCCGCCGCCGCGTCTGATCGGGCGCCGACCCGACGGCCACCGGAAAAGGCCAGCGCATAGCGCGATCGGCTACAGTCCCCGGGTGTCGATCGACGGTGTGACTGATCTCTGGGACAAGCTGCTCGGCGCTCAGCCCGACCCGCCCGCCCTGCTCGTGCTGCTCACGGCCCTGGCCGCCCTGCTGGCGGTGTCCTTCCGCCCGGTCTGGCGGGTGGCTCGCAACGCGGTGACCATCGCGCACGAGGGCGGCCACGCTTTGATGGCGCTGCTCACCGGGCGCCGGCTCCGCGGCATCCGGCTGGAGTTCGACACGTCCGGCCTCACCCTCTCGTCCGGTCGCCCGACCGGGCCGGGGATGATGCTGACGCTGCTCGGCGGCTACATCGCGCCTTCCCTGATCGGCGTGCTCGGCGCCTGGCTGCTCGGCGGCAACCGGATCACGCTGCTGCTCTGGCTGGCCGTGGTGCTGCTGCTGCTCATGCTGATCAACGTGCGGAACCTGTTCGGCGTGGTCTCGCTGCTGATCACCGGCGCGATCGTCTTCATCGTCTCCTGGTACGCATCACCGCAGGTGCAGGCGGCTTTCGCGTACGTCGGCGTCTGGTTCCTGCTGTTCGGGGGTGTCCGTCCCGTCTTCGAGCTGCAGAGCCTGCGCAGCCGCGGCCGGATGCCCGAATCGGACGCCGACCAGCTCGCCCACATCACGCACGTCCCGGCCCTTTTCTGGGTCGGCGTCTTTCTCCTGGTCGACCTGGCCGCCCTCGTGGCCGGCGGTTTCCTGCTGGCCGGGCAATGGCTGCCCACTGCGACCGGCTAAAGCCGCGATCGGCCGAAGCGGCGACCGGCTGAAGCCGCGACCGGCTAAAGGGGAATGTTGCCGTGCTTCTTCGGCGGCAGCGTCTCCCGCTTGGTCCGTAGCGTGCGCAATGCCCGGGTGACCTGCACCCGCGTCGACGACGGCCGGATGACCGCGTCCACGTAACCGCGCTCGGCCGCGATATAGGGATTGGCGAGCGTGTCCTCGTACTCCTGAATGAGCTCGGCCCGCCGCTCGGGACTGTCGATCTGCCCGCGATAAAGAATGTTCACGGCGCCCTGCGCACCCATCACCGCGATCTGGGCGGTCGGCCAGGCGAAGTTCAGATCCGCGCCGAGATGCTTCGAACCCATCACGTCGTACGCGCCACCGTACGCTTTCCGAGTGATGACGGTGACCTTCGGAACGGTCGCTTCGGCGTACGCGTAGATGAGCTTCGCCCCCCGCCGGATGATGCCGTCCCATTCCTGCGAGGTACCCGGGAGGAAGCCGGGCACATCGACGAAGGTCACCACCGGAATGTTGAAGGCGTCGCAGGTGCGCACGAATCGGGCCGCCTTCTCGCTCGCCGCGATGTCGAGTGTGCCGGCCAGATGCATGGGCTGATTGGCGACCACGCCGACCGGGCGCCCTTCGACCCGGCCGAAGCCGACCACGATGTTCTGCGCATACAGCGGCTGCACCTCGAGAAAATCCTCGACCACGTTCTCGACGACCTTCTTGATGTCGTACGGCTGATTGGCCGAATCCGGGATCAGCGAATCGAGCGCGAGATCGTCGTCGGTCGGCGAAAGCGTGGACAGCTCCTCGAAGACGACCGGCTCATCGAGGTTGTTGGACGGCAGATAGGACAGCAATGCGCGTACGTAATCGATGGCGTCCTCTTCGTCGGAGGCCAGATAGTGGGCGTTTCCGCTGCGCGAGTTGTGCGTACGCGCGCCGCCCAGCTCCTCGAAGCCGACCTCCTCGCCGGTCACCGTCTTGATCACATCGGGACCGGTGATGAACATGTGCGACGTCTGGTCGACCATGACCGTGAAGTCGGTGATCGCGGGGGAGTAGACGGCGCCGCCCGCGCACGGGCCCATGATCAGCGAGATCTGCGGGATGACGCCGCTCGCCCGCACGTTGCGGAAGAAGATGTCGGCGTAGAGGCCGAGCGCGACCACGCCCTCCTGAATGCGGGCGCCGCCGGAGTCGTTGATCCCGATGATCGGGCAGCCGATCTTCATGGCCAGGTCGAGGACCTTCACGATCTTCTCGCCGAAGACCTCGCCGAGCGAGCCGCCGAAGACCGTGAAGTCCTGCGAGAAGACGCAGACCTGTCGGCCGTCGATGGTGCCGTAGCCGGTGACCACGCCGTCGCCGTAGGGCCGGTTCTTGTCGAGCCCGAAGTTGGTGGTGCGGTGCCGGGCCAGCTCGTCGAGCTCGACGAACGAGCCCTCGTCGAGCAGCAGCTCGATCCGCTCGCGGGCGGTCTTCTTGCCCCGGGCGTGCTGCTTCTCGACCGCCCGGGCCGAACCGGCGTGCACGGCCTCGTCGGTGCGCCGCTCGAGGTCGGCGAGCTTCCCGGCGGTGGTGTGGATGTCGGCCTGGGCCGAGTCCTGCTGCGTCGTCACGGGTGATCCTCGCGGTTCATGAACGGTCGTGAAGGAGCCTCACCGGTGATCGTAATGCCGCGCCGGGCGGGCGTCGCTACGGGTGCGTTTCGCACCCAATGCCCTATTCGTTACTCCGGTCGTGACGAACTGGATGACCGCGGCCGGGCTCGCCCTCATCGCAGGTGGCCTCGCCACATTGATCAGCTTCCGGGCGATCCTGTTCGGCGGCCGGGGCCGGGGCCGGGGCTCGCGCCGCCGCCAGGCGCGGGCGATCGAGGCGCCCCGGAGGCGCCCGGCGCTCACGTCGGGCCGGCCGGCGGAGGAGCCGACACGCCGCCGCTCGGGGGTCCCGGTCGGAGAGACGGCGCGTCGCCGGTCGGGTGCCTCGGTCCAGGGGCCGGCGCGACGCCGGTCGGGGGCCTCGGTCGAGGGGCCGGCGCTTCGCCGGTCGGGGGCACTTGTCGAAGAGGCGGCGCTTCCACAGTCAGGCGTCTCGGTCGAGGAGGCGGCGCTTCGCCGGTCGGGTGTCTCGGTCGAGGAGGCGGCGCTTCGCCGGTCGGGCGTCTCGATCGAGGAGGCGCCGCGTCGCCAACCGGTCGATGAGCCGGCGCGGCGCCGCTCGGCGGCGCCGGTCGAGGAGAGTGCCGTCCCGGGGCCGGTGATGCCCGAAATGTCCCGTCGGTCCCGGCGAGGCCGACGGCGGGCGTTGGTGGCGGCCGCGGCAAAGGAAGCGCAGCCGATCCGCCACCTGTCCGAAGAGGACGACGATGGCGGCCTGGCGTCAATCGGATTCGCCGCCGACGAGGGCTTCGACGCCGATTTCTCCCCCGAAGCGGAAATGTCGGAAATCGGCGCCGGGCGAGCGGACAGCACGGTGAGCCAGGCGGCCACGGTCGGCGAGCAGGAGTTCGAGGTCGAGGCGGAAACGGAAGCCGAGCGCGACCCCGAGCCCGGGTTCGAGCCCGATCCCGGGCTCGTTCTCGACCCCGACCTCGACCCCGGACTCGATCTCGAGCCCGAGCTCGCGCCCGTCCCCGAGCCGGTTCCCGCGCCGAGGGCGGAACGCTACGGCGACCGCGTTGAGGGCTGGGTCCGCCCCGCCTACCGCGACCAGCCCGACGAACCGCGGCCCGGCGAATACTGGACCCCCATCCCGGTCGACCTGGCCGGCGACCCCGAGCCGTCGGCCAAGGGCTACGGCTGGCCGCGACCGGTCGAGCGCCTCCCCGCCGTCCCCGACTACGAGCCGGCGACCGGCTTCGACCTCGTCCCGATCTCCGAGCCGACCGAGGTCGTCCCGGCCTGGCCTCGCAACGACGAGCGCCCCGGCCGCATCCGCCTGCCGCGCTCCTGGTCGACCCGCAACGACAAGAACGAGATCCGCAACGACAACAACGAGACCCGCAACGACAACAACGAGGCGAGCAACGACAACAACGAGGCGATCAACGACAAGAACGACAAGGCCCGGAAGGGCGAGCCACGCCGCCGCCCCCGCCCCCGTCCCCGGCCCCGCCCCGACGAGCCCGAGCGCAGCACCACCGTCTACGTGAGCCGGCACGCGGCCGATCCACCGCCGCACTAGGCTCGGTTGATGCACGCCTCGCCGTACAGCGACCTCGACCGCCCGCCCCTCTCGGTGCGCGGCCTCGAGCGCGCGCTGGTCACGCCGGATTCGCTGTGGACCAAGATTGAGGTACGCGCGGAGACCGGCTCCACCAACGCCGACGTCACCGCCGCGGCGGTCGCCGGCGCGCCCGAGGGCCTGGTGGTGGTGGCCGAGCAGCAGACCGCGGGCCGAGGCCGTCGCGACCGCACCTGGACGTCCCCACCCCGGGCCGGCCTCACGTTGAGCATGCTGCTGCGCCCCGGCGTACCGGATCCGGAGCGTGACTGGCCGGCGGCATCGCCCGGCGCGTTCTCCTGGTTGCCGCTTCTGGTCGGGGTCGCCCTGCTCGAGGCCGTGCGCCGGGTCGCCGAGGTCGAGGCCGCCCTCAAGTGGCCGAACGACCTGCTGGTCAAGGACGGCAAGTGCGCCGGCATCCTGGCCGAGATGACCGGCGACGCGGTCGTGGTCGGCATCGGGCTGAACGTGTCGACCCGCGCCGAGGAGCTCCCACAGACGAACGGCGTGCCCGCGACCTCGCTGCGGGTGGCCGGCGCCGCCAGCACCGACCGCGATCCGCTGCTGCGGGCCCTGCTGCGCGGCGTCTCGAGCTGGTACGGCGGATGGCGTGAGGCGGGCGGCGACGCCGAGCTGTCCGGATTGCTCGGGGCCTATCGACGGGGGTGCGCGACGATCGGCCGGCCGGTGCGGGCGCTGCTGCCGGGCGGGGGCGAGGTGAGTGGCCGGGCCACGGGGGTCGACGTCGATGGCCGGCTGGTGATCCGTACGGCTGATGAGACCGACCTTCGCGTCTCGGCGGGTGACGTGCTGCACGTACGCTGAGCGCGTGGCGTTCCCGGACGAGGTTCTCACCGACGAGGAGGAGGTCGTCTTCCACCTGCATCCGCACGGGAAGACGGCGATCCGCCCGGCCCTGGTCTCCCTGCTGGCGCTGGCCACGCTGATCCTGGCCTGGGTGATGCTGCCGCAGAACGGCGGCGGGTTCCTAGCGTTCGGCGCGGTCGCGCTCATCATGGGCTACTACGGCATCCGGTACGGCGTGGCGCCGCTGATCGTCTGGCGCTGCACCCACTACGTTGTGACCGACGAGCGCATCCTGCTCCAGGACGGCGTCTTCGCCCGGGAACGGCGCGACCTGCCGCTCAACCGGATCAACGACCACCTGCTGAGCCAGTCCGTGCTGGACCGTCTCTTCGGCACCGGCACGCTGACCATCGACTCGATCGGCGAGCAGTCGGCGGTCCTGACCGCGCTGCCGCACGCGCACCAGTTCCAGACCGCCCTCTACGAGCTGATCGAGCGCGCGCCCGCCGACGAGGAAGACGAAGAGGAAGAGGAAGCGCCGGCGCCGCCGGCTAGTGGGTGGCGTCGAGCTCGGCCTCGGCACTGAGCTCGGCGAACCCGGCCACCGCGTCCAGCTCGGCGAGCTCGGCCTCGTGCCCGTCGACCGGCGGCTTCAGGAAGACGAACGTGCGGTAGGCCCAGAACCGGAACACCGTCGCGATGACGATGCCGACCAGCGTCACGCCCATGAAGGCGATCTCGTCGTTCTTCTCGGTGAGACCGAACCCGTACTTGCCGATCGCCACCAGCCCGGACTGGATCACCATGCCGATCAGGTTGAACCCGAAGAACAGCGTGTACTCCCGGCGCAGGGCCGTGCGCGTGTGGTGCCGGTAGGTCCAGTAGCGGTTCGCGATGTACGCCAGCGTGGTGGTCACGACCGTGGCGAGGACGCTGGCCTTGACCGCGCCGATCGGCAGGGCGGCCCAGGTGATCGCCATGTAGAGGAGCGTGTTACCGGCGCCGATGACACCGAAAGCGATCGCCTCGGGGGCGAGGCGGCGCAGTCGATCCGTCAGCGTGCTGGCTGAAGGCATGGGACAACCTAACGGGAGGGAATGGCGGTCACGCCGAGTCACGTACGGGGGATGGCGAGGCCACGTTAGCCGCGTGGCGCTCGGGCTGCTGCCCCGTGCTGACCTGACCGGGGGAAGGTGTGTCACGGAACACGAAGCGGCGGTACGACCAGAATCGGAACAGCGTGCCGGCCGCGGTGCCGACGAGCTGGCCCGATACGTTGTCGGCGAGCGGGGTCTGCAGGGCCGGCCAGATCTGCCCGAGCCCGTAGTGGCTGATCGCCAGGCAGGCCAGGCCGATGCCGAGGCCGATCGCGTTCAGCACGAAGAACATGGTGTACTGCCGGGCCATGTTCGCGTGGGACCGGTGCCGCCAGGTCCAGAACCGGTTGCCGGCGAAGGCGACGGTGGTGGCGATCACGGTGGAGATCGTCTTGGCGAACAGCGTCTCGACGCCGCTCTGCAGCAGCACGTTGAAGATGGCGAGGTCGATCGCGAACGAAATTCCGCCGACCGTGCCGAACTTGCTCAGCTCGCGGATCAGCGCCCGGAACTTGACGCGCAGGCGGGACGGCTGCGTCGGCGAGGTCTCGGGCACGTCCCGAGAGTACCGGCGGTCGTCACGGTCCGCTGTTTTCGCCAGCGGGTCCCGGGCTTTCGTTGGCGAGTCTTAACCGGTTGATCGTGCCGGGTGACGCTGCCGGTACGGTCGGTGACGCAATCCGTCGATCTCGCTGATCTCGGCCAACCGCGCCCGGCACTCGCCGCACCAGGCCAGGTGGGCCCGCATCCGGGTGGCGTCGCGCGCCGCGAGCCGGCCGCGCAGCTGCCCGCCGAGCCGGTCGCCGGCCCACCGGCACTCGGGGTGCTCGGCCACCGCCACGTGCTGTTGCAAGTAGAGGCTGCGTAGCCCCTCACGCGCCCGGTGCGCGAGCACGGCCACCGCGTTCGGCGTCATCCCGAGCATGCCGGCCACCTCGGCCGGGGAGTTGCCCTCGACCGCGGTCTGCCAGAGGACGTCCCGCCAGCGCTCGGGCAGCTGGCGGAACGCGGCCGCGGCGTACGACCGCTCGAGCCGGTCGAGCGCCGGGTCGCTGAACGGCTCACCCTCGTCGTAGCGGGTCAGGTCGTCGGTGAACTCGAGCCGCCGGTCGCGCCGGGCCCGGTGATAGCAGACGTGCCGCATGGTCGTGTGCAGGTAGGCGCGGAAGGCGACCAGCGGGCCGCGCCCGGCGCGCAGGGAGGCGAACACCTTGGCGAAGGTCTCGGCGACCAGATCCTCGGCGTCGGCCGGATCGCGGGTCAGGCCGTACGCGAGGTGCCGCGCCGCCGCTCGGTGCCGCTCGTACAGCGTGCCGAACGCCGCCGTGTCGCCACCCCGGACCGCCGCCAGTAGCTCGGTGTCCGAGTCCGGCGCGTCTGCCGGGATCGTCATTTCCTGCCTCCGGAAGCGGGGACTAGGCGGAAAGACCGTATATCGGCAGTTTAAGGGGTTAAGTCCGATTTGTGGAAGTGGGCCGAACGGTCACCGTTTTCCGGACGGTGCGCGAAGCTGCGTCGTTCGCCGAAGGATCGATCGTCTGCAAGCAAGAGCACCGAGGATTGTGCGGTCTTCCACAGGAATTGCCGATGAACCTCACGTGGCGCGGCCTTAGGCTCAGGTGACTCCCATGACCGCACAGGTCATTGGTCAGTGCCGACCGAAGGAGATCACCTTGCCTCAGCCCCCGACGTCTCACCCCCGCCTGCTCGCCTGGGTCGAAGAAGTAGCCGCCCTGACCACGCCCGACCGGATCGTCTGGTGCGACGGATCGGAGGCCGAGTGGACCGGCATCACCGATGCCCTGGTCGACTCCGGCGCGCTGGTCCGGCTCGATCCGGCCAAGAAGCCCAACTCGTTCTGGGCCCGCACCGACCCCGGCGACGTCGCCCGCGTCGAGGAGCGCACCTTCATCTGCTCGGTCGACGAGGCCGACGCCGGACCCACCAACAACTGGATGGCGCCGGCCGAGATGAAGGCCACGATGACCGAGCTCTACCGGGGCTGCATGCGAGGCCGGACGATGTACGTCGTCCCGTTCTGCATGGGTCCGCTCGACGCGCCGCAGCCGATGTTCGGCGTCGAGCTCACCGACAGCCCGTACGTGGTGGCGAGCATGCGGATCATGACCCGGATGGGGGCCGGGGTCCTGGCCGCTCTCGAGGAGTCGAACGCCGAGTTCGTTCCGGCGCTGCACTCGGTCGGCGCGCCGCTGTCGCCGGGCGAGAAGGACGTCGCCTGGCCGTGCAACGAGACGAAGTACATCTCGCACTTCCCGGAGACCCGGGAGATCTGGTCGTACGGGTCCGGCTACGGCGGCAACTCGCTGCTCGGCAAGAAGTGCTTCGCGTTGCGCATCGCCAGCGTGGCCGCCCGCGACGAGGGCTGGCTCGCCGAGCACATGCTGATCATGAAGCTGACCTCGCCCGAGGGACAGGTCCGGTACATCGCCGGCGCGTTCCCGTCGGCCTGCGGCAAGACCAACCTGGCCATGCTCGAGCCGACGCTGCCGGGCTGGAAGGTGGAGACGGTCGGCGACGACATCGCGTGGATGCGCTTCGGCTCGGACGGGCGGCTGTGGGCGACGAACCCGGAGTTCGGCCTGTTCGGCGTGGCGCCCGGCACCGACTTCCACACCAATCCGAACGCGATGCGCACGCTCGCCCGGGGCAACTCCGTCTTCACCAACGTGGCGCTGACCGACGACGGCGACATCTGGTGGGAGGGCATGGGTACGCCGCCGACGCACCTTCGTTCCTGGCGCGGCGAAGACTGGACGCCGGAGTCGGACGCGCCTTCGAGCCACCCCAACAGCCGGTTCTGTACGCCGATCGAGCAGTGCCCGATTCTCGCCGACGAGTACCACGACCCGCGCGGCGTCCCGATCGACGCGATCCTCTTCGGCGGCCGCCGCAAGACCACGGTCCCGCTGGTCACCGAGGCTCGCGACTGGGTGCACGGCGTCTACCTCGGCGCCACCCTCTCGTCCGAGACGACCGCCGCCGCCGTCGGCCAGGTCGGCGTGGTGCGCCGCGACCCGATGGCGATGCTGCCGTTCATCGGCTACCACGCCGGCGACTACTTCCAGCACTGGATCGACATGGCCAAGGGCGCGCCCGGCGACGCGGCCAAGCTGCCCAAGGTCTTCTACGTCAACTGGTTCCGGCGCGGCGAGGACGGCCGGTTCCTGTGGCCGGGCTTCGGCGAGAACAGCCGCGTGCTCAAGTGGATCGTCGAGCGGCTCGACGGCCGCGGCGAGGCGGTGGAGACCCCGGTCGGCCACGTGCCGACGCCGACCGCGCTCGACCTGACCGGGCTCGACCTTCCCGCCGCGGACCTGGCCGCGGCGCTGGCGGTCGACCGCGACGAGTGGCTGGCCGAGATTCCGCAAGTCACCGAGTGGTTCACCAAGTTCGGTGACAAGCTTCCCGCGGTGTTGTGGGCCGAGCTCGACGCCCTCCGAGCCCGGCTCGCCGACTAGCCCCGCCGGCTTTGTCCGCCTCGGGGACGTTCTCCGGGGCGGACAAAGAGTGTCAACCGCCCGGCCGACGCCGCCGCGCGCGCGGAGGGCTAGGGTTTGGGGCGATGAGTCTGCGGTCCCTGGTCTATTCGTTCTACGAGCGGCGGCTGGCCGGAAAGCTGGCCGGCAAGCCCGTGCCCCAGCACGTCGGCGTCATGTGCGACGGAAATCGGCGCTGGGCGAAGGAAATGGGCTTCGTCGACCCCAACGACGGCCACCGGGTCGGTGCCGCGCGGGTCAAGGAGCTGCTCACCTGGTGCGACCAGGCGGGCATCAAGCACGTCACGCTCTATCTGCTCGCCACCGACAACCTGCGGCGCCCGGCCGCCGAGCTCGACCCGCTGGTGCGGATCATCGAAGATCTCGCGACCGAGCTCGCCGAGGACGGCAACCCGTGGCGGCTGCGCATGGTCGGCGCGCTCGACATCCTGCCCGCCACCACCGCCGCCACGCTGAAGGCGGCGCAGGAGAAGACCCGCGACCGCACGGTCGGCGTCGAGGTCAACATGGCCGTCGGCTACGGAGGCCGCCGCGAGATCGCCGACGCCGTCCGCTCGCTCATGCAGGAGCACGCCGCGCGCGGCGGCACGCTCGAGGAGCTGGCCGAGATCCTCGACGTCGAGCACATCGCCGAGCACCTCTACACCCGCGGCCAGCCCGATCCCGACCTGGTCATCCGCACCAGCGGCGAGCAGCGTCTCTCCGGCTTCCTGCTCTGGCAGTCGGCGCACTCGGAGTTCTACTTCCACGACGCCAACTGGCCCGACTTCCGCCGTATCGACTTCCTGCGGGCGCTGCGGTCGTACGGCAATCGCCAGCGCCGTTACGGGGCCTGAGCTCAGAAGCTCTTCAGGCCCTCCGTCAGGAACTCGGCCACCACGTCCGGCGACTCCAGGGTCAGGTCGGCGGCGGTGGACACCTCGGCGCCGGTCTCCGGGTTGGCGACCGCGACCGCCACGCCGAAGAAGCCGGGGTCGACGGCCTCGCGGGCGCGCAGCGCGTCGAACGCCTTGATGTCGGACATGTCGTCGCCGAAGTACCAGGCGCAGCGCGCGTTGCGGACGCCCTCGGTGATGACCATGCCCTTGTCCTGGTCGACCGGCGGCTTCAGCTCGATCACCATGCGGCCGCCCTGGATCTTGAGGCCCTGCTTCTCGGCCTGCTCGTGACCCCAGCGCTCGACCTCGGTCGCCAGCTGCGGCGCGGTGCGGTAGTGCAGCGCCACCGACAGCCGCTTGAACTCGACCAGGATCTGCGGCGGCAGCTCGGCCTTGGCCCGCTCGGCCAGCTCGCTCATGGCCGGTATCCACGGCAGCGCGGCCGGCTCGGTGACGACCGCACCCTCGTGCCACACCTCGAGCCCGTACAGCCCGTAGAGGTCGACCCGCTCGAGCGACGCGAACCGCGACCGCAGGAAGCTGACCGGCCGCGCCGACACGATGGCCACGCGGTGCACCGACTCGGCGAGCCGCTCGAGCACGCCGGGGATGGCCGCGACCGGCTGCGACGCGTCGGGATCGTCGGTCACCGGCGAGAGGACGCCGTCGAAGTCGAAGAAGAAGGTGGTCTCGGCCGCGCGGCCGGCCGTGACGGCCCAGGCCTCGGCGACGCTCGGCGGATGGTTCGGACGCTGAGTCTCTGCCACGAGGTCAGATTACCTGGCCGACGGCCGGATGGCGGCCTGAGAAATTGCCGCGAGCCCGGTTTTGCGTACTACCGCGTGACGCGGTTGACCGCTAGCGTTCTAACCATGACCCGGGGTCATCCCGAGTCAGCCGGCCGGCCCGGACCTGCGACAAGTGCGCCACAGGGCCCCGCAATCCGACCCTGTGCATGTGCCGGGGGCCGGAGGTGCGGACCGCGGGCGTCGACGGGTTGCACGCCCGCTGGAGCAGGCCTGTGACACCACGCCGATCTGACGCCGAGGTCACCAAATCCAGCAGCAGCCGTGACCGGCACGCTGACTCCGAACCGGCCCCTGCGGGCCGTGTTTTCGTTCTGGACACCTCGGTCCTGCTGTCCGACCCGGCGGCCTTTCGCCGGTTCACCGATCACGAGGTGGTCATCCCGCTCGTGGTCATCACGGAGTTGGAGGGCAAGCGTCACCATCCCGAGCTGGGCTGGTTCGCGCGGCAGGCGCTGCGCATGCTGGACGAGCTGAGGATCAAGTTCGGTCGTCTCGACCAGCCGGTGCTGTGCAACGACGAGGGCGGCACCCTGCGCGTCGAGCTGAACCACGCCGATCAGAGTGTGCTCCCGCACGGTTTCCGCAATGACTCGAACGACACCCGCATCCTCTCGGTGGCGCTCGGCCTGGCCGCCGAGGGCCGCGACGTGACCCTGGTGAGCAAGGACATGCCGCTGCGGGTGAAGGCGGCCTCGGTCGGCATCACCGCCGACGAGTACCGCCACGGCCAGGCCAGCGACCCGACCTGGACCGGCATGGCCGACCTCCAGCTGACCGAGGAGCAGGTCTCGGCCCTCTACGGCGGCGACGAGCTCGAGATCGAGGAGGCCGAGAACCTGCCCTGTCACACCGGCCTCGTGATCCACTCGTCGAAGGGCTCGGCGCTCGGCCGGGTGACCCCCGACAAGACGGTACGCCTGGTCCGCGGCGACCGGGACGCGTTCGGCATCCGCGGCCGCTCCGCCGAGCAGCGGGTCGCCCTCGACCTCCTGCTCGACGAGTCGATCGGCATCGTCTCGCTCGGCGGCCGGGCCGGCACCGGCAAGTCGGCGCTCGCGCTGTGCGCCGGCCTCGAGGCGACGATGGAGCGCAACCGCCACAAGAAGGTGATCGTCTTCCGCCCGCTCTACGCCGTCGGCGGCCAGGAGCTGGGCTACCTGCCCGGCACCGAGAACGAGAAGATGTCGCCCTGGGCGCAGGCGGTCTTCGACACCCTCGGCGCGGTGGCCCACGCCAATGTGGTGGAGGAGGTCATGGCCCGCGGCATGCTCGAGGTGCTTCCGCTCACCCACATCCGTGGCCGCAGCCTGCACGACGCCTTCGTGATCGTCGACGAGGCCCAGTCGCTGGAACGCAACGTGCTGCTCACCGTGCTCTCCCGCATCGGGCAGGGATCGCGGGTGGTGCTCACCCACGACGTCGCCCAGCGGGACAACCTGCGGGTGGGCCGGCACGACGGGGTCACGGCCGTGATCGAGGCGCTCAAGGGCCATCCGATCTTCGCGCACGTGACCTTGACGCGTTCCGAGCGGTCGCCGATCGCGGAGGTGGTCACCGATCTCCTGGAGGACATCCCTCTCTGAGGTGACCCTCGACTGGGGGAGCTTTCGACCGGTTTGCACGTAAATTTGGTGTGAGCAACCCCACAAGAGTGCGTCGGCATTTCACATCTACTTCACCTTGCGCAATGGTGTTCGGCGAGCGCCATCGCGTGGTCATCTTCGTCGGAGATCGACGTCGGGCCACCAGCTCGATCGAGGTTGATCGAGTTGTCGGCCCGAGTGGTCGCGGTGCTCGCGGCACGCCCCACCGCCCTCGCGGCGGCCGGACGTGCCGCGTCATTGCCCCCGACGAAGGGATACTTCGTGAGTCGGCCTTGGAGCCGGGTCGGAGTACGTTCCGCGTCGGTCGGCCTGCTGGTTGCGGGCTTGATCGGCGGCGTGTACCTCGGCAAGGACCGCGTGGTCCAGGCGCCACAGCAGAGTTCCGAAGCGTCGAACGTCGTCCAGGTGGATGTCGACGACATGCAGCTGCTCAAGCAGCGGCAGAGCCAGCACGCCGCGGCTCGCGCGTTCCAGCGCGAGGCCGAGGGCGACGCCGCCGAGAAGGCGGCCGCCGAGGCGAGGGCCGCCGCCGACAAGGCACACGACCTGGAGACGAAGGCGATCGCGGCCAAGAAGAAGGCCGCCGACGATGCCGCGAAGAAGAAGGCTGAGGAGAGCGGCGGCCCGGTGGCCTACAACGGACCGGTTCCGAGCTCCTGCAACGAGTACACCGGCGCCCGGAAGACCGGGTGTGCGCTGATGCTCGACGCCGGCTTCGGCATCGACCAGTTCCCGTGCCTCGACAAGCTGTTCAAAAAGGAGAGCGGGTGGAACTACCGCGCCTCCAACAGCAGCTCCGGGGCGTACGGGATCCCGCAGGCTCTGCCCGGCAGCAAGATGGCGAAGTTCGGCGACGACTGGAAGACCAACCCCGCCACGCAGATCAAGTGGGGTCTGGACTACATCGAGGGTCGCTACAACACGCCCTGCGGCGCCTGGTCGCACTCGCAGAGCACGGGCTGGTACTGACCGGTCTATTTAGACAAACGCGACAAAACGGGTCCAGCGCGGCGATCGCGATGGACCCGTTTTGCTGTGATCAAATGCCTGTATGGTCCGAAATGCCGCGCTCATCGTTATTGGTGCCATCGCGAGCGTGGCGGTTGCCTGCGCGCCGGCGCACGCCGTCGCGTACGACCATCATCGCCCGATCCGCGAGGTGGTCGGCGGCCTGGTCGCGCCGCCCGGCATGTTCCCGTGGATGGTCCGGCTCTCGATGGGCTGCGGCGGCGCCCTGATCGCGCCGCGCGTCGTGCTCACCGCCGGGCATTGCGTCGACGGGACGGGTGACACCACCACCATCAAGGTCACCGCCGGCGTCGTCGATCTCAAGTCGCCCAAGGCGCTCACGGCGCATTCGGTACGCGTGATCCGCGCGGCCGGCTTCCGCGACGAGACCCGTGGTGACGACTGGGCCGTGATCCGCCTCGACCACGTGCTCGACCTGCCCGTCCTGCCGCTGGTCAAGGACAGTTCCGGCGACCGCGGCCCGTTCGTGGTGATGGGCTGGGGCCAGACCCGGGAGGACTCGGTCCGGCAGGAACGGCGCCTGCACTACGCCCCGGTCCCGGCCGTCTCCGACGAGAAGTGCGCGGCCGAGTACCAGAAGGCCGACGTCAAGCTGGTGCCCCGGGAGCAGATCTGCGCCGGCAAGCGGGGCGTCGACACCTGCCAGGGCGACTCCGGCGGCCCGATGGTCGGCAAGAACGCGCTCGGCCAGTGGGTGCAGGCCGGCATCGTGAGCTGGGGACTGGGCTGCGCGCGGGACGGCTACCCGGGCGTCTACACCCAGATCTCGGCGTTCCGCGACGACATCGCGAGGGCGACCCGCAAGCTGAGCTGAGTCGAGTGACTCGTGGCAGCGGTTGCCGTTGCCTGGAACCATGGATGCCATGAGTTACGGCGGCTCGGACCCTCAGTCAGATTCGGCCAGGTTCGGCACCGACGCGTTCTACGCGTCCCTGGGGCGGGCCTTTGTGACCATGTGCGCCGTCATTCCCGTCCTGTTCCTGATCGAGGCGATCGACAAGGGCATCGGCGGCGGCGAGCTCGACGTGGCCGGCGGCATCATCCCGCGCCACGTCTCCGGCCTCGACGGCGTCCTGTTCAGCCCGTTCCTGCACGCCGGCTGGGACCACCTCTACGGCAACGCCGTGCCGCTCATCCTGGTCGGCACGTTCGCGCTGGCCGGCGGCGTGCGCCGGTTCATCTGGTCGACCTTCGTCATCATGCTGGTCAGCGGCCTCGGCGTGTGGATCGTCGGCGATCCCACCACCGTGGTCGTCGGCGCGAGCGGCGTCATCTTCGGCTATCTCGGCCTGCTGCTGACCCGGGGACTGGTCGAGCGCAGCTGGTGGAACCTGGGGGTCGCCGCCTTCATCGGCCTGCTGTACTGGTACCAGCTCTACAACATCCTGCCGACCGACGCCGCGATCTCCTGGCAGGGTCATCTGCTCGGCCTGCTCGGCGGCGTGATCGCGGCCATCCTGTTCCGCCGCAAGAAGCCGAAGACGCAGCCCGCCCTCTACTCGCCGACCACGACGACGCTCCCTCCGATCTGAAGCTTCGAGATCAGCCCGGCCGCCCGCTCGACCGTCCGCAGCTCGCGGTCCCGGGGCATGAGGATGAGGTCGGTGAAGCCGGCGGAGGCGAAATCGGAGCACGCGCGCAACGCCTCGTCGTCGGTGGCGGGCAGCGGGAACTGCACGCCACGCCGCAGCGTCGAGGGGTCGCGGCCCACCGCCTCGCAATGCCGATCGAGCACCCTGAGGAGGCGGGCGAGGTCTCCGGGCTCGGTGTCGAAGGTCGCGGTGAGCCATCCGGTCGCTCTCTCGGCGACGGTACGCATGCCACGCCGCTCGCCGTTGCTGGCGATCCAGAGTGGCAGGGGCCGCTGGACCGGCTTCGGGTCGGAGCGGGCGTCGGTCAGGCGAAAGTGCTTCCCCGCGAAGCTGACCGACTCCTCGTCCCACAGGCGGCGCAGAACGCGGGCGGTCTCGTCGAGGCGCTCGACCCGTTCGCGCGGCGAGAGCGACGGAAGGCCGGCCATCTCGTCGGCGACCGGATCGCCGCCGGCGCCGATGCCCACCTCCAGGCGTCCGCCGCTGACATGGTCGACGGTCGCCGCCATCTTGGCGAAGAGCGCGGGATGGCGGTAACCGACGCCGGTCACCAGCGTGCCGAGCCGGATGCGTGACGTGCTCGCGGCCATCGCGGCCAGCACGGTCCACCCCTCGAAGATGTCGCCGGTGCGGTCGCGGCCCATCGGGATGAGGTGGTCGAAGACCCAGGCGTGGTCGAAGGGCAGGTCGTCGAGCAGCGACCGGTGCTGCCCTCGGGTCTTGATACGCGGCTGGGATATCTGCTCAAACACGCCCAGATCGAGCTGGCCGAGCGTGGCCGGGCAGCGCTCGAGCCGCTGGGTGTCAACGGGCGCGAGCTCGCGGTGCTGACCGTGCTGGGCGAGGGCGAGGCGCTGGCCCAGCAGCAGGCGGCGGGGCGGCTCGGCGTCGACCGCACGACGATGGTCGACCTGGTGGACGCGCTGGAGGGCAAGGGCCTGGTCGAGCGGCGCTCGGATCCGGCCGACCGGCGGCGCAATCTCGTACATCTCACCGCTCGTGGCCGCGAGGTGCTCGCCGACGGCGAGCGGATCCACCAGGACGTGGAGAAGACGTTCCTCGGCGCGCTCAGCGCGCAGGAGGGTGAGCAGCTCAAGGACCTGCTGCGGCGGGTGCTGCGGTCCTGAGCCGGGCACCCGCCGCCGCTGGTCAGAGGACCGGGTCGCCCATCGGCACGGTGGGCAGGTGGCCGTCGAAGTCGACCGCCGAGTAGAGCGCCAGCTTCTCCAGCCGGTGGTACGAGTCGATCACCCGGATCGTCCCGCTCTTGGACCGCATCACGATCGACTGCGTGTGCGCGCCGCCGGACCGGTAGCGCACGCCCTTGAGCAGGTCCCCGGTGGTCACGCCGGTGGCCACGAAGAAGCAGTTGTCGCCGGTGACCAGGTCGTCGGTGGTGAGCACCCGGTCGAGGTCGTGGCCGCCGGCCAGTGCCTTCTCCCGTTCCTGCTCGTCCCGCGGCCACAGCTTCGCCTGGATCATGCCGCCCAGGCACTTGAGCGCGCAGGCCGCGGTGATGCCCTCGGGCGTGCCGCCGATGCCCATGAGCACGTCCACGTCGGACTCCATGCGGGCGGCCGAGATCGCCCCGGCGATGTCGCCGTCCGAGATGAACTTGATGTTCGCGCCTGCCTGCCGGACCTCCTCGACCAGCTTGGCGTGGCGCGGGCGGTCGAGGATGCAGACCGTCACGTCGGACACGCTGGACCGCTTGGCCTTGGCGATGCGGCGCAGGTTCTCCGCCGTGCCG
Source organism: Actinoplanes sp. CA-030573 (assembly GCF_050951115.1). Classification (NCBI taxonomy): domain Bacteria; kingdom Bacillati; phylum Actinomycetota; class Actinomycetes; order Micromonosporales; family Micromonosporaceae; genus Actinoplanes; species Actinoplanes sp. CA-030573. The sequence goes on along the minus strand of NZ_CP192038.1, from coordinate 9,169,086 downwards.
GCGTTGATGTCGACGACGTCGGCGCAGTCCGGGCCGACGGCGATCTTCTCCATGTAGAAGACCGCGCTCGGGTCGAACATCGCACCCCGCTCGGCCACCGCCAGGACCGCGATCGAGCCGGGCATGCCCTTGCTCATCAGGGTGGTGCCGTCGATCGGGTCGACCGCCACATCGACCTCGGGACCGGTGCCGTCGCCGACGTGCTCGCCGTTGAACAGCATCGGGGCTTCGTCCTTCTCGCCCTCGCCGATGACGACGGTGCCCCGCATCTGGATCGAGTTGATGAGCTTGCGCATGGCGTCGACGGCGGCGCCGTCCCCGCCGTTCTTGTCGCCCCGGCCCACCCAGCGGCCGGCGGCCATGGCGGCGGCCTCGGTGACACGGACCAGGTCGAGAGCGATGTTGCGGTCGAGATCCTGCGGAACCCGGGCAGGCATAGGGACGCCTCCTCGCGACGTTGCGGGGGTGGTTGGTCCACCGATCCTCACATGCGCGGACGGGCAAAGTCCCGGATCAGCGACATGGTTAACAATGGTGGGGTGGAACCCGCGCCGCTGACCGATCCCGACCCGTCCTCCCCGGCCGGGGGCGGTGCTCCGGGCGTACCGCAGAAGACCGAAAGCCTTCCGGACGGGGTGCCCACCGACCCCACCGAGGTCCCGCGCCTCCGGCGCCGGGAAGAACGCTCGCCGCGGGACATGGCGTTGTCGCTGGCGGTGCTGCTGGTGCCGATCGCGTTGCTGCTGATCTTCTACCGGGTCGTGCTGAGCGGGGACGCGCCGGTGACCGTCGACCCGGCCGCCACCCTCCAGGAGGCCCGCGCGGCCGGCGTCTTCACCGTCGCCACGCCGACCGGCCTGAGCGACGACTGGCGTCCGGCGAGCGCGACGTTCCAGCGGCAGACGAACGGCGCGACCCTGCGGATCGGCTACGTCGACCCGGACAAAGACCCGGTGCAGTTGGTGGAGAGCAACGTCCCGGCGGCCACGCTGCTGCCGGGCGAGCTCGGCACGAGCGCGAAGGCGCTGGGCAACTTCCGGACGCCGGCCGGGGTGTGGCGCGTCTACGACGGACGCCCCGGGGAGCAGGCGCTGGTCCTGGCCGATCCGGCGCGCACGATCGTGATCGTCGGCAAGACCGACATGAAGAACCTGGAGACCCTGGCGTCCTCGCTGAGTTAGACGGTCATCTAAGCTCCCCCGCCATGATGAATCTACGGGGGGCTTTCGTCCCGTTCGCCATAGCCGGCGTTCTCGCGGCCGGAGCATGTGGCTCGCAAGCCGACGGCACCGGCGCGGCCGCGCCGGCCACCACCGCGACCACCACGAAGCCGGCCGACCCCAAGGCCGCGCTCGCCGCCTCGACCAAGGAACTGGCCGCCGGCAACTACGCCTTCAAGGCCGATTCGCCGATCGCCAAGGCCGACGGCAGTATCGACGCGGCCGACAAGAGCGCCAAGCTTCTGATCGACACCGCCGCCGAGTCGTTCAAGGTGAAGTTCGAAGTGGCGCTGGCCGGCACCGATCGCTGGGTGCGGATCACCACCAACGGCAAGAGCGTGCTCGACCGCGGCGCGAGCCCGGACACCTGGTTCCACGTCGACTCGACCAAGGTCAAGAAAGGCGGCGACCTCGACATCGATCTCAGCAACGCCGACATCATGGATGTCAGCGCGCTTGTCGACGCCGTGAGTGACGTCAAGGCCGACGGGAACACGATCACCGGCAAGATCGACGGCACCAAGGTCGACTCGGCCGACGGGTTCCTCGACAACGACACGATCAAGGACATGGCGGCGGCCGGCAAAGCGCTGCCGTTCACCGCGACCCTCGACGACCAGGGCCGGCTCGCCGAGCTAGCGATCGACGCTCCGGCCGCGGACAGTGTGCCGGCCGGGAAGTGGACCTTCACCGTCTCCGGCTACGGCGAGCAGAAGCCGCAGACCAAGCCGGCGGGCACGGTCAAGGAGATGCCGGCCTCCAGCTATTCGATGCTGAACGGCTGATCTTGTGAAAGGCCGGCGGCTTGCTCCGCGTCTCTTTTTGAGACCGGAGGCCTACTCCGCGTCGCCGGCTCGTGCGGCCCGGGCGGCGTCGATGCGCTCCCGGGCCCCGTCGAGCCAGCGCTGGCAGACGTCGGCCAGCCGCTCGCCGCGCTCCCACAGCGCCAGCGACTCCTCGAGCGAGCTGCCGCCCTGCTCCAGCCGCTCGACCACGGTGGCGAGCTCGGCGCGAGCCTGCTCGTAGCTGAGTTTTTCGTCGGTCATTCGCTCTCCTGTACGGCCGCGTGCAGCTCACCCTCGGCGAGCCGCACCCGGAGCAGATCGTCGGGCTTTACCTCGGTCGCCGCCCGGACCACGTGGCCGTCGGCACGTTGCACGATCGCGTAGCCGCGCTGCAGCGTCGCGGCCGGCGACAGGGCCCGCAACCGGGCCACCGTATGCCGCAGGTCGTCGTCGGCGCGGCGCAGCCGGTGCTCGAGGCTGCGGACCGCCCGCTCGCGCATCGCCGTCACGTCGGCCGCACGCTGGTCGATCAGCAGCTCGGGACGGGCCAGCGCGGGCCGCGACCGCCACGACTCGATGCGGTGCTCCTCGCGCTCGACGAGCGTGAGCACCGACCGCTCGATGCGGCGGCGGGCGATGTCGATCAGCTGCCGTTCCTCGGCCAGGTCGGGCACGATCCGCTTGGCCGCGTCGGTCGGCGTCGAGGCCCGCAGGTCGGCCACGTAATCCAGCAGCGGCGCGTCGGTCTCGTGGCCGATCGCGCTGACCACCGGGGTGCGGGCGCCGAAGACGGCCCGGCACAGCGCCTCGTCGGAGAAGGGCAGCAGGTCTTCGACGCTGCCGCCGCCGCGGGCGATCACGATGACGTCGATCGTGTCGTCGTTGTCGAGCACCTTGAGCGCGTCGATGATCTGCGGGACCGCGGTCGGGCCCTGGACCGGCACGTTGATCACCCGGAAGTCGACGGCCGGCCAGCGGCGTCGCGTGTTCATCAGCACGTCCCGCTCGGCGGCGCTGGCCCGGCCGGTGATCAGGCCGATGCGCTGGGGCAGGAACGGCAGCCGGCGCTTGCGCTCGCGGGCGAACAGGCCCTCGGCCGCCAGCAGCTTCTTGAGGCGCTCGAGGCGGGCCAGCAGCTCGCCCAGGCCGACCTGGCGGATCTCGTCGGCGCGCAGGCTGAGCGTGCCGCGGGCGGGGTAGAACTCGGGCTTGGCGTGCAGCGTGACCCGCGCGCCCTCGGCCAGCTCGGGCGCGCCGGCGTCGAGCACGTCGCGGTGGGCGGTGACGGTGAGACTGAGGTCGGCCGAGGGGTCGCGCAGGGTCAGGAACACCACCGACGAGCCCGGGCGGCGGCTGATCTGGGCGACCTGGCCGTCGACCCAGACCCAGCCGAGCTTCGCGATCCAGGCCCCGACCTTCTGACTGACGACGCGCACCGGCCACGGCTCGTCGGCGGTGCTCTTCGGCGTGGAGGTCGGCTCGGGCTCACTCACCCGGCCAGACTACGGAAGACCTCCGACATTCTCGTCGTCCGCTATCTCGGCCCGCGCCTCGGCGTGCGTGTGCCGCCCGGCCGGGTGACGTGGCGCCGCCCGGTGGGCCGGGGTCAGCACGGTGGCCAGGAGCACGGCGAACAGGCCCGCGCAGCCCCAGAACAGCACGTCGGCGACGGCGTGGCCGGGATGCGACATCGGGAACGGGAAGCCGTTGGCGCCGCCGATGGCCAGGCCGGCCACGCCGATGACGAGACCGGCCAGGTAGGCGTACCGGCTCGGCCGCTTCTCCAGGAGGCCCAGCGTCAGCAGCACCAGGCCGCTCCCGAGCAGCACGACGTGGAAGATCACGAAGCGCGGGTCGTCGAGGCCCATGACCAGGTCGAGCAGGCCGAGCGCGATGAAGGCCCACGCGACCAGCAGCCGGATCATGGTTACCGCGGAGGGGATGAGCCCGCCGTCATCGTCCGCCTCGGCTTCTTCCGGCTCGGCTTCGCCCATGCGACCGAGTATCGCCGCCGGACGGGCCTCATTTGGCCGATTCGTGCGGGTCAGGCCCGGCGGTAACGCACGAGCACGCCGATCACCACGAGCACCATTCCGACGTACGACCAAAAAAGCGCATCGGTGGCGACGGCGACGAAGTCCACCGTCCAGTCGGCGCCGTGCGCGAGCCGCTCCGCGGTCGCCCAGTCGTCGGCCACCGCCCCCCGCTGGGCCCACGCGAAGGGCCAGCCCCGGTCCTCGATGTAGGCGAACTCGCAACACGTACGCACGCGGGCGGACACCAGCCCGACGGCCGTGCCGGCCACCGCGAACAGGATCATCGTGACCGTCGTGACCAGTCGCGGCAACCGGATCCGATGCGGCATGAGCAGCACCAACCCGACCACCGCGAAGACGATGCCGATCGTGAGATCGACTGCGGCGGTCGGCCCGTGCACCGCGAACAGTGCCCAGGTCAGGCCGCCGACCAGGGAGAAGGCGCCGAGCAGCCACCGGCCCGCGGCGACCCAGAGGTTGGTCTTCCGGTCGTGCGCTATGTCATCCACCACCGCACGAGTATCGACGACCGGCCCTGTGGCGCATCTCGCAGAGGGGCACCGCCCACCGAGCGGCACGTACCATGGCCGGGTGACCGAAGCTCGCAAGCGTGTTCTGCTGGCCAAGCCGCGCGGCTACTGCGCCGGCGTCGACCGGGCGGTGCAGACCGTCGAGGAGGCGCTGAAGCTTTACGGCGCCCCGGTCTACGTCCGCAAGCAGATCGTGCACAACAAGCACGTGGTGAGCACGCTCGAGGCCCGCGGCGCGATCTTCGTGGAGGAGAACGAGGAGGTCCCCGAGGGGTCCACCGTCGTCTTCTCGGCGCACGGCGTCGCGCCCGAGGTGCACGAGCAGGCCCGGGCGCGCAACCTCAAGGCGATCGACGCGACCTGCCCGCTGGTCACCAAGGTGCACCACGAGGCGAAGCGGTTCGCCGCCGACGACTACGACATCCTGCTCATCGGTCACGAGGGCCACGAGGAGGTCATCGGCACGTCCGGCGAGGCCCCGGCGCACATCCAGCTCGTCGACGGTCCCGAGGCGGTCGACAAGGTCGTCGTGCGCGACCCGGCCAAGGTCGTCTGGCTGTCGCAGACCACGCTGTCGGTCGACGAGACCATGGAGACGGTGTCCCGGCTCAAGACCCGGCTGCCCCTGCTGCAGTCCCCGCCCAGCGACGACATCTGCTACGCCACGCAGAACCGTCAGCACGTGGTCAAGGAGATCGCCCCGTCCTGCGACGTGGTGATCGTCGTCGGCTCGAAGAACTCGTCGAACTCCGTGCGCCTGGTCGAGGTCGCGATCGACGCCGGCGCGCGGGCCGGCCACCTGGTCGACTACGCCGCCGAGATCCAGGACGAGTGGCTGTCCGGGGCGACCACGGTCGGCGTCTCGTCCGGCGCGAGCGTGCCGGAGGACCTGGTCATGGACGTGCTGGCGCACCTGGCGTCGCGCGGCTTCGGCGAGGTCACCGAGTACACCACGGCCGAGGAGCGCCTGACCTTCTCGCTGCCGCAGGAGCTGCGCCGCGACATGAAGGCCGCGGCCGCGAAGAGCTAGCGCCGGCTTCTCGCGCCTCCCCGCGCTCGCGCCCACCCTTGGTCGCGGGTCCTCCTTTTCCCCGCGCCTTCCCTTCCCGGGCGGGCTAGCTCAGCTCAGGCGCTTGAGGCTGGCGGGGTGCGACCTCGACCTGCGGCGGCGGCGGCATCTCCTGGTGCGACACCCCCATCTCGGCCAGCTTGCGCGCGCTGACCAGCACCCTCGACTCCAACGAGCCAACCGCTTTGTTGTACGCCGTGACGGCCCCGCCGAGCGCCGTGCCGAGCTTGCCGACGTGGTCACCCAGGGTGGCCAGCCGCCCGTAGAGCTCCCGGGCCAGCCCGTGCACCGCCACCGCGTTGCGGGCCAGCTCTTCCTGCCGCCACGAATAGGCCACCGTGCGCAGCATCGCCACCAGCGTGGCCGGGGTCGCCAGCACCACGTTGCGCCGGAACGCGTGCTCCATCAGCGTCGGGTCGTGCTGCAGCGCCGCGTCGAGGAACGGGTCGGCCGGCACGAACAGGACCACGAAGTCGGGCGACGGCTCGAACGCCGTCCAATACTCCTTGGCCGACAGCGCGTCGATGTGTGAGCGCAGGTGGCGGGCGTGCTGGTCGAGGCAGGCGTCGCGGGTGCGCTCGTCGCGCGCCTCGGCCGCCGACAGATAGCCCTCGAGCGGCGCCTTCGCGTCCACCACGATGCTGCGGCCGCCGTGCAGGCGTACCACCAGGTCGGGCCGCACGCCCTGCTGGTCGGTCACGCCGGTGACCTGCTCGGCGAAGTCGCAGTGCTCGAGCAGGCCGGCCGCCTCGACCACCCGGCGCAGCTGATGCTCGCCCCAGCGCCCCCGCACCTGCGGCGCCCGCAACGCCGCCACCAGCTGTTTCGTCTCGGTGCGCAGCTCGCCCGACACCGCGCCCATCTGCCGCACCTGCTCGCGCAGCTCGGCGTAGGCGTCGATCCGCTCCCGCTCGAGCTGGGCCACCCGCAGCTCGTAGCGGCGCAGCGTGTCCTGCAGCGGGGCGACGGCGATGGCCACCGCCTCCTGCGACTGGGCGGCCGACTCGTAGGACAGCGCCCGCATCGACTGCTCCAGCCGCTCCTCGCCGTCGCGGTGGGCCTGGACGGTGGCCTCGAGCCGGGCGATGTCGGCCGCCGCGCGCATGCGGGCCGCGAGCCAGCCGAGGGCAGCGCCGGCCGCCAAGCAGAGGAGCACCACGGCCAGCGTCGAGACGGTCACATCGGGCAGATTGCCAGAAGGGTACGACAAGAACCGCGAGGGTACCGTTGAAACATGAGTGTGTTGCTGATCCTGGGCATCGTCATCGTCGTCCTGCTGGTCGTCATGCTCGCGCGCCGCAACGGCGCCGCGAACCAGCAGACCCACCTCGAGGACGCGCGGGCCGACGCCCAGCGGTGGTACGAGCGGCTCGGCGGTCAGCTGATGAACCTGCACGGCGACGACCCGGCCGCCCGGCAGGCCCTCTCCGACGCCGGCGAGCGCTACAACGCGGCCGGCGGGCAACTCCAGCAGGCCAAGACCGTGCGCCAGTTCGAGCTGGCCCGCGAGTCGGCGCTGGAGGGCCTGAACTACGTGCGCGCCGCCCGGGTCGCCATGGGCATCGACCCCGGCCCCGACCTGCCGCCGCTGGCGAGCGCGCAGGGCGCCGGCCGGCTGACCCAGGAGCGCGAGGTCAACGTGCAGGGCCAGCACTACAAGGCGGGCCCGATGCCCGGCGCCGACACGCCCTACTACTACCCCGGCGGCCGCGTGCAGGGCCGCCCGGTCCCGGCCGGCTGGTATTCGACGCCGGTCTGGAAGACGGCGCTGGGCGCCGGCGCCGGCGTCCTCGGCGGCATGCTGATCTTCGACGCCCTGTTCTCGCCCGGGTTCGGCGACATGGGCTACGGCGACGGCTTCCAGGACGGCTACCAGGACGCCGCCCAGGACTTCGGCGGCGGCGACTACGGCGGCGACAACATGGGCGACTTCGGCGGCGGCGGCGACTTCGGCGGCGGCGGCGATTTCGGCGGCGACTTCGACTTCTAGGAGACGGGTTCGGCCGGCAGCCTTCTCGCCAGCTCCCGGCGCAGGGCTCGCGGGCCGGGCCAGATCTCGGTGAGGTCGGCGGTGAAGGCGACGCCGCCGGCGGTGTCGGTCATGGCCGGGCCGCCCGGGCCTTCGCCCTGCACCGGGTGCACGCGGTCGAGGTCGACCGGCGTGACCTCGAGCACCGACCGCAGCCCGCGGCGGCGCACCACCACATGAGCGATGTCCGGCCACGCCAGCAGGATGGGGTCGCTGTCCTGGGCGGCGAGCTCGAGGCCGCCGGAGGAGAGGCGGATCCAGGTCTTCAGCGCGCCCCGGGTCGACCACGCGTACGCGCCGGCCGCCAGCATGCTGATCGCCGCCGCCTCCAGCCCGGTCTGCCACCAGGGGTTCCCGGTGCCGCCGGCCAACAGCGCGGCGATCGGCGACACCGCGCCGAACGAGACCATCAGCAGTGCGAAGACGGTCACGAACGTCCGCCACGGCGAGGACCGGAACAGCACGGTGTCGGCGGCGGGCGCCTCGACCTGCTCGGGCGCGATCGACATGCCTTTCATGCTGCAACAGCGAGGACGGCCGGGACCGGCGTTTGCCGGTCCCGGCCCAGCAATCAGAACGCGCAGGCGATGACCAGCTCGGGCGTCCGGTCGGGCAGCCGGTCGAGCTTGGCGATCCGGCCGGCCGCCTTCAGGTCGCCCTCGATCAGCGCCAGGCGGTCGAGCAGCGCCGCCGGACCGAGTGCCTCGGCCAGCGGCACGTCGGCCTTCATCGACAGCTTCCGGTCGGACTTGGCCCGGCGCACCTGGCGCAGCGCTTCGCCGGCCAGGTCGAGCAGGCCGGCGTCGCCGTCCTCGCCGGCGACCCGGGTCAGCTCGTACTTCGTGGGCCAGGTCGAGCGGTGGACCGAGCCGTACCGCCACCACGACCAGACTTCCTCGGTCACGTACGGCAGGAACGGCGCGAACAGCCGCAACAGCACCGACAGCCCGGCCGCCAGCGCCGCTCGCGCCGAGTCGGCCGGCGGGCCCTCGGCGTACGCCCTCTCCTTGACCAGCTCGATGTAGTCGTCGCAGAAGGTCCAGAAGAACTGCTCGGTGACCTGCAGCGCGTCGGTGTGGTCATACCGGTCGAAGGCCTCGGTCGCGGCGCTGACCACGGTCGCTAGCCGGCTCAGCATCGCCCGGTCGAGCGGTTCGGTCACCGGCTGTCGCAGCGCCTCGGCCGCGCCCAGCCCGAGCGCGAACCTCGACGCGTTGAGCAGCTTCGTCGCCAGCCGCCGGCCGACCTTGATCTGGGCCGGGTCGAAGGCGAGGTCGGCGCCGGGGCGGCCGTTCGCCGCCCAGTACCGCACCGCGTCCGAGCCGTTCTGCACCAGCAGGTCCAGCGGCGTGACGACGTTGCCCTTGGACTTCGACATCTTCTTGCGCTCGGGGTCGAGGATCCAGCCGGAGAGGACCGCGTTGCGCCAGGGCAGCACGCCGTTCTCGAGTTCGGCCCGCAGGACCGTGGTGAACAGCCAGGTCCGGATGATCTCGTGCGCCTGCGGCCGGTGATCCATCGGGAAGACCCGGCGGAAGAGGTCCTCGTCGTCGAGCCAGCCGCCGACGATCTGCGGTGTGAGCGACGACGTGGCCCACGTGTCCATGACGTCGGGGTCGGCCGTGAAGCCGCCCGGGACGTCGCGCTGGGACTCGTCGAAGCCCGGGGGACACTCCGAGGAAGGGTCAACCGGCAGTGATGATTCGTCCGGTATGAGAAGCTGGGCGTAGTCCGGTTCGCCAGCGTCGTCGAGCCGGTACCAAACCGGGATGGGCACGCCGAAGAACCGCTGCCGGCTGATCAGCCAGTCCCCGGTCAGCCCGTTCACCCAGTGCTCGTAGCGGTGCCGCATGTGCTCCGGGAACCACCTCAGCTCCCGGCCGCGGGCCAGCAGCCGATCGCGCAGCTCGGGCTCGCGGCCGCCGTTGGTGATGAACCATTGCCGGCTCGTGACGATCTCGAGCGGCGAGTCGCCCCGCTCGTAGAACTTCACCGGGTGCGTGATCGGTGTGGGCTCGCCGACCAGGTCGTCCGCCTCGCGCAGCAGCCGGACGATCTCACGCCGGGCCGCGTTGACGGTCAGGCCCGCGAACGGCTCGTACGCCGCCGCCGGGACGTCCACCGGCCGGTCCGGCAGGAAGCGCCCGTCGCGGCCGAGAACGACCCGCGTCTCCAGCTGGAGATCACGCCACCAGGTGACGTCGGTCAGATCGCCGAACGTGCAGACCATGACGATGCCGGTGCCCTTGTCCGGCGCCGCCAGCGGGTGCTCGTGGACCGGCACCTCGACGCCGAAGAACGGCGTGCGGACCGTGCGGCCGACCAGGTGCCGGTAGCGCTCGTCGCCCGGGTGGAAGACCAGCGCGACACAGGCCGGGAGCAGCTCCGGCCGGGTGGTGTCGATCTCGACCGGCCCGTCCGGGCCATGAAAGCGGATCCGGTGGTACGCGCCGGGCCGCTCCCGATCCTCCAACTCGGCCTGGGCGACGGCCGTGCGGAAGCCGACGTCCCACAGCGTCGGCGCCTCCGCCGTGTACGCCTCACCGCGCGCCACGTTGTCGAGGAACGCCCGCTGCGAGACGGCCCGGGCCCGCTCGCCGATCGTCGTGTAGGTCAGTCCCCAGTCGACGGACAGCCCCAGCTTGCGCCACAGCTCCTCGAACGCCTTCTCGTCCTCGACGGTCAGCCGCTCGCACAGCTCGACGAAGTTGCGCCGGGAGATCGAGACGGCCTGCTTCGGCGCCGTGGCCGGCGGCTGCCACTCGGGGTCGTAGGGAAGCGCCGGGTCGCACCGGACGCCGTAGACGTTCTGCACCCGCCGCTCGGTCGGCAGCCCGTTGTCGTCCCAGCCCATCGGATAGAAGACGGTCTTGCCGCGCATCCGCTGGAACCGCGCGACCGTGTCGGTGTGCGTGTACGAGAAGACGTGCCCCATGTGCAGCTCGCCCGATACGGTCGGCGGAGGGGTGTCGATCGCGTATACATCCGCCCGCTCCTTGGAACGGCTGAACGTATACGTGCCCTCCTCCTGCCAGCGGCGCGCCCACTTGTCCTCGAGCCCGTCCAGCGACGGTCGCTCGGGAAGACCGGCGCGCGCGGTCAAACCCGTATCAGTCATGCGTAGAATGCTACGGCTGTCGACAAATGCCGTCCCCCGATTTCGCCCGCCCTCAGGCCGCCGCCTCGAAGTCGAGCAACCAGCGTTTCACCGGCAGGCCCCAGCGGTAGCCGCCGAGGGAGCCGTCGAGCCGCAGCACTCGGTGGCATGGGGTGAACAGGGCGACCGGGTTGCGGGCGCAGGCCGAGGCGGCGCCGCGGATGGCGGCGGGGCGGCCGGCCAGCTCGGCGAACTGGGTGTAGGTCACCGGGTGGCCGGGCTTGATCTCGCGCATCACCCGCCACGCGTGGGCCATGAACTCGCCGCCCGTGCGCTGCTCGACCACCACCCGGTCGAGCGCGCCGCGGTCGCCGTCGAGATAGGAGCGGACGTGGCCGGTGACCGGGCCGATGTCGTCGGCGGGCGCGGCCGGCTCGAGCAGGCCCCGATGGATCAGCGGCAGCAGCTCGCCCACGTCGTCGGTGAAGCCGGCGGCGCGCACCGCGCCGGTGTCGCCGACCACGATGGTCAGCGGGCCGGTCGGCGTATCCATGGTCTGGTACTTCAACATCTCGTCCTCCAGGTGGTTCGGGGACACAGCTTGGCCTCTCGTGGCCGGCCGCGCGCGACTTTCTTCGTGCCTGTGGATAACTGCGCTCAGGACGCACGCCACAGGCGGATCAGGGCGTACGAGCGCCACGGCCGCCAGCGTGCGGCGTGCTTCTCCAGGGCCTTGGGCGTCGAGGGCAGGCCCAGGGCCGCGGCGCCGCGACGCACCGCGAGGTCGGTCGGCAGGAACACGTCCGGGTCACCGATCGCCCGCATCGCCACATATCCGGCGGTCCAGGCGCCGACCCCGGGCACCTCCATCAGCCGCGCCACCGACTCCTCGCGGTCGGCGCCGGGCTCCAGGTCGATCTTGCCGGCGGCCACCGCCGCGGCCAGCTGACGGATCGTCTCCCGGCGGGCGACGGGCATGCCGAACGCCACGTCGGGCAGATCGGCGATCGCCTGCGCGGACGGGAACCCGGCCAGGTCGGGGCCGTCGAATCCGCCGGCCGCGCGGCTCATCCGGGTCAGCGTCGTGCGCGCGCCGGACACACTCACCTGCTGCCCGACGATCGCTCGCACGGCCATCTCGAATCCGTCGACCGCGCGCGGTACGCGTACGCCCGGCTCGGTTTTGATCTGCTCGCTCAGCGCGGGATCGGCACCCAGCGTGGCGTCCACGGCGTCCGGATCGGCGTCGAGGTCGAAGAGCCGCCGGCAGCGGGCGACGGCCGGCGCGAGGTCGCGCACATCGCTCAGGCGCAGCGTCGCGGACACCCAGCGATCGGCCGGGGTGAGTGCGACGGTCGCGCTTCCGTGCGGCAGGACCAGACCGCGGCGGTACGTGTCACCCGACCGTTCCTCCACACCCGGAAGTGCCCGCCGTTCGAGGAAGTCGAGCAGTGCCGGGACGTGCAACGGCGATCGGTACGCGAGCCGGAGGTTGATCGTGCCCGGTTCGGCGTTCCTGATCGGGCGGTGTTCGCGAAGCTGGCTCGGCGTCTGCGCGTACACCTCCTGCATGGTGTCGTTGAACTGCCGCACGCTGCCGAAACCGGACGCGAAGGCGATCTCCGCGAGCCCCAGTCCGGTGGTCTCGGTGAGGATGCGCGCGGTCTGCGCCCGTTGCGCCCGGGCCAGTGCGAGAGGCCCGGCACCGAGCTCGGCCGTGAGCATCCGGTTGAGGTGGCGCTCGGTGTAGCCGAGGCGACTGGCCAGGCCGGGCACGCCCTCGCGGTCGACCACGCCGTCGCCGATCAGCCGCATCGCCCGGCCGACGAGATCGGCGCGCACGTCCCACTCGGGGGAGCCGGGCGCCGCGTCCGGCCGGCAGCGCTTGCAGGCGCGGAACCCGGCGCGCTGGGCGGCGGCCGCGCTCGGGAAGAACGTGACGTTCTCCCGCTTCGGAGTCATCGCCGGGCAGGACGGGCGGCAGTAGATGCCGGTGCTGGTCACGGCGGTGTAGAACCAGCCGTCGAACCGCTGGTCCCGGCTGTCCACGGCCCGGTAGCACCGTTCGAAGTCCAGTTCCATGCCCTCGAGTGTGCTGGGTTTCCCCGGAAAAAGCTGGCGGGATTCGGACATGACCGTCAGCTCGGTGATCACCTTCGGAGGCTGCGTAGACTGGGCTTCCGTGAGCCTCACCATCGGAATCGTCGGCCTGCCCAACGTCGGCAAGAGCACCCTGTTCAACGCCCTGACCAAGAACGACGTGCTCGCGGCGAACTACCCGTTCGCGACGATCGAGCCGAACGTCGGCGTCGTCGGGCTGCCGGACGAGCGCCTGGAGAAGCTCGCGGAGCTGTTCAGCAGCGAGAAGGTGATCCCGGCGCCGGTGAGCTTCGTCGACATCGCCGGCCTGGTGCGTGGCGCGTCCAAGGGGCAGGGCCGCGGCAACGCGTTCCTCGCGAACATCCGCGACGCCTCGGCGATCTGCCAGGTCGTGCGCGCGTTCTCGGACCCGAACGTGCTGCATGTCGACGGCAAGGTCTCGCCCGCCGACGACATCGAGACGATCAACACCGAGCTGATCCTGGCCGACCTGCAGACGGTCGAGAAGGCGCTGCCCCGCCTGCAGAAGGAGGCCAAGCTCAAGAAGGACCGCGCGCCGGTGGTGGCCGCGGCCGAGGCCGCGTTCAAGGTGCTCAACGACGGCGTCACCCTCTACTCCGGCGGCAAGGACATCGACCTGGCCCTGCTGGGCGAGCTGCACCTGCTCACCACCAAGCCGTTCCTGTACGTGTTCAACGTCGACGAGGCCGAGCTGGGCAATGCCGCGTTCCTCGACGAGCTGCGCGCGCTCGTCGCTCCGGCCGAGGCCGTCTTCATGGACGCGAAGATCGAGTCGGAGCTGATCGACCTGCCGCCGCACGAGGCCATGGAGCTGCTGGAGTCGACCGGCCAGACCGAGCCCGGCCTCAACCAGCTGATCCGGGTCGGCTTCGACACGCTGGGCCTGCAGACGTACCTGACCGCGGGCCCGAAGGAGGCGCGCGCCTGGGTGATCCCGACCGGCGCGACGGCGCCCGAGGCGGCCGGCGTCATCCACAGCGACTTCCAGCGCGGCTTCATCAAGGCCGAGATCGTCAGCTACGACGACCTGATGGCCGCGGGCTCGATGGCGGCGGCGAAGGCGGCCGGCAAGGTCCGCATGGAGGGCAAGGACTACGTCATGCGCGACGGCGACGTCGTGGAGTTCCGCTTCAACGTCTGAACGCGCCAGGCGCCGGCCCCCTCTGGGGAAGAGGGCCGGCGCCTATTCGGGGGCGGGTGTCAAGCTGGGTTCTGCAGCAGGGCCGTCTGCTCGACCACCCAGTTTCCGCAGTGCGGGCACCGGTGGGCCGGCTCGGCCGCCGGGCTCGGCGCGATCTCCTGCACCCGGGTCGGTACGGCGCGGCGGCCGTGCATGTTGGCGGCGGTCCACAGCGTGTACCACTCCTGGACGACCGCGGGCGGGACCTGGAAGTGCTCGGCCAGCCGGCGGACCAGCACCCACGAGGGCATCGCCTTGCCGGTGAGCACCTTGGACAGCGTGGCCTTGCTGTAGTCAACCTGCTTGCCGAGGGCGCTCAGCGACGGCTTGCCGGCCTGGACGACGGCGTAGTTGAGCCGCTCGATCAGGTCGGCGTAGGCGGCCTCGGGGTTCATCAGCTTCGCCCGTAACCGGGTCATCTCGTGGTCGCGCTGGGGTAGCGCGGTCGGGCCGCTGGTGGCGTCGCGCGAGATCGGGCGGCGCCGCTGACCGAGCGCACCGCTCCACCGCGGTGCCGCCGTCATGCCGCACCGCCCGCGCGGCCACGACGGCTCCACAGCAGCGTGCCGCCGCCGATGACGAGGAGAAGGACGAGGGCGCCCCAGCCGGGGTGGTGGTAACGCACCGTCGCCGGCCGCGCGTCCCACCACTCCGGGGGAGTGGGTCGGTTGATGTCAGTGAACACGGACGATGGTTCCTTCCATCTGTAATTGGTCCTGGACCCCGAGAAAAAGATCTCTGGTGAAGAGCGGCGGGCCCCGGTGGTGATCAAGGCCGCGTCGCCGTGGATCCGATTCCAGCACGCAGAGTTGCCCCGATCAAGTGGTCGCGCGTGGTCCGATTTGGTGCGCGGCCCGGCAAAATGATCGCGAATCGATTTCACGATCATGGATTGTCGGCGTATTCCAGGAATTGCCGAAAAAGGGGCCGGCGAGAACTCGCCGACCCCTTGATCTCGACCGGGAAGACCGCCACCACAGCCGCTTTCCGGTCATTGCTGTCGCCGATGCGGGGTCCAGGACCAACCAGACTCCATCGGGCGGTACGCGATCGGTACCCTACCCGGGCCGTGGGCTCGTGACTAGGCCCGGTAAGGGTGGTGCGGGTGCCGCGCTACGTGAGCCTGTGCCCCGGTGGCTGAGATGTGCCACCCCGTGGCAACACGTCGAAACCGGGTGTGGCCGTTGGCAGGCGACGCGATCGGGTTCGCGGCTGCGGATGATCACCCTGGGATGCGCCGACGGGAAACGTCGCGAAACGATCGGTAACGCCGGGCGGGATCTTGTGCCACTCGTCCGGCGGGTGTGGCCGGCCGGTTTTCGGCGCGGGTGGGAGCGCCATTCCGGACGGTTTATCGATGCGCTTTGCGGGCGTTTTTCATGAATGGCATGACGATCTTCGTGCGGGGGCTGCCGGAAATGGGTCCTCGCCATTTCTCGACCGTCGTAATGACACGCAACCGCTTCGCCATTTACTATGCTGCAAGCCGCCAAAGCCGCGGTGCGGCATTCCGGCGAAATTTCGGAAATGTCGGTCGGCCTGCCTCACGGAGCGTGATGGCTGAGGATGTACGTCGTGAGGGCCCTCCCGCGGTTCCTATTGTTTCCCGACCAGCTCCCGCTCGTAGCAGACGGACAGATCGGAGCCCACGTAGACGCCGTAGAGCGGGATCTGCCGATAGCCCTCGCGCTCGTAGAAGCGGATCGCGTCCGGCTGGGCCGGGCCCGTCTCCAGGCGTAGCGTGGTCCAGCCTCGATCCCGGGCCTTCTCCTCGAGGGCGCGCAGCACCGCGGTCGCCACGCCGGAGCCGCGGCTGCCGGGCTCGACGTACATCCGCTTGACCTCGGCGCTCGTCGCGTCGAGCCGGCGGAGGGCGCCGCACCCGACCGGCCGGCCGTCGGCGTCGGCCGCGACCAGAAAGACATCGATGTCGGCGGCCGATGGCGCGGCACCGGGCTCGTGGTCGTCGCTGCCGTAGCGCGCGTCCAACTCGGCGCGCTGGGCCGTGCGCAGCGCCTGGCCGGCCGGGTCGTCCCAGTCGCGTTCCTCGATCGTCCACATGCCGCTCGCCCTTTCCGTCGCGCTCTCCGCCGCACCGCCGCTCTCCGCCGCCCGGCCGCTCCCGGCAGCTCTCCGCCGCACTGCAGCTCTCCGCCGCACTGCAGCTCTCCGCCGCACTGCAGCTCTCCGCCGCACTGCAGCTCTCCGCCGCGGCCCGCGCCGCTCTCCGCCGCGGCCCGCGCCGCTCTCCGCCGCGGCCCGCGCCGCCGCTCTCCGCGCCAGCACCCGGCAGTGCGCGGCCAGGAGCGGGCGCTCTCCGCCGCCGTCCGTGCCTCCGCTTCCGTCGTCGCCGAGCATGGCGGTAACGTAACAAGCGTTACGGTAACATCCGTTACGGAATCGCAGGGGGAGACGCGTGTCACGGACGGCGGACCGGCCGGCTCAAGCGGAAGCACTATCCCGGGCAGTCTGGGAAGTGCTGGCCGAGCAGGGCCTCGAACGACTGACGGTGCGGGCCGTCGCGGCCGCGGCCGGGTGCACCACCGGCCTGGTCATGCACCGGTTCCCCAACCGGCGGGCGTTGCTGCGGCACGCCCGCGAGCTGCTGCACGAGACGAGCCGTGGGCGGGTCGAGGCGCTGGAGGCGGCGGCCCGGTCGCCGCGGGAGGCGTTGCGAGCGGTGCTGCGGCAGGGCCTCGCGCTCGACGACGAGACGATCAGCGGAAGCGTGGTCTGGATCGGCTTCTTGGCCGCGGCGTTCGCCGACGAGGAGCTGATCGAGATTCACCGGCGCAACAACCGGCTCTGGCGCGAGCGCCTGGAACGACTGGTCGCGGCGGCGGCGCCGGAGTGGCCGGCCGGGCGGGTCTCCACTGTGGCGCTGGCGCTGAGCGCGATGGTGGAGGGGGCGGCGGCCTTCGCGGCGGCCGATCCCGCCGCCTACCCGGCCGCCGCGCAGGAACGGATGCTCGACGCCGCGCTGGAGTCCTACGGCCTGGCCGGCCGCAACAGCGACCGGCCGGCGTAGCGGCGCGTATGGGTGAGCAGAGCAAAGGGCGCGATCAGGCCAGCGAGACGGCGACCTGCTCGAGCGCGTCGTACGACTCCTGCATGCCGCCCTCCATGCCCGAGCCGATGACCGCGTCCCGGATTTCCTGGGAGTGGTACTCGCAGAGGGACTCGAGGTACGTCCGGCCGTCCTTCTCGGTCAGCGTCACGGTGACCACGCCCGCGGTGCCGTCGGGGTCGGGCACGCCCTCGAAGGCCTCGGTGTTGACCAGCCGCTCGGGCGGTGCGACCTCGCGGAACTCGCCGTGGAAGGCCACCTCGAAGCCGCCGTTGGCCACCATCACGTACCGCCAGAAACCGCCGACCCGCAGGTCGACCTCGACGCTCGTGACGTTGCCCTTGTTGCCGGCCCACCATCGCTTGATCAGCGCAGGCTCGGTGTAGGCGCGCCAGACCAGGTGCCGGGGCGCGTCGAACTCTCGGGTGATCAGGATCTGGGTGTCGGCCGGGAGTGTCACCTTGGCCGTGCCACTAGTCGTCGCCATGAGATTCCTCCTCTTTGAGCTCCGCCAGGACGGTGTCCATCAGGTCGAAACGGGCGGTCCACGCCTGCTCGTACTTCGTCAGCCAGTCGTGGATCGGGCGCAGCGGCTCCGCGTTCACCCGGTAGAGCCGCTGCCGGCCCTCGTCGCGGACGCGCACCAGGTCGACCTCGCGCAGCACGCGCAGATGCTTGGAGACCTGGGGCTGGGCCAGGCCGAGGAGCTCGACCAGGTCGTTGACCGGCCGTTCGCCCTGGGCCAGCAGGTCGAGAATCTGTCGCCGCCGTGGTTCGGCCACCGCGTTGAACGCGTCCGTCGTCGTTGCCGCTCGTGCCATGACCCAATCGTATACCCATAACGGAATACGTCAAGACGCAAGAGCGGGAGAGGGCGGTGCGGGCTGGATCAGGAGTCGGCGGCGGCGTTCAGCGCCCGGGCCAGCGCCGGCAGGTCGAGCTCGCCCAGGTGGTCGAAGATGTGCCGGCGGACGCTCTCCAGATGGGTCGGCCAGGCCTCTCGCAGGCGGGCCAGCCCGGTGTCGGTGAGCACGGCGTTCCAGCCGCGGGCGTCGGAGTCGCACTTGATGCGCTTGATGTAGCCGTGGCCCTCGAGCTTGGCGGCCAGCCGGGTCATGCCGCTCAGCGACATGTCGCAGGCCTGGGCCAGCTCGCTCATCCGCATCAGGCCGCCCTCCGACTCGGACAGGTGGCGCAGCACGCTGTACTCGCTGGCCGTCATGCGCTGCTCACGCTCGAGATCGGCGTTGAGGGCGCGGGGCAGCACCAGCATCAGGCGGCCCAGGGCGCGCATCACCGCCTCCTCCTCCGCGGTGAGCGGAGTGACCTCCTCAGGCGTTGTGGCGGACATGACATTGATCCTACGACGGTCCCGCCGCATTATTTGCTTGACGTAGCAAACAAAGGAGCACGATGACCAAGATCGGCATTATTCTCGGTAGCACCCGTCCCGGCCGTAACGGCGAGGCCGTCGCCAAGTGGGTGCTCGACGTCGCGTCCAAGCGCACCGACGCCGAGTTCGAGCTGGTCGACCTGCTCGACTACAACCTGCCGCACCTGGACGAGGCGGTTCCGCCGTCGCTGGGGCAGTACACCCAGCCGCACACGCTCGAGTGGGCCCAGAAGATCGGCTCGCTCGACGGCTTCATCTTCGTCACCCCCGAGTACAACCACTCCACCTCCGGCGCGCTGAAGAACGCGATCGACTTCCTGTTCGCCGAGTGGAACAACAAGGCCGCCGGCTTCGTCGGATACGGCTCGGTCGGTGGCGCGCGCGCCGTCGAGCACCTCCGGCTCATCGCCGGAGAGCTGATGATCGCCGACGTACGCGCCCAGGTCCTCCTCTCCTTGGCCCAGGACTTCGAGAACTACAGCGTCTTCCTGCCCAAGGAGCACCAGGAGCAGGCCCTGCACACCGTGATCGACCAGGTCGTCGCGTGGAGCAAGGCGCTGGAGACGGTTCGCAAGCCGGCCTGATCGGCTCGCCCGTGGGGCCCGGGTGCTTGCTTCCCGGGCCTCGCGCTGCACAATGCTCTGGTGCAAAACCAGACAACTAGTGACTCTTGGCAGCAACTGCTCGAAATGCCACGAAAGTCTTGGTGGGCCAGGCTGCCGTTCGGCGTGCGAATGGCCGTCGGCGCCAGCGCGGTGCTGGTGGTCGTGGCCGGCGGCGCCGTCGCGGTCGCCACGCTGACCGGGGGCGGCGAGCGGGCCGGCACCCGGATCGTGACCCAGGCCGGCGACGCCGAGGCCGCATTGCCCGAGGTCCCGGCGGACGGGGAACCGCACGCCGCCGCGCCGCTCCGGCGCGGAACGGCGGGACCGGCCCGGGCCGCCGGCGAGACGAACGCGAGCGGCCCGGCGAACGGAACCGGCCCGGCAAACGCGACGGGCCCGGCAGACGCGACCGGCTTGACGAATGGGAACGGCCCGAACGCGACCGGCCCGGCGAACGGGACCGGCGAAGGGAACGGGACCGGCGAAGCGAACGCGACCGGACCGGCGAGCGCCGGCAAGGTGGCCGAGCCGCCGCCGGTGAAGGCGGGCGATCCGGCCCGGCCCGGCTCCCCGGGCGAGACCACCCGCACCGAGACCGAGACGCGGGCGATCCCGTTCGAGACGCGCGTGGTGCGGGATCCCAAGCTGCCGCGGGGCGCCGAGAAGGAGAGGACGCCCGGCGTGCCCGGGGTGGAGACCCTGCGCTATCTGGTGACGCTGCGGGACGGCCGGCCGGTCGAGCGCAAGCTGATCGACGCGGTGGTCACCCAGCAGCCGCAGCACCGGGTCGTCGCCTACGGCACCCGCCGGGGCCTGGGGCACCGTGACCGGAACTGTGGCGAGGCGCTGAACTTCTGCGTTCCCCTCGGGCGCGGTGCGGTCTGCCCGGCCAACGACAAGGACAAGGCCAAGGACAAGGCCAAGGCCGAGGACGGGGGCGAGGACCGGGACGGCCGCGAGGAGGATGCCACCCTGCCCGATCTCGTGCTCGACGCCGACCTCGGCTATCTCGAAGGGGTGGCCTGCTGACCGGCCGCGGAGAAGACTGGGGCGCGTGACGGGGGCATTGACCGACGACCGCCTGGCCGAGCTCGCCGCCCGGATGACCGAGGTGCCCGGCGTGATCGGCGTGGTGCTGGGCGGCAGCCGGGCCCGCGGCGCGCACACCCCGGAGTCGGACACGGACGTCGGCCTCTACTACCGCGCCCCGCTCGACGTCGACCGGCTCGGCGCGCTGGCCAAGGCGATCGCCGGCCCGGCCGCCGTGGTCACCGCGCCCGGCGGCTGGGGACCGTGGGTCGACGGCGGCGGCTGGCTCAAGATCGACGGGCACGCGGTCGACTGGATCTACCGTGACCTCGGCCGGGTGCTGTCGGTCTGGGCCGACTGCGAGCGCGGGCGATATGCCTTCCATCAGCAGGCGGGCCATCCGCTGGGCTTTCCCGATTTCGCGTACGCGGGTGAGCTCGCGCTCGGCCGGGTGCTGGCCGATCCGACCGGGGAGTTGGGCGAGGTCCGCGACCGGATGCGGGCCTACCCACCGAAGCTGGCCGAGGCCCTGGTCGCGGGACTGTGGGAGGCCGACTTCCTGGTCGCGGTCGCCCGCAAGGCCGTCACCCGCGGCGACAGCGCGTACGTGGCCGGTTGTCTGTTCCGGCT
Organism: Actinoplanes sp. CA-030573; assembly: GCF_050951115.1. Lineage (NCBI taxonomy): Bacteria > Bacillati > Actinomycetota > Actinomycetes > Micromonosporales > Micromonosporaceae > Actinoplanes > Actinoplanes sp. CA-030573. Next base: position 9,148,295 of record NZ_CP192038.1, on the reverse strand, counting down.
GGTGGGGGTGTGCGCCCACGCGCTGCACGGCGCCGCCGGCCGCTGGCTGATCAACGAGAAGGGCGCGGTCGCCGCGGCCGCCGCCCTGCCCGGCGCGCCGGAGCGGTTCCGGCAGCGGGTGGACGAAGTCTTCGGCCAGGTCGACGGCGACCCGGTGCACCTGACCGCGGCGATCGACACGGCCGCCGATCTCGTGATCGACACCGCCGACGCGTGCGCCATGATGATGCGGTGACCGCCGACGAGCCGACCATCCTCGCCACGAGCGCCGGGTTCCGGCGTGGGCCCCGCGGGCCGTACGACGTCCACGTCGGTCCGATGCTCCGCTTCGCCGCCGAGCTGGCGGGTTCGCCCGAGCGCCCGCGGTTCTGCGTGCTGGCCCAGGCGACCGGCGACCCGCAGACGCTGATCGGCGCCTGCTACTCGGCGCTGGCCGAGGCCGACTTCCGTGCGTCGCACCTGCAGTTGTTCCCGATGCCCAACGTGGACGACATCCGGGGACATCTGCTGAGGCAGGACGTCATCTGGGTCGAGGGCGGGAGCGTGGCCAACCTCTGCGCGGTCTGGCGGGCGCACGGGCTCGACGCGATCCTGCACGAGGCGTGGCAGTCGGGGGTGGTGCTGGCCGGGATCTCGGCCGGGTCGATCTGCTGGCACCAGGGCGGCAGCACCGACTCGTACGGGACCGAGTTGCGCGGTTTCACCGATGGGCTGGGCTGGCTGCCGTACAGCAACGGAGTGCACTACGACGGTGAGGCGCAGCGCCGGCCCAAGATGCACGAGCTGATCGCCGACGGCACCCTCGGCGACGGCTACGCGACCGACGACGGCGCCGGCCTGCTCTACCGCGGCACCGAGCTGGCCGAGGTGGTGGCCGACCGGGACGGGCCGGGAGGCTACGAGCTGAAGCGGGCAGCGGACGGCACGGTGACCGAGACGCCGCTGCCCACCCGGGTTCTGGACTACGAGGAGTAGTGCAGGATCACGTTGTGCACGTGCTGGGTCTTCTCCACGCCGCGGAACTCGACCTCGTGCTGATGCGTGCCGACGGTGATGACGATGGTGCCCGAGGAGAAGAAGTCGCCGGCCCAGCTCTTGTTGCTGACGACGCTGACCGAGCTGACCTTCGAGTACGGGATGCTCGTGATCGCGACGCGCTTACCGACGAAGGACTTGTCCTGGATGATGATGCGCCGGTTGGTCAGCCCGATGAAGCCGGTGCCGGCGCCGACCGCGTCGTAGACCGCGATGATCTGTTCGCCCTCGAGCAGGCCGCTCTGAATCTGCTGGAGCTGGCCCTTGTTGTCGTAGATGACGTCGCTCATGGGCGCAGCCTAGCGAGCCGCCTCTATGGCGTCGTCTGCGTCGCCCCGACCACGGTCCGGTAGAAGTCCTCGATCCGCGCGGCCAGGGTGACCTCACCGTCGGTGATGGCGTCGCCGTCCCGGGCGCCCAGGCAGATCTGAGTGTGACCGTCGAGCCGCCGGATACTGGGCCTTATGCGCAGTGTGTCCGCCGCCACCTTGATTCGTTCCGTCAATGCGGCATGCTGACTCTCGTCGCATGCCAGCTCGCGCTTGAGCTGAACGCCGTCCCGCGTCCAGCCGCTCAGCTGAGCAAGTGCGTCCGTCAGATAGTCGGAGCCGTTCCCCCGCCGTCTTCTGGCCCGCATCGCCGCACCCCCTAGGCGTCGTTGCCGGCTTGTGGCCAAACTGTCGCCGTGTCGTCATGGTCGGTGCCCACAGTCTTGCCTTCCGGGACAAGCATGTCCACGCCCACATATACGTGTTTGCGTGACGATCGGGACGGCTCGGGCAACCTGAACGGTGACTTTTTGTGGAAAGCTCAATTCCCATGCCGGGGGAACAGCACGTCAGCGCCGTGAAATCACGGCGAGTAATCGTCGGAGCCGCCATCATCACCGACGGTCGCGTGCTTGCCTGCGAGCGCTCGGCGCCGCCCGAGGTGGCCGGCCGCTGGGAGTTCCCGGGCGGCAAGGTCGAGCCGGGCGAGACCGACGAGGAGGCGCTCGCCCGCGAGTGCGTGGAGGAGCTCGGCGTACGCGTCGAGGTCGGCGCCCGGGTCGGCCCCGATGTCCCGCTCGCGCACGGCCGGGCCGTGCTCCGGGTCTTCGCCGTGCGGCTGCTGGACGGCGACACGCCCGAGGCGCTGGAGCACACCGCCATGCGCTGGCTGTCCGCGGACGAGCTGGACAGTGTGCGCTGGCTGCCCGCGGACAAGCCGATCGTCGCCGCCCTGCCTCCACTACTGCGGGGTTGAGTACGTCTTCCGCAGCTCCCGCTTGAGCACCTTCATGCTCGGCCCCAGCGGCAGCGACTCCGCGAAGCGCACCTGGCGGGGGTACTTGTGCTTGCCGAGCTTCTCCCGTGACCACTCGATGAGCTCCTCGGCGGTGACCCCGCCGGGGTCGGCCACGACCACCGCGCAGATCTCCTCGCCGAGGACCGCGTCCGGCACGCCGATGACCGCCACCTGCTGGACGGCCGGATGCCGGGCCAGCGCCTCCTCGACCTCCCGCGGGTAGACGTTGAAGCCGCCGCGGATCACCAGGTCCTTCTTGCGGTCGACGATCGTGATGAAGCCTTCGTCGTCCTTGGTGCCGAGGTCGCCGGTGCGGAACCAGCCGTCGACCACCGCCTGCGCGGTCGCCTCGGGGTTGTTGAGGTAGGCCGAGAAGACGTTGTGCCCCCGGATCACGATCTCGCCGAGCTCGCCGTTCTCCAGGAACTCGATCCGCTCGTCGATCTCGGGCCGGGCGATCTCGACCTCGACGCCCCAGATCGGGTGCCCGACCGTGCCCGCCTTCACCCCGAACGCGGGCTGGTTGGTGGTCGCGGTCGGCGACGTCTCGGAGAGGCCGTAGCCCTCGAAGACGGTCGCGTGGAACGTCTCGCTGAACTTCTCCAGCACCGCCACCGGCAGCGACGCGCCGCCCGAGACGCAGAGCCGCAGCTCGGGCAGCCGGTCGGCCTTCGGCGCGGCCTCGAGCAACCCGATGTACATGGTCGGCACGCCGTGGAAGATGGTCACGTTCTCCTTGACCATCAGGTCGATCGCCGCCTCGCCGGTGAACCGGGCCAGCAGCACGATGGTGCCGCCGAGCCGGAAAGTGCCGTTCATCCCGACCGTCTGCCCGAACGTGTGGAACAGCGGCAGGCAGCCCATGACCACGTCGTCGTCGCGCAGATCGTGGATGTCGAAGACGTTGACCATCGTGTTCATCACGAGGTTGAGGTGGGTGAGCAGGGCGCCCTTCGGCTTCCCGGTGGTGCCGCTGGTGTAGAAGACCACCGCCACGTCCTCGGCCTCGCGAGAGACGTACGTGCGCAGCGGCGGCACGGCCGACGCCGCGTCCTCGAGCCGGCGGACGCCCTCGACGGCAGGGCCGACCGAGACGACGGGAACACTGGCGATCTTCGAGGCCTCGACCGCGTTGGCGAGCTGGCTGGAGTGCGCGACCAGCAGCTTCGCCCCGCTGTCGGAGAGCACGTAGGCGTTCTCGGACGGGGTCAGCAGCAGGTGCATGGGGACGATCGTGGCGCCGACCGCCAGGACGGCGTAGTAGACGCGGGGGAAGTCGGCCAGGTTGGGGATCTGGATGGCGACCGTGTCGCCGGGACCGATGCCGAGCTCGCGCAGGCCGGCCGCGTACGCCAAGGTCTGCTTCCAGAGGTCGCGGTAGGTGATCCGCTCGGTGGTCGCGCTGTCGATCACCGCCAGCTTGTCGGGATATTTCCGGGCCGCCTCGGCCAGGACGGTGGCCAGCGACAACTGCGTCATGCCAGGTGCCCTCCGATCTTGGTGTACCCCCGCAGCAGGTCGCGGGAGATGATCAGACGCTGCATCTCGTCGGTGCCCTCGTAGATGCGCATCAGGCGAACCTGGCGGTACCAGCGCTCGATCGGCAGCTCACGGGTGTAGCCCATGCCGCCGTGGATCTGCATGACCCGGTCCACGACCCGGTTGACCATGCCCGCGCCGTACAGCTTCGCCATTGACGAAGAGTGCCTTGGGTCCCCGCCTTGGTCAACGGTCCAGGCGGCACGGAGGATCAGCCAGCGGGCCGCCTCGATCTCGACCTCGGAATCGGCGATCATCCATTGGATCGCCTGGTTCGTGCCGATCTTGGCGCCGAACGTCTCGCGGGTGTTCGCGTACTCGATCGCCATGCCCAGCGCCCGCTCGGCGATGCCCAGGGCGTTGGAGGGGATGAGGTAGCGGCCCTTGCCGATCCACTTCATGCCGAGCTCGAAGCCCTGACCGATCTCGCCGAGGATGTTGCGGTGCGGCACGCGTACGTCGTCGAAGATGAGCGACGCCGGACCGCCCTCGCCCATGGTCTGGATGAACTCGGAGCGCCAGCCCATCGACCGGTCGACCAGGAAGGCGGTGGCGCCGCCGGCGCTGGCCCGCTTCGACGGGTCGGTCACCGCCACCACGATCGCGAAGTCGGCGTCGTTCCCGTTCGTGATGAAGGTCTTCTCGCCGTTGAGCACCCAGTCGTCGCCGTCGCGCACGGCCCGCAGCTTGATGTTCGCGGCGTCCGAGCCGGCGCCCGGCTCGGTGATCGCGAAGCAGGAGATGCGGTCGCCCTCGATCGTCGGCAGCAGGAACTCCTCCCGCTGGGACGCGTTCGCGAAATAGAGGATGTTGTCGGCCTCGCCGCCGAACTTGAACTGCACGAAGGTGCGGCCCACCTCGGTCCAGATCAGCGACTGGAGGACGGCCGGCAGGTTCATCCCGCCGTACTCCTCCGGCGTGGACAGGCCCCAGAAGCCGAACTTCTTGGCCTTCTGCTGAAGCTCGCGAAGCTCGCTGAGCTCGAGGCCGGGCTGGTGGCGGCGCTCGCGGAGCAGCGCCTCCTGCTCCAGCGGCATGACCTCTTTGGTGATGAACTGACGAGCGGTGTCGCGAATCGCACGTTCCTCGTCGGTGAGCGAGAAGTCCATGTCCCTTAAACTAGCGGTGTAAGTTTTTGCGCGTCCAGTGCTGAATCCTGGGAGATTGGTGAAAGATGGCGCGACCCAAGCAGGCCTTGCTGACCCGTGAGCGGATCCTCGCCGCCGCGGGCGCGCTCATCGACGCCGAAGGGCTCGAGGCGCTCTCGATGCGCCGGCTGGCGACCGAGCTCGGCGTCCAGGGACCGTCGCTCTACAACCACTTCCCGACCAAGGCCGAGATCGTCGACGCGGTCGCCGACGCCGTGGTCGAGCAGGTCGATCTCACCGTCTTCGGCCGGCTGGAATGGCACGAGGCGCTGCGGGCCTGGGCCACCTCGTACCACGCGGTGCTGGCCCGCCATCCGAACATCGTGCCGGTGCTCGCCCAGGGGCCCGGCCGGCGCCCGGCCGGCCTGGCCATGGCCGAGGCCGTCTTCGGCGCGCTGGTCGAGGCCGGGTGGCCGCCGGCCCGGGCCACGCACATCGGCGCGCTCATGCGCTACCTGGTGACCGGCTCGGCGCTGGGCTCGTTCGCGCTGGGCTTCGACATCGATCCCGAGCTCTATGACCAGTACCCGCATCTGCACCGCGCGCCGCTGCTGGCGGCGCATCATGAGGCCGTGGACGAGGGCGCCTTCGAACTCGGCCTCGACCTGTTGATCAGCGGCCTCCGGGCCCGACACGAGATGGGTGTCCGCCGATGACCTCGCTAGACCGACCGCACCTGTTCATCGCCGGGGAGTGGGTGCCCTCCTCCGGCTCGTCCTCCATCGAGGTGGAGAACCCGGCCACGGAAGAGGTCATCGCGCACGTGCCGGCGGGCACGGCGTCCGACGTCGACCGCGCGGTTGCGGCGGCCCGCGACGCCTTCGACGGCTGGGCGGCGACGCCGATGGCCGAGCGCGGGGCGGTGCTCGATCGGCTGCACACGGCGCTGTCGGCCCGGGCCGACGAGGTCGCCAAAACGGTGGGGCTCGAGCTGGGCACGCCGCTCAAGGTGGCGAAGGCGGTCCAGGCGGGACTTCCGCTCACGGTCCTTCGGGGGTACGCCGATCTGGCCGCGCGCGGGTCGGCTGCCGAACAAATCGGAAATTCCCTGATCGAGCGGGAACCAGTGGGAGTTGTCGGGGCGATCACCCCGTGGAACTACCCGCTGCACCAGGTCGTGGCCAAGGTGGCGGCAGCGCTGGCCGCCGGTTGCACGGTGGTGCTGAAGCCGAGCGAGCTGACGCCGCTGGTCGCGTACCTCCTGATGGACGCGGCGGTGGAGGCCGGGGTGCCGGCCGGGGTGCTCAACATGGTCACCGGCACCGGCCCGGTCGTCGGCGCGGCCATCGCCGGGCACCCGGGCGTCGACATGGTCTCGTTCACCGGGTCGACCGCGACCGGCAAGGCGATCGCGCACGCGGCCGCCGACCGGATCGCCAAGGTCGCGCTCGAGCTCGGCGGCAAGTCGGCGAACGTCATCCTCGAGGACGCCGACGTCACCAAGGCGGTGAAGGTGGGCGTGGGCAACGCGTTCCTCAACTCGGGGCAGACCTGCACGGCCTGGACCCGGATGCTGGTGCACCGGTCGCACTACGACGAGGCGGTCTCGCTCGCGGCGAAGACCGCGTCCGGCTATTCGGTCGGCGACCCGTTCGACGAGGGCACCCGGCTCGGCCCGCTGGTCTCCGGCGCCCAGCGCGCGCGGGTCCGTGGCTTCGTCGAGCGGGCCTCGGCGCGGCTCGTGGCCGGCGGCCTCGACGCGCCGGTGCCCGCGGCCGGGCACTTCGTGGCGCCGACCGTCTTCGCCGATGTCGACCCGGACAGCGAGCTGGCCCAGGAGGAAATCTTCGGGCCGGTGCTGTCGATCATCCCGTTCGGCGACGACGACGAGGCGGTGGCGATCGCCAACAACTCGCGGTACGGGCTGGCCGGCGGCGTCTGGGGCTCGCCGGAGCGGGCGCTGGCCGTGGCCCGGCGGATGCGGACCGGCGCCGTCGACGTCAACGGCGGCGCGTTCAACCCGTTCGCGCCGTTCGGCGGATACAAGCAGTCGGGTGTGGGACGCGAGCTCGGCGAGTACGGTCTGGACGAGTTCCGTCAGGTGAAGGCGATCCAGCGATGACGACATACTTCAACGGCGTGGTGGTGCGGTCGGCCGGCGCCCGGCCCGAGGTGGCCGAGCTGCGGCTGCCCGAGGTCGGGCCGGGCCAGGTGCGGGTCCGGGTGCGGGCCGCCGGGGTGTGCCACTCCGACCTGTCCATGGTGAACGGGACGATCCGGGCCCCGTACCCCCTCGTCCTCGGTCATGAGGCGGCCGGCGAGGTGGTCGATGCGGGCGCGCACGTGACCCGGGCCGCCGTCGGTGACCACGTGGTGCTCAACTGGCAGCCGCCGTGCCGGACCTGCTGGTTCTGCACCAACGGCGAGCCGTGGCTGTGCTCGACGTCGTCCGGGGTCGCGGCCCTGGAGAACGGCATCACGCTCGACGGCGCGCCGGTGCACGTGGCGCTCGGCCTCGGCGCGTTCGCCACCGAGGTGATCGCCCCCGAGAACGCGGTGATCCGGGTGCCGTCGTCGCTCGGCTTGGACCGGGCGGCGCTGCTCGGCTGCGGCGTGCTGACCGCGACCGGCGCCGTGCGCAACACCGCCCAGGTGGCCCCGGGCGAGTCGGTCGTGGTGATCGGCCTGGGCGGCGTGGGCCTGTCGGTGGTGGCGGCGGCCCGCGCGGCCGGCGCCTCGGACGTGATCGCCGTGGACGTGTCCGAGGCCAAGAAGGAGCTGGCCGAAGCGGCCGGCGCCACCGATTTCGTGGTCTCGTCGGACGCGCTCTCCAAGGAGATCCGGGTGCGCACGTCGGGCCGCGGCGCCGACCACGCGATCGAGTGCGTGGGCCGGGCGGTCACGATCCGCGCGGCCTGGCGGGCGACCCGCCGCGGCGGCAAGGTCACGGTGGTCGGCATGGGCAGCAACGACGACCTGGTGCAGCTGTCCGCATTGGACATCTTCTCCTCGGCCCGTACGCTGCGGTCGTCCGTCTACGGCAACGCCGACTTCGACGCCGAGATCCCCCGCCTGGCCGACGACGTGCTCACCGGCCGGCTCTCGGTCGACCACCTGATCTCCGACCGCATCACGCTGGCCGACGTGCCCGCCGCGTTCGACCGGATGGCCCGCGGGGAGGGCGCCCGCTCGGTGGTTCAGCTCTGATGCGGCCCGGTCCGGGCGAGGTCATCCATTTCTCGGAGGACCCCACTCTGACGGTCTTCGAGCCGCATGTCGCCCGCACATCGGACACGGATGTCCCGTACGTCTGGGCGGTGGATGGCCGCAACGCGCCCAGCTATTGGTTCCCCCGGCAATGCCCGCGCGCGATGGCGTGGGTCCGCGAAGGCACCACACCGGCCGACCGCGACCGCATCATCGGCGCCGGCTGCGGCACGCGGGTCCACGCCATCGAGTACGCCTGGCTGGACGCGATGCACACGACGAAGCTGTACGCCTACCGCTTCGCCGACGACGCGTTCCACCAGGTGGCCTCGCCGGGCGCCGAGCCGCACGCCCTGGTCGCCACGACGGCGGTGCGGCCGCTCGGCCCGCCGGAGCCGGTGGGCGACCTGATCGAGGCGCACGCTTCGGCCGGCATCCAGCTGCGCCTGCTCGCCAATCTCTGGGACTTCTGGGACGAGGTCATCGAGAGCACGGTCGGCCACAGCGGCATCCGCCTGCGCAACGCCCGACCCCGACCGGTCAGGCCGTCGTCAGCAACGCCGTGATCGTGCGGGCCAGCGCCGCCCGGGACGCGCTCACGGACATGTTCATCGCCTCGCGCCAGGTTGACCAGGTGGGCCACATGCTCACCGCGGTCAGCGCGTTCAACAGCTCCTCGTTCCCGGAGATCTCGGACGCGAACAGCACGGCGAGCTCATCGCGCACCCGTGCGACGTGCAACCGCCGGTACTTCTGCAACGTCTCCGAGAACGGCTCCTTCAGCGCGGACGCCTTGGCGTTAGGTGCGATCTGCTCCAGCATGCGCGCCCGCTGTTTGACGTATGCCTCGATTCGGTCGGGGAGCGGCAGCTTGGGCGACACCGGCCGGTGGCCGGCGTCGCGCAACTCCAGGACCCGCTCGCCGCTGGCGGCGAACAGGGCCTCCATGTCGGCGAAATGGCTCCACAAGGCCCGCAGCGACACCCCGGCCTGCTTGGCGATCTTCTCGGCCGTCGGGCGCAGGTCGCCCTCGCGGATGAGCTGCAGGTGGGCGTCGACGATGGCGTTCCGGGTGCGCTCCGAGCGGGCCGTCCGGCCGTCGACGCGCGGGGTCGAAGCGGTCACCGGTCACTCCGGTAGCGGTTCAGCTCGCGGCGGGCCAGCGATCGTTTGTGCACCTCGTCGGGGCCGTCGGCGAGACGCAGGGTACGCGCGGCGGCCCACAGGGAGGCGAGCGGCGTGTCCTGGCCGACGCCGGCCGCCCCGTACGTCTGGATCGCCTTGTCGATGATCCATTCCACCGTGGACGGCACCGTGATCTTGATGGCCTGGATCTCGGTGTGCGCGCCCTTGTTGCCGACCGTGTCCATCAGCCAGGCCGCCTTCAGCACCAGCAGCCGCGCCTGCTCGATGCGCACCCGGGACTCGGCGATCCAGTCCTGCACGACGCCCTGCTCGGCCAGCGGCTTGCCGAACGGGGTGCGGGCCAGCGCTCGCGTGCACATCAGCTCGAGGGCGCGCTCGGCCATCCCGATCAGCCGCATGCAGTGGTGGATGCGCCCGGGGCCGAGGCGGGCCTGCGAGATGGCGAACCCGCTCCCGGGCGTGCCGATCAAATTGGCGGCGGGCACGCGTACGTCCTCGAAGTAGACCTCGGCATGGCCGCCGTGGTCACCGTCCGTGTAGCCGAAGACCCGCATCCCACGGGAGATGCGCACGCCCGGCGTGTCCCGCGGCACCAGGATCATGCTCTGCTGCAGGTGGCGCGCGGCGGTCGGATCGGTCTTGCCCATCACGATGAAGATCTTGCAGTTCGGGTTCATCGCGCCGGAAATGTAGAACTTGTGGCCGTTGATCACGTAGGAGTCGCCGTCGCGCACGATCGACGTGCCGATGTTCGTCGCGTCGGAGGAGGCCACGGCCGGCTCGGTCATCGCGAAAGCCGACCGAATCGTCCCCTCCAGCAGCGGCTCGAGCCAATCGCGCTTCTGGTCGGCAGAGCCGAACTCCGACAGCACCTCCATGTTCCCGGTGTCGGGCGCGGCGCAGTTCAACGCGGCCGGCGCCAGCGACGGACTCCGGCCGGTGATCTCGGCGAGCGGCGCGTACTGGAGGTTGGTCAGCCCGGCACCGTGCTCGCCGGGCAGGAAAAGGTTCCACAGGCCGGCCGCGCGCGCCTCCCTCTGGAGATCGGGCAGCACCGCCGGCGGTCCCCAGCCCTCGTGGTCGGCCAGCGACGGCTCGGCCGGGTAGACGTACGAATCCATGAAGGACAGCAACCGCTTGCGGTAGTCCTCGGTCTTCGCGTCGAAGCCGAACTCCATCAGTTCCCCTCCAGCGCCTCGTGGCCGCGCATCACCAGCGGGCCGACCAGGTTGCCGATCGTCTCGAAGCCGCCACCGACCGTCTGCCCCTGAACGTATCGGTAGTGCACGCCTTCGAGGATCACGGCGAGCTTGAATGCGGCGAATGCCACGTACCAGTGCAGGTCACTCACGTCGCGTCCGCTGCGCGACGCATAACGGTCGGTCATCTCACCCAGGGTGGGATGACCGGGCACATCCAGCGGTACGGTCGCCCGGCCGTCCGCGACCTGCAGCGGCAACCCGGCATAGACCAGCATGAGCGCGACGTCGCTGAGCGGGTCGCCGAGCGTGGACATCTCCCAGTCCAGCACCGCGTTGATCTGCAGCCGGTCACCGATCAGTACGTTGTCGAGCCGGTAGTCGCCGTGCACGACCGCGCCGGGGCCGCCGGCCGGGATGTCCACGGCCAGCCGCGCGTGCAGCTCGTCGATCCCGGCCACGTCACGGCTGCGGGAGGCGTCGAGCTGCTTCTTCCATCGCCGTACCTGACGCTCGTTGAAGCCCTCGGCCTTGCCGAAGTCGCCGAGCCCGATCGCCTCGGGTTTCAGCGAGTGCAGATCGGCCAGCGTGTCCACCAGGTCCAGGATCAGCCCGTGGAGCGGGGCGGCGCCGAGCGCTTCCAGGTCCGATTCGTCGCGATAAATCCGGCCGTCGACGTGCTCCATCAGATAGAACGGTGCGCCGATGACGGAAATGTCGGTACAGAGCAGCACGGGCCGCGGCGCCGGGAAGCCGGCTTTCGACAGCGCTTCCAGGACGCGGTGTTCGCGGGCCATGTCGTGCGCGGTGGGCAGGACATGCCCCAGCGGTGGACGCCGCAGGACCCAGCGCTGCGACCCGTCGGTGATCGCATAGGTCAGGTTCGACCGGCCACCAGCGAACATTCGCCCGGAAATCTCGGTCTTCGAGCCGAGATAGGCCTGCAGGGCCGCGAGATCGAGACCCTTCACCGCGCGCCACCCGCCTCGAACGCCCGCTGGATCTTGTTCATCCCGCCCAGCCACCGATCGGTATCGGACGCCCGTAGCTTGTAGTAATCGGCGACCTCGGGGTGCGGCAGGATCAGGAAGCTCTCGCCCTCGATCGCCTTGGCCGCGACCTCGGCGACCTCTCCCGGCTCCAGCGCGCCGTCGGCCAGCATCGCGGCGCTCGCGCTCCCGCGCTCGCCACCGCGGGTGAGCATGTCGGTGCGCACGCCTTGCGGGCAGAGCGCCTGCACGATCAAACCCCGATGCGCGTACGTCGCCCGCAGCCACTCCGCATAGGCGAGAGCGCCGTGCTTGGTGACCGCATAGGAGGCGCTGCCCAGGATCGAGAGCAGCCCCGCCGCACTGACCGTGACGAGCAGCCGCTTGGGCGAGCCCTGGTCCAGCCAGCGTGGCAACAGGTGCCGGGTGACGTAGACGTGCGACATCACGTTCACCGAGAAGTCCCGGGTCCAGGCCGCGTCCGGGGTGTTCTCGTCGCCGGCGGTCAGCACGCCGGCGTTGGAGCAGAAGAGGTCGACGCCGCCGAGCTCGGCCCAGGCCGTCTCGATCAGCCGGCGGGTGTCGTCCTCGTTCGCCGCGTCGGCCGGCACGGCCCGGCCGCCGATCTCGCTCGCCACCGCCGCCGCGGCGTCCCCGTCGAGGTCGCTCACCAGCACCGACGCGCCGTCGGCGGCGAACCGGCGGGCGAGCGCCGCCCCGATGCCGCCGCCGGCCCCGGTGACCACGACCCGCCGCGCCGCGACGGGCCGCCCGGTGAGGTCGGCCGCGGTCACTGCACCGACCCGGTCAGCGTGACGCCGCCGTCGATCACGACGGTCTGGCCGGTGATCCACGCCGCGTCCGGCCCGCAGAGGAACGCGACCGCGCCGGCCACGTCCTCGGGCACGCCGAGGCGCTTGAGCGGGTAGGTGGCCGACACCTGCTCCTCGCGGCCCTCGTAGAGCGCGGTCGCGAACTTGGTCTTGACCACGGCCGGGGCGACCGCGTTGACCCGCACCTTCGGCGCCAGCTCGACGGCCAGCTCCTCGGTGAGGTGGATCAACGCGGCCTTGGTCACCCCGTAGAACGCGATCCCCGGCGCCGGGCGGATGCCGGAGATCGACGAGATGTTGACGATGGCGCCGCCCTCGGTCAGACCGCCGCGCAGCGCCTCCTGCACCCAGCCGAGGGTGCCGAGCACGTTCACGTCGATCATCTTGCGGGCGGCGCCGAGGTCGAGCGAGCCGAGCGGGCCGTACGCCGGGTTGATCCCGATGTTGTTGACCAGCGTGGTGATCGGGCCGAACTGGCCCAGCACGGTGTCGATCACCGCGGCCCGGTGGTCGGGGTCGTCGCCCTTGCCGGGGATGCCGATCGCCACGTCGGGCCCGCCCAGGTCGCGCGCGGCCTGATCGAGCGCCTCCGCGTTGCGGCCGGTGATGGCCACCTGGTAGCCCTCCGCAACGAAGCGTTGCGCGATGGCGAAGCCGATTCCCCTGCTGGCCCCGGTCACGATCGCCACTTGGTCCGCCATCGCCGCTCCTCTGCGTTGAAAGAGTTTCTCGACCCCAGACGCTACTGCGCCGCGGGAATGCCGTTCTGGGGAGGCGTGACCGCCGCCCCCGAGTATGCGGTGACGGCGCCGTCACCGTCATCGGTCTGGTAGGGCGTGCCGAAGTAGGTCGCCTTGCCGCCGACCAGCTTGGTCAGCTGCTCGCCCGCGTACCCCGAATGATCTTGCGCCGAGAATCGCAGCGGGACCAGTCCGGGGCCGGTGAATCCGCCCTTCTCGACCGCCGCGACCAGTTTGTCCCGGGTCAGATCCTTGCCGGCCGACTGCAGCGCCTGGACGAACAGGTAGCCGACCGACATGCCGTACACGACGTTGTTGTCGAAGGTCGCGTTGTTGTTGAACTGGGAGTTGACCTTCTTGTAGAGCTGGATCCACGGGTTCGCGTCGTCGGTCGCCAGCGGGAGGTAGTTGGCCGCCACCACGCCCTCGAGCAGCGGGGCCGCCGCCCCCAGCGTCTTGGCCAGGGTGGTCGGGTCCGATCCGACGTTGCTGACCACGAACTGCGGCTTGAAACCGATCTTCGCGGCGGTGCCGATCGACAGTGCGGTGAAGCCGGGGATGGTGGCCAGCATGACGACGTCGCACGCCGCCGCCTTGAGCGCGCCCATCTGCGGCCCGACGTTGGGGTTGCTGGTCACGTAGTTCTGCTTGGCCGCCACCGGGCCGAGGACCTTCTCGATGCCGGCCAGGCTGTCCCGCCCGAAGTCGTCGTCCTGGCCGAGGAAACAGACCTTCTTGCCCGGGTACGTCGTCTTCACGTACGTGGCCAGGATCTTGCCCTCGACCGTGTAGTCGGGGTTGAACCCGAACGTGCCCGAGTACTTGTCCGGCTGGTTCCAGCTGCGGCTGCCGCTGGCGACGAAGAGGTCGGGCACCCGGTTGGTCTTGAGGAAGTCCAGCACGCCGGTGTGCGTCGGGGTGCCCAGGCCGTTGAGGATCGCGAAGACCTTGTCCTGCAGCACCAGCTGACGCACGACCTGCTGGGTGTTCGACGGGTTGTAGCCGTCGTCCATGATCTTGTAGGTGATCTTGCGGCCGTTGACGCCGCCGTTCGCGTTGACGTAGTCGAAGTAGGCCTTGGTGGCCGGGGCGATCGAGGAATATCCGGCGGCGGCCGGGCCGGTGAGCGGCTGGTGCGTGCCGACCAGGATCTCGGTGTCGGTCACGCCCGGCGTGTTGCTGGTGCCACCACCACTGCTATTGCTGTTTCCGTTGCTGCAGCCTGCGGCCAGCAGCAGCGCGGCGAGGACGGTCGCGGTGCGTTTCATTGGCGGCCTTTCTGCTTTCTGCGCGGAACTCTTAGGGAGGCAAGCCCGCCGGGGGCGGCGAGCATGACGACGACGAGGACGACGCCGAAGAAGGTGAGCGCGAGATTGCCCTCGAGCTTCTGCGACCCCGCGTCCTCGGCGATCGACTGGGCGACCGAGGGCAGCGCCACCAGCAGCACCGCCCCGATCAGCGCGCCCCACAGCCGTCCGAGACCGCCGATCACGATCGCCATCACCAGGAACAGCGAGAGCGTGAGCGGGAAGGCGCCGGGGGAGACGCTCTGGGCGAGCACGGCGAAGAGGGCGCCGGCCAGGCCGGCGCAGGCGGAGGAGACCACGAAGGCGAGGACCTGGGTACGCGCGACGGAGACACCGGCGAGCTTGGCCGCCGTCTCGTCGTCGCGCACCGCGCGCATGTCGCGGCCGAAACGACCCCGGATGAGGTACGCCAGGAGCAGCACCGTGATCAGCGCGGCCGACCAGCAGATCCACGCCTGCCACTGTTCGACCGGGATGACGCCGGGTGGCGGGTCGAGCGACACGGTCAGCCCCTGGTCGCTGTTGAACGTCCCGTCGAAGGTGCTGGTGATGCTGGGGACGACGACGGCTACGCCCAGGGTGAGGCCGGCCAGGTAGGGACCGCGCAGCCGCGCCGCGGCCAGGCCGATGACGGCCCCGGCCACGGTGGTGGCGATCACCGCGACCGCGATCCCGGGCAGCAGCAGGTTGAACTTGTTCTGCCACAGGGCCATCGCGTAGGCGCCGGTCGCCATCAGGGCGCCGTGGCCGAGGCTGAGCTGCCCGTTCAGTCCGGTGAGGACGGTCAGTCCCGCGGTCACGCAGAAGTACGCCCCGATGGTCGCCAACTGGTAGTTCCGGAACGGCGGCAGCGTGTAGGTGAGCGCGATGACGATGGCCGCGCCTGCCAACACTCCCAACAGCGGCAGGTATTGCCGGCTCTTCGCGACCCGATCAGCCGTCTTGATCGGCTTCTTGGCGACGATCGTCATGCGGTCCTCGCTTTCGCCTTCGAGAACAGCCCGTTCGGCCGGCCCAGCAGCACCAGCACGAGCAGGATCAGCACCGCCATCGGGGCCACGTTCGCGCCCAGGTAGCCGCTCACGTAGGCCAGCAGCAGCCCGACGACGAGTCCGCCGACCACCGCGCCGACCGGGCTGTCCAGGCCGCCGAGCACCGCCGCCGTGAACGCCGAGATGAACACCACGTCCATCGCATTGGGGTGCAGGCCGAGCTCGGTGGGGATGACCAGCATCCCGGCCAGGGACCCGACCGCGGCGGCGAGCGCCCAGCCCAGCGTCAGCATCCCGCTGACCGGCACCCCGAGCAGGCGCGAGACGTCGGGCGCGAAAGCTGCCGCCCGCATGCGCAGGCCGGTAGGCGTACGGGTGAAAAGAAGCGTGAGCAGGACGACCACCGCGCCCACCGCGCCGAAGACGAACAGGTCGTAGCGCGACAGCAGCGCGACGCCGCCGATCTGGAACGCGTCGCGGCTGAACGGGGTCGCGGCCGGGCGGAACTCGTTGCCGTAGATCATGCCGAGCACGCCCTGAATGATCAGCACGAGCCCGAGCGCCACGACGACGCCGTTGAGCGGGGACGAGTGGTCGACGAAGCGCATCACCACCCGCTCGACCACCGCGCCGAGCACGAGGCCGCTCACGATCGCCACGGCGAACCCGAGCCAGTAGGAGCCGGTCGCATTGGTCACGGAGTAGCCGGCGTACGCGGTCGCCACCGCCATCGCGCCCTGCGCGAAGTTCACGATCCGCGCGGCCCGCCAGATCAGCACCAGGGCCAGCGCGAACGCCGCGTAGACCGCGCCCCGGCTGAGCCCGTCGAAGGTCAGGTAAAGGAATCGGTCCATGTCAGAACCCCAGGTAGGCGTGCCGGAGATCGGCGTCGTCGGCGAGCGTGGCCGCGTCCTGCCGGGCGGCGACCCGGCCGAGGTTGAGCACCACACCCTCGTCGGCGATCGACAGCGCGCTGCGCACGTTCTGCTCGACCAGCAGCACGGCGAGCCCGGTGCGATCGCGCAGATCCCGCAGCAGCCCCATGATCTGCGCCGTGATCCGCGGCGCCAGCCCGAGCGACGGCTCGTCGAGCAGCAGCAGCCGCGGCTGGGCGACCAGGGCGCGGCCGATCGCGAGCATCTGCCGCTCGCCGCCGGACAGCTGATGGCCGAGGTGGTTCTTCCGGTCGGCGATGGCGGGGAACAGCTCGTAGATCTCGTCGAGGGCGGTCTTCTCCTCGCGCCGTCGCCTTCGCTCTCGCCTTTTCCACAACCCGCCGAGCCGCAGGTTCTCGTCCACGGTCAGCTCGGTGACGACGCCGCGTCCCTCGGGCACGTGCGCGATGCCGTGCCGCACCATCCGCTCGACCTTCACCCCGCGCAGGTCAAGCCCATCGAAGACGATCCGGCCGGCCGCGGGCGGCAACAATCCGGAGAGCGTACGCAGAAGCGTCGTCTTGCCCGCGCCGTTGGCCCCGAGAACCGCGACGATGCGCCCCGCACCCACCGCCAGGTCGACGTCATGCAGCACCGGCGCCGCGCCGTATCCCGCGGTGAGCCCCTCCACCTGTAGCAACGCACTCACGCGGCGGCCCCCAGATAGGCCTCGGCCACCTTGGCGTCGGTGCGGATCTCACCCGGCGTCCCGAGCGCGATCGGCTTCCCGAAGTCGAGCACGAGAATCTCGTCGCACACCGACATGACCAGATCCATGTGATGCTCGACGAGCAGGACGGTCGTCTCCGCCTCCCGGATCAGGTCGGCCAGCCAGTCGATCTCCTCGGCGTCGAGCCCACCGGCCGGCTCGTCCAGCATGAGAATCCGGGGCCGGCTGACCAGCGCCCGAGCCAACTCGACCCGCGTGCGCTTGGCGTAGGGAAGCATCCCCGGGTACGCCTGGGCGAACTCCGCAACCCCACAACGTTCCAGGGCCGCGTACGCCGCCTCGACGTCCCCGCCTCCGCGGCGCTGCCCGACCAGGACGTTGTCGAGCACGGTCATCCCGCCGAACTGCCCCACTCCCTGCAACGTCCGCGCGATGCCATGCTTGCTCAACTGATGGGCCCGAGGCCGAAACGCCCGCCCGTCAAGCGTGATGGCCCCCGACTGCGGCGCCACAAACCCACAGATCACATTGAAGAGCGTCGTCTTCCCGGCCCCGTTGGGCCCGATGATCCCCACCACCCGCCCCGGCGCCACCCGCAGCGAGACATCGTCGAGAGCGAGCAGCCCGCCAAAGCGAACCGTCACATGATGGAGAGAAAGTCCCTGCTCATCGCCATTTGCCATAGTCACCTCACGGACCGATGGACGTCCTGAGTGGATGGTGCGAAGGTCAACTTTTTACACTTGGAGTGTAACTTTCCGGCCAGCCGCGTCAACCGCTCGCAACCGCCTCGTTACCGCACCGAGCCTTAGGCGCCCATCGATGGCCGCCGAGCGCCTCCATGCCCCGCTGGCCGCCCCGCACCGTGCCCACCCGCCGCCCCGCCCCGCCCTGGAGCGCAGCCCCGCCTCGCAGCATCGCCTGCCTGCAGCGCCGCCCGCCGCCGCCCGCCGCGGGCCTGCAACGCCTCGCCGCCCTTCCCCGCCGCGCCGTGCCGTCCCGGCAGCGCCGCGCCGTGCCGCCCCGCCGCGCCGTGCCGCGCCATCCCGCACCCCATCGCCATCGCGCAGCACGCTTTGCTTGGCCGGGCCCGCCTTTGCCGCGGTCCGTGTGCGCCCAACCGCCCGCCCGCGGTCACAGTCGTCCTGCGGCCCCGCTCGCGGTCAGAGTCGTCCCGCGACCCGGCTCGCGCCCACAGCCGTCCCGCGCTCGTGTTCGCTCGCAGTCGACTCGCGCCCGCTCGCAGTCGACCCGCGCCCGCTCGCAGCCGTCCCGCGCTTGCGCCCGCTCGCAGCCGTCCCGCGCTTGCGCCCGCTCGCAGCCGTCCCGCGCCGCGTTCGTTTCGCCGGCCGCCGCGTCGACCACTGCATGCGACGCGCGCCGCGACTTCCGCCTCCCGCCCCCGGCACCCTCTCCGTGCCGGCGGCCTTTTGGTCAGGCCACGTTGATCGGGCGGAACTGCACGCTGATGCGCGGCCCCACCGGTTTTGCCGTCTTGAGGATCGCGTGCTCCCAGGTTCGCTGGCAGGAGCCGCCCATGACGATCAAGTCGCCGTGGCCCAGCGGGAAGCGCAACGTCTCGTGGTTGCCCGCCCGCGGCCGCAGCGACAGGTAGCGCGGCGAACCCAGCGACAAGATCGCCACCATCGTGTCGTGCCGGGCCGACCGGCCGATCGTGTCGCCGTGCCAGGCGACGCTGTCGCGACCGTCCCGATAGAGGCACATGCCGGCGGTCACGAACTCCTCGCCCAACTCGTCGGCGTAGTGCGCGGACAGCGACCGGCGCGCCTCGGTCAGCGCCGGATGCGGGAGCTGCTCGTCGCCGCCATACCACCGCAGCAGGCGCGGAACGTCGACGACGCTGTCATACATCTGCCGGCGGTCGGCCCGCCAATCGATGCCGAGCAGCGTCTCGAAGACCTCGTCGGAACCCTGCAGCCACCCGGGCAGCACATCGACCCAGGCGCCGGCGGTCAGCCGGTGGCGGGTGAGGCCCGTCAGCGGCTCGAGCGTGGGAGCGGGAGCGGCTCCGCCCATCAGGTCGAGCATCGATGGCTGGTAAGTGCTGGTCACCAGGCCATCTTAGTACAGATGTGCGACTACTCGGGTTTGTGTGGGCGTTGGGTAGATCCCAGGTATGGAGCGATCGGTCCTGCACCTCGTGCAGCGACGTCTGGGCGCGGCCGGCTAGCGGCAGGTGGGCCGGTTGTGGTTACTGTCGGTGTCCTGGAGTGTGCTACCGGCGTCGCGAATAATGATCCGCCCAGATCTGGAAGATATCGATCAGAGCGTCGAAGCCAACGGCAAGGTCGTCGTGTATTTGGTCCAGCTGCACATCCGCAACGCAGCTTAGGTACGCACTGCGCTCGGCGCGGGCGGCGGCTAGCCGTGCGAATGACGACACCGGCTCGTTACTCGCGCTGCCGATGGAGGGTGCCCCCCCCAAATGTCGTAGCCGTTGTTGGATTTCGCTGATCCGTAGAGTGCTCTCGAGCTGCCGGGTCCTAGCTGCCTGCTTCCGGACAGAGCTTCTTCTCCTCTGCTTCTCGATCAGTCGCCGCTGGGTTCGCAGTGCCTCGCGCAGCGCGTTGGTACCACTCATCGCTCGTCCCCCTGGCCTCGTACACCCGACCAGCATGCGCCCGAAGGGCGTTCGAATCGACTTCCCTCCGACGAATCCGACCAGACCTGCGCCGGTTCGTGGGCATCCGCGCATCGGCAGATCCGCGCTCTGGCACCCCGGGTGCTCACGTCCTCGGCTCGTTCTCTGGTCGCGAGACCATCGTCGGATCTAGTCAAGGTGTCGGCACTCGTTGATCAACTCGTGCGGCTGACCACTGCATTCAACCGAATCCGTCGCCTTACCGGGCGACAGTGCAATCGGCGGCGTTCACCGACCGGGGACTCGTGATCGGGCTTCGCCGGCGTCGGCGGCCCTTGTCTGCCCGTGCAGGGCATCGACGACTGCCCGCTGCGACACATCACGGCGCCGCTGGCGGCATCTGGACTTCGGAGCTTGGTACTGGGATCTTGACCGTGGCGGCGCCGCCGCCCGGGCCTACCACCCGCGGGCGAGCCCGGCGTTCGTCTTCCCGGAGATGCAGCACATCGAGTACACGTCGGCCGACTGGGTGCCGAGGTTCGCAGATTACCTGTCTCTGTCGTTCTGGACCGCCACCGCGTTCAGCCCCACCGACGTTTCGGCGATCAAGGGGTGGGCCAAGCTGCTGATGATGACCGAAGCGGCCGTGTCCCTGGCCATCGCGGTGCTGGTCGTCGCCCGTGCGGTCAACATCCTGCAATAGGAGTGGGGATCAGCCAGCAGCGCCGTCTTCCCGCCTATGCCAAGTCGGGGTTGACTGCCATGAGGTGATCGCTCGCACTCGTGCCCCTAGGCGCCGCCCGCGTGGCCGGGCGGGAAACCCGGCGGTTCGGGCGGCACGTGTCGATCTGCCCGGCCGGCCGCCCTTCATTGCGATGACTTGGCTTCTTGGCGTGACTCGGCTGGTTGCAACGAGCCTGCCCTCGGCGGTACCTGGAGTCGCTGCGGCGATTCGGTCTGCGGGGATTCCGCCTGCGGGGATTCGGTCCGTTGCGGTGACACGGTCCCTTGCGGCGGCTCGGCCGGTTGCGGTGGCTCGGTCCCTTGCGGCGGCTCGGCCGGTTGCAGGGATGCGGCCGGCTGCTGGGGCGCGGCCGGCTGCTGGGGCGCGGCCGGCTGCTGGGGCGCGGCCGGTTGCGGGGACGCCGCCGGTTGCGGGGAGGGAACGAGTGCGGACTCGTCGCCGGCGGTGGGTGCTTCCGGCTTTGGCTTGGGACGCAGGACCATCGTGGCCACGATTGCCGCCGCGATGCCACCGAAGACGCCGACAAGGGCGGTGGTAGCCACGGCGTCCACAAAGGAATTCTTCGCCACCTGGGCGAGCGCGGCATCTCCCGTCTGGGCGGCGATTCGCAGGGCATCGCCGATCGAGTCGCGCGCCTGGGCCACCACATCGGTGGGCATCGCCGAGCGATAGGCGGCGGTGAGCACGCTGCCCAGCACCGCGACGCTCAGGGCCGTGCCCACCTGCTGGACGGTGTCGTTCACCGCGGAGCCCACCCCGACCCGCTCCGGCGGCAGGGCGGCGAGCAGCGTGCCGTACGCCGCGGGCCCGGCCGTGCCGCTGCCGGCGCCGATCACCACCAGCCCGATGGCCAGCTTGAGGTAGCCGTCGCCCGGGTCGATCGAGGCCAGTACGCCGAACCCGCCCGGCATCAGGAGCAGCCCGATGGCCAGCGCCGCCCGCGTGCCGAGCCGTTTGTCGACGATCACGCCCACGCCGTTGAACGCCATCACCGTCACGATCATCGGAATGAACGCGAGCCCGGCCCGGATCGGCGGATAACCGAGCACGAACTGGATGTACTGCGTCAGGGCCAGCACCACGCCGCCGGCCGAGAACGACAACAGGACGATCGACAGGCTCGCGCCGGCGAAGTTGCGGTCACGGAACAGCGCCATCGGCAGCATCGGCTCGGCGACCCGGCGCTCCCACAGCGCGAACGCGGTGATGCCGAGCGCGGCGACCACGAAGCCGCCGATCGTCTGCGGCGACCCCCAGCCGTCCCGGGCGGTCGAGATGACGGCCCAGACCAGGGCAGCCAAGCCGACCATCGAGAGCAGGGCGCCGAGCGGATCGGGGCGGGTCGCCGCACCGCGCGACTCGGGAATGATCAGCAACGCCGCCACCACGCCGAGCGCGGCGACCGGCACGTTCACCAGGAAGACCGAGCCCCACCAGAAGTGCTGGAGGAGCACGCCGCCGATCACCGGGCTGCCGAGCGCTCCGAGCGCCAGCACCGAGCTCCAGATCGCGATCGCCTTCTTGCGCTCCTGCTCGTCGAAGACCGTCGCGAGGATCGAGAGGGTGCCCGGCATCAGGAACGCGCCACCGACGCCCATCAGGCCGCGCGCGGCGATCAGCTGCTCGGGCGTCTGGCAGAGCGTAGCCAGCCCCGAGGCGCCCCCGAACACGATCAGCCCGATGACCAGGCCACGCCTCCGCCCGTACCGGTCGGAAAGGCTGCCCGCCGTGAGCAAGAGGCCCGCGAAGACCAGGATGTAGGAATCGATGATCCATTGGATCTCGGACGGACTCGCGTCGAGGTCGCGGATCAGCGACGGGATCGCGATGTTGAGGACCATGTTGTCGATGACGACCACGAGCAGGCTCAGGCAGAGCACGCCGAGAATCCACCAACGGCGCGGGTTGCGGTCGGGCATGACGGGCTTCTCTCGTACGGCGTTCGATTGACTCGCACACCGTACCATCGAAGTCGCACGCTGTTCGACCCGCTTATAAGATGGCGACATGCCTTCGAAGCCGGATGTCGTCCACTCGGTGTGGACGCGGCCGCCCCGCACCCGTGGTGGCCAGCCGACACTCAGTCGCGAGCAGATCGTCCGCGCCGCGATCGAGATGCTCGACGCCGAGGGCACGGCCGGCCTGAGCATGCGCCGGCTCGGCACCCGGCTCGACGCGGGCGCCACCTCTCTCTACTGGCACGTGGCGAACAAGGACGAGCTGCTCGAGCTCGCCGTCGACCAGGTGCTGAGCGAGGTCTACGTTCCGGAGCCGGGCGACGCGCCCTGGCGCATCGGCCTGTCGGTGCTGTCCAACGGCATGCGCGCCACGCTGTTGCGCCATCCCTGGGTGATCGGTCTGCTCGGCACCAGACCCACGTTGGGACCCAACGCGATGCGCATGGGCGACCGGATGATCGGGCTGCTCACCGAGGCCGGGTTCACCGGGTTCGCGCTGTCGCACGTCGGCGCCCTGATCAACGGGCATGCGATCGGCTCGGCCACCACGCAGGCCGCGGCGATCGCGGGGATGAAACAGGGGAACGTGCCGATCACCGAGTTCTACAAGGAGCTGGAGCCCTACCTCGACCAGCTCGCGCCCGACCACCCGCACTTCGACATGTGGCGAAGGGAAAACTCGATCACCGAGGTGGACCCGCGGCAGATCTGGGACGAGGGGTTCGCCTTCGGTCTCGAGCGCATCCTCGACGGCCTCGAGCACTGGCTCGAGGCCGAGAAGAAGCTTGACTCTCCCCCTGGGGGAGGGGTTTAGCTTGCCCGGCATGACGCAGACGCTCGCGGGAGACTTCGACTACGACACCCACGGTCAGGGCTATGCACGGCGCCGTCGCCCCGACCCGCGGATCGCCGCGCTGATCCACTCGGCGCTCGGCGACGCCCGCACGGTGCTCAACGTCGGCGCCGGGGCGGGCTCCTACGAGCCCGACGACCGATACGTGCTGGCGGTCGAGCCGTCGGCCGCCATGCGCGCGCAACGGCCGCCGGGCGCGGCGCCGGCCGTGAACGCGACCGCGGAGCAGTTGCCGTTCGACGACGACGCCTTCGACGCGGTGATGGCGACCGTGACCGTGCACCAGTGGCGCGACACGGCACGCGGACTGACCGAGCTGCGCCGGGTGGCGCGCGGCCCGGTCGTGGTGCTGACCTTCGACGGAGAGGAGTTGGAACGGCTGTGGCTCGCGGCGTATGCACCGGAGCTGATCGCGGCCGAGCGGCGCCGTTACCCGGCGGTGCCGGACATCGCGGCCGCCATCGGGCGGAGCACGGAGGTGATCGAGGTGCCGATTCCGATCGACTGCGTGGACGGCTTCACCGAGGCCTTCTACGCGCGGCCGGAGGAGTTTCTCGATCCGCGGGTACGGGCGGCGCAGTCGGCGTGGAGCTTCGTGTCGGCCGAGGCGACCCGCCGGGCCGTCGAAGACTTGCGGTCCGACCTGGCAACCGGTGAGTGGGAGAGGAGGTACGGCCATTTGCGGGGCCAGTCGGAGTTCCTCGGCTCGCTACGCCTGCTGATCGGCCACCCCTGACGGCCGACCAGCGCGACGGGCGGCACTGCGTTGACCCGTACCCGAGGGTGTGGGTTTATGGTCCCCGCATGCGGGTGGGTGAGCTGGCGCGCCGCACGGGGACGACGGTGCGGGCGCTGCGGTACTACGAGGCGGCCGGGCTTGTGGTGCCCCGGCGGCTGGGGAACGGCTACCGGGAGTATGAGCCGATCGCCGTGCGGCTGGTGCAGCAGATCCGGGAGCTGACGGCGCTCGGGCTCAGCGTCGAGGAGACGCGGCCATTCGTGGAGAGCCTGGCCGACGGGCGGGACGCCGATGTCTGCCCGGCCGCGGTCGCCACCTATCGCAGCGCGATCGACTGGCTTCAGGAGCGGATCGGCAAGCTCACCGCTCAGCGGGACGGGCTGCACGAGCGGCTCGACATCGCGGCCGGCCGGGTGCGACCGCCGGCGCCGGGGCGGGGGAGCGCCGATCCGGGCGAGCTGGTGGGCGCGCGGGTGCCGAGCCTGAGCTTCTACGCGACCGACGGGCAGCCGGTCGACCTCGGCGAGCTCGGGCCGGGGCGCAGCATCGTCTTCGTCTACCCGCTGACCGGCCGGCCGGGCGTCGACCTGCCCGACAGCCTGCTCGAGATCCCGGGCGCCCGCGGTTCGACCGAGCAGGCCTCCTGGTTCCGCGACCACCACGCCGAGCTGCTCGCGGCCGGCGCCGCCCGGGTGTTCGGGCTGTCCGCGCAGTCCACCGGCTATCAGCGCGAGCTCGTGCATCGGCTGCGGTTGCCGTACCCGCTGCTGCCCGATCCCCGCATGACGCTTGCCACCGCGCTCGGCCTGCCCACGTTCGGCGCCGGTGACATGGTTCTCTATCGGCGGCTCACGCTGGTGATCCGGGACGACGTGATCGAGCATGTCTTCCATCCGATCGCCGCTCCCGCGATGCACGCGCTGGAGGTCCTGAGTTGGCTGAGCAAACACCGCCGGACCTGACGGTCCGGGACGCGGCCGAGTCCGACGCCGCCGCCTGCGCCGCGATCTACCGGCCGTTCGTGCTGGACACCGCGGTCAGCTTCGAGCTGGAGCCGCCGACCGAGGCCGAGATGGCCGAGCGCATCCGGGAGGCGTCGGCCAAGCACGCCTGGCTGGTGGCCGAGATCGACGGCGGGGTGGCCGGGTACGCGTACGCCCGCCCCTTCGCCGCCCGGGAGGCCTACCGATGGTCGTGCGAGACCAGCATCTACCTCGCGCCCGCCCGGCGGCGTTCCGGCGTGGGCCGGGCCCTCTACGAGGCGCTCCTGACCCGGTTGGCCGAGCGCGGCTTCCGGGTCGCCGTGGCCAAGATGACCCTGCCCAACCCGGCGAGCGAGGGTCTGCACGCGAAACTGGGCTTCCGGCCGGTCGGCGTGCATCCGCGGATCGGCTTCAAGAACGGCGCGTGGCACGACATCGCCATCGCCCAGAAGGAGCTGGCCCCCACCGACGGGGCCGACCAGCCCGCCGAGCCACGCTGACGGCCGGAAGGCCAGGGCGGTGCCGGTCCGGGCCCAGAACTGACGGGCGGAAAGGCGAACGCGGGCCCAGACCAACGATCGGTCCGGCCCCGCGCTCACGAAACCACTTGCTAGTGGTGCTCCTGCTCGTCGTCCTTGTCGGAGGCGGGGTGGTTGTACACCAGGTGATCGGGATCCAGCGGGAACTCCTGGTCGTCCCCGAACGGTGACGGGCCGCCCTGGTGCGGCATGGCCAGCTCGGCAACGTCCATCTTGCCGTCGGCGCGGATCGGCGGCGCCTCCGGACCGCGGGCGCTGGCGAACGGCGTACCGGCCGCCACGCCGGTGACACCGGTCGACGTGCTGGGCGCCATCGAGCCCTGGCCCGGGCCCGCCGCCGTGAAGGCCGGCTGCTCGTCCAGCTGATCGCGCCGGAAGATCTTGCGACCCAGCCAGACCAGCGGGTCATAGCGACGGTCCACCACGCGCTCCTTCATCGGGATGATCGCGTTGTCAGTGATCTTGATGTGCTCGGGGCAGACCTCGGTGCAGCACTTGGTGATGTTGCAGTAGCCGAGGCCCTGGTGCGCCTGCGCGTACTCCTTGCGGTCGGTGCGCGCATCGAGCGGGTGCATGTCGAGCTCGGCCGCCCGGATGAAGTACCGCGGACCGGAGAACGCGGTCTTGTTCTCCTCGTGGTCGCGCACCACGTGACAGGTGTTCTGGCAGAGGTAGCACTCGATGCACTTGCGGAACTCCTGCGAGCGCTCGACGTCGACCTGCTGCATCCGGTACTCGCCCGGCGCCACTCCCTCCGGCGGCGCGAACGCGGGCGTCTCGCGTGCCTTCTCGTAATTGAAGGAGACGTCGGTGACCAGGTCGCGGATGACCGGGAAGGTCCGCAGCGGCGTGATCGTGACGGTCTCGTCCTCCTCGAAGGTGGACATCCGCGTCATGCACCCCAGCTTGGGCATGCCGTTGATCTCCATCGAGCAGGAGCCGCACTTGCCGGCCTTGCAGTTCCACCGGCAGGCCAGGTCAGGCGTCTGGGTGGCTTGCAGCCGGTGGATGATGTCGAGCACGACCTCGCCGTCGTTGACCTCGACGTCGTAGTCCTGGATCTCGCCGCCGTTCGAGTCGCCGCGCCAGACGCGGAAGTGGCGCTTGGTGCCCATTACTTCGCCTCCGTCTTGCTCGCGCCGGCCAGCGCGTCGAAGTCGGCCAGTTCGTCATCGGTGAGGTACTTCGACAGCTCGGCGCGGTCGAACAGGGAGATCAGCTCTTCGCGCATCTTCGGCAGCGGCTTGCGCTCGAGGTGCACGTCGCCGCTCTTGTCGAGCGAGCAGACCAGGTTGACCTTGCGCCAGTCCGCGCTCATCGACGGGAAGTCCTCGCGGGTGTGGCCGCCGCGCGACTCCTCCCGCTCGAGCGCGGCCTTCGCGGTGCACTCCGAGACGACCAGCATGTTGCGCAGGTCGAGCGCGAGGTGCCAGCCCGGGTTGTACTGCCGGCCGCCGGTCGCGCCGACGTTCGCCACCCGCTGCTTGAGGTCTTGCAGCCGCTTGAGGGCGTCACTGAGCTCGCCGGCGCGGCGGATGATGCCGACCAGGTCACCCATCACGGCCTGAAGATCTTGCTGCAGCGTGTACGGGTTCTCGCCGCTCTGCCGCTGCAACGGCGCCAGGGCCACGTCGACCGCCGATTCGACGTCGGCCGTGGTGACCCTCGGTCGCTTGGTGAGCGCGTCGACGTACGAGGCCGCGTGCTCGCCCGCCCGCTTGCCGAAGACCAGCAGGTCGGAGAGCGAGTTGCCGCCGAGCCGGTTGGAGCCGTGCATGCCGCCGGAGACCTCACCGGCCGCGAAGAGACCCTCGACCCGGCCGAACGCCGCCGCCGTGTCGGGGTCGACCTCGACGCCGCCCATCACGTAGTGACAGGTCGGCCCGACCTCCATCGGCTCCTTGGTGATGTCGACGTCGGCCAGCTCCTTGAACTGGTGGTGCATCGACGGGAGCCGCTTGATGATGGTCTCGGCCGGCATGCGGGTGGAGACGTCCAGGTAGACGCCGCCGGCCGGGGTGCCGCGACCGGCCTTGACCTCGCTGTTGATCGCCCGGGCCACCTCGTCGCGGGGCAGCAGCTCCGGCGGGCGGCGGTTGTTGTCCGGGTCGGTGTACCAGCGGTCGGCCTCCTCCTCGGTGTCCGCGTACTGCTTGCGGAACACGTCGGGGACGTAGTCGAACATGAAGCGCTTGCCCTCGGAGTTGCGCAGCACGCCGCCGTCGCCCCGGACCGACTCGGTGACCAGGATGCCCTTGACGCTGGGCGGCCAGACCATGCCGGTCGGGTGGAACTGGAGAAACTCCATGTTGATCAGCGTCGCGCCGGCGCGCAGGGCCAGCGCGTGGCCGTCGCCCGTGTACTCCCAAGAGTTCGAGGTGACCTTGTAGCTGCGGCCGACGCCGCCGGTCGCCAGGACCACGGCCGGCGCCTCGAACAGGAGGAACTCGCCGGTCTCGCGGTAGTAGCCGAACGCGCCCGCGATCCGGTCGCCGTCGAGCATCAGCTCGGTGATCGTGGTCTCGGCGAAGACCCGGATCTTCGAGTCGTAGCTGCCGGTCTCGGCGAAGTCTTCCTGCTGCAGAGAGACGATCTTCTGCTGCAGGGTGCGGATCAGCTCGAGCCCGGTGCGGTCGCCGACGTGGGCGAGGCGCGGGTACTCGTGGCCGCCGAAGTTCCGCTGCGAGATCTTGCCGTCCTTCGTGCGGTCGAAGAGGGCCCCGTACGTCTCGAGCTCCCAGATGCGCTCGGGCGCCTCCTTGGCGTGCAGCTCGGCCATCCGGAAGTTGTTGAGGAACTTGCCGCCCCGCATGGTGTCCCGGAAGTGCACCATCCAGTTGTCGCGCGAGTTCACGTTGCCCATCGCCGCGGCCGCGCCGCCCTCGGCCATGACCGTGTGGGCCTTGCCGAACAGCGACTTCGAGATGATCGCCGTACGCTTGCCGGCCAGCCGGGCCTCGATCGCCGCGCGCAGGCCGGCGCCGCCGGCGCCGATCACGACGACGTCGTAGTGGTGCCGTTCGATTCGGGTGGTCATCGTCGTCGCTCCTCTCAGCCGATGAACCGCAGGTCGTTCCACCAACCGGCGGAGACGGCCATGACATAGAAGTCGGTGAGTGCGAGCGTGCCGAGCGTGATCCAGGCCAGCATCATGTGCCGCGTGTTGAGCTTGGACACGAAGGTCCAGAACCGGTAGCGCAGCGGGTGCTTCGAGAAGTGCTTGAGCCGGCCGCCCGCGATGTGGCGGCACGAGTGGCAGGACAGCGTGTAGGCCCAGAGCATGACCACGTTGCCGACCAGGATGATGTTGCCCAGCCCGAAGCCGAAACCGCTCGGGCTCTGGAACGCGCGAATGGCGTCCCACGTGTTGATCAGCGAGATGATCCCGGCCGCGTAGAACGCGTACCGATGAATGTTCTGGAAGATCAGCGGGAAGCGCGTCTCACCGGTGTATTTCTGGTGGGCGTCGGGCACGGCGCAGGCCGGCGGCGAGAGCCAGAACGCGCGGTAGTACGCCTTGCGGTAGTAGTAGCAGGTGAGGCGGAACAACAGCAGGAACGGCAGCGTGAAGGCGGCCTCGGGGATGAGCCAGAAGCTCGGCAACGGCGTGCCGAACTCGGCCGACCCCTCCACGCACCGGTCGGTCAGACACGGCGAGTAGAACGGCGTGAGGTAGTGGTAATCCGCGACGTAATACCACTTGTGCATGAAGACGCGGACGGTCGCGTAGATGACCCATGCCGCAAGACCTACGAAGGTGACAAGTGGGGGAAACCACCATCGGTCGGTACGCAACGTCTTCGCCGCGATCGCCGCGCGCGTGCGCCCGGCGCCCGGCTTCGTTGCCGTCGTCGTCATTCGATCTCCTGACGTGCCTGTCATATGACCCGGCTGTTAACGGGCCGGGGAGCCCTTCAGCCGCCATGCGTGCGTGATGTGTGGCACACGTTACGCCGGGGGTCAGACAGTTTGCGGCTCAGGGATGACGTGTATGTCACAAAATTGAGCCCCGCTCGCGACGGCAGGCGTTGCCGGCACTAGTGGATCTTGGTTACGGACCGGTTTCGATCAGAGTTCGGGCGCCGCGAGCCGCCGGATCGGTCCGGCGCAGGACGCCGGGGATAAATCGGTCAGCTCATCGCTCACGGCACGGCCGTCGTCGGTCCGGGGAGCGACGAAGAACGCGGGCGTACGGGATTTGGCCTGCCGATCGAGAGCGTCGGCGTAGACGGTCCGGGCGTCGACCAGCTGCCGCCAGGCGTCCTCGTCTCGCTGGGTGTCCAGCTGGTCCACGTAGATCCGCAGGGCGGCGTTCTCGTCCCGGATGGCCGTCGCCCGCCCCGACGGCGTGGCGGTCGAGCCCGGCGGGATCAGCTTGTTGAGCCGCCGTTCGAGGTCGAGGCAGTTGGTGTCGCGCACCTGCCGGGAGTCACGGGCGACCGCGACCCGGTCCCGCACCCCGTCGATCCGGTTGACCACGGAGAGCGCCCCCGCGCAGAGCGCGATGACGACGATCGCCGCGCCCACGCAGACGGCCGCCACGAACCACCGCCGGCGCCGGCGTTGGTGCTCGTCGAGGGGCCCGCTCGAGGCCGGCCCGAGGCTGAACATCCGCCGCCGTCCACCGCTCGTCCGGCCGCTTGCACCGCTGCCGCTTGCACCGCTGCCGCTTGCACCGCTGCCGCTTGCACCGCTGCCGCTTGCACCGCTGCCGCTTGCACCGCTGCCGCTTGCACCGCTGCCGCTTGCACCGCTGCCGCTTGCACCGCTGCCGCTTGCACCGCTGCCGCTTGCACCGCTGCCGCTTGCACCGCTGCCGCTTGCACCGCTGCCGCTTGCACCGCTGCCGCTTGCACCGCTGCCGCTTGCACCGCTGCCGCTTGCACCGCTGCCGCTTGCACCGCTGCCGCTTGCACCGCTGCCGCTTGCACCGCTGCCGCTTGCACCGCTGCCGCTTGCACCGCTGCCGCTTGCACCGCTGCCGCTTGCACCGCTGCCGCTTGCACCGCTGCCGCTTGCACCGCTGCCGCTCGCACCGCTGCCGCTCGCACCGCTGCCGCTCGCAGTGCCCGCCCCGCCGGATGAATCGGATTTGTCCGGCGAGGTGGCAGGTGAGGGAGGAGCGGCAGCGCTGGTGGAGGGTGAGGCCGCGGCGCTGGTAAAGCGCGAGGCGGTGGCGCCGGCAGAGGGTGAGGCAGCGGCACCGGCGGAGGGTGAGGCAGCCGCGCCGGCGGAGGGCCAGGCGGTCGCGTCGGCGGAGGGCCAGGCGGACTGTAAGGCGGTGGCGTCGCCGGACGGCGAGGTGGCGTTGGAGGGCGAGGCGGCGGCGCTGGCCGAGGGCGAGGAGGCGGCGCCGGCGGAGCGTGAGGCCGCGGCGCCGGTGGAGGGCGATGAGGTGCTGGGGCGCCGAGCGGATGTGGCGGACGGCGGGAACGAAGCGGAGTGGGCGGGCTCGTCCGGGTCGTCGGAGGAGAACGTGCCGCCGGTGGCCCACGCCGCCGGGCCGCCTCGGCCGGGGGCGTCAGCCGCGCCCGCTGCGCCCGTTGCGCCTGCGGCGCCCGTTGCGCCTGCCGCGGCCGCCGGTGGGCCGGTCACCGGGTCGTCGGCGCGGTCGCGTCGGTCCCGGCCGGTGGGGAGCCGGCTGGTCGGGACGTCGTCGTCGTCCGGGTCGCGTGGCGTGTCGCTCACCGGCTCAGTCAAACACGCCGGTCAATGCGCGCACGCCGCGCGAAACCGATGAGCGGTCAGCCGGAGGCGTTGCCGGTCAGGTTCCAGGACGCCAGGTGCAAGGCGGGGGCCGCGTAGCGGACGCCGCCCCAGCTGTCGGGCAGCAGGACCGACTCGCTGCCGATGCCGTGGACCATGCCGATGCCCAGGGCCTGCGGGTACGACTGGGTGAAGCGCATGTTGCCGACCGCGGCGGTGATCTGGCCGTCCTCCACCAGCCAGACGCCGTTCCGGGTCAGGCCGGTGATCACCAGGCTCTTCGGGTCGAGGACCCGGGTGTACCAGAGGTCGGTGATGAGCAGGCCGCGCTCCATGCGGGCGACCAGCGGGCGGGCCGACTCGGCGACGGGGTCGTCGAGGGTGGCCGGCGGGACCGGCGGCTCGGTCGCGGCCGGTGCGGCCTCCAGGCGCAGGTGGGTCGGGACCGGGCCCCAGGTGCGGGACAGGTCCCACGCGTGGCCGGTCGACTCGGCGCCGGCCTCGGCCGCGGTGCGGCGGTCGTGGGCGACCGCCTTGGTGACGCCGTCGCGGACCAGCACCAGCGTCTCGCGTGGCGTGCCCTCGCCGTCGAAGGGCAGGTCGGGGGCGGGCTCGCCGCGGCTGCCGAGCGGATCGTCCACGATGGTCACGGACGGGTCGAACTGCTCGGCTCCGAGCTCGGCGAACGACTGGCGCTGGGTGTACATGCGACCGTTGAAACCGAACATCATGAAGTTGCCCAGCAGGTCGGCGACCGCCTCCGGCTCGAGCACCACCTCGTAGCGGCCGGGCGGCAGCTCGATCGGGCGCTCGCCGGCCCGGGCCTTGGCCGCGGCCCGGGCGCCCAGGCGCGCGCCGTCGAGGGCGGCCAGGCGGCCACTGGCCAGGCGGGCCACGCCGTCGGCGCCGTTGTGCCGGGCGATGCCGTCCATCGCCGCCTCGGCCGCGCGGCCCTCGACCGCCTGGCCGGCGCTGTTCGCGAAGGCCGCGGACAGGTAGATCGTGCGGCAGTAGCCGGCCGTCTCGAGGCCGCCGGCCGCGCGCACGAAGTCGCGGACCCGCTCGGCCCGCTCGGCCGGGGTGGCGCGCGCCGTCGCCTCGTCGAAGCCGAAGTCGAGGCCCGAGCGGTCGCCGGAGCCGTGATGGGCCGCCGACTGGTGCAGCGGCGACGGCGGGGTGAGGCCCGGCCAGGACGCGTCGGCGGGACTGAGCCGGACCGCGTCGACGGTGCGGTCGACCAGGGCCCGCAACCCGTCGGCGCCGGTGATCGTGGTCGAGCCCGCGGCGGTGCGCCCGTCGAGATGCATCCGCAGGCGGACGGTGGTGGTCGCGTCGGCCACGTTCTGATGGATGGCCGAGTTGGCGAACCGGGTCAGCGCCTCGGCCTTGTGCTGCACGTTGACCTCGGCCTCGGCGGCCGGCCCCACGGTCGAGCGCACCAGCTCGACCACGCGGGCGGCCAGCTCGAGCTCGGCCCCGCTCCGGATGATTTCGGCGCTCATCCGCGCACCCCCACTCGTACGTCGGTGAAGCGAGCCGGCGCCGCCGGATGGCCGGTGTGACCCACCTGGCCCGGCTGCCCCTTGCCGCAGTTGGGTGTGCCCCAGGCGATGGTCTCGGAGGAGAGCATGTCCATCGACTGCCAGAACCGCGGGCCGATGCCGGTGTAGGTCGGGTTGCGCAGCAGACGGCCGCGCTTGCCGTTCTTGATCTCGTAGCCGAGCTCGCAGCCGAACTGGAAGTTGAGCCGGCGGTCGTCGATCGACCAGGAGCGGTTGGTCTCCATGTAGACGCCGTCGTCAGTGGCCGCGATGATCTCGTCGAGCGTGTGCGGCCCGGGCTCGAGACCCACGTTGGTCATGCGGACCATCGGCAGCCGCGCCCAGCCGTCGGACCGGACGCTGCCGGCGTAGTCGAGGCCGGCGACCGCGGCCGAGTCGCGCCCGGCGAGCACGCCGACCCAGATGCCGTCGCGGACCGCGTCGCGCTTGGTGGCCGGGGTGCCCTCGTCGTCGTAGCCGAAGCTGCCCAGCGCGCCCGGGATGCCGGGGTCGATGGTGATGTTCATGAGGTCGGAGCCGTAGCGCAGCGAGCCGAGCTTGGCCAGGTCGAGCCAGCTGGTGCCGGCGAAGGCAGCCTCCCACCCGAGGATGCGGTCGAGCTCGATGGCGTGCCCCACGGACTCGTGGATCTGCAGGGCGAGCTGCTCGCCGCCGAGGATCAGCGTGGTCTCGCCGGCCGGGCAGAGCGGCGCGGTGACCAGGGCCCGGGCCTCCTCCGCCATCCGCGGCGCGTTGCCGACCAGGTCGAGCTCGTCGACCAGCTCCCAGCCGCGGGTGCCGTGCTGCCCGCCGTAGGACGGCCAGGACCGGCGCTGCACCTCGCCGTCGCCGATCACGCTGGCGGTCACGCCCGCGCCGCACTCGCGGATGTGCTGGTCGATGCGGTGGCCCTCGCTGGAGACGAACCACTTGCGCGTGTCCCAGATCTGGTAGAGCGCCTCGGAGATGTCGGCGCCCGCCTCCTTGGCCGCCAGGGTCGCCCGGACCAGCAGGTCGCCCTTGGTGGACAGCGGGACGCTCAGCGGGTCGATCACGCAGTCGCTGGCCCAGCTCGCCTCGCCGGCGCCGGCCGGCACCAGCTCGATCGGCGGTCCCGCAACGGTGGCGCTGGCCGCGGCGATCTGCGCGGCGCGGCGACCGGCCGCGCGGGCGGCGGCCTCGGAGAGGTCGGGAACGGCGTAGAAACCCCAACTCGAACCCACCAGCGCCCGTACGCCGAGGCCGGCGCTCTCGTCGGAGCTCAGATCCTCGACATCCCCGTCGCGGGCGGTCATCGACTCGGTGCGGCGCACCATGACCCGTGCGTCGGCGTAACGCGCCCCGGCCTCCAGGGCGGCCTGCACCGCCGCGGTCGCCTCATCGAAGTGGTTCATGCAACCGACCCTAGGGGACCGGTACGACAAAAAATCAGGCCGGCGGCAGCAACTCGGCCAGATCGATGGACGCGACGACTGGCTCGGTCAGTCGGAGGACATCGCCGGGCTCGCATGCGGTCTGCTCGACGTATCTGCCGTCCTCGAGGCGATAGAGCCGCAGGGCGCGCGCCTTGGTGTCGATCACGAGATACCAGGGGATGTTGGCGTCCGCGTAGTAGTGCATCTTCAGCACCTTGTCGGTGGACGCGTTGGACGGCGAGGTGATCTCGCAAACGAAGCGGACGTCAGAGGCGTCGATGACCAACTCGTCGAGATCGATCGCCGTCGCGATGACCACGTCGGGAATCGGGATCCGGCTGGGACCGACCCGAAGGTTCACCGCCTCCAGTACCTGGAGACCTGCACTCTCCGCCCCGGCGTCCAGAGCGTTGGCGAGAGTGCGTGAGATTTTCTGATGGCGAGGGGTGGGTCCCGGGCTCACGTGGAGGCTCCCGTCGAAGAGCTCTATGCGCTCAGGCGTTTCGCCGATATCGAGGAACTCGGCCTCGGACAGCGGCCGCCCGTCGCTGAAGATGGCAGTGGTCATGGCGTCTCCCATGCGATCGAGGTCAGACTCTCTCACAAAGACTAGTCTCATGCCATCTCTCCTAGCGACTACCCGATCGGCTGCTCCCGCAGGAAGGCTAACTCCTCGGCGAGCGAGGCGGACGGGGTCGAGTCGACGCCGGGGAGGGTGGCGCCGACCAGCAGCAGCGGGCGGGAGCGGTCGGACTGGGCGGCGGCCTCGGCCAGGCTGTGGTGGGCGTAGACGTCGGCGGAGTCGGCGCGGTCGCCCAGGTAGCGGTCGGCGAACGGGGCCGGCAGGTCGTACCAGTCGACGACCGGCTCGCGGGCCACGGCGCGGTGGAAGACGTCCGGGCGGCGCAGCACCGCCATCGCCGCCAGCCAGCCGCCCAGGCCCGAGCCGCGCACCGAGACCGAGCCCAGGTCCAGGTCGGGATGCTTGCCCACCAGCGCGTGCAGCGCGTCGACCTGGTCGGTCAGCGCCACGTCGACGAGGCGGCGATGGACCACCTTCTCGAAGCTCGGCGCGACTCCGGGCGTACCCCGGCCGTCGACGCTGACCACCGCGAAGCCGCCGTCGGCCCACCATTGCCGTTCCTGCCACGCCGCCGGGTCGGTCACCACCTGCTGATGCCCGGGGCCCTCGCCCAGGGTGAGCAGCACCGGGATCTTGGCGCCGCCGACGAAGCCGGCCGGATAGAGCACCGCGGTGGGCAGGCGGCGATCGGTGACGCGTTCCAGGATCGGCGCCGGGTGGTAGGGCAGCGGCGCCGCGAGGTTGCGCAGCGTGGCGACGCGGGCGTCGCCGCGCCACACGGTGCCGTCGAGGACCAGGACGTCGGCGGCGGCCTCGGCGCGATGCCAGCCGGGGGCCGAGCTGATCTCGCGCGCTTCGGCGCCACCTCCACCCAGGGAGGTACGCACCCGGTAGACCGCCTGGGCCGAAGGGTCACCCTCGGTTCCCTCCACCACGAGATCGGGCGCACCCGCCGGGGCATCGGCCCGCGGCAGCGTCCCGACCACCCGCCGCACATAGAGGCCGGGCGGCGTGAGCAGGCTTCCGTCCGCGAACAGGCAGCGCGCGTCGAAGCCGTCGTGCGCCAGCTCCCCGCCGACCAGCACCCGGCCGTCGGGCAGGTGCCGCGGCGTCCCGGCCACCGGCTCCACCCAGCGGGCGTCCGCGAGCTCGGCGTGCACCTGGGTCTCGCCGGTGCGCGGGTCGATCGCGAGCACCAGCCCGTGCTGCTGCATCCGGCGCAGGACGGTGATCAGCGGGCCGCCGCCGTCCGCCCACCGCACGTTCACCACGTACGGGTACGTCTCCCGGTCCCAGTGCACGTCGACCCAGCCCTCGTCGAGGTCGAGCAGGTGCAGGCTGGTCGCCCCGGCGGTACGGGTGGCCAGGATCTGGGTGCCGTCCGGCGACCACCACCAGCCGCGCCGCCGGCCGAACCGGACCGCGGCCGGGTCGGGCACGCCCCACGAGATCAGGCCGCCGTGCTCCCGCCACGCCGTCCCCGGCTCGCCGGCCAGCAGGCGGTCACCGCCGGGCCCGGCCACCCGCAGCGCCGCCGAGCCGCCGGCCGTGCTGACGTAGCCGATGTGCCGGCCGATCGGGTCCGGGCGCGGATCGAGGACCGGCGTCGGCGTGTGCAGCTCGGTCACGCCGCCGGCGACCAGGTCGGCACGGAACAGACGGCCCTCGCGGGCGAAGGCGGCGGTGCGGGCGTCACGGTCCACGGCGTACGCGGGAATCGGTCCTTCCGCGATCTTCGTCTCGGCGCCGGTGGCCACGGTGAGGGTCCAGAGCGCGGCCGCCGGGTCCGCGGGGCCGCCCGAGCGCAGGAAGACCACCCGGCCGCCGTCGGACCCGATCGTCACGGCGTGCGGCGCGCCGTAGCGGAAGTGACCGGTGCGGGCGGCGAGTCCGGGGTAGTCCACCCGGACAGCATCGCTGATCAACGCGGTTCCCCGGGGCGCAAACTCGCAGCCGGGTGGCAAAAGGGCACGCGCCGCCCCGCGTAGAGTTGCGCGCGTGACAGACGCCCTGCCCGCACGCCGCCTGCTGCTGGTGCACGCCCATCCGGACGACGAGGTCACCGGCACCGGCGCGACCATGGCCCACTACGCCGCCTCCGGCGCGCACGTGACGCTCGTGACCTGCACGCTCGGCGAGGAAGGCGAGATCCACGTGCCCGAGCTCGCCCAGCTCGAGGCGAAGCAGGCCGACCAGCTCGGCGGCTACCGGCTGACCGAGCTCGACCGGGCGTGCGCGGCCCTCGGCGTCACCGACCACCGGATCCTCGGCGGTGCGGGGCGCTACCGCGACTCGGGCATGATGGGGCTGCCGACCAACGAGCATCCGCGGGCGTTCTGGGGCGCCGACCTGGACGAGGCGGCGGGCTACCTGCTGGAGATCATTCGCGAGATCCGGCCGCAGGTCATGATCACGTACGACGAGAACGGCTTCTACGGTCATCCGGACCACATCCAGGCCCATCGGGTGGCCATGCGGGCGGCCGAGCTGGCCGGTCCCGACGGCCCCGAGAAGATCTACTGGACCGCGATGCCGCTGAGCGTCCTGCGCGACGGCATGGAGGCGTTCCGCGAGCTCGACGACAACCCGTTCGCCGACGTGGAAAGGGTCGAGGACCTGCCGTTCGGGCACACCGACGAGGAGATCGCGGCCCGGCTCGACGGCACCGACCACTACCAGAAGAAGGTCGCGGCGATGCGCGCGCACGCGACCCAGATCCCCGACAACTCGTGGCTCTACGGCATCGC
This sequence comes from Actinoplanes sp. CA-030573, assembly GCF_050951115.1. Lineage (NCBI taxonomy): Bacteria > Bacillati > Actinomycetota > Actinomycetes > Micromonosporales > Micromonosporaceae > Actinoplanes > Actinoplanes sp. CA-030573. Next base: position 9,110,917 of record NZ_CP192038.1, on the reverse strand, counting down.
CGGCGACTTCGGCGGCGAGTTCATGGGCGTGGAGTACTTCCTGCTCGCCAAGGGCGAGCGCGGTCCCGGCGACGGGCCGCACAACTGGGAGAGCGACCTGTTCGCCGGCCTCGCCGTCGACGAGCCGGTCAGAGCGGACGCGGCCGCGAGATGACGCAGCAGGAGGCCCCGGTCGAGACGCCGGCCGAGACGCCGGCCGGAAATGGCTGGGAGCCGGTCGTCCGGGCCGGCGGGGTGATCGTCGCGGTGGCCGCGGCGGTCGTGACCGGCGTGCTGGAGCTGCTGCTCACCACCCTGCGCTGGGGCGACCTCGGCACGATCTGGCGTGGTGACGCGATCGGCTCCGGCGGCGGCCCGGTGGTCGGGCTGTCGATCCTGCTCGCGGTGGTGGCGAACTGGGCCATCGCCTGGTTCGCGGTCAGCACCACCGGGCGGCGCTGGGCGCTGGGCCCGCCGTGGGCGCTCTGGACGCTGATGATGCTGTTCGCCGCCGGGGTGCGCACGCACGAGGGCGACTACCTGCTCGGCGGCGAGGACTGGGTCGCGCTGGTGATGATCCTGGCCGGCAGCCTGACCTTCGCCGTCTACTCGTACCGCATGATCCTCAAGCGCATTCCCCGCGATTAGCAGCAGACTCCCAGCCTTCCCCCAGGGACGCGTGGCGCGTCATCCGCAAAGATGGCCGTCGGGTCCAGCGCCGGACGTTCACCCGGCGTTAGGATCCCGACCCACCATCGTCAAGCGTCCCCGGGGAGGACGAAATGAGGCAGCAGCGCTGGTTCGCGCCCGCGGCGCTGGCGGTCGGGCTGTTCGCGATCAACGTCGTGGCCCGGCTGGTCATCCGCCTCGGCTTCGACGGCGACGACTCGGCCGAGAGCCGCGCGACGATCATCATGTTCGGCGTGATCGGCCTGACCCTCGCCGTCTGGACCTTCCTTGCCAGCCAGCGCAAACGCCCGAGCGACTGGCTGCTGCCCGACCTCGTGTTCGGCGCCGCCGGCGGCATGCTGCTGACCGTCCTGGTCGGACCGTTCATCAGCGGCGGCCAGCCGTTCAAGGGCGGCGCCGGCGACTTCTTCTCGCAGATCTGGCTCTACGCCGGGTTCGCCATCGTCGGCACGCTGCTCGGCTACTGGCTCGCCGTGATGCTCGGCCGCGACTACCGCTCCCGCTCGCTGAAGGCCTACACGGAGAGGCGGGCCGCCAAGCCGCGCAGGGTCGTCCGGCGCTAGGGAGCGAGCGGCGCCTCGCGGGTCAGATAGGTGTGGTGGGTGCTGAAGCCGATCCGGCCGTAGAGCGCGACCGCGGCCGCGTTCCGCTCCTCGACCTGCAGGTAGGCGCGGCTGCTGCCGCGCTGTGCCGCCCACTGGGCCAGCCCGCGCATCACCTGCTGGGCGATGCCGCGCCGGCGGGCCGCGGGCGCGGTCTGCAGCAGCGAGACGCCGAGCCACCGGTCCGGTCCGGTCACCGCGCCGCGGGCCACCGCGATCAGCTCGCCGCCGGCGTCCCGGACGTGGGCGAAGGCCAGCTCGGGCACACCGGTGAGGATGCGTGGTGCGGCCGGCGGCAGGGCGCCCTTGTGCTCGGCGACCATCTCGTACCACTCGTCACCGGGCGCGTCGGCGAGATCGACCGGCGGCAGGTCACCGCGGGCCGGCACCCCGGCCAGCAGGGCGGCGATCGGGGCGGTCTGCACCAGGGTCAGTGGCCGGGCGGTCCAGCCGCGGTCGTCGAGGGCGGCGTTGACCGGGGCGGCCAGCGGCATGGGCGCGTTGATCAGCGGTTGCTGGCCATGTGCCGCATACCACTCGATCACCGCGTCGATGGCGGCCTCCAGCGTACGGTCGGGGTCGCCCACGGCCAGGGCCGAGTTGGCCCGGCCCGTCCAGTTCCCGGCCGCGCGCAATATCCATCCGCCCAGGCGGCCCTGGATCGGTGCGGGCCAGGCGTCGTTGGCCGCCAGCTCGAGCGCGATCACGTCGGCGGCCGGCGGGCGACGAGCGGCCGGTACGCGTTTGGCCCGGTGCACCTCGCCCAGCGGCACCCGCAGCGTGCCCTTGGCGGTGGCGATCGTGAGATCCGTCTCGGTGAGGTCGACCAGCTCCCCGAGGGCATCCGAATACAGTGTGCGTTCCTGCGATACGCCTACAATCCGGCGTACCACCACCCGGTGTCCCACATCCTGCCGACGGAGCACGTGTCACCTCCTCCGGCGGAGATACTAGGCTCTGCAACTGTCGCCGGCGGTTCCACGTCGTAGAGGATCGCTGAGCGTGGCTTTGGAGGGAAAGACCCGTGACCTACATCATCGCTGAGCCCTGCGTCGATGTGCTCGACAAGGCATGCATCGAGGAATGCCCGGTCGACTGCATCTATGAGGGCAACCGGATGCTCTACATCCACCCCGATGAGTGTGTGGACTGCGGGGCGTGTGAGCCGGTCTGCCCGGTCGAGGCGATCTTCTACGAGGACGACGTGCCCGACCAGTGGAAGGACTACACGAACGCGAACTACGAGTTCTTCGAGGACCTGGGCTCGCCCGGCGGCGCCGCCAAGAAGGGCAAGATCGACAAGGACGCGGCGTTCGTGGCCGCGCAGCCGCCCCGGGGCGACCACTGAGCGCTCTCGCGTCGGCCTTGCCGGATTTCCCCTGGGACCTGCTGGAGCCGGCGAAGGCGAAAGCCGCCGCGCATCCCGGCGGCATCGTCGACCTGTCGATCGGCACGCCCGTCGACCCGGTCCCGGAGCTGATCCGGAAGGCGCTCGCGGACGCGTCGGACGCGCCGGGCTACCCGCTCACCGCGGGCACCCCGGCGCTCCGTGCCGCGATCGCCGGCTGGCTCGCCCGCGCCTGCAACGCGTCCGGTGACCTCGGCGTGCTGCCCACGATCGGCTCCAAGGAGCTGGTCGCCTGGCTGCCCACGCTGCTCGGCGTACGCCCCGGCGACGTCGTGGCGATCCCGTCGGTCTGCTACCCGACGTACGAGGTGGGCGGCCTGCTCGCCGGCGCGACCGTGGTCCGCGGCGACTCGCTGACCGCGCTCGGCCCGGGTCCGGTCAAGCTGCTCTGGATCAACTCGCCGTCCAACCCGACCGGCAAGGTGCTCCCGGCCGAGCACCTGCGCAAGGTCGTCGACTGGGCGCGCGAGCGGGACGTGATCGTGGTCAGCGACGAGTGCTACCTGGCGCTCGGCTGGGAGACCCGGCCGGTCTCGGTGCTCGACGACGCCGTCACCGGCGGCGACTACACCGGGGTGCTGGCCGTCCACTCGCTCTCGAAGCGGTCGAACCTGGCCGGCTACCGCGCCGGTTTCGTCGGCGGCGACCCGGCGCTGGTCGCCGGGCTGCTCGCGGTCCGCAAGCACGGCGGCATGATCGTGCCGGCGCCGGTGCAGGCCGCCATGGTCGCCGCCCTCGGCGACGAGACCCACGTCGACCGGCAGCGTGAGATCTACGGCGCCCGCCGGGACATCTTGCGTACCGCTTTGGTCAAGGCGGGCTTCGAGATCACACACTCCGAGGCCGGGCTCTACCTGTGGGCGAGCCGCGGCGAGGACTGCTGGACGACCGTCGACGCGCTCGCCGAGAAGGGCATTCTCGCAGCTCCCGGTGCCTTCTACGGCCCCGCGGCGCGGCAGCACGTACGCATCGCACTGACGGCGAGCGACGAGCGTGTCGCCGCGGCGGCGGCCCGCCTCACCTGAGACCGGGGTTTCGTCATGTCGACGCCCATCGTTACCCTCGGGGCGATGCAGGATGACGACGCTGCGGGGAGGCGGTCGTGGCTGACGGGGTGCGCGTCGAGACCGACGGGCTGAACAAGTTCTCCAACCAGGTGCAGAACGACACGAGCGCGACGCTCGACGCGGGTTACTCGCGGGCGAGCGTCGATCTTTCGCAGGGCGTGACGTTCGGGGCCGCGAACGCGAGCGGCGGCGTGCACGCTGCCAAGCAGCGGTACGTGGACGCGCTCATCGCCCATACCAATAACGTGCACGCCTACATGGATGCGGCGCGGATCCTGGCCGACGCGGCGGCCAAGGTCGCCGCGGCCGTCCAGGAGACCGACGGGCGGGCCGGCAAGCGGGCCGACGAGGTGCGCGGGCTGATGGCGCAGGCGGTGACGGATGCCCGGAAGCGGCAGGCCGAGATCGACGGCCGCCCGTACGGAGGGAACAGGGCGGTATGAGCGACCCGGTGCTGACCAGCAGCTGGTGCACGAACTGGGGTGCGTACAACACGCCCCGGCTCTGGTCGATGGTGATGGACGAGGACGAGAACGCCGGCCGTGACCAGGTGAGCGCCTGGCGCACGCTGGCCGGCTCGGTGCGCAGCCAGCGCCAGGCGCTGCTGACCGCCCGCGCCGACCTGGTGGCCGCCTGGCCCCCGGAGGAGAACGCGTCGTCGGCGGCCTTCGTCAACGAGCTCGACATCTTGATCGGCAAGCTGGACGCGGCGTCGGCCGACGCCGACTCGACCGGCAGCGGCCTCGACAACATCGTGACCGCGATCCAGACCGCGAAGACGACGATCAAGCCGCTCTGGGAGAAGTACAAGGACAAGAGCGACGACTGGGTCCCCAACTGGTGGGACCACGCCGAGGACGACATCGACAAGGAAGCCCGCAACGCGATGATCACCGCGGAGCGGGCGGTCGAGGACTCGGTGGCCCAGCTCAAGGTCCCCGAGCCGTACTCGCTGAAGATCGACGGTGGGAGCATCGACGAGGAACCGGGCAGCGGCGAGAAGCCGACCGGCGGCGGTGGCCGGACCGGCGGCTCCACCTCGCGCGGGATCACCGCAGAGGTGCCGCACAACCCGCCCCCGCACCTGCCCGGCCACGACGCCACGCTGCCCGATGGCAACCAGGGCGGCAGCGTGGACGGCCCCGGTGATCTCGGCGGCGGCAGCGGCGGTGGTGGTGGCATCGGTGGTGGCGGCGCCGGCGGCGTGGGCAGCATCGGCGGCGGCGGAAGCGTCTCCGGCGGTAGCGGCCCCGACCTGGCCGGCGTGATCACGCCGGGACAGCCGCCCTCTCCCGGCGGACCGGGCGGCACCCTTCCCACGACCGGCATCGGTGGTGGCGGCGGCACGCTGCCCGCTCCCGGTATCGGTGGCGGCGGCGGTGGCGGCGGGTACGTGCCCGGCCTGTTGCCGAGCGGCGGCGGCGCGCCGATCCCGGCCGGCGGCGGCCGGGCCGGTGGGATCCGCCCGGGCGGCCGGCTCGGCGGAACCATCGGCGAGCCCGGCGCGGCCGGCGGTCGGGGCGGCGGCATACCGATGGGCGCGGGCGGCGGTGGCGTCGGCGGGCGTGGTGGCGGCGTAGGTGGCCGCGGCGTAGGTGGCGGCCGCGGTGGCCGGCTCGGCGGCGGTATCGGCGAGCCCGGCGGTGGCCGCGGCGTTCGCGGCGGCGTCGGTGCGGCCGGCGAGGGCGTCGGCGGGCGGGGTGGCGCGGGCGGTCGCGGCGCCAAGCCGGCCCGGCCCCCGTGGCTGCCCGACGACGAGGTCGGCCCCAACCGCAACAACCCCGGTATGACCGGGATGCCGGGCCGCGGCGGCCGGCGCGCGGGCGGTAGCGAGGACGAGTACGACTTCGACCCGGACAACCCGTGGGAGGTCGCCGAGGGCGTGGACCCGGTGATCGCCCCGTCGTCCGACAACCCCCGGCACGACCCGGGGCCGAACGTGATCGGTTGGCGGTAGTGATCCGATCCCTGCGGACGGGCGGCGCGGCACTCGGCGCCGCCCTTCTCGTGGCCCTGCTGCCGGGCACGCCGGCCCGGGCCGACGCCCAGCGGGCGGCACAGTGGTATTTCGGCCCGATGAAGCTCGCCGAGGCCCAGGAACTGGGCAAGGGCGGGGAAGGCGTGATCGTCGCGGTGCTCGACAGCGGCGTCGACAAAAGCCACCAGGACCTGCGCGGCGCGACTGTGCCCGGGTGGAACACGGCCCGCAAGGCCCCGGACGACAACCTCGACACCTGGCCGCACGGCACCGGCATCGCGACCCTGATCGCGGGTCGGGGCCACGGCAGCGGCGACGGCCTGCTCGGCGTTGCCCCGCGCAGCAAGGTGATGTCGGTCAGCCCGACCGAGGACCCGGGGGTCGCGGCCGACGGGATCCGCTGGGCGATCGAGCACGGCGCCAAGGTCATCAACATGTCGTTCACGATCGGCCACGGCGACGACATCATGCAGAAGGCGGTCAACGAGGCGGCCGCCGCCGATGTGGTGCTGGTCGCCGGATCGGGCAATGACCCCGGGCCGGTCCAGATGCCGGCCAAGCTGAACAACGTGCTCGCGGTCGGCGCGGTGGATCGGAACAACAAGGTCGCCGACTTCTCCGCTTATGGGCCGGAACTCGACCTCGTCGCCTACGGCACGCAAATGACCGTCGCCCGGCCGCGCAACAAATACGCACTGGCCCAGGGCACCAGCGACTCGACCGCGCTCGTGTCGGGCGTCGCCGCCCTGATGAGAGCCAAATATCCGGACATGTCGGCGGCGGAGGTCGTCGACCGGCTCACCCGCACGGCGGTCGACCGGGGTCCGAAGGGGCGCGACGACAAGTACGGCTACGGCCAGCTCGACGCCATCGCCGCCCTGACCGCCCCGCGCACCCCACCGAGCGCGACGGCGACCACCAAGCCGGCCGACACCGACGTCAACGCCCAGGGACCGCCGGCGGCCGCACCGGAAAGCGAGGACACCGGGCTGCCGGCCTGGCTGTTCCTGGTTGTCGTCGCCGGGCTGCTGGTGCTCGTCGTCGGTCTCGTCGTGTTCCTCGTGGTGAGGCTCCGCCGCCGAACCTCCTGATCGAGCTCCACCGGGATTGGCACGAACGGGCGCATTCGCGGGGTCGAATGCGCACACCACCGTGCGTTACTCTCAGTGCCGCTCAGATCTGGGGGGATCGACGGTGCATTCATCCGTCCAAGCGGACCGGAGCGACGACGCGCGCGTGGGGGACGTGCGCCGATTCGTGACCGAAGTAGAGAGAATGGCGATCCGGCTCGACCGGATCACCGGCCCCGACCGCACCGGCACGGCGTTTGCCGTGGTCGACGCCGTGGGCCGGTTTCTGGATATCAGCCTGCTGCCGGTTTGGCCGGCGTCGCTGGGGCCGGCGCGGGTGGCCGCCGGCTTGCTCGAGGCGTTGGAGACGGCCCGGCTCAAGGCGGCGCTGGTGCCGCTGATTTTGCGCCGAGTGGGTCACTTTCCGTCACCGATAGTGGCGGAGGAACTGTCCGGTCCGCTGCCGCCGGTCGACGACGGCGGCTTCCTCGACGCCGCCCGCGGCCGGATCGCGGAGGCCTACCGGCTGATCGACGACGCCGACGACCGGCTGCGCGAGCGGCAGGCGGAGCGCGTGATCGCCGGGCCGCGCGGCCTGTTCCGGCTGCGGGTGCGGGGCAGCCGGATCCAGCGGGCCGAGGTCGCGGCCGGCCTGACCGCGGCCGACACCGATCGGCTGGTGGCCGACGCCCGCGAGGCGCTGACCGAGCTGACCCGGCTGCGATGGGAGATGTGACGGCGCATGGCCATCGGCGGCCATGATGGCCTAGTTTCGAGCCATGCAGCCGACGATTCTGGTACGCGGCGAGGCGATCCGCGAGGTGCCGTCCGAGCTGGCCGTCTTCAACGCCTCGGTGTCCGTCCGAGATCGGGACAAGGACGCGGTGCTGGCCCGGCTCACCGAGAGCTCGGCGGTGCTGCGCGCGCTGCTGGACGGCTACGGCGAGGCCGTCGAGCGCCGCGAGACCGGCGGCGTCCAGGTCTATCCCGACTTCAAGCGCGCGGGCGAGCGGCCCGCGGCGTACGTCGGGAACATCGACACCTCGGTGACCGTGAGCGACTTCGAGGTTCTCGGCGAGATGCTGCCGCGGCTCGCCGCCGCCCGGGACGTCTCGATCACCGGCCCCTGGTGGCAGCTGCGCCGCGGCAGCAAGGCCGGCGCCGAGGTGCGCAAGGCCGCGATCACCGACGCGCTCGACCGGGCCCGGGAGTACGCGTCGGCCGTCGGCAGCCGCGTCGACCAGCTCGTCGAGATCTCCGACGAGGTCGCCGGCGGTGGTGGCGGCATCGTGCCGATCGCCGCGCGGGCCATGGCTTACGACGGGCGGGAGAGCGCGCCGGTCTTCCAGCTCGACCCGCAGCGCCAGACCATCCAGGCGACCGTGCTGGTGCGGGTGACGATCACCGAGCCCGATCTGAGCGAGCAGACGGTCTAGCCTTCCGAGGTCGGGTTGCGGCCGACGCCCGACGCCTGCACCGGCACGGTGAAGATCGCGCCGCTGCAGGAGCCGTTCGCGTCCGGGTTCATGCTCAATGCGTCGGTGAGCGTGAACGCGCCGATCGTGTTGCGCGGCACCTCCCACGACACCGCGAAACGCTCGCGGGTCAGGCGCACCCGGGTGTCCTTGCACCCGCGTTCGCGATGCTCGGTGTCGGCCACGATGTTGCCGGCGCCGGGGGTGACCGAGGTGATCCGGATCGGGTAGTCGAAGTCGTTGGTGACCGTCACCGTGAGGTTGCCGACCTGGCCCGGGAACAGCGGATGGTTGAGGTCGGAGCGGGCCCGCAGCGCCAGGTCCACCGACGAGCCGGCGTTCCAGTGCCCGGTCTCGGACCCGGTGATCCGCCAGTAGGCGTAGGCGGCGCCGGCGTTCACCACCACCGCCGCGGCCGCCGCGACCGAGAGGATCGCCCGGGTGCGTCCGTCCAGCCGGCGGCGTCGCGCGTCGCCGGGATGGCGGACCTCCCAGGTCGGTTCCTCGTGATCGGACGGGCGCAGCTCGATGTGCCCGGTCCGCTCCCGTTTCGCGGTGGTGTCGCGTCGCCGGGTGAGCGAGTCGAGCCTGATCACGAGCGCGCCTCAAATCCTTCGGCGGCGAGCCGTCTGCCGAGCGTTCGCATGCGGGCGCGTTCCTCCTCAAGGACCGTAGAAACTGTGTATTCAACGTTCCCCGACGACGCCGGGTCGTGTGATCGGCATTCCGTCCGCCGTTGTGCACGCATATATCGCACAGGAGCGACTGTCCGGCTTAACCCCATGGGGTGATGCCCAAAGGTCGACGAATCCCCTGGTCGTGGCCGGTTCGGTTCTCATGTTCCGGTGCGTGCCGAGAAATGCAAGCAGAACCGCTCGGCCTAATCCGTACGCGCTCAAGAAATAGATCGAGCCCCCGGCGCTGGGACCCTGCCGGGGGCTCGACCTTCCCGGTCCGCTCAGCCGGGGGCGACGGTAGGCGCGGACTCGTCGCTCCCGGTGGCGACCGGGATGGGTGTGGCTTCGGGCGACGCCGACCGGGTCTCGGCCGGCGTCGCGTGGGGAGTGTCCGCCGGCGCCGCGGTGGCGGGCGCCGTCGTGGCCGCCGGCGGCGTGGCCGGCGGAGCGGCGGGCCCGGCCACCGCCGCCTCGGTGGCCGGGTTCGCGCCGGCCGACCGCACGGCCGGCGCGCCGGGGAAGGCGAGGCGGTCGCTCCTGCCGCTCTCCTCGCCCACCCAGAGCCGGTACTTCGGGACAATGGTCCAATACCACTTCCCGCCCGCGACCTCCGCCGCCGCGAAGGTGACCGACTCGCTTGCTCCGCCGCCGGCGGTCACGGTGTGCGTGACGTCGGGCAGCGGCGGTTCGCTCACGCTGTGCGCCGTGACCACGTAGCGGTCCATCCGGTCGCCCGGCGCGATCTCCTGCGCGCTCCAGCTGACCAGCGCGCCGCCGCCCTGCTTGGCGACGCTCGGCGTGACACCGCGCGGCATCTTCTCCGAGCGCACCCGGAAGGAGACCGGCTTGCTCGGGATGGCCCAGTCGGCGCGGGCGACCATCGTGCCCGCGACGCCGAGGGCGCCGACCACCGCCGCGACCACCAGGTAGGTGAGCGGTCGTCTCATCGGCCGGTCCGGGCACCGGCACCGTACAGGCCGATCGTGAACCTCGTCGCGGCGCACTTCGGCGTGGTGCTCGGGGGCATGGAGACGGAGAACGTCCCCGGCAGCGTCGTGCGGCCGTGCGCCCGGACCAGGGCCGGCAGCCGGCCGCCGTAGCTCGAGACGCGCAGTCCCGAGGTCGGGCAGCCGCGCCGCGAGGTCCTGACGACTCTCCCACCGAGCCGGTCGATCCGCAGGTTCCATCGGCCGGGATTGACGATGGTGAGCCTGATTCGTCTCGCGGCGCCCGGGTACAAACCCTGAACCGACGTTCCCTCCACGGTGAACCGGTCCGAGCTGCTGCCGTCCCGGCCGACCAGGATCAGCTGCGGCCGGTCGCGCTCGGCCGATCCGGGCGAGCCGAGAGTCGCCAGGGGAAGGACGATCAACGCCAGCGCGGTGATTGTCGTCCGCCATTTCACGCTTCAAGCTCCTGCGCTTTCGGTGGGAGAGCCGGGTGGGATCAGGCGGAACGAAGCTCGCCGTTGAGCTTGAACGTGATCTTGAAGATCTTGCCGGCACACTTCGGGCTGGCGTCCTCCGTCATGGAGACGAAGTTGGGGAACGTCGCACCGACCGTCTTGCCCGCATCGATGTTCACGTCGTCCGGGTCGGCGAGCGTGATGTGCGCGTCGTTCTGCCCGCAGTCGGTGCTCTCCTTCTTGTTATTGACGTCGGCAGCGTTGTCATAGACCTTGACGACGATCGACTTCGCGTCCACCGACGTGGCGGTCACCGGATACTCGTTGTAATTGCCGATCGACGCGGTGGCATTCACGGCGTGTCCGGGCCAGATGTTCGAGACGCCGTTGATAGTGGCGATCACCGGCTGGATCGTCGAGCTCTGCGCGTTGACGGTGCCGGAGCCGTTGAACCACCCGGATGCGTAGGCGAACGCCGCGGTTCCACCGGTGATGGCGAGGACCGAGCCGCCGACGAAAGCGGCCGAACGCTTGGTGAGCTTGCGCATGGGTGAGTTCCTCCTGGAACGGTGATCTGTCGGTGTGACCGGGCCGTTTCGGCGTCCGGCGCTGCGACCAAGATGACCGACCCGGAATCGCCCGGCGATAGGTATTCCGTCCGTGCTGTTCCGAACGCTGCGCCACCCGCACGCGACCGTTCCGGTTACCCCGAAAGGCGGACCCGCGCGCTTCTGATCAGCACCTCTGGATCCGATGCAACTATTGCCACCAGGGAAGAGTTGTCGCTAGCAACAATGCGCCGCCCGCTCAACCCGGAGCGAGATCAATACGGTCTTGACGGCGGCCGAACGTGAGAAACGGCGGACGAAAATCGCGTACCGGGAGTGCCTTTTCCGGCCCTAACGGATTAACGATTCCACGAAAGAGGCATACGGAGTTAGGCTATGTCAGCGAGCGGGCAGAGCGGCGATCGCCTCGATCTCGACGCGGAACGCCGGATGCACCAGACCGCCGACCTGGACCAGCGAGCTCGCCGGCGGGCGGGACACGTCCACGAACTCGTCGCGGACCGTGCGGAAGGCCGCGAGATCGGCCATGTTCGTCAGGAACACGGTCAGCTTCAGCACGTCGCCCATCGCCGCGCCGGCGTCGTCGAGGATGGCGGCGATGTTGCGGAACACCTGGCGGGTCTGCTCGGCCGGATCGTCGTAGCCGACCAGGCGGCCTTCGGCGTCCAGCGGCACCTGTCCCGAGATCAGCAGCGTCGGCCCCGCGAACGAGACGGCATGGCTGTAACCGTTGACCGGCGGCGTCCCGTCGGGCCGGATGTGGTGCTGCATGCGAGCGAGCCTAATGGCTACTGTCGTCCGATGACACTGGTCTTCGGCGAGGTGGCATCGATCTACGACGACGTCCGGCCCGGTTATCCGGACGAGGTGCGACAGGCGATCATCGCGTACGCCGGGAAGCCGCCCCGTGCGATCGTGGAGCTCGGCGCCGGCACCGGCAAGGCCACCGAGTTGCTGCTGCGGCTCGGCGCCCCGCTCACCGCGGTCGAGCCCGACCCGCGCATGGCCGACCTGCTCCGTGGCAAGTTTCCGCAGGCCACAGTGGAGGAGACGACCTTCGAGCAGTGGGTGCCGGCCGAGCCGCCCGACCTGATCGCCTGCGCCACCGCCTGGCATTGGATGGACGCCGAGACGCGCAACCACCGCGCCTTCGACCGGCTCGCGCCCGGCGGTGCCCTGGCGATCTTCTACCACCGCTACAACGTCCTCGATCCCGCGCAGTCGGATGCGATCGACGAGCTGCTGACCCGGATCGACCCGGACGTGCCGGACAAGGACGAGCACTGGGTGCTCGACGACGTGACCGCCGCCGGCATCTGGTCGGACGTCCGGGAGTGGCGCTTCCACGCCCACCCGGTCTTCGGCAAGGAGCGCTACCTCGCGCTGATGCAGACGTTCTCACCGTTCCGCCGGCACTCGGCCGAGCTGCGCAAGCGGACGCTGGACGGCCTGGGCGCGCTGCTCGACGACTTCGGCGGCGAGATCACCCTCGAGTTGCGGACGACGCTGGTGCTCGGTCGTAAGCCCGGCGCCCCGGACTGACCATCGTGGCGCGGGCGATCTCGCCGGGCGCCCGGCCGGCCCGCGCCGCCACGGTGCCGTCGGGGGCCCAGATGCCGGATCGGCCGGCGGTCTCGGTGTAGCCGCCGCCGGTCGGGCCGGCGAACGACGACGTGGCCACCCAGACGCCGTACGCCTCGCCGGCGCGCCGGGCGCGGTCGGCCGCCACCGTGTCGCCCGCCGGCGGGTCGACGACCCCGGCCACGTACGCGTCGATGCCCAGCTCCGCCGTCTCCGCGAGGTGCTCGGGGATGCCGGTGTCGCGGCAGATCGCCAGGCCCAGCCGCCAGCCGTCGACCTCGAGCACCTCGGGCGACGGTCCGGGCCGGAAGCGCTCCTCGCTGGAGTGCGGGTTCCGCTTGCGGTACGCGACCCGGACGCCGCCGCCGTCGACCGCCAGCATGCCGATGTGCGGCCCGTCGACCGGCGCCCCGGCCAGCGCGATCGTGTCGGTGGCCGCGCACGCCTCGACCAGCGGCGCGAGCCGGGGGTCGTCGACTGCCAGTTCCGGCGCCTCCAGCTCGTAGCCGGTCAGCGACAACTCGGGGAAGACCACGACCCGGGCCGCGGCCGCGCGAACGGCGGCGGCGTGGCGGGTCGCGTTCGTGGCGACGTCGAGGGCGACGACGCGCGGCTGGGCGACGGCAATGACCAAGGAGCGCATGGGCCGATCATTCCTTCGGGGGGTCGGTGCTGGCTAGCCGCGTGCGGCCTGGAGCAAGAAGCGATGGGCGGCCACGGTGAGCGGACCGCGCAGGCGGATGATCGAGTCGAGCCGCTCGAGGCCCTTCGCGTATCGCTCGGGGGTGAAGTCCCGGATCTGCCACGGCAGGTCACGCAGCCGGCGCACCACCGACCCGACGTCGGTGAAGACCAGCTCGGGGTGCTCCTCGCGGATGTCGGTGACCTCGAGGCCACCGGCGGCCAGCCGGGCCGCCGCGACCTCGGCGTTCCACGGCTGGCGATAGGCGGGTGGGGCGCCGAGGATCCGGTTGATCTCGGCCAGGTCGTCGCTGCCGACCTGCTGGGTGAGCAGCCGGCCGCCGGGTCGCAGCAGGCGGTAGATGTCCGCGGCCGGCAGTCGCCCGTGCCGGCTCAGCACCACGTCGAACTCGTCCTCGCCGCCGGGCAGCTCGGTCAGCACCGCCACGCCGAAGGGCGCGAGCCGGTCGCGGGCGACGGGGGTGTTGCGGGCCCAGCTCTCGACCGCGACCGTGTGCGGCGGCAGCGGGGCGAGCTCGGCCAGCAGCTCGCCGCTGCCGGTGTCGAGGTCGAGCACCGCGCCGGCCCGGCGCACGAGGGCACGGGCCAGCTCCGGGTACGACCAGGAGGGCTCCCCGGGGCGGCCGTCCAGCCAGGCGAACTCCCAGCCGGTGGCGCGCTCGCCGAGGGCCGTCGCGGTCGACTCGACCGGCTCGCCGTACTGCTGCCCGCTGCGCACATGCCGACGTTAGCCAGGCCGCCCATGAGCCCGCCCCGGTTGTGACGCGACTCAAGCTCGAAACATGGTTACGGTATGGCAACGGCGAGGTGGGCCAGGATGCCCGGCCAGCCGTTGCCCATGCCCTCGAGCGCGTGCGAACCCGGCTCGAATCCGTCGTGCACGAGGAAGAGCCGGGTGCCGTTCCCCTCGGGCTCGAGCCGCCAGGTGATGGTCGTGTCGAGCACGCCCTCGGCGAAGGTGTAGCTCAGCAGCTTCTCCGGCTCGACCTCGATGACCTGGCACGACTGGTTGCCCCAGTCGCCCATGTCCATGGTGAAGCGGTGGCCGACGACGGGCTTGATGTCGCCCGGGCGCCACCAGCGGGCGAGCAGCTCGGGCTCGGTGAGCGCCCGCCAGACCGCGGCCGGTGGCCGCGCGATGAACTGGTCGCACTCGATGCTGCTCATAGGTCTTCTCCTTCGACGAGGTCACGCAGCGTGGTGAGACGCCGGCGCCAATATCGCTCGAACGGGTGCAGCCAGTCCTGCACCTCGGTGAGCGGCTCGGCCGCCAGGTGGTAGTAGCGGTGGCGGCCGCGCGGCTCCTCGGTGACCAGGCGCGCCTGGCGCAGCACGGCCAGGTGCTCCGAGATCGAGGGCCGGCTCAGCTCGAAGCGCGCGGCGAGCTCACCCGCGGGGAGCGGCCCGCCACGCAACGCGTCGAGCAACTGCCGGCGCACCGGGTTGGCCAGCGCGCCGAAGACGTCCACCTCCGGCATGCGTCGATAATGCGTCGGAAATCTCCGACACGTCAAGGGGTGTCAGTCGTTGCGTACCGGCATCAGGATCGAGAACCGCGACCCGCCCGGGACGCGCACCGCCAGCGGCTGAATCGGCCCGTCCAGCTCCAGCAGGAGCTGCCCGGCGCCCCCGGCGTCCAGCGCCTGCAGCAGGAACTCGCGGTTGACCGCCACATGCCGCTCCGCCGACCACTCACTCTCGGTGGCGACCCGCACGCTTCCCTCCGGATCAAGACCGAAGATCACCAGGTCGTACGCCGAGCCGTCGTGCTCCCGCTTGGCAACGGGCGCCGCCTGGACCATCTCGCGCAGCCGCTGGGTGTCCACGGTGACCCGGGCGACCGGCTCGGTGGTCCGCCGCGTGAGCCGCCGATAGTCCGGGAAGTCGACGGCCAGCGGCTTTCCCTCGACCACCGCGCCGCCGGACTCGGCCCGCACGCCCTCGCCGGTCAGGTCGAGCGTGATCTCGCCGGGCAGCGCGCGCACGCCGTCGACGAACGCCAGCGGCAACGACAACCGCACCGGTGGCCCCTCGATCGCGGCCGGCAACTCGGCCACGGCCAGCCGATAGCGATCGGTGGCGGCCAGCGTGAGCAGGCTGTCGCCGGCGTCGAACAGCACGGCGGGCAACAGCCCGTCGGGCTCGGCGGCCGCCGCGAACCGCACCGCGTCCAGGCTCGCGGCCAGCGCGGCGGCGGGCAGGGTGATCCGGGTCATGAGCTTCTCCTCCAGGTCGAGCAGGGCATGGATGCGAAGGAGCTCACGCTGGGCGTCGGCGAGCCCGTCCTCGAGCCGGCGCCGATGGCGGTGCAGCCGGCGGCGTACGGCGTCGGGCTCGTCCATCTCCCGCACCGCCGCCGCGATCTCCGCGACCGGAAGTCCCACCCGCCGCAGTCCCGCGATCAGCCGGGCCGCCCGCACCTGCGCGTCGCTGTACCACCGATAGCCGGTGACCGGATCGACCGACGCCGGCACGAGCACCCCCGCCCCGTCGTAGAACCGGAGCGCGCTGACCGCCAGCCCGCTGGCCTTGGCCACCTCACCGATGCCGCGCATGTCTCCTCGCACCCCGCTGACTTTGATGCCTCGACCTGCTGGAGGGTCAAGTGTCGCGCTGCTTACCGATGCGCGCGGAGCCTGTCGCTCTGCTTACCGATTCGCGCGGAGGCGGGCGGCTAGCCGGCGATGAGGCTCGCCGCCACGCCGAGCATGACGACGGCGATCAGGCCGTCGAGCACGCGCCATGCGGCCGGGCGGGCCAGCAGCGGGGCCAACCGGTGCGCGCCGGCGCCCAGGGCCGTGAACCAGGCCAGGCTCGCGGCGGCGGCGCCCAGGCCGAAGATCCAGCGGTGCGGGTGACGCTGGGCGACCGAGCCGAGCAGCAGCACCGTGTCGAGGTAGACGTGCGGGTTCAGGTAGGTGAGGGCCAGGCAGGTGAGCACCGTCGCGCCGAGGGTGGCGGGGGCCCGCTCGGCGGGGGTCAGGCGGGTGGGTCGCATCGCGCGGCGGGCGGCCATGATCGCGTACGCGGTGAGGAACGCGGCCCCGACCCAGCGGATGACCGTGACGGCGGACGGCCGGGCCGTCACCACCGCGCCGAGGCCGCCGATGCCGGCCAGGATCAGCAGCAGGTCGGAGAGGGCACAGACGGCCACGACCGCCAGCACGTGCTCCCGGCGCAGGCCCTGACGCAGCACGAAGGCGTTCTGCGCGCCGATGGCGACGATCAGGACGGCGGACGCGAGGAAACCGGCGATCAGGGAGGTGAGCACCTACCCGACGCTAGGCGGTGCTCACGGCGTACTCAAACTAAAGATTTTGACGTTGGTTTAGAGTTTCTTACGTGGATCAGGTGCAGCTCGCGACGTTCCAGGCGGTGATCGGCACCGGCAGCTTCGAGGCGGCCGCCCGGCAGCTGCACGTCACGCCCTCGGCGGTCAGCCAGCGGATCAAGGCGCTGGAGAGCTCGGTCGGGCAGGTGCTGGTGCGCCGGGCGAAGCCGTGCGTGGCGACCCCGGCGGGGGAGGCGCTGGTCCGGTTCGCGGGGCAGGTCGAGCTGCTGGAGCGGGAAGCGCTGGCCCAGGCCCGCGACGGCGCCCGGGTGTCGATCGTGGTGAACGCCGACTCGCTCGACACCTGGTTCCTGCCGGCGCTGGCGGCGGTGCCCGGACCGGCCTGGGAGCTGCACACCGACGATCAGGACTACACGGCCGACCTGCTGCGCTCGGGCACCGCGATGGCGGCCGTCACCGCCGAGCACGTCGCGGTCCAGGGGTGCCGGCTCGAGCCGCTGGGTTCGATGCGTTACCTACCGGTCGGCAAGCCGGGGCCGATGATCGTCTACAACCGCAAGGACCGGCTGCAGCACCGCTTCCTGGAATCGGTCGGGCAGGCCGCCGACGCGCCGATCCACTACGTGCCGGCGGCGGCCGCCTTCGTCGAGGCGATCCGGCTCGGCCTGGGCTGGGGCATGGTGCCCGAGCAGCACGCGCGGGCCGACATCGCCGCCGGCCGCTATAGCCCGATATTTCCGGACAGATTCCTCGACGTGCCGCTCTACTGGCAGTACTGGAAGATCGAGTCGGCCGTGTTGCGCGACTTGACCGCGGCGGTCCGGAACGCGGCCGCCGCGGCGCTGCGCTGAGGGCTCAGTCGTTGGAGTGCAGGGCCGAGTTGAGCTCGATGCCGGTGCCCGACCGCGGCCGCGCCTCGAGCGTCCCGGTCACCGAGTTCTGCCAGAAGAGCAGGTTGTCCTGCCCGGACAGCTCGCGTGCCTTGACCACCCGGCCGTCGGGCAGGGTCAGCTTCGAGCCGGCCGTGATGTAGACGCCGGCCGCCACCACGCAGTCGTCGCCGAGCGAGATGCCGATGCCCGCGTTCGCCCCGATCAGGCTGCGCTCGCCGACCGACACCCGCTCCTTGCCGCCGCCGGAGAGCGTGCCCATGATGGACGACCCGCCGCCGATGTCGGAGCCGTCGCCGACCACCACGCCCTGGACGATGCGGCCCTCGACCATCGAGACGCCCAGCGTGCCGGCGTTGAAGTTGACGAAGCCCTCGTGCATGACCGTGGTGCCGGCGGCCAGGTGGGCGCCGAGGCGCACCCGGTCGGCGTCGGCGATGCGCACGCCGGTCGGGGTGACGTAGTCGGTCATCCGCGGGAACTTGTCGATGCCGTAGACGGCCAGGTGCCGGCCGGCCGCGCGCTCGAGCAGGCGCAGCTCGTCGACCTGGTCGGGCAGGCACGGCCCCGCCGAGGTCCAGGCCACGTTGGTGAGCGCGCCGAAGATGCCGTCCAGGTTGATCGAGTTGGGCACGACCAGGCGGTGCGAGAGCAGATGCAGGCGGAGGTACGCGTCGGAGGCGTCCTTGATCGGGTCGGCCAGCGACTCGATCGTCACGCTCACCTCGACCACCGACACGCCGGGCAGCGCGCGCGGCCCGGTCAGCCCGGTGGGCAGCGCCGACGGCTCGGCCGGCCCGGCGCCGAGGCCGAGGTAGCCGGTCGGGAACCAGGTGTCGAGCACCTGGCCGTCGGCGGTGACGGTGGCGAGGCCGATGCCCCACGCGGGCGAGGTCGAGATCGCGGTTTCCACGTAGCAGACCCTACTAAAGGGGCCGCGCCGACCGGTGGGCGCGTGACGAGGATCGTAAGTCCGAAGCCGATTCACCCACGGCCGGTATGGTGCGCGATATGGCCAACCCGCTTACCCCGGACGTGCTGGTCGACCCGGTCGTGCTGACCCGCGCCCTGGTCGACATCGAGTCCGTCTCCCGCAACGAGAAGGTGATCGCCGACTGCGTCGAGGAGGTCCTCCGCAAGGCGCCGCACCTGAGCGTGGACCGTCTCGGCAACACGGTGATGGCCCGCACCGATCTCGGACGCGAACAGCGGGTGGTGCTGGCCGGTCACCTCGACACGGTGCCGATCAACAACAACTTCCCGTCGACGGTGGTCGACGACCTGATCTACGGCTGCGGCACGTCCGACATGAAATCGGGTACGGCGCTGGCCCTGCACCTGGCGGCGACGCTGCCCGACCCCGGCTACGACATCACCTACCTCTTCTACGAGGCGGAGGAGATCGAGTCGCGGTACAACGGGCTCAACCTGGTCTCCGAGCAGCACCCCGAGTGGCTGCGCGCCGACTTCGCGGTGCTGCTCGAGCCGACGTACGGCGTGGTCGAGGCCGGCTGCCAGGGCACGCTCCGGGCGCTGGTGCGCACCCACGGCCGGCGGGCGCACACGGCCCGGGCCTGGCGCGGGGTCAACGCGATCCACGCGGCCGGTGAGGTGCTGCGACGGCTGGACGACTACCGGCCGCGCACGGTCACGATCGACGGGTGCACGTTCCGCGAGGGGCTCAACGCCGTACGGATCAAAGGCGGTGTCGCGGGCAACGTCGTGCCGGACGAGTGCGAGGTCGAGGTCAACCTCCGCTTCGCGCCGGACCGCACCGAGAAGCAGGCCCTCGAGCACGTGCTCGAGGTCTTCGAGGGCTTCGAGGTCGAGCTGACCGACTCGGCGCCGGGCGCGCTGCCCGGCCTGGCTGCCGCGCCGGCCCGGGAGTTCCTGGCCGCGGTCGGCGAGGAACCGGCGGCCAAGCTGGGCTGGACCGACGTCGCGCGGTTCGCGGCGCTGGGCATCCCGGCACTCAACTACGGTCCCGGCGACCCGTTGCTCGCGCACGCCCCCGACGAGCACGTGGAGATCGGCAAGATCCGGGACGGCGCGGCGACGCTGCACCGCTGGCTCTCGGCCTATTAGTCGGCTGCCCCGACGCGTACCGGAAACCGCTCTTGATCGGTCAGATCGCCTGGACGGTCACCCGGCCGATCGCGCGCAACGCCTGCGGCGGGATCTCGATCGTGGCCTCCGGATCGTGCGGCGGCTTGGTCTCGGCGCGCGACATCCGCCGCTCCTCGACCACGAGGCGGATGCGGCGCTGCATGCGGCGCTGTTCCTTGAGACGTTCGTATCGGTTCGTCACGGTGGCTCCTTAGCCCAGGAACCCGGCCGAGACCGGGCGCCGTGCCGTCGATTTCGTAACTGTACAGACGCTCCAGAGCTACCGTCCGTTGCTTCAATCTGGCAAAAAGGTTCGCCGGTCGCAATCCTCTTACCGAAACCCAACCGGTTATTCACCGCCTACTGACCGTCCGCACTACCTTTTAGGCATGACGGACAGCACCTCACGACGGCGGCCGGAGCCGGAGCGTCATCGCGGAGCGGTCACGCTGCGCCGCGAGTCGCTCCCCTCGAGCACGGCCGACGAGAAACTGCTCGACTCGAGCAACAGGCGCGAGTGGAAGACGAAGGATGCCTGGCGGTCGCTGCGCATCCTGTCCGAGTTCGTCGAGGGCTTCGACACGCTGGCCGACCTGCCGCCCGCGGTGAGCGTCTTCGGCTCGGCCCGCAGCAAGCCCGACAGCCCCGAGTGCGAGATGGCCGCCGACCTCGGCGCGGCCCTGGCCGAGGCGGGCTATGCGGTGATCACCGGCGGCGGGCCGGGCGTGATGGAGGCGGCCAACCGGGGCGCCACCGAAGCCGGCGGCATGTCGGTCGGCCTCGGCATCGAGCTGCCGTTCGAGCAGGGTCTCAACGACTGGGTCGACGTCGGCATCGACTTCCGCTACTTCTTCGTCCGCAAGACCATGTTCGTGAAGTACGCGCAGGCCTTCGTGGTCCTGCCCGGCGGCTTCGGCACGCTCGATGAGCTGTTCGAGGCGATCACCCTGGTGCAGACCAAGAAGGTGACGCGCTTCCCGGTCATCCTCATGGGCGCCGATTACTGGGCCGGCCTCATCGACTGGATCAAGCAGACGTTGCTGAAGGACGGCAAGGTGAGCGAGGCCGACCTCGAGCTCATCCAGGTGACCGACGACGTCGAGGAGGCGGTTCAGATCATCGTGAACGCCGACGCGGCCCTCGCCGAGACCAACGGGAAGCGGTGACGTGGCCGCCATCTGCGTCTTCTGCGCCTCCTCCAACAAGCTCGACCAGCAGTGGCTCGACCTCGCCACGCAGACCGGCGCCGAGCTCGCCGCCCGCGGGCACACGCTGGTCTCCGGCGGTGGCTGCGTCGGCATGATGGGCGCGGTCGCCGACGGCGCCCGGGCCGGCGGCGCGCACACCCTCGGGATCATCCCGCAGTCCCTGGTGGACCTCGAGGTCGCCGACCTCAGCTCGGACGAGCTGGTCATCACCGGCGACATGGGCAGCCGGAAGAACCTGATGATCGAGCGATCGGAAGCGTTCATCACGCTGCCCGGCGGCCTCGGGACGATGGACGAGCTGTTCGAGGTGTGGACCACGGCCACGCTCGACCTGCACGCCAAGCCGATCGTGCTGCTCGACCCGACCGGCTTCTACGACGGGTTGGTCTCGTGGCTGGGGCAGCTCGCGGACACGGCCTTCGTCCGGGCGGCCGCCCTCGAACGGGTGACGATCGCCAAGTCGATCGGCGAGGCCTTCGACGAGATCGAGCGGGCGCTGGCCTGACCGCCGCACCGAGCCGCATCACGCCTGGTGGGTGTCACCACACCCACCAGGCGTGACTCGTCTCCCGGCGAGCCCGCCGGAGTAGACCGGGGGCGCGCCAGCAACGCGCTCTCACCGGACGCGCTCGGTGCGCTCGCGCCGGGTTGCCCGACGGGGTCGCAACTCGCCGGGGACGCCTCGGGTCTCGCAGGGGTGGCCCCTGCCGGAACGGTGCGATGCGGCGCTGCCGCTCCGGCAGGGGGCCTGCGGGTGAGTGGCCCGTGTGCTAGAAGCGTTTAGCTATCACGCTGCTCCCCGCGGCCGGGAGACGTCAAGACTTGTCGATCAGTAATCGCACCATGACATTGTGCGGTTTTCGCCGTCGTTACTCCGTTGTGGAACACTGCCTGGCATGGCCCCCCAACGGGCGACTCTTCTGCAGGTCGCGCAGCGGGCCGGCGTGTCCCGCAGCACCGCCTCCTTCGTCCTGGCCGGACGACATCAGGACATGCGGATCTCCGAGGATGCCCGGCAGCGGGTGCTCCGGGCGGCCCAGGAGCTGGACTACCGGCCCAACCTCATGGCGCGCAGCCTGCGTACCAAGATCACCAAGACCATCGCGCTGGTCTCGGACACGATCGCCTCCGACCCGTACGCCGGACGCGTGATCCAGGGCAGCCTGGCCGCCGCCGTCGCGCGTGGCCACCTGCTGTTCATCGGCGAGACCGAGGGCGATCCGGTGATCGAGGAGAAGCTGATCGCCGACTTCCTCGACCGGCAGGTCGACGCCTTCCTCTACGCGAGCATGTTCACCCGCCACGTCCGGGTGCCCAAGCTGTTGCGGGACCGGCCCGTGGTTCTTCTCAACTGCCTCGGCCGGAGTACGCGACCGGGCCATCACGCGGTCATCCCGGACGAGATGACGGCGGGCGTCGACGCGGCCCGCACGCTGCTCGAGGCCGGTCACCGCGGCGGCATCCACCTGGTCGGCCATCCCAGCGGCGGGGTCTTCGCCGCCCGCGAGCGGCTCGCCGGCATCAAGGAGGGACTGGGCGAGGCGGGTGCGCGGCTGGCCGGGACGATCGACTGCGACTGGTGGCCCCATTCCGCGTACGAGGCGGTCGGTCGCGCCCTGGCCGAGGGGCTCGAGCTGAGGGCCCTCATCTGCCTGAACGACCGGATCGCCCTCGGCGCCTACCAAGCGGTCGGTGAGGCCGGACTGGCCATTCCCGACGACGTGTCGGTGCTCTCCTTCGACGACTCCGAGCTCGCGGCCTGGCTGCGGCCCCAGCTGACCAGTATCGGGCTGCCGCACTACCGGCTCGGCTGGCAGGCGGTGGAGACGCTGCTCGGCCCGTCGGCACCGCCGGTGGTGCAGCGGGTGCCGATGCCGGTCGCCCGGCGGGGGTCGGTCGCCAAACCGCGCTGCGAATAACGTCGTACCCCCGTGGTTTCCTATATCCCGTGAGCACGCCGGCCCCTTCCGCCTCGGTGCGCCGGCCTGCCTATCGTCTGGTCCGGCGGCCGCTCCCCGCGCTGCCCGCGCTGCGCCCCGACCCGGTCCAGGCCTACGTCTCCGCCCACGCCGACGGCCCACTCCTGGTGGTCGGCGGTCCCGGCACGGGCAAGACGACGGTGCTGGTCGAGGCGGTCGCGGCCCGGATCGCCGAGGGCGTCGACCCCGAGCGCATCCTGGTGCTCACCTTCGGCCGCCGGGGCGCCACCGCCCTCCGCGACCGCATCGAGGCCCGCATCGCCGGCGACCGCGGCCGCATCATGCACGAGCCGCTGGTGCGCACCTTCCACGCCTACTCCTACGCGCTGCTGCGGCGGGCCGCGGCCGAGCGCGGCGAGCCGTCGCCCCGCCTGCTCACCGGCCCCGAGCAAGACCTGATCATCCGCGAGCTCCTCGCCGTGGTCGGCGACCCCGACGCCCCCGACGAGATCGGCTGGCCCGAGGCGTTGCGCCCGGCCCTGCCCACCCGGGCCTTCGCCCAGCAGCTGCGCGACCTGATGCAGCGCGCCGCCGAGCGCGGCGTCGGCCCGGCCGAGCTGGCCCGCCTCGGCGAGCGCCTGGGCCGCGACGACTGGCCGGCCGCGGCCCGCTTCCTCCGGGAGTACGTCGCGGTCCTGGCCCTGCGCGACGTCACCACCCGCGGCTCGACCGCCTACGACCCGGCCGAGCTGGTGCGCGCCGCCTCCGGCCTGCTGGCCGACGACCCCGCCCTGCTGGCCGCCGAGCGTGACCGCCTGGCCTACGTCTACGTCGACGAGCTGGCCGACACCGACCCGGCCCAGATAGAGCTGCTGGCCCAGGTCGCCGGCGGCGGCAAGCCGCTGGTCGCGTTCGCCGATCCCGACTCCTCGATCTACGGCTTCCGCGGCGCCGACCCGACCGCGGTGTCCACCTTCCCCACCAAGTTCCGCACCGCGTCGGGCGCCCTCGCCGAGACGATCACCTTGCACACGAACTACCGGGCCGACGCACCGCTGCTGACCGCCACGACGCGGGTGGCCCGGCACATGCGGGGGCCGATCGCCCACCGGCCGATGCACCCGCCGGCCCCGCCCGCGCCCTCGCCTGCGCCCGTCTCGCCCTCGCCCTCGCCCTCGCCCTCGCCCGCCGCCTCGTCCTCGCCCGGCGTTCCCGTCGGCGGAGCCCTCGAGGCCGGCGCCGTCGTGCGGACATTTCGTGCCACCACCGCCGAAGCCGCATATGTCGCCCACGCCTTGCGGGAAGCGCACCTGCTCCACGGCGTCCCCTGGTCGCGGATGGCGGTCGTGCTGCGGTCGACCTCGTTGCAGTTGCCGTCCTTCCAGCGGGCGCTGGCCGCCGCCGGGGTGCCGACCGTGACCCACGCCGAGGACATGCCGCTGCATCTGCAGCCGGCCGTGGCGCCTTTCCTGCTTCTTCTGCGGTGCGCGCTCGACCCGGAGTCGCTCAACGAGGAGGCGGCCGTCGCGCTGCTGCACTCGCCGCTGGGTGGGGCCGATCCGCTGGCCGAGCGGCGGCTGCGGCAGGGCCTGCGGGCGCTGGCGCTGGCGGCCGGCGATCGGCGGCCGTCGGGTGAGCTGCTGGTCGATGCCGTTCGCGATCCCGCCGGGCTCGACATGGTCGAGCGGCGCTGGGCAGTTCCGGCGCAGACCGTGGCCCGGCTGATCGCCACCGCGCGGCAGGCGGCGGCCGAGCCGGGGGCGACCGCGGAGCAGGTGCTGTGGACGGTGTGGCGAGAGAGCGGGCTAGCCGACCGGTGGTACGCCATGAGCACCCGCACCGGCCTCTCCGACGACGCCGACGTGAGCCGGGCCCGGCAGTGGCGGGCCGAGGCGGCCGACCGCGACCTCGACTCGATGGTGGTGCTCTTCGACGCGGCGGCCCGGTTCGTCGACCGGCTGCCGGGCGCGCGCACCGAGGTGTTTCTCGACCACGTCCTCGGCCAGGACCTGCCGGCCGACTCGATCGCGCCGAGCGCCGACCGGGGTGAGGCGGTGCGCCTGCTCACCGCGCACGCCGCGAAGGGCCTGGAGTGGGACGTGGTGGTCCTGGCCGGCGTGCAGGAGGGCATCTGGCCCGACCTGCGCCTGCGTGGCAGCCTGCTCGGTTCCGAACGCCTGGTCGACGTGCTGGCCGGCCGCGCCGCCACCGGCCGCGCGGCAGTGGTGGGCGAGACGTCGGCCCTGCTCGACGAGGAGCGCCGCCTCTTCTACGTGGCCGCGACCCGCGCCCGCCAGAAACTGATAGTCACGGCCGTGGCCTCGGCCGGCGTGGGCGGCTCCGAAGGGGAGGAGCAGCCCAGCCGCTTCCTCACCGAGCTGGTGTCGTCTCTGCCGGGCCCATCCGACGGCTCGGCCGACGATGGCCCGCCCCCGCCGGATGGCCCGCCCCCGCCGGATGGCCCACCCCCGCCACTGGACGGGCCGCAGGATGGTCCGCCACCAGCCGATGGCCCGCTGGACGGCCCGCCGCTGGACGGCCCGCCGCCAGCCGATGGCCCGCTGGACGGCCCGCCGCTGCAGGACGGGCCGCGGCCGGATGCCCCGTCGCCGCAGGACGGGCCGCCCTCACCGGGAGGCTCGCTGCCGATGGAGGCCCCGCGCGGCCGGTCGAGCGCCGTCGTCCCGCACCCGCGTGGCGGCGATGACGACGATGCACCCGATATAACGGATATTTCGGGCGGAAGCCGAACCAGAGAACGCGACGGTGCCGAGGAGAGCGAGCGCGGCGGCGACCCGGGCCGGGAAGCCGACAGCGCCGACGCCGACGTGCGCGAGGACGTACCCGACGGTGACGAGGAGCAGGAGAAGCTGCGGACCGAGGGCGAGCTGCCCGTCGGCCGGGCGCCGCGCGCGCTGACGTTGGCCGGGCTCGTGGCCGAACTGCGTACCGTTGTGGTCGGGGGCGACCAGACGCCCGGCCGGCGGCGGGCTGCGGCGGCCGAGCTGGCCCGGCTCGCGGCCGCCGGTGTGCCGGGGGCGCATCCGGATGAGTGGTGGGGACTTCGGCCGCTCTCCGACGATCGGCCGCTCGTCGAGGAAGGGGAGCCGGTCAAGGTCACGCCGTCCTCGATGGAGAGCGCCCTTCGGTGCAGCTTGCGCTGGCTGCTCGAGCGTCATGGCGGGGCCGCGCCGCCGGGGCCGGCCCAGGGGGTGGGCAATCTGGTGCACGCCGCGGCCATGCTGGCCGAGGATGCCAACGCCGATCGGGAGAAACTGGTCGAATACGTGTCGGCCCGGTTCGACGCGATCGAGCTTGCCGCCCGCTGGCTGGCCGGGCCCGAGCAGGAGCGGGCGCAGGGCATGGTGGACAAGCTGCTGCGGTGGCTGGCGGCCAACCCGCGTCGGCTGCTGGCCATCGAGCACGAGTTCACCGTGCGGCTCGAGGACGAGAAGCGGCCGATCGACCTGACCGGCCGGGTCGACCGGCTCGAGATCGATGAGGAGGGGCGGCTCGTCGTCATCGACCTCAAGACCGGCAAGTCCACCACCGTGTCCGCGGCCGACGTCGAGGAGCACGCTCAGCTGGCGGGTTATCAGGCGGCGGTCGAGGCGGGGGCGTTCGGCGATCACGGCGCTCAGAGCGGCGGCGCGGCTCTGGTGCAGCTCGGGCCGGGGAAGGACGCGCGTGAGCAGATGCAGGTCGCGCTGGGCGACGCGACCGACCCGCAATGGGCGTACGCGATGGTCCGCCGCACCGCGGAGACGATGGCGGCCGCGACCTTCTCGGCCGTCGCCAACAGCCGGTGCCGGGTCTGCCCGGTCCGCACCAGCTGCCCGATCTCCGGCAAGGGGCGACAGGTAGTAGAAGATACGCAGTGACCCAGCCCAGCCTCTTCGCCGACGAACCGGTGGCGCCACGCCGCCGTGCCGACTCGGGACCGCGCTACACGCCGGCCGAGCTGGCCAGATTGTTGCGCCTGCCGCCGCCGACCAGCGAGCAGGCCGCGATCATCTCGGCCGCGGTCGAGCCGCTGCTGGTGGTGGCCGGCGCCGGCTCGGGCAAGACCGAGACGATGGCCTCCCGGGTGGTCTGGCTGGTCGCCAACGGCTATGCCCACCCCGACCAGATCCTCGGCCTCACCTTCACCCGCAAGGCCGCCGGCGAGCTCGCCCACCGCGTGCGCACCCGGCTCGGCCAGCTCGTGCGGCGCCTCGGCCGGGACGACGCCCTGGTCGGCGAGGCGACGATCTCCACCTATCACTCGTACGCGGCCCGCATCGTCACCGAGCACGGCCTGCGCGCCGGCTACGAGCCGTCGGCCCGGCTGCTGACCGAGGCTGCCCGCTGGCAGATCGTCGACTCGCTGGTCCGCGCGTACACGGGCGAGATGACCGGCTTGAACCGCGCGCCCGGCACCGTCACCGACGACGTGCTCGCGCTCGCCTCCGAGCTCGCCGAGCACCTGGTGACCCCGGACGAGCTGGCCGCCTGGACCGGCCGCTTCTTCGCCGAGGTCCAGGAGCTGCCCGGCCGTGTCTACAAGGATGTCGCCGACGTACTCCAGCGCCAGCGGCACCGGCTCACGCTGCTGCCCCTCGTGCGGCTCTTCGAGCAGCGCAAACTCGACCTCGAGGCGATGGACTTCGGCGACCAGATGGCCCGCGCGGCCCGGGTCGCCCGCGATCACCCGGCGGTCGGCGAGATCGAGCGCGGCCGGTTCCGGATCGTGCTGCTCGACGAATACCAGGACACCAGCCATGCCCAGGTGACGATGCTGAACGCGCTCTTCGGCGGCGGTCACCCGGTCACCGCGGTCGGCGACCCCTGTCAGTCGATCTACGGCTGGCGCGGCGCCTCGGCCGGCACGCTCGACCGCTTCCCCAAGGAGTTCACCCTTCCCGGCGGCGGCGACGCCTGGGTGGAGAAGCTGACCAAGAGCTGGCGGAACCGGCCCGAGATCCTCGAGGTGGCCAACGAGCTGTCCCGGCCGTTGCGGGCGGCCGGCGCCCGGGTCGCCACGCTCGAGGCGGCGCCGCGGGTGGCGACGAGCGTAGGCGGCCGCACGGTGAGCTGTGCACTGCTCACGACGTACGCGGATGAAGCTGATTGGATCGCCGGCCAGATGCTGCGGGCCTGGCAGATCGCCGGCGGCATGCTCGACGCGGCGCCCGAGCAGATCCCGGTCGAGCGGCGGCCGACCAGCGCGGTCCTGGTGCGGGTGCGCAGCCAGATCCCGGTGATCGAGCAGGCGTTGCGGGCGCGGGGCCTGCCGGTCGAGGTGGTCGGGCTGGGCGGTCTTCTCGACACCCCAGAGGTACGCGATGTCGTCTGCACGCTGCGGGTGCTGGCCGACCCGACCGACGGCGCCTCGCTGCTCCGGCTGCTGACCGGTGCCCGCTGGCGGATCGGGCCGCGTGACCTGGTCGCGCTGCACCGCCGGTCCCGGGGCCTGGCCGCGGCCCGCGCCGAGGTGGTCAGCCGGGCCGATCCGGAGGAGTTCCTGGCCGACCGCCTCGACGACGCCACGCTGATCGAGGCCATGGCCGACCTGGGCGCCCCCCAGCAGTACTCGGCCGAGGGCTACGCGCGCCTTCGCGCGTACAGCCGGGAGCTCAGCGCCCTGCGGCAGCGCCTCGACCAGCCCCTTCCCGACCTGGTGGCGGACATCGAGCGCACCATCGGCCTGGACGTCGAGGTGGCGGTACGCGGCTGGCGGGCCGGCGACGCGGGGCTGGCTCGCGGCCACCTGGACGCGCTCGGCGACGTGGCGGCCCGGTACGCGGCCGAGACCGACGGCGGCACGCTGGCCGGCTTCCTCGCGTTCCTGGCCGCGGCCGAGGAGGAGGAGCGCGGTCTGGAGCCGGGCCAGGTCGACGTGGTCGAGGGCGCGGTCCAGATCCTCACCGCGCACGCCGCCAAGGGCCTGGAATGGGACGTGGTGTCGGTGGCCGGGCTCAGCAAGGGCGTCTGGCCGGGGCTGGTCCGGGGCAGTGACCACTACCTGATGGGCATCGGCGTGCTGCCGTTCCCGCTGCGCGGCGACGCCGACGGCCTGCCCGAGCTCGACCTGACCGGCGCGGCCGACCAGAAAGACGTGGTCGCGGCGGTGTCCGACTTCGGGCGCAAGTGGCGCGAGCACGACGAGCGCGAGGAGCGGCGGCTCGCGTACGTGGCGGTGACCCGCCCGCGCCGCCTGCTGCTCTGCTCGGGCTACTGGTGGGGTGAGGGCGTCAAGAAGCCGCGCGGCCCGTCGGTGTTCCTCGACGAGATCCGGGCGACCTGCGAGGCCGGCGCCGGCCTGGTCACCGAGTGGGCGCCCGAGCCCGCCCCGGACGAGCCGAACCCGTCGGGCGCCGAGGTCGCGTCGGCTGAATGGCCGTTCGACCCGCTGGGCCGCCGTCGCCCGGCCATGGCCGCGGCCGCCGACCTGATCCGCCGCATGATCGCCGATCCGTCCGCGTCGGCCGCCGAGGCGTTCGCGGAACTGGCCGCGAGCGATCCGGAGATCGCCGCCCGGGCCGGCTTCGCCGCCGACCTGGTCGGGCTGCCCGCGGCGGAAGCGGAGGACCCGGACATTTTACGCTGGCGGCGGGAAGCCGACCTGCTGCTGGCCGAACGGGACGAGCGCTCCCGCCGGGACGGGCCCATCGAGGTCGCGCTGCCCGCCCACCTCTCCGTGTCGCAGCTGGTGGTGCTGCGGCGCGACCCGCAGGGACTGGCCCGATCGTTGCGCCGGCCGCTTCCGCAACGGCCCGCGCCGTACGCCCGCCGGGGCACCGCCTTCCACGCCTGGCTCGAGCAGCGCTTCGGCTCGGCCCGCCTGATCGACATCGACGAGCTGCCGGGCGCCGCGGACGACGACGCGGCCGGCGACGAGGAGCTGACCGCCCTGCAGGAGGCGTTCCTGAGTGGCGAGTGGGCCGATCGCACCCCGGTCGAGGTGGAAGTGCCGTTCGCGACCTCGGTGGCCGGTGTGGTGGTCCGGGGGCGGATGGACGCCGTCTTCGCCGAGTCCGGCAACCGGTACGACGTGATCGACTGGAAGACCGGCCGGCGACCGGTCGGCGAGGCGGCGGAAGCGGCGGCGGTGCAGCTCTCGGCGTACCGGATCGCCTGGGCCTCGCTGGCCGGGGTGCCGGTCAACCGCGTGCGCGCCGGCTTCCACTACGTGCGCGAGCAGGTCACGGTGCGTCCGCACGATCTGCTGGACGCCGACGCGCTGGCGGCCCTGGTCGCCGAGATCCCGGAGGCGGGCGACTAACCCACGCCGGCGGCGGCGAGGAGGTGGAGCAGGGCGCTCGCGTACGCCTCCTCGGCCGTTGGCGCCTCGAAGCTCCGTTGCTCCCCGAGCAGGTCGATGCTCACCTCGTACGCGTCGATGTCCCGCCGCAGTCCCCGGAAGGTGCCGCCCAGCAGTTCCCGCAGCTGGTCCTCCCGCGGCAGCCAGATGGCCTCGTCGATCTCGACGTCGTCCAGCGCCCACTCCGTGGTGCCGTTGAAGCCGATCACCGGCCCCTCCGGCATCGGGTACACCTGGATGGTCATGTTGCTCAGGACGAACACCTCTTCGTCCAGGTCCCGGTCGGGGATCGCGAACCGGTCCCCGAGCGCGGGTTTCCACGCGAGCCCGGCCTCTTTCAGTCGTGATGCCATTTGTGCGCCGATCACCGCCGAGCCTCCTCAATCG
This sequence comes from Actinoplanes sp. CA-030573, assembly GCF_050951115.1. Classification (NCBI taxonomy): domain Bacteria; kingdom Bacillati; phylum Actinomycetota; class Actinomycetes; order Micromonosporales; family Micromonosporaceae; genus Actinoplanes; species Actinoplanes sp. CA-030573. The sequence continues at coordinate 9,080,609 of NZ_CP192038.1, read as the reverse complement.
TGCTACGCTCCGACCGTTGTTCGTTTGGTTTGCCAAGTACTTAGGAGCGCCTGTGGGGAATTCTGCCCCAGGCGCTCTTTGTCGTAACCCGGGTTCTCCGGTGCGGGCGATCAGTACGGCGACACGAGACTCGGGGAATCCGGGTCTTACCACCTCGCACCTGTCCATAATGGGCGGGAGCGATCGACCGTCGAGGAGACGATCATGGTTACCGGCGTTGTGAAGTGGTTCAACGCGGACAAGGGCTTCGGGTTCATCACCCCCGACGACGGCGGCGCCGACGTCTTCGCCCACTTCTCCGCGATCCAGATGTCGGGCTACCGCAGCCTGGAGGAGAACCAGCGGGTCGAGTTCGAGGTGACCCAGGGCCAGAAGGGCCCGCAGGCCGCGAACATCCGCGCTGTCTGACAAGAAGTAAGACAACTGGCGGCGCCGCATCCCACCCGGGGTGCGGCGCCGTTCGTCATACGGCGGCGGCCTCGGGCAGCGGCGCCGTTCCGCCCAGGTGCGCGGGCAGCCACCAGCGATCCTCCGGGCCGGAGGGCTTTTCCGGATAAGCCCGCTGGACCGCGTCGAGCAGGCTGCTCATCCGCTCCTTGAGGGCCGCGGTGAGCGCGTCGGGCGACGTGCCCTTGGGCATATCGAGGGCCTCGCCGACCTTGATCAGCACCGGCACGTGCCGCTTGGTCAGCTCCTTCTTGTGTCCCTTGGTCCACAGCCGGTGCGGGCCCCAGACCACCATCGGGATCAACGGCACCTTGGCCGTACGCGCGAGCCGGACCGCGCCCGACTTCAGCTCCTTCACCGTGAACGACTCGCTGATCGTCGCCTCCGGGAAGACGCCGACGACCTGGCCGTCCTTGAGCGCGTTGGTCGCCTCGCGGAACGAGGCCGCGCCGGCGTCGCGGTCGACCGGGATGTGTTGCATGCCGCGCATGAGTGGGCCGCTCACCTTGTGGTCGAAGACCGACTTCTTGGCCATGAACCGGACCAGCCGCTTGGCCGGCTGTGCGGCCAGGCCGCAGAAGATGAAGTCGAGGTAGCTCACGTGGTTACTCGCGAGCACCGCACCGCCCTCACGCGGGATGTTTTCGGCCCCGTCGACCTGAATCCGCAGGTCGAGCGCGCGGAACATCGTCTTGGCGAAGGCGATGACCGGGGGATACACGAGTTCCATGAAAAGACGGTAGCGGAACTCCCTGAAGATCGGCTGGATCGGGTGCAACCACTGAGGCCCCGGCAGCGTCTTTACCTAAGACGACTGTGCGGCGACGGGGGGAGACACACATGCGCAGCACGCCCGCCCGCCGTGAGTTGGCGTTCGTGCTCGCCGTGGCCTGTGCCGGCCTGGCCCTGGTGCTGGTCGTCGTTTTCGCACCGTGGTATCCGGCTTCGTCCCCCGCGTCCGCCGACGTGGGGACCGTGCCCGACCGCATCGTGCGGCTCGTCGGCGATGAGCGGCCGGCCGGAACCGGTGTCGCGATCACGCCGTAACGCGATTCTCAGCGGCGTGGTGTTCACTGGGATTCATGTCTGAGCCGACTCCGGAGACCTTCGCCTGGCAGCGGCCCGGCGACCGGTTCGCGTCGGGCATGGTGACGGGCTCGGCCGGGTCCCTGCTCGCGCCGCCGCCCCCGCCACCGGAGGCGCCGCCGGCCCCGGACGGGCCGAAGCGCCGCCGGCGGCAGATGCAGATCTTCGCGGGCATCGCCGGCGGCATCCTGGCGATCGGTCTGACCATCCTGCTGGCGCTGGTCTTCTCGTCGGACGGCAACCCGTTCCGCGACAAGGTCTCGGCGCCCACCGACGTGCGCCCGCCGCTGGCCCAGGCCTGCCCGGCGCCGACCGGCTCGCCGAGCCCGGCGCCGACCCGGGCGCCGGGCGCGCTGCCGCCGGCCACCGGGGCGCGTACGACCGACACCGAGGCCGGCATCTCCTACAAGGCGTACGGGGCGCCCTGGGTGCCGTGGACGACGGTGTGGCGGGCCGGGACGCTCGAGGTGCCGTACAAGGTCGGCCAGCACTTCGTGACCGAGACCTACGGCGGCGGCGAGTACCACGCGTCGATCCTGTCCGCGGCGGTCCCGGCCGCCGACAACGACGCGGTGACGCTCAATCTCGAGTGCGTGGGGCAGCAGGTGGCGGCCGACGTGCGGGCCGAGTACTACCCGCAGCCGAACACGCTGGAGCGGATCAAGGACGGGCTGACCACGATCGGCGGGCGGCCGGCCTACCTGAGCCAGTTCCGGCTGCACTTCCACGAGGCCGGGCTGACCGCCACCGACGAGCTGTCGGCGGTGGCGGTCATCGACGTGGGCAAGCCGACCGCGGCGGTCCTGTACGTGTCGATCCCCGGCACCCACAAGCAGTGGGACTACGTGGTCGACGACGTCATGAAGTCGGTGCGGGTGCTCTGACCGGCGCGGCCCCCGGAGCGTGGGCCTGCGTCGCGTTGCCGCCGATTCGTCGCCCTGGGTTGGCGCCCCCGGTCCGCGGACGTCACCTGGCGTAGTCCAAAATGCCGTGCCCCCCTCAGATCTTGAAGAATTCGTGCGGCCGGGGCGCACTTTCTCTACAAGATCTGAGGTGGGTGATCGCGCCGGGGCGGAAGCCGGTCGCGTTCGGTGATTTGCGGCCGTTCGCCCCGCCCAGCGGGACCACCGGCGGCGGTGGGTGGCGGCAGTGAGCCCGGCCAGGCAGCGGCCCCTGCCATGGCCGCCCACCGCAGTTCCCGCCCAGGGTGAGTGGCAGCAGTGAGCCCGGCCAGGCAGCGCCCCCTGCCATGGCCGCCTACCGCAGTTCCCGCCCGGGGTGAGTGGCAGCAGTGAGCCCGGCCAGGCAGCGCCCCCTGCCATGGCCGCCTACCGCAATTCCCGCCCGGGGTGGGTGGCGGCAGTGAGCCCGGCCAGGCAGCGCCCGTGCCAGGGCCGTCCCCGGCCCCCGGGCCAGCGGCGGCACCAAGCGCGCCCATGCAGCGCCCTACGCCAACCCGGCGAAGATCAGCGCGCGGCTACTGGTCGTACCGCGGGCCACCCCCACCCTCTTCTGGGTGGGGCCGACCCCCGCCATTCTCCCGAAAATCCCGCAAGGTCACGCGAATGCCCTACGCAACCTGTGGACAGCCGCGTGTCGTGGATGATCAGCAACTGATCGGCGCCGACATAGCCCTAGCTGCCGGTCAGCCCCCACCGCTTGCGCAGGGCGTTGTCGGCCATGTTGAACAGCATGTCGATCAGGATGCCGATCACCAGGACGACGATGATGTAGCAGATCACCAGGCTCGAGTCGGAGAAGTCGCGGGCCTGCTGCATGCGTACGCCGATGGAGAGCGCCCCCGGCACGATGACCAGCAGCTCGCCCGCCATCAGGCTTCGCCAGGAGAAGGCCCACCCCTGCTTGAGCCCGGAGATGAACGACGGCAGCGACGCCGGCAGGATCAGGTGGCGGTACTTGGCGATGCCCTTCATGCCCAGCACCTGCCCGACCCGCAGCCACGTGCGCGGCACGTAGTCGATGCCGCTGATCAGGCCGTTCGCCACCGACGGCGCGGCGCCGATGACGACCACGAACATGATCGCGCTTTCGCTGATCTGGAAGAGCAGGATCGCGAGGGGGAACCACATGATCGACGGCATCGTCTGGAGGCCGGTGATCAGCGAGCCGATGGCCGCCCGCAGGGGCGCGAACCGGGAGACGGCCGCGCCGACCACGGTGCCGATCAGCACCGCCAGCGCGAAGCCGGTGAGCGCCCGGGTCAGGGTGAGCCGGACGCCGTCCCAGAAGCCGCCGTCGGTCAGCACGCCGCCCAGGTCGCCGAAGACCGTGCCGGGGCCGGGCAGCACGTAGTCCGGCTTCCACTTGGACCACACGACGATCTGCCAGACGAGCACGACGATCGCGATGGCCAGCAGCTTGGGCCAGGTGTTGCGCCAGATCCGTTTGCCCAGGGTGCCCCGGTCGGTCCTGGGGGCGAGCTCGAGCGCGTCCAGCCCGGTGACCCGGTCGGCCGCGCCGTCCGCGGGGCGGGCCGGGCCGGTCTGGGTCGGTACGGTCTCAGTTGGCATGGCGGGCGACCTCCGCGCGGAGCCGGTCGGTGATCTCGGCGGCCTGCCCGGCCACCTCGGGTGAGTCGATGCGCCGGGGGCGCTCGTGCTTGATCGCGTAGTCCTCGATCACCCGGCCGGGCCGGCTGCTCAGCAGGACCACGCGGTCGCCGAGGCGCACCGCCTCACGCACGTTGTGGGTCACGAACAGGACGGTGAGCTCCTGCTCGCGCCAGATCCGCTCGAGCTCGTCGTGCAGGATGTCGCGGGTCATCGCGTCGAGCGCGCCGAACGGCTCGTCCATCAGCAGGATGTCGGCGTTCTGCGCCAGGGCGCGGGCGAGGGCCACGCGCTGGCGCATGCCGCCGGAGAGCTCGTGCGGCCGCTTGTGGTCGAAGCCGCGCAGCCGCACGATGTCGAGCAGCTCCTCCGCGCGCTTGCGGCGCTCGGCCTTGCCGACGCCCTGCAGCCGCAGCGGCAGCTCGACGTTGCCGGACACCGAGAGCCAGGGGAAGAGCGCGGCCTCCTGGAACATCAGCGAGACGTGCCGGCCGCCGATGTCGAGGGTGCCGCCGCTGATCTGGTCGAGCCCGGCCACCAGCGAGAGCAGGGTGCTCTTGCCGCAGCCGGAGGCGCCCAGCAGGCAGACGAACTCGCCCTGCCGGACCGTCAGCGAGACGTTGTCGAGCGCCAGCAGCGCGCTGCTGCCCGACCCGTACTGCTTGGAGACGTTCTCGAGGCGGACGACCGCATCGGTACGGACGTCGGTCTGTTCCAGGAGGCTCATGGTCATTCCTCGTCTCAGGCCGCGGCGTCGCTCACCTCGGGCTGACCGGCCGCCTTGAGCAGCTCGTTCAGCGGGCCGAGGTCGTAGATGCCCTTGAGGTCGACCGGCTTGAGCAGGCCGACGTCCTGCGCGTGCTGCGCGCTGGTGAACAGGGAGGAGGCGATCGGGTCGGCGGTGAAGTTCAGGTTCTTGAACGACGCGGCTAGCACGTTGTCCTTGAGCGGCTTGCCGGAGAGCGCCTTGATCTGGTCGTTGGCCGCCTTCTGCGCGCCCGCGTTGTCGCTCTTGATGTAGTCGAGCGTCTTGAGGTGGCCCTGGAGGAGCTTCTTCACCGTGCCCGGGTACTTCTTCAGGAAGTCCTGAGAGACGATCAGGTGGGTGGTGACGAACTGGCCGCCCGGCCACAGGTCCTTCTCGTTGACCAGGACCTTGCCGCCGGACTCGAGCTGCAGCCGGCTGAAGAACGGCTCGGGCACCCAGGCGCCGTCGATCGCGCCCTGGGCGAAGGCCTGCAGCGTGGTCGCGTTGTCCTGGGGGAGGACCGAGACGTCGCCGCCGCCCTGGGCATCGGCGTTGAGGCCGTTCTCCTTGAGGTAGTTGCGCAGCGCGACATCCTGCGTGTTGCCCAGCTGCGGCGTGGCGAGCTTCTTGCCCTTGAGGTCGGCCGCGGTGTTGATGCCGGGCTTGACCACGAGGCCGGCGCCGCCCGAGGTGCTGCCCGCGATGATCTTCAGGGCCTGGCCCTTCGACTTCGACCAGGCGTTGATGGCCGGGTTCGGGCCGATGTAGGTGGCGTCGACCGCGCCGGAGAGCAGCGCCTCGATCGCGGCCGGGCCGGCGTTGAAGGTCTTGGCCTCGAGCTTGGTGCTGCCCAGCGCATCCTGGAAGAAGTTCTTGTTGACGCCGATGAGCGCCGGCGCGTGGGTGATGTTGGGGAAGTAGCCGAGCTTGAGGGTCGTCGCCTCGGCCGCGTTCCCGCCCGAGGCGGCGGCGGTGTCCTTGTCGTCGTCACCCCCGCAGGCGGTGAGGGCGGTCGCGGTTATCAGGGCGGTGGCGGCGAGGGCAAGCGCACGTACGGTGCGGGAGCTCATGCTCACTCCTATTTCTATTGGCTGGGTAACGGGGAGAGTTCGGCCAGGGTCTTGTGGTCGACGACGCCCTCGATGGCCTCCTCGACGGCGACCCACACGTCGCGCAGCCCGGTGGCGGCGCCGTGGTAGGTCGTGGTGCTGGTGGGCAGCCCGCGGACCGTGGTGAGCGCGCCGCCCACGGCCCGGACCACGTCGCCCACCGTGATCTTGTCGGCCGGGCGGGCGAGGGCGTAGCCGCCGTCGACGCCGCGGTGACTGTGCAGCAGGCCGGCGCGGCGCAGGTCGAGCAGGATCCCCTGGAGAAAGCTGAGCGGGATGTCCTGGGCCGCGGCCAGGCCGGCCGCCTTGACCAGGTGCGGCTGCTCGGCCGTGATGGCCAGCATCGCCCGTACGGCGTAGTCGGTGCGCGCCGAGACGTACATCCGAAACCCTGCTTTCTCTATCTGATGCATGGGAATAATGGACGAGGTGGGAAAGGGACGTCAAGCCGCGACCGCATGGCGGGACCCGGATCCTCCGGTGACCTGCCGTGGCGCAGGTGAACACGCAGCGCGCTAATGTCAGTCCGTGGCGCGCAGAAGCAAGATCCCGGCAACGAAGTACCCGGTCGAGCGATTCACCCTGGACAACGGGCTGCGGGTGGTTCTCACGCCCGACCGCAGCGCGCCGGTGGTGGGCGTCGCGGTCGTCTACGACGTCGGCATCCGCTCCGAGCCGGAGGGCCGCACGGGGTTCGCCCACCTCTTCGAGCACCTGATGTTCCAGGGCTCGGAAAACCTGGAGAAGCTCGCCCACTTCCGGCACGTGCAGGGCGCGGGGGGCACCTTCAACGGCTCGACCCACCTCGACTACACCGACTACTTCGAGGTGCTGCCGGCCGGCGCCCTCGAGCGGGCGCTCTTCCTCGAGGCCGACCGGATGCGCGGCCCCCGCCTCACCGAGGAGAACCTGCTCAACCAGATCGACGTGGTCAAGGAGGAGATCCGGGTCAACGTCCTGAACCGGCCGTACGGCGGCTTCCCGTGGCTGAAGCTGCCACCGGTGATGTTCTCGACGTTCCCCAACGCGCACGACGGCTACGGCTCGTTCGGCGACCTCGACGCGGCCACCGTCGACGACGCGGTCGCCTTCTTCGACCGCTACTACGCCAGCGGCAACGCGACGCTGGCCGTCGCCGGCGACTTCGACGTGGCCGAGGCGACCGCGATGATCCGGCGGCACTTCGGTGACGTGCCGGCCCGGCCCGCGCCCCCGCTGCCCGACTTCGACGAGCCCGCCCTCGACGGCGAGCGGCGCGACGTCTACACCGACCGGCTCGCCCCGCTGCCCGGCGTCGCGTGCGCCTGGCGCGTGCCGGACCCGATCGCGTCCTTCGACGACTACCTGCCGTACGTGGTGCTGGCCGAGGTGCTCACCGACGGCGAGGCGTCCCGGCTGGTCGAGCGCCTGGTGCAGCGCGACCGCACGGTCACCAGCATCGGCGGCTACATCGGGTTCATGGGCGACGAGTTCCAGGTGCGCAACCCGACCGCGCTGCTCCTGCAGGCGCACATGCCGCCCGGCGGCGACGCCGAGAAGGTGCTGCGCACCGCCGACGAGGAGCTCGACCGGCTGGTCCACGACGGGCTGGCGCCGGGCGAGCTCGAGCGGGTCCAGGCCCGCATCGCCACCCACCTGCTGCGCGACACCGACGCCGTGCTCGGCCGGGCGCTGCCGATGGCCGTGCTCGAGCTCCAGCGCGGCCGTCCGGAGCTGCTCAACGAGCTGCCCAAGCTCGTCGGCGAGGTGACCGAGGCGCAGATCGTCGCCGCCGCGGCCACCCTCCGCCCCGATTCCCGTGCCGTCGTCGAGGTCCACCCGGGAGTTACCGCATGAGTGCCAAGACCCTGCCCGACCTCGTGCCGGACGCCAAGCTCAAACTGCCCCGCCAGGCCGAGCGGACGCTGCCGGGCGGCCTCACCGTGATCGCGATCCGGCGCTCCTCGGTGCCGCTGGTCGAGCTGCGGCTGCGCGTGCCGTTCAGCAAGGCCCCGCTGCCCCGCGCCACCCTGCTCTCCCAGGCGCTGTTCACCGGCACCGGCACGATGTCGAGCGTCGACATCGCGGCCGAGCTGCAGGCCGTCGGCGGCGGGCTCTCGGCCGGCCTCGATCCCGACCGGCTGCTGGTCACCGGCAACGCGCTGGCGAGCGGGCTGGACCGGATGCTGGAGATCCTGGCCGCGGTGCTGACCGATCCGGCGTATCCGAACGCCGAGGTCGCCACCGAGCGGGACCGCCTGGTCGACCACATCAACGTGGCGCTCAGCCAGCCGGCGCACATCGCGCGCACGGCGCTGCTCAAGCGGATGTACGGCAAGCACCCGTACGCGGTGCAGACCCCCGAGCCCGAGCAGGTCCGCGCCGTACGCCCGGCCCAGCTCCGCGGCCTGCACGCCGACCGGGTCCGCCCCGACGGCGCGGTGCTGGTGCTGGTCGGCGACATCAACCCGGAGAAGGCGATCGACGCCGCCGAGAAGGCGCTCGGCAGCTGGACCGGCCCCGGCCGCGACGAGACCCTGCCCGAGACACCGCCGCTCGAGCCCGGTCCGCTGCTGCTGGTGGACCGGCCCGGCTCGGTGCAGTCGTCGCTGCGGATGGCGCTGCCGGCGGTGCCCCGCACCGACCCGCAGTACGCGGCCCTCCAGCTCGCCAACATGATCTTCGGCGGCTACTTCTCCTCCCGCTGGGTCGAGAACCTGCGCGAGGACAAGGGCTACACCTACGGCCCGCACACCGGCATCGAGCACTACCTGGCCGGCTCGGCGCTGTTGGTCGCGGCCGAGGTCGCGACCGAGGTGACCGGCCCGTCCCTGCTCGAGACCCTCTACGAGCTGGGCCGCATCGCGAGCCTGCCGCCGTCCGAGGACGAGCTCGAGCAGGCCCGGCGGTACGCGCTGGGCACCCTGCGGCTCGGCATGTCGACCCAGGCCGGGCTGGCCGGGCTGGCCAGCATGTACGCGAGCTTCGGCCTGCGCCTCGAGCACCTGCGCGAGCACTCGGCGGCGCTGGCCACGGCGACCCTGGACGACGTGGCCGAGGTCGCCGCCCGCTTCCTGGCGCCGACCCGGGCGGTCACCGTCGTGCTCGGCGACGCGGAGAAGGTGGAGGCTCCGCTCGCCGCCCTCACCCAGGTCGTGCGCGGCGCCGCGTGAGCACTCCCGAGTTTCCCCTCACCCCGCCGCTGGCCCGCACCACGCTCGACCGCTCGGGGCTGCGCCGCCGCGACGAGGCGTGGCTGGCCGAGGCTTGGGCCCGCGGCCTCGTGCTGGTCGTCGACCCGCGCGGCCGGGCCCTGGTCGAGGACCGTCCGGACGGCAGCGCCGGGCTGGTGCTGGTGTCCCCGGCCGACGCGCCGGCCGACGCCGAGCACTGGTTCCTGGGCGTCGACCCCGAGGGCACCCCGCTGTGGGCGGTCGCGGCGCCGCTGCCCGAGGCCGAGGGCGCCCGGGTGGCGAGCCTGCGCGACATCGGCCACCTGCTCGACGACCGGGACGCGGGCCTGTTCACCACGGCCGCCGCGCTCGCCAACTGGCACGCCAGTCACGGCTTCTCGCCGCGTACCGGGCTGGCCACCACGGCGGTCGAGGCCGGCTGGGTCCGGCGCGACGCCGACGGCAACGACATGTGGCCGCGCACCGACCCGGCGATGATCGTCCTGGTGCACGACGGCGTCGCCGGTCCCGAGGGCCGCTGCCTGCTCGGCCACAACGCCACCTGGCCGGTCACCGACGGCGTGACCCGCTTCTCCTGCCTGGCCGGTTACATCGAGCCCGGCGAGTCGGCCGAGGCCGCGGTGCTGCGCGAGGTGGGCGAGGAGGTGGGCATCCCGCTCACCAGCCTGACGTACGCGGGAAGCCAGTCCTGGCCGTTCCCGGGCTCGCTGATGCTCGGCTTCCACGCGACCGCCGACCCCGGCGCCGAGCTCCGCCTCGACCCCGAGGAGATCGACGAGGCGCGCTGGTTCACCCGGGACGACATCGCCAAGATGATCGCCGGCGACTTCGTGCACCCGGAGACCGGCGTCCGGATGAGCCTGCCGATGCGGTCCTCGATCGCGTTCTACCTCATCGAGACGTGGCTGGGCGGTTTCGCCCGATAACGGATCGATCTTTGTCGAAGCAGAAAAGTTTTTCGCTTCACCGGTAACCAAAACGGGCTCCTGCCGCGTCTCGAACTACAAAGACCGAGAGGTGGATTTTCGATGACGCAGGTGGAGGCGCCCGCCTGGGCGCCCATGACGGACGACGAGCGTGCCCAGTTCGACCGGGACGGCATTCTCGTCATCCCCGGCGTGCTCAACGCGAGCGAGATCGAGGTCGGGCGCAACGCGATCCAGGCCGCTTACGAGCGGGCCCAGGAGCCCGGTGGCCACGGTCTGAACGCGACCGGCGCCCTGCACCAGCTGTCCGCGGTGACGTCCGTCCCCGAGCTGGCCTACCTGATCGACCACCCCATCGCGTTCAAGTACATCTGGTCGCTGCTGGGGTGGAACATTCACATCTACCACTCCCACGTGGACGTGCACCCGCAGATCCACGAGCAGCAGAAGCAATGGTGGCACTGGCACCAGGACGGTGGCCGGCAGAACCGGGAGATCGAGACCGACCCGCGCCCGATGTTCTCGGTGAAGCTGGCGTTCTGGTTCTCCGACGTCAGCGAGACCGGTCGCGGCAACTTCACGGTCATCCCCGGCAGCCACAAGACCAACTGGCTGCCCGGCCCGCCGAGCCGCGGCGTCCCGTGGCCGGAGCCCGAGGGCGCGACCCAGATCACCGCGAACCCCGGCGACCTGGTCGTCTTCGACCGTCGCATCTGGCACGCGCGGTCGGACAACTACTCGACGTACACCCGCATGGGCGCGTTCTTCGGGTACACGTACCGCTGGATCGCCGGTCGCGACGACGTTGCGCACCTGCCCGGCGAGCCGTGGTTCGACAAGCTCAACCCGGTGCAGAAGCAGCTGCTCGGCCACTGCCCCGACGGCGACGGCTCCGGCGACCACGCCTGGGGTCACTACCCGGAGACCACGCCGCTCTACGGTGCGCTCGAGGAGCGGGGCCTGCTCGACTCGAGCATTCCGGCTCTCATCCCGTAACGACCGGTTAGAGTCCGCATGTGGGGCAAACCGGGACATTAGACAAGGCTGCGACCGCGGCCGGACGGCTCATCCTCGAAGCACTCGGGGAGGAGTACCCGGCCCGGTCGCTGTCTCGTCTCAGCGACTCGCCACGTGCCGTCCGGCTGCTGCGCGAGCTGTTCACGGTGGCGGTCCGTCGTAGCTTCGTCGGCCGTGATCCGAGGGACGTCACCCGTTACGTGCGCGACCTGCTGGAGTACCGGTCGCTCCCGTCCGGCGGCGAGCTGGCGCGCGAGGCCGAGGCGCTGATCCGGGCCGCGATCGGCGAGCCGGAGCTCGCACACGGGCTGGCCGACCTGCGCCGCTTCGAGCTGATCTGCCACGTCGTGGGCGACCTGGCCCGGCCGCCGGGCATCCCCGCGGCCGATTTGCTGGCCCTGATCGACCAGGCCGAGCAGCGGGTGGCCCGGTTCGACCGCCCGCGCAACCGGGTCGTCGGCCGGAGGGCGACGTGAAGAAGAGCCGCCGCCGCTCCCACCGCGAGGGACAGCTGGCGGCGTCGACGGCCTCAAGCGCTTCGGGCGCCTCGACCGCCTCGACCGCCTCGACCGCTTCGGGGGCCTCGCCGACCTTGGGCTCGCCGGCTTCGGCGGCTTCGGGCTCGCCGGCTTCGGGGGCTTCGGCGGCCTCGCCTGCTTCGGCGACCGAGGCCCGGTCACGCCGGCGGTGGCACCACCAACCCGAGCCGCCGACAGCCGCCGAGCCGGAGCCCGAGGCGCCGCCCGCGACGAGCCCGCTCTCCGGACAACTTCCGCCCGGCGAGGCCCGCGCCGCCGGGGCCGTCGCCACCGAGGCCGGCCGCTACCTGCTGCGGGCCGCACGCGATGAAGCCCCGGCCCGGTTCGGGTCCCCGGACGGCGAGATCGACGAGTCGGCACGCCGAGTCTGGGAGATCGCTTTCGGTCTGGTCGTGCGCCGCCGCTTCGAGGCCGACGCCGCCCTGGCCGAGATCAGCCGAACCGTGGCGGCGGCCGTGCACGAACACGCCGTCGCGGGGCTGCCGTTGCTCGACGCCGAGATGCTGGTGCGCGCGGCGCTCGGCGAGAGCGTGCCGACGGGCGACATCGACGGGGGCGTGCTTCTCGGCGTACACCTGCTGCTGTTTGCTTCTCTCGCGGACGAGCTCGCGCTGGGTGACGCCGAGCTGACCGCGATCATTGCCGAGGCAGAAGAAAAGGCCGCGACATTCGTCGCGGCCTGACAATCAGGCGGCCAGCTTCGCCAGGTGCTCCTTGACCTCGACGATCGACGGATTGGTCAGCGCCGAGCCGTCGTCGAAGCGCAGGGTCGGAACCGTGCGGTTGCCGCCGTTCACGCTCTGCACGAACTCGGCGGCCGCCTCGTCCTGCTCGATGTCGACGACGTCGTAGGCGATGCCCGCGCGATCGAGCTGCGACTTGAGCCGGTGGCAGTAGCCGCACCAGGACGTCGAATACATGGTCAACATCGGTCAGGATCCCTTCGGATGGGTCACATGGCACTCCGCCTTCCGGCACAACGTCGGACCCGAGTGCCATGATTCCCTGTTGTGCGGACTGATGCGGTGCTGGCCGGGCTCGACCCCGAGCAACGGACGGCGGTGACCGCGCCCGCCGGCCCGGTCTGCATCCTGGCCGGCGCCGGCACCGGTAAGACCAGAGCGATTACCCACCGGATCGCGTATCGAACGCTCACCGGCGAGGTCAGTCCCCGGCACATCCTCGCCGTCACGTTCACGGCGCGGGCCGCCGCCGAGATGAGGGCAAGGCTGGGCGCGCTCGGCGCGGCGGGGGTGCAGGCCCGCACCTTCCACGCGGCCGCCCTGCGCCAGGTCCGCTACTTCGCGCCCCGGCTGCTCGAAGGCCGGGCGATGCCCGAGCTGCTGGAGTCGAAGGCCCGCCTGGTCGGCCTGGCCGCGGCCCGGGCCGGTGTACGGGCCGACCGCACCGGCGCCCGCGACCTGGCGAGCGAGATCGAGTGGGCGAAGTCGTCGCTGGTCGAGCCGGGGGAGTACGCGGTGGCGGCGACCAAGGCGCTGCGCGAGCCCCCGCACGAGCCGGCCAAGGTCGCCGAGGTCTTCGCCGCCTACGAGACGCTCAAGCGCCGCCAGGGCGTGATCGACTTCGAGGACATGCTGCGGGCCGCGGTCTGGGGCATCGAGGAGCACCCGGACGTGGCGGAGGAGATCCGCAACCAGTACCGGCACTTCGTCGTCGACGAGTACCAGGACGTGAACCCGCTCCAGCAGCGGCTGCTCGAGGCCTGGCTGGGCGGGCGGGACGACCTCACGGTGGTCGGCGACGCGAGTCAGACGATCTACTCGTTCACGGGCGCGACCTCGGCGTACCTGATCGACTTCCCGCGGTTGCGGCGCGGCGCGGTGGTGGTCCGGCTGGTCCGCGACTACCGCTCGACCCCGCAGGTGGTGGGCCTGGCCAATGCGGTGATCCGGCAGGCCCGGGGCAACGAGGCGCGGCTGCGGCTGGAGCTGATCGGCCAGCGTCCGCCCGGCGCCGAGCCCGAACTGAAGATCTTCCCGGACGAGGCGGGCGAGGCGGCGGCGGTCGCCCGGCGTTGCCGCGAGCTGATCGCGTCGGGCACCTCGGCGAGCGAGATCGCGGTGCTCTTCCGCACCAACGCGCAATCGGAGACGTACGAGGAGGCGTTGGCCGAGGCCGAGGTGCCGTACGTGGTCCGCGGCGCCGAGCGATTCTTCGAGCGGCCCGAGATCCGGCAGGCGATGATCGCGCTGCGGGCGGCGGTGCGCTCGACGCCGGGCGAGACGCCGTTGGTGACGGCCGTGGTCGACGCGCTGGCGGCCACCGGCTGGTCGCGCGAGCAGCCCCCGCCCGGCGGCGCCGCCCGTGAGCAGTGGGAGGCGCTGGCCGCGCTGGTGACGCTGGCCGAGGAGTACGCGAAGGCGCCGAGCCTGGTGCCGATCGGTGACGCCGGTGCGGTGCAGCGCGACGTCACGCTGTCGGCCTTCAACGACGAGCTGGCGCGCCGGGCCGAACAGCAGCACGCGCCGACGGTCGAAGGTGTGACGCTCGCCTCACTTCACTCGGCCAAGGGCCTCGAATGGGACGCGGTCTTTCTGGTCGGGCTCTCCGACGGGACGCTTCCGACGACGTACGCGAAGACGCCGGCCCAATTGGAGGAGGAGCGCCGCCTGCTCTACGTCGGGGTGACCCGCGCGCGCCAATACCTGTGGCTCTCCTACGGCCAGGCCCGTTCCGCCGGCGGCCGGCCCCGCCGCCCGTGCCGGTTCCTGCCCCAGCTCGAGCGCACGTCGTCCACGGAACGGGCCGGCGGTGACCGGAGTCGGAAACCCGACCGCCGGCGTTCGCAGGTGGCCTCGTGCCGGGTCTGCGGCGCCACCCTGCTGGCCGGCGCCGACCGCAAGCTGGGTCGCTGCCCGACCTGCCCGTCGGACCTCGACGAGGATCTCTACGAGCGCTTCCAGACGTGGCGCGCGCAGACCGCGGCGGAGCTCAAAGTCCCTGCGTACGTGGTGTTCACCGACGCGACGCTGGTGGCCATGGCGGAACGGCGGCCGGGCACGCCGGCGGAGTTGCTGGCGATCGCCGGGATCGGTCCGCGGAAGCTCGGCCAGTACGGCGAGGCGGTCTTCGCTCTGGTCGGCGGCGCGAGCCCCGATGAGGTCCGGTCGGCGGGCTCGTCAAAAACTTTGAAAACTAGTCGGTTAATTCGTTTGCCCTCGCCGTACGGGCAGGCATAGCCTCAGGGCACACCTCGGCGAGCGATCCCGCCCGCCTGGGGAAACACTTCGAGTGCAACGCAAATGGAGGAGGTGGCAACGATGGAGATTTACACGATGACGCAGCGACCGTCGATGCCGCTGAACCCTGCCTGCGCTCTGGTCGAGCCGACCGCCCCGGTGTGGGCTCCGGCTCCGGCTGCTCCGGTGGCTCTCCTGGCCGCCGAGCGGGCTTCGGTTTCGCGGGTGCACCAGGTCCAGATCCAGGCCGAGCTGGCTCAGGCCCTGCCGCTTACCGACGGGATCACTGGCACTACTGGCTCCACCAGCACCACTGGGTTCATGGGCATCAATGTCTCCAAGAAGCGCTACGCGGATGGTGGCAGCGGTGTCCCGCCTCGAGGAAGGCCGGTCTGATAAACCAGACCTCCGGCTCACCTCGAGGCCGCGGAACCCGTACAGGGTCCGCGGCCTAATTTTTTGCCGGCTCACCGGCCGGATGCGTTACCAGCACTGCGATCCAGAAGATCGTCGAAGAAGAGAGAGGTGACCGGGCTTTATGAGTCTGGCGCTGGCCCCGATCGACGGATACGTCGACATCGAGGCAAACCTGCCCTGTCGGAAGTTCGACCCGGACCTTTGGTTCTCGGACTCCCCGGCCCAGCTGGAACTGGCGAAGTCGCTCTGCGGGGACTGCCCGCTGCGCGTCGAGTGCCTGGCCGGCGCGGTCGAGCGGAACGAGCCCTGGGGTGTCTGGGGCGGCGAGATCTTCGAGCGTGGAGCGGTTGTTCCGCGCAAGCGGCCGCGTGGCCGTCCGCGCAAGTCCGATGTGGCGCGCGACGCCGAGCTGGCCGTCGAGGTCGAGGAGCGGCTCGCCGCGAACGGCCTCGAGTCCCGCAACCAGGTCCGCCTGGCGGCCTGACCCCTTTCCCCCCAACCACCCCAAACGAAAGCAGAGACCGAAGATGAGCACGAATGGAGCCACCAAGATGAGACTTCTCCACGAAGCGTTGTCCCGGGCCCGAATGCGTCGGCCTCAGCGTGACTTCACACCTGAGGCGCACCGCCCCGCTCGCCTGGTCGCTATGCAGGCCCACCACCGGGCCTCGCGCGAACTCGGCGGTGGGCGCTACTAAGACCCACTGACAACCTCGTTCCGAGTACGGCAAAGGCCCGTCCGCGTTCGCGCGGGCGGGCCTTTCCCGTGTGGATTCACGGCGCTCGGACTTGTGGACGGCTCACCGGAAATGTCGTAGCCGGGCCGTATGCTCGGCCCCACCCAGTTCCGGGTGGGGAAGCTATACCGCCCGGAAGAAGGCCTCGGCCGCCGTCGACAGCGCCGCCGGGTCGTCGATGTGGCAAAGCTCACGCGCCGAGTGCATCGAAAGCAGCGGGATGCCGACGTCGAGCGTGGGGATGCCGAGCCGGGTCGCGGTCAGCGGTCCGATCGTCGAGCCGCACGGCACCGCGTTGTTCGAGACGAACTCCTGATAAGGCACGTTCGCCGCGGCGCAGGTGCGGGCCCAGAGCGCGGCGCCGACCGCGTCGGTGGTGTAGCGCTGGTTGGCGTTGATCTTCAGGAGCGGCCCGCGGCCGGCCACCGGGCGGTGCGTCGGGTCGTGCTTCTCCGGCCGGTTGGGGTGCACCGAGTGGCCGGCGTCGGCGGAGAGGCACCACGAGCGGGTGATCGCCCGGGCCAGGTCGTCCCGGTCGCCGCCGAGCGCGGCCGTGACCCGCTCGAGCACGTCGGCCAGGAACGGGCCGGACGCGCCCGACCGGCTCTCCGAGCCCAGCTCCTCGTGGTCGAAGGCGGCCAGCACCGCGATCGCATCGCCCGGCTCGCCCCGCAGCAGCGCGGTCAGTCCGGCGTGCACCGAGGACAGGTTGTCCAGGCGGCCGGCGGCGAACAGCCGGTCGCCCGCGCCGAACCGGCGCGGCGCCTGGGTGTCGACCGTCACCACGTCGAGGCCGGCGATCTCCGCGGCCTCGATTCCGGCCACGCCGGCCAGGTGGGCGAGCACATCGTCACCGCCCACCCCGAAGACCGGCTGCACGTCGCGCTGGCGGTCGGGGGCGAACGAGGTGTTGACGTCCCGGTCGAGGTGGATCGCGAGGTGTGGGATGCGGGCGAACGGCCCCGTGCGTACGAGATGAAGGTCGCCGTTCTTGGTCACCAGGCGACCGGCGAACTCCAGCTCGCGGTCGAACCAGGACGCGATGATCGGCCCGCCGTAGATCTCCACGGCCGCCTGGAGCCAGCCGTGCGAGGTGAGCGCGGGGCGGGGCTTGAGCTTGAAGGTCGGCGAGTCGGTGTGGGCGCCGAGGATCCGGTACGGGGTGGCCGCGTCCACCGATGCCGGCAACGCCAGTGCGATCACCGCGCCGTCCCGGACGATCACCAGCCGCGCGCCGGGCCGGATCGCCTCGCGCCAGTCCGCGGCCTCGTCCAGCGTGGTCCAGCCGGCTTCGGTCAGGCGGCGGGCCGTCTCGGCGGCGGCGTGGTACGAGCTGGGCGAGGCCGAGATGAAGCTTCCGAGATCATCGATATGCGCGGTGGCGTCCATGCCCCTTATCGAATCATGGGGCGGCCGGCGCGAATCCCGGCAGCCACTTCTCGACGATCGCGCGATACGGCGCCTCGGCCTCGAGCTGGCACAGCACCCCGATCGAGCCCAGCGTCACCCGGTGGATCAGCAGGTAGGACGGCGGCAGGTTCAGCTTGCGGCTCAGCTGGTAGGCCGGGGAGCGGGGGCTGCCGAGCCGGGTCGCCTCGCCGCGCAGCCAGGCCCGGGTGAACCGGAACTGGTCGGCGGCCAGCGGCTCGATCATCGGGCGCAGGAATGTGAGCACCGCCTCGGCGTCGAGGTCGTCGTCGGGCTTGATGAAGCCCTCCTCGCGCAGCCCGTCCGCGACCCCCTCGGCGTCGCCGTCCAGTGCCAGGCGCACGAGCCGGCCGATCGGCTCCGGGTGGCCGCCGGGCAGCCGGGCCACGGCGCCGAAGTCGATCACGCCGAGCCGGCCGTCGGGCAGGATGCGGAAGTTGCCGGGGTGCGGGTCCGCGTGCAGCAGGCCGGCCCGGGCCGGGGCCGAGAAGTGCAGCGTGGCCATGAGCCGGCCGGCCTCGTCGCGCTCCTCGGGCGTACCGTCGCTGATGACCTTGGAGAGCGGTGTGCCCTCGACCCACTCGGTGACCAGGACGCGGGGCGAGGACGCGATGACCCGGGGCACATAGATCTCGTCGTCGCCGGCGAACGCCTCGGCGAAGGCGGTCTGGGTCTCCGCCTCCATGGCGTAGTCGAGCTCCTCGGTGATCCGCGCCCGGAGCTCGGCCAGCAGCGGCTTGATGTCCATGCCGGGTTGGATGATCTTGAACATGCCGGCCAGCACCGACAGCTGCTTGAGGTCGGCCAGCAACGCCTCGCCGGCGCCCGGATATTGCACCTTGACCGCGACTTCGACGGTCTTGGGCTTGGCGTTCTTGCGCTTGGGCGGCACCTTCCACGACGCCCGGTGCACCTGACCGATGCTGGCGGCGGCGGCCGGGCTGTCGTCGAACTCGGCGAACTTCTCCCGCCAGTCCGCGCCGAGCTGCTCGGCGAGCGTCTTGTGCAGGCTGGCGACCGGCATCGGGGGCGCGGCCTCCTGCAGCTTGGTCAGCGCCTGCCGGTACGGTCCGGCCATCTCCTCGGGCAGGGCCGCCTCGAAGACCGAGAGCGCCTGGCCGAACTTCATGGCCCCGCCCTTGAGCTGGCCGAGGACGCTGAACAGCTGCTCGGCCGTACGCTGCTGGATGTCGGCCGAGATGACGTCGGTGGCGATCCCGACGGCCCGCTTGCCGAAGCCCAGGGCGGTGCGGCCGGCGAAGCCGAGGGGCAGCGCGGCCAGCTTCGCGGTGCGAGAGGCGGCCCGGCGCGGTATGTCGCTCACCAGATCAACGTTACCGACGGATCGTCGCTGAACTGGTCGCGCGCGTCGGGTTCGCGCGATATGTCCGGAAGTTCGCTAGAGCTTTCGCGCCGGCTCCTTGCCGCGCACGCTCATCGGAGCCGGCTGACCGTAACGGGTTGTTACTGGTGAGGTGCGGAGCGGATTGGTTGTCCACAGGCCCTTCGGGCCCGCATACCGCGTTATCCACAGCTATCGGCGAGTTATCCACAGGCCGTCCGTGTTATCCACACTCACTCAACGTGTCGACTCGGACACGGTTACGGGGTAGAGCGGCACGCTCGGCGCCGCTCTACCCGCAAGCGTGAATCAGGCCTTGGCCTTGCCGAGGATCCGGTTCACGGTCGTGCCACAGACCGGGCACTTGCCCTTGGCCATGTTCATGCCCGTCTTCGACACCTCCACGGTGCCCTGGAAGTCGCGCTTCTCCTTGCACTTCACGCAGTAGCCGTTGTACGTGTTGTCGGCCACGGTTCCTCCTCGTCATGTCGTCGGCCGGGTCGGCCCGATGCCTCTCGTGGCGGCGCTGGACCGCTCCGCGGCCACGTGGATGTGGCCTCCGTCAGGGGCGGTCACTACCCAGCTCCGACCATTTCCATGTCAGTGCAGCGTCGGCGGTATCGCCGCCGTCGTGAGTGTGCCGGGAGAAATCGCCCATTTCGCGAAGATGCCCGCCAACACGCCGGGAATTTCCGGCAAAGAGGGCGAAAGGGACGTCTCGGGCGTTGGCGGGACGTTCGAGGAGTGCTGTACGTTGGCGTCTTCGGTCCGATGTTGCGGGCTGGAAAATTTTTTCGGATACACCGGGACGAAGCACACATATCTGGCACGTGTCATCGTGCGTACTCTTGCGGTGACATGGGTCTCACGGATTAGCGTCTCAACGTGAACCCGAATCTGGGCCGCGCGAGCCGGTAATGGCCCGGACGCGTAAGCCTGTCGTCGAAGTGCGGCGCAGCCAGCGCCGGCGCCGGACGGTGTCCGCGTATCGCGACGGAGAGCGCGTGGTCGTGCTCATCCCGGACCGTTTCTCCCGCGCCGAGGAAACCGAGTGGGTCGAGCGGATGCTCGCCCGGTTGGCCGCCCGCGAGGAACGCATCCAGCGCACCGACGACGAGTTGTTGTCCCGGGCCCGCCGCCTGACGGCGCGCTACCTGGCCGATCATGCCGGGCTGGTGGTGCCGGCGAGCGTGCGCTGGGTGACCAACCAGAACGGGCGATGGGGTTCGTGCACCCCCGACGACGGGACGATCCGCATCTCGCACCGCATCCAGGAGATGCCGGACTGGGTCATCGACTACGTGCTGCTGCATGAGCTGGCGCATCTGGTCGTGCCCAGTCACAGCCCGAGTTTCTGGGAGCTGGTGGCGCGGTATCCGAAGTCGGAGCGTGCTCGGGGATATTTGGAGGGGATTTCGGCGGCTACGGGTTTGGTCCTGGCCGACGACTGAGGTGGCGGGGGCTCGCCCCAGCGCGAGCATCACCACGCGCGTCGGCTCTCGTCGCTCGGTATTCGAGCGACCGATTCGGGCGACCGTCCGTAGCTGGCGCGGGGGTTTGTCGCCCGTTCCGACCTTTTTGCGGTGTCGCCGATGGTAAGAAACCGCCGATCTTGATGGTTTCGTGCGAGCTGACGGCATGAAGTCATCAAGGTCTGGGCGGCGTCGAGCGGGCGGACCCCGGTTGGGCCGAGCGAGTGGCGTCGGCTGCTCCGGCGGTGCCGGCGGCCCGGGTGGCTCCGGCCGCCCCTGCAGCCCGGCCGCCCCTGCAGCCCGGGCGCCTCGGCGGCCCGGCGGCCCAGGCGGCCCGGGCGCCTCGGCGGCCCGGCGGCCCAGGCGGCCCAGGCGGCCCAGCCGGCCCGGGGGCCCAGGCCACCAGGGCGGCCCCGCCCCGGCGGCTCCGGCGACCCGTGTGGCTCCGGCCCCGGTGGCTCCGGCGGCCCGGGTAGCTTCGGCCCCGGTGGCTCCGGCGGCCCGGGTGGCTCCGGCCCCAATGGCTCCGGCGGCCCGGGTAGCTCCGGCCTGGGCGGCCACGGCTGCCACATGCGGCCGCCAGCTGAGACCGAAGCGATCCAAACTCGCGATCCCGATCGTGCGCGCTCAGACCCGCAAGCCCAACGCCACACCCCCAACCGCTCTGATCTCGCTCGGCAGGTGGGCAGCGGCCCGCCCGCTAGGGTTGGGCCTGTGGACAACGGCGAGAAATTGTCGGAGGCCGGTGCTTCAATCCTGCCCACCCAGAAGGGGCGGGGGAGGTGGCGGTAAAAAGGCTCGTAGCGGCGATCTTGGTGCCGGTTCGCTGGAGTCCGCCGGGGGTCGACCTCGGGGCGTGGCGCGCGGCGCTTGCTGAGGACGTTGTCGATCTGCTTGCGCGCCTTGCGCAGGCGGAGGCCGCCATCGCGGCCACGGCCGAGGACCGGAAGCTGGCCGAGGAGATCGCCTGGCCGGGGATGCGGATCTATGAGGTGCCGACCGCGAGCTACCTGCCGGTGTTTGCCGCCGCCGCTGAAGATGGGTTCGAGCAGGCCGCTGTGATTGCTGCCGACGTGCCGGACATTCCCGGCATGATCCTGGGGAAGCTGCTGCGGCCGCTGGAGAGCAAGGCGGTGGCGGTGGCCGGTGGCGGGCCGGGCAATGGGCTCATGGGGGTGGCCACGAGCCTGCCGGCGCCGGAGTGGCTGGACGATCACGAGCTCGACACGGCCTCGGCTCAGGTGCTGCGCAGGACGGCGCCGCGACCCGGGGACGTCAGCTCCACGCCCGAGTGGCGGCGCCTGCGGGGGCCGGCCGAGCTTGCGTCGCTCGACCCGGCCCTGGAGGGCTGGGAGAACACCCGAGCCCTCCTGGGCGGCTGAAAGGGCTACTTCTCGTCGGGCTCGGACGGGCCGGGCGAGCCCTCCTCGGGGGCCTGGCCGAGGTAGTCGAGCTCGCTGATGTCCCAATCCAGGCTGCTCTGTGCGAAGGCCCCGGGGTTGGCGAAGTCCTCGTCGGTGGGCAGCAGGTCGGGGTGGCCCCACAGGGCGTCGCGGCCCTGGATGCCGCGGTGCTCGGTGACGGCGGCCCACAGGGCGCCGGCCTCGCGCAGGCGGCGCGGGCGCAGCTCGAGGCCGACCAGGGCGGCGAAGGTCTGCTCGGCCGGGCCGCCGGCGGCGCGGCGGCGGCGGAACGCCTCGGCCAGGGACGCCACGCTGGGCAGACGGTCGCCGGCGGCGGTGTCGACCACGTGACCGACCCAGCCCTCGATCAGGGCCAGCGCGGTCTCCAGCCGGGCTAGCGAGGCCTTCTGCTGCGGCGTGTCCTCCGGCGTGAAGATGCCCTCGAGGGCCATGGCCTGCATCGACTCGGGGTCGGCCGGGTCGACGCGGCTCATCGCCTCCTCGATCGCCTCGCGGTTCACGGTGATGCCGTTCGCGTACGTCTCCACGGCGGTCAGCACGTGCGCGCGCAGCCAGGGGACGTGACCGAAGAGCCGCTGGTGCGCCGCTTCACGGAGAGCGACGTACAGCCGGACCTGGTCCTCGGGAAGCTCGAGGCCCTCGCCGTACGCCTTGATGTTGGCCGGCACCAACGCGGCGGTGCCGCCCGGTCCCAGCGGAAGCCCGATGTCGCCGGCCGAGAGCACCTCGGCCGCGAGCTGGCCGAGCGCCTGGCCGAGCTGACCGCCGAAGAGCGCGCCGCCGAGCGTGGCCACCATCGACTGCATCGGGCCGAGCTGCGCCTTCGCCTCGTCGGGCACCAGGTCGCCCATCGCGCCGACCATGCGGCCGGCGATCGGGTCGCAGAGCTTCTTCCAGACGTCCAGCGTGTTGTAGATCCATTCGTTGCGGTTCCAGGCGGCGGCCACCCGGATGCCGCTGGGCAGCGCCGAGACCGGGTCGAGCCACAGGTCGGCCAGGCGCAACGACTCCTCGACCTGGTGGCGCTCGAACATGTTCACCGCGGGATCGCCGGACGCGGACAGCTGGCTCGCCGCGACCTGCCGGGCCAGGTCCCAGTTCACCGGACCGCTGTCGGAGCCGCCGGCGAACATCCGCTGCAGATCGGACATGAACTGCTGCATCTGCTGCGGGTCGGAGGGGTCGGGCGGCTGGGCGCCCGGCAACGAGAAACCGAACGGGATATCAGGCACGTGTCAACCGTACGCGCGAAACGCCCGCTCCGGACCGATGGCGGTGTCAGCTCAGAGAGAACGGGCGGCAGCAGCTCAGAGAGCACTCAGGGTAGGGCGATAGTCTCACGCGCATGAGACGTCGCGGTGTCACTGTCATCCTCGGCGCCCTGCTCACCGCCCTGCTGGCAGTCGGTGTCATGGCGGCGCCGCTGCCCTACGTCGTGCTGAAGCCGGGACCGACCGTCAACACGCTCGGCTCGAGCGACGGCACCGAGGTGATCCAGGTGACGGATGCCAAGACGTCGACCTCGGCCGGCCAGCTGCGCCTCACCACGGTGAACGTGCAGTCGCAGGTGGAGCTGGTGTGGGCGATCAGCAGCTGGTTCAGCAAGAAGGACGCGGTGGTGCCGCGCGCGCTGATCTACCCGCCCGGCCAGACCGAGAAGCAGGTGGAGCAGCAGAACGCGCAGGAGTGGACCGAGTCGCAGGACAGCGCGGTGACGGTCGCCCTCACGAAGCTCGGTTACCCCATCCAGACGTACGTGAAAAACGTGACCGCCAGGGGTGCGGCGACCGGGGTGCTGCAGGCCGGCGACGTGATCACCGCGATCGACGGCACCAAGGTGACCGATCCCAACAAGCTCACCGGCGTGGTCCGGGCCAAGCCGGCCGGCACCACGTTCACCGTCTCCTACACCCGGGCGGGCAAGCCGGGCAGCGCGCAGATCACGACCAAGGCCGGCGACGACAAGACGCCGCGGCTGGGCGTCGAGATCGCGACGAAGCAGCCGCACCCGTTCACCGTAAAGATCGACCTTGACAAGATCGGCGGACCCAGCGCCGGCCTGATGTTCACGCTCGGGATCATGGACAAGCTCGAGCCGGAGGACCTGACCGGCGGAAAAATCATCGCGGGGACCGGAACCATCGACGACGCCGGCAACGTCGGACCGATCGGCGGCATCCCCCAGAAGCTCGTCGGCGCCAAGGCCGCCGGCGCCCAGATCTTCCTGGTGCCCAAGGACAACTGCGCCGAGGCGCTGAAGAACGCGGTCTCCGGGCTGCCGATGGCCGAGGTGGCCACGGTGGACGACGCCCTGACCGCGCTCAAGACCTTCACGTCCGGCGGTACCCCGAAGCCGTGCTCGGCATCGTGACAGATGTCGTACTGTGAGACACCGGCCGCCCCTCTTGATGTGTGGAGCCCACGTTGGTCATGCGTAACAGCCCTCTACCGAGGATGAGCCGGCGCGGTCGCGTCACGGTCGGTGTCCTGGTCGGGGTCTTCCTTCTCTTCACGCTGCTCGGCTGGGGCATCGACGCGTATACGGACTACCTCTGGTTCAACGAGGTCCATTTCGTCAACGTCTTCTCCGGCGTGCTGCTGACCCGGCTCGTGCTGTTCCTGGTCATCGGCGCGGCGGTCGCTCTGATCATCGGCGGCAACCTCTACCTGGCGTACCGCTTGCGCCCGCTGCTGCGGCCGCACTCGGCCGAGCAGGCCACGCTCGAGCGCTACCGTACGGTCATCGCCCCCCGCCTGGGCACCTGGATCGCCGTGCTCTGCGTGATCATCGGCTTCTTCGCCGGCCTGTCCGCGCAGGGCCAGTGGAAGCAGTGGATGCTCTTCCGCAACTCCCAGCCGTTCCACGTCGACGACCCCCAGTTCAAGGTGGACATCGGCTTCTACATCTTCGACTACCCGTGGTGGCGCTACCTGCTGGGCGTCGGCTTCACCGCCGTGGTGCTGTCGGTGCTCGGCGCGCTCGCCGTCCACTACATCTTCGGCGGCGTACGGCTGCAGGGCGTCGGCGACCGCATGACGACCGCGGCGCGCGCGCACCTCACCACGCTGGTCGCCATCTTCGTGCTGCTCAAGGCCGTGGCCTACGTGCTCGACCGCCGCTCGCTGCTGCTCGAGCAGCACGTCTCCCCGGGGCTGTACGGCGCGGGTTACACCGACGTCAACGCGCTGCTCCCGGCGAAGGAGATCCTCGCGTACATCTCGATCGTGGTGGCGATCGCGATCATCGTGTTCTCCAACGCCGGCATGCGCAACCTGGTCTGGCCCGGCGTCTCGCTAGCGCTGCTGGCCATCTCGGCGGTGGCGATCGGCGGCATCTACCCGCTGGCCGTGCAGAACTTCTCGGTCAAGCCGAGCCTCGCCGACAAGGAAGCGCCCTACATCGAGCGCTCGATCAAGGCGACTCGGGCGGCGTTCGGGCTCGATGCCACGCAAGTCGATCGCTATCCGGCCAACAACGTGGTCCCGCCGTCGGGGCTGGCCGGCGACACCAGCGCGCAGAACGCCCGGCTCGTCGACCCGCAGTTGGTGTCGCAGGCGTTCACGCAGTCGCAGCAGTCCCGGGGCTTCTACGACTTCGGCAAGAAGCTCGACGTCGACCGTTACGGGGTGCCCGACCCGCAGGATCCGAACAAGAACGTCACCGGCGACTACGTGGTCGGCGCCCGCGAGATCAACGACGACAAGCTGACGCCGCAGCAGCGGAACTGGCTCAACCGGCACACCGTCTACACCCACGGCTACGGCCTGGTGGCGGCGCCGGCCAACAAGGTCGTCTGCGGTGGCCTGCCGTTCTTCGTGTCCGGCTTCCTCGGCGACGACCGGCCGCCCGGCTGCTCGTCGC
Organism: Actinoplanes sp. CA-030573; assembly: GCF_050951115.1. NCBI lineage: Bacteria > Bacillati > Actinomycetota > Actinomycetes > Micromonosporales > Micromonosporaceae > Actinoplanes > Actinoplanes sp. CA-030573. Next base: position 9,055,112 of record NZ_CP192038.1, on the reverse strand, counting down.
AGACCGAGGAGATCAAGGTCACCCAGCCGCGGATCTACTACGGCGAGCAGTCCACCGAGTACGCGATCGTGGGCCAGACCGACAAGAACAAGCACGTGGAGTTCGACCGTCCGCAGGAGGAGAACAACAACGCGGAGGAGCTCTACACGTACGACGGCAGCGGTGGCGTGCCGATCGGCTCGTTCTTCCGCCGGATGGTCTTCGCGATCAAGCTGACCGAGAGCAACTTCCTGCTGTCCGACGCGGTCAACTCGAACTCGAAGCTCATGTACATCCGCGATCCCCGCTCCCGGGTGGAGAAGGTCGCGCCGTTCCTGACCATCGACGGCGACCCCTACCCGGCGGCGGTCGACGGTCGCATCGTGTGGATCCTGGACGGCTACACGACGGCGAACACCTACCCGTACGCGCAGAAGATCAACCTGGCCAACGAGACGCGCGACGAGCTGACCGGGCAGGGGCAGTTCGCGCTGGCCCGGGACGACGTCAACTACATGCGCAACTCGGTGAAGGCGACCGTCGACGCGTACGACGGGACGGTGAAGCTCTACCAGTTCGACGACCAGGACCCCGTCCTCAAGGCGTGGAACAAGGCGTTCGGCGGCGATCTGATCGTCCCGAAGGCCGACATCCCGCCCTCGCTCGCCGCGCACTTCCGCTACCCGCAGGACCTGTTCAAGGTCCAGCGGAACCTGCTCACCAAGTTCCACGTGACCGAACCGCGGGCGTTCTTCTCCGGCCAGGACTTCTGGCAGGTGCCGAACGCGCCAGACGCGCCGTCGAGCAACCAGAAGCAGCCGCCGTTCTACCTGAACGTCCAGCTGCCCGAGCAGTCCAAGACGCTGTTCCAGCTGACCGCCGGCGTCACACCGTTCAACCGGGAGAACCTCGCGGCGCTGGTGTCCGGTTACTACGACAACAACCAGCCCAAGTTGCAAGTGCTCGAGTTACCGGATCAGACCGTCATCCCCGGCCCGGTCCAGGTCCACCAGAAGATGACCAACAACGCCTCGGTCCGGCAACAGCTCAGCCTGCTGTCGACGAACAACAACCAGGCGCAGGTCCTCTACGGCAACCTCATCTCGCTGCCGGTGGAGAACGGCATCCTGTACGTCGAGCCGGTCTACGTGAAGACCGGAAACCAGGAAACCGCGGCGCCACTGCTGCAGAAGGTCCTGATGTCGTACGGGGATGGCGGCACCTACGTGGTGCTCGCGGACAACCTGAAACAGGGCCTCGACGCCCTGGTCGCCCAGGCCAAACAGACCGGCCCCAACACCGGCGGCACCGGTAACCAGGGTTCGAGCGGAAACCAGGGCTCCAGCGGCAACAACACGCCGCCGGCCACCCTGAACACCGAGCTGGCCCAGGCCGCGGCCGAGGTCGACACGGCGATCGAGAACGTGCGGACCGCCCAGAAGTCGGGCGACTTCGCGAAGTACGGCGAGGCGCTGCAGGCCCTGGACGCGGCGATGGCCAAGTTCCAGGCGGCCCAGCAGGCCGCCGCCGGCAACCCGCCGGCGGGCGCGGCCTCGCCCAGCGCGGGAGCCTCGGCAACGCCGTCGCCGAGCGCCGGAGGCTGACGTGACGCGCGCAACCCGGGGGCCGTTTTGCAGGCGTCTCCCGGGTTGCGCTAGTCTTAACAAGCCGACGCGGGGTGGAGCAGCTCGGTAGCTCGCTGGGCTCATAACCCAGAGGTCGCAGGTTCAAATCCTGTCCCCGCTACAAAGTTGGGAAGTCCCTGTTTGCGTACAGCGCAGACGGGGACTTTTTCGCATGCTGGCTCAGGGGGCCGAGCCCCCTGAAACCCCCACGGTGGGAGTCAGTTGCGGTGGGTGGTGGGTAACCCGAGGGCGGGGCGCGGGGGAGCGACCATCGGCGCGGGCGGGAGCGCTGGGGACCACTAGCGCGGGCGCGATCACTAGCGCGGGCGCGATCACTAGCGCGGGCGCCACCGCGATGTAGGCGCGGGCGCGACCACGAGCTCGGGCGCCACCACGAGCTCGGGCGCGACCATCAGTCTGGGCGCGACCACGAGCGCGGACACGAGCTGGCGACCGCGCCGACATCGCGAAACCACCGCACGACCACCAGTCTGGGCGCGACCACGAGGGCGGGAGCGACCACGCGGGCGGGCGCGACCACGAGCGTGGGCGAGAGCGCGGGGCCGGCCACCAGGGCGGGCCAGAGCGCGACAGCCGCACCCGGTCTTGCCCCACCTGCGTCCTACGAGCGCGAGCCAGAGCGCGACCATGAGGGCGGGCGCGAGCGCGAGGGCGGGGTGGGCACGCGGTGGAACTGGGTGCTTACTCACGGTGTGGGTGGGTTGGGAATCGGGCGTTGGGCTGATTCGGCGGCGTGGGGGGTTGGGGTGTCCTGAGGGGATAGTCCGGAAGCTGGCGGTGGTGTGCGCAGGGGGTGCGTTATGCCGGGGTTTGGTGCTTGGGGTCTGGGAGATCTCGTTCGGGGTGTGCGGGAGCGGGCGGGGCTGGGCGGTGACTCGCCTGAGTGGGTGGGGCGGGTCTTTGAGCCGGCTGCCGGGGTTTGGCGGGGGATCGAGCTTCTGGCGGTTCGGGGCTATCGGGACGTTCTCGGGTTGCATGGGGTGGGGCTGAGGCCGGCCTCGGCTGCTTCGGTGGAGCTTGTCTTCAGCAGGGTCGGGACGGCGGACGAGCGGGTGGGGATTCCGGCGGGGACACGCGTGGCTGCTGCCGGTGGCGACGTTGTGTTTGTTACCGCCTGGGATGCGGCTCTTGAGGCCGGGGAAACGGCGGTGGGGGTTCGGGGTTTCCACGCCGAGCGGGTGGACGGGGAACTGGTGGGAGTCGGGCGCGGGACCTGGGGACAAGTGTTCCGGGTCGGGCGAGGGCGGATCGCGGCTGTCGACGACGTGGGCGATGTGTTGGTGGGGGTGGAGCAGGCCGCGGGGAGCGCCGGTGGCGACGGTGTGGTGACTCGGGAAGTTGACGGGGTCACCTACGAGATTTGGCGGGAAGTTTCGGCGTTCGAGGCGGCGGGTGGGGACTCCCGCGTGTATGTGCTCGATCGGGCGTTGGGGGTGGTGGCCTTCCCGCCCGGGGTCGAAGCGCTTCAAATAGATGGTGGAACGGCCGGAGAGAGCGCGGGTGCCGGCGGTGCGGCGAGCGCGGGCGCAGCGGGAGGCGGTGCGGCGGGCGCAGGCGCAGCGGGTGCGGCGGGCGCAGGCGCAGCGGGTGCGGCGGGCGCGGGCGGTGCGGGTGGCAGCGCGGGCGCAGGCGCGGCGGGCGCGGGCGGTGCGGCGGGGCCGGCGGTGGGGGCTCGGGTTCGGGTTTGGTACTGGGTGGGCGGCGGGGCCGTGGGCAACGTGGGTGCCGGTGCGCTGACCGAGATGCCGGAGCCGATCGCGGGGGTCCGGGTCAGCAACGCGGCGGCGGCGGCCGGTGGGCGGGACGCGGAAAGCCTGGGGGAAGCGCTGGCTCGGCGGCGGTACGAGGCGGCTCGTGAGCGGCGGGCCATCACCGGGCGGGACTTCGAAGTGCTTGCGCTGGCGGGGTCGGTCGCGGTGGGGCGGGCAGGGGCGTTCACGGGGGCCGTCGCGTGGCCACTCGGGCACGACGACGAGGTCGTGGTGCTGCTGGTGCCGGCGGTGGGGGCTCATGGGCGGCCGGGGTGGCGGGTTCCGATGGAGACGCTGGTCGAGCGCGAGGACGCGCGCGTGCGGGGAGACGTCCAACGGCTACTGGACGGGCGGCGGCCGTTGAGCACGAGCGTGGTCACGGGGTGGGCGCGGTACAAGCCCGTATCGGTGCGGGGCCGCGTGGTTGTCCCGGCCGAGGAAGACCCGGAGGCGGTCCGGGGGCGCCTTGTCGAGCGGCTCAATCAGGTGATCAGCCCGTTGCCGGCAGCGGGGCGCAACGACGGCTGGCCGTTCGGGGAACCGTTACGCGCGTCGGACGTGACGGCGGTGGTCGAGCAATGTGCGCCGGAGAAGTCGCGCCTGGAGGAGCTGCGGTTCGTGGTCCGGGACGCGCCGGACGGCCAGATCCGGGCGGTCGGTGTGGACCCGTCCCGAGGTGACGTCTGGTACTCGGGCGCCGGCGAAGTGCTGTTCCGCTCGGTCAACGGCGGCTCGGGCTGGGAAGCGGTGGGGCGGTTCCCGGGCGAGGACGTGCGCCGGGTTATCGGGAACGGGGCTCGGCCGGGCACGCTCGCGGTCGTCACCCGTACCGCCGAAGGTCCTTCTCGCTTGTATCTGTCGAGCGACTTCGGGGAGAGCTGGGCCCGGCTCGCGGAGCTGGAACCGGTGGTGACGGGCGCGGCCTGGGTGGCGCGGGAAGGCGACGCGACGCTGCTGCTGTCCACCGACAGTGGGCTCTACGAGGTGGCGCCGGTGCCGGGTGCGATTCCGCTCCAGGTGATGGTCGATCAAGCCGACGTCGATCGCGGGTTCGCGGCAGTGTCGTCGTTCGTCACCGCCGGCGGCGTCCCGGGTGTCGCGATCGCGGCCCAGGCCAACCTCGGCGTCTACCTGTCGACGGACGCGGGACGCACCGGCACGTTCACCGGCATCGGGCTCGCCGGCGCCGACGTGCGAGCGCTCGCGGTTCGGGTCGACGGGGAGGCGGCGGTTCTGTGGGCGGGGCTCGGCGAGTCCGACCCGAACAAGCCGGGGCGCGGATGTCAGCGGGCGCGGCTGCTTGAGGGCGCCGTGCGCTGGGAGCAGGTCAACTCCGGGTGGACCGGCGGCACCTGCTGGGACCTCGCGTTCGACGGTACGGCCGTGCTGGCCGCGACGCAGAGCGCCGGCGTCTCGCGGCTGGACGGCGGCGGTTCCGGCCCGTCGTGGAAGCCCGCGAACGTCAACGGCGGCCTGCCGCTGCGGGACCGGACCCGGTTCCAGCCGGTCACGGCGCTCGCCGTCGCGGCCGGGGGCCGGGCGCTGGCCGGCACCAACAGCGGCGTCTATCTGCGGACCGGGAGCGACCAGTGGGCCGCGATCGCGAACCGCGAGACCCACGAGTCGGTGACGATCCCGCCGACCTGGTTGCTGTGCTCGGACGAGCACGACATCGAGGTGGTACGCGAGACCGCGTGACCGGCCCGCGCAGGCTCGCCATGTCGCGGCCCACCCGCTGGGGTGGGCCGCATTGAAGCACCTACGACCGACATTTTCGGCGAGTTGTCCACCGACTTACCCGGCTACCGTCGCGTGGCGAGCAGCCGCCGGGCCTCCTCCGCGTCCTCCGGTGCCACGTAGACGTGCACCCCGCTCTGCAGCTGCAGCTGCGGCTCCTGGGCGCCCGCGTCGTCGGCGGTGATGCCGACCTTGATGCCGTTGCTGCGCAGCAGTCCGGCGATCACCTCGGCCTCGATGCGGCTGTCGACCACCGCTACCTCTACCACGTCCACGCCTTGCCTCCTTTGGTGATGAACAAGGTTCGCATCCGGCCGGCGTACGGGATACCCGGTGTCACCCTGGTTTCTCCGCGCCTCGGGTCACTTTGATCTAGTGATGTGTGTAAATATGACGAGGATATGGAGGTGATCACTGTGCGTATTCGTACTCGGCGGGTGGTTGCCGGCCTCGTCGCGCTCGGGGTCGTGGCCGGATCGGCGGGGCAGGCCGGGGCGTCCGGCGGCGCTCCGGGACGGGTGGCGGCCGCGATCTGGGAAGCCTCGCTCGAAGGCGTCCACGGCGTCTCGCCCGACGTGACGGTCCGGCAGATCGCCCGGGTGTCGGTGGGCGGGGCCGGGATCCGGGTTCGGTTCGGGAATCCGTTCGGCAATGCGCCGGTGGTCATCAAGGAGGCCTGGGCCGGGCGGACCGTGGCGCCGGGGGCCGCCCGGCTCGTGCTGGGGTCCAACCGGCAGCTGACGTTCCGCGGCCGGAAGTCCGTCGCCATCGCGCCCGGGCAGAGCGTGGTGAGTGACTCGGCCGCGGTGACGGTGCGGGCGCAGGAGGACGTGGCGGTCAGCGTCTACGCGCCGGGCAGTCCGGTCAACGACCACACGTTCCCGCCGTTCGCGTACGACCCGCCCGCGTCCTACATCGGCACCGGCGGCAACACCGCCTCATCCACATCGGACGCCGGGTTCCCGGGCTATCCCGTGATCCCGGGCAACTCCAGCAGCACCGCCGCCGGATATCACCCGGGGCAGACCTGGTGGATGGATCTGGTCTCGGCCGACGTGCCGGCGGCCAAGGGGACGCTGGTCACGCTGGGCGACTCGATCACGGACGGATACAACGCGTACGGCCCGCCGGGCCAGCGATGGACCGACGTGCTGGCGGATCGGCTGGACGAGCTGCCCGCCCCGGCCCGGGTCGCGGTCGCCAACGCCGGAATCTCGGGGAACACGGTAAGCGTGCAGCCCAACCCGTACGACCCGACCGGGCAGTGCTGCGGGCCGCCGGCTCCCCAGCGTCTCGAACGCGATGTGCTGTCGGTGCCGGGCGTCCGGACGGTCCTGCTGCTCGAGGGGACCAACGACATCGGAGGCGGGGACAACGCGCCGCCGGCGTCGGCCGCCCAGGTCATCGACGCGATGAAGGGGATCGCGCAGCGGGTGCACGCCCGGCACCTGCGGATCGTGGCGTCGACGATCCTGCCGATGTGCAACCCGGCCGGCAGCGCGAAGGAAGAGACCCGGCTCGCGGTGAACGCGTGGATCCGCGGCACCGACGTGTTCGACGAGACGCTCGACTTCGACGCGGTGCTTCGCGATCCGGCCGATCCGACGGTGATGATCGCCGACCTGCGCAACGACTGCTATCACCCCAACGCCGCGGGCGACCAGCTGCTGGGGCGCTCGATTCCGTTGCCGGCGATCCTCGGCTAGAAAATCCTGTGGGCCGGTCGATTCCGGCGGCCGCCGTTCGTCATGCGGGCGAAGGAACGGTGCTACGGAAGGACATGGCATGCAGTACGTGATGATCATTGCGGGCGACGAGGCGCACTGGTACGACGACGCGATCGCGTCCGGGCTCATGGACGAGGTGAACGCCTGGTGGGACAAGTGGCACCAGGCCGGGAAGATCGTGCCGGGCGGGGCCGAGCTGCAGCACTCGCGGACGGCCAAGACGATCAGTGCCGGCGGCGACGGGGTGCCGACGGTGACGGACGGGCCCTACCTGGAGATCAAGGAGGTGGTCGGCGGCTTCATCCTGATCGTCGCCGACGACATCGACGAGGCCGTGGCGGTCGCCGGCGGATGGCCCGGGATCAAGATGGGCGACCGGGTCGAGGTGCGGCCGGTCATGGAGCGCTGACACCGGGGATCCGGTAGGCGGCACGCGGTGTGGCCGGTCAGGGAACGCTGAGGCCGGCCAGCCGCCGGGCGAGGAGCTCGCGCTCGGCCGCGTTGGTGGCCAGCGCGAGCGCCCGGCGGGTGGCCTCGCGCGCCTCGGCGGTCCGGTTCAGGCGGGCCAGCAGGTCGGCGCGGGTGGCGTGCCACAGGCGGTAGCCGGCCAGGCGGTCGGCCAGCGCATCGACCTCGGCCAGGGCGGCCGCCGGCCCGTCGACGAAGCCGGTGGCCACCGCCCGGCCGAGCAGGACCACCGGTGACGGGCACAGCACCAGCAGATCGTCGTAGCGGCGGCGGACCGCGGGCCAGTCGGTGTCCGGATAGGACGGCGCCAGCGCGTGCAGGGCGGCGATCGCGGCCTCGAGCTGGTAGGGACCGGGGCGGTTCTGCGCGGCGGCGCGGGCGAGACGGGCGAGGGCGCCGCGAATCAACGAGCGATCCCAGCGCGTACGGTCCTGGTGCTCCAGCAATACCAGGTGGCCGTGGGCGTCGAGCCGGGCCGCGGCCCGGGACTCGTGCAGCTCGACCAGGGCGGCCAGCCCGGCCGCCTCGGGCGCGTCGGGCAGCAGCGCGGCCAGCTGGCGGGCCAGGTCCAGCGCCTCGTGGGCGAGCACGCGGGACTCGTCGAGATGGCCCTCGTTGTAGATCAGGTAGATCACGGCGAGGACGGCCGGCAGGCGGGTCAGCGGGTCGCCGACCTCGAAGCCGACGCCCCGCAGGCGGCGCTTGGCCCGGACCAGGCGCTGGGCCATCGTCGAGCGGGGCAGCAGGAACGCGGCGGCGATCTTGTCGGCGGGCAGGCCGGCCATGGCGTGCAGGGTCAGCGCCATCTGGGCCGGCTCCTCGAGCGACGGGTGGCAGCAGGCGAACAGCAGCGCCAGCCGGTCGTCGCCGGTGGGCTCGGCGGGCGGCGTGGCGGCCAGAACGGCAAGCTTCTCGCGTCCGGTCGCCTCGCGGCGCAAGCGGTCCAGCGCGCGGTGCCAGGCGGCGGTCACCAGCCAGCCGGGCACGTTCTCCGGCACGCCCTCGGCCGGCCAGCGGCGCAGCGCGTCGGCCATCGCGTCCTGCAGCGCCTCCTCGGCGCGGTCGAGGTCGCCCAGCCGGCGAGCCAGCACGCCCAGCACGCCGGCCGCGTGCGCGCGCCAGGCCGCGTCGAGGATCGGACGGACATCGATCACGCTGCGAGTTTGCCCCATCGGGCGATCCGGTGCGGAACGGCTATCCGGCGGTCAGATGCCGGCCGAGCACCGTGAGCTGGGTCTTGCGGGCCTCGGCGTGCCGGCGGAGACCGGCCTCGGTGAGCTCGACGAAGACGCCGCGCCGATCGTCCTCACAGTGCGTGCGCGCGACGAGGCCGCCCTTCTCGAGGCGGGCGACCGTGCGGGAGAGGGCGCTCTGGCTGAGATACATGGCCGAGGCGAGCTCCTGCATGCGTCGCTTGTCACAGTCCTTCGTGGTGAGACGGTCGAGCGTCTCGAAGTCACTGAGGGTGAGGCCGTGCGTCTCCTGGAGGGCGCGCTCGAGCTGGACGGCGACGGCGTTGTAGCTGGACAGCAGCGTCTGCCACCGGTCGACGAGCTCCGCTTCGGCCTCCATGCCGGGCATCCTACTCGTGTTACCTCACCGATGCACATGCATTTGTTGCGCACGACTCTAATGCGTTGTCATTCTATGCGTACGCATATAGCGTCGCCGCCGTGACTATCACAGAACCCACGCCCGTCGTCGCGGCGCCGTCCGAGCTCCGCTGGACCCCTCGGCTCTGGGGAGTGCTCGCGGTTCTCTGCGCCGTCCTGTTCCTCGACGGCCTCGACGTCTCCATGGTCGGCGTGGCCCTGCCGTCCATCGGCACTGAACTGGGCCTGTCCACCACCTCGCTGCAGTGGATCGTCAACGGCTACGTGCTCGGCTACGGCGGCCTGCTGCTGCTCGGCGGCCGCACCGCCGACCTGCTCGGCCGTCGCCGGGTCTTCCTGGTCGCGCTGGCCGTCTTCACCGTCGCGTCGCTGGTCGGCGGTCTGGTCGACGACGGCGGCCTGCTGATCGCGACCCGGTTCGTCAAGGGCCTGGCCGCCGCCTTCACGGCCCCGACCGCCATGTCGATCCTCACCACGACGTTCCCCGAGGGCCCGGCCCGCAACCGGGCGCTGTCGATCTTCACCGTCTTCGGCGCCAGCGGCTACTCGTCCGGCCTGATCCTCGGTGGCCTGCTGACCAGCCTCGGCTGGCGGTGGAACTTCCTGGTGCCGGTGCCGCTCGCCATCGCCGCGCTGGTCGGCGGGTTCGCGCTGATCGCCCGGGACAAGCCCGCGGCGACCGGCGGCCACGACCTGGCCGGGGCGGGGACGCTGATCGCGGGCATGCTGCTCGCCGTCTACACGGTCGTCTCGGCGCCGGCCCGCGGCTGGCTCGACCCGGTCACCGTGGGCATGTTCGTACTGGCGGCGACCCTGCTGGCCGGATTCGTGCTCACCGAGAATCGGGTGCGGCATCCGCTCGTACGCCTGGGGATCCTGCGAATCGGCTCGATCGTCCGGGCCAACGCCAGCATGATCGCGCTGATGGGCTCGTATGTGAGCTTCCAGTTCATGATGACCCTGTACCTGCAGGACGTGCTGCACTGGTCGCCGTTGCGGATGGCGCTGGCGCTGCTGCCCGCGGGCCTGGTGGTGGCGTTCGGCTCGCCGTTCGTCGGGCGGCTCATCGACCGGTACGGGACCGGGCCGCTGATCGTGACGGCCATGGTGTCCCTGAGCCTCGGGTACATCTGGTTCCTGGCGACGGCCGGCACCCAGCCGCACTACCTGGTGACCATCCTGCCCACGATGCTGCTGCTCGGCGGCGGCTTCGGGTTCGGCTTCAGCTCGATCATGGCGCAGGCTACGGACGGCATCGGCGACTCCGAGCAGGGGCTGGCGTCGGGCCTGGTGCAGTCGTCGGGCCAGGTCGGCACCGCCCTGGTGCTGGCCGTGGTCACCGCCCTGGTGTCGACCAGCGCGACCGGCGGCGAGTCGGCCGGCTTCGGCCAGTTCCACCCGGGGCTGAACCTGGTCACCGGAGTGGCCGTGGCGGGCCTGCTGCTGAACCTGATTCCGCTGCTTTCGACCCGCCGTTCGTGACCGTCCGCCCCGCGAGGTATGGTTGTCATGCCGACGCGGGGTGGAGCAGCTCGGTAGCTCGCTGGGCTCATAACCCAGAGGTCGCAGGTTCAAATCCTGTCCCCGCTACAAAGTTGGGAAGTCCCTGTCTGCGTACAGCGCAGACGGGGACTTTTTCGCATGCTGGCTCAGGGGGCCGAGCCCCCTGAAACCCCCACGGTGGGAGTCGGTTGCGCTGGGTGGTGGGACGGCTGACCACTCCGCCCCTGAAACCCCCACGGTGGGAGTCGGCTGCGCTGGGTGGTGGGACGGCTGACCACTCCGCTCCCTGAAACCCCCACGGTGGGAGTCGGTTGCGCTGGGTGGGGAGATCGCTGACCACTCGCGGAACCCCGGAACGGTCTGGGCACTCGCTCGCCCCCTTATGCCCTTTTCGGGGGTATAAGTGCTGACCAAAAGGGTGATCTCGGGCGGTTGGGTGTGGGCTTAACTCTGTGTAGCGGTTCTCCTGAGCCGCCGGGAAAGCGATGATCTGCCGGACGAATTGGTCGCCCTCGGTCCGGCAGGGAGCTAGAGGCGAAACCGACCCCGAAGGACTACGTGGCCGTGAAGGCCGACGCCCCTCGAGGAGTACGGACATGAAGCTCAACTACCGCAAGCCGGCCGTCGCGGCCGCGATCGTGGCCGGTGTTCTCGCCGTTTCCGGCACCGCCGCCTACGCCTACTGGACCGCCCAGGGCACGGGCACCGGCACCGCCGGCACCGCCGCCGCCGGACAGGCCCTCACGATCACGCAGGACTCGTTCAACGGGTCCGCGCTCACCCCGGGCGGCGCCGCCCAGGCGATCAGCGGCACGGTGGCCAACGCCAACACCTTCAACGTGCCGTTCACGCTCACCGCGGCGCCCACCGTGGACAGCGCGCACGCCACCGCCGGCTGCCTCGCCTCCTGGTACACCGTCACGCTGACCACGCCGCCCACCAGCGTCGCGGCCGGCAACCACGCCGACTTCGCCGGCACCGTGGCGATGACGAACCTGCCGAACGACAACCAGGACTCGTGCAAGGGCGCGACGGTCACCATCACGTACACCGCCAAGAGCGTCTGATCCCGGTGCTCCGGGCGGGTCACGCCCGCCCGGAGCCCGCACCGAGCGAAAGGGAGGATGAGCCGGATGCGGCGAATCGCCATCGCGGCCGGCCTCACGGCCGTCGCCGTGGTCGGTGTCCTGGGTGGACGGCAGCTGGCCCTCGCCGGGTCGGAGAACGCGGCGCCCGGCCACGCCTTCACGCTCAGCGGATCGGTGGGCGGGCTGGTGCCGGGCAAGGCGTCGGCGTTGCGACTGACCGTGGACAACCCGAACGCCCAGCCGATCCGCCTCGCCTCGGCCACGGTGACCGCGAAGGCGGCCAGTGCGGCCTGCCCGGCGAGCCTGCTGGGCATCACCACCTTCTCCGGTACGCCGGAGACGATCGTCGCCGCCCGCGGGCAGGCCGTCGTCGAGCTGACCGTGACGCTGTCGGCCCAGGCGCCGGACGCGTGCCGGCGGGTGTCCTTCCCGCTCACCTACTCCGGGCAGGCGGACCAATGGCACTGATCCGGCGGACCGCGGCCGCGACCCTGGCCGCGCTGACGCTCACCGGCGCGATCGCCGCGCCTGCACAGGCGTACTGGCACACCGGCGGAACCGGATCCGGCACCGTGCGCACCGCCGGCGGGGTGGCGAAGGTCATCACGCTGAACCTCACGGCGCAGGGCAACCGCTTCCAGGCCGCCGGCAAGGCCGGCACGTCGTCTGCCTTCGGCACCGCGCCGTTCACCGTCACCGTGGTCATCTGCAAGACCGCGACCTGGCCCTGCCCATCCGCGTCGGTCGTGACCACCCTCGCCCTCACGGCGACCGCCGGCGCCTACAGCGGCATGACCCCGACCGGCGTGAGCTACAAGGGCGTGAAGGCGTACGGCATGGCGAGCCAGACCCAGTCCACCGGGTGGACCGACTACAGCGCGCCCGACGGCCCGACGACACCCTGACCTCCGTCCCGGCCGAATGGATGATCGGCTGGTTTCTGGGCGGAGCCCGCCGGCGACAGGATGGGTGAAAGCCGACGGCGGGGAGCGTCATGACGAACCTATTCTCAGCGTGGTCGCGGGTGCTGGTCGGCGTGGCGGTCGCGGCCCTCGCGGTGGCCGTCGTGCCGGCGCCGGCGACCGCATCGGCATCGGCATCGGGCGGGCCGGCGCCGACCCGACTGATCATCGACACCGATTTCGGGCAGTGGTGGGACGACGTCGCCGCCCTCGCCGCCGCGCACTCGGCGGCCGACCGGGGCCGGGCCCGGATCCTCGGCATCATGTCCGATGTGGACAACCCCTGGAACGCGCCTGCGCTGGACGCGCTCGACACCTGGTACGGGCGGCCCGGCATCCCGATCGGCGTCACCGCCGGCGCGGTGTCCGTCGACCAGAACTACAGCCGGCTGCTGGCCGAGAGCTTCCCGCACCGGGGCCGGGCCGAGGACTCGGTGGCGCTCTACCGGCGGCTGCTCCGGTCGCAGCCGGACCACAGCGTGACGATCCTCTCGATCGGCGCGCTGACCGGACTGTCCCACCTGCTGCGGACCGACCGCGCCCTGGTCGCGCGCAAGGTCGCCCGCGCCGTCGTCATGGGCGGCGAGTATCCGCGGGCCACCGCGCCGGAGTGGAACTTCGGTCTCGACCTTGCCGCGACGCGCCACGTGGTGGCCGACTGGCCCACGCCGATCGTGTTCGACGGCTTCGAGACCGGCGTCCACGTGCTGGTCGGCAACAACGTCTGCGCCACGCACCCGGCCGGCAGCCCGGTCCGGGCCGCGTTCGACGTCCTCTACGGTTGCGGCAACAAGCAGACCGACGGCACCTGGGACCCGACCGCGCTGTACTACGCGATCTACGGCACCGGCGGCGTCTACCGGCTCGCCGGCGCCGGCGGCCACAACGTCGTCACCGCGGACGGCCTCAACGCCTGGGCCGCGGGCGGGCATCGCCAGCAGTACCTGGTGCTCACCGACGCCGCCAAGCTCACCAGCCGGCTCGACGCGCTCATCGACGCCGCGTGACGCGTCACCGGCGGAGCGCGTCGGCCGGCTCGATGCGGCTCGCCCGCCACGCCGGGTAGAGGCCCGCGAGCAGGCCGGTGACGGCGCCGACCAGGGGCGCGGGCAGGACGGTCGCCGGTTGCAGGATCGGGGTCCAGTCGCGCCAGAAGGCGACGGCGACCACCGCGGCCACGCCCACGCTGGTGCCGATCAGCCCGCCGATCAGGCCCAGCGTGCCCGACTCGGCCAGGAAGTGGGTGGCGACGTGCCGGCGGCGGGCGCCCAGCGAGCGGCGCAGCCCGATCTCGGCGACCCGCTCGAGAACCGCGACCAGGGTCGTGTTGGCGATGCCGACGGCGCCGATGACCAGGCAGACGGCGGCCAGCGCGAGGAAGAGCGTGCCGAGGTCGGTGCTCACGCCCTGGCGCAGGGTCTGCGGGTCGGGCGGCAGCACCACCTTGAAGCGGGTCGGATCCTCCGGCCGCAGCGCCAGCGGCGCCTCACCGCCGACCTGGCGCGCGGCGCCGATCCTCGTGTCGACCAGGGCCTGGGCCGACGTGCTCTCGCCGGTCGGCGGCGGACCCCACAGCGACTCCGCGGTGCCGGCCGGCACCACGGCGCTGAGCAGCGTGTCGGCGCGGCGGTCGACGTCGTCGACGATGCCGATGACGGCGAACGGGGTGCCGCCGATGAAGACCGCCGGCTGGTTGTCGACCCAGGTGATGCCGAGCCGGCCGGCCGCACCCGAGCCGAGCACCACGACCCGCTGATGCTGGGCGTCGTGCCAGGCGTCGAAGAGCCGGCCGGCGGAAAGTCGCGCGTGGATCGCCCGCAGGTAGCCCGGCGTCGCGGCCAGCACCTTGAAGTTCTCGCCCGGGTCCTGGGTGGTCGGGCGGCGGGCGTCGAGCGGGCCGGGGTCGGGCACCTCCCAGAAGACGCCCGCGCTGCGTACGCCGTTGAGCCCGGCCAGCCGCCGTTCGGCGTCTTCGGGAAAGGCCGCCGTCGTGGTAGCGGCCGGGCCGGCGTCCTGCACGACCACCTCGGTGGCGACCAGCGCCGTGAACCGGTTGCTGATCTGACCCTCGACGGTGCTGGTCAGGCCGAGGACGGTGACGAACGCGGCCACGCCGAGCAGGGTGCCGAGGACGGTCAGGGCGGCACGGCCGGGACGGGCCAGCATGCCGGCGACGGCCTCGTCGACCACGTCCCGGACGCTCAGCCGGGTCGGGGGCACGACCCGCGGCGACCGTCTCACGAGAGCACGCCGTCCTTCATCAGCACCGAGCGATGGGCCCGGTCGGCGACGGTACGGTCGTGGGTGACCATGAGGATGGTCAGCCCGCCCGCGTTCAGCTCGTCGATCAGGGTCAGCACCGCGGCCGCGTTGGTGCTGTCCAGATTTCCGGTCGGCTCGTCGCACAGCAGCAGCGACGGCCGGTTGACCAGGGCCCGGGCGATCGCCACCCGCTGCGACTCGCCGCCGGAGAGATGACCGGCGCGGGCCTGCGCGCGATGGGTGAGCCCGACCCGGTCCAGGGTCTCGAGGGCCAGCCCGGCCCGGGCCCGGCGGTTCACCCCGGTGTAGATCATGGCCGTCGTCACGTTCTCCACCACCGACCGGTGCCGGAGCAGGTGGAACGACTGGAAGACGAAGCCGATGCGCCGCCCGCGCAGCGCGGTCCGATCGCGTTCGGGCAAGGTGGCGGTGTCGATGCCGTCGAGGCGGTAGACGCCGCCGTCGGGACGGTCGAGCAGGCCGACCACGTTGAGGAACGTGGACTTCCCGGAGCCGGACGGCCCGGTCACCGCCACGTACTCGCCGGCGCCGACGACCAGGTCGGCCTCGTGCAGGGCGCGTACGGGGGGCGGGCCGGGATAGAACCGGGTCACCCCGGCGAACTCGACGACCGGCGCGGTCACGAGGCGCCGGACCGTTCGCCGACGACCACCCGGTCGCCCTCGGTCAGGCCGTCACCGGTCACCTCGACGAAGCCGCCGGAGGCCGAGCCGGCGCGGACGGTGACCGGCTCGCGCCGGTCGCCGTCGAGCACGCGCAGCACCTGGGTCGAGCCGTCGGCGGCCGAGAAGATCGCCGACACCGGAACCACCAGGACGGCCTCGCCGCTGGAGGCGGCCGTGATGGTCAGGCGCACGTCCTCGCCCGAGAAGCTCGCGGGCAGCGACCGGGCCGGCTTCACCAGGATCGGGTGACCGGTCTCGGAGCCCTGGCCCTGCTTGAGCGCGCCGATCGACGCCACCGTGCCGGCCGCCTTCTGGCCGGTGGTCTCGTCCAGGATCTCGACCGGCATGCCAGTGTCGACCAGGTCGCGGTCGCCGGGCGCGAGGAGGCCGCGGACGACCATGCCGCCCACCGACAGCGACAGGATCGGCCCGCTGACCTCGGCGCCGAGGCCGGCCTTGACCGAGGCGACCCGGGCCGGCAGCGACCTGACGTAGTAGACCTCGCTCATCGGCAGGTAGATCTCGGGCGGCGCGGGCGAGGCCGAGGCCGAGGGGGACGGCGATGGCTCGGGCGGGACCGGCGGGTCGACGACGGGCGGGTCGTAGTCGCGGGCCGCGTACATCCGGCGTACGGCATGGGCGGTCGAGGCGCCGAACGTCCCCGCCCGGTCGGTGATCCGGTAGCCGAGGTCGCGCAGCGCGCTCTGCAGCTGCTCGACGTCGGAGCCGCGCATCCCGGCGTGGATGTCCCGGTACGGCGGCACCGCCCCGGCCAGCGCGATGACCGGCCGGCCCGAGATCTCGGCCAGCACGGTGCCCTCGTCGACCGCGTCCCCGGTCTTGACCGTGCGCCGGGAGATGACCGACCGGCCCGGGCCGAGCACGGTCTTGACGTCGAGCGCGCGATCGGGCTCCACGGTGCCGCGGGTCACCACCGCCTGACGCAGGACGCGCCGTTCCACGTTCGCGGTGATGAGGCTGGGCGGCGGGGCCGCGGCCTCGGCCGCCACCTGCTGGGGCGACTTGATGAAGGTGGCGGCGCCGAGACCGGCCAGCGCCATCACCACCGCCCCGGTGACCAGGCCGATCAGGAACCGGCGCCGGCCCCTAGTGTCCACTCACCACCGCCGCGGCGTTCTTCAGCGCGTCCTGGACGTGCTGGTGCACGGTCTCCAGCCGTTCCAGGTTGGTCTCCACGATCTGCTGCTGGTACGCGGTGAGGATCGCGGTCATCTGGTTGAGGTAGTTCACCTTCTTCTTGCACCGGACGTCGGCCACCGCGGTGTTCTTCTCCGCCTTCGTGGCCGCCGCGTTCTCGTCCTCGCTCTTCCACCAGCGCTGGTCGCTGCCCGCGTCGGTCGGCTTCGCGTACTGGTAGCCGGACGTGCCCATGCAGGCGCTCCAGTCCGCCATGACCTTGAGGGCGCGCTTGTCGGCGAAGGTCCGCTCGTTGGCGTCGTTGGCCAGGTCCTGCAGCCACATGTCCTCGTCGAGGTTCCAGCCCACCTTGCGGTAGCCCTCGCCGGTGCAGCCGCCCTGCGGCACGCCCTTCGGCGCCGTCCTGCCCGGCTGGACGCCCTGCAGGATGATCGCCACCTGGTCCGAGACCTCGCCGTTGTACGAGATGTCGTGCGACGAGTAGTACTCGGGGTGCGCCGGATCGTTGTGGTAGCCGGCCCGGGCCGCGACCGCCTCGTCGATCAGGCCGAGCCGGTTGGTGCGGTCGCGCAGGGCGTAGAGCTTGAGCCGGGGACCGGTGTTCCAGCGGATGCCGAAGCGTCGCATGCAGTCCGCGGTCATCAGCTTCGAGGCGTAGTCGAGCTCGATGTACTCGTCCACGGTGGTCGTGTACCGGTCGAGCGGCAGGTCCACCTGGTTCAGATCGGAAACGGCGGGCGTGGCGGTCACCGCGGGCGGTGGTGGCGACGACGCGCTGGTCGCCTTCGGCCCGGCGGTGGCGGCGCGGTCACCGCCGGAGCAGCCCGCGGCCGCCAGGACGGCGGTCGCCAGCACGGCCGCGAGGAGAACGCGTTTCACCTGGTTCCTTTCCCTGGGTGGCCGGCGGGAGCGGCGCTCCCGCCGGCCTGGTCAGGCGGCGATCAGCACGACCATGACATCGACGAGACGGTGTCCTCGTCGGAGGTGTTCTGGATGCTCTTCGTCGCGCCGACGGCGAGCCGGAAGACGCGCGTGCTGCGCGACGGTGAGCCGGTGTTGTTGCCGAAGACGGCGACGCACGAGCGGCCGTGGTTCTGCAGGCCACCGCTGTTGTTGTCGACCTTGTCGCCGGTCGACGGGTAGTAGTTGTTGGTGAGGTTGGTGTCGGTGCCCTCGTAGTCCCAGACCGCGTGCTCGAAGATGTCTCCCTCCCAGATGCACGCCTCGGACAGCTCGCAGTCGTTGTTGAAGTTGGTGTTCGCCAGCGCCGGCGACGCGACGCCGAACAGGATGGCGCCGGACACGAAGCCGGTCGCGGCGACCGCGCGCGTCCAGCGCACGCCCGAGCTCACCATGGACAACTTGGTCTCCTCTCCCCGTGCGGAGCGGGTTGGCTCCGCCCATCGATGAGCCTCAAGCCGTCGCATAGGCTGCGCGGTGATCTCGACATAAGTAGCGTCATGCGCACGACCGGTCGCGTTGCGTGATCAGGCCCAGCAGTCGCTCGGCCGACCGGCCTCCGTTGAGCAGCTCCCGCTGCAGCCGGTCCAGGCCCGGCGCGTACAGGCCGGTCTCCTCGACCAGATGGCGCCGCGCCCGCCGGAAGGTGATCGAGGTGGCCTCGACGATCCGGTCGCTGAGCGCCTCGGCCACCATCAGCTGGAGCCAGAACCGTTCCCGCTTCGGGTGCAGCTCGGCCAGCCGCCGGGCCCGGGGCAGGGCGAGCTCGGCGCGGCCGGAGAGCAGCCGGCCCAGCACCACCATCTCCTCCGCCTGGCTCTGCAGCTCCTCGAGGTACGCGGCCTCGGCCCGCAGCTTCTGCACGACCACCACGTCGGGCATGGCCTCGGTCCCGCGCCAGAGGTCGAGCGCGGCGAGGGCGATGCGGGCCGCGCCGGACGGGTCGCCGGGCAGGATCTGCCGCGCCTCGCCGAGCAGGTGCCGGAACCGGTCGGCGTCCACCGCGCAACCGTCCGGAGTGATCCGGTAACCGGACGTGCTCGTGGTGAGACGCAGCGCGCCGCGCAGGACGCGGATGTGGGAGCGCACCATCTGCGGCGCGTGGGGCGGGGCGTCCTCGCCCCAGATCCAGCGCACCAGCTGGCCGGTGGAGGCCGGCCGCCCGGCCGCCGCGATCAGCAGCGCCAGCACCTTCCGGCATTGCAGTTGCAGGCCGACCCGGTCGCCGCTCGCCCTCGCGACCTCGACCGGACCGAGAATCCGGACCTCCGGACGATCTCCATCCTCATTCACGCACGAACTCCAGCCCCGTCATGCATGCGCCCCGAAGCCGCGACGATACACAGTAGACGGCGCGAACGGTGACCCTTCGGTAACGGTGGCGAGCCGTTCGTATATTGAGGGGCTCCTTAACGAGGGGTTAGGGTTTCCGGCCTGGGCGGCCCCGGGCGAAAGGATCCTCTCTATGCGTACGCGTCGTGGCCTGGCCTTTTGCGGATCGATCGCGGCCATTCTCCTGTTCGGTACGTCCGCCCTCGATTCGGCGAACGCGGCAAGTGGCCCAGTTCCGGCAAAAGCCGTGGAGCATGCTCATGCGCACGCCGACGACGCCGACGAGCAGCGCGAGCACGCGGCCGAGGACCTGGCCGGCACGCCGATGCGGGAGATCGAGGCGCAGACCGCGACGAACGCCAAGAAGATCGAGAAGAGGACCGGCGTACGCCCGGGGACCGCGCGCAAGCTCAAGGCGGCGGCCGTGTCCACCGACCCCGGGCAGGTGGGGTCGTGGAGCCCGGTCGTCGACACACCGGTGGTGCCGGTCTTCGACGCGGTGCTGCCCAACGGCAAGGTCTTGATCTGGGATTCGGTCGGCGACAACGCGGCCGAGTCGTACCCGGACCACAGCTTCACCCGGGCCATGGTGTGGAACCCGGCCGACGACACGTACAAGCGGGTCGACCTGCAGGGCACCAACATCTTCTGCGCCGGCTTCGCCCACCTCGCGAACGGCAACATCCTGGTCGCCGGGGGCAACGCCGACCAGTCGCTGAACGGTTCGGTCACCACGTACGTCTTCGACTGGCGGGCCGAGACCTGGACCCGCGGCAAGGACATGGCGGCCGGCCGCTGGTATCCGTCGGTGGCCGAGACGGCGAACGGCGAGGAGGTCATCATCGGCGGCGGCCCGACGACCGCCGAGGTGTACGGGACGAACGGCGCCATCCGCCCGCTGACCGGCTTCACCCAGTACGGCGGCCGGGTCTACCCGTTCCTGGGCTCCCGTCCCGACGTCCAGCTCGGCGCGTTCGGCCCCTACCCGACGGCGTACACGGTCACCACGGCCGGGAACGGTGTGATCACGGCGACCTCGACCCGGGATGCCATCACGCGCACCTACGGCAGCTTCTCGACGTACGACATCGGGAAGTCCGTCGTCGTCGGTGGCGGCAACATCACCGAGGACGGTGTCGAGAAGGTGCCGACCCGGACCGCGGTGGTGGTCAACAACAACGGGCTCGCCCCCGCCGGCACCACCACCGGCTCGCTGAACACCGGGCGGCGGCAGCTGAATGCGACGCTGCTGGCCGACGGCTCGGTGCTGGCGACCGGCGGCCTGACCAGCACGGCGAACTCCGAGCTCGTCGACCTGAACAACGCGGCGACCGCGGCCGAGCGCTGGGATCCGGCGACCGGCCAGTGGACGGTGCTGGCCAGTGCGAGCCGGATCCGGCAGTACCACTCGACCGCGGCACTGCTGCCCGACGGGCGGGTCATGACCGGGGGCGGCGGCGTCTGCGCGGTCTGCATGACGGTCGGCTACCTGGAGAAGAACGTCGAGTACTTCACCCCGCCCTACCTCTACAAGAAGGACGGCAGCGGCGAGCTCGCGCCGCGGCCGGTCATCACCACGGCGCCGGCGAGCGTCGGCGTCAACACGACCTTCGCCATCACGTCGGCGCAGGCGGCGAGCGTCCGGAAGGTCGCGCTGGTCGGGCTGGCCGACGTCACCCACGGCGTGGACCAGGGCCAGCGCTACGTGCCGCTGAAGTACACGGTCTCCGGCACGACCCTCACCGTCACCGGCCCGCCGAGCGGCGGCGTCGCGCCCCCGGGCTACTACATGCTGTTCGTCGTCGACGCCTCCGGCGTACCGTCCGTGGCCAAGATCGTGCAGGTCGCCAAGGGCCCGAACCCGGTGATGAGCCAGGTCAAGAACAACGCCGGCCCATGCCTCGACGTGCCGTCCTCCAAGACCGCGATCAAGACCTACCTCTGGGTGTACGCCTGCAACGGCTCCAAGGCGCAGGCGATGACCCGGATCCCGGCCGACCGGTCGATCCGGATGCTGGGCAACTGCCTCGACGTGCCGTCGCAGCACTTCGTGACCGGCCAGCGGGTCTGGACCTACTCGTGCAACGGATCGCCCGCGCAGACCTGGAACTTCGGCGCCGACGGCACGATCCGCCCGAGCAGCAAGACGACGCTGTGCCTGGCCGCCGCGTCGTCCGCCAACTACGCACAGCTCTCGATAGTGACCTGCAACGGCGCCACGCTCCAGAAGTGGGTGTGGTAACCCGGGTAGCGCAACGTCAACCGATCCCGGCCTCGGCCCGCATGGCCGGTGACACCCATCCCGACGGCACGCGGAAGCCATCGAGCCACGCGGTCAGGCGGTCGGCCTCGGCGTCGAGCGCCTCGCGCGCCCGGTCCGAGACCTTTTCCAGCAGCCGTACGCGCACCGCGCCGTCGCCGTCTTGCACCCAGCAGCCCACGACCCGGCCGTCGGCCCACGCGGTCGTGCCGGCGTTGCCGCTGCGGTCGAAGAGCGCGCCGCGGTGCGGGCCGAGGTAGAAGTCGCGCCCCTTCCAGCCCATCGTGGTCGGGTCCAGCACCGGCAGCAGCGCCACCCACGGCCCCGGGTCGGCCACCTCGTCGACATCGCCGGGGAGCAGCCAGCCGGTCTGACCCCCGTGCAGGCCGACCGGAACCGCCTCGAGGCCGGCCAGCGCGGCCCGCACGACCGACTTCGTGGCGCCCAGCCACCAGACGATGTCGTCCTCGGTGCCGGGGCCGAAGCTGTGCAGCCAGCGGCGTACGAGCTCGCGGTAGCCCGCCGCCGGATCCAGCGGATCGGGCACCTCGCCCAGCCAGTAGCGCATGAGCGTCCAGCGTGGGCGCGAGTTGTGCCAGCCGGTGGTGTTCTCGCCGCGGACGATGTCGGCGGTCGCGCCCAGGTGGACGAGTATCCGCGTCACCGTCACCCGCAGGTCGAGCCGGGGGAGGGCGCGGCGGATCTCGGTCGCGGACAGGCCGCCCGGGTGGCCGGCGAGCAGCGTCAGGACCTCGGCCCGGGCCCGATCGAGCCAGCCGGGGCCCGCGTCCTTGGTGATCGCGGCCCGCTCGGAGGTCGCGACCCGGGCCGAGGCCGAGGGCCAGACGGCGGGCAGCAGGTCGCGCGGGAAGACGAAGAGGGTGCGGCGCATGGCCAGCTGCTTGACCAGGGTGCGCTCGGTGTAGAGGGCGCGCTGGATCTCGCGTACGTCGGCCTGGTTGTCCTGCGCCTCTTTTCGCGCCCAGAGGGAGAGATAGACCGTCGCCGGCTCGGTCGAGTGCAGCACTGTCATCGCGCGGGTCGCGGCTTCCGGCGTCGTCACGCGGTGAGCCGGCGCCAGCGCGTGCCGGACGGCCAGCCGCGCGCGCCGCTCGTCGTCGGTCACCACGCGCATCGGGCCATGCTTTCACGGTGGGATCTACGCTTGCCCCGTGCGTCTGAACCGCGTCGCCGTCCTCGTGCTGGAGGGCGCGAAACCGCTCGATGTCGGCATCCCGGCGCAGGTCTTCACGACCAGGGCGAGCATGCCGTACGAGGTACGCGTCTGCGGCCCGACGCCCGGGCTGGTGACCGGCGGTGACGGTCTGTCGTACTACGTCGCCGACGGGCTCGACGCGCTGGCGTGGGCCGACATCGTCTTCATACCCGGCTTCCGCTTTCCCGACCGGGAGGATCCGCCGCCGGCCGTGGTCGAGGCCCTGATCGCCGCCCACGACCGCGGCGCCCGGCTCGCCGCCATCTCGACCGGTGCGTTCGCGCTCGCCGCCACCGGCCTGCTCGACGGCAAGCGCGCCACCACGCACTGGCACTACACCCGGCAGCTGGCGGCCAAACACCCGCTCGTGCGCGTCGACGAGAACGTGCTGTTCGTCGACGAGGGCAGCGTGCTCACCTCGGCCGGCGCCGCCTCCGGCATCGACCTGTGCCTGCACATCCTGCGCGGCGACGTCGGGGTGGCGGCCTCCAACCACGCGGCCCGGCGGCTGGTCGCGGCGCCGCACCGCAGCGGCGGCCAGGCGCAGTACGTGCCGCGCAGCGTGCCCGAGCCGGTGGGCCAGCGGTTCGCCGCGACCCGGGAGTGGGCGCTGCGGCGGCTCGACAAGAACCTCACTCTCGAGGTGCTCGCCCGGCACGCGGCGGTGTCGCCGCGTACTTTCTCGCGCCGTTTCGTGGAGGACGCGGGATATACGCCGATGCAGTGGCTGATGCGCGCCCGCGTCGACGCGGCCCGGGAGATGCTGGAGCTGTCGTCGCGGAGTGTCGAGCAGATCGCCGCCGCCGTGGGGCTGGGCACCGGCGCCAACCTCCGCAAGCACTTCCAGCGGATCCTCGGCACGACGCCTTCCGCTTACCGCCGCACCTTCACGCCTGGCGAGATCGTTGCGGACCGTGGCGCTCCGGCCGCTGGTCCACGCGTGTGATCGTGGCGAGGCTTGATGCATGACTCGCATCGCCATCAACGGATTTGGCCGCATCGGACGTAACGTGCTGCGCGCGCTGCTCGAGCGCGACACCAAGCTCGAGGTCGTGGCGGTCAACGATCTCACCGAGCCGGCGGCCCTGGCCCGGCTGCTCGCCTTCGACTCGACCATGGGCCGGCTCGGGCGGCCGGTGACGGTCGACGGCGACACCATCGTCGTCGACGGCCGCCGCATCAAGGTGCTCGCCGAGCGGGAACCGGCCAAGCTGCCCTGGGCCGCGCTCGAGGTCGACATCGTGCTCGAGGTGACCGGCCGCTTCACGTCGGCCGCGGCCGCCCGGGCCCATCTCGACGCCGGCGCGCGCAAGGTGCTGGTCGGCGCGCCCTCGGACGGCGCCGACGTCACCATCGCGTACGGGGTGAACAACGACGCGTACGACCCCGATGTCCACACCATCGTGTCGAACGCGTCCTGCACGACCAACGCGCTGGCGCCGCTCGCCGCTGTGCTGGACGAGCTGGCCGGGATCGAGCACGGCTTCATGACCACCGTGCACGCGTACACGCAGGAGCAGAACCTGCAGGACGGCCCGCACCGGGACGCCCGCCGGGCCCGGGCCGCGGCCGTGAACATCGTGCCGACCACGACCGGCGCCGCCAAAGCGATCGGCAAGGTGCTGCCCGGCCTGGACGGCAAGCTCTCCGGCGACTCGATCCGGGTGCCGGTGCCGGTGGGCTCGATCGTCGAGCTGAACACGACCGTCGCCCGCGACGTGACCCGGGACGAGGTGCTGACCGCGTACCGGGTGGCGGCGGACGGTCCGCTGGCCGGGATCCTCGAGTACGCCGAGGACGCGCTGGTGTCGTCGGACATCGTCGGCAACCCGGCGTCGTCCATCTTCGACTCGGCACTCACCCGGGTCGACGGGCGGCACGTGAAGGTCGTGGCCTGGTACGACAACGAGTGGGGCTTCTCCAACCGGGTCATCGACACGCTGCAGTTGCTGTAGATGGTTCCAGGACCGCCGGGCCGGTGAACACCACGGCCCGGCGGGGTCGCCGTCAGGCCGGGATCTCGGCCTGTACCTTCTCCCGCCGGCGCCGCCGCCAGCCGCGAGTCTCGTCGAGCACGAGCGAGTCGATCGCCGCCACCAGCTCCCGCTGCCGCTCGACGGTCCGCTCGCCCACCGGCAGGAGCCGGTACTGGCTGATCGCGGCCGACGCCTGCGCGCGCGCCTCGGCGGCCGCCAGCCAGTCGTCGTGCCACGAGACGATCCGCCGCAGCCCCGCCAGAAACGCCACCAGGGCCGCCACGGTCGCCGTGATCCAGGCCGGCGCGCTGAGCGCCGCGAGCACCGTGGCCGCTCCCGCGAAGAAGAGCGCGCCCGCCTCCGACAGGACGTAGCGGGTGCGCGTACGCCCCATCTGGGCCCGATACCATTCGGCCTGCCGGAGCGAGTAGACGAGCGCCCGATCGGCCAGGTCCTCCTCGGAGAGCCGATCGTCGATCTCAATGAGCTGCTGTCGCTGAGCGCGGTTCACCGGCCCAGTCTGCCGCGAAGGTCAAGACACCTCGGACGAGGCCTTGCGTCGATGGCTCCCGGCCCCGCTCGGGCGGTTGATGAGCTCGACGTTCTGCAGAATCGGCTCATCGAGCGGAACCCGATACCGATAGGTGATCCCCTCATCCCGGACGACGAAGTCGTCCGCGTCCGGCCGCCGCCAGGTGAGGATCATCTGGCCGTAGCGTTCGGCCAGCTTGACCAGCGCGGGAAAGTTGTCGACGTTGACGACCGGCTTACCGGGCGGGCTCGCCATCGGCTCGACGTGCACCAGCAGCTGCGGATAACGGCGCTCGATCTGCTGGCGAGTGCGAGCCGGCGCGTCGCGGCGGGCGACAAGGAACAGGGCGATGCACCCGACGACGGCGCTGAGGAGCAGCAGGACCGCCCACGAGCGGCAATGTGCGGCAGTGATGATGTCACGGCCGAAGACGTTGACCGTCCGCTCGGAGGTTGATCGTTGCTGCGATGCTGCGTCCCGCACGACAAGTGAGGGGGTGTTCTCGGAAACGGAGAGCCGAAGGGGCGCGAGCGTCAGGCGTACCGATGGCGTGAATGCCGGAGCTTCGTCGCTGATGACTTTGGCGGTCAGCTGAATGGTAACCGTGCTCGAATCGGCCCCGATCGACACCGCCGCGGCCTTCGCCCGTTTGTCGATCGCGGCAAGGTCAAGCTTGACGGTTGCGTCGTACGCTCTACCCGAGAAACGGCGAGCGGAGACGAGATCCATCCTCGAGTGCCAGCCCGAGTCGTCGGAAAGCGTGGCGAAGATTTCTAGCGAGCCCGGTGGCCCCAGGTAATGGACATGAGCGTCGACGTGATCAACGATCTTTCTGAAGATCGGGTCCGGCGAAGTGACGAGCGTTCCGTCGTATGCGGGGGATTTCGGTACTGGGGCCGAGTACGAGAACGTCATGGAACGTCCGGCATAGGGAGCCGGATTGGCCTCGACTGTTGGGCGCATCCATCCCAAAATGCCAAGTACGACCGCAGAGCTTGTGACCACGAGGATGAGGCCGGCTGCGGCCTGGGAGAGGGGCGGCATACGCCGGACGGTTTCCAGGACCGCCCTGACCGCTTCCCATGTGTTCGCGCCGCGAGCCATGGCCCTCACCTTCTTCCGTCGGCGGCCGCGCGGTATCTCCCGTTTCGTTCGGGCGGTCGCGACAGTGCTTCCGAAGACCAAGAATCCGAGCATGCCGAGTCCGGTCGGACTCAGCAGCGGCCTGAGCCAGATGCCTCCCTTGGGCACGTGCAGCAGGGCTCGGCCGATCAGCTTGTCGCCCGTCGGCTCGGCGACGTCGGCGGACGAGTTGTTGTCACCCTTGAAGACATATCCGTTGATCGGATCCCCACCGACGATGCGGTGCAGAACCTTCAGCCCCGGACTGGAACCATGGTAAGCGGCGATCTCGCCGACCTTGTATGAATTGGCCTTCACCACGATGACAAGATCGCCCTCGTAGTAGACCGGGTTCATGCTGATGCCTTGGGTAACGACGTAGGAGACGCGATTCGTGCCGATCGCCCACGCGCCAATGGCCGCCATCGCTAGGATGGCGGCCATTGCGTAACGTCGGACCGGCCGTGCTATGACCACTCCTTCGGATCGCCTACCGTCGGTAGATCATTCCTTGAGTGAGGGTCATGCCGCGGACAAATCAGAGGACAGTAATGTCGATGTAGTTCAGCGCGCCCATCGTGTAGTTGGAGGCGGCCGAGCAGTTGGACACCTGGGCGGTGTTGGTGCCAACCGCGTTGCAGGTGAAGCCGGAGGCGCCGGCCCAGCTACCGCCGGTGGTGTTCTGCGCCACCGTCGGGACCTTCGTCTCAACCGTCGTGTCGGTGAAGTAGATGTCGAACCCGGTCAGCACGGTCTTGGTGCCGTCGGTCCACGTGTAGACAATCTTGTCGACGGAGGCCCCGTAGACCTGCTGACGCGCCGTACCGCCGATGAAGCTCTTGCTGGTGGTCGTGGTCGGCGTGATGCCGCTGCCGGTGAAGGCGGTCGCCCCGGCGGCGACGGCACCGGCGACGGCGACGCCGCCGAGGAGCTGAAGCATGCTGCGCATAGGATCTATCCCCCTGGTCTTGGTAGCCATCTGGCCGGTCGGCCCCCTGGCTGAAACCCGGCTCCGCCGGGCTCGTGCTCGTTGTGGCGGGCTTCCGTGCCCGCCTCGGACACCTGTTGTTTCGGTCACGCGGGCTCTCGGAGTGAAGGTTTGCGGGGCGGATTTCTGGCGATTTCCTGTGAGTTCGACACACCGGCACCAGGGGACGTGCCTTGGTGTCTCGCGTCTCGGGTCGGGCTCCCGGGACGCTGGCCCCCAAGCGGTCTGAGAGAGTTGCTCGGGTGTGCGAACGTCTCCTCGAAGCCGACTGCGGCAAGTGCTCCGGGCTCTGCTGCGTGGCTCCCGCCTTCGCGAAATCGTCAGACTTCGCGATCGACAAAGCGGCCGGCAAAGCGTGCCCGAATCTGGGGAACGACTTCCGGTGCGGGATTCACGAGCGGCTCGAGCGGGAGGGCTTTCCCGGGTGCGTGGTGTTCGACTGCTTCGGGGCCGGGCAGCGCATCACGCAGGAGACGTTCGGCGGGCGGGACTGGAAATCCGAGCCGGCGATGCTCGGCCTGCTGCATCGGGTGCGGCAGCTGCATGAGCTCATGTGGCTGCTCGACCAGGCTCTCGCACTGGACGCCGCGGCACGCGTACATCCGAAGATGCGCGAGATGCTCGCGGAGATCGACCACCTCGCGGGTGGTGCGCCGGAGGCAATTCAAAGGCTTGACATCGACGCCGTACGCCGGAAAGCGAACCCGCTGCTGCAGAAAGCGAGCCATCTGGCCCGTGCCGGAACGGCGCGCAAGGATTTTCGCGGCGCGCAGCTGATCGGGCGGAAGATGCGCGGCGCCGATCTGCGCGGGGCGAGCCTGCGCGGGGCGCTGCTGATCGGGGCCGACCTGCGCGACGCCGATCTGCGCCGGGCCGACCTCACCGGCGCCGACCTTCGCGGCACCGATCTGCGCGGGGCCGATCTCACCGGTGTCCTCTTCCTCACCACGTCACAACTGCGAGCCGCCGTCACTGATCCCTAGGATGTGGCCATGCAGCATGTGTCGGGCTTGGTTTGGCTGCTGACCGTACTCGGCATCATCGGTCTGCTGCTCTTCGACTTCTTCTTCCACGTACGCCGGGCGCACGTGCCCTCGCTGGCCGAGGCGGCCCGGTGGACGGCGATCTACGTCTCGATCGCGATCCTGTTCGGGCTCGGCCTGCTGATCTTCGCCGGCGGGCAGGCGGGCGCCGAGTATTTCGCGGGGTACGTGACCGAGGAGGCGCTGTCGGTCGACAACCTCTTCGTCTTCCTGCTGCTGCTCGGCAGCTTCAAGGTGCCGCGCGCCGACCAGCAGAAGGTGCTGCTCGTCGGCATCGCCGTGTCGCTGGTGGCGCGCACCGGGTTCATCTTCCTGGGCGCCGCCCTGATCAACTCGTTCGCCTGGGTGTTCTACATCTTCGGGCTGATCCTGCTGGTCACGGCGGGCAACCTGCTGCGCCAGCAGGGCGGCGAGGAGGAGGAAGCACCCGACAACATCATCATCCGGATGGCGCGGCGGGTCCTGCGCACCTCCGACGTGTACGACGGGGACAAGCTCTTCACCGTGCAGAACGGCCGCCGGGTCATGACCCCGATGCTGCTCGTCATGGTGGCGATCGGCGGCACCGACATCCTGTTCGCGCTGGACTCGATCCCGGCGATCTTCGGGCTCACCCAGAACGTGTACATCGTCTTCACCGCGACCGCGTTCTCACTGCTGGGCCTGCGGCAGCTCTACTTCCTGATCGACGGGCTGCTCGACCGGCTGGTCTACCTCTCCTACGGCCTCGCGGCGATCCTGGCGCTGATCGGCGTCAAGCTGATCCTGCACGCCATGCACGAGAACAACGTGCCGTTCATCAACGACGGCGAGCCCATCCACGCGGCCGAGATCTCCACCGGCCTCTCGCTCGCGCTGATCGTGGCGATCCTGCTGATCACGGTGGTGGTCTCGCTGCTGAGCCCGAAGGGCCGGGCGCAGACGTACGTGGCGGCGGCCCGCCGGCATGCGACGGAGTTCCTCGACATCGAGACCGACCCCGAGTACTGCGACGAGATCTTCCACAAGCTGCTCGACGAGGAGACCCACCTGAAGAGCCTGCCGGAGAGGTACCGCGCCAGGGTCCGGGCCGAGGAGGAGCTCATGGAGCTGCTGCAGCGGGCGCACGAGGTGCACGACGAGCGGGTCGCGACCGGTCGCTGTTTCGCCCCGGCGGCGGCCGGCGGCGGCCGCTCCGACGCCGCGGGCGCCTGAAGCGGTGCGGTCGCGGGCTGTGGCGGCGGGTCAGAGGTTGCGGGTCGGGGAGCCGATCTCGTCGTCGGCCGAGCGGCGCGGCCCGATGCTTCGCACGCGGGCCGAGTTGGCGGCCAGGCGGGCGGCCGTGCGGCGCACCTGCTCGGCCCGGTCGGGCTCGTCGCCCGGGCTGAGGTAGGCCGACAGGTTGGTCGTCTCGGTCTCGTAGCGGTCGAAACCGGAGACCAGGTTGGCGACCCGCGCGGCGAGGTCCGCGGCCCGGGCCTCGAGGTCGGGCGTGCCCCGCAGCGTGGCCTCGTCGGCGGGCCGGGCCGGGCGCGACCGGGCGGCCATGTCGAAGCCGGGCCGCAACACCTGCGGGGGCGTCTCGCCGAACTCCGCAGGCGCGCTCGCGGGCCAGGTGGACTCCGGAACCGGTGACGGCTCGTAGGCCGGGACCGGCGTCAAGCCGTGCGCCGCCAATCCTTGCGGCGCGGTTCCGTAGGCCGCGCCTCCGTGAGCCGCGGTCCCATATGCCGCGCCCTCGTGCGCCGCAAGCCCGTAGGCCGCGCCTTCGTGCGCTGCGGCCCCGAATGCGGGGCCTTCGGTCCCAAATGCGGCGCCCGCGTGCTGCGCCGTCCCATATGCCGCGCCTTCGTGCGCCGCGGTGGCATAGGCCGTGGTTTCCGGTGTCGTTGATCCTGGCGCCGCCGGGAAGTAGGGGTCGAGGAACGGCTCCTCCGCGTAGACCGGGGATGCCTGCAGCGCGACCGGCGACGAGCCGAGCAGCGAGACCGTCTGGCCCTCGCCGCCCTGGTAGTTGCTGAACTCGGGCCCGATCACGAGCCGGGACAGCATGCGGGCCTGGGCGGCCGGGATGCCGAGGGCGGTCGCATGCTCCACCCGGTAGCGGGCGATCGCCTGGCGTAACACATTCGCGAGGCGATCGGCGTCACCGACGGTGGTCAGATCGCCGCCCGCGAAGACCAGCGCGGGAAACGTGCCGCCGGGGCCGGCGCAGACCAGCTGGATCTGGGTGACGGTCGCCGAGCGGCCGGTGTCGCGGTTGCCCGGCTGCACCCGCAGGTGCTGCGGCCACGGCCACTGCAGCTCGCCGGTAGCGCCGGTGGTGACGTCGCGGTAG
The DNA here is from genome assembly GCF_050951115.1 of Actinoplanes sp. CA-030573. Taxonomy (NCBI): domain Bacteria; kingdom Bacillati; phylum Actinomycetota; class Actinomycetes; order Micromonosporales; family Micromonosporaceae; genus Actinoplanes; species Actinoplanes sp. CA-030573. The sequence goes on along the minus strand of NZ_CP192038.1, from coordinate 9,024,786 downwards.
ACGACCCGGTCGTCGGTGACCACGACCTCGGTCTCCTCCGGCAAGGTCCAGCGGGGAAGCGAGCTGGGCTCCTCGAACGCGTACTCCGCGACGGCGCAGTGGCCGCTCCACAGCACGCGCGATCCCGGCGCGTCGCCCGCGGGTGCGGACCCGGACGCGGCCAGGAAGAACTTGTCGCTCATGCGCCTACCCCCCAGTCGGCGGCCGCGCGAGTGACGCGGCTGGTTCGATTACAGCCGCCGGGATCGACGCCGACAAGTCAGCGGCGGGGAATCACACGGGATTTCCTGACGAGTACACGACAGGCTCGAAATAGTTGAACCTTCGGCCTATCAGTCGTCACTTTCTGTTACTAAACAGCCCGGCCGGGGGAGTAGGTGAAGCGACGGCGGCACTGTCCGTAACCGGGGACGTTCCCCCGGCGAAACGGTCGAGATCGGTCTCGACCCGGCCCGGGAACCAGTCGCCGGCCGCCCGGCGGGTCAGCTCGGCGACCGGCGGCGGGGTGCGGCCGGCCAGCACCACCAGGTTGCCGAAGCGCCGGCCGCGCAGCACCGCGGCATCGGCGACCAGGCAGGCCGAGGGGAGCGCGGCGCGGATCGTGGCGACCTGGGCGCGGGCGTAGCGCAGGGGCGGCCCGTCGGCCACGTTCGCGACCAGCCAGCCGGCGGGGTCGAGCACGCGCGCCACCTCGTGGATGAACTCGACCGAGGCGAGATGGGCCGGAGTGCGCGCGCCGGCGAAGACATCGAGCACGACCACGTCGTACCCGCCGTCACGCATGCCCTCCAAGGCCGCGCGGGCGTCTCCCACCCGTACGCGAACGTTTGCCTTTGGGGAAAGGGGAAGCTCGCGGCGGATCATCTCGACCAGGGGGCCGTCGATCTCCACCACCCGCTGCGGTGAGCCCGGCCGGGTCGCCGCGATGTAGCGCGGCAGGGTCAGCGCGCCGCCACCGAGGTGCAGCGCCCGCAGCCGCTCACCCGGCGGCGCGATCAGGTCGATCGCCGCGGCCATCCGGCGGATGTACTCGAACTCCAGGTGCAGCGGGTCATCGAGATCGACGTACGACTGCGGCGCCCCGTCGAGCATGAGGCTGAACGCGGCGGCGCGGTCGGAGTCCGGGATCAGCTCGGCGACCCCGGAGGCGACCGTCTCCACGAGCCGTCCGGAACCCTTGCGCTGACCCATCCGCCAAGTATGCCGGAGGAGCGAATTTCCGCGATTGGGACCAAACACCGCAGGAAAAACGGCTACTAAGGACAAAAAGCGCTTTCTGACGTACGGAGGTGAGCCGTGTCGACCAGCAACGTGCTCGCGCAGATCATCGCCGGGGAGGCGCCGCGCCCGTCCGGCTCCCCGACGCCGCCCGAACCATCGGCTCAGCCGGGGTCGGTGGCTCATTCGGGGTCGGTGGCTCAATCGGGGCCCTCGGCCGAGGCGGAGTCCTTGGCTCAGTCGGATGGGTTGGCCGAGGCGGAGTCCTTGGTTCAGTCTGGGCCGTCGACCGAGTCGGGCTCGTCGAATCATTCGGGGCCGTTCGCGGCGTCCGGGGTTTTGGCGGAGCCCAAGACATCGACCCAATCGAGGCCGTTCGCGGCGTCGGGCGCGTTGACGCCGCCCCGGCCACCGCGCCCGTCCGGACCCCCGCCGGCCGTGGCGATGCCCGCGATCCTGGCCGCCGCCCAGCAGGAGGCCGGCCCACCGCTGCGCATCCGCCGCCACTTCTCCGACGAGGGCCAGCCCTTCTGGCGCTGGGACTGCGAAACCTGCGGCGAATACGGCGGAGGCCGCCACCACCCCGACGCCATGTCCCGGGCAATGCGGCATTGCAACGAACACCCGCAGCACCGCTCGTCCCTGCTGCCACCCGCGTTGTGCCGCCAGCGAGACGCCTTCCTGCCGTTGCACCCCATGCTCTTCGCCGTCGACGACGACCCGCCGCCCCCGCCCCTCTAGCTGTGGATAACCGCCGGGTTTTGTCGTAGGCGGGTCGTAATGTGGCCTCAGTGTCAGGGTGTGCGTTGCCGCTGTTGCGGTGGTTGGGATCCTGACCGCTGGTTGATCTGGCTCGTAAAGTGAGTGTGGGCCTGCATTGTGCGGGTTTGGCTTGGTGGGTTGTGCCGGTCGACCAGCGGCTTCAGGACGACCGGCGTGACTTGATAGGAGCGTGGCTGCGCCCCCACTGAGGTGTGTCCGCCGCATCGATGAAGTGCGCTTCGGGCAGGGAGGCGAATGTGTTCAGGGCTTGGGTGACATGGTCCTGCCGCCAGCGACGTGCTTTTGTGTCCACCGCGTCCTCGTCGATGCGGATGCGCAGTTCTTTCTCGGGTACGGCGAGGATGACTTCGCGGAGTTCGACGCCGGCGGCGCGGATGCCGGTGAAGATCTCGGCTTGGTAGTCCGCGTTGATCAGGCTCATCGGGGCGACCCAGGTGTGGGGGTGTTACTGGGCGAGGCCGGTCATCGTCTGGATGACGAGGTGACGCCAGAGCGGGAGGTCTTGGAAGTCACCGGTCGGGAATTCGACGAACGGCATCGTCTTGCCTGCGCCGAAGGCGCCGTTGAACCAGAGAATCATGGCAGGCATCGTGTCATCCCGATGCTTGGCGAAGCTTGTGGCGCGGGCCCGCCCGCATCGGGGGTGGGCCCGCGCCGCCGGTCAGCGGCGGGTGTCACCCTCGCCGGTGCGCTTCTGGGCCTCGTCCACGGCCTTGTCGATCTGACCGGTGTACTTGTGGTCAGTCCGCTTGTCGACCTCGTCACCGACCTTCTCGAGGGCCTGGTCCACCTGCTCGTCGTGCTTGTCCAGGAAATCCTTGGCTTTGTCCAGGAAGCTCATCGGCGTGCCCTCTCCTTCAGGATCTCGGCGATCCGCGCGATCCGCGGGTCGCCGGCGATTTGCTCCAGGCTAAGGCTCAGCCTCATGCGCCAGTTGGGGTACTCGTCCACGGTTCCGGGCAGGTTGGGCTGGTCCAGCTCGCCCAGCACGTCGTAGAGCGACGCCGTCACGAAGCGGCACGGCGTGCGGGCCAGGAACTCGTGCATGGCCACGATGACCTCGTCGTCGGTGCTGTCGGCGGTGATCAGGCCCTCGGCCCGCAGGGCGGCCTTGAGCTGGGCGCGGTCCTTCGCCGCGGTCTTCCGCTCCTCCTCGACCGGGCCGGCCAGCTGGCCGAGCCGGGCCCGCACCTCGACCTGCTCGCCGGTCAGGAAACCCATGGCGGTGGGCAGGTCGTGGGTCGAGATCGAGGCCAGGGCGTTACGTGGATACGAAGCGGCCGGCACGAAGGCGTCGTCGGGGTCGTCCCAGTCGCGGGTGAACCACAGCACCGCCGAGCCGAGCATGTTCATCCGCTCCAGGCCCTCGGTCACGGCCGGTTCCACCGTGCCCAGGTCCTCGCCGATCACCACGGCGCCGGCCCGGGAGGCCTCGAGCGCCAGGATGCCCAGCATCGCCTCGGGGTCGTAGTGCACGTACGTGCCGCCGTTCGCACCCATGCCCGGCGGCACCCACCAGAGCCGCCACAGGCCGGCCACGTGGTCCACCCGCAGGCCCTTCGCGCCCTTGAAGATGCGGCGCAGCATGTCCCGGTACGCCGCGTAGCCCGTCTCGACCAAGCGGTCCGGCCGCCAGGCCGCCGCGCCCCAGTCCTGGCCGAGCTGGTTGAACGCGTCCGGCGGCGCGCCGATGTGTACGCCCTTGGCCAGCACGTCCTGCAGCAGCCAGCCGTCGGCGCCGCTCGGGTCGGTGCCGACCGCGAGGTCGAGCACGATGCCGACCGGCATGCCCCGGGCCGCGGCCGCCTCGTTGACGGCCGCCAGCTGCTCGGTGAGCAGCCGCTGCAGCCAGGCGTGGAAGGCGACCCGGTCACTGTGGAACGCCTGGACCGCGGGGGAGTCCGGCCGGCGGAGCTCCTCCGGCCACTCCTGCCAGTTGGCGCCGTGCAGCTCGGCCAGCGCGCAGAACCGGGCGAAGTCGGCCAGGTCGGGGTCCTCGGTGAGGTCGATGTCGCCGGCCAGCGGCCAGAGCAGCTCGAGCGCCGCCCGCTTGGCCTGCCAGACGGCGCTGTAGTCGATCAGCTTGCCGGTGGCCGGGCGCAGCGCGTCGACCTTCTCCCGCAGCGCGGGGTCGGCTCGGCGGTACTCCGCGGTGTCGGCGATCCGCAGGTAGAGCGGGTTGGCGAAACGGCGGCTGGATGGCGCGTACGGCGATGGAGGCACCGGAAGTGTCGGGGTGATCGCGTGCAGCGGGTTGAGCAGGATCAGCCCCGGGTCTTCGGCCTGGTCGACGAAGGTCCGCAGGTCGCCGAGGTCGCCCATGCCCCACGAGCCGGCCGAGTGCAGGGCGTAGAGCTGCAGCATCCACCCCCAGGTCTGCGGCGGCTCGGGCAGCTTCGGCGGCACTACGACGAGCGTGATCTCCTGCCCGCCGACCCGCAGCGAGTGCCAGCCCAGCGGGAGCGTATCCGGAATTTCTAACAAGTCGGAAAGGATGCCGCCGTCTTCCAGAGTGACGGAAGCGGAACCGGGGAGGGCACGAGAAGTGCCGTGGCGAACGACCATCGTGCCCGGCAGGCGGCCCAGCGAGGAGCGCTTCCGCACCGAGGCCAAGGCCGCAGCACGGGCGGCGGGCGTGGTGGCGTCGACCCCGAGCAGCCCGAGGACCCCGATGACCGACTCCGCCTCGACATCCTTCCGCTTGCGATGCCAGTCCTCGTACCAGGTCGCCACCCCGTGCGCCTCGGCCAATGCCACCAGATCGGCGTCCATCCGCTCCCCTTCCGCGTTGTCGGTCCCCACTTACCCTGCCTGATTCCGGTCACGCTTGCGCCAATCGGTCAGGATGGAGCACATGTCTGCAGTGGTGAAGTGGTGGTCGCGGGCGGCCGCGGCGGTGACCGGCCTGGTGCTCACGCTGGTCATCCCGGTCCACGCGTGGGCCGCGAGCAACGGCGTGGCCGACGTGGCGGTCGAGGCGGCCAAGTATCGCCGGCGCCGTGGCGGCTTCGGTTTCTTCCCGATCTTCGGCGGCCTGTGCTGCCTGCTGGTGGTGGCCGCGATCGTGCTGGCCATCGTGCTGATCAGTCGCGGCCGCCGGAAGAAGCAGTGACCAAGCGCCCAGGGTGACTTTCCGGAAAGGGGCGGCAGAGCCCGCCGGTGCCGACCTAGCGTTGAAGGATGCGGATACGCGCCGTCGCGCTCGGCGCCGGGATCTCCGTGGTGCTCTGCGTGCCGCTGGCCATCTCGGTTGCCGCGAGCGCGAACTCCGAGAAGCTGCTCAGCCGGGACCGGCCGACGATCGCCTCCTCCGAGCGTGGCGGTGTCTGGCGGGCGGGTGAGGCCACCGACGCCGACCCGTCGAGCCGGTGGGAGAGCGCGGCCGGGCCCGGAACCCAGTGGGTGCGGATCGATCTCGGTGCGGTCCGGCAGATCGATCGCGTACGCCTGCGGTGGGACAAGGCCTTCGCGAAGACGTACCGCCTGCAGACCTCGGTCGACGGCGCCAACTGGACCGACGTCTACGCGACCGCCAAGGGCAACGGCGGCACCGACGACCTGAAACGGCTGGCCGGCTCCGGGCGCTATCTGCGGGTGCTGGCCACCCAGCGCGGCGCGACCTCCGGCGGTTACTCACTCTTCGAGATCAGGGCGTACGGCCCATCCGCCGCCCCGCTGCACGCCGTCGGCCCGGCCAGCGGCTCGCTCGCCGCCGGGCTCGACGACCGGCGCAAGAAGGAGACGGCCCTCGAGCTGGTCTCCAGCGCCGAGAACTCGACGCTCCAGTGGCGAGGCGAATACGGCTACATCGAGGACATCGGCGACGGCCGCGGGTACACGGCCGGCATCGTCGGCTTCTGCTCGGGCACGTCGGACATGCTCGAGGTCGTCAACGAGTACACCCGCCGCAAGCCGCGTAACGTGCTGGCGCCGTACCTGCCGGCCCTGCGCACGGTGGACGGCTCGGACTCGCACGCCGGCCTCGACCCCGGCTTCACCACCGCCTGGAAGACCGCGGCCCGGGACCCGGTCTTCCAGAAGGTGCAGGAGGACGAGCGCGACCGGATGTACTTCCAGCCGGCCCTGCGCCTGGCCAAGGCCGACGGGCTGCGGGCGCTCGGCCAGTTCGCCTACTTCGACGCCGCCATCATGCACGGCGTCTCCGGGCTGCGCGGCATCCGGCAGCGGGCGCTGACCACGGCGAGATCACCGGCCCAGGGCGGCGACGAGATCGCGTACCTCAACACGTTCTTGAATGCCCGGGTGGCCGAGATGCGCACCGAGGAGGCGCACAGCGACACCACCCGGGTCGACACCGCCCAGCGGCTCTTCCTGCGGCACAGCAACCTCGACCTCACCGGGCCGCTGTCGTGGAAGGTCTACGGCGACACGTACCGGATCGCCCAGAACTAGGACACCTTGGCGAAGAGGTTCGGCAGCTTGGTCGGCTCCCAGCCGGGCAGCGAGGTGTGCGCCTCGAGCACCCGGTAGGTCACCTTCTTGAACTTGACCAGGTCGCCCGCCTTGTAGGCCGTGAACGGCTTCCACTCGGCCACCGCCGGGGGCGGCGCGGACGTGGTGGGCGCGGTGGTCGGGGCGGGCGGGGCGGTCGTCGTCGGCGCCGGCGAGGTGGGCGACGGCTCTTCCGGAGGCGTGGGCTGCCCGGACGGCGAAGCGGAGGGCGACTCGGAAGGCGAAGCGGACGGCGAGTCCGAGGGCGAGCCGGAAGGCGCGGGATCCCCGGACGCGGGCGGCGACGTCGGATCGGCGGTCGGCGGCTCCGACGAGTTCGTGAAGACCTGCACGAAGTCGACGGTCATCCGGGACGCCGACCGTCCGTCGGTCGCGAGGTTCAGCACCAGCGTCAGCGGGCCGCCCTTGTCCTGGCGGACCAGCCGCAGGCTCGGCTTGCCGTCGACCGACCAGACGACCGCCTCCGGCGACCAGTCGATCGCGTACGTGTGGAAGTTGCGCCCCGAGGTCGGGTCGATGCCCCCGTCGATCGTCTCGAGCGTCCCCTGCGGCACCCGCCCGTTCTGGTCGAGCACCGAGAAGGCCCGCCACACGCCGTTCTCCCGGCGCACCTTGATGCGGGCCTCGGCGTGGCCGAACGCGTCGGTGAAGCTCTGCCGCGTGCGCAGAAGCCGGCTCACCTGCAGCTCGCCGTCGGAGACGCGCGCCCCGCCGGTGGCCGGGCCGCCGTCGTCGCGCAGCAGCCGCCACTTGCTCAGGTCGAGGCCGTCCTGGTCGCCGGTGAAGTTGTCGGCGAAGGCGGCGCGGCCGAACCGGGCCGGGTTGAGGGCGTGCGTGTCGGCCGACGCGACGTCGCCGCGCCCCTGTATCCCGACCGCCACCGCGAGCCCCGTGACGGCCACCGCGACCAGCGCCGCGGCCTTCGGACGGACCCACCACGCACGCGCGACGGTGCGATGACGTGCCTCGTGCACCACGACCCCCTCAAATAACAGCAGCACGACTTTCTTGAGGACACGCGCCCAAGGCAAGATCGCGCCGACGGATTTAAGATTCCCTTAAGGAAACGGCGCTCGACACGCGGACTGTCGTGCCGCCGCTGCCGGTAGTGAGCTCGAAACTGTCGGTCAGCTCCTCGGCCAGCCACAGGCCCCACCCGCCGGGCTGGTCGATGGCCGGCCGCGCCGCCCGCGCCGGCCGTGGATCGGCGATGCCGGCGCCCGCGTCGCTCACCTCGCAGACGACCGAGCCCTCCTGCCGCCACAGCGCGACCCGGCCCCGCCCGCCGCCGTGCCGCACCGCGTTGCTGAGCAGCTCGTTGACCGCGACCACGAAGTCGTCGAGCCGGTCGCCGACGAGGCCGGCGCCGCGGGCGCAGGACGCGATGGCGTGCCGCAGCACGGTGATCGAGCTGTGGTCAAAGGTCTCGGTGAGAAGAACTTCGGTGCCGATGACTTCGACGGTAGGCGACGTCTGATCTTCCTGCAGTGCGGGGCCCCGCCGGACGGGCGAGATGTGGGAACCTCCACCCATGCGGCAGGGGCGGGACACCGGGTTTCAGGCGCCGCTCTGGCGGGCGGTCGCCGTCTACCGGATCGCCGCGCTGACGTACGCGACGATCCTGGTGGTCCGCAACTTCACCGACTACGCGCGGCCGATGCTGGGCTGGCCGGTGCTCGCGGTGATGGCGGGGTGGACGGTCTTCACCACGTACGCCTATGCCGACCCGGCCCGGCGGAAGCCGCCGCTGCTGATCGCCGACCTCCTGCTCACGATGGCCGTGCTGGCCGCCAGCGTGGTCGTGGTCGGGCGGCCCGGGCTCGAGGCGGGGCTGCCCACGCTCGCGGTCGCCTGGCACGTCGCGCCGGTGCTCGCCTGGGCGGTCGCCTGGGGCCGGCGTGGTGGCATCACGGCCGCGCTGGCGATGGGCGCCACTGATCTGCTGGTCCGGGCGCACAACGACCAGGCGGCGTACACGGGCTCGGTCTTGATGTTGCTCGCCGCGATCGCGGTCGGCTATCTCGTGCGGATCGTCGAGGTCTCCCAGGAGCGGCTGCAGCGGGCGGTCGAGATCGAGGCGGCGACCCGGGAGCGCGAGCGGCTGGCGCGTGACATTCACGACTCGGTGCTGCAGGTGCTGGCGCTGGTCAAGCGGCGCGGCGCGGGGCTGGACGGCGAGGCGGGGGAGCTGGCCCGGCTGGCCGGCGAGCAGGAGGCGGCGCTGCGCAATCTGGTGGCGGGGCACGCGGCCCATCCGGTGGACGAGCGTGCGGACCTCGATCTCATGACCTTGCTGAGCCCGTACGCGTCGCCGGCCGTCACCCTCTCCGGGCCGGCCGGCGCGGTACGGCTGCCGGCCCCCACCGCCCGGGGCATCGCCGCCGCGGTCGCCGCCGCCCTCGACAACGTGGACCGGCACTGCCCACCCGGCACCAAGGCCTATATCCTGGTCGAGGACGAGCCGGAGGAGGTGGTCGTGACCGTGCGGGACGACGGTCCCGGCATCGCCCCCGACCGGCTGGCCGAGGCCGAGGCCCAGGGCCGCCTCGGCGTCGCCCAGTCGATCCGCGGGCGCATCGCCGACCTCGGCGGCGCGACCACGATCGTCACCGCTCCCGGTGAGGGCGCCGAGGTGGAGATTAGGCTGGCCAAATGGTCCGGGTGATGGTGGTGGACGACCACCCGATGTGGCGTGAGGGTGTGAGCCGCGATCTCGCCGCGGCCGGCTACGAGGTGGTCGCCGCGACCGGCGAGGGGCGGCAGGCGGTGCGCATCGCCGCCGCGGCCCGGCCCGACGTGGTCGTCCTCGACCTGCAACTACCCGACGTGTCCGGGGTCGAGGTGATCAACGGGCTGCGCGCCGAGGTGCCGGAGGTGCGCATCCTCATGCTGTCGGCCAGCGGCGAGCAGCAGGACGTGCTCGACGCGATGAAGGCCGGCGCCCACGGCTACCTGCTGAAGTCGGCCGGGCTGCCCGAGTTCCTGGAGGCGGTGAGCCGCACCGCCGACGGCGACACGGTCTTCACCCCGGGGCTGGCCGGGCTGGTGCTCGGCGAGTACCGCCGGCTTGCGGGCGAGCCGGCCGCCGCCGACCCGGCCGCGCCGGTCGCACCGAAGCTCACCGAGCGGGAGACCGAGGTGCTGCGCCTGGTGGCGAAGGGCCTGTCCTACCGGCAGATCGCCGAGCGGCTCGTGCTGAGCCATCGCACGGTGCAGAACCACGTCCAGAACACGCTCGGCAAGCTTCAGCTGCACAACCGGGTCGAGCTGACCCGGTACGCGATCGAGCAGGGACTCGACTGAGCCCTACTCGTACTTCGGCGGGTTGGTCTCGTGGATGGCCAGCTCCTCGGCGCTGGCGCCGCCACCGGCCGCGCCCGCGTCGTAGGCCACGCTGTCTTCCTCGTTGTCGAAGCCGTAGCCCTCGTCCGGCGCGACGAGCCGGCCGACCGGCTGCGGGTCGTCGTCGTCGAGCTGCCCGTCGTCGTAGAGGGAGATCTGCGACTTCGGGTCCGAGGTCGGGCTCGCGCCCCACACGTCGGCGTCGAAGTCGCGCTGCTCGGAGCTGTCGACGGTCTCGTCGAGCGGGTCGCGGCGCGGCGGCAGCGGGTCCTCGGCGCCGAAGTCGGGCTCCTCCTGGCTCAGCCGGCGGTCGAGGCCCTCGCCCTCGCGCTGCTCCTCGGCGGTGTCGCCGAAGCGGTTCGAGCCGCCGGGACCGACGCCGGCGAGCGCGGCGGGGTCCGGGCCGTCCGCCCACCGGCCGCTCTCGACCTCGTCGTACGCGCTGGAATCATCATCCGCGGTGTCGGGCAACCCGGACGCTTCCGGGTCGGACACCTCGGTCGGGTAGTCGTTGTCTCGCATGGGTCGCAATCTACCCGCGGGGATCGCTCAGTAACGCCCACACCACCTTGCCGTTCGCCAGGGGCAGGCTGCCCCAGCGCGACGACACCGAGTCGACGAGCAGCATGCCGCGTCCGCCGTACGAGGTCGGTGCGACCGGCGCCCCCGTGTAGGAGGGCGGAACCTCGGAATGGTCCCGCACGGCAACGCTGAGTCCCTCGCTCGTCGTCGCCACCAACACGATCATGGGCGTACGGGCGTGCGCCACCACGTTGTTGACCAATTCCGTGGCGACGATGCAGGCCGCACCGGCGAGATCCTCGCGATGCCACCTCCGGCACGCCTCGGTGATCACCTCACGCGATCGGCGCGCGGCGCTCACCTGAGGCTCGAGTTCGAGGCTCACCCGGTCGTCGTCACCGGGCTCGTGCATGGCCAGGGCGTGGTCGCAGTCCGTCTCGATCCGCCAGCCCGAGGTACGCCAGAGCGTGGCCCCCGCCGGGTCACACAGCGTGAGACGGGCGGCCGGCCAGTCCGCCGTCGCGCGAAACACCTCGCCCAGCACTTCGGCCGAGTCCGGGTCGTCCACGGTCAGCCCGCCGACGTCGACGACGACGGCGCTGGGCTGCCCCGCGAGCACGTCGAGCAGCACGTTACGCACGGTCGTAGCGGTGGTGGCATCGAGGACGCCGCTCAGCCGGACCAGCGGGTGCGGCCGGGCGGTGTCCACCAGGTGCAGGACCTCGCTCGACATGATCGCTCCATTGTGCATAACGTGTCCCCGCTTCGCATTTCCACGCGCGGGCGTCACGGGCGCTCGCGCCGGACCGTCATTTGGGACATATGCGCCGGATGGGCATGGGCGACATGTACCCGTCCCGCCGCTTCAGAAACTCAGGCGGGGCGGAAGCCGGTCCGGTCGGCGTCGGTGATCTTCCTCAGTACGCGGGCTGGGTTGCCCACGGCGACCACACCGGCGGGCAGCGACCGGGTCACGACGCTGCCCGACCCGACCACGGTGCCGTCACCGATGGTGACCCCCTGATTGATCGTCACGTCTCCGCCGACCCACACGTGGTCACCGATAGTCACCGGCTTGGCGTAACAGCCGCCGGCCGCCCGCTCGGCCGCGTCAATCGCGTGGTTGCTGGTGTAGATCCCGACCCGGGGCCCGAACAGCACATGATCGCCGATGCTGACGCCCCCGCCGTCGAGCATCACGCAGTCGAAGTTGGCGTAGAAGTGGTCGCCAACCGTGATGTTGAAGCCGAACTCGCAGCGGAACGTAGGCTCGAAGTGGCAGCCGGCCCCGACCGACCCGAGCAGCCGCCGCAGAACCGCCTCCCGCTCCGCCTGCGGCCGCCCGAAGCTCGCGTTGTATTCGTTGGTCAGCAGCACGGTCCGCTGCCGGGCCTCGATGAGCTCGTCGGTGAGGTCGTTGTACATCTGCCCGGTGAGCATGTGCGCGCGCTGCGCCTCCAGATCCATGCCCCCATGGTCACCCGCGGGCGCGGAGGTGGTCTTGTCGGGCCCGGCCGCGTGGGGCCGCCGGCCGGTCGTCGTGGCCGCGCTCGTTGTTGTCTTGGGCTCGGCGGTGGCTTGCGCTGGTCGTCGTGGCCGCGCCCGTCGTTGTCTTCGGTCCCGCCGCGTTGGCGCGCCGCCGCTCGTCGTGGGCGCGCCGGTCGTCTCGGGGCGCTCGCGGTCGTCTCCTCCCCACCTCGTCTCCTCCCCACCTCGTCTCCTCCCCACCTCGTCTCATCCCCACCCCGTCACTGGGTGGGGATGAGCTAAGCACCCCCGACTGACATTCTTCGCGGTTATCCACAGGTCGCTGGCGCCGCTGGCGCGACACGGCTCGGCGTTTGCGCGCTTACTCGGCTTGGCGTCGCATGTCCGCAGGCGGGGCGGGCGTGGCTGGCGGAGCGGCGTGGCTGGCGGAGCGGCGTGGCTAGGCGGGCGTCGGGCCGGCGGGCGGGGGCGTCGGGCCTCGGGCGCCGGGCCGCGGGCCATGGGCCGCGGGCAGGGCGTCGGGTTGCGGCGGGGCGGGCGTCGGGCCGCGGGCCGGGTGACGGGCGGGGCGGGGCGCGGGCCGGGTGACGGGCGGGGCGCGGGCCGGGTGGCGGGCGGGGCGGGCGTCGGGCCGCGGGCCGGCGTCGGGTGGCGGGCGGGGCCAGCGATGGGCGGCGGGCGTCGCGCGGGGCGTTGGGTGGCGGGCGTCGGAGTGGGCGGCGGGCCGCGAACGGGGCGTTGGGTGGCGGGGTGAGCGTCGGGCGGCGGCTGGGTCGGGCCGCGGGCGGGGCGTTGGGTGGCGAGCGGCGGGCGGCGAGCGGCGGGCGGCGAGCGGCGGGCGGCGGGCGGGGCGAGCGGCGGGCGGGGCGTTGGGTGGCGGGCGGCGGGTGGCGGGCGGCGGCGGTTCGGCCTCTGCGCGCCTACCGGCCGGTCGTGGCGGCCCGTAAGCCGGCGCGGGCGTCGGAGCGGCGCGCCGGTGTTGTGGCGTGGTGGTGCTGTGGCTCGGCGAAGCGGGTCAGGCCGATCACCGAGGCCAGCGTGACCACGAAGCCCAGCACGGCGAGCCACCCGCGGCCGGGCTCGATGCGGTCGCCGAGCAGCAGCAGGCCGACGATTGCGGCCGGCACGGCGCCGGCCGCGTCCATGGCGGCTACGGCGGCTGTCGTCGAGCCGCGCTGCATGGCCAGGCCGAGCAGCAGCTGGCCTAGCAGGGAGTGGACCACCAGCAGGTAGAGCAGGGGGTTGGCGAAGAAGCCGGCCGCCGAGTGCTCGTTGGCCAGGGGGCGGGCCGCGATGGCGGCGGCCGAGAACCCGACGCCCGCGAGCGAGCCCAGCACCACCGAGCCGAGGGCGCCGTGCAGGCGTACGGCGAAGAACCCGCAAGCGGCGATGACCAGGACCGACACCGCTAGAAGGAGAATCACTACCGGCCCCAGCGGGCGCGAATGCGCCGGTTGCGCCGCGAGCACCAGCGCGGTGATGCCGGCCAGGAGCAGCGCGAGCAGCGCCACCTCGGCGGCCGGCAGCGACCACTTGAGCACCACCACGCCGAGCAGCGCCGTGACGCCGAGGCCGGCCGCGACGCTGGCTTGGACCAGGAACAGCGGGAGATCACGCCGGGCCAGGAACGCGAGCACGAAGCCGAGCGTCTGGCACCCGATGCCGAGCAGGTACGTCCGCTGCCCGGCCAGCCGCACGAGCAGCGCCGGATCGAAGGTGTGATGCACGGTCGTACGCGCCGCAGCCGCCGACTGCAGCAGGTTAGCCACCCCGTACGCCAAGATCATGGCAGCGAGGAAGAACCAGCCCGGTGTCACCACGTGACGCACGATAGACCAGGTTCCCGCCCGGCCAGGCGCTTAACCGGGAACTCGCCTGGTCGTCAGCGCGGTCAGGATCGTCTCGTGCAGCAGCCCGTTCGTCGCGATCGCCGGGGTCTTGTCGCCCGGCGGCCGCCCGGAGTAATCGGTGATCGCGCCGCCGGCCTCGGTGACGATCGGGATCAGCGCCGCCACGTCCCACAGCGACAGCTCCGGCTCGACCATGACGTCGAGCGCGCCCTCGGCCAGCAGCATGTACCCGTAGAAGTCCCCGTAGGCCCGGCTGCGCCACGCGTTCAGCGACAGGTCGACGATCGCCTGCAGCCGGCCGGCCTCGTCCCAGCCGTTGAGGCTCGCGAAGCAGAAGCTGGCGTCGGCCAGCCGTCCGACGCCGGAGACGTTGATCCGGGTGGCGGCATGCTGATGCTTTCCCGCGTACGCGCCATGGCCGCGCGCCGCCCACCACCGCCGGCCGAGCGCCGGCGCCGACACCAGCCCGACGACCGGCGTGTCCCCCTCGAGCAGCGCGATGAGCGTGCCCCAGATCGGGACCCCGCGCACGAAGTTCTTGGTGCCGTCGATCGGATCGATCACCCACCGCCGGATGCCCGGTCCCGCCGCCGCCTCGGTCCGCCCGAACTCCTCGCCGAGCACCGAGTCCCGCGGCCGCGCTCGCCCGAGCGTCGCCCGGATGGCCTGCTCGACCGCCGTGTCCGCGTCGGAGACCGGCGTCAGATCGGGCTTGGACTCGACCCGCAGGTCCAACGCGCGGAACCGGCCCATCGAGATCGAGTCCGCGGTGTCGGCGAGCATGTGGGCAAGCGCGAGGTCGTCCGCATATCCGGCCATGCACGGCACGCTAGCCGGGGTCGGGCTCGGGGTTCTCGCGGGGGTCGAGCTCGCCGGCGCGCGACGCCAGCAGCCGGCGGTAGGAGGCCAGGCGCCGCGGGTCGGCCTTGCCCTCGGCCACCCACGCGTCGAGGCGGCACTCCACGTCGTTCGCCGTGTGCCCGCAGTTGGGCTGGTCCTCGAGCGTGCCCTCGACCAGGTCGGGGAAGCCGTGCAGCAGGCTCTCGGCGCTGACGTGGGCCAGCCCGAAGCTGCGGATGCCCGGCGTGTCGATGATCCAGCCCGGGTCCTTGCGCGAGCGGCCCACCGGCGGCAGGCGCAGGGCCACCGCGCTCGTCGACGTGTGCCGGCCCTTGCCGACCGCGCTGACCTCGCCGACCGCGCGCAACGCGTCCGGCACCAGGCGGTTGACCAGCGTGGACTTGCCCACGCCGGAGTGGCCGACGAGCACGGAGATCTGGCCGGCCAGGCGACTCCGCAGCTCGGTGAGATCGCTGTCCGGCTGGACCAGGACGTACGGCAGGTCCAGCTCGGCGTAGTACTCCAGCACCGCCGACGGGCCGGCGAGATCCGCCTTGGTCAGGCACAGCAGCGGCTCGATGTCGGCGTCGTACGCCGCCACCAGGCACCGGTCGATGAACCCGGTGCGCGGCGGCGGGTCGGCCAGCGCGCTGACGATCACCAGCTGGTCGGCGTTGGCCACCACGACCCGCTCGAGCCGGCCCTCGGGCGTCGTGTCGTCGTCGTCCGCGGTGCGGCGCAGCACCGACGTG
This sequence comes from Actinoplanes sp. CA-030573, assembly GCF_050951115.1. Lineage (NCBI taxonomy): Bacteria > Bacillati > Actinomycetota > Actinomycetes > Micromonosporales > Micromonosporaceae > Actinoplanes > Actinoplanes sp. CA-030573. The sequence continues at coordinate 9,009,518 of NZ_CP192038.1, read as the reverse complement.
CGCTCGCCGATCCGCACGATGCGGGCCAGCGCGCCGTCCGCCCCCGACACGTCGCCGACGAGCGCCACCCGGTCGCCGACCACCACCGACTTGCGGCCGAGCTCGCGCGCCCGCATCGCCGTGATCACCGGGCTGTCGGCGGCGCCGTCCTCGCGCACGCAGCCGTACCGCCCCCGGTCCACGGTGATCACCAGCGCGTCGACGGCGTCGTCGTGCTTGGGCCGGGTGCGGGTACGCGGGCGCGAAGAACGGCCCGGCCGGATCCGGACGTCGTCCTCGTCGTACTCCCGCTTGCGTCCTGGCAGGTCTAGCTCCTCGCCACGAGTCCCGCCCAGAGTTCGGGGAACTCGGGCAACGTCTTCGACGTACACGCTACGTCGGTGAGCTCGATGCCCGGCACGGCGAGCCCGATAACCGCGGCCGCATGCGCCATCCGGTGATCCGCGTACGTCTCGAGGGACGCCCCGTGCAGCGGCCGGGGCTCGATGCGCAGCCCGTCGCGGAACTCGGTCACCTCGGCGCCGACCTTGCCCAGCTCGGTGGCGAGCGCGGCCAGCCGGTCGGTCTCGTGGCCGCGGATGTGCTCGACCCCGCGCAGCTCGCTCGGCCCGTCGGCGAGCGCGGCCAGCGCCGAGATCACCGGGGTCAGCTCGCTCACCTCGGACAGGTCGGCGGTGATGCCGCGGAGCGTGCCGGTGCCGGTGACGGTCAGGCCGTCCTCGGACCGGGTCACCTCGGCGCCGATCGACCGCAGTATCTCGACCACCTGCGCGACCGGCTGCCAGCTCTCGGCCGGCCAGCCCGCCAGCGTGACCGACCCGCCGGTGACCATCGCGGCCGCGAAGAACGGCGCGGCGCCGGACAGGTCGGGCTCGATCACCCAGGTGCGCCCGTGCAGCGGGCCGGGCTCGACCGCCCACACGTCGGGCAGGCTCTCGTCGACGGCGGCCCCGGCGGCGCGCAGCATGTGCGTGGTCATGCGCAGGTGCGGCGCGGACGGCACCGGCGGGCCCTCGTGGCGCAGCACCAGGCCCTTGGTGAAGCGGGGCGCGGACAGCAGCAGCCCCGAGACGAACTGGCTGGACCCGGACGCGTCGATCACGGCCTCGCCGCCCTCGACCAGGCCGGCCCCGCGGACGGTCAGCGGCAGGCCGCCGGCTGGCGACGCCTCGATCGCCACGCCGAGGCCGCGCAGCGCCGCCACGATCGGGCCCATCGGCCGCTTGCGCGCATGCGGGTCACCGTCGAACTCGACCGTGCCCTCGGCCAGCGCCGCGACCGGCGGCAGGAACCGCATGATCGTGCCGGCCAGCCCCACGTCGACCCGGGCCGGACCGCGCAGCGGACCCGGCTCGACCCGCCAGCGCAGCTCGTCGCCGGTGTCGACCGCGACGCCGAGGGCGCGCAGCCCGGCCGCCATCAGCTCGGTGTCTCGCGCGCGCAGCGGCCGCTCGATCACCGAGGGGCCGTCGGCGAGGGCGGCCAGGATCAGCGCGCGGGCGCTCATCGACTTGGAGCCGGGCAGGCGCACCGAGGCGCGGACCGGGGCGGACGAGGTCGGGGCGAGCCAGGGGCGGAGTTCAGCGGTCACGGTGGCCATTCTGCCCGCGGGCCACGACATTTCCCGGGCGCATTCCCGCCCCCCGGGATGGATTCGGAGGGCGTACCGTTGCGCACCATGTGCGGGCGGTACGCGACGACGCGGAGCGAGGCCGACCTCAGCGACCTCTTCGACGCCGTCGACGTCACCGAGGGGCTGGGGCCGAGCTGGAACGTCGCACCCACCGACCCGGTGCCGCTGGTGCGCGTCTCCGAGAGCCACGGCGCCCGTGTGCTCGACACCGCGCGCTGGGGTCTCGTGCCGCCGTGGGCGAAGGACCTGCGCGGCGGCGCCCGCATGATCAACGCGCGTGCCGAGACCGTGGCGACGTCCCCCGCCTTCAAGGCGTCCTTCGCCCGGCGCCGCTGCCTGGTCCCCGCCGACGGCTGGTTCGAGTGGGTCCGGTCCGGCAAGGAGCGCCAGGCGTATTACATGACCCCGCTCGACGGCGCGCCGCTCGCCTTCGCCGGCATCTGGTCGGTCTGGGGCACCGAGCCGGTGCTCACCTGCAGCGTGCTGACCACCGCGTCGTCCGGCGGCCTGGCCCGGGTGCACGACCGCATGCCGCTGATCCTGCCGCGCGAGCGCTGGGCCGGCTGGCTGGCCGGCGGGGGCGAGCCGGTCGAGCTGTTGCGCCCGATGACCGACAGTGAGCTGGAGGCCATCGAAGTGCGACCGGTGGGCCCCGCGGTCGGCAACGTTCGCAACAACGCGCCGGAGTTGGTCGAGCCGCACGCGGCGGCAACCCTGTTCTGAACTTTTCATGATCAACAGGTCTTTTTGTCGGCGTATGACCGCATTCCCAAAGGCAAACTTTGTTTCGAGATAGATAAGACCCTTGTTCTGATCTTCTACCGTGCGATACAAACCAGCGCCGGAGTGGTGCCGTTCCGCAGGGAGCGGACGGGTCACCATGCGCAACACCGGTCCCACGGGGGAGGTGGGCTGATGACACGGGCACGTATGCCGCGTCCGCACGAGGTTGCCATCGCACGACGCGACCCGCGACTGCTCGCAGCAATCCAGGAACGACGGTCCGACGAGGCTTGGCGCACACGTGGCGCCTGCCGCAGCGTCGATCCCGAGACGTTCTTTCCGGCTCCGAACGAGCCATCGGAAAGCGCTGTCTCGCTCTGCGGCACCTGCACGGTGCAGGGTCCGTGCCTGGCCTGGGCGTTGCAGGTCGGCGACTGTCACGGCGTCTGGGGCGGCACGACGCCGCGCGAGCGCCGGGCCATGCTGGTCGCCTGGCGTGAGCGCGTCAAGCCGAACGGCGAACCGGTCGACGACGGTCCCGACGAGGAAGACCGTCGCCTGCTCACGCTGATTCCGATCAGCCGCTAGGCACATAGCACCAGTCGGCGACCCGTCGGCCTGTTCCAGGCCGTCGGGCCGTCGGCGTGCTGGTTTCATAGGGCGGTGAGCAGCACGGAGGTAGACACGCCCCGCGGGCCGGCCGGAATCCGCATCGTCGAGAGCGCCGGCCCGGCCGTCAGCACGCTGGTTCTGGGACACGGCGCGGGCGGTGCGGTCGATGCGCCCGACCTGGCCGCCGTGACCGCCGCCGCCTCGGCCGCCGGCGTGCGCGTCGTCCTGGTCACCCAGCCCTATCGCATGGCCGGTCGGCGAGCGCCCGCGCCGGCCGTGCAGCTCGATGAGTGTTGGACGGCCGTGGTCGGGCATCTCGGCGTACGGGATCGTCCGTTGATCTTCGGGGGTAGGTCCAGCGGAGCGCGCGTCGCGTGCCGGACCGCGCCCGTCCTCGGCGCCGCGGGGGTTCTCGCCCTCGCCTTTCCGCTGCATCCGCCGGGTAAGCCGGACAAGAGCCGGGCCGATGAGCTGCCCGCCGATCTGCCCACGCTCGTGCTCAACGGTGATCGGGACCCGTTCGGCGTTCCCGCGGCCACCGGCAACGTCGAGGTGGTGGTCCGGCCGGGCGCCACCCATGACCTGCGCAAGGGCGTCGCCGGGACCGCCGGGCTCGCGGTGGCCTGGCTGCGGCGGCACGGGTGGGCGAATCCGGAGGTGTGACGCGGGCCCGAACGACGCCGGGGAATGCAACTTGCGGCATCGCAGTTGTACAACCCGCGAGCTTGTACGTCGGAAGGGGTTTGGTAGAGGTGCGAGCCGGAACCGAGATCGTCGCGCGTGGCAATGGCGAGGTTGGCCGTGTACGGAGCCTGCTGAGCGCCCCGGAGTGGCCCGCCGTCGAGCCGTCGCCCGCCACCCCATCGGTGAGTGTCACAACACCGGCGGTTTTCGAAGCTTCGAGTGGGGCACTACCCGTATCCTCGGCGGGGCGGTCGAGGGGGGAGTCGAGGGTGGCCCAGACAGAACGCACGGACGAGCGCCGCGCGCGATTCGAGCGTGACGCGCTGCCGTTCGTGGACCAGCTCTATGCGGCTGGGCTGCGGATGACGCGTAACCCGGCCGATGCCGAGGACCTGGTGCAGGAGACGTTCCTCAAGGCGTACTCCGCGTTCCACCAGTTCGAAGAGGGCACCAACCTCAAGGCGTGGTTGTACCGCATCCTCACGAACACCTATATCAACTCGTATCGGCGCAAGCAGCGTCAGCCGGTGCAGGCTCCCACCGAGGAGATCACCGACTGGCAGCTGGCCTCGTCCGAGTCGCACACGTCGGTCGGCCTGCGCTCGGCCGAGACGGAGGCGCTCGACCGCCTGCCCGACAGCGACATCAAGGACGCCCTCCAGGCCCTGCCGGAGGACTTCCGCCTGGCCGTCTACCTCGCCGATGTCGAGGGTTTCTCATACAAGGAGATCGCCGACATCATGGGTACTCCCATCGGCACCGTCATGTCGCGGCTGCACCGCGGCCGCCGCAACCTGCGCAAGCTGCTGGAGCAGTACGCCGTCGACCGGGGCATCACCCGGACCGCTTCGGAACCCCAGGAGGCGTGACGTGAGCGGCGTGAACGGCGAGGAGCACGAGCACGAGCCCGATTGCGGCGTAGTCCTCAGCGAGGTCTACCTCTATCTCGACCTGGAGTGCAGCGAGGACCGGCGGACGCTGATCCAGAAGCACCTGGACGACTGCTCCGGCTGCCTCCGCGAGTACGGCATCGAGCACGAGGTGAAGGCGCTGGTCGCGCGTTGCTGCGGCGACGAGACCGCGCCCAAGGAGCTGCGCGAGCGCCTGCGGGTCAAGCTCGACCAGCTCGAGGTGCAGGTGGAGACCCGGGAGTACCTCCCGTAACGAGACACACGAAAGCCCCGGCAGCGACAACGCTGCCGGGGCTTTCGCATGCAGTAGCGATGCAGGCCCGAACTCAGGAGTTGGGGCGCTTGCCGTGGTTCGCGGAGCTCTTCTTGCGAGCCTTCTTCTTACGCGCCTTCTTGGCCATGGGTCGACTCCTGTTCGTGGCATGTTTCCGGGCCGATCGTAGTCGGCCATGGTTTGATGACGCGTACCGACTGCTCGACGAAGAGGGGTTCCGCGATGGCCGACGAGATCCGGGCCGAGATGGTGGCCAATGTGTGGAAGGTCGTCGCCAATGTCGGCGACACCATCTCGGAGGGCGACACCCTGGTCATCCTCGAGTCGATGAAGATGGAGATCCCGGTGGTCGCCGAGTCGGACGGCACCGTCTCCGAGCTGGCCGTCAACGAGGGCGACGTCGTTCAGGAGGGCGACCTGATCGCGGTGATCGCGGCTTAGGACCCGAGCACCCGCCTACGAACGCCGCCAGCGCAGCAGCAACCGGCTCCGGCCCCGGCCGCGCTGGCGGGGAACGACCGCCGCCCGGATCATCCCGGCCGCCGTCGCCCGTGCGGCCGGCGCGAGGTCGGGCGTGGCCAGGGCGAGCTCGGCGACCGAGCGCGCACCGGGCCGTCCGCCGACCTCGCCCAGCCGCCCGGCGACGATCGCGGCCACGTCGGGCCGCGCCGACGGGTCGATCCAGGCGGTGACGATCAGGGCGAACAGAGCGGCCTCGGTCACCCGGTCGAGACCGCCGTCGAGCAGGTCGAGCAGCAGGCGGCGGCGCTCCGAGTCGAGCCAGGGCTCTTCGGTGCCGTGGTGCAGCAGCCCGAGGCAGGCCCAGATCTCCGGCGCGGCCACGTCGGCCGGCGGGTGGGCGAGCAGGGCCAGCAGGTCGTGCGGCGGCACCATGATCAGCTGAACCGCGGCGTCGTAGGCGGCGGGCGGGTGCGACCAGGACAGCGACGCCACCTGGCGCAGCCGGCGGACGGCCTCCTCGGTGGGCTCGGAGGTGCCGGTCAGCGATCCGCGCGGGAGCGGCGCCGCGGCCGGGGCGCCGCTGAGCCACGGCACGGCCCGGCAGCAGTCGGCGAGGTCGGTGTGCTCGTGCGACTCGTCGGGATGGTCGCGGATGAAGTCGGCCAGGCGCACCAGGTGACCGAGGTCGCCGTCGGCCCGGTGGCGCAGGCGGTGGGCGGTGTGCACGGCGCAGTCGTACTCGGGATCGCGCTCGAGGGCGCGGTCGACCCAGGTCAGCGCGTCTTCCAGGCGGCCGTGGTCGGCCAGGGTGCCGGCGATGTCGGCGTAGACCGAGAGATCGTCGGGATCGTGCGCGACGGCCCGGCGCAGCGCGGCGAGCGCCTCGGGCACCCGGCCGGCGCTGCGGTACGCGTACCCCAGCCAGATCTCCGCCAGCTTCGACGGCCGGGACCGTGCGCCGCGCGCGGCCCAGTCGACCGCCAGCGCGGTCTCGCCGATCCGGCGGGCCAGCGCGGAGCCGGCGCCGAGCAGCATCGCGTGCTCGGGGTGGGCGGCGATCGCATACCGGGCGACGGTCAGGTACGGCCGCAGGGTGGTGCGGGTGACCGGGGGTGCCGGATCGCCGACGGCGGTGCACAGGCGCATGAGAAGTTGGACGAGCAGGCCGGGCTCGATGCGTACGCCGAGGGCCGGATCGCCGACCCAGGGCACCCCGGCCCAATCGCTGCCGGGCGCGCGCCCGCTGGCCGCGGCGAGCAGGGGCAGGCCGTCCTCCGGGTGGCCGGCGGCGGCGAGCAGGTGGGCCCGCGCGGCCAGCCCGCCGGCCGTCACGTGCGGCGCCAGCGGGAACAGGTCGAGACCGCCGCCCGGCTGCGCGGCGAGGCGGCCGAGCAGCTCGTGCGCCTCGGGCAGGGTCGGGGCATGCGTGAGCGCGCCGGCCAGATGATCGGCGGCGGACTCCGGCTCGTCGCGTGCCAGAGCCGATCTTGCCTGCTCAATCGCTCGGTCGGCGGCACGGCGTTGTTCCACGGCGAGAACAGTAGGGGAAGAGGACCCCTAATGTCAGTCCCTGCCTGCTGCGCATTGCTGCGCGAAACGTTGACGAAGTAATCTCTTTCTTGCAAGACTGCGCACCGATCGCGCGAGAAGTGCTCAACAGGGGAGGAACACGTGGTGCAGCGGGGCCAGGGCATGGCGGCGGACATAGCGGAACAACCGGCCGGTTTCGCCCGGCTGCTGGACGCCGAGCACGCCGGTGCCATCGCCGGTATCGCGGCCGAGGTGGCGCGCCGCAAGCCGCGCAGCGTCATGTTCGTCGCGCGTGGCACCTCGGACCACGCGGCCCTCTACGGCGCGTACCTCACCGAGATCCGCCTCGGGCTGCCGGTGGCCAGCGCGTCGCCGAGCGCGATCACGCTGTACGGCGCCCGGCCCGACTTCCGCGACACGCTGGTGATCGGGGTCAGCCAGAGCGGCGGCTCACCCGACCTCACCGGCGTGCTCAGCGCGGCCCGGGAGACCGGCGGCCTCACGCTCGCGGTCACCAACAACCCCGGGTCGCCGCTGGCCCAGGCCGCGGAGCTGTCGATCGACGTCGCCGCCGGGCACGAGCGGGCGGTGGCGGCCACCAAGACGTACACCGCCGAGCTGCTCGCCCTGCTCCTGCTCATCGAGGGGATCCGGGCCGGCGACGGGCGACTGCCGGACCAGGAGCGCGCGGCGCTGGACAAGCTGCCCCAGCTCGCCGAGGACGCGCTGGCCGACCCGACGGCCGACGACCTGGCGCAGCGCTACCGCTTCGCGTCGCGCCTGGTGACCACGGCGCGGGGGTACGCGTACCCGACCGCGCGCGAGGCGGCCCTGAAGCTGATGGAGACCTCGTACCTGCCGGCCCTGTCCTTCTCCGGCGCCGATCTGCTGCACGGGCCGCTCGCGATGACCGACCCGGACGTGCCGGTGCTGGCCGTGGTCGGGAACGGCCCGGGCGGCCGGTCGATGCGTGACGTGGTGACCCGGCTGGCCGAGCGGCGGGCCGACGTGGTGACCATCGGCGCCGACGACATCCCCGGCGCCGCCGGCCGGCTGCCCGTGCCGGCCGTCGCCGACGAGCGGCACAGCGCGCTGCTCGACATCCTGCCGTTGCAGAAGCTGGCCCTGGCGCTCGCGCTGGCTCGCGGCGAGGACCCGGACGCGCCGCGCGGACTCAAGAAGGTAACCACCACCCTGTAGAAAGAAGGCGTGTCCACCCTGCGTGATCTGGCCGAGGAGCACACCGCCCTCGGCCCCGCCGACATCGACCACCTGCACCGGCTGGCCGGCGACTGGCAGCTGCTGTCCGATCTCTCCTTCGCCGACCTGCTGATGTGGGTGCCGGTCCGGTCCGAGCCGGGCCGGCCGCGGGACTTCCTCTGCGTCGCGCAGGTGCGCCCGACCACGGCGCCGACCGCGTACCAGGACGACCAGGTCGGCAAGATCGTCGGCGGCCCGGAGGTGGCGCACCTCGACATCGCCTTCACCCAGGAGCGCATCTGGCGCGAGGGCGATCCGGTCTGGTACGGCGACACGCCCGCCCGGCACGAGGCGATCCCGGTGCGGCTGCGCGACGAGACCGACCGCGAGGAGGGCTGGAGCGAGGTCATCGCGGTCATCGGCCGGGACACGAACCTGTCCACCGCCCGGACCCCGAGCCAGCTCGAGCTCAACTACCTGACCACGGCCGACGACCTCGCGCAGATGGTGGCCGACGGCACGTTCCCACCGCCCCGGCACCCGGGCGAGACCACGTCGGCGCCCCGCGTCGGCGACGGGCTGATCCGGCTCGACGCGAGCGGCAAGGTCACCTACGCCAGCCCGAACGCCCAGTCCGCGTACCGTCGCCTCGGTTTCAACGCCCACCTCGTGGGCGAGGAGCTCTCGGTGCTGACCAGCCGGCTGGCCGCCGACCCGCTGGAGGGCAACGACGCCGCCGAGAAGATCCTGGCGTCGCTGCGCGGCGAGTTCCCGCCCCGGCAGGAGGTGGAGGCCCGCGGCGCGACCGTGCTGACCCGGGCCCTGCCGCTGCTGCCGGCCGGGGTGCCGATCGGCGCGCTGGTGCTGGTCCGCGACGTCACCGAGGTACGCCGCCGGGACCGCGCCCTGATGACGAAGGACGCCACGATCCGGGAGATCCACCACCGGGTCAAGAACAACTTGCAGACCGTGGCCGCGCTGCTCCGCCTCCAGGCCCGCCGGGTGGACGCGCCCGAGGCCCGGATGGCCCTGCAGGAGTCGGTGCGCCGGGTCGCGTCGATCGCGCTCGTGCACGAGACGCTGTCGATGTCGAGCGACGAGGCGGTCGAGTTCGACGGCATCGTCGACCGGGTGGCGAGCGCGGCGACCGAGGTCGCGTCGACCAGCTACCCGGTCGAGATGCGGCGCGAGGGCACGTTCGGCGTGCTGCCGGCCGAGATCGCCACCTCCCTGGTGATGGTCCTGAACGAGCTGCTGATCAATGCGGTCGAGCACGGCTTCCCGGCCGACGAGGACGACGAGCCGGCCGAGAAGGAGACCGGCGAGGTCGTCGTCTCGGCCCACCGCTTCCGCAAGCAGCTGCACGTGACCGTCGCCGACAACGGGCAGGGCCTGCCGCCGGAATTCGCGGCCGACTCGAGCGGGCGGCTCGGCCTGCAGATCGTGCGCGCGCTCGCCACCGGTGAGCTGCGCGGGAGCATCGAGCTGCGCAATCGGGCCGGCGGCGGCACCGAAGCGGTGCTGGTGGTACCGCTGGGCAAACGTTAACGGCGTGTTGCGCCCCACACTCCCGGAATCTGGACCGCACTGGCCCAGAAGGGCGGGGCGTGAGAGGCTAGCTCACATGACCGCTGCAGTTGACCGCCGCTTCGTGGCTCGTCGCCACGTCGACTACGGGCGTGTCCGCAGCGCGATGTGTCCGGCTTACTGACGCCGCCCGATTTGAGTTCGGGCGCGCAAGACGCGCCGGCACTCTCCTGACACAGAAGTCACGAGTCCTCCAAATGCCGTGAGCGTCCCAGCGCGCCCACGCAACCCCGGAGGACCGCCGACATGGCGCCCAGCAGCACCCCAGGCACACCCACCGCCCGCCCCCGCAAGGCGCGCGGCGAGGGTCAGTGGGCGCTCGGACACCGCGAGCCGCTCAACCCCAATGAGCGCAGCAAGAAGGACGACAACCCCCTCAACGTCCGCGCGCGCATCGAGAACATCTACGCCCACCGGGGGTTCGACTCGATCGACCCGGCCGACCTGCGGGGCCGTTTCCGCTGGTGGGGCCTCTACACGCAGCGCAAGGCCGGCATCGACGGCGGGCGCACGGCGGTGCTCGAGCCCGAGGAGCTCGAGGACAAGTTCTTCATGCTGCGCGTACGCATCGACGGTGGCGCCCTGAGCCTGGGTCAGCTGCGCGTGATCGCCGGGATCTCGCAGGACTTCGCGCGCGACTCGGCCGACATCACCGACCGGCAGAACATCCAGCTTCACTGGGTACGCGTCGAGGACGTGCCGGAGATCTGGCGCCGGCTCGAGGCGGTCGGCCTGCAGACCACCGAGGCCTGCGGTGACTGCCCCCGGGTGGTGCTGGGCAGCCCGGTGGCCGGCATCTCCACCGACGAGGTCCTCGACGCCACCCCGGCCATCGACGAGATCCTCAAGCGCTACATCGGCGACCCGCGCTACTCGAACCTGCCGCGCAAGTTCAAGACCACGATCGGCTGGCTGGTCGACACGCCGTACCAGGCCAACGACGTCTCGTTCGTCGGCGTGGTGCACCCGCAGCACGGCCCCGGCTTCGACCTCTGGGTCGGCGGCGGCCTGTCCACCAACCCGCGCCTGGCCGAGCGCCTGGGCGTCTGGGTGCCGCTGGACGAGATCCCGGACGTCTGGGAGGGCGTCGTCGGCATCTTCCGCGACTACGGCTACCGGCGCCTGCGCCACCGCGCCCGGCTGAAGTTCCTGCTCGCCGACTGGGGCACCGCGAAGTTCCGCGAGGTCCTGGAGAAGGAGTACCTCGGCCGCGCGCTCGTCGACGGCCCGGCGCCGGAGCTGCCCGAGAAGCCGATCGACCACATCGGCGTGCACAAGCAGCGCGACGGCCGGAACTACGTCGGGGCGGCCCCGGTCGTGGGCCGTTCGTCCGGCACCCAGCTGGCGCAGCTGGCGGACCTGGTCGAGGCGCACGGCTCGCAGCGGGTGCGGCTCACGCCGTACCAGAAACTGCTCGTTCTCGATGTCGCCGACGACCAGGTCGAGTCGCTGATCAGCGGGCTGCGTGGCATCGGGCTCGAGGCGCGCCCCTCGGCCTGGCGGCGCGGCACGATGGCCTGCACCGGCATCGAGTACTGCAAGCTGGCCATCGTCGAGACCAAGAAGCGCGGCGAAGACCTGGTCACCCGGCTCGAGCAGCGGCTCGGCGACTTCGACGCGGACATCACCGTCAACATCAACGGCTGCCCGAACGCGTGCGCACGCACCCAGGTCGCCGACATCGGCCTCAAGGGCCAGCTCGTGCTGGACGCCGACGGCAACCAGGTCGAGGGCTTCCAGGTGCACCTCGGCGGCGCCCTCGGCATGGCCAAGGGTGAGACCGCCGGCTTCGGGCGCAAGGTCCGGGGTCTGAAGACCACGGCCGAGGAGCTTCCCGGGTACGTCGAGCGCCTCGCCACGAACTACCTGGCCGACCGTTCCTCGGCCCAGGAGACGTTCGCCAACTGGGTGGTCCGAGCGGACGAGGAGCTCATCAAATGAGCGACGCCCGCTCCGCGCCCCTGTACTGCCCCTATTGCGGGGAAGAAGACCTGTTCCCCAACGAGGCATCGCACGGCGCGTGGGAGTGCCACTCCTGCCGCCGGGTCTTCACGGTCAAGTTCAACGGGTTGCTGTCGTCGCTCTCCAAGGGAGTCAACCGATGACCATCGTGGCCGCTACCTCTCTCAACCTGGTGTCCCTGGGCGGTGCGCCGGCTGTCACCGAAGCCGGACGCCGTACGCCGGAGGAGCTCAAGGCCCTCGCGCTGGACGCCGCCGCCGCGCTCGAGGGCGCTCCCGCCGAGCAGATCGCCAAGTGGGCGACCGACACGTTCGGCGCGCGCTTCTGCGTGACCAGCTCGATGGCCGACGCCGTCGTGGCCCACCTGTTCTCCCGGGTCGCCCCCGGCGTGGACGTGGTCTTCCTCGACACCGGCCTGCACTTTCCGGAGACGCTGAAGGTCCGCGACACCGTCGCCGCCACCATGGACGTGAACGTCCGCTCGATCCGCCCGCGGATGACGGTGGGCCAGCAGGACGGCGAGTTCGGGCCGCGCCTGTTCGCCCGCAGCCCCGACGAGTGCTGCTTCATGCGCAAGGTCGAGCCGCTCGAGCGCGCCCTGGTCGAGTACGACGCATGGGCCACCGGCCTGCGCCGCGACGAGTCGCCGACCCGGGCCAACACGCCGATGGTCGCCTTCGACGCGAAGAAGGGCAAGGTCAAGGTCAACCCGATCGCGGCGTGGACGCAGGCCGACGTCGACCGCTACATCAGCCGGTGGAACGTGCCGGTCAACGAGCTGTTCAAGAAGGGGTACGGGTCGATCGGCTGCTGGCCGTGCACCCGGCGCACCAAGGCCGGCGAGGACCCGAGGGCCGGCCGGTGGGCGATGTTCGAGAAGACCGAATGCGGCCTGCACGTCTGAGTCCTGCTGAGCGGCTGGCCGCTCTGTCCGGCGCTGATCGGCCCGCTGCTGAGCGGCTTGCCGCTCGGCCTGGCGCTGATCGGCTGGCCGTGGTTTTGGTGGCGCACGGCAGCCGGGACCCGCGCGGCGCGGCGGCGACCGAGGCGCTGGCCCGGGCGGTTCGCCGTGCGGTGCCGGACTGGGATGTCTTCGCGACCTACCTCGACCACGCCGGACCGCGCCCGCTCGACGTTCTGGCCGCGCTGCCCGGCCGCCGGGCGGTAGTCGTCCCGCTGCTGCTGACCAAGGCGTTCCACGGCCGGGTGGACATCCCCGCGGTCCTGACCGACGCGGCCGACCTGCCGGTCTCGGTAGCGCTGGCCGACGTGCTGGGCCCGGTCCCGGAGTCGGCGTCCGGCCCGGTGCTCGTCCCGTCCTACGGCCCGGCGGGCGCCCCGTCGCCCTCGTTTGCCGCCCTCGCCCCGTCGCCCTCGTCGGCCGGCTTGGCCCCGTCGCCCTCGTCGGCCGCGCCCCTGGCGGCCCCGCCCTTGGCGGCCGGCCTGGTGCCGTCGTGCTCGTTTGCCGGCTTGGTGCCGTCTTTGCTCATCGATGCTCTGGTGCGGCGTCTGCCGACGGCAGGGCTCGATGGCGTAGTGCTGGCCGCGGCGGGAACGCGGAACGCCGCCGCGCGAACCACGGTCGAATGGGCCGCCGAGGCCCTCAGCGCCCGTCTGAGCCTTCCGTGCGCCGTCGGCTATGCCTCGGCCGCCCCGCCGCTACCGGGCAGCGCTGTCGATCTCCTGAGGGCCTCCGGTGCGCGCCGCATCGGGGTGGCTTCGTATTTCCTGGCGCCCGGCTACCTCTACGACGTGGCCGCTCGGTCGGCGCTGGAGGCCGGCGCCGTTGCGGTCGCAGAGCCACTCACGGACGCGCCCGAGATCGTGAGCTTGGTCGCCGAGCGAGTGAACGCGGTCGCCTCCCGCCTGCCGGCCGCCGCCTGAAGCCCGGCGCCGAAGCCGACAGCTGGCCCGAGGGCCCACGTTTAGTTGACAGGCGGCCTGAGGGTGGGCGCTCAAGCGGCACGTGGCCTGAGGGTGCCCGCTCAAGCGACAGGTGGGCCGAGGGTGGGCGCTCCAGCGACAGGTGGCCCGAGGGTGGGCGCTGAAGCGACAGGTGGGCCGAGGGTGGGCGCTCCAGCGACAGGTGGCCCGAGGGTGGGCGCTGAAGCGGCACGTGGTTTGAGGGCGGGCGCTCAAGCGACACGTGGCCTGAGAGGCGCCGCTCAAGCCCGGTACGTGGTGAGGGTCGACGCTTGCGATCTCTCGCCGAAGCCCGCGCCGAGGCCCCACCCCGAACTGGGTGGGGCTGACGATACGGCCCGCCTACGACATTTCTCGCGGGCTGTCCACATGAGGCGGACCCCATCATCCCTCGATGGCGACTCTGCGTGACCAACCCTTCCCTGCGATGTCACGCCGGGCGGGGTCCGAAGCGGAGGGTGAGGTGACTCGGACTTTCGGTGCCGCGGCTCGCCATTTCGAGATCATTTCGTGAATCTCGATGAAGCCGAACGTGATCGAATTCGCGCTCTCCGGAAGAGGCGCCGGAAGACTCACGGCAAGCTCTCAGGAATCCGCGCTCTCCGTAATCGATCCGGAACAGCAAGACGCCCCGGTGCCGATCGGCCCGGGGCGCAAATGCTTCGAGGGGATTGGTTCAGGCGGTGGGAGCGCCGACCCGGAGGCCGCCGCGACGCTTCACGGCGCGCCGCTCGTCTTCGCTCATCCCGCCCCAGACGCCGGCGTCCTGACCGGACTCGAGTGCCCACGAAAGGCATTCGGAGGTCACGGGGCACCGCCGGCACACGGCCTTGGCCTGCTCGACCTGCAGGAGCGCGGGGCCGGACGTCCCGATCGGGAAGAACAGCTCCGGGTCCTCGTCGCGGCAGATCGCATCGTGACGCCAGTCCATGGCGGCAACACTCCTTGTTTCGGATGGGGTAATGAATCGCGTACCGGTATTACCTATGCGTGCGCGGTGGCGGCCGTCGGGCGGGGGCCCGTCTGATCGCCGTGGCGTCAGCAAGCTTTTGGGTGTTACTCCGGGCCGTTCGGCGCTTCTGGATTAGGAACGCGCGCAAGCAGCAACCGGTTACTTCTTATCGCTTGTGAATGCTTTCACGAACTCGTGCGATGTCAAGGGTAGCGGCGGAATTTTCTCCCGGCGGGTGAGCTGGCTCACGACCCCTTTGTCCGGTTCTGCGCGTACTGCCGCAGCCGGATGACCAACGCTCCCATCAATGTAGTACGGTCCCGGCCCTCTTGCCGACCTTTTGCCCGTCTTTCTGTAACGGATCGTGACTGAGGTACCCAGGCGTCAGCAGATCACACGTAGCGCTTCGGGGACGGACACGAAGTGCACCTTCTGCCGCTCCCCTAAGTAATCGCCGTCGAGCTGGAACGCCTGCGGCCGGTTCGCGACGACCGTGAACTCGTCCTGGTCGTGCAGATGCAGCACCTGCTTGCCGTGTGGATCGCCCTTGCGGGTGGCGAGCTGAGCGAGCGTACGTGTGGTGCTCGTCACGGCCAACCGGCGTAAAGCCAGCACATCGAGGCCGCGGTCGAAGGACGCGCCGGAGCTCGGGTTGATCGGCCGGTCGCCCAGATAGGTCCAGGGCGCCGTGTTCTGCACGATCACCGTGCCGAGGTCGATCTCGGACGGTTCGCCCGGGCGCTCGATCGTGATCGGCGGCGTTTTGCGATCGTCGCCGACCAGGAACTGCCCGACGATCGAGCGGAAGTAGAGGGCCGGGGTCGACTTGCGACCCCTCAGCCGGGACTGCTCGACCCGGCGCACCACGGCGGCGTCGAGGCCGACCCCGGCGGCGAAGGTGAAGTAGCGGTCGTCGGCCCGGCCCAGCCCGATCACCCGGTGCCGGCCCTCGCGCAGCGCCTCGAGGATCACGCTGGTGCCGTCGACCCAGTCGCGCGGCAGGCCGAGCGCGCGGGCGAAGACGTTCGTCGAGCCGCCCGGCACCACGGCCAGGGCCGGCAACGCGTACGCCCTCGTGCCGGAGACGCCGTCGAGCGCCGACCGCGCGGTCATCAGCCCGTTGACCGCCTCGTTGATGGTGCCGTCGCCGCCCAGGGTGACCACCACATCGACGCCGCTCTCGGCGGCGGCGCGGGCCAGGGTGGCCGCGTGACCGCGCCGGGTCGTGTACTCCACGGTCAGGTTGACGGCGCTGCGCAGGGCCCGGACCAGCACGTCTCGGCTGCGCTCGCTGGTGGTGGTGGCTTTGGGGTTGACCACCAGTAACGCTCGCATGGGCGGCACTGTACCTGCTGAGGGGCTTTTGAGCTGTCGGTATGGTGCTCGAGTGACCGGTGAGAAGTCAGTCGTTGACAATCCCGCGACGCTGTTGTGGGCGGTGCGGCTGCTCTTCCTGGAGTGCGCCGGCCTCGTCGGCCTCGCGGTCTACCTCGTGGTGCTCGACGTGACCAGCACCGACGTCCAGGTCGGCCTGGCCGTGGCGCTGACCGTCCTGCCCCTGATCGGCGCCGTCGCCGTCTTCTTCGTGGCCCGGGCCCTGGCCCGCCGATCGGCGCACGCCCGCGGCCCGGCGATCGTCGTCCAGCTCTTCGTCATCGCGGCCGGTGGCTTCCTCGTACAGGTGGGGCCGCTCTGGCTCGGCATCGTTCTGATGGTGTTGGGAGCATTGGTGGGGGTACTCATCGTGCTGCCGCCGAGCACGCGAGCGCTCGGCGTCAATTAAGTTGCCTCCGTACGGGGACCCAGGGCCTACCCTGTGTAGGTGACCGGATCAACGGTGCGGCCTCCCGCCTATCAAGTGCTGGCGGACGAGCTACGCGCAGACATCACCTCGGGACGACTGCAGCCGGGCGAGCGGCTGCCGCCCGAGCCGGAGCTGTGTGTGAAAACCGGAGTGAGCCGCAGCACGGTGCGTGAGGCGCTCCGGCTGCTGGCCAGCCAGCACCTCATCGTCACCACGCGCGGCGTCACCGGCGGCAGCTTCGTCGCCCATCCCGACGCCGAGCAGCTGGCCGACGGCCTTACCACCGGCTTCACGCTGCTCGCCAACTCGGCCGACGTGGGGATGGCCGACGTGCTGGAGCTGCGCCGAGCCCTCGAGGTACCGGTCGCCGGGCTGGCCGCTCGGCGCCGCACCGACGAGCATCTGCTCGAGATGCGGGGCGCGCTCTTCGACCCGCACGTCGACGACCTCGACACGATGCTGGCGGCGCACGCGGCGTTCCACATGGCCATCGCCAAGGCGACCTGCAACCCGCTCTTCGAGCTGGTGGCGCGGCCGCTCTACCACGCCGCGTTCGGTCCGGATGTCACCGAGAACCTGCCCGACGGCTACTGGCGGCGGATCGACGCCGACCACCGGGAGATTCTCGACTTCCTGACGGCGCGGGACATCGAGGGTGCGAGCCGGGCAGCGGCGGGTCACATCGACTACATCGTGGAGAGCACGCGCGAGCAGAAGGTCAGCCCTCAGTTCGTCGAGTGAGCAGCCGGATGGTCGCGTGCCGGCCGCTCGCCTCGGCCGACGCCGACGTGGTCAGGGCGGTCAGCACCTTCCACGCGAACGACGACTCGGCCGGCAGCTTGGCGCCGCGCACGGTCGTCACGCTCACCTCGACGGTCAGCGCATCGTCGGTCACGGCGAACCGGCACTCCAGCTCGGCGCCGCGGGTGGCGATCGCGAGCAGCATCGCGCACGCCTCGTCGACGGCGATGCGCAGATCCTCGATCTCGTCGAGGGCGAAGTGCAGCCGGGCCGCGAGACCGGCGGTGGCCGTGCGGAGCACGCCCAGATAGCCGCCGTCGGCGGGCACCGTCAGCAGGACGACGTCGTCGCCGAGCGACGGATCCGGGTGTGCGTGCATCAGAGTCACGTGGCCATCCTCCCAGTGAGGTGAGCTTACCGGGAGAGCAAGTTGCGCTCGGCGAGGCGCCGCAGCGGCTCGCCGGACAGACGGTAGGGCACCCAGTCGGCCGTGACCGTCGCGCCGATCTTGGCGTAGAACTCGGCGGCCGGGTTCCAGTCGAGCATCACCCACTCCAGGCGGTGATACCCGCGGCGTACGCAGATCTCGGCGAGGGCGGCGAGCAGGGCGGCGCCGGCGCCGGTTCCGCGGGCGGACGGGCGTACGTAGAGGTCCTCCAGATGGATGCCGGAGGTGCCGGTCCAGGTGGAGAAGTTGAGGAACCACAGTGCGAAGCCGATCGGCTCGTCGTCCTCGTCGACCGCGACGTGCCCGAAGACGGTCGGCTCGTCGAACAGCACCCGCTGGAGCTGGTCGGTGGTGAGGTGGCACTCGTGGGCGGCCCGCTCGTAGTCGGCGAGCTCGTGGACCATCGCGACGACGGCCGGCACGTCGGAGGGACGCACCGGCCGTACGGTGGCGCTGAAGCTCACGCCTGCTTGGTCTCCCAGAAGATCTTGGAGATCTCCTCGATCTTGGCGAGCAGCTGGTCGCCGATCGCCGGGTCGAGCGAGCCCTTGGCGCCCGCGGCGCCGGCCAGCTTGGTGGCCTCGTTGAAGAGCTGGTGCAGGTTCGGGTACTTCTCGAAGTGCGGGGCCTTGAAGTAGTCGGTCCACAGCACCCAGAGGTGGTGCTTGACGAGCTCGGCGCGCTGCTCCTTGATCAGGATGGCGCGGGTGCGGAACTCCGGGTCGGTGTTCGCCTGGTACTTCTCCTGGATGGCCTTCACCGACTCGGCCTCGATCCGGGCCTGCGCCGGGTCGTAGACCCCGCAGGGCAGATCGCAGTGAGCGCTGACCACGGTGCGCGGCGTGAGGAAACGCGGAAGTCGCATCAGGACTCCTCCATACGGGTTTGCGATGATCCGCGGTTGACACTACCCCTTACATCTCGGCGGTAACGCAACGGAGGACTGATGCCTTGAGGTGGCAATTACCACTGTTCGCCGTGCTGGTGAACGGCCCGTCGATGGTGCCCGCCCTGCGGACGGGCGATGCGCTGCTGGTCCGGCGCGGTGGACGCGTGCGGGCCGGCGACGTGGTCGTGGCCCGGTTCCGCGCCCGGCCCGGCCTGCTGGTGGTCAAAAGAGCGGTCCGCGAGCAGGACGGCGGCTGGTGGGTCGAGGGGGACAACCCGCTGATCGAGGACGACTCACGCCGGTACGGGGTGGCGGATGTCATCGGCCGAGTGGTAATTCGCTACTACCCGCGGCCGGGTTGGGTAAGTTAGTGTCCAGCATCCGCAGCGCACACCCGCGCAGTGGACGCTTCCCCGGGTGATCCCCGCATCGCACCGCCGCTCGACGCACATTCGCGAACGAGGACCGCGCCGGTGCACCGTGTCAACGTCGATGCCGTGTGGAGTCACCGTGTCTTATTTCAGTTTCGAGCTCGATCCCGCCCTCGCCGCCGACCCCGTCTTCGACCTGCACAAGCGGGGCAAGATGGCGATCACCCCGACCGTCTCGCTGGCCGGCAAGGACGACCTGTCCCTGGCCTACACGCCCGGCGTCGCCCGGGTCTGCGAGGCCATCGCCGACGACCCCGCCCTCTACCCCGACTACACCTGGACGGCCAACGTGGTCGCCGTCGTCACCGACGGCTCGGCCGTGCTCGGCCTCGGCAACATCGGCCCCAAGGCCGCGATGCCGGTCATGGAGGGCAAGTCGATCCTGTTCAAGCAGTTCGGCGGGGTCGACTCGATCCCGATCTGCCTGGACACGCAGGACGTCGAGGGCATCGTCGCCGCGGTGAAGGCGATGGCGCCCTCCTTCGGCGGCATCAACCTCGAGGACATCAGCGCGCCCCGCTGCTTCGAGATCGAGCGGCGGCTCGACGCCGAGCTCGACATCCCGGTGTTCCACGACGACCAGCACGGCACCGCGGTCGTCACGCTCGCGGCCCTGCGCAACGCGGCCAAGCTGCTCGGCCGCCGCTTCGCCGACCTGCGCGTGGTCATCAGCGGCGCGGGCGCGGCCGGCGTGGCGATCACCAAGACGCTGATCGCGGCCGGCGTCGAGGGCGCCAACGTGATCGTCTGCGACTCCCGCGGCATCATCCACGCCGAGCGCGGCGACCTCGGCCCGACCAAGGCGGAGCTGGCGGCCACCACCAACTTCTCCGGCCGCAGCGGCGGCATCGGCGAGGCCCTGATCGGCGCCGACGTGCTGATCGGCGTCTCCGGCGGCGCGATCGAGGAGAGCGCGCTGGCCGGCATGGCGCCCGGCGGCATCATCTTCGCGCTGGCCAACCCCACGCCCGAGGTCCCGCCGCACATCGCCCAGAAGTACGCGGCGATCGTCGCGACCGGGCGCAGCGACTTCCCCAACCAGATCAACAACGTGCTGGCGTTCCCGGGCATCTTCCGCGGCGCGCTCGACTCGCGGGCCACGACCATCACCGACGCCATGAAGGTGGCGGCGGCCGACGCGATCGCCGACGTGGTCTCCGACGACCTGCGCGCCGGCGCGATCGTCCCCTCGCCGCTCGACCCGCGCGTGGCCCCGGCGGTCGCGGCCGCGGTGGCCCAGGCCGCCGCGCGCGACGGCGTGGCCCGCCGGCACGTGGCCATCGGCCCGGACGCGCCCGCGCCCCGGCAGCCGAGCCTGTCGCTGCTGCGCGAGTCCGACCTGAACTGACGGCGGTGGTGCGTTCGAAGGCCCGGACCGGGCCTTCGAACCACTAATGTCAATCCATGCGTGCCGCCACCGCCACCGCCGCCGATCCGGAACACCCGCTCCGCGCCCTCACCGTCACCGACGCGCCCGATCCCACGCCGCCCGACGGCTGGGTGACGGTGGAGGTCCGGGCCGCCTCGCTCAACCACCACGACATCTGGTCGTTGCGCGGCGTCGGGCTGCCGGCCGACCGGCTCCCGATGATCCTGGGCTGCGACGCGGCCGGCATCGACCCCGAGGGCAACGAGGTGGTCATCTACCCCGTGGTGGTCGACAAGGGTGATCCGCGGGGCTATTCGCTGCTCTCCGAGCGCTATCCGGGCACGCTGGCCGAGCGGGTCGCGGTGCCGCCGGAGAACCTGGTTCCCAAGCCGGCCGGGGTGTCCTTCCTCGAGGCGGCCTGCCTGCCCACGGCCTGGCTCACCGCCTTCCACATGCTGACCACGCGCGGCCGGGTGCACGACGGTTCCGCGGTGCTGGTGCAGGGCGCGGGCGGCGGGGTGGCCACCGCGGCGGTCGTTCTCGCGCTGGCGATGGGCAAGCGGGTGTACGCGTCGAGCCGCGACCCGGGCAAGCGGGAGCGCATCGCCGAGCTGGGCGCCACGGCGGTCGAGCCCGGCGCCCGCCTGCCCGAGCGGGTCGACGTCGTCATCGAGTCGGTGGGCGCGCCGACCTTCGACCACTCGATGAAATGCGCGGCCCCGGGCGCGCGCATCGTGGTCTGCGGCGCGACCGGCGGCCACCTGGCGACCGTCGACCTGCGGCGGCTCTTCGCCATGCAGCTGGAGCTGCTCGGCAGCTCGATGGGCACCCGCGACGAGCTGTCGGCGCTGCTGGACCTGTGCGTCGAGAAGGACGTTCGCCCGGTGATCGACTCGACCTACGGCTTCACCGCGGTGGCCGACGCCTTCGCCCACCTGGCCGGCGGTGACGTCTTCGGCAAGGTCGCGCTCGACTTCCTGCACTAGAGCCGGTCGGCGAGGGTGGCCAGACCGCCGCGGGTGGCGTCGCGCGGAAGGCGGGCCTTGGCGGCGGCGTCGCCGTAGAGGGACCAGCGCAGGAAATCCGTGCTGGTCCCGGCCACGACGTCGAGCTGGCGGCCGGTCGGCGTGTGCCCGCCGTCGGTGACCGTCAGGAACGCCTTGGGCCAGCTGACCGCGTCGTAGACGGCGCGACCGTCGGCGTAGGCGACCGTCCGGTCCCGCTTGCCGTGCACGAACAGCAGCGGCGTGCGGGCGCCGGTCAGCGGCGTCGTGAAGATCTGCCGGCCGGCCAGGATGACGCCCGCCCTCAGCCGCTCGTCCCGCTCGCCGGCGAAGAGGCCCAGCGTGGTGATACCGCCCGCGGAATGCCCGGCGGCCGCGATCGGGCCGGTGCCGCCGAGCCGCTTCACCACCTCGGTGATCACGAAGCGGGCGTCGGCCGGCTGGTTGACCACGTCCACGGGGTTGAACTGGGCGACCCCGGCCGCGGTGTGCGGGTAGGCGGGAGCCGCGACGACGAAGCCGGCGCGGGCCCACGTCGTCAGCAGTTCGTCGTAGCTGCCGGGCGTCGCCTGCAGGCCGTGGCTGAAGAGGATCAGCGGGTAGACGCCGCCGGTCGCGGGTCGCCAGATCGTCGTGGGCAGGGGCCGGTCACCACGGGCGAGGGAGAGCTTCTGCGTGCGGACGGCGAAATCGCGGGCGGGTGCGTGGTCGGCCGGCGTCCTCGCGGAACCGTCCGGCGTCCCGGGGAAGGAGGCCGGGGGCGAGGCCGGCGTCCCGGGGAAAGAGCCCGGCGGCGAGGGCAGGGGAGACGACGATGCCGGGCGGGAGGGCGGGCGCGGGGCGGTGCAGGCCGCGGAGACGGCGGCCACGGTCGGGAGAGCCATGAGTTTGATCACCGAACGCCGACGCACCCGACCCATTGTGCCCGGCGCCTACCGGGGATAGACCGTAGGCGGCAGGCGCCGGTCGGCGGCCTCGTCGCCGTCGAGGGTCCAGCGCAGGAAGTCGACCACCAGATTGTTCATGAGCCGGTAGCCGATGTCGCCCGGACGCAGGTAGGTGGCGTGCGAGTCGCGACGCATCAGCACGTACGACTTGGGCCACGGCACCCGCGACCAGAGCGCCACGCTGCGCGCCACCGGCACGATCGGGTCGGCCTTGCCCTGCAGGAACAGCATGGTCGCGGGCGGCCCGGCGAAGGCACCCGGCGCCGCCCAGCCGGCCATGATGACGCCGGCCCGCAGCCGTGGGTCATGCCCGGCCGTGAAGAGCCCCGTGGTCGTGTATCCGCCGGCCGAGTGCCCGACCGCGGCCATGCGGTCGGTGTCGATCCGGCGCCACAGCGGGTCGCCGGGCGTCCGGGTCAGCCGCCGCATCCGGCCGAGCACGTAGCGGACGTCGGCGGGCTGGTTGCGGATGTCCGATCGCCGGAAGCGGTGGCGGCCGGTGAACTCGCTCGTGTACGGAAACGTCGGCGCCGCCACCACGAAGCCGGCCGCGGCCCAGGTGGCCAGCGCGTCGACGTACCGCTCGGCCGATCCGCTGAGCCCGTGCGAGAACAGCACCAGCGGGAACCGCCCGCTCGCCGGCGGACGGGCCGTCCACGTCCGCCCGCCGATCCCGCGGGGCTCGCCCTCCTTGACCACCCAGCGCGGCAGCTTGGAGCCGTCACCCCGGTAGGCGGCGGGCGCCAGCGGCCGGCCCACCGCGGGGTAGAAGACCAGCGTCGGCAGCGGCCGGCTGCGCCCCCGGTGCAGGTGCAGCACGCGCAGCCCGACCGGGTAGGTGGCGTACGACGGCGCGGGCGGGGGAGTCGTGGCCGCGGGCGCCGGCGGCGGGGGCGTCGGCCCGGGCGAACCGCCGGAGCCGCCGGAGCCGCAGCCGCCGGCCACGAGCGCGAGCACGACCGCCACTGCCGCCCCACGAATCGTCCTCATGATCACCACGCTAAGGCGAAACACTCCCACCAAGGGGTGAAATCCCCGGAGCGGGTGCATTCCTCCTGGTAAGCGCGGCCGGCGGGCCGTGCCGGGGGTGGCTTACGGGCGCCGTTTCGCTATGGTCTTGCCCATGTCTGACAACCACGTCGATCCGAGTGGCAACACGGAGGCGTTCCGCGCCTTCACCCAGAACCCCGCGCCGGAGGCACCGGCGGCCTCGAAGACCCCGCTGATCATCGGTGGCGTCGTCGCCGTCATCGTGATCATCGGCCTGATCGTCTGGCTCGCTTCCTGAAGAAGCAGCGAGCTTCCTGAAGAAGCAGCGCGCTTCCTGAAGAAGCAGCATGCTTCCTGAAGAAGCAGCATGCTTCCTAACGAAGCAGCGCGGACCGGGACTGGTCGGCGATCTCCAACTCCTCGTCCGTCGGCACCACGCAGACCGCGATCGGGCTGCCGCCGGGCGAGATGACCTCGGCGCCGGAGGCGTTGCGGGCCGGGTCGACCGCGATTCCCAGCGGCTCCAGCCCGGAGAGCGACTCGGCCCGCACGTCCGGCGCGTTCTCGCCGACCCCGGCCGTGAACGTGATGGCGTCGACCCGGCCCAGCACGGCCAGGTACGCCCCGACGTACTCCCGGATCCGGCGGGTGTAGACGTCGAAGGCCAGCGTGGCCGCCGGGTCGCCGCCGGCTCGTCGGGACAGCACCGCCCGCAGGTCGTTCTCCCCGGTCAGCCCGACCAGCCCGGCGTGCCGGGTCAGCGACGTCTCGATCTCGTCGATCGGCAGCCCGGCCACCCGGTGCAGGTGGAAGATCACGGTCGGGTCGATCGCGCCGCTGCGGGTGCCCATCACCAGGCCGTCGAGCGGGGAGAGGCCCATCGACGTCGCCACGCTGCGGCCGCCCTCGACGGCGCACGCGCTCGCGCCGTTGCCGAGGTGCAACGTGATCACATTCGTGTCGGACGCCGGCCGGCCCAGCAACGCGGCGGTGCGGCGGGCGACGTACGCGTGCGAGGTCCCGTGAAACCCGTACCGCCGGATCTGCCACCGCTCGGCCAAGCCCGCGTCGATCGCCCAGGTGTAGCCGGCGGGCGGGATCGTCGCGTGGAAGGCGGTGTCGAAGACCGCCACCTGCGGTACCGAGGGCAGCCGCTTGCGGGCCACCTCGATCCCGCTCAGCGCCGCCGGCTGGTGCAGCGGCGCCAGCGGGACCAGCGCCTCGATGCGCGAGACCACCTCGTCGTCGATGACCGTCGCCTCGGTGAAGTCCGGGCCGCCGTGCACGACCCGGTGGCCGACCGCCGCCAGCCCGTCGAGGTCGGTCTCTTCCATGATCCGCTGAAGCGCGGCGTCGTGGTTCTCGGCGTCGCCGCCGGACTCGCCGATCCGCTCGATCAGCCCCTTGGCGACGGTGTCGGCGCCGTCGAAGAGCCGGTACTTCACCGACGACGAACCGCTGTTCAGCACCAGCACCCGAGTCATCGCGCAGCCGCCTGGATGGCCGTGATCGCCACCGTGTTGACGATGTCCTTGACCGTCGCGCCCCGGGACAGGTCGTTGACCGGCCGCCGCAGGCCCTGCATGACCGGCCCGACCGCGACCGCGCCGGCCGACCGCTGAACCGCCTTGTACGTGTTGTTGCCCGTGTTCAGGTCGGGGAAGATCAGCACCGTCGCCTGGCCCGCCACCGGACTGCCGGGCAGCTTGGTCGCCGCCACCGCCGGATCGACCGCCGCGTCGTACTGGATCGGCCCCTCGACCGGCAGGTCCGGCCGGCGGGACCGGACCAGCTCGGTGGCCGCCGCGACCTTCTCCACGTCGGCGCCCGCCCCCGAGCTGCCGGTCGAGTAGGAGAGCATGGCCACCCGCGGCTCGATGCCGAACGCGGCGGCGGTGGCGGCCGAGGAGAGCGCGATGTCGGCGAGCTGGGCCGCGTCGGGGTCGGGGTTGACCGCGCAGTCGCCGTAGACCAGCACCCGGTCGGCCAGCAGCATGAAGAACACGCTGGAGGCGACCGACACCCCGGGGACCGTTTTGATGATCTCGAAGGCCGGACGGATCGTGGCCGCGGTCGTATGGTTGGCGCCGGAGACCATGCCGTCGGCCAGCCCCTCGGCCACCATCATCGTGCCGAAGTAGTTCACGTCGCGGACCACGTCGTACGCGAGGTCGAGGGTGACGCCCTTCTTGCGCCGCAGCTCGGCGTAGCGCTCGGCGAACCGGTCGCGCCACGGCGACGAGGACGGGTCGACCAGCCGGGCCGCGCCGATGTCGACGCCCAGCTCCCGCGCCCGCCGGCTGATCTCGGCCGGGTCGCCGAGCACGGTCAGATCGGCGACCCCGCGGCGCAGCAGCGTCTCGGTCGCGCGCAGGATGCGCTCGTCGGTGCCCTCGGGCAGCACGAGGTGGCGGCGCTCGGCCCGGGCCTTGTCGATCAGGTCGTTCTCGAACATCAGCGGCGTGACCCGGGCCGAGCGGGTGACGTCGAGCAGCCGGGCCAGCTCGGCGGTGTCGACGTTCTCCTCGAAGGCGCCGAGCGCGGCCTCGACCTTGCGCGGGGTACGGGTGCTCAGCCGGGCCTCGATGTGGGTGGCGGCCGCGATCGTGTGGTAGCTGTCGTCCCGGGTCACCACCATCGCCAGCCCGGTGTTCAGCCTCTCGATCACCGCGACCGCGCGCGGATCGGGGAACTCGCCGATCGTCAGCACCATGCCGGCCAGTGTCACGTTGCCCGCCGCGTGCGCGGCGCTGGCCGCGACCAGCAGGTCGGCCCGGTCGCCGGGGGTGATCAGCAGTGCGCCGTCGGTCAGGTGCTCGAGCACCGCCGGCACGTGACCGGCGCCGACCACATAACCGAGGACGTCCCGGTCGAGCGCGCTGTCCGACCCGGTGACCACGGTGGCGTCGAGCGCGGCCGTCACCTCGGCCACGGTCGGCGCGGCCACCGCCGGCACGTGCGGGATGGCCCAGATCGGCACGGGGAGGCCGGACACCTCGTGCATCTCGAAGGCGGGGACCCGGTTGGCGACGACGGCGAGCACGGTGGCGTCGAGGTCGACGAGCGAGTGGTAGGCGCTGCGGGCGGCCGCGCCGAGCGACTCCTCGTTGCGGCCCTCGCCGCTGATCACCGGGATCATCACGCTGCCGAACTCGGTCGCCAGGCGGGCGTTGAAGCCGAGCTCACGGGGCATCTCGTCGCCGCCACCGGCGGCCGGGCCGTGGAAGTCGCTGCCGATCACGACGACGGACGCGCAGCGCCGCTCGACCTCGCGGTATCGCTCGACGATCCGGCCGATCAGCTCCTCCCACTTGCCGTCGGCCACCAGCGTGCCGGCCTCGGCCGCGGTCACGCCGTAGGAGTCGTCGTAGGGCGCCATCACCGGATAGCGCTCGGTCAGCAGGCTCAGCAGAGGGTCCTCGCCGGAACCGGACAGCAGGGGCCGGAACACCCCGATGCGAGCCACCTGCCGGGAGAGCAGCTCGACCACGCCGAGCGCGACCGTTCCCTTGCCGACGCCCGGTCCGAGCCCGGCCACATAGACGCTTCGTGCCACATGCTCAACCTACCGGCCGGGACGTCCTACAGCAGATGACGCAGGTAGGCGGCGGGTGAACGGAGGAACAAGCGCCAGCGGCTGGTCAATTCAAGATCTTCCCAGGTGGTACGCCGGATGCCGTGCCCGCCGAGTTCCAGGATCGTGGCGCCGGGCAGCGCGGTCAGCAGCGGCGAATGGGTGGCCACCACCACCTGGGCGCCGTCGGAGCGCAGCGTGTCGAGGTGGGCGATCAGTCGCAGCGTCGACTCGAACGACAGCGGCGCCTCCGGCTCGTCCATCAGGTAGAACCCGTACCCGTGGAACTTGCGCTCCAGCAGCGTCAGGAAGCCCTCGCCGTGGCTGCGCTCGTGCAGGTCGGTGTCCGGGTTCTTGCCGGGCAGGTTCTCCAGGTACGTGTACAGGCCGTGCATGGTCTCGGCCCGCAGGAAGTACGCGTTCGCCCGCCGCCCCGGCGTCCGGATCACCCGCAACGCCCCGGCCAGCGGCGACTCGGTGACCCGCGTCGAGTGCATGGCGCCGCGCGAGCCGCCCTCGGCGTTCAGCCCGTGCACGCCGGCCAGCGCCTCGATCAGCGTCGACTT
Source organism: Actinoplanes sp. CA-030573 (assembly GCF_050951115.1). Taxonomy (NCBI): domain Bacteria; kingdom Bacillati; phylum Actinomycetota; class Actinomycetes; order Micromonosporales; family Micromonosporaceae; genus Actinoplanes; species Actinoplanes sp. CA-030573. The sequence continues at coordinate 8,982,302 of NZ_CP192038.1, read as the reverse complement.
GCCCGAGCCGTTCTCGCCGACCAGAAAGGTCACCCCGGCCGGCAGGTTGAGACCGTGCTCGAGGATCGCCGCGACCGCCGGGATCGTCGCCCACCACGCCTTCGGGTCGACGACGGCGTCGGCGGCCTTCTCGACCCGGCGGATCGGCGGCGGGGGCGCGCTACTCCTCGTCATCCTCGTCGGCGCGGGCCAGCCAGGTGGCGAACCGCTCGATCGGGGTCTCGAACTCGGGGTTGATGTCGACGAAGGTGCGCAGCTGGTCGGCCAGCCACTCGAGCGTCACGGTCTCCTCGCCGCGCCGGTCGGTCAGTTCCTCGATGCCCCGGTCGGTGAAGTACACGGTTCCTCCAACACGGAGAAGGGGCGCCGAAGCGCCCCTTCTCGACGAGACGTTACGGACGGGGAAGAGCGGCCTCGATCAGCGCCGACTGCTCGGCGTCGTGCATCTTGGCCGAGCCGACCGCCGGCGCGGCCGCCGCCGGCCGGGAGATGCGCCGCAGGCGCACGCCCTCGAGGTGCTCGAGCAGGTTGAGCGCCACGAACGACCAGGCGCCCTGGTTGGCCGGCTCCTCCTGGACCCAGGCGAAGTCCTCGGCGTTCGGGTACTTCGCCAGCTCGGCCTTGAGCTCGGGCACCGGCAGCGGGTAGATCTGCTCCATCCGGATGATCGCCGTGTCGGTGATGCCGCGCTCGCCCCGGGCCTGGAACAGGTCGTAGTAGACCTTGCCCGAGCAGAGCAGCACCCGCTTGACCGAACCGGCTTCCAGCGGCGTGCCGTTGATCCCGGCGTCACCCATCACCGGCTGGAACCGGCCCTGGGTGAAGTCGGCGACCGGCGACACCGCGAGCTTGTGCCGCAGCAGCGACTTCGGCGAGAAGACCACCAGCGGCTTGCGCTTGCTCGACAGGGCCTGGCGGCGCAGCAGGTGGAAGTAGTTCGCCGGGGTGGTCGGGTTGGCCACCCGCATGTTGTCCTGCGCGCAGAGCTGCAGGAACCGCTCCGGGCGGCCGGACGAGTGGTCCGGGCCCTGGCCCTCCTGGCCGTGCGGGAGCAGCAGCACCAGCGACGACTGCTGGCCCCACTTCACCTCGCCGGAGGAGATGAACTCGTCGACGATGGACTGCGCGCCGTTGGCGAAGTCGCCGAACTGGGCCTCCCACAGCACCAGCGCGTCCGGGTTCTCGACCGAGTAGCCGTACTCGAAGCCCATCGCGGCGTACTCGCTCAGCAGCGAGTCGTGCACGAAGAACCGGGCGTTGCCGGTGGTCAGCGTGCTCAGCGGCAGGTAGTCCTTGCCGCTGGCGTCGACGATCGACGCGTGCCGGGAGACGAACGTGCCCCGGCGCGAGTCCTGACCGGCGAGCCGGACGGTGATGCCCTGGTTGAGCAGCGAGCCGAAGGCCACCAGCTCGCCGAAGCCCCAGTCGATGCCGCCCTCGGCCGACATCTTGGCCCGGCGCTCGAGCAGCTGCTGGACCCGCTTGTGCGGGGTGAAGCCCTCGGGCAGCTCGACGTGGGCCTGGCCGACCAGGCGCACGACCGACGCGTCGACCGCGGTCTCCACCTCGGGCTCGGGCTCCTCGGAGATGACCCGCGGCCGCGGCGGCGTGCCGGCCGCGTCCCGGGTGGCCTTGAAGACCTGCTCGAGCTGGGACTGGTAGTCGCGCAGCTGCTCCTGGGCGTCGTCCACGGTGATGTCGCCGCGGCCGATCAGCTCCTCGGTGTAGAGCTTCCGCACCGAGCGCTTGGTGTCGATGATCTCGTACATCCGCGGGTTGGTCATCGACGGGTCGTCGCCCTCGTTGTGGCCGCGGCGGCGGTAGCAGACCAGGTCGATGACGACGTCCTTGTTGAACGCCTGGCGGTACTCGAAGGCGAGCTTGGCGACCCGCACGACGGCCTCGGGGTCATCGCCGTTCACGTGGAAGATCGGCGCCTGGATCATGCGGGCCACGTCCGTCGAGTACATCGAGGAGCGGCTGTACTCCGGGGCGGTGGTGAAGCCGACCTGGTTGTTCACGATCACGTGGACCGTGCCGCCGGTGCGGTAGCCCCGCAGCTGGGAGAGGTTCAGCGTCTCGGCCACCACGCCCTGGCCGGCGAACGCGGCGTCGCCGTGCACCAGCACCGGCAGCACCGTGTAGCCGTGCAGGCCGAGGTCGAGGCGGTCCTGCTTGGCCCGGACGATGCCCTCCAGGACCGGGTCGACGGCCTCCAGGTGGGACGGGTTGGCCACCACGCTCACCGTCGTCGAGTGCTCGCCGTCCGGCGTCGTGTACTTCCCGGTCTGGCCCAGGTGGTACTTGACGTCACCGGAGCCGTGCGCCGACTTCGGGTCCATCTGACCCTCGAACTCGTTGAAGATCTTCTCGTACGGCTTGCCGACGATGTTCGCGAGCACGTTGAGCCGGCCGCGGTGGGCCATGCCGATGACCATCTCGTCGAGCCCGGCCTCGGCCGAGGACTCGAGCACGGCGTCGAGGAGCGGGATCAGCGACTCGCCGCCCTCCAGCGAGAACCGCTTCTGGCCCACGTACTTGGTCTGCAGGAAGGTCTCGAAGGCCTCGGCCGCGTTCAGCCGGTTCAGGATGTGTTTCTGCTCGTCCTGGTCGGGCTTGGTGTACTTGATCTCGATGCGGTCCTGGATCCAGCGCCGCTCCTCGGGGCCCTGGATGTGCATGTACTCGATGCCGACCCGGCGGCAGTAGGTGTCGCGCAGGACGCCGAGCACGTCCCGCAGCTTCATTCGCTGCTTGCCGGCGAAGCCGCCGACCGGGAACGTGCGGTCGAGGTCCCACAGCGTGAGGCCGTGCTGCAGCACGTCGAGGTCGGGGTGGCGGCGGATCTCGAACTCGAGCGGGTCGGTGTCGGCCATCAGGTGGCCGCGGACCCGGTACGCGTGGATCAGCTCGACGACGCGCGCGGCCTTGTCGATCTGGCCCTCGGACGTGCGGGCCACGTCGCGCACCCAGCGGACCGGCTCGTACGGGATGCGCAGCGACGTGAAGATGTCGTCGTAGAAGCCGTGGTCGCCGAGCAGCAGCTCGTTCATCACCTTGAGGAACTCGCCGGACTGCGCGCCCTGGATGACCCGGTGGTCGTAGGTGCTGGTCAGCGTGGTGACCTTGCTGACGCCGAGGTCGGCGAGGGTCTCGTCGCTCATGCCGGCGTTCTGGGCCGGGTACTCCATGGCGCCGACGCCGATGATCGCGCTCTGCCCGGTCATCAGCCGCGGGATCGAGTGCACGGTGCCGATGCCGCCGGGGTTGGTCAGCGAGATGGTGGTGCCGGCGTAGTCGTCCATGGTCAGCTCGTTGCGCCGGGCCCGCCGGACCACGTCCTCGTACGCCTGCCAGAACTTGCGGAAGTCCATCGACTCGCAGTTCTTGATCGACGGCACGACCAGGGTGCGGGAGCCGTCCTTCTTGGCCAGGTCGATGGCGATGCCGAGGTTGATGTGCTCGGGCTGCACCAGCGCCGGCTTGCCGTCGACCTCGGCGAACGAGTTGTTCATCTCCGGGTGCGCGACCACGGCCCGGACCAGGGCCCAGCCGATGAGGTGGGTGAAGCTGACCTTGCCGCCGCGCCCGCGGGCGAGGTGGTTGTTGATCACGATGCGGTTGTCGACCATGAGCTTCGCCGGCACGGCGCGCACCGAGGTGGCGGTCGGCACCTCGAGCGAGGCGTCCATGTTCTGCACGATCTTGGCGGCGACGCCGCGCAGCGGGGTGACCTTGGCGCCCTCCGGCGCCTTGCCGTTCGAGGCGGCCGGGGCCGGCTTGGCGGCCGGCGCGGGCTTCGGTGCAGGCTTCGCAGTCTCCGGGACAGTCGGCTTGACCGGGGCGACCGTCGTGGCGGCCGGGGCGTCCGTGCCGGCGCGGGCCGCGCTGGCGGTCGCGTTCGCGGCGGTTGCCTCGTCGGGCGTGACGATCGAACCGGTGGCCATCGCCGGCTTGTAGTCGGCGAAGAAATCGTGCCAGGCCGGGTCGACGCTCGCGGGGTCGGCCAGGTATCGCTGGTACATCTCGTCGACGATCCACTCGTTGGGACCGAAGTCCGCGAGTGGATTGTCTTGCGAAGTCTGCTGGGTCGACACTTTCGTGTTCGCCTCTTTCACCATGTTTGTCAGCACGCGACTGGTTCGTCACATGGGACGGGAAGGAATCGGTGTCAAGGCTACGCCGTGGGCGGCCGCGCTCGATCCCCGCGTCGGGTGTCCGAACGCGGAAAGACTAGCCTGCGGCCGCCGTGTAATCAGCTGATGTCGCGACGCTTGGTGATGAGCGTTCCGATCACTCCGGCGACCACCGCGTAGCCGATCAGCACCACGGCGCCGACCCAGCGCGGCGGGTTACCGGGCAGATCGGTCCCGCTGATCATGAGCTGGGAGGCGCTGGTCGGAATGAGCACCTGCAGGTTCTCGAACCACTTGGCCACGTACTGCGTGAGCAGGAAGAAGATGAGCCCGATCGCGGACGTGCCGACCACGTACAGGATGCCCAGGATCAGCGTCGCCGCGAGCTGGCTGCGGATCAGCACGCCCAGCCCCACGCCGAGCACCGCCCACAGCACGAACGCCAGCAGGTTGAGCCCGATCGCCCGCCAGACGGCCGGCTCGCCCAGCGAGGCGCTCAGGTCGAGCTGACCCATGATCGGCGGAACCACGATCAGATTGATGATCGTGGTGCCCAGCCAGACCATGACGGCCACGATCACGGCGGCGCCGAACTTCGCCAGGATCACCGATTCCCGCTTCGGCGTCACCAGGAAGGTGGACGTCGCGGTGAGGTGGAAGAACTCACTGGTCACGATGATCGCCGACAGCAACAGGACGATCAGCACGCCGAAGTACTGACCGCTGGTGTACATGCTGGTGGCCACGTTGATCGGCTCGAGCGCGGCCCGGACCTGCTCGGCCTGGTCGTCGTTGCCGACCTGGCTGGGGTCGGTCGAGGCGAACTGGGCCCAGTTGGCCAGCACGCTCGCCGCGTACAGCGGGACCAGGACGATCGCCATGATCCACCAGATCGCGGTGGTGCGCAGCTTGAACAGCTCGGCGTTGACCAGTCTCATCGAATGCCCGCCATTCCGGCCGTGAGCTGCAGGAAGACCTGTTCCAGATCGCCGCGCTCGGGAGTCAGCTCGTGCAGCTCGACCGAGGCGGTGAAGGCGGCGTGCCCGATCGCGGCCGCGTCCGCCCCGCTCACCAGCAGCGCACCGTCGGGCTGGGGCGAGCTGGTCGCGTTCAGCGCCTCGAGCGCCTTGGCCAGCTCGGCCGGCTGCGGGGTGCGGACCCGCACCTGGGCCGCGCCCATCGAGCCCAGCACGTCGTCGACCCCGCCCTGCCGGATCAGCTTGCCGGCCGCCACGATCACCACGTCGTCGGCGAGCAGCTGCATCTCGCCCAGCAGGTGGCTGGAGACCAGGACCGTACGCCCCTCCGCCGCCAGCGCCTTGAGCAGGTCGCGCATCCACCGGATGCCCTCGGGGTCGAGGCCGTTGGCCGGCTCGTCGAGGATCAGCACCTTGGGGTCGCCGAGCATGGCGGCGGCGATGCCCAGCCGCTGCTTCATGCCCAGCGAGTAGCCCTTGAACTTGCGCTTGGCCGCCGGGGTGAGCCCGACCAGCTCGAGCGTCTCGTCGGCGCGGGAGTCGGGCAGGCCGGCCGCGCGGCAGATCATGCGCAGGTGGTTGCGCCCGGTGCGGCCGCGGTGCGCGCTCGACGCCTCGAGTACGGCGCCCACGTGCCGGATCGGGTCGTGCAGCTCGGTGTACTTGCGGCCACCGATGGTCGCGTTGCCCGCGGTCGGTGTGACCAGGCCCAGCAGCATGCGCAGCGTGGTCGTCTTGCCGGCGCCGTTGGGGCCGAGGAAGCCGGTCACCCGGCCCGAGCGCACGGTGAAGCTGAGGTCGTCCACCGCCCGCAGCTTCTTGTACTGCTTACTCAGGTGATCGACGACGATGTCGTCGGTCTCTGGCGCGCTCATCGGCGCTGCTCCCTTCCGGATCCTTCCGGCCCTGGCTGTGAAGGGATCAACGTACTAGGCGGGCGCCATCCTTGGTGTCCCATGCCGCAAAGCACAAGGCGTTCATGTTTCGGCCATGACTCAACACCAAAGCCGACATTCCATCGGCAGGTGTCGCCCTTACACAGATCACATGAGCGTTCTCCTGACCGCCCCCGCATCGACCGGGACCAGTGGCTACACGCTGCTCCTGGCCGACGATCCCGATCAGGTCGCCGCCGCGCAGCGGTTGCGTCACGACGTTTTCGCCGGCGAGCTCGGCGCCCGCCTGAACGGCGCCGCCGACGGCCGGGACATCGACGAGTTCGACGAGTTCTGCGACCACCTGATCGTGCGCGACGACGCGACCGGCGCGGTGGTCGGCACCTACCGGATGCTGCCGCCGCGGGCCGCCGAGCGGGCCGGTCGCCGCTACGGCGACGGTGAGTTCGACATGGGCGGGCTGCGTCCGCTGCGCGACCAGCTGGTCGAGACCGGGCGCTCGTGCGTGCACCCCGGCCACCGCACCGGGGCCGTGGTCAACCTGATGTGGGCCGGGATCGCCCGCTACCTGCACCTGAAGAACCTGCGGTGGCTGGGCGGCTGCGCCTCGGTGCCGCTCGCCGACGGCGGCGCGACCGCGGCCGGCGTCTGGGCCCGGGTGCAGTCCAAGCACCTCGCGCCGCCGGCCCTGCGGGTCACCCCGCGGGACAACTGGCTGCGGCGCACCGAGCTCGTCGGCGACCCCAGGACGCAGCCGCCCGCGCTGCTCAAGGGCTACCTGCGGCTGGGCAGCTGGGTCTGCGGCGAGCCGGCCTACGATGCCGACTTCGACTGCGCCGACTTCTACGTCCTGTTCTCGATGGACCGGATGGACCCCCGGTACCGCCGGCATTTCCTGGGAGCGGCCCGATGATGTGGCAACCCGTCTCCGGTTGCGGCGATCAGTGCCGCGACGACGCCGACGCACGCGCCCCGCGCGGCCTGGCCGGTCTGCGGATGGTGACGCTGGCCGGCGTACTCCTCGGTGGTTTCCTGCTGGTGCCGCTGCTGCGTGGGGCCGCCCTGCGCGGCCTGGCCCGCACGATGCTCGCGGTCCTGGGCATCAAGCTGGTCCGACGCGGACCGGCGCCGCGGCGGGGCAGCCTGCTCGTCGCCAACCACGTCTCCTGGCTCGACATCCTGGTGCTGCTGTCGGTGGCGCCGGTCCGGCTGGTGGCCAAGGGCGAGGTCGGCGCCTGGCCCGGCATCGGCGCGCTGGCCGGGCTCTCCGGGGCGATCTTCATCGACCGGTCCCGCCCGAAGACGCTGCCGGCCACGGTGGCCGAGGTGACCTCGGCGCTGCGATCCGGGCGTACGGTCGCCGCGTTCCCGGAGGGCACCACGTTCTGCGGCGCGAGCCAGGGCCGGTTCCGCCCGGCGCTGTTCCAGGCCGCGATCGACGCCAAGGCGCCGGTGGTGCCCGCGTCCATCGGCTACGACACGACGGCGGCAGCCTTCATCGGAGGCGACACCCTCTGGGATTCGGTACGCCGGGTGGCCGCGCTACGGTCGCTGACGGTCACCGTCGTCACCGCCCCCGCGCTGCGCCCGGGCGACGACGCCGACCGGCGCATGCTGGCCCGGGCCGTGCAGTCGTCCCTCGGCCCGTCGGGGTACCGCCTGGCTGCCTGAGAGTCTTTGCCTGAGAGTTTTGCCTGAGAGTTTTTTCAGACAACTTCCAGCCGGCGTGCAGCGTAAGTGCAGCGCGCTGATAAACAATTGGTGTCATGGCCGCTCAGACCCAGCCCAAGCAGAGTGAGGCGAAACTCCTCGTCGTCGAGGACGATGCGAACATTCTGGAGCTTCTCTCCGCCAGCCTGCGCTTCGCCGGGTTCGACGTCAGCACCGCCACCAGCGGCAGCGCTGCCGTCAGCGCGGCGAAGAACGCGGCGCCCGACCTGGTCGTTCTCGACGTCATGCTGCCCGACCTCGACGGTTTCGAGGTCATCCGGCTCATGCGCGAGGGCGGTCAGCGCACTCCCGTGGTCTTCCTGACCGCCCGCGACGGCACCGAGGACAAGATCCGCGGCCTCACGCTCGGCGGCGACGACTACGTGACCAAGCCGTTCAGCCTCGAGGAGCTCACCGCCCGCATCCGCGCGGTGCTGCGCCGCACGACCCAGGGCGACGAGGAGCCCTCGCGCCTGGTCTTCGCCGACCTCGAGCTCGATGAGGAGACGCACGAGGTCTACCGGGCCGGCCACCGCGTGCAGCTGTCGCCGACCGAGTTCAAGCTCCTGCGCTACCTCATGCTCAATGCCAACCGCGTGTTGTCGAAGGCCCAGATCCTCGACCACGTCTGGAAGTACGACTTCCGCGGCGACGACAACATCGTCGAGTCCTACATCTCGTACCTCCGGCGCAAGGTCGACAACGTGCAGCCGCGGCTGATCCACACCCTGCGCGGCGTCGGCTACGTGCTGCGCAAACCCGCGGTCTGAGCCGGCCGTGACGCTGACCGAGCGGGTACGCAACTCGATCCCGCCGCAGCCCAACCTGCGCCGGATCTCGCTGCGTACCAAGCTCGTGGCCTCGGTGCTGATCCTGGTCTTCGCGGCGCTGACCCTGATCAGCATGGCCAGCACGTACGCGTTGCACAACTACCTGATCACGCGGATGGACTACCAGCTCACGTCGTTCGCGAACGCGTCGGTCGAGACGGCCGCGGCCAACTACCAGTCGCTCACCCGTTACAAGGTCGTCGTCCCACCCGACTACATGGCCTCGGTCAAGTCGGTGAGCGGGGTCGGCCCGGTCTACGCCGCGCGCAGCCTCAAGACCGGCGACCTGCCTCCGGCGCTGACCACGATCGACCAGGTCAACGCCCACGTGAACACGCCGTACACGGTCCGCTCGCCCAACGGCAAGAACGTGTGGCGGATGCTGGTGATCAAGCTCGACGACGAAGAGGTGCTCTACGTCGCGCAGCGGATGACCGGCATCGACGAGTCGATCGCCCAGCTGGTGCGGGCCGACATCCTGGTCGGCGTGGGCGTGTTGATCGCACTGGCCGCGGTCGGCGCCGCGCTGGTCCGGCAGAGCCTCATCCCGCTGCTGCAGATCGAGCGCACGGCCGCCGCGATCGGCGCCGGCGACCTCAGCCGGCGGGTGCCGGACCCGGAGGAGAACGACGGCAGCGAGCCCACCACCGAGCTCGGCCGGCTGTCCCGGGCGCTCAACGCGATGCTCGCCCAGATCGAGGCGGCGTTCATCGCCCGGGCGCAGTCCGAGCAGGCGGCGCGCTACGCGGCCGAGGCGGCCCAGCTCTCCGAGGCGCGGGCGCTGGCCTCGGAGGCCAAGATGCGGCAGTTCGTGGCCGACGCGTCACACGAGTTGCGTACGCCGCTGACCACCATCCGCGGTTTCGCCGAGCTGTACCGTCAGGGCGCCGTCTCCGACCCGGAGGACGTGGCCAAGCTGGTGCGCCGGATCGAGGACGAGGCCGCCCGGATGGGCCTGCTCGTGGAGGACCTGTTGCTGCTGGCCCGGCTCGACCGGGAGCGGCCGCTCAGCCTGGCCCCGGTGGAGCTGCCGGTGCTCGCGCTCGACGCGGTGCAGGCGGCCGAGGCGACGGCGCCCGAGCGGGAGATCAGGCTGGAGATCCGCGACGAGCCGGAGCGGCTGGTGGCGTACGGGGACGACGCCCGTCTCCGCCAGGTGATCGGCAACCTGATGACCAACGCCCTGGTGCACACGCCGCCGGAGGCCTCGGTGACCCTGCGGCTGTTCGCCGTGCCCGGCGACCGGGCGGTGGTGGAGATCTCGGACACCGGTCCCGGCCTCTCGGACGAGCAGAAGGATCACGTCTTCGAGCGGTTCTACCGGGCCGACGAGGCACGCACCCGGCGCACCGACCGCACCGCGACCGGCACCGGATTGGGCCTGGCCATCGTCGCGGCGATCGTGCGGTCGCACAACGGAACCGTCGAGGTGATCAGTGAAAAGGGCCAGGGAGCGACGTTCCGCGTCACTCTGCCTACCCTAAACCCCGACAAAAGCTTCACAGAAAACATCCAGGCGTAACACAGTCTGGTACGAGCGCGGCGGGGCAAGGTAGTGGGCATGAACGAGAACGAGACCGAACCGCGGCCCGTGGGATCCTCCTCGGAGAGCAGTGACGCCTCCTCCGGGAGCAGCCCGGAGCGGGGACAGTCTGAGCAGCCGACCGTGGCCGTGCAGCCGCACGCCGGGGGCCACGCGCAGTGGAGCGGCGCTCCCGGGCCGGCCGCGCCCCAGTCCGCTGCCGCCCCGTCGGAGGCTCCTCAGTCCGGCACCCCTTACTCCGGCGCTCCCCAGTCGGCTGCTCCCCAGTCGGCTGCTCCCCAGTCGGGCGTCCCGGCCAGTGGCGCGCCGTGGCAGCAGCCGCAGGCGCCGCAGTCACCGCAGTCGCCGTGGCAGCAGGGTGGCCATCAGCAGCAGGCCTACGGCTACCAGCAGCCGTACGGCTACCAGCAGTGGGCCCAGCAGCAGGCGGCGCAGCAGCAGGGCTATCCGCAGCAGAGCTCGTGGAACGGCGGCGCCACCGCCACCCAGACCCAGCCCACGGTCGAGGGCCAGCCGATCTGGCAGGGCGGCGAGGGCTGGCAGGGCACCGACGGGCAGCCGGCCTGGGCCGCCCCGGTCGAGGGCGACCGGCGTCCGCCCGGTTCCGGCCGCGGCCGCAAGATCTTCGTGGCCGGCGCCGCCGCCGTGCTGATCGCGCTCGGCGCGGGCGGGGTCGGCGCCGCGACGGCCCTGGCCTTCGACGACAACGGTTCCAACCCGACGGTGCCGACCAGCAACTCCTCGGTCACCCGGGTCGTCGACCGCTCGTCGCTGGCGCAGATCGCCGCCACCGTGCAGGACAGCGTCGTCTCGATCACCACCGAGTCGGGCGAGGGCTCGGGCGTGATCCTCTCCGCCGACGGCTACATCGTCACCAACAACCACGTGGTCGCGACCGCGCAGGGCGACACGGTCACCGTGATCTTCGCCGACGGCAAGAAGGCCCAGGCCAAGATCATGGGCACCGACCCGCGCACCGACCTGGCCGTGGTCAAGGCCTCCGGCGTCTCCGGGCTGCACGCCGCCACCTTCGGCAGCAGCGCCAAGATGCAGGTCGGCGACACGGTGCTGGCGATCGGCAGCCCCCTCGGCCTCGAGGGCTCGGTGACGGCCGGCATCATCAGCGCCAAGGACCGCACCATCGAGTCCAGCGGCGAGGAGCAGCAGACCCCGCAGAACCCGTTCGGCAACGGCAACCAGCAGCAGCAGTCCAGCGGCTCGACCACGATGTCCGGCCTGCTGCAGACCGACGCGCCGATCAACCCCGGCAACTCCGGCGGCGCCCTGGTCAACACCAACGGCGAGGTGATCGGCATCAACTCGGCCATCGCCACCCAGGGGCAGAGCTCGGGCAACATCGGCCTCGGCTTCGCGATCCCGAGCGACAAGGCGAGCCAGGTGGCCAACGCCCTGATGGCCGGCAAGAAGGTCAGCCACGCCCAGCTCGGCGTCAGCGTCGCGCCGGCCGAGAACGGCGGGGCCATGGTCAGCAACGTGACGGCGAACAGTGCCGCCGCCAAGGCCGGCCTCCAGCAGGGCGACGTCATCACCGCGGTCGACGGCAAGCCGATCGACGACTCCGACGACCTGGTCGCCGCCGTGCAGGCCGGCACCGTCGGGCAGAAGATGACGATCGACTACACCCGCAACGGCGAGAAGAAGCAGACGACCGCCACCCTGGCCGAGGCCAACTGAAGACCGGATTTCCCTCCCCGCTGCGGCGGGCGGTGTGACAAGGGGGTTGTCACGCCGCCCGCCGCACGCTTTGTATGCCGTCAACCCGGAACTTAGGGTGCAAGCCCGACCATTTGCCGCCCAAGACTCGCCTTTGAGCAGGCGGACCGCCTAATCTCCAATCCGCCGTCGGCGGCGCCCGCCCCGACGAGGCTTGGCGGAGCGAAGGGCCCCTTCAGGTGACCTACGTCGAGACCCGGATGAACGTCTGGGAAGCCCTGGCCGGGCGCGCACCGGGTGAGCCCGGCGGACCGGTCGACCCCGGGCTGTGGGGAGCCGTCGTCGACCGCCTCAACCCGGCCAGTGCGCGGCCCGTGCTGCGCGCCGGCATCGAGGCCGTGCAGCTCACGTCGGCGCGCGGTGACGCGTACATCATGCTCCGCTCGCCGGACGACGGCGCCCGCGCCGGATATCTGCGCCTGACCCCCGAGGAGTGGCAGCTCGCCCTGCTCATGGACGGGGAGACCACGGTGGCCCGGCTGGTCGCCGAGTTCGCCCGGATCGCCGGGCGGCTGGCACCGGACGAGGTCCGCCGGGTGGTCGCCGACCTGGCCGGCAACCGGATGCTCGACGAGCTGCCGATGGACGCGTTCCGCCCGCTTCAGGAGGCCCGCCGCAAGCCGCTTCCCGAGCGCATCGCCCGCGGCCGCCGCACCCTGGCCTTCGACATCGACGGCTTGGTCACCGGCCTCTACCGGGCCGGTGGCCGGCTGCTCTTCGGCACCCCGGCCTTCGTGCTCACCGCGGTGCTGGCGGTGCTCGGGCTGGGCCTGTTCGTGGCGACCTGGGTGCGCGGCAGCCGCTCGCTGTTCCTGACCGGCGACTCCTATCTGCTGGGCGCGATCGTGCTGGTCGTGCTCAACGCGATCGTGCTGGTCACGCACGAGCTGAGCCGGGCGCTCGCCACCAAGGCCGCCGGTCGCGAGGTGCCCGCCGCCGGCCTGCTGTTCTACTTCGGCATCCCGTCGTTCTTCGTCGACACCACCGACGTCTGGATGGCCGGCCGCCGTGCCCGCATGCTGGTCGCCGCGGCCGGCCCGGGCAGCGCCCTGTTCCTGGCCGGCCTGGTGCAGCTGGGCGGTCTGGCCGTGCCGGCGCTCTCGGGCCTCGCCTTCAAGCTCGCCTTCCTCTGGTACCTGAACGCGTTCTTCCAGCTCAGCCCGTTCCTGCCGCTCGACGGTCACTACCTGCTGATGGACTGGCTGGAGATCCCGCAGTTGCGCGCGCGGGGCCTGGCCTGGGTCGGCGGCCGGCTGCGCGGGCGCCCGCCGCGCTGGTCCGCCCTCGACCGCGAGGGCCGGCTGATCGCGCTGTACGGCGCCCTCGCCGTCGCCTGGCTGGCGTTCGCCGCCGTGCTGACCTTCCGGGTCTTCTCCGACCGCATCTCCGGCCTGGCCACCGGCCTCTGGCACGAGGGGTTGCTCGGGGTCCTGCTGCTCGTGCTGGTCGTCCTGGGACTGGGCGCGCCCGCCGTCTTCTTCCTGCTCGGCCGCGTCACCCGCTGGTGGGGCCGGTCCCGGCAGCGGCGCGCCGAGAACGACCGCGAGGCCGACAGCCCCCGCCGGCTGGCCGCGCTGCGCGCCTCCGACCTCGGCGGCCTGCCCGAGCCGGCACTGGCCGGACTGGCCGCCCGCGCCCGCTGGGTGCACCCGCCGACCGGCCGCCAGATCGTGCAGGCCGGCGGCTCCCAGCCCGCTGTCTACGTGGTGGTCGAGGGCGCTCTCCAGGGCCGCCGCCCCGGCGACCCGCCCGGCACGATCCGGCACCACGTCGGCCCCGGCGGCGTCGTCGGCCTGGTCAACGCGATCACCGGGCGGTCGACCCAGCTCGACTGGCACACGGCCGGCACCACCCTGCTCTACATCCCGAGCGCGACGGTCTCGACCGTGGTCGGGCCGCTGCCCGGGCCGCCGCCGCAAGACCGGGCCGAGGCCGAGGCGCTCTTCGCCGACACCCCGGCGCTGGCCGCCCTCGCCGTCGACCAGCGGCTGGCGCTGATCGCCTCGGCGCACCCGGTCGACCTCGAGCCGGGCGCGCCGGTGACGCTGAACGGGCCCACCCACGCGGTGGTCGTCGAGTCCGGTGTCATCGCCATGGGCGAAGGCATCGAGCTGCGCCGGGGCACGCTGGTCGGCCCGGTGGGCGAGGGCAATCCGGGCGTCGTGGCGCAGTGCCGCACGCCGGTACGCCTCTGGGTCGTCCCCGATGCCGCCGACCTTCCGCCGCTGGTCGGCTCCACCCACCGCCCCGGCTCGGCGATGCCGGTGGTGGCGGTCAGCGGTGGCCTGCGCCCGGGCGCCCCGGCCCCCGACGCGTACCCGCCGCTCGCCGTCCCGCCCGGCCCGCCCGAGGGCCCCGACGACCAGTCGGTCGACCGCCGCCGGGAGAACCGGCTGTGGTGGCTGACCGTGCTGCTGCTCGTGCTGGCGCTGGTGCTGACCGGCCTGAGCTTCCGTCCCGGGCCGGCCTGGGCCGAGATGGCCCACGACCAGGTGCTGCTCACCGTCGACAAGGGCCAGGCGAGCGCGACCTCGGACGGCGACGTGTCGACCCTCGAGCCCGGCGACCGGCGTTACCTCGGGAGCGGGGCCCAGATCGAGGTCCCGGTCCGGTCGGCGGCCCGGCTGACCTTCCCCGGCGGGGCGGTCAGCGTGATCTGCGCCGGCTCCGGGCTGACCGTCGGCGACCTCGCGGTGGGCGCCGGCCGCCACCAGAGCCCGCGCGGTGCGCTGTCGTTGCGGGCCGGCAAGGTGCTGGCCGACACGACCAGCACCAGTGGTGCCTACCAGCCGCTGCGACTGACCGTGGGCCGCGCCGACGGGACCGTGGCCGCATCGGCGGCGTCCTGGTTCTCGGTCGAGCCCGACAAGGTCACCGTCTCGTCCGGCCGGGTGCTCGTCGGCGGCAAGGCGACCGAGGCGACCGGCGCGACGCTGAGCTGTGGGGACGGGGTGGCGGTCTCGCCGCCGTCGGAGTCCGCGCCGCCGTCGGAAGAGCCGTTGCCGTCGGAGGAGCCGACCGTCGAGCCGTCGCTGCCCGCGAGTGTCACGCCGTCGACCAGCACGACCACGACCACGCCGGCGACGACGACCGAGCCGACCGAGGCCGCGACGACCACGACGCCGCCGACCGAGTCGACCGCGCAGCCGACGACCCGTCCCACGACCACGCGGGCCACGACGAACCCGACCCGGACGACGAACCCGCCGACGACGACGCCGACGACCGCGCCTCCGCAGCCGACGACCGCGCCGACCGCCACATCGCCGCCGACGCCCCCGCCGACCACCACGACCGCCGCCTCGGGCATAGCACCCTCGGCATCGAGCTAGGTACTGTCCGTAGTGTGCTGTGCTGGTTCTGTAGCGAATCGGCGCGCGGGACCTGCCGGTTCTGCGGGCGTGGGGTCTGTGCCGACCACGCCCGCTTCGGGCCATACCTGCTGCAGGTGAGTCGCTCCGACTCCCGCCGGCGGGTCGAGGCCCTGGTGGTGGACGATGCCGTGCAATGTGGGACATGCCGTCCACGACCACACCCGGTGGCGATGCCGGAACTGGACTGACGGCCCTATCGTCTAGGGATGACCCAACAGGACGGCGACGACCTCGGTGTCTGGTCCGAGTTCGGCACCGCGGCCGGCATGGTGGCGCGCGACCTCGCTCATGGCGCCGCCGCGGGCGACAACACCGGCTTCGGCGACAATCCCGATCTCGACGGCCTGCCGCCCGTGTCGCAAGGTCTCGGCGACGCGCCGGTCGGCCAGGACCTCGGCGCGGCCCTGCGCGACCTCGCCCCGCCGCCGAAGGGCTATCACAACCGGGTCGACGCCGACGGCGACGGTCATCTCGACCGGGCGACCTACCTCGGCGACGGCCACGGCGGCGCCGAGATCCTGGTCGACACCGACCACGACGGCCGGGCCGACTTCATCGGCCACGACACCGACCTCGACAACCGGGTCGACTTCGCCGACTACGACAAGAACCACGACGGCGTCTTCGAGAAGCGCATGTTCGACGACAACAACGACGGCTACCTCGACCGCGCCGAGTGGACGCACGACAGCTGATCCCGGTCACTCTCTTTACATCTACAGTTAACAGTCCTAATAATTGGCCATGCGCCGATCGATGATCTTCGCCATGGTCGTATCCCTCGCTGCCGCCGGCACCACCGTCTACCTCGCCTCCTCGGCCAGCGCCGCGACCGCCTGCGCCCCCGCGTGGAGCGCCACCGCCGTCTACGTCGGTGGCAACTCCGCTTCGCAGAACGGCCACAACTACACCGCCAAGTGGTGGACCCAGAACGAGTCCCCGGCCACGCACTCCGGCCAGTGGGACGTCTGGGCCGACAACGGCGCGTGCGGCGGCACCACGCCGCCCACGACCCCGCCCGCGACCACCACGCCTCCCCCCACCACCACGCCTCCCCCCACCACCACGCCTCCCCCCACCACCACGCCTCCCACCACGCCGCCGACCACCCCACCGACGACGCCGCCCACGACGCCACCGACCTCGATCCCGGCCACCGGCATCCCCAAGCACGCGCTGATCGGCTATCTGCACGCCAGCTTCGCCAACGGCTCCGGCTACCTGCGCATGGCGGACGTCCCCGCCAACTGGGACATCATCGACCTCGCGTTCGGCGAGCCCACGTCGGCGACCTCGGGCGACATCCGCTTCACGTTGTGCCCCGCGACCGAGTGCCCGGGCGTCGAGTCCGAGGCCGAGTTCATCGCCGCCATCCGGGCCAAGCGCGCGGCCGGCAAGAAGGTGCTGCTCTCCATCGGCGGCGCCAACGGCCAGGTCCAGCTGACCACGACGGCGGCCCGCGACAAGTTCGTCAGCTCGGTGAGCGCCATCATCGACAAGTACGGCCTGGACGGCGTCGACATCGACTTCGAGGGTCACTCGCTGTCGCTGAACAGCGGCGACACCGACTTCAAGAACCCGACCACCCCGGTGATCGTCAACCTGATCAGCGCCCTGAAGTCGCTCAAGGCCCGGTACGGCGCCGGCTTCGTGCTGACCATGGCGCCCGAGACGTTCTTCGTGCAGCTCGGCTACCAGTACTACGGCTCGGGCCCGTGGGGCGGCCAGGACCCGCGCGCCGGCTCCTACCTGCCGGTGATCTACGCGGTTCGCGACTTCCTCACGATCCTGCACGTACAGGACTACAACTCGGGCTCGATCATGGGTCTGGACAACCAGTACCACTCGATGGGCGGCGCCGACTTCCACATCGCGATGACCGACATGCTGATGGCCGGCTTCCCGGTCGCCGGCAACACCGCCGCCATGTTCCCGGCGCTGCGCGAGGACCAGGTCGCCTTCGGGGCGCCGAGCTCGGTGAGCGCCGGCAACGGCTATGTCGCGCCGGCCGCCGTCCAGCAGGCGGTCGGCTGCCTGGTGAGCGGCTCCAACTGCGGCGGCTACGCCCCGCGCAGCGGCACGAACCCGAACTTCCGCGGGCTCATGACGTGGAGCATCAACTGGGACAAGTTCTACGGCTGGGAGTTCCAGAACCAGAACGGCAAGTACGTGAAGTCGCTGCCATAGTTACGCCGCGATCGCGTTGTGGACCGCGACCCGGTGCGTGTCCGGGTTGGACCACGACCAGTTGGGATGGGCCCGGTTCGTCAGCAGCACGATCACCTGCCGGCGAGCCGGGACCACCAGCAGCGACGTGCCGGTGAAGCCGGTGTGCCCGAAGGCCGTGGGCGACGCGAGCTTGCCCATGAACCAGGGCTGGTTGATCTCCACGCCGAGGCCGTGGTCGGCCGAGCGGCCCGGGCGCTCGGCGTCGATGGCCGGCTTGCCCTTGTTGACGTCGGTGAGCATCCGCTTGACCGTGGCCGCCGACAGGATGCGCTTGCCGTTGTAGGTGCCGCCGTTCAGCAGCATCTGGCCGATCACGGCCACGTCCTGGGCGGTGGCGAAGACGCCGGCGTGCCCGGCCACGCCGCCGAGGATGTTGCAGACGTCGTCGTGGACGGTGCCGCGCAGCAGGCCCCGGGACGTGCGCGCGTCGGTGGCGACCAGGCGCTGCCGGTCGGACACCCACTTGAGCGGCTGGAAGCCGGTGTCCTTCAGGCCGAGCGGCGTGGTGATGTTGTCGCGCAGGGCCTTGTCGAGGGACTTGCCGGTGAGCTTCTCGACCAGGCGGCCCAGCACCATGAGCCCGACGCTGGAATAGCGGAACGTGGTGCCGGGCACGCCGCCGCTGACCAGCGGCGTGGTCATCACCGACTTCCAGCGGGCGGTGTTGTCGGCCATGCCAGTGACCTTGGCGCCGACCGGCAGCGCGGAGGTGTGCGCCAGCAGCATGGCGACCGTGACCTTGTCCTTGCCGGCGCCGGTGAAGTCGGGCAGATAGCGCTGGATCGGCGCGTCCAGCGCGACCTTGCCCTGGTCGACGAGCTGCAAGGTCAAGATCGCGGTGTAGACCTTGGTGAGCGAGGCCAGGTCGAAGATCGAGTTGGTACGCATGGCGACGCGCTTGGCCGCGGGCAGGTCCACCGGGCCGGCGCCGTAGCGCAGGGCGTGCCCGACCGACGTCGTGAACTGTGCTTTGCCGTCCTGCGCCACGAGGGCGACCGCTCCGGCGTACCCGGGATGCTTAGGGTTGTCGGAAGTCGGTTTGAGATATTTCGTCAGGGTTGCGGTGACGCGGGCGCCGTAGGGAGCCGCGGCGGTGATCTTCGTCGATCGGGCCGCCGAGGGGGCGGGCGCCGCCCGGGAGGCGAGCGGCGTCGAGGCGAGCGGCTCGGCATCCCCGACCGGCGAGGCCCAGGTCGGCGTGGCGGAACCGGGCGACCGGCCGCAACCGGTGAGCACGGCGGTCGTGGCGGCCACGGAGGCGCCCAGAACGGCACGGCGGGAAACAGTCACGGCGACGATGATGACACGCCGCGTGCCAGGATGAAGCCATGGTCAACAGTCCGGTGGCGTTCGTGCTCGGTGGCGGCGGTGTGCTGGGCGCGGTCGAGGTCGGCATGCTGCGCGCGCTCTTCCGGGCCGGCTTCCGCCCCGACCTGGTGGTCGGCACGTCGATCGGCGCGGTCAACGGCGCCCTGGTCGCGGCCGATCCGAGCGAGGCGATCACCGACCGGCTGGTCCGGCTCTGGACCTCACCGGAGGCGGCCACGGTCTACGGCGACTCGATCGGCCGGCAGATGCGCCGGTTCGCGGCCCGTACCCACCTGCACTCGCCGCTGCCGCTGCGCCGCCTGCTGGAGAGCGAGCTCGGCGAGCACACCACGTTCGCCGACCTGAAGATCCCGTTCCGCTGCTGCGCGGCCAGCATCGAGCGGGCCGCCGAGCACTGGTTCGACAGCGGCCCGCTGGTCGATGCCGTGGTCGCGTCCTCGGCCGTGCCGGGCCTGCTGCCGCCGATGGAGATCGGGGGAGAGCACTATGTGGACGGTGGGATCGTCAACTCGATCCCGATCGGGGAGGCGGTCCGGATCGGCGCCAAACTGATCTTCGTGCTCCAGGTGGGCCGGGTCGAGCGCCCGCTGACCGTGCCCCGCCGGCCGTGGGAGGTGGCCCAGGTGGCGTTCGAGATCGCCCGGCGGCACCGGTTCGCGCGCGAGCTTGCCTCGCTGCCCGACGATGTACGCGTGCACGTGCTCCCCAGCGGCGGCGGCGAGGGCCGCGACGACAGCCCGTGGGCGTACCGCGACATGGCCGCGGTCGGCCGCCGGATCAGCCGCGCCTACACCGCCTCCCGCCGGTACCTCCACGCGAACGTGCACCCGCTGCCGGGCGGCCACTGATGCCGCTGCCCCCGGTCTGGGTCCGCCGTTTGGTCTTCGCGCCCGCGGTGGTGCTCCTCGCCCTCGTCCTGCTCACCACGCTGCCGGTCTGGCTGCTGCTGGCGCTCGCCGCGTCGCCGCTGGTGCCCGGTCATCTGCGGGTGCCCCGGCTGGTCTTCCTGGCGATCGTCTACCTGGTGTGGGACGCGGTCGCGCTGGTCGCGCTGGCCGTGCTGTGGGTGGCCGCCGGCTTCGGCTGGAAGATCCGTACCCCCGCCTTCCAGCGCGCGCACTACGTGCTGACCGGCAAGTTCCTGGGCGCGCTGTTCTGGCTGGCCCGCTGGTCGCTGCACCTGACCGTGGACGTGGTCGGCACCGACCCGGACACCGCGATCCCGGGCCGCCCGGAGATCGTGGTGAGCCGGCACGCCGGGCCCGGCGACTCGTTCATCCTGATCCACGGGCTGGTCAACTGGTTCGACCGCGAGCCGCGGATCGTGCTGAAGGCGACCCTGCAGTGGGACCCGGCGATCGACGTGCTGCTCAACCGCCTGCCGAGCCGGTTCATCTCGCCCGGGCGGTCCCAGCGCAAGAACCTCGAGCAGGAGGTGGGCGAGCTCGCCGACGGCCTCGACGACAACGACGCCTTCGTGATCTTCCCGGAGGGCGGCAACTTCACCCCGCGCCGCCGGATCAAGGCGATCGCCTGGCTGCGGGCCCGGGGACTGTCCGACATGGCCGAGCGGGCCGAGAACCTGCGCAACCTGCTGCCGCCGAAGCCGGGTGGCCTCTCGGCGGCGATCGACGCGGCGCCGGACGCCGGAGTGATCTTCGTGGCGCACACCGGGCTCGACCGGATGCTCACGGTCGCCGACGTGTGGCGTGAGCTGCCGATGGACAAGCAGCTGATCATGCGGTTCTGGAGCGTGCCGCCCGAGGAGGTGCCGGCCGGCGAGGAGGAGCGGGTGGTCTGGCTGTACGACTGGTGGGCCCGGATCGACGCCTGGATCGAGGAGAACCGGCCGGCGGTCCGTCCGCTGAGCACGGACTGGACCGCCCGCCGGCAGAGTTCCCGGGATTCGGCTCAGGAGCCGAGCGAGCTGTAGAAGCTGTCCGGCGCCTCGGTGATCTCACTGGCCGCCGGGGCCGTGATCGTGACCGGCTGGCCGTAGTTCGCGTACGTCACCTGCAGTGGCTCGCTCTGGGGGAGGTCGACGGTGAGCGTCGAGAGCCGGCCCTGACTGTCGAGCGTGGCCGTGAACGGCACGTTCTGCACCGGCGCGGCCGAGGCCGCCGAGGCCGCGACGGCCACCTGGCCGAGCCCGGCGAGACCGGCCGCCTTCGACAGGTCGACCGAGCCCGAGTAGCTGGTGTCGCTGGTCGCCTTGACGTCGGTGGTGTTCTTGATCAGGTTGGCGGTGCCGACCGGGTCGATCTGGCCGGGCCGCAGGCCGATGTTCGCGTTGGCCGGCAGGCGGGCCCCGTCCACGTGGGTCCAGGTGCCGGCCTT
The DNA here is from genome assembly GCF_050951115.1 of Actinoplanes sp. CA-030573. NCBI lineage: Bacteria > Bacillati > Actinomycetota > Actinomycetes > Micromonosporales > Micromonosporaceae > Actinoplanes > Actinoplanes sp. CA-030573. The sequence goes on along the minus strand of NZ_CP192038.1, from coordinate 8,961,207 downwards.
GGTGATCCCCGGGACCTGGGCGTAGAGGTCCTGCCCGATCAGCAGGGTCTTGATGTTGAGCTCGGCGTTCGGGCCGCTCGCGGTGAGCTGGGCCGAGGCCTTGCCGTTGGGGGCGTCGATGTCGCCGGTCAGCTTGAAGCCGGAGCCCGAGGTGGCGGTGAGCGTGAAGCTGGTCTGGTCGAGCTGCTCGACCGCGGCGGAGAGCTTGGCCGCCGCGGCGGGGTCGGCGGCGCTCGCGCTGCCGCTGGTGGTGGGGGTCGCGCTAGCAGGAGTCGACGACGTGGCGGTGTTGTCACCGCATCCGGCCACCGCAAAGGCGACCGTGGCCATCGTCGCGAGACCCAGCCCGGCGAGCCGTGGTGTCCGCATGTTCGTCCTCCCTGACGTTCCGTTTCGAGCCAACGGCTGATCCACGTGAATTCCCCAAAGCCCCCTCCGGGCAAACGACGCCTGGTGACGCGGCATTATGGCTGCAGGCAAACTCCGGGAGGACACGTGAGATTCGAGGTCAGCAAGGTCCTCGACGCCATCGAGGCGCGGCTGAGCACCGATCCGGCGCTGGCTCGCGCGGTGGTCGACCTGTCCGAGATCGTGCGCTATGCCGACCTCGACGGCGGCCGGCCGGCCAGCTCCGTGCGCCTCGGCCTGGTCGTCGACGCCCTGTCGGCGTACCTGGCCGAGGAGAACGTGCCGGTCTACGTGGTGTGCCCGCGCGGCCTGTTGTCCGACACCGACCTGACCTCCAACGAGCGGATGGTCATCCGTCGCTGGGCCGACGACGGCAAGGTCGAGGTGGTGCCGGTGCTCGAGGACCGGGTCTTCGAGGTGGCCGAGCTGCTGGGCCTGCCGGTGCTCACCCGTACCCGTGGGGATCAGTTCCGCTCCCGCCGGGGCTGGATCGACGAGCCCGGCCGGCTGCTCGCCGCGATCGCCGGCGAGGGCGGCACCCCGGTCCTGGTGTCCCGGGTCGGCCGCGGCGACCCGGCCAAGCAGTACGACCGCTCGCCCATGGGTGAGCGCATGCTGGCCCGGGTGTGGGCCTGCCCCGAGTCCAACTGCACGAGCTTCGGCCAGGGCGGCGACCCGGACAGCCCGTTCGCTGACATGCGCACGTTCACCAGCCCGGTCGCCCAGCCGCCGCCGGCCATCCGGGCCGGGGCGCCGACCTGCCCGCGGCACGGCGCCAAGCTGCGCGACGCCGGCCCGCGCCCGGCGGTCGAGGTGCTGTCGGTGCGCATCGACGGGGTGGTCCGCCAGCGCTTCGTGGTCTCCACCGAGGAACCGGTCGTGATCGGCCGGGCGCCCGAGGGCGGCAAGGGCGTGATGCTCGGCCAGTGGCTCACCGAGGACGCCCGGAAGTGGATCAGCCGCGGGCACGTGCTGCTCTCGCTGCGGCCGGACGGCACGCTGACCGCGCAGGACGTGAGCACCAACGGCACCGGCATCCGCCCGGCCGGCTCGCTCGACGACGACGAGCGCATCACCCTCGGCCGCAGCGAGACGCGGGTGCTGGCGGCGAACGACGTGGTCGAGCTCTACGCGGGCGTGAACGTGGGCCGCTCGAAGCTGTGGGCCACCGGCGGCGTCGCCCAGCCCCAGTCGGTGATGGGCGAGGCGCCGACGATGGCCCTGCGCAAGTTCGAGCGCTAGCTACCGCTGAAGGATCGCCTCGAGCTGGGCCACCGCGTGGTCCAGCTCCTCGGCCGTGACCACCAGCGGCGGCGCCAGCCTGATCGTCGAGCCGTGCGTGTCCTTGGCCAGCACGCCCCGCTCGGCGAGCCGCTCGCACGCCTGCCGGCCGGTCATCAGCGCCGGGTCGATGTCGACGCCGGCCCACAGCCCGCGCCCGCGCACCGCCACCACGCCCTTGCCGATCAGCGCGGTCAGCCCCGCGTGCAGGCGGTCACCGAGCTCGGCCGAGCGCCGCTGGAACTCGCCGGTCGCCAGCAGCCGCACGACCTCGACGCCGACGGCGCAGGCCAGCGGGTTGCCGCCGAAGGTCGAGCCGTGCTCGCCCGGCTTGAGCACGCCGAGGACGTCCCGGTCGGCGGCGACCGCCGAGACCGGCACGATGCCGCCGCCCAGGGCCTTCCCCAGCACGTACATGTCGGGAACGACGCCCTCGTGCTCGATCGCGAAGGTCTTGCCGGTACGCCCGAGGCCGGACTGGATCTCGTCGGCCACGAACAGCACGTTGTGCTCGTCGCACAGCGCCCGCACGCCGGCGAAGTAGCCGGTCGGCGGCACCAGCACGCCCGCCTCGCCCTGGATCGGCTCCATCAGCACGGCCACCGTCTCTCCGGTGATCGCGTCGGCGAGGGCGGCCAGGTCACCGTAGGGAACGACCTTGAATCCCGGGGTGTACGGGCCGAAGTCGTCGCGCGCGTCGGGATCGGTGGAGAAGCTGACGATCGTCGTCGTACGCCCGTGGAAGTTGTCCGAAGCCACGATGATCTCGGCCCGGTTGTCGGCCACGCCCTTGACCCGGTAGCCCCACGCCCGCGACACCTTGATCGCCGTCTCGACCGCCTCGGCCCCGGTGTTCATCGGCAGCACCAGGTCCTTGCCGCACAGGTCGGCCAGCTCGTGGCAGAACTCGGCGAACTGGTCGTGCACGAACGCCCGGCTGGTCAGCGTGACCCGGTCGAGCTGGGCGTGCGCGGCCGCGATCAGCCCCGGGTGCCGGTGGCCGAAGTTCAGCGCCGAGTAGCCGGCCAGGAAGTCCAGGTAGCGGCGGCCGTCGACGTCGGTGACCCAGGCGCCCTCGGCCTCGGCGATGACGACCGGCAGGGGGTGGTAGTTGTGCGCGGTCCATCGCTCCGCATCGGCGAGCGCCTCGGGCGTACGCATGTCAACGCTTGTCATCCCCGCACCTCCAACGTGCAGCACTTGGGTCCGCCGCCGGCCTTACGCAGCTCGGAGACGTCGACCCCGACGGTCTGGTAGCCGGCCGCGCTGAGCTCGGCGGCCAGGTGGGTGGCCTGAACCGGCAGGACAACCGTACGGCCGTCGCTCACCGCGTTGAGGCCCAACACCGCGGCGTCCTCCTCGTTCGCGATGACCGCGTGCGGGTAGAGCTGGCGCAGCACGGCCTGCGAGCCGGGGGAGAAGGCCGACGGGAGGTACGCGACGTTCGTGTCGTCGAGCACGCAGAGCGCCGTGTCCAGGTGGTAGTACGCCGGGTCGACGAGCTGGAGCGTGATCACCGGGCGGCGCAGCACCTCCTGGGTCTCGGCGTGCGAGGCGTGCGCGGTGCGGAAGCCGGTGCCGGCGAGCAGGATGTCACCGGCGAGCAGGATGTCACCCTCGCCCTCGTTGGTGTGCTTGGGCTCGGTGACCGAGAAGCCACGCTCACGGAACCAGGCGGCGTACGCCGGGGCCTCGTCGGCCCGCTCGGCGTCGCGGAACTGCACGGCCAGCACCCGGCCGTCGACCACGGTCGCGCCGTTGGCGGCGAAGACCATGTCGGGCAGGCCGGGCAGCGGCTCGATCAGCTCGACGGTGTGGCCGAGGTCGAGGTAGGTCTGCCGCAGCGTCTCCCACTGCCGGATCGCGAGCGCGTTGTCGTAGGGCGCCGTGGGGTCCATCCACGGGTTGATCCGGTATGTCACCGCGAAGTGGGTCGGGCGGCACAGGAGGTATCGGCGCATGACTGAAACGGTAGGGCCGGATGATGGCACGGTCCCATGGCTCAACCCTGCGTGCCGCTTTCGAATCTTGCGTCATTCTTGATCTGCGCGGCGATTCATTGCGTACGCGAAGGGCGGCCCACTGGGGGCCGCCCGTTCCGCCTTTACCGATGTCAGAAGCGGTTCACGGTGTGCGCGTCGAGCCACTCGCGGAGCGCCGGCACGTTGTTCGTGTCGGTGCCGAGCCAGGTGAGCGAGCCGGTCAGCGCCAGCACGCCGAGCACGATCGCGCCGAGCGCCAGGACCATGCCGATGAGCGCGTCGGTCTTGCCGGCCACGTGCCGCTTGCCGGTGGCGTGAATGCCGGCCAGCGAGAGGATCAGCGCGACGGCGGCCACGCCGATGCCCCAGCCGAGCAGCGGCCCGGAGAGCACCAGCAGCACCGAGCCGACGCCGAGGATCAGGCTGAGCGTCGCCAGCAGGCTGGCCCGCGGCTTGGGGCCGAGCGCCCGGTTCGCCTCGCCGGCGGTGTCGCCGGTCGTGTCGCCGGTCGTGTCGCCCGTCGTGTCGTTCCTCGGGAAGACCGGCCGGGCGACCGTCGACGGCGGGGGCGGCGGCGGGGTGTTGCGGTCCGCGCGCGCCGGCGCCGGCGGCAGCTCCTCGGTGATCGGCTCGTCGTGGCGTGCCCGGACGGCCTCACGCTGCGCCCGGTCGGCCTCGCGCCGCGCGTTCTCGGCGTTGGTCGCGGCCTCGCGTCGCGCGGTGTCGACGTTGGTCGCGGCTTCGCGTCGCGCGGCGTCGGCGTTGGTGGCGGCTTCGCGTCGCGCGGTGTCGGCGCGCGCGGTGTCGGCGTTGGTCGACGTGGCGGCGCTCGCCGGGGCCGGCCGTTCCGCTTCCGGGGTGTCGGTCTCGGTCTGGCGGGAGAACGTCGGAATTCTCACGTCCAGCACCTCCTTGACGATTCGGGGGATGAAACGCCTATACCCCGAACGCCGTTCGCGCACACACCCGGGACGAGCGGCCGGCCCTCGTCTCAGCTCACGCGGGCAGCGACACCACGTCGGAAGCCTTGTTGATCACGTGGTCGACCAGGCCGTAGTCCTTGGCCTGCTGGGCCGTGAACCACCGGTCGCGGTCGGCGTCGCGCTCGATCTCCTCCGGCGTGTGGCCGGTGTGGAACGCGATCCGCTCGTTCATCACGGTCTTGACGTGCAGCATGCTCTCGGCCTGGATGGCGATGTCGGCCGCGGTGCCGCCGATGCCGCCGGAGAGCTGGTGCATCATCACCCGGGCGTGGGGCAGCGCGTACCGCTTGCCGGGGGTGCCGGCGCAGAGCAGGAACTGGCCCATCGAGGCGGCCATGCCGAGCGCAATGGTGGCCACGTCGTTCTTGATGTACTGCATCGTGTCGTACACCGCCATGCCGGCGCTGATCGAGCCACCGGGCGAGTTGATGTAGAGCGCGATGTCCCGCTCGCTGTCGTTCGAGGCCAGGAGCAGCATCTGCGCGCAGATCCGGTTGGTGACCTCGTCGTTGACCTCGCTGCCGAGGAAGATGATGCGCTCCCGCAGGAGCCGCTCGAAGATCTGGTCATCGAAGGAAGCGCCGCCGCGCATCGTCAACTCGTCAACACTCATGGCACCAGCTTTCCGCAGACGAACGTCGTCACCCAGCATTTTCCCTCTGGGCATAACCGCGGATACCGTTGCTCCCCGTGCCAGAGGGACACACGATTCATCGGCTGGCCGCGCGGCACCGGGAGCTCTTCGCCGGGCAGGCGCCGGCGGTGACCAGCCCGCAGGGGCGCTTCGCGGCGGGGTCGGCGTTGGTGAGCGGGCGGCGGCTGCGCGACACCGAGGCGTACGGGAAGCATCTGTTCCATCATTACGACGGTGATCTCAGCGTGCACGTCCACCTGGGACTCTACGGAAAGTTCGCGGACGGCGAGCCGCCCGTGCCGGCGCCGGTCGGCCAGGTGCGGATGCGGATGGTCACCGACGCGTACTGGCTGGACCTGCGCGGGCCGACCGCGTGCGAGGTGCTCGACCCGGCCCAGGCCCAGCTGCTGCGCGACCGCCTGGGCGCCGACCCGCTGCGCGACGACGCCCAACCGGCCGCGTCCGGCGAGCGCGTGCGAGCGAGCACCAAGCCGATCTTCGCGCTCCTGCTCGACCAGTCGATCGTGGCCGGCTGCGGCCTGATCTACGCGAACGAGGTGCTCTTCCGAGCCGGGCTGGCGCCGACGACGCCCGGCCGCTCTCTCGGCGCCGACCAATGGGACGAGCTATGGTGCGACCTGCGCGCGCTGATGAAGGAGGGCGTGGCCCGCGGCCGCATCGACACGGTCCACACGGCGCACACTCCCGAGGCGATGCAGCGGGCGCCGCGCGTGGACCGGCACGGGGGTGAGGTCTACGTTTACCGGCGGCCCGGCCAGCCGTGCCTGGTATGCGGCACCCCGGTAGCGAGGGGGCCGATGGCCGGCCGCAACCTTTATTGGTGCCCGGTCTGCCAGAAGTAGGGCGCTTGGGGTGAGGGCGGTCCGCCGGGCCGGTCGGGGCTGGTTTGCTCTGCTTACCGATACGCGCCCGCGTTCGTGGTGGGCGGCCGCACCCCTCTCCGATCGTCGGCCGCCTTAACCGATATGCGCCGGCCGATGGTGGGGGCCGTCCAGCCCAGATCTTGGAGAGTTCCTGTTCGCAGGGAGCACGAACTCTTCATTGCTCACCGACCGAGTCGTGCCGCGCCGGCGGTGCTGCGTTGGGCCGCGCCGGCCGTGCTGAGTCGGGCCGCGCCGGTTGTTCCGAGTCGAGCCGCGCCTGTCGTGCCGAGTCGAGCCGCACCTGTCGTGCTGGGTCGAGCCGCGCCTGTCGTGCCGGGTCGAGCCGCGCCTGTCGTGCCGGGTCTGGTCCGCGCCAAGTCGAGCAGCGCCCGTCAGGCCGAGTCAGGCGGCGCCGAGTTCAGCCGTGCCAGCCGCAACTAGCGGGCCCAACTCGGGTCGCGTGGAGCTGCACCGGCTCATCGGCATCGCTCTGCTTACGCCTGTGTGGACGCTGTGGATAGCGTCCAGAAAGCGTCGTACCCGGCTGCTTAACTCACCCCACCCAGTGAACGGGGTGGGGTTTGGTAACGGCCGGGTAGGGCTGGTGACGATCACGGACGCCTGCGAGCGGCTGGTCGGCCGATGAGCGCGGGTGGCGGTCGCGCGGGTGCGGGCGACGGCCGGACGAGCGCAGGTGGCGGCCAGACGAGCGCAGGTGGCGGCCAGACGAGCGCAGGTGGCGGCCAGACGAGCGCAGGTGGCGGCCAGACGAGCGCAGTTGGCGGCCAGGCGAGCGCAGGGGTGAGAAGACGACCGCAACGAGCGCGCCACCACCGAGAACCAAGCGGCCTCACCGAGCCGCGGCGACCTCGTCCTCAGCCGACGCGGCCGCGGCCGCGGTCCCGTCCGCGCGCGCCGGCACGGGCGCGGTCGGTGATGCCGGGGCGGGCGGCGTGACCGAGGCGCTCGGGTTCGGCGTGGCCGGGGACTCCGGCGTCGGCGCGGTGGTCGGGGCCGTCGTCTCGGCGGGCGCCGGGCGGCTGGGGATGCCGAGCGTGAAGTTCTCCTTCAACCAAGGCAGCAGGTTCTCGTACGCGGCGATGGTGTCGGGCTGGTTGAAGTCGTGCGAGAGGATGATCGACCCGGGCCGTGCGTGCTTCTTGACTTCGGCGATCACTCGGTCCGTGTGTGCGGCGTCGGTCTCGCCGGGCTTGTGGTCCCAGTCGGCCGGGTCGACCTGCCAGTAGAGCGACGTCATGCCGGCGGTCGCGGCCACGCCGACCAGGCGGTCGGTGAAGTTGCCGCCGGGGGCACGGAAGAACGGGATCTGAGCGTCCGGCACCGCAGCCCGGATCGCGGCGTTTGTCCGTTCGAGGTCGGCTTGGATGTCCTCGGGCTTGTCCTTACCGATGGTGAGGCTGTGGTTCCACGTGTGGTTGCAGAGCGTGTGCCCGGCGGCGACGATGTCGCGGACGATCTCGGGGTGCTTCTGCGCCTGCTGCCCGACCAGGCAGAAGGTCGCCTTCACCTGATACTTCGCCAGCAGCGCCAGGATCCGCGGGGTCTGCACCGCGTCGGGGCCGTCGTCGAAGGTGAGCGCGACCGTGGCCGAGCCGGTGGTGCGCAGCGAGTTGCCGGGACCGGCGCCCTCGATCCGTCTCTCGGACGGGGCGGTCGCACCGCCCGCGGGCACGCCGCTGCCGCTCGCGGCGGCCGAGGCCGAGGGCACCGCCGCGGGCGCACCGGCGCCCTTGTCGCCGGCCTGCTGCGGGGTCTTCTTGGCGCCGGAGGTGGCGCCGGCGGTGTCGCCGGCGGTGTCCCGCGACGACTTCTTCTTGGTCTGTGTGGAGTGGACGCCGATCGCCCGCTGGGCAGCCGCGTTCACCGCGTCGACGCCGTCACGTGCGCGGGCGCCGGGCACCGCGACCAGCAGCAGTCCGACCGCGACCAGCGAGGCCAGCAGCACCTGCTGCCGCTTCTTGCCCATCAGCAGCCACGACTCGATGGGAAGCGTGCCGGGCGCGCGGTGGCTGCCGGTGACCGGCGGCCGGGTGTCGGCGGGAGCACGGTGCGCGGCCGCGTGCCGGGCCCGCGAAGACCGATGGGCCACGCTGCGAGGCGCGGCCTGCGAGCGGCGGGAACTGTCCGCGAGCGCGGTCGAAGAGCGGCGGGAACTGTCCCCCAGCGCGGTTGAAGAGCGGCGGGAACTGTCCGCGAGCGCGGTCGAAGAGCGGCGCGAAACGTCGGCGGCAGCGCCTTCCGCGCGGCCGGCGTGGTGGCGGGCCGAGCGCGGCCCGGGCACCCAGGCGCCGTCCTCGAGCAGCGTGCTCACCCGGAACTCGGGGCCGGTACGGCGGGTGTCCGCGAGCGACTCGGGACGGCGATGACGCCCGCCCGCCTCGGCGACGTCGCCGGACGCCGGGCTCGGGGATCGGAGGGACTGCGGCGACATGGTGCATCTCTACCGTGTCGCAAGATCTGGCGCGATACCAGATTGGTGAACTCATCCGTACGGTGTGTAGTAACACCTGCTGGCAATCTGTGACCGCCAATTCACAAAACGGCCTACATCGACGCGTGTACGGCGTCCGTCGCCTTCCGGGCGGCGATCAGCACCGGGTCCCACACCGGCGCGAACGGCGGCGCGTAGCTGAGGTCGAGCGCGGTCATCTCCTCGACCGTCATCCGGTTCCACACCGCCACGGCGAGCGCGTCGATCCGCTTGGCCGCCTCGGTCCGGCCGACGATCTGGGCGCCGAGCAGGGTGCCGGTGCGGCGCTCGGCGATCAGCTTGATGGTCATCAGGGACGCGCCGGGGTAGTAGCCGGCCCGGCTGGTCGAGTCGACCGCGGCCGTCACGAACGCGTACCCGGCCGCCCGCGCCTCCTTCTCGGTGAGGCCGGTGCGCGCCACCTCGAGCTCGCAGACCTTGGTCACCGCGGTGCCGATCACGCCCGGGAACGTGGCGTAGCCGCCGCCGATGTTGATGCCGGCCACCCGACCCTGCTTGTTCGCGTGGGTGCCGAGCGGTACGTGCACCGGCCCGCCGGTCAGCAGGTGATGGGTCTCGACGCAGTCGCCGGCGGCCCAGACCCCGTCGGCGTCGACCACGCGCATCCGCCGATCGGTCCGGACGCCCCCGGTGACCCCGACCGGGAGCCCCGAGTCGGCCGCGAGCGAGCTGTTCGCCCGTACGCCCAGGCCGAGCACCACGATGTCGGCCGGCAGCGTGCCGCTCGGGGTGACCACCGCCCGTACCCGCCCGTCGCCGGTCTCGATGTGCTCGACGTCCGCGTTGGTGACCACCTCGATGCCCTGCTCGCCGATCGCCTTACGGACCAGCGCGCCCACATCGGGGTCGACCGTCTTGCCCATCGGCTCCGGCGACTTCTCCAGCAGCGTCACCTCGAGGCCGCGCTGCTTCATCGCCTCCGCCATCTCGACGCCGATGTAGCCGCCGCCGATCACCACGGCCCGCCGCGGGGAGGGGCGGGCGGACAGCCAGTCGTGGATCGCCGAGCCGTCGTCGAGCGTCTGCACGCCGAAGATGCCGGCGGCCGGTATCCGGGCCCACTCCGGCGTCACCGGGGACGCTCCGGTCGCGTACACGAGGTGGTCGAAGCCCTCCCGCACCTCGCCGCCGCCGTCGAGATCGTGCGCGACCACCTCGCGCCGGTCGAGGTCGATGCCGACCACCTCGTGCCGCAGGCGCACGTCGATGCCGGCCTCGCGGTGCTGCTGTGGGGTGCGCGCGACGAGCTTGTCGCGCTCGGCGACCGCGCCGCCGATCCAGTACGGGATGCCGCACGCCGAGTAGGAGGTGAAGTGCCCGCGCTCGAACGCCACGATCTCGAGCTCGTCCCGGCCCAGCCGCTTGCGTGCCTGTGACGCAGCCGACATGCCCGCCGCGTCCCCGCCGATGACCACCAGCCTCATCCGGCGCACCCCCGCCCCTCCCTGCCGCGATTCAGCCTACTCACGGGCGACTGTGGGGCGCGGTGGTTGCCATTGTTTCCCTATCGTTCCGCTATCACGCGCCAAATGTCCGATTCGGACTCTATCCCGCAAGCATCGGTGGCTGTAAATTACCGGCGGCGACCACGGCACTACACATATCGATGTGTCGCCGACTCTTCACACGGGGGTGGAAGATGTTGCTCGGCACGTCCCGGCCCGCTCGCGGTAAGGACCGTAAGCGCGTGCTGTTCCTTGCCGTCGGGCTGTCGTTCGTGCTCACGGCCTGTTCCGCGCAGGAGGGCACGACCGCCGTCCAGCTCAACCCGCGCGCGGTCACGCACGACGCCCGGGTGGACGCCAAGGACGCCAAGCCGGCGCCGAAGCAGCGGTGGGGTGACGCCTCGGGGCTGAACCCGGTGGTCGACGGCAAGCGCAACACGTTCAAGCCGCCGTCCGAGAAGTCGAAGTACCCGCCGGTGAAGCCCCCGGAGCCGCCGGCCAACATCGCGCGCAACGTCGCGGCGCCGGCGCCCGCGGCCCGCGGCTTCCGCACCGACGGCAGCAGCAAGGAGCTCACCGCGCGGCGCGGCACGCACGAGCGGACGTACGCGAACGCCGACGGCACCGAGACCACCGAGTTCTCCGCCACCCCGCTGAACTACCGCAAGCCCGACGGCAGTTGGGCCCCGATCGACTCGACCCTGACCCGCGACCCGGCCGGCGGCTGGCGGCGCGGCGCCGACGCGGTCGGCCTCTGGCTCGCCGACCGGGCCGACGCGTCCGAGCTGGTGCGGGTGACCCTGGCCGGCGGCCGCGTGCTGGCCTACGGCGCGGCCGGCGCCCGGCCGGTGACCGCGACGGTCGACGGCGACACCGCCCGCTACGCCGGCGTCTGGCCCGGCGTCGACGTCGAGCTGACCGCGCAGCCGGGCGGCGTCAAGGAGACGCTGGTCCTGGCCAACGCGCAGGCCGCGAGCGCGTACACGTTCCCGCTGCGGCTCACCGGCCTGACCGCCGCGGCCGACGGCAACCGGGTGCTGCTGCGCGACGCGGCCGGCGCCACGGTCGCCACCATCCCGGCCGGCCACCTGGTCGACGCCAAGGGCGCGGTCTCCACCGGCGTGCGCTACCGGTTGGTGGGTGACGCCCTGCGCGTCGAAGCCGACCCGAAATGGCTCGCCGACGCCGCCCGCGCCTTCCCGGTGCGGCTCGACCCGCCGGTGCTGGCCAACGGCGCCGCCTCGGAGAGCCTGGTGGTCAGCGAGACCGGGACCCGTGGCGGCGGCGACACGCTGACCGTGGGCAGCCGCGACGGCAACAGCTCGGCCTCCTACCTGAAGTTCGGCGGCCTGGTGTCGTCGCTCGCCCACGAGACCATCTACAGTGCCCAGTTCTCGGTCGTGTCCTACGAGGCGCCCTCCTGCAAGCCGCGCGCGCTCACCGTCAACCCGGTGACCGAGTCGTGGAGCTCGAGCACCACCACCAGGTACCCAGGCCCGTCGGTCGGCGCGGCGCTGGCCTCCCAGTCGTTCGCGCAGGGCTACATCGCGTTCGGCCAGGCCGCCTCCGCCTGCCCGGTCACCGGCACCGTCTTCGACCTCGGCAGCAAGGGCCGCGACCTGGTGCAGGGCTGGGTCGACGGCAAGGCCAACAACGGCATCTCGCTGCGCGCGCCGGTCTCCGACAACAGCGCCTGGAAGACCATCGCCGGACCGAGCAGCGCCAACCCGCCGAAGCTGTACGTCACGCACAGCCCCTACAACGCGAAGTACGCGATCCCGAACCCCACCCCGAAGCCGCCGGTGCTGCAGAACCAGGGCGGCAAGGTCAAGGTCACGGTCACCAACAAGAGCGCGATGGACTGGACGCCGGCCGGCTTCCAGCTCGTCTACCGGGTCTACAACGCGAAGACCGGCGCCCGGGTCGGCCAGTACGTGGGCGCGCCGCTGGCCGCCAACGTGGCCCGCGGCGGCAGCACCACGATCGAGGCGACGATCCGGGCCCTGCCGATCGGCGACTACCTCATCGACTTCAGCATGGCGACCACCAGCGGCAAGGTCTTCACCGACGAGCTGGTCCCGCCGGCCCGCATCGCCCTGAGCGTGCAGAACATCCCGCCCGTCGTCGGCGAGTTGTTCCCGCCCAACGGCTATCAGTCGCCGACCCTGCGGCCGCAGCTCTGGGCCCAGGCCGTCGACATCGACGCGCCGCCCAAGCAGACCCTGCAGTACAAGTTCGAGTACTGCTCGGTCGGCAGCACCGGCTCGCCGACCGGCTGCACCCAGTCGGCGTACCAGGCCAAGCAGTCGTTCGTGCTTCCCGCGTCGGTGTTCAAGTGGAGCACCCCGTACGTCTGGCGCGCCTTCGTCAAGGACAACACCACCGAGGTCGCCAGCGGCTACTCGACGCTGGTGACGGTCGCGCCGCAGCCCGAGATCACCTCGCGGGTGGCGAACGCGCCCTACGGCACCAGCGACCGCGAGTTCGATCCGGACATCGGCAACTACAGCACCGCCGCCGTCGACGCCACGGCCGCGACCGCCGGGCCGGCGCTGAGCATCACGCGCAGCTACAACAGCCTCGACCCACGCCGCGACCTGTCCTTCGGCGCCGGTTGGATGTCCCAGCTCGACCTGAAGGTCACGGCCGACGCGGACGGCTCCGGCAATGTGCTGGTCACCTACGCCGACGGGCAGCAGGTGCGGTTCGGCCGGAACCCGGACGGCACGTTCGCGGCGCCGCCCGGACGCACCGCGCAACTGTCCATCGTGAACAGCGCGTACGTGCTGAAGGACCTCAAGGGCACCACGTACACGTTCCGCTCGGGCGACGGCAAGATCTCGACGATCGCCGACAAGTACGGCCGGCTCCTCGAGTTCGTCTACGACTCGACCGGCCACCTGCTGCGGATGCAGTCGCGCAACAACACCACCGCGACACCCACCCGGAAGCTGGCCATCACCTGGAACACCGCCGGCACCCACATCTCCGGCGTGACCACCGACCTCAACACCACCTGGTCGTACGAGTACACCGGCGACCTGCTCACGAAGGTGTGCGCCCCGGGCGGCACGATCTGCACGATCTACACCTACGCGGCGGGCTCGCACTACCGCAGCAGCGTGCTCGACAGCGCCCCCGACTCGTACTGGCGCCTCGGTGAGAAGGCCGGCGCCGACGCGGCGGCCAGCGAGATGCTCAACAACCTCGGCAAGGACGCCGGGGTCCTGAAGAACGTGACCCTCGAGCAGGCCGGCGCGCTGCCCGGCACCGACGACACGGCCGCGCTCTTCAACGGCACGACCTCGGTGGCCGAGCTGCCCAAGGGTGTCGTCAAGCGCAGCCGCGACACCGCGGTCGAGCTGTGGGTCAAGGTCACCCCGAGCCAGACCGGCGGCCCGCTCGTCGGCTACCAGGACACGGCGGTCGACACCACGCCGACGGTCGGCGTCCCGCTGCTCTACGTCGGCTCGGACGGTCACGTCTACGGCCAGTTCAAGACCACGGCCGCCGCGCCGGCCCCGATCGACGGCATCGTCGACGTGCGCAACGGCGCCTGGCACCACGTCGTGCTGTCGGTCTCGGCCGACACCCAGACGCTCTACGTCGACGGCGTGCCGCGCGGCACCAAGCTCGCCAGTGCCGGCACGGTCGACCACAGCACGCTGACCTACAACCAGGTCGGCGCCGGCTGGGCGACCACGCCGACGGCCTGGAAGAACTGGGGCTCGACGTCGGCCAAGCGCTACTTCAACGGCAGCCTCGACGAGGTGGCGGTCTACGGCCACGCGCTGAGCGACCAGGCGGTCAAATCCCATTGGTCGTACGGGACGACGCAGGCCGACCAGCTCAGCAAGACCACCCTGCCGAGCGGCAAGACCTCGGCCGAGGCCACCTACGACACGGCCGCCGACCGGGTCGCCGAGTACACCGACGGCAACGGCGGCACCTGGAAGATCGGCAAGCCGACCGTCTACGGCAACGACACCGACCTGCGCCGCGCGGTCGAGGTCCGTGACCCGGCCGACCGTCAGTACCTCTACGAGTACGACGCGCTGGCCGGCCGGCCGCTGCGCACGGCGTCGCCGCTGGGCATCGACACCCGGCCCGAGGACAAGCCGCTGCCGGCCACCCCGTCGCCGACCCCGACGCCCACGCCCACCTGCGTGACGCCGGACCCGAGCTACCCGACGTTCTGCACGACGATCCCGGGTGACTCGCCCGGCCCGATCTTCAGCGAGAACGAGCTGACCGGATCGGTCATCCGCTCGTTCGGCTACGACGACAAGGGCCGGCAGAACCAGGTCGTCGACGAGAACGGCAACGTCCTGACGATGACGTTCGACGACCGGGGGAACGTCACCTCGCGCAAGACCTGCCGCAAGGCCAACGACTGCCAGACGTCCTACACCAGCTACACGACGCCGAACGCGAGCAACCCGTTCGACCCGAAGAACGACCTGCCGGTCGAGACCCGCGACCCGCGCTCGAGCAGCGCGACCGACAACGCGTACCGCACCGTCACCGCCTACAACAACGCGGGCGACGTCTACACCGAGACCCGCCCCGACGGCGCGGTCACGACGAACCTCTACACCGGTGGCAACGAGATCGCGTACGGCAGCACCACCGAGACCGTCCCGGCCGGCCTGACCGCGAGCACCACCGACGTCGCCAACAAGGTCGCCCGGTTCCGCTACACCGCGGCCGGCGACCTCGCCCTGGTCACCTCGCCGACCGGGCTGGTGACCGAGTACACGTACGACGCGCTCGGCCGCAAGATCAAGGAGAAGGTGACCTCGGACAGCTTCCCGTCCGGGGTGGTCACGACCTTCGCGTACGACGACTTCGGCCACAACACGACGACGACCGGCCCGGTCACCGTCAACGCGGTCGACGGCACCCGCCACCAGGCCGTCACCACCAACCAGTACGACGTGGACGGCAACGTCATCCGCACCGTGGTGAAGGACGCGCTCGACGCGAACGAGCCCGAGCGGGTCACCACGATCGAGTACGACGAGCACAACCACCCGACCCGCACGGTCAACCCCGAGGGCGACGAGCAGACCGAGGGCTGGGACAAGTTCGGCAACCGCACCTCGGTCGTCGACGGCAACGGCAACCACTACGAGTACGCGTTCACGGCCCGCAACAAGCTCGCCGAGGTGCGCCTCTACGACTGGGACGACGACGGCACGAAGACCGGCAACGGCGACTTCGTGGTGCTCAACTCCTACGCGTACGACTACGGCGGCCGGATGGTCGTGCAGATCGACTCGATGGGCCGCCGCACCGAGTACACGTACCTGGGCGACGACAAGCTGGCCAAGGTCGTTCTCAAGAACTTCCACAACCCGGACGGCAGCACCCGCGACTACGTCCTCGAGGACAACACGTACGACGCCGCCGGCAACCTGACCAAGTCGGTCATCGACAACGGCACCAAGACCACCACCAACACCTTCGACAAGCTGGGCCGGACGGCGACGACCGCGTTCGACCCGACCGGCCTGAACCGCGCCACCACGTACCAGTACGACGTGCTCGGCAACGTCACCCGGACGACGACCACCGGCAACACGTCGAACGTCCCGTGGCTGGTCGAGTCCGGCGCCACCAACGTGGTGTCCCACGTCTACAACGACAAGGGCCAGCTCGAGCAGGAGAAGGAGCTCGACGGCACCGCGGCGCGGACCACGGCGTACACGTACGACCAGCGCGGCCTGACGCTGACCGTGACCGACCCGCGCGGCGGCGTGACCACGTTCAAGTACGACGAGAACGGCGACCGGATCTCCTCGATCGCGCCGTCGGTGAGCGTGGAGAGCGGCGGGAATCCCGCCCAGACCACCAACCCGACGGTGACCACCGGCTACAACGCGTTCGGCGAGGCGGTCGCGGTCCGCGACGCGCTGGGGAACGTCGCCCACTCGAAGTACGACCGGATGGGCCGCGTCGTCGAGACCGACGGCCCGACCTATACGTCGCCGGCCGGTCCGGCTGTCTCCGCACCGCCGGTAGTCAAGACCAAGTACGACGCGCTGGGCAACGTCGTCGAGGCCACGGACGGGCGGCAGCACGTCACGTATTACACCTATGACCGGCTCAACCGGGTCGTGCAGAAGGACTCTCCGGGCGGTACCGACTCGGAGCGCCTGGTCACCAAGTACACGTACACGCGCAGCGGAAAGCCGCTCTCGACGGTCAGCCCCACCGGTATCCGGACCGAGGCGACCTACGACGACCTCGACCGGCAGGTCACGGCGACCACGTTCGAGCGGAAGCCGGTCGCCCGGACCCTCACCATCACCACTACCTACAACGACGCCGGCAACGCGATCCAGGTGACGTCGCCCGGTGGACTGGTCGGCAAGTCCACCTATAACGCGGCTGGTGAGCAGCTCAGCGTCACCGACCCGGCCGGGGTGACGACGCAACAGGGCTATGACGGCTTCGGCAATGCGGTTCGGCAGACCGACGGCGCGGGCCGCACCACGCGGCACGACTTCAACGGCTACGGCGACATGGTCACCGAGATCAAACTCGCGCCGGACGGGACCGAGCTGCGCCGTGAGACGTACGACCACGACGACAACGGCAACGTCACCGCGGTCACCGATGCGCTGAAGAAGAAGACCACTTTCGAGTACAACGTCCTCGACCAGCTGGTCAAGCAGATCGAGCCGACGAGCGCCACCACATCGATCACGACGACCTTCGGGTACGACGCGTCCGGCCACCGCACCCGGTACACCGACGGCAACGGCAACGCCACGTATTACGGGGTCAACAGCCTGGGCCTCACCGAGAGCGTGACCGAGCCGGCGACCACCGCGCAGCCGGCCCTGACCGACCGCCGGTGGCTGGTCGCGTACGACCTGAACGGCAACGCGACCACCCTGGTGGCGCCCGGCGGCGTCACCCGCAGCCGTACCTACGACGCGGCGAACCGGTTGATCGCCGAGTCGGGCAGCGGCGGGGACGCGACGGCGGCGAGCCGCGGACTCACCTACGACCAGGAGAGCCGGCCCACCGTCATCACGTCCGGCGGCGGCTCGGCCAACACCTTCGGCTACGACGATCGCGGCGATCTGCTCACCGCCACCGGGCCGTCCGGCAACAGCAGCTTCACGTACGACGACGACGGCGCCCTGACCAGCCGAACCGACGCGGCCGGGACCGCCACCTTCGGCTACACCAAGGGCCGGGTCTCCACGATGAAGGACGGCGCGTCCGGGGTGACCCAGACGCTCGGCTACGACGCGGCCGGCGTGCTGAAGAGCATCGACTACGGCGCCGGGCGCGTCCGGGGCTACGGTTACGACGATCTGGGCCGGCTGACCTCCGACACGCTCAAGAACAGCGGCGGCGGCACGGTCTCGTCGATCACCTACAAGTACGACCTGACCGACAAGGTCATCGGCAAGGACACGACCGGGACCGCCGGGGCCGGCAGCAACGTCTACGGCTACGACGACGCCGGGCGCCTCACGTCGTGGACCTCGGCCTCCGGGACGGTGCAGTACGGGTACGACAACGCCGGCAACCGGACCCGAGCCGGGCCCAAGACGGCCACCTACGACGAGCGAAACCGGCTGCTGAGCGACAGCGACTACACGTACGCGTACACGCCGCGCGGCACGATGGCCTCGCGTACCAGCTCGGGCCTCACCGACAAGTACAGCTTCGACGCGTTCGACCGCATGACCGGCGCCGAAGGGGAGACCTACGTCTACGACGGCCTGAACCGGGTGATCAACCGGAACGGCGCGCTGTTCTCCTATTCCGGCACCGATCAGGATCCGGTATCCGACGGCACCGAGAAGTACGGTCGCGGTCCGGATGGTGCGCTGCTGTCGGTCTCGTCGACCGGCGGCGGGGTGAAGCTGACCATCTCCGACGAGCACGACGACGTGGTCGGGGCGTTCAATGTGGGCAGTTCGCTCGGTTCGCTGGACAGTTCCACCGCTTACGACCCCTTCGGCACGAAGACCGCCACCACCGGCAGCCAGTCGAATGTGGGCTACCAGGGCGACTGGACGGACCCGGACACCGGCCAGGTCGACATGGGCGCCCGGTGGTACGACCCCGGCATCGGCGCCTTCGTCTCGCGTGACACGGTCGACTACACGACCGGCGACTCGGTGCTGGCGAACAAGTACGCGTACGCCGCGGACGATCCACTGGGCAACAACGACCCGACCGGCAACTGGCCGTCCTGCGGCTGGTGCCACAAGGCCCTGAACAAGGTCGCCTCGGTCACCAGCTCGATCGGCTCCGGCCTGTCGACGGCCTGGCACGCCACCACCAGCTTCGTCTCGTCCGCCGGCTCCTGGCTGGTGGACCAGGGCCGGGCCGCGCTGTCCACGCTGAAGCGGGGCTGGGACTACGCGTACAACGCCACCAAGACCTTCATCAGCCACGTCGGCGCCAGCATCAAGAACACCTGGAACAACACCATCAAGCCGAGCCTGCAACGGGCGAAGGACGCCCTCAAGGCCAGGGCGGTGGCCGCCTATGAACGCGGTAAGGCGGTCATGCAGCAGGCCCGCGCGGCGGTCAGCTACGCGGCCCAGCACGTGTCGCTGAAGAGCGTCGGCGCGATGGTGAAGTCGCAGCTCAAGAGCCTCAAGGTGGTCATCTCGACGAGCATCGCGCCGAAGCTGGTGGCGAGCTTCAGCAACGTGACCCAGGACCTCGGCATCAACTCGCTGCTGAGTGGGGCGGCCGCGGCCGGCAACATGCTGACGTCGGGCCTGTCGAAGGCCGGCGACTGGATCGCCGACCACAAGGCCGAGATCATCGGCGGCCTGGCCGGCGCCGTGGTCGGCGTGGGCTGTGGGGCCCTGATCGGCTGGACCGGCGTGGGCGCGATCGGCTGCGGTTTCCTCGCGGGAGCGGCCGGCTCGTTGGTCACCGACCTGGTGGCCGGCGGCAAGGGCTGGAAGGAGATGGCCGCCGACGCCCTGATCGGCGGTGTCACCGGCGCGGTGTTGGGTCCGCTGAGCTCGTTCGGCGGCGGCGCGGTGAGCAGCGGCGCCCGTGTCGCGGTCACCGGCGCGGCCAAGGAGGGCCTGGAGATGGGCGCCTCGTCGGCCGCCCGGACGGTGGCCACGCGCGAGGCGGGCGCGGCGGGCGAGGCTCTGGCCGCCCGCTCGGCCGGGTCGGCCGGCCGCGAGGCGGTCGAATCCGCGGGCGCCGGCGCGCGCAACGTCGCGAAGGAGGCCGCCGGAAGCTGCAACAGCTTCGCCACCGGCACGCTGGTCCTGATGGCCGACGGCTCCACCAAGCGGATCGAGGACGTCAAGGTGGGCGACAAGGTCGTCGCCACCGACCCGACCACCGGCAAGACCGGAATACGAGCGGTTACCGCCCTGATCGTCGGCGTCGGCAAGAAGCAGATGGTCGAGCTGACCGTCGACGTCGACGGCGCCAAGGGCGGGAAGACGGCGACCATCGACGCCACCGACGGCCACCCGTTCTGGGCGCCGGATCTGCACCGCTGGGTGGCGGCCGGGGATCTGAAGCACGGTTCCATGCTGCGGACCGGTGCCGGGACCTTCGTCCAGGTGACGGCAACGAAGAGCTGGACGGCCACGCGCGAGGTCCACAACCTGACCGTCGACGGCATCCACACGTACTACGTCGTCGCGGCCGGCACCGCCGTCCTTGTCCACAACTGCCCCATCGGTGAGGCGGACGACTACGCCGCGAAGCTGGCCGCCCGGGGCATCGACCCGAGCGCGGTACGTGGTGCGGCAGCCGCGCCGAAGGTTGAGGGTGAGCATCTCGTGCTGGGCCTCGACAACGGTCTCGAGGACTTCGCGACCAAGGTCGGCGGAAAGTCCTGGAGACAGGAGCCGTTCTTCTCCGGCTTCTGGAACAAGGGCCGGAATGTGGCCCCCGGAACCGCCCAGAAGATGATCGATGCGGTCGCGAAGGGCAACGGGCGGATCAGCTTCAACATGGCCGGCGTCGAGGAGGTCGAAGGGATCCTGAACGGAACCTCGCAGTACGCGGCCAAACAGACCGGGCAGGAGCTCAGACACATCTGCGGGAGCGCGGTGCTCAAAGCGATCACGGTCTTCCACAACACCGGCGGCACGGATCCCTGTTAGGCGGTATGTGGTGAGCGAGGACAGGCAGGAGATAAGGGCGGCGTTCGCGTTCGCGTCCGTTCTTCGACGCCGGCAGGCACGGTTCGTCTACAAGCCGTTCCGGAGTCTGCTGGC
This sequence comes from Actinoplanes sp. CA-030573, assembly GCF_050951115.1. Classification (NCBI taxonomy): domain Bacteria; kingdom Bacillati; phylum Actinomycetota; class Actinomycetes; order Micromonosporales; family Micromonosporaceae; genus Actinoplanes; species Actinoplanes sp. CA-030573. The sequence continues at coordinate 8,940,843 of NZ_CP192038.1, read as the reverse complement.
GTCGGCCGGAGCGCCGGGGACCGTCGTGGTGGTGGCGGTGGCGGATCTTGGCGAGGTGGCCGAGCGATTCGGCCTGCTCGGTCTGCGCGACACGGCGAAGTTCCTGGCCGACTACGTGTCCCTTTTCCTGCCGCCCGGCGCGTTCGCCGCACCGCTGGCCTGGTCCGTGATGGCGGTCTTCGTTCCCGAGGGAGCCGACGTCGCGGAAATGACCGCCGAGATGCGCCGCTATGCCTTCATCTATCCGCTCGAACTGCGCGAAGGGGAGGACGTCCTGCTGGACGTCACCTCGGGCCGGACCGGGTTCGCCGGCGGCGACCCGGATCTTGCCATCTACGACGCGGTCACCAGCTGGAACGCCGCGGCGCGATCCGAGCGGAAGGAGGGGCTGGAGATCCTACCGACCGATTGGGTGCCGGTTTTCGAGGATGAATGAGTTCGATTCGGGGAGGAATCAACGTGAATGTCAAGCCGGGAAAGAGAAAACCGGCCGTCCGTGCCCTGACCGCCGTGGCCGGCCTGGTGGGCGCGCTTATCGTCATGCCGTCGGCGGCGCAGGCGGCGATCACGCCCGATGCGGCCGTCGAGATCAAGGCCGGGCACAGCAACAAGTGTCTCAACGTCGACCATGCCTTGACGGCCGACGACACCAAAATCATTCAGTACAACTGCAGCCCGTCGTTCACCAATGACAAGTTCCGGGTGGTGCCCAAGGGATCCGGCACCTATCAGATCGTCGCGCAGTTCAGTGGCAAGTGCCTCAATGTGTACAAGAACGCGCTCGTCGACAACACGCCGGTTCACCAGTACACGTGCAGCGACACGGCCAAGAACAACCTCTGGAAGTTCCTCCCGGTGGCCGGCAACACGACCTACCGGATCCAGTCGGTGGCCAGCAACAAGTGCCTGAACGTCTACCAGGCGTCGCAGGAGATCAACGCCGCCGTGAACATCTACACCTGCGGCACGGTGGCGACCACGCTGAACGACCAGTTCTACTTCCCGCCGGCCACCTCGGCCTCGATCACCGCGCTGCCGACGACGGTCGCGCCGGTGGCCGCCGGTCAGGCGGGCGTCGGCACGGCCGCGGTCGGCGCGCTCGTCTACGGCTTCGTGGACACGCTGGGCACGCTCTGGCGCGGCTACCAGAGCGACCCGGAGACCTTCAGCCCGGTCTGGCAGGCGGTCCCCGGCAACGAGCGCTTCACCGGCCACGTCTCGGTCAACAAGCAGGCCGACGGCCGCGCGCAGATCTCCGCGCGCAACGCCACCGACGGCGACCTCAACCTCATGACGCAGAGCGCCAAGGACGCCAACACGTGGTACGGCCTGGGCGACGCCGGCGGCTCGAGCTCCTCCAACCCGGTGCAGGGCGTTCTGCCGGACGGCAAGCTGGTCGACTTCGAGCTGGTCAACGGTCAGCTCTGGCGGTCGGCGCAGGACGGCACGAACTTCCCGTACGGCGGCTGGCGGTACATCGGCGGCAGCGGCCTGACCGGTGAGCCGGCCCTCGCGCCGACCCGGGACGGCCTGCGGGTCTTCGCCCTCGACGCCAACGGCGCACTGCAGACCGCGACGTACGCCGGGGGCGTGCTCAGCGACTGGACGAGTCTCGGCGGGACGGGCCTCAACGGAAAGCCCGCCGTCGTGATCCGCCCCGGTTACGCGGTGCGGATCGTGATCCGCTCGGCCGACGGCACGATCGTCACCAAGGCCCAGAACGACGACGGCACGTTCCAGGCCGCCTGGACCCCGGTTCCCGACCTGGTCGCGGCCGGCGCCCCCGCCGCGGTGATGGACCCGGTCACCGGCAAGGTCGGCATCGTGGCCCGCGCCGCCGACAACACGATCTACTACACGGGCGAGACCGGCCAGAACACCGGCGTCTTCGGGGCGTGGGTGCAGCCGTACGCGACCCAGGTCGTCACCGACCCGTCGGTGGTGGTCTACGACAAGACCAGCGGTCGTGGCTGGGCTTACATCGTGCGCGACGCCAACAACAAGGTGTACGCGGTGACCGCCGGCGAGGTGCCCGGCAGCCTGGCGGCGGCCCGCAAGTCCGCGGCCGCGGCCGCCTCGGCCCCGGCGTTCACCGAGCACGCGTTGCCGGCCCTGCCGACGAAGTAGTGGCGCGCCCAGGTAAGCAGAGCGATTTCGCTCTGCTTACCTCGGGTAGCGCGGCGAACGTATTGGTGAGCAGAGCGATCGTCGCTCTGCTCACCTCTCTCGGCTCAGCCGTCGCCGCGGGTCACCAGGGCCAGCCAGTCGACCACGTCGGCCACCGAGCCGCGCTGGGCCAGGATGGCGCGCTGGCGGGCGGCGCCGGTGCCGTGTGACCGCAGGCGTCCCATCAGGACCGTGGCCATCTCGAGGTCGCCGTGGCGCTCGAGCTCCGGCCGCACGTAGTCGAACAGCTGCCGCATCAGGCGCCAGGCCGGGCGCGGCTCGCGGGTGGCCATGTCGATCGCCACGCCCTCGAGGCCGTCGTGCGCGGCCCGCCAGTGTGCGGCCACCAGCAGCGGGTGCGACACCCGCGGGGCCTCGATGCCCGCCCGCACCTCCCGCACCAGGGTCGCGACCAGCGCCCGGGCCAGGGCGGCGAGCAGCATCGCGTCGTCCAGGGTGGGCATGACGTCGCCCATCCGGATCTCGACCGTCGGGTAGTGGGCGGACAGCCGGGCGTACCAATAGAGCATGCCCTCGTCGAGCATCGCGCCGGTCGCCTCGAGGTCGGAGACCAGGGTCTCGTACTGTTCGACCGACTCCAGGTAGGGCGCCGGTCCCACGGTCGGCCAGCGCTCCCACATCATCGAGCGCCAGCTGGCGTAGCCGGTGTCGCGGCCGGCGAACAGCGGGGAGTTCGCGGTGGCGGCCTGGAAGATCGGCAGCCAGGGCCGCAGGTGGTTCAGCACCTTCACGCCGGTCTCCGGGTCGGGGATGCTGACGTGCACGTGGGTGCCGCACATGCCCTGACCGGGGGAGAGGTCGCCGAACCGTTCCCGCATGCGGTGGTACCGCGGGCTGTCGACCAGGCGCATGTTCGGTCCCGGTGCGGGCCCGGCGCCGACGGCCAGCAAGCGCGCGCCGGCTCGTTCGGCGGCGTCGGCGACCGTACGGCGGAGATCGCGCATGGCCGCATGGAGACCGCTCAGCTCGAGTTGCGGCGGGCTGGCCACCTCGATCTGGCTCCGCATGTACTCGTGCTGCACCGACTCGCGCAGTTCCTCGGGAACCAGGTCGATCACCTGCTCGACCGCTTCCACGCCGCGCGGCTCAACCGCGTCGACCAGCAGATATTCTTCCTCGATGCCGAGCGTGAGGAGATCTTGAGCCTCGGCCTCCTCGGCCAAATCTTCGGAGATCGTGGTCCCACCGGAAGCCGCGTCCATGCCGGTGCGAATACCCGGCGGGAACGGCCGAGAAACTGTTGCCCGCGCGAGCTAGCGTTGGTCGCATGCTGCTGCAGGGTTTGTGGGGGCCGGCCTCAGGACATTTGGTGGCCCTCCTCGACCCGACCCGGGCCGGTGCCCCGGCTCAGCTCGTGCTGGGCCTCGCGCTGGTCGCCGCGGCCGTATTGATCGTTGCCGCGACCGCCGTCCGGCCGGTGCCCGCGCTGGTCGCCGCCCCCGCGGTGCGTGCCTTCGCCCGCCGGGCCCGGGTCGCCGCCCGGCCGCGCCTGGCCGATCCCGATGCCGCGGGCCGCCCGCGGTCCCGAGCGCCTTCGGGTGCCCCCGCGGCAGCGTAGAGCGCCGCTTCCCTCCTCGCCGCCGAAGCGTCGTCTGCTGCCGCCTTCGTGTCCTTTTTGTGTGGATCGAAGGGGTATCCGTGTCCATTCTTGCCATTCCCGGCGCCGTCGTCGGCGCCGCGCACACCGCCATCCAAGCTCTCTCCGGCCTGTTCGTCCCGTCGCTCGGCGTGGTCGCGGCCGCGGTCGCCATCGTCGTCTTCACCCTGCTCGTACGCCTGTTGATCAGCCCGCTGACCTACCTGCAGGTACGCGGGGAGCGCCGCCGCGCCGCGCTCGCCCCGCAGATCGAGAAGCTGCGCGCGAAACACGGCGACGACCCGATGACACTTGCCACCGAGACGCTCGCCCTCCAGCGCGCCAACGGGATCAGCCCGTTCGCGTTCCTGCCCGCCCTCGCCCAGGCGCCGTTCTTCATGGTGCTGTACCGGGTGGCGCTCGACGCCCCGGCCGGCTCGCTCTTCGGCGTCCCGCTCAACGCGCACCTCGCCGCCGGGTTGCCGGTCTTCGCCGTCCTGATCGCCCTCGCCGGCGCGCTGGCCTGGTGGTCGTCGCGCCGCATGTCCCAAATGTCCGGCGGGGCGGTAGGAGCCTCGGCCGGCGGGGCGGCGAGCGCGGGCGGTAGGGCGGTCGGCGCCGAGAAGCCGGGTAAAGCGGCGCCGCAATCCGCCGACCCGGCGGCGGCGTTGAAGTTTATGAAGTACCTGCCCTATCTCTCGGTCCTCGCGGTCGCCTGGATGCCCCTCGCCGGCGGGCTTTACCTGGTCACGTCCACCGCCTGGACGGCACTCGAGCACGCGATCTGGCGCCGGCCGGTAACAACGGGCAATCGTTGACCGCCGATGTTGACAGTTTCTGTTAACAAGCGTGAAATGCCGGTGAGAGCGCTCTCACGCCTCCTCACCCCCCTACGGAAAGGCGTACCTCCGATGGCATCTCTCGCCAGAAAACGGCTGCGGTTCGGGCTCGCCGTCGCCACCGCCACCGTCGCGGTCGCCGCGACCGCCGTCTTCACCATGGACGCCAACGCGGCCGTCCCCGGCGCCCCGGCCGGCATGACCACCGTCTTCAGCGACGACTTCACCGGCGCCGCCGGCACCGGCCTCAACACGGCCAACTGGCTCTACGACATCGGCACCTCGTACCCGGGCGGCGCGGCCAACTGGGGCACCGGCGAGGTCGAGACGATGACGAACTCCACACAGAACGTCTACCAGGACGGCAACGGCAACCTGGTGATCAAGCCGATCCGCAGCTCGTCGGGGCAGTGGACGAGCGGCCGGGTGGAGACCCAGCGCACCGACTTCGCGGCGCCGGCCGGCGGGAAGCTGCGCATGGAGGCGCGCATTCAGCAGCCCAACGTCAGCGGGGCGGCGGCGGCCGGCTACTGGCCCGCGTTCTGGGCGCTCGGCGCGGCGGCCCGGCCGGTCGGGGCGACCAACTGGCCGAGCATCGGCGAGATCGACATCATGGAGGACATCAACGGCCGGTCGTCGGTCTTCTCCACGCTGCACTGCGGCACCGCCTCCGGCGGTCCCTGCAACGAGACGACCGGGCTCGGTAGCGGTGAGCGCGCCTGCTCCGGCTGCCAGACCGGCTTCCACACGTACGCGATGGAGTACGACCGCAGCGTCTCGCCCGAGCAGCTGCGCTTCTACCTCGACGGCAACAACTACTTCACGCTGAACTCGTCCCAGCTCGACGCGACGACCTGGAACAACGCCCTGCACCACGGGTTCTTCATGATCCTTAACGTGGCCATGGGCGGCGGCTTCCCGGCCGCGTTCGGCGGCGGGCCCACCGCGTCGACCCAGTCCGGCGTGCCGATGATCGTCGACTACGTGGCCGTCTACCAGTCGTCCGGCGGCAGCACCACTCCGCCGACGACCTCGCCCACCACCTCGCCGACCACCGCCCCGCCGAGCGGCACCCGGGACGCGTACTCGCGGATCGAGGCCGAGTCGTTCAACGCCCAGTCCGGCACCCAGACCGAGACGAGCTCCGAGGGCGGCCAGGACGTCGGCTACATCGCCAACGGTGACTGGCTGCAGTACAACAACGTCAACTTCGGTACGGGCGGCGTCAAGGACTTCGTGGCCCGGGTCGCCTCCGGCGCCGGTGGCGGGGTCAGCGGCCTGGTCGAGGTGCGCATCGACAGTCGCGGCAACGCCCCGATCGGCAGCTTCGCGGTGGGCAACACCGGTGGCTGGCAGACGTGGACGTCGATCCCCGGCAACGTCTCGAACGTCTCCGGCACGCACACCGTGTACCTGACCTTCACCAGTGGCCAGCCGGCCGACTTCGTCAACGTGAACTGGATCCAGTTCCGCCGGTAAAGATGCAGCTCGATGGGCCGAAGGCGTGACCAGCGCCTTCGGCCCATCGGCATGTTCGCGAGCGAGCGAAAACATCAACGAAAGATTTAAGGATGTTTAAGGTCCCTCCCCTCTGGACTTTTACTGTTAACAGTCCTAATGATTGACGCACATCACAGCAGGGCGATGAAGGGGACGGCGATGAAGCGCTCCAGATCGGTGGTCCTGGCGACCGTGGCGGCCCTCGCCGCCGGCGGCGCCGCGGTGTACTTCGGCGGGAGCGCGAACGCCGCGGCCGCCTGCGCGCCGGCGTGGAGCGCGAGCGCCGTCTACGTGGGCGGCAACAGCGCTTCGCAGAACGGTCACAACTACACCGCCAAGTGGTGGACGCAGAACGAGTCGCCGGCCACGCACTCCGGCCAGTGGGACGTGTGGGCCGACAACGGCGCCTGTGGCGGGTCGACCCCGACCACGCCGCCGACCACCGCGCCGACGACCAAGCCCCCGACCACGTCACCGACCACCGCGCCGCCGACCACCGCGCCGCCGACCACGGTTCCGCCGTCGAACGGGACGCTGCCCAAGCACTTCCTGACCGGCTACTGGCAGAACTTCTACAACGGCGCGGCGGCCCTCAAGCTGGCGAGCGTCCCGGCGAACTACGACCTCATCGCGGTCGCCTTCGCCGACGCGACCTCGACCCCGGGCGCGGTGAGCTTCACCCTCGACTCCGGGCTCGCGGCGCAGGTCGGCGGCTACACCGACGCCCAGTTCAAGGCCGACATCGCGACCCTGCACTCGCGGGGCAAGAAGGTTGTCATCTCGGTCGGCGGCGAGAAGGGCTCGGTCAGCGTCGGCGACGCCAACGCGGCCACCAACTTCGCCAACAGCGTCTACAACCTGATGACCACGTACGGGTTCGACGGCGTCGACATCGACCTCGAGAACGGCCTCAACTCCACCTACATGGCCCAGGCCCTGCGCAGCCTCCGGGCCAAGGCCGGCGCCAACCTGATCATCACGATGGCGCCGCAGACCATCGACATGCAGAGCACCGGGTCGTCGTACTTCGCGCTCGCGCTGTCCATCAAGGACATCCTGACCGTGGTGCACACCCAGTACTACAACTCCGGCTCGATGCTCGGCTGCGACCAGATGGCCGCGTACTCGCAGGGCACCGTGAACTTCCTGACCGCGCTGGCCTGCATCCAGACCCAGAACGGCCTGCGCCCCGACCAGGTGGCGCTCGGCCTCCCGGCCAGCTCGCAGGCGGCCGGCGGCGGATACCAGTCACCGGCGAACGTCAACGCGGCGCTGGACTGCCTGGCCCGCGGCACCAACTGCGGCAGCTTCAAGCCCCCGGCGACGTACCCGGGAATCCGCGGCGCGATGACCTGGTCGATCAACTGGGACGTCACCAACGGCAACTCGTTCGGCAACACCGTCAAGCCCCACCTCGCCACCCTCCCCTAACCCCCTCAGGAGAGACTCCGTGAAACTCGGCAGAAAGCTGCTGATCCTCGGCTCGGTGACCGCCACCGGCCTGGCCGCCGCGATCATCCCCATGGTGGCGTCGAACGCCGCCGCCGCGTGCGCCCCCGCCTGGTCCTCGAGCGCCGTGTACGTGGGCGGCAACTCCGCTTCCCAGAACGGTCACAACTACACCGCCAAGTGGTGGACGCAGAACGAGTCCCCGGCCACGCACTCCGGCCAGTGGGACGTGTGGGCCGACAACGGCGCCTGTGGTGGCACGACGACGCCGCCGACCACGACGCCGCCGACCGGGCCGACCACCAACCCGCCGACCACCGGCAGCAAGATGGCGTCCTCGCCCTACGTCTACCCGGGCTGGGGCAACCCGCCGGCGCCGTCGACGGTCACCAGCGCGACCGGCATCAAGGCGTTCACCGTGGCGTTCGTGCTGGCCAGCAACGGCTGCAACCCGGCGTGGGACGGCGAGGGCGGCCTGACCGGCGGCGTGCACGCCAGCTACATCGCGCAGATCAAGGCGGCCGGCGCCGACGTAGTCCCGTCGGTCGGCGGCTACAGCGGCAACAAGCTCGGGCCGAACTGCTCGACCACCACGGCGCTGGCCGGCGCGTACCAGAAGATCATTGATGCCTTTGGTCTGAAGGCCATCGACATCGACATCGAGAACACCGACGAGTTCGAGAACACCGCGGTCCAGGACCGGGTGCTCGGCGCTCTGAAGATCATCAAGCAGAACAACCCGTCGGTGAAGACGATCCTGACCTTCGGCACCTCGACCACCGGGCCGACCTACTACGGCACCCGGCTCGTACAGCAGGCCAAGACCTTGGGCGCGAACATCGACATCTTCACCCAGATGCCGTTCGACTTCGGTGGCGGCAACGACATGTACGGCAACACCGTGAACGCCTCCGAGGCCCTGAAGAACCTGCTCAAGAGCACCTTCGGGTACACCGACGCGCAGGCGTACTCGCACATGGGCATCTCCGGCATGAACGGTCTTTCCGACCAGCAGGAGCTGACCTCGACCGACACCTGGACGCGGATCCGCGACTACGCCAAGAGCAAGGGCTTCGCGCGGTTCACCTTCTGGGCGGTCAACCGGGACCGTGGCTGCGCCGGGGGCGGCGTGGTCTCGAACTGCTCGGGCATCGCGCAGGCCGACTGGGCCTTCACGAAGATCAGTGCAGGTTTCTAGTCCCGGTTGACGGACGCGCGGTCGCTTCGGCGGCCGCGCGTCTTTTTCACGATCCACCATCCGGCGGCGCCGACCACGAACGCGCCGACCGCGTAGTCGAACCAGTGGCTGTACTTCTCCACGTCCTGCCAGCGCTCGCCGAGCAGATATCCGGCGAGGACGAAGAGCGCGTTCCACACCCCGCTGCCGATCGCGGTGAAAAACACGAACTGGCCGAGCGGCATGCGATTGGCGCCGGCCGGAATCGAGACCAGCGACCGTACGACCGGAGCACAGCGCCCGAACAGGACGGCACTCTTCTCGTGCTTGGAGAACCACCGGTCGGCCTTGTCCAGATCCGCGGCGTCGACCAGCGGGATCCGGTCGAGCCAGCGCCGCAGCCGGTCCTCGCCGAGCGCGCGCCCGAGCCAGTAGAGCGCGAGCGCCCCGGCGACCGAGCCGGCGGTGGCCGCGACCAGCACCTGGATCAGGCCGACCCGGCCCTCGGCGGCCAGATATCCGGCCAGTGACAGGACGATCTCACTGGGGATGGGCGGCACCAGGTTCTCCAGCGCGACGAGCAGGCCGACGCCGACCTCGCCCAGCGCGTCGATGACCGACGTGACCCATGCGGTGAGACCCATCCTCAAGTCTTACCCGACCGGGGGGCGGTTTCACGTCGCGGCGACAGTGGCAATAACGGGGGCATGAGTGACCGGTGGTACCAGAAAGCCGTCGTCTACTGCCTCGACATCGACACGTACGCCGACTCGAACGGCGACGGGATCGGCGACATCCGCGGCCTCATCGGCCGCCTCGACTACCTGGCTCGGCTGGGGGTCACCTGCCTGTGGCTGAACCCGATCCACCCCACGCCCGGCCGCGACGACGGCTACGACGTGGAGGACTTCTACAACGTCGACCCCCGCCTCGGCACGCTCGGAGACTTCGCCGAGCTGCTGCACCAGGCCGGCAACCTCGGCATCAAGGTGATCATCGACCTGGTCGTCAACCACACGTCGGACCAGCACCCCTGGTTCCAGTCGGCGAGGTCGTCACCGGATTCCCCGTACCGCGACTGGTATGTGTGGGCCGACAGCGCGCCGCCGGACCGCCACCAAGGCATGGTCTTTCCCGGTGAACAGGGCGAGACCTGGTCCTTCGACCGCACCGCCAAGCTCTGGTACTACCACCGGTTCTACAAGTTCCAGCCGGATCTCAACATCAAGAATCCGGAGGTACGCGAGGAGATCAAGAAGATCTGCGCGTTCTGGCTCCAGCTCGGCGTCGCCGGGTTCCGGATGGACGCGGTGCCGTTCATCATCGAGGAGACCGAGCCGGGGAACCCGAACTCGCCCAAGGACATGGACTACCTCACCGACCTGCGGCAGTTCGTGCAGTGGCGCAAGGGCGACGCGGTGCTGCTGGCCGAGGCGAACGTCGAGCCCGACCAGCTGGTCACGTTCTTCGGCGACGGCGCCGGCTCGAACAACCGCATCCACATGCTGTTCGACTTCATGCTCAACGGTCAGCTGGTGCTGGCCCTGGCCCGGCAGAACCCGGAGCCGGTGATCCAGGCGCTGCGCGAGACGCCGAAGCTGCCGCCGGGCGGACAGTGGGCCACGTTCCTGCGCAACCACGACGAGATCGATCTCTCCCGGCTCACCGCCGACCAGCGGGACCAGGTGTTCGCCGAGTTCGGGCCGGACGAGAACATGCAGCTCTACGGCCGCGGGATCCGGCGCCGCCTCGCGCCGATGCTGGGCGGTGACCGGCGGCGGCTGGAGCTGGCCTACTCGCTGCAGTTCACCCTGCGCGGAACGCCGGTGCTGCGGTACGGCGAGGAGATCGGCATGGGCGACGACCTCTCGCTGGAGGGGCGGGACGCGATCCGCACCCCGATGCAGTGGTCCGACCTGCCGAACGGCGGCTTCACGTCCGGCGACCCGATCCGCCCGGTGGTCACCGACGATCAGTTCGGCTTCCACGCGGTCAACGTGACCCGGCAGCGCCACGACCCGACCTCGCTGCTCTCCTGGTTCGAGCGGATGATCCGGACGCTGCGCGAGGCGCCCGAGGTCGGCGCGGGCACGTGCACCCACGTCGATGTGCCGGCGCCCGAGGGAGTCCTCGTGCATCGCGCCGACGACCACACCGGTACTATGCTGTTTTTGCACAACCTGTGCACAAAGGATGCGGTCGTCGATCTCAGCTCCGTCTATGCCGAAGCCGAGTTCCCGAACGACGTGCTCGCCGATCGGGAGTACCCCGACCTGGGCAAGTTCGCCGAGGTGCCGATCGCCGGGTATGGCTATCGGTGGATCCGGCTGCGCCGGTCGTCGTGAGCCGGGTTAAAGTCGGCCGTCCGGGCAGAGATCTCTGGAGGCCGCCATGTCGCAGTCCGCTCCCACCCGCGTCGCCATCGTCACCGGGGCCGCCCGGGGCATCGGCGAGGCGACCGCCCGCAAGCTCGCCGCGGACGGCATGGCTGTCGCCGTGGTCGACCTCGACGAGGGCGCCTGCGCCAACACGGTGACCGCGATCCACGACGCCGGCGGCACCGCGCTCGCCGTCGGCGCCGACGTGTCCGACTCGGCGCAGGTCGCCGCCGCCACCGAGCGGGTCGTCGCCGAGCTCGGCGCGCCCACGGTGCTGGTCAACAACGCCGGCGTCCTGCGCGACAACCTGCTGTTCAAGATGACCGAGGACGACTGGGAGACCGTGATGGCGGTCCACCTGCGCGGCGCGTTCCTGTTCAGCCGGGCGGTGCAGAAGCACATGGTCGACGCCGGCTGGGGGCGGATCGTCTCGCTCTCCAGCACCTCGGCGCTGGGCAACCGGGGTCAGGCCAACTACGCGGCGGCCAAGGCCGGCCTGCAGGGCTTCACCAAGACGCTCGCGATCGAGCTCGGGCGTTTCGGCATCACCGCCAACGCGGTCGCGCCCGGCTTCATCGTCACCGACATGACCGCCGCCACCGCCGCCCGGGTCGGCATGGAATTCGCCGATTTCGAGAAGGCGGCGGTGAGCCAGATCCCGGTCGGCCGCGCGGGTCGTCCCGAAGACGTCGCGAACACCGTATCCTTCCTCGTCAGCGAGGGTGCCGGCTTCGTGTCGGGGCAGGTCATCTACGTGGCGGGCGGCCCACGCGACTAGGGTCGGGTTTGTCGAGAGGCGCTACAAAGAAATGATGAACAGACGCATGAGCTCCCGTAGCGTCTCGCTCACCGGCACCTTCCTGATGCTGGCCGCCGGTGGCGCGGCGGCCTGCGACAACGGCAACCGGTACCACGATGAGGGCTTCTACTGCGCCGACGCCAACGGTGTGATCGTCGACGAGGACTACTGCGACGACCACCACTACTACGGCGGCGGCATCGTGCCGTATTACATCTGGCACTCGTCGGGCTACCGGGCCGGCTACCCGATCGGCTCGCGCCTGCCGGCGGGGGGCAGCAAGTTCGCGTACAACGACAAGGCCTCCCGCGCCTCGTTCGGCCTGCCCTCGACCGGGAAGATCGGCAACGGCACGGTCAAGACCAGCGTGGTCGGCAAGGGCGGCAGCGGGAGCAAGTCGTCCGGCAGTCACAAGTCGGGTGGCAGCTGACCGTGCGCCGAGTTCCGTACGGTCCGGTCCGCGACGGCTGGAAGCTCACCAACTTCAGCCTCGGGCTGACCTACAACGACACCGAGCTGCCCGACGGGACGATGATCTCGTACTGGCAGGAGGGCCCCTACTACGACTTCACGGCGGCCGAGATCGAGGAGCTCGAGGCGGCCACCGCGACGCTGCACGCGATGTGCCTCGAGGCCGGCGACTGGATGGTCGAGCAGTGCCCGCGGCGCACCGTCCAGGGCCGCAAGGAGGGCTACTTCACGTCGATCTGCAACCCGTCGACGTGTTTCCTCGCCAAGATCGGCATTCCCGAGTTCGCGCACGAGCAGATCATCCGGACCTGGTTCGACGGCGACGCCGAGACCTGGACGCACTACGACAAAGACCCCGACATGCGGCTGCCGATGGAGACGCCGGATTATTCGCCTTCCATCTATGGCCGGTTCGACCTTTGGTACAACGGCGCCGGCAGCACGCCCAAGCTGCTCGAGTTCAACGCGCAGACGCCGACGTCGCTGGTCGAGAGCGCGGTCATCCAGTGGCACTGGGTCGACCAGACCGGTGTGACCCAGCACCCGTGGCGGCAGTGGAACTCGATCCACGACCGCCTGGTCGGCTGGGAGGCGGCCGACGGCGAGCCGGCCAACCCCGGCGCGTGGCGGCGCAACATCGACAAGCTGCGCGAGGCCCGCACCTGGCTCCCGGCCAAACCCAAGATCTTCTTCGCGTACGAGACGAGCGAGACCTCGGGCGAGGACCGGATGAACGTCGCGTACCTGATGTCGACCGCGGAGGAGGCCGGCTACCCGGTCGAGCTGATCGCGATGAGCCAGATCGGCTGGGACGTGGCCGGCGACCGGGTCCTGTTCGTCCCGGCGCCGGGCGAGGAGAGCAAGGCCCAGCCCATCGACATCATCTTCATGCTCTATCCATGGGAGTGGTTCTGGCACGAGGAGGGCGGCAAGGGCTTCTTCCGCAACATGGCCGACCCGACCAAGCACGGTACGGTGTGGATCGAGCCTCCGTACAAAGCCGCCTTATTGGGAAATAAGGCCATTTTACCGGTCTTGTGGAAACTGTTCGGCGACGATCCCGAGCGCAGCAAGTATCTGCTCCCGTCGTATTTCGCCGGCTCGTCCGGCGCCGCGTCCTTGACCAGCTACGCGAAGAAGCCGGTGTGGGGCCGCGAGGGCGGTTCGGTCACGCTGGTCCGCGAGGGCGAGACCATAACCGACAACCCTTCCGAGTACGGGGCGGACGGCCTGTTCGTGGTGCAGCAGCTGTGCGAGCTACCGTCCTTCGACGGCCTCGAGGGCACGGTCCACCCGGTGATCGGCTCATGGCTGATCGACGGCGAGCCGGCCGGCATGGGCATCCGCGAGGGCCTGGGCGTGGACGGCCTGGTCACGAAGGACCGGTGCTACTTCGTCCCGCACGCGATCGAGTCCAACCTCTAACGTCGAACCAGGGCTTCGCTCCGTTCACGGCGCCGCATCACTTCCTTCGAGGCGCGACTCGTCGAGGCGGTGCAGCTCATCGATCAGATCACGGCCATAGCGGCCGAAGCCAACAGTTCGGTCCCGCGACATCTCGGCAAGAGTGGTGCGTAACGCGGGATGCCGGAGACCGGACTCGGCCGCGGCCGAGAAGAACCGCTTCCACATGTCGCCGAACTCCGCGGGCGAGAGCCGCTCGGAGATGAACCATTCGTCCCAACAGTGATGCCAGTAAGCCTGGCGGGTGAGGCGCAACGCCACGTCGTCTTGAGGCGTGCGGGAATCCTCCAGCTTGCCGAGCCGCTGGTAGATCTCGATGAACCGGCTCCGCAGTGCCAGATAGGTCTGGATCTTGATGACCTGACGGGATCGGCGATCATTGCGGATCGCGATGACAACCGCGATCAACGCGATCAGCGTCGACACGGTCGCGGTGGCGACGGCCGCGATATCCGTCCAGCTAGTGCCTTGGCTCTCCATGGGCGTCGATCCAACATGTCGTCACGGTGATCAGCCATGAACCCGTCCGAGATCCGCCAGCGGAACGCGCACGGCAGGAACAGGCTGAGGTTGTCGCCGCCTTGCGCACCAGCCGGGCGTTCGCGTGCCGGTTCGTGCCGGCTAGCTCGCCGAGCGGGCCGGCCGGTGGCGCCAGATCCACCACAGGCCGATGAACGGCAGCACCAGCGGCACGTAGCCGTAGCCGCTGCCGTACTTGGACCACACCGTGTCGTCCGGGAAGGCGACCGCGTCGGCGATGCTCAGGGTTCCGACGATCAGGACGCCCAGCAGCTCGACGCTGCAGCTGACCAAGGCTATGCGGCGACCCCGCTCGCCGCCGATGGCCAGGCCTATCGTCGCGGCGATGTAGACCAGGCCGGCCAGGGCCGACAGCAGGTAGGCGAGCGGCGCCTCGTGGAACTTGGTGATGATCTGCACCAGGGCCCGGGCGCTCGCCGAGAGGGCGAAGACGCCGTAGACGAACAGCAGCACGCGGCCCAGGCCGGTGTTCAGCGCGGCGTCGGCGGGGCGGGTGCGGGCGCCGGGTGCGGGAGCGGGCGAGTCAGGCAACGGTCACCGACGCAATCTGCTGCAGGCGCAGCACGAGGACGGGCAGCACCAGGCAGGCGACCCCGAGGATGAGGTTGCCCCAGCGGGTCGGCTCCATCCGGGCCAGGTAGAGGGCGACCGGGGCGAACGCGATCGTGGTGATCAGGTAGCCGGCGAAGGTCGCCGTCTCGGCCGGGCGGGAGCCGTCGAACAGGCCGATCACGGCCACCACGACCAGGACCGCGACCAGCACGCCGAGCACGGCGGTGGCGATGAGGTCGGCGCGGCTCGGCGCGCGGTTGAGTGCGGCGCGCAGCAGGAACCAAACCGCCAGCACGAGGGCCACGACGATGGTCGCGACCGACAGGGGACCGTTCACCCGGCACAGCGTACTGATCGTCTCCGGCCTGGTAGCTTGCGGACCATGCGCTTCGGACTCTTCGGCACCGGACCCTGGGCACACATGGCACACGCCCGGGCGCTGGCCGAGCACAAGGATGTCGAGCTGGTCGGTGTCTGGGGCCGCAACCCGGAGAAGGCGCGCCTGCTCGCCGAGGAGCACGGCTCCCGGGCGTACGGGGAAATCGGGAATTTGATCGAAGAAGTCGACGCGGTCGCCATCGCCCTGCCGCCGGACGTGCAGGCGCCGATCGCCCTGCGGGCCGCCCGGGCCGGGAAGCACCTGCTGCTCGACAAGCCGGTCGCGTTCACCACTGCCGAGGCCGACGAGATCGTCGCCGCCGTCGACGAGCGTGACCTGGCCTCGATCGTCTTCTTCACCCGGCGGCTCATGCCGGAGACCGTGCGGTTCGTGGCCGACGCCGTCGCGACCGGCGGCTGGCTCGAGGCCCGGGTCGACCACCTTGGGTCGATCTTCCAGCCGGGCGACCCGTTCGGCGAGTCGCCCTGGCGCAAGCAGAGCGGCGGCCTCTGGGACGTCGGTCCGCACGCGGTGGCCCTGATCCTGCCGATCCTGGGCCCGGTCACCGAGGTCACGGCGCTGGCCGGCCCGCGCGACCTCACCAAGGTCATCCTGCGGCACGGGAGCGGGGCGGTGAGCTCGCTGACGCTCGCCGTCGACGCGCCGCCGGCCGCCGCCCGCGAGGAGGCGCTCATCTCCGGGGAGGCGGGCGTGCGTCAGCCACCGCCCACCGAGTGGGACCCGGTGCAGGCGCTCTCGCTCGGCCTCGACGAGCTGATCGGCGCCGCTTCCGGCGGGCCGAAACCCGAGCTCGACGTGCGGTTCGGCGCGGCGGTGACCGCCATCCTGGCGGGGTGTCAGGAGGCGATCACCAGCGGCCGTACGGTGTCCATCGGCGGTTGAGCCGGCTCAGGGCACGATGCGCTCGATCGTCGCGCCGTCCCGTTCGAGCTCGCGGCGAGCCCGCTCGATGTTCTCCGGCGTCGGGTCACGACCCTCAGCGACGGCCACGTCCTCGGGATCCCACTGCTGATCGGCGCCCGTACGCAGGTGCGGCTCCTCGCCCGGCTGCAGGAACTCGGGGTTGTCCCGGTCGGTGCCGCCCCCGGTGATGAAGGCGTCCACGGCCACGTCGTCCTCGATCGCGTCCGCCACCTCCTCGGTCTCCTCGAGCGGGCGGATCTCGTCAGTCATGATTGCCTCCACGGTTGGCCTCTTACCCGTATTACCCCGTCGCGCCGATCGTGACCATGCGACGGAAACGGACGATCATGCCCTCGGCGGTCAAACTGAGCGCTAACTGGACAGGACCTGCGCGTTACGGATGGACGCTTAGTAGTGAGCCGATTACCTTTCGATCGGCACGGTAAAAGGTCGGTCCGATCCCGGGGTGGGCAAGACACCCGCGTGGTGGCGATCGTCCGGTCGTGTTGGTGAGGGGGAGACGCGTGACGAGCCTGTCCGACGCCGAGCGGGACGCGTGTGACGTGATGCAGGCGCTGGCCGGTCTGGCGGCGCTGCTACGCAGGCCCGTTACCGATCTGCCCGGCCTGGACCCGTGCGATCCCGCCGTCGAGGAGGCGCGCCGGCTGCTGCTCGGCATCGCCGAGGACGGTGGCGAGGCCGCCGCGCGCGTGGTGGCCTATCTGCGCGAGCAGCGCGGCGCCGGCGACGGCGAGCTGGCGGCCGTTCCCCGCCGTCTGGGCCCGTGGCGCGAGTGGGTGCCGTCGCGGGGTCACCTGTTCGGGGTATCGGCCAACCTCCGGCAGCCGAACGGCGTGCCGCAGCCGCGCCGCAGCGATCCGGGCGAGTAACGCCCGTACGCGTACCGGCTCAGAACTCTCGTCGCAGGGTGTCCGACGGTGGCTCGCCGAACCGTGCCCGATAGGCCGACGCGAACCGGCCCAGGTGCGCGAAACCCCAGCTGTGCGCGACCGCCGCCACCGTGTCCTTCATCGGGTCGCTCTGCCGCAGCGTCTGGTGCGCCCGCAGCAGCCTTTCCTGCTGGAGGTACGCCATCGGGGCGTACCCGAGGTGCCGCCGGAAGCCTTCCTGGAGGGACCGCACGCTCATGCCCGCGATCGCCGCCAGGTCGGCCACCGTGAACGGCCGCTCGGGCTCGTCGTGGATGGCGTCCACGACCCGCCGGATCGCCCGCGGGGGCGCCGCGGTGGCCGGCCCGGTCAGCTCGGCCAGGTACTTGTGCGGCACGCTCAGCAGCAGGCCGATCAGCACGCTGCTGCGCAACTGCTCGGCGATCAGCGGCTGGTAGATCAGGCTCTGCTTGTGCTCGAGCTCGTCGCGCAGCAGCCGCACCAGCCGGCTCCAGCTGTGCCCCGGCCCGGCCGAGAGGTCGACGGCGGGCGGCAGCTCGAGGGGTCCCTCGACCGGGCGACCCAGCAGCGCGGCCAGTTCCTGCTCCAGCGCGTCCCGATCGATCTTGACGGCGAGCTCGGCCGAGTCCGACTCGTGCACGGTGTAGACCGGGTTGCCGGGGCCGAAGACGACACCCATCGACGGGCCGGCCACGATCTCGTGCCCGGCGTGCCGGGCCTGCATGCGGCCGCGGGTGGGCATGCTGACGTGGTACGCGTTCAGCTCAGCCGCGACCAGGCTCACCGGCGCCGCGAAGCTGAGCTGCCCGACCGTCAGTGGTCCGAGTTGGATCACCTCCACGCATAGCCGGAACCCGTCCGCGCCCTCCGGCGTACCGACCGCAACAGGATAGTAGAAACGATTTAGCACGGACCGAGCCTGATCGATGTCTACGCTGCTGAAGTGGACGATGTCGGGCGCTTCGGAGTACGTCGGGCCGGACCTCGGGTAGACGTCACCCATGCCGCAGCGGACTCCATTGCATACCGTGAGTATTCGGCCCCGATGCGTGGAACGTCAACGTTCCCGCCGCGCGCTGACCGTTCCAGCACATTCAGGCCATATGAACTACTCTGGCGTTCCGCGCCTACGTGGCGTAACTTGCAGACCAGCGGATTGTTGTAGAGACGCGGTTGGAGAGCGGCGCCCCGGCGAGGCGTCCGACCCTCGTCCCAGGGCCTGGTGGGTCCTCGGCGAGCGGTCCTCCCACGCGCGGTAGTTCGGCGTCGGCCCGCTCGACGCCAGGAAGAGGGCAGCCGTGTATCTGCCGATCACCACCCGTCAGTTGGCCGACGGCACTGTCGAGATCGCACCCAGCGGCGAGATCGACCTGGACAACGCCCACGTGATGCGGGACGCGGTGAACGACGTCCTGACCAGCAGCACGCCGGGCAAGATCTGCCTCGACCTGCAGCGCGTGATGTTGATTGACAGCATCGGGATCGGGATCCTGGTCGCCTGCTTCCATACCGCGGCCGCCAGCGGCGTGAAACTGGTGGTCAACCACCCCAGCCCCACGGTGTACCGCCAGCTCTGGGTCTCCGGGCTGGTCGGCCTGCTGGGCTGCGCGGAGCCGCCCTCGCCGCGCACGTCGGTGGGCCTGCGCCCGTCCTGACCCGCGTTTGGTTGAATGCGGCACGTGACCGTGCTGCGCTCGATCGTGCTCTTCGTGCTGGCCGCCGTCGCCGAGATCGGTGGCGCGTGGCTGGTCTGGCAGGGCGTCCGCGAGCACCGTGGTCTGCTCTTCGTCGGCGCCGGCGTGGTCTCGCTGGGCGTCTACGGCTTCGTCGCGACCCTGCAGCCGGACTCCCATTTCGGGCGGATCCTCGCCGCGTACGGCGGGGTCTTCGTCGCCGGTTCACTCGTTTGGGCGATGGTCGCCGACCGATTCCGACCGGACCGGTTCGACGTGATCGGGGCGCTCCTGTGCCTGGCCGGGGTCGCCGTGATCATGTACGCCCCCCGAGGCGCGTGATTTGTCGTACCCGGCGGCTTAACGCCGGTTTACCCCGGCCGAAGACCGAAAATCATCGGCGTGGCTCATCCGCCCCGAGCGACGGGGACTTACCGAGAGCGATCCCGGCCCTGGCCAGCGTGGAGCTCACGGCTCGCGCTGGCTGATCTTCAATTCCAGGCCATCGGGCGTACGGACGAGAAGCTGTTCCCCGAAATCGTGGTCGCTGGTCACCTCGGCCACCGGGAAGCCGGCCCGGTGCAGGCGCCGCTCGAGCAGCTCCAGCGGCATGACCGCGCCGAAGTGCAGGTCGACGCCGGTCTCCCCGTCGGCGAGCAGAATGATCTGGACCGTGCCGAGCTGGAGCAGCACCCATTTCGCCTGGGCGTCGCCGTGGACGACCGCGCCGCCGAGCTGCTCGTAGAACGCGATCGAGGCGGCCATGTCGCGGACGTGGACCATCGGCCGCAGTTGCAGGCCCGGGTCGGTGCGCACTTCTCCTCCTCGTGCTCCGCGGTCGTGTCCGCTGTTCAACGACCCATGGGCGGTTGGGCTGCGTCCGTTTGATCTCGGTCCGGCCTCGGCTTCGGTCACCTCGATCTCCTCCATCGCGGCTTCAGTCGTTGAGTTGCGTGCGCTCGATCTCCTTCATCGCGGCCGTGAGGGAGGGCGGCGCCGGGCGGGGGCCGAGCAGGTCGGCGATCAGCAGCGCCGCGTGCCGGGCCAGCACGTCCGGGGCGGGCGGCGGCGCCCCGTCCTCCTCGGTGACGCCCAGCGCGCCGGCCAGCAACAGCAACACCGTGTGCGGGTCGACGTCGTCCTGCCACTCCGCGGCGGACCGCACACAGTGCTCGAGCACGTCGCGCACGGCCTCGCCGTCGAGCCCGTCCGGATGGCCCTCCTCCAGCAGGAGGCGCACGACCGTACCGAGGAAAAGCCCGCTCGCGGCCGGATCGAGCCCGGCGAGATCGCGCACCGCCGACGCCAATGCGTCGTCGTCGTGGCGCTGGGCCGCGTCGACGGCGGCGGCCGCAGCGGCCGCGATCGGCCGGGCCGGGGGCGGGAGATGACGCCAGTTCTGGTCCATGCCGAGGACCCTAACGAGGGGCTACGACAGAACCGGAAAATGTCGGTGGGTCCTGGCAGGCTGTCCGCATGAGCTCCCCACTGCGTGACGCGATCGCCGCCCGGGTCGGCCGCGGCGAGTTCCCGGGCGTGGTCGCGCTGACCGCCCGCGGCGACGACGTCGTCGTCCACACGGTCGGCGTGACCCGGTTCGGCGGCGACGTCCCGATGCGCCGCGACACCCCGTTCCGCATCGCCTCGATGACCAAGCCGGTGATGGCGGTCGCCACCCTGATGCTCGCCGAGGACGACCGTCTCGACCTCGAGGAGCCGGTCACCAAGCTGCTGCCCGAGCTCGCCGGCCAGCGCGTCCTGCGCCGCCCCGACGGCCCGCTCGGCGACACGGTCGAGGCCGTCCGCCCGATCACGGTGGCCGACCTGCTCACCCAGACGCTCGGCTTCGGCATGATCGTCACCGGCGACGGCATCGACCCGCCGTTTCCGATCGTCCGGGCCTGGCAAGATCTCGGCCTGGTCCTCGGCGATCCCGACCCGCGCACGCCGCACGACCCCGATGAGTGGATCCGCCGGTTCGGGTCGCTGCCGCTGATCCACCAGCCCGGTGAGCAGTGGATGTACAACGTGGGCATCAGCGTGCTCGGCGTGCTGCTGGCCCGGGCCGACGGCCGGTCGCTCCCCGAGTTGCTGCGCGAGCGCGTCTTCGAGCCGCTCGGCATGCGCGGCACCGGCTTCTGGCTGCCGGCCGAGCGCGCGGCCGAGCTGCCGCAGTGCTACCGCACCGACTTCGCCACCGGCAAGCTCGGCGAGATCGACTCCGGCCCCGAGGTGTGGAGCACGCCGCCGCCGTTCCCGTCCGGCTCCGGCGGCCTGGTCTCCACCGCCGACGACTTCCTGGCGTTCGCCCGCATGCTGCTCGACGGCGGCGTGCACGGCGGCACCCGCCTGGTCTCCGAGCCGTCGGTCGCCGCGATGACCAGCAACCACCTCACGCCCGCCCAGATCGAGGGCGGCGGCATGCTGCTCGGCGGCAGCGGCTGGGGCTACGGCACGGCGGTGACGGTCGAGGCCGACGAGGTCTCCGGCCCCGGGCGCTACGGCTGGTCCGGCGGCTACGGCACGAGCTGGTTCAACGATCCGGCGGCGGGCTTGATCGCGATCGTGCTCAGCCAGACCGGCGATCTCTTGTGGAACGGCGCACTGCAGGAGTTCAACAAATTGGCGTGCGCGGAGGCGGGTGCCGGAGGATGAAGCGTGGATCGGCCTGGGGAGGCGCGCGATGACAAATCTCGACGTGGTGACGGCATGGGTGGACAACTATCGCAAGGCGTGGGAGTCGAATGACCCGCACGACATCGGCAACCTCTTCGCGGAGGACGCGGCCTATTTCACCGAGCCCTACGCGAAACCGTGGCTCGGCCGCGAGGCGATCGTGAAGGGCTGGCTGAAGGCGCGCGACCAACCCGGCACCACAACGTTCGAGTGGCACCCCCTGATCGTCACCGAGGACCTGGCGATCATCGAAGCCACGACCACATATCCGAAAAAGACATTCAGCAATATGTGGGTGCTGCGGCTGGACAATTCCGGCCAGGGCCGCCAGTTCACCGAATGGTGGATGCAGCACCCGAAGAAGAGCTAGGGCGTCCGCGTTTCTTCCGTCGCGCGGTGTCTTTCCCGGCGGCGGCGTCTTGCGCAGCGGCGTCTTCCGCAGCGGTGTGTTGCGCGGCGGCAGACTGCGCTGCGGGAGGCTGGGCTGCGGTGGGCCGGGCGGCGGGCTGCGTGGCTGCGGGCTGGGCGGTGGGAGGCTGCGCGCCGATAGGAGGCTGCGCCGCGGTGGGCTGGGCTGCGGTGGGCTGGGCTGCGGTGGGCTGCGTGGCCGTGGGCTGGGCGTCGGCGGGCTGGGCGTCAGCGGGCTGCGTGTCGGTGGGCTGCGTGTCGGCAGGCTGCGTGTCGGTGGGTTGCGTGCTGGTGGAAGGCTGCGCGGCCGCGGGCTGGGCAGGGGCGACCTGCGTGGGCGCGGGCTGCGCGGCGGCGGCGGGCGCGGCGGCGGTGGGCGCGGCGGCGGTGGGCGCGGCGGCGGCGGGCGCGGCGGTGGTGGGCGCGGCGGCGGCGGGCGCGGCGGCGGCGGGCGCGGCGGCGGTGGGCTGGGCGGCGGTGATCGGGAGGGTCAGGCGGGTCTCGGCGCAGGTGATGGTGTGGTGGGACGGGCGCAGCACGCGGCCGTCGGCCGGGCCGCCGGGCATGCCGAGGTTGCGGGCCCAGCGCGGGAAGGCGCCGCCCGAGATTTGCAAGCGTAGGCGGTGGCCGGCGCGCAAGCGGTGGAAGCATGGGTCCAGCTCTAGCGTCAGGCGCTGCGGCCGGCCGGGCGGCACGTCGGGGTCCAGGCGGCGCATGGCGTCGGCGAAGTTGTGCGAACGGCCGCGCTCGTCGACGTCGCACAGGCGGACGAAGACGTCGGCGTGTGCGGGGGCGACGGCGATCGCCAGGTCGAGTGTCGGGCGGCCGGCGATGTCCACGGCCGTCGGGAGGGGGTCGGTGGTGAAGGTGACCACGTCGGGGCGGCCCTCCAGCGGGCGGTTGTCCTTGACGCCCATCGAGCCGGTCAGGGTGCGGCCGCCCAGCGTCGGGGTCGGGTCCGCGGGGTCGTAGCGGAAGCTCACGGATTCCTCCGCGCCGCCGGCGTTCATCGTCAGCGTGCGGTCGGGGTGCGGGTGGAAGACGGCCGGCTCCGTCGAGGGGGGCCAGGACGGCAGGTCGTGCCAGCGGGATTCGCCTGTTCGGTGGGCGCGGACCGGGTGCTTGCGCGCCGCGCGGCCGGCGGCCATGTGCTGGTCGAGCCACGCCAGCGTCTCTCGGGCGATCATCGCCAGGCCCTGCGTGCCGACCTCGAGGTGGGTCCAGGGGCCGACGGTCAGGCCTACCTCGACCCCACGGGCGTGCAATCGCTCGTACTGGCGCAGGGTTTGATCGAGAAAGAGGTCCTGCCAACCGCCGACCAGCAGGACCGGCGCCGTGATGTTCGCCAAGGCCTCGCCGGCGCGGTACGGCTCCCACCAGGGATCGTCGCCGGCCGGGTGGGCCAGCCACTCGCGGTACCACGGCGCGCGGCCCCGCAGCACCGGATCGGCCGCCCGGGAAAGCGGCAAGCCCTCCAGCGCGGGGCGCAGACGGCGCTGAGCGGTGGCCATCGACGCGACCCGGCGCAGATAGCCGCCGTCCTCCTGATGGGCGATCTGGTCGCTCCAGCCCAGGAAGTCGCCGAGGGTGAACGCGCCCGTCCCGTAGACGGCGTCGCGGAAGTCGTGCGGGGCGACGTAGACCACGGCGGTGCGCAGCTCGGGCGGCGGCTCGCGCAGCGCGCTCCACTGTGTCCAGCCCAGGTAGGAGCCGCCGAGCGTGGCCAGCCGGCCGTCGAACCAGCTCTGCTCGCGCAGCCAGGCAACGGTGTCGGTGCCGTCGGTCGTCTCCTGGGCCATCGGGCGGAAGGCGCCGCCCGAGCCGAACGTGCCGCGGACGCTCTGGATCACGACGTGGTAGCCGCGGGCCGCGTACACCCGGCCGTTGAGCAGCGAGGTCGGCAGGCCTCGACCGTAGGGGCCGCGAATCAGGATGGTGCCCCGCGACGTACGGCCGAGTGGTTTGTAGTGATCGCCCAGCAGGACCACCCCGTCGCGCATCGGCGTGCGCACCGGCGATACCGCGTAGTCGTTTCGCGGCGCCGGCAGGCGCAGCACCCGGTTGATCGCGGCATCGGCCGCCCGCCACGCGAGAGCGCTCACAAAGGCTCCTTGATCAATTCTGGAAAAGGCCGAATATGAAATGTGAATGGCATTCGAGTGGTGACGGATGTGCGATTTTCCGCCCGGACGGGCACACTGCTGCGGTGGAGGTTCGGCAAACGATCGGCGGCCGCTACAAATTGCTCGACGAGTTGGGCAGTGGTGGCATGGCCGTGGTGTGGCGCGCCCGGGACGAGGTGCTCGGGCGGCCGGTCGCGGTCAAGCTCCTCGCCGGACGCTACTCCGATGATCCGCAGTCGCGCGCCCGCATCCGCGACGAGGCACGGGCGGCGGCGACCCTGTCGCACCCCAACATCTGCCAGGTCTACGACTACGGCGAGGCGGCCGGGACCGGCACGCCGTACGTGGTGATGGAGCTGGTGAACGGCCCGACGCTGCAGCAGCGGGTCACGGGCGGAAACCTGCCGCCGCGCACCGTGTTCCGGATCTGCGGCGAGGTGGCGGCCGCGCTGGCCGCCGCGCACGAGCACGGCCTGGTGCACCGCGACATCAAGATGGCCAACATCATGGTCACCCCGGCCGGGGCGAAGGTGGTGGACTTCGGCATCGCGGCGGCGGCCGGTCCGGCGTCGCCCGAGGAGATGCTGGTCGGCACGCCGGCCTATCTCGCGCCCGAGCGTCTCACCGGCGACCTGATCGTGCCCGCGTCCGACGTCTACGCGCTCGGCGTGCTGCTCTACCGGCTGCTGGCCGACAAATCGCCCTGGTCGGTGGAGAGCACGACGCAGATGTTGCGGGCCCACGTCTACCAGGATCCGGCGCCGCTGCCCGAGCGGCCGGGCGTGCCGCGCGCGGTCGTCGAGCTGATCGACCGCTGCCTGCAGAAGGATCCGGCGGCGCGGCCGAGCGCCACCGAGGTGTCGGCCATTCTGGGCGACGCGGCCGAGGCCGCACCATTTCCCGAGCCCGTACGCGGTGAAGCTCCCGCCCGCATCCCACTACCGGCGGATGGCTCCCGGGAGGCGCTGGAGGGGGAAACCTCGATCTGGTCGCGCGCGGATCGAGGGAGCGCGGAGGGGAATTCGGCCGGTGTGAGCGGCGGCCGCCGGTCGGACGGCTCGGCCGTCGGACGCGGCGAGGGTGACGAAGGCGTCCCCGGGCGACGGCCCGTCAACGCGGGGCCCGATCTCGACGTGGACCGGGCCGCCAACGCCGGCCCGGCGCAGCGCGGCGCCGGGCGGGGTGGGCTGGCGCAGGCCGGTGGCGTGGGCGCGCTCGGAACGCTCGGTACGGCGACGCCGGGTGCGGCCGGCGGGGTGGGCGACCTGCCCGGCGCCAAGGCCGGGACGCGGCGGAACGCGGGACGCGAAGGCGGGCAACGAGCCGGGAGCGGGCGCGGGCCCCGGGGCGCGGCGAACCGGCGGCGCGGACCGGCCACCGAAACGATCGCGGGGCCGGGCTGGTCGGGGGATGTTCCGGCCGGCGCATCGCATCGGTGGGAGCAGCTCGTCCGGGAGCGCGGACGGGTGCTGCTCGGCGGGGCGATCTTCGCGGTCGTGATCGCGGCCCTCGTCGGGCTCGCCCTGGGCGGTCACTCGGGAGTGGACGGTTCCGGGCCCGAGGCCGCGGTGACGGCCACGGCGGCACCCTCGGTGAGCAGCGGGCTGGGCGGTCGCACGGTGGGTGACGGCGGCGCGGTTACTCAGCCGGCCCCGACCGGTCAGCCGGTGCGGCCGCCGGTGGCCGGCAGCGAACCGATCGCCTCGATCAGCACCGGCGGGCCGGCGGCATCCGGCTCGCCGAGCGCCGGCGACGGCTCGCCGAGCCCGGCCGCGTCCGGTTCGGCGGCGGCGCCGGAGGGAAAGCGGTTCGACTCGCCGGGCGGCTTCGTCTACGCCGTGTGCGGCCAGGGCAAGGCGACGCTGACCTCGTGGCAGGCCAAGCCCGGCTATGCGGTGGAGAAGGTCGAGCCGGGGCCGGCGCTGGCTCCGGTCGCGGTCTTCGCCGACGACCGGAACCGTTACCGGATGTCGGTGACCTGCGTGGCCGGCCAGCCGACGCCGGTCGTGCTGCCGCTGTGAGGCGACCGCCGGTCGTTCAGTTGTGGCGGAAGTTCTAGGCGGCGGCGCGGCACGAGCGAAGACTGGGCCGGTGACCGAACAGACCGAGCAAGTAGCGCTTCTCCGTTCCCTGCACGTGCCGGGCAACCCGGTCGTGCTCGTCAACGCCTGGGACGCGGCCAGCGCCCGCGTCGCCGAGGCGGCCGGGGTGCCGGCGGTCGCCACCACCAGTGCCGGCGTCGCGTGGAGTTTGGGCATCGCGGACGGCGACGTTCTCGACCGTGACACGGCCGTCGCCGCCGTCCGGCGGGTCGTGGCGGCCGTCTCCGTGCCGGTGACCGCCGACATCGAGTCCGGCTTCGGCGACGATCCGGCCGGCGCGGCCGAGACGATCCGAGGCGTGGTGGCCGCGGGCGCGGCCGGCGTCAACGTCGAGGACTCGGTGCGGCCGGCCGGCGAGATGGTGGCGCGGCTCCAAGCGGCCCGCGCGGCGGCACCGGCCGGGACGCTCTTCATCAACGCGCGGATCGACAACTATCTGCGCGGCCGGCCCGACCTCGCGGACACGGTGGCCCGGGCCCGGGCCTACCTGGCGGCGGGCGCGGACGGCATCTTCGTGCCGGGCGTGGTCGACCCCGAGACGGTCGGCGCGCTGGTCGCGAACATCCCGGCGCCGGTGAACA
Source organism: Actinoplanes sp. CA-030573 (assembly GCF_050951115.1). Taxonomy (NCBI): domain Bacteria; kingdom Bacillati; phylum Actinomycetota; class Actinomycetes; order Micromonosporales; family Micromonosporaceae; genus Actinoplanes; species Actinoplanes sp. CA-030573. The sequence goes on along the minus strand of NZ_CP192038.1, from coordinate 8,914,134 downwards.
TCCTGGCCGGGCCGGGCGCGCCGACCGTGGCCGAGCTGGCGAAGCTGGGCGTGGCCCGGGTGAGCCTGGGCTCGAAGGTGGCCTCGACGGCGTACGCGGTGATGCGTCGCGCGGTTCGGGAGGCGCTCACCGAGGGCACCTACGAGTCGACCGCCGAAGCCATCGGCTACGGCGATCTCAACGGGCTGTTCTCCGGCGGGCGCTGACCGCCGGCCGGAGAGTGGAACTACTCCTCGGCGTACCGGGTGGGCGGGAAGGGGTTGTCGGCGCTCAACGGCGTCGTCTCGCCCTCCGCCTCCTGGCGCGCGGTGACGCTCTCGATGTCCTGCTCGACCTCGTCGAAGGCGGGGTCGAACGGCACCGGGTCGTCGGTCGCCGGGGGCACGTCGTTCGGGTCGTAGTCGGCCACCCCGGCGTCGGCGCGCTCGGCCGCCGTGCGGCGGGCCAGCTCGTCGTCGTCGAGGTGGGCGGGCGTGCCACCGTGGAACCGGCGGTCACGCTGACCCTCGGCCGCCTCGGTGGTGAGATCGTCGCTGGACATGTCGGGCTCCCTTCCGAGCCTGGGCATTCCCCGTGACGCCCAGATCTACCACGATGACGTCGATCACGCCTCGACCGGAAAGTGCGAGCCGAGGAAGCGCAGCAGCGCCTCGTTGAACGCGTGCGGCTGCTCCACGCCGGGCAGGTGGCCGGCGCCGTCGATGACGACCAGCTCGCTGCCGGGCACCAGCTTCTCGATCAGCTCGGCCTCGGCGACCGGCGTGAAGACGTCGCCCGATCCCACCACGATCAGCGTCGGCACCCGCACCTCGGCGAGGGACTCCTGGTAGTCGGGCCGCTCGGCGCGACCGCGCAGCGCCGCCGCCGCGCCCCGGGGATCGGTGGCCAGCATCATCCGGCGGACGTGGGCGCCGGCCTCGGTCTCGGTGTGCCGGGGCAGGACCATCTTGTCCAGCGACTCGGTCGCATAGCCCACCATGCCTTCGGCCAGCAGGCGGTCGGCCAGCGCGTTGCGGTAGGCGTGGCCCTCCGGCGTCTCGCCGACCGGCGACGTGTCGGCGAGCACCAGCCCGGCCACGCGGTCGGGATAGCGCCGGTGGAACTCCATGGCGATCTGCCCGCCCATCGACACCCCGCCGACCACGGCCTCGTAGAAGCCCTGGCGATCCAGCTCGGCGGCCAGATCGGCGGCGAACTCCGACAACAGCGTGACCTCACCGACCGGGGCCGGCTCCCGCCCGTACCCCCGCAGATCGGGGGTTATCACCGGGTAGCCCGCCTCACGCAAGGCGCCGGCCTGCGGGGCCCAGAGGGTGTGGTCGAAGGGGTGGCCGTGGATGAGCAGAATCGGTGTCGGCATGGGTTCGACGCTGCCGGTCGCGGCCGGGAGCGGCAACGGCCACCTGCGGAAAAGCGGCTCGGGCGGCGCGGCCACCCACTGCCGCGCCGCCCGAGCGACCCTCATTGTGCCAAGTACCGGTGACTTACCGATAGTTCCGAGGCCGTTTCCTGCTCATGCGTGCCCAGATATCGGGATCGAGATCAACTAACGACCGAAACTATCGGCCTCTTGCTGCCGCACGGCCGCGGCGAGCTGAGCGCGGTTGGTGGCGTCTAGCTTGACGAAGACGTGCGACAGATGCGTCTTCACGGTGCCCCGGCTCATCAGGAGGCGGGCGCCGATCTGCGGGTTGGTGAGCCCGTCCGCGACCAGACGGACGACCTCGAGCTCGGTCGGCGTGAGGCTGGACCAGCCGGTGGCCGGGCGTCCGCGGCGGCCCCGGGCGCGGCGGGCGTACTCGACGGCCCGGTCGAGAGTGAGCCGCGCACCCTCGGCCGCCGCCCGGTCGTACGCGGTCTCCCCGAGCGCTCGGCGCAGGGTGACGGTGACGTTGTCGTACGCCCGCCGGCGGGCGGCCCCGCGCGGAAGGCCGAGATCGGCACGGGCCGACCCGGCGGCATGGAGGATCCGCACGTCGTCGGGCGTCGGCCTGGTGGCCGCGCCGACACCGGCGAGCGCTTCGAGGCTGGTGATCTGGGCGGCGCGCAGTCCGTGGTCGACGCGGATGGTCAACGCCGCGTGGTGCAGATCGGCGGCCCGGGCAAGACCGTCGGGGCCGGCCGCGGCGAGCTCGGCCTGCGCGGCGTAGGCCTCGGCCAGCGGGCCCGGCATGCACAGGCGCTGCGCGACCTCCACCGCCCGGTCGAGGGCCGCTGCCGCCTGGTCCGGATGCCCGGCGGCGGCGAGGGCCGTGCCGAGGCGGGGGAGGGCCCGGCCGGCGAGCCAGGTGGCGGCGCCCCGGTCGGTGGAGCCGGCGGCCCGGCGCAGCGAGCGGACGGCGGCCGCCGGGTCGTCGCGGCACATCGCCAGCACGGCCACGGCGTGGTCGAGGCCGGGGATGAACACCTCGTCCCCGGCGCCCTCGACCAGGCGCAGCACCGGGTCGAGCACCTCGGTCGCGCCGGCCGGGTCACCGGTCCGCGCCTTGATCTCGGCGAGCACCGAGCGCGCCATCCCGACCCGCAGGTAGTCGCCCAGGGGCTCGGCGTACCGCAGCGCCTCGGTCGCGAGATCCAGCGCGCGAGCCGGGTCGCCGGTCGCCAGGGCGCCGCCGGCCTGGTACGTCAGCACCGTGGACAGCACACCCCGGTGATGTCGCAGGCATTGCCGGACGTGGTCGTCGATGACGGCTTCGGCCTCGGCGTGCCGGTCACGGAGATGCAGGATCATCGCTTGCAGCGCCCGCGAGCCGCCGAGCACGAAGGTGTTCCCGCTCGTCCGTGCCGCGGCATGGGCCTGCTCGCACAGCCGCCAGGCCTCGTCGAAGTCGGTGTAGAAGGAGCCGACCGCCGACAGGTTCAGGCACAGCGCGCGCAGTCCTTCCTCGCCGACCTCGGCGGCCAGCCGGGCCGCTCGCGCGGCGGCGTCCCGCTCGACCTCGAGCGGGCCGGCCGTGTCGGTGACGAGGGCGAGACCGGTCAAGAGGCGGGCCTGCAGCGCGGAGCGTTCGCCGGGCGCGCGGTCGATCGCCCGCCGCAGCAGGCCGATTCCCGCCCGGCCGCGCCGGTCGAGGTGCCACAGCCAGGCCAGCGACGCCGCCAGGCGCCGGCCGGCCTCGGCGTCGTCGGCCGCCAGACCCCGATCCAACGCCGCGCGCAGGTTGTCGTACTCGAGCACCAGCGCGCGCCGCCACGCGTCGGCATCGCGCTCCCGGTTCGCCTCGGCCGCCTCGACGAACTCCAGGAACCAGGCGAGGTGCCGCTCGCGCAGCGCGGTGTCCTCCTCCGCCTCGACCAGGCGGGCGGCGGCGAAGGCGCGGATCGTCTCCAGCAGCCGGTATCGGACCTCGTCGCCCTGGACGTCCGCCACCACCAGGGATTTGTCCACGAGCCGGGCCAGCGCCGGCAGCACGTCGGCGGCCGAGACCGTACCGCCCGAGCCGAGCGCTCGCGCCGCGGCCAGGCCGAACGTCCCGGCGAAGACGGCGAGGCGGCGAAACACGACGCGATCGGTCTCGTCCAGCAGCGCGTAGCTCCAGTCGATGGATCCGGCGAGGGTGCGCTGCCGCCGCTGCGCGCCCCGGGGACCGCGAACGAGCAGCGCGAACCGGTCGTCGAGGGCCGCCTCGATCTGCCGGGGTGTCAGGGTCCGCATCCATGCCGCGGCCAGTTCCAGCGCCAGCGGTATCCCGTCCAGATGGGCGGCGATCGAACGGATGGCGGCCTCGTCGGCCTCGGTCAGTGCGAACGACGGCCGCACGAGGCCCGCGCGATCGACGAACAGCGTCAGCGCGTCGTCGTCGGACAGCGGCGGCACCCCCAGCACCGCCTCACCCGGTATCCCGAGTGGTTCGCGGCTGGTGACCAGCACGGTCACCCGCGGGCAGGCGTGCAGCACGGCCTCGACCGTGCTCGCGACCCCGTCGAGCAGATGTTCCGCGTTGTCCAGGCAGAGCAGCGACCGCCACGGCTCCAGATGCGTACGGAGGGCGTGCACGACCGGCGCGCCGACCGCCTCGGCGATGGTCTCCGCCACCGCCGTGCTGTCGCTCACCGTGGCGAGCTCGACCCACCAGACGCCGTCCGGGTGGCGATCGGCCCGGCCGGCCGCGACCTGCGCCGCCAGCCTCGTCTTGCCGGCGCCGCCCGGGCCGGTCAGCGTCACCAGCCGGTGGCGTTCGAGCAGGCCGGTCGCTGCTTCGATCTCGGTGTGCCGCCCGACGAACGACGTCAACGGCGCCACGAGGTTGTTCGGCACCTGGCCCGAGCTGTCGCGCATGGGCACCACAATGCCGCCTGTCGGCCACCCGCGGCGAGACCATCGGCCACTTGGCAGATGATCCGGGGCTGCCCGGCGGGGAGGCTTCAGGGCAGCCGATCTCACCGAGTCTCCTCGAGGATGTGAAGACATGACGTCGACGCCCGGACCCCTGGTCGTCTCCACCCGCAACCCCCGCTATTTCACCCCGACCGCCGGGCCTGGCGCCGGCCGCGCCGTCTACCTGACCGGGTCGCACATCTGGAACAACCTGCACGACGGCATGGGCCCCGGTCCCGACGGGCCGCCCGAGCCGGAGCGCATGGACTACGACGCCTACCTGCGGTTCCTCGCCGAGCGCGGGCACAACTTCATCCGGCTCTGGCGCTGGGAGCAGTTCCGTTCCCAGGCGGCGGGCGGGAACTACCACCTCAACATGACGCCGCAGCCGTGGGCGCGGACCGGGCCGGGAACCGCGAAGGACGGCAAGCCGCGGTTCGATCTGGAGCAGTTCGACGAGGGCTTCTTCCGGCGGCTCCGGGAACGGGTCAGCGCGGCCGCCGAGGCCGGCATCTATGTGGGCGTCATGCTGTTCGACGGCTGGGCGCTGCACCTCAGTCCGCCGCCGGACCACATCGAGGGCCACCCGTTCCACGCCGGCAACAACGTCAACGGCATCGCCGCCACCTCGATCGACGACCTCCAGGTCCTGCCGCTCGACCCGCGGACAAAGGCGATCCAGGAGGCGTACGTCCGAAAGGTCGTCGACACCCTCCACGATTTGCCGAACGTGCTGTGGGAGGTGGCCAACGAGTCGTCCGGCGACGGCTCGGTGACCGACGAGTTCGCCGCGTTCCTCGGCATGGACAAGGCGCCGTCGTGGGGTGACTCGACCGGCTGGCAGTACTGGGTCCTGGACACGGTCAAGCAGCACGAGGCGGCGCGTGGATACCACCCGCACCCGATCGGCATGACCATGCAGTTCCCGGTGGCGGAACAGACGAAGGTGAACGACCCGCTGCTGAACAGCCACGCCGACTGGATCTCGCCCGGCTACGACGATGAGATCTTCGCGGGCGGCGGCCACCCGATGGCGCCCGGCGCACCGCCGTCGCGCTGGTACGCCGATCCGCCGATCGCCGACGGCGCCAAGGTGGTCATCAGCGATACCGACCACTACGCGCCGGGACAGGGCGACGCGCTCTGGGCGTGGAAGTCATTCCTGCGCGGTCACCACCCCATCCTCATGGACTTCGGCCTCATCGCCGGCCTCGAGCCGGCCGGCGAGTCGCCCGCCGAGACCGGCGTGCCGCCCTTCACCTACTACGAGCCGGCGCGGTGGGCGATGGGCGACACCCGCCGGTACGCCGAACGCATGGACCTGATCGACATGGAGCCCCGGCTCGACGTGTCCTCCACCGGGTACGCGCTGGCAAACCCCGGCTCGGAGTACCTGGTGCTGGAGCCGGAGGGGGCCGGCCGGGCCTTCACCGTCGACCTGCCCGCCGGCTCGTACCGCGTCGAGTGGTTCGACGTCACCACCCGCGAGACGGAGGCGGCCGACGTGCTGACCGCCGAGCGGGACGGCACGGTCGAGTTCTCCTCGCCGTTCCCGTCCGGCCCGGCCGTCCTGTATCTGAGGCACGAGTCGTGAGCAAGGTGATGGCGCGGACCCCGGCCGACTGGGGTTTGCCGGGACAATTCTCGAACCGTCCGCCCACACGGCCGCGGATGTCGAGACCAAAGGAGCCACCAGATGATCGCCGAGGTTGCGGCCCAACCGCTGCTGCACGACCTGGTGCCCGCCGTGGCGGCGCCCAGCTGCCTGTTGTCCGGCCGCGACGGCCAGATCCGCGCCTCGGGAGTCCAGGGCCTGTTCCACGCCGACCGGCGGGTGCTCTCCGAAGCCGTGCTGCGGGTGGACGGGCGCGAGCCGGAGAGCCTCGGCTACGCCCCGGCCGGGCCCGGCGCCGTGCGCTTCACCGGGCTGCTGCGCCACATCGCCGGACCCACCCCCGACCCCGCCGTGCGGGTCGACCGGGTCCGGCACCTGCAGCCCACCGCGATGACCGAGGAGATCCGCATCTCGTCGGCCGCGCGCACCCCGGTGACCGCCACCGTCACCCTCGACCTCGCCAGCGACAATGCCCTCGTCGAACGGGTCAAGGGCGGCGCCGCCGAACCGCCGGAGGACGCGGCCCTCGCCTTCGACGGGCTGGCCTGGCCGGACGGGATCACCGTCACCGCCCCCGCGGCCGCCGTCACCGCCACCCCCTCCCAACTGTCGTGGCCGGTGACCCTCGCCCCCGGGGAGACGGTGACCCTGCACTGGCGACTCGACGTGCGACGCGGCAACGCGGTGGTAGCCGCACCGGACCACCCGGCCGAGTGGGCCCGGCCGCATGTCCGTGCCGACGACCGGCGCCTCGTCCGGCTGCTCGACCAGGCGCTGGACGACCTTCAGTCGCTGCGGCTCACCGACGACCCCGCCACCGGCGACACCTTCCTCGGCGCCGGCGTGCCCTGGTACCTCACCCTGTTCGGCCGCGACAGCATCTGGGCCGCCCGCATGCTGCTCCCGCTCGGCACCGATCTCGCCGCCGGCACCCTACGCGCCCTCGCCCGCCGCCAAGGCCGGCGCGTCGACCCCAGCACCGCCGAAGCGCCCGGAAAAATCATCCACGAGATCCGCCAGCAGTCGATCGGGCTGCCGGCCAGCTACTACGGCACCATCGACGCAACCCCACTGTGGATCAGCCTGCTGCACGACGCCTGGCGCTGGGGCATGCCCACCGAGCAGGTGGCCGCCCTGCTGCCGCACCTCGAGGCCGCCCTCGGCTGGCTCGACCAGCATGCCGATCCCGACGGGGACGGCTTCCTCGAATACATCGACCACACCGGCCGGGGCCTGGCCAACCAGGGCTGGAAAGACTCCGCCGACGCCGTCCGCTACCACGACGGTCGCATCGCTCCCGCACCCATCGCCCTGTGCGAGGTCCAGGGCTACGCCCACGCGGCCGCCCTGCACGGCGCCGCCCTGCTCGACGCCTTCGACCGGCCCGGCGCCGACCGGTGGCGCGACTACGCCCACCAGATGGCAACCCGGTTCCGCGCACACTTCTGGACGCCCGGCGGCTACCCCGCCCTCGCTCTCGATGGCGACAAAGGGCAGGTCGACTCCGTCACCAGCAACATCGGCCACCTGCTCGGCACCGGCCTGCTCAATCCCGACGAGGAGAAAGCCATCGCCGAACGGCTTGTCGCGCCGGACATGGCCAACGGATACGGGCTGCGCACCATGTCCGCCCACAACGCCGGTTACGCGCCGCTGTCCTACCACTGCGGCTCCGTCTGGCCCCACGACACCGCCATCGGCATGCTCGGCCTCGCCCGCGCCGGCCACGGCGACGCCGCCGCCATCCTCGCCGAAGGCCTCCTGCGCGCCGCCGAGGCCTTCGACTACCGGCTCCCCGAGCTCTACGCGGGCGACAGCGCCACCGACACCCGCCGCCCCCTGCCCTACCCCGCTGCCTGCCACCCCCAGGCCTGGGGCGCAGCCGCCGCTGTCACCCTTCTGCACACGATGCTCGGCCTCGACCCCGACATCCCCAACGGCCGGATCCGCCTCACACCCCCGCCCGGCGCGCCTCTCGGCGCCATCCGCGCCGACGGAATTCGCATCGCCGGACAATCCGTCACGGTCACCGTCGAACCCGGCGCGAAGCCCACGATCTCCGGCCTGGTCGGCGGCATCCAGACACCGGACGCCATGGCTTCACGGCAGGAGTGAGCCGGCGGCAACGCAAAGTTATCGCAAACAAGATCCAAGCCGGATGGCTTCCCGCTCCGAATCACTGGCGACCAAGACAACGGCCCAGTCCGGAATCGCCGGCAAGGAGACCCCCGTGAAGCTTTCCCGCACTCTGCTCGCCATTCCCGCCGCAGCGGCGATCCTGTTCGCCGCGCCGAGCGCGGCTTTCGCCGACGAGAGCGTCCACGTCAAGCTCGACGCGCTCAACAAGTCGGGCGCCTCCGGCACCGCCACGCTCACCGCGATGTCCGACGGCGATCTGAAGATCAGCATCAGGTCCAAGGGGCTGGTGCCGAACTCGCCGCACGCCCAGCACCTGCACGGCTCGACCGACGGCATGGACTTCCACTGCCCGGACATGTCCGCCGACAAGGACGGGAACGGCTACGTCAGCACCGAGGAAGGCATGCCGGTCTACGGCAACATCTTCATCTCGCTGACCACCAAGGGTGACACGTCACCCAAGAGTGGCCTGGCGATCGACCGGATGCCGACCGCCGACGCGAACGGCAACCTGGCCTACGACCGGGTCATCCCCGCCGCCGACCTCCCGGCCGGCACCATCGAGCACCTCAAGGACCTGCACATCGTCGAGCACGGCATCGACGCCAACGGCAACCAGAAGTACGACCTGCAAGGCCTCGGCGAGTCGACGCTGGCGAAGTCGGCCGGCGTCAGCGGCATCCCGGAAGAGGCCACCGACCCGGCGGTGTGCGGCATGGTGTCCGGCGCCGCTGTCGGATCCGTGCCCGTCGGTGGTGTGGCCACCGGTGACGGCAGCACCCGCCACGAATCCACCGGCACGTACGCGCTCGGCACCGTCGCACTGCTCGGCGCGGGCGGCGCCTTCCTCGCTCGCCGCCGGCTCGGCCGCCAGAGCTGACCATGATCGGCGCCGACCGCACCTCGTCGGCCGGGAACCGCCGGGGGCGCTATGCGCTCTCGGCGGTGGTCCTGGTCCTCACCATCATCGGGGTCGCCGCGTTCACGCGCGGCGCCCACGACCAGCCCCGCCAACCGCCACGGACGGTCGCCGCCGGCGACGCCGCTCCGCCGGACGAGACCCCGGCAAGTAGCGGCAGCTCCGCCGCATCGCTGACCACCGGGCCGCTGATGGCCAGTTCGACACCGACCAGAGTCGTCATCCCGGCACTCGGTGTGGACGTCCCCTTGGTCGGCCTCGGTCAGGAGGCCGACGGCAGCATGCAGGTACCCACGGATGCCGCGACCGTCGGCTGGTACACCAAAGCACCGACACCCGGATCCCTTGGCCCCGCAGTGCTGGCCGGGCACGTCGACTACCACCACAAGCCGGGCACGTTCCACAAGCTCAGCGAGCTCAAGCCGGGCGACTCGATCAACGTCGATCGGGAGGACGGCAGCATGGCGATGTTCAGCGTCGTCAAGGTCGAGCGGTATCCCAAGAACAGGTTCCCGAGCAACGCCGTTTACGGAGCGATAAGCCGGGCCGGGCTACGGCTGATCACCTGTGGGGGCAACTTCGACAGCAGCGCCGGGCACTACGAAGACAACATCGTCGTCTACGCGGATCTCACCATGGCGCACCCTGCATGACGCCGAAACGCCCCCGCGCGGGCCGCCGTCCGGAGCATCTGACAGCGGTGCCCGGGCCGGATCCGGAGCCGGACGCCGTCGCGCTGCTCCGGGCGGTGGCCCGCGGTGACGAGCGTGCCTTCGCGCGGCTGTACGACCTGGTGGCGCCGCGCGTCTACGGCCTCGTCCGGCGGGTCTTGCGCGATCCGGCTCAGGCGGAAGAGGTCGCCCAGGAGGTGCTGATCGAGGTGTGGCGTCTGGCCGGTCAGTTCGATCCGGAACGGGGATCGCCGACCGCCTGGGTGTTCACCATCGCGCATCGGCGGACCGTCGATCGAGCCCGGGCCGAACAGGCGGCGGCGAACCGGACGATGCGGGCCGGGGTGACCGCGATCGACACGCCGTACGACGCGGTCGCGGACGAGGTGGCGGTGCGACTGGAAAGGCGGCAGGTGCAGCATTGCCTGGATGAGCTCACCGAGTTGCAGCGCCAGGTGGTCACTCTCGCGTACTACCAGGGCAACTCATATCCGCAGGTGGCGGAGTTGCTGGGAACGCCGCTGGGCACCGTCAAGACGCGGATGCGTGACGGGTTGATTCGACTGCGGGATTGCCTTTCGGCGGGGGTGGCGGCATGACACCGGATGTTCATGCGCTGATCGGGGCGTACGTGCTGGACGCGGTGGACGATCTTGAAAGGGCCGCGTTCGAGGGACATCTGCGGGAGTGTGACGTGTGCCGGACCGAGGTCCACGAGCTGCGCGGAGCGGCCGCGCGGCTGGCCGACAGCGCGTGGTCGGTGCCGCCGCCACGGCTGCGGGAAACCGTTCTCACGGCGATCAGCAACACCCGGCAGCTTCCGCCGCCCGGCGCGGCTGCCGATCCCGGCCGGCCCGTGCGGCTCCGGCCGCAACGCCGACGGTGGCTGGCCGCGGCGGCGGCCGTTCTGGTTTCCGCCGCCGGCGCCGGTGCCGCGGTCTACACGGTGCAGGAGGACCGCGTACGTCAGGCGCACACGCTCGCCGACGCTGCCCAGGCCGGCCAGGCGCGGATCGAGGCGATCCTCGCGGCACCGGACCTGGTGGTGCGGCAGGAGCGGCTGCACAGCGGCGGCCGGGTCACGGTGGCCACCTCGCAACGCAACAACGCCGGCGTGATCATGCTCGCCGCCGACGGAGCCCCCGCCGCCGGCCGCGTCTACCAGCTGTGGACCATCCGCTCCGGAAACCCCGCCTCGGCCGGTGCCCTCGCCGCGGGACAGACGACGACCGTACGGGTCGTGGACGGTTTGCCCGGCTCCTCCGCCGTCGGCGTCACCGTGGAGCCCGCACCGGGTTCGACCAGCCCGACGGCCCCTCTGGACGCCCTCGTCAAACTGGCGTGAACCCCGGCCAAGCAACGGGCAGCGCGATGGGCGATGAAGTCCTAGTAAGTGCACGGTGGGAAGGCCCGCCCTTGGAAGGAATGTGTGGGTGGCTACCGATCGACGAGGCCCATGTGCTGGTCGTTGTAGCGGTTACCGTGGACTCCGACGCGGGCGGCGAGTTCGTTGAGGTCGGCTAGCTCGTCGGCGGAGAGCGGTAGCTGCGTTGCGGCGGTGTTCTCCTCGATGCGGGCCAGGCGGCGGGTGCCGGGGATGGGGACGATCCAAGGCTGCTGGGCCAGGAGCCAGGCGAGGGCCACCTGCCCCGGTGTGGCGTCCTTGGCACGCCCCAGGACGGTGATGTGCTCGACCAGCGCCTGGTTGGCGGCCCGGTTATCGGCGGCGAACCGGGGGATGGTGGCGCGGATGTCGCCGTTGGTGAACTCGGTGCCGGGGGTGACGCTGCCGGTGAGGAAACCCTTGCCAAGGGGGCTGAACGGCACGAACCCTATGCCCAGCTCGGCGCAGGTGGGCAGGACTTCGGGTTCGGGGTCGCGGGTCCACAGCGAGTATTCGCTCTGCACGGCGGTCACGGGGTGCAGCTTGTGGGCGCGGCGGATCGTGGCCGCGGCGGCCTCGGAGAGGCCGAAGTGGCGTACCTTGCCCGCCTGCACCAGTTCACCCACGGCGCCAGCGACGTCCTCGATCGGCACGTTCGGGTCGACGCGGTGCTGGTAGAACAGGTCGATGGCGTCGGTCCGCAGCCGGCGCAGCGACGCGTCCGCGACCCGCTTGATCTGCTCGGGGCGGCTGTCGAGTCCGACCGACTTGCCGTCTTCGATGCGCCACCCGAATTTCGTGGCGATCACGACCTGGTCTCGTAGCGGGGCAAGGGCCTCGCCGACGAGTTCTTCGTTCACGTACGGGCCGTAGACCTCGGCGGTGTCGAAAAACGTGACGCCCCGCTCGACCGCGCCGCGCAGCACGCCGATCATGGCGTCACGGTCGCCGGGGTTGGGTCCGTAGCTCTGGGACATGCCCATGGCGCCCAGACCGATGGCCGAGACCCGCAGGCCCTGGCCGAGAAGTCGCGTGTGCATCACTAGCTCCAGATCGTTGTCGAAGGCGGTGAGTCGGCCTCCCGCGCGGCTGCGAATCGCGCGCCCGTGCGGGCGGAGTCAGAAGGCGATGAGGACCTTGAGGGCTTCGCGGTCGTCCATGGCGCGGTAGGCGTCGGGTACGTCGTCGATGGTGACGGTGCGGTCGAAGACCTTGCCGGGGTCGACGGTGCCGTCGAGGATGCCGGGCAGGAGTTCGTCGATGTAGGCGCGGACGGGGGCGGGGCCGCCGTTGAGGGTGATGTTGCGGCCGAACAGGCTGGCGAAGCCGACGGGTGCCTCGTCGTACTGGGGGACGCCGACGCGGCTGATGACGCCGCCGGCACGGACGATGCCGACGGCCTGGTCGTAGGCAGGGCGGTGCCCGACGGCTTCGAGGACCTTCGGTGCCCCGCCGTCGGTGAGGTCGCGCACGAGGGCGATGCCTTCCTCGCCGCGTTCGGCGACGACGTCGGTGGCGCCTAACTCGCGGCCGAGGTCGGTGCGGACCTTGTGGCGGCCCATGAGGATGATGCGTTCGGCGCCGAGTTGCTTGGCCGACAGTACGGCGAGGAGCCCGACTGCGCCGTCGCCGATGACCGCGACGGTGTCGCCGGTGGTGACGTTCGCGCATCTGGCGGCGTGGTAGCCGGTGCCGTACACGTCGGCGAGGGTTAGCAGCGAGGGCAGCAGTGCGGAGTCGGCGCCGACGGGCAGCTTGACGAGGGTGCCGTCGGCGAGCGGGACGCGGATCAGTTCGGCCTGGGCAGCGCTGAAGAAGCCGACGTGGACGCAGGCGGTCTGCACGCCGGCGCGGCAGAACTCGCAGGTGTTGTCCTGGTAGGAGAAGGAGGCCACGACGAGGTCGCCGGCCTTGACGGTGGTGACGTCGGTGCCGGTCTGTTCAACGATGCCGAGGAACTCGTGGCCCATTTGCTGGCCGTGCTGCTGGGCGGCCATGGTGTGGTAGGGGTGCAGGTCGCTGCCGCAGACGCAGGCGCGTACGACGCGGACGATTGCGTCGGTGGGCTGCTTGATGGTGGGGTCGGTGACGGTTTCGACGCGGACGTCACCGGCGCCGTACATCAAGGTGGCTCGCATGCTGAAGGTCTCCAGACTCGGAAGAGGACGTGTTGGTTGGCCGGGATTGGTCGGGCACGGGTCCGGGGTGGACTTCACCCCTTTGCCGTCGCCAGTACCTTGTCGAGGGCCGCGTCGGCGCGGTCGCCTGGTGCCTGACCGACGCGGGTGCGCAGGACCGTGACGAGGGATCGCAGGTCGGCCTCGGTCAGGCCGGTGTTGAGGGCGATACGCAGGTGTGACCCGAGCTGGGATTCGGCGCCGTCGAGGGCGGATAGGGCGGCGATGGTGGCGGTCGGGTCCGCGCCGGTGAGGTCGCTGATGCCGTTCGCGCGGCGTTCCTCCAGCAGCGCCATGAAGGTGCCGAGGCCATTGAGGCTGCGCGGGAAGCCGGCGTAGGCGTACATCTGGATCAGGATTTCCTTGATCTCGCTGATGGTCAGCCCGGCCTCCAGGCCTTGGGTGAGGTCCTCGCGCAACCGCGGTATGTCGCCTATGGCGGTGAACGCGCCGATCGCCACCGTCGCCTCCTGCCGCCTGGTCAGGCCGCCGATCTTCGATGAAGCGGTGGTCATCAGTTGTCCTTCTTGTTGGCCTGTTGGTACTGCTCGTCGGGGACGGGTTCGAGCCAGGTGGTGGGGTCGCTGCCGTCGGGCTTGGCTTCGAGCATCGCCAGGTGACTCATGAACGTGTCGGCGGCGGCGCCGTGCCAGTGCTCCTCGTCGGGCGGGCAGAGCACTGTCTCTCCGGCGTGGATCCGCAGCACGGACCCGTCGCGGATGCCGACGAGGCCGACGCCTTCGGTGACGTGCAATGTTTGGCCGACGGCGTGGGAGTGCCAGTTCGTGCGGGCGCCCGGAGTGAAGCGGACCAGGGCAACGGTCATCCGCGACGGCCCGGACCCGTTGTAGATCGGGGTCATGTAGACGTCGCCGGTGAATGCCTGGGCGGGCGTCTTCACGGTGGGGCGGACCGGTAGCAGTTCCATGCTGTGCTCCTTCGAGATTCGTAACGAGGTGAGGCTTCCCTGGTGTGGGGCCGGTTTGCCGCTCAGGCGGCGACCGCTTCCGGCTCCCGGGTGGTGGCTCGCTCCCGAGCGAGGGACACGACGAGCGCCCCGGCGATCGAGAAGGCGGCGGTGAGCAGCACGGCGGTGTTCCAGCCGTGCAGGACGGCCGCCGGGTCAGGGTCGCTGCCGGTGACCGAGAGCGTGACCACGGCGAGACCGAACGCGGAGCCGACGTAGCGGGCGGTGTTGTTGGCGCCGCTGCCCATCGCGGCCCGGTCAGCGGGCACGCTCGAAACCGCCTGCCGGCCGAGCGCGGCGTTGAGTACCCCGTTCGCGGCACCCGCGACCAGCAGTCCAGGCAGGAGCCGGACGACGGGGTCGCCGGGGTGCAGTCCGAGAAGGGCGAGCTGGCCTGCGGCGCAGCCGAGCAGACCGGCGACGAGCTGCGTGCGCGGTGCGACGCGGGAAGATAGCCACCTGGCCGACAAGGGCGTGAGGGCCGCGAACAGCGCGCCGACGAAGTCCGGACGGCGCAGCAGCCCGAGATCCAGCATCGGATACCGACCACAGTGCTCCACCGCCGCGAACCCCGCGACCAGAACCCCGCCGAGGAGCAGCAGAGCGAGTGTTGCGGGGCGGGTCCAGCCGCTGCGGCCTTCGACCAGCCCGGCCAACAGCGCGGACACGCCGAGCGCGAGCAGGATCGTGCCGGCCGCGTCGACCGGGCGGGGCGAGGCGGCGCGGGACTCGACTAGTACCGCGCGCCCGGCCAGGGCCAGCCCTGCGGCGAGCAGCGCGGTCATCGCGTACGCGGACCGCCAACCCGTCGTGGCCTGCAGGCCGAGGGCCAAGAAAGGGCCGGCCGCGACTCCGGCGCCGAGGGCGGCACCCCAGATCCCGGTGGCGCGGGCGCGCTCGGGACCTTCGGGGTATGCGTGCCCGATCAGGCCGAGGCTGCACGCGACGATCGCAGCGCCGCCGAGGCCCTGCACGATCCGGGCCAGCACCAGCAGCAGCGCATCAGCGGCGACCGCACCCAGCAGCGAGCCGCCGACGAGGACCAGGGCGCCGGCCAGGAAGGTGCGGCGGCGGCCGTAGTCGTCGCCGAGCGCGCCGCTGCCCAGCAGTCCGGCCGCGCAGCCCACGCTCATCCCACTCAAGATCCACGCCTGCGCGCCCGCACCGGCATGAACACCGGCGGCGGTGGCTGGCAGCGTTGCGAGGGGGGTGGTGAACGCGACCAGCACCAACAACGTGCCTGTCGCCGCGACCGCGAGTGTCCGACCCGCCGTCGTCGGACGTTCGGCTGATGCTGTCATGAGTATGCCTACCCTCTGAGTGACTCCCGTGCCTCTGACCAGCGGAAACGGTCACCGGTCGGGCTTACCTCACCCATGGAACGCGCTGGCGCTCGCCGGTGGGAGGGCTTGGCGTAGCAGGTAATGACAGAACCCCCCTCGGCCCGGCCGGGCGCCGTACCGTGGCGGACATGGACACCCAGGGCGACGTGCGCGAGTTCCTCGCCTCCCGACGCGCCAAGATCACCCCAGAGCGGGCCGGCATCCCGTCCTTCGGCGGTACCCGCCGCGTCCCCGGCCTGCGCCGCGCCGAGGTCGCGCTACTCGCCGGGGTCAGCCCCGACTACTACACCCGCCTGGAACGCGGCAACCTGACCGGCGTCTCTGACAGCGTCCTGGACGCCATCGCCCGCGCCCTACAGCTCGACGAGGCCGAACGCTCACACCTCTACGACCTGGCCCGCGCCGCCAACAGCACCGGCCGCACCCGCCAACGCCGCCCCGCCAAGCAGCAGATCCGGCCCGGCGTGCAGAGCCTGCTCGACGCGATGACCGACGCCCCCGCCTTCGTCCGCAACGGTCGGCTCGACATCCTGGCCATCAACCCCCTCGGCCAGGCCCTCTACGCGCCCGCGTTCACCGCCGCCACCCGGCCGGTCAACCTGGCCCGCTTCTGCTTCCTCGACCCCGCCGCCGAGGAGTTCTACCCGAACTGGAACGACGCCGCCGACACCACTGTCAACCTGCTGCGCACCGAAGCCGGCCGCGACCCCTACAACAAGGCCCTCACCGACCTGGTCGGCGAACTCGCCACCCGCAGCGACACCTTCCGCATCCGCTGGGCCGCCCACAACGTGCGCCTGCACCACACCGGCGTCAAACACTTCCACCACCCGGTCGTCGGACGCCTCGACCTCGCCTTCGAGGCCATGCCGCTACCCGCCGACCCCGGCCTGACCCTCACCGCCTACAGCGCCGAAACCGGCACCCCCGCCCACGACGCCCTACGCCTGCTATCCAGCTGGCTCGCCACCCGCGCACCGTCCAACACGGCGGCAGACCAGTAACCCACTGCTCGGACCGTCCAAGGAGAAGCAGCCGTCATGACCTGGGACACCGCCACCATCCGACAGCTCGCCGACGCCGTCGAGGTCGACATCGCCGTACCCGCACCCGGCCGACCCGAGGTGCGCACACCGATCTGGATCGTGGCCGTCGACGGCACCCTCTACGTTCGCTCCTGGAAAGGCGAGGCCGGCATCTGGTACCGACGCGCCCGCCGACACGGCAGCGGCTCGATCACCACGGCTGGACACGAGCACCACGTCCGCTTCAGCGCCGTCGACGAGCCCGACATCAACGGGCGTATCGACGAGGCCTACCGGAGCAAGTACGGCCACTCCACCTACACACAGGCGATGACCGGCCCACCAGCAACGTCGACCACCCTCCGACTGGATCTCGCATAGCGCCCCCGAAGCCCGGCAGCTTGTCACCCGATCCGGGCAATTCTTGCCGAACCGTGCTCGACCCGGCCTGGGACTTGCCGCACCGGCGACCGCTTCATGCTGGTCCCTGCTCAGGCCCCGTTCCCGCCAGATCCGGCCGGTCGGGAATGCTCGGCTCGCAGGCAACTTTGGCAGGCTTGCTCGGTTGTACCCGCACAAGCAGCGAGCCCGACAGCGTGGTCGCCGTCGGGCTCGTGAAGATCTTCTGCGCGATATTCAGGGGAGCGTGAAGGTGGCTTCGACGTGCAGCACACGATCAATAACGCTGCGTTGTTGCAGTTCTGTAACGTGCCCCCGGCAGGATTCGAACCTGCGCTTTCGCCTCCGGAGGGCGACGCGATCCCTCTGCCCCTCGTGTGCCCTGATCAGGCAAGCAGTATCTCGGCAGCGATCATCAGGACGCCGCTTCGGTAGGCATCCGGTAAGACGGCGATGCCCTGAGCAGCCGAGGCCTCACCGAGACCGCTTCGGACTGTGCCGCGAGCGACTCCGATCCTTGCCTGATCTCATCCAAGGAGGTACTTCGTGATGGGTCCTGTTGGCCGTTACGGTTCTCCCATGCTGCTGCCATGGGCCTACGAGACTGCCGAACGAGTGCTCGCGCCTGTGCTGCCCCGCCGGTGGGCACACGTCCAGGGCGTTGCCTCCAAGGCTCAGACGTTGTCGGCTGCCGTCGGTGACGAAGCGGCACTGCTGGAGGCCGCCGCGGTCCTGCACGACGTCGGGTATGCCCCGGACCTGAGTCGAACTGGGTTCCACCCGCTAGACGGCGCGTACTTCCTGCGCTCGATTGACGCCCCGGAGCGTCTGGTGTGTCTTGTTGCTCATCATTCATGTGCGATCCGAGAGGCCCGGATGCGCGGGCTGGAGAGCGAGATAAACCAATTTCCGGATGAAGGATCAGCCGTCCGAGATGCGCTGTGGTTTTGCGATCTCACAACAACGCCCGACGGTGAGCCGACTACCTTTACTGAGCGCGTTGCAGAGATTAAAGAGCGATACGGGCCGGCGGACCTTGTCACCGCCTTCATTACCGAGGCGGAGGGGGACTTGGGTGCGGCTATAGCCCGAACGGAACAGAGAATGGTGAACTCGCCGAAGCGTCAGTCAACGTAGGGTTCCCCGTCGCTGAGTCCATGGTAGATCCTTTTGGTCATGGATGGATGTATCCGGAGATTCGATAGAGTGTCAGCAGGCACCCATTCGACCCGCGAAGATTCATCGCTGAGACGGACGGTTCCGCCCACTGGTCGCCCTCGGAAGCAGATCGAAAATTCCTGCCGAACCTCGCCGTCATCATAGGCTATGACGTGTCCAGGATCGGAATAGATGCCCGAGACGCCGAGTAGCTCCACTCGGACTCCGGTCTCCTCTTCGACTTCCCGGATGGCTGCCTGGCTTACGCTCTCTCCGATGTCCTGGGCGCCGCCGGGTAAGGCCCAGAGTCCGTTATCCGTGCGCTGAATCAGCAGTACCCGCCCTTGGTTGTCGCGGACCACGACAGCAACGGCGGGGACGAGTGAGTTAGCCTGCGGCGCGCCGGGGTCGTGGAGGTAATCGGTCTTAGGCACTCTTCGTTCCCGTCTCCCACACGGCCTCAAAGCTGCCAGCGTAGGTGTCGAACAAGCCATTTCCTGCGGTTCGATGGATGTGAAGCGCGGGCGCCATGGGTGCGGTTATGCCGAATACGTGGGGATTGACGATCATATCGTCATCGAATACGTAAACGGAGTTGTAGAGAACAGTTCCGTGCGTTCTTATTTCAATATTTGGCACGCCCGATAGTGGGCGGAAGAATGCTGCGGCATGGGCAATTTTTGCCGAGATCGTGTCACGCCCGATTCCCTCGTCTTCGCTGCGCTGTTTGACCGCCTCGCATTGGGGATCGCCGAGTAATATCCGAACTCGCGCGCCGTTCGCAGCCTTCGCCCGGAGGTTGCTGAGCAGGTCGGGTTTCTCTGTCAGGAACATGCCGACATAAACGAGGAAAGCCACATCCTTCGCTGCGCGATCGAGGAGCCGATCCCAGAGTTGCGGTGGAACGGATGCTCGATTCGGGTAGAGCTGCACTACCCCGGATGAGTCCGAAGTGGCCGCCGCAGCCTTCCTGGCCTCTGGCCACAGGTAGTCCACATCCTCCTGCAGGCGCTTCGCGATCTTGAAGCGTGTGCGCGGGTGTGGCACGCGGCCGCCCAGCCACCGATGGACGGTCTTCACATCGCTTTCCGTGTACAGGGCGAGCGCGTCGGGCGTGACGCGCGCCCTGTCGAGCGCATCTTTCAACCTCTGGTTCGCCATGGCTGACCTCACCGGTCGCTTGGGACGTTTCCATCACTATAAACGTCCCAAGCGTCCCGGCAAGGTCGTTTTAGCGTCACCAGGGTCGAGGTCTCCTAGTGGTGCGGGCGGTGCTCGCCAAGCGGAAGAGATCGATGAACGGAGGTGAGGAATGGCCGGCTATGCGCTCGGTCGCTTCGGGCCGGGGGCGGCTGGAGGAACGCCGTTCTCTCGTGCGATCTTGCGGATGTAGGCGCCAGTGAAGGGCGACAAGCGCTCGACCTCGGTCGGGCCGATACCGCCCCGGAGGGCGGCTAGAACGGCCTGAATCGCCTGCTGGCGCGCGTCTTCGTGTGCCACCTCGGTCTGCTCGTACAGCCTTGTTGCGGCGATCAAATCGCTCCGTTCATCAGCCATGAGTTCAGAGTACCGCAACCCTGTTGCGCATCTTGCCTGGTTCCGCTAGCGTGATGCGCAACAGGGAATCGCAACTTGAAGGCGATTGCCGAATAACTCCACAGAGGCGGTGTTGACCGAACCGCGCAGCAACCGGTCAGGCGCTCTACCTCCCGCTGGGAAGCGGGGATCGACCCAGGCGGCGCCAGCAGTAAGCGACAGGTCTAGGCCCCGCTCAGCGGCCAGCAGAACACTGGCTGCCCCGTAGCCGTCGGCATCGGCGGTGGGCACGCGATGAGGCGACCGGCGCACGATCCCGCGACGCATGGCGGGTGGGGGCGTGACGGCGTGAGCGCGCGGTGGCGGACAAGTAGACCTAGCTCGATTCCACGGGCCATCTCGACGGCCCGGCTGCTCACGGCGTTCCGCGCGGTCCGGCCCCGACCAGGGCCGGCCGCGCGGAGGGCAAACCCTACGCCACATTGCCTACTTCTCCGATCGAGTGCAAGGAGATGCATGCCATGCCGTCCCTCAGCTCGCTCGTCACCGTTACCGCTGCTCAGAGCGCCTGCTGGCGCACCTGCGAGCGCTGCAAGAACCTGGCGCCGATGGCGCGCAAACAGACCTGCTGCCAGAGCTGCCGCGTTGTGCGCCCCCGGGTGCCGCGGGCCGCCTGACTTCCGCGAAGGGACACCGACGCCCCATGAACGACCTCGACCTGAGCGAGCCGACCGCTGCCGACCTGGCGGCGCTGGTCGCCGAGGAAGACCTGATCGCCGCCGAGCTGGAGTGGCTGAACGCTGAACTGACGTTGCTGGCCGCCGCCGAGCGCGGCGCCCCGGACGAGCTGGACCGGATGCGGTTGCGCCGCGCCGAGGCCCGCGTGCTGCGCGAGACGTTCGCGTTCGTCGCGGCCCGCATCAACCGACCGGCCGCGCACCGGGCCGCCTGACCCGCACACCGTCTGACCTGCCGAGGAGGCAACCCCATGAACCTGCGCAAGCTCGCCGGCCTCGTCGTGCTGGCGTTCGCCGCTTACTACGCGATCACCAACCCGAACGACGCCGCATCGGCCGTCCACACGGTCGTCTCGGGTGTCGGCACGTTCTTCTCCGCTCTCTCGCACGGAGGTAAGTGATGACCGCCGCCACCCTGACCCGCACCCCGCGCAGCGCGTTCCCGGCCGCGATCGAGGCACTCAAGCCCAAGGCCGTCGAGCTGATGGCCGAGACCGGCGAGCTGCCGTCGCGCAACCGGCTGATGAAGGAGCTGCACATCGGCCCCGACAAGGCCAAGGCGCTGCTCGCCGCGCTGGCCGACACCACCGGCGACGCGCCGCACGCCGAGGCCGAGCCGCTGCGACCGATCGTCATGATCGAGGACGAGGCGCAGAACTACTTCGACGCCGCGCCCGTCGC
Source organism: Actinoplanes sp. CA-030573 (assembly GCF_050951115.1). Taxonomy (NCBI): domain Bacteria; kingdom Bacillati; phylum Actinomycetota; class Actinomycetes; order Micromonosporales; family Micromonosporaceae; genus Actinoplanes; species Actinoplanes sp. CA-030573. The sequence goes on along the minus strand of NZ_CP192038.1, from coordinate 8,893,065 downwards.
CGCCCCGGTCGAGCCGGTCGACGACGCCGAGGCCGCGCCGCCGGTCGTGACGGACTCGGCCACGGCGACCGACTTCGCCGACCTGACGAACGTCGCCGACCCCGCCGAGCCGCTGCCGGACGTGACCACGCCGCCCGCCGAGGCGGCCCCGCCCGCCGCCGTCGAGCAGCCCGCGCCCAGGGTGAAGGCTCCGGTGACCTGGCCCGTGCTGATCCTGTGCCTGCCCGCGTTCGTCGCGATCTGGGCCGGGTGGGTTGAGATGGGACGGTTGACCGGCTTCGGCAAGGTCACGCTGCTTCCGGGCATCACCGACTTCCAGATCGACACGGCGATCACGCTGCCGATCGGGGTCGAGACCTACGCCGCGTACGCGCTGTGGGTGTGGCTGTCCGGCCGGGTGGCCGGTGACGCCCGCCGCTTCGCGAAGTGGTCCGCGATCGGCTCGCTCGCCCTCGGCGGGCTCGGGCAGGTCACCTACCACCTGATGAACGCCGCGCACTGGGATGCGGCGCCGTGGGGCGTTACCGCGGTGGTCGCGTGCATCCCCGTCGCGGTGCTGGGCATGGGCGCCGCTCTGGCGCACCTGATGCACCAGCAGCACTAGTTCCGCCCGGCTGCACAGCCCTGAGCCTGCAAGCACGTGCTGTGCAGCCGGTCACCCCATCCAGTCAGCAGACCTTTGGGAGGTCACCAGTATGTCCGACAAGTGGCTGAACGTGCAGCACGCCGAGGTCAAGGAACGCAACCGGCGCCAGCGCGAGCAGCAGATGGCCGAGGCGCAGCGCCTGGCCGACGAGCGGCGCCGCAAGGCCGGCCGCTGATGCGCCGCCGCCCGACCGACGAGACGGCCCGTCGCATCGCCGAAACCGTGGCCAGCGAATCCCTGCCCTACACCGACCGGGCCGCGAAGTACCCGCGCGCCCGCGACTACCAGCGCACCCGCGACGAGGGTGTCCAGCGCCGCCGCTGACGGCCTCCGCCACGCCCGGGCCGCCGAGGTCCGGTCGTGTGCGGTGGCCGCCACCGGGGCGGCCGGGGAGGGAGACCCCGCGTCATGGACAGCAAGACCGCCCTGCGCGCCAAGCAGGACGAATGGCGCCGTGAGCACGCCGCCTCGCACGCCGAGCAGCGCCGCCGCGACGCCCAGCGCGCCGCCACCGACCAGCAGCGCCGGGGAGGTGGCCGCTGATGGCCCGCAAGACCGGATGGGTCGTCGACCTGGAAACCGGCCGCGCCGCCAAGGGCCGGATGCCCAAGGGCAGCACCGAGGACCCGGCCAGCTTCCGGGAGAACCAGATCGGCCGCCTCGCCGGTGACGCCGCCGTCGCCGTGCTCCGCGGCCTGACCCGCCGCCGCTGACCGCTTCCGTGCGCGGAATCCGTTGCCACGCAACAGGTTCCGCGTGCGGTGGCCGCCAGAGCGGCGCGCCAAGAAAGCGAGGAATCCCCAGTGTTCCAGGTCGAGAAGAACGCCAAGGACGACGCCAACAAGATCCGCAAGGACCTCAAGGCGTCCGGGATGGGCGGCCGGCAGGCCGACCGGATCGCCAACCGGCACGAGCAGCGCCAGGTCCGCAACGGCAACAAGTGGATCCGCAAGAACGTGGGTCTCGACTGATGGCCGCCCGCGTGCCGAACACGATCCCCGACCGGCAGTGGGCCGACATCCGCCGCCGGGCCGAGAAGGTCGCGCCGCCGCTGTTCAGCGCCGAGGCCGTCCGCCGCCGCAAGGCCGCGTCCGCGCAGATGCGCAAGGCCGACCAGAACTGACTACGCCCGGAGCGCGGCCTCACGGCTTCGCGGTCCCTCGGCCGCGCTCCGGCCCCCTCAGCCCTTCCTCAGACCTTCGGGAGACCCCTCATGCTGCCAGACGCCACGACGCGCGGCGCCACGTTCGCCGCCGTCTTCGCCGCCCTGTTCGTCGCCCATCAGGTCGCCGATCACTGGGTGCAGACCCAGCGGCAGGCCGACCGCAAGGGCCTGCCCGGCTGGCCGGGCCGCCTCGCCTGCGCCGCCCACGTCGTCACCTACACGCTGACCGCCGTCCTGGCGGTGGCGCTGCTGCCGATCGTGCTGCACCTGCCCCTGTCGATCGGCCAGCTCACGGCCGGGCTGCTCGTGTCGGCGGTGACGCACTACATCGCCGACCGGCGCACCCCGCTCAAGCGCCTCGCCGTCTGGTTCGGCGCGGACCGCTTCTACGCCCTCGGCGCCCCGCGGCCCGGCCGCGACGACAACCCGTCGCTGGGCTGCGGCTCCTACGCCCTGGACCAGTCCTTCCACTACCTGTGGCTGTTCGCCGCCGCCCTGATCATCGCCGCCTAATCGGCATCCGGAACGGAGCGCGCCTCATGACCATCCTCGACTTCCCCGACCTGACCGGCGGCGACGCGATCGCCGACCGGATCGCCGAACTGATCACCGACCTCGGCGACACCCCCGACGCCATCGCCTACCACCTCGCCGAGGCCGGAATCACCGGCCGGCGCGGTGAGGCGACGTGTTGCCCGATCGCCGTCTACCTGCGCCGCGCCGAGCCGGGCATCGACTGGATCGGCGTGTTCGACGACGCGATCGACGTGCTGACCGAGACCGCCTGCGACCTGCACCTGAACGTGTCGGACGCGGTCGGCGAGTTCGTCGCCCTGTTCGACATCGAGCGCTACCCGCACCTGATCGGCACGAGCGGGGAGGCCGCGTGAGCGAGCGCAAGAACCGCCGCGCCGTGATGGCCGAACTGCTGCTGCTGGCCGACCCCACCAGCATGTGGGTCCGCCCCGACGGCGAGTCGATGGCCATCGACTTCGACAGCATCGCCGCGTTGCAGTCCTGGCTGCACCTGGCCGGCCTCAACAACCCTGACCTGCTGACCGGCGAGCACCACGGCACCGACGACGACGGGCGGGCGTACCGGTCGATGGCCGCCTATCCGACCTGGCACGGCTGGGAGATCTTCGCCCACGCCCGGGAGTACCTCGACACCGCGGCCGTGCTTGCGCCCGATGTCGCCGACCAGCTCGCCGGCCTCGCGGTCGCCGGATGAGCCGCGACTGCCCGAACTGCACCCGCCTGGCCGAGCAGAACGCGTTCCTGCGCAGCCTGCTCGGCCAGCTCATCGGCGGGCTCCGCGCCGCCGTCGCGTTCATCACCGCCGAGCAGGACGAACCGTCCATGCCGCCGCGCACCACGATCGCCGCCGTCCGTAACCGACTGACCTACCTCGCCGAGCAGGCGGAAGGGAAACGCATCTGATGACCACCACCCCCAACCTGACGCCCGGCGAGGTGCCGGACGACGAGCCGCGCTATCTGCGGCTGGTGCCTGGCGGCCTGACCGAGCCGGGCACGGACGTACAGCCCGCCGAGCACGGCGAACCGGCCGTGCCCGACGGGGATGCGGAGACGGTCGTCGAGGGCGAGGTCGTCGACGGCGTGCCGGTCGACGCCGCCGACGTGCCGATCACCACCACGTGGCAGTCGCTGACCACCCGGCCGCGGGTGCCGATCATCCCGGCCTGGCTGCGTGATCAGCACGAGTTCCGTTCCCGGGTACGCGTGGCGCGTGACCTCGCCGGTTACACGATCGGCTTCTACCTGACTCGCTCGCCGAAGTACGCGGTCAAGACGCTGTGGTACGCGCCCAAGGGCGCCCGCCGGGTGGTGGGCACGGTGATCCGGTGGGCCGCCGCCGAGGAGGGCAACTTCGCGTTGCGGCAGCACGCGGCGAACACCAACGACGCGCACACCTGGCAGGCCCTCGACCGGACCCGGGCGAAGTCGAGCAAGGCCCGGTGGTGGCTGGTCATCCCCGCCACCATCGCCCTGATGGTCACGGTGCTGGGGCTGCACGCCACCGGCGCGGTGCCCGCGATCGGCTGGTGGGCGGCGCTGGTCGGACTGCTGATCGGGCTGGCCCGGCTCGGCCGGCCGATCGACTCGCCGATCCTCGACCACGTCTCCAACGGGCCGAAGTTCGTCAAGCTGACCGCCGAGATGGTGCGCTCCGCGTTCTCCAACCTCGGCATGAGCAGGATGAAGGACCCCGCCTCCATCAGCTTCAAGCACCCGGGCATCCACCGGGACGGGCCGGGCTGGCTGGCCCGCATCGACCTGCCCGAGGGCATGGAAGCCGTCAAGGTCCTGGAGAAGCGCGACGCCCTGTCGTCGGCGTTGCGGCTGCCGATCGACCAGGTGTGGCCCACCGCGGGGCCGGACCACGCCGGGCAGGTCGATCTGTGGGTCGGCTACAAGCCCGCCTCCAAGATGGGCACGCCCCGCTGGCCGCTGACCGACGAGAACGCCCGCACCTCGTACTTCGAGCTGACCGAGTTCGGCTACGACCAGCGGCTACGCCCGATCAAGGCGCAGGGCTTCGGCATGAACTACCTGATCGGCGGCCGTCCCGGCTCCGGCAAGTCGTTCGCCGGCCGTTCGCTGGTCACCACGTTCCTGCTCGACCCCACCGTCGAGCTGAAGATCGCCGAGTACAAGGGCACCGGTGACTTCCTCGACATGGAGCCGCTGTGCTCGACCTACGTGTGCGGGCTGTCCGATGAGGACATGGCCGCCGGACTGGGCATGCTGAACTGGGGCCTGGCCGAGGCGGAGCGGCGCGGCAAGCGCATCAAGGAGGCGTACCTGCGCGGTGAGGCCCCCGAGCGCAAGGTCACGCCGGAGCTGGCCGCCAAGCCCGGATCCGGGCTGCACCCGGTCGTGATCGTCATCGACGAGGCGCACGAGCTGTTCGGCGACTCCACCGTGGGCAAGGAAGCCGGGCTGGCCGCCGAGCGGCTCGCCAAGCGCGGCCGGGCGCTGGCGATCACGCTGATCGTCATCACGCAGATCCCGGACAAGGACTCCCTGCCCACGGGCATTACCCGCAACATCGGCATCCGCTGGTGCCTGGCGGTCCCGGACCAGGTCGCCAACGACATGATCCTCGGCACCGGCGCCTACAAGCGCGGTATCACCGGCACCATCTACCGGCCCGGCATCGACGCCGGGTGGGGCGTGCTGACCGGCCTCGCCGAGCCGACCAGCGTGCGCAACCACTTCCCGGCGCCGAAGGAGGCCGCCGCGCTGATCGCCCGGGCGGGTGTGCTGCGCCACGGCCGCAAGGTCGGCGCCGGGATCGACGCCCCGGCCGCGCGGGACCTGCTCGCCGACCTGCTGGAGGTGGCCGCCGCCAACGGCCAGCACTGGGAGAAGGCGGCCCCCGCCCTGGCCGAGCGCTGGCCCGAGGCGTACCCCGCGCTCACCCAGGACGCGCTGTCCGAGCTGGCCCGCGCCCAGGGCGTCGAGTCGGTCGACGTGAAGGTCGCCGGCCGCAACCGCAAGGGCTACAAGACGCCCGTGCTGCGCGGCCTGATCGCCGCCCGCGACAGCGCCACCGACCCGGCCGCGAAGCCGGACGGCGACGCCAACCCGGACGACGAAACCTCTACGCAGAGTTAGGTAGCGGCTGAGGTAGCGCCAGAGGCAGAGGTAGCGGCAGCGCTACCTCTGCCGCTACCTGCCTACACCGATCACTGCCTGCGAAGACTTTCCGCAGGTAGCAGGTAGCGCCACCTCGGAAAACGCCCCGAAATCCGCTCTGGAGGCATGTTGTGACACCCCTCGCCCTCGCTACCGTCTTCGCCGGATGTTACGCAGCGTTGTGCTGGCTGAAGCCGTTCGGCCGCTGCCGCCGCTGCCGCAAATCCGGCGTCCGCCCGCGGCTGATCACCCGCCGCCTGACCGTCTGCCGCGCCTGCAAGGGCGCCGGACTCCGGCTGCGCCACGGCCGCCGCGCCTTCAACTACCTCGCCCGCATCCACGCCGACGCGCAGACCGCCCGCGCCGCCCGCCAGAACCTCGGCGGCCCCCGATGATCCGGCGTCCCGCGCGAGTCATGGCCCGCACCATCCGGCCCGAGACGCCACACACCGGATGGTGCGCCCGCGACCACCGGTGCGGCGTCACCGAACACCGCGCCCCGCCGGTCATCGCCGACCACCTCGGCGCCCGCGCCATCGTCACCCGCGTCCGCGCCGGTGACGTCGAGTACGCCGAGATCACCGCCCGCATCCCGCTCGCCCGGCACGACGCCCTCGCCCGGCGGCAGGTCGGCCTGACCCTGCACCTGCTGCGGCGGCTGTTCGCCGCCGTCGCCGCCGTGCGCCCCGAAACCCTGCCCACCGCACCCGCTCGCCCTGCCCTCGACCGGAGGACCGCAGCATGACCACCACCACGACGGCGGCCGAGATCCCGGCCGCCGAGCACGGCACCGGCTTCACCGCCGTACCGCTCGCCTTCCCCGACCGGGCCGAGGCACACCGCATCGAGCGGCTGCACCACCCGGACGTGCGGGCCGACGCCGACGACCCGACCAGCAAGATCCTCACGCGGGCGTGGACCGAGGTCCGGCCCGCCTGCTCGCCGGACAGCGACCCGGCCGACCGGTTCTACGAGCTGTCCGTGCCGTACGCGCTGGCTCGTGGCGCTCAGCCGTGCGGATGGCCGGAGTGCTACGGAGGTGCCGCCTGATGCTGACCGTGGCGGACTACTTCTGCGGCGCGGGCGGCAGCTCGACCGGCATGCACCAGGTGCCGGGCGTGCGGGTGGTGATGGCGTCGAACCACTGGCAGCTCGCGATCGACACCCACCAGCAGAACTTCCCCGACGCCGACCACGATCGGGAGGACATCACCCGCATCGACCCCCGGCGGCACCCCACGACGGACATCGGCTGGTTCTCCCCGGAGTGCACCAACTGGAGCGTGGCCAAGGGCCGCAAGGTCGACTACGACGGCAAGCCCGTGCAGCTCGACATGTTCGCCGAGCATGGTGGCGAGCCGCTGCCGGACGAGGCGGCGATCCGGTCGCGGATGCTGATGCAGGACGTTCCCCGGTTCACCGAGGTTCACCGCTACCGGGCGGTGATCGTGGAGAACGTCACCGACGTGCTCAAGTGGGAGCACCTCGACGTATGGCTGCGCCGGATGCGGCTGCTCGGCTACGCGCATCGCACGGTCGTGCTCAACAGCGCTTTCGCGGGTGCGCTGGGCGACCCGGCGCCGCAGCTGCGTGACCGGGTGTACTTCGTGTTCTGGCGCGACACCTATGCCGCACCGGATTTCGCGAAGTGGACGCGGCCCCGGTCGTGGTGCCCGCGCTGCGGCGACGTGCGCGGCGTCTACGTCGACAAGAGGCCCGGCGCGCGGCGCACCATGCGCTACGGCCAGCAGTACTTCTACCGCTGCCCCAACGCCGAGTGCCGCGGGACGGCCGTTGCCCCGTACACCCTCGCGGCGGCCAGCGTGCTCGACTGGACGCTGCCCGGCGAGGTGATCGGCGACCGGCTCAAACCCAAGACGCGGGCGCGGATCGCCGCCGGGCTGGCCCGCTGGTCCGGGGCGCTGCTGGCCCCGGCCGGCGGGGGCCGCAATCGGGCCGCTGCCCCGGCCTCGGCGCCTATGCGGGCACGGACCACCACCGAGAGCGAAGCGCTGGTGTGCCCGCCGCTTTTGGTGCCGGTGGAGGCCCGCGACGGCAAACAGGCCCGGCAGGTTGACGAGCCGTTGCGGGCGCAGACCGCCCGCGCCGAAACCGCGCTGGTGATCCCGCTACGCAACAACGGCGTCGCCAAGCGGGCCACCACCTCGCCGCTACTGACCTTCGCCGCCGGGGGCACCCACCAGGCGCTGCTGATGCGCAACAACACCGCCCGCGGCGACCACGGCCAGATGTCGACGCCGGTCGACGAGCCGATGCGGGCGCTGACCACCGCCGGGCATCAGTCGCTGATCGGCATCGAGCCGGGCCTGTTCGCCTACGACACCGGCCGGGTGCGCCCGCTCGCTGATCCGCTGCCCGCCCAGACCGCGATCGCCGGTGACGGGCTGCTCGGCCCCGCCCCGGCGGTCGACGAGTGCACGTTCCGGATGCTCACGGTCGACGAGATCCGCGCCGGGATGGCGTTCACGCCCGGCTACCGGTTCGTCAAGGCGTCCAAGCGGGCCAAGGTCCGCATGCTCGGCAACGCCGTCACCCCGCCCGCCGCTCGCGACCTGGTCGCCGCTGTGGTCGAGGCGATCACCGGTGAGGCGATCGAGCCGGCATGGTGACCGCCGCGCCTCCGGCCGCCGAGGCGGAGTGCCGGTACGGCGGCCATTCCGGGCCGCAGGTGTACCGCGACAGGGACGGCGTCGAGCACGCCCTGTGCGACTGGTCGACGCACAGCTTCGACCACCGATACGCGGCCTCCGGCGGCTGCCGCGTCTGCGGACGGCCGACCCAGCTTCGCGACTGCCAACGCCGCCACTGCCACAAGACGTGCGCCGAAGCCGAGCACCTGGCCGCCGTAACCGCCCGGCAGGGACCAGCCAGCGCGGGACCCGCGGCGGGGGCGCTGGTCATCGACCTGAACGCCTACCGCGCTACGCGGCCTGATCGCCGCGCTGACCGCAACGAAGGAGATGACGACCCATGTTCGACCGTTCCGGCCTGCTCGCCGCCGCTCTCGGCTACGCCGCCCGCGGCTGGCACGTCTTCCCGCTCATCCCGGGCGACAAGCGCCCGGCCTGCGACCGGTGGGAGCAGCGCGCCACCACCGATCCGCACCGGATCGAGGCGTGCTGGACATCCGGGCCGTACGGCATCGGGATCGCCTGCGGCCCCTCCCGGCTTCTGGTGATCGACCTCGACACCCCCAAGCCGAGCCAGCACCCGCCGGCCGAGTGGGCCGATCCGCCCTGCCGTGACGGCATCGACGTGTTCGGGCTGCTCTGCGCCCGCCACGACCAGGACGGCGGCGGCCCGGAAGTGTGGGACACCTACAGCGTGCGGACCGGGCGCGGCGGGCTGCACCTGTACTACCGGCACCCCGACCACGGCCCGGCACTGCGCAACACCGCCGGGCGGCTCGGCTGGCTGATCGACACCCGCGCCCGCGGCGGCTACGTCGTGGCCGCCCCTACCACCGTCAACCGCAGCACCTACCAGGTCACCCGCGGGGCGGCGGCCCGGCCGCTGCCCGGTCTGCTGGCGCGGCTGCTGACACCCGAACCGCCACGCCCGGACGGTCCGCGCCGGGTGCTCGAGGTGCCCGCCGACCGGCGCGGCCGGTACCTGCACGCGGCCATCTCCCGCACCCTCGACAAGCTCGGCGAGGCGAGCGAGGGCGGCCGGAACGCGGCGCTGTTCATGGCTGCGCAAAGCCTCGGGCAGCTCGTCGCCGGCGGCGCGCTCGCCGAACAGGCCGTGGCTGACGAGCTGACCGGCGCTGCCCGGCGGCTCGGCCTCGGCGAGCGCGAGACCGCCGCGACGATCCGGTCCGGGCTGGGCGCCGGAGCGCGCCGCCCGCGGCAGGTGAGCGTGTGAGCGTCTACGTCGACAACTTCCGTGTCCCGGCCACCGTCGGCAAGGTCCGGGGCCGCTGGAGTCACCTGACCGCCGACACCCCGGTCGAGCTGCACGCGTTCGCCGAGCGCATCGGCCTGCGGCGCGCCTGGTTTCAGCCGCGCTGCACCAGCGGGCCGTGCCCGGCCGTGGACGGGGTGTGCGTGCACTTCCACTACGACGTCGTGGACGCCAAGCGGAAGGCGGCCGTCACCCGGGGCGCCCACCCGATCGACCTACGCGCGTTTGGGGCGATCATCTCGGCCCGGCGGGCCGCCTACCGGAAGGAGACAAGTCACCATGAGTGAGCTGCCGCGGTTCCGGATCGGCACCGGCCCGGAGACGATCCGGGTGGTCAAGCAGATCCTGCGTGACGGCGTGCTGCCGGACATCTACGTCGCGGGCGGCGCGCTGGTGCACATCGAGCAGGTCTCCGGTGACCTGACCACGGCGGCCGACGAGGATTCGCCGCTGCCGGTCGCCGCGTCGCCGCTCAACCCCGCCGCGCTGGCCGGGCTGCTGGCGGAGCGCACCTTCGTCTACCGGATGCGCACCCGCAAGGACGCCCTCGGCGATCCCGAGACCTACGAGGAGGAGGCGACCCCCGCGGCGGCGGCGCTCGGCGCCGCGCTGGCCGCGAAGACCTGGCCCAACACCGCCCCACTGCGCGGCATCATCGGCGCCCCGGTGCTGCGCCGAGACGGCACCCTGCTCCAAGCGCCCGGCTACGACCCGGCCACCGGTCTATATCTGGCTTCCAAGGTCGACCTCAAGCCGGTCCCGGAACGCCCCACCGGCGAGCAGGTCGCCGCCGCCCGCTCGTTCCTGCTCGACCGGTTCCTGCGCGACTTCCCGTGGGCGGGGCCGGCCGATCGGGCGAACTACGTCGCGCTGCTCGCGACACCGATCCTGCGGCACTACACCCGGTCGCTGACCCCGTTCGCGCTGATCGACGCGACCATGCCGGCCTCCGGCAAAACGATCCTGACCGGCGGGCCGGGCATGCTCTACGGGCAGAAGATCCTGCCGTGGGTCGACGACGAGGGCGAACTCCGCAAGTCGATCACCGGTGTGTTCGCCGAACAGGTCGGCGTGGTGATCTGGGACAACCTGCCCGAGGGCACCGTCATCGACTCCGCCGTGCTGGCCAACCTCGTCACCACCGGCGCATGGTCGGATCGGCAGCTCGGCGCGTCACGCATCGTCGGCGGGATCAACGACCGGCTGTGGATGGCCACCGGCAACAACCTCCAGGTCGGCGGCGACATGGCGTCGCGGACCGTGCGGGTGCACCTCGATCCGGACATGCCCCGCCCGGAGTCGCGGGACCAGACCGGCTTCGGGATTCCGTACCTCGACCAGTGGATCCTCGACCCCGGCAATCAGCTCACCGTCCTGTGGCACCTGCTCGTGCTGGTGCTCGACTGGACCGGCAACGACGCCCCCCGCTCGACCGGCGTGTCGATGCGCCAGTTCACCCCGTGGGCGCAGGCCCTCGGCGGGTTCCTGGCCTGGCACGGCATCGACGGCTTCCTGAGCAACATCACCGCCGTCCGGGACATCGACGAGGATGAGACCAGGTGGACGACGTTCCTCGCCTGCTGGCACGAGCGGCACGGCGAAACCCCGATGTCCGCCGCCGAACTGCGCGCCGATGCCGAGCCTGACCAGCTCAACGGCGTGCACGTCGACCGGTGGGACGGGCAGTTCATCACCACCGCGACCGGCCGGCTGCCCAACCCGCTGCAACTCGGCCGCCTGCTCACCGGGCAGAACGGCCGGTGGCGCGGCGACTACGTGATCCGTGCCGGGAAGCACGAGCGCGGTAACCGGGCCGTCTTCCACGTCGAGCGCCACCCGGGCAACACCGAAAATCGCTGAAACATCTCGGCATCTCGGCAAAGCAGGTCCGCCACCGGATCTCACCTGCACAAACACCTTGCCGAGATGGTCTTTCAAGATCTCGGCACCATCTCGGCATCTCGGCAACCAACAACCTCGACCTGCCGAGATGAACCACGGTTGCCGAGATCTTGAAATCGGCACTTCAAGATCTCGGCAACCGTTTCCCCAGCTCAACGGCACCTTTGCCGAGATGCCGAGATGCCGAGATGTTTCAGCCATCCCAGCTCAACCCGACACCCCGCCGACACCCGACCGCCTCAGAGCCACACAGAGACATCGGGTCATCCCTTCATACCAACCCAGCGCAGATCATGACTCCACGGCGCTCTCAGGGGGCCGCCCAGAGCCGTTCTGCCACCGCGGGGCCGCCGAGGCCCCCAGATACCCCCTCGCGTGCAGAACGGGCGCACAGGGCCGCTCTGCACGGCCCGTCGCCCATCCACGGAGGCAGTAGTGGCAACCCGTACCCAACTGACCATCGTCGAATTTTGTGAAGAGATCGGCATCGGGCGTTCCACCTTCTATGAGTGGCGTACGAAGCGCCGGGCGCCCCGATGCATCAAGTTGCCTAATGGCGAATTGCGAATTCGCCGCACCGAATACGAGCGCTGGCTTGACGCGCTCGAAGAGAGGGTCGCCTAATGCCGCTGACGTACGACGTCCGCATCTACGAGATCGACGTCTACAAAGGCAAGACCACCACCACCTATTGGGTGCAATGGAAGGTGGCCGGGAAACTGCCGCTCAAGAAACGGCCGTTCAAACAGAAGGCTCTCGCCGTCAGCTTCCGGGCCGACCTCATTTCGGCGGCCCGGAAGGGCGAGGCTTTCGACGTAGCCACCGGTAAGCCGATCTCGATGAGCCGCGAGACGGAGGACATGACCTGCTACGACCTGGCGTGCCGGTACGTCGATCTCAAGTGGCCCCGGGTGGCGGCGATGACGCGCAAGACCAACGCCGAGGCGCTGACAGCCGTTATGCCCATGCTGTTCAAGCGCACCACCGGAAAGCCCGATGACCGGCTCATCCGCACGGCGCTGCGCCGGTGGGCGTTCAACACCACCGCGCGCTCTGCCGAGGATCAGCCGGACGAGATTCGGCGCACCCTCGCTTGGGTCGCACGCAATGCCCGGCCGGCGTCCGACCTCACCGACCCCAAGGTGCTCCGCGCAGTCCTCGACGGGCTCACGCTTCGATTGGACGGCAAGCCGGGTTCGCCGGTCGTCGTCACCCGCCGTCGGAAAATCCTCACGGGCATGCTCGAATACGGGGCTGAGATTAACGCCCTGTCCGAGAATCCGTGGCCAGATCTCAAGTGGACGCCGCCCCGGACCACGAACGGCGGAATCGACCGCCGCCGAGTGGCCAATCCGATGCAGGCGCGCACCCTGTTCGCATCGGTGCGCCAGCAGGGGAGAATCGGCCCTCGAATGGTCGCGTTCTATTCGTGCCTTTACTACGCCGGTCTCCGGCCGGAAGAGGCGGTCGGTATCGAGGTTCCTCGCAATTTCCGACCACCCGATCGTGATGACGAGTGGGGCGAATTCGTCCTGGAGAAAGCCGAACCGCACGCCGGGAAGGCGTGGACTGACTCCGGCAAGAACCGCGACGTGCGCCAGCTCAAACAACGCGCCATCGGCGAGGTGCGCCGGGTGCCCTGCCCGCCGACCCTGACCGCAATCCTCCGGTGGCACATCGGGGAATTCGGCCTCGGTCCGGGCGGTCGGCTGTTCGTGGGGGAGCGCAACAAGGAGGAACTGCCGATCCTCACGATCAACCGGGTATGGCGGCAGGCCCGACGGGAGGCGTTCACCCCCGAGGTCTACACCTCGCCGCTGGCCGAGACGCCGTACGACCTGCGGCACGCATTCGTCTCGACGAACCTGAACGCTGGCATCTCGCCGGCCCAGGTCGCCGAGTGGGCCGGCCAGTCTCCCGAGGTGATGTGGCGCATCTACGCCGGGTGCCTCGACGGGGGACAGGATGAGCTACGCCGCCGGATGGAGGCAGGCTTCGGCGGCCGGGCCGCCGTACCGAGCTTCGGTACGTCCTCGGTACAGATCACCGTAGAGAGCCGGTAACGGCCGGACATGGCCGGACAGATGAGTAAGGCCGCTGACAGCGTTTGCGCTGCTCAGCGGCCCGAAAGTGCTGGTGAGTTCTTGTGCCCCCGGCAGGATTCGAACCTGCGCTTTCGCCTCCGGAGGGCGACGCTCTATCCCCTGAGCTACGGGGGCTCAGTGGTTCCAGAGCCTAGCAGGCCCCCGGGAACCCCTGCCAACCGGGTTACGGCGACGCCTGGATCTTCTTCAGCAGGTTGTCGATCAGGGTGATCTCGCCCTGCTGGGCGGTGACCATCGTGCCGGCCAGCCAGTCGATGTCTTTGTTGTCGCTCAGCTTTATCGCCTCCTGGGCCATGTGGATGCCGCCCAGGTGGTGCTGGCGCATGAGCGTCAGGTACTGCACGTCCAGGTCCTTGCCCGTCGCCTTGCGCAGCGTCGCCAGCTGCTCGGGGGTCGCCATGCCGGGCATCAGGCCGTTGACCACGGAGCCGGCCGAGTCGGGCATCCAGGCCATCGGCTCCTGGGAGCTGGTCGGGCTCAAGTTCCAGTCGCGCAGCCAGGCCTGCATGTAGCCGATCTGGCCGTGCTGGGTCAGGGCGATGTCGCCGGACAGGGTGACGATCTCGGGGTTGGCCGAGTCGGCGTGGGCGATCATCGACATCTCCACGGCCTGGGCGTGGTGGGTCGACATGTCGCGCAGGAAGCCGGCCTCGACCGAGTCGTCGCCGGGGGTCGACAGGCGGGGCACCAGGACGCCGAGCGCGCCGCCGAGCAGGAGCCCGGCGACGAGCGCGGCGGCCACCAGGATCCAGACCCGCCCGCCGCGGCGGACGGGCGAGCCGTTGACCGGGGCGGCGGCCGTGGCCGCCGCGCCCGGGTCGGTGGAAACCGTCATTTGCCCGTCGCGCCGGTCGCGGCCGCGGTCACCGGGCCGGTCGTGGTGTTGCCGCTGGAGCAGGCGGCGCCGGGCTCCATCGACGCCACCACTCGCGCGTCCTTGATGAAGTCGTCGATCCGGCTGTCGTTGACGTCGTCGACCTTGAGCTGGTAGCCCCAGACCTGGACCGAGACGTTCTTGTCGAGGTTCGTGTAGGGCGACATGAACATGTAGTCCTTGCCCTGGACCTTCTTGGCCAGCACGGCCACCTGGTCGGCGGGCAGGCCCTGCTTGTACGTCACCCAGACCGCACCGTGCTCGAGGCTGTGCACGGCGTGCTCGTTGGCGATCGGCGCGTCGTACACGTCGCCCATGCAGTTCTGCCAGGTCGGGTTGTGCGCGCCGCCGACCGGCGGGTTGGTCACGTAGGTGAGCGTGCCGTCCTTGTGGTCGCGCGCGTCGATCGCCGGGTTCTTCTGCGCCCGGTAGTTGACCACGCCCTTGATGTCGGCGACCTTGTCCTCCCAGCTGCGGGAGCCCTTGGCGACGTAGTAGACGCCGACGCCCACCACCACGACGAAGAACGCGATGACGGCGCCGATCAGCAGGATCGGGCCCCAGCTGCGGCCGCCGGAGACCTTGACCGGCGTGACCGGCTTCCGGCCCTTTCCGCCGCCCTTGGCGCCGGGCGTGGCCTTCTTCGCGGCGGCGGCCTTGGCTGCGCCGGCCTTGGAAGCTGGCGGCTTGCCCTGGCCGGACGTCTTGCCGACCTTGACCGTGGACGGGACCCGCTCGGGACCCGGCGTACTCATGCTCATCGTGCCTCGTCGATTCGTAAGAAGCGGAAGGGCGGGGCTCGGGTGGCCGCCGAGTGCGAAAGTCTACCCCCGATAGCATGGCTGGGTGACTCCCGCCAACCTTGCTGCCACCGTTCTCTCAGCTGCTCGTGCCGTGTTCGAGACCCGAGGGCTCGATGTCGCCATGCTGCCCGAGACGACGGCGGTGGAGCGACCGCGCAACCCCGAGCACGGCGACTACGCCTCCACGCTAGCCCTGCAGCTGGGCAAAAAGGCCGGGGTTGCGCCGCGTGAGCTGGCCGCCGCGCTGGCCGAGGAGCTCGGCCGGCAGCCCGGCATCAAGTCGGTGGAGATCGCCGGCCCGGGCTTCCTCAACATCCGGCTCGACGCCGCCGCGACCGGCACGCTGGCCCGCGACATCGTGCTCGCCGGGGAGGACTACGGACATACCGGCACGCTGCGCGGCGAGCGGATCAACCTCGAGTTCGTCTCGGCCAACCCCACCGGCCCCGTGCACATCGGCGGCGTGCGCTGGGCGGCGGTCGGCGACGCGCTCTCCCGCCTGCTGCGGGCCGCGGGGGCCGAGGTCGGCACGGAGTACTACTTCAACGACGCCGGCTCCCAGATCGACCGCTTCGCCAAGTCGCTCTACGCCAGCGCCAAGGGCGAGCCGGCGCCCGAGGACGGCTACGGCGGCGCCTACATCGCCGAGATCGCCACCGCGGTGCTGGCCGAGGCGCCCGACGTGCTGAAGCTGGGCGAGCCGGCGGCGCTGGAGACCTTCCGGCGGGTCGGCGTCGAGCTGATGTTCGCCGAGATCAAGCAGTCGCTCACCGAGTTCGGCGTGCACTTCGACACCTACTTCAACGAGAAGGACCTGCACGACCGGGGCGAGCTGCAGGAGGCGCTCGACCGGCTGCGCGAGCAGGGGCACATCTTCGAAGCCGACGGGGCGACCTGGCTGCGTACGACCGATTTCGGCGACGACAAGGACCGGGTGCTCCGCAAGTCGGACGGCGACTGGACCTACTTCGCCGCCGACTGCGCCTACTACCTGGACAAGCGCAAGCGCGGCTTCGACCGGGTGGTGATCATGCTGGGCGCCGACCACCACGGCTACATCGGGCGGATGAAGGCGATGGCCGCCTGCTTCGGCGACGACCCGGAGAAGAACCTGGAGATCCTGATCGGCCAGCTGGTCAATCTGGTGCGCGACGGCGAGCCCGTACGCATGAGCAAGCGCGCCGGCACGGTGGTGACCCTGGAGGACTTCGTCGACGCGCTCGGGGTCGACGCCACCCGGTACGCCCTGTCCCGCTACTCGTCCGACTCGCCCATCGACCTCGACGTCGAGCTGTGGACCAGCGCGAGCCGGGAGAACCCGGTCTACTACGTGCAGTACGTCGCGGCCCGGACGGCGAGCATCGCGCGTACCGCGGCGGACGCCGGGCTGACCCGGGGCGAGCCGGCCGGGTTCAAGCCCGAGCTGCTCTCCAGCGACCGCGCCAACGACCTGCTCAAGGCGCTCGGCGAGTACCCCGGCACGGTCGTCCGGTCGGCCGAGCTGCGCGAGCCGCACCACGTCGCGCGACTGCTCGAGAAGATCGCCGGCGCCTACCACCGCTGGTACGACGAGCCCGATTCCCGGGTGGTGCCGAAGGGCGAGGAGACGATCACCGACGGGCACCGGGCGCGCCTCTGGCTGAACGACGCCACCCGTACGGTGATTGCGAACGGTTTGGGCCTGCTCGGGGTCTCGGCCCCCGAAAGGATGTAGGACATGCGAGCTCATGAGGCCGGGGCGCTGCACGGCGACCTCGGTTACCGCGGGCCGGCCTGGCTGCGTACGCCCGAGGACGTGAACGCCCTCGTGCCGCAGCTCTGGCCCCGCACCGTGAGTCGCACCGAGGCCGGCTCCCTGGAGGTCGGCGGCGTGAGCGTGGCCGACCTGGCGGCCGAGCACGGCACCCCGGCGTACTTCCTCGACGAGGTCGACCTGCGCGCCCGGTGCCGCGAGTTCGCCGCGGCGTTCGGCGACGCCGACGTGTACTACGCCGGCAAGTCGTTCCTCTGCAAGGCGGTCGTCAAGATCGTCGAGGAGGAGGGCCTGTTCCTCGACGTCTGCTCGGGCGGCGAGCTGGCCGTGGCCCTGGCCGCGGGATTCCCGGCGGAGAAGATCGGCTTCCACGGCAACAACAAGTCGGTGTCCGAGCTGTCCCGGGCACTCGACGCGGGCGTCGGCCGCATCGTCGTCGACTCCTTCGACGAAATTACCCGTTTGTCGGAATTGTCGGAGATCAAGGGCAAGCGCCCCGCGGTCCTGGTCCGCGTGACGGTCGGGGTCGAGGCGCACACCCACGAGTTCATCGCCACCGCCCACGAGGACCAGAAGTTCGGCTTCTCGCTGGCCGGCGGGGCGGCCTTCGCGGCGGCGGTGCGGATCCTCGACGAGGACAAGCTCGAGCTCAAGGGCCTGCACTCGCACATCGGCTCGCAGATCTTCGACACGTCCGGCTTCGAGGTCGCGGCCCGGCGCGTGATCGAGCTGCAGGCCCAGATCCGCGACGCCCGCGGGGTCGAGCTCGAGGAGCTGGACCTCGGCGGCGGCTTCGGCATCGCGTACACGACCCAGGACGACCCGTCGACGGCCGGCGACCTGGCCAAGCGCATCAACAAGATCGTCGAGGGCGAGTGCGAGCTGGCCGCCCTGCGCAAGCCGCGCCTCTCGGTCGAGCCCGGCCGGGCGATCGTCGGCCCGGCCGTCTTCACGCTCTACGAGGTCGGGACGGTCAAGGACGTCGACGGCATCCGGACCTACGTGAGCGTCGACGGCGGGATGAGCGACAACATCCGCACGGCGCTCTACGACGCGTCGTACAGCGCCACGGTGGCCGGCCGCGCCAGCGCCGCCGAGCCGATGCTGGCCCGCGTCGTGGGAAAGCATTGTGAAAGCGGGGACATCGTCGTGAAGGATGAATTCCTGCCGGCCGACGTGCAGCCCGGAGATCTTCTCGCCGTGCCCGGCACCGGCGCCTATTGCCGGAGCATGGCCAGCAACTACAACCACGTGCCTCGGCCGCCCGTGGTGGCGGTCCGCGACGGCGTCTCGCGCGTGATCGTGCGCCGCGAGACCGAGGACGACCTGCTCGCATTGGATGTTGGATGAACCAGGTTAAACCCGTGCGCCTCGCCCTGCTGGGTTGCGGCACCGTCGGCTCCGAAGTGGTACGCCTGCTGCACGACCAGGCCGAGGACCTGACGGCCCGGATCGGCGCACCCCTGGAGATCGTCGGCATCGCGGTGCGGCGGCTCGGGCGCGAGCGCGGTGATCTTCCGGTGGCCGGCGGCCTGTTCACCACCGACGCGCTGGGGCTGGTCAAGCGCGACGACGTGGACGTGGTGGTCGAGGTGGTGGGCGGCATCGAGCCGGCCCGTACCTGGCTGGTCGAGGCGCTACGCGGCGGCAAGAGCGTGATCACGGCGAACAAGGCGCTGCTGGCCGAGGACGGCGCGGCCCTGCACGACGCGGCCTCCGACGGTGGCGCCGACCTCTACTACGAGGCCTCGGTGGCCGGCGCCATCCCGCTGCTGCGCCCGCTGCGCGAGTCCCTGCACGGTGACCGGGTCACCCGGGTGACCGGCATCGTGAACGGCACGACCAACTTCATCCTCTCGTCGATGGACTCCTCCGGCGCCGGCTTCAGCGAGGCCCTCGAGGAGGCCACCGAGCTCGGGTACGCCGAGGCCGACCCGACCGCCGACGTGGAGGGCTTCGACGCCGCCGCCAAGGCCGCCATCCTCGCCTCGCTCGCCTTCCACAGCCGGGTCACCGCCGCCGACGTCTTCCGCGAGGGCATGACCGGGGTGACCGCCGGCGACATGGCCAGCGCCAAGGAGATGGGCTGCACGATCAAGCTGCTGTGCATCGCCGAGCGCGGCCCCGACGCCGACGGCGTCGACTCGGTGAGCGTGCGGGTGCACCCGGCGATGATCCCGCGCAGCCACCCGCTGGCCGGCGTCGGCGACGCGTTCAACGCGGTCTTCGTCGAGGCCGAGGCGGCCGGTCAGCTGATGTTCTACGGCCGGGGTGCGGGCGGCACGCCGACCGCGAGCGCGGTGCTCGGCGACATCGTGGCGGCGGCCCGCAACCGGCTGGCCGGCACCCGGGCGCCGAGCGAGAGCAACTATGCCCACCTGCCGGTACGCCCGATCGGCGCGGCCGTCACCCGGTACCACATCAACCTCGACGTGGACGACCGTCCGGGCGTGCTGGCCGCGGTGGCCGGGGTCTTCGCCAAGCACGAGGTGTCGATCGCGACCGTGCGCCAGTCCGGCCGCGAGGACGACGCCAAGCTGGTGATCGTGACCCACGGCGCACCGGACGCGAACCTGGCCGCTACCGTCGACTCACTGTCGCAACTGGACATCGTCCGGTCCATCGCCAGCGTGCTGCGCGTCGAGGGAGGGGTCTGAGCCGTGCTCGACCATGTGGGTTTCCAGTGTTCCGATCTGGCCGCGAGCGGGGCCTTCTACGACGCCGTGCTGGCGCCGCTCGGCGGCAGCCGGCTGATGGACGTCAAGGTCGCCATCGGCTACGGCACCGGCGGCCACGCCGACTTCTGGATCAGCGAGCTCAGCGAGGGCGACGGCTTCCGCGAGTCGCACATCGCCTTCGCCGCCCGCAGTCGCTCCGAGGTCGACGCGTTCTTCGAGGCGGCGGTGGCACAGGGCGCCGAGGTGCTGCACGAGCCCCGGATCCACGAGGAGTACCACGAGAACTACTACGGCGCGTTCGTCCGCGACCCGGACGGCAACAACGTCGAGGCGGTCAGTCACCGTCCCGAGTAGTGGACTTCCAGTCCCAAGATTCGGTGTCGTAAGGCACCCTGGGCTGGTCTAGCGAACAGCGGAGGAGTCGACCATGTATCGGGGATTGATCGAGCGCTATCGGGACCGTCTTCCGGTCACCGACGCCACCCCGGTGGTCACGCTGCACGAGGGCAACACGCCGCTCGTGCCGGCGCCGGTGCTGTCCCAGCGGGTCGGCGCCGACGTCTACCTCAAGGTCGAGGGGGCCAACCCGACCGGCTCGTTCAAGGACCGCGGCATGACCATGGCCGTGTCCAAGGCGGTCGAGGACGGCTCCAAGGCGATCATCTGCGCCTCCACCGGCAACACCAGCGCCTCCGCCGCGGCGTACGCGGCCCGCGCCGGCCTGACCTGCGCGGTGCTCGTGCCGCAGGGCAAGATCGCGCTGGGCAAGCTGGCCCAGGCCCTCGTGCACGGGGCGAAGCTGCTGCAGGTCAACGGCAACTTCGACGACTGCCTGGCGCTCGCCGCCAAGCTGTCCCAGGACTTCCCGGTCTCCTTGGTCAACTCGGTGAACATCTTCCGCCTGCACGGGCAGAAGACGGCCTCCTTCGAGATCGTCGAGGCGCTCGGCGACGCCCCCGACATCCACTGCCTGCCGGTCGGCAACGCCGGCAACATCTCCGCCTACTGGATGGGCTACCTGGAGGACCAGGCGGCGGGCAACGCCACCAAGCTCCCGAAGATGTACGGCTTCCAGGCGTCCGGCGCCGCGCCGATCGTGAACGGCAAGGTCGTCCCCGAGCCGTCGACGATCGCCACCGCCATCCGCATCGGCAACCCGGCGAGCTGGACCAAGGCGCTCGACGCCCGGGACGCGTCGGGCGGCCTGATCGAGGCCGTGACCGACCGGGAGATCCTGACGGCGTACCGGCTGCTCGCCCGCGAGGTCGGCGTCTTCGTCGAGCTGGCCAGCGCGGCCAGCGTGGCCGGGCTGCTGCAGCAGGCGCAGGCGGGCAAGGTGCCGGCCGGCTCGACGATCGTCTGCACGGTCACCGGCCACGGCCTCAAGGACCCGGAGTGGGCGATCTCCACCGCCCCGTCGCCGACCACGATCCAGAACGACGTGCTGATCGCGGCCCGCGAGCTAGGCCTGGCCTGACCCCGGTTGGCCCGACTCCTCCTCGGCCGCCTTCACCAGAAGCTGCGACGCCCGCGCCACGAGATCGAGCTCCTCGTCTGAGAGCCGGCTGAGGAGCGCGCGCATCCTCGCCTCCCCGGCGTTGAAGATGCTCCCGATGAGCTCGCCACCCTTTCTCGTGAGGCCGATCCGGCGCACCCGCCGGTCGCGCAGGTCCTCGGTGCGCACCACCAGATCCTGCTGCACGAGCCGGTCCACCATGCCGCTGAGAGCCGCGAGGCCGACGCCGAGCAGGCGTGCCAGCTCGCCGCCCGAGACGTTGCCGTGCCGGGCCAGCAGCATGAGGATCTTGAACTGCGACAGGGTCAGGTGGGACGAGAAGAGCGGGTCCGACCGGTCGAATGCGAACAACTGCTGGAGCCGCTCCTGCGCGCCCATAATGTCCGCGATGAGCTGTTCGTTCCCGGTCAACGCCAACCCTTTCCGGGCGCGCTGAGTAACGCGCCGATGGCCGGACGGTATCAAAACACCCCGGCGAAAAACCATTTGTTCGTGTCAGGCAAACTATTCATGCAGGCCGAACTTTTACGGGGGAGCGCCCATGTCATTCCTGACCCGGCTCAGTCTTGCCAACCGGGGACTCGTGGCCCTGATCGCGATCGTGATCACCGGCTTCGGGTTGTTCGCCATCCCATCTCTCAAGCAGCAGCTGTTTCCGTCGATCGAGTTCCCCGCCGCGTTCGTCGGGGCCACTCTGCCGGGCGCGAGCCCGGAGATCATCCAGGACCAGATCACCGAGCCGATCGAGAACGCGGTCAAGGGCGTCGACGGCATCGAGAGCGTCACGTCGACCACCGCCGAGGGCTCGGCCACGATCACGGTCATGTTCGTCTACGGCACGGACCTCGACCAGGCCGTCAACCAGCTGACGACATCGGTCAACAAGATCCAGCCGACCCTGCCCGACAACGTCGAGCCGCAGATCTTCGCGGGCAGCACCGACGACATCCCGGCGATCGTGCTGGCGGCCTCCGGTGGCTCCGACGAGAGCGATCTGCTGGCCAAGCTCAACCAGACCGTGGTGCCCGAGCTCAACGGCATCGAGGGCGTACGGGACACGACCGTCACCGGCGCCCGGTCCAGGCAGGTCGTGATCACGCCGGACTTCGCCAAGCTCACCGCGGCCGGGGTCAACCCGCAGTCGATCGGCACGGTGCTGCAGGCCAACGGCGTCTCCATCCCGGCCGGCGCGGTCACCGAGGGCGACAAGTCGCTGAACGTGCAGGTCGGCGACCCGATCACCTCGGTCGACGACCTCAAGGGCCTCTACCTCGCCGGCAGCAAGGGCCCGGTCAAGCTGGGCGACGTCGCGACCGTGGAGAGCAAGCTGCCGACCGCGACGTCCTACACCCGTACCGACGGGGTCGACAGCCTCGGCGTGCAGGTCACCGCGAAGCCCGACGGCAACCCGGTGCAGATCTCGCGCGCGGTGCGGGACAAGCTGGCCGATCTCGAGAAGGACTCGGGCGCGAAGCTCACGGTGGTCGTCGACCAGGCGCCGTACGTGGAGCGGTCGATCAAGAGCCTGACCACCGAGGGCCTGCTCGGCCTCGTGATGGCCGTGATCGTCATCCTGATCTTCCTGATGTCGGTCCGCTCGACGCTGGTCACCGCCGTCTCCATCCCGCTCTCGGTGCTGATCGCGCTGATCGCGCTGTGGGTCGGCGACTACACGCTCAACCTGCTGACCCTGGGCGCGCTCACGATCGCCGTCGGCCGGGTGGTCGACGACTCGATCGTCGTGCTGGAGAACATCAAGAGACATCTGGAGTACGGCGAGGAGAAGGGTCACGCGATCGTCGCGGCCGTCCGTGAGGTGGCCGGCGCGGTCACCGCCTCGACGCTCACGACGGTCGCCGTGTTCCTGCCGATCGCCCTGGTCGGCGGCCTGGTCGGGCAGATCTTCTCGTCGTTCGCCATCACCGTGACGGTCGCCCTGCTGGCGTCGCTGTTCGTGGCGCTCACCGTGGTGCCGGTGCTGGCGTACTGGTTCCTCCGCCCGCCCAAGGGTGAGGCCGGCAGCGAGGCGATCCGCCGCGCGGCCGAGGAGAAGGAGCTGCGCAGCCCGCTGCAGCGCGCGTACCTGCCGGTGATCCGGTTCGCCACCAAGCGGCGCTGGACCACCGTGGCGATCGGCGTCGTGGTGCTGATCCTGACCCTGGGCCTGGGCAGCCAGCTGAAGACCAACTTCCTGGACCAGTCCGGGCAGGACTCGCTGAGCATCACCCAGGAGCTGCCGGTCGGCACCAGCCTGGCCGCCACCGACGCGGCGGCCAAGAAGGTCGAGCAGGTGCTCGCCGACAACAAGGACGTCAAGACCTACCAGGTGACCGTCGGCAACGGCGAGTTCAACCCGTTCGCGGGTGCGTCCGGCGCCAGCACCGCCAGCTTCCAGGTCGGCCTGACCGAGGACGCCGACGCCGAGAAGGTCTCCGACGACCTGCGCGGCCAGTTCGACGCGATGAGCGGGGTCGGCGACGTCACGATCGGCGGCGACAGCTCCGGCCTCGGCGGCAGCGAGCTCGCCGTCGATGTGCGGGCAGCCGACCAGGAGGTGCTGCAGCAGGCCACCCAGCAGGTGCAGCAGGCGATGACGGCGACCAAGGGCGTGACCGACGTGTCGACCACGCTCGCCGCCAGCGTCCCGCGCCTGGACGTGGTCGTGAAGCGGGACGTGGCCGCCTCGTACGGCGTCACCGAGGCCCAGATCGGCCAGGCCGTCGCCGGCTCGTTCCGGAGCGCCCCGACCGGGCAGATCACGGTCGACGGCGTGACCGAGAACGTGGTCGTCTCGTACGGCCAGGCCCCGGCCGACCCGAACGCGCTGAAGGCCATGCCGATCACCACCCCCCGCGGCGTGGTCCGGCTCGACCAGGTCGCCGACATCAACCAGGTGTCCGGCCCGGAGCAGGTCACCCGGGTCGACGGCAACCGCAGCGCCACGGTCAAGGGCACGGTCACCGGCTCCGACGTCGGCGCGGCCACCACCGAGCTGACCAAGAAGCTGGACGCGCTCACCCTGCCGGCCGGCGCCTCGTACTCGCTCGGCGGCGTCAGCGCGGATCAGGCGGACGCGTTCAAGCAGCTCGGGCTGGCCGTGCTCGCGGCCATCGCGATCGTCTTCATCATCATGGTGGCGACGTTCCGCAGCCTGATCCAGCCGGTGATCCTGCTGGTGTCGATCCCGTTCGCGGCGACCGGCGCGATCGTGCTGCTGCTGGTCACCGGCACGGCGCTCGGCGTACCGGCGCTGATCGGTGTGTTGATGCTGGTCGGCATCGTGGTCACCAACGCGATCGTGCTGATGGATCTGATCAACCACTACCGGGCCCAGGGCATGGGCGTGCAGGAGGCGGTGATCGAGGGTGGCCGGCATCGGCTGCGGCCGATCCTGATGACAGCGATCGCGACCATCTTCGCGCTGCTGCCGATGGCGCTCGGCCTCACCGGCGAGGGCGGGTTCATCTCGCAGCCACTGGCCATTGTGGTCATCGGCGGCCTGGTCAGCTCGACGCTGCTTACGCTGGTGCTGGTGCCGACGCTCTACACGATGGTGGAGAACCGCAAGGAGAAGCGGCGGCTCAAGCGGGCGGCGAAGCGGGCGGCCAAGGGCCGGCCCGAGGAGGCGCCCGAGCACGCGGCCGACGAGCCGGGCGCGGACGCGGTGCCGGTCGGGGTGACGCCGGAGTCCAGCGGCGGCGCCCACGAGGCGGAGGAGCCGGTCACCCCGTCGAGCGGCGCGCTCCGCGGCTACACCGACCAGTTCGAGGTGCTGAAGGTGCCGAGGCGCCCGGACGAGGTGAAGTGAACGAGGGCGGGACCGGGCCACTGGGTCCGGTCCCGCCCGCCCATTAGATTCCGGTACGTGGCATCAGCGCTTTCGGTCATTACCAGCAACCGGGACTTCCGCCGTCTGTTCGGCGCCGAGCTGGTGGTCTTCGGGTCCGACTGGTTCGTCATCGTGCCGTTGCTGACGCTGTTGCCCGAGCTAACCGGAAGCGGCGTCTGGGGCGGCCTGGTGCTCGCCGCCGACACCGGGATCAGCGCGCTGCTGCTGCCGTTCACCGGCACGGTGGCCGACCGCGTCGACCGCCGCAAGATCCTGATGATCGCCAACCTGTGTGCCTTCGCCGCCGTGCTGCTGCTGTTCGCGGTGCGATCGGCGGCGACGGCCCCACTGGCCCTGGTCTCGATCGGCGCCATGTCGGTGGCCAAGGCCTTCTACACCCCGGCCGCGTCGGCTGCCCTGCCCAACGTCGTGGAGCCGGCCGACCTGCCGGCCGCTAACGCGATCTCCGGCTCGTCGTGGGGCACCATGACGATCGTCGGGGCGTCGCTCGGTGGCCTGGTCGGCTCCGCCTACGGCCCGTACCCGAGCTTCGCCGTCACCGCCGTCTGCCTGCTGATCGCCGTGGTGCTGACCGGCACCATCCACCGGCCGCTGCAGGCGCACCGGGACGAGGGCGCGACGACGCCTCCGGCCTGGCAGGCCCTGCGGGAAGCGGCCGGCTACATCGTCGCCCGCCCCCGGTTACGCGCGCTGGTGACGGTGAAGTCGGCGGCCGGGCTCGGCAACGGCGTGCTGATCGTCTTTCCGCTGATCGCCGACCGCTACGGCGCCGGCACCCTGGGCGCCGGCCTGCTCTTCGCGGTGCGCGGCGCGGGGGCGCTGGTCGGCCCGTTCGCGCTGCGGCCGGTGCTGCGGCGCCGGTCGTGGCTGCTCGCCGCCCTCGCGCTGTCGATGGCGCTCTACGGCGTCGGCTATCTCGGCGTGGCCGTCGCGCCGTGGTTCCCGCTCGTGCTGCTGCTCGTCTTCGCCGCGCACTTCGCCGGAGGCGCGAACTGGACGCTCTCCAACTTCGCGCTGCAGGCCGAGGTGCCCGACCGGCTCCGCGGCCGGGTCTTCGCCACCGACCTGATGGTGGTGACGCTGTCGGTCGCAGTCAGCCAGCTGGCGGCCTCGGCGGTGGTCGACCACGTCGACATGCGGTGGATCCTTGCCGGCTGCGGGCTGATCACCCTGTGCTATGCGGCGGTCTGGGGGATGGCCACGCGTCGGCTGCGGTTGGGCGAGAACCCGTCACTCGCCGGGCGGGGCTGACGGTGCGACAACGGGGTGAATGATCAACGCTTAGCATGTGCCGATGGGCCTGACCTTCGCGACCGATCCGGTCACCGTGCGCACGCCGGCCACCAGCGCCAACCTCGGGCCCGGCTTCGACGCGCTCGGCCTCGCGCTGACGCTCTACGACGACCTGACGGCCGCCGTCACGCAGGGCGGTTACACAGTCACGGTTCGGGGTGAGGGCGCCGGCGAGCTGCCCGGCGACCACGAGCATCTGGTCGTGCGCGCGATGCTGGCGACGTTCGACGAGCTCGGCGAGCGACCGGCCGGCCTGGCCGTCGAGTGCGTCAACCGCATCCCGCAGGCGCGCG
The DNA here is from genome assembly GCF_050951115.1 of Actinoplanes sp. CA-030573. Taxonomy (NCBI): domain Bacteria; kingdom Bacillati; phylum Actinomycetota; class Actinomycetes; order Micromonosporales; family Micromonosporaceae; genus Actinoplanes; species Actinoplanes sp. CA-030573. The sequence continues at coordinate 8,866,601 of NZ_CP192038.1, read as the reverse complement.
GGCTGGGCTCGTCGTCGGCGGCCATCGTCGGCGGCATCCAGCTGGCCCGCGGCCTGGTGCTCGGCGGCCGGAAGCTGCTCGGTGACGAGGACGCGCTGCGCATCGCGGCCCGGCTCGAGGGCCACCCCGACAACGTGGCGCCCTGCCTGCTCGGCGGGTTCACCATCGCCTGGACGGAGGGGAGCGGCGCGCGGGCCGCCCGGCTGGACGCGCACGAAGGCGTACGGCCGAAGGTGTTCGTGCCCACCGAGCGCGGGTACACCGCCTCGGCCCGCGCCGCGCTGCCGCCCGATGTGCCGCACCGGGACGCGTCGTTCAACGCCGGTCGCGCCGCGCTCCTCACGCACGCGATGACCGCCGCGCCCGATCTGCTGTTCGCGGCGACCGAGGATCGGCTGCATCAGGGGTACCGCGCCGAGGGCATGCCGGGCACCGCGTCGCTCGTCGCGTCCCTGCGATCGGTCGGCGTGGCCGCCGTGGTCAGTGGCGCGGGACCGGCCGTTCTCGCGTTGTCCGAGGTCCCGGCCGATTTCCGGCCGGGAACAGAATGGCGCGCAGAGACGTTGGGCGTGGATGCGCGCGGTGCTCTTGTCAAAGGGAGTATGGTGGAACTCGCCTAGCGGGGCCCTGTTGCCGCAGGTCGCACGAGTTGACTACGCTCAAGACCTAGCACAGCCGCGAAGCAAGCGATCTCTGCGGTTCGGCGCGCACCCCCTGAGACTGCATTGGTCCTGTCCGGGCCGTCTCAATTCTCACCAAGGCACACGCCGAGCAGCAGATCTCCCAGTCGCTGCACTCGCCGAGACCTACTCGCCAACGTTTGACGAGCAGGGACACCGTCGAGCTGCCGTGCTGGACTAACTCCCGCGTCGCCCCGGCGAAGCGGGCTCCGAGTCACCCGGCCACCAGGCTGCAGACCGGGCGCCTCGGGCTTTTTCCGACGGAAGGAATCCATTGAGCGACACCACCGACGTGACGTCGGGTGTTTCTGACGTCGCTGACGGCGCCGGCACCACCGCGACCGCTACGAAGCGCCGCCGAGGCGGCACCGGGCTGTCCGCGATGCTGCTCCCCGAGCTGCAGAGTCTCGCCGCTTCGCTCGGCATCTCCGGCACCGCCCGGATGCGCAAGGGCGAGCTGATCACGGCAATCACGGAACGGCAGAGCGGTGGCGCCCCTGCCGAGTCCGCTCCCCGTCCGCGGGCGAGCGAGAAGGCCACGGTCACCACGGCCGCGCCGGTCGTCGAGGCCCCGCCGTCTGCCGCGCAGCCGGAGGCCGCTCCGGCGACCGAGGGTGGCAGCCGGCGCAGCCGCGAGCGTGCCCGGCGCGAGACCGCGCCGCGCGAGACCGGCCCCACCGAGTCCGCCCCGCGCGAGTCGGCGCCCGTCGCCGAGCAGCCGGCCGCGGCCCAGCCCGTGACCCAGCCGGTGGCCCAGCCCGAGGTGGGCGAGCGCACCGAGCGGCCGGAGCGGGGCGAGCGCAACCGCGATCGCGGCGACCGTGACCGCGGCGACCGGGGTGACCGCAACGACCGTCAGCGCAACCAGGGCCAGCGGGACGACCGCGGCCCGCGCGACGACCGTGGCCCGCGCGACGACCGTGGCCCGCGGGACGACCGTGGCGACCGGGGTCAGCGTGACGACCGCGGCCCGCGCAACGGCGGTGACCAAGGTCACGACGACGACGACAACGACTCGGGCGAGGGCGGCCGCCGCAGCCGCCGGAGCCGCTTCCGCGACCGCCGGCGCGGCCGTGACCGTGACGGTGACGGCCAGCGGGACGGTCAGCGCGACGGTGGCGGCCGCGAGCCGCACGTCAGCGAGGACGACGTCCTGGTCCCGGTGGCCGGCATCCTCGACGTGCTGGACAACTACGCCTTCGTGCGCACGACCGGCTACCTCTCCGGGCCGAACGACGTCTACGTCTCGATGTCCCAGGTGAAGAAGTACGGCCTGCGCCGCGGCGACGCGGTGACCGGCGCCGTGCGGGCGACACCGCGCGACGGCGGCGGCGACAACCGGCGCGACAAGTACAACCCGCTGGTCCGGCTCGACACGATCAACGGGATGGAGCCCGAGGAGGCCCGGCGCCGCCCCGAGTTCTACAAGCTCACCCCGCTGTACCCGCAGGAGCGCCTGCGGCTGGAGACCGAGCCGCACATCCTCACCACCCGGGTCATCGACCTGGTCATGCCGATCGGCAAGGGCCAGCGCGCGCTGATCGTCTCGCCGCCGAAGGCCGGTAAGACGATGGTGCTGCAGGCGATCGCCAACGCGATCACCCACAACAACCCCGAGTGCCACCTGATGGTCGTGCTGGTCGACGAGCGGCCCGAAGAGGTCACCGACATGCAGCGCTCGGTCAAGGGCGAGGTCGTCGCGGCCACGTTCGACCGCCCGCCGCAGGACCACACCACGGTCGCCGAGCTCGCCATCGAGCGGGCCAAGCGGCTGGTCGAGCTCGGCCACGACGTGGTCGTGCTGCTCGACTCGGTGACCCGGCTCGGCCGGTCGTACAACCTGGCCGCGCCGGCCTCCGGCCGCATCATGTCGGGTGGTATCGACTCGACCGCGCTCTACCCGCCCAAGCGGTTCCTGGGCGCGGCGCGGAACATCGAGAACGGTGGCTCGCTCACCATTCTCGCGACCGCGCTGGTCGAGACCGGCTCGATGATGGACACGGTCATCTTCGAGGAGTTCAAGGGCACGGGCAACGCCGAGCTCAAGCTCGACCGGAAGATCGCCGACAAGCGGGTCTTCCCGGCCATCGACATCGACCCGTCCGGCACGCGCAAGGAAGAGATCCTGCTCGGCAAGGAAGAGCTGGCGATCATCCACAAGCTCCGCAAGGTGCTGCACTCGCTGGACTCGTCGGCCGCTCTCGACCTGCTGCTCGACCGGCTCAAGCAGACCCGCACGAACGTCGAGTTCCTGATGCAGATCGCGAAGTCGACGCCCGGCGAGTAATCGGTTCAATTCGGACGCAGCCCCGTTAATCGACGGGGCTGCGTCCTTTTCTGTCGCACACCGTGTGCGATCGACCACGTACGGTGTCGTGCGAACCTCCATACACAGATCGGCTGAACGTAGGAGGCGCCTCGATGATCGTGCCTGGGTATCGGGACCATTCGGCCGAGCAGTGGGACCCGGTGGCGCCGGTCGACGCGAGCGAGGCCGAGGACTTCCTGCGTCGCTGCTACCTCGAGAACCCGCGGTTGGGCCCGGTCGAGCCCCGGCTCGCGATCGTCCGGGCGCAGATCGCGGCCACCGGAACGTACGTGCACACGCCCGACGAACTGGCCCACGGCGCTCGGATGGCCTGGCGCAACGCGTCCCGCTGCATCGGCCGCCTCTACTGGAAGAGCCTGCTGGTGCTCGACCGCCGCCGCGCGCGTACCGCCGACGAGATCTTCTCGCTGCTCGTCCAGCACCTGCGGACGGCCGGGGACGGTCAGCTCCGCCCGGTGATCAGCGTCTTTCCCGCGGCCCAGCCCGGTCAGCCCTTTGCGCGCGTGTGGAACGAGCAGCTCATCCGCTACGCCGGCTACCGCGGTAAGGACGGCCGCACGGTAGGCGACCCGCGCCAGCTGGGCTTCACCGACGCGATGTGCGGCTACGGCTGGCGGGGCAAGGGCGACGACTTCGACGTGCTTCCGCTGGCCATCGAGACCCCTACCGAGGGCTTGCGCCTTTACGAGCTCCCGGAACGGGTCATCCGCGAGGTGCCGATCGCCCATCCCGACTACCCGTGGTTCGCCGAGCTGGGCCTGCGGTGGCACGCGGTGCCCGCCATCTCGAACATGCGCCTGACGATCGGCGGCGTGCACTATCCGCTGGCCCCGTTCAACGGCTGGTACATGGGCACCGAGATCGGCGCCCGCAACCTCGCCGACACCGACCGCTACGACATGCTGCCCACGGTCGCCGCGTGTCTGGGCCTGGACACCTCGCGCGAGTCGACCCTGTGGCGCGACCGGGCGCTGGTGGAGCTCAACCGCGCGGTCCTGTGGAGCTTCGAACGGGCCGGCGTCAAGATGAGCGACCACCACACCGAGGCCCGGCGTTTCCTGGCTCATCTGCGCAGCGAGGAGAAGGCGGGACGTCCGGTGCCGGCCGATTGGACGTGGATCGTCCCGCCGATGTCGGGCTCGCTGACGCCGGTCTTCCACCGCTACTACGACGAGATGGATCTGCGGCCGGCCTTCTACCTGGACGAGGAGGCGGCGTCCCTGGCCCGGGACGGTACGCGGTGCCCGCGCTCTGAGATCATGCGGGGATGACCTCGTTCATCTCGCACACGACCGTCGACTGCGCCGACGCGTACACGCTCTCGAAGTGGTGGGAGGGCGTCCTCGACTACACCGAGGACCCCGAGGATCCCAATCTTCCCGGGCACGAGGAGTGCGTCATCATGTCCCGGGACCGGTCCCACAAGATCCTGTTCATCGAGGTGCCGGACGCGAAGCAGGCGAAGAACCGGATGCACTTCGACCTGCGCCCGGCCGCGGGGACGCGCGACGAGGAGCTGGCCCGGCTCATCGACCACGGCGCCAAGCCGATCGACGACCTGCGCAAGCCCGACGGCGGCGGCTGGATGGTGCTCGCCGACCCCGAGGGCAACGAGTTCTGCATCCTGCGCAGCCTCGACGAGCTGGCCGCGGCCACGGCCTGACGGGCGGGCCGGCGTCAGGCGAACTCGTTGACCGCGAAGTCGTCGCGATGGCGCCAGCTCGCCTCGGTGCGGACGTGCCCCGCGCGTACCCACTTGAGGAGCTTGTGGGAGAACTCGGCCGCGGGGATCCGGCCGGCCGCACGCACCACGTAGCCCTCGGATTTGTCCTGGTCGCGCTGGGCCGCCCAGGCCGCGCGCGCCTCGGAGAGGCTGCCGCCCCGATAGAGCACCGGCACCACCGGCAGCTCCAAGCGCCGCGCCCAGTCGACCGTGTCGTCCCAGCCGAGCAAGGTGTCCGTCTCGTCCCAGATGCCGAAGACGATGAAGACGCCGGGCAGGTCGGAATACGCGATGCTGCGCCGCGCCCACATCGACTCGCCGCACACCCGCCAGTCGTCCGGGATCCGGTACGCCGTCATCGCCCACAGCGCCTTGGCCGGCCGGTCCCACGGCTGCGTGCCGGAGTCGACCGACCGGCCGTACATCGCATCCCGGGTGAAGGTCAGGTTTCCGCCGTCCAGCTTCTCGGTCACCACCAGCTCGCCGTCCAACCAGGACAGATCGTGCTGAACCTTGTCGTCGGCCGTCGCGCCGGGCGAGTCGGGCAGGTGGAAGGTGCGCGGGTACTTCAAGGTCAGAAGTCTCCCTCCGCGACCTGGAACACGGTGAGGCCGAGCGCCCGCCACATGCGTACCACCTGTTGGCGGTCGTCGAAAACCCCGATGATCCGCCACCGGTCGCGGATCTCCCGATCGAAGATCTCGCGCTTGACCACGGAGTCCTTGCGGCCGTCGCCCTCGGGCCGCATGAACAGCGCCTCGTACGGGACGCCGACGTACAGATCGAGCCAGGCCTCCGTCTCGGGGCGGCACACCGCGTCCCGTCCCGAGCAGAAGATGATCGCGTTGCCGGCCGCGTGCATGGCCCGCACCGCCGTGATCACCGCGGCGTTCGGCAGGTCGGAGCCGACCCGGCCCCAGTCGTACGGGCTACGGTCGCCCATCAGGGCCACGGTCCCGTCGATGTCCACCAGCACGGCGGCCGGCAGTCCCGGATCGGGCGCATAGGTGTCGTGCGGGACATCCGAGACGTACGGGATCGGCAATGGGAGGTTGCGGCCGGCCAGATAGCGCGCGTGCATCTTCCGGATCGCCGTCTCGCCGACCCGGTCGTCCTCGGGACGCGAGACGTCGCGCCGGATGCACTCCTCGAGCGGCACGTCGGTGAAGTCGTGCACCTCGAACGTCGCGCCCATCCTGGCCGCCAGCTCGGCCCACTCCCGCACGGTCCGGGCCCGCAGGTTGGTGTCGTCGACGATCACATCGGCGTGCGCGCGCAGCAGCGCCTCGACGGCGGCCCGCTGCGCGTGCGTCACCTGCGACTCCGACCACTGCGCGTAGAGCCGGCCGCCGTGCAGCATGCGCCGCAGGTCGTCGCGGTTGACCCGGACCACCCGCGGTTGCAGCTTCCGGGCGAAGGTCGTCTTGCCGGACGCCGGCAGACCCCGGGTGATCAGCAGTCTTGTCATTCCTCGGTCACCTGCGACTCGGTGTGATGGAAGACTGCCCGTTTTCGACCGCGCTGGTCAGTTCGACCGGATCGAGGACGTCGGCGAGCAGAGGGATGGGACCTTTTCTTACCAGGAGGGAATGCCGTGAGGGCTGCTCACGTTATCGACAGCGGATCAGGAAAGTCGCCTCGATTTCTCGTGCGGCTGCGTCACATGGCAGACTGGTCCATCGGCCAGCAAAAGGTTCCGGTTCACGCCCGAGCCCACCGCCCTGGCGGGGCGGCGCGGTGCTGACAGCGACCCGGCGACCACTTCGAAGAGAGAGACCGAGAAACATGAAGAGCGGCATCCACCCGGAGTACAACTCCACCGAGGTCATCTGCTCCTGTGGCAGCACCTTCACCACCCGGAGCACCGCCAAGGGCGGCGAGATCCGCGTCGAGACCTGCAGCGCCTGCCACCCGTTCTACACCGGTAAGCAGCGCGTTCTGGACACCGCGGGCCGGGTTGCGAAGTTCCAGGCCAAGTACGCGAAGGTGAACGCGGCCAAGAAGAAGTAACTGCTTCGACGGCGCCCGCCATCCTGCATGTCAGGGGGCGGGCGCCGTTCGCGTGGGGAGAGAACACTGTGAGTAACGACCGGTTGACCACGCTTCTCGAGGAGTACGCGGAACTGGAGAAGCGGATGGAGGACCCCTCCATCCACGCCGACCAGGCCCTCGTGCGCCGGGTCGGCCGTCGTTTCGCGGAGCTTGCCCCGATCTACGCGGCTCACGCCGAGCTCGAGGCCGCCCGCGCCGACCTGGCCGCGGCCAAGGAGCTGGCGGCCGAGGACCCGGCCTTCGGGGCCGAGGTCGAGGCCGTCGCGGCCGCCCTGCCGCCGCTCGAGGAGAAGCTCGGCGAGATGCTGATCCCGCGCGACCCGAGCGACGCCAAGGACGTGATCATCGAGATCAAGGCGGGCGAGGGCGGCCAGGAGTCGGCCCTGTTCGCCGGCGACCTGCTGCGGATGTACACCCGGTACGCCGAGCGCCACGGCTGGGTCGTCGAGGTGATCGACTCGCAGGAGTCGGACCTGGGCGGCGTCAAGGACATCTCGGTGGCGGTCAAGACCAAGGGCGTGCCCGAGGGCGGCCACGGCGTCTGGTCCCGGATGAAGTGGGAGGGCGGCGTGCACCGGGTGCAGCGCGTGCCGGTGACCGAGTCCCAGGGCCGGATCCACACCTCGGCGGCGGGCGTGCTGGTGCTGCCCGAGGCCGAGGAGGTCGACGTCCAGATCGACCCCAACGACCTGCGGATCGACGTCTTCCGCTCGTCCGGCCCCGGCGGCCAGTCGGTCAACACGACCGACTCCGCGGTGCGCATCACGCACCTGCCCACCGGCACCGTGGTGAGCTGCCAGAACGAGAAGAGCCAGCTGCAGAACAAGGAGTCGGCGCTGCGCATCCTGCGGTCCCGGCTGCTGGCCATCGCCCAGGAGGAGGCGGACGCGGCGGCGGCCGACTCCCGCAAGGCCCAGGTGCGCACGGTCGACCGGTCGGAGCGCATCCGGACGTACAACTTCCCGCAGAACCGGATCACCGACCACCGGATCGGCTACACCGCCTACAACCTCGACCTCGTGCTCGGCGGCGAGCTCGACGCGGTGCTGGACGCCCTGGCCGAGGCCGACCGGCAGGCCCGGCTCGCCGGCGACACCGAGATCAGCCGACGGCCATGACGTGCAGCCCGTCGCCGCGCGGGCAGACCAGGTAGCGCGCGTTCGCGGCGCAGGTCTGCTGCTCGCCGGCCGGGGTGAACGAGCCGAGCACGTCGGTGCTGCCGTCGCGCAGGTGGAGCCGGACGACCACGACCGAGCCGACCGGCTTGACCGACGGCCGCAGCAGCAGGACCGAGTCGGTGACCTCGGTGGTGTACGCGATGTCGCCCTTGACCGGCGGCCCGAGGGCGCGGCCGGTCCGGGCGTCGACCAGCTGGACGGTCGGCTCGTCCACGTTCGTGCTGATCGCCAGCCGGTCGCCGGCGACCTCGCGCACGTCGCGCCCGGGGAAGACGTTCCACCGCTCGTGGCCGGTGACCGGGTCGCGCCCGCTGACTCCCCGGACCTCCACCGAGCAGAGGAGCGGGCCGCAGCTCGAGACGTAGGCGGCGGTCCAGAGGGCCCGGAGTGTCCGCGGGTCGTAGACGGTGGTGGTGCCGTCGGTGTCGGTGACGTCCCGGATGACGGCGAGGAACCTGCCGACCGGCCACAGCAGGGCCGCGTTGGTGCGGACCGGCCACGGCAGCCGGCCGTCGCTCAGGACGCGGCCGTCGGCGTACCGGAGCACCGTGGTCCGCCCGTCGGGAGTGACCAGGACGACCATCTCGGGGTCGCCGTCGTCGGGCAGGACGGTCCAGTCGGTCAGCGCGGCCGTCGGATGGTTCCAGATCTCCTCGCCGGTGCGCAGCCGGCGCAGGCTCAGCCGGATTGTGCGTCCCTCGTTGTCGGACTCGGTCACCAGCGCCGTGCCGGTGGCGGCGGACGCGCGGGCCTCGCCGTCCGCCCGCCACAGCTCCCGCCCCGAGGCGGCATCGAGCGCGACCGTGGTCCCGATGCGCTCGAACGAGTAGATGTTGCCGTCCTTGTCCTTGCGGTTGATGCGCAGCGGGTCGGCCTGGGCCAGCACGGTGTCGCCGGCCAGGGCCGGCCCGTATCCGCCGGACTCGGCCCCGGTGCCGACGATCCACCGCGGCGCGCCGGTGGCCAGGTCGTAGGCGGCGACGCTGTCCCGGCCGCCCTCGAGCCGGTCGACGTAGAGCGTGTCCGGTCCGAGTGCGAAGTTGTCGCCCTCGGTGAAGTCGGTGACCGTCCACAACCGGCGGACGCCGAGCGGGGCGGCGTGGGCCGAGCCGGCCAGCACGACCAGCCCGGCGACGGTGAGCGCGGCGAGCAGGGCGCGCAGGACCCGGCGGCGGTCGACCGGGAACGGCGGAGCCTCCTGCTCGTGCGTGACGTCGCCGAGGTCGATGAGGGTCACCGGCCCACCGCCGTGACCGTGTACGAGGAAGTCACGTAGCACCCCAGGTAGTGCCCGACGGCCTGGCAGCGGTTGACCGCGATGCGCTCGGTCGAGCCGAGCAGCTCGCGGCGCCCGGTGGCCAGGTCCCAGCGGGTGATCGAGGTGCGGTCCGGCGGTGCGGTGGTGCCCTTGAGCACGAGCAGGGCCGTGCCGGGCTCGATGCGCCAGACCGTCTCGCCGGTGACGTCCGCGCCGACCCGCTGCCCGGTCGCCGTGTCGACCAGGTACTGCCGGCCGCCGTCCGGATCGGAGACCACGACCCGCTCGGCGGACGGCGCCCAGCCGCTGCCGATGCCGGGCAGGCGCCAGACGAGCCGGCCGCTGTCCGCCTCGTACGCGGTCAGCCCCCCGGCGTTGTTGACGCAGATGCTCGCGCCGCACGGAAAGGCGTAGCCGTCGGTGCCGTCCGCGTGCCACCTCTCGGTCATCGAGTCGAGACGGTAGACGCTGAGCTCGGCGTGGCCCTGGACGTTGCGGTTCACCACCAGATGGTCCCCGCCGGCCGTAAGGTCGTTCCATTGCCCGCGCTCGGGGTCGGGCCGGGCCCACGGGATGCGCGCCGCGGCGATCCGGCCGCCGTCGGCGAAGCGAAGGATCTCGATCAGCCCGTCGGAGGTGGCGGTGATGACCCGCTCCGGCCCGGCTCCGTCGAGCGCGAAGGCGACGCTGATGGCGCCGGGCGTCGGCCGCTGCCAGACCGTGCTCCGGTCGCGGAGCCGGATCAGCCGCAGGCCGGAGTAGCCGCCGTCGTCGCCGTGGTCGGCCATCAGGACCGCGCCCCGGGCGACCAGGAGCGAGTCGCCGGGCTCGGTCCAGAGCGCGCGTCCGGTGCGGGTGTCCAGCGCGACGGTCTGCTGGGCGTACTGGGCGTAGAACTCGCCGTGCGTTGCCACCTCGGTGTCGGCCGGCAGCAGGAGCAGGCCGTCCGGCTCGGCCGGCTGCGGGTAGCCGAGCACCCCGTCCAGCGTCGTCTCCCACCGGACCTTCCCCGAGGCCAGCTCGTAGGCGGTGAGCCGGGTGCGGCCGCCGGCCGACCGGCTCAGGTAGACGCTGTCGGCGCCGAGCGTCGCGTTGTCCTGGTCGGCGAACGGCACGCTCCACAGGCGCCGAACCCCGCCCGGCGGCTCGGGCCGGGCCGACGCGGTGACGCCGAGCAGGCAGAGCAGGCCGACCACGGCGATGGTGAGCCGGCGGAGGGTGCGGAGGTCGAACTCGCGGACGGGTTCCTCGCCGGGCGCCGAGGAGATCTCACCGAGCTCGATCGTGCTCATCTCGTGGGCATGCGGTTGGCCGCCGCGGCCGCGAGCGCGGCGCTGAGCGTACGCCCGTTGGTGCCGACCTCGGACCAGCCCGCGGCCAGGCCGATCGGGGTGCCCGGCACCAGCACCTGCCAGTTCTCGGCGCTGGTGGCGGCGGCGATCCGGCGGGACACCTCGGCCGCCTGCGCCTGGCCCGCGCCCGGCAGCACCACCACGAACTCGTCGCCCGCGAACCGGGCCACGAAGTCGCCCCGGCGCATCACCCGGTTGAGCACGCCGGCGATCCGCTGCAGCACGAGGTCGCCGCAGTGCCGGCCGTGCCGCACGTTGACCGCGGTGAAGCCGATCAGGTCGCAGACCCCGATCGCCGCCCGCTCGCCCCGCTCCAGCATGGAGCCGACGTAGCGCTCGAGCTGGCGGCGGTTGGGCAGCCCGGTCAGCGGGTCGGTGAGCGTCTCGTCGCCGTACCGGCCGGCGTCGCGCTGGGTCTCCTGGGCGTCGAGCCGGGCCGCGACCCCGTCGAGGTAGCCGTCGCGGAGCCGGTCGATGCGCTGGGCGGCGAGGCGGAACGCGTACCGGTCGGCCTGGTGGGCGGCGGCGTGGTCGCCGGCCGCGGCGTGGCAGATGCTGCGCAGCCGGGCCGGCTCGGCGGCGCCGAGGATCTCGGGCGAGACCGGCACCGCGTCCAGCATGGCCAGCGCCTGCCCGGGGCGGCCGGCGGCGATCGACAGGCAGACCAGCCCGAGATGGTGCAGGTCGCGGGTGCGGACGCTGTCGCCGCCGCTGGTGAGCAGCTCGGCCGCGTTCGCCTCGGTCTCCTCGCCCAGCGCCGCGCGGCGGGCCAGGGCGTAGCCGTAGGCGGCGCGGCTGCCCGGCCGCATCTGGTCGGCGCCGATCGCCAGGTAGCGGGACAGCTCGGCGTCGATGTCGCGCAGCACCCGCAGGCAACCGTCGGTGTCGCCCTGATGGTCGAGGGAGACGGCGTTGCGCAGCCGGATGCCGGGAGCGGCGAAGATCTCGGGGGCGAGCCCGACCGCGGCGCCGACCTGCCGGGCCTGCTCGATGGCGGTCAACGCGTGACCGTGGAAACCGAGGTACGAGTAGGCCATCGCGAGGTCGTGCCAGCCCCACGCGGTCTCGAAGTCGTTCTCCCGCACCGCGGCCAGCGCCCGGGACGCCTGCACGAGGTGGGTCACGCCGCGGTCGATGTTGCTCTGCAGGTGCGAGCCGAGGGCCGCGAAGGCGTGCATCTGGCCGCGCAGGTAGGCGTCCGGTATCTCGCGGACGGCGTTGGCGGCGAGTGTCATGGCGGTGGCGAGCTCGGCGATCCGTCCCAGATTGATCAGTGCGCCGAAGCGCTGGACCAACGCGTACGCCCGGGTGGTGGGGTCGGTGGCGGTGGCGAGCACGTCGTCGAGAATCGGGAGCGCCTCGGCGGATCGTCCGTTCTGCTGCAGCCGCCCGGCCCGCTTCAGCTCCTCGATGTTTTCAGGGAGCTGGTCCAACCAACTCACCGGGCGCCTCCCACCGCATGTCCCCGTGTCGATGCGCCGACCCGGCCGGCCGGCGTCGCACGTGACGTTTGATGATTATGCCGTGGACCCGGACGACGAACACCCCTCCCGACACTTGGTACGGATGCCTCTCGGCCCGGCGCTGGCCGAGGCGGTCACCGTCCTCGCCGCCGCGGGGGTGGCGTCGCCGCGGGTGGACGCCGAGCTGCTGGCCGCCCACGTGCTGGAGATCCCGCGTGGCCGGCTGTTGCTGGTGGACTCGATCCGCGCCGACGAGCTCCGTCGTCTTCGGACGTTGGTGGCCGAGCGGGCGCGCCGGACCCCGTTGCAGCACCTGCTCGGCACGGCCGCGTTCCGGCATCTGGAGCTGTCGGTCGGCGACGGCGTCTTCGTGCCCCGGCCGGAGACCGAGCTGCTGGCCGGGTGGGGCGTGGAGCGTGCCCGTTCGGGCGGCGTCGTGGTCGATCTGTGCAGCGGTTCCGGCGCGATCGCCCTGTCGGTGGCGGACGAGGTCAAAACCTTGCGGGTGTACGCCGTGGAGCGTTCCCCCGTGGCGCTCTCCTTCCTCCGCCGCAACGCCGCCGGATTTCCGGCCGTCGAGGTGGTCGAGGGCGACGTCACCGACCCCGATCTGCTGCCCGAGCTGTCCGGGCGGGTGGACGTGGTGCTGTGCAACCCGCCCTACGTCCCGGACGGCACCGCCGTTCCGCCCGAGGTGTCCGATCATGATCCGGCCGAGGCGGTCTTCGGCGGTGCCGACGGCCTCGAGGTGATCCGCCCGGTGATCGCACTGGCGGCCCGGTTGCTCAAGCCCGGGGGACATGTCGGAATTGAGCACGATGACGGGCACGGCGACGCGGTGCCCGCCCTGCTGCGCGCCGACGGCCGGTTCGACGAGGTGACCGCGCACCGGGATCTCGCCGGGCGCCCGCGCTTCGCGACCGCCCGGCGCACCTGATCGGTGGCGGCCGCCACATGGCAGACTGCACGGTGTGATGCTCTACGACTGCCGTACGACCGCGGACCGGGATCGCGGCATCGCCGCCGCCGTCGAGGCGATCAAGAGCGGTGAGCTCGCCGTTCTGCCGACCGACACGGTCTACGGCATCGGCGCGGACGCCTTCACCCCGCACGCGATCACCGCGCTGCACCACGCCCGCAGCGTCACCAACCAGGTGCCTCCGCCGGTGCTGGTCGGCTCGCGGCACACGCTCGACGGCCTGGTCTACTCGCTGCCGCGGGCCGCCCGCGAGCTGGCCGACGCGTTCTGGCCGGGCGCGCTCACCCTCTACGTCGAGCACTCGCCGAGCCTGCAGTGGGACCTCGGCGACACCGGCGGCCGCGTCGCCGTGCGCATGCCGCTGCACCCGGTCGCGCTCGAGGTGCTGCGCGAGGTCGGCCCGATGGCGGTCACCACGGCCAACAAGGTCGGCCAGCCCGCGCCCACGACCGCCGAGGAGGCCCGCGACCAGCTGGAGTACGCGGTCCGCGTCTACCTCGAGGCGGGCGTGGCGCATGACCCGGCACCTAGCACCATCGTCGATGTGTCTGGGGATGTGCCGCGGGTGCTGCGGGCCGGCGCGATCCCGTTCGAGAAGTTGCGTGACGTGGTTCCCGAGCTGCTGAGCCCGGAGGCCTGAATGTCCGAGCCGTTCACCGTTCTGCACGTCTGTATGGGCAACATCTGCCGGTCGCCCATGGCCGAACGGCTGCTGGCGCGGGCGGTGCAGGACCGGGTCGGCGAGGCCGCCGGGCAGCTGGTGCGCAGCGTCAGCGCCGGCACCGGGGGCTGGCACGAGGGCGAGGAGATGAACCCGCCCGCCGCCCGCCAGGTGCGGGCCCGCGGCGGCTCGGTGACCGGCTTCGAGGCCCGCAAGCTGCGCGGCGACTTCATCGACGAGGCCGATCTGATCTTCACCGCCACGGCCGACCAGTACGACTACGTGGTGGCCCTGCGCCCCGACGCGGCCGACCGCACGTTCGTGATGGGTGAGTTTGGCCGGCTGCTCGCGAGCGTCGACCCGGAGTCGCTGCCGCCGGGTGACGGCAAGCCCCAGTCGGTGCACGACCGGGGCGTCGCGATCGTCGAGGCGGTCCATCGGCTGCGCGGCCCGGAGGGTCCGCTGCCCGGCGACGACCTCGACGACCCATGGGGGCGCGGCGACCAGACGTTCCAGCGCATCGGCGACGAGATCGAGGACACCACGGTCCCGTTCGCCAATCTCCTGCTGTCATGACCGAGAGCTGTCATGACCGGACGGCTGTCATGACCGGAAGGCTGTCGTGACCGGTCGCATCGTCGCGCCCGACGACGGCGGCATCGCCGAGGCGGTCGAGCTGCTGCGGGCCGAGTCGGTCGTCGCGTTCCCCACCGAGACGGTCTACGGCCTGGGCGCGGACGCGTTCTCGGCCAGGGCGATCGGCGAGGTCTACCGGCTGAAGAACCGCCCCTCGTGGAACCCGCTGATCGTGCACGTGGCCGACGTCGAGGCGGCCCGCAAGCTCGCCGCCGAGTGGCCGGCCGCCGCCGACCGGCTCGCGGCCGCGTTCTGGCCCGGCCCGCTCACGCTGGTGGTCCGGCGGGCCGAGCACCTGACCGGGGTGGGCGCCGGGAACGCGACGATCGCCCTGCGGATCCCGGCCCACGAGGTGGCGCTGCGGCTGCTGGCGGCGTCCGGCCTGCCGCTGGCGGCGCCGAGCGCGAACCGGTCCGAGGGCATCTCGCCGACCACTGCCGGGCACGTGCTGCGCAGCCTGCCCGACGTCCCGCTGGTGCTGGACGGCGGCCCGAGCTCGTGGGGCATCGAGTCGACCGTGCTCGACCTGACCACCGCCGTGCCGACGCTGCTGCGGCCGGGCGCGCTGGCCCTGCGCACACTGCGCGACGTGACCGGCTCGATCGCCCTGCGCGACGCCGAGGCGGCCGACGGCACCGCACGCCCGTCGCCCGGGATGAGCCGCCGCCATTACGCCCCCCGCGCGACCCTGCGGTGGGTCGGCGACGCGAACCGTGCCGATAAAACCGACAAAACCGGCGTTCTGACCTACGAGGGTAAAGAGGTCGAGGGCGCCGAGATCTTGTCGGCCGATCCCCGCGAGTACGCGGCCGACCTCTACGCCGCCCTGCACCGCCTGGACGACGCCGGCGTCACGGAGATCCTGGTTCAGGAACCTCCGGACGGCGAGGACTGGCTGGCGATCCGGGACCGGCTGAGCCGGGCCGCCGCGAAGTAGCCGCCTGCCGGGCGATGTTGCGGGCCATCCCGTTGAAGACGATCCCGTGGAACGGCAGCACCGACGCCCAGTACGCGTGCCCGGCCAGCCCTCGCGGCAGGAAGACGGCCCGCTGCCGGTAGACGCTGCGCCCCTCGCCGTTCCCGGTCGCGCACATCTCCAGCCAGGCCCGCCCCGGCACCCGCATCTCGGCCCGCAGCCGCAGCAGCGACCCCGGCACGATCTCCTCGACCCGCCACCAGTCGAGCGCCTCGCCGACTCGCAGCCGGTGCCGGTCGCGCCGCCCCCGGCGCAGCCCGACGCCGCCGGCCAGCTTGTCCAGCCAGCCCCGCACCGACCAGGCCAGTGGGAACGAGTACCACCCGTTCTCGCCGCCGACGCCCTCGATGACCTTCCACAGGGCCTCGACCGGCGCGTCCACCTCCTTGCACCGCTCGTCGACGTAGACGCTGCCGCCCGACCACTTCGGGTCGCTCGGCAGCGGCTCGGCCGAGGCCTGCCGGCCGGCCGCGTTCGACCAGCGGGTCTCCACGTCGGCGTCCTTGATCTTGCGAAGGGCGCGGCCGACCGACTCGTCGAAGCCGAGCGGGTGGACGTCCGGCACCAGCTCGCGGATGTCGTTCTCGCGGGCCACCGCCTCGTGCACGAGGCTGGCGACCAGCGGCCGGGCGATCGAGTTCGGCACCGGCGTGACCAGGCCGACCCAGTGCGCCGAGAGCCAGGGGCTGAGCGGCTTCAGCGGCACGATGATGCGGCGCCGCAGGCCGGCGACCCGGGCGTAGCGGCGCATCATCTCCAGGTACGTGAGGACGTCCGCCCCGCCGATGTCGAAGCCGCGGTTGACCTCCGGCGGCATCGTGGCCGCCGCGATCAGGTACCGAAGCACGTCCCGGACGGCGATCGGCTGGATCCGGTTGCGGACCCAGCGCGGCGTCACCATGACCGGCAGCCGCTCGGTCAGGTAGCGGAGCATCTCGAACGAGGCCGAGCCGGAGCCGATGATCACCGGCGCGCGCAGCACGACCGTGGGCACCCCGCTGTCGAGCAGGATGCGGGCCACCTCCTCGCGCGACCGGAGGTGGGCGGAGGCGCGCTCGCCGGCCGGCGGCTCGGGTCCGCCCAGGTAGATGATCCGGCGCACGCCCGCATCCCGGCAGGCCTCGGCGAAGTTGCCGGCGGCACGCCGGTCGATCTCCTCGAAGTCGCGCCGGCCCAGCGAGTGCACCAGGAAGTAGGCGACCTCGATGCCCTCCAGGGCCGCCCGCAGCGACCCCGGGTCGGTCAGATCGCCCTCGGCGATCTCGACCTGGCCGGCCCACGGCGCGTCGCGGAGCCGGGCCGCGCTGCGCGACAGGCACCGCACCTCGTGGCCCGCGTCGAGCAGCCGGGGCGCCAGACGGCCACCGATGTAGCCGGTCGCGCCGGTCACCAAACATCGCATAACCCCAGAGTGTGCCCGTTGAGCGGCCTCTCAAGCCATATGCTTCAGTTCGGCGGCGTTGCCTACCGGGGGAGGGCACGTGGACACCTTCTGGGGGCCGGACTTCGCGGGGCTCGAGCGCGAAGATCCGGAGATCGCCCGTGTGCTCCTCGACGAGCTCGACCGGCAGCGGACCGGGCTGCAGCTGATCGCGAGCGAGAACTTCACGTCTCCCGCCGTGCTGGCCGCGCTCGGCTCGACGCTCAACGACAAGTACGCCGAGGGCTACCCGGGCCGGCGCTACTACGGGGGCTGCGCCGAGGTCGACCGGGCCGAGGTGCTGGCGGTCGAGCGGGCGAAGGAGCTGTTCGGGGCCGAGCACGCGAACGTGCAGCCGCACTCGGGGGCGTCGGCGAACCTGGCGGCGTACGCGGCGCTGGCCGAGCCGGGCGACACCGTGCTGGCCATGGAGCTGCCGCACGGTGGGCACCTCACCCACGGCAGCCGGGTCAACTTCTCCGGGAAGTGGTTCCACCCGATCGGCTACCGCGTCTCCCCGCACACCGAGGAGATCGACTATGACGAGGTACGCGACCTGGCCCTCGCCCACCGGCCCAAGCTGATCATCTGCGGCGCCACGGCGTACCCGCGCACGATCGACTTCGCGCTGTTCCGGGAGATCGCCGACGAGGTCGGTGCCTATCTGATGGTCGACGCCGCGCACTTCATCGGCTTGGTCGCGGGCCGGGCGGTGCCGTCGCCGGTGCCGCACGCCGACGTCGTCACCTGCACCACGCACAAGGTGCTGCGCGGGCCGCGCGGCGGCATGATCCTGTGCCGGGCCGATCTGGCCCAGCGTGTCGACAAGGCGGTCTTCCCGTTCAGCCAGGGCGGCCCGATGATGCACGTCATCGCGGCCAAGGCGGTGGCGCTGCGGGAGGCGTCGGGTGCGGCCTTCCAGGCGTACGCGCGGCAGGTCGTCGACAATGCGCGGGCGCTGGCCCTGGGTCTGGCCCAGGAGGGGATGCGCCCGGTCTCCGGTGGCACCGACACCCATCTGGTGCTGGCCGACCTGCGCGAGCTCGGCGTCACCGGGGCCGAGGCGGAGGCCCGCTGCGACCGTGCCCGCATCACACTGAACAAGAACGCGATACCGTTCGACCCGCAGCGGCCGGCGGTGGCGTCCGGCATCCGGGTGGGCTCGCCGGGCGTGACCACGCAGGGGATGCGCGAGGGCGAGATGCGGCGGATAGCCGGTCTGATCGGCGCCGCGGTCCGCAGCGACCCCTCGACGGCGGACGGCGCCCGGCGCCTGGCCGGCGCGGCGGACGAGGTGCACGACCTGGTCAGGAGATTCCCGGCCTATGCGCGGCAGGAGGTGATGGCGTGAGCCAGAGCGCCGACGAGTCCTCGGTGACGCTTCCCGGCGTACCCAGGCAGGGTTTTGATCCTGATGATCCGGACGACCGCCCGTTGCCCGCCGGCCTCGCGCCGCTCCCGGCCGATCCGCGGTGGCGGGTGGCGCATCTGCCGTTCCTGAGCGCGGTCTCGTTCGCCCTGCTGCTCTGCGCCGCCTCGGCCGGGTTCCTGACCGGTGGGTCCGCCTCCGCGCTCGGCGCCGCGCTCGGCGTCCTGATCGTCACCATCAGCTACACGATGTCGACGCTGGTGATCGCGTGGGCCGACACCGTGCGCCCGGCCCTGCTGATGCCGCTGGCGCTGGGTACATATGTGTTGAAGTACAGCGTTTTGGGATTGGTGCTTGCCTACGGTGTACAGACGACGTGGACGGGGAAGTCTGCGTTGGGCTGGAGCATCGTCGCCGCCGTGATCGTCTGGACCGCGGTCCAAGCGTGGTGGTTCACTGCGGTGCGTCGCCCGAAGTGATCTATCGCACCGCGTTTTGCCTCGTCAGCGTCCCTTTCGTGATTGGTTGACCACGAAACGGTGACGTGGACGGTCGTGGCTTGTCCGGTTATGGCGAAGGGGGAGTACCGTGTCCTTCCAGTTGCGAGACCCCTGACGCCTGGACAACTGCGGTTGTGCGGGGGGTCCCGCTTAGCCTCGCCTTTCCTGCTGATATCGTTCGGGCCGTCATGACCGGTCAGGAACCTCCCAAGAATCCCCATGGGGACGACGGTCAACAGCCGCCCGACACGGGCATGGGCATGACGGCCGTCTCCTACCTCCTTGCGGGCATGTTGGTGTGGGGCGGGATCGGTTGGCTGGTCGACCACTGGGTCGGGACCAGGGGCATCTTCGCCGGTATCGGCGCGGTCGTTGGCATGGCCGGCGGTGTCTACCTCATCGTGCGCCGTCTGGGCGCCTGACAGGAAGGGCTACGGTGACCGGTCAGTCGATCGTCCTCGCAGCGGATATTCCGTTCCCGCCGAAGGTCGAGGACTTCTACCTGCCCAGCATCCTGCCGTGGGGCGAGCACGACAACTACTGGTTTACGAAGATCACCGCGCTCGTCTGGCTGAGCGCTGCTTTGATCATCATTTTCTTCCTGATGTCGTACCGGAAGCCGCAGCTGGTCCCGACGAAGAGGCAGTGGCTCGCGGAGAGCGTCTACGGCTTCGTGCGGAACAACATCGCCGTCGAGATGATCGGCCCGGCCGGTGTGCGGTTCGCGCCCTACCTGACGACGTTGTTCACCTTCATCCTGCTGAACAACTTCTGGGGCATCGTGCCCCTCGTCCAGATCTCGCCGAACTCGCACATCGCCTTCCCGGCGTTCCTGGCGATCATCAGCTACGTGCTGTTCATCGCGGTCGGCATCCGGCACCACGGCTTCTTCAAGTACTTCAAGACGGCGCTCATCCCGCCCGCGCCGTGGTTCATCCTGCCGCTGCTGATCCCGATCGAGTTCTTCTCGAACTTCCTGGTCCGGCCGTTCTCGCTCGCCGTCCGGCTCTTCGCCAACATGTTCGCCGGCCACATGCTGCTGCTGGTGTTCACGCTCGGCGGCTTCGCGATGCTGAACGCGAACATCTGGTACCTGCCGTTCTCGCTGCTCTCCTGGGCGCTGACGATCGCGTTGACGTTCCTCGAGTTCCTGGTGATCTGCCTGCAGGCCTACGTCTTCACGGTGCTGACCGCGAGCTACGTCCAGGGCGCGCTCGCCGACGAGCACTGAGCTTCACCCCACGCATCGCCCAGTAACACCCCGTTGTCGTCCCGCGTGAAACCGATTCACGCGAGATACCTGGAGGAACTGAAAACATGGACATCGCTGCTTTCACCGGTAGCACCGCCGCCATCGGTTACGGCCTCGCCGCCATCGGCCCCGGCATCGGCGTCGGCCTGGTCTTCTCGGCCTACATCCAGTCGACCGCCCGTCAGCCCGAGTCCTCGCGTCTGACCCTGCCGTACGTCTGGATCGGCTTCGCCGTCATCGAGGCGCTCGCGCTCCTCGGCATCGCCTTCGGCTTCATCTGGCAGGGCTAGAGTCCTCCGCCTCGAAGGAGGTAAGTAATGATCAACTCTCTCGTGGTTCTGGCCGCGGAGGGCACGACCGAGACCGAGCACAACCCGATCCTTCCGATCTGGCAGGAGGTCGTTCTCGGCGCCATCGCCTTCGGCCTGTTGTGCTGGGTGCTGATGAAGTTCGTCTTCCCGCAGATGGAGAAGACCTTCGCGGCCCGGGTGGACGCGATCGAGGGCGGCATCAAGCGCGCCGAGGCCGCTCAGGCCGAGGCCAACCAGCTGCTCGAGCAGTACCGCGCGCAGCTGTCGGAGGCCCGGACCGAGGCCGCTCGCATCCGCGACGAGGCCCGCGCCGACGCCGAGGGCATCCGGCAGGACGTCCTGGCCAAGGCCCGGGAGGAGTCCGACCGGATCATCGCGGCCGGTCGCGAACAGCTCGCCGCGCAGCGCGAGTCGATCGTCCGTGACCTGCGCGCCGAGGTCGGCACGCTCGCGGTCGACCTGGCCGGCCGGATCGTCGGAGAGTCCCTCGCCGACGAGGCGCGCAGCCGCGGCACGGTCGAGCGGTTCATCGCCGAGCTCGACTCCGCCGGCACGACGGGCGGGCGTCGCTGATGGCGTCGAGCGTCAGTCAGCAGGCCTACAACTCGGCGGTCGAGAAGCTCGCCGCCGAGACCGGCACGGCCACGGCCGCGCAGCTGGCCATGGTCGCCGACGAGATCCTGTCGGTGGCGAGCCTGCTGCGCGCCCAGCCCGGACTGCGCCGGGCGCTCACCGACCCGTCGCGGGCCGGGGACGAGCGGGCCCAGCTGCTGCGCTCGCTGCTGGCCGGCAAGCTGGCCCAGACGACCGTCGACACGCTGACCGCCCTGGTGGCCGGCCGGTTCTCGAAGCCGACCGAGCTGCTGGACGTCACCGAGCGTCTCGGCGCCGAGGTCGTCCTGCGGTCCGCGGAGAAGGCGGGCACGCTCGCCGACGTCGAGGACGAGCTGTTCCGCTTCGGGCAGATCGTCGCCGGCAACCCCGAGCTCGCGGTCACGCTGAGTGACCCGGGCGCGCCCACCTCGCGCCGGGTTAAGCTGGTGGAGGACTTGCTCAAGGGCAAGGCCCAGCCGGCGACGGTCCGGCTCGTCGAGGTGGCCCTCGAGGGTTTCCTGGGCCGGAGCTTCGACTCCTCGCTGACCAGGCTGGTCGAGTTGACCGCCGCGAAGCGCGACCGCGAGGTCGCCTACGTGACGGTGGCCAGGCCGCTCAGCGACGCCGACGAGCAGGCGCTGGCTGCCAAGCTGTCCGACCTCTACGACCGGCCGGTCTCGCTCAAGATCGACGTCGACCCCTCGATCATCGGTGGAGTCAGCGTCCGAGTCGGATCCGACCTCTACGACGGCACGATCCTGCGGCGGCTCAACGCGGCACGCCAGGCGTTCGCGAAATAGATGTATTTCCCTCGGTCAACGTCATTCGACACGGTGATCGAGCAGGCCCCTCGGTGGCGGCGACGTCCCGAGCTAGACAGAGAAGGCAGAGGATGGCCGAGCTGACCATCTCCTCGGACGAGATCCGGGGGGCGCTAGAGCGCTACGTCTCGTCCTACACGCCCGAGGTCTCCCGCGAGGAGGTCGGCATCGTCTCCGATGCGGGCGACGGCATCGCGCACGTCGAGGGCCTGCCCTCGACGATGGCGAACGAGCTGCTCGAGTTCGAGGACGGCACGCTGGGTGTCGCCCTGAACCTCGACGTCCGTGAGATCGGCGCCGTGGTCCTGGGCGACTTCGCCGGCATCGAGGAGGGTGGCCAGGTCAAGCGGACCGGCCGCGTTCTCTCGGTCCCGGTCGGCGACGCCTTCCTCGGTCGCGTGGTCGACCCGCTGGGCCGGCCGATCGACGACCGTGGCGAGATCGCCAACGAGGGCTTCCGCGAGCTCGAGCTCCAGGCCCCCAACGTCATGGCCCGGCAGCCGGTGAAGCAGCCGCTGCAGACCGGCATCAAGGCGATCGACGCCATGACGCCGATCGGCCGCGGCCAGCGCCAGCTGATCATCGGCGACCGCAAGACCGGCAAGACCACGGTCGCGATCGACACGATCATCAACCAGAAGGCGAACTGGGCGTCCGGCGACCCGGAGAAGCAGGTCCGCTGCATCTACGTGGCGATCGGCCAGAAGGCGACGACCATCGCCTCGATCAAGGGCACCCTCGAGGAGCAGGGCGCGATGGAGTACACCACCATCGTCGCCGCCCCCGCCTCGGACCCGGCCGGCTTCAAGTACATCGCGCCCTACACCGGCTCGGCCATCGGCCAGCACTGGATGTACGCGGGCAAGCACGTCCTGATCATCTTCGATGACCTGACCAAGCAGGCCGAGGCGTACCGCGCGGTCTCCCTGCTGCTGCGCCGCCCGCCGGGTCGCGAGGCCTACCCGGGCGACGTCTTCTACCTGCACTCCCGGCTGCTCGAGCGCTGCGCCAAGCTCTCCGACGAGCTGGGCGGCGGCTCGATGACCGGCCTGCCGATCATCGAGACCAAGGCCAACGACATCTCGGCCTACATCCCGACCAACGTCATCTCGATCACCGACGGCCAGATCTTCCTGGAGTCCGACCTGTTCGCCTCCGGTGTCCGCCCGGCGATCAACGTCGGCACCTCGGTGTCCCGGGTGGGTGGCTCGGCCCAGGTCAAGGCCATGCGCTCGGTCTCCGGCCGGCTCCGCCTCGACCTCGCCCAGTTCCGTGAGCTGGAGGCGTTCTCGGCCTTCGCCTCCGACCTGGACCGGGCGTCGCGGGCCCAGCTCGACAAGGGCGTGCGCCTGGTCGAGCTGCTCAAGCAGCCGCAGTACTCGCCGTACTCGGTGGTCGACGAGGTCATCGTGATCTGGGCCGGCACCACCGGGCAGCTCGACGACATCGAGGTCGGCGACGTACGCCGCTTCGAGGGCGAGATGCTGCAGTGGCTGCGCCGGCACCGGGCCGACACGCTCACCGCGATCGAGTCGACCGGCCAGCTCAGCGACGACAACGTCGAGAGCCTCAAGTCCGGCCTGGACGAGTTCAAGGAGCTCTTCAAGCAGGGCGAGACCGGCATCAAGCTCAACGAGCCCGACGCCGAGGCGCTGGCCGAGGGCCGCGAGACCCGGGAGACGGTGACCCGCGAGGTTCCCCGTCCCGCGCAGAACGAGCAGTAGTCATGGCCGGTCAGGTACAGGCCCTCCGGCGGCGCATCCGCACCGTCCGGTCGACCAAGAAGATCGCCAAGGCGCAGGAGCTGGTCGCCACCAGCCGCATCGCCAAGGCCCAGGAGCGGGTGGCCGCCTCCAAGCCGTACGCGGAGGCGATCACCCAGGTCCTGACCGCTCTGGCGTCGAACGCGACGATCGACAACCCGCTGCTGGTCCCGCGTGAGCGGGTCCGGCGCGCGGGCGTCCTGCTGATCACCAGTGACCGCGGCCTCGCCGGCGCGTACAACGCCAACGCCATCCGCACCGCCGAGCAGCTGATCCAGAAGCTGAAGGCGGACGGCAAGGACGCGGTGCTGTACGTGGTCGGGCGCAAGGGCGTCGGCTACTACCGGTTCCGCAACCGGCCGATCGAGGCCAGCTGGACCGGGTTCTCCGAGCGTCCGTCGTTCACGGACGCGAAGAGGATCGGCGACGCGTTGCTGGAGGCGTTCATCGCGGGCGCGGACGACACGGACGCGCACTACGGGCCGGACGGCATCCAGGGCGTCGACGAGCTCCACATCGTCAGCACGCAGTTCAAGTCGCTCATGACCCAGAGCGCGGAGGCGCACTTCCTCGCGCCGATGCAGGTCGAGGACCGCGAGGTCGAGCCGGGTCTGCGGCCGGCGTACGAGTTCGAGCCGGACGCCGACGAGCTGCTCGACGCGCTGCTGCCGAAGTACCTCAACACGCGGATCTACGCGGCGTTGCTGGACTCGGCCGCGAGCGAGTCGGCCTCCCGGCGGCGGGCGATGAAGAGCGCGTCGGACAACGCGGACGACCTGCTCAAGCGGTACACGCGCGAGATGAACTCCGCGCGGCAGGCTGCGATCACCCAGGAAATCAGTGAGATCGTCGGCGGCGCCAACGCGCTGGCCGCGGCGGGAAGTGATGTGTGATGACTGCTGTTGCTGAGCCCACCAAGGCGGAGACCGGCGTCGGCCGCGTCGTCCGGGTCATCGGCCCGGTCGTCGACGCCGAGTTCCCGCGTGACGCCATGCCCGACATCTACAACGCGCTGCATGTCGAGGTGACCCTCTCCGAGGGCACCAAGAAGCTGACCCTGGAGGTCGCCCAGCACCTGGGCGACAACCTGGTCCGCGCGATCTCGATGCAGCCGACCGACGGCCTGATCCGGGGCGCCGAGGTCACCGACACCGGCGCGCCGATCTCGGTGCCCGTCGGCGACGTGACCAAGGGCCACGTGTTCAACGCCCTCGGCGACGTGCTCAACGCCGACCCGTCGTCCCTGGACATCCAGGAGCGCTGGGCCATCCACCGCAAGCCCCCGGCGTTCGCCGACCTCGAGCCGAAGACCGAGATGCTGGAGACCGGCATCAAGGTTCTCGACCTGCTCGCGCCGTACGTGCGCGGTGGCAAGATCGGCCTGTTCGGCGGCGCGGGCGTGGGCAAGACGGTGCTCATCCAGGAGATGATCATCCGGGTTGCCCGCAACTTCGGTGGTACGTCGGTGTTCGCCGGCGTCGGTGAGCGCACCCGCGAGGGCAACGACCTCATCCTGGAGATGGAGGAGGGTGGCGTTCTCGACAAGACCGCCCTCGTCTTCGGCCAGATGGACGAGCCGCCGGGCACCCGGCTGCGGGTGGCGCTGACCGCGCTCACCATGGCGGAGTACTTCCGGGACGTCCAGAACCAGGAGGTGCTGCTCTTCATCGACAACATCTTCCGGTTCACCCAGGCCGGCT
Organism: Actinoplanes sp. CA-030573; assembly: GCF_050951115.1. Lineage (NCBI taxonomy): Bacteria > Bacillati > Actinomycetota > Actinomycetes > Micromonosporales > Micromonosporaceae > Actinoplanes > Actinoplanes sp. CA-030573. The sequence continues at coordinate 8,841,584 of NZ_CP192038.1, read as the reverse complement.
CCGAGGTGTCCACCCTGCTCGGCCGCATGCCGTCGGCCGTGGGTTACCAGCCCACGCTGGCCGACGAGATGGGCGAGCTGCAGGAGCGGATCACCTCGGTCCGGGGCAAGGCGATCACCTCGCTCCAGGCGATCTACGTGCCCGCCGACGACTACACCGACCCGGCGCCGGCCACCACGTTCGCCCACCTGGACGCGACCACGAACCTCGAGCGGTCGATCTCCGACAAGGGCATCTACCCCGCCGTGGACCCGCTGGCCTCCAGCTCGCGGATCCTCGCGCCGGAGTTCGTCGGCGCCGAGCACTACGCGGTCGCCCGCGAGGTGCAGCGCATCCTGCAGAAGTACAAGGACCTGCAGGACATCATCGCGATCCTCGGCATGGACGAGCTCTCCGAGGAGGACAAGGTCACGGTGCAGCGGGCCCGCCGCATCGAGCGCTTCCTCTCGCAGAACACGTACGCGGCCGAGCAGTTCACCGGCGTTCCCGGCTCGACGGTCCCGCTGAAGGAGACCATCGAGGCGTTCAAGAAGATCGCCGAGGGCGAGTACGACCACTTCCCCGAGCAGGCGTTCTTCATGTGCGGCGGCCTGGAGGACCTCGAGCGCAACGCGCACGAGCTCATGAAGGGCTGACGCTCTCCACGCGGTGACCGGGCCGCGCTCGCCATCAGGCGGGCGCGGCCCGGGGCGTTTCCGGGCCGTTTCCCCGCCGTTAGTCCTTTGCACGCCCGGGTACCTTGGATCGGGCGTCGGACGGCTTCGCGAACCGGTGAGGAGTGATGGTGGCCAGGAACGGCAAGCGTCGTGCACCCATGTGGGCGCGGCTCTGTGCGATCTTCGGCTGCGTCCTGATGCTGCTCAGCGGCGCCGTGTTGCTCGGCGGCCAGGTGGTGCTGGCCCGCTATGCGAACTCGGTGGACAACCAGAACCTCTTCGGCGCGACCGCGGACGGCTCCGAGCAGAAGGTGTCGGACATCAAGGGCCCGCTCAACATCCTGCTGGTCGGCATCGACCCGCGGAACGCCGCGCAGCCCCCGCTCTCCGACTCGATCATCGTGGTCCACGTGCCCAGGGACATGGACCAGGCCTTCCTCTTCTCGGTGCCGCGCGACCTGGTGGTCGACATCCCGCCGTTCGCCAAGACCGGCTTCCGCGGCGGCCGCTCCAAGATCAACGCTGCGATGGGCTACGGCAGTGCGGTCGGCAACGGCAAGCACGACCCGGCCCAGGGCTTCGAGCTGCTGGCCAAGACGGTTCAGCAGCTCACCGGCATCCGTCAGTTCGACGCCGGCGCGATCCTCAACTTCGGCGGCTTCAAGCAGATCGTGGACGCCATGGGCGGCGTGACCATGCGGATCGACCAGAACGTCAAGTCCGAGCACCTCCAGCCGGACGGCAAGCCCCGCCCGCGCTACGCCCGGTGCGCCGACAACACGTGCGAGCACCCCTATTACGGCCCGCAGGCGGAGTACAAGGTCGGCACGTACCACCTGCAGGGGTGGCAGGCGCTGGACTACGTGCGGCAGCGCTACGGCCTGCCGAAGAGTGACTACGACCGCCAGCGGCACCAGCAGCAGTTCATCAAGGCGATGGCCGAGCAGGCGCTCAGCAAGGACGTCATCACCAACCCCGGCAAGCTCGACAAGGTGCTCAAGGCGGCCGGCAGCGCGCTGATCTTCGACGGTCAGGGCCACAGCGTGGTCGACTGGGGCTTCGCCCTCAAGAACATCCGGGCCAACAACATGGTGTCGATCAAGCTGCCCGGCGAGTCGAAGTTCGAGAACGGGAGCTACGTGGGCGAGGGCCTCGACGAGAGCGCGGCCGACTTCTTCGCCGCGGTCGGCGCCGACCAACTCTCCGGATTCCTGTTCCGACACCCGGAGTACGTCAACAAGACCAGCTAGGGATGTGGCGGTCGCCACCCCCGACCGCGGCGCGCAAGGGCGCCGTTTAGACTTCACCCATTCGGTAATGCAGGGCTGAACAGGGAGACAGCGTGGCCAACCAGCTGCACGTCAAGGTTGTCGCCGTCGAGGAGCGCGTCTGGACCGGCGACGCCGAGATGCTCGTCGCGCGCACCACCGAGGGTGAGATCGGTGTGCTGCCCGGTCACGCGCCGTTGCTCGGCCTGCTCAAGGAGCCGTCCCAGGTGCGGGTCAAGCTCGCCGGCGGCGAGCAGCTGACCTACGACGTCAGCGGCGGATTCCTCTCCATCGACGCGGATGGCGTGACCGTCCTCGCCGAGAGCGCCACCCCCGCCACTCCCGAGTCTCACTGACTCCGGCGATGCGGGTTCTCGAGATCCTCGGAATCTGCTTCGTCGCGTTCATCGCGCTCCTGTTCGTGATCTTCTTCCGCCGCCGGCTGCTCATGCTCGGCGGCGGAACCATTCGGCTGCAGGTCCGGGTCAACACGATCGTCCCGGGCCGCGGCTGGTCCACCGGGATCGGCCAGTTCGTCGGCGACGAGCTGCGGTTCCATCGCATGTTCAGCCTCGCGTTCCGCCCTAAACGGGTGCTCGACCGCACGGTGCTGGTGGTCGAGGAAAAGCGGAGACCCGACGGGCCCGAGCGGCTCACGATGCCCGCGCAGTGGTGTGTCCTGCGCTGTTCCCACTGCGGCGCCGGCGAGATCGAGATCGCGATGGCCGAATCCACCGTCACCGGCTTCCTCTCCTGGCTCGAGGCGGCGCCGCCCGGCCAGCCCGGCAGCGTCAGCCCCCGCCCGACGATCCGCCCCCGCACGATCGAGCAGTGAACTTGGCGGGAATCCGCTCGCCCCGCCCGCGCCCGACGTTCTAGCGTCGGCCCATGCGCATCCGGATCGTCGACGCCTTCACCTCCCGCCCGTTCGGCGGCAACCCGGCCGGTGTGGTCGTGCTCGAGTCCTTTCCCGACGCCGCCTGGATGCAGCAGGTGGCGGCCGAGGTGAACCTCTCCGAGACGGCGTTCGTCCACCCGCTCGGGTCCGGCGCCGACTTCGCCCTGCGCTGGTTCACGCCGGCGGTCGAGGTCGCGCTGTGCGGACACGCCACGCTGGCCACCGCCCACGTCCTGGGGCGAGAGAAGGTGAGTTTCCAGACGCTGAGCGGCGTGCTGACCGCGACCTCGGCCGAGAAGGGGTGGTACACGCTCGACTTCCCGACCGCGCCGCTCACGCCGCTTTCCGGCGCCGCGGCGCCGCCGTGGCTGCCGGAGGTCCTCGGCGCGGAGGTGCGGTCGGTGCACCACACCGGGCCGAACACTGACGACCTGCTGGTCGAGCTGGCCGACGAAGACGTCGTGCGCGGGCTGCGCCCCGATCTCGCCGCGCTGGCCCGTAAGGAGAACCGCGGCGTCATCGTCACCGCGGCGGCGGCCGACCCCGAGGCCGGCTACGACTTCGTGTCGCGCTTCTTCGGCGCGGCCGCGGGGGTGGCCGAGGATCCGGTGACGGGGAGCGCGCACACGGCGCTCACGCCGTTCTGGTCGGCCCGGCTGGGCGGGCGCACCGAGCTGGTGGGTTACCAGGCGTCGGCGCGCGGCGGCTACGTGCGGGTCACGCTGGCCGGCGAGCGTACGCACCTCACCGGCCAGGCCGTGACCGTCATCGACGGCGAGCTGCTCGTCTAGGGCGCCTCCGCCACAGCTCGATGTGGTGCAGGCCTCCTACCGGTCCCCGCCCGGTACCCACTTGACGTCACCGCCCGGATTGGCGGTGCGGGACAGGATGAACAACAGGTCCGAGAGCCGGTTCAGATACTTGGCGGGCAGGTCACCCGTACGGCCGGGGTCGTCCTGAAGGAGAGCCCACGCCGAACGCTCCGCTCGTCGCGCCACCGTGCGCGCCACATGCAGCAAGGCCGCGCCCGGCGTCCCACCCGGCAGGATGAAGCTGTCGAGCGCCGGAAGCCGGTCGTTGAACTCGTCACACCACGCCTCGAGCCGGGTCACGTAGTCGTCGGTGATCCGCAGCGGGGGATAGGGCGACTCCTCGGCGATCGGGTTGCAGAGGTCGGCGCCGACGTCGAAGAGATCGTTCTGCACGGCCGTGAGCACGTCGCGGACCTCGTCGGGCAGGTTGCCCAGGGCCAACGCGACGCCCAGCGCGGCGTTGCACTCGTCGGTGTCGGCGTAGGCGGCCAGGCGCGGATCGGTCTTGCGGACCACCTCGTTGTTGCCGAGACGGGTCTCGCCGGCGTCGCCGGTGCGGGTGTAGATGCGAGTGAGATGAACGGCCATGCACCTACCCTACGGAGGCGCCCGTGGGCCGCGGCCCATACCATGGCCCGCGTGGATGTGATCAGGGTGATGGGCGGCGCGCAGCTCTCCGGCGACGTCACGGTCGGCGGCGCCAAGAACTCGGCGCTCAAGCTCATGGCGGTGGCGCTGCTCGCCGAGGGGCGCAGCGTGGTGAGCAACGTTCCCCGGATCACCGACATCGCGATCATGGCGGAAGTGCTGCGCCGGCTCGGGTGCCAGGTGACGCTCGAGGGCGGTCAGGCCACCATCGACGTGCCCGCCGAGCCCGGCAGCGAGGCCGATTACGACCTGGTCCGGCGGCTGCGGGCGTCGATCTGCGTGCTGGGGCCGCTGCTGGCCCGGCGGGGGTACGTGCGCGTGGCCCTCCCCGGCGGCGACATGATCGGCTCGCGCGGGCTCGACATGCACTTCTCCGGCCTGGCCCGGATGGGCGCCGAGATCTCCGGCGAACACGGCTTCGTCATCGCCTCGGCGCCGCAGGGCCTGCGTGGCAGCAAGATCTGGCTGGACTTCCCGAGCGTGGGCGCGACCGAGAACCTGCTGATGGCGGCCGTGCTGGCGCGGGGGGTCACCGAGATCGACAACGCGGCCCGCGAGCCCGAGATCGTCGACATCTGCGACATGCTGACGGCGATGGGCGCGCACATCGAGGGCGCCGGTTCCTCGACGCTGACGGTCGAGGGGGTGCCGTCGCTCGCGCCGGTCTCGCACACCACGGTCGGCGATCGCATCGTCGGCGGCACCTGGGCCTTCGCGACGGCGATGACCCGCGGCGACGTGACGATCCACGGGGTGCGGCCGGAATACCTCGACATCGCGCTGGACAAGCTGGTCACGGCGGGCGCGGTGGTCACTCCGGGCGACAACCGGTTTCACGTACGGATGGAAGACCGTCCCCGCGCGGTCGACATCGTGACGCTGCCCTACCCGGGTTTCGCCACCGACCTGCTGCCGATGGCGATCGGACTGGCCGCGGTGGCCGAGGGCTCGTCGCTCATCACCGAGAACATCTTCGACGGCCGCTTCATGTTCGTGAACGAGATGGTCCGCCTCGGCGCCGACATCCGCACCGACGGCCACCACGCCGTGGTGAACGGCCGGGAGCGGCTGTCGGGCGCGCCGGTGCGGGCGACCGACATCCGGGCCGGGGCTGGCCTCGTGATCGCCGGCCTGTGCGCCGAGGGGGTGACCGAGGTCGGCGAGGTGCACCACATCGACCGTGGCTACCCCGATTTCGTCACCGATCTGGCGAAGCTGGGGGTCGAGGTCGAGCGGGCCGACGTTCCCGAGCCGACGTTCGACTTCTGAGGTTCACAGGGCCGGTGAGCCGCCTACCAGGCGGCGGGCCTCCTCCACCTCTTCGGCGAAGACCAGCACCGCCGTGCGGCCCTCGCGGTCGATCGCCTGGGTGGCCCGGATGCCGGCCGCGCCGAGAAGTCGCCGGATCTCGCCGGCCACCTCGGCGTCGTCGGTGACCGCGGCCGGGGAGAGGAGGCCGTAGTCACCGTCCGCCGGGCCGTTCCGTTCGCCGAAGTCGCGGTCACGGTCGCCGAAGCCGTAGTCGCCGATGTGCGGCTCGCTGTCGTCGCGCTCGCCGAAAATGGCCAGTCCGTCGGCGTACCGGTCGCCGTCCTCGCGGCCGAACGTCCAATGCAGGCCCATGCGCCAGAAGACGGCGCCGAGCAGGCCGACCAGGCCGACGGCAATCAGTGGCCCGATGAGGTACCAGCCGTTGCCTGAGGCCATGCGCATAGTCTGGCACCGCGGGGCGGCCGTTTCCCCGGATTTGCCCCGATCGGGACGCCGACCCCGGGCCTGAGTTTCCGTTAAGTAACAACGGTAGGGTGAGCGGGCGTTGGCGTTTTTCGGCGGAAGGGGAAGGCACATGGCGGGTCGACTCGCGGTCATCGGCTCCGGGCTGATGGGCTCCGGCATCGCGCAGGTCTCGGCGCAGGCCGGCTGGCAGGTCACGATGCGGGACGTCGATGACGCCGCGACCAACCGGGGCATGGCGGCGATCCGCGACTCCCTCGGGCGGTTCGCGGCCAAGGGCAAGATCACGCAGGACGAGGTCGAGGCGACTCTCTCCCGCATCACTCCCACGACCGACCTGGACGCGGCCGCCGACGCCGACGTGGTGGTCGAGGCGATCTACGAGAAGGTCGAGGCCAAGCACGAGGTCTTCCGGGCCCTCGACAAGATCTGCAAGTCGGGCGCGGTGCTCGGCACGAACACGTCGGCCATCCCGATCACCCAGATCGCGACCGTGACCGAGCGGCCCGAGTCGGTGGTCGGCATCCACTTCTTCTCGCCGGTCCCGATGATGAAGCTGGTCGAGCTCGTCCGCGGTTACCAGACCTCGGACGACACGCTGGCCGCCGCCCGCAACTTCGCCGAGGAGGTCGGCAAGACCTGCGTCGAGGTGAAGCGCGACGTCGCCGGCTTCGTGTCGAACCGTCTCTTCTCGGCCCTGCTGGTCGAGGCGATCAAGCTGGTCGAGTCGGGCGTCGTGTCGCCGGCCGACCTCGACACGGTCATGAAGCTCGGCTTCGGTCACGCCATGGGCCCGCTGGCCACGGTGGACCTGACCGGCCTCGACGTGATGCTGAACGCGGCCGGCAACATCTACCGCGACACCGCCGACGAGAAGTTCTTCCCGCCGGAGCTGCTCCAGCGCATGGTCACGGCCGGTGACCTGGGCCGCAAGACCGGCAAGGGCTTCTACTCGTACTGACGGCGTTTGTTCCGGATTCGGCGACCGCCCGGGCAAATCCCCCCTACCATCGTTTTTCACGGTTTTTATCGTGAAGCGGGGAGGCCAGGATGACCCGGGCGGCACCGACTCCGGAGCAGATGCAATGGGCGCTGTCCGAGGCGAGTCACGAGGCCCTGGCCGTCGCGCCGGGCTGGTTCCGGGCCTGGCCCACGGCCGACGAGAGGTGGTCGGCCGTGAACATCCGCGGCGCCACGCAGGTGATCGTCAACCACAGCCGGGAGGACGACCGCCACCCCAACAGCTGGACGGTCCGCGCCCTCTTCGGCACGCACGCGGTCGAGCTGCACGTCGGCCCCTACGACAACAAGGTCGACGCGGTGCTGGTCGCGCACGCCGTGCTGAACATCGCCTTCCGCGATACCTCGCAGCCCTCGCAGCCCCCACCGGTCACCGCTTCACCGGTGCCGCCGGCGCCACCGGCGCCCGAGTGGGTGCCGCCCGCGCCCGCTCTTGAGTAGCGCCGCCGGCCGCTCTTGAGTAGCGCCGCCGGCCGCCCTCGAGTGGCCAAACGCAATCGAGGGGAACGCGGTCGAGGGTGAAGGGGCGTGCGGTCGAGAGGGCGTGCGGTCGAAAGCGCGTGCGGGTGGGACGGCGTGCGGGTGGGACGGCGTGCGGTCGAAAGCGCGTGCGGTCGAAAGCTCGTGAGGTTGGGACGGCGTGCGGTGAGAGGGCGTGCCGTCGGAGGCGGGTGCGGTCGGTAGGCGTGCGGTCGAGAGGGCTTCAAGAGCGCGTGCGGCCGGCAGGGCGCCCGGCCGAGGCATCGCCCGGGTGCGAGGGCGAGCGGGTGACGACCGCGCGGAGGAGCTGGTGGTCAGCCGTCGCGCTTGGTCGTCCACTTGAAGGTTGTCAGGCACAGGATCAAGGCCAGCACGCACCAGCCGGCCAGGACGGCGGCGACCATCGGCAAGTTGAACGAGCCGCCCGGCTCCTGGGCGCCGAACGACGCCGGCAGGAAGACCGCGCGCAAGCCCTGGCACAGCCACTTCAGCGGGAACAGGGCCGCGATCGTCTGCATCCAGCTCGGCAGGCTCGTGAAGACGAAGAACACGCCCGAGATGAACTGCAGGATCAGCGCCACCGGGGTGACCACGGCGGGAGCGCTGCGGCCGGTGCGGGCCACCGACGAGAACGCCACCCCGCACAGCGTGCACGCGGTGATGCCGAGCGCCGACACCCAGAGGAACGTCACCCACTTCTCCGGCGTGTCGGGCAGTTTCAGGCCGTAGAGCAGGGACGCCACGGTCAGCAGGATGACCGTCTCGAGCAGGGCGATGAACGCGACCATCAGCACCTTGCCCGCGAAGTACACCCATTTCGGCATCGGCGTGCCGAGGAACCGTTTCAGCACGCCGCGGTCGCGCTCCTGCGGGATCTGGATGGCGAGCGCCTGGAAGCCGGCCGTCATCAGGCCGGTGCCGATCATGCCGGTCACGAAGTACTGCGTGAACTTCACGCCGTCGCCGATCTCGCCGTTGAAGATCGAGCCGAAGACCAGAATCATGATCGCCGGGAACGCCAGCGTGAACATGACCTGCTCGCGGCTGCGCATGAACTGCCGGATCTCCATGCCGCCCTGCGCCCGGCCGAGCTCGGCCGGGCCGGCCCGCCGCTCGGCGCGAGTCTCCACCGTGGTCATGCCGCGCCCCCGATCATCTCCAGATAGACATCTTCGAGCGTCGGCCTGGTCACGGTCAGGCCCGGCACCTCGCCGGAATAGCGCGCGGCCAGATCGGTGACGACCGCCGTCGGCGTCGCGCTCTGCGTGCGTTCCCAGCTGCCCTCGGGCGTACGCCAGGAAACCGTCGCCAAGGCCGAGTCGCGCCGCCCCAGAGATCGCGGCGTGTCGACCGCGATCAACTGCCCCCGGGCGATGACACCCACCCGGTCGGCCAGCGCCTCCGCCTCCTCCAGATAGTGCGTGGTCAGCACGATCGTCGTGCCGCCCGCCTGCAGGTCGCGGATCAGCGCCCAGAACTCCCGCCGCGCCTCGGGATCGAACCCGGTCGTCGGCTCGTCGAGAAACAGCAGGTCGGGCCGCCCGATGATGCCGAGCGCCACGTCGAGCCGCCGTTTCTGGCCGCCGGAGAGCGTGTGCGTGCGTGCCCGCACCTTCTCGGCCAGGCCGACCCGCTCGATGACCGCACCGGGATCGTCGGCCGCCGGGTAGAACCGCGCGAAGTGCCGGACGACCTCGCCCACGGTCAGCTCGTCGAACTCGCCGGTGCCTTGCAGGACGATGCCCACCCGCTCGCGCCAGCGCTTGGCCACCGCGTCGGAGGTCGTGCCGCGCTTGCCGTTGGCCACCGCCGGGTCGACCCCGAGCACGGTGACCTCGCCGGCATCGCGCCGGCGATAGCCCTCGAGGATCTCCACGGTGGTCGTCTTGCCCGCGCCGTTGGGCCCGAGCAGCGCGAAGACCTCGCCGTAGGCCACGTCGAGGTCGATCGCGGCGACCGCGACGTTGTCACCGTAGGCCTTGCGTAGCGCTCGCACCCGGATGGCTGGCTCGTCCATGCCGACGACAGTAGAGGGCGGCTACGACAATTTCCGCCCGCGATCAATGGGTGGCGGCGAAAGCCAGCGACAGCAACGTCGCCGCGATCATCCCGCCCAGCAGCGTGAGCCCGATGCCACCGATGTCGAGGCGGGCCTCCAGACGGCGATGAGCCAGCAACGCCGCCACCGGAACGCCCGCGGACGGCGCCACGAGAAAGGTCAGCCACCCGAGCCCCCGCAGCAGCGGCCCGCCCCACACACCCGTACCGCCGATGGTCACCAGGCCCGAGGCCACCAGGCCGGCGAGCGCCGCGATCAGCGCGCCCACCAGCGGTAGAAAGGGAAGCGCCCAGCGGGGGAGCGCCCGGCGGGCCGCGGGCCGGACGGTCACGTCGATGCGCGAGGCCGCGCGGGCCAGCAAGATCTTGGGCGACTCCTGGTTCGGCGGCGCCGAGCCGTCGGCCGGGTTGCGGGGGAGCGCCACCCGCGGCAGCGTCTCCATCGGAGCCGGCTCCGGCACCTCGCCGAGCGCCCGCACCCGCAGGCCGCGCGCCCGCCGCAGCTCCTCCCACAGCCGGGCGGCCTCGCGGTCCACGTCGAGCACCTGGGCGGCGGCCGCACCGGCCCAGCGGTCGGCCGAGAGCGCGTCGCCCTCGGCCCGGGCCAGCTCGCCGGCCGCCTGGGCGGCACTCTCCTGATAGGCCTGCTCGGCGCCGCCCAGCTCGGTGTCGCGCCGCCGGGTCGCCTCGGCCAGCGCGCTCACCATCAGCTGGTAGTCGCGGCCGATCGGCTGCCGGTCACGTGTGGTCACTGTTCACCTCGTACGGGATGATCACTTCGGGTGTGCGGTGCACCGAACGGTCGAAGAACAGCGCCCGGCGGGTGCGCGGATACCAGGCCGGGCCGCCGGGCTGGGGATAGAGCGGCGTGAGGTCGGCGCCCTGCACGTCGAGCGCCACCCAGGCCCCGATCGGGTCGAGCCGGCCGGCCGGTCCGCCGAGGCTGTCCCGCAGCCGGGAGACCGACCGCCACCAGCCCAGGACGTGCGTGCGCTGCTCGGGCCCGTCGGTCAGCAACCGCCGCAGCGTGGCCTGGTCGGCGCCGGCGTCGAGCGCGTAGCCGAGAACGTAGTGCGGGATGTCGGTGGCGGCCAGCTCCGGCAACTCGTCGTACCAGTCGGCCGAGGGCAGCTCGGCGACCAGCCGGGCGGCCGCCCCGCCGGCGTCGGGGTCGAGGCACACGACGCTGAAGTGGGCCGGACCCTGGGCGGCCAGCGACAGGGCGGCGGCCGCCAGCACGTCGCAGGCCTCGTCGGTGCGGGTGCCGAGGACGGCCAGGTTGCGGCCGGGCATGCGGCCGAGACGCAGGCGCGCGGGGCGGGCGGCCACGTCGATCCGCTCGCCGAGCACGGCCCCGGGCGACGAGCCGACCGGCGAGCCGGCGTCCGGCAGCACGCCCGACGGCCGGCACGAGGCGGGTAGGCGGGGCACGGCGTCGCCGTCGAACAGCCGGGGCTCCTCGCAGCCGTCCGGCCGCATCCGCCAGAGACGGCGCTGGAGCGTACGCCAGACCAGCCGGTCACCGGCGTCCGGAAGCCGGACCACGACGTTCGCCCCCGGCGCGCCGGCCTCGGTGTTCACCACCGCGTGATGCCGGGGGATGACGGCGGCGGCCAGGTTGTTCTCGGCCAGGATGCGCCGGGCCTTGGGCAGGGCGATCCGGAGCGTGAACTGGCCGACCAGCCCGGTGCGGCCCCACAGCGCCTCGATGCCGGAGACGTCCTGCGAGGCCAGGATCAGGTGGATGCCCTGCGAGCGGCCGCGCCGGGCCAGGTCCTCGAGCAGGGTGACGGCCTCGTCGGCGACCGCGTCCCGGCCGCCGAGCAGCACCTGGAACTCGTCGATGACGGCCACGATCCGGGGCCACGACCCGGCCGGGTCCTCGGCCCGCAGCTCGGCCAGCTTGCTGGCGTCGTGCCGCTTGGCCGCCTGGGCCCGGGCCCGCAGCTCCTCGCCGAGGTGCCGGAGCATGGCCAGGCCGAACTCGCGGTCGCCGTTGACATTGATGCCGGCCAGCCGCACCTGGGGCAGCCAGCTCGGATCGCGCGGCCCGGGCACGTACCGGGCGAACGACACGCCCTCCTTGAAGTCCAAGAGGTAGAGGGCAAGCTCGGCGGGGCCGTAGCGGGTGGCGAGCGCGGCCAGCCAGGCGTAGATGAGGTTGGTCTTGCCCGAGCCGGACGGACCGCCGATCAGCGCGTGCGGTGGGTCGTCGCCGAGCGGCACGTCGATCAGCGTGCCGTCGGTCGCGTCGCCGATCGGGGCGAGCAGGCCCTCGGCCGACGACTCGGTCCAGAAGGTCGCCGGGGAGAGGTCGGCGAGGCGGGCGGGTGGCGGCCCGGCCCGCATCCGCTCGGCGGTCGACCGGCAGAAGGAGGCGACCCGGTCGGCCGGCGGCGGCGGGTCCAGCCTGATCTCGAGGTCCCCGGTGACGTTGCAGGTGGCGCTCTGCTCGCCGGCCTCGATCCGTACCACCGTGGGATGGTCGGTCAACCGCAGGCCACGCACGATCAGATGGACGCCGCACGCCACCCCGGTACGGGCGATCCGATCGAGCTGCGCCCGCTGGCCGTTGGTCAGCTCCTCGGCGGTGGCCGCGTCGGCCAGCAGCACGATGACCCGCCAGGGCTCGGCCCGGGGCGCCGCCGCGTGGTCACCGCCGGCCAGCACGGTCTCGTTGACCCGGCAGATGTATTCGACCAGCTCGTCCAGCATCGGCCCCAGCCCGCCCGGTCCGACGAACGAGACGCCCAGCGGGGCGAAGGGCGCGAGGGTACCGCCGAGATGCTCGGGGTCGTAGACGGTGAGCTGGACGTCGCCGGCCCGGGTGCTGCCGAGGGCGCGCAGCAGCACGCCGGTGATGACGCCGTCGACGACCGGGGCCGGGCCGGTGAGCTCGAGGTGGGCCGCGTCCAGGAACGGTACGAGCGCGGGCAGTCCGGTGGCGTCGTCGAGGGTGAGCGCGCCGATCCGCAGCAGGCCGGGTCGTCCGCCGCGCTCGGGCTCGCTCGGTGCCCACAGCCGCCAGGGCGCGCCGGCCGCTCCCACGGCGCTCAGCGCGGCCACCCGGCGGACGTTGCCGGCCAGCTTGGCGGTCTCGTACTGGAAGCGGCGCTGGATGTCCCGGCGGGCCGTGTCGCGGGCCTCGGCCAGCTGGTGCAGGCAGGTGGAGTACGCCTCGCGGATCAGCCGCCGCCGGTTCTGCGCCTCGCCCCGCGCCGACTCGGCCGCGGCCAGCACCGCCCGGGCCGCGCCCCGCGCCTCGGCCAGCTCCTGCCGCACCGCGGCGACCAGCGCGTTGCGGTGGCTAGCCACTCGACCCCCGGGATTTCACGATGGGGGATTTTACCCATTTTGCCGCGGATGCCGCGATTTTGTGCTGCGTGTCGTGCCGCTCAGCCCGCCCGCACCCGGGTCAGCCAGCGCGGATCGGCCCGCGTCATCTCGTCCCACAGGCGCCGCGCCACGATCGAGGCGGCCTCCTCACGCCATTGGCGCAGCTTGCGGCGCGGCACCTGCCGGCGCATCCAGTCCAGGGCCAGCCGGGTCTCCCGGTCCAGGCCGTCGGTGCGGAGCTTGCGCTCGTACGGGTTGAGGCCGAGCACCGTGCAGAAGTAGAGCGCGTTGTAATGCCGCCACTCGTCGGTCGTCCCGAAGGCGCCGGCCGGCCGCAGCCGGTCGACGCTCTCCGACAGCACCGCCCGCAGCTCCATGGCCCGGGCCAGCGGCTGCTCGATCGTCAGCCCGGAGAGCCGCCGGTCGACCGCCGGCAGGTCGGTCAGCGGGCTGCGCATGAGCCGCCCGAGCTGCCCGTAGTTGTCCAGCGCCTGCCGGGTGAACCGCAGGAAGTCGCCCTGCGGGGTGGTGATCAGCCGGTGCCGGTGACGGTGCCGCGGCAGCGCGTCGGCCAGCAGCAGCAGCGCCGCACGGTCCTGCCGCAGCCGCGCGTCGTGCCGGAACGCGATCGCGTCGAACGCCCGGCGCAGGTGCCCGATCAGCCCGATGCCGGTCATCACGACCCCCACCAGCACGAACTGGAGGATCACCACGCGTCGGCCGTCGGTGCTGAGCAGCGTGAGCACGGCCGGCGTGCCGACGGCCAGGGCGCCGACAAGCGCGGCGGTCAGCGATCGCAGCAGGTCGGGCCGCAGCCGCTCGCCCACGTCGAGCGCGTCACCGACCGCGACCAGGAAGGCGAGCATCATCAGATCGACGCCGATCGCGAGCACCACCAGCACCGGGACGCCCAGCTCGACCGGGAGCAGCAGGAAGGCGAGGCCGGCCGCGTAGAGCGCCGCCACCACCGCCATCGCCGCCGGCAGGATGGTCGGCTGCACCTGGTCGCGGAACCGCCAGAGCAGCACGATGCCACCGGCCAGCGGGGCGAGCACCACGAGCCGGCCGGCCGACGGGAGCGCGACCACCATGACCAGGAACGGTCCGGCCAGGATGCGCCAGCCGAGGTTGATCTGGCGGCGCTCCGGCAGCATGCGGGGGAGCAGGGCGACGGCGGTGCCGGCCCAGCTGAGTGCCGGCACGCAGAGCAGGATCTGGGCGGTGGCCGATCCAGGTGCGACGGTCCAGGCGACCACCCCCATCCCGTACGCGGCGAGCGCCGCGGCCGCCCGGACCAGGGGCGCACGGGCGGGGTCTCGTCCGATCAGGTAGCAGGCGGCCCACCAGGACAGGGCAAAGGCGGGCACGGCGATCGCGGGCACCCGAGAAGTCAACCAAACGGGTGACCCGTACCGGAAGCCGCGATTGCCCGCTTGCGTCGCCGCCGGCGCGCCACCGAGATCGCGCCCCAGATCAGCAGACCGATGCCGACCAGCACCAACACCGGCATGAGGATGGCCAGAATGGACATCAGAACGCTGCCGATGTCTTCGACCGTCGAGGCCACCGGCGCGCCGAAGCCGGCCGTGCTGACGTTCACCACCGGGCGGGCGGCCGCCTTGACGCCGTGCACGCAGAGCGCGATCAGCACGCCGGCCGCGACCGGCACCCATTGATGCGAGCCGAAGAAGGAACCCGGGTCGCTCACCGTCACGGTCTGTGCCGACGAGCCGGCCCCGAAGGCGAGCCCGCCCGCGGTCGGCCGCACGACCGTCTGCACCACGTCGTTCGCGTGGTCGACCACCGGCACCTTGTCCGCCACCACCTCGACCGCCAGCAACACGGCGAGAATCAGCAGCACCCAGCCGTTGGTCAGCCACGTCCAGCCGCCCGGCAGGTTGATCACGTCGGTGTACCGGGCGAGCAGCCCCATCACCATCAGCGGGATATAGGCATTTAGACCCGCCGATGCGGCCAGGCCGGTTCCGGTCAGCGCTTCGAGCACGTCTCCAGGATGGCACCCGTACGCGAGTCCCGCCCGTTCCGCTACTGTCGTCCGGTGCGTCTGGTCATCGCGAAGTGCTCCGTCGACTACGTCGGCCGGCTGTCCGCCCACCTGCCCCTCGCCACCCGCCTGCTGATGGTCAAGGCCGACGGCTCGGTGTCCATTCACGCCGACGACCGCGCCTACAAGCCGCTGAACTGGATGAGCCCGCCCTGCAAGCTGCAGGAGGCGGACGGCGTCTGGAAGGTCGTGAACAAGGCCGGGGAGGAGCTGCGGATCACCCTCGAGGAGATCTTGCAGGACACGTCGTACGAGCTGGGCGTCGATCCCGGTTTGCAGAAGGACGGCGTGGAGGCGCACCTGCAGGAGCTGCTCGCGGCCCATCCCGAGACGTTCGGCGAGGGCTGGACGCTGGTGCGCCGCGAGTTCATGACCGCGATCGGCCCGGTGGACCTGCTGTGCAAGGACGCCGAGGGCAAGTCGGTGGCGGTCGAGGTCAAGCGCCGCGGCGAGATAGACGGCGTCGAGCAGCTGACCCGCTATCTCGAGCTGATGAACCGCGACCCGCTGCTGGCGCCGGTCCAAGGTGTCTTCGCCGCCCAGGAGATCAAGCCGCAGGCCCGGGTGCTGGCCACCGACCGCGGCATCCGCTGCGTGGTCGTCGACTACGACAAGTTGCGCGGCATGGAGCGTGACGAGCTGACGCTGTTCTGACCGGCGGACCGCGCCGGGTTCTGGCCGGCGCCCCGCGCCGGGTCGTTTAAGTCGGCGATCAGGCGGGCCACCAGGGGACGAAGGGCGACCGATCGAGCGCGCCGCCAGGTGGAGATGCTCGGCATGACCGTGTCCGGGATCGTCGCCGCGCGAATCGACCACATCCCGGCCAGCCCCACGACGAACCGCGAAGCCTCCGGCGGCAGCGCCCGCAGCAGCCGGTACGCGTGATCCGTCGCCGCCTGCGGCCCGTCGGCATGACCGGTGGCGACCACGTCGGCAGCCATCTGCGCGAGGTCGATCCAGGGGGCGCCGGCCGCCGCGTACGCCCAGTCCAGCAGCACCGCCGACCGCCCCGGCACGTCCACTGTGGTGTTGTCGAGGCGGATGTCGCGATGCACCAGCGCCCCACCGGCCGTCCACCGCTCCCAGCCGGCGACCACCTCGGCGGCCGGCCGCGCGTGGGCCGCTTCCCAGTCGTCGCTCGGGCCCCTCTCCAGCAGACGCGTCCAGCCGTCGAAGTCGAAGATGCGCTGGGCAACCGGCGGCAGGCCGGCGGGTGCCCGGTGTCCGCTCGCCGTCCGGCACGCCGCGGCGACAGCCGCGATGGAGGCGTCGGTCCACGACGCTTCGGTGGCGCCGGGGGCCCAGGTGGTGACCAGCGCGATCCATGGCCCATGACCGACCGTGGCGAGGCGCCGGGGCGCCGGCACGGATGCGGGGAGAAGGTCCAGGATGGTCGACTCCTGGCGGATCATCCGGTGGTTGTGGGCGCGGACCTCGGCCGACACCGCCTTGACGAAGACCTGACGCCCGTCGGCGAGCCGCAACGCCGCGGCCGGCCCGGGTGACATGCCGCCGTGCAGGTTCCGGTGCCCGACGATGGGGGCGCCGAGCGCTTCGGAGATGGCCCTTTGCAGGGGAGCCGGCGTGGCGGCCCACGCTGCCCGAGGGGTGAAGGTCACGCGGCGCATCGTAGGAGGGTCAAGCACGCGTAGCGGGCCTGTGGAGGGTGGCGCGTTTTTGTCGTAGGCGGGTGCTCTACTCGGCCCCCACCCATCACTCAGGTTCGAGGGATCGTTGCAACACCCTAGGCGTGGGGTACCGGGCGGCGGCCCGGATGGTCGGGGTCAATATACGGATCGGGAAGCGGTGGCGTAACGGTGCCAACCCGATCGGCTCGCCTGCGCGAGGTCCGTCGCGCGGGCGGTACCTCAACGAAGACGAGCGGGTGCACATCGCTGACCGGCGGCGTGAGCGTGCCACGAAGCGGCAGATCGCTGCCGACCTGGGCGGGGATCCGTCGACGATCAGCCGGCGATCATCGGCCAGGACCACCGGTCCGCGATCGGCACGCTCGTCGAACGGGCTACCCGCTATGTCCTGCTCGTGCACCTTCCGTCCGGGCGGACCCCGGAACCGGTCCGTGACGCCTGATCGACACCATCGGCGGCCTACCCGAGCATCTGCGCCGGTCGTTGACCTGGGACCAGGGCAGCGAAATGCACCTCGATCACCAATTCACCAGGGCTACCGACATGCAAGTCTTCTTCTGCGACCCACACTCACCCTGGCAGCGCGGCAGCAACGAGAACACCAACGGCCTGCTCCGGCAGTACTTCCCGAAAAGCACCGACCTGTCCGTGCACAGCCGCGAACACCTCGACGCCGTCGCCGTCGAACTCAACGGCCGACCCGCAAAACGCTCGGCTGGGACACCCTCGAATCCGCCTCAACGGGGTGGGCTGGGCGGGTTCAAGGCGCTGGCCGGCTGTGGACAACGGCGCGTTTTTGTCGTACCGGGGTGCTCTACTCGACCCCCACCCATCACGGGGTGGGGTGGCCTAACTGTGCCGTCCTGGGAGGTCAGCGCGGACGGTATGCAGGCCAACCGACCGGCACAGCCGCCACCCCTTCCGGACAGCGACTCAACCACCCCCGACACGGCCTCAACGGCCCGCGCTCAACTCCACCCGGTCGGTGGCGGTCGTGCCGGCCAGGTACGCCCTTGCCCCCACCCCGCCCACGACGGCCTGCGTGAGCACCGTCAGCCACGACAAGGCGTTCCCCTGGGCGATCTCTACCAGCGCCGGCAGACCGAGCAACAGGGCGTCCGGGCCGATCGCGGCATTGACCAGCGGGCCGGTCGAGACGGTGCCCATCGGGGTGTCCAGCGGCAGCAGTTCGTTGCGGACGAAGCCGACCCGGGCTCGCCGGACGGCCGCCACCGCGCCGACCGGGCCCAGGGCCAGGCCCAGCGCCCACCACGGGCCGGGCGGCAGGTCGTGAAGGACGGCCAGCAACTCCAGCGCCGCGGCCGACCAGATGGCGGCCAGCGCGCCGGGCACCCACATGCGCTGGAGGATCGCCTGGCGGGAGCTCAGACCCAGCATCCGCAGCAGTACGGGATTGCCGGCGTCGGTCTTGACGTTGCCGCCCGCGGTCGAGCCCGCCAGCAGCGCGCCGAGCAGGATGGCTATGCCGGTGATCGCGCCGGGGGCGTCGGCCAGCAGCACCGGCAGCGCCGCGGCCAGCAGCAGCCAGAGCACGCGGCGACGCCGCCGGGCGACCAGCAGCAGGTCCTGCGCGACCAGCACCGGGAGCCGGGCCGGGAAGCGGATCGACCGCATCCTGCGCCGGGCCCAGTACCGCCGCTCGATCATGTCGGTGAGGAAGGACGGCTCCATGCCGAACGCCGTGTCGAACAGGGTGCCGGCGGTCTTCGCCGCTTCCAGGATGCGTTCGTTCGGCGTGCGCGCGAGTCCGCGTACGGCCAGCGCGAAGAGGAACGCCACGACCAGCGCGAGCGCGCCCACCACCGCAAGCAGCACCGACGCCTGCGGCCACCCGCCCACGGCGACCGCAGCGGAGGAGGAGGAAGAAGAGGAGGCGACGAGCCCCGCCAGGCCGGCCGCCAGCAGCAGCGAGATCAGTGCGTCGACCCGGTCGCCCCACCGGCCGCCCGCCTGCGCCGCCAGCGCCACCAGCAGCAGCGCGACGCCGATCAGCGCGGCGCCGGCGGCGAGCAGCGCGACGGCCGAACCGCCGAGCGTCCGCGGCGCCGCATGCCCGACGATCGCGATGCCGGCCAACGCGCCGATCACCGCCGCCACGATCGCGGTGAGACGCAGCGAGGGCAACAGCAGACGGCGACGGCTCACCGGCGCCGGCAGCAGCCAGGACGCCGCCGGCCGGCTCAGCGCGAGCGGGCCGAAGCGCCGCAGCGCCAGGTAGAGCAGGCCGAACAGGACCGGGACCAGGGACGCGGCGACCAGGCGGGACGCGTTCGGCGCGGTCGGCCAGAAGACGACGGCCAGCTGCTTGTGCACCATGCCGCCGACCACGGCCACGAAGAGCAGGGCGAAGTAGATGTTGCCGGCGGTCGCGCCGCGCTCGCGGTGGGCGGACTGGCGGCGGCCGATCCAGCGCCGGACCGGTGCGAGCGGGACGACGGCCGAGGTCATGCCAGCGATTCCATGGTGGTGACCTCGGCACCCGAGGCCGCCGCGAACTTGTCGTCGTGGCTGGCCATCAACAACGAACCACCATCGGCCACGTACGCCGCGAGCAGCGCCGCCACCTCTTCCCGGCCTTCCGGGTCGAGGCGTTGCTCGGGCTCGTCGAGGATCAGCAGCGAGCTGGGCCGGATCAGGCCGATCGCGAGCGTGAGCCGCTGCTTCTGGCCCGACGAGAGCTGCGGCGGGATCGCGTCGGCGTGCCCGGCCAGCCCGAACCGTTCGAGCGCCTCGTCGATGCCGGCCTCCTCCGGGTCCTGCCCGTGGGCGCGGCAGACCAGCTCGGCGTGCTCGCGGACGGTGAGCCCGGGATACCAGGTCGGCGGCTCGACTGTGGTGACCACGGCCCGCCAGAACTCGGGGGTGGCGCCGGGGGTGCCGCCGAAGACCCGGATCACGCCCTCGTCCGGCTCCTGCAGGCTGCTCACGCAGCGCAGCAGCGTCGACTTGCCGATGCCGTTCTCGCCGGTCACGCAGACGCCGCCGCCGGCCGGCACGGTCAACGAGACGCCCTGCAGAACCGGCGTGGAGCCGTAGCTGACGTACAGGCCCTCGACCTCGACCGCCGGGTGATCTACCACCCCGTCAGCTTACGATCGGCGCCCGTAGAGCAGGCGCACGGCCTTGACAATCTGCGCGACCTGGGCCGGGGTGCGCTCGAAGGTGGTGGACGGCAGCAGCGACCGGCCGCGCCGGACCGTGATCGCCTTGGGCCGGGCGAACTCGCGCAGGCCGTCCTCGCCGTGGATGCGGCCGAAGCCGGAGTCGCCCACGCCGCCGAACGGCAGGTTGCCCATGCCGACGAAGGTGAGCGTCGAGTTGACCGCGACCATGCCCGAGCGCAGCCGGCGGGCGATGCGGATCGCGTTCTTCTTGCCGAAGACCGCGCCGCCCAGGCCGTACTTGGTGTCGTTGGCCAGGCGCACGGCCTCGTCGGCGTCGGCGACCTTGGTGATGGTCAGGGTCGGGCCGAACGTCTCGTCGCGGATCTCGGTCGAGTCAGCCGGCACGTCCACGAGCACGGTCGGCGACACGTACGGCGGCCGCACCGCATCGGATCCGCCCAGCACCGCCTTGCCGCCCTTGGCCAGGGCGTCGTCGATGTGCTCGCGGATGATGTCGATCTGCCGCGGCATGGTGATCGGGCCGATCTCCTCGCCGGTGCGCAGCTTGCCGGCCTTGGCGACGATCTCCTTGACGAGCTGGTCGTAGACCGGTGCCACCGCGTAGACCCGCTCGATGCCGATGCAGGTCTGCCCGGCGTTGGTCATGCCGCCCCAGACCGCGGCCTCGGCCGCCGCCGCGATGTCGGCGTCGGCATCGACGATCATGGCGTCCTTGCCGCCGGCCTCGATCACCACCGGTACCAGGTTTTCGGCGCAGGCGGCCATCACCTTCTTGGCGGTGGCGGTCGAGCCGGTGAACGCCATCTTGTCCGCCCCCGAGCGGCACAGCGCGGCGCCGACGTCGCCGAGGCCGTGCACCGCCTGCAGGACCGGCTTCTCGGGCACCACCTCGGCGAACGTATCGACCAGCCACTGGCCGACGATCGGGGTGTACTCGCTGGGCTTGAAGACGACCGCGTTGCCGGCCGCGAGCGCCCCGCTGATCGGGCCCACCGGCGTGACGATCGGGTAGTTCCAGGGGCCGATCACGCCGACCACGCCGTACGGCTGGTACTCGAGGTGACCGGAGTGCTCGGCGACCAGCAGGCGGGTGCGGGTCTTGCGGGGGCCGAGGACGCGCTTGGCGTGGTGCGCGGCCCAGTCGAGGTGCTCGATCGCGGCGACCGCCTCGACCGTCGCGTCCGCGTCCGGCTTGCCGGTCTCGAGGCTGGTGAGCTGGGCCAGCTCCTCGATCCGCCGGACGATCAGCGACCGCCAGCGCAGGAGACGCTCCTTGCGGCCGTCGTATCCGAGGCGCTGCCACCAGAGGGCGGCGTCGCGGGCCTTCTCGACGGCCGCGTTCACATCAAGATCAGATGCGGCCGGTACGCGACCAGCCTCGTCGCCGGTGGCGGGGTTGGTCGAGATCAGCACGCCGTCTTCGATCACCGGCACGCCGGGAACGCGAGTAGCCGTCATGGCGGGAGTCTACGGCGATTGTTACCGGCCAGTCACTACGTACTCTTGATTCCGTGCCCCGCCGCAATCACCCCCGCCGCCGCCCCGACGGATCGCCCGCGCCGCTGACCGACGAGCGGGTCCGCAAGGGCGTCGAGGGCGTGCAGCAGTGGCAGGACGGCGACTGGATGGTGCGCTCGATCTTCGGCGGGGCGGCGGTCAAGACGTACCGCTGCCCGGGGTGCATGCAGGAGATCCGCCCGGGCGTCGCGCACGTGGTGGCGTGGCCGATCGACGGCCAGGGCGATCTCACCGACCGCCGGCACTGGCACACGGGGTGCTGGCGGGCGCGTGACCGGCGCGCCCCTGGGGTGGAGCGCTCGCGCAACGCTCCCCGCTATGGGTGAAAATCCTCGCTATGAGTACCAACCAGATCCGTGCGAACTCGATCCTGCCCGCGCACCGGGAGGACATCGAGCTGCACACCGCCGACGGCCTCACCCTGGTCGGTGAGCTGGCCCGCCCGCTCGACCGCGACCCGGTCGCCACGCTGGTGTGCCTGCATCCGCTGCCCACCCACGGCGGCATGATGGACAGTCACGTCTTCCGCAAGGCGGCGTGGCGGTTGCCGGCGCTGGCGGGCATCGCGGTGCTGCGCTTCAACACGCGCGGCACGAGCAGCGTGCGCGGCACCTCGGAGGGCGCCTTCGACGGCGCGGTCGGCGAGAAGTACGACGTGGCCGCCGCCATCGAGTTCGCCGAGTTCGCCGAGCTGCCGAACATCTGGCTGCTGGGCTGGTCCTTCGGCACCGACCTGACCCTGATGCACGGCCTGGACCCGGCCGTCGCCGGCGCCATCCTGCTGTCCCCGCCGCTGCGGTTCTCCGAGCCCGAGCATCTCGACGCGTGGGCGAAAAGCGGAAAGCCGCTGACCGCGATCATCCCGGAGTTCGACGACTACCTGCGCCCCGACGCGGCGAAGGAGAAATTCGGCGACAAGGCCGAGGTTCTGCCGATAAAGGGCGGCAAACATCTCTGGGTCGGCGACGCCGAGACGGTCCTGGACGAGGTGGTCAAGCGCGTCGCGCCCGAGGTGGAAACCCCACTGCCGAGGACGTGGGACGGGCCGATGGAGAGCGGCGACATGAACGCGTACGCCGACCGCACCGTCGCCGCCTTCTCCGACGTTCCGGTCCCCGGCCCGCTGGTCAGCGGCTCTGCTGACTCGGCACCACGACCTCGCGAATGATGAGCTGGACGGCGGCCACCATCGGGATCGCCACCAGCGCGCCGACCACGCCGAACAGCGCCACCCCGAGCAGGGCCGCGACCACGGCCGCCACGTCGCTGACCTTCACCGAGCGGCGCATCACGTTCGGGTAGATCAGGTAGTTCTCGACCTGCTGGTAGACGATGAAGAACACCACGCAGACGATGCCGGCGGTGAGCGACGACGCGAAGCCGACCAGGCTCACGATGATCGCGCCGAGGGTGGCGCCGATCTGCGGGATCAGGTCGCAGACGGCGACCACCACGGCCAGCGCGAACGGGTAGGCGAGCCCGAGGACCATGGCGAGCACGAAGGAGCTGGCGCCGGCCACCACCGCGATCGCGAGCGCGCCCACCATGTACGCGCCGACCTTGGTCAGGATCTCGTCGGTGAGCAGCCGCACCCGGTTCCGCCGGGAGGCCGGCACCAGCGAGTACGCCGACTCGCGCAACCGGTCGAAGGCGGCCATGAAATAGATCGTCAGCACCAGCACGGTGAGCGTGTTGAAGATCGTCCCGAAGATCAGCTTGGTGCCGCCCACGACCCCGCCGACCGCGTTGCCGACCGTGCCCGCGTTGACCGCGCTGGTGACCTTCTCCATGATGTTGTAGCGCACGACCAGTTCGTTGATGGTCTCGTTGCGCTGCAGCTGCTGAACGTAGCCGGGCACGTTGTGGATCAGCTCGTTGGTCTGGGTGACCAGCGGCGGAACCAGCGCCGCGATGCCGCCGACCAGCAGACCCAGCACCACCAGCGCCACGATCGCGACCGCACCGCCGCGGGGCACGCCCCACCGGCGCAGCCGGGTGATCGCCGGGTTGAGGCCGATCGCCAGGAAGCTCGCGATGAAGATGAGCACCAGAATCGACGCCGCGTTGCGGATGCCCAGAAAGATCGCGTACGCGAGGATGACGCCGAACCCGCCGAGCAGGCCGATCATGAACGGATTGCGCCGGTCGAGGGGCGGCCCGGGCGTGCCGAACCTGCCCTCCTGCTCGGCTTCGTCGACCGCGTCGTCGGCCGGCCCGTCGTCGGAAGGCACGGAGTCAGCGGTCTGATCGTCTACGGTCACGGGGCATTTCCTCACGCCGATCTGGTATCGGCGGAGGCTATCACCCGACTACTCGGCGTCGGCCCCGACACGGGTGGCGGGCGGAACCGTGACCTTGGCCGAGGCGGTCACCTTGCCGGCCGCGTGCTGACCGGCCGGCTCGTCGGCGGCGTGGGCGCCGACCGGACCGCCGGCCACCGCCTTCTCGGCCGGCTCCTCGGCGGCGTCGATGTCGTCCTTGTCGTCGGGGGACGCCGCGGCGGCGAGGACGGCGGCGGCCGCCAGCTCGGCGACCCGCTTCGCCTCCTTCTGCACCTGACGGCGGACGTCGGCGGCGTGCCGCTCGGCGGCCTCGCCCGCCCGCTTGGCCTCGGTCACCCGGTTGAGCTCCGCCTCGAGCTGCTTGCGGGCCTCGGCGAGACGCTCCTGCACCCGCTCGGTCTCCTGCTCGCCGGCCTGGGCGCGCTTCTGCGCGTCGGCGAGCCGGCGCTCGGCGTCGACGACCTTGGCCTGGGCGGCCTCGAGATCGGCGGCGGCCTGCGCGATCTTCTCCTGCTGGGCGGCGATCTCTTTCCGTACGGCCGTGGCCTGCTCGTCCGAGCGACGGAGCACTTCCTCGGCGTACTTGTCGGCCTCGCTGCGCAGGTCGGCGCACTGCTTCTCGACCCCGGTGCGCAGCTGGGCGAGCTCCTGCACCACGCCCTGCCGGCGCTGGGCGAGCTCCTGCTCCATACTGGCCTTCAGCTCGTTGTGAGCGCGGTCGGCCTCCATCCGCTGAGCCGCGATGTCCTGCTGCACCTTTTCCCGGAGCGCCTTGATCTCCTGATCGGCCTGCATCCGGGTCGACTTCGCGTAGCCGTCGGCCTCGGCCCGCACCCGCTGCGCCTCGCGCGCGGTCGTGTCGGTGACCTGCTGCGCCTCGGCGCGGGCCCGGGCCAACGCGTTCTCCGCCTCGACGCGCATCTGCTCGGCCGACTGGCGGGCGGCGGCCAGCGCCTTCTCCGCGGCCGCGCGCTTGGCGGCGTCGGCCCGCTCCTCCTCGGCGCGGCGGGCGGCCAGCGCGATCTCGAAGTCGCGGATGCCGTTGTGGGCGTGCTTCTCGGCCTCGGCCCGGATGCGCTCGGCCTCGGCCAGCCGGGCGGCGATGTCGTCGGTGGCCGACGACTTGATCGCCTCGGCCTGCTCCTCGGCCAGCGCCAGGATCTGCTCGACCCGGGGGCCCAGGTGGCGGAAGGAGACCTCGGGGCCGACCCCGCCCTGGCGGCGGACCTGCGTGATCTCCTGCTGCAGCCGCTCGATCTGCGCGGCCATGCCCTGGATCTGCGCGTACGCCTGCTCCCGCTCGGACGCCAGCGCGGCGATCTCGTTCTCGGCCCGGGCCACGTACCGCTCGACCTGCTTCTTCTCGTATCCCCGCAGGGCGGTCTCGAAGCTGGGCTCGGTGGCCGCGTCTCCGCCGAGACCGAAGATTTCACCGCCGTGCGACATGCTGTCCATCCTCACATACGCATGGTCCGGTCTAGTACCGATACACACCGTCCTGGCCGGAGTATGCGTCTAGTTGTGATTTGTCATAGCCGGCTTGCCGGAGCAAAGGCTACGCGCGCCAAACGACTCAGGCCGCACCGGAGAAACTCCGATACGGCCTGGAGCGTATGCGTAGCGGCCGACCGAACCACCGTCGCGCACCCGGGAGGATGACGCAACCGCAGCGGTCAGTGGCGAACGACTCAGGAATTCGTCTTCGCTGGTACCGGCTTGTCCGCGGCCCCGTTCTTGTCGGCCTCGGGAGTCCGCTGGGTGGGAGCCTCGGTCTTGGCCGCCTCGGCGCCCGGCTTGGCGGCGGCGGGCGCGCCACCCACCCCCGGGACCAGGCCGGAGAGGCCGGAGAGCATCTGCCCGAGCTGGTTGGTGACCGCGTCCTTCTGCCGGGTGAGGTCCTCCACCTCGCGCTTGGCGGCCTGGGTGGTCAGCTCGGCCTCGGTGCGGGCCTCGCTCATCAGGCGCTGCGCCTCGTTGCGGGCCTCGGTGACCGTCTTCTCGGCGAGGGCGCGGGCCTTCTCGGTGGTCTCGGCCGCGTTCCGCTCGGACTCGACCCGGCGCTGCTCGGCGCGCTGCTCGATCTCCTTGGAGCGGTCCTCGGCGGCGCGGGCGCGCTCCTCGGCCTCGGACACCATCTTCTGGGTGGCGCTGACCTGAGCGGCGTGCCGCTGCGACTCCTCGCGCTCGGCCTTCTCCCGCCGCTCGGCGATCTCGAGGGCGAGGGCCTGCAGGTCCTTGTCGCGCTTGTCGCGGGCGTCGGTCAGCAGCTTGGTCGCCTCGGCCCGCTTCTCCTCGGCCTCGCGGGAGGCCTTGGCCCGCAGCTGGGTGATCTCGCGCTCGGCGGTGGCCCGCAGCGACGCCACCTCGCGCTCCACCGTCGACTTCAGCTCGGCCACCTCGTGGGCGGTGACCGTGCGCAGCTGCTTGGTCTCGCGGTCGGCGTCGGACCGCAGCGTGTCGGCCTCGCGCCGGGCCTGGACGCGGGCCTCGGCCGCCTCCCGCTCGGCGTGGGTGCGCACCTGGCCGGCCTCGCGCTCGGCGGTCGCCTTCATGGCGGCGGCCTCGGCGCGCGCCTTGTCGGTGATCTCCCGGGCCTCGAGCCGGGCCGCCGACAGGATGCCCTCCGACTCCCGCTTCGCCTCGCTGCGGTGGTCGTTCGCCTGTTCCTCGGCCAGCCGCAGGATCTGCTCGACCCGGGTGCCCAGCCCGGAGAGCGTCGGCCGGTTGTTCTCCTCGAGCAGCTTGTTGCTGTCGGCGAGCTTCTGCTCTACCGCGTTCAGCCGCTGCTCGGCCTGGCGCAGCCGGCGCTGCGCGTCGTTCATCCGCTGCTCGGCCTCGCCCCGGGCCTGCTCGGACTGGTTGAGCGCGGCGACCAGCCGGCCGAGGTGAGCGTCAACCTGTCCGCGGTCGTATCCGCGGAGGACGACGGTGAAGTCGTGCTGCGAGTTCGCACCGTCGAAAAATGCCAAGTTCTGATCCTGCTGCTGAGGCATTGGGCCATCCTGGCGAAGACGCACCTGCCACGCAAGAGCGGACCGGCATCGGAAAAGACACGTAGATCAGCTTTGAGCTGGCCGTAAACCGTTCGGCCAGCGGCGGTGGGCCGCCCGGGCCTTCTGAGGTCGCCGGGCCGCCACCTGCTGTATCCGGGTTTCGGGTGATCGGCGGCGCCGTCGCGCCGCTCGATGTCCCCGATCCTGCCAGGCCGGCGGGCCCTCCGTCAGGAGGATTCACCCGGAAGGCGGACCTATCCGGCGGGTTCCACCAATTCCACCAGAACTCCACCGGCGTCCTTGGGGTGCACGAAGTTGATCCGGGAGCCGGCCGTGCCCCGCCGCGGAGTGTCGTAGAGCAGCCGCAGGCCCCGGGCCCGCAGCGCGGCCGAGGCCGCCTCGACGTCGGCCACCGTGTAGGCCAGCTGCTGCAGGCCGGGACCGGCACGGTCGAGGAACTTGGCGATGGCGGAGTCGGGCCGGGCCGGCGCCAGCAGTTGCAGCCTCGGCCCGGCGCCGTCGCCGACCGCGAGCATCGCCTCGCGTACGCCCTGCTCCTCGTTCGTCTCCTCGTGCACCACCCGCAGGCCGAAGGTCTCGGCGTAGAAGGCCTTCGCGGCGTCGAGATCGGCGACGGCGATACCGACGTGGTCGATGCGCAACAGGTCGACATCGGCCAATGGGGGGCGGCCCGGTGTGACATTCGCAGGGGAGCTAGGTACGGCCTCGGTCATCCCACTAGTCTTACTTGAACCACCGTTCAGGACGAAAGCGATCAGCCGTGACCACGTCGGTAATCGTCAGTGGCGCCCGCACGCCCATGGGCCGCCTTCTCGGCAACCTCAAGTCGCTCCCCGGCACCGCGCTCGGCGGCCACGCCATCGAGGCCGCGCTGTCCCGCGGCGGCGTCCGCCCCGACCAGGTGCAGTACGTGATCATGGGGCAGGTGCTGCAGGCCGGCGCCGGGCAGATCACCGCCCGTCAGGCCGCGGTGCTGGCCGGCATCCCGATGACCACCCCGGCCGTGACGATCAACAAGGTCTGCCTCTCCGGCCTCGACGCGATCGCGCTGGCCGACCAGCTGATCCGGGCCGGCGAGTTCGACATCGTGGTGGCCGGCGGCATGGAGTCGATGACCAACGCGCCGCACCTGATCAACCAGCGTCAGGGCACCAAGTTCGGCGACGTGGCCGTGCACGACCACATGGCGTTCGACGGGCTCACCGACCCGTGGGACGGCATCGCGATGGGCGAGTCGACCGAGCGCAGCGGGGCCCGGCTCGGCATCACCCGCGAGGAGCAGGACGAGTTCGCGGCCCAGAGCCACCAGCGCGCGGCCGCCGCGCAGAAGAACGGCCACTTCGCCGAGGAGATCGCGCCGATCACCATCGCCCAGCGCGGCGGCGACCTGGTCGTCGACACCGACGAAGGCGTCCGGCCCGACACCACCGCCGCCTCGCTGGCCAAGCTGCGGCCGGCGTTCACCAAGGACGGCACGATCACCGCCGCCAGCTCGTCGCCGATCTCGGACGGCGCCGCCGCGGTCGTGGTGATGAGCAAGGCCAAGGCCGAGGAGCTGGGCCTGGCCTGGCTGGCCGAGATCGTCGCCCACGGCAACGTGGCCGGCCCCGACAGCTCGCTGCAGTCCCAGCCGGCCAACGCGATCAAGCACGCCCTCGGCAAGGCCGGCCTCTCCGTGGCCGACATCGACCTGTTCGAGATGAACGAGGCGTTCGCCCAGGTCGCCATCCAGTCGATGCGCGAGCTCGGCGTCGGCGACGACGTCGTGAACGTCAACGGCGGCGCGATCGCGCTCGGCCACCCGATCGGCATGTCCGGCGCCCGCCTGGTGCTGACCCTGGCGCTCGAGCTCAAGCGTCGCGGCGGCGGCCTCGGCGCGGCCGGCCTCTGCGGCGGCGGCGGTCAGGGCGACGCCCTGATCATCAAGGTTCCGTCGGAGTGAGTCGCCGGCACGACGTGCCCACGCTCGTCGCGCGGGCGCGCGACGGCGATCCGCGGTCGGTGGCCCGGCTGATCAGCCTGGTCGAGAACGGCGATCCGGCGCTGCCCGAGGTGGCCGCGGCGCTCGCGCCCTACGCCGGCCACGCCCAGGTGGTCGGCCTCACCGGCTCGCCCGGCGTGGGCAAGTCGACCACCACCAACGAGCTGGTCCGGGCCCTGCGCGCGGCCGGCCGGCGGGTCGGTGTGCTCGCCGTCGACCCGTCCAGCCCGTTCACCGGCGGCGCCATCCTCGGCGACCGGGTGCGCATGCAGGAGCACACCACCGACCCCGGCGTCTACATCCGGTCGATGTCGAGCCGGGGCCAGCTGGGCGGTCTGGCGGCGGCGACGCCCCAGGCCGTACGCGTGCTGGAGGGCGCCGGCTGCGAGGTGATCCTGGTCGAGACCGTCGGGGTCGGCCAGGCCGAGGTCGAGATCGCCTCGCTCGCCGACACGACGCTGGTGCTGCTCGCGCCGGGCATGGGCGACGCGATCCAGGCGGTCAAGGCGGGCGTGCTCGAGATCGCCGACGTCTTCGTGATCAACAAGGCCGACCGGCCCGGCGCCGACGCCACCTACCGCGACATCCAGGGGATGCTCGGGCTGGGCGAGCGCGCGCCGGGGGACTGGCGGCCGCAGGTCGTGCGGGCCACCGCCGTGCGCGGCGAGGGCATCGACGAGGTGGTGGCCGCGATCGGGAAGCACCGCGGCTGGCTCGAGTCACACGGCGAGCTGACCCGCCGCCGGGAGCGGCGGGCCGCGGTGGAGGTCGAGGCGATCGCCCTCGGCACGCTGCGGGCGAGGATCGGAAACCTGCGCGACGGTACGGCGTTGAGCGCGCTCGCCGCCGCCGTCGCCGCCGGTGAGCTGGACCCCTACGCCGCCGCCGACGAGCTGATCAAGGGTCTCTAACCGGCGCTCGCGAACGCCGCCAGCGTCTGCTGGATCAGCGCCAGGTCCCAGGTGAAGGCCCCCGTCTCCAGGTCTTTCACGACGCCGCGCAGCCAGGCGATCTCGGCCGTGAGCATGGCCGCGCGGTACTCGTCCTCGATCAGGAACAGCCGCGGCATGCCCGGCGGCGCCTGCTCCCGGATGATGGTGAGCCGCGCCTCCTGCGCCTCGATCCGTTTCTCCAGCAGCGCCTTCACCTCGGCCGGCGGCAGCGGGGCGAGGAACGCGAGCGCCGCCGGGAACTCCGGGAACTCCCGGGCCGGGGCCGGCAGCATCTCGGTCAGCCAGCGCCGGAACGTCGCGGCTCCCTCGTCGGTGACCTCGTAGACCGTGCGCTCGGGCCGGCCCGCCTCCCGCGCGGTCGCCGCCGGCCGGGCCAGGCCGTCCCGCACCAGGCGATCGAGCGCCTGGTAGACGCTGTTGCGCTGGGCCACGTTCACGAGCTGGTCCTGTCCCCGCTCCCGGATCACCTGCTGCATCCGGTACGGGTGCATGGGCGCCTCGGTGAGCAGCGCCAGCAGCACCATCGCCAGCGTCGATCGACGCGGTTCTCCCATGCGATCAGCTTACGGGCTTGACGATTCTTAGTCATGTTATGCATAGTCAGGTTATGACTAAAACAGCTCTGGTGGCCGGCGGCGGGATCGCCGGCGCCGTCGCCGCCATCGCCCTGCATCGCGCCGGCCTCGCGCCGCGCCTGTTCGAGGCCCGAGCCGAGGGCGAGGACGACGTCCGCGGCGCCTTCGTGACCGTGGCCGTCAACGGCCTGACCGCCCTGCGCGCCCTCGACCTCGACCCGGCCCGCGTGCTGGCGGCCGGCTTCCCGACCCCGCATCTGGCCATG
This sequence comes from Actinoplanes sp. CA-030573, assembly GCF_050951115.1. Lineage (NCBI taxonomy): Bacteria > Bacillati > Actinomycetota > Actinomycetes > Micromonosporales > Micromonosporaceae > Actinoplanes > Actinoplanes sp. CA-030573. The sequence goes on along the minus strand of NZ_CP192038.1, from coordinate 8,811,225 downwards.
GTCAACGGCGCCGGCCGCCGGCTGGCCGTTCTCCCGCTCGGCGGACCGACCCCCGACGGCACCGTCACCACGACGATCCGGCGCGCCGACCTCTACGGCGCCCTGCGCGCGGCCGTCGTCGAGCGCGGCATCCCGATCGAGTACGGCAAGCGCCTCACCGGCTACACCGAGCACGACCGTCCCGCCACCGCGCCGCCCGCCACCGCGCCGCCCGCCACCGCGCCGCCCGCCACCGCGCCACCCGCCACCGTTCCGCCCGCCACCGTTCCGCCCGCCGGTCGGCCAACCGCGGCGTCCGCCGGCGGCGTCATCGCGAACTTCGCCGACGGGTCGACGGCCGCAGGTGACCTGCTCGTCGGCGCGGACGGCCTGCGTTCCCGTGTCCGGGAGCTGCTCAATCCCAGCGGCCCCGAGCCGACGTTCCTCGGCCTGCTCAACACCGGCGGGTTCACCGACCGGCCGGTCGACGCCGACCTCGACCGCACGCCCGGCCTCATGCAGATGGCGTTCGGCCGCAAGTCGTTCTTCGGCTGGGCGGTGGCGCCCGACGGCCGGGTGTGGTGGTTCGCCAACCCGCCGAGCAAGCGCCCGGTCCGCTCCAGCGACTACACGCCCGAGTCGTGGCGGGCCCACCTGATCGGGCTCTTCGCCGGCGACGACCTGCCCGCGGCCGCCATCATCCGGGCCACCGACGTGGCGATCGGCCCGTGGAACACCGACGACCTGCGCCGCGTGCCGGTCTGGCACTCCGGCCGGGTGGTGCTGGCCGGCGACGCGGCGCACGCGGTCGCGCCGTCCTCTGGCCAGGGCGCGTCGATGGCCATCGAGGACGCCGTGGTGCTCGGCCGCTGCCTGGCCGCCCGGGACGACATCGGGGCGGCGCTCGAGGCGTACGAGAAGACCCGCCGCACCCGCGTGCAGAAGGTGGTGGCGCAGGGCCGCCGCAACGGAAGCGGCAAAACCGCCGGCCCGATCGGCGCCGCCATCCGGGACGCGATGTTCCCGGCGTTCCTCAAGCTGGCCTACCGCAAGGGAAATCCGCAGAGCTGGATTCTCGACCACCGGGTGTGAGCGATCAGCCTTAGTGATCGTTCAGGTTTGCCTCTACGATGGCGGCATGGATGCTGCCGACATCGCCGCCGGCCGGGAGCGCTGGCAACGGCGCTACGACGCCTCCCGTAAGCGGGAGGCCGACTTCACCACGCTCTCCGGAGTGACCGTCGACCCGGTCTACGGGCCGCCCGACGGCGCCGCCTACCCCGGCTTCGACCGCATCGGCTGGCCGGGCGAGTTCCCGTACACCCGGGGTCTCTATCCCACCGGTTACCGCGGACGCACCTGGACCATCCGCCAGTTCGCGGGGTTCGGCAACGCGCAGCAGACCAACGAGCGCTACAAGATGATCCTGGCCGCCGGCGGTGGCGGGCTGAGCGTTGCCTTCGACATGCCGACGCTGATGGGCCGCGACTCCGACGACCCGCAGTCGCTCGGCGAGGTCGGGCACTGCGGGGTGGCCATCGACTCCGCCGCCGACATGGACGTCCTTTTCAGCGGGATCAACCTGCAGGACGTCACGACCAGCATGACGATCTCGGGGCCGGCCGTCCCGGTCTTCTGCATGTACCTGGTGGCGGCCGAGCGGCAGGGCGCCGATCTGGCGCGCCTCGACGGGACGCTGCAGACCGACATCTTCAAGGAGTACATCGCGCAGAAGGAGTGGCTCTTCGCGCCCGAGCCGCACCTGCGCCTGATCGGCGACCTGATGGAGTACTGCGCCCGGTCGATTCCCAAGTACAAGCCACTGTCGGTGAGCGGCTACCACATCCGGGAGGCCGGCTCGACCGCGGCGCAGGAGCTGGCGTACACGCTGGCCGACGGCTTCGGCTACGTCGAGCTCGGGCTCTCCCGCGGGCTCGACGTCAACCAGTTCGCTCCCGGCCTCTCGTTCTTCTTCGACGCGCACATCGACTTCTTCGAGGAGATCGCCAAGTTCCGGGCCGCCCGCCGCATCTGGGCCCAGCACCTGCGTGACGACTACGGCGCCACCAGCGAGAAGGCGCTCTGGCTGAAGTTCCACACGCAGACCGCCGGCGTCTCGCTGACCGCGCAGCAGCCGGTCAACAACGTGGTGCGCACGGCGGTCGAGGCGCTGGCCGCGGTCCTCGGCGGGACGAACTCGCTGCACACCAACGCGCTCGACGAGACGCTGGCGCTTCCCACCGACGAGTCGGCCGAGATCGCGCTGCGCACCCAGCAGGTGCTGATGGAGGAGACCGGGGTGGTCAACGTGGCCGACCCGCTCGGCGGCTCGTGGTACCTGGAGGCGCTCACCGACCGCATCGAGGCCGAGGCCGAGGAGATCTTCGCCCGCATCCGCGAGCTCGGCACCGACGGCAGCATCACGTCGGGCATCCTGCGCGGCATCGAGGACGGCTGGTTCACCGCCAACATCGCCGAGGCGGCGTTCGTCTACCAGCAGGCGCTGGAGAAGAACGAGAAGCGGATCGTCGGCGTCAACGCGCACACCGGCACGGTCGCGAAGGAGCTGGAGATCCTCCGGGTCTCCCACGAGGTCGAGGTGGTGCAGAAGCGCGAGCTGAGCGATCGGCGGGCGGCCCGCGATTCCGTACGGGTGAAAGCCGCTCTTGATCAGCTGGTGGCCGTGGCGCGCACGTCGGAGAACATGATCCCCGCGATGCTGGAGGCGGCTCGTGCGGAGGCAACACTGGGCGAGATCTGCGGCGTGCTCAAGGGCGAGTGGGGGATCTATCGGGAGCCCGCCCGGTTCTGAGCTTTTGTCCGGTGATTTCCCGCCTAGGCCACCCCACCCCGTTCAGTGGGTGGGGTGACTCCAGGCGCCGGCTACGACAGTTTTCGGGAGTTATCCACAACGCTCGTGGTGATCTGGCACGCGCGGCCGGCCCGGGATCTTGCGCAAGCGGGCGACGGCGTCGAGTATCTGGATGACGTGCGGTTGTGACGTCCGATATCGGCCGCCCCGCGGCACGGCGAACCGCCTTGTCAGCGTGCGAGACTAGGTAACCATGAGCGACCCACGGACCACTCCGTCGATCTTCACCCGCGGCGCGGTCGATCTCAGCGCGCTGCGCTCCCCGGCCCCCGCGCCCTCGGCGGCGCCGACCCGCCCGGCCGCGTCCCCGGCCGCGCCCGCCGACGGCGCGCCCGCGGGCTTCCCGGGCAGCGGCGGACCCGAAACGATCATCGATGTCACCGAGGCCAACTTCCAGTCGGCCGTCCTCGAGCGTTCCCTCAGCACCCCGGTCATCCTCGATTTCTGGGCCGACTGGTGCGAGCCGTGCAAGCAGCTGTCGCCGGTGCTCGAGCGGCTCGCGCAGGCCGGTGGCGGCTCCTGGGTGCTCGGCAAGGTCGATGTGGACGCCAACCCGCGCCTGGCCCAGGCGTTGCGCGTGCAGGGCATCCCGATGGTGGTCGCGGTCGTGGGCGGGCAGCTCGTCGAGGGCTTCACCGGCGTACTGCCCGAGCACCAGGTCAAGCAGTACGTCGACGCGGTGCTCAAGGCCGGCGGCATCTCGGTCGAGCCGGCCGCCGACCCGCGCCTCGACGCGGCCGACGACGCGCTGATGGTCGGCGACCTCGACGCGGCCGAGCAGGCGTACAAGAAAATCCTCGCCGAGTCGCCGGCCGACGCCGCCGCCGAGTCCGGCCTGGCTCAGGTCTCGCTGTACCGCCGGGTGGGTGGCGCCGACCCGGCCGCCGCGCTGGCCAAGGCCGCGTCCGACTCCGACGACATCGAGGCGCAACTGCTGGCGGCCGACGTCGAGGTGCTGTCGGGGCAGGCCGATCGGGCGTACGAGCGACTGGTCGCCCTGGTCAAGCGCACCGCCGGCGACGACCGGGACGCCGTACGCAAGCATCTTCTGTCCCTGTTCAGCGTGGCCGGCCCGGACGATCCCGCGGTCGCCGGGGCACGCCGGGCCCTGGCCAGCGCGCTCTTCTAGGCGGGAGGCTCCGTGCGCCGGATCGCAGTCCTCGACGCACCGTCCAATCTCGGTCTGCGCCCGCCGACCGCGACGTCGGTGCCCGGCTGCGCCAAGGCGCCCGGAGCCCTCCGCGACCACGGCCTGCTCACCCGGCTGCACGCCCGCGACGCCGGCTGCCTGACGCCGCCGCGTTACGACCCCGGCGACTGGCGGCCGGGCGACGGGGTGGCGCACGCCGCCCAGATCGCGGCCTATTCGCGCAAGCTGGCCGACCGCATCGGCGGCATCCTCGACGCCGGCGAGTTCCCGGTGATCCTCGGCGGCGACTGCTCGATCCTGCTCGGCTCCGGCCTGGCCATGCACCGCCTGGGCGAGGCGGTCGGCGGCCGGATCGGGCTCGTCTTCGTCGACGGCCACTCCGACTTCCGGCACCCCGGCAACGCGTCCTACGTGGGCGCCGCAGCCGGCGAGGACCTGGCGCTGGTCACCGGCCGTGGCCAGGCCGACCTGGCGTCGATCGAGGGCCGCCGCCCGTACTTCCGCGACATCGACGTGGTCGTCCTCGGCATCCGCGCCCAGGACGAGTACCGCCTGGACCTCCAGGCCGCCGGCATCATCACCCGCCCGGTGCCGGCCCTGCGCGCCGAGGGCGCGGCCCGGACCGCCCAGTGGGCCCGCGACCAACTGGTGGATTGCGCGGGCTACTGGGTCCACGTGGACGTCGACGTCCTCGACCCGGCCGTGATGCCCGCGGTGGACGCGCCCTCGCCCGGGGGGATCGCCTTTCCCGAGCTCGAGCTGCTGCTGGCCGGGCTGGTGGAGTCGCCGCACTGCCTGGGCGTCGAGATCACGGTCTTCGACCCCGACTACGACCCGGACGGCGAGTACGCGGCCGAGATCACGACGGCGGTGACGGCGGGGTTGGCGGTCGCCCACCACGTCGAACCCCGCCCCGACCTGATCGCCGCCCGCGCCGACCTGGCCAGGCCGGCGGCGCCGACGCCCGCGGCGGGCGCGTTCGCGGAGACCGAGGCTGCGGAGACCGAGTCCGCTGAGCCGGATCGCACCGGGCCAACGAATCTCGAAATTTCGGATTTGTCCGGCGAAGGCCTGTCGGCGGATGGGATGTCAACCGCCGAAGAGGGGCTGCGGGCTGCCGAGGCGCTGGCGGCTGACGAGGCGCTGCAGGCCGACGAGGATGGCGACACGGTCGAGGAGCCGGGATCGGTCGTTGAGGCCGAGGTCGTCCCCGGCGCCGATCACGAAATTTCGGAAATATCCGGTGGAACGGGCCCTGAAGGTGAGAAGAACGACGCCGCCGCGCTGGACACCTCCGAAGAACCTGATGCCGGCGGGCGGGATGCCGACGAGCTGAATCCGGCGGCTGAGCTGGATCCGGCGGGTGATTTTGAAGCGGCAGTGGACGTCGCGGCGGCTTCAGGCCTCGAAGCCAAGCCCGAATGGGCCGAGTCCGAGCAGGCCGAGTCTGGGCAGGCCGAGTCTGGGCAGGCCGAGCCCGACCGGGCCGAGTTGGACCAAGCGGAGCCCGAGCAAGTAGCACCCGCGGAGACCGAGCCTGAGACGACGGAGCTGGAACCGGTGGACGAACCTGTCCGGCTGGCCTCGCGGCCGCTCGGGCAGAACCCGTTGCTCGACTCCGAGCCGCTGCCGGCGACTCGCCCGGGCATGCTCCGGCCCCGGCCGGCTGAGGATCTGCCGGCCGCTGACGGGTTTACGCTTCCCGCACAACGGCCGGCCTTCGACCTTGGCACCGGCTCCCCGGCCGACATCGCCTGACCCTGCCGCCTAAGCCGGGCTGCTGCGTTGCCCAAGCCCCGGCAACTGCCGCGTCGCTCTGGCCCGGCGACGCCGCGCCTCGCGAGCCCGCGCTGCCGTGCCCCGCGAGCCCGCGCTGCCGGGCCGGGCCGGGCGGGCTGCATCAGTTCAGGGCGTTCAGGAACTTCGCCACCAAGGGCACCGCGGCGTCGGCGCCGGCGCCGCCCTTCTGGACCATTACGGCGAACGCCAGGTCGCCCTGGTAGCCGATGAACCAGGAGTGGGTGTCCTTCGAGCTCTCGTCGAACTCGGCGGTTCCGGTCTTGCCGTAGACGGGGGCGCCCTTGACCGTGCGCAACGCCGTGCCGGTTCCGCTCGTCACCACCTCGCGCATCATCGCGCGCAACGCGGTGACTGCGCCCTCGTCCAGCTTCGGGCCGTCGGGGGCGGGCTTGGCGGGGGCCGGGTCGATCACCAGCTTGGGCTGCTTGAACTGGCCTCGGGCGACCGACGCCGCCACGCCGGCCATCGCCACCGGGCTGACCGCGGTCGCGCCCTGGCCGAAGGCGGCGGCGGCCAGCTCGGTCGGGCTGTCGGCGGGGGAGACCTTGCCGCTGAAGGCCTCGATCCCCAGGTCCCACTGGCCGCCCAGCCCGAGATCCTTGGCGGCGCTCTGCAGGCCCTCGGCGCCGAGCTTCGGGGCCAGGCCGACGAACGCGGTGTTGCACGACTTGGAGTAGTCGATGTGGAACGGGACCTTGCCGAACTCCTCGTCGCCCGAGTTCTTGAACTCCCGGCCGGTCACCGTCGCGGTCTTGGGGCAGTCGACGGGGGTGTCGGCGGTGACGACCTTCTTCTGCAGCAACCCGTACGCGGAAACGGTCTTGAACGTCGATCCGGGCGGGACCTGCCCGGTGAGCGCCGTGTCGACCGTGCCGCCGTCGGGGCCGTTGGCGACGGCCAGGATCGAGCCGTCGCTGACCTTGATGGCCACCAGCGAGCTCGGCTGCTTCTGGGTCGCGAGGGCGGCGTCGGCGGCGTTCTGCACCTTGGTGTCGAGGGTGACCTTGATCGGCTTACCGTCGACCGCCTTGGTGCTGTAGAGCTGCGAGTCGCTGACCGTGCCGTCGGCGGCCTCACGGGCGATCACCACGGAAATCCCGGCCGTCCCGCGCAGCGTCGTGTCGTACCGCTGCTGCAGGCCGCCGTGCCCGACGATGTCGCCCTGCGCGACCGCCTCGGGGTTGGCGTCGATGTCCTCGCGGGTCGCCTCGTCGGCCGTGCCGAGCAGGGCGCGGGCGAAGACGCGCGTGGGGGCGAGGTTGCGGTTCTCCTCGCGGAACACGGTGCCCTCCAGCGGGCGTACGGTGTCGCGGATCTTGTCGTAGTCGGGCCGGCGCAGCGTGACCAGGTCGATGAACGCTCCGTCGTCGGCGTTCTTCACGCGATCGGCGAGATTGGACATGTCGACGTTGACCTTGATCTTCTTGAACGCCGCCGCCAGGTCCTTCTGCAACTGTGCCAAGTTTTTGATGTTCACCGGGGTGACCCCGATGGTGACCACCGGGCGCGGCGTCACGAGCGCCTCGCCCTTCGCGTCCTCGATGGGGCCGCGCTTGGTGGCGATCCGGCGGACGCCCAGCTTGTCGCCGGCCGCCAGCTCGGTCTGCACGATCGCCGGCTCCCAGATCACCCGCCAGCCGTCGCTCTTCTGCTTGGTGAGCCGGACCGTGCTGTTGTACGACCACGGCGCGCCGCCCGGCAGCGTCCAGTCCAGCTTGATCGTGCTGGAGGCGATGTCGCCGGTCACCTTCGGGTCGCTGACCGTGGTCAGCACCAGCGGCTGCTTGGCCAGGTCACCGGAGAGCGTCTTCAGCTGGTCGACGACCTCGTTGGCCGAGACCTTGCCGCCGTCGGCGCTGACGAAGCCGACCGCGCTCAGGTCGCCGCTGCGCCAGCCGGCCAGGAAGTCCTTGACCGTGCCGTCCGGCCCGTCCTTCGAACAGGCCGACAGGCCGCCCGCGACCAGGGCCAACGCGGCCAGAACGGCGGCCGTGCGGCGGCTGGTCGGGTCACGACGGTCACGCATGAGCTCCCCTTCCCCGGGTACATCGCAAGCGATGCTACGGAACGGTAATAAAGACACGCCCGTCGCGTGGGCCCGGTGGGGGTGACGTACAGCAAATTTGCCGTGGATCGGACCGATCCCACTACGGGTGTGATCCGTGGTGCCCGGCCCGTTCTACGCTGTCTGCGACACGTTCGAACCCACAGTGTCGTGGGTGAGGGGAGCACCAAGGCCATGGTTTTCGGCGACGAGACTCCGTCGGAATCAGACTCGACCACCGATCCTGAGCTGGACCTTTCGCAGGGCCCCGGGCTCGCCCTCACGGGCCGGCTCGGCGCGTCCGACGAGGGCGAGCTGGACGAGCCACTGCCCAACGGCGAGCGCCTGGTGGCGCAGGCCGTCGAGGTGGCCGGCGCCGACCACGCGACCGCGTCGCTGGTCAGCCGCTTCTGGCGGTTCGCGCCGGACGAGGAACTGGTCGGTTTCACCGCGCAGGAGATGTACGACGCCGCGATCGCGCACCGCGAGCTGGCCGCCGTCCGGCTGCCGGGCGAGCTCAAGCTGGCGATCACGCCACCCAGCGGCTCCCAGTGCCACACGGTCGTGCAGATCGTCACCGACGACATGCCGTTCCTGGTCGACTCCGTGATCGCGCTGCTGACCGCCCACCAGCTGCAGGTGCACCTGCTGGTCCACCCGTTGATCGTGGTCCGGCGCGAGCCGCTGGGCGCGCTGTCCGAGCTCGCCGCCGACGTCGAGCCCGACGACGCGATCGACGGCGACCTGGTGGAGAGCTGGATCCGGATCGAGATCGACCCGGTACGCCGCGAGGAGGCCCGCGAGCAGCTGCACAACGAGGTCCGCCGGGTGCTGACCGACGTGCGCGACGCGGTCGAGGACTGGCCGCGGATGCGCCAGCGGGCCCTGGTGATCGCCGACGAGCTGGCCGCCGCCCGCGGGTCGGAGGCCAAGCTGCCGGTTCCGGACAAGGACGTCACCGACACGACCGAGCTGCTCAAGTGGCTGGCCCACGACCACTTCACGTTCCTCGGCTACCGGGAGTACCGCCTGGACGGCGACGTGCTCAACGCGGTGCCCGGGACCGGCCTCGGCATCCTGCGCGGCGACTCGAACCCGCGCGCCCTCTCCTCGATGACGCCCGAGGCGTACAAGCGGGCCCTGGAGAAGCGCCTGCTGGTGATCACGAAGGCCAACTCGCGGGCCACCGTGCACCGCTCGGCGTACCTGGACTACATCGGGGTCAAGACGTTCGACGACCGCGGCCAGGTGATCGGCGAGCGCCGCTTCCTCGGCCTGTTCTCGAGCTCGGCCTATCGCACCAGCGTGCGCGAGCTGCCGGTGGTCAAGCGCAAGGTGATGGAGGTGCTCGACCGGTCCGGCCTGTCCCCGCGCGGCCACTCCGGCAAGGACCTGCTGCAGATCCTGGAGACCTATCCGCGCGACGAGCTCTTCCAGATCAAGACCGATGACCTGTACGAGGCGGTGATCGGCGTCCTGCGCATGGCCGGCCGCCGTCAGCTGCGCCTCTTCCTGCGCCGGGACGGGTACGGCCGGTTCATCTCCTGCCTGATCTACATGCCGCGCGACCGGTTCACCACCGGTAACCGGCTGCGGATGCAGGAGATCCTGCTGCGCGAGCTGAACGGCATCGGCGTCGACTACACGACCCGGGTCACCGAGCGGATGCTGGCCCGGATCCACTTCATCGTGCGCACCGACCCGGCCGACCCGCCGGGCCAGGTCGACCCGAACGCGCTGGCCGAGATGCTGGCCGACGCGACCCGGATGTGGGACGACGACTTCTCCCTGGTGCTCGAGCGGAAACTGGGCGAGGAGCCGGCGCGGGAGCTGTTCGGGCGGTACGCGGCGGCGTATCCCGACAGCTACAAGGACGGCCATACGCCGTACGAGGGAATGCAGGATCTCGCGAAGCTGGAGCTCTTGGAGGAAGAGGGCCAGCTCGAGATGCACCTCTACCGCAAGCGGCGGCCGGGCAAGACCGGCGAGCCCGAGCCCGACGACCACGACGTGCGGTTCAAGGTCTACCGCTACGGCGAGCCGATGATGCTCTCGGCGGTGCTTCCGGTGCTGCATTCGCTCGGCGTGCAGGTGGTGGACGAGCGGCCGTACGAGATCCGCCGCGCCGACGGGACGATCTACCTCTACGACTTCGGGCTGCGCCCCCCGGCCGGGCATCGTGAGCTGGCCGAGGTGCGTCCGCAGGTGGAGAACGCGTTCGCGGCGGCCTGGCGGGGCGAGGCCGAGGTCGACGGCTTCAACGAGCTGGTCCTGCGGGCCGGGCTCACCTGGCGGCAAGTGGTGGTGCTCCGGGCGTACGCGAAATATCAGCGCCAGGCCGGCAGCGTCTTCTCCCAGCGCTACATCGAGTCGACCTTCATCGCCTACCCGGAGATCGCCCGCCTGCTGGTCTCGCTGTTCGAGACCCGCTTCTCGCCGCGGCTGGAGGTCGGCGAGTCGGAGCGCTCGCGGCTGGCCGACGAGATCGTCGAGCGGGTCACCGAGCTGCTCGACGGGGTCGACAGCCTTGATCAGGACCGCATCCTGCGCTCCTACCTGACGCTCGTGCGGGCGACGCTGCGCACCAGCTTCTTCCAGCGTGGCCCGGACGGCCGGCCGAAGAACTACGTGGCGTTCAAGCTCGATCCCAAGGCCATCCCCGACCTGCCCGAGCCGCGCCCGAAGTACGAGATCTTCGTGTACTCGCCGCGGTTCGAGGGCGTGCACCTGCGGTTCGGCGCCGTGGCCCGCGGCGGCCTGCGCTGGTCGGACCGGCGCGAGGACTTCCGCACCGAGGTGCTCGGCCTGGTCAAGGCCCAGATGGTGAAGAACGCGGTGATCGTGCCGGTGGGCGCCAAGGGCGGGTTCGTCCTGAAGCAGAAGCCGGGCGATCGGGACGAGGCCGTCGAGTGCTACAAGCGGTTCATCACCGCCCTGCTCGACGTCACCGACAACATCCACAGCGGCAAGATCATCCCGCCGCGGGACGTGGTCCGGCACGACGGCGACGACCCCTATCTGGTGGTGGCGGCGGACAAGGGCACGGCGACGTTCTCCGACATCGCCAACGAGATCTCGGTCGGCAAGGACTTCTGGCTCGGCGACGCGTTCGCGAGCGGCGGCTCGGCCGGCTACGACCACAAGAAGATGGGCATCACCGCGCGCGGCGCCTGGGAGTCGGTCAAGAAGCACTTCCGCGACCTCGGCGTCGACACCCAGACCGAGGACTTCACCGTGGTCGGCGTGGGTGACATGTCCGGCGACGTGTTCGGCAACGGGATGCTTCTGTCCGAACATATCCGGCTTATCGCCGCGTTCGACCACCGGCACATCTTCCTCGATCCCTCGCCGGACGCGGCGGCTTCGTTCGCCGAACGGCAGCGTTTGTTCGATCTGCCCCGTTCCTCGTGGGCCGACTACTCGGCCGAGCTGATCAGCAAGGGCGGGGGCGTTTATCCGCGTACTGCTAAATCGATCCCGATTTCGCCGGAAGTGCGGGCCGCGCTCGACCTCGGCGACGTCACCGCGATCAGCCCGACCGAGCTGATGAAGGCGATCCTCAAGGCGCCGGTCGATCTGCTGTTCAACGGCGGCATCGGCACGTACGTGAAGGCGACCTCGGAGACGCACGCCGACGTCGGTGACAAGACCAACGACCCGATCCGGATCAACGGGTCGGAGCTGCGGGTGAAGGTCGTCGGCGAGGGCGGCAACCTCGGGCTCACCCAGCGCGGGCGCATCGAGTTCGCCCGGGCCGGCGGCCGCATCTACACCGACTTCATCGACAACACCGCCGGCGTCGACTGCTCCGACCACGAGGTCAACATCAAGATCCTGCTCGGCGGCGCGGTCACCGACGGGGAGCTGAGCGTCCCCGACCGCGACGCGTTGCTCGCGCAGATGACCGACGAGGTCGCGGCGCTGGTGCTGCGGGACAACTACGAGCAGGCGGCGGCGCTCGGCAACGCCCGGGCGCAGGCCCACTCCCTGCTACCGGTGCACCGGCGGATGCTGACCTCGCTGGAGGCGAGCGGGCAGCTCAACCGCGAGCTGGAGGCGCTGCCGAGCGACGCCGAGCTGGCCACGCGCTACGAGAACGGCGAGGGGCTGACGGCTCCGGAGTTCGCGGTCCTGCTCGCGTACGTGAAGATCTCGCTCGAACGCGAGGTGCTCGCCGACGAGCTGGTCGACGAGCCGTGGACCAACGACGTGCTGGCCCGGTATTTCCCGACGCCGCTGCGCGAGCGCTTCGCGGGCCGGATGGCCGGTCACCGCCTGCGCCGGGAGATCATCTCGACGGCGCTGGTCAACGAGGTGGTCAACCGCGGCGGTACGTCGTTCGTCTTCCGGGCGATGGAGGAGAGCGGGGCCTCGGCGGCCGACGTCATGCGGGCGTACGTGGTGGTCCGTGAAGCCTATGGCCTCTCCGAGATCTGGGCGGACGCCGAGGCGCTGGACAACCGGGTGCCGACCTCGGCGCAGATCCTGGTCTTCCTCGAGTCGCGACGGCTGCTCGACCGGGCCGTCCGCTGGCTGGTCAGCACCCGCCGCTCGCCGATCGACGTGGCCGGCGAGATCGCCAAGCTCAAGGACGGCGTGCGCGAGCTGCTGCCCCAGCTGCCGTCGGTACTGGTCGGCATCGAACGCCGCTCGATGGACGAGCATGTGGCGACGCTCGTCGACAAGGGCGTGCCGCTCGACCAGGCCGAGCGCGTGACCTGGGCGAACTACGGCTTCGGCCTGCTCGACGTGCTGACCGCGAGCGCGCTGACCGGCCGCGACGCGACCGAGGTGGCGAAGGTCTACTTCGTGCTGTCCGAGCGCTTCCAGATCGACCAGCTGCTCTCGCACATCTCGAAGCTGCCGCGCGGCGACCGGTGGCAGACGCTGGCCCGGATGGCGTTGCGCTACGACCTGTACGCGGCACTGGCGGCGCTGACCGTCGAGGTGATCGAGTCGACGTCCGCGGAGTCGTCGGCCGAAGACCGCGTCTCGCAGTGGGAGCACGTCAACGCGGCGTCGATCGCGCGGGCGTCGAACGCGATGGGCAACGTCGACGACACCCCGGCCGAGCTGGCCGCCCTGTCGGTGCTGCTCCGGCAGATCCGCACGCTGGTCAAGACGTCGGCGGCCAGCTCCTAGATCCGCTCGTGATCCACGCCTCCACCATGCCCTAGGTACCCCCAAGGGGTATATGGTGGAGGCGTGGAACGGGTCATCGAGCTCGAGATCGGCGGCATGACGTGCGCGTCGTGTGCCAGTCGCATCGAGAAGAAGCTGAACCGGCTCGACGGCGTGGCCGCCACCGTCAACTACGCCACCGAGAAGGCGCGGGCCGTCGTCCCGCCGGCCGTCACCCCGGAAGATCTGATCGCGGTCGTCGAAAAGACCGGGTACAGCGCGACATTTCGGGCGAAGTCATCGCCGACGGTGGCGCCGACGCGTGATCCGCTTCGCGACCGGCTGCTGATCTCGGCGGTGCTCAGCCTGCCGGTGATCCTGCTCGCGATGGTGCCGGCCTGGCAGTTCACGTACTGGCAGTGGCTGTCGCTGACGCTGGCCGCGCCGGTCGTCGTCTACGGCGGCTGGCCGTTCCACCGGGCCGCGTTCGTCAACCTGCGGCACGGCGCCGCGACCATGGACACGCTGGTCTCGGTCGGCACGCTGGCGGCCTTCGGCTGGTCGCTGTGGGCGCTGTTCCTCGGCGACGCCGGCATGCCCGGCATGACCCATCCGTTCTCGCTGACCGCCCGCGACGGCGACGCCATCTATCTCGAGGCGGCGGCCGGCGTCACCACGTTCCTGCTGGCCGGGCGCTATCTGGAGGCGCGCGCCAAGCGGCGTGCGGGCGCTGCGCTGCGCTCGCTGCTCTCGCTCGGCGCGAAGTCGGTGACGCTCCTGCGGGACGGCCAGGAGCGTTCGATCCCGGCGGCCGACCTGCGGGTGGGCGACCTTTTCCGGGTACGCCCGGGGGAGAAGCTGGCCACCGACGGCGTCGTGGTCGAGGGTGTCTCCGCGGTCGACCAGAGCCTGCTCACCGGCGAGTCGGTCCCGGTCGAGGTGCGCCCGGGCGACCGGGTGACCGGCGCGACGGTGAACGCGGGCGGCCGCCTGACGGTCCGGGCCACCCGGGTCGGCGCCGACACCCAGCTGGCACAGATGGCGCGCCTGGTCGAGGAGGCCCAGAACGGCAAGGCGGCGGTGCAGCGCCTGGCCGACCGCATCTCGGCCGTCTTCGTCCCGGCGGTGATCGCCCTGGCGGTGGCGACGCTCGGCTTCTGGCTGGGCGCCGGCCACGGCGCGTCGGCGGCGTTCACGGCCGCGGTGGCCGTGCTGATCATCGCCTGCCCGTGCGCGCTGGGCCTGGCGACCCCGACGGCGCTGCTGGTGGGCACCGGGCGGGGCGCTCAGCTGGGCATCTTGATCCGCGGGGTGGAGGCGCTGGAGTCCACGCGCCGGGTGGACACGATCGTGCTTGACAAAACGGGAACCGTCACGACGGGCCGCATGTCGGTGATCGACGTGGTGCTCGCTCCGGCCGACGACGGCGCGACGGTCGCGGTGCTTCACCCGGCCGACGGCGGCGAGACGGTCGATCTGAGCGCGCAGGCCCCTCACCGGGCCGAGGGCGGTGAGACGGTCGATCTGCGCGCGGCAGGGCGCTCGGGGGTGGATGAGCTGCTGATTCTGGCCGGCGCCGTCGAGGCGGGCTCGGAGCATCCGCTGGGCCGGGCGATCACCGCCGCCGGCCTGGAGCGGGGTGAGCTTCCGCCGGTCACCGACTTCCGGGCGACGGCCGGGGTGGGTGTGCGCGGCCGGGTCGGCGACGTCCGGGTCGAGGTCGGCGCGGGCGCGCCGCCCGGCGACCACCATCGGACGGCGACCTGGGTCGAGGTCCGCGTGGACGACCGGGTGCGCGGGTGGATCGCCCTCGCCGACGCCGTACGCCCGACCAGCCCCGCCGCCATCGCCCAGCTCAAGCGTCTGGGCCTGGAGCCGATGCTGGTCACCGGCGACGCCGGTCCGGTGGCCGAGGCCGTGGCGGCCGAGACCGGCATCGCGAAGGTCTTCGCGGGCGTGCTCCCGGCCGGCAAGGTGGACGTGGTCAAGCGCCTCCAGGCCGACGGCCGCTCGGTGGCCATGGTCGGCGACGGCGTGAACGACGCCGCCGCCCTGGCCCAGGCCGACCTCGGTCTGGCCATGGGTGCCGGCACCGACGTGGCGATCCAGGCCTCGGACCTGACCCTGGTCCGCGATGACCTGACGGCGGCGGTGGACGCGGTCCGGCTCTCCCGCCGCACGCTCACCATCATCCGGAGCAACCTGTTCTGGGCCTTCGCCTACAACGTGGCCGCCCTGCCGCTGGCCGCCGCCGGCCTGCTCAACCCGATGATCGCCGGCGCCGCGATGGCGCTGAGCTCGGTCTTCGTCGTCCTCAACAGCCTCCGCCTGCGCGCCTTCCGCCCGGCCGCCATCCCTGGCGTGCCGCGCTGACAAAGGCCGGCAACGACGTGAGCCGGGCGCGGCGGATTGCTCCCGAAATCGCCACGCCCGGCTCACCGTCCTGCGTCGCGGGGACTCGGACTGGTCCCGAAGTCCGAGTCCCCGCAACATCCCCAGACCCACCTGCTGACATAACGCTACGTGCCGGCGGAGTGGGCCCGGAAGCTCTGCGTGGCCGAAATGGCCGTTCGGCTAGCCCAATATAGGCGACAAATCCTGAAAGTAGGGGGCGGAGGCGTATTTACGCCGCTTAGGCGTTACGCAGGGTGATGAGTGCGGAAGCTTACCGAGGGTGATCAGTCGTCCCGGCGGATGTTCTCGATCAGGGCCAGGATCTGGCGCAGGGCGGGCCGCAACACGCGCAGCCGGGAGAGCGCCACCAACCGGTCGATCAGCGGCACCGCCCCGTCGATCAGGCGCCTGGTCCGCCGCTGCTCGGGCGATTTGTCGTACACCCAGAAGAGGATGACGCCCATCCAGCCCAGCCAGAGCAGCTCCGGCAGTTCCTTGCGCAGCTCCGGGTCGAGCTTGGCCGACGACCCCTCGACCACGTCGCGGAAGATGGCGATGGACGCGTCCCGGGCCGGCGACGACTCGCGGGAGAACGGGCTGAGCGGCGACGTCGGCTCAGCCGCGCTCTTGAAGAAGGTCGCCGCGAACGAGTGGTACGGCGCGTTCACGTCAATGCCCGCGTGCAGCACCCCGCGCAGCCGGGCCGCGAAGTCCTTCTCGCCGGCCAGCACCGCCGAAACCGCCTCTCGGTGCGCGGCCTGGTTGCGGTCGTAGAACCCCTGGATCAGGTGCTCTTTCGAGTCGAAGTAGTAATACGCGTTCCCGACCGCGACCCCGGCCTCCTTGGCGATCGCGCGCATGGTCGTCTCGGCGTAGCCACGCTCGCGGAACAGCCGCAGCGCCGTCTCGAGGATCAGCTGCCGGGTCTGCTCCCCGCGAGCCCGCCGCGGCTTGTCGGCCGGTTCCGGCGAATCGGGTTCAGCGGCAGCGGTCGTCACACTGGTCACCGTAGTCCGCCGACAAGAGCGGCGAAGGCCCGGGCGAGCGCGTCCCCTCCCGTACCGCCGAAGCCGCTGCGACGAAACGCCGCGCCGCCGGCAGCAGACGCGGCGTGCTCAGCCGCAGGGCCGCGGCCCGGTAATCCGTCAGCGCCCACAGGCAGGCCAGCCACGCGCCGTCCCCGGTGTAATAGGTCCCGTCGTCCGCGACCACCGTGAGATCGCGCAACGTGGCCGCGTGGTCGAGCCCGGGGAAGCGCCGGCGGGCCTCCGCCGACCCGGCCGGAACGAAGTACAACGGCACCAGCTGGGCCCGGCTCGCCAGCCACCGGCGCGCCGTCCGGCAGATCGGGCAGCCCTCGTCGAAGAGCACCGTGAAGAACCCGACCCGGCCGGCCCCGTGACCGGCCGGGTCGGAGCCGGGGCTCATGCCTGGGCCGGCGGTGCCATCGGCGGGATCGGTTGCTGCGGGTGCATCGGGAGCCGCCCGGCCGGCGGCAGCGGCGGCCGGCCCTGCTGCTGCCGGATGCGCCCGCGCCGGTAGCGGTTGAGGAAGAAGACGTTGCAGAAGTGCAGGGCGCCGAGCACCAGCAGCACCAGGCCGATCTTCGTCGACAGCGTCTCGAGCGCCTCGCTGGTGTCGGCGACCCGCGCGCCGGACCGCATCGCGAACGCCACATAGCCGAGGTTGAGCAGGTAGAAGCCCATCACCAGCAGCTGGTTCACGGCCCGGGCGAGCTTGTCGTCGGCGAAGACGTCCTCGAGGAAGACCAGCCCGTTGCGGGACAGCGTGGTCGCCACCCAGACGGTCAGCCCCACGCTGACCGCGAGGTAGAGCAGGTACATCCAGACCTTGGGGTCCATCGTGGGCCGCCTCCTTGAACACGTTCAACTAAGACTCCCTCAGCGTAGGGGGAGACTTGAACGTGTTCAAGAAGGTGTGACGGGGAGATCAGGACGGGGCGAGTCCCAGCGCCTCGGCGGCGGCCCGGCCGTTCGCGAGCGAGGAGCCGTGCGTGGTGACGAACGCGCGGCAGCCGGCCGGGCGCCACGCCGACGGCCAGCCCATCTCCACGACCGCGACCGGGTGGTCGGCGGCCAGCGTCTCGATCAGGGACCGCGAGTCGGGCGAGCGGTGCACGTGCCGGCCGACCACCACGATCGGCCGGCCCGAGGCGTGGGCGGCGAGGTCGGTGGGTGAGGCGGAGGCGGCGACCACGTCGATCTGCTCGGTCCCGTTCAGGTGCGGGCGCAGCCCCCAGGGCACGCGTCCCTCGGCGATCGAGTGCCCCGACGTCAGCTGCACCACCAGCGGCGACTTCAGCTCGGCCAGGGAACCCTCGACCCGCACCGCACGCCGGGCGGCGGCGACACCCAGGCCGGCGTCGTGCTCACCCTCACTGCGGGGAGTCGCGCTCCATCGCGCCATCTCGGCCGTACGAGCGAAAGCCTCCTCCAATCGAGCAGGTGCCAGCCGGCCATCCCGCACGGCCGCGACGATCTCGGCCACCACCGCCTCGACGAGCGCCGCGTCCACCTCCGCCCCGATGCACAACAGGTCGGCGCCGGCCGCCAGCGCCCGCGCCGCCGCTCGCGGGATGCTCCCCGCCGCCAGCGCCGCACCCTTCATCTCGAGGGCGTCGGTGACGATGGCCCCGGTGAACCCGAGCTCCCGCCGCAGCAGCGACTCCAGCGCCGCCGTACTGAACGTGGCCGGATCGTCCCCGGTCAGCGCCGGCACCCGGATGTGGGCCGTCATGATCGCTTGGGTCCCGGCCGCCACCACCGAGGCGAACGGCGGCAGGTCGCGCTCGCGCACCAGGTCGAGCGGCGCGTCGACGGTCGGCAGCTCCAGGTGCGAGTCGGCCATGGTCGCGCCGTGCCCCGGGAAGTGCTTGGCGCAGGCCGCCACCCCGGCCGACTGCAGGCCGGCCACGGCGGCCGCCGAATGCCGCGCCACCAGCAGCGGCGACGACCCGAACGACCGGGTCCCGATGATCGGGTTGTCGTCGGCCGTGTTGACGTCGACAGTCGGGGCGAGGTCGAGGTTGACGCCGGCCGCCGCCAGGTCGCGGCCGATGGCCGCGTACACCTGCCGGGTGAGGCCGGTGTCGTCGACGGCGCCGAGCGCCGCGTTCCCCGGATAGGGGCTGCCGGTGCGGTGCCCCAGGCGGGTGACGTCGCCGCCCTCCTCGTCGATCGCGACCAGCACGTCGGGCCGGGCCGAACGCAGCTCCGCCGTCAGCGCCGCGACCTGGGCGGCCGTCTCGATGTTGTAGCCGAACAAGGTGTGCCCGGCCAGGCCGTCGGCCAGCAGCTCCAGCGCCCACGGCGGGGCGGACTTGCCGGGAAATGCGGCGAGCAGCGTGCCGAGGGCGAGGCGGCGCAGCCCGTGATCGTTCGCCATGGTGTCCTTCCGGTGACGCAACTCTGGCTCAGCCTGCCCGCGAGCTGCCATGATCGCTCCGAGTCGATGACGTGTGCTGCGGACGGCGACGATGCCGACCGTTACGCTGCGGCTACGAACTCGGGCGCTCCGAATCTAATAGGAAACAATCCTAAATACTAGGGGACGACAAAATGGCCGCCACTCGCCTTCCCGGCACGCCCCGGCTGCTGCGCGCTCTCAACGACCGCGCGGCGCTCGAGCTGCTGCTCGCCCGGGGTCCGCTCACCCGCGCGCAGCTGGGCGAGATGACCGGCCTGAGCAAGGTCACCGCCTCGCAGCTGGTCGAACGGCTCGAGCAACGCGGGCTGGTGCGCCGGGTCGGCGAGCAGGCCGGCGGCCGCGGGCCGAACGCGCAGCTCTATGCGGTCACTCCGGGTAGCGCCCACGTGATCGGCGTCGATGTCGGGCCGGAACGCGTGGTGGCCGCCTGCGCCGACATCACCGGCGCCATCGTGAGCCGGGTCGAGCAGTCCACCAAGGACACCGACGACCCGGTCGGCGTCGTGCACAACGCGGTCGTCCAGGCCGCGACCGAGGCCGGCACCGACATGACCTCGGTACGCCGGGTCGTCCTCGGCACCCCCGGCCTGGTCGACCCGGAGAGCGGCGAGATCTCGTTCGCCTGGGACCTGCCGCGCTGGCACCGCGGCCTTCTCGACGACCTGCGCCGCGACCTGAGCACCCCGGTCGTCTTCGGCAACGACGTGAACCTGGCCGCGATCGCCGAGCAGAGCACCGGCGCGGCCAAGGGCGAGAGCGACTTCGTCCTGGTCTGGGCCGGCCGCGGCGTCGGTCTGGCCAGCGTCATCGGCGGCAAGCTGCACCAGGGCGCGACCGGCGCGGCGGGCGAGATCGGCTACCTCGCCGTCGCCGGCACCGAGGTTCCTCGTCACCAGGGCAAGCGGTCGCAGAAGGGCGGCGTGCGCGGCGGCTTCCAGACCATCGCCGGCGGCGACGCGGTGCGGGCGATCGGCAAGAAGTACGGCTTCCGGGGCGCCGAGGCGGCCGACGTCATCCGCTCGGCGGTCGCCGCGGGCGAGGCCGGCGACCAGGTGCTCGACGAGCTGGCCGAGAAGCTGGCCCTCGGTGTGGCCGCCGCCTGCGTGGTGCTGGACCCGCCGCTGGTCGTGCTGGCCGGCGAGGTGAGCCAGGCCGGCGGGCCCGGTCTGGCCGAGCGGGTCGAGCGCGAGGTGGCGGCGATCACCCTGGTCACGCCCAAGGTGGTGATCGCCGGCGTGGAGGACGAGCCGGTCCTGCACGGCGCCCTGCACACCGCGCTGGACGCGGTCCGCGACGAGGTCTTCGGCTCGACCACCGGGTAGTCGGAAGCCGGTGCCACCCGTGGTTGGATGGACGCGTGCTCGAACCTGTCGTACGCATCCCGCCCCACGAGGACACCGTCATCGCGTTCGACCGCGTCAGCGTGATCCGCAGTGGCAACTTCCTGGTCCGCAGCCTGTCCTGGCAGGTCGAGCTGGACGAGCGGTGGGTGATCCTGGGCCCCAACGGCGCCGGCAAGACGACCCTGCTCAATCTGGCGTCGGCCCGGCTGCACCCGTCGCGCGGCACCGCGTACGTGCTGGGCGAGCGTCTGGGCCGCACCGACGTCAACGAGCTGCGCACCCGGATCGGCCTGTCCACCGGCCAGTTCGGCGAGCGCATCCCGCCGGCCGAGCGCGTGCTCGACGTGGTGGTGACCGCGGCCTGGTCGGTGGTGGGCCGCTGGCGGGAGAGCTACGACCCGCAGGACGAGCGCCGGGCCCGGCAGCTGCTCGACCAGCTCGGCATGGGCGCGTTGATCGAGCGGGAGTTCGGCACCCTCTCCGAGGGCGAGCGCAAGCGCACCCTGATCGCCCGGGCGCTGATGACCGACCCCGAGCTCATGCTGCTCGACGAGCCGACCGCCGGCCTCGACCTCGGCGGCCGGGAAGACCTCGTCGCGCGCCTCACCGAGCTCGCCCTCGACCCCGACTCGCCGGCCATGGCGCTGGTGACCCACCACGTCGAGGAGATCCCGCCCGGCTTCACCCACGGCATGCTGCTGCGCGAGGGCACGATCGTGGCGGCCGGCCCGCTCGGCGACGTGATGACCGCCGACAATCTGACCAAGACGTTCGGCATGCCGCTGGTCGTCGACCGGTTCGGCGACCGCTACACCGCCCGGGCGGCGTAAGCCGTGGCGCCTCGCATCGTGGTCGCGGGCAGCGCCAACATGGACCTGGTCGGGGTGGCCGCGCGCCTGCCGCTGCCGGGCGAGACCGTGCTCGGCGACGAGTTCGTGATGATGCCCGGCGGCAAGGGCGCAAACCAGGCGATCGCCGCCGCCCGGGCCGGCGGCCATGCGGTCTTCCTCGGCGCGATCGGCTCGGACTCGTTCGGCGTCACCCTCAACGCCCGGCTCAACTCGGCCGGCGTCGACACCGCGCACCTGCGCACCAGCTACGGCGCCTCGGGCGTCGCGGTCATCATGGTCGACCGCGCCGGGGAGAACTCGATCCTCGTCTCGCCCGGCGCCAACAGCACGTTCACCGACCTCACCGAGGCCGAGGAGCGGGTCATCGCCGACGGCGACGTGCTGCTCTGCCAGCAGGAGATCCCGGTCGGCACGGTGATCGCCGCGTGCCGGGCCGCCCGCGCCGGCGGCACCCGCACGGTCCTCAACGCGGCGCCGGCCCGCGAGCTGCCGCCCGAGCTGCTGGCGAACGTCGACCTGCTGGTCGTCAACGAGAGCGAGGCGCAGGCCATCACCGGCACCGAGACCCCCGATGTGCCCGGGCTGCTCGCGCTCGTGCCGCGCGTGGTGCTGACCCTGGGCGGTGACGGCTCCCGCTTCGCCGAGCGCGACGGCCGCGACGAGCACGTGCCCGCGCACGCGGTCGAGGCCGTCGACACGACCGCGGCCGGCGATGCGTTCACCGCCGCGCTCGCCGTCGCCTGGGGCGAGGGGCGCGACCTGCTGGAGGCGGTGCGCTGGGCGACCGCGGCCGGCGCGGTCTGCGTGCAGCGGCTCGGCGCCTCGAGCGCGCTGCCCA
Organism: Actinoplanes sp. CA-030573; assembly: GCF_050951115.1. Lineage (NCBI taxonomy): Bacteria > Bacillati > Actinomycetota > Actinomycetes > Micromonosporales > Micromonosporaceae > Actinoplanes > Actinoplanes sp. CA-030573. The sequence goes on along the minus strand of NZ_CP192038.1, from coordinate 8,789,386 downwards.
CCCGCGCCGAGATCGACGCCCAGTTCGAGCGCTAGCTTCGCCGGCTCGGTCGCCGGCTTTTCGGCTAGCTTTTCGGGGCCGCTGCTGGCTTTTCCGGGCCGCTGCTAGCTTTTCCGGGCCGTCGCCACGAACCGGCTGACCTCGCCCCGCAACACCTCGGCCAGCTGGGACAGCCCGTCCACCCCGGGCCCGCCGTCGACCGCGACGGCGATGCCGTTGGTCAGCCCGCTCATCTCCCGGATGCTGTCGGTGACCCGCTCCAGCACGGCGATGGCGTCCGCCGCCACCTCCTGCACCTCGTTGACGTGGCCCATGATCTCGCCGCTCGAGCCACTGGTCGCGTCGGCCAGCGACTTGACCTCGCCGGCCACCACGCCGAAGCCGAGACCGGCCTCGCCGGCCCGGGCCGCCTCGATGGTCGCGTTCAGCGCCAGCAGCCGGGTCTGCTTGGCCACCTGGTTGATCAGGTCGACGGCGCTGAGGATCTGGTCGGCCGCGCTCCGCAGTGACGTCACGGTCTCGAGCCCGCGCTCGGCCTCGGTCACCGCCGCCCGGGCGAAGTCGGCCAGCCCGTTGGCCGAGGCGCCCATCTCGGTGGCGGCCGTCGCGACCTGCTCGGAGACCCGCAGCACGGCGTGCTCCAGCTCGTCGGCGAGCGCCACCCGGGCCGCGTTCGCCTCGGCCAGCCGGTCGGCGCTGCGGCTCATCGCCTCGATCGAGGCCGAGATCTGCTCGGCCGCGCCGCGGAACGCCCCGCGCAGGCCGCGGGTGAGGATCCGCCGATGGAACCGGCCGTCGGCGGCCGCGGCCGAGGCGGCGCCGGCCTCCCGGACGAACGCGTCGCTCATGTCGAGCAGGTTGTTGAGCGCGTGCCGGCAGTCCTCGGCGGTGGCCGAGTCGCCGATCGGCGGCAGGCGCGCCTCCAGGTCCCCGGCCGCGGCCCGCCGGCACACCTCGGTGATCCCCGCGAGCACCTGGTCATCCATGGGTCACCGACCAGACGAACTCGTCGTAGGACCGGCCGCCGAGCTCGTCCTCCAGCGCGCGCCACCCGGCCTCGACCGCGGCCGGGGTCGATCCCGCCCGGCTCTCGGCCGCGCGTACCCGGTCGTAGACCTGCTTGACCGCCGCGACCGACGCCGGCTCGGGCCGCCGCCGGTTGGAGTGATAGCCGACGTGCCGGCCGTCCGGGCCGTGCGAGGGCGTGACGTGCGCGAACACCCAGTAGTGCGCGCCGTCGACGGCGAGGTTCAGCACGTACGCGAAGATCTCGTCGCCGCCCTTGATCGTCTCCCAGAGCAGCTTGAACACGGCCCGTGGCATGTCCGGGTGCCGGATCAGGCTGTGCGGCTGCCCGATGGCCTCCTTCTCGGTGAGCGCCGAGATGCGCAGGAAGACCTCGTTCGCGTACGTGATGACGCCGCGCGGGTCGGTCTTGGTCACGATGATCTCGTCCGCGGCGAAGGTGCGCTCGATCCCGGTCGGGCGGGTCTGGAGGGCTCGCATGATGCCCTGATCGTCCCGAACACAGCCGGTCCCCCGCGTCAGAACGCCGGAAGAGGTCGCGCCCTTCTGAACCCCACCCGGTCACTGGGTGGGGCGACTATACGGCCGGGCTACGACAATTTCGGGGTCCCCTCCACAGAGGGTTCAGCGCGCTACCCGGCGGGCCCACAGCACCAGCGGGATCTGCAACGGCAGGCGGCCGTACGCGATGGCTCGCCGCGCCGGAGGAGCTTTCCGCCAGTCGACCGCCATCTTGACGTTCGCCGGGAAGACGCCGACGAACAGCGCGGCGGCGGCCAGCGCCCCGGCCCGGCGCGTGCGGGGAAGGGCGACCGCCGCGGCGACCGCCAGCTCGGCCGCGCCGCTCAGGTAGGTCCAGGTGCGCGGCGACCCGGGCAGCGACCGCGGGACGATCGAGTCGAACGGGCCGGGCACCAGGAAGTGCAGCGTGCCCGTGGTGGCCAGCAGGCCGGCCAGGCCCAGCGCGTCCTTCTTCATGCGCCGGATACTACTAGCGAGTAACTCCGGCCGGCTCGAGGGCGCGCTGCAGGGCCCGGTAGATCCGGCCGAAGCGGGCCGCGTCGCCGGTGCGCAGCAGCAGCACGTTGCCGGCCCGGGTGTTGCCCCAGATCTCCAGCTGCCGGCTGCCCCGGTCGTACGAGCGGTCCACGTGCTCGAGCAGCAGGTCGGCGAGTGGCGCCGAGGCCAGCCCGACCAGGATGCCGCCGCCGATCAGCCCGATGGTCACGGCCGCCGACGCGTGGATGATCAGCGCGATCCCGACGCCGAGCGCGCCCACCACGAGCGGCATCAGCATCGCCAGGCCCAGCGCGCCCCGGCCGGCGATCGCCTGCCACGACCGGCGGCCGCGCTTGTGCCACACCTGACGCAGCTCGGCCAGGGCGAAGTCGCGCCCGTTCATACGGACCCCGGCCGACGTGATCCAGACGTCCCGGTCGCGGTAGTACGTGGTCATTCACTCTCCGTACCCGTCGTAGGCTTCGGCTTAACCAACACTCAGGGAGGCGTGTTTCGTGGGCGAGTTCGTGACGCTGGAGATCACCGACGGCATCGGCACCATCCGGCTGGACCGGCCCCCGATGAATCCCCTGAACACCCAGGTACAGGAAGAGCTTAGGGAGGCTGCGCATTCCGCCGCCGGCGACGACGCGGTCAAGGCGGTCGTCGTCTACGGCGGCGAGAAGGTCTTCGCGGCGGGCGCCGACATCACCGAGTTCACCGAGCAGACCTATCAGGACATGGTCGTACGCGCGGGCGCGCTCTCCGGTGCGTTCGACTCCGTGGCCCGGATCCCCAAGCCGGTGGTGGCCGCCATCACCGGTTACGCCCTGGGTGGCGGCTGCGAGCTGGCGCTGGCCTGCGACTGGCGGGTGGTCGCCGACGACGCGAAGCTGGGCCAGCCCGAGATCAAGCTCGGCCTGATCCCGGGCGCCGGCGGCACCCAGCGGCTGGCCCGTCTGGTCGGCCCGGCCCGCGCCAAAGACCTGATCTTCTCCGGCCGGATGGTCGGCGCCGAGGAGGCGCTGCGCATCGGCCTGGCCGACCGGGTCGCGCCCGCCGCCGAGATCTACGAGACGGCCCTGGCGCTCGTCCGGCCGTACGTGACCGGGCCGTCCCTGGCGCTGCGGGCGGCCAAGCAGGCGATCGACAGCGGGCTCGGCATGGATCTCGCCTCCGGCCTGGCGCTGGAGTCGCAGCTGTTCGCCTCGCTCTTCGCCACCGACGACCGGATCGAGGGCACGACCGCGTTCGTGGCGAAGCGTAAACCCACGTTTACGGGCCGCTGATCTCGCTTCCATCGATCGGGTGCCATAAAGTCCGACGGGTGGAACCGGTTCCGCCAACGCGCACGGTGCGCCGCACCGTGCGCGTGGCGGTCTCCCTGGTCGTCGGTCAGGCGCTTCTCTGCCTCCTGATCGGCTGGCTCACGCTCGGCCGGTCGAGCGGGAGCGCGCCGGTCGACCAGATGGCCGCGCCCCCGCGCACTTCGCCGCCGACGGTGAGTGGCCGCTACGCCGAGCCGGGCCCGTCGGCGACGCCCATCACCACCACGGCAAGCTCCCGGCAGACCCGGACCGCGAAGCGCGATGCCGCCGGGAGCAGGCACCGGCCGGACACCACCCGGCCCGCCACCGGCGCCGAGGCCGCGCCCGCGCCGGCCGCTTCGCCATCGCCGTCGCCATCGCCGGCACCGGGCCTGCCCGCCCCGGCCGCGCCCGTGCCCGGCGATCCGGTCTCGCCGGTCATGGCCCCGTCCACGAGCTCCAGCCCGATCGGCAGCTTGGTCCCGCCGCTGCCGAACAACCCGCCGCTGCCGAACAACCCGCCCCTGCCGAACAACCCGCCCCTGCCGAACAACCCGCCCCTGCCCGCCGACCCGCCGCTGCCGGGCAGTGCGCCGGCGCCGACCACCTCGGCGCTGCCCAGCATCCCGTCGATACCGGGCCTGCAGGCGCCGGTCGTCGTGGGCGAGCTCTGCCATCCCGTGGGCGCGTACGGGCTCACCGCCGAGGGCACGCTCGTTCGCTGTCTGCGCACGTGGCACTACCGGCCGCGCTGGAAGATCGTCTAAGGGACTCGACCCCCTAGACTCTGCGACATGGCCACTGACCCTGGGGGGCCGAAGCGGCACGCCCTCGGCGTGGACTTCGGTACGTCCAACACCGTCGCGGTGGCGCGCTGGCCCGACGGCCGCGCGCGCCCGATCCTGGTCGACGGCTCCCCGCTGCTGCCCTCGGCCGTCTACGCCGAGCCCGGCGGCGATCTGAATGTCGGCCGCGACGCCGTGCACAGCGCCCGCCTCGACCCGGCCCGCTTCGAGCCCAACCCGAAGCGGCGCATCGACGACGGCACGGTGCTGCTCGGCGACCAGGAGCTGCCGGTGGTCGACCTGATCGCGGCCGTGCTGGCCCGGGTCGCCGAGGAGTGGCACCGCGCGGTCGGCCCGGTGCGCCCGGAGACCACGCTGACCTGCCCGGCCACCTGGGGCGCGGCCCGCCGCACGCTGCTGGCCGAGGCCGCCGCCCGGGCCGGACTGGAGGGTGCGCGGCTGGTCGCCGAGCCGGTGGCGGCCGCGACCTACTTCGCCGAGGTGCTGGGGCGGGACGTGCCGATCGGCTCGGTCGTCGTGGTGCACGACTTCGGGGCCGGCACCTTCGACGCGAGCGTGGTCGCGCGTACGGGATCGGGATTCGAAGTGATGGCCGTCGACGGCCGCGACGACATCGGTGGCCTCGACATCGACGCCGCGATCGTCGAGCACCTGCGCACCGACGAGTGGCAGCGCCTGCTCGAGCCGGCCACGGTCGAGGAGCGCCGCGCCCGCCGCCAGCTGTGGGACGACGTGCGGATCGCCAAGGAACGGCTGTCGCGCGCCCAGTCCGCCGACTTCGTGGTGCCGCTGCTCGACACCGAGGTCCACCTGACCCGGGATGAGCTGGAGAAGCTGGCCCGCCCGGTGCTCGACCAGACCGTGCGCATCACCAAGAACCTGCTGCGCTGGGCCGACCTGCCCGAGGGGCGGCTGGCCGGGGTCTTCCTGGTCGGCGGCGCGAGCCGGATCCCGCTGGTGGCGACCTTGCTGCACCGTGAGCTCGGCGAGGCGCCGGTGGTGATCGAGCAGCCCGAGCTCGTAGTGGCCGAGGGCAGCATCCTGGCCGACGCCGCGCTGCTGACCACCGGGCCGGCGGCGCCCGGACCGACCGCCGAGCTGCGGCTGGTATCGATGGGACGGGACGACATCGCGACCGTGCCGGTGGCCGACCTGGCGCCCGCTCACGTGCCCGGCACGACCGGCCTGCAGCCCCCGGTCGACCCGTGGCCCGACGCCGACCACGGCGCGTGGGTGCCCGATCCGCAGGCCACCGTGGCCACGCCCAAGCCCCGCTTCAACCTTCCGCCCGAGTCGCCGAGCGCGCGGCTGTTCTCGGCGCCGCCGGCCGCGGGATCGGCGCCGAAACTCAATCCCACCCGGCCGATGTCGCCGGCGATGCCGGCCAACCGGCCCGTCTCGGCCGGCCGCCTCGACTCGCCCGGCCGGCCGGTCTCGCCGTCGCCGCAGAGCGCGTCGTCCCGGCCGGTTCCGGTCACGCCGCCACCCGCGCCGGCGGCCCGGGTCGCGAAGGTCAAGAAAGCCAAGCCGGCCCGTCCGCCCAAGGCACGCAAGCCCAAGCGCCGCGGCGGCTTCCGGCGCGGGATGCAGATCCTGTTCAGCATCGTCGTCATGATCGCGGTGCCGCTGGCGGCCCTGGTGGTGGCCTACGGCTACGGCAACGCCGAGCCGCTGACCGACGACGCCCGGCATCTCTGGCATGACATCGCCCAACTCCTGGGTATCTGAGCGCCCTACCGGCCGGTAGGTTGCTTGCATGGCAGAAGTGATCGAGGGACACGGCGGCGACCTGGCCCTGGCCGCGTTGCGGTCGTTCGGGGTGAACGAGATGTTCACGCTCTCCGGCGGGCACGTGTTCCCGCTCTACGACGCCGCGCACAAGCAGAACTTCCCGATCTTCGACGTACGCCACGAGCAGAGCGCCGTCTTCGCGGCCGAGGCCGTGGCCAAGCTCCAGCGGCGTCCCGGCCTCGCGGTGCTCACCGCCGGCCCCGGCGTCACCAATGGCATCTCCGGCCTGACCAGCGCGTTCTTCAACGCCTCGCCGGTGCTCGTGCTCGGCGGCCGGGCGCCGCAGTTCCGTTGGGGGTCGGGCAGCCTGCAGGAGTTCGACCACGTGCCGCTGGTCGCCCCGATCACCAAGTACGCGGGCACGGTCGGCGACACCGACTCGATCGCCGGCGAGATCCGGGCCGCGCTCACCTCGGCGCTGACCCCCCACCGCGGGCCGTCCTTCCTGGACCTGCCGCTCGAGGTGATCTTCTCCTCGGGCGAGGCGGCCGCGCCCGGCGCCCCCGAGGTGCCGGTGCTCGAGGCCGACCCCGATGAGGTGGCCCGGGCCGCGACGCTGCTCGCCACGGCCGCCCGCCCGGTGATCATCGCGGGCTCGGACGTCTGGGCCGGCGACGCGGTCGGCGCGCTGCGGGACGCGGCCGAGGCGCTGCAGGTGCCGGTTTTCACCAACGGGATGGGCCGCGGCGCGCTGCCGCCGTCGCACCCGCTGGCGTTCGCGAAGGCCCGCCGGCCCGCGCTCAACGAGGCCGACGTGGTGTGCGTGATCGGGACGCCGCTCGACTTCCGGCTCGGCTTCGGCGAGTTCGGCGCGGCCCAGGTGGTGCACATTGTGGACGCGCCGTCGCAGCGGGCCGGGCACGTGACGCCGGCCGTCTCGCCCGCGGGTGACCTGCGCCGGATCCTTTCCGCCATCGCGGCTCACGGCGGCGACGTGACCGACCACGCCGAGTGGATCGCGGGGCTGCGCTCGGCCGAGGACGCCGGCAAGGCGCGCGACGCCGAGGCGATGGCGGCCGAGACCGACCCGATCAAGCCCGCCCGCATCTACGGCGAGCTGCGCAAGGTGCTGGCCGAGGACGCGGTCACCATCGGGGACGGGGGCGACTTCGTGTCGTACGCCGGCCGGTATCTGGAGCCGTCCCGCCCCGGCACCTGGCTCGACCCCGGCCCGTACGGCTGCCTCGGCACCGGCATGGGTTACGCGATGGGCGCCCGGGTCACCTACCCCGACCGGCAGATCTGCGTGCTGCTCGGCGACGGCGCGGCCGGCTTCTCCCTGATGGACGCGGAGTCCCTGGTCCGGCAGAACCTGCCGGTGGTCATGGTGGTCGGCAACAACGGCATCTGGGGGCTGGAGAAACACCCGATGCAGGCCATGTACGGATATGACGTCGCGGCCGACCTGCAGCCGGGCCTGCGCTACGACGACGTCGTGCGCGCGCTGGGCGGCGCCGGGGAGACCGTGGAGAAGGCGTCCGAGATCGGGCCGGCTTTGGCACGCGCGTTCGCGGCCGGTGTCCCGTACCTGGTCAATGTGCTCACCGACCCGGCCGACGCCTACCCCCGCAGCTCGAACCTTGCCTAGCTCCCGCTATTTGTCGTCGTCCCGGTTGTTGAACTCCCTTTCCCACTTCTCGAGCAGCTCACGGTCGCGGCGGGACTGTTCGCTGTCCATCGAGCTGAGAAAGTCGGGATCGTCGTCCGGCGAGGAGGGGCGCGCCTTCGACCGGCGCACGGGTGTGCCCTCCCGCGGGGCGGCGACCGGCCGGCCCCACACGAAGTAGCCGATCGGGCCCAGCAACGGGACCAGCACGATCAGCAGCACCCACACGAACCGCGGCGCGTTGCGGACGCGATCGGCGGACAACACGCTGATCAGCGCCAGCACGAAGAGGACCAGCTGCACGGCAGCCAGGAAGATGAACAACCGGACCATGAGGCAATGATGACTCGGCCGGAGCCGCGCGGCACTGATCAGAGCATGACAACCAGCCCGCCGAGGACGGCGAGTACCACCGTCACGAGCGCGTAGACCGGAATCGCGCGGCGGGCCGGCCGTGGCGGCGCCTTTCCCAGCCCGATCGCGCGACGGTAGGCGACACCGATCAGGGTCGCCCAGGCGGTCATCGCCAGGGCCGCGATCAGCCAGGCGGCGACGCCGGCGTCGGGGTGGAAGGCCGGGCGGGCGGCGAGCAGGCCGACCGCGGTGGCCGAGAGGCCGGTACGCCGCCAGGCCATCCGGGTGCGCTCGGCCGACGCGCCCGGATCGGTCACCTCGCCGCCTTCACGATCACGGCGACCACCAGGAGTACGGCGCCGGCCGCCACCACCAGGGCGAGGACGGCCGGGAACTTCGAGCCGGGCAGCTCGGTGCCGAGCCGCATGGCGCGCTCGGTGCGGGCCCAGTGGTCGACCGCCCGCAGCGCGGTCAGCCCGCCGAGCAGCAGCAGGGCGATCGCGATGACCTCGCGCAGGTGCTGGACGCCGAGCGGCGGCAGGAACTGCGCGCAGGCCAGGCCGCCGGCGATCAACGCGAGGCCGGTGCGGACCCAGGCGAGGAAGGTCCGCTCGTTGGCGAGCGAGAAACGGTAGTCGGGCGTACGGCCGACGGTCGGCTGCTTCTCGGGGTCGAACCAATGCCGCAGGGCTCCGAACACCGGTTGATTATCGACCGGACGGGTCAAGAAGGCGTCGTCCACAGGTTGCGGACTTCGTCACTGACGCACCGCTCACGGAGCTGGCCGCATCGGCACCACGGCGAGTCGGCGCCGGTGCGGGCGTGGGTCTCCGGCGCGGGGGCGCCCGGGCGTGGTAGAGGATGGGGGACGGGCTGGCGATACCCGTCCAGCAGCGGAGCGAATTGGCCGGACATATACGACACCTCCGCCCTCATCATGGTGAGGCGCGTCACGCAGGGTGGCTGTCCTCGCCAAGCTACTGACGGGTAACCTTCGAGGCGACGGTCCGACCGCAACGGTGCGTTCATAACAGGAGGTCGTGAGAGCGCGATGAACATCGTCGTTTTGGTGAAGCAGGTGCCGGACTCCGGCGCACCGCGCTCGCTCGGCGCGGATTTGTCGGTGGAGCGGGCGTCCGCGAACAACGTCATCAACGAGATGGACGAGTACGCCATCGAGGAGGCCTTGAAGATCAAGGAAGCGCATGGCGGTGAGGTGACGGTGCTGACCATGGGCCCGGCGTCGGCCACCGAGTCGATCCGTAAGGCGTTGTCGATGGGCCCGGACAAGGCCGTCCACGTGCAGGACGACGCGTTGCACGGCTCCTGCGCCGTGGCGACCTCCAAGGTGCTGGCCGCCGCGCTGGGCACGTTGAACGCGGACCTGGTGATCTGTGGGGCGGAGTCGACCGACGGGCGGGTGCAGGTGATGCCGCACATGCTGGCCGAGCGGCTGGGTATCGCGGCGTTGACCGGCGCGCGGAAGCTGACGGTGGACGGGTCGCAGTTGACCGCGGAGCGGCAGACCGACGAGGGCTACGAGGTCGTGTCGGCCGCCACCCCGGCGGTGGTCAGTGTGTGGGACACGATCAACGAGCCGCGGTATCCGTCGTTCAAGGGGATCATGGCGGCGAAGAAGAAGCCGGTGCAGACGCTGTCGCTGGGCGAGCTGGGCATCGCCGCCGGCGAGGTGGGCACGGCCGGGGCCACCAGTCAGGTGCTGGAGTTCGCGCCGCGGCCGCCGCGGGCGGGCGGTACCAAGGTCGTCGATGAGGGCGACGGCGGCGCGCAGCTGGTCGCGTTTCTGGCCACCGAGAAGTTCGTCTGAGAGGGCTGGTCATGGCTGAGGTTCTGGTGGTTGTCGAGGCCGGTGTCAAGAAGGTCACGCTAGAGGCGTTGACGTTGGCGCGGTCGTTGGGGGCGCCGAGCGCGGTGGTGTTCGGCGACGCGGCGACGGACAAGCTGGCCGAGTACGGCGCCGAGAAGATCTACGTCGCGGCCGGCTCCGACATCGAGGATCACCTGGTGGCGCCGAAGGCGAGCGTGCTGGCGTCGCTGGTGCGTGAGAAGCAGCCGGTGGCGGTGTTGCTGGCCTCGACCCAGGAGGGTAAGGAGATCGCCGGCCGGTTGGCGGTCAAGCTCGACAACGGGCTGCTGACCGATGCGGTGGCGGTGGACGCGGACGGCACCGCGACCCAGGCGATCTTCGCCGGGTCGGCGACGGTGAGGTCGAAGGTCACCCGCGGGATCCCGATCGTCACGATCCGGCCGAACTCGGTCACCCCCGAGGCGGCGCCGGCGGCGGGCACGGTCGAGCAGGTGTCCGTGGCGGTCGGTGAGGCGGACAAGCTGGCCCGGGTGGTGGAGCGGGTGGCGGAGCAGAAGGGGTCGCGGCCGGAGCTGACCGAGGCCGGGATTGTGGTCTCCGGTGGCCGGGGTGTGGGTAACGCGGACAACTTCAAGCTGGTCGAGGAGTTGGCGGATCTGCTCGGTGGTGCGGTCGGCGCGTCGCGGGCGGCGGTCGACTCCGGTTTCTACCCGCATCAGTTCCAGGTCGGGCAGACCGGCAAGACGGTCTCGCCGCAGCTGTATGTGGCGTTGGGTATCTCCGGGGCGATCCAGCACCGGGCCGGCATGCAGACGTCCAAGACGATCGTCGCGGTCAACAAGGACCCGGAAGCGCCGATCTTCGAGCTGGCCGACCACGGCGTCGTCGGCGACCTGTTCAAGGTCGTACCCCAGGCCGCCGACGAAATCCGCAAGCGCAAGTGACGACGGACGGTCGCAGTGAGGGGCGCCACCCCTCACTGCGATTTCCCGCTGCGGCCGGTGGGCGGTTCGGGGCATAAGCTTCTTTGTTGATGGCCTACCTGGATCACGCAGCTACCACCCCGATGCTCGCGGAAGCGCTGGACGCCTACACGGCGGCCGCCCGCGAGGTCGGCAATCCGTCGTCCCTGCACGCGGCCGGCCGCGGCGCCCGCCGCCTGGTCGAGGAGTCCCGCGAGCGGATCGCGGCGGCGCTGAACGCGCGCCCCTCCGAGGTGGTCTTCACCAGCGGCGGCACCGAAAGCGACAACCTGGCGACCAAGGGCATCTTCTGGGCGCGGCGGTCGGCCTCGCTGAACCACACCCGGGTCGTCGCCTCCGCGGTCGAGCACCACGCCGTGCTGGACGCGGTCGACTGGCTGGCCACCCACGAGGGCGCCACGGCCGACCTGCTGCCGGTGGACGAGACCGGCCGCGTCGACCCGGCCGCCCTGACCGAGCTGATCGCCCATTACCGGGACGAGATCGCGGTGATCAGCGTGCAGTGGGCGAACAACGAGGTGGGCACCATCCAGCCCATCAACGATCTCGCGCGTACGGCCGCGGAAGCCGGCATTCCCTTCCACACCGACGCCGTCCAGGCCGTCGGGCAGATCCCGGTCGACTTCGCCGCCAGCGGCGCGGCCGCGATGACCGTCACCGGCCACAAGGTCGGCGGCCCGGTCGGGGTGGGCGCGCTGCTGCTCGGCCGCGATGTCGCCTGCACGCCCCTGCTGCACGGCGGCGGCCAGGAGCGGGACGTCCGGTCCGGCACGCTCGACACGGCCGGGGTGGCGGCGTTCGCGGTGGCGGTCGAGATGGCGGTCAAGTCACAGCAGGACCACGCGGCCCGGGTCGGCGCGCTGCGCGACGAGCTCGTGGAGCGGGTCCGGCACGCCATCCCCGACGCGATCGGCAACGGCGCCCCGGCCGGCCTGCGCCTGCCCGGCAACGCGCACTTCAGCTTCCCCGGCTGCGAGGGCGACGCCCTGCTCCTGCTGCTGGACGCGCAGGGCGTCTACTGCTCGACCGGGTCGGCCTGCTCGGCGGGCGTGGCCCAGCCGTCGCACGTGCTGCTGGCGATGGGCGCCGACGAAGACCGGGCCCGGTCCTCGCTGCGGTTCACGCTCGGCCACACGAGCACGATCGAGGACGTGGACGCCCTGCTCGCCGCCCTGCCCGGCGCGGTCGAGCGGGCCCGGCGGGCGACCGCCTGGAAAACGCCGCGCTGAAGCCCCGGATAGGCTTGCGGCATGCGAGTTCTTGCGGCCATGTCGGGCGGAGTCGATTCCGCCGTTGCCGCCGCGCGCGCCCATGACGCCGGGCACGACGTCACCGGGGTGCATCTGGCGCTGGCGCGCAACCCCCAGACCTACCGGACGGGCGCCCGGGGCTGCTGCACGCTGGAAGACTCCCGCGATGCCCGCCGCGCCGCCGACGTGATCGGCATCCCCTTCTACGTGTGGGACATGGCCGACCAGTTCCACGAGAACGTGGTCGACGACTTCGTGGCCGAGTACGCGGCCGGCCGCACGCCCAACCCCTGCCTCCGCTGCAACGAGAAGATCAAGTTCGCGGCGGTGCTCGACCGGGCGGTGGCGCTCGGCTTCGACGCGGTGGTCACCGGCCATCACGCGCGGCTCGGCGCGGACGGCCTGTTGCGCCGCAGCGTCGACGAGGGCAAGGACCAGTCGTACGTGCTGGCCGTGCTCACCCGGGCGCAGCTCGACCGGGCGGCGTTCCCGCTGGGCGACTCGACCAAGGCCCAGGTGCGCGCGGAGGCGGCCGAGCGCGGTCTGGCGGTGGCCGACAAGCCCGACTCGCACGACATCTGCTTCATCGCCGACGGTGACACCAGGGGCTTCCTCGAGCGCCGGCTGGGCGCGGCGCCGGGCGACATCGTCGACGCCGGCACCGGCGAGAAGATCGGAACACACAACGGGGCGTACGCGTACACGGTCGGCCAGCGGAAGGGTCTCGACCTGCGGGTGCCGGCCGCCGACGGGCGGCCGCGCTACGTTCTGTCGATCACCCCGAAGACGAACACCGTGACGGTCGGCCCGCGCGAGGCCCTGGCGGTCGACGTGGTGACCGCGTCCCGGGTGATCTGGCACGGCGCCGAGACCCCGGTCGAGTGCGACGTGCAGCTGCGCGCCCACGGCGAGGTCGTGCCGGCTCTCGTTACGGTCGAGGGGGACACCCTCACCGCCCGGCTGCGGTCGCCCGCTCGCGGGGTGGCGGCCGGCCAGGCGATCGTGGCCTACCGCCGGGACCCGGAGGGGGATGTCGTGCTCGGTTCGGCCACGATTTCGGCCAGTGTCGCTTCCTCGGCCGCGCCTGTTTCCTCGGCCGTGCCGGCTTCTTCGGCCGTGCCGGCTTCTTCGGCCGTGCCGGCTTCCTCGGCCGTGCCGGCTTCTTCGGCCGTGCCGGCTTCTTCGGCCGTGCCGGCTTCCTCGGCCGTGCCGGCTTCCTCGGCCGCGCCGGCTTCCTCGGGCGCGGTCGCGTCCGAGGCCGCGGCGGTGGCTCGTGCCTGAGTTTCCGTGGCCGGCCGGGGCGGCGACCGGGATCGGGTCGCTGCCCGGCACCGACATCGCCGAGGCGCAGCGCATCGTCTTCGGGGAGCTGCCCGAGCTGCCGCACCTGCCGGAGCTGCCCGCGCGCGGTCCCGGGGCCGACATGATCGGGCGGAGCGCCGGGTTTCTGGTCGAGTTGCCGGTGCAGCTCTACGCCGGCCGGTGGCAGATGGCGCCGCGGCCGGGTGCGGACCTGCGCCGCACCGCCGACCTGCTCGAACGCGACCTCGACCAGGCGACCGAGCAGGGTGACGGCTTCGCCGGGACGTTCAAGCTGCAGTCGGCGGGGCCGTGGACCCTCGCGGCCGGCATCGACCTGCAGATCGGCGGCCGGGTGCTGCGCGACCCGGGTGCGGTGCGCGACCTGACCGACTCGCTGGCCGAGGGGCTGCGGCGGCACGTCGACGAGGTGCGCAAGCGGCTGCCGCGCGCGTCCATCCTGCTGCAGCTCGACGAGCCGTCGCTGCCCGCGGTGCTGGCCGGGCAGGTGCCGACCGAGAGCGGGCTGAGCGCCTACCGCGCGGTCGACTCGCCGGACGCGGCGAGCGCCCTCCGCACGGTGGTGGAGGCCGTCGGCGTGCCGGTTGTCACCCACTGCTGCGCTCCCGGCGTACCGCTGCAGGTCTTCCGGGATGCACAGGCCGCGGCCGTCGCGCTCGACCTCTCGTTGCTCAAAGATCTTGATCCGCTCGGTGAGGCGATCGAGGCCGGCCTCGGGCTCTTCGCCGGCGCCGCGCCCACCCGGCCGTCCGGCGCCATCACCGGCAAGCAGGTGGCCGAGCGGGTCACCAAGCTGTGGACCAGGCTCGGCTTCCCGCCCGCACGGCTCCCCGAACAGGTCGTCGTCACCCCGGCCTGCGGTCTCGCCGGCGCGCCCGAGCCGTACGTCCGCGCCGTGCTCACCGCCTGCCGCGAGGCCGGACGCCGCCTGGCCGAGGCCTGATCCCGCCGCGCCGCGTTGTCCTCGTCGGCGGACCCCGAAAAATGTCAGGGGTGGGGGCTACCGTGCCTCTTAGCCGAAGCGAGATGGAGGTTCCGGTGGCCGACAGGGCGGATGTGCAGCGTGACGGGCAGTCGACGGCCGAGGTCGAGGAGCTGTCGTCCGGGCCGACCCCGGAGCAGGAGGCCGCCGCCGGTAAGGACCCGACGCCCGAGGTGAGCGCTCAGCACGCCGAGCTGGCCGACGAGCTGCGCGGCCACCAATATCGCTACTACGTGCTCGACTCGCCGACCATCTCCGACGCCGAGTTCGACAAGAAGCTGCGCGAGCTCGAGGCGATGGAGGCGGAGTATCCGGCTCTCCGCACCCCCGACTCGCCGACGCAGAACGTGGGCGGCACGTTCTCCACCACGTTCACCCCGGTGCAGCACGCCGAGCGCATGCTCTCGCTCGACAACGTCTTCGACGAGGCCGAGCTGGGCGCCTGGGCCGAGCGCACGGTGCGCGACGCGGGCGGGCCGGTGGAGTTCATCTGCGAGCTCAAGGTCGACGGGCTCGCGATCAATTTGACGTACGAGAAGGGTCGTCTCGTCCGCGGCGCCACCCGTGGCGACGGCCGCACCGGTGAGGACGTCACGCCCAACGTGCGCACGATCCGTGAGATCCCCGAGCGGGTGGCCGGCGACAACCCGCCCGACCTGCTCGAGGTGCGCGGCGAGATCTACTTCCCGGTCTCGGCCTTCGCCGACCTCAACGCGTCGCTGGTCGAGCAGGGCAAGGCGCCGTTCGCCAACCCGCGTAACGCGGCGGCCGGCAGCCTGCGCCAGAAGGATCCCCGCATCACGGCGTCCCGCGGGCTGCGCATGGTGGTGCACGGCATCGGGGCGCGGGTCGGGTTCACGCCGACTTCGCAGTCTCATGCGTACGAAGCCTTGAAGGCCTGGGGTCTGCCGACGAGCGAGCGGTGGAAGCTGGTCGATGACCTGGCCGGCGTCCACGAGTACATCGCGTATTACGGCGAGCACCGGCACGACGTCGAGCACGAGATCGACGGCGTCGTGGTCAAGGTCGACTCGGTGTCGATCCAGGGCCGGCTGGGCACGACCAGCCGGGCGCCGCGCTGGGCCATCGCGTACAAGTATCCGCCCGAGGAGGTCACCACCAAGCTGCTCGACATCGCGGTGAATGTCGGGCGCACCGGCCGGGTGACGCCGTTCGCGGTCCTCGAGCCGGTCAAGGTGGCTGGGTCGACGGTGGCCCAGGCGACGCTGCACAACGCGCGCGAGGTCGAGCGCAAGGGCGTGCTCATCGGCGACACGATCGTGCTGCGCAAGGCCGGCGACGTGATCCCCGAGGTGCTCGGCCCGGTGATCGACCTGCGGCCCGACGACGCCCGCGCGTTCGTGATGCCGACCGAGTGCCCCGCCTGCGGCACGAACCTGGCGCCGGCCAAGGAAAGCGACATCGACATCCGCTGCCCCAACACGCGCTCGTGCCCGGCGCAGCTGCGCGAGCGGGTGTTCCACCTGGCCGGCCGCGGCGCGTTCGACATCGAGGTGCTCGGCTACAAGGCGGGGCAGGCCCTGCTCGACTCCGGCGTCATCACCGACGAGGGCGACCTGTTCTCGCTCACCGCCGACCAGTTGCGCCAGTCGCCGTTCTTCGTCAACCAGGACGGCAGCCTCGGCAGCAACGCGGTGCGCCTGCTCGACAACTTGGAAAAGGTCAAGGACCAGCCCCTGTGGCGCGTGCTCGTGGCCCTCTCCATCCGACACGTCGGCCCGACCGCGGCCCAGGCGCTGGCCCGCGAGTTCGGCTCGATGGAGGCGATCGAGCGGGTGGTCGCCACGCCGCCGCCCGTTCCCGAGCCGGCCACGGGTTCGGCCGCCGAGCCGCCCGCCGCGTCGGTCTCCTCTTCCGAGCTTGACGCCGCGTCGCTCTCCTCTTCCGAGCTTGACGCCGCGTCGGTCTCCTCCTCCGAGCTCGACGCCGCGTCGGTCTCGTCCCCCGAGCCGGGCGCCGCGTCGGTCTCCTCCTCCGAGCTTGACGTCGCGTCGGTCTCCTCCGAGCCGGGCGTCGAGCCGGCGGGCGGCAAGCGCAAACCCAAGGCCGAGCCTGACGTCCTGTCCGCGGTCGAGGGCGTGGGCCCGACGATCGCCGAGAGCCTGCGCGAGTGGTTCACGGTCGACTGGCATCGCGAGATCGTCCGCAAGTGGCGCGAGGCCGGCGTGCGAATGGCCGACGAACGCGTCGACGAAGGCCCCCGCCCGCTCGAGGGCATGACGGTCGTGGTCACCGGCACGCTGGCCGGCTATTCGCGAGACCAGGCGACCGAGGCCGTGACGTCCCGGGGTGGCAAGGTGAGTGGTTCGGTCTCGAAGAAGACGGCCTTCGTGGTGGTGGGCGACAACCCGGGCAGCAAATACGACAAGGCTTTGTCGCTGAAGGTTCCGGTGCTGGACGAGGCGGCCTTCGGGGTGCTTCTGGCCGAAGGCCCGGAGGCGGCGAGGGCGGTGGCCGAGGTGGCCCCGGAGGCACCGGCGGCGGAGAGCTGACGGCGGTCGCTTTCCGGCGGTTTCGGGGCGCCGCTGCGGCTCGGGCTGGCAACGCGGTCGGGCATGGCGGCGCGGTCGGGGCATCGCAACCGCTCCGGAGGTGGGCTGAACGCTGCTTCGGCGAGGGCTGGAGCGTCACTCGGATGGGGGAATTCGCGGAGATTGAGCGTTTAAGGGCTTATGCCGATTTGATAACGCCGAAGCGGTTTAGCGGTCAACGGACAATGCGGATCTATGGTGAAAACCTAGGTAGATCGCCACTGTGGAGGCCGCATGGACGCCGCACGTCCGCGCAAGCGCGCGCTCGGTGACGGCATGGGCGAGAGCCCGGCGTCGGCCTCGCACGTAGGGGAAGCCTCGGCTGCCGGCCAGCACGGGGCGGGCTCGGGAGCGGGCGCGCACGGGGCGGGCTCGGGAGCGGGCGCGCACGCTGGGCGGCGGGTTGCGGCCGACGTGGCGGAACCTGGCCCGGGCGCCTGTGCCGGCCGTCAATGGCATGTGTCGAAGGAGCGGCGGCGGGCTCTGGTAGCCACGGCCGGGGTTGCGGTTGTGGTCGATGCGCTGCTGTGGGCCTTCGGGCGCGATGCCTTCGGGGGACTGCCGGGAGCCTACTGGCTGATGGCGGTGCTCGCGGTGGTGGTCGACGCGCGGCCCTATGTGGTTGCTGATCGGCGGGCCAGCTCGGTCATCCTGCCGTCGATCTGCTTCACCTTCGCGATCGCGCTGGCGTGGGGGATCGGGCCGGCCCTGGCCGTGCAAGTGGTGGCCGTGACGGTGGCCGGCATGCGGATGCGGCTGGCCGTGCGGCGGACGCTTCATCTCGCGCTGCAGCATGCGGTGGCTCTGGGGGCCGCGGCGGCGGTCGCGGGGCTGGTCTCGCTGCACATCGGGCCCGAGCCGGACTGGGACGACGCGCTCCTGACCGTTGCGGCGGCAGCGGCCTGGATTCTGGCGAGATATGGGCTTGCGGCGCTGGTTGCCCGGGTCAACTCGCATCGGCGGCGGCTGCGGGCCCGGCGGCAGGGGGTCGAGGTGCTGGCGACGGCGGCGCTGTTGCTGCTCGGGCCGGTGGTGCTGGCAACCGCCCAGGTCGGGCTGGCGTTCGTGCCGTTGGTGCTGCTGGCGCTGCATGCGGTGCATCGGATGGTGCGGTCGGCGGGTGAGTCGGAGCGGGCGGCGCGGGTCGATGCGCTGACCGGGCTGCCCAATCGGCGGGCCCTGCAGGCGTCCGTCAACGACCCGCGCGGGCTGGGCGGCGAGACCGGCGACCGGCGCGGCCGAAGAGGCGGGCGGGAGAACGGGCGGGGGGAACGGAACGGCGGGACGCAACGGGCGCTGCTGCTTCTGGACCTCGACCGGTTCCGTACGGTCAACGACGCCCTCGGGCACCGGGTCGGCGACCGGCTGCTGGTGGAGGTGGCCCGCCGGCTGGCCGAGGTGGTCCCGGCGCACGATCTGGTCGTCCGGCTCGGCGGGGACGAGTTCGCGGTCCTGGCCAACCGGGTGGACGGGGCGCCGGAAGCGCGGCGGATCGCGTCCCATCTGGCCGAGGCGCTCAACCGGCCGTTCGCGCTGGACGGGCTTCCGGTCGACGTCAGCGCCTCGATCGGGATCGCGCTGCAGGGGTCGCCGGGGGACGACTGCGCGGTCCTGCTGCGCGAGGCCGAGGCCGCCATGTACGACGCGAAGCAGCGCGGGGACCAGATCTCGGTCTACGGGCCGGACGCGGCCCACCACTCGCCCGATCGGCTGGCGCTGCTGGCCGACCTGCGGCGGGCGCTGCTCCAGGACGCGCCCGACGACGGGATCATGCTCTTCTACCAGCCCCAGATCGCGATCGCGACCGGTGCGGTGGTGGGGGTGGAGGCGCTGCTGCGGTGGCAACATCCGGAGCGCGGGCTGGTCGGGCCGGAAGAGCTGATCCGGGTGGCCGAGCCGACGCCGGTGATGCGGCTGCTCACCCAGCGGGTGCTGCACGACGTGGTGCGCCAGCTGGCGATCTGGCGGGAGGCGGGACGGCCCCTGCGGGCCGCGGTCAACGTGAGCGCGCGGGACCTTCATGCCGGTGGCATCGCCGATCGGGTGGAGGAGCTGCTTCTCCGGTACGCCGTTCCGGCCGACCTTCTGCAGCTGGAGATCACCGAGAGCGCGCTCATGGCCGACCCGCACCGGGTGCTGAACACGATCACGCGGCTGGACCGGATGGGCGTCGCGATCTCGCTCGACGACTTCGGCACCGGATATTCCTCGCTGCAGCACCTGCGCCGGCTGCCGCTGGCCGAGGTGAAGATCGACCGATCGTTCGTGCTGGGCATGGCGACCGACCGGGGCGACGCCGCGATCGTCCGTTCGGTGATCGACCTGGCCGAGGCGCTCGGCCTGCGGGCGGTGGCCGAGGGGGTCGAGGACGAGCGCACCTGGCGGCTGCTCGCCGAGGCCGGCTGCCACGCGGCCCAGGGCTGGTTCCACGCCCGGCCGATGCCGCCCGACGAGCTGGGCACCTGGCTCGCCAAGTACCGCCCGATCCGCCCCGGCCGCACCCCGGTCCCGTTGCCGAGCCCGTCCAACTGACGCCTCCGGGCAATCGATATAGTTGGATATACGGGGCTTGGCATTAATCCCCACCTGCGCACGCGTGGTAGCCCGGGCAGGTCCCGCCCGCGGTCGGCGACGACCGCGGGGTGCCTTGGGCGCAACCA
The DNA here is from genome assembly GCF_050951115.1 of Actinoplanes sp. CA-030573. Lineage (NCBI taxonomy): Bacteria > Bacillati > Actinomycetota > Actinomycetes > Micromonosporales > Micromonosporaceae > Actinoplanes > Actinoplanes sp. CA-030573. The sequence continues at coordinate 8,769,922 of NZ_CP192038.1, read as the reverse complement.
CTCACGCAGGTCGCCCGGGTGGGCCGAGCGTTCTGGGCGCGCCAGCGCCCTGCTCGGCCCGCCCGGGTCCCGGCGGGAGCAACGGTCCGTACTCCCCACCCACGCACGACATGATGAATTTGATCTTCGGTTTGAGGGTTCTCGGAGTCCCGGCGCGGAAGCGTAATCGCCAGAGAAATAGACTCGCCCTGTCAGCTTCGGACCGGAGAAAGTAGGAAGCGATGGCCATCTCCCGCGAAGAGGTCGCGCATCTCGCGCGCCTGTCGCGGCTCGCCGTGACCGAGCAGGAACTGGATCAGTTCGCGGGGCAGCTCGACGTGATCCTGCAGTCGGTGGCGCGGGTCGGCGAGGTGGCCGCGGACGACATTCCGCCCACCTCGCACTCCGTGCCGCTGACGAATGTCTACCGCGACGACGTCCCGCAGCCCTGTCTCACGCAGGAGGAGGCGCTCTCGGGTGCGCCCGACGCGTTCGAGGGTCGCTTCCGGGTGCCGCGGATCCTGGACGAGGAGGCCTGAGATGACCGATCTGATCCGGATGTCGGCGGCCGAGCTCGCCAGCAAGATCAAGAGCAAGGAGGTCTCGGCCGTCGAGGTGGCGCAGGCTCATCTCGATCGCATCGAGGCCGTCGACTCTCGCGTCCACGCGTTCCTGCATGTCGACCGTGAGGGCGCCCTCGAGGCCGCGGCGCGTGTCGACAAGGGCGAGGTCAGCGGGCCGCTGGCGGGCGTGCCGGTCGCGGTGAAGGACGTGATCGCGACCAAGGGCGTGCCGACCACCGCGGCGTCGAAGATCCTCGAGGGGTGGCGGCCGCCCTACAGCGCCACCATCGTCGAGCGGCTGCAGGCGGCCGGCACGGTGATGCTGGGCAAGACCAACATGGACGAGTTCGCGATGGGCTCCTCCACCGAATACAGCGCTTACGGGCCCACCAACAACCCGTGGGATCTCGGCCGCATCCCGGGCGGCTCGGGCGGCGGGTCGGCGGCGTCGCTGGCCGCCTACGAGGCGCCGCTGGCCATCGGCACCGACACCGGCGGCTCGATCCGGCAGCCGGGCGCGGTGACCGGCACCGTCGGGGCGAAGCCGACCTATGGCGGCACGTCCCGCTACGGCCTGATCGCGTTCTCCTCGTCGCTGGACACCCCCGGCCCGTGCGCGCGCACCGTCGAGGACGCGGCGCTGCTGCACTCGGTCATCGCCGGGCACGACCCGCGCGACTCGACCTCGATCCCGCAGCCGGTGCCGGACGTGGTGGGCGCGGCCCGCCTCGGCGCGAGCGGCGACCTGAGCGGCGTCAAGCTCGGGCTGGTCAAGGAGTTCGCGGGCGACGGCTCCGAGCCGGGCGTGGCCGCGGCCTTCCGCGAGTCGCTGGAGGCGCTGGTCAAGCTGGGCGCCGAGGTCGTCGAGGTCTCCTGCCCGCACTTCCAGTACGCGCTGCCCGCCTACTACCTGATCGCCCCGAGCGAGTGCTCGTCGAACCTGGCCCGCTTCGACGGCGTTCGGTACGGCCTGCGGGTCGGCGACGACGGCAACCGGTCGCTGGAGGAGGTCATGTCGCTGACCCGGGAGGCCGGCTTCGGTCCCGAGGTCAAGCGCCGGATCATTCTGGGGACGTACGCGTTGTCCAGCGGCTACTACGACGCCTACTACGGGCAGGCGCAGAAGGTCCGCACGCTGATCACGCGGGACTTCCAGCAGGCGTTCGAGCGGGTCGACGTGCTGGTCTCGCCGACCACGCCGTTCGTGGCGTTCCCGTTCGGCTCGCGTACGTCGGATCCCTACCAGATGTACCTGGCCGACCTGTTCACCATCCCGACGAACCTCTACGGCGGACCGGCGATCTCGGTGCCGTGCGGGCTGTCCGAGGGGCTGCCGGTCGGCTTCCAGATCATGGCGCCGACGATGGCCGACGACCGGATGTACCGGGTCGGCGCCGCGCTCGAGTCGGCGGTCGGCACGTTCACCCCGCCGGAGTTGAAGGAGCTCAACGCATGACGACCACCGCGCTTGGGTCCTACGAGGATGCCGTCGCCCGCTACGAGCCGGTCATCGGCCTCGAGACCCATGTCGAGCTGGGCACGCGGACCAAGATGTTCTGCGGCTGCCGCACCGACTTCGGCGCCGAGCCCAACACCCAGGTCTGCCCGGTCTGCCTCGGCCTGCCCGGCGCCCTCCCGGTGGCCAACCGCGCCGGCATCGAGGCGACGATCCGCATCGGCCTCGCGCTGAACTGCGAGATCGCGTCCTGGTGCCGCATGGCCCGGAAGAACTACTTCTACCCCGACATGCCGAAGAACTTCCAGACTTCGCAGTACGACGAGCCGCTGTGCACCGACGGCTATGTCGACGTGGAGGTCGACGGCAAGCAGTACCGGATCGGCATCGAGCGGGTGCACCTCGAGGAGGACACCGGCAAGACGCTGCACGTGGGTGGCTCGACCGGCCGCATCCACGGCGCGACCGAGTCCCTGGTCGATTACAACCGGGCCGGCATCCCGCTGGTGGAGATCGTGACCAAGCCGGTGCCCGGTCTCGGCGCGCTCGCCCCCGAGGTGGCCCGCGCCTACGTGACCGAGCTGCGCGACATCATCCGCTCGCTCGGCGTCTCCGACGTCCGCATGGAGCAGGGCTCGCTGCGCTGCGACGTGAACACCTCGCTCAACAAGCCGGGCGAGGAGTGGGGTACGCGTACCGAGACCAAGAACGTGAACTCGCTGCGTTCGGTCGAGCGCGCGGTCCGTTCCGAGATCATCCGGCAGTCCGGTGTGCTCGACGAGGGCGGCCGCATCGTCCAGGAGACCCGCCACTTCCACGAGGACCGCGGCGAGACCAGCCCCGGCCGCTCGAAGGAGGAGGCGACCGACTACCGCTACTTCCCCGAGCCCGACCTGGTGCCGATCGCGCCCGACCCGGCGTGGGTGGATTCGCTGAAGGCGGCGCTCCCGGAGAAGCCGAGCGTGAAGCGGGCCCGCCTGCGGGAGGAGTGGGGCATCTCCGAGCTCGACATGCAGTCGGTCGCGAACGCCGGCGCCGTCGAGCTGATCGAGGAGACCATCGCGGCCGGCGCGTCCCCCGCGGGCGCGCGCAAGTGGTGGATGGGCGAGCTGGCCCGCCGTGCCAACGAGACGGGCGTCGAGCTCGCCTCGGTCGGCGCGACCCCGGCCCAGGTCGCGGCCCTGCAGAAGCTGGTCGACGACGGCAAGCTCAACGACAAGCTGGCCCGCTCGGTGCTCGAGGGCGTCGTGGCCGGCGAGGGTGACCCGGCCGCGGTCATGGCGGCCCGTGGGCTCGAGGTGGTCAACGACGAGGGCGCGCTGACCGCCGCCGTCGACGAGGCCATCGCCGCCAACCCCGACATCGCCGCAAAGATCCGCGACGGCAAGGTGGCGGCGGCGGGCGCCCTGGTCGGCGCCGTCATGAAGACGACGCGGGGCCAGGCGGATGCCAAGACCGTCCGCGAGCTGATCCTGGCTCGTCTGTCCTGATCGTTCGGCTGCCCGCCCGGCTTGGTGATCGCTCGGTCTGCTTCAGGAAGCCGCGCGAGCCAGCCGGGCGAGGCGGGCCCACGCGGGGGAGTCGTTGATCGAGGCGGCGGCCAGGCGGGTGATCGTCGGGTCGAGCGGCGGGGCCGACTCCGTGGCGTGGGCCAGGTACCAGGCTCGGGTCCGGGCGGCGAGCGCGGGCAGGCGGGGATCGTCCGGCGACCAGTCGTAGGCCGCGTCGTAGTCGCGATAGAGCGCCTGGAACTCCGGGTCCTCGATCGCTTCCAGCTTGTCCGCGACCCACCCGGCGGCCTGCTCGGGCGAGACCGCCTGGAGCAGGATCCAGACCTCCCGCTCGAGACCAACCGTGCGATCGCCGATGCCGAGCGCCCGCAGCCGGTCGAGATAGCCGGCCACCTCGGGCGAGACGAAGAGGCCATCCCCGGCCCGCAGCCCGGCGATCCGTCGCCGCGTGCGGCCGATCTCGGCGGCCCGCGCCCGCAGGTTGTCGTCGATCTCGGCGATCGCGGCGGCGAACTCTCCCTCCGGCGCCACCAGCAACTCCTTGATGCGGGCGAGCGGCACCCCGGCGTCGGCCAGCGTCTTGATCTTCACGAGCTGAACGGCGTGCCCGGCGTCATAGCGTCGATAGCCGGACGAGTCGCGCTCGGGCTCGGGAAGCAGCCCGCGCTCGTGGTAGACCCGGACCGCCTTGATCGTGACGCCCGCATATTCGGCGAGCCGCCCGATCGTGATCAGCCGCCGGGGCGCGTCGCTCATGCGGCTCATCGTCTCATCACCACGCTTCCGGTTCGGGGCTCGGCGCCGCGGGCTGGGGAAGCCTGTGGACAACGCGCCGAAAGTGTCGGTGGGTGGTGGTTGAGTGCGGCCCCACCCAGAAGGGGTGGGCCGGGAGAGGCGCGGGCCGGGAGAGGCGCGGGCCGGGAGAGGCGCGGGCCGGGAGAGGCGCGGGGAGAGGCTCACGCCACCGCACGACGGGTCATGCGTCCCCCGGCGCAGCGGTGCGTCGGGTGACCGTCCTCGTCGCCGACGTACGAGATCAGGAACTGGCGTGCGTGGCCGTCCACGGCTTCGAGCGGCAAGCCCGCCGGGGCGAACACCCCCTCGCCGACCGGGACCCAGCGACTTGGCGCCGCCGGGAACGCGCCGCCGGCGAACTTCGTGAAGATGGCCTCCTGGGCTCCAGAGGCCGGCTCGTACGTCACCCGCTCCTCCAGCATCCCGTCGACCACCGTGACGTCCACGCGCAGCTGGTTGGAGCGGTACGTGCCGGCGTAGCGGTCGAGCTCCGCCGGCACGACGGCGACCGGCGGGAACGAGACCGGCACCCGCTCGCGGATCAGCGACAGCAACAGCTCGTCGTGCAGGGCCAGCGCCTGCGGTGCGTTGCCGAAGGCGGCGAAGACCAGGTCGAGCTGGGGCACCACGGCCAGGACCGCGACGCCCCCGGGCGACGCGCCGGACATCGACAGCACCGTGACGTCGCCGAACGGGACCAGCAGCAGGCCCAGGCCGACCGGGGGCACGTTGGGCACGCCCATGTCGTGGTGGACGGTGTGCATCGCGGTCACCGATGCGGCCGACAAAAGGCGGGCGCCGGTGGGGGCCACGCCGCCGTCCAGGTGCAGGCGGCCAAGGGCGATCAGGTCCGTGACGGTGCCGATCGGGGTGGCGCCGGCCGGACCCCACGTCTCGGGCAGCATGAACATCTCGGTCGGCCGCGCCACCGGCGGTGCGACGGACAGGTCGGGGAAGTGGCCGATCGCGGTGCTGCGGAGGATCGCGTCGGCGGCCGAGGTGGTCGCGCCCGTCATGCCGGCCGGGCCGAAGACATCCCGGGCGAGCAAGGAGGGGTACGGCAAGCCGGTCACCACCTCCAGCAGCCGGCCGGCGACGATCATGCCGCCGTTCGAGTAGCTCACGTATTCGCCGGGCTCGAAGAGCGTGCCGCACTCCCGCAGGCCCTCGAGGTAGACGGCGAGCGCGGACGGGCCGGCGGCGTCGGGGAAGAACAGGTCGGCGTCGATCCCGCTGTCGTGCGTGAGCAGGTGCCGGACCAGGATCCGGCCGGCGGTGCCGGGGACCGCGAGCTCGAACTCCGGCAGGTACTTCACCACCGGGGCGTCGAGGTCGAGCACGCCCCGCTCGGCCTGCTGGAGCACGAGCGTGGTGGTCATGACCTTGGTGATCGAGCCGAACAGGAAGCCCGTGTCGGGCCGCATCGGCGCGCCGGTGGTGACGTTGGCGATGCCGTGGGTGCGGATCTCCAGCTCGCCGGCCCGGTAGATGCCGGCCACGTAGCCGGGAACGAGGTTCTCGGTGCAGAAGGCGGTGATGTCCATGCCGCCATCGTCGAACCCTGCCCCCGGGGCAAGGTCAAGGCCCGGACGGCGAGGGGTTGTCGGACGGCTCCGGCTTGGCCCCGATCACGTTTCGCTGCATTTCCACATTGGATTCGCCGGTGCCGCCGAGCTGGATGTCGTCGTACGCCTTGAGCAGGTGATTCTCGTCGAAGTAGAGGACCGAGAGGCTCAGCGGCGTCGGTTTCTCCTTCTCCAGACCACGCAGGCCGGCCCCCCCGGTCGACCCCTCGATCATGAGCCGGGTCTCGGGCGCGGGGGCGTCGCCGGCCGAGGGCTGCGGCGCCGGACTGGCCGAGGCCGACGCGTCCGGCGCCGGGGTGGGTGCCGGCAGCAGGCTGACCTCGCGGTGGTGCAGGTGGCCGGCCAGCACGAGCGGCACGACGCCGGAGAGCGGCTGGGCCATGGCCGGGTCGTGCACGAGCGCGACGTCGACCGGCTTGTCGCTTTTCTGAATGGTGTCGGCCAGCCGGGCGCCGGAGGCGGCCAGCGGGCTGGTGGTGGGATCGTCGGGGTCGGCGGCGGCCGGCGTCTCGCTCTTGTCCGGCGTGAACTCGGGGTCGCCGATCCCCGCGATGGTGAGCCCGTCGACCGTGGTGATCGAGTTGTCGAGCACGGTGGCGTTGCGCTGGCGGGCCACGGCGGCCTGGATCGCGGTCGAGTCGTGGTTGCCGCGGACGTAGATGTACGGGACGCCGACCGACGGGATGGACGACACGTAGTTGGTCTCGGCCGCGCTGCCCCAGTCGACCATGTCGCCGGTGTCGACCACGGCGTCGATGTCGAAGGTCTGCACCACGGTGCGGATCAGCCCCCACGAGGCCGGGTTCAGGTGCAGGTCGGAGACGTGCAGGATGCGCGTGGTGTTGCCGGCCGGCTCGTAGACGGGCAGCGATGACACCGTGGTGTAGAGGCGGCTCACGTTGCTGACGATCTGCTGGAGCTGGTCGGCGTACCGGCCGTAGTTGTCGGCGATCCGCCGCGCGTCACCGACCACCGCCGGCGCGTTGACCAGCAGGCCCTCGTAGCGCGGCTCGGCGATCGAGTCGGGGCGCAGGGTGCCGGCCGCGAGGCCGAGGCTGCCGGCGGTCACCGCCAGGGCGACCAGGCCGGCGGCGGCGACCCGGCGGATCTCCCGGAAGATCAGAGCGGCGAGGATCATCGCGCTCAGGACGGCAATTCCCAGCGTCCGTACGCCGAGACGCATCACGCCGAGCCGGACATCGTCGACCGCGTTCTCGCCGGCCGAGCTGATCGCGGCCGGGTCATCGATCAGGGCCTCGGTGCGGCTCTGATCGAGCGAGGCAAGGTTGACCTTGAGATGGATCGGCCCGTCGTGGCTGTCCAGATGCAGCGAGCCCAGCGGCGGGATGTCGACCTCGGTGCCGCCCAGGACCGACGGGCTGATCGACGTCTCGGCGCGGAACGGGCCGACGTTGAGCGCGGCATGCGCGAACAGCATCGTGCCGATCACCGCGCCGCCCACGCTGACCAGGAAGATGACGGTCGCCATAGCGATCTTGCGGGTCCAGCGGTGCCGGTAGAGACGACCGGCGGCGGCCGGCGTGCCCCGGAGACGCCGGCGGAGGGCCAGCGCCCATGGCTGTTCGATCATCGGCCCATCACGTGCCCCCACCCAACGATCATCAAACCGTCCCGTCCCTAGCTGCGGCCGGCGCCGCCGTCAGAGAAAACGAGCCGGATGATCCGATCGTCGTCGGGGCCGGGGTCGCCCGCGTCCTCCTGGTTCGACGTGCTGGCCCACAGCGAGCCGTCCGGCGCCGCCACCAGGCCGCGCAGCCGGCCGTACTCGCCGGTCAGCAGCGCCTGCGGGGTGCCCAGCACGGTGCCGTTGTCGGTGATGTTGAGCAGCCAGAGGCGCTTGCCGAGCAGGCAGGCGGTGGCGACGGTCTGCTCGACCGTGGCCACCCCGGCGCAGCCCGAGTCGGCGATCGGCCAAGTGAACAGCGGACTCGTGAGCGTCTTGTCGGTGCTGACGCCGTCGGCCTTGGCCCAGCCGTAGTTCTTCCCCTTGACGATCACGTTCAGCTCGCCGTTGCGTGGCTGGCCGTTCTCACTCGCGTACATCCGCTTGGTCTTGTCCCAGGCCAGGCCCTGCACGTTGCGATGGCCGAGCGACCAGACCAGCGAGTCCTTGATCGGGTTTCCGGGCGCGGGCTTGCCTGCCGTGGTCATCCGCAGGATCTTGCCGCCCAGGCTTTTCGGGTTCTGCGCCTGCGTGCCGTTGGTGGCGTCGCCGGTGGACGCGTAGAGGAAGCCGTCGGGACCGAAGGCCAGCGCACCGCCGTTGTCGTCGGCCGAGCGGGGGATGCCGGTCAGGATCGGCTGCAACTTCCCCTTGAGCACCAGCTTGCCGATCCGGTTGTCCTTGGCCGTCGAGTAGTAGACGAAGATCGTCTTGTCGGTCGTGTACTTCGGGCTCACCGCGATGCCGAGCAGGCCGCCGTCGCCCGAGGCCTGCACCTCGCTGAGCCGTTGCACCTCGGTGACGGTCAGGCCCTTGGCGTCGGAGTCGGGGCCGACCTGGAGGATGCGGCCGGTGTCGCGCTCGGTGACCAGGGCGGCGCCGTCGGGCAGGAAGGCCATGCCCCACGGGACCTCGAGGCCCGTCGCCAGCACTGTGACCGCGACCTCCTGATCGCCCTCGGGCGCGCCGGAGTCGGACACGGCGACCGACGGTTTCGGCAGGTTGGGCGGTGTGCCCTGCTGCTCGGCGTCGGGCGGGCCGAAGCTGCAGGCCGCGGTCAGCGCCAGCACGGCGCCGAGCGACCCGGACACCGCCCTCACCCGGCGGGAACGCACCACCACGCGACCTCCTCGACTCGACGCACCCCAGGGTAGCGGCGCTGCCTGGGAAGCCCCTGCCGATCACTCGGGGTGGCTGATCTCCTGTTTGCCGGCGGCCAGGACCCGGGGGAGGTTGCCACGGGTGACGCCGGTCAGACGAATCACGTTGCCGTTGTCGAGCAGGGCCGAGACCTGGCCCTTCTCGTCCGGCGCGAGCTCGGTGACCCGCGCCCACGGCACCCGGGTGCTGCCGAAGAGCGCCTTGACCCGCAACTCGTCGGCGTAGACGTCGGTGCCGGCCCGCCAAGCCCAGGCGAAGATCGCAATCGGGATCAGCAGGATCGGGCTCAGCTCCCATTTCGCCCCGGCGAACGGCACCGTGCCGACGAACGCGATCACCGCGGCGACCAGGAGCGCGCCGGTCTTGCGGACGCGAAGGAGGGGCTTTCGTCTCACCCGGTCATTGTCCCACCCGCCGGTTCGGCGCCTCCGCCACCCGGGTTGTCCACAGGCGACGATCTCGGCGTGCGATTTCGGCTCGCCCGGCCGTAACCTGTTCCAGGGACGTTCGTTGATCCGAGACAGCTACCCCACCGCAGAGGATCCGTCGACGTGGCAGTGCAGCCCCCCGTGCACGCCCGGCTCATCGACCGGGTGACGCTTCTCGGCGTCCCGGTGGTGGCCGTGCTCGTGCTGCTCGCGGGCGTCGTGGGCAGCACCCCGCCCGCGGTCGCGCTCGCCATCGGAGTCGGCGGCACCGCGCTCTGGGCGTGTCTGCACCTGGTCCGCGCCGCGCTCGACATCCATCACGCCGACGGCACGTTCGTCGCCTGCCGCGGCGCCGGCTTCATCGGCCTCGCCGCGCTGGCCACCGGTCTCACCGCGGTGGTTCCGCTCTGGGGTCCGCCGTCGGCGGGCGTCTGGGCCACTTGCGGGTACGCGGTGACGGCCGCCCTCTTCGCGGTCGGCGTGCTCTTCCTGCCCGGCTCGGCGACGAACTGGGTGGTGCGCACCCGTCGCGCCTTCGACGGCGCGGGCCTGGGCGTGAGCCTGGCCTTCGCCGGCTACCTGATCCCGCCGGAGAAGGCGGCGCCCGCCACCACCCTGCCGGCCACCCTGATCGGCGCGCTCGGCATCTCGGTCGCGGTCGTGGCCGTGCTCCGCGGCCGTCCGCACCGGCGGCCCTCGCTGCGCTGCGGCGCCGGCGCGGTCGTGACCATGGCCGCCCTCGGCATCCTGACCACGGTGGTGGCGCTCGGCCACGGCGGGGTGGTGCTGCCGCTGCTCGGCATCCCGGTGGTGGCCGGCCTGGCCGCCTCGGCCGACGGCGGCAGCCGCCGGCATCTGCCCGCGCCCGCCCTCGAGCCGCGCAACCCCGACCAGTACCTGGCGAGTTACCCGCTGCTCGCGGTCCCGGCCGCGGTCGGCGTGATCGCCGCGCTCTGGCACCTCGCCGTGGTCCGCAGCTTCGACACGATCGGCGTGCTGCTCGGCATCGGCATGGTCGCGGTGCTGGTGATGCGCGAGCTGCTGGTGGTGCGCGACATCCGGCGGTACGCGGGCCAGCTGCAGACCGCCGAGGCGCACTTCCGCTCGCTGGTCGCCGGGGCCACCGACCTCACCCTGGTGCTCGACGAGCAGCTGCGGATCAAATGGCAGTCGCCGGCCGCTTCCCGGCTGTTCGGCCTCTCCGACGACGAGGTGGTGGGCCGCGCCTTCCGCGACCTGATCCACCCCGACGACGTGGCCGACGCCCAGGCGGCGATCGACTCGGTGCTGGCTGGCGAGCACGCCGACGGGCCGCCGGCCCTGGTCACGGCCCGCATGCGGGACGGCGCCGAGCTCTGGCGCGACACCGAGTCGACGATCGCCGACCAGCGCTCGGTGCCCGAGGTCGCGGCCCTGGTGGTGCACGTGCGCGACATCGGCGAGCGGCGGCACCTCGAGCGGACGCTGCACAAGATGTCCTACATCGACCAGCTGACCGGGCTGGCCAACCGGCGGGCGCTGATGCGCGACCTGCTGGCCCACCGCCGCCGGGCCGGCCAGCAGGGCACGCTGCTGGTGATCGACCTGCACGGGCTGGCCGAGATCAACGACACCCGCGGCCGCGAGACCGGCGACGCGGTGCTGATCGAGGTCGGCCGCCGCATCCGCACCCTGCTGGCCGAGGACGACGTGGCCGCCCGGCTCGGCGGCGACGAGTTCGCGGTGCTGACCGATGACGGCGCGGTGCTGGCCTACGCGCTGGCCACCCGGCTCGCCCGGGTGCTGTCCGAGCCGCACGAGCTGCCGGGGACGGTCGTCGAGCTGCACACCAGCATCGGCCTCGCCGAGCTGGCCGGCGCGGCCGACTCCGACCAGGTGCTCCGGCACGCCGACCTGGCCCGCCGGCGGGCCCGGCAGCTCGGCCTCGACCGCGTCGAGTGGTACGACCCCGACGTCGAGATGAAGCTCAATCGCCGGATGGAGCTCGAGCAACAGCTGCTCGGTGCGGCCGAGCGGGGCGAGCTCGACCTGGTCTTCCAGCCCGTGGTCGACCTGCGCGACAACCTGCCGGTCGGGGTCGAGGCGCTGCTGCGCTGGCGGCACCCGGAGCTGGGCACGATCCTGCCGGCCGAGCTGCTGCCGATCGCCCGGGCGGTGGGCATCGCGGCCGAGATCGACGAGTGGGTGCTCGACGCCGCCTGCAAGCACCTGGTCGCCTGGTCGACCGGGGACAGCGGTTTCTGGCTGTCGGTGAACGTGTCGCCGCGCGAGCTGCTGACGGCCCGGTTCCCGGACCGGGTGGCGACGACGCTGAAGCGGTACGGCCTGCCGCCCGAGCGCCTGGTCGTCGAGGTGGCCGAGGACTGGATCGCCGAGGACGTGCCGACGATCGTGGCGTCGCTGGCCGCGCTGCGAAAGCTCGGCGTGCGGGCCGCGCTCGACGACTTCGGGGCGGGCCAGGCGTCGCTGTCGCACCTGCGGCGGCTGCCGGTCGACGTGCTCAAGCTCGATCAGTCGCTGGTCAACACGGCCTCCGAGGGCGCGACGGGCAGCGGCCCGGCCGTGATCGACGTCGTGGTGAGCCTGGGGCGCCGGCTCGGCCTGGAGATCGTCGCCAAGGGCCTGGAGACCGAGGAGCAGATCGAGCGGGCGGCCAAGGCGGGCTGCCTCTACGGCCAGGGGTTCGCGCTGGGCCGCCCGGCGCCGGCCGAGCGCATCGAGGCCTACTTGGAGAGCCACCGAGCGTGACGGCGCCCGATCGGCGGACCGGCGGCGAGCCAGCGGCCGCGGCCGAGCAGAGACCGCGCGGTCGACCAAACCGCGCGGTCAACCAAACCGCGTGGCGACAGAGACCGCGCGGCGACAGAGACCGCGCGGCGACAGAGACCGCGCGGCGACAGAGACCGCGCGACGGCCGATCGGCAGCGACCGCGCGGCGGCTGATCGAAAGCGGGCGGCGGCTCAGCGCGGCGGGGCGGTGCTCCCGCGCGGCGTGAGGTGGGCGGTGCCGGCCTCGACGCTGCCGACGTCCTTGCCGTCGATGGCCGCCAGCAGCTCGCGGGCCGCGTGTGCGCCGTACTCGGCGATGTCTCGGGTCAGGGCGGTCAGCGGGGGATGCACCAAACTGCACAGTGGAGAGTCGTCCCACGCCACGATGGACAGATCGCCCGGCACGGTGAGGCCCATCTCCTGCGCCACGGCCAGCCCGGCGACGGCCATCACGTCGTTGTCGTAGATGATCGCGGTCGGACGGTCGGTGTCGATGAGCAACCGGCGGGTGGCCCGGCTGCCCTCCTCGCCGGTGTAGTCGGACGGGACCGTCACCGCCTCGAGCCCGAGCGACGCGCAGGTGTCGTTGAACGCCCGGGTGCGCGCCTGGGTGTGCAGCAGGCCGGGCAGACCGCTGACCCGGGCGATCCGCCGATGACCGAGGGCGACCAGATACCGTACGGCCTCGGTGATCGCGCCCGCGTCGTCCGACCAGATCTGCGCGATCTTGCCGGTATCGCCCGGCCCGCCGATCACCACGGCCGGCAGTTGCAGCTGCTGCAGGACCGGGATGCGGATGTCGTTCTCCCGGAGGTCGGTGACGATCACGCCGTCGATCCGGCGCTCGCCCCACCAGCGGCGGTAGACCTCGACCTCGAGCTCGGGCGTCGCCACGACCTGCAGGGTCAACGCGTACGACCGGGCCGACAGGGCGGCCTCGAAACCGCTGATCAGGCCCATGAACCAGGGCTCGATGCCGAGAATCCGGGCGGGCCGGCACAGCGTCAGCCCGACGGCGCGTGCGCTCGCGCCGGACAGGGCCCGGGCGGCGCTGTTCGGGTTGAAGCCGATCTCCTGGGCGATGGCGACGATGCGCTGCCGCGTCGCTTCGGACACGCCGGGCTGTCCGTTCAGCGCGTACGAGACGGCGCCCTTGGACACGCCCGCTCGCCGCGCGATATCGGCGATCGTGGGCCGCTTCACTCGGTCTCCCTCTGAGGGTCCGTCCTGCCGGTCACGACAGACCCCCGTTTCCGGCTGAAGCTTACCGGCAGACGAAATCGATAGAGCGCTCTCACGCGGCCCCACGGCGGGGTGATCAGGCGTCGAGCTGAACGCTTGATCGGTTAAGTGTTACGGCACACACGCCCGTTTGTAAACGCTGATGCGCCTACAAGTCCGTTTTGTGGTACTTAACCGGCACTGACAACGTGAGGAAATCAACCTCGTAACGTGCTATTGACACTCATCGAGGCGACGCTTAACGTCTCCACAACTTACCCGGTTCAGTAAATTCTCTCCGCCATGGAGGCGTAATGGCACGGCTTGGCAAAGTGACGATCGCGGCGGCCGCCGCGGCAACCCTGGTGCTCACCGGCTGCAGCGGGCAGAGCCTCGAGGGCGGCGGCAGCGACAAGACCGCCGGCACGGTGACCCTCAAGGTGGCCTTCTGGGGCGACATGGGCCTCGACAAGCTGAAGGCGGAGTACGAGGCGGCGCACCCCAACGTCAAGATCGTGCTCAACTCGGGCGAGTTCAACGCCCAGCACGAGGACCTGCAGAAGAAGCTCGTCGCCGGCACCGGCGCGCCGGACATCTCGGCCGTGGACGAGGGCTTCATCGTGCAGTTCCGCAGCCAGGCCGACAAGTTCGTCAACCTGCTCGACAAGGGCGCCGCGGACTACGAGTCGAAGTACCTGCCCTGGAAGTGGAAGGCTTCGATGTCGCCCGACGGCAAGCAGATCGGCCTCGGCACCGACGTCGGCGGCCTGGCCATGTGCTACCGCACCGACCTGTTCAAGAAGGCCGGCCTGCCCACCGACCGGGAGGCGGTCAGCAAGCTCTGGGGGACCTGGGACGACTTCATCAACGTCGGCAAGACGTACGTCAGCAAGACCGGCAAGAAGTTCGTCGACTCCGGCACCAACATGTTCAACCCCGTGCTCGCGCAGCAGCCGGTCGGCTTCTACAACGAGCAGGAGCAGCTGCAGATGGACGGCGGCCCCAAGGTCGCGTTCGACGTCAGCATGAAGGCGATCCAGGCCGGCCTGTCCGCCAACCTGGCCAGCTTCCAGCCGAACTGGGACCAGGGCTTCAAGAAGGACCAGTTCGCCGTCCTCGCATGCCCGGCGTGGATGCTCGGCCACATCCAGGACACCGCGCCCGAGCAGAAGGGCAAGTGGGACATCGCCTCGATCCCGGGCGGCGCCGGCAACTGGGGCGGCTCGTGGTGGACGATCCCGGCCCAGGGCAAGAACATCGACGCCGCCGCCGACTTCGTGAAGTGGATGGTCCAGCCGGAGCAGCAGATCGAGGTCTTCAAGACCGTCGGCAACCTGCCCTCGCAGCCCGCGCTCTACAAGGACCCGGCGGTGCTCGACTACAAGAAGGAGTTCATGAGCAACGCCCCGACCGGCCAGATCTTCGCGGCCACCGCCGAGAACCTGAAGCCGCAGTACCTGGGCAAGAAGAACGGCCCGACCCGGGTCGCGGTCGAGAACGTGATCACCCAGGTCCAGCAGGGCCGGATCAAGCCCGACGCCGCGTGGGCGGAAGCGGTCAAGCAGGCCGAGAAGGCCAGCAACTCCTGACCAGCGACAACTGAGAGCGGCGGGGCGGCGAAACTGCCGCCCCGCCCTTACCTAGGAGTGGCCGTGTCCCTCACCCAGCTCAGGCCGGCGCCGCAGCACGCGGCGCCACCGCGTAAACCGAGCCGGGCCAAGCTCGCGCTCTACCGGTTCGACACGAAGTTCATCCCGTACGTCTTCATCGCGCCGTTCTTCATTCTCTTCGCGATCTTCGGACTGTTCCCGATCGTGTTCAACGCGATCGTGTCGCTGCGCACCTGGCGGCTCGACGACCCGGACAAGAACGGCTGGGCCGGCTTCGCCAACTTCACCAAGCTGTTCAGCGACTCGGACTTCTGGAACGCGCTGTACAACACGTTCGGCATCTTCCTGCTCTCCACGATCCCGCAGCTGCTGGCCGCGCTGATCATCGCCAACCTGCTGAACCGCAAGCTGCGGGCGCAGACCTGGTGGCGGATCGGGATCCTGCTGCCGTACCTCACGCCGGTCGTCGCCTCGACGCTGGTCTTCGCGGTCTTCTTCTCCCGCGACAACGGCATGGCGAACTGGTTCCTCTCGCTCGTCGGCTACGGCAAGGAGCAGCCGCTCGACTGGCGGGCCGAGAAGTGGAGCAGCTGGATCGCGATCGCCACGATGGTCAACTGGAAGTGGATCGGCTACAACGCGCTGCTCTACCTCTCGGCCATGCAGTCGATTCCCAAGGACGTGTACGAGGCGGCGGCGGTCGACGGCGCCGGCCCGTGGCGTCAGCTGTGGCGGATCACCGTACCCATGATCCAGCCGGTGGTGGCGTTCACCGTGATCCTGTCGACGATCGGCGGGTTGCAGCTGTTCAACGAGCCGATGATGTTCGACGAGAACCCGCAGTCGGCGACCGGCGGCTCGGCACACCAGTTCCAGACCATCGCCCAGCTGATCTACAAGGTCGGCTGGAAGGACCTCAATCTCGGGTACGCGGCGGCCATGTCGTGGGCGCTGTTCGCCATCATCCTGATCGTGGCCCTGGTCAACAGCACGCTCACCAAGCGACTGGGAGGGGACCGGTGACGTCGTTCGTGAACCGGGCGCCGCAGGACACCCGCGGCAGCTGGAAGACGTACCTCGGCCTCGCCCTGGTGTTGATCTTCTCGGCCTTCCCCGTCTACTGGATGTTCGTGATCGCGACCAGCACCGACGCCGCGGTCTCGCAGATCCCGCCGTCGGTGATCCCGGGCAGCCAGCTCCTGCACAACCTCAACGAGGTCTTCACGATGCAGGAGGTCTACTTCACGGCCTCCCTGATCAACAGCGTGATCGTGTCGAGCGTGATCACCCTGTCCACGCTGTTCTTCTGCTCGCTGGCCGGGTTCGCCTTCGCGAAGCTGCACTTCCCCGGCCGCAACTGGCTGATGGTCGTGGTGATCCTGACCCTGACCGTGCCCAACCAGCTCGGCGTGGTGGCGCTCTACATCCTGATGGGCAAGCTGCACTGGAACGGCACGCTGCTCGCGGTCATCGCGCCCGGCCTGGTCAGCGCGTTCGGCGTGTTCTACATGCGTCAGTTCATCGGCCACGCCGTCCCGGACGAGCTGGTCGAGTCGGCCCGCATCGACGGCGCCATGACCATGCGCGTCTACTGGAGCATCGTGCTGCCGGCGATCCGGCCCGCGCTGGCGGTGCTCGGCCTGCTGACCTTCGTGATGGCCTGGAACGACTTCCAGTGGCCGCTGATCACGCTGAACGGCACCGACTTCCCGACCTCGATGGTGGCCCTCAGCGACCTGGCCAGCGGCAACTATGTGATCTACCGCCGGGTGCTGGCCGGCGCGTTCGCCGCTACGGTTCCCTTGATCGTCCTGCTGCTGATCGGCGGCCGGCAGATCGTCCGGGGAATCATGGAAGGTGCCGTAAAGAGCTGATGAGTTACCGACCTCTGCACGAAGGCTGGACGCTGTCGGGTTCCGACGTGTCTTCCCTTCCGGCGACCGTGCCCGGGTGCGTGCACACCGATCTGCTGGCGGCGGACCTGATCCCGGATCCGTACCTGGACGCGAACGAGCACTCCGTCTCGTGGGTCGGGCGGACCGAGTGGGAGTATTCGACCTCCTTTTCCGCTTCCTTGGACGCGCCTCGTATCGATCTCGTGTGTGCGGGACTCGACACGGTGGCCGCGATCTCGCTGAACGGCACGCTCGTCGGCGAGACGGCCAACATGCACCGGGGCTACCGCTTCGACGTGCGGTCGCTGCTGCGCGAGGGCGAGAACTCCCTGAAGATCAAATTCCGCAGCCCGTACGCGTACGCCGAGGAGCAGCGCGATCGGCTCGGCGCGCGCCCCAACGCGTACGGTGAACCGTTCAACTTCATCCGCAAGCAGGCCTGCAACTTCGGCTGGGACTGGGGTCCGACCCTGGTCACGTCGGGCATCTGGCAGCCGATCGGCCTGCACTCCTGGTCGGTGGCCCGGCTCGCCTCGGTCCGGCCGCAGGTGACGGTGGCCGGTGATGTCGGACGGGTCGAGGTGCGGGTGCGGCTAGAGCGGGATTCGTCCTCGCCGGCGGCCGGTTCGGCGGCGTTCGGTTCGGCGCAGGTCGCTTCGCCGGCGGTCGCTTCGCCGGCGGTTGCTTCGCCGGCGGTCGGTGAATCGGTGACCATCACCGCATCGGTCGCCGGCCGGCGGGCTCAGGCCACCGTCGACGGCATCGAGGCGCTGCTGATCCTCACCGTCGACGACCCTGACCTCTGGTGGCCCCGCGGCTACGGCGAGGCCGCTCTCTACGACCTCGACGTGACCGTCGCCTCCGCGGCCGGGGAGGTGCTCGACACCTGGTCGCGGAGGATCGGCTTCCGGTCGGTGCGGGTCGACACGGCCGGCGACGCGTTCACGCTGAACGTCAACGACGTCCCGGTGTTCGTGCGCGGCGTCAACTGGATCCCCGACGACGTCTTCGACAACCGCGTGACCCCGGACCGGCTGGCTTCCCGATTCCGGCAGGCGGCCGACGCGAACGTCAACTACCTGCGGGTCTGGGGCGGCGGCCGGTACGAGTCGGACGAGTTCTACGCGCTCGCCGACGAGATGGGCTTCCTGGTCGGGCAGGACTTCCTGTTCGCCTGCGCCGCGTACCCGGAGGAGGAGCCGTTCGCCTCCGAGGTCGCCGCCGAGGCCCGCTACCAGGTGGCCCGGCTCAGCTCGCACCCGAGCCTGGTGCTGTGGACCGGCAACAACGAGAACCTCTGGGGCCACGAGGACTGGGACTGGAAGCAGCCGCTGGCCGGCCGCTCCTGGGGCGCCGGCTTCTACTACGACCTGCTGCCGCGGATCGTGGCCGAGATCGACCCGTCCCGCCCGTACTGGCCGGGCAGCCCGTACTCCGGCGACCCGCGGCGGCACCCCAACGATCCCGGGTACGGCACGACCCACATCTGGGACGTGTGGAACACCGACGACTACACGAAGTACGCCGCCTACCGGCCGCGTTTCGTCGCCGAGTTCGGCTTCCAGGCGCCGCCCACGTACGCGACGCTGAAGCACGCGCTCTCCGACGATCCGCTGGCGCCCGACTCGCCCGGCATGGCCCACCACCAGAAGGCCATCGGCGGCGACGGCAAGCTGACCCGGGGCCTGGCCAACCATCTGCCCGAGCCCAGCGACTTCGACGACTGGCACTACCTGACCCAGCTGAACCAGGCGCGGGCCGTCGCGTACGGGATCGAGCATTTCCGCTCTTTGCGTCCACTGTGCATGGGCAGCATCATGTGGCAGCTCAACGACTGCTGGCCGGTGACCTCGTGGGCGGCGGTCGACGGGTACGGCCGCAAGAAGCCGTTGTGGTTCACGATGCGCGACGCGTACGCGGATCGCCTGCTCACCCTGCAGCCGCGCACCGGCACGCCGCCGACTCCGGGAGGCCCGCCCGGATCGCTCGCCCCCGGCGCCGTCTTCGTGCCCGATGGCGCACCGGCGCTGGTCGCGGTCAACGACGGCCGTACGCCCTGGTCGGTCGCCGCCACCGTGACCCGCCGCGACCTGACCGGAAAAGTTTTGGCCGCCGCCGCCCTGTCCGTCGACGTGGCCCCCGGCTCGGCCGCGACCGTGCCGCTCCCCGCCGACATCGCCACTCCCGGCGACCCGGCTGCGGAGCTGATCGTCGCCGACACCGGCGACAACCGGGCGCTGTGGTTCTTCGCGCTGGACAAGGAAATCGCGTGGCCGCCGGCCTCGTTCACCGCGTCGGTGGCCTCCGACGGCGAGTCCACATTGGTCACCGTCACGGCCGAGACCATTCTGCGGTCGCTCACGCTTTTCCCCGACCGGGTCAGCCCCACGGCCGAGACCGACCGCGCCGCCGTGACGTTGTTGCCGGGGGAGTCGGTGACCTTCACGGTCACGGCCGACGAGATGTTGCCGCCGCCCGCTCGGGAAGCTTTGGCCGGCCGCCCGGTCCTCCGCTGCGTGAACGACATCGCGCAGTAGGAGGGGGCCCGGATCGCTCTGCTCACCTGTCCCCCCGCAGGCGGGCAGAGCGATCCGGTTTGTCGTCCTCGGTGTCGGGCTCCTCGCCGAACTCGCCCGCCCCGGCAGCGCCGCCGAGGACGGCCCCGTCTACGCCCTGGGCTCAAGGTGACGATCCCGAGCAAAGCCGGCCAGTGTCTATGACGTCGGTCCGCGCCCTGAGCGGGCACCTTGGCGGCCAGCGTGTCGGCCGGCAGAATCTCCGGCGGCGCTGCCAGCACGCGGCCGGCGTCGGCCATCAGCGTCTTGGCGATCGGGCCGGTGACGTCGGCTTGACGGGCGTCCTCGTTCGTCGGTGCGCAGGGCGAATCACACGATCGTGCCGGCCTCGTCGTCGGCAAGCTCGAGAGCCCTCGGCGCGGGCGTCGCGGCAGGCATACGACTTGTCGGCCGAGCCGTTGTCCGATAACACCCGTTCGACGGTGGCGCCGCGGGCGGCGAACCAGGCGATCGCGTTGCGCAGTCGCCTTGGGCCCGGCCGAGGTGGCGCCGGCCGCCACCGTCGGGAATGTTGCCGTACTTGGTGACGTCCACGTGCAGCATCGCGCCGGGCCGGCCGTGCTCGTAACGGCGGACGGGTTAGCGGGTGACCCGCTCGGTGTGTGACAGCCGGTTGAGCCGGCAGCGAGTCAGCACCGCGTGCACGGTGGAGGCCGGCATGCCGAGGCGACCGCCGATCGGCACCGGGCCGAGGCGGTGTTTCCAGCGCAGATGCCGGATCTGGCGCACCGCGGACCGACCGTGACCAGCGGTCCTGCATCCCGTCGGCGCCCAGCTCGCGGTAACGCTCGGTCCAGCGTTTCACGGTCCGCCGGGACACGTCATAGCGTTCCGCCGCCCGGGCGGGTGACCAGCACACCTGGATCGCGCCACCTACTCCACCCCACCCGTGACTGGGTGGGGTGGAGATTAGGGCCCGGGTACGACAGTTCTCGCGAGTTATCCACATCCGCCGTCGCCGCGGGGCGTGGCGCGTATGGATAAGCAGAGCAAAGGGCGCGCGACCGCAGGTCAGGCCGGCGAACCGGTGACCACCGGGCTGGCGCCCAGCAGGATGTCGTGGCCGTTCTGGTCGGTGGTCAGCTCGACCCGCGTCGCCACCGGGGCGTGGCCGCTGGCGGCGACCGTATAAACGCCGGGCGGCAGATCGCGCAGCTCATAATGGCCGTCCGCACCGGTGATCGTCGAGCCGGCCACGACTCCGGACTGGTCGACCGCCACCACCGAGGCTTCCGGCACCGGGCGGCCGGAGCGCGCGGCCCGCACGTTCCCGGACAAGGTTGCGCCGATCGTCAGCACCAGGTCGGCCTGGCGGGCCCGGCCGGGGGAGATGATGCGGGTTGCGGGGCGGGCGTGTTCGGCCGTCGCGGTCAGCATGTAGTCGGCCTGGTCGAGGCCGGACAGCCGGTACCGGCCGTCGGCGCCGGTGGTGGCGGTGGCGATCACGGTGCCGCCGAGGTCGGTGAGGGTGACGGTGGCGTTGGCTACCGGGCGTTCCAGGCGGTCGGTGATGCGGCCCTCGATGCGGCCGGCGCCGGCCAGGGACAGGACCCGGCGGATCTCGCCTACGCCGGCGTTGACCAGGACGGCGGCGGGCTGGTGGTCGTCGGCCGCGCAGATCAGCATGAAGGCGCCGCCGGTCGGGAGAGTCAGGCGGAACTCGCCGTCGGGACCGGTCGTGGCGTGGGCGATCTGTCCGCCGCCGAACTCGGCCACCGTCGCGGTGGCTCCGGTGAGCGGCTCGCCGCCGGGTCCGTCGATGCGACCGCTGATCACGGGACCGTCGGCCGGCAAAGGAGGAGCGCCGGCAGCGGCGGGCGAGGGCGAGGACAAAGGCGAGGACGAAGGCGACGGGGAAGGCGAGGACGAAGGCGACGGGGAAGGCGAAGGCGACGACGAAGGCGAAGGGGAAGGAGGCGTGGCCAAAGCGGTCGACTCCGCGTGCGTGGACGGAGACGCCGCCTCGTGGGCGGCTACCGCACCGGCCCGGGCGCGCAGCGGGACGTGCGGCAGGAAGAGGAACAGGATCAGGGCCGCGACCATGACCACGGCCGCGATCAGGAAGATGTGGTCCATCGCGGTGGAGAAGCCGGCCTGGAACGGGCGGGCCAGCGCTCGGGACACGTGCGACAGGAACGACGTGTCGTCCAGCGACGTGGCCGGAGCGCCGCCCTGCGGGAAGGACGCCAGCAGCGACTTGTTCGCGGGATCGGAGGTCACCGCGGGGTCGGTCAGGACGTGCGACTTGCGGATCGCGTCGCCGATACGGTCGCCCACGGTGCCGAACAGGATCGACAGGAAGATGGCGGTGCCGGCGGTCGCGCCCATCTGGCGGAAGAACGTCGCCGACGCCGTGGCCACGCCGATCTCGGACGGCGCCATCGCGTTCTGCACGGCGAGGGTGATCGGTTGCAGGACAAAACCAAGACCGACACCGAAGACACCCATGAAGATCCCCGTACGCCAGAAGGGCGTATCGACCCCGAGCGAGGCGAGCAGCAGCAGGCCGCCGATCATCAGGCCGGCACCGATGACGGGATACGGCTTGTACCGGCCGGTCCGGCTGATCAGCTGACCGGACACGAGCGAGCCCAGCATGATTCCGGCGGTCAGCGGCAGGAGCTGCAGGCCCGATTCGGTCGGCGTGGCCCCCCGTACGATCTGCAGGTAAAGCGGCAGGAGCGCAAGCCCGCCGAACATGCCCATGCCCACCACGAAGCCGCCGGCCGAGGTCAGGGCGAAGGTCGGGTTGCGGAAGAAGCGCAGCGGGATCAGCGCCTCCTCGCCCATTACCGCCTCGGTGAGCAGGAACATCACCAGCCCGAACGCGCCGACCCCGTAACAGATCAGCGAGCCGGCCGAGCCCCACCCCCACGACCGCCCCTGTTCCGCCACAGTCAGCAGCGGCACCAGGCAGACGCAGATCGTGACCGCGCCCCACCAGTCGATGCGGTGGTTCCGGCGAGTGTGCGAGAGGCGCAGCACCCGGGCGACCACGAAGAGCGCGGCCGCCCCGATCGGCACGTTGACCAGGAAGACCCAGCGCCAGCCGGCGATGCCGAAGATCTCGTCGGCGCCGGCGAAGAAGCCGCCGATGACCGGACCCAGCACGCTCGACATGCCGAAGACGGCCAGGAAGTAGCCCTGGTAGCGGGGGCGGTCGCGGACCGGCACGATGTCGGCGATGATGGCCAGCGCCAGCGAGAACAGGCCGCCGGCGCCGAGGCCCTGGAGGGCGCGGAAGCCGGCCAGCATGGACATCGACGTCGCGAACGAGCACGCGGCCGATCCGAGCACGAAGATCGTGATGGCCGCCAGGAAGAACCGCTTCCGCCCGTAGATGTCGGACAGCTTCCCGTACAGCGGGGTCGAGATCGTCGCGGTGATGAGGTACGCCGTGGTGACCCACGCCTGCATCGACAGCCCATGCAGATCGTCGCCGATGGTCCGGATCGCCGAGGCCACGATGGTCTGGTCGAGCGCCGCGAGGAACATGCCGAGCATCAGCCCGGCGAGCACCTCGAGGATGTGGCGATGACTGAGTTGCCCTGAATCGGTAGATCCCACTACCTCGCAACGATGCATCGTGCCGTGAGGTTTCAGCCGGACCTCAGCCGGACCTCAGGAGGAACCGTCAGGGTCGCCGTCCGATCGTTCGGTGGTGGCGGGAGTGGGTGTCCATGAGGAAGAGGCTGTCGATCGCGGTAGTGGCGGCGACCGTGGCCGGGGTGTCCATGGCCGGGGTGGCCGCCGCGGTCGTGGTCACGCCGGCGGGTC
Source organism: Actinoplanes sp. CA-030573 (assembly GCF_050951115.1). Lineage (NCBI taxonomy): Bacteria > Bacillati > Actinomycetota > Actinomycetes > Micromonosporales > Micromonosporaceae > Actinoplanes > Actinoplanes sp. CA-030573. Next base: position 8,746,911 of record NZ_CP192038.1, on the reverse strand, counting down.
CCCGGGCCGGCCGGCTGACCCAGGTCGGGCCGATCGCCGAGCACGGCTTCCCGGCCTGGTACCGCGACAGCAACGACGTGCGGCTGGAGGCCTGCACGACGCTGGACGACCCGCTCTGCCCGGCGCTCGCCGACGAGGTGCCCGACCCGGAGCAGCCGATCTCGTTCCCCGGCAACTTCCCGGGCGAGTTCTTCTACCAGCTGGACGGCGCCGAGCTGACCCTCACGTCAGGCGCCCGGGCGGTGATCGGGCTCAATTTGGAGGGTGCGTTCGCCAACGACGAGGTGGTCGACGGCGACCAGATGGTGTTCGGCCGGGTGCGCATCCGGTTCCCGGCGCCGGCCGGTGAGCGTTATCGGATCACCCATCCCTACGGCATCGACGACCTCGTGGCCACCGACAAGGGCGTCAACCTGACCGAGGACATCGGCGCGGTGGCGGGCGCGTTCGGTCAGGCCCTCAACAGCCGGATCGGGCCGTTCCTGAAGTGGGATCCGAACGTCGCGCCGGCGGCGCCGGCCGGATACGTCGGCGACCCGGGCGTCGACCACAAGGTAATCGGCTCGCCCTACAACACCAATTTCGTACGCGTGGAGCGGCTCGACCCGGCGACCGGCGCCGTGCTGGCGCAGGTCGGGTTCACCGACGTCTTCAGCATCCAGGGCCGGTATGCCACCAATGCGGGCGTCGACGTCGACCAGGCCACCTACTCGACCGACGGCACGTCGGGCACGCTCGAGGTCTTCGCCACCAGCGAGCCCGGCCAGGCGATCGAGGTGACCGGCGTCCCGGCGCTCGGCTTCCGCACGACGCGGCTGCGGGGCGGCGGGAACGGCCACTACTACGGCCGGTTCCCGATCACCGGGCCGGTGCCGCCGGGCACGAAGATCGAGGTGGTGAACGCCGGCGACCGGCCGATCGCGAGGAAGACCCGGCCGGTGGTGGACGTCGTGCGGATCGAGGAGGTCGGGTACGACGCCGACGCTGGCACCCTGACGGTCCGGGCGTCGTCGAGCGACCGCACCGGCCCCGCCTTGTCGGTGACCGGGTTCGGCCCGTTGACGCAGACGTTCACCGGTGTGCTCGCGCCGCCGCCCATCATCACCGTGACCTCGGCCGCCGGCGGCTCGACCACGGTCCCGCTGACCGGCAGCGGCGGCACCTTCACGCCGGCCGCCCCGGTGGCCGCCGCGACCGCCGACGGGACGGCCGTCGTGGGACAGACCGTGAAGCTGGACGCGACCGGATCGGCCGGCGAGATCGACGCGTACGCCTGGACCCAGATCGCCGGACCCCCGGTGACCCTGACCGGCGCGGGCGGAAGCACCCCGTCGTTCGTCCCGGCCGAGCCCGGCGCCTACACGTTCTCCCTGGTCGTCACCGGCCCCGGCGGGTCGAGCGAACCGGCCACCGTCTCGGTCACCGTGATCGAACAGGCCGGTCCGAAGGCGGTCGTGGGCGCCGACCAGACCGTGGTCCGGGGACGGGCCGTCACGCTGGACGGCAGCCGGTCGACGGGCGTCGAGACGTACGCCTGGAGGCAGATCTCCGGCCCGGCGGTGACGCTCGCGGGCGCCACCACCGCCAAGCCCTTCTTCACCTTCCCGGCGCACGCCCTCCCGGCCGTGCCCGGGCCGAACCCGGCCTACGTCTACGACAACGATCCGGTGGTGCTGGAGCTGACCGTACGCAACCCGGCCGGGACTGACGTCGTGCGCACCACGGTCCGGCCGGCCGCCGACCAGCTGACCAATCTCACCGTCCGCTACCGCACCGGCGCCAACGAGTGGCGGATCAGCGGCACCAGCACGCTGATAGCGGGCCAGCGGGTCACCGCGGTGCTCGGCTCGACGCTCACCGGCCGGGTGATCGGCACTCCGGTCGCGGTCGACGCGACCGGCGCGTTCAGCATCAAGGTGACCGGACCGGCGCCCGGCCCGGTGACCACGGTCAGCCTGGTCACCACGACCGGCGGCCGCGCGCTGGCTCAGCAGACCACGGTCACGAACTAGCCATCAGCTCGCGCAGGTAGCGGCTGGAGGCGCCGGACACCTGGCCGGCCACGGCGTCACGGATCAGCGTGGCGCGGTGGCCGGCCAGTCCGTCTCCGCGCTCGCCGAGCAGGTGGGCGTGCACCAAGTGGTCGATGGCGGCCAGCACCTCGCCGGCCGGGTACGCGGTGAGGCGTACCAGATCGTCCGTCCCCATGTCGCCGAGCACCGCGCAGAGCCGGAGGATCTCCCAGGCCGGGTCCGGCATCCAGCGGGTGCGGGCCCGGGCCGTCTGCATGGCGACGCCGAGCGCGACCACTCGGGGCCGGTCCGCGACCGCCACCAGCGCCGGGATGCCGCCGGTGCGCTCGACCAGCGTCTCGTCCCCGAGCGGGGCCAGTTCCTCGGCGGTCAGCGGTTCCAGGCGCAGCACCACCGGCGTGCCCAGCCCGGCCAGCGGCCGCCGGACGATCTCGGACGGGTAGCAGTAGGCGACCACCAGGTGCAGCCCCGGGCAGTTACCGGAGAGCCAGGACAGCTCGGCCACGCTCGTGGCGTCGAGGTCGGACGCATCGTCGACGGCCAGCACGACCGGCTCGGGCCCGGTCAGCGCCGAGCCGATCAGCTCCAGCTCGGCCCGGCCCAGCGGCCGGTCGGGCTCGGCCGCGTCGGCCACCGCACATGCCTCCCGGTCGGCGCCGAGCCGCACCAGCGCCTGCCGAAGCCAGGCCAGCCGGTGCACGCCGACCGACGAGCCCGCGCTGCCGACGCCCACCCGTCCGACCAGGTGCCGGGACAGCTCGGCCAGGAACGCCGACTTGCCGGCGCCGGACGGGCCGACGATGTGCACGACCCGGGGCTGGTGCGGCTCGACCAGCACCCGCAGCTCGGAGACCCGGCCCAGGAACCGTTCCGGCAGCCGCCGCTTCATCGGCGCCGACGACGCGGTCGTCGCCGCGTCGATGGGCCGGCGGTCGGCGAGCACCCGGCGCTGCAGCTCGAGCAGGTCGGCCGAGGGCGCCACGCCCAGCTCGTCGTGCAGCACGCGGCGGCAGCGCTCGAAGAACCGCAGGGCGTCGTCCCGCCGGTCGAGGGCCGCGGCCCCCTCCATCGCCATCCGGTAGGCCCGCTCGAGAAACGGGTTGAGCTCGATCGCCTCCTGAGCCAGGCGCAGCGCCCGGTTCGGGTCCCGGCCCAGCGCGGCGCCGGCCAGTGCGAGGCGGGCGCTGACGGCGGCGATCTGCACCTCGGTCCGCGCCGCGTCCGCCCACTCCGCGTACGGGTCCTCGGGAAAGGGCAGTTCCCGGGCCAGCTCGAGGATCTCCTCCTGCCGGGACAGCCGTTCCGGGCCGTCCTGCGGCAGCGCGTCCAGGTCGCGTACCTGCTGTCGGAGCTCGGCCAGGTCGAGCGCGGCCCGGCCGGTGTCGAAGAAGTAGCCGCCGCCCTGGGTGACGATGAAGCAGGCGGAAGCCGGGTCGCCGGGTTGCAGCCGCCGGCGGACCACCGAGACATAGTGCTCGAGCGCGGCCACGTGGTTACCGGGCAGGTCGGTGCCCCAGACGGCGTCGGCCAGCGCGTCCTTGGACTGGATGCGGCCGTGCCGGGCGGCGAGAACGGCGAGGACCTGCCGGGCGCGCCGGGGCAGCTCGCCGGCGGGCAGCACGGTTCCATCGGCCGCGGTCACGGTCAGCTGACCGAGCACCCGGACTCGCACGTTCTCCTCCGGCAGCAGTTCTCAGGATTTCCTCAGGTGGACTTCAGTGCCCCTCCATACGGTCGCCGCCCCTGGAACCTGAGAGAAACGGGAGGACGCATGACCAGCGGTAGCCTGAGCCGGCGCGATCTGTTGCGCGGCGCGCTGGCAGTGGGTGGCGGCGGCCTCATCGTGGCGGCCGGCGGCGGTGCGGTCATGGCGGCGTCGAGCCGGCTGTCGTCGAAGAACATGCCCACGCCGTACGGGGCCATGTTCCGCCGCCCGCCGGTGCTGATGCCGGTGGCCGAGGGCGTCGACGACAAGGGCCCGTGGCAGCGCTACCGGCTAACCCAGAAGCTGGGGCAGGCCTCGATCGTGCCCGGCCTGACCACCACCATCGCCGGCTACAACGGGATCTTCCCGGGACCGACCATCAAGGTCAGCCAGGGCACCCGGACCGAGGTGCGGATCTCCAACGCGCTGACCGTGAACCGGTTGAACGGGCTCCCCTTCTCCACGGTGACCCACCTGCACGGCTCGGCGTCGCTGCCGCAGTACGACGGCTATGCCAACGACCAGACGGCGCCCGGGCACTGCAAGACCTATCGCTACCCGAACTGGCAGCAGGCGCGCACGCTCTGGTACCACGATCACAACCACCGGGACACGGCGCAGAACGTCTTCTCCGGCTTGGCGGCCCAATATCACCTCAGCGACCCGTACGAGCGGGCGCAGCTCCCGCAGGGGGAGTACGACGTGCCGCTGGTCGTCAGCGACATGGCCTTCAACGCGGACGGCTCGGTGGCCTTCGACGACTCGTCCAACGCCGGCTTCATGGGCGACGTGATCCTGGTCAACGGCGTGCCGTGGCCGACCATGAAGGTGAAGCCGCGGGTCTATCGGTTCCGGGTGCTGGCGGCGAGCATCTCACGCTCGTACCGGTTCACGCTCAGCACCGGCGACCCGATGTACGTGGTCGCCACCGACGCCGGCATGACGCCCAAGGTCGCCGCGGTCTCGTCCTGGCGCCACGGGGTGGCCGAGCGGTACGAGGTGCTCATCGACTTCCGCAAGTACAAGGTCGGCCAGAAGATCGAGCTGCGGAACCTGAGCAACAAGAACAACGTGGACTTCTCGAACACCGGCAAGGTCATGCAGTTCGAGGTGGTCGCCGATGCGGGGCCCAAGGACACGTACGTCATCCCGGCGACGCTCGATCTCGGCCCGCAGCCGTGGTCGTCGCTCGGCGCGATCGAGGTGAACAAGCTCAAGCCGGAGATGGCCAAGGCCCGGCGGCGGCTGCGCGTCGAGCGCCAGCACGGGCTGTGGACGATCAACGGCGAGACGTGGGAGGACGTCGAGGACAGCGGGTTCACCCGGGTGCTGGGCAATCCGCAGCCGTACGACGTGGAGATCTGGGACCTGGTCAACGAGTCCGGCGGCTGGTTCCACCCGTTGCACATCCACCTGGTCGACGCGCAGATCATCGGCCGCAACACCACGCCCGACGGCAAGGCCCACGCCTGGGAGGGCGGCGGCAAGGACGTGTTCTACCTCGGCGAGAACGAGACGGTCACCGCGCTCATGCAGTTCACCACCGGCGAGGGCAACGCCGGCGGCCGCTACATGACGCACTGCCACAACCTCGTGCACGAGGACAACGACATGATGATCCAGTTCGCGGTCGGCGATCCGATGGTCAACGACCCGGTCTCCGCGGACAAGCCGGTGCCGGAGACCGACTACGAGTGGCCCACCACGTACGGTGCCGGCTACCCGCCGGGCACCTGATGCGTACCCGGGGAAAGGTCGTCATCGCGCTGCTCGCGGCCCTGGCGCTGGCCGGCGCCGTGCATGCCGATCCCGAGCCCCTCGCGTCGTCCCCGCCGGCCGCCATCGGTGGGGACGACGCGGGAGACGAGCGGGCCACGACGACGTACGACGGCGCGATGGTGCGCAAGCGGGCGGCCATCGCCGTGCATCCGGCGGCCGGCGCGGACCGGGCGCGGATCCGCCGTGAGCTGGTTGCGGCCGCGGCCCGTTCGTCGATCGGGCCGCTGGACGAGGCGACCTTCGCCGTCTTCAGCGAGGAGATGCTGACCTACCTCGTGCCCGAGATGACCTTCGTGTTGCCGGAGGGCGTGCCGGTCACGAAGGGCGAGGCCTTCATGCGCGACCGGCAGCCTTCCGGCGTCGCTTTCTACCTGGTCCAGCCCGTTCTCGTGCACGATCTGACGTTCGCCGTGGTGCCGGCGGCCGGTGTCGCGCCGCCCTCGGTGCGCGACCGGGAGGACGCCGAGGGCATCCTCGCCGACGTCCTGAACCACTACGTGACGACCGTGCAACCGGCCGGGGTGACCGTGCGGTACTTCGGGGCGATCCTCAGCGACCCGGCGATCGCCTCGGTCCGGGACGCCATGGGCCGGGCCGCGGGGGTGCCGGCCGAGCGCGTACAGGTGTCCGCGAACGAGCCGGGCCCTGGGATCGACCTGTCCGGTGGCGGGCCCGACCTCACGGCCGAGTCTCCGCACCGGCATTGACTCTTCCTCGTCAGGTGTAGGAACCGGCGTCGAGGTCGGCGATCAGGCTCGGCTGCACCGGCTTCCAGCCGAGGGTGGCCTGGGTGATCTCGCTGGAGACCGGCATGTCCATCGGGAAGAACCGGGACAGCCAGTCGAAGTGCTCGTTCGGCACCGACCGAACCGGCAGGTCGAGGGCGCGGCCGATGGCCTCGGCGATCGCCCGGGTCGGCACGCCCTCCTCGGCGGCGGCGTGCCAGATCGAGCCCGGCGTCGCCTGCTCGACGACCAGCCGCACCAGGGCGCCGGCGTCGAGGACGTGGACCGCGGACCACCGGTTGCCGCCGTCGCCCGGGTAGCCGCTGACGCCGGTGCGGCGGGCGATGTCGACCAGGGCGGCCACGAAGCCGTGGTCGCCCCGGCCGTGCACGGTCGGCGCGAAGCGGATGATGGCCGACCGTACGCCCCGGTCGGCCAGGGCGAGCGTGGCCTGCGCGCTCGCGATGCGGGGATGGCCGGTGCCCTCGGGCCGGTCGTTCTCGGTCGCGGGCCGGCCGGACGCGGTGCCCAGCGCGCCGGACGCGATCACGAACGGCTTGCCGCTGCCGGCAAGCGCGTCGCCGACTGCCTCGATGACGGCCCGGTCGGTCGCGGCCGCGCCGGCCATGCCCGCCGGCGAGAAGTCGTGCTTGTAGCCGAGGTGGATCACGCCGTCGGAGTCGGCCGCGGCCGCCCGCAGGCCGTCGAGGTCGTCGAGGTCGCCCCGCCGGACCTCGGCGCCGTTGGCCTCGAGCTTGGCGGCGGAGGCATCCGAGCGGGCCAGGCCGACGACCTGGTGGCCGGCCTTCAGCAGCTCGGCCACGCCGGCCGACCCGATCCAGCCGGAAGCGCCGGTGACGAAGATGCGCATGATGGAACCCTCCTGCGATGTCACTTGATGACATCACCCACGCTAGCACGGTGATGTCACCATGTGACATGACTAGAATCATGCTCGTGGGACGATGGGAGGGAGGCGCGGCCGGCCGTCTCCGCGAGGCGGCGATGAGGCTGTACGCCGAGCGCGGCTACGAGCAGACGACGGTGGCCGACATCGCGAGCGAGGCCGGACTGACCGCGCGCACGTTCTTCCGCCACTTCGCCGACAAGCGCGAGGTGCTGTTCGCCGGCTCGGACGAGCTGCGTTCGCGAATGGCCGCCGCACTCGACGCCGCGCCCGCCGAGGCCGGCCCGATGACCGCGGTCGGCGCGGCGCTGGACGCGGCGGCCGAGATGCTCGACGGTTTCCGCGACCATTCGCGCCGGCGGCAGGCGCTGATCTACGCGACCCCCGAGCTGATGGAGCGCGAGCTGAGCAAGATGGCGTCGCTCGCTTCATCGCTGACCGCGGGCCTGAGGCGCCGCGGCGTCCCCGAGCCGGACGCCAGCCTGGCCGCCGAGGCCGGCACGATGGTGTTCCGGGTGGCGTTCGAGCAGTACGTAAGCGAGGGCGAGGAGGCCGGCTTGGGCGAGCTGGTCCGGTCGATGCTGGAGCGGCTCCCGGCGGTCACGGCCGCGCGCTGAGGGCCTTTGCTCTGCGTACCGATACGCGCCCAGAGCCGACCGCCCGCCGTCACCGCCGCCTGCGAATGTGGCCGAGTGCGGCGGCCCTGATGATTTGGCCCGCCGCAGACGCCCAAACTCTCCAAGGTTGGCCAGTTGCAGTGGCGCGGCCGCCGCCGAGGCAGCTCTGATGACTTGCGGCGCGCAGGGTTGCCTCAGGTCATCAACCTCCACGGGCCGCACGGGGTTGGCGGCCGCGCGATGGACGGAGGCCCCGCGGAGTGGTGCAGGCGGCGGCGATCGAGCTGTGGATAGCGGCCCGAAATTGTCGTATCGGGCCGCTAGTGTCGCCCCACCCAGTGACCGGGTGGGGCGGCAAGGCAAGGCGGGCGGCAAGGCAAGGCGGGCGCTAAGCCGGACGGCGGCGCAAGTCGGGCAGGGCGAGCGTCGCTCTGCTTACCGATACGCGCGGCAGTGCTCGGCGCGTATCGGTAAGCAGAGCAAAGGTCTCCTACTCGGGGACCCGGCGGTACGCGCCGTCGCTGGCGCTCGTGGCCATCGAGGCGTAGGCGCGCAACGCGGCCGACACCGGGCGGGTGCGGTCGAGCGGCGTGTACGGCTTCGGCCGCCGCTCCTGCTCGTGGCGGCGCTGGGCCAGCGTCTCGTCGTCGACGTTGAGCGTGATGCTGCGGCCGGGGATGTCGATGGTGATCTCGTCGCCGGTCTCGACCAGGGCGATCAGGCCGCCGGCCGCCGCCTCGGGGGAGATGTGGCCGATCGAGAGGCCGCTCGTGCCGCCGGAGAAGCGGCCGTCGGTGATCAGCGCGCAGGCTTTGCCGAGGCCGCGGCCCTTCAGGAAGCTCGTGGGGTAGAGCATCTCCTGCATGCCGGGGCCGCCGCGCGGGCCCTCGTAGCGGATCACCACGACGTCGCCCTCGACGACCTGCTTGCCGAGGATGCCCTCGACCGCCGCGTCCTGGGACTCGAAGACGCGGGCCGGGCCGGTGAACTTCCACAGCGACTCGTCCACGCCCGCCGTCTTCACCACGCAGCCGTCGGGCGCGAGGTTGCCGAAGAGGATCGCGAGACCCCCGTCGACCGTGTACGCGTGATCGACCGACCGGATGCAGCCGTTCTCGGCGTCGGTGTCCAGCGTCGCCCAGCGGTTCGACGTGCTGAACGGCTGGGTCGTGCGGACACCACCGGGTGCGGCGTGGAACAGCTCGAGCGCTTCCGATGAGGGAGATTCGCCCCGAATGTCCCACTTGTCCAACCAGGCAGAGAGTGAAGGCGCGTGCACCGACCGGACGTCGTCGCGCAGGGCGCCGCCGCGGTGCAGCTCGCCGAGCAGCGCGGGGATGCCGCCGGCTCGGTGGACGTCCTCCATGTGGTACTTCACCGAGTTCGGGGCGACCTTGGACAGGCACGGCACCCGGCGCGAGATCGCGTCGATGTCGGCGACCGAGAAGTCGAGCTCGGCCTCGCGGGCGGCGGCCAGCAGGTGCAGCACCGTGTTGGTCGAGCCGCCCATGGCCACGTCGAGGGCCACCGCGTTCTCGAAGGCGGACCGGCTGGCGATCGAGCGGGGCAGCACCGACTCGTCGTCGTTCTCGTAGTACTCCTTGGCGATCTGCACGATCAGCTCGCCGGCCTTCTCGAACAGCGCGCGGCGGGAGGCGTGCGTGGCCAACGTCGAGCCGTTGCCGGGCAGGGCCAGGCCGATCGCCTCGGTCAGGCAGTTCATCGAGTTCGCCGTGAACATGCCGGAGCACGAGCCGCAGGTCGGGCAGGCCGAGCGCTCGATCGTGCCGAGCTGCTCGTCGGTCACGTTCTCGTTGGCCGAGGCGCTCATCGCGTCGATCAGGTCGAGCTTCTCGTGCACGACGCCCTCGATGGCGACCGTCTTGCCGGCCTCCATCGGGCCGCCGGAGACGAAGACCGTCGGGATGTTGAGCCGCAGGGCGGCGATCAGCATGCCTGGTGTGATCTTGTCGCAGTTCGAGATGCAGACCAGGGCGTCGGCGCAGTGCGCGTTCACCATGTACTCCACCGCGTCGGCGATCAGCTCGCGGCTGGGCAGGGAGTAGAGCATGCCGCCGTGGCCCATGGCGATGCCGTCGTCGACCGCGATGGTGTTGAACTCGCGCCCGACCCCGCCGGCCGCGGCCACCGCGTCGGCGACGATGCCGCCGAGGTCCTTGAGGTGCACATGCCCCGGTACGAACTGGGTGTAGCTGTTGGCAATCGCCACGATGGGCTTGCCGAAGTCGTCGTCGGTCATCCCGGTGGCGCGCCACAAAGCACGCGCGCCGGCCATGGTCCGACCGTGGGTCGAGGTCCGGGAGCGCAGGTCAGGCATCCCCTCATAGTGCCACCGCGGTAAGGGGCGCTCGCCAGTGACGTCCACAAGCCGGGATTCGAGGGTCGCTCAGGTCTCCCGAAACGCATCGAGATCCGGCACAGTGTTCCCGTGCAATCACCGTCCGGCGTGGAGCTGGCCGGGGTCGTGGGCCTTCTGGTCTCCGTCCCGGCCGTCGCAGTGTTGGGCAACTCGGGCCGGCGGCACACCGGCGCGGCCCGCCGGGCGCACCTCATCCTGGCCCTCGGCGGCGCGGTGGCGACCGCGGCGGCGCTGGCCGGCACGCTGAGCGCCCTGCTCAACGACGCGCCGCCGCCACGCATCGGCCTGGGCTCGGCCGTCGGCATCGGCACCGCGCTCGGCACGCTGGCCCTGCTGGTCGGCACCGCGCTGCTGCCGGGCGCGGCCGAGAGCCCGGGCGCGGCCGTGCGGCACCTGCTCGACGGCCTGGTGATCGCGGCCGCCATCTGGTTCGTCGGCTGGGTGCTGCTCACCGAGCCGACCAGCATCCTCGGCGACGCCACCCCGATGGCCTGCCCGTCCCTGCTGATACCGACGGGGCTGTTCTCGATCTCGCTCGGGCTCACCATCGTCCTCGCGCTGCATGCGCACCGGCCCCGGCTGACCACCGTCCGGGTCGCCGCCGGCGTGACCCTGGTGGCGGCGGCCGCGGTCGCCATCGGCGGCGGCATCTGCCAGGGCCGCGACGCCTGGGTGCTGACCGGCTCGCTGCTGCTGCCGGCCGGGCTGTTCCTGATCGCCTACGCGGTGCGGTCGGCCGACCAGCCGGTCGAGGTGGTCGGCGACGTCAGTGAGCGGGGCACGGCGTACGCCGTGATCCCGATGGTCGCGATGGTCACCGCGCTCGGCTTCCACCTCTCCCGCGGCGGCACCTTCGGCCTCTACGCGTTCCTCGGCGCCAGTGTCGAGGGCGCGGCGCTGGTCGCGCGCCAGTGGCTGGCCCTGCGCGACGTCCGGCGCTACACGCTCCGGCTGCGGCAGAGCGAGGCGCACTTCCGCGAGCTCGCGCACACCGACCCGCTCACCGGGCTGGCCAACCGGCGCGGCCTGCAGCAGGCGCTGCAGCAGTGCCAGTGCCCCGACGAGCCGCTGGTGCTGGTCGGCATCGACCTCGACGGCTTCAAGACGGTCAACGACATGCGCGGGCACGAGGTCGGCGACGCGGTGCTGGTCCAGGTGGGCGAGCGGCTGCGGCGCAACCTGCTCGCGGGCGACGTCGCCGCCCGGCTCGGCGGTGACGAGTTCGCGCTGCTCATGCACGGCACGGCCGACGAGGCGATGCTCACCGCCCACCGGCTCCTGGCGGTGCTGGGTGAGCCGTACGACGTCGGTGGGGTCTCGGTCTTTCTCTCCGCCAGCCTCGGCGTGGCCGACACCGCCGAGCTGATCCGCGACGCCGACCTGGCCCTGCGCTACGCCAAGCAGCGCGGGAAGAACCGGGTCGAGCGCTACCAGGCGCGCTACGACGAGCTGCTGCGCCGGCGGGGCACGCTGGAGAGCGAGCTGCGGCACGCGATCGACCGCGAGGAGTTCCGCCTGGTGTTCCAGCCGGTGGTGGCGCTGCCCTCGATGCGGCCGGTCGGCGCCGAGGCCCTGCTGCGCTGGCACCACCCGACGCTCGGCGCGGTCCGGCCGGACGAGTTCATCCCGGTGGCCGAGGAGTCCGGCCTGATCAACCGGATCGGCTCGTGGGTGCTCGGCCAGGCCTGCAAGCAGCTCGCCGACTGGCTGGCCAAGGGGCACGACGTGTGGGTCTCGGTCAACCTGTCGCCCAAGGAGCTGCACGCGGCCGACTACGCGGGCCAGGTCGCCGACGTGCTGGCCGAGCACGGGGTGCCGCCGCAGCGCCTGGTCCTGGAGGTCACCGAGCACGCCGTCGCGACCGACATGGAGGAGCTGGTCAGCCGCCTGGCCGAGCTGCGCGCGACCGGGGTCCGGATCGCGCTCGACGACTTCGGCGCCGGGTACTCGTCGCTGGGCCAGCTGCGCACGCTGCCGGTCGACATCCTCAAGATCGACCACGCGCTGGTCGCCGAGCCGGAGTCCCGCACCGGCGAGGCCGCGCCGCTGGTCGACGTGGTGGTGCGGCTGGGGCACCGGCTCGGGCTCGAGGTGCTCGCCGAGGGCATCGGCACGCCGGCGCAGCGGGCCGCGGTCGAGGAGGCGGGCTGCCGGCTCGGGCAGGGCTCGCTCTTCGGCTGGGGCGTGCCGGCCGAGCACCTCGAGGCGCAGCTGTCCAGCCTCCGGACCGGGACGCCCCGGGCGCTGCCGGCGCCGCGCAACGACCCGCCGAAGAGCGGCGTACCGCGCAGTCAGGTGGTCTCGCTCGGACCGGGAATGAAGCAGCTCAGGGCGATTTTGCCGAGCGATCCCGCGTTCGGGTCAACGCCTGGTGATCAAAATGTGGGATCAGTTGACTCGCCGAGTGAGATGGGGCAACCTTAGGCGCATGTGCTTCGCGTCCCGAGTACTTATGTGAGCGCACTCCCAGATCGTTGGGGAGTGCGCTAGGTCCCGTGCTTACGGCACGAGGGCCTTTTTTGTTGCGCAAGTAACGGCAAGTACCACGGACGACCATCCCGAGAAGGTTCGATAGCCATGACGAGACCCACTCCCGAGACCCTCGCCAACCGAGCCAATCCGGCCACTGTCGCGGCGGCCGCCGGCGCCGCATCGGCCGTAGCGTCCCCGGTGCCGACCTCCGGCGCCGGCGCTCTCGTTCGGTCGCTCGAGGCGCTCGGGGTCGAGGTCGCGTTCGGCATCCCGGGCGGCGCGATCCTGCCGGCGTACGACCCGCTCTACGACTCCAAGGTGCGGCACATCCTGGTCCGCCACGAGCAGGGCGCGGGGCACGCCGCCACCGGCTACGCCCAGGCCACCGGCAAGGTCGGCGTCTGCATCGCGACCAGCGGCCCGGGCGCGACCAACCTGGTGACCCCGATCGCCGACGCCTACATGGACTCGGTGCCGATCGTCGCGATCACCGGCCAGGTGGCCCGGCCCGCGATCGGCACGGACGCCTTCCAGGAGGCGGACATCCAGGGCATCACGCTGCCGATCACCAAGCACAACTTCCTGGTCCAGAACGCCGAGGAGCTGCCCCGGATCCTGGCCGAGGCGTTCCACCTGGCGCTGACCGGCCGGCCCGGCCCGGTGCTGGTCGACATCCCCAAGGACGTGCTGCAGGCGCAGACCACGTTCTCCTGGCCGCCGCAGCTCGACCTGCCCGGCTACCGGCCCACGCTGCACCCGCACGGCAAGCAGATCCGCGAGGCGGCCCGGCTGATCGCGGCGGCCCGGCGCCCGGTGCTCTACGTCGGCGGCGGCGTGCTCAAGGCCGGCGCCACCGACGGGCTACGCAAGCTGGCCGAGCTGACCGGCATCCCGGTCGTCACCACGCTGATGGCGCTCGGCGCCTTCCCCGACTCGCATCCGCAGCACCTGGGCATGCCCGGCATGCACGGCACGGTCCCGGCGGTCTACGCGCTGCAGAAGTCGGACCTGCTGATCACCCTGGGCGCGCGCTTCGACGACCGGGTGACCGGCAAGCTCGACTCGTTCGCGCCGGACGCCAAGGTGGTGCACGCCGACATCGACCCGGCCGAGATCGGCAAGAACCGGCACGCGGACGTCCCGATCGTCGGCGACGCCCGGCACGTGATCGACGAGCTGATCGCGGCGGTCTCGGCCACGGCCGGCGGTGCCTCCCAGTACGAGACGTGGTGGTCCCAGCTGAACGAGCTGCGCGAGCGCTACCCGCTGGGCTACGAGGAGCCGACCGACGGCTCGCTCGCCCCGCAGTACGTGATCGAGCGGATCGGCGAGCTGGTCGGCCCGGAGGCGATCTACGTGGCCGGCGTCGGGCAGCACCAGATGTGGGCCTCGCAGTTCATCAAGTACGAGAAGCCGGGCACCTGGCTGAACTCGGGCGGCGCCGGCACCATGGGCTACGCCGTCCCGGCCGCGATGGGCGCCAAGGTCGGCAAGCCGGACACGGTGGTCTGGGCGATCGACGGCGACGGCTGCTTCCAGATGACCAACCAGGAGCTCGCCACCTGCGCGCTCGAGGGCATCCCGGTGAAGATCGCCGTCATCAACAACGGCAACCTCGGCATGGTCCGGCAGTGGCAGACGCTGTTCTACGACGGCCGCTACTCCAACACCGAGCTGGGCACCCACAAGCACCGCATCCCCGACTTCGTGAAGCTGGCCGAGGCGCTCGGCTGCGTCGGGCTGCGCTGCGAGTCGAAGGCCGACGTCGACAAGATCATCCAGCAGGCCATGGAGATCAACGACGCCCCGGTCGTCATCGACTTCACGGTCGGCAAGGACGCCATGGTCTGGCCCATGGTCGCGGCCGGCACCAGCAACGACGAGATCATGTTCGCCCGGGACGTGCGTCCCAACTTCGACGAGGACGACCTCTGATGAACAAGCACACGCTTTCCGTGCTGGTCGAGAACAAGCCCGGCGTGCTGGCCCGGGTGAGTGGGCTCTTCTCCCGGCGCAGCTTCAACATCGACTCGCTGGCGGTGGGCGAGACGGAGAACCCGGACGTCTCCCGCATCACGATCGTGGTCAACGCCGACTCCTCACCCCTGGAGCAGGTGACCAAGCAGCTCAACAAGCTGGTGAACGTGCTGAAGATCGTCGAGCTGGACCCGCAGCAGTCGGTCCAGCGCGAGCTCCTGCTGGTCAAGGTGCGCGCCGACCGTGCGCAGCGAAGCCAGGTCCTCGAGACGGTGGAGTTGTTCCGGGCGAAGGTGATCGACGTCGCCCCGGACACCCTCACGATCGAGGCGACGGGCAACCCCGACAAACTGGATGCGCTGCTGCGCGACCTCGAGCCGTACGGCATCAAGGAGATGGTGCAGTCGGGCCTGGTGGCCATCGGCCGCGGGTCCCGCTCCATCACGACCGGCCCGGCGCTCCGCGCCGCCTGAACAAAGCCCGCTTCAACAAAGCCTGAAGGGTAAGCAATGACCGCGGAAGTTTTCTACGACGACGACGCCGACCTGTCGATCATCCAGGGCAAGAAGGTCGCCGTGATCGGCTACGGCAGCCAGGGCCACGCCCACTCGCTGTCGCTGCGTGATTCGGGCGTCGAGGTGGTCGTCGGCCTGCAGGAGGGCTCGAAGAGCCGGGCGAAGGCCGAGGAGCAGGGCCTCGAGGTCAAGACCCCGGCCGAGGCGTCGGCCTGGGCCGACGTGATCATGGTGCTCGCGCCGGACACCGCGCAGCGCAAGATCTACGCCGAGTCGATCGCCCCCAACCTGAGCGCCGGCAAGGCCCTGTTCTTCGGCCACGGCCTCAACATCCGGTTCGAGCTCATCCAGCCGCCGGCCGACGTGACCGTGGCGATGGTCGCCCCCAAGGGCCCCGGCCACCTGGTGCGCCGCCAGTACGTCGACGGCAAGGGCGTGCCCTGCCTGGTCGCCGTCGAGCAGGACCCGACCGGCGAGGGCCTCGCGCTCGCGCTCTCCTACGCGAAGGCGATCGGCGGCTCCCGGGCCGGCGTCATCAAGACCACCTTCAAGGAGGAGACGGAGACCGACCTCTTCGGCGAGCAGGCCGTGCTCTGCGGCGGCACGGCGGCGCTGGTGCAGACCGGCTTCGAGGTGCTGACCGAGGCCGGCTACGCGCCCGAGATCGCGTACTTCGAGTGCCTGCACGAGCTCAAGCTGATCGTCGACCTGATGTACGAGGGCGGCATCTCCCGGATGCGCTACAGCGTCTCGGACACGGCCGAGTTCGGCGACTACGTCAGCGGCCCGCGGGTGATCAACGCGGAGACCAAGGCCGAGATGAAGCGGATCCTCGCCGACATCCAGTCCGGCGAGTTCACCCGCCAGCTGATCGAGGACGACGACAACGGCCGCCCGCTGCTCACCAAGTACCGCGAGCAGGGCGCCAACCACCCGATCGAGGTCACCGGCCGCAAGCTGCGCGGCATGATGAGCTGGGTCGACCGCCCGATCACCGAGACGGCCTGACCTACGACCCGACGGCGCCCGGTTCCCACCATGGGGACCGGGCGCCGTTTGTTTCGTAACTGTGACGCCGATCACAAACAAGTGACGCGACGGCGGGAGTCGGCGAGAACATACGAAGTGCCGCGACCCGGATGGAGGCAGATTGACTCCCGTCGTTCTGATCGCCGAGGAACTCGCCCCGTCCGCCATCGATGTGCTCGCCTATGACTTCGACGTACGCCACGTCGACGGCACCGATCGCGCCGCCCTGCTCGCCGAGGTCGCCGAGGCCGACGCGCTGATCGTGCGCAGCGCCACCCGGGTCGACGCCGAGGTCGTCGCGGCCGCGCCGACGCTCAAGGTGATCGCGCGGGCCGGCGTCGGTCTCGACAACGTCGACGTCCCGGCCGCCACCGCCCGCGGCGTCATGGTGGTCAACGCGCCGACCAGCAACATCGTGTCGGCCGCCGAGCAGGCGATCGCGCTGTTGCTCGCGGTCGCCCGGCACACCGCCAGCGCCAGCACGTCGCTCAAGGCCGGCCAGTGGAAACGGTCGCGCTACACCGGCGTCGAGGTGCAGGGCAAGACGGTCGGCGTGGTCGGGCTGGGCCGGATCGGGGTGCTGTTCGCGCAGCGGATGGCGTCGTTCGGCACCCGGCTGATCGCCTACGACCCGTACATCCAGCCGGCCCGGGCGGCCCAGCTCGGCGTGCGCCTGGTCGGGCTCGAGGAGCTGCTGCGGGAGAGCGACTTCATCTCGGTGCACCTTCCGCGTACGCCCGAGACGTTCGGTCTGATCGGCGAGAAGGAGCTGGCGCTGGTCAAGCCGGGCGTGCGAATCGTGAACGCGGCCCGCGGCGGGCTCATCGACGAGCAGGCGCTGGCGGTCGCGCTGGCCGAGGGGCGGGTGGCCGGCGCCGGGCTCGACGTCTTCGTCACCGAGCCGACCACCGACTCGCCGCTGTTCTCCTTCGAGAACGTGGTGGTCACGCCCCATCTGGGCGCCTCGACGGCGGAGGCGCAGGACAAGGCGGGCCTCGCGGTGGCCCGCAGCGTCAAGCTGGCGCTGCAGGGCGAGTTCGTGCCGGACGCGGTGAACGTGCAGGCCGGTGGGGTGGTGGACGAGGACGTACGCCCGCTGCTGTCGCTGGCCGAGAAGCTGGGCCGGGTGTTCACCGCGGTGGCCGGCGGCGTCGCCGCGAGCGTGACGGTCGAGGTGCGGGGCGAGATCGTCTCGCACGACGTCGGCGTGCTCAAGCTGGCGGCGACCAAGGGGCTCTTCGCGTCGGTGGTGGACGAGCGGGTCACGTACGTGAACGCCCCGCAGCTCGCGGCCGACCGCGGCGTCGACGTCGAGCTCGCGGTGAGCGACGAGCCCTGCGACCATCAAAACCTGGTCACCGTACGCGGCGCGCTGCCCGACGGCCGGACGGTGACCGTGGCCGGCACCCTCACCGTGACCGGCACCCGCGAGATCAGCAAGCTGACCGGCCTCGACGGCTTCGACCTCGACCTCAACGCCGACGGGGTGCTGCTCTTCTTCCGGTACGCGGACCGGCCCGGCGTGATCGGCGCGATCGGCACGCTGCTCGGCGAGTCCGGGGTGAACATCGCGGCCATGCAGGTGGCCCGGCGGGAGGCCGGCGGCGAGGCGCTGATGACGTTGACCCTGGATTCCTCGATCGACGCCGAGCTGCTGGCCGCGGTCGCGGAGGCGATCGGCTCCTCCCGGGGCAGCCTGGTCGACCTCCGGGCCCTCTAACGCACCCGGGCCGGCGGCGGGTAGACCGTGCCGTCCTGCAGGTCGAGCAGGTCCAGGTTCAGCTCGCCGGCCAGCCGCTCGATCGTCTCGAGCACCACGTCCGGGCACGCCTCGTCCAGCCGCATCTCGATGTGGTCGGCCGCGGCGTGCAGCGGCGCGTGCGCCCACGGCGAGCCGGGCGCCGAGGCGCGCGGGCCGCGATCGGGATAGTCGCTGGTCAGGGCATCGTAGAAGGCGACGACGCGGGGGTCGGCCGGGCGCTGCGGGTGCTCTCCGCGCGCACATCGCGCGTTGGCGGCCCGCACCGCGTCCGGCGGGTCCGTCTTGTCCATCGCCCACACCACTAGGTCGAAACTCACCGGCGCATGGTGCCATCACCGGGCGCGGCGCGCGCGAAGGCCGCGGCCGACACGCGGGGGATGCGTCTTGCGCGTCATTAGTCCGCATCGCTAGCGTTGTCCGTGCCATACGACCCACCGGTGGGCTCGTCTTCGGGTGATGCGTCCGCCGGTGCACGCCGGTGGCATTTGTATCGGCGGGACCGAGCCACGCGTACTCGTCGCAAGAGCCCCCGCACCGTTTGCCGCGGTGCGGGGGCTCTTCGTATGTTCACTTCGTGGGACCGCCTTACCGAAGATCGGGACGCGGAGCTAGCCTGGTCGAGTCTTTCATCGTGTGTTGTGGGGAGCTTGACGTGAGCGTGGCGCGGATCGCGGTGGTGGCCGGCGACGGCATCGGGACCGAGGTGACCGCCCAGGCGCGAAAGGTGATCGAGGCCGTGCTGCCCGGCGCCGAGTTCCAGGACTACGACCTGGGCGCCCGCTTCTACAACCGCACCGGCGAGGTCCTGCCCCAGTCGGTGGAGGACGAGCTGGCCGGCCACGACGCCATCCTGCTCGGCGCGATCGGCGACCCGAGCGTGCCGCCCGGCGTCCTCGAGCGCGGCCTGCTGCTCAAGCTGCGGTTCGACTTCGACCAGTACGTGAACCTCCGCCCCTCCAAGCTCTGGCCCGGCACCGTCAGCCCGCTGGCCGGCGTGAAGCCCGGCGAGATCGACATGGTCGTGGTCCGCGAGGGCACCGAGGGCCTCTACGTCGGCGCCGGCGGCGTCCTGCACCGGGACACCCCCGCCGAGATCGCCACCGAGGAGAGCCTCAACACCCGGCACGGCGTCGAGCGGGTCGTCCGGGACGCGTTCGCCCGGGCCCAGCGCCGCGAGCGCCGCCACCTCACCCTGGTGCACAAGACCAACGTCCTGACCAAGGCCGGCAGCCTCTGGGCGCGCACGTTCGCCGCCGTCGCCGCCGAGTTCCCCGAGGTCACCACGGAATACCAGCACGTC
Source organism: Actinoplanes sp. CA-030573 (assembly GCF_050951115.1). Taxonomy (NCBI): domain Bacteria; kingdom Bacillati; phylum Actinomycetota; class Actinomycetes; order Micromonosporales; family Micromonosporaceae; genus Actinoplanes; species Actinoplanes sp. CA-030573. The sequence goes on along the minus strand of NZ_CP192038.1, from coordinate 8,727,710 downwards.
GACGCGGCCAGCATGTTCATGGTCAGCAACCCGCAGCGGTACGACGTGATCGTGACCGACAACCTCTTCGGTGACATCATCACCGACATCGCCGCGGCCGTGACCGGCGGCATCGGCATGGCGGCCAGCGGCTCCGTCAACCCGGAGCGCAAGTTCCCGTCGACCTTCGAGCCGGTGCACGGCTCCGCGCCCGACATCGCGGGCAAGGGCATCGCCGACCCGGCGGCCGCCATCCTCTCGGCGTCGCTGCTGCTCGAGCACCTCGGCCACCACGACGAGGCCCGGCGAGTATCCGACGCGGTCGCCGCCGAGGTCGCCTCCCGCGCCGCGGGCGCCTCGCTGCGCACCGCCGAGGTCGGCGACCGGGTCGCCGCCGCGCTCTGACCCTACTGTCGGGTCACTTCACCCCCGTTGTCTTAACGGCCGTTCGGGGTATCTTCGTGGCACTGCGGCTGACGCGTGCCCTCATTCTTTTTCAGATAGGCAGGTCTATTCGCCATGAGTGGTGGTGACAACCTCGACTTCGAGATCCGTCCGAACCCGGCGCCGGTGTCGTCCGGCGAGCGCGACGCGCTGCTGGCCAACCCCGGTTTCGGCCGGATCTTCACCGACCACATGGTCACGGTGCGCTACGCCGACGGCAAGGGCTGGTACGACGCCCGGGTGGAGGCCCGCGCCCCGATCTCGATCGACCCGGCGTCGGCCGTGCTGCACTACGCGCAGGAGATCTTCGAGGGCCTGAAGGCCTACAAGATGGCCGACGGCGGCGTCGCGATGTTCCGCCCCGACGCCAACGCGGCCCGGTTCGCCGACTCGGCGGCGCGGATGGCGATGCCGGCGGTGCCGCAGACGACGTTCCTCCAGTCGCTGCGCGAGATCATCCGGATCGACCGGGACTGGATCCCGCAGAGCGAGGAGGGCAGCCTCTATCTGCGGCCCTTCGCGTACGCGAGTGAGGTCTTCCTAGGTGTTCGCCCGTCGCTCGAATACCTGTACCTGGTGATCGCGTCTCCGGTCGGCGCCTACTTCTCGGGCGGCGTGAAGCCGGTCTCGGTCTGGGTCAGCCCCGACTTCACCCGTGCGGCGCCCGGCGGCACCGGCGCGGCCAAGTGCGGCGGCAACTACGCGGCCGGCCTGTCGGCCCAGGCCGAAGCCATCGAGAACGGGTGCGACCAGGTCGTCTACCTGGATGCGGTCGAGCGCAAGTACATCGACGAGCTGGGCGGCATGAACGTCTTCTTCGTCCTCGACGACGGCAGCCTGGTGACCCCGCCGCTGACCGGTACGATCCTGCCCGGCATCACCCGCGACTCGATTATCAAGCTGGCCGGCCGGGCCGGTCGCCGCGTCGAGGAGCGCCCGGTCAGCCTGGACGAGTGGCGCGACGGCGCGGCGTCGGGCCGCATCCGCGAGGCCTTCGCCTGCGGCACGGCCGCGGTCATCACCCCGATCGGCACGGTCAAGTCGCCGACCGAGGAGTTCACCATCGCCGACGGCGGCGACGGCGAGGTCACCATGGGCCTGCGCAAGGAGCTCGTCGACATTCAGCGCGGCCGGGCCGAGGACCCGTTCGGCTGGGTGCACCGCGTCCTCTGACTCCGCGGTTCCCCCGGACGGGATGATCTGGTGACAGATGTCCGACCGGGGGAACGACAAGCCGTCCCCGACGGCGGGATGCTCTCGGTGAAACGCGCCGAGGGGGCGAACATCGCGTGGCGGACCGGCGACTGGCCCTGATCGTGGCGGTCGACCGCTACGACCATTCCGCGCTGCACCGGCTCGCCGCGCCGGCGGCCGACGCCGACGCGCTGGCCGGCGTGCTCGGGGATCCGGAGCTGGGCGGCTTCGAGGTGCAGGTGCTGGCCAACCCGACCTCGTCGGAGATCCGCGAGAGCGTCGAGAGCCGGCTGGCCGACCGGAACACCTCCGATCTGGTGCTGCTGCACTTCTCCGGTCACGGGCTCAAGGACGATGCCGGCGAGCTCTACCTGGCCGCCACCAACACCCGGCCCAACCTGCTCGGCTCGACCGCGGTCGAGGCGGCCTGGATCAACCGGGTCATGCAGCGCAGCCGGGCCCAGCGCGTGGTGCTCCTCCTCGACTGCTGCTACGGCGGGGCCTTCGAGCGCGGCGTCGTGCACCGGGCGGGTGACGGCGTCGACGTGGGCGACCAGTTCCGCCAGCGTCAGCTCGGTGAGGGACGAGGCCGCGTGGTGATCACCGCGTCCACCGCGATGGAGTACGCGTTCGAGGGTGCCCAGCTCGCCGACGGCGCCGCCACCACGCCGTCGATCTTCACGGGCGCCCTGGTGGAGGGCATCCGCACCGGCGACGCCGACCGTGACCGGGACGGGCGTGTGACGCTCGGCGAGCTCTACGACTACGTGTACGACCGGGTGCGCGAGCAGACGCCGAAACAGACGCCGAGCAAGTGGGAGTTCGGGCTGCGCGGCGGGCTGATCGTGGCGCGCAATCCGCATCTGCGGCTCCCGGCGGAGCCGGCTCTGCCACCCGAGCTGATCGATCTGGTGCGGCATCCGATCGCGTCGGTCCGGCTTGCGGCGGTACGCGAGCTGGCCCCCATCGCGGCCGGCGAGGACCCGACGCGTGCGGCCGCCGCCCGGGTCGCCCTCGAACAACTCGCGTCCGACGACAGCCGCCAGGTGAGCCTCGCCGCGAACGAAGCCCTGCACCCGGAGCCCGCGCCGGCTCCGGTCGCCGAGCCCGACCCGGCCCCCGCGCCCGACGAAGCCGCGGCTCCCGCCCTCGCGCCCGACGCGGCATCCGCGGCCCCGCCCGACCCTGCGCCCGCGCCCGCCACGGCATCCGCGGCCCCGCCCGGCGCGGCGCTCGAGCCGGCCCCCGCGCCCGTCGCCGTGCCCGACGCGGATGGTCCGGACGCGACGGATCCGCCTGCCGCGGCCGCGCCCGCGACCGCGACCGAAGAGCCGGCGCCGGGGTCGGTCGGGGATCGGCCTGGGCGCGTGCGTCGCACCGTACTCATCGCCGGGGTCATGGTTTTGGTCGTCGCTCTCGGCCTGGCCGGGATCTGGTTGGCCAACCGCGGACAAGCCGGCGACGGCAACCACGCGAACAACAACAATGCCTCGCCGGCGCGCGACTTTTCGGCGCTCATCGCGATGCTGCCGCCCTCTCCCGACCAGGCCTGCGTGCAGGACACCCCCGGCAGCGGCCGCAGCGCGGTCGCCAAGTGCAGCAAAGGCGTCTTCGAACTGTGGGACACGCAGGCAGCAATGAACGACTCGGTCACGCCGGGCGGCAGCGTGCCCGGCGACTGCTCCAAGGTGCCCGGCGGGAAGGTGCACTCGTCCATGCCGGCCGGCGCTCCCGCCGGCCGCCTCGGATGCCAGAAGCTCGAGGCGGACCGGTTCTGCATCGAGTGGGGCGTGAACGAGCAGCTCCTGAGCGGCACGTTCTACACCGACCTCAACTCCTACTCCGAGACCTATGCGACCGCCAAGAACGTGCTGCTGGGCGTTGCCTAGCCGAGCAGGTGGCCTCGCATGGACGCGATCTCGGCGTCGGTGAGGCCGATCTCGCGTACGTAGTCCTCGACCGAGCCGTGCCGGGCGCGCAGGTCGGCGAGGAACATCAGCATCGCGGCCGGCGGTGAGTCGAACATGTGTTCGTTGCCCTTGACGACCTCGGGGTTCTTCTTCAGCAGGTACTCGGTCAGCGGGCGCATCGCCGCCGTGGTGAGGGCGTAGTCGGCGGCGATGTCCTCGTCGGACACGCCGAGCAGGGCCAGCGCCAGGGCGCACACCGTGCCCGTCCGGTCCTTGCCCGCCATGCAGTGCACGATCACCGGCGCGGTGGCCGGGTCGGCGATCACCCGCAGCGAGGCCAGCAGCGCCGCGCGGCCGTCCTCGGCGAAGTTCAGGTAGCGGTCGGCGAGCCACCGGTCGCGTACCTCGTCCTCGGGGTGGTCGAGCCCCTCCCAGTCGACGTGCTCGAGCACCAGATGGCGGTAGTCGAGGCCGTAATGCTCCGGCACCCGGCCGAACTTCTCGACCTCGTGCGGCCGCCGCAGGTCGATCACGGTACGGACGCCGAGCCGTACGAACGCCTCGTTGTCGGCCTCGCCGAGCCGGTGCAGCGCGTCCGAGCGGAAGAGCTGGCGCCAGCGCACGCGGCGGCCGTCGAGACCCTCGTAGCCGCCGACGTCGCGGAAGTTGTAGGTGGCGGAGAAACCGAGATTCCGCAGGTAGCGGCCTTCAGTCCGGTCAAGGGCGGCGGCGGGGCGGTTGGATGGGGAGTCGGCTACCACGCCCCGACCATAGTCTCGAAAGGTGGAACAACGCTTCCCACGGCGGCCGTTAGTGGCATGCTTCATTTCGTGACCCGTCTCGTGCTCATTATTGGCACCTAGCGCGTCGGCTGACCTCTCGCCGATGCGCAGACCTCCCGCGACCGCGGGGGGTCTTTTTGTTGGGTCGTCAAATCCTCGGAAGGGAAGAAGCTCCCATGGACTACCAGGTCTTCGATACGACGCTGCGAGACGGTGGGCAGCGCGAGGGCATCAGCTACTCGGTCGCCGACAAGCTGGCGGTCGCGCGGCTGCTGGACGAGTTCGGCGTGGGCTTCATCGAGGGCGGCTGGCCCGGCGCCATGCCCAAGGACACCGAGTTCTTCGAACGGGCCAAGACCGAGCTCGACCTCAAGAACGCGGTGCTCGTGGCGTTCGGCGCGACCCGCAAGGCCGGCGTCGACGTGGCCAAGGACCCGCAGGTGCAGGCCCTGCTCGACGCCGGCACCCCGGTCGTCTGCCTGGTCGCCAAGTCCGACATCCGGCACGTCGAGCGGGCGCTGCGCACCACCGGCGACGAGAACCTGGCGATGGTCCGCGACACGGTGAGCTACTTCGTCGAGAACGGCCGCCGCGTCTTCCTCGACTGCGAGCACTTCTTCGACGGGTTCCGCTACGACCCGGCGTACACGGCGAGCGTGGTGAGCGCGGCCTTCGAGGCGGGCGCCGAGCGGGTCGTCATGTGCGACACCAACGGCGGCATGCTCCCGTCGATGGTCACCAAGGCGATCGAGGAGGTCGTCGCGCGTACCGGGGTGAGCGCCGACCGCCTCGGCATCCACTGCCAGAACGACACCTCGTGTGCGGTCGCCAACACCATCGCCGCGGTCGAGGCGGGCGTCAAGCACTTCCAATGCACGGCGAACGGGTACGGCGAGCGCCCCGGCAACGCCGACCTGTTCGCGACGGTCAGCAACGTACAGCTGAAGCTCGGGTTGCCGGTCCTACCGGACGGGTGCCTGGAGAAGGCGACGCGGGTCTCCACCGCGCTCGCCGAGATCGCCAACATCGCCCCCGACACCCACCAGGCCTACGTCGGGGCCGCCGCCTTCGCTCACAAGGCCGGGCTGCACGCGAGTGCGATCAAGGTGGATCCGCTGCTCTACAACCACATCGACCCCGAAGTGGTGGGCAACGACATGCGGATCCTGGTGACGGAGATGGCCGGCCGGGCCAGCATCGAGCTCAAGAGCAGGGAGCTCGGACTCGACCTGGCCGGCCACCCGGAGGCGCTGACCACCATCACGCAGAAGGTGAAGGACCTCGAGGCCGGCGGCTGGTCGTTCGAGGCGGCCGACGCCTCCTTCGAGCTGCTGGTGCGCGGCGAGCTGCCGGGCGAGGGCTACGTCCGCCCGTTCGCGCTCGAGTCGTACCGGGTGCAGGTCGAGCACCGCGAGGACGGCTCGGTGGTCTCGGAGGCGACCGTCAAGGTGCGCGTGCGCGGCGAGCGGGTCATCGCCACCGCCGAGGGCAACGGTCCGGTCAACGCCCTCGACGAGGCGCTGCGGGTAGCGCTGACCTCGCACTACCCGCAGCTGGGGACCGTCGAGCTGACCGACTACAAGGTGCGCATCCTCGAGGGCAGCCACGGCACCAACGCGGTCACCCGGGTGCTGCTCGAGACCGGCGACCACGAGCGCGAGTGGACCACGGTCGGCGTGCACGAGAACATCGTCGAGGCCAGCTGGGTGGCGCTCGTCGACGCCCTGACCTACGGCCTGGCCCGCACCTCGGCGCCGGCCTGACCGCCCGGACCGCTGCGGCTCGCGTCGGCGGCGGAGGCGATCATCGCGAGCGCCTCCGCCTCCGGCATCGGGGGGACCTGACGTCCGTCGCGCATCCGAAGCGCGACCAGGCCGTCCGCTTCCTCGCGCGCACCGATCACGGCCACGTACGGGATCTTCCGCTCGGACGCCTGCCGGATGCGCGCGCCGATCGACCCGTCGTGGTGCGCCTCGGCCCGCAGCCCGGCCTCGATCGCCGCCTGCCGGAACCGCCCGGCCGCCGCCGACTGGTCGGCCGAGATCGGCAGCACGTCGAGCTGCACCGGCGCGTACCAGATCGGGAAGGCGCCCTGGTGCACCTCGATGAGATGGCCGAAGAGCCGTTCCATCGAGCCGACCAGGCTGCGGTGGACCATCACCGGCCGTTCCCGGCTTCCGTCGGCGGCGACGTAGGACAGGTCGAACTGCGCCGGCATGTGGAAGTCGACCTGGATGGTCGAGATGCTCCACTCGCGGCCGGCCACGTCGCGTACCTGGATATCGATCTTCGGACCGTAGAAGGCGGCCTCGCCCGGCGCCTCGGCGTACGGCATCCCCGACTCGTCGAGGGCGTCGCGCAGCAGCTGCGAGGCCCGCGCCCACATCTTGTCGTTCCCGGCGTACTTGCCGGACTCGCCGCGCAGTGAGAGCTGGACCGAGGACGGGGACATGCCGAGCGCCGCGTGCGCCTTCCGCATCAGCCGGAGCACGCCGGCCACCTCGGCGCCGACCTGGTCGAGGGCGCAGAAGTTGTGCGCGTCGTTGAGCTGGATCGACCGCACCCGGGACAGGCCGCCGAGCACGCCCGAGCGCTCGGCCCGGTACATCGGCCCGATCTCGGCGATCCGCAGCGGCAGGTCGCGATACGACCGCTGGCGGGACTTGAAGATCAGCGCGTGGTGCGGGCAGAGGCTGGGCCGCAGGACGAGCTCGTCGCCGCCCAGGGCCATCGGCGGGAACATGTCGTCGGCGAAGTTCTTCCAGTGGCCGGACAGCTCGTACATCTGCCGCTTGCCCATCGCCGGCGAGTACACGTGCTGATAGCCGGCGCGGCGCTCGAGCTCGTGCAGGTGGGACTCCACCTCGTAACGGGCGGCGGCGCCGGCCGGCAGCCAGAACGGCAGCCCGGCGCCGATCAGCGGATCGGAGTCGAAGAGGTCGAGCTCGCGGCCGAGCTTGCGGTGGTCGATGTTCATCAGAGGTCTCCTCGCGGAAGTGGGCGAGACCCCTGGGAGCAGTCGATCGGGAGCGATCGACGACGCGACCCCGGGCATCTCGCCCGGGGTCGACAGGTCAGAGCCGATCAACGCCGGGACATCCCGGCGTCGTCGTGGCGAACCTGCGCATCATGCGGCCAAGGTTAGGTCGCGGATCGGCCTCCGTCATCCGAATATGGGCATCGACCGCCGCGACGATCGGAGGGCGAGATGGTGGACATGATCGGGGTGTGCTTCGACGGCTCGGGGCGTAGCCGGGGACAGGCGCACGCGCCGGCCGTCCTGCGCGGTGCCGGACTGGCCGGCGCGGTGCCGACCGCGATCGTCACGCCGAACATCACCGGGCCGGATCCGCAACCGACCCGGGGTCCGGGCGGCTTCCTCAACGAGCCGGCGCTGGTGGCCATGGTCGACGCCGTCCACGACCGGGTTCGCGATTCACTGCAGGAGAGGCGTTTCCCGCTGCTTTACGGCGGCGACTGCGCGGTGCTGCTCGGCGCCCTCCCGGCGTTGCGGGCCGAGTGCGGCGCCGCCGGCCTGCTTCTTCTCGACGGCCACGAGGACGCGACCCCGATGGAGTCGTCGCCGGACGGGGAGGCCGCCAACATGGAGATCGCGCTGCTCCTCGGGCTCACCGGCGGCGGTGCCCCGGCGTTGGGGCGGCGCGTGGCCGCCCTCGATCCCGACGCGACCGTGCTGGTCGGCCAGCGGGATCAGGGCTATCGCGACGCGCTCGGAGTGCCCACCATCGCGGGTCGGGTTCGGCTGCATTCCGCCGACGAGGTCCATCGCCGCCTTCCCGAGTTGGCCGAGGAGGTCGCCGATCACCTCGATCGACATGCCCCGGCCTGGTGGGTGCACGTCGACCTGGATGTGTTGCGCGGAAGCGACTTCGGTGCCTGTGACGCGGCGACCGATCCCGTCATGCCCGGTGGGCTCTCGTGGGCCGAGCTGACGTCGATCGTGCGGCGCGCCCTCGAATCGCCGCGATGCCGGGGGCTGAGCGTCGGCGTCTACAACACCGATCTCGATCCCGACCGGCGCGCCGCCGAGCCGATCGTGCGCTTCCTGGGCGACGTCCTGGCCGGCGGCCCGGCCGAAGTCACTCGGGGTCGTCGCTCAGTAGCTGGAACATGATGTGGTCGCGCCAGTCGCCGTTGATCTTCAGGTAGCGCGGGGCGAGGCCGTAGCGGCGGAAGCGGTTGCGTTCCAGGACCTTCTGCGACGCGACGTTGTGCACCAGCGTCTCGGCCTGGACCCGGTGCAGGCCGAGCTCCCGGAAGGCGAGACGGGTGATGCCGGCGACGGCGGCCGAGGCCACGCCGCGGCCGTTCGCCGCCTTGGCCACCCAGTAGCCGAGACTGGCCGACTGGAACGGGCCACGCACGATGCCGCTCAGCGTGATCCGGCCGACGATCCGGTCGTCCTCGACGATGACGTGCGGGACGTGGGAGCCGGCGTCGTGCTGCCGGAGCATGTCCTCGAGGTAGGCGCGCTGGCCCTCGGCGGTGAAGTATTCCTCGCTGCGGAACGGCTCCCACGGGGTGAGGAAGTCGCGGTTGGCGACGAGCAGGGCGGCCAGTTCCGGTGCGTCGCCGGGGGCGACAAGACGCGTGGTCACGCAGCCATCATCCGCTTGCCCGGGATTTTCGCGCCGTCCCGAGGACCAGGCGTCGCTTACGGCACAGCGGGGATGGTCAGCCGGCAGACGACCGCTCGGTGGTCGGTGTGGGGAACGGTGTGGGCGCTGATCGCCCGTACGCCCAATCGCTTGTCGACCAGCACATGGTCGATGGTCGCCGGGGGAATGCCGGGATGCTCGTAGAACGGCCAGGTCGGAGTCAGGCCCTGCCCGGTGGCGGCGGCCGCGTCCCGGTAGCCGCGCGCGATCAGCCGCCGCAGCGGCGCGTGGTCCAAAGTGGAGTTGAAGTCGCCGAGCAGGATGCGGGGCGGGCCGTCCGGGTCGGGCACGGGCTGGGCCGCTAGATCGCGGCGCCAGAGGCCGTTGTTCTCGGGCCGGGAGGGCGCGAGGGGGTGCGCCGATTCCACGAGCAGCGGCGTCGCGCCGGGTGGGTGGATCATCCCGTACGCCTGCCGGAAGCCACCCTCGTTGAGCCGGACGCCCGCCTCGCCGATCGGGTAGCGCGAGTAGACCGCCGAGCCCGCGGGTGAGTCCTCCACCGGGTCCAGCGACGAGTAGGGCAGGAGAGCGCCGAGGCCGGCCCGGTCGAGCGCGTCCCGCCCCTCCGGCGTGAACTCCTGCAGCGCCAGCACCTCGACGTCGTTGTCCTTCACCAGCCGCACGATCGCCTCCGGGTCGGCGCCGCCGAAGAGCATGTTGCTGGTCATCACCGTCAGCGGGCTGCCGGCCGCCGGGCCGCGACCGCCCGGGAACGCGCGCGGCAGCACGAAGACCGCGAACGAGAGCACCACCGCCACCGCAACCGCCGCCGCCGTCCACCTTCGGGTGGCCAGCGCCAGGATCGCCGGCAGCACCGACCAGGCCGCCACGAACGGCGTGTAGGCGAGCAGGGCGATCAGCCAGCCGCGCTCCCATCCGCCGAGCCGGATCGCCGCCCAGAACAGGCCGGGCACGATCAAAAGCCAGATCAGCAGGGTCACCGCGAGTCTTCCTCTCCGGCGGCCGGTCCCCACGCTCATGATCGTCATGATCGCGAGGCTAGCCGCGCCCGGACCGTGATTTCGCCTCGCACACAACGTCTGCACAGGGCATTCACGGCGCGGGCACGGCAAGCTCGTCGCGTTACAGCTCGGCGTCCACCAGTTCGCCGATCTCGGCGGCGGTCAGCTCGTCCCGGATCGCCGCGGCGTCGCCCTCCACCACCAGGGTCAGGCCCTTGGGGTGCAGGTACCGGGCGGCGGCCGCCGACACCTGCTCGACGGTCGACTCCAGGTACTGCCGGCGCAGCGAGGGGTAGTAGTCGTCGGGCAGGCCGTGCAGCACCAGCGTGCTCAGCGCCCCGACGATCGCGCCCGGCGTCTGCATCTCGACCGAGAGCTGACCGGCCCGCCACGAGCGGGCGACCGCGAGCTCGTCCTCGGTCACGCCGTCGAGCTGGGTGCGGGCGATCTCGCCGATCGTGTCCGCGATCGCCGGCACGGTCACCGCCGTCTGCACGCCGGCGGCGACCTCGAAGCGGCCGAAGCGGCGGGTCATCGCGTAACTGCCGCGGATGCCGTACGTGTAGCCCTTGACCTCGCGGATCAGATGGTTGAGCCGGGACGTGAAGGCGCCGCCGAGCACGGTGGCGGCCAGCGTCATCGGCACGTAGTCGGGCGTGGCCCGCTCCGGCGCCCGGTGCCCGATCCGCAGCGTCGACTGCACCGAGCCCGGCCGGTCGACGAGGATCGTGCGGCGGTGGTCGCGGACCGGCACGCCGAGCGGGCCCTCGACCGGCAGCGGCTCGCCCTGCGCGCCGGCGAAGGCGGCCTCACCGAGCGCGGTCAGGTCGAGCGTGTCGAGATCGCCGGCGACCAGCAGCACGCCCGGGCGCAGCAGCCACTCGCGGTGGAAGGCGTGCACGTCGTCCACGGTCACGGCGGCCACCGAAGCCGGATCGCCGTGCAGCGGCCGGGCATATCGCGGCTCCGGACCGGCGAACAGGTCGGCGCGCAGGGCGGCGTCGGCGCGGGGACCGGGCTGGGCCCAGTCCATCCGCAGCGCGGTCACCTCGTCGTCGCGCACCCGGGTCACGTCGGCGTCGTCGAGGCGCGGGGTGCGGGTGGCCTCGGCGGCCAGGCGTACGGCGTCGAGCAGCAGCGGGACCGGGGCCGAGACGCCGACCCGGAACGAGTCCCAGTCGACCGACGCCGACAGCTCGGCGCCGAGGCCCTCGAGCGCGAGCGCGTAGGCGGCCGAGTCGCGGCTCGTGGTGCCCTCCTCGAGTGACTTGGCGAGCACGGTGGCGGTGCCCTCGCGGCCGTCGGCCTCGTGCGCGGCGCCGGCGTCGAGCATCAGCATCGAGCTGGCCAGGAGCTGGCCGGGCAGGTGGGCGGCGACCACGGTGCCGCCGGCCACGCTGACCCGGCGGATCTCCGGGAACTCGTACGGCCGGGCCGGGCCCGCCTCGGGACGGTTGGCAACCAGCGTCATGCGTCCTTACCTTCCGGGATGTACGTGAGGGTGACCCGGGACTCGGGCTTCAGGGCGTACGCGGCGGCCTCGGTGACGTCGTCGGCGGTGACCGCCAGCCACTGCGGGAGGCGGTACGCGACGGTGGCCGGGTCGCCGAACTGAGTGGCATAGCGGCCGAGGGTGTCGGCGCGCCCGCCCACCGTGGACAGCGAGCGCCACCAGGCGGTGGTCAGCATCGCCTTGGCCCGGCTCAGCTCCTCCTCGGTGACCGGCTCGCTGACCAGGCTGCCGACCACCTCGGCCAGGCCCGCCTCGAGCTCCTCGACGGCCACGCCGTCCTTGGCGGTCGCCGTGATGATGAGCGGCGCCGGGGCGTGCGCGAGGTCGACGCCGTACGAGCCGATGTAGTCGGGCTGGGCGATCCGCTTGCCGTCGGCCAGCCGCTGGTAGAGCCGGCTGCCCCGGCCGTTGCCCAGAACCGTGGCGAGCACCGTGATCGCGTCGTACCCCTTGGTTCCGAAGGGATGCGTGCGGTGCGAGAGATAGAGGCGCGCCGCCGGGACCGCGGCCGTGACCGTCTCGCGCACGGGCGTGGTCGCCGGCCCGGGGAGGTGGCCGCTGGGCGCGGGCGGGATGTCCGGCACCGGCTCGAGGGCGCCGAAGTACTTCTCGGCGAGCTTGCTCACCTCGTCGAAGCCCGCGTCGCCGGCTACCGTGAGCACACAGTTGTTCGGCGCGTAGTACTGCTGGTGGAACGCCTTGAACGTGTCCAGGCTCGCCGCGTTCAGGTCCTCCATCGACCCGATCGTGGCGTGGTGATAGGGATGGCCGGGCGGGTAGAGCAGTTCCAAGAGGCGGAGCCAGGCATCGCCGTACGGGACATTCTCGTACCGCTGGCGACGCTCGTTCTTGACCACTTCCCGCTGGTTGTCCAGCGTTTCCTGGGTGAGCGCCGGCACCAGACCGCCCATCCGGTCGGCCTCCAGCCAGAGCGCCAGCTCGAGATGCTCGGACGGCATGGTCTCGAAGTAGTTGGTGCGGTCCGGGTTCGTGGTCGCGTTGAGCGAGCCGCCGTTGCCCTGCACCAGGCGCATGTGCTCGGTCTTCTTCACGTGCGCCGAGCCCTCGAACATCAGATGCTCGAAGAGGTGCGCGAAGCCGGTCTGGCCCGCGGGCTCGTGCCGGGAGCCCACGTCGTACCAGAGGTTGACGCAGACGACCGGTGAGCTCCGGTCCTCGCTGACCACGACCCGGAGGCCGTTAGCCAGTCGCGTGGTTTCGATAGGCCACGGATAGCCGGTGGTGACCGGCGCGCTGGGTGACGTCACCCACCCATACTGCCTCCTAACCGCGTGGCGGCGTCGTCCTAACCGCGTGGCGGCGTCGCCGGTAAGAGTGCATGCTTTGGACGTGCTCGAGGATCTCCGCGTCAACGACCGCCTGACGATCCCGGCGGCCGAGCTGGCGTGGCGCTTCTCCCGAGCCGGCGGCCCCGGCGGCCAGGGCGTCAACACCACCGACTCCCGGGTCGAGCTGTCCTGGGACCTGACCGGTTCGACCGTGCTGCCGCCGATGCTGAAGGAGCGCGCGGTGGCCCGGCTGGGGCATCGCCTCGTCCACGGGGTGCTGACCATCACGGCCTCGGAGTTCCGCTCCCAGCTGCGCAACCGCGAGGCCGCGGCCGAGCGCCTGGCCGGACTGGTCGCTTCCGCGATCGCGCCGCCGCCCCGGGCTCGCCGCGCCACCCGGCCGACGAAGGGCTCGGTCGAGAGGCGCATCGCCGACAAAAAGCGCCGCGGCGAGACGAAGCGCAACCGGCGTTCGTACCCGAGCGACTGAGACCCCGCGGCGCCCTTTGCTCTGCTTACCGATACGCGCACCCGCCCGCGGCCCGCGCATCGCTCTGCTTACCGATACGCGCGGCCGGCAGCCGCGGCGTGCAGCGTTCCCAGGCCGCCGACTCGAATCGTTCGCATCAGCGTCCAGCCGCTGCTGGGCGGTTCTCCACGCGAATCTTGAAAAGTTCGTCCGCGTGCCGGGCGCGAATTCTCCATTGCTCTGGGCGGCGCGTTCCTGGGTGGCGCTTCGCACCGCACGCGGGGGGAGGCGCCGTGTGGACGGCCGGCCGGAAATGTCGTAGCCGGGAGGTACGGTCGGCCCACCCAGTTAGGGGCGGGGTGCGAGCGGCGGCCGGTGGGCTTCCGGCACGGCGGGCTGGGTGTGCCTGGGCAGGCTTGAAACGGTGGCCGGAAGCGGCATCGTGCGCGGCCGGCTGGGGCATGGGGGGCCGGGTGCGAACTGGGGCGCGAGCGTCGGGCGCGCGCTGGGGCGTTGGGCCGGGCGCGGGCTGGAGCGTGAGCGTCGGGCGCGGGCTGGGGCGCGAGCGTCGGGCGCGGGCTGACGCATGATGGCCGGGCGGGAGCATCAGGGCCGGGTGGGGACGTGAGGGCCGGGCACGGCGCGCCCTACGCGGCTCCGGCCGCGGCGGACCGGACGCGGCGGCGGAGCCGGCCGGCGCCGGTCGGTGATCGCCCTGGCGCGTATCGGTGAGCAGAGCAAAGGGCGGCTTAGCGACGGTTGAAGGGAGCGACGGCCTCACGGCTACGGGCCGTCCCCTCGGGGCCGAGCAACTCCTCGCACACCCGGATCAGACGGGCCCGCAAGGCGGCCGCGCGCCGGGCGAACTCGCGCTGCCGGGCGACGTACTCGGCCTTGCCCTCGGGGGTCTCGATTTTGACCGGCTCGTGGCCGTAGGAAGACAGGTCGTAGGGGCTGGCCTGCATGTCCAGCAAGCGGATGTCGGAGGCCAGCGCGAAGCAGTCGAGGGCCAGCGCTCCGGGCACGGCCGGCCCCAGCTTCTGCGCCCACTTGTGCACGTCCATCGCGGCGTGCAGGCAGCCGGGCTGGTCGAGGTCGACCTGCGTCGCGCGGGTGGGCTGCAGGCGGTTGAGACCGACGGCCTCGGGCGTGAAGAACCGGAACGCGTCGTAGTGCGTGCAGCGGATCGGGTGCTGCTCGACCACCCGGTCGGTCTCGGCCTGGCCCAGCCGCAGCGGCAGCGGATGGCGGTGCTCGGGCGCGCGGTAGACCATCGCCCACTCGTGCAGGCCGAAGCAGCCGGAGAAGACCGGGCGGGACGACGTCGCGGTGAGCAGGCCGTGGATGTAGCGGACGCTCTCGCCGCGGGCGTGCAGGAACGCGTCCTGGTCGAGCGTGACCACACCGTCCGGATAGGTCAGGTAGAACTTCCAGCCGGCGTGCTCGGCCACGCCCGACGGAGCCGGCGCGAGGCCGGTGCCGATGCCGGGATGCCAGCGGCGCAGCAACGCCGGCCGGGTGCCGTAGTAGTCGTAGAGGAAGTCCTCGATCGCGTGCTTCTCGCCGGTGGCGCGGCGGGCGCGGTGGCCGGCGGTCATCTCGTCGGCCCGCTCGGCGTGGGCGCGAGCGAGGGGAATCCAGGTGACCGCGGGCAGCGTCGTGGTGAGCGCCCTCACCTGCTTGATCCCCATCGCACCAGCGTATCCAGCCGAGGCGATCAACACGATCACCGCTACGCGCGAATGAGCCCCGCCACGGCCGAGGGGGCGCCCAAGTCCGGGGCGTTATGGTCGAATTCGGGCGTCACGACGACCTTCGCGTTCGGCATCGTCTCCACCAGCAAGGGCAAGACCTCCTGGAGGTACGCCGGGGAGCGTCCGCCGCCGAGCAGCAGCACCGGGGCGGTGACCGCCGTGTAGCGGGTCGCGTCCGAGTCGAGCGCCGCCGTCACCCGCTGCTCGCGGATCACCGTCGGCAGCACCGCGCGCGTGTCCCGCCCCTCGGCCGTGCAGCGTTGCATCACGAAGGTGAGGGCGGTGACGACCGGACCGCCGGGCACGAAGTCCATCGCGTGCAGGAAGTGGACCATCGCCCGCGCGTCCTGCCCGGCCGCCAGCCGCCGTTCGTATTCGGGCAGCCACGCCGACGGCATCGAGCCGTGCACGCTGACCCCGGGCTCGTAGGCGATCACCCGGTCGAGGTCGGCCCGCATCGCCGCGTGCAGCGCGATCAGCCCGCCGTAGCTGTGCCCGAAGACCTGCCGCGCGCCGGTCGCCGCCAGCACGTCGAGCACGTCGCCGACCTCGGTCTCCATCCCGTACGAGTCGTCCTGCGCCGGGCTGCGGCCCCGCCCGCGCCGTTCGATCACATGCACCGTGTACGCGTCGGCCAGCGCCGCCGCCAGGCTCGCATAGTGCCGCGCCCGCCGCGTGGTGCCCGGGATGACGACCAGCCCGGGACCCGTTCCCGTAGTCACGATATCGACAGAAGGCATGCGAAGGAATGTAGTACATCTACTACAACTTTGATACCGTGCTGGACATGGGAGGAATGACTTTGACGGGGGCTCTCGACGTCGGCGCCGACACGCCGGCCGAGGAGCGGGTCATCGACGTCCGTGATCTGCGGATGCGTTACGGCACGAAGGACGTGCTCTCCGGCGTCAGCTTCACGGCCCGGCGTGGCGAGGTGCTCGCGCTGCTCGGGCCGAACGGGGCGGGCAAGACCACCACGATCGAGATCCTCGAGGGCTTCCGGATGCGGTCGGCCGGCGAGGTGAGCGTGCTGGGCCTCGACCCGGCCGGCGCCGGTGAGCGCTGGCGCGCCCGCATCGGCGTGGTTCTGCAATCCTGGCGCGACCATGGCAAGTGGCGGGTGCGCGATCTGCTCAAGCACCTGGGTACGTACTACGCGCCGTACTCGACCGATCGGATCGGCCGCCCCTGGCCCGTCGACGACCTGCTCGACGTGGTGGGCCTCGCCCCGCTCGCGAACCAGCGGGTCATGCGGCTCTCCGGTGGCCAGCGGCGGCGGCTGGACGTGGCGATCGGCATCGTCGGCCGCCCCGAGCTGCTGTTCCTCGACGAGCCCACGGTCGGCTTCGACCCGGCGGCCCGGCGCGAGTTCCACGACCTGGTCCACCGGCTGACCGATGTGGACGACACCACGATCCTGCTCACCACCCACGACCTCGACGAGGCGGAGAAGCTGGCCGACCGCATCGTGATCCTGGCCGGCGGCCGGATCATCGCCAACGGCTCGGCCGACGAGCTGGCCCGGCAGGTGGCCGGCGACGCCGAGATCCGCTGGACCCGGGACGGGCAGCGGTTCGTCCACTCGGCCCAGGACGCGACCGCGTTCGTCCGGCAGCTCTTCCTGCAGTTCGGCGAGGAGATCGGCGACCTCGAGGTGCGGCGCAACAGCCTGGAGGACACCTACATGAAGCTCGTCCTGACCGCCGAGGGGGGCACCCAATGATCTCGACCCTGCGCAACGGCGTGACCCGCGGCGGCATCGAGCTGCGGCAGACGCTGACGACACCGACCGACCTCTGGGCGTACCTCTTCCCGGCCGTGATCCTGCTCGCCACGGTCTTCTTCATGCGGGGCGCCCACGTGCCCGGCACCACCTTCTCGCTCGGGGCCAGCACCCTGCCCAGCGTGCTCGGGATGGGACTGGCGTTCGGCGGCCTCCTCACGGTGGCCCAGCAGCTGGTGGTCGAGCGGGAGGACGGCACGCTGCTGCGGGCCAAGGCGACGCCGAACGGGATGAGCGCGTACCTGATCGGGAAGGCGGTCGTGGTCGGCGGCATGACGCTGATCAGCATGCTGATCCAGCTCGTTCCCGGACTGCTGGTGGTCGGCGACGGCCTGCGCGTGACGGCGACCGGCTGGCTGATGCTGGCCCTGCTGATCCCGCTGGCGTTCCTGGCCACCATGCCGATCGGGGCGGTGGTCGGCGCGCTCTTCGAGAACCCGCGCAACATGGGCCTGGTCGTGCTGCCGATCTTCGGGCTGGTGGCGATCTCCGGCATCTTCTACCCGATCACCGCGCTGCCGGGCTGGGTGCAGGCCGTCGGGCAGCTCTTCCCGATGTACTGGCTAGGGTTGGGCATGCGCTCGGTGTTCCTGCCCGACTCGATGTCGGCGGTCGAGCTCACCCACTCCTGGCGGCATCTCGAGACGTTCGGCGTGCTGGCCTTCTGGACGGTGCTGGGCCTGACGCTGGCGCCGGTGATCCTGCGGCGCATGGCCCGCCGCGAGTCCGGTTCGGCGGTCGCGGCCCGCCGCGAGCGCGCGCTGGCCTCGGTCAACCGTTGAGGAAGCACCGTTGCGGAAGCGCTCGACCACCTGAGGAAGCAATGAGCAGCGAAATCACGTACAACCGGATCGCCATGCTGCGCGCCGAGCGCGGCATCTCCCGGCGGCAGCTCGCCGACGCCCTGGGTGTCCACTACCAGACGGTGGGCTACCTCGAGCGCGGCGAGTTCAGCCCCAGCCTGCACCTGGCGCTGCGGATCTGTGCGTACTTCGAGGTCCCGGTCGAGGTCGTCTTCGCGCTCGAACCGTTCCCGCGGCTGGGCGCGGAGTCGAACGGCGCCTCGCGACCGGCGTAGATTTCGGGAGAGGTTCTAGAAGATGGGATTCTTCCGTGCGTTTCGCCCGTTTTGTCCATGCTGGCGGTGTCTCGTTCGGCGTCGTCGAGGGTGACGGCTCGACCGGCCTGACCATCGCCGAGATCGGCTCGCTCCCGTTCGAGAAGGTCCAGTTCACCGGGCAGCGGTGGGCGCTCGCCGACGTACGCCTGCTCGCGCCGATCTTCTCGAGCAAGGTGATCGGCGTCGGCCGCAACTACGCCGACCACGCCGCCGAGTTCGGCAACGAGGTCCCCAAGGAGCCGCTGATCTTCATCAAGCCCTCGACCTCGGTGATCGGGCCGAACGACGCGATCCGGCTGCCACCGCAGTCACAGCGGGTCGAGGAGGAGGCCGAGCTGGCCGTGGTGATCGGCGCGACCGGCGCGCGCCGGGTGGACCGGGCCGGTGCCGAGAAGGCGATCTTCGGATACACCATCGGCAACGACGTCACCGCGCGCGACCTGCAGCGGGCCGACAAGACGTGGACGCGGGGCAAGGGCTTCGACTCGTTCTGCCCGATCGGGCCGTGGATCGTGACCGACCTCGACGTGAGCGACCTCGAGATCCGGTGTGAGGTGGGCCGCAACCCCGACGCCATGGAGGTACGGCAGATCGGCCGCACCAAGGACATGGTCTTCGACGTCCCGACGCTCGTCTCCTACGTCTCGCACGTGATGACGCTGCTGCCCGGCGACATCATCCTGACCGGCACGCCGGCCGGGGTGAGTGAGCTCACCACCGGCGACACCTGCTCGATCTCGATCCAGGGCATCGGCGAGCTGCGCAACCCGGTGGTCTCGCTGGAGTGACGAGCTGCGACAACGTTCTTGGGGTGGGTGCGCACGCGGATCTGTTCAAGAACGGGTAACCCGATTTGGTAGGCCCGGAGAGGTCAGGTAGAGTTCTCTCTCGGCACGGCAAGCCGGGCCAATGGGGTATGGGGTAATTGGCAGCCCGACTGATTCTGGTTCAGTTAGTCTAGGTTCGAGTCCTGGTACCCCAGCGCTACCGATCCCGCTGAGGATGGTGGTGCTGGACTTCTGATAGAGTTCGGCCCGCCGCTGAAGCAGAGCGGAAGCAAAAAGCAAGTCCTGGCCCCGTCGTCTAGCGGCCTAGGACGCCGCCCTCTCAAGGCGGTAGCGAGGGTTCGAATCCCTTCGGGGCTACATTCTGGATGACCCTGTCCGCCAAGTGCGCGGACAGGGTCATTTCGTATATCTGCCTGGGGGCCGAGCCCCCAGACCCCCACGGCGCGAGCGAGGTGGGGTGAAGGCGTGCGGATCGCGGGCTGGGCGCCTGGGACGCCACGGCGCGAGCGAGGTGGGGTGAAGGCGTGCGGACCGCGCGCTGGGCGCCTGGGACGCCACGGCGCGAGCGAGGGGCGGTGAAGGCGTGCGGACCGCGCGATGGGTGCCGGGGCCCCACGGCGCGAGCGAGGGGCGGTGAAGGCGTGCGGACCGCGCGCCGGCGCCCGGGACACCACGGCGCGAGCGAGGGCGCCCACGGCGCCAGCGAGGGCGGTGCGAGCGCGGGCCGCGGCAGGGCGCTTGGGGGCCGCGGGGCGGGCGCATACTTTCTGGTGTGACGGACATTGACGTGCGTCGGGTGGAGCTTGGGTACTTTGTGCGGCCTGCGGTCGAGGCCGGCACTGGTGTCGGCCGGGTTGAGCCGGTGCTGGGGTATCTGATCGACCATCCGGGCGGGCGGGTGCTGGTCGACACCGGGATGGGCAGCCACCCCGAAGTTGACGCGCACTATCGGCCTCGGCGGGTGCCGCTTGCGGCCGCCCTTGTGGCGGCCGGGGCGAAGCTGGACCAGATCGACTATGTGGTGAACTGCCATCTGCACTTCGACCACTGCGGTGGCAATCCGCTGCTGGCCGGGCGGCCGGTCTTCGCCCAGCGGCGCGAGCTCGCGCTCGCCCGCGGCGCCGATCACACGCTGCCCGAGCTGGTGGACTACGCTGGTGTGCGCTACGAGGAGCTGGACGGCGAGGCCGAGATCCTGCCCGGCGTCGTGATCCTGCCGACGCCGGGGCACACCGCGGGCCACCAGTCGGTCGTGGTGAGCCGCGCCGACGGGACGGTCGTCGTGGCCGGGCAGAGTCACGACCACGCGACGGCGTTCACCTGGGACGTGCTCGCGCAGCACTCCGGAGTCGGCCACTATCCGGCCTGGATGCACCGGATCCTGGCGTACGACCCGAAGCAGGTGGTCTTCGCCCACGACAACGCGGTCTGGACGCCTTAGCGGCCCTCAGAGGCCGGAGAGCCGCTGACCCGCGCGTACCACGGCCATCGCGTGCCGTTCGCCGGGCCGGCGGCCCAGGCGCTCGATCGGACCGCTTATCGAGATGGCGGCGATCACCCGGCCGGTGCGGTCGCGGATCGGGGCCGAGACACTCGCCACACCGGGCTCGCGCTCGGCGACGCTCTGCGCCCAGCCGCGGCGGCGCACCTCGGCCAGCGTGCGGCCGGTGAACTTGCAGCGGGGCAGCAGCGGCATGACGGCCTCGGGCGGCTCCCAGGCGAGCAGGATCTGGGCCGCCGAGCCGGCCGTCATCGGCAGCACCGAGCCGACCGGGACGGTGTCGCGCAGGCCGCTCGCCCGCTCGGCCGCGGCCACGCAGATGCGCTCGTCGGCGCGGCGCAGGTAGAGCTGCGCGCTCTCGCCGGTGGCGTCCCGCAATGCGGAAAGCAGGGGCTCGGCCGCGGTCAGCAGCACGTCCGGCGCGGCGTTCGCCAGCTCGCCGAGACGCGGGCCCGGACGCCAGCGGCCCTGGGTGTCCCGGACCAGCATCCGGTGGATCTCCAGGGCCTGGGCCGGCGATGTGCGGTCGCCCGTGGCAGCTTCGTACGGTCGACGAGCTCGGCCAGGCTGGCGCCGTCGACACACGCCGCGAGGATGACAACCGCCTTGTCGAGAACGCCGACACCGCTCATACTGTGTCCCACAAGCCGAAACATACCTCCCAGAATTTAGGATGTCCAGATGGTGGGAGTCACTCCGAAGCCGAGGACCCTGGCCGAGAAGGTCTGGGACGACCACGTGGTGCGGTCCGCTGAGGGTGAGCCTGATCTGCTCTACATCGACCTGCACCTCCTGCACGAGGTGACCAGCCCGCAGGCCTTCGACGGTCTGCGGATGGCCGGCAGGCCCGTGCGGCGCACCGATCTCACGCTCGCGACCGAGGATCACAACACCCCGACCGGGTACGCGGATCCGGCCTTCAACACCCGGCGCGGTGAGCTGCTGACGATCGCCGACACGGTGTCCCGCACGCAGATCGAGACGCTGCGCAAGAACTGCGCCGAGTTCGGTGTGCCGATCCGTCCGCTCGGCGACGTCCAGCAGGGCATCGTGCACGTGATCGGCCCGCAGCTCGGCCTCACCCAGCCCGGCATGACGATCGTCTGCGGCGACTCGCACACCGCCACCCACGGCGCGTTCGGGGCGCTGGCCTTCGGCATCGGCACCAGCGAGGTCGAGCACGTGCTCGCCACCCAGACGCTGCCGCAGGGCAAGCCCAAGACGATGGCGGTCACGGTCGTCGGCGAGCTCGGGCCGGGCGTCAGCGCGAAGGACCTGATCCTCGCCCTGATCACGCAGACCGGCACCGGCGGCGGCAACGGCCACATCGTGGAGTACCGCGGGGAGGCCATCCGCAAGCTCTCGATGGAGGGCCGGATGACCATCTGCAACATGAGCATCGAGTGGGGCGCCAAGGCCGGCATGATCGCGCCGGACGAGACCACGTTCGCCTATCTCGAGGGCCGCGAGCACGCGCCCAAGGGTGAGCAGTGGGACGCCGCGGTCGCGTACTGGAAGACCCTGGCCACCGACGAGGGCGCCGAGTACGACACCGAGATCATCCTCGACGCCGCCTCGGTCAGCCCGTTCATCACCTGGGGCACCAACCCGGGCCAGGGCGCGCCGCTCAACAGCGCGGTGCCGGACCCGGACGAGTTCATCGAGGAGACCGACCGCAACGCCGCCCGCCGCGCGCTGGAGTACATGGACCTGACGCCGGGCACGCCGTTCCGGGACGTCCCGGTCGACGTGGTCTTCGTCGGCTCCTGCACCAACGGCCGGCTCGAGGACCTGCGGGCCGCCGCCGACGTGCTGCGCGGCCACAAGGTGCACGACGGCGTCCGCATGATGATCGTGCCCGGGTCGTACCAGGTGCGCGAGGCGGCCGAGGCCGAGGGCCTCGACAAGGTCTTCACCGAGGCGGGGGCCGAGTGGCGCTTCGCGGGCTGTTCCATGTGCCTGGGCATGAACCCGGACACGCTCAGCCCCGGCCAGCGGGCCGCCTCCACGTCCAACCGCAACTTCGAGGGCCGGCAGGGCAAGGGCGGGCGTACCCACCTGGTCTCGCCGCAGGTCGCCGCCGCCACCGCCGTGGTCGGCAAGCTGGCCGCCCCCGCGGACCTGTAGAGGAAGAGACAGACAGATGGACAAGTTCGTCACCCACCACGGCAAGGTCATGCCCCTGCGCCGTTCCGATGTGGATACCGATCAGATCATCCCGGCGGTGTACCTGAAGCGGGTCACCCGGACCGGCTTCGAGGACGGTCTGTTCAGCGCGTGGCGGGACGACCCGTCGTTCGTGCTCAACAACCCGGCCCACGCCGGGGCCACGATCCTGGTGGCCGGCCCCAACTTCGGCACCGGATCGTCCCGGCAGCACGCGGTCTGGGCGCTGCGCGACTGGGGCTTCAAGGTGGTCATCGCGGCCCGCTTCGGCGACATCTTCCGCGGCAACGCGCTCAAGGAGGGCCTGCTGCCGGTCCAGCTCGACCAGAAGGCGGTCGAGGCGCTCTGGGACATGGCCGAGAGCGAGCCGGAGAAGCAGATCACCGTGGACCTCGGCGCTCGTCAGGTGCGCGTGGACGACGCCTCCTGGCAGTTCCCGATCGACGATTTCAGCCGTTGGCGCCTGATGGAGGGCCTCGACGACATCGGACTGACCCTGCGCAACGCCGACACCATCACCGCGTACGAGGAGGGTCGCCCGGCGTTCAAGCCGGTCACCGTCTGATCTGCAAAACGCTGTCAGCACACGGTTTTTCGCCCCCATCGGGTCCCCGGTGGGGGCGAATTCGTTGCAACACAAGGGTTTTTTTGCCACGAATGTTTGTGTCTGCTGGTCAGAGGGCATACGGTGCGCGCAGAATGGCTCGCATTGGGCCAATGATGTTTGTTAGCGACGGTGGTGACCGAGTGCACGACCTGCGGCGCCTCTCCAAGGCAAGCATCAGTTCTCACGTTCGGGAGGAAAAACCGTGAACAAGGCCGAGCTCATCGAGGCGCTCGCCGCCCGACTGGGAGACCGGAAGACGGCGACTGCGGCGCTGGATGCGGTCATCAGCGAGGTGCAGAACGCCGTCACCAAGGGCGACAAGGTGGCCATCACCGGCTTCGGCTCGTTCGAGAAGCGGGTGCGCAACGCGCGTACCGCCCGGAATCCCAGGACCGGCGAAACCGTCAAGGTGAAGAAGACATCGGTGCCCGCGTTCCGCCCGGGTACCGCTTTCCGGGAGATGGTCGCGGCCGGAAAGGTCGCCAAGGCGGCCGCCCCGGCCAAGAAGGCGGCCACCGCCACCAAGACGACAGCGGCCAAGGCCACCACCGCCACCACCGCCACCAAGACCGCCGCCGCCAAGAAGACGACGGCGACCAAGGCGGCTCCGGCCAAGACGGCGGCCACCAAGACGGCGGCCGCCACCAAGACGACCGCGGCGAAGAAGACCACGGCGACGAAGGCGGCGCCGGCCAAGACCGCCGCGACGAAGACGGCCGCCGCCAAGAAGACGACGGCGACCAAGGCGGCTCCGGCCAAGACCGCGGCCACCAAGACGGCGGCCACCAAGACGGCCGCGGCCACCAAGGCCGCTCCGGCCAAGAAGGCCACCGCCACCAAGACGACCGCGGCAAAGAAGACCACGGCGACGAAGGCGGCGCCCGCCAAGAAGGCGGCGACCGCGACCAAGACGGCGGCGGCGGCCAAGAAGACCACCGCTCGCAAGACCACCACGGCGGCGGCCACCACTCCGGCCCGTGCCCGCGCCACCTCGGCGTCGGCGCGCAAGACCCGCTGACCCGCTCGGTCTAGCCGCCTAGGCGGCAGCGAAAGCGCCAGCGCGAAAGGCGTCCACTCGTACGGTGGACGCCTTTCGTGTGTCCCGGCGCGGAAAAGACGGCGGCACTTACCGTCCGGGTCATGGAGCGAGATGCGACGCCGCGTGGGCTCACCGCCCGGTCGCTGGTCGCGGCCCTGCTGTTCGCGGCCGCGGTCGTGCCGGGGTGGACGCTCGGGAACCTGACCGAGTCGTGGACCGGCAACGGGCTGCTCGACTGGCTGGTCACCTGCGCCTGGTGCGGCCTCGCGGTACGCGTGCTGGCGCCGTGGGCGTCCTACCGCGCCCGGGACGGCTGGCTCGGGCTGATCCCGGTCTACGGCTGGTATCTCACGTGTGTGCTCTGCTGGCGGGTGGCGCTGCTGCCGTTCCGGGACTGGGAGCCGCGCGCGGACGAGATGTGGCGGGCCCGGTGGCTCACCGGCGACCGGCTCGGCCTGTGGCGGGCCGATCCGGCGCCGGTCCGCTCCGGGGCCGGCGGCGGGGCTAGATCCTCGACGCGTCTACGAGCCGGTTCCCGGCCCAGGTGAGCAGCCAGCCGTCGCCCTTGGGCGTCTTGTACGGCTCGGGGTCCTCCTCGTCGCGGAGGGTCGCCAGCAGCGTCGGCATGATCTTGCCTTGGCTGCACACCACGGCCAGCCCGCCGTCGCGCAGGTCGAGCATGCGCTGGGCGGCCAGCTTGGCCTTGGCCGGCGCGTCGTCGGCATCGGCCGGCTCGGCGAACGCGCTGTCCTGCACGATCGGCCGGCCCACCGCCTCGGCCAGCGGTTCGAGCGTCTGCTTACAGCGCAACGGGGTGGCCGCGATCAGCCGCTCCGGCCGCAGCAGCGCCAGCACGTCACCGATCCGCGCGGCCTGCTCGCGGCCGCGCTCGTCGATCGGGCGCAGCGCGTCGTTGCCCTTCCACTCCTTGCGTTCCCCGGCGTGCGCGTGCCGCACCAGGGCCACCACGGCGGTGATCGGCGGCAGGCCGGCCGCGCGCTCCAGCACCCGGCGCTCGTCGGCGTAGCTGAGCCGGGCCGCGGCCTCGGCCGGCGGGAGCCAGGCGAGCTCGTCGACCTCGGCGGTGTCCCGCACCGGGCCGTCCTCGGCCAGGCGCATCAGATAGAAGTCGACGGTCTTCGGCGTACCGTCCGCCAGGTCGTAGGAGACCTGCTGCAGATGCAGCTGCGGAAGGCCCGTGCAACCGGTCTCCTCGGCCACCTCACGGACCGCGCCGGCCAACGGGTGCTCGTCGCCGTCCAGCTTGCCCTTGGGCAGCGTCCAGTCGTCGTAGCGGGGGCGGTGCACGAGGCACACCTCGATGCCGTCGCCGGCCGGGCGATGGATCACTCCGCCCGCGGCGCGGATGGGCTCGGGCATCAGACCGCCTTGCCGATGGTGCGGCGCAACAGCGCCTCCTGCAGGTGCCGGTGCGGCTCGGACGGGCCGAACGGGCGGCGGTGCCAGGTGCCGTCGCCGGCCAGGTCCCAGCCCTCGCTCTCGTCGCTCATCGACAGCTCGAGCACGTTGCGCAGCTCGGCCTGGGCCGACGGCAGGGTGACCCGCACCAGCGCCTCGACGCGGCGGTCGAGGTTGCGGTGCATGAGGTCGGCCGAGCCGATCCAGTACTCGGCGTCGTCGCCGGCGCCGAAGCGGAACACCCGCGAGTGCTCGAGGAACCGGCCCACGATCGAGCGGACCCGGATGTTGTCCGACAGCCCCGGCACGCCGGGCCGCAGCGCGCACATGCCGCGGATGATCAGATCGCTCTTCACGCCGGCCTGGGAGGCGCGGTAGAGGGCGTCGATCGTCTCCTCGTCGACCAGCGAGTTCACCTTGAACTGCACGAGCGCGTCGCCGCCGGCCTTCGCGACCTCGACCTGCCGCTCGATGCGCTCGATCAGGCCCGAGCGCACGCCGTGCGGCGCTACCAGCAGCCGGCGGTACTGGCGCTGCCGGCTGTACCCGGTGAGCACGTTGAACAGGTCGGTCACGTCGGCGCCCACCTCGGGGTCGGCGGTGAGCATGCCGAAATCCTCGTACAGCCGCGCGGTCTTGGGGTGGTAGTTGCCGGTGCCGATGTGGCAGTAGCGCCGGATCTGGTTGCCCTCCTGGCGTACCACCAGAGCGGTCTTGCAGTGGGTCTTGAGCCCCACCAGGCCGTAGACCACGTGGCAGCCGGCCCGCTCCAGCGTGCGCGCCCAGGCGATGTTCGCCACCTCGTCGAAGCGCGCCTTCACCTCGACCAGCACGACCACCTGCTTGCCGGCGGCGGCCGCGTCGACCAGCGCGTCGACGATCGGCGAGTCGCCCGAGGTGCGGTAGAGGGTCTGCTTGATGGCCAGCACGTTGGGATCGGCGGCGGCCTGCTCGATGAAGCGCTGAACGCTCGTCGAGAACGAGTGGTACGGGTGGTGGACCAGGATGTCGCTCTCGCGCAGCCGGTTGAAGACGCTGCGCGGCACCTCGCCGTCGGCCAGCTGCGGGTGGGTGGCCGGCACGAACGGCCGGTCCTTGAGGTCGTCGCGGTCGCACTCGCCGAAGACCTGCCACAGCGACGACATGTCGAGCAGGCCGGGTACGCGCTGCACGTCCTGGCTGTCCATGTCGAGCTCGCGGGCCAGGGTGTCGAGCACGTGGTCGCTGATCGAGGCGGCCACCTCGAGCCGGACCGGCGGGCCGAACCGGCGCTGGGCGAGCTCGCGCTCGAGCGCCTGCAGCAGGTCCTCGTCACGGTCCTCGTCGACCTCCAGCTCGGCGTTGCGGGTCACCCGGAACAGATGCCACTCCTGGATCTGCATGCCGGAGAAGAGCTGGTCGAGGTGGACCGCGATGAGCTCCTCGACCGGCAGGAAGCGGGCGCCGCGGCTGTCGTTCTGCACGGTCACGAAGCGGGGCACGTTGTTCGGCACCTTGATCCGGGCGAACAGCTCGGACTCGCGCCCGTCCGGGTCGCGCAGCACCACGGCCAGGTTCAGCGACCGGCTCGAGATGTACGGGAACGGGTGGGCGGGGTCGACCGCGAGCGGGGTCAGCACCGGGAAGACCTGCTCGCGGAAGTACGTGCGCAGCCGCTCCCGCTCGCCCGGGCCGAGCTCGCCCCAGCTGACCAGCTCGATGCCCTCGGCCGACAGCTTGGGCCGTACCTCGTCGGCGAAGCAGGCGGCGTGCCGGGTGACCAGGTCGGCCGTCCGCTGTGTGATCATCTCGAGCTGGTTGCGCAGCGAGCTGCGGTCGCCGCCGCGCATCGGCAGGCCGGCGCTCAGCCGCCGCTTCAGGCCCGCGACCCGCACCATGTAGAACTCGTCGAGATTGCTGGCGAAGATGGCCAGGAACTTCGCCCGCTCGAGCAGCGGCGTGTTCGGATCCTCGGCCAGGGCCAGCACCCGCGCGTTGAAGTCCAGCCACGACAGCTCCCGGTTGAGGAACCGGTCGTCGGGCAGCTCGGGCGCGTTGTCGGACTCGAAGACCTCGTCCGCGGCCCGCGGCTCCTCGGTCTCGACGATCTCGCTCATCACGTGCTCCGTCGGTGTCTGCTCGGCGTCGCTCGCCTCGGCCCTCGGAAACTCCTCGTCCCCGGTCCGGGGGAGGAAGCGGCCGTTGGGGCCACGCCGGCGGGCTTCGGGGATCCGGGGCGAGGTCTGCATCGCTCTATCATTGCGGGTTTAGCGGAAACGTGAAACGAACAGCTGCTTGATCACCTCAACCGATCCCGGGAATGGCCACTCGGCTGATCGTGCCCGTGGCCTCGGTCTCGACCTCGACGCGCTGCCCGAGGCGCAGCAGCCGCAGCCCGGAGCGCTGGAACGCGTCAGCATCGAAGGCCAGCTCAGTGCCGTCGTCGAGCAGCAGCGTCCCGCTACGGGATTCCGGGTCAAAGGTCGCAATCGTGCCCTGCATGCCCTGCACGCTACCGGGTTCAGGCGGCGGGGACGCAGCTCACCGTGAGTCCGAGATCACGAAGGAGGTCGCAGGTGTGGCGGCCGGCGCCGAGGGCGAGCACCCGCCGCAGGTCGGCCGGGGTGTCGACGTCCTGCCGCAGCCCCGGCCAGTCGCCGGCCAGCGCGATGGCGCCGGAGGCGGCGTGCGCCCCGGCCGAGCCGATCCCGAAGTGTGGATCGAGCGGCACGCCGGGCGGCGCCGCGAGCAGTACCGTGCCGCTGCCGGCCGCGTCGGCGACGAAGCCACGCCGGTCGCCGGCCGCGGCCCGGGCCAGTGCCTCCTCCAGGTGCGAGGGGCGCAGGGCGGGCAGGTCGCCGGCCAGCACCGCGCGGAACCGGCCGAGCCCGGCGACCTCGTCGGCGCCGAAGCGCATGGCCGCGTTGAGGTCGGCGGCCGGGCGGTCGGGCTCGACCCGTGCGCCCAGCTCGCGCACGGCGGCCGCGGCGACCGGGTCGTCGGTCACCACCACCAGCTCGGCCACGGCCTCGCCGGCCAGCACGGCCGACACTGTGTCGCACACCATGGCCAACGCGAGGTCGGCGTGCCGGGCCGCGGGCACGGCGCCGCGCAGCCGGCTCTTCGCCGCGCTCAGCCGCTTGACGGGGATCACCGCCGTCCAGTCCCGGACCATGCCGCCAAGTCTGCCAGCGGGCACCGCGCCGACCCCTGCCTGGTCCCGGCGGCCGCGAGCAGGCATGATTCCAGCGAGGTTATGGCGCCGCGGTGGGGACACGCCGCGGGTAGGGCAGGAGGAGCCGTGGTGCGGCGCAGGCTGGGCTTCTGGCGGCGTTTCGCGGTCGTGCTGGTGCTCCCGGTGCTGAAGGTCTGGACCAAGCGGACCTGGATCGGCCTGGAGAAGGTGCCGGCGACCGGCGGGGTGATCATCGCGTCCAACCACGTGTCGCACTTCGACCCGCTGGTGGTGGCGCACTTCATCTACGGCCGGGGCCGCTGGCCAAGGTTCCTGGGCAAGGCGAGCCTGTGGCGGGTGCCCGTTCTGGGTCCGTTCCTGCGCAAGGTCAAGCAGATCCCGGTCGAACGAGGCAGTGTGGAGGCGGTGAAGTCCCTCGACGCGCTGGTCGCCGCCCTCGACGACGGCGGCGTGGTGGTGATCTACCCGGAGGGCACCACGACCCGTCAGCCCGACCTTTGGCCGATGCGCGGCAAGACCGGCGCCGCCCGGCTGGCGCTGCTCACCGGCGCGCCGGTCATCCCGATGGCGAACTGGGGCGCGCAGACGGTCTTCGACCCGCGCACCAGCAAACTCAAGATCCGCATGCGTACGCCGGTGTCGGTCATCGCCGGCGATCCGGTCGACCTGTCCCGGTGGTCCGGCGCCCAGCCGACCCGGGCGGTGCTCGACCAGATGACCGACAAGATCATGCTGGACATCCAGGACCTGCTCGTCGAGCTGCGTGGTGGCACGCCGCCGGCGGAGATGTACGACCGGCCGGCCAGCAAGCGGGCCGCCGCCGAGAAGACCGAGGACGCCGGATGAGCCGCGCGGCCGTGATCGGCGCAGGCGCCTGGGGCACCGCGTTCGCCAAGGTGCTGGCCGAGGCCGGCCGCGACGTGACCATGTGGGCGCGCCGCGGCGAGGTCGCCGCCGAGATCCGCGACCGGCACGTCAACGAGGGCGCCCTGCCCGGCGTGAAGCTCCCGGCGAACATCACCGCCACCGGCGACATGGCCGAGGCGGTCGGCGGCGCCGACCTGATCGCCATCGCGGTGCCGTCCCAGACGCTGCGCGGCAACCTGGCCGAGTGGGCCGGGTTCTTCCCGCCCGGCGCCACGCTGGTCTCGCTGATGAAGGGCATCGAGCTCGGCACGACCAAGCGGATGAGCCAGGTCATCGTCGAGACGGCCCGGGTCGAGCCCGATCGGGTCGTGGTCGTCTCCGGGCCCAACCTGGCCCCCGAGATCGCCGCCGAGCAGCCGGCGGCGACCGTGGTGGCCGGCACCGACCCCGACCGTTGCCGGGCCGTCCAGCAGGCCATCGCGCTGCCCTACATCCGGCCGTACACGAGCGAGGACGTGATCGGCTGCGAGATGGGCGGCGCGGTCAAGAACGTGATCGCGCTGGCGTACGGGATGACGATCGCCATGGGCATGGGCGACAACACCCGGGCCTCGCTGATCACCCGGGGGCTGGCCGAGACCGCCCGGCTGGGCGTGGCCCTGGGCGCCGACCCGCTGACCTTCGCCGGTCTGGCCGGCCTCGGCGACCTGGTCGCGACCTGCTCGTCGCCGCTGTCGCGCAACCGCACGTTCGGCGAGCAGCTGGGCCGCGGCCGGAGCCTCGAGGAGGCGCAGAAGGCGGCCCGGCAGACCGCCGAGGGCGTGAAGAGCTGCCTGGCGATCCGCGACCTGGCCCGCACGGCCGGCGTGGAGATGCCGATCACCGAACAGGTCGAGCGGGTGTGCCACGAGGGCGCCGACCCGCGCGTTGCCGTGAAGATGCTGATGGGCCGGGAGATCAAGCCAGAATGAGCGACTTCCAGGACGGCACCCGGGTGGTGCACGCGGGCCTGCCCGAACCGGTCGTGGGCGAGCCGTTTCTGCCCGGTCCGGTGTTCGCGGCGCCGTACCACCTCGACCCGGCCGAAGGCCCGGGCGAGAACGACTACGCCCGTACCGCCCACCCGACCCGGCGGCAGCTGGAGGCGGCGATCGGGCAGCTCGAGGGCGCGCCCACGCTGGTCTTCGCGAGCGGTCAGGCGGCGATCACCGCGCTGCTGCTCTCGGTGCTGCGCGCCGGCGACACGGTGGCGCTGCCCGCCGACGGTTACTTCACGGTCCGGGCGTTCGCCGAGGGCACCCTGCGCGGACTGGGCGTCTCCACGGTGCTGGTGCCGACCGCCGGTCCCTACCCCGACTTCTCGGGCGTACGCCTGGTGCTGCTCGAGACGCCGGCCAATCCGGGCCTGGACGTGTGCGACATCAACGCCGTCGCCGCGGCGGCCCACGCGGCCGGCGCCCTGGTCGCGGTGGACAACACCACCGCCACGCCGCTCGGCCAGCTGCCGCTCGCGCTCGGCGCCGACGTCGTGGTCGCCTCCGGCACCAAGGCGCTGACCGGCCATTCCGACGTGCTGCTCGGCTATGTCGCGACCGGCGACGACGAGCTGTTCGCCAAGGTGGAGACCTGGCGCAAGCAGACCGGCGGGGTGCCCGGCGCGTTCGACTGCTGGCTCGCACACCGCTCGATCGCCACGCTCGACCTGCGGCTGGCCCGCCAGACCGAGAACGCGGCGGCGGTCGCGTCGCTGCTGTCCGCCCGCGACGACGTCACCGGCGTGCGCTGGCCCGGCCTCGCGTCCGATCCCTCGTATCCGGTGGCGAGCGCCCAGATGCGGCGGATACCCGGGGTGATCTCGTTCGATCTCGGCTCGGCCGAGCGGGTCGCCCGCTTCCTCACCGCCGCGTCGCTGGTCTTCGCGGCGACCTCGTTCGGCGGCGTGCACACCACGGCCGACCGGCGGGCCCAGTGGGGCGACGACACGCCGGCCGGGTTCGTGCGGCTCTCGTGCGGCATCGAGGACCCGGCCGACCTGCTGGCCGACCTGACCGCGGCCTTGGACCAGGCGTGAACACCTTCTCCGCCGACGAAGTGGCGGCGCTGGCGACCGGCGAGAGCTTCTTCGCGGCGCCGGGCGAGCGCCTGTGTCCCGCGTGCGGCGAGAAGCGACTCCGGGCGTACGTGAACACGCCCCCGAATGCCCGGCGGCCGACCCTGGTCAGCTACGTCTGGTGCGCGGCGTGCGCGAAGTTCGTGGGCACCCGGGCCAAGCACCCCGAGGGCCTCGTCTTCTCCGACCCGCTGGCCGCGATGCCGGCGGCCGAGCGGCGGGAGCTGGAGCGGAGCCTGGTCGGCTTCCTCGCGTACCTCGATCGTCTCTGGGAAGAGGGCGCGCTCCCGCAGACCTTCGCCGCCTGACCTCTGCCCGACAATTCCTTGTCTCGATGCCGCGTCGGCTCTATGGTTCGTTACATTAGTAATGAACCGCAGAACTAGGGAGGCTCCGGTGTTCGACGACCGCAGCCCGATCTATCTGCAGATCGCCGACGGCATCAAGAACGACGTCCTGAGCGGCGCCCTCAAGGAGGACGAACAGGTGATGTCCACCAGCCAGTACGCGGCCTTCTACCGGATCAACCCGGCCACCGCGGCCAAGGGCTTCGCCCAGCTCGTCGACGAGGGCGTGCTTTACAAGAAGCGTGGCATCGGCATGTTCGTCAGCCCCGACGCCCGGGAGCGGCTGCGGGCCGAGCGTCGCGAGCGGTTCTTCGGCGAGGTGGTCGACCCGATGCTGGCCGAGGCCAAGCGCATCGGCATCGAGATCGAGGAGATCATCCGGCATCTGGGCGGCACCAGATGATCGAGATAAGGAACCTCACCGTCCGGTACGGCTCGACGGTCGCCGTCGACGACGTCAGCCTCGACCTGCCGGCCGACAAGATCTACGGCCTGCTCGGCCGCAACGGCTCGGGCAAGACCAGCCTGCTCTCGGCCCTCGCGTCGTACCGCCGCCCGTCGGCCGGCACGGTGCGGGTCGACGGCGCCGACGCCTTCGAGAACCCGGCCGTCATGCGCAACACCTGCTTCATCCGCGACACCCTGGACAACAGCGACGCCGACAAGGTGCGCCGGATCATGTGCTTCGCGGAGTGGATGCGGCCCGGCTGGGACGCCGGCTTCGCGGCCAAGCTGCTCGATCTCTTCGAGATCGATCCGGCCAAGCGGGCGTCGTCGCTCTCCCGCGGTCAGCGGTCGGCCGTCGGTGTCGTGCTCGGGCTCGCCTCGCGGGCGCCACTGACCATCCTGGACGAGACCTACCTCGGCATGGACGCGGTGGCGCGCTCGGTCTTCTACCGCGAGGTGCTCCAGGACTACCTGGCCCACCCGCGCACGATCATCCTGTCCACCCACCTCATCGAGGAGGTCGCCGACCTCTTCGAGCGGGTGATCATCATCGATCGCGGCCGGGTGCTGCTGCACCAGGAGACCGACGAGCTGCGCGGCCGCGGCGTGACCGTGACCGGGCCGGCGGACGCGGTCGACGCCTTCGTGGCCGGGCACCCGGTGCTCGGCGAGCAGAGCCTCGGTGGCGTGCGCGCGGTGACCCTCGACTGGCGGCCCGCACCGGCCGACGTCAGCCGCGGCGAGGCGGCCGGGCTCACCTTCGGCCCGGTCGGCATCCAGGACCTCTTCATCCATCTCACGTCCCCCGCACAGCGGCTGGAGGCCACCCGATGAGCGCGATCACCGCCCTGTTCCGGGTCTACCGGCCGATCATCGGCTGGTTCGTGCCGGCGATCCTGAGCGCCTACCTGATCATCCTGGCCGCCGTGCTGGCCTCGACGCCGAGGCTCGGCTTCAGCATGTGGATGGTGCTGGCCGTCCCGGCCGCCAAGTACTGGCTGCTGGTCGTCGCCATCATGCTGGTCGCGATGCAGCTGCGGCAGTTCGTCACCAACGGCGTGACCCGGCACGAGTACCTGCACGCGGTCGGCGTCTTCGGGCTGATCCTGTGCGTGGCCTTCGCCCTGGCGGTGGTGCTCGGGCACGTGCTGGAGAGCGCGCTGCTGGCGGCGTTCGACCGGCGTGCCGTGGGCTATCCCGTGTCGACGTTCGGCGGCGCCGTCTCGGAGCTCGGGCACATGCTGCCGCTGGCGCTGGCCTACCTGGTCTCCGGCGCGCTGATCGCGGCCGGCTTCTACCGCTGGCGGCCCCTGGCCGGCCTGGTCGTCATGGTGGCCGGGGCGGTGCCCGTGGCACTGGCCGAGTACCTGCTGAACGTCGACGAGTTCGGCACGTTCGACGCCCATCTCGCGTACGCGCCCTCGCTGGTCATCTCCTTGGTCGTCACCGCCGCCGGAGCGCTCGCCTTCTACCGGGTCGTCAGCGACGTCCCGATCCGCCGCACGGCGGGCTGAGCTTCCCCCCGCCGCGGCGCGGGCGGTCGCGCTCTCCGACCGGCGGGCCGCCGGCCGCGCGGGTCTCAGATCCGGGTCGTGCGGGACAGGTCGTGCAGCCAGTCGCGCGTCACCGGCATCTCGGAGTCACCGGAGACGCGGCGCAGTGCCTCGCCCGGCGCGATGCCGAGCAGGACCAGCGTGGTGCAGGCCAGCAGGGTCGAGCGCCCGATGCCGCCGAAGCACTGGGTGGCCACGAACCGCCCGGCCCGCACGTGCGCGGCCAGCCGGCCGGCCAGGCCCACCACCTTGGCCGCCTCGTCGCGCGGGATGGCGCCCTCGGCGACCGGGAACGGTACGAAGTCGACGCCGAGCCGGGCCGCCGTCTCGGTGGTGCCGCCGAAGCCCATCCGCTGCTGCTCGGCGAGGGTCAGCGCGGAGACGAGCACGGTCACGCCGTCGCCGGCGAGCTCGGTCAGCTCGTCGGCGTCCCAGCCATCCCCACGCGGGTGCGCGATCGTCGCCAACTGCCCGGCGCCCATCCCCGCGATTACCTGGAGTGTTGCCTTCATGAACGCGCAGTTCCCTCATCCCGTGGCGGCGGCCGGGTAATCCCGTGAGTGGCTAACGCAGAGTAGGGTTCCCCCCGGCATGACCGCTAGCGAGAGGCGCGAAGAAAAGTGACGACTCCTCGGAAGACCCGCGTCGCGATCGTGTTCGGTGGCCGCAGCTCCGAGCACGCCATCTCGTGCGTGAGCGCCGGGAGCATCCTGCGAGCGCTCGACCCGGGGCAATACGAGGTGGTGCCGGTCGGCATCACGCGCGAGGGCGGCTGGGTGCTGGCGGGCGAGGACCCGGCCAGCCTGGCGATCACCGAGCGGAAGCTGCCGGAGATCACGGCGGCCAGCGGCAACGCGGTGGTGCTCGCGGCCGACCCGACCGCGGGGGAGCTGATCGTGCGCGATCCGGCCGAGGGCGTCTCGTCGCTGGCCGGCGTGGATGTCGTGTTCCCAGTGCTGCACGGCGCCTACGGCGAGGACGGCACCATCCAGGGCATGCTCGAGATGGCCGGCATCCCGTACGTCGGCGCCAACGTCTTCGCCTCGGCCGCGGCCATGGACAAGGAGTTCACCAAAAAGCTCGCGACGATCGAGGGCATTCCGGTCGGTCCGTACGCGGTTCTCCGCGCCGGGGTCGAGCTGTCCGAAGCCGACAAGGAGCGTCTGGGCCTGCCGGTCTTCGTGAAGCCGTCGCGGGCCGGTTCCTCGCACGGCATCACCAAGGTCACCGACTGGGCCGACCTCGACGCCGCGATCGCCGCCGCCCGCCGGATCGACCCCAAGGTGCTGGTCGAGGCCGCGATCGTGGGCCGCGAGATCGAGTGCGGCGTGCTCGAGGGCGAGGCCGGCGGCGCGCCCGAGGCCTCGCTGCTGGCCGAGATCCACGTCGACGAGCACGACTGGTACGACTTCGAGGCGAAATACCTGGACGGCGGCCGCTACGACATCCCGGCCGACCTGCCCGCCGACGTGACCCGTCAGGTCCAGGAGTACGCCCGCCGCACGTTCACCGCGCTCGACTGCGCCGGCCTGGCCCGGGTCGACTTCTTCGTGACCGCCGACCACCAGATCTACCTCAACGAGATCAACACGATGCCCGGCATGACGCCGACCTCGATGTTCCCGTTGATGTGGGCGGCCACCGGCCTCGAGTACCCGAAGGTCGTGGACCGCCTGATCCGCACCGCGCTACGCCGCGGAACCGGCCTTCACTGATCGCAGCCGGTCGGGACGCCCTTCGCCCGCGACTTGACCGTCTTCACGACGGCGTCGGAGAACTCGTTCGCCCACTGTGCGCTCTGCTGGTAGCTGCCGGGCACGGTCACCTGCACGGCGACCTCGCGGTCCATCGTGGTGAACACGTCGGAGGCCGGGCCGTCCTGGCCCCACCAGCAGACGCCGTTCATCGCGAACATCGTCGCGTCGAGCGGCACGCAGCCGGGGTGGCCGCCGTCGACCCGCTCGCACATGGTGGGCTGGGTCACGCCGCAAGCCAGCGTGATCGGGGGCTCGCCCCACGCCGCGTTCTGCTCGGGGCCGGCGGTCACCTTGCGGGCGGGCAGATCGCGTACGGCCGTGGGCAGTTGCGACGCCACCGCGAGACACACCTGGGTCGTCGCGGCGTCGAGCCTGGGGGCGGCCATCCGCACCGGCGTCGAGGGCACGACCTGGGGCGCGGTCGACGTCGTCGCCGGTTCCGCGTCGGTGGTGCCGGCCGGCGCGAGCCGCCAGAAGATCAGGAGACCGGCGAGGATCGCGATCGGGACCGCGAACGCGGCGGCGACCAGGGCGGCGCTGCGCGTCGTCCGGTCCGGCTTGCGCGTCTCGGGCGGAGTCTCCACGTCGACCATGCTCAGAGGTTTACCACGGAGCAGGTGAGGGTCCGCATGATGCCGGTGACGTTCTGGACTTTGCTCACAATGAGGCCGCCGAGGTCGTCGACGGTGTGCGCCTCGGCCAGGACCACCACGTCATAGGGCCCGGTGACCGCGTCGACGCGGATGACACCGGCGATCTTTCCGATCGATACGGCCACGTCATGAGCCTTTCCGACCTCCGTTTGGATCAGGATGTATGCCTGGACCACGATCCGCTCCCATCCGCCGCCAGCCGTAACCCGAACGTGAAACTACCGTAAGAATCGATACGGCTGCGGGACGCCACCGGAAAGGAAGGCAGCTGACGGTGAGCATTGCCGAGATCGGCGAGTTCGGGCTGATCGCCCGGGTCGTCGCCCGGCTCGACCAGGGCACGAGGACGCTGCTCGGCCCGGGCGACGACGCCGCGGTCGTGTCCGCCCCCGACGGCCGGGTGGTGGCCTGCACCGATGTGCTGGTCGAGGGCCGCCACTTCCGGCGCGACTGGTCGAGGGCGAGTGACATCGGACACCGTGCGGCGGCCGCGAACCTGGCCGACATCGCCGCGATGGGTGCCGATCCGACCGCGCTGCTGGTCGCGTTCTGCGCGCCCGCCGACCTCGAGGTGGCCTGGGCCGAAGAGCTGGCCGGCGGTCTGTCCGACGAGGCGGCGCTGGTCGGCGCGAGCGTGGTGGGCGGGGACATGTCGTCGAGCCCGACGCTGACCATCGCGGTGACGGCGCTGGGCGACCTCGGGGGGCGGGAGCCGGTGGTGCGGTCGGGCGCGCAGCCGGGCGACGTGCTGGCGCTGGCCGGGCGCACCGGGCACGCGGCGGCCGGATACACCATTCTCTCCCGCGGATTCCGTACGCCGAAGATCCTCGTCGAGGCCTATCGGCGGCCGGCCGTGCCCTACGCCGCCGGCCCGCTCGCCGCCCGGCACGGGGCAACCTCGATGATCGACATCTCGGACGGCCTCCTGCAGGATCTCGGTCACCTCTCGACGGCCAGCCTGGTGGCCATCGACGTGCGGCGGGACGCGTTCACGGTCCCCGACCAGATGCGCGATGCGGCGACGGCGCTCGGCGTCGACCCGTACCAGTGGCTGCTGGGTGGGGGAGAGGACCACGCGCTGGCCGCGACGTTCCCGCCCGGGGTGACCATGCCGGAGGGATGGCGCGAGATCGGCACGGTGCACGACGGCTCGGGCGTGACGGTCGACCGGCGGCCGTGGTCCGGGTCACCGGGCTGGGATCACTTCCGCTAGTTACAGTCGGTCTCGTGCAGGAGATCAAGATCAGAAGGGCGGACTTCGCCGAGCCGGCCGTACGCGATCTGCTCGTCGACGTGCTGGCCGAGCTCTCGGAGCGATACGGCGGCAGCGGCGACGACACCCCGATCGGAGCGGACGACTTCACGCCGCCGAACGGTGCCTTCTTCGTGGCCGACGACGGCGAGCGGTTGCTCGGTTGCGTCGGCTGGCGCCGGCACGGGGAGGACGCCGAGCTGAAGCGGATGTTCACCGCTCGCGCCGGACGCCGCCGTGGCCTGGGCCGGCGGCTGCTGGCGACGGTCGAGGAGTCGGCGCGCGCGGCCGGTTGCCGGCGCATGATCCTCGAGACCGGGGACAGGCAGCCGGAGGCGATCGCCCTTTACGAAAATTCCGGATATGTCCGCATACCCGATTTCGGCTTCTACGCCGGCGAAGAGGGCGTGCTGTCCTTCGCGAAAGACCTGTGACGCACTTGGCTCTTGGTCGCAGTTAGCTCTTGGAACGCAGTTGGCTCTTGGTCGCAGTTAGCTCTTGGAACGCAGTTGGCTCTTGGTCGCAGTTAGCTCTTGGAACGCAGTTGGCTCTTGGAACGCACTTAGCCGCCGGGCCCTGAGGACCCGGCGGCTAAGGAAAGCAGGCGCTCCGAGCTAGGCGCGGACGACCTTGCCGGCCTTGATGCACGAGGTGCAGACCTGAAGCTTCTTGGTCGTGCCACCGCCGGCCGGGGTGCGCACCGACTGAATGTTCGGGTTCCAGCGGCGGTTGGTCCGCCGGTGCGAGTGGGACACGTTGTGGCCGAAGCCCGGTCCCTTGCCACAGACGTCGCACACGCTAGCCACGGGGTACTCCTGAGGTTTGTCTTCTACATCGTCAAGGCAGCCCCGCGAACCATCGCCAAGGCAACCCGGCAAGGTTACCCGATGGTGCGCCGTGACAGCCAATCGCCCCCGGTCAGGGTGCGGTCCCGGGAGAATGTCAGGGGGCGTTAGTACGATTTTCGCGTGCTGGAGACCCTCGACGCTGCCGCGGTACGCCGCTGGTGCGGTGGTGGGCTGGAAGCGCTGCGCGCTCACCAGCACGAGATCGACGAGCTGAACGTCTATCCCGTCCCCGACGGCGACACCGGCACCAACCTCGTGCTCACCCTCACCTCGGCCCAGCAGGCCCTCGACGAGGCTCTCGACGAGACGGCCCCGGTGGACAGCGCACTGCCCGGCAGCGCGCCAGGCAGCACGCCGCTGGGCAGCGCGCCAGGCAGCACGCCGCTGGGCAGCGCGCCAGGCAGCACGCCGCTAGGCAGCGCGCTGCACCGCATGGCCCGCGGTGCCCTGCTCGGCGCCCGGGGCAACTCCGGCGTGATCGTCTCGCAGATCCTCCGCGGCATGGCCGACAGCCTGGCCACCTCGGCCGCGGCCCGCGGCGCCGACCTGGCCCGGGCCTTGCGCTCGGCGTCCGAGGCCGCCTACGCCGCGGTGGCCCGCCCGGTCGAGGGCACGGTCCTGTCGGTGGTGGCGGCCGCCGCCGAGGCCGCCGGCGGCCTCAAATCCGACGACCTGATAGCCGTCGCCCGAGCCGCGGCCCGAGCCGCCGCCGAGGCGCTGGCACGCACCCCGCAGCAGCTCCCGGTCCTGGCCCGCGCCGGCGTGGTAGACGCCGGCGGCCGCGGCCTCGTCTTGCTGCTCGACGCCCTCGTAGACGCCCTCACCGCCCCTGCCGTCACCGCCCCTGCCGTCACCGCCCCTGCCGTCACCGCCCCTGCCGTCACCGCCCCTGCCGTCACCGCCCCTGCCGTCACCGCCCCTGCCCCCGCCGACACCGCCCCTGCCCCCGCCGACACCGCCGCTGCCTCCGCCCTCACCGCCGCCGTCCCCGCCCTCACCGCCCCTGCCTCCGCCCCCACCGCCCCCGGTGCCCCGAGCGCGGCCGCCGGCTCCTCTATCTCTCTCGCTGCGCCTGCCGCCTCTTCTCCCGATGCGGCCGAGAGCTACGAGGTGCAGTACCTTCTCGACGCCGCCGAGCCGGCCGTCGCCACGCTGCGCACGGCGCTCGACGGCATGGGTGACTCGCTCGTCGTGGTCGGCTCCGGCGACGGCACGTGGAACGTTCACGTGCACGTCAGCGCCGACCGCATCGGCCCCGCGCTCGAGGCGGGGATTGTCGCGGGCCGGCCGCACCGCATCAGCGTCACGCCCCTCGACGAGGGCCGCGCACACGTGATCGAGCCGCATCCCGCCGACTCCGGCGCCGCCCAGCCATGGGCCGCCGACTCGCGGGGCGCTCCGCAATGGGCCGCCGACTCGCGGGGCGCTCCGCAATGGGCCGGTCGATCTCCGGCCGGGGATTCGCGGGCTGCCGTCGTCGTGGCGGCCGGCGACGGGCTCACCGCGCTCTTCGAGGCCGAGGGCGCCACGGTCGTCGGGCGTAATCCGTCGGTTCGCGAGATGGTCGAGGCGATCGCCGCGTCCGGGGCCGGCAGCGTTGTGCTGCTGCCCAATGACGCGAATACGCAAGCCGTCGCGGCCGGGGCCGCGCGTGAGGCGGAGGCCGGTGGGGTGCGGGTGAGCGTGGTGCCCACCCGGTCGCCGGTTCAGGCGCTCGCGGCGCTGGCCGTGCGGGACCCGAGCCGGCCGTTCGCCGATGATGTCATCGCGATGGCCGAGGCGGCCGGGGCCTGCCGGTACGGCGAGGTCTGCACCGCCCAGCGCGACTCGCTCACCGTCGCGGGCCCGTGCCGCGCCGGCGATCTGCTCGGTCTCGTCGACGGCGAGGTGCACGTGATCGGCGCCGACCTCGGCGATGTGAGCCGCCGCCTGCTCGACCGCATGCTCGGCGGTGGCGGCGAGCTGGCCACGCTCGTGCTCGGCGCCGACGCCCCGGCCGGCCTCGAGGCGACCCTGCGCGGCCATGTCACGCAGGCCTGGCCGTTCGTCGAGCTCGCCTGCTACGCGGGCGGCCAGCCCCGGTACCACCTGCTGGTGGGAGTGGAATGACGAGTCTGGTTGGAGTGCAATGACCGAGTCGACCGCCACCACCACGACCACGCCGCTGCGCAAGGTGCTCGGCGAGCGCACCGCCAAGGCGCTCGCCACCCACCTCGACCTGCACACGGCCGGAGACCTCATCTATCACTTCCCGCGCCGGTACGACGAGCGCGGCGAGCACACCGACATGCGTGACCTGCAGATCGGCGAGCAGGTCACGCTGTTGGCCCAGGTGCAGTCGGTGAGCGTCAAGCCGATGCGGGCCCGCAAGGGGAACATGCTCGAGATAACCATCGGGGACGGCTCGGGCGCCACGCTCACGTGCACCTTCTTCAACCAGGCCTGGCGCGAGCGCGATCTGCGGCGGGGCCGGTGGGGGCTGTTCGCTGGCAAGATCACCGACTTCCGGGGCAAGCGGCAGCTCAACGGCCCGGCCTATCAGCTGTTGCGGGCCGACGCCACGCAGGACGAGGCGGCCGAGGAGATCGAAGAGTTCGCGGGCGCGCTGATCCCGGTCTACCCGGCGGCCCAGGCGGTGCCGACCTGGGTGATCGCCAAGTGCGTGCGCACGGTGCTCGACACGTTTCAGCCGCCCGACGATCCGCTGCCCCCGCCCGTACGCGCGAATCGCAACCTGGTCGGGATCGGCACCGCGCTGCGCGAGATCCACCGCCCCACGTCGAAGGAGGCGTTGTTCTCGGCCAAATACCGGCTGAAGTGGGACGAGGCGTTCGCGGTGCAGCTGACGCTCGTGCAGCGCCGGGCACGGTCGGCCGCCATCCCCGGCACGGCGCGACCCCGGGTCCACGGCGGCATTCTCGACAAGTTCGACGCCTCCCTCCCGTACGAGTTGACCGAAGGCCAGCGTGCGGTGGGCGAGGAGATCGCCGCCGACCTGACCCGTCCCCATCCGATGCATCGGCTGTTGCAGGGTGAGGTCGGCTCGGGCAAGACGCTCGTGTCGGTGCGCGCGATGCTCCAGGTCGTCGACTCCGGCGGCCAGGCGGCCCTGCTCGCGCCGACCGAGGTGCTCGCCGTCCAGCACTTCCGCGGGATCAGCGCCCAGCTCGGCGCCCTCGGCCGGGCCGGTGAAATTGACGGCGACCCGAGCGGCACGCAGCTGACCCTGGTCACCGGCTCGCTCGGGGCGGTGGCCCGGCGGGCGGCGCTGGCCAAGGTCGCGGACGGCACGGCGGGCATCGTCATCGGCACGCACGCCCTGCTCTACGAGGGCGTCGACTTCCATGACCTCGGGCTGGTGGTCGTCGACGAGCAGCACCGGTTCGGCGTCGAGCAGCGGGACGCGCTGCGCGCCAAGGCCGCCCGGCCGCCGCACGTGCTGGTCATGACGGCGACCCCGATTCCCCGTACGGTCGCGATGACCGTCTACGGCGATCTCGAGACGTCCACTTTGTCGCAGTTGCCGCGCGGCCGCTCGCCGATCGCGTCGCACGTGGTGCCGCCCGAGCGGCCCGCGTTCCTGG
Organism: Actinoplanes sp. CA-030573; assembly: GCF_050951115.1. Classification (NCBI taxonomy): domain Bacteria; kingdom Bacillati; phylum Actinomycetota; class Actinomycetes; order Micromonosporales; family Micromonosporaceae; genus Actinoplanes; species Actinoplanes sp. CA-030573. The sequence continues at coordinate 8,685,719 of NZ_CP192038.1, read as the reverse complement.
ACCGGGCGTGGAAGCGCTTGCGCGAGGAGGTCAAGGGCGGCCATCAGGCGTACGTGGTGTGCCCGCGCATCGGCACCGGAGACGCCGAGGAGGAGGAGCCGCCGGGCGACACCGAATCCGCTCGGCGCCCGCCCCTGGCGGTGACCGAGGTCGCGCCGCTGCTGGCCGAGGGCCCGCTGCACGGCCTGCGGATCGGCGTCCTGCACGGCAAGCTGCCCACCGACGAGAAGGACGCGGTGATGCGCGCGTTCGCGGCCGGCGACCTCGACGTCCTGGTCGCGACCACGGTGATCGAGGTCGGCGTCGACGTGCCGAACGCGACCGTCATGATCATCATGGATGCCGACCGGTTCGGCGTCTCCCAGCTGCACCAGCTGCGCGGCCGGGTCGGCCGGGGCTCGGCGCCCGGCATCTGCCTGCTGGTCACCGAGTCGGTGGAGGGCACGGCCGCCCGCGAGCGGCTCGACGCGGTGGCGTCCACCACCGACGGGTTCCGGCTCTCCGAGATCGACCTCGAGCAGCGCCGCGAGGGCGACGTGCTGGGCGCCTCGCAGTCCGGCCGCCACTCCCACCTGCGCCTGCTCTCGCTGCTGCGCGACGCCAAGCTGATCACCGATGCCCGCACCGAGGCGTCCGAGCTGATCGGCGACGACCCCGACCTGTCGAAATACCCCGCCCTGGCCGCCTCGGTCGCCGCCCTGGTCGACGAGGAGCGGGCGGAATACCTGGAGAAGGGCTGAGCGGCTTGATTCTGCACATCTGCCCGCGCGACGCCTGGGCGAAGGCGGTCGCGGCGGGCGTCTACGACGGCGACACGCTGGCGACCGACGGCTACATCCACTGCTCCACCGCCGAGTGGGTGCACATGCCGGCGACGTTGCGCTTCCGCGGCCGTACCGACCTCTTGCTCCTGCACATCGACGAGTCCCGCCTGCCGGTCCCGGTGACGTGGGAGGAGGGCAACCCACCGCACCCCGAGGGCGCGTTCTTCCCCCACGTGTACGCGGCCCTGCCCGTCGACGCGGTCGTGGAGGCCACCGAATACCGCCCGAACCCGGACGGCTCGTTCCCGCGGCTGGGATAGCGAGGGCGCGCCGGCGCCCCATTCATGCAGTCCTGTGGACAACCGGGAAAAGTTGTCGGACCTGGCTGCTTTACTCGGCCCCACCCAGAACGGGTGGGGCCGAGATCCGCTGTCAGGCCGTGAACTTCACCTTGCGGCGACGGGCCAGGAAGAACAGCGCGCCACCGATGATCAGCAGCAGCGCCGCGCCGCCCGCGACGGTGCTGGCCGCGGCGCCGGTCTTCGGCAGGTTGCTGTCGCTGGAGACCGGCGTGGTGCTCGGCGCGCCGGCCGGGGTGGTCGAGGCCGGGGGCGGCGTCGAGGCCGACACGCTGGCCGACGGCGAGGGCGACGACGACGGGCTCTCCGACGCGCTGGCGCTCGGCGACGGGCTCGAGCACTCGTCCTTGACGATGTCCACGGTCAGCGCCGGAACGCCCTTGAGGTCCGGGAAGTCGACCTTCGCGGTGGTGGCCTCGCCGGCCGGGAAGGTGACGTCCTCGGAGGCCCCGGCGGCGACGGTGACGGTCTTGGTGGTGTCGCCGTAGGTCACGTCCGCCTTCGCCGGCACGTTCTTCTCGGGGTTGCTCACGGTGACCGTGACGGTCGTGCAGTCGTTCTTCCCGGTCGCGGTGGGCAGGCAGGTGTCCGGGCGGGACCAGGTGATCGTCTGCGTCTCGAGGTTCTTGGCCGAGACGGTGATCGGCCCGCTGTCGGCCGGGATGTGGATCGGCTCCTTGGTCGCCTCGCCCTTGCCGACCGTCACCGACTGCTTCTGGCCGTTGTAGCTGATCTCGAACGTGACCGGGTAGCCGCTCAGCTCGCCGTTGTTGCTCAGGCTGATGTCGGTGCTGCCGTCGCAGTTGGGGATGGCCTGGACCGCCGGCTGTACGCAGTCGCTCGCGCCGAAGTTCCGGTACTGAAGCTTGCGAGCACCGTACCGGTCGCCGTTCTCGACGAGCGGGTTGATGATCGTGTCCTCGCCGCCGACGAAGAGGTCGACCTGCGTGTTGCACTTCGGCACCGAGACCGTGAGCGAGCCGCTCTTCTGGCCGGAGTCGACGCGGGCCGTGCGGTTGGCGAAGAGGTACTGCGGCACGGCGAAGTCGGGCCGCGGCGCCAGGTACGAGACCAGCGTGACATCGGTCGCGCAGTGGGCGTCGTCCTTCAGCGTGAAGGTGCCGACCGCGCTGCCGTCCTCGGCGAACGTGAGGTCCGACGACGCGAAGTCGGCGACGGTGCATTTGTTGTCGTCGTGGTCGCCGGTGCGTGCCTCGGCCGAGGTGGCCACGGCACCGGCGCCGATCAGGGCGCTGACCAGGACGGTAGCGGCGCGGAAGAGGAGCGTCTTCGTCACCAGGGGAACTCCTGAACGTCGAGGGGCCGGGGGAGAAATGAACCGGGGGCGCGTCAGTCGACGCGCCCCCGGGTGTTGCGTGTTGCGATGTCGTGCGACCGCTATCAGGCGGTGAACTTCACCTTGCGACGGCGGGCCAGGTAGAACAGGCCACCACCGACGGCCAGCAGAGCGGCAGCGCCACCGGCGATACCCGCGGTCGGCGTACCGGTCTTGGCCAGCTCGTCGCCGCCGCCACCGCCGGCGCCGCCACAGCCGGCCGGCTTCTCGAACGGCACGGTGACGGTCTCGGGCGGGCTGGTGACGCCCTGGTAGCTGGCGACAACCGTGAGCTTGACCGAGAAGCCCTCCTCGGCCTGGAAGGTGGCGGACTTCTTCTCGCCGGCCTTGATGTCCAGGTCCTTCGCCTCGCCCTTCGACGGCGCGAAGTGGAGCTTGTACTCGATCTCGCCCTTGGTGTTGTCGAGGCCGATCGTCATCGAGTCACAGTCGACGTCGAAGATCTCGTTCGGCAGCACCGGCTCGCCCGACTCCGACGGGGTCGGAACCGGAACCGTCGGGGTCTCGGTCGGCGTGGTCGCGGTCGGCGTCGGCGACGTGGTCGCCGGCGTCGTCGTCGGAGCCGTGGTCGGCTCCGTGGTCTCCGGCGACGACGGCTCCGTGGTGGGCTCGGTCGTCGGCGTGGTCGGCGGGGTCGACTCGCCGCCGCAGTTCTCCGGCTTGGTCGCCGTGTCGCTCTTGGTGATGGGGTTCTTGCCGTCCCACGTCATCGTGATCGTGAGCCGGACGTTCTCCTTGTCGGCCGCCTCCTTGAGGGAGCCCTTGAGCCAGACGTAGGTGGACTCGTCGCGGTAGTCGCCGGAGCGCGGCGCGACCTTGCCCTGCTGGATCTCGCCGATGGCGTCGGTGTAGTCCTCGTCGTCAATCTTGACGGACGCGATCACGCCGTCGGCCCGGTCCCAGTCGTTAGCAACCTGGAACGCGGCGACCCAGCCGCCGTCGTCGCCGCACTCGCCGGAGGCCCGGACCACGGTCGAACAGGCCAGCGCGGGGGCGGCCATGGCAGCAACGATGCCGAGGCCGAGGAACGTGCCGCCGGCGACGGTGGCGCCGCGGCGAAGCTTGGTGGTGAACAGGTTCACGCCTACTCCTGTGTTGGGAATCAGGGGTTCGGCGAGGAAGCGGCGGGCCGACGCCGTTGAGAGCGAGAGCCGTCGACGACGCCTCCCCACGTCGTCGACACGCGGCCGTAACCACGTGCAACAGCGAGGGACTTTAGCGAGTTAGATGAATCTGGGAAATGGCTCAGAGAGCCTTAAAGCTGTTGTTGCAGAGCCGTGATCTTCGATGAACTGAGTGAGATCGCTTCGATGCCCTGCGTGTGTGGACAAAGGGGAATTGTTCACTCTGTGATTGCGCTGCGTGAGTGTTGAAGTAGCTTCGAGTCGTGCTACCCAACCAGCCCGGCGAGGCCGCATGACCAGGATCATCGCCGGTTCCCACGGCGGACGGCGGCTGGCCGCCCCGGCCGGCGCCCTGACCCGGCCCACTTCGGACCGTGTTCGTGAGGCGTTCTTCAGCGCATTGGCGACCATGACCGACCTGTCTGGAGCGCGGTTCGCCGACCTTTTTGCCGGATCTGGGGCGGTTGGTCTGGAGGCGCTGTCCCGCGGCGCATCGCACGCGCTTCTGGTCGAATCGGACGCTCGCGCCGCCCGTACGATCCGCGACAACATCGTCTCGTTGCGTGTCGGCTCGGCCGCGCGGCTCGTCACCGGCCGGGTGTCCCAAGTGCTCGCCGCGCCGCCCGAGGGTGGTCCGTACGACGTGGTCTTCGCCGATCCGCCCTACGCCGTGGACGACAACGAGATCGTGGAGCTGCAGGAGGCCTTGGTGGCGAACGGGTGGCTGGCGCCCGACGCCGTCGTGGCGATCGAGCGGTCCCGCCGGGGTGACCCGATGAGCTGGGTGGATGGCATCACCGCGGACCGTAGCCGACGGTACGGGGAAACTACTCTTTGGTACGGTCGCCGATCATGAGACGTGCGGTGTGCCCCGGCTCCTTCGACCCGGTCACCAACGGCCACCTCGACATCGTCGGGCGGGCCAGCCGGCTGTTCGATGAGGTGATCATCGGCGTACTGATCAACCACTCGAAGACCGGCCTGTTCACCATCGAGGAGCGTCTCGAGATGCTCAGCGAGGCGACCGCCGGCTACGAGAACGTCCGGGTCGCCTCGTTCCACGGGCTGCTCGTCGACTTCTGCAAGTCGCAGGGCGCCGCCGTGGTGATCAAAGGGCTACGCGCGGTCAGCGACTTCGACTACGAGTTGCAGATGGCGCAGATGAACATCGGGTTGTCCGGCGTGGAGACGTTGTTCATGCCGACGAATCCGCTCTATTCGTTCCTGTCGTCCAGTCTTGTCAAAGACGTGGTCAAGTGGGGTGGCGACGCGTCGGCGTACGTTCCCGACTTCGTGGGCGAGCGGTTGATCAAGCGGTTGAAGCAGGACTGACCTCTCGGCGTGCCCGGAAACGGGCGTGCGAGAGAGGCAGTAACGTGATCGCACCACGCTCCGTGGGTACGACTTGACAGGAGTGAGTGACCGGTGGATCCGCTCGACAGCATCGACGAGATCATCGAACGCGTCCAGGACGCGCGCTCTGTCCCGATGTCGCGGACGAACTTCATGTACGACCGGGGCGAGATGATCGAGTTGCTCGAGTCGCTGCGCTCCGGCCTGCCCTCGGAGATCCGCAAGGCGGCCGCCGTGCTCGACGAGCGCGACCGGATCATCGAGGCCGGCCGTCGTGAAGCGGACCGGATCATCAGTGAGGGTGAGACGGAACACGCCCGGCTGGTCTCGGTCAACGAGATCACGGTCTCGGCCGAGCACGAGGGCGCCCGGATCATCGCCGAGGCGCGGACCGAGGCCCAGCGGCTGCGCGAGGAGGTCGACGACTACGTCGACACCGCGCTGGCGAACTTCGAGCAGTTCCTGACCAGGGCGCTCGCCTCGATAGAGCGTGGCCGCGACAAGATGCACGCCCTCCGCGAGATCGGCACCTTCCAGGGCGAGGACTCCGAGCGTCCGCTGCCCTTCTAGCGGGCACGGACACCCCGCCCGATTCGACGCTGGAGCGAAAGCTCAGGTAATCTTTTCCGTCGGCCTACCTATGGCTGAGAGTTCATGATGCCCAAGTCACCGCAGAGTCACCTGGATCCCAGGCAGCCGCTGGTCGTCGACACGACGAAGCTTCCCCGGCAGCCTGGTGCGACGCGTGCCCTGAACCGGGTGATCCCGGCGCCGGCGAACCTCGGCCTGGAGCTGATCAGCGTCCCCGAGGGGTCGGACGTCGAGCTCGACCTCGTGCTCACGTCGGTCTCCGAGGGGGTGTACGTGTCGGGCCGGGTCCGTGGTTCGCTCACCGGCGAGTGCGGGCGCTGCCTCAACGAGATCGACCAGTCCTTCGACGTCTCCCTCGCGGAGCTGTTCGCTTATGAGGACAGCACCACCGAGGAGACGACCGACGAGGACGAGGTGGGCCGGATGCAGGGCGACCTGATCGACCTCGAGCCGGCGGTACGCGACGCGGTGGTGCTCACGCTGCCCACCAACCCGCTCTGCCGCCCGGACTGCCCAGGCCTGTGCCCCGAGTGCGGGGTGCACTTCGACGACCTTCCGGCGGATCACAGCCACGAGGAGATCGATCCTCGATGGGCCGCCTTGCGTAAAATGGCCGAGCTTCCCAGGGCGGCTTCGCCGCAAAACCCGCAACATCAGAACGAGGAGTAAGAACCGTGGCCGTCCCCAAGCGCAAGATGTCGCGCAGCAACACCCGGTCCCGCCGGGCGAACTGGAAGGCGACCGCGGTCGCGACCCAGGCGTGCCCGCAGTGCAAGTCGCCGAAGCTGCCGCACACGGCCTGCTCGGTCTGCGGCACCTACAACGGCCGTCAGGTCCTCGAGGTCTGAGCCTCGCGGAGTGACGCGCCCGATCATCGGGCGGGTCGCACCTGGGCAACGGCGAGCCATCGGTATGCCGGCTTCCTCCGCGGAGCCGGCGACCGCGCGGATCGCCGTCGACCTCCTCGGCGGGGACCACGCTCCCGCCGTCGTGGTTGACGGCGCTCTGCGCGCCTTCCAGGACGATCCGTCCCTTCACCTGCTTCTCGTCGGCACGCATGAGGCGGCCGACGCGGTTCTGGCTGCCGTTTCGCCGGCCGAGCGCAACCGGGTGGGCATGCTGCCGATGCCGGCCGTCGAGATCCACCCCGACGACTCGGCCCGGGCCGCCCTGCGCGCGGTCGCCGACGGCCTGGCCGACGCCGTGATGTCGGCCGGCAACACCGCCGCCGTCGTGATCTCCGCCGCGCGCGCCCTCGGCCGCTGGCCGGCCGTCCGGCGCCCCGCCCTCACCGCCGTGCTGCCCACCGCCGCCGGCCGGCTCGTGCTGCTCGACGTCGGCTCGGCCGTCGACCCCGACGAGGGCACTCTCGCGATGCACGCCCGGCTGGGCGCCGCGTACGCCTCCGTCGTGCACCGCGTCGCCGAGCCCAGGGTCGGCCTGCTCACCATCGGCACCGAGCGCGGGAAGGGCGACCGCCTGCGCCGGGCCCTCCCGCCCCTGCTCGCCGCCGCCGACCTGCCCGGCGGCGCTCGCTACGTGGGCCTGGTCGAGGGCAACGACGTCGTGACCGGGAACGCGGCCGATGTCGTAGTAACTGACGGTTTCACCGGAAATGTCCTGCTCAAGGGGCTGGAGACCGCGTACGCCCGCTTGGGTCCGCCCGGAGGAAACGCCGCCGTCCCACCCCGCGCCGCCCTGCTGCTCGGCGTCGCCGGCACCGTCGTGGTGTGCCATGGCTCCGCCTCCGAGACCGACCTGGCCGCCGGCATCGCGCTGGCGGCCGAGCTGCACCGCCGTGGCGCGGTCGACGCCATCGCCGAACTGATCCCGCACAACGAGGTGTCCCATGAGTGACAAGCGCCGCCGGCCGCCGACTCTCCCGCTCGAGGAGGCCTTCGGCGTCCCGATCGAGCCGGGCCTGCTGGAACGGGCGCTCACTCACCGCTCGTACGCGTACGAGAACGGCGGTCTCCCGACGAACGAGCGCCTGGAGTTCCTCGGCGACTCGGTGCTCGGCGTGGTGATCACCTCGGCGCTCTACCACAACCACCCCGACCTGCCCGAGGGCCAGCTCGCGAAGCTGCGGGCCAGCGTGGTCAACATGCACGCGCTGGCCGACGTGGCCCGCGGCCTGGGCCCACTGGGGCTCGGCCCGCACCTGCTGCTGGGCAAGGGCGAGGAGACCACCGGCGGCCGGGACAAGGCCAGCATCCTGGCCGACACGCTGGAGGCGCTGCTCGGCGCGATCTACCTCGAGCACGGCCTGGACGTGGCCGGCGAGGTGATCCACCGGCTGTTCGACCCGCTGATGGCCGAGTCGGCGGGCCGCGGCGCCGCGCTCGACTGGAAGACCAGCCTGCAGGAGCTGACCGCGGCGCTCGGGCTCGGCGTGCCGGACTACGTGATCGAGGACTCCGGGCCCGACCACGCCAAGACGTTCACGGCCTGGGTCGTGGTGGCCGGGGAGCGGTACGGCGGCTCCGAGGGGCGCAGCAAGAAGCAGGCCGAGCAGCGCGCCGCCGCGGCCGCCTGGCGGACGCTCAACGAGCGCGGTCAGGACGCCGAGGACGAGAAGCCAGACGGCGACCTGGCACCGTGAGCCTGGCCGTGGAGACGCCCGAGACCGAGCGGGTTCCCGAGCGCGAGCGTCTCTGGGACCTGGCCGGCGCCTGGCGCGGGGTGCTCACCGCCGTCGGGATCTTCGCGCTGACCCGGGTCGCGCAGCTGCTCATCCTGGCCTGGATGAGCGCCGCGGCGGACGACCAGGTGAGCGTGCGGGGGCGTCTGCTGGTCTGGGACGCGGGGTGGTTCCTGCGGGTGGCGATCGACGGCTACCCGCACGGCTACACGTACGGGGCGAACGGCGGCCTGGAGGGCAACGAGCTCGCGTTCTTCCCCCTCTACCCGATGTTGATCCGTGGTGTGGCGGCGCTCGGGCCGAGCGCGCAGACCGCCGCGCTCGCGGTCAGCTGGCTGGCCTCGATCGGGGCCGCGGTCGCGCTGCACCTGCTCGGCACGACCCTCTACGGCAAGCGGGCCGGATGGGCCCTGGTGGCCATCTGCTGCACCGCTCCGGTGTCGGTGGTGCTGTCCATGGCGTACTCGGAAGCGCTGTTCCTCGCTCTGGTCGCCGGGATGCTCGCCGCCGCCCACCGCAAGGTCTGGTGGGCCGCCGGCCTCCTCGGCCTCGGCGCCGCGCTCACCCGTCCCACCGGCGCCGCGGCCGCGCTCGCCCTCGCCGTCGCCGCGATCATGGCGGTGCGCGAGTCGCGCCGCAAAGCCTGGCAACCGCTCGGGGCCGCCGCCGTCGCGCTGGCCGGCGTGCCGCTGTTCCTGGCCTGGGTGGGCCTGCGAGTCGGCGACCCGAGTGCCTGGTTCCGCATCCAGACCGCGGGCTGGGGCACCTCGTTCGACTACGGCGCGAGCACCTGGACCTTCCTGCGTCAGACGCTGTCGACCGGCGACGGCTGGATCCCGGTGAGCATGGCGATCATGCTGTTGGTGGCGCTGGCCGCGGCGGGCGTGGCGCTGGCCGGGAAGCCCTGGTTGCCACTCGCGGTTTACGGGGTGGTGGCGATGGTGCTCGTGTACGGCCAGGCCGGTTTCTACCACTCGAAGCCGCGCCTGCTCCTGCCCGTACTGTTGACGCTGCTTCCGGCGACCGTGGCCGCCGCCCGCGCCCGCCCCCGCGTGGCCGTGCTGTCGATCGCGGCGTGGGCCGCCTTCGGCCTCTGGTACGGCGCGTACATGCTCACCGTCTGGCCGTACACCTTGTAGTTCTCAGGGAGATAAAAGTGCCCGAACTGCCCGAGGTCGAGACCGTCCGCCAGGGCCTGGCCAAGTGGGTGGCCGGCCGGACGATCAAGACCGTCGAGGTGCACCACCCGCGCGCGATCCGCCGCCATCTGCCCGGCGACGCGCACTTCATCGCCATGCTGACCGGCCGCACGATCCTCGACGTGTCGCGCCGCGGCAAGTACCTCTGGCTGCCGCTGGACTCCGGCGACGCGATCATCGGCCACCTCGGGATGAGCGGCCAGCTGCTGATGCAGCCGGGCGACGCGCCCGACGAGAAGCACCTCCGCATCAGATTCGTCTTCGCCGACGGCGGACCCGAGCTGCGCTTCGTCGACCAGCGTACGTTCGGCGGCCTGTCGGTCTCCGAGGGCGGCGCCGAGCTGCCCAGCGAGATCTCCCACATCGCCCGCGACCCGATGGACCCGCTCTTCGACGACGAGGCGTTCGTGGCCCGGTTGCGCGGCAAGCACACCGAGGTCAAGCGGGCGCTGCTGGACCAGACGCTGATCAGCGGGGTCGGCAACATCTACGCCGACGAGGCGCTGTGGCGGGCCCAGCTGCACGGCGCCCGCGCGACCGACCAGCTGACCCGGCCGGCCGCGCGGCGGCTGCTCGCGCACGTGCGGGACGTGCTCGGCGAGGCGATCGTGGCCGGCGGGACCAGCTTCGACGAGCTCTACGTGAACGTGAACGGCGAGAGTGGCTACTTCGACCGGTCGCTCAACGCGTACGGGCGGGAGGGCGAGCCCTGCCACCGCTGCGGCACGCCGATCCGCCGCGAGCAGTTCATGAACCGGTCGTCCTTCAGCTGTCCCCGGTGCCAGCCCCGCCCCCGCGGCGTGAGATAGCTCAGCTTTCCGCGCTGTGGCCGCCGGCGTACGCGCTGACGTAGGGGGTGGCGTCGGTGGCCAGGCCGAAGCCCGCGCCGCGCCGCCCCATCAGCCGCCGGGCCGCGGTGAGCAGCGCCGGCGGCACGCCGTGCACGATGTGCCCGTCGCCCGGCCGCACGCCTTCGCCGTCCCAGCTCTGGTAGGCCGACCACGGTCCCTCGAACGTGCAGATCCGCACGCCGAGGTCGCGGTAGAGCGGATGCGTCGGCACGCCCGGGTTGAGCACCACCCGGTGCAGCCCGCGCCGGGCGGCGAGCCGGATGGTCAGCGCCACCGGGCCGACCCCGCCCGACCCGGCCGGCGCCCGGTCGAGGAACAGCCCCTCGACGCCGTCCTCCCGCCAGGCGTCCACGTCGGCGAGGACGTCGGCCAGCGAGCGGCTGCCCCAGTCGAGGTCGATGCGGCCGAGCGACTGGTGCATGGTGCGCCGCTCGCCGGGCAGATCCCGGATGATCCAGGTCTCGGCGTCCAGCGCGAGATCGGGCGACGGGTGGGCGTACGGGGGGAAGAGGGTCTTCACGATGATCTCCGGAGGTCGGCGGCGGTCAGGGCGACGACGAGCAGGCCGGCCACGTGGGTGGCGGCGAGCGCGCCGACGGCGTTCGGCAGAGGGCCGGCGGCCGATGTCGGTAGAAGCTTCAGAAGAACGGTGACCAGCGGGGGAGCGCTCGCCACGACGGCCGCGACGCCGATGCGGCCACGGGCGGCGAGCAGGAACGTGATGGCGAAGACGCCGCCGAGCAGGGTGCCGCCGGCCAGGCCGAGCACCTCGTCGCGGGCGTCGGTCTCGTAGGCGGCGACGGCCAGCGAGCAGCCCATGGCCAGCGGCGGCAGCAGCCCGGCGATGGTCACCGTGGTGACGCCGCGCCGGCCGGCCGGATCGGCGCCGGCCTCGGTGTTCCAGCCGATCAGGGCCTCGAGCACGGGCACCGCGAGCAGCAGCGGCAGCCAGAACGGCATGGTCGACCCGGACGGCCCGGCCCGCCACAGCAGCCCGACGCAGACCGCCTGGGACGCCCCGATCACCAGATAGCCGCCGGCGCGGCGCAGCTCGGGGCGGCTGAGCCGGAACGGCTTGCGGCAGGAGGGCAGCATCGCCGGGCGGAACGCGCGGACCAGCGCCAGCACGATCGCGGTCGGCAGCAGCGTGCTGACCGGCAGCCACGGCACCGGCCGGCCGGCCAGCGCGGCGAGTGTGGCGACGGCGAGCAGCCAGCCCGGCAGGCACCAGCGGACGACGGCGGCCTCGGCCCGGGTGACCAGGGCGGCGGTGACCGTGGCGAGCGTCGCGAGCCCGCCGAGGCCGACCACGAGGGCCAGGCCGCGATGGGGCCCGAGCAGCGCGGACGGTGCGATCCAGACCAGCGCGCACCAGAGCCCGGCGACCGCGGCGAAGCCGGCCGCGACCAGACGGCAGGCGGTCGCGATCCCGGCGCGCTGGGCGACGGTGACGCCGGCGCAGGTGAGGGCCTGGGCGGCGGTCCACCCGAGCAGCAGCGTCACCACCGGCACCGGCCACGCGACCTGCCGCAGTTGACCACCGGCGGCGACGGCGACGCTGAGCGGACCGAGATAGAGAGCACAGCGCAGGACGGTGGCGCCGAGGTAGGCGCCACGCGCGGGCGCGGGGGGTGCGATCTCCGGGAGGGCGAGTTGCGGTTCCGCGGCGTGCCGGGGATGCAGCCGTACGGCCGGAGCGTGCCGCCCATGCCCGACCGCACCCCTTCGACGGGTACGAGATCGGGCCGCGCGCGTGGTCGTCGCCGCCCGCCGTGGAGTGATCGTCACAGTCCTTCACCGCCTCGTGCCGCGTCGGCCATCTCCTGCTCGGGCCGCCGGATCGCGGGCCACGCCGGCGGCGGCCCGATCACCCCGACCGCGTCGCGTTCGGTCGCGCTCGGCGCGTCGCGCTCGTCGTCGCCTTCCGTTCCGCCTCGCGCGTCGTGCTCCCGGTCGGCTTGTCTGCCTCGCGCGTCGTGCTTCCGGTCGGCTTGCGCGTCGCGGCCTCGGCCGTCTTCCTTGTCGCCTCGGGCGTCGCGTCTCGGGTCGCGGTCCGGCTCGGTGTAGCTCGGCGAGCCCAACCCGGCGGCCGCCAACGCCATCCCCATCCCCATTCCCATCCCGCCCGATTTATCGGCTTTTTCGGCCTTTCCTGGGACGCCGGCCGTGGTCGGCGCCGGGCCGGGCGGCAGTGGGCCTCCGGGCATCGCTTGCGCCGGTCTCACGCCGACCGTCGCCTGCGTCGCGCCGGCGCCCGCCGCCAGGCCCGCGCCCGCCGCCAGGCCCGCGCCCGCCGCTGCCGCGCCTGTCGCTGCCGGGCCCGCGCCTGTCGCTGCCGCGCCCGTCGCCGCCGAGCCCGCGCCGACCGTCGCCGTCGGTGCCGTCGCGGTAACCGGGCTCAGCCAGCGCACCGTGGCCGGGTTGGCGGCCCGCGGCGCCGGGACCGCGAGCGCCACCTCGAAGGCCGGCGCGGGCGGTGGCGCCGCTAGATCGGTGTAGAGCGCGCCGTACACGCGTACCACCCGGTCGTTGGTGAAGTAGGTCAACGCCCGCCGCCGCGCCGCGTCACCGAGCTGGCGCCGCCGATTCGGCGCGCGCAGCAGCCCGACGATCGCGATCGCCAGCTCGGCCGGGTCGTCCGGCTGCACCAGCACGCCCGCGTCGCCCAGCGTCTCGGCGGCCGGGCCGACGTCCACCCCGACGACCGCGCGGCCCGACATCATCGCTTCGATCAGCCGGTACGGCGGATCGGCCGGCCCCGGCACGTGCGCCACGACGTGCCCAGCCGTGTACCGGTCACGAGGGTCGGCGGGTAGCGGGTGCAACCGGATCGCCCGGCCCAGTCCGGTCCGCTCGATCTGCTCGGCACAGTGGTCCTCGTGCGCAGGAGTGACGCCGACCAGGTGCAGCACGGTTCCCGGCACGGCCGCCGCGACCTGCTCGAAGGCGGCCAGCAACGGGGTGAGCCCGCTGTCCGGCCCGCCGCTGCCGGCCCAGACCACGGCCGGGTCGGTGTCCAGCTCGGCGGCGCCCGGGTACTCCGACGGGTCGACCCCGGCCGGCACCTGCACGAGCCGCACGGCCTCGGCGCCGTGTCGCAGCGCCCAGCCGTGGTGGTAGGAGCTGAGCGGGGCGATCAGGCCGGCCTCGGCGTACCCGGTGCGGGCGACCGCGGCCCGGAACCGGCGCAGCACCGCCCGCACCGCCGGTGATAGCCGGTCCTCGGCCGGCTTGTGCCGGGCGACCGGCGCGCGGGCCTCGGTGAGCAGCAGCGGGGTCCCGGACCGGAACCGTCCGCCGAGCGCGGCAAGCAGCGGCGTGGTGCCGCCCACGCAGTGCACGAGGTCGACCTCCGGCACCGGCACGGTCAGGGCACCGAGGGCGTGCTTGAGCAGGGTCGCGGCCGTGCGGGCGTCCCGCGCTCCGAGCCTCGGCAGCGTCGGGTCGGCCGACTCGGGCCGGCTCTTCCAGGCGTCCGTCAGCAGGTCGGCCAGCGGCACCCCGGCCAGCGGGTCGGCGCGTTCGGCGGCGAGCTCGGCCAGCCCGCGCAGGCCGATGGCGAACCGGCGCTCCTCGATCAGCCCGCGGCAGAGCAGGTGGGCAGCGCCGCGGCCGCTCTCGTTGCTGTCGCCGCGGCGGCGTTCTCGGACGGGCTCGCGACCGACCTGCACGGCCTTGGCCGAGCGGACGTTCAGCGGCAGCGGGTACGCGGGCGCGGACGGCGGTTCGCGGTCCGTGACGGTCAGCAGGTCGAAGCCGTAGCGGCGCAGGCCCTCGACGAGGGTCCGGCACCACCCGCTCAGCGCGTCCCGCCGGTACGGGTACCCGCCGCCGGTGAGCAGGCAGACGCGCTCGTGCGACGGGGTCGATTTCACGAAGGAGGCAACGACACAGCCCGGGAAAGTTACGAGATCCTGTCGGCTAGGCGACACTTTTCCGCGACTTTTATCCGATTTGCCGCCCTATTTGTGCAAGTTGTCACGATTTTGTGCGTGGGCGGCGCGGGCGCACTGTGGCGATGCGAGACGGCCGAGTGGCTACCGGAAGCGGCGCGAGCCGGCCGAGAGATCATCGCGAGAGAAGCCGATCGAGCGGCCACTGAGAGGCGAAGGCCGACTCGAAGAGCCTTCCCGGCGGGACTCGTGGGACGATCCGCCGCGCTCGGATTCAGGTGCGAGAAACCGCGGCGGTCCTCGTAGAAGCCGCGGCCGTGGGCCGGGCCGCAGAACCGGCCGACGAGCGCACGCGGCCCGGATGACCCGGCGCCGGATGCCCCGCCACCGGCGCCCGGCGCCCGGCCCCGGCGTTCGCGTGACCGCACCGCCTTGCGCGGCCCCGCGGGGGACGGGCCGTCGCGCGGGCGGCGCGGTGCGGTGATCGAGATGCGGAAAGGCTCACCGCCGCGACGCCGCACCGGCCGGCCGCCGTCGCGGCCGGGCCGGCGTGCCTCGTGGTTCGGTCGCCCCGCGGGCGGGGAGATCGGCCGACTCGCGCTTCCGGACTGGTAGCCGACCCGACCGGAGCTGCGAGCTGGTTACCGAACCCCACCCGTAACTGGGTGGGGCGACGATACGGCCCGCCTGTGACAATTTTGACGAGCTGTCCACAACGGCGTGGCCGACCGTAGGCGGCTCGGCCGGCGCGCGGCAAAGCCGCTAAGCGAAACATAAGGCCAGGTAAAGACTGTCAAGGTGGCATGATTCACTGGCCTGGTGCGCGGGACGCCGACCGCACCGCTTGACGGAGCGTGGGTATCGGCGGACTATGGAGGTGTCGCCAGTCGCGCCCACTCATGCCTGGTTTTAGTGGCTAGCTCCTCAGCTGCTGTTCCTGGTGTGAGACATCTGCACCTAAGACCACGTTTCGCGGGTGCACGATTCTGTGCTCACGCGTGCCCGTGTGCATAGAGGTGTGGAGCACGCTGGGCGCGCGATAAAGAGCGCGCGGAGTCAACAACACCGAAGAAGAAGCGATGCTTCTCAAGGAGTCACCATGGCGAAGGCCCTCTTCGGCCACGTAGGTGCGGCGCCCGATCGGCGCCTGCTCGACGAGGTCACCCGACTGCGTTCCAGGGTGCAGGCTCTGGAGTTCGAGGTCACCCGCCTCCGGGCGGAGAATGATCGTCTCGCGGCGGCCGCCGCGGAAGCGGACGACATCCTGCGGCTGACCGAGCCGGCGCTGACCTGAGTTCCACCGGCCGCCGCGAACCGGTGGTCCGATCCCCCCTCAGCACCAAGAACGCGATCCGCACAGCGCGCCTCCACCCCGTGGCGGCGCGCATCTTTTTGTCCGATTTTCGCGGGCGGCACCCCGGCTGAGCGCGGCGTGCCGGGCTGACGGGGCGGGCTGCGGGTAGCCTGCACCCCAAGAAGCTGCAGCCAAGCACCAGCACTTTGATGTCGACCCTCGGAGATCCGTGCACCTCAAGAGCCTGACGGTCAAGGGCTTCAAGTCCTTCGCCTCCGCTACGACGCTGCGCCTCGAGCCGGGCATCACCTGTGTGGTGGGCCCCAACGGCTCGGGCAAGTCCAACGTCGTCGACGCCATCGCCTGGGTCCTCGGCGAGCAGGGCGCCAAGGCGCTGCGCGGCGGCAAGATGGAGGACGTCATCTTCGCCGGCACTGCCGGCCGGGCGCCGCTGGGCCGGGCCGAGGTGACGCTCACGATCGACAACAACGACGGCGCCCTGCCGATCGAGTACACCGAGGTCTCGATCACCCGCCGCATGTTCCGGGACGGCGCCAGCGAGTACGAGATCAACGGCAACGCCTGCCGCCTGCTCGACATCCAGGAGCTGCTCAGCGACTCCGGCATCGGCCGCGAGATGCACATCATCGTCGGCCAGGGCCGGCTGGACGCGATGCTGCACGCCAAGCCCGAGGACCGCCGCGCGTTCATCGAGGAGGCGGCCGGCGTCCTCAAGCACCGCAAGCGCAAAGAGAAGGCGATCCGCAAGCTCGACGCGATGCAGGTCAACCTCAACCGGCTGACCGACCTCACGGCCGAGCTCCGGCGCCAGCTCAAGCCGCTCGGCAAGCAGGCCGAGGTGGCCCGCCGCGCCGCCGGCATCCAGGCCGACCTGCGCGACGCCCGGCTCCGGCTGCTCGCCGACGACCTGCACACGCTGCGCACCACGTTGGACAAGGAGATCGCCGACGAGTCGGCGATGCGTGAGCGCCGCGAGCAGGTCGAGCAGGAGAATCGCGAGGTCCAGCGGTGGCTCGCCGACCTCGAGGCCGCGCACGCCGAGGACGCGCCGCTGCTGCAGGCGGCCCAGGACACCTGGTACAAGCTGTCCGCGCTCCAGGAGCGCTTCCGCTCGACCGAGCAGCTCGCCAGCGAGCGGTTGCGGCACCTGGCCGCCACCCCCGACGACGAGCGGCCCGGCCGCGACCCCGACCAGCTGGTCGCCGAGGCCGAGCGGGTGCGCGAGCAGGAGGAGGAGCTGCGCGAGGCCCTCACCGACGACCAGATGCGGCTGGCCGAGGCGGTCGAGCGGCGGCAGGAGCTCGAGCGCCAGCTGGCGGCGGCCGAGGGCGCGCTGCGGACCGCGGCGAAGGCGATCGCCGACCGGCGGGAAGGACTCGCCAAGCTCACCGGCAACGTGAACGCGGCCCGTGCGCGTACCGGATCGGCCGCCGAGGAGATCGAGCGCCTCGCCGCCGCGCACACCGACGCCCTGATGCGTGCCGAGGCCGCCCAGGCCGAGGTGGACGCGGTGGCCGCCGAGTCGACCGAGGCCGACCGCGACAATGTGGAGCTCGACGAGCGGCACGCCGAAGCGGTCGCGGCCCACGACCGGGCGGCGGCCGTGGTGCGGGAGCTGTCCGACGCCGAGCGCGCCGCCGAGAAGGACGCGGCGAGCTGGAAGGCCCGCGAGGAGGCGCTCGCCCTCGGCCTGAAGCGCAAGGACGGCGCCGGGGCGTTGCTGGCCCGGTCCGGCGAGGTGCCCGGCCTGCTCGGCAGCCTGGCGTCGATGCTCACCGTGCGCTCCGGATATGAAGGAGCCATCGCTGCCGCGCTGGGCAGCCTGGCGGACTCGGTCGCGCTCTCCGGTGTGGACGAGGCGATCGAGGCGATGCGTACGCTCAAGATCGCCGACGCCGGACGCGCGGCGCTCGTGGTCGCCTCGCCGCCCGGCCCCGGCATGCGCGGCTCACTCGAGTCGCTGCGCCCGCACCTGCCCGAGGGCGCCGTCTGGGCGCCCGAGGTGATCGACTGCCCCGAGCAGATCCGGCCCGCGCTCAACCGCGTCCTCCGCGACGTCGCCCTCGTGCCCGACCTCGGCGAGGCGGCCCGGCTGGTGGCGCAGAACGCGGAGCTGCGCGCGGTCACCCCCGACGGCGACGTGCTCGGCGCGTTCGCGGCGGCCGGCGGCTCGGGCAAGGCCACCAGCTACATCGAGGTGCAGGCGGCGGTCGACGAGGCCAAGGCTCAGCGGGCCGCGGCCGAGGAGACGATCCGCGAGGTCAAGGCCCAGCTGGTCGACGCGCGGGCCGAGGTCGCGGAGAAGAAGGAAGCGGTGAACGTCGCGGCCGCCGCCAAGCGCGCGGCCGAGGGCGAGCGCAACGCGGCCGCCCGTCGGCTGGCCGAGCTCGGCGCGGCGGCCCGATCGGCCAAGGCCGAGAGCGAGCGGCTCGGCGCGGCCCGGCAGAAGGCGGAGGGCGCCCGGGAGACCGACCTGATGCGGCTGGCCGAGCTCGAGGAGCGGCTCAGCCTGGCCGAGGCGACGCCGATCGACGAGGAGCCGTCCACCGAGGAACGCGACACGCTGGCGGCCCTGGTGCCCCAGGCCCGGCAGAACGAGATGGAAGTGCGCCTGGCCGTGCGTACGGCCGAGGAACGGGTCTCCTCCATTGCCGGCCGGGCCGACTCGCTCATGCGCCAGGCCAACGCCGAGCGGCAGGCGCGCGAGCGGGCCGCCGCACGCCGCGCCGCACGCGCCCGGGGTGCCGAGATCGCCAAGGCGGTCGCGCTCGGCGCGGCCACCGCCATGCTTCGGGTCGAGGTATCCCTCGCCGCCGCCGTCGAGGCGCGCGACGAGCTCGCCCAGGCGCGCACCGCCCGCGAGGCCGAGCTGCAGGAGGTGCGGGCCACCGCCAAGCGGCTGGTCGCCGAGCTCGAGCGGCTCACCAGCGAGGTGCACCGCGACGAGATGGCGCGGGCCGAGCAGCGCATGCGCATCGAGCAGCTCGAGGCCAAGGCGGCCGAGGACTTCTCGCTCGACGTCGACACGCTGATCAGCGAGTACGGGCCGGACCAGCTGGTGCCGCCGAGCGCCGCCGAGACCGCACAGGCCGAGAAGGACGGCAAGCCGGTGCCCGACCCGGTGCCGTTCCACCGTCCGACCCAGGAGAAGCGGGCCAACAAGGCCGAGCGCGACCTGCAGCTGCTCGGCAAGGTCAACCCGCTGGCCCTGGAGGAGTTCGCGGCGCTGGAGGAGCGGTTCAAGTTCCTCTCCGACCAGCTGGAAGACCTCAAGGCGACCCGGAAAGACCTGCTCACCGTGGTCAAGGACGTCGACGACCGCATCCTCGAGGTGTTCACGTCGGCGTTCGAGGACACCGCCCGGGAGTTCCAGACCGTCTTCCAGGTGCTCTTCCCGGGCGGCGAGGGCCGGCTGGTGCTCACCGACCCCGAGGACATGCTGACCACCGGCGTCGAGGTCGAGGCCCGCCCGCCGGGCAAGAAGATCAAGCGGCTGTCGCTGCTCTCCGGCGGTGAGCGCTCGCTGACCGCGGTGGCGATGCTGTGTGCCATCTTCCGCGCACGTCCCTCGCCCTTCTACATCATGGACGAGGTCGAGGCCGCCCTCGACGACGTCAACCTGGGCCGGTTGATTACGCTCTTCGCACAGCTGCGGGAGCACAGCCAGCTGCTGATCATCACGCACCAGAAGCGCACGATGGAGGTCGCCGACGCCCTCTACGGCGTCACCATGCGCGCCGGTGTCACCCAGGTGATCAGCCAGCGGCTGTCGAAGGACTCGGAGGACTAGACCCCATGTCGCGCGAGCGCGCCCAGGCCCTGCTCATCGACCTGGACGGCGTGCTGCGCCGCTGGGACCCGGCCCCGATGATCGCGGTGGAGGTCGAGTACGGCCTGAAGCCGGCGGCGCTGCTGGAGACGGCGATGTCCTGGGACATCTACCGTCCGGCGGTGGCCGGCGAGATCACCGACGCGGAGTGGATGCGGCTGGTCGCCTCCCGGCTGCCTCTGCCGGATGACAAGGCGACCGAGGCAGTCGCCCGCTGGCAGTCCTATCGCGGCGAGCCCGACCCGGACGCGCTGGCGTTCGTCCGTGAGGTGCGGGCCGGCGGCCGCAAGGTCGGCCTGGCGACGAACGCGACCGACCGCCTGCGCCCCGACCTGGAGGCGCTGGGCCTGGCCGGCGAGGTGGACGTGGTGATCAGCTCGTGGGAGCTGAAGGTGCACAAGCCGGCGCCGGAGTTCTTCGCCCGCTCGTGCGAGCTGATCGGCATGGCTCCCGAGCGGGTGCTCTTCGTCGACGACGACGACCGGGTGGTACGCGGCGCGCGTGCGGCGGGGTTGTCGGCCTACCGCTGGACGGGGCCGCAGCACGTCGCCTACCTGCGGAAGGCGCTCGACCTCCCGGAGTGAGTCAGTCGCCGGTGACGCCGTCTATGCGTTCGCGCAGCAGGTCGGCGTGGCCGTTGTGGCGGGCGTACTCCTCGATCATGTGGAGGTAGACCCAGCGGAGGGTCATGCGGTCGCCGCGGTGGGTGGTGAACTCGTGGTCGAGCGGCAAGTCGGCCACCGCCCGGTCGGCGGCCGGCAGCTCGGCGTGGTACGCGGCCAGGTTCGCCTCGGCGTCGGCGTCCGCCACATCGTCGAAGTCGCCGTCCCGGTTGTCCTCGGTGTTGTAGAGGGGGCCGGGCGGGGTCAGGCCGGCGGCCCGAACCACGAACCAGATCCGCTCGACCTCGGTCATGTGGCGGACCAGGCCCAGCAGCGTGAGGTTGGACGGCTCGACGCTCGCCGTCTTCAGCTGCTCGGCGGTCAGGCCCGCGCACTTGGTCAGCAGGGTCTGGCGGTGCCAATCCAGCCAGCCCTGGAGCATCTCGCGCTCCGGGCCGGTGAAGGGTTCGTCCTTGCGCTGCGCCGCGGGTGCCGTCCAGGTAGTCATCGACGATCATCCTGCCGGGGATAGCGCACCCGCGCCACCTCGAAGAGGTTGCCCTCCTTGGTGGTGCCCTCGACCCGCACGGTCGCGACCGGGCCGGCCAGGTCGAGGGTGCTCACCGCGTTGCCGAAATAGGGGCCGGCCAGGCGCTTCCAGCTCCACGGCGGGCGCGGCACGCCGGCGGCGCGGACCACGCCCCGTACGCCCTTGGCCGCCAGCCGCGACCAGCTGAACCGCATCAGCGGGCGCATGGCGGCCGGCACCTGGTTGTGCACCGGCGAGCAGGTCAGCTGCATCACCGGCGTGCGCGGGCCGTCGCCGAAGTCGGCCTCCGCCACGTACGAGTGATGGACGTCCCCGGACAGCACGCTGATCGTGGCCGGCGCCGCGTAGGCCGGCCCCGCGCCGACCCGGTCCGCCGGCCGTTGTGTGCCCTCGCCCAGCCGCTTGAACAGCTCGCCCAGCGCCACGAACGAGCGGCCGAAGGCGGCCCAGTGCTCGAGGTCGAAGGCTCGCCGGATCTTCTCGGCGCGGGCCGCCACCCGCCGCGAGGACGAGTCGGCGCGGCGCTCGTTCCACGCCTCCAGGTGGTGGATCGCGGGCGGCATCAGCCACGGCAGCGAGGAGCCGACCACGAGATGGTCGTACGACCCGTGCGCCTGGTCGACGAACCACTGCCACTCGGTCGCCGGCAGCATCTCGCGGGCGCCCGGGGTCAGCACCCGGTTGCACCGGTTGTCGAGCATGACCAGGCGGGTGCGGCCCAGGTCGAGGGCGAAACTCCATTGATAACGGTGTGGCGCGCCGTCGACCGAGCGGCCGAAGTCGTGCAGCAGGACGGTGGCGTCCTCGGCCGCCGTGACCTTCTGGTAGAGCGGGTCGGCGGCGAGCTCCTCCGGCGCGAGGTTGCCGAGGTGCTGATAGACCCAGTACGACGCCAGGCCGCCGGTGATGCGCTCGATCCACCAGGGCTGGGCCGCCATGTCGTCGCGCCACGAGGCCGAGGTGTTCCAGTCGTCGATCATCTCGTGGTCGTCGAAGATCATGACGCTCGGCACGGTCGCGAGCAGCCAGCGGATCTCCGGGTCGCGCCACGACTCGAGGTAGAGCTTCGTGTACTCGTCGAACGTCACCACCTGGTCCTGCGGGCCCTGATGGCCGGCGGCCCGGCGGCGCCGCAGGAAGCGCCTGACCTTCTTCGAGGTGTTGTCCGCGTACACCTGGTCGCCGAGCAGCACGATCAGGTCGGGGCGCAGGCCGGGGTCAGCGGGATCGGTCATCAGCCGCCGCGAGTAGGCGTCGAGGGCATCGGGCGGGAGGTGCCGGGCGGACGAGTGCGGCGTCGCCTCGCGACAGGATCCGAAGATCATGCGCACCGGTACGTCGTCGTCCTGCGCCGGGCGGGTGCGGATGACCGAGGGTGGGTACGCCGAGTCCGCCGGCGGCCACACCTGACGATCGCCGAGGAAGACCCGGTATTCGCTGGTCGCGGCCGGCGTCAGCCCGGTCACGACCACGAGCGTGTAGTGATGCCCGTACGCCGAGAAGGTCTTGGCCTCTCCCGATCCGCCCCCGGTGGCCTCGACCCGCACGATGGCCGGCTCGGTGGTCTCGACCCAGATGGTCGCGGTGGTGCCGGCCACCCGCCGCAGGACCGGGCCGATGAGCAGATGAGCGGTCGCGGGAGCGGTCACGGGCACGGCCTCCATGAGGAAAAGGAGGGGAACGGGGCGACCCATCCTCCGTCAGATGTGCCGGATCTCGCCACTGGCCCGGCCCACGCCACGTACGGACGGCGCATCTGTCAGGATTTCGGCTATGGAATACGTGGTCGCCGCAGTGATCCTGCTTGTCGTGCTGGTGGTCGGCGCCGTCGGCCTGGTGGTGCCGCGGATGCGGCGCCGGGAGCTGCCGCCGCCCGGCGGAGCCCCGACGACCACGATCGAGCGCCCGCCGGCCGAGGCCGAGGAGGCGCCCGAGCTGATCGTCCCGGCCGAGGCCGACGAGCTCCCGCCGCTGGTCACCACCGAGGAACCGGCGGTCGAGGAGCGGCCGGCGCCCACGATCGAGGCCCCGGAGCCGACCGCGGGCCGGCTCGTCCGCCTGCGGGCCCGGCTCGCCCGCTCGCAGAACGCCCTCGGTCGCGGCCTGCTCAACGTGCTCTCCCGCGACCACCTCGACGAGGACGCCTGGGAGGAGATCGAGGACAGCCTGATCACCGCCGACGTCGGCGTCGAGGCCACCCAGGTGATCGTGGCCCGGCTGCGGGAGCGGGTCCGCGTGCTCGGCTCCCGCACGCCCGCCGAGGTGCGCGCCCAGCTGGCCGAGGAGCTGACCGGCGCGCTGGAGCCCGAGCTCGACCGCAGCCTCAAGACCGCGCCGCACGACGGCCGCCCGGCCGTGGTGCTGGTCGTCGGCGTGAACGGCGCCGGCAAGACCACGACCTGCGGAAAGATCGGCCGGGTGCTGATCGCCGACGGGCGCACGGTGCTGTTCGGCGCGGCCGACACCTTCCGGGCCGCCGCGGCCGACCAGATCCAGACCTGGGGCGAGCGGGTCGGCGCCGAGACCGTGCGCGGTCCCGAGGGCGGCGACCCGGCCAGCGTGGCGTTCGACGCGGTCAAGCGGGGCATCGACGCCGGCATCGACACCGTCGTCATCGACACGGCCGGCCGCCTGCAGAACAAGGTCGGCCTGATGGACGAGCTCGGCAAGGTCAAGCGGGTCGTGGAGAAGCACGGCCCGGTCGACGAGACGCTGCTGATCCTCGACGCCACCACCGGGCAGAACGGTCTCGAGCAGGCGCGCGTGTTCACCGAAGTGGTGGATGTGACCGGGGTCGTGCTCACCAAGCTCGACGGCACGGCCAAGGGCGGCATCGTCATCGCGGTGCAGCGCAAGCTGGGGATTCCGGTCAAGCTGGTCGGTCTGGGCGAGGGCCCGGACGATCTGGCCCCGTTCGAGCCGAGCGCGTTCGTCGAGGCGTTGCTTGGCTCGGACAGCTAATCTCGAAGCTTCAGGGTGGGTGACATGGGGAGGCCGTGGGTGGCGCAGGAGCCGGTGCGGGAGATTCCGCTGCACGGCGGCAACGTCAGCACGGTCTCGCGGGTCGGTGACACCGTCCGGCGCAACACCGGGCCGTGGACGCCGGCCGTGCACGCCCTGCTCAACCACCTCGAGCGGGTGGGCTTCACGGGGTCGCCGCACGCGCTCGGCGTCGACCAGAAGGGTCGCGAGGTCCTCTCGTACCTCGACGGCGAGTGCGGCGAATACCCGCTGGCCCCGCACTGGGTGACCGAGGAGGCGCTGGTCACCGTCGCGACCATGTTGCGCATGTTCCACGACGCGCAGTACGGCTTCGTGCCGCCGCCGAACGCGGTCTGGCGCTCGTTCGGGCCACCGCCGCCGGACACCGAGGTGATCTGCCACCACGACGCCGCGCCGCACAACGTGGTCTGGCGGCCGGACGGCACCCTCGCCCTGATCGACTTCGACCTGGCCTCGCCGGGGGCGCGGATCTACGACGTCGCCTACGCGGCGTGGACCTGGGTGCCGCTGTTCAGCGACCGTGACTCGTACACGCTGGGCTGGAAGCGCCCGAACCGGCCGCGCCGCCTGCGGCTGTTCGCCGATGCGTACGGGCTGATCCCGCGCGACCGCCACCGCCTGGTCCGCACCATCCGGAAGCGGATCGTCGACCACGTCGAGGGCATCCGGCGGATGGCGGCGGCCGGCGACCCGGCGTTCGTCCGCATCGTGCACAAGGGGCACCTGCGGCGCCCGATGCGCGACCTGCGGCTGCTCGACTACGAGCGGCACACGCTCGAGTACGCCCTGCGTTAGGGGCGATTGCCCGGTTCGCGCGTATTTGACGGACGGGCTGTGAGACGTTCTTCACACGTACGAAACAAGCCGTCACGCGCCGGAAATCGCGCGTAGACCGTGTGTGAAACCTCCGACCGGAAGTCTTCTGCCCGAACCGGCCGACTGGCGACGCTGCCCCGTGGGTCGTGTGGGAGGACACCTAATTTCCGAGAGGAGGCAGCGTGGAGATCAACACCGGCAACACCGCCTGGTTGCTCCTGTCGTCTGCGCTCGTTCTGCTTATGACCCCCGGTCTGGCGCTGTTCTACGGTGGCCTCAACCGGTCCAAGGGCGTTCTGAACATGATGATGATGAGCTTCTCGTGTATCGGGCTCGTCTCCATCCTGTGGACCATCTACGGTTTCACGCTTGCGTTCGGGACGAACAGCAACAGCGGCCTGAACAACATCATCGGTAGCTTCTCCCAGTACTTCGGGACCGGCACCGGGACGATCTCCGAGGAGTGGCTCTTCCTCGGTGGCAAGACCGGCATCCCGACGTACGCGGTCATGGTCTTCCAGATGATGTTCGCGATCATCACCGTCGCGCTGATCAGTGGTGCGGTGTCGGACCGCATGAAGTTCGGCGGCTGGGTCATCTTCGCGTTCGGCTGGTTCACGCTCGTCTACATCCCGGTCGCGCACTGGGTCTGGGGCGGCGGCTTCATCGGTGGCAAGCTCCACGCGCTCGACTTCGCGGGCGGCACCGCGGTGCACATCAACGCCGGTGCGGCGGCCCTCGCTCTGGCGCTGGTGCTCGGCAAGCGCGTCGGCTGGCCGCGGGAGAACATGCGCCCGCACAACGTGCCGTTCGTCGCCCTCGGCGCCGGTCTGCTGTGGTTCGGCTGGTTCGGCTTCAACGCCGGCTCCGAGCTCACCGTGGACGGCACCACCGTCTTCGCCTTCATCAACACCCAGGTCGCGACGGCGTCCGCGCTGGTCGGCTGGGTCATCGTCGAGTGGCTCCGGGACGGCAAGCCGACCCTGGTCGGCGCCTCCTCGGGCGCCGTGGCCGGCCTGGTCGCAATCACCCCGGCCTGTGGCTTCATCGCCCCTGTCCCGGCCATCATCCTCGGCCTGGTCGCCGGCGCGGTCTGCGCCCTGGCCGTTGGCCTGAAGTACCGGCTGGGCTACGACGACTCGCTCGACGTCGTCGGCGTCCACTTCGTCGGCGGATGGATCGGCTCGCTCTCGATCGGCTTCTTCGCCACCGCCCAGGTCAACTCGGCCATCAACGGCGACCCGGGCCTCGGCGCCAGCGAGGGCCTGTTCTACGGTGGTGGCGCCACGCAGCTCTGGCACCAGTTCCTGGGCAGCCTCTCGGTCACCGTGTACTCGTTCGCCATCGCCGCGATCCTGGCCCTGATCATCAAGGCGTTCAAGGGTCTGCGGGTCACCGAGGACGCCGAGGTCGGCGGCATCGACATCGCCGACCACGGCGAGTCCGCGTACGAGCTCACCCCGGCCGCTGGTTCCACCGGTGGCGCGTTCGCGATGGCCGGCATCGGGGCCGGTACGCCGGTCGATGCTGACGGCAAGGCGGACGTCAGCCAGAAGGTCGCCGGTTAAATACCCGTATGACTGCTCCGAGAGAGGGACTGAGCATGAAGCTGGTGACCGCGGTCATCAAGCCGTACCAGCTCGACGCGGTGAAGGAAGCGCTGCACGCGCTCGGCGTGACCGGCCTGACCGTGAGCGAGGTACAGGGGTACGGACGGCAGAAGGGCCACACCGAGGTGTACCGGGGCGCCGAGTACACGGTGGAGTTCCTGCCGAAGATCAAGGTCGAGGTGGTCACCGACGAGATCGACGTGGACAAGATCGTCGACGCCGTCGTCACCTCGGCGCGGACCGGCAAGATCGGAGACGGGAAGGTCTGGGTGACCGCCGTCGAAGAGGTCGTCCGGGTCCGCACCGGCGAGCGCGGCCTCGACGCGCTCTGACCATGAACGACGTGTCGGGCTCGCTCGACAAGCAGAGGGATCAGATCGGTGCTGCCGCCCGGGTCGACCGGGCGGCAGCGCTCGATTCCTGGCTCACCGAGATCTTTCCCGGCCACCTGCCCGGCGTGAGCCTGGTCGCGGTGGGCGGGCTCGGCCGGCGCGACTGCGCGCCCTACAGCGACCTCGATCTCGTGCTGCTGCACAACGGCACGGCCGGCATCGACCGGATCGCCTCGGCCCTGTGGTACCCGATCTGGGACGCCCGGGTCGGCCTCGACCACTCCGTGCGCACGCTTCCCGAGGCCCTGTCGGTCGCGCACGACGACGTCAAGGTCGCCCTCGGCCTGCTCGACGCCCGGCACGTGGCCGGCGACCCCGCCCTCTCCGGCGAGCTCATCGCGGCCGCCGGCGACCAGTGGCGGCGCACCGCCGTACGGCTCATGCCGCAGCTCAAGGAGCTCACCACCGGCCGCTGGGCCAGTCACGGCGAGCTCGCCTTCCTGCTCGAGGGCGACCTCAAGGAGGCGGCCGGCGGGCTGCGCGACGTCACGATCCTGCGCGGCATCGGCCGGGCCGGCGTCGCCGACACCATGCGGCCCGCGGTGCGGGCCGCCAACCTGCGTCTGCTCGACACCCGCGACGCCCTGCACCTGGCCGTCGGCCGCCGGGTCGACCGGCTGGTCGCCCAGGAGCGGGCCGCGGTGGCCGAGCTGCTCGAGCTCGACGACGGTGACGCGCTGCTGCGCCGGGTCGCCGGGGACGCCCGGATCGTCGCGCACGCCGTCGACGACGCCTGGCGGGCCGCCGACCGGCTGCGGGCCGGTCGCCGCCGGGGAGGGCCGCCCGGCACCCCGTCCCGCCGCCCGGTCGCCCGCGACGTGGTCGAGCAGGACGGCGAGCTGGTTCTCGCCCGTACCGCCATCGGGCCGGTCCCCGATCCCAGCCTCTCCCTGCGGGTCGCCGCCGCGGCCGCCACCGTGCGCCTGCCGATCGCCCGCGCCACCAGCGAGTGGCTCGCCGCCTTCAGCCCGCCGCTGCCCAACCCGTGGCCGCCGGCCGCCCGGGCCGCCCTGGTCTCGCTGCTCGGCTCGGGACCGGGCCTGCTGCCGGCCTGGGAAACCTGCGACCGGTACGGGCTGATCGACGCCTGGCTGCCCGAGTGGGCCCGGATGCGCAGCCTCCCGCAGCACCACCCCGTGCACCGGTTCACGCTCGACCGGCATCTGGTGCAGGCCGCGTACGAGGCGACCGCCTACGCCCGTGAGGTGGACCGCCCCGACCTGCTGCTGATCGGCGCGTTCCTGCACGACGTCGGCAAGGGACTGCCCGGCGACCACAGCAAGGTCGGCGCGCCGATCGCCGCCGAGATCGCCACCCGGATCGGGCTCCCGCCGGCCGACGTGGATACCGTCGAGAAGCTGGTCCGCCTGCACCTGCTGCTGCCCGACGTGGCGACCCGCCGCGACCTGACCGATCCGGTGACCATCTCGACCGTGGCCGAGCAGGTCGGCGACACCGCCACGCTCGACCTGCTGCACGCACTGGCCCGGGCCGACTCGCATGCCACCGGCCCGGCCGCCTGGTCGGACTGGAAGGGCCGGCTGATGGCCGAGCTGGTCGGCCGGGTGCACACCCTGCTCGACACCGGCGAGCTGCCCGAGCCGCCGGCGCCCGACCCCGAGCTGCTGGAGAGCGACCTGCCGGCCGTGCACCTGGACGGCGACCGGGTGGCGGTGGCCGCCGCCGACCGGCGCGGCCTGCTCGGCGCGGTCGCGGCCTGCCTGGCCATGCACCGGCTCGACGTGGTCGGCGCCAACGCGTCCACCGTCGACGGCCGGGGCATCGTCGAATTCTTCACCCAGCCGCGCTACGGCTCGCCGTACGACCCGGTGGCGCTCGCCGCCGACCTGCGCCGGGTCGCGGCCGGGGACGTGTCGGTCACCCAGCGGGTGCGAGCCCGGGCGATGAGCGCGCGAGGCGGCTCCGCGTCGCCGCGGGTCCTGTGGCAGCGCGGGGAGGCGACCGGCGCCGCCGTCCTGGAGCTGCGCGCGGCCGACTCGCCGGGGCTGCTCTACCGGGTCGCCACCGCGCTCGACGAGGCTGGAGCCGAGGTGCGCGCCGCCCGCATCTCCACCCTGGGCGGTGACGTCGTCGACGCGTTCTACCTCGTCGGTTCCTGGGCTGAGCAGGCCGAACGCGACCGGGTCGGCGCGGCCGTGCTCGCCGCCGTGTAACCAAAGCGCGGCCCATCGCGTTGGTCGGGGCATGCGGGAACAGCCATCCGGCCTGCTCGATGATCACATTCACTCGCTCGGACCGCGGCTGCGGCTCGCGCTGACCGCCACCGTCACCCGCAACCGATCCCTCGACGCCCGGCTGCTGCTCGCGCGGGCCGCGCTCGGCGATGCCGGCACGCTCGACGAGCTGCTCGCGGCGGCCCGGGCCGGGAACCGGCGGTGGCTGCGCCGGATCCGCCGGAAGGTGATGCCGCCGCTGCTGGCCTCGATCGCGCAGACGCTGGCCCAGCAGGAGACGCTGCCGACCGACCGGGACGACGCGCGGGCCCTCTACGAGCTGATCCGGCGCGCGGTCGGCGGACGCAAGCTCAACCCGGCCAACCAGGCTTTGCACACCCAGCTGGCGCTGGCCGACGAGGGGCCGGAGCGGGCGCGCGAGCTGCTCCGCGGGTATCGCAAGATCGCCGAGCCCGCGCTTTCCGGCCTCCGTGCCGACTTGCTCAACCCCTTCGTGGAGACCCGGCCGGCCGAGCCCTGGCTGCGCGCGTTCCAGGCGATGCTGCCGGCGCCCGGACCGGTGGTGGGCGAGGGCGACGGCGTCCCCTTCGACCGGCTGGCCGCACCGGCCGCCGAGCGGGTCGAGGCCGCGCACCGCGTCTCGGTCGTGGTCACGGCGTTCCGGCCGGACCGCGGGCTGCTCACCGCGGTGCGCTCGATCCTGGCCCAGAGCTGGGCCAACGTCGAGATCGTCATCGTCGACGACGCGTCACCGCCGGAGTACGACGAGGTGCTGCGGGCGGCGGCGTCGCTGGGCGAGCGGATCCGGCTGGTCAAGCTCGCGGTCAACGCCGGCACGTACGCGGCCCGCAACGCCGGCCTGGAGGCGGCCGGCGGGGAGTTCGCCGCGTTCCAGGACTCCGACGACTGGTCGCATCCGCGCCGCCTCGAGCTGCAGGTCCGGCCGATGCTCGACGACCGGCGCCTGGTCGCCACCACCTCCGACGGGCTCGCCGTCACCGACCAGTTGATGCTGACCCGGCCCGGGGTGCGCAGCGGCCGGTTCAATCCGTCGTCGCTGGTCTTCCGCCGCAACGCGGTGCTCGGCAAGGTCGGCTGGTTCGACCGGGTGCGCAAGGCCGCCGACAGCGAGTACATCGGCCGGATCCAGGCCGCCTTCGGCGCGCGCCGGGTGAAGCACATCGACTCGCTGCCGCTGGCGCTGATCCGGTTGAGCGAGAACTCGCTCTCCCGCTCCGAGATCAAGCCGAACTGGATGCACCCGGCGCGGACCGCGTACAGCTCGGCCTATCTGCGCTGGCACCAGCGGATCGCGGACGGGACGGCCACGCCGGTGCGGCCGGCCGACGGGTCGGGACGGCCGTTCCCGGCGCCCGGTCATCTGCTCGGCGTGGATCCGTCGATCGCGGCCGGGTACGACGTCGTGCTGGTGGCCGACTGGCGGTTCCTGGAGAGCGCGCAGCGGACGGCGGTGGACGAGATCCGCGCGCTGGTGGCGGCCGGGCTGCGGGTGGCGGTGCTGCAGCTCGAGTCGTACCGCGCGGTCTACCTCAAGCGGCAGCCGCTGTGCGCGCCGGTGCAGGACATGATCAACGAGGGGCTGGTGGACCAGGTCGGCCTGTACCAGCGGGTGGACGCCGCCCTGGTGCTGGTCCGGCAGGCCGCGGTGCTGCAGTTCGCGTGGTCGGCCGAGAGCCGGGTGCGCGCCCGGCGGGTGGTGGTCGTGGCGGATCGCGCGCCCCACCGGAGCGACGGCACCGACCGGCGCTACCTGCCGTCGACCTGTTCGGAGGCGGCGCGCGACCTGTTCGGCGCCGACCCCGTCTGGGTTCCGCAGGATCCGGGGGTGCGGCCTTTCGTGCGTACGGACGAAAGCCGCGACTTCCCCACCGCGATGGCCCCCGCCGGATGGGTCTCCGATCGGGCCGCCGCCGCGCCCGGCCCCGCGCTCGCCGGCACCGACCTCTGCGACGCCGCCAACTGGCCGACCGACGCGACCGACGCGCTCGCCGCCTGCCGCCGCCTGCCCGACGCCGACATCCGGGTCCGCCTGCCCGACCGGCCCCGCGGCTCGCTCGACATCCCGCTGCGCCGCGCCTGGCTCGGTTACGAGGCCGGTGACCTG
The DNA here is from genome assembly GCF_050951115.1 of Actinoplanes sp. CA-030573. Taxonomy (NCBI): domain Bacteria; kingdom Bacillati; phylum Actinomycetota; class Actinomycetes; order Micromonosporales; family Micromonosporaceae; genus Actinoplanes; species Actinoplanes sp. CA-030573. The sequence goes on along the minus strand of NZ_CP192038.1, from coordinate 8,655,150 downwards.
GGTCCCCGCACGTTTCTCCACCAACTCGACTTCTACCTGCACTTCCCGCCGCCGGAGAGCGCCGAGTGGTACTCCCGCCCGGCGCTGGAAGCGGCGGCGACGGGCTGCGTCGTGGTCATGCCCGAGCGGTACGCGGCGCTCTACGGCGACGCGGCCGTCTACTGCGGGCGGTCCGAGGTCGCGCCGCTGATCGACCGCTACCGCGCCGACCCCGGGCTGTTCGCCGAGCAGAGCCGCCGGGCCCGCGCCGTGGTCGCCCGCGCGCATGATCCGGCCCTGCTCGTGGAACGGATCATGGAGCTTCTTCCCGTAACGGCCGCACCGGCGCCCGCGTTACCAAGGGCGTGAAAACCAAGCTGAAGAAGCTGGTCAGGGCCCTGCTGGGCTTGTCCCTCCGGCAAGCCGCCGGGCTCGCGGTCGCGGCCGCCATCGGTCTCGGCGTGGCGGTCGCCTCGGCCGCGGGCCGGGCCGCGCTCGCCACCAGCCTGCTCGCCCTGCTGCTGGTGGTCGTGCCGGCCGGGGTGATCCACCTGTCCCGGCGGATCGGCGGGGTCAACCGCAACACCCAGGAGACGGTCCGCGACCTGCGGGTGCTGGTCGAGCAGCTGCAGCGGCGGGTGATCGCGGCGGTGGAGAAGGAGCGGCTGGCGGCGGGCGACCGGCATCTGGAGATGACCGAGGCGCTGTCGCGGGCCGAGCGGCTCACCGGGCGCGGGGCCGAGCTGTTGCTGCGCCAGCAGACTCAGGAGGTCGAGGCGCTTTTCCAGCTCTTCCAGCGGGTGACGCCGCGGGCCCCGATGCCGGCCGGGGGCGCGCTCAACCCGAGCGACCTGCTCGGCCTGCACACGGTCGCGGCGAGCCGGCGGCCGGCGCTGACGGTGGCGCTGGGCGGTGGGGCGGTCACGGTCTGGCTCGCGTACGCGCTGGAAGGCACCGGCGGCCGGCTGGTGGCCGTCGACCACGACCCGGACCGCGCCGCTCGCACCCGGGCGGCGCTGCGCGAGCACGGCCTGGACGGGGTCGAGGTGCGGCACGCGGGTCTGGCCGAGCTGACGGTCGAGGGGCGGCCGGTGGACTGGTACGACGTGGACGCCCTCGACGGCCTGCAGGACATCGACCTGCTGGTGGTGGACGGGACGGCCGCACCCGGCGCCGAGGCGGTGGCGCCGGCGTTGCACGTGCTCGGCCGCCGCCTGTCGGCCGAAGGGGCGGTGGTGGTCGACGAGGCGCCGGCCCGGGTCGCGCCGCGGCAGGGCGGCTTCGGCCTGACCGAGGAGCGGCGGCTGGCGGGCCGCTGGACGACGCTGGCGATGCCGCAGTCGCCGCAGAAGATCGCGAAGTAGCCCCTACCCGCCGCGCCCCGCCGCACCCCGCCCGGCCCAGCCCCACCCCGTTCACTGGGTGGGCCGAGTTAAGCAGCCCGGTACGACAAGTTCCGGCGCTCGTCCACCGCCGGCAACCGGCCGCCCACTTCCGGGAAGTGGCCGTTTCTCGCCGCGAGTTGGCGTCCATTTCCGGGGGAGTGGCCATGCGCGGCCGTGAGAAAGCGCGACCCCGCCGCGGGGGACGGCGGGGTCGCGGGGCCGCCGGGAGGCAGGGGAAACTCCCGCGACCGAGCCGGCGGGGGCCGGCCGTTCTCTGTGTCGTACGCCCCTGAAGATCGGTCGCGGCCAGCCCCGGTTTACGGCCGTATCGGGTGCCCTTGGGTTGCCAACTTGGCGGCCAGGTCGGCGTACCGCTCGTGCCCGTGGTGCCGCCGCACGAACTCGGGGCCCCGGGCCGCCTGCGCCCGCAACGCCGCCCGGTCCTGGTGCAGCAGCCGCACGGTCTCGGCCACCTCGGCCGCCTCGCAGTAGACGGCCGCGTCCCCGAAGGTCGCGGCGTACCGGTACGGCAGCAGCGCCACGCAGCCGGCCGCCAGCGCCGTCAGCAGGTCGGGGTCGGGATCGGCGGGCGCGTCCGGCCGTGGCAGGTGCAGGTAGAAGTCGACCTGGTAGAGGAACGACCGCAGGCTCACCTCGGCCGGGCCGTAGACGAGCCACGCCCGCGGCGCGCCGAGCCGGCCGAACGAGCGGGCCGCGGTGCCGTCGGCGTCGAGCAGGCGCACGTCGACCCGGCCGGAGTCGGGCAGCTCGTCCCGCAGCCGCTGCCACTCGGCCCGGCCGCCCCGGCAGCGCCGGCCGACTACCGGCCGGTCCGCGCGCGGGCCGCGCCGGTCGAGCCGCCACTGGCCGGCGTCCACGGTTCCGGGCAGGTCGAACGCGGTCAGCTGGTCGGCCGGCGCGCCGTCGGAGATCGGGTCCTCGGCCAGCGCTGCGGTGAGCAGCCGCCGGCCGTCGGCGCCGGCCGGCGCCCAGAGCGGGCGGCGGCCGAACAGGCGGCGGCTGGAGGCGGCGGCCGACCGGCTCACCAGGGACGACTCGATAACCACACGCTGGGCCCGCACGCCGCTCGGCAGGTCGGGCGCGTGCTGCAGGACGCGGGCCGAGCGGACCACCACGAGCCGGGCCCGGACGTCGTCGGTGAGCTCGACCTGGGTCAGGTCGCCGGAGTTGATCAGGTCCTGCACGGCCGGGTCGAGGTTGCGCGGACCCTCGCGCAGGTGCGAGAGCACGTCCAGCTGCAGCAGGGCGGCGCGCAGGCCGCGGGTCCGGAGCGCGCGGAGCTGCCCGATCCCGGCGGCCCCGGCGCCGCCGGCCGTCGTCCAGTCGCCGGCGAGCACCACGTCGTACGCCCGCGGTCCGCTCTCGCCCCGCATTCGGCGCGGCGCGGCAAACGCGCGAGAGACGCGCGGGTCGGCGCCGTTCGAAACCTTGAGGTGCCAGGCCTGGAACGCTGAGAGGTAGGAACGGCGGGCCGGGTGCATCCAGCCCGGGCGGTAGTCGGCGCTGGAGAGCGAGCCGCCGGAGAGCCGGATCAGCGCGAGCGGCGGCCCGGTGAGGTGGTGGGTGGCGGCCCGGCCGAAGACGGCGCGGGCGCGCTCGACGTACTCGGCGTCGGCGCCCTTGCGGACCGGGTCGAGGTGTCCGACGCGGTTCAGCGCGGCGGTCCGGCGGATCATCAAGGACGAGAGGTTGTACGACCGGGTCTGCTCCACCCCGGGCCGGCTGACCAGCAGCTCGGGCGTCACCCGCATGCCGGTCGAGGTGGTCGAGAAGATCGCGTCGTCGGCCAGCAGGGGCGCGACCTGCTTCTCCAGCCGCAGCGGGTGCGACCAGTCGTCGGAGTCCTGGAACGTGACGAAGTCGCCGGTGGCCGCGTCCAGGCCGGCGTTGCGGGCGACGTACGTGCCGCCGTTGGTCACCATCCGGATCAGCCGCACCCGGGGATCGAGCGCGGTCGCCGCCCGCAGCACCGGGTCGAACTCGGCCGGTGAGCCGTCGTCGACGAGCAGGATCTCGTGGTTGGTCCAGGTCTGGGCGGCCAGCGAGCGCACGGCCGTGAGCAGCGCCTGGTCCGGCCGCCAGGTGGTGACGACGGTGGTGATCCGCGCCGGGTGGCCGGTCCGCTGGGCGGCGCCGGTGACCAGCCGGTCGAGCGCGGCGCCGGGACCGTCGCTCACCCGGCACGACGGGTGCGGCAGCAGCGCCGCGAAGCCCTCGGCCCAGCCGTCGCCGGTTCCGTCCGCGTGCGGGTTGGCGAGGTCGAGCGTCACCGCCGTGCGGATCGCCGGTACGACCCCGGTGTATTCCTCGAGCAGCGTCGTGGCCAGGGTGCGATCGCCCGCCGCGTACGCGAGCTGGCAGTGCAGCCCCTGGTGCTCCGGCGCGATCGTGCCCGCCCGCCGCAACCGGGCCAGCAGGGTCAGCGCCTCGGCCTGGTCCTCCGGTCGCAGGTCCTGCAGGGCGATCACCCGGGCCAGCTCGCCGGTCACCCAGGGATCGCCACCCGCCTCGGCCTGCCGGGCCAGCGGCGCGCGGGCGGCCACCGAGCGGGCCTGCAAGGCGGCCACGGCGAGCGGGTGCGGTTCCGGCATCGGGATCCTCCAGCTGACGAGAGTTCTCTCGGTTCCTTAACGACCGAGAGACTCGGGTGAATTGTCCGTATCGCCCGCTTGGTTCCCCTCGTTTGTCCCCGCGTGCCCCAGTACGACGTCGCCATCCTGTCCGACCTGCGCTACCCGGGCGGAAACTCGGCGAGCATCGTGGCCGAGGTACGCGCCCAGGCCGCGGCCGGACTGTCCACCGTGCTCGTCCACCTGCCGTCCCCGCACCTCAAGCACGCCCGCCCGTTCCAGTCCCGGATCGTCGCCTGTCTGCGGGACGGCCTGGCCGACCTGGCCCACGACGACGGCGCCGAGATCACCGCGCGGGTGCTGCTGATCCGGCAGCCCCGGATCTTCACCGAGGAGCCGGCCGCGGTGCCCAAGATCCGGGCCGGACACACCATCGTCGTGCTCAACCAGCCGCCCGGCGACGAGCGCCACCGCCAGTGCTACTACGTCTTCGACGAGGTACGCGAGCGGGTCGAGCGCCTCTTCGGCGGCGACGTGGTGTGGGCGCCGATCAGCCCGCACGTGCGCGAGAACGTGCTGCAGGTGGCGCCCCGGGCGGCCCTGCCCGACACCGACTGGCACGAGATCATCGACGTCGCCGACTGGGCCGGCGACCGGGTCCGGGAGCCGGGCCCGGTCCCGGTGATCGGGCGGCACGGCCGGCCGGACGCCGTGAAGTGGCCGCGCGACCCGGGTGAGCTGCTGCAGGCTTACCCGGACTCGCCCGAGTTCAAGGTGCGCATCCTCGGCGGCGGCGAGATCGGCGTGCGGCGGCTCGGCCGGCTGCCGCGCTCGTGGGACGTGGTCGAGTTCGGCGCCGAGTCGCCCGAGGAGTTCCTGCGGACGATCGACTTCTTCGTCTACTTCCACGACCCCGACCTGGTCGAGGCGTTCGGGCGGACCATTCTCGAGGCGATGGCCAGCGGCGTGCCGGTCATCGTCGGGCCGCACTTCCGGTCCATCTTCGGCGATGCCGCGCTCTACACCGACCCGGCGGGCGTACGCGGGGTGGTGCGCCGTCTGCATGCCGACCGGCCGGCGTACCGGGCCCAGGCCGATCGCGCCCGGAAGTTCGTGTCCGAGCGGTTCGGCAGTGCCTCGCACATCGCCCGGCTCGCGTCGCTCGGCGTGATGCCCCGCGGCGTCGCGCGCGCCCTCACCGCGCCGGGTGCCACGCGTGCGCTCGCTGGGCCCGGTGTCTCCCGTGCGCTCGCTGCGCCGGGTGTCTCGCGTGCGCTCGCGGCGTCCGGTGTCTCGCGCGCGCTTGCCGACCGCAGGCGCATCGGCCGCCCGGCCCGGAAGGTGCTGCTGGTCGGCGACGACGTGGCCCGGTTCCGGGCGATCGCCCGCCGGCTGCCGCCCGGTCTCGAGGCGGTCGTGGTGGCCGGCACCGCGGGCCTCGCCGACGCGCACGCGGCCGGCCTGCTCACCGAGTACCTGCCGGACGCCGCCGACCTCGGCGTGCCACCGGCGCGGTGGACGGCCTTCGTCCGGGACCGGCTGCGGCACCTGGTCGAGCTGTACGGGCCGCGGGCGGTGCTGGTCGGCGGGCTGCCGCACGACGGGATCCTGGCCGCGATCGAGGACCACCCGCTGACCCGCTGGCTGTGGCTGCGGCCGGCCATGTGGCGGCGTGGGGCCGGCGGCGAGTGGGCGGCGCGAGGCGCGGCCTTCGCCGGCATCCTCGAGCCGGGCGAATTCGCCACGGCCGGGGACGAGGGCTGGACCACCACCGCGCGCAGCGGCGTGTCCACCGTGGACCCGATCACCGACCTACCCGACCGGATCACCCGCCGCGACGGCGACGACACGCTGCTCTGCCGCGGCGTCGAGGCCACCGTGCCCGGCTTCCGGGTCGTCGAGGCCGGCGCCGCCGAGCTGGGCGAGGTCACGCTGGCGGTCTCCCGGGCCGACTACACGAGCTTCCACGAGCTGCTCGGCGCGCGGGTGCCGACGGTCTTCGTGCCCGACCCCGAGGCGGCCGACGACGAGCTGGCCCGGGCCCGGTTCGCGGCGGCGGCCGGGGTGGCGGTCTGCGCCACCGACGACGAGGCGGCCGCGGCCGAGCTGGAGCGGCTGGCCGGCCCGGCGGCGCGGGCCGCGCTGACCCGGCGCTGCGCCGAGCTGTCCTTCGCCAACGGCGCCGGCGACGCGGCCGCGTGGCTCGCCGGGCACTGCCGCGGTCGCGCGGAGGCGCAGGCGGAGGAGGTGGATCGTGCCGGACACCGATGACCTGGCGCTGGCCCGCTGGGAGGTGGCCACGCTGACCGGGCGGCTGCGCAGCCTCGAGGCCGAGCGGGACGCCGCGGTGCTGGAACGGGACCGGCACCGGCAGGCGGTGGCGGCGCTGCGGCGCAGCCGGTCGTACCGGATCGGGCGCATCCTGGTCCACCTCGTGCGCGAGCCGCTGCGTACCGGGCGCTCACTCGCCGGCCGGTTGCTGCGCCGGCGACCGCCCGCCCCGGCCCGTCGGCGGCCCGCCGCGCGCGAGGTGCCGGCCCGGGTCTACGTGGCCGTCGGCCTCGAACCGGCCGCCTCCCAGGAACTGGTCCGGGCGCTGCGGCAGCGGATCGTGGTCAACGCCGACCACCTGCCGGTGGTGGTGACCGATCAGCCGGCCCTGCGCGGCATGCGGGTGCCGGGGGTGGTGCTCGAATATGTGCCCGACCCGGTGACCTGGTCGAAGCACGAGGTCGACGGCTGGGAGGCGCTGCTGGCGACCCGGGTCGCCCAGCTCTGTCGCGACCACCGGGCGGCCGGGGCGATGGTGGTCGACCCGCGTGATCCGCCGACGCTGGCCGAGCTGCTGCGTCACTGACCGACGGGCGGTGTCGTTGGCCGCAGCATGACCGTGCCGTTGCCCAGCCTGTGGACAGTCGCGGATTCTCGTCGTACCACGGCCGTAGAGTCGCCCCACCCAGTGAACGGGGTGGGGTCTGGGTGGGGCGATGTGCCACCCCAGCGGGCGCCGGAGATGCGTTTCGTGGTCGAGGGGCCGCCGACCGGGGCTCTCTGGCGGCGGGCGGTGGCGCGGGCCGCGCTCGTCCCGTTCGTGGTCATGGCGCCGCTCGTGGCGATGGCGCCGACCGCCGACCACAAGTACAACGTGTACTGGCACGGCGGCCTGTTCCGGGACAATCCGCTGCGGATCGTGCCGCACACCGTCGACTCGCTGCCGGGATATCTGCGCAACGGCAACTTCCGGCCATTGGGGCGGATGCTCGAGAAATCCGTCGACCTCCTCGCGTACGCCATGGGTGATGTCTTCGGTCTGCCGGTCAACGTGGCGTTCCGGCTCGTCTCCATCGCCGCGGCCATGCTGCTCGGCGTCGCCGCGCTGGTGCTCGCCGAGAGCGTCGTCGCGCGCGAGCGGCTCTTCCGGCGGCCGCCGTCCACGCTGGCCGCGCTGACGCCGTTCGCGGTCGGCGCCGGGCTGGTCGCGGCCGGCCGGTCGAGTCCGGTGGTGCTGTTCGGCGGGCTCTACCTGACGACGGCCGCGCTGGTGCTGACGATCGCGGCCGCGGCGGCCCGGATCCGGCGGGTGCGCGCCTGGTCGATCCCGCTGCTGATCGTGGGCGGGGCGGCGCTGGCCGCCTTCAACGAGCTGACCTACCTGGCGCTGCCGCTGGCCACGGTCGCGGCGGCGGTGCGCGGCCGATGGGTGCTCGGGCTGCCCTGGCGACGGTGCGTGCCCCTCCGGCTTCTCCTCGGCTGGGCCGGGTTCCTGCCGGTCTTCCTCGCGGTGCGGGTGGTCATCCAGCGCTACTGCGCGGCCGGTCCCTGCTACCACGGCTCCGATGTGGCGGCCGGGCCCGCGGTCCTCGAGACGTTTCCGGTACGCCTGCTGGCCTGGTTGCCGCCGCTGTCGTGGCCGCAGGCCGTCCGCGGCGGCGGGAATCTCTCCGGCGTGGTGCTCGTCCTCGCCCTGGCCGTCCTGGCCGTGCTGGCCTGGCTCGCGATCCGCGATCTGGGCCGGCTGGCCGCCGTGGGCCGTCCCGCCGCCGTAGCCGTGGCCGTGGTCGCGCTGACCCTGCTCGCGCTGGGCGCCGGGCTCGGCTCGCTCAGCGCCGACACCCAGGGCCTGGTCGCGGCCCATCGCTGGGGACAGGGCTGGCGCGACTCGGCGCTGACCGTTCCGGCCGGCGGGCTGCTGGTCGCGGCCGCCGTGCATATTGCGAGGCCCCGGCGGCTGCTGCTCGGCGGCCTGGTCGCGGTGCTGGTGGCCGGCTGCGCGGTCTCGGCCACGGTGAACAAGCGCTTCCGCGACACGGTGATGGAGTCGCCGATCGCCCGGCTCGACAACCGGCTGGCCGAGGCCGTCGCCGACTTCGACACCACGCCGGCCGGCGCGGCCGACCGGTGCGCGCTGCGGGCGCGCTTCTTCGCCCTCAACCCGGGCGGGGCCGGCCTGGCCCGCCGCTTCGACAAGTCGTTCGACGCCGCCGCCGAGCAGCGCGCCGGCGCGCCGTTCTGCCCCACGGCCCGCTGACGCGCGGGCCGCCACCCGCTGAAACGCTGCCCGCCGCCAGCGGTGACGCGGGCTCCGCCCGCGGAGAGTGCGGCCCGTAACTCGCCGACAGCGCCGCCGTTGAGGTGATGTGATGATGAGCCGTTTGCGGAAGCTCAACCGCCGGCAGGCGGCCCTGGTGGCCGCCGCGGCTGTCCTCTGTGCCGCCGACGCCGCGTGCGCGCTGACCGGCCACCTCGGCCTCGCGCTGACCGTCCTCGGCGTCTTCCTGGCCGGCGTCGTCGCGCTGATGATGCTGCTGGCCCGCCGGCTGACCGCGCTGCTGGCGGCCAACCGCGCGGCGCAGCGCGACGTGCGGCAGGTGCTCGACCAGACCCAGCGCCGGCTGCTCGGCGCGGTCGAGGAGATGCTGCTGTCGGCCGGCGACCGGCACCGCGAGCTGAGCGACGCGCTGGCCGCGCAGCAGAAGGCGGCCGCCACCGGCACCGACCGGCTGCTGCGCGCGCAGACCGGCGAGATCGAGGCGCTCGTGCAGCTGTTCCAGGGCTTCACGCCGCGGGCGCCGATGCCGTCCTCGGGCGGGTTCGCGCTCAACCCCACCGACCTGCTCGACCTGCTGCACCTGATCCGCACCCGGGAGCCGAAGCTGGTGCTGGAGCTGGGCAGCGGCACGTCGACGATCTGGATCGCGTACGCGTTGCAGAAGTCCGGCGGCCGGCTGGTCTCGCTCGACCACGACCCCGGATATGCCGAGAAGACCCGGGCCGCGCTGGCCGCGCACGGGCTCACCGACGTGGCCGAGGTGCGCGACGCCCCGCTGCGCCCGGTCGTCCTCGACGGCCGCTCCTTCCCCTGGTACGACACCGAGGCCGTGGCCGACCTGCGCGAGGTGGACCTGCTGCTGATCGACGGGCCGCCGGAGAAGACCGGCCCGGACGCGCGTTATCCGGCCATGCGGGTGCTCGAGGATCGGCTCGCCGACACGGCGACCGTGGTCTTCGACGACGCGCACCGGCACGACGAGCAGCTGGCCCTGCGCAAGTGGGTGGAAACGATCGAGGGCCTCACCGAAGAAGGTGAGGCCCCCGGGCGGCACGCCGTTCTGTCGTACCGCCGCATCGTTCGTCAGCTCAGCACGGCTCAGTAGCCGAACTCCTGGGTGTAGTAGACCGCGCCCGACTTGGCGTAGACCGCGCCGACGCCGAGGGTCCGGGCCTTGCAGTTGAGGATGTTCGCGCGGTGCTCCGGGCTGTTCATCCACGCCTTCACGACGTCGACGCCGGTGCGGTAGCCGTAGGCGATGTTCTCCCCGGCCGGGGCCGGGTACTTGGCCGCCTTCTGGCGGGCGGCGAAGGTCGAGCCGCCACGGCCGGTGTGGCTGAACGCGCCGGTCTGCGCCATGTAGATGCTGTGGCTGCGGGCCGCGGTGGTCAGCCGGGCGTCGACGTGGACCGGCTTGCAGCCGTGCAGGCCGCGCTGCTTGTTGGTCAGGTAGGCGACGTCGCCCTGGAGCTTGGCCTCGCTCACCACCGCGGCGTTCGCCGGTGCGGCGACCATGACCATGCCGAGCAGGGTGGCGGGGATCATGGCGATCAGGGCCAGACGCTTGGTGATCTCGGAACGCATCGGTTGGGACTGCCTTTCGGTGATGGGCGCCCGGCTGCTACCGCCGGGTTCACCGACACAGTTCGGCCCCGCGCGAGCCGCGATGACCCCTCGGCGGTTGCCTTGCCGGGGCCTCTGAGTTGCCGCCCGGTTGGCTAGCCGGGGGCGGTTGCCGTCACGGTGCGTACCGGTTTCTCGTTGGGTTCTTTCGGGAGCTGGCCGCGCCGAAATAGGGAGATACCGACCGTGTACGACGTGGCGATCCTGTCCGACTTCCGATATCCCGGCGGCACCTCGGCGAGCATCGCGGCCGAGGTCCACGCGCAGGCCGAGGCGGCACTCTCCACCGTGCTGGTGCACGTGCCCTCGCCGCATCAGCCCAAGACGTTGCCGTTCAGCCCGCGGATCAGCGAGCTGCTGCGGGACGAGGTGGCGGTGCTGGCCCGCGAGGACGAGCCGGTCCGGTGCAAGCTTCTGCTCGTACGGCAGCCGCGGATCTTCACCGAGGATCTGGCCGCGCCGCCGCGGATCCACGCCGAGCGGACGGTAATGGTGATCAACCAGCCGCCCGGGGACGCCGGGAACCCCTACCGCTACTACGACTTCGCGGCCGTACGTGACCGGGTGCACCGCTATTTCGGGCCGCGCGTGGAGTGGGCCCCGATCAGCTCGCAGGTGCGCGACCAGGTCCTGCAGGTCGAACCGGACGCCCGGCTGGCGGCCGAGGACTGGCACGAGATCATCGACGTGGCGCAGTGGTGGCGCGACCGGGACGGGTTCGTCGGCGACGTGCCGGTGATCGGGCGGCACGGACGCGGCGACCCGGTGAAGTGGCCGCTCGACCCCGAGGACATCCAGCGGGCGTACCCGACCGGCGACGACTTCCGGGTGCGGATCCTGGGCGGCGGCGACATCGCGGTGCGGCGGCTCGGGCACCGGCCGGACAACTGGGACGTGGTCCCGTTCGGCGCCGAGTCGCCCGAGGAGTTCCTGCGCACGATCGACTTCTTCGTCTACTTCCACGACCCCGACCTGGTCGAGGCGTTCGGGCGGACGATCCTCGAGGCGATGGCGAGCGGCGTGCCGGTCATCATCGGCGAGCACTTCCGGCCGACCTTCGCCGACGCCGCCCTCTACGGCACGCCGGACGGGGTCGCCCGCCTGGTCCGCGAGCTCTACGCCGACCCGGCCCGCTACCGGGCGGTGGTCAACCGGGCCCGCGAGTTCGCCGAGCGCCGGTACGGCCACCAGTCGCACCTGGCCCGGCTGGCGGCCTTCGGCATCAAGCCGCGGATCTCCCCGGCGTCGGCGAGCGCGCCGCCGTCGGCCGCCGCCCCGAGCCGCCGGGTGCTGATGGTCAGCGACAACGGCGCCGGCATGGGCCACATCTCCCGGCTCATGGCCATCGCCCGCCGGCTGCCCGGCGACATGTCGGCGGTCATCGCCACCCAGTCGTACGCGGCCTCGGTCGCCCACGGCGAGGGCTTCCTGACCGAGTACATCCCGTCCCGCAAGGTGCTGCAGGCCGCCCACCCGCGCTGGACCGCCCTGCTGCGCGAGCGCCTGGCCCACCTGATCGAGCTGCACGAGCCGGTGGTGGTCGCGGTCGACTGCCTGCCGCACGCCGGCATCGTCGAGGCCGTCCGCGACCATCCCGAGCTGACCTGGGTGTGGGTGCGGCGGGCCATGTGGCAGCGCGGGGTCGGCGCCGACTGGATCACCGAGGGCAAGGTCTTCGACCACGTGCTCGAGCCGGGCGAGTTCGCCTCGGTCGTCGACGAGGGACCGACCGTGGCCGACCGGGCCAATGCCGTACGGGTCGAGCCCATCATGTTCCTCGACGAGAGCGAGCTGCTCGACCGGGTCGCGGCCCGCGCCGAGCTCGGGCTCGACGATCGGCCGGCCGCGCTGCTGCAGCTGGGCGCCGGGAACATCAACGACATCTCCTCGCCGATCAGCCGGATCTGCCGCAACCTCACCGGGCACGGCTTCCAGCTGGTGCTGGCCGAGTCGACGATCGCGACCACGCCGATGCCGCCGGTGCCGGGCGCGAAGGTGGTCAAGCTCTATCCGGTCAGCCGCTACCTCAAGGCGTTCGACCTGACCGTGAGCGCGGCCGGGTACAACTCCTTCCACGAGCAGATCGGCTTCGCGATTCCCACCGTGTTCCTGCCGAACACGGCGACCCGCCTCGACGACCAGGTCGGCCGGGCCCGCTTCGCGGCGGCCACCGGGGTCGCGCTGACCGTCGAGGACCCGGAGTCGGCCGAGCTCGAAGAGGTGCTCGACCAGGCGGCGCGGCCCGAGGTGCGGGCCGGCCTGGTGCACCGCTGCGGCGAGCTGGCGTTCGAGAACGGCGGCGCCGAGGCCGCCACCTGGCTGAGCGGGCTGCCGTCCCGCCGACGGAGGCTGACGTGAGCGACCTCGAGATTCCGAGCCGTCTGGTGCTCGACGCGCCCGAGCGGGCCCGCTGGGAGCTGGCCGCGATGGCGGGCCGCATGCGGTCGCTGGAGGCACGGCTGGCCGAGGAGCAGGCCAGTGCCGAGACCGCCCGCAAGGAGCGCGACCGGGCGCTGCGGCGCTTCGAGAAGCTGCGGGACAGCGAGTCCTACCGGCTCGGCTACGGGCTGGTGTCGCTGGTGAAGGATCCGCTGCGGACGGTGCCGCGGCTGACCCGCGCGGTGCTGCGGCGGCTGCGGGGGCGTCATCGGGCGGGTGCGGCTTCGGGCGTACGCCGGGCGGCCGCCGCCGCGCAGCGCCCGCCGGCCCACCTTTACGTCGCCATCGGGCTCGACATCGCGGCGGTGCGCGAGTTCGTGCTGACCCTGCGGCAGCGCCTGCTGGTGAACCCCGACCACCGCCCGGTCGTGGTGACCGACTGCCCGTCCTTCGCCCTGCTGCGCGACCTCGGCGTGCTCATCGAGTACCTGCCGGACCGGGCGACGTGGGAGCGGCACCGCCCGGACCGCCCCTGGGACGACGTGCTCACCCAGCGCCTGTCCCGCCTCTACCGAGACCACGAGACGGCCCGCACGGTCATCCTCGACGCCGACCATCCGCCCACGCTCGCCGATTTACTGCGGTAGCGCGCGACCGAGGAGCGGGACGAGCGCCTCGGCGTACGTCGTGGTCATGTGGTTGGAGTCGCGGTAGACCAGCAGGTTACCGATCACGGCGGGGCACGAGTCGGTGCAGAACCAGGCGGTCGGGTCGATCACTCCCGCGTACGCGAGGAAGACCGCCCGCTGCTCCGGCCCCCGCACCACCGAGCGCCGGCTGCGCGCGCAGTGGGATGCGTGGCCGGCGTTGGCCGGCTTCGCCAGGCATTCCGGAACCGAGCTGCCCATGTACGGCGTGTCCGCGATCGCCTGGACCCGGGCCCCGCTCCTGCGGATCTCGGAGAACGTGCTGTCCCAGGCGTTCCGCCACTGGGCCGCCAGGTCGCCCGACGGCTTGGCCGGCCGGTAGTTGAAGCTCGACCCTATGACCACCATGGCCGGGCGCAGGGCCGCGATCCGGGCCATCGCCGAGCGGTGGAACGCCGTGCATTCGGTGTACTCGCGCTTGAGCGTGTCGTGCCAGAGCGGCAGATCGGCGGCCGAGCACGAGCTCTTGGTCAGCTCCACCAGCCGCCAGTGCCGCTCGGCGGCGAGCCGTTCCATCGCCGGGAACCATTGCGCCGCATGCGAATCGCCGAAGAGGACGACGGTCCTGGCGCCGGCCGGATCGCCGAAGACGCAGCCGGAGGGCGCGGTGGTGACCGGCACGTCGGCGTGGCAGCCGTTGTCCCAGACCCGGGGCCGGTCACGGGCCGCCTTCGTCAGCGCCGGCGTCAGGTTGGCCGGCAGCTTGTCCAGACCGCGGCCGGCCGCGATCGCCTGCTGGAGAACGGCTCCGGGGTCGCGGGCGGCGGCCAGCGTCGCGCGCAGATCGGCCCGGCGGGCACCGGCCGGGACCGCGTGCGGCAGCAGGGCGAGCGTCACGGCGACCGCGGCGGTGGCCCCGGAGAGCGCCGCGCCCATCGCCAGTCCGCGCGGGTATCGCACGCGGTGCCGCAGCGGGTTCTCGACCCAGCGGTAGGTCGCCCCGGCCAGCCCGAGCGCGACCGTCACCAGCACCGCCTTCGTCGCGATCGAGCCGGTGGGGAACAGCGTCAGCAGCGGCCAGTGCCACAGATACCAGCCGTACGAGAGCCGCCCGATCTCCTGGAGCGGGCGGACGCCGAGCAGCTTGTTGTCGCCGGCCGCGATCAGGACGACGGCGCCGGCCACCGGGATCGCCGCGCGCCAGCCCGGGTACGCGGTGGCGTCGTCGAAGGTGACCGCCGACGCCACGATCGCGGCCAGCCCGGCCCAGCCCGCCCACCGCGGCAGCCGGGTCCGGGCCAGCGCCAGCAGCGCGCCCGCGCCGAGCTCCCAGGCCCGGGTGTGCGGCCCGAAATAGGCCCACGGCGCACTGCGGGCGGTCTCGGTGACGCTGAGCGCGAACGAGACGACGACCAGCACGCCGAGCACCGCCGCCAGCGGCCGGCGCCGCCGCCAGAGGTGCGCGCCGGCCAGGATCAGCAGCGGCCAGACCAGGTAGAACTGCTCCTCGACGGCGAGCGACCAGAAGTGCTGGAAGGGGGAGGGCGGCCGGTCGGCGCTCAGGTAGTCGGTGCCGATCGCGGCGAAGCGGAGGTTGGCGACGTAGCCGGCGGCCGACAACGCGTCCCGGCAATACTCGCCGAGGCGCACCACGGGCAGCAGGAACCGGGCGGCGATCAGCGTGGTCGCCAGCACGACGGTGGCGGCGGGCAGCAGGCGTACGGCCCGGCGGCAGTAGAACCCCGCCACCGAGATCCGCCCGGTCGCCTCGGCCTCGCGCAGGAGCAGCGAGGTGATCAGGAAGCCGGAGATGACGAAGAAGACGTCCACCCCGACGTAGCCGCCGGCCAGTCCCGGAATGCCGGCGTGGGCGGCCACCACCAGCAGCACCGCCACCGCGCGGAGGCCCTCGATGTCGGGGCGGAAGCCGTGGCCGCGTCCCAGCACCGAGGCCGGCAGCGAGTCGCGCTGACTGGGCAGCCGGCGGGCGGGGGATTCCAGAGCCGCTACGTTGCGCACCTGGACCCAACGCGCGTCTCGCAACTTTCGACTCGGCGTTTTCGTTGGGTCTTCGTGACCGCCGAGATCGTTGACGTGCCGCAGCAGGCCGGCCCGGCGGCCGTTCCGCCGTGGGCCGAGGCCACGACGGAGCGGCCGTGGCGGGGGCTGTGGTGGCGGTGCGCGCTGGTTCCGCTGGTGGTGCTGACGCCGCTGGTCACGCTGACCCCGTCGGCCGACCACCGGTTCAACGTCTACTCGAACGGCGGCCTCTACCTCACCCATCCGTGGCGGTTGCCGGTCACCGCCGTCCGGACCGTTCCGCAGTTCCTCGACCTCGGCAATTTCCGGCCGCTCGGCCGGATCCTCGAGTGGTCGCTGGACACCGCCGCGTTCGCGCTCACCGCGTTCCTCGGCATCCCGGCGAACATCGGCCTGCGGGTCGTCTCGTTCGCGGCCGCGATCGTGCTGACGGTCGCCGCGGTGGTGCTGGCCGAGGCGGTCACCGCGCGGCGGCCGCGGCTGTTCGGCGCGCCCCCCTCGACGGCCGCGGCCGTGCTGCCGTTCGCGATCGCGGCCGGGCTGGTGGCGGCCGGCCGGCTCAGCACCACGGTCCTGTTCGGCGGGCTCTACCTGACCACGAGCGCGCTGGTGCTCGGGGTGGCCGCGTGGGCCTGCCGGGCGCGCCGGGCCGGTGTGCTCGTGGTCGTGCTCGGGGCCGCGCTCGCCGCCTTCAACGAGCTCGCCTACCTGGCCGTCCCGCTCGCCACCGCCGCCGTGCTGCTGCGCGGCCGAGTCGTGCTCGGCCTCCGCTGGCTGTCCCCGGAGACGCTGCGCGGGCCGTCGGTACGGTTCGCGGCGCTGCTCTGGGTCGGCTTCCTGCCGGTCTTCGTTCCGGTGCGGCTGCTCATCCGGCAGCGCTGCGCGGGCGGCGGTTGCTATGTCGGCTCGGACATCGCGCTCGGCGGCGCGGCCGGCGCCCTGCCCAACCGGATGGCCTCCTGGCTGCCGCCGCTGATGTGGCCGCGGGCGACCGGCGGCGGCCTGCCGCACCTGGCCGCCGCGGTTCCGGTGCTGGCGCTGCTCGCGCTGGCGGTGCTGGCCTGGTGGACCCTGCGCGGGCTGCGCGGCCGGCCGCAACTCGACCGCCGGCAGGCCACCGGGCTGGCCGGCGTGGCGCTCGTGCTGCTCGTGCTGGCCGGCACGCTCGCTTCGCTCAACGCCGAGGTGCAGGACCTGGCCGCGGCCGGGGTCCTCGGCTCGGGCTGGCGGGACAGCGGCCTCGCCACGGTCGCGGGGAGCCTGCTCGTGGTCGCCCTCTGGCGGCGTTTCGTCCCCGTGCTGCTGACCGTTCTCGTGCTCGCCGGGACGGTCTCGGCCGCCGCCAACGAGGACTTCCGGGACGCCACGGCCGCGGGCCGCTACCCGTACCTCTACGACCGGATCGCGCAGGAGGTCGCCGGCTTCGACCGGACTCCCGCCGGCGACGCCCGCCGCTGCGCCCTGCGCGCCGCCTTCATCCAGACCTCGACCGCGAATCACCACGGCGTGAACCAGCGGGAAGTGGAGCGTTTCGACATGAGTCTCGATCGGGCCACCCGGCAGCTGTCCGGCCGCCGCTTCTGCACCGCGGCGCCCCGATGACCGCGCTCGTGTCGGTGGTCGCGCCGATCTACAACGAGGGTCCAGGCGTCGACCGGTTCGTGCGCCGGCTCGGCCAGGTGCTCGGCGACGCCGGCCTGACCTACGAGCTGGTCCTGGTCGACGACGGCTCGTCCGACGACTCCTGGGACCGGATCGTCCAGCACGCGCTGGCCGACGAGCGGGTGCGCGGCATCCAGCTCTCCCGCAACTTCGGCAAGGAGCCGGCCGTGCTGGCCGGGCTCGAGCACGCGGCCGGCGACGCGGTCGTGGTCATCGACTCCGATCTGCAGCACCCGCCGTCCGCGATTCCGGCGATGGTGCAGCGCTGGCGGGACGGCGCGCACGTGGTCGAGGCGGTCAAGCGCAACCGCACCGGGCAGGGCCTGATCGGGCGGCTCGGCGGGAAGGTGTTCAACCGCGCGTTCACCCGGCTGACCAAAGTGGACCTGGTCAACGCGACGGACTTCCGCTTGCTCAGCCGTACGGCGCTGGATGCTCTTCTCCGCATGCCCGAGCACTCGTCGTTCTTCCGTGGCACGTCGAGCTGGATCGGCTTCCGGCGCGACACCATCGAGGTCGACATCGACCACCGCGAGGGCGGCGAGTCCCGCTGGACGTTCCGTTCGCTGTTCCGGCTCGCGGTCAACGGGCTGACCTCGTTCACCTCGGCGCCGCTGCACCTGGTCACGCTGGGCGGCCTGGCGTTCGCCGGCTTCGCGGTGCTGCTCGGCGCCCAGACGCTGATCCGCTGGCTGCGCGGCGGCTCGGTGGCCGGCTTCCCGACCGTCATCCTGCTGCTGCTGGTGATGGGCACGTTCGTGCTGCTCGGCCTGGGCGTGATCGGCGAATATCTGGCCCGCATCCACGAGGAGGTACGCCGCCGCCCGCGCTACCTCGTGCAGGAGAAGTCGGCCCGGTCGGTGGCCGAGGTCCCCGAGCAGTGGGTGGTCGCCGTCGAGGAGCGCAAGTGACGGCCACCCTCGCCGAGCCCGTCGCCACCGATCTCGACCGGACGGCGTGGCGGCAGCTCTTCGTCCGCTGCGTCGCGGTGCCGCTCGCCGCCACCGCCCCGCTGCTCAGCCTGGTCGCCGGCTCCGATCACCGCTACAACGTCTACTGGCACGGCGCGCTCGTCCAGCAGCACCCGCTCCAGATCTTCGGGCAAAACCTCGAGACCATTCCCATGTACGTGGACTTCGGCAACTTCCGGCCGCTGGGGCGCATGTTCGAATGGGCGGTCGACGTCGGCGCGTACCTCTTCGCCGAGGTCACCCACCTCCCGGTGCAGGTCGGTCTCCGCCTGCTGTCGGCGCTGGCCGCCGCCCTGCTCACCGCCGCCGCCGTGGTCTTCGCCGAGGCCCTCACCGGCCGCGGCCGGCTCTTCGCCGCGCCGCCCGCCCGCTCGCTGGCCCTGCTGCCGTTCGCGATCGGCTGCTGCCTGTGCGCGGCCGGCGGGAACAGCGCGACCGTCCTCTTCGGAGGGTTGTACTTCGGCACCGCCGCCCTGGTGCTCGCGGTGGCCGCCTGGGTCTGCCGCGCTCCGCGGCTCGGCGTGCTGCTGATCGTCGCCGGCGCCGCCCTGGCCGCCTTCAACGAGATGGCCGCGATCGCCCCGCCCCTGGCCACCGCCGCGCTGCTGGCCCGCGACCGGCTGGTGCTCGGTGTCCGCCCGCGGCTGCGTCCGGCCCTGCTGCTGTGGCTCGGCTTCCTGCCGGTCTTCGTGCCGATGCGGATCGCGCTGTTCCTGGCCTGCCGGGACGGCGGCTGCTACCGCAACTCCGACCTCAAGCTCGGCGCCGGCGTGCTGACCGCGCTGCCCAACCGCCTGACCGCGTGGCTGCCCCCGCTGCAGTGGGGCGAGGCCCTGCGCAACGACGCCCAGCCGGTGAGCAAGGTGGTGCTGGCCGTCTCGCTGGTGGTGTTCGCGGCGCTGGCCGCCCGCCTGTTCGCCGGCTTGCCGCGCCTGCCCCGGCTCGACCGCGGTCAGGCCGCCGGCCTCGCCGCCGGCGCCGGGGCGCTGCTGGTGCTGGGCGCGCTGCTCGGCTCGGTCAACGAGCAGGGTCAGATGGCCGCCGCCGCGGGCCGCTGGGGCGTCGGCTGGCGCGACAGCGGCCTGACCGCGGCCGGTGGTGCTCTGCTGCTGACGGCCTTGCCGGCCCTGGTCACCCGCCGCTTCGCAAGCCGCACCGCGCTGGTCGCGCTGACCCTGGCCGGCGCCGGCACCGCCGCGGTCAACCAGTCCTTCACCCAGACCAGCAACCGTCTCCCGTACGCGACGGTGACCGCCCGCATCGCCGCCGAGGTGGCCCAGTTCGACCCGTCTCCCGCCGGCCAGGCCCGGCGCTGCGACCTGCTCCGGCAGTTCGACGACATCTTCCGCCGGACGCCCTACTCGCGTTTCGCCTCGGGCGAACTGCCCGGCACGCACAGCGCCACCGAGCGCATGGACCTGACGGCGTCGATGGCCACCCGCCAGATGTACGGCCGGCCGTTCTGCCGATGATCGCCCGCCTGGTCCGCTATGCCGTCAGCGGTGGCGCGAGCGCCCTCACCCACTTCGGCGTGGGACTCGTCCTCGCCGACGGCCTGGGGGTGCGGCCGGTGACCGCGTCGGCCGCCGGTTTCGCCGCGAGCGTCGTCGTCTCGTACGTCCTGCAGCACGCCTGGGTGTTCCGCTCGACCGCGGCCCACGCCCGCGCCGGCGCCAAGTTCCTCACCGTGACCGCCGCCGCCTTCACCTTGAACACCGCGGTCCTGTGGCTCGGCACCGAGGTCCTTCATGCCCCCTATCCGCCGGTCCAGGCCGTGGCCCTGGTCGCCATCCCGCTGCTGAACTACTCGCTCAACTCCCGCTGGACGTTCCGCCCCGAGCCCGACCCGTTTCCGCTCCCGGCCGACTTGCACCCGCCCCGCGAGCGCTTCCCCGTCGAGGATGAGGTGCATCCGCAGAGCTGATCGCCCGGGCTCTGCTCACTCTGCTCACCGATACGTCCGCCGCAAATGCTGTCGCCCCGCACGCCGATCGGGATGCGACCGGCGAACAGGGCGACGCGCGTATTGGTGAGCAGAGCAAAGGGCCGCGCCGTCAGAGGCGGTGGGCCTCGCGGACCGTCGTCACGCCGCGGGTGTCGAAGAAGCGCTTCGCCACCCGGGCCAGGTGGTCGGCGTCGTACTCGCGGTGGTGCTGCACCAGGATGACCAGGTCGGCGGCCGCGGCGGCGCCCTCGAGGTCGTCGGTCCGGGTCACCTCGACGTCGCCGACGGTCCAGGACGGGACGTGCGGGTCGTGGTAGAGGACGGTCGCGCCCAGGGTGGCCAGCTGGCGGGCCAGCGGCGTGGCCGGCGACTCGCGCTGGTCGGCGATGTTCGCCTTGTAGGTCACGCCCAGCAGCAGGATCGTGGCCCCGTGCACGGCCTGGCCGTCGGCGTTCAGCAGATTCTGGGCGCGGCGGGCGACGTACGAGGGCATCGTCGCATTGATCTCCTGCGCGAGCTCGACGAAGCGGAACGGATAGCCGAGCTTGCTCCGCACGTTGTGGGAGAGGTAGTTCGGGTCGATCGGGATGCAGTGCCCGCCGACGCCCGGACCGGGGTAGAAGGCCTGGAAGCCGAACGGCTTGGTCGAGGCCGCGTTGATCACGTCCCAGAGGTCGATGTCGAGCTCGTGGCAGAACCGGGCCATCTCGTTGACCAGCGCGATGTTCACGTGCCGGTACGTGTTCTCCAGCAGCTTCGCCGTCTCCGCCTCGCGGGTCCCGCGCGTGCGCACCACGGTGTCGACGAACCGGCCGTAGAAGGCGGCCACCCGGTCGGCGCAGGCCGGGGTGTAGCCGCCGACCACCTTGGGCGTGTTGCGCGGGCCGAAGCGCTCGTTGCCGGGGTCGATGCGCTCGGGGGAGAAGGCCAGGTGGAAGTCGATGCCGGCGGTCAGGCCGGAGAGCTTCTCGAGCAGCGGGCGCACGACCTCGTCGGTGGTGCCGGGATAGGTGGTCGACTCGAGCACGACCAGCATGCCGGGGCGCAGGTTGCGGCCGATCGCCTCGGTGGCGCCGACCACGGCGCGCAGGTCCGGGCCGTCGCCCTCGGCGAGCGGGGTGGGCACGCAGATCACGGCGGTTCCGGCGGTGCCGATCACCTTCTCGTCCGCGGTCGTACGGAATCCGCCCGCCAGCATCTCGGCCACATCCGCGTCCCCGAGGTCGTCCACGTGCGACCGGCCGGCCGCGAGCGAGTCGACCACCCGCTGGTTGACGTCGAAGCCGAGGACCTTCATGCCGGCCCGGGTGGCCTGCTGCGCGAGCGGCAGACCGACGTACCCGAGGCCGAGCACCACAACATCAAAAGTCACGAAATTTCCTCTTTTCTGGGTGCCACGGTGGCGTCGGAGGAGGAGGAAGAAGAGGACGAAGATGTGGACGAGGACGAAGAAGACGACGAGGACTGAGCCGGCGCGGACGGCTGCGAGGGCAGCGCGATGTCCGGGTGCACCAGGTCGTCCGAGCGCGTGCCCTGTCGCGCCACCAGCGGCGTGCGCGGCGTCGAAGCCGGCGCGGCCGGCGCGGTACGAGCGGCCGGCGCGCTGGGACCGGCCGTCAGCGCGGCCGTCGCGGGCCGGGGCGTGGCCAGCTCGTACGGCGACGGGAACGGCAGGTACTTGGGCAGGAACTCGGCCAGCAACGCCGCCTGCTCGGCCGCGGCCGACGCCGACGAGTCGGTGTCGTTGAGGCAGAACGCGTCCAGGTGCCGGTCGTGCAGCACCCGGGCCAGCCGCATCGGCGTCGCCGGGTCGGCCAGGTCGGTGTACATGTAGTTGATCTCGCCCGGGGCGGCCCGGCCGGTCAGGTACGAGTAGTACTGCTGCAGCGAGCTGAGCAGCGAGACGTCCTCGGGATGCCGGAACTGGTGGCCGGCCGTGGCCGTCACGTGCTCGGCGAAGCGCAGCTCGATCTCGGCCAGCACGCTGCGGCGGGACGGGTGCGGCGTGTGCTTCATCTTGCGGGTCAGCACCCGCCCGAAGGCTTCCTGGATGAGCTTGCGGTTGTTCTTGCCGGCCGAGTTGACCGGCGCGTCGCCGGGGCTCTTCGGCGCCGAGTCGACCAGCGCGGTGGACGGGAAGAACCGGGTCAGGCCGCCGGGCGTGAAGAACATCTCGGGCGGCACCGGCCGGGCGATGAAGACGTCGTCGTTCAGGTAGAGGAAGTGTTCGGCCAGCCCCGGGATCCGGTGCAGCCGCGACTCGATGGCCTGCGAGTTGAAGGTCGGCAGCCGCCCGGTGTCGCCGAAGATCTCCCGGTGGCTGACCACGGTCAGGTCCGGCCGGGAGGTGTCCAGCCAGGCCGGCACCTGGTCGTCGGTGACCAGGAAGATGTGCCGCACCCAGGGGGCGAAGGCGTGCAGCGCGCGCAGCGAGTAGCGCAGCTCGTCGCGGGAGGCGAACCGCGAGTCGTTGGCGGCCTGGCCACTGACCTCGGCCACCCAGCCGTTCTCGCGCAGCGCGGCGGCCTTGCGCTCGCGCCAGGCCGGGTCGCCGCCGTCCACCCAGGTGTAGACCACGTCGATCGGGAAGGCGATCCGGTCCGGACTGACCATGGTGAAGATCTCGCGGGTCCGGTACGAGGCGGGGTCGCCGGGCGCGCTGAACGACCCGAAGACCGCCTCGGGGGCGTCGACGATCGGCTCGCCCAGGGGCACCACGTCGGCGACCGGGTTGCTGCGCGGGCCGACGAGGGTGCCGTCCACGGTGCGCCAGAACTCGATCTCGCAGCCGTACTCGGGGCCGAACACCAGGGTGCCGCCCGGATCGGTCACGGGCCGGCTCAGCCTCAGCACGTCGGCTTTCCGCCGGCCCCGACGGCCGTGCGTGCCCTGCGGGCGGACCACTTCGAGCAGGCCGGCGTCGCTCGCGCTCAGCGTCTCGAGCAGGGAGATCACCCGGTTGCGGTCCTCTTCCCGTACGGCCACGGCCGAACCGGTGAGCGAGTCGATCGGGATGCGGAACCATTCGATGGCGGCCGTCTCCAGAGCAGTCACCACACGATCGAGGTTCTCCCGGCGTACGCCCGCGGGTGTCGCCTGATCGGTCACCCGGGCCGTGACGCGCCCCAGCCCGGACCGGCCCCGCGCGAGCGCCGCGCCGCCCCCGGCCAGCGGAACCACCCGCCGTGCCGTCGCCAGCCGCCGCTCGGCCGGCAGGTAGCGCAGCAGCTTGTGTTGCACGCCGGCCATCACCCGCCGGCGCACCGGCCAGGGCGTGTGTCGCAGGATCCGCCGTATAGGCACGCCGTCGTCCTTCCGCCGGGGGTCCGTCGTCACAAGGCCTCAACGGCCTGTCCGGCCCGAGGTTGCGGTCGATATCGGTACGGACATGCACTTGCGTGACGCCTGATATCGCCGGTATACGCCGTTTGGCCGGTGGTGCGCGGGTAAACGGCCGTGCTCGACCCCTACGGGTGCGCTCAGGGTTACCGCCGATGGGCAGGGTTGCTCGCCTGAGGCATGGTGGATGGGCGAGGTTTTCGACCCGGGGGAGGACCCGATGGGCAAGGCTGTGGCATTTCTGGTCGCGCTGATCCTCGGCGTGATCGTGGTCGGCTGGGTGGTCAGCTCCTTGATCGGGCCCGCGCTGTTCTACCTGATCGTGGGCGCGCTCGTGGTCGGCGGCGGCCTGTACGTGTACGGCAAGGTCAAGAAGTCGATCGCGCCCGGCACCCGCACCCAGCGGCGCATCGAGGCCGCCCAGAAGACCTACCGCATGCGCAACCGGTGAGCCGGAACGCGGGCGGCTAGGCTTGGCGGCATCGACTTCACTCTGACCAACGGGAAGTTCCAACCGTGTTTGACACTCTGAGTGACCGCCTGTCCGGAATCTTCGGCAAGCTCCGGGGCAAGGGCCGGCTCACCGATGCCGACATCGACGCCACCGCTCGCGAGATCCGCCTCGCGCTGCTCGAGGCGGACGTTGCGCTGCCCGTGGTCAAGTCCTTCATCTTCAACCTGAAGGACCGCGCCCGGGGCGCCGAGGTCTCCCAGGCCCTCAACCCCGCGCAGCAGATCATCAAGATCGTCCACGAGGAGCTCATCAACATCCTCGGCGGCGAGGGGCGGCGGCTGCAGTTCGCCAAGAACCCGCCCACCGTGATCATGCTGGCCGGTCTGCAGGGCTCCGGTAAGACCACGCTGGCCGGCAAGCTGTCCCGCTGGCTCAAGAACCAGGGACACCAGCCGCTGCTGGTCGCGGCCGACCTCCAGCGCCCCAACGCGGTCAACCAGCTGCAGGTGCTGGGCGGCCGGGCCGGCGTCGAGGTCTACGCGCCGCAGCCCGGCAACGGCGTCGGCGACCCGGTCCAGGTGGCCAAGGACTCCATCGAGTACGCCCGCCGCCAGGCCAAGGACATCGTCATCGTCGACACCGCCGGCCGTCTCGGCATCGACGCCGAGATGATGCAGCAGGCGCGCGACATCCGGGCCGCGGTCGACCCCGACGAGGTCATCTTCGTCATCGACGCCATGGTCGGCCAGGACGCGGTGCAGACCGCCGAGGCGTTCCGCGACGGCGTCGGCATCACCGGCGTGGTGCTCTCCAAGCTCGACGGCGACGCCCGCGGTGGCGCCGCGCTCTCGGTCCGGCACGTGACCGGCGAGCCGATCCTCTTCGCGTCGACCGGTGAGAAGCTCGAGGACTTCGACCTCTTCCACCCCGACCGGATGGCCAGCCGCATCCTCGGCATGGGCGACGTGCTGACCCTCATCGAGCAGGCCGAGCAGGCCTTCGACGAGGACCAGAAAGAGAAGATGACCTCCAAGCTGCTCGGTGGCGAGCAGTTCACCCTGGAGGACTTCCTCGAGCAGCTGACCGCCGTGCGCCGGATGGGCCCGATCGCCAACATCCTCGGCATGATGCCCGGCATGGGTCAGATGAAGGCCCAGCTCGACGAGCTCGACGACTCCCACTTCGACCGGGTCACCGCGATCATCCGCTCGATGACCCCGCAGGAGCGCACCAACCCGAAGATCCTCAACGGCTCCCGCCGGGCCCGCATCGCCAACGGCTCGGGCGTGACCGTCATGGACGTCAACCAGCTGCTCAACCGCTTCGCCGACGCGCAGAAGATGATGAAGCAGATGACCGGCATGATGGGCCTGCCCGGCGCCCGCCGCAAGGCCACGAAGAGCCCGAAGAACAAGCGCAAGGGCACCAAGGGCGGCAGCTCCCGTCCCCGCGTCGGCGGCGCCGGCGGCGGCATGCCGGCGGGCTTCCCGGGCGGCATGCCCCAGCTCCCGCCGGGCCTCGACCCGAACGCGCTGGGCGGCGGGGGTGCGGGCGGGTTCAAGCTCCCGAACATCGACTTCAACAAGCTGATGAAGCAGCCGAAGAAGGACGACGAGAACTAGTCGCGTGCACATTAGGCGTTGAGCAACTAGGCGAGGGTCCAGTACGGTGGACATCGATCCCATCGAGGAGGATTCGATGACCGCTGCGCTGCCCCTCGCCGGGCAAGACTTGATTGACTATCTGCTCGGCCGGGATGACCTGACCGTGGATGACCTGACTGACCTTCCTGAGGATCTTCGCTGTGAGTTGATCGACGGAAGGCTCGTCTTGACCCCCAATGCCCTTCCCATCCATCAGACCATCAGCATGAGACTCGGCTATGCGCTGGAGGAGAACTGTCCGCCTGACCTCGTCGTCAACGTGGAACAGCGCGTCCTGCTCGACCGCCGTAATGAGTTCCGGCCCGACGTCATGGTCTTCACTGCGGAGGGTTCCCGCCGATCGCCCGTCCCGGCGGCCGACACCCTGCTCGTCGTCGAGGTGATCTCGCCGTCGTCGCGCCGCAACGATCGCCGGGACAAGCTCGAGCGGTATGCGGATCTTCGTATACCCGCCTACTGGATCATCGATCCGCTGGCCGAGCGGGTCACCTTCACCCAGTATCTGATCGGACCGGACGGCGCTTACGAGGGCCGGCCGCCCACCGACGAACTGGTCGTCCTGGACCAGCCATGGAAGATCACGCTGGACCTGCCGGCCTGGACCCGCCGGCGCGCCTACCTTGACGAAGCAGCCCGGCCCTGACGACGTCGCCGTGATCGGGTAGGACTGTCCCATGGCATTCCATGTGCGTGGGGCGGTGCTGCCCGACGGTGAGGTCCGGGATCTGTGGCTGGTCGGCGATCGGGTCACGTACGAGCCGGTCTCCGACGCCGAGACTATCAGTGACGGGGGCTTCATCGTCCCGGGGCTCGTCGACGCGCACTGCCACCTCGGCATCGCCTACGGGGCCAAGCCGATCGAGCACCTCGACCAGGCCCGCGAGCTGGCCGTCATCGACCGCGACGCCGGGGTGCTGGCACTGCGGGACGCCGGCTCGCCGTACCCCTATCCGGAGCTCGACGACGAGCCCGGGATCCCGCGCCTCGCCCGCGCCGGCCGGCATGTCGCGCCGCCGAAGCGGTACCTGCGCGACATCGGTATCGAGGTCGCGGCGGAAGACGTCGCGGCCACCGTCACCGCCCAGGCCAAGGCCGGCACCGGCTGGGTCAAGATCGTGGGGGACTGGATCGACCGCGGCGTCGGCGACCTCGCGCCCTCCTGGGACGCCGCCACCATGACCGCCGCGGTCGAGGCGGCGCACGCGGCCGGCGCCCGCGCCGCCGTGCACACGTTCTCCGAGGAGGGTGTGGAGATCATGGTGCGGGCCGGGGTCGACTCGGTCGAGCACGGCACCGGGTTGAGCGAGGACCTGATCGACGAGATGGCCCGGCGCGGGACCGCGCTCGTGCCCACGATGATCAACATTCGGACGTTCGGGAACATCGCCGAGCAGGCGCGCGCGAAGTTCGCCGGGTACGCCGACCACATGATCGCGCTGCGGGACCGGTTCCCGTCGGTGGTGCGGGCCGCGCACGAGGCGGGCGTGCCGATCTACATCGGCACCGACGCCGGCGGCGGCATCCGGCACGGGCTCGCGGCCGAGGAGATGCTGATCATGCAGGAGGCGGGGCTGCCGGCCGCCGACATCATCGCGTCCGCCTCGTGGAAGGCGCGGGAGTGGCTGGGCTTCCCCGGCCTGGTCGAGGGCGGCCTCGCCGACCTGGTGGTCTACGAGGCCGACCCCCGGGCCGACCTGAGGGTGGTGCGCGCACCCTCGCGGATCGTCCTGCGCGGCCAGATCATCCGGTGAGCGTCCAGACCCGCAGATCGGTCGCGGTCGGGCAGATCAGCCGGTCGCTCGTGTGCACGCACCGGCCGTTGCGCGTCGGCACCTCGCCGAGCCGGGTCAGCCGGCGGTCGCCGACCCGGAACGTCGTGACCGTTCCCGGCGCCAGCGCCGGATACATCACCAGCGTTCCCGGGGTGAGCCAGCCGACCTCGGCGTCGGGGGTGCGGACGACCTCGGCGCCGGCCGCGTCGTACAGCACCGTCGTGCCGCCCCCGCTGACCAGGACGTGGTCCCCCCGAGCCGACAGGCCGGCCGGGCCCGGCGGCCCGGCCACCCGCCAGAGCGTGCGCCCCGTCGCCCGGTCGATCGCGGCCACCGTGGTGCGGCCGTCGCTCGCCTGATCGAGCACGCACAGCCGTTCGTTCCCGCAGACGTCGAAGCTCACCAGGCCGGCCCCGGTGGCGATCACCGCCGAGCCGCCCCCGGGCGAGTCGAGGTCGGTCACGCGGACCCCGCCCGACTCCTCCTCGGTGTAGAGCCGGCCGTCGATCACGGCGGCCAGGCCGTCCCGGCGCGGGCTGCCGGCCGACGTCGTATGCCGGACGGCGCCGGTACCGGCGTCCCGGACCACCGCCCGGCCCGTCGTGGTCAGCTGCACGACCGCGTCGCCGGTGTAGCCGTCCGGCGTCGGGTCGCCCGCCGTCCGCATGCCGAACGTGCGTATCGGCGAGTCGCCGCCGGGGGCGCCCGACCAGATCCGGGTCCCGGTCGCCCAGTCGTACCCCTCGGTCTCCCTGGTCGTCGCCGACCAGCGCACCAGCGCCCGCGGGTGCGGCACCAGCGCGTCGTTCTCGCCCACCGTGAGCCGCCAGAGCTGGCGGCCGTCGGCCGGGCGCAGGGCGGTGACCGTCCGCCGGGTCGTGCCGGCGATGAGCAGGACCGCCGGACTCGTGGCGCGCAGATCGACCAGCTGGGCGTTCCGCTCCACCGTCCGGTCCGTCCAGAGGGCGGCGCCGGTCGCCGGGTCGGTCGCGACCACGCCGACCCGGCCCTGCGCGTCCGACCAGGCGGTGAAGACGCGCCCGCCGGCGATCGCCGACCAGGTGTCCCGCAGGCCGCCGCCGAGCGGGATCGGCGCGCCCACCTCCGGCAGCGCGTGGCTCGGCGGCGAGACCGGGTGGCCGTCCCGCCGGGTGCCGGCGAGGAACCCGGCGACCCCGGCCGTGACCAGGCACACCGCGACGGCGGCGGACAGGGCGGCGACCCGGTTGCGAGTGCGCTGCCGGCCCCGGCGCCGGGCCCGGTCCGCGGTGCCGAGCGGGATGGCGTCGGCCTGGCCGGCCAGGGCGGTGAACAGGTCGTCGAGGTCAACGGGCATCGGTGCTTCCCTCCACGGTCAGGGCGGCGTCGGCGGGGTCGAGCGCCGCGGCCAGTCCGGCCCGGCCGCGGGACAGCCAGGACTTGACCGTGCCGGTGGCGACGCCGGTCTCCGCGGCGATCTCCGCCACCGAGCGGTCGAGCAGGTAGTGCAGGGCCAGCGCCCGGCGATGCGCCGGCGGCAGCGCACGCATCGCCGTCACCAGCAGCACGGTGTTCTCCGACGGCGGCGGCGCGGGCGGTGGCGGCGGGTCGAGGACGGCCCGGGCACGGCGCACGCCCAGGCGGCGCCAGCGGTCCGAGGCGAGGCGGTTGACCACCATCCGCAGCCAGGCTTCCGGGTTCTCGTACGCGGAGAGGCGTCGCCACCGCTGCCAGGCTCGCGCGTACGCCTCCTGCACCAGATCCTGCGTCTCGGCCGGATCGCCGGTCAGCCCGTACGCGTACCGGGCGAGACGCCGGGCCGTGTCCCGGTAGAACGCGTCGAAGTCGTGGGTCCCCGTCATCTCCACCGCCCTTCCCCTACAAGACACGGGAAGCCCGCCGGACAGGTTGCGCAAGAGGCGCGGCTAGGATGCTGGCTCATGGCTCGAGTGCTCACTCCGCGTGCGGAGGACTTCCCCCGCTGGTACCAGGACCTGATCGCCAAGGCGCAGCTGGCCGACAACGGCCCGGTCCGGGGCACCATGGTGATCCGGCCGACGGGCTACGCCATCTGGGAGCGCATGCAGGCCGACATGGACGCGCGCATCAAGGAAGCGGGCGTGCAGAACGCGTACTTCCCGCTGTTCATCCCGGAGAGCTACCTGCGCCGTGAGGCCGACCACGTGGAGGGTTTCTCGCCCGAGCTCGCGGTGGTCACCCACGCGGGCGGCAAGCAGCTCGCGGAGCCCTTGGTGGTACGCCCGACCAGCGAGACGGTCATCGGCGAGTTCATGGCGAAGTGGGTCGACTCGTACCGTGACCTGCCGTTGCTTTTGAACCAATGGGCGAACGTGGTCCGCTGGGAGCTGCGCCCGCGCACGTTCCTGCGCACGACCGAGTTCCTCTGGCAGGAGGGCCACACCGCGCACGCCACCGAGGCCGACGCCCGTGAGCACGCGCGTGACATCCACAAGAACGTGTACCAGGCGTTCATGGAGGAGATCCTGGCCGTACCGGTGATCCCCGGCCGCAAGACCAGGGGTGAGCGGTTCGCCGGCGCGACGAACACGATGACCGTCGAGGCCATGATGGGCGACACCAAGGCGCTGCAGATGGGCACCTCGCACGAGCTCGGGCAGAACTTCGCGAAGGCGTTCGACATCACGTACTCGTCGGCGGCCGGCTCGGTCGAGCACGCCTGGACCACGTCGTGGGGCACCTCGACCCGCATGATGGGCGGGCTGATCATGGTGCACGGCGACGACAACGGCCTGCGGCTTCCGCCGCGCCTGGCGCCGATCCAGGTGCAGGTCATGGTGGTCAAGGCGGGCGAGGGCGTCACCGAGGCGGCGGCCAAGCTGCGCGACGAGCTCAAGGCGGCGGGCGTACGGGTGAAGCTCGACGACCGGGCCGACATCCCCTTCGGCCGCCGGGCCGTGGACGCCGAGCTGCAGGGCGTACCGATCCGGGTCGAGGTCGGACCGCGCGATCTCGCCTCCGGCAACGTGACGGTGGCCCGCCGCGTGGACGGCTCGAAGTCCCCGATCCCGATCGGCGACCTCGTCGGCGCGGTGACCTCCGCGCTCAAGGCCGACCAGCAGCGCCTCTACGACGACGCGCTGGCGTTTCGCGAGGAGCGCACGGTCGACGTCAAGACGCTCGGCGACGCGATCGAGGCGGCCCAGACCGGCTGGGCCCGGGTGCCGTGGTCGGCGATCGGCGAGGCGGGGGAGAAGGAGGCGAACGGCAAGGCCGTCACGGTCCGCTGCCTCACCCGCGACGACGGCACGATGCCCGACTCGGACGAGGAACCGGGCCTGATCGCCTACCTGGCCCGCTCGTACTGATGCGCTTCGCTCCCGGCCGCACGATCCTCTACCGGAATTTCTCGGGCGGCGAGCTGAGCGCGGTCCGGCCCTGCCGGGTGATCTCCGACGACGACCGCGGGCTGCTGTTGTGGCTGGCCCGCGGCACCGCGGTGATCGGTCTCGTGGCGCCGGACGGCCGGCGCATCCGGCAGATGCCGTTCGCCGAGTGGGCGACCCTGCCGCACCGCCCGGTCCCGGGCCGCTGGCAGGGCCCGGGCGTGCTCAAGTTCATCCCGCCGGACGCGGACCACTCGGTCTGGTTCTTCCGCGACGACAGCGGCGAGTTCACCGACTGGTACGTGAATCTCGAGGAGCGCGCCGCCCGCTGGGACGACGGCCCGATCGGCGGGGTCGACGTCACCGACCAGGACCTCGACGTCGTGGTGCACCGCGACCACACCTGGGAGTGGAAGGACGAGGACGAGTTCGCCGAGCGCCTGGCCGTCCCCGGGCACTATTGGGTGCCGGACGAGGAAGCGGTCTGGGCCGAGGGCCGCCGCGTGATCAAGCAGGCCGAGGCGGCCGAGTTCCCCTTCGACGGCACCTGGACCGACTTCCGCCCCGACCCCGCCTGGCCGGTACCCGCGACCGTGCCCGCCGGTTGGGACCGGCCCAAGGCCTAATTCGGGGCCGATTGGGAGCCGGCCGCCCCGGTCTGGCAGAATGGATTCGCTTGGCACGCGTGAGGCGCCCTCTAACCCTGAGCGCGTTGCCATCCCCGAGGCCACGGTCCCGCATCCCCACGTGGGTCCCAGCCTCAAAACTCACGCAGTCATCAGGAGCGAAAACACCGTGGCCGTTAAGATCCGGCTCCTGCGGATGGGCAAGATCCGCAACCCGCAGTACCGCATCGTCGTCGCCGACTCGCGCACCAAGCGCGACGGCCGTGCCATCGAGTACGTCGGCATCTACCAGCCGAAGGAAGACCCCTCGATCATCCAGGTGAAGTCCGAGCGCGTGCAGTACTGGCTCTCGGTCGGCGCCCAGCCGAGCGAGGCCGTGCAGCGCCTGCTGGAGAAGACCGGCGACTGGCAGCAGTTCAAGGGCCTTCCCGCGCCGCCGCCGCTGCTCGTGGCGCCGGAGAAGAAGAGCCGCACCGAGCTGTACGAGGCCGAGGCCAAGTCGGCCGCGGGCGTCGCCGACACCAAGCCGGCCACC
The DNA here is from genome assembly GCF_050951115.1 of Actinoplanes sp. CA-030573. Taxonomy (NCBI): domain Bacteria; kingdom Bacillati; phylum Actinomycetota; class Actinomycetes; order Micromonosporales; family Micromonosporaceae; genus Actinoplanes; species Actinoplanes sp. CA-030573. The sequence continues at coordinate 8,623,645 of NZ_CP192038.1, read as the reverse complement.
CCGAAGAAGTCGGCGAAGACCGAGTCGAAGCCGGCCGCCGCGCCGGAGGCCGCCGAGGCCAAGCCGACCGAGACCCGGACCGTCGAGGCCGCCGAGCCCAACCGCGAGGCCGTCGCCGAGACCGCAGAGGACCCCGCCGGTGCCGGCGCTGTCCAGGCTGAGGGAACGACCGTTGCCGGCGCCGACGCGAGCTGACGGGGCGCTCCGGCCCGCGCTGGAGCACCTCGTCAAGGGCATTGTCGACAACCCGGACGACGTCCGGGTCCGGCTCGTCGACTCGCGCCGCGGCAAGCGGCTCGAGGTTCGCGTGCACCCGGAGGATCTGGGAACGGTCATCGGGCGCGGCGGGCGGACGGCGAAGGCCCTGCGGCAGGTCATCGGCTCGATCGGTGGGCGCGGCATCCGCGTCGACATCGTCGACGCCTACTGACCGATGCTTCTTGTAGTCGGCCAGATCGGAAAGCCGCACGGGATCCGGGGCGAGGTCTCGGTCTCCGTGCGGACCGACGAGCCGGAAGAGCGTTTCGTCGCGGGCTCGGAGTTCGTCACGGAGGTCCCCCGGGACCGCCGGGTGAGCTCCGGGCCGGCGGCGGCTCCCGGCGTCGTCTACCAGGTGCCGCCGTCGCTGGTCGTCGAGTCCGTGCGCTGGCACCAGGGCCGCGGGATCGTCCAGTTCGAGGGCGTCCACGACCGCAACATCGCCGAGGCCCTGCGCGGTGTGCTGCTCCAGGTCGAGAGCTCCTCCCTGAAGCCGCCGTCGGACCCGGACGAGTTCCACGACCACCAGCTGGTCGGGCTGCGCGTGGTGACCACGGACGGTTCCGACCTGGGCGCCGTCGCCCGGATCGACCACGCGCCGGCGTCGGACCTCATTGTTCTCGACAAATCGGGCGGCGGGCAGGCGTTGATCCCGTTCGTCACCGCGCTCGTGCCGACCGTGGACGTCACCGGCGGCAAGATCGTGGTCGACCTGCCCGAGGGCCTGCTGGACCTCTGAGCATGCGCGTCGACGTCATCACGATATTTCCGGAGTTCCTGGCTCCGCTCGAGCTGTCGCTGATCGGCAAGGCCCGGGCCACCGGCGCCCTCGACCTGACCGTGCACGACCTGCGTACCTGGACGCACGACGTGCACCGGACGGTCGACGACACCCCGTACGGCGGCGGCCCCGGCATGGTCATGCGCCCCGAGCCGTGGGGCCAGGCCCTCGACGCCGTCGGCGAGGGCACCCTGATCGTCCCGTCCCCGGTCGGCAAGCGGTTCACCCAGGCCGACGCCCACGAGCTCGCCGCGCTCGACCACCTGATCTTCGCCTGCGGCCGGTACGAGGGGATCGACCAGCGGGTGATCGACGACGCGGCGGAGCGGATGCCGGTCCGGGAGATCTCGCTCGGGGACTACGTGCTCTTCGGCGGCGAGGTGGCGGTCATCGTGATCATGGAAGCGGTGACCCGGCTGCTGCCCGGCGTGCTCGGCAACGCGGCCTCGCTGGACGAGGAGTCGCACGCCCACGGGCTGCTCGAGGCCCCGATGTACACCAAGCCGGCGGTGTGGCGCGACCGTCCGGTGCCCGAGGTGCTCCGCTCCGGTGACCACGGGAAGATCGCCCGCTGGCGGCGCGACCAGTCCCTGCTGCGGACCGCCGCCCGGCGACCGGACCTGATGGCCGGGTACCCGGCCGACGCTCTCGACAAAGCGGACAGGAAGACGCTGGACGAGGCCGGATTTCGGATCACGCCGCCGGATGTGGCAGAGTAGTGAGGTTGCCGTTTTCCCTCCGCGCCGCGGAGTGAGGACGAGGATCCCCGTAAGGAGATCAGAAGTACCCACCTCGCGCATCGAACTCCCGATGCGCCTCAGCACGACGAGGATGCAGCGATGAACACGCTGGACGCTCTCGACGCCCAGTCGCAGCGCACCGACCTTCCCTCCTTCCGCGCCGGTGACACCGTCAAGGTGCACGCCCGGGTCGTGGAGGGCAACCGTTCCCGTGTGCAGGTGTTCCAGGGCGTCGTGATCGCCCGCCAGGGCGCCGGCCTCCGCGAGACCTTCAAGGTCCGGAAGATCAGCTTCGGCGTCGGTGTCGAGCGGACCTACCCGATCAACAGCCCGGCGATCGACCGCATCGAGGTCGTCTCCCGCGGTGACGTGCGGCGCGCCAAGCTCTACTACCTGCGCGAGCTGCGGGGCAAGAAGGCCAAGATCAAGGAGCTTCGGGAGAAGCAGACCGTCTGATCCTTATCGATTCCGGCGCTGGGGGAACTACGCTTGCTCTTGTGCCGGATGGGATCAATGTGAACCCTTCCAGTGCTACCGCCCGTACTTTCGGGCGGTAGCTCTGTATTCAGAGGGATTAGCGCTGTTTCCGGAGCGGTTCGGCGGGTCGGCGGCGGCGGGAGATGCGAAGCGTGGAACCGATGCAGGGCTATCGGCCGTCCGAGCGGCGACGGCGCTCGATGATCCGGCGCAAGGAGATGCCCCTATGGCAGGAGTTGCCGCTGCTGCTGGTGGTGGCGTTCTGCCTGGCCGTCCTGATCCGCACCTTCCTGGTGCAGGCCTTCTACATCCCCAGCGGGTCGATGGAGAAGACGCTGCTGGTGAAGGACCGGGTCCTGGTCAACAAGGTGGTCTACGACCTGCGCGACCCGGTGCGGGGCGAGATCGTGGTCTTCCGCGGCACCGACAACTGGGCGCCCGAGGTGACCGAGCCGGTCAGCAACAGCTTCGGGGCCAAGCTCGGCCGTACCATCGGTGATCTTGTCGGCGTCAGCCGTCCGGGTGAGCGCGACTTCATCAAACGAGTGATCGGCCTGCCCGGTGACAAGGTCGCCTGTTGTGACGACAAGGGCCGGATCACCGTGAACGGGGTCGGCATCGACGAGTCGTACATCGCCGACGGCTACAACTCCGATCTCAACCAGCCGCCGAACCCGACGCAGTGCACCAGCCGCCGGTTCGCCGAGATCACCATCCCGCAGGGTGAGATGTTCGTCATGGGCGACCATCGCGCCGTCTCGCAGGACGCCCGCTGCCAGGGTCCGGTGCCGATCAAGAACATCATCGGGCGCGCGTTCGTCATCGTCTGGCCCAGCAGTCGCTTCACCAGCCTCTCCGTTCCGGATGTGTGGAAGACATACGCCGCCGACCACCCGACCGCGGCCGCCGAGGGGCGGGTTCCGGTGCGCCGGGACGACCCGGCCGCTGACGCTTTCGTCCTCCCGATTCTGTTTAGTGCCGCGCTATCCGCGCGTTCCGGACTGCTCTTCGTGACCCGGCGACGTAGGCTCCGTTCGTGATTGACGAGCAGCCCACCACCAAGCGCCGCGGCTCCTTCTGGCGCGAGCTTCCGATCCTGCTGGGGGTGGCGATCCTCGTCGCCGTTCTCGTGCGCGCCTTCGTCCTGCAGACGTTCTACATCCCGTCGCCCTCGATGGAGCACACCCTCAACGTGCTGGACCGGGTGCTGGTCAACAAGCTCGTCTACGACTTCCGCGACCCGCGCCGCGGCGAGATCATCGTCTTCAAGGCCCCGGCGGACTGGCAGTCCGGCGCCGAGGGCGAAGACTTCATCAAGCGCATCATCGGCACGCCCGGCGACACCGTCGAGTGCTGCGACGCGCAGGAACGCCTGATGATCAACGGCCACTCGCTCGACGAGCCGTACATCTACAAGGACGCCGACGGCAACCAGGACCCGGCCGCCGACCGCAAGTTCAAGATCACGGTGTCGAACGACCGGCTCTGGGTGATGGGCGACCACCGCTCGGCCTCCGGCGACTCCCTCGAGCACTACGAGGAGACCAGCGACATCCAGGAGGCGACCATCCCCGAGGACTCGGTGATCGGCCGTGCCTTCACCGTGTTCTGGCCGGTCAGCCGGGCGACGTGGCTCTCGGTGCCGTCGGGCTTCGACGACATTCCCGACGCGACGGCGGCAAAGTAGCACCCGCTCGATAGATCCACCCCGGGCGCAATAGGCTTGATGCGTGACCCAGATCGACCGCCGTGCCGCGCGCGTGCTGCTCGTCGACCGGGCCGGCCGCACGCTGCTGCTGCACGGCGGCGACCCGGCCCGTCCCGGGGAACGCTGGTGGTTCACCCCGGGCGGCGGCATCGAGGAGGGTGAGACGCCCGCCGAGGGCGCCGCCCGCGAGCTCGCCGAGGAGACGGGCCTGCGGGTGGACCCGGCCGAGCTGGGCGAGCCCGTGTGGCACGAGGTGACCGAGTTCAGCTACCGGGAGCGGGCCTACCGCCAGGATCAGGACTTCTTCCTGCTGCGGGTCGCCGAGTGGCAGATCGACACCGCGGGCATGGACGAGGACGAGCAGCAGACCATCACGGAGCATCGGTGGTGGTCGGCCGAGGAGATCGAGGCGAGCTCCGAGCAGATCTTTCCCCGTACGCTGGCCCGGCTGTTGCGGGGTCTCACGGAGGTGGTCAGCTGATGCTCGCGCCACCCCGCACCGTCGTCCGCCGGGAGGGCGGCATCTACGCCCTCGAGCGCGCCCTGCAGCGCCGCGGCTTCCGTTTCGTGGCCGGCGCCGACGAGGCCGGCCGCGGCGCCTGTGCCGGTCCGCTGGTGGCCGCGGCCGCGATCCTGCCCGAGGGCAAGCGCGGCGAGGTGCCCGGGCTCGCCGACTCCAAGCTGCTGACCCCGGCCGCGCGCGAGCGGGTCTACGCCGAGGTCGTCGACCGGGCGCTGGCCTGGTCCGTCATGATCATCCCGGCCACCGAGGTCGACTCCCGCGGCCTGCACGTGTGCAACCTGGCGGCGATGCGGCGGGCGCTGGTGTCGCTGTCGACCTCACCGGAGTACGTGCTGACCGACGGCTTCCCGGTCGACGGCCTGGGCGTCCCCGGCCTCGCGGTGTGGAAGGGCGACCGGGTCGCGGCCTGCGTGGCGGCCGCCAGCGTGCTGGCCAAGGTCACCCGGGACCGCATCATGGTGGAGATGGACAGCCGGTTCCCCGACTACGGGTTCGCCGTGCATAAGGGATACATCACCGACGAGCACAGCGCGGCGCTCACCCGGCACGGGCCGTGCGCCGAGCACCGTTTCTCGTACGTGAACGTCGCCGCGGCCTCGGGCCGGGGCAACCGCCCACCCCGGGCGCGGCGCCCGGCCGTGATCGAGGCGGCCTCGCTGTTCGACGGCCTGTCCGATGCATCCATGGCCGAGCCGCCGGTGCTTCCGGGCGCTGGTGAGGGTACCGTCGGCGTGGCGTCGGGCGACCAGCCTCAGCCGTCGCCGTCGGTGGGGGAAGATGAGGCCATGGAGGGCGAGAAGCGATGAGCGCAGAGGATCTCGAGAAGTACGAGACCGAGATGGAGCTGCAGCTCTACCGGGAGTACCGCGACATCGTCCGCCAGTTCTCCTACGTGGTGGAGACGGAGCGCCGGTTCTACCTGGCCAACCAGGTGGACCTGCACGTGCGCAACTCGGACGGCGAGGTGTATTTCGAGGTCGAGATGCACGACGCCTGGGTGTGGGACATGTATCGGCCGGCTCGGTTCGTCAAGAATGTCCGCGTGATGACCTTCAAGGACGTCAACGTGGAGGAGCTGGAGAAGCCTGACATCTCCCTGCCGGACGACGCCGGCTTCGGCGGCTGACGGCCGGGTTCTCCACAGCTTTTCGGCTGTCCACAGGGGCGGTCGCGGCGGCCCTGCGTTTGCGGCATGGTGTCGGCCATGCCGGTCGCTCTGCCTTTCCTCGTCGCGCTGCTCCTGTCGGCCCCGGCGGCGCCTTTCGTCCCGGCGGCGCCTTTCGTCCCGGCGGCGCCTTTGGTCCCGGCCGGGCCGGCGGGCTTCGTGGCTTTCGTCCCGCTCGGCCATGGACATTTCGGGCGTCTTGCCGTCCCTCGACCGGGTGAAACCGGCTATGGCTGGCCGCTGACTCCGGCCCGGGTCGTGCGGCGATTCGACCCGCCACCGCAGCCGTGGCTGGCCGGTCACCGCGGAGTCGACCTGGCCGGTGCCCCCTCGACCGTCGTGCGCGCGGCCGGGGCCGGCACGGTCGTCTTCGCCGGCACCGTCGCCGGCCGGGGTGTCGTCAGCGTCGCCCACGCCGGCGGGCTACGCACGACCTACGAGCCGGTGTCCGCCACCGTCGCGGTCGGCGCTCACGTCGCGCGCGGCGATCCGCTCGGTCTGCTCGACGCCGGCCATCCCGGCTGCCCGGCCGGCGCGTGCCTGCACTGGGGTCTCCGGCGCGGCCGCCTCTACCTCGATCCCCTGGTCCTCCTCGGGCTCGGCCGGGTCCGTCTGCTGCCCCTCGGCGGTCAGCGTTGAAGGCCGGCCAGCAGCGGGGGCAGGCGCTCGGCGAAGCGATCGTATTCGTCCGGGCGGTTGTAGACCTGGGCGCTCAGCCGCAGCCAGCCGCGGCCGCCCCAGGCGTTCACGGCGGTCTCGGTGGCCAGCTTGTCGGAGATCAGCAGGCGCAGCGCCACCGCCTCCGGGGCGGTCGTCGCGAGGCCGGCCGGCAGCGGGATCACGCGCATCGCGGTCGTCGGGTCGGTCGGCTGCGGCAGGTCGCCGGGGGCCACGCCGAGCGCCGCGCCCACCACGCGCTGGCCGTAGCCGACGAGCGCGGCGTTGTGCGCGCGGACCGCGTCCCAGCCCAGGGTGCGCAGCGTGAAGAGCCCGGTCGGCGCGGCCAGCCAGGGCGTGTAGTCGAGCGTCCCCTGGTACTCCACCGACAGCGGGAAGCCCTCGTCCTGCTCCCACGAGACGACCAGGGGCTCGATCCGCCGCCGCCACGGGGGAGCGACCGCGAGCAGGGCCGTGCCGCGCGGCGCGAACGCCCACTTGTGCAGGTTGCCCACCCAGAAGTCGGCCCCGATCGCGGTGACGTCGACCGGGATCATGCCGGGCACGTGCGCGGCGTCGACCAGCACCGGGATCTCTTGCTCGCGGGCGGCGGCGGCTATCGCGCGTACGGGAAAGGTCGCCGCCGTGGCCGAAGCGATCTGGTCGATGATCAGCAGTTTGGTCCGGCCCGGCCGCAGCGCCGCTCGCACCCGCGAGGTCACCTCGGCGTCGGAGGCGCCCAGCGGCAGCGCGACGGTCCGCGCCGTCGCGCCCAGCCGGCGGCACTGGCGGCGGGTGGCCATCGCGACCGAGCCGTAACCGTGATCGGTGAGCAGCACCTCGTCGGCCGGCTCGAGCCGCACCGACTGCAGCACCAGCGAGATCGCCGAGGTCGTGTTCGGCATGAGCGCGCTGCCGTCGGGGTCGGCGCCGAGGAAGGCCGCGAGGTGCCGTCGGGTGTGGACGACCCGGTCGAGCATGCCTTGGGTGTAGAACTTGTGCGGATTTGCCTCGATCTCGTCGCGCAGTCGCTGCTGGACGCGCTGCACGCCGACCGGAACCGCGCCGAAGGAGCCGTGGTTGAGATAGGAAACGGCCGGGTCCAGCGAGAACAGGAGGCGGGCCCCGGGCAGGGGTGCGGGCGGGTCTCCGGCGCTCACGCCTCGATCGTACGGTGTCATGCCCGGGGGTGGGCCTGTTTGAAGGCGGCCCGGAGGCGCTCGGTGGACACATGCGTGTAGATCTGCGTGCTCGAGAGCGAGGCATGACCGAGCAGATCCTGTACGGCGCGCAGGTCGGCGCCCCCGTCCAGCAGGTGCGTCGCGGCCGAGTGCCGCAGGTCGTGCGGGCTGGTGTGCGGCAGCCCGGCGCGCTTGGCGGCGGCGTCGACGATCCGCCGGACGACCGTCTGCTGGAGCCGGCCGCCCTTGACCCCGAGGAAGAGGGCGTCCAGGCTGGCGTGCGTCATGAGCGCGGGCCGCCCGTGGCGCAGCCAGGCGGTGAGCGCATGCTGGGCGGGGAGGCTATAGGGGACGGCCCGCTCCTTGGCGCCCTTGCCGAAGACACGCACAACCCGGCGGGACTCGTCGAGGTCGGCGCGGTCGAGGCCGCAGAGTTCGCTCACGCGTACGCCGGTCGCGTAGAGCAACTCGAGGACGGCGCGATCCCGGAGTTCCTCGGCGGTCCCGCCTTGCGTGCCGCTCCCGTCTTTCGCGCCGCCGCTGCCGCTGTGCCCGCCGTCCCCGCCTTGCCTGGCGCTCGCGTGGCTCTCAGCTCTCGCGCCTCTCCCACCTTGGGCGCCTCTCCCACCTTGGGCGCCGCTTCCGTCTTGAGCGCCGCTTCCGTCTTGGGCGCTTCTCCCAGCTTGAGCGCCGCTCTCTATCAGCGCGGCGGCCTGGTCGGCGCGAAGCACGTTCGGCAGGTCCCGGTGAGCGCGAGGGCTGGCCAGCTGTGCCCCCGGATCGGCGGGGACGAGCCCGGCGCGATGAGCCCAGGCGGTGAAGGTCCGGGCCGCGGCGGCTCGGCGTGCCTGCGACGTCCGTGCGGCGCCCGATCGCATGCGCGCGGCCAGCCAGCTTCGAAGCACCGAGATGTCCAGATCGGCCGGGGCGGCGCATCCCCTCTCGGCCGCATGGTCGAGCAGCGAGACGACGTCGCCCACGTACGCACGCACGGTGTGTTGCGACCGGTTGTCGACGCGGGCGAGATGGCGCCCGAACTCGTCGACCGCATCCCGCATCGCGACCGGGAGCCGCTCGTGCATCGCCCTCGATCCGCGGTCTTGTGCCTCGTCCATAAACTGCGCCTCACTATGAACCCGAACCGCCGCGCCCTGCTCACCGCCGTCGCCCGCACCGGCGTCGTTGTCGGCCGCGCCGGCGCGGTCGTCGCCCGCATCGGCACCGCCGTCGCCCGCACCGGCACCGTCGTCGCGCTGACGGCGGCGGCCGGCTGCGACGCCGGCGGCACGAGCGACCCGGTGACGCCGAAGCCGACGCTGTCCGCCCACGCCGGCATGGGTGGACCGGCCTCGCCTCCGCCATCGTTCTCGGTCTCCGAGGTGTCGCAGTCCTACTTCAACACCCCGTCCAAGAACATCTACTGCTACCTGGACGATTCTGCGGTGCGTTGCGACATAGTCAAAGCGACGTTCCTATGGCCGGACAAGCCCGCCGCCTGCGAGCTCGACTGGGGCGGCGCCGTCCGGCTGGGCAACGGCAAGGCCCGGGTCCTCTGCCACGGCGACACGCTCATCGGAACATCGAAGGAAACTTTGGCGTACGGAACGGGCGTCCGATCCGGCTCCGTGGAGTGCGACAGCGCGAGCACCGGCCTCACCTGCAAGGACTTGGATTCGGGCAGCGGGTTCACGTTGTCGCAGGCGCGCTACCGCATCTTCTGAGGCCGCGTTTCTGTCGTACCCCCACCCTAGGGTCGACCCATGGCAACCTCCCCGCGTAGCGCCCGTCCAGCCGTGTTCCGTCCGAGCCCGCCCGGCGGGGCGAGGTTGCCGCTTCAAGTTCTTCCGGCCCGAGCCGGACCGTCATGCCGATCACCAGCCGCCGGGCCTGCGCGGCCGTCCTCGGCGAGCGCCGCTTTTCCGCGGGTGCGCTTCTACGGCCGGGTCAGCTGCACGCGGTCGGCGGGGTGGACGGTCTCCGTGCCGTCGGTCGCGGTGACGACCAGCACCGGCACGCCCTCGCCCAGGCGATACTTCCGGCGCTCGGCGTCGGTCGGCATGCGGGCGCCGGCTCGCTCGCCGCGGCCCAGGGTCACGAGCTCGGTCGGCTCCGGCACGCGCACAAATGTCCCGCGCGGACGGTCGACCGTGACCAGGCCCTCGGTGCGCAGCTGCCCGATCGCCTGGCGGACGGTGGTGCGACTGATGCCGTATTCCTGTGCCAGGCGCAGCTCGCTGGGCAGTGGCTCGCCGGGGCCCAGCTCTCCCGACTCGATCTGGTTGCGGAGCAGGTCGGCCAGTTGGCGGAAGACTGCTCGGTCCGCGGAGGGATCGATCATGTCCCTCAATTTACGTGGCCACGATGCTCCATCATATTGTACGTATGTAGGCACGTCCGTATAATACAACTGCCGCACTGAGAAGGCCCAGACTTGATCGGGCGGCAGGGCGGGCGACGGTCAGTCGATCGCTCGTAGGGTCGCGAAAGCGCCTGGTGCGCGGTCCGGCCGTCGCCCGTTCCACCGCTGCCGGGAGACCAGCGGTGACCGCCTCGGAGCGCGAAAGCCCGCCCTGTCAGGCCGGCCAGCGCCTCGAGAGTCGGAGCCCAGCCCAGCCCAGTCCGACCGCCACCTCCGCGCGGCGCCGCATCGCGCTGCGCCGAACTGCTTCGAGCCTCAACGCACCGCATTGCACGGTCGCGCTCGCATGAGGTCACACTGGCGTTGGGTCGCTCGCTTGGGGTCGCGCTCGCATGGGTCTCGCGTGGGTCGCTCGCTTGGGTCGCGCTCCGGATTGGCTCGCGCTTGCACCGCGGCGTGCTCGCATGGGTCTCGCGTGGGTCGCTCGCTTGGGTCGCGCTCCGGATTGGCTCGCGCTTGCACCGCGGCGTGCTCGCATGGTTTCGCGCCCTCGCCGGGGCGCGCTCACTTGGGGGCCGCGTTCAGACAGCGGCGGACGCACAGCGGTGGGTGTCTACAGAGGCGAGCCTGCTCTTACCGGAGAGCCCACGACAAGAACCGCTCATAGAAGTCGGCCGGCTCCGTCTCTCCATGAGCTATGAGGTCCCCGAGGGCGTCATACATCTGGCTGGACAGATAGATCCTCAGTACCGACGGAAACTGCTGAAATTCCAGCCGCAGGTCAGCCTTGGCGGTGGGGCACGGCCACGGCTGCTTGCAGACCCGGCAGTCCCAGCCGGGTCGCGCGTGCAGGTGTTCGATTCGCCCGACCACGGTTCTCATTGGTGTCCTCGGTCGCCCGCTGACGTCGGCGAGGATGCCGACTCCGGACGAAAGGCAGGCCTCAGGCGGGTAGCACACCTGGGGAGGGCGACCGACCCCGGCAAGCAACCCAGGGCCCTGACCGCGGCTCCGCTGGCGCGGCACGACCTGCCGCGATGGTCCGCCTCGATTCATTGCCGCCCCCATCCGACGCGTTCGCCTTCCGTTTGCTCACCGCACCAGAGGCGACCGCGTCGACCCCCGTGCGGCCCGGCACGCAAGCCCCGCACGCCGGCCCGCCCGGCGCGGTCGCCGGCCCGCCAGCGCACTCGCCGGTCTGGCCGACGTGCCCGCCGGTCTGGCCGACGTGCCCGCCGGTCCTGCCAACGTGGCCGCCGGTCCTGACAGCGCGGTCGCCGGTGCGGCCGGCGTGCGCCTCAGTCCGCCCGGCGGGCCCGGATCGGCGGGAAAGCCGGTCCGGGCGCTGGGTGGTAGTGGCTTTGCGGTGCCGGCCGCGGGATGGGCGGGGCGCGACCATCGGGGTACCGGGGCGTCCGACAGGCGTGGCAGTGGGCGCACGGCGGTCAGGCCGACGAACGTCGGGAACGGGACCGCCGCCAGGTAGTCGATGACCGTGGGGAACGGGGTCGCACTGCGTGGTGGCCTGGGCTGGACCGAGGCGAGGTAGAAGACGACCGCGGGCGACGGTGTGGCGGGCCGCGCGGGGAACGGTCGTGGCTTGGCGGGTAGCTTGCGGTCGACGCACGGCCAGGCCAGGCCGCACGTGCAGCGTCGCCAAAGGGTCAGCGCGTCTCGGCGATGGGTGGGGGCTGTGGGGACCGGCTCGGTTGCCCGGCGACGCCTAGTCATGGGCTCAGTATAGGTTTCATGAGACAACCTGTCTTCTATCAAGTTGGCGACTGACTAATAGTCTCACGCCTACGGTCGATCACGTGGCAGTGAAACCGATCCGGCTCATGGGCGCGCACGAGATCCGCATCCGGCTTGGCGGGGTCAGCCGGCAGCGTGCGTACCAGATCACCAGTCGGGCCGACTTCCCCAAGCCGCTGGCCGATCTGGCGCAGGGCAAGGTGTGGCTGGCCGATGACGTCGAGGCGTGGATGAAGGTCCATCGGCGCGACTTGGACGACTCCGAGGACTGAGGGCGAGGCGGCGCGGCGGCGACCGGGAGTCGTGGGGGCTCACGGCGCCGCCTCCGTACGCCGGCGCAAGGCGATCTCGCCTTCGCGGCGCTCGATCAGACCGGCCAGTTCCAGCAGGGACAGCCGGCGAAGCACCGTGCGCACGTCCAGGCCGGCCCTGGCCGCGAGCTGCTCGGTGGTGGCCGAGCCACGCGCCGGCACCGCCTCCAGCACGAGCGCCGACTCCTCGTCGAGCGAATCACGCCGGTGTTCGGGACCGCGGGGCGGCTCCACCCCGTACTCGCCGATGCGCCCCACCGCCTCCAGGACGTGCGACGCGTTGGTGACCAGCGTGGCGTCGGGTCGCGAGCGCAGGATCTCGTGACACCCGACGGACATCGCCGAGGTCACCGGGCCGGGCACGACCATCGCGACCCGCCCGAGCGCCAGCACCCGGTTCATCGTCTGCATGGCCCCGCTGCGGGCCCCGGCCTCGACGAGCACCGTCCCCGCCGTCGCCGCCGCGATCACCCGGTTCCGGATGAGGAACCGGTGCCGCAGCGGCTCCGACCCCGGCGGCCACTCGCTGATGAGCAGCCCCGTGTCGGCGATGAGATCGAACAGCGACGCGTTGCCCGCCGGATAGGGCCGGTCGACCCCGCAGGCCAGCACCGCCACCGTGATCCCTCCGGCGGCCAGCGTCGCGCGATGGGCCGCCGCGTCGATCCCGAACGCGCCGCCCGAGACGACCGCCCAGTTCTCCTCGGCGAGCCGCGACACGATCTCGGTCGTCGTCTCGATCCCGTAGCCGGTCGCGGCCCGCGCACCCACCACCGCGAGCGATCGTTCGAGCGTCGGACCCAGCGGCCACCCGCCTCGCACCCAGACGCACAGCGGCGGCCGCACATGCCGATTGATCCGCCCCGCGCTCTCCAGTTCCAACAAGGCCAATTCGTCCACGCGGTACGGCCATTCGTCGTCGGCCGGCACAACAATGCGCGCGTCCAGCCGCTCGGCCCGCCGCATCGTGGCTTCGGCAATCCGCCGCGGATCGATCCCCGCTTTCCGAGACCGCACCGCCGCATTGAGCGTCGCGTCCGGCGTGTCGCCACGCATCAGCCGCTCGAGCGCCGCCGGAGCGCCCACTTCCTCGACGAGCGCCCAGACCTCCCGGTGACCGGGCTCGGCCAGGGTGGTGAGCGCGACCCGCGCGGCCCGATCTTCGTCGCTACCGGGCGTACTCATGCGACTCTCCCATCCGTAACTGGATCGCCTCGCCGATGTCCGCCCGGGTGGGAACTTCACGCCCGTCGAGGTCGGCGATGGTCCACCCCAGTCGCAGCACACGGTCGAAGCCGCGCGCCGACAGCAGGCCCAGATCGACGGCGCGGCGCAGGTCGGTGGTGTCCGAGGGCGGCAACCGCCACGGCGGCTTGCGCAACTCCGAGCCCGGGACCTCGGCGTTCACCCGCCATCCCCGGGCGGCCCAGCGTTCCGCGGCGGCGGCGCGCGCCCGGCCGACCTTCTCGGCCACCATCGCGGACGACGGCGCCGGGCCGTCCACTCCCACCAGGTCGGCGGCCTTGATCGGATGCAGCGTCAGGCGGATGTCGATGCGGTCGAGCAGCGGGCCGGAGAGCTTGGCGCGATAACGGCGCCGGGCGTACGCCGAGCAGGAGCAGTGCTGATCTCCCGCCGGCGAGGCGCAGGGGCACGGGTTGGCCGCGACCACGAGTTGCACCCGGGCCGGATATTCGGTCGTCCCCCGGACGCGCGCGAGGATCACGTGCCCGTTCTCCAGCGGCTGGCGCAGGGCCTGCAGCGTGGTCCCCGACATCTCGGCCACCTCATCGAGGAACAACACCCCGCGATGAGCCAGCGACAGCGCACCGGGCCGGGCCAGCCCGCTGCCGCCGCCGATCAGGGCGGCCATGCTCGCGCTGTGGTGCGGCGCCTGGTAGGGCGGGCGGCGGAGCAGTTGGCCGCCCGGTGGCAGCACGCCGGCGATCGAGTGGAGCGCGGTCACCTCCAGGGCCGCGTCGTCGTCGAGCTCGGGCAGGATCGAGGGCAGGCGCTCGGCCAGCATCGTCTTGCCCGCGCCGGGCGGGCCGAAGAGGGCGAGGTGGTGCCCGCCGGCCGCCGCCACCTCCAGGCCGTACCGGCCCATCTGCTGCCCGGCGACCTCGGCGAGGTCGGGGCCGGGCGCCGCCGGCGCCGAGGAGACCGGCGGGGGGTCGAGCAGGACCTGGTGGCCGTGGACGAACCGGACCAGCCGGCGCAGCGTGTCGACCGCATGGACGGTCACGCCGGGCACCACGGTCGCCTCGCAGGCGTTCTCCAGCGGCACGATCACCCGGGTCACGCCCGCCTGGACCGCGGCGGCGACCATCGGCAGCACACCGCGCACGGGGCGCACCGCGCCGTCGAGGCCCAGCTCGCCGAGCAGGACGACCTTCTGCAGCCGGTCGGTGGGCAGCTCGCCGGCGCTCGCCAGCAGGGCGGCCGCGATCGCGAGGTCGAAGCTGCTCCCGTGCTTGGGCAGGTCGGCGGGCAGCAGGTTGACGGTGATCCGGCGGTTGGGCCAGGTTTGTCCCGAGTTGACGACCGCCGCCCGTACGCGATCGCGCGCCTCGTGCAGCGCGGTGTCGGGGAGGCCGGTCAGGACCACCGCGGGCAGGCCCGGCGCCAGGTCGGCCTCGACCTCGACCAGGTGGCCGGAGACGCCGACGAGGCCGACGCAGAGGACTCGCGCGTAGCTCATCAGAACGCCGCGCGGGTGTGGGCGACCTTGGGCGCGCCGCGGCGCTGGGGGAGGACCTCGACCACGTCGAAGCGCAGCGTGGCCGGGTGCACGCCGGTCTCGTCGAGCCAGCGGGCGGCCAGGTGGCGCAGCTTGCGGACCTTGCGGGCGGTGATCGACTCGGCGGGTGAGCCGAAACGGTCGCCGCTGCGGGTCTTCACCTCGCAGAAGACGACCGTGTCGCCGTCGCGCAGCACGAGGTCGATCTCGCCGTCGGGGCAGCGCCAGTTGCGGTCGAGGACCACCAGGCCCTGCTCCTGCAGATGCTCGGCGGCGACCTTCTCGCCGTACGCGCCGAGTGCTTGTCTTTCGGTCGTCATGGGGCACAACCGTGGACCTCTTCGGGCGGCCGTGCCGGAAAATCTTGCCGGCTTGTGGACGGAGCGCGACAGTGGAAAACCGCTCTGTAGCCGTTCCGGTGTGTTATGGCTTCAGCGGTGGCATCGGAGACCGAGGTCACTTACCGTGCGACATCGTGGAAGGACACCGCTACGCGGCCGACGACGAGCCGAGCTGGTACGAGGGCAAGGGGCTGGGCCAATATGCCCGGTCCACCGATCCGGGCGTCTACGACTCGGGCATCCACGAGCGTCCGAGCGGCGCGTTCCGCCTGCCGGAGCAGCGGCCGGCGGTCGCACCGGCATCCAACCCGTACGCGCTGACCGACCCGATAGCGACGACGGGCAGCCAATCCATCCCGGTGCGCGGGCCGGAATATCCGACAATTCGGCCGACTGGCGGCGAGCAGCAGGTGGCCCCGGTGAGCGAGCCGACCGCCCTGGTCCCGCCGATCCCGGCGCCGAAGGAGAACGTCTACCACTCCCGGCGACCGGTCACGTCGTTCCTGGTGGCGATCGTCATGGTCGTCCTGATGATCCCGGTCGTCCGGCTGCTGATCGATCAGACGTTCACTGGCGACCCCACGCCCCACGGCATCGTCCCGGCCGTCCTCCTGACGCTGGGCTTCACGCTGACCGGCATCGGGCTCTTCGCCATCGCGCGCGGCGGCACGATCACCCGCGAGAGCTGGTTGCGCCCGCCCGTGGCGTACCTCCCGGCTGGTTTGATCTTGTTGGTGGCCGCCGGCCTCGCAACCTCCTGAAAGGGTCGAAAACCCCACAGAAAACGACGGCGGAAACCTGGCGTATGCTTGGTTCTCGGCGACCGCTACGCGCGGTCGACCTCGCGTGCCCTCTGTCAGGTCGGTAAGGCCAGGCAGCGACGGCCCTCCCTGGTCTCGATCTTCGCGAATGGCGGAGCCCGGGTCCGACTGTGGCCGGCGACCGGGCGCCAGGACGCCCACCGCCGGTGGGCGTGACAACCAGGGACTGCAGGGAGCAACCCACCATGGCCGTCGTGACCATGCGTCAGCTGCTGGAGAGCGGTGTCCACTTCGGGCACCAGACCCGGCGCTGGAACCCGAAGATGAAGCGCTTCATCTTCACCGAGCGTAACGGCATCTACATCATCGACCTGCGCCAGACGCTCGACTACATCGAGAAGGCGTACAGCTACGTGCGTGACACCGTCGCCGAGGGTGGCCACATCCTCTTCGTCGGCACCAAGAAGCAGGCGCAGGAGGCCATCGCCGAGCAGGCGACCCGCGTCGGCCAGCCGTACGTGAACCACCGCTGGCTGGGCGGCATGCTCACCAACTTCCAGACCGTCTACAAGCGGCTCCAGCGGATGAAGGAGCTCGAGGCCCTGGGCGACCTGAGCGGCACCGCCGCCGGGTACACCAAGAAGGAGACCCTCCAGCTCTCCCGCGAGAAGGAGAAGCTCACCAAGACCCTCGGCGGTCTGCGTGACATGACCAAGGTGCCGTCGGCGATCTGGGTCGTCGACACCAAGAAGGAGCACATCGCCGTCGACGAGGCCCGCAAGCTGGGCATCCCGGTGATCGCCGTGCTCGACACCAACTGCGACCCGGACGAGGTCGACTTCCCGATCCCGGGCAACGACGACGCGATCCGCTCCGCCGAGCTGCTGACCAAGGTCGTGGCCAGCGCCGTGGCCGACGGCCTCATCGCCCGCTCCGGCCGCAACCGCGGCGGCGAGGACACCAAGCCCGAGGTCGGCACCGTCGCCGCCGGCGAGCCGCTGCCCGAGTGGGAGCGCGACCTGTACGAGGGCGCCGAGAAGAAGGCCGCCGAGGCCGCTCCGGCCGCCGAGGCCGCTCCGGCTGCCGAGGCCGCCCCCGCCGCCGAGGCCGAGGTCGCTCCCGCCACCGCCGAGACCGTCCCCGCCGAGTAAAGAGAGAGTCATGGCTAACTACACCGCCGCGGACGTCAAGAAGCTCCGCGACCTGACCGGTGCCGGCATGATGGACTGCAAGAAGGCGCTCGAGGAGTCCGAGGGCGACTTCGACAAGGCCGTCGAGTTCCTGCGCATCAAGGGTGCGAAGGACGTCGGCAAGCGGGCCGGGCGCACCGCCGCCAACGGCATCGTGAGCCACTTCGAGAAGGCGCTGCTCGAGCTCAACTGCGAGACCGACTTCGTCGCCAAGACCCCCGACTTCGTCGCCCTCGGCCAGCAGCTCGTCGAGCTCGGCGCGAGCATCAACGCCGCCGACGCCGCCGCGCTGTCGGTGGCCACGCTGCCCGACGGCAAGTCGGTGGCGGACACGATCCAGGAGTACTCGGCCAAGATCGGCGAGAAGATCGTCCTGAACCGCTTCGTCAACCTCGACGGCAACGTCGCGGTCTACCTGCACCGCAAGGCGCAGGACCTGCCGCCGCAGGTCGGCATCCTCGTGCAGTACGAGGGCAAGACCGACGAGGCCGCCGACGCGGACGCCCGGGGCATCGGCATGCAGATCGCCGCCATGCGCCCGCGCTTCCTCACCCGCGAGGAGGTGCCGGCCGAGGTCGTCGACTCCGAGCGCCGCATCGCCGAGGAGACCGCCAAGGAGGAGGGCAAGCCCGAGAAGGCGCTGCCCAAGATCGTCGAGGGCCGGGTGAACTCCTTCTTCAAGGACTTCGTCCTCCTCGAGCAGGCTTCGGTCGTCGACAACAAGAAGACCGTGAAGCAGATCGCCGACGAGGCCGGGCTGACCATCACCCGGTTCGTCCGGTTCGAGGTCGGCCAGGAGTAAGAAGCCGCCAGAAGTAGGCATGGGAGGTCGGGAACGCGATTCTGCGCCCGGCCTCCCCGTCACATAAGGTCTCTGCTGGGCTATGAAGGGAAGGCGGGTCTCATGACGATGGTGACCGAGCAGGAATCTCCGGTTGACGATCCAGCTCCGCCGTCCTTGCGGCCCCGCCGGGTCGTGCTGAAGCTCTCGGGCGAGGTGTTCGGCGGCGGCGCGGTCGGCGTCGACCCCGACGTCGTCCAGGGCATCGCCCGGCAGATCGCCACCGTCATCCGCCGCGGCATCCAGGTCGCCGTCGTGGTCGGCGGCGGGAACTTCTTCCGCGGCGCCGAGCTGCAGAAACGCGGCATGGACCGCAACCGCGCCGACTACATGGGCATGCTCGGCACCGTGATGAACGCGCTCGCCCTGCAGGACTTCCTGGAGAAGGAGGGCATCGAGACGCGGGTGCAGACCGCGATCACGATGGCCCAGGTCGCCGAGCCGTACATCCCGCTGCGGGCGATCCGTCACCTCGAGAAGGGGCGCGCCGTCATCTTCGGCGCCGGCGCCGGCATGCCGTACTTCTCCACCGACACCGTCACCGCCCAGCGCGCGCTCGAGATCCACGCGGACATCGTGCTGATGAGCAAGAACGGCGTCGACGGCGTCTACTCGGCCGACCCGCGGGTCGACCCGACGGCCCAGAAGCTCGAGGCCGCCACCTTCCAGGAGATCATCCAGCGCGGGCTGCGCGTCGCCGACCAGGCCGCGTTCAGCCTCTGCGAGGAGAACAAGCTTCCGATGCTGGTCTTCGGCGCCGAGGGTGATGACACGATCGTCCGTGCCGTCAGCGGCGACAAGATCGGCACCCTGATCACCGCCTGAGCCCCGCAATCCCCGCACACCGAGCACAGCAAGGAGGCGAGAAGAGCCGGTGATCGACGAAACCCTCTTCGAGGCCGAAGAGAAGATGGAGAGCGCGGTCGAGCACGCCAAGGAGGAGTTCGCCGCGATCCGCACCGGGCGGGCCACCCCGGCGATGTTCTCCAAGATCGTGGTGGACTACTACGGTGCGCCCACTCCGGTGACGCAGATGGCCTCGGTCGGCGTCCCGGAGCCGCGCATGGTCATCGTCAAGCCGTACGACGCCAGCCAGCTCGGCCCGATCGAGCGGGCGATCCGCGACTCGGACCTCGGGGTGAACCCGAACAACGAGGGCACCCAGCTGCGGATCCACCTGCCGCAGATGACCGAGGAGCGGCGCCGCGAGATGATCAAGGTCGCGCGCAGCAAGGCGGAGGAGGGCCGGGTGGCCATCCGTAACGTCCGCCGCAAGGCCAAGGAGCAGCTGGACAAGCTGGTCAAGGACGGTGACTCGGGCGAGGACGAGGTCCGCCGCGCCGAGAAGGAGCTCGACGACACCACGCACCGCTACGTGTCCGTGGTCGACGAGCTCGTCAAGCACAAGGAAGCCGAGTTGCTCGAGGTCTGATGTCATACCTCGATCCGCGGGCCGGCGAGACCTCCGGCGACGACACGAGCGTGCCGGCGTCATACGGCTATGCGGATTTCCGCCCGCAGCACTTGGGTGAAGTGCCGCCCGTGGAGAAAGAAGAGACGCCCGAGCCCGCCAAGCGCGGGCCCGGGCGCCGTCGCGCAAGCGGAAAAACCGGCAAGTCCGACAAATCGGGGAAGTCGCGCGCGGGTCGCAACCTTCCCGCCGCCATCGCGGTCGGGGTCGGCCTGATCCTGGTGGTGCTCGGCTCCCTGTTCGTCTGGTGGCCGGCCTTCCTCGGGCTGATCGCGGTGGCGGCCGGCCTCGGCGTCTGGGAGATGACCCGGGCGATCCGGAAGACCGGCGCCGAGCCGCCGCTGATCCCGCTGCTGGCCGGGACGTTGCTGATGATCGGCCTGGCGTACCACGACGGTCCCGACTCGCTCCTCGTCGCCCTGGCCGTGACCATCGTGGCCGCCGTGGTGTGGCGCCTGGCCGACGGGCTCAAGTCGATCAAGCGGGACTTCACCGCGACACTGATGATCGCGGTGTACGTGCCGTTCCTGCTCAGCTTCGCGATCCTGCTCCAGCAGCCGGACCCGGCCGGCGACGGCCGGTACCGCATTCTCTGCACGCTGCTGGCAATCGTGCTCTCCGACACCGGGGGCTACGCGGCCGGCGTCTTCCTCGGCAAGCACAAGATGGCGCCGTCGATCAGCCCCGGCAAGACCTGGGAGGGGTTCGCCGGCTCGATCTGCGCGTCGGCCATCGGCAGCGCCCTGCTGCTGTACTTCCTGCTCGACATCCCGTCGTACTGGGGCCTGCTCTTCGGCGCGGTGATCTCGGTGGTGGCGGTGGCCGGCGACCTGGCCGAGTCGATGCTCAAGCGCGACCTCGGCATCAAGGACATGAGCAACCTGCTGCCCGGGCACGGCGGAATCATGGACCGGCTCGACTCGATCGTGTTCGCCGTGCCCACGGCGTACCTCCTGTTCGCTCTGATCGCTCACCAGCTATGAGGGAGCTAGCCGCGCGGCGTGGGAGACTGGATACGCCATGACGATTCTTCCGGTCATCCCGACCAGCCCCGATCAGCCCGACGCGGTCGCCACGCGCCGTCGCCCGGCCATGCCTCCGCGGCACCTCGCCGACCTCGACCTCGCGGCCCGCAAGGCGGCCGTGACCACCCTCGGCGAGCCGGCGTTCCGCGCCAAGCAGCTCTCGACGCACTACTTCGGCCGCCTGGTCCGCGATATCGACGCGATGACCGATCTGCCCGCCGCCTCGCGCGAGCGGCTGACCGGCGACCTGCTGCCCACGCTGCTGACCCCGGTGCGCGAGCTGGCCTGCGACGACGGCGCCACCCGCAAGACGCTGTGGCGGCTGCACGACGGCGCGCTGGTCGAGAGCGTGCTGATGGGCTATCCCGACCGGGTGACCGCCTGCATCTCGAGCCAGGCCGGCTGCGGCATGGCCTGCCCGTTCTGCGCCACCGGCCAGCAGGGCCTCACCCGTAACCTCTCGATCGCCGAGATCGTCGACCAGGTGGTCTATCTGGCCGGCGTGGCGGCGAGCGGCGCGGTCACCGGCTCACCGCCGCGGCTGTCCCGGGTCGTCTTCATGGGCATGGGCGAGCCGCTGGCCAACTACCCCCGGGTCATCGAGGCCGTGCGCCGGCTCACCGCACCCGCTCCCGAGGGTCTGGGACTTTCGCAACGGCACATAACCGTCTCGACCGTGGGTCTCGTGCCCGCAATGCGCCGGTTGATCGCGGAAGAGCTGTCCGTGACCCTTGCGCTGTCCCTGCATGCCCCCGATGATGATCTGCGCGATGAGCTAGTGCCCGTCAACCAGCGTTGGAAGGTGGCCGAGGTGCTCGATGCCGCGTTCGACTACGCGGCGCAGACCGGACGCCGGGTCTCGATCGAGTACGCCCTGATCAGGGACGTAAACGACCAGCCCTGGCGTGCCGATCTGCTCGGCAAGCTTCTGCACGGCAAGCTGGCGCATGTGAATCTGATCCCGCTGAACCCGACTCCGGGCAGCAAGTGGGATGCCAGTCCCAAACCGGTCGAGCGCGAGTTCGTGCGCCGCCTGCGCGAGGCAGGTGTGGCGACGACGGTCCGCGACACCCGGGGACGGGAGATCGACGGAGCGTGCGGCCAGCTGGCCGCGGGTGAGCTCACGGAGGCGGGCGCTGGGGGCGCCGCTGACGCGGAGGTGGCACAGTGACTGGGCGCAGGTCCCAGCGAGCGGAGTGGGAGACGTTGTGACGAGTCAGGGGCAGCGTTTCCGGCGGCGTGCGCTGCGGCGCGGCTACAAGGTCGACGAGGTCGACAGCTTCCTCGACCGGGTCGAGGCGACCCTGGCCGGCGAGTCGGTCGGCCCGCCGGTCGGCGCCCAGGAGGTGCACGACGTCGTCTTCCGGGTGCGCTTCGGCGGCTACGACGAGTGGCAGGTCGACCTGCACCTCGACCGGGTGGAGCGGCAGCTGGCCGAGCTCGAGGACCGTGGCGGCCGGCCCCCGGCGCCGGACCCGATGCGTGACTCCCTGCGTGGCGGCCTCAGCACGACCACCGGCGGCGGCCTCGCCGGCCGGGGCGCGGCCGGGATGGCCGGCGCCGGCATGGGCGGCCCCGGCGGCGGCATGGGCGGCCCGCGCGGCGACATGACCGGTGGCGGCATGACCGGTGGCGGCATGACCGGTGGCGGCATGACCGGCGGTGGGATGACCGGCAGTGGCATGACGGGTGCCGGGATGACCGGCGGCGGCATGGCCGGCCGGATGGCCCCGCCGACCGAGCGCCTCCCCGCCCCGATCCGCGAGGACCGGATGCAGCCCCAGCAGATGCCGCCCCGCGGTCCGATCTCCGGTGGTGGCGGCGACCCGTACGGCCGCGGCTACGACGAGCCCACGTCGTACGGGCAGCAGCCCTCGCAGCAGCAGCTTCCGCAGCGCCAGGGCCCGCCCCCGGGCTACGACCCGAGCGGCTACGACACCGGCGGCTTCGACGGCTTCGAGGCCGGGCGGCACGGCAAGGCCGACATGACCGCCGAGATCCGCATGCCGCAGCGCGACTCGGATCCGCGCGGCGGCTACGGCGAGCCCGACCCCCGTGGCGGTTACGGCGAGCCCGACCCGCGCGGTGGCTACGGCGGCGCGCCGATGAGCGGCCCGCCGATGTCCGGCGGCGGCGGTTACGGCGCCCAGCCGCAGCTGCCCCCGCCGATAGGCGAGCCCGGCGGCGAGCTCTACCGCGTCGACCAGCTGCGCCGCACGTTCCAGGTGCGCCGCTTCGGCAGCGGCTACGACCCGATGCAGGTCGACCGCCTCTTCGAGGGCATCCTGCAGGCGATGACCGGTCGTGGCCCGATGCCGGTGCCGGAGAACGAGCTCGACATGCTGCAGTTCGGGCTGGTCCCGGGTGGCTACTTCGAGGCCGAGGTCGACGCCGCCCTGCGCGAGGTCAAGGACATCCTGCTGAGACACCGATGAGAAAAGGCCCGCTGCGAAGCGGGCCTTTTTCGTATCCGGTGACTGACCGATGACTACTGGTCGTTCGGCTTGAGCCCGTTCCGCCGCAGCACGACGTCGATGATGACGGCGGCGATCAGGCCGACGGCGAAGACGACGAGGTAGATGTTCTCGGTGTTGCCCTCGTGGTTGCCCCAGAAGAACATGAGCATGATCACCGCAGTGCCGAGCGCCCCGAGTCGCGCCAGCTTCCGGTTGCCCGGCTTGAGCTGGTCGGGAGCGTAGACCGGGTCTTGTTCCGCAGACACGCCGAATGTCCTTCCTCGCAGGCGATCCCAGTACGGTCAAGTCTCGCACGACCGGGTACCTTCGATGCCGTCAGGACCCAAGGTGGAGGAGGAGACCAGTGCGGATCACGGGCACCGGCCATGCCAGCATGCGGATCGACACGTCCGCCGGCAGCATTCTGTGCGACCCGTGGGTCAACCCCGCCTATTTCGCCTCGTGGTTCCCGTTCCCCGACAACTCCCTGCTCGACTGGGAGACGCTCGGCGACGTCGACTACCTCTACGTCTCCCACCTGCACCGCGACCACTTCGACGCGGCCCACCTGTCGCGGTTCGTCAGCAAGAAGGCGACCGTGCTGCTCCCGGAGTACCCCACCTCACAGCTCGAGGACGAGCTGCGCGAGCTCGGCTTCACCAAGTTCCTGAAGACGCGGTCGAACGAGGTGCACGAGCTCGACGGCGGCCTGAAGATCATGATCCAGGCCCTGATCAGCCCCACCGACGGCCCGATCGGCGACTCCTCGCTGTGGGTCGAGCACGAGGGCGTCCGCCTGCTCAACCAGAACGACGCGCGCCCCACTGACCTCACCACGTTCGCCGAGCTCGGCCACGTGCACGGGCACATGCTGCAGTTCTCCGGCGCGATCTGGTATCCGATGGTCTACGAGCTGCCGGAGAGTGCCAAGACCGCGTTCGGCAAGCAGAAGCGGGATCGGCAGTTCGACCGTACGTGGCGCTATATCGATGATCTGAAGGCCGACCACGTCTTCCCGATCGCCGGCCCGCCCTGCTTCCTCGACGACGACCTGTGGAAGTTCAACGACATCTTCGGCGACGAGGGCAACATCTTCCCCGATCAGTCGGTCTTCATGCGGGAGTACGCCGCCGTCGGTGGAAATAACGGGATTGTTCTTCTTCCGGGGTCAATAACCGAATTGTCGGAGTCGGGCGCCACGACGACGCACCCGGTCGACGTCGACGAGTTCTTCGCCAACAAGATGCAGCACCTCGAGGAGATGCGCTCCCGCAAGGCCCCGATCATCGCGGCCGAGAAGGCGTCCTGGCGCCACCCCGAGATCGACGTGCTGGGTGAGCTCAAGAAGCGCATCGAGCCCCTGCTCGAAGAGTCGATCTACATGGCGCAGGGCGTCGGCGGCCCGGTCCGCTTCGACTTCACCGACACCGACGGCCCGACCGGCAACATCATCGAGTCCATCGTCGTCGACTTCCCCGGCAAGCAGGTCCGCCCCTACGCCGACGAGAAGGTCCGCTACCGCTTCAAGACCGGCCGCGCCCTGGTCGAGCACCTGATCCACCTCGACGAGGGCGACTGGGTCAACAGCCTGTTCCTCTCCTGCCGCTTCTCCGCCGCCCGCATCGGCCAGTACAACGAGTTCGTCTACGCGTTCTTCAAGTGCCTCAGCGAGGAGCGCCTGCAATACGCCGAGGGCTGGTACGACGAGCACGAGAAGGCGGTCGAGGCCGAGGACACGCACCTGGGCGACTGGACCGTCCAGCGCCGCTGCCCCCACCTCAAGGCCGACCTGAGCCGTTTCGGCATCGTCGAGGGCAACACGCTCACCTGCCAGCTGCACGGCTGGAAGTTCGACCTCCCGAGCGGCCGCTGCCTGACCAGCGTGGGCCACAAGATCCGCGCGGAGAAGACCAACCCCTAGATCAAATTCATCATGTCGTGCCCGGGTGGTGGGTACAGACCGTCGCTCCCGCCGGGACCCGGCCGGGCCGAGCAGGGCGCCGGCGCGCCCAAACCGCTCACCCCACCCGGGCGACGTGCGTGAGTGGTCACGCTGACCCCCACTTCCTCGGCGGCCGCACCCGCACGCTGCGGCCGAGCCCGCGCGTGTCCAGCCGCGTCCGCTCCCGTCGGTTCCCGTCGGCCGAGCCCGCGCGTGTCCAGCCGCGTCCGCTCCCGTCGGTTCCCGTCGGCCGAGCCCGCGCGTGTCCAGCCGCGTCCGCTCCAGTCGGTTCCCGCCGGCCGAGCCCGCTCATCGTGTCGGCCGGAGTTCTCTCGGGTCGCCCGATCTTGCCCGCGCCGATTGAGTTCGCTTGCGCCCGCCGCTCTCTCCCCCGCGTCGTTGAGCTAGCCCGCGTCCGCCGAGCGCTCGCGCCGTTGAGTTTGCCCGCGTCCGCTAAGCGCTCGCGCCGTTGAGTCTGCGCGCCTCATTCGCAGCCCCCGCCGTGCCCTGTTTAGATCGTTTTGTCGACCGCCCGGGCCAGATCTTGTAGAAATCCTGCGCCCAGCACGCACGAACTCTTCATCGCTTACTTCGGCGCGCCCGACCGTCCGGCACGTCTGTGCCGAAATGCCGAGGCCGACCGACATGCCGCCGGCCTCGGGGTGGGGCAGCGACGAAGTCATCGGCCTGTGCACGGCGCGCAGGAAATGTCGTACCCGACCCGTAGCGTCGGCCCACCCAATTGGGGCGGGGGAGGGGGCGGGTCGGGCGGTTCAGGGGGCCCAGGGAAGGCGGCGACGGTTGAACGCGCGCGAGCGGCTCCCATCTTGACGGGGCGATGGTGATGAATGGTGCCGCGTCAATCGTGATCGGCCCGCGACGGCGATGAACGCACCCGCGCGTCCGTCATGTCCGGCGGGGAGCCCGCCATGAACGCTGCCGTCACCGCGGCAAGCGACGACCGCCAAGCAGAACGCGAGCGGCCGCCATCCTGCGGGACCGCGGCTATGACCCGAGCGTGACCCTCATCGGGGAGACGCCGGGAAGGAACGGGAACGCGGCCGCTGCCCCGCGCGGAGCAGCGGCCGCGAAGCCGGTGTCGGGCTGACTACTTACCCAGGTCGGCGAGGATTCGCTTGGCCACGTTGTGCCCGGCGGCGCCGATCACCGAGCCCGCCGGGTGGGTGCCGGCGGAGCCTGCGTACAACCCGTCTACGCCGGTGAAGTACGGCATTCGCTCGTTGAAGGCGACCGTGTTGTCGACGTGGTGGATGTGGCCGCCGGTGATGCCGAAGTGCTTCTCGATTCCGGGCGGGGTCAGCGGCATCATGTCGGCCACCAGGTCGGACGTGCCGGGCGCGTAGCGGTCGCAGATCGCCAGCAGCTGCTGGACGTAGCCGGGGAGTGCCTCGTCCCAGGTGGTGCCGGTCAGCTCGTAGGGGACCGACTGCACGAACAGGGCCGACGAGTGGTGGCCGGCCTCGTCCTGCAGGGACGGGTCGACCGTGGTGTGCACGTACCACTCGATGGTGGGCTCGGCCGGGAGCCGGCCGGCCTGGACCTCGGCCCACATGGCGCGCAGGGCCGCCATGGGGGACTCGCGGTCGCCCGCGCCGGCCAGGCCGGCGGAACCGGGCAGCAGGTGGATCGTCGAGCCGAACGGGGACGCCGCGCCGGGCGGCAGGCAGGAGAAGCGTGGCAGGTCGCGCAGCGCGAGGTTGAGCTTCAGCGTGGTGCCGGGGCGCTTGACCGCCGCCATGCGCGTCGTGAGCTCGGCCGGAAGGACGCCGGAAGGGACCAGGCTCATCAGCTCGTACGGGTCACAGGCCCCGAGGACGACGCGGGCCGACAGCGTGCGGCCGTCGGCCAGCACGACGCCGCCGGCCGCGCCCCCGTCCATGGTCACGGCGGTGACCTCGGCGTCGGTGAACAGCTGAGCGCCGGCCGCGCGGGCCGCCTCGGCGAACGTGCGGGAGACCGTGCCCATGCCGCCCTGGGCGATCATCCACGTGCCGTCGGCGCCGGGCAGGCGGCACATGTTGTGCACCAGGAAGTTGTGGCCGGTGCCGGGGTCGTCGGGGCCGGCGTTCAGCCCGGAGAGGCCGTCGGTCACCGCGTACATGCTCATCAGCAGTTCGCTCTTGAAGCCGAACCGGGCCAGATAGTCGGCGACCGAGCCGCGCACCAGGTCGATGAACGTGCTCTGGAGCTGGGGGCGGATGTGCCGGTCGGCGATCTCCTCGACCGTGCCGGGCTCCTCGAGCCAGGCCGGCGCCAGGTCGGCTCGCAGCGCCGCGATCTCCACGGCCATCTGCTCGTCGGCGGCGATGTCGCGAGGGGAGAAGAAGCGCTCGAGCTGGGCGCGGGTGGCGGCCTGGTCGCGGCCGAAGAGAAGGTACGGCGAACCGGCCGGCCCGGGGGTGGGCAGGAAATAGTGCGGATCGCGGCGCAGGACCGGGATGTCGACGTCGAGCGTGCGCAGCAGCTCGGGCGGCATCAGGCCCAACAGGTAGGAGCCGGTGGACTGGCCGAGGCCGGGGACCTTGGCGAACGGCCGCTCGGTGCGGGTCGCCCCGCCCAGCACGCTCGCGGACTCGAGCACGACGACGTCGAGCCCGGCCCGTGCCAGCAGAATCGCGGAGACGAGACCGTTGTGACCGGCGCCGACAATCACGACGTCGGTGCGGGCGGGGATGGGGGTCATGACGTGCGAGCGTAGCGCGCGGAAATGAGTGTCCGCTTCAGCGTTTCGTACGCGAATTCCAGCGCAGATTCACTAAGGAACCGTGCTCGGACCAGTAGCGCGTCGCGGCGTAGCCGGCCAGCAGGATCACGTGCAACAGGTACAGCCACAGCCCCACCGCCACCACGCCGCCGATCTGGTCGAAGCCGCCGAACGGAGCGCCCAGGTCGAGCGGCAGCGAGCAGAACAGCACGAAGCCGTGCAGGAAGCCGGACAGGTTGGCGGCCGTGAAGGAGCCGATCACGATCGCCGGGAGCCAGGCGGGGCGGCCGGGCGCCACGTACCGGTAGACCCAGATGACCACCGGCGTGAGCAGCAACCAGCAGGCCAGGAACGACAGGACCACGCCGAGGATCGCGTGCCACCCGCCGCGTACCCACAGGGAACTTGTCACCGGAAGCGCGAGGAACATCGCCAGCAGCAACGCCGGCGCCGCGGCCAGGGCCGGCAACCAGAGCAACCGGCCCTTCCAGCCCACCGCGGTGTCCTTGATCTCCGGCTCGCGCAGCGAGACGAAGGCCCGCCGCAGGCCTTCGCCGTAGAACGTCGCCGGCAGCAGGCTGGCCAGCGCGAAGACCGGCGTCAGACGCAGGCCCGCGTCGATCAGGGCGGCCAGGGCGTGCGGCGCGCCGATCTCCGACGGCAGCGCCGCGATCGTGTGGCCGGTCAGCCGCCGGACCCGGTCCGCGCCCGCCACCCGGCCGGTCACCCAGATCGCCAGCAGCGCGATCGGCACCACCGCGATCCCACCGTAGAAGGTGACCGCGGCCGCGCGCAGTGCCACGTCCCGACCTCGAAGCGAACGAAACAGCGACCGAAACAGCTCCACCGGTTCCCTATACCCAGAACGCGTCCGGGAAGATTGGCGCCATGCGCGACCTCGTTCTGCTCGGCTCGACCGGTTCCATCGGCACCCAGGCCATCGACATCGTCCGGCGCAACCCCGACCGCTTCCGGGTGGTCGCCCTCGGCGCCGGCGGCGGGAACGTCGAGCTGCTCGCCGCCCAGGCGCTCGAGCTCGGCGCCGAGGTGGTCGGCGTGGCGAGGGCCAGCGTCGTCCAGGACCTCCAGCTCGCCTTCTACGCCGAGGCGCAGAAGCGGGGGTACGCCACCGGCGGCTTCCGCATTCCCAAGATCGTGGCGGGGCCGGACGCGATGACCGAGCTCGCCCGCGTGCCGTGCGACGTGGTGCTCAACGGGGTGGTCGGCAGCCTGGGCCTGGCACCGACGCTGGCCGCACTCGAGTCCGGCCGGATCCTCGCGCTGGCGAACAAGGAGTCGCTGGTGGCCGGCGGGCCGCTGGTCCACCGGATCGCCAAGCCGGGGCAGATCGTCCCGGTCGACTCCGAGCACTCGGCGCTGGCCCAGTGCCTGCGCGGCGGCGCCGCGGCCGAGGTGACGAAGCTCATCCTGACCGCGAGCGGAGGCGCCTTCCGCGGCCGGCGGCGGGAGGAGCTGACCAGCGTCACGGTCGACGACGCGCTGAAGCACCCGACCTGGGACATGGGCCCGGTCGTCACGATCAACACGGCCACCATGGTCAACAAGGGGCTCGAGGTGATCGAGGCGCACGAGCTCTTCGGCGTCGCGTACGACGACATCGAGGTCATGGTCCACCCGCAGTCGGTGATCCACTCGATGGTCGAGTTCGCCGACGGCTCGACGTTGGCCCAGGCCAGCCCGCCCGACATGCGCCTGCCGATCGCGCTCGCGCTGGGCTGGCCGGACCGCATCCGGGGCGCGGCGAGCGCGGTGAACTGGCGCGAGGCCCACAACTGGGAGCTGCGCCCGCTCGACGAGGAGGCGTTCCCGGCCGTACGCCTGGCGAAGGAAGCGGGCCGGACCGGTCGCTGCCGCCCGGCCATCTACAACGCCGCCAACGAAGAGTGTGTGGCCGCGTTCGTCGCCGGTCGGCTACCTTTTCTGGGCATCGTCGACACTCTGGAGCGGGTTCTCGCATCGGCTCCGGAGTTTGCCGAGCCGGGTACCGTCGAGGAAGTGCTAGCCGCGGAGGCGTGGGCCCGTGCCCAGGCACAGCAGATGATCGCTGAAGGAGCCTGATGCTTTACTGGCTGGGAGTGGCCGGTTTCGCGCTTACCATTCTGATCTCCGTGAGCCTGCACGAGGCGGGCCACATGATCACCGCCAAGCGCTTCGGCATGAAGGTCACCCGGTACTTCGTCGGCTTCGGCCCGACGATCTTCTCGTTCCGCCGCGGCGAGACCGAGTACGGCCTCAAGGCCATCCCGCTCGGCGGCTTCTGCAAGATCGTCGGCATGACGCCGCAGGACGACGACGTCGAGCCGGCCGACCAGCCGCGGGCGATGTGGCGGTTCCCGGTCTGGAAGCGGACGATCGTGATGTCCGCCGGCTCGATCACCCACTTCCTGCTCGCGCTGGCCGCGGCCTGGGTGGTGGCGTTCACGCTCGGCCTGCCCAACACGCATTACCCGACGACGAACGCAGACGAGGCCAAGCAGAAGCCGTACGTGACGGTCTCGGACTGCACCTGGGTCAGCATCCCGGCGACCGCCCAGACCTGCACCGTCGGCCAGGACGGCGGCGTGGCCGGTCCGGCGTACGCGGCCGGCATCCGCAACGGCGACCTGATCACCAAGGTCGGCACCACTCCGATCGCCACCTACGGCGACCTCACCAACGCCATCCGGGCGACACCGCCGGGCAAGGTCACCTTCGAGTACGTGCGGGACGGCGTCACCAAGACCGCCGAGGTCGACCTGATCACCGCCGACCGCAAGCCGCTCACCGACGACAGCGCCCCGGTCGCCAAGGTCTCGGTGGCCGCGCTCGGCTGGGACGACGTCGGAGTCCCGACCACGATCAAGTACAACGTGGGGTCGGCGGTGCCGGCCACCTTCGGCTATGGCTGGTTCATCGTCGAGAACACGTTCAAGTCGCTCGGCCGCATCCCGGAGAAGGTGCCCGCCCTCTGGCACTCGCTGACCGGCAGCGAGCGCGACCCGGACACCCCGATCAGCGTGGTCGGCGCGAGCCGGCTCGGCGGCGAGGCGATCGAGCACGGCGTGCCCGAGCTGTTCCTCAACATCTTCATCACGCTGAACGTCTTCATCGGCATCTTCAACCTGCTGCCGCTGCTGCCGCTGGACGGCGGGCACATCGCGATCGCCTGGTTCGAACGGGTCCGCTCGTGGCTCTATGCTCGGCTGCGCCGGCCCGACCCGGGTCGCGTCGACTACTACAAGCTCATGCCGATCACGTACGCGGTGATTCTGATCGGTGGCGCGTTCACCCTGCTGACCGTCACCGCCGATATCGTCAACCCGATCCAGATCTTCAACAGGTGATGCGAAAGTGACCGCTGTCAGTCTCGGTATGCCGGCCGTGCCCCCGCCGCCGCTCGCGCCCCGGCGGCACAGCCGCCAGATCATGGTGGGCAACGTGCCGGTCGGCGGCGGCGCGCCGATCAGCGTGCAGTCGATGACGACCACCCTCACCTCCGACGTGAACGCGACGCTTCAGCAGATCGCCGAGCTCACCGCCTCCGGCTGCCAGATCGTCCGGGTCGCCGTGCCGTCGCAGGACGACGTCGAGGCCCTGCCCGCGATCGCCAAGAAGTCGCAGATCCCGGTGATCGCCGACATCCACTTCCAGCCCAAGTACGTGTTCGCGGCGATCGACGCCGGCTGCGCGGCGGTCCGGGTCAACCCGGGCAACATCCGCCAGTTCGACGACAAGGTCAAGGAGATCGCCAAGGCGGCCTCCGACGCCGGCATCCCGATCCGTATCGGCGTCAACGCGGGCAGCCTGGACAAGCGCCTGCTCGAGAAGTACGGCAAGGCCACGGCCGAGGCCCTGGTCGAGTCGGCGCTCTGGGAGTGCTCGCTGTTCGAGGAGCACGGCTTCCGCGACATCAAGATCTCGGTGAAGCACAACGACCCGGTTGTCATGATCCGGGCGTACCGGCAGCTCGCCGAGCAGTGTGACTACCCGCTGCACCTCGGCGTCACCGAGGCCGGCCCGGCGTTCCAGGGCACGATCAAGAGCTCGGTCGCCTTCGGCGCGCTGCTGGCCGAGGGCATCGGCGACACGATCCGGGTGTCGCTGTCGGCCCCGCCGGTCGAGGAGATCAAGGTCGGCAACGCGATCCTCGAGTCGCTGGGCCTGCGCGAGCGCGGGCTCGAGATCGTCTCCTGTCCGTCCTGCGGCCGTGCCCAGGTCGACGTCTACACGCTGGCCGAGCAGGTCACCGCCGCGCTCGACGGCTTCCCGGTGCCGCTGCGGGTGGCGGTCATGGGCTGCGTCGTGAACGGTCCCGGCGAGGCTCGCGAGGCCGACCTCGGCGTCGCCTCCGGCAACGGCAAGGGCCAGATCTTCGTGAAGGGCCAGGTCATCAAGACCGTCCCCGAGTCGATCATTGTGGAGACCCTGGTCGAGGAGGCCCTGCGGCTGGCCGACGAGATGGGCGCCGACCTGCCCGACGAGCTGCGCGAGCTGCTTCCCGGCCCGCAGGTGACCGTGCACTGACGCTGCGTAACCGCGGGCGCAACTTCACGAAATACGCCTGGACGACCGGGGGTCCATCAGGGCCTCCGGCGTCGGCCAGGCGGCCGGCGGCGGGCCGCCGATCCACATGTACTCCAGGCGGTCGATCACGCCGTCGTGCCCGAACAGGAAGATCGCGTCGCCGTCGGTGCCGGCCACCCGCGCGTCGGCGATCAGCTCGAGCCCGTCCGCGTCGTCCCGGAAGTCGACGGTCGGGCACCCGCAGGAACAGCCGCCGACGACCCGCAGATCGGGTATCTGCGGCAGCAGCCAGTCGGCCGCCGGACGATGCAGGTTGAGCAGGGTCGTGACGATCGCTTGCTCATCCTGGTGCAGAAGTCGCCCGGTCTCCGTCGTCATGCCGACAGGGTGACAGAGCTGTGCGACTCCTCTTCGTAATCGTTTCGTTCTCTGGCACGCTGGCGTGATGCGATCAAGGGCGAGCGGCATGTGGTGGGGCGCGGCGATCGAGTCTCCGGACCCGGGCGCGCTGGCGCGGTTCTACTCGGAGCTGCTCGACTGGCCGATCGGCCACGAGGAGCCGGGCACCGCGATCGTGGCGGTGCCGGGCGGGGCGAGCTTCCTGGTCTTCCAACAGGCCGAGGGCTACGAGCCGCCGGTCTGGCCGCCGGTGCCGGGCTCGCAGCGGCCGATGACGCACTTCGACTTCCAGGTTGGCGACCTCGAGTCGGCGGTGGCCGAGGCGGTCGCGCTCGGCGCGACGGTGGCCGCGCATCAGCCACAGGACAACGTGCGAGTGCTCTTCGACCCGGCGGGCCACCCGTTCTGCCTGGTCCGCGACGACGGCTGATCGGGCGTCAGAACAGGACGGTCGCGAACGAGCCGGCCGACACGAAGCCGCACCGGGCGTAGACCCGCCGCGCCGGGGTGTTGTAGTCGTTCACGTAGAGGCTCACCGTCGGGGACACCCGGCGCAGGGCGTCCCGCACGACCGCGGCCATCGCCGGCGCGGCCAGGCCCCGCCCGCGGAACTCGGGGTCGACCCACACGCCCTGGACCTGCGTCGTGCGGCGGGTGACGATCGCCAGCTCGGCCTTGAAGATGACCCGGTCGCCGATGAAGCGGGCGTACGCGCGCTTGCCCTTGACCAGCTCCGCGATCCGCCGCCGGTAGCCGCGGCCGCCGTCGTCGAGCAGCGGGGAGACGCCGACCTCCTCGGAGTACATCGCGACCGCCGCCGGGAACAGCTGGTCGACCTCGCTCGGGCGGACCAGCCGCACGTCGGGGTCGGGGGTGATCTCGGGATCCCGGTCGGCCACCAGCAGCGGCTGGTTCGGCCGCACGTCACGGGCGCGGCCCCAATATCCGCCGAGGCGGTCCCAGAGGTCGAGCACCTGGTCGGACCGGCCGATGATCGAGGAGCAGATGCGGGCCTCGCTGCCGAGCATGTCGGCGAAGGCGGCGGTGGCCGTGGGTGTCGTGCCGACCGGGACCAGGTGGGCGCCCGACCAGATGATCGACTCGACCCGGCGGCCGGCGCCGTAGCCGAAGATGCGGCCGTCGGAACGCCACCAGTTCAGGCCGTGGGCGGCGACCCGCTCCGCGATCTGTGCGCCCGCGTAGGGATCGCGGTCGAGGATCCGCTCGACCGTTGCGCGCTCGGACTCCCCGAGCTGGCGAATGGGCACCGTCAGCACAGGTATCACATTGCCAGATCGGGAGCGGCTGACACGCGCCGCAACCGCCTCTCTTCGAGAAACCCTTGCGCCCGATGCATTGCCGATATATCGTCAAACTATCGACGACAGATTGGAGATAGTCATGAGATTCACCACTGAGGGTCACCCCTTCCACGGCGGGCGTCGCATGCGCGGCGGTTTCGGTCCCGGCTTCCCGTTCGGCGGTCACGAGTTCGGCCCCGGCGGCTGGGGCCCGGGCGGTCCATTCGGTCCCGGCGGCCCGCGAGGGCAACGCCGCGGAGGCCGCGGCAGCCGTCTCAACGTGCGGCCCGCGGTGCTCGCGCTGCTGCTCGAGCGGCCGATGCACGGCTACGAGATGATCCAGGAGCTCGACTCCCGCACCAACGGCATCTGGCGGCCGAGCCCCGGCTCGGTCTACCCGACCCTCCAGCTCCTGGAGGACGAAGGGCTCATCGAGGCCGAGGCGGAGGGTGGCCGCAAGAGCTACCACCTCACCGACGCCGGCCGGGCCGAGGCCGAGACCGCGGCGCAGAACCCGCCGTGGGCCTCGATCGGCGACGACACGATGTCGCAGGTGCAGGATTTCCGCGACGCGGCGGTCGGCATCATGAGCGCGCTCAAGCAGGTCGGCTTCAGCGGCACGCCGGAGCAGCGGCAGAAGGCGCTCGAGGTGCTCAACGAGACCAAGCGCAAGCTCTACGCGATCCTGGCCGACAGCGAGTAAGGCAACGCGTGACCACCAGGTAAGGCGAAAGGCGCATCCCACGGGGGTGCGCCTTTCGCCGTCTCAGCGGCCCAGCGCGGTCAGCGTGTCCAGCGTGAACGGCGCCGGCGTGGGGAGCAGGGCCATCACCGGAACGGTCACCCCGGCGGCCGCGTAAGCCGCGACCTTCGCCCGGCACTCGGCCGGCGAACCGTGCACGATCAGATCGTCGACCACCTGGTCCGGGATGGCGGCCAGCGCGCCCTTGCGGTCGCCCGCGGCCCAGGCCTGCCACATCGGCGTCAGCGTCTCCTCGCGGCCGAGCCAGCGGTGGAACGCGGCGTAGGCAGGGACGGTCAGGTAGGCGGCGATCAGGCGGCGGCCGACCGAGCGGGCGTACGCGGCGTCGTCCGTCGGGCAGACGAAGATGCGCGCCGCGACCTCGAAGCCGGCGCCGGCGGCCTTGGTCTCGGCGAGCGCGGTCCCGACGTCGCCGGGGGAGAGCCAGTTCAGGATCACGCCGTCGGCCTCGGCGGCGGCCAGCCGGAGCATGCCCGGGCGCAGTGCGGCCAGCAGCACCTGCGGCGCGGTCGCGGGCGGGCGCTCGAGGCGGAACCGGCGCAGCGCGAACGTGCCGAAGTCGTGGTCGACCGTCTCGCCGGCGAGCGCGCTCTTCAGGAACCGGAGCATGTCGCGGCTGCGGGCGTACGGCTCGGAGAAGTCCACGGCGTTCCAGTCGCCGACCACGACCGGTGACGACGCGCCGATGCCGAGCTGGAAACGGCCCGGCGCGGCCTCGGCGAGAGCGGCCGCACTCATCGCGAGCAGGCCCGGGCCCCGGGTGAAGACCGGCGTGATGGCGGTGCCGAGGCGCATCGACGGGGTCCAGGCGGCGGCCATCGCGAGCGGCGTGAAGGCGTCGGTGCCGGCCACCTCGGACGACCACAGATCGGTGAAGCCGGCCTCGGCCAGCG
The DNA here is from genome assembly GCF_050951115.1 of Actinoplanes sp. CA-030573. Taxonomy (NCBI): domain Bacteria; kingdom Bacillati; phylum Actinomycetota; class Actinomycetes; order Micromonosporales; family Micromonosporaceae; genus Actinoplanes; species Actinoplanes sp. CA-030573. Next base: position 8,588,361 of record NZ_CP192038.1, on the reverse strand, counting down.
CCTCGTAGACGGCCTTGTGGTCGGCCAGCGGCACGCCACCGAGCGGAACGGTCATGCCCCATCGCATCGACATGCGCTTGATCCTGCCCGTCGCGGCCAGTGAGGTCCACCACCGCCGGTGTGGAATACGCCCCTTCCCGGGTATGTTTTTAGACTGACTGGTCAGTTTAAAAAGGAGTGTCATCATGCCGGTGCTCACCGCTCGCGGTGCGGGGGTCCGCCAGCGACGCCGCTGGCTCTTCCGCGATCTCGACGTGACGATCGAGCCGGGCGAGCTGGTCGCGGTGGCCGGTGCGCCCGGCAGTGGCCGCACTACGACGCTGCTTGCGCTGGCGCGGCGGTTCCGGCTCTCGTCCGGAACGGTGACGGTCGATGGGCGGCCGGCGCTGGGCTACGTGCCCGGGGTGTCCGACGTCGAGCCGGTCTTCACCGTCACCGAGCACATCCGCGAGCGACTGGCTCTGCTCGGGCGCGACCGTCGCGAGGCGCGCGACGTCGACCTCCGAGGCCTCGACCCCAAGGTTCAAGGGCGCGACCTTTCCCCGTACGCGAAACAGGTCCTGGGCCTGGTTCTGGCGATGCTCGAGGAGCCGGCCGTGATCGCGCTCGACGGTCTCGACGCCGGTCTCGACGCGCGGGAGCAGGCCGAGCTGCTGGCCATGCTGACCGAGATCGCGGCCGGGGGAACGGCGGTGCTGCTCACGGTCCGCGAGATCGACCCCGCCGCCGTCACGACGGTGATCCGCCTGGGCGCCGACGCGCCGGCGTCGCCGGGCGAGACAGAGGTGTCCGAAGAGGACGGCAGCGACGAGGAGTCGGAATGATGAGAAAGATGACCGGAATGTCGACATTGACCCTGGCCGGGATGGAGCTCAAGCGCTTCATGCGGAGCCGGCTGACGGCGGCGGCCCTGGCCGTGCTGGCCGTCGTGCCGTTGCTGTACGGCGCGCTGTACCTGTATGCGTTCTGGGACCCCTACGGGCGGCTCAACCACATCCCGGCGGCGCTCGTCGTCGAGGACCGGGCGGCCACCGCCACCGACGGCACCAGGGTGCACGCCGGGCAGGATCTCGCCGACGAGCTCATCCGGCGGCAGGTCTTCGACTGGCACGTCACCGACGAGCGGGCCGCCGAGCAGGGGCTGGAGAGCGGCAGGTACCAGATTCTGCTGCGCATCCCGAGCGACTTCTCGGCCGACCTGGTCACCGCGCCCGACGACGCGGCGGCGCCGGAGAAGGGGCAGCTGCGGGCGGTCAGCGACGACGCCACCAACTATCTCAGCGGTGTCTTCGCCCGGACCGCGTTCGACGAGGTGCGGTCGGCCGCGGCGAGCAGCGCCTCGGCCGGCTACTACGACAAGATGCTGATCGGGTTCACCGACCTCAAGGCCCAGACCCAGAAGGCGGCCGACGGCGCCGCCACGCTGGACGAGAAGATCGGCGAGGCGAAGGGCGGCGCGGGGCGGCTCGCGGGCGGGATCGACGACGCGCACGCCGGCGCCGGGCAGCTCGCGAGCGGGCTGGGCACGGCCGGTCAGGGCGCGAGCGACCTGGTCGACGGGCTGACCCGGCTGAACGCCGGCGCCGAGCAGCTGGCGACCGGGACCGCGCAGGCGGCGGCCGGCGGCAAGCAGCTGGCGACCGCCGTCGACGGCGCGGCCGACAAGGTCGTGCCCGTGCTGCGGGACAACGCCCAGTCCATTGCCGACGCGGCCGGACTCGTGGCCCGGGGCGCGGACACGCTCGCGGCCAACATCGGGGCCATCGACACCGCCGCCGATCAGGCCGTGCACGACGCCAAGGAGCTCCAGGACTACCTGAACGGGCTGCCGGCCGACACGCCGGGGCTGGCCGACGCCAAGGCCCTGGCCGCCCGGCTGGTCACCGCGGCCGAGAAGGTGCGGCACACCGTGGACGCGGCCGATCTCGCCCACCTGCGGGCCCAGCTGAAGCAGGTCGCCGCCACCGCGCGGGAGGTCGCCAAGGCGGCACCGCATCTGGCCGACGACGTCGAAGCGGCCCGGGCCAAGGTCGACCAGCTCAGCGCCGGGCTCAACCAGCTCGCGACCGGCGCGCAGCGGCTCGAGACCGGCACGGCGCAGGCCAAGGACGGTGCTCAGGCCCTGCAGGGCGGCATCTTCCGGCTGGCGACCGGTGCCCGGCAGCTCGACGGCGGGCTCGCCACGCTCTCCGCCGGCGGCCACCGGCTGGCCGACGGGCTCGGGCAGATCGAGGGCGGCGCCAACCAGCTGGCCACCAAGCTGGCCGACGGCGCCGGGCAGATCCCGAGCTACGGCGACGACCCCTCGCATCGGGCGGACATCCTGGCCGACCCGGTGGGCCTCGACCGTACGGTGCGGCACCCGGCCGGAACCTACGGCGTCGGCTTCGCGCCTTACTTCCTCGCCCTCGCGCTCTGGGTCGGCGCGATGATCACCTACATGGTGCTGCGCCCGCTCAACCGCCGGTACCTGATGTCCGGCGCGCCCGCCTACCGGGTCGCGCTCGCCGGTCTGCTGCCCGCGGTCGCGGTCGGCCTCACCCAGGCCACGCTGCTGTTTGTGGTGGTGCGCTTCGGGCTCGGCCTCGCGCCGGTGCATCCGCTGCTCACCTGGGGGCTGCTGATGCTCACGGCGGCGTCCTTCGCGGCGGTCATGCAGCTGATCGGGGCCGCGCTCGGGGCGCCCGGGCGGATCGTGGCACTGGCGCTGCTCATGCTCCAGCTGACCTCCTCCGGCGGCACCTATCCGGTGCAGACCACGCCGGGGTTCTTCCAGGCGATCCACCCGCTGCTGCCGATGACGTACGTGGTGGAGGCCGCGCGCCACGCCATCGACGGCGGCGCCTCGGGACCGGTCTGGCTCGGGGTCGCGGCGCTCCTCGCGTACGCGATCGGGTCCTTGATCTTGACCATGGTCGTCGCCCACCGGGGCCGGCGCCTCACCTCGTCGGCGCTGCACCCCGAGCTGGCGATCTGAGATGTGATGGACTGGAGGCGTGACGGAGGAACGGACGGTGCCCGACGGGCGTAGCCGGCGCCGCGCCGAGACCCGGCAGAAGCTCTACGAGGCGGCCGTCGAGCTCATCGCCGAGCAGGGCTTCTCGGCCACCACGGTGGACGACATCGCGTTGCGGGCCAAGGTCGCCAAGGGCACCGTCTACTACAACTTCAAGTCGAAGAACGACCTCTTCGAGGAGCTGCTCCGGCACGGGATCGGCCTGCTCACCGATGCTTTCCGCGAGGCCGTCGCCGGTCTGCCGCCGCGTGAGGCGGTCGGGGCGCTGGTGCGCACCCAGCTCGAGTACATCCGCCGCTACCGGGCCTTCGCGCAACTGCTGCTCTCCGAGATGTGGCGCACCAACCGCGAGTGGCACCAGACGCTGATCCTGCTGCGCGAGCAGGCGATCGGGGTGATCGCGGAAACCCTGCGCGCGGGCGTCGACTCCGGGGACCTTCCGGCCGACCTGGACGTACGGGTGGCCTCCGCCGCCCTGTTCGGGATCGGGCTCGTGGTGGCCGTCGACTGGCTCGTCTTCCAGCCCGAACGCCCGATCGAGGACGTCGAGGAGTCACTGCTCGCGATCGTGCGCCGGGTCGGTTGATGTCCGGCCGCTCCTCCGTCTGGCGCATCCGGGACTTCGTCCGCTACTGGACCGCCGGCATGATTTCGTACGCGGGTTCGCGCCTCACCCTGGTCGCGATGCCGGCCCTGATCTACGAGCGCACCGGCTCGCCGTTCCTGACCGGTCTCGTGGCGGCCTTCGACGGCATCGCGTACGTGCTGTTCGGCCTGCTCGCCGGCACGGTCGCGGACCGCGCCGACCGCAAGCGCCTGATGATCGGCGCGGACCTGGTGAACGCGGTCTCGCTGGCGTCGATCCCGCTGGCCGCGGCCGCCGGCGTCCTGACCACGCCGCACATCTTCGCGATCGTGCTGGTCAGCGGCGTGGCCACGGTCTTCTTCGACGCGGCCGACTTCGCGTCGCTGCCGATGCTGGTCGGCAAGGAGCAGCTGACGGCCGGGTACAGCGCCCTGAACGGCCCGCTCACGGCGGCCGGCATCGTGGCGCCCGGCCTGGCCGGCCTGCTGCTGGCCGCGACCACGCCGGCCCGGGTGATCGCGCTCGACGTGCTGACGTTCGTGGCGTCGGCGCTGCTGCTGCGCTCGATCGCGCGGTCGCTCTCCGGGGCCCGGGACCGCACCGGCCGGGGTTCGTTGTTCGCCGAGGCGCGGGCGGGCCTGGTCTTCCTGTGGCGGCATCCGACGATCCGCCCGATGACCGTGATGAGCTTCGCCCAGAGCGCCTCCGGCGGCGCCGTGATCAGCCAATTCGTGCCGGTGGCGGCGGCGCTGGCCGGCGCCCGCCAGGCGGGTCCGGCGTCATCGCTGCTGTTCGTGGCGTTCGGCGCGGGCGGCCTGATCTCGATGATCGTGCTTCCCCGCCTCCGCCTGGCGCCCGCCCGGATCGCCCTGATCACGACGCCGCTGGTGGCCGCCTCGGCGCTGGCATGCGGGCTGGCCCGCTCCTTGCCGGCGCTCGTGGCGCTGGTCGTGGTGTGGAGCGCGATTTACGGCGTCAGCGCGAGCAACAACATCGTCTACCGCCAGGCCGAGACCCCGGAGCCGATGCTGAGCCGGGTGAACGCGGCCGGCCGCATGCTGGCGTGGGGAGCCGGCATGCCGCTGGGTTCGTTCGTGTCCGGCGCGGTCGCCTCGGCGGCCGGTGCCCGGTGGGCGTTCGTGGTGGCCGGCGGGTTCGCCCTGTTGTCGGTCGCGCTGGCGTGGTTCTCCCCGCTACGCATCGCCGCGTCGGCGACGGCGGCTTAGCGCGCATCCCAGCTGCTCGGGGCGGCACCGACGGCGGGGTCGGGGTCGTTCGGCGCCGCGGTGCGATGGCCTGCGCGCCGCCCTTTGCTCTGCTTACCCATACGCGCGCGACGCGCTCCGGCGCGGCATCATGCGTGCTCCGGCGAACTCTTCGAGAAAAAGTGCGGGCAGAGCGCACAAATTCTTCATCGCTGTCGAGGCGGGCGGGTCCCGCCGACGCGGTGCGTATGGGTGAGCAGAGCGATAGGTCCGTCGGCGCGGGTGGGCGACGCGGCGCGTATGGGTGGGCAGAGCGAAGAGGGCCGGCCCGGGGTCAGGCGGCGGGGGCGGTCGGGGTGGGGCGGCTGGCGTCGTCCTCGGGGGTGAGGGTGCCGCCCAGGTCGAGGATGCGGCGGTGGGCCGCCTGGAGGCGGTCCTCGAGCGTGACTATGCGGCATGCCGCGGTGAGCAGGATGCCCTCGTCCAGAAGCTGGCGGACGCGGACGGCCAATTGCAACTGGTGGCGCGAGTAGCGGCGGTGGCCGCCACCGGAGCGCTCGGGCTCGATGAGGCCCGCGGCGCCCAGACTGCGTAGGAAGGCCGGAGTCACACCGATCATGTCGGCGGCGCGGCCCATCGTGTACGCCGGGTAGTCGGCGTCGTCGAAGGCGGTGCTCATGATCCTTTCCGGGGGGGGTGAAACGAGAACCGGGGCGAAACGAGAACCGGGGGGTGCGACACAGTCCAAGGCCCCGGCGGGTAACCGGGGCCCTGGCTTTTCAATTCTGGTGCCGACCGTCGTCGGCGCATGAGGTCGTCCGTCTGCGTGCCGCTAGCGGGCGACCTGAGTGATGGGCATCGGCTGCGATCACCTCTTGTCGGGTCGGGGACGTTGTGATTACGCGTTGCTGCGGTATCTCGTCCTCCTTAGCCAACTCAGGGTCTGTGCCAGTTGCATGTCGGCTGTGCGTGGCCGACTCAGAAATGCTATGCCCGACAAGCGCTGATTTCTAGTACCGCTGCTGGAGATTTTTCGGACAAAAGGTTCGACCATTGAAGTGATCATGAGAGGTGGGGCGGCGGTGCGGGGCGGGCGCCGGATGCGGCGGGGCCGCACGTGAGAGAGGTGACCGCGCCCCGCACCGCCGCGGGACAGGAGCGGATGGACAGCTCCTGTTCGCAAGGCCTGCCGAGGGCTTGCGTTGTCTGTTCTGCCGAGAAGTGTGCGGCTCGTCCGGTCACGCGGGCAACGCAATTAACGCTGATCATTGACGCGCGTAACAACACAGCGAGATCATCACGGCAGCAGTGACCCCGGTCACCGCACCCCTCGGTCAAGGGAGTCGCAGATGAGCGTCAACCCAGCACCCAGCACCGACGAAGAACGTCTTGCCCAGCTCGGCTACCAGCAGGAACTGCATCGCCGACTCTCCGGCTTCTCGAACTTCGCGGTCTCCTTCTCGATCATTTCCATCCTGGCCGGCGCCATCACGTCGTACGGCATCGCCATGACCGCCGGTGGCCCGCTGGCCATCACGCTCGGCTGGCTCTTCGTCGGCATCATGGTCACCTTCGTGGCGCTCGCGATGGCCGAGGTCTGCTCGGCCTACCCGACGGCCGGCGCCCTCTACTGGTGGGCGGCGGCACTGGCCAAGCGCAACAAGGCCGCCTGGGCCTGGTTCGTGGGCTGGTTCAACTTCCTCGGCGAGGTCGCGGTCACGGCGGCCATCGACTTCGGCGCCGCGATCACCACGGCGGCGTTCCTGAGCCTGACCTTCGACCTGGAGGTCACCAAGCTCAGCACGTTCCTGATCTTCCTGGTGATCATCATCGTGCACGGCCTGCTGAACACGTTCGGCGTGAACCTGGTCAAGGTGCTCTCCGACGTCAGCGCCTGGTGGCACCTGGTCGGCGTGGCCGTCATCGTGGTGCTGCTCGCCGTGCTGCCCGACCAGCACAAGCCGATCTCCGACGTGTTCACCGAGGTGCACAACGCGACCGGCTTCACCTTCGCCGGGGCGAGCGTGTACGCCGTCCTCATCGGACTGCTGATGGCGCAGTACACGTACACCGGGTACGACGCCTCGGCGCACGTGGCGGAGGAGACGCACGACGCGGCCAACGCGGCGCCCCGCGGCATCGTGATGTCGGTGGTGGTGTCGGTGATCGCCGGCTTCGTGCTGCTGTTCGCGATCACCTGGTCGATCCAGGACTACGAGGCGGAACGGACCACGGCCCTCGGCCTGCCGCCCGCACAGATCTTCATCGACGCGGTCGGCCACAACACCGGCACGTTCCTGGTCTTCATCTGCATGGTCGCGCAGTGGTTCTGCGGGATGGCGTCGGTGACCGCGAACTCCCGGATGTCGTACGCGTTCTCCCGGGACGGCGCGCTGCCCGGCTCCCGGCTCTGGAAGCAGGTCAACCCGCGGACCGGCACGCCGACCAACTCGATCTGGCTGTGCGTGACCCTCTCCACGATCATCGTGCTGCCGTCGCTGTGGAACACCACGGCCTATCTGGCGGCGACCTCGATCGCGGTCATCGGGCTCTACATCGCGTACGTCGCGCCGGTCCTGCTGCGGCGGCTCAACCCCGACTTCCGGCCCGGGCCGTGGAACCTCGGCCGCTGGAGCGCCCCGATCGGCTGGATCGCGATCGTCTGGGTCGTGATCATCTGCATCCTATTCATCCTGCCCACGGCCAGCCCGATCACGGCCACCACCTTCAACTACACGATCGTCGCCGTGGCGGTCGTGGTCGGCGCCGCGGCGATCTGGTGGTTCGCGAGCGCCAAGAACTGGTTCACCGGACCGCGGCAGAACCTCATCGACAAGGCCGCTCACGGCGAGCAGACCATGCCCACCGAGTGATCGACTGTTCCGGAAAGGGGGACGGGCGTGCTGCCCGTCCCCCGAATTAGCGATAGGACTGTGGCATGGATCTCGAGGAGCTGGACGTCTCGGTCGACAACGGCAGCATCGACACCGTGCTGCTGGCCCTGACCGACATGCAAGGTCGGCTGCAGGGCAAACGCCTGCACGGGCGCTACTTCGTGGACGAGGTGGTGTCCAACGGCAGCGAGGGCTGCAACTACCTGCTCGCGGTGGACGTCGACATGAACACGGTCGACGGCTACGAGATGTCCTCCTGGTCGTCGGGCTACGGCGACTTCGTGATGCGGCCCGACTTCTCGACGCTGCGCCGGGTGCCGTGGCAGCCCGGGACGGCCCTGGTCCTGGCCGACCTGTTCACCGTCGCCGGTGAGCCGGTCTACGCGTCACCCCGGCAGATCCTGCAACGTCAGCTCGAACGCCTCGCCGCTCACGGGCTCACGGCGTACGCGGGAACCGAACTTGAATTTGTCCTTTACCGGGACAGCTATGAGCAGGCGTTCGAGAAGAACTACCGCGGCCTGATCCCGGCAAACCAGTATAACGTGGACTATTCGCTGCTCGGCACGGCCCGGGTCGAGCCCCTGCTGCGGCGCATCCGCAATGAGATGTACGGCGCGGGGCTGCTCCCGGAGAGCGCCAAGGGCGAGTGCAACTTCGGCCAGCACGAGATCGCCTTCCGCTACGCCGACGCGCTGGCCTGCGCCGACCATCACGTGATCTACAAGAACGGGGCCAAGGAGATCGCCGCCCAGGAGGGCATGTCGCTGACCTTCATGGCCAAGCCGAACGCGCGCGAGGGCAACAGCTGCCACATCCACTTCTCGGTACGCGGCCAGGACGGTAAGTCGGCGATGCTCGGCGACGGGCCCGGCCACCTGAGCGTCACCGGTCAGCGCGTGGTGGCCGGGCTGCTGGCCACCATGCGCGACTTCAGCCTGCTGTTCGCTCCCAACATCAACTCCTACAAGCGCTACCAGCCGGGCTCGTTCGCGCCGACCGCGCTGCGCTGGGGCGTCGACAACCGCACCTGCGCGCTGCGGATGGCCGGTCACGGTCAGGGCATGCGGGTGGAGAACCGGGTGCCCGGCGGCGACGTCAACCCGTACCTGGCGATTGCGGCCCTGGTCGCGGGCGCGATCTATGGCATCGAACACGAACTCGAGCTGGAGCCGGAGTTCACCGGTAATGCTTACGAGGACGCCACCGCGGCCCGGGTGCCGTCGACCCTGCGCGAGGCCCAGCAGCTGTGGCTCGGCAGCGAGCCGGCCCGGGACGCGTTCGGCGCCGAGGTGGTCGGCCACTACGGCAACATGGCCGAGGTCGAGCTGGCCGCCTTCGATGCCGCGGTGACCGACTGGGAGTTGCGGCGCGGATTCGAGCGATTGTGAAAGGCTCTGCGCGTGACCACTGACGTGATCAACCCGTCGACCGGGGCGGTCCTGACCAGCGTGCCCTCGCTCGGCCTCGAGGAGACCGACGCCGCCATCGAGCGGGCGCACCGGGCCTTCCCGGCCTGGCGGGCGGTGGCGCCGGGCGAGCGGGCCCGGCTGCTGCGCCGGTTCGCCGCGGTGGTCGACGAGCACCTCGACGAGCTTGCCGATCTGGAGGTACGCAACGCCGGTCACACCATCGGCAACGCGCGCTGGGAGGCGGGCAACGTCCGGGACGTCCTGAACTACTACGCCGGCGCGCCCGAGCGGCTGATCGGCAAGCAGATCCCGGTGCCGGGCGGCCTCGACGTGACCTTCCACGAGCCGCTCGGGGTGGTCGGCATCATCGTCCCGTGGAACTTCCCGATGCCGATCGCCGGCTGGGGCTTCGGGCCGGCGCTGGCGGCCGGCAACACGGTCGTCCTCAAGCCGGCCGAGCTCACCCCGCTCACCGCGATCCGGCTCGGCGAGCTGGCCCTGGAGGCCGGCATCCCCGAGGGCGTCTTCCAGGTCGTACCGGGCAAGGGCTCGGTCGTCGGTCAGCGGTTCGTCACCCACCCGGCCGTGCGCAAGGTCTGCTTCACCGGCTCCACCGACGTCGGCAAGTCGATCATGGCGCGCTGCGCCGACCAGGTGAAGCGGGTGACGCTCGAGCTCGGCGGCAAGAGCGCCAACATCGTCTTCGCCGACGCCGACCTCGAGAAGGCGGCCGCCTCGGCGCCCGGGTCGGTCTTCGACAATGCCGGTCAGGATTGTTGCGCCCGCTCGCGGCTGCTCGTGCAGGAGTCCGTCTACGACAAGTTCCTGGCCCTGCTCGAGCCGGCGGTCCGGGCGTTCCGCGTGCAAGATCCGGCGCAGGACACGGCCGAGATGGGCCCGCTGATCTCGGCGAGCCACCGAGAGACGGTGGCCTCCTATGTGGACGGCGCGGACGTCGCCTTCCGCGGCTCGGCGCCCGACGGCGACGGCTGGTGGTTCCCGCCCACCGTGCTTCTGGCCCACGGCGCCGGCGACCGGCACTGGCGTGAGGAGGTCTTCGGGCCGGTGCTGAGCGTCCTGCCGTTCCGCGACGAGGAGGAGGCGGTCCGGCTCGCCAACGACACCGAGTACGGCCTGTCCGGCTCGCTGTGGACCCGCGACGTGGGCCGGGCGCTGCGCGTCTCGCGGGCGGTGGAGACCGGCGCGCTCAGCGTCAACAGCCACTCGTCGGTCCGGTACTGGACGCCCTTCGGCGGCATGAAGCAGTCGGGTCTCGGGCGCGAGCTCGGCCCCGACGCGCTGCTCGGCTTCACCGATGTCAAGAACGTGTTCCTAGCTACGGGAGATTGAGTTGGAGCGTTTGCAGGACCGGGTCGCCGTGATCACCGGGGCCGGCAGTGGGATCGGCCTGGCCACGGCCCGTCGGTTCGCGGCGGAGGGCGCCTTCGTGGTTTCCGTCGATATTTCCGAAAAGTCGGGCAAGGCGGTCGCGGACGAGGTCGGCGGCGAGTTCGTCGCCTGCGACGTGTCCGACGAGGAGCAGGTCAAGGCGCTTTTCGACGGGGTCGTGGAGCGGCACGGCCGGGTCGACATCGCCTTCAACAACGCCGGCATCTCGCCGCCCGACGACGACTCGATCCTGGTGACCGGCATCGAGGCGTGGGAACGGGTGCTGAAGGTCAACACCACCTCGGTCTTCTTCTGCTGCAAGTACGCGATCCCGCACATGCAGCGGCAGGGCAAGGGCTCGATCATCAACACCGCCTCCTTCGTGGCCCTGCTCGGCGCCGCGACCTCGCAGATCGCCTACACCGCGAGCAAGGGCGGGGTGCTGGCGATGACCCGGGAGCTGGGCGTGCAGTTCGCCCGCGAGGGCATCCGGATCAACGCGCTCTGCCCCGGCCCGGTCGCGACCCCGCTGCTGCTGGAGCTGTTCGCCAAGGACCCGGAGCGGGCCGCGCGCCGGCTCGTGCACGTGCCGATGGGCCGGTTCGCCGAGCCCGAGGAGATCGCCGCGGCGGTGGCGTTCCTCGCCAGCGACGACGCTTCGTTCATGACCGCGTCGCAGTTCGTCGTGGACGGTGGCATCACCGGTGCATATGTAACCCCGCTGTGACGTTTGAGCATTGTCGGCGGCGGTAACTACCCCTTATACGCCCAGCTAGACGGGCGAAGGGGTCGAATCCCCGCCGACGCAGGCATTGATCCCTGTGCCGGTGGGACAGATGGGCCCGGGCGCGGCGCCGTGCACGTCGGCGGTGCCGCGCACCCCTCCCTCCTCCACCGTTCCGCCCCGCTGCCGCCTACACAAGCGTGCCCGGACCAACCGTCCGGGCGACCCCGGACCGAAACATGATCTGACTACGGTGGAGCGATGCGCCCGATCATCGGCATCACGAGCTATGTGCTGCCCGCCACCTATGGAGTGTGGCAGGAGCTGCCGACCGCGCTGGTCCCGCACGACTACGTGCGGGCCGTGCGCGAGGCCGGTGGCCGGGCCGTGATCCTGCCTCCCGACGACCTGGACGCCGGCGTGCTCGACGTCCTCGATGGAGTGGTGCTGGCCGGCGGTCCCGACCTCGACCCCAAGTGGTACGGCGATGCCCCCGAGCCGCTGACCGAGAGCCACCCGGAGCGCGACGACGCGGAATTTCTGCTCGTGCGGCACGCGTTGGAGAGGGACATGCCCCTTTTGGGGGTGTGCCGCGGGATGCAGCTGCTCACCGTGGCCGCCGGTGGCCGGCTCCACCAGCACCTGCCCGACCTGCTCGGGCACGAGAAGCACCGGCCGGCTCCCGGTGTCTACGGCCAGCACGACGCGAGCTTCGAGGCGGGCAGCCGCATCGCCGCGCTCATGGGTGACGACGTGGCCATCCACTGCTACCACCACCAGGGTGTGGCCGATCCCGGCACGCTGCGGGTCACCGGCCGTGCCGAGGACGGCCTGCCGGAGGCGGTCGAGGACCCGGATCACCGGTTTGTTCTCGGCGTCCAGTGGCATCCCGAAGTGATACGAGATCGCCGCTTGTTCGGCGCGCTCGTCGCCGCCGCGTCGGAGGCGGCCTAAGAGCCACGGCCGGCGTGCCGAACGTGGCGAGGGAATAAGGATCAACGAGGAGGACGACACCGCATGCGCAGGCCCCTGATCGGCATGACCGCGTACGCCCAGCAGGTGCAGTACGGCAGCAACGACCTCATGGCGGGCATGCTCCCCATGTCGTACGTGCGAGCGGTGCATGCGACCGGCGGGCGGGCCGTGCTGATCACCCCGGACGACCCGGACACCGACGTCCTCGACTCGCTGGACGGGATCGTGTTCTCCGGTGGCGGCGACATCGATCCGGCGTACTGGGGGGCTGAGCGGCACCCGGAGACCGACGTCGACCCGGTCCGGGACGAGGCCGAGCTCATGCTCATGCGCGCCGCGCTCGACGCCGACCTGCCGGTCCTCGGGGTGTGCCGGGGCATGCAGGTGATGGCCGTGGCCGGCGGTGGCACCCTGCACCAGCACCTGCCCGAGCTGATCGGCCACGACCGGCACCGGGCCGCCGCGGGCACCGATCCGCTCGCCGCCGACGCCTCCGCCTTCGGCCGGCACGACGTCGTGGTCCGCCCCGACTCGCGCGCCTTCGACCTGCTCGGCGAGCGCCTGACCGTGAACTCGTTCCACCACCAGGCGGTCGACGACCCGGGCAAGTTCCAGGCCGTCGGCTGGTGCCCCGACGACCGGGTCATCGAGATCATCGAGCACCCCGAGCACAGCTTCGCGCTCGGCGTGCAGTGGCACCCGGAGCGGACGTCCGACCTGCGGGTCTTCGCCGCCCTGGCCCGGGCGGCCGGGGCCCGTCGCCGCATCGCGCCGAAACGAGCGCTTGCCGCATAGCAAAGACCGGCGTAACGGGCGACGGCTCGGCCGGTTCGCCGATGTTACGGTGCTGAATCATGCCCGCCATTTCCGCTTCGCTGCGCAACGCGTTCGAGCGTGGCGGCGAGATGGGCCGGCGGATGCTGGCGCTGGACTGGTCCACGAGCCCGCTGGGGCCGCCCGCGGCCTGGCCCGACGAACTGGTCGGCGCGGTCACCACGATGCTCGCGTCCAAAGTGCAGATCGCCCTGTTCTTCGGCCCCGAGTACTGCGCCCTCTACAACGACGCCTACATCCCGGCGCTCGGCACCAAGCATCCGGAGAACCTGGGCCGCCCCGGCCGTGACATGTGGGCCGAGACCTGGGCCGTGCTGCAGGAGCTCTTCGACGGGGTCCGCGAGCGCGACTCCGCGTTCTTCTCGCCGGACCACCCGTTCCTGCTGCTGCGGCACGGCTTCCTCGAAGAGGCGTACTACGACATCTCCTTCGATCCGATCCGCGCCGCCGACGGGCAGGTCACCGGCATCTTCTGCATCGTCACCGACATGACGGCCCGGGTGCTGGGCAACCGGCGGTCGCGCACGCTGAGCGCGCTCGGCGCCCGGCTGGCCGGCTCGGCGGACGAGGCGGCGGTGGTCGCCGACGTGGCCGACGTCCTCGCCGGCAACCCGGCCGACGTGCCGTTCGCCCGGCTCGTGCTCGACCCGGCCGAGATGCCACCGGCGGTCGGTGCGGCGGTGTCCGGCGGCCGGGGCGCGACGGTGCCGCTGCGGGAGATCGCGGATCAGCCGCGGGACGCCGCCGACGAGGCACTGGTCCTGCCGGTCGGCACCGGCGCGCTGATCGTGGGGGTGAGCCGCTTCCTGGCGCTCGACTCGTCGTACCGGGACTTCTTCGACCTCGCGGCGGGGCTGATCGTGCAGGCGCTGACCCGGCTGCGGGCGTACGAGCAGGAGCGGGCCCGGGCCGCCGCGCTCGCCGCCCTCGACCAGGCCAAGACCGATTTCTTCTCCAACATCAGCCACGAGTTCCGTACGCCGCTGACGCTGATCCTGGGTCCGCTGGAGGAGCTGCTCGAGGACCCGGCGCTGCCGGCGGCCGAGCGCGACCGGCTGCTGACCATGCATCGCAACGGCCTGCGCCTGCTCAAGCTGGTCAACACGGTGCTCGACTTCTCCCGGCTGGAGTCCGGCCGGGTGACCGCCGCCTTCCGTCCGACCGATCTCGCCGACTACACCGGCCGGCTGGCCAGCACGTTCCGCTCGGCCGCCGAGCGGGCCGGCCTGGAGCTGGTGGTGGACACCCCGTCGTTGCCCGAGCCGGTGTACGTCGACCGCGAGATGTGGGAGAAGATCGTCCTCAACCTGCTCTCCAACGCCGTCAAGTTCACCCGGACCGGACGGATCGTGCTGCGCGTCTTCGCCGAGGACGGCGATGCGGTGCTCTCCGTGCGCGACACCGGTGTCGGCGTGCCGGTCGACGAGCAGCCGTTGCTGTTCGACCGCTTCCACCGGGTGACCGGCGCCTGGTCGCGCAGCCACGAGGGCACCGGCATCGGGCTCGCGCTGGTGCGCGAGCTGGCCGAGCAGCACGGCGGGTCGGTGACGGCACAGAGCGAGGTGGGTCGCGGCAGCGTCTTCCTGGTGCGCATTCCCTTCGGTACGGCGCATCTGCCGCCCGATCGGCTGAGCCCCGACTCGGTGCTGGTCGTCTCCGAGGCGGCGCCCCGGCTCTTCCTCGAGGAGACGTATTCCTGGCTGCGGGAGGAGCCGCTCACGCCGCCCGCCGCCCCGGCCGGGGAGCGCGGCCGCATCCTGCTCGTCGACGACAACGCCGACCTGCGCGACCACGTGGCCCGCCTGCTGCGCGCGCACTGGGACGTGACCACCGCGGTCGACGGCGTGGCCGCCCTGGAGCTGGCCGAGCGGCAGCGGTTCGACCTGGTGCTGACCGACATCATGATGCCGCGGCTGGACGGCTTCGGCCTGATCGCGGCGCTGCGGGCGGGCGAGCGCACCCGGGACGTGCCGATCCTGGCGCTGTCGGCCCGGGCCGGTGAGGACGCCTCGGGCGAGGGCCTGGCCGCCGGCGCCGACGACTACCTGGTCAAGCCGTTCTCGGCGCGCGACCTGACCGCGCGGGTGCGGGCCAACCTCGACCTCGGCCAGGCCCGCCGCCAGGTGATCAGCCGGTTGCGGGGGCTGGTCGACGCGGCCGCCGCGGTGAGCACCGTGCGCACCACCGCCGAGGTGCTCGACGTGGCGGCCCGGCACGTGCAGGCGATGACCGGCGCGGGCCGGGTGGTGGTCAGCGCGACCGGGGCACGGGCCGAGGTGGACGGCGGCGCCGACCCGGCGGCGGGGGCCGACCAGGTGCTGGCGCTGCCCGACACCTCCGGCGCGAGCGTCGGCGAGCTGCGGGTGTGGTCGGGCCCCGGCGGGCCGCCCGACCCGGTCGTGCTGACCCAGCTCGCCCGGCTGGTCGGGCTGCGCCTGGAGAACGCGCGGCTCTACGAGGCCGAGCACCGGATCGCCAGCACGCTGCAGCACAGCCTGCTGCCGCACTCGCTGCCCCGGGTGGCCGGCGCGATCGTGGCCGGCCGCTATCTGCCCGGCAGCACCGAGGCCGAGGTCGGCGGCGACTGGTACGACGTCTTCCCGGCCCCCGACGGCCGGCTGTTCCTGGTGATCGGGGACGTGGTCGGCAAGGGCGTCCAGGCGGCGGCCGGCATGGGTCAGCTCCGCAACGCGCTCCGCGCGTACATCCTCGAAGGTTTTGCCTGTGGCGAGGCCCTGACCCGGCTGAACCGCCTGGTCGACAACCTGGGCCGGCAGCAGTTCGCGACCGTGGTCTGCGTGCGCGTCGACCCGGTCGCCGGCCGGCTGCACTACTCCTCGGCCGGGCACCCGCCGCCGGTGCTGGCGCGGCCGGGCAAGGCGGGGGAGTTCCTCTACCACAGCGCGCTCGGGCCGCCGATCGGCGCGCTGCCCGACGCCGGGTACCCGACGCTGGAGGCGCCCCTGGAGCCGGGCAGCCGCCTGGTGCTCTACACCGACGGCCTGGTCGAGGACCGCCGGACCGGGATCGACTCCGGCCTCGCCGAGCTGCTCGAGGACGTCGGCCGTCCCTGCGACCACGTCGAGGACCTGCTCGACAAGCTGCTGGCCAAGGCCGCCCACCGGTCCCGGCGCGACGACATCGCGCTGATCGCCGTGCAGGCCACCGAGCCGCGCGAGTTCGTGCTGCGGCTGCCCGCCGATCCCACCCGGCTCAGCGTGCTGCGCCGCCGCCTGGAGGACTTCCTCGGCGGCAACGGCGTGCCCGAGGCCGACGTCTTCGACCTGACCGTGGCCGTCTCCGAGGCGGCCGCGAACGCGATCGAGCACCCGGTCGACCCGCTCGAGGCGCAGATCACGGTCGAGGCGTCGATCGAGGACGACGCGGTGCTGGTGACCGTGCGCGACACCGGGAAGTGGCGGCCGGTGGCGGCGGGCGGCTTCCGGGGACGGGGGCTGGCGCTGATCGGGGCGCTGACCGAGCTGTCGGTCGCCCGCGGCGCCGACGGCACGACGGTGACGCTGCGGCGCCCGATCAGTCGGCCGGGCTGAGCCAGGGCTGCGATGCCAGGCCCGAGATCTCCAGGACGCGGCGCACCTGGGAGGAGGCCAGCACGGTCAGCCGGTCGCCGTAGAACTCGGCCAGCTGGAGCAGCGCGTGGATCGCGGCCGAGTCGAAGAAGCTCACCTCGCGCAGGTCGAGCGTCGCGGCGGTGACGCCGTCCCGGGTCGCGGCCCGGAACATGGCGTCGGCGGTCGACATGTCGACCTCACCGGTCACCGTCACGACCGCACGGCCGCCGTCGACCACGGCGTCGGCGGAGAAGTTGAGGTCCGCGCCCTCTTGATCCACGAACATACGATTTCACAGGGTCGAGGGGGCAGCAAGAAGCGGGCGATGAGGTCAGCCGAGCCGTTATGGTGCGGCCGCCGCCACACCGATCTCCCGGGGCGGGCGGCGATAGGCTGGCACAATGACCGTTCGCGCTCCACTGGCGCCGGGAAAGCAGTCGCCCTGGCGGGCGGTGCCGGCGCAGATCGTCCGTCCTGAGTACGTCGGCAAGAAGCGCCCGAAAGAATGGCGCGGCTCGCACGTGCAGACCACCGAGACCATCGAGAAGATGCGGATCGCGGGGCGGATCGCGGCGCAGGCGACCCAGCTCGCCGGGGAGCACTGCAAGCCCGGCGTGACCACCGACGAGATCGACCGGGTGGTGCACGAGTTCCTCTGCGACCACGGCGCCTACCCCTCGACCCTGGGCTACAAGGGCTTCCCGAAGTCGTGCTGCACGTCGCTCAACGAGGTGATCTGCCACGGCATCCCGGACTCGACGGTGCTCGAGGACGGCGACATCATCAACGTCGACGTGACCGCCTATCTGAACGGGGTGCACGGTGACACCGACGCCACGTTCCTGGTCGGCGACGTCAGCGAGGAGGCGCGCCTGCTGGTCGAGCGCACCCACGAGGCGATGATGCGGGGCATCCGGGCGGTCGCCCCGGGCCGGCCGATCAACGCGATCGGGCGGGTCATCGAGGCGTACGCGCGCCGCTTCGGCTACGGCGTGGTCCGCGACTTCACCGGCCACGGCATCGGCGAGACGTTCCACTCCGGGCTCTACATCCCGCACTACGACAACCCGCGGCTCGACACGGTCATGGAGCCGGGGATGACCTTCACGATCGAGCCGATGATCACGCTCGGCACCCACGAGTACCAGCTCTGGGACGACGGCTGGACGGTGGTCACCAAGGACCGCAAGTGGACGGCGCAGTTCGAGCACACGCTGGTGGTGACCGAGGACGGATACGAGATCCTGACGCTCCCGTGACCGCCATCATCGAGCACCACCACGCCGACGTCTCCGGCGGCTGGCTGCGCGCGGCCACGTTCGGCGCGATGGACGGCCTGGTCACGAACATCGCGCTGATCGCGGGCGTGGGCGGCGGCGGCGCCGGGCACCGCACGCTGGTGCTGACCGGCGTGGCCGGCCTGGTCGCCGGCGCGATCTCGATGGGCCTGGGCGAGTACACGTCGGTGCGCACCCAGAACGAGCAGGTGTCCGCCGAGCTGGCCAAGGAGCGGCACGAGCTCGAGGTCAACCCCGAGGGCGAGGCCGAGGAGCTGGTCGCGGCCTGGACCGCGCGCGGCCTGCCCGAGCACCTGGCCCGGCAGGTGGCGACGGTGCTGCACACCGACCCCGAGCAGGCGCTGCGGGTGCACGCGCAGGAGGAGCTGGGCGTGGTGCCGGACGAGCTGCCGAGCCCGTGGGTGGCGGCCGGGTCGTCGTTCGTCTGCTTCTCGGTCGGCGCCCTGATTCCGCTGATCACCTATCTGCTCGGCTTCGACAGCCTGGCCCTGGCCCTGGCCGTGGGCGGGCTCGGCCTGTTCGCGGCCGGCGCGCTGGTGGCCCGCTTCACCGCCCGTTCGTGGTGGCGCAGCGGGCTGCGGCAGCTGGCGCTCGGCGCGCTGGCCGCCGGGGTCACCTACGCGATCGGCGCGCTGATCGGGGTCTAGCCTTCGAACAGCTCGGCGAGGTTGCCGTCGACCGGACGGCCGCGCGCGGCCAGCTCCCCGGACTGGTCCTCGAGCACGGCGCCGAGCTCCTGGATGTCGGCGCCGGCCACGCCCGTGCGGCGGACGGCGTCGGCGGCGCTCCGGAAGTAGGTGCGGGTGAGCAGGCCGGCCACCAGCGCCGCGTGCAGCCGGGCCTCGGCGATCATGACGAGGGCGGCGTCGGTCTCGTACCACTGGGCCAGCCGTACGGCCCGGGTGTGCGCGGCGCTCGCCAGCGCCCAGTTGTGCCGGGCCAGCGTGCTGAACTCGGCCGGCCGGGCCTCGGCCAGCCGGGCCAGGTGGGCGTCGCGCAGCTCGCCGAACCAGCCCTTCGGGTCGTGCAGCGGCCGGGTGGTCACGTAGCGGTCGGCCTCGAGCGGCCAGCGCGAGGTCAGCTCCCGGGCCCGGCGCAGCCCCTCGTCGCCGTCGACCACCTCGAGATCGACGAGGGTTCCCTCGACCCGGCGCAGCGCCGGCTTCGGCCCGACGCCCGGCCGGTAGGTCACCACCAGCAGGTTGACGTCGCTGCCGTCGTGGTCGTCGCCGTGCGCGAGCGAGCCGTGCACGCCGATCGCCCGCACGACGGCCGACCAGCGATGCTGGATCACGTCGCCGAGGCGTACCGCGAGCCGTCCTCGCGGCGAGGTGGTGTCGATCTCGTCCCGCACCC
The DNA here is from genome assembly GCF_050951115.1 of Actinoplanes sp. CA-030573. Classification (NCBI taxonomy): domain Bacteria; kingdom Bacillati; phylum Actinomycetota; class Actinomycetes; order Micromonosporales; family Micromonosporaceae; genus Actinoplanes; species Actinoplanes sp. CA-030573. The sequence goes on along the minus strand of NZ_CP192038.1, from coordinate 8,569,100 downwards.
GGTCATTCTCGGTGATTTCGCCGTTTACGCAGGGTGGTGGACGGTGGGTGCGAAAAGGGCTATTTCCCCCGGCTAGCTCGCGGCGCCGGGGAAGGCCATCGTCACCGGGCTCACCGCGGCCAGGCGGCGCCAGCGGGTCGCGCGGACGGCGGCGTCCACCATGGCGGCGAGCGCGGTGGCGCGATCGGCGTCCCTGGTCACCCCCAGGACCGGCCGCCAGGCCTGGGCGACGCCGTCCTCGACCTGGATGGCCAACTTGAGCGCGGTCGCGCGGTCGGTGACCGGGAACGGCATCCGGTAGCCGGCGGGGGCCGCGGCCGGGTTCTTCACCCGCTGGATCAGGTAGTCGCGCCGGTCGCGGTGGATCTGCTCGGCCGCGCGCGCTTCGGTCACCTCGCCGGCGGCGCGCAACCTCACCCCGATGATCCCGTACGCGTAGATGGCCGCCTCCTCGGCCGCCAGTGCGGCCGCCGTCTGCTCGCTCACCTCAGCGCCTCGGCGTGGGTGGCGCGGCAGGCGGCGATCGAGCCGACCAGCCCGGCGCGGTCGGCCGGGGCCGACTTGCAGGCCGCGGCCGCGGTGCGCTGCGCCGCCTGCTCGGCCGTGCGCAGCGCCGCGAGCACGTCATCGCCGGCGTTCGCGCCGCTGGGCCCGGGTGCCGCCGCGCCGGCCGGGCTTGTGCCGATCAGCCGGGCGAGCGCGTCGGCGTGCGCCCGGTGGTCGGCGGCGAGCGGGGTGAGGCGGCCGGCGAGGCCGGGCTGCGCCGCCGCGGCCCGCTCGTGGGCGGCGGCCAGCGCGAGCGCCTCGTCGAGCACGGGCTGCAACGCGTCCGGCGCGGGCGGCGGCTCGGGGTCGTCGCCGAACAGGCCGCACCCGCCCGTCCCGGCCAGTGCCGCCGCGCCGAGCCCGGCCCCGAGCAGCCGCCGCCGGGTCGGTCCGGTTTCGCTCAGATGCACCGCGCCAGTACACCACGCCGGGTGATGTGCCGAATCGGTGCGCCGGGGAACGTCCCAGGCGTCCCGCGCGTTACGCTCTGCGTCAGCCGCGGGGCTTCTCGCCCGGCGGCATATAGTGCTTTCCTTTGATGACGAGCGAAAGGTCGAGCCCGATGACGCAGCGTGGTCGCGCCGGTGCCCGGCCTGGCAGCCGGCCCGGTGCCCGCCGATCCCGGGACGAGGAGTCCGTTCCGGCCGCGCCCCGCATCGATCTGGCGGCGGCTCGCGGCCGGGTGCGCGCGGTGATCGAGCCGGTGATCGAGCGGGCCGGCTACGACCTCGAGGACGTCAGCATCTCCCGGGCCGGTCGCCGGCACGTGGTGCGCGTCCTGGTCGACACCGACGGGGGAATCAATCTGGACGACGTCGCCGTCGTCTCGCGGGAGATCTCGGCGGCGCTCGACGAGGCCGACGAGCGCGGCGGCGAGGTGCTGGCCGGGGAGTACCAGCTCGAGGTCGGCTCGCCCGGCGTCGACCGGCCGCTGACCCAGCCGCGGCACTGGCGGCGCAACCGCGGCCGGCTGGTCGCGGTCAACGGCCTGACCGGCCGGGTGGTGGACGTCGACGAGACGGGCGTGGTGCTCGACGTCGACGGCGTGCCGCGAGCGATCCCCTTCGCCGAGCTCGGGGCCGGCAAGGTGCAGATCGAGTTCAAGCGCATGGACGAGGCCGACTTCGGCGACGAAGACGACGTAGACGACGAAGAGGATGGGGAGGGCGAGGAGTGAACATCGACCTCGCGGCGCTGCGCGCACTGGAGCGCGAGCGGGAGATCCCGTTCGACACGATCCTCGCGGCCATCGAGACCGCGCTGCTGACCGCCTACCGGCACACCGAGGGCGCGCAGGGCCACGCCCGCGTCGAGATCGACCGCAAGACCGGCGTGGCGTCGGTGCTCGCCCAGGAGCTCGACGCGGACGGCACCGTCGTCCGGGAGTGGGACGACACCCCGCACGACTTCGGCCGCATCGCGGCCATGACCGCCAAGCAGGTGATCCTGCAGCGCCTCCGCGAGGCCACCGACGAGCAGCACTTCGGTGAGTACGCGGGACGCGACGGCGACCTCATCACCGGCATCGTGCAGGCCGACGCGGCCCGCGCCGAGAAGGGCATCGTGACGGTCGACCTCGGCAAGATCGAGGCGGTCCTCCCGCAGTCCGAGCAGGTGCCCGGCGAGACCTACGAACACGGCGCCCGCATCCGGGCCATCGTGGTGCACGTGGCCAAGGGCTTCCGCGGCCCGCAGGTGACCCTCTCCCGGTCGCACCCGGCCCTGGTCAAGAAGCTGTTCGCGCTCGAGGTGCCGGAGATCGCCGACGGCACCGTGGAGATCGCCGCGATCGCACGTGAGGCAGGTCACCGTACCAAGATCGCGGTGCATTCGACCGTTCCCGGCGTGAACGCGAAGGGCGCGTGCATCGGCCCGATGGGCCAGCGCGTCCGGGCCGTGATGAGCGAGCTGCACGGCGAGAAGATCGACATCATCGACTGGTCGGACGATCCGGCCACGTTCGTCGGCAACGCCCTCTCGCCGGCGAAGGCCCTGCGTGTGGAGGTCGTGGACGCGGCCACCCGGACGGCCCGGGTCACCGTGCCCGACTTTCAGCTCTCGCTGGCCATCGGCCGGGAGGGGCAGAACGCACGGCTGGCCGCCCGGCTCACCGGGTGGCGCATCGACATCCGGCCGGACAATGAGCCGGCCAACGTCTCGGACCGTGATGCGGCCGAGGCCGGAAGCTGACCGGATACGCGGCGCGGCCGACCGAGGGGTAGACTTTTCCACGGTCGGCCCGACACGTACCTGTGTCGGTTGCCGCAAGCGCGCGCCGGCCACCGAGTTGATCCGGTTCGTCTTGGCCGGCAGCGGTGATGATCTCCGCTTGCAGGCCGACCCGAGCCGCCGATTGCCGGGCCGGGGGGCACATCTGCATCCCGATCCGGCTTGCTTCGCGCTGGCGGAGCGGCGCCGCGCCTTCGGGCGGGCGTTGCGATTCACCGGTGTTGCTGACACCGGTCCGCTTGCCGAGCACATCCGTTCGGTCTCCGAGCCGCACGGAACCACTGATGATCCGGCGCTGCCGCCGGATCACGACCCAGCAAGGTAGGACGACCCAGATGAGCACACGATGAAGTCCCTGAAATGAACAGGCTTCTAGTGCACGAGTGAGGTCGTTGCGGGTGCGCTCGCACGACCTCGAAGTGAGGAGTGCAGTGCCAGGTAAGGCCCGCGTACACGAGCTCGCGAAAGAGCTCGGGGTCGACAGCAAGACCGTTCTCGCCAAGCTCAAGGAGATGGGCGAGTTCGTCAAATCCGCATCCAGCACGGTCGAGGCCCCGGTGGCCCGGCGGCTGCGTGGCGCCCTCGAGGCCGGTTCCGCCCCCGTGGCGGCCCCTGCCCCGTCCGCGTCGAGCGCCCCCGCGCCCGCGGCGTCCCGGCCGGCCCCGCCCACCAACGCGCGGCCGCAGCCGCCGCGCCGGCCCGCCGCACCGGCCGGGGGTGCGCCCAGCGCGCCCACGTCCCCGGCGCCGTCGCCCGGCTCGTTCGCGCGTCCCAAGCCGCCGGCCGGCCGCCCGGGCCCCACGCCCGGTCCGGTCGCCAAGCCGGCGAGCGCCCACGACATCGAGGTCGCGGCGGCCGAGGCGCGTGCCTCGGCGCTCAAGGCCGAGCAGGAGGCCGCGGTCAAGGCCGCTCAGGCCGCCCGCACCCGGGATGCCGAGCGTCGTGCCCAGCAGCCGCCGGCCGAGAGCCGCCCGAGCGGCCCGCGTCCGGGCCCCGGCTCGGTCCCGCCGCGTCCGGGCTCCCCGGCCGCCGGTGGCCGTCCGGCCGCTCCCGGCGCTCCGGGCGGTCCGCGTCCCGGCCCCGCCGGTGGCACCCCGCGCCCGCCGGCGCGCGGCCCCGGCAACAACCCGTTCGGCGTCTCCGGTGGTGGGTCCGCGCGGCCCACGCCGTCGGCGATGCCGCGTCCCAACCAGCCCGGCATGCCGCCGCGGCCGAGCCCGGCGTCGATGCCGCCGCGGCCCAGCCCCGCGTCCATGCCCTCGCAGCGTCCGGGTCGCCCGGGCCCCGGTGGCGGCGGCGGTGGCGCCGGTCGTCCCGGCGGTCCCGGCGGCGGCCGCGGCGGCCCCGGTGGCGGCGGCGGTGGCTTCCGTCCCGGTGGCGGTGGCGGCGGTGGCGGCGGCTTCCGCGGTGGCGGTGGCCCCGGCGGTGGCGGCGGTGGCGGTGGCTACCGCGGCGGTCTCGGTGGCGGTGGCGGTGGCGGTGGCTACCGCGGCGGCCCCGGTGGCGGTGGCGGCGGTCCGGTCGGCGCCGGCGCTCCGGGTCGTCCCGGTGGCGGCGGTCGTGGCCGTGGCGGCGGCGCCGCGGGTGCCTTCGGGCGTCCGGGTGGCCGGCCGACCCGTGGCCGCAAGTCGAAGAAGCAGCGGCGTCAAGAGTTCGACAACCTGTCGGCTCCGGCCATGAGCTCGGGCGCGCCCCGCGGCAACGGCCAGGAGATCAGGCTGTCCCGTGGCGCGTCGCTCTCCGACTTCGCCGACAAGATCAACGCGAATCCCGGCTCGCTGGTCCAGGAGATGTTCAACCTGGGCGAGATGGTGACGGCGACGCAGTCGTGCTCCGACGACACGCTGCTGCTGCTCGGCGAGCACCTGGGCTTCGACGTGCAGATCGTCAGCCCCGAGGACGAGGACCGTGCGCTGCTCGCGCAGTTCAACATCGACCTCGACGCCGAGGTGGCCGAGGACCGGCTGGTCACTCGTCCGCCGGTGGTGACCGTCATGGGTCACGTCGACCACGGTAAGACGAAGCTGCTCGATGCGATCCGCAAGACCAACGTGGTCGCCGGCGAGGCGGGTGGCATCACCCAGCACATCGGCGCCTACCAGGTCAAGTACGACCACAACGGCGAGGAGCGGGCGATCACCTTCCTCGACACCCCGGGTCACGAGGCGTTCACCGCCATGCGTGCCCGTGGTGCCCAGGTGACCGACATCGTCATCCTGGTCGTGGCCGCCGACGACGGCGTGATGCCGCAGACGGTCGAGGCGTTGAACCACGCCAAGGCCGCCGAGGTGCCGATCGTGGTCGCGGTCAACAAGGTCGACAAGCCGGACGCCAACCCCGACAAGGTGCGTCAGCAGTTGACGGACTACGGCCTGCTCGCCGAGGAGTACGGCGGCGACACCATGTTCGTCAACGTGGCGGCCAAGCCCGGCATCGGCATCGACGACCTCCTCGAGGCCGTCCTGCTGACCGCCGACGCGTCGCTGGAGCTGACCGCTCCGATCGACGGGCCGGCGCAGGGTGTCGTGGTGGAGTCGCACCTGGACAAGGGCCGCGGCGCCGTCGCGACCGTCCTGGTGCAGAAGGGCACGCTCCGGGCCGGCGACTCGATCGTGGCGGGCGGCGCGCACGGCCGCGTCCGCGCCATGCTCGACGAGAACGGCAAGACGGTGGCCGAGGCCGAGCCGGCTCGTCCGGTCCTGGTCCTGGGTCTCACCTCGGTCCCGGGTGCGGGCGACACGTTCCTGGCGGCCGAGGACGACCGCACGGTGCGGCAGATCGCCGAGCAGCGGCAGGCCCGCCGTCGGGCGGCCAGCTTCGCGAACTCGCGGACCCGGGCGACCCTCGAGACGCTCATGGAGCAGCTCAAGGAGGGCGAGAAGACCTCGCTCACCCTGGTCATCAAGGGCGACTCGTCCGGTTCGGTCGAGGCCCTCGAGGACGCGCTGTTCAAGATCGAGATTCCGGACGAGATCCAGCTCAAGGTCATCCACCGCGGCGTCGGTGCGATCACCGAGAGCGACGTGAACCTGGCGTCGGCGTCCTCGGACTCGACCGCCACGATCATCGGCTTCAACGTCCGCGCCTCGAACAAGGTCAAGGACATGGCTGACCGGGCGAACGTGGAGATCCGCTACTACAGCGTGATCTACCAGGCCATCGAGGAGATCGAGGCCGCGCTCAAGGGCCTGCTCAAGCCGGAGTACGAGGAGGTCGAGCTGGGCACCGCGGAGATCCGCGAGGTCTTCCGCTCGTCCAAGATCGGTCTCATCGCCGGCTGTCTGGTCCGTACCGGTCTCATCCGCCGCAACGCCAAGGCCCGCGTCCTGCGGGACGGCGTCGTGGTGGCCGAGAACGTCACGATCAGCTCGCTGCGCCGGTTCAAGGACGACGCCACCGAGGTCCGCGAGGGCTTCGAGTGTGGTCTGACGATGACCGGTTTCGGCACCCCGCAGGTCGGCGACGTGATCGAGACCTTCGAGATGCGCGAGAAGCCGCGCGCGTAAGTGTTCGATGATGCGACCCCCGGCGCTTCGGTGCCGGGGGTCGTTTCGCTAGAAAGGCATCATGTCCCGGTACGCCCTGCTGCTCGCTCCCTCCGCCAATCGCGTCTACGCCGATCAGGCCGGGCGTCTCGCCCGCGCCGAGCTCGCCGCCTTCGGCGCGGTCTTGTCGTCCGACATCTCGGACATCGATGCGCTGCTCCTCGGGGGCGTGGAGTACCTGACGTTCACCGCCTCGCTCTCCCCGCGGGACATTTCGTACCTGTCGAACCTGTCGTCGGCCTACGCGCTGTTCGAGCGGGTCGACGAGCTGTTGAAGCCGCTCACGCTGACGCCGCTGGCGCGCTACGACAGCGACCTGATCACGATCCCGAAGTACGCCGGCAAGACCAACGAGCAGTTCACCAAGCTCGTCCTCAACCTCACGCTGCTGGCCTCGGCGTCGGCCGGGCGGATGCTCGACGGCGGCCTCACCGTGCTCGACCCGCTGTGCGGCCGGGGCACCACGCTTAACCAGGCGCTGATGTACGGCTACGACGCGATCGGGATCGAGGTCGACGGGAAGGACGTCGAGGCGTACAAGCTGTTCCTGCAGACCTGGCTCAAGCGCAAGCGGCTCAAGCACACCGCCGACCTGGTGCCGGTACGGCGTCAGGGGCGGCGCGCGGCCCGGCGGCTCGAGGTGACGATGGCCGCCAGCAAGGACGACCACAAGGCCGGCGCCATCCAGAAGGTGACCGTGCTCCAGGCCGACACCACGCAGCTCGACGGCCTGCTCCGGGGCGGGGTCGCCGACGTGTTGGTGGCCGATCTCCCGTACGGGATCGCCCATGGCAGTTATGACGATCAGGGTGGGCTCTCCCGCAGCCCGCTCGACCTGCTCGAGCGCGCGGTGCCGCATTGGCTGCCGCTGGTGCGCCCGGGCGGCGCCCTCGGCCTGTCCTGGAACACCAAGGTCGCCCGGCGCGAGCTCGCCGAGGACATCCTGCTCGCGAACGGCCTGGAGATCGTCCGGCACGAGCCGCTCGCGCACCGGGTCGACCAGGGCATCGAGCGGGACGTGCTCATCGCCCGAAAAGTCGGCTGAAAAACGTCGTACCCAGGCGGTACGGTGCTCGCGATGTTTACCGAGACCGCAGTGTTCGACCTACTGCTGCCCGGCGACTCCCGTTCGCTCAAGCAGAAGCGCTCCTACGTTCGCCCGATCATCGCGATGCTGAAGAAGTTCGAGGTCAGCGTCGCCGAGGTCGGCATGCACGACCTGCACGGCCGCGCTCAGATCGGCGTGGCCGTGGTCGCGTCCGAGGCCGCCCAGGCGCGCGCCGTGATCGACACGTGCGAGAACCAGGTGGCCGGCCGTCCCGAGATCGACCTCCTGTCGGTCAAGAGGCGGCTCTACGGCGACGACGATTAGCGCCGTTGCCAGGACGTTCGTCGGCAACGGGTCGTGGGTAGGCTTCAGCAGTTGGGCGGGGGCAGTTCGGACCCGCGGATCACAGTCGGAGGTGGGCGATATGTCAGACCCGGCCAAGACGCGTCGGCATGCGGAGCGCGTCAGGGAACTGGTGGCGTCGCTGGTGCGTGAGATCAAGGACCCCCGGCTCGGCATGGTGACGATCACGGATGCCCGGATCACCGGCGATCTGCGGGAGGCCACCGTCTACTACACGGTCCTGGGCGACCCGACCGAGCAGGCGGCGACCAAGGCGGCGCTCGAGAGCGCCAAGGGCATGCTGCGCAGCCGGGTCGGCCACGCCCTCGGCCTGCGGCACTCGCCGAGCCTCGCGTTCGTGCTCGACAACGTGCAGGACCAGGCCAAGGAGATCGACCACCTGCTCGCCGAGGCCCGCCTGCGCGACGAGGAGGTCCAGCGCCTGGCCGCCGGCAAGCAGTACGCGGGCGACCCCGACCCCTACAAGTCCGAGGACGACGAGGACGACGAGGAGACCCAGCGGGTCGGCGCACGCGAGGATCTCGGGTGACGACTGCCTCGGGCGGGCCCGGGGGAGTGACCGGCGAGGAGTGGTCCGCGGCCGTCGAGGCGGTCCGCGGGCTCGCTCCCGGCGCGGACGGCGACGAGGTCCAGCTGATCTGCCACGTGAACCCGGACGGGGACGCGCTGGGCAGCATGCTGGGCTTCGCGCTCGCGCTGCGGAAGTCGGGCATCACGCGTCTGCGGGCGACCTTTCCGGGCGAGTTCGAGCTCCCGGTTCCTTACCAGTCTCTCCCCGGCGTCGACCTGCTCGTGCCGGAATCCGGCGCATTCGAGGCGCCGAAGGCGGTCATCACGTTCGACGTGGCGGCCGAGTCCCGGCTGGGCGGGCTGGTGCGGCTGCTGGACGCGCCGTGTGTGATCGTGGTCGACCACCACGCGTCCAACACGCGCTTCGGCCGGCTCAACCTGGTCGACCCGCGCGCCGCGGCGACGTCGGTGGTCGTCGAGGGGCTGCTCACGCGACTCGACGTGCCGCTGGACGCGGAGATCGCGGAATGCCTGTACGTCGCGCTCGCCACCGACACCGGCTCCTTCAAGTTCGACATGACCACGCCCGAGGTGCACGAGCTGGCCGCCCGCCTGATCGCAACCGGCATCAGCCCCGGCGACATCTCCCGGCGCATCTTCGACACCCGCCCCTTCGGCGCCATGAAGCTGGCCGGCGACGTGCTGGGCCGCGCGGCGCTCGACCCCGCGGCGGCGGCCGGCCACGGCATGGTGTGGACCTACGCCACGCTCGACGACCTGCGGCGGTACGGGCAGCGGCCGTACGTGCTCGACAGCTTGATCGACCCGATCCGCAGCGTGGCCGAGGCCGACGTGGCGGTGGTGGTGAAGCAGACCGGCGACGACGAGTGGGCGGTGTCGCTGCGCAGCAAGGGCGCGGTCGACGTGAGCGCGGTGGCGGTCGCCCTCGGCGGCGGCGGGCACCGGTTCGCGGCGGGCTTCACCGGCCACGGCACGCCCGGCGACGTGGTCACCGCGGTGCGAGCCCGGCTTGAGGACCACCTGCTCTGACGCGTGCGGGGCGGGTTACGCGGTTGCGACGCACCAGCCGAACGGGTCGAGCGTGACCCGGCCGGAGCCGGCCTCGATGGTGGCGGCGCCGGCCTCGACCCGCCAGGACGAGGGCGGCAGCTCGGCGGAGGCCGGGGACGCGCCGAAGTTGAGGACGGCCGCCACGCGCTCGCCGTCCGGGCCGGTCAGCGAGTAGCTAAGCACGCCGTTGCCGAGGCTGTGCACCTCCGTCGTCGCACGGACCAGCCAGGCGTGGCGACGGCGCACGCCGATCAGGGTCTGGTGCAGCCGCTGCGTCTCGATGCCGTCGTCGCCGAGCTCGGCGGGAGTGGCCGGGAACCGCGGGCGGATCGCGTCGTCGCCGCCCTCGCGTTCCTCCTTGACGCCGCGCCAGGCGCGCTCGTCGCCGTAGTAGACCGTGGGAACGCCGCCCACCGTGAACAGCACCGCCAGGGCGTGCGGCAGGTGCCGGGGGTCGTCGAGGCGGCTCGCGATGCGGGTCACGTCGTGGTTGCCGACGAACGTCTGCGGCGCGAACGTCGCCAGCAGCTCGTCGTGCCGGCCCAGCGCCCAGGCGAGCTCGTGCGGATTCGCGTCGTTCAGCGAGCTCCAGATCGCCTTCCACAGCTCGTACTGCGTGACCGAGTCGAGCCCGCCCTCGGTGATGTACGACCGGTAGTCCCCGTGAATCACCTCGCCCAAGATCCACACATCGGGGTGTTTGTCCCGTACGCGCGAAAGGACGTTCTTCCAGAACGGAAGCGGCACCGCATAGGCCGCGTCGAGACGCCAGCCCGCGACGCCGCGATCGAGCCAGTGCCCGAGCACCGCGGTGACGTGATCGGCGACGGCCGGCGACTCGTGGTTGAGCGCGACCAGCCGCTCGTGCCCCTCGAAGGTGCGGAAGCCGTCGCCCTCGGGCACGAACCAGTCGGCGAACGCGGAGCTCGGCCCCCGGCGCTGCACGTCGGCGAAGGCGGCGAACCCACGGCCGACGTGATTGAAAACCCCATCGAGCAGCACCCGTACGCCCTTGGCCGCGGCCCGCTCGATCAGTTCGGCGAGATCGTCCTCCGTGCCCAGCCGCGGATCGACCCGGAAGTGGTCGATCGTGTCGTAGCCGTGCGACTCGGAGGCGAAGATCGGCCCCAGCGCCAGGCCGTTGCACCCCAGCTCGAGCAGGTGGTCCAGCCAGTCGGCGAGGGCCGGCAGGCGATGGCGCACCGGCTCGCCCGGCGGCAGCGCCGTGCGCTCGGCGCCGAGGAAGCCGAGCGGATAGACATGCCACCAGATGGCGTGATCGGACCAGCGCATCTCGCCTTTCTAGCCCGCCATCCCGGTGGCCACTCGGCGGCGGAACTCACCCGATCGGGTGGACGGACGGTGTTTTCGCAGGTCGTGAACGGTTTTTGGGCATCCCGTGCGGTCGCCGGGCCGGCCTCGTTCGTCTCGCTGGGTGGGAACCACGCCTCGTCCGTTGGAACTGAACGATAGTTTGGTCCTTAACGGTGATTTGGTTTTGCGCGGCCGTGACCACCAGCCGCCGCGAAGCCTCGAGCCACCCGGGTCCACCGACTCGGGCCGCGTCACCCCGCGCCATGCGTCCGGCGACCCCGGACCGGCCCCGTGACGCCCCGCTCGACCGATCTCGGGCGCGTGCCGCCGAGCCGCGCCCCACCCACCGTGGAGGAACCACGATCATGGCTGCCAAGCCGAAGCCCCCGGCCACCGACGAAGCCCGCGAGCAGGCGCGCCGCGCCCTGCAGACGTCGCTGGACACGCGCCAGTGAGCCGGTAAGCACTCAAGTCATTTGCGATCCTTACGGCCCGGCGGGCATCATGGGTAGCCATGAGCCCGCCTGCCCGGCCGTCCCCGTCCCGGTCCGCCCCCGCCTCCGAGCCGCGGTCCGCTGATTTCGAGGCCGCTCCCGGCTCCGGGCCCGCTCCGGCCACCGAGGCCGGCGGCTCCGCGATCGCTCCGGCCACCGGACCCGGCGGCTCTGGGTCCACCAAGCCGGTCACGGCCCGGGGCATCGCTCGCCTGGCCGTCCCGGCACTCGTGGTGCTGGCCGCCGAGCCCCTCTACGTCCTGGTCGACACCGCCGTCGTCGGGCATCTCGGGCGTGTGCCACTCGCCGCCGTCGCCGTCAGCGGAACCGTCATGTCGATGGCCGCCTGGCTCGGCACGCTCATGGCCTACGGCACCACCAGCCGGGCCGCGCGCCGGTTCGGGTCCGGCGACCGGGCGGCCGCGGTGGCCGAGGGCGTGCAGACGTCATGGCTCGCGCTGGCCGCCGGCGTACTGCTGGCTCTGCTCGCCCAAGCCGGCGCCGGACCGCTCGCGCACGTCCTCGCCGGCGATGCCGTCACCGCCGACGCCGCCGCCGGCTGGTTGCGCATCGCCGCGCTGGGCGTGCCCGGCCTGCTGCTCGCCGCCGCCGGCAACGGCTGGATGCGCGGCGTGCAGGAGACCCGGCGGCCGTTGCTCTTCGTGCTCGGCGCCAACGTGCTCTCCGCGATCCTGTGCCCGCTGCTCGTCTACCCCGCCGGGTGGGGCCTGACCGGCTCGGCCGTCGCCAACGTGGTCGCACAGACCGTGTCCGGCGGCTGCTTCCTGGTCGCCCTGATCCGCGAGACGACGGTGCTGCGTCCCCGCCCGCGGGTCATCCGGCAGCAGCTCGTGCTGGGTCGCGACCTGCTCATCCGGGGCGCGGCGTTCCAGGCGTGCTTCCTCTCGGCGACGGCCGTCGCGTCACGCTTCGGCGTGGCCGCCGTGGGGGCGCATCAGATCGCCCTGCAGTTGTGGTTCTTCAGCGCGCTGGTGCTGGACGCGGTGGCGATCGCGGCCCAGTCCCTGGTCGGTGCCGCGCTCGGCGGCGGGGACGGTCGCGCCGCCCGGGACGTCGCCCGGCGGGTGACCATCGCCGGCGGGGTCGCGGGGATCGGGTTCGCGGTGCTCGCGGCGGCCGGGGCCGGTGTGGTGCCGGGCTGGTTCACACCCGATCCGTCGGTTCACGCGCAGGCGGCGACCGTGTGGCCCTGGTTCGTCGGGCTGATGCCGTTCGCCGGGGTGGTGTATGCCCTGGACGGCGTGCTGATCGGGGCCGGGGACGTGCGCTACCTGCGCAACCTGACGCTCGCTTCGGCCCTGGCCGGGTTTCTGCCCGGGGTGTGGCTTGCCTATTGGCTCGACCTCGGCCTGGGCGGGGTCTGGGCCGGGCTCGGGTTGTTCATCCTGGTCCGGTTCGTGACGACCGTCTGGCGGTGGCGATCGGGAAAGTGGGCGGTGCTGGGGGCGGTGCGGGCGGCGTGATCGGACGGCACCCCTAGGGTGGGCGGGTGAGCGCAGACGGGCTGATCGTGGTGGACAAACCCGCGGGGATGACCTCGCACGACGTGGTCGCGCGGGTGCGGCGGCTGGCCAAGACCCGGCGGGTCGGGCACGGGGGCACACTCGATCCGATGGCCACCGGCGTGCTGATCGTCGGAGTCAACCGGGCCACCCGGCTGCTCACCTACGTGATCGGGTCGACCAAGAGCTATCGGGCCACGGTCCGGCTCGGGCAGTCGACGATCACGGACGACGCCGAGGGCGAGGTCACCGCCGTGGTCTCGGCGGCCGGTGTCACCGAGGAGGCGATCCGGGCGGGGCTGGCGGCCCAGCGCGGGGAGATCGATCAGGTACCGAGCGCGGTCAGTGCCATCAAGATCAATGGGGAGCGGGCCTACAAGCGGGTCCGGGACGGCGAGACGGTGGAGCTGCCGGCCCGGCGGGTGACGATCTCGCGGCTCGACGTGCTCGGCATCCGGAAGGCGGGGGAGGTCGTCGACGTGGACATCGACGTGGACTGCTCGTCGGGGACCTACATCCGGGCCATCGCGCGAGACCTCGGTGCGGCGCTCGGCGTGGGCGGGCATCTGACGGCATTGCGGCGTACGGCGGTGGGCCGCATGACGCTCGACGAGGCGCTGACCCTCGAGGAGCTCGAGGCGCGCGCGCCCGATGTGGTGGGGCTGTCGATGACCGAGGCGGCGCGCCAGGCGTTCCCGCCGCGGGCGGCGACGCCCGAGGAGGCGAAGGTGCTCAGCCACGGCGGACCGCTCGCGCCGGTGGGGATCGACGGCCCCTACGCGGTGTTCGGCCCGGACGGTGAGGTGCTGGCCATCGTCTCCGAGCGCGACGGCCGGGCCCGGGCCGAGATCGTGCTCGCTCCCGCCTGAGAGTCGTGCTCGCTCCCGCCTGAGAGTCAAGCGAGATGGCGAGCCACCGTCGCTACCAGATCCGCGGCGGCGTACGGCTTGTCCAGGAAGTCGTCGCAGCCGGCCTCGATCGCGGCGGCCCGGTCGGCGGGCAGCACGCTCGCGGTCACGGCGACGACGGTCGGGCGCGGGGAGACCGTCGACAGCTCCCGGGCCAGGGTCAGGCCGTTGCCGTCCGGCAGGTTCATGTCGAGCAGGACCAGGTCGATCGCGTCGGCGGACAGGCGGTCGCGCGCGGCGGCCAGGCTGGTCGCGTCCAGCACCTCCGCCTCGCGCACCGCCGGATCCGCGGCCCGCGACAGCACCGCCTTGACCAGGGTCCGGTTCAGTTCCTCGTCCTCGACCAGCAGAATCTTGCTCAACGTGTGCTCCTTCAGCCGGTCGTGCGGGCGGGGCGCCGGGCCTGCGCGCCGGGGTGGGTCTCGCTCGGCAGGTCAAGATCAAGGGCGGCCGGCAGCCGTACGGTGAAGGTGCTGCCCGTGCCGAGCTCCGACTCCACGGTGATCTCGCCACCGTGCGCCTCGACCAGGCGCTTGGTCAGGGCCAGGCCCAGTCCGGTGCCGGCCCGTTGCCGGTCGGGGTCGCCGACCTGCTGGAACTCCTCGAAGACGCGGCCCAGATCGGCCTGGGTCATGCCTACCCCGGTGTCGGCCACCGACACGTACACGTCGTCCCCGGATTGCCGGACCGCGACCGTGACCGCACCGCCGGGCTCGGTGAACTTGATCGCGTTGGAGAGCAGGTTCTCCACGATCTGCCGGAAACGCACCCGGTCGGCCATGGCCGACACCTCGGGCAGGTCCGTGCGCACCGCGATCTGCTTGGTGCTGAACAGCGGGGCCAGGCCGGTCAGCAGCTCGGCCACCGCGATGTCGACGCGCAGGGGCGCCGGGCGCAGCTCGAGCCGGCCGGCCTCGACCTTGGCCAGGTCGAGGATGTCGTTGATCAGGCCCAGCAGGTGCCGGCCGCTGGTGTGGATGTGCTCGACCCATTCGGCCGGCACCAGGCGGCGGTCGCCGGACGGCTCCTCGACGCGCATCAGGTCGCTGAACCCGATGATCGCGTTGAGCGGCGTCCGCAGCTCGTGGCTCATGTTCGCCAGGAACGCGCTCTTGGCCTGGTTGGCCGCGGTCAGGGCGGCGACCGACGCGTTCAGCGTCTCGGCCAGCGCCTGGCGCTCGGCGAGAATGCCGGCCTGGCCGCCGAGCGACGCGAGCAGGCGCAGGTCGTCGTCGTGGAACAGGGAGCGGTGCCGGTTGAACAGCAGCACCGCGCCCTCGATGTCGGGCGGCACCGGCATGCCGAGCACGGTGACGAAGTCCTCGCCGAGCTCGTCGCCGTAGTGGGCGACCAGCGCCGGCATGCCCTCGCGGAGGCGGGCCGGCCGGTCGCGGCGGATCAGCGCGGTGAGGTCCTCGGCGTCGAGCGACGGGTGAGCCGGCACCGGCGGGCCGGCGAACGCGGTCTGCGCCAGCTGCCCGTCGCTGAGGGGCATCAGCACGGCCACCGCGTCGGCGCCGGTCTGCTCCCGCATGATCTCGGCGTACACCTGCCAGACCTGGGCCGACGACTCGGCCGGCTCGCGCAGCAGGCGCTCGGTGACGCTGTGCGCGGCGCTGGCCGAGAACACCCGGCGCAGCCAGCGCGGCGGCAGGAACGCGACCAGGTAGCCGAGGCCGCTGGTCAGAGCCAGGACCCGGCTCGCGGCGAGCAGCGCGGGACTGCCGTAGAAGCTGGCCAGCCCGATCAGAAACGCCATGAAGGCGAACGCGAGGGTGGCGGCGGCCGCGATCATCAGGCGGGCCCGGTTGGCGCCGGCCCGCCCGCGGGCCTTGCCGTAGAGCAGCGCGGCCGGGACGGCCTCGCTCAAGGCGAAGCCGATCACGATGAGGAGCAGCGCGCGAGAGTCGAGCGGGCGCGGTTCCATGATCATGGGGACGGCGAGGGCCACGTACGCGCAGAAGATCAGCCGGTCGAGCCAGCGCGGCACCCGCCGCAGCCGCTCGGCCAGCCGGACGGTCAGGTACGGCTGGGCGAGCAGCACCGTGGTCGAGGCGATCGAGACCCAGTCCGGCATCGGAACGTCGAGCCAGCGCGCGATGTCCACGCAGAAGACCACGGTGCAGGGGAGGAAGACGAGGGTCACGTTGCCCTGGAGAGAATCGCGACGCCTGAGGTAGCCGCCGAGCGCACGCAGGAACAGCACCGCGAACGTGAACTCCGCTGCGAGCAGGACGAGGGCACTCCACTCGATGCGCATACCGGCACCAATCGTAGCGTTTCGGGCGCTGAGTGAGACCGATACGCTGTGGCGCGGGACGTTCGGTACAAGGGGGCAGTCATGCAGCGGTGGCGGGGCTACGAGGGGGTGCCCGGCGGCTGGGGCCGGTCGGTGGTGACGATCGGCGTCTTCGACGGCGTGCACCGCGGCCACCAGGCGATCATCGGGCATGCCGTGAAGCGTGCCCGCGACCTCGGTCTGCAGTCCGTGGTGATGACGTTCGACCCGCACCCCGCCGAGGTGGTACGCCCGGGGTCGCACCCGGCCGTGCTGACCGAGCCGGTCCGCAAGGCCGAGCTGATCGAGCAGCTGGGGGTCGACGCCCTGTGCGTGGTGCCGTTCACCCCGGCCTTCTCCCAGCTGTCGCCCGAGGCGTTCGTCCACGACGTGCTGGTCGAGGCCCTGCACGCGGCGGTCGTGGTGGTCGGCGACAACTTCCGCTTCGGCCACCGGGCTGCGGGCGACGTGCCGTTGCTCGAGCGGCTGGGCCGGTCGTTCGGCTTCACGGTCGAGGACGCTCCCCTGGTGTCCGCCGACGGCGTGGTCTTCTCCTCGACGTACATCCGCAGCTGTGTCGACGCCGGGGATGTCCGCGCCGCCGCCGCCGCGCTCGGCCGGCCCCACCGCCTGGGTGGCGTGGTCGTCCGCGGTGACCAGCGCGGGCGCGAGATCGGCTTCCCGACCGCCAACCTGATGGTGCATCGCTACGCGGCGGTGCCGGCCGACGGGGTGTACGCGGCCTGGCTGATCCGCGGCGGCGAGCACGCCGGCCGGCTGCCGGCCAGCGTGTCGATCGGCACCAACCCGACCTTCAGCGGCCGGGAGCGCCGGGTCGAGGCGTACGTGCTCGACTTCGCGGGCGACCTCTACGGCGAGCGGGTGAGCCTCGACTTCGCCGCCCACCTGCGGGAACAGCGCGTCTACGACGGCATCGAGCCGCTCGTCGCGCAGATCCGCGAGGACGTGGAAGAGACCCGCGCGCTGCTTCGTTGACCCCCTGGTAGGGTTGACACGACCGTGGGCTACCCCCACGACCGGTTCCGCGTGCCTGCCCGACGCCGCGGGTGCGGAATCCGTTGATCACCGGCAACACAGAATTTCGGAGAACATGGCGCTCGATCAAGAGACCAAGACCAAGATCATCGACGAGTACAAGGCGCAGGACGGCGACACCGGATCCCCCGAGGTCCAGGTCGCGATGCTGACCAAGCGGATCGCCGACCTGACCGAGCACCTGAAGGTGCACAAGCACGACCACCACAGCCGTCGTGGTCTGCTGCTGCTGGTCGGCCGCCGCCGCCGCCTGCTCAACTACGTGCAGAAGAAGGACATCCAGCGCTACCGGTCGCTCATCGAGCGGCTCGGCCTGCGCCGATGACGTGAAGGGGAGCCGCCTGACCGGGCGGCTCCCCTTTGAACAACCCACGGACCCGCGCGGTTGCAGGCAAGCGCAGACACCGGTCCTCGGTAGTGGTTCCCAGGCAGACTTCCTGGGCACTTCGATCGAAGACCGGCAGCCTGAACACCGCGTAGCAGACCGCCGGGTCCTCGACGAAGGAGTACCGCAACAACATGACAGAGCAGAACGCTCTCGGGACCGAGTCCCGCACCGCGATCATCGACAACGGTGCCTTCGGCACCCGCGAGGTCACTTTCTCGACCGGCCGCCTCGCCAAGCAGGCCGCCGGCTCGGTGGTCGTCCAGCTCGGCGAGACCGTCGTCCTCTCCGCGACCACCGCGAGCAAGCAGCCGAAGGAGCACTTCGACTTCTTCCCGCTCACGGTCGACGTCGAGGAGCGGATGTACGCGGCCGGCCGCATCCCCGGCTCGTTCTTCCGCCGCGAGGGCCGGCCCAGCGAGGACGCGATCCTCACCTGCCGCCTGATCGACCGGCCGCTGCGCCCGTCGTTCACCAAGGGCCTGCGCAACGAGGTCCAGGTCGTCGAGACCGTCCTCGCGCTCGACCCGGCCCACCCGTACGACGTGGTCGCCATGAACGGCGCCTCGCTCTCGACCAAGCTCTCCGGCCTGCCGTTCTCGGGCCCGATCGGCTCGACCCGGGTCGCGCACATCGACGGCCAGTGGGTCGCCTTCCCGACCATCGAGGAGCTCGAGCGGGCCACCTTCGACATGGTGGTCGCCGGCCGCGTGCTCGCCGACGGTGACGTCGCGATCATGATGGTCGAGGCCGAGGCCACGCCGAACGCGGTCAAGCTGATCGCCGGCGGCGCCGCCGCGCCGACCGAGGAGATCGTCGCCGGTGGCCTCGAGGCCGCCAAGCCGGCCATCCGCGAGCTGTGCCGCGCACAGCAGGAGCTGGCCGACGTCGCGCAGAAGCCGGCCGTCGAGTTCCCGGTCTTCCTGGACTACCAGGACGACGTCTACTCGGCCGTCGCCGAGGCGGTGCGCGAGGAGACCGCCGAGGCCCTCAAGATCGCCGCCAAGCAGGAGCGCGAGGAGGCCCTCGACCTGGTCAAGGCCAAGGCGCACGAGCTGCTCGACGAGCGGTTCGAGGGCCGGGAGAAGGAGATCTCCGCCGCCTTCCGGTCGCTCACCAAGACCGAGGTGCGCCAGCGGGTGCTGCGCGAGCAGATCCGCATCGACGGCCGCGGGCCGCGCGACATCCGCCCGCTGTCGGCCCAGGTCGGCGTGCTGCCGCGGGTGCACGGCTCGGCGCTGTTCGAGCGGGGCGAGACCCAGATCCTGGGCGTCACCACGCTGAACATGCTGCGCATGGAGCAGGCGCTGGACACCCTCGCTC
Organism: Actinoplanes sp. CA-030573; assembly: GCF_050951115.1. Taxonomy (NCBI): domain Bacteria; kingdom Bacillati; phylum Actinomycetota; class Actinomycetes; order Micromonosporales; family Micromonosporaceae; genus Actinoplanes; species Actinoplanes sp. CA-030573. Next base: position 8,550,507 of record NZ_CP192038.1, on the reverse strand, counting down.
CGGAGAAGTCCAAGCGCTACATGCACAACTACAACTTCCCGCCGTACTCGACCGGTGAGACCGGCCGGGTGGGCTCGCCGAAGCGCCGCGAGATCGGTCACGGCGCGCTGGCCGAGCGGGCCCTGGTGCCGGTGCTGCCGTCGCGCGAGGAGTTCCCGTACGCGATCCGCCAGGTCTCCGAGGCGCTCGGCTCCAACGGCTCGACGTCGATGGGCTCGGTCTGCGCCTCGACCCTGTCGCTGCTGAGCGCCGGTGTGCCGCTGAAGGCGCCGGTCGCCGGTATAGCGATGGGCCTGATCTCGGACGAGGTCGACGGCAAGACGCAGTACGTGGCGCTCACCGACATCCTCGGCGCCGAGGACGCGTTCGGCGACATGGACTTCAAGGTCGCCGGCACCAGCGAGTTCGTCACCGCGCTGCAGCTCGACACCAAGCTCGACGGCATCCCGTCCGACGTGCTGGCCGGCGCGCTGCAGCAGGCCCACGACGCCCGCACCACGATCCTCGAGGTGATGGCGGCCGCGATCGACGCCCCGGCGTCGATGAGCGACTACGCGCCGCGGGTCACCACCGTGAAGATCCCGGTCGACAAGATCGGCATGGTGATCGGTCCCAAGGGCCAGACGATCAACGCGATCCAGGACGAGACCGGCGCCGACATCTCGATCGAGGACGACGGCACGATCTACGTCGGCGCGACCAACGGCCCGTCGGCCGAGGCCGCGGTCGAGCGGATCAACGCGATCGCGAACCCGACGCTGCCCAAGGTCGGCGACAAGTTCCTCGGCACCGTGGTGAAGACGGCCGCGTTCGGCGCGTTCGTCTCGCTGCTGCCCGGCCGCGACGGCCTGCTGCACATCTCCAAGGTGGGCGACGGCAAGCGGGTCGAGCGGGTCGAGGACTTCCTGAACGTCGGCGACAAGGTCGAGGTGCAGATCGCGGACATCGACGCCCGCGGCAAGATCTACCTCGACAAGGTCCGCCCCGAGGGCGAGGAGGCCCCGGCCCCGGCCGAGGGTCAGGCCCGCGAGTCGCGGCCCCGCGAGGACCGTGGTCCCCGCGGTGACCGGGAGGGCGGCGACCAGCCGCGCCGGCGCCGGTCGCGTCCCAGCGGCGACCGCGGTGGCGACCGTGGTGGCGACCGTGGCGCCCCCCGCGAGTAATCACCGGTGACAGCGAGTTCGCGCGGGCCGGCCGGAAGGCCGGCCCGCGTCGTCACCCGGGCCCTCGGCGAGGGCGTGCGCCGCACGACCCTCCCGAGCGGCCTGCGCGTGATCACCGAGAACATCCCGGGCACGCGCAGCGCGTCGCTCGGCGTCTGGGTCGGCATCGGCTCGCGGGACGAGACGCCGGCCATGTCCGGCGCCTCGCACTTCCTCGAGCACCTGCTCTTCAAAGGCACCCACAAGCGCACGGCGCTGCAGATCTCGGCCGAGATCGAGGCGGTCGGCGGCGAGACCAACGCCTTCACCACGAAGGAATACACCTGCTACTACGCGCGGGTGCTCGACACCGACCTGCCGCTGGCGGTGGACGTGATCTGCGACGCGGTGGCCGACTCGGTCCTCGACCCGGCCGACGTCGAGATCGAGCGGGGCGTCATCCTCGAAGAGATCGCCATGCACGAGGACGAGCCCGGCGACGAGGTGCACGACGTCTTCACCGAGGCGATCTTCGGTAACCATCCGCTGGGCCGGCTCATCTCGGGGACCGAGGAATCCATCACCCCGATGACCCGCAACCAGATCAACGGCTTCTACAAGCGTCGCTACACGGCGCCGAACATCGTGATCGCGGCGGCCGGCAGCCTCGACCACGCCACCGTCGTGCGGCTGGTGCGCAAGGCACTGGCCGGCACCGCGCTGGACTCCGCCCCGGCCGACCCGGCCGCCCCGCGCGGCGGCAGCAAGCGGGTGCGTCACCAGAAGCCGCACACGGTCGTCCGCAACCGCGACACCGAGCAGGCGCACGTGGTGCTGGGCGGGGTCGGCATCGGCCGCCTCGACGAGCGGCGGTTCGCCCTCGGCGTGCTCAACAACGTGCTCGGCGGCGGCATGTCGAGCCGGCTCTTCCAGGAGATCCGGGAGAAGCGGGGGCTGGCCTACTCGGTCTACTCGTACGCGAGCCAGTACGCCGATGCCGGCCTGTTCGGCGTCTACGTCGGTTGCGCCCCGGGCAAGGTCGAGGAGGTTCTCGACCTCACCCGCACCGAGCTCGAACGGGTGTCCCGCACCGGGCTCACGGCCGAGGAGATCGCCCGCGGCAAGGGCATGGTCAAGGGCTCGTACGTGCTGGGGCTCGAGGACACCGGCTCGCGGATGAGCCGGCTGGCCAAGTCCGAGCTGCTGTACGGCGACCTGATGACCGTGGACGAGCTGCTCGGCCGGGTCGACGCGGTGAGCGCCGACGACATCGACGCGATCGCGGGCCAGCTGCTCGCCCAGCCGATGTCGCTGGCCGTCGTGGGCCCGTTCGACGAGGCGGCGTTCCCCGGGGCGTAGCCCCGCCCGTTAACCTTGGACCCCGTGACGACGCTGGAGACCCCGCCCGAGACGCCGCCGACGCCCGTCGTTGCCGACCTGCGCAAGCGCCGTCTGATCGGCATGCTGATCTGGGCGGCGGCCTTCGCCGTCTTCGTAGCCGTCGTCGGAGTGCCCACCAGCGACCCGCTCGTCGCGTTCGGCTGGCTGTGGCTGGCCACCATCGCCTGGCGCAACTACCAGCCGTGGCGGTCGCACCTGCTGTTCCTGCGCGACTGGCTGCCGGTCGTGCTGCTGCTGGTGTTCTACAACGTCTCGCGCGGCTCGGCCGACAAGCTCTTCGCCCCGCACGTCCTGCCCATGATCAACGCGGACGAGGGCATGTTCGGCTGGCTCACCGGCGGCCGCATCCCGACCATCTGGCTGCAGCAGCACCTCTACCAGCCCGGCCACGTGCAGTGGTGGGAGATCGTGGTCACGCTGATCTACGTCTCGCACTTCCTGACCGTGCCGACCGTCGCGGTGGTGCTGTGGGTGCGCAACCGGAAGCTGTCCTACCGCTTCATGCGCCGGTGGATCACGCTGAGCCTGGCCGGGCTGGCGACCTACTTCCTCTACCCGGCCGCGCCGCCGTGGTGGGCGTGGGAGCACGGCTATCTCACCGAGCAGGTCTACCGCATCTCGTCCAACGGCTTCGCGGCGATCGGGCTGCACAGCGCCGGGAACACGCTCAACGGCCTGCAGGCGGACCAGTCCAACCCGGTCGCGGCGATGCCGTCACTGCACACGGCGTACGCGATGATGGCCGTCGCCTTCTTCCTGCCGATGGTCCGGAAGCGGTGGTGGCCGCTGCTGCTGGCCTATCCGCTGGCGATGACGTTCACGCTGGTCTACACGGGTGAGCACTACGTGGCCGACGTGCTCGTGGGCTGGCTGTATGTGGCGCTGACGTTCCTGGCGGTCGGGCTGGCCGAGCGCCGGTCGGCCCGGCGGCGTGCGCTAAGTTCACCGGGTGACTGACTCCATCCGCGTTGGTGTTCTCGGTGCCCGGGGCCGCATGGGTCTCGAGGTGTGCAAGGCGGTCGACGCCGCCGACGATCTCGAGCTGGTCGCGATGATCGACCAGGGCGACGTGCTGCTCGACGGCGGCGCCCAGGTCTTCGTGGACTTCACCAACCCCGACGCGGTGATGGACAACATCGAGTGGGCGGTCGGTCAGGGCATCAGCATCGTGGTCGGCACGTCCGGGTTCACCGAGGAGAAGCTGGACCGCGTCCGGGGCCTGCTGAGCGACCGGCCCGGGGTGGGCGTGCTGATCGCGCCGAACTTCGGTCTCGGCGCGATCCTGATGATGCAGTTCGCGGCCCGCGCGGCGAAGTACTTCGAGTCGGTCGAGATCATCGAGCAGCACCACCCCCGCAAGCTGGACGCCCCGAGCGGCACGTCGACGCACACGGCCAAGCTGATCGCCGAGGCGCGCGCCGTGGCCGGCTCGCCGCCGATGCCCGACGCGACCAAGGAGGAGCGGGACGGCGCGCGCGGAGCCCTGGTCGACGGCGTGCGCGTGCACTCGGTGCGGGCGGCCGGCCTGGTGGCGCACCAGGAGGTCCTGTTCGGCAGCGCGGGCGAGACACTGACGATCCGGCACGACTCGCTCGACCGGGTGTCGTTCATGCCGGGGGTGCTGCTCGCCGTACGGAACGTGTTGCGGCGCCCGGGCCTGACCATCGGCCTCGACCCGCTGCTCGACTGAGCTTGGCGCCCGCTTTGCGGCGGGCGGTATTTTGTCGGGCGATGAACGACCTCTCTCCCCGCGGCCGCCTCGTCCGGGTCGCGGCCACGGTGATCTGCGGGGTGCTGCTGCTCGGCGGCACCCTCTTCGGCGTCGACGACGACTTCCCGTTCGGTCCGTTCCGGATGTACTCCACGGCGCCGGACCCGAACGGGGACGCCAAGGACACCCGGGTCGAGGGCACCGACATCTCCGGAAGGACGGTGCAGATCACCGAGGGGAACAGCGGCATCCGGCGGGCGGAGATCGAGGGACAGCAGCAGGCGTACGTCGAGAAGCCGGCCCGTCTCGAGTCGGTGGCCGCCGCGTACGCCGCGCACTCACCCGGCGCCGCCCCCCTCACGTCGGTGCGGGTCGTGGTGCGGTGGCACGGCATCGAGCACGCCCGGCCGACCGGAAAGTACCGGGACGAGGTGATCGCCCAGTGGACGCGGTGATGCGCTGGCTCTTCGCCCCCGTGCCCCGCGGCCGGATCGCCGCCTTCCGCACGGTCGTTTACCTCTTCGCCGCCCTCGACCTGGTGGTCTTCACGCCCTGGGTCCGGTCGCACGCGAACACGCCGGGCTCCCTCTACCAGCCGCTGCTGGTGGGCCGCCTGCTGCACCTGCCGACGCCGACCCCGCTGATCGTGCACGCGGTCTTCTGGGCGCTGATCGTACTGTCGCTGGCGGCCGCCACCGGTCGCGCGCCGCGGCTGCTGGGCTGGGCCGTCTTCGTCCTGTACTTCGAGTGGATGATCATCGCGATGAGCTACGGCAAGGTCGACCACGACCGGGTCGGGTTCCTCGTCGCCCTGGCCGTCCTGCCGACCGTCGGTCGTTGCCGCTTCGGCGACAAGACGCTCACCTCGGCCGGCGGCTGGGCGTTGCGGGTCACCCAGATAGCCGTGGTCTGCACCTACTTCCTGGCCGCGTGGGCCAAGCTCCGCTTCGGCGGCGCCGACTGGCCGCTGAGCGCGGTCCTGGCCCAGGCGATCATCCGCCGCGGTACGTGGCTGGCCGACCAGATCGCCGTCGTGCCCGGCCTGCTGATCGTCGCGCAGTTCGGCATCATCGCGTTCGAGCTGCTCAGTCCCCTGATCTTCGTCGTCCCGCAGCGGTGGCGGTGGGCGGCGGTCGCCTTCTTCTACTCGTTCCACCTGATGACGTTCGCGACCATCACCATCTCCTTCGCGCCGCACTTGGTCGCGATGACCAGCTTCCTGGCCCTGGAGAAGGTCCGCCCGATCGAGTGGGCCCGCCGCCGGCTGGGCCGAGCCCCGGCCCCGCCGCCGTCGCCGCCGTCGCCGGCTCCCGCGCCCACCGGGCCTTCGCCGGCGGCGTGACGCGGTCCTGCGTCCGCCCTTCGCTCTGCTTACCGATACGCGCGAGCGGTCGTGGCCCGGGGGCGCGTATGGGCGAGCAGAGCTGCGGCTAGGAGGCTTCTTGGCCGTACAGCAGGTCGCGCTGGGCCTGCGGCAGCGAGCAGGCGGCCGTCCCGCCCGGGAGCAGGTGACGGTGGCCGGCGATCCAGCGGTAGACCGGCCACGCGGCGAGGCGGACCGGGCCGAGCTCGAGCGCGCCGCCCGCGACCTGCCAGAAGCGGCCGGCGTCCCGCAGCAGGAGGGCGATCGCGTCGGGGCCGGCGGCTCGGCTCTCGTCGTCCACCCACTGGACGGCCTCCTCGCACTGCGCCGTGGTCAGGCCCAGGGCGTCGAGATCGGCGAACTGCCACGGGACGATGCGGGCCCGGGTGGGGATGCGGCGCTCGATGAAGTCGGCACAGGTGGTGCAGAAGGCGCAGTCGCCGTCGTAGACGAAGGTGGGTGTCACTCCGCTGATTCTCCGCTCAGGTCCACGTGCAGGCGGAGCTGGGGGACGAGCATGTCGTCGACGTCCAGCGCGCGGCCGGCGCCGTCGGGCTCCCAGCCGGCCGAGGTCAGGAACTTGCGAGTGGCCTTGTCCTGCTCGAACGCCCAGGCGACGGCGTGGGTGAGGCCGTCCTCGCGCCACAGGTCGACGGCGGCCGAGAGCAGGCGGCTGCCGTGGCCCCGGCGGCCCCAGCGGGGCTCGACCAGCAGGTCGGTGACGGCGGCGTACCCGGCCGGCAGCGGCGGCTCCTCGGGGGCCAGCGCCTGCTCGTCGGCGGGCCCGGCGGCGGCGAAGCCGACCACCTCGGCCGACGGCGCGGACGGCGACTCACCCTGCTCGACGGCGATCAGCACGCGGTGCCTGGCCGACGGCGGGGACTCGATCGCCTCGCTCCAGCCCCGGGTCAGGTAGGCCTCGTCGAGCCCGGCCAGGACGTGTGCGGGAAACATCCGCCGATATGCCGTGCGCCAGGTGGAGAGCTGGATGCGGGCGATGTGGGCGGCGTCCTCGGGACGCGCGGGGCGGACGAAGCCGAGAGCCATGCCGCGAGCCTACAGAGCCACCGCGTAGCGCATCTCGGGTAGCTCGGCGGTGGCGCCGGGCGGGGTGTACGTCTGGGTGGCGCCGTCGGGAGCGAGGCCCATCTGCTCGTAGAAGCGGCGTGCGCCGTGGTTCTCGGTGAGCACCCACAGGCGCATGTCGGGAAAGCCGGCCTCGGTGAGTCCCTGCCGGGCGGCGGCGAGCAGGTCGCGGCCGGTGCCGTGGCCCCAGTCGCCCGGGTCCACATAGATCGCGTAGAGCTCGCCGGTCGACTCGTCGATCCCGCCCTCCTCCCGGCGGTAGGGGCCGAACCTGACAAATCCGGAGATATGGCTCTCGTTGACGGCCACCAGCGTCCTCGAGCCGGGGATCGGCGGCCGGGTGCGCATCGCCTCGGCGCGGCGGGCCGGATCGAGCCCCTCCAGGTGCTCGGCCGGCATGATTCCGGCGTATCCCACCCGCCACGCCCGCACGTGCAGGGCGGCGACCTCGTCGATGTCGGCGTCGGTGATCGGGCGGATGTGGGTCATGGCGCGATTTTGTCGTACCCCTGCTCTAGCGTGCAGATCGATGGCACCCGAATCGCTCTCCGTCGCCCAGGCCCGGCGCATCGCGCTCGCGGCCCAGGGCTTCCTCGACCCCCGGCCCGGGGGCGCCACCGACATGCGCCATCTGCGCCGCGTGCTGCGCCGGCTGCACCTGATCCAGATGGATTCGGTGAACGTGTTGCAGCGCGCCCACTTCATGCCGCTCTACAGCCGTCTCGGGCCCTATCCGACCGAGCTGCTCGAGCGCGCCGCCTACCGCAAGCCCCGCGAGCTGTTCGAGTTCTGGGGCCACGAGGCGTCGCTGATCACCACCGACCTGCAGCCGCTGTTCCGGTGGCGGATGGCCCGGGCCGAGGATTTCGCCTGGGGCAGCATGGTGCGCGTCGTGCGCGAGCAGCCCGACCTGGTCCGCTGGGTGCTCGACGAGGTGCGCGGCCGGGGGCCGATCACGGCCGCCGAGATCGAGCACGACGCGCCCCGCAGCAAGGACCACTGGGGGTGGAACTGGTCGGTCGTGAAGCAGGCCCTCGAGTGGCTGTTCTTCACCGGCCAGGTGACGGCGGCCGAGCGCACCTCGTCGTTCGCCCGGCGCTACGACCTGCCCGAGCGGGTGCTGCCGTCGGCGGTGCTGAACGCGCCGACCCCCGCCTACCAGGATGCGGTCCGGGCGCTGGTCGAGCTGGCCGCCCGGGCGCTGGGGGTGGCGGCCGAGCCCGAGCTCCGCGACTACTTCCGGCTGCCGGTCGAGGGCTTCAAGCAGGCGGTCAACGAGCTGGTCGACGACCAGGTGCTGCGGCCGGTCACGGTCAAGGGCTGGAAACATCCGGCGTACCTGCATCGCGAGGCGCGCATACCGCGGTGGGTGCGGGCGGCCACGCTGGTCAGCCCGTTCGACCCGCTGATCTGGGAGCGGGGGCGCACCGAGCGGCTGTTCGACCTCTCCTACCGGATCGAGATCTACGTGCCGGCGCCGCAGCGGCTCTACGGCTATTACGTGCTGCCGTTCCTGCTCGGCGACCGGTTCGTGGCCCGGGTCGACCTCAAGGCCGATCGCAAAGCCGGCGTGCTGCGCATTCCGGCCGCCTGGCTCGAGCCGGCCGCCGACGAGGAGGAGACGGCCGCGGCGCTGGCCATCGAGCTGCACCGGCTGGCGGGCTGGCTGGGTCTGCACACGGTCGAGCTGCCCGAGCGCGGCGACTTCGCCGAGCCGCTGTCGAGCGCCCTGGGCGCCGTGCCGTGACGGCCGTGGTGAGCCCGGCCGCGGCGGCGGGGTGCGGGGGACCGGCGGGTGTACCGTGGCGGCCATGACGCTGGCTGACGAGCCGATCCAGGGTCCGGCGCTCCCGCCGGGGTGGTATGTGCCGCCCAAGCAGGACGTGGTCACCCGGTTCGTGCAGCGCGTCTGGAGCAAGTCGCCGATCTGGGCCGCGCCGGTGGCGATGCTGGCGTGCATGTCCGGCGGGGTCGCCTACACGCTGGCCACTCATCCGGCCGATGCCGGCGCCGGGGACGCGCCGACCTGTCTGCTGAAGTACACGACCGGCTTCGTCTGCCCGGGGTGCGGCGGCACGCGCGCCGCGTGGTACCTGCTGCATGGTGACATCCCGGCCGCGGCCCGGCACCATGCGATCTTCACGTTCGCGGTCCCGTTCCTGCTGTACATGTACGTGGCCTGGGCCGGGCAGCGGCTGTTCAACTGGAAGCTGCCGCAGCTCAAAGTCGGTCCGGGCGCCATGATCGCATTCGTGGCGGTCTGGGGCGTGTGGAGCGTGCTGCGTAACCTGCCCTGGGCGCCGTTCACCGCTTTCTACGTCTGAGCGGCGCGTCCGATAGGTTGTCGGTATGACGCACGACCCGCGACCCTTCGGACGGCTGCTGACCGCCATGGTCACCCCGTTCGCCCCGGACGGCTCCCTCGACGTCGAGGGCGCGGCGAAACTGGCCACCTATCTCGTCGACGAGCAGCGCAACGACGCGCTCGTCGTCAGCGGCACCACCGGCGAGTCGCCGACCACGACCGACGCGGAAAAGGAGACCCTGCTCCGCGCCGTCATCGAGGCGGTCGGCGACCGGGCGCGGATCGTCGCCGGCGTCGGCACCAACAACACGGCCCACACGGTCGAGCTCGCCCACGCCGCCGAGAAGGCGGGAGCGCACGGCGTGCTGGTCGTGACGCCGTATTACAACAAGCCCCCGCAGGCCGGCGTCGCCCGGCACTTCCGGGCCGTCGCCGACGCGATCGGGTTGCCGATCATGGTCTACGACATCCCGCACCGGGCCGGCACGGCGATCGCCACCGAGACCATGTGTGCCATCGCCGAGCACCCGCGGATCGTCGCGGTCAAGGACGCCAAGGGTGACTTCACCGCGTCCTCCTGGGTCACCAGCCGCACCGGCCTGGCGTATTACTCCGGCGACGACGCGGCCACCCTGCCGCTGCTCGCGGTCGGCGGCGTCGGCCTGGTCGGCACCTCGACCCACTTCACCGGCCCGATCGCCAAGGACATGATCGAGGCGTACGAGCGCGGCGACGTCACCGCCGCGCTGAATCTGCACCGGAAAGCGTTGCCGCTGTTCACCGGCATCTTCCGCTCGCCGGGCACCATGCTGGTGAAGGCCGGCCTGCGCGCCAAGGGACTGCCCGCCGGGCCGGTCCGGTCGCCGCTGGTCGACGCCGGCGACGAGGAACTGAACCAGTTGCGCGAGGACGCGGCCCAGGCCGGCATCGTCCTCTGATAAAAGAAAGACGCGAATGAGTCAAGCTCACGTGGAGCTGGATCCGCCGCCGCCACTGCCGGAGGGCGCCCTGCGCGTCATCCCGCTCGGCGGGCTCGGAGCCATCGGCCGCAACATGACCGTGCTCGAGTTCGACGGCAAGCTGCTCGTCATCGACTGCGGGGTCCTCTTCCCCGACGTCGAGCAGCCCGGAGTCGACCTGATCCTGCCCGACTTCACCCCGATTCTCGGCCGCCTGGACGACATCCAGGCGATCGTGCTCACGCACGGCCACGAGGACCACATCGGCGCCGTGCCCTACCTGCTGGCCCACAAGCCGGACATACCGCTGGTCGGCTCGGAGTTCACGCTGGCGCTGGTCGAGGCCAAGCTCGCCGAGCGCCGCCTGGACCCGTACACGCTGACCGTCCGCGAGGGCCAGACCGAGCGGCTCGGGCCGTTCGAGTGCGAGTTCTTCGCGGTCAACCACTCCATCCCCGACGCGCTGGCGGTCGCCGTGCGCACGCCGGCCGGGCTCGTCCTGCACACCGGCGACTTCAAGATGGACCAGGTGCCGCTGGACGGGCGCATCACCGACCTGGCCGGCTTCGCCCGGCTCGGGGCCGAGGGCGTCGACCTGCTGCTGTCCGACTCGACGAACGCCGAGGTGCCCGGCTTCGTGGCGCCCGAGCGCGACATCGGCCCGGTGCTCAGCTCGATCTTCGGCAAGGCCCGCGGCCGCATCATCGTGGCCAGCTTCGCCTCGCACGTGCACCGGGTGCAGCAGGTGATGGACGCGGCCTGGGAGTACGACCGCAAGGTCGCCCTGATCGGCCGCTCGATGGTCCGCAACATGGGCATCGCCCGCGACCTGGGCCTCCTGCACATCCCGGAAGGTCTGCTGGTCAGCCTGGACGAGGCGACGAACCTGCCGGGCGACGAGATCGTCTTCATGTCGACCGGGTCGCAGGGCGAGCCGATGAGCGCGCTGGGCCGGATGTCCACCGGCGACCACCGGCACATCACGATCGCCCCCGGAGACACCGTGGTGCTGGCCAGCTCGCTGGTGCCGGGCAACGAGACCTCGGTCTACCGGGTGATCAACCAGCTGTCCCGGGCCGGTGCCACCGTGATCCACAAGGAGACGGCCAAGGTGCACGTCTCCGGGCACGCCCCGGCCGGCGAGCTGCTCTACCTGCTCAACGTGGTGCGGCCGAGCAACCTCATGCCGGTGCACGGCGAGTGGCGCCACCTGCGGGCCCACGCCCAGCTCGGGGTGGAGTCCGGCGTGGCGCCCGACCGGGTGGTGCTGTGCGAGGACGGCGACGTCGTCGACCTGGTCGAGGGGCACGCCCGGCACGTCGGGCGGGTCGAGAACCGGTACGTCTACGTGGACGGCCTCGCGGTCGGCGACGTCAGCGAGTCCCTGCTGACCGAGCGGCGCATCCTCGGCGACGGCGGCTTCATCTCGGCCACCGTGGTGATCGACTCGGTGACCGGCAAGGTGGTCGGCGAGCCCAACATCTCGGCCAAGGGATTCTCCGAGGACCCGGAGGCGTTCAGCCCGGTCATCCCGCTGCTCACCGCGGCCCTGCACCGCTCGGCCGAGGACGGCATCACCGACACCCACCAGCTTCAGCAGGTGGTACGCCGTACGGTCGGCCGCTGGGTCAACGACGCGTATCGACGGCGGCCGATGATTGTGCCGACGGTCGTCGAAGTCTGATTGATCCGACGGGCCGTCCCGCCCGTACCTCTGGTCACGGTGCCGCCCCCACGGCACCCGTGGCGAGGGGAGTTCGGAAGATGCAGCGCAGACGGATCGCCGTGGCGGCGGCGGTCGTGGCGGCGGCCGGGGCGGCGGTGGCCTTCACCTTGCCGTCGATGGCCGGCACCACGTCGTCGGCCGGCAAGAAGGCCTCCACCAGGTCCGGTGTGGCACCGCAGATTCTCGCGGCCATGCAGCGTGACCTCGGGCTGGACGGCGATCAGGCGGCGGCCCGCCTCCAACGTGCCCGGTGGGCGAGCAGGGTCTCGTCCACCCTGTCGGCCCGGACCGGCGCCGACTTCGGCGGCGCCTGGCTGGCGCCCGACGGCACGACGCTGAAGGTCGCGATCACCGATCCCGCCGCCGAGGACGCGGTACGCGCCGCCGGCGCGGTGCCGGTGCTGGTCAAGCGCAGCGAGCAGACCCTGGTCGCGGCCAAGGAGAAGCTCGACGCCGTACGGTCCGACGCCGCCGGCGTGACCGGCTGGTACGTCGACGTGCAGACCAACAAACTGGTCGTCGTGGCGAAGCCGGGCAGGACCGCGGCGGCCCGGAGCCTGGCCTCCGAGGCCGGCGTCAAGGCCGACGCGGTGAAGGTCGTGACCAGCGCCGACTCGCCGAAGCCGCTGTTCGACGTGCGCGGCGCCGACCCGTACTTCATCTCGGTCGAGGGTGGCACCGCCCGCTGCTCGATCGGCTTCTCGGTCGAGGGCGGCTTCGTTACCGCCGGCCACTGCGGCACGCCCGGCGACCAGACGGCCGGCTTCAACCAGCAGGCCCAGGGCACGGTGAAGGCCTCGGTCTTCCCCGGCGACGCCGACATGGGCTTCGTCGCGGTCAACGGCAACTGGACCCCGCGCCCGGTGGTCAACGACTTCCAGGGCAACGAGCTCCCGGTGGCGGGCAGCACCGAGGCGCCGGTGGGCGCGGCGATCTGCCGCTCCGGCTCGACGACCGGCACCCACTGCGGCACGATCCTGGCCAAGAACCAGACCGTCGTGTACCCGGAGGGCGCGGTCACCGGCCTGACCCGTACCAACGTCTGCGCCGAGGGTGGCGACTCCGGCGGCCCGTGGCTCTCCGGCGACCAGGCGCAGGGTGTCACCTCCGGCGGCTCCGGCGACTGCAAGGTCGGCGGCGAGACGTTCTTCCAGCCGGTCAACGAGATCCTGGCCGCCAACAACCTGAAGCTGGTGACGTCGGGCGGCGCCGCCGACGGTGGTGCCGGCAACGGTGACGCGGGCAACGGCGGCGGCGAGGCCACCACCCCGCCCAGCGAGGAGCCGGCCCAGCCGGCAAGCGACTGCACGCAGCTGCCGGTACAGCGGCAGGGCGCGATCAACCAGGCCGGCGCCGCGCAGGCGACCCCGGGCAACGGCGCCTTCCGGGCCAACGCCGGCCGGCAGAGCGCCTGCCTCGACGCCCCCGACGGCGCCGACTTCGACCTGTTCCTGCAGCGCCTGACCGCCGGCGGCTTCCGCACCGTGGCCAAGGCGACCGGGGACGGTGACAAGACCCTGAGCGCGAACCTGCGCGCGGGCACCTACCGGTACGTCGTCCGGGCCACCTCCGGCACCGGCGCGTACACCCTCGGGATCGCGGTCCCGTAAACGGCCGGGCGGGGCGCACCTCACCTGCCGAGGGTGCCGCCCCGCTCTACCGTTGACCTGTGTTCTACGAAGCCGTCGCGTACACCGCCGTGGGCCTGCACTTCGCGTTCCTGGCCCTGGGGTTGCTCGGCGGCTTCGCCGCGTGGCGGTGGCCCCGGATCTTCTGGTTCCAGCTGGCCGCCGCGATCTGGCTGGTGCTCGTGGTGGCCGCGAACCTGCTCTGCCCGCTCACCTGGGTCGAGGATCGGGCCCGGGCCCGGGCCGGGCTGCCGGCGCACGAGGGCGGCTTCCTCGCCAACCACGTGGCCGGCGTCTTCTACCCGGTCGGCCACGAGCGGGTCGCGCAGGCGGTCGCGGCCCTGCTTGTGCTCAGCTCGTGGGCCGGTCTTCTCGTAGTACGGCGACGGCGTCGGCGAGCTGGCAGCCCGTCGCCATCCCGGAGACCATCGCCTGATCGAGCTGCTCGAAAGTGACGCCCTTCTCCCAGTCGGTGATCACGTCGCCGACGATGTGCACCACCCCGTCGTCCTGGACGTGCACGTACGCCTTGGGCCAGAGCCGGTCGTGGTTCCAGCCGTTGCAGAACTCGTAGAGCCGGCTCACGTCGTCCATGCCGAAGATGTGCTGGACCAGCGTGCGGACCTGGAGCATCTCGCCCTGCTCGCCGATCTGGAAGAAGTAGACCAGGTTGCCCTGGAAGTTCCCGGCGACGTCGCCGTCCTCGTCGACCGCGTACGCGTAGCCCCGCTCGTCGAGCACCGATTTGATCATTTCGTGGGTCAGTTGCTGCACTCGATCAATGGTAGGCCGCGGTGCGCCTTCACGTTCGCCGAGCACATCGACGCTACGGTGTAGTCCATGGCGGGGCGAACTCCGGCGAAGGCGACAAAGTCGCAGGCGAGCCGCGGCCGGGCCACGACCACACGTGGCGCGGCGGCGAGCCGTGCCCGCAAGCCGGCGCCCCGCAAGGCGGCGCCGGCCCCGCGGCGGCGCACGTCGGCGAGCCGCGCCCGGCCCTCGATGGGCTCGGCCGTCGCCACCGGGGTGGGCCGCGGCATCGGCGCCCTCTGGATGGGCGTCGCGCACAGCGTCGGCTGGGTCGCCCGCGGCGTGGGCCGCCAGGCCGCCACCGCCAAGGAGATCGATCCCGAGCACCGCCGCGACGGCGCCGGCCTGCTGATGCTGGGCCTGGCCATCCTGATCGGGGTGGCGGTCTGGGCCGGCAGCGCGGGCCCGGTCGGCAAGTGGCTGGCCGACGCGGTGCGCCTGTTCTTCGGCGGGCTCGCCGTCCTGCTGCCGCTGCTGCTGCTCTACGGCGCGGTGCGGCTGATGCGCCGGCCCGCCGACCCCGAGCACCGCGGCCGCAGCGTGGTCGGCTGGACGGCGATCATCGTGGCCGTCGCGGCCCTGCTGCACATCGCCCAGCAGCCGGCCGACGATCTCTCCATGGACAAGGCCGGCGGCCTGCTCGGGTACGGCGTCGGCGCGCTCCTGGAACGCGCGGTGACCGCCTGGGTGGCGGTGCCGCTGCTGGTCCTGCTCTTCGTCTTCGGCCTGCTGGTGATCACGGCGACCCCGATCAACAAGATCCCGGAGCGGGTGCTGCTGCTGATCGACGTGCTCACCGGCCGCTCCACCGACCGCGCGCCGCTGCCCGAGCCCGATATCGATCTCGACCTCGACCACGACGACGAGGAGCCGGTCGCGACCCGCCGGCCGGCTCGTCGCCGCCAGGGCTCGCTCGCCGACATCGGGCTCGCCGCGCCGGACGAGGAGGACGGCAAGGACGACGAGATCGTCCACGACGTCGTGCCGATCCCCAAGAGCCGCAAGAAGCCGACCCCTCCCGAGCACAGCCAGCCGCTGCCGACCCGGGCCGAGCAGCTGGAGATCACCGCGCTCGAGGGCGACTACCACCTGCCGCCGCCGTCGCTGCTGGCCACCGGCGCCCCGGCCAAGGCCCGCAGCAAGGCCAACGACGAGGTGATGGCGGCGCTGGCCGGCGTCTTCGACCAGTTCAACGTCGACGCGGTGGTCACCGGCTTCACCCGCGGCCCGACCGTCACCCGCTACGAGGTCGAGGTCGGCCCGGGCGTCAAGGTCGAGCGGATCACTCAGCTCTCCCGCAACATCGCGTACGCGGTGAAGTCCGCCGACGTGCGCATCCTCAGCCCGATCCCGGGCAAGAGCGCGGTCGGCGTCGAGATCCCGAACACCGACCCGGAGATGGTCTCGCTCGGCGACGTGCTGCGCTCGCGGGCCGCCACCAGCGACCACCACCCGATGCTCGTCGCCCTGGGCAAGGACATCGAGGGCGGCTTCGTGGTCGCCAACCTGGCCAAGATGCCGCACATCCTGATCGCGGGCGCCACCGGCGCGGGCAAGAGCTCCTGCCTCAACTCGCTGCTGGTGTCGCTGCTGACCCGGGCCACGCCGGACGAGGTGCGGCTGCTGCTGGTCGACCCCAAGCGGGTCGAGATGACCGCGTACGAGGGCATCCCGCACCTGGTCACGCCGATCGTCACCAACCCGAAGAAGGCGGCGGACGCGCTCGAGTGGGTCGTCGGCGAGATGGACATGCGCTACGACGACCTCGCGGCCAACGGCGTGCGCCACATCGACGACTTCAACCGCAAGGTGCGCAACGGCGAGATCACGGCGCCGCCGGGCAGCGAGCGCGAGCTCAAGCCGTACCCCTATCTGCTGGTGATCGTCGACGAGCTCGCGGATCTCATGATGGTCGCCCCGCGCGACGTCGAGGACTCGGTCGTCCGGATCACCCAGCTCGCCCGGGCCGCCGGCATCCACCTCGTGCTGGCCACCCAGCGCCCGTCGGTCGACGTGGTGACCGGCCTGATCAAGGCCAACGTGCCCTCCCGCCTGGCCTTCGCGACCAGCTCGCTGGCCGACTCGCGGGTCATCCTCGACCAGCCCGGCGCCGAGAAGCTGCTCGGCCGGGGCGACGGGCTCTTCCTGCCGATGGGCGCCTCCAAGCCGACCCGCATCCAGGGCGCGTGGGTCGACGAGAAAGAGATCGCGGCGGTCGTCAAGTTCTGCAAGGACCAGCGCGAGCCCGAGTTCCGCGAGGGCGTCACCGACGCGCCGCCGAGCAAGAAGAAGCAGATCGACGAGGAGATCGGCGACGACCTCGAGCTGCTGCTGCAGGCGATCGAGCTGGTCGTCTCGAGCCAGTTCGGGTCGACCTCGATGCTGCAGCGCAAGCTGCGGGTCGGCTTCGCCAAGGCGGGCCGCCTGATGGACCTGATGGAGACCCGCGGGATCGTCGGGCCGTCCGAGGGCAGCAAGGCGCGCGACGTGCTGGTCAAACCGGACGGGCTGGAAGAGGCGCTGGCCGAGCTGCGGACGGACGGCTGACCGTCGCGGTCGCCGCGGTGTGGCGGGCGACCATCACCAGCGCGGCGGCCATCAGAGTGGCCGGGACCACGAGCGGCACGGCCGGGGCGCCCAGCAGATAGCGCTCGTACGAGAGCAGCGACGCCGCCTGGACCAGCAACGGCACCGGCCAGAGCCGCCGGTGGTGGAAGGCCAGGATCACGGTCAGCACGTCGGCCAGGAAGAAGTAGCGCTCGTGCATCCCGGGGAGCGTGAAGGGGACCAGCAGCGCGAACAGCGTGGCGGCCGACAGCACCTCTATTTCCCGAAATATCAGGATGTAGCTGAGCAGGAGGATCGCCGTCGCGGCGAAGAGATAGCCGAGAATCCGGAGCGGCCCGGCGTTGGGGGCGCCCGCGATGAAGGCGTAGACGCTGGGCGCGTTGACCGTCAGCGTGGCCACGTGCGAGCCCTGCCGATCGAGGCCGTAGATGGTGAACAGCTCGACCGGGTCGCGGCCGGCGATCAACGCGGGCAGGTCGAGCGCCAGCAGCACGGCGGGCGCCGTCAGCACCGTACGCCATCGCAAGCGCCCGGCCAGCGCGAGCAGCAACAGCAGCGGAAAGAGGAAGATCCCCTGGGGTTTGACCGCGAGCGACACCGCGCACATCGCGACCGCCGGCCCATGCCGCTCGAGCCGTAGGAAATAGACCGCGCCGACGGCGAAGGCGGCCCACATCGCGTCCATCTGGCCCCACAGCGACGCGTTGATCACCACCGTCGGCAGGAGCACCACCACCAGCGCGGCCGCCATCGGCCGGCGAAAACCGGCGAACCGCAGACCCACGATCCGGTACGCGAAGAAGGCGAGCACGACGTCGAACAGGACGAACGTGGCCTTGAGTTTGATCATCAACGGCCCGGGCAGATGCGTGAGCACCACAAGCAGATAGACGAACGGCGCGTTGTAGTTGCCGACCTCGGCCCCGATCTGCCGGCCGCCCTCGACGTGCCGCAGCTGCCGGCTCCAGGCCAGGAAGATGTCCATGTCCGGCGTCCGCCAGCGCCACCCGGCCACGCGGGCCGCCACCGCCAGCGTGATCAGTGCCACCACCAGCAGCGCCTCGGCGTGACGGTGCGGCGTGCGCGGGCTGGCCATGCTGCGAGTATCACGGCCGGGGCGGGCCGTTCCGATCGAACCGCGACGGTACCGTCCGTGTGGGGGAACGGCGGTCCGTGGCGGCCCGGTAACCTTGGCGGAGTGTCAGCATCTCCTTCCCCCCGCCGTGTCGCGCTGCTAACTCTCGGATGCGCCCGTAACGAGGTCGACTCCGAGGAGCTCGCCGCGCGTCTCGACGCCGGCGGCTGGGAGGTCAGCACCGATGCCGAGGGCGCCGACGTGGTGCTGGTGAACACCTGCGGCTTCGTCGAGAAGGCCAAGCAGGACTCGATCGAGACCCTGCTGGCGGCGGCCGACACCGGGGCCAAGGTGGTGGCGGCCGGCTGCATGGCCGAGCGCTACGGCCGCGAGCTGGCCGACAGCCTCCCCGAGGCGCAGGCGGTGCTCGGCTTCGACGACTACGCCGACATCGCCGACCGGCTCGACGGGGTGATGGCCGGCGAGCGCTTCGACGCGCACACCCCGCGCGACCGCCGCGAGCTGCTGCCGATCACGCCGGTGCAGCGGCAGGCGGCCAAGGTGGTGATCCCCGGGCACGCGACCGTCGACGAGCACACCCCGGCCCACCTGCGCCAGGTGCTGCGCCGCCGGCTGGACTCCGGCCCGGTCGCCTCGCTCAAGCTGGCCAGCGGCTGCGACCGGCGATGCTCGTTCTGCGCGATCCCGGCGTTCCGCGGTGCGTTCGTCTCCCGCGACCCCCAGGAGCTGCTGGCCGAGGCCGAGTGGCTGGCCAAGTCCGGTGTCCGGGAGCTGGTGCTGGTCAGTGAGAACTCCACCTCGTACGGGAAGGACCTCGGCGATCCCCGCCTGCTCGAGAAGCTGTTGCCGCAGCTCGCCGCCGTCGAGGGCATCGTGCGGGTGCGGGCCAGCTACCTCCAGCCGGCCGAGACCCGCCCCGGCCTGGTCGAGGTGATCGCCACCACCCCCGGCGTCGCGGCCTACTACGACCTCTCGTTCCAGCACTCCAGTGAGCCGGTGCTGCGGCGGATGCGGCGGTTCGGCTCGACCGAGCGGTTCCTGGAACTGCTCGGCTCGGCCCGGGCGCTGGCCCCGGCGGCCGGCGCGCGGAGCAACTTCATCGTCGGCTTCCCCGGCGAGACCCGGCAGGACGTGGACGAGCTGGTCCGGTTCCTGACCGGCGCGCGGCTCGACGCCATCGGCGTGTTTGACTACAGCGACGAGGACGGCACCGAGGCGGCCGGGCTGACCGGCAAGGTCCGGGAGGACACCATCAAGCGGCGGTACGACCGGCTGGTGTCCCTGGCCGACGAGCTGTGCGCCCAGCGGGCCGAGGAGCGGCTCGGCTCGACCGTGGAGGTGCTGGTCGACTCGGTCGAGGACGGCGAGGTCGAGGGCCGGGCCGAGCACCAGGCGCCCGAGGTCGACGGCTCGACGACGCTCGTCGCCGGTTCCGCCGGCGTCGATCTCGCCGCGCTGAAGCCCGGTGACCTGGTCCGGGCCCGGGTGACCGGCACGGAAGGCGTCGACCTGATCGCGGTGCCGGTCGAGATGATCGACGCGGCGCCGGTGCCACGCAAGTGACGGAAGAGCCGGCTGCCAAGGTCGTATCGCTCTACAACCCGGCGAACGTCCTCACGGTCGTGCGGATCGTGCTGGTACCGGTCTTCGTGGCGATCGTGGTCGCCTCCGGGCTCGAGGGCACCGGCCCCCGGATAGCCGCCTGCCTGGTCTTCTGCCTGGCCTCGGCGACCGACTTCGTGGACGGCTGGATCGCCCGGAAATGGTCGCTGGTCACGTCGTTCGGCAAGATCGCCGACCCGATCGCGGACAAGGCCCTGACCGGCACGGCGCTGATCCTGCTCTCCGCGTACGACCGCCTGCCCTGGTGGGTGACGATCGTGATCCTGGCCCGGGAGTGGGGCGTGACCGCCCTGCGCTTCTGGGTCATCCGGTACGGCGTGATCGCCGCCAGCCGGGGCGGCAAGCTCAAGACCGTCCTGCAGATCGCCGCGATCGCCTGGTACCTGTGGCCGGTGCCGGACCCGCTCGACGCGGTCGGGCCGTGGCTGATGGGCGCCGCCCTGCTCGTGACCGTGGTCACCGGCGCCGACTATCTGTTCCAGGCTCTGCGGCTGCGCCGGGATCACTAGGATCGGGGTCGTGGACGTCGACGACGACAAGCTCGCAGGCGCCCGGCTGGCCGCGGCGGCGGCCGTGCACCGGCTGGTCGAGCGGGGTGAGACCGTGGCCACGGCCGAGTCGCTCACCGGCGGCATGGTCGCCGCCACGATCGTCGAGATCCCCGGCGTGAGCTCGGTCTACCGCGGCGGCCTGGTCGTCTACGCGACCGATCTCAAGGCGTCGCTGGCCGGCGTGCCCACGGTTCTGCTGGAGGAGCGCGGCCCGGTCGATCCGCAGGTGGCGGTGGCCCTGGCCGCCGGCTGCCGGGAGCGCTGCGGCGCCGACTGGGGCGTGGCGACGACCGGCGTGGCCGGTCCCGAGCCGCAGGACGGCAAGCCGCCGGGCCTGGTCTACATAGCGGTCGCCGGCGTCGACGGATCGTCGGTCCGTGAGCTGAAACTCGAAGGTAACCGGGCGGATATCCGCACCGAAAGTGTGACGAGTGTTCTGAGACTGCTCTCAGATACGTTGCAAGAGGCGTCGTCGCCGTCCTGAGCTGCGGAATGTTGTCGTGATCTCGGTTGTTGAACCGAGGTCCCGCCGCCGGGGAGTCCCGGAATTCGGCGGGGCGGGATGTCGGCGTCGCCGGCAACGGGTACGGTTGCGGGAAGCCTCCGGCGCGTGCCGGCGGCCCGCCGCAGGAGGAGGTGCCATGGTCCTGCTACGCCGGGTTATCGGCGACGCACTTCGGGCGCGCCGGCAGGGACAGCACCGCACGCTGCGCGAGGTGTCCACCGCCGCGAATGTCAGCCTGGGGTATCTGTCCGAGATCGAGCGCGGCCAGAAGGAAGCTTCGAGTGAGCTTCTCGCGGCCATCTGCGATGCGCTCGGCGCACGTCTCTCCGAGGTTCTGGGCGAGGTCAGCGACACGCTGCTGCTCGCCGAGGAGATGGAGGGCGTGCTGGTTCCGGTCGAGGGTAAGACGGACGAGCCCGTCCGCAAGGTCGCGCGGGACGGCGATGTCTCCGTGTCCGTGCGCCAGGATTCGCCGCTCAAGGCGACTCTGCGGACCACCCGGAAACCACAGCGCGAAGTGGTGTACGCCGCATAGATCGTTTGCAGTCCCACCAGGGCCGGACCGCCGTCGAGGCGATCCGGCCCTGGCCGTATCGGATGTCCGGTACGGGATCGACCCTGAGGCGCCCTCGGGCGTAGCCTCGAACCGTTGGGGGAGACCCTGAGATCCCCCGGAGGTCACGTGACGACGGTGGCGACGAGCTGTCACCATGGTGGTCACGCCATCGCGTTGTTGGTGGCGCCCGCCGCCGCTTCGCCGGTGGCGCCGAAGACTGAGCGACATTGAGGGGATACCGCGACATGGCGAACCCGTTCGTCAAGGGCTGGCGTTACATGATGGCGCTCTTCGGCGCGAAGATCGACGAGTACGCCGACCCGAAGGTTCAGATCCAGCAGGCCATCGAGGACGCGCAGCGGCAGCACCAGGCGCTCGTGCAGCAGGCGGCGGCGGTCATCGGCAACCAGCGGCAGCTGGAGATGAAGCTGTCCCGCCAGATGTCCGAGGTCGAGAAGCTGCAGGGCATGGCCCGGCAGGCGCTGGTCCTCGCCGACAAGGCGCGGGCCGACGGCAACGAGGCCGAGGCCCAGAAGTACGAGTCGACCGCGCAGACGCTCGCCACCCAGCTGGTCTCCGGCGAGCAGTCGATGGAAGACCTCAAGACCCTGCACGACCAGGCCCTCTCCGCGGCCGGCCAGGCTCGCAAGGCGGTGGAGAACAACGCGATGGTGCTCCAGCAGCGCATCGCCGAGCGCTCCCGGCTGCTCAGCCAGCTCGAGCAGGCCAAGATGCAGGAGACCGTGGCCAAGTCCCTCGAGTCGATGTCGTCGCTGGCCGCGCCCGGCAACACGCCGTCGCTCGACGAGGTGCGCGACAAGATCGAGCAGCGGTACGCGAACGCCATGGGCCGCGCCGAGCTCGCGTCGAACTCGGTCGAGGGCCGCATGCTCGAGGTGCAGAAGTCGAGCCTCGACCTGGCCGGCTCGTCCCGGCTCGAGCAGATCCGCGCCAGCATGGCCGGGGAGAAGCTCGGCGCCGCGCCGGCGCAGCCCGCCGTCGAGCAGGCGCCGGCCGCCGACCCGGCCAGCGTGGCCCGGCTCGACGAGATCCGCGCCAGCATGAACCAGAAGCGGGGCGACACCACCGCGGCCGGTTGATCTTCAAGTCGGGGAGGACGACGGTGGACGAGCGGACCAGGTACTTCCGGAGGCTCAGGCGGCTGCGCAACTCGGCGCGACGCTGGAGCGTTCTGGGCGGTGGCCTGGTCGCGGCCACCGCCGTCCTCACTCCGTATTCGGGGATCGGCATCGCCGACGCGATCTGGGCCGGCGCCGCCGGCTCGTCGGTCGCGCTCGCCTGGTGGCGCTGGAGCGACCACCGCGCGCTGGCCGCCCTCCCGCCGCCGCCCGCGCCCGACCCGGCCCTGTCCGGCCAGCGGCTGGCCGCCGCGATCGAGCGGTTCCCGGCCGGGCGCACGGTGATGAACGAGGTTCGCCGGCAGAAGTCCCGCTACGCCCTGCGCGGCTCGGCGGTGGCGCAGGCGTGGGACCGGCTCGATCGTGCGTCGGCCACCCTCACCGGCCTGGCCGGCCGGCTGACCGGCCCGGGCGAGGCGTCGCTGCTCGAGGCCGCGACGGCCGAGCGGTGGCTGCGCGATCTCGGGCAGCGGGTCGCCAGCGTCGAGCGGGCCATCCCGCTCAGCCCCGCCGGCGGGCTCGAGGAGTCGCACGCCGCTCTCGCCGATCAGTTCACCGAGGGCGTCACGGCGTACGAGCAGCTGGTCGCGGCGGCCGCCAGCTACGTAGCTGAGGACGGGCACCCGCTCGTCGAGAGCAAGCACCCGGCGCTCTCCAGCCTGGTCGACGCGACCGACCGGCTGCGCGGCCTGGCCGAGGGCCTGGCCGAGTTGAAGCGCCCACCGGCGGCGTCAATCTAGGTTTCCGGCTTCGGCTGGCAGCGCGGGCACCAGTACGTGACGCGCTCGTCCTGTTCCGCTTTCCGGATCGCGGTTCCACATCGCCGGCACGGCTGCGCCCGGCGCCCGTACACGTAGCTGGTCTCGCCCCGCCGCAGCGAGCCGGTCGTGGTCTGGGTCCAGCGTCCCTTGTTCGAGGCCACCAGCTTCTGCGCGAGCGTGACCGTCCCGCTCAGATCCTTGATCTCGGAGACCGGCGTCCACGGCCACAGTCCACGCAGGAACATCGTCTCGGCCTTGTAGAGATTGCCCACCCCGGCGAGGTTGCGCTGGTCGAGCAGTGCCTCGGCGATCGTCGCGTCGGGCTTGGCCTCGATCCGCCGCACCGCCTCGGCCGGATCCCAGTCGGCGCCGAGCAGATCGGGGCCGAGGTGCCCGACCAGCGTGTGCTCCTCGGCGGTCGGGATCAGCGCCAGCTCATGCAGGTGATAGCCGACCGCGACCGACCGTGCGGTCCGCAGAACCACGCGAATCAGGTGCGCCGGGCGGCCGGTCCATCTTTCCCCCGGCCCGTACGCCCGCCAGGCGCCATCCATCCTCAGGTGCGAGTGCAGCGTGAGCGGCTCGTCGCCGTCCCGGGTGAGCCGGGTGAGCAGATGTTTGCCGCGGCTGGCCGACTCGCTCACGGTCCAACCGGTCAGGTCGGTCGTGGCCAGCCGGGGCACCCGGAAGTCGCTGCCGGTCAGGACGTCCCCGACCAGGGCGCGCTCGAGCACCCGGGCCGTGTTCCAGACGGTGTCTCCTTCGGGCATGTATCCATCTTTCCCCGCCGGAGGCGCTCTTCAGACCTCCGCGCTTCTGTTCGCGTGCTGGTTTGCCGTTGGCGTCACCTGGCCGCTGCGTCGAGCAGCGCGATCATCGCGGCTTCGTCCATCGCGGCGGGCCGTGGCCGGACGTGTCTCACCTCGGCCAGGGCGGCGTCGAGGGCGGCGGTGCCGACGGGGTCCCCCGGTTCGAAGATCAGCCCACGGCGGGCGGCATCCCGGCGTACGGCGGTCGCCAGCGTCACACCGTCCTCGTCCCGCCCCATCCGCAGGAGCGCGAGCGCCCCGGTGAGCAGCGCCGCCCGCGTGCTGCCGACATCGTCCTCGGCGGCGAAGTCCCGGACCGCCGGTCGAAGCGCCTCGATCGCGGCCATCGGGTCGGCGTTCGCCTCCGCCGAGCGCCGCAGGAACGTCCGGGCCAGGAAGAGCCGGCTCATCGCGCTCGTCCACAGTTGATGGATCTCCACCGCCGTCTCGATGGCCGATTCGAGCAACCGGCGCCCGCCGATCAGGTCGCCGGAGCCGGCCAGCGCCCAGCCCAGCGTCATGGTCCCCGAGGCGACCAGCCGCGGCTCGCCGATGCGCCGGCCCACCTCCGCCGCGGCCCGGCCGTGCGTGATCGCCCGGTCGTAGTCACCCATCGCGGTGTGCCAGAGCGACTCGTAATAGTGCGCCTGTCCCCGCAGCATGTCGCCCTCGTGGCCGGTGGCGTCGGCCAGCGCGGCGCCGGCGTTGTCCAGGGCCGCCCGGGCCGGCTCCGCCTCGCTGGTCAGGTAGCGCAGCGTGGCGACACCGAGCCAGGCGCGGACCCGGTCGTTGGCCGGCCCGTCGGGCGCGGCGGCCAGCGCGGCGGTCGTCAGGCGGAGGCCGTCCACGAGGTGACCGCCGCGGTACCAGAACCAATCCAGCAGGCTCGCCGTCCGCAGCGCGGCCCGGGGCGCCACCTCCAGGTCGTGCACGATGCCGGCCCGCAGGTTCGCCCGCTCGCGGTTGAGAACCCGGATGGCGTGCGTCGACCGTTCCCGGGCCAGCTCCGGCGCCATCCGCTCGACGAGATCGCGTACCCACGCGGCGTGCGCGGCCCGACTGGCCGCCGGCGAGGGGTCCCGACTCCGGCAGTACGCCCGGACGATCTCCAGCAGCCGGTAGCGGCTCGGCGTGACGGTCGTGTCGGCGACCACCACCGACCGCGACACGAGCGACGACAGGGCGGCCAGATCACCGTCCACGGCCGCCGGCGTGAACCCGCCCTCGAACGGCCACAGCCGCAACAGCAGCGCCCGGTCCGCCGCCGACAGCAAATCGACACTCCAGGCGATGGCCGCCTCCAGCGTCTGATGCGGCGCGAGCGCCCCGCGCGGTACCGACCCGAGGGGCTCAGCCTGTGGACGACGCCCCGGAAATTGTCGTAGCCCGCTGCTTGAATCGCCCCACCCACGAGGGTGGGGGCGGTCTGAGGGCGCTGCGGGCGCGTCTTGCGCGTCTTGCGCGTCTTGCACGTCTTGCACGTCTTGCGCGTCTTGCGCGTCTTGCGCGTCTTGCGCGCCTTGCGCCTTGGGCGCCTTTGGCGCTTCTGGCGCCCTCGCGCGGGAGACCGGTGCGGTGTCCCGCGGCTCGGGGCCGGTGCGGAAGCGGTCGTCGAGCATCTGCAGCAGTTCGCCGAGGCCGAGCACGCGGCAGCGGGCGGCGGCCAGCTCCAGGGCCAGCGGGATGCCGTCGAGCGCGGTCGCCAGCCGGGCCAGCTGGGCCGATTCCACCGGGTCCGGACGCCAGCCGGGCCGGATCGCGGCGATGCGATCGGTGAGCAGAGCGATCGCGTCGGCCGCGGGCAATGGGTCGACCGGCAGCAGGGTCTCGCCGTCGATGCCGAGCGGTTCCCGGCTGGTCGCCAGCGCCCGCACCGACGGGCAGGCGGTGAGCAGGGTCAGCACCAGGGCCGCGACCGCGTCGACGAGGTGTTCGCAGTTGTCCAGCACGAGCAGGCCGGGGCGATCGCCGAGGGCGGCGGCCAGGGCTTCGGCGGTCGAGGCCCGCACGCCGGCGGCCTCGGCGACGGCCGGCGCGACGAGTGCCGGATCGCTGATGTCGGCGAGCCGGACGAACCAGGGGTGGGCGTCGGCGGCGAACTCGACGGCCAGCCGGGTCTTTCCCGCGCCGCCGGGGCCGACCAGCGTGACCAGGCGGCGTGCGGGGACCAGGGAAGCGAGGAGGGCCAACTCGTCCCGGCGACCGAGGAAATGGGAGAGCGGCCGGTTGAGGGCCAACGGGCGGTCGGCGGACGCAGAGGAGGCGGGCGATGACGGCGAGAAAGGCGAGGAGGCGGGGGAGGACGGCGAGAGAGAAGGGGACGCGGAGGATGACGGCGATGAAGATGGGGGCGAAGGCGGCGGCAGCGGTGGGGAAGTGGGTGTGGGGGAAGACGCGGACAGCGAAGCGGGTGGGCGGGCGGGCAGGAGGAGGGCCGGGTCCTGGGCCAGGAGACGAGCCTCCAGGGCTTGCAGGGCGGGGCCGGGGTCGATGCCCAGATCGTCGGCGAGGCGGGTGCGGACGCGGCGCACGGCGGCCAGCGCGTCCGCCTGGCGTCCGCTGCGGTAGAGGGCGACGATGAGCAGTTCCCATCGGCGTTCGCGGTAGGGCTCCACGCGTACGGCCGACTCGAGCGCACCCACCGCTCCCGGTGCGTCGCCCACCGCCAGCAGTGCGGCGAGGCGCTCCTCCACGGCGACCGCGCGCAGCTCGGTGAGGCCGGCCCGGGCCGCCGCGATCGATGGGGCGTCGGCGAGATCGGCGTAGGGATCGCCGCGCCATAGAGCCAGCGCCGCGTCGAACGCGCGCAACGCCGCCACCGGCGACGGCGCCGACGACCACGCCGCCACCGGCGACGGCGCCGACGACCACGCCGGCTCCGGAGCCGACCGAGACGTGGAAGCCGGCGACCACGCGGGCGCGGCCGTCGGGGAAGACGGCGGGGAAGACGGCGGGGAAGAGGGCGGGAAAGACGGTGGGGAAGACGGCGGGGAAGAGGGCGGGAAAGACGGTGGGGAAGACGGTGGGGAAGACGCCGCCGCTGGCGACGAGGCCGACGCGGCGGCGAGCAACCGGCGGCCTTCCGCGACGCCCGCCGTGAACGCGGCGGCGTCGGTGTCGGCGCGCAAGCGGTAACCGTTCCCGGACCGTTCCAGGCAATCACGCGCGCCGGCGAGGTTGCGGCGCAGACGGGAGGCGTACGTCTGCAGGGAGATGGAGAAGCTCGCCGGGGGTGACCCCTCCCAGATCGTCTCGGCCAGGGCGGCCTCGCTCACCGGATGGCCACCGGCCGCGAGCAACGCGGTCACCAAGCGGCGCGGCAAGCGGCCGCCGAGGCCGACCACGCGCCCGCCCGCCTCCAGCTCGGTCGGTCCGAGCACCCTCCCCAGAAGCACCGCCCGAGCATAGGAGTGCAGGCGGCTTGCAGGCACTCTGCAAGCGGACGAGGTGACCGTGTTCGCATGACGACGACGACCGAACGAACCGACACCTGGGACATGGTGCTCGTGCACCGCGCGTTCCGGCGCGACTTCCGCATGCTGCCCGCGCTCGTGCGGGCGGTGGCCGACGGGGACACCGCGCGGGCCGAGATCGTGGGCTCGCATCTGGAGAAGGTGGGCGACGCGCTGCACCATCACCACACCGGCGAGGACGAGATGCTGTGGCCGCTCCTGCTGCAGCGAGCCACCCTGCACACCGAGCTGATCAATCGGATGGAGGCGCAGCACGAGCGGATCCAGGAGGCGCTCGCGCGGATCGCCGAGCTGAACCCGCGCTGGCGGGCGCGGGCGCGGGTGGCCGACCGGGACGAGCTGGCCGACACCATCGCCCGGGCCTCGGTGGCGCTCGACGAGCACCTCACCGACGAGGAGCAGGAGATCCTGCCCATCGTCGCCACCCACATCACGCCGGCCGAGTGGGCGGCGCTCGGCGAGCGAGGGCGCGAGTCACTGCCGAAGGGCAAGCTCGCGCTGGTCTTCCTCGGCTCGATCTTCGAGGAGGCGACGCCGGCCGAGAAGGCGCGCTTCCTGGCCGAGCTGCCGCCGCCGGCCCGGCTGATCTGGCGTCTCTTCGGCGACCGGACGTACGCGACGTACCGCGACCGGCTGCGTCAGGGCTGAACCCTCTCGGTCAGCCGGATCGTGTCGCCGGGGCGGACCGAGAGCACCACCACGGCCCGGCCGTTGTTCACGGCGATCGCCACGTGACCGGCCGAGTCCTCGTAGACGAGCAGCTCACCGGGCCCGACCTCGGCGAAGGTGGCGCCGCGCCGGGCCCGGACGTTGCCGTTGACCACGAGGTCGGGGCCGAGGCCGGCCAGCGCGTCGCCGCCGGCCGCCAGCTGCACGTTGCCGAAGCGGTCGACCGTGATCACCTCGGCCTCGATCCAGCCGTCGCCGACCGTGACCACCGGGTCGGGAAGGCGGACGAGCGTCTCCGGGTCGATCTCGGGGCCGGCGTCGGCGGGCGTGGCGCCGAGCGCGAGGTGGGCGGCGGCCGGGGCGAAGACGTCGCGGCCGTGGAACGTGCGGGACACGTCGCCGAGCAGCCAGTCCTTGTTGGACAGCTCGTACACCGCGTCGATGCCGCCGAGCGCCTCGGCCGCCCAGATCAGCGCGCCGTTGTCGGGGCCGACCAGCAGGCCCCCGGGGGTGGCGACGACCAGGCCGCGGCGGGAGGTGCCCACCCCCGGGTCGACCACCACCACGTGCACCGACACCGGCAGGTAGGGCGCGGTCTGGGCCAGCACCGCGGCGCCGCGCGCCACGTCGGCCGGCGGCACGTGATGGGTCACGTCGATGACCCGTACGTCGGGCGCGATGCGCGCGATCGTCCCGTGGCACGCCGCGACGAACCCGTCGAACGTGCCGTAGTCGGTCGTGAAGCTGATCCATCCATACCCGGCCATGGTGGCAAACGTTACTGCCCCGACACGCTTCGTGTGTGGCGGGGGCAACAGGGCACGCCGACGAAGATCTGGCAGGTTGGTGTCATGCGTCTTGTGATCTTCACCGAGCCCCAGCAGGGTGCCACCCACGACGACCTCGCCAAGGTCGCGCTGACCGCCGAGGCCGCCGGTTACGACGGCTTCTTCCGTTCCGACCACTACCTGGCGATGGGCGGTTCGGGCGAGCCGGGGCCGACCGACGCCTGGGTCACGCTCGGCGCGCTGGCCGTGCAGACGTCCACGATCCGGCTCGGCACGCTGGTGACGTCGGCCACCTTCCGGCTGCCCGGTCCGCTGGCGATCGCGGTCGCGCAGGTCGACCGGATGAGCGGCGGGCGCATCGAGTTCGGCCTCGGCGGCGGGTGGTTCGAGCGCGAGCACAGCGCGTACGGCATTCCGTTCCCGACCGTGGGGGAGCGCTTCGACCGGTTCGAGGAGCAGTTGGAGATCATCACGGGCCTGTGGTCGACGCCGGCCGGCCGGAGCTTCGACTACCAGGGCAAGCACTACCAGCTGATCGACTCGCCGGCGTTGCCCAAGCCCGTGCAGTCGCCGCGGCCGCCGGTGATCATTGGCGGACATGGCAAGAAGCGCACCCCCGCGCTCGCCGCCCGCTTCGCCGACGAGTTCAACGTGCCGTTCCTCAAGGTCAAGGACATTGCGCCGCTGTACGAGCGGGTCCGTGCCGCCTCGACCGAGATCGGCCGGGACACGCCGCCGTCGTTCTCGGCCGCCGCCGTGCTCTGCGTCGGGCGCGACGACGCCGAGGTGCGGCGGCGGGCGGCCGCGATCGGCCGCGAGGTCGAGGAGATGCGCGAGAACGGCGGCGTGGTCGGCACGCCGGCCGAGGCGGTCGAGATCATCAAGTCGTACGGGAAAGCCGGCGCCACCCGCCTGTTCCTCCAGGTCCTGGACCTTTCGGACCTGGACCACGTGGAGCTGGTGGCGTCGGCCGTGGCTCCGCAGCTGTCCTAGTCGCCGAAGACGCGCTCGGCCCAGGCCCGGTAGGTCCCGGGCTTGCGGCCGAGCACCCGCTCGACGTCGGCGGTGACGATCGCGTTGCCGCCGGCCCGGACCAACTCCGTGCCGGCCAGCGCGACGTCCGCGATCTCGGCCGGGAACATCTCCCGGGTGGGCGCCACGTCCACCGTGGTGGCGGTGGCGCCGAGGACGGCGGCGAGCTGGGCGACCTGCTCCGGGACCGACAGCAGCTCGGGGCCGGTCAGCGTGTAGGTGGCGCCCTCGTGGCCGGCCCCGGTCAGCGTCTCGGCGGCGACCGCGGCCACGTCGGCCGGGTCGACGACGCCCTGGCGGCCGTCACCGAAGACGTTCGGAACCGGGTTGCCGGCCCGGATCTCCGCGGCCCAGCCGAGTGAGTTGGAGGCGAACGTGGTCGGGCGCAGGATCGTCCAGGTGAGGCCGCTCTCCCGTACGGCCTGCTCGCCGGGCTGATGCCAGCCGCCGAGGCTGTCCGTGGGCTCGTCGGGCGTACCGATGGCGGAAAGCTTGACCACCCGCTCGGCCCCCGCCTCGATCGCCCGCCGCAGATAGGCTCGCTCGATGTCCGGCGCCGCCGGCGAGGCCGGCGCGAGCAGGAAGACCGCGCGCACCTTGGCGATCTCCGTGGTCACCGTGAGCCCCGGCCGCGGCTCGATCTTCGCCGGGTCCCGGGTCAGCGCCGTCACCTCCTCGCCGCGCGCGAGAAGCTGCGAGACCAGGGCCGATCCGATGGTGCCGGTGGCACCCGTCACGAGAATCATGTCTCGAGCCTGGTGTTCCCGGCCGGCGCCGTCTTGGAGGTTTCGGCACTGCGTCGCGGGTGCACCGCGGGCTAGCGTGAGAGCGTGGACGTGTTCGTGCAGAAGCCCGAGGTCGCGACCGTGATCGCGTTCCGGACCACGGGCGAGGGGCGCAGCGATCTCGTCGTGGTCGGGCCGCGCACCCGGGGTGCCTACAACCCGAACAAAGAGCTTCCGGTCTGCGTACGGGTGAGGCTGCGGCCGGGGCGGGCGCGGTCGGTGCTCGGCGTGCCGGTCGCCGAGCTGGCCGACCGGGCGGTTTCGATCGAGGCTCTCTGGGGTGCCGCGGGCCGGCGGTTGACCGCGTCGCTGGCGTCCGCGCGTGACCCGGAGGACGTGGCGTCGCGGCTCGCGGCTGCTCTGGCCGAGCGGGTCTTGCCGGGCGTGGCCGAGCGGGTCTTGCCGGGCGTGGCCGGTTTGGTGGAAAGCGCCGCCCGGGCGATCAGCCGGCCCGGGGCGCGGCTGTCCGAAGTGGCCGACCGCCTCGGCGTGAGCGAGCGACACCTGCGCAACGTGTTCGCCCGCGAGGTCGGCCTGTCGCCGAAGCATTACGCCCGGATCAGCCGGGTGCGCACGGTGCTCGACCTGGCCGGTCGCGAGCCGTGGACCGAGGTGGCGTCGCGGGCCGGCTTCTTCGACCAGGCCCACATGATCGGCGACTTCCGCTCGATGATGGGCGTGTCGCCGGGCGCCTTCCTGGCCGGGCGGCTGCCCGCGGCCACGCCGTGCGGTTTCTCGGCTGTCCGCCCGGCGTAGGAGATCGGCTCCCGCCTCCGTCCTGCCGCCTTCCGCCTCACCGCGCCGGCGAGTGGGCGGCTCTTGGTCACCAGACGTCGCCGTCGCGCCAGTCGCAGGTCAGGGGCTCGGTCAGGTGCAGCTCGGCGCCGCCGGCGACGACCCGGACTAACGTGCTGTCGTCGTCCTCCTCGGTGCGGCGCGGTCCGTCGGGCGCCAGCACGTGGGTCGGGCCCTGCCACGGCAGCCAGCCGCGGTGGAGGTAGAGGCCACGGCCGGCCTGGGAGGCGGAGAGGGCGCCCAGGGCGTACGCGCGATCGATGATTTTCTCCACCTCGGCCATGACCGTCCCCGCGAAGCCCTGCCCCCGCCAGGCCGGATGGACCGCCACCCCCTCGACGTAGCCGCCGCGCCAGGAAAGCCCGCGGTGCAGGAACCGCCGCTGCACGACGGCGGCGTGCGCGATCGGGTCCCGCCCGTCTCGCTCGGTGACCACCACATGCAGGCCGCCGAGCGTGTGGTCCCAGTCGTGGTCGTCGAAGTTGCCGAGGAACGCCCGGTCGAGCAGCGCGCGGATGGCCGACCGCTCGCTCGTCGTCAGATCGGAGGTCGGAACGGTCCGCACGTGAGGCACGCGCTAAATGTACTGACGGCCCGGTGTCCTATTCTTCGAGGTCGGAGGGGGGACTCGGGTTGAGGCTCTATGTCGCGCGCGACCGCACCGCCACGCTGATCGGACGCTCGGATCCGCGCGTCCCCGGCCACCGGGTCGCGCACTCGTCGCGCGCGCTGACCGAGATCCGCGCCTCCGAAGATCCCCCGCCGGTCGAGCACTCCCTGCCGGTGGTGGCCGGCATCTGGGCCCCGCCGGCGCTGATCGTCCTGGTCGGCTCCCTCTACGTCGGCATCGTGATGGCGGTCGCGCTGGCCGTGATCGCGCTCTTCACGCTGGGCTACGCCGTTCCCGCGATAGCCCGTTCCCGCCCGCGCAAGCCACGCCCGCCGCTGGCCGCCCGCTCCGCGAGCCCCGCCCGCCGGGCCTTGAGCGCCGACCCCACCGGTGCGGGCCCGCAGGCCGATCCCGCTGATTCCCGTGTCCTGACCGCCGACGCCGAGCGAGCCGCCTTCGATCGCGCCGTAGCCACCGCCGACCGCATCGCCGAGACCTGGCCCGCCCTCGGCGACCTGATCGAAACCGATGCGGCCGAGTCGCTGCTGGCCGAATCCCTGTGGGAGATCGCCGGCGCCCTCGAACGCCACCAGGAACTGGCCGCCGTCCTCGCCGACCTCACCCGCCCCGACTTCGCCGCGGTGTCCCCGGCCGACGGCACCGCCGAGCGGTTGCGAGCCCACATCCGCGCCACCAAGGAGGCCCTCGCCGCCCTGGAGGTCGACCTCGCCGCCCGCGAGGCCAGCCTGCGCCGGGCCGAGGAGGCGGGCCGCACCTTCATCCGCGAGCAGCAGATGCGGGAGGCCATCAAGGCCGCCGAGCGTTCCCTGAACACGGCGGCTCGGCCCCCGTTCGCGGCCGAGGCCGCGCCCGACCCGGCCGCTGAGCTGGCCGAGCACACGCAGGTCGTCCTCTCCGCCTATCGCGAGCTGACCGCCTCTCTCACGCCCGACCCGCACGACCGCTAGCCGCACCGGAACGAGCCGCGTCCCGGGCATGCAAGACGGCCCGCCCGCCCCGCGAGGCTCTCGCCCGGGAGCCCGGAGCCCGCGAGCCCGGAGCCCGCGAGCCCGGAGCCCGGGAGCCCGGAGCCCGGGAGCCCGAGAGCCCGGAGCCCGGGAGCCAGACCGGTCAGCCGCGCAGGCGCAACCCCCGCGGCGTGGCGCGGAACCCCGCCGACGTGAGCGCATCCCGCAGCGGCGACGCGTGCACCGACTCGCCGTCCGCGCGCTCGACCGACATCGCGCCCAGCGCGCCCGAACGCACCGACTCGGCCAGCGCGCGACCGGCCGCGATCAGCGTCTCCGGGTCGTCGGTGAACGAGAGCAGCGTCCGCCCGCCGCGCTCGACGTACAGCACCAGGTCGCCCGCCACCTGGATGACCAGCGCGCCCGCCTTGCGTCCGGGCCGATGGCCGGCCCGGGTCTCGCCGTCGCCGCTGTCGACCACCCGCTCCGGCCAGGGCAGCGCCGCACCATACGGGTTGGCCGGATCGGTGGCCGCCAGCACCTGCGCCTGGGCCGCGCGGCGGGACAACTCGTCCGGGTCGGCCAGCGCCCGCAGCCGATCGACCGCGCCCGGAACCGCGAACTGTGCCGCCCCCAGCCCCTCGACGAAGTAGCCGCGCCGGGCCGCGCCGCGCTCCTCGAGCGCACCCAGCACCGGGTAGACCGCCGCGAAACCACCGGTCACCCCCTCGGCCATCACCGCGCCGCGGGTCACCACGCCGTGCCGCTCCAGCAGCAGGTCGGCCAGCGCCGCCGCGCGCCGGGTCGGGTCGAGATCGCGGTCGGGCAGCCGGGACCAGCGACCCGCCATGTTCGGCGGACCGCCCCGCGCCGGCATCGACGGACGGCCGGGGCGGCGGTAACGCGTACGGGCCGGGGCCGCTTTGGCTTTGTGGGCTCCGCTGCCGCCGAGCAGGGCCCGCAGCGGCGCCAGCGTGTCGTTGGTCAGGTGGCCGGCCCAGACCAGATCCCACACCGCCGCCGCCAGCTCGGTGTCGTTGGTGGCGCCGATGCGATCGGAGAGCGAACGGAAGAACAGCGCCTGCCCGTCGCCGAGCGCCTCCAGCACCCGCTGGTGCAGCGGCGTGAGCGCGAGCTCCTCGTCGGGCGGCGGCAGCAGCAGCGGCGCGCTGTCGGCCCAGGCCAGCGTCACCCACCCGTCGTTCGAGCCGATCGAGCCCGACCCCGCCCAGAGCACGTCCCCGCCCGCGGACAGCTCGTCGAGCAGCGGCGGCGCGTAATCGGCGACGCGGGCCGGCAGCACCAGCCGTTCCCAGGCCGAAGCGGGCACGGCGATGCCCTGCAACTGCTCGATCGAGGCGGCCAGCCCGTCGACACCGCGCGAGTTGCCGCCGATCTGATGCCAGCGGGGCAGGAACGCCGCCAGCACCCGGGGCGGCACCGGCTCGATCTCGCGGCGCAGCGCGGCCAGCGACCGGCGGCGCAGCATGCGCAGCACCTCGGCGTCGCACCACTCGGTGCCGGCGCCGCCGGGGGAGAACTCGCCCGACGAGACCCGGCCCGTGGCGGCGAGCCGCTTGAGCGCCTGCTCGACCACGAACACCCCGAGGCCGAAGCGGGCGGCACAGGTCGCCGCCGCGAACGGGCCACGCGTACGCGCATAGCGGGCGACCAGATCGCCCAGCGGATCGGCCACCGGCTCCAGATAGGCCTCGGGGAGGCCGACCGGCAGCGCCACCCCGAGCGCGTCCCGGTAGCGGCCGGCGTCGTCGATGCCGATCCAGCGCTCCTCGCCGGCCACCCGCACCCGGATCGCCCGGCGTGCCGCCTCCAGCTCCTCGGTCCACGCCGAATCGACGCCGCGCACCGCCAGCTCGGTCGCCGACAGGTCGCCGAGCAGCCGTAGCAGCTCGGCCGCGTCCTCGGCATCGCGCGGCCGGCGGCGGCTGCTCAGCCACTGCAACTGCGCCTCGGTCTCGGCGACCACCTCGGGATCGAGCAGCTCACGCAGGTCGACCCGGCCGAGCAGCTCGCCGAGCAGCGTCGAGTCGAGGGCCAGGGCCGCGGCCCGCCGCTCGGCCAGCGGCGCGTCACCCTCGTAGAGGAACGCGCCGACGTAACCGAACAGCAGCGAGCGGGCGAACGGCGACGGCCGCGGCGTCTCCACCTCGACCAGCCGCACCTTGCGCCCGGCCACCTCGCGCATGAGCCCGACCAGGCCGGGCACGTCGAACACGTCCTGCAGGCACTCCCGGGCCGCCTCGAGGGTGACCGGGAAATCGGCGAACTCGCGCGCCACGTCCAGCAGCTGGGCCGAGCGCTGCCGCTGCTGCCAGAGCGGCTGACGACGGCGCGGGTCGCGGCGGGGCAGCAGCAGCGACCGGGCCGCGCACTCGCGGAACCGGGACGCGAACAGCGCCGACGTGCCGACCGACTCCTCGACGATCTGAGCGATCTCCTCCGGGTCGAACGAGACCAGGTCGGCGCCGGGCGGCTCCTCGGCGGTGTCCGGCAACCGCACCACGATGCCGTCGTCGGAGGGCATGACCTGGCCGTCCACGCCGTACCGCTCGGACAGGCGGCGGGCGATCGCCAGGGACCAGGGCGCGTTGACCCGGGCGCCGAGCACGCAGTGCACGGTCATCCGCCAGTCGCCCAGCTCGTCGCGGAAGCGCTCGACCACCACCGTACGGTCGTCGGGGAGGTGGCGGGTCGCCTCCTGCTGCTCCCGGAGGTAGGCCACCAGGTTGTTCGCCGCCCACTCGTCGAGGCCGGACGACCGCAGCGTCTCGTTGGCCTTCGCGTCGCCGGCCCGGACCAGCGAGCGCAGCTGGGCCCCGATCGCGCGGCCGAGCTCGACCGGGCGGCCCAGCGAGTCGCCCTTCCAGAACGGCATGCGGGCCGGGGCGCCGGGCGCGGGGGTGACCAGCACCCGGTCGGGCGTGATGTCTTCGATGCGCCAGCTCGTCGAGCCGAGCAGGAAGACGTCGCCGACCCGCGACTCGTACACCATCTCCTCGTCGAGCTCGCCGACCCGGGCCGCCCGCTCGGCGCCGGCCAGGAACACGCCGAACATGCCGCGGTCGGGGATGGTGCCGCCGCTGGTCACGGCCAGCCGCTGGGCGCCGGGGCGGCCGGTCAGCACGTCGGTGCCGCGGTCCCACACCAGGCGCGGGCGCAGCTCGGCGAACGCGGTCGACGGGTAGCGGCCGGCCAGCATGTCGAGCACCGCGTGCAGCGCCGAGTCGGGCAGCTCGGCGAACGGTGCGGCCCGGCGGACCAGGGCGGCCAGCTCGTCGACCGGCCACGCGTCGAGCGCCACCATCGCCACGATCTGCTGGGCCAGCACGTCGAGCGGGTTGCGCGGGTAGCGCAGCTCCTCGATCGCACCGGCGCTCATCCGGTCGGCCACCACCGCGCAGGAGACCAGGTCGCCGCGGTGCTTCGGGAAGACCACCCCGCGCGAGACCGCGCCCACCTGGTGGCCGGCGCGGCCGATGCGCTGCAGCCCGGCCGCGACCGACGGCGGCGCCTCGATCTGCACCACCAGGTCGACCGCGCCCATGTCGATGCCCAGCTCGAGACTCGAGGTCGCGACCACGGCCGGGAGCCGGCCCGATTTCAGCGCCTCCTCGATCTGTTTGCGCTCCTCGCGGGAGACGCTGCCGTGGTGCGCGCGGGCGACCACCGGCGGGGCGCCCCCGGCCTGCCCGGCCTGGGCCATCACCTGGGCGGGCGGCTGGGTGACCGGCTCGAGGGCGACGCCGGCCCGCTCGGCCGCCAGCTCGTTGATGCGGGCGCAGAGCCGCTCGGCGCCGCGCCGCGAGTTAGTGAAGACGATCGTCGACCGGTGCTCCTGGATGAGGTCGAGCACCCGCTCCTCGACCGCCGGCCAGATCGACGGCGTGTGCCGTCCGCCGTTCGGGTCGTCGGGATCGACATCGGGCACCTCGTCGAGCCGGGTCATGTCCTCGACCGGCACCTCGACCGCCACCTCGATCGTCTTGGCGCTCGGCGGCTGGACGATCTCGACGTCGTGCGCGCCGCCGAGGAAGCGGGCGGTCTCGTCGATCGGGCGGACCGTCGCCGACAGGCCGATGCGCTGGGCCGGCCGGCCGAGCAGCCCGTCGAGCCGCTCGAGCGAGAGGGCCAGGTGGGCGCCGCGCTTGGTGGCCGCGACCGCATGCACCTCGTCGACGATCACCGTCTCGACGCCGCGCAGCGACTCGCGGGCGGCCGACGTGAGCAGCAGGAACAGCGACTCGGGGGTGGTGATCAGGATGTCCGGCGGGGTGCGGGCGAACAGCCGCCGCTCGTCGGCCGGGGTGTCGCCGGTGCGCATGCCGACCGTGATGTCGGGCGGCGGCACGCCGAGCCGCCCGGACGCCTGCCGGATGCCGGTGAGCGGGGCCCGCAGGTTGCGCTCGACGTCGACGGCGAGGGCCTTGAGCGGGCTCACGTAGAGCACACGGCAGCGGTGTTGCGGATCTTCCGGGACGGGCTCGTGGGCCAGCCGGTCGAGCGACCAGAGGAACGCCGCGAGCGTCTTGCCCGAGCCGGTCGGGGCGACGACCAGCGCGTTCCGCTTGGCGCCGATCGCCCGCCACGCGCCCGCCTGGGCGGCCGTGGGCGCGGCGAAGGCCGCCGTGAACCACTCCCTGGTGGCCTGGCCGAAATGCTCCAGCACGTCTCGCACCCGACCATCCTCTCTCGCGGGTACGACAAAAATCCGCATCGGTCAGTTGGGCACGTATGGGACATCCATCCAGCGGCATTTACTGACGCGGTGGACCATGGTGTCGTCCATGAACGAGGAATAGACGTAAGAGGCCCCTCATTCGACAGGAGGCTCCGTGTTCATCCGCGCATCACACGTCCGGCGCCTCACCAGCGCGGCCGTGATCCTGGCGGTCGTCACCCTCTTCCCGGCCCCGGCCCGCGCGGCCGGTGACGGCTACGTCCGTCTCGCCCACCTCTCCCCGGACACGCCGGCGGTGGACGTCTATCTGCGCTCCTCCGACAATGCCGTCAAACCGCAGACCTTCAAGGGCGTCGCGTACGGCGCGATGTCGTCCTACCTGCGGCTGCCGACCGGCACCTACCAGGTCGCGATGCGCAAGGCGGGCGCCCCGGCCAGCACCAAGCCGGTGATCACCACGCAGGTCGGCGTGCAGAACGGCAACGCCTACACGGTGGCCGGCGTGGGCCGGTTCGCCGATCTCGGGCTCCGCGTGCTCAACGACGACCTCAAGCTCCCCGACCCGGGCAAGTCCAAGGTCCGCATCATCCAGGCGTCGGTCAAGGCGCCGGTGCTCGACGTGGCCGGCAAGAACGGCAAGACCATCGCCGACGGCGTCGAGTTCGCCACCACCACCGGATACCGGGAGGTCAATCCCGGCAAGTGGAGCGTCCAGGTGGTGCCGACCGGTGGCGGCAAGACCAGCGTGCTGCCCTGCACCCTCGGCGCGGGCAGCGTCTACTCACTGGTCGTGCTCGACGATCGGAGCGGCGGCCTGAAACCCGAGCTGCACGTCGATGCCGAACGCCAGGGCACGGTGCCGCTGGGTGGCGTGGCGACCGGTGGCGGGGGCAGCCAGCCGGCTTCTCCGGTGCCGATGGCGCTTGTTCTCGCGGGCGCCGCGGCGGTGCTGACGGCCGGTCTCGTCCTGGTGCTGCGGCGCCGGCTGCGGGCGGCCTGAGCGGGTTGTCCATGGCGGAGGAGCTGATGGAGGAGCCGACCTTCGTGGGGGTGGCGCCGGTGCCGGGCGCGCTCTCGGTGCCCCGTCGTCCGCCGCCGGCGCCGGCGCGGTCGGTCGCGAGGGGCGTGGCGAACGTCGCGGTGGCGATCCGGCCGATCCGAGCTCCGGTTCCCGAGGAAAACCACAAGACCCCCGCGCCCGTACGCCGAAAAGCTCGTCTCGTTCCGTTCCTGCGCCGCGCCGCGTTGCCCGCCGGATCAGCGGTCCTCGCCGCCTTCGTCGTCGGCACCACCTACGTGGCCCTGGCCGGCCGCGCCACCGATGCCGGCGCCGGCGCCGATCCCGGCCTCGGACGGTGGGCGGCCTCGGCCGGCATCACACCACCGGCCGCGGTCGAGGGCGCCGGAAACGCGGGACGGCCGCCGGGAGACCCGTTCGCGAGCGCGGCGCAGACCGCCGCCGGCGTGCCCACCCGGGTGCGGGTGAGCGCGATCGGGCTCGACAGCCCGCTCGAGACGCTGCACATCGCCAAGGGCGCGCTGCAGCCGCCGACCCGCTTCGACCGAGCCGGCTGGTACGCCGACGGGACCGCACCGGGCGACACCGGTCCCGCGGTGATCGCCGGGCACGTCGACTCCAAGGCCGGTCCGGCGGTCTTCTACCGGCTGCGCGAGCTCACCACCGGTGACACGATCGAGGTGCTCCGCGGCGGCCGGACGCTGCGGTTCACGGTCACCCGCACGGCCTGGTACCCGAAGAGGTCCTTTCCGACCGAGGAGGTGTACGGCCCGACGCCCGACCGGCAGCTGCGGCTCATCACCTGCGGCGGCGTCTTCGACCACCGGCTGCGGTCCTACCAGGACAACCTGGTGGTCTACGCGGTGGCCGGGTGATCGTCGTTCCGCGAGGCGGGGCGGCTTGCTTATCCTGAGTTCGAGTCGACGGGTGGGGGCGGGATGGCGGTCAGACGCATGCTCATCGCCGGTCGGTATCGCCTGCTCGAGCCGGTGGGCTCCGGTGGCATGGGCCGGGTCTGGCTCGCGCGCGACGAGATGCTCGACCGCGACGTCGCGGTCAAGGAGTTCGTCCCGCCCGACTGGATGACCGACGACGAGCAGGCCCGGCTGCGCGACCGCACCCTGCGCGAGGCACGCAGCGCGGGCCGGCTCAACCACCCGCATGTGGTCCGGGTCTACGACGTCGTGCACGCCGACGGCCTGCCCTGGATCGTCATGGAGTACGTGCCGTCCCGCTCACTGCACCAGGTCATCAACGAGGACGGCCCCTACTCGCCGGTCGCCACCGCCCGCATCGGCCTCGCGGTGCTCGACGCGCTGAGCGCCGCGCACCGGGCCGGCGTGCTGCACCGCGACGTGAAGCCGCACAACGTGCTGATCGGCAACGACGGCCGCGTGGTGCTCACCGACTTCGGCCTGGCCACGTTCGTCGACGACGGCTCGGTCACCGGTCCGGGGCTGGTCGTCGGCTCACCGCAGTACGTCTCGCCCGAGCGGGCCCGCGACGGCGCGTCCACTATCGAGTCGGACATGTGGTCGCTCGGCGCCACACTTTACGCGGCGGTCGAGGGCCGTTCGCCGTACCAGCGGGAGACCGCGATGGCCACGCTGACGGCGCTGGCCACCGAGCCGCCGGACCCGCCGGAGAAGGCCGGCCCGCTCGGCGAGGTGCTGCTCGGCCTGCTGAAGCACGAGCCGGCCGAGCGGCTCACCGCCAGCGAGGTGGAGCGGCGGCTGCGCGGGCTGGTGGCGGCGGCGCCGGGTGGCGGCGGGGTGCCCTCGCCGCGGCGAGCCGCGCGGGTGGTGGCCTCGGTGGCGGCGATTCCCGCGGTCGTACGGACGGTGCCCGCGCAACGCGCCTCGTCGGAGCCGGTCTCGCCCGCGCCGCCGGCCCGGCCCGAGCCGCCTCGGCGCCCGCACCGGCGTCCCCGCTCGATGCTGGTCGCCCTCGGTCTCGCGGTGGTGGCGGTGGTCGGCGCCGCCGCCATCGTGGCGAGCTACCTGATCCAGCGCACCGACGTGCCGGCGACGGCCCGGCCGTCCACCGCCCGCTCGCCCGTGACCACCGCCCCGGCGCTGGTCACCGTCGGGTTCTCGCCCGCGCTCTGCGGTGGCCCGGCCCCGTCGGCGGCGCCCGCGCTGCCGCTCAAGGGCGCCGCCCGCGGCGTCAACGGCTGGAGCCTGATGGACGGCTGGTCCTACTTCTCGGACGGCTCCGGCTTCCACCTCGCGGTCCCGGACGGCTGGACCTACTCGCGGCTCGGCACGATGTACTGCTTCCGCGACCCGGCCGGCGACCGGGTGCTGAGCCTCGACACCGGGCGCAACCCGGCCGGCGACCCGGTGAAGGCGTGCCAGGCCGAGGCGGCGCGGCTGGTCAAGGCGGGCGCGCTGCCGGAGTACCAGCAGATCACCATCGAGAACCGGCCGCTGCTCAACAAGGCCGCCGACTGGGAGTACCGCTACCGGGGCGAATCGGACGCCCTCATGCACGCGAGGACCCGCTGGTTCGCCAGCAACGGGCGGGGCTTCGCGCTCAGCTGGGCCACCCGCGAGATCGACTGGACCGCCGACCTCAGCAAGATCAACATGATCCTGAGCACGTTCTACACCGATCGACCCAGTTAGTTCACAGCAACTACTCAGGCGGTGTTGTTACCGTCTGTATCCATGATCGGCAGTACCCGGCCGGGCTCGGCCCGGCCTCGTGTCTACCGTTGTCGTTCGAGACGGCTCCGGCCATGTTGATCCTCGTCGGCTTGGCGCTGGTTCTTCTCGTCACGGCCGTGACCGGCTATTTCGTGGCGCAAGAGTTCGGCTACGTGGCCGCCGACCGCGGCCGCCTCCGGGCCGACGCCGCCCGGGGCGACCAGGCCGCGGCCCGCGCCCTGCGGGTCACCGAGCGGCTCTCGTTCGTGCTGTCCGGCGCCCAGCTCGGCATCACCGTCACCGCCCTGCTCGTGGGTTACGTCGCCGAGCCGTTCCTGGGCGAGGGCTTGGCCGCGGTCTTCGGGGTGGCCGGCGTGCCCGAGGCGGTGAGCCTGCCGGTGTCGGTGACGCTCGCGCTGCTGATCGCGACCGTGGTGCAGATGGTGTTCGGCGAGCTCGCGCCCAAGAACCTCGCGATCGCCCGGCCCGAGGCGGTGGCCAAGGGGCTGAGCCGCTCGACGCTGCTGTACCTGGCCGCGTTCGGCCCGGTAATCCGGCTGTTCGACCGGGCCGCGTCGCGGCTGCTGCGGCGCATCGGCATCGAGCCGGTCGAGGAGCTGCCCGAGGGGGCGACGTCGGAGGATCTCGAGCAGATCATCTCGGCTTCGCGCGCGGACGGCCGGCTCTCCGGCGAGCTCTCGGCGCTGCTCGACCGCGGGCTGGACTTCCGGGGGCGTACGGCCGCGGAAGTCATGGTTCCCCGGGTCGACGTGCGGTTCGTCGACGCCTCCTCGCCCGCGGCCTCGGTGGTCGAGCTGCTCGACACCGGCCATTCCCGTTTCCCGGTCCGCGGCGCGACCTCCGACGAGATCCTCGGCATCGTCGCCATCGCCGACGTCCTCCCGGTGCCGCCGGCCGACCGCCTGACGACGCCGGTCTCCGCGCTGCTCCACGAGGCGATCATGGTGCCGTCGTCGCTGCGGCTGCCGGCCGTGCTCGAACGCCTGCGCGCCGGCCGCCGCCAGATGGCGTGCGTGGTCGACGAGTTCGGCGGCTTCGCCGGCATCATCACGCTCGAGGACGTCGCGGAGGAACTGGTCGGCCCGATCCGCGACGAGGACGACCTGCCCGAGCCGGCACCGGTCCGCCAGCCCGACGGCTCGTGGCTGGTGCCCGGCCGCTGGCGCCTCGACGAGATCACCGACGCGACCGGCGTCGACCTGCCGTCCTCCGACGACTACGACACCGTGTCCGGCCTGGTCCTGGCCCGTCTCGGCCGGGTGGCGAGGGCCGGTGACTCGGTGGTCCTCGACGACCTCTCCGTCCGGGTCGAGAGCGTCGACCGCCATGTCCCGCAGACGGTGAGGATCTCCCGATGAACCTCGTCTGGGCCGTGTTGCTGCTCGTCGGCAACGCGTTCTTCGTGGCCGCCGAGTTCGCGCTGGTCGCGAGCAAGAGCCACCGCCTCGAACAGGCCGCCGCCGCGGGCCGCCGCGCCGCCTCGGCCGCCCTGGCCGGCACCCGTGAGCTGCCGCTCATGCTGGCCGGCGCCCAGCTCGGCATCACGCTGTGCTCGCTGGGCCTGGGCGCGCTGGCCGAGCCGGCCATCGCGCACTGGCTGACGCCGCCGCTGCACGCGGTCGGCCTGCCCACGTTCGCGAGCCATGCGGTCGCGTTCGTGGTCGCGCTCGCCATCGTCACGTTCCTGCACCTGGTGGTCGGCGAGATGATGCCGAAGTCGTGGGCGATCACCGACCCCGAACGCTCGGCGACGTTGCTGGCGCTGCCGTTCCGCGCCTTCGCCCGCATCGTCGGCCCCGTGCTGCGCCTGCTGAACGCGCTGGCCAACGCGGTGTTGCGGCCGTTCGGCGTCCGCCCGCAGGACCAGCTGGCGGTCTCGCACGGCCCGGCCGAGATGCGCATGCTGCTGGACCGGTCGCGCGAGGAGGGCCTGCTCGAGGCCGAGCAGACCGAGCTGCTGACCAGCGTGCTCGGCCTCGAGGCGCTGACCGTCGGCGAGGTGGCGCTGCCGCTGACCGAGCTGGTCACCGTCGGCTCGTCGGCCTCGGCGGCCGAGGCCGAGCTGGCGTCGATGGGCAGCGGCCGTTCCCGCCTGGGCGTCACCGACCCGTCCGGGGCGGTGATCGGCGTCGTGCACATCCGCGAGATCGCCCGGGCCACGACCGCCGGCCGGGCGGTCACCGCCTCCGCGCTGATGGACGACGTCTTCGAGCTGTCGGCGTCGGACCGGGTCGTCGACGCGGTCGCCGCCATGCGGGCGGGCCGGGCCCAGCTGGCCCTGCTGCGCGACGGGGCCGGCTTCGTCGCCCTCGAGGACCTGCTCGAACAGGTGCTGGGCCGCTTCGACGACGAGACCGATCCCGTACCCGTCCCCTGATCTTCGCCGCCCGCCCGGATTTCCGCAGCCCGCTTGTTTCGACGTTTGCCTTTTCAAGTCTGCTTCCCGAGGAGGAACGACCGGTGGTCTTCAAGAAGATGATGCGCGCCTTCGGCGTCGGCGGCCCGTCCGTCGACACCGTCCTGGCCAACCCGAACACGCGCCCCGGCCTGACCCTGGACGGCCAGGTGCGCATCCTCGGCGGCGACCACGACGCCGCCATCGAGCAGGTGATCCTGGGCCTGGTGACCCGGGTCGAGCACGAGCACGGCGACGGTTTTGTGGAGTTCCACCGGGTCCCCGTGGCGGGCGCCTTCCAACTGCGCGCGGGCGAGCGGCGGGACCTGCCGTTCTCGTTCCCGGTGCCGTGGGAGACCCCGATCACCGACGTCTACGGCCGGCGTCTGCACGGCATGACGATGGGCCTGCGGACCGAGCTGATGGTGGCCAAGGCGGTCGACAAGGGAGACCTCGACCAGGTGGCCATCCATCCGCTGCCGGCCCAGGAGCGCATCCTGGACGCCTTCGCCCAGCTCGGCTTCCGCTTCGCCCGGGCCGACCTGGAGCACGGCGGCATCTACGGCGTACGCCAGCAGCTCCCCTTCTACCAGGAGATCGAGTTCTACCCGTCCCCCCAATTCGCGGGCGCCA
Organism: Actinoplanes sp. CA-030573; assembly: GCF_050951115.1. Taxonomy (NCBI): domain Bacteria; kingdom Bacillati; phylum Actinomycetota; class Actinomycetes; order Micromonosporales; family Micromonosporaceae; genus Actinoplanes; species Actinoplanes sp. CA-030573. Next base: position 8,506,234 of record NZ_CP192038.1, on the reverse strand, counting down.
TCAACGAGGTCGAGGTGACCTTCATAGCCGACCCGTCGGGCGTGGAGGTGGTCCTGGAGTTCGACAAGCGCGGCGGTTTCCTGCAGCCCGGCCACGACGCCTACGGCCGTTTCCGCATAGCCCACACCGAGGTAGAGACGACCGACTGGACGGCGGTCGTCGCCCAGTGGGTGAGCGAGGCCGCCGGCCGCTACCAGGGCTTGCGCGGCGCCGCCGGCTTCGGCGCTCCCGGCGCATTCGCCGGGCACGGCGGTCACGCCCCGCACGGCTACGGCCACCACGGCCACTACCGCCGGGGATCCGGCATGGGCGCCATGGCGGCGGGCGTGGCCGGCGGCGTCCTGGGCGGCATGGCCCTGGGCGAGGTAGCCGAGGAGATCTTCGAAGACGACGGCGACAGCTTCGACTTCGACGAGTAACCCACCCGGCGGCGCAGACCGGTGGCGTTCCCTTCCTGCGGGGAGCGCCACCATCCGCCCAGCCGGACGCGCCGCTGCTTCTCCGCCCGGTACGCGCGTCCCGCCCGGGACGCGCGTACCGCCCGCGCCTCGGTGTCGGCGGTGAAGCTGTCCTCGCGCGGGCGGTCAGCTGATGCCGGCGGTGGCGAGCTTGATGCCGAAGCCGACGAAGACCGCGCCCACGCCCGTGGTCACGCCGGCCGCGAGTTTCCGACGCCGGCGGAACTGGCCCGCCAGGAACTTCCCGCCGAAGATCAGCGCCGTCAGATACAGCGAGCTGAACAACTGCACCACCGCGCCCAGCACCAGGAACGACAGGGCCGGATGCGCGTACCCCGGCTGGACGAACTGGATGAAGAACGACACGAAGAACAGAATCGCCTTCGGGTTGAGCAGGCTGATCACGGCGGCCCGCCGGAACGGATGCCGCATGTCGCCCATCCCGTCGTTCGCCGGGCCGGCCGCCGCGGCCCCGTCCTCGGTGGGAGCGCCCGCTGGCGGCGCGACGTGGCCCGACCGGATGCGCCGCCACGCGCCGCGGATGATGGTGAAGCCGATCCAGAACAGGTAACCGGCGCCCGCGTACTTGATGACCAGGAACAACGGCGGGTAGGTGCGCAACAGCGACGCCACCCCGGCCGCCGACAGCGTCATCAGCACGGCGTCGCCCAGGAACACCCCGCAGGCCGCCGTGTAGCCGGCCCGCACACCGCGTCGCGCGCCGACCGACAGCACGAAGATGGAGTTCGGCCCGGGGAGCAGGATGATCGCCACGGTGCCCAACACGTACGTCCAGAAATCGGTGATGCCCAGCACGGCGTCGACCTTAAGCCTTCGCCAGGGTGACCGGCCCACCCGCCGCCAGGCGTTCCCGAAGGCGCGCGGCGGCCGCCGGCCACTCCTCGGACGTCATCGCGAACACCACCGTGTCGCGCCAGGTGCCGTCCGGTCGCCGCCGCTGCTTGCGGATCATGCCGTCCCGGGTCGCGCCGAGCCGGGCGATCGCCCGCTGCGAGCGGTCGTTGCGGATGTCCGTGTACCAGAAGACCTTCTCCGCGCCGAGCGTCTCGAACGCGTGCTCCAGCAGCAGGAGCTTGGCCTCCGTGTTCACCCCCGTGCGCCACCACCGCCGGCCGACCATGGTGTGCCCGATGCCGAGCGACCGGTTGACCGGGTCGATGTCGTGATAGGAGGTCAGGCCGATCACCGTGCCGGTGACCGGGTCGACCTGTGCCCACGGGAGCTGGAACCCGGTCCACTGCCGCTCGTGCAGATCGGCGACGTGCGCGGCCATCTGCTCGCGGGTGCGGGCCTGCGGAAGCGGGAGATAGCGCCAGACCTCCTCGTCGGCCAGCGCCTCCAGCAGCCCGTCGACGTGTGCGTGGGTCAGCGGCTCGAGCCGCACGTGCCGGCCCTCCAGCACGACCGGCCGCGCCCAGGGCGACCCGCCGCCGGGCAGATAGGCCGGAGGGGCGGCGGTCACGCCCGCCGCGGTCGACGGCGGCCCGAACGCGCGGCCGACCGGCAGCACGCCCGCCCAGTGCGGGAGCGACAGGTCGTGCTCGTCGTCCTTCACCCCGCCCGCGCGCGAGCGCACCGACACCTCTTCCAGCGGCAGCGCGAGCACGGCGGTCTGCGCGAGCTCCTGCTTCGTCGGCGGCCGGCTCTCCGCGGCGCGCCCGGCACCGATCTTGTCGGCGAGCGCGCTCATCGCGGCCCGTTTCGCCTCGGCCGACAGCACCGGTCGCGCCACACCGTGAACGACCACCGACCGGTAGTTGGCGCTGTGGTGGAACTGCGATCGCGCGTACACGATCGCATCGAGAAGGGTGACGCTGACGCAGACCGGAACCCCGTCGCCGCGGGCCGTGAGGCCCATCCGCCCACCGCTCGAGCCGTGCAGATAGAGGGTGTCGCCCACGCGGACGTGCAGCGTGGGCAGCACGCGGGGCTCGCCGTCGACGACGAACGCGACGGAACAGTCGTAGGCCTCGTCCAGAATGGCGTGCGCCGCGGGCCGGTCGTAGGCCATGCGGTCGCGGTAACGGGTGGCGGTCGTGCGGTCGGTCTGGGGGTAGAGGTCGGACATCCCGGCTCCTCGCGCTTGCCTTTTCGCTTGTACTAGTACACGATGTCTGCTGTGCCAGCACATTATCAGGTCAGCGGCGACAGCGCCGCCTCGATTTCGCAGAGCATCGAGACCGGCGTTCTGCGGGGCGACTTCGTCTGGGGCTCGGCCCTGCCGGCGATCCGTGCCCTCGCCGCCGATCTCGGCGTCAGCCCCGCCACCGTCGCCAAGGCCTATCAGGAGCTGCGGCAACGCGGTGTGGTCGAGGCCGACGGCCGCCGGGGCACCCGGGTGCGATCACGCCCGGCCGTCGTCGGCGAGCGGTCCGCGATGCGCCTTCCCGTGCCCGCCGGAGTGCTCGATCTCTCATCCGGCGAGCCCGATCTGCGCCTGCTCCCGCCGACCGGCCCGGCCCTGCGCCGGGTGGCCGAGAGGATGGGGCGACCACAGGGGTACGCGTCGGCCATCGCCACGCCGGAGCTGATCGACCTGGCCCGGCCCCGTCTGGCCGCCGACGGCGTGCCGGTCGAGGGCGCCGCCTTCACCGCCACATCGGGCACGCTCGACGCCATCGAGCGCCTGCTCAGCGTCCATCTGCGTCCCGGCGACGCGGTGGCGGTGGAGGATCCGGGCTGGGCCAACCTCCTCGACCTGCTGGCCGTGCTGGGCCTGCGCGCGGTCCCGGTGGCCATCGACCAGGAAGGTCCCGATCCCGAGTCGCTGACCGAGGCCATCCGGGCCGGTGCGCGCGCCGTCGCGATCACCGTGCGCGCGCAGAATCCGACCGGCGCCGCGGTCTCGGCGACCCGGGCGGAGGCTCTTCGTGCCGTGCTGGCCGGTCATCCGGGCCTGCTGCTGATCGAGGATGATCACGCCGCCGAGCTGGCCTGCGTCCCGCTGCACTGCATCGGCCCGGTGACCGACTCGTGGGCGTTCATCCGCTCGGCGTCCAAGCCGTTCGGCCCCGATCTGCGCATCGCGGTGATGGCCGGCGACGAGACCACGATCGCCCGGGTGGTCGGGCGCATGCGTCTGGGCACCGGCTGGGTGTCCACGATCCTGCAGTGGGTGCTCGTCGATCTCTGGCGCGACAAACAGGTGACCGCGCAGGTTCGCGAGGCCGCGGAGGGTTACGCCCGGCGGCGCGGAGCTCTGTGCGGCGCACTCCAGGAGCGCGGGATCGAGGCCGAGGGGGCGACGGGCATCAATGCCTGGGTACGCGTACGCGACGAGACCCGCACGATCGGACTGCTGCGCGACGCCGGTTACGCCGTCGCCCCTGGCTCCCTCTTCCGGATCAACACACCTCCCGGGGTACGCATCACCGTCAGCCCCCTGGACGACGAGGACATCCCGGCCCTGGCCGAGGCGGTGGCGGCCGCGGCCCATCCCACCGGCGTCCCGGCCCCGTCCCGCTGACCGGTGTGCGTGGGTCCGGTCCATTCGGGTAAAACCATGGGATGCCTATGACGGATGCGCCCGTCGGCGCGCAGCAGTGGGTGCCCGAGCGGCCGCGCAGCATCGAGGAGCTGAAATCGGCGGCGGCCGGCTGCGAGGGCTGCGAGCTCTACCGGGACGCGACCCAGACGGTCTTCGGCCGCGGCGCCGAGCACGCGCGGATCGTCTTCGTCGGCGAGCAGCCGGGCGACGTCGAGGACCAGCGCGGGCTCCCGTTCGTCGGCCCGGCCGGGCGCCTCCTGCGCGAGGCGGTCGACGACGCCGGCATCGACCCGGCCGAGCTCTACATCACCAACGCGGTGAAGCACTTCCGGTTCGAGCTGCGCGGCAAGCGGCGCATCCACCAGACGCCCGGCCCGGCCCACATCACGGCCTGCCGCCCCTGGGTCGTCGCCGAGTTCTCGCTGCTCAAGCCGGAGCTGGTGGTGCTGCTCGGCGCGACCGCGGCCAAGGCGCTGCTCGGCCCGTCCTTCCGGGTCACGCAGCAGCGCGGCCGCCTGATGCCGTGGCCGGCCTCGGCCCAGCACCCGGAGGACTTCCCGGTGGCCGAGATCCAGGCGATGGCCACCATCCATCCGTCCGCCGTGCTGCGGGCCGACGACCGGGAGACGGCCTATCGCGGCCTGGTCGACGACCTGAAGGTGGCGGCCGCCGCGATTCGCTGAATGCCGTCGGCCGCCGCTGCTGAGTAGTGTCGTGGGGTGCGGTTGACGGATTTCTGGGCGCGGCTCGAGCAGGCATTCGGCGCGGGCTATGCGCGCAGCATCGCGGCGGACCATTCGTTCGGCGACCTCGGGAACCGGACGATCGATCAGGCCATTGCCGAGGGTGTCGATACGGCTACTATCTGGCGCGCGGTGGTCCAGGCATACCCCGATCGGGTGCCTTCCCGCCTGCGCTGACCACATTTTCGTACGCTTGTTCTGCGTGTCGCATCGATCTAGAACAGGTGTTCGGCTATTGTCCACAGCGGCCCGGTCATCCGCAGCTCACGGCAGGGCGGCGGATTTTTGTCATACCCACCGCCTACCTTGTAGCCCGTGGTGAACAGAGGCTCATCGGCGAAGACGCCTGCGAAGTCGAATACAGGGGTGGCGGACATGGTGGCAGGACCTGACCGAGACAAAGCGCTCGATCTGGCGTTGGCTCAGATCGACAAGCAGTTCGGCAAGGGCTCCGTGATGCGGCTAGGGGAGCGGCCGGTCATCCAGACCGCGATCATTCCCACCGGCTCCATCGCGCTCGACGTGGCGCTCGGCGTCGGCGGCCTGCCGCGCGGCCGCGTCATCGAGGTCTACGGGCCGGAGTCGAGCGGTAAGACGACGGTCGCGCTGCACGCGGTGGCCAACGCGCAGCGCAACGGCGGCATCGCGGCGTTCATCGACGCCGAGCACGCGCTCGACCCGGAATATGCGAAGGCCCTCGGCGTCGACACCGACGCCCTGCTGGTCTCCCAGCCCGACACCGGTGAGCAGGCGCTGGAGATCGCCGACATGCTGATCCGCTCGGGCGCGCTCGACATCATCGTCATCGACTCGGTGGCCGCGCTCGTGCCGCGGGCCGAGATCGAGGGCGAGATGGGCGACAGCCACGTCGGTCTCCAGGCCCGGCTCATGAGCCAGGCGCTCCGCAAGATCACCGGTATCCTCAACAACTCGGGTACCACGGCGATCTTCATCAACCAGCTCCGCGAGAAGATCGGCGTCATGTTCGGCTCGCCCGAGACGACGACCGGTGGCCGCGCGCTGAAGTTCTACGCGTCCGTGCGTCTCGACGTGCGCCGCATCGAGAGCCTCAAGGACGGCACCGACGTGGTCGGCAACCGCACTCGCGTCAAGGTCGTCAAGAACAAGGTGGCGGCCCCGTTCAAGCAGGCCGAGTTCGACATCATGTACGGCAAGGGCATCTCCCGCGAGGGCTCGCTCATCGATGTCGGGGTCGAGCAGAGCATCATCCGCAAGTCGGGCGCCTGGTACACGTACGACGGCGACCAGCTCGGCCAGGGCAAGGAGAAGGCGCGGGAGTTCCTCAAGGAAAACCCCGACGTCGCCGCCGAGATCGAGAAGAAGATCCTGGAGAAGCTCGGCGTGGGCCAGACCACCGGCGACGCCGCCGGCGGCCCCGAGCTCCCCCCGGTCGACTTCTGATCGAGGTAACCCCCGATGGCCGGACGGCGTGGCGCACGTTCCGGGCGGGGCTGGGACGCCATCCCACCCCGCCCGGCGCGCACCCCCGCCGATGAGCACCCGCCCGGCGAGGCACCCGGCGGCGAAGCGGAACGCGGCAACGTTCCCGCCCACCGCCGGCGCCCCTCGCCGGGCGGAAACCCCACCGACCCCACCGACCGCGTCGCCCGCGCCCCGCTCACTTGGGGGCGCTCGGTCGACGACTTCCTCCGGGAAAACTCACCCGAGTTGCTCGAGGAGACCTCACGCGCGGGCCGCTCCGACGCGGCCCCGAGTCGCTCCGACGCGGCCCCGAGCCGGCCCGACGCGGCCCCGAGCCGCCCCGACTGGGCCCCGATCCGTCCCGAAGCCGCCCCGAGCCGCTCCGACGCTGGCCCGAGGCACGCTGACGTCGACTCCCGGCGCACTGACGTCGACTCCCGGCGCACTGACGTCGACCCCGGGCGCATTGACGTTGGCCGGAGGCGCCCTGATGCCGGCCCGGGGCGCACTGACGTCGGGCTCGGGCACACCGATGCCGGCCGCAGGCGCAGCTCCGGCGGGTTTCCTACCGCCGACATCGCGGCCGACGACGAGTTCCTGCCGGCTGACTCCAGCGGCGACGACGATCCGCCGCGGGGGCGGTCCAGTTGGGCGCGGTCCGACGGTGACGGCGACGATTTTCACCGCGAGGAAGACGACTTTCACCGCGAGGAAGCAGAGCGCGGTGCGTCTGGGCGCTGGGGATCGGGGCGCGGGCGATCGGGACGCTGGGGCGGTGGTGATCGAGCCGGTGCGCGTGATGGTGCTGCCCGTGGTGATCGGGCCGGTGCGCGTGATGGTGCTGCCCGTGGTGATCGGGCCGGTGCGCGTGATGGTGCTGCCCGTGGTGATCGGGCCGGTGCGCGTGATGGTGCTGCCCGTGGTGATCGGGCCGGTGCGCGTGATCGTGCCGCCCGTGGTGATCGGGCCGGTGCGCGGGATCGTGCGGCCGGGGGCGTCGGCGGGCGGGCGCGGGCGCAGGCGGGGCAGAGTGAGAGTGAGCGCGCGCGGGAGATTTGTCTTCGGCAGCTTTCTGTGCGACCGCGGACGAGGGTCGAGCTGGCCAAGGCGCTCGCCAAGAAGGAGATCTCGGCTGAGGTGATCGCCGAGGTTCTCGATCGGTATGACGAGGTCGGGATCATCGATGACGCGGCGTTCGCCCGGGCGTGGGTGTCCAGCCGGCATCACGGGCGGGGGCTCGCTCGGCGTGCGCTGGCCAACGAGCTTCGGCAGCGCGGGGTGGATGCCGAGGTCGCGGGGGAGGCGCTCGAGACGCTCGACGACGAGGGGGAGGCGGCGACCGCTCGGGCGCTGGTTGATCGGAAGCTGCGGACGGCCCGGGGCGAGCCGGACGCGGTGTTCCGGCGGCTGGCCGGCATGCTGGCGCGGAAGGGCTATCCGGCCGGAGTGGCGATCCGGGCGGTCAAGGAGGCGCTCGCGGCGCGTGATGCCGAGGCGGCCGAGTTCGCCGAGCAGATCGATCCCGATGCCATGGCCGACGAGGAACAGTCATGATGCGTCTGAGCAGCTCTTCGGCGGGGAGCGCATCGATGTCCGGCTAACTAAGAGATCGACATTGGCCACTGGCTGCTAGCCTGAGGGGCCGTGACCGAGAACTCGCGCAACCAATTGCGGGGATACGGTTCCTTGCCGGAGGGCGTCGAACCGACCGAGCAGATCGCCGACCACCAAGCGGGCGGCGACCCGTCGAGCTTCGTGCCCGCACCGGTTTCCCCCGCGCACCACACCGTCCCCAGCCAGCCGTCGCCCGGGCGGCCGGCCCACCCCTGGAGTGCCCCGCCGGCGACGGTGTCGGGCCCCTACTTCGCGCCGCGACTGGCGCCTCCCGCCGGCGAAAGCCCCTGGGCGCAAGCGAGTCCGCGACCGGAGGCGGATCCGTGGGCCCCGCAGAGCGCCACGCCGTCGAGCGGTCCGCCGCAGGATCTCGACGGGTGGGGAGCGCAGGCGGCCCCGCCCGCGAACACCGATGACAAGTCGTGGGACGCCTATGTGGCCCAGCGCCCGGCCGCGGCCGCCGCCCAGTCGAGCGGCGCCTATGTGGCTGAGCGCCCGGCCGCGGCCGCCCAGTCGAGCGGCGCCGACAGCTGGGACGTGCTTCCCGAGCCGCCGACACCCGCGGAAGGCGCGGGCGAGCCCACCGAGTGGAACGTCCAGCCGGAAAACGCCGCCGCCGAATGGAACGCCCAGCCGCAGACCGGCAACGGTGCAGTCGACGGGCATGGGCAGCCGGGGAACGGCGGCGTTGCGGTGGAGTGGAGCGCTCAGCCGCACGACAGCGGCGGCCCAGTCGGAGGGCATGGGCAACCGGAGAACGGCGGCGCGGTCGAATGGAACGCCCAGCCGCACGACAGCGGCGGCGCCCTCGGATGGGTGGGGCAGCCGGAGAGTGGCGGCGCCGGCGGGTGGGACGCCTCGGCGCAGGCGGCCAACGCCAACGACGACCGGGATGGCGGCTATGACCCCTACGGTGCTGACTGGCCGGGGGCGGCGAGTGTGGCCGGGCCGGTCGAGGTTCGGCAACAACCCGAGGTTCGGCCACAACCCGAGGTCTATCCGGCTCGCGATCCCTACGGCCTGCCCGAGGGCGGCGCCCCGCGGATCGCGCCTACCCCGCCGCCTCCCGCGCCGACGCGGCTCTTCATGGGGCTTCTGATCGGTCTGCTCGCGGGTCTGCTTGTCTTCGGTACCGCGGCCTTCTTCCTCGGCCGCACGACGGCCGGCGGAAGCACGGCCGCGGCGAACAAGGGCGGAAGCACGACGACCGGCAAGGGCGGGAGCGCAGCGGCCGGCAAGGGCGGGAGCACGACGGCCGACAAAGGCGGAAGCACGACGGCCGGCAAGGACGCAAACACCGCCCAAGCGCTCGGCCTCTTCGAGCAGAACCAAGCGCGGCTCAACCAGAAGGACTTCAAGGGCACCCCGCTGGCGACGATCGCGCAGGGCTGGCTGCCCTACCTCTCCACCTGCGGACGCGGCACCCCGCGCGCCGGGGAGGGGGAGAAGCTGCGGGTCCGGTGCACGATCGACGGGATGAGCGCGCTCTTCATCGAGTACAAGTCGACGGCCGAGCGGGACAAGGCCCGCCGGAAGACCCAGGAGCAGGACGCCGCCGCCCTCGCGCCGGGTGCGCAGGCTCCTCGGCAGACGCGGACCCCGAGCGGCCGCACCACGGGCAACTACGTTGAGTACGCATACCGTTTGACCGAGGGTGGCGTCACCCGGACCGTCGCCGGGATCTGGTGGGATGACGCGCAAACGCCCATCGCCGGCTATCTCCTCGCGTACTGGAAAGATGGGGTCGGCGAACGCTGGGAGCCGATGCGCGATCTCTGGTCCCGGTACGCCTGAAATGCCCACCAAGTTCGTGAGCTGCGCGTAAGCGGGTCTGTGCCCTAAGTCCCATCCGCGACCAAATCATGGATCCTTGACCGAAGTGCCACTCGCGACCTAGCCTCGCGTTACAAAAGGTTTGTTCGACCATCGCATGCAACACGCACAACATAGATCGCATCACATTACGGCATCACTTGCGACCTCCTCCGTAACGGGAGGTCACCGCGACAAGGCCCGGGTCCGGCGCCCGAGCCATAACTGAAGACCAGGCGTGCCGGCTGATCGGCACGTCTCGGTTCGACGTTGCCTGCGTTTCCCAGCCTTGGTCGGGCATCCGCGGATTGCCTGCGCGCGCACAACGCGCGGGGCGGCGAAGGGAGACGCGGCGAGATGACCGCCCTGGACTGGGTGCTGGTGGTGGCGATCGTCGTTCTCGGCGCGCTCGTGGTGGCCGGCCTGGTGGTCGGCGCCCGGGCACTGCGCCAGATGCAGAGCGACCGCGCCGACGCCCAGGAGCGCGAGGACCAGGCGGTCGGCGCGGCCCAGGCCAAGGTCGCCGACGCCAATGCCAAAGCCGCGTCCGTACGCGCCGAGGCCGCCGCCGCCAAGGCCGAAGCGGCCGCCGCCCGCGCCGAGGCCCGCCGGGTCCTCGAGGCCGCGCACAGCGAGGCCGACACCATCCTCGAGCACGCCCACCGCCAGGCCGAGGCCGACGCCGAGCAGGTGCGGGCCGCCGCCCGGCGCTCCGGCGAACGCGAGGTCGCCCTCCTCAACGCCACCGTCAAGGAGCAGTCGGCCGAGGTCGAGCGCCGCGCCGCCCGGATCGACGAGCGTGAGCGCCTGCACGGCGACGAGGTCGAGCGGCTGGTCGAGCGCGAGCGCCGGCTGGTGGCCCAGGACGCCGATCTCGCCGTACGGGAAAACGCTCTCACCGCGAAGGAGGCGGCGCTCGCCGGGGTCGAGGAGGAGAAGCGGCGGGAGCTCGAGCGGATCGCCAAGCTCACCGCCGAGGCCGCCCGGGCCGAGCTGGTCGAGAACATCGAGGCCCAGGCCAAGCGCGAGGCCGCGATCATGGTCCGCGACATCGAGAACGAGGCCAAGAGCACGGCCGAGAACCGGGCCCGCCGCATCGTCGTCGACGCCATCCAGCGGATCGCCAGCGAGCAGACCGCGGAGAGCGTGGTCAGCGTCCTGCACCTGCCCAGCGACGAGATGAAGGGCCGGATCATCGGTCGTGAGGGCCGCAACATCCGCGCCTTCGAGTCGGTCACCGGCGTCAACCTGATCATCGACGACACCCCGGAAGCGGTGCTGCTCTCCTGCTTCGATCCGGTACGCCGGGAGGTCGGCCGCCTGACCCTGGAGAAGCTCGTCCTCGACGGCCGCATCCATCCGCACCGCATCGAGGAGGTCTACGACAGCGCCAAGAACGAGGTGGAGGTCCTCTGCGACCGGGCCGCCGAGGAGGCGCTCGTCGACGTCGGGATCACCGACATCCACCCCGAGCTGGCCAAGCTGCTCGGCCGGCTGCGCTACCGCACCAGCTACGGGCAGAACGTGCTCAAGCACCTGGTCGAGACCGCGCACATCGCCGGCATCATGGCGGCCGAGCTGGGCCTGGACGTTCCGTCGATGAAGCGGGCGGCCTTCCTGCACGACATCGGCAAGGCGCTCACCCACGAGGTCGAGGGCAGCCACGCGCTGATCGGGGCCGACCTGGCCCGCAAGTACGGCGAGTCGGAGGACGTGGTCCACGCGATCGAGGCGCACCACAACGAGGTGCCGCCGCAGACGATCGAGGCGGTGCTGACCCAGGCGGCGGACGCGTGCTCGGGCGGTCGTCCCGGTGCGCGACGGGAGAGCCTCGAGGCGTACGTCAAGCGCCTGGAGCGGATCGAGGAGATCGCGGCTGGGAAGACCGGGGTCGAGAAGGTCTTCGCCATGCAGGCCGGTCGCGAGATCCGGGTGATGGTCCGCCCCGAGGACATCGACGACATCGGGGCCGCGGTGCTGGCCCGCGACGTCGCCAAGCAGATCGAGGAAGAGCTCACCTACCCCGGCCAGATCCGGGTGACCGTGGTGCGCGAGTCGCGGGTCACCGAGCTCGCCCGCTGAGGCAGGCTACTGCTCGGTGGCCTCGACCAGCATCTGCGGCTGCGTGCGCCGCGGCGCCTTGCCGCTGCGCCGGGTCCGGCGCGAGAGGCAGCTCGCGACCGCGGTGAGCGTCGCGTTGATGATGATGTAGATGATCGCGGCCACGATCGCGGCTTGCACCACGTTGCCGAAGTTGGCCGCCACGTTGTTGACGCCCAGCTGCAGCAGCTCGCTGTAGGAGATGATGTAGCCCAGAGCGGTGTCCTTCACCAGGACCACGAGCTGGCTCACGATCACCGGGAGCATGGCCCGCGCGGCCTGGGGGATCAGGATCTGGCTCATCACCTGACCCTTGCGCATGCCGATCGCGTACGCCGCCTCGCTCTGACCCAGCGGCACCGCCCGCACGCCGGCCCGGAAGGCCTCGGCCAGCACCGATCCGTTGTACAGCGTCAGCGCGATCACGACCGCCCACAGCGGCGACATCGGCTTCTCGGTGACGAACGGGATGCCGAAGAAGATGAAAAACATCATCAGCAGCAGCGGTACGGCGCGGAAGAACTCGACCACGATGCCGGACGGGATGCGCACCCACCAGTGGTCGGAGAGCCGCCCGACGGCGAAGAGGATGCCGAACGCCAGCGACAGCACCATGCCGATCGCGGCCGCCACGAGGGTGCCCTTGAGGCCGGGCAGGATGTAGTCGGTCCAGGTGCTGCTCTGGGTGAACGGCTTCCACAGCACCGCCGCCCACTGGCCCTTGTCGTCGAACTTCTTGTAGATCCAGAAGAGCAGCGCCAGCAACACGATGCCGAAGACGACCGTGAGGATGCGGTTGCGGGCCCGGGCGCGCGGACCGGGGTGGTCGTAGAGGACGGCGTCGGTGCTCAACGCTTCACCGCCAGTCGGTTGGCCAGCCAGCCGAAGCCGTAGCCGGTCGGGATCAGGACGATGGCGAACGTGCCGGCGAAGACGAAGAAGATCTGGAAGACCGCGTTGCCGTTCGCGTTGATCAGGTCTTTCATCGCGTTCGACGACTCCATGAGGCCGATGGTCCCGACGATCGTGGAGTTCTTGGCGAGGGCGATGAAGATGCTGCCGAGCGGCGCGATCACGGCCCGGCCCGCCTGGGGCAGGACGATCATCGAGAGGGTCTGCCGGAAGGTCATGCCGATGGCCCGCGCCGCCTCGGCCTGGCCCGGCGGCACCGTGTTGATGCCGGACCGGATCGCCTCGCAGACGAACGCGGCGGTGTAGACCGACAGGCCGACCACGCCGAGCCAGTAGTTGTTCAGCTCGAGGTCGTCCGAGGGCGCGAAGCCCAGGGACGAGTAGAGGCCGAAGTAGCAGAAGAAGATGATCAGGGTGAGCGGCGTGTTCCGGAAGATGTTCACCCAAGCCGTGCCGAAACCGCGCAGCACCGGCACCGGGGACACCCGCATCGCCGCGAGCAGGGTGCCGAGCACGAGCGCGAAGACCGACGACGCGAGCGTGAGCTTCAGGATCCAGAGGAACCCGGTCACGTACACGTCGCGGTTGGACGGGTCGGAGAAGACTTCCATCGCCACCTCAGCAACACGAGCCGGCGGGGCCGTACCGGACGGCCCCGCCGGGAGAAGAAATCAGGCGCAGTTGGTCAGCTTGGAGGTGTCCAGCTCGGGCGCGGCCTTGCCGCTCTTGCCGAGCGTGTCGTCCCAGGCCTTCTTGTACGACCCGTCGGACGCCGCCGCCTTCAGGATCTCGTTGATCTTGTTGCAGCCGGCGGTGTCGTCCTTCTTGACGCCGATGCCGTACGGCTCGGTGCTGAACGGCTTGCCGACGACCTTGAACTTGCCCGCGTACTGCTCCTGGGAGGCGTAGCCGGCCAGGATGATGTCGTCGGTGGTCACCGCGTCGACCTGACCGCCGGCCAGCGCCGTCACGCACTTGGAGTACGAGTCGAACTGCTGGAGCTGGGCCTGCTTGTAGTCGGTCTGGATCCGCTTGGCCGGCGTCGAACCGCTCACCGAGCAGACCTTCTTGCCGGCCAGCGACTCCGGCCCGGTGATCGTCGAGTTGACCGGCACCAGCAGGTCCTGCCCGGCGATGTAGTACGGCCCGGCGAAGTTGACCTTCTGCTTGCGCTCGTCGTTGATCGTGTACGTGGCCACCACGACATCGACCTGGCCCTGCTGGATGTACGCCTCGCGGTTGGCCGACACCGTGGTCTTCCACGTGATGCCGCTCTCCGGGACGCCGAGGCCCTTCGCGATGATCTTCGAGATCTCGATGTCGAAGCCGGAGTAGGTGCTGCCGGTCTGCAGGCCGAGGCCCGGCTGGTCGGCCTTGACGCCGAACGTCAGCTTGCCGCTCGACGCCTTGCCGACAATGCCCGAACCGCCTCCGCTGCCACTTCCGCTGCCGCTGCCGGAGTCGTTGCCACCGCAGGCGGCCGCGGCCCCCAGCATCATGGTCATTGCACCGAACGTCGCTGCCAATCGGGTGATGCGCATCATTACGCTCCTCGAAATAGTTGCTTGCGTCTGGACGAAGAGGGTTCGCACGATCAATGCGTAAGGATTTTCGAGAGGAAATCTTTGGCACGGTCGCTTTTCGGACTCGCGAAGAACTCGGCCGGCGGGGCCTGTTCCACGAGTTGCCCGTCGGCCATGAAGACCACCCGATTGGCGGCGTGGCGCGCGAATCCCATCTCGTGCGTGACGACGACCATGGTCATGCCCTCCTTGGCCAGCGAGGTCATCACGTCCAGCACCTCGCCGACCATCTCCGGGTCGAGGGCGCTCGTCGGCTCGTCGAAGAGCAGCGCCTTGGGCTGCATCGCCAGCGCCCGGGCGATCGCCACCCGCTGCTGCTGGCCGCCGGAAAGCTGGGCCGGATACTTCTCCGCCTGATTGCCGATGCCGACCCGGTCGAGCAGCGCCATGGCCCGCTCCCGGACTTCGACAGGTTTCTCCCTACGCACCTTGACGGGCCCGATCATCACGTTCTGGAGGATCGTCTTGTGCGCGAAAAGATTGAACGACTGGAACACCATGCCGACCTCGCTGCGCAGCCGCGCGAGCGCCCGGCCCTCGGCCGGCAGCTGTTTGCCGTCGAAGGTGATGGTGCCGGAGTTGATCGGCTCGAGCCGGTTGATGGCGCGGCACAGCGTCGACTTGCCGGAGCCGGACGGTCCGATCACGACGACCACCTCGCCGCGGGCGACGGAAAGATTCACATCGTCGAGCACGTGCAACGGGCCGAACCATTTGTTGACGTTCTCGAGGACGATGAGAGCATCGTCGGACACTGTGAGACCACCGTCCGTTCGTTACGGATCACCCGGATGGGCCAACTCTAAGTGGACCGAAGTATCGGTTCGCCACGAGAATGGTCACGGAGCGGTAACTTAACCGATGGAAGGTCCAGGCATTGTCCACCATGTTCGGTATGGCTGACGGGGATCCGACACCCGGGCTGTGGAACTGGGCGTTCGGAAATCGAATTGACGCGGATCGGGTCCGCGGCGCTCTGGCCGGCACGCTGGAGCGCAGCGTGGTCGCGCTCGACGACAGCGACACCGACGGCGCGGTGCTCTGCGACGTCTACCAGGTCGGCGGCGACTTCCCGACGCTGGCCGACGTCTATCTGGCCCCGTCCGGCTTCGCCGAGGCGGTGGTCGCGAGCGCCGTCTCGGTCCGGCTCGGCGCGGCGGTCCTGCTCCCCGACGACTCCCTCAACCCGAGCCGGTACGTGTTGGCCGAGCCCGACGGCAGCCTGCTCGCGGTGCACGTCGACGAGATCGAGACCGACGACGGCCCGGAACGGCGCCACCTCCGGCCGTGCACCGGCACCGATCCGGCATGCGCGCTGGACGGGACGTAGCAGTACCCTGGTCAATTGCCATGACTACCTCAGCTTTGGGCGGGCCGCGCACCTATGACGTGCGCACGTACGGCTGCCAGATGAACGTGCACGACAGCGAGCGCATCTCCGGTCTGATGGAGGACGCGGGCTACGTGCGCGCCGCCGATCCGGACGCGGCGGACGTCGTGGTCTTCAACACCTGTGCCGTACGGGAGAACGCCGACAACCGCCTCTACGGCAACCTCGGCCACCTGCGCCCCACCAAGCTCAAGCACCCCGGCATGCAGATCGCGGTCGGCGGCTGCCTGGCCCAGAAGGACCGCGGCGACATCGTCAAGAAGGCGCCCTGGGTCGACGTCGTCTTCGGCACCCACAACATCGGGTCGCTGCCGGCCCTGCTCGAACGCGCCCGGCACAATGAAGAGGCCGAGGTCGAGATCCTCGAGTCGCTCGAGGTCTTCCCCTCGACGCTGCCCACCAAGCGCGAGTCGACGTACGCGGGCTGGGTCTCGATCTCCGTCGGCTGCAACAACACCTGCACCTTCTGCATCGTCCCGTCGCTGCGCGGCAAGGAGAAGGACCGCCGGCCGGGCGAGATCCTGGCCGAGGTCTCGGCCCTGGTGAACGAGGGAGTCCTCGAGGTCACCCTGCTCGGGCAGAACGTCAACTCGTACGGCGTCGAGTTCGGCGACCGCCTCGCGTTCGGCAAGCTGCTGCGCGCCACCGGCGAGATCGAGGGGCTCGAGCGGGTGCGCTTCACCAGCCCGCACCCCAAGGACTTCACCGACGACGTGATCGCCGCGATGGCCGAGACGCCGAACGTGTGCCACTCCCTGCACATGCCGCTCCAGTCGGGTTCCGACCGGGTGCTCAAGGCGATGCGCCGCAGCTACCGCCAGGAGAAGTACCTGGGGATCATCGAGAAGGTGCGCGCGGCCATGCCCGACGCGGCGATCACCACCGACATCATCGTCGGCTTCCCGGGCGAGACCGAGGAGGACTTCGAGCAGACCCTCGAGGTGGTACGCCGCGCGCGGTTCTCGAGTGCCTTCACCTTCCAGTATTCGATCCGTCCCGGAACGCCCGCCGCGACGATGGCGGACCAGGTGCCCAAGGCGGTCGTGCAGGACCGCTACAACCGGCTGATCGCCCTGCTCGAGGAGATCACCTGGGCCGAGAACAAGAAGCTGGTCGGCGAGAAGGTCGAGGTGCTGGTGGCGGTCGGCGAGGGGCGCAAGGACGAGCGCACCGGCCGGATGAGCGGCCGGGCCCGCGACGGCCGCCTGGTCCACTTCGCGACCGGCGACCTCACCCCGCGACCGGGCGACATCGTCGAGACCGTCGTGACGTACGCGGCGCCGCACCACCTGAACGCCGACGGCGCGCCGATCTCGTACCGCCGCACCCGGGCCGGCGACGCCTTCGAGGCCGGTCGCACCCCGCGCCTGCAGGGCGTCTCGCTCGGCCTGCCCACGGTCGGCGTCCCCGCCCCGCTCCCGGCCACCACCGGCGGTTGCGCGCTGTAGGGCCGGACGAACCCGATTGGCCATGGACCGCCACCCGTCGCGGCCCGGACGATCGGGGCATGGAGCTCACCCTCGACGACGTCCGGACGGCCCGCGAGGTCGTCAGCCGCTACCTGCCGCCCACGCCGATGTGGTCGTACCCGGTGCTGGACGCGGCGGCCGGCGCCACTCTGCTGATCAAGCACGAGAACACCCAGCCGGTCGGCGCGTTCAAGGTGCGCGGCGGCCTCAACCTGCTGGCCTCCCTCGGCGACGCGGCCGCGGGCGGCACCATCACCTACTCGACCGGCAACCACGCGCAGTCGATGGCGTACGCGAGCAAGGTCTTCGGCGTTCCCTGCACGGTCGTGATGCCGGCCGCCACCAGCCCCAACAAGGTCGCCGCCGTCGAGGGCTGGTCCGCCGACGTGGTGCTGGCCGGCGAGAACTTCGGGGACGCCGAGGAGCACGCCACCAAGCTGGCCGCCGACACCGGCGCGCACCTGGTCAGCCCGGGCGACACGCCGGAGCTCCTGGCCGGGGTGGCCACCCTCTACCTGGAGATCCTCGAAGCGAAGCCGGCGCTGGACGCGATCGTCGTCCCGATCGGCAGCGGCTCGGGCGCGGCGGCGGCCACGATCGTGGCCCGGGCCCTGGCGCCCGACTGCGCGATCATCGGCGTCCAGTCGTCGTCGTCCCGCGCCGCCCATGACGCCTGGCGCTCGGGCGAGCCCGCGACCCGTCCCAACCGCACCCGCGTCGAGGGCCTGGCGACCGGCCGCTCGTTCGACGTGCCGCAGCGCTACCTGCGCGGCGCCCTGGCCGACTTCCTACTAGTGACCGACGACCAGATAGCCGAGGCTCAGCGCGTGCTCGCCACGAAGGCCCACACGCTGGCCGAGGGCGCGGGCGCGGCTCCGTTGGCCGCCGTCCTGGCGAACCCCGGCACCTTCGCGGGCAAGGAGATCGCGCTGGTCTGCACCGGCGGCAACGCGTCGCCGGCGGAGCTAGTTCGCCTGCTCGGCCAGGGCTAGGAACTGCTTTTTCGACGACAACGCCTGCTCGGCCTCCTTGATGCGGCGGGCGTCGCCCGCCGCCTGGGCCCGGGCCAGCTTCTCCTCGGCCTCGGCCACCTGCTCGCGCATCTGGCGCAGCAGCGGGTTGTCCTGCGGGGTCGTCTTGCGCCAGGCCGAGTCCATCGCGAGCCGGATCCGCTCCTCGGCGGCCCGCCAGCGACGGTCGAGGGCCGCCGCCGACTCGCGCGGCACCCGGCCGGCGTCGTGCCACGCGGCCTGGGCGTCGCGCAGCTTGTTCTGCGCGGCGCGCGGGTCGGCGTCGACGTCGACGGCCTCGAGCTCGGCCAGGATCGCCTGCTTCTTGTCGAGGTTGCCCTTGTACTCCGCGTCGCGGGCGGAGAAGACCTCGCTACGCCGGGTGAAGAAGCCGTCCTGGGCGGCGCGGAAACGCTCCCAGAGGCGCTGCTCGGCCTCCTTGGCCGCGCGCGGCGCCGCCTTCCACTCGGCCATCAGCTCCTTGAGGCGGTTCGCCGTGGTCGACCACTCGGTCGACTCGGCCAGGCTCTCCGCCTCCTTGACCAGCTCCTCCTTGGCGCTCTGCGCCTGCTTGCGCTGGCCGTCGAGGGTCGCGAAGTGCGCGCCGCGGCGGCGGGTGAAGCCGTCCCGGGCGGCGGCGAAGCGCTTCCACAGCTCGCCGTCGGTCTTCTTGTCGACGCCGCGGATGGTCTTCCACTCGTCGAGGATCTCCTTGAGGCGGTCGCCGGCCGTCTTCCAGCCGGTCGCCTCCGCGGCGATCTTCTCGGCCTCCTCGACGAGCGCGGTCTTGCGGGCCAGCGCCTCGCCCCGGGCCGCCTCGCGGGCCGCGCGGGCCTCGCCGGCCTTCTCGTCGGCCACACCGGCCAGGCGGTCGAGCCGGGCCGCGAGCCCGTCGATGTCGCCGACCACATGCGCCTCGTCGAGCTGCGAGCGCAGCCGCTTCACCGTGGCGAGCGCGTGTGGCGCGTCCGCCGCGCCGGACTTGAGCCGGGCCTCCACCAGGTCGACCTCGGTGACGAGATCCGCGAATCGCCGGGCGAAGTGGGCCAGGCCCTCCTCGGGGGTGCCCGCCTGCCAGGAGCCGACCACGCGGTCGCCCTCCGCGGTCTTCACGTACACGGTGCCGTCGGCATCCACGCGCCCGAAGGCCGTCCAGTCGTTCATAACCCGTCCTCAAGTCTCCCGGCGCCGCCACCCCGGAGGGTGCCGGCCACCGCCGCAGCGCAGTCGAACGCCAAACCTTCTCAACGGCATTCTTTCTCGCGCATTGTCACAGGTCCAACCCGGTTATGGGGAAGCGCCCGCCGATGACCGTGACACAACCTTGTCCTACGGTTGCTCCGTGCCGTTCCCATTGGTCCCGCGTGTGATCACCATCGTGGGCCCGACCGCCGCGGGAAAGTCCGCCCTGAGCATCGCTCTCGCCCATGAGCTGGGCGGCGAGGTGGTCAACGCCGACTCCATGCAGCTGTACCGAGGGATGGACGTCGGCACCGCCAAACTGACCGCCGACGAGCGCGCCGGCGTTCCGCACCATCTGCTCGACATCTGGGACGTCACGGTGCCGGCGGCGGTCGCCGAGTACCAGGCGCTGGCCCGGGCCGCGATCGACGACATCCTCGCCCGGGGCCGGGTGCCGTTGCTGGTGGGTGGTTCGGGACTGTACGTCCGGGCCGTGCTGGAGGAGTTCGAGTTTCCCGGCACCGATCCCGGCATCCGGGCACGGCTCGAGGCCGAGCTGGCCGCGGACGGGCCCGCGCCGCTGTTCGCCCGCCTGCGCGGATGGGACCCGGCGGCGGCCGAGAAGATCCTTCCCTCGAACGGGCGGCGGATCGTGCGCGCGCTCGAGGTGATCGAGCTGACCGGCCGGCCCTTCACCGCCTCGCTGCCGGCGCCGACCCCGCACTACGCGTCGGTGCAGATCGGCGTCGACCGGGAGCCGGCCGCGCTGGACGAGCGGATCGGGCGGCGGGTCGACCTGATGTGGGCGAACGGGATGGTCGACGAGGTCCGCGGCCTGCTGCCGCTGGGCCTGCGCGACGGGCGGACGGCGAGCCGGGCGCTGGGCTACCAGCAGGCGATCGCGCAGATCGACGGCGAGCTGACCGAGGAGCAGGCGAAGGCCGAGACGGCCCAGGGCACCCGGCGGTTCGTGCGGCGGCAGCGGTCCTGGTTCCGGCGCGATCCGGCGATCCACTGGCTGGACGGGGCGTCGGACACACTCGTGGCGGACGCCCTCGCGCGTACGGAATGATGGGACGCGTGTTTTTCACCAAGGGCCATGGCACCGGCAACGACTTCGTGATCATCTCGGACCCGGACGGCGTCCTCTCGCTCACGCCGTCGCGGGTGGCGGAGCTGTGTGACCGCCGCTTCGGGATCGGCGCCGACGGCGTCCTGCGGGTGGTGCGCGCGGCCAAGGACCCGGACGGTGTCGCGTTCGCGGCCGACGCCGAGTGGTTCATGGATTACCGCAACAGCGACGGCTCGGTCGCCGAGATGTGCGGGAACGGCGTGCGCGTCTTCGCCCGCTTCCTGGTGGCGAACGGACTGGCCACGCCCGGCGCCGAGGGCCTGCCGGTGGCCACGCGGGCCGGCGTCGTGGTCGCGGTGGTCGAGGGCGACTCCATCCGGGTGCACATGCGGAGCCCCCGGGTGTACGCGGCGAGCACCGCGACCGTGGGACCCCTGACCTTCCCCGGTGTGGCCGTCGACTGCGGCAACCCGCACCTGGTCTGCGGCGTGCACGACGGCCTCGACCTGTCCTCGCTCGACCTCACCGCCGCGCCCGGTTTCGACCAGGGCCTGTTCGGCCAGGGCGTCAACGTCGAGTTCGTGGTGCCCGGCGACCCGGTCGAGGGCGCCGACCTGCACGTATCCATGCGGGTCCACGAGCGCGGCTCGGGCGAGACGCTCTCCTGCGGATCGGGCGCGCTCGCGGTCGGGGCCGCCGCCCTGCGCGACGCCGGCCTGGCGACCGGCGTGGTCGCCGTCGACGTCCTCGGCGGCCGGCTCACCGTCACCCACGACGAGGCCGGCCGCTGGTGGCTGGCCGGCCCCGCGGTGCTGGTGGCCAAGGGCGAGCTCCTCGGCTAGAAGGTCTCCTCCGGCGCCTCGTCCAGCTCGGCCTCGGGCATCGCGGCCGCGTTGTGCGGTGCCGCGCCGCCCTTCACGGCCGCCCGGATCGCCGAGGCCACCGCCGGCGTCACCCGCTGGTCGAAGACGCTCGGGATGATGAACGTCGGGTTGATCTTGTCTTCGCCCACCACGTCGGCGATCGCCCGGGCCGCGGCCAGCGCCATCTCCTCGGTGAACCCCTCGGCGCTGACGTCGAGCATGCCGCGGAAGACGCCGGGGAAGGCGAGCACGTTGTTGATCTGGTTGGGCTGGTCCGAGCGGCCGGTGGCGACCACCGCGGCGTGCTGGCGGGCCTCCCGCGGGTCGACCTCGGGGTCGGGGTTGGCCAGCGCGAAGACGATCGACTTGTCGGCCATCTTGGCGATGTCGGCGCCGGTGAGCAGATTGGGCGCGCTCACCCCGATGAAGACGTCGGCGCCCTCGATCGCGCCGGGGAGATTCCCGGAGTAGTTGTACCGGTTCGTGTTCTGGGCGAGCCAGTGCCATGTCGGCGTCAGATCGGGCATGCCACGATGCAGGGCACCCTTCCGGTCGTACGCGATGATGTCGCCCACGCCCTGCCGCAGCAGCAGCTTCATGATCGCCGTGCCCGCGGCGCCCGCGCCGGAGACCACCACCCGCACGTCCTCCATCCGCTTGCCCACCACCCGCAGCGCGTTGGTGAGCGCGGCCAGCACGCAGATCGCCGTGCCGTGCTGGTCGTCGTGGAAGACCGGGATGTCCAGCTGCTCGCGCAGCCGCTCCTCGATCTCGAAGCAGCGCGGCGCGGCGATGTCCTCGAGGTTGATGCCGCCGTACGCGGGGGCGATCGCCTTCACGATCCGGACGATCTCGTCGGTGTCCTGCGTGTCGAGCACGACCGGCCACGCGTCCACCCCGCCGAAGCGCTTGAACAGCGCCGCCTTGCCCTCCATCACCGGCATCGCCGCCGCCGGTCCGATGTTGCCCAGGCCGAGCACCGCCGAGCCGTCGCTGACCACGGCCACCGTGTTGCGCTTGATGGTCAGCCGGCGGGCGTCGGCCGGGTTCTCGGCGATCGCCATGCAGACCCGCGCCACGCCCGGCGTGTAGGCCCGGGACAGCTCGTCCCGGTTGCGCAGCGCGACCTTGGAGCTGACCTCGATCTTGCCGCCGAGGTGCAGCAGGAACGTCCGGTCCGAGACCTTGCGGACGTCGACCCCGTCCAGCTCCTCGAGGGTCTTGACCACCTGGTCGGCGTGGCTCGAGTCGGCGGTGTCGCAGGTGAGGTCGACCAGCACGCTGGTCGGGTCCGAGTCGACGACGTCAAGCGCCGTCACGATCGCGCCGGCCTCCCCGACGCAGGTCGTGAGGCGGCCGATCGACGAGGCGTCCGCGGTAACGGCGATGCGGATCGTGATCGAGAATCCTGCGCTCGGCAGGCGGGTGGTCACCACGGTGTGTCCTCCGGATCTGGCATGGGGTTCACCGCATTGTTGCTCTCCCGGAATAACGGGTTCCAATCCGGTGGTTACTGATGAGTCGGACACTCCCTGTCAACTGACGGCCCTGATAAGTAGATGCGCCCGCACCTGGGACGTGCCACGATCGGGCCAGGAGGTCACTTTTTTGCGAAACACTTACCAGGCACCCGTCCTCGACGAGCTCGAGGCGGACCCCACCACCGGCGAGCTCGAGCTCGAGGAGCGGCATTCGCTGCGGCGCGTCGCCGGGCTCTCCACCGAGCTCACCGACATCACCGAGGTCGAGTACCGGCAGCTGCGGCTCGAGCGGGTCGTCCTGGTCGGCGTCTGGACCGAGGGCACCATCGCGGACGCGGAGAATTCGCTGACCGAGCTGGCGGCGCTGGCCGAGACGGCCGGCTCCCAGGTCCTCGAGGGCCTCATCCAGCGGCGCTCGCGGCCCGACGCGGCCACCTTCATCGGCCGGGGCAAGGTCGACGAGCTGCGCGACGTGGTCGTCTCGTCCGGCGCCGACACGGTGATCTGCGACGGCGAGCTGTCCCCGTCCCAGCTGCGCAACCTCGAGCAGCAGACCAAGGTCAAGGTCGTCGACCGGACGGCGCTGATCCTCGACATCTTCGCCCAGCACGCGAAGAGCAAAGAGGGCAAGGCCCAGGTCGAGCTGGCCCAGCTGCAGTACCTGCTGCCCCGCCTGCGTGGCTGGGGCGAGACGCTGTCCCGGCAGAGCGGTGGCTCCGGCCGTGGTGGCGGTGCCGGCGGCGGCGTGGGCCTGCGCGGTCCCGGTGAGACCAAGCTCGAGACCGACCGGCGCCGGATCAACCAGCGCATCGCGCGCCTTCGCCGGGAGATCAAGGCGATGCGCACCGTACGGCAGACCAAGCGCTCGCGACGGCAGGCGAGCGGCGTTCCCGCCGTCGCCATCGCCGGTTACACCAACGCCGGCAAGTCCAGCCTGCTCAACCGGCTGACCCAGGCCGGCGTGCTGGTGGAGAACGCGTTGTTCGCCACCCTCGACCCGACCACCCGGCGCACCGCGGCCGAGGACGGGCGTGTCTTCACGCTCTCCGACACGGTCGGGTTCGTCCGGCACCTGCCACACCAGATCGTCGAGGCGTTCCGCTCGACGCTCGAGGAGGTGGCCGAGGCCGATCTGGTCGTGCACGTGGTCGACGGCGCGCACCCCGACCCCGAGGGCCAGGTCAGCGCCGTGCGCGAGGTGCTGGGCGAGGTGGGCGCCGACCGCATCCCGGAGCTGCTGGTCATCAACAAGGTGGACGCGGCCGACGAGGAGAGCCTGCTGCGGCTCAAGCGCACCTGGCCGGACGCGGTCTTCGTGTCGGCCCGCAGCGGCGCCGGCATCGCCGACCTGCACGCGGCCATCGCCCAGCGGCTGCCGCGCCCGGCCGTGGACCTGCGGGTCCTGCTTCCGTACGACCGGGGCGACCTGGTCGCCCGGATCCACCGGTCCGGTCAGGTGCTCAACACCCGCTACACGGACGACGGGACGGAGCTCCAGGTCCGGGTCGGCGAGCAGCTCGCCGCCGAGCTGGAGTCGTACCGCGACTGAGCGTGGGCGCGCCGCCCCGGGGTGATCAGAGCGAAACACCGCTTCGAGACGCCGCATGCGACACTGATCGGATGCGGCGTCTCGTGTTTCCGGCTATCGCGGCCCTGGGCCTGGTGATGGTCGGTCCGTCCAGTGCGTTTGCGGATGATCCGGCACCCACCGTCAGCGTCAAGGCGACGGCGGGCAAGAAGGTCTGCAAGGTGACCGACCCCAAGCTCGACGAGCTCTCCGGGATGGTCGCCACCCAGGACGGCTTCGTCGTCGTCAACGACAGCACCAACACGGACAGCCACCGCAAGATCTTCTTCCTCGACAGCAAGTGCAAGATCGTCGACACGAAGTCGTTCGGGGGGACGCCGCGCGACCCCGAGGACATGATCCTGGCGCCGGACGGCAAGACGCTGTGGATCGCCGACATCGGCGACAACAACTTCGACAAGGACGACGGCACCCGCCGGCCCTCGATCGGCGTGTGGAAGATGCCGCTCGACGGGTCGAAGAAGCCGGTCCTCTACCGCATGAAGTACCCCGAGGGCGACTACCACGACGCCGAGGCGCTGCTGATCACCGGGCAGAACACGCCGCTGATCATCACCAAGGAGATCGGCACGGCGGCCGGGCTCTACGAGCCGACCGCGGCCCTCAAGGCCAGCAGCGAAGAGGGCGTCCCGCTGAAGAAGGTCGGCACGCTCACCGTGTCGAAGACCGAGACCGCCGGAAACCCGTTCGCCCGCATCGGCAACCAGACCATCGACGGCGCCGCGATGTCGGCCGACGGCTCCAAGGTCGTGCTGCGCACGTACACCGACGCGATGGAATGGGACGTCACCAACGGCGACGTGCTGGCCGCAATCAAGGGCAAGCCGCGGATCACCGGCCTGCCCAACGAGACGCTCGGCGAGTCGATCACCTACAGCGCCGACGGCAAGCTCTTCTACACAGTCTCCGACATGAGCGGCGACCATGACGCGGCCAACTACATCCTCTCGTACGTGCCGTCGACCGAGATCGCCGTCGCGAAGAAGGGCTCGTCCAGCTCGACCGGCGCCGGCGACCACTGGTATTCGGACCTGACCATCGACCAGATCACGTACGCGGTGGGCGCGATCGGGCTGGTCGGCCTGATCCTGGTCGGCGTGGGCGTGCTCGGCATCGCCCGGCACCGCAAGCGGATCGCGCTCAACCCGCTGCCGGCGGACCGGTTCGACGACGACGAGCCCGGCGATCCCGAGACCGAGCTGATCGGCGTCGGCGGCGCACCGCAGCAGCAGCGCGCCGGGGCCGGCGCCGGCGTCTACGGCGGCGCTCGCTCCGGCCCGGCCGGCGGCCCCCGCCCGGGCGGCGGCCCGGTCTATGGCAGCGGCGGCGGTCAGCCGGGTGGCGGCCCGCAGCGAGGCGGTTCCGGCCCGGTCTACGGCAGCGGTGGTCAGGGTGGCGGCGGTCCGCAGTACGGCCGTCCGCCGCAGGGTGGCCAGCCCGCCCGTGGTCCGCAAGGCCAGCCCGCGCGTGGTCCGCAAGGCCAGCCGCCGCGTGGGCCGCAGGGCCAGCCGCCGCGTGGTCCGCAGGGCGAGCCCGCGCGTGGTCCGCAAGGCCAGCCGCCGCGTGGTCCGCAGGGCGAGCCCGCGCGTGCACCCCAGGGCCAGCCGCCGCGTGGTCCGCAGGGCGAGCCCGCGCGTGCACCCCAGGGCCAGCCTCCGCGTGGCCCGCAGCCGGGCGGCCGCGACGGAGTCTACGGCGGGCGCGATGGCGGTGCCCGTGATGGCGGTGGCCGCGATGGCGGTGGCCGCGATGGCGGTGGCCAGCCATACGGTCAGCCTCGCGGTCCGCAGCAGGGCCAGCGCCCGCAGCGTCCGCCGCAGGGCGGCCAGCCGCGTGGCGCGCAGGGCGGCGGCCAGCGCGGCGTCTACGGCCAGCCGGGTGCCCGCGACGGCTACGCGGACCGCAATGCCCGCCCTGAGGGCCGCTTCGACAACCCGGGCTATCGCCGCTGATCCCGTCTGCGCCGATCCGGTCTGCGCCGATCCGGTCTGCGCCGATCCGGTCTGCGCCGATCCGGTCTGCGCAGCCGGTCGCACCTTCCCGGAGCGACCGGCCTCGCTTCGTCTACACCCGGCGCAGGACCGCGACCACCCGTCCCATGATCGTGGCGTCGTCGCCGGGGATCGGGTCGAAGGCCGGGTTGGCCGGCATGAGCCAGACGTGGCCGTCACGCTGGCGGTAGCTCTTCACCGTGGCCTCGCCATCGATCATGGCGGCCACGATGTCGCCCGCGTTCGCGGTGGGCTGCTGGCGTACCACGACCCAGTCGCCGTTGCAGATCGCGGCGTCGATCATCGAGTCGCCCTTGACCTCGAGCATGAAGACCTCGCCCTCGCCGACCAGCTCGCGCGGCAGCGGGAAGAACTCCTCGACGGCCTGCTCGGCCAGGATCGGGCCGCCGGCGGCGATGCGGCCGACCAGCGGGACGTAGGCCGGCTGCGGACGCGCGCTGCGCAGCGTCTCGTCGTCCACCATCTCGCTGGGCGCGCGCACGTCGACGGCGCGCGGGCGGTTCGGGTCGCGGCGCAGGAAGCCCTTGGTCTCCAGCGCCTTCAGCTGATAGGCCACGCTGGACGGCGAGACCAGGCCGACCGCCTCGCCGATCTCGCGGACGCTCGGCGGGTAGCCGTAGCGCTCCACCCAGTCGCGGATGAACTCGAGGATGCGCCGCTGACGGGCCGTGAGGTCGGCGGTCACCAGGTCGGGGAAGTGGCTGACCACGGGCGTGACCGACCGCAGCTGCGGCGCCTCGTTACCGGCCCGCGCCCGGCCCGGCGTGCTGCGGCGGCGCAATGCCGTCGGCGCCGTGTCCGGTTTGGAGATCTGCTCTTGATGCCGGCTCGTCCGGTCGTCGGTCGACACGTCCGCCCTCCCTGTCGGCCAGTGCCTCGTCGGCACGTGGTGCGCTCGCGGAGCCGGGGCGCAACGTCGTGGGGATGGCGTTCGCCCGGCTGACCCCTCTTGTCGGGAAACCGTAGTGCCGGGGTGCGACATATTCAAACATCTGTACGACATTCGCGTCGGCGTGTCGCCCGCAAGTGCTCGACTTCCGTACGTGTGTTCTGGTAGACCGTCGTACGGGCGTTCTATCGAACAGGCGTCCTAACTGTGGATCTTGGGGGGACATGTCATGGTCGCGCACTCGATTCGGCCCTCCGAGCCGCCGCTGCGCCTGACTCGCCGGGGCCGGGCGGTCGTGCTCGGGCTGCTCGTCCTGGTCGCCTCGGTGGCGAGCGCCGTGTTGTTCACCACGGCGTCGCGGGCGTCCGACGACTCCTCCGCGCCGGCGCCTACCATCACTGTCCGGTCCGGCCAGACGTTGTGGGACATCGCCGCCGCGAGCTCGTCCCGTCGCGACGGCTGGGCCCGGGTGGCCGAGATCCGCGAGCTCAACCATCTGCCCGGCAACGACGTCCAGGCCGGCCAGGTGCTGGTCCTCCCGCGCCCCTGATCTGTCCCCCGCCGGTGCCGTGATCGCGCGCCCGGCGGCGCGTTGATCTTGCGAGAACGGTGCGAAGGGCGGCGTTCGGTAACCGCCGGTACACCGCACGTGTTGAGTCGGAAAATACGGCGCGTCGCCGCGCCGCTGAGCTTGCGTCCGCGTCCGCCGAGGAATAGCGTCTACCCCAACATCTAGTAGTTACAAGGGTGTAAGTCATCCACTGGTTGGGGTTTCACCTCCCCGGTTATCCACAGGCCGTCACGGCGTCGCGCTGGCAGTGACCATCGCGTCGCCGCGTTTCGGCGTGCCCGGAGAAGCCTGGGGGAGGGTCCCGGAGGGAGATCGCGGTGCGCTGCCCGTACTGTCGCCACGCCGACTCACGCGTGGTCGACTCGCGTGAGGCCGACGACGGCGCGTTGATCCGTCGCCGGCGCTCGTGCCCCGAGTGCGGCAAGCGGTTCACCACGGTCGAGGAAGCGGTTCTGGCCGTCGTGAAACGCAGCGGCGTCACCGAGCCCTTCAGCCGGACGAAGATCATGAGTGGGGTCCGCAAGGCCTGCCAGGGCCGGCCCGTCGACGAGGACTCGATCGCGAAGCTTGCGCAACGCGTCGAGGACACCGTCCGGGCCCGGGGCGCGGCCGAGATCCCGAGTCACGAGGTGGGGCTGGCGATCCTCACCCCGTTGCGGGAGCTCGACCAGGTGGCTTATCTCCGGTTCGCCAGCGTCTACAAGTCCTTCGACTCGCTCGACGAGTTCGAGAAGGAGATCGCAGAGCTGCGCGATGCCAACAAGTGACGATGCTCGACAAGTGACTGAGCGCGAGTGACGGAAGCAGTACCGACGAGGGGGAGCAGTATGGCCGGGGACGGCATCACAGCAGGGCGGCAGCGCAGTCGTGCGAACGGCAGCGCGGCCGCCGGGGGGCTGCGGGTCGAGCGGGTCTGGACGACCGAGGGCGTCCACCCGTACGACGAGGTCGAGTGGGAGCGCCGCGACGTCGTCATGACGAACTGGCGGGACGGCTCGATCAACTTCGAGCAGAAGGGCGTCGAGTTTCCCGCGTTCTGGAGCGTGAACGCGGCGAACATCGTCACCACCAAGTACTTCCGCGGCGCGGTGGGCACCCCGGAGCGGGAGTGGTCGCTCAAGCAGCTCATCGACCGCGTCGTCTCGACGTACCGCAAGGCCGGCGAGAAGCACGGCTACTTCGCCACCAAGGCCGACGCCGAGCTGTTCGACCAAGAGCTGACCTGGATGCTGCTGCACCAGGTGTTCAGCTTCAACTCGCCGGTGTGGTTCAACGTCGGCACCAAGTCGCCGCAGCAGGTCAGCGCCTGCTTCATCCTCTCGGTCGACGACTCGATGGACTCCATCCTGGACTGGTACAAGGAGGAGGGGCTGATCTTCAAGGGCGGCTCCGGCTCCGGCGTCAACCTGTCCCGCATCCGCTCGTCCAAGGAACTGCTGTCGTCCGGGGGGACCGCCAGCGGACCGGTGAGCTTCATGCGCGGCGCCGACGCGAGCGCCGGGACGATCAAGTCCGGCGGCGCGACCCGCCGGGCGGCCAAGATGGTCATCCTCGACGTCGACCACCCGGACATCGAGGAGTTCGTCTTCACCAAGGCGCGCGAGGAGAACAAGATCCGCGCGCTGCGGGACGCCGGCTTCGACATGGACCTCGGCGGCGCCGACATCGTCTCGGTGCAGTACCAGAACGCCAACAACTCGGTGCGCGTCTCCGACGAGTTCATGCGGGCGTACGAGGAGGGCACCGACTTCGCGCTCCGCGGCCGCCTGGACGGCGAGGAGATCGAGCGGGTCGACGCCCGGAAGCTGTTCCGCGGCATCGCCCAGGCGGCGTGGGAGTGCGCCGACCCCGGTATGCAGTACGACGACACCATCAACGACTGGCACACGAACCCCGAGACCGGCCGGATCACCGCGTCCAACCCGTGCTCGGAGTACATGTCGCTGGACGACTCGTCCTGCAACCTGGCCTCGCTGAACCTGATGAAGTTCCTCAAGGCCGACGGCGGCTTCGAGGTGGAGAAGTTCGTCAAGAGCGTCGAGTTCATCATCACCGCGATGGAGATCTCGATCGCCTTCGCCGACTTCCCGACCGAGAAGATCGGGATCACCACCCGCGCCTACCGCCAGCTCGGCATCGGCTACGCGAACATCGGCGCGCTGTTGATGGCGTCGGGCCTGCCGTACGACTCGGAGGCCGGCCGCAGCGTCGCCGCCGCCATCACCTCGCTGATGACCGGCACCGCGTACCGCCGCTCGGCCGAGATCGCCGGCGTCGTCGGCCCGTACGAGGGCTACGCCCGCAACGCCGAGGCGCACAAGCGGGTCATGCGCAAGCACGCCGCCGCCAACGACGAGATCCGCTCGTCGAACATCGTCGCCACCGAGATCACCCGCGAGGCCACCAAGCAGTGGCAGTCCGGCCTCAAGATCGGTGAGAAGAACGGCTGGCGCAACGCCCAGGCGTCGGTGCTCGCGCCGACCGGCACCATCGGCCTGATGATGGACTGCGACACCACCGGCATCGAGCCCGACCTGGCCCTGGTCAAGTTCAAGAAGCTGGTCGGCGGCGGCTCGATGCAGATCGTCAACCAGACCGTGCCGCGCGCGCTGCGCAGCCTCGGCTACCCCGAGGAGCAGGTCGAGGCGATCGTCGAGCACATCTCCGAGCACGGCAACGTCATCGACGCCCCCGGTCTCAAGCCGGAGCACTACGCGGTCTTCGACTGCGCCATGGGCGAGCGGGCGATCGCGCCGATGGGCCACGTGCGGATGATGGCGGCCGTCCAGCCGTTCATCTCGGGCGCCATCTCGAAGACGGTCAACATGCCGGAGACGGCGACCATCGAGGAGATCGAGAACATTCACTACCAGGGCTGGAAGCTCGGCCTCAAGGCGCTGGCGATCTACCGCGACAACTGCAAGGTGGGTCAGCCGCTCTCGGCCGCCGGGTCGTCGTCGAAGAAGGCCGTCGCCGAGACCGCACCCGCGGCCGAGGTCGAGAAGGTCGTGGAGAAGGTCGTCGAGTACCGCCCGGTCCGCAAGCGGCTGCCGAAGAAGCGCCCGTCGGAGACGGTGTCGTTCTCGGTCGGCGGCGCCGAGGGCTACCTCACCGCGTCGTCCTACCCCGACGACGGCCTCGGCGAGGTCTTCCTCAAGATGTCGAAGCAGGGCTCGACCCTG
Source organism: Actinoplanes sp. CA-030573 (assembly GCF_050951115.1). Taxonomy (NCBI): domain Bacteria; kingdom Bacillati; phylum Actinomycetota; class Actinomycetes; order Micromonosporales; family Micromonosporaceae; genus Actinoplanes; species Actinoplanes sp. CA-030573. The sequence continues at coordinate 8,475,352 of NZ_CP192038.1, read as the reverse complement.
GCCGGCGTCATGGACGCGTTCTCGGTGGCGATCTCGATAGGGCTGCAGTACGGCGTCCCGCTCGAGACCTACGTCGGCAAGTTCACCAACATGCGCTTCGAGCCGGCCGGCATGACCGACGACCCGGACGTCCGCATGGCGGCCTCGGTGATGGACTACATCTTCCGGCGGCTGGCGCTCGACTTCCTGCCGTACGAGACCCGGGCCGAGCTCGGCATCTTCACGGCCAAGGAGCGTGCCGCCCAGGTCCAGGCCGAGGCGGCGGCCGAGGCCGCGGCGGCGTCGGCTGATCTCGCCGGCATGGCGGTCTCGGCGCCGGTGTCGGCTCCGGTGGGCGCGGCCACGTCGGACGCGCCGGCCCCGGTGGCCGAGCCGCAGAAGCCGGCGACGGTGTCGATCGGCTCGTCGACCGAGCTGCTCGAGGTCGTCATGGGCCAGGCGGCCGACGCGCCCCTGTGCTTCACCTGCGGCACCAAGATGCGGCGCGCCGGAAGCTGCTACGTCTGCGAGGGCTGCGGCTCCACCTCCGGCTGCAGTTAATTCCTCAGATCGAAAGGGCCCTCGGACCGTAATGGTCCGGGGGCTCTTCTTTATGCGATCAAGAATGGCGAGCGATCAATTCCTCGGTTGACCACCGTGGTGGAATGCCCTGGTTACCCTCGTTCTGAACGACGAAACTCGATGCTTGCCCTGCGTTAAGTATCAATTGGCACGTTACGCCGAAAGGATCACGGACAACCGGTCGGAAGTGGATTAGACGGCTGTCGACGGGGGATGTCGAAGCCGGAATAACCACTCACGTAGGAGGCAACGTGTCCGACCTACCGACCGGCGTCAACACGCCGGACAGATCCTCTTCAGGTGCGTCGTCCACGGCCAAGGAGGTCGCCGGGCGCGGCGCTCAGGCGGCCGGTCAGGCGGCGACGGACGTCAAGCAGACCGCGGCCGAGCAGGCCCAGCGCGTCGGCGCCGAGGCGAAGGCCCAGGCCCGCAGCCTGGCCGGCGACGTGCGGGACACGCTGACGCAGCAGGCCCGCGCCCAGAACGACAAGCTTTCCGGAACGATCCGGCAGACCGCCGACCAGCTGGACGAGATGCGCGGCGACCGCAGCGACTCGCCGGCCGCCACGGTCGTCTCCCGGGTCGCCGACGGCGGCCGTCAGCTGGCGGACTACCTGGACCGCAACGGCCCCGAGGGGGTGCTGCGCGAGGTGCAGGACTTCGCCCGCCGCCGTCCGGGCGCGTTCCTGGCGACGGCGCTCGCGGCCGGCTTCGTGGTCGGTCGCCTGGGCAAGGGCGTGGCCAAGGCCGGCTCGTCCGACAAGCCCACGGGCGACTCGTTCTCCAGCACCTACACGCCGGCCACGGCCAGCCAGCCGCCGGTGACCCCGCCGGTCTACACCGAGCCGCCGGTCTACACCGAGCCGCCGTCCTACACCGAGCCGACCGTCACGACGACGACGGCCTATCCGGAGACCACCGGGACCGAATACGCGGCGACCGGCACCGGTCAGCCTCTGGTGGTCGAGGAGTTCCCGCCGGAGACGCGGCGATGACCGCCCCCAGCGACCGCACCGACCCGGTGGCCGAGACGTCGATCGGCGAGATGATCGGCGACATCAGCAACGATCTTTCGCAGCTGTTCCGCCAAGAGGTCGAGCTGGCCAAGGTCGAGCTCAAGCAGGAGGCGACCAAGGCCGGCAAGGCCGCGGGCATGCTCGGCGGCGCCGGGTTCGCCGGTTACCTCGCCGTGGTGCTGCTCAGCTTCGCCCTGGTCTTCGGCCTGGCGAACGTCATGGACGCCGGATGGGCGGCGCTCATCGTCGCCGTCATCTGGGCGATCATCGGCGCGGTGCTCTACGCCGCCGGCCGCAAGAGGCTCAAGACGGTGGACCCCGTTCCGCGGCGGACGGTTGACACGATTAAGGAGGACGCCCAATGGCTGAAGAACCCGACCGGCTGAGGCAGAACATCGAGAGCACCCGAGCCAGCCTGACGCGCGATGTGGACCGGCTGGCCGAGAAGACGAGTCCCAAGCAGGTGGCGCGTCGCCGCTGGACCGCGATCCAGGAGAAGGTCATGGGAAGTGCTGAGCACGGCCGGCACGCCGTGAGCGAGAAGGCGAGCGCGGTCGGCGACACGGCGTCGTCCGCGGCGAGCACCGTACAGGAGAAGGCGCACGACGCCGCCGACGCGGTCCGGTCCGCGCCGCAGGCCGTCGCCTCGCAGGCGCAGGGCAACCCGTTGGCCGCCGGCATCATCGCGTTCGGGGTGGGTATACTCGCCGCCACGCTGATGCCGGTCACCGAGGCCGAGCGCCGCGTGGGCGAGGAGATCAAGGACCGCAGCGGCGAGCTGACCGACCAGCTCAAGGATGTCGCGTCCGAGGTCAAGGACGACCTGGCGGGCTCGGCCCGGCAGGCCGTGGACGAGGTGAAGTCGACCGCCCAGGACGCCGCGCAGACGACCAAGCAGCAGGCGCAGTCGTCGGCGCAGGACGTCAAGCAGGAGACGCAGGAAGCGGCCCGGAACGCCTGACCGCGCAACCGACGTCCCCCGGCGAGTGCGCCGGGGGACGTTTCGGTTCCTGCCGAAGGCCGGTGTTATCCACAGGGGTACGCAGAGATCGGCCCGCGGTGGCAAGGTGTGGCGCATGGACCACAACGAATCGGCAGTGATCAAGGCGCATCTCGAGGCGCCTCCGGAGCGCGTCTGGGCGGCCCTCACCGAGGCCCCGGCGCTTCAGGCCTGGTATTGGCCACCGTCTGTGCATCCCGCCGTCGAGTCCGATCCGGTCGTCGGCGGCCGATTCGGTATTGCGGCCGACGGCATGGGCTTCTCGGGGGAGTATCGCGAGCTCGACCGACCACGGCGGATCGTGCAGTCGTGGCGGTGGCAGGGCGACGATCGGGACAGCCGGGTGACCATCGAGCTGAGCCCGGCCGGCGACGGCACCGATCTGGTCGTCGTGCACGACCGGGTCGACGCCGCCACCGCGGAGATGTATCGCGCCGGCTGGGAGAGCTGCCTCGCGCGCCTACCAGACTATTTGTCCGGAAGCTGAGCCAAGGTCAGCGACCCCCGCCGAGGAAATCGGTGATCAGTCCAGCCAGGACGGTGGGCTGCTCGATCACCATGGCGTGCGACGCGTCCGCGAGCGAGAGGTATCGCGGGTGGGACGCCGCCGAGACCTGGTCGACCAGGTACCGCCGGTGCGCGGCGTAGAGCTCGGCGAACGGTGCCTGCTCGGGCAGGTCGCGCGTGGCCAGCACGACCAGCTCCGGGCACGTCGTCGAGGCGTAGACCGGTCCGAGGTCGAGCGTGTTCATGAGCGTACGGAGCTGGGAGGTGGTCTCCGCGGAGGGGCGAGTCGAGGTCTCGCCGTTCGCATGCACCAGGTTGCGCCGGAAGCCCTCGATCCAGACCTTCTCGTTCGCGCCCATGTCGCGCGCCGCCATCTGCTGGCGCTCGACCAGGTCGGGCAGCTGGTCGGCGGGGATGACCTGGCCCGCCATCGCCTCGAGCTGGTCGAAGATCGCGTGGAGACGGGCGAGCTCGGCCGTAGCCTTCTCCGGGTCGAGGCCGGGCAGGTGCTCGGGCTTGGTGGGCGGCGGGTTGCCGTCGAGGCTGACCACGCCCGGCGACTCGGGGTGACGCTGGCCCCAGAGCGCGGCCAGCATGCCGCCGAGCGAGTGGCCGACCACGGAGGGGCGTTCGACCTCCATCTGGACGCAGACGGCCGCCAGATCGCCGAGCGCGGCATCCCAGGTCCAGGCGCCGTCGCCGGAACGGCCGTGCCCGCGCAGGTCCACGGTGATGACGCGGTGGTTCGGGCGCAGGGCCCTCGCCAGCGTGGTCATCTGGGCGAGGTTGCCGCCGGCGCCGTGCAGCAGCAGCATCGGTGGCTGGTCACCGCCGAAGTCGCGGACCGCGATGGGCAGCTCCCCGGCGTCGATCAGGCGGTCGTTGATCACGGTTTCTCCTCGGGTTCATGGCGCTCTTCACCAAAGCCGCCGCCCGAGCCGGCGGAGTCGTTGCCGACACGGGCGCGGAGCCGATCGCGTACGGCTGCGGACGGCACGCCCCCGTCCGGATGCCGCGGCAGACGGCCGCGTTTGACCAGGTCGTGCACGCCTTGCCGGCTGATGCCGAGCATCGCCCCGGCGGTGGCGTAGGAAACCGACTCCGCCCCCGGATGGCCAGCGCGAACGGCGACGACCTGGCCGAGCGGCGTGCCCCACCACTCGGCCGGCGGATCGAAGGCGCGATCGCCCGGATAGACGGTGGCGATCAACCGCGCGGCCGTCAGCGTGGCCGCCCGGTCGTCCCCGTGCCGCATGACGTCGGCCCATCGGCGGGCGCGCAGCCGCACCAGCCGGCGCAGCGCCTCCACCGCGTCGTCGCCCTCGAGCAGGACCTCGAGCGGGTCGAGGAGGCGGATGTCGAGCAGCCGGACGATCTGCTCGACGAGGTCACTCACGGTCGTCATGCTACTTGACACCGGCCGTCAAGCAAAGAGGGGCCTTTCGCCCGATCGCCGGGCAAAGTACGGTGTGCCCCGAAACCCCTCGGGAGGACCCCTCGTGCGTTCGCGTTTCGTCGTGCTCGGCGCCGCCGCGCTCCTCGCCATGGCCGGTTGCGCCATGGCCGGGTGTGACAACAAAGCCGAGGCGCAGGCCGAGGAGACGCTCCCGCCGGTCGCTCTGGTCGAGCAGCCCGCCGCCTCGGCCGGTGGCGCCTGCATCCTGTGGAACTACGACTTCATCAAGACCAAGATCGGCGTCGCCTTCGACGTGGCCGCCTCCGACCAGGTCGACGACACCTCGACCTGCGTCGTGCAGACCGTCGGCGGGAAGTGGCCCGACCTGGCGCTCTCGGTGGTGGAGAGCACCCAGGCCGACGCCAAGCTGTTCCTCTCCGACCTCAAGCCGGCCAAGGCGACCACGCTCAAGGGCCTCGGCAAGGCCGCCTATCGCCTCAACTCGGCCGCGAGCGCCGGGCACGGGCCGGTCATCGAGATCGGCTGGCTCAGCGAGGCGAAGCAGCTGCAGACGCTGCGCTTCACCTTCGCCAAGGACGCCAAGGCGACCGACGTCAACGCGATGAACGGCAAGCTGCTCACGCTGGCCAAGGCGATGGACACCACCGCCGGGTGATACGCCGAAGGAGTTAGTGCGCCGCGACGAACACCCGGGAAGCGACCTCGCGCGGCAGGCGGATCTTGTCGCCCGAGCGGTCGATCGTGACGGCGTCGCGCTCCTGGGCCACGGTCACGGTGGTGCCGGGGTCGATGCCGGCCGCGTGCAACTGGCGCAGCACGTCGGCGTTGGTCTGCACGCTCTCGCAGATGCGCCGCACGACCACGGTGCCGGTCAGCCCCGGGAACGCCAGGTTGCGCTCGCCGGTGTTGCTCGCGGTGCTGGTCACGCCCGGCTCCTCGTCCGGCATGCCGAGCACCTCAAGACCGGGGATCGGATTCCCGTACGGCGAGCGCGTCGGCCGGTTGAGCAGCTCATAGACCTTGCGCTCGACCGAGTCGCTCATGACGTGCTCCCACCGGCAGGCCTCCTCGTGGGCCTCCTCGTAGGGCATGCCGATCACGTTGACCAGCAGCAGCTCGGCGAGACGGTGCTTGCGCATGACCGCCACGGCGGCGACCCGGCCGGCCGCCGTCAGCACGAGATGGCGGTCACCCTCGACGGTGAGCAGCCCGTCACGCTCCATCCGCGCGACCGTCTGGCTGACCGTGGGACCGCTCTGATGCAGCCGCTCGGCAATGCGCGCACGCAGCGGCGGAACACCCTCCTCCTCCAACTCGAGGATGGTCCGGAGATACATCTCCGTGGTGTCAACAAGATCATTCAAGGTGCGGCCCTCCCGGAGCGATATTACCTCGTTAACCGGCCTTGACAGCGCTCCGGACCGGTGGTGCCGGGAGCCCACCCGAACGCGTCCCCGGAAACTGTCGGTGGCGCGTGGCAGCATGACCGTCATGGCCGACCGGACGACCACCGTGGTGTGGGATCAAGCCCTGCTCGACTACGACATGGGCGATCACCCGCTCAACCCCGTGCGGGTGGAGCTCACGATGGCGCTCGCCCGCGAGCTAGGGGTGCTCGACCGGGCCGGGGTGCAGATGGTCACGCCGCGCCCGGCCACCGACGACGATCTCACCCGCATCCACCGCCCCGACTATCTCGACGCCGTCCGGCTCGCGCCCAGCGATCCGTTCTTCCGGGGCTGGGGTCTCAACACCCCCGACAATCCGGTCTTCGACGGCATGCACGAGGCCTCGGCGCGCATCTGCGGCGCCTCCATCGCCGCCGCCGAGGCGGTCTGGGAGGGGCGTACGACGAGGGCCGTGAACGTGGCCGGCGGCCTGCACCACGCGATGGCCGCCCGGGCCGCCGGCTTCTGCGTCTACAACGACCCCGCCGTCGCCATCGCCCGCCTGCTCGACCGGGGAGCCCAGCGGGTGGCCTATGTGGATGTCGACGTCCACCACGGCGACGGTGTGCAGACCGCCTTCTACGACGATCCGCGGGTGCTCACCATCAGCCTGCACGAGTCCCCGCTCGCCCTCTTCCCGGGCACCGGCTTCTCCGAGGAGGTGGGTGGCCCCTCGGCCGAGGGCATGGCGGTCAACGTCCCGCTGCCACCCGGCACGTCCGATCGCGGCTGGCTGCGGGCCTTCCACGCGATCGTGCCGTCGATCCTGCGGGCGTACGCGCCCGAGGTCGTCTTCAGCCAGTGCGGGGCCGACGCCCACCGCCTCGACCCGCTGGCCGACCTGAGCCTCTCGGTCGACGGGCAGCGCGCCGCCTACATCGCCATGCGCGACCTGGCCGACGAGCTCTGCGACGGGCGCTGGATCGCCACCGGCGGCGGGGGATACGCGCTGGTCGAGGTCGTCCCCCGGGCCTGGACGCACCTGCTCGCGGTGGCCACCGGCGAACCGCTCGACCCCGCCACCCGTACCCCCGATGGCTGGCGCGCGCTGGCCGCCCAGCGATGTCCCCGGGCCGAGGTGCCCGAGACCATGACCGACGGCGCCGACCCGGTGATCGAGCCCTGGCAGCCCGGCACCGAGCCCGACCCGGTCGACCGCGCCATCCTCGCCACCCGCACGGCCGTGTTCCCGCTGCACGGCCTCGACCCGCACGATCCTCGCGACTAGGGGGCGCGTCATGGAGAAGAGCGCGGACGTCCTGCTGTCCGACGGCACGGCCGCCCACCTGCGGCAGATCCGGCCCGGCGACGCGCCGGCCATCGTGGAGTTCCACTCCCGCATGAGCGATCGCACGCGATATCTGCGCTACTTCTCTCCCTATCCGCGCATTCCGGAGCGCGACCTCGAGCGCTTCGTCAATGTCGACCATCGCGATCGTGAGGCGTTCGTCCTGGTGAACGGCCCGCGCATCGTGGCCGTCGGCCGCTACGAGCGCTTCGGTCCCGATGCGCCCGAGGCCGAGGTCGCCCTGGTCGTGGAGGACGCCTATCAGGGCCGCGGCATCGGCTCGGTGCTGCTCGAGCATCTGGCCGAGGCCGCCCAGGAAAACGGGATCGCCCGGTTCGTCGCCGAAGTCCTCCCGGAGAACGGCGGGATGCTCCGCGTCTTCAGCGACTTCGGCTATCAGATCCAGCGCAAATACGCGGACGGCGTGGTTCACCTCGAGTTCCCGATCGCGCCCACCGAGAAGTCGCGCGAGGTGCAGGAGTCACGCGAGCAGCGGACCGAGGCGCGGTCGATCGCCCGGCTTCTCGCGCCGCGCGCGGTCGCGGTCTACGGCGCCAGCGCCAGCGGTCAGGGTATCGGCGCCGCCATGCTCGGCCACCTGCGCGACGGCGGGTTCACCGGCACGATCGTCCCGGTCCATCGCCGGGCCGATCGGGTGGCGGGTCTTCCGGCGTACCGGTCGGCGAGCGAGGCCGGGGTCGCCGTCGATCTCGCGCTGATCGCGGTGCCGCCGGAGGCGGTGGCCGACGCGGTGGAGGACGCGGCGGCCAGCGGCGCGGGTGGCCTCGTGGTGGTCTCGGCCGGGTTCGCCGAGGCGGGCGCCGACGGCGCGGTGGCCCAGCGGGCGCTGGTCGAGCGCGCGCATGGTGCGGGGTTGCGAGTGGTGGGGCCCAACAGCATGGGGATCGCCAACACCGACGCTTCCGTACGTCTCAATGCCACGCTTTCGCCGTTGCTGCCGGCCGCCGGGCGGGTCGGGTTCTTCAGTCAGAGCGGTGCGCTGGGTGTCGCCCTGCTGGCCGAGGCCGACCGTCGCGGGCTCGGCCTGTCCAGCTTCGTGTCGGCCGGCAACCGGGCCGACGTCTCCGGCAACGACCTCCTGCAGTACTGGCAGGACGACCCCGGCACCGACGTCGTCCTGCTCTACCTCGAGACGTTCGGCAACCCGCGCAAGTTCGCCCGCCTCGCCCGCCGCATGTCCCGCGTCAAGCCGGTCGTGGCCGTCGCCTCGGCGACCCGCCCGCCCGGCCTCGCCGGCGACCTACCCGGCCCCGACGCGCACGCGGTGACCGCCCTGTTCGCCCGTTCCGGCGTCATCCGGGTCGACACCGTGCCCGAGCTTTTCGACGTCGGACTGCTGCTGGCCCACCAGCCGCTGCCGGCCGGCCGCCGGGTCGCCGTGGTCGGCAACTCGTCCGCGTTGTCGCAGCTCGCGGTGGCCGCCTGCCGCGCGAACGGCCTCACCGTGGCCGAGGGCTACCCACACGACATCAGCCCGCAGGCCGGCGCCCACGACTTCGCCGACGCCCTGGCCGACGCCGCCGTCGACGACCGCGCCGATGCCCTGGTCGTGGTCTTCGCGCCGCCGCTGCCCGGCCAGCTCCCCGACGAGGACGCCGATTTCGCCGCCGCCCTGGCCGGCGTCGCGCTGGCCGGCGAGAAACCCACGGTCGCCACGTTCCTGCTGGGCAACCTGCCGCCTCGCGTCCCGGCCTACCCGTCGGTCGAGGAGGCGGTGCGTGCCCTCGGCCGCGTCGCCACCTACGCCGAGTGGCTGCGCCGACCGCCCGGCGTGCTGCCGGCTCTGTCCGATGTGGACCCGCTGGCGGCCGACGTCGAGGGCCCGCCGTCCGAGCTGCTGGCGGCGTACGGCATCGACGTCGTCCCGTCCACGCTCGCCACCTCGGTCGACACCGCGCTCGAGGCGGCGTCCACGCTCGGCTACCCGGTCGCGCTGAAGGCGGCCGGCGGCGCCCTGCGGCATCGCATCGACCTGGGCGCGGTCCGGCTGGCGTTGGCCGACGAGGACGACCTCCGGGCCGCGTACGCCGACCTGGCCGCCAACTTCGGCCCCGACGTGCTGGTGCAGACGATGGTCGCCCCCGGCGTCGCCTGCACGGTCGAGGTCGTGGAAGATCCCGCCTTCGGCCCGGTGGTCGGCTTCGGCCTCGGCGGCGTGGCCAGCGAACTGCTGGGCGACCTGGCCTGGCGCGCGGCCCCGCTCACCGACCGGGCGGCCGAGGCCCTGGTCGCCGAGCCGAAGGCCGCGCCGCTGCTGCACGGCTACCGAGGCTCGGCCCCGGTCGACCGCGCCGCCCTCATCGACCTGCTCCTGCGCGTGGGCCGCCTGGCCGACGACCACCCCCGCTTGCGATCCCTGATGCTCAACCCCGTGCTGGCCCGCCCCGACGGCATCTCGGTCCTGCACGCGGCCACCGAGATAGGACCGCCCACGTCCCGCCCCGACACCGGCCCCCGCCGTCTGCGCAGCCCATAGGAACCGAAGTCCCCGGAGGCCGAACGCCACCGCCGCCTGTAGACGACTGGATTTGGGCGGATAACCGATCGCCACGACGGCCGCGGTCTGGTGCGATGCGTGCGGCCGGATGTTGGAGGTAACCATGCGGGCGTTCAACCTGGCGCTGCGATTCGCGCTCGAGCTGTGTGCGCTGGCGGCGCTCGCCTACGGCGGGTGGCACCTGCCCGGCCCGGTCTGGTTCCGCATCCTGGCCGCGATCGCCCTGCCGCTGCTGGGCGCCGTGATCTGGGCCCGCTGGGTAGCCCCGCGCGCGAGCCACCCCTTGCCCGACCCGCAGCGCCTGATTCCCGAGTGGGTCGTCTTCGGCGGCGCGACCGTGGCCCTGATCCTGACCGGCCATCCGATCCTGGGAGCGATCCTCGCCGTGCTGGCCGCCGTGAACCGGTGGGCCTTGCACGCCCTGCGCACAACCACCGGCGGCGAGGCGAAATAGCGACCGCATCCTCGGCGGCGAGTTAGCGGCCCCACCGTCGGCGGCGAGTTAGCGGCCCCACCGTCGGCGGCGAGTTAGCGGCCGCACCCTCGGCGGCGAGATAGCGGCGCCACCCTCGGCGGCGAGAAAGCGGCCCGCCGTCGGCGGCGAGGCGGCGGCCCCACCATCGGCGGCGAGGCGAAAGGGGGCGCCACCATCGCGGCGGGGCGGGATGGCGGCGCTGGTCACGGGGGTGGTGATGACTCGTGGCGGGCGGCTGCGTGACCAGGAACTACACGCGATGGTCGCGCTGCGGCCCGGCGCTGCGGGCACCTCGCGTTGAGGAGGCGGGGACTCGTCTCGACCGCGTACCGGATGATGGTCTTGATCTGCGGTTTGAAGGGTGGAAAAACGACAATGCGGGCACTTGTGCAAACGGTCAGCCGGGCCCGGGTGACGGTCGGCGAGGAGGTCGTGGGGGAGATCGGCGACGGGCTGCTCGTGCTGGTGGGTGTCACGCACGATGACACGGCGGTGAAGGCGGCCGAATTGGCACGTAAGACGATTGAGCTGCGGATTCTTGACGACGAGGCGTCCGCGGTCGACGTGGGGGCGCCGCTGCTCGTGGTCAGTCAGTTCACGCTTTACGGCGACGCCCGGAAGGGACGGCGGCCGACCTGGAGTGCGGCGGCGCCGGCCGAGATCGCCGAACCGCTGGTCACCGCCTATGTGGAGGCGCTGCGCGGCCGGGGAGCCACCGTCGCCACCGGGCGCTTCCGGGCCCACATGCTGGTCGAAAGCGTGAACGTGGGCCCGCGGACGGTTCTCTTGGAGCTCTAGAAGAACAAACCTCGCCGCTGGGCGGACTGGCGCAACCAGTTGTCGAGCTGGCCGGCCCAGTCGACGCGGTCGACCGTCGCATAGTCGACATCGAAGTTGCCGAACGCGTCGTGGCCCTCGGTGAACAGGCCGCCCCGCTTGTCGATCTCGAGGATCACCTGGAGGCGCTGCGGGGTCGGGAGGAAGGTCAGCTCGAGCTGGTTGATGCCGTGCGCGTAGGCCGACGGCGGGTAGAACTCGATCTCCTGGTAGAACGGCAGCGTCTGCTCGGCGCCGTAGACGCGGCCCCGCTCGACGTCGGCGCGGCTGAAGCGGAAACCCAGCCGCAGCAGCGCGTCGAGGATGCGCTCCTGCGCGGGCAGCGGGTGCACGGCCACCGCGTCGAGATCCGACTTGTCGACCGCGCGCGCCACCTCGAGCTCGGTGGTCAGGCCCATGGTCATGCCGTGCAGGTGCTGGCCGTAGACCTCGGTGATCGGCGTCTCCCACGGCACGTCGAAGCGGAACGGCACGTCGTAGCGCGCGCCGGGATCGAGCCGGAACGATCCGGTGAGCCGCTGGCGGTGGAACTCCTGATCGGTGTTGTACTCGCTGTCGCCGCTCTCGACCTCGACCCGGGTGATCAGGCCGACGGCGAGATATTCCACGTCAACGGCATGATCACCGCCGGCGACCCGGATCTGGCCCTCGAGAAAGCCGCCCGGCCGGCAGTTGGGGTTGACCAGCTCCGTCTCGACCGACGGACCGCCCACACCCATCGCCTGCAACATTCTCTTGAAGACCATGAACCGATCCCTCTCGCGCGGCGTTTGGAAGACATTATCGGCCCTCCACAACAGCTCAGATCCGGCATTCCACCCAGTTGTCGGCTTGGTGACGTCAGGGTTCTCCCTGATTCATGCCACACGGACGCTTGCCTCACCTCCGCTTAACGCGTCCCGGGCCAAGCTATCGATCACCGGCGCGAATGCGGCTGGGAACGCAACGAGACGGTTATCAGCGGGGAGGGGACTGAAAGGTGGTCCTGCAGATGAAGGCGTCGGAGTCAACGGTGGCGGTTGCCGCCGACAACATGATGACGGACGGTGTCGAGCTCCTGACCGACCTGGACGCGACGGACGAGCGCGGAGTTTCCGCCGACCTGGTCCGGGCCTACTTGAACGGGATCGGTCGCACCCGCCTGCTGACCGCCGTCGAGGAGGTCGAGCTCTCCAAGCGCATCGAAGCCGGCCTGTACGCCGAGGAGAAGCTGGCCGAGGCCGCCGACGACCTCATCCCGCTGCTCGAAATCATCATCGTCGAGGGCAAGGCCGCCAAGAACCACCTGCTCGAAGCGAACCTGCGGCTCGTGGTCAGCATCGCGAAGCGGTACACCGGCCGGGGCATGGCGTTCCTGGACCTGATCCAGGAAGGCAACCTGGGTCTGATCCGCGCGGTGGAGAAGTTCGACTACACCAAGGGCTACAAGTTCTCCACGTACGCGACCTGGTGGATCCGCCAGGCGATCACCCGCGCGATGGCCGACCAGGCCCGCACCATCCGCATCCCGGTGCACATGGTCGAGCAGGTCAACCGCATGGTCCGCGCCCGCCGCGACCTGGCCGCCACGCTCGGCCGGGAGCCGAGCATCGGCGAGATCGCCAAGGCCATGAGCGTGCCGGAGTTCCAGGTCATCGAGCTCATCTCGTACGACCGGGAGCCGGTCAGCCTCGACCAGGCCGTCGGTGAGGACGGGGAGAGCGCGCTCGGCGACTTCGTGGCCGCCGTGGACACCGGCAACCCGGCGAACGCCGTCGGCCAGGGCGAGCTCCGCAACGAGGTGGAGATCGTGCTCGCCACTCTCTCCGAGCGCGAGTCCGCGGTGATCCGGCTGCGCTTCGGCCTCGACGACGGCCGCCAGCGCACGCTCGACGAGGTGGGCCGCGAGTTCGGCCTGAGCCGCGAGCGGATCCGGCAGATCGAGAAGGTCACGATGCTCAAGCTGCGCGATCCCGAGCGCGCTTCCCGGCTCGAGGCGTACGCGGGCTGATCGCTCCCCGCTCATCAACGTTCTTCATCAACGCCCGGCGGATTCGTCCGCCGGGCGTTCGCATTGTTGGTTGTTCGCCGGGCGTTCCCGTTCGTGGTTTTCAGCCGGGTTCGCGTTGCTGGTTGTTCGCCGAGGCGTTCGCGGTGCCGGGTTTCGCCGGGCGTTCCCGTTCGTGGGTGTCCGCCCGGCGTTTGCGTACCCGGGCGGCGGCCGTGCCGAGTTCGGCAATCTCGTCCGGTGACATGGTGCTTTGGGTGCGCCGGAACGCGACGGCCTCGTCGAGCATGGCCAGCGGATCGCCGGGCGCCACGTCGACGAAGTGGTCGAGCATCTCGCCGGCGCCCGCCATCAGGTCGTGCTCGATCGAGCCGATGGCGACCTGGGCCAAGATCAGCGCGGTCAGGGCCGTGTCGAGGTCGCCGGGTCCGTCGCCCGCGTTCCGCCAGTCGATCACCACCGGTCCGCGCGCGGTGAGCACGATGTTCTCGGGATGCAGGTCGAGATGGATGATCGTGCCCGCCCCGCCGGACCGCGCCGGCAGGTCGTGCAGCCGCCGGAGCAGCCCGGCCATGAGCTCGGAGCCCTCGGTCAAGCCGATCCGGCCGGCCAGTCCGGCCTGGGCCAGGGTCGGGCCGTCCAGCCGTTCCATCACCAGGTCGGCGCCCGCGGCCGAGAACACGGCCGGCACCGGATAGCCGAGGCCACCCACGTAGGCCATCACCTCGGCCTCGCGGGTCGCGTCGTCGCCGTTCCGATATCGCCGCAGCACCCGGCCGGGGCCGAGCGCGAAGACATCGGCCTCGCGACCGGCCGCGAAGGGCTCCCCGTGTGGGGGTTCGTCCGTCACGGGTGCGACCGTAGTGGGCCGGGTCCAGCTCGGTCGACCGTCTTTCATCGGCCGCGCCTGCCCCTTGACCGCGGCCGCGCCTTGACGGCGGCCGCGCCTTGACGGCGGCCGCGTCGGGGCTGCCGCGTTGGTTGGTCGTCTTGGTGGCCGCGTCGAGCGGCCACCCGGCCGATCGCGTCAGTCGACGGCGTTGCTGCTCGCGTCGCTCGTGTAGCCGTCGACCGGAGTCTCGAGCGCGCCGGTGGTGGCGTCGCCGGTGGTCGTGTTCGCGACACCGGGGCCCGACCGCGGGCGGGTCTTGAAGCTGTTCGGCCCAGCCGTGCCGCCGGTCGTGGTCATCACGCCGTGCTCGGGGTGCGGACCACCGTCCTGGAGCTGTTCGATGTCCGAGCCCGCGGGCAGCGTGCTCGACAGCCCCGGGTCGTCGTCGCCCTTCTCCGGCCGGTACGTTCCCGGCTCGTCGAAGACTCCCGGGCCGTAGTCGCCGCCGGCGATCTCCCGCTCGATGCTCTCGTCCGAATCGCTCATGGTCGTCTACTTCCCCTCGTATCGCTTCCCGAACCAGCTTTGCACGCGTCGCGCGCCCTCTCGACCGAACACGGCATGATGCGGACGTGCTGAAGGCCATCATTTTCGATCTCGACGGGACGATCCTCGACACCGAGACGCCCGAGTTCATCTCCTGGCAGGAGGCGTACGCCGCCCGTGGCGTCGCGCTCGACCCGGACATCTGGGCGCAGGGAATCGGCACCGCGGACGCGAGCTGGGACCCGTACGACCACCTGGAGACCCTGATCGGCGGCCCGATCGACCGCGCGACGCTGCGCACGACCCGGGAAGCCCGCTTCGATGAGCTGATGGACGCGGCCGAGCCGCGCGACGGGATTCTGGCCTGGCTCGACGAGGCTCGCGAGCTCGGGCTGCGGGTCGGGCTGGCGTCCAGTTCCGGTGTCGACTGGGTGACCCGCTTCCTGGAGGCGCTCGGCCTGCGGGACCGCTTCGAGTCGCTGGCCACTCGAGAACGGGTGACGCACAGCAAGCCGGCGCCCGACCTGTACGAGCTGGCGCTGAACGAGCCCGGCGTGATGGCCGCCGAGGCGCTCGCCGTGGAGGACTCGCCGAACGGCGTCGCCGCGGCCAAGGCGGCCGGGATGTTCTGCGTCGCCGTGCCCAATCCGCAGACGGCGCGGCTGCCGCTGCATGGCGCCGATCTGGTGCTGGGCTCGCTGGCGGAACGGTCGATCCGGGAGGTAGCCGAGCTGCTCAAGGCCTGACGGTCATTCCGTCGGGTGGCCCCCGCCTGCGCCGGTGGGGCGCTCCCAAGGCCCGGTCGGGGTGGCGCCTGACGGGACCTCATGACACCGGCCGGATCGGCTTGGCGCGCGTGATGCGGGCGCCGGCCGGCAGCACGCTCGCGGTCAGGGCGAGCAGCAGGCAGACGGCGAGCGCGCCGGCCGCGACCGGCCATGGCACGGTCAGCGGCACGTCGGTGCCGGTTTGCTCGCGCAGGCCGGCGACACCGCCCCACAGCGCGGCGATCGCCGCGGCGCAGCCCAGCACCGCCCCGATCGCGACCGCCAATGCCGACTCGCCGGCGACCGCCAGAAGCACCTGACGTGGGGTCGCGCCGGCCAGCCGGAGCAGTCGGTAATCGGGCGCCCGGCGGGCGGTGGCCATGAAGAGCGTGTTCGCCACCGCGAGCGCGCCGTAACCGACGGACACGCCGACGAGCAGCAGCGTGAAGATCCAGACGAGCCGGTCCTCGTCCGCGTCGGCCTCTCTCGCGTAGGTGTCCACATTGACCGTTCGCGTACCCGTTGCGGCGGGGGCCGTACCGCCGGGCAGTGCCATGGCGTCGCCCAAGGCGGACGGGTCGTGCTTCCGTACGGTCGCGCGGTCGAGCATCACGTCGGCGCGGCCCTGATCTTCGATCGCCGCTACCCGTGACGACACCCGGATCCCGTCGGCGAAGGTGAGCGGAACCGTCTCACCTGCTTTGAGCCGCATCTGGGTGGCCCAGCCCGCGGTGATGACGATCCCGGCCGTGGACCGGTCGACCCCGGCAGCGGAATGGTCGACCCCGGCCGCAGAGTGGTCGACCCCGAGCGCTGCCGCTGGGGTGTCACCGAGGTAGACCGTGGTGGACAGCGGCGCATGCGGTGCGGCCTGGTCGGTCAGTCCCGGAGTTCCGTCCGGAACCAGCACGGTGCCGGCTCCGACGGCGTCGGCCCGGCGGTCTGCATAGGCGTCGGCGGATGTTTGCACGTTGCCCGCGATGAACACCGCGAACGCGACGGTCAGCAGCACCGGGGCCGCGGTCGAGGCGGTCCGTCGCGCGCCGGTGAGCGCGCTTTCGCACATGACGGTGCCGATCGGGCCACGCGCCGGGCGCAGCAGCACCCGCACAATCAACGGCACGGCGGCGGGCGCGAGGACCGTCGCGCCGACCACCAGCGCCATCGCCCCGAGCAGCGCCAGCGTGCCGAGGTCGGCGACATCGTCGGTCATCGTGGTGGCGAAGCCGGCCAGCACGCCGCCGGCGGTGAAGAACAGGCCCACGGCCCACCGGAACCGGATCATCGGCTTCGCCTCGACCTCGGCCTCGCGCAGCGCCTCGAGCGGCCGGACCCGGGCCGCTCGACGGGCGGCGACCACCGAGCCGGCGACGGCGAGAAGCGGGCCGGCGGCGAGGCCGGCCAGGATCGGCCCGACGTGCGGGCCAACCGTGAACGAGCGCGGCTGGAAACCGGCGTCGACCAGCACCCGGCCGAGCAGGGGCGAGAGCGCGACGCCGAGCGCCGTGCCCAGCGCCCCGGCGACCACGCCGACCATCGCCGCTTCCCGGACTACCGATCGGCGTACCTGTCGCGGTGTCGCGCCGGTCGCCCGCAGCAGGCCGATCTCGCGCCGGCGCTGGTGGACGACCAGGGCGAACGTGGAGGCGATCACGAACGCGCAGGCGAAGACGGACAACGCGGTCATGGCCGTGACCACCTGGAGGCCGATCCACCTCGTACGGGCGTCGGATCTCGCCTCGAGCTCGCCCAGGGCAGGGCCGTGCAACACGGTCGCCCCGGTGGCGATCGACTCGACCTGTGCCGGATCGGGACGGCCGGTGAGGCCGATGACCCGGACGCCGGGCGCCAGACGGGCCGCCGTGGCGTCGGCCACGTAGAGACGGTCGGCGTCGATCAGGCCGGTGACGGTGAAGGTCGCCGGGCCGGTCGCGGTGAGAATCGTGACCGGACCACCGAGCGGCACGCCCGACTGTCGAGAGACGACCAACTCATGATCGGCTGTCGCCGGACGACCGGCGACCAGCCGATCGGCAGCCAACGCGGCGCTGGCCCAGCCGTGACCCTCCTGGACGGTGGACGAAGGGCGGCCGTCGAGCACCGGCTGGGCGTAGAAGCGCCGGTCGGGGATCGCGGCGGTCACCCCCGGCACCGCGGCCAAGCGGGCGGCCAGCACCGCCGCGTCGGCCGAGGACCACGGCCGGGACTCGGGGAACGGGTCGGCCGGCGTGGCCACCCGCGGATTGAGGACGGCAATCGTGGTTGCCGCATATCGCTCCGGCACCCGGGGATGCGCGGACGCGAGCAGGGTGAGGGTGAGGGCGACCACCGCCGTACCGAAAAGGACGGCGACGAATGCACCCAGCCGGTCGCGCATCAGCATTTCGCCTCCACCGCGGCCATGCGGGCCGCGATCGACTCCGCCGAGCTCGCCGCCACCCGGTCGATCAGCCGGCCGTCGGCGAGCAGCAGCACCTCGTCGGCCACGGCCGCCGCCACCGGATCGTGGGTGACCATGACGATGGTCTGGCTGCGCTCGTCGACCAGGTCGCGCAGCAGGCCCAGCACCTGCCGGGAAGTGGTCCCGTCGAGCGCACCCGTCGGCTCGTCGGCGAAGAGCACGGCCGGACCGGTGAGCAGCGCGCGGGCGATCGCGACCCGCTGCTGCTCACCGCCGGACAGCTCGACCGGCCGATGGCGGCCGCGGCCGGCGAGACCGACCCGGGCCAGCGCCGTCGCCGTCTCGGCCGGGTCGACGCGGCGGCCGGCCAGGCGGGCCGGAAGAGCCACGTTCTGCGCCGCGGTCAGGGACGAGATCAGGTTGAACGCCTGGAAGACGAAGCCCACACGCTCGCGGCGCAGCACGGTAAGGCCGGTCTCGTCGAGGCCGCCGAGCCGGATGCCGTCGAGCACCACCTCACCTGCGGTCGGGCGGTCGAGGCCGGCCGCGCAGTGCAGCAGCGTCGACTTGCCCGAGCCGGAGGGACCCATGACGGCCGTGAACGTGCCGGCCGGGAGCTCGACCGTCACGCCGTCGAGCGCCGTCACCCGGTCACGGCCGGCGCGATACTCCATCCGTAGGTCGTGGAGCGCGACCATCGCTGTCGTCATGGGCGTCGACGATGCCCGGCGGGCCGGCGGAAGTCGTCTGACTCAGGTCCACAGTTGAAGATCGCAAAGTTCAGACCGTGGTCTGACGCGCTTGGCCCGCCTCCTGATTACTGTCGCGGGCATGACCACCGCAACGCCTTCCGTCCTCCTCCGCGGGCTCAGCCGCGGCCAGCTCATCGCGTGCGACGCCGGGCTGGCCATCGGCGTCGCGGTGGTCGGCTGGATCGCGGCGCTCGAGGTCCCGGTGGCATCGTCGCACGCCTTCTGGCACGAGCCGGCCTGGGTCTCCGCGCTGGCGGGCCTGCTCCTCGGGGTGCCGGTGGCGATGCGCCGGCTGCGGCCCGAAGTGGCGGCCTGGTCGGCGATCCTCCTCTGCGCGCTCGTGTCGGCCAGCGGTCTGATACCGGATTATGCGGGGCTGGCGCCGACGCTCACGCTGGCGTTCGTCCTCTATACGGTGGGCACCGACGTGGGCCGGCGACGGTCAGTGACGATCATCCTCGTGGGCATCGCGGTGCTGGCGGCGGCGTTCGGGTCGGCGGCAGGGGACGCGTTCGAGGTCGGGCTCGTGCTGTGGGTGCTCGGCGCGTGCTGGACGACCGGGCGCACGATCCGGGAACGCCGCGCCTATGCGGCGCGCAGCGTGGCGCAGGCGACGGAGCTGGCGCTGGGCGAGGAACGGCTGCGGATAGCGCGCGATTTACACGACATCGTGGCCCACAACATGAGCGTGATCGCGGTACGGGCGACGGTGGCCGACCACATCGCCGACCTGCAGCCGCAGCAGATGCGGGAGTCGTTGCGAGACATCGCGGTGACCAGCCGGGAGGCGCTGGCCGAGCTACGGCGGGCGCTGGGGGCCCTGCGGGCGGAAGCGGTCGTGGTGCCCACGCCGGGACTGTCCGACCTGGAGGGTGTGGTGGCCGCCGCCCGGTCGACCGGATTGGTGGTCGAGTTCGAGGTGCGCGGGGATCGAGAGATCCCGGAGGGCGTGGGAGTGGCGGTCTTCCGGCTGGTGCAGGAGGCGCTCACGAATGTGCTCAAGCATGCCAGGGCGACGAGGTGCCGGATTCGGGTCGATCTCGCGCCGGGCGAGGTGTGGCTCGAAGTGACCGACGACGGCATCGGGGCGCTCGGTGAGGGCCGGGCGACGACCGATGACGGCCGGGCGGGTCAAGGGCTGATCGGCATGCGGGAGCGGGCGGCCATGTTCGGCGGCGACCTGACGGCCGGGCCGGGCGAGCCGGCGTCGGGCACAACGAGGGCGGGCGCAGCGAGGGCGGGCGCAACGAGGGCGGGCGCAGCGAGGGCGGGCGCAGCGAGGACGGGAGGGGCGAGCACGGGAGGAGTGAGCACGGGATCGGCGGCGACGGCCAACGATGGCGCGGCGGTGGGTTGGCGAGTGGCGACGACGTTGCGGTACGCGGCATGACCGGCGCGGTGGGGGAAGCGAGCGGAATGGACGTCGTGAAAGTGGCGGTCGCGGACGACCATGCGTTGCTGCGGGCGAGCTTTCGGCTGCTGATCGACAACACGCCGGGGTTGACGTGCGTCGGGGAGGCGGGCACGGGGCGGGAAGCCGTGGAGGTCGCTCGGCGGGAGGAACCCGATGTCTTGCTCATGGATGTGCGCATGCCGGAGATGAGTGGGATCGAGGCCACGCGGCTCATCTGTCAGCGGGTGGCAGGGCTCGAGACTCGGGTGATCGTGCTGACCACGTTCGACCTGGATGAGTATGTGTTCGGGGCGCTTCGGGCGGGGGCCAGCGGGTTTCTGCTCAAGGAGGTTCTGCCGGAGGAGCTGATCAACGCCATCCGGGTGGTGGCGTCGGGGGAGGCGTTGCTGACGCCGGCGGCTACCCGGCGGCTGATCACGGCCTATGTCGAGCAGCCCGAGCGGAAGGTGACGGCGCTGCGGGAGATCACGTCTCGGGAGCACGAGGTGCTGGCGCTCGTGGCGCGCGGGCGGTCGAACGAGGAGATCGCGGCTGATCTGCACGTGAGCATGGGGACGGTGAAGTCGCATGTGGGGCGGCTGCTGGCCAAGCTCGGCGCGCGGGACCGGGCCCAGTTGGTGGTGATGGCCTATGAGGCCGGCGTGCGCTGATCTTCGCCACGGGTCGAGCCTGCTCAGGTCGCGCCGCGGCGCCCGGGCGAGGAAGCGGGGAGGTGGCGAGGGAAGCGGCGACGGTTGAGGAAGCGGGAAGGAGGTGAGGAAGCGGGAAGGAAGAACAGAAGGGGCGACGAAACCACCGCACCTGGTGTCGCGAGCAGGGCGGACGGCAAGATAGGGCCATGACGCTCTCCCTGCCGATCGACCCCGAGGCCAACAAGTTGCTGTCCACCGATCCGCTGGCGCTGCTTGTCGGCATGGTGCTTGATCAGCAGATTCCGCTCGAGAAGGCGTTCAGCTCGCCCTATGTGTTGGCGCAACGGCTTGGGCACGCGCCGACTGCGGTGGAGCTGGCGGAGTTCGATCCGGAGGCGCTGGTGACGATCTTTGCGACGCCGCCGGCTCTGCATCGGTTTCCGAAGGCGATGGCCGCTCGGGTGCAGGAAGTGTGCCGGGCGCTCGTGGAGGAGTACGACGGGGAGGCGGCCAACCTCTGGAACGGCGCCGCGGACGGCAAGGAGCTGCTCAAGCGGGTCGCGTCGCTGCCGGGGTTCGGGAAGCAGAAGTCGCAGATCTTCGTGGCCCTGCTCGGCAAGCAGTATGGCGTCGAGCCCGCCGGATGGCGTGAGGCTGCCGGGGCGTACGGGGAAGTCGGGTCTTTCAAGTCGGTGGCGGACATCGTCGACGCCGAGTCGCTCGGCAAGGTGCGCGCCTTCAAGAAGGAGATGAAGGCGGCCGCCAAGGCGGGCTGACCGGACTTCGCATTCCGGACAAGGCCTCGGAGGGCGGCCGTCCACGCCTTCGGATTCCGTACAACCCGATGCGTTCGATGACGGCGCCAATCGATTCAAGTGGGTGCATATCGGCTCGCCAGGTCGGCCGCCGATGCCAGGATTTTCCGAGTAGGCGGGGGAAGCACAGAGTAACGATCAAGGGCCATGGATGGCGCGCGCGTTCCCCTACCCGTGTCGCACGAGATGGGAGCCCACTCCATGCCCTTGACCACGAGCACCTCGAACGGGCGCGCCGAGACCGTCCGGTCGGTGCGGCCCACGTCGACCGCGGTCTCGACCCGCCCGCCGCGCGGCGGGGACAACGAAGCCACCCGCAAACAGGCGCGCAGCGTCGCCAAGCAGCAGCAGGCCGCCGAGCGGATCGCCTCGGCCACCGCCGAGATTTCCGCGCAGAACGCCGAGGCCGCCGAGGCGTCCCGGCAACTCGCCGAGTCGATGCAGCAGATCTCGGCCGGCGCCGAGGAGGCCTCGGGCGCGACCCAGCAGAGCCTGGCCGCGATGAACCAGGTCGAGGAGCGCGTCGGCCGCCAGGAGCAGACCACCCGCCAGGTCGCCGAGCTGAGCCAGGCACTGCAGAACCTGCTGAACGAGACGCGGGGCGGGATCTACAACCTGCTCGCCAACGTCGACAGCGCCTCCAGCCGTCAGGCCGCGTCGGTCGTCACCATCACCGAGCTGGAGAAGCAGGCGGACGAGATCGGCGAGATCGTCAAGACGGTCGCGCACATCGCCGACCAGACGAACCTGCTCGCCCTCAACGCCGCCATCGAGGCCGCCCGTGCCCGCCAGCACGGCAAGGGCTTCGCCGTCGTCGCCGACGAGGTGCGCACGCTGGCGGAGACCAGCGAACGCAGCGCCCGGCAGATCCGCGACCTGATCGACGAGGTGCGCGCCAGCGTTACCGAGATCGCCTCCGGCGTGCAGGGCTCGGCCGACACCGCCCGCGGTGAGGTCGAGAAGGGCAAGACGATCACCGAGCAGCTCGAGACCATCCGGGCCGACATGGGCACGATCATGGCGGGCGCCCAGGAGATGGCCAAGGCCGCCGACGAGGCCAAGAGCGCCACCGCCACGGCCAAGACCCGGTCCGAGGAGATCGCCGCGGCGGCCGAGCAGCAATCCGCCGCCTGCGAGGAGTCCCTGCAGACGGTCGGTCAGCAGACCCAGGCGCTGCGGCAGAGCGAGCAAGCAGCCGAAGCACTGGCCGAGATCTCCGACACCCTGCGCACCAGCACCGACATCGCGAAGAGCGCCGAGGACGTGGCGAGCGCGGCCGAGGAGCTGTCGGCCGCGGTCGAGGAGATCAACCGGGCGGCCAACCAGATCAACACGGCCATCAACGAGATCAACACGGGGGCGCGGACGGCGGCCGAGAAGGGACAGGAGACGGCCGGGCTGGTCAACCGGATCGAGCAGGGCGCTCAGCTGTCCGAGAACCGGGGCGGCGCCGCGGTCGAGCGGGCCGACGTGATCCTGGGTCTGCTGGCCACCAACAAGGACTCGGTCGACTCGATGATCGAGGCGATCGGCCAGGCGGCACGGGACGGCATCGAGAGCGTCCGCAAGGTCACCGAGCTCGAGCAGATCTCGCGCCGGATCGACAAGATCGTCGACGCCATCGCCAACGTCTCGATCCAGACCAACATGCTGGCCGTCAACGGCTCGGTCGAGTCGGCCCGGGCCGGCGAGTTCGGCAAGGGCTTCGCCGTCGTCTCCACCGACATCCGCAACCTGGCCCGCGACTCGGCGGACAACGCCGATCGGATCAAGGACCTGGTCAAGGCCGTGCAGGACCGGATCGTCGAGGTGCGTGCCGACCTCGAGGAGACCAGCCGGCAGGCGCTGGCCGAGGTCGAGGCGGCCAAGGCGACCACGGCCCGGCTCGAGGAGATCGAGCGCGACATGCAGCAGGTCCGGGCCGGCAACGAGGAGGTACGCGAGTCGGCACAGCAGATCGCGTCCGTTCTCGGCGAGGTCAAGACCGGCCTCGAGCAGATCTCCACGGCCGCCAACGAGGCCGAGCAGCTCGCCGGGCAGGCCTCGACCGCGGCCAAGGAGCAGGCGCAGGGCGCCGAGGACCTGGCGGCGGCCGTCGAGGAGATCGCGGCGCTGGCCGACGAGCTCCAGAACGCGGCCTGAGGAGGCGCGGATGAGCGTCGATGAGGATCAGACGGTCGAGGACGACAACGCCGACTACGTCACGTTCGACATGGCGGGCGAGCGGTACGCGTTCCCGATGAGCCGCGTCCAGGAGATCATCCGGATGCCGGCCGTGGTGAAGGTGCCGCTCGGGCCGTCGAGTCTCGAGGGCCTGGCCAACCTGCGCGGCCGGGTGCTGCCGGTGGTGAGCCTGCGGGCGTGCTGTGACATGCGGACGACCGAGCACGACGAGACCACCCGAGTGATCATCGTGGACGGCGGCGTGCCGCTCGGCTTCGTGGTCGACCGGGTCTCCAGCGTGATCAGCATCGACCCGGCCGACATGGAGGCGGCCGACTCGGTGCAGTCCACGGTCCACTCCGACGTGCTGGTCGGCGTGATCAAGTCGGGTGGCGGCGAGATGACCACGGTGCTCGACGTCGATCGGCTGGTCGGCAGCCAGTTCGACCGGCTGGCCGTGGGCGCCGTGAAGAGCGACACCGGGTCCGGGCCGCGGCTGGAGGAGCCCGGCGCTGCGGAAGAGGCCGAGAGCGACGACACGCTCGAGCTGGTCAGCTTCGCGGTCGAGGGCCAGGAGTACGCGCTGCCGATCGACCAGGTTCAGGAGATCGTGCAGGCCCCCGAATCGGTCAGCCACGTCCCGAACGCGGGCAGCCGCGTGCTCGGCGTGATCGACCTGCGCGGCCGGCTGCTGCCGGTGGTGAGCATGCGCCGGGTCTTCGGCCTGCCGGTGACCGAGCTCGCGCCGCAGAACCGGATCGTCGTCGTCTCGCTGAACGACGGCGAAGGAGGCGGCGGCGTGGTCGGGGTCGTGATGGACACCGTCCGCGAGGTGCTGCGCGTCCCGCACGAGCTGGTCGCGCCCCTGCCGAACTTCATGGCCGGCGAGGGTGGCGGACGTAAGAGCGAGGTCGAGTCGGTGGTCCGGCTCGAGGACGGCAAGCGCCTGGTGTCGGTGCTGAGCGTGAACCGGATGTTCGACTCGCCCGAGGTTCGCAACGAGCTCGCCGAGCATCAAGGTGGGAAGGAGACCGCGGAGATGACCGAGGACCAGCGCGCCGACGACGGCCGCGGCGACGAGGAGTTGTTCGTGGTGTTCCGCCTCGACGAGGAGGAGTACGCGGTCGACGTCGATGCCGTGCAGGAGATCATCCGGGTGCCCGACGCGCTCATTCGCGTGCCCAAGTCGTACGACTTCGTGGAAGGTCTCGTCAATCTGCGCGGGACCGTCCTCCCCGTCGTCGATCTCCGCACCCGCCTGGGCCTGGAGAAGAGCGAGCGGGACGAGCGGCAGCGGATCGTCGTTCTGATCATCGGAGGCGTGCGCACCGGGTTCATCGTCGACTCGGTGGCCGAGGTGGCCCGGGTCGGCCGGAATGTGCTCGAACCGGCCCCGGAGCTGTCGGCCGAGCAGGCGCGCGTCGTATCGCGGGTGGCGAACCTCCCGGACCAGAAGCGGATGCTGCTCCTGGTGCAGGTCAACCAGCTGCTCGCCGCCGACCAGGCCGCCGCGCTCGAGGAGGTCCTGGGCGACGAGTGCGCCGCAAAGGTCGAGGAAGCCCTGGCCACCGTCTGAGATGCCCACTTCAGTCCTCGTCGTCGACGACTCGGCGCTGATGCGCCGGGCGATCAAGGGGATCCTGGCCGAGGCGGGCGATTTCCGGGTGGAGACCGCCCGCAACGGGACGGACGCCCTCGAACAGCTCGATCGCGTCCGGCCCGATGTGGTCACGCTCGACGTCAACATGCCGGAGATGGACGGCCTCACCTGCCTCTCCAAGATCATGGAGCACCGGCCGACCCCGGTGGTCATGGTCTCCTCCCTGACCGAGAAGAACGCGCTGGTCACCCTGGAGGCGCTGGAGCTCGGCGCGGTCGACTACGTGGCCAAGCCGGGCGGAACGGTCTCGCTCAACATCGACGAGGTCTCCGGCGAGCTGGTGGAGAAGGTGCGATCCGCGGCCGCGGCCAAGATGCGGCGGCCGCGGAGGATGATGCCGCCGATCGCCCCGATCAAGACCGAGCGAAGAGCCGGCAAGACCGATCTCGTCATCATCGGATCGTCGACCGGCGGTCCCCAACTGCTCACCGAGATATTGCCCCAGCTACCGGCGACGTTGAGCGCACCCGTCGTGGTCGCCCAGCACATCCCGGCCTCCTTCACGGCCGCCCTGGCCCGCCGGCTCGACGAGATCTGCCAGCTGCGGGTGCAGGAGGTCGACCGCATCACCACGATCCACAAGGGAAACATCTATCTGGGCAAGGGCAGCGCCGACGTGGTGATCGCCCGCCGGACCGACGGGCTGATCGTCAAGTCGGTGCCGGCCGGGTCCGAGTACCGCTGGCATCCGAGCGTCGACCGGCTGGTCGGCTCGGCCCGGCGGTACTGCGATCCGTCCCGGCTGGTCTGCGTGCTGCTGACCGGCATGGGCGACGACGGCGCCACCGAAATGGCAGAGGTCCGCGCCGCGGGCGGTCGCACGATCGCGGAGTCCGAGGAGACCGCCGTGGTCTGGGGCATGCCGGGCGAGCTGGCCCGGCGAGGTGGCGCCGAGGTGGTGCTGCCGTCCTACGAGATCGCCGCCCGCGTGGCCGACTGGGTTCGCTGAGAGGAGCGAGCACATGGGACTCGTCCGCAAGAAGACGCCCGAGCCGGAGGAACTGGAGCAGGAACAACCGTCGACCGCAGACCTTCTGGCACAGCTCGACGACCCGGACCCGGACCGGCGGCGTGAGGCGGCGCTCGGCCTGGACGGCGTGGCCGAGGCGGTGGGCCCGCTGCTCGACCGGGTCGCGCAGGAGGAGGAGGCGGCCGTACGCGACGCGATCCTCACGACGCTGGCCGCGCACGACACCGACGAGGTCGCCGCGGGTCTCGCCGTGCACCTGGCCACCGACGAGGCCGGCCTCCGCACGGCCGTGGCCGAGGCGCTGGCGACCATGCCGGTCTCGACCCCGGCCATCATCCCCCGCCTCATCCAGGACCCCGATCACGACGTACGGGTAATGACCGCGATGGTTCTGGCCGACCTGCCCCACCCCGCGTCGCTGACCTGGCTGGCCGAGATGATCCGGGACGACACCCACCCGAACGTGGTGGCGTCCGCGATCGACGCGCTGCTCCCGTCGATCGGCCCGGAGCACACCGAGCTGCTGGAGCGGGCGGTGCGCCGGTTCCCGAACGACCCGTTCCTGCGCTTCACGGTCGAGGCGGCCCTGCGATGACCTCAGCCGTCGGGACCGGGCTCACCGAGGCCGACTTCGAGAAGTTCCGCGAGTACTTCTACAAGCGGACCGGCATCCAGTTCACCGCGACCAAGCGCTACTTCGTCGACAAGCGGATCGACGCCTGCATCCGCGCCGCCGGCTTCGACACGTTCACGTCGTGGTTCGCGGCGCTGCGGCTGAGCGACCGGTCCGACCTGCTGCAGGAGCTGATCAACCAGCTCACCGTCAACGAGACGTACTTCCTGCGGGAGGACTACCAGTTCGACGCCCTGCTGTCCAAGGTGCTGCCGGACGTGCTGGCCGCGCGCGGCGGTCTCGGGCGGATCGTCGGCCCGATCAAGATCCTCTCGCTGCCGTGCTCGACGGGCGAGGAGCCGTACTCGATCGCGCTCCGGCTGCTGGAGGAGTGGCCGCACATCGACACCGTGGACGTCGAGATCCACGGCGCCGACATCGACAGCGAGGTGCTGGCCCGGGCCCGGCACGCCAGCTACGGCGACCGGTCGCTGGCGCGGGTGCCGAAGCCGTGGGTGAACAAGTACTTCACCTCGGTCGGGGCCGGCCGGTATCAGCTCGACGAGGGCATCCGCGACGCGGTCACGCTGCACCAGGTGAACGTGACCGACACCGCGGCCATGCGGGCATTCCGCGACTTCGACGTGGTCTTCTGCCGCAACGTGCTCATCTACTTCGACGAGCTGTCCAGCCGGCGGGCGGCCGAGAACCTGTACGGCGCGATGCGGCCGGGCGGCTTCCTCTTCCTCGGGCACTCCGAGTCGATGAGCCGGATCTCCCCGATCTTCACGCCGAGCCGCCTGCCGGAGGGCATCGTCTACCAACGACCGACCGGAGCCAAGTGATGACCGAGACCGAGCCGAGGGTGCTCGTGGTGGACGACGCCGCGACGGTGCGTCTCTACCACACCAAACTGCTGACCGACGCCGGCTTCCAGGTGGCCGAGGCGGCGAACGGACTGGAGGCGGTCGAGGCGGCCCTCGGCACTCCCTTCGACCTCTTCGTGGTGGACGTGAACATGCCGAAGATGAACGGGTACGCCTGCGTGGAGACGTTGCGGTCGGAGACGGTCGGCACGGCGGCGCCGGTGGTCATGATCAGCACCGAGGACCGGCCGGGCGATGCGGACCGGGCGTACGCGGCGGGGGCGAACCTCTACGTGGTCAAGCCGATCAGCGCCGATCGGCTGGCCCGGATCGCCCGGATGCTCACCGCCGGACGGAGCGTGGCGGCATGAACCCGCTGCTCGCGCAGTTCCTCGCCGAGGCCGCCGACCTGCTCACCCAGGTCGACGAGGGCCTCCTGCAGCTCGAGCGCACGCCCGGCGACCCGGAGCTGGTCAACGAGGTGTTCCGGGCCGCTCACACGTTCAAGGGCTCGTCCGGCCTGTTCGACTTCCCGGAGCTGACCAAGCTCACGCACGCCGCCGAAGACCTTCTCGACCAGGTACGCGGCGGAGCGCTGGCGCTGGACTCGGGGATGACCGACGACCTGCTCGCCGCGTTCGACCTGATCCGCGGCTGGCTGGCCCACGTGACCACGCACGAGGCCCTGCCCGCGACCGCCGGCGCCGACGCGGCCACGCTGATCACCCGGCTGCGCGCCCCGATCGGCGGCGAGGCGTCCGGCGCCGCGGCGACCGAGGTGGCGGCCGCCGCCCCGGCCCAGCGTGACGCCGCGCCCGTCTGGCTCGAGGACTTCGACGCCGACTGGCTGGCGGAGACCGCGACCTGGCTGCGCACCACGTCGTCGAGCATGCGGTTCGTGCGCTACACCCCGGACTCGGGCTGCTTCTTCCGGGCCGAGGACCCGCTGCACCTGATCCGGCAACTGCCGGCGCTGGAGAAGATGGGCGTGGTCGAGCCGGCCGAGTGGCCGGCCCCCGAGGAGTATGACGAGTACGCCTGCCTGCTGGCCTTCGTCGTGGCCACCCGCGCCGGGGCGGGCGAGATCGCGTACCTCTTCCGCTACGTCAGCGACCAGATCGAGGTCGTCGACCTCGACGGTGACACCCTGCACCGCTACGTGAACGGGGAGCCCGCCGAGGCGGCCGCGCCGGTGCCGGCGGCGGCCCGCGAGACCCCGGGAGAGGGCACCGCCGAGGATCCCGAGCTGGTCGCCGACGCCCGGGCGATCCTCACCGCCGCCCTCCGCTGCCTGGCGATCAACCCGACCGGCGAGGCGCACCTGCTCTCGATCGCCCACGCGATCACGTCGGCCGCGCACGCGCTTGGCGATCCGGTCGAGATCACCGAGCCCGAGGTCGTGACGCTCACCGCGACCGCGACCCGGCTGCTCGGCGACACCCCGCCGCCGGACGAGGCCACCGCGCCGCCGCCCGCCGCGCCGGCCGTGCCGGTCGCCGAGACGCCGGTGGACCGGGGCCGTGCCGACGATCCCGGCGGCCAGGTCGGCAGCAAGATCCTCAAGGTCGACCAGGAGAAGGTCGACCACCTGATGGAGCTGGTCGGCGAGCTCAACGTGGCCAAGAACGGCCTCACCTTCCTGGCCCAGTCGGCCGAGGAGGAGTTCGGGAACCGGGCCCTGGCGCGCCGCATCAAGGACCAGTACTCGGGTATGCACCGGATCGCCGAGGAGCTGCAGGCGGCGGTCATGGACATCCGGATGTTGCCGCTCTCGGTGGCCTTCTCCCGCTTCCCCCGCCTGGTGCGCGACCTCAGCCGGCGGCTCGGCAAGAACATCGAGCTGGTCATGGAGGGCGAGGACACGATGGCGGACAAGGACGTCATCGAGGCGCTCGCCGACCCGCTGGTGCACCTGATGCGCAACAGCCTCGACCACGGCGTGGAGACGGCCGACGAGCGGCTCGCCACCGGCAAGCCGCCGACGGCGAAGATCACGCTGGCCGCGGTGGCCGACGGCGACGCGGTGATCGTCGAGATCTCGGACGACGGCCGGGGAGTCGATCCCGAGCGGGTGAAGCGGAAGGCGTACGAGAAAGGCCTGATCACCGAGGACGAGTTGGAGTCGATGAGTGACGCTGACGCCGTCGACCTGGTCTTCCGGCCCGGCTTCTCGACCGCCGAGCAATTGTCCGACCTATCCGGCCGCGGCGTCGGGATGGACGCCGTGCGGGCCAGCGTCGAGAAGCTCGGCGGCTCGGTGACCATGCGCTCTCAGTTCGGCAGCGGCACCTCGACCCGGCTGCGGCTGCCGCTGTCGATGGCGGTCACCCAGGTGATGGTGGTCAGCGTCGCCGGTCAGCGCTTCGGCATCCCGGTCGACCTCGTCGTCGAGACCGTACGCGTGCCGGCCGACGAGATGAGCCGGGTGCTGCACCAGGACGTGGTCGTGCTGCGCGGCGAGGTGGTCCCGGTGGTCGACCTGGCCCGGGCCCTGGAGATGCCGTGGACCCCGGACGAGGGCAAGGACCGGGCGATCTTGATCGTCAGCCTGAACGGCCAGCGGGTCGGCCTGCTGGTCGAGCAGTTCCACCGCGAGGTCGACGTGATCCTCAAGCCGATGGAAGGACTGCTCGCGTACGCCGACGAGTTCTCCGGCACCGCCCTGCTCGGCGACGGGCTGGTGCTGCTCGTGCTCAACATGAAGGAGGTGCTGGGCCTTGCCGCTCGAGTTGGGTGACACCACCGCCACGCTCACCGACGTCGTCACGGTCGACGAGGTGGAGCAGCTGGCCGGCTGGCTGCGGACCACCGCGAAGCCCCGGGTCAACCTGCGCAGATGCAACCATCTGCATACCGGCGCATTCCAGGCCATGTTGCGGTTCCGGCCGAAGGTAACAGCGGCACCGTCCGACGTTTTCCTCGCCGGTCAGGTGCTGCCGCTGCTCGCAGGGGGCAACGGCGTGCCTAACCGACCAGAAAGCGAACCGCCATGACCACCGTGATGCTCGTCGACGACTCCGCCACCATGCTCATGAGCCTCAAGTCCATCCTGACCAAGGCCGGTTACTCCGTGGAGACCGCGGGGCACGGCAAGGAGGCCCTGGACAAGCTGACCAAGGGCGTGAAGCCCAACCTGATCATCAGCGACGTGAACATGCCGCAGATGGACGGGATCACCTTCGTCCGCGAGGCCCGCAAGGCCCCCGGCATGCGGTTCACCCCGATGCTCATGCTGACCACGGAGTCGGAGCAGACCAAGCGCAACGAGGCCAAGACCGCCGGCGCCACCGGCTGGCTGGTCAAGCCGGTGGCCCCCGACCAGCTCCTCGGTGTGATCAAGCAGGTTCTCCCCGGCGCCTGACGCCCCAAGAGTCAGCTGGAGGTACGCATGGCCGGTCTGCTCCGCCGATCGGACGCACCCCACCTCACCGACGAGCGGTCGCCGGTGAGTGGGGAGCTGGTGGCCGAGGCGCTGGGTCCGGTGCCCGAGTTCTGCGACGTCATGGAAGCGCACATCAAGGACGTCATCGAGCAGACCGGGGAGGCCGCCGAGTCGATCGTCCAGCAGCTTCTCAAGGTCGACTCGCTGGCCGACGTGATGGCCGGCGACGTCGCCCAGCTGGCGTCGACCCTGAGCCGCACCGAGACCGAGCTGGCCAACGTGACCGGCGCGAACGACCAGCTGGTGGATCGCCTCATCCGGTACTTCCTGTACCGCGACGAACAGATTCACCGGCTGGTCGAGGAGATGCGCGGCCTCAAGGAGTACGTGAAGCAGATCGAGGACGTCAGCCGGGCCACCAACATCCTCGCCCTCAACGCGATGATCGAGGCGGTCCGGGCGGGCGACGCGGGCGAGGGCTTCGCGGTGGTGGCCGACGAGGTACGCAAACTGGCCGACCGGTCCCGCACGGCGGCCACCGGCATCGGCAGCAGCATCGCCGACCTGACCAGCCGGCTCGACCGGGTGCTCTCCGACGACAGCACGTTCGACCGGGACGACAGCTCGCTCGAGACGGCCGGCGCCGAGACGGCGATGACCCGGCGGCTCTCCGGCATCGCCAACGCCCAGCGCGAGATGTCGGAGATGGTCTCCGGCATCCTGCAGGACACGATCCGGGCCGCCGAGCAGGTCGAGGCCAGCTCGGCCGCGCTCTCCACGGAAACCACCGGCGCGGTCGGTCACGTTCAGTTCCAGGACATCAGCCGGCAGATGCTCGAACACGTGGCCGAGGCGGTGGCGGACGTTCGCCGGCAGAACGAGGACGTGGCCGCCTACGCCGAGGGCATTCTCGCCTCCGACGCGGTGAAAGAGCGGATGATTCGAGTGGACGATCTGCGGGCACGCCACGTCATGGGACGGCAGCGCTCCACGCATGCCGCGAGCACTGGAGGACAGGCCGAGGCGGACGCCGCGCCCATCATCGAACTGTTCTGAGCGGGGGAATCAGATGACGCCGGGCAATCAGTACGGGCAGGAACGCCCGACCGAGGACGAGGCGCTGCGCGCGCTGGGCGAGCTCGTCGGCCCGCGGGTCGCCGAGGGCATGTGGGACCTGGGTGCTCGTGAGCTCGGACTGAACCGTCCGCTGGAGAACACCGCCGACCTGCGCCGGATGGCCGAGCACATGATGGCCGTGGGCGACATGATGCGGGTGGCCGGCCGGTCGACCAAGGTCCGCGTGATCACTTACGAAGCGCTGAGCCGATCGGTGTCGTCATGACGACCGGGCTCACCCTGGACGACCTCCAGCGGCCGGCCCGCGCGGTGCCCCGGCTGGCCGACGTGGCCCGCCTCGGCCTCGATCGGGAGGCCGAGCGGCCGTACCTACGCGACATCGTCGACGAGGTCGCGGTCCGGCTGGACGCCCCGTTCGCCTTGGTCGACGTGCTGCTGAACACGGCACAGATCTTCATCGCCGAACACGGCGAGCGGCCGGAGTGGCTCCTCGAGTCCGGCGGCACCCCGATGGAGTGGGCGTTCTGCCTGCCGATGATGACCACCCGGGCGCCGCACGCCGTGGCCGACTTCGCCGCCGACCCATTGTTCC
Organism: Actinoplanes sp. CA-030573; assembly: GCF_050951115.1. NCBI lineage: Bacteria > Bacillati > Actinomycetota > Actinomycetes > Micromonosporales > Micromonosporaceae > Actinoplanes > Actinoplanes sp. CA-030573. The sequence goes on along the minus strand of NZ_CP192038.1, from coordinate 8,442,816 downwards.
GGGACAGCCCACTGGTCACGGTCGTCGGCCTCCGCTCGTACGCGGGCGCGCCGCTCATCTCACACGCCGGTCACGTGCTCGGCGGCCTCTGCGTCCTCGATGTGAAGCCGCGCCGGTTCGGCCCGGAGGAGCTGCTCTGGCTGCAGGAACGGGCGGCCGAGGCGGTCGAGCGGATCGAGGAGCGGGCGGCCGGCGACTGACCCGGGACATCTTTGCTGGGCATCACGGGTCCGGCGGTGCAAGTATGGGGGGTCGATCGGAGTACCCCACCGTGAAGAAGCAGCCGGAGCGGCCGGTCCTGATCACCGACGCGGCCCGCAGCCAGGACGAGCAGTTCCACAGCCGGCAGATCCGCTACGGCGTCATGATGGGCCTGCGCGTCTTCTGCCTGATCGTCGGCGCGATCCTGGCCAGCGTGCGACCGCCGCTGCTGGGCCTGTGGCTGATCCTGTGCGCGATCGGCGTGGTCGTGCTGCCGTGGATGGCCGTGCTCATCGCCAACGACCGGCCGGCGCGGAGCAAGGCCGAGCGGGCCGCCGACGCCGCCGCCCGGCAGAAGGCGCAGCCGTCGCTGGCCCAGCATTCCGTCGAAGAGGTGGAATACCTGACCATCGACTCCGAGGTGGTCGAGGGCGATCGCTGGGTGGCTCCCGAGCGGGATCGCGAGCGTTAGTTCCCGCGCGGCCGGGCGCCGATCTGGGCGACCGCTTCCGCTCCGAGCGCGGCGCCGGCCGCGAGCGCTTCCTCCGGCCCGAGGCCGGAACACCAGGCGGCGAGCAGGCCGGCGGCGAAGGCGTCACCCGCACCGGTCGGATCCTTCACCGGTACGCGCGAGGCCGTCCCGTGCCACCGACGGCCGTCCGAGCCGGCCCAGACGGATCCGGCCGCACCTCGCTTGACCACGGCGTTCCGCACGTGCGCGGTCAGCCGCCCCGCCTGCTCGGCCGCCTCGCCCGGACCGGCCAGCACGGCCGCCTCGTCCGCGTTGCACAGCAGCAGGTCGGCGCCGCGTACCCAGGCCAGGAAAGCGGTCGCACCCACCGACCGCAACGGCGCCGCCGAGGCCGCGTCGACGCTCGTCGTGAGTCCCCGCTCGGAAGCGGCCGCCAGAGCCGCGAGACCGGCCGGCCGGGAGCCCTCGTGCAGCAACGGATAGCCGGAAAGATGCAGGTGGGTGGCGTCCGCCCGGCGCAGCGCGGCGACCACGTCGGCCGGGTCGAGCAGCAACGACGCGCCCCGGTCGGTGACCATCGTGCGCTCCTCGGGGCCGGCCAGCACCACCACGCTTCCGGTCACCGCCCCGGCGTGCGCCCGCACCGCGCAGTGCACGCCGGCCGCGCTCAGCTCGGCCACCCGTTCCCGGCCGGCCGGGTCGTCGCCGACGGCGGCCACCAGCGTCACCCGGCGGCCGGCCCGGGCCAGCCAGGCCGCCGTGTTGGCGGCCTGGCCGCCGCCGCGCACGGTGATCGCGGCGGCGGTGTCCGAGCCGATCTGGATCGGGCCGTCGTGCGCCACCAGCACGTCGGTGACCAGGTCCCCGACGACGACAACCCCGCCGTCCGTCACGCCTTCGGCCCCGCCTCCCGTCACGCCGCGGAGAAGCCCAGCGGCGCGGGCGTCGAGGTGCTCGCCACCGCGATCCGCGCGGCCAGCGCGGCGTTGCGCAGGATGATCCGCACGTTCACCGCCAGGCTCTGCCCCTCGGTGCTCTCGTGGAAGTGCGAGAGCAGGAACGGGGTGACCGCCTTGCCGGTGATGTGATCGCGGGCCAGCAGCTCCAGGCCCTCGGCGAGGGTGCGGTCGTGCAGCGCCGGGTCGAGCTGCTCGTCGGTGGGCAGCGGGTTGGCCAGGATCAGCGCGCCCGCCCCGACGGCCTGGTCGGCCCGGGCCCGGATCACGTCGGCCACCTGCTCGGGCGAGTCGAGCTCCCAGTCGATGTCGAAGCCGCCGTCGGTGATGAAGAAGCCCGGAAAACGCTTGGTGCGGTAGCCGGCCACCGCGACGCCGAGCGTCTCGAGGCGCTCGAGCGTGGCCCCGACGTCGAGGATCGACTTGACTCCGGCGCAGACCACCACGATCGGCGTCCGGGCCAGCGTCACCAGGTCGGCCGACTCGTCGAAGGTCACGCTCGCCTCGCGGTGCACGCCGCCGAGCCCGCCGGTGGCGAAGACGCCGATCTCGGCCGCCGCCGCGACCGCGCTGGTCGCCGCGACCGTGGTGGCGCCGTCCGCCCGGCGGGCCGCCGCCACCGCCAGGTCGCGCACGCTGAGCTTGGCCACTCCCTCGGCCAGCGCCAGGTGCTCGACCTGGGCGTCGTCGAGCCCGACCACCAGCTCGCCGCCGATCATGCCGATCGTGGCCGGCACCGCGCCGTTGTCGCGGACGGTCTGCTCGATCTCGCGCGCCACCCGCAGGTTGTCCGGGTGCGGCAGACCATGCGAGATGATCGTGCTCTCCAGCGCGACCACCGGTCGGCCGTCCCGGCGCGCACGGGTCACGTGCTCGCCGTATCGAATCGCGAAGTCAGTCACGAGAGCTACCGTACGGTGCCAGGCCGTTCGGCCGACGTTGGACCGCTCCGGCGTGAGGTGTCAGACTTGCTGGCTGGAGCTTCGAACTCCCGCCGCGCTGGGGGCGCCGGCGGTTTGACTCGAATCATGAAGGGCAGATTGTCGTGAGCACCCAGATTCTGGAGCGGCCGGAAACCAAGGACGCCGACACCGGTCCGGAGATGTTCCATTACGTCCGCAAAGAGAAGATTGCGGAGAGCGCGGTCATGGGGACCTTCGTCGTGGCGCTCTGCGGCGAGAAGTTCCCGGTGACCAAGACGCCGAAGCCGGGCTCGCCCGTGTGCCCGCAGTGCAAGGAGATCTACGAGGCGATGGCCCACTGAGTGGCTATGGCCTGCTCGTCGGCGATCTGATCGGCGTCGCGGTCTTCGCCGCCTCGGGGGCGTCGGCCGCGATCGCCAAGCGACTCGACCTGTTCGGCGTCGCGTTCGTCGGCTTCGTGGCCGCGCTGGGCGGGGGCATCCTGCGCGACCTGGTGATCGGCGCGGTGCCTCCGCTGGCGTTCGCCGACTGGCGCTACCCGGTGACCGCCGTGCTGGCGTCGATGGCCGTGTTCCGGCTGCATCCTCAGCTCTCCCGGCTGCGCCGGACGGTGCTGCTGCTGGACGCGGCCGGCCTCGGCCTGTTCACTGTCACCGGCACGCTCAAGGCCCTGGACGCGAACGTCCCGCCGGTCGGCGCGTGCCTCATCGGCATGCTCACCGCGATCGGCGGCGGCCTCGCCCGCGACCTGCTGACCGCCGAGATCCCGGTCGTGCTCCAGCGTGACATCTACGCGGTGGCGGCGCTCGGCGGCGCGATTCTCGTCACTGTTCTGTACGCCTGGGGACTGGCCGGTCCGATCCCGACGGTGGTCGCGGCCGTGCTCATCACCGGTGTGCGGCTCCTCGCTCTCTATCGGCGCTGGTCCGCGCCGATCGCCGTGCCGTGAGCCGCCAATAGCTATGCTGGCGTTTCTTGTCCGGAACCGAAGGGATGTTCGTGAGCCCGCCTCTGCCGGATCTGGAGAGCTTCCCGCCGCTGCGGGCCTGGCAACGAAAAGCGCTGGTGGAGTACCTGCGGCGGCGCTCCGAGGACTTCATGGCGGTGGCGACGCCGGGCGCCGGCAAGACCACCTTCGCGCTGCGGATCGCGGCCGAGCTGCTGAACGACGGCACCGTCGAGGCGGTCACCGTGGTCTGCCCGACCGAGCACCTCAAGACCCAGTGGGCGCAGGCGGCGGCCCGGGTCGGCATCCAGCTCGACCACGCCTTCCGCAACTCCGACGTGCACTCGTCGCGTGACTTCCACGGCGCGGTTCTGACCTATGCCCAGGTCGGCATGGCCCCGGCCCTGCACCGGCGGCGGACGATGACCCGCAGCACGTTCGTCATCCTCGACGAGATCCACCACGCCGGTGACTCGCGCACCTGGGGCGACGGCGTCAAGTCCGCCTTCGAGGAGGCCACCCGGCGGCTGATGCTCACCGGCACCCCGTTCCGCTCGGACGAGAACCCGATCCCCTTCGTGCTCTACGAGCGCGGCGAGGACGGCCTCCAGCGGTCGAAGGCGGACTCCATCTACGGCTACGCGGACGCGCTTCGCGACCGGGTCGTGCGGCCCGTGCTGTTCATGGCGTACTCGGGCGAGACCCGCTGGCGCACCAACGCCGGCGACGAGCTCGCGGCCCGGCTCGGCGAGCCGATGACCAAGGACCTGGTCGCGCAGGCCTGGCGCACCGCCCTCGACCACCGCGGCGACTGGATGCCCCAGGTGCTGCGGGCCGCCGACGCCCGGCTGACCAAGCTGCGCGAGCACGGCATGCCCGACGCCGGTGGGCTGATCATCGCCAGTGACCAGCAGACCGCCCGGGCGTACGCGAAACTGATCCACGAGCTGACCGGCGAGCCGGCCGTGGTCGTGCTCTCCGACGACGAGGGCGCCTCCGGCCGCATCGCGTCGTTCGCCGCCTCCGAGCAGCGCTGGCTGGTCGCCGTGCGGATGGTCTCCGAGGGCGTCGACATCCCGCGGCTGGCCGTCGGCGTCTACGCGACGAGCGCCTCCACCCCGCTCTACTTCGCCCAGGCGATCGGCCGCTTCGTGCGGGCCCGGCGCGAGGGCGAGACCGCCACCGTCTTCCTGCCCAGCGTGCCGCACCTGCTCGGGCTGGCCGCCGAGATGGAGGCGCAGCGCGACCACATCCTCGGCGCGCCCAAGCAGAAGGACGGTCTCGACGACGACCTGCTCGAGCGGGCCCAGCGCGAGGAGGACGCCTCCGGCGACCTGGAGAAGCAGTTCGAGGCGCTCTCCGCCACGGCCGAGCTCGACCAGGTCATCTACGACGGCACGTCGTTCGGCACCGGGGCGATGACCGGCAGCGCCGAGGAGGCCGAATACCTCGGCCTGCCCGGCCTGCTCACCCCCGACCAGGTATCGATGCTGCTCACCAAGCGCCAGGCCGACCAGATCGCCGCCCAGAAGCGGCAGAAGGTGGCCGAGCCGGTGCCGGCCCAGCGCGACCCGGCGCCGGCGCCGATGAGCGCGGGGGAGCGGCGCAACAGCCTGCGCCGCCAGCTCAACACCCTGGTGGCGGCCCATCACCACCGCACCAACCTGCCGCACGGCAAGATCCACGCCGAGCTGCGCCGCCTCTGCGGCGGCCCGCCCAGTGCCCAGGCCACGATCGAGCAGCTCGAGGAGCGGATCGCGACCATCCAGACGATGTGAGCCCCGCCGCCGCCCGACCGCCCGAGGGCCGGCCGTTGCGGAGCCGCGATTCCGGCGGGGCCACCGGTGATGTTAAGTGCACTTGACGTCAAGAGGACTTAACACAATGATGGACGCATGACGACTTCGGTGCTCGACCGCGTGGTGCGGTGGAATCTCGACCTCGACGGTGACCTCTACGGCGACGAGCGGGAGCGCTACCGGTGGTACGAGGGGATTGCCACCGCCGCCTCGCTTCAGTGGGTGCTGGTGCCCTGGGCCGCGGCGATCATGGTGTGGCCGCTGGGCCGGCCGGCGGTCGTGCCGCTCGCCGTGGTCCTGGCCGTCCTGCTCGGCCCGATGGTGCTCTGCACGGTCTACGTGCAGCGCCGGCGGGTCGACACCACGCCGCGCTCCTGGCACGCCAAGCGGGTGCTGCTGACGGTGCTGGGCACCGCGCCGTTCGTGGTGTTCCTGATCGGCGCCCTCTACGCCTACGAGCCCGAGGGCGACGCCTGGAAGGGCGCGATGGTCGGGGGCGTCCTCGGCGGGGTCGGCGGCGCCGTGGCCAAGACCGTCGAGGGGCGGCGCCGCCGTCGCCGGGAGGCGCTGGCCGAGGACGAGGACTGATGGCCCCGCCGTCGGGCCCGGTCCGCGCGGCGGAGGCCGACGGGGCGGCCGGCGCACGCATCCGGTTAGCGCGCAAGGAGGCCGGCCTCACCCAGCAGGGGCTGTCGGCGACGGTCCAGGTGAGCCGGCAGACCATCATCGCGATGGAGACCGGGGACTACGCCCCGTCGGTGTACCTGGCCATCAAGATCGCCCGAGCCCTCGGGGTGACCGTCGAGAAGTTGTGGGGATCGCCGACGTGAAAAGGGACGCCCCCACACCAGGGCGTCCCTTTCGTTACGTTCGGTACCGGGGGATCTAGTTGGAGTTAGACATCATGTCCGCGCCACGCCAGGTGAACTCCGGGTCGGCCGCGTACTGAACCGCGATCTTCACCAGGTCCTCGGCGTACCGGTTGGCGTGGTGTCCGCAGAACACCAGCTCACCGCCACCAGCCAGGGTCAAACGGAGCTTTCCGGCTGCATTGCAGCGGTCGCACCGTTCATCGGCTGCGGTGCCGGCCACACTACCCGCCGGCGGCGTGAGAGTCGGGGTCATCGCCTTCCTCCTCTGTTCGAACCGATGAACATGTTCCTCGGCTACTGCTCACATCGTGCAACACCCTGCACCGTTGCAGCCTTCCCACTGTGCCCCGGAGGGACCCGAGTCACACGTGTTGGGGCTAGTGTGCCGTGGTCCAAGGGTGCCACGTCAACGATCACTTCTGCACAACGGTCTGATCACCACCCGTTGATGTACGGGTGGTGACCAAACAGACACGTTGTGTTGACCAAACGATCTAGTCGAGATAGTCCCGGAGAACCTGCGACCGGGACGGGTGACGCAGCTTCGACATCGTCTTCGACTCGATCTGCCGGATGCGCTCGCGGGTGACCCCGTAGACCTGGCCGATCTCGTCCAGCGTGCGCGGCTGGCCGTCGGTCAGGCCGAAGCGCAGCCGGACCACGCCGGCCTCCCGCTCGGAGAGGGTCTGGAGCACCTGCTGGAGCTGGTCCTGCAGGAGCGAGAACGAGACCGCGTCGACCGCGACGACCGCCTCGGAGTCCTCGATGAAGTCACCCAGCTGGCTGTCGCCCTCGTCGCCGATCGTCTGGTCGAGCGAGATCGGCTCCCGGGCGTACTGCTGGATCTCCAGCACCTTCTCCGGGGTGATGTCCATCTCCTTGGCCAGCTCCTCCGGGGTGGGCTCGCGGCCCAGGTCCTGGAGCAGCTCGCGCTGGATGCGGCCGAGCTTGTTGATCACCTCGACCATGTGCACCGGGATGCGGATGGTGCGGGCCTGGTCGGCCATCGCGCGGGTGATCGCCTGGCGGATCCACCAGGTCGCGTACGTGGAGAACTTGTAGCCCTTGGTGTAGTCGAACTTCTCCACCGCGCGGATCAGACCCAGGTTGCCCTCCTGGATCAGGTCCAGGAACGCCATGCCGCGGCCGGTGTAGCGCTTGGCCAGCGAGACCACGAGCCGCAGGTTCGCCTCGAGCAGGTGGTTCTTGGCGCGCTCGCCGTCGCGGCCGATCCAGCGCAGGTCGCGCTCCATCGTCCGCTCGAGCTTCTCCTCGCCCTCCTCGCAGGCGCGCAGGCGCTCGGCCGCGTAGAGCCCGGCCTCGATGCGCTTGGCCAGCTCGACCTCCTGCTCGGCGTTCAGCAGGGGGACCTTGCCGATCTGCTTGAGGTAGGCCCGGACGGAGTCGGCCGAGGCGGTCAGCTCGGCGTCGCGACGGGCCTGCTTGAGGGCCTCGGACTCCTCGTCGTCCCACTCGAAGTCGCCGTCGGTGGCCGAGCTCGCCGCGTCGGTGGCGGCGGCCTCGACCATGGCGGCCGGCTCCTCGACCACCACGTCCTCGATCTCGGCGGCCAGCTCCTCGGGGTCGATCTCCTCGGCGTCCTCGGGGCCCTCCTCGCCGGCGGCCTTGGCGGGCGACGCCTTCTTGGCGGGAACGGCGCCCTTGACCGGAGCGGCCTTCTTCGCCGCGACCGCCTTCTTGGCCGGGGCGGCCTTGTCGTCGGCCGGGCTCTCGGCGGCCGGCGCCACGGCGGCGGCCTGCTTCGGGGGTGCGGCCTTCTTGGAGGCCGGGGCGGCCTTGGCGGTCGTGGCCTTCGAGGCCGGGGTCGCGGCCCGCGCGGCGGCGACCTTGCGGCGGGTGCTGGCCGAGCCGTCGACGACGACCGTGATGCCGGCGTCGACGAGTCCGCGAAGAATCTTCTTGGCCTGGGGAGGACTCACCTCGGCGGACTCGAGCGTGCGAGCAACCTCCGCCGACGTGAGCTGCCCGCCGGCGCCCTGCGCATGGGCGATCAGGGCCTCGGTGAGGGAACGAACGTCGGCACCGTTCTGGTGGGCTTCTGTCACGAATGACCTTCCGAAGGCGATGAGGTTGTGAGGCGACAGCGCACGGCGAAGAGGCTGGCCGGTGTTGGTGTGGGGACCCCCGGGACGCTCTCTTGCGTTCGCGAAGCGGTGGGTAGGCGTGAATTGTAGCGCCGTCCAGCGAGATCCTCCCGCCGCAGCACGCCGCAGGGGGTCGCCGACCTCGCCGGGAAGGCGTGGCGGGAGAATGGTAACGGCGGAAAGGGCAGACAAGTGAGTGAGTTTCGGGCGGCCGGGGAGCTGCTGGCGATCGCGTTGCCGGTGGCCCGCGAGGCGGCGGCGACGGCGCGGCGGATGCGGGCCGAGGCGATCACCGACGTCGAGACCAAGAGCACGCTCACCGACGTGGTGACGGCCGCGGACCGGGCGGTGGAGCGGCAGGTCGTGGAGGCGCTGCGGTCCGTGCGGCCGGAGGACGGCGTGCTGGGCGAGGAGTACGGCGAGTCGGCCCCCACGCCCGGGGCGGTGCGCTGGATCCTCGACCCCATCGACGGCACGGTGAACTACCTGTACGGGATTCCGGCGTACGCGGTCTCGCTGGCGGCCGAGGTGGACGGCGTGGTGCTCGCCGGCGTGGTGATCAACGCGGCCACCGGCGACGAGTGGACGGCGACCCGCGGCGGCGGCGCGTGGCGGGCCGGCCGGCGGCTGCGCTGCTCCGGCCGCACCGACCTGTCCCAGTCACTGGTCGGCACCGGTTTCGGCTATGACGCCAAGCGCCGCGAGCACCAGGGCGCCGTGCTGGCCCAGTTGATCACCCGGGTGCGTGACATCCGGCGGATCGGCGCGGCGGCGCTCGACCTGTGCTCGGTCGGCGAGGGCGTGCTCGACGCGTACTACGAGAAGGGTCTCAATCCCTGGGACCACGCGGCCGGCGGTCTGGTCGCCACCGAGGCCGGCGCGGTCGTCGGCGGCCTCGAGGGCGCCGCGCCCGGGCTCGGCATGGTCGTGGCCGCCCCGCCGGCGCTCTTCGGCCCCCTGCACGACGCCCTGGTCGAGCTGGACGCCGGCGGCGGCGCCTAGGAGTCCTCGTCCTTCTTCTTGACCGGCTTGACGCAGGCGCCCGGCGGCAGCGTCGGCTCGCCCACCTCGACCAGCGACTGGTTGACCTCGGTGGTGGTGGCCAGCTGACGGAACTCGTTGCCGATCACGATGTCGATGACCGCGCCCTTGCGCTTGGCGCTGTACTCCATCTTCGACTGGGCCAGGAAGTACGCCCGGAGCAGCTGGGCCCGGCCGACCGCGTCCGGCCCGAACCGGATCTCGGCGACGCCCTTGTACTTGGTCTTGCTCTCGGCCGGCTTCTGGACGGTGAAGCGGCGGTTCTTGAACTCGTTGGTCACGCTCTCGGCCAGCCCGGCCCTGTCGGTGCCGTTGAGCACCTTGATCGTGACCTCGGCCGGATCGTCGGGGAGGGTCACGTCGGCCAGGGGCGCGCCCGCCGGGCAGTCCTGACCGTTCGTCACGCCGCCCTGGGAGTCCTTGACGAGGGCGGTGATGACGAAGACCACCGCGGCCACGGCAAGCACGCCGACGACGACGAGCGCTCGGACGCGGGCAAAGCTCATGGGGCTGGCTCCAGATCGGGTGTGCCCGGGTGGCGGGCGGGACCTGTCGAGAGGTTAGCGTCTACGCGCCAGGCATGCGGAAACAGGGAATCCTTCCGGCGCGCCGACGATGATCCAGAGCCTGGTGCCCCTACTTTGATGTCGCCTCGGTCACATCGGGAACAATGGGCCGCCTGTACGCGTACAACGATGCCGCGACGACGGTAAGGTTCCGCGCTCGCCGGGGCAGTTTCTTCCGGTACGCAAGAGTGTCAGAAATCGTCCGGCGGAAGCGGGAACCGAAACCTCGTCACCGGCGTTACTAACGCCAAGTGACTCATCGATACAGGAGAGTGAAATCCGATGGCCACCGACTACGACGCCCCGCGTCGCGATGAGGTCGACCTCGGCGAGGACAGCCTCGAGGAGCTCAAGGCCCGTCGCGCCGACTCGCAGTCGGGCTCAGTGGACGTCGACGAGGTCGAGGTGGCGGAGAGCTTCGAGCTTCCCGGCGCCGACCTGGCCGACGAGGAGCTGACCGTCAAGGTGCTGCCCATGCAGTCCGACGAGTTCCGCTGTGCCCGATGCTTCCTGGTTCACCACCGCAGCCAGCTGGCCGTGGAGCGGAACGGGGAGCTGATCTGCCGCGAGTGCGCCTGACGGCGGCTCGCGCGCAGCGCGCCACCACCCGGCCGTGGGCAGGCGGTCGGGCGTGCGGGCGTTCCCTGGTTTGGACCGGGGACACGATCGGGCATCTGGGAGAACAGATGCCACGCACGACGGGAGGACCTTCATGAGCCACCCTTCGCCGGATGTCTCGCCGGGCGCGGAGACGGGCGCGGAGACGGGCGCCGCCACGCCCGCCGCTGACGCCGACCCGGGCAAGGACGCCGACCCGGGCAAGGACGTCGACGCCGACCTGGGCAAGACCGTCGCGGCGCTGACCGCCGACGATCTCGAGCCGGCGAACCGGCGCGAGCTGCTCGGCCGGCTCGTCGGCGACATCCGCCGGCGCGGGCTGGGTCAGCTGTTCCGGCCCAAGGCCGCGCTGCGCTGGATGGCCGACGTGGTCACCGACGTGGCGCCGCACGTACCGGTCCGCGACCGGGCGACCCTGCAGCGCCACTTCCCGGGCCTGGACGACGACGACCTGGCCGAGCGCCTGATCCGCAACGCCGCGCGGGCGACCGCGGGGATCGGCGCGGTCGGCGGCGGCGTGGCCGCCGTCGAGTGGGTCGCCACGCCCACGCTGCTCTCCGCGCCGGTGCTGCTGGCCGCCGAGACGGTCGCGGTCGTGGCGATCGAGCTGAAGCTGCTGGGCGAGCTGCACGAGGCCTACGGCCGGCCGCTGGAGGGCGCCGCCGGCGAGCGCGCGCTCGTGCTGCTGCAGTCCTGGTCGCAGCAGCGCGGCATCAACCCGCTGCTGCCCGGGGTCGGCGTGGCCACCGTGCTCGGCACGGCCGCCCGCCGTGACCTGCAGCGAAGCCTGCTGCGCCGCTTCGGCCGGAGCCTGAGCACGCTGGGCCCGCTGCTCACCGGGGCGGCGGTCGCCGGCTACCTGAACCGCCGGGCCACCCGCATGCTCGGCGACCACGTCCGCAAGGACCTCAAGAAGAACCGTCCCGCTTTGCCGCCAGCAGAGCGGTAGCCAGCTCGACCGGCCGCCGGGTCGAGACCACCCAGAACGGCGTCGGGTCGGCCGGGTCGTCGAGCAGCACCTGCACCGCCGGGCCGATCCAGGGCCGCTGGATGACGAAGGCGAGCGGGTGGGCGCCGACGCCGAGGGCCTCGCGCTTGCCGGCCGCGTCGAGCGCGACCACGTCGGAGATCACCGCGAGCGGCAGGCGCGCGTCGTCCACCAGCAGCTCGTCGGCGGTGACGGTCACCCGGATGCGGCCGAACCAGATCAGCCCGGCCACGGTGAGCGGCACCAGAACCGCGAACGGGATCCAGGCCGGCATGCGGTCGAAGCCGAGCAGCACCTCGAACCCGACGATCAGCACGACGGCCAGCGCGGCCGGCCACGCCCACGGCGAAAGCCCGAGCCGCTCGGTGTAGACGGCGGGTGCGGTGCTGCGCGCGGGCGACTGCGGTGTCACCCTGGAAGGGTACGGCGCGCCTCCGGGGCCGGGCACGGCAGGATGGCAGGGTGAGTGCGCCCCCTGGAGAAGGAACTCAGCCTTGACCGAAGTAGTGATCCCCGTTCGCCGGCTGGACCCCGACCTGCCGCTGCCGGGCTACGCCCATCCCGGTGACGCCGGCGCCGACCTGGTCGCCGCCGAGGAGGCCGAGCTTGCACCGGGCGGTCGCCGGGCGGTGCGCACCGGCATCGCGGTGGCGATCCCGGAGGGCTACGTCGGCCTCGTCCACCCGCGCTCGGGGCTGGCCGCCCGGCTGGGTGTGACCGTGCTCAACGCGCCCGGTACGGTCGACGCCGGCTACCGCGGCGAAGTTCTGGTCATTCTGGTCAACCACGACCGGGAGAAGACCGTCAAGATCTCTCGTGGCGACCGCATCGCCCAGCTGGTGGTCCAGCGGGTCGAGCGGGCCGTGTTCCACGTGGTCGACACCCTCGACGACACCGCGCGCGGTGCCGGCGGCACCGGGTCGACCGGTGGGCATCAGTCCTTGATCACGGAAGGTGGCAGTGATGTTCTCCCGTAAGCGCGGCGGCCCGAAGCATGTGCGTGCGACCGACGCGCCGCCGTCCGCGGCGCTGGCGCAGAGCCTCGCGGCCGACGACGAACCGGTGGCGCCCGAGCGCGGCCCCTGGGACCAGCGGTGGGCGCCCGAGGGCGTGCAGCGGCTCGACCTCGGCAGCCTGCTGATCCCCGCGATCGAGGGCGTCGAGGTACGCGTCCAGGCCAACCCGGACGGCGCGGTCGAGCAGATCGTGCTCGTCGACGGCGACAGCGCGCTCCAGCTCGGCGTCTTCGCGGCGCCGCGGTCGGAGGGCATCTGGGACGAGGTCCGGGCCGAGATCGCCGCGGCGATGAAGGCCGACGGCGTGGCGCCGCGCGAGGTGCCGGGGCCGTACGGCGTCGAGCTCACCGCCCGGGTGAACACCCCCGAGGGCCCGGCCGACGTCCGGTTCGTCGGCGTCGACGGGCCGCGCTGGATGGTGCGGGCGCTCTACCAGGGCGCGGCGGCCGCCGACCGGGGTCGCGAGGGCGCGCTCGGCGAGGTGCTGTCCGGCCTCGTGGTGATCCGCGACCAGGAGGCCCGGCCGGTCCGTGAGGCGCTTCCGCTGCGCCTGCCCAAGGAGATGACCGAGCAGGCCGCGGCCGCTCAGCAGGAGCAGGGCGCGAACGGCCGGCAGGCGTGATTCACGGGCCCCGGCGGCGTACCGTGGATGCACGAATCCCCGTCGGGGCGGCCGTTCCTCGGAACGTGCGAGCAGGGAGAGGGTCATGACGACCGACGAGCGCACGAGCCTGCGCAAGTTCTTCGATCGGTTGACCGCGTCCGACTCCGAGCTGGATGCGGAGCAGCTGCAGCGGGAGAGCGCCAAGTGCGGCGCGATGCCGGCCGGCCAGTGCACGCGGGGGCAGGTCGTCTCCGTGTCGGGCCGGTTGCGCACGGTGGCGTACACTCCTCGCACCAACCTGCCGACGCTGGAGGCCGACCTCTACGACGGCAGCGACGTGGTCACGCTCGTCTTCCTGGGTCGCCGGTCGATCGCCGGCATCGAGCCGGGGCGGCAGCTCACCGCGCGCGGCCGCATCGCCGTCCGGGACGACCGCAAGGTGATCTACAACCCGTACTACGAGCTGGAGGCGCCCCGGTGACACCCGGCAGCGAGCCGCGTCACGCCGCGCACGAAACCGTGGAGGAACGGCTCGCCGAGGAGGTCGTCGAGGAGCTTGAGCTCCACGAGGTTCCCTCCGACGAGGAGGAGCCTCTCCCGTCGATGAGCGAGCAGATCGCCGAGCAGCTGGGCGGCGTGCGCGGGCTCATCGAGTCGAGCCTGCCCGTCCTCGTGTTCGTGCTGCTCAACGTCGTCCTCGGGGACGCGGTGGTCGGTCTCGACAAGCAGACGGCGCTCTACTGGGCGCTGGCCGGCTCGGTGACCTCGGCCGTCGGCATCGGCGTCTACCGCCTGATCCGCAAGGAGCCGGTCCGGCACGCGGTCAACGGCCTGTTCGGCATCGCCATCGGCGCGTTCCTGGCCTGGCGCACCGGCGAGGCGAAGAACTTCTACCTGCCCGGCATCCTGCTGACCTTCGGTCAGGCCGCGGTGCTGCTGCTCTCGGTGGTGGTGCGCAAGCCCATCATCGGGTACGCGTGGGGGATCATGGCGAACAAGGGCCACCAGGACTGGTTCGGCAACGCCCGCCTGTTCCGCACGTTCCAGTGGCTGACCCTGGTCTGGGTCGTCTCGCTCAGCATCCGGGCCGGCATCCAGTACTACCTGTGGGCCCTCGGCGAGGCGAACGCGCTCGGCATCGTCCGCATCCTGATCAGCTGGCCGATCTACGCCGCCACGTTCGCCTTCACCGCGTGGGCCATCCATCGTGTGACCAGCACACAGAAGGCTGCACCGGCCTAGGCCGCGGTCAACTCGGCTTAAGCGCCCATCTCCCGGCCCTCGCTGCCCAGCACGACGGCCCGGATCTGGTCCTCGACCTCGGTGGTGCAGACGAAGATCAGCTCGTCGCCGGCCTCGAGCGGGTCGTCCGCGGTCGGCACCACGACACGCTTGCCGCGCAGGATCGCCACGAGGGCCGCGTCGCGGGGCAGCGGCACACTGCGGACGGGCTTCCCCTCGTACGGTGCATGCCGGGGAAGGGTGATCTCGACCAGGTTGGCCTCGCCCTGGCGGAAGGTCATCAGGCGTACCAGATCGCCGACCGTGACCGCCTCCTCGACCAGCGCCGCCATCAAGCGCGGCTTGCTGACCGCCACGTCGACGCCCCACTGCTCGGTGAAGAGCCACTCGTTCTCGGCCCGGTTGACCCGGGCCACCACCCGCGGCACCGCGAACTCGGTCTTGGCCAGCAGCGAGACCACCAGATTGGCCTTGTCGTCACCGGTGGCGGCCACCACCACGTCGCACCCGGCCACGTCCGCCTCCTCGAGGCTGGACAGCTCGCACGCGTCGGCGAGCACCCACTCGGCCTCCGGCACCCGCTCCGGGCGCAGCTGGCGGGGCTGCCGCTCGATCAGCATGACCCGGTGGCCGTTGCCGATCAGCTCCTGCGCGATCGACCGGCCCACGTTGCCGGCCCCGGCGATGGCGATCCGCATGGTCAGTGCCCTTCCCTCTGCGAGCCCGAGGCGAGGTCGAGCACGGTGCCGACGGTGTCGTCGGTGACCAGCATGAAGACCTGGTCGCCGTCCTGGATGACGGTGGACGCGGTGCCCAGCGTGCCCATCCCGAAGCGCATCAGGTAGGCCACCCGGGCGCCGGTGACCTCCTCCAGCGCCTTGAGCGTGCGGCCGACCCAGTCGCGGTGCAGCGGCACCTCGACGATCGAGACCACGCTGGTCGGGTCGCGGAAGACCTCGACCGTGCCCTCGGGCACCAGGTGCCGGACCATGCGGTCGGCGGCCCAGCGGATGGTGGCCACCGTGGGGATCCCCAGCCGCTCGTAGACCTGGGCCCGGCGGGCGTCGTAGATGCGGGCCACGACCCGGGAGACGCCGAACGTCTCGCGCGCGAGCCGGGCCGAGATGATGTTGGAGTTGTCGCCGCTGGAGACCGCCGCGAACGCGTCGGCCCGCTCGATGCCGGCCGAGCGGAGCACGTCCCGGTCGAAGCCGATGCCGGTCACCGTGATGCCGCCGAAGTCGGCGCCGAGCCGCCGGAAGGCGTCCGAGTTCTGATCGATCACCGCGACCGAATGGCCCCGGGTCTCGAGGTTCTGGGCGAGCGTGGAGCCGAGCCGGCCACACCCCATGATCACCACGTGCACGCGTCGCGCCCTCCCGGATCAATGCTCACATGTGTGAGCGTGCCATGTGCCCGCGACGGGCGGCGGCCGGGGCGGGGTACGCGGCCCGGCGTGCGGCCGTACCCTTGGCACTCGTGGCCAGTACGACCTCCCTCGCCAAGCGGCTGCTGCTGGGCAGACCGTTCCGCTCCGACAAGCTGCAGCACACGCTGCTGCCCAAGCGGATCGCGCTGCCCGTCTTCGCCAGCGACGCGCTGTCGAGCGTGGCGTACGCGCCCGACGAGATCCTCCTGACGCTCTCGATCGCGGGCGCCGGCGCCTTCGTGATCTCGCCCTGGATCACCCTGGCCGTGGCCATCGTGATGATCACGGTGGTCGCCAGCTACCGGCAGAACGTGCACGCGTACCCCTCGGGCGGCGGCGACTACGAGGTGGCCACGGTCAACCTCGGTCCGCGGGCCGGCCTCGGCGTCGCCAGCGCGCTGCTGGTCGACTACATCCTGACGGTCGCGGTGTCGACCGCCTCGGGCGTGAACAACCTGGGCTCGGTGGTGCCCTTCGTGGCCGACCACAAGGTGCCCATCGCGGTCGGCGCCATCGCCATCCTGACGGCGCTGAACCTGCGGGGCCTGCGCGAGTCGGGGACGGCCTTCGCGATTCCGACGTACGCCTTCATCATCGTCATCGTCGGCATGATCCTCACCGGCCTGTTCCGCGTCTTCGTCCTCGGCCAGGACCTGCGCGCGCCGAGCGCCGATCTGGTGATCACCGCCGAGCACAGCAACCTGACCAGCTTCGCGTTTGCGTACCTGCTGCTGCGCACCTTCTCCTCCGGCTGCGCGGCGCTGACCGGCGTCGAGGCCATCTCCAACGGCGTGCCCGCGTTCAAGCCGCCCAAGAGCAAGAACGCGGCGACCACGCTGATGCTGCTCGGCGCCATCGCGATCATCATGCTGGTCGGCATCATCGTGCTCTCCCGCCTGACCCACCTGCAGTACGTCGAGGACCCGACCACGCAGATCGTCTCCGGGCCGCCCAACTACGACCAGAAGACGGTCACCGCCCAGCTCGGCGAGACGGTCTTCGGGCACGGCTTCCTGCTGTACGTGGTCGGCGCGGTCACCGCCCTGATCCTGTTCCTGGCCGCGAACACCGCCTTCAACGGCTTCCCGGTGCTCGGCTCGATCCTGGCCCAGGACCGGTACCTGCCGCGCCAGCTGCACACCCGCGGCGACCGGCTGGCCTTCTCCAACGGCATCATCTTCCTGGCGATCGCGGCGATCGTGCTGGTGGTGGCGTTCCAGGCCGAGGTGACCCGGCTCATCCAGCTCTACATCGTGGGCGTGTTCGTGTCGTTCACGCTGTCGCAGGGCGGCATGATCCGGCACTGGAACCGGCTGCTGCGCACCCAGCGAGATCCGGCCCGGCGGGCCAAGATGATCCGCTCGCGGGCCATCAACGCGTTCGGCATGGGTCTCACCGGCGCCGTGCTGATCGTCGTGCTGGTCACCAAGTTCCTGCTCGGGGCCTGGATCGCGATCGCCGCGATGCTCGTCATCTACGTCACCATGCTCGGCATCCACAAGCACTACACCCGGGTCGCGCAGGAGCTGCAGCCCACCGACGAGCGGCCGGTGCTGCCCAGCCGGAACCACGCGGTCGTGCTGGTCAGCAAGGTGCACATGCCGACGCTGCGCGCGGTGGCCTACGCCCAGGCGACCCGGCCCGACACGCTCACCGCGCTCACCGTCAACGTCGACGACAAGGACACCCGGGCGATCCAGGACGAGTGGGAGCGCCGGCAGATACCGGTCCCGCTCACGGTGGTCGACTCGCCGTACCGGGAGATCTCCCGCCCGATCATCGACTTCGTCAAGGGCATCCGGCGCGGCTCACCGCGCGACGTGGTCACCGTCTTCGTGCCCGAGTACGTGGTGGGCCGCTGGTGGGAGAACCTGCTGCACAACCAGAGCGCCCTGCGCATCAAGGGCCGGCTGCTGTTCGAGCCGGGCGTGATGGTGACCAGCGTGCCCTGGCAGCTGCGCTCCAGCCAGGACCGCGACCTCGAGCGCTTCGACCGCACGCTGAGCCGGGGCCCGTCGCGGGGCCCGCGGACGCATCCCACCTCAGGCGAGACCACGAACGAGGAAGCGCGCACATGACCGACCCCAGCGTGGACCTGGTCGAAGGGGATCGGGTGGAGCTGGAGGTGGGCGCGCCCGCCCACGGTGGCCATTGCGTGGCCCGGCTCGACAACCGCGTGTTCTTCGTCCGCCATGCCCTGCCGGGTGAGCGGGTGATCGCCGAGATCACCGAGCGGCATCGGAGCTATCTGCGGGCCGATGCGGTCGAGGTCCTGGAGGCCTCGCCGGATCGCGTGCAACCCCCTTGTCCCTACGCGCATCCCGGTGCTTGCGGTGGCTGCGACCTTCAGCACGCCTCCGGCGATGCCCAGCTGCGGTGGAAGGGCGCGGTGGTCCGCGAGCAGCTCGGGCGCCTGGCCGGCCTGGGCGATTTCCCGGTACGCGTGGAAGCCCTCCCCGGCGGCCTGCTGGGCTGGCGGAGCCGGGTCCGCTACGCCGTCGACGCGGCCGGCCGGGCCGGCCTGCTCCAGCACCGTTCCCATCAGGTGGTGCCGATCGACCGCTGCCTGATCGCGCACCCCGCCATCCAGGGGTTGGACCTGCTCGAGCGGTCCTGGCCGGACGACGACGCGGTCGAGGCGGTCGCCTCCGCCGGCGGTGACGTCGCCGTGCAGACCCGCCCGTCCGGCGGCGGCACCCTTCCGTTCGACGACCTCCTCGATGCGCCGGTCGCCACCCGTGGACCGTCGGCCGGGCCGGCGGAGGTCGTGGAGAAGGCGGTGGGCCGGCGCTGGTCGCTGCCGCCCGAGAGCTTCTGGCAGATCCACCCGGCCGCCGCCGACACGCTGGCCGGCGCCGTGCTCGACCTGCTCGCCCCGGCGCCGGGCGAGGTCTCCTGGGACCTCTACGGCGGCGCCGGCCTCTTCGCCGCGGCCGTGACCGAGCGGACCGGCGCCCGCACCACGCTGGTCGAGTCGTCCCCGCTGGGGTGCGCCGCGGCCCGGGCCAACCTCACCGACCTGCCCACGGTCGAGGTCGTGGAGGCCCGGGTCGAGCCCGCCCTGCACCGCCGCCGGGTCACCGGGCCGGTCGACCTGGTGGTGCTGGACCCGCCGCGCGCCGGCGCCGGCGCCCGGGTCGTGAAGGCAATCGCCGCGGCCCGGCCGCGTGCGGTGGCCTACGTGGCCTGCGACCCGGCCGCCCTGGCCCGCGACGTGGCCACCTTCCGGGCGGCCGGCTGGCGGCTGGCCGGGCTGCGCGCCTTCGACTGCTTCCCGATGACCCAGCACGTGGAGTGCGTCGCGCTGCTGGAACCCTAGTTCGCGCGCTCGGCGGCCTCGATGACGTTGCGGAAGAGCATGGCGACGGTGGTGGGGCCCACGCCGCCCACCCTAGGAGTGATGGCGCCGGCCACCTCGGCGCACGACTCGTCCACGTCGGGCAGCAGGCGGCGGCCCTCGTAGCGGACGCCGGCGCCGATGACGACGGCGCCGGGCTTCACGTGCTCGGGGCGGATGATGCCGGGGACGCCGGCCGCCGCGACCAGGATGTCGGCCCGCTGGGTGTAGCGGGGCCAGTCGGCCACGCCGGTGTGCACGACGGTGACGGCGGCGTTGGCGGTGGGGCGCTTCTGGGCCAGCAGCATCGCCAGCGGGCGGCCGAGCGTGGCGCCGCGGCCGAGGATGACGACCTCGCGGCCGGCGACCGGGATCTCGTAGTGGGCGAGCAGCGCCTCGATGCCGGCGGGGGTGCACGGGAGCGGGCCGGGCATGCCCAGCGCCAGGCGGCCCATGTTGAGCGGGTGCATGCCGTCGACGTCCTTGTCGGGGTCGAGGGTCAGCAGGGCGGCGTCGTAGTCGAGGTGGGCGGGGATCGGGTACTGGATGAGCACGCCGTGCACGGCCTTGTCGGCGTTGAACTCGGCGATCACCCGGAGCAGCTCGTCCTGGGTGGTGGCGGCCGGCAGGTGGCGGTGCGGCGAGTCGAAGCCGAGGTCGGCGGCCTGGCGCTGCTTGATGCGGATGTAGCCGGCGCTCGCGTCGTCGTCGCCGACCAGGATCGTGGCCAGGCTCGGCGTGATGCCCCGCTCGCGGAGGCGGGCCGCGCGGGCGGTGACGTCGGCGAGCACGGCCTCGGCGACGGGAGCGCCGGGCAGCAGGCGGGCGGTCGAAGGCATGAATATCTCCTCGGCACGGGAACCCAGGCGGTCGACTCCCGTGGCCGGCTCCCCGATGGTTGACCCATCCCTTGCCGCCAGTTGCGCAGGCGTTCAAGGATGCCATACCGACCGGGCTGTGAGGGAACTCACCGTTCGCGGCAATGTGCAGGTTGTGTGTAGGACCAGGCTCTGACCGTTCGCGCGGCGTGCGTGCACACGCAGCGCCGATAGACTTCGCAGCCATGAGCGAAGCCCACCCCGCCTCGACCGGCCTGCTGGCGTCCATCACCTGTCCGGGTGACCTCAAGCGCCTGACCCCCGAGCAGCTGACGCTGCTGGCCGCCGAGATCCGCGACTTCCTGGTGGCCAAGGTGTCGCGCACCGGCGGTCACCTCGGGCCCAACCTGGGCATCGTGGAGACGACGCTGGCGCTGCACCGGGTCTTCGACTCCCCGCGGGACAGCCTGCTCTTCGACACCGGCCACCAGGCGTACGTGCACAAGATTGTCACCGGCCGCCAGGACGGCTTCGACCTGCTGCGCCAGCGCGGCGGGCTGTCCGGCTACCCGAGCCAGGCCGAGAGCGAGCACGACCTGATCGAGAACTCGCATGCCTCGACCGCTCTCTCCTACGCCGATGGCATGTCGAAGGCGTACGCGCTGCGGGGTGAGGATCGCCATGTGGTGGCGGTGGTCGGCGACGGCGCGCTCACCGGCGGCATGTGCTGGGAGGCGCTCAACAACATCGCGGCCGCGAAGAACCGGCTGGTCATCGTCGTCAACGACAACGGGCGCTCGTACGCGCCGACGATCGGCGGGCTGGCCGACCACCTGTCGACGCTGCGGCTCAACCCGGGCTACGAGCGGGTGCTCGACCTGGTGAAGGAAGCGCTCGGCTCGACGCCGGTGGTGGGCAAGCCGGTCTACGAGGTGCTGCACGCGGTCAAGAAGGGCATCAAGGACGCGGTCAGCCCGCAGCCGATGTTCGAGGACCTCGGCCTGAAGTACATCGGGCCGGTCGACGGCCACGACGTGGAGGCGATGGAGTCGGCGCTGCGGCGGGCCAAGGGCTTCAACGCGCCGGTCATCGTGCACGCGGTGACCCGCAAGGGCTACGGCTACCGGCCGGCCGAGCTCGACGAGGCCGACCGCCTGCACGGCCCGGGCAGCGCCTTCGACGTCGAGACCGGCAAGCTGCTGGCCAAGCCGTCGGTGAAGTGGACGCACGTCTTCGCCGAGGAGCTGGTGAAGATCGCCGACGAGCGGCCGGACATCGTCGGCATCACCGCCGCCATGGCCGAGCCGACCGGCATCGCCGCGCTCGCCCGCAAGCACCCCGACCGGGTCTACGACGTGGGCATCGCCGAGCAGCACGCCGCCACCAGCGCGGCCGGCCTGGCGATGGGCGGGCTGCACCCGGTCGTCGCCGTCTACGCCACGTTCCTCAACCGCGCCTTCGACCAGGTGCTGCTCGATATCGCCATGCACCGGCTGCCGGTCACCATCGTGCTCGACCGCGCGGGCGTCACCGGGCCGGACGGCCCGAGCCACTACGGCATCTGGGACATGAGCGTCTTCGGCGTGGTGCCGGGCCTGCGCATCGCGGCGCCGCGCGACGCGGACACCCTGCGCGAGGAGCTGCGCGAGGCGGTCGCGGTCGACGACGGGCCGACGATCGTACGGTTCCCGACCGGGTCCGTGGCGCCCGCGACTCCCGCCGTGCGCCGCCTCGGCCAGGTCGACGTGCTGCGCGAGAGCGACCGGAAGGACGTCCTCCTGATCGCGGTCGGCTCCTTCGCCGGTCTCGGCCTCGAGGTCGCCGACCGGCTGGCCGAGCAGGGCTACGGCGTCACGGTGGTCGACCCGCGCTGGGTCCGCCCGGTCCCGGTCGAGCTCGTCGGTCTGGCCGGCGGGCACCGCATGGTCGTCACCCTCGAGGACGGCATCCGGGCCGGCGGGGTCGGCGACGCCGTGGCCAGCGCCCTGCGCGACGCGGCCGTGGATTTGCCGCTGCGCGACTTCGGCGTGCCCACCGGCTTCCACCCGCACGGCACCCGGGCCGAGATCCTGGCCGCGCTGGGCCTGACCGCGCAGGACATCGCCCGCGACGTGACCGAGTGGGTGTCCCGTCTGGAGGAGGCGGCCGAGCCGCAGACCTTGCCGTAAAAACTCCGGAAGTACCGCAAAGCGGGCGGCACAACGGCGCTTCCGTTATGCACTCGTTATTTTTAGGCGATGGAAGACACCGCCGGCATGGTCGTTATCGATCTTGGGCTCGAGCGCGGCGAACCGCCGACGTACGACTCCCCGGGCCGGCCGACGGTGCCGCTGTGGTTCCCGGCCGCGATCCTGGCCGTGGTCGTGCTGATGCTGACCGCGGGCTCGGTCGCGCCGGCCCGGTCCCCGCTGGCGACGATCTTCCGGCTCCAGGTCGGGCCGGCCGACACCTACGCGCTGAGCGGTGACGGCCAGCTGCTCGCCCAAACCTTCGGGCTCCTGACCTCGTACGACCTGACCAGCGGCCAGATGCGGTGGCAGGCCGGGCAATCGACCCCGGCGTACCGGCTGCGGCTGAGCGAAGACCTCGTCCTCATGCGCCCGTGGACGACCGGGGCCACCGAGCCGGGCACGACCGCGGTCTCGGTCTTCACCGGTGCCTCCCAGTGGGAGCGGCCGGGCAACGTGATCACCGTGGCCGGCTCGTCCCGGCTGCTCGCGGTCTCGTCGGTGCGCAGCCTCACCGGCACCGGCCGCCGGGTGCAGGGCCCGATCGAGGCCGTCGACTCGACGACCGGGCGCACCCTGTGGACGGTGCCGGTGCCGTCCACCGCCGTCCTGCTCGGCGTGCCCGGCGTCGCCGACGAAAGCTCCCGCATGCTGCTGGTGCACGACAACCGGACGTTCGCCGTGCACGACCTCGACACCGGCAAGCTGCTGGCCACGGCCAAGGTGCCGGCCGCCGACTACAACCCGGACAATCCCGTGGTGGCGGACGGCAAGATCCTGCTGCGGCACCCGGGTGAGGCGGGGGCGGAGATCTCGGCGTACGACCCGGTCACGCTCAAGCAGCTGTGGACCGAGCCGGCCGGAAGCTCGTACCAGATGCAGGCTTGTGGTGTTCTTGCCTGCCTGAGCGGCGCGGGTGGGGTGCGCGCGATCGACCCGGCGACCGGGGACACCCTCTGGACCCGGCGCGGATGGCAGGAGATCGAGCAGTTCGGGACGCTCTTCGTCGCCTACGGCGGCACCGACGGCACCATCCCGCTCGGCGTGGTCGACGTCGAGACCGGCGCCCTCCGGCTCTCGCTGCGCGGCTGGCGGCCGGTGACCGGGGGCGGGGAGGACGGCAACCTGCTGCTCGTCCGGGCCGCCGACACCCGGGGTCGTACCATGGTCGCCGTCGCCCGCCCGGGCGACGCACGGCCGCGGGTGCTCGGCGCCCTGCCGGCGGGTACCGGGGACTGCCAGGCCGCACCCAGCCGGCTGGTGTGCCGCACGATGTACGGCGAGCTGGTCGTCTGGTCGTACCAGGAGTCGTATCAGGAGGGTTGAGGCCTTGGCGTTGATCGAGCTGGACCTGACCGCCCAGCCCGAGCCGTCACCACGCCGCTCGATCCCACCCGCCTACCGCTACCGCCTGCCCGGCCTGGCGCTCGCCGCCGTCCTGCTGCTCGCCCTCGGCGGCGCCGCCCCCGCCGGACCCACGGTCTGGCGCTATCTCGGCGCCGTGCCCGCGGTCGAGAGCGGCGGCGCGCAGTCCCGGCTGGCCGGCGACCGCGTCTACACGATGACCGTGCTCGGTGCCGAGCGCAGCGCCACCGCCTGGCAGGTCGGCGACCCGCCGCGCAAGCTGTGGAGCGTCACCTATCCGGCCCGCCGGACCACCCCCGACGACGTCGGCTTCGGCGGCGCCGACGCCCATCCGGCCGGCGACCAGGTGCTCTTCACCGACGGGCCGGCGACTACGGCGGTGGACGCCCGCAGCGGCCACGTCCTTTGGCGCTCCCCGGTCACGGTCGGCGCGCTGCCCGGCAACCGGAACGGGCTCTCCATCACCCAGGTGTTCCGGCCCGGCACGGTCTATGACCAGGCCTCCGGTGACCCGGGCCTGCTCTACTTCTCGTCGACCGGCGAGCCGCACACCGAGCCGCCGGTGCGTACCGAGGTGCACGGCGTCGACCTGCGCACCGGCGCCGACCGCTGGACGGTCGCGCTGCCCGGCTCGGTGAACGTGCTGCCGGCCCCCGGGAACGACCCGGCCGTGCTCGTCGTCGCCTCCGACCGCCTCGACCGGATCGACGGGAACACCGGCGCCATTACGCGCAGCGTCGCGCTGCCCAAGATCGGCAAGGTCGGCCCGACCGGCGGCGAGCTCGCCGGCGGCATGCTGGTGGTCCGCTACGGCGCGTACGGCGCGGCCGGGCAGGAGGTCGGCTACGCGCCGGACACGCTCGAGAAGCGCTGGCAGCGCGCGGTGCCCGAGGTGCTGCTCGACCCGCCCGGTTGTGCCGGCGTGCTGTGCGCCGGGCCGCGCACGAACCTCGAGGTGCTCGACCCCGCCACCGGCCGGACCGCCTGGCACGCGCCCGCCACCGTCGACCTCACCGTGCAGAGCGGCTACGTGGTCGAGGTCGACATCGACTCCGGCAACCCGGTGCGGCTGGTCGACCCGGCGACCGGCGCGACCCGGGTCGATCTCGCCGGGTGGTTCGGCGGGATCACCGACGACGTCGAGCTGCCGCTCGTGGTCCGCCGCGCGCTCGACGCCGGGCGCAGCGCCTTCGGGGTCGTGTCCGGCGGCCGGGTCCAGCTGCTCGGGGCGAGCGCCGGGCCGGTCAGCGACTGCACGGCCGGAGCGCGCTACGTGATGTGCCGCGGCAACGAGGGTCTTCAGTTCTGGCGATACCGCGCACAATGAAATCCTCGTGAGCCACATCGTCATCGATCTCGGTGAGGTGCCGGATCACCGGGCCACGCCGGCCGAGACCCCGGCGCCCCGGCCGCCGGTGCCCTGGCGGGTGCTGCTCGGCGCGCTGGCCGTCGTGCTGGTGGCGCTGCTCGGCGGGGCGGCCGCCCGGCATCGGCCGGAGGCCCCGGTCGTCATCCCGGCCCGGCTCGGCGACACGACGTACCTCTCCGGGAATCGCTTGTTCCTGGTCGGCACCGGCGGGGTGGAGAGCAGCACCCCGCAGGCCCGCACGATCTCCACCTACCGGCTCCCGGCCGCCCGGCTGGTCAGCCGCACGACGGTGTCGATCGCGGGCGCGGTGGTCGGCGTCGAGCAGGTCGGCGACATCCTGGTGGTGGGATATCAGATCGACGCCAGTGGCAGCCAGGAGGTGGTGGCGCAGCGGGCGGGCGCAACCAGCGGCGCCCTCTGGCAGCGACCGGCCCGGCTCATCGGCGTCTCCGGAAACGGCGGCGTGGTCCTGGTCAGCGAGGAGGACGGCGATGTCGCGATCGACGCGCGTACCGGCGAGGAGCGCTGGCGGGTCGCGCGGCCGGTCGACGGCTTCATCGCCGAGACCGACAGCGGGAACGGCTATCCCGAGTGGCTGATCGTCCTGACCGGCACCGGCGCCCTGGAGACCTGGGACGCGCACACCGGCCGGCCGATCGCCTCGACCACCGCCACCGTCGGCGTCGACCGGATCAACGGGCTGATCTGGCCGGTCAGCAACCTGCTGCTGGTCGCGGCCGGGCACGGCTACGACGGATACCGGCTGCCCGGCCTCCACCGGCTCTGGCGTACCACCGCCGACCTGTCGCAGAGCTGGCTGCAGTCCGACTGCGGCACGGTGATCTGCACCTTCCACCAACAGCGGGGAATGACGGTGCTCGACCCGGGGACCGGGCGCCGACTCTGGGACTCCGACCGGTGGGGGTACGCCGAACCGCTCGGCCCCTATCTGCTGGCGACCTCGGGCCAGGTTGACGGGGGCGCCGACCTGCCCTCGCTCACCGTGCTCGACCCGGCGACCGGCCGGGTCCTCGGCGACTTCGGCGCGTGGCAGGGGCTCGGGCTCGCCCCGCACGGACTGATCTACGGCAAGCGCGACGTCCCCGGCAAGTACCAGGTCTACTACGGTCTGCTCGACCCGGCGAACCGCTCGATCGAGCCGCTCGGCCGGGCCGACCGCGTCTCCGGCGGCTGCGAGGTCGGCGGCGGGGTGATGACCTGCCGGCTGATCGACGCCTCGGTCGCCGTATGGCGCCTTCGGTAGCCTTCTCTTACGGCCTCTTCACATCGGGTCATGGAGGCTGTTGGCCTGCGGTTTGCTCGGGAGGGTCGTGCGGTGCGCGTGCTGGTGGTGGAAGACGAGCGGAACCTGTGCGACGCGATCGCCCGGGGTCTGCGGCGCAAGGGCATGGCGGTCGACGTCGCGTACGACGGATTGCAGGGCCACGAGATGGCGTACGTGACCCGTTACGACGTCGTGGTCCTCGACCGTGACCTGCCCGGCAAGCACGGCGACGAGATCTGCGCCGACCTGGTCGCCTCGGGCGCGCTGACCCGGGTGCTGATGCTGACCGCGAGCGGCACGGTCGCCGACCGGGTCGAGGGCCTCCAGCTCGGCGCCGACGACTACCTGGCCAAGCCGTTCGCCTTCGAGGAGCTGGTGGCCCGCGTGCAGGCGCTCGGCCGGCGCGCCACCCCGGCCGCCCCGCCGGTGCTCACCGTCGGCAACCTGATGCTCGACCAGACCCGCCGGGTGGTGACCCGCGGCGGGGTGCCGATCGAGCTGACCAACAAGGAGTTCGGCGTGCTGGAGGAGCTGCTCAAGGCCCGCGGCGGCGTGGTATCCAGCGAGGAGCTGCTCGAGCGGGTGTGGGACGCGAACACCGACCCGTTCACCACCACGGTCCGGGTCACGGTGATGACCTTGCGGAAGAAGGTGGGCGATCCGCCGCTGATCGAGACCGTGGTCGGCGCCGGCTACCGGGTGCCCGAGCCGGTCGGCCTCTCATGACCGTCTACCTCGGCCGCACCCGGCGCAAGCTGGAGCTCAACCTCCGGCCCACGCTGCGGCTGCGGCTCACCCTGCTCAACGGCATCCTGCTGGTCGGCGCGGGCGCGATCCTGGTGCTGCTCGCCTGGCTGCTGGTGGGCGACGCCATGCACCCGGTCGACGCGCTCAAGGACGGCTCGACGGTCACCCTGGCCAACGGCTCGACCCGCGACGCGATCACCTGGCAGACCGGGCTGGTCGACCGCGCGTCGCGCGAGGTGCTGGTCAAGGGCCTGGTGGCGTTGCTGGCCATCGGGATCATCGGCATCGCCGGGGCGTACGCGGTGGCCGGCCGCGCCCTGCGCCCGCTGCACGCCGTGACCCAGACCGCCCGCCGCCTCGGCGAGGAGACGCTCGACCAGCGCATCCGGTACTCCGGGGCGGACGACGAGGTCGCCGAGCTGGCCCGCACCTTCGACGCGATGCTCGACCGCCTGGCCGGCGCGTTCGAGGCGCAGAAGCGTTTCGTGGCCAACGCGTCGCACGAGCTGCGCACCCCGCTGGCGGTCATGCGCACCGAGATCGACGTGACCCTGAGCGACGACGAGGCCGACGTCGCCGAGTACCGCCGGATGGCCAAGGTCGTGCGCAACGCCTCCGAGCGGGCGAACGGCCTGGTCGACGCCCTGCTGGTGCTGGCCCGCTCGGAGGCACAGTCCGGCCGCCGCCTGGTCCGCAAGGTCCCGGCCGACCTGGCGACCAGCGTCTACAACGCGCTGTCGGCGGTGAAGGCGGAGGCCGAGCGCATGAAGCTGGACGTGACGACCGACCTGCAGCCGGCCCACGTGGTGGGCGACCCGAGCCTGCTCGACCGCCTGGCCGGCAACCTGATCGAGAACGCGATCCGCTACAACCACCTGCTCGGCAAGCTGTGGCTGCGCACGTCGGTGGCCGAGGGCCAGGCCCGGCTGATCGTCGGCAACACCGGCTACGAGGTCGAGCCGGCCGACGTGCCCGGCCTGTTCGAGCCCTTCCGCCGCGGTGGCTGGGAGCGCACCGGTTCCCGCGGCTCGGGCCTGGGCCTCTCGATCGTCCGCGCGGTGTGCGACGCGCACGGCGGCACGGTCTCGGCGGTGGCCCAGCCGGGCGGCGGCCTCGAGGTGACGGTCGCGCTGCCGACGGCCGACGCGACGCCGGTGGTGGCGGCGTCGGCCACGGTGCCGCGCGGCAAGAACGTAGGCCTGGCCACCTGACCTCAGCCCGGCTTCGCCCGGCTCGGCCCGGCTTGGCCCGGCTTCGCTCTGCTCACCTTGGCGCGCCCGGGTGGCCTTGCTCTGCTCACCTTGGCGCGCCGGGTGGTCAGGCGGCCTGGGTGGCCTCGCGGCGCACTGCCCGCCAGCGGGAGGCGGTGATGCCCAGCTCGGCGGCGATCTCGGCCTCGGTGAGCGACGGGCGTTCGGCCTTGATCTGGTTGGCCAGGGCGACGGTCTCGGCCGGGGTGCGTCGTGGCTTCGCGGTGCCGACCGACGCCGCGGTGGCCTTGCCCGTGGCCGCCGGCGATGGCCCGGAGACCTTGCTGGTGGCCGTCTGCGGTGGCGCGGAGACCTTGCTGGTGGCTGCCCGGGATGGCGCGGAGACCTTGCTGGTGGCCGCGCGGGATGCCGCGGAGACCTTGCTGGTGGCCGCCCGGGATGCCGCGGTGCCTCGTTGAGCCGGGACCGAGCGGGCGGCGGCGGTGGCCGGGACGGGCTTCGCGGACTCGGTCGTGCGGGAAAGCGCGGCGGCGATCTGGGCCCGGGCGCGATGGTCCATCGGGGCGTTGCGGCCGGCGGCGGGTGCGGGGACGCTGCGAACCGGCATCGGCGTCGGAATCAGGTCGGGAATCGTCGACTCGACGGGTGCGGCGTGATCGAACGCGGTGGCGGGACCGGCGGCGGGACCGGTGGCGGCCGGACGGACGGCGGCGGGCGCTGCGGTGGCCGCGGGACGGACGGTGTCGGGCGCTGCGGTGGCGGCGGGACGGACGTTGGCGGCCACCGCGGTGGCGGGCACTGCGGTGGCGGTGGCGTCGGGGGTGGCCGGGACCGGAGCTTCGGCGGTGTGCTCGAGGGTGGCGATGCGGCCGCCTAGTTCGACCAGGCAGATGCTGGCCACGACGATCAGGCCGTCTACCGAGAGGGGCAGCAAGTAGGGGGAGGCGCCGGTCTCGCCGTAGCGGGCGGCTACGCCGGCCATGTGCCAGTACGAGACCCAGGCGGCTATGCCGGCGATCGTGGCGGTGGCGAGCAGGCGGGTGGCGGCCAGCCAGCGGCGGTGGACCGGGACCCGGGAGATCAGCTCGACGGTGAGCAGCAGGGCGAGTGGGGGCCAGGCGGCGATGGCCTGGCTGATCGGGTTGTCCAGGGCGTGCAGGACGTTGGCGACGACCGACGCGGCCACGCCCAGAAACAGGGTGGCGCGAACCGCCCACCGGACGCGACGCAGGTGCTGCAGGACCACCACCGGAAGTTCTCCTCGGCTGCTCGAACGGTCTGAGGTCCGGACCATCCTGACCGAGGCTGGTTACAACAAGGCTCCCGGCACGGAACCGAGTCCGGTCCGTGCCGGGAGCGAGACGACCATGTGATCGTGTCGGGCGGCGTGTCGGCTTGACTAGCTCTTCTTCTCGACCTGGGCCCGCAGCTTCGGGAACTCGGTCTTGGCCTTGGACACCGACTTGTCGTACCAGATCAGCATGCCGATGCTGCCGTCGTCGGCCCAGCTGCACAGGGTCATGTCGGTGCCGGAGGCGTCGGCGGTGCCGCACTTGGCCGAGCCGCCGAGCGAGCCGGTCGGGGCCGAGGAGATGCTGGAGACCTTGAGCCCGCCGATGCCGAGGCTGGAGAACATCTGGTCGAGCGTCTTGGCCGGGTCGTCGACCGGGGCCTCGGCCGCGGCGACCACCACGATGTCCTGCTTGCCGACGGTGCCGTAGAGGGCGCCGATCGAGTCGGTCGCGCCCGGGTACTGGCCCAGGGCCGACTTCAGCGCGTCGGCCATGCCGGCGAACTGCTCGTCGGTCAGCTTCGGGCGGCCGCCCAGCGTCTTGGGCGCGGCGATCGTGACCTTCTGCGCCGCGGGCTGGGTGGGCTCGTCGGTCGGGGTGGCCGGGCCGGTCGGCTCGGTGGTGGCCACGGGATCGCTGCTCGTGGTGGTGTCGTCGGACTTGTTCTTGAGCGTCATCGCGGCCGCGATCGAGCCGCCGACGCAGAGCACGAGCACGATGCCGATGACGGTGAGGACGATCGGCAGCGCCTTCGACTTCTGCTTGGGCGGGGTGGGCGGCGGCGGGAACCCGGGCTGGCCGTAGTCGGACTGCGCGTACGCCTGCTGGCCGTACTCGGGCTGACCGTACTGCGGCTGCTCGTAGGACGGTTGGCCGGACGACGGGTAGGCCTGGGTCGGCGGGTAGCCCGGCTGCGGCGGCACCGAGGTCGGCACGTCGGGGTTGGGCTGGCCGTAACCGGGCTGGCCGCCGTAACCGGGCTGGCCACCGTAACCCGGCTGGCCGCCGTAATTGGGTTCGCCACCGTAATTGGGCTGGCCGCCGTAGTTCGGCTGACCGCCGTAGTTGGGCTGGCCGCCATAGTTCGGCTGGCCGCCGTAATTGGGCTGGCTGCCGTAGTCGGGCTGCTGTCCCGGGTACTGCTGGCCCTGATACGGCTGACCCGACGAGGGCTGGCCGGAGGAAGGCTGCCCGGGGTAGGGCTGGCCGGAGTATGGCGGCTGCGGGGGCTGCGACATCAGGGCTCCATCAATAGCTAGACCGTTGTCGAGCCTATCGGTAGTGGGCAACCGCCGTAGCCCCCACCACCGGGCGGTAGATCACAGCCGACCGGACAAAACCGCCGGGAAGGCGACAACGCCCCGCACCGGGCGGGTGCGGGGCGTCGTCGATCGGACTGTTCAGGCGGGCAGGCTGCCCACACCACGGGGGAGGAAGCGCTTGCCGGTCACCTTCTCGGCGATGCCGCTGCGGTCCAGGTACGGCGTGACGCCGCCGAGGTGGAACGGCCAGCCGGCGCCGAGCACCATGCACAGGTCGATGTCCTGGGCCTCGGCGACCACGCCCTCGTCGAGCATGATCCGGATCTCCTCGGCCAAGGCCGCGAGGGCTTTCTCGCGTACCTCCTCGGCCGTGAGCGGAGCGGAACCGCCCGCGACCAGCTTGACCACCTCGGGGTTGATCTCGTCGTCGTCCATCAGCGGGAGGCCGGCGTCGACGATCTTCTTGAGGTTGGGGCTGTCGAGAAAGCGGTCCGGGAACGCGTGGTGCAGCGTCTCGCCGACGTGGTAGGCGACGGCCGGCCCGACCAGCTGGAGTAGCGCGATCGGCCGCATCGGCAGGCCCAGCGGGTCGAACGCGGTGTCGACCACGTCGAGCGGGGTGCCGGCGTCGACCGCCTGGAAGACCTCGCTGGTGAAGCGCGTGAGCACCCGGTTGACCACGAACGCCGGGGCGTCCTTGACCAGCACCGACGACTTCTTCAGCTCACGACCGACGGCGAAGGCGGTGGCCAGCGTGGCGTCGTCGGTCCGCTCACCCTTGATGATCTCGAGCAGCGGGAGTACGGCGACCGGGTTGAAGAAATGGAAACCGACGACCCGCTCGGGGTGCTCGAGATCGGCCGCCATCTCGGTGACCGACAGCGAGCTGGTGTTGGTCGCGAGGATCGCCTCGGGGGAGACGATCTTCTCGAGCTCGGCCCAGATCTGCTTCTTGAGGTCGAGGTTCTCGAAGACGGCCTCGATCACGAAGTCGGCGTCGGCGAAGACGGACTTGTCGACCGAGCCGCTGACCAGGCCGCGCAGCTTGGCCGCGGTGCCCTCGTCCATCCGGCCCTTGGCCACGGTCTTGTCGATCTGGCCGAGCACGTAGCCGACGCCCTTGTCGACCCGGGTCTGGTCGAGGTCGGTCATCACGACCGGCACCTGGAGCCGGCGGGCGAACAGCAGCGCGAGCTGGGACGCCATCAGGCCGGCGCCGACGATGCCGACCTTGGTGACCTTGCGGGCCAGCGACTTGTCGGGCACGCCGACCGGGCGCTTGGCCCGGCGCTGGACGAGGTCGAACGCGTACAGGGAGGCCCGCGCCTCATCGCCCATGATCAGATCGGCGAGCGCCTCGGTCTCGGCCGCCGTGCCGTCCTCGAACGTCGCGTCCTTGGCCAGCGCGAGCAGCTCGAGCGCCTTGTTGGCGGACGGGACCGCGCCGTGCAGCTTGGCGTCGAGCTGCTGCTTGGCGAAGAACAGCACGCCGTCCCACATGTCCTTGTCGACCTCGGGACGCTGCGGCGTCACGTCGCCCTTGACCACCGAAGCGGCCCAGGCGAGCGAGCTCTCCAGGAAGTCGGCGGCCTCGAAGAGCTCGTCGGCCACGCCCAGCTCGCGGGCCTGCTTCGGCCGGAGCACCTTCTGGGTCAGCGGGTTCTGCAGGATGACCTGGGCCGCGCCGGGCGCGCCGATCAGGTTGGGCAGCAGCTGGCTGCCGCCCCAGCCGGGCACCAGGCCGATCGCGACCTCGGGCAGGCCGAGCGCGGCCGCGCCGGTGGACACCGTGCGGTAGTGGCAGTGCAGCGCCACCTCGAGCCCGCCGCCGAGCGCCGCGCCGTTGATGAAGGCGAACGTCGGGATCTGGCTGTTCTTCAGGCGGGCGAAGACCCGGTGCCCGAGCTCGCCGAGCTCAAGGGCCTGTTCCCGGGACGTGAGATGCGGAATGCCGGTGATGTCCGCGCCGACGCAGAAGATGTACGGCTTGCCGGTCACGGCGATGAAGGCCGGGTCGCCGGCCGTCGCCGCGGTGATCGCCTCGTCGAGCGACGCCAGGCCGCCGGGGCCGAAGCTGTTCGGCTTCTTGTAGTCGAAACCGTTGTCCAGGGTGATCAGGGCGGCCTTCTTGGCGAGCCCGGGCACCTGGACGAAACGGACGAGAGCCTTGGTTACTACCTCGTTCGGGTGCGCGATGGTCACTTCGACTCCCAGTTCGGGTTCTCCCAGATCACGGTGCCGCCCATGCCGATGCCGATGCACATGGCGGTGAGGCCGTAGCGGACCTCGGGGTGCTCGGCGAAGTGCCGGGCCAGCTGGGTCATCAGCCGCACGCCGGAGGAGGCGAGCGGGTGACCGATGGCGATCGCGCCGCCCCACGGGTTGACCCGCGGGTCGTCCTCGGCGATGCCGTAGTGGTCGAGGAAGGCGAGCACCTGCACGGCGAACGCCTCGTTCAGCTCGAACAGGCCGATGTCGTCGATCGTGAGGCCGGCCTTCTTCAGCGCCTTCTCCGTCGACGGGATCGGGCCGTAGCCCATGATTTCCGGCTCAACGCCGACAAATCCATAAGAAACGAGTCGCATCGCGACCGGCAGGCCGAGCTCACGGGCCGACTCCTCGTCGGCGAGCAGGGCCGCGGTGGCGCCGTCGTTGAGACCGGCCGCGTTGCCGGCGGTGACCCGGCCGTGCGGGCGGAACGGCGTCTTCAGCGTCGCCAGCTTCTCCATCGAGGTCTCGCGGGGCGCCTCGTCGACGGTCGCGAGGCCCCAGCCCTCCTCGGCACTGCGGATCGCCACGGGCACCATGTCGGGCTGGAGCTTGCCGTCGGCGTACGCCTTGGCCGTTTTGATCTGCGAATTGAGGCCGTAACGGTCGACCCGCTCCTTGGTGATCTCGGGCAGGCGGTCGTGCAGGTTCTCCGCGGTCGAGCCCATGACCAGCGCGGACGGGTCGACGAGCTTCTCGGCCAGGATGCGCGGGTTGGGGTCGACGCCCTCGCCCATCGGGTGCCGGCCCATGTGCTCGACGCCGCCCGCGATCGCGAAGTCGTAGGCGCCCATCGCGATGCCGCCGGCCACGTTGGTCACCGCGGTCATCGCGCCCGCGCACATGCGGTCGATCGCGTAGCCCGGGACCGTCTTGGGCAGGCCCGACAGGAGTGCCGCCGTGCGCCCGATGGTGAGGCCCTGGTCGCCGATCTGGGTGGTGGCCGCGATCGCCACCTCGTCCACCCGCTCGGGCGGAAGCTGAGGATTGCGCCGCATCAGCTCCCGAATGCAGCGAATGACCAAGTCGTCGGCGCGGGTCTCGGCATACATGCCGCCCGCCTTGCCGAACGGGGTGCGGACGCCGTCGACAAAGACGACCTCACGTACTTCACGGGGCACAGCAAGCCTCCTCGCAAGCCAGTTAAGGCGATGCTACTCGTCAGTAACTAAGGCGTGCCACCGCCCCCGCGAAATGTCACAGGCGGTTTTGTCGCGCTACTCCACCCCACCCCGTTCACTGGGTGGGGCGGACTCTAGGGCTCGCCTACGACATTCTGTGCGCGTCGTCCCCAGGCGGGGTGGACCATTCGCCGGGATCGGATGGCGGCCATGAGGACTTCGGGACAGCGGACGGCTGCGCTCCCGGGTGCGGCCAGAGGTCGCCGTAAGGGAGGCCCACGGCCTCCGGATGGGTGGCGGCGGGTGCGGGCCGCGGCGGTGCGGTCTCCGGCTGCGGGGCCTCGGCCGCCGGTCGCGGCGAGGCGGCCGCCGGCCGGGCGGGCCACGTCGCCTCCCTGATGGCGGCGAAACTGGCCTTGAGGTGCCGCTTCAGATATCCCGCGAACGGCGGCTCGACGAAGCGTTGCGCCGCCCAGGCGAGCAGGAGCACACCGGTGATGACCAGCGCCAGCAGCACCCAGGCCGGAACGACTCCGTGGCCGTGGGTGATGGCGATGCGGCCGCCGAGCAGGCTCCAGAGCAGCAGGTTCGGCCCGAAGCGGTGGATCAGGTAGAGCGCGAGTCCACGTTCGGCACGCCGCTCATGAAGCCGGTCAGCATGGTCAGGTTGTAGAGCACGTCGGCCTTGGCGGGGCCGGCCGACTTGAGCGGCCAGATCGTCAGCGCCGCCGCGGAGACGACCACCGCCACGACGTACAGCGGCATCAGCCGGGTGACCCGCGAGAGGAAGAACTCCGGCAGGGTCCGTCCCCAGCTGCTCATGCAGATGACGAACCCGCTGATGACGAAGAAGCACTCGACGCCCATCCAGCCGAGCCCGAGCCCGGACACCAGGGCGCCGCCGAAGAGTTCGCGGGTGTCCGTGCCGTAGAGCGGGATCGGTCAGGCCGGAAGGTCGGGAAGCACCTCCGCGAGCTGTACGGCGAGCAGCGTGACCTGCCAGTTCCGGGCGCCGAAGCCGCGCAGCGTGTCGCCGACCGTCTGGGCCGAGACCTCGTCCGGCGGTGACCAGGCCAGCCGCCGGATGTAGTCGGGGCTGATCAGGTTCTCGGGCGGCAGGTTGTTGGCCTCGGCCGTGGCGATCACGACCTGACGGCAGCGGGCCAGCCGGGCGGCGGCGACCGGGTCGCGCTCGGCCCAGCGGTGCGGTGGCGGCGGCCCGTCCATCGGCTGGTTGACCGGGAGGGCGTCGTCGGGCAGGGCGCGCGCCTCGTCGAGCGCGTCGAGCCAGACGCGGGCCAGGCGGCGGACCGAGCGGCCGCCGAAGCCGGGGATGGCCAGCAGCGTGCGCTCGTCCTTGGGGTCGAGCTCGGCCGCGGCGACGATCGCCGAGTCGGGCAGCACCCGGCCCGGCGCCGAGTCGCGGCGGGCGGCCACGCCGTCGCGGGCGAACCAGAGGGCCCGCACCCGGGACTGGGCCCGCGCGCCACGCACGCGGTGTATTCCGGAGGTCCGGCGCCAGGGGTCGGGGCGGACCCGGGGCGGACGGTCGGCGCTGGCCACCAGCGCGGCGAACTCCTCGGCCGCCCACGCCGCCTTGCCCTGGCGTTCCAGCTCGGCGGCGAGCAGGTCGCGCAGGTCGGTGAGCAGCTCGACGTCCAGGGCCGCGTACGTCAGCCACGACTCGGGCAGCGGCCGGGTCGACCAGTCCGCCGCCGAGTGGTGCTTCTCCAGCGAGTACCCGAGCAGCTGCTCGGTCAGCGCGGCCAGCCCCACCCGCTCGAAGCCGGCCAGCCGGGCGGCCAGCTCGGTGTCGAACAGGCGGCGCGGCTTCATGCCGAGCTCGGCCAGGCACGCGAGATCCTGGCTGGCGGCGTGCAGGACCCACTCGCTCTCGGCCAGGGCGGCGTCGAGCGTACGCAGATCGTCCAGCGGCAACGGGTCGATCAGTACCGTGCCGGCGCCGGCCCGGCGCAGCTGCACGAGGTACGCGCGCTGCGTATAGCGGTAGCCGGAGGCGCGCTCGGCGTCCACGGCGACGGGGCCGCTGCCGGCCGCCATCCTGGCCACGACCTCGGCCAACTCGGTGTCGGACTCCACCGGGCGGGGAGTGCCCTCGCGGGGGGCGGTCAGCGGGACGGCGGCGGGCAGGGGGTCGGGACCGCCAGACGTCGGGTCGGGCGGCTCGGGGAGCGGTCGTCCGTCCCCTGCCGGCTCTGGCTCGTCCCGACGGCGCAGGGGTGCTTCGTCGGTCACTCCGTAACCGTACGGGTGCGTCACCCCCGCATGATGCAGCCGGGTACCGGCGCGTCGGTTCTCGATCGAAATCGGACTCATCCGCAGCGGCCTTTCGTCCGTACTACCTCTCGCAGCGCCGAGACCCGGGAGGCCGTGCCGGATGACCACCACGTACGACCCGTTCATCCCTGCCGACGGCACCGACCAGCGCCGATACGACGGGCGGCGGCGGGCCGAGGAGCGGGATCCGTGGGGTGCCGAGCCGCAGTATCAGCAATATCAGCAGTTCCAGCACTACCAGCAGCCCTGGCCGACGGTGGCGGTCGATCCCGAGCCGGCGCCGGAGAGATCGCGGGGTCGGGTCAAACCGGTGCTGGCCGGACTGGTCGCCGTTCTGGTCGGGGTGGCGGCCTGGCAGGCGTACCGGATCGAGTCGATGAACACCGACAACGCCGCCATGCACTCGGTCCTCGCCGCCGAGAAGGACCGCACCGACCGGCTGGAGAAGCAGCTCGCCGGGGTCTTCGATCCGGAGGCGGTGAGCTCGCGCGTGCTTCCGAGCGTCTTCCGGGTACGCGCGGGGGAGTTCACCGGCACCGCCTGGTCGGTCGGCCGGAAGGCCGCCGGCAACCAGTCCAACCTGCTCACGAACTATCACGTGGTCGCCGAGGTGTGGACCGGCGGCGGCCGGTCGGTGACCCTCGAGCGCGGCAGCACGAAGATCAACGCGACGATCGTGAAGGTCAGCAAGGGCAAGGACCTGG
This sequence comes from Actinoplanes sp. CA-030573, assembly GCF_050951115.1. Taxonomy (NCBI): domain Bacteria; kingdom Bacillati; phylum Actinomycetota; class Actinomycetes; order Micromonosporales; family Micromonosporaceae; genus Actinoplanes; species Actinoplanes sp. CA-030573. The sequence goes on along the minus strand of NZ_CP192038.1, from coordinate 8,405,733 downwards.
CACTGCTGCGCGCCAACCAGGCGATCGCCGGCCTCCCCACGGCGACCGCCCAGGTCAAGCCGGGCCAGCAGGTGGTGGTGGTCGGCGCGCCGCTCGGCCTCGACGACACGGTGACCACCGGCGTGATCAGCGCCTACCGTCCGGACGACCCGGACGGGCCGACGATCCAGTTCGACGCGCCGATCAACCCCGGCAACTCGGGCGGTCCGGTCGTCAACGCGAACAACCAGGTGGTCGGCCTGGCGACGGCGAAGGCGAAGGACGCCGAGGGCATCGGCCTGGCCATCCCGGTGAAGACGGCCTGCGCGACGTTCGATGTGTGCTGAGAGAAGGACCTAGCCGACCCGGTGGCGGTCGTTGAGGGCGGTCACGCCCGGCGGCGGCAGGCCGGCCGTCGACGCGAGCATCGCGCACCACCCCAATAGGTGCGCGGCCGTGTCGGTGGAGGTGGGCGTCCAGGACGCTCGTACCTCCAGGTCGGCCGTCGGCGCCGGGCCGGCCAGCTCGCCGAACCGGGTCGAGGCGGTCTGCGTGATGGTGCCGCCGATCGCCGTGTAGGCCGCCTCGTGCTGCTCGAGGCCGTCGGTCAGCCAGGTCCAGGCGACCGCCGGCAGCAGTGGGTCGCCGGCCATGTCCGGCTCGAGCTCGGCCGTGACCAGGGTGACCAGCCGCAGGTCGCCGCGCCAGGCCTCGTGCCCGGCCGGGTCGTGCAGCAGGATCAGCCGGCCGCTGGCCACCTCGTCGCCGGCCCGCAGCACGGTGGCGCTCAGCGCGAACGAGAACGGCGCCAGCCGCTGCGGCGCGGCGATCTCCTCGAGCAGGATCTCCGGCCGGGGCGCGGCCGCCCGCAGCCCGTCGACGGCGCGCGTGAACGCCTCGGGGGTAGCGGAGGGGGTCGCCATGCCCGGAAGCCTATGCCGATCACCGGGGTTACTCGTCGATCGCCGCGCCGTGGTGTCTGGCACGATTGCCCGGTGACTGCGAACGATTCAGCCCTCGTGCGGGCGTGCCGCGGCCTCGACGTGCCGCACACCCCGGTCTGGTTCATGCGGCAGGCCGGGCGTTCGCTGCCCGAGTACCGCAAGATCCGCGAGGGCATCGGCATGCTGGAGTCCTGCCGGCGGCCCGACCTGGTCACCGAGATCACCCTCCAGCCGGTCCGGCGGCACAACGTCGACGCGGCAATCCTCTTCAGCGACATCGTGGTGCCGATCGCGGCGGCCGGCGTCGACCTCGACATCGTGGCCGGCACCGGGCCGGTGGTCGCCGATCCGATCCGGAGCGAGAACGACCTGCGGCGCCTGCGCCCGATCACCGCCGACGACGTCTCATTCGTGGCCGAGTCGGTGCGCCTGCTGGTCGGCGAGCTCGGCGCGACCCCGCTCATCGGTTTCGCGGGCGCGCCCTTCACCCTGGCCAGCTACCTCATCGAGGGCGGTCCCTCGCGGACCTACACCAGGACCAAGGCGATGATGTACGGCGAGCCGGGCCTCTGGCACGCCCTGATGACCCGCCTCGCGGGGATCACGCTGGCGTTCCTGCGCACGCAGATCGCGGCCGGCGTCAGCGCGGTGCAGTTGTTCGACTCGTGGGCGGGCGCGCTCTCCGAGGCCGACTACCGCGAATACGTCCTGCCGCACTCGCGCGAGGTGCTCGCCGGGCTGGCGAACGAGGACGTCCCGCGCATCCACTTCGGCGTGGGCACCGCGGTGCTGCTGCGGGCGATGGGCGAGGCCGGCGCGGACGTGGTGGGCGTCGACTGGCGTACGCCGCTGGATCAGGCCACCGAGGTCATCGGCCCCAAGGCCGTGCAGGGCAACCTCGACCCGGCCGTGCTCTTCGCGCCCTGGGAGGTCGTCGAGCGGGAGGCCCGCCGGGTGGTCGAGCAGGGCCGCGCCGCCCCAGGCCACGTCTTCAACCTCGGCCACGGCGTGCTGCCGGAGACCGACCCCGACGTGCTCACCCGCCTGGTCGAGCTCGTCCACTCGCTGTAGGGATCACACCGGCGGACCCCGGTGGCCGCCGGGGCGTCCCGCCTGGGATGGTGGACTACGTGCGGAAGCGGGTTGCGGTCATCGGCGGAGGCATCGCCGGCCTCGCCGCCGCCGTGCGTCTGCGCGACCTGACGCCGGCGACGACCGACATCATCGTGTACGAGCAGAGCGGCGTTCTCGGCGGCAAGCTGCGCACCGGCGAGCTCGGCGGCCTGCCCGTCGAGCGCGGCGCCGAGTCGTTCCTGACCTCGGCCCCCGACGGCGGCGAGTCGGCGGCCGTGGCGCTCGCCCGCCATCTCGGTCTCGACCTGGTGCATCCGGCCCGGGTGCCGGCCGCGCTGGCGGTCGGCGGCCATCTCGCGCCGATCCCGGCCGGCACCCTGATGGGCGTGCCCGCCGATCCCGGTGCCGTGGCCGGCATCGCCCGGGCCACCGCGCACGACGCCGACGAGGGCCGTCCGCTGCTCGCCGAGGGTGCCGACGTGGCCGTCGGCGACCTGGTCCGCGCGCGGTACGGCGACCAGATCGTGGACCGGCTCGTCGACCCCCTGCTCGGCGGCGTCTACGCCGGCCGCGCCGACCGCTTGTCGCTCGAGGTGACCGCGCCGCAGCTGGCCCGGGCCGCGCGGGTGGAGCACACCCTGGGCGCGGCCGTGCGCGCCGTCCAGCGAGCCAAGGCGCCGACCGGCCGCCCGGTCTTCAGCGCGGTCCGTGGCGGCATGTCCCGGCTGGTCTCGGCGGCGGCGACGGCATCCGGCGCCCGCATCAGCCTCGGCCTTCCGGTGCGCGACATCGCCCGCACCGCCCACGGCTGGCGGCTGTTGCTGGGAGCCGCCGCGTCCGCGCCGTCCGCCGGGCCGGCCGCCCGCAGCGGCACCGCGCCCATGCCGCAGACCGACGACGTCGACGCCGTGATCATCGCGGTGCCGGCCCGTCCCGCCTCGCGCCTGCTGGCCGGCATCTCGGCCGCGGCCGCGGAGGCGGTCGGCGTCCTCGACTACGCGAGCGTGGCGCTGGTCGGGCTCGCCCTGCCACCGGGCACGCCGCTGCCGGCGCTGTCCGGCTTCCTGGTGCCGCCGAGCGAGGGCACCCTGGTGAAGGCCGCCACCTTTTTTACGCAGAAATGGCCACACCTGACCCCGCGGCGGCCCGGATTCTCCACGCCGGGCGCCGGTAGCAACCGGACGCCGGAGAGCGGGCCGGTGATCGTGCGGGCCTCTCTGGGCCGCGCCGGGGAGCAGGAGCGCCTCCAGTTCGACGACGAGGTGCTGCTCGAGCGGGCCCGCCGCGAGCTCGGCGAGCTGCTCGGCGACGAGCTGCCGCCGCCGGCCGCGGCCTGGGTCCAGCGGTGGGGCGGCGGCCTCCCGCAGTACGCGCCGGGCCACCGCGACCGGGTGGCGTCCGCGCGGGCCGCGCTGCCGCCGGGGCTGGCGCTGGCCGGCGCCGCCTTCGACGGTGTCGGCATCCCGGCGTGCATCGCCAGCGGCGAGAAGGCCGCCGAAGACGTGAGCAAGTCCTTGGAGGAAGCATGAGCGAGCAGACGAACGCGGCCCGGATCAACGAGCTGAACGCCACCATCCGCTACACGATGTGGTCGGTGTTCCGGGCGTCCACCCCGCTGCCGGCGTTGCGCGACGAGCTGGCGAGCGAGGTCGACGGGCTCTTCGAGCAGCTCGCGGGCAAGGACGTGACGATCCGCGGCACGTACGACGTCTCCGGCCTGCGCGCCGACGCCGACGTGATGATCTGGTGGCACTCGGGCTCGTCCGACGCGCTGCAGGAGGCGTACGGGCTGTTCCGCCGCACCGGCCTCGGCCGGCACCTGAGCCCGGTCTGGTCGCAGATGGCGCTGCACCGCCCGGCCGAGTTCAACAAGAGCCACCTGCCGGCGTTCCTGGCCGGCGAGGAGGCGCGGCCGTACATCTGCGTCTACCCGTTCGTCCGCTCCTACGAGTGGTACCTGCTCCCCGACGAGGAGCGGCGGCAGATGCTGGCCGAGCACGGGCGGCTGGCCCGCGGCTACCCGGACGTGCGGGCGAACACGGTGGCGTCGTTCGCGCTCGGCGACTACGAGTGGATGCTCGCCTTCGAGGCCGACGAGCTGCACCGGATCGTCGACCTGATGCGTGACCTGCGGGCGTCGACGGCGCGGCGGCACGTGCGCGAGGAGGTCCCGTTCTACACCGGCCGCCGGCGCTCGGTCAGCGAGCTGGTGGCGGCGCTGCCCTGAACATCGGAATGTGCGGAATGCCGTCTTCGATGAACTCCGGCCCGGTCTGTTGGTATCCGAACTTGGCGTAAAAATTCTTGAGGTACGCCTGGGCGTCCAGAACGCTGGGCTTCGCGCCGATGATCGTCAATGCCTCGGCCATCAACCGGGCGGCCAGGCCGTTGCCCCGCGCCTTGACCGCGGTCACGACGCGGCCGATGCGCAGCACGTCGCCGTCGTCCAGAACGCGGAGATATGCCCCGATCTCGCCGTCGTGATTTATCCAGATATGGCGGGTTGAGGGCTCGGTGTCCCGGCCGTCCGGATCGAGGTAGACGCACTCCTGCTCGACGACGAAGACCTCGCTCCGCAGCTTCATGATCGCGTAAAGAGTGCCGGCGTCGAGCTCGTCGAACGAGGAGGTTCGCACGCCGTCGCGGGGTCCCGGTCGCATGTGGCAGATCGTATGGCGGCGCGCCGTCACCCGTATCGGGGCCGCCCGTTGTACGGATGGAAGCCCGAGCTGTGGAGGTCTTCATGATCAAGCGAAGCAGGCTCTTCGGCAACAAGACCCGGGTGACCTTCTGCCTGCCCGCCGACAACCCGGCCGGCACGGTCAGCGTGGTCGGCACCTTCAACGGGTGGACGCCCGGAGAGCACGAGCTGAAGCTGCGCCGGGACGGGACGCGCACGGTCAGCGTGCCGCTCCCGCCGGGTCACTATTCGTTCCGCTACCTGGCCTCGGACGGCGTCTGGATGGACGACGACCACGCCGACTCGGTCGGGCCGCACGGCAGCGAGCTGCGTCTCTAGGCTTAATCCGAAAAAGCCGGAAAAACCCTCACTTATGGCTAGTCTGGGGCCATGACCACGTACGAGGCCTCGGATCTGCAGAAGCGCATCGCCCGGTACGAGACCGCACTGGACGAGTTGCGGGCGGCGCATCAGGACGTCCGGAACATCCTGCACGATCAGGTGCTTTACGAGCGCTGGCAGCTGGTCGGCGCCGACCTCGGGTTCGTCGCGCCGGCACAGGCGCCGCCGGACCAGCCGCGGATGGCCGAAGCCTGGGCCGGGTGAGCACTCCGCCGTCGTCGCCCCCGCTGCCACCGGGGTGACGCCGGCGGAGCCACCTGTAGGTTTGCTGCCATGGCTGTCGACACCCAGTACGAGGACCTCCTGCGCCGCGTCCTCACCACCGGCACTCCGAAGACCGACCGGACCGGCACCGGCACGGTGAGCCTGTTCGGCGAGCGCCTGCGGTACGACCTCTCGGCGGGCTTCCCGCTGATCACGACCAAGCGGGTGCACTTCAAGTCGATCGCGGTCGAGCTGCTCTGGTTCCTGCGCGGCGACAGTAACACCGGCTGGCTGCGCGAGCAGGGCGTCACCATCTGGGACGAGTGGGCCGACGCCGACGGCGAGCTCGGTCCGGTCTACGGCGTGCAGTGGCGTTCCTGGCCCACGCCCGACGGCGGCCACGTCGACCAGATCTCCGGCGTGCTCGACACCCTGCGCAAGGACCCGGACTCCCGCCGCATGATCGTCTCGGCCTGGAACGTCTCCGACCTGCCGCGCATGGCGCTCGCACCATGCCACGCGATGTTCCAGTTCTACGTGGCCGACGGCCGGCTCTCCTGCCAGCTCTACCAGCGCAGCGCCGACCTCTTCCTCGGCGTGCCGTTCAACATCGCCAGCTACGCGCTGCTCACCCGCATGGTGGCCGATCAGGTCGGCCTCGTGCCCGGTGACTTCATCTGGGTCGGCGGCGACACCCACATCTACAACAACCACGTCGATCAGGTACGCGAGCAGCTGTCGCGTACGGCGTACGAGTTCCCGAAGCTCGAGATCGCCCCCGCCGCCTCGCTGTTCGACTACTCCTACGAGGACTTCACGCTCGTCGGCTACCAGCACCACCCCGCCCTGAAGGCGCCGGTGGCCGTGTGACCGTGCACATGATCTGGGCCGAGGCGCACGACCGCGTGATCGGCCTCCGCGGTGACATCCCGTGGAAGCTGCCGGGGGAGCAGTCCCTCTTCAAGGAACGCACCACCGGCGCGACCGTGGTGATGGGCCGGGCCACGTGGGAGTCGCTGCCGCGGCGGCCGCTGCCCGGGCGCCGCAACGTCGTCCTCTCCCGTGATCTCTCCTGGCGGTCGCCCGGCGCCGAGGTGATCCACAGCCTCGACGAGGTGCCCGGCGGCGAAGTGTGGATCATAGGCGGCGCCGCGATCTATGCGGCATTTCTCCCGAAAGCCGACCACATCGTGCGTACCCGTATAGATCTGGACGTGGAGGGGGACACGCGCGCGCCGCTGCTGGGCGACGAGTGGGTCGTCTCCGCCGATTCGGGCTGGATCACCGCCCCGAACGGCCTGCGCTACGTCGTGGAGGACCTCCTCCCGGCCCGCTAGGGGGAGTCATGGTCACCGTCTCGGTCGTCACGCCGATGTACGACGAGGCGGCGGCCGTCGACGGGTTCGCGGCCCGGCTGCGGCCGGTCCTGGACGAGCTCGGCCTGCCCTACGAGGTCGTGGCGGTCGACGACGGCAGCCGCGACGCGACCGTGGCCCGGCTGCTCGCCCTGCGCGCCACCTGGCCGTCGCTGCGGGTCGTGGCGCTGCGGCGCAACGCCGGGCACCAGGCCGCGCTGGCGGCCGGGCTGCGGGCGGCGCGCGGCGACTACGTGGTCACGATCGACGCCGACCTCCAGGACCCGCCGGAGGTGATCGCCCCGATGGTGTCCACGGCGGTGAGCCGGGGCGTCGACGTGGTCTACGGCGTGCGGGCCGACCGGCGGGCGGACTCGGGCTTCAAGCGCCGCACGGCCGGGCTGTACTACTGGCTGATGCGCCGGCTGGCCGGCGACTTCGTCGGCGGTCAGGCCGGCGACTTCCGGCTGATGAGCCGGGCCGTGGTCGACGTGCTCAACGGCCTGCCCGAGCAGCGGCCGGTCTACCGCCTGGTGGTGCCGTCGCTGGGCTTCCCGAGCGCCGCGGTCGAGTACGCCCGGGCGGCCCGCGTGGCCGGCCGCACCAAGTACCCGCTCGGCAAGATGATCAGGCTGACCGTGGACAGCGTGACCAGCTTCTCGGCGGCGCCGCTGCGGGTGGCCACCTGGCTCGGTCTGGTCAGCTTCGTGGCGTGTCTCGCGCTGATCGTCGGCGGCCTGCTCGCGTGGTCGCTGGGCGGCACCGTACCGGGGTGGACGTCGCTCTACATCGCGGTGTTGCTGCTGGGCGGCATCCAGCTGATCTGCCTGGGTCTGCTCGGCGAATACGTCGGCCGCATCTACGCCGCCACCCAGAACCGCCCGGCCTTCCTGGTCGCCTTCGACACCGGCGGCGACGTCACCGAGGGAACCGCGCCGGCCTCGTCGGAAGCCGGCGCTGACACCGGGACCAGGGCCGCTTAGGCCTTGGGGTCGAGCCTGATCGACAGGCTGTTCACGCAGTGCCGGGTGTTCTTCGCGGTCATGTGCTCACCGCGGAAGACGTGACCCAGATGCGAGTCGCAGCGGGCGCACCGGAGACCCGGTGCGGACCATGCCGTGGCTGTGATCGTCGATCTCCTTGACCGCGCCGGGGATGGCGTCGTCGAAGGACGGCCAGCCGCAGTGCGAGTCGAACTTGTAGTCACTCGGGTAGAGCTCCGCACCGCACGCGCGGCACGCGTACATGCCCTCGGTCTTGGTGTCGACGTACTCGCCGGACCACGGCGCCTCGGTGCCGGCCTGGCGCAGTACCCGGAACTCGGCCGGGGTCAGACGGACCCGCCACTCGTCCTCGGTGGTGGGCAGGATGGTGTCGTTTGTTGCCATGCTCCAAATCTACGTCGGTGAGCGCCGACGCACCCTGAGTGCGGCCGTTGCCGTCACCACATCCGTTTGACCCGACATGGAAGATGCATCGCCCGCTACGTTCCGGCCCACCTGTCAGCAGGCTCTCGGCCGCGGCCTCTACCTCGGCGCGCTGGTCTCGGCGGTGGGCATCACCGCCGCCGTGCTCGCCGCGGCCGTTCTGGCCTGGGTCGACGCCGAGGCGCCGCCGCCCTGGCTGTGGCCGCTGCTGATCGTCGGGCCGCTCGGGCTCGGCGCGGTGACCGGGCTGCTGGTCGGGCGATGCACCGGCACCGAGTTCTGCCCGGGCGGCATCCGCACGCGATCGCTCTTCGCCCGCGGCCTCGCGCCCTGGCACCGGGTCGTGGACATGCGAGCCGAGCGGCGGGGTGGCCGGACGGTGGTGTCCGTCTATCTGGACTCGGGCGCGAGTGTGCAGCTCAACGCCCCGTACAGCGGTGGCCTGCTGACCGCCGACCCGCAGTTCGAGGTAAAAATGTTCGCTTTGTCCTATATATGGCGGAGTCACCGTTTCGGTGGTCTTCCGGGATGATGACCCGCCGAGGGGCATTAACGGGTAAATCGGGCAATTGCCGCTATGCTGCCCTGCGGACCTGGAAATACCGCAACAGAACGGAAAACTCCTCATGAGTGCAACTCGCCGAATTCTCGTCGCCGGACTGCCCGCGGCAGCCGCTCTGGTCTTCGCCGGCGCGCCGGCCCTGGCCGCGCAGAGCCACGGTGTCCGGCCGGTCGCGGCGGCGTCCCCGTGCGCCGCCGACCAGCGCGACAAATGTGACTACGGCGCTGCCGGCGCCGGCGACACCGCCCCGGCCACGACGGCGGCCACCACCGCTCCGGCGTCGGGTCAGGGCCAGCACACCCGCGGCCACGGCGGCTACGGCACGCCGACCACCCCGGCAACCACCCCGGCGACCACCCAGCCGTCGAGCCCGGCCCCGGCCACCACCACGCCGACCGCGCACGTGGACACGGTTCCGCCGGTCAGCCCGAGCGTCCAGGGCGCCATCACGCCGTCGCCGACCACCAGCACCGGTGGCGGGGTCAGCGCCGGTCACGCCCTTCCGGTGACGGGTGCCCCGATGGGTGCCGTCATGTCGCTGGGCGGTCTGATGGTGGCGGGCGGCGCGGCCGCCGTCTGGTACACCCGTCGCCGTCGCGCGGCCTGATCCAGTCCGATTTATCGGCATAAAAACGGCGTGGTCGTCCGGGCTTACCGGGCGGCCACGCTGTTTTTGGGTCGCCGCCCCGCATAGGGTCGACGCATGCCGAAAGCCGCAGCGGAAGAACACGAGATCGCCGGCCACACCGTCCGGCTGAGCAGTCCCGACAAGCTGGTCTTCCCGAGCAAGGGCTACACCAAGCGCGACGTCTTCGAGTACTACCTCTCGGTCGGCGACGGCATCCTGCGCGCGCTGAAGGACCGGCCGACCACGCTGCAGCGCTTCCCCGACGGCATCGAGGGCGAGGCGTTCTACCAGAAGCGGATGGCGACCCGGGGCGTCCCCGACTGGGTTCAGTCGGCGCGGATCACCTTCCCCAGCGGCCGCCCCGCCGACGAGCTGTGCCCGGCCGACCTCGCGCACGTGGCCTGGGCCGCCCAGATGGGCACGATCGTCTTCCACCCCTGGCCGGTCCGGCGCGCGCACGTCGACAACCCCGACGAGCTGCGCATCGACCTCGACCCGCACGCCGGCACCGGGTTCGCCGAGGTGGTGGCGACCGCGAACGTGGTCCGCGAGGTACTGGCCGACCTCGGCTGGACCGGCTATCCGAAGACCTCCGGCGGGCGCGGGGTGCACGTCTACCTCCGGATCGCGCCGCATTGGTCGTTCGTGCAGGTGCGGCGGGCGGCGATCGCGCTGGCCCGGGAGGTCGAGCGCCGCAGCCCCGACCGCATCACGACGGCCTGGTGGAAGGAGGAGCGCGGCGAGAAGGTCTTCATCGACTTCAACCAGATGGCCCGCGACCGCACGATCGCCTGCGCCTACTCGCTGCGGGCGAACGGCCGGGCCACGGTCTCGGCCCCGGTCACCTGGGACGAGCTGGCCGATGTCGAGCCGGACGACTTCGACCTGCGCACGATGCCGCCGCGGTTCGCCAAGATCGGGGACCCGCACGCCGCCATCGACGACCTGGCCCACGACATCACGCCGCTGCTGGAGTGGGTGGAGCGCGACGAGAAGAACGGCCTGGGCGACATGCCCTATCCGCCCGACCACCCGAAGATGCCCGGTGAGCCGCCGCGGGTGCAGCCGAGCAAGATGAACCACGCGAACTGGTCCTCTTAGAGCGCCTTCTTCATGCCCTCGTGGGAGGAGACGAAGCCCAGTCTCTCGTAGAAGCGGTGGGCGTCGGCGCGGCGCTTGTCGGTGGTGAGCTGGGCGAGGCGGCATCCGCGTTCCCGCCCACGACCGAGCACGTACGCCATCAGCTCGCCCCCGACGCCGCTGCCGCGCCGGTCCGAGCGCACCCGGACCGCCTCGATCGTCATCCGCCAGCCGCCGCCCCGGCTCAGCCCGGGCGTGAAGGTCAGCTGGCAGGTGGCGACGACCTCGCCCCCGTCCTCGGCCACGATCAGCTCGTTGTTCGGGTCGGCGTCGATCGCCTCGTAGGCGGCCCAGATCGCGGCGTCGACCTCCTCGGGCACCACGCCGAAGCCGCGCTCCCGGCTGATGTCGTCGTCGGCGAGCAGCTGCAGGATCGAGGGCACGTCCGCCCGGGTGGCCAGTCGGAAATCCAACGCTCGTTCCTTACCGTGTGTGCGCCGCTCGGGCACGATGTTGGCCATGCACGTCCTGCTCACGCCGTTCCGGATGATCTACCGCGGTCTGGTCTGGCTGGCCAACTCGCCGCGGACCCTGATCCTCGCCTACGCCATCTTGATCGTGGTGTGCGGCGCGCTCTACCACCACTTCGAGCGGAGCGCGTCCTTCGGCGACTCGCTGTGGTGGGCGATCGTGACCGCCTCCACCGTCGGCTACGGCGACATCTCGCCGTCGACGTGGGAGGGCCGGGTGCTCGCCGGCATTCTTATCTCGGTCATGGTGCTGGTCGTGATCCCGCTGATCACGGCGCACTTCGCCAGCAAGCTGATCGTCGATCAGGACGCCTTCCGCCACGAGGAGCAGGAAGAGCTCAAGAACAACCTCCGGCGCGTACGGGCGCTGCTCGAAGCCTTCGCCGAGCGTGAGGGTGTCACGCTGCCCGCTGGGTCCGCTTCGCCTTCGCCGTCCCCGTCCCCTTTCCCTTCCCCTTCCTCGTCCCCTTCCCATTCCCCTTCCTCGGCCCCGGGCGTCACTTCGCCGGGCAGCGCAAGCCCTCCGGCGGCACCTGCAGATCGATGAGGTAGTTGTCGACGGCCTGCACGATGCAGCGCGTGCTCGGGTAGGCGGTGTGGCCCTCGCCCTCCCAGGTCAGCACGTGTCCCACGCCCAGCATGTTCGCCAGGTCGGCGGTGTTCTCGTACGGCGTGGCCGGGTCACCGGTCGTGCCCACCACCACGATCGGCGGGGCGCCGGTGGCCGCGCCGGCCGGGTAGGGCTCGCGCTCGCCCGGCCAGAACGCGCAGGGCAGCATGCCGACCGCCAGCGACGCCCCGAACAGCGGGTATTTCGCCCGCCACTCGCCCTGCAGCTTCCGGATCTCGTCGACGCCCGGCGCATCCTTGGTGTCGGCGCAGTTCACCGCGAGGTTGGCGTCGAAGAGGTTGCTGTAGGTGCCGTTCGGTTTTCGTTCCGCGTACTGGTCGGCGAGCGTGAAGATGCCCTTGGCGTCGCCCTGCTTGAGCCGCGCCACCGCGGACGCCAGCGTCACCCAGCTCGACTCGGTGTAGAGCGATGAGATCACGGCGAGGAAGATCCAGCCCGAGGTCGCCTTGCGGCCGTCGGTGTACGGCACCGCGCTCTTGTCGGCGGCGGCCATCGCGTCGGTGACCGCCTTGCGCGCGTCCGGCGCGATCGGGCACTTCGCCGGCGTCGCCTTGCACCAGTTGCTGAAGTTGGTGAACGCCCGCTCGAAGCCCTTCGCCTGCGACTCGGAGCCCTGGACGTAGCTCTGCTTGGGGTCGACCGCGCCGTCGAGCACCATCGCCCGGATGTTGCCCGGGAACTCCTGCGCGTAGGTCGCGCCGAGCAGGGTGCCGTAGGAGAAGCCGAGGTAGGTCATCTTGCTGTCGCCGACCGCCTCGCGAATGGCGTCCATGTCCTTGGATGCCTGCACGGTCGAGAAGTTGACCAGCTCGTCGCCGTACTTGGCGCCGCACTCGGTCGCGATCTTCTTGTTCAGCGCGACGAAGCTGTCGAACGCGGCCTGGCTGACCGGGTCGGGCGCGGCGCCGAAGCTCGCGTCCTGGTCGGCGGCGCTGATGCACTTGATCGGGTCGGACCGGCCGACGCCGCGCGGATCGAAGCCGATCACGTCGAACTGGTCGGTGACGGCCGTCGGCAGGCCGCCGAGCGCCTCGCCGTAGGACAGGTAGACCGCGGTGTCGATGCCCGAGCCGCCGGGGCCGCCCGGGTTGATCAGCAGCGAGCCGATGCGGTTCTTCTGGGTCTTGGACCGGACCCGGATCAGGGCGACGTCGTACGTCTCGCCGGAGGCCTTGTCGTCCCAGTTCTTCGGCACCTGGATGGTGGCGCAGTCGTAGCTCATCCCGGCCGCACCCCGGCCGACCAGTTCCTCGGGGACGTTGTCGCAGTTGCGCCAGTCGGCGGTGCCGGCGCCGGGGCTGGGCGCGGCCGAGCCGTTGCCGGCCGGGGTGCCCTCGCCCGAGCCGTCCGGTGCGAACGTGGGCACGGTGCAGCCCGCGACGGCGAGGACCGTCGCGAGGAGGATCCCGGCGACCAGGCGGAGACGACGCGGCACGATGACGGCCTTTCGATGGCTGGGGTTGCTGGGATCGAGGCTAGCCGGTCGGTCCGACAACTTCGGTCAGCGGCTGCTCAGCACCTCGGCCAGATTGAACTGCACGGGCCGTTCCAGCTGCTCGTACGTGCACGAGTGCGGATCACGATCGGTGCGCCAGCGCTCGAACTGGGCGGTGTGCCGGAACCGGGCACCCTCCATGTAGTCGTAGCGCACCTCGACCACGCGCTCGGGCCGCAGCGGCGTGAAGGACAGGTCCTTGCCGTTGTTCCAGCGGCTGTACTCGTTCTTGCGCGGGGTGCGCTCGCCCTGCTCGTGCGCGGCCCAGTCCCAGGGGTGGCCCTCGAACGTGGTGACCAGCGGCTGGAGCTCGCGGAACAACTCTTCCCGCACGGCGACGGGGAAGGCGCCGATCACCCCGACCGAGACCAGGACGTCCCTCTCGTCGTACAGGCCGAGAAGAAGTGATCCGATGCGGTCCTCGGCGGATTTGTGCACCCGGTAGCCGGCCACCACGCAGTCGGCCGTGCGCTTGTGCTTGATCTTGGTCATCACCCGCTTGTCGGGCTGGTACGTGAGGTCCCGGCTCTTCGCGATCAAGCCGTCCAGGCCGGCGCCCTCGAACTCGGCGAACCACCGCTGCGCGGTCGGAAGATCATCGGTGGCCGGGGTGACGTGCACCGGTGGCTGCGCATCCTTCAGTACGTCGAGGAGCCGCTCCCGGCGCTCGGCGAAGGGACGCTCGCTCAGGTCCTCGTCGCCGAGCGCCAGCAGGTCGAACGCCACGAAGCTGGCCGGCGTCTGCTCGGACAGCAGCTTCACCCGGCTCGCCGCCGGATGGATGCGTTGCTGGAGCGCCTCGAAGTCGAGAGTGTTGCGCGCGGTGTCGGCCACGATCACTTCACCGTCGATCACCGCCCGCTCCGGGAAGTTGGCCAGCACGGCCCGCACCACCTCCGGGAAGTAGCGGGTCATCGGCTTCTCGTTGCGGCTGCCGATCTCCACCTCGTCGCCGTCGCGGAAGATGATCGAGCGGAAGCCGTCCCACTTGGGCTCGTAGACCTGACCCGGCGGTATCTCGGCGACGGGCTTGGCGAGCATGGGCTTGACCGGCGGATTGATCGGCAGATCCATGGCACCCAGTGTGCCGCTTCCGGTGCTTTCCGGAAGCCCCTCTTGACTCTCCCCCAAGGGGAGACTCCAAGCTCCCCGGCATGAATCTCTCGCGTCAGGGCGGCGGCTCGGGTCTGGGCGGCGGCTCTCTTCTGGGCATCGGGGAGTTCGGCCGGCTGGCCGGGCTCTCGGTCAAGGCGCTGCGTCTCTACGACGTGTCCGGCCTGCTGCCGGCCGACTCGGTGGACCCCGACAGCGGCTACCGGCGATATCGCGCCGACCAGGTCGAGCGCGCCCGCCGCATCGCCCTGCTCCGCCGGCTCGACATGCCGCTCGCGGTGGTGGCCGAGGTGCTCGACGCCGGCGACGACGAGCAGGCGCTGGTCCGGCTCGACCGGTGGTGGGTCTCCCAGGAGGCCGCCATGCAGGCCCGGCGTGGGAGCTTCGGCTGGCTGCGAGCGCAGGTCGCGGATGGTGCGGCGCTTCCCGAGCTGCGGTACGAGGTGGGTGTCCGCGACGTCCGGGACACCAAGGTCGCGGCCATCCGCACCGAGGTCTACCAGCAGTCGCTCGTCGAGGCGATCCGCCTGGCCGAGTGCGCGATCCGCTGTCACCTCGACGACGAGCGGGCGGTGCACACCCCCGAGCACTGGGTGATCTACCACGGCCCGGTCACACCCGACACCGAGGCGACGATCGAGGTCTGCGTCCCGTTCTCCGGCCGCGTCGAGCCCGAGGGCGACATCGTGATCCGGCTCGAGCCGGCGCACCGCCAGGTGTTCGCCACGGTCGCCCGCGACGACTGCTTCTACCCCCGCATCATGCGCGCCTACGAGGCCGTCGCCACCCACATCTCGGTGCACGGGCTGAGGACCGCCGGGCCCGAGCGCGAGATCTACCTGAACTACTGGGACCGCATCGGCGGCGCCGACCCGTTCGCCCACGTGGCACAACCGATCGAGGAGTGACGATGATCGACTACACCGGCCAGACCAGGTTCTCCGACCCCCGGGCACACGCGCCGCTGTTCGACCCGCTGCCCGCCGACCCGGGCGGCATCGGGGAGGTGATCCGCAACCTGGTCGTGCACTACCGCGCCGCCGGCATCGACTTCCCGCCCGACCGGCTCGCCGAGATCGACAGTCGCTGGGCCGACCGGCTGCTCGACGCCGACCGGCGGCGGTTCGACACCCCGCTGGCCGAGCCGCGCCCGCCCGAGCGGCGCATCGTCGGCTGCTGCCGCGACTTCACCCTGCTCACCGTCGCGGCTCTGCGGCACAATGGCATTCCGGCGCGCAGCCGGATCGGCTTCGCCGACTATCTCGACCCGCACTGGCACTACGACCACGTCATCACCGAGTATTGGGACGGCGCCCGCTGGGTGGCCGACGACACCCAGGTGGACGCCACCGATCTGCGGCTCACGCCGGGCGGATTCCGGCCCGCGGCCCAGGTCTGGTCGGCCTACCGGCGCGGCGAGCTCGACCCGGCGACCTTCGGCGTCGCCCCCGCCGTCGCCGGCCTGCACGGCGACTGGTTCGTCCGCAACTACGTCATCTACGAGGCGGCCCACCGCCTCGGCGACGAGCTGCTGCTTTGGGACATCTGGGGCAACGTCTCGCTCGAGCTCGGCGACGACCTCGCGCTGATCGACGAGGTGGCCGACCTGCTGCAGTCGGCCGACGCGGGCGACACCCGCGCCGAGGAGAAGCTGGCCGGCCTCTACGCCGACGACCCGCGCCTGCACCCCGGCGACCGGATCCGGTGCGTGAGCCCGCGCGGCCGCGACTACCAGGTCGACCTTCGCCAGCGCGCGGCGGTGACCACCTGACCGGCGGCGTCGGCGGGTGCTCGCGCTCGGCCGGGTGGGCGGCGCGCTGACCGCGGCGCCGGCGGGCGCTCCCGTTCGGCCGCGCTGAGCGGCGGCGCCGGCGGGTGCTCGCGTTCGGCCGGGTGGGCGGCTACCTGACCAGGAGCTCCAGGAGGCGGTCGAGCTCGGCCGCGGGGTCGGCGGCCAGGCCCATGTGGACCGGGCCGGCCCGCAGGATCGTGCTGCGTGGGGCGACCAGCCAGCGGAACCGCTCGCCCGGCTTCATCTCGGCGGCGGCGCCGGCGCCCGTGCAGGTCGCCTCCCACGACGCGAGCGCGGCGGCGATGGCGGGCACGTCGGCTTCCGGGTCGAGCGCGCGCAGCCGGTCCTCGTGCAGGTGCGTGCGGGCGGCCAGGAAGTCGGTGCGCTGGCTGTAGAGCACCACGCCGACGTTGATCAGCTCACCGCGCTCGATGCGAGGGACGGCCTGGATGACGGCATATTCGTAGGGGAGTCTCACGGCAGCCACGCCTCCGGCCGCTCGGCCCGCCGGGTCAGGTGGCTCAGGTAGGCGTCGCGGCCGCCGTCGTCCAGCCATTCCTCGGGGACCTTGTCGATCGCCTCGGCGAGCAGGGCCGGGGTCAGGCGCTCGGCGAGTGCCGGCCCTTCCGTGGCGAGCTCCGTCGCGTACGGCTTGAGCACGTGGTCGTCCCACTTGTAGGCGCGGTGCACCACCGTCTCGGCGCGCGGCCAGTTGTGGTGGAAGTAGAGGGTGGCCCCGTGGTCGATCAGCCACAGACCGTTGTGCCAGATGAGGAGGTTCGGGTTACGCCAGCTGCGGTCGACGTTCTCGACGAAGGCGTCGAAGGCGATGACCCGTGAGGCCAGCGCATGGTCGACGGCGTGCGCGACCGGGTCGTAGCCCAGGGCGCCGGGCAGGAAGTCCATGCCGAGGTTCGCCCCGGCGCTCGCTTTGATCAGCTCCTGGACCTCTTCGTCGGGCTCGGCGCGCGCGACGACCGGGTCGAGGTGCACGACCGCGAGGTCCGGCACCGGCAGCCCGAGCCGCCGGCCGAGCTCGCCCGAGATCACCTCGGCCACCAGCGCCTTGGGTCCCTGTCCCGCCCCGCGGAACTTCACCACGTACGTCCCGAGATCGTCGGCCTCGACGACGCCGGGCAGCGACCCGCCCTCCCGCAGGGGCGTGACATACCGGAGAGCGGTCACCTCACGAAGCACGACGCTCACCCTACGGCTGATGATCCGCCCCGGGCGGGCCGGTCCCCGTCGGCGTAGGGACCGGCCCACGTGCGGGCGGGGGCGGGTCAGACCGTGGTCGGGCCCGGCCGTGCGGGCGGTCAGACCGTGGTCGGGCCGCGGACATGCGGGCGGTCAGACCGTGGTCGGGCCTTGGCCGTGCGGGCGGTCAGACCGTGGTCGGGCCCTGGCGGCGGAGCTCGTCGACCTTGGTCATGGCCGATCGCAGCTCGGCGAGCCACTCCTCGGTGTGCTGACCGACCAGCTTGACGCACCAGGCCAGCGCCTCGGAGCGGGAGCGGGCCACGCCGGCGTCGACCAGCGTGTCGAGGATCTGGCGCTCGGGCTGACGCAGGCGCGTCATCACCGGAGCGGCCAGGTGGGTGAACAGCTCGTTGGTGTCGCCGCAGCGGATGCCCCACGCGACCTTCCGCTGGTAGCGGTGCTCGACCTGGCGGGCCACCCGGATGCGGTCCTCCCGGGTGTCCTCGCGGAACTGGTTGATCCGGCCGGCCTGGGCGGCCGCCTTGTCCGCCTCGGTGACGTCGGCGCCCAGATCGGGCTCGCCGATCCGGCCCCAAATGATGATCTCGTCGCGGTCGATGACCACCTCGGGCCGCTCGGTGAACCACCCGTCCGGGATCGCGCCGGTCACCCAGGCGGCGGCGTCATCGGCGTTGGGCGGCTCGGCACGGCCTCCCGGCGGTGCTGGACGAAAACGCATCTCCAACCTCCCCTAACTTCAGTGATTACAGAATTACACCGTTGCAGGGCTGACGCCATTACGTTCGCCGCGGGCGAACGAGCTCACTTGACGTTATGCAGGTAACTGCCTGCATAATGATGCCGTGCGGAGCGACATGGATCTGGTCTTCAAGGCGCTCGCCGATCCCTCCCGGCGGCGCCTGCTCGACAGCCTGCGCAAAGAGGACGGCCAGACGCTCGGGCGGCTCTGCTCGCAGCTCGACATGGCCCGGCAGTCGGCGAGCCAGCACCTGGCCGTGCTCGAGGAGGCAAACCTGATCAGCACCGTGCGTCGCAGCCGGGAGAAGCTGCACTACCTCAACCCGGTGCCGATCCACGACATCCAGCAGCGGTGGCTCGCCCCGTTCGAGCAGCCCCGGTTACGGGCGCTGGCCGCCATCAAGCAGAACGCGGAGGACGCGATGACCACCGGCAAGCCGAGCTTCGTCTACGTGACCTACATCGAGAGCACGCCCGAGAAGGTGTGGCACGCCCTGACCGACGCCGACCTGACCGCCGCCTACTGGGGGCACAGCAACGTCTCCGACTGGCAGCTCGGCTCGCGCTGGGAGCACGTGCGCACCGACGGCTCCGGCGTCGCCGACGGCGTGGGCACCGTGCTGTCCGCCATCCCGCCCACCCGGCTGGTGATCACCTTCGAGTCACCGGACGAGCAGGTCGAGGAGCCCTCGACCGTCACGTTCGACATCGAGCGGCACCACGACATCGTGCGCCTGACCGTCACCCACGAGAAGCTCGCGGGTGCCGAGGAGCTGGACGCGATCGCCCAGGGTTGGCCGGCCGTCATGGCGAACCTGAAGTCGCTGCTCGAGACCGGCCACGTGCTGCCGCAGGCCCCATGGGAGATGCACGCCGACGCCGGCCGCTGAGCGGTCAGGCGATCTGCTGCCACCAACCGTCGACGGCGGGTGGGTTGTCGACGTCTACGCGCTCGCCGGGACGCGGGATCGCCAGGCGCACGTCGCGGGCCTTGGCCTCGGCCCAGGCGCGGTCGGCCGGCTCGGACCAGTCGTGGAGGGCCAGGTTGAAGGTCGCCCAGTGGACCGGGATCATCAGGCCACCCCGTACGTCCACGTGGGTTGCCACCCCGTCCTCGGGAATCATGTGAATGTCGGGCCAGGCGTCACCGTACGCGCCGACCTGCACCAGCGTGACGTCGAACGGGCCGTGCTCCTCGCCGATCTCGGCGAAGCCGGGGAAATAGCCGGTGTCGCCGGAGTAGAAGGCCTTGCGGGTGGGCCCGTTGATCACCCAGCTGGTCCAGAGCGTCTCGTCGCGGGAGAAGCCGCGGCCGGAGAAGTGGCGGGCCGCCGTCGCGATGAACTCCAGGCCGCCGACCTTTGCCCGCTCGTTCCAATCCAGCTCGATGATGCGGGTGGGCGGCACGCCCCAGCGCTCGAGGTGCGCGCCGACGCCCAGCGGCACCAGGAAGGGCGCGGCCTGCAGGTCGACCAGGTTCTGGATGGTCTCCATGTCCAGGTGGTCGTAGTGGTCGTGGGAGATCAGCACGGCGTCGAGCGGCGGCAGGTCGCGCAGGGCCACCGGCGGCTCGTGCAGGCGCTTGGGGCCGGAGAGGCGGCTGGGGGAGCAGCGCTCGCTCCACACCGGGTCGAGCAGCACCCGGCGGCCCTCGATCTCGACCAGCGCCGAGGAGTGGCCGTACCAGGTGACGTGCAGGCCTTCGGCGTCCAGGCCGGGGGCGGGCGTGACCAGGGGGATCGGCTGGTGCGGGTGGCGGGCCTCGCGGTCGCGCATCGCGGCTAGCGCGAGCCGGGGCATCGAGGCGGGCGTGACCTCGGTGGCGGGGACGGTGTTGCGGAACTTGCCGCCGGAGAACTGCGGGGAGGCCAGCATGCGGGCCAGGCGGTCGCCCTTGGCCTTGGCACCCATCTGACGCGGGATGTCCCGCGCGATCCACGCCGCCGCGGCGCCCACTGCCAGCGCGACCAATGCTCCGGTACGTCCTCGCTTCGCCATCAGACCAGTTTGACGAACGAACCACGGGTACGGCCAGCGAGCCGCTGACGATCTAGACTGCGCGGCCGTGACTATCGACACCCTTCAGATCCAGCAACAGCTCATAGTCCGCCAGCGGATTCGCATGACGGTCAACCAGTACGAGATCCACGCGGTCTCCCCGGACGGGCAGGAAGCGGGCATTCTCGCCTTCGCTCAGCAGAAGCGGATGGCGTTCAAGGAGCAGGTCACGCTCTACACCGACGACACCAAGCAGAAGCCGGTGCTGGGCTTCAAGGCCCGCCAGGTGCTCGACCTGGGCGCCACCTACGACGTGACCGACGAGTTCGGCTCGGCGATCGGGCTCTTCCGGAAGAACTTCAAGGAGTCCCTGCTCCGGTCGACCTGGCACCTCGAGCAGCCCGGGTACGCCGACATGGTCGGGCGCGAGACGAACATGACCGTCGCGATCCTCCGGCGTTTCATCGACTCGCTGTCCTGGCTCCCGTACCACTTCGAGTTCCTGATCGGGGATCGCCCGGCGTTCTCGGTCGTCAAGAAGTGGGGCCTGCGGGACCGGTACCTGGTGACGATCCACGACCCGCAGATCGACCGCCGCCTGGTCACCGCCATGGCCGTCGCGCTGGATGCGCTGCAGGCCCGGTAACCTTGCCTCGCATGGACGATTCGCGGGCTCAGCGCCTTTTCGGAGACAGTCTGGTCGCTCCCGGTGACCTCGCCTCCAGCCCGTTCCGGGTCGATCGCGACCGGATCGTCAGCTCACCGTTCTTCGCGCGGCTGGCCGGCGTCACCCAGGTGATCAGCCCGGGTGGCGCCGGCCTCCTGGTGCACAACCGGATGACGCACAGCCTGAAGGTCGCGCAGGTGGCCCGGGCGATCGCCGAGCGGGTCACGGCCGGCGGCGGCAAGGCCGACCTCGCGGAGAAGCTGGGCGGCTGCGATCCGGACGTGGTGGAGGCGGCCGCGCTCGCGCACGATCTCGGGCACCCGCCGTTCGGCCACCTCGGCGAACGCGTGCTCGACCAGCTCGCCCGGCATCGTCTCGGTGTGCCGGACGGGTTCGAGGGCAACGCGCAGTCGTACCGGATCGTCACCAGCACGGAGATCCGCGGCCAGGCGACCATCGGCTTGAATCTGACCAACGCCGTACGCGCGGCGATCCTCAAATATCCGTGGACCCGCCATGGTGAGGCCCGTTTCATGGACCCGCCGCCGCGCGGAGCCACGCCCACGCCGGACGACGCCGAGGGCGGTTCCGCGAAGTTCGGCGCGTACCTGACCGAGGCCGACGACATGGTCGCCGCCCGGGTGCCGTTCGCCGGCCGGGTCGCGGACTGGCAGCAGACGGTCGAGGCGTCGGTCATGGACACGGCGGACGACATCGCGTACGCCATCCATGATCTTGAAGATGTCTATCGGGTCGGCGTGCTCCAGCAGGGCGCCGTCGCCACCGAGCTGATGGCGTGGCAGCGCTGGGGGCACGAGTCGGACCCGAACCGGGCCGGCGGCGCGATCGAGTCGTTGCGCCGGCAGCTGCACCGCAAGGACGGCTGGATGGCCGACGACGAGGCGTTCGCGGCCGCGGTCGAGCTGGTCCGCGCCGAGCTGGTCGACGGGCTGCTGGCCCGGCCGTTCGACGGCTCGCTCGAGGCGGAGGCGCAGGTGGCGGCCTTCTCGGCGACCTGGACCCGGCGGCTGGTGGAGTCGGCCGAGCTGATCGAGCAGCCGGCGGTCCGCTCCGGGCACGTCCAGCTGGCCACGATGCAGTGGCACGAGGTGCAGGTCCTCAAGTTCGTGCAGAACCGGTTCGTGCTGGCCCGGCCCGATCTCGCGCTGCACCAGCGCGGCCAGGCCCGGCTGCTGGCGTCGCTGGTCGAGGCGCTGCTGGCGTGGCTGACCGACCCCGACGAGTCCGAGCGCATCCCGCGGCGCCTGGGGGACCTGGTCGAGCTGGCCGACGCCGAGCTGCCGGACGGCACGCCCGACCGGCTCGCCCGGGCGCGGGGGCGGGCGGTCATCGACTTCGTGGCCGGGCTGACCGACAACCAGGCGGTCGGCTTGATGGAGGCCCTTTCCGGCCGGTCCCGCCAGCTGTGGACGGATGCGTTCGTGCTCTAGCTTTTCCGGGTGTGACAAACGGTGTGACACGCGGTGTGACAAGGGTTCGGCTGTGGGCGGTCGCCCTGGTGGCGGGGTCGCTCGCGGTGGCGTTCGGGATCCGCGCGTTCACCGGCACCTTCGTGGAGTCGAGCGGCGCCCTGGAACAGGTCAGCGGGACGGCGCTCTATGCGTCGGCGGTGTACGGCACGGCGAGGTTCCTGTGGCCGCGCGGGCCGGTCGGGGCGGTCGCGGCGATCGCGCTCGGGTTCTGCTGGGCGGTGGAGGTCTTCCAGCTGACGCCGGTGCCGGCCCGGTTGTCCGACCACAGCGTGGTGGCGCGGTTGGTGCTGGGGCGGGCGTTCGATCCGGCGGACCTCTTCTGGTACGTGCCGGGGGTGGCGATCGCGGCGGCGTTGGACCGGTGGTTCGATCCACGCGGGAATCGCCGTTGACTCCCGCGTGGGGTGACCCGGTCAGCGGGCCGCGTTGAAGGCGGCCGCGAAGAGGACGGCCAGGATCACGACGGCGCTGGTGAGGAACTGGACGGTGCGGGCCAGCGCGTCTCGGCGGGTGGGGCGGAGCGCTTGGCGGGCGCGGTACGTCATGCCGAACCCCCTGGAGATGCGTAGTGGTGCCGGTTGGGAAGCCAGTGTGCGGGCGCCGGGGAGGAAAATGCCAGGGGATAAGCCGCGTTATACCGATATAAACGGCTCAAGCGGACGCAAGGGTTGATGTCGGTAATTTGTCAGAAGGTCAGGCCAGCCAGGATTCGATCGAGTCCTTGATGTCGGCTACGTCGTCGCGACCGGCGTTCAGCAGGGTCTCGATCTCGGCCAGCAGGGCGCGCATCTCGGCGGTGGCCGAGGGGGAGATCTTCGCGCGCATGTCGAGAGCCACGAAGCGTACGGTCAAAGTGTCGTGATGGGTCGGGCCGAGCACCCGCCGATAGTCGTCCACCAGGCGTGCCATCCGCACCAGGGCCTCGTCCAGGGTGCCGGTCGCGGCCAGCCAGCCGCACAGCTCGACCTCGACCTCCAGCACCTCGGGATCGTCCGGGCCCAGCTTGCGGCGGAAGTCGGCGAGCAACGGGCGCAGCTCGGCCACGGCGCCGGACGGTGACTCGCCGCCGAGGATCTCGGCCAGCGCGATCCGGGTGTTGAGCGTGTCACGATGGTCGGGCCCGAGGATGCGCTGGTAGTCGGCGACGAGCTCGCGCAGCAGCGCCACGGCGCCGGCGCGGTCCCCGGCCTCGTCCAGCCAGGTCGCGAGCGCGTGCCGGGTGGCCAGCGTGTTCGGGTCGGTCTCGCCGAGCACGCGACGCCTCGTGGCAAGAAGATCCCGGAAGCCGGTCAGCGCCCGATCGACGTCACCGGATCGCCCGTACGCCCAATAGAGGTTGTTCTTGATCGTGAGGGTGTCGGGGTGCTCGGGGCCGAGTCGTTCGCTCGCGGTCGGGAGCAGGCGTTCCCAGTACGTCACCGCGGCCGCCAGCCGGCCCTGGTGCGGCAGGCTGTTCCCGGCCCGGAAGACCACCTGATGCAACCCGTCGCGCCACAGCTCGCCGCCCGAGTTCTGCAGCAATGCCTCGGCGTCGGCCCGTAGGAGATCGACGAGCGCGGCGTCCCGCTCGACCTCCGGCCACACCGCGAGCAACGCGTCCGCCGCGCCGCCCGGGTCGTTGCGCATCAACACTTCGAAGTCGCGCTGCCACGACTCCCGGTCCAGATCCGGGTGCGTCATAGCCGAATGTGATCACACGACCGCGCTCTGTGTCGATAGCTTTTGTCTAAGTTGGACGTCTCATTGCCGTGGGACACAGATCTTCACGGCACCGGGCTGGACCGCCGCCGTGAAGCGCTTGGTCTTCGTCCGGGCGCCGCCGTCCAGCTCGTACTCCATCTTGGTCTGGAGTTTGACGTCGATGTGCCGGGCCCGGGTGGTACGCACGAACGGCGACCGATCGGAGCGGCCGACCGCCATCGTGCCCAGCGCCCGCGCCCACTGCAGAGCGCCCTGCGCGGTGGCGACGCCGACGTCGAGCCAGCCGTCGTCGGGCTCGGCGTCGTCGAACGCCTTGATGCCGCCGGTGATCGTGCCGACGTTGCCGATCAGCACGCAGCTGGCCTCGTCGTCGAACCACTTGACGCCGTCCACGGTGATCCGGGCGGTCGCCGCCTCGCCGTTCACGTGGCGCAGGCCGGTCCATACGTACGCCAGCTTGCCCAGCCGGTCCTTCATCTTCCGGTCGGCGTCGTGGATCATCGCGCCGTCGAAGCCGACGCCGGCCATCACGCCGAAGTGCTCGCCGGCCAGCTTGCCGAGGTCGATGCGCCGACGTCTGCCGTTGAAGGCGATGTCGACCGCCTGCTCGAGGTCGTGCGGGATGCCCAGGTTGGTGGCCAGCAGGTTTCCGGTGCCGGCCGGGATGATCGCGACCGGCGTCTTGGAACCGGCGACGACGTCGAGCGTGCGCTGGACCATGCCGTCGCCGCCCCAGACGACCAGCAGATCGGGGTCGTTCTCGAGGGCGCTCCTGACCTTCTTCGGCGCCTTGCGGCTCTTGGGAACCTCGTGCCAGATCAGGTCGTCGACGCCCGCGCCGGTGATGCGCCGGCGCAGCTCATCCAGGCCGCCGTCGAGCGTCTTGCGCTGGTGGGCGACCACGGCGATCTTTCGGGGGGTGCGCATGTGCTGCGCACTACCCGATATCGGCTCGCGGTAATCAGTTCACGGTTTCGCGCATGCGCTGCTCGGCGGCCGCGCTGCGGATGACCATGAGGCGCAGCTCGAGCTCGTCGGAGACCATCGCGGCCAGGTGCTCGAGGGCCCGGAGCTGGCGCGGGGTGGCCTCGCGGGGGCGGTTGTCGATCACGTTGACGGTGCCGAGGCGGTAGCCGTCGTGGGTGCGGATCGGCGCGGCGGCGTAGAAGCGGAGGCCCAGCTCGCCGCGCACGAGGGGGTGCTCGAGCGTACGGGGGTCGACGGCCGCGTTGTTGATGACGTAGACGTCGTCCTGGGCGATCACCGAGGCGCAGAGGCCGGGCTCCTTGCCCACCTCGCGTACGCCGCTGAGGCCGTTGCACGCGGCCAGCCATACGCGGTCCTGCTCGACCAGGCTGACCGTCGCGATCGGAGTATCGAAGATGGCCGCCGCGACAAAGGCGATGCGGTCGTACGCGTCCTCGACCGGCTGATCCACGAGGCGGTACCGCCGGACGGCCTCGAGACGGGCCCGTTCCTCCGGGCCGACATTGTCGAGATATTCGTACGCGTTTGTCGAAACCGGGTTGCTGTTGGTCATCGCGGATCTCCCCCAGGCCTTTGCGAACCGCTCACGGACACGAGGAAGCCTAGAAACCGCCTTGGTGTCCCGCAACGCTCCCGATGGCCCATTTGGTGCCGGTCGCCGGGACCGAACATGAAAGTCGCACATGGTGTGTGGGTCTCAATCGAGGGCGCGCGGGGCGGCTTCGATCAGCTCGGCGCGCTCGGCCGGGGTCGGGCGGGCGCCGGTGGCCGCCATCAGGGCGAGGGTGCCGTTCTTGATGCCGGCGAACCGGCCACGATGATGGAGATGATCAGAGTCGCCGAGGTGTGGGGCGTGAGCAACCTGCGATGGAGACGAACGGGATGACGGTGTGGGTCGCGCTGCTGCGGGCGGTCAATCTCGGTGTGCGCAACAAGGTCCCGATGGCCGAGCTGCGCGAGCGGCTGGCCGAGGCCGGCCTGCCCGGGGCCCGCACACACCTGCAGAGCGGCAACGTGGTGGTCGATTCCGACCTCGAGGTGGCGCCCGTCATCCGGGCGGTCGTCCGCGAGAGCTTCGGCGTGGACGAGCCGGTCCTGGTCCGCAGTCGCGATCGCTTGGAGGAGATCCTCGACGCCAATCCGTTTCCCGCGGCCGCGAGGGAGCGCCCGACCCTGATGCGCGTGGTCTTCCTGGCCGAGCATCCGTCACCCGAGCGCGTCAAGCGGCTCGAGGAGCACGACGACGTCCGGGTCCGCGACCGGGAGGTCTACATCGACTATCGAACGGGGGTGCACGGCAATCCACTCAATGCGGCCATGGTCGCCCGACGGCTGGCTTTGCACGGCACCGAGCGCAACTGGACGACGCTGACGAAGCTGAGTGAACTGGCTAAGACCTTCTGACGGTTGCGCCCGCCGGTTCCGGGGCCCCGGGGCCGGGCAGCAGGTCGACGTCGGCGGCGTGCATCGGCTCGCCGCAGTGGCGGCAGCGCAGGTCGACGGTGGCGATCTCGCCGCAGGCGTGGTGGCGGTACAGCACCGGCGGCCCCGCCTCGCCCGCCTGCCACCGGTCGCCCCACGCGGCCATCACCATCAGCACGTCGACGAGGCCGCGGCCCTTCTCCGTCAGCACGTACTCGTAGCGGGGGCGGCGGTCGTAGGGGCGGCGGTCGAGGACACCCTGCTCGACCAGGACGGTCAGCCGCTCGGTCAGGACCTTGCGGGAGATGCCGAGGTCGGCCTGGATCTGGTCGAAGCGCCGCAGGCCCGCCCACACGTCGCGCAGGATCAGCGGCGTCCACGGCTCGCCGAAGACGTCGAGCGTGCGGGCGATCGAGCAGACCATCGCGCCGAAGTTGGTGCGTTGCATGAGAGGAGTCTAGCGGCTTGGGTTCCCTGAAGGAACTCTGACTGCTACGGGCGCGGAGTCACTTGAAGGAACTCTGATGGGAGAAGCGCGATGCTGGAGCCCGACGTACGCCGCATTCTCGACACCACCGTCGTCGCCCACCTGGCCAAGGTCTCGCCGGACGGCGCGCCGCATTCGGTGCCGCTGTGGGTGACCACGCGGGGCGACCAGATTCTGTTCCTGACCGGGCCGGAGTCGCGCAAGGCCCGCAACCTGCGGCGCGATCCCCGGGTGGCGTTATCGCTGACGCCGGCCGACAACCCGTTCCTGCCGGTGGTCATCCGGGGCCGCGTGGTCGAGTGGATCGAGGGCAACGCGGCCTGGGCGGTGGCCGACGAGATCGCGATGAAGTACATCGGACAGCCGTATTCGCGCGAGCAGGCACGGGTCATCGGGGTGATCGAGCCGAGCGCCAGACCGTCGGCGTCGGCTGACCGGGGGCCCGGCCTAGGGCCTGTCCCGTGGATCACGCGGGGCTGCGGCGAGGCCCAGGCGGCGCCTGACGGCGTCCGCGAAACGCCCGAATCCAACACCGGGATGCGGCCGCTTCGCGGCCGACGCCAGCCACCACCTGGACCGCGCCTCGCACTCGCGTGATCCGCGGGACAGACCCTAGTGGTTCTCGGTCTCCTCGGCCCAGACGCGCCAGTTCTCGATTACGCCGTAGAGCGGTGGGGTGAGCCAGCCGGGGGCCGAGCGGCGGAAGACGCCGGGGTCCATGCTTCCGGCGCCGGCGGGTAGGGCGCCGATCAGGTGGGGGGCCAGCTCGCTGAGGTTCGCCCAGTGGACCAGCTCGGGCTGCGGGGGCCAGGCGCCGATCACGACGCCGGCGGGGACGCCGCGGCGGCTCAGGGCCTCCAGTGTCAGGGCGGTGTGGTTGAGCGTGCCGAGGCCGGCCCGGGCCACGACGATGGTCTTGACGCCCAGCGTGATGGCCAGGTCGGCCACCGTCCACGGTTCGCCGGACGGGCGCACGCCCATCGGCACCAGCAGGCCGCCGGCGCCCTCGACCAGGACCAGGTCGTGCTTGTCGGCCTCGGCGCGGATGGCGTCGACGACCTCGTAGAGCTCCAGCGGGGGCAGCTCGGCCACGGTCGCGGCGGCCAGGGGCGCCATGGGCTCGGGGTACTCGGCCAGCACCCGGGTGGTCTCGGGGGCGGCCAGGCGGGTGATCACCTCGATGTCGGTGGGCGCGCCGGTCACCGTGCCGGTCTGGCCGGGTTTGATGACGGCGACCCGCAGGCCGGACGCCTGGGCGGCGGCGGCCACGGCGGCGGTGACGATGGTCTTGCCGACGTCGGTGTCGGTGCCGGTCACCAGGACGATGCCACGCCATTCGCCGGTGTCGGGACGCTGCGGCGCGGCCTGCGCGGCGGGGGCCTGGGCGGAGAGCTCGGCGGCGATCTCCTGGCCGAGTGCCTCGCCGGTGGGGAGGTCGTCGGCCGTGAGATCGGGGGCCGCGGCGGGGGCGGCGGGCACGAGATCGGGAGGCGCGGCGGGATCGGCGGGCGAGACGGGGGCGGGCGAGATGGGACCGGCGGGCGAGACGGGGGCGGGCGCGGGCGAGATGGGACCGGCGGGCGAGACGGGGGCGGGCGCGGGCGAGATGGGGGCGGCGGGCGCGGGAGAGATGGGGGCTTCGAGCGGGACGTCCTCGCCGGGTTCGGTGGGCGGCGCGGTGTCACTCCGGACGGGTGGGACAAATGCCGCGGGCGAGGAAGAGGCGGGCGCGGGGCTGGTGGAGATGCCGTCGCCGCCCAGGAAGTCGTCCTCGGGCAAGTCGGTGGGGGCGGTGAACGCGGCCATGGCCGGCTCGAGCGGGGGAGCCAGGGCGGCGGGCGGGGGACCGGGGAACGGTGGCAGGTCGAAGCCGGCGGGGCCGGCGGTGAAGACCACGTTGGCGGCGGGCAGGCGGCCGGCTACCTCGGGCGAGCTGGGCGATGGCTTGGTGCTCATGGTGCGCACTCCACGATGACGTCGAGGGCGTGGGCGAAGGCGTCGTCGGGGACGCCCGCGTTCAGGGTCAGGCGCAGGCGGGACGTGCCGTCGGGGGTGGACGGCGGGCGGAAGCAGCCGACGGCCACGCCGCGGTCGCGGCAGTCGGCGGCCCACGCCACGGCGGCCTCGGGGCCCGGAGCCAGCACCGACATGACGCCGGCGGCGGGAGTGGCCACCGGGAAGCCGGCGGCGGTCAGGCGGGCGACGGTGCGGGCGGCGCGGGCCGACAGCACGGCGCGGCGGTCGTCGGCGGCGACCGCGACCGACAGGGCGGCGCGGACGCCGGCCACGACCGCCGGCGGCAGGGCGGTGTCGTAGATGAACGTGCGGCCGGTGTCGATCAGGTGGCGGATGAACGGCGCGGGGGCGGCCACGACGCCGCCGGCGCCGCCCAGGGACTTGGAGAGGGTGGCGGTCACCACCACGTCGTCGCGGCCGGCCAGGCCGGCCGCGTAGACGCCGCCGGCGCCGGTCGGGCCGAGGATGCCGAGCGCGTGCGCGTCGTCGACCAGGAGCAGGGCGCCGCGGCGGGAGGTCACCTCGTGCAGCTCGGCCAGGGGCGCGAGGTCGCCGTCGACCGAGAACACCGACTCGGTCACGACCACCGCGGACTGGCCGGGGTGGGCATCGAGGATCGCGGCCACCCCGCCCGGATCGTTGTGCGGCGCTATCACCGTACGGGCGCCGGAGATCTTGCAGCCGTCGATCAGGGAAGCGTGGTTGTACGCGTCGGAGACGACCAGGTCGCAGACCGCGGCGAGCCCGCGCACCGCGGCCAGGTTGGCCAGGTAACCGGACGAGAACACCAGCGCCGCCGGGAAGCCGAGCCACGTGGCCAGGGCCGACTCGAGCTGCTCGTGGGCGTCGGTGGAGCCGCGCACCAGCCGCGAACCGGTCGCTCCCAGCCCGTACCGCCGCACGGAGGAAGCGGCCGCCTCGATCACCGCGGGGTGGGCGCTCAGGCCGAGGTAGTCGTTGCCGGCCAGGTCGACGACGACGTCGCCGGCCGCACGCGGGCGCAACTCACGGGTGAGACCGGCCTTGGCCCGGCTCCCGGCTAGGCGCTCCAGCGCTTCCAACCAGCCCGGCAACGAACCTCCAACGACGTGCGACCAAAGACAAGAGCGAGAAAGGGAACCTATCAACAGCCCTGTAGGGTACGGGCATGCAAGACCAGGTGCTGTCGACCGGCGTGGGCCTCGACGAGGCGGGAATTCTCGAAGTCCTCCGCACGCCCGACGAAGATCTCCCCGAGCTGCTCCAGCTGGCCCACGACGTCCGCATGAAGTGGTGCGGGCCGGAAGTCGAGGTCGAGGGCATCGTCTCGCTCAAGACCGGCGGGTGCCCGGAAGACTGCCATTTCTGCTCGCAGTCGGGCCTGTTCGCCTCGCCGGTGCGCTCGGTCTGGCTGGACATCCCCTCGCTGGTCGAGGCGGCCAGGCAGACCGCCGCGACCGGTGCGACCGAGTTCTGCATCGTGGCCGCCGTGCGCGGACCCGACCGGCGCCTGATGGACCAGATGCGGGAGGGCGTCAAGGCGATCAAGGAAGCGGTCGACATCCAGGTCGCGGCCAGCCTCGGCATGCTCACCCAGGAGCAGGTCGACGAGCTGGTCGAGATGGGCGTCCACCGCTACAACCACAATCTCGAGACCTGCCGCTCGTTCTTCCCCAACGTGGTGACCACCCATTCGTGGGAGGAGCGCTGGGGCACGCTGAAGATGGTGCGCGACTCGGGCATGGAGGTCTGCTGCGGCGGCATCCTCGGCCTCGGCGAGACGATCGAGCAGCGGGCCGAGTTCGCGGCGCAGCTGGCCGAGCTCGACCCGCACGAGGTCCCGATGAACTTCCTGAACCCGCGCCCGGGCACGCCGCTCGGCGATCAGCCGGTGGTGGAGGGGAAGGACGCCTTGCGCGCCATCGCCGCGTTCCGCTTGGCGATGCCCAAGACCATCCTCCGGTACGCCGGGGGCCGCGAGATCACGCTTGGTGATCTGGGTACGCGCGATGGCCTGCTCGGCGGCATCAACGCGGTGATCGTGGGGAACTACCTCACCACGCTGGGCCGTCCCGCCACCGAGGACCTGGCCCTGCTCGAAGACCTGAAGATGCCGGTCAAGGCCCTGTCGGCGACGCTCTGATGTACTGCGACCGATGCGGCTCACCGGCCGCCTCCGGAGACCACGCGGCGTGCGAGGCGGCCCGCGAGCTGGAGCCGCCCCGCTACTGCGCGCAGTGCCGCCGCCGGATGAAGGTGCAGGTCGTGCCGGCCGGCTGGACGGCGACGTGTGTGGAGCACGGCACGATCAGACCGGCTCCCCCACCTGCTCCTTCTTCTCCTGACCCGCGACCGGCAGCGTCACGCTGACCATCGCGCCGTCCCGCTCGGCCGGGCCGGCGCCGAGCCGCCGCAGCGTGCGCAGCATCGCCACGTTGTCGGCGGCGGTGTGCGCGACCAGCGCCGCGAAGCGGCCCTTCGCGGCCCACGCCATCAGGCGGCGGACCAGCGCGGTGCCGATGCCGCGGCGCTGCCACTCGTCGTCGATGAGCACCGCGATCTCGCCGAGGTCGCCCTCGGCCAGCAGGTTGGCCATCGCCACGACCCGGCCGTCGGCCGTCTCGGCCAGCAGCGTGCGACCGCCGGCCGGCTCGAGCAGCCGGCGCAGCCGTGACTCGGCCGGTGCGCCGCCGCCCAGGTAGCGGCTCCGCAGCGAGGCGGCCGAGACGCGCCGGTGCAGGGCCACGACGGCCTCGGCGTCGGCCGGCGTGGCGGTGCGCAGGGTCAGCTCGCGGCCGTCGGGCAGCAGCAGCGTGATGTTCTCCTGCCGGTGCCGCACCGCCGTGCCGGCCACCTCGGCCAGGGCACGGGCCCGCGCGTGCTCGGCCGGGGTGAACGCGGGACGGGCGCGCAGCACCTCGTACGAGCCACCGGCCGGGTCGGCCAGCGTCATCCGGGTGTCGTCGTCGCCCGGCGGGCTGGTCAGCGGCTCGGGCCGCCAGCGCACCTCGGCCTCGTCGAGCAGGGCCACCAGCGCCTCGCCCAGCGCGTCCGGTTCGTGCACCAGCCGGCCGGCCAGGGCCAGCGCGCGGGTCGGCTGGTCGGCGAGGCCCTCGGCCTCGGCCCGGGAGACGAACGCGTTGCGGCCGCGACCCTTGGCGATCGCCGTCACCAGATCGGACTCGCTCAGCGCGTCGGGCGCGTCGACGAGGAAGTCGTCCACCGCGCCGGCCTCGGTGGTGTGCACCTGGACGGCGAGGATGTTCACGGATTTCAACGCGAGGCTCGCGGTCAACACGGAAAGGTAGCCAGGCCGGTCGTCGACCGTCGCCCGGATCCGCCACAGCGCCATGACTCGGCACCCCTTTCAGTTCCTACCGAGCTCCATCCTCCACTCCAGGTGTTAACCGGACATTGCCTGAGCTGGGCTTTCCCCGCGATTCCCGTCACATGACGGCGGGCACACCGGCGGTGTCGAGGCGGTCGCCGAGGATCACCGCGGCCGCACGGACCAGCTGCGCGACCCGGTCGACCTCGGTCACGTGGAAGCCGGCCGCCGGCAGGTCGTCCTCGTCCTGCCGGGCGATCACCAGGACCAGGCCGGCCCGGCCGAACGGCGCGACCGCGTAGCGCGTGCCGTCGGCGGCGGTGAGCGGACGGGCCCGCAGCGGGGTGATCTCGGGCAGGGCCAGCGGGCCGGGCGCGCGCCATGACGCGTAGACCACAGTGGCGTCGCTGCCCTCGCCGGGCACAAGGCGGGGCGCGCCGCTGCGGGCCGCCCAGTCGGCCGGGACCACCGCGGCGGCGGCCCAGTCGGCGGCGAGCAGGCCGGGCACGGCGTCGACCAGGGTGGCGAGGCCGTCGGCCGGGTTGGCCGCGATCTGGGCCAGCAGTTCGGCGTCGTGACCGCCGGTGACCGGGGCGCCGATCGCCTTCCACACCCCGTCGACCTGCACGCCGGGGATGGCGGCGAGACCGGCGAGGAGCCGCTCGACGCGGGAGGCGCCCGGCCAGACCACGGTGAAGTCGTCGACGGCTCGGCCGCCGAGCCGCTCCAGCACGACGACCTGCACGATGTCCGCGCCGGCGACGCCCAGCGTGCGCGCCACCTGGCCGAGGGCACCGGGACGGTCCGGCAGAGTGACTCGAACGCGCAGCAACATGCGGCTCCTCCCGTCGGGGCGACGGCACGCGGAGGCCGTCTGGCTTGATGTCGTACACCCTCCCAAATCGGCGTTTCGCTCGGGTTGCGCCGCCGTGTCCCGCTGGTCAAGGCGGCCCAGTAGGGTCGGAGGGGTGATCTGCCAGGCCTGCCGGGAGCGCCGCCACGAGGAGTGCCGCGGCGGTACGTGGTGCGACTGCCAGCATCGGGCGCCGGAGCCGACGCCCCCGGTGACCGGGCCGCCGGGCCCGTGATCTGCCGGCCGTGGCCGGCCGGCGTGGACGAGCTGGTCGCCCTCTATCCCCGCAATCCGGAGCCGACGCTTCGGGTCAACTTCATCGCGAGCGCCGACGGCGCGGTCTCGGTCGACGGGCTCTCCGCGGGGCTGCAGGGCCCCGGAGACAAGCGGATCTTCGACTCGCTGCGGATGGTCTGCGACGCTTTGATCGTCGGGGCCGGGACGGTCAAGAAGGAGAATTACGACGCACTGCGGCTCACACCCTCGGCTCGCGCCTGGCGGATTAATAGCGATTTGCCGGAATTTCCGCTCATGGTGGTGGTGTCGCGCTCGCTCGACCTCGACCCCGGCCAGCTGGTCTTCAGCGACGCGCCGATCCGGCCGATCGTCCTCACCCACCGGGGCGCGCCGGCGGCACGGATCTCCGAAGTGGCCGACGTCATCGCGGTCGGTGACGGCGAGGTCGACCTGGCCGCCGGGATCGCCGCGCTGCACGAGCGGGGCGCGACCCAGTTGCTCAGCGAGGGCGGCCCGGCGCTGTTCGGCTCCATGATCGCCGCCGACCTGGTGACCGAGCTGTGTCTGACGGTCTCGCCGTTGCTGGTCGGCGGCGGCCCCGGCCGCATCGCGACAGGGACGCCGGCGCCGGCGCGGAAGATGGCGCTGCGGCACATCCTCTCCCTCGAGGACATGCTCTTCCTGCGATACGCCCGCCGGAGTGAAAGCGATTCGACTCCGGGGCGCGCCTCCACAACTTGAGCAAGATCTTGTGGATAAATCTGTGGATGGCCACCAGAAGTTGTGGACAACCCGTGCCAACCCCCGCCACCTGCCGGTTCTGTCGTACCCCTGGTGCACGATGATCGGCGTGTCTGACGAAACTTCCCCCGTCGGGCGGGTGCTCGGGACAGCTGATGCCACGCCGCTCCAGTTCTGGACGGCCGTGACTCCCGGCAGCTACCTGCAGCTCGACGACGTCGTGGTGACCAAGCGCGAGCTGCCCGACCGCGAGCCGGTGACGATCGCCGGCGTGGTCACCCAGGTGCGCGCCCGGCACGAGGGCGCCCAGTTCGACTCCGACGTCTTCGCCATCGCCGACGGCACGCTGCCGGCCCTGGTGCAGGAGGCGGCCGAGATCACCACGACCCGGGTCGACCCCGAGCTCTACGTGCCGCCGGCTCCGGGCGCGATCGTGCACCGGGCCGAGGGCGAGGCGCGCGACGCGGCGCTGCACTTCGACCGCATGGAGCGGCGCATCCCGATGGGCACCGGCCGCGACGGCGTCCCGGTCTTTCTCAACGCCGACTTCCTCGACGGCACCCGCGGCGCGCACGTCTCCATCTCCGGCATCTCCGGCGTGGCGACCAAGACCAGCTTCGCGACGTTCCTGCTCTACTCGGTGTTCCGCTCCGGCCAGCTGGGCGCCGACGGTGCCAACGCCCGAGCGCTGATCTTCAACGTCAAGGGCGAGGACCTGCTGTTCCTCGACCACGCGAACACCAAGCTCGACGAGGCGACCACGGCGGCGTACAAGCTGCTGGAGCTGCCGGCGACACCCTTCGCGGACGTACGCGTCTACGCACCACCCCGGGCCGGCGACTCCTCCGGCGCTCCGGACGTCAGCAGCCGCCTCACCGGGGTCGACGCCTTCTACTGGACCCTCGAGGAGTTCTGCGACAAGAAGCTCCTGCCGTACGTGTTCGCCGACGCCGACGACGAGCGCCAGCAGTACACGATGGTCGTCCACTCGGTGACCGCGCACCTCAACCGGTTCGCGGTCCCGGCCGAGGGCGGCATCAGCATCGACGGGCGGCGCATCTCGTCTTACGGCGACCTGGTCGACCACATCGTCGAGCAGCTGACCGACGACGAGACCCGGTCCACCTGGGCCGGCAGCGCGGTCAACATGGGCACGGTCAACGCGTTCGCCCGCCGGCTGATCGGCAGCAAGCGCGACCTGGCCCGGCTGATCCGCGGCGACCTCGCCTCGCGCCGGCCGCACCAGATCAAGACCGCCGAGTCGGCCCAGGTCACCGTCGTCGACCTGCACAACCTGCCGGACCGCGCGCAGCGTTTCGTGGTCGGCGTGACGCTCAAGACCGAGTTCGAGGAGAAGGAGAAGGCCGGCACCGGGCGCCCGCTGCTGTTCGTGGTGCTCGACGAGCTCAACAAGTACGCGCCGCGCGAGGGCAGCTCCCCGATCAAGGAGGTGCTGCTCGACATCGCCGAGCGCGGCCGCTCGCTGGGCGTGATCCTGATCGGCGCCCAGCAGACCGCGAGCGAGGTCGAGCGCCGCATCGTGACCAACTCGGCGATCCGGGTCGTGGGCCGGCTCGACCCGGCCGAGGCGGCGCGGCCGGAGTACGGGTTCCTCCCGCCGGCCATGCGGCAGCGGGCCCTGCTCGCCCGGCCGGGCACGATGTTCGTCAACCAGCCGGACATCCCGGTCCCGCTCTGCGTCGAGTTCCCGTTCCCGGCCTGGGCCACCCGCAAGTCGGAGTCCGGGCCCCCACCGGCCGGCTCGATGCGCTCGATCGTCCAGGGAATCGATCCGTTCGCCGTGGTCGGACAGGCCTCCGCCGCCGACGACGACATTCCGTTCTAGGGTTCTGCGATGCGCATCCTGCACACCTCCGACTGGCACGTCGGCAAGGTCCTCAAGGGCCGCACCCGGCACGAGGAACACATCCGGGTGCTGGCCCAGGTCGTCGAGATCGCCAAGACCGAGCGGCCCGACCTGGTGATCGTGGCCGGCGACCTCTACGACACCGCCGCCCCGACGGCCGAGTCGACCCGGGTCGTCACGCGGGCGCTCTCCGCTCTGCAACGCACCGGCGCGCAGGTCGTCGCGATCGGCGGTAACCACGACAACGGCGCTGCGCTGGATGCGTTGCGGCCGTGGGCCGAGGCGGCGGGCATCGTCTTGCGGGGATCGTTCCGGGAGAAATTGGACGATCTGCTCGTTGCCGGCACGACCGCCGGTGGCGAGCGTTGGCGATTGGTGGCGGTGCCCTTCCTGTCTCAGCGCTACGCCATTCGCGCTGCGGAAATGTACGACTTGTCGGGCGCGGAAGCGAACCAGACCTACGCGGACCACGTGGCCCGGCTGATCGAGAAGCTGAGCGAGCCGTTCGCCCGGCCCGGCGTGGTCAACCTGCTGACCGCCCACCTCACGATCGTGGGAGCGGCGGCCGGCGGCGGGGAGCGCGAGGCGCACACCATCATGGGGTACGCGGTGCCGGCCACCGTCTTCCCGAAGAACACCCACTACGTCGCGCTCGGCCATCTGCACCGGGCGCAGTCGGTCATCGCCCCCTGCCCGACGCGCTACTGCG
Source organism: Actinoplanes sp. CA-030573 (assembly GCF_050951115.1). Lineage (NCBI taxonomy): Bacteria > Bacillati > Actinomycetota > Actinomycetes > Micromonosporales > Micromonosporaceae > Actinoplanes > Actinoplanes sp. CA-030573. The sequence goes on along the minus strand of NZ_CP192038.1, from coordinate 8,369,393 downwards.
GCAGCCCGTTGGCGGTCGACTTCGGCGAGGAGGAGAACGTCCCGTCGGTCGCGATCGTGGACGTGGCCACCGACAAGGCGGCCCGGGTGCGGGACGTGCCGGTCAGCGCGGCGCGCGCCCTGCGGACCGTGCGCGGCACGCTCGACCAGCTCACCAAGGTGAACCTCCCGGATGCCTGGCTCCGTGTCTTCGTGCGGGAGACGCCCCGGGTCGGCCTCCGCGAGGACGTGCAGGAGCTGTTGCCCAACGCGCTCGAGGTGCGGATCGACCCGGAGATGATGCCGAGCAAGGCGGGTGAGCGGATGGCGCAGCGGGCCGGCCGGTCGCCGCGCGAGCTCTTCGGCGACTACCTGGACAGTCGCGGTAACGCCGAGGACGGCGTCCGCGAGCTCTTCGACGAGCTGTACGACGAGGTGAGCAGCGCTTCATGAGGCCCATTCGGTTGGACATGTCGGGGTTCACGGTGTTCCGCGACGACACCACGGTGGACTTCACCGACACCGACTACTTCGCGCTGGTCGGGCCGACCGGCTCGGGCAAGTCGACGGTGCTCGACGCGATCACGTTCGCGCTCTACGGCACGGTCCCGCGCTGGGGCGGCGCCCGCGGCATCACCAACGCGCTCGCGCCCTCGGCCGCCGAGGCCAAGGTGCGGCTGGTCTTCGAGTCGGCCGGCGACCGATATGTCGCGACCCGGGTGGTGCGCCGCGACGGCCGGGGCAACGTCAAGACCGCCGGGGCCGGCCTGCAGCTGATGCCCAAGGGCTTCGACGTCACCAAGCTCGACACCGGCATGGACCTCGACGACCTCGGCGAGGTGCTGGCCGGCACCCCGGCCGAGATGGACGAGGCGGTGCTGCACGCGGTCGGGCTGCCCTACGAGCAGTTCACCAGCTGCGTGGTGCTGCCGCAGGGCCAGTTCGCCGACTTCCTGCACGCCAAGCCGGCCACCCGGCAGCAGATCCTGGTCAACCTGCTCGGCCTGCACGTCTACGAGCGGGTGCAGGCCCAGGCCACCGCCCGGTCGAACGCGGCCGAGGCCAAGCTCGGCGTGGTCGACCAGCAACTGGCCGGGCTGGCCGACGCGAACGACGAGGCGGTGGAGGCGGCCGAGCGGCACCTGACCCGCATGCGTGAGCTGACCGCGGCGGTCGAGGCGGCGGTCCCGGGCCTGCGCACGGCTCGCGAGGCCGAGGCCGAGGCCGCGGCGGCCCGCGATGCGCTGGATGCCGAGCTGCGGGCGCTGGCTTCCGTCCGTACGCCCGAGGGAAGCGCGGAGATCGCCGGCGCGACGGCGGCCGCCCGGGCGAGCGCCACCGAGGCCGCCGAGGAGGTGCGCACCGCCGAGGAGCGCGAGGAGAAGCTGCGCGGCGAGCTCGCCGCCGCCGGCGACGCCGGATCGCTGAAGCTGCTGCTCGACCGGCACGCCGAGCTCGATCGGCTGGTGGAGCAGGAGGAGTGGTTCGCCGGTGAGGTGCAGGTGGCCGAGGTCGAGTTCAAGGACGCGCAGGCCGCGGCCGAGCTCGCGCACGGCGCCCACCTCGGCGCCACCCAGCTGCTGGAGCAGGCCCGCCTCGACTACACCGAGGCCCAGCGGATCGACCGGGCCGCCGCCCTGCGTGCCCACCTGAGCCCCGGCGACCACTGCCCGGTCTGCGAGCAGACCGTCACCACCGTGCCCGAGATGCCGGCCGGCTCGGCCGTGCGCGAGGCCGAGGCAACCGGCAAGGCCGCCCGGGCCGCCGCCGAGGTCGCCGAGTCGGCGTGGAAACAGCGCGACGCGGTGGCCCGCAAGCTGGAGGGCAACCTCGAGCGCAAGCGCGCCCAGCACGAGCACCACGTCGCCCGGCTGGGCGAGGTGCGCGCGGTGGTGGCCGGCTCGCCCGGGGTGCCCGCGCTCGAGCGGCAGCTGGCCGAGCTCGATCGGCTGCAGCGCAACCTGGACCGGGCCGGCGTCGCGGTGCGCACCGCCCGCGAGGCCCAGCGCCGGGCTCAGCAGGCCGCCCATCAGGCCGAGGAGCGGGAGCGGGCGGCGTGGCGCACCTTCGACGGCGTACGCGACCGGGTGGCCCGGTTCGCCCCGCCGCCGGCCGAGCGCGACGACCTGGCCGCCGCCTGGGCGACGCTCGTCGACTGGGCCGAGGGCGAGCACCGCAGCCGGGCCGCGGCCCGCCAGGCGGCCGAGGTCGCCCTGACCGCCGCCCACGAGGCGACCGTCCACGCGCACGCGGCCGTGGCGGCGCTGTTCACCGCGGCCGGGCTGACCGCGCCGGCGCACAGCGAGGCCGACCTCATCCGCGCCGCAGCGGTCGCCGCGACCGCGGCCGAGGGCGACTGGCAGAAGGTCGTCGACCTCCGCGAGCGGGCCCGCGAGCTGAGCGAGCAGCGGATCACGTTGCAGCGCGAGGGCCGGGTGGCCAAGGCGCTGGCCGGGCACCTGCGGGCCAACAACTTCGAGCGGTGGCTGCTCGAGGAGGCGCTCGACCTGCTGGTCGACGGCGCGTCGCGGATCCTGCGGGAGCTGACCGGCGGGCAGTACGACCTGATCCACGACAAGGGCGAGTTCTACGTGATCGACCATCACGACGCCGGGCTGCGGCGCGCGGTGCGCACCTTGTCGGGCGGCGAGACGTTCCAGGCCTCGCTGGCGCTGGCTCTGGCCCTCTCCGAGCAGTTGGCCGGCATGTCGACCACGGCCGCGAGCCTCGAGTCCATCGTGCTCGACGAGGGCTTCGGCACGCTCGACGCCGCGACCCTCGACGTGGTGGCCGCGACGCTGGAGAACCTGGCCGCCCGCGGCGACCGCATGGTCGGCCTGGTGACCCACGTGAGCGCGCTGGCCGAGCGGGTGCCGGTGCGGTTCGAGGTGAGCAAGGACGCCCGGAGCGCCCGCGTCGAGAGGGTCGGCCTGTGACCCGGATGTATGTGGACGCCTGGGATCCGTCGTACGGCTCGTCGTTCGAGGGCGGCGGCGAGGATGGGCCGGCGTCGCCGTCGAGCGCGCAGGTCGACACCGACGTCGAGGTCCCGGCCGCCGAGTGGGCGCCGATCGACGTGCCGGCGTCGGCGCCGATGCCGGACGTGGTGTTCCTGGTGGACGGCGTGCGCCGCAACGACGCCGGACTGTGGACGGCCGAGGAGGACGGCACGTCGTACGCGGGACTGGCCGCCTCGTTCGCGGCCGGGGTGGTCCGCTGCGACCTCGCCCGCGGGTCGGCCGAGCTGGTCGACGCGCGGGTCGGGCGTGGACTGTTCACGGCCAGCCCGTCGGCCGGCGACCTGCAGGCCGGTTCGGTGCGCTACGAGGTGCACCGGGTCTCCGGCACCGGCGAGGCGAGCAAGCTGCCGGCGGCCGTCCAGCCGTCCCTGACCGCCCTCGAGATCGACATCTCCGGCACCGCCCGCGACGGCGGCGACGACCTGCTGGTGGTGGACGGTCCGCTGCGCAACCGGCGTCAGCTGCCGCGCACCATCGGGTACGTCAAGACGCAGCAGAAGCAGTACCTGCCGGCCGCACTGACCGCCGTCGTCACGGCGTTGCGCCCGGGGCAGCGCACCCCGGTCTTCCACCTCGGCACGGTGTGGGGCGGCTGGTCCTGGTACCTGCGGCTGCCCGGCGGCTCCGGCGCGCCGTGGTCGGGCATCGTCCGGGTGGAGTGCTCACCCGACCTCACCCCGGAACAGGCGATCGAGCTGGCCGAGTTGTCCGGCGCGACTTTGCCCCGTTTCGCGTCCTCGGCGTACAAGGACCCGCGCGCACCGCAAAATCTTGTGCCGATCGCCGGGCTCGAGCGCCGGCTGCGCGGGATGCTGGGCGACGCGCGCGTGCTGCACCGGGCGTTGACCCTGGCCACGGCGCGAAATCGGGCATAGCGGCCGCCCGCCGCCGAAAGGTCCGACCGGCTCCCGAGGGTCCTCCGATCGGGGTGACCGGCGCTGTGGGAGCGCTCCCAGATGCTGAGACCGGAACGCTCCGAGAGCGCTTGCCTACGCTCGGGTAATTTCGCACCGCCAGTGCGTCGCGCCTGCTCAGAACGGCGTTTTCTGGGACGCCTGTGGCTGAGTATTATTCGGCTGCCCTGGTAGGTATATCGGTGTTGATGGATGTATTTGATCGTCCCCGATGTGCCCCGTGACGCCCCCACACGACACCGGAGGACAGTTGATCACCCGCGTCCCGGAAATTTTCGCGCCACCGTTGATCCCGGCGGCCGTCCCCAGCCGTATCTCAGGCGACGGGGAAAGCGCCGGGCGGAGGTATCAATGCATGCGGTGGTCGCGGAACGACGCGCGCCGGACAGGGAGCGCCTGATGACACAGCAGCGTTCCGGTGGTCATTGGCAGTCCCTCGACGGAGGCCGCGGCGTGCACGACAGCAGTTCGGTCATCCCGCGACAGGCACCCCGGCACGGCGCGACCGAGCCGAGCCACGAGGACACCCTCGTCAAGATGCTCTACGAGGAGCACGCGGGCCCGCTGCTGATGTTCGTGCTGCGCCTGACCGGTGGTGACCGGCAGCGCGCCGAGGACATCGTGCAGGAGACCCTGCTGCGGGCCTGGCGCAACGCGCACCGGCTCGGCGCCCAGGGCCAGCAGTCGCTGCGGCCGTGGCTGGTCACCGTCGCCCGCCGCATCGCGATCGACGACCACCGCAGCGCCAGCGCCCGCCCGGCCGAGACCTACGACCGTGAGCTGGAGAGCTTCCCCAGCACCGCCGACGACACCGACCGCGTGCTGCAGTCGATGACCGTCTCCGACGCGTTGCGCGAGCTGTCCCAGTCGCACCGTGAGATTCTGATCGAGACTTATTTCCGGGGCCGGACGGTGCCGGAGGCGGCGGAGAAGCTCAACCTTCCGTTGGGTACCGCCAAGTCACGCGTGTATTACGCTCTGCGTGCGCTTCGGACGGCGCTGCAGCAGCGGGGGGTGACCGAGTAATGACGCAGGAAGAGCACTACGACGTCGCGTCGTACGCGCTGGGCGTGCTGGACGACCACGATGCCGCGCGCTTCGAGGACCATCTCATCGAGTGCCCGCGATGCGCGTACGAGCTGGAGTCGTTCGTGCAGGTCGCCGACCTGCTGGCCGATGTCGACGCGAGTGCCGTGGTCGCCGCTGAGGAGGTCAAGCAGGACGGCATCGTGCTGCACAAGATGCTCGGCGAGGTCCGCCACGAGCGCCGCCGGGCCAACAGCCGCCGGCTCTACTCGCTGGCCGCCGCCGTGGTCATCTTCGCGATGCTGTCGATCGGCGCGCTGTTCGCCGGCGGCAAGTGGTTCGCGCCCGATCAGAAGGCGACGACCCCCACCGCGCAGCGCGGCAGCAGCCAGCTCGACCCGCTGCCGAACACGGACGACGGCGGCTTCGGCGGTCCCGACCTGACCGGCCAGCGCTACAGCGGCAGCGACCCGCGCACCGGCGTGCACCTCGACGTGGCGATGGAGAAGAAGGACTGGGGCACCCAGATCTCGTTCGCCATCTCCAACATCAAGGGGCCGAAGGAGTGCCGGCTGCTGGCCGTGCACACCGACGGCACGACCGAGCCGCTCGTCTCGTGGAACGTGGGCGAGCAGGGCTGGGGCACTGCGGCCAAGCCGGAGCCGCTGATGCTGCAGGCGATCACCGCGACCCCGCGTGAGGACATCGCGCACATCCAGGTGCAGGAGGTCGCGGCGAACGGGGCCGGGGACACTCTGGTACGCGTACCGTAAAGACCTCGAAGTCAGCAGGGCCCGGCCGGGACGGCCGGGCCCTTTTGTGTTCGGCCGACCACGCCCTGTCCTTGAAACAAAATTAAGGGAATTGATTGGGCCGATTGTTCAACCGACCCGACTTCGCCCTCGTACTACAGCCCGGAAACGCCAGATGCACTGAATCACTGGAGGGCTCGTGGTACCGCAGAAGCGAAAGTTGACGGTTGTGGGCGCCGGCATCGCAGCCGCGTTCGCGCTTGCTGCCTGTGCCCCGTCCGGATACAACGCCGCCGACTACGGAAACGCCGCCGAGCCGGCCTCGAACGACGTCGCCGCCTCGCCGGGCGCGACGGCGGACCCGGCGGCCACGAGCGACCCGGTTGCCCAGGCCGACCCGGACGCCACCGCCCCTCCCGGTTCGGAAGAGGGCACGGAGCTCACCGACTCCCAGGTCACCAACAAGCTGACCGGCACCGCGGTCAAGCGCATGGGCGAGGTCGTCGAGAACGAGGACGGCTTCGTCCTCTACCGCTTCGACGGCGACTCCAACGACCCGGCCAAGTCGAACTGCAGCGGTGACTGCGCCGCGATCTGGAAGCCGGCGCTGACCAACGACGGCAAGCCGACCCTCAAGGGCGTCTCGGCCAGCGTCGTCGGCACCGTCACCCGGGCCGACGGCACCAAGCAGCTGACCCTCAAGGGCTGGCCGCTCTACTCGTACATCGGCGACAAGCAGCCCGGGCAGTGGAAGGGCCAGAACGTCTCCGGCAAGTGGTTCGTGATCAAGCCGGACGGCGCCAAGAACCTGACCTGCCTGCCGGCCATCTCCAAGCCGGTCGCGCCGCCCGCTTCCGAGGGCTCCGAATCCGATTCCGCCGATACCGGCAGTTCAAGTGGCGATTACAGCTACTGACTTAAGAACCCGTTAAGAAACTGCTGACCCCGGAGGTTGAAAGAATGGTTGCCGCCCGCTCCTCTCGCCGGCTGTCGCGCTGGCTTGTGGGCATTTCGGCAATGGTCCTCACGGTCCTGCTGGCGCCCGTCTCACCGGCCCGCGCCGACACCGGCATCCCGGTTCCGGCGACGTCCTTCAACGCCAAGGGCGCCGGTTCGGTGAGCGCCGCCGACCGTGACTTCGTGGTCAAGGTCCGGCTCGCCGGCCTGTGGGAGATCCCGGCCGGGAACATGGCCCAGGAGAAGTCGGACGACCCGCGGATCGTCACCATCGGCAAGTCGATCTCGGCCCAGCACGTCCTGCTGGACAAGCTGGACCGCGAGGTCGCCAAGAAGCTCGACATCGAGCTGCCCAACCAGCCGAACAAAGACCAGCAGTTCTGGCTCAGCGAGATGCGGAACGCGAACTCGACGACGTTCGACCAGATCTACGTAGACCGGCTCCGCGCGGCGCACGGCAAGATCTTCCCGGCCATCGCGACCATCAGGGCGAGCACCCGCAACGACTCGGTCCGCCAGCTGGCGCAGCAGGCCAACCAGTTCGTCATGACGCACATGACGCTGCTGGAGTCGAGCGGGATCGTCGACTACGGCGCGCTGCCCACGGCGGCCGCCCCCACGACTCCCGGCTCGGGCCCGGTGCCCGTCGACGGGCAGATGATCGCCGCCGCGCACAGCAGCACCGGTGGCATCCCGGGCGTCAACACCACGGTGATCCTCCTAGTCCTCGCCGCCGCACTCGTGGCCGGCGTCATCACGACCATGCGCATCTTCCGGACGAGGTAGTCCCCGAAACCCCGTCCAGGTCGACGAGACAGAGAAAGGTGTCCCCCCATGCGAAGGTCCAAGTACCGGCGCGCATCAAGCAGGAGTTCAGGCTGGTTCAGCGGCCGACGCCGGATCATCGCGGTCGCCGCCACCCTGGTGGCGTTCGGCGGCATCGTGACCGTCACGCAGGTCTCGAACGCGTCGACCAACCGGACGCAGAAGAAGGCCCTGTCGGCGTGTGACCGCGTTGCGACGCCGCCGCCGGCCAAGCTGTCCACGAAGACCCGCAAGGGCACCTGGACGCAGGACAACGGCACCGTCACGCAGCACGCGGACGACGGCGCCGGCGACGTGGCGACGACCGCCGAGCTGCGGGCCCGCTGCCGTCGCTGGGTGATGAACAACGTCGGCAACAACAGTGGTGGCGGGGAAGCCACCAGTGCGCCGGCCACCGCCGCGACCTCGGCCGCGGCCGAGCCGAACGCCGGCGACCCGTCGGCCGACCCGAGCGCCTCCGGCGACACCGGCAACAACGGTGCCGGCGACAACAACGGTGGCGGCGCGAACAACGGTGGCGGCGACAACAACGGTGGCGGCGCGAACAACGGTGGCGGCGACAACAACGGTGGCGGCGCGAACAACGGCGGTGGCGACAACAACGGCGGCGCCAACAACGGCGGTGGCGACAACAACGGTGGCCAGCAGACCACCGCGCCCGCGCCCGACCCGTCGGCCACCAACGGTGGCACCACGCCGCCGCCCGGCGCCGGCCTCGGCGTCCTGACCAACAACTGCTCGACGAGCAAGCTGGAGCTGCACGACGGCTTCCAGAAGGGCGACCGCTGCGTCACCACCGAGTTCGGTGAGGTCTCCAGCGCCGCCAACAACTCGTCGCTGCTGATCACGCAGGCGCCGCGCTCGGTCGCCGTGAACACCCCGTTCACCCTGACCGTCAGCACCCGCAACCTGATCCGCGACCGCTTCCTGGCGGCCGGCAAGGGCGGGTACTACGTGGAGAGCTCGGTCCTGCAGGACGGCATCGTCCGCGGTCACTTCCACACCGCGTGCCGCATGCTGCCGAACCTCAACGAGGCGCCCGACCCGTCGCCGGTTCCCGCGTTCTTCGTGGCCACCGAGGACGCCAAGGGCGGCAAGGCCCCCGACTCGGTCGTCATCAACGTGCCCGGCATGCCGACCACCGGTGTCGCGCAGTGTGCCTCCTGGGCCGGTGACGGCTCGCACCGCATTCCGATGATGGAGCGGGCCAACGAGACGCCGGCGTTCGACGCCGTGAAGATCCAGGTCCGGGCCGGTCGCGGAAACTAACCGAATCTAGGAGCGTTGCCGCAAAAGCCGGAGCCGAACCCGGCGGGGCAGGGTCGCCGACACGACCCCGCCCCGTCCGGGACCCCCCGTCGGCACCGGTGGTCGCCCTTCCCCCTGACGGACGACGCCAGCGGCCGGCTCCACCGGCGACCAGGATCACTCGGGTGTCCGGTCGCCCCACCGATGGCCCTGACCGGGAGCGCGGTCAGGGCCATCGGCCTGTCGCTACAGTTGGCCGCGTGAACCGCCGCCTGAGCCCGCCCGAGCGCTACCTCTTCGGCGGCTCGCTGTCGGCCCTGGTCGTGCCTCGCTTCGATCCCTGCGTACGGCTGACCGCCGGCGAGCTGTGGATGGCGGCGCGCACCCCGGCCGGCCCCGGCACCCTTCACCTGACCCGGGTCGCCGGCGAGCTGGAGGCCGAGGCGTTCGGTCCCGGCGCCGAGTGGCTGCTCGACCGCGCCGACGCGATCGCCGGCCTGCGCGACGACCTGAGCGGCTTCCCGGCCCTGGCCAAGGCCCATCCGCTCGTCCACCGGCTGGCGCACACGTTCGCCGGCCACCGGATGCCGGCCACCGGGCTGATCTTCCATCGCGTGCTGCGGGCCATCCTCGAGCAGAAGGTCACCGGCATGGAGGCCTTCCGCGCGTACCGCCAGATCTGCCGCAAGTTCGGCGAGCCGGCGCCGGGCCCCGCCGATCTGCTGCTCCCACCCGATCCCGCCGCGATCGCGGCGACGCCCTACTGGGTCTTTCACCCGTTCGGGGTGGAGCAGCGCCGCACTCAGACCCTGCTGCGCGCCGCGACCGAGGCCGGCCGCCTCGAGCGCAGCGCCGACGCGGCGGAGGCCACCCGCCGCCTGACCGCCCTGCCCGGCATCGGGCCGTGGACGGCGGCGGAGGTGACCCGGGTGGCGTTCGGCGACGCCGATGCGGTCAGCGTGGGCGACTACCACGTGCCGAACACGGTGGCCTGGGCCCTGGCCGGCGAGGCCCGCGGCACCGACGAGCGCATGCTCGAGCTGCTGGAGCCGTTCCGGGGGCACCGGGGCCGGGTCTGCGACCTGCTCGCCCACGGCGGGATCGGAGCGCCCCGGTTCGGGCCGCGTATGCCGATTCGGTCCTTCGCGAGGTTCTGATGGGCGTATCGGTGCCAGTCTGGGTACGTTGATCCCTCGTGATCGCTTTGGCCCGGGAGAGCTGACGATGGGTGGCACAGGCGGAGAGATCGTCCTGGTCCTGGTGCTGGTGCTGGTGAACGCCGCCTTCTCGGGCAGCGAGATGGCGCTGGTGTCGCTGCGGGAGAGCCAGGTGCAGCGGCTCGAGCGGCAGTCGCGCAGCGGCCGGGTGCTGGGCCGGCTCACCCGTGACCCCAACCGGTTCCTGGCCACCATCCAGATCGGCATCACGCTGGCCGGATTCCTGGCCTCGGCGGCGGCGGCCGTCTCGCTGTCCAAGCCGCTGCTCGGCCCGCTGAGCTTCCTCGGCACCGCCGCCGAGCCGGTCGCCATCGTGATCGTCACGATCGCGCTGACCTTCGTGACGCTGGTGATCGGCGAGCTCGCGCCCAAGCGCATCGCCATGCAGCGCACCGAGGGCTGGGCGCTGGTGGTGGCCCGGCCGCTCGACGTGCTCTCGATGATCTCCCGCCCGGCCGTCTGGCTGCTCGGCGTGGCGACCAATCTGATCGTACGGCTGGCCGGGGGTGACCCGGCCGCCCAGCGCGAGGAGGTCACCACCGAGGAGATCCGCGACATGGTCGCCGCCCAGCAGGACTTCTCGGCGGAGCAGCGCACGATCATCAGCGGCGCCTTCGAGATCGCCGACCGGATCCTGCGCGAGATCCTGGTGCCCCGGCGGGACGTGCTCACGCTGGCCACCGGCACGCCCGCCCACGAGGCGCTGCGCACGCTGATGGCCGGCGGCCACTCCCGGGCCCCGGTGGTCGGCCCGGCGGGGCTCGACGACGTGATCGGGGTCGTCCACCTGCGCGACCTGATCGACGCCGAGGGTCCGGTCGACGGCCTCTGCCGGCCCGGGCTGTTCCTGCCCGAGACGCTGCGGGTCTCCGACGCGCTGCGGCAGATGCGCGGCGAGCGCGTCCAGCTCGCCCTGGTCGTCGACGAGCGCGGCGCGATCGACGGCATCATCACGATGGAGGACCTGGTCGAGGAGATCGTCGGGGAGATCTACGACGAGACCGACCGGGACGTGGCGGCGGTGGTACGCGAGGCCGACGGCGCCCTGCTGATGGCCGGCTCGTTCCCGATCCACGACCTGCCCGACATCGGCCTGCACGACGAGTCGAACGCGCACGAGGACGGCGACTACACGACCATCGCCGGGATGGTGCTGGCCGCGCTCGGCCACATCCCGACGTCGCCGGGCGAGATCGTGTCGCTGCCGGGATTCACGGCCGAGGTGGTCGAGATCACGGGCCGGGCGATTACCCGGGTCAGGTTGCGCCCGCTTGAAAGGGCCTCGTCCGATTAGGGTGCGTCCTGCCGGTCACGCGGGAGCGAGGCGCGGTCCAGGTGGTGGCTGACGTCGGCCGCGAAGCGGCCGCATCCCGGTGTTGGATTCGGGCGTTTCGCGGACGCCGTCAGGCGCCGCCTGGGCCTCGCCGCAGCCCCTCGTGACCGGCAGGACACACCCTGACGGCATACGGGTCACAATTGCTGTGCGAGGAGGTGACCTCCATGCAGACTGGCGGCGTGGCTTTCACCCTGACGATCGACTGCGGCGGCGGCGGCATCAAGGGCTCGGTGCTCGACGAGGCCGGCACGATGCGCGCTCAGCCGTTGCGCGTGCCGACGCCGTACCCGTTGCCGCCCGACCTCTTCGTCAAGACGCTCGTGCAGCTGGGCGAGCGCCTGCCGACCGCCGACCGGGTCACCGTGGGCATGCCCGGGATGCTGCGTCACGGCGTCGTGGTGGCCACCCCGCACTACGTCACGCGATCGGGGCCGCGTACGAAGGTGGACCCCGAGCTGGTCGACGCCTGGCACGGCTTCGATGCCCGTACGGCGCTGGCCGAGGCGTTCGGGCTGCCGACGCTCGTGCTCAACGACGCCGAGGTGCACGGCGCCGGCGTGGTGGCGGGCACCGGCTGTGAGTTGATGCTGACCCTCGGGACCGGCCTCGGCTGCGCGCTCTTCGACGGCGGGGTGCTGGCCCCGCACCTGGAGATGTCGCAGGCGCCGGTGCGGTGGGGGATGTCCTACGACACGTACATCGGGGAGCACGAGCGTCGCCGGCTGGGCGACGCGCTCTGGTCCCGCCGGGTCCGCAACGTGGTCGAGGGCTTGCGGCCGGTCTTCCTGTGGGACCGGCTCTATCTGGGCGGCGGCAACTCGCGCCTGATCACCCCGACCCAGCTGGCCCGGATGGGCGACGACGTGGTGGTCGTGCCGAACACGGCGGGCATCGTCGGTGGGGTCCGCGCCTGGCAGTTGGGCACCGCCCGCTGAGATGCTTCCCGGGGCACTGCTTCTCGACTTCGGCGGCGTGATCGCGGAGGCGCCGCCGCAGCGGTCGGCCCCGCCCGCGCTTGTCCTGCGCGTCTACAACCTGGTGCGGGGCGCGCTGACGCCGGGGGAGATCCAGCGGTCGCTGACCGAAGGCGCCGCGGCCTGGGCCGCGTGGCGGGACGAGGACTGGCCGGACGAGTTGACCCAGGCCGAGGTGTGGGAGCGGTTCGTGCTGCCGGGTTGGCCGCCGGCGGCTCAGGTGCCGGTGCGCGGGGCGGTCAAGAAGCTCAGCTACGAGTGGGCGTGGCGGGACAGCTGGAAGGTGCGGCCCGGCATCCGGGAAGCGTTGGTGGCCGCTTCCGAGCGGTCCGTCCCGGTCGGCGTGGTGAGCAACACGCTGTCGGGTGCGGCGCATCGCGACTTCCTCAAGAAAGCCGAAATAAACGGATTTTTCCGGGTGCAGGTGTACAGCGATGAGGCCGGCGTGCGGAAGCCGAACCCGCAGATGATCTGGAACGCCACCGACGAGCTCGGGGTCGCGCCGGAGAGCTGCTGGTTCGTCGGCGACACCCCACGGCGTGACATCCTCTGTGCCCGGCGGGCCGACGTGGCCATGGCGATCCTGATGCGGTCGGCGCGCACCGATGCCGAGCCGTCCGGACCCGAGCCCGACGAGACGATCGGCGACGGCTTCGCCCTCCGGGACCTGCTGCTGTCCGCGGAAAAGTGAGAGCACTGCTCTTGACTGCGTGCGGCCGTCCGGTGTTCACTGTTCCTATCAGAGAGCACCGCTCTCGTTTCCCGAAGGAGCAGTCATGCGTTACCTCGCCCCTCACCGTGCCGCCGCCATCTTCAACGCCGTCACCAAGTGGCTCACCGCCCGCGGCATCAGCCTGATGGGCAGCCGAGTCCTTGCCGTCCGCGGCCGAAAGTCCGGCGCCGTGCGCACGACGGTCGTCAACCTTTTCACGTACGAGGGGGCGCAGTACTTGCTGGCGCCCCGAGGCCACACGCAGTGGGTCCGCAACCTCCGCGCCGTGGGCGAGGGCGAGCTCCGCCTGGGCCGCCGCAGCGAGCGCTTCATCCCGGTCGAGATCGCCGACGCCGACAAGTCGCCCCTGATCCGCCTCTACTTGCGCAAGTGGGCATGGGAGACGGGCGCCTTCTTCGACGGCCTGAAGGCCGACTCGCCCGAGGCCGACATCAAAGCCGCGGCGCCCGGCTTCCCGGTGTTCCGCATCGACCCCGCCTGAGGCCGCGCCGTTCCCGGCTGAGGCCGCATCGACCCCGGCGGGGCCCGCATCGACCCCGGCTGAGCCCGCGTCGACCCCGCCTGAGCCCGCGTCGTTCTCCGGCTGAGGCCGCATCGCGGCCGCGGCGCCGGTCAGCGCCGCGGCGCCTCCCGCGCGGCCGGCTGATACGGCCGGCTGTTCCACGGCCCGCGATCGGCATCCGCCGCCCACTCCCAGTTGGAGTCGTGCGACGCCGCCGGGGGTTTCGTCCCACCGTCGTCCGGCGTCGCCGCGGCTTGCTCGGCTCGCGTGACGGTCGGGGTGACCTTGCCGGCGCGTAGTCGGCGCGCCTTGACCGCCACATCGAGCGCGGTCCAGAAGCGCAGCTTGCGCGAGCTGTCACAGGCCGCCAGGAGCCCGGCCAGCTCCTGCCGCTCATGAGCCGGAACGAGGGTGATGACGATCAGAAGCGGGAGCGCCGCCGCAATGATCTCGGTGAGCACGATGACAAGCACGACGGCGGCCACCGCGAACGGCAGAGCGGGGTTGTTCATGGGGTACCTCCAGACCATAGGTGCGCCGATCGCGCCGTCCGATACACGGGCGGCGCCTGGGTGCGAGAAAGCCGGCTCAGAAGGTGGTCAGCAGCGCGGCGGCGATCAGAGCGACGGCGAGCGCGACGGCCAAGGCCACAATGACTGCGGCGGTGATCACCTGAACAACCGCCTCGATGGGCGCGAACGCGCGCTTCATGAAACGCAGCGCGGTCACGAGCGCGAGCACGGCTAGGACCAGATAGAGGGTCCGGAGGCCGGCGAGATGAGCCGGCGAGGCGAGTGCCTGAACGAACATCGTGCACCTCCAAGTCTGGCCGGCGACACCGGGTTTCGGTGTGCCGGCCGGAGAGGATGGCCGCCGGGGGTGGGCGGGTCCCCTGTGCGGAGAGCCGGTGGACGGGAGCGTCGTAGGTCGCGTCCTCCTGATATTCATCATGGACCCGGGTGGCCATGAATCAAATGAGTATTCATCAGGCGTGAATAGTTCTCGCCCCCGCTCCGTACCGGCGCCACTAGGATCGTTACTGAAGGGTGACGTATGCGTGTCGCGCCTGAGCTGGCCTTTGGCTCGTTATCCGGTTGGATAATCGCGACTCGGTGAATGCCGAGCGGAGAGCCCGGAAGTCGCTACCGGCTTGCGGGCTAGGACCCTGACGGGAGCACTTGTGACGAATCCCAGCGGGCCGGTCGCACTGACGCAGCTGGCCACCGTTTGCGGCAACGGATCTTGCCCGACGCTGTACCGGACGAACCGCGGAACGTACGTCGTTCAGGGTTACGTGATCGATTCGGACGCGGGCGTCGATGTGCCGAAGGGCGAGTCGCTCGTCGAGATCCCTGCTGAGCTCTTGGCGGAGGTCGTCCGTACGCTGCGATGATCGGCCAGGAGCCGACGGACTTTCGAGGGAGGGGTGGGATGGTCGAGAAATCGTCGGACGTCTCATCCACGGGCGAGACTCTTGGTTCCATCCTGGCTCGTCTGCGACGTGACGCCGGTTTGACCGGTCAAGAGCTCGGGCGACGGGTCAACATGAGCCAAGCCAAGATCTCACGACTGGAGAACAACGTCGGCCATCCCTCCACTGCGGACATCCGTCATGTCGCCGAGTCGCTGCAGGCCCCTCCCGATCTCATCGAACGGTTGGTGGAGCTGACCGAGCGCCTTCGGAGGCAACCGGCGGGCCCCGCCTCGCTCGGCGACACCGAAGTGGTGAATCTCCAGCGGGAACTCGAGGCTCTCGAGGCGGCCACGCGCGTCTACCGGGTGTTCCAGCCCGCGGTCATCATCGGGCTTGCGCAGACGGACGCGTACATGCGCGCGATCTTCGAGACGAGCCCGAGCGGTCACAGCCGACGCGTCGCCGAGGCGGTGTCGATCCGGGTCCGCCGGCAGGAAGCGCTGTGGGATCCGGACCGTGAGTTCCACTTCCTGATGATGGAGTCCGTTCTGGCCAACCGGGTCTGCGAGCCGCAGTACATGTCCGCTCAGCTGCTGCGGCTACGTGAGGTGGCGGCCATGCCGAACGTGTCTTTACGGGTGGTCCCGCTGGATGCCTCGCTGGACGTTCCGCCGTACCACGGATTCGAGCTTCTCGATGACCGCGTCGTCACCGTGGATCTGTACCACTCGGTGCTCCGCAGCGACCGGCGCTCGGACATCGAGCTCTACCAAAGCGTCTTCGACCGGTTGGAAAGCAGCTCGACCGAGGACATCGATCCGATCCTCGAGAAGTACTTCGACCGCTACCGGGACCTCGCGCGCCCGAGCCCGCGCCAGCGGGCCGCGACGGAGTAGGCAACCGCGCCGTCTTGTCGCGTCGGCCGGCTTTCCTTAACGTTGGTTCATGACGACGGATGACGATCGCGACCGGGAGGTCACTCTCCGGCTGATCGCGACAGTGTGTGGGGGCGGGTCGTGCCCGACCGTCTACCGCACCGATCGGGGGACCCTCGTGATCCAGGGATATCCCGTTTCGGCCCAGGCGGTCGGTGTCGATCTGCCCGATGGTGAGGTGCTTGTCGAGATCCCTGAGGAGCTTCTCGGCGGGGCCGTCTGAGGGCGAGCTACCCGGCGTAGAGGCCCAGCTCGGCCAGCGCCTTCCCGAGGTCACCCACGGTGGGGTGGCGGTCCAGGAACGCGTCCCACGTTCGCAGGTCCTGGGTCCACGCCGAGACGAAAGCCTGGCACAACTGCGGGGTGATGAAGGCGCTCGCGCCCTGGGCCGCTCGCAACGCCGCCTTGATGTCGGCGGCCTTGGCCGGGTCGGGTACGTGCACGTCGACCTCGGCCAGGACGTGGTCGAGCAGCGCGCGCCGGCGGTAGAGGAAGTCGCCCCAGAAGGCGCGGTCGCACGTGGTCGGGTCCTGTCGGTTGTCGAGCATCCAGAAGAGACCCTCGGCCAGCGTGTCGCCCAGTTCCTCGTTCGCGGCGCGGCGGGGGGTGGCGAACGGGTCGTACGAGCGCTGGATCATTGTGCCGGAGCGGGCCGCGCGGAACGGGACGCCGTCGCCCAGCAGGAAGAACCAGTCCTCGTTGTAGAGGTTGGGGAAGAACGATCGGGTGGCCGGCGGATTCACGATCATCGCGCCGCCGCCGATGAAGCTGTCCTGGGCGGCGCCCACCGCCCGGTACGCGTGGCAGACCACCGAGTTGTCGGGATAGCCGCCGTTGCGCAGGCCGACCGCTCGGTAACGGCCCGAGTCGAGCACCGCCGCGGCGCCCTCGAGCTCGTCACCGCGTACGCCGAAGATGTCGTCGTCGAGGAAGAGCACGCGCTCCCAGCCGGTCAGCCGGGCGATCAGCAGGCCCAGGTTGCGCTTGAGGCTCAGATCGCCGGTCGGGCCGAACCCGGCGTCGCGCAGCACCGCGTCGGCCCGGAAGGCGGGCATCCGCGGGTGGCCGTCGTGCAGGTCGACCGCGTGCACGTCGGCGCCGAAGAACCGGGCCAGGGCCGACACCTGCCCGGCCTGGGCCTGGCCGCTGCACAGCGCCACCAGCGGGCGCGCCAGCTCGGCCGCCAGCGCCAGCGAGTCGCGCAGCGCGTCGGCGGCGCGGAAGGTCGGCACGATGATCGCGTCCAGCCGGCCCGACGGCAGCGGCGCCACGTCGTCGAGCAGGTGGTTGTGCGAGGCGTGGTGTAGCTCCGACATGGTCACAACCGTCATGTGGTCTTCTCCGACCAGGTGTGCAGCACGGTTCCGGGAGCGGTCCAGTCGGGGGTCACCACGACTCGTTGGTCGATGATCGGGACCCGGAACAGGATGCTGTACGAGTCGTGGTCACCGAAGGCGCGCGAGATGTACTCCGCGTTGCCGTCACGAAGTTGCTTGTCGGTGAGCGCGCGCACCGCGCCCAACACTCCGCGACTGAACATGCCATTGCACAGCGTAACGGTTCGCTGCTGGTTGAACGGGTTGGGTCCGCGGAAGAAGTACCCGACGTCCTCCAGCAGCACGTCCTCGCCGCCGATCTCGTCGACCACCGGCGGGAACGATGTGGTCTCGTCGCCGGCCACCTGGAAGTAGCCGCGGCGCAGCGGGTCGTCTCTGGAGACCTGCTCGACCGGCGCGTCGATGCGCTTCATGACGAGCCGCTGCGCGGGATTCCAGTCCACGCCTCCGAGAACGACGAGATGCCCGGTCGAGTCGTCCCGGCGCATGTTCTTGACACTGCGGTACTCCACCCGTACGTCCGGGTTGACCGCCCGGATGTGGCCGTGGAGCTCGAACAACGCGTCCAGGTCGGTGAGCCGGGACAGCTCCGAGTAGTCGAGGTCGGACTGGTGCGCGTGCGGCATGTGCGCGAGCACCGGCGGCGGGAGCTCGGGGCACACGATGACGATCGGCCGGTCGTCGTCGTGGTCTGGGAAGTGCCACGGGCCGTGACCGACCAGCGTCTCGACGGCGGCGACACCGTTCGTAATCGACTCGCGAAGCCCGAGCAACTCGTCACGCAGGGTGTTACGGGTGGCGAGCTCGGTCTGGTTCAGCTCGTCCTCCTCCGGCACCCGATAGGGGCGCCCGGCGACCGACCGGGTCGAGCTGAAGAACGTCGCGTACTTGATCAACTGCTCGGCGGGCGGGGTGACCGGGTCGGTGCGACGCTCCCACGAGGAGATCAGCGCCTCGCTGCGATCGAGCGCCTCGGCCAGCTCGGCCTGAGTGATCTTCACTCGGAGCGCCCGCACCCGGAGAGACCGTAGGCGTTGGGCCAGCGCGACGGCGGCATCTTCAGTCGGCTGCACCACGCCTCCCTTGAACTTCAGTTACGGCCGGAGAAGGTATATCGCAGGTGACCGGCAAAGTCGAGTATCACGATTGCCTAACGGCTCACCTGAAGTCTAGCCTTATCTCAAGCCGTAGGGCTGAGGAACTGAATTTCTAACTGAAGTTCATCCCCGGAGGTGCACATGCCGCACCCGCTGACCGGACCCCTCATCCGCGCTCCGACCGCACGGAAGCGAGTCGTCGAGCCGCCACCAGCCGCGTGAAACGGCGAAGCACCCCCGGTCGGCCAACCGGAGGTGCCTCTGAATGCGAGCAGTCCCTCTCGGCATGAAAGGCGCTACCCAAATGCACACTCTAGCCCTTTTTCTCAGCACGTCGACCACCGCGGCCCAGCCCGGCACCGGCAAGGTCTTCGCGATCCTCGGCGCCTCCGGCGTGCTGGTCTTCGCCTTCGCCTCGATGCGCAAGGCGGTACAGCCGTTCGCCGAGGTACTGAAGGCCGCCTTCTTCGCGGTCTCCACCTTCCTGCTCATCGGACTGGCCGTCGTGCTGCTGCTGGTCTCCCTCGTCAAATAGGGGAGGATCGAGTTCGCGGCGGTTGATGGGGGAGGACGGGCGGACCTTGACCAAAGTGCGCATTGAGACGGCGACCAGGAAGGAGGTGCTCGAATGCGTCACCGACGAGGCCGATCGGCGATTCTTCTCCGATCGGCTCCGGCGCCGGGCCCTCCGGCGCGGCCGGGTCTACCTCGCCTTCGACGGTTCCCTGGTGGTCGGCTACGTCTACCTGCGGCTCGAGGACGCCGAGGAGGCCGATCTGCGCGACCGTCTCCCGCGTACCCCCTTGCTCCAGCGCCTCCGGGTCTTCCCCGGGTACCGCCGGCAGGGCATCGGGCGTGAGCTCGTGGCGGCGGCCGAGGAAGGAGCCCGCCGCAAGCGTCGCCGGAGCATCGCGCTGGGCGTTGATGAGGACGAGGCCGAACCGATCGGCTTCTACCTGCGTATCGGGTATCGAGAATGGCCGCACGGCCTGGTCGAGACGTTCAAGGAAGAGCGGCGAGACGATGGCACCTGGACACGCAAGACCGAGTACTGCCGGATATTCGTCAAGGACCTTCCGCGCGCGTAAGTTACCCCGGTGACCTGGATCGTGACCGGCGGCGCCGGTTACATAGGCGGGCATGTCGTGCATCGGCTCCACGCCGCCGGGCACCACGTGGTCGTGTTCGACGACCTGTCCACCGGGCGTCCCGAGCGGCTCCCGGCGGGCGTCGAGCTGGTGCGGGGCTCGGTCACCGACCCGGCGAGCCTGACTCGTCTGTTCGCCGGCCGGGAGGCGACCGGCGTCGTCCATCTCGCGGCGCTCAAATCGGTGGCGGAGTCGGTCGCGGTTCCCGAGCGCTACCTCACCTGCAACGTGGGCGGCGTGCGCAACCTGCTGCGGGCGATGGGCGATGCGGGCGTACGCCGAGTGCTGTTCTCCTCCTCGGCCTCGGTCTACGGTGAGCCGGCCGGCGAGACGGTCGCCGAAGACTTCCCCACCGAGCCGGCCAATCCGTACGGCGAGACGAAGCTCCTCGGCGAGCAGGCCATCCGGGAGGCGGCCGTCGACCACGGCGTCCGGTCCGTGGTGCTGCGCCAGTTCAACGTGATCGGGGCCGGGCGGCACCCGTACGCGGCCGACACCGGCGCCACCAACCTGCTCCCGGCCGCCTTCCGGGCGCTGACCGGCGGGCCGCCGGTGGCGGTGCTCGGCGTCGACTACCCGACCCCCGACGGCACCGCGGTCCGCGACTATCTGCACGTGGAGGACGCCGCCGAGGCGTACCTGCGCGGGGTCGAGCACCTGCTCTCGGCCGCCGCCGAACCGCAGCTCGTGGTCAACATCGGGGCCGGCGCCGGTCGCTCGGTCGCCCGGATGCTGCGCGACGTCGCCGCCGCGGCCGGCCGCCCGGTGCCGCACGTCGCCGCCGCCCGGCGGCCCGGTGACCCGCCCTCGGTGATCGCCGACGCCACCCGGGCGATGTCGCGGCTGAACTGGAAGGCCGGCCGGGACGTCGCCGACGCGGTCGGCTCGGCCTGGCGCGCGTGGGAGTCAGCGGCCGCCGGTCACTTGCCACACGGTGGTGTGCCGCACCGGCACGCTCTCCAGTGACTCGATGACCGGCACGTCGTACGACCGCTGCTTGATCATGCCGTCGATCGGGAGATAGGCCCGGCCGGGATCGCCGACCAGCACGAGGCACCCGCGCCCGGCCGCCCGGCGCAGGAACGGCAGCACCCGCGCGGCCATCGCCCGGCTGTAGAAGACGTCGCCGGCCAGGATCACCTGTTCCTCGGGGTCGGTGTCGAGCACGTCGGCCTCGACCGTGCGCACCTCGACCCCGTTCGCCTCCGCGTTCGCCGCCGCCGCGGCCAGCGAGTACGGGTCGATGTCGTTGGCGACCACCGGCGCCGCCCCGGCCAGTGCGGCCGCGACCGCCACCAGCCCCGAGCCGGTGGCCAGGTCGAGCACGCCGCGGCCGCCGACCAGCTCCGGCCGGTCGAGCACGTGGCGGGCCAGCGCCTGGCCGCCCGCCCAGGCGAACGCCCAGAACGGCGGCGGCTGCTCGTCGCCCGCCGCCTCCGTCTTCTCCCAGAGCTCGATCGGCTCCTCGGCCTGGAACAGCCGGACCTCGGGCACGAACGGGACCGGCGCGAGCGTGGTGTGGGTGCGAATGAACTCCAGGAGCACGGGCCGATTCTCTCAACCGTCGCGCCCGCCTACCGAACAGGTGACGTCAAGGAACTCGAAGGGAGCAGGATGCCGGTCTTCGGCGGCTGGATGCTGGCGTTGACGCTGGCCTTCGGCCTGGTGCCCGACGCTCGCCCGGCCCTGCGCCTGGCGGCGGGTCTTTCCGCGGTGGTGGCGATCGCATGGGGCGTACGGCGCCACCGCGCACCCGACCGTACGCCGTGGTGGTGGCTCGCCGCGGCGGCCGGCGCCTCGGCCGTGGGCACCTCGATCTGGTTCGCCCTCCCCGAGCTGCGGACGCTCGCCTCGGCGCCGATCGTCGCCGCCTACCCGGCGATCGCCGCCGCGCTGCTGATCTTCATCCGGCGGCGGACCGGAGGCGGGCGGGACCGGGCGGCGCTGCTCGACGCGCTCGCCGTGACCGCCGCCGCCGGCCTGCTGGCCTGGACGTTCCTGCTCGGCCCGAGCGTGGCCGACCGCGACTGGACCATCTTCGCCTGCACGCTCGGCGACCTGCTCTGCCTCGGCGTGCTGGCCCGGCTGCTCACCGGCTCCGGCCGGCGGGTGCCGGCCACCCGTCTGCTCGGCGCCGGCCTGCTGCTCATGCTGCTGGCCGACGTCGCGTACGAGCTGTCGTGGCTCGGCGACAGCGCCGGGCTCGGCCGGTTCGCGTTCTACGCCGGTGCCGGCCTCGCCGCCCTGCACCCGTCGATGGCCACGCTGGCACTGCCGGCCGATCGGTCGCCGACCGAGATGGGCCGCTGGCGGGTGGCCCTGCTCGGGCTGGCCTCGATGGCCGCGCCCGCGGTGCTGCTCGGCGTCGGCGGCCCGGCCGTGGTCGGCGTGCTCAGCGGGCTCACCGCCCTGCTGATCCTGGCCCGGATGGCCGGGGTCGTGGCCAACCACCGGCTGGCCCTGGCCCGGGAGCGTGGCCTGCGCCAGGCGTCGGCCGAGCTGGTGTCGGCCACCGACGTCGAGGCGGTGGGCGACGCCGTACGCCGGGCGGTCGCCCAGCTGCTGCCGGCCGACACCCCGCACGGCGTCGTCCTCGCGCTCGCCATCGAGCAGGACGGCCCGCTCGCGGCCGAGGCCGCGGCCCAGGCCGCCGTCGACCGCGAGGCCGGCACCGCGGCCCGGCTCGTCGCCACCCGCGACGTGGACTGGGCGGTCTCGGTGCGGCTCACCCAGTTCAGCACCACCCTGCGCTGCCCGATGGTGCTCAGCGACCGGCCGACCGGCGAGCCGCTGGTCGGGGTGCTGCACGTGGGCGCGCCCGCGGAGACGCTGCCCGGGCTGCGCCGCGCCATCGAGGTGCTGGCCGGGCAGGCGGCGCTCGCGCTCGAGCGGATCCAGCTCAGCCACGAGGTGATCCGCCGCAACAGCGAGACCTATTTCCGTACGCTCGTGCAGCACACCGCCGACGTCATCCTGATCGTGGACGACGCCCTGACCATCCGGTACGCGAGCCCGTCCGCGCTGCGCGTCTTCGGCGCCGACCCGACCGGGTCGCCGCTGCCCGACCTGATCCACCCCGAGGACCGGTTGCTGGCCTCGCCGCACGCCGGCTCGCTGCGCCCGGGGGAGACCGTCGACCTGCGCGGGCCGCACGACGTGCTGCTCGAGGCGCAGTGGGAGGACCTGCGGGCCGAGCCGACGGTGGCCGGCCTGGTGGTCACCCTGCGGGACGTCACCGAGCGCCGCCGGCTCGAGAAGGAGCTCATCCACCAGGCGTTCCACGACTCGATGACCGGCCTGGCCAACCGGGTGCTCTTCCACGACCGGCTCGAGCACGCGCTGGCCCGCGGCGCCCGGGACGGCTCGGTGGTCGGCGTGCTCTTCATCGACCTCGACGACTTCAAGATCGTCAACGACACGCTCGGCCACGCGGCCGGCGACGCGCTGCTGATCGGGGTGGCCGACCGGATCGCCGGCGCGCTGCGGGCCGACGACACGGCCGCGCGGCTGGGCGGCGACGAGTTCGCGGCGCTGATCGAGAACGTGCAGGACCCGGGCGCGGTCGAGGAGACCGCGGCCCGGATCCTGGCCGCGCTGGCCGAGCCGATCGTGATCGACGGCGAGACCTCGCTGACCGCGGTGGCCAGCATCGGCATCACCACGACCCCCGAGGCCGACACCGCCGACGAGCTGCTGCGGCAGGCCGACCTCGCGCTGTACGTGGCCAAGGGCGCCGGCAAGAACCAATGGCGCCGCTACCAGGCCCACCTGCACGGCGCCATGGTGGAGCGGCTCGAGCTGCGGTCGGCGCTGGATCACGCGGTCAACGAGGGGCACTTCCTCCTCGCGTACCAGCCCATCGTCGATCTCTCGCTCGGCGAGCCGGTCGGCTTCGAAGCCCTGGTGCGCTGGTTCCATCCGACCAAGGGCGTGGTGTCGCCGGCCGAGTTCATCGAGGTCGCCGAGGAGAGCGGGCTCATCGTGCCGATCGGCCGCTGGGTGCTGCAGCAGGCCCTGCACACGGTCGCGCAGTGGCGGCGAGTGCTCCCCGCCGGCCGGCTGCCCTACGTGAGCGTGAACGTCTCGGTGCGGCAGTTCCGCGAGACCGGCTTCGTCGACGAGATCCTCCAGGCGCTCGCGTACGCCGAGGTGCCGCCCTCGGCGCTGATGCTCGAGCTGACCGAGACGCTGCTGGTCGGCGAGCACGAGACGGTGTGGCAGGACCTCGCCACGCTGCGGTCGCACGGCGTACGGGTGGCGATCGACGACTTCGGCACCGGCTATTCGTCGCTCGGATATCTGCGCCGGCGGCCGATCGACGTCGTGAAGATCGACAAGGTCTTCATCGACGACATGGTCGAGAGCCCGCAACAGCTCGCCCTGGTCACCGGCATCGTGAGCCTGGCGCAGTCGCTGGGCCTCACGGTGATCGCCGAGGGCATCGAGTCGGCGCTGCACCGCGAACTGCTGGCCCGGCTGGGCTGCCCGCTCGGCCAGGGCTACCTGTGGTCCAGCCCGGTGGACGGCACCGAGGCGCTGTCGCTGCTGACCTCGGGTAATTTGATGGCCGCCTAAGGTCTACGTTGCGAGGTATGAATATCTCCGCACTCCGCACACCCCGGCGGATGGCCGTGGCGGCGGCCGCCATCACGGTCGCCGTCCTCGGTGGCGCCGGCGTCGGCTGGGCCGCCGCCGAGACGACCGCTCAGCCCGCGATCAAGACCATCACGCCGCGCTCCGAGAAGGATGTCACCAACATCGACGTCCTCCGGCAGCAGCTGCGCAACTACTACGGCGACGCGCTCGGCACCGGCACGTTCGGCGCCGACAGCAACTACGCCCGCGAGGCGAGCGGCGTGGCCCGCGGCGGCGACCGCTACCTGAGCCACTACCGGTCGCACGGCCACGCCACCAAGGCGATCGTGCTCGACGTCGACGACACGACGCTGGCCACCTGGAACTACGAGGTGTTCAGCAACTGGGCGTACAACCCGGCGACCAACGCGGACTACGTGACCGGGCAGAAGTTCCCGGCCGTGCCCGGCATGGTCGCGACCGTGCAGGCGGCCGAGCGCGAGGGCTACGCGATCTTCTACCTGACCGGCCGCCCGGCCGCCCAGGAGGCGGCGACGCTGGGCAACCTCACCGCCGACGGGGTGGGCGTGGACGCCGGCTACCCGAAGCCGACGACCCTGCGCGACGGCGAGGACGGCCTGTTCACCAAGCCGGACGTCGCGGCGTACCCGGACTACCTGCAGACGGCGTGCGCCGCCGACCCGGGCGGCAAGTGCACGACGATCCACTACAAGTCGGCGACCCGCGCGCACATCGAGTCGCTCGGCTACGACATCGTCGCCAACTTCGGCGACCAGTACAGCGACCTGAAGGGCGGCTACGCGGACCGCACCTTCAAGCTGCCGAACCCGAACTACTACCTGCCCTGACGGCCGGCTCCCGGCGCGGCACCGCCGTGCCGGGGTCACCGGCCGGCCGGCGGCGGCGGACGCGCCGCCGCCGCGCAGGAGTCGGGCGAGCGTCAACGCCGGGTGCCGCTGAGCTTCCCGGCGTCGTATCGCCACAGGTCGGGCACCGCCCGGACCAGCAGGGCGACGGTCAGCACGGTGAGCGCGCCGCCGAGGACGATCGCCGGCCGGGCGCCGATCGAAGCGCCGCCGAAGCCGTGCAGCGCGTTGGCCAGTTGCGGGCCGCCCATCAGGACCACGGTGAGCGAGCCCTGGATCCGTCCGCGAAGGGCGTCGTCGGTGTGCGCCTGCGAGATCGCGTTCCGGAACGTGCTCAGCACGAAGTTGACCGCGCCGCCCGCGACCGTCGCGGCCAGGGCGATGCGCAGGTCGGCGGTGAGGCCGAGCAGTATCACGCAGCCACCCCAGGCCATCGCGGCCGACGCCATGAGCGCCCCGTGCCGCCGGGCGCGGCTGAAGGTGCCGGACAGGAGGCCGGCGAGCAGAACACCGGCCGGGTAGGCCGCGAACAGCAGGCCGAGCTCGCGGCCGCCGCCGGGTGGGCCGCCGTAGGTGCGCTCGGCCAGCTCGGGGAAGAGGGCGTGCGGCATCGCGAAGACCATGGCGGACAGGTCCACGGCCAGTATCGCGACGAGGATCCGCTGCCCGGCGAGGTAGCGGAAGCCGTCGCCGAGCCGGCGGAGAGTGCCCCGCCGGCGGCCGGCCGGTGCGGCCGTCGTGATGCCGGCCGGCGATCGCGTCGCGGCATCGATCGGTGGGGCCGGCGCGGTTCGGCCCGGGGGCATCGCGGGCAGGCGGGCCACCGCCCACAGCATCAGGCCGATCGCCAGGGCGTCGAACAGATAGAGCGGGCCGAGGCCGACGACCGGGATCAGCACGCCGGCCAGCAGCGGGCCGGCGACGGCGCCGCTGTAGCGGGTCAGGGCGCTCAGGCTGTTGGCCGCGACCAGTTGCTCGGCCGGCACCACCCGGGGCACCGCGGCGCCCGTCGTCGTCATGGTGGCGCCGAAGCTCACGCCCTGCGCCGCCACCAGCGCGAGCAGCACCGGGACCGACGCGACCCCGAGCAGCGTGGCCAGCCACAGGCCGAGGTAGGTCAGCCCGAGTCCGGCGTTGCCGGCCAGCAGCAGCCGGCGGCGGTCCATCGTGTCGGCGAGGGCGCCGGACCACAGGGCCGAGACGACGAGGGCGCACACCGACACCGCCGCCGAGACGCCGACCACCGCCGACGAACCGGTCCGGGTGAACAGCTGGGTCGGGACCGCGATGACGCTGAACGAGCCGCCGACGGCCGAGACCGCCGACGCGACCCACAGGCGGCGGAAGGCGGGAATCGTCAGGGGACGGCGGTCGATGAGGTAGGAACCGAGATTCACCGCCCGATCGTGTGGCTTCCCCTTGGGGGAAGGTCCAGCCCTCA
Source organism: Actinoplanes sp. CA-030573 (assembly GCF_050951115.1). Lineage (NCBI taxonomy): Bacteria > Bacillati > Actinomycetota > Actinomycetes > Micromonosporales > Micromonosporaceae > Actinoplanes > Actinoplanes sp. CA-030573. Next base: position 8,343,077 of record NZ_CP192038.1, on the reverse strand, counting down.
GCGCTTGGGCGCGGCCTTCCCGGCGTAGATGCGGTCGGTCAGGAACGGCAGCGCGTTCGACAGCGTGATGGCCGCGCGGTACTTGACCGGGACCACGATCCGGCGCCGGGGGCGGCGCAGCGCGCGCTCCACGGCGGCGGCGACGATCTCGGGGCCGGGCAGGTTCGTGCGGCTGTTGAAGCCGGTCCGGATGTAGCCGGGCTCGATCAGCGTCACGCCGATGCCGGTGCCGGCCAGCTCCCGGCGAACCGAGTCGGTCAGGCCGCGCAGGGCGAACTTCGTGGCCGAGTAGGCGCCGCTGATGCCGACCTCGCCGGCCACCGAGCCGATGTTCACGATCGAGCCGGCGCGCTGCTCGCGCATGATCGGGACGACCGCCCGCATGAGCCGGATCGGTGCCATGAGGTTCACATCGATCATCTGGGCGACCGCGTCGTCGTCGGCCAGGATGGACGCCTTGCCGCCGACGCCGGCGTTGTTGACCAGGCCGTCGATGCGGCCGTCGATCTCCAGCGCGCGGGCGACGAGGGCCGCGATCGCCGCCGGGTCGCGCACGTCGGTCGGCACCGCCAGGGCGGCGCCTGCTGCCACGGCGGCGTCGGCTGCCGCGGGGGCGTCGGCTGCCGCGGGGGCGTCGGCTGCCGCGGGGGCGTCGGCTGCGGCGGGGGCGTCGGCTGCGGCGGGGGCGTCGGCTGCCACGGCCGCGTCGGATCCGGCGGCCGCGTCGGCTACCACGGCCGCGCCCGATCCGGCGGCCGGCGCGGAGGCGGGCGCGGCGGGCGCGTTGATCTCGGCGGCGACCGCGCGCAATTCGTCGGCGCGGCGGGCGGCGAGCACCACCGTGAAGCCGGCGCGGCCGAGGCGCAGGGCGGTGGCGCGGCCGATTCCGCTGGACGCCCCGGTGACGATTACGACCGGCATGGCCGCCCCTTTCTGAAGAAAACGGCGCCGCCGATACCGGCGGCGCCGTTTTATCCGGCGATGGGGATCAACCTATCGCTTGCTGTGGTACGCCTCGACGATGTGGCTCGGGATGCGGCCGCGCTCGGACACCTCGTAGCCGTTCTTGTTGGCCCACTCGCGAATCGCCTGATTCTGGTCACGGCTGGCCCGCCCGGTGCCGGCCACGGCGCTGCGCCGAGCAGGCGAGACGACCCCGCTGCGCCCGACCCGGGTGGCCGCGTTCAGAAACGGGTCGAGCGCCTTACGCAACTTGCCGGCGTTCTTCTCGGAGAGGTCGATCGTGTAGTTCACACCGTCGAGTCCGAACTCGACGGTGCGGTCGGCCTCTCCGCCGTCGAGGTCGTCGGTCAGAAGGGTTATTACCTGCTTGGCCATGGTGTGCCTGCTCCTACAGCGATGTCATTTGAGTGACGACTATGCGCACGCGGCGTGGCGCCGCGAATGTCGATACGCATTCATTCTGTCTGCCGTCAGTTCTCAGTGCAAATTGCCGCAGCGCATGTCGCAATTGAAGTCTTGGCCGAACCGGCCCCGGGCGTTCGTGCCCGTCACACACTTTTTCAGGAAGGTCAATGTCATGTAACGTGTCGTGGGAGCGCTCCCAGCACCCCGTCCCCGCGGGAATCCCCTCTCAAGGAGCTTCGCAATGAGACGTGCCATCCGTGCCATCATGGCCGCCGGACTGCTCGCCGGTGCGGCCGTGACGGCCTTCGCCGTCGCCGGACCAGCGGTGGCCGACACGCAGATCTGCGACCAGTACGGCTCCACCACCATCGGCGGCCGTTACGTGGTCATGAACAACCGCTGGGGCACCTCGGCCCAGCAGTGCATCAACGTCACCAGCACCGGCTTCACGATCCAGACCCAGCAGGGCACCGGCAGCACCAGCGGCGCGCCGGTCTCGTACCCCGCCGTCTACTACGGCTGCCACTACACCAACTGCTCGCCCGGCACCAACTTGCCGATCCAGGTCAGCGCGATCTCGAGCGCGACCAGCAGCATCAACTACCAGTACGTCTCGGGCGCCACCTATGACGCCGCGTACGACATCTGGCTGGACCCGTCGCCCAAGAAGGACGGCGTCAACCAGCAGGAGATCATGATCTGGTTCAACCGGCAGGGCTCGATCCAGCCGATCGGCTCGGTCGTCGGCAACGCCACCATCGGCGGCCGCACCTGGCAGGTCTGGCAGGGCAGCAACGGCTCCAACGCGGTCGTCTCGTACGTGGCGCCCTCGCCGATCACGAGCTGGAGCTTCAGCGTCCTGGACTTCATCAACGACGTGAAGAACCGCGGCGCGATCACCAGCTCCTGGTACCTGACCAGCATCCAGGCCGGGTTCGAGCCGTGGATCGGCGGCGCCGGCCTGGGCGTCTCGAACTTCTCGGCGACGGTCAACGGCGGCGGTTCCACCACCCCGCCGCCGACGACGCCGACCACCCCGCCGGCCGGTGGCAACACCGCCTGCCGGGTCAGTTACGCGACGAATGTCTGGAACAGTGGATTCACCGCGAACATCACGGTGACGAACACCGGAAGCAGCGCGGTCAACGGATGGTCCCTCGGCTTCACCCTGCCGAGCGGCCAGTCGATCACCAGCTCGTGGAACGCGACCATCAGCGGTTCCAGCGGCGCCGTCACCGCCCGCAATGTCTCCTACAACGGCGGCATCGCGCCCGGCGGCAACCAGTCCTTCGGATTCCAGGGGACCTACTCCGGCAGTTTCGCGAAGCCGTCCTCTTTCACCCTGAACGGATCGACCTGCACCACCGCCTGAGCACTCAGGCTCGCCAGACCCGAGCCGCCTCGTCGCCGATTCTCCGGTGCCGGGGCGGTTCGTCCAATTCGGCGGAAAGGCGCAGGGCGCCCGGCGCCCCGTCCGGGACGGCCGGCGTTCGCGGCGCGATCGGGTCGAGCCGGCGATAATCTTCGCCGGCCGGTGGGCGTACGTCCGCATCGCCTTTGTTGGGCCATAGCGACATTGCCCGCTCGGCCATCGCCGTGATGGTCAGCGACGGATTCACGCCCAGATTGGCGGGCACCGCGGAGCCGTCGACGACGTGCAATCCGGGGTAGCCGTAAACGCGGTGATAGGGATCGACCACGCCCGACTCCGGGGAATCGCCGATCGTCGCGCCGCCGAGAATATGGGCGGTCATCGGAATGTCGAAGATGTCGCCGACCGTCCCGCCCGGAAATCCACCGATCTTGTCGGCGATCCGGCGCACCGCCTCGTGTCCCTGCGGAATCCAGGTCGGATTGGGCTCGCCGTGGCCCGGCCCGGTGGTGAGCCGCCCGCGCCGGGTGCGGCGCACGGTCAGCGAGTTGTCCAGCGTCTGCATCACCAGCGCGATGATGGTGCGCTCACTCCAGCGCCGCACCGAGAGCGAGCGGAGCAGCACGTACGGGTGACGCAGCGCCTGACCGAGGAACTTGACCGGTCTCGGCAGCCGGCCGCCGCCGTCGACGAGCAGGGTGGCCAGCAGTCCCATGGCGTTGCTGCCCGGGCCGTACCGCACCGGCTCGATGTGGGTCGTCCCGTCCGGATGGAACGAGGACGTGATCGCCACGCCGCGCGAGTAGGGCTCGGCCGGCACCGAGCTCGCCTGGGCGCCGAGCAGCGCCTCGGAGTTGGTGCGGGTGAGCGAGCCCAGCCGCGCCGACACCTCCGGCAGCACGCCGGTGTCGCGCATCGCGTGCAGCAGCCGCTGGGTGCCGAGCGCGCCCGCCGAGAGGATCACCTGGCCGGCGTGGAATCGGCCGTTGGTCGTCTCGACGACCCAGCCCGGCCCGGACGGCCTCAGCGCGGTGACCTCGGTGTCCGGGTGGACGGTCGCGCCCGCCTTCTCGGCCAGATACAGGTAGTTGACGTCGAGCCGGTTCTTGGCGCCGACCTTGCAGCCGATCATGCAGTTGCCGCACTGGGTGCAGCCGGTGCGGTCGGGCCCGGCGCCGCCGAAGAACGGGTCGGGCACGGTCTTGCCCGGTTCGCCGAAGAAGACGCCCACGGGCGTACGCCGGAAGGTCGCACCAACCCCCATGTCCTCGGCGACCTGCTTGATCACCACGTCGGAGGGCGTCATCGCCGGCTGCTGCGTCACGCCGAGCATGCGCGAGGCCTGGTCGTAGTGCGGGGCGAGCTCGGTCGCCCAGTCGGTGATTCCCGACCAGTGCGGATCGTCGAAGAACGTGGCCGGCGGGCGGTACAGGGTGTTCGCGTACACCAGGGAACCGCCGCCCACCCCCGCCGCCGACAGCACCACGATGTCCTTGAGCAAGGTGATCCGTTGGATCCCGTGCAGGCCGAGCTTCGGCGCCCAGAGGAAGTTGCGCAGGTCCCACGAGGTCTTGGGCAGCGTTGCCGAGGTGAAGCGCCGGCCCGCCTCGAGCACGCCGACGCGGTAGCCCTTCTCGGTGAGACGCAGGGCGCTGACGCTTCCGCCGAAGCCGCTGCCCACAATCACGACGTCGTAGTCCGCCATCGACACACCCTGTCATTACCGACCGGTAACCGGAAGGGGTGGAGGCCCTCATTTCCACGATCCGCGGCACGCCTGTGGACAAGGCCGGAAAGATGTCGGACCCGGGCGCTCTACTGGCCCCCACCCAAGAACGGGGTGGGCCATGCGCGGCAACCCGGGAGTCGCCGAGAGCCGTCGTGGCGGGCGCGACTGGTGAAGACGTCGTCCACGTCTCGTGCAAGGACAGGCCCAGCTCGGTCAGCTCGTAGGTGACGGTGACCGGCACGGTCGGCGTCACGGTGCGGCTGACGAGACCATCGCCGCTCCAGCGAGCGCAGCGTCTGCGTGAGCATCTTCTGGCTGACGCCGGCCAGCAGGCGGGACAGCTCGGAGTGCCGCATCGGTCGGGGCGGCCCGCGCAGTCGGGCCGCTGCCGAGGGCGGCCAGGATCAGGGCGACCCGCTTGCCCCTGACCGTCACCAGGTTTGGCTACGGCGCCATGCAGCGGGCCGGGCCCGGCGTCATGGGGCCGCCCGCCGACCACGCCGGCGCGCTCGCCGTGCTGCGCGCCGCGATCGAGCTCTCCGCGGATGACCTTGCCGCGCTCGATCCGGCGTTAAGTCAGCGTTAGGCGGACCGCAGGCGGCGGGCCGCACGGTGTACGCCATGAAGAACGAACCGCATGGACTGCTCCTCGCCCACCGCGCCATGGTGCGCGACCTCGACCGGCTCGCCGAGCTGGCGAGCGGCCTGACCACCGGCCGCGAGCGGCTCGACCGCAAGCGGGCCGCGGCCGTCGCCGCCTATCTCGGCGACTTCTGCGACAGCATCCACCACCATCACGCGGCCGAGGACGAGGTGCTCTGGCCCGTGCTCGAGCGGTCGGCCGGTGCGCACGTCGACCTCACCGAGCTGACCGACGACCACGCCGTGCTCGACCCCAAGCTGGCCCGCATCCGGGCCGGCGCCCGCGAGGTGCGTGACCGGCAGACGGTCACCGCGGAGCTGGCCGCCGACCTCGCCGACCTGCGGGACACCCTCAAGGAGCACATCGCCGACGAGGAGCGGACGATCGTTCCCCTGATCAAGCGGTACGTCTCGGACGAGGACTGGGCCAAGGTCGAGGCGACGATCCGCAAGCGGGGCGCCAAGATGTCGTTCGAGGTGCCGCGGATCCTGGCGGTCAGCACCGAGGAGGAGCTGGCCGAGGCGCGCAAGGACGGCGGCATCCCGGTCGCCCTGATGATCAAGATCATGCCGCTGTCCTTCCGGCGGCGCGAGAAGCTGGTGTTCAGCGCCTGAGCGAGGCCAGGAGGGCGTCCGCCGCATCGCGGTACGAGGGATCGCCGGTGAGCGCGAACAGCGCCGCGTCCACCGGCCCGGCGTAGAGCGAGCCCGAGTCGAGCCCGGCGATCCGGCCGGTGAACGGCAACAGCTCGGCGAGGATCCGCTGCCCGGTCTCGGTGTCGCCGAGCCGGGCGGCCGCGTGCGCGCGCAGTGTCGCGAAGCCGAGCCAGTAGTAGTTGCGGTCGATCGGCTGCCGGCTCCGCCACACCTCCGCCGCCTCCTCCGGCCGCCCGGCGTCGAGCAGGGCCAGCACCAGCGGATCGGTGACCCGGCCGGGATAGGCGGCCTCGACCGCGCGCAGCTCGCCGACCAGGGGCGCGAGGTCGCCGCGGAACATCGCGGCGCTGCACCGGCCGACGGTCGCCATCAGGGCGCCGTTCATCGCGCCGTGCTCGGTCAGCCGGTGGCCGACCTGCTCGTAGCGGGCGAGCGCCTGGTCGACCCGGCCGGCCAGCAGTTCCAGCAGGCCCTCGAAGATCGACACGACGGCGAGCAGGTCGCCGAGCTGGCCGGTGGTCGAGCACGCCACGGCCCGGCCCATCTCGGCCCGCGCGCCGTCGAGGTCGGTGCGGGCGGCCGACTCCAGGAACAGCAGCCAGTGCGCGACCGCCTCGTGGTCGATCTCGCCCGCCTCCACCGCGACCGCCAGGTACTCCTCGGCGGTCGCCCGGCGGATGTCGCGCAGGTCGGGACCGAGCGAGGCATAGCAGCGTATGTTCAGCGCCGCGCAGAGCAGACGCGGGTCGTCGACCGTGCGCGCGAGCGCGAGCGCCTCCTCGCTGACCGTGGCGGCGGCCGCGTCGTCGAAGCCCTCCAGCTCGCGGAAGAGCGCCAGCAGCAGCCGCACCCGGGAAGCCGGCCCGACCGGCCCGGACAAGAACGAACGCAGCGCCGCAACGACGCCGGAAGCCGGCTCCCGGCCGTCCCGGGTGGTCCACACCAGCGGCGCGTCCCAGGAAGTCAGCACGGCCAGGTCGGGCGGCGCGGACAGGTAGATCTCGCGGGCCCGGATCACGTCGCCGGCCCGGGCGTGCGCGTTGACGGCCGGGGCGAGCAGCTCGGTCTCGGGGATGGTCGCCCGGGTGCCGGCCAGCGACCGCAACCGCAGGGCCGAGCGCCACTGGGCCGCGGCCTCGCGCCAGGACCCGGCCACCTCGGCGGCGCGGGCGGCTTGCACCGCGTACGGGATCGCCTCGTGCGCGGTGGCCGGACCGGCCGCCGCCGAAGCATGCCGGGCGAGTGTCGCCGCGTCCGCCCGGTCCTTGAGAACGCCGAGCGCGCGGCTGTGCAGCCGAGCGCGCCGCAGCAGGGGTGTGTCCTCGTAGAGCGTGTCCCGCACCAGCCCATGGGTGAACCGCACGAGCCCCGGCGCCGGCTCGTCGAGCAGTCCGGCCAGCACCGCCGCCTCCAGCGCGTCGAGCAGCTCGTCCGGATCGTGCCCGGCCACCTCGGCCAGCACGTCCACGTCGGCCTCCCGGCCCAGCACCGCCGCCTGCCGCAGGGCCGCCGTCACCGGGTCGGGCAGGCGGGCGACGCGCCGGCGCAACACCTCGCGCACCCCGGCCGGCACCGCGGTCCCGGCCGTCCGGGTGCCCTCGGCGGCCAGCAACCGGGCCAGCTCGCGCACGAAGAGCGGGTTCCCGCCGGTGCGCTCGGCGATCAGCGTCAGCACGTCGGGACCGGCGTCGAGGCCCTCCCGCCGGGTCAGCGCGGTCACCGCCTCCGCGTCCAGCCCGCCGAGCAGCAGGTGCGCGGCGGTCGAGGTGAGCAGCGCGCCGACCGTCGCCTCCAGCTCGTCGCCGCGGTCGGTGGTGCGGTAGGTGATGACCACCAGCAGCGGCCGGCCGGCCTGCTGGGCCACGACCTGCCGCAGCAGCTGCAGGGTGAGGTCGTCGGCGCGGTGCACGTCGTCGAGCAGCACCACGGTCCGGCCGCCGTCGAGCGCGGCCGCGATCGCCCGGCCGAGCCGGAACGGGTTGGGCGCCCCGCCGTCGGAAACCAGGTCCGAGCCGAGCACCGGGTCCGAGCCGAGCGCCTCCGACCACGCCCATCCCGGTGGCGCGCCCTCGACCTCGGGACACCGTCCACGATGGACGTGCCAGCCGTCCTCGGCCAACCTGCTCAGGGCGGCCTCGGCCAGGGTGGTCTTCCCGGCGCCCGCGTCACCACCGATCAGCACCACCTGCGCGCCGCGGCGCGAGGCTTCGCCGGCGGCCGCGACGATGGCCGTGATCTCCGCTTGCCGTCCGATCGCCGCGATCGGGGACGGACCGGCCGGTCGCCGGGAGACGGGCGGCAGGGGTGCCGGCGCCGGCGCCGGCTCGTCCAGCTCCGGCGCCTGGGCCAGGATGCCGGCCTCGAGCTGCCGCAATGCCGGGCCGGGATCGACGCCGAGCTCATCGGCCAGATAGGCGCGGGTGCGCCGCAACACCCCGAGCGCGTCACCCTGCCGGCCGCTGCGATAGAGCGCGAGCGCCAGCAGCCGTACGGCTTCCTCCCGCCCCGGATGGTCGTGCAGGTGCCGTTCCAGCTCCGCCACCACGATCGCGGGCCGCCCGAGCGCCAGTTCCGCCCCGGCCCGGGACTCGACGGCGGCCAGCCTCAGCTCGTCCAGCCGGGCCGCCTCGGGCCGGGCCCAGGGCTCGTCGGCCACCTACGCGTACGCGCCGCCCCGCCACCCGTCGAGCGCCTCGCTCAGCAGCCGATGCCGCTCCGCGGGCCCGGCGGCGGCCGCGCGCCGCACGAGGTCGTCGAACCGCCAGGCGTCCACCGCCTCGGCCGGCAGCCGCAACGCGTACCCGGGCGCCGCGCTCACCAGCACCGTGGCCGGCGTCCGCCGCTGCCGCCCCGGCTCCAGCGCCCGCCGCAGATGCGACACGTGCACCTGGAGCGTGGCCAGCTGCTTGGCCGGCACGTCGGCGCCGCCCCACAGGTCCTCGATGATGCGATCGGCCGACACCACCTCGCCGCCGGCCACCGCGAGACGCGCCAGCACCGCCCGTTGCCGTGGCCCGCCCAGGTCCGCCGCCCGGCCGTCGACGGTGGCGCGCAGCGGTCCCAGCACCGAGAGCGTGACCACTCAGCCTCGCAGCAGCACTTTGATGTGCTCGCCGGAGGCGGCGTCGGCGAACGCGGCGGCCGCCTCGTCGAGCGGCCGCTCGGCGGTGACCAGCGCCGAGACGTCGACGGCCCCGGAGACCAGCAGCTCGATCGCGTCGGCGAAGTCCTCGGGCAGATAGGTGGCGCTGCCCTGGATGCGCAGCTGGCTGTCCTGGATGGTCGGCAACGGGACCGTCACCGGCGCCGGCGGCACCCCCACCACCACGACGGTGCCGCCCTTGGTGGCCATGGCCAGCGCCTGGTCCATGGTGGACTGCTCGGCCACGCAGTCGAAGACGACGTCCGCGCTCTCGCCGAGGGCCGCGAAGACCAGCGGCACCGCCTCGGCGCTGGTCGCGTCGACCACCGCGTCCGGGCCGAACGCGGCCGCCCGCTCCCGGCTGCGCGCCGACCGGGCCGTCATCACCACCCGCTTGGCGCCCTGGGCCCGGGCCACCAGCAGCGTCAGCAGCCCGATCGTCCCGGCGCCGAGGATCGCCACCGTCCGGTCCCGCAGGCCGCCGGCCAGCCGGGCCGCGTGCACCGGCGTGCCCAGCGGCTCGATGAAGGCGGCCGTCCGCCAGTCGAGCGCATCCGGGATGACGTGCAGTCGGCGCTGGTCGACGGTGAAGTAGTCGGCCATCCCGCCCTGGTCGTGGGCGCAGCCGAAGAAGCGCAGGTTCTCGCAGACGTTCTGCCGGCCGGCCACGCACTGCTTGCACCGCCAGCAGGGCAGGAACGGCTCCATCGTGACCCGCTGACCGGCCCGTACCGCGGTGACGCCGGGACCGAGGGCCTCGACCGTGCCGCTCACCTCGTGGCCGGGCGGGTAGGGCAGCACGATGAACGGATGCTTGCCCTGCAGCGCGTGCACGTCGGAGCCGCAGACCCCGGCCGCCGCCATCCGCACCAGCACCTCGCCCTCGCGCGGCTCCGGAACATCGGCCGACGTCACCGAGACCCCGGCCGGGGTCACGACGACCCGCCTCACGGCAGATATCCCAGGCGGCGTGCGGTCACTATCGTCTCCATCCGGCCATGTGTGCCCAGCTTGCGCATCGCGTTGCGAAGGTAGCTCTTCACCGTTTCCGGCAGTAGTCCCAGTCTGCGGGCCGCTTCCGCGTTGCCGCAGCCGACCGCCACCATGGCCAGCACGTCGAGCTCGCGCGGGGACAGCGGGTTGGGCGCGGCGCCTCTGCCTTCCCCGGCACAACACGCGATCAAGCGGTCGGAGATCTGCTCGAGACGCGCCTTGAGCTCGGGGTCGGCGGTCTCGGCGGCGAGCGTACGCAGATCGGCGTGGGCCAGCCGCACCTCCTCCCACTCGCGCGCGCCGGCGTCGGCCGAGCTCCGGGCGGCGGCGGTGGCCAGCTCGGCCATCCGCCGGTCGACCTCGCGGCGCACGGTCGCCTCGGTGCTCAGCCGCAGCGCGACCCGGCTCATCGACTCGAGCGCCCGGCCGCCGACCGCGATCGGCTCGCGCGTTCCCGCGTACAGCACCGCGAGCACCGTGCCGCCCACGGCGACCGGCACCGCGGCAATCGCGCGCAGGCCCTCGGCGGTGACCGGTCCGTCGTATTCATGACTGATCCGCGGGTCGGCCGCGTAGTCCTCGACCCGGCCCGGCCGCGCCGAGGCGACCACCCGGCCGCCCAGCCCGTTCCCGGCGCTCACGATCAGCCCGTGCAGGGCCGGCGTCGCCGTGCCCGCGAAGTCGCTGAGCCGCAGCTGCCGGGCGTCGGCCGTCACCAGTCCGCCGAAGGCCACCGGAAGGCCGGTGATCCGGCGGATCCGGCCGAGCGCGGCGGGCAGGTCGGCTGTTTCGAGCACGTGGACAGCATGTCACGGCGACCCCGGTCGGCTCCTACCCCCGAACAGGGGTGGCGGTGCTCGGCCGAGCGGCCCATGCTGCGGAAATGTTGTCCTACGGGTCCGGCACCAGCACCGCGCCCCTGCTCGGCGAGACGATCGGGGCCAACTTCGAGCGCGCGGTCGCCCGCTTCGGCGATCGGGAGGCGCTCGTCGATGTCGCGGCGGGGCGGCGATGGACGTACGCGCAATTGGACGCGGAAGTGAATCGCCTGGCTCGCGGCCTGCTCGCCCGCGGAATCGCCAAGGGTGACCGGGTCGGGATCTGGGCCTCGAACTGCGGCGAATGGGTCATCACCCAGTACGCGACCGCGAAGATCGGGGCCATCCTGGTCAACGTGAACCCGGCGTACCGGACGCACGAGCTCGAATACGTCGTGAAGCAGTCCGGGCTCTCGCTGCTGATCAGCGCCGTCTCGTTCAAGACCAGCGACTATCGCGGCATGATCGAGTCGATCGGCTTCCCGGACGTGGCCTACATCGGCGAGAGTTCCTTCGCGGATCTGTCGCTCGACGGCGACATGTCCGAAATATCACGACGAGCCGCCACATTGGCGTTCGATGACGCGATCAACATTCAGTACACGTCGGGGACGACCGGCTTCCCCAAGGGCGCGACGCTCTCGCACCACAACATCCTGAACAACGGGTACTTCGTGGGCGAGCTGATCGGCTACACGGAACGGGACCGGGTCTGCCTGCCGGTGCCGCTGTACCACTGCTTCGGCATGGTGATGGGCAACCTCGGCGCGACCTCGCACGGTGCCTGCATCGTGCTGCCCGCGCCGGGCTTCGACCCGGCTGCCACGCTCGCCGCCGTTTCGGCTGAGAAGGTCACGTCGCTCTACGGCGTGCCGACGATGTTCATCGCCGAGCTCGGGCTGCCCGATTTTTCGGATTATGACCTGTCATCGTTGCGCACCGGGATCATGGCGGGCTCGCCGTGTCCCGTCGAGGTCATGAAGCGCGTGGTCGCCGAGATGAACATGGCCGAGGTGGCGATCTGCTACGGCATGACCGAGACGTCACCGGTCTCCACGATGACCCGCCCCGACGACAACCTGGCCCGGCGCACCGAGACCGTCGGCCGGGTGATGCCGCACCTGGAGTCCAAGGTCGTCGACCCGGCCACCGGACTGGTCGTCGAGCGCGGCGAGCCCGGCGAGCTGTGCACCCGGGGCTACTCGGTGATGCTCGGCTACTGGGAGCAGCCCGACGCCACCGCCGAGGCGATCGACGCCGCCCGCTGGATGCACACCGGCGACCTGGCCACCATGGACGACGACGGCTACCTCAACATCGTCGGCCGCATCAAGGACCTGGTCATCCGCGGCGGCGAGAACGTCTATCCCCGCGAGGTCGAGGAGTTCCTGTACGGCCACCCGGACATCGCCGACGTGCAGGTGATCGGCGTGCCCGACGCCAAGTACGGCGAGGAGCTGATGGCCTGGATCGTCATGCGGCCGGGGGCGGAGCCGCTGACCACGGAGGCGGTCCGGTCGTATTGCGCGGGCCGCCTGACGCACTACAAGATCCCGCGGTACGTGCACGTGGTGGACGGCTTCCCGATGACCGTGACCGGCAAGGTGCGCAAGGTCGAGATGCGGGAACGGGCCGTCGAGATCCTCGGCCTCGGTGACGCCGCCGCGATCCGTAACGCTTGAGGTAGCCCTGCTGGTCCTGGCCCTGTCCTGTCCTGTCCCCCACCCCGTTAGTGGGTGGGGGACAGTAGAGCACCCGGCTACGACAGTTTTGCGCCGTCGTCCACAGTTGGTCGGCCATCGCTCACACCGCGCGGCCCACTTCGCCCTCCGAACCCCCGCTGCGCCGGGCGAGGTAGGCGTCGATCTCGGCGAGGATGCCGGCCTTGCCCGGCCCGTCGAGGAACGAGTACCGCACAGCCTGGCGCGCCAGCTCGGCCACGCCACGCTCGTCCAACCCGAGCAGATCGGCCGCCACCTGGTACTCCCGGTTCAGCGTGGTCGAGAACATCGGCGGGTCGTCGGAGTTGACGGTCACCGGCACGCCGGCCGCCACCAGGGCCGGCAGCGGGTGCTCGGCCAGGGACGGCGCCGACCGGGTGCGGACGTTGGAGGTTCCAGCGCGATGTCGTGGTCGCGCAGGTACGCCATCAGCTCCGGGTCGCGGGCGGCGGCGATGCCGTGGCCGATGCGCTCGGCGCCGAGGTGACGCAGCGCGTCCCACACCGTCTGCGGGCCGGTCGACTCGCCGGCGTGCGGCACGCTGTGCAGCCCGGCGGCCCGGGCGGCGGCGAAATGGCCGGCGTACCGCTCGCGCGACATGCCGGCCTCGGGCCCGCCCAGCCCGAAGCTGACCAGCCCGTCCGGCCGCTGCTTCAGCGCCACCTCGAGCGTCACGTCGGCCGACGTCATGGTCGGCTCGCCCGGGATGTCGAAGCACCAGCGCAACTGAACGCCGTGGTCATGGGCCACCCGGTGGCGGGCGTCCTCCACCGCCTCGCAGTACGCCTCGGCCGGGATGCCGCGCGCGACCGACGAGTACGGCGTGAGGGTCACCTCGGCGTACCGCACCGACTGGGCGGCCAGCCCGGCGCCCACGTCGTACGTCAGGGTGGCGATGTCCTCCGCGTCCCGGATCAGGTCGACCACCGACAGGTAGACGTCGACGAAGTGCGCGAAGTCGGTGAACGTGAAGTATTCGGCCAGCAGCGCCGGGTCGGCGGGCACCGAGGTGGTCCCGGCGTGCCGGGCGGCCAGCCGGGCCACGGTCTCCGGCGTCGCCGACCCGACGTGGTGGACGTGCAGCTCCACCTTGGGCAGATCGGCGATGAAGTCGGTCAGGTCGAGTGTCATGTGTGCGCCCCCCACGGATCCAGGACGCTACAACGCCGGCCGGGCGAGCGGAACTCAGCGCCGATAGATCGTGATCGAGTAGCCGACGTTGTCGATCTCGGTGCTCGAGTCGATCAGCTGCCGCAGCTTGCCGGACGCCAGCGCCACCCGCGAGTCGGAGACGACCAGCAAGCCGCGCACCTGGTCGTTCGGGACGGTCAGCGGGTTGCGGCCCTCGATGCCGTAGTAACCGGGCACCCCGCTGCCCTTGTAGACCAGCCACACCGGCTGGCCCGGGTAGCGGTCATGCAGCCGGGTGCCGAGCCGGGCCAGGTCCTGGCCCCAGTCGACGTTCGAGTCGTGCAGCCGCAGGTGGGTCTTGGAGGTTCCGCCGAAGGCCTCGTTCGAGTAGGGCAGGTAGTACGGGAACGTCAGCGCCGAGCTCACCGCCACCCAGCCGACCAGTGCCGCCGTCGCCACCCGGGCCCAGCGCAGGCGGATGAGCACGACCGTGCCGGCCACGACGGCGCCGAAGATCGGCATGAAGATCACGTAGCGGCTGCCGTAGTCGCGCGCCCCGGTCATCGCCACCAGCATCAGCACCCCGGCCGGCACGATCAGGTAGAGCGTCGCCACCCGCAGCGCCGGCCGGACGAGCATGGTGATCGCGCCGGCCAGCCAGAGCGCCATCATCCCGAGCGGCGTCTTGATCACCAGCGCGGCCGGCGCGTAGTACCAGAGCGATCCCCGATAGGCGTGCCCGAGGAGGAACCCGTTGAAGGTGCGCGACTCGAAGGCAAACTGAATCAACACCCCGTCCCGGTACGCCTTCGGCAGTGGCAGCAGATCGACGGCGAGCCCCTTGAGGCCGCCGGGATCGGCCGCCAGCGCCGGCGTGGTCCAGCGCAGCCGCGGGTCGACGGCCAGATAGACCACCCAGACGACGGCGACCGCGATCAGCCCGACCCCGACCGCCCCGGCGACGCGCCAGGCCAGCGTCTTCCACCGGCTGCTCGGCACACCGATCGCGAAGGGTGAGAGGAGCGCCAGCAGCATGACGATCGGGACGGCGGGCAGGACGCTCATCCGCGTGGCCAGAGCCGCTCCCAGCGCGATCCCGGCGAGGGGCAGGTAGAGGCGGGGTCGCCGGCGGGAACGCCACAGCATCCAGAAGGCGGTCAGCAGCATGCCGGCGGCCGGGACGTCGAGGGTGGCCAGCGAGCCGTGGGCGATAGCGTCGGGGGAGAAGGCGTAGAGGGCCAGCGCCACCAGGCCTCCCCACGGGCCGGCCAGGTCGCGGGCGAAGCCGAGCACCACCAGGCCGATCGCCAGGGTCAGGACGATCATCGGGATCCGGGCGGCGAGCATCAGGCGGTACGGGTTGTTGCCCGTCTCGTACAGCAGATGGCGGCCGAGCAGGGTCTGGTCCTGGTTGTAGGCCGGATCCAGGTAGGGGTGCTCGAAGGCGAGACCGGCCGCCATCACCAGCTTGCCCAGCGGCGGGTGCTCGGGGTTGTAGCGCAGGCTGTGCTGCTGGGTGAGCACCTGCGACGTGGCCACGTAGACCGGCTCGTCGATGGTCGGCGACTGCTGCAGCGCCGTGGTGACCATGGCGAACGCCATCCCACCGAGCAGCGCCACCACAACGAGCAGGTAGATCAGGCGTCGGCGCGGCACTGCGCAAACTTAGCCGGTGAACTCGCCGTCCGGTCGCGAAGCCGGGTCGGCGTGCTTCTCCCGCTCGGCGGCGCGCAGCTCGACCCGCCGGATCTTGCCCGAGATCGTCTTGGGCAGCTCGGCGAACTCGAGGCGGCGGATGCGGGCGTAGGGCGGCATGTGCTCCCGCGCGTACGCGAAAATGATCTCCGCCGTTGTCTGGTCCGGCGACCAGCCCGAAGCCAGCACCACGTACGCCTTGGGCACCGCGAGCCGCAGCGGGTCGGGCGAGGGCACGACCGCCGCCTCGACCACCGCCTCGTGCTCGATCAGCACGCTCTCCAGCTCGAACGGCGAGATCCGGTAGTCGGAGGCCTTGAAGACGTCGTCGGTGCGCCCGACATAGGTGATGTAGCCGTCCTCGTCGCGGGAGGCCACGTCGCCGGTGTGGTAGTAGCCGCCGGACATCCGCTCGACGGTCAGCTCGTCGTCGCCGTGGTAGCCGACCATCAGGCCGGTCGGCCGCGGGTCGAGCGCCACGCAGATCTCGCCCTCGTCGGCCGGCGAACCGGTCTGCGGGTCGATCAGCTCTATCGTGAAGCCGGGCACCGGGCGGCCCATCGAGCCGGGCTTGACCGGCTGGCCCGGCGTGTTCGCCACCTGCACGGTCGTCTCGGTCTGGCCGAAGCCGTCCCGGATCGTCACCCCCCAGGCCTTGCTCACCTGGTCGATGACCTCGGGGTTGAGCGGCTCGCCGGCGCCGACCACCAGCCGCGGCGGGGTGGCCAGCGCGGAGAGGTCGGACTGGATGAGCATGCGCCAGACGGTGGGCGGCGCGCAGAAGCTGGTCACGCCGCAGCGCTGCATCTCGGCCATCAGGCGGCCGGCGTCGAAGCGGGTGTAGTTGAAGATGAAGACGCAGGCCTGCGCGTTCCACGGGGCGAAGACGTTGCTCCAGGCGTGCTTGGCCCAGCCCGGCGACGAGATGTTGAGGTGGACGTCGCCCGGGCGCAGGCCGATCCAGTACATCGTCGAGAGGTGGCCGACCGGGTACGACTGGTGGGTGTGCTCGACCAGCTTGGGCCGCGCCGTCGTCCCGGACGTGAAGTAGAGCAGCAGCGTGTCGGTCGCCTTGGTCGGCTTGTCGGCGACAAACCCGGCATCGGCCGCCGAGGCGTCGGCATAGGAGAGCCAGCCGTCGACCGGGTCGCCGACCGCGATCTTGGTGGCGTCGACATGGACGAACTTCGCGGCGGCGGAGGAGGCGGCGATGACGTGCTTAGCGCCGCCCCGGGCCACGCGCTCGGCGGAGTCGGCCGGCCCGAGCAGGGGAGTGGCCGGAATCAGCACGGCGCCCAGCTTCATCGCGGCGAGGATCGTCTCCCACAGCTCCACCTGGTTGCCGAGCATCAGCACGATCCGGTCGCCGCGGGCCACGCCCCGCGCCCGCAGCCAGTTCGCCACCTGGTTGGACCGGCGGGACATCTCGGCGAACGAGACGCGCTGCTCGGAGCCGTCTTCCTCGACGATCCAGAGCGCGGGCGAGTCGTTGCCCTCGGCGATCACGTCGAACCAGTCGAGCGCCCAGTTGAACTCGTCGAGCTCGGGCCAGGCGAACCCGTCGCGGGCCGCCTCGTACCGGTCGGAGTGGGCGAGCAGGAAGTCGCGCGCCGCCCGGAATGCCGTGGTGCCGTCCATCCGCCCAGCTTGCGCCGTGCCGCGTCGCCGACGCCACCCCCGGACGGGGGTGGATCGGATCGGGTGGATCGGATCGAGGTGGATCAGATGGCGATGGTGCGGGTGGCGACCAGGCCGCGCCGGACGTCGCCGGTCATGCAGGCCATCTCGAGACGGGCGCCGGGGTGGACGTGGGCCTTCTCGTAGACATCGGCGGGCAGCGTGATCGCCGCGGTGTGCAGCGGCCGGTCGAGATCGTGGAGGCCGGCGTACGCCTCGACGTGCAGGTGCGGCCAGCGACCGTCGTGCGAGCCGGGGAAGACGCTGGTGAAGCGGACCCACCCGGCCGAGTCGGCGAGCTGGATCCCGCGCAGGTAGTTCTCGCCGGCCAGCTCGGGCGTGACGAGCGAGTAGTTGCCGTCCCGGTCGGCGTGCCAGAGGTAGACGGCGTGCCCGGTCAGCGGGCGGCCGGAGTTGGCGCTCGTGAGCCGCAGCCGGATGTCGAGCGGGACCCCGCGGGCCACGCCGTGGGCGGTGCCGAAGCCGCGCCGGATGTCGCCGCGCACGATCCCCGAGCGGGCGATCGCGGACCCGCCGCCGGCGGCCAGCGCCGCGACCGTGGTGCCACCCGCGAGACCCATCATCCGGCGGCGCCGCATCAGCGGGAAGTCGGTCGCCAGGCCACCCTCGGGCCGCGTCTCCAGCTCGATCATGCCGCCCATTCAGCCAGCCGCCGGTTGCGCCGTCCGGCCGGTTCCTGTTGCGGGACAGTTGCAACGCGCCCGAGCCGGTAGTGTCCTTACATGGGCGACGATCAATATATTGCCTACGACGACGAGGAGCGGCCGGCGCGCGACCTGACCGGCCGCATCGGGCTCGGCGTCTCGATCGTCGCGTTCCTGGTCGCCCTGCTCGTGCTCTGGCAGGTGTTCCGCCCGCTCGCCCGGGGCAGCCAGTTCTACCTGATCATCTTTCTGGCCGGCACGCTGCCGCTGATCTTCCTCGCGTACCGGGCAAGGCCGCGCTCCACGGCCCGGCCGACGCTGCCCGACTGGCTCCTGGCCGGCGCCGCCCTGATCGCCTGCCTCTACCCGGTCAACCCGTTCCGCGGCGGCTACGACGGCTTTCTCGATCGGCAGAGCCTGCTCGAACCGGTCGACGTGCTCTTCGGGGCGGTGCTGCTGGTGCTCGTGATCGAGGCCTGCCGGCGCACCACCGGGCTCGCGCTCCCGATCGTCTGTCTCGCTTTCCTGGCGTACGGGTACTACGGCGGGCTGCTTCCGCAGGACTGGCCGATCGCGCACGCCGGCCTCGACTTCGCCCAGATCGTCGACGCGCTCTACAACTCCGGCAGCGGGTTCTACGGCACGCCGCTCGACGTCGCGGCCACGTACATCGTGCTGTTCACCATCTACGGCGCGGTGCTCGACCTCTCCGGCGCCAGCCGCTTCTTCGTCGACCTGTCGGTGGCCGCGTTCCGCAAGTCGCGCAGCGCCGCCGGTCGCACCGCGGTGGCGGCCGGCTTCCTGCTCGGCACCGTCTCCGGCTCGGGCACCGCCACCGCGGTCAGCGTCGGCGCGGTCACCTGGCCGATGCTGCGCCGGGCCGGCTATCCGGCCGAGCAGGCGGGCGGCATGCTGGCCGCGGCCGGGGTCGGCGCGATCCTGTCCCCGCCCACCCTCGGCGCCGCGGCCTTCATCGTCGCCGAGTACCTGGACGTCTCCTACCTGACCGTGCTCGGCTGGGCCACCGTCCCCACGCTGCTGTACTACCTGGGCATCCTGCTCGCCGTCGAGATCGACGTGCGCCGGTTCGGGGTCCGCGCCCTTTCGGTCGGCGACCTGCGGGCAAGCCGGCTGCTTCTCCGCTTCGGCTACCACTTCTCGTCGCTGATCCTCATCGTCGTGCTGCTCGCGCTGGACGTGAGCGCCCAGCGGGCGGTGGTCTACGCGACGCTGGCCGCGTTCCTGCTGTCCTTTCTGGACCGGCGGGCGTGGCTGACGCCGAGGCGGATCTTCGAGGCGCTGTCGGCGGGCGTGCGCGGGGTGCTGCCGGTGGTGGCGGTGTGCGCGGCGGCCGGCATCATCACCGCCGTCACCACCAAGACCGGGCTCGGGGCGCAACTGGCCTCGCTGCTGGTCTCGGGGGCGCGCGCGATCACCGCGAACCCGGCCGCGGTGCTGGCGCTGACCGTGGTGCTGGCCGCGGTCGCGCTGGCGATCCTCGGACTGGCGGTGCCGGTGACGGCCAGCTTCATCATCGGCTGGGTGATCATCGGGCCGGCGCTGCTGGGGCTGGGCGTGCCGGCGCCGGCCGCGGCCATGTTCGTCTTCTACTACTCGGTGCTCTCCGAGGTCACCCCGCCGACGGCGCTGGCCGCGGTGGGCGCCTCGGCGATCACCGGCGGCCGGACCGTGCCGACGATGTGGCAGGCGCTGAAGTACGCGTTGCCGGCGTTCCTGGCGCCGATCGCGTTCGTCCTCACCGACGCCGGGTCCTACCTGCTCGGGCGGGGCTCGTTCGTGGACATCCTGTGGGCGACGGCGGTCGCGATGCTGGCGGTGGCCGGGCTGGCGATCGCGACCGGCGGCTGGGTGTTCGGCTTCGGAGCGGCCGGTACGCCCGCGCGGGTCTTGGGCGGCGCCGCCGGCCTGTTGCTGCTCTATCTGTCACCGGTCGCCATCACGCTCGGCCTGGTCGCCCTGGCCGGCGCCGTTCTCCTGACCGCCCTTCCGAAGATCACCTCTACCGAAGCGGGGACGCTATGAGACGTACGGCCGCAATTGCTTGTTCCTTCGTGCTGTTCGGGAGCCTTTCCGCCTGCGGTGGCCGCCAGGACGCCGCCTCGACCGACGCCGGCGGAGCCGTCACCTGCGAGGTCACCAAGGACACCCGGGTCGGCATCGCCACCGGCAACGCGACCGGCGTCTACTTCGCGCTCGGCAACGCCTACGCCGAGCAGATCGGCGAGGCCGGCGGCAAGCTCAAGGCGACCGCGGCCGAGACCGGCGCCTCGGTGCAGAACATCCAGCAGGTGGTGGCGGGCACCTACAACGTCGCCTTCGCGCTGGCCGACACCGCCGCCGACGCGGTCAACGGCAGCGGCAGCTTCACCTCGCGGCAGCCGATCGCCGCGCTGACCCGCATCCACACCAACTACACCCAGGTCATCGTGCGCAAGGCGGCCGGCATCAAGGACGTGGCCGGCATGAAGGGCAAGCGGGTCTCCACCGGCTCGCCCAAGTCCGGCACCGAGGTCATCGCCAACCGCGTGCTCAAGGCGGCCGGCCTCGATCCGGCCACCGACATCAGCGCCCAGAAGCTCGACCTCACCAAGACCGTCGACGGCATGAAGGACGGTTCGATCGACGCCCTCTTCTGGTCGGGCGGCCTGCCCACGCCGGGCATCACCGACCTGCTCACCACGGCGGCCGGCAAGGTCGAGTTCCTCGACATCACGTCCGTGCTCGGCGACCTTCAAAAGATCAATCCGGTGTACGAGACCGGCACCATCCCCGCCGCCACCTACCGCATCCCGGCCGACGTCGCCACCATCGTCGTGCCCAACATGCTGCTGGTGCGCGACGATCTCGACCCGGACGTCGCGTGCGTGCTGACCCGGGTGCTGTTCGACCGCAAGGCACAGCTCGTCCAGGCCAACGCCGCCGCCAAGGAGATCACCCTGGCGAACGCCCGCAAGACCGAGCCGGTCCCCCTCCACCGCGGCGCGGTCAAGGCCCTCGACGACCTCGGCGCCCCCAAGTAACAGCGCTCAGAAAAGGTGTTGTCATTTCCGCCGGCGGTGTCCTATTCTTTTAACCGTCACTCGCAAGCGCGCACGAAAGGGGATCGAGATGATGTGGCAGGCCGCCATCGGCGCAAACCTCGCCGCACATGTTGCGACGTCCGACCGTGCCCGCACGCGATGGGCCACGAAGTGGCCCTCCCCGGGAGTGAGCTGGCGAAACGGCTGAGGCCGCCCAGGTTTTCGCCGCCGCCCTCCCTCTGTCGGGAGGGCGGCTTTTTCGTCGGCGGCCCCGTTTCGCTCAACCGCCGTATTCGTCCCGCGGGCGTAGCTCAATTGGCAGAGCAACGGTTTCCAAGTCCGTGCGTTGTGGGTTCGATTCCTGCCGCCCGTGCATTCAATTTAATAGCGTTCCACCATTTCCGGAGATAGGGGCGAGGAGCGGCGGTCACGCGGGCCGGCTGCGGCGGGTGTTCCGACCGCCGGGCTAGCTGGACGGGATTACTTGCGCTACCCGGCCAACGCGCGGCCCGCCGCCCTCGCCCACGCCGTCGGCACATCGGGCTCGTAGCTCATCGGGAAGAGCACCCGTCTTGCAAACGGGAGGTGGCCGGTTCGAGCCCGGCCGGGTCCACGAGGGGCGGGGCGCTGCCCTGCCCCTCGCCACAACTCCGGAGCACCACGTCGTCGTAGCCCAGCGGTAGAGCGCCGCCCTCATAAGGCGGAGGCCGGATGGTTCGACACCACCCGACGACATCACGCCCCTGTAGCGCAACGGACAGCGCGCCGGACTACGACTCCCACCCCTGCCACCAACTTCGGTCAGGTCGTCACATTCAGCCAGCCGCCGTCGATGTAGTAGGTGGAGCCGACCGCGTAGGTCGCCCGCGCCGAGCTGAGGAAGACGAACAGGTCGGCGATCTCCTCCGGCGTGGCGAACCGCCCGATCGGCGCGTTGTCCTCGGCGATCTTCTGCAGGTACTGCTCCCACGTCTGGTCGGTGCCCTCGGTCAGCAGCTTCGCGGTCTTGACCCAGTCACCCGTCATGACCAGCCCCGGATTGACGGCGTTGACCCGGATGTTGTCCCCGATCAGCTCGTTGGCCAGGCACTTCGAGAACATCACCAGCGCCGCCTTGGTCACGTTGTAGATCGGCTCGTACCCCAGCGGCTGCGTCGCGCAGATCGAGGCGTTGTGCAGGATCACGCCGCCGCCCCGGGCCTTCATGCCGGGCGCGATCGCGCGGGCCAGCCGGACCGCCGCCATCACGTGCAACTCCCAATAGAGCTGCCACCGCTCGTCGGGCGCCGTGAGGATCTTCTCCTCGCTCCCGGTGCCGGCGTTGTTGATGAGGATGTCCGCGCCGCCGAACTCCTCCCGGACCGCGGCCGCCAGCCGATCCACGCCGTCCTGACTCGTCAGGTCGGCCGCCACGCCGATCACGCGCACTCCCGGGATCTCCGACGCCGCCTCCCGCAGCCGCTCCTCGTCCCGGCCGCACAGCGCCAGATGAGCTCCCTCGGCCGCGAGCCCGCGGGCAATGGCCAGGCCGATCCCGGCGCTGCCACCGGTGACGACGGCGACCTTCCCGGTGAGATTCAGGTCCATCGGACACTCCGTTCCTGCTGAGACGGTTACCGAGACCACCGTTTCACGAGCTGGTCCCGCCCGCGGCCTTTCGATGCCGCCGGCGCTAGCGGTGGTCGCGGAGCTCGGCGCCCACGTCGTGCAGGTGGCGCAGGGCTTGCGCGTATGAGTCGGTCAAGGACGTCATCTCGTAGGGCACCCCGATCTCGGCGCAGTACCGCTGGACGATCGGCTGCGCCCGGCGCAGGTTCGGCGTCGGCATGGCCGGGAACAGGTGGTGCTCGATCTGGTAGTTGAGGCCGCCCAGCGCCGCGTCGACCAGGAGACCGCCGCGGACGTTGCGGGACGTCAGCACCTGCTTGCGCAGGAAGTCCTCGGTGCCGTCCGGGTGCGGCATGCCCTTGTGGTTCGGCGCGAACGTCATGCCCAGGTAGACGCCGAACAGCGCCTGGTGCACCACGAGGAACGCCAGCGCCTGGAGCGGCGTCAGCACCAGGAGGAGCGCCGCGGCGTACCCGATCAGATGTGTCGCCAGCAGGAAGCTCTCGAGGCCCCGGCGTTTGACCGTGCCGTCCCGCAGCGCGCGAATGCTGTCGCGTTTGAGCGACAGGCCGAGCAGGGTCAGCAGCGGGAAGAAGAAGTAGGCCTGGTAGCGGGTGAGAAAGCCCTTGCCGCGGGCGGCCTCCCGACTCCAGACCAGCACGCCGGGGCCGACGTCGGGATCGAGGTCGTCGTGGTTGGGGTTGGCGTGGTGCTTGGTGTGCTTGTCCATCCAGTAGCCGTAGGACATGCCGATCGCCAGGTTGCCCGCGATCAGCCCGGCCCGGCGGCTCGGGGTGTTGGTGCGGAAGACCTGGCGGTGGGCGAGGTCGTGGGCCACCAGCGCGACCTGGGCGAACACCACGGCCAGGAAAGCGGCCACGGCAAGCGTCCACCAGGAGGCGCCGATCGAGAAGAACGCCGCCCAGCCACCGACCAGGGCCGCCGCCACCAGACCGAGGCGCAGGGCGTAGTAGGCCGGCCGGCGCCGGAGCAGGCCCGCCTGGTTGATGCGCCGGCTCAGCTCCGCGAAATCACTCCCGGCCGCCGTGCGCGGCCGCTCTGCCGTTGTCGTCATGCGTCCAGGGAACCGGTTCGCGGGCCTTGCGTCAGGAGAGCCAGGACCACATCCGAGAGTAGTGCTAGCCCTACTGAGTTCTGGTCCGCCGCGGGCGAGGATGGTGGGCATGGAGACGCGGGACTGGATACGAGACGGGTTGCGGGCGGTGGCCGGCGGCACGCTGGCGATCGTTCTGTCGATCGCGAACATCGTGCTGTTCGTGCTCTTCGTTCTCGCGCTGGCGTTGACGCCGGTGTGGGGTCTGGGGCTGATCCTGCTGCCGCTGGTCACGATGCTGGTGCGGGCGCGGGCGGAGGTCGGCCGGCGCGTCGGCGGCTGGTGGGGGGTGCCGGTGGCGCGACCCTACCGCCCCCGGCCGGAGAAGGCGCGGATCTTCGGCTGGCGCTACTACAAATGGATCGTCGGCGATCCCGCGACCTGGCGCGACCTGGCCTGGCTGCTGCCGGGTGCGATCGTGGGGCTGACGCTCGGGATCGGGTCGCTGCTCATCCCGCTCTACGGCGTCGAGGGCATCGTTCTGCTTCCCTTGTGGATCTGGCTGGGCACGGGGTCGTACGGCTACGGCGTGATCTGGCCGATCGAGAGCGTCAGCGACGGGTTCCTCTCGCTGCCGCAGGGCGCCTTGATCCTGGCCATCGGCCTGGCCGCCGCGCCCTACCTGCGACGGGTCGACGCGCGGTTCGCGCGGGTGTTCCTGGCGCCCACGCGCAATGCCGAGCTCCGGCTTCGGGTCGACCAGCTGACCGTGACGCGGGCCGACGCGGTCGACGCGCAGGCGGCCGAGCTGCGCCGCATCGAGCGCGACCTGCACGACGGCGCCCAGGCCCGGCTGGTGTCGCTGGGCATGACGATCGGGCTGGCCGAGGAAATGGTGGACCGCGATCCCGGGAAGGCGCGGCTGCTGCTGGCCGAGGCCCGGGAGGTGAGCTCGACCGCGCTGGTGGAGCTGCGCCATCTCGTACGCGGTATCCACCCTCCGGTGCTGGCCGAGCGCGGGCTCGACGGGGCGGTTCGGGCACTCGCGCTCAACCTGAGGGTGGCGACGAGCGTCGACTCCGACGTGACCGAGCGGCTCGACACGCCGGTCGAGTCGGCGGCCTACTTCGCGATCGCCGAGGCGTTGGCGAACGTGACGGTGCACAGCGGCGCGACGTTCGCGTACGTGAGCATCAAGCGTGGTGCGGATCGGCTGTTCCTGGAGGTGGGCGACGACGGGCACGGCGGGGCCGACCCGTCCGGTGGCACCGGGCTGCGGGGGATCGAGCGCCGGCTGGCGGCGTTCGATGGGACGATGGCGCTGTCCAGCCCGCCGGGTGGGCCGACCATCGTGACCATGGAGCTGCCGTGCGCGTTGTCATCGCCGAGGACCACGCTCTCCTCCGGGACGGATTGACCCGGTTGCTGGAGGCGTTCGACTTCGAGGTCGTCGCGACGGTCGACAACGGGCCGCAGCTGCTGCCGACGCTGATCGAGCAGAAGCCCGACGTGGCGGTGGTCGATGTGCGGCTGCCGCCGACGTTCACCGACGAGGGGCTCCAGGCGGCGATCGCGGCGCGCACCGAGGTGCCGGGGCTGCCGGTCCTGGTGCTGTCGCAGCACGTCGAGCCGCTCTACGCCCGGGAGCTGCTCGGGGACAGCCGGGGCGGGGTGGGCTACCTGCTCAAGGACCGGGTGTCCAATGTGGCGCAGTTCGTCGACGTGGTGCACCAGGTCGCCGGCGGCGGCACGGTGATGGACCCGGAGGTGGTGGCCCGGCTGCTCGATCGGGGCGGACCGCTGGACGCGCTGACCGTGCGCGAGCGCGAAGTGCTGGGGGAGATGGCGGCCGGGCGGTCGAATGCGGCCATCGCGGGAAAGCTGTTCGTGACCGAGAAGGCGGTGAGCAAGCACATCAACAACATCTTCATGAAGCTGGGCCTGCCGCCCTCGGACGACGACAACCGCCGGGTGCTCGCGGTGCTGGCCTACCTGAACGGCTGATCCGCGCTTCCCGGTCACGCCTTCCGGGGCTGGGCGGCCACGAAGCGGGAGTTCTCCACGGCCATGGTGCGGACCTCGTCCGGGGTGAAGCCGGCCTCCAGGAGACGATCGGCGAAGAGGGCGAGCCCGTCCTCGACCGGCGGGTTGAACGGCTGGCCCAGGTCGCTCGACAGCACGGAGTGCTCGATGCCTACCGCGCGGATGTTGGCGAACAGGTCCGCCCACGCGACCTTGCCGGTGAACGGGGTGGTGAAGCACCGCTCGAGCAGCGCGCCCTCGGCGGCCAGCTCGCGCTGCTGCTCCACGGTCAAGCGCTGGGAGGTGAACTCGGGGTGGGTCACTACCACCCGGCGTACACCCTCGGCTCGTGCCGCCTTCACCACCGCGAGGATCTCCGGGCCGGAAAGGTGTCCGGTGGCCAGGACCATGTCGTGCTTGGCGATCACGCGCAGCACCTTGCGCACCTGCTCCAGCACGTCGCCGTCGCCGGACACGACCTCGACCACATCGGGCACGATGCCCTGGGCGTGCAGATCCGCCTGCAGTGCGCCCCACATCGCGGGCTTGCTGCCGGGCAGGTCGGTGGCGGTGGTCGAGCGCTGGTTGCGGGAGTCGACGGTCGGCATCCAGACGATGCGCGCGCCCAAGCGGCCGGCGATCTCCACGGCCGCGGGGTTCATGCCGCCCATGGAGCCGTTCAGCGTGATCGCGCCGAGAACATCAACACCGGGGACCGCCGCCCGTACGACCGAAGCGCGCTCGGCCGTCGTCACGTAATGAGATTTCAGAATAAATCCGGAAAGTCCGACGGAGGCGAACCGGCGGGCCAGGGAGAGGTCGTCGATGCGGCGCTCCATCACGTCCGGCGCGATGTGCACGTGGGTGTCGTAGGCGCCGGCGACCAGCGTGCGAGCCGAATCGGACGGAACCGGATGGTCAGCCATGAGTCTCCCCGGGGAATCGACGGTTGGTGTGGGACAGTGCGTCCGATACGTGCCCGAGGTGCTCCCGCATGGCCTTCTCGGCCGCCGCCGGGTCTCGCGCCGCGATCGCCGAGACGATCGCCGTGTGCTCGGCCAGCGAATGCGGCGCCCGCCCCGGCACCAGGATCGTGCGGAACTGGAAGCGCACCAGCTGCGCCCGCAGCCCGGTGATCAGGCGCGCCGCGGTCTCGTGCCGGGCGGCCTGGATGATCGCGGCGTGCAGGGCGGCGTTGCCCTCGGAGTAGCCGAGCAGGTCACCCTCGTCCAGCCTGCGGCTCATCCCGGCGAGGATGCGGCGGATCCCGGCGATCTCCTTGGCGGTGGCGCGCTTGGCCGCCTCGCTCGCGGTCAGCGCCTCGAGCACGGCGCGGGCCTGGAGGATCTCGACGGCCTCGGCGTCGGTGACCACGCGGACCCGGGCGCCGCGGTGCGGGGTGAGGATCACCACACCGTCCTGACCGAGACGGACCAGCGCCGTACGCACGATGGCCCGGCTCACCTCGAGCCGCTGGGCGAGGTCGGCCTCGACGAGCCGCTCGTTCGGCATCAGGTGGCCGCTGTAGATGAGATCGCGTAGCCGCAGGTAGGCGTCGTCGGCGGCGGGCGACGTCAAACGGGCACTCCTAGCAGCGGGGCGGACGGACTACGGATTGCTCACAATCTTGTGCACAGCATCGCTTTCGGCCCGAAGGCTGTCAACCATACCTTGACCTGCATGGATGTCCATTTCGGACCCGTTACAGCATTATTCGAGGGTCTATTTAGGCCGAAATGAGCGCGATGACAGGTCATCCTTCCTGCTCTACGATCTCGACCGGACGCGGGGCCGGACGGATGGGTGTCGATCGACGCAACGTCCACGCGGGTCAGACGAACAGTCACCTCCGCCGGCTGGACGGGCGGATTCTCAGGAGGATTTGGATGATCAGACGCTCTCGTGTGCTGGCGGTGACGCTGCTGGCCGCCGTGCTCGTCACGGCCGGTGCGTGCTCCAGTAAGGACGACAAGGGCAGCACGACCGGGGGCGCCTCCGGCTCGGGTGGCGATCTCAAGAAGGTCACCTATGTGACCGCTTTCGGCGCGGTGGGCCGTGACTCCTTCGTATGGGTGGCGAAGGAGAAGGGCTTCTTCTCCGACGCCGGGATCGACGTCGACATCCAGAAGGGCGCCGGCAACGTCCAGAACCTCACGCTGATCAAGTCGGGCCAGGCGCAGTTCGCCGCCCTCGACTTCACCGGCGCCGAGATCCAGGCCGGCCTCGGCAAGTTCACCAACTGGCGCGCGGTCGCGGCGATCCACCAGCAGACGCTGGTTTCGATCATGACCACCGCCGACACCGGCATCACCAAGCCGACCGACCTGACCGGCAAGACCGTGGCCACCGCCAAGGGCTCGGTGAGCGAGCTGCTGTTCCCGGCGTACGCCAAGCTCGCCCAGCTCGACCCGAAGACGGTCAAGCTGCAGGGCGCGCAGACCACCGCGCTCAACGGCCTCATGGCCCAGCGCAAGGTCGACGCGCTGAGCACGTTCCTGCTCTCCAAGAAGGCGCTCGAGACGGCGTCGAAGAAGCAGGTCACGGTGCTGCCCTACAGCGAGTACCTGTCCGACCTGTTCGGCAACGCGATCATCGCCCGCGAGGAGCTGATCGGCAGCGACAAGGAGCTGGTCAAGAAGTTCACCGGCGCGGCCATGAAGGGTCTCCAGTACACGCTCGACCACCCGGACGAGGCGGCGGCGATCCTGAACAAGGCCGAGCCCACCGCGGCGGTTCCGGCCGCGATCGGTGAGATCAACGCCATGAAGCCGTACGTGTCGCCGCCCAACGGCGCCCCGCTCGGTCACCTCGACCAGGAGCGGGTGGCGCGCAGCATCGCGATCCTGCAGGGCAACGGCCTCATGCCGGCGGGCCTGACCCCGGACAAGGTCGTCGACTTCAGCTTCGTCCCGGCCAGCTGACGCCGGACGCGGGGCGGGAAGCGTCCCGCCCCGCGTCATCGATCAACCACGGAGTCACGACATGACGGACGTCCCCGGGCCGCAGAGCAGGGTGTGGTCCAACGCGGTGCTGCCCACGCTCGGCGTGGTCATCACGATCGCGGTCTGGTGGCTGGCGACCACCGTGTTCCACATCGACCCGTTCTACGTGCCGTCGCCCGCCGACGTCGTCGACTCGTTCCTCAAGACTCCGTCGTTCCTGCTCCAGGAGACGTGGACCACGCTGCAGCGGGTCCTCGTCGGATTCGCGATCGCGGTCGCCGCCGGCCTGGTCATCGCGGTGGTCCTGGCCGCCTTCCGTACGGTCGAGCGGATGGCCATGCCCGTCCTGGCCGCGATCAACGCCATCCCCAAGGTCGCGCTCGCCCCGCTGCTGCTGGTCTGGATGGGCTTCGGCGACTCCCCGAAGATCGTCATGGTGGTGCTGGTCAGCTTCTTCCCGGTGATCGTCTCGACCATGGCCGGCCTCACCTCGACCCCGGCCGACCTGCGCGAGCTGGCCCGGTCGCTCCGGGCCTCGTGGTGGCAGACGTTCGTCAAGGTGCGGTTGACCTGGGCGCTGCCGCAGGTCTTCGTGGGCCTGAAGGTCGCCACCCCGCTCGCCATCATCGGCGCCGTGATCGGCGAGGTGGTCAACCCCGATCACGGCCTCGGCTCGGTGATCGCGGGCTCCGGCGCCTCCAGCGACACCCCGCTCGCGTTCTGCGCGCTGGTGCTGCTCGCGCTCATGGGCGTCGTCCTCTTCTACCTGGTCGCCGGGCTCGAGCGCCTGCTCGTCCCGTGGGCCCGAGCGGTTACGGGGAACTGATGATCACCATCGAGGGCGTCTCGCAGACGTTTCGCGGCAAGGCCGGCCCGGTCGAGGCGATCCGGGAGATCGACCTGACGATCGGCGACGGCGAGTTCCTGACCGTCATCGGCCGCTCGGGCTGCGGCAAGTCCACGTTGCTCCGCATGATCGGCGGTCTCCTGACCCCGACCGCCGGCGCCGTGCAGATCGACGGCGTCCCGGTGCGGGAACCGCGCCGCGACGTCGCCATGGTCTTCCAGAAGCCGGCGCTGCTGCCCTGGCGCTCGGTGGAGGACAACGTGCTGCTCCCGGTCGAGATCTTCGGCTGGAAGAGGGCCGAGTACCGCCCGCGTGCCGAGCAGCTGCTGGAGATGACCGGCCTGTCCGGCTTCCGCAAGCGGCTGCCCCACGAGCTGAGCGGCGGCATGCAGCAGCGGGTGGCCCTCTGCCGCGCGCTGATCCAGAGTCCCAAGGTCATGCTGATGGACGAGCCGTTCTCGGCCCTGGACGCCCTGACCCGCGAGGAGCTGGCGGTCGAGCTCCAGCGCATCCACATGGAGCTGGGCACCACGATCGTCTTCGTCACGCACTCGATCCAGGAGGCGGTGCTGCTCGCCGACCGCGTCGCCGTTCTGAGCGCCCGCCCCGGCCGCATTCGCCGGCTCGTCGAGATCCCCATTCCGCGGCCGCGCAGTTTCGGCCACAACGCGCACATGGAACAGGTGGCCGCCGTGAGCGCCGAATTGCACACGCTGCTGCTCAGCGACAATCATTTGCCGGCGCATTCCTGAATTCGCCGGATCGCATTCCCGATACCCGAAGGGTGACGAGCACGCGACGGCGCCGGGGAACCTGGCGCACTGAGGTTCCGGTTCCCAAGATCCATATTGGATAATGTACGGGTGAGCGACCCGTCCGGGCAGCCTGCCCGGGTGAGGGTCCGCTTCGCGCTGCGCACATTTGAGCGAACGCCTGGCCGCGGACGTAACCGAGGTCAGGCGCAGTCGTCACCGTCGCCGGCCTGCCCGGGGCAACCCTGGAGCGGCCGGACGCCCCGCGTGTGTGGGGCGGCGTACCAGCTCGGAACCCCGACTTCACCGGCCGCGAGGTCTTGCTCGAGGAGCTGCGGCGCAGCCTCGAGTCGGCTCCGGACTCCCCGGTGCTGCCGCAGGCGCTGCACGGCTTCGGTGGCGTCGGCAAGACCCAGCTGGCGGTCGAATACGCATACCGGTATGCCGACGACTACGACGTGGTGTGGTGGATTCCCGCCGAAGATCCGTCGCTCGTCGAGCGATCACTGGGCGACCTCGGCCGGCGACTCGGCATACCGATCCACGGCGATCCGGACGACGCGGTCGCGGCGCTGGAGTCGACGGGCCTGAGCTGGCTTCTCGTCTTCGACAACGCCGACGACCCGGACGACCTGGCGCATCTGGTGCCGGCCGGTGGCCACGTGCTCATCACCTCGCGCAACCCGAAGTGGTCGGACGCGGTGCACGGGTTCGAGGTCGACGACTTCGACCGCCGGGAGAGAGTCCCGGACACGATCGCCTCCCTGGTTCCCGGGCCGCGACCACCGGAGATATACGTTTCCTACAAATGGGGCGGCGCGTCGGAGGCGGTCGTCGACCACCTGGTTGCCACGCTGGCCAAGCAGGGCCTTCCGGTACGGCGCGACAAACACGAGATTCCTTATCGCGGATCCATTCAGGAATTCATGCGCCGGGTCGGCAACGCCGAATTGCTCATCGTCGTCCTCGACGACGCGTATCTGCGGTCGACGAATTGTATGTTCGAGCTCACCGAGATCGCCGGCCGCGAGAATTTCGCCAAACGGCTCTTCCCGATCGTGCTGCCCGACGCGGACATCTTCCGGGCACGCGGACGGGTGCGGTACGTGAAGCACTGGGAGGCCCAGCGGGCGGAGCTGGAGGCGGAGATGCGCGAGGTGGCGCTGGAGCATCTCGGCCCGCTCCAGCAGGATCTCGACCTGGTCGCCAAGATCTGTGGCACGGTCGCGCGCATCACCGACGTGCTGCGGGACATGAACACGCTGACCGAGGCCCAGCACTCGAACGGCGACTTCGCCGAGCTGATCCGGGCCATCCGCGAGCAGCACGCCCGGCGGTAGAGCGGGTCTACCGCCGGCTGCGAGGAGCGGCCGGCGGTAGAACGGATCGGGCCGGCCGCGAGGAGCGTCCGGCCCTGGAAAACCGGGTCAGAAGGCCAGCTTGGCGACCCGGCCCTGCTCGCCCGACGCCCAGCACGCGCCGTCGCGGGCGCAGAGCACCGCGTCGAAGCTGCCGGTGTCGAAGCGTTTCCAGTCGCGGCCGCCGTTCCAGGTGATGTCGCTGCCGGTCGGCCCGACCGCCAGCGCCACCGGGCCATGGCCCAGCCAGGCCGCGCCCGAGCGGTACTCGCCCGGGACCGTGCGGGCGACCGTCCAGGTGTGGCCCTTCAAGAACGCGGCACCCGCGGGGGCGACGGTCGGGGCGGCGTAGTCGCCGCCGACGGCCAGGCCGTGGGACCGGTCGCGGAAGGCCAGGCTGTAGATGCCGGCGCTCGGCCCGCTCGGGACCGGGGTCGCGACCGCCGACCAGGTGCGGCCGAGGTCGGACGACGTGAAGACGCGGGCGGCCGCGCCGCCGCCGGTGGCGAAGAACGCGCGGCCCTGGGCCGAGACCAGGCAGGTGCCGCTCGCGGCGAACGCGAACTCGCCGTCCAGGGCCGGCGGCATGCCGGCCGGCGAGGTGACCCGCCAGCTGCGGCCGCCGTCCGAGGTGGCCAGGATGCGGAACTTGCCGCCGACCGGGTCGGACAGGGCCAGGCCGTGCCGGGCGTCGAGGAACGTCAGGCAGTCGTAGAAGGCGTCGGCGTCCTCGTTCACGAACGCCGACGCCCAGGTGCGGCCGCCGTCGGACGTGCGGTAGATGCGGGAGTCGGTGCCGTTCCCGATGGTGAGCGCCACCGCCGTGCGGGCGTCGAACGCCTCGATGTCGCGGAACTGGAGGGCGGCCGCGCCGGCCGGACCGACCGACGCCCAGGAGCGCCCGCCGTCGAGCGTGCGCAGGATGGTTCCCTCGCTGCCGGCCACCCACGCGACCTTGGCGCTGACCGGGGCCAGGCCGCGGAACCGGGCGGTCGTGGACGTGTCGGTGAGCTTCCAGTGCGGGCCGCCGTGGCCCGTGAAGCCGGCGGTGGCGGCGACGACCGCCATCCCGGCCAGCGCGATCGACAACTTTCGCTGCAACCTCATCCGGCGACGCTACCGCTAATGATCGAGGAGAGCACGCAGTCGTACGGTGTTCGCGGCCGTCCACCCCGGCGGCGCGGCGACCGCCGCCCAGCCGTCGACCGTCCCCGACTTGTAGACGTGCCCGCGCCCGATCGGCACCTTGTTCGCGAAGATCAGGTCGGTCGTGGTCTGCCAGAACGTGATCAGCGGGTACCAGTGCATGGCCGGCGAGACCTCGGGCCCGCGCTTCCCGCGCAGCCAGTCCGGCCGGTGCCACAGCAGGCTCGGATTCCACCAGACGACCGGGTCGGACGAGTTCTGCATGTAGACGACCTTGGGCGGCGGCCCGGTCAGCGAGCGCAGCTGGTCGGCGCGGTTGGCGAACTCGACCGGCAGCGACGGGTACGACGGGTCCCAGACCGGGCTGCCGGCCGCCCGCTGCTCGGTGAGCCGCTGGTGGATCGGGTTGGCGAAGGTCGGCCCCTCGAGCAGGATCCCGTCGGCGCCGGCCACCATCTTCTCCGCGGTGCCGAAGGTTTTCTCGGTCCCGTACGTCCCCAGGCTCTCCCCGAAGATCAGCAGCTTCGGCCGGGACGACTCCGGCATCGCCGCCCATCGGTCGTGCACCGCCGTGATCAGGGCGGACGCCGCCGCCACCACCTTCGACCGGTCGACCATGAAGGAGATCCAGCTGGGCAGGTACGAGTACTGCATGGAGACCAGCGCGGTGTCGCCGCCGTACATGTACTCGAGCGAGTCGGTGACGTCGCTGTCGACCCAGCCGGTGCCGGTCGGCGTGAGGACCGCGACCACGGCCCGCTCGAACGCGCCGGTGCGGTCCATCTCGCGTACGACCAGGTCGGCTCGCTTCTGAATGTCGTCGGCCGAGGCGAGACCGGCGTAGAGGCGGATCGGCTCGATCGACGGCCGGCCGGTGAAGCCGGTGATCTGCTCGCGGCTCGGCGCCTTGGCCACGAAGTTGCGCCCCTGGCGGCCGAGCGAGTCCCAGCCGACCAGCGACGCCGGGCCGCCCGAGCGCAGGTCGGTGAGCGGCCGCTCGACGCCGCGCCCGGTGCCGCTGTCGGTGACCGCCGCCGACCGGTCCGCCGTCGTGTAGAGGTTGTCGAACAGCAGGCCGTCGGCGGCGCCGTAGCTGAGCATGGTGACCACCACGAAGCCGGCGCAGTAGGCCGCCGACTCGGGCACGACCCGGCCGAGCACGCGTGCCACGCCGTAGGCCGCGAACCGCAGCAGCCGGGCGGTCAGCAGCAGCAGGCCGAAGGTGAGCAGGCTGATCCCCACGGTGCGCAGCGCGTCGTACTCCTGCTGCGGTTGCATGCCGAGCCGTACGCGCAGGTCCCGCTGCCAGCGGACGCCGAGCCACAGGAAGACCGCGATGAGCACCGGTACCAGGGCGAAGAGCAGGCGCCAGGCGATCAGCTCGGCGCGGCGCGACGGCCACCAGCGCAGCCGCACGAGCGCGCCGGCGGCGGTGCCGACCGCGTACCCGATGGCGGCGGTCAGGCCGGCCACCACGCCCTGCAGGAACCACGGCCGCGGCAGCAGGGAGGGGGTGAAGGAAAGACAGTAGAAGACGGCGGACAGGCCGAAGCCGGTGACGCTCAGGCCGCACCGGATGACCCGGCGGCGCGGCACGACCGACCGGGGGGCGGGGTTCTCGGGACTGCGCCGCGGTGCCGGGATCCAGCTGCGCCACGGCGCGGATCTCTCCGGTAGCGCCGTCACCACCGACCTGCGCATAGAGCCCCCTGCCGCTCGCACCAAGAACCGGCTCCTTCATCTTGGGCCACTGCCGCCTCCAGCGCACCACCTCAAAACCGCCGATTCCCGACATCACGCGCATCGATGGGGGATGTTCCGGGGTAGATCCCTAGGGAAAACCGTTCAGCTACCGGCCCGCCTGCCGATGACAACGGCGAGGAGGGTGAGCGATGCGGCTGCGCAACTGGACTGCCGTGCTGGTCAGCGTGTTGTTGCTGGCCGCCGCG
Organism: Actinoplanes sp. CA-030573; assembly: GCF_050951115.1. Classification (NCBI taxonomy): domain Bacteria; kingdom Bacillati; phylum Actinomycetota; class Actinomycetes; order Micromonosporales; family Micromonosporaceae; genus Actinoplanes; species Actinoplanes sp. CA-030573. The sequence continues at coordinate 8,308,748 of NZ_CP192038.1, read as the reverse complement.
GGCACGATCGGCATCTTGGTGAACAGGTCGGCGCTGCGGGCGGCCGACGCCGTCCACCGTGCCGACTCGCAGGCATTGGCGGTCAACAATGGCACGCTCACCCGGCAGCTCAAGCTGCTCTCGGCGAGCGAGCTGAACGACTTCGCCACCGAGCACGTGCTGCACCTGGGCCGGAACAGCGCCACCGACCGGCAGGCGCTCAACACCCTGGTGGCCAAGAGCGCGACCTTCGCGTACGGCGCCCTGCTCACCGATTTTCAAGGCAACGTGCTCAACGCGAGCCGCACCGACGGCCTGCCTCCGGCCACCGACCCGGGCTGGGCGTCGCTGCGGACCGGGCTCGCGGCCGGCCAGCCCGGGTTCTCCTCGGTCATGACCGTCGACGGGGTCGCGCTGGAGGCGGTCGCGGTGCCGGTCATGGTCGGCGGTTCGCCGGCCGGGATCCTGATCGGCCTCGATGCGGTCGCCTCGACGTCCCTGCAGCAGTACCTGCTGACACTCAAGGACTCCACCCACAGCACCAACGTGGTCGACGCCGGCGGCGTGATCGGGGCGACCGACGACGCGGCCAAGCTCGGCACGAAGGTCGACCCGGCGATCCGGGCGGTGCTGGCAACCGCGCCCCGGTCCGGCATATTCGTCGAGTACACGGCCGGCGGTACCCCGATGATCGCGACCGTGGTCGGCGGGCTGCCCGGCGGCTGGTCCTACATCCGGATCCAGAGCAAGTCGTCGTTCGACGGCGCGGTGCACACCAAGAGCCAGACGCTGAACCTGACGCTGCTGGCCATCATGCTGATCGGCGTGGCCGCGATCTTCATCCTCGGCTACCGCACGATGCTCCAGCGCCGCCGCAACGACGAGCGCTTCCAGGCCCTCTTCCAGCACGCTCCCGACCTGGTGACGGTGCTCGACGACAAGGGCAAGATCGCCTACTCGAGCCCGAGCGCGTCGACCGTCCTCGGCTTCGAGGCGGGCCAGCTGGTCGGCACCACCGTCTTCGACATCGTGCACCCGGACGACCGGCCGTACATGATCCACCACTTCTCCGCGCTGCTGGCCGAGCGGGACGCGGTGGTGCGCCTGCAGTGCCGGGTGCGACCGGCCGCCGGCGAGTGGCGCTGGTTCGAGTTCACCGCCTCCAACCAGATGCACAACCCGGCGCTGACCGGCGTCGTCATCAACGCCCGCGACATCTCGCAGACCCGCGCGTTCCAGGAGCAGCTCGCCCACGAGGCCGCGCACGACGCGCTGACCGGCCTGCCCAACCGCCGGCGCATGCAGGACGCGCTGGACGCCTCGCTGCGCGACGACGCGGTGGCGGTGCTCTTCGTCGACCTCGACGGCTTCAAGCCGGTCAACGACGCGCACGGCCACGAGGCGGGGGACGAGCTGTTGCGCCAGGTGTCACACCGGCTGAGCTCCTGCGTACGCGAGAACGACGTCCTCGCCCGGGTCGGCGGCGACGAGTTCGTGGTCCTCATGCCCGGCGTGCTCGACGAGACCGACACGGCCGCGATGTGCGCCCGCATCCGGTCCGCGATCGAGACCCCGTTCCTGATCGACGGCAACGAGGTCGTCATCGGCGCCAGCGTCGGCGTGCACCTGGCGCCGCACTCGTGCGACCCGGACGAGGCGCTGCGGGCCGCCGACCACGCCATGTACACGATCAAGAAGTCGCGCACGGCCGTCGCGGCCGTCGCGGCCGGGCCGGCCCGGGCCGGGAGGCACCGCGCCGAGCCCTGAGCGGGCACACTGGAGGCCCTGCCCCTCGACGAAACGGCGGTGCCCGGAGTGTCCCGGATCCTGTCCCGGCGCGACCTCGACTTCCTTCTCTACGAGTGGCTCGACGTCGAGGCGCTGACCGCCCGGGAGCGTTACGCCGAGCACTCGCGCGAGACGTTCGACGCGTTCCTCGACCTGTCGGCGCAGATCGCCGAGCGCGACTTCGCCCCGCACAACCGGCGCAACGACCTCGAGGAACCGACCTTCGACGGCGCGGCCGCGCACGTCAACGCCGAGGTCGGCGCGGCGCTGAAGGTGTTCGCCGAGAGCGGGCTGATCTCCGCGACCCTGGACGAGGAGCTGGGCGGCATGCAGCTGCCGGCGGTGGTCGCCCGGGCCTGCTTCATGTGGTTCCAGGCGGCGAACATCGCGACGTCCTCGTACCCGATGCTGACCATCGGCAACGCGCACCTGCTGCTCGCGCACGGGACGCCGGAGCAGGTCGAGACGTACGTGAAACCGATGCTCGAGGGTCGTTTCACCGGCACCATGTGTCTCTCCGAGCCGCAGGCCGGCTCCTCGCTCAGCGACGTGCTCACCCGGGCGGTGCGGCAGGAGGACGGCAGCTACCTTGTCACCGGCAGCAAGATGTGGATCTCCGGCGGCGACCACGACCTCAGTGAGACGATCGTGCACCTGGTGCTGGCCCGGGTGGCCGGCGCCCCGGCCGGGGTGAAGGGGCTGTCGCTGTTCGTCGTGCCCAAGCACCACGTCGCGGCGGACGGCACGGTCGGCGAGCGCAACGGCGTGCACCTGGCCGGTCTCAACCACAAGATGGGCTACCGGGGCACGACCAACGCGGTGCTCTCCTTCGACGAGGCGACCGGCTACCTGGTCGGCGAGGAGGGCAAGGGCCTGGCCTACATGTTCCACATGATGAACGAGGCGCGGATCGGGGTCGGCTCGGGCGCGGTGGCGCTGGGCTACACCGGCTATCTGCACGCGCTGGACTACGCCCGCGAGCGCCTGCAGGGGCGGCCGGTGGCGGGGAAGGACCCGCTGGCGCCGCCGGTGCCGATCATCGAGCACCCGGATGTCCGGCGGATGCTGGTCGCGTCCAAGGCGTACGTGGAAGGCGGTTTGGCTCTGGTGCTCTTCGCGGCGAAGCTGCTGGACGAGCCGTCGCCCGAGAACGCCCTGCTGCTCGACGTGCTGACGCCGATCGTGAAGGCCTGGCCGTCGCAGTGGTGCCGGCTGGCCGACGACCACGCGATCCAGATCCACGGCGGGTACGGCTACACCCGGGAGTACCCGGTCGAGCAGTTCTACCGGGACAACCGCCTCAACTCGATCCACGAGGGCACCGACGGCATCCAGGCGCTCGACCTGCTCGGCCGTAAGGTGATCATGAAGGACGGCGCCGGGCTCGCGCTGTTGATCTCGCGCATCAAGGCCGCGGTGGCGGGTGCCCCGCCGGAGCTCGGCGAGCCCGTGCTGGCCGCGGCGGACCGGCTGGCCGCCACGACCGCCAAGCTCTGGGCCGGCGGCGACCCCACGGTGGCGCTGGCCAACGCGACGACGTATCTCGATGCCGCCGGGCACCTGGTGATCGCCTGGATGTGGCTGGAGCAGCTGAACGCCGCGGGGGACAAACCGGGCGCCTTCTACGACGGCAAGCGGGTCACGGCGCGCTACTTCGTCACCCACGAGCTGCCCCGGATCGGACCGCTGCTCGATCTGCTGGACTCCCGGGACACCCTGTTGGTCGATCTCCAGGACGCCTGGTTGGGCTAGGTTGAGCCCATGGCTTCTCCGGCGACCGTGGTCGAGGTCGGTGACTACGAGGTCCGCGTCTCGAACCCGGGGCGGATCTACTTCCCCGACCTCGGGCTGACCAAGCTCGACCTGGTCAACTACTACCTGGCGGTGGGCGACGGCATCGTCCGGGCGCTGCGCGAGCGCCCGTGCATGCTGCACCGCTTCCCGGACGGGCTGGCCGGGGAGAAGGTCCACCAGAAGCGGGTGCCGCACGGCGCGCCGCCCTGGCTGGAGACGGTCCGGATCAAGTTCCCGCGCTACAACCGGACCGCCGACGAGCTGTGCGTGACCAAGCCGGCCGACGTGATCTGGGCGGTGCAGATGTCGACGGTCGAGTTCCACCCGTGGAACTCGCGCCGGGCCGACACGGAGAAGCCGGACGAGTGGCGCATCGACCTCGACCCGATGCCGGACTGCCCGTTCGAGCGGGTTCGCCGGGTGGCGGGAGTCGCCCGGGAGGTGCTCGACGAGCTCGGCATCACCGGCTACCCGAAGACGTCGGGCGGCCGGGGTCTGCACATCTACGTGCGGATCCGGCCCGAGTGGGGCTTCGCCGAGGTACGCCGGGCCGCGCTCGCGTTCGCCCACGAGGTCGAGCGGCGGGCACCGGACGACGTGACCACGACCTGGTGGCGCAAGGACCGGGACCCGGAGAAGCTGTTCGTCGACTACAACCAGAACGCGCGCGACCACACGATCGCCAGCGCGTACTCGGTGCGCGGCGTGCCCACCGGGACGGTGTCGACGCCGATCACCTGGGACGAGATCGCCGACGTGGACCCGCGCGACTTCACGATCAAGACGGTGCCCGAGCGCTTCGCCCGGCTGGGTGACCTGCACGCGACCATCGACGACGACGCGTTCTCGCTGGAGACGCTGCTCGAGTGGGCCGACCGGGACGGCCTCGACCTGACCGAGGAGGACGCGTGAGGATCACCCTCGAGCTGCAGAGGACCGGCGGCAACACGACCGGCTTCCACGTCCCCGACGACTTCGTGACCGAGCTCGGCGGCGGGGGCCGGCCCAAGGTCGTCGCGACCGTGAACGGCTTCAGCTTCTCGTCGTCGATCGCGAAGATGGGCGGCAGCTACTGGCTCGGGGTCAGTGCCGCGCGCCGGGCCGAGGGCGGGCTCACCGGCGGGGAGACGTACGACCTCGACATCGAGCTCGACACGGCGCCGCGGGTGGTCGAGGTGCCGGACGACCTGCGCGCGGCCCTCGATGCGGAACCGGCGGCGGAGGCGGCCTGGCGCAAGCTCTCCTACTCGCACCAGCGCCAGCACGTCGAGGCGATCACCTCGGCCAAGGCCCCCGAGACCAGGGCCCGCCGGATCGAGAAGGCGATCGCTCAGCTCGGCCGGTAGGCCACCTCGGGGTCCAGGAGCGCGACCCAGGCCGGTCGCCAGGCGCGGCCGCGGGTCTCCATCTCCTCCTGGAGATTGGTGCGCCACGGGCCGGAGACGCCGTCGTCGTCCCACCACTCGGGCCACGAGTCGTAGCGGCGCTCGATCCGCATCCCGTTCGCGGTCGTCTCCACCCGCAGGAACAGCCAGCGGCCGTACCGCGGGTCGGCCTCGGCGTGCCGCAGCCGCCGCACCAGGTCGTTGAGCTCGTGAAACGCGTGGTAGCGCCCCTCGCCCGGCCGGTCCGCGGGCGGCCGGTCACCGGACTGCACGCTCATGCTGGTCGCGTCGGCGTAGGCGAGCACCGTGCAGTGCCCGTCGCCGGCCGGCGACCGGTCGCGCATCCACGCGGCCAGCGCCTCGAGCTCGTCGGTCGCCGGGGGAGCGGGCCGGCGCAGCTCCTCGGCCTCGTGCATGGCCGCCCAGACCAGCCGGTCGTGCTCGCCGCTGCTCAGCCGCCGGACCCGCCGCATCGGCGGCCGCTCGCCGGGCTCGATCCGGGGCGGCCGGGTGCCGGCGGTGATGCCGCCGCGGGCGGCCGCGGCCAGGGCGGCCCGCAGGTCCAGCGCCGGGTCGGTGAGCCGGCCCAGCAGCCGCTCGACCGCGTCCCCGTCGACCTCGCCGCGCACGGCCGCGAACAGTAGCTTCTCGGCCGCCTCGCGGACCTCGTCGCGCTCGGCCGGGGTCGACAGCTCGTGCTGACCCCACTCCTCGACGATCTCGCTCAGCTCGGCCAGCGTGTTCTCGGTGCTGAGCACGGCGCCGACCGTGTCGACCAGGCCGTCGGCGATGCTGTCCGAGTAGCGGGCGCGGGACCAGCGGCCCTGATCGTGCCAGACCACGAAGCCGAGCCGCTCGGCCTCGGCCGGCGCGGCCAGGTCGGACCACGGCAGCCAGCCCGGCGCCCCGGTGAGCAGGTCGATCGGCGGGTCGGCGGCGGCGGTCGCGCTGTGATCGCGGTCATAGCCGTAGAGCACCGCCCGCGCGCCGTCGAGCAGCGCGAGGCGGGCCCAGCTGCCCCCGTGATCGTCGTGGTGGGCGCCGCGATCGTCGACGAACCACACGTCGGCGTAACCGATGCCGGTCAGCGTCGCGGCGAGAGTCGCCCAGCGGGTCCACAGCAATCCGGGCGCGGGGAGGTCCACGTCGGTCAGCATTCGTCCACTGTGCCAAATGCCGCGCGGCCGATGTCACCCCACCCGTTCGAGGCTTGCGCAGTGCGAAAGGTTGCAGCTCGGTGGTAGCGAGCCGATCACGGTAAGGACGGCCGGTCCGGGGGCGATGGGACATGCGGCCCTGAACCCGAACACGGAAACGGATCATGCTTACCCACGCCCTCGGCTGCACCGGCGCCGCGCTGTCCATGTCCCTCTCCTGGCCGCAGGTCTACAAGTCCTGCGTGCAGCGCCGCACCAGCGGACTGTCGGCCACGGCAACCGCGCTCGGGGTGGCCCTGCCGCTGGGCTGGATCACCTATGGCCTGCTCAGCGGCGAGCGACTGCAGATCATCACCAACGTCGTCACCGGCGCGGCGGGCCTGGCGATCATGGTGGCGCTGCTCGCGACGCAGCCGGCACTGCGGTCCCGGCGGGCGCTGGTGTCCAGCGCGGGCGCGGCCGGAGCGCTGGTGGCGGTGCTTGTGCTGAGCGGTCTGGTGGCGGCCCTTCCGTCCGTACGCGGTGCGCAGATCGCGCCTCTTCTCGGCCTCGTGCTGGCCGCCGTCTCGGTGATCTCCGCCGTCCCGCAGCCGCTGGCCCTGCTGCGTGACCGCACGCAGGACCTCTCCGGCCTCTCCCCGCTGCGCTGGCGCCTGGGCGCGGCCTCGGCCGCCTGCTGGCTCTCCTACGGCCTCGCCACCGGTCAGGCCGGCGTCCTCATCTCGGCCTCGGTCGGCCTGGTCAGCTCGCTGATCGTCTGCGCCGTGCTGTACCTGCGCAGCGAGCCGTCCGCGGACTCGATCGACCACGGAGCGGCCCGCTGGCGCGACGGGATCACCACGCGCAACCTGGCGATGGCCGGAATCTGATCTCAGCAGCTTCCGTTGCAGGCCAGCACCTTCAGCCGATCGAGCGACCCGTTCCACTGGTTCGAGTCGCCGGCGAACGGCCCGGAGGATGAGTACTGCCAGAACGACCAGGTGGGCGCCCCGGCCGGCAACGTGCCCGGGGCGCTCGCGTAGCGCGCCAGCCAGAGCGGCGAGTTCGCCCAGAACCCGCTGTAGTTGCCGGTGCAGGTGGTCCACCAGTCGGTCGTCGTGTAGATGACCGCCCAGCGGCCGGTCCGGTCGTGGTACCGGTTGAGGAAGCTCGAGATCCAGGTGCGCATGCTCGCCTGGGAGAGGCCGTAGCAGGTGGCGCCGTACGGGTTGTATTCGATGTCGAGCGCGCCGGGCAGCGTCCGGCCGTCCTTCGACCAGCCGCCGCCGTGCGCGATGAAGTAGTCGGCCTGGGTGACCGCGCTCGCGCCGTTCGGGATGGCGAAGTGGTACGACCCGCGGATCATGCCGACGTTGTAACTGCCGTTGTACTGCTGGGCGAAGCTCGGGTTGGTGTAGTAGTTCCCCTCGGTCGCCTTGATGTAGGCGAACCGCGAGCCTGCGTTCCACTGCGCCGACCAGTTGACGTTGCCCTGCTAGTTCGAGACGTCCTGGCCGTAGGTGACGGTGGCGGCCTGCGCGGGCGCGGCGACGACCAGTCCCACGAGCAGGGCCGCCACCGCGGCGAATACGGTTTTTGTGATGGATGTCATGGCTGAACCTCCGTTAAGGAGGTATTCAGCCATAGAGATCAATGGATATCAAGTGGTGTGGCGGAAACCCTCGTTGGTGGGTTTCCAGTCGGCGCTGTCGCGCGTGTCGGCGGTCCGGCCGGCCATCGAGGCGAGGGTGATGAGCAGGAAGAAGATTGCGATTCCGAGTGCCATGCCGACAAGTCTTCGCCGCGCGCTCCATGGTCGACAGTGGCAGTGATGCCACACATCTTCAAAATCCTGCCAATCGGCCGTATGCTCCGTCACATGCTGCGCAACGTCGCCGTGATCGCCCTTCCCGAGGTGGCCGTCTTCGAGCTGGGGGTGCTCTGCGAGCTGTTCGGTTACGACCGCACCGCGGACGGACTGCCCGGCTACGACTTCGCCGTCTGCTCGCTCGGCGGCAAGCCGGTGCCGACCCATGCCGGCTTCGACATCGACGTCCGGTTCGACCTCTCCCGGGTCGAGGACGCCGACCTCGTCGCGGTGGCGCCCTACTACCACACCGGTTTCGAGGTCGACCCCGCGGTGATCGGCGCACTGCGGCGGGCCCACGAGCGCGGCGCCTGGGTGATGAGCGTCTGCACCGGCGCGTTCGCGCTCGGCGAGGCCGGCCTGCTCGACGGCCGGCGCTGCACGACCCACTGGCGGCACACCGCCGACCTGGCCCGGCGCTACCCGGCCGCGCTGGTCGACCCGGACGTGCTCTACGTGCAGGACGACAAGATCTTGACCAGCGCGGGCACGGCCGCGAGCGTCGATGCGGGCCTTCATCTCGTACGCCAGGAGCACGGCTCCGCGGTCGCCACCATGCTCGCCCGGCGGATGGTCGTCCCGCCGCACCGCGACGGCGGCCAGGCCCAGTTCATCGAGACGCCGCTGCAGCCGGTCCAGTGCGAGACCCTGCAGCCCGTGCTCGCGCTGGTGCTGGAGACGCTCGACCGGCCGCACAGCGTCGAGACCATGGCCGAGCTCGCCCACATGGCGCCCCGCACGTTCGCCCGCCGGTTCCGCAACGAGACCGGCGCCACCCCGCACGACTGGCTCACCGGCCAGCGCCTGCTGCTGGCCCGCCGCCTGCTGGAGGACTCCGACCTCGGGATCGACACCATCGCCGAGCGGTGCGGCTTCGGCAGCGCCGCGACCCTGCGCCACCACTTCGCCCAGCGGCTGAGCACGACGCCCCAGGCCTATCGCGGGACGTTCCGATCACACCCGGTGTGAGGGCGCGCGCGGGCGGGCACACTCGGGTCCATGACGGTCTTCGTGCTCTTCGGCGCCACCGGTGACCTCGCCGCCCGGATGGTGCTGCCGGCGTTCTGGACCCTGCACACCGAGGGCCTGCTCCCGCGGGAGTGGATCCTGATCGGCAACGGCCGCGGGGACGTCTCGCACGAGAACTTCCGGGCCCGCGTGCGCGACACGCTCGACTCGCCCAAGCCGGGGCCGTGGCGTGACTTCGCGAAGCGGCTGCGCTTCGCCGGCGGCGGCTTCGGCACCGACTCGCCCGGCAGCCTGCTCGACGTGATCGACGAGGCGCGCGCCGAGGTCGGCCAGGACGCCCAGCTCGTGCACTACCTCGCGATCCCGCCGGTGGCCTTCCCCGAGATCACCAAGGCGCTCGGCACACACGGGCTGGCCAAGGGCGCACGGGTCGTCTACGAGAAGCCGTTCGGCACGTCGCCGTCGTCGTTCCGGACGCTCAACCGCCAGGTGCACTCGGTGCTGGACGAGTCGCAGGTCTACCGGATCGACCACTTCCTGGGCAAGGAGGCGACCCAGCAGCTGCACGCGATGCGCTTCGCCAACGAGGCGGTCGCCGCGATCTGGAACCGGGACCACGTGGAGAGCGTGCAGATCGACGTGCCGGAGACGCTCGACGTGGCCAACCGGGCCACGTTCTACGACGCCACCGGAGCGGTGCTCGACATGCTGGTCACCCACCTGTTCCAGGTGGCGGCCGAGGTAGCCATGGAACCGCCGGCGTCGCTGGCCGCGGCCGATCTCCAGGCGGCGCGGGAGACGGTGATCCGTCGTTTCCGCCCGATCGACCCGGGCGAGGCGGTCCTCGGCCAGTTCGCCGGGTACCGCGACATCAAGGGCGTCGCCAAGGGGTCGCGCACGGACACCTACGTGGCGGCCAAGCTCTGGATCGACTCCCCGCGCTGGAAGGGCGTGCCGTTCCTGCTGCGGACGGGCAAACGGATGGCGGCCAGCGAGCAGCGGGTCAGCCTGGTGCTGCGGACCCCCACCAAGCCGTTCCCGAAGCTGCCGCCGCAGGCCAACGTGCTGTCCTTCTCGCTGGCCGGCGACGGCGAGGTCGACCTGTCGCTGCTGGCCAAGAAGCCGGGCATCGCCGAGGACCTGGAACCGGCCTCGGTCGGGCTGCCGCTGGCGCAGCTGCCGGACGCGGATCCGCTTCCGCCGTACGCCCGGTTGATCCACGACGTGCTCGAGGGTGACCGCGCGCTCTTCACCCGCCCCGACGGCTTGTCGGCCGCCTGGAAGGCGGTCCGGCCACTGCTCGACTCGCCGCCGCGGCCGATCACCTACCAGCCGGGCTCCTGGGGGCCGCCCAAGGCTCGCAAGCTGGCGGCTCCGCATCGGTGGTTGCTCGGCCAGTGACTTCCTCGGTCGCCGACCGGGGCGGGACGCCACCGCGCACATTCGACCGGCGGCTGATCCTCCCGCTGGTCCTCGGGGCGATCCTCAACCCGGTCAACTCGTCGATGCTGGCGGTTGCACTGATCCCGATCGGGATCACGTTCCACGCGCTGCCGGCGCAGACCGCGTGGCTGGTCTCCGGGCTCTACCTGGCCACCGCGACCGGGCAGCCGGTGGTGGGCCGGCTCGTCGACCGGTACGGGGCCCGCCGGCTCTACCTGGCCGGCGCTGCGCTGGTCGGTATCGCCGGCCTGATCGGCGTGCTCGCCCCCTCGCTCGGCGTGCTGGTGCTGGCCCGGGTCCTGCTCGGGCTCGGCACCTGCGCCGGCTACCCGGCCGCGATGTACCTGATCCGCCGGTCCGGCGTCGAGAAGCCCGGCGGCGTGCTCACCGCCCTGTCGGTCTCGGCGCAGACCGTCGTGGTGGTCGGGCCGACCGTCGGCGGCCTGCTGATCGGGGTGGCCGGCTGGCGGTCGCTGTTCGCCGTGAACATCCCGCTGGCGCTGGCCGCCATCGTGCTCGGCTGGATCCGGCTGCCCCGCGCCGACGGGCGGACCGGCTTCGAACACCGGCTCGACCACCTGGGCATCGGGCTGTTCGCCGGGTCGCTGACGGCCCTGATGCTGTTCCTGATGGACCCGGCGGCCGGGACGCTGTGGCTGCTGCCGCTGACGGCGGCGCTGGCCGGCGGCTTCGTGTGGCGGGAGCTGCGCTACCCGGACCCGTTCCTGGACGTACGCGTGTTCGGGGGCAACGCGCCGCTGATCGCCACGTACGTCCGCGCCTTGCTCGCGCAGACGGTGGCGTACGCGTACCTCTACGGCTTCACCCAGTGGCTGGAGGCGGGCCGCGGCCTGAGCGCGTCGGCGGCCGGCCTGCTCCTGCTGCCGATGTCGCTGGTCGCGATCGGCGTCTCCACGGTCACCGGCCGCCGGGCCGAGTTCCGCGGCAAACTGCTGGCCGGCGCGATCAGCCAGGTGCTGGCCTGCGCGCTGATGCTGACGCTGAGCTCGGCGAGCGCGCTGTGGATCCCGGTCGTCATCTCGGTGATCTTCGGGCTGCCGCAGGGCCTGAACAGCCTGGCCAACCAGAACGCGGTGTACTTCCAGGCGGACCCTTCGCGGATGGGTGCTTCGGCCGGCCTGCTGCGCACGTTCTCGTACCTCGGCGCGATGGTCTCGTCGGCCGCCACCGGCGCGTTCTTCCGGCACGGCGCCGACACGGCCGGCCTGCACGACCTCGCGATCTTCCTGATCGTCGTCGCGACGCTGCTGCTGATGCTCGTTCTGGCCGACCGGTCGCTGCGGGGGCTCGGCGCGTCCGCCTCGGCCGCCGGATGACGCCCATCCCCGTCAGCGTCTGAGCATGGCGTCGCGGACCTCGTCCAGCCAGGCGATCGCGACCTTCAGCTCGTCGGCGGCTCCGGAGGCCGCCGGGTCCGGGTCGCTCCGGGCCGCCGCCGCGCACGCCTCCAGGCGCCGGGTCAGATCGGCATGCACGAGCGGGTCGTCGATCGGCGCCGGCCCACTGCGCGCCCGCCGGCGGCGAGCCCACTTCACCGAGCCGCTCCCGGCCTCGCCGACGAGCAGGGCGCCGGCCAGCGTGAGGGCCAGCGTCAGCGGCGCGGCCGGATCGTCCACCAGCAGCAGCGTCAGCACGGCGAAGACGACCGAGGTCGCCGCGCCGACGGCGGCCGCCGCGACGTCGAACGACATCGGCACCGACCTCCCGTAGCGCTTGGCCGCCAGCACGACCTGGTGCCGTGCCTGCCCGAGCCGCGCGAAGCCGACCCGGTCGGGCCGCTCGGCCGTCCAGTCCCGGCACTGGGCGTCGACCATCACCGCGTAGATCCGCCGGGCGAGCCGATCGAGCCGGTCGCCGACCGGGCCGTCGAAGATGTCGTCGCTCATCCGGCCCGCCTCGCCTCGTCGTGGGCCGCCCGGGCCGCGTCGATCTGTCCGTCGTGGGCCGCCCGGCCGGCGTCGGTTTGCCCGTCGTGGGGCGGCCTACCGGCGTCGGTCTCCTCGCCGTGGGCCGCGCCGATCTCGAGGAAGTCGATGGCCTGACAGAGCAGCAGGTCGGCGTGGCTGATCCGGTTGATCGACGGGTCGTTGCGCGCGAGCCCGGCCAGGTGCGCCGCCTGCCAGTACCGCGATGGCACCTGCCGCAGCGCCGACGACACCAGCCGCACGCGCGCCCGCAGCAGCACGTCGACGACTTCGTCCTTCTCGGACACGATGCTCGCCTGCGCCGCGACCCCCGCCGCCTGCGCCGCGACCCCCGCCGTCGGCTGCGCCGCGACCCCCGCCGTCGCCTGCGCCGCGACCCCCGCCGCCGAGGGCGCCGCGACCCCCGCCGCCTGCGCCGCCACACCCGCCGCCGAGGGCGCCGCCACACCCGCGGCCGGTGTGGACGTCCGTGCCGTCGCCCGTGCGGTGGCCCGGCGCATCCGCCGCCGGTCGACGGCCGCCGACAGCCGCTGGTTGAGCGCCGCGATCGGCAGCGTGGCCGCCACCAGCGTGACGACCGCCGTCACGATCACCCAGGCCGGCCCGAAGCCGATCGCCCGGGCGCCTGTCGCCGTCGACCAGACCAGGGGAAACACGATCACCGCGCCGACCAGCGCCCGGCTCCACGCGGAGAGCCCGCCCGCGGCCGACGCCAGCACCTCGTCGAGGCCGTGCAGCCGCAGGCGTGCCGACTCCACCCAGTACGGCGCGTCGCCGGCCGCCCGGTCCCGCTCGAGCCGCTCGAGCCCGCCGGCCACGAGCGCCCGTACGGCCTGAAGCTCCGCACTCACCTGCCGCCGTGACATGTGCCCGAGGATGTCACCTCAGCGCAACGTTTCGATCACCTTGAGCAGCTCCTCGACGGTCGTCGCCGTCGCCGTTCCCGGGGGGCGTTCGACCAGGACGACCGGTATCCCGAGCGTCCGCGCGGCGTCGAGCTTGGCCGTGCTGCCACCGCTGTCCTTGCTGACCAGTACGTCGATCCGGTGATCCCGCATGACCCGGAGCTCACCGTCGAGAGTGAACGGCCCCCGGTCGAGAAGCACGTCCAGATTCCGGGGTCGGGGCCCGGCCGGCGGTTCGACCGACCGGGCCAGGAACCAGCATTCATCGAGATGTGCGAATGCGGCAAGGCCCTGGCGCCCGGTGGTGAGGAAGACCCGCCGCCCGGCTTCCGGAAGCGCCGCGGCCGCCGCGTCGAGATCGGGCACCCGGCGCCAGTCGTCCCCGGGTCGTTCCGTCCAGCCCGGTCGCCGGAGGACGAGCAGCGGGATCCCGGCGGCTCCGGCGGCGACGGCGGCGTTGGCGCTGATCCGGGCGGCAAAGGGATGGGTGGCGTCGATCAGGATGTCGATGCGCCGCTCGCGGAGGAAGCCGGTGAGTCCCTCCGCGCCGCCGAAGCCGCCGATGCGCACCTCGCCGGCCGGCAGCAGGGGAGAGGAGGTGCGGCCGGCCAGCGAGGTGATCACGGCAAACCCGGTGAGGGCGCCGGCGAGGGCGCGGGCCTCCGTGGTGCCGCCGAGGATGAGGACCGTCCCGTCCGGCGTGCCGGATTCTTCGGTGGTGCCCGGCGGGGAGGGTGGGGGCGAGGCGGTCACGGGCGGCATCGGGCGGCGGAATACAGGTGGCTGTCGGGGAACTGGGCCGCGGTCAGGGCCTTCCCGACGACGATCACCGCGGTGCGGCGGATGCCGGCCTCCCGCACCTGGGCGGCTATGTCGCCGAGGGTTCCGCGGAGGATCTGCTCGTCGTCGCGGCTGGCCCGGGCGACCACGGCCACCGGGCAGTCCGGGCCGTACGACGGCAGCAGCTCCTCGACCACCGCGTCGATCCGCTGGACGGCCAGGTGCAGCACCATCGTGGCGCGGGCGGCGGACAGGGTGGCCAGGTCCTCGCCGGGGGGCATGGCGGTGGCTCGCTCGGCGGTCCGGGTCAGGATCACGGTCTGGGCCACGCCGGGGACGGTCAGCTCGCGGGCCAGCGAGGCGGCGGCCGCGGCGAAGGCGGGGACGCCGGGTACCACCTGGTAGGGGACGCCGGCGGCGTCGAGGCGGCGCATCTGCTCGGCGATCGCGCTGAACACCGAGGGGTCGCCGGAGTGCAGGCGGGCCACGTCCCGGCCGGCCCGGTGGGCGGCCAGCAGCTCGGCCTCGATCTCGTCCAGGGTGAGGCCGGACGTGTCGACCAGGTGGCAGCCGGGCGGGCAGGAGTCGAGCAGCTCGGCCGGGACGAGACTGCCCGCGTAGAGGCAGACCGGCGACGACTCGATCAGGCGCCGGCCGCGGACCGTGATCAGGTCGGCGGCGCCGGGACCGGCGCCGATGAAGTGGACGGTCATTTCGTCACCGACCAGATGGTCACCGGCATCATCGTCCTCCAACCCGTGAAGCCGCCGACCGGCGAGCCGCGGCTCACCGTGAGGCGGGTGAGCGAACCGCCGAGCTCGGCGTGGGCGGCGGCGATCGCGGCCTCGGACTCGACCGTCACCGCGTTGGCGACCAGGCGGCCGCCGGTGGGCAGCGCGTCCAGGGCGGCGTCGAGCACGCCGTCGACGGTCAGGCCGCCGCCGATGAAGACCACGTCGGGGGTGGGCAGGCCGGCCAGCGCGGCCGGCGCCCGGCCCTCGATCACCCGCAAACCGGGCACGCCGAGATTCGCGGCGTTCGTTCGGATGGTCACCGCCCGGGACGGGGACGACTCGACGGTCACGGCGCGGCACGACGGATGGCTGCGCATCCACTCGATCCCGATGCTGCCCGAGCCCCCGCCCACGTCCCACAGCAGCGCGCCGGGCGTCGGGGCGAGGAGGGCGATGGTCACGGCGCGTACCTCACGCTTGGTGAGCTGACCATCGGTCTCGTACGCCTCATCGGGCAGCCCCGGCACGATCGAGGTCGCCGGGCCGTCCGCGCACTCGACGGCGATCACGTTGAGCGGGTCGGCGGTGGACCGAACCCACGATGCGGCCGTCTCCGAGACGCGGCTCTCGGCCGGGCCGCCGAGCTGGCCGAGCACGGTGAGCCGGGCCGAGCCGAAGCCGGCCTCGACCAGCAGCGCGGCCACCCGGGCCGGGGTGGCGCCGTCGCGGGACAGCACGAGCAGCCGCCGACCGGGGTTGAGGCAGCGGCGCAGCACCTCGAGCGGCGACGTGACCAGGCTGATCACGTCGACCTCGGCCAGCGGCCAGCCCATCCGCGCGGCGGCCAGCGAGGCCGACGACGGGTGCGGCAGCACGCGTACGCGATCGGCGCCGAGCAGCCGCACGAGCGTCGCCCCGATGCCGTGGAACATCGGATCGCCGCTGGCCAGCACGCACACGGCCCGGCCGCGATGGGCGTCGATGAGCCCGGGAAGCGCCGGCAGCAGCGGCGACGGCCAGGCGATCCGCTCGCCGGGCACGGAGCCGGGCAGCAGGGCGAGCTGGCGATCGCTGCCGAACGTGATTTCGGACGACTGGAGAGCGGCCAGCGCCGTACGGGAAAGATCGCCGCCGGCGCCGATGCCGACCACCGTGACCAGGTCGGGGTTGTCGGCTCGCACAGCGAGACGCTATCGCGGAGGCCCGCGCCGAGATTTTCCGGATCCGGTTGAGCGATGCCCGCGCCGGTTGCGTATCTCCACCCGACGGCTCCCCGAGACCGGGTCGTCACGCCGGCCGCAGGGGGTGGCCGACGCCGCAGGACGACGGCTGGACGGGTGAAGGACGATGGCGCAAGGACCGCCGATGTTCCAGACCTCTCGAGAACAACGCTATCCGCAGGACGACGACGCGCAGTTCTTCGCCGACCTGCGGGCGATGCCGGACGAGGAGGACGCCTGGGGCGCGCCGCCCCAGCGCGACAACTACGAGCCGCCCCAGCGTGACACCTACGACATGCCACCGGTCGAGCAGCATTCGCGGTACGAGGAGGACGTGCGGGAGGCACGCCATTCGCGGTTGTCGGACCCGCGGATGCCGTCGCCCGCGGATCCCTGGGACGGCGACCGGGACGACCGGGCCGCCGACGCGCACGCCATCCCCGAGATCGACGACCGGCGTCCGTCCGCGCCGACCTGGGACAGCTACCTCGACGACGGGATCGCTCAGCCCGAGGTCGACGACCCCTACCGGCGCAGCGACATCCTGGTCGAGTCGCAGACCGACCCCACCGGCTGGAAGGCCACCGGCCCGGCCCAGCCCCCGATCCCGGACGACCGGCCGCCGGCCGAGGCCGTCTCCGGCAACCGCCTGCTCGTGGTCCTGCTGTTCTTCTCGGGCCTGGCCACCAGCGTCTCGCTCTGGCTGTTCGACACGCAGGCCGGCGCGGTCAACGACACCGCCACGCTGATGCTCGCGGCCGGCCGGATCACCGGGCTGGTCGGCGGGTACATCCTCTTCATCCAGCTGCTGATGATGAGCCGGGTCTCCTGGCTCGAGGAGTGGGTCGGCGCCCGTGACCTGCTGCGCTGGCACCGCTGGCTGGGCACGTCGCTGGTGGTCTCGGTGCTCGCGCACATCGTGCTCATCGTCTACGGCTACGCGCTGACCTCGGACACCGGCGTGGTCGACCAGGGCTGGACGATCATCACCACCTTCCCGGACATGCTCAAGGCGGTGGCCGCCACGATCATCCTGGTGGTGATCAGCCTGATCTCGATCCGGGCGGCGCGGGCCAAGCTGCCGTACGAGCTGTGGCACCTGATCCACCTGACCGGTTACCTGGTCCTGCTCCTCGGCTACGGCCACCAGGTCGCGACCGGCGCCGACCTCAGCGGCAAGTTCGCCTCGGTGTTCTGGCCGGCGCTGACCGCCCTGGTGATCTCGGCGCTGGTCTGGGGCCGGCTGGTCGAGCCGCTCTGGCTCAACGTCCGGCACCGCTTCGAGGTCGCCGAGGTCGTCTCCGAGGGCGCCAACACGTTCTCGATCTACATCGACGGCAAGAAGCTGGAGAAGCTGCCGGCGCAGGCCGGGCAGTTCATGCGGTGGCGCTTCCTGACCCGCAACGGCTGGTGGCAGTCGCACCCGTTCTCGCTGTCGGCGGCGCCCAACTCGGAGTGGCTGCGGCTGACGGTGACCGCGGTCGGCGGGCACACGCTGCGGCTGGGCCAGATGAAGCCGGGCACGCCGGTCTGGGCCGAGGGGCCGTTCGGGGTCTTCACGGCCCAGCGGCGTACGCGTCGCCGGGCCCTGCTGATCGCCGGCGGCAGTGGGATCGCCCCGATCCGCGCCCTGCTCGAGGACATGCCACCGGACACGATCGTGATCTACCGGGCCTCGCGCCCCGACGAGCTGGTGTTCCGGGGCGAGCTGGAGGAGCTGGCCGAGCGGCGGGACGCCTGGGTCCGCTACATCGTGGGGTCGCGCAACGATCCCGGCCCGAGGCGGCTGTTCACCCCGGCCGGGCTGCTCGGCCTGGTTCCGGACGTCTCGCGCCGGGACGTCTACCTGTGCGGCCCGCCCGGTCTGGTCGAGGCGGCCGTCGGCACCCTGCGCGAGCTGGACGTTCCGGACAGCCAGCTGCACCTGGACCCGTTCGAGTTTTAATCGGACTTCGGAGGAGTAATGCGACGTAGTACCGCAGCGGCCGTGGGCACGCTGACCGGCGCCGCCCTGATCGTCGGGGTGCGCCTGAGCGTGCAGCCGCCGGCGGCGCCCGCCGCCGCACCGCCCGCGGTCGACCTGGTCGACAGCACCCCTTCGGCCAAGCCGTCATCGTCGGGGAAGAAGCCGGGCGCGTCCAAGACCTCGGCCGCGCCGCCGAAGGCCAAGACCGGCCTCAAGGACGGCGTCTTCAAGGGCAAGGGCGTGACCAACCCGTACGGGACGGTCCAGGTCTCCATCAAGATCGAGGACGGGAAGATCACCGCGGCCGAGGCGACCTACCCGACCGCGGGCGAGAGCGCGACGATCAACCCGGTCGCGATCCCGAAGCTCAAGCAGGAGACCCTGCAGGCGCAGAACGCGAACGTGTCGGCGGTCTCCGGCGCGACCTACACCAGCAAGTCGTACCGGGAGTCGTTGCAGGCGGCGTTGGACTCGGCCAAGGCGTAGGGTCCTGTTCGTGCGCCACGTCGAACAGGTCATGGGTACCGCGGTCAGCATCGAGCTGGCCGACGACCGCCCGGAGTCCTCGCTGCGCGAGCTGATCGACGACGTGTGCCGGTGGCTGCACGAGGTCGACGCCCGCTTCTCGACCTATCGGGACGACAGCGAGGTCATGCGGATGCGGCGCGGCGAGCTCACGGTCGCCACCTGCTCCGACGACCTCCGCCACGTCCTCGACGCGTGCGCCGACCTCTGGCGGGACACCGACGGCTATTTCGACGCGTACGCGGGCGGGCCGCTCGACCCGTCCGGCTACGTGAAGGGCTGGTCGGTCGAGGTCGCCTCGGCCCGGCTGGCCGCCGCCGGGTCGACCAACCACTACATCAACGCCGGCGGCGACATCCGCATGCGTGGCCTGCACCCGGACGGCGTGCCCTGGCGGGTCGGCATCCGGCATCCGTGGGACGCCGGCAAGGTCAGCTGGGTGCTGGCGATGACGGACGGCGCGATAGCCACCTCGGGGACGTACGAGCGGGGCGACCACGTGATCAACCCGCGCACGGGACAGCCGGCGCGGGGACTGCGGTCGGTCACGGTGGTCGGGCCCGATCTGGCGCTGGCCGACGCGTACGCGACCGCCGCCCTCGCGATGGGCGAACCCGGCCTGACGTGGCTCGCCAAGCTGGCCACCGACGGTTTCGAGTCGGCGGTGGTGACCGACGACGGCCGCGCGTTCAGCTCGGCCAACCTGCCGGCCGCCGTCTAGTCGCGCCGCGGTCTAGCTCTCTCGCCACTCGCGCAGGCGCCGCGCTGCCTTCTTGCCCAGCGTCAGGGCGTCCGCCTCCTCGGCCGAGCACGACTCCCACCCGGCGATGCTGACGAACGCCACCGCCTCGCCGACCCGGGCCGCCGCCCAGAAGACGCTGTGCAGCGTTCCGTCGTCGAGCGGCGTGCCGGTCTCGTCGGTGGCCGGCCGGGTCTGCTCGACCACGACCGAGTCGTCCGCCTCGCCGAACGGCCCGTGCAGGTGGTTCCGCAGCTCGACGCCGTCCTCGTTCTGCGACTTGCACCCGGTCACGCAGGTGCGCAGCCCGTCCATGAAGTCGGTGGCGCCCCCGTCCCGGTAGACCAGCACCTGGTGGTGCACCATCGCCTTCGGGGTCGCCTCGGCCGGCGCTCCCGGGCTCGAGAAGTAGTACCGCAGCGTGCCCCGCGCGTCGATGCGGTCGGCCTGCTCGAAGCCGGCGCCGCAGAAGGTCGGCAGCGGCACCTCGCCGTCGCCCAGCCGCCGGGGCGCACCCTTGATCACGCCCGGCATGTCGGCGGCCCGCAGAAATGCCCTGTCCGGAATCGCATTCGCCATCGTCAACCTCCCCCGAAGCTGGCACTATGACGAATTCTCACCCCTGACGCGTCCTTTGTGGCGTCAATCCGACTGGAGGCGGCGATGAGCATTCTGCGAGACCTGGTTTCCGCGCTCGACGGGGGCACGATCGAGGTCGTCGACCTCACCGCGCCGCTGTCCGGTGAGACGCCGATCCTCAAGCTGCCGCCGCCCTTCGCCGACACGATCACGTTCGGCCTCGAGGAGATCAGCCGGTACGACGACCGGGGTCCGGCCTGGTACTGGAACAACATCCACACGGGAGAGCACACCGGCACTCACCTCGACGCGCCCATCCACTGGGTGACCGCGAAGGACGGCGAGGACGTCTCGCAGATCCAGGCCCGGCGCCTGATCGCACCGGCCGCCGTGATCGACGTCTCCGACCGGGTGGCGGGCGATCCGGATTTCCTGCTGACGGTCGACGACATCAAGCGGTGGGAGACCTCGCACGGCCCGCTTCCGGCCGGTGGCTGGCTCCTGGTCCGTACGGGGTGGGACGCCCGCTCGTCCGACCAGGAGGACTTCCTGAACGCCGACGAGACCGGCCCGCACACGCCCGGCATCTCGGTCGAGGCCGCACGCTGGCTGGCGTCCGAGGCGCCGGTGATCGGCGTGGGCGTGGAGACGGTGGGCACCGACGCCGGGGCGGCCCACTCGTTCGACCCGCCGTTCCCGTGCCACGCTTTCGTGCTGGGCGCCGGCAAGTACGGCCTGACCCAGCTGCAGAACCTGGCCCAGCTCCCACCCGTCGGCGCCGTGGTGATCGCCGCGCCGCTGCCGATCGTCGGCGGTTCCGGCAGCCCGGCGCGCGTGCTGGCCTTGGTCGAGCGATGACCTCCCCGCCGCCGTCGTCCTCGCCGTCCTCGCCTTCCTTGACGCCGTCGTCCTCGCCGTCCCCGCTGCCGTCGTCCTCGCCGCCCTCGCCGGCGTCGCGCTCGGTCGCCGAGGCGGTCGGCGCCGCGCTGGCCGCCCTCGGCGCCGACCAGGTCTTCGGCGTGGTCGGCAGCGGCAACTTCCACGTGACCAACGCCCTCGTCGCCCACGGCGCCCGCTTCATCGCCACCCGCCACGAGGCCGGCGCCACCACCGCGGCCGACGCCTACGCCCGCCTGACCGGCCGGGTCGGCGTGGTCACCGTCCACCAGGGCTGCGGCCTGACCAACGCCATGACCGGCCTGGCCGAGGCGGCCAAGAGCCGAACCCCGCTGATCGTCCTGGCCGCCGAGGCCACCGCGCCGCGTTCCAACTTCCGCGTGGACCAGGACGCCTTGGCCGAAGCGGTAGGCGCCACCTCCCGCCGGATCGAGTCCGCCGAGACCGCCGTGGCCGACGCGACGAGCGCTTGGCACGTGGCCGCGAACGAGCGCCGCACCGTGGTCCTGAACCTCCCGCTGGACATCCAGTCGCAGCCCGTTCCGGCAGCGGGTCCGCCGGGAGGTCCCGCGTCGGCCGCTCCCGCGCGGGCCGCCGCGTCGAGCGCCGCCGTGGCCGCGGCGAGCGCCGCCGTGCCCGCGGCGAGCGCCGCCGTGCCCGCGGCGAGCGTCGCCTTGCCCGCGTCGAGCTCCGCCGTGGCCGCGTCGAGCTCCGCCGTGGCCGCGTCGAGCTCCGCCTTGGGTGTCGCTTCGGACTTGTCGGTTGTCGCGCTGGCGTCGCTGCTGGCCGAGGCCGGCCGCCCGGTCTTCATCGCCGGCCGGGGCGCCCTGCATGCGGCCGCCGAGTTGACCGCCCTGGCCGAAACCTGCGGCGCCCTCCTGGCCACGTCCGCGGTGGCCAAGGGCCTGTTCACCGGCAATCCCTGGAACCTCGACGTCTCCGGCGGTTTCGCCACCCCGGTGGCGGCCGACCTCATCGCGGGCGCGGACGTGATCGTGGCCTGGGGGAGTTCGCTCAACATGTGGACCACCCGCCACGGCGCCCTCCTGCCGCCGACCGCCACCGTGGTCCAGGTCGACCTCGACGAGTCCGCCCTCGGCGCCCACGGCCGCGTCGACCTCGGCATGGTCGGCGATGTCCGGGCGACCGCCGAGGCCGTGCGATCCGCCCTGCGCCGAACCCAAGCCGAGAGTCGCTCGGCGCAGAAGGGCAGCGCCGAGGAGCCCGGGCACGCCGAGGCCGGCCGTGGTTATCGCACGCCCGAGGTCGAAGCCCGCTTGGCCGCCGGCTCCCGGTGGCGCGACGTCCCTTACGAGGACGACGGTGACGCCACCCACGTGGACCCGCGCACGCTGACCATCGCGCTCGACGATCTGCTGCCCGCTGAGCGGGTGGTGGCGGTCGACTCCGGGAACTTCATGGGCTATCCGGCCATGTTCCTCTCGGTTCCCGACCACCGGGGCTTCTGCTTCACCCAGGCGTTCCAGTCGATCGGGCTGGGGCTGGCGAGCGCGCTCGGCGCGGCGCTCGCGGTGCCCGGACGGCTGCCGGTGGCGGCGTGCGGCGACGGCGGGTTCCTGATGGCGATCGCGGAGCTCGAGACGGTCGCGCGGCTGGGGCTGGGCATGCTGATCGTGGTCTACAACGACAACGCCTACGGGGCCGAGGTGCATCACTTCGGGCCCGGCGGTCACCCCCTTTCCACCGTCGTCTTTCCGGACACCGACATCGCCTCGATCGCCCGCGGCCACGGGTGCGCCGCGGTCACGGTGCGGGCGGCCGCGGATCTCGGCCCGGTCGCGGCCTGGCTGGCCGGTCCCCGGGACGTGCCCATGGTCGTGGACGCCAAGGTCTCCGCCACCCGGCCGTCGTGGTGGCTGGAGGAGGCCTTCCGGGGCCACTGAGACCGGGAGAACCTACGACAGCTCCCCGCCCCAGCGCGCGAACTGCGCCCGCGCCTGCCGTTCCCCGCGGGCGATCAACAGCGACCGCCCGCCCGGCAACCGCCCGAGGCCCTGACTGAACAGCAGGTTCGACGCCACCCGGGAAAGCCCGTACCACGGAACCCGATACGGCAGCCCGAGGTCGCGCATGGCGGCCGGCCCGAGCAGCCACGAGCTCACCGAAAGGGCCCGCTCCCGGTCGTAGACGCGCCGGAGACCCGAGGCGTTGCTCATGTCGATCAGGGCCCGGGCCAGCGAGCGGCTGTTCCGGTCCGGCGGCGGGTCGTACGCCAGGAAGTGGTACAGAAGCCGCCGGCCCCGGAGCTCGGTGTGGGGCAGCCACCGTTCGTCGACACCCATCAGCCAGCCGACGTAGGACCAGAGGTGCATCACCGCCGCCGCGTCGGCACGCGATACCCGTACGCCCAGAAGCCGCAGGTGAAGCAGGAAGCTGGTGCTGAAGACCCCCAGCGTGCTCGCCTGGTCGTATTGGTTGATCGGCACGCCGCGAAAGGCGTGGTCCCAGGTCGGATCGGCCTCGAGACGGGCGTTGACCAGCGCATGCATGACGCGCACGTGCAGCGAGAGAAGCCAGCCCTCGCCGCCGGTCGCGAGTCCGCCCGGCGCGGTCACCGCCCGCCACCACAGCGAGGTCTCCATGATCCGCCGCAGTGTCTCACCGCCGGTCAGCCGCCCGGTGCGCACCAGCGGTTCCAGCGCGGCGCCCGTCCGGTAACCACCGAGAAGCGAGCCATAGGCCAGAACCAGACCGGCATCCATCCCGTACGCGCGGCAGGCCGTCGCACCTCGCGCCAGCAGCGCGTCGTCCACCCACCCGGGCCGCGCGGTGACGACGTCGAAGAACCTGCGGATCGGCTCGGGGTGATCGGGCGAGGGGCCCCGAGCCAGCGCCCGGCGCAGCTCCTTGATCGAGCCCGACTCCCGGACCAGCTCCGCCGCCACCTCGTCGCGCCGATCGAGGCCGGCCCGCAGCGCCGCCAGCTCGTCCTCGGTCGGCGCCGCGCCGGGCCCGGCGAGCAGCCGCAGTGGCCGGGCCGCCCGCTCGCCCCACGCACGGTCGGCGCCGAAGCGGCCCGGCGTCGTCATACACCGATTCTAGATATCGCCGGCGGTGCGTCCCGGCGGCGCTATCCCTCGAGCAGGTGGGTGAGGTTGGCCAGGCTGGTGACCAGCGCCGAGGTGTAGCCGAGGATCCGGCCCGCCCACTTGACCACCGCCGACGCGATCTGGGCGGCCACCACCGGGATCGTGACCACCAGCAGCGACTCGGCGGCCCAGACGATCACCCGCGCCACCAGGTCGGCGATCAGGTCGCGTACGAGATCGCGGGTGAACTGCACCAGGTTGCCGGCCGCCTGGGTGGAGACCGCCATCGCCGCCGCCAGCGCTCCGAGCCCGTCGAGCGCATCGACGTTGTTGGCCATCAGGCTCTGGTACGTCTCGGCCGCCGCACCCTGCCAGTCCGGCACTCCCGAGGCCAGGCTCGCGTGCAGGTCGGCCGCCATGCCGGACAGCTCGCCGGCGATGTTTCCCCAGGTCGCCGCGTGCGAGGCGACCCGGTCCGGCATCCCGGCCAGGTTGTCGAGCATCTCCCGCAGCGGGTCGAAGTACTCCATCGCCCAGCTCAGCCCGCTCGCGAGCAGCGCGCTGAACGGGTCGAGCACGGTGGACGCCACGTCGAGCGCGAACGCCCCGCCGGCCAGGGCGCCGTCGACCCAGCCGCCCCCGGCGATCGCCTGGTGGACACCCGTGAAGCTGTCGGCGAGCGAGAAACCGGTGGAGGACGTGCGGGTGGTGATGACCGGCGCGACCAGATCGCTCACCGTCGTCACATCCGGCCGGCCGCGCGGATGCGCTCGGCCGCGGTGCCGTCCACGTCGGCGTACTCCCGGCCGGTCTGCACCAGCGCCTCGGCGGCGAGCCGGAGGTTCTCCTCGAGGTAGGCGAAGAGCTGATCCTGGCGGGCATGCCGGCGTTCGAGAACCGCCGGCATCCAACCGCACAGCAGCCCGTACGCCCCATCGTCCTGCGTGATCGCCGCGCTGGCCGCCGTCACGGCGCCAAAACGCTGCCGTATCGCGTCGATCCTGGTCGCTTGGTCGCGAATCTGCTGCGCGTCGACGCCGAACCCGTCCGCCACTCCGTCTCCCGAACCAGAGATCCCCGTGAATGGGTCGAAGTCTACCAATGCGTGACAAGCCCGTCGCCGGTCGTTCTCCCGGATTCCTTCCGGGCTCCTTCCGGCGGCGGGCTTGCCTTCGGTCAGCTGCAGGTTGCGCCGTTCAGGGTGAAGCCGCTGGGTGCGGCACTGTTTCCGGTGTGGTTGGCCTGGAAGCCGATCGTCGTCGAGCCGCCCGGCGGTATCGAGCCGTTGTAGCTGGCGTTGGTCGCGGTGACCGAGCCGCTGTTCGGCGAGTACGACGCGTTCCAGCCCGACGTGATCGTCTGCCCGGACGCCAGGTTGAACTTCAGCGACCAGCCGTTGATCGCCGACGAGCCGGTGTTGGTGATCGTGATGTTGTCGGTGAGACCGGTGTTCCAGGCGTTCACCGCGTTGGTCACCTTGCAGGCGCCGGAGCCGGGGTTGGGCGGCGTGGTCGGCGGCGTGGTCGGCGTGGTGGGCGTGGTCGGCGGCGTGGTCGGGGTGGTCGGGGTGGATCCCTCGCTCACGGTGATGTTCGAGCTGACGTTGCTCTGGTAGCCCTCGGTCGCCAGGATCTGATAGTCGTGCGAGCCGAGGTTGAGCCCCAGGTTGGCCCACGCCCGGAAGTGGTTGGCGGTGGTGATCGTGCCGCCGGTGCGGTGCTGCTGCCGCACGCTCCAGTACTGGTAGAACGTCGCGGTGCCGATGATGGACGGCTGGTTCACCCGCTGGGTGCGATAGATGTCGTACGTGCTGCCGTCGGTCGTGACCGAGCCCAGCCGCTGGGCGCCGGTGCTCGGGTTGTAACTGCCGAAGTTCTCGACGACGTAGTACTCGATGAGCGGGTTCGTCGTCCAGCCGTACAGGGCCAGATAGCAGTTGCCCCCGCAGTTGAAGCTGCCCGAGTAGTTGACCGTGTGGCTCGAGCCCGGTTTCCAGCCCTTGCCGACGACCGAGTTGTTGATGCCGTTCATCTGGACGCTGTAGCTGCCGCCGGCGCCCAGCGTCATCGTGACGTTGCCGCTGTCCTTCCAGTACGAGAAGAAGTAGCCGTTGTGGGTGCCGGTCGTGTTCGAGGTGACGGTCCGGTCGGCCTCGGCGTGGGCCACGCCGGCCAGCCCGACCGTGGTGACCGCCAGCGCGACGGCGCCGGCGGCGGAGATGAGGAGCCTCAGACGGTTACGCCCGCGCCGGGACGGGGGGACGGGGGAGTCGTTCACGCGCGTGCATCCTTCCTCGTTGAGCGAAGCCCAGCGAGGCGGCCCGGGCCGGCGGTGGAACCGGCGGCGGCCCGCCCTCCGGGCACGGCGATGAAGTTCATCGATGGATGAAGTATTGAGCGACCCCCGGAGGGTGTCAACAACTTCCGGAGAGCCCCCGAAAGAACCGACGAAGATTTGTCCTGGTTGAACGCTTAGCCGAGCACTTGAGCGCGTGCTGTTAGCAAGCGGCAGCGGTTACTTCTCGCCTTCGGACCGAAAGTTTCGGCCCTCCGGATGCGGCCGGTCAGCGCCCGCCGACCGCGGAGAGCGAGCCAAGGGTGCGGGCCGGCCGGAAAGCGGCCGCCGAACGGAGAAGATGGGCCGACCAGAGCAGGCCGGTCGGAGGTCTTCACCTCACGGGAGGAGGTCACGGATCAGCTCCGCGACCGGGGCGGGACGGGCCGACGCGAAGCCGGTTCCGGCCCACAGGTGGAGCGCCCCGGGATCGTTCCGGGCTGCGGCGGCCGCTCGGATCGGGGCGGTCAGGTAATGGATGGCCGGGTAGCCGATCGGGGCCGCCGCCGAGTAGGCGTCGGTGAAGCGGTTGCGCAGGCCGCGGGCCGGCTGGCCGGTGAAGGCCCGGGTCACGACCGTCTCGGTGAAGTCGCCGCCGGCGATCGCGGCACGATGGGTGGGACGGGTGCCGGCCTCGTCGGCGAGCAGGAAGTACGTTCCGACCTGCACCGCCGCGGCGCCGGCGTCGAGCAGGGCCCGCACGTCCGCGGCCGAGGAGACGCCGCCGGCCGCGACGACCGGCACGCCGCCGGTCGTCTGGACCTCGGCCAACACCTCCGCCGCCGTCGTCGTGCCGCGGTAGGTCGCCGGGTGGGTGGTGGCCGAGTGGGCGCCGCCCGTGCCGCCCTGGGCGATCAAGCCGTCGGGAGCGGCCGCCACCGCCCGGGCGGCCTCGGCGGCCGACGTCACGGTGATCAGCACGGCCGAGCCCGCCTCCCGCAACGCCCTCACCACGGCCGCGTCGGGCACGCCGAACGTGAAGCTGACCAGCGGCGCCTGGTAGCGGATGGCCAGCTCCACCTTGGCGGCGAAGTGGTCGTCGTCGGCCAGGCGCAGCGGCGGCAGCTCGACCCCGTAGCGGTCGGCCTCGCTCTGCAGCAAGCGGCGGTAGCGCTCCAGCGGCGCGGGGTCGCCGGGCGGCGGCATGGGCACGAAGATGTTGAGGCCGAACGGCACCCCGGCGACCGCCCGCAGCTCGGCCTCGACCGCCTCGGGCGACTTGTAGCCGGCGGCCAGGAAGCCCAGCGCCCCGGCCCGTGCCGCGTTGACCACCAGCGAAGGCGTCGTGGGACCGCCGGCCATCGGGGCGACGACGACGGGAGTCAGCAGGTCGCGCACGCTCATGCCGCGAACCAGCTCAGGCCCTGCCCGTGCGGGCGGCACCAGGCCAGCGGGCGGCCGTCGAGGGCCATGATGTTGTGCAGCGTCTCGTCCGGCGGGTTCGGCAGCCCGGCGTACCGGATCACCGTCGGGTTCTCGATCGAGATCAGGTGCGCGGGCATCTCCCGTACGAGCCGAAGGAAGCTCTCGCGACGCGGAGCGGGCACCTGATAGAGCACCGACGTATGGAAGATCACCAGCGTGGCGTCGCGCGGCGCCCGCCGAGCCAGCGCCGGCAGGTCGTCCACCAGGTCGCCGCGCACCAGCAGCGGCGGGTCGGCGGATGCGACGCGCGCGGCGGCACGCAGGCGCTCGCGGCGGTGCTCGTGCTCGGGCCAGATCAGCGACTCGAGCCAGCGCGCGTCGGCCGGGTCGGTGATGTCGAGCGGGTTGAGATCGAGGCCGGCCCGCCAGACCACCTCGGGCAGCGCGGCCGGCGGCTGGTGGCCGGTCAGATCGCAGTCGAGCACCGGGCCGGACCGGCCCAGCCGGTGGTCGCCGTAGCGGTACGAGTACCGGTCGGGGAACAGGTTGAGGCCGGCCGAGGCGCCGATCTCGAGCAGGGCCAGCGGCTGCGGCAGCGCGGCCAGCACGGGCAGCAGCAGGGCGCAGCGGCCGATCTCGTTGGTCTGGGTGGCCCGGGTGCGCATCTCGGCCTCGATCGCGGGCCAGTTCGCGGCGGTGAACGCGAGGAACTCGCCCGGCTCCGCGACCGGGCCGCCGAGGAAACGGACCGCGGCGTAGAGCAGGTTGGGCTGGCGCTTGGGCTCGGGCAGGGCGTCGAGGCGGGCGAGCAGCCCGGGGCTCCGCGAGACGGCGACGGACAATCTCTCGTACGCGGGTGAGACCTCATGTGCCTCACGGGCGGCGAACTCGCCGTACACCATCGCGGTCGTCATGGGTTTGATTCTCATCCATCCGCCCGGGGTGATGGGGGAACGGCCGCCGCGTGCCACGGTGGCCTATGGAAACCGACAAAGAGGTGCTCCCCCGCATGAAGGAGAAGGAGTACCAGCACGAGCTGCGGCGGCTGCACGGCGAGCTGGTGGCCATGCAGGAGTGGGTCAAGGACACCGGCGCGAAGGTCTGCGTGGTCTTCGAGGGGCGGGACACGGCGGGCAAGGGCGGGGTGATCAAGGCGATCACCGAGCGGGTGAGCCCGCGTACGTTCCGGGTCGTCGCGTTGCCGGCGCCGACCGACCGGGAGAAGTCCCAGATGTACCTCCAGCGCTACGTGCCGCATCTGCCCGGCGCCGGGGACGTCGTGATCTTCGACCGCAGCTGGTACAACCGGGCCGGCGTCGAGCGGGTGCTCGGCTTCTGTACGCCGGAGCAGTCCGCGCAGTTCCTCCAGCTCGTGCCCGAGGTCGAGCGGGCGATCGTCGACTCCGGGGTGATCCTGCTGAAGTACTGGCTGGAGGTCAGCCCCGAGGAGCAGACGCGCCGGCTGGAGAACCGGATCAACGACCCCCGCAAGTACTGGAAGCTGTCGCCGATGGACCTCAAGTCCTACAGCCGGTGGTACGACTACTCGCGCGCCCGGGACGAGATGTTCCGCACGACCGACACCGCCTGGGCGCCCTGGTACGTGGCGAACACCGACGACAAGAAGCGTGGGCGGCTGAACGTGATCACGCATCTGCTCGACAACGTGCCGTACCAGCCGCTCGCCCATAAGGACGTGAAGCTTCCGAAGCGCCAGAAAGCGGACGGCTATCGCGAGCCCGTGCTGCAGGTGCGGAGAATTCCGACGCCCTATTAGTTTTGGGGCGATTCTGAATGGTAAAGACAGCTAACTATTCAGCGAGGAGTTAAATGTCTTGAGGCAAGTGGCCTCCTCCGGCGATCGTCGTCTGGTCGAGCCGGCCACCGGGCGAGCTGACCGCCGTGGCGGTTAAGAACGACGGGGGATCGTCCCAGCGGGGGCACGTGCGGCGGCGGCTCGGCACCCTTTCTCCCCCTTTCTTGCCTTTCGGGCGAGTGGGTGGATGCGCCATGCCCGGTTAAGCTCGCAATCCGAACGCGAGGCTAGCCGGAGGGGCCGACGTGTTGCGCGTCCACTTCACGCCGGAGGACATCGGCCGGGTCCGCATGGCCGCCGAGCCGCATCCCATGTGGGAGACGGTGTTCAGCGTGTTCCGGCTCACCCGCCCGGGCCAGACGCCGATCTTCGGCCCGTGGCGCGAGCAGGTGGTGCGTAGCGCCCGCCGGGCCGACCTCGACATCCTGCTCCCGCTGGTGCGCGGCGCCTACTACCCCGACTTCCTCACCCCGGCCGAGGGCACGCAGGGCTTGCCGTACGCGATCGAGGCCATCCTGTCGACCCCGGCCACCCGCCTCCGGCACGACATGGCCGAGCTGGCCCGGCTGGGCGAGCCCACCCCCTCGTGGATGCGCCGGCTCGCCGAGGGCGACCGCCCGGTCCTCGAGCGGGTGGCCGCCGCCATGCGCTCGCACTACGAGGTGGCGGTGGCGCCGTTCTGGTCCGAGGCGCAGGCCCACGTCGAGGCCGACCGGTCCCGCCGGGCCCGCGCCCTGTTCGAGCACGGCGCCGAGGGCCTGCTCGAGAGCTTCCGGCCGATGATGCGCTGGAACTCACCGGTGCTCGAGGTCGACACCCCGTTCGAGCAGTCGATCGAGCTCGAGGGCCGCGGCCTGATCCTGGTCCCGTCCTACCTGTCGTGGGGCGCCCCCGACGTGTTCCGCGACCCCGAGCTGACGCCGGTGCTGGTTTACCCGGTCGAGCGCGACCCGGCCACGTTCTGGGCGCAGCGCCCGGCCGCGAACGGCGGCTCGGTGGCCGCGCTGATCGGCCAGACCCGCACGTCGGTCCTGGAGTCGATCGGCGACGGCTCGACGACATCGGAGCTGGCCCGCCGGGTGGGCGTGAGCGCCGCGTCGGTCTCCCAGCACACCTCCGTGCTGCGCGAGGCCCGGCTGATCCACACCAGCCGGGTCGGCAAGGCGGTGCTGCACACGATGACCCCGCTGGGCGCCGCCCTGCTCGGCGAGAAGCCGGGCCCGCGCACCGATTGAGCCGCGGGCTGGCGGGGTGTCGCTACGCTCGCCGCCGCCATGAGACCCGCCATGAGACGTCGCCTGCTTCGCGCCCTCCTCGTCCTCGTGATCCTGCTGCTGCCGGCCAGCGCGCCCTGGGCGTGGACGACCCTGGCCGCCCGCGGCCACGTCGCCGACGCCGGTGACGCGCCGGCCGCCGGCGTGGCGATCGTCCTCGGCACCGAGGTGACCGTCGCCGGGCAGCCGTCGCCGCGCCTGGCCGGCCGCCTCGAGACCGCGGCCGGCCTGGTCAAGGACGGCAAGGCCCGGGTCGTGCTGGTCTCCGGCGACAGCCGCGGCGGCTCCGGCGACGAGCCCGCCGCCATGGCCGCCTACCTGGCCGGGCTCGGCGTCGACCCGGCACGCATCGTGCGCGACCCGTACGGCCTGGACACCTACGACACGTGCATCCGCGCCCGCGACGTCTACGGAGTCAAGCAGGCCCTGGTCGTGACGCAGTCGTACCACGTGTCCCGGGCCGTGGCCCTGTGCCGGCACCTCGGCATCGACGCGACCGGGGTGGTGGCCCGGTGTCACTGCCCGGCCTCGCTGCTGGTGTCGAAGTCGGTCCGCGACTACTTCGCCAGCGGCAAGGCGGTGTGGGACGTCGTGCGGGGCCGCCCGCCCGCGGTCACCTCACCGCCCGACCCGGCCGTCGAGAACGCCCTCCGCGCGCCCTGAACGCGGTCGCCGGTCCGCGCTCACCCCGACGGCGACCACCAGGACCAGGAACGCGAACGGCGCCACCGTGCCGAGCACGCCCTCCCGCTCGGCGACGCCCAGCACGCCCCGGAGCAGGCAGACCACGCTCACCGCGGCCGCGAACCAGCGCAGCACCGGCCGGTACGCGCCACGCGCCGACCAGACCGTCGCGGCGAAGCCGGCCACGCTCAGGAACAGCAGGTCGTCGGCGATCGCGGCGGCGGCGTTGAGACGGCCGGACGTCGCTGGGTGCGCCGGGTCGGCGGCGAGCGCCAGGACGGCGGTGACCAGGCCGGGCAGCAGCGCCACACCGGCCACGCCGAGCAGCGCGTACCCGCTCGCCCGGTCGAGCTCGCGCACCCGCAGGGCGAGCATCGCGAGCAGCCCGGCCGCGACGAAGCCGAGCAGCTGCATCGCCACCACGACCGCCCGGTGCCCGGCGTAGAAGTCGGCGACGTGCTGGTCGGTCGCGTCGAGGTCGGGCAGCGTCACCGCGACCTCGCTCACGAAGAGCACCACGACGAAGCCGGCGGCGAGGACCGTCCCGGAGCGCCCGGCCCTCATGACGTCAGGTAGAACGTCACGTCCCCGGTACCGTCGCCGTGCTCGACCAGGACGGCCTCGCCGCGCGCGCGGCGGTAGGCGCCGGTGCCACCGGTCACCGCGAAGTGCTTCACCGCGGGCGGCGTGTTCAGGAACTGGGTGGCGAGCTGGCCGCCGGGCAGCGCGAACGTCCCCGTGCACTGCGCCTCCGGGCCGCCCTCGGGATCGGTGACGGTGCAGGCCACGCCGTCGTGCCCGACCTGGTGGCCGGCGGCGTCGAACAGCAGGTCGTGGGCGAGGATCTGGTCGCCCATGCTCGGCCCGGGCGCACCGAGGTCAAGGTAGGAGAACGGGCTGAACTGCACGTGGAAGTGCAGGGGCGGTCGCCCGCCATCGGTCGCGGCCGCCGGTGTCGATCCGGCGACCGCGGCCAGGCCGGCGGTGGTGGATGCGGCGAGAATGATCAGGAGCGGACGCTTCATGACGACCTCCTCGGGTCGATACGACCGGCTTCACCCGTTCGGGATGCTCCGCCTCGGACACCGACCCGGCAATTAGCCGATCATCCGAGCCGTCACGCGCGCCCGTAGCGGGTCAGCACCGCGGCGCCGGCCGGATCGGCCGAGAGCGTCCGCAGGTAGGTGGGCGCCGCACCGGCGGCGAAGAGGCGGCGGCCGGCGCCGAGCACGGTCGGGAAGATCAGCAGGCGGTACTCGTCGACCAGGCCGGCGGCCATCAGGGCGTGCGCGACGCCGATGCTGCCGGCGACGATCACGTCGCGCTCCTGCCGCTTCACGGCGTCGGCCAGGTCGCCGTCGAGCACGCGTGAGTTCGCCCATGCGCCCGGGTCGATTGCCGTACGCGTGGCGACCAGCTTCGGAATGGCGTTCATCTTGACCGAGAACGGGTCGTCGCGGGTGGGCCACAGCCGGGAGAACAACTGCCACGTGGCCCGGCCCAGCAGCAGCACGCCGTCGTCCAGCAGCGGGCCGAGCCGGAACTTGTCGCCGGCGACCGATTCCGGGCCGTGCCGGAAGGCCCAGCCGCCGTGCGGGGTGCCGGCTGACCCGTCCGGATCCTCGACGACTCCGTCGAGGGTGATGAATTCGATGACGATGACGCTCATGGCGACGATCCCTTCCTGTCGGTGTCCGGCGGTACCTACCGGCGACATCGCGCGGGCTCATCGCGTACGGGCGGAATCTCTCAGGAAATCTCGGCGGGCAGGTCGAAGGCGGCGAACACCGACGGGTCGGCGAAGACGACGTTGTGCGACACCAGGCCGCCGGTGACGGTCAGAACCTGAAGCGTGTGCAGCCGTTTCCCGCCGCCGGGCGAGGGAGCGTACGCGGCCAGCGCCGGCTGCCCGTTGGCCTCGAGCCGGGTCATGGCCCAGCCCGCGCCCCGCATCGCGAAGACGCGCTCCATGAACCGGCCGTAGTCGGCGCGGCCCCGGTACCACAGGGGAACCGGCGGCATCTCGAGCACGGCGTCGGCGGTCAGCAGGCGTACGAGCGCGGGAACGTCGGCCGCCTCGAACGCCCGCACGTAGCGGTCGACCGCCGTCCGGACCGCCGGGTCGTCCGGCTCGGCGATCTCGGCTTCCCGGGCGCCGGCGACGGCCGCCCGCGCCCGTTGCAGCGCGCTGTTGACGGCCGGAACCGTCGTCCCGAGCTGAGCGGCCACCTCGGCCGCGCTGAACTGGAGAACCTCGCGGAGGACGAGCACCGCGCGCTGCTTGGCCGGCAGGGTCTGCATCGCCGCGACGAACGCCAGCCGCAGGCCGGCCCCCGAGTCCGGGCCGGGAAAGGGCTGCAGCCACGGAATCTCCGGGGCCGGCGTGAGCGGCGCGGACGGGTCCTCGCTCGGCGCGCCGAGGCCCGACGGCAGCGGGCGCCGCCGCCCGCTCTCGAGCGCCGTCAGGCAGACGTTGGTGGCGATGCGATAGAGCCACGTCCGCACCGAGGCGCGCTCGCGGTCGTACCGTTCCCGCGCCTTCCAGGCGCGCAGCATCGTCTCCTGGACCAGGTCCTCGGCCTCGTGGAAGGACCCGACCATCCGGTAGCAGTAGACGACTAGCTCCCGCCGGTACGGCTCAAGGTCCATGCCAGGACGATGACACATCGCCCGTCGCCGGTCACTCGCCGGTGGCGCCGTCCACGGCCTCGCGCAGCAGATCGGCGTGACCGACGTGCCGGGCGTACTCCTCGATCACGTGGGTCAGCACGAACCGCACGCCGGCGTCGCCGAACTCCGGGTTGGGCACCGTACGCCCGAGGTCCGCGGTGACTTGCGCGAAGACGCCCCGGGACTCGTCGCAGGCCGCCAGATAGTCGGCGTAGAGGTCGGCGGCGCCCGTGGGCTCGGCCGCGCGCGCGGGCGCCGTGCCCGCCAGCCGCACCTGGAACCAGTAGCGCTCGACGCCGCGCAGGTGACGCAGCAGCCAGAGCAGGGACAGCTCCGACGGCAGCGGGCGGCGCCGCAGCTGGGCCTCGGTGAGGCCGGCGCATTTCCAGAGGAAGGTCGCCCGGTGGTAGTCCAGGGTGGAAGCGATCACTTCCGGCCACGAACCGGACAGCACGCGTTCCGGCCGCACGACGTTCTCGATGACGATGTCACTCATATCCCACCGACGAACGGTGCCGGCCCCGGATCGACAGCCGCGGCCGCGTCGCTGTCGGTGATCCAACACTTCCTGCCTGCCCGCGTGGAGTTGATTCCCGCTTTGATGGGAGCGATGCGTCCGGGCGACGTCGGTCGATGATTCCGGCGCGAGGAGGTTGGCGTGCGCCGCTGGACCCAGGTCTCGCTGATGGTCATGGCCGCTGTCATCGCCTCGGCCGCCGCGGCCTTGGCGACGGTAGCGGGTAACGCATCGACGGGAAGTCCGGTGGCTTGGCTTCCGTCAATGAGCAGGCACTATCTGTTGTGGCTCGTGGCCTCCGTCCTCGCCATGGCCGGGGCCGCCCTCTTCGGATGGTGGACGCAGCGCCGCTACGAGCGCGGACTGCGGGACTTGATACCGGCGGCGCAGCAGCCGGAGTCGTGGATGGTGGACCGCCCGGCGGAGATCGGCGCGGTCGTGCGAGCCCTTTGCCGGCGGCACGGACCGTCGACGGTGGGTGTGACAACGGCTGTTCAGGGCGCCGGTGGTTTTGGCAAGTCCACGGTCGCCCGGATGGTGCGGGCGGATCGCCGACTGCTGCGCACGTTCGGCGGACGCGTCTACTGGGTCACCGTGGGTCGTGATGTCCGGCGGGGTGCGTTGGCAGAAAAGGTCAACGACCTGGTCCGGCAGATCGAACCAGCGCAGGCGCAACCCTTCACCGATGTCGGGCAGGCGGCGGATCATCTGGCCAAGGTGCTGGCCGACGGACCGCGGCGACTGATCATTCTCGATGACGTGTGGTTCAGCGACCAGCTGGCGGCGTTCCCGGTCGCCGGCCGATGCGCCCGCCTGGTGACGACTCGGGTCACCTCTCTGATCGCCGCGGCGGGCGTCACCGTCCGGGTCGATCAGATGCCGGTCGGCCAGGCCCGCAGGGTGCTCACGGCCGACCTGCCGCCGCTGCCGGCGCGGGTGACCGATGGGTTGATGGACGAGGCCGGCCGGTGGCCGCTTCTCCTGCGGCTCATCAACAAGATCTTGGTCGACCAGACTCAGCTGCGAGACGCTTCGGACGCCGCCGGCGAGCTGTTGAACCGCCTGCGCCGTGATGGTGCCCTGCAGGTCGACGCGTGGACCGGGGCGGCCGGCCGGCAGGTGGACGTGACCGATCCGGAGCAGCGGCGATTGGCCGTCGCGGCGACGATCGAGGCAAGCGCCGGCCTGTTGGATGCGCAGGGCCGGGACAGGCTTGCCGAGCTGTCGATTTTCATCGAGGACGAGACCATCCCGATCGCTCTGGTAGCGGCACTCTGGAAGGCGACAGCCGGCTCGGACACCATGGTCGCGACGGCGTTGTGTGCGCGGCTCGGCGACCTCGCCCTGCTCACCGTGAGCCAGGCCGACGGAGCGGGAACGGTCGGTCTTCACGACGTGGTTCGAGATTACTTCCGCGGCGAGCTGGGCGAGGAGAGGCTGCGAGCCCTGAACGACGTTCTGCTCCAGGCTGTCGCAACCGATCTTCCCCGGGAGCGACCAGTGATCTCTGAAGGCGAGAGTGCCGGTGCGGCGGTGATCGCCTGGTGGCGGCTCCCAGAGTCGGCCCGCTACCTGTGGGATCATTTGATCGGTCATCTGAAGGCGGCGAACCGTACGGATGAGGCCGAGGCAACGGCGGCGGACCTGCGATGGATCGAGGGCCGCCTGGAGCAGTCCGACGCGACCGGACCGTTCGTCGACCTCGCGCAGTTCGGCACCGCCCGGGCCGTCCGGCTGGCACGGCTGTTCGGCCAGATCGCGCATCTGCTCGGGCCGACCCGACCGGCGCATTCGCGTGCGGATATCCTTTACAGCCGGGTGGCGCACGACCCTGACTGGGGCCGCCAGTCCGCCGCCCTCGCCGTCGAGCGGGCTGGACCCGCGCTGAGAAACCGATGGGCGCTGCCCGACCTCGCGCCTTCCGACCTGCGCCGCACTATCACCGGCCACGGCGGTCGAGTGGCTGCCGTGGTCGTCTCGCCGGACGGTTCCTGGCTTGCCAGTGGCGCCCGCGACGGTTTGGTGCGCGTCTGGGATGCGGCCACCGGTCAAATGCGCACGGTGCTCGAGGGCCACACGAGCGGCGTCACCGCCTTGGCAATGTCACCCGAGGGAACGTGGATCGCCAGCGGCGCCCGCGACGGACTCGTGAGCATCTGGGATGCGGCCACCGGTCAGCAGCGCACGGTGCTGGACGGCCACTCAAGCGGAGTCACCGCCTTGGCGGCGTCGCCTCACGGAACCTGGTTGGCCGCCGGAGAGGCCGATGGAACCCTGCGTATCTGGGATATCGTCACCCGGCAGCAGCGAACCGAATGGACGCGTCGCGCCAGTAGCGTGACCGCGTTGGTCGTCGCACCGCAGGGTTCATGGATAGCCATCGGTGCGAGTGATGGCTCCCTTTGGATGCTTGACGTGGCGACCGGACGGCAACGGGGCGCTTTGACCGGCCGCCCCGGCAATGTCAACGCTATCGCGGTCGCACCCAACGGTGAATGGCTCGCGACCGCCGGAGATGACGGGCCGATAGAGGTCTGGGACCTGGCCACCGGTCAGCAGCGCACAACGCTGACCGGTCATAGCGGTCACGTGCGTGCCATGTCGGTGGCACCGGACAGCAGGTGGCTGGTCAGCGCCGGCGACGACGGAGTCTGCGTCTGGGACATCGTGACCGGCAAGCGGCACACGATGTTGGCCGGCGGCACCGAAGTGGTGACCGCCGTCGCGATCGCCGCCGATGGAGCGTGGATGGTGACCGGAAGCGCCGATGGGCTCCTTCAGATCTGGGACGGCATCACGGGGCGACCGAGCGAGGCGCTGACCAATCATGCCGGCCGCGTGACGACGGTGACGGCAGCACCGGACGGCTCCTGGATCGCTACAGGTGGTAGTTCGTTTCTACGGATCTGGGATGCGGCCAGCGGATTACTGCGTACGGCGGTGACCGGTCATACCGCCACCGTGACCGCAGTGGCACCGGCCCCCGACAGCACCTGGGTCGTCGGCGCCTGTCGTGACGGCTCCGTAGGGATCTGGGACGCGGCCACCGGACAGCTCCGAATCGGCTTGGCCGGTCACGCCGGCGAGGTCACCACGGTGGCGGTATCACCGGACGGCACCTGGCTGGCAACCGCCAGTCGCGCCGGATGGATACGGATTTGGGAAGCCGCCACCGGCCAATTGCGATCGGCGCTGGGGCCTCATCCGAAAGGGGTGAACAAGATAGCCGTCGCCCCGGATGGCGCATGGCTCATCGCCGTCGGCAACGACGGGTCGGCACAGATCTGGGACGTGGCGACCGGCCGGCCGCGTACGCGACTGATGAACGACACGAGACGGGCGTACTGCGTGGCGATCGCTTCCGACGGCACGTGGCTGGCGATCGGCGGCGACAACGGCTCGCTGTGGGTCTGGGAGACCGCTACCCATCGGAGGCGCGTCCAACTCCTCGGCCACGCCGGGCGAGTGAACTCGGCCGCGATCGCCCCTGACGGCTCCCGGCTGGCGACCGTAAGCAATGACCGGACGATACGAATCTGGGACAGCAAAAGCGGTACGGCCATTGCCATGATGCGAATCGACGCCCGGCCGCGCGATTGCGCGTGGAGCCCCTGCGGCCGCCGGCTCATCGTCGGCGGTGAGGCGGGAGTTTACAACTTCGATCTGCAGATCAGGGCCGCGATGAGCTCTGCGGGCGCCTAGTGAAAGCGGCACGTCCGTCGGTCGCCGGATGTTGTCACGGACCGAATTGCACCGGCGCGCTTCCCCACTGGTCCGGCCATCTCCGCTTCGGCTTCTCCACGCCGGCCACGTGGCGCAGGCAGGTCGTACCGGGCAGCTCGTGGCACTGGCCGCGCCCGCCGCAGTCGGCGAGGTAGCGGCGGCCGCCCGGCACCGCCAGCGCCCGGTCGACCCGGAAGAGCAGGGGCAGCTCGGCCGGACCGCAGCCCTCGTCCGCCCGGGCCCGGCGGAACGTCTCGGCCAGCCCCGGGTCCGGAGCAGTCGAGTGTGTAGGGCCACGGACGCCCGAACGCGGCGGCGCAGAGCTCGGCGTAGCCCTGGGCGTCGCGGGTCACGTCCCGCCACAGATCGCCGGCCACCACCGACGGCATCGACATCGCCGCTCGGGGGTGGCGGGCGGCGAGCCGGAACCACTGGCGCACGGCGTCCTCTACCAGCGCGACCGCGGCGAGGTCGAGGTCGTGCTCGACGATGAAGCGATGGCGTACCCCGGCCGGGAACCGGTAGTCGCCGACGGCGGCGAGCCGCTGCGCGGTCGCCCGGTGCCGGGTCATCGGCCCGTGGCCGCCCGCCGGATTGCGGCCACCGTGCGATCGACGTCGTCCTCGTCGGTCGACCAGTTCGAC
Source organism: Actinoplanes sp. CA-030573 (assembly GCF_050951115.1). Lineage (NCBI taxonomy): Bacteria > Bacillati > Actinomycetota > Actinomycetes > Micromonosporales > Micromonosporaceae > Actinoplanes > Actinoplanes sp. CA-030573. The sequence goes on along the minus strand of NZ_CP192038.1, from coordinate 8,270,019 downwards.
ACCGAGATGCGCACGGCCGCCGTCCCGTTCCAGGTGGTGCCGCTCATCCAGCACGTGCCCTCGCGCTGCAGCCGGTCGAGCACCTGCCGGGTGTGCGCATCGCCCTGGTCGAAACGGATGAGGACCTGGTTGAGCACGACCTCGTTGAGAACCTCCACCCCGGGGACGGCCGCGAGCTGGTCGGCGAAGCGACGCGCCAGCGCGCAGGACCGCTCGACCAGTTCGGCGATGCCGGTGCGGCCCAGGGCGCGGATGGCGGCGTAGACGGCGAAGCCCCGCGCCCGGCGGGAGTGCTCCGGGTTGTAGTCGAGGGCGTCGCGTTCGTCGCCCGCGGCGTGGACCAGGTAGCTGGCCCGCACGCCCATCGCGGCCCGGTGCGCCGCCGGGTGTGCGCAGAACACCAAGCCGGAGTCGTACGGCACATTGAGCCACTTGTGCGCGTCCATCGCCCACGAGTCGGCCCGTTCCACCCCCGCCACCAGCGGCCGCAGGCGGGGACTGGCCGCCGCCCACAGGCCGAACGCGCCGTCGACGTGGACCCAGGCGCCGGACCGATGCGCGAGGTCGCAGATCTCCCCGATCGGATCCACGGCGCCGCTGTTGACGTTCCCGGCCTGCGCGCAGACGATCGTCGGCCCGTCGCCGCCGGCCAGCGCCCCGGCCAGCCCGGCCACGGTCATCCGGCCCTGCTCGTCGGCCGGGACGGCGACGATCGACCCGGTGCCGACGCCGAGGAAGCGCAGCGCGCGGTCGATGGTGCCGTGCCGTCCCTCGCCGGCGATCACCCGTACCCGCGGCGCGCCCCAGAGACCGGCGGTGTCGAAATCCCATCCGGTACGGCCCAGCACGTCCCGGACCGCGATCTCCAGCCCGGTGAAGTTCGCCATCTGGCCGCCGGTCACGAACCCGGCCGAGGTGCCGGCCGGCAGCCCGAGCAGCTCGACCAGCCAGGCGCCGGCGGTCTCCTCGACCACGCCGGCGGCCGGCCCGAGAACGTACAGGCCGGCGTTCTGGTCCCACACCGAGGTGAGCCAGTCCGCGGCGAGCGCGGCCGGAGTGGCGCCGCCGACCACGAAGCCGAAGTAGCGGCCGCCGGACGAGGCGACCACCCCCGGCCCGGCCGCCGCGGCGAGCTCGGCCACCACCCGCTCCGGCGCCTGCGGGCCCGGCGGCAGCGGCCCGCCCAGCGCGGCGCGAAGCTCGGCCAGCGAGGCGCGTGCCGCCACCGGCCGCTCCGGCAGTCCCTGCAGATAGGCGATGGCGTGCTCGAAGGCGACTCCGAGCGGTCCCTTCCAGTCCGGGCGGTCCATCGCGTGCCTCCCTCCGGCCGGTTGCCGCTCAGCGTAGATCCGGTGCCGGCCCGAACGGGGTCCCGAGTCCGGTGTGTGACCGTCGCGCCGCCGCCGGTGGCATGCTGGTCGCATGGCCGACGCGGACCGGCTGCGACCGGTGCCCCGGTGGGTGGCGCCGGTGTTCGCCGTGCTCGGCCTGGCCACGGTGCCGTGGATCATCTATCTCGCGGCGACGCTGCCGGCCGAGTCGACGACGCAGCACTACCGCGCGACCTGGGTCGGTTTCGACGTGCTGCTCGTCGTCGTCCTGCTGGCCACCGCCCATCTCGCCTGGCGGGGGTCGCCCCAGGCCGGGCTGCTCGCCGCCGCCACCGCGACGATGCTGGTCGTCGACGCCTGGTTCGACGTGACGACCTCGCCCCCGGACGACGTACCGGCCGCCGTCCTGTCCGCCCTGTTGCTCGAGCTGCCCCTCGCCGTCGTCTGCGGCTGGATCGCCCTGCACGTCGATCAGGTGATCGAAAGCCGCCTGCGGCGGCTGGCCCGGCGGGCCGCGCGGGCCGAGCGGGACCGGGTGGGCCGGTGAGCGCACACCCCACCCCGTTCACTGGGCGGGGCTGGTAAGCCACCCCACCCGTTCACTGGGCGGGGCCGGTAAGCCACCCCACCCGTTCACTGGGTGGGGTGAGACTAGCGGCCGGGTACGACGATTTCGGACCGCAATCCACAGCCTCACACCGGCGGCCGGTGCTCCGGAGGCTCGGCCCGCGCCGCGACACGGACGAGATGCGGCTTGCCGGCCACCCCGTCGGCCAGGCGGCGCCGCATCCGGGTGGCCCGGCCGTGCCATCGCCGGTCGCGGCGCACCGCCCGCCGCAGCTTGCGGGAGCCGGGCCGGTAGAACCGCCGCGCCCACGGCGAGGAGGGGCGGGCCAGCCGGACCGCGCCGACGAACGCGAACACCGGCGCGAGGACGCCGATCAGCCCGGTCCAGATCTTGCCCTTGGCCAGCGTGATGAGCACCAGCAACGCGTTGAGCAGCACGGTCGTGGTGATGTCCCAGCGGCTCGCCCGTTCACCGGCGGAGAGGTCGTCGATGCCCAGCGGCGCGGCGCCGAGCACGAGCATGCCGATCAGCGCGACGGCCAGGAACACGGCATCGACGGATCGGCGCCCGGCCTCGGTCCAATAGACGTCCTCCAGGTGCAGCACCAGGGCGAACTCGTCGAGCACGAGTGCCGTGCCGACGCCGAACCCGGCCGCGATGCAGCTGCGCCAGGGCAGCGTCGCGGTGAACGGCGCGAACGACGCCACACCGCACACGGTCATCAGGCCGACCCCGAAGACGACGTGGTGGATGTGCACCCCGCCGCGGCTGATGTTGCCGGGCCACCAGGAGACGCCGGCCCGGATCATCCGCACGCTGAGGCGGATGGCGAGGAACGCGATGATGAAGCCGGCGAACAGGAACAGCAGCGGCTGTTTGCCCGTCGCCAGGACGTGGTCGTGGTAGCCGTCCCGCAGCCAGTGCATGGCTAACCCGGGCGAACCATCGGGAAGAGCACCGTCTCCCGGATGTTCTTCCCGGTGATCATCATGATCAGCCGGTCGACGCCCATGCCGAGACCGCCCGACGGCGGCATCGCGTACTCCAGCGCGCGCAGGAAGTCCTCGTCCAGCTCCATCGCCTCGGGATCGCCTCCGGCGGCGAGCAGCGACTGCTCGGTGAGCCGGCGGCGTTGTTCGACCGGATCCACGAGCTCGGAGTAGGCCGTGCCGATCTCGGCGCCGAAGCAGACCAGATCCCACCGCTCGGCCAGACGCGGGTCGGCGCGATGGGCCCGGGTCAGCGGCGAGACCTCGATCGGGAAGTCCCGGTAGAAGGTCGGCTCGACGGTGCGGCCCTCGACCAGCTCCTCGTACATCTGCAGGAGCAGGTGGCCCGCTCCCCAGCCGGGCGCGTACGCGACGGCCGCCCGCTCGCAGTGTTTCCGCAGTTGCTCCACCCCGGTGTCGGCGGTCACCTCCTCGCCGAGCGCGGCCGAGATCGCGTCGTTGACCGTCGTGCTGCGCCACGTGCCGCCCAGGTCGTAGGCGGTGCCGTCCCGGACCACGGTGGTGCCGCCGGAGACCGACCGCAGCACCCGCTGGATCATCGCCTGGGCGAGCGCCTGCATCCGGTCGTAGTCCCAGTACGCCGCGTACGCCTCGACCATGGTGAACTCCGGGTTGTGGGTGGCGTCGGCGCCCTCGTTGCGGAAGTTGCGGTTCAGCTCGAAGACGCGCTCGGCCCCGCCCACCATCAGCCGCTTGAGATAGAGCTCGGGGGCGATGCGCAGATAGAGACCCATGTCGTACGCGTTGATGTGGGTGAGGAACGGACGCGCGTTGGCGCCCCCGTGCACGCTCTGCAGGATCGGGGTCTCGACCTCCAGGAAGCCGTGCTCGTGCAGGTGGTCCCGCACCGCGCGCACGGCGGCCGGTCGCAGGCGCAGCATGCGCCGGGCATCCGGATTGGTGATCAGGTCGAGATAGCGCTGGCGCACCCGCGCCTCCGGATCGCTCAGCCCGCGGTGCTTGTCGGGCAGCGGCCGCAGGCACTTGGCGGTGATCGCCCAGCGGTCGGCGAACACCGACAGCTCGCCCCGGCGGGAGGTGATCACCTCGCCCTCGACGCCGACATGGTCGCCCAGATCGACGTCGCGGCGCCAGCAGCGCAGCGCGTCCGCGCCGACCCCCTCGAGCGCGATCATCACCTGCAGATCGCCGCTGCCGTCGCGCAGGGTGGCGAAGCACAGCTTGCCCGCGGTCCGGTAGAGCGTCACCCGCCCGGCCACGCCGACCCGGTGCCCGGTCCGGGTGTCCGGCGGGAGGCCGCCGAACCGCTCGCGGATCTCCAGCATCGTCGCGGTGCGCGGGAAGCCGGCCGGATACAGCTCGGCGCCACCGGCCCGGAGCCGGTCGTACTTGGCCCGCCGGACCCGCACCTGCTCGGGCAGTCCGGCGAGCTGCCGGGCCAGTTCCGCGGCCACCGGGTCCCGGTCGCCGTCGGCGGTCGCGGCCATCAGCGCCGCGACCTCGGCGCCGCCGGCCGTCGCCGAGGTCAGCGGGCTCACGTCCGGGTGGGCCGGGCGGCGGATGCGCAGCCGCATCGGCGACACGAAGCCCTCCGCGACCGCGAAGGCCACGCCGATGCGCAGCAGATCGCGCCGGTCGGCGTAGCACAGATAGCGCGGGTACCAGACCGGCTGATACTTGGCGTTCGCGCGGTACAGCGACTCCAGCTGCCACCAGCGGGAGCCGATCAGCAGGAAGCCGCGCCACAGCCGCAGCACCGGCCCGGCGCCGATCCGCTCGCCCTGCTCGAACGCGGCCCGGAACATGGCGAAGTTCAGCGAGATCCGCTCGACGCCGAACAGGCGCGCCTGCTGGACGAGCGACGTCACCATGAGCTCGTTGACCCCGTTCTCCGCGGTCCGGTCGCGTCGCATCAGGTCGAGTGACAGCCCCCGGTCTCCCCACGGGGCGAAGGACAGCAGCGCCCGCCGGGTCCCCCCGGCGTCCAGGCACTCGACCAGCACGCAGCGTCCGTCGGCCGGGTCGCCCAGCCGGGACAGCGCCATCGAGAAGCCGCGTTCGGTCTCGGTGTCCCGCCATCGGTCGGCGTCGTCCACGACGGTGGCCATCTCGGCGTCGTCGATGTCGGCGTGGCGCCGGATGCGTACGGTGTGACCGGACCGCTCGACCCGCTGCACCGCCTGCCGCACCACCCGCATGGCCCGCCCGTCCAGGCGGAAGTCGCGGACGTCGATGACCGCCTCGTCGCCGAGCTCGAGAGCGCCCAGGCCGGCCGACACGTACGCCCGCGCCCCCGCCTCGCCGGCGCCCAGGACCGCCGGCGCCCACCCGAAGTACCGCGCCTCGGTCAGCCAGGCCTCGATCGCGCCGGCCCAGCCCTCGGGGGCGCCGATCGGGTCGCCGGCGGCCAGGCTGGCCCCGCCCACCACCCGGTAGGCGACGGCCGCCCGCTCGCCCGGCGACCACATCACCGTCTTGTCCCGCCGGGTGGCGAAGTAGCCGAGGGAGTCGTTCTCCCCGAACAGCGCCAGCCGTTCCCGGATCCGGGCCTCGTCGTGCGGGCCCAGCGAGCGGCGTGCCTGCCGGGGCCGCAACAGCACGGCGACCGCGGTCAGGAAGGCCAGGCCGCCCATCAGGCCACACAGGAACGTGACCCAGCGCGGCCCGCGGCCCACGATCCCGGTGGTGTCGGCGTCGCCCAGGCCGCCGAGCACGTGGTTGACCGACCAGGCCAACCGGTCGCCCTCGGTGGCCAGGGTGCCGGGCGCGACCCGCAGCAGCAGCCAGCCGACGAGGACACCGAGCGTGAGCAGCCCGACCAGGACGCCGAGGGCCTTCCAGCCGTTCCCGCGCTCGATCCGGGCCGTGAACTGGCGCCGGGCCGCGATCAGGACACCCACCGCGCCCCCGGTGACGAGCAGGGCCGGCAGGTAACCGATCTCCCCGCTCACGGTCTGCCCGAGCCGGCTCAGCGCCGCCGGGACGGCAAGCAGGAGCAGCACCAGCCACCACGCGGCACGCAGGCGACGGCGACAGGCGCCGGCGAGCAGGGAGAGCACGATGGCGTACGCGAGATTGGGCGTCACCGTGATCGAGACATACTCGACGGCGACGCGCAGCCAGTGCAGTGGCGCCCGCAGGAACGGGAAGACCGCCAGCAGCGCCGAGAACGCCGCCACGAAGCCCAGGTAGTACGCGAGCAGGTCGGGAACGCGCTCGAGCCGGCGGCCGCGCCGTTCCAGACGCGGTCGCGTGGCCGCCGGGACCCCGCCCGGCGGGATTGCCATGGACGCTTCCATTCGCGCCTCCTCGGCTGACTACGCCGGGCGGATGGGCACGGCGGCTCCTTGCCGATTCATGACTGCGACCAGCCTGACAGATCGTCGGGGTCCGGTCGATGGGCCTGTCGGCTACCGTCGGCGGCCGCTCGCAGCCAGCCCAGCGCGACGTCGCCGGTCCGGTCGCGGTGCCAGACCATGACCCAGGGATAGGTGAGCTCGGGAACAAGGCGCAGGCGCGCCGTGCCGGCGGGAAGCGGCGTGGAGCGCAGGCTGACGGTGACGCACCCGCCCTCGGCCACCAGTTCCAGCGCGGCGGCCGCGCTCGCGGTCGAGACCGGATAGCGGGCCGGCGTGAAGCCCGCCGCCCGGCACGCGGCGAGGACGAAGGCCGTCCACTCGGGCGCCAGCGTCTCGTGCGGAAGGTAGAAAGCCTCGCCGCGGAAGCCCGCGTCCAGCTCCCCGGACAGGATCCGGCGGCGCTGGCTGACGCTGCCCTCCGCGGTGACGGTCAGCCGCAGGTCCCGGTGCGCGAGCCGGAGCCGCTTGAGCACCTCGCGGGGCAGCGCCAGCTCGGCGTCGAGCACGTCCACCCGCAGCAGGGGCCGCGGGGCGACCGCCGCGACGCCGGCCCGGATCGCCACGGTCGCCTGCCGCGCGTACGGCAGAAAGGCCCGCCCCGCCTCGGTGAGCGCCACCCCGCGGCTGGTGCGGTCGAACAGCGCGACGCCGAGCTCCTTCTCCAGGCGCCGGATCTGGTTGCTCAGGGCCGGCTGCGATACGAACAGCAACCGCGCCGCCCGGGTGAAGTGCAGCTCGTCGGCGACCGCGAGGAAGTACGTGAGCAGGCGCAGATCGATGCCGCCACCTGGGTTCATAACCGGATCCTGTCACCGCACCGGAACGGTGTCTTGGACCGGCGCCGGGCCGCCCGCCGAGACTCGGGCCATGACCAGCATCGAGATCGGCAGCCACCGCATCGGGCCGGGGCACCGCCCGTTCGTCATCGCCGAGATGTCCGGCAACCACAACGGCTCGCTCGAACGGGCGCTGCGCATCGTGGACGCGGCCGCCGCGAGCGGCGCCCACGCGCTGAAGCTGCAGACCTACACCCCGGACACCATCACCATCGACTCCACGGCACCCGAGTTCCGCCTCTCCGCCGACCACGGTCTCTGGGGCGGGCAGACCCTGTACGAGCTCTACCGGAAGGCGCACACCCCGTACGCCTGGCACCGGCCGATCTTCGAGCGAGCGGCCGAGCACGGCCTGACCGTGTTCGCCGCGCCCTTCGACCCGACCGCGATCGACCTGCTCGAGTCGCTCGGCGCGCCCGCGTACAAGATCGCCTCGTCCGAGCTGGTGGACCTGCCGCTGATCCGCCTGGCCGCCGCCACCGGCAAGCCGCTGATCCTGTCGACCGGCATGGCCCGCGTCGCCGAGATCGCCGACGCCGTCGACGTCGCCCGCGGGGCCGGCGCCACGCAGATCATCCTGCTGGCGTGCACGGCGTCGTACCCGGCGCCGCCCGAGGACACCAACCTGCGCCGCATCCCGGTCCTGGCCGAGACGTTCGGCGTCCAGGCCGGGCTCTCCGACCACACCCCGGGCCTGGGTGCGGCGATCGCGAGCGTCGCCCTCGGCGCGACCGTCATCGAGAAGCACCTGACCCTGGCCGGCGCGGACGGCGGTGTCGACTCGGCGTTCTCGCTGACGCCGGCGCAGATGCGCGACCTGGTCGACGAGACCGGCCGCGCCTGGCGGGCGCTCGGCGCCAGCCGCATCGGGCCCACCCCCTCCGAGCTCGAGGGCCTGCGCTTCCGCCGCTCGCTCTACGTCGTGGCCGACGTCCAGGCGGGCGACGAGGTGACCACGGCGAACGTACGCTCGATCCGCCCCGCCCACGGCCTGCCGCCCGTCGAGCTCGACCGCCTCCGCGGCCGCCGCTTCACCCGCGACGCGGCCAAGGGCACCCCGATGACCTTCGACCTCGTCTGAGCCTGGCCGGCCCGCCGGGACCGGGACCCTGTCGATCCGCGCGCCGGGAATCTATGTTCGGGGGGTGACTCCCGGCGGCGACGGGTTCCGGCTGGCCGAGGCGGTTGCCGACGTCTACGGCGACCTGCGCCTCGAGCCCGTCCTGCGCCGCCTTCTGCGGCACACCGCCCGCCTCACCCGCTCGGCCGCCGGCAGCATCTCGCTGATCGACGCGGCGGCCGGGCGCTACACCAAGGCCGCCGAGTACGGCGCCTTCTGCCGGCTGGGCGACTCGTTCCCGCTCGACGAGGGCGCCACCGGCCGGGCGTTCGGCAGCCGGCGGCCGGTCGTCATCCCCGAGTACGGTCAGCTGCGCGCGGGACATCTCGCCGGGGCCGACCCGGTTCGGCGTGGGCCGGCCGCCGCCGTGCCGATCTGGTGGCGCGGGGAGGTGATCGCGGTCAGCGTCACGTTCGCGCCGGCCGCCGGCGCCTTCTCCGCCCGTGACGTCGACGACCTGGAGATGCTGACGCAGACGGCGGCGGGCGCGATCGTCCGGACCGGGCGCTTCGAGTCGCTGGCCACCGCGCTGCGGCGGACCGGAACGGTGGTCACCGAGGCCGGGGCGGTGCGGCCGGTCGCGCCCGAGGTGGCGCGGGTGGCGGCCGATCTGGTGGGCGGCGCCGGGAGTGGACTGCGCGTCGGCATCGTCTACCGGCCCGAGGGTGTGCGGGTCATCGTGCAGGACGGGACGGACGGCGCGGCCTGGGCGGATCGGCCGCCGCGGATCGCGGGCGGCGAGGTCACCGTCGAGAAGGTGCGCGGGTGGGGGGTCATTCTGCGGGCCGACATCCCGTACGCGATGCCGGCCGCGCCCTCGCCCTTCACCGCGCGCGAGTCGGAGGTCCTCGAGCCGCTCCGCCAGGGCCTCACCTACCGGGAGATCGCGTCGCGCCTGGGCATGTCGCCGAAGACGGTGGAGAAGCACGTCGGCGCGATCATGCGGAAGACCGGCGCCTCGAACCGGACGGCCGCGGTCGTCACCGCGCTCGACAACGGCTGGCTCGGCATGGGCCTGGGGGATTCACCCCATACCGCGACCGGGTGACGCGTGGCTTGACTGGGCGCATGCCCGTCGTGTCCATGAAGGAGATCCTCGACCGCGCCCTCGCCGAGCGCTACGGGGTCGCGGCCTTCAACATCGTCAACGACCTGACCATCGAGGCGGTCCTGGCCACCGCGGTCGAGGAACGGGCGCCGGTCATCCTGCAAACCTCGGTCAAGACGGTCAAGATGTACGGCCGGAGCCAGCTCTTCGGCATCTTCGGCGCGCTGATGCGGGACGTCGACGTCCCGGTCAGCCTCCACCTCGATCACTGTCCCGACCGTACGGTCATCTCGGATTGTCTCGCCGGAGGCTGGAACTCGGTGCTCTTCGACGCCCACGAGCTCCCCGTGGCCGAGAACCTGCGCCAGACGACCGAGGTCGTGGCCGAGGCCCGCCGCACCGGCGCCCACGTCGAGGGGGAGATCGAGGGCATCCAGGGCGTCGAGGACGACATCGGCTCGGACGAGGCCTCGAAGATCCAGTCGCTCGAGGTCGCCGTCGACTTCATCAAGCACACCGGCGTCGACTGCTTCGCCCCGGCCATCGGCAACGCGCACGGCCAGTACAAGCAGGCGCCCACGCTGGACGCGCAACGGGTCAGCGACCTGGTGGCGGCGACCGGCGTGCCGATGGCTCTGCACGGCGGGACCGGCCTGACCGACGAGCAGTTCACCGATCTCATCGCCCGCGGCTGCGCCAAGGTCAACATCTCGACGGCGCTGAAGGAGAGCTTCATGAAGTCCGGGCTCGCCCATCTGCAGGAGGCCGCCTCGACCGGCAAGTGGGATCCGCCCACGTTGTTCCGCCGGCAGCGGACCGCCGTGATGGAGATGGCCCGGCGGCACATCCGGCTGTTCGGAAGCGCGGGGAAAGCGTGGTGAGCGCGCTCGTCTTCGACTGCGACGGCGTGCTGGCCGACACCGAACGGTACGGCCATCTGCCCGCCTTCAACGCCACCTTCGAGCGGTTCGGCCTGCCCGCGCACTGGAGCGAACAGGAGTACGGCGCGAAGCTGCGGATCGGCGGCGGCAAGGAACGGATGGCGAGCCTGTTCGACGATCCCGCCTTCGCCGCGGCCGTGCCCGGTGACCGGGCCGATCTGCTGGCCACCTGGCACAAGGCCAAGACCGCCACGTTCAAGCAGCTGGTCGCGGACGGCAAGTTGCCGCCCCGGCCGGGAGTCGCGCGCATCATCCGGGAGGCGCTGGCCGCCGGGTGGACGGTCGCGGTCGCCTCGACGTCGGCCGAGGAATCGGTGCGGGCCGTCCTGGAGAACGCGGTCGGCGCCGCGACGGCGTCGAAGGTGCCGGTCTTCGCCGGTGACATCGTGCCCGCGAAGAAGCCGGATCCGGCCATCTACCAGCTGACCGTCGACCGGCTCGGGCTGAACCCGGCGGAGACGCTCGTGGTCGAGGACTCCCGCAACGGCCTGCTGGCCGCCACCGGCGCCGGACTGCGCTGCCTGGTGACCGTCAACGGCTACACCCGCGACGAGGAGTTCACCGAGGCCGTGCTCGTGGTCTCGGAGCTGGGCGACCCCGGCCGCCCGCCGATCGAGGTGCTGGCCGATCGGAGCGCGGCCCGGCCGGGCGACTACCTCACGCTCGACGACCTGCGCGCATGTCTTTCGGTTCCGGATTCGTCTTCGGGAGAGGGCAGATGACCATCGACGCAACCGAGCAGGTGGTCCGGACGATAGCCGAGACCGCCATCGACAACGAGAAGTACTTCGGCGACCTCGACTCGGTCGTCGGCGACGGCGATTTCGGCTATTCGCTGGCCCGGGGCTTCGAGAAGCTGCTGGAGGGCTGGGACGACCTGGACCGGTCGAACTCCGGGACGTTCTTGAAACGTACCGGCATGGTGATCGCCTCCCGGATCGGCGGCACGTCCGGACCGCTCTGGGGAACCGCCTTCATCCGCGCCGGCACCGCCGCCGGCGACGCCGACCTGACCGGCGAGCGGGTCGTCGCGATGCTGCGCGCGGCGATCGAGGGGATCAAGGCGCGGGGCCAGTCGGACGTCGGCGACAAGACGCTGCTCGACGCGCTGGTCCCGATGACCGACCGGCTGCAGCTCGCGCTGGACGATGGCGCGTCGCCCGAGGAGGCGGTCCGGGCCGCGGCGGCGACCGCGCGGGAGGCGGCCGAGGCCACGAGCACGATGGTCGCCAAGCGGGGCCGTGCGTCGTACACGGGCGAACGCAGCAGGGGGTCGGTCGACGCCGGCGCCATGGCGGTGGCCGTCATCGCCGAACGGATCAGCGAGACCTGGCAGAAGGGAGCGGCGTCATGAAGAAGTTCGTCAACGACCCGAAGAGCTACGTCCCGGAGATGCTGGAGGGCGTCGCCCTCGCCAACCCCGGCACCCTCAAGTACGTCCCCGCCTACAACCTGATCATGCGGGCCGACGCGCCGCGCGCCGACAAGGTCTCGATCGTGCAGGGCTCCGGCTCCGGCCACGAGCCGGCCCACGTCATGGCGGTCGGCAAGGGGATGCTCGACGCCGCCTGCCCCGGCGACGTCTTCGCGGCGCCGCCGATGGACTACGTCTACGAGACCGCCAAGCTGCTGTCCTCGCCCAAGGGCGTGCTGCTGCTGGTGAACAACTACACCGGCGACCGGATGGCGTTCGACATGGGCAAGGAGATGGCCGAGGCGGAGGGCGTACGGTGCGAGATCCTCACCGTCAACGACGACGTCGCCGTGCAGGACTCGCTCTACACGGTCGGCCGCCGCGGCGTGGCCGGCAACTTCTTCGTGATCAAGGCCGTCGGCGCCGCGTCGGAGAAGGGCGCCGACCTCGACGAGCTGCTCCGGATCGGCCGCAAGGTCAACGACGTGACCCGCACGATGGGGGTGGCGCTGACCGCCTGCACGCCGCCGGCCAAGGGCTCGCCGCTGTTCGAGCTGGGCGGCGACGAGATGGAGTTCGGCGTCGGCATCCACGGCGAGCCCGGCCGCGAGCGCCGCAAGCTGGCCTCCGCCGACCAGATCGTCGACGACCTGCTCGAAGCCGTGGTGCCCGACCTGCCCTACAACTCCGGCGACCGGGTGGCCCTGATGATCAACGGCCTGGGCGGCACCCCCGTCAGCGAGCTCTACATCCTCTACCGCCGAGCCCACCAGCAACTGGCCGAGCGCGGCATCACGGTCGGCCGCAGCTACGTGAACGAGTACTGCACCTCCCTCGACATGGCCGGCGCGTCCCTGACCCTGGTCCGCCTCGACGACGAGATCGAGGGCCTGCTCAACGAACCGGCGGAGGCCGCCATCCGCGTCTTCTGAGGGTTAGGGGCCCCGCGCCCGCCGAGACCGGGATCATCGCGGGCGCCGCGGCCTTGGCCGGGCTACGACGTCATCAACGGGGGACCGGGTCGGCCCAGGCGGCCCGTAGGAGGCCGACCAGACCGACGTTCGCGGAGCGCCGGGCCGCCGACAGGAGCGACTCGGCGCCCCGCGCTTCGGCGGCGAGAGCCGCGGCGCTGGCGGCCGTCCGCCGAGCCTCGTCCTCGGCCCGTTCCGCTTCCGCCGCCGCCTGCTCGTACCGTCGCTGGCTCTCCCGCACCCGCAACTCCCATCCGAGAGGCACCGCGGCGTGGCTCGGCGTGGGCTCCGCCGTCATTTGCGCGTGCCGCCAGATCCGGTTGAGCTCGTCAACCGACAGCTGTCCACGCTGGTATGCATCCAGAGCCGCGCGCTGCACGAGCTGATGAGTTTGGCCGGCCGCTTCGGCGGCTTTGAGCACCTGCCGGTGGTGTTGCTCCGCAATGTCGCGTCTCGTGGAGGCCCACGGCCCGATCCTGCGCCTGGTCGGCCTCGTCCAACGCCCGCAGCGCTGCCGAAGTTGCCAACTCGGCGTCGGCAGCAACCACGTCCACCTCGTCGGTGATGAACACCGACCCACCGTGCTCCGCTTGCCGGTCGGCGAGTTCGCGTTGACGGCGGGCCGCGATCCCCAGCAGCGCTACAGCCAGCAGCAAGGTGGCCTGGATCGAGCTGAAGACGAACATGGCAAGTGTCGACACTACTGTTCCTTTTCCGCCGTCTCGCGATGGTTCACGCTCCGCTCGACCCGCGTTGCGGAAGTTCGAACGGCGCATGGCGGAACATGCCCAATCGGGCGGCAAGGAACACTCGGATGGCCGCGTCAAACGGAGGCCGTCGCCACGCTGTCATCAGCCACGTCTTCAGCGTGCTCGGTGTCCACCGGCCGCCTCGCCGGTGAGCCTGCGCTGAACCTCCGCCAGCACCACGTCACGATGGCAACAATCCTGATCGGCCTCGAAGCAGAGCACCGCCACCCGGCCGAGACCATCGATCTGGTGTGCAGATCAGGGGACAACAGAGCGACGTCGTCCTCGTCCCGCCACGTCGTCCACTGCGGCATTCGGCCCTCAGTCACCGTCAGGCGCAGGAAGTCCAGCCGCTCGGGCGACGCGGCGGCGTCGATCCGGTACCGGAAGCCAGTCGCGCGTCGACGAACAGTCACCCGGCGACCGGACGCCGAGCCACTTGCACGACGGTAGGAAGGAACAGGCCGGCATTGCTGTGCGCGACCAGGAACACCGGTTGGCCCTGCGGCAACCGGGAGACAACGTCGTTGGCTCTGTCGGCGACGCGTGGCCAGAACGGCGAGTCCGCATCGGTCACGTCGACCAGCGACGGCACCGCCGTCACTGCACCCAGGGTTGTCAGCCTGGCTGCTACAGGAGCCCACGTCGGAGGACCCAGCAATAGACTATGAGAAATACGAACGCAGAATCCATCCATTTGCCACTCATGAGCCAGACTGCGGGCCGCTACACGAGCCGTTGCGCTCTGGGCGAACTGGGCTACGTTCGCGTCGTTCCCGACCGATGGCCGCTATCCGAGTAGCGGCATGCCGCGCTTTCATCGAGGCTCCAGAGACGTATGCGCTCGAGCAATCAACGATTTGCGCAGTGCCGTTGATCTACGGTGGGTTCGTGGTCGACATCAGTCAGGAGACCGAGGAGCAGACTGACCAGCGGTTGCGCCGGGTCATCGCGCTCGCCGAGTTGGTCGTGCACGACGGGGTCTGGTGCTTCCAGGAATCCCCGATATCGAACCCTCCGGCGCTCTCGGAGCAGACGCTCGCCGTGGTGCGGGACGAGGACTCGTGGAGCGCTCTGGCACGGCTGGACCAGGAGCCGGCCGAACCGCTCGAGCGTTTCGGGGTGTTCTCGTTCCATTTTCCGCCCGGAATCGACAACAGCGGCTTCGTGGGCTGGCTGGCCACCCATCTCAAGCGCAGACTCGGCACGGGCGTGTTCGTTGTATGCGGCAGCAACCGCGCCCGCGGCGGCATCTACGACCACTGGGGTTGCCCACACTCCCTGCTGCCAGAGGTCGTTGCAGTGGTCCGGCAACTCTCCGCGCCATGACGGGCTAAAGCGCGACTCGCGGCATGACAAAGATTGATCTTCGTGGCCGCGTATCAGTGTTCTTGGTATTTGTCGCTCGTCGTTCCGGCTGGTTGGGGTTGCTGGTCGGTGCGTGCATTCCGGCTGCTGGTGGTTTTGGTTTTGGGTTGTGGATGGTTGCTGTCACAGTGGTGCGATGAGTCGGCTTTTGGTGGCGGTCGATCCGTCGGTCGGTGTTGATGCGGCGGCGTTCGCGACAGCGTGGGGCGAGGAGCCTGAGGCTGCGGAGGTAGGCCCGGCGAAGGTGCAGGAGGCGCCGGCGGGCTCGTTCGTGCCGGGTGTAACGGAGTTCATCCTTGTGCCGCTGGCAGTGAACCTGGTGTCCTCGGTCGTGTACGACATCATCCGGCGAGTGTTGCGGCGGGCCTCCGGTGGGCGTCAGGTGTCCGAGGTGGAGATCGCGGAGTTCACCTCGGCGAACGGGGATCGGGTGGTGGTTGCCCGGGCGCGGCGGGAGGTCTCGTGACCGAGATCGTGGTGCGGGAGATGTCGGCCGCCGCCGACGGTTCGTTCGGTGTCCGGGTCGATTTCGGCGGTGAGGGCGGCGCCGACGTGATCGTGTCCGCGCCGGTCGAGGAGAGCGCTGAGAAGTTGCTGGCGTGGTATTTCGAGGAGCATTTGCGCTACCCGTTCCTGGACCAGGATTTGGCAGCCCGGGCGGTCGGTCTGGTTGGTAAGTACGGGCACCGATTGTTTCGGCAGGTGTTCGCGGGCGAGGCCGCATTCGGGTATCGGCGGGTTCGTGATCGTGGGTTCGAGGGCTGCCGGTTGGTGGTGCGCGGGTCGGCGGCGTTTCATCGTCTGCATTGGGAAGCGTTGTTTGATCGTGATGCTGGTATCCGGGTGGCGTTGCGGATGCCGGTGGTCCGCCAGGATGCCCGGGTTCCGCTGCGGTACGAGCTGCCGGCGGCGGCACCGACGCTGAACATCCTGGTGGTGACGGCCAGGCCGTTCGGACCCCGGGACGTCGGCTACCGGACGATCTCGCAGCCGTTGCTCGACGCGATCGGCCGGGCCGATCTGCCGGTGACGGTTGATCTGGTCCGGCCGGGCACGTGGGAGGCGCTACGCGACGCGTTGCGGGCGGCCGAGCGTGACCCTCAGCGTGGCCAGGGCTGGTACCAGGTCGTGCACTTCGACGTGCATGGCGGCTTCGGCACGCCGGCCGCGGTGGCAGGCGGTGACGGCACCGGCCGCTACCTGTTCGACCCGGCTACCGCTGCTGCCGATCTGAAGCAGGGCTTCCTCTACTTCGAGACGGCCAACGCGGGCCAGGCCAGGCCGGTGCCGTCTGCGCAGGTGGCGCAGGTGCTGGCGGAGCATCGGGTGGCGGTGGCGGTGCTGAACGCCTGCCAGTCCGCGATGCAGACCGGCAGCGAGGCGAGCCTGGCGCAGGCGCTGGTCGCGGCGGGCGCTCCGGTGGCGGTCGGGATGGCCTATTCGGTGACGGTGTCGGCGGCCAAGCAGGCGATGCCGGTGTTGTACGGGCGGTTGGCCGTCGGTGACGACCCGGTGGCCGCGGCGTGGGAGGCCCGCCGGAGCTTGAACGACGAGAAGACCCGGCGCGGCTACTTCGAGCAGGACCTGGAGTTGGAGGACTGGATTCTTCCGGTGGTCTTCGCTCAGCGTGACTCCCGCCTGACCCTGCGGCCGATGACGGCGGCCGAGCAGGAGGTGTTCTACCGCCGGCGTGAGCAGGTCGGGTCGCCGCCGGCGGTGGAGTACGGGTTCGTCGGCCGTGACCTGGACCTGCATGCTCTGGAACGGTTGCTGCTGTCCGGCCCGGACGCGGGTCAGGTGCTGGTGCGGGGGATGGCCGGGGCAGGTAAGTCGACGTTGCTGGCGCATGCCGGATGGTGGTGGCAGCGCACCGGTCTGGTCGATCAGGTGTTCGCGTTCTCCTACGAGCAGCGGGCTTGGACCTTCGAGCAGGTCACCCGGCACATCGCCCAGCGCCTGCTGAGCCCGGTCGAGTTCGCCGGTTGGGAAGCGATGAGCGAGGCCGCACGAACCGGGCTGGTCACCGACCGGCTCCGGGCGCAGCGGCATCTGATCGTCGTGGACAACGCCGAGTCGATCACGGCGAGTCCGGCCGCGATCCCGCACGCCCTGGCTGAGCCGCAGCGCGGCCAGCTGGCCCGGTTCCTGTCCGGGCTGCGCGGCGGCCGGACCTTGCTGCTGGTCGGCTCCCGCGAGGCGGAATCCTGGCTGGCGCCGTCCACGTTTGCCGGCAACATCTATGACCTTCCCGGCCTGGACCCACAGGCGGCCACCGACCTGCTCGACCGGATCCTGACCCGGCACGGCGGCATCCACTGGCTCACCGAAACCGCCGACGAGCACCAGCGACAAGCCTTGACGAAGCTGATGCGACTGCTGGACGGCTACCCGCTACCCATGACCGTGGTCCTGCCGCAACTGGCCACCACACCGCCGGCACAGATCCTCGCCGAGTTCGACACCGGCCAGGAATCGGCCGATCCCACCATGGCAGCACGGCGAGCGATCGAGTACAGCCACGGCAAACTCGACCCCGCCCTGCAATCATCCATCCTGCTGCTCGCGCCGTTCACCGCCAGCATCCCGGTTCCGGCCCTGGACGGGTATGTCGAAGCTCTGACCGGTCAGGAGGCGGTAGGCGCGCTGGGTGAGGTTGATCTGAACGCTGCCGTCGCGGAACTGCAACGGGTCGGTCTGGCCGGCCCGCACCCCACCCTGGTCGGGTTCGTGGAGGTGGTGCCGATTCTGCCCTACTTCTTGCGTAACCGGCTGCGCGAGCGGTCCGACCTCACCTCGGCTCCCGCCCACGCCCACTACACCTTCTACACCGAATTTGGCCCCGCGCTGTATCACATGCTGACCAGCACCGACCCACAGCAACGGCTGACTGGCCGGGACGCGGTGGCCGCCGAGTACGCCAACCTGACCGCCGCGCTCGCCTACGCTCAACACATCAACCAGCCGGTCGTCGGCATCGTTTACGTTTTGGCGGAGTTCCTCGGCCAAGCCCAGCAGCACGACACCCGGCGGCGACTGCTCGATGACGCCATCACCGCCCACCCCGCGACTGACGACCCGGACCGGCAATGGGAGCTGGCGGTCCTGCACAACCTCGCCGGGAACACCGCGCTCACCCAGCACCGCCTCGACGACGCACGCCGGCACCACGAGGCCGAACTCGCCATCAAACAGGCCCTCGGGCGACGGCAGCAACAAGGTGTCACCTACGGCCAGCTCGGTAGGGTCGCGCAGGAACAGCGGCGCCTCGGGGAGGCCGACCGACACTACCGGCGAGCCCTCGACATCTTCCTGGAGTTCGACGACCGGCCGAGCGCGGCCCGCGCTTATCACCAGCTCGGCATGGTCGCGCAGCAGCAGCGGCGCCTCGAACAGGCCGAACAGCATTATCGGCAAGCCCTCGACATCTTCCGCGAGTTCGACGACCGGCACAGCGCGGCCCTCACCTACCACCAGCTCGGCATGGTCGCGCAGGAAGAGGGGCGGTTCGAGCAGGCCGAACAGCATTACCGGCAAGCCCTCGACATCAAGCTCGAGTTCGGCGACCGGCACAGCGCGGCCAGCACCTATCATCAGGTCGGCATCGTCGCGCAGGAGCAGGGGCGTTTTGTGCAGGCCGAACAGCACTACCGGCACGCCCTCGACATCCTCCTGGAGTTCGGCGACCGGCACGGTTCGGCCCTCACGTACCACCAGCTCGGCATGGTCGCGCAGGAAGAGGGGCGGTTCGAGCAGGCCGAACAGCAGTACCGGCAAGCCCTCGACATCAAGCTGGAGTTCGGCGACCGGCACAATGCGGCCAGCACCTACTATCAGCTCGGCATCGTCGCGGAGGAACAGCGGCGGTTCGAGCAGGCCGAACAGCAGTACCGGGAAGCCCTCGACATCTACCTGGAGTTCGGCGACCGGCACAATGCGGCCGACACCTACCACCAGCTCGGCATCGTCGCGGAGGAACAGCGGCGGTTCGAGCAGGCCGAACAGCAGTACCGGGAAGCCCTCGACATCTACCTGGAGTTCGGCGACCGGCACAATGCGGCCGACACCTACCACCAGCTCGGCATCGTCGCGCAGGAACAGCGGCGGTTCGAGCAGGCCGAACAGCACTACCGGGAAGCCCTCGACATTTACGTGGAGTTCCGCGACCGGCGCAGCGCGGCCAGCACCTACCACCGGCTCGGTGTCCTGCTGTCGCAGCTCAATCGACACCCCGAGTCCGTCGCCGCATTGCTCCAGGCCGCAGTGAACTGGCACACGAGCACGGGCGCATGGCCCAACGAGACTTTTGAAGAACTTCGGCAGGAAAAGCCGCACCTTCCTGAACACGAATTCCAAGCGGCAATAGCCGAAATCATCCCAGCGAACCTGCACCATGAAGTCAGCAACGCACTTGACGGCAGCGGCGGCGGTAGCGGGGATCAACAGTGAATCGGCCCCGGTTTCTCGGCTGGCATGATCTAACAGGGAGAGGAACATGCCAGCACCGAAGAAGTACGACGATGAGACGCAGGCTCGCGCGGTCCGGATGTATTCCGACCGGGTCGCCGGTGGTGATGTTTCGAAGTTGAAGGGCCGCCAGGAGGTAGGCGAGCTGCCGCGCCCCGGCCGGGCCGGCTGGTAATGCACAGCCGATCGTCGCGTTCCGGCCCGTGGATTGGCTGATCCCGGCGAGCCCGATCAAGAACACCCTCTCGACGGCGGAAGCGCCACCTGCTCGGCCGACCCGCGCGACGCGAACGGCGGGTCGCCGCCCTCGAGGCTGAGATCGCTCGCTTGCGTGGGCGACGAGCCGGCTAAACCTCGACTACCTCACCCGGGGCCCGAGACCGTCGGGATGCTCGCATTCGAAGCGGGCTATCAGGACGGCGAGCGTCGCGACCGCGTCGCAGTCCTACTTCGAAGTCATCGGGACAGTCTCGATGTGGTCGACACGGATGTGGTGGATGGCTCCCCGGCGCCGGGGCACTCCGGCCGCATCGGCGCGACGTTTCCCTACATGAGGTTTTCAGGCTTCGGCGTTCTTCCGGTTTGAGCGGAGTATGCGCCGCAGTCGGGAAGCGAGGCGGCCCAGGGCCTCGTCGCGCTCGCGTTGTACGGCATTGCCGAGGTTCGTGTCGGTCGAGTGACTACCGGTCAGGTACGGAAACATCGGTTGCCCCCTGTCGCCGGAGCACCCCCGGTGGGCGCTCTCACCAACATGTCGAACCTGATCCGCGAAATCGGACACGGACGAGGTGATGAATTCGGCACCTTGATCGAGCACCGGCAGGACGTTGGCCCGGCCATCACCGGCTAGGTAACTGCTTACGCCGAGTTGCCGGGCGAGATCGATCGCCGCGCGCCCCGTGCCAGATGACGATCGGGACGGGAGGTCTCATGATCGATCGATCACGAGTTCGAGTCCCGCCGGCTCCAGCCTGGTTCGAGGGCCGCCCGGGATCTTCGATGTGGCCGGAGCCGCCGCCTCGGTTGACCTGGTCGGAGTGATTGCGTCAGTGCGGGGAGGCGCAGTACGTAGACCGCAAAGGTGTGCGGGCGGGCAAGGTGCCATTGCGGCTAGGCTGCCGATCATCCGGCGCAAGCCGAGGGTTCATCAGAAGGCGACGACTTCCACGGCAAGCACCGCGTCGATCCCAAAGCGGGGGTTAAATGGGGCACGATCTTGGTAAGCCAATGTCGCCTTCTATGTTGGCAGTAGGCCAAGCGTGCCCATGTCTTCAACATGCTCAAGGTGTACTGGCCGCCTCGCCGGTAAGCCGGCGCTGAACCTCCGCCAGCACCACATCGCGATGACAACAACCCTGATCGGCCTCGAAGCAGAGCACCGCCACCCGCTCCTGACGCCCCGCCTCCGCCAGCGCGTCCAACGCCTCACTCGCGCTCACGTCCAGCAGCAGCTGCGCATACCGCGCACGGGCATCGGCCCGCTGCCGCCCGTCGGCCGCGAAGCCGGCCCGGTTCGACTTCGGGTTACCCAGCTCGCGGCGGTGCTCATAGACGATGCCTGCCGCGGCCAGCCGGCGGCCGAGAGCCGTCTTGCTCAGCCCCGGCTTTCGGGAGATCGGCGTCAGCCGGATGTCGACCAGCCGGGTGACGCCCATCGCCGCGAGCCGAGTCACCAGCTCGTCGATCGTGAGCCCTTCGTAGCCGACCCCGAGCAGCCCCACGGGACCGGGCGCCGCAGCCGTCACCACCACACCCACCCCCCAACGCGCAGGATCTGGCGAAACACAAACGGCCCGTTACCCAAGATCTGGTAACGAGCCGTTGACCTGCGAAAACTCTTGGTGGGCGATACTGGGATCGAACCAGTGACCTCTTCCGTGTCAAGGAAGCGCGCTCCCGCTGCGCCAATCGCCCTAGGCTTTCGCCGAGGTGGAGACGGGATTTGAACCCGTGTACACGGCTTTGCAGGCCGTTGCCTCGCCTCTCGGCCACTCCACCGAGTCGGCCCCGCACTAACCTGTGAAGGCCTCTCCGAGCGGACGACGGGATTCGAACCCGCGACCCTCACCTTGGCAAGGTGATGCGCTACCAGCTGCGCTACGTCCGCTTGTCTCTCCGGGGGGCTTGCACTCCCTGGCGACGGATGAAACCTTAGCCTGTCGGCCGCGAGCTTGCCAAACCGGGGTGCCCCGGCGCGTCGCGAACTGCGATTTCGCCGGTTGTCCACAGGCCGGAAAACAACCGAGCGCCCCGTACGGCCGCCGGTGTTGGATGGAGTCCATGAACTTCCGGCAGATCAGCGCGGCGGAGCGCACGGCGACGATGTTTCCCCTCCAGGCGTACGCGTTCATGTCCTCGCCGTGGCCGGCCGGGGAAGAGGAGAGCTATCGCCGCCGCATGCGCTTCTTCGAGACGGCGGTGAGCCTGGTCGCGGAGGAGGACGGGCGGGCGCTGGCCGGGGTCGCGGCCCTGCGCATGCGGCAGAACGTGCGCGGGCTCGTGCACGACATGGCCGGCGTGGCCTCGGTCTCGTCCCACCCGTCGGCGCGGCGCCGGGGGCTCGTGCGCGAGCTGTTGCAGCGGCTGTTGCGGCAGATGAAGGACGAAGGCGCCGCCGTCAGCGCGCTTTATCCGTTCCGGGCGAGCTTCTACGCGCGCTTCGGCTACGTGGGCATCCCGCGGCAGCGCACGGCCACCTTCGCCCCCGAGGGGCTTCGCGAGCTCGTGCGGGCCGAGCTGCCGGGTGAGGTCGAGCTTCTGCCGATGAGCGAGGGCTTCCGGGCGTACGACGATCTGACCCGTGAACTGGTCGGGCAGGTGCACGGGTTCGCGGTGTTCGACGAGGTGCGCACGGCCGAGTTCCGTGACGACAAGCTGTGGGTGGCGGTCGCGCGGGCCGAGGGCCGGGTGGTGGGCGCCGTCCGCTATCGGGTCGATTCCTACGGCGGTGACCTGGTCGCGTCCGATCTGCTCCACAGCGGGCCGTTGGGGCGGGCGTTGCTGCTCCAGTTCTTCGCCCGGCACGTCGACCAGGTGGCCCGGGTCGTGGTGCGGCTCGGCCCCGACGAGGTGCCCGACCTGTGGGCCACCGACTTCGCCGTGGTCACCGAGGGCCGGGTGGAATATCCGCGGCAGGGCGGCCCGATGGTCCGGGTGCTCGACATGGAGGCGCTCACCGGCAGCCGGGCCGGCCCGGGCGCGGTCACGATCGAGATCGCCGACGACGACCTGATCGGCGGCATCTGGCACCTGGAGAGCGACGGCAGCGACGGCAGAAGCTGCACCCTGGCCGTCACAAAAGGAACAAATCCGGCAGCAACGCTGAGCGCGGCCGGGTTCAGCGCGTTGCTCTACGGCGTGCTCGACCCGATCGAGGTGGTCACCCGGGGCTTGGGTCAGGTCTCACCGGCGGCAATCCCGGCGCTGACCTCGATGTTCCCGCGGCAGATGCCCTACTTGTTCGCCGACTTCTGAGAGCCGGCCACTCGAAGCGCAACGGAAAGGAGGTGGTGCGGGC
The DNA here is from genome assembly GCF_050951115.1 of Actinoplanes sp. CA-030573. Taxonomy (NCBI): domain Bacteria; kingdom Bacillati; phylum Actinomycetota; class Actinomycetes; order Micromonosporales; family Micromonosporaceae; genus Actinoplanes; species Actinoplanes sp. CA-030573. The sequence goes on along the minus strand of NZ_CP192038.1, from coordinate 8,247,362 downwards.
GGCCGCGAGATCCGGTTGCACCAGCGTGGGAGGAGCGCGCACGTGATCATGGCTGACTTCCTAGTAAGCCTGCCGGTCGTCGGTGTGGCAGCGGTCCACGGCCGCCTCGCCCGGGCCGCTCTCGCGCCGCCTCGCCCGGGCCGCTCCCGCGCCGCCTCGCCCGGGCCGCTCCCGTGCCGCCTCGCCCGGGCCGCTCCCGCGCCGCCTCGCCCGGGCCGCTTACGACATGCCGCCCGGCCCGGGCGAGCGATGAGTCGCCCGGGCGGCGCGGCCGATATCGGACGCCGGCTGTCAACCGGTCAACGGCGCCCACGATCAAGTGCAGCTCGTTGACCGGTCCGGCGGCCAGCAGTCCGTTGCAGCTGATACGGCTGCCGTTCGTCACGACGTCGCCTGGTTACCGTCGGTGGCGGCGGAGCAGCCGTCCAATACCATGAGATTGCAGACGATCAAGCGGCCCGAGACGTTCTCCTTACTCCTCGCGGCTGCGGTCGTATAGCAGGCACATGGCCCCGCTGTCGGTCACGGTGCTGTCGGTCAGCTTCCACGAGCCGGCCGGGCCGTCCTCGAAGAGACGGGCGCCGCCGCCGACGAGCTCCGGGCAGAGGGTGATGCTGAGCTGGTCGACCTCGTCCGCGTCGAGCAGCTGGCGGATGACGCTGCTACTGGCGAGCACGATGATGTCGCCGCCGTCCTGCCGGCGTAGCTCCCTGACGGTGGTAGCCGGGTCGGATGAGGCCAGGCGGGCGTTGTCCCACTCGACCTCGGTGAGCGTGGTGGAGAAGACGACCTTCTCGACGCCGTTGAGCCACCCCGCGAAGGTGCGGTCGTCCGGGTGGGCGTTCTCGTCGCCGGCCACGGCCGGCCAGAAGCCTGCGAAGCCCTGGTAGTTCTTACGCCCGAGCAGGGCGGTTGTGGCCGGGCCGGTCACCCGGACCATGTGCGCGCGGGCACCGGCGCTGAGCGCGTGCGGGACGATCCAGCCCATGTCGTACTCGCCGCCGGGCCCGGTGACCCGGCCGTCGAGCGACAGCGCGATGTTGGCGACGACGCTACGTTGTGGTGACATCGTGACTCCTGGTGGTCGTGGTGTGCGGTCGACTTGCCGCCCAGGTAGGTTCTCCTGCGGGGCGGCCCGGTGTCGTCGCCAGACCTGATGACATCGGGCCCGGGATTGGGGGGTACGGCGGGGGATGACGGTCGTCAGCCCGGTGCTGGTGGGCCGAGAGACCGAGACCGCCGCGCTGCGTTCGGCGTACGAGCGGGTCCGGTCGGGGCGGCCGGCCACGGTACTGGTCACCGGCGAGGCGGGCATCGGCAAGTCGCGGCTGGTCGCGGACGTGCTGCGGGACTTGCCCGGGGAACCGCTCGTGCTCACCGGTGCCTGTCTGGAGCTGGGCGCGGAGGGCGCCCCGTACGTACCGTTCGTCGCCGTCGTGCGTGGCTTGGTGCGCCGCATCGGCCGCGATGCCGTGCTGGAGCTGCTGCCGCCCGGCGGGTCGGCCCTCGGGGACTGGCTGCCCGAACTAGGCCCGGCGCCGGCCCGGTACCCGCGGACCCGGCTGCTCGAGGAGATGCTGGGGTTGGCCGTTCGCGTCGCCGAGACCCGGCCGCTCGTGCTCGTCGTGGAGGACCTGCACTGGGCCGACGCGTCCACCCGGGAGCTGTTCGCGTACCTCGCGCGTAATCTTGCCGGCGGCCCGGTCCTGCTGGTCGGCACGCTGCGCACCGGCGAGCTGCCCGCGACCGACACGAACCGGCGGCTGCTCGCCGAGCTCGGCCGCCGCGAGGACGTACTCCGCGTCGGCCTCGAGGCGCTGACCGGGCGGCAGGTGGCCGATTTGCTCGCCGCCATCGACGGCCGACCGGCCGAGCCCGAGCGCAGCCGCCGGATCCACCGGCGCAGCGGCGGCAACCCGATGTTCGTGGAGGCGCTGAGCGAGGCCGGCGAGGCGCCGGCCGAGGACCTGCGCGGGCTGCTGCTCGCCCGGACGGCCGAGCTGCCCGAGCCCGCCGGCGAGCTGCTGTCCGCCCTGGCGGTCGGCGACGGTACGGCCGAAACGGTGCTTGGCGCGGTATGCGCCCTGCCGGAGCAGCAGGTGCGGCGTGCCCTGCACGACCTGGCCGAGCGGCGGTTGGTGGCGGTGCGCGACGAGCGGTACACCATCCGGCACGACCTGATCCGGGAGGCCGTCTACGACGCGCTGCTGCCCGGCGAGCGCCGCCGGCTGCACCGCCGCTTCGCCGTCGCGCTGTCCGAGCACGATCCCGTGGGCGTGGGCACCGCACTCGCCGAACACTGGACCGCCGCCGGTGAGGCGGACGCGGCCCTACCGGTGGCGTGGCGGGCCGCGGCCGGCGCCGCCCGGCAGCACGCGTACGACGAACAGCTGCACCTGCTCGGCCTGGTCCTCGAACAGTGGGACCGGGCCACTGATCCGACCGCCCTGGTCGGCGCCGATCACCCCACGGTGCTGGAGCACGCCGCCCGGGCGGCGTTCGCAGCCGGCCACTCCGGCCGTGGGGTGGCGCTGAGCGCGACGGCGCTGGACGAGCTCGACCCGACCGCCGAGCCAGAGCAGGTGGCCCGGCTGCTCGGCCTGCGCGGGCAGCTGCGGCACCGCGTCGACGGTACCGGCGCGGAGGACCTGGCGGCCGCGGTGGCGCTGCTGCCGCCGGGAGCGCGGATGGAGCTATGCGGCCGGCTGCTGGCCGCCCTCGCGTTCGTCGGCGTCGGCGCGCACCGGCACGACCAGAGCCGACGGTACGCCACCGAGGCGCTGCACCTCGCCGACGAGCTCGACGACGACGGCCTGCGGGCTCCGGCCCTGCTGGTGCTGGCCACGCTGCGCGGCGCGGAAGGCGACCCGGACCGGGCGAGCGACGACTTCGCCGCCGCCCGCCGCCTCGCGTGGCACGAGGGCGACGAACACACCTTCCTCACCACGTTCCAATGGGAGGCGCTGATGCTCGGCGCCGCCGGCCGCTACGCGGCCGCGGCCGACCTCGCGAACGAGGGCCAGCGGACCGCCGAGCGGCTCGGCCACGCCCGCTCGCGTGGCACCATGCTGGCCGTGGCCCGCGGCATGAGCCTGCGCTCCCTCGGCCGGTGGGACGAGGCCATAGACGTCGTCGAGGAGGCCCTCGCGGACGGTCCCCCGCCCATGTACGCCGCCGCGCTGCGCCTGATCAGCGCAGACATCGCCCGCAGCCGCGGCGAGACGGACCGCTTCGAGCTCTTGCTGCGCCAGCTGGTCGAGTTCGCGCGGCACGCCCTCGCCGCGGAGGAGGTGAAGGCCGAGATCGCCGTCCAGCGCCTGGAGTGGGCGACCGGCCAGGGCGAGCACGAGGCGGCGGACCGCATCCTCGCTGAGCACCTTGCCGCAGCGCGGGCCGCCTGGCTGCCGCCGCAGGCGATGCGGCTCGCGCTGGCCGGGGCGCGGCTGCAGCGGGCCCGCCGGGCCGCGGCTCCGCGCAGCCGGCCGGTCGCCGCCGCGGTCGCCGCCCGATTCGCCGAGCTCGCCGCGCTGGCCGGCGCCGTGCCGGGCGCCTCCCCGGGCCTGGCCGCGTACCGCCTAGCGTGCGCGGCGACGGCGGGCGACGACCTGCCCGCCTGGGACCGGGCCGCCGCGGCGTGGCGAGAGCTCGGCAACACCTACGAGACGGCGCTGGTACTGACCGATGCCGCCGGCTCAGCGCTGGCCTCGAACAACCGCCCTGGCGCGCGGTACCGGCTGCGCGAGGCCCGCGCCTTGGCCGGCGAGCTGGGCGCCGCGCCACTGCTGGCGCGGATCGACGACCTGCTGCACCGCGGCCGGCTAACCGATGTCGCCGCCGCCGGCTCCGCGGCGGCCAACGAGTTCGGACTGACCAGCCGGGAACTCGACGTGCTGCGCGTACTGGCCCGCGGCCGTTCCAACGCCCAGATCGCCGCCGAGCTGTTCGTCAGCGCCAACACCGTGGCCACCCATGTCGCACGCATCCTCGGCAAGCTCGGTGTGACCAGCCGTACCGAGGCGGCCGCCAAAGCCCACGAGCACGGGCTCGTCGCACCGACCGGCCCGCGCGGCGGCTAGACGCCCAGGACGCGCGGCGATGTTTCGCGCATCCGACCTCGGTGGCCGATGAGAATGGCCGGTGACGCTGGTCAACCTCTCCAGAAAGGAGCGCGGATGTCACTCACCCGGATTCACAACATGTCCATCTCCCTCGACGGCTTCGCCACCGGCGAGCCGCAGTCCGCGGACGCACCGTTCGGCCATGCGGGCGAGCGTCTGCACGAGTGGATGTTCGGTACCCGGTTCTGGGACGCGGGCGGAACCGCCGGCGTCGACAACGCCTTCGCCGAACGCCACAGTCACGGCATCGGCGCCGAGATCATGGGCGCCAACAAGTTCGGCCCGCCCGGCTGGCAGGACGACAGGGAGTGGCAGGGCTGGTGGGGGCCGAACCCGCCGTTTCACACCCCGACCTTCGTGCTCACTCACCATCCTCGGCCCGCTGTCGAGATGAAGGGTGGCACCACCTTCCACTTCCTCGACGCCACCCCGGCCGAGGCGCTCGAGACCGCCCGCCAAGCAGCCGATGGCCAGGACGTTCGAATCGGCGGCGGCCCCTCCGTGGTACGCGACTTCCTCGCCGCCGGGCTGGTCGACCACATGCATCTGGTCCAGGTGCCGATCGTGCTCGGCCGCGGCGTCCGCATCTGGGACGGTCTGGAGGCCCTCGAGGATGTCTACGAGATTGAGGCGGTCTCGTCGCCCAGCGGCGTCACCCACCTCACGTTCACCCGCAAGGCCGGCTCGTGAACGCCGAGACACAACCGCGGCCGTGTCCGCACAGTCGGCTCGGTAGAGCACCGGCCCTAGTCAAATCCGCCCGGCGGGGGAGCAGGTCGGTGGCCGAGGCCGGCTTGTTGTGCCCGTACGATGGCTTGTGCTCGATCTTCGACGCGTAGCTTCATCACGACGTTGGAGGTGTGGTTGCGGATGGTCTTCTCGCTGAGGTGGAGACGGCGGGCGATGTCGGCCGTGGTGAGGCCGTCGGCGACGAGTTGGAGAACTTCCATCTCCCGGTCGGTCAGCTCGGGGAAGGGTCGCGCCGCGCGGGTGCCCGACGGTGCGGCGGTGAAGTAGGCGAGGGCGCGTTCCGCGATGCCGGCGCCGAAAACTGCCTCTCCGGCGGCGACGGCGATGATCGCTCGTACGATCTCGTCTTGTTCGGCGCCTTTGACGAGGTAGCCGCGTGCGCCGGCGCGCATGGCGGTGAACAGCGACTCGTCGTTGTCGAACATGGTCAGCACGAGTACGGCCACCGCCGGCGCGACGCGGCGGATCTCCCGGGTGGCGTCGATGCCGGTCATGCCCGGCATGTGCAGGTCCATGAGGACTACGTCGGCGGTGTCCTCGAGCGCGGCGGCGACGGCTGCGGCCCCGTCGGTGACCTCCCCGGTCACGGTGACCGCGGGGGCGTCGGACAGCGCGGCGCGCAGGCCACGCCGAAACACGGGGTGGTCGTCGGCTATGACGACTCTGACGGTCATGTCGCGGTCCGCAGCGGGAGTTGTGCCCGGACGACCGTCCCGCCGGCCGCGCCCGCCTCGACGGTGGCCGCTCCGCCCAGTTCGGCTGCTCGCTCCGCGATCGACCGCAGCCCCAGTCCCGGTGGCGGGGTGCTCGGGACGCCGACGCCGTCGTCGCAGATCTGGATCACCAGATCGTCGCCGGTGACGCATACGGACACGGCGCATCGGGTGGCTCGGGCGTGCCGGGTGACGTTGGTGACCGCCTCCAGGGCGATCCGGTAGGCGGCGACTTCCACCTCGGCGGACAGGCGCAGCGCGTCGGGCGCCTGCACCGTGACGTGCAGGGCACCGCCGCTGCGGATGGTGACGGTGTCGGCATAGCCGTGCAGCGCGGCGATCAGTCCGACTTGTTCGAGCGCGGTGGGATGCAGGTCGGCGACCAGCCGCTTGACGTCATCCAGGCTGTCCTTGACCTCGGCTTCGAGGCTGCTCAGCAGTTCCCGGCTCGCCGGCGTCGTGGCGGCGCGCCGGGCGGCGCCGAGTCCGAGTGCGACACCGGCGAGCGTGGGCCCGAGCCCGTCGTGCAGGTCGCGCCGGATCCGGTGCCGTTCCTCGTCCCGGGCGGTGGCGAGGCTGTCCCGGGATCGCCGTAGGTCGTGGGTGAGCTGAACCCCGTAGGCGGCCGGCCCGATCTGTTGTGCGAAGCCGTGGAGCAGCCGTTGATCCTGCGGATCGAGGAACGAACGGCCGCCGGGCGGCCCGACGCGCAGGGTACCGACCGCCGTGCCGGCGTGCAGCAGGGGCAGGTCGACGGTGACCACCGGCGCCGTACCGCGGGCGGCGGCCGGCCGGGCCTCCCCGGTGAGGGTGACCGCCACGTACGGCAGGCGCAGCGCATCGGCGACCGCGTCCACGACCACGGGCAGCACCTCGTCGGGTGCGATAGTCGTGGCCAGCTGCCGGCCGAGCCGGGTGAGCACGGTGTACGGGTCGCGGGGCCGGCCGTAGATCAACCGGTCGACGCCGCGCTGGACGAGCTCACGAGCCGGTGCCATGCCCAGTGCGATCACGACCGCGGCGGCCACGGCCCCGGCACTCTCGCCACCGAGCCAGTTCGACCCGAGCCCGATGGCGAAGCCGAACACGCCGGCGATGGCGACGGTCAGCACGATCGAGACCAGTGTGCGGCTGAGCAGTCGGTCGCCGTCGAACAGGCCGTAACGCAGCATCGCCACGCCCAGCCCGACCGGGAACAGCGCCCAGGCCACCAGCGGGATCGCCGGGCTCACCGAGTCGAAGAGCTGGCCGGTCACACCGACCAGGAACGCGACGAAGAACCACCCGAGCCGGCGTCGGTGCGCCGGCGTTCCGCGCCGCATCTGGATCAGCAGAGCAATGCCGCCGAGGAGCCCGCAGGCAGCTGCGGTCAATTGGAGGACCGTGACGGCTGCGACCAGGGCGGGCTGGGCCGGGGACGGCAACTCCAGTGGGCTGTCCCACTGCGGATAGCGCCCGGCCGGGAGGTCGACGAGCCAGACTCCGGCAAAGGCCAGCGCGGAAACGGCCACGCCGACCCAGATCAGCGGCCGCCACCGTTTCGAGGCCGCTCGTCCGTCCGGGAACAGCGGTGTCACCAGCGCGATGGCAACGATCGCGCCGGGAAACCAGATCCGGTCGCCGATCAGCCCGGCGAGGCCCGCGAGCGGCGGCGTCGGCCGACGCGCAGCGTACGCGGCGCCCAGTCCCGCGATCGCCTCCAGCAGTGCGATGGACAGGAACACCCAGCCGAGGGCGTGCGTGGGATGCCGGCGCAGCACTGTCGCGCCGACTGCGCCGAACGACAGGGCGACCACGGCGCCGACCAGATCATGGCCGGCCACCAGCGCATCGATGCCAGGCCGGTTGGAGACCATCAACACCACCGACAGCAGCACGGCTAGGCCGGTGATGCCGGCCAGCGCACCCGCGGCCCGCCGCGGCGCCACAACGCCGGTTCGCGTCGGGGCAACCGAGGCGGGGAGCGGGATTGCGGTGTTCACGCCGACTCCATCTCGCGTCGGCAGGCCATCCGAGCGGACGCGTACCGCCGGCGCGCCACCCGCAGGGTACCGCGGACACCGCTCATCGCGACCTCGTCGTTCCGGCCGGCGGCGAGGAAGCAGGCGCCGCAGCGGCGGTAGGCGTGGCGGGTCGGGCCAGGAAGCGGCCGGCAATTCCCCACGCCCAAAGCATCGGCAACAGCGCCGCCCCCATCGCGATCAGGGCGCTGAGCACGAAGAACAACGGCAGCCAGGTGGCCAGCAGCCAGGCCGTCGCCGGCGGCCGGAAATCTCGGCGCAGCAGGACGATGCCGAGTACCGCCGAACCCAGAATGCTGGTCAGGATGGCGGGGATGCCGACGAACGCGAACGTCTGATCCATCCACGGCGTGTAGTAGTCACCCACCGTCGACAACGTAGCGACGACATAGCCGACCAGCGTGATCCACCATCCCCAGCGCTCCGCACCGCGCGGTTCACGGCCCCGCCGCACAACGATGGCGGCCGCCGTGGCGACCAGGATCAACGGAAACCACACGCGCCCGTACGTCACATAGACCGTGTCGGCGTCCGACCAGGACAGCAGTGGACGGAGCAGTCGTGCGCCCGGCTCCGCCCAGGCCCGTACCACCGAGCTCTCCAGGTCCCCCGCACCGTCGGCCGTGGCGAACCGGCTCAGCGCGTGGATCGGCGCCAGTACCGACCCGACCCAGGCGCCCGTCCATGCGGCCATCCCCACCGCGCGATTGATCGTGTTCGTTTGCATGGCAGCCTCCCGGCGTCGTCGCGACGCTCCGCGCCGCGTGCGTCCCACCGTGCGAGGGGAGCTGTCCCGGGCACATCGGCGCTCGTCCCGACTCGGGTCGGGACGTCAACGGCAGCGCCCGGCCGCTCTCGTACTTTCGCGAGAGCGGCCGGGCGCCAGCAACGGGCCGAGCGCCTAGAAGGGCGGACCTCGGCGTCGGGATAGCCCAAACCGGTAGACCCCACGATTCGCGGATCTGCCGCCGATAACGTGTCGACGGATGGTGCGCGGCGCAGGTCGGCGCCGCGGGCATGGGCTCCGGTACGATCCGCGCACACATCGATCCTTCGGGGGAATCGTGAAGCGGACGCCGCGTCTGGCTGTCTCTGTCGCCGCGCTGGTCGCCGTGCTGGTCGTCGGTGTCGGTGCGGCGCCCGCGCGGGCGGCCGAGTCGCCGGTCGTGAGCCTGGGTCTGGCTCCCGGGCAGCGCATCAACAAGACCGTGGTCGTCCAGCCGACCATCGCCCCGGGGACCGACGTCCAATCCGTCATGCTGTTAGCCAACGGGAACCGTGCGGCAACGGCTGTCGCGGCGCCGTGGACCCTCTCGTGGAACACCAGGGACATCGTCGACGCCGACGTCATTGTCAGCTTGCGCTTGACCGACTCACACGGGGCCTGGACGACGAGCGAGCCGGTGACCGTGCGGGTCGACAACTACGCCCCGCTGGCCGACTTCCCCTGGCCCAGCAGCACCTATCCGAACAAGGACAACAGTTTCCGCGGCGTCAAGCAGTTCAACCTGACGCCTCGTGAACAACCGCAAACGGTCCGGCGCATCGACCTGCTGCTCGACGGCCGGGTGATCGACTCCGCTACCACGGCGCCGTGGACCGTCACCTGGGACACCAGCGGCCGCACCGGCATGGTGCTCCTGCAGTCCCGGACCTACGACCAGCTCGACAACGTCACCGTCAACCAGGCACACGCCCACGTCGACAACACACCACCCAGCCTGGATCTGGCGTGGGACGAGACCGACGGCTACGTCAGCAGGACCGGCCGCGGCGTCCTTGTCGACTCCCGTGACCCGGCTCTGGTCGACCGCGTCGAGCTGTGGGTCAACGGCAAGCTGATCCGTACCGACCGGTCGATCTGCTGCAACGGCACTGACGCGGTCTGGCTGAAGTGGGACCCGGCGGCGGTCAACGGCCGGGCGACGATGACGATCCGCTCCTACGACTCCCTGGGCAACGTCGCCGAGCACACCCGCTCGGTGATCGTCGACAACGACCGCCCGGCGATCACGTTCACCCCCGCGGCGAACGCGTACGTGCATGGCGTCTTCACGAATGCCGTCACGGGAGTCCGGGACGCGACCGGCCTGGTCTACATGAGCGGCTACATCAACGAGCTCGCCTATACCCATCAGGCGCCGTGGCGCGTCCGCATCGACAGCCGCCGGGTCGCCGACGGACGCCGCACCCTTGAGGTCACGGTCATGGACAAGGCCGGCAACGTCACCACCGTCAAGCGGGCGATCACGGTCGACAACACGCTGCCCGCGGTGAAATACCAGCAGGCGCCCAGCAACAACGCGAAGCTGACCAAGAAGTTCAAGGTCACCGCGAAGGCCAGCGACCGGTTCGGTGTCGCCCGTGTGCAGCTGCTGGTCAACGGCAAGGTCATCGCCACCGACACCAAGGCGGCGTACAGCTTCACGGTGAACCCGAAGAAATACGGAAAGAAGTTCACCGTGCAGATCCGCGCCTACGACAAGGCGGGCAACGTCAAGTACACGGCCAAGCGAACCTACCGCCGCTGACCGCACACGAGCCGGATGATCAACGTCCGGATCTGCCAAGTTGAGTACGTCTGATCTGCCCGGGCCACCGAGCGACGTTCGGCCGTTGGTCTGCGACACCGGAGGAGTTGTCGATGCCCCACGTGACGCTGTACGCGCTCGAGGACGAGCTCGCCGGGCGTGAGCCCGACCTCATCCGAGAGCTGACGGCCGCCGTCGTGTCCGTGTACGGGGAGTGGGCCCGCCCGTCGGTGGAGGTCAGGCTCGTCGGGATCCCGGCCGGACGGTGGGCTCGCGGCGGAGCGGCGGTTGCCACGGCCGCGCCGGCGGTCACCTTCGGCATGCGCGAGGAGGTGTTCGCCAGGGCGGACGCGGCCAGCGTCGTGTCGCAACTGGTCTCCGCGTTCACCCAAGCAGTCAGTTCGGTGTTCGGCGAGCAATGTCGCGACGAGGTTCTCGTGGAACTGATCGGCCAACCCACGTCCCGGTCCGGACTCGGCGGCAAGGTCATCAGCGAGCGCCACGCCCCCGACTGATCAACGGTTTCGCCATCCGGATCTGCGGTGGCGTAAAAAGTCGGTAAGCCGCCGCATCCGAAGAGACAGCCCACCGAAATGCAGATCAACGCCGGCGATGGTGACGGGGCAGGGGCTATTTGACGGGTGCTTGGGCGCACACGTTGATCAGGGCTTGGGCGCGCGACAGTTCCGTAGGAGTGAACGCGAGGGCGGGGCGCGAGACGTACAGCGGATGTCCGTCGGGGTCCTGCAGTTTCGCCGTGGTGGCCGGGTCGAAGCCCTCGGGCTCGACCGCCGTGGCGTCGGCTGACAGCAGGCTGAGCAGGGCGGGCTGCAGCATGCTCGGCTCGCGCAGCACGCGTGCGGTCAGGCTCAGGGCGCGGGTGGCGGGGTCGATGAGGTCGTGTGCGTCGGCGTGACCGGCGCGGGTCCGGGTGCCGCCGCCGGCCTCGACCGCCGCGACGACCTGCTGCGAAGTCACGGCGCGGGGAGCGGCGATCAGCAGGTCGTCGACCGCGCTGTCGTTGTCCGGGTGCACCTGGATGGCGAGGATGTTCACGTCCAGGCGTGCGAGCTGCCCGCTGAGCGCGGCGAGGCTGCCCGGTCGGTCCGACAGCGTCGTACGCAGCCGTAACAGGTTGCGGTCGCCCGCCGGGACGGACAACAGGTCTTGCATCATCGCCCCCCGCGCCGGCGTGGCGGCGTTCTTGGTGCGGCGGCGGGCACCCCACCATCGGTGCAGGAGCATCGCGGCGATCAGGGCGGCGCCACTGACGATCAGCATGGCCGCCCCGTCGGCGTGATGACCGACCATGCTGACGAACAGGTGCGCAAGACCGACAGCGAAGAACACCGCACCCAGCTCGATGACTTCGGCCGCCCACGACACGTGCGAGTCCGGGCTTTCGGGAGTACGGCGAAAAGGCCTCATGGCAAACAACCCTGGAGCAGTCACATGTCGATTACGCGCAGCGAATGTATCCAGCGGGAAAATCCTCACCGGCTCGCGAATTGTCGGCCGCCGGCGTGATGATAGGCACTCTTGCGATGGCGTGATGAGAATTGCAGAAAATGGCGTGTGATCCTCGCCGCTCCCTGTCATGCACCTCACGGCGTCACGCCTTTGACGCTCGCGGCGTGGTGGGCCCACTTCTGGATGAAGAAAGGCGAGGGCGGAGCTGCTCTCGTCAGATCTCCACCGGCCGCGCTGCGGCATTCGGACGGGAATGTGGCGCGGCTATGAAGGCGCACCCGTGCGCGCCAGACGGGACCCCGCGGTGCCAGGTCGGCAGGTTCGCCGCTTGGCGCCGGTCCGGCTGGCGGCATCTCGCCGGGCTCAAGGACGGGGAACGTCTCGTCCTGGTAGCCATGCCGTGCCCGCGTGAGCTCGTCACGGGCTCGCTGCTGGTCGATAGGTCTGCTCAAGGACGGCCGGAACGGCGACCGTCAGCATCTTGGTCCGCACCGACCGCAGCAATTTCGCCATGAAGAAGCCGCCGACGCCTGCGAAACCGGTGTGCTCCCAGGTGAACCGGGTGCCGGTCGGCGACTCCTCCAGCCGGTACGCCACGAAGCTGGGCGCCGCACCCTCGTCCCCGACCCAGGTGTAGCGCAGCAGCCGGGGCTCGTCGACCTCCAGAACCTCGCAGTCGACGATCCCGCGCCAGCCCATCACCGGCTTCGCGACCAGCCGGAAGTGGTTGCCGGCGACGGGCTCGAAGCCTTCCGGCCGCCCGCCCTGCCCGGTGACGGTCCACTGGGCTACGAGTGCGGGCTCGGTCAGCACCCGCCAGACGTGTTCGATCGGGTACGGATAGTCACGTACGATGCGGAACTCACTCATGATCCCTCCTTTTTTACTGCCTCTGTAAACTTACAGTAGCAGTAGTTTTTCTGAGACTGTACTAAGCTGGGCGCATGACCGAAGGGCTCCGCGAGCGCAAGAAGCGCGAGATGCGCCGTCGGCTGTCCGATACCGCGGCGCGGCTGTTCCTGCGGCACGGGTTCGACGCGTTCCGGGTGGCCGACGTCGCCGAGGCCTGCGGCGTCTCGGAGAAGACGGTCTTCAACTACTTCCCGACCAAGGAATCCCTGGTTCTGGACCAGCTCGAGACCACCATGTCGGCCCTGCGCGCGGGCCTCGCCGACTCCTCGGTGCCCCCGGTACGTGCGGCGCTGCGCATCCTCGACGCCGAGCTCACCGCCATCACCGCGGGCGTGGCCGCCAGCGGCGACCCGGGCTCAGCGATCGCGGACTACCGGCGCTTCGGCGCGTTGATCGCCTCGACCCCCTCGCTGCGGGCCTACCAGAGCGACACGATGGACCGCTTCGTGACCGTGGCCGCGGAAGTGCTGGCCGAGCGGGCCGGCCTAGGTCCCGACGACCCCGAGCCACAAATTGCGGCGGCGGCGCTGCTCGGCCTCTGGCGAGTCCAGTTCCAAAGCCTGCGCCGCCATCTGGCCACCACATCCGATCCCGCGAAGTTGCACGACGAGGTCACGACCGACGTCCAACGCGCGGCCCGGCTCATCGAGGACGGCCTGACCTCGAGCTGGCCATCGTGACAGCGGCTAGCGCCGGGTAAGGGTTACCGGCTACTCGAAGGTCCGCTCAGGCCGGGCCTGGTGGCGGAGCGCGTTGACGTAGCGGTCCGTCGCATACTGCTGCACCAAGCGACTGAACGGGCCGCCGGCCCGCGCAAGCAGCGACGCAGGGCGGCTGAACGCTCGAATCCGACCCCGCACATCACCCGTCGCGGTCATGACAACCGTGAACGCCTCCTCGCCACTTTCCGGATGACCGGGCAAAGTTCCGTAGGCGAACCCACGACGATCGGCTTCCTCCACGGTGTAAACGACTCGGCAGGGAATCCTCAGACTCAGCGGGCCCCAACCGGCCCGCAGGACGACCACGACGCCCGGTGCCGGTTTGCCGCCGGCATACACAACGGCGAGCCCAGCCTCCTCATGCATCCGCCACTCGAACAATGCGGCAGCCGCGCGCTCGAAGAGCTCACGTCCATTTCCCAGACTGACATCTCGGAACACATGTCCGTACGCGCCCGCGGGCATCGGCCCGAGCCGGGTGGCACCGACCTCGCGGTACGTGAATGGGGCAGCGCCCAACTGAGAGGGGGACTCCCGTGAAGCACGCCGCACCCGGGCCACGGTAACCGAACTTGCCTGCGTGATGCCGGCATCGCAGCCCCTTAGGGTCAGGCTCGAGGCCTCTGAGGTGCGACGGCATGCTCAATGCCGGAAGCGGTCGGCGACCCGGCGTAGCTGCTGTGAGAGCGACGCCAGCTCGAGGGCGGCTGACTCGGTCTGTGTGGCGGCTTCGTGCGTCGAAGTCGTCGTGTCGGCGACGCGGTTGATCGAGCTGGAAACTCCGGTCGCTGAGTGCACTGCGGAGCTCACGCTAGCGACGATCTGCCCGGTGGCGCGCGTTTGGACCTCGACCGCCGCCGAGATCGAATGCTGCAAGGTATTGACCCGCTCGATCACCTGATTGATTCGGCTGATTGCGGCGAAGGCGCTCGCGGTGTCGCGTTGCATGGCCGCGACCTTCGCGGAGATGTCACCCGTGGCTGAGGCCGTTTCCTGGGACAGGTCCTTGACCTCGCCGGCGACGACGGCGAAGCCTTTACCCTGCTCACCGGCCCGGGCCGCTTCGATGGTGGCGTTGAGGGCGAGCAGGTTCGTCTGCTCGGCGATCGCGGTGATGATGCTGACCACGGCGGACACCTCCTCGCTCGAGATGCGCAGGCGTTCGATGGTCTGATTGGTGGCTACCGCAAGATCCACCGCCTCGGCGGCGACGTTGCCGGCCTCGTCCACGGCTGCGCCGATGTTTTGAATCGACGACTCGAGGCCTTGGGCAGCCGCGGTGGCTTCGTCGACGCCGGCGGTGACATCTCTGATGTCTCGGCTGGCCCGCGCAGCCTCGGACGAGGCCGTGGCCGCGCCTTGGGACAGTTGACGGCTGGTGGCGGTGAGTTCCTCGGATGCGGCGGCAACCGCGTTCGCGTTGCCGCCGATCTCTGCCATCGCGGTGCGCAGCGACTCGACAATCTTGTCGAGGCTGTTGCCCAGCTGCGCCAGTTCGTCGCCTCCGGGCAACGACGCGTCCACGGTCAGGTCGTACCCGGCGATCGCTTCCGCCGTGGTGAGGCTGTGGCTCATCCGCTGAGCGATCCGGCGGGCGAGCCCCAATGCGGCCCCACCCAGCAGCAGAGCGGACGCGACGCAGGTGATCAAGGTGAGCAGTTGTGCCTGGTCGGCGACTGAGGCGGCGCGGTCGGATGAGCGTTTGACCTGCTGGTCGATGGCCGTGGTCAATGCCGCGACCGCGCGGGCGGCTTTGGCGTCGACCGCGTCGTAGGCCGGACGGGCGGCCAGAGCGGCCGTGCGCCGCGGATCAGAGGCGACGCGGCTGGCCAGCGTGACTATCCGCTGACCAGACGCGATCAACTGATCCAGCCCCGGCAGCACAGCGTCGGCGGTGGGCCGCAGCTCGGGCACATATCGGATGACCTGGTCGACGCCGGAGCGGGCAGCAGCGACGTTGTCGCCGAGGCGGTCAAGGACCGTTTGCCGTTCGGCGGCGTTGTTCGTGACCACTGTGGCAAGCACGTTGCCGCGAAACAGAGCCCGCGCGATGTCCACCGACTGCGCCGCCTGCAATGCTGCCGCCGCGTTCCGGGCGGTGGTCTGCTGAGCCGCAATGGCCGACGTTCCGCGATAGCCGATGGCCCCCGCGGCGATGACCAGGACGAACCCCGCCACGGCAAGGACCCCGATCTGACGCCGAATGGTGAACGTCATGACGCCTCCCGGCCAGCTCCCACATAACTCGCGATTGCCGCATGGCGGACGAATCTACGCTAAGGCGTGACCGTCTGCCGCCGATGGGATAACCGGGAAATCACGAAGGGTCATCATGCGACGTCTTCTCTTGGTGCTCTCGGCCGGGATCATCGTTGGCGGCGGAGCCGCGTGCTCCACGCCGTCCCCGCAGACCGTGACGTCCGTTGACCGGCTCGCCGAGGCCCGGGCCGCGCTGCCCGAGTCGGTCAGAGCGGGCAACGTTCTTGTCGTCGGCACCGATCCGACGTTCGAGCCTATGACCTTCAAGCGCGGTTCCACCTACGCCGGACTCGACGTCGACATAGCCGAGGCTATAGCCGCCCGGCTCGGAACCCGGATCCAATGGCGGACCGTGGCGTTCGGCGATCTACTCGACCAGGTCAAGGCACATACGATAGACGCGTCTATCTCATCCATGTTCGATCGGGCCGCACGCCAACAGAAAGCCGACTTCGTCGACTACCTCAATGCCGGTACGTCGATCGTCGTGAACAAGGGCGTGGGCGATGTCGGTGGCATGCCCGGGCTGTGCGGCCGACGGGTTGCTGTCCAGCCCGACACCGTGTTCGTCGACATGGCCGCTGCTCAGAAAGAGGCCTGTGGCGCCAAAGGCCTGACCCTTGTGCTCAGCAATACTCCGTCGGCGTATGTGCGAGACAAGAAAGCCGACGCCGCTCTCAATGACTTTCCGATTGCCGCGCTCGATGTGCAGAAGATGACCAGCCTGGAGCTTTCCGGCCCGCAGATCGAAGCCATCCCGTACGGCATCGGTGTTGCCAAGGACCGCAAGACGCTCACCGCCGCAATCCAAACCGCGTTGTACTCCCTGATCAACGACCGGACCTACGACGCACTGCTGGCCAAGTGGAAAGTCAAGGAGGGAGCGCTGCGCACCGGCGCCGTCAATGGCGGTGCGTGACGCGGGGATACCGAGCTGCGGGGGAGGACCTGGAGGGTCGCCGCTGCCGGCAGGCGGAGTTCGCCTGCCGGCAGCGGCTCAGCAGTCGGGGCCGGAGGCCGCTAGCGCTGCAGCGTGAGCAGGCCCGGACGCCACGGCAGGTTGTTGTAGTCGCCGCCCGCACTGGGGTCCTTGCCCTGGTAGAGCAGTTGCAGGTTGCACGGGTCGACGGTCTTGGTCTGATCGGGATTGTTGCGGACCAGGTCACCGTGGCTGATGTCGTTGGTCCAGGTGGCTCCGCTGTTGGCCTTGCCCGCGAACGGGTTGCTCTCGCTGGCCGCCTGCGGCGTCCACGAACCGCTCAGACTGGACGAGGTGAACGAGCGGAAGTAGCGGCCCTGGCTGCCGATCGCCTCGACGATCATCAGGTACTGGTTCTGGCCCTGGACCTTGTAGACCTCGACCGCCTCGAACAGGTTGTTGGTCGAGTCGCTCATGACCGTGGTGTACGACGAGCCGAAGCTGCCCGGGAAGTTCCCGATCGGCATGCTGGCCCGGTAGATCTTGCCGTTGTCGCCGGCGAAGAACAGGTACATGTTCTGGTCGTCGCCGATGAGCGTCTGGTCGATCACACCGTACGGGGCGTCCGCGATCGTCCCGGTGAACAGCGTCTGCACGCCGGACCAGCCGTTGGCGTTGGTGGGATCGGTGGACGTCTTGTAACTGAACGACGTGGGACCCCACTGGTAGGCCAGCACCCAGATGTTCTTCGGGGCGAAGTAGAGCAGCGTGGGCGCCACCGTGCCCTGGCTCATCCCGTTCTGGCCGGCCGAGGCCATGTCCGACCAGTTGGTGAACGGGGTGAAGTTCATCGAGCCGTACGAGCCGTTCGACACGTTCGACGCGTACACCAGGTGCTTGCCGTTGTAGACGACATTCGTGAAGTCCTTCAGCGAGGTCCAGCCGTTCTTCGGGCTGGCCAGCGAACCCGTCGAACTCCACCGGTACGACGACGGAAGCGTGCACGTGCTGCCGGTCGGCGTCGGTGTGGGCGTGGTCGGCGTCGGTGTCGGTGAGGTGGTGCCGCCGAGGGGCACCAGCTGGAACTGCTGGTTCGCCTGTCCGTTGCAGTCGTAGATCTGGACCTGCTGGCCGTTGGCGGTGCCCCAGACGTCCAGGCAGCGTCCGGACTGTACGCCGGTGATCGTGCCGTTCGAGTTGACGTTCCACTGCTGGTTCGTCTGCCCGTTGCAGCTGTAGATCTGCACGGCCGAGGCGTTGCCGGAGCCGGCGGCGTCCAGGCACATGTTGCCGTACACCATCAACTGCTTGCTCGAGGTGTACGTCCACTGCTGGTTGGATTGGCCGTTGCAGTCCCACAGAGCAACCCGCGTGCCGTTGCTGTGCGAGACGCTCGGCACGTCGATGCACCGGCCGGACTGCGTACCCCTGATCTCGTTCGCCCCGCTCGGCGCGGTGGGCGTCGGACCGGTGGGTGTGGGCCCGGTCGGCGTCGGGCCGGTCGGGGTGGGCGTGGCGGCGTTGAGCGCGTTGAGGACCGAGGTGTACGCGGCCTTCTTGTTGCCGCCACCGTCGAACAGCAGCGGGCTCTCGCTGGAACGCCACGAGTCGCTGTCGCGCACTCCCCACACGGTGATTCCCAGGCAGCGCGCCACGTTCATGCACGCTTGGGTCAGCCCGGCGTACTGGGAGGTGGCGGCGTTGGTGACGTCGACCTCGGTCAGCGCCACGTCCACGCCGGCGTTGGCGAAGTTGGTCAGCGTCGTCTGGAAGTTGCCGGGCAGTGAGCTGCCGCCGGTGAAGTGGGTCTGCAGGCCGACGCAGTCGATGGGTACGCCGCGGGACTTGAAGTCTCTGACCATGTTGAGCACGGCCACGGTCTTGGCGTACGTCGCGTTCTCGATGTTGTAGTCGTTGTAGCAGAGCTTGACCGACGGGTCGGCGTTGCGGGCGGTCCGGAACGCCACCTCGATCCAGTCGTTGCCGGTGCCCTGCAGGTTGGAGTTGCGGCGGCTGCCGTCCTCGTTGAAGGCCTCGTTGACCACGTCCCATGCGGCCAGCTTGCCCTTGTAGTGCGCCATCACGCCGTTGATGTGGTCGATCATCGCCTGGCGCAGCGAGCTGCCGCTCAGGCTCTGCATCCAGCCGGGTTGCTGGCCATGCCACGCGAGGGTGTGGCCGCGTACCTTCATGCCGCGCTGGGTCGCCCAGTTGTAGATCTGGTCGCCGGAGCTGAAGTTGAACTGACCGCGCTGGGGCTCGGTCGCGTCCGGCTTCATCTCGTTCTCGGCCGTGACCATGTTGAACTCGCGCCCGGCGATCGTGGTGTAGGTCGAGTCACCCAACCGGCCGGCGGCGATCGCGGTGCCGAAGTAGCGGCCCGACTGGGCCGCGGCGGCGCCCAGCGTGCCGGCCGCCGCTTCCGCGGAGGGGATGAGGACCGCGGTGCCGGCCGCCGCCAGCAGACCCGTCGCGGCGGCTGCCACCCATCGGTACCGGCTGGATCTCTTCAAGCGATTCATGACACTCCTTGTGGCCTGTGCTCGGGGGACGGTGAGGGGCCGCCTTCGCGAGGCTCCTGCGGGGTCGGATGAGCCACGGGTCGGTCAGTGATGATGCGGACGTGAATCCGAAACATTCCGAAACATTCTGGCAACTTTCGGCGAACGCTACCGCGGGATATGGCGAGTGGTCAATGTCTGGTAAGGCGTTCCGGATTCTCGGCTCGGCAAGGGATTGGGCAGGCAATCAGTGCCGCGAGGACGAAGGATGCCATCGACTTAGAGCAATGGCTGCGACGCGCGATGCGCCCCGGCGAGGGGAACCGTGAGTGAAAGTACCGGGTCGGCGCTGGAACTTTTACTGGTCGACATCGTCAGGCAGCAGGGCTCCGGATCGACGACAGCGACCAGGCAACGCGGCCACGTATAACGCTTTTACGGCAGCGAACTGCCGGTCCTATTGACCGATGATGAAAAGTCGCCGCGAGAAGATTTGTCGAGCTACGGTGCTTCGATGCAGGCGGATGAGGCCCGGCGGGCAACCGAGGCGGCCATCTCGAGCGCCTCATCGCTCGGCCTGGCCGCCCACGACGCCGCCGTCCTGCACAACTCGAACAAGCTCAGCCTGCGTTTGCGGCCCTGCGACGTGCTGGCCCGAGTGGCCCCGGCGGCGCACGGGGGCGCCGCGTTCGAACGGGATGTCGCCCAGCGGCTGGCCGAGGTCGGTAGCCCGGTGGCCGCATTGGCATCGCCCGAGGTCTTCGTCCGCGGCGACTACGAGGTCACGCTCTGGGCCTACTACGAACCAGTGACCACCCAAGCGATCCCCGCCGCGGACTACGCCGAGGCGCTGGAACGGCTGCACGCCGGAATGCGCATGGTCGACCTGCCCACCCCGCACTTCACCGACCGGGTTGCGGAGGCGCAGACGCTGGTGGCCGACCCGTTCCGCACGCCGGCGCTGGCCGACCCGCAGCGAGCCTTCCTCGCCGGCACGTTGGACCGCTTGCGACGAGCGGTCAGCGAGAGCCGCCGGCCCGAGCAACTCCTGCACGGCGAACCTCATCCGGGCAACTTGCTCCCGACTCGGGCGGGCCCGCTATTCATCGACTTCGAGACCTGCTGCCGGGGACCCGTCGAGTTCGACCTGGCCCACGCGCCCGACGAGGTCGCGGACCACTACCCGGGCGTCGATCACCAGCTGCTGCGGGACTGCCGGACGCTCGTACTGGCGATGATCACAGCGTGGCGGTGGGACCGCGACGACCAATTCCCCGACGGCCACCGGCTCGGCATCGAGTGGCTGAACGAACTCCGGAAGGCAGCGGCTCAGTCCGGATAGACGCCGTATCGCTCGGCGAGCGCGTTGCCGATCGAGGCCAGGTGATCGCGCACCCCCGGCGGCCCGGTCACCTCGAGGTAGGCGACCAGCCCGGCGAGCTCGCCGGCGAGGAGGTGTTCGTCGTTGCCGCGGATCACCACCTCGACGCGGCCGTCGGGCGTAGGCCCTCCCACTACGAGCCGGGCGCCGAATCCCATCCGGAGCACGTCTATCCCGTGGGGCGCGCAGATCGCCCGGGCCTCGAGGGGTGTTCGCTTGCGTTCGACCTCGTCGGCGATCGCGCGCCAGCTCTGCGCCAGGTCGAAGTCATCGGGCCGGTGCACGGGATCGCCGGTCGGGTCGACGGACGAGACGCGGTCGATCCGGAAGGTCCGCCGGCCGGTCCCGGTGTCGGCGACGAGGTACCACGACGGGCCTTTGGCGACGATGCCCAGCGGGTGGACGGTCCGCTCGGTTTCGCTGCGGTCCCGGTCGGTGTAGCCGAGCCGGACCTGGACGCCGCGGATCACCGCATCCTGGAGCTCGTCGAGGAAGCGAGGCGGTCGGGGCTCGACCCGGCGGGACCCCCATCGTTGCGGGTCCGTCACGAGTGATGACGCCGCCGCCTCGGCCTGCGCCCGGAACGGCTCCGGCAGGGCATGGACGAGCTTGCGCAGCGCCGCTTTCAGGGCCGGTTTCAGGGCCGGCGTGACCGACGAGGCGGGGCCGGCGACCAGGAACAGGGCGCGGGCCTCACTCGCGGTCAACCCGGACAGGTCGGTGCGGGCGCCGCCCACGAGGCGCCAGCCACCGCGCCGGCCCTGCACGGAGTACACCGGCACGCCGGCCATGCCCAGGGCGTCGAGGTCGCGGCGGGCGGTGCGCTCGGAGATCTCCAGCTCGCGGGCGACCTCCGCCGCGGTCACCTGCTCGCGGTGTTGCAGCAGGAGGAGGATGGCCATCAACCGGTCGGCTCGCACCCGGGCAACACTTCCACCAAAACCGGTCAGGAGGTGACCGGTATGGGTCGGCACGATGCCGGCATGACAATCGATTTTCCCGAGCCCACCCGCATTTCGGTCAACGGCGTCGAGCTCGAAGTCTTCGAAGCCGGCCGGCAGAACGCGGGGAACCCGATCGTGCTCTGTCACGGCTGGCCGGAGCACGCCTTTTCCTGGCGCTATCAGGTGCCGGCCCTGGCGGCGGCGGGCTACCACGTCATCGCCCCGAACCAGAGGGGGTACGGCAACTCGTCCCGTCCCGCCGCGGTGACGGACTACGACATCGAGCACCTGTCGGGTGACCTCGTCGCGCTCCTCGACCACTACGGCTACGAGGACGCCACCTTCGTCGGCCATGACTGGGGCGCCTTCGTCGTCTGGGGCCTGACCCTGCTGCACCCGAACCGGGTCAACGGCGTGGTAGCGCTGAGCGTGCCCTACCAGGAGCGCGGAGAGACACCCTGGATCGAGCTCATGGCGGCCGTGCTCGGCGCCGACTTCTACTTCGTCCACTTCAACCGGCAGCCGGGCGTCGCCGACGCCGTGTTCGAGGAGAACACGTACCAGTTCCTCCGGAACCTGTACCGGAAGAACGTGCCCCTCGCCCCGCCTCAGCCGGGCAATGCGTTGATCAACCTGGCCCGAGCGGGGGCCCCGCTCGGCGAGCCCATCATGAGTGACAGCGAACTGGCCGTCTTCGTCTCTGCCTTCGAGTCGACCGGGTTCACGGGCGGACTCAACTGGTACCGGAACCTGGACCGCAACTGGCATCTGCTGGCGGACGTGGACCCGATCATCCGGCAGCCTGCCCTCATGATCTACGGCGACCGCGACACGGTCGCCAGGGCGGAACGACTGACGGAGTTCGTGCCGAACGTGGAAGTGGTCAATCTGGACTGCGGTCATTGGATCCAGCAGGAGAAGCCGCAGGAAACGACCGAGGCGATCCTGAAGTGGCTGGCCCGGCGGGGCTGACGCCACCAACCCGCCGGGGCGCGCCTTCCGCGCGTAACGTACGTCGGCCAGACTCGGGGCATGATCGATCTGCTGCTCACCAACACCTCCCGCGGCGACATCGGCATCGACGGCGGGCGGATCGTGCCGGCCGGCCCGGCGAAGGAGACGCGCGACCTGGGCGGCCGGCTGGTCACCCCGCCGCTGGTCGAGCCGCACATCCACCTCGACGCGGTGCTCACCGTCGGGCAGCCGCGGCCGAACCGGTCCGGATCGCTGTTCGAGGGGATCGCGATCTGGGCCGAGCGGGTGCGCGACCTGACCGTCGAGGATGTCAAGGACCGGGTGCGGCGGGTGCTGCGCTGGCAGCTTGCCTGCGGGGTGCAGCACGTGCGCAGTCATGTCGACGTCTGCGACCCGCAGCTGCGGGCGCTGCGGGCGCTGGTCGAGCTGCGCGACGAGGTGCGCGGGATGATGGATCTGCAGCTGGTGGCGTTCCCGCAACAGGGGATCCGGTCGTTCGACGGCGGCGAGGATCTGATGCGCCGGGCGGTCGAACTGGGCGCGGACGTGGTCGGCGCGATCCCGCACTACGAGCTGACCCGGGAGGACGGCGTCGAGTCGGTGCGGTTCGCGATGGCGCTGGCCCAGGAGCACGGGTTGCGCGTCGACATCCACTGCGACGAGACCGACGACGAGCACTCCCGGTTCCTGGAGACGATGGTGGCCGAGACCATCCGGCGCGGGCTGGGCGGGCGGGTGACGGCCAGTCACACCACGGCCATGCATTCCTACAACGCCGCGTACGCGTCACGACTGATCGCCAACATCGCCCGGGCCGGGCTGCACATGGTGACGAACCCGCTGGACAACGCGGTCCTCCAGGGGCGCTTCGACGCGGGACCGATCCGGCGCGGGCACACCCGGGTGAAGGAGCTGCTCGCGGCCGGGGTGAACGTGGCGATCGGGCACGACTCGGTGATGGACCCGTGGTACCCGCTGGGTTTCGGCGACCCGTTGCAGGCCGCGTTCGTGCTGGCCCACCTCGGCCACATGAGCGGCGACGACGAGCTGCGCACGCTGCTCGACATGATCACCAGCGGGCCGGCCGCGGCGCTCGGGGTCGAGGACTACGGGATCCGTCCGGGCGGCCCGGCCGATCTGGTGGTGTTCGACGCGACGAGCGCGGCGGAGGCGCTGCGGTTGCAGCGTCCGCGCCTGCTGGTGCTGCGGGCGGGCCGGGTCGTCGCCGAAACCCAGCCCGCCCGCAGCACCGTGGTCTGGAACGGCGTACCGGAGGAGGTCGGTTTCACTCGATGACGGCGGCCTCCTCGGCGTCGCGGTCGCGCTGGAAGCGGAACAGGATGACGAAGAGCACGGCGGCCAGGACGAAGCCGACCTCGAAGGTGATGTCGCCGAGTGCCGGCGTGTGCTTGGGGACCAGCCCGACGTACTTGGTCTGGTTGGAGAACAGCCAGATGGACACCACCATGCCGACGCCCATGGCCACGACACCCGCCCACGGATTGTGCTTCTTGTCGTAGAGGAAGCCGTCGACCCGCTTGCCGCGCCGCAGGTACCAGTCGGCGAAGTAGACGGCCAGCCACGGGCCGATCCAGTACGAGATGATCAGCAGGAAGCTCTCGTACTTCTCGCCGGCGTCGCTGAGCCCGGACCAGGCCAGCAGGAAGCCGAGCACGCCGAAGACCCCGGAGACGATGGCCCGGCGCAGGCCGAGCGGCACGTTGACACCGAGCGCCAGGAACGACATCGAGCCGGAGTAGATGTTGATGGCGTTGGCGCTGATCGCACCGAGCGCGATGGCCAGCAGGGTCAGGTTGCCGACGAACGAGGGCAGGTGGCTGGTGAACGCCTCGGTCGGGTTCTCGATGCCGGGGGCCGCGATGGTGGCCGAGGCGGCGCCGACGATCTCCAGGAATGCGCACGAGACGAAGACGCCCAGGCCGGCCCAGACTCCGGTGGCCACTTTGCTGGTCGTCGGGGCGAGATAGCGGGTGTAGTCGGTGGCGTACGGGTTCCAGCCGGCCGCGTACCCGAACGACGCCCCGACGGTCAGCAGGAACCCGCCGGTGCCGCCGGTGCCGCCGGCCACCGCCGACGGGGTCGCCTTGCTCAGCGTGATGATCGAGGTGATCAGGAAGATCACCGCGAGGATCGGGAACGCGTACCGCTCGAACGCCTGCACCAGGTTGTGCCCGAAGAACGCGATCGCCACCTGGGCGATCACCACGATCACCAGGCAGAGCAGGTTGGGCAGGTCGGTCAGGGTGGCCAGGGCGAGCGCGCCGCTGACGCTGTTGACCGCGAACCAGCCGATGCCGGCCACGATGGCGTTGAGGCCGGCCGGCAGGATGTTGCCGCGGTAGCCGAAGCCGATGCGGGAGAGCGCCATCTGCGGTACGCCCATCGACGGCCCGCGCGCCGAGAGAATGCCGTGGGTGGCCGACCCGAGCGCCGTGCCCAGCACTATCGCGGCCACCGCCTGGCCGAACGTCTGCTGGAAGTACAGCACCGAGATGACACCCACGAAGACGGTCGCGAACTCGAGGTTCGGCGACATCCACGTCCAGAACAGGTTCATCGGCCGGCCGTGCCGCTCGCTCAACGGAATGAAGCCGGCGCCACCCGGCTCCACCGCGGTCAGCCGGGCGCCGTACGTGCCCTCCCGGACCTCGGCCGATACCTCGGCCGGTGTTCCCAGCGTTGTCATATGTGTCCCGCCTCCGATCCTGACGGACCTCGATCGTTGGAGTACACAGCCGATCTGCGCCGGTCGCATTCCGGGTGTGTTTCGGGCCGGTTGCGCGCCGCCCGGCAGCCGGTTGTAACAGACGGCACGTACGGTCAGGGTCTTCCTCCGAGGCTGGGATGTGAATGATGAAGACACCCGACATTCCGCTGTTCGACATCGGCGCGTGGCGGGCCGCCGGCCGCGAGGAGCGCGCCGCGCTGGCCGCCCGGCTCGACCGGGCCATGCAGGACTCCGGGTTCTTCCTGGTCAGCGGGCACGGTATCGACGATTCGGTCAAGGAGCGCATCCGCGAGTCGTCCCGCGCCTTCTTCGCGCTGCCCGAAACCATCAAGCAGGCGTACGCGACGGGCGTCGGGGGGCGGGGGTGGATAGCGTCCGGCCGGGAGGCGAACGCGTTCTACGGGGAGGTCGCCGACGCGGAGAAGGCCGACCTGAAGGAGACCTTCACACTCGGGCGTGCCGACCCGGCCGGCGACCCCGCGTGGTTCATGGCGAATGTCTGGCCGGCCGAGGTGCCCGAGTTGCGCGAGCCGGTGACCGCGTACGCCGCCCAGGTCCAGGACCTCTATCGGGAGTTGCTGGAGGTGCTGGCCACCGCGCTCGGGCTGGAACCCGGCTACTTCGTCGAGCGGACCCGGAACGCGCCGTATACCTTCAACATCAACCGCTATCCGGCGCTGGCGGTCACCGGTGCGCCGCTCGACGGGCAGTTCCGGGTCGCACCGCACACCGACTGGGGGATGCTGACCATCCTCGACCGGCAGCCGGGCTACGGCGGGCTGCAGGTGCAGACCCGCGACGGCCAGTGGGCGGACGCGCCGTACGTGCCGGGCGCCTTCACGGTCAACATCGCCGATCTGCTCGCCCGGTGGACCGGCGACCGGTGGCGTTCCACCCGGCACCGAGTGCTGCCGCCGTCGGACGCCGATCCGAACGAGGAACTGATCAGCCTCATCGTCTTCTGCGAAATGGACATGGACCGGGTCGTCACGCCGCTCGCGCCGCCGGTCGGTGGCGGCACGGAGTATCCGTCCGTGGTGGCCGGCGACTACTACCGGGAGCGGGAGGCCGCGGCCTCCGTCAGCTGAGCTCGGTGGCGATGAGAATCTGCGGTGACCACCTCGCAAGCGGCCCGGCACCTCGCCCGGGTGCCGGGTCCTGACCGGCCCCATCTGGCGTGCCCACCGTGCGCGTGCCCACGACCGAGGCCGGCGAGCCCGGCCGGATCGCCGTCAACGCGGGCTGGAGCCGACGGGAAAGGTGACCCGGGCGAGTCGTTCGGAGACATCCCACAGGCGGCTCGCCGTGTCCTCGTCGAGTGCGCGGGCCGGAACCCGGGCCGGTTTGACGCCGCGGGTCAGCTCGAACACGCCGGCCGGCCCGTAGTAGCCGCCGCCCTCGGCCTCGGGGCTGGTCGCGGCGTAGAGAGCGGGCAGGATGCCGGTGTCGACCTGCTGCCACATGAAGGGCAACCGGTAGGTCAGACGGCCGAGGCGGGTGATCAGGGTGTCGCCGGGGCCGGTGGTCTGCAGGTTCGTGACGGTGCCGCCGGGGTGGGCGGAATTGCTGCGGATGCCCCAGCCGCCGGCCAGGCTCCGCTTGTTCAGTTCGCGGGCGAACATCAAGTTCGCCAGCTTGGACAGCGCGTACTGCCGCTGCGCGTCGTAGTCCTCGCCGTTGAGGTCGTCCAGGTCGATGCGGCCGCTGCGGTTGTAGAGGCTGCTCAATGTGACCACCCGGGAGGTGCCCGCGGCCCGCAGCAAGGGCAGCAGGTGCGCGGTCAGCGCGAAGTGGCCGAGGTAGTTGCTGCCGAACTGGAGCTCGAAGCCGTCCTCGGTGAGCTCGCGCCGGGGCGGTTTCATGATTCCGGCGTTGTTGATCAGGAAGTCCAGCGGCCGTTCTTCGGCGGCCAACTCCTTGCCGAGGTCGGCTACCGACGCCAACGAGGCGAGGTCGAGACGACGCAGCTCCAGCTGGGCATGCGGAGTCGTCGTACGGACCTGATCGAGGGCGGCCAAACCTTTCGCATGATTCCGTACGGCGAGGATCACCTCGGCACCGGCGGCGGCGAAACGACGGGTGAGCCCGAAGCCGATGCCGCTGTTGGCGCCGGTGATCAGGACTCGTTTGCCGCTCAGGTCTCCGACCGCAACGTGAGTGTGGGGAAGCGTCATGAGTGTCCCTTTCTTAACAGACCGTCGTTCCGCAAAGATAATGGACCTGCGTTCTGCTGTCAACGGAACGCCGGTCTGCTAACCTGCTGGCATGGCGGCGGACGTGGAGTTTCAGCGCGCGCGGCGGCCGGCGCATGTGGATGCCCGGCGGGCCGTGATCCTGGATGCCGCCGAGCACCTGCTGGCCGAGCGGTCGGTGGACGATGTGACGCTGGTGCAGATCAGTGAGCGGAGCGGCCTGGCGAAGTCCGGTCTGCTGCGCTATTTCGACAGCCGCGAGGCCATCTTCCTGGAGATCCTCGACCGCAACCGGGAGGCGTGGCTGGAGCGCCTGACCGCCGAGCTGCCCGGCATCCCGCCTCGCGCCGGCCGCTACGGAATCGAGACGGCGCTGGCCGCCGCCATCGCTCGTAGCCTGATCGACACCCCGTTGCTGTGCGACCTGATCGCGGCGATGGCCGGTGTGCTGGAACGGAATGTCTCGGTCGAGTTCGCCCGTTCTTTCAAGGCGCGGGCCGCCGCCCACCACGACCGGCTGGCCGATCTCATCCGGGCTTGCCTTCCGCACATGGACATCGCCGGCGCCCGCCACTTCGCCGGGGCGGTCTTCGTCATCACCGCCGGCCTCTGGCCGTACGCCCGCCCTACCGCCGCGGTCGCCCAGGTCATGCAGGAAATGCGGGTTCCCGCACCGCAGGAGATGTTCGCCCACAATCTCACCGAGGGACTGACCAGCCACCTTGTCGGCGTGGTGGCACGCCTTGAAGCCTGAGCGGATGTGCCGAGGTGCAGATCGACCTGGTTGCCTTGATCGTGGACGCGTACGACCCGGCCATCGAGTTCTTCACCGGCGTACTCGGGTTCGACCTCGTCGAGGACTCGCCATCGCTCACCAACGACGGGCGACCCAAGCGCTGGGTGGTCGTCCGCCCGTCCGGCGCCCAGACCGGCATCCTCCTCGTCCGGGCGGACGGCGAGCGCCAGGCCGGGGCGGTTGGTGACCAAGCGGCCGGCCGAGTCGGGTTCTTCCTCCGCGTCGATGACTTCGACGCCGCGTACCAACGGATGACCGAGGCCGGGGTCACGTTCGTTCGTGAGCCGCGCACCGAACCGTACGGCCGCGTCGCGGTTTTCCTCGACATCGCCGGAAACCGGTGGGACCTCCTGGGAGCGCCGTAAGCCGAACACCGTCGCGGAGGCAGCTGCGCCGAGGAGGCACCCTCGAACCGCCGATGATCTCCGGCTCTAGCGCGCGACGGCGCCGGCCGGCGGCTGGAACTCCGGATAGCGGGCCAAGCACTTCTCGAGCTCCTCGCTCGACTCCGCGGCGGCCGCGAGACGGGCCAGGACGTCGAGTGACTCGTCGAGCTCATCGTGCGGCTGGTCGAGGGGCTCCACCTGGAGGCGGTCGCACCAGTACCAGCCGGCCACCTCGACCTTGCCGAGGGCGGCCACGTCGTTGATCAGGCTGCCTCGCAGCTCATCCCAGCCCCACAACTCTCCGTTGCCGTAGGCGGCCGGCGGCGAAGCGCCATCGCGACAGAGCTGCCACGCGGTGACGCCGTCCTGGAAGTCGTCGCGCGTCAAGCCGCTGCGCCCGGTTTGCGGGTCGGTCAGCGTCCAACCGGAACCATCCCAGTACTCGACGACCCAGTGGTCGATCCAGCGTTGCGCCACGAAGTAGCCGGCGAAACCGCATCGGATGCGCGCCGGAGTGCCGGTTACCCGCAGCAACGCGCAGTGCAGCAGCGCGAAGTGATAGCAGAAGCCGTACATTCTCCGCTCGACAGGACGCTCGCTCGCCAGAGGCGCCGGGTCGATGCCGATCACGTTGTCCAGGATCGCTTCGGCGCCGACGGTCTCCTTGTGGGCCATGCGCTCGGCGGAGAACCGCAGGCCCTGAACCCGCGCCGTGTAGTCGTGAATCAGCAGCCCGCGCACGATGGCGCCGAGCGCCTCGGGGCCGGTCGGGAGGCCGAGCGCTCGGTGCCGGTTCCGCCCGAGATCGGAGGTCCGGCTCGGCTGCCGGTAGAAGCGTGCCATGTCGTCCATGGGGGCAGAGGGTACAAAATTCGCAGGTAGCCAGGCCCCCGCCCGTTGGGTGGGGGTGGAGTCAAGCACGGGCCTACGACAACTTTCCCCCGCTTTCCACAGGCCTCGTGACAACCGAAGCGCCCGCCGGCCCCGTCTCAGGGGTGATGAACCGGCGGAGGGACGCGGCGATGGCGGACGGCTCGGACGAGGAATACGTCGACTACGTGGCGGCCCGCATTCCGGCGCTGCGGCGGCTCGCGTACCTCCTGGTCAACGACCCGCATCGCGCGGATGACCTGGTCCAGCAGACGATCACCACGCTGTACGTGAAATGGCGGCGGGCCCGGCAGGCCGACAACCTCGACGCGTACGTGCGCACCATGCTCGTCCGCACCTTCGTCGATGAGCGGCGGCTGGCCTGGACCCGGGTCCGGCTGTTCCGGGACATGCCCGAGCCCCTGCCGGCCGAGGAGCACGGCGTCGAGGACCGTCAGGTGGTGCGGTCAGCGCTGAGCCGGGTTCCGCGCCGGCAGCAGGCCGTGCTGGTGCTGCGGTTCTTCTACGACCTGCCGGTCGAGGAGGTGGCCGGGATGCTCGGCTGCTCGGCCGGGACGGTCAAGAGCCAGACCTCCCGGGGCCTGGCCACCCTGCGGCGACTGCTCGGTGAGCGGCAGTTCGCGAACTACTCCTAGGAGCCGGCCATGCCTTCGGAAACTGATCTTCTGCGCCACCTCGACGACGAGCCGGGCGTCCCGTCGACCGTCAGCATCGAGCGGGCGATCGCCGCCGGCCGTCGCCGGCGGCGGCGCTGCCGGGCGACCGGGTACGCGGGCGCGGCCGTGCTGACCGCGGCCGCCGTCGCCGGGGGCGTGGCCCTGGCCGGCGGTCCCGCCCGGCACACCGCGGTGACCGCGACGACACCGAAACCGTCCCCGTCGCGGACCACGGTGGCGCCGAAGCCGGCGTACCACATCCCGGGCACGACCGGCTTCGTGGCGCCGGCCGCCGAGGCGCCCACGAGCTGCGCGATCGAGCGGCTCGCGGTGCCCGGCAACGTCTCGATGGCGCTGATCTCGGGTGCCGACCCGACCGGGCAGTACCTGGTCGGCCGCTCCTACCCGCACGACGGCTACCAGGCCGTGATCTGGCACAACGGCACGGGCCGGAACGTCATGCTCCCCGGCGACCTTGAGGAGGGGCTCAACGACGTCAACTCGGCGGGCGAGGCGGTCGGCTTCAGCTATCTCGACGACGGCAACGGTGAGGCGATCTCGCTGCCGTACGCGTACCGGAACGGCAAGGTCGTCAAGCTCAAGGGCGTGGAGCAGGGCCACGCGAACGCGATCAACAACGCCGGCGCGATCGTCGGCGATGACGACGGGCGGCGGGCCGCGGTGGTCTGGCCGTCGTCGTCGGCGGACCCGGTCCGGCTGCCGGCGCCGAAGGGCACCGGAGAGGCGACGGCGAGCGACATCGACGAGGACGGCACCACCGTCGGCAACCTGGACCTCAAAGTCCCGTACGTCTGGTTCCCGGATGGCACGCACCACGCGCTCCCGCTGCCCCGCCATAACGGCGCCAAGGCGGTCAGTGCGCGCGTCTTCAGCATCCGCAACGGCATCGCGGTCGGGGTGGCCGACCGGACCGACCAGAGCCGGACCGGCGCCGGCAAGCCCGAGGACATGTGGGTCGTGCGCTGGAACGTGCGCACCGGCGAATCGGCGATCGTCACCGACGTGGCGCCCCCGCCGAACGGCTCGAACGCCCACGGCTGGCTGGTCGGCACCGACCGGAATGGCCGCGCGGTGCTCTCCACCGGCGGCCGTACGGTGGTGCTGCCCGAGCTGGTGCAGCGCAAGCCCGACGGTCTCTCCACCATCCCGAACCAGGTCAGCGACGACGGCCGGCTGATCGCCGGGCAGTCCGACGATGCCGGCGGCACGATCCACGCGGTCATCTGGCGCTGCCGGTAGCTGGCCGATACAGAAACTCTCCAGCGACCTCACAGAAATCCGACGCACAGTGTAGGAGCCGCCGCGTTCGGTGGCTTTCGGTGACTGGAGGAAAGATGCTCGCCCTCGTCAGCCTGGTTTTGCTGCTGGTGCAAGTACTGCTGGTGGCTCGCGCGCTGCTCGACTGGAGCGTCGCGCTGGCCGGCCCGTCCATGGCCGGCTCGTTCCGATACCGGTTGACCCGGGGCGTGACCGCGGCCACCGAGCCCATCCTCGCCCCGGTCCGGAAGCTGGTGCCGCCGCTGCGGGTCGGCGGGATGTCGATCGACCTCGCCTTCATCATCGTGTTCTTCGCGATCGTCCTTATCCGCTCGCTGATCGCCTGACCGGTCGGCGCCGCCGCGCCTCCCTCCTTCCCGGGGGATGAGGCGCGGCGCGCTCTCCGGGCCCGATACTGATCCCATGTCCGTAGAGTTCACTGCCGACGACTACGCGGCCCGCATGCGGCACACCGTCGACTCGGCCACGGCCGCCGGGCTGGCCGGGGTCCTGGTCGGGATCGGTCCCGACCTGAGCTGGCTCACCGCGTACAAGCCGACCGCGGTCACCGAGCGGCTCACGCTGCTGGTGCTCACCCCCGACCGGCCGCCCACGCTCGTGGTGCCGGCGCTCGAGCGCCCGGACGCGGCCGCGGCGGTGGGTGCCGGCGCGCTCACCCTGGTCGACTGGGCCGACGGCAACGATCCCTACCAGTCGGTCGCGCCGCTGCTGCGGTCCGGCGGCCGGTACGGCATCTCCGACTCGACCTGGGCCATGCACCTGATCGGCCTGCAGAAGGCGGTGCCGGGCTCGTCGTACGAGGCGCTGTCGGACTGCCAGCCGATGCTGCGGGCGATCAAGGACGAGCACGAGCTGGCCCGGCTGGCTGCCGCGGGTGCGGCCGCCGACGCGGCCTACGGCGAGATCCTGGGCGTACGCTTCGCCGGCCGTCGCGAGACCGAGGTGGCCGGCGACCTGGCGTCGTTGCTGCGCAAGTTCGGCCACGAGCAGGTCGACTTCACCGTGGTCGGGTCCGGCCCGAACGGCGCCAACCCGCACCACGAGGCGGGGGAGCGGGTGATCCAGGAGGGCGACGCCGTGGTGCTGGACTTCGGCGGGCTCCTGGACGGCTACGGGTCGGACACCACCCGTACGGTCGCGGTGGGGTCGCCCTCGGACGAGGTGCGTGAGGTGCACGAGATCGTCCGCCGCGCCCAGCAGGCGGCTTTCGAAGCGGTCCGGCCCGGTGTCGCGTGCGAGGAGATCGACTGGGTGGCGCGCCAGGTCATCCGGGACGCGGGCTACGGCGAGTACTTCATCCACCGCACCGGGCACGGCATCGGCGTCACCACGCACGAGCCGCCCTACATGGTGGCCGGCGAGAAGCAGCCGCTCGTGCCGGGCATGTGCTTCTCGATCGAGCCCGGCATCTACCTGCCCGGCAAGTTCGGCGTACGGATCGAGGACATCGTCACGGTCACCGCCGACGGCGGCCGCCGCCTCAACAACACCGACCACGGCCTGGGGATCGTCGCCTAGCGATGCGTGCGCGGGCGCGGTGTCAGAGATCTGCCATCGCCAGGCGCGGTCCTGTCATCGACCATGGTGAGTATGCGTCCGTCTCAGCTCACCGGCCCGGAGATGGGCGAGCTCCAACGACTGCTCGCGGCCGCGTTCGGCCGCGAGCGGCTCGGCCAGCTGCTGCGGTACCGGCTCGACCGGGACATCGAGCACCTTGTCGCGCCGTCCGACGATCTCCTGGCCGCGCTCTACCGGGTGATCGACCACGCCAACCGCGAGCGCTGGTGGCCGGCCCTGGTCGCGGCGGCGCGGGCGGCGCGTCCCTCCGACCCGGCGCTACAGGCGTTCGGCGAGCGGTTCGCGCTGGCGCCGGCGGTCGACCTCGACGATCGGCGTCTGGAAGCGCAGATCAGAAAGGCGCGGTCCACGTACTACGTGGCGTCGTGGCGGGCCCGGCTGGGCGAGATCGAGGGCCGGGTCTGCCACGTCGGCCTCCCGACCGGCGGCGGCACCGGTTTCCTGGTCGGCCCCGACCTGGTGATGACCAACTACCACGTGGTCGAGCCGCTCCTCGACGGCCGCGTCCGGCCCGCCGAGGTGGTCCTGTGGTTCGACTACGCCTATCCCTCCGACGGCGCGACCCGCCATCCCGGCACCCCGCACCGGCTGGATGCCGACTGGTGCCTGGCCGCGAGCCCGTACCGCCTGCCGCCCCCCGCCACGCCGGCCGCCGAGCCCGGTGACGGCGAGCTCGACTTCGCCCTGCTGCGCGTCGCCGGCCGTCCGGGCGAGGAGCCGGTCGGCGGCCCGTCGCCCGATCCGGCGCCACCTCGCGGCTGGATCGCGATGCCGCCCACCGACCACGACTTCACCGCGAACCCGGCCCTCCACATCGTCCAGCACCCCGGCGGCGGTCCGCTGGTCGTGGCGTTCGACACCGAGGCGGTCATCGGCGTCAACCGGACCGGCACCCGGGTCCGCTACCGCACCACCACGTCCCCCGGTTCGTCCGGCGCCCCGTGCTTCGGCCCCGACTGGCAGTGGATAGCTCTGCACCACGCCGCCGACGGCGCGCACCCGGCCGCCTTCAACGAGGGCATCCCGGTCGCGGCCCTGCGCCGAGCCACGGCGCGGTGGAACACCGGCACCGCGCTGAGCGGCTGACCGCCATGCGCAAGCTCATCCTCACCGGCCCTCAGCAGGCCGCCCTGCAGCGCCTGCTGGTGCGCGACTACACCGACGGCACCCTGGCCGACCTGCTGCACGAGTGTGACCAGGACTACGACGAGATCCGGCTGGCCAAGGGAAACCGCCGGGAGAACGCGGCCGAGGTGGTGAAGACGGCCCAGCGGCAGAACTGGCTGGTCACCCTCCTGGTCGAGGCGAGCCGGAACAACCCGGACGTCAAGGAGTTCTACGACACCGTCACCCGGGCGCGGGCGGCAGCCGACCCCGATCCGAGGGCGCGCGGCGACCACGTCGTATTCGCCGTCGCCTGCACCGACCGGGGACGGGAGACGGCCGACGAGTTCGCCGCCCACCTGCGGCGCACGGGCACGCCGGCCCAGGCCTGGCGCGGCGACGGCTACAAGCTGCGGGCCTCGGAGGTGCTGGTCTTCATCGCCACCCCGGACGCCTCGACGCCGGACTCGGCCTGCCGGGCGGAGGTCGAGGAGGCGCTGGCCATGGGCCTCGACGTGGTCGCGCTGGCGCCCGGTTCCCGATCCGCTCCCGCCGACTGGATGCGAGCGCTGGACACGGTGGGCGGGTTCGATGCGCTGACCGATCGGCTCCGGCTCGCCGGCCTCCCGGAGCGGCGCCTGCAGAAGCTGCTCGACCGGCGGGAGCGGATCCGGCGCAACCGGCACGGCGCGGATGCCGCCGAGATCGCCCGGATCGACAACGAGCTCGACGACCTCGATGCGCTGATCGACGAGCTCAACCTGCGGGGCACGCGGCGGCCCGGCGGCGTACCGGCCGGCGTGCGACCGTCCACCGCGCCCGCCCCGGCGGACGAGCCGGTGTGCCACGGCGAGCCGCCGGCTTCGCCCCCCGGCGAGTTCCAGGACCGCAAGCCTTATCGCGACGAGATCGTGGAGCTGCTGACCCGGACCGGCGTGCGAATGGTCGCGCTCATCGGCCCGGCCGGGATCGGCAAGACCGGCCTGATCGCCGAGCTGCTGGCCGGTCTGCGGGCGAAGGTCCTGCCGTGGCGGCTCCGCGGCTTCGTCTACCTGCCGGTCTTCGGCTTCGAGCCGGTGAACGCCGCCACCGTGGTGCTGGCCCTCCTGCCGATGGTGCGGGACGAGGACGCCTGCCGCCGTCTGGAGACCGCGCGCCGCCAGGGGATCGGCTGGCGGGATCTCCTCGACCGGGTGCTCGACGAGCTGGCCGGCTTCCCGGTGCTCGTAGTCATCGACAACGCCGACGAGCTCTTCGAGACCGTCGACGGCCGGACGCGGTTCGCCGACGAGGAGCTGCGCGAGGTCGTCGACATGATCCGGGAGCGGGACGACCGGGACGTACGCGTGCTGCTCGTCTCGCAGGCCGATGCCGTGCCGGCCGGCAGCGAACCGGTGCGGCTGGGTCATGGTCTGGATCGCGACGACGCGCGGGCGTTCCTGCTCGCGCTCGACGGGGACGGGCGGCTGGGCCTGTCCGGCGTGCCGCAAAGCCGGATCACCTACCTGTGCAGCCTGCTCGGCGGGCAACCGCGAGCGCTGGAGCTCCTGTTCGCCTGGCTGAGCGGAGGGTCGGACCGATCGATCGCCGACCTGATCGGCCGGCTCGAACGCGACCCGGTCGAGAACCTGACCGAGTTCCTGCTGAACCGGACCTTCGACGGGCTCGACCGGGAGGATCGGCGGATCCTTCAGATCCTGGCGGTCTTCGGGCGGCCGGTGCCGCTTGCGGCGATCAAGGAGCTGTTGCGGCCGTACGTCCGGGACGCCGCCACCGACCTGCGGACGGCCCGCCTGACCCGGCTCCGGCTGATCCGGCGCGACGCCGGCGACCGGTACTACGTCCCGCCGCGACAGGACCGTGACGCCCTGCTCCGCACGCTCGACCCGGGCCGGGGAGTGCCGCTCGGCCAGGTGCGGCTGGCCCATCTCGCGGCGGAGTACTTCGCCCGCCGCCCGAATACCCCCGAGAAGATTACTGAGCTCGGGGATCTCGCCGACCACCTGGCCGAGATCGACCTGCGCATCCGGGCCGGCGAGCACGGCACCGCCCTCGACCTGATCGCCGACCTCAACGATCGCTACCTGCTGCGCTGGAACTACGCCGACGTCGCCGTGCGCGCCCTCGCCCAGTTCCCGGCCGAGATGTCCGTGCGCCGGCGACGATGGCTGGAGAGCCAGCTCGCTTGGGCCTACAGCAAACAACGGCGTCCCGACCTGGCGGCCGCGCACGCCCGCGCCGCCCTCGACCGGGGGCCGCGCGCGGACCATCGGGCCGGGTTGATGGCGACCCTGGGCGACGCCGCCTTCGATGCCGGCCGGTACGACGAGGCCGCCGAGTGGTTCCGGTCGGTGCTGGCCGCCACGTCACGATGGCGGCCGGGGGCCTGGGCGTCGCGGGCGTCGGCGTACATCGGACTCGGCACCGTCCGCGCCCGCGCCGGCGACTTCGACGGCGCGCTGGCCATGCAGGCGAAGGCCGCCGGCCTGCTGCCCCGGCGGTCGAGCACCGAGAAGAGACAGCTGCTCGTCGCGATCGCGGGCAACGAGGGCCGGCTCCACCGGCTGATCGGCGACTATGCCGTGGCCCGCGATCGGCTCGACGAGGGGATCCGGATCGGGCGGGACGCGGCGCTGGGCCTCGAGCTCGCCGAGTGCTACCTCTACCGGGCGGATCTCGCCCTGGCCGCGGGCGACACGCCGGCGGCGGTCGACGATGCGCGCGAGGCGGCGCGGATCGGGTCCCGGACCGGCGACCGGCAGATGCAGCGCGACGCGCGGGCGATGCTCGCCCTCGCCGGCCTCGCCCGGCGCGATCTCAAGGACGCGGCCGACGCGGTCCGGCGCGATCGCACGGCGACCGGCCGCACGCTGTGGGGGATGATCGCGTACCGCGACGGCGACCGGTCCGCCGCGGCGGAGGCGTTCGAGCAGGCGCTCGCGCTGCTGCCGGATCGTGCCGAGTTCGAGATCCTGGATCACCGGGCGCTGATCCTGGCCGGGCTCGCGCTCTCCCGGCCGGACGAGAGCCTGGTCGACGCGGCCGCCGCCGCCTACCGGGCGGCGCGGGACATCACCGGCGCGCGCGGTGTCGTGCAGCGGATCAACTCGATGATTGACTCGTTGGACT
Source organism: Actinoplanes sp. CA-030573 (assembly GCF_050951115.1). Lineage (NCBI taxonomy): Bacteria > Bacillati > Actinomycetota > Actinomycetes > Micromonosporales > Micromonosporaceae > Actinoplanes > Actinoplanes sp. CA-030573. The sequence goes on along the minus strand of NZ_CP192038.1, from coordinate 8,210,366 downwards.
CGGACTCTGGTTTCGCCCACCGGATTGGTCATCTTGCGCTTGGTAAGAAGCCCAGAGGGCCAGAGCCAGGAGGACGATGATGATCAGCGCGACGACGCTCGCCACGCCGGAACCCCCGGAGTCCCTGCCGCCGGGGTTGGTCCTGCCCTGGATGTAGCGCCGGTGGAACATACGTCTTCGACGCTAGGTGGGCGCCGCGACGCCGGTCCATGACGCAACCGGGCGGTCGCGAGCGTGACGCCCGGTGGCGCGACCACGACACGCCACCTCGATGCGCTGGTCAATGTGGAGACGGTGGACGACTATCAATCGATGGTTCTCCGGGTCGCCGTCGTCGATCCGTTGCCGTTCTTCCGGCTGGGGGTCATGGCGGCGGTGGCGGACGCGGGATATGCGGCCGAGGAGACCGACGATGTCGTCGCGTGGGCGGCCGTGCCGGAGGCTCGGATCGCGTTGCTCACCGTCAAGGAACAGGACGACTGGGCGACCCTCGACGCCGTCTGCCGTGGCTCGGGCGGCAACCCGGTCATCGCGCTGCTCGATCAGCCGAGTCTGGCCGCACACGTACGGGCGCTGGCGGCGGGAGCGGTCGCGGCGCTGCCCCGGGACGCGGCGCCGGATCTGCTGCGCGAGGTCTTCGCGGCGGCGGCCGGCGGGAAGAGCCTGCTGCCGACCGAGGTGCTGCGGGCGCTGCTGCGGGCGGGGCCGGACGGCGGGGCCGGCGCCGGACCCACGGCCGACGAGCTCTCGTGGCTGCGGCAGCTGGCGCGGGGGGCAAGCGTGGCGGAGGTGGCCGGGCGGTCCGGCTACTCCGAACGCATGATGTTCCGCCTGCTGCGCGACCTGTACGGGCGGCTCGGCACGCGCAACCGCACCGAGGCGCTCATCCACGCCAAGGAGCAGGGCTGGTTGTGACCAGATCGGCGGGTAGCGGGCGAAACGGCGACGAGATCACCGGCTGTGATGGCTGGCGAAGGTCGTGACCAGGGGCAGGAGCAGCTCCGGGGACTCGATCTGGGGCAGGTGGCCGGTGGCCGGCAGCTCCGCGAAACGGGCGCCGGGGATGGCGTCGGCGAAGGCGCGGCCGTAGGCGGGATCGGCGATGCGGTCGGCCTCGCCCCAGATCACCAGCGTGGGCAGGCGCAGGCCGGCGAGGCGCGCGCGGAGCGTGGGGTCGGTCATCGACGGCTCCCCGGCGTACACCCGGAGGGTTTCGCGGTTGGTCTTCGCGGTGGGTGGCAGGGAGGCGGGATCGATGGCGAAGCGGGCGGGGTCGGCGTAGCTGAGCTGCGCGACTTGCGGGAGCGTGAGGGCGAAGAAGTCGGCGACCGGATGGCCGGGCACCTCGATGCCGACGGCGTCGACGATGACCAGGCTCGAGACACGCTTGGGGTGCAGCAGGCCCAGCTCGGCCGCGATCCAGCCGCCGATCGAGTTGCCCACCACGCAGACGTCGTCGAGGCCGAGCTCGTCGAGCAGGTCGGCGTAGTGCCGGGCGAGGTGCCCGATCGTGGTCAGCGCGGCCGGCCGCTCGGTGCCGTCGAACCCGGGATGGGCGGGTGCGACGACGCGGGCCCCGGTGTCGGCGGCCAGGCGGTCGGCGAACGCCCGGACCGAGGCGGGACCGGCGCCGCCGTGCAGCAGGAGGAAGGAAGTCATGCCGGCCACGCTATAACAACATGTTGATATAAACAACCTGATGTAGCGTGTACGGCATGACGCGTCCCATCGGCCAGATCGGCCTCGCGGTGAAACGGCTGCAGGTCCGGCACCTGAGGGCCGGCGACACGGCCCTCGCCGAGCTGGGCATCTCGCTGGTGCAGTGGGACGCGCTGCGGCACATCGCGGAGAACCCGGGCGCGTCCCTGCACGACCTGGCGCGGCTGACGTTCCAGAGCGACCAGGCGTTCGGGACGCTGGCGACCCGCATGCAGGAGCGCGGGTTCATCGAGCGGGTGGCCGGGCCGGGGCGGGCCGTACGGCTCCGGCTGACCCCGCACGGGGAGCGGTTGCGGGCCGAGGCGGCGAGGATCGTCGAAGGGGTGCTGGCCGAGTCGTTCGCGCCGTTGAGTCCGGCCGAGCTGGCGACCTTCGATGGGCTGCTGCGGAAGCTGGGGCTGTAGCACGCGGCTTGGGATCACGGCTGCAGGCGGCACGGCCGCCAGCCCTCGGGTGCGCGGTCGTAGCGGAGGCGGCGGTGCAGGCGGTCGTCGCTGCCCTGCCAGAACTCGATCGCGGCCGGCTCCAGGCGGTAGGCGAACCAGTCACCGGGGCGGGAGACACCGGTCTTCAGCAGGGCGGCCGCCCGGCGGCGGAGCCGGTCCTCGCTGTCGAGCGGGCGGCTCTGGGCGGAGGCGGCGGTCGTGGCCCGGGCGGCCGCCGGGCGGTCGGCGAACAGGCGGTCGGACGCGGCGTCGTCCAGGCGGCGGACCGGGCCGGCCACGTTGATCTGCTGGACCGTCTCGCGCCAGTGGAACGTGACGCTCGCGACCGGGCGGGCGGCCAGGTCCGTCCCCTTGCGACTGCCGGCCTGCGTACCGAAGACCAGCCCGTGGTCAACGGCCTTGAGCAGCACGACCCGGGTCGACGGGGTGCCGTCGGCGGCCACGGTCGCGAGCGTCATCGCGTACGGCTCGCGCACCCCGCGCTCCGTGGCCGTGTCGAGCCAGGAGCGCAGGAGCACGATCGGGTCCCGTGGCGGAGCATCGAACTCCGCCAGCCGCAGGGTGGTGTCTCCGCTGAACGTCATCATGACGGTCATCGTCGACCCGCACCCCGGGGTACGGGTCAACCTCAGCTGGTGGGTTTGGTCAGGTCGTAGACGGTGGTGCCGCCGACCGTCGTCGCCGTGTAGTTGTCGGCCACCCACTGGCTGATCTCCGACCCGCCGCCGCCCCGGCCGCCGAAGCCGCCGCCGGCGATGTAGTAGCGGACCTCGCCCGCCTTCACGTAGGCCTGGAACTGGGCGAGGGTCGGTGACGGGTCGCTGCCGGTGAAGCCGCCGATGGCCATGACCGGGCGGCCGCTGGCGAGCTGGAGCGGGGCCGCCTGCATCGAGCCGGTGGTGGCCGCCGCCCAGCGGGTGCCGGTCGCCTTGAGCAGGGCCACGAGCTCGGAGTTCGCCTGCTGGCCGTCGCCGCCTCCCATCCCGCCGCCGCCCGGGAAGCCGCCGGCCGCGCCGTTCGGGTCGCCGGTCGCGCCGCTCGTGCCGCTCGGGTCGCCGGTCGCGCCGCTCTGATCCTCGCCGCCGGGGAAGCCGCCGCTGGGGAGGCCGCCGCCGGGGAAGCCGCCGGGCAACTCGCCGCCGGGCAATTCGCCGCCCGGGAAGCCGCCGTTGCGCCCGCCGTCGAATCCGCCGAAGCCCTCGCCCCGGCCGAATCCCCCGCCGGTCGACACCCCGGCCGGCCCCGCGGTCGGGGTCGATCCGGTGTGCGCCACGCCCGCCGTGCTCACGCCCCAGGCCGCGCTCGCCGCCCCGGTCGCGCCGATCGCCACCGCCGCGACCGTGACGAGCCCGGCCCGCCGCAGCACCGCACCCGGCACCAGCAGCCCGGCCGCCGCGACCAGCCCGACGACCAGCACGCCCCACCGCAGCGCGGGCGCCCACGACACCCGGCCCAGCAGCTCGAAGTCCCAGATCGCCGTCACCGCGACCATCGCCGCGAGACCGGCCCGGGCCACGACGGCGGCCCGCATTCCCCACATCACCCGGGCGCCGATCGCCACCAGTGCCGCGATCCCGGGGGCCAGCGCGACCGCGTAGTACGGGTGCACGGTCCCGCTCATGTAGCTGAACGTCAGTGCCGTGACGACCGTCCACCCGCCCCACATCACCGCCGCCGCCCGGGTGCGGTCCGTGCGCGGCGCCCGCGCCGACAACACCAGCAGGCCCACGAGCGCGACCAGCGCCGCCGGCAGCAGCCAGGAGATCTCCAGCCCGAACGCGTCACCGAACATCCGGGTGAGGCCGGGCGACCCGCCGAACATGCCGCCGCCGCCACCGCCACCGCCGCCGCCGCCGCCGTTGCCCTCGCCGCCGAAGATCCGGCCGAGCCCGTTGTAGCCGATCGCGAGCTGCCACAGCGTGTTGTTGGTCGAGCCCGCGATGTAGGGCCGCGACGACGCCGGCCACAGCGACACCAGCAGCACGAACCACCCGCCCGAGACGATCAGCGCGAGCCCGCCGATCAGCAGGTCGCGCACCCGCTTGGCGACCGACGTGGGCGCCGCGATCAGGTAGACCAGCGCGAACCCGGGCAGCACCAGGAACGCCTGGAGCATCTTGGTGAGAAAACCGAAGCCGAGGAGTACGCCGCACAGCGCCAGCCACTTCCAGGAGGCCTTCTCCACGGCGCGCACGGTCGCGTACGCCGCCCCCGTCAGCAACAGCACGAGCAGCGCGTCCGGGTTGTCGAAGCGGAACATCAGCACCGCCACCGGCGTCACCGCCAGCGTCGCGCCGGCCAGCAGCCCGGCCGCCGGGCCGAACCAGCGACGCACCGCCGCGTACAGCAGCGCGACGCTCGCCACCCCCATCAGCGCCTCGGGCACGAGCAGCGACCAGCTGTTCACCCCGAAGATCCGCATGGACAGGCCCATCACCCACATCGCGGCCGGCGGCTTGTCGACCGTGATCGCGTTGCCGGCGTCGAGCGAGGCGAACAGCCAGGCCTTCCACGACTGGGAGCCGGCCTGGGCCGAGGCGGCGTAGAACTCGTTCGCCCAGCCGGAGGCCGACAGGTCCCAGAGATAGAGCACGGCGGTGGCGACCAGCAGGGCCACGAGCGCGGGCCGGTCCCATGCGCGGCGTCGCCGGAGCGTGGTGGCCGGCGCGGCCGAGGCGTGCGGAGGGTCGAGCGTCAAGGTCATGCCGCCACTGTCGCGGGGCGGCCTACGCGGACTCTAGGTACAACCTGTGCGCGGACTGTGGATCTTACGCGGTGGTTACACCCGAATTGAGCACCCGCAGGGCGGCCCGGACCGTCTCGGCCATCGCGATGCGCGCCGAGGCCAGGTAGCGCCGCGGGTCGACGAGATCAGGCTGCTCGCCGAGCGCCGAGCGGACCGTCCCGGTGAACGCGGTGTTCAGCGCCGTCCCGATGTTGATCTTCGCCATCCCGCCCCGGACCGCCTCGCGCAGTTCCTCGTCCGGCACACCCGACGAGCCGTGCAGCACCAGCGGCACCGGCACGGCGACGGCGAGCCGGCCGATCAGGTCGTGGTCGAGCCGGGCGCTGCGGGTGGTCATCGCGTGCGACGAGCCGACCGCGACGGCGAGCGCGTCGACGCCGGTGGCCGCGACGAAGGCGGCGGCCTCGCCCGGGTCGGTCCGGGCGCCGAACGCATGCGCGCCGCCCTTGCCGCCGATCTCGCCGAGCTCCGATTCGACCCACAGCCCGGCGGTGCGGCATCGAGCGACGGCGGCGGCGGTGGCGGCGACATTTCCCGCGTACGGGAGGCGCGACGCGTCGTACATGACCGACCCGAACCCGTTCGGCGCCGCCTGGGCGAGTAGCTCATCCGACTCGACGTGATCGAGGTGCAGCCCGACGGGCACGTCCGCCGCCTCGGCGATGCTCCGCGCGGCGGCCGCGATCGGCGCGAGCCGGCCGTGGTGGAACCGCACGGCGTTCTCGCTGACCTGCAGGATCACCGGCAGCCCGGCGGCCTCGGCCCCGGCCACGATCGCCTCGGCGTGCTCGATGGTGATCACATTGAAGGCCCCGATCGCGGTCCGAGCCGCGGCGGCGGTGGCGACCAGGTCACCGGTGGGTGCGAACACGGGAACCTCCAGCGGAAGACGTGGCGACGGCGGCCCGGACGCGGCGGTAGACCCCGGGATCGAAGGCGCCGGCCACCGGCGCGGCGACGGCGGCGGCGGACAGCGCCACGGCGTCGGCGAGCAGGCCGGGCCACGGCGTGTGGTCGCGCAGGCCACGGGCGAGCGCGGCGACGCACGCATCGCCGGCGCCGGTGGGGTTGCCGTCGATCGGTTCGGGTGGGACGCACTCCCAGACGTGCTCACCGTCCACCGCCAGCAACCCGGCCGCGCCGCGCGAGACGACCACCGGGCCGGCGGCCAGCGAGCGCACCGCATCGGCGAGCCGCAGCGGCCCGGCCCGGCGTCCGCCCCTCGGCCCGGCGCCATCGCCCGGCGCGGAAGAAGGCGGTGCGGAAGAAGGCGGCGCGGAAGAAGGCGGCGCGAAAGCAGGAAGCAGGGCGGCGAGCTCGTCGGCGTTCGGCTTGGCGATGGACGGCGTCGCGCGCAGGCCGGCGCGCAGGGCGGGGCCGCTGGTGTCGAGGACCGTCGGCACGCCGGCCGCCGTGGCCAGGGCGATCAGGGAGGCGTACCCGTCGATCGGCACGCCCGGCGGAAGCGAACCGCTCAGCGCGACCACCGTCGCCGGGCCCAGCAGCTCCCGGAACTCGGCGAGGAACAGCGACCACTCGGCGCCGGTCACCCGCGGGCCGGGCTCCCAGAAGCCGGTGGCGTCGCCCCGATCGACCACCGCGACCGTACGCCGCGTCTCGCCGGCGATGCGCACGAAGCTCGACCGCACCCCTTCGTCGGCGAGCAGGCCGGCCACTCGATCGCCGGTGGCGCCGCCGAGCAGTCCGGTCGCGAGCACCGGCTCGCCCAGCGCCTGCAGCACGCGGGCGACGTTCAGGCCCTTGCCGCCGGGGCGCTCGGCCACCGTGACGACCCGGTGCGTGCCGTGCGGCACCAGCGCGTCGACCGCGTAGGTGAGGTCGAGCGCCGGGTTCAGCGTGACGGTGACGATCATGACGAGGCTCCGGAAAGGATCTGCCCCGCCTCGGACCCGGGAACGGCCCTGGCGACCCTGACTGCCGGACTGGATACCGGCTGGGCTCGATCGCGTCGCACTCGATTCCAACTGATCGAACGCGCAGGTGTCAATAGCCGATCATGCGCGTATCGTGCTTGCGGATTGTTCATATGGACAGCGGAGGCGGCCGTGGCCGAGTTCGACGTTCTCGTGGTCGGTGACGCCAACCCCGACCTGTTGCTGCGCGGCGACGTGCGCCCCCGCTTCGGCCAGGCCGAGCAGCTGCTGACCGCCGCCGATCTGGTGCTGGGCGGTTCGGCGGCGATCACCGCGGTCGGCTGCGCCAAGCTCGGCTTGCGTACGGCGTTGCTCGCGGCCGTGGGCGACGACGTCTTCGGCGGCCTGGTCCGGGCCGAGCTCGACCGGGCCGGTGTCACGCTGCTGACCGCCGACCCGCACGGCGCACCGACCGGCATCACGGTCGTGCTGTCCGAGAAGGACGACCGCGGCATGCTGACCCTGCTCGGCACGATCAACGCCCTGCGCCCCGGCGACGTCACCGACGAGCTGCTGTCCCGGGCCCGGCACCTGCACGTCGCCTCGATGTACCTGCAGCCGGCGCTGGCCGCCGGCCTGGCCGGCGTGATGAGCCGGGCCCGGCGGCAGGGCCTGACCACGTCCCTCGACACCAACTGGGACCCGGCCGGGAAGTGGGAGTCGATCACCGAGGTCCTGGCGCACACGGACGTCTTCCTCCCCAACGCGAACGAGCTGCGGGCGATAGCCGGAGTCGACGACACCGATGAAGCAGCCAAAATCCTGATGAAAACCGGCGGCACGGTCGTGATGAAGGACGGCGCCGAGGGAGGGCGGGCGTGGTGGCCGGGTGACGGCTCGTCCGAGACGCCGGGCGGTGACTCAGGCGTCGCGTCGTGCGCGGCGCCGGGGTTGGCGGTCGACGTGGTGGACACGACCGGCGCGGGCGACAGCTTCAACGCCGGCTTCCTCGCCGCCCGGCTCAGCGGGAAAGACATGCCGGAGTCGCTGCGCTGGGCCGCGGTCGCCGGCTCGCTGAGCACCCGCGCCCCCGGCGGCACGGGCGCCCAGGCGACGCGGGCGGACCTCGCGGACTGACTGCCGCTCAGCCTCCGCCTACTCAACCCCACCCGTTGCGGGTGGGGTTGAGTAAAGCGACCGGGTACGACAGAAACACATGGCCGTCCACAACCCTCAGCCCTTGATGCCGGTGAAGGTCATGGTGGCGATGAACTTCCGCTGGGCGAACAGGAACGCCAGGATCAGAGGCATCGTCGCCAGCACGTTGCCGGCCATCAGCTGCGACCACTCGGTGCGGCGCATGCCCTGGAAGTTGGCCAGCCCGACCTGCAGCGTGAAGCGCGTGTCATCGGAGATGGCGACCAGCGGCCACAGCAGGTCGTTCCAGCTCCACAGCAACGTGATGATGGCCAGGGTGGTCAGGGCGGGGCGGGCGAGCGGCAGCACGATGCTGCGGAACGTGCGCCACCGGCCGCAGCCGTCGATCAGGGCGGCCTCCTCCAGCTCGACCGGCAGGCCGAGGAAGAACTGCCGCATGAGGAAGATGCCGAAGGCCGAGGCCAGCCACGGCACGAAGGCGGCGGCCAGGGTGTCGACGATGCCGATCCGGGCGAACATCAGGTACGTCGGGATCATCAGCAGCTGGATCGGGATCATCACGGTCGCCAGGATCAGCACGAAGGCCAGGCCGCGGCCGGCGAACTTGAGGCGGGCGAAGCCGTAGCCGGCCATCGAGCACAGGACCAGGTGGGCGACCACCGCGACGCCCGAGACGATGACCGTGTTGGCGAACCAGCGCAGCGCGTGGGTCTCGGCGAACAGGTGGCGGTAGCCCTCCAGGTGCAGGCTGGTCGGGATCAGCTTGGGCGGGAACTGGTTGATCTCGGCGCTGCTCATGAACGAGGTGAGCAGCATCTGCACCAGCGGCAGCACGAAGATCAGGGCGAGCGGCATCAGCAGCAGGTGCCACGGGCTGAACGGAAGACGCCAACGCATGATCAGAACACCTCCGAGCCGCGGCGCCGGCCGTAGAGGATCACGGCCAGGCTGAGCACCAGGGTCGCGATGAACAACAGGTACGCGGCCGCCGCCCCGTACCCCAGTCGCTGGGTTTGGAAGGCCAGCTCGTAGATGTAGTAGACGATGGTCTGGGTGCTGTTCAGCGGCCCGCCGCGGGTGGTGGTGTAGACCAGGTCGAACAGCTGCATCGCGGTGATCGTCTGCCAGACGGCCACGAACACCGTGACCGGCCGCAGCTCGGGCAGCGTGACGTGGCGGAAGACCTTCCATTTCGAGGCGCCGTCGACCACCGCCGCCTCGACCAGCTCGCGCGGGATGTCCTGCAGCGCGGCCAGGTAGATGACGGTGGTGAAGCCGACCTCGCCCCAGAGCAGGATCAGGCAGATGATGTAGAGCGCCTGGTGCCGGCTCTCCAGAAACTGCTGCTGCGGCAGCCCGAGGTGGCGCAGGATGTCGTTGGCCGCGCCGAACTGGGGGTTGAAGACGAAGCCGGCCAGGATTCCGGTGGCCGCGGCCGACGCCACGTACGGGACGAAGATGCAGGTGCGGTAGAAGCCGATCAGCCTGATCTTCTGGTTGAGCGCGACCGCGATGAGGATGCCCAGCGCGATCGAGCCGGGCACGAAGATCGCGGTGAGGATCAGCGTGTGCCGGGTTGCCGCGATCATGTCCGGGTCCTGGACCAGCTGCTGGTAGTTGCGCCAGCCGACCGGAACGCCGGGCGAGATGCCGTTCCACTTGGCCCGGGAGATGAAGAACGCCCAGATCGCGGGGAAGACCGAGAGGCCGACGACGATCACGGTGGCCGGGCCGGCGAACGCCCAGCCGGTGAGGTTGCGGCGCAGGCGGCGGGGCCCGCGGCGAGGCGGAGCAGCAGCCTGGGTACGCGGCGTGGCCGCGAACGTGACGGCCATCAGGAGCCGATCGAGTTGGCCGACTTCTTGGCCGCCTCGTCCAGCGCCGCCTTCGGCTCGGCCTGACCCTGCAGCACCTTCGCGATCGCGTCGCCGACGTTGCGGGACATCTCCTCGTAGCCGGGCAGCGTGGGCCGGGCCTGCTTGGCGTTGGCCAGGTTGTCGAAGAACTTCTGGCCGCCCGGGTACTCCTTGACGTAGTTCGCGAACTCGGGGGAGTCCTTCTCGGTCGTACGCAAGGGAAGGTTGCCGACCGCGAGGTTCCACTTCGGATCGATCTCGGCGCTGGTCAGCCACTTGGCGAAGTCGCGCGTGGCGCCGGCCCGGTTCACGTCCTGATGGTCGAAGAGCACCCACAGGTCGGGACCGGAGACGGTCTGATGGTCGCCGTTGTAGCCGGGCAGGTCGACCACGCCGTAGACGAGCTTGGCCTCCTTGAGCTCGAGCAGCGCCCACGGCCCGGAGAGCATCATGCCGATGTGCCCGCTGTTGAACAGGGGCGCGTACTTCTCGTCGGTCTGGTCCAGGTACATCGACTTGTCGTCGACGGCGATCTGGCGCAGCGTCTCGAGCGCGGCCACCCCGGCGTCGGAGTTGAAGGCCGGCTTGTTCCCGTCGAGGATCTTGCCGCCGTGCTGCCAGAGCATCGGCCACAGGTGCCAGGTGGTGTCCTCGCTGCCGGAGACCGAGTACGCGGTGCCGTACTGGTTCGTCGACTTGTCGGTCAGCTTCTTTGCCGCCGCCCGGAAGTCGTCCCACGACCAGTTGTCGGTCGGGTAGGCCAGTCCGGCCTTGTCGAACAGCTTCTTGTTGTAGATCAGGGCCAGGTTGTCGACCAACGCCGGGATGCCGATGACCTTGCCGTTGGTCGTCGCCACCTCGCGAGCCGCGGCCGGCATCTCGTTCCATTGGAAGGACGGGTCATTGACGTACGAGGTGAGGTCCTGCGCCTTGCCGCTCGCGCCGAGATCACCCGCCCAGTTCCCGTACGCGTACGAGATGTCGGGGTAGCTCCCGGCCGTGAAGCCGGCGGAGAGCTTGGTCAGCAGGTCGTCGGTGGTCGGCGCGCCGGGCGAGACCTTGATCGTCACGTTCGGATGGGCGGTGTGGTACTCGGCGGCCAGCTGCTCGGCCACTTTCTCCTGCTCTTGCGGCTGTCCGGTCCACCAGGTGATCTCGACGTTCGCCTTCGGGTCGTAGCCCGCGGCGGCGTCCTTGCCGTCATCGGTCGTTCCGCCCATGCAGGCGGAGAGCACCAGAGCGGCGCCGGCGCCGCTAGCCAGCAGCCGGAACGCCCGGCCGCACCGAAGGGATGTCATGGTCAAGCACCTCGATGTTCGTCTCGGGTGGACTCAGGGGGTCAGCACGACGGATCGGGTGAGCAGCCGGGGCTGGTCGGGGTCGAGACCGCGGTGGGCGGCCAGCGCGAGCGCGAAGCGCTGGGCGAGCACCAGCTGGGCGAGAGGATCCAGGCGGTTCCGGTACGCGATGGCGCCCGCGGCCCGGGCGACCTCGTCCAACTCGGGATCGGTGTCGCCGAGCGACCAGACCAGCGAGCGGGGCCCGGCCACGGCGACCGGGCCGTGCCGGAAGTCCTTGGCCGGGTAGGACTCCGAGTGGGCCTGGGCCGCCTCACGCACCTTGAGCGCGGCCTCGTTGGCGAGCCCGAACGTCCAGCCGGTGCCGAGGAAGACCAGGTGGTCGACGCCGGCCGGGTCGGCGGGCAGCGCCTGGGTCAGCGCCGCCCGGCCGTCGGCCACGACCGGTTCGAGGCTCTCCCCGAACGCGTGCCGGGCCAGCGCCAGCGTGGTGGTGGGAAAGCGGGTCTGCACGACGCTGCGCTCGTCGGCGAAGTCGAGGACGAGCTGAGCGTTCGTGAGGCCGTCGACCGGCTCGCCGCGGACCGCGGTGATCGCGACGGTGCGGGTCGACGGCGGAATCAGGCGGAGCACCTCGAGCACCTCGGTCGAGGTGCCGGAGCGGGTGACCGCGACGATCCGGTCGTAGCGCCGGCGGGGCGCGAACTCCGAGGCGCAGATCGCGTCCGTCTCCCCGAAGCCCGCTCGCTCGCGCAGCTCGGCCAGGCTCTGCGCGACGAACCACGAGGTGCCGCAGCCGAGCACGAGCATCCGCTCGCCGGGGGCGATCAGCTCGTCCTGGGCCTGGCCGGTGAGGGCCAGGCTCTGCAGCCAGACGTCCGGCTGGCTGGCGATCTCGGCCGCGGTGTCATTCATGTTCGAGGATTATGCTCGTTTGCGCTCGCTTCACAAGATGTGCGCATCAAACGAACAGTCCAGAGTGCGCGGTCTAGCGGAGGGCTTCCGGCATCAGGTCGCCGTGGGCCGCGGTCAGCTCGTCGCAGAGCTCCCAGATCTGGTCGACGGTGAGCGTGGCGGCGGTGTTCGGGTCGACCATGGCCGCCTGCCGCACCATCCGCTTGTCGCCGGTGATCGCGGCCTGCACGGTCAGCTGGCCCACGCTCACGAAGCTCCGGTTCAGGGCGGCGCACGGGGCCGGCAGGTCGCCGACGCGTTCCGGCCGCACGCCGAGCCGGTCGACCACGCACGGCACCTCAACCGCGTAGCCGTCCGGCAGGTTGCTGATCAGGCCGCGGTTGGCGACGTTGCCGTGGATCCGGCGCATGGTGCCGGTGACCATGCTGTGGATGACCTGCGGCGCGTACTCGGTGGCCTCGCGGGTGAGGTCGAGTTTCTCTCCGCGTCGCAGGGAATCGCGCGTGTTCTCGTACTCGGCGACGTTCTCGGCGCTGATCCGCAGGTAGTCGCCGACCGGGATGCGCAGGCGGGCGATCTCCTCGTCGTGGTGCAGGTACCAGGGGACGTACTCGGAGGAGTGCTCGCTGGTCTCGGTCGGGAAGTAGCCGAGCCGGCGGTACATGTCCATGCGTACCCGGCGGCGTAGCTCGGGGTCGCGGTCGAGCAACTCGTCCAGCTTCGGATAGAGGGATTCGCCGCGGTGCTCGAACCGCAGCAGCCAGGCCTGGTGGTTGACGCCGGCGCCCAGGTAGTCGATCTCGTCGAGCGGCACGTCCAGCAGCTGCGCGAGATCGTGCACGGTCCAGAAGACGGAATGGCAGAGCCCGACGGCTTTCACGGACGGTGCGACGGCGGCCAGATAGGCGACGTTCATCGCCATCGGGTTGGTGTAGTTCAGCAGCCAGGCGCCGGGGCAGACCTCGGTCATGTCCCGCGCGATGCCGTCCAGGACCGGGAAGGTCCGCAGTGCTCGGAAGATGCCGCCGACCCCGAGCGTGTCGGCGATCGTCTGCCGCAGGCCGTACCTGGCCGGGATCTCGAAGTCGCGCACGGTCGCCGCGTACATTCCGACCTGGATCGAGTTGATGACGAAGTCGGCGCCCTCGAGCGCCCGCCGCCGGTCGAGGCTCGTGGTGATCACCGGACGGCAGCCGAGCTGGTCGGCGGTGCGCCGGGCGATCGCCTCGGCCGTCTCCAGCCGCTCGGCGTCGATGTCGTGCAGGGCCAGCGTCACGTCGCGCAGCTCGTCGAAGGAGAGGATGTCGGCCAGCAGCTCGCGCGTGAAGACGACGCTGCCCGCGCCCAGGAAGGCGATCACTGTCATGGCCGGATTCTTGGCTTCGCGTCAGGACCGCGCAATACCAACTGGTGTATCGCTTGGAAACGAACTACATTGACTGCGCGTTTGATCAATACCGTTAAGAGGCACCATGAGTTCCCTACGCCGGGCCGACCGGGTGTCGGCCATCCTCGAGCGCGTCGCCAGCCACGGCTCGGTCGACGCCGGCCACCTCGCCGACGAGTTCCGGGTCTCGCCGGCCACCATCCGCCGCGACCTGCAGGTGCTCGAGGACCAGCGGCTGCTGTCGCGCACCCACGGCGGCGCGGTCGCCGTCGACGTCGCCTACGAGCTGCCCGTGCGCTATCGGGTCGGCCAGCACCGCGAGGAGAAGGCGCTGGTCGCCAAGACCGTCGCCGACCTGCTGCCGCGCGGCCCGCTCACCCTCGGCCTGACCGGCGGCACCACCACCCACCTGCTGGCCCGGCTGCTGGCCGAGCGGGTCGACCTGACCGTGGTCACCAACGCGCTTAACATCGCGGCCGAGCTGGCCCTGCGGCCCCGGCTCAAGCTGATCATGACGGGCGGCGTGTCCCGCACCCAGTCGTACGAGCTGGTCGGTCCCATCGCCGACCAGGCACTCAAGGGTCTCAACATGGCGGTCGCGGTGGTCGGCGTCGACGGGATCAGCGCCCGGGGCGGCCTCACCACACACGACGAGATCGAGGCGAACACCAACGCCACGATGATCCGCCGGGCCGACCGGGTGATCGTGGTGGCCGACGGCTCCAAGGTGGGCAAGGTCTGCCTGGCCGGGATCTGCCCGGTCACCGACGTCTCCGCGTTGGTCACCGATGCGAGTGCCGACCCGGCAGGCGTCGAGGCGATCCGCCGAACGGGCACCGAGGTGATCGTCGCCGGCACCTAATATCGGCCGCATGTATACCGCCCGGCTGTCCCGCCGCTGGCGCGTGATCTTCACGGTCGCGTCGGTGGCGGCGTCGGCACCGGTCCTCGCCGTTGCGCCGGGGACGATCAAGGTGCTCGCCGCGGCGCTGATCGTCGTGCAGGCCGCCGCGGTGTGGTGGCTCGACGAGCGTCCGGCCCTCGGCACGGCGGTCGTGCTCCTGGTCAGCGGCGCGTTCCAGCTGATGGTCCCGTCGTTCGGCCCCGGCATCGCGTTCGTCGTTCTCTGCACGTACGCATGGCTGCGTCCCGCGGGCGAGACGCTCTGGATCCTCGGGCTGGCCGTGCTCACCGTGTGCGGGCCGCCGCTGGCTGACCAGCGCTGGGTCGCGGCGGCGCTGTGGCTCGGCGCGGTCCTGCTCGCCTGGAGCTGGGGCGCGCTGGTGCGGGCGCGCGGCGAGCGGCGGGTGGCCGAGCGGCGGCAGGCGGTGCTCGAGGAACGGGCCCGGATCGCCCGCGACCTGCACGACATCCTGTCCCACACGGTGTCGGTGATGGTGGTGCAGGCGGCCGCGGCCGACGACGTCTTCGAGTCGAACCCGGCGCGGGCCCGGGAGGCGCTGCGGCGTACCGAGGAGGCGGGCCGGCAGGCGCTCGCCGAGCTGCGCGGTTTCCTGCGCACGGTGCGCGCCGAGAACGAGGATGACGCGGCGCCGCAGCCGACACTGGCCGATGTGGACCGCCTGGCGGCGTCGATGAACGAGTCGGGCCTGCGGGTGACCGTGCGGCGCGAGGGCGCGTGGGGCGAGGTGCCGCTCGGGGTGCAGGTCGGCGCGTACCGGATCGTTCAGGAGGCACTGACCAATACGCTGCGGCATGCGCGGGCCTCGACGGCCGAGGTGCTGGTGCGGATCGACGAGGCGGAGGTGCGGGTGCGGGTGCGCGACGACGGACGCGGCGGTGACGGGCGGAGCTCCGGCGCGGGCCACGGGCTGGCCGGCATGCGGGAGCGGGCCGAGCTGCTGGGCGGCGCGCTCGCGGCGGGACCGCGGGCGGACGGTGTCGGCTTCGAGGTGGACGCGCATCTTCCCGTACGGGCGGAATCGTGACCATCAAGGTGCTGATCGCCGACGACCAGGCCCTCGTGCGCTCGGGGTTCCGCATGATCCTGGAGTCCCGTGACGACCTCGAGGTGGTCGGCGAGGCGAGCGACGGCGAGCAGGCGATCCGGGTCGCCGGGCAGACCCGCCCGGACGTGGTCCTGATGGACGTGCGGATGCCGGGGCTCGACGGCGTCGCGGCCACGGCCCGGCTGACCGCGGCCGCCGATCCGCCCAAGGTGATCATCCTGACCACGTACGACCTGGAGGAGCCCCTGTACGCCGCGCTGCGGGCCGGCGCCAGCGGCTTCCTGCTCAAGGACGTGCGCCCGGCCGACCTGGTCGAGGCGATCCGGGTGGTGGCCGGCGGCGACGCCCTGCTCGCGCCGACCGCGACCCGCAAGCTGCTCGACCGTTTCCTGGTCACCGACGTGACGCCGGCCGCGCCGTCGGGTGTCGTCGACCGGCTGACCGAACGCGAGCGTGAGGTGCTGACGCTGCTGGCCCGGGGCTCGTCCAACGCCGAGATCGCCGAACGGCTGGTGGTCACCGAGGCGACCGTCAAGACCCACGTCTCGGCCATCCTGCGCAAACTCGGGGTGCGCGATCGGGTGCAGGCGGTCGTTCTCGCGTACGACCTGGGCCTGGTCCGCCCCCGACCCTCCTCCTGAAGTCGTAGACGCAGGACCCGTCTCGCGCCGGACGCTCGCGGCCGGCCGAGTTCCTACCGTCGGTTCATGACCTCTCCGCAGCAGCTCAAGGCCATCCGCCTCGTCGTGGCGCTGCTCGTCGCCGGCATCGCCACCAGCCTCGCCTTCACCGCTCTGGCCCTGGCCACGCACGCCGCCGAGCTCGGGACCGATCAGATCCTGATCCCCCTGGTGGCGATCCTGTACGTGTGGGTGATCCGCCGCCTCCGAGCCGGCTCGCGCGGCGCCTACCGCCGGGTCCGGATCGTCTCGGTCGCCGGCTTCGCCGCCGTGGCCTGGCAACTGGTCGCGGGCACGTACCCGCTATGGCTGCGCCCGATCGAGGGCGTCCAGCTGGCGTTGCTGGCCGCCCTGGTCGTGGCGGTCAACCGGCCGATCGTGCGGTCGGCGTTCCCGCCGGTGCCGGACCGCCGCCCGCGCCACCGCCGCGCCGCGCTCGCCCTGGTCGTGCTCGCGCCGGTGGTCGCCGAGATCACGCTGGGCACGGTGTCCCTGCGCGAGGCCTGGGTCTGGCCGATCTTCGTGCCGATCTACGGCGCCGGCGCCCTCTTCCTCCGCGAGATCGTCCGCCGCACCGGCGGCGGCCTCGGCCACCTGCTGATCGCCGGCGTCGCCTACGGCCTGGTCGAGGAGGGCTTGGCGCTGCAGAGCCTGACCAGCCCGCACCTGTACGACGCGGCCTCGTGGGCGCCCCGGCTGCTCGGCGTGAACACCGCCTACACCGAGCTCAACCTGATCTACCACCCGGTCTTCAGCGTCCTGATCCCGGTGATCCTGGTCGAGTCTCTCTTCGCGGCCCACGGCCGGGCGCCGTACCTGCGGCGCGGCGGCCTGATCACGACCGGAATCGTCGCCCTGCTCGGCGCGGCTCTGCTGAGGCTGACCGTCCCGCCGAACGAGGACCCCGGCTACGTCATGCCGGTGGCCGCCATCGTGATCGTCGCCGCGCTGGCCGCCGCGGCCCTGGTCCTGTCCCTGCGGTTGCGCCTCCGGCCGGCCGCTCGTATCACCCCACTCGCGCCGCCGGTGCTGGCTGTTTCCTCGGCCGTGGCGACTTTCGGGTTCTTCGCGATGCTCTGGCCGTTCGGCGCGGCCCATCGCCCGCTCTTCACCCACGGCGCCTGGACCCTGCTCCCGATGACCGGCGCGGCCCTCATCGTCGCCGCCGCTCTCCACGCCGGCCGGGTCTTCCGCTGGACACCCCGTCACCTGGTCGCGGCGAGCTTCGGCGCCCTGGTCGCGCACACCTTGTTCGGCTTAGTCAGCAACGCGGAGACGCTCGCCGACCGCCTGTTCCTCGGCGGCATCGCGATGCTTACGCTGCTGGTCGGCGTCGTCCTCGTTCGTCGCGAGCCCCGGGCCGGGCGCGAGCTTTTCGCCGGGCGCGAGCCTGTGGCCAGGCGCGAGCTTCAGGCCGGGTGCGAGCTTCAGGCCGGGCGCGAGCCTCTGCCCGGGCGCGAGCTTCAGGCCGGGCGCGAGCCTTTGACTCGGTGCGAGCCGGCGGCCGAGGCGCTGGCCGGGGAGCTCGATGTAGCGGTGCGCGAGCCAGGACAACCCGAGGAGCAGCCCCAGGAAGCCGGCCACCGCGAACAGCTCGACCGGGCCTCGAAGTCGATCGCCTAGCGTGGTCAGCGCCGGCGCGAGCAGGCCGATCAGCGGCACGTGGATCAGGTAGATCGAATAGCTGATCACGCCGACCCAGGCCAGCCGGCGCGGCACCCGGCGATGGCGGCAGGCCATGCCGATCGCGAAGGACCCGCCGATGACCAGCAGCGTGATCACCGACCGGGCCATGTACCGGGGTGTGAGGGCGTGCAGCGACACCAGCTCGGCGAACCAGTTCACGAGCAGCGCCGCCGCCACCACTCCGGCCGCCGCCGCCGCCCGATATTTCGGTATTTGACGGTTCTCGGCTCGGTAAATGGTCGTGCCCACGAACATCACGGCCGGGATGAGCAGGCCGTCCCACACGTGCGACCGGTCCTGGCCGGCGACCAGCAGCGTCCCGGCCAGGGCCAGCAGCACCACCGCTCCGGCGATCATGGCGAGCCGGCGGCGGGAGACCAGGGCCACGAGCCCGGCCGCCAGCATGACGGCGACCAGGAGCGGCGGCGCGGCGATCGCGTGCGCGGAGAGCGGGGCGAGCACCACGCCCGCCACGGCCAGCACGATCGCGGCCGTGGCGCTGGACCGGTGCCAGTTCAGGGCGAACAGCGCGGCGACGACAAGATAGAACGCCATCTCGAAGCCGAGCGTCCAGACGACCGGCGTCACCAGCGGCGCGCCGAGCAGCTGGGGGAGCATCGTCAGGTGGGCGATCATCTGTCCGCCGGTCAACGGCACCGGCATCGCCACCGCCACCGCCGCGCAGACGACCAGGTAGAGCGGGTAGAGCCGGGCCAGCCGGCCGATCCAGAACCGGCGCAGGTCGCCGTGCCGCTCCAGCGACGCCGGGATGATGTAGCCGCTCACGAGGAAGAACAGCATCACCCCGGCCGGGCCGGCATGCAGCCACTCGGCACTGACGTCCCGGGCGCCGCGCAGCAGGTAGTGGCTCAGATGCGCATAGACGACCAGCAGCGCGGCGACGGCGCGCAACGCGTCCAGCCACGCCATCCTCCGCGGCGGAGCGTCAGGCATTGGCGAAGGGTACTCGCGATCGCGACGGCGCCCACCGGTCAATGGAACGAGACGGCGTGCTCCATCTCCGCGTCGTAGCGCAGCCAGCGGCCCTTGCCGGCCGACTTCGCCGCGTACATCGCCATATCGGCGCGGCGCATCAGCGACCCGACTTCATCGCCCGGCCGAGCCCCGGCGGCGCCGATGCTGGCCTGGGCGCAGACCGGGGCGCCCGCCAGCTCGACGGGCCGGGCCAGCGCGTCCAGGATGCGCTGCGCCGTCTGCTCGGTCTCGGCGGGCGGGCAGCCGTACAGCAGGATCGCGAACTCGTCCCCACCCAGCCGGGCCGCCACATCGCCGTCGCGCAGCGCGGCGCGCATCTTGTCCGCCACCGAGACCAGCAGGGCATCGCCGGCCGCATGGCCGAGCGTGTCGTTGACGCCCTTGAACCCGTCGAGGTCGACGAGCAGAACCGAAACCCCCTCCGTGCCCGGCGCATCCAGCGCCGCCGCCAGCTGGTCGTGAAAATGGTTGCGGTTGGCCAGGCCGGTCAGGCCGTCGGTCTCGGTCTGGCGGCGCAGCCGGGCCTCGTGCTCGCGCAGTCGCTTGATCAGGTCGGTGTTGTCGTGGAACGCGGCCAACTGCCGGCCGGCCACCAGCGCGCAGATCAGCCCGAGGCCCACGACCACGCCCCACATGCGCGCGCTCACCCCGTCGGGCATGATCACGATCAGGGTGACAAAGGCGATGACGATCGACCCGTACGGCAGGAGGCTGTATGGCTTGCGTCGGCGCTCGCCGAACGGCACCGGGTCGAACCGCGCGATGATCTCCTGGGTCCGCGGTCCGAGGGCGATGAGCAGCGACGGCATCAGCCGCACCACGTAGACGTAGGCCGGCAGCGCCTCGACCGTGGGCGGGGCGATGAAGAGCCCGATCAGCGTGAACCCGGCCGACGAGATCATCGAAATGGCCGCCGACTTCCGCATCGGCGCGTTCCCGCTCAGGATCATCTTCACGGCGGCGAAGGTTGAGGTGACGGCCACGGCCGAGGCGCCGAGCGTGGACAGGATGTCGGTGCGGCTGGCCTGACCGGGCTGAACCGCGAAGCTCCAGGCGATGACCGCGCCGCCGACCAGCACGGTCGCCGAGTCGAGCCAGAACGCCAGCCGCTCGCGTCCGGAGCGGCCCGGATGCGGGTGCACGAGCATGGCGATGACGATCGCGGCCAGCCCGACCATGAAGCAGGCCGACTGCACTATCCCGCCGGTCGTCGACCAGATGCCCGGCCCCATAGCGAAGACGAGCACGGTCTGGAACGAGTCGCCCACCAGGAACAGCGATCCGACGGTCCCGAGCACCGCCCAGAACCGGCGGGTCGGGCCGGTGGCAATCCGGAAAACCCGCCAGGACGAGTACGCGAGGAGCCCGTCCAGTGGCAGCTGAAAGAACCAGAAGGTCCGGACCTGCCAGGTCGTGCCGGCCAAACAGAACAGGATCGCTGCCACGGCGGTCCAGGCCACGGCGCCGATGAGCACCGGGTCCTTGCGCAGCGCGGGAGCCTCCACGGCGGTTCTGATCGACCGGCCGGCCGCGGACATGAGCGCGTACCGGCACAAGTCTCGCCCCGACCGGCGTGGCCTGCGGCTCAGCCGAGCGCATCGGAATTAGTGAAGCGTTATTGTGACCGCATGCGTGCACGTCTCTCGGATATCGCCCGGCAGGCGGGCGTCAGCGAGGCGACGGTGTCGCGCGTCCTCAACGACCGCCCCGGCGTCTCGGCCGACACCCGCCAGGCCGTCCTCACCGCGCTCGACGTCCTCGGCTACGAGCGTCCCGAGCGCCTCCACAAGCGCAGCGCCGGCCTGGTCGGCCTGATCGTCCCCGAGCTGGAGAACCCGATCTTCCCGGCGTTCGCCCAGATCATCGAGTCGGCGCTGGCCCAGACCGGCTACACGCCCGTGCTGTGCACACAGACCCCCGGCGGCGTCACCGAGGACGAATATCTCGAGATGCTCCTCGACCGGCAGGTCAGCGGCATCGTCTTCGTGGCCGGCCTGCACGCCGACACGACCGCCGACCACGAGCGCTACCAGCGCCTGATCGACCGCCCGATGCCGATCGTCTTCGTGAACGGTTTCGCCGAGGGCATCGCGGCCCCCTTCATCTCCTGCGACGACAAGCAGGCCGCCGAGTCGGCCGTGGCCCACCTGGCCGCGTTGGGTCACGAGCGCATCGGCTTCGTCTCCGGCCCTGAGCGGTTCCGCGCCGTCCAGCGCAAGCTCGACGGCTACCACAGCGCGATGCGCCGGCACGTGCCCTCGTACGACCATCGCGCTCCCGACGACCTGGTGGCGCTCACCCTCTTCGGCGTGGAGGGTGGCGAGGTCGCGGCCGGCCAACTGCTCGACCGCGAGGTGACCGCCCTGGTCTGCGGCTCCGACCTGATGGCCCTCGGCGCGATCCGGGCCGCACACCGCCGCGGCCTCCAGGTGCCGCGCGACCTCTCGGTGGTCGGCTTCGACGACTCCCCGCTGATCGCCTTCACCGACCCGCCGCTGACCACCTTGCGCCAGCCGGTGGCCGCCATGGGCAACGCCGCCGTCCGAGCCCTGGTCGACGAGATCAACGGCCACGCGGCGCCCCGCTCCGAATACATCTTCCCGGCCGAGCTCGTCGTCCGCGGCTCGACGGCGGCCGCACCGACCCGCCGCCTCACCAAGCCTCACGTCCCGGCGGCGTAGCGACGCCCGGCCGATTCGCCGAGCGCCGCCGCGCCGTACCCCTCCGCATCATTGGGGTCATGCGGAGGGTCGCGCTCCCGCCCTGGGGACAATGCCCGAGAACTGTCGTACCGGGCCCGCAATCTCACCCCACCCAGTGACGTGGGTGGGGTGGGTGACGCCTTGGATCTGCGTCACCGTATGGGGCTGCGGGTCGCGACGGCGCCGGTGTGACTGGATGGGGCGAAGTGACGATGGGCTACGCGACCGGGTGGTTGCCTGGCCGGATGAGCCGCGCGACCGGATGCCTGTGCCACCGGATTAGCCGCGCGACCGGATGGGACTACGTGACTCCCCGAGCTTCATGACTCGAAGCCGACCAGCCACGGTGAAGGCCGATCAATCCGGCCCGGGCACCAGCAGGCGCATATAAGTAAGCAGAGCAAACGACCCAAACGCCGCCGGGTTACCTCACGCGAGGCGGGCCGCCAGCCAGTTGGCCACGTCGCCGGCTGAGAGGACCACGGCTGAGTCGTGGGTGGCGCCCGAGATCTGGTTGAACTGGACGGGTTGGCTGTACGCCTGCAGCTGGGGCAACAGCAGGTCGTGGGTGACGAAGAACGGCACGGCGTCGTCGTCGGTTCCCTGCACGATCAGGATCGGGGCGCTCGGCGCGGACTGTGCGGGGTTGTCGAAGTGGGCGAGCTCGGCCACCACCGGATCCGGCAGCGCGCCGCCGATCAGCAGCTGCTCCGCGGTCAGGTCCTGGTACGCGGCGAGGATCTCCTCCAGGCAGCCGGTGGTCAGGACGGTGGTCTTGGCCTTCGCCTCGGTGCCGAGGACCGTGTTCGGGTTGAAGGTCGCGTCGACGGCGGACAGGCCGTACAAGCCCATCACCAGATAGCCCTGGCCGGGCGTGCCGGGAATGATCGGGGCCAGCGCGTCGACGTTGGAGACCGGTGCGATCGTGGCGGTGCCGCGCAGCTGCAGGTTGCCGTCGTAGGACGGGGCGATCTGGTTGGCGAACAACGCGCCCTGCCCGCCCTGGGAGTGACCGTCGATCGCGTACAGGACGGAAAGGTTTTGATCGAGGTTGCGCGCCGCCTTGACGCTGTCGATGATCGAGCGCGCCTCGCTGGCGCCGATCAGGTACGGGTGCTGCTGCGGCGTGCCTAGGCCGGGGTAGTCGGGGGCGGCGACCGTCCAGCCCTTGCTCAGCAGCGCCGCCACCGCGGTGCGGGCCTCGGGCCAGAACACGTTCTGGTTGGTCGAGGGCGCGCACTGGTCGGCGAGCCCGGTGGTGCCGTGTGCCCAGGCCACGGTCTTGTTCTTCTTGTTCGACCTCGGTGTCATGATCAGCCCGGTCGCGGTGATCAGGGTGCCGTTGACGTCGGTCGAGACGTACTGGATGCGCTTGCCGGTCGCCAGCGAGGCCAGCTCGGGCGGCAGGGTGGCCGTCGTCGAGCTCAGCACCATCCCCGGCAACGAGGCGGCCGAGGCCGGTCCGCCGGTCGCGACGACCACGCCGCCGAGGCACAGCAGAACGGCCAGAACTATGCGCGAGCCTGTTTTCATGCGTGCTCCCTTTCCGATGGAGAGCCCTGTGGGGAAGAACCGCGGCCAGCGTATGGGGATAACCGGAGCCGGTTGAAGTACGCAGATGCGTAGGACTCGGAGACCAATACAAGAAGTCCAGTTCACGGAGCCGGTCCGAAAAGGCCGGGAGGAAACGACGCTGAACGCGTACTCGAAACGCCCCGTGTCCGATTCGGACAACTCGGGCCAGGGGCCTCACCTGCGGAGGGTGCCGGGGAGGTGCCAGGGGAGTCCGGCGGTGACCGCACGACAAACCGCCGGCCACCAAAGGGCGGCCGGCGGCGGAGGGGACACATTGATCTTCGAGCTGGTCAGGGGGGATTCGCTCGATCGAGTGCAATGTGTACGGTGCTGGTTTATCGGCTGTCACCTCGCAACTTGCACACTTAAGGGTGGTCGGGAGCCGGGTCGCCGACATTTGGCACACTCAATTGGCGAACACGCATTGTGTTCGGGCCATCACTGTTCGTACTCTGTTGAACACAGATCATTGATCAGTGTGAGTGCGAGCAAGCGGGCCGCCCTGTCCCGCGGGGGAGCAGAACATGCTTATCAAAGTTGTCGACCAGATCATCGATGAAGATCTGCACAGTGCTGCGTGGCAGCTCTACCAGGCCGCGTTCGAGGAACTTAACACCCTCGCGGTCCAGCGGCACATGATGTACAGGTCCGAGTTCGACGAGGTCATGCGTGACACCCGCGTCGACAAGTACCTTGCCCTCACCGACGAAGGCACACTGTGCGGAATCACCACCTACACCAACGACCTCGACGCCGTTCCGTTGATCTCACCGCAGTACTTCGAACGCCACTGGCCTGAGCACTACGCGGCTCGCAAGATCTGGTACATCGGGTTCATTGCCGTGGGCCCCGAGCACCAGGGTCGCGAAGCGTTCGTCCAGATGGTCGAGCAGATGTACCTGGTGGCGTCGATCCAGAACGGGCTCGTCGGACTGGACATCTGCTCCTACAACGACGATGTCCGCCACATGTCCCGCGTCTTCCGCCTGATGATCAGCCGGAACTCGGAGAGCATGAAGTTCAGCCGGATCGACCAGCAGTCCTTCTGGCTGTACGAGTTCCCGACCGCCGCCTGACGAGCGATCCGGCCGGCCTCATCCCATAGGCGTCCTCCACATCGTCCAGATCGGGGGCCCGTCGGGAAGGTCGATCACGGACCGGACCCGGTATCCGTGTCGCAGGTACAGGTCCCGGTTCCGCGGCTCGTTGGCCTCGAGGTACGCCGGAACGCCGGCCGCGTCGATGCGGCGGTGGTGCCGGTCGAGCAGGGCACTGCCCAGTCCCTGCCCCTGCTGGTCGGGTCGCACGGCCAGGAAAGCAAGGTAGTGGTGCGGTCCCCTCGGGTGCTCCGACTCGAGGGCCGCGTCCAGAAGGCATGCCCGGTCGTACGCGTCGCCGGCGATCTGTCTCATCCGGCGGTCGTAGTCGACCGGCGTCGGCATTGCCACGGTGAGTGGGAACCAGAGGGCGACACCGGTCAGGTGGCCGGTGTCGCCCTCGGCCGTGGCGTAGACCTCGCCGTACTTTGCCGCGTGTTCGGCGAAGACGGTGAAGTAGTCGGCGCTTCCCCGGTGACGCACCGCCGTGTCGGGCTCGAGCCAGCGAGCGACCGCGCCGTCCTGCATGGCGGCGGCCACGAGCCGGCTGATCTCATCGGTGTCCACCGGCGCGACATCGCGGACCACGAGCTCCTTCACGGCGTACGTCATGGGATGTCCTTGAAGTGGTCCGTCAGTAGGGGTAACCCCGCGCGCCCACTGGTTCCTGGGCGTGCAGCGGCTTGGCGAAGCCGGCGTCCTGCAGGATGCTGACCTTGCCGTCGGTGCCCCGGCCGATCTGCTGGTAGACCTCGGGCCGCGCGGCCCGCATGATCGCCGCCCAGCCCATGCCGATCGCGGCGACGCCCAGATAGAGGACGGGAATCAGCCACTGGAACGGCGAGTCCCCGTCGACCTGGAGCAGCTCGCCGAAGCCGATCACGGTGGCGGTCAGCACGACGGACAACAGTAAGAAGGAAAGAAACGGTGCGAGGTACGCCCGCCAGACGTTCTCCCGGCGACGGCCGCGGGCGAAGAACCCGATCACGGCGGCCGACGTGGCCCACATCAGGATCAGCACGCCGAGGCCGCCGATCGTGGTCAGCCAGGCGAAGACGTACCGCACCGGTTCGAGGCCGGAGACGGCGTAGGCGCTGAGCACGATGATCGCCAGCACGCTCTGGGTGATCGAGCCGGCCAGCGGCGCGCCGGTACGCGGGTGGGTGCGCCCGTACAGCGACGGGAGCACGCCCTCGCGGCCCAACGCGAACTGATACCGGGCGACCGCCGCGTGGAAAGCGAGCAACGCCGCGAACACGCTGGTGAGGAACAGCAGGTAGCCGATGTCCACGAGGGCGGCCGGCACGTGCTTGCCGACCAGGAAGAAGACCAGGTCGGTCTGGTGCTCGGCGGCGGTCGCGGCGATGTTCTCGGGACCGGTGGTCACCGTCATCGCCCAGGCCGAGACGCTACACAGCAGGCCGGCCAGCAGCACCGCCCAGTGAGTGGCCCGGGCGATCGTGCGCTTCGGGTCCTTCGCCTCCTCGGAGAGGACCACGGTCGCCTCGAATCCGACGAAGCCGGCCACCGCCAGCACCAACAGTGATCCGACGACGGGGGTGAGAAGCGGCGCCGGGTTGAAGGTGGAGAACGTGACGTGACCGTCGGCCGGGTGGGCGACCATCACCGCGTTGTAGATCAGCACCACGCTGATCTCGGCGACCAGCAGGATCGCCAGCACGCGGCCGCTGAGGTCGACCCAGAGCAGGCCGAGCACGGTGACCACCAGCCAGGCCGCGATCGCGCACATGTACCAGGGCGCCTTGACGCCGAACGCGGCCAGGATGCCGGACGCGGCCGAGCCGAAGAGCCCGAACAGGCCGATCTGCATGAGCGAGTAGGCCGGGAGCGCCACGAACGCGGCGCCGACGCCGATCACCCGGCCGAGACCATGGGAGATGTACGAGTAGAAGGCTCCCGAGTTGACGATGTGCCTGCTCATCGCCACGAACCCGACCGTGAAGAGGGAAAGGATCCCGGCCACTGCCACGTACGCGATCGGTACTGCCGTGCTTCCGATGATCGCGTAGATCGCGGAGATCGAGCCGATGATCACGGTCAGCGGGGCCGCGCCCGCCACACCGAAGAACACCACCGACGGTACGCCCAGCCTGTTCTTGGCCAGCGCCCGTGCGACGATATCCGGCTCGACGGGGTCCTTCTGTGCCATCAACATCCTCCCGGCCCAATGGTCGAAGTTGGTCCGCCGGAGTTGATGACGCCCGATGGCGCTCACCGCCGACCGACGGTCAGGACCGAGCCCACGGAGGCCTCGGTGTACTCGATGAGGTCCCGTAGATCGCCGGACAGCGCACTGACCGCGCTCGGCAGGGACTGGAACGCTTGCCGGTGCATCTCGAAGTCGTAGAGCACGTGCCGGGTGAGCCCGGTCGCGGCCACCAGGCCGACCAGGACCCGGTCACTGAGGCTCAGCTCGATGCCGCGGACAAGAAGATTGGCCAGTCGGGCCGGAGCCCAGGCCGCGGCGTTGCGCTGCTCCGCCGTGTTCGGCATGAAGACGGTCTCGGTCGACAGCATCCTCCGCCGGGTGATCAGGTCGACCGCGCCCAGGCGTACCAGCCGCTCGCCCACCCGGACCTCGGCGTCCTGGGAGAGGAAGGCCAGCCACGTGCGCACCTCGCGATGTTGCGGCTGCGCCACGAGCAGGTCGAGAATGTCGTGCGCCAAGGCATCCGCCGGGGGATGCCGGTCCAGGATGATGAGGTCTCCGTCGGCTATGCCGACACGGCCCTCGAGGATCAGCTCCCCCAGCAGAGCTGCGGCCAGACCGAGGCCGGTCGCCCGCGGGTGCAGGCGAGAACGTCCGGTTCGGTCCTGGTGTGCGATCAGGAAATACTGGTCAGCCAACACGCTGCCACGCCCCTTAGAACCCAAGTAGACCCGAGTACGAGCATCGTTACTGTAGGTATAGGTCGTCATAACTCGATGTCCGCCGCATCATGTACCCAACATCAAGGTCAATACAAGAAGTACTAGACTTCTTGTTCAGGGCTTCAGTCCAAGTTGGATCATGAGCACGCCGGTCGTAGGATCGGCTACCTGAGGAAACCTGACGGCCAAGGGGAGTCCAGGTGTCCGTTGATGAGGGCCCGACGCTGCGACGCCGGCGACTGGGCGCGGAACTCAAGCGTTGTCGCGAGGCCGCGGGATTGACGCAGGAAAATGTCTCGCGTCATTTCGAGTGGCATGCTGCCAAGGTCACGAGGATCGAGACGGCGCGCGTGGCGGTCACCGCCCGCGACGTCCGCGACCTTCTCGATCTCTACCACATCCGGGACGACGCCTACCGCGAGGCGCTGATCGAGCTCGCCCGCATGTCCCGCGAGCGCACGTGGTGGAGCGACTATCGCGACGTCATCCGCCCGGGCAACTTCGTGGGCCTCGAGGCCGGCGCCTCGGCCATGTTGACCTGGGAGCCCGTGATCGTGCCGGGTCTGCTGCAGACCGAGGCGTACATCCGGGCGCTGATGCGCACCGGGCGCTCGTTCGATCCGCCGCACGAGATCGACCGCCGGGTCCGGCTCCGGGTCACCCGTCAGGGGCGCCTGAAGGAGCCGCGCCCGCTGCAGTTCTCGGCGCTCATGGATGAATCGGTCATACGGCGCACGGTCGGCGGCCCGGAAGTCATGAAGGAACAGCTTCTGCACCTAATAGAAATGGCTCAATTACCGAATGTGAACCTGAGGATCCTGCCGTTTGGCTCGGGTGAGCACGGGTTCCTCGGTGGACCGGTGGCGCTATTAGAGTTCCGAACTGCGGACGGGCAGGTTAACCAAGGGAATTCGGGCTCCATCACCCATCTGGATGTTGTCTATCTTGAAGGTCTTGCGGGAGACTCTTATGAGGAGCAACCGGCCGAGGTTGCTCGTTACCGGAGAGAGTTCGAGCGATTGAGCGCACAGGCGCTCGACCAACGACAGACAATCAAGATGATCGAGAGCCTGCTGGTCGCTTAGGGCTCCGAGACAATCACATAATTGAAGGGGGGTGCTTGAGTATGCTCTCGCACCATCTCAACGGCGCTGTCTGGAAGAAGGGCAGCCGCAGCAACGGCAGTGGCGGCAACAACTGCGTCGAGGTCGCCATCCTCGACAACGGCGTCGCCGTCCGTGACAGCAAGGACCGGTCCGGACCGGCTCTCATGTTCACGCAGGCGGAGTGGGTTGCCTTTGTGGACTCGGCCAAGGATGGCGAGTTCGACCTTTCCTGACCCGAGAGCCTACCGATAGGCACGCACCGATGGGAAGTGCTTACGCAAAGTCAACTTCTCCGATGCGAGCGATCGCAGCCGCAACGTCCCTCACGGGGCGTTGCGGCGCCGTTGCCTCACGTCAAGGTTTCTAAAATCGGCCGAAATTAACGTGAGAATACTTTTGGTTCCGCATCGACGACTCTAAGTTCGTCGTGTGGAGCTCGAGCTGCGCCATCTCCGAATGGTGCTCGCCATCGCCGAGGCCGGCAGCGTCACCAAGGCCGCGGCGTCGCTCGGGCTGGCCCAGCCCGCGCTGACCACGCAACTGCAGCGCATCGAGCGGATCCTCGGCGGTCCGCTGTTCACCCGCGACCGGCGGGGTGTCGCGCCGACCCCGCTCGGCGATCTCGTGCTGGCCCGCGCCCGGGTGCTGATCCCGGCCGTGACCGGCTTGCACGACGAGGCCAGCGAGCTCATCACCGCCGGCGGCGACGCCCGCTACCGGCTGGGCGCCACCAACGGCCCGATCGTGGCCGGGCTGGTGCGCCGGCTCGGCGACGCGCATCCCGGCGGCCCGGTCTCGATCCACTCGACCTGGTCGGAGAACGAGGTCGCCCAGATGACCGTCGCCGGCCGCCTCGACTACGCGGTGGTGGGCGCCTGCTCCACGCCGCCGGGCGTGCTGCCCGCCGGCCTGACCTGGCGGGCGATCTCGATCGACGCCGTGTGGGTGCTGCTCAACGACGAGCACCCGCTGGCCGGGCGGGACGAGGTCGGCCTCGGCGAGCTGGCCGGGGAGGCCTGGATCACCGCGCCCGGCGACGGCTGTTTCCTCGAGTGCTTCGCGGCCGCCTGCGCCCGGGAGGGGTTCGCCCCGCGCTCGCCCACGTCGATCGACGCGAGCAGCGCCTTCGACATGGTCGCCGGCGGCTCGGCGGTCGCGCTCTGCCAGGGTCTCGTGCGCTCGGCGCCGGGCACGGTCGCGGTGCCGCTGCGCGGTGTCCCGCTGCGCTGGCGTCACCTGCTGGGCTGGGATCCGGACGGCCCGGCGGCGGCACATGCGGCGGAGGTCTTCGGGTACGCGGTCGAGGCGTACCTGGAGATCGTGGGACAGCGACCACGCTATGAGCGCTGGCTCGCCACCCAGCCCTCGCTCGGCGTGCAGAAGTCGGTGTCGCTGCTGCGTCGCCCCGGCCGCGCGGGCGGCCGGGGCGACGCGATGATCGCCTAACAGGTGCCGAGCATGCTGGTCAGGGCCGACTTCTCGGCGCTGGTGACGGTCAGCGACCAGACGTACTTGACCCGTACCCACATCCGGGCATAGGTGCAGTAGTAGCTGGTCAGCGGCGGCTTCCAGGTGTCCGGCGACTGGTCGCTCTTGGACTGGTTGACGTTGTCGGTGACCGCGAGCAGTTGCGGGTCGCTCAGGTCGTTCGCGAACGACTCCCGCTTCGAGGTGGTCCAGGCCCAGGCGCCGGAGACCCACGCGTTCTTCAGCGGCACCATGTGGTCGATGTCGACGTCGGAGGCGGCGGTCCAGGTGGCGCCGTCGTACGGGCTGTACCACCGGCCCGAGGTGGCGGTGCAGGCGGAGTTGACCACGACGCCGGTGCCGTCGCGCTTGAGCACGGTCTCCCGCGTGTTGCAGCTGCCGGAGATCGTGTCCCAGGTCGGGAAGAGATCGCGGTCGTACGTGGTGGAGTGCGTCCGGGCCGCCACGGTCAGGGCGGCGAGCTGGGTCCGGGCGGCCGATGCGGTGGGGATGCCGGGCGGGGTCGCGTACGCCGGCGCGCCGAACCCGAACGGGATCAGGGTGGCCAGCAGGGCGACGATCAGGGTCGCGGGCAGAAGGCGTGACTTCACGGGGGCCTCCGAGTCGCGTGTGCGGCTGTTGCCCGTGAGTCTCGGCGGCCTGGGCGATCTCCCGCCAATGCCAAAACATCCATAGACGTACGGCTATGGGAAGCTCCGGTGATCTCAGTGCGTGACGATGCCGGTCAGCGTGCCCTGGGCCGTGGTGGTCTTGGTGATCGCGTCGAACGCGTCGCCGACCGAGGTCGCGTTCGTCGACTCCGAGAGCGCGTAGACGGTGAACTGGTAGTGGTGGGTGCCGGACGGCGGGCAGGGCGGCGTCCACTCCGGATGGCCGGCCGAGTTGTCCAGCTGGCGGGCGGGCGACGGGAGCGTGTCGCCGGCCTCGGTGGCGCTCTCCGGCAGGTCGACCACGACCCAGTGGTAATAGTCGCCGCCCGGCGCGTCGGGATCGAGGACCACGATCGCGTACGCCGGGGCGGTCGCGCCCGACCAGCGCAGGGGCGGCCGGTGCCCGGCGCCGGCGCAGGTGAACTCGGCCGGGATGACGCCGCCGTCGGTGAAGGCGGTCGAGGTGACCATGAGCTTGGAGGCGGCGGGCGGCGCGGGCGGCGACGGGTGGGAGTCGCCGCAGCCGGTGGCCGTCACGACCAGCAAGGCGGCGCCGGCGGCGAGGAGCGCGCGGCGGTCCACGACCGCCAGTTTATGACTTCGGCGCCGCGTGGGCTCTGCTCGTCCACCGATCCGCCGCGACGGCGCCGCACCGGGCGGGGAAGGCGGAATGGGCAGATGGCGATGGTGGCCGCGAACGCAGTGTGATGGGCGTGCGCCCGTGGCGCCGGCCCTGTGGACAGCCCTCGAAAAGTGTCGTAGGCGGCTGCTCTACTCACCCCACCCAGTGAACGGGGTGGGGTGAGGTAACCGGGGTGAGGTAACGGCGCGGCCCCCACCCTCCGGGAGCGAGGTGTGGGGGCCGGCACGTTCGGCTCAGCTGCGGCCGAAGTCCTGGGTCCAGTACGGCGCGCCGCCGCCGGTGTAGGCGACCCCTACGCCCACGGCCTTGCTCGCGCAGTTCAGGATGTTGGCCCGGTGGCCGGCGCTGTGCATCCAGGCGTTGACCACGTCGGCCGGCGTGCGGTAGCCCCAAGCGATGTTCTCGGCCGAGGCGCTCTTGCGCGGGTACCCGGCCGCCGCCTCCCGGTCGACGAAGTTGCTGCCGTTCGAGCCGGTGTGGCTGAAGAAGTTCTCGGCGATCATGTCGCTGCTGTGCGCGCGGGCGGCGGTGATCAGCCGGTCGTCGATCCTCAGCGCGGCGCACCCGTGGGCGGTGCGCTGGACGTTGGTCAGGCGCACGACCTCGGTCTCGTAGCCGGCCGCGACCGTGGCGGACGGAATCTTCGAGGCGGCCGCCGACGAGGCTGCGAAAGCCGGGGCACCGAACAGGGTCGGAACGGCGACAAGGGCGGCGATGGCGACGAGACGCTTCAAGTGGTGACTCCTCCTGCGATCGGTTGCTGACGCGATACCGATCGGGGCGGAGCCGCCGCCCGTGAGCGGGCGAACCACCCTGCACCCGGGGCGAACCGAGGTGCTACCGAGGCTTACTTATCCACGGTGGGTTTCTTCGGGCAGCCGTTCTTCTGCTGCCAGGCCTTGACCGCGGCGACCGGGGACTTCTGTCCGCCCTTGCGCCAGGAGTCCAGGTACGGCCAGGGGTAGAGGGTGCCGCGCTGGTTCCACCAGTCGGTGGTCTTGTAACACGGCGGGGAGATGCCGAAGTGCAGATGGCAGGCGCTGGCGTCGCCCGTGTCGCCGGTCGTGCCGAGCTTCTGCCCCTTCTTGACCCGGGCGCCGGGATCGATGCCGGCGGCGACCGCCTTCAGATGGGAGCCGTAGTAGCGCACGCCGTCGTCGCCGAGGATCGCGACCGACAGGCCGCCCCGGGTCTCGCCGGCGTTGACCTTGGGCGACCAGGTGTCCTTCTTCCGGGTGGTGAGCACGACGCCGCTGGTCACCGCCACGAACGAGTTGCCGCAGGCGGTCATGAGGTCGGTCGCCGGGTAGTCGTGGTGGGTGTGCGCGTACGAGCTCTTGCCGCCGGTCACCGGAAAGGTGTAGCCGACCTTCACCGCGGTCGCCGCCGGCTTCGAGGGCGTCACCCTGGGCTTGGCGGACGGGCTCGGCGCGGTCGCCTCGGGTGTCTCGCCGGTCGCGGCCGGGGTCGCGGCCGGCGTCTCCAGTCCCTGGACGGAACCGGCCCAGACCGGCTCTTCCTTGGGCTGACCGGAGCACGCGGCGGCCGATGCGGCGACCGCGACACTCAGACCGGCGAGGACGACTTTCCGGATGGAGGGAAGCAAAAGATCATTCTTCCTGTTCGACGACGACGCATGAGGGACCGACGGACCAATATAACGGCCCGGCCGCAAACCGGCCGGGCCGTGAGCGTCAGGCGACCGACCGGGGACTGATCGGGGCGATCGAGTCACCGGGCTTGACCGGCTGAACCGGCTCGATCCGCATGCCGTTGCGAATCGTCTCCAGCATGGTCATGCCCTGGGCGGCGAGCGACGCGACCACGCTGTTGAGGCCCTCGGCGCCGTCCAGCACGGTCACGTTGGCGCCCTGCAGGCCCTCGGCGGCGGCCCGCAGCATCTCCGGCAGCTTGTCGATGATCGCCTGGTCGAGCGCGATCCGGTCCTGGGCGGCGGCGGCCTCGGCCGAGAGCTTGGTGGCGTCGGCCTCGGCCCGGGCCAGCGCCCGGATCCGCTCGGCCTCGGCCTCGGCCGGCCGGATCACCTCGGCGATCAGCTCGGCCTCGCGCAGCGCCGCGTTCTTCTGGGCGACCAGCGCGCGCTCGCTGATCACCTCCTGGGCGGCGCGGGCGGCGGCGAGCGGGCCGGACTGGGCCGCGGTCTGCTGGGCCTGGTCGATCTCCGCCTGGTACCGGGCCTGGGCGATGGCGGTCTGCCGCGCGTACTCGGCCTGGTGCCGGATGCTCTCCTGCTGGGCCATCGCGCTCTCCCGGTCGGCTTCGGCCTGCGCGACCTTCGCCTCCTGGTTGACCCGCGCCTGGTGCGGCGCGGCCAGCGCCCGGATGTAGCCCACGCCCTTGTCGTCGATGCTGCTGATCTGCAGCGAGTCGACGGCGAGGCCGATCCGGGCCATCTCGGTCTTGCTGGCGTCGACGATCGCGTCGGCCAGCGTCTGCTGCTCCCGGATGATCGCCTCGACCGTCATGCTGCCGATGATGCTGCGCAGGTGACCCGAGAAGATCCGGCCGACCAGCGTCGGCATCTGGCCCTGGTCACCCTGGAACCGGCGGGCGGCGGCGGCGATCGACTCGTGGTCGTCGCCGACCTTGAACGCGATGATCGCCTGGACCGACAGGGTGAGGCCCTGCTTGGTGTAGCAGTCCTCGACGACCTCGGCCTCCTGCATGGCCAGGGTGAGCCGGGTCGCCTTGGAGAAGATGGGCATGACGAACACGCCGTGCCCCGTGACGATCTTGAACGGCAACGCGTCCGCACCCCGCTGCTTGCGGCCGCTGATCAGCAACGCCTCGTTGGGGGCGGGCACCCGATAACCGAACACTTCTACAGCCCTTCTTCGACGGGCCATGGCTCGACGTCGATCTGGCGCGCGCCACGGTTGTTGATGACGAGGACCTCTGCCCCGGCGGGGACGGACGTGTGGGCGTACGCCAGGTAGTAATGCGCGATGCCCTGCACCAGCAGGCGTACCTCTCCTGCGCGCTCCCCGCCGCGGATCGCCGTGATCACCGTGCCGACCCGGCCGACCAGCGTCTCACTCGTCACGCCTGCATTG
Organism: Actinoplanes sp. CA-030573; assembly: GCF_050951115.1. Classification (NCBI taxonomy): domain Bacteria; kingdom Bacillati; phylum Actinomycetota; class Actinomycetes; order Micromonosporales; family Micromonosporaceae; genus Actinoplanes; species Actinoplanes sp. CA-030573. The sequence continues at coordinate 8,176,408 of NZ_CP192038.1, read as the reverse complement.
TGCTCCTGCCGCGCCCGCGTTCGCCGTCCCGGGCGGACGGGTAGCCGACACCACGGCGGGGCCGGGGGATCTACGGTCGCGGGATGGCGGAACGACTCCGCGCGGCGGAGGAGCTGGCGGACGAGAAGGCGGCCGATCCGGTCCGGGTGCGCCCGGCGCCGGCGAGCAACCGGGAGGCGGTGGCCGCGCTGGGTGGTCCGGCCGCCGGCCCGGTGGCCACCGACGAGGTGGCGGGACTCTCCGGCCGGGCGGGCAACCGCGCGGTGACGCAGTGGCTGGGCCAAGGCTCCGGCGCCGGTACGGGGTCAGCGGCGCCCGCGCCGGGACCGGTCACCGCGCCAGGGCCGGCTCCGGGCAAGACGCCCGCGCCGGGGCCGGTCACCGCGCCGGGGCCGGCTCCGGGCAAGACGCCCGCGCCGGGACCGGTCACCGCGCCGGTCGCCGGTCCCGCCGTACCGCAGAAGCAGCCGGCGCCGGATCCCGCCGCGCAGGCCACCACCCCGCCGCCGCCGAAGAAGGCGGTCGAGCCGCCGCCGATCGACTGGATCGACAGCCTGCCCGCGCACATCAAGATGCAGATCGACACCTTCGACGCGGCGCAGGAGAAGCTGGCCGACGAGGGCAACAAGGCGCTGTCCGACGCGCGGGCCCGCAACCGGGTGACGTTCATGCACACGATGCGCTGGTGCATGGGCGACGACGACGCGGTGATCCAGAAGCACTTCCAGGAGATCGCGCCGATCGACGTCGGCGACGGCGAGCAGCTGTGGGCGCACATCTCGACCCGGGAGAAGCTGGCCGAGGTGAAGAAGGACCTGGAGGCGCTGGGCGTTCCGATGCCGCAGACCGACGTCGGACTCGGCATGCGCGGCGACCACCTCAACCCGGGCAAGCACGGGCGTACCTGGTTCACCCACGCCGTCGGCTTCGCCGTGGACTGGCGGGCCTACCAGACACCCCGGATCACCGACGACCGCCTGATCAAGCTCTTCGAGATCGTCACCGGTGGCCGGCCGGACATGAAGACCAGCGTCGAGGGCGACACCCGGCTCGACCTCGAGATCCAGATCGGTCAGGGCAAGGCCGACGCGAACGAGCAGAAGAAGCTGCTCGACTCGGTCGAGTCGGAGTACAAGCGGCTCTCCGAGGGCTCCGAGAAGTTCAAGACCGACCTGCCGGCGGCGACGCTGGACCGGCTGCGCGAGGTCGAGCAGAGCCGGGTCGCGGTGGTCCGGGCGCAGCGCGCGCTGACCCAGCTCACCGCCCCGAAGAAGGGGAAGAAGGCGACCCCCGAGCAGGTCGAGGCGGCGAAGAAGGCGGTGGCCGACGCCAAGGAGAAATACGACAAGATCGTCGCCGCGGTCGTGCCGGACCTGCCGAAGCTGTTCGAGCCGTGGGTCAAGAAGATCGACGCCCTGATCGCGCCCCTCGACCGGCATTTCAAGGACCTGAACGTCGACGTCGACATGCTCACCAGCGACTACGGCTTCGGCGAGCGGCAGGCCCGGATCGAGCAGATGCAGGCGGCCCAGGCCAAGATCGTCAAGGCGGCCGGCGGCGACCTGCCCAAGGTGCTTCAGCTGCACCGCGACGCCCTCGATCTGCAGGCGCGGATCGACGCGGCCAAGGGCGCGCTGCCCGACCCGGACAACGGCTGGCGCAGCGACCTCGAGGCGATCGAGAAGGCGACCGGCGGCGTGCTGACCGGGCTCGGCCCGGTCGAGGACGTGCTCGGCGACCTGCTGCCGAAGGCGAAGCTCGAGGTCAAGCCGGCGACGCCGGTCAAGCCCGGCACGCTGAAGCAGCCGACGATCGACGCGCTGCGGACGGCGGCGGCCAAGCTCGGTCCGCGCTTCACCGCGCTGGCCGCCCGGATCGTGCCGTCGGCGGCCACCTACGGGCTGACCGACGCCGACATCACGGCGGCCAAGGAGGACGTGGCGGCGCGCCGCAAGTACCGCGAGGACAAGACGGCGGAGCTGGGCGGCGGGACCGACAAGGCGTCGATGGCCAAGGGCCGCAAGACCATCCAGGACCTGATCGACGAGAAGTTCCAGCTGCTGACCCTCAAGGGCCTGAAGGACGGGCTGATCACCAACGCGAACGGCTTCGTCTTCCGGAGCAAGCTCGCCACCGACGACCCGACGATCGACCAGCTGCTCGGGCTGATGCCGGAGAACAAGGGCGGGTTCTTCACCCCGGACGCCGAGGGCGGCGAGGCGGAGGCGAAGAAGGGCAAGTTCAGCGGCGAGCACGGGTACGGGCTGGCCTTCATCAAGACGATGGTGAGCCACGGCTTCGAGGCCGGGATGGCGTGGCGGGGCGGCTCCGACCCGATGCACTTCGAGCTGGCCGAGGGCCGCAAGTTCCTGAAGAGCGCCGGCGCCAGCCCGGTCACCCTCGGCGCGACGCTGCGAGCCGAGGAGGAGGCGAAGAAGAAAGGGCCGGCGCCGTAGCGCCGGCCCTTTCCGGTGGAAGGTCAGCTCACGTTCAGAGCCGTGTTGTCGATCTGGAACGAGGTCGCCAGCGAGGAGTCCTCGGTCCCGGTGAAGCCGATCGTCACGGTCTGGCCCTTGTACGCGGCCAGGTTGAACGACTTCTGCGCGTAGGCGCTCTTGTTGAGGTTGGAGTACGTCGCGAGCGTCGTCGAGCCGACCTTGACCGTCAGCTTGTCGTACGCCGTGGTCGTCGTCGTCTCCGAGGACGTGATCTTCAAGTAGAAGCTCAGCGTCGCGTTCGTACAGGTCGACGGGATCGTCACCGACTGGGACAGCGTGTCGGTGTGGGTGGTGCCGTAACCGTCGAGCCAGGCGAAGTAGCTGCCCGCGTACGGGACGTTGGTGCCGGAGGCGGTGGAGATGACGCCCGAGGTCTGCGACCAGGTCGTCGCGCCGCTCTCGAAGCCGGAGTTGCCGAGCAGCTGCGCCGAGGTGCAGGTGCTGGGGCCGGTGGTCGGCGGGGTCGTCGGCGGGGTGGTCGGCGGCGTGGTGCCGCCCGAGCACGTCGGGTCGCCGGACTGGGCCGGTACGCTCACGGCGTCCCACGCGGCCTTGACCGTGTTGAACGCGCTGCAGTCACCCGGGTACAGGTTCTTGGCCGCGGTCAGCGTCCAGGTCCGGTACTTCAGGTAGGACGAGCTCGAGGTCTTCAGCAGCATCGCGTTGTACATGATGGTGATGGCCTTCTGGATGCCCAGGCCGGTGACGCTCGAGCCGTTGCAGGTCGTGCTGGCGGGCTGGCCGTTGCCGCTGGAGCCCTGCGCGAGCAGGTAGAACCAGTGGTTGCCGGGGCCGGCCGCGGCGTGCACCTCCTGCGACGGGACGCTGCTGGAGTAGCAGTTCGAGTCGCCCAGGGCCGACGGGTTGTACATGTTGCGGATCGGGCCCGAGCCGACGAGGTTGACCTCCTCGCCCACCAGGTAGTCCGGCGGGTCGTTCGGGTTGTTGATGTACCACTCGGTCGCGGCGCCGAACGTGTCGGCCACGAACTCCTGGGTGTTGCCGTTGGAGATGCCACCCGGGGTGTTGTCGTCGATGCCGTGGCCGAGCTCGTGGCCCACCACGTCCGCCGAGGAGATCCACTGACCGGCCGTGTTCTTGCCGATCTGCACCTGGGTGCCGTCGTAGTACGCGTTCTGGTCGTTCAGGCCGACCCGCAGCGGCCACGCGCCGTTCGAGCCGTTCTGGCCACTGCGGCCGAGCCACGCCTGCAGCATCGAGGTCTGCTTCTCGGCCACGTAGAGAGCGTCGACGCAGCCGGTCTCGCGGTTCGTGCCGGTGCCGTTGCCCCAGACGTTGTCGGAGCCGCTGAACGTGGTGTTGTTCGCGGCGTCCTGGCACTTGAGCGTGGGCTGGGTGGAGGACTGCATCGTGTACGTCGAACCGGACTGGGTGGTGTCGATCGAGACCGACCCGTTGATCCAGCCGGTGCCGGTGCCGGTCACGTCGGTGACGTGCTCCTGGGTGCGCAGCACGGCGCCGGTGAGCGCGTCGACGTCGACCGTGAGCCGGCTCGGGCCCTCGGCGCCGATCCCGTTCACGGTGGTCGACCAGGCCAGGCGCGCGGCCTTGCCCTCGGCCGCGACCACGACCAGGTTGGTGCCCTCGACCTTGCTGACCGACTTGAGCTGCTTCTTGGCGGTCGCCGCGGCGGCCGTGTCCGCGATCTTCGGCGTCGTCGAGAGCTCGCCGATCGGGCTCGACTGCGCGACCGAGGTGTATTTCGTCGCCCCGTTCGCGTCGGTCATGACGACGAAGTCGCCGCCGCGGACCGGGAGGCCCTTGTACGTACGGGTGTAGGGCACGTAGTGCAGCCCGTGCGAGGTGATCACCGGCTTCTGCTGGAAGGTGTCGTTCGAGCTCGCCTGCAGGACCGAGGGCTTGCTCGCGACGAGGGCGTCGGCCTTGGCGGCGGCGGTCTTGGCGGCCGCGGCCGGGTCGGCCGGCTGCGCGGTGGCCGGTCCGGCCACGGCGATCATCGCCGACGCGGCCGCGGTACCGGACGCGATCGCGATGATCAGGGGGGTTCGACGTTTCACGCGGGTGCTCCTTTCCTGCCCGGGGGTCTGGGCAGGCTCAAGATCCGGTGGACGATGAGTCACACAGGATGACTTGACGAGGACGCTAGGCATCGACGCGCGTCTTTCGAAACAGGGAAAACCCTTGCGCCGGGCGTGAGAACGCTTTCCGGCCATACGACCTGGGTCGTACGAGAGATGTAGACCGTGGTCGGACGCGTTCATGAAACCGTCCCGGAACGATAACGCCATGACTGACCGCGAGTTCCGTTTCGGCGTCGTCGCCGGCAAGGCGCCCTCGGGCGCGGAGTGGGCCGCCACCGCGCGGCGGGCCGAGGAGCTGGGCTACGACACCCTGCTCATCCCCGACACCCTGCACACGTACGCGCCGTTCCCGGCCCTGGCGGCGGCGGCCGCCGTGACGAGCACCCTGCGCGTGGGCACCTACGTGCTGAGCGCGCCCAACCGATCGCCCGGCCTGGTCGCGTGGGAGGCCGGCACTCTGCAGCAGCTCTCCGGCGGCCGGTTCGAGCTCGGCCTCGGCGGCGGCCGCCCCGGCGCCGAGCGCGACGCCGAGGCGCTGGGCGGCGCGTTCGGCAGCCCGGCCGAGCGGCTCGAGCGGGTGGCCGAGACGGTCGCGGCCGTCCGCAAGCTGGAGGACGCGCCGCGCGTGCTGCTGGCCGCGAGCCGCCCGCGCATGCTGCGGCTGGCCGCCCGCCAGGCCGACATCGTGGCGTTCGGCCTGCCGCCCCAGGCCACCGAGCCCGAGCTGGCGCGCACGGTGGCCGCCCTGCGCGAGGCCGCCGGCGACCGCTTCGAGGCCATCGAGCTGCACCTGAACGTGGCGGCCGTGGCCGAGACCGTGGACGACATCCCGCCCTGGCTGTCCCGCATGGTCGGCGGCGACCCCCGCGCGATGGCAGCCGGCGGCGGCATCGCCTTCCTGACCGGCTCGCCCGAGCGCATCGCCGACCAGCTGACCCGCCGCCGGCGTGAGCTGGGCGTCTCCTACGTCGGGGTGAGCGGCCTGTTCATGGAGCAGTTCGCCCCGGTGCTGAGACGGTTGCGATCAGCATGACCGGTGGCACCCGACCAGCCCGGTCAGGGTGGCGTGCAGGGCCGCGAGCCGTGCCGCGTCCAGCTCGCCGGCGGTGTTGCGCAGCTGGTCGGGGTCTGTCGCGTGGTCGTAGTACTCCTTCGTGCCGTCGGCGTACTCGACGTACGTGTAGCCGGTCGTCCGGATCGCCGAGTAGGTCGGCGGGTTGCCGCTGTTCTTCGCCGGGTGGTCCGGGTCGGCGGGGTCGGTGTCCGGCCCGTGGTGTTCGACCAGGGCCGCCTCCCGCCAGTCCGCGGGCGTCTCGCCGCGCAGCAGCGGCGCGAGGCTGCGGCCGTCGGTCGCGGGCGTCCCGGTCCCGGCCAGGTCGTCGAAGGTCGCGCGCAGGTCGATGTTCTCGGCCGGCGCGGTCACCGTGGCGCCGGCTTTCACGCCGGGACCGGCCATGACCAGCGGCACCCGCACGTCGGTGTCGAAGGCGGTCTGTTTGCCGGGCGTGAGCCGGTGCTCGCCCATGTGGTAGCCGTTGTCCGAGGTGAAGACGACCAGCGTGCGGTCGGCGACGCCGGCGGTGGCCAGCGTCTGCCGCAGCGACGTGATCATCCGGTCGACGGCTTGCACCGACTGCGCCCGCTTGCGGAAGTCGCGGTCGATCTGCTGCTTCTCGGCGTCGGTCAGCGGCGTGCGGCCGGCCAGCCACGTCGGCGCGGTGGCGGGCAGCGTGTCGTAGGCCGGCGTCCGGGGCGCCGTCAAGCCGGGGAAGGCGTCCCGGTCCTGGTCGGCCGGCGTGTACGGCGCGTGCGGGGCGAAGGTCGCCACCTCCACCAGGAAGGGCTTGCGGGCCGCGGCCGAAGCGGTGATGAAGCCGGCCGCCTTCCTGCTCACGACGTCGGTCAGGTAGTCGTGCCCGTAATGGACGACCTTCCCGTTCTCGAGCAGGTTGTAGTTGTACTCCCCGTAGCCGTTCCCGGCGACGTCCCACTCGTCCCAGCCCGGCGGCACAAAGGTGTCTTTGGGCAGGTAGCCGTTGAGGTACTTGCCGAGCATCGCGGTGCGGTACCCGGCCGCGTGCAGGTCGGTGGCGAAGGTCGACGACTCCTCGCCCCGCTTGTGGAAGGTTTCGAAGCCGCCGTCGGCCCCGCCGTTGGTGAAGATGCCGGTGTCGTGCGGGAAGTTCCCGGTGAAGATCGACGACCGCGACGGGCAGCAGAGCGAGTCGGTGACGGTGTAGTTGGCGAACGACGTTCCCTCGCTCGCCAGCGCCCGCACCGACGGCAGGTACGGCAGCAGGTTCGTGGAGAGGTCGTCGGTGAGGACGAGGACGACGTTCGTCTGTTCCGCTCGCGGCTCGGACGCGGCCTTGGTGGTGCACGCCCCGGCGACCAGTACCGAGAGGACCGCGGTGGCTGCGGTGATTGTTCGGGGAATCATGCCGCGAACGGTAGGGCGGGCGCACCCGCCCTTGCGTTCGGGCGATGTAAGCGTTCCGTCAGCTGTGCGAGATGGTCAGGGCGTAGAACTTCACCTTCGCGCCGTTGGTGGTGCTGTCCGATGAGGACTGGTTGTAGGAGCCGGCCTTGAAGTACTGCTTGTAGGGATTGAAGCTGGACGGGATGGTGTAGCTGGTCTTCGTCCCGTTGACGGTCAGGTTGATCTTGTTGCCGGTGACGTTGATGACGTACGTCCATTTGACGCCGAGGGCGACGTTGCCGACCTTGTGCAGGGTCTGCCCGCCGTCGGGCGAGTTCTCGGTGCCGAGGTAGATGTCGCCGTTGGGCCGGTAGTAGAGCTCGAGCAACGGCTTGGTCGACGAGCCGCCGGAGCCGAGGTGCACCTGGCCGACGCACACGTTCTTGGTCACCGAGGGGATGCGCAGCTGGGCGCTGAGGGTGTGGTTGCCGGCCAGCGCCCACTCACCGTTCTCGCGCAGCTCGGAACGGGCGTAGTGGGAGTTCGGCGTGGTGACGCCCTTCTCCGGGGCCCAGAAGGTCATCGAGCCGTCGTTCTTGTCGGTGAAGAAGTAGGCCGGGTTGCGGTAGCCGTTCGCACCCTTGAGCTGCGCCGAGGAGATCGTGTCCGGCTTGCCGGGGGAGCCGGTGGGCAGCTGCAGGGACCAGACCGACAGGTTGAAGTTGCCGCCGGGTGCGACCTTCGGGTCGAGCGTCGCGGCCGACGCGTTGGTGATGCCGAGGACGCCGAGCGCGCCGACGACCGCGGCCGACACGGTGATCGCGAGAAGCTTGCGCTTGTTCATGGGGGATGACCTCTGTAGCCGTCTCGGGGGATTGGCAAGGCGGCTAACAATAAAGCGATCCCCGCCGATCTGGCCTTAAACACCTTAAATCTCAGCGCGGCCGTACGCCCCGGACCGCCCAGGCCCGCGCCGTCATCGCGATCGAGCCGTCGGGCCGCCGATCCAGCCGGTCGTCGAGCAGGTCCCGGATCGCCGCCCGCCGGTCCTCGGGCAGCCGGGCCAGGTAGGCCGGCGCCGCGCCCTGGCCGCCGAGGAACGGCCGCCAGTAGTCGTCGAAGCCGGCGAACACCGTGGGAACCTCGATCGGCCGGGTCGCCACCGCCGCCAGGCCGGCCCCCGCCCACGCCGCCGCCAGGGCCGCCGGGTGGCAGATCGGGAAGCGCGGTCCCTCGTCGGCGGCCGCCGCGCCCGGATCGACCTCGACCGCCGCGTCCCAGAAGTGCCGCATCATCGCCATGCCGTCGGTGTAGTCCCAGACGTAGGCGGCCACGACCCCGCCCGGCGCCGCTACCCGGGCGAACTCGTCCACCGCCGCCTGCGGGCGCGGCACGAAGTTCAGCGCCAGCCCGCTCACCACCGCGTCGAAGACCCCGTCCGGCAACGGCAGCGCCGCCGCGTCGGCGACCGCGAACCCGGCGCCCGGCAGGTGGCCGTGGGCCTGGCGCAGGAAGCCGGGCGACGTGTCGACGCCGACCGCCCGATCCGGCGCGGCCGCCGTCAGCACCGTCCCGGTCAGCGCGCCGGTCCCGCAGCCCGCGTCCAGCCACCGCCGGCCGGGCGCGACGCCGAGCCACCGTACGAACTCGGTCGCCACCGGCCGGCTCCATCGCCCTACGTAAGCCTCGTATTCGTCCCCCGCCGCCCAGACGTCTCCCATGTGGAGGAAGGTACCTCTCACTTCGTGCCGATTTGGCTACAGGGTTTTCCCTACAACTCGTAGGGACATCTTGATCAATCGACGAGTTTCGAGAAACATGCGCGCGAGCGCGTGGTGATCAGCCCGCAGCGCAGTGTAGCCAAGGAGGGGCAATGCAGCCTCGTCTCGTCGCCGTGGCCGCCACGGCTCTGATCCTGGTGATATCGCCGACGGCCGCCTCGGCGTCGGCGACCGGATCGGATGCCGCCGGCCGCCCGATGCAGTACCGAAATCTCAAGCAGACCGCCGCCGACCGCGCCGCGCAGGCGCGGTCGTTCTCGTCCAAGGCCAAAGCCGCGGCCGAGGCGGACGGCGAGGAGGGCGAGGACCCGGAGGAGATAGCCGAGCAGGCCGAGCAGTGGGCCGAGGCCCGCTCCGCGCCCGGCATCGTCGCGCCCGGCGCCTACTCGGCAGCCTGGCAGCAACAGCAGAGCCTGCCGCACACCCCCGGCAGCTGGACGCATGTCACCAACAAGCCGTACAACTCCGACGACCCCCGCTATCGCGACATCGACAGCAACTCCTCCGGCGGCTCCGGATTCGTCACCGGGCGCGTCACCGGCCTGGCCGCGGACAACTACGGCTATGTCTACGCCGGTGCGGCCAACGGCGGCGTGTGGCGTTCGTCGAAGGGTGGCGGCCACTGGCAGCCGATCTCCGAGAAGCTGCCCTCGCCGTCCACCGGCGACCTGCGGCTCGACCCGCGCGGCCGGCTCTGGTACGCGACCGGCGAGGCCAACACCAGCGCCACCTCGTTCGTCGGCACCGGCGTCTACGTGCTGAGCAACCCGCGCAGCGGGACGTTCACCCCGGGCACCCGGGTCGGCGGCACCGAGCTGGAGAGCACGATCATCCGCAAGCTGCGCTTCATCGGCAACACGGTGTGGGCGGCGACCAGCAGCGGCGCCTGGACCCACTCGCTGAGCAACCTGCACGGCCCGTGGACCAGGGTGTTCGCGCCGAACCCCGCCTTCCTGGCCGGCGGCGCGAGCGCGGCCGACCCGAGCGCGCCCTACAAGAACATCGCCAACGACTTCGCCGCGGACCCGAAGGACCCGTCGAAGGTGATCATCGCGGCCGGCTGGCGCAGCGGCGACACCTACAACGGCTTCTACACCCAGGTCGGCGGCACGTGGCAGCGGACGACGCCGGCCGGACTGCCCTCCGGGCCCGGCGACGTCGGCCTGGTCACCTTCGCGGCGGCATCCGACGGCTCCCGGCTGTACGCGATCGAGCAGTCGCCGACCCAGCTGGCCACCAACCCGGACAGCGCGCTCGGCGGCATATTCGTGTCGCTCTCCGGCTCGCCGGCCGGCCCGTGGACGCTCGCCGCCGACTACCACAAGCTCGCGGCCTCGGGCTCGGCCCTGACCGATCCCGGCTACATGCCCGGCATCCAGGCCTGGTACAACCAGTTCCTGCAGGTCGACCCGGCCAACCGCGACCACGTGTGGGCCGGTCTCGAGGAGGTCTTCGAGACGACCGACGCCGGCGCCAGCTGGACGACCCCGGGCCCGTACTGGAACTTCGGCTTCCCGTGCTGGAACATCGACCCGGCCAAGCAGACCGGCGACTGCCACCAGACCACCCACGCCGACCAGCACTCGGTCGCCGTCGGGCGGGACCACGGCAAGTCGTACGTCGTGGTCGGCGACGACGGCGGCGCGTACCGGCGGCCGGTCCGCGGCCAGGCCGACGCCTCCGGGCACGCCACCGACTGGACGTCGCTCAACGACGGCAGCATGGACGTCCTGCAGTACTACTCGGCCGACGCCGGGCGCGACCGGCACGGCCTCGCGATCTCCGGCGGCCTGCAGGACAACGGCCAGTCGATCCTGCGCCCGGGCGACCGGGTGATGGGCTCGAACTTCGGCGGCGACGGCGGCGACACCATCGTCGACCCGGCCAACGGCTGCAACATCGCCGAGGAGTACGTCTACCTGACCATCTGGGTGACGAACAACTGCGCGGTCAACGACGGCTCGTGGACCGAGAACCCGGCCCTGGCCACCAGTTACGAGGTGGCGCCGCCGGACGCCGACGACGGCCTGGCCCGGTTCATCGCCCCCATCACCCAGGACCCGCGCAACAGCAAGGTCTGGATCGCCGGCGGCCAGCACGTCTGGCTCAACACGCTCGGCTACGCCATCCGCTCCGGCGAGCAGTGGACCTCACTGGCCGACCTCGGCGCCGGGCACGTGGCCACCGCGGTGGCGACCAGTGGCGGCCTCGTCTACGCCGGCTGGTGCGGGCCATGCAACAACCAGGGCTTCACCCGCGGCATCGCGGTCGGCCGCACCGACGGCACCGGCTGGCACCAGCTGACCCTGCCGGTCGACGGCACGCTGCCGAACCGGTACGTGTCGGGCTTCGACGTCGACCGGACCAACCCGCAGCACGTGGTGGTGTCGATCAACGGCTTCTCCCGGAAGTGGACCGAGGGTCCCGGCGCCGGCGTCGGCCACGTCTTCGAGTCGCGGGACGCCGGCGAGCACTGGACCGACATCTCCGGCAACCTGCCGGACATCCCGGCCAACGCGATCCGGCTCGTGCCCGGCATCGGCGGCGTCGCGGTCGGCACCGACTCCGGCGTCTTCTTCCGGCCGCCCTGGGGCGGCACCTGGTACACGCTGGGTCGCGGCCTGCCGACGACCACCGTCACGCAACTGAAGTTCGACCCGTACGGGCGGCTGCTCGTCGCCACCCACGGGCGCGGCATCTGGGCATTCTCGCTGCACAGATAGCGGGTTATGTGGTCCGGACACACTGACGGCCCGGGCCGGTGGTGGGACGCTTCGGCGATGGAAGAGGTAACCGTCGCGGTACCCGGCATTGCGCTGAACGTCCTGCTCACCGGCCCGGCCGACGGCACCCCGGTGCTGCTCGTGCACGGAAACTGCTCGTCCGCCGACTTCTGGCGGCCGCTGCTGCGGCACCTGCCGCCCACGCTCCGGATCGTCGCGCCCGACCTGCGCGGGTACGGCCGGTCCGAGACCGCGCCCGTGGACGCCACCCGTGGCCTGCGCGACTTCGCCGACGACGTGGCCGCGCTGCTCGACGAGCCGGATCTCTTCCCGGCCCTCGCTCCGGGCGGGGCGGTCACGGTCGCGGCGCACTCGATGGGCTGCGGGGTGGCGATGCACCTGCTGATCGACCACCCCGGGCGGGTGTCCTCGCTGCTGCTGGAGGCGCCGCTCAGTCCGTACGGCTTCGGTGGCACCCGTGACCTGGAGGGCACGCCGACCTCGCCCGACTTCGCCGGCACCGGCGGCGGCACCGGTAACCCCGACTTCGTCCGCCGGATCGCCGAGGGTGACCGCGGCGCCGAGGGACCGACCAGCCCGCTCACCGTGCTGCGCACCGCCTACGTCGCCGACCCGGCCTCGCTCGGCGAGGATGAGCAGCTGCTGCTCGACACCGTGCTGTCGACGGCGATCGGCGACGACAACTATCCCGGCGACAGCAAGCCCAGCGAGAACTGGCCGGGCATGGCCCCCGGCGACCGAGGCGTGCTGAACACGATGGCGCCCAACCACTTCAACGTCGCCGACGACCTGGTCGCGGTGGCCGTCAAGCCGCCGATCACCTGGGTGCGCGGCGACCGGGACGCGATCGTCTCCGACACCTCCTTCTTCGACCTGGCCTATCTGGGCTCGCTCGGCGCGGTCCCCGGCTGGCCCGGCGCCGAGGCGTGCCCGCCGCAGCCGATGGTGAGCCAGACCCGGGCCGTCCTGGATCGCTACGCGGCGGCCGGCGGCGCGTACCGGGAACTGGTTCTGGAGAATTGCGGGCACTCGCCGCACGTCGAGCGACCGGCCGAGGTGGCCGCGGAGCTGCTGAAGCTCGTTTGACCGATACTCAGATCATCTTTATATTCGTCGCATGGCCAAGGCGATGCGCGAGCCGACGTTCTGGATCCTGACCGCCCTGGCGCAGGCCGCCCGGCACGGCTACGGGATCATCCGGGAGGTCACCGTCCTGTCCGGCGGACTGGTGACGCTGCAGGCCGGCACGCTCTACGCGGCCCTCGACCGGCTCACGGCCGAGGGCCTCGTCGAGGTCGACCACGACGAGAAGGTCGACGGGCGCGACCGCCGGTACTACCGCCTGACCAGCGGCGGGGTGGCGGCGCTGAACGCCGAGGTCGCCCGCCTGGAGAGCAACGCGCGCACCGCGGTCCGGCAGCTGGCCGCCCGTCGTCCCGATCTCGGCCCGGCGACCGCTTTCCGGGCGGCGACCGCTCTTGGGCCGGCGACCGTCTTCGGGGCGGCGACCTCGTGACCGGTTACCGCCTGCTGGTTCGGGCCTATCCGCCCGGCCGCCGTCGCGCCGAGCTGCTCGACACGCTGATCGAGGCCGGCCGCACCCACCCGTCCCCGCGCGAGGCCGCCAACCTGCTGCGCTGCGGCCTGCGCGCCCGCCTCGGCCGCCCGGCCGGCCGCGGCATCGTGGTGCTGGCCGCCCTGATCGCCCTGATCTCCGGCTTCCTCGGCGCGGCCATCGCCGCCCGCGCCGCCTGGGAGGCCGTCCCCGGCTATCCCACCGGCGCCGCGCTCGCCGAGATCACCGGGACCCTCTTCCCCGGCACCCCCGCCTTCGCCGACCGCAAAGGCGAAGGCCTGTTCTTCGACATGGCCGACCGATCGACGGCCCAGGTGTTCCTCCACGGTCACGACGAGGACTTCGAGTTCTCCACGCTGATCCTCGGCCCCGAGTCCCGCTTCCTGCCCGGCAGTTACGCGACCTGGACCCTTGCCGCCCAGGCCCGCCTGGCCGCCGCCGGTTGGCAGGTGACCGCCGCGGAAGTGACCGGACCGACCGACATCGCTTCCGGAACGGTCGACGACACCGGCCGCACGTTCGAGGCCACCCGCGGCGGTTACGCCCTGCGCATCGACACCACCATCGACGTGGTCGACACGCCGCCCGGCTCCTTCGACGCGACCGCGACGCTGGACCGCCTGACGCCGTGGTACGTCACCGCGTTCACCGCGGTCGGCCTGCTCGTGGGCGCCCTGATCGGATGGCTGGTCACCGGCTGGGCGAGCCGTCGCACCGAGGCAGCGACGGCCGCGGTCCGCACCGTGAGCGGCACGTCGGCCGTGATCGCGCTGGCCCTGCTCGTGCCGCAGGCCGTCCTCGGCTTCCTGTTCCTGGGAAGCCAGCTGACTCGGACCGGGGCGCCGGGCAAGCCGTTCTGGACGCTGTCGCTGACGTACGGCTTCGGGTGCGGTTTCCTCGGCTACCTGCTGCTGGCCGTAGCGCTGGTGGCGGCCGCAACATCCCGGCCGGCCGAGGAGTCGACAATCGCTCTCGGCTAGCGTCATCGCGGTGCGAGCCCGGGGTGTGAAGCCGGCTCGCGACCCCTCAGACCTGCCTATCCCGCCCCGCCGCCACGCCCGCGATGATCTGCGGGATCATCAAGCCGACCATCAGCGCCAACGGCACCCGCCAGCCGTCGGTGTGGTCATGCAGCACGCCGATCAGGATCGGTCCGGGGATGGCCAGCAGGTAGCCCACCCCCTGGGCGAACGCGGACAACCGCACGACCGTCGCCGGCGAGCTTCCGCGCAGCCCGATCATGGTCAGCACCAGCGGAAACGCGGTGTTGACGACGCCCAGCAGGACGGCCCACAGCCAGGGCGCGGCGGCCGGGTCCCACCACAGGCCGAGGTAGCCGGCGATGCCGAACAGGCCGAGGACCAGGGCGATCCCGCTCTGGCTGCGCATCTTGCCGGCCAGGGCGGACAGGGCGAACCCCAGCGGCACCCCGAGGAACGAGGTGGTGGCGAACAGCAGACCGGCCTTGTCGGCGGACAGGCCGGCGTCGCGGTAGATCTGGGGCAACCAGCCGATGATCACGTACGCGGAGGTGGACTGCATGCCGAAGTAGACGGCCAGCGCCCACGCTACCGGGTGCCGGCTCACGCGTACGAGATCGGTGGGGTTGGTCTGTGCGCTCGCATGCGTCGTCGTGCGCGCGAGCGGCAGCCAGGCCGGCAGCGCGATCAGCGCGAGCAACGCCCAGCACCCCAGGCCCAGCCGCCAGCTGCCGAACGCGTCGGTGAGCGGCACGGTCGCGGCCGCCGCCAGCGTGGCGCCCAGGTTCAGCGCCACCGAGTAGAGGCCGGTCATCGAGCCGACCTGGGTCGGGAACTGCTCCTTGACGATCATCGGGAGGAGCACGTTGACGACCGCGATGCCGGCCAAGGCCACGACGCTGAGCAGCAAGAACAAGACCGAGCCGGGAGCGTACGGCCGCAGCGCCAAGCCGAGCGCCAGCACCGCGAGGCCGGCGATGATCACGCGGGCCGCGCCGAAGCGCCGGGCCAGCCGGGGGGCCGCGAGGCCGAGCACGGCGAAGCAGAAGGCCGGCACCGAGGTCAGCAGGCCGGCCATCGACGAGCTCATGCCGAGCCCGCCCCGGATCTCGCTGAGCACCGGGCCGACGCTGGTCACCGCCAGCCGCAGGTTCACGGCGGCCAGCAGCAGCGCCAGCACCGCCACGACGCGGGCACGAACCGGGCTGGTCAGCTCCTGAGGGGCAGTCACCACTTACACATCATCGGCGTTGCGGGCCCGGAGCGCGCGGCCGAGTGCGGGCCCTCACACCGTTTCTTGCTCGCGTTCCACCTGCTGGTTCCACTCCCGCTTCGACGACTGC
The DNA here is from genome assembly GCF_050951115.1 of Actinoplanes sp. CA-030573. Taxonomy (NCBI): domain Bacteria; kingdom Bacillati; phylum Actinomycetota; class Actinomycetes; order Micromonosporales; family Micromonosporaceae; genus Actinoplanes; species Actinoplanes sp. CA-030573. The sequence continues at coordinate 8,161,004 of NZ_CP192038.1, read as the reverse complement.
CAGCCGTCCTCGTTCAGGCCCAGCCGCCAGTAGCCGGAGATCGACAGCTGCTCGAGCGGGATCGCGCACTCCTTGCGGAGGAAGCCGCGCGCGTCCTTCACGAAGTTCGCCTCGCCGTGCACGAACGCGTGCACCCGGCCCTCGGGGAACGTGGCGCCGCGGACGGCCCCGGCCAGCAGCTCGCCGACCGGCCGGGCGCCGCGGTGCAGCCAGACGATCTCGGCGTCCGCCGCCGTCTCCAGCTTCTGCTCCTCGTCGGGGCCGGCGACCTCGAGGAACGCCCGGACCGTGGCGCCCGCCGGCATGCCCTCGAGCGCGGCGGCGATGGCCGGCAGGGCGCTCTCGTCGCCGGCCAGCAGGTGCCAGTCGGCGTCCGGGCTCGGGGCGTAGGCCCCGCCCGGGCCGGAGAAGACGATCTCGTCGCCCGGCTTCGCCCGCGCCGCCCACGGGCCGGCGATGCCGGCGTCGCCGTGCACCACGAAGTCGAGCCACATCTCGGGGATCTCGGGCAGCCACTTGCGGACCGTGTAGGTGCGGGTCACCGGCCACGCCTCGCGCGGCATGGTCTCGCGGACCGCGGCCGGGTCGAACGGCTGCGGATAGGTCACGCCGGGCGCCGGGAACAGCACCTTCACGTAGTGGTCGGTGTAGTCGCCCGCGGTGATCGCGCGCAGTCCCTCGCCGCCCAGGACGACCCGGACCATGTGCGGTGTGAGCTGCTCGACCCGGGTGACGGTGGCCCGATGTGCGGGACGCGCCGGCCTGTTGGGCATGCTGTTCCTCCCTCGTCGCCGGTAAGGCTACCCTCACCGCAGACAGGGAAGCGGCCCGCACGCACGGTGCGGGCCGCCATCATGCCTTACTACTCACTCCCAGGGCGTTCCCGGACGCCGGCGCCGGGTCAGCGCCATGACCGTCAGGCCGGCCAGCATCAGCACGACCGCGCCGCCGAGGAAGGCGACCGTGTTGCTGCCGGTCAGCGCGAGCACGCCGCTCTTCTCCTGGGTGGTCTGGGCGGCCACCTGGTCCACCGTCGGCGGCTTCTCGCCCGAGTTCGGCACGCCGTCGTCGTTCGAGTAGGTGTAGTCGTCGCCCGCCGCGGCGGCCTCGGTGCTCTTGCTCGCCTTCGGCTTCGCCGCGGGCTTCTCCTGCGTGGTGTCGCTCTCGGTGGTGTCGGCACTCTCGGTGTCGTCCGAGGCCGTTTCGTCGCCGGCCGTACGGGTGGAAGCCGGCTCGGCGTTCTCGTCGGACTCGGCCTTCTTGGTCGTCGAGGTCGCCGGCTTGGTCGTGCTCGGCTTGGTGGTGCTGGGCTTGGTGGTGCTGGGCGTCGCCTTCGGCGTGAAGTCGTCCTTGGTCGTCGGCTGCGTGGCGCTGCCGGCCTTGGTCGGCGACGTCGTCGGCGCGGTGGTCGCGTTCTGCCCACCGTCGTTGTTCCCGCCACCGGTGTTCCCACCGTTGTTGCCGCCGGTGTTCCCATCGCCGGCGTTGCCCCCGCCGGTGTTTCCACCCGTGTTGCCGCCGGTGTTTCCACCCGTGTTGCCACCGGTGTTCCCGCCGGTGTTCCCACCCGTGTTGCCACCGGTGTTGCCGCCGGTGTTTCCACCCGTGTTGCCGCCGGTGTTTCCACCCGTGTTGCCGCCGGTGTTTCCACCCGTGTTGCCGCCGGTGTTCCCGCCCGTGTTGCCGCCGCCGTTGTTGCCGCCGGCCGCGCGAACCGTGATGCGGACCGCGTCGATCGCGGGCGTCTCGTTGGCGCGCTCCATCATGGGCACCCGGTGCGAGCCGTCACCGGCCCACGAGGCGCACTGCGCGGTGCCGATGCTCGGCATGCCCGGCACCTGGATGACCACCGAGTCGGGCGCCTTGCCGCCCTTCTGGTCCTCGGTGGCCACGAAGAACGCGGGAACCGGCGACGGGTCCGGCGCCTCCTTCGTGTTCGGCAGCATCCGGCAGGCGGTGTGGAAGTGCCCCCGCTCGATGCCACCCTGCAGGACCGAGCTCTCCACGTAGTACCCGCCCTTGCCCGCCGCGAGGAAGCGGTCGCGGATCAGGTTGCGGGTGCTGACCGTGAGCGTGAACGGCGTGTTGACCGTGACCTGGCGCGGCGCCCGCGTGATCAGCAGCGACGAGTTGTTGGCGGCGGAGCTGACCTCGCCGAACTCGGTGGAGACGCAACGGTCGCCCTTCTGGAAGCCGTCGTGGCCCTCCAGCTTGCTGTCCACGCACGTGTCGGTGAGGATCACCTGCCCGTTGACCACCTTGCCGGCGCCGCTGCCCGCCGGCTTGTCGTTCTCGGCGGCGCTGGAGATCGTGGTGAACGCGACGACCGCGCCCAGCGCGGCGATGACCGCACCGACCGCGAGTAGCCGCCGGTTGCCGCCTGGTGCGGCAGCGCGGCGGTAAGCCGACCTACGCATGCGCGATACCTGCCTTCGAAGAATTCGTCCGGCTCCCTGCAACCGGCCCTCGAACGGTAAGAGGCAGGCCGCGAAATAGCAATTCGCGCAGCGACTTTGATGAATTCTTATCCCAAACTTAAAGAAGAAATATGCCGATCGATCCGAACCCCGAGCATCGTCCGAACGGAGGATGCTCGGAGTTCAACAAGATCCGGGAAATTTCCCGCTGACCAGCGGCTTTCCCGAAACGCCTCGGTGGGCGCCGGTGACCGGACGTGTCGTGGCCGTGACCGGGCCGGTCTCGAAAGAAATGTAAACCATGGCGACGCCGGCCGGGCTGAGAAAAAGCTTGGAGTCGGAATTGAGGCGCCATTTTCAGCGCCACACGCCGCGCGCCAGATAGGTGTCGCGCAGCGCGTCGAGGTCGTCGGTCATGATGCCGTCGACGCCGAGGTCGAGCAGCCGCGTCATCTCGGCCGGGTCGTCGATCGTCCACACGTGAACCTGCAGGCCGATCCGGTGGCAGTACCGGACGAACCGCCGGTCGACCACGGTCACCGGTCCGTGCCGCACCGGCACCTGGGCCGCGACCACCGAGGCGGGCGGCCGCAGCGGCACCCCGCACCAGGCGGCCAGCCGCAGTCGCGTCACCCAGCGCATGCCGGCCGACGTCGCGACCCGCGGCCCGGCCAGCGCGCGCAGCCGGGCCAGTCGCGCGTCGCTGAACGACGCGAGCAGCACCCGGTCCTCGGCCTTGGCCGCGTGGACGACCGACACGGTCGGGGCCGCGCCGCCGTCGGCCTTGATGTCGATGTTGAACCGGACGTCCGGCCAGGACCCGAGGATCTCGTCGAGCCGGGGGATCGCGGCCGCGCCGCCGACCCGGACCGTCGCGAGGTCGGCCCAGCGCAGATCGGCGATGCGGTCGGGCCGGCCGGCCACCCGGGACAGGGTGTCGTCGTGGAAGAAGACCGGGATGCCGTCGGCGGTGGCGTGCACGTCGGTCTCGACGTACCGGTAACCGAGCTTCACCGCCCGCTCGCATGCCTCGGCGGTGTTCTCGTCGCCGGTGGCGGCGCCGCCGCGGTGGGCGAACGCGAGTGGGGTGGGACCGTCCAGGTAGGCGTAACCGGTCACGGCCGCATCCTACGGCCGGCGATCTTCCCTGAGAATTTGCTGCGGGCGGTTTAAGTCCAATTTGAGGTAAATAAACGCGACTCGCTTACACGGCTCTGCGGGCTGTCCTACCTTGGGCCACGTCCAAGTGGGGCAAATCATCCGAAATGGAGCGCAGAACCGTGTCCTCTTCACGTTCCTCCAGAACCGCCCGCGGCGGCCTGGTGGCGGCCCTCGCCTTCGCCATGGCGACGGGCGTATCGCCGTCCAGCGCGTTCGCCGCCGACGAGCCGCCGGTCGACTTCCCGACCTTCGCGGGCGCCTCGCACCAGCTGGACCGCAACGGATCGGCCGACATCATCACGTCGTCCGGGCGGCTGCATCAGCGCATCCTCCGGCTGACCGCCGGCGGCTTCCGCCAGATGGGCTCGGCCTGGGCCAAGCCGAAGCTCGACCTGACCAAGTCGTTCGAGTCGACGTTCAAGGTCTACCTGCACCACGGCAGGCCGGGTGCCGACGGCATGGCGTTCCTGGTCCAGGCGGACGGGCCGCGCGCACTCGGCGGCTGGGGCGGCGGCCTCGGCTACCGCGGCATCAAGAACAGCGTGGCGGTCGAGTTCGACACGTTCCAGAACGGGACCGACCCCAACGACAACCACCTGGCCGTGGTCCTGGGCGGTAACCCGGACAAGCACTCGGCCGTGGCCGAGCCGTCGATTCCGCTCTACGGCCGGCCGTTCACGGCCCGGGTCGCCTACGACGCGGGCACCAACGACCTGCGTGTCTACGTCCGGTCACTGCGCGCGGGCGCGACCGAGGAGCTCGCGCTCCGCACCACCGTCGACCTGGCCGGCTCGGTCGGCGCGGGCTCGGCCTGGGTCGGCTTCACCGCCTCCACCGGCTCCGCTCTCTCAAAGCAGGACATCTACTCCTGGACGGTCCAGGCGCCGCGCGCCTGACCGAGTTCGCAGCGGCCGGCGCCGCGTCTCTTTCCCGCGGCACCGGCCGCGCACCCGCCCGCACCACCGAGCCTTGGAGAACAGTCATGTCCACGGTCCCCTACGTTCGCCGATCGGCCGGAACGGAGACCGAACTGCCCCGGGTGGTCGTCCCGTCGGGCGAGCCACTGGTCAGCGTCATCGTGCCGGCCCTGAACGAGGCGCGGAACCTGCCGCACGTGCTGGCCCGCCTGCCCGAGGTCGACGAGGTGATCCTGGTCGACGGCGGCTCGACCGACGACACCGTCGGCGTGGCCCGCCGGCTGATGCCCGGCATCCGGGTCGTCACCCAGAACCGCCGCGGCAAGGGCAACGCGCTGGCCTGCGGCTTCGCCGCCGCCACCGGCGACATCCTGGTGATGATCGACGCCGACGGGTCGACCGACCCGAAGGAGATTCCGAGCTTCATCGCCGCCCTGCGCGCCGGCGCCGACTTCGCCAAGGGCACCCGGTTCACCGGCCCGGGCGGCAGCGCCGACATCACCCGGTTGCGCCGGGCCGGCAACAAGTGCCTCAGCATGCTGGTCAACACCATGTTCCGCACCGGCTACAGCGACCTCTGCTACGGCTACAACGCGTTCTGGGCCCGGCACCTCGACGTCTTCGGCCTGGACAGCACGTCCCCGGCGCCGGCGGGCGGCGACGGGCGGCTGTGGGGGGACGGCTTCGAGATCGAGACGCTGCTCAACCTGCGCGCGGCCCGGGCCCGTCTCAAGATCGTCGAGGTGCCGAGCTTCGAGCAGGCCCGGATCCACGGCGAGAGCAACTTGAACGCGATGACCGACGGCATCCGGGTGCTGCGGACCATCGCCCGGGAGTGGCCGCGCCGCCGGTCGGCCGAGCGCATCGCAAAAGGCGCGCGCGCCGAAAGAGCCGCGGGGCGCGCCCGGTGAGGATCGGCGTCGTCACCAGCGCGTACCACCCTGACGTCGGCGGGGTGGAGACGCACTGCCGCCGGCTGTGCGCGGCCCTGGTCGCGGCCGGCGACCGGGTCGAGGTGCTCACGCAGCACGCCGCCGGGGCCGAGGAGACCGTGGACGGCGTGCTGGTCCGGCGCTTCCCGCTGACCGTCGCGGCCCGCAACTACCGCTTCTCGACCGCCCTCTGGCAGTGGCTGCGCGCCCACGCCGGCCGCTACGACGTGCTGCACGCCCACAGCTACCACGCCCTGGCCGCCCTGCCCGCCGCCCTCACCAACGCGACCCCGCTGGTCTTCACCCCGCACTACCACGGCACCGGGCACAGCCGGCTGCGCGCCGCGCTGCACCCGATCTACCGCCCGGTCGGGCGCCGGATCGTCGCCCGGTCCAGCCGGATCATCTGCGTCACCCACGCCGAGCGCGAGCTGCTGGTCGGGCACTTCCCGGAGGCGGCCGACCGAATGGTGGTGATCCCGAACGGCACCGACCCGGCCCGCGCGGCAGTGCCGGCCGCCGAGGGCGAGCCCGGGCGCGGCATCGTCTGCGTCGGCCGGCTCGAGCGCTACAAGCGGGTCGACCGGGTGATCCGGGCGATGGTCCACCTGCCCGCCGACCACCGCCTCGACGTGGTCGGCGCCGGCCCGGCCCGGGACGAGCTCGAACAGCTCGCCGGGCGGCTCGGCCTCGACGCCGGCCGGGTGCGGTTCCACGGCCGGCTGCGCGACGCCGAGTTCGCGGCCCGGATGGCCGGCGCCGCGGCGGCCGTCTCCGCCTCCGCCCACGAGGCGTTCGGCATGGCGGTCGCGGACGCCCTCAACGCCGGCGTGCCGACCGTCGCCTCGTTCATCCCGGCCCACCGCGAACTGGCGGTGATGGCCGGCGACGGCGTCCCGCTGTGGCTGGTCAACCCGGACGACGAGGCGGCGCTGGCCGACGCGCTGCGGGTCGCGGCCGGCACGCCCCGGGCCGCCTACGGCCGGCACGCGCTGCCGACCTGGAGCGACGTCGTCCAGTCCACCCGGGAGGTCTACGCGACCGTGGCGCCTCCCGTGCGGCTCATACAGCAGAGCGGAGCGGGAGCCACCGACCGATGACCCTGACCGCGCCGCCCGTCGCCGTCCGGCCCGGGAACGACCCCGCCCACACCGAGGCCCGCCCGGACCGCGCGCCGCTGTGGTGCGCCGCGACCCTGACCGTGGCGGGAGCGGCCGGCGCGGCCTCGCTGGTCGCCGCCGACCGGGCCGCGGAGTGGGGCCGCGGGCCGGTGTTCGAGCTGTTCTGGCTGGGGATGCTGCTCTTCACGGCGCCGGCCGCGTACTGGGCGGTCCGCCGCGGGTCGGGAGCGCGGCTGCGGCTCGCGGTGCTCATCGCGTACGCGGGCTTCACGTATCTGCCGAAGTTGTTGCGCAACCCGACCGGCCCGCTGTACCACGACGAGTTCGCGCACTGGCGGCAGAGCCGCGAGATCCTCCTGGACGGGCGGCTCTTCGAGGCCAACCCGATCGTGCGGGTGATCGGCGACTTCCCGGGACTGCACGCCACGGTGGCCGCGATCTCGGCGATGACCGGCCTGTCGGTGTGGCACGCGGCGCTGGTCGTGCTGGTCGTGGCGCACGCGCTGGTGGTGCTCGGCGTGGCGGTGCTGGCGGAGCAGATCTCCGGGTGCCGGCGCACGGCCGCGACGGCGGCCATCGCGTACGGGCTGAACAGCTCCTTTCTCTTCTTCGACACCCAGTTCGGGTACGAGTCCCTGGCCATCCCGCTGATGATCTGGGCGCTCGTGAGCCTGCAGCGGGCCATGCGCGCCCCCGATCGGCCGGCGCGCGCCGGCTGGGCCGCCGTCACCGTGCTGCTCTCGGCCGCCACCGTCGCCACCCACCACCTGACCGCGCTCGGCCAGGTCGCCATCATGCTGGTCATCTCGGCCGTGGTGACCGTCCGCGCGCTCCGCCGCCGCGACGCCGGGCCGGCCGCCGCGACCGCCTGGGCTCTCACCGGCGTGGCCGCGATCCTGGTCGTCGGCTGGCTGTGCTGGGTCGCCCCGAAGACGGCCGGCTACCTCGACCCGTACCTGGGCAAGGCGCTCGGCCAGTTCGCCGGGCTGGCGGGGGAGGGCGGCACCGGCGGGCGCACCCTGTTCAAGGAGTCGGTGGCGCCCTGGTGGGAGCAGAAGGCCGCGTTCGCCGCCCCGGTCGGCGCGTTCCTGGCGATGGCGGCCGCGGCCTGGCGGCTGCGCACCCGTCGCAACGCCGACCCGGTCGACCGCAGCCTCGCGCTCGCCATGTTCGTGGTCGGCGCCTGCTACTTCCCGGCGGCGCTGCTGATCCTCACCCCGTCCGGGGCCGAGGGTGCCCGCCGCACCTGGGCGTTCAGCTATCTGGGCATCGCGCTGGCGGTCGCGCCGGTGGTGGTCGCCCTGCTCGACCGCTTCGCCCGGATCGCTGGGCCGGCCCTGATCGCCCTGCTGGCCGTGATGATGGTCGGCAACACCGCGGCCGGCATGAATCCCTCGTACCGCTTCCCCGGGCCGCCCGTCTACGGCTCGGACACCCGCGCGCTCACCCCCGAGGTGCGGGCGGCCGCCGCGTGGCTGCGCGCCACGCAGGGCCGCGACCTGCGGATCGTCGCCGACCGCTACTCCGGGCTGGTCTTCGGGTCGCTCGGCGGCCAGTTCCCGGTCACCGGCTCGGTCACGTTCCCCACCTACGACATGTATCTCGCCCCGCCGGGGCGGCCGGTGCCGCCCGCGCTCATCGACCAGCTCCGGTCGTGGAACTTCCGCTACCTGATCGTCGACCGGCGGATGGCCGAGGAGGTGCCCGAGATCGGAATCTACTTCGAGACCAACGAGCCGATCCCGCACGACGGGCGGCCCGGGTTCACGCTCGCCCAGCTCACCAAGTTCGACCGCACGCCGTGGAGCATCAAGATCTACGACAGCGGCGACATCGCGATCTACCGCTTCGACTTCGCCTCGCTCGGCTTCGTCCCGCGGGGAGGCAGCAAGTGGTGACCACCCCGCGCCTGCTCGGCGCCGTCGCGGTCGCGCTCGGCGGCCACGCTCTCGGCATGCTTACCCCGTTCCCCGGCCGGCCCCTGCTGCTGGGGCCGCTGCTGCTGGTGGCGCTGGCCGCGATCGGCGAGCTGTGGCTGCGCGCGCTGGTCCGCGACGAGCCGGCGGCGGTCACCCGGATCGGCCTGGCCGTGACCACCGGCCTGCTCAGCCTTCCGCTCGCCGCCCTCGCGCTGCACCTGGCCGGCGTGCCGATCCGGGCGCTGTCCCTGACGGTCGCGTTGGCGGTGCTGGCGGCGTCGCTCGGCGGGGCGGCGCTGCTGCGGCCGCGTTCCCCGGCGGCGCCGGATCTCGGGCGGACGCTCGCGGCGCTCGCGATCCCCACGGTGGTCGCGCTGGTCATCGGGGGTGCGGCGACTTTCGCGTACGCCCGGATGCCGCACCCGCCGCAGCCCGGATACACCAGCGTGGCCCTCGAGGGCTGGGCCGCCGGCATCGACCACCCGGTCACCATCCCGGCCCGCGGCCTGGTCGTGCCCGTGCGGGTGCGTAGCGCCGGCGAGCCGAGGGCCGTCGTCCCGCTCGCGGTGACCGTCGGCGCCCGGCCGGCCGGCCCGCCGCGGCCGGTCGCGATCCCGGCGAACACGACCCGGGTCCTCGACGTGCGGGTGCCCGCCCCGCCGGACGGCTGCCTGCACCGCATCGCGATCAGCCTGGGCGCCGCGAGCACCGTCTTCTACGGAAAGGGACCTTCCGCGTGCTAGCCCGCGTCGGACGTGACTCGCTGGCCCGCAACAGCGTCCTGATCATGGCGAGCACGGTCGGGACCAGCGGGCTCGGCTATCTCTACTGGATGGTCGCGGCCCGCGAGCTGCCCCGGCCGGCGATCGGCACCGCCACCGCGCTGATCTCGGCCGCCACCGTGGTCAGCATGGTGGCCAACCTCGGGCTCGGGCACATGTTCATCCAGCGGCTGCCCGGCGCGCCGGCCGCCGCCTGGTCCCGGATCGTCGGCGCCGGCCTGCTGCTCGGCTGCGCGGCCACGGCCGCGGCGGCGGTCGCGGCGGTGCTGGTGCTGCCCCGGATCGAGCGCAACTTCGGTTTCCTGAACGGCCCGGTGGCGGCGGCCGGGCTGGTCGCGACGGCGGTGGCGCTGACCGCGTCGATGCTGCTCGACTACGTCTTCGTCGCCCACCGGGCGAGCCAGGGCATGCTGTGGCGCAACCTGGCGCTGGCGGTGGGCAAGGTGGTGACGCTGCTCGGGCTGACCGCCTCGGGGCTGACCGCGGGCCGGCTGAGCGGCTCGGCCGCGGTGGTGCTGGCCTGGACCGTGCCGTCGCTCGCGGTCACCGTGGTCACGCTGCGCTGGAGCCTGTCCCGGCTGCGCCCCGGCTACCGGCTCGGCGGCGCCCTCGCCGGGGCCGGGCTGGCCGGCGAGCTGGCCCATGTGCGCGGCTCGCTCACCGGCCACCACCTGGTCAACCTGGCCCAGGCCGGGCCGAGCGCGCTGCTGCCGGTGCTGGTCACGGCCCGGCTCGGCGCGGCCGACAACGCGCACTTCTACATGGCGTGGATGACGGCGTCGGTGCTGTTCATGGTCTCGCCGGCGGTGGCGGCCGCGCTCTACGCCGAGCGCACCAACGCGGCCGGCCGGTCGGCGTCGCTGCCCCGGGCGTCGCTGGTCACGCTGGCGGTGATCGGGCTGCCGGCCGCCGCGCTGTTCCTGTTCGGCGGCCGGATCCTGGCCCTGTTCAGTCCCGGCTACGCGGCCGGCGGCGGTCCGCTGCTGAAACTGCTGGTGCTGGCCGCGCTGCCGGACGCCATCACGAACCTGGCCGTCGCGCACTGGCGGTCGCAGCACCGGTTGCGCCGGTGCCTGCGCCTGAACCTGCTGATGGCCGCCGCCTGCCTCACGCTCACCTGGTTGTGGCTCCCGTCGCGGGGCATCGAGGCGGCCGGCTTCGCCTGGCTGGCCGGCCAGTCCGCGGGCGCGCTGATGGTCGCCGTGCTCGCCCTCCTCGGCCGGCTCGGCCCTCTCCGCCGAGACGCCGCGCCGGCGGGCGCCGCTCTCGTCCGCCGGCTCGCCCCGCCGCACCCCCGCGGCGCCGACCGCCGGCCGCTGCTGCACCCGGTCATGCGCGGACGGCCGGCCGCGCGCCTCGGCCACCGCACCCGTCCGGCCCCGCACGCCCGGCCCCGATCTCGATCTTGGAGAGTTCCGTGAGGATCCTGCACCTGGCCAACCTCTACGCGCCGGTCATCGGCGGCCTCGAGCGCAGCATCGCGACCAGCGGCGAGGAGCTGGTGCGGCGCGGCCACGAGGTCACCGTGCTCACGCTGGCCACGCCGATGGCCGGGGCGTCGGCGGCGGTGGAGGACCGCAACGGCGTCCGCGTGGTGCGCGTCCGCAGCGTCGCCACCACGCTGCTGCCGGGAATGAACGAGGACCCGGCCAAGCCGTTCCACCCGACCGCGCCCGACCCGCTGACCACCGCCGGCATCCGGGACGAGCTGCGGACCGGCCGGTACGACCTGGTGCACAGTCACGACTGGCTGATGTACTCGTACCTGCCGCTGCGGTTCGGCCGGTACGGGCGGCCGCACGTGCACACCGCGCACGACTTCGGGCTGTCCTGCGTCAAGAAGACGTACGCCCGGCCCGGCGGCAGCTGCCCGACCGGTCCCCGCTTCGCCCGCTGCCTGCGCTGCGCGACCCCGCAGTACGGCCGGCCGCGGGCGGCGGCGCTGACCGCGGCGCTGCGATCGCACCGCCACCGGGGCATCGACGCGGTGATGGCGATCTCGCCGTCGGTGGCCGAGGCGCTCGAGCTCGCCCGGCTGCCCGAGGGAGTGCCGGTCTCGGTGGTCTCCAGCCTGGTCCCCGACGGCCTGGACGAGCTGGCCCGCACCACACCCCGCCCGTCCTGGTTGCCGGGCCGGCCGTACCTGCTGTTCGTCGGCGCGCTCGGTCCGCACAAGGGCGTGGACGTGCTGTTCACCGCGTACCGCCGCCTGGTCGAGACCTGGAGTGGCAGTGAGCCGCCGCCGGACCTCGTCTGCGTGGGCACCCCCCGCGCCGACACCCCGCCGATACCGCCCGGGGTGCATGTCCGGCACGACGTGCCGCACGCCGAGGTGATGGCCGCCTGGCACGGAGCCGCCGCCGCCGTGGTGCCGTCCATCATGGAGGCCATGGGCCAGGTCGCGGTCGAGGCGCTGCTCGCCCGCACCCCGCTGATCGCCTCCCGCACCGGCGGGCTGACCGACATGATCCGCGACGGGGAGAGCGGCCTGCACGTGCCGCCCGGCGACGCCGACGCCCTGTACGCCGCCCTCAACCGCCTGCTGACCGACCGGTCGCTGGCCGACCGCCTGCGCGCCCACGGCTACCAGCGCGGGCTCGACTTCACCGCGGCCCGCGTGGTGCCGCAGATCGAGGAGATCTACCGTGCCTGCCTCGCCTCCTAAGATCGTCGTGGTCGGCTCGGGCTGGCGCTTCCTCTCCGGGATCAGCTACTACACGTGCCGGCTCGCGAACGCTCTGGCCGGCCGCTACGACGTCGGCGCGATCCTGATGCGGCAGCTGCTGCCGACCCGGCTCTACCCCGGCCGCGAGCGGGTCGGCCGGCGCCTGAACGACCTGTCCTACCGCGACGAGGTGGCGGTCTTCGACGGCGTCGACTGGTGGGCGCTGCCCAGCCTGGTCCGCGCGGTGCGGTTCCTGCGGCGGGAACGGCCGGACGTGCTCGTCCTCCAATGGTGGACGGGGGCGGTGCTGCACTCGTACCTCGTCCTCTGCCTGGCGGCCCGCTTGCTCGGCGCGCGGGTGGTGATCGAGTTCCACGAGGTGCAGGACACCGGCGAGGCCCGCCTACGCTGGGCGGCGCGCTACACCCGGTGGCTGATCAAACCCCTGCTGGCGGCCACCGCCGGCGTCGTCGTCCACTCGCGCTTCGATCAGGAGACACTGCGGCGGACGTACGCGCTGAGCACCGTCCCCCAGGTCATCGCGCGCCATGGCCCGTACGACCACCACGACGCCGCCCCCCGGCAGCGAACCGCCCCCGGTGACCACCGCCGGTTGTTGTTCTTCGGCACCATCCGCCCCTACAAGGGCTTGGAGGACCTGATCGAGGCGTTCGCGCTGCTGCCCGCCGACTTCCGGCTGACCGTCGTCGGCGAGACCTGGGAGGGCTGGACGTTGCCGGCCTCGTTGATCGCTTCGTCGCCCGCGCGGGACCGCATCGAGTTCGTCAACCGCTACGTCACGGATGCCGAGGTAGACGCCTTCTTCGCCGCCGCCGACATGGTGGTGTTGCCTTACCGGCGCAGTTCCGCGAGCGGGCCGTTGCACATCGCGATGAGTCACGGCCTCCCGGTCGTGGTCACCGCCGTGGGCGGTTTGGTGGAGGCAGCGGGCGATTACCCCGGCGTGCGTTTCACCCCACCGGCCGACGCGGCGGCCCTGGCCGAGGCAATCGTGGATGCGACAAAGCTGACCGACCGCCGGCACGCGGACCCGTCATCGTGGGAGCAGACGGTGGCCGCGTATGACGAGTTGTTGACCCAGATAGGCGTTTTCGCGCCCGTGCCCGCGCCCGCCTCTGCGCCCGCCTCTGCGCCCGCGTCCTTGCTCGCGCTCGCGTCCTTGCCTGCGCCCGCGTCCCTGCCCGCGCCCGCCTCTGCGCCTGCGCCCGCCCCTACTCAGCCCTCCGCGTCCGCTTCGGCCCCGGCTCCCGCTCCCACCTCGACGCCCGCTCCCGCTCCGCGATCCCAGCCCGCCACGCCGTCGTCGCTCGAAGGCCGCTGACCTGTGGACAACCGCGGAAAAGTGTCAGAGGCGGCCGCTTGACTCGTCCCCACCCAGTGAACGGGGTGGGGATGAGTAGGCGGCGGGTTGTCGGGCGACGGCGACGCGGGCCTGTGGATGACTGCCGGAAAGTGTCAGGGGCGGGTGCTTGACTGATCCCCACCCAGTGAACGGGGTGGGGATCAGTGGGCGACGGCTACCGGGCGGGTGGGGAAGAGAGGCAAGACGCCCGTGACACAACCGGGCCGGCTCCTGTGGACAACCACCGGAAACTGTCGGCCGCGAATGCCAAACTAGCCCCACCCAGTGACGAGGGTGGGGGCTAGGCAGGGGAAACCGATCAGGAAGCGCTGATCACCACGTCGTCGAACCACACGGTGCCGGTGTTGGCGCCGGACTTCAGGTGGACCTGCATGCTTGCCGAGCCCGCCGGGGCTACCCCGTCGACCGTGAGCTTCGTCCAGCCGGTGGTGCCGGTCCGCAAGGACGCCGAGGACGTGCCGCCGAGCCACTTGTCGTTGATGTCGAACCAGCTGACGGCGATCTGCGACTGGCCGGTCGCGGCATTGCCCTTGGCCCACACCTCGCCGTGCCACTTCTGGCCGGGCTGGACGGGGGCGATGGGGGAGAAGCGGTACGACGGGGAGCCGGCCGTGGTCTTGCCGGTGTTGGTGAGGCTGACCGACCACTTGCCGGAGTGCGCGGCGCTCGTGGTCTTGACGGCCAGGCCGAGCTCGGGCATGAAGGCACGCCACGGGGTGAGGCCGGCCGCGTTCTCGAAACCGTAGTCGGTGAGCGTCGACGGCATCGCGGTGCCGGTCCAGGCGGCCTTGACCACGGCGGCGGCGGCCTTGGCGGCGCCGTTCGTGCGGTACAGGCCGTAGTTGTACTGCGCCTGGATCTTGGCGACCTGCGACTCGGGGATGGCGCCGGCGGCGAAGTCGGTCAGCGTCCACGGGGCCACCGACTGCACGCCGGCCACCGTCGCGGCCTGGAAGACGCGGGCCAGGAAAGCGGCCTGCTCGCCCTCGGTGTTCTGCAGCGTGTTGAGGCCGACCTCGCCGATGACCATCGGGGTCGGCGCGACCGTCGCCTGCGCCTGCTTGATCAGCGCCAGCGCGCGCTCCGAGTTGCCGTAGAAGTGGTAGTCGTAGTAGTCGATCGGGGTGGCGGCCATGGCGGCCTTGATCTTCGCCATGCCGGTCGCGCCGGCGCCGCCGTCCACCGAGAACGTCAGCGGCATGGTCGGGAAGTCGGCGCGGACCAGCGGGACGATCTTCTTGGCCCAGATCATCGTGTCGGCGTCGTCGACGTTCAGCTCGTTCTGGAGCTCGACCGAGATGACGCGCGGGTCATCGGCGTACGGGCGCAGGACCCGGTTGGCCCAGTTGCGGCTGTTGGCCACCTCGGAGTAGGCGTCCCACCAGTCGAAGAGCGTGAACTTGACGGTCAGCCCGCGCGCGTCGGCCAGCTTCACGAACGTGGCCAGCTCGTCGGTGTACTTCGTCTGCGGCTGCGGGTACCCGAACGTGGTCGGGAAGATGATCGCCCGCACGCTGGTGGCGCCCAGGGCGCTGGCCTTGGCCATGTCCGCGTCGATCTGCGTGGCGTTGAAGTTCGTCCACATCTTTGACCAGCCGGCGGCCGACGGGTAGTAGTTCAGCTGCTTGGCCGTCTTCACCGCGGCGAGACGGGAGTCCAGCGTCGGAACCGTCTTGGCCGTGACGGCGGCCGCGGTGGCGACGGCCTTGGCGACCGGCTTCTTCGCGACCGGCTTGCGAACGGCCGGCGTCTTGGCGACCGGCGTCTTGGCGGCCGGCTTCGCGACGTGCTTGCCGTGCGACTGCGCCACGGCCGGGGAAGCCGGGACGGTGAGGCCGACCAGCAGGGCGGAGGCGATGACGGCGGCGCGGCGGCGGGAGAGCTTCACGGGGGATCGGTCCTTCGTCAAGTATCTTTTCGGGTGCGGCGTGGCCCTTCACTTCGGCGGGTTGCATCTGAGGTGTCACGGTTCTTTGATTGCATTGCCGGTGTCTCTCGGTCACACCTCGGTTGCCGCCCCATTGGACATTGACGTCTGCTTTTGTTTTGTGCGCCCTGAGCTGCTCTTTCGCTTCTGGCAGGGTACTTTTCCGGCCCATTTCCAAAGTTGCGGCCAGGTAGTGGGAGGACCAGAACGGCCCGGACCGCTTTCGCGATCCGGGCCGGTGAGCGGCGCGCTTTCGGTGGGTGGGTTGCGAGCCGGTTTCAGGCGTACGGGTAATGCCGTGGCGTATAGACGCGGGCGGACCCGTCGGCGGCCGTCACGGCCCGGGTCTGCGTGGAGCCGACCAGCAGCAGACAGCGCATGTCGACCGTCGCCGGGTCCATATCGGCGAGCGTGGTCACCCGTACCGACTCGGCCGGCCCGCCCACGTCCCGGCCGATCACCACGGTCGTCTCCGGGTCGCGGTGCTCGAGCAGCACCTCCCGGGCGCGTACCAGCTGCTCGGTGCGCGACTTCGACGCCGGGTTGTAGATCGCGATCACCAGGTCGGCGGCGGCCGCGGCGGCGAGCCGGCCCTCGATCACCGTCCACGGCTTGAGCCGGTCGGAGAGCGACAGCACGCAGAAGTCGTGGCCGAGCGGCGCGCCGACCCGGGCCGCGACCGCCTGGGCCGCGGTCAGGCCGGGCACGACCCGGACCGGGACGTCCTTCCACTGCGGGTCCTCGGCGACCTCGAGCACAGCGGCGGCCATCGCGAAGACACCCGGGTCGCCGGCCGAGATGACGGCCACCCGGCGCCCGCGCTTGGCCAGGTCGAGGGCGAAGGCGGCGCGTTCGGCCTCGACCCGGTTGTCCGACGGGTGGCGGCGCTGCCCCGGGCGGATCGCCACCCGGTCGAGGTAGGGGCCGTAGCCGACCAGGTCGTCGGCGGCGGCGATCGCGGCCCGGGCCTCGGGGGTCAGCCAGCGCGGGTCACCCGGTCCGAGCCCGATCACGGTCACCTCGCCGCGGGCGTCGGGCTCGGGCTCGCGTCCGAAGGCGGCGGCGGCCGGGCTGGGAAGAAGAGCGAGCGAGAAGTACGGGACGGAGTCCGCGTCCACCTCGCGCAGGGCGGCTGTGCGCTCGTCCGTCATGGTGGCGCGCTCGACGTACCAGGCGTCGGCGAGCCGCCCGGACCGCTCGAGGGCCTCCCGGACGTTCGGGAACGTGCGCCCGAGCTTCATGATCGCGGCCGACTCGGTGCCGGTGAGGTGGGCGGTGAGCTCGGCCGCGGGCAGCGTTCCGGGCAGGATCGTGAGCACCTCGTCGCGCTCCATGAGCGGCCGTCCGAGGGCGGCCGACGCGGCGCTCACCGACGTGACGCCGGGGACGACCGTCGTGTCGTACCGGCCGGAAAGCCTTTTGTGCATGTGCATGTAGCTGCCGTAGAAGAAGGGGTCGCCCTCGGCCAGCACCACCACGTCGCGCCCGGCGTCGAGATGCGCGGCCAGCCGAGCCGCCGACTCCGCGTAGAAGTCGTCGATCGCGCCCTGGTAACCGCCCGGGTGATCGGTGCCCTCGGTGGTGACCGGGTAGATCAGCGGCTCCTCGATCTGCCCCGGCCGCAGATGGGCCGCGGCGATGGCCCGCGCGTTGCTGCGACCGTGCCGGGCCGCGTGATAGGCCACCACGTCGGCCGCCTCGATGAGCCGCGCCGCCTTCACGGTGATCAGCTCCGGGTCGCCGGGCCCGACCCCCACGCCCGCAAGTTTGCCTGCCACAGGTTTCACTCCGCTTCCGAACTCACTCCGCAATCACTGCGATCACTCCGCTTCCGACGCCAGCGCGTTGACCGCGGCCGCCGTGATCGCGCTGCCGCCGCGCCGCCCCCGGACGATCAGGTACTCCAGGTCCGAGCCGGCGAGCGCCTCCTTCGACTCGGCCGCCCCGATGAACCCCACCGGGATCCCGAGCACGGCCGCCGGCCGGGGCGCACCCGCCTCGATCATCTCGAGCAGCCGGAAGAGGGCGGTCGGCGCGTTCCCGATCGCCACGACCGCCCCGCCCAGCCGTTCGCCCCAGAGCTCGAGCGCCGCCGCGCTGCGCGTGGTGCCGAGCTGCCGGGCGAGCTCGGGCACCCGCGGGTCACGCAGCGTGCAGACGACCTCGTTGCCGGCCGGGAGCCGCTTGCGCGTGACCCCGGAGGCGACCATCTCCGCGTCGCACAGGATCGGCGCCCCGCCGAGCAGCGCCTTGCGCGCGACCGCGGCGACGCCCGGGCTGAACCCGATGTCCGCGGTCAGATCGACCATCCCGCAGGCATGGATCATCCGTACGGCGACGCGGGCCACGTCGTCGGGCATGCCGGAAAAATCCGCCTCGGCCCGGATGGTGGCGAACGACCGCCGGTAGATCTCGGCGCCGTCGCGCTCATACTCCAGGTGCATCGCTGACTCCTCGCGCCGCGGCAACGACCGCCGCGAGCGCTTCGTGGGTGGGCCGCGTGTATTCGACCGTGCGGTCCGGTTGAGCCGCGCGGTCCGGCTCAGGCGGGCGGTGGCGCTCGGCCGGTGTCGTCACCGTGTAGCCGCCGGGCGTTGCCTCCACCCGGACGTGCGGGCCCGGGGGCGAGCCGCAGCCCCGAGCGCAGCCGATCCAATGCACCGGCAGGCCGTCGACGTAGCGGGTGGCGGCCAGCGCATCGGCGCGGATGTCGGCCAGCGATTTGGCGCACCCCGGCCGGCCGGCGCAGGCGGTCACTCCGGACCAGCGCGAATCGGCTTCGACCGGGAGCCCGGCGGCGGCCAGCGCGGTCATCCAGGCGGCGGCCTCTGCGGGCGACAAATCCGGAATTATCACGTTGCGGGCGGGGGTCAGCACCAGACGGTCGGCGCCGGCCAGCAGGGCGATCTGGGCCGAGGTGAGCCGTCCGAGAGGGACGATCGCGCCTACCGCCAGCCGTCCGTCGGGCTGCGGCAACAGACCGACCTCCGCCTCCGCCACCTCGCCCGGGATCGGCGAGGCCGCGAGCGGGGGCGCGGGAAGACCGAGGGCGGCGGCAACGCGGGCGGCGACGCGGCGCGGGCCATCGGGCAGCTCGGCCAGGCGCCAGGCCTTCCCCACCGCGGCAGCGCGCTGGGCGGTGCGCTCGGCGGCCTCGGTGGTAGGCGCCGCGGCGGACTCGGCGGTGCGCTCCGCGGCAGAATCGGCGGCTGACTCGGCTGTGCGCTCCGCGGCAGAATCGGCGGCGGCCTCGGCGGCCTCGGCGGCGCGCTCGGCCAAGAACGCGTGTGCTCCCGCCAGCAGGGCGGCCACCACCCGGTCGGCGGAGACGCGGAGGCCCTCGTCGTGGCCGGCGAAGACGATCGCGAGACCGTCCGCCGCCGGCAGCGCGGCGACGTCGGCGGCCAGTTCCACCGTGCCGATGGCGAACAGGAAACGGCCGGGGAGGGCGGCCAGGGCCGGGTCGGCGCAGAGCGCTCGGTCCAGGGCCCGCACCAACTCCCGCAGCGGCGGGCCGGCCAGGGGCGGGGCGGCTATGTTGCGTACGACCTCGTGGGTCGCCGAGGGCAGCAAGCCGGCGGCGGACAGCCGGGCCGCGAGAACCGACGGGTCGGCGCCGGTCAGCGCGCGCAGCTGGACGTTCGCGCGCGAGGTCAGCTCGAGGCCGCCGTCGCCCAGCTCCGACGCCACCGCGCCGAGCTCGGCCAGCTGCCGGCCGGTCAGCATGCCGCCCGGCAGCCGGACGCGCGCCAGCGGACCGTCGGCCGCGGCATGCAGCCGCAGCGCGCCGGGGCAGGCGTCGGTCGGGGAGACGCGGGGTGGGCGGGGCACGGCCCGGATACTACGGAGGCGCACCCGGCCGGACGCAGCCTCGGGTCGGGATCATCACATCCGCCGTGGCGAGACCGGGGACGGCTTGACGGCGGACGGCGCGGGCCGGAAGGCTGGGAGCCCACGAGCGGCGACGCCGCGGAGGAAGCCGGTGCGAATCCGGCGCGGTCCCGCCACTGTGACCGGGTTGCAGAGCCCGGGAGCCAGGAACTCCGGTCGCCGCGATTCCGGCTATCCGGGGCGCGGACCCCGGTGGGGAGTACGCGTGTTCCTGCTGCTGTCGACCTCCGACACCGACCTGCTCAGCGCTCGCGCCGGTGGGCGCGCCTGGCGCCTGGCCAACCCCGCCCGCACCTCCGTCGACGACCTGCCCGGCCTGCTCGACGGGGTCGACCTGGTCGTCGTGCGGATCCTGGGCGGGCGGCGGGCCTGGGAAGAGGGGATCGACGCGCTGCTGGCGGGCGCCGTGCCGGTCGTGGTGCTGGGCGGCGAGCAGGCGCCCGACGCCGACCTCATGAAGCTGTCGACCGTGCCGGCGGGCGTGGCGGCCGAGGCGCATCGATATCTGGCCTTCGGCGGGGGCGCCAACCTGGCCGCGCTGCACGACTTCCTGTCCGACACGGTGCTGCTCACGGGGCACGGCTTCGCCCCGCCGGCGGCCTCGCCGGACTGGGGGACGCTGCCGCGCGAGGCGGCCGCGAACGACGGGCCCGTGGTCGGGGTCCTCTACTACCGGGCCCACCACATGGCCGGGAACACCGCCTTCGTCGAGGCGCTGTGCCGGCAGATCGAGGCCAAGGGCGCGCGCCCGCTGCCGATCTTCACGGCTTCCCTCCGTACGGCGTCATCGGATCTTCTCGCCGAGTTGCGCAAGGCCGACGCCCTGGTCGTCACCGTCCTCGCCGCCGGCGGCACCAAGCCGGCGACCGTGGGAGCGGGCGGCGACGACGAGGCGTGGGATGTCGGGGTGCTCGCCGACCTGGACGTGCCGATCCTGCAGGCGATGTGCCTGACCAGCGGGCGCGCGGCGTGGGAGGCGAGCGACGAGGGCCTCTCCCCGCTCGACGCCGCGACCCAGGTGGCGATCCCCGAGTTCGACGGCCGGATCATCACGGTGCCGTTCTCGTTCAAGGAGCTCGACGAGGACGGCCTGTCGGTCTACGTCGCCGACGACGAGCGCGCCGCGCGGGTGGCCGGCATCGCGGTCGCGCACGCCCGGCTGCGGCACATCCCGCCCGCTTCACGACGCGTGGTGCTCATGTTGTCGGCCTATCCGACAAAGCACTCCCGGATCGGCAACGCGGTCGGCCTCGACACTCCGGCGTCGACCGTCGCGCTGCTCGCGGCGCTTCGCGCGGCCGGCTACAAGATCGGCTCGTTCGGGGACTACGACGGGGACGGTCTCATCCACGCGCTCATCGCGGCCGGCGGGCAGGATCCGGACTGGCTGAGCGAGGAGCAGCTGAGCGGCAATCCGGTGCGCATTCCCGGTTCCGCGTACGCCGAATGGTTCGCCACGCTTCCGCAGGATCTCCGGGACAGCGTCACCCGGCATTGGGGGCCGCCCCCGGGCGAGCTCTACGTGGACAACGGCGACATCGTCCTGGCCGCCCTGCGCGACGAGAACATCGTGGTCATGGTGCAGCCGCCCCGCGGGTTCGGCGCCAACCCGGTCGCCATCTACCACGACCCCGACCTGCCGCCGTCGCACCACTACCTGGCGGCGTACCGGTGGGTGGCCGACTCGTTCGGCGCGCACGCCGTGGTGCACGTGGGCAAGCACGGCAACCTCGAGTGGCTGCCCGGCAAGAACGTCGGCATGTCGGCCTCCGACGGCACCGACGCGGCGCTGGGCGACCTGCCGCTGATCTACCCGTTCCTGGTGAACGATCCGGGCGAGGGCACGCAGGCGAAACGGCGAGCGCACGCCACGCTGGTCGACCATCTCATTCCCCCGATGGCCCGGGCCGAGTCGTACGGGGACATCGCCCGTCTCGAGCAACTGCTGGACGAGCACGCGACGATCGCCACCCTCGACCCGGCCAAGCTGCCGGCGATCCGCGCGCAGATCTGGACCCTCATCCAGGCCGCCCGGATGGACCACGACCTCGGCCAGGAGCTGCGCCCGGCCGACGAGGAGTTCGACGAGTTCATCCTGCACATCGACGGCTGGCTGTGCGAGGTCAAGGACGCGCAGATCCGCGACGGACTGCACGTGCTGGGCGCCGCGCCGGTGGGTGAGGCCCGGGTCAACCTCGTGCTGGCGATGCTGCGGGCCCGGCAGATGTGGGGCGGCCAGGTCGCGGCGCTGCCCGGCCTGCGGGAGGCGCTGGGCCTGGCCGAGGACGCGTCGCTCGCCGAGACGGACCGGGTCGAGGAACGGGCCCGTGCCCTGGTCGCCGCGATGGAGGAAGCCGGCTGGCCGGTCGACTTCGCTGTGGACGGCGCCCGGATTCTGTCGTACCCGGATGCTCTACTCAACGCCCACCCAGAACAGGGCGGGGGAGGTGGCGGAACCCCCGAAGATCCGAAAAACAAGAAAGACGTCGAACGGGTGCTCAAGTTCGCGGCGACCGAGATCGTCCCCCGGCTGGCGCGCACCACCGACGAGATCTCCCACGTGCTGCACGCCCTCGACGGCGGCTACGTGCCGGCCGGGCCGAGCGGCTCACCGCTGCGCGGCCTGATCAACGTGCTCCCCACCGGCCGCAACTTCTACTCGGTCGACCCCAAGGCGATCCCCAGCGCGCTGGCCTGGGAGACCGGCCAGGCGATGGCCGACTCGCTGCTCGCCCGCTACCGCGCCGACCACGGCGACTGGCCCCGCTCGGTCGGCCTCTCGGCCTGGGGCACCAGCGCCATGCGCACGGCCGGCGACGACATCGCCGAGATCTTCGCGCTGATCGGCGTCCGCCCGGTCTGGGACGCCGCCTCCCGGCGGGTCACCGGCCTCGAGCCGATTCCGGCCGGCGAGCTGGGCCGGCCGCGGATCGACGTCACGGTCCGCATCTCGGGCTTCTTCCGCGACGCGTTCCCGCACGTG
Organism: Actinoplanes sp. CA-030573; assembly: GCF_050951115.1. NCBI lineage: Bacteria > Bacillati > Actinomycetota > Actinomycetes > Micromonosporales > Micromonosporaceae > Actinoplanes > Actinoplanes sp. CA-030573. The sequence continues at coordinate 8,138,905 of NZ_CP192038.1, read as the reverse complement.
GTGGCCCTGCTCGACGACGCCTTCCGGATGGTCGCCGAGCTCGACGAGCCCGGCAACTACGTGCGCGAGCACGCCCTGCGCGACCGGGAGCAGCACGGCGACTGGCGGCGGGCCACCATGCGGATCTTCGGGTCGCGGCCCGGAGCGTACGGCGCCGGGATCCTGCCCTTGATCGACAGCCGCAACTGGCGCGACGACGCCGACCTCGCCGAGGTGTACGCCGTCTGGGGCGGCTTCGCCTACGGCCGGGACCTCGACGGCGTGCCCGCCCGGCCGGACATGGAGAACGCGTACCGCCGGATCGAGGTCGCCGCCAAGAACATCGACACCCGCGAGCACGACATCGCCGACTCGGACGACTACTTCCAGTACCACGGCGGCATGATCGCCACGGTTCGCGCGCTGACCGGGCGCGCGCCCGCGGCGTACGTGGGCGACTCCACCAACCCGGACCAGGCACGCACCCGCAGCCTGACCGAGGAGACCGCGCGGATCTTCCGCGCCCGGGTGGTGAACCCGCGCTGGATCGCGGCGATGCGCCGGCACGGCTACAAGGGCGCCTTCGAGCTGGCGGCCACCGTCGACTACCTTTTCGGGTACGACGCGACGGCCGGCGTCGTGACCGACTGGATGTACGAGCAGCTGGCCGCCACCTACGTCCTCGACCCGGAGAACCAGAAGTTCTTCCAGCAGTCGAACCCGTGGGCGTTGCACGGCATCGCCGAGCGCCTGCTCGAGGCCGCCGACCGCAAGCTCTGGTCGGCGCCGGAGCCGGCGACGCTGACCGCGCTGCAGGAGCTCTACCTGGCGACGGAGGGCGACCTCGAAGAGAGCTGACGGGGTCGTAGGCCGATACCCGGGCGCCCTCCTCGTCTCGGCCGGCGGTGGTTGGGGCCCTTTGCTCTGCTCACCAATACGCGCGTCGCGGTCCGCCGCTTGCTGAAGGCTGATGAGTTCCGCATGCCCGCCGCACAGCGGTTCTTCAAGGTCGCGCCGGCGGGCGCAATGCCGGCTTCAGGCCGCGGGCACTCGATGACTCGTGTCTGCTCCGACGCGTCAGAGCCGAGCGCGCGGGGCGCCATGCCCTGGGTCCACTACAACGGTGAAGAGTTTGTGCGTCCCACGCGCAGAATCTCTACAAGATCTGGGCAGTCCGACCGCCGCGAGCCGCCGATAACCCCGGAAAGCCGGCAAACCGTCAAGATCGCCCCCACCACGGAGCCCACCCTCGGCGGTTTCAAGGAGTCGTTGCAACACGGTCGGTGGTCAGGAGTTCAGCGAGGCGTTCGGCGGGGCTGTCCCAGCCGAGGGTCAGGCGGGGTCGGCCGTTGAGTTCGGCAGCGGCGGCGGCTAGGTGCTCGGCGCGCGGCCGCCGCCGCCCGTTCCTGCCGCTGCCGAGCCTTACGCGAACCTGTGGACAACCGCCCGCCTGTGCAAAAGCGGCCGACCACCCAGCTACGTGTGCTAACCGCGCCGCAGCAGGTACGTGTCCATGATCCAGCCGTGGCGCTCACGGGCCTCCGCCCGTACCCGCAAGATCTCGTCGCCCACCTCGGCCACCACCCCCGACATCAGGATCTCGTCCGGCGTGCCGATGTAGGCCCCCCAACAGACGTACGCCTCCGGATAGGCCGCGAACGCCTGCCGCGCGTCCAGCATCACCACCACGTCGTCGACCCCGGCCGGCCACCCCTCCGCCAGCCGGCGCCCGGTGGTGACCTCGAACGGCTGCCCGACCCGGTTCAGCCCGGTCCGGTGCTTGGCCGCCAGCGCCGACACGCTGCTGATCCCGGGCACGACCTCGTACTCGAACAGCGTCTGTCCCCGGGCCAGGATCTCGTCCAGGATCGCGATCGTCGAGTCGTACAGCGAAGGGTCGCCCCACACCAGGAAGGACCCGGTCTCGTCGGCCAGCAGGTGCTCGGAGATCAGCGCCTCGACGACCTCGGAGCGGCGGCTGCGCCAATCGGCCACGGTGCCCTCGTAGTCGGCGGGCGTGCGGTCGCGGGCCGGGTCGGTTCCGGTGACGACGCGCCGGCTGGGCCGGCCGTACGCCTTCATCAGCCGCCGCCGCAGCTCGATCATGCTCTCCTTCTCCTCGCCCTTGTCGAGGAGGAAGAAGACGTCGGTCCGCCCGATCGCCTTGGCCGCTTGCAGGGTGAGGTGGTCCGGGTCGCCCGCGCCGATCCCGATCACGTAGATCTTCCGCACGATCGATCAGGTTAGCCGGGGCGGCGTGGCCGGTTCGCTCACAGGTCCTTGACCATCTGCTGGGAGACCAGCGGCAGGCCGAGGGCGGACGCGAAGCCGAGCGCCTCGGTGCGGCCGGGCACGTTGAGGCCGACCCGCGGCACGCCGTGGCGGGCCAGCTCGGTCTCGGCGGCGGCGACCAAGCGGCGGCCGAGGCCGCGGCGGCGCAGCCCGGTGTCGACCTCGAGGTAGACGATCAGGCCGATGGTGGGCCGCTCGGCGCTGGGCCGGGCGATCCACAGCCAGCCCACCGGCTTGCCCTCGTCCTGTGCGGTGAACAGCAGCACGCCCTCGCTGGTCACGCCGTCGGGCGCGAGCCGGGCGGCCGTGCGGCGGGCCTGGTCGGGGGTGGCGGCGGGGTCGCGGACCAGGGCGAAGGGATCACCGGCCACCAGCGTGGCGATGCGTTCGTCGTACTCGGCCGGGGTCATCGGCGTCAGCTCGAGCGGATCGTCGCCGGGGTCGAGCGGCCGGGAGCGCACCTGGGACAGGATCCGGTAGCCGAGCCGGTCGTAGAGGCGCTGGGCGACCTCGTTGTGGCCGAAGACGTGCAGGCCCACCCGGCGCACTCCGCGGGCGGCCAGGTCGGCCTCGCCGGCCTCGACGATCCGGGCGCCGTAGCCGCGGCCGCGCAGGTCCTCGGCGACCTCGAGCTCGGAGATCCAGGCCATCTCGGTGTAGACGGTGCCGGGCATCGAGATCCAGAGGATGCCGACTTCCCGGTCGCCGTCCATCGCCTTGCGCAGCAACTGCCCTTTCGTCCGTACGCCGTCGGGCAGCCCGACGTGCAGCTGCTCGGCCGACTGTTTCCGCGCGTCCGGCAGTGGCACGCCGAAGTTGCGGGCGATGTCGTGCGCGTAGCCCTCGGCCATCCGCTCGCGGCGGGCCTCGTACTCGGCCTGGGCGAGGTCGATCAGTTCAAGCCCCATGACCGAGAACTGTGTCACGTCCGCCGGACGGCGGCGAGCGACCTGTCCAGCGTTCGTCGGATGTCCGACGGATCGACGACGATCATTTCTGTCGGCTACCCGACCGGTGTAGTTTGACCGCAAAAGCCTGGTCACAGGGGGCGGCCTTGACCGAGCACGGCGATTACCACCGAGTGATCGGCATCGACCTCGGCACGACCTCGTGCACGATGGCGGTGTGGGACGGCGCCGGGCTGGTGGTGATCCCCGGGCCGATGCCGTCGGTGGTGACGCAGAACCCGGCCGGCCAGATCGTGGTCGGCCGCGCCCCGGCCGGCGACTCCCAGCCGGTGATCTCCGGCATCAAGCGCGAGCTCGGCTCCGGCGAGCGCCTGCGGCTGCGCGGCCGGCAGTATCGGCCGCCGGAGATCTGCGCCTTCCTGCTGATCGAGCTCAAGCGCCAGGCCGAGGCGTTCCTGGGCGCTCCGGTGCACGACGCGGTGATCACCGTCTCCGGGTCGGCGGGCGAGCCCGAGCGGCGGGCGATCCGGGAGGCGGCCGGGCTGGCCCAGCTCAACGTGCGGCGGCTGCTGGACGACGCGGTGGCGGCCGCGGTGGCGCTGGGCGCCGACGACCGGGAGCGGACCTACGCGATCTACGACCTGGGCGGCGGGGCGTTCGACTCGGCCATCGTGCGGATCGGGCCGGAGGGCATCGCGGTGCTCGGCGCGGCCGGCGACCCCCGGCTGGGCGGCGACGACTTCGACGAGCACATCGTGGGGTACGCGTTGCGGCAGATCCGCGAGCGGCATCACGTCGACCTCGGCCGCGACGAGGACGTGCGCACCCGCATCCGCCGGGAGGCCGAGCGCGGCAAGCGGGAGCTGTCGGCGGCCGAGACCACGGTGCTCGAGCTTCCGCTGCTGACGGCCACGGTCAGCGCGAGCGTGACGCTGTCCCGCCGGGCGTTCGAGGCGATGATCGAGCCGGACGTGACGAAGTCGCTCGGCCACCTGACCGCGGCCCTGGCCGCCGCCGAGGCCGAGCACGGCGTCGGCCGGGGCGCCGTCGACCGAGTCGTGCTGGCCGGGGGCTCGACCCGGATCCCGTCCGTCCGGGCGCGGCTGGCCGGGTACTTCGGCCTCGGCCCCGGGGACATCCGGGCCGACCTCGACCCCGGCGAGCTGAGCGCGCGGGGCGCCGGCCTGATCGCCCGCGAGTTCGAGCCGGCCCTGACCTTCGAGGGGCTGCGTCCCGGCCTGCTCGGCGCGAACCTGCGGCTGCGCGCGGAGATGGCCGACCCGAGCCCGCCGGGGCCCGGCCCGGCCGCCGCCGATCCGGCCGACCTGCTGCCGGGGGTGCCGGCCGAGACGCCCGCCGACTTCCGCCGGGTCGCCGACGCCAGCCACCAGCTGCTGGCCGCGACGCTGGACGGCGCCTGCCCGCGGCTGCGCTCGGCGTACCTGAGCTTCGTCGGCGCCGTCCAGGCCGCCGCGTCCGACGTCCGCCTGGCCGAGCTGGGCCGGATGCTCTCGGAGGAGTACGTCCGGATCGCGGCCTGACGCCCGATACCGTTGGCCCATGCTGATCAGCTGTGGCCTGCCGGTCTCCGGCGCCTGGGCGACCCCGGCGTCGCTCGCCCGATTCGCCGTCCGGGCCGAGGAGCTCGGCTATCACGGCCTGTGGTCGTTCCAGCGCCTGCTGGTCGGCGACGGGCAGGAGATGGCGCCGGTCTACCGGAGCGTGCTCGACCCGATGGTGGCGCTGGGCTATGCCGCGGCGCGCACGGAGCGCATCCGGCTCGGCGTCGCGGTGATCAATCTGCCGTACGTGTCACCCGCGTACCTGGCCAAGCAGGCGGCCACCCTCGACGTGCTCTCCGGCGGCCGGCACGACCTCGGCCTCGGCACCGGCTGGTCGGAGCCGGAGTTCGCCGCCACCGGGTCCCGGCCCGAGCCCCGCGGCCGCCGGATCGAGGAGTACCTGGCGGTGCTGCGCACGCTCTGGAACGACGAGATCGCCTCGTTCGACGGCGAGCTCTACTCGGTGCCGCCGAGCACGATGGCGCCGCCTCCGGTCCAGCCCGGCGGCCCGCCGGTGCTGCTGGGCGGCACGGCCGACGCCGCGCTGCGCCGGGCCGGCCGGATCGCGGCCGGCTGGGTCAGCAGCAGCCGGGCCCGGCTCGCCGACATCCAGCGGGGCGTCCAGCTCGTCCGCCGGGCGGCCGAGGAGCACGGGCGCGACCCCGACCAGGTGCGGATCGTCGTGCGTGGCGTGGTGGCGGCCGGGCGGCGGGACGACGCGATGCCCCTGTCCGGGGACTGGGCGCAGATCCGGGGCGGCGCCCAGGCGTACCGGGAGGCGGGCGTGACCGAGCTGTTCTACGACCTCAACTGGGATCCGCTGATCGGCGGCCCGGACGCGGACCCGGCCGCGGCGGCGGAGCGGGCCGAGGAGATCATCACGGCTCTGGCGCCCACCGCGTACGGCGCGTCCGGATGACGCCCGTCGAACTCCCGGAATGGCGGGGAATGGTGGTCGATTCGTAATCAGAATGGCGTGGGGGATCCGTTCCGGCGGCTCCGTTGAGTGACGGAGATCAACACAGAACCGTCTCCCGGCGGGCCGGGCGGCCGTCGATCCGGCCCTCGAGGGCACGATCGACCGTAGATCTTCCGGGTTGGAGCGCTCTCTGCCGGAGGATCCGACGGTGGGGGTCACTCAAGATCGACATGACGGCGAAACGGCGACGAAACACCGGGGCGCGAACCCCGGAACGTGTCTTCGATAACTTTGCGCAACAGTACGATTGCCCTTTGGGTTGTTATTTCGGACATATGGCACACTCTTGATCGTCGAGATGGGCGTTTTCATCCGTCAAGGTCCAGTTCGTGCCCTGCAAGGGGTGCACCGGATGTGACGCCGTCGGACGGCGGCTTTCAGCGGGCCGTTATTCATTCGATGCGTCAACTCATTTCCTACGGCCAGATTCCGGACTACCTTCCCAACCGCAGCATCCGAATACCTCTCGCGCACGGCGCATGTGAGGGTGTGTCGTTCGATGGAGGTGATTGAGCGTGGAACCGCTGATCGAAGAGGCGGCCCATGACCGCGAGGGCATCCCGCTCGGCACGATGGTCGCGCCCCCCGGTGAGGGCAAGAAGGTCGAGACCCGGCACAAGTCGCCGACCCAGATCGCCCTGGCCCGCCTGCGCAAAGACCGCCTGGCGATGATCTGCCTGGGCATCTTCCTGTTCTTCGTGGCGATCGCGGTCTTCGCGCCGCTCCTGGCCAAGCTCGAGGGCCAGGACACGACCACGCTGCACCAGGATCTGCTCGACCAGTACGGCCTGCCGACGATCTCGTTCACGTCCGACCATTGGTTCGGCATCGAGCCCCGGCTCGGCCGCGACCTGTTCGCGCGCTTCGTCTACGGCGCCCGGCCGTCACTCATCGTAGCGATCTCGGTCACCCTGATCACCGGCGTCGTCGGCGTCGTGATGGGTCTGCTCGCCGGCTTCATCGGCGGCTGGGTCGACCGGGTCATCTCCTGGATCATCGACTTCGTCCTGTCGCTGCCCTACCTGCTGTTCGCCATCGCGGTGCCGGCGGTGCTCCTGACGATCTTCGTCGGCGACGCCACCACGGCGGGCACGTCCGACGTGACGAAGGCGCGGTTCGCCTCGCTGATCCTGGTGCTCTCGTTCTTCGGCTGGGCCAGCCTCGCCCGGCTCATCCGCGGTGAGGTCCTGTCGCTGCGCGAGCGCGAGTTCATCGCCGCCGCCAAGGTGCTGGGCGTGCCCACCCGCAAGGTCTTGTTCAAGGAGTTGCTGCCGAACCTGGTGGCGCCGATCATCATCTCCACCTCGCTGGCTCTGCCGACCTACATCGTCGCCGAGGCGGGTCTGACCTTCCTCGGCGTGGGTCTGGTCGAGCCGACCCCGTCGTGGGGGCTCACGATCGCCTACGCGACGACCTACTACCGGGCCGACCCGCTCTACCTGTGGCTGCCCGTCCTGGCGATCAGCATCCTGGTGCTGGCGCTGAGCCTCCTCGGTGACTCCATCCGAGACGCTTTCGATCCCCGCACCCGACGGTGACCCCGTCGACGCCCTGTAAAGAAAGAGGAGAAATGGCAAGGCGCTTCAAGGTGGCCGTGGCGGCGACAGCCGCCGTGGCCCTTGGGCTTGCGGGCTGTGGCAGCCCGTCGTCCAAGAATGATTCGGGCAAGGCCGACACCGGCGCGATCAAGGCTCAGCAGGCAGCGACGGACCCGAACGCCAAGGGCCCGGCTCCCGAGCCGGCCGGCGTGCACAAGGGCGGCACGATCAACATCTACGCCCAGTCGACCCCGTCGACGCTCGACCCCACGGACACGTACTACACCGACTCGAACGAGATCGAGAAGCTGACGTTCCGTACCCCGACGCAGTACGCGGTCCGCAACGGCCAGCCCGTGCTCGTCCCCGACCTGACCGACCTCGGTACGGTCTCGGCGGACAAGCTGACCTGGACGTTCAAGTTGACCGGCCAGTACAAGTACGAGGACGGCACGCCGGTCAAGGTCGAGGACATGGCGTACGCGATCAAGCGTTCGTTCGCCCACGACGTCTTCCCGAACGGCCCGGCCTACCAGCTGAGCTACTTCAAGGACGGCGACAAGTACAAGGGCCCGTACAAGGACGGCGACACCTACGCCGGCGTGGAGACCCAGGGCACCGACACCCTGATCATCCACCTCGCGAAGCCGTTCGCGGACCTGCCGTTCTACATGACCTTCCCGATGTTCACGCCGATTCCCAAGGCGAAGGACACGAAGCAGGACTACAAGAACCACCCGCTGTCGACCGGTCCGTACATGTTCGACCAGTACGTCGCGGGCACCTCGCTGACCCTGAAGAAGAACCCGAACTGGGACCCCAACACCGACCCGGTGCGGCACCAGTACGCGGACGCGTGGAGCTTCAAGTGGGGCGGCGAGATCGTCTCCACCCAGCAGAAGGTCCTCAACTCCTCGGGTGACGACGCCAACGCGATCCAGTACGAGGAGATCGACGCCTCGCTGATCCCGCAGCTGACCGGCGACAAGGCCAACCAGCTGATCAAGGGTGAGAGCCCCTGCCTCTACGTGCTGAACATCGACACCCGCAAGATCACGGACATCAACGTCCGTAAGGCGATCGCCAAGGCGATGCCGTGGGACGCGATCTCGAAGGCGAACGGCAACAACGACTACACCGCCGAGGCCGCCAGCACGTTCCTTCCGCCGGGTGTTCCGGGCTACACCAAGTACACGCCGTACCCGGACCTGACCGGCACCGGCGCGGGTGACCCCGAGGGCGCCAAGAAGCTGCTCACCGACGCCGGCAAGCTCGGCTTCGAGGTCAGCTGGTACTACGACAACACCAAGCCGCTGCCGCAGCAGATCTCGAACATCCGCGCCGACGCCCTCACCAAGGCCGGCTTCAAGGTCAAGGCGATCGGTGTGGCCACGGCCGACCTGCGCGCCAAGATCTCGGACTACAGCGCCCCGGTCAACCTGGCGCAGGGTCCGCGCGGTTGGTGCTCCGACTGGCCGACCGGCTCGTCGTGGCTGCCGGTGCTCTTCGAGTCCCGGTCGATCGCCGACGGCATCAGCTGGGGCTTCCTGCAGGACGCCGCCCTCGACAAGAAGATCGAGGACGTCGCCCAGCTGCCGACCGACCAGGCGACCAGCAAGTGGGCCCCGCTCGACCAGGAGATCATGGGCCAGTACGTCGCGCTGCCTTGGTACTACACCAAGATGGCCGTCATCCAGGGCACGAACGTGGGCGGCGCCGTCGGCGACGCGACCATGGGCATGCCGTTCTTCCCGGAGCTCTACCTGAAGAGCTGACCTCGGTCAGATCTTCCCGGTGGCCCGGCCGCTCCGGCGGCCGGGCCACCGGTCCACCGAGTCACCCGGTAATCGCCCGGTTCTCGGCGCCCGCTCAGCGATCTCCTGTTCAAACGGTCTTCTATCTTCAGAGGTGCTCGTCGTGCTGCTGTACATCCTGCGACGCGTGATCAGCGCGATCTCGGTCGTGATAGTCACAGTGGTGGCCAGCTTCATGCTGTTCTTCCTGGCGCCGACCGATCCCGCCGGCGTGATCTGCGGCCCGCGCTGCACGCCCGAGCGGCTCGACAACATCACCAAGAGCCTCGACCTCGACCAGCCGCCGATCGAGCAGATCGCGCTCTACTTCAAGGGCATCGTGGTCGGCCGGGAGTACACCACCGGCGGCGTGACGCGCCACTGCGACGCACCCTGCCTCGGCTACTCGTACGTGCTCGGCGTCCCCGTCACCGACCTGCTGGCCAAGGCGGTCCCGGTGACCCTGTCGATCGTCATCGGCGGCGCGACCATCTACCTGCTGTTCGGCGTCCTGATCGGCACGACCGCGGCGCGGCTGCGGGGAACGACCCTCGACCGGATATCGGTCGGCGGCTCACTGGTGCTGGGCTCGGTCCCGTACTTCGTGGTCGCCCTGATCATCGCGCTGTACGCGACGTTCCTGCCGAAGTCGCAGTACGTGCCGTTCTTCGACAATCCGGCCGAATGGGCCGCCGGCCTGCTCGCCGCCTGGCTCTGTCTGGGCCTCACGAACTCCGCGTCCTACACGCGGTACTCGCGCGCCTCCATGATCGAGGCGCTCGGCCAGGACTTCACCCGGACCGCCCGGTCGAAGGGCATCTCGGAGCGACGGGTGGTCTACCGGCACGGCCTGCGCGCGGCCATGACCCCGGTCATCACGATCTTCGGCGTCGACGTCGCGTTCCAGCTGGTCAACACGATCTTCACCGAGCGCATCTTCCAGCTGCCGGGCCTCGGCCTGCGCCTGCTCAACGCGTTCAACCAGTACGACCTGCCGGTGCTGATGGGCGGTGTCGTCGTCGGCGCCACGGTGCTGGTCACCATGAACCTGGTGGTCGACATCTTCTACACCGTCCTCGACCCCCGGGTGCGGCTCGGATGAGCGAGACCGGCGCCGGCACCCCATCAGTCCCGCCCCCATCAGCCTCGCAAGGCGGCAACATGACCGACTCACCCGTCCGGGCCCCGCAGACCGTCACCCGCACCGCCCGCGAGCGCAGCGCGAACGACGAGGCCTACCTCGAGGTCAGCGACCTGCACGTCCAGTTCCCCACGGCGGACGGCAAGGTCAACGCCGTGCAGGGCCTGACCTACTCGCTGCCGCTGCGGCGCACGCTGGCGATCGTCGGCGAGTCCGGCTCCGGCAAGAGCGTCTCGAGCATGGCGATCATGGGCCTGCACGACCGGAAGTCGACCTGGATCTCCGGGTCGATCAAGGTCGGCGGCAAAGAGGTCGTCGGCATGTCGGAGAAGGACCTGATGAGCTTCCGCGGCGCCGACGCCGCGATGATCTTCCAGGACCCGCAGTCCTCGCTGCACCCGTTCTTCACCATCGGCGACCAGATCACCGAGTCGTACCGGGCGCACCACGACGTGTCGAAGCGGGTCGCCAAGGCGCGGGCGGTCGAGATGCTCGGCCGGGTCGGCATCCCGAACCCCAAGCGCCGCGTCGACCAGTACCCGCACGAGTTCTCGGGTGGCATGCGGCAGCGCGCGATGATCGCCATGGCTCTGGTGAACGACCCGAAGCTGCTGATCGCCGACGAGCCGACCACGGCCCTCGACGTGACCGTGCAGGCGCAGATCCTCGACCTGATCGCCGACCTCCAGCGCGACTTCGGCTCGGCGGTCGTGTTCATCACCCACGACCTCGGGGTGGTGGCCGAGATCGCCGACGACATCCTGGTGATGTACGCCGGCAACGCGGTCGAGCACGGGCCGGTCGACAAGATCCTCGGGACGCCCCTGCACCCGTACAGCTGGGGCCTGCTGGAGAGCATCCCGGCCGTGTCCGGCACGCCGGGCCCGCTGCACCCGATTCCCGGCTCCCCGCCGAGCCTGCTGGCCGTGCCCAGCGGCTGCGCCTTCCACCCCCGGTGCGAGTTCCGGGAGCGGGTGGGCGGCGACCTGTGCCGGACCCTCAAGCCCGAACTGATCCCGCGGACCGCGGACCTGGGACGCACCTCCCGGTGCCACCTGAAGGAACCCGACAAGGTGTTCGAGACCGAAGTCCTGCCCCGGCTGCCGTAAGAGGCTGTTGTTACCCGAGAGATGGCGACGATGACCGCTGCTACCACCACCGCCAAGTCCGGCGTCCGCGTGGTGGAGGGTGCCCCCCTCCTCCAGCTCGACGACGTCAAGATGCACTTCCGGACGAAGGGCGACGGCCTCCTGGCCCGCGGCACCAAGTGGGTGCAGGCCGTGGACGGGGTCAGCCTGACCGTGCAGCCCGGCGAGACGCTGGGCCTGGTCGGGGAGTCCGGCTGTGGCAAGTCCACGACCGCCCGGCTGATCACCCGGCTGCTCGAGCCGACCGCCGGCCAGATCCGCTACCAGGGCGTCGACATCGCGCACATGTCCGAGCGGCAGCTGCGCCCGTACCGCCGCGAGATCCAGCTGATCTTCCAGGACCCGTACTCGTCGCTGAACCCGCGGCACACGGTCGGCACGATCGTCGGCACCGCGCTGCGCACGCACGGCATGGTGCCCAAGAGCGGCGAGCTCAAGCGGGTGCAGGAGCTGCTCGAGGTCGTGGGCCTCAACCCCGAGCACTACAACCGCTACCCGCACGAGTTCTCCGGCGGCCAGCGGCAGCGCATCGGCATCGCCCGCGCGCTCGCCGCCCGGCCGAAGATCATCGTGGCCGACGAGCCGGTCTCGGCGCTCGACGTGTCGATCCAGGCCCAGGTCATGAACCTGCTGGAGAACCTGCGCAAGGAGCTCGGCATCGCGTTCGTGTTCATCGCGCACGACCTCGGCGTGGTGCGGCACTTCTGCGACCGGGTCGCGGTGATGTATCTGGGCCGCGTGGTCGAGGAGGCGCCTCGCGACGTGCTCTACGAGAAGCCGCAGCACCCGTACACCCAGGCCCTGCTCTCCGCCGTGCCGGACATCGCCGTGGTCCGCGGCGTGCCGCCGAAGCAGCGCATCCGCCTGGTCGGCGACGTGCCCAGCCCGGTCGACCCGCCGTCCGGCTGCCGCTTCCGCACCCGCTGCTGGAAGGCGCAGGACATCTGCGCCACCAACGACCCGGCGCTCGAGGAGAAGGCCCCGCAGCAGGAGGTGGCCTGCCACTTCGCCGAACCGCCGGTGGAGTCGATCGTCGCGGAGACGGTCTGATTTGGTCGCTCCGCCGCCGTCCCCGTCCGTCTATCGCACCCGCGCCTACCGCACGCGGCAGCGGGTGCTCGTCGGCCTCGCCGCGGTGGGCCTGGTGCTGCTCGGCTACCTGATCGGGCGGTGGCAGGACACGCCGGCGCCGGCCGCGGCGGCCGTGGCCGCGTCGGCGCCGGTGGCCTCCGCGCCGCCGGCCTCACCCTCGGCCGCGCCGACCACCCCGCCGCCGTCGCCGACGGTCTACCCGACGCTGCAGGCCGAGGATGCCGCCGCCCTCAACGGCATTCAGTCGCAGGACACCGAGGACGAGGGCGGCGGCAAGAACGTCGGCTGGATCGCCAACGGCGACTCGCTGCGCTTCGACAACATCGACTTCGGCGCGGTGCCGGCGACCAAGCTCGACGTGCGGGTCGCTTCCGACGCGGACCAAGGCCGGATGGACGTACGCCTGGACGCGCCCGACGCCCCTCCGGTCGGCACGATGCGGGTCACCCGGACCGGCGGCTGGCAGTCCTGGCGCACCGACGAGGTGACCCTCACGCCGGTCACCGGCGTGCACACGGTCTTCCTGACGTTCGCGAACGACGGCGACGGCGAGTTCGTCAACGTCAACTGGCTGCAGTTCGGGCACTGAGCGCTTTCTCCCGCACGGGAATGCGCACCGTCAGCACGCCGCTCTCGTAGCGGGCGTCGAGGCGATCGGTGTCCAGCGCGTCGTCGGTGTCGAGCGCGTCGGCGAGGGAGACCTGGCGCTCGCCCTCGCAGCGTTCGCCCTCGACGCGCCGGCGTTCGCAGCGGACGGTCAGGGACTCGTCGTCGGCCGAGATGTCGATGCCGGCCGGGTCGATGCCGGGCAGGTCGATGTCGATGTGGAAGGTGTCGTCGATCCGGTACGCGTCGAAGCGTGCACCGGAGGTCCGGTTCGCGGAGTCGAAGACGCGGGCCGTGAGCCGGTCGAGGTCGCGCGTGGTGGCGCTACCGAGCAACATGGGTGGTTCCTCCAGCTACAGCTTTCGCAGGTTGAGCATGGGTGGCTCAACCTCGTCTCCAACGGAGATTCTCGCTGGGGAATTCCCTCGACATGACCGTGGGGCGGGCCATCATGGCCCGCCCCACAGTCCCTGCGAACGCGGTCGTTACCTCAGGAAGTTCGGACCGGGGACGCCGACGCCGGTCTCGGCGTCATAGCCCCGCGTGCTGTGGATCGTCGTCGACTGCACGTCGACCCACTGCAGCTGGTACGTGCGGCCGTCCGAGGCGTCCAGGCTGTTCGCGAAGTTCGCCCGCACCTGGTTGACCGGCTTCTTCGGCGCCACGATGTCGGTGATCTTCTTGGTGTTGATCGCCCGGTAGTACGCCGGGTTGGCGAACCCGACCGGGTGGTGCTGCTTCTGGCTCTGTACGGCCTGCAGGCCGGCCAGCAGCGGGGACGCCAGGCTCGTGCCGCCGATGCGGTACTCGTCGTAGTACGTCCCGTCCGGGAACTCCTGGGTCTGGCCGACCCGGAAGCCGGTGTTGGGGTCGCCCGGCATCGAGATGTCCGGCACGGTGCGCATGCGCGTCGCGCCGAAGTACTTCGCGATCGCGTCCGGCACCACGCCCCGCTGGTAGAACGGCTGTCCGAACAGGATGCTCGTGCCGCCGCCACCACCGGAGGAGTAGACCGGGGCGCCCCACGACTTGCCGTCGGCGGAGAGCTTGGAGTACGCGTTCTGCCAGCCGTACTCCCACACCCGCTTGCCGTGCTTGTCGATGCCGACGCTGGTGCCGCCGACCCCGGTCACGTACGGCAGGTCGGCCGGGAAGTCGACCGTCTTCAGCTCGGGGTGGGTGCCGCCCTGGGTCTCGTCTCCGGCGTCGCCGCTGGAGAAGTCGACCGTGATGCCGGTCAGCGCCGCCTCGAGGGAGAACTGCTGGTAGAAGTCGATGTACTCCTGACCCAGGTCGGCCACCTTGTCGGTGCCGGTGCCCCACGAGTTCGTGACGATGTCGGCCACGTGGTTGTCGATCGTGGTCGCCCACGCCTCGTCGAGACCGGTCGAGCAGTCCGCGCCGCCCACGTAGACGATGTTCGCGCCCGGGGCCATGGAATGCACGGCCTCGATGTCCAGCGTCTCCTCGCCGTACCAGCCGGCGCCGCCGCACTCGTCGATCAGGTCGTAGCCGTCGGCGGGCGGGGTGATCTGCGTGAACTGGTGACGCCCGAACGCCGGGAGGCCGTGCAGCCGGTTGTAGGTCCGGGTGTCCTGCACGATCGTCGGCGAGGCGAACGCGTCGGTCACGGCCACGGTCACGCCGCGCCCGTTGATGCCGTGCTTGATCAGGTCGCTGACGCCGTACGCCGACTGGTACTGCTTCGGCTCGTACCCGCGCACCACGTACGGCTGCTTCTTGCCGTTCACGGCCGGCTGCGCGGTCGCCAGCTTCTCGCCGTAGTACCGCGACGACGGCGTGCCCGGGCGGGAGCCGGTGTCCGGGCCCGGCAGGGTGTCGGCCGGGGTCTTGAGGGCCTGGCCCTGGTCGAGGCCGAGGACGCCGGAGACGACGCCCAGCACGGCGGCCGGGGTGTTCTCCGGCAGGGACAGCGCGGTGCTGTTCGCGTGCACCGTCTTGCCCTGATACGAGTAGTTCTTCAGCGTGGTGCCGAAGACCTTGTCGATCTGCGCGGTGGTGCCGGACGCCTCGACGTACATCCCGCCGAGGGTGCTCCGCAGCCCGAAGCCCTGGCCCTTGAGCCAGGACCGGACCGCGTCGACGTCGGCGGCCGCCGGCGCGAACCGCGACTTGAACTGGCTCGTGCTGAGCCATTTGCCGTAGGACGCGCTGGACGGGTCGGAGATCGAGGCCAGGGTCGCCTCGGCCGACGCGCCGTCGCGCAGCTTGAGCAGCACGCCGAACGGGATCTGGTCGGCGGCGGCCGGTGCGCCGCCGGTGGCCCGTGCCCGGGTCAGCCACCGTGGTTGACTGCCGGAGAGGACGTGCCGTCCGGGACGGGCCGCGGCGGTGGCCGGGCCGGCCCCGAGGACCGAGGCAGCGGCGGTGCCGAATGCGACAGCCAGCGCCAGCCGCGACCTCACGGTCGAACTTCTGATCACTTCGCCTCCACACTGAGTGGCCAGTGAATTAGTGGATGGACCTCCCCACATAACTCGTAGTGCTGACTCTTGGTCAATATCTTGAGTGCAAAAACTTAGATCAATTGCTGTTGTCTTGATGAATGTCTTCGCAGCTCACGCGGCATGCGTCGGGTCGGCTGCGGAGGGTTTGCGAGGGCGTGCGGGTACCGGCCCGTGGTCGGTGAACCGCAGGGTCGGCCCGCTGCCTGGCGGGCCGTCGGCGACTTGAGTCTTCCTCACGGCTAGCTCGCACGATACGGTGACCCACTTCGCGCAGCGCACAGAAAGTCGCCTCGACGTCGCAATTCGTAGTAGTGCCTCCGGCCCATCGGGACCAGGATGGAAGGACAGATCTGGTCTATCACCATGTGCGCCGTCATGGCCGGACGCCAAGCGGTGGGAGTAGCCATGGATGACAAAAGCGGCATCGGCGGCGACTGGGTGGCCGCATTCGCCCAGCCGCCCGGGAGCATCCGCATCGCCGGCACCGATCTCCCGGAGACGGCCCGGCTCCGCGCGCGCGGCGAGTTCGACCACGACAACTGCGACCTCGTCCCCGCCGTGGTCACCGAGGCGATCGTCACCGGCCACACCAGGATCATCCTCGACCTGGCCGAGGTCACCTTCATCGACGCCGCCACCGTGAAGGCCTTGATGGCCGCCGGTGATCTCGCCGCCAGCGCCGGCGCAACCGTGCGCTTGGAGAATGCCGCCGGTATGGTGGCGCGCGTTCTCGCCATCACCGGTGTCCCGCACGCCGTGACGTTCGCCGGCCGGCCTCTTTGACCGGACCTGCCGTGGCATGGGCCGACGACCGAACCCCGGTCGGTGAGGGTCACCGATCAGTGGTTGAGCGCGGCGATGATCCGGCGGGTGCCGGTGTGGATGGCCCGGGCGTGCTCGATCAGAGCGGCTGATGTCGCGGCGGGTTCGGCGAGCGAGGCAGGGCCGTGCGACCTTCGCGGGCGCTCGTGGCGAGATCACCGGCAGCCGCTATGGCTCGCACGGTGGCCCCCGGTGATGTTCTGTGCGCTAGGCGAAATCGGTGACCGTACGGCGGCTCAGTTGGTGGGCGTGCAGGTGAGCGGCGCGGTCGCGGGCAAGGTCGGCGTGGCGCCGCGCGGTGCCGGCCCGCTTGGACAGTTGCCCGGCGGTAGCGGCGCACTGGTCGGCGCGGTCACGGGCCCGCGCGGCGTAGGCGCGCAGAGCATGGGCTCGCTCGAGGAGCGGGGACTGGCCGTTACCGTCTTCCACCACTTCATGCACACGCCTGGGTGATGCGACGTCAACACCGGCCAGTTTGAGGCATCGTTATCCGGGGCAGCCGTGACGGAATTCGCGCAAGCCGACGGCGCCGGACCTGCCGAGGGCGCATGACGGAGGACGGTCGTGGTGACAGCGGTACCGGTCGCGCGCGGCGCGATGCACTCACGCGATCTGGACGAGGTCCAGGAGCTGATGAGCCAGCGGTACGTCGAGCACCGCACCCGGGTGATGGGCAGTGCCGATGGGTTCGTGTTCCGCTCCGTGTCGGCCGTCGCCGGCCCATTGACCGTGGATCAGCTCACCTATCAGGCGTGTCTGGCGATGGGAACGCAGCCGTTCGCGTCGCTGCTGGTGGTCAGCGTCCTCGACGGCCGATTCGAGGTGACCGCCGGCCGGCAACACGCGCGGGCCGGACGAGGCGAGGCGCTGCTGTACCCGCCCGACGTCGGTCTGGAGGTGGTGATGGACCGGATGACTCACCAGGTGTTGCACCTCCCCCTGTCAACGGTGACCCGCCTCGCGGCCCGGGCCGGCGTGGCGGAGGCGGATTTCCGGTTCGAGGCGATGACCGCCACCACACCAGCCGGGAACCGGCAGTGGCTGGCCACCGTCGCCTACCTGACCCGGCTACTGTCCGGCTCGGACCAGACGGCCATCCCCGCGCTGCTGCTCGACGCCGTCATCGACACCACCGCCACCGCCGC
The DNA here is from genome assembly GCF_050951115.1 of Actinoplanes sp. CA-030573. Taxonomy (NCBI): domain Bacteria; kingdom Bacillati; phylum Actinomycetota; class Actinomycetes; order Micromonosporales; family Micromonosporaceae; genus Actinoplanes; species Actinoplanes sp. CA-030573. Next base: position 8,121,432 of record NZ_CP192038.1, on the reverse strand, counting down.
GCTCAGCGCGTTCCCGAACACCACCATGACCCTCGGCTACACCCCCGGACCCGGCCGGATCGCCCCGGCCGCGATCCGCCGCGCCGTCGCCTACATCGACGCCCATGTCGCCGAAACGATCACTCTCGACCAGATAGCCACCGCCGCCGGGCTCAGCCCCCGCGCCCTGCAAGCCGGATTCCGCCGCCACTACGACACCACCCCCATCGGCTATCTGCGGAAGGTTCGCCTCGAACACGCCCACCGCGACCTGCAAACCGCCGACCCCACCACCGGCGCCACCGTCGCCGGTATCGCCCGCCGCTGGGGCTTTGCCGACCACAGCCGGTTCACCGCCGCCTACCGCACCGCCTACGGCCGGCCACCCAGCCACACCCTGCGCACCTGACAGGAGGCACCCCATGACCACAACCGATCAGGCCGCCCTGCAGACCAGCACGCACATGCTCACCGGCGCGGATGCGATCGAACAGTTCCTCAGTAACGCATACACGAGCATGCGCCTGCGCAGCGACACCGACCGGCCCCGGCTGCGTTACGACCGCACCGACGCCGGAGCATTCACCCTCGACACCCTCGAACAGACCGCCGCCATCCTGGACATCCGCGCCGCACCGCTGCACACCGTCGCGATCAACCGAATGGCCACCGGCCGCATGCAGCGCACATGTGGCGGCGTCGAGCAGCGCTACGGCCCCGGGGACCTGTACATCGCTACCGACCCCGACCAGCCCTACACGGTGCGGTGGCTACCCAGCGAACTCCACTCCGCCGCCCTCGACCCCGGCCTGCTGGCCCGCGTCGCGGCCACCGCCCCCGGCCGCCGACCCGCACCGCTGCGCTTCACCAGCCTCGACCCGACCACACCCGCGGCCGCCGCGCACTGGTGGGACACCTACTGCTACATCGCCCACACCGTGCACAACCCCGAAGCCGCCACCCCGCTCGTGCTCGGCGCCGCCGCGCGACTTCTCGCCGCGGTCACCCTGACCACCTTCGCCAACACCGCGCTGACCGACCCGACCATCGAGGACCGCCACGACGCCCACCCCGACTGCCTGCGCCGCGCCATCGCCTTCATCGACGACAACGCCCACCGCGACATCAGCGCCGCCGACATCGCCGCCGCCGCCCACGTCACCATCCGCACCATCCAGGTCGCCTTCCGCCGCCACCTCGACACCACCCCCACCGCCCACCTGCGCCGGGTCCGCCTCCACCACGCCCACCGCGACCTGCAGGCCGCCGACCCCACCACAACCACCGTCTTCGCCGTCGCCAGCCGGTGGGGATTTCCCAACCACAGCCGCTTCACCGCCAGCTACCACCAGACCTACGGCACCACCCCCTCCCAAACTCTGCGCGACTGACCCCATAGAGACCCCAGTTAGTCGCACACTTGTTCTAAACTGCTCTGCGTGACGATCCTGCATGCCGACCTGGACGCGTTCTACGCGTCGGTCGAGCAGCGGGACGACCCGGCGCTGCGTGGCCGGCCGGTGCTGGTCGGCATGGGCGTGGTGCTGGCGGCGAGCTACGAGGCCAAGGCGGCCGGCGTCCGCACCCCGATGGGACTGACCCAGGCCCGGGCGCTCTGTCCGCGCGCCGTCGTGGTCCCGCCGCGCATGAAGGCGTACGCGGAAGCCAGCAAGAAGGTTTTCGAGATCTTCCGGGACACGACCCCGATCGTCGAGGGCATCTCGATCGACGAAGCGTTCCTCGACGTCACCGGGCTCTACAAGATCCGCGGTCCGGCCCGGCAGATCGCCGAGAAGCTGCGGGCCGACGTGCGCGAGCGGGCCGGCCTGCCGATCACGGTCGGCATCGCCGGCACCAAGTTCCTCGCCAAGGTCGCGAGCGGGGTCGGCAAGCCCGACGGCCTGCTCGAGGTGCCGCCCGGCCGCGAGCTGGAGTTCCTGCATCCGCTGCCGATCGAGCGGCTGTGGGGCGTCGGCCCGGTCACCTCGGGCAAGCTGCGCAAGCATCAGATCACCACGGTCGGGCACGTGGCCAAGGTCGGCGAAGCGGCGCTGGTCGCGCTGCTCGGCGCCCACCACGGCCGGCATCTGCACAACCTCGCGCACAACCGCGACCCCCGGCGCGTACGGGTGGGGCACCGCCGCGGCTCGATCGGCTCGCAGTGCGCGCTGGGCCGCCGGCCCCGGCCGTTCCACGAGATCGACGCGACGCTCGCGGCGCTGGTCGACCGGGTGACCCGCCGCATGCGAGGCGCCGCCCGGGCCGGCCGCACCGTCACGCTGCGCCTGCGCTTCGACGACTTCGGCCGCGCCACCCGCTCGCGCAGCCTGTTGAAGGCGACGATGCAGACGCGGGCGATCCTCGAGACCGCCCGCGAGCTGCTGGCCGAGGCCCGTCCCCTGATCGAGGAGCGTGGGCTGACCCTGGTCGGCGTGGCCGTGAGCAACCTGGAGGGCGACGGCGCCGTGCAGCCGTCGCTCTTCGACGAGCTCACCGACGACCGCCTGGACGTGGCGATGGACGCGGTGCGCGACCGCTTCGGCTCGAAGTTCCTGACCCGGGCCGCCACCCTCGGCCGTGACCTCAATCCGTCGGTGCCGATCCTCCCCGACTGATCCCGTTACTGACGGTCAGACGGCGGTGTTCAGGATGCGGTCGGTCCAGCAGGACCGGACGGCGTCCTCGGAGCCGCCCGCGGCGGCCGCACCTATCGCGTGGAGCCGGCGCTCGTCCGCTTTGGCCTCGCGTCGCCGCCGGAGTGCCCGCTTGGCGACGACTGTTCCGCGGAGCGCCAGAGACTGCGCGGCGAGGTAGCCGCGGCGCGCGAAGTACGGCTCGCAGAGGTCGAAGAACGTCAGCGCTTGGCCGTGCCGGCCGGCGGCCGAGAGGGCGAGCGCCAGCTGGAGGCCGGCTATGCTCGAATCATCACGGTGATGCAGCTCCGCGTAGGCGTTCATGGCGTCGTAGACGGTCTCCAGCGACTCGTCGGGATCGCCCGCCTCGAACAGCAGACGACCCGCATGTAGTTGGAGGTCGGCGTGCAGCACCGCCGGGCATTCGCTCGGATTCTCGTTCACGATGTGGGCCGCGGTGGTGAGGTGCGTTATGGCCTCCGCCAGGTCGTCGGCGAGCACGCAGGACATGGCCCGCGCGTCGAGCACCTGAACCCGGAGCGACGGCAGTAAGTCGTCGTCCAGGCCCGTCGGTTCGGCGACCGGAATCCCCGACTCCAGGCCCCGGCGGAACTGCTCGAGGCGTACGCGCGCCCGGAGATTCCGGTCGTCGGTGCTCTCGGCCAGAGCCTCCGCCTCGGCCAGCAGGTCAGACGCGAAGCTCTCGCCGAGCATATGGAGGGCGCGATGTTGGGCGAGCAACCCCTCGACCGTCGCGGCCGGATCCTTCGTGATGGTGGCGGCGGCGGTCACCAGCTGACCGATGAGCCTCAGCTCGAGGGGGTCCGGGTCCCGGCTGATCAGCTCCACGACGGCCTCGGCCAGCATCGTGGTGATCCCGTGCAGGCCCTCGTGGTTCAGCAGGAAGAGATCGCCGGCGAGGTTGGACCGCTCGATGTCGAAGTTCGCGCGGACCAGCCGGATGACTCGGTCGCCCTGCTCGGCCTTCGCCTGTGCGATGGTCGGTGTCACGACGTCGCGCCACCCCTGCACGGTCCCGTGCCGCCATTGGACGTACTCGGCGATGGCCACGCGCAACGCCGTCTCGTAGGCAGGGTCTCGGCGATGCTCGCCGAGCAACTCGCGACCGAACCCCTGGACGAGGTCGTGCATCCGGTAATAGCCGCCGCCCATCGGTTCCAGGAGTTGCGCTTCGGCGAGGTTGTCCAGCAGCACGGTGGCGTCGTCCATCTTCTGATAGCCCAGCAGCGGGAAGACCCACATGTCGGCGAGCTGCCGCCAGGAGGGGAGGCAGAGTCGCTCGAAGGCGACCTGCTCGGCTCGGCTCAAACCGTCATAGGTGAACCGGATGCTGGCGCGAACCGCCCGGTCGCCCACCGAGAGCTTGTCGAGCAGATTGTCCGTCCGGGTCAGCGAGTTGAACACGTCGTCCGCGCTCCGGTGCGCTTGACGGCGCCACTGGGCGCCGACGATGGATAGGGCGAGCGGGTTGCCGCCGGCCATGGCCGCGATCTTCCCGACGTCCTCGCGATCGCCGACGAATGCGGTCAGCAGGGCAGTGGAGGCCGCCGGCGGCAACGGGGGAACCTGCAGCTGGAGTGCGTTCCCGAGGGTCAGCACCGGACGGCGGGCCGTGACGAGGGTGGCCGTTCGCGGGCCGGCGAGCCGCAGGTGTCGCACCTGCTCCTCGTCGGCGACGTTGTCGAGAACCACCAGCAGCCGCATCCGGGCGGTGCGCGAGCGGTAGAGCGCCACCATGTGTTCGAGGGACCGGCTCAGCACCTCCTCGGCCAGCCCTAGGCTGAGCAGAAGGTAGGCGAGCGCGGCTTCTTCGGCGAGCGGAGCGCTGCCGTCGCCGCGCATGTCGATGTAGAGCTGACCATCCGGGTAGCGGTCGGTCATCGAGTGTGCAGCCCGCAGAGCCAAGGCCGACTTGCCGGCACCCCCCATCCCGGTGAGCACCACGCAGGCCGCGTCGTGCCCGACGAGGTGATCGCGGATACGGCTCAGCTCGGCTTCCCGGCCGACCAGCGCGGTGCCCTCGGGCGGGAGCTGAAACAATGCGGTCTCCGGGCTGCCGACGGTGAACTGCGGCCGCTCGTACAGGGCTGCCTGGCCGGAGAGGGAGGTCATCGCGGCAGCGGCCGGCAGCCCCAGGGCATCGGCGACCGCCCGGGTGCCGGCGTCGGCCCGCTCGGCCAGCACGTCGAACGGGGCCAGGCGTACCGAGGAATTGCCCTGTGCCGGATTGTGCTGCACCACCACGCCGATCCCACGCCCCTGGTAGAAGACCAGGGCGCCGGACATGCCCGCCCACGGCGACGTGCCGCGCGAGGCCACGCCCTCGAGCAGCTGATCGCGCAGCAGCAGGTGCTTGGCGTCGGCGCTCTCCGTCAGTCGGATCGTCCCGTGCAGCTCGGTGGTGCTGCGCTGGCCGTCGACCGGATCCAGCTGCCAGGCGGGAAAGCCGATCGCCACGCAGTCGAGAAGCTGGCCCGAGCGGCTGCGGTCGACCCGGGCGAACGCCGGCGACTCGCTCGTATCCGGAATCGGCCGGTCGGCCAGCTCGAGCAGGGCGACATCGGCCGAGGCCGCGGCGGCGTGCACGGTCGCCGTCACCCGTACGCCGTCGGCCGCGCCCACCACCGCGAGCGACACCGCGGCGGCGCCAGTGGTCTTGTCACGCGTGCAGTGCTCGGCGGTTATCACCAGGCGATCGCGGACGAGATAGCCGGATCCGATCTGGACACGGCCCTGGCCCAGCTCGGCCAGAACGGCGACGACCCGGCTCAGCGGCACGCCGGAGCGCACGACCTCACCGCGCACGGTCAGGCCTTGGGCCCGAGCCGGCCCACCGCGCCACCGGCGTCGGCGACCGTGAGATCCACCAGGCCGGTGTCGGTCTGCTGCACGGGCTTCAGGGTGAGCTTCAGCGTCTGGGTGATCGCCGCTTCGTACTTGGCTCCCACGCCCAACGCACCCCAGCCGATGCGGCCGTTGACGTCCTTGGTCACCACGGCCTGCAGCGTGAGCTCGACCGGTTGCACCTGGAAACGGATGGCGCTCGCGCCGCCGCGCTCTATGGCGTCGGCCAACTCCGCGCGCAACGCCTCGATGGCATCCGACAGCTCGACGATGTGATCGGACCCGGACATGGCCTCATCTCCCTACCGTCCATGCCTGCCTACCACCACTGCCGGGCGTCGGCGATCGGGTGGCCGACATCGTCGGGAACGTCGAGCGGGACTGTAGCGTGGCGGCCATGGAGAGCGAGGTCGTCAAGTACACCGCCGACGATGTGACCGTGTCGTTCGAGATCGAGCCGGTCGCCGGCTTCGTCCCGGCGACCTCGGCCGAGGAGGTCGTGGGCCGCGTGCGCGAGGCGGTCGGCCCCGCGATCGCGGCCGCCCGGGTCGTCCTCGAGCAGGTGCGCGAGATGAGCCCCGACAAGGTCGAGGTGAAGTTCGGCATCAAGGCGACCGGCACGATGAACTGGCTGGTCGCCAAGGCGGCGACCGAGGGCAATTTCGAGGTCACCCTGTCCTGGGAGCCGTCGGGAGCCCGGAGGGGCTGAGCTCGGGGCGGGGGAGAGCGGCCGTCGCGACCGCGCTCAGGGCGGCCAGGGTCAGCCACGGCAGCAGTCGGTCCGCGGTGAAGAGCAGGGCGAAGCCGGCCGGGGCGACGATCGTGGCGAGGGTGAAGCCGTATTGGAAGACGGCCAGGTACGAGCCTCGGGCGTGCTCGGGGGCCAGCTCGGCGGCGAGGGCGTTCGAGACCGGGGCGTGGATCAGCTCGGCGGCGGCGTAGAGGACGGTCACGCCGATCAGATAGGCGACCAGCAGGGGGCCGGCCGGTACGGCGACGGCGGCGGCGGTCAGGGCGGCCCATGCTGTCCACAGAAGACCGGCGATGGTCAGCGCCCGGGTCCGCGGCAGCGCGCGCACGACCCGGACGGCCCCGAGCTGTCCGGTGGCGAGCAGAGCGACGTTGGCGGCCAGGATCGGCCCGGCGAGCCATGACGCCGCGTGCAAGCCGTCGGCGAGGTAGACCGGCAGAGCCACCCCGAGCATGACGCTGCACAGGCAGAAGACTCCGTTCACGGCCGTGAACCGGAGGAACCTGCGGTCCGGAAGCAGCCGGCGACCAGGCTTCGGCGAGCCGGATCCGGCGGAACGGCCGGAGGGGACGCGCAGCATCAGGGCGGCGGCGACCACGAACGAGAGCGCGTTGGCGGCGGCCAGGGGGCGGTAGAGGCCGGTGGCGAGGAGGGCGCCGGCGGTCAGCAGGCCGGCGCCGGCGCCGGCCGCCTGAAGCATCCCGGTGACGGCGAAGCGGCGGTCGTTGCCGCCGGTGCCGGTCGCGGCCACCAGCGTGAACAGCGAGGACCAGAAGAGACGCTGGCCGGCGGCCACGGTCGCGATCACGAGCAGGACCGTCAGCGGGGTGCGGGCGACCAGGAAACCGGCGAAGCCGGCCGCCTGCAGCAACTGGCCGGCTGTCACCACCGTACGCGGGGAATGCTTGTCGGAAAGGCGGCCGGCGAGCAGCGGGACCGGCAGGGACGCGAGGGCGCCGGCCGTGGTCAGGATGCCGGCCAGGGCCAGGGGGAGACCCGCGACGTGCGGGAAGTAGAGGAGCGAGACCGGGACGAAAGCGCCGGTGCCCAACGCGTCGATGGCGATGGCCGCGGCCAGGAAAAGTGGCATGGTGAACCGACCCTCGGTGCTTGATCGGCCCACGCGCGACCTCGATCGCGCGACCACTCCACCAGGGCGGCGCCCTGCCTACAGTTGGGGCTGCTGAGGCCCGAGCCTATCGGCCGCCCGGTTCCGGAACCAACTCCTTTCCCCGCGCCGACCTGCGTCTATCCGCCGACGAGCGCCGGGAAGCGCTTCCCGAGCTTCTACCAGGCATTGACAGGGCTTTGAGTGGCGGTTCACAGTGTCGTCACGAAGAGCGCTTTCACGGCCTGTTCCCCGACGGGTCACTTCTTCGAAACAATCCCCAAACAGGAGTCGCCCATGACCTCCCCAGTCCTGGACGGGCTCGCGCCGCGCCGACGCCGGCTGTCGCCTGCCCGATTCCTCGCCTTCGCCGCCGGGCTCGCCGGCCTGCTGGCGACCTTCCTCATCACCACGACCAACGCCGAGGCCGCCGAGGTGGTGGTCTCGCAGGGCAAGCCGGCCACGGCGTCGTCGACCGAGACCGCCAACGGCTATCAGCCGGGCGAGGCGGTCGACGGCAACAACGGCACCCGGTGGGCCAGCGCCTGGTCGGCGTCGCAGTGGTTCCAGGTCGACCTCGGCGCGACCACCTCGGTCAGCCGGATCGCGATCAACTGGGAGGCGGCGTACGCGACGGCGTTCACCATCCAGTTCTCGACGAACGGCTCGACGTACACCAACGCGTACTCGACGACCACCGGCACCGGCGGGCAGCAGAGCATCGCGGCCACCGGCAGCGCGCGCTATGTCCGGATCAACCTGACCACCCGGGCGCTGGCCAACTACGGCTACTCGTTCTGGGAGTTCCAGGTGTTCAGCGGCGGCACGACGACCACGCCGCCGACGAGCCCGACGACCCCGACGACGCCGCCGACCTCCTCGGGCGGGGCGAAGCTCCTCTCGTACAACAAGCCCGCCCGCGCCTCCTCCGAGCAGAACGACGCGCAGTGCAACCCGTGCACGGCGGACAAGGCGTTCGACAACGACCCCGCCTCGCGCTGGGCCACCAACCCGACCACCGGCTGGGTCGACCCCGGCTGGATCTACGTCGACCTCGGGGCGACCGCGCAGGTCAGCCAGGTGGTGCTGCAGTGGGACCCGGCGTACGGCAAGGCGTACCAGATCCAGGTCTCCGGTGACGCCGCCAACTGGACCACCATCTACTCGACCACCACCGGCGACGGTTTCAAGGACGTCATCAACGCCACCGGCTCCGGGCGGTACGTGCGCATGTACGGCACCGCGCGCAGCAGCACCTACGGCTACTCGCTGTGGGAGTTCAGCGTCTACGGCACCGGCGGCAACCCGACGACCCCGCCCGCCAAGCCGGCCGACCCGACCTTCCCGGCCACCCGCCTGGTCTTCGCCGACGAGTTCAACGGCGCGGCCGGCTCCGGCGTCGACACGTCGAAGTGGACGATCGACTACGGCACCGGGCAGAACGGCGAGCAGGAGTACTACACCAACGGCCAGAACGCGGCCATGGACGGCCAGGGTCACCTGGTCATGACCGCGCGCAAGGAGACGTCGAACGGCCGCGACTACACCTCGCACCGGATGAACACCGGCGGCAAGTTCACCTTCCAGTACGGCCGGGTCGAGGCCCGCATCAAGGTGCCGAAGGGCCAGGGCTTCTGGCCGGCGTTCTGGATGATGGGCGCCGACTTCCTCACCGGGCGGCCGTGGCCGTACAACGGCGAGGTCGACATCATGGAGGTGCTGGGCAAGGACACCTTCACCAGCTACTCCACGCTGCACGCCCCGATGTACAACGGCGGTGGCGGCTACGGCCAGTCCTACAAGGCCGCGGGCGGCGCCGACCTCTCCGCCGACTTCCACACCTGGGCCGCCGAGTGGGACAGCAAGGGCATCAAGTTCTTCCTCGACAACACCCAGGTCTTCTACGCCAGCAAGGAGACGGTGGAGAACACCAGGGGCGCGTGGATCTACGATCACCCGTTCTACATCATCCTGAACCTCGCGGTCGGCGGTGACTGGCCCGGCGCGGTGGACGCGACCACGCCGTTCCCGTCGCAGATGCTCGTCGACTACGTCCGCGTCTACCAGTAAGGAACCGACGATGACCACGGGCGCCGCCGCTTCCCGCGACGGCGCCCGTGGGCCTGAGAGCGCTCTCCGCGCACTTCGGCCCGGTGCTATAACAGACCGCATGAACTCCCGGCCGGCCCGCGGTGGCCAGCACCCGACCATGGATCAGGTGGCCGAGGCCGCCGGCGTCTCGCGGGCCACCGTCTCCCGCGTGATCAACGGCGCGCCCAGCGTCGACGCCAAGATCCGCGAGATGGTCCAGCGGGCGATCGCCGAGACCGGGTACGTGCCGAACGTCGCCGCCCGCAGCCTGGTGACCCGCCGCTCGAACTCGGTGGCCCTGGTGATCAGCGAGCCCGACCGGCCCGACAACCACTCGTTCCTGAACCGCATCTTCACCGACCCCTACTTCGGCCGCATCACGGCCGGCGCCACCAGCGCGCTGCGCCCGCACGACATCCACCTCGTGGTGATCCCGACCGACTCGACCGACCACCACCAAGTAGTGCGCTACCTGCGCCAGGGTCACGTCGACGGCGTGCTGCTGATCAGCAGCCACGAGCAGGACACGCTGCCGCGCCAGGTGCACGACCTCGGCATCCCCGCCGTGGTGTCGGCCCGGCCGACGTCGCCGATCGCGGTCAGCTACGTCGACGTCGACCAGAAGCTGGGCGCTCAGCTGGCGGCCGAGCGGCTGCTCGCCCGCGGCTGCTCCCGCCTGGCCACGATCAGCGGGCCGCTCGACATCCCGTCCGGCCTCGATCGGCTGGACGGCTTCCGGTCCTACCTGACCGGGTGCGGCTTCGCCGCGGTGCCGACCGTCGAGGGCGACTTCACCCGGGCCGGCGGCGAGGCGGCCGCGCGGCAGTTGCTCGCCACCAACCCCGACATAGACGGGCTGTTCGTGGCGAACGACCTGATGGCCGAGGGCGCGCTGCGCGCGGTGCAGGATCTGGGTCGCCGCGTGCCGGACGACATCGCGGTGGTCGGCTTCGACGACAGCAGCGCGGCGCTCGACTGCCGGCCGCTGCTCACCACGGTGCGCCAGCCGGTCGAGGAGATGGCCGCGGAGATGGCCGAGGTGTTGCTGGCGCACATCGCCTCGCCGGGGCGGTTGCCGCGCTCGGTGACGTTCCAGCCCACGCTCGTCATCCGCGAATCGGCCTGACCCGCGTCCTAATCGGACTGAAATCGCCGCGTCCATTCTTGCAGGCCAGAAACGATCTTGCCCAATCGGTGAACGTAGGGCCGGTTGCGAGCCGTACCCGTGGGCGGGAAGAATCGGCCCGGTCGTGACAATCGGTCTTTCCGGGTTCCGAGGTGATCATTCGGTGCGGCGTAGACCAGACGAACGGCCTGGGGGATGCGGCCCATGAGCGGGCAATACGATCAGCACCACGTTCTCGCCGTCTGCAGTGAGTGGGACTCCGAACGGGGAGGGCTCACCACCTTCAATCGTCAGCTGTGTTTCGCGCTGGCCGCGCAGGGTGCGAGGGTCGTGTGCCTGGTCCTGACCGCGACCGACGCCGAGCGACGCCATGCCGAGCAGGGTGGCGTGACGCTCGTCGACACCCGGAAGAACGGGGAGTCGACGCAGGCTCTGGCGCTGGCCCGCAAGCCGTCACTGCCCGCCGGCTTCGCCCCGTCGATCATCATCGGACACTCCCGGGTGACCGGTCCGTCCGCGAAGGCGCTGCAGGAGGATCACTTTCCCGAGGCGCAGCGCTTGCACATCGTGCACACGTCACCGGACGAAATCGAATGGCACAAGCTCGACCGCGTCGACGACGCGACCACCCGCGCCGAGGTGCGGACGGAGGAGGAGCTGCGGCTGTCGCGCAATGCGTACCGGGTGGTCGCCGTCGGACCGCGCATCTACAACCGGTTGCTCAACGACCTCCTGCCCGAGGATGTCCAGCCGATGCAGCTGAGCCCGGGCTTCGACGGGAACGGCGCCGAGGGGGTCGGAAAGTTGACACCGGCCGGACTGTGCCGGGTGCTTCTCTTCGGGCGGATGGAGGACGCCCATCTGAAGGGCCTCGACATCGCGGCCCGGGCTCTGGGGCAGGCGCTCCGGTGGCGGGGGCGGCCCGTGCCGGAGATGGAGTTCGTGGTGCGCGGCGCGCCGGCCAGCGCCGGTGAGCAGCTGCGGATCAAGGTGCAGGAGTGGGCCCAGATGCCGGCGCTCAACGTGGTGGTCCGGCCGTACACGGCCCAGGCCGAGCGCCTGTCGGCCGACCTGCGGCGCGCCAGTCTGGTGCTCATGCCGTCGCGGGCCGAGGGCTTCGGCCTGGTCGGCGTGGAGGCGATCACCGCCGGGACGCCGGCGCTGATCAGCTCGACGAGCGGTCTCGGCATGCTGCTCGAGGAGCTCCTCGACCAGGAGGACGCGCAACGGATCGTGATCCCGACGGCCGACGACGGCGACGAGCTGGTCGATCGCTGGGCGCGGGCCATCGACGCCGTGCTGCGTGACCGGGATGCCGCGTTCCGCCGGGCGGAGGAGACGCGGTCGCTGCTCGCTTCCCGCAAGACGTGGGCGACGGCCGCCCGCGAGCTGCTCGACGCGGTGGGTCCGCCGAGCCGGCCGACGCCCGTGCAGGCCCTCGAGCTCCAGCAGGAGCACCGGCGGTCGCTCGTCGAGCAGCTGGCGCGGGTGTCGCCAGGCGCTCTGGCGGAGGCCTACCGGGCGATCCGGCCCGACGACGAGGCCGACCTCGACTGGAGCGACGTCCCGTCCGCGGTGCGCCGGGTGGAGCAGCTTCCGGTCACGCCCGGCCAAACGCCAATGCTCTTCATATTCGTGGAACATCTCTCGCATCAGAGCGGCCGTGACCGCGGCGAATTCAAAATGCTCCACGAATGGACCGATCAAGCGGCCAGCGCGGTCGGGATCAGTCAGCGCGCTATCCGCGACATATGCCTTCAAGAGCAACAACCGTACAGTACGATCGGCCCGGAAATTTCTGCCGTTGACGGTCCACTCGTGGGCGAGATCATAACACCCGATGGAGATGCTGTGGTGAAGACAACAGTACTGGATAAAACGGCTATCGACCCGTTAGGTATTGTTGAGGGCCGACAGCATATTCGTGGAAATATTCCGATCCGGAACCCGGACTTCACCGGTCGCGAGGATCTTCTGAGTGCGCTGCGCACGGCGTTGGTCGAGAGCTCCAAGGCCTCGGTGCTCCCGCGGGCGCTGCACGGCCTGGGCGGTGTCGGCAAGACCCAGCTTGCGCTGGAGTACGTGTACCGGTTCGCCGATCAGTACGACCTCATCTGGTGGATCCCGGCCGATCAGAAGTCCCTGGCGCTGACATCGCTGGCCAACCTGTGCGACGAGCTGGGGCTCACGCAGAACCAGGACCAGCAGCAGACCGCGAACACCGTGCTGCGCTACCTCGCCAACGGCAGCCTGAGCTGGCTGCTGGTGTTCGACAACGCGGACGAGCCGGAGGAGATCCTGCCGCTGGTGCCCTCGTCCGGCGGCCACGTCGTGATCACCTCGCGGAACCAGGCGTGGTCGGAGTCCAGCGACGCGATCGAGGTGAACGTCTTCGCCCGCGGCGAGAGCATCTCGCTGCTCCGCAAGCGCAGTGAGGCGATCTCGGTCGAGGACGCCGACCGGCTCGCCGCGACCCTCGGCGACCTGCCCCTCGCGCTCGACCAGGCCCGCTACTGGCAGACGGCGACCGGCATGCGCGTGGGTGAGTACCTGGAGCTGTTCGCCACCCACGTGCGGGACCTCATGTCGGAGGGCAAGCCGCCGCTGTACCCGACGACCGTGGCCGCCTTCGTCAGCCTGGCGTTCGACCGCCTGCGCCGCGACAACCCAGCGGTGGCCCAGTTGCTCGAGCTGTTCGCCTATCTCGGTGCCGAGCCGCTCTCCGTGGGCATGCTGCGCCGGGCCCGCGAGGCGGCTATCTCCAACCCGTTGCGGTCGGTGCTGCGGGACCCGATCCGGCTCAGCCGTACTATTCGCGACCTGCGCAAATACGGACTGGCGAAGGTCGATGCCGATCAGCGCATTCAAGTGCACCGCCTGGTGCAGTTGGTGTTGCGCGAGGATCTGGGTGCGGAGCTATTGGCGAAAAGCAAGGAAAATGTACAGCGGATCTTTGCGACGGCCAATCCGGTGCAGCCCGACGACACTCGCCGCTATGCCATTGTCTATCAGGAGATCGGGCCACATATCCTCGCCGCCGAGCTGGTCGACTCGGAAATCAGCGGGGCACGCCAGGTCGTACTCGATCAAATTCGTTATCTGTACGTCATCGGCGACTACGAGGGAAGCCGCCGGCTCGGTGAGCTGGCGGTGGAAGCGTGGTCGGCCGCGCAGCCCAATGAGGACGTCGGGCCCGAGGGCGAGTTGACGCAGATCGCCAAGCGTCATCTGGCCAACGCGCTGCGGGACCTCGGTGAGCGGCAGCGGGCCCGGGCATTCGACGAGGAGGTCTACCGGAGCCTGGAGGCGAGTGCCGACTTCGGCCCCGAGCATGAGCACACGCTGGCAACCGCCATGAGCGTCGCCGTGGACCTCCGGGTCGCCGGGGAGTACCGCGAAGCGCTGGCCATCGACGAGCTGAACCTGGCCCGCCATCGCGAGGCGTTCGGCGACGAGGACGAGCTGACCCTGCGGGCGCGCAACAACCGGGCGGTCAACCTGCGCATCCTCGGCGACTTCGGCGGCGCGCTGAAGGTCGACGAGGAGCTGATGGATGAGTGGCGCAAGGCGGTGGGCGAGGACGACCCCCGCTACATCGTCTGCGTGGTCAACCGCGCGCTCGACCTCAACGGCCGAGGACGGTACACCGAGGCCCTGGAGTCGTTGAACCGCGTGTACACGCGGTACCGCACGTTGCTCGGCAGTGGACACACGCGGGTGCTGTGGGCGGCGCGGGCACTCGGCGTCGCCCTCCGTAAGACCGGCCAGTACGAGGACGCGCTCAAGTGGGCCGACGAGAACTACCTCGAGACCGAGTCCCGCCTCGGGCCCAACCACGAGCTGACGCTGGCCGCGGCGATGACCTACGCCAACACGCTGCGCGTGAACGGCCGCCTCTCGGACGCACGGGAGCTGGCCGCGGGAACGGCGCAGCGGTACGGGAAGACCTTCGGCGTCCGTCACCCGCTCGCCCTGGTCGCCCAGTCGAACCTGGCGATCATCTACCGGGCGCTCGGCGAGAGCCGGGAGGCCCGCAAGATCGGCGACACCGTGCTGGACGACATGACCGAGCTGCTCGGCGCCACGCACGGGTACACGCTGTGCGCGGCCAGCGGCGTCGCCAACGACCGGGTGCTTGCGCACGACGTCAACGGCGCGCGTGAGCTGTCGGTGCGGACGCTGGAGGTCTCGCGGGAGGTGCGCGGTGAGCACCACCCGTACACCCTGTCCTGTGCCGTGAACGCCGCGCTCGACCTGCAGGCCACCGGCCAGGAGGCGAACGGCCTGGCGCTGTTCGACGCCACGATCGCCGACTTCGCCGCGGTGCTCGGACCCAAGCATCCGGAGACCGTCGACGCCGGACGGTTCAAGCGTGCGGAGTGCGACATCGAGCCGCCGCCCACCTAGGCCGGATCACGACGGGCGGCCGCGCGGAAGTGATTCCGCGCGGCCGTTTCTTCGCTGCCATCGCGCCCGGTCGTCGTTCATCGAGCGGGTCGCGAAATCGGCCGCTTCCCGGGAGACCGGGACCATCTCCAGCCGCGACAGCTCTTCCTCCATGCCTTTCGCGAATTGCCGACCGGGCTCGGTCAAGCCGGGCGCGTCCCGCAGCGAATCCAGTGCGGGACGAAGTTGCCGGCAAATCTTCGCGAACTGCTTTTCGGCCGCCCGTTCCTGCGCCGGGTCGGCCCGCAGTCGGTTCATGAGATCGGCTGTTCCCAAAAATGCATAAACACCGTGTAAAAGGCCCCTAATCGGACGCGGATCGCGACGCCAGGGCGCGAAGTAGAGGGTCGGGTCTTTCGGATCGAACAACGCCTCCAGCTGAAGCACCCCATTCAGGATGGAGTGGTGCCCCTCATGCACCAGGGTGACCCCCAGCGTGGCCGCCGAGGCGGGCATGGTGGCGCCCAGAGCGCCGAACACATGCCGTGCCGTGGCGCTGAGCATCAACGGGCCCTTGTTCCGGCGAAGCGGCACTATCGTGCGCACTACAGCGCCCGCTCGGGCCGCCCGCTCGCCGGCATAGCGGAAAAGAATCCGGCCGGCGCCGGTGAACAGGTGTTGCCAGCGCTCGGCGTCGGCGTCGCTCAGCCGCCGGCGGGCCGGTGCATGGAAGACGTCCCGGTACGGGCTGAGGGCGTCCAGCACCACCGGTTGCGGGCCGCCGGTCAACCGTCGCAGGTGCTGCCATCGGCCGTCGCTCGCCTCGACACGGCCGCCGCGGACCAGGAGCCGCACGGTCCCGTCGGGAGGCAGGCCGCCGACCAGGCCGATGGTCGGAAGCATCGCGGTCGAGCCGTGATAGGTCATGGGCAGATCGGCGTCGGCGCCGCACCGGGCGGCCGCGACGGCGGCCAGGGCCGCAAGCTGGCCAAGATCCGCCTCCGTCGGCTCCGCCGCCCGCAGCCGGCGGACGGCGCTCGCCAGCCAGGCACCGGCCATCGGATCGGTGATGACATCGGTGGCCGATTCCCGGTCTCGTTCGCGGGCCATGTCGATGACGGCAACAGCGTCGTCGTTGCCCGGCGCAGTGTCGGCGATGTGCCGGATCAGCAGCAGGCGCCGGCTGAGCTCGGCTTCGCGCAGCAGGTGGAGCGTGTCCGGCGCGCAGGTGCCGGAGGCCAGGTCGGTCAGCTGGGCCTGGCTCACCCGGTGGCGCTCGGTCATTCGCCGCGCCGTCCGGTCTGATCGACGAGGTCCGCGGCCACTCTCCGGCGTACGTGGGTGATGATGCGAGCCAGGTCCGCGCAGTAGACCGAGCGGTTTCGGAAGCCGCTGCCGGGACGATATCGGTGGGCGTAGTGTCCCGCCCCGCACCACTGGTGGATGGGACAGCTCACGCAATCCGGGCCGAGGGCGGCCGCTCCGAGCTGACGGGCCACGATGCCGGGATGACGCAGCGCCCGGTCGAAGGAGTCGGTCGCCACGTTGAGACCGGTGGCGCACGCGCCGGGATACGCCGACTTCAGGGAGTCGACCTGCTCGATGTCGCCGTCGGACTCGATCACGGCCACCGTCACCGGGCTCAGGCCGATCTGCTCCGACCGGCTGGCGCCGCCGAGAACCAGACTGATGATCTCCTCCAGGATGCGGACCCGGGTATCGATCCGGGGCGCGTCGTACCAGCGGTCGAAAATCGACACCAACCAGTCGCCGTACGCGGTCTCGCCCGCCTCGGCCGGACGGACCGGTGGCCGGGCCCAGTTGGCGTGGGGCAGCAGGAAGTCGATCAACTTCGGTCGGTAGCGCAGCAGCGTCTCGTACGTCTCGAGGGGATCGGCCGCGATGTCGACGGTGCAGAGAATTCCGGCGAAGACCGCCCGGTAGCGCTCTGCGGCCAGGAGTCCGAGGGCCCGCTCGACGGCAACGGCGCTGCCACGGCCGTCGGCGTAACGGCGGTGGCGGTCGTTGTCGGCGCCGGTGCCGTCCAGGCTGATGCCGACCTCGACCCCTTCCGCCCGGAACAGGTCGAGCATCGCCTCATCGAGCAGCACGCCGTTGGTCTGCACGGCCAGCCGGAGCTCGCGGCCGATGGTCCTCTTCAGCGTGGCGATGATCTCCACGAGCCGATCCCGGCCGGCCAGCAGGGGCTCGCCGCCGTGCAGGACCACGCGCACCGACCGCAGATCGTGCGCGTCCGCGTGCTCGGCGATCCGCGCTGCCGCGGTGCGAACCACATCGACAGACATCCGTGTCGGGCGATCCCGCCAGGTGTCGTCGCCCATCGTGTAGACGTAGCAGTAGTCGCAGGCGAGATTGCAACGCTGATGAATCTTGAGAACGAACTCCCGGAACGCGTGCGGCCGGAAGTCGTCCGCGACCTGCAGGTTCGCCGGCCACTCCCGCGACGTCATGGGACGTTGGTGAAGCCGGCCGTGATGTCGGCCGCATCCGTGAGGTCATCGACCAGGCGATCGATGGCCGCCTTCAAGGCGGGCCGGTTCTCGAGCGTGAGCCGGCGCAGGGGAATCCGGGTGACGTCGGGAAGTGCGTCGTCACGGATCGGGGCGTCATCCGGCTCACCGGTCGTAGCGTTCATCCACCAGCCTTCCGCGTCCGCGGCTTAGATAAGTCACGGTCGTGCCAGCCGGCTGCGCCGCCGGTCCCCGCGCTCGGTGCCGCGCGACCGGCGTCATCCGGGTGACGGACGTCCTCCGGTGACACCACAGCCGCAGGGATCTCGAGGGAGTGTCTCGGGCCCCCACCGAGATTCTGCAGACACCATACTTCGACGCGGATCAGTTTCCCAAGGCCAGTATTGGACACTTCGGACGTGACGACGGAATGCGAGTTCTTCAGATCAATGTCATGCCCGGTAGGCCTCAACAAATAGACCTCGATCTATGGATAAGGTCGCGGTCGGGCGGGGTGAACGACCGGTTGCATGATCGATGTAGCCTCTGCTCCGCCGGGCCGATCGGAGATCCTCACTGTGCCCGCGGGAAGGGGAGAGCCGTGGGCGGACGACGGTTTGTGCGCGTCGGAGTCGTCTTCGCGGCCGGTGTCGTGGTGTGCGGGTGCAGCTCGTCCGGCGAAAAGGCGGAGACGCCCGGGCTCGCCGACCGCGGCACGGTGTTCACCACGGTCAAGCCGGCCCGGCAGGATCTGACCAACCGGATCAGCCTGAGCGGCAAGGTGACCATCAACCCGGTCTTCGGCGTCGTGGCGCCGGTTGACGGGGAGCTTCGGTGGCTCGACAAGCGGCCGTCGAAGACGCCGGCCACGCGGCCGCTGTGGGTGGCCTCGGTCTGGGACGACGGCGTGCCGCGGCGGGTGGAGATTCCGAAGGACTCGACGCTGGCCGGGCGGCTCATGGACGACCATGCCGACGTCACCAGGGGCATGCCGGTGGTGTCGGCGCGGTACGCGGGTTACGGGATCGTCGCCGACATCGACAGCGGTCAGGCGTACCGGATCTCGGGCGCGGTGCAGAACGTGCGCGGGCAGATCAAGAACGGGCCCGGGCCGTTCGACTGCGAGGCGCTCGGGACGATCGCGGCGCTGCCGGCCGGGACGATCCCGGAACCACCACCCCCGGCCACGACGGCGCCGGCCGCGAACCCCTCCGGCGCGCCGGCCGTGGTGACCGAGCCGGAGCCGGAGGCGCCCGGTCAAGATGCGGGGTCCGAGGCGACCGGCCTGCGCCTGGTCTGCACGGCCCCCGAGGACGTCAAGCTGATCAACGGCGCGGCGGTCACCCTCGACGTGGTCACCGCCAAGGCCTCGCACGTGCTGGTGCTGCCGGTCGAGGCGGTGGCCGGCATCCAGGGCAAGGGCAAGGTCGACGTGGTCGGGCCGGACCAGACCCGCAAGACCGTCGACGTGACGCTCGGCCTCACCGACGGCAAGGTCGTCGAGATTCGCAAGGGCCTCAAGGGCGACGAGACCATCGCCGTGCCCGGTCCCGATCTGCCGACCGCCGCGCCGCAGCCGGACGACCAGGGCGGCTCGGGGGCGCCGGGATGAGCGACGAGCTGATCCGGCTGACCGGCATCACGAAAGTGCTGAAGGGACAGAAGGAGCCGCGCACCATCCTCGACGGCGTCGACCTGACCGTACGCCCGGGCGAGAGCGTCGCCATCGTCGGCCGCTCCGGCTCGGGCAAGAGCACGCTGCTCAGCGTCATCGGCCTGTTCGACCGTCCGGACGCCGGCAGCTACCACCTGGCCGGGCAGGACATCAGCCGGCTGCCCGAGCGGCGGGCGGCCAAGCTGCGCAGCTCCCACTTCGGCTTCGTGTTCCAGCGGTTCTTCCTGCTCAAGCACCTCACCGCGGCGCAGAACGTGTCGATGGCGCTGGTCAACGGCCAGGGCTGGCTGCCCCGGCGGGAGCGGCGGCGACGCGTGCTCAAGGCCCTCGACCAGGTCGGCATCGCGCATCTGGCGAAGAGCCGCCCGGCGAAGATGTCCGGGGGCGAGCAGCAGCGGGTGGCGATCGCGCGGGCGCTCGTACGGGAACCGAAGATCTTGCTGGCCGATGAGCCGACCGGAGCGCTGGACACCGAGACCGGGACCCTGGTGATCGATGCGCTGCTGGGAGCGACCGAGCGCGGGTGCGGCCTGGTGCTGGTGACGCACGACCGGGATCACGCCGCACGCATGGGCCGGATCCTCGACCTGGTGGACGGCGTGCTCACGGAACGGGTCCCGGCATGAGGCGGCTCTCCGGGCGTACCCGATCGTCCTTGATCATTGGCATCCAGGGCATCCGGGCCCGCAAGCTTCGCACCCTGCTCTCGATGGTCAGTCTGTTCCTCGGCGTTCTCGCCGTGGTGGTCGTGCAGGCCGGCGCCAGCATCGCCGAGCACGCGCTGCTCGCCGACGTCGAGCTGACCGACGGCATCGAGGGCACGCACGTGATGGACATGGGTCCGCAGCCGGGCGTCACCGACATCGTGGTGAGCACGGTGGCCGGCCGGTCCGACGCGGTGGCGGCGATGGGCACCCAGGCGATCATCGGCGAGCCCGGCGTCCGGCCGGTCAACGAGGGCGGCTCGCCGATCGACGAGGACTGGGGCTCGCCGCAGACCTGTGACGCGGCCGGGAACTGTCAGGGTCCGAGCGGACCGAAAGGCGAGGCGGTCGAGGTACGCCTGACGGCGCTGACCGGGGACATCCGGGTGTTCCGGCCCTTCCGGCTCGAGTCCGGGCGGTGGCTCGACTTCGGCACGCTGCCCGCGATGGCGCCGCATCTGGTGCTCAACAAGGAGGCGGCGAAGGGGTTCGAGCGTCACCACGTGCCGGCCGAGATGCGCGTGGGCGGGGCGGCCGCGAACCTGACGCCGCAGTTCATCGGCGTGGTCGACGACGGAGATCAACAACCCCGGGCTTACGTACGTCTTGACGAGCTCACCAACTGGCTCCCGCCGGCCGGCTTCTCCGACCCCACCTACGGCGGCGGCGAGTTGCGGGTGCTGATGACGCCCGCGACCCCGGCCGAGAAGGTGCTGTCGGCCAAGCTCAAGGGCATCGGCGCCGAGCCGTACGTGTCGACGATCAACTCCAAGAAGGAGCGTGAGAAGGAGCTCGCGCTGATGCGGCTGATCTTCTTCTCGATGGCCGGCCTGGTGCTGCTCATCGGCGTGGCCGGCATCCTCAACGTCGGCCTCGCCACGGTCGGCGAGCGGGTCGAGGAGTTCGCCCTGCGCCGGGCCGTCGGCACGCCGCGTGCGCTGCTGGCCGGCATCGTGCTGTCCGAGACCCTGCTGACCGGCCTGCTGACGGCCGCCGCGGCGATCGGCGTGAGCGCGGCCGGCCTCAAGGTCGTCTCGTCGCTGGTCGGCCATTCCGAGCCGCTGCTGCAGAACGTGCAGTTCCCGTGGGAGGCCGGCGTGGCCGGCATCATCGCCGGGATCGTGGCCGGCATCCTCGGCGGCTTCGTCCCCGCGTTACGGGCGGCCCGCATCCCGATCGCAACGGTGATGCGCGCCTAGGCCGCTGCTGCTCAGCGTTCTGCGGTGGAGGGGCCGACGTTGCGGTCCAGCCACTCCCGCAGCGGCCGGCTCGCCCGCAGGAACTCGACGATCCGCTTCTGCGCGGCGGCCGTGCCCAGCCAGGCGGCCGGCTCCCAGTCCTTCCAGGTGGTGAGGCCCTTGTGGCGCAGCAGGTCGATCCGCGGGTGGTCCTTCGGATAGCCGCGCGGCGCCGTCTTCAGGCTGCCGTGCCCGACCACGTCGATCCGCTGCGCCGCGATCGACTCGATCAGCCGCTCCAGCTCGGCGCCGACCACGTCGTTGGCGACCGCCCGCCGATAGCGCTCCAGCTGGTCGGGCGCCATCTGGTACATCCCGCTGCCGGCCGCCAGACCGTCGCCGGACAACTGGATGTATCCGCCGTACGAGAGCCAGGCGCCCATGTGCGTCTTGTACGGCGTCTTGTCGGCGCTGAACCGGACGTCGCGGTACGGGCGGAAGATCTTGCCCGGGCCGAACTCCGGCTCCAGCGCCGCCAGCAGCGCCAGCATCGGCTCGCGCACCTGCTTCTCGTACAGCTCGAGGTGCGCCGTCCAATAGGTCTTTGAATTGTCCGCCTCGAGCCCGTCGAAGAACTCGAGCGCCTCACTCGGCCACCCACGAAATGTCACGGTCGAATTCTAGGAGTCGCTAGGGTTCTGCCATGTGGGCCGAACCGGAGCCGGACTGCTCGCTCGGGCGGCGACCCGAGTCTGTGGTGGGGTGCGCCGTACACGCCGGTGGTCCGCCGCGACATCGCGACCAGCACGGGCGAGGAGGACTTCGTCATGGACTGCAATTGCGGGAGCTCGCTGTGCCGCGACCACTGGGTGCCCGGGCTGATCGAGCGGATGCGCCCATGCTGACCGGCTGCCTGATCGCCGAGAGCCTGCGGGTCGGATCGGAGCTGTCGCTGCCATCCGGCGTACAGATCACCCGCATCTCCCGCCAGGACGTATCGGGCTCGACGACCGCGGCCCAGCCCGACCTCTGGACGCTGATCTACTTCGCCGCGCCGGCCGAACGGGCGGGGGAGCTGGCCGAGATGCTGGCGGCGGCGCTGTCGGGCGACCATGGGGGTTGGTACGCCGATTTCAGCGACGGGCGTACGCACACGGTCGTCTTCCCGGGCCGTGTTTTCACCTACCGGGTCGGAGATGCGGAGGGTCGCGCGGAGGCGGTCGACTACGGGCGGCGAGCCGGAATCCCGGAGAGTCAGCTCGATTGGGGAGATTAGCTTGTGGACGGCCCCCGGGAATTGTCGTAGCCCGGCCGTATAGTCGCCCCACCCAGTGAACGGGTGGGGTTTGGTAGGGCGTGGGTGGGCCGGCTGGCGGTGCGCCGGCGACCGGGTGCGGGCGGGACTGGCGGAACCGGCTGGCCCCGCGCGCGCCGCAGGGCGGAGCGGACGCGCATGCGGGGCAGGCGCCGGCGGGTCGATCAGCCGGCGACGGTCAGGTGGAACGGGACCGATGCTGCCTCGGGTTCGCCGGAGATCGGCCTGGCGGTGATGATGACCGGGGCGGCGTCGGCGCGTGCCACGCGGGACGTGGTCAGGATCAGGACTGCTACGCCGCCCAGTCGGGGCGTCAGAGGGTAGAACTCGACGGCCACGCCGCGCGGCAGGCCGTCTACGCCCAGCCGCACGCGGGTCTGCTGTAGGCGGGGCGGGGCTCGGAACGTGACCAGCACAGCCGCCATCGCGCCGCTGGAGACCTCGGCCGCTGCGGGGTCCAGGGCCATCGTGTACTCGTCGTGCCGCACGGCAGCTCCCGGGAGGGTGCGCGAGACGGGCGGGTGAGCAGCTGGAACGGGCGGGTGAGCAGCTGGAACGGGCGGGTGAGCAGCTGGACGGGCGGGGTGAGCAGCTGGAACGGGCGGCCGGCACCCCAGGCCGGCCGCCCGAAGGGTCGCGCGCAGGCAGAGTTAGCCGTGTGCGGCGGTTGAAACCTCTACTGCCGGGCGATTCTCGGCGACCGGTGAGCGGCGTGCCGCCCAGCCGAACAGGGCCATCGCCGGCAGCAGGAACAGGCCCGCCACCGAGATGCCCGCGCCCAGCGATGTGCGGGCGGCGACCACGCCCACCGGCGGGCCGCCGGCGATCTGGCCCAGCGCGTCGGCCTGGGACTGGATCGAGAAGACCGTGGCCCGCGAGGACGGGGCCGTGGCCGAGACCAGCCAGACGTTCAGGATCGGGGCCGACGTGTCGCGCAGCAGGCGCACCAGCAGGTAGAGCGGCACCGCCACCCACCACTGGCCGGCCAGGCCGAAACAAATCATGCCGGCCGCCGTGACCGCCTGGACGACCGCGAGCAGCCGGCCGACCCGGCGCGGGTGGGACATGTCGAGGCGGCGACCGATCAGGCCGGTTGCGCCGATCGCGCCGAGCGACGCGATCACCGCCAGCGCGCCGAAGACCACGGGGCGGTCACCGACGTACGGGATCAGGAACGGCTGGCTGAGCCGGTCGAAGCCCTCGCTGCTCAGGCCCGCGAAGAACGTGCCCGCCACCAGGCCGGTCAGCAGCGCGCTGCCCCGGACGGCACGCCCGCCGGCGACGACCTGGCGGCCCATCGAGCGCCACGCCCCGACGGCGACGGAGCCCGGAGAGCCGGCAGAGCCCGGAGAGCCGGCAGAGCCCGGAGAGCCCGAGCCGGCAGAGCCCGGAGAGCCCGAGCCAGCAGAGCCGGCGGAGCCGGGCGACCAGCGGTCCTCCGTCATGAAGAGCATCAGCAGTGCGCCGAGAGCCAGCGTCAGCACGCCGCCGGCCACGATCGGCACGGCCAGCCCGAAAGTCGCCAGCCCGACCGCCGCGAGGATGCCGAGCAGCGAGCCGGCCTGGTTGATCTGACCGCCGCGCACGAAGGCGGACGTGACCCGGCCGGGTTCGATCTCGTCGGCGGCCCAGGCCTCCTCGGCGCCGTCGACGCAGACCGCGCCGATCGACCAGATCACGGTGGCCGCGACGATGCCGGCGAACGACGGGACGAGGCCCCACACCAGCAGGCCGGCGCCCATCAGCAGGTAGCCGATGATGACCGACAGCCGGCGGCTGACCACGTCCGCGATCACGCCGGTGGGCACCTGGGCGATGAAGCAGACCGTCTCCATCACGGTGCCGACCAGCACGAGCTGCAGCGGCGACAGCCCGACGACGGTGGCCTGATAGATCAGGTTGAGGGTGAAGGCGACCTTGCCCGCGAACGAGCCGAGGCCGCAGATGAGCAGATAGAGCCGATAGGACGACATGCGGGAACTCCGGGATCGAGATGTCCCGGCGCCTGGAGGTACGCGTCGCTCGCTAGAGGGTCATCAGCCCGGCAGACCGCGCACAGCACCGGAGGGACACACGATGGAGTGCGCAGTTGTCATGGCCGAGAGTCTCCCGGCGGCTCGCGGCGGCTGTCAAACGAATTACGAGCCGACGAAGACCTGCGTGGGCGGCGGGAAGGCGTTGAACGAGGTGGCGTACGAGAGCGTGTACGCGCCGGCCGACCCGAAGTACACGACGTCTCCCACCGTCAGCGTGCCCGGCAGCAGAACACCGTGCGCGAAGGTGTCGGCGCTGTCGCACGTCGGACCGCACAGCGTGTACGGCAGCAGGTCGTCCGAGGGCCGGGACGTCCACATCGGATAGGTCCAGCCGCCCGGGATCTGCAGCGGCTCGGCCATCCCGTGAAACGCGCCGACCTCGAGGTAGAGCCAGTTCTCGTCGCCGCGCTCGGCCCGGCCGACGACCGCGGCGGCCAGCACGCCGGCCTCGGCGACCAGGAAACGGCCGGGTTCGGCGGCGATCAGGTCGGGCCGGTACGGCAAGTCGACGATCTCCTTGGCGATGATCTCGCCGATCTCCTCGATCGGGGGAGCGCCGGCGACGTACGAGGCCGGGAAGCCCCCGCCGAGGTCCACCATCTCCAGCTCGATGCCGTCGGCGAGCAGCATCTCCATCAGGGTTCCGGCCGCGCGGATCGCGGTCCGCCAGGCCTCGGTGCTCTCGCATTGGGAGCCGACGTGGAAGGTGACCCCGTACGGCCGGAGGCCGAGCCGCTGAGCGAGAAGCAGCAGGTGGTACGCGTCCTCGACGTCGGTGCCGAACTTGCCGGACAGCGGAAAGTGGCTGGTGCTGTCGTCGACCCGCAGGCGTACGTAGACGGCCGCCCCGGGCGCGAGCTCGGAGATCTTGGCCAGCTCGCCGGGGGAGTCGGCGCCGAACCGCCACACGCCGGCGGCGGCCGCGGCCTCGATGTGGGCCGGCGGCTTGATCGGGTTGCTGTAGAGCACGCCGGCCGGGTCGACGCCGATGGCCTGCAGCGCCCGCAGCTCGCCGAGCGAGGCGATCTCGAAGCCGGCGCCACGGGACCGCAGAGCGCGCAGGATCTCCGGGGCCGGGTTGCACTTCATCGCATAAAACACCGAAATTTCGGGCAGGGCGCCCACTAACTGGTCGTATCGGGAGCCGACCTGGGAAAGATCGGTCACCAGGCAGGGGGTCTCCGGAGACACGGGGGCAAGCTCCTTACTGAGTGGAAACGGCGAGGAACAAGGCTCCAGCCTCATCGGCCGGCACCGGGCGCGAGAAGTAGTAACCCTGCGCGAAGTGGCAGCCCATCTCCCGCAGCGCCGCCAGCTGGCCGAACTCCTCGATCCCCTCGGCCACGGTGGCCATGCCGAGGCTCTTGCCCAGCTGCACGATCGTGTCGGCGAGCGCGGTGTCGTCGGTGAGGGCGCCGAGCCGCTCGACGAACGACCGGTCGATCTTGAGGGTGTCGACCGGGAACCGGCGCAGGTACGCCAGCGACGAATATCCCGTACCGAAATCGTCGATGGCCAGCGTGATGCCCAGCGCCTTGAGCCGCAGCAGTTGCTCGAGGTTGTCGTCGGTGTCGGTCATCAGCACGCTCTCGGTCATCTCGAGGCAGAGCTGGTCGGCCGGCATGCCGGTCTCGGCGAGGATGCCGGCCACCACGTCGACCAGGTCGGCCCGGTCGAACTGGCGCACCGACACGTTCACCGCCATCTTCACCGGGCGGCCGCCGGCCCGTGACGACCACTCCACGGCCTGCCGGCACGCCTCGCGCAGCACCCAGCGGCCGAGCGGCACGATGAGGCCGGTCGCCTCCGCGATCGGGATGAACTCGGCCGGTGGGATCATGCCGCGCGACGGGTGCTGCCAGCGGGCGAGCGCCTCGAAGCCGATCACCTCGCTGCTGGCCAGGTCGACCGTGGGCTGGTAGTGCAGGTGCAGCTGGCCGCGTTCGAGGGCGACCCGCAGGTCGGCCTCGAGCTCGAGGCGGGAGACCAGGCCGGCCAGCATGTCCGGGTGGTAGGTGGCGAAGCATCCGCCGCCGGCCGACTTCGCCTTGTACATGGCCAGGTCGGCGTTGCGCATGAGCTGCTCGGCGCCGTCGCCGCCGGTCGCGCCGAGGACGCGGGCCGAGGCCAGGCCGATGCTCGCCTGCACGTGGATGTCGCGGGTCTCGCTGCCGAACGGCTTCTCGAGCACCTCGACGATCCGGCGGGCGACCTGCTCGGCGTCGTCGGCGTCGCCGACCGCCTCGATCAGCACCGCGAACTCGTCGCCGCCGAAGCGAGCCACCACGTCGCCCTCGCGCACCGAGGCGCGCAGCCTGTCGGCGACCTGCACCAGCAGCTGGTCGCCGGCGAGGTGGCCGAGGCTGTCGTTGACCTCCTTGAAGCCGTCGAGGTCGAGGAAGAGCACGGTGACGTCGTCCTCCGGGCCGCGGCGGCGCAGCGCCTCGGCGACCCGCTCGCGGAACAGGGCCCGGTTGGCCAGCTGGGTGAGCGCGTCGTGGTACGCCTCGTGCACCAGCTGGTCCTGCAGTTGCTTGCGCTCGCTGATGTCGCGGGTGTTGAGCACCAGGCCGGCCACGCTCGGGTCGGACAGCAGGTTCGTGATGGTCATCTCGGCCTGGCGCAGGCGGCCGTCCCGGTGCTGCACGGACAGCTCGAGCACGGTCGTCGCGTACGGCCGGCCGGCGACCTGCCGCAGCGCCTGGGCGAGCCGGACGGCGGACTCGGGGTCGACCAGCTTGGTCAGGCGGCGGCCGGTCAGCACGTGCGCCGGGTAGCCGAAGACGCGCTGCACCGACTCGCTCTGGTAGAGCACGTCGGCCTCGGGCGAGACCACGGTGACCACGTCCGAGCTGTGCTGCACGAGCGCGTGGAACCGCTGCTCGCTGGCGAACAGCTCGGCCGTGCGGTCGGCGACGCGGGCCTCGAGCGTACGGGTGAGGTTGCGGTTCTCGCGCAGGGTTAGCAGCTGACGGCCGACGATCAACAAGATCAGGGCGGAGCGGGTGTACGCGACGAAGAGGCTGCTGTGCCCGGTCTTGGCGTACCAGACGACGGTGGTGAGCAGGGCCGCCAGCACGGCGACGTAGGGCAGCAGGATGCCGACCGGCTGACCGTCGGCCGCGGCCGGCCCGTCACCCTCGGCGCGGGCCGGGACCGGCTTGGCCGCCGCCAGCAGGATCAGCATGAAGCCCGTGAACCAGCCGATGTCGGTGACGCCGCCGGACGCGTACATGCCGATGAGGTTGAGGTAGGCGTAGCAGATGTCGGAGGCGGCGAAGGCTACCACCCCGCCGCCGACCAGGACCAGCTGACCGAAGGTCCGGCCGTCCCGGCGCTGCTGGGCGAGCATGTAGATGACGATCGTGATGGTCACGATGTCGCCGAGCGGGTAGGCCAGGCTCACGTAGAGCGCGACCGCGGTGTCCTTGCCCTCGCTCAGCAACGGCGAGACGACCCAGATCCAGGCGATCAGGCTGAGTGACGCGGCGACCATCAGGCCGTCGAGCACGCTGCGGACCCGGTTGGCCAGCGCCTGCGTGCTGCTCGGCAGGATCAGCAGTCCGGCCGGGGTGAGCAGGACCATGCCGATGTAGCCGAGGTCGGCGGGGGAGGGGAACGGCGCCGCCTCGCCCCGGAACGTCTCGAGGTAGACCCAGGTCCACTGGCCGAGGCCCCAGCTGAGCACGCCGAGGCCGACGAAGGCCCAGCCCCAGCGCATCCGGCCACGGAACGAGCGGGCGCGGCCGAGGCAGGCCACGGCCGCGGCGAGCGCGCCGAGGCAGAGGCCGAAGTTGGAGACCGACTGCGAGAACCGGGGCCCGCCCACCGCCGTGCTGAGCAGCAGCGCGAACAGGAGAACCAGCGTGCCCACGATCAGGCACAGCCGCGGCCAGCGGCCCAGCGCGACCGGGGCCGTGGCCCGCGGTTCGTTCATGCCTGCCATCAGACTCGTCTCCGGTCAGCCCTTGGTCGTTGTCTTCGAGATCGGGATCACGCGCCCGGCCTTGAGGATTTCGGCGGGCAAAGCCGGTGCGGCCGGGTGCAAATCGGGAGTGCTTCATTGACTTCGGTCACTGGCTGGCGACAACGTTGTCACCGGGAGATCAATGCCGTCACAGGCAACACCTTCCCGGGGGGCGAGCGCGCCGTTCGGCGTGGTGCAGGTCAGCCGGACACCGGCGAACGCCGAGCTCACCGCGACGCCGCGCACCGGCTGGCAGCGCTACACCTTCCCGGCCGCGATCGAGGGCCGGGTGCACGCCGGCAACTTCTGCGCCGGCAAGGACGACTACACCGTCTTCTTCACCGCCCGGTTCGACCGCCCGTTCGCCTCGTTCGGCACCTCCACTTACCGCGACGTCGTGCTCAAAGCCGGCCGCTCCTACACCGGTCCGGCCGGCGCCCGGGCCAATCTCGCCGCCGAGACCGGCGACGTCGACGGCTCGTACACCGGCTTCGACCGCAAGGTGCACCGGGCCGAGGGCTACACGCCGTACCAGAACCTCTCGCTGTGGGAAACCTACCGGCCGCAGAACCAGCTGCTCGAGCTGCTGACCCCCGCGGGTGGCGCGGGACGTGGCGCTGTCCGTGGTGGCGATCGGGCGCGACGGCGGATGGCTGCCGCGGTGGGCGCTGGCCGACAGCGACACCAACATCATGACCGGCTATCCGGTGACCCCGTTCCGGCCGCCCGCGGACTCGCCGTACAACGGGCGGACCGCGCTCTTCGCGCGGCGTGGCCAGCGGTGCCGCAGGATCGGGCGGGACTGGTGGGGCTGACGGGCGGGCGGAAGGCCACCGAGAAGAGGCTGGACGGCAGCTCACGATCACCGGGCCCGGCGCCTCCGACACCAACCGCTACATCCAGCGGGTCCGGGTCAACGGCCACTCGCTGACCCGGAGCTGGATCCCGTGGTCGGCGATCGCCTCGGGCGGCGCGGTCGCGCACACGGTCGGCGACCAGCCGTCGTCGTGGCGCACGGCGGCGGCCGACCAGCCGCCCTCGGTCAACCGGGCGCCCGCCGACGACCGCACCCGCCTGGACGCGTCGCTGCGGCCGGCGAGTGCGGCGCTGCCGCCCGGTGGCAGCGCGACTCTGACCGTCGACATCGTGGGCCAGGCGCCCGGCGTCCTCTTCCCGCGCGTGTCGGCGACCGCGCCGGCGGGCTGGACGGTCTCGGTCGAGCAGCTGAAGCCGATCGTCTCGCGGCCGCGCCGAACCTCTACCTGTACGCGCTTTCGCCGGTCGGCTAGGAGACCCAGCCGTACAGGTGCTCGACATGGATGCGGACGACCAGCCGGCCGTCCGCCACCATGGCCCGGCGGTAGTCGTCCCAGTCCGGGTGCTCGTGGCCGGTGATCAGCCGATAGACCTCGATCAGCTCCTCCACGACGGCGTCGTCGAGGGCCCAGGAGACCGCGCTGAGCTCGGCGGTGCCCTCGGCGACCGCGTAGCCGTGCCCGTCCGGCGCCGTGACCTTCATGCTCACCCGGGGATCGCGGCGCAGGTTGTGCACCTTGGCCAGCGCCGTACGGGTGGAGAAGCGAACAACCCGATCGGCGGCGAAGTAGCTGACGTCCGACAGCTGCGGCCGCCCATCCTTCTTGATCGTCGCCACCGTACCCAGCCGTCCCGCGGCGATGACGCCCCAGAGCAGATCCTCAGCCATGATCCGACCTTACGGCAATCGCCCCTTCTGTCCCGCGGGCGCCGGCATAGTGTCGGGGCGGACGGATCGGGCCTCTCCCGGTCGGTGTGCGATTGCGTGTGTTGGTCATGGCCTCTCCGGCGGTTCCCGAATGGCTCGTGGCGTGGTGCCGCAAACATCTCGGCTCGGTGCCCTCCGACGTGCTGCTTGTGTCCGAGCACATGTCCGAGGTCTACGGGCTGCGCCTGGCCGACGGCCGCGAGGTGGCGGTCAAGGCCCGGCCCGACCAGAGCGGGCGCGAGGCGACCTGCGTCGAGGTGCAGCGCTTCCTCGCGCTCAACGGCTATCCTGCCGCCGCGCCGGTCACCGGCGTGACCGTGACCGGCGGCCGGGCGATCCACGCCGAGGAGTGGCGGCCGGGCGGTGAGCTGTCGCGCGATGACTCTCCCGCGGCCGCGGTCCGCTACGCCACCGGGCTCGCGCGGCTGGTCGGCCTGGCCGCCGGCGTCGAGGTGGGCGGTTCGGCGCCGGGCGCGGTCGAGCCGCCGCTGCCCAATCCGGAGTGGACCCGCTGGGACCACGACGAGCCCGGCCCGTGGCCGCGCAATCCGCACCACGACGGCCGTGACGAGAGCCTGGTTCCGGCGTACGTGGTGGACGCCGCCCGCCGGGTGCGCGAGCGGCTGGCCGGGACGTGGCTGCCGCGCGTGCTCGGGCACGCCGACTGGGAGTCGCAGAACATCCGCTGGGACGGCGACCGGCTGCACGCGGTGCACGATTGGGACAGCCTGGCCTGGCTGCCCGAGGCCGCGATCGCCGGGGCCGCCTCCGGGGCGTTCGGCAGCTACGCCGAGCCGACGCTGACCCCGGTCGAGTCGTCGGCGGCGTTCCTCGATGCCTACCAGAAGGAGCGGCGCGGCTTCTCGGACGAGGAGATCGAGGTGGCGTGGGCGGCGAGCCTCTGGC
Source organism: Actinoplanes sp. CA-030573 (assembly GCF_050951115.1). Classification (NCBI taxonomy): domain Bacteria; kingdom Bacillati; phylum Actinomycetota; class Actinomycetes; order Micromonosporales; family Micromonosporaceae; genus Actinoplanes; species Actinoplanes sp. CA-030573. The sequence goes on along the minus strand of NZ_CP192038.1, from coordinate 8,090,497 downwards.
TCGCGCTGCACAACGCGCGGGGTGAGGCGTTGCACCGTCAGCCGCCGGTGGCGCTCATCGCCGTACGGGAACAGGTCGATGAACGCCTACGCCTGGCCGGCGCCTGAGGTCCGGTCCGGCAGCGACGCCAGCCACCGCTCGACCTCGCGCGGCGAACGCAGCAGAACCGTTTCCGGGAAATCCGGGTGCGCTGCCCACAGCCGCATCCGCGCGCGCTTGCGCTTGAACGACTTGAAGTGCCACAGCAGCAGCGACTCGCGGTCGAGGAACGTGCCCCGCCACGACTCGGTGTTGCCGTTGCAGATCGGTTCCCGGGTGACGAGCCGGACCAGCGTGCGCCGCAGCAGCCGCCCGAACGAACGCCAGCGCGGCAGATCGAGACCCACGATCAGGTCGGCGCGGCCGAGCGGGATGTCGACCCAGATCCCGTACGCGGAATCGATCACCCACTCCGTGCCGGCGCAGATCTCGCGCACCCGGTCGCGTTGCAGCTCCTCGCGCACCGGCACCCAGCCCGGCTCCCAGGCCAGGTCGTCGATCGAGTGATAGGGCAGGGCGAGCCGCCGCCCGAGGCGCCGGGCCAGGGTCGACTTGCCGGAGCCGGTCACGCCGTAGACCAGAATCCGCCGCACCCGGCCACCTTACGATCGGACGCGTGACCGTGGTGCACGCATGCCTACGCGACGGCGAAGGTGGAAGCCCGACCGTCGTGCTCTTCGAAGACGAGGGCGAGTGGTCCGATGTGGACCGTTGCCGGGAGCCGGTCGTGGCCGGGACCTCGCACGCGGTGTTCATCGGCCCCGATCTCTCGTTGCGCTTCTTCACCGCCGCGGGGGAGTTGCCGGCGTGCGGGCACGGGACGGTCGCGGCTCTGGCGCTGCTCGCCGATCGAACCGGTCGCCGTGAGCAGCTGCTGAAGGTCGGTGGCCGCAGCTTCCGGGGCCACGTGGATGCTGCCGATGGCGCCGACCGCGCCGACCGCGCCGACCGCGCCGACTGCGCCGACTGCGCCGACCGCGCCGGCCGCGCCGACCGCGCCGGCTCTGTCGGCCGCGCCGGCTCCGTCGGCCTGGTGGCCGCCGGCTTCGACCCGGGTCCGATCGGCCTCGCCCCTCCGCCGGACATTTCCGAAATATCCGCGGCAATCGGCTCGAAGGCGGCGGGCGAAGTTCGAATGGCCACGCTCGGGCGGCCCCGCATCCTGTTTCCGGTGGCCGACCCCGCCGCCGTCGCCGCGCTCACGCCCGACCTCGACCGGCTGCGGGCCGAGACCGACCGGCTCGGGCTGCTGGGCGTCTATGTCTACTCGGTGCCCGACGGCGGGGGCCGGGTCGCCGCGCGGATGTTCGCGCCGTCCATCGGCGTACCGGAAGACATCGCCAACGCCAACAGCACCGCCTGCCTGGCCGCCCACCTGGGTTGCGCCGTGCGCGCGGACATGGGCGACGCCCTCGGGAGCCCGGCCACCGTGACCGCCGCACCCGGCCCGGAGGGAGTCCGGGTCGGCGGCATCGCCCGCTGCTAGTGGGCTACCGGGCGCGATCAGGAGCCGGCCAGGCCGTCCTCGAAGGCGACGATCACCAGCTGGACCCGGTCGCGGACGCCGAGCTTCGCGATCGCCCTCGTGATGTGCGTCTTGGCCGTCAGCGGGCTGATCACCAGCTCGCGGGCGATCTCCTCGTTGGACAGTCCGGCCGCCACCAGGCCGACCACCTCGCGCTCCCGGTCGGTCAGCACCGCCAGGCGGTCGCCGCCGGGGGTGGCGGCGGCCAGGACCGGGCGGTGCGCGAACTGGCCGACCACCCGGCGGGTCACGCTCGGCGACAGCAGCGCATCGCCCGCCGCCACCACCCGGACCGCCTGGCGCAGGCCGTCCGGGCCGATCTCCTTGGTCAGGAAGCCGCTCGCGCCGGCCGCCAGCGCCTGGAAGACGTACTCGTCGGTCTCGAACGTGGTGAGGATGATGACGCGGGTCCCGGGCAGCTCGGCCAGCACCGCGCGGGTGGCCGCGATGCCATCGAGGCCGGGCATCCGGATGTCCATCAGGATCACGTCGGGGCGCAGCCGGCGGGCGGTACGCACGGCCTCGTCGCCGGTGGACGCCTCGCCGACGACCACGATGTCCTTGTCGCGCCGCAGCAGACTGCGGAAGCCGGCGCGGACCAGGTGCTGGTCGTCGGCGAGGAGAACCGAGATCGTCATCGGGTTGCCTTTCAGGTGGCGATGGGGATCGTTGCGCGTACGGTGAAACCGGTCTTGCCCGGACCGGCCGTGAGCGCGCCGCCCAGCGCGGCCACCCGCTCCCGCATCCCGGAGATGCCGTGGCCGTCCGCCGTCATCTCCGCGCCCGTGCCGTCGTCCTGCACGTCGACCACCACGCTGGCCGGCGCATAGCGCACGGTGACCGCCACCCGGCTCGCGTTCGCGTGCCGCACGGTGTTGGTGAGCGACTCCTGCACGACCCGATAGACCGCGGTGGCCACCGGCGCCGGGACGTCGGCCGGATCGCCGAACTCGTTCACCGACACCTGTACGCCCGCCGCCCGCACCTGCTCGGCCAGCCGCTCCAGGCCGGTCAGGTCGTCGGTCGGCGCCGCGATCGCCGAACCCTCGCGCAGCACGCCGACCAGCGACTTCAGGTCGGTCATCGCCCGGCCGCGCACCTCCTGCGCCAGGCGGAGCGACTCGCGGGCCTCGGCCGGGTCGGAGTCGAAGGCGTCCAGCGCCACGTTCAGGTGCACGCCGACCACCGCGAGCGTGTGCGACACGACGTCGTGCAGGTCACGGGCGATGCCGACCCGCTCCTCGGCCCGCCGCCGCCGGGCGTCCAGCTCGCGCTCGTGCTCGTCCTGGGCGAGCCGGTGCGCCACCTCGCCCTGCCAGCGCAGCGTGTTGCGATAGGCGGTGGCCGCGCCCAGCACCGCGGCCAGCCACAGCGCCTCGCCGCCGACATGGCCGATCGCCCAGTCGACGCCGTGCTGCTGGTCGGCGAACCCGTCCCAGGCCAGGCCCACGAGCAGCCCCAGCCCGGCCGTGATGACGGCCGGTCGCAGCCGGCCGGCCAGCGCCAGCGCCACGAGGGCGGCCGTCGACGGCCACACCCAGCCGGACTCGACCAGGCTGCCGCCGCGGAAGGCGGCCACGCACAGGATCTGCACGATGAGCACGGTCAGCGGCCACCGGCCGATCGCGAGCGTGAACAGGGCGAGCCACAAGGCGAGCGTCGTGGTCATGACCGTCTGGGTGTTGCCGCCGGTGATCGCCAGGCCGGCGGGCACACCCACGAGAGTGAGCAGGGATGCTACGACCGTCGATGTCCTTGTCATGACCGGAACGTTATTTTCCGAGGTGGCAGCCCCGCGTCGTCCCGCGGCGGTCACTGTCATCGACGCCTCCCGACTACGCGCGTACACCGTTCGATGTAGTTAAGGTAGCGGGGTGACCGCCGCGGACATGCTCAGCGCATCCGGACGATTCCGCATCGCGACCGGCCTCACCGAGGACGAGATCGCCGCGACCGAGGCCGAGTTCGGCTTCCGCTTCGCCGACGACCACCGGGCCTTCCTCGCCGGCGGCCTGCCCACCGGCCGCGGCTGGCCCGATTGGCGCGGCCCCGACCGCGAGGCCTTGCGCACGCTGCTCGCCGAGCCGGTCGAGGGTGTCCTCTTCGACGTGGCCGAGAACGATTTCTGGTACGAGGGATGGGGTCCCCGCCCGACGTCCGCCGGCGCGGCGCTGGCCACGGCCCGCGGCTACCTGATGACCGTGCCCCGCATGATCCCGCTCTACGCGCACCGCTTCCTGCCGGCCGCGACGACCGGCCACCCGGTGCTGTCGATCTACCAGACCGACGTGGTGCAGTACGGCAACGACATCTCCGACTGGCTCAACCGGGAGTTCGCGCTGGGCTCGCCAGCGGCCGTCGCGAAGCGACCGACCGTCCCCTTCTGGCGCGACCTGGTCTGAGGTGGACGGGAGGGCAGACACTCCAGGTGTCCGGCGCGCCGAGTTAGGGAGAGCCCGATGTCGCTGCCGCCCATCCCCCCTCGAAACGCCTTGGCAAGTCTGCTCAGCGGTGCCGCGAAGTTCATCTTCGCCCTCGCCGGGCTGGGTTTGATAGCCGGGGCGATCTTGGTCTCGCCCGCGGTCCTGCGGTTCGTCCAGAATGACGAGTCGGACTGGCACGAGCTCGGTGATATCGGCCAGGCATATGGCCCGGTGTCGGCACTGCTCGCGGCGCTCGCCCTCTGCGTCGCCGTCCTCGTGCAACACCGTCAGCTACGGCAGGAGCACATCCTGCGGGCCCGCGAGATGCACTCGGAAGCGCTGCGGCGAGCCATGGATAATCCGGCATATTGCCAGTGCTGGGGGCCGCGGGTATCGCCGGAAACGATAGACGAGCGGCTCTTCTATCAGACCAGCTCGATCATCACGTCGTGGATGTACTCCTGGCATTGCGGCGACCTGAGTGACAATGCGGTTCGCTCGTATGTGCGCGCGATGGCCGGCAGCGAGGTCCCGCGAGCGTACTGGCGGATGCACGGCGCCTGGCGCCTGCAGGCCGCCCGCGGGTGGCGGGCCCGGTTCTACCGCATAGTTGACACCGAGTTCCGGCTGGCCGAGGCCGCCGGTGCGCCCGAGCGCGCCGCGGAGCTGTTCCGCGACGAGCCGGGTGTCGCACCGGCGACCGGCGGGCGGAGCCGCGCTCGACGACTACGTCATCATCGGGCCGCCGAGCGGGTGCGGGCCGTGAAGTCGCGCCATTGACACAGGCCGAACGTCAACACGACGGCCGGGTTCTTGGAATCGCGCATCATGACCACGTCGCCTGCCCGGGCGACCTCGACACAATGATTTTCGCCGACGCATCGGCTGCTCCGCTGCCAACGGAGGTCGCCGTCGAACGGGTCGGGCATGGCGGTTCACCTCTTTCCGGGCACGAGAAAGGGCGGCGTCCGGAACTTGATTCCGGACGCCGCCCCAGGGAATGAAGCAGCTAACTCATGAATTCGCCGGGCGGGGAGTCGGTAAGGGCCCGGGAGCGCTGATCCGCGGATCGGCTACCGACGCTTCGGCGGGGATGACCGCCCGGTCGGACGACGGTGACATCGGCTTGAGAGCCGTGGCCGCCGGAACCGACATTACCCGCCCCTGATCGGTTCTTCCACCGATTACCGAACAATTACTGGATTGATCCTGCGGATCGGCATAGACGGCGAGGCTCGACCATTTTCCGGCCATTACCTTCACCTCCTGCAGCTCGCCCGGGCGGAGGGCGACCGATGCGGTGCTGGGCGGACCGTGCGAGGACGTTCCGACGATTCGCCACATGCACGGCTGCTTTCCCCGGGCCGAATGCAGGGTCACCACGTAATGGTCCGCATCGGCCGGGGGCACGAGCTCGGCACGAAACTCGGCCGCGCCGGGCAAAGTGGACGACTTCGCCGGCGATTGCCCGCTCGGGCCGGGCCGCAGCCGGACGTTGACGGCTCCCAAGAACCGGATCTCCTCGCCGGTGGCGGTTGGTGCTGGTCGCGGCGCGAGTGCTTCGAGGCCGGCGAGCGGGACCCGGACCAGCAGGCCAAGGGCCAGGCTGAGCAGGCAGGCCAGGACCAAGGGCGTATGCATGACCGCTTGCCGGCCGCGTTGGCAGGCGGCACGCATCAGGTAGAGGCGAGAGGCCGGGGCGCTCGGGCCCGAGGATGCCTCGGGCCCGAGCGGAACATCGGCGCAACGGGCGATGTCGCTGCCTCGCGTCATGCGCAACGTGAGCAGGTCGGTCTCGGCCTCGGCCAGCTCGCATCGCGCGGCGACGCGAAGGCAGTCGCGCGCGACATCCCGCTCGCCCTCGGCCCAGAGGCGATGAGCGATGCGGTGCAGACCCAGGCCGGCCTCGATGTGCAACAGCCGGAACCGGCCCTCGCGCGCCGCGCTCCGGACGTCGTCACCGAAGACAAGACGTCTTGATTTTAGTTGCACTGTTCGGTTCCCCCTTTTTCGGATTTTCCGTCGAGTTCCGCACGATTTCCTTGCGGGCCGACTGGTGCAGGCGTTTGACCTTGCGAATGCTGAGATTCAGGATCGCGGCCGTCTGGCGGCTGTTGAACCGGTCGTTCTCGCGCAACAGATAGACCCATTGCTTGACCGGCGCCAGTTTCTTGAGCAACAGGTCCACGTTCGGGCAGTCGCCGTCGTGCAGCTCGTGCAGATGCCGCAGTGCCTCTTCGCGCTTCACCGGGTCGACGTAGTGCTCACGCCAAAGCGGAATCACCAGCTCCCGGGTGTCGATGATCCAGGCCGTGATCTCGTCCCGGCGGTGGCCCGCGTCCGCCGGCGGCACATACTCGATCGCACGCCCGAGGGCGAACCGGTCGGGCTGTTCACCCGGCGGCATGCGTGGTGTCAGATCCCGGCGGATGGCGCAGTACATGTTCACCTGCTCGATGGGCAGGTCTCGCTCCAAAGACGACTCTCGCAAGGTGGTTTCCTCGTATGTGGTGTGGCGCCGGAAAAGGGAAAGAAAAAACCCGGCACAGGGGGCCGGGTGGAAACTTTGTGGGTGACGTACCGCTGGCGGTAGACAGGTACGGCTCATCGCGAGAAGTGCGCTTGCTCACCGGGGTCGCGACGACGCTTCGGTGGCCAGGCAGGTCGGGCGTTGCCTGTCAGCGACTGGGCGAACTTACCATACCCGAAATTTACGGACAGTTCCGCGCATACTTACGAACGCCAGTCATGCCTTCAACGAGTCGCCGACCGGTGGGGTTACGCGAGGGTCTAGCTTTCGGCGCGCTTGGCGCGGGCCCGGCGCTTGCCCTCGTGCATGGCCTGCACGCGAGCGACCGGGATCGTGTGGCCCTCCTCGATCAGGCCGCGGTCCAGCGGCTGCGGCGCCGGCATCGAGCCGGCCCACGGGTCGCCGTCCCCGAGCAGGGCGGGGGCGGTGTGGATGGTGAAGTCGGCCGGCGTGACGTCGTCGAGGTCGTCCCACCCGATCGGGAACGAGACGCGCACGCCCTCGCGGATGCGCGGGCTGTAGGCGGCGACGACGGTGGCGCCCCCGGACCGGGTCGCGTCGAGGAAGACCTTGCCGTGCCGATCCTCACGGATGAAGGCCGTGGTCGCCAGCTCGGGGTCGAGCTTCTCCGCGCGTACCGCCAACGCCCTGGTCGCGGCCGCGACCTCCTCGGCCTCGGCGGTGCCGTCGAGGGGAACGAAGATGTGTACGCCCTTGGAACCGCTGGTCTTCACCGCGCCGGCCATGCCGATGTCGTCGAGCACCCGGTGCACCAGCTTGGCCGCCTTCGCGACGGCATCGAAGCCGGCGCCCTCGGGCGGGTCCAAATCCATGATCATGTGGGTCGGGTGGTGGTCGCCCGCGAGCATCAGCGCCGGGTGGTACTCGATCGCCCGCTGGTTGCCGAACCAGAGCAGCGTCCGCCGGTCGTTGCACAGGCCGTAGGTGACCTTGCGGTGCGAGGCCTCCGCCCACACCTCGGTGCGCGGCACCCAGTCGGGTGTGTATTTGGGCAGGTTCTTCTGCATGAACTGCTCCTGGCCGCGGAGCAGACGGATGACCGACAGCGGCCGGTTCGCCAGCACGGGCAGGATGCGCCCGTGGACCGCGTCGAGGTAGTCGATCAGGTCGCGCTTGGTTGCCCCGGCGCCCTCGAAGAGCTCCTGATCGAGGTTGGTCAGCGCGACCCCGTCCCGTTCCTCACCCTTTTCCGCCACGGACCCATCCTGCCCTACGGACCGGACTTGTCCGGCCCCCGCGCCGGGTAGGAGGCTGCCGTGATGACGAACGCGGGGGAGCTGGAGCCGTCGCTCCGGAGCTGGGTCGACGAGGTCGCACTGCCGGGCCGCAAGGTGGTCGCGGCGCGGGAGCTGACCGGGGGGTACAGCAACCACAACATCCTGATCACCACTGCCGAGGGCGACTCGTACGTCCTGCGCCGTTACCTCGGCAGCAACAAGAGCGCGGTCGAGGCCGCCCTGATGCGGCGGCTGGCGGGTGTCGTCCCGGTCCCGGTGGTGGTGGCCGCCGGCGACGTGATGCTGTACGAGTTCGTGCCCGGCTATCCGGTCGGCGAGCTGATGTCCTCGCTGGACGAGGTCGGGGTCGCCGAGCTGGGCCGGTCGGTGGGCGAGACGCTGGCCGCGATCGGCTCGGTCGAGTTCGAGGCGCCCGGATTCTTCGCCGATGAGACCCTGACGCCGGGGCCGCCCGCCGCCGAGCCGACCGCCGGTCTCGACCAGTTCGTGGCGCGCTGCCTCGAGGAGGGCAACGCGGCCGGCCACCTGAGCCACGACGAGCAGCGGGCCCTGCTGCGCTTCGCCGGGTCGGTGACGCCGGCGCTCGGGGTGCTGGCCGGCAGCCGGCGGCTCGTGCACGCCGACTACAACCCGAAGAACCTGCTCGCCGCCCGGCGCGACGACCGCTGGCAGGTGGTGGCCGCGCTCGACTGGGAGTTCGCGTTCAGCAGCGCGCCGCTCTTCGACGTCGGCAACATGCTGCGCGACCCGCGTCCGGCCGGCTTCGAGGAAGCGTTCCTGGCCGGTTTCCGCGCGGGCGGCGGCGACCTGCCCGACGACTGGCGGCGCCTGAGCCGGGCGCTCGATCTCTACTCGCTGGCCGACTTCCTGACCCGCCCGGCCGGCCACCGCTACTTCGCCAAGTCGATCGAGCGCATCCGGGCCCTCCTGCGCGAGCCGGCCTAGCACCATGGACCCGATGTCCCGCGTCGCGGCGGCCTTCCAGCTGGGTGAGGTCGTCGACTGTCGTCCCGTGACGACCGGCGTCATGAACCAGAGCTGGCGACTGAGGACCACCATCGGCACGTACGCGATAAAGCAGCTCCGTGATCGCCCGGTGGCCGACGTGCGCGCGGCGCAGGCCCTGATGCCCCCGCTCGCCGCCCGCGGGTTTCCGGTCGCCGAGGGTTCGGTCGCGCGCGTGGATTCCGATTGGTACGCCGCTCATGCCTGGCTTCCGGGATCGCACTTCCGTGGCTCGTCGTTCTCCCTGGAGGCCTGTGCCCGCTTCGGGGAGATGATCGGCCGCCTGCACCGGGAGCTCGGTTCGCTCTGCTCACCGCCGCCGGCCGCCGTGCCCGACTCTCCGCCGGCCGACGCACGCCTTGCGCTGGAGAAGTACGCCACCATCGCGCCCGTCGACGACTTCGATCGGCTCGCCCGGCGGGAGATCGCCTGGCGGCGCGAGCTGCTGCTGGAGCACGCCGCCGGGCGGCCGCCCGACCGCGAGATCGCCCCCGGCGGCTGGACCCACGGCGACCTGCAGCCGTTCAACCTGCTGACCGTCGGCGACCGCATCACCGGCATCCTCGACTGGGACCGGCTCGGCGTCCGCCCGTACGGGCTGGAGGTGGTCCGCACCGCCACCATCTGCTTCAGCACCGGTGACCAAACCGGCCTCGACCTCGGCCGGGCCGCCGCGTTCGCCCAGGGTTACCGCCGCCGGATCCCGCTGACCGACGCGGAGCTCGCGGACGCCGCCGACCGTCGCTGGTGGACGCTGCTGACCGAGACGTGGCCGCTGCGGCGCCACTACGACGAGGGCGACCGCAGCTGCGACCACCTCTTCACCCGGCGCGGTGCCTTCCTGCGCTGGTGGACCGCCCACCGCGCCGAGGTGGTGGCCGCGCTCACCACCCCGGGCTGACCGAGTGGCGCAACCGCGGCCCATCGACCGCCGTGCTTTCCTCACTCCGGTCGAGCGCATCCCGTCGGCATGATCATCCGGGGTAGGGTGCCCGCGTGCCGATTCCCGCTTCCTTCGCGCGCCGTCTCGCGCGGCTGCCACGCTGGCTGATGTACGCGTTGCCGGTCGTGATCGGGCTGGCCGCCGGTCTCGGTTACGGCCGGTTCGCGGACGATCCGCACACGGCGACCGTCGAGCGGCTCGCCGGCACGGTGACCTGGTCCAACGCCGAAACCCGGCTGATCGCCTTCGAGGCCGACGGCGAGGTGCGCGACCCGTTGGCCGGCGACACGACCTATCAGGTCACCGGCCAGTGGGAGGATGCCGCCGGCACTCTTCACGGCGAAGGGTTTCCGCACTGTCTCGCCGGCACCGAGGCGGACCCGGTCAGCATGGAACGTCGCCGGATCGAGCTCGATGCCGTTCACGTCGATTACGGCGGCCCCCAGCGCACGAACATCGCCACCTTCGTCCGCTGCGCCGGCTGACCGGGGCCGGCGTCAGAGGCGGGTGATGTAGGCCGCCGGGAGGACCATCAACAGGGTGAGCACCACGTAAGCGCCGCCGAGGCCGAAACGGCGGTTCTTGGTGGCGATCACGGCGGCCACGAACGGGCCGAGCAGCGTGACGAAGGCGGTCAGGTCGAAGACGCTCTCCGGATGGCGGGGACTGCTCACGCCGTACACCAGAAGCAGGGGAACCGCGACCAACCAGGCAAGAGTGACCGCCACCAGCTTGAGATGCAGGTGCGTGCGCCGGGCGGGCTCGGCCGGGTCCTTCTGCCGGGCGAAGGCCATGCGTGCGCTGAAGCCGTCGGCCGGCCGGTCCTCGGTGGTCACGTGGACAACCCTATTGTTCGGGCCCGGCGGACGCCTCATCCGGAGCGGACAATTCACCCTTCCCCGGCACGTCGTTGCCGACGTGCCGGGGAATCGATATCAGCTCTTGACCGAGCCGGCCATCAGGCCGCCGATGAACCAGCGACCGAGCAGCACGTAGACGATCAGCGTGGGCAGCGACGTGATCAGCGCGCCCGCCATCGAGGCCGCGTAGTCCGGCGACTGCGCGCCGGCCAGGGCGTTGAGCGCGATCGTGATCGGCCCATTGCGGGTGTTCGACAGGAAGATCGCGAACAGGTAGTCGTTCCACGCCGACGTGAACTGCCAGATGATCGTGACCACGAAGCCGGGGATCGAGATCGGCAGGATGATCCAGGCGAACGTCCGCAGCAGCCCGGCGCCGTCGACGCGGGCCGCCTCCACGAGTTCCTCGGGGACCGTGGTGGCGTAGTAGTTGCGGAAGATCAGCGTGCAGATCGGGATGCCGTAGATGCAGTGCACGAAGACCAGGGTCGGGATGCCGGGCGGGATGCCGATCGTGGTGACGATCTCCCGCAGCGGGATCATGACCGCCTGGTACGGGATGAACATGCCGAACAGGATCAGCGTGAAGACGACGTCGGCGCCCGGGAAGCGCCAGCGCGACAGCACGAAGCCGTTGGCCGCGCCGATCACCGACGAGATCACCGCGACCGGGACGGCCAGCTGGAACGTGCGGAAGAACGATGGCTTCAGCGACGTCCACGCCTTCGCCCAGGACGAGGTCGTCCAGTGCTCGGGCAGGTTCCACTGGCTGGTGACGCCGATGTCGGAGCCGGACTTGAAGCTGGTCACGATCAGCACGTACAGCGGCATCAGCACCAGGATCAGGAAGAGGATCGCCAGCGCGTACTTGACGATCGCGCCCGGGCCGGACGAGCGGCGCGGCCTGCGCCGGGGCGCCAGCGTCTCGACCGGAGCGGGCGGTGCGGCAACCGTGGTCATGAGTTCTTCTCCGCCCGGTTCGTGTAGATCAGGTAGGGGACGATGACGACGGCGACCAGCAGCAGCAGGACGATCGAGATCGCCGCCGCCTTCGCGTAGTCGCTGGTCAGCAACGTCTGCCAGACGTAGACGGCGGGTACCTCGGTGAGCCACTGCGGGCCGGAGACGCTCATGATCAGGTCGAACATCTTCATCGACATGTGCCCGAGGATGATCAGGGCGGAGAGCGCGACCGGCGTCAGCTGCGGGAAGATCACGTTCCGGTACAGCCGGTAGGTGCTCGCGCCGTCCACGGCCGCGGCCTCGCGGAGCTCCTGCGGTATGCCCCGGAACCCGGCCAGGAACAACGCCATCACGTACCCGGAAAGCTGCCAGATGGCCGGCATCGCCATCGCCGCCATGCCCCAGTTCGGGTTGGTCCACCATTTGTTCTGCAGGAAGTCCAGGTGCAGCGCCGCGAAGAGGGCGTTGATGCCGCCGGCCCCGTCGCCGATCACCGGGTTCATCAGCCAGCGCCACACCACGCCGGAGGCGACGAAGCTGACCGCCATCGGGAAGAGGTAGACCGTACGGAAGAAGCCCTCGGCCCGGATGCCCCGCTCGAGCAGGAACGCCCATAGCAGGCCGAAGAACATGGCGCCGACCAGGAACACCACCGTGAAGATGAGCAGGTTCTTCAGCGAGTGGGTGAACCGGTCCTGGATGTCGTTGGTGAACAGGTTCTTGTAGTTCTCGAGCCCGACGAAGCCCTTCGACTCCAGCGCGGTGTGCTGGTCGGAGACGGAAACCTTCGTGGTCCAGGCGATCAGGCCGTAGACGAAGACGGCCAGCAGAATGAGCGAGGGGGAGAGCAGCAGCAGGCCCGGTCCCCAGTGCCGGAGTCGGCGCATCAGGGCTCCTTACGCGAACGCGCGAACGCACCTCGGGCGGGACGGCGCTGGCCGTCCCGCCCGGGCTTGCAGATTTACCTACTTGGCGAACTGCGAGGCGGCGGTGGCCATCGCCTTCTGCAGACCGGCCACGTCCTGGTTGGTGGAGAAAGCGCCCAGCGCCGAGTTGGCCGCGCCCTGGAAGCCCTGCGAGCAGGCCGAGCCGTGGGCGCAGGACGGCGCCTGCTTGAAGGTCTTCCAGTCGGCCATGGCGGCCTGCTGGTACTTCGGGTAGTCGGCCGGGGCGGCGTCGGTACGGGCCGGGATCGAGCCCTTCTTGGTGTTGAACGCCTTCTGGCCGTCGGCCGAGCCGACCGTCTTCAGCCAGCACTTGGTGCCGTCGACGTTCTTGGCGCCCTTGGGCAGCACGAACGAGTCGGCGAGCCACTGGAAGGTCTGGCCGTTGCCCGGGAAGGTGAACCAGCCGTAGTCCTTGAAGCCCTTGGCGTCGAGGTCGGCGGCCTCCCAGTCACCCATCAGCTGGTAGGCGGCCTTGCCGTCCATGACCAGCTTCTCCGCGTCGGTCCAGTCGAGGGCGTCGCGGTCGGTGTTGGTGTAGGTGAGCAGCGTCTTGAAGTCGTTGATGCCCTTCGTGACGTCCGCGCCGTTCCAGTCGGTCGAGCCGTTCCACAGGCCGGTGAACTTGTCCGCGCCGAGGTCGGTGATGAGCACCGACTCGAGCAGCATCAGCATCGTCCAGTCCTTGCCGACGGCCAGCGGGGTCTTGATGCCCTTGGCCTTGACCTTGTCGAGGTCGGCGATGAAGCCGGCCATGTCGGTCGGGTCGGAGGTGATGCCGGCGTCGGACAGGACCTTCTTGTTGGTCCAGACCACGTTGGCCCGGTGGATGTTCGCCGGCACCGAGTAGATCTTGCCGCCGACGGTCAGGTTGTCGATCAGGCCCTGCGGGAACGCGCTCTTCAGGCCCCAGGTGTCGTAGTCGGCGCTGATGTCCTCGATCTGGCCGGCGTTGATGTAGTCCTTGAGCTCGGCGCCGGCGTGCGCCTGGAACGTGTCCGGCGGGTCGCTCTGCTGGAGCCGGGAGGCGAGCACGTTCTTGGCGTTCGCGCCCGCGCCGCCGGCGACGGCGCCGTTGACGAACTCCTGGCCGGCACAGTCCTTGCCGAACTGCGCGACGAGGCCGTCGAGACCGGCCTTCTCGCCGCCGTCGGCCCACCACGTGAAGACTTCCACCTTCTTGGAGCCGGAGCCTCCGCCGTTGCTGTCGTCGCTCGACCCGCAGGCCGTGGCCGTCAGCAGCGCGGCGACACCGACAACCGCTACAGCGGCCCGCCGAGTGAAACCCATAAGCCATCTCCCCATTCAGAGATTGACATCGTTGTCAAGTACGTCGGGGAGTACCGTGCCGCCTGAACCGCACAAGTGTCAACGGCTGTTTCCGTGTCGTTACGTGTGGACCTTTGTGGATCAGTGTGGTGAACGTTCACCACTACCGCGAGCGATCACGGAAGTCGAAATCACGATGGTTCGCGCCGGGCCAGTATGGCCGCTGATCCGCTCGTAGGCGAGCCGTGCCGCCTCGCGCCCGATGGCCGTCATGTCGTGCGCGACCACCGTTATGCCGAGCACGTCGGCCAGGTCGAAGTCGTCGAAACCGACCAGGGCGGGCGGTGTTCGCCGGTCACGCAGGGCGCGCAGGGCACCAGTGGTGAGCCGGTTGTTGGTGGTGAAGATCGCGGTCGGCGCCGGGTCGAGGGCGAGCAGTTCCCGGACCGTACGCTCGGCGTGGCGCACGTCGTGCACATCCGTCCGGAGATAGGGCTCCCACTCCCTGTTGCCGGCCGCCCGCATCGCGCTCACGAAGCCGTCGATCCGGCCCCGCTGCGGCGCCATCCGGGCCAGGTCGGCGACCAGCGCGATCCGCCGGTGCCCGTGCGCCAGCAGGTGCGCGCCGGCCGACCGGGCGCCGCCCACGTTGTCGATCAGCACGGCGTCGGCGGCCAGGTCGTCCGGCGGGCGGTCGAGGAAGACGAACGGGACGCCCCGGTTGCCCTCGATCGAGAGATACTCGTGGTCGTCGCCGCTCGGGATGATCAGCAACGCCCGCACCCGCCGCTCGAGGAACGCGTCGATCTGGCTGCGCTCGAGCTCGGCGTCCTCGTCGTTGTTGGCCGTGATCAGCAGCAGGCCGTGCTGGCGCAGCTCGCGCTCGATGCCGCTGGCCACCGCGGAGTAGAACGGGTTGGCCAGGTCGCCGCTGACCAGCCCGACCAGCGCGCTGGTGGCCCCGCGGCGCAGCTCACGGGCGATGCCGTTGAGCCGGTAGCCGAGCGAGTCGGCGGCGTCGCGCACCCGGCGCCCGGTCGACGGTGCCACGTTGGGCTCGCGGTTGAGGGCGCGCGATGCTGTCTTGAGGCTGACCCCGGCGAGGGCGGCCACCTCCGTCAGCGTCGGCCGGCGAACGGTTCCATCGTCGGCGGGCATGGCGCTCCGGAGGCTCGGGCGGGCGGTCGGTCGACTCAGATTATGACATCGATGTCGTCCCCGCCTATCAGGCAAGTCGCGCCACTATCTCGGCGGGTGACAGGTCGGTCACCTCTTCCGGGTAGCCCTCGGCCAGCCGGGTGCGGGCGATCTCGGCGTAGACCTCGGCGATGCTGGTGAACAGCTCCGGGGTGAGCCCGGCGGCCTCCTGGGTGGCGGCCACCTCGCGCATCTCGGCGACAAAACGATGCGCCTTCGGCGCCGATCGCGCAACACCGGCGACCTGGGCGAGACGGTTGCGATCCAGATCCCGTACGACGTGAGCCAGCACCCCGTTGGCTTCCGCCGTCCGCAGAGCCTGTGTGATCAGCGCGGTCAGCCCCTTGTACACGCTCCCGGTGCACATCTTCACGGCGCTCGCCGACCCGATGGCCGCACCCACGACGACGGTCTCGACGCTCGCCGCCCATGGCAACGCGGCGACCAGCCCGGCGTCGGCCCCGGCCAGATAGATGGTGGTCTGGCCGCCCGGCGCCGGCGGCGGTCCACTGATCGCGCCGTCGACGACCCGCCGGCCGGCCAGGTCGTCCGCGATGGCGGCCATCGTCGTGGGGGAGACCGCGTTGAGGTCGGCCACCACCGTGTTCGAATCTGTTGATTTCGCAAGCAAGCGCGCGGCCGCCCGCGCCTGCCCCGGCGGCGTCACCGAGAGCACGACGTCGGCCGCCTCGGTCACCGCCCGCAGCGTCGGCAGGACCTCGAGCCCGGCCGCGCCCGCCAGCCGGGCCGTGCGCTCGGAGCGGCCCTCGAGGGTGGTGACGACGCGGACGCCGTTGAGGGCGGCGCCGAGCGCCGCCCCCATCTGCCCCGCACTGACGATTCCGACGATCGGCATGGCCCGACAGTACGTCGGGCGTCCGCTCACACCTCGGTGGTCAGCTCGTAGATCTCGGTCGTCGGGTGGCCGGCGCGCTCGTGGATGCGCAGCACGGCCTCCTTGCTCGGTCCGGTGCTCAGGCAGAACACCTTGCCCGCCTCCGGGTCGAGCCAGGCGCGCTCGAAGGTCACGCCCTCCTCACCCTCGATCTTCTGGTCGGCCTGGTGTGCCTCCAGCAGCTGCTCCGGCGTGACGCCGTGGAACCCGCTGTGCACGTCCATGAACTGAGCCACGACTGTGCCCCTCCTCGGTCGCGATGGTGCTGACATGCGAAGACTGCCCGGCGGGGCGCAGTCGGACATCGGTCATTGCACCTAGGAAGGCCCGGTCGGGTGACCTAAAGTCGCGGGCGTGGACAGCGCGCTGAGCAGTCCGGTGCTGGTCGGGCGGGACGATCTGGTCGCCCTGGCCGAGCGCCGTCTGGCCGCGGCCGCCGACGGGCGCGGCGAGCTGCTGTTCCTGGCCGGCGAGGCCGGGATCGGCAAGACCCGGCTGCTCGCCGAGATCCTGCGCCGGGCCACCGGGTTCACCGTGATCACCGCGGGCGCGTCCCCCGGCGACTCCGAAGTGGCCGGTGGGATGCTCGCCGACCTCGGGGTGGAGCTGCGCCGGTGCGCGGCGGTCGCGGAGGTCGGTGCCCGGGTCGCTTCCCGGCTGCGCGAGCTCGCCGACGGGGACGCCGACCGGCAGCGCCGCCTGCTGGTGGCCGACCTGACCGAGATGATCTCGCGGGCCGCGTCCGGGCCGCTGCTGGTGGCGCTGGAGGACCTGCACTGGGCCGACGAGCTGACACTGGACGTGCTCGGGCGGCTGGGCCGGCGCGCGTCGTCGTTGCCGCTGCTGCTGGTCGGCACGTACCGCAGCGACGAGCTCTACCCGCGGGTGCCGATGCGGGCGTGGCGGACCAGGTTGCTGACGCAGCGGTACGCGGAGGAGGTCCGCCTGTCCCGGCTCTCGCGCGCCGACACGGCGGTCATGGCGTCGGCCATCGCCGGTGACGCGCTGCCCGGCGGCGTGACCGGGGCCGTCTTCGAGCGCAGCGACGGGATCCCGTTGCACGTCGAGGAGTTCCTGGCCGTCCGCGACCGGGTGCCGGACACGCTGGCCGACGCGGTCCTGGCCCGGGCTTCGCAGTTGTCGCCGTCGGCCCGGGAGCTGGCCGGGGTCGCTTCCGTGCTGGGGCGGTCCTTCGACCTGGACCTGCTGACGGCCATCACCGGGGAGGGGCCTGCCGCCGTTGACTCCGGCCTCCGGGAGCTGAGCGAGCGGTTCTTCGTCCAGATAAACCCGGACAACTCGTCATTCGACTTTCGGCATGCGTTGATCCGCGATGCGCTCTATGCCGATCTACTGCCGCACCGGCGCCGGGAGCTGCACGCGGCCGCGGCGGCCGCGGCGGTGGAAGCCGGCTTTCCGGCGGCCTTCGTCAGCGGCCAGTTCGAGCGGGCGGCACTGCCCGTGCCCGCTCATCGGTACGCCATGACGGCGGCGGCCGAGGCGATTGCGATGTCGGCCCATCGGGAGGCGGTCGAGCTTCTCCGGCGTGGGCAACGGACCCAGCCATCCGACCTTTCCGATTTGTCGGCCGCGGAGCTGTTGACCTCCCTCGCCGGGGAGCTGGCCGCCGTCGACGACAACGAGGCGGCGGCCTCCTGCTACGAGGAGGCGTACCGGCTGCGGCTCCGGCTCGGCGACCCGCTCGCGGCGGCCGCCCTGGTGCCGGCCTGGGTCGCCGTGCGGCATCTGCTGGGGGCGAGCCTCGACGAGCGGGCGGCGGCCCTGCGCGGCGCGCTGCCGCTCATCGCGTTCCGCACCGACGACCAGGCCCAGGAGGTGCGCGCCGACATCCACGCGGCGCTGGCGGCGGCGTACATGCTGGATCGCCGTCTGGCCGAGGCGATCGAGGACGGTGAGCTGGCCCGCTCGATCGCGGTCGAGGACTGCGACCGCGCGATGCGCTGCAACCTCGACGCCACGCTCGGCTCGGTCTTCCTCTTCGCCGGCCGGCACGACGAGGGGGTCGCGCTGCTCGAGGGCTCGATCGAGCGGGCCAAGGCGTGGCGGTTCGAGGGCCAGACCGCGCGCGGCTACCGGATGCTCGGCTCGAGCGCGTCGGTGCTGGTGGAGTACGACCTGGCGATGCGGTGGCTGCCCGAGGGCATCGCGTACGCCGAACGGGTCGAGCAGTTCAACGACCGGCACTATCTGACCGCCCACCTCGGCCACGTGCTGTGGGCGACCGGCGACTGGCCGGCGGCGGAGGCGGCGGCCCGGCAGGCGCTGGCCGACGGTGGCGGCATCACGACCCGGATCACGGCGCTGCACGTGCTCGGTTACGTCGCGATGGGCCGCGGCGCGCCGGCGAGCGCGGTGGAGCATCTGGACGAGGCGGCGTCGCTCGGCGCCGGCATGCGGGAGCTGCAGCGCATGTCGCCGGCCTGGTGGGGGCTGGCCGAGGTGGCCCTGCTCGGCGGCGACCTCGACACGGCGATCGCGCGGTGCGAGGAGGGATATGCGGCGTCGGCCCGGGTGCGTGATGCGGCCTATCTGTTCCCGTACGTCGTGACGGGCGTCCGCGCTCATCTGGCGCGTACCGGGGGCACGGCCGCCCGCGAATGGCTCGGACGCGCCGGCGACCTGCTCGAGGAGCGGGGGATTCCCGGGACGCTGGGCGCCCTGTCCCACGCTCGCGGGCTCATCCACCTCCACGAGGGGCAGACCGGCAAGGCACGGGCCGAGCTGGCCGCGGCTGACTCGTTCTGGCGCTCGCGGCGGCGGTTCTGGGAGGGCGCGGCCGTGCTGGTGGACCAGGCCCGGTGCGCGGCACGCAGCCGGCGCCCGGCCGAGGCGGCGGCGTTCTGCGGATCGGCCCGCGACGCGTACGCCGGAGTCGGCGCGCGCATTCCCGAGCACCTCGGGCCGCCGGGCGTGGACGCTCTTCCGTCCGTACCCAAGCCGGATCTTTCGTCTTTTCCCTCGTTGTCGTCGCGGGAGGTCGAGGTGGCTCGTCTCGTCGCGGCCGGGATGACCAACCGGCAGATCGCCGCCGAACTGACCATTGCGCCGAAGACGGCGGCCGCGCACGTCGAGCACATCCGCACCAAGCTGGGCGTTTCCCGGCGCGCGCAGATCGCCGCGTGGATGGCCGCGCGCGGCTGATCCGGCGCGCTCATTCGATCGGGGTACGTCAAACGGGCCATAGCTGCCGATCGATCAAGTTGGCCACAATCGGAACCATGACCGCGCCCGGCAACTCCGCTCTGCTCTTCACCCTGATGGCCGTCTTCGTCGCCTGCTGCGGCTACGCCGCCGGCCGGATGCACCAGAGGTATCAGATGGAGCAGGATCGCGAGGAGGCGTACCGGGACGGCTACGACACCGCCACCAGAAGCATCTTCAGCCTGGCCGCCCGCCTGATCGCCCCGCGCCGCGGCGTGCGCGGCTCGGCCCCGGTCCAGCCCGTCCTGGACGGCGCCCTGGTCGCCGAGCGATCGGTCTTGTCCGCTTCCCCTTCGTCCTCCCCCTCGTCTTCGTCGCCCTCCCCTTTCTCGCCGTCCTTGTCGCCCGCAGAGCCCACCGTGCCGGTTGCGGCCGCGCTCCCCGGCTCGGCGGACCTCCCGTCGTCCACAGCTCCGAACCTTCCCCCGGCGCTGTTGCGACGTTCCGCCGCCCCCGGCTCTTCTCCCGCCGCCCCCTCCTCTCCCTCGTCTCCGCCCGCCCCGGAACCCGCCGCGTCCATGGGGTTTCCCGTGCCGCCCCCGCCCTCCTCGCACATCGTCGGCGAGCCGCCGGCGGTCGGCGGCCTCACCTACCGGACCTTTCCGGATCCGCGCCCACCGGCCGATGCCGAGCCCCAGCCGTCCGCACCGGCGTCGAACGGTCGCCACACCGTGCCCGACGAGCTGGTGCAGGCCGCGACCTACCGGCTGCCGCCCGACCGGGTGTTCCGCGCCAAGATCCCGGACGCCGACGGCCCCGGCCTGCCCGAGGAACCCACCACGCGCCTCTCCGTGCCGAAGCCCCGCCAGTCCTGACCTTTTCCCGCCCTTTGCTCTGCTCGCCGGGCGGGAAAGTGTCGTACCCCCGGCGTAGCTTTCCGGCATGGTCACCGTCGACGACGTACGCGCGATCTGCCGCGATCTACCCCGCAGCAAGGAGCATCTGATCCGCGACCGGGTCAAGTTCCGGGTGGGCAGCATCGTCTATGTCGCGTTCTCCCGCGACGAGACGGTCATGGGCTTCGGCTTCCCCAAGGAGGAGCGGGCCGCGCTGGTCGCCGCCGAGCCGCGCACGTTCCACCTGCCCCGCGAGTCCGACATGCGGTTCAACTGGGTGCAGGCCTGGATGGCCGAGCTCGACGAGGAGCAGATGACCGAGCTGGTCCTCGACGCGTGGCGCATGGTCGTGCCCAAGAAGGTGTGGGCCGCCTACCTGCCGAGGCTGGCATGAGCCCCCCGTTTCCCGACGACCGAAGCCCGGTGGCTCGCGTCGCAGTGATCCCCGAACCCACGCACGTGTACTCTCCCGACGCCAACCCACCGGCGCGGCCGGTCCACGAGCGGCACAATCGGGGGACGCCATGCCGGAGGACGACGCACCCGGACCGCCAAGCATCCCAGCACAGCGCCCACCGTCGGAGGATGCCAAGGCGCCGCTGAACGCCGTCACACCGGCCGGCGTTGGTGCGCCGGCCGGTGGCGCCCTCGCGGACGCCGCGGGCGTGCCCGCCGCCGTCTTGCCGGCCGAGAGCGTCCCCGCACCGGCCGATGCCCCGCTCGCGCCCGCTTTCGTCGCTCAGGCCGATGCCGCGCTCGCGCCCGCTGTCGTCGCTCAGGCCGATGCCGCGGTCGCGCCTGCTTTCGTCGCTCAGGCCGATGCCGCGCTCGCGCCTGCTTTCGTCGCCCCCCTCGTGCCCGCTTCCGTCGCACCCCTCGTGCCCGCTTCCGTCGCACCCCTCGTGCCCGCTTCCGTCGCTCAGGCCGATGTCCCGCTCGCGCCTCCCGATGCTCCGCTCGCGCTTGCCGATGTCACGCTTCCGCCCGCCGACCACGCGCTTTTCCCGCCCGAGCCAACCAATTGGTTGCCCGCCGTGATGGCTGGGCACCCGGCACCCTACGCGCTCGGGGCCGGGCCCTCGGCGCTGCGCGTGAGCGAACCCGCGGTGGGCCCGGGCGGGCGGCTCGCGGCAGTGCGGATCATGCTTGCCGGGGCCGTTGCCGTTGCGGTGCTGGCCTCGATCGGGTTCATCTTCGGGGATGGGCGCGAACGATCCGCCCAGGCCGAAGGAGCGTCCAGCTCGGCGCGGCCCGGCTCGGTGGCGCCCGGATCGGGGGCGGCCGGCTTGGCGGGGCACGGCTCCGTGGCGCCCGGACTAGCAGGGCCGACCGGTGAGTATCGCTACCCGCCGGTTGCGGAGAGGCCGTTCGAGGCCGCGGCTCGGGAGCTGCAGCGGCACGGGGCCGCCCTTGTCGACGGGGACGAGGCCGGCTGGATGGCGGTCGTCGATCCGGGGAAGCCGGCCCTCGTGGCGCAGTACCGGGGACTCTTCCGGACACTCCGGGCGCTGGGGGTGACGCGCTTCTCGTACACGCCGGGCATCAGCGTCATCGACAAGAAGGACCCGTCGGCGTTCACGTTTCCGGCTCGGGTCGACTACTGCTTCGGGGCCGACACGTGCGGCGGGGGTGATCCGGCGGCCATCGGGCTCTCGCTCACGATGAAAAACCTTGGCGGCCGGTACGTGATCACGGCCGTCCGGGACCGTCCCGAGGCGGACAACCTCGGGCCCGTGCCCTGGCAGGACGGCAAGCTGCAGGTGGTCAAGGGGCAGCGGGTCGTCGTCGGGGCCGATGCGAGCGAAGCACCGTACCTGGCCCGGATCCTTCCGATCGCCGAGAAGGCGGCGGCCGCCGACGAGCCGTTCGCCGGCATGCTGCTCGCGCGGCAGAGCCGATACCGCGTGTTTCTCGCCGGCGAAGAGCAATGGCGGCGATGGTACGGCGGGAAGAACGACAAGTGGGTGATCGGATACGCCACCCCGATCAGTCAATACGGCTATGACGTGGTCTTGCGGGTGCGCCGCATCGAGTCGCCCACCGAGTTGCGGGTGACGTTGCAGCACGAGTTCGGCCACGTGATCACCCTGACCGGCACGACGACTTACCACGATCGCGACGAATGGCTGCGCGAGGGCGTCGCCGAGTACATCGGCTGGTCGCCGAAGCACGCCACCGACAGCTACCGCCGGCGCAGCGTCGAATGGTCGATCGCCGGCAAGCGCCCGGCGTCGATGATCCCGGCCCAGCCGCGCAGCGACGCCTCCGCCCGAGCCGGCGACGCGTATTACGGCCTGAGCCACTTCGCGGTCGACTGCCTGGCCCAGAAGTATGGGCAGCCGAAGATGTTGCGCTTCGTCCGGCTGGTCCTGCTGCGGGACGAGTCCTATGAGGACGCCGCGAGGGACGCTTTCGGGCAGCCGTTCGCGAAGGTGGACAAGGCCTGCGCCGCCTGGATCCGCCAGAAGGCCTGAACGACGGTAGGCAAGGGCGAACCGGCAGCAAGAGGCGCGGGCTTTGCACGCGGGCGGTCGCAGGCCGGGGCCGGGGCCGGCGCCGGGGCCGGGGCGGCCGGCGGGGGCGCAGGCCAGAGCGCAGGAGTGGCTGCGGGCGCGGGCGGGCGGAGGTGGCGGGGCGCGCGGAGGTGGCGGGCGCGCGGAGGTGGCGGGCGCGCGGAGGTGGCGGGCGCGGGCGGGGCATGGCCGGCGGGCGTGGGCGCCGGGCGTGGGTCGGCGGGTGCGGGCCGCCGTCATGACGGGGCCTGGGGTGGGCCGGCGGCTATCCGGGCCTCGATCTCGGCCATGCGGTCCGCCGAGTTGTGTGGCATCTCCCAGCGCGTCTCCATCCACCACGTGGCGCCGGCCTCGGCCCACGGCGCTACGGTCGCGCTGGCGGCTGCGCGGTCGTCGGGCGGCGTCTCGCCCTCGGCCAGGATGTCGAAGCCGGCGGGGGCGCCGTGCTCGGTGAGCCAGCGGCGGATGTCGCGCACCGCCGACGGGGACGGGTCGTGACCGGGGATGAGGCCGTCGCAGCGCAGCACCCGCCGCATCGACTTGGGGCGCGGCCAGACGCCGACCACCCAGATGGGGATGCGCTCCTGCACCGGTCGGGCCACTTCGCCGAGGTCGTCACGGTCCGTCACGTACGTGTAATGCTCGCCCTGATAGACCCGCGCCCCGGACCAGACCGCGCGGATCAGGTCGATGCCCTCGTCCATCATGGCGGCCCGCAAGCGCAGGTCGGTCGGCTCGCCGGTGACCGGCAGGTCGGTGGTGACGGCGCCGACGCCGATGCCGAGGACGGCCCGGCCGCCGGAGAGCTGATCGAGGGTGGCCACCTGACTCGCCACCTTCCACGGGCGGCGCCAGGGCAGCGGGGTCAGGATGGTGCCGAGGCGCACCCGCGTGGTGCGGGCCGCGATCGCGGAGAGCAGGGACCACGCGTCGATGCCGTAGGCCGCCTCCCACACGAAGACGCCGTCCCAACCGGACCGCTCGGCCAGGACCGCCTGGTCGAGCTGCTCGCGGGCGGTGCCGCCCGGGAGGATCACGCCGAACCGTAGGGTCATGCGTCCTTCGTAGCAGCACCCCCCGACACTTTCCGGCCGAGCCGCAGGAGGATCTCGGTGAGCGTGTCGGCCCCGGGCGGCACGGGCAGCGCCGGCGCGAAGGCGGGCGAGCCGGGCGGCACGGCGCGCGCCAGCGGGAGGGTCGCCTCGAGCACCTCCGGCGACGGCTCGAACGGCAGGCCGGCGGCGGTGGCCACGTCCCACCCGTGCACGACGTAGTCGACCAGATGGAAGCCGATCGCAAGCGAGCCCGGGAACGTGCGGACGGTGCTGATCTCGGGCAGCTCGAACTCACGGTTCAGCACATCGGGGTCGGCGAAGGCGTCGATCACCTGGTCACAACTGGCCAGATACGACCGTACGGGATCGGGAATCCGCGGGGTTGACCAATCGGCCGCCAAGCCCGCCGCGGCCAGCGCGAACCCGCGGTTCTGCACGGTCATGTGGGTGAGCAGCGCTGCCAGGTCCCACTCGGCGCAGGGCGTCGGCCGGGACAGATCGGCGGGGGTGAGCTGGGCGACGAGCCGCACGGTCTCCTTCACCGCGAGCGCGTCCAGGGAAATAATACTCATTCGCTTATCATCTACATGAGCTTACGGTTTCGCAAGAGTAGGAGGATGCCGGATGTGGAGAGCGACCGACCCGACCTGGGCGCGATGGTGCTGCGGCTGGGCCGCCGCCTGCTCGCCATGGAGCAGCCGATCCTGGAGCGCCACGGGGTGACCATGTGGGCGTACATCGTGCTGACCGCGCTGCGCGAGCGTCCGGCCCGCGCCCAGGCCGCGCTCGCCGCCTCGATCGGCGCCGACAAGACGCGGCTCATCCCGGTGCTCGATGACCTGCAGCGACGTGGTCTGATCGAGCGTGAGCCGGATCCCGCCGATCGCCGGGCCCGCCTGCTGGGGCTGACGCCGGCGGGGGAGGAGCTGCAGCGGGCCGTTCAGGCCGAGATCCGCCGCGGCGAAGAGGCGCTTCTGGGCGATACCGAAGACAAAGACCTCTTCATCCGTACGCTACGCGCGCTCAGCGGCTAAAGCTTCCTGCAGCCCCCGGGCCGCCAGCCGATCGGCCCGCTCGTTCTCCGGATGGCCGGCGTGGCCCTTGACCCAGTGCCACTGCACGTCGTGCCGGCGGACCGCCTCGTCGAGGCGCTGCCAGAGGTCCACGTTCTTGACCGGCTGCTTGGCCGAGGTCTGCCAGCCGTTCGCCTTCCACCGCGGCAGCCACTTCGTGATCCCGTCGCGCACGTAGATGCTGTCGGTGTAGAGCATGACCGTCATCGGCGCCCGGTTGAGCGCCTCGAGCGCGCTGATCGGGGCCAGCAGCTCCATCCGGTTGTTCGTGGTGGACTCGGCCGTACCGCCGCAGAGATCTTTTTCCCGGGTGCCGTAACGCAGCACCGCACCCCAGCCGCCGGGGCCGGGATTGGGCACGCAGGCCCCGTCGGTGTAGATCTCCACCACGCTCATGCGAGCACCTTACCGACCGTGATTTGCTCACCCTTCCGGTCATCCGGAGTGAGACCGGCCATGCCCGGTGCCGCCCTCAGCGGGGTGACAGCGAGTGGCACGTAAGGTGGCCGGGGCGGAAGGGGTCCACGAGTGAGTGACGGCGCGGTCGAGTGTCGGGACGTCGTCGTGCGCTACGGCGCCACGGTGGCCGTCGACGGAGTGTCGCTGACGGTGCCACGCGGCCGGGTGCTGGCCCTGCTCGGGCACAACGGCGCCGGCAAGACCAGCCTGCTGCAGGTGTGCGAGGGCTTCCGGCCGGCCGACGGCGGCGCGTGCACGGTCCTCGGCCTCGACCCGGTCCGGGACCACGACGAGCTCATGCCCCGGCTCGGCATCATGCTCCAGTCCGGCGGCATGTACCCGTGGGCGACCGCCGGCGAGCTCCTGCACCTCTTCGCGTCCTTCTCGGCGAACCCGATCGACCCCGGCTTCCTGATGGAGCGCCTCGGCCTGCACAAGTTCGCCAAGACCCGGTACCGCCGGCTCTCCGGCGGCGAGCAGCAGCGCCTGTCGCTGGCGGTGGCCCTGGTCGGCCGGCCCGAGCTGGTCTTCCTCGACGAGCCGACGGCCGGCATGGACACCGAGGCGCGCCACACCACCTGGGACCTGATCGAGGAGCTCACCCGCGACGGCGTGTCGGTCCTGCTCACGACCCACCTGCTCGACGAGGCCGAGCGCCTCGCCCACGACGTGGTGATCATGCGATCGGGCCGGGTGGCGGCAACCGGCACCCCGGCCGAGCTGACGGCCGCGGCGGGCATAGATCTCTTGGAGGTACGCGCGGAGCCGGCCCTGAAGCCGCAGCTGCCCGGCCTGAAGATCGCCGAGCGCAACCCCGGCGAGTACGAGATCACCGGCGCCCTCGACGCGGCCGCGATCGCCGACGTGCTGGCGTGGTTCGCCCGGGCCGGCGCCCAGGTCACCGCCGTGAACACCCGCCGGCGCACCCTCGAGGACGTATATCTGGCGCTGTCCAGCGACAAGGCGGGAGTCACCCGATGAGCACCTTCGCGCCGGCGCCCGCGCGCAACAGCACCAAGGCGATCCTCCGCAGCCAGGTCCGGATGGAGCTGACGCTGACCGCCCGGCGTGGCGAGGCCGTCGTGCTGGCCATGGGCGTACCGCTGCTGGTCCTGCTCGGCGCCGGCCTCACCAAGGTCACCAACGTCCCCGGGGGCGACCGCCTCGCGTACGTGGTCCCCGGCGTCCTCGCTCTCACCGTGATGTCCACCGCCTTCACCGGCCAGGCCATCACGACCGGTTACGAGCGCAGTTACGGCGTTCTGAAGCGACTGGGCGCGTCCCCGCTGAGCCGGCCCGGTCTGCTGTTCGCCAAGACCGCCGCCGTCCTGGCGCTGATCGTCGTGCAGTTGCTGGTGCTGGCCGCCGTCGGAATGGCCGTCGGCTGGCGCCCGCACGCCGGCCAGCTCCTCCCGGCGCTCGGCGTGACCGTGCTGGCCACCGCGGCGTACAGCGGTCTGGCCCTGTTGCTGGCCAGCGTCCTGAAGCCGGAGACGACGACCGGCCTGGCCACCTTGATCTACGTCCTGATGCTGGCGGCGGGCGGCATCATGTTCGCGGCGCCCAGCCAGATCTCCGAGTTCCTGCCGCTGGCCGCCCACGCCGAGGCCTTGCGGGCGACGCTGTCCCACGATCAGCCGGTGCCGCTGGGCTCGTGGGCGAGTCTGGCGGTGTGGGCAGCGGTGTGCCTGGTAGCGGCGGCGAAGAAGTTCCGCTGGGAGTGAGCAAGTCGCGTCGGGCTTGAACCGGGCGTCCAGCCGCTTTCCATGCGCGCGGCTCGGGCGGGCGTGCGGCCGCCTCTCCTTGCTTGCGGGTCGGGATGGGCAGATCTTGATGATTCCGTGCTCGCTGGCTGTACGAAGTCTTCAACGCTCTGCGTTCGAGGTCGCTGGAGCGCGCATACGTAAGCAGAGCGAAGCGGGCGGTCGCGCGATCGCGATGACTCGTTCGTGGCGGCCCGACGGCGCCGCCGCTCTCCACAGCGGCAGCTGTCAGCCGCTCTCTCCAGCCGCCGGGACCTGCAAGCCGCCTTCCACACCCCGGCCACCCCAGGAGCCGATCCCTCACCGCCGCTCAAGCCACCACCTTCCCCCCAGCCTGTCCATCGATCGGTGGACAACCGCTGACCGCCTCCCAGTCGTCCCGCTCACCACCCCCGAACCACCACCATCATTTGCATGAACGCCATCGAAGTCAGGGGACTTCGCAAGAGCTACCGCGGCCACGAAGCGGTCCGCGGCATCGACCTGAGCGTCACCCGCGGCGAGGTGTTCGCCCTTCTCGGGCCGAACGGCGCCGGCAAGACGACGACCGTGGAGATCCTCGAGGGGCATCGGCGGCGGGATCACGGGGAAGTGCGCGTGCTCGGCGGCGATCCCGGCACGGCCGGGCGGGGCTGGCGGGCCCGCATCGGGGTCGTTCTGCAGGATGCCGACGACGGTGCCGACCTGACCGTACGGGAGATGGTTCGGCACGTGGCCGGCTTCTACCCGGAACCGCGGCCGGCCGACGAGGTGATCGAGCTGGTCGGTCTCACCGAGAAGGCGGGCAGCAGGATCCGGCAGCTGTCCGGCGGGCAACGCCGGCGGGTGGACGTGGCGCTGGGCATCGTGGGGCGGCCCGAGCTGCTCTTTCTGGACGAGCCGACGACCGGGTTCGACCCGGCGGCCCGCCGGCGGTTCTGGGATCTGATCCGGGGCCTGGCCGCGGAAGGCACCACGATCCTGCTCACCACGCACTACCTGGAGGAGGCCGAAGCCCTGGCCGACCGGCTGGCGGTGCTCGCCGGGGGGCTCGTCGTGGCCGAGGGCACGCCGGCCACGCTCGGCGGGCGGGCCGGCCGCGGCGCCAAGGTCGGTTGGCGGGAGGTCGGCGTCGCGCGGAGCGAGCAGGTGGCCGACCCGACCGAGCTGATCACGCGGCTGGTCAAGGACGGCGCCGATCTCACCACGCTCACCGTCACCCGTCCCACGCTCGAGGACGTCTACCTCAACCTGATCGGAGCGACCCGATGACCACCACGATGATCCTGCCGTCGACGGTGAACGTGGGCTTGCGGCGGGGAGGGGTGGAGCTGCTCCAGTTCCGGCGGGACCGCACGGCGGTCGTCTTCACGTTCGCCTTTCCGGCGATGTTGCTGCTGCTGTTCGGCACGATCTTCGGCGACTCGTACGACGAGACCGGCGTCAGCGCGAGCCAGGTCTACTCGGCCAGCATGATCGCGTACGGGATCCTTTCCACCGCGTTCGTGACGATGGGCTCGGGCGTGGCGATGGATCGCGAGGACGGCACCCTGAAGCGCCTGCACGGCACGCCGATCACGCCGGCGGCGTACCTGCTCGGGAAGTTGATCCTGGTCTTGGTCCTGAGCGTGGCCGAGGCGGCGCTGCTGATCCTGGTCGGGGTGCTGGTCTTCGGCATGCCGGTGCCGGATGCGGCGCACTGGGTGACGTTCGCCTGGCTGTTCCTGCTGTCGACGTTCGCCTGCACCGCCTGCGGCATCGCGGTCAGCTCGATCGTCAAGCACGCCCGCACGGCCGGCGCGATCCTCAACGTCCCGGTGGTGGCGCTGCAGTTCATCTCCGGCGTCTTCATCCACCCGATCACCCAGCTGCCGTCCTGGCTGATCACGGTGGCGTCGTTCTTCCCGGTCAAATGGATGAGCCAGGGCTTCCGGTACGTGTTCCTGCCCGACCGCATGAAGCAGTTCGAGGCGGCCGGGCAGTGGGAGCTGGGCCGGACCGCCTTGGTGCTGGGCGCCTGGTGTGTGATCGGATTGGCGCTGTGCCTGGTGACGTTCCGCTGGACCGAGAAGGACCGATGACCGAAGCCCACATGCGGTATTCGCAGTGGTGGGACGTGTACTTCGGGGTGGTCGCGCTCGCGGTGGCCGGAGCGGTCCTGATCGGCGATCATCACGCGCTGTGGCGCCGGCTCGTCGCGGCCGGCGTCATCGGCGTGATGATCATCGTGCATCTCACGGTCGACCGCCGACAGATCCGGGTAAATCGGGAAAATCCGACGACGGCGATAGTCCATGTTGTCCTTTTTGCCATCGCGGTCACGCTTATCCCCTTCGCCACCTGGCTGCTGTTCGCGATGATCCCGCTGATCTTCCAACTGGTCGGCATGCGGGTCGCGATCGTGCTGGTCATTGTGGTCAACCTGGTAACACCAGCGGTCGATCTGTTCACGGCGCCGGAGATGTTGCGCTCCGACCTGATCATCGCGCTGATCTCCGCGGCGACCGGCATCTGGCTCGGCTTCTGGATCATCCGGGTGATCGAGCAGAACGTCGAGCGCGGCCAGTTGATCGCCGAGCTGGAGGCGAGCCGGGCCGAGGTGGCGCGCCTGTCGCACGAGGCGGGGGTGTCGGCCGAGCGGGCGCGCCTGGCCGGCGAGATCCACGACACGCTGGCCCAGGGCTTCACCAGCATCATCACGTTGCTCCAGGCCGCCGACCCGGCGCTGCGCGACGAGCGGCTGGCCCTCGCGGTCCGCACCGCGAAGGAAAACCTGGCCGAGTCGCGGGCCCTGGTGGCGGCTTTGGCGCCGGCCGCGCTGGCCGAGGGCTCACTTCCCGATTCCGTACGCCGGCAGGCCGCCCGCTTCTCGGCGGAGACCGGCACGCCGGCGACCGTCCGGGTGACCGGCGACGAGCGGGAGCTGCCGACCAAGGTCGAGGTCGTGCTGCTGCGCGCCGCCCAGGAGGCGCTGACCAACGTGCGCCGGCACGCGGGCGCCCACGAGGCGGCGGTGCTGCTCGCCTACGGCCCGGCGTCGGTGCGGCTCGTGGTCCGCGACGACGGCCACGGCTTCGACCCGGCGGCGGCCGACGGCTTCGGGCTCAACGGCATGCGCGCCCGCGCCGACCAGGTGGCGGGCTCGCTGACCGTGCTCAGCGACCCGGAGATGGGCACGACGATCGAGCTGGAGGTGCCGGCATGATCCGGATCATCCTGGTGGACGACCATCCGGTCGTACGGCATGGGCTGCGCGGCATGCTCGACGCCGAGCCCGACCTCACCGTGGTGGGCGAGGCCGGGTCGGGCGACGCCGGCGTGGCGCTGGCCGCCGCCGAGCAACCCGACATCGTGCTGATGGACCTGCGGATGCCGGACGGCGACGGCGTCTCGGCGACCGAGCGGATCCTCAAGAGCGTCCCCGGCACGAAGGTCATGGTGCTCACCACATACGAGTCGGACCGCGACATCCTGCGCGCGATCGAGGCCGGCGCCTGCGGTTACCTGCTCAAGGACGCGTCGCCGGCCGAGCTCGCCGACGCCGTGCGGGCCGCGGCCCGGGGCGAGACCGTGCTCGCGCCGAGCGTGGCGTCCACTTTGGTCCGTCAGGTGCGGCAGCCCGCGCCCCCCGCGTTGTCGGCCCGCGAGGCCGAGGTGTTGCGGCTGGTGGCGAGCGGGCTGACCAACGCCGACATCGGCAAGCGGCTGTTCATCTCGGAGGCCACCGTGAAGACCCACCTGCTGCGCGTCTTCAACAAGCTGGACGTGGCCGACCGCACCGCCGCGGTGACCACGGCGATGCGGCACGGCCTGCTGTAGCAGGCGTCAGCGCTCGCTGAACCGCTGCACGAACGCGAGCGCGGTGTTGGCGACCTCGAGCCAGCCCCTGTCGATGGTCAGCGAGTGCCCGCGGTCCGGGATCGAGGCGAACTCGGTGACCCCGCTGTTCTTCTGCTGGATCTTGTAGTTGGCCTCGACGATGGCCGGCGGGACGGTGTGGTCCTTGGCGCCGGAGATGATCAGAAGCGGGCCACGGTACGCGTTCTCGTGGTCGACCTTGACCTCGCTCCACGGGTTGAAGTTCGCCACGGCGCCCTGGAAGAGCGGCGCGCCCGGGGCCGGCACGGCGAACTGGTCGTACAGCTCGTGCGCCTCCTCCTCGCTGACCGCATTGGCGAAGGCGTACCGGAACTGCTCGTAGGTCAGCGGAATCGCCTTGCTGTAGTTGGCCGGGTTCTTCAGCACCGCCGAGGCGGCGCGCAGCGTCGAGATCGGCAGCGGCAGGACGCCCTGGAACGGCGCGGCGTCGATGGCCACGGTCGCGTTGGACAGGCCGCGCCCGGCGAGGATCTGCGCGAGCAGGCCGCCGAACGAGTGGCCGATCACGGCCGGCTGCTTGTCGAGCTTGCCGATCACCTCGGCGTAGTGGTCGGCGACCTGCCCGACCGTCTTGCCCGCGAACACCTCCGGATGCGCCTTGGCCTCCTCGACCGTCTCCGGGTCGTCGGGCCAGCCGGGGGAGATCGGGGCGTAGCCGGCCGCCTGGAAGACCTCGGCCCAGCGGTCCCAGCTACTCGGCAGCAGCCACAGTCCGTGGATGAAGACCACCGGGGTGAGGCCGGTGGCGTTGACCCGGTCGATGTCGTCGAGGGTGTGCTGCGGAATGACGGACATTGTGGAGTTCCCCCTAGGTCGTCAGCGCTTCGGAAATCAATCTAGGGAGCAAGCAGCCTTCGCCGATACGGCCGATCGACTTACTTCTTGTTACATCTGAGTTCACAGGAACCGCGAAGGATCGGCACAGGTCAGAGCCAAGCCCGCGCCCCACGATCGGTTGAGTGGTCAACGAAGGGGGAGCGACGGGATGAAGCGGGACACCGGACTGCGCAGGACGACGCTGCTCACCGGCGCCTTGGTCGCGGCAAGCCTGGCCGGGACGGCCGCCGTCGGCGTGGCCGCCTACGCCGCCGACTCGGGTTCGGGCGGGACCAGCGCGACGACCTCGGGAAGCGCGACGACCTCGGAGAGCTCGACGACCTCGGACGGCTCTTCGACGACGTCCGGCTCGAGCGGCGACCAGAGCGCCGGCACCTATCCGAGCCTGAGCGGCAGCAGCGACGGCGGCCAGGCCACCTCGGGAGGGTCGTGACATGCCACTCGTGGAGACCCTGCCGATCGGCGCCGACACCGCACAGTGGCCGGTCTGGGGCACGACCGCCCGGATCGTGGTCACCGACCCGGCCCGGCTGGCCGAGGCCACCGACCTGGTCGCGCGCGAGCTGGCGGCCGTGGACGCGGCGTGCAGCCGGTTCCGCGCCGACTCCGAGCTGCGGCGGGCGTGCCGGTCCGGCGGGCGGCCGGTGCCGGTCGGCCCGCTGCTCGCCCACCTGGTCGGCGCCGCCCTCGACGCGGCCCGGGAGACCGACGGCGCGGTCGACCCGACGGTGGGCGCGGCGCTGTGCGGGCTCGGCTACGACCGCGACTTCGCGGCGATCACCGGACGGGCGGTGGCGCCGGCGGTGCGGGTCTTCCCGACCCCCGACTGGCGAGCGGTGCGGCTCCAGACCGCGTCAACGACCGTCGGCGCGCCGGCCGGGCCCGGTGCGGTGCCGGCCGGGCTCGGCGGGGTGCTGACCGTGCCGGATGGGGTGCTGCTCGATCTGGGGGCGACGGCGAAGGCGGTGGCGGCCGACCGGGCCGCGGCCCGGGTGGCCGAGCGGCTCGACGTCGGCGTGCTGGTCGCGCTGGGCGGCGACATCGCGACCGCGGGGCGTGCCCCGGCGGGCGGTGCGTGGCGGGTGCTGGTGCAGGACCGGCCGGGCGACCCCGCGGCGACCGTACGCCTGCCGGCCGGCACCGCCCTCGCGACCTCCAGCACCGCGGGCCGCACCTGGGGCCGCCCCGGCGAGCTGCTGCACCACATCGTCGACCCGCGCACCGGCCGCCCGGCCGCGCCGGTCTGGCGCACGGTGTCGGTGGCCGCCTTCAGCTGCCTGCGGGCGAACACGCTGAGCACCGCGGCGATCGTCCGCGGGCACGCCGCCCCCGACCTGCTCGGCCGCGCGCCGAGCCGGCTGGTGACCCCGGGCCTCGACGTGCTCACGCGGGGCGGGTGGCCGTCGTGAGCGGCGGGCTGACGCGGGGCGGGTGGCCGTCGTGAGCGACGCGCTCTGGTACTTCGCCCGGGGCTCCGGCGTCGTCTCGCTCGTGCTGCTCACGGTCGTGGTCGCGCTCGGCATCGGCGCTCGGTCGGGGCGGCCGGCGTTCGGGCTGCCCCGGTTCGCGGTCTCGTTGCTGCATCGGAACGCGGCCCTCCTCGCGGTCGTATTCCTGGCCGGCCACGTGATCAGTCTGCTTTTCGACCCGTACGCGCAATTGCGAGTCCTTGATCTGGTCTTGCCGTTCGCCGGCAGTTACCGCCCGCTCTGGCAGGGGCTCGGGACGCTCGCCCTCGACCTGGTGCTCGCGCTGGTCGTCACGAGTCTGCTGCGGCACCGCCTCGGCGCCCGCACCTGGCGAATCGTGCACTGGCTGGCCTATCTGTGCTGGCCGGTGGCCCTGGCGCACGGGCTCGGCACCGGCACCGACCGCGCCGTCTGGTGGTTGTGGACGATCGCCCTGACCTGCGCGGCCGTCGTGGCCGCGGCCGTGATCTGGCGCATCTCCCCGTCGTTCGCCCGTTTCCCGGCCCGAGCCGAGCGCCGCATCGCCCCGCGCTTGCGGCCGCACCTCGAGGAGGTCTCCCGATGAGAGCGATCCATCCGGCGCGCATTTGTGAGCAGAGCGGGGAGGCCCTGCGATGATCAGCCGGACCGAGGCACCCAGCCGGCTCCTCGACGGCGACGGCACGCTGGACGGGCACCTCGGCCGGTACGGGCGCCTGCCGTCGCTGGACGCCGGCCAGATCATCGGCCTCGCCCGTGATTCGGGTCTGACCGGCCGGGGCGGCGCCGGCTTCCCGGTCGGGCGCAAGCTGAGCGCGGTGGCGGCGGCCCGGCGCTCGAAGACCGTGATCGCCAACGGCGCCGAGGGCGAGCCGGCCAGCGGCAAGGACCGCGCGCTGCTGCTTCGTCAGCCGAACCTGGTGCTGGACGGGCTGCAGCTCGCGGCCCGGGCGACCGGCGCCGCTCACGCCCACCTCTACGCGCCGGCCGGCGTGCTCCCGCGGCTGCGCGACCTGCTGGCGGCGCGCCGGGGTGCGGGCCTCGACGCGCTGCCGGTGGGGCTGCACGCGGCGCCGGATGCCTTCGTCGCGGGGGAGGAGACCGCCGTCGCCTCCTCGGTCGCCGGGCACGGCGCGGTCCCGGCCGACAAGCGGATCCGCCTGGTCGACACCGGCACCCTCGTGCAGAACGTGGAGACGCTCGCCCGCCTCGCGCTGATCGCCCGCCTCGGCGCCGGCTGGTTCCGCTCGGCCGGGACCGCCGAGGAGCCGGGCACGTTTCTCGCCACGGTCAGCGGCGCGGTGGCGCGGCCGGACGTGGTGGAGGCCGGCTACGGCGTTCCCCTCGGCGACCTGATCTCGGCGGCCGGGGGCGCGACCTCCCCCCTCCAGGCGGTGCTGGTCGGCGGATATCACGGCGGCTGGGTTCCGGCCGACCCGGCGCTACCGGTCAGCCGGCGGGCCCTCGAGCCGCTCGGCGCCTCGCCGGGTGCGGGCGTGATCGTCGCGCTCCCGGCCGATGTCTGCGGCCTCGTCGAAACCGCGCGGATCGCGAACTATCTGGCCGGCCAGGTCGCCGGCCAATGCGGGCCGTGCGTGAACGGGCTGCCCCGGATGGCGGCCACGCTCGCCGACCTGGCCGTCGGCCGCCCGCGGGCCGGGCTGCCGGGCGAGGTGGCGCGGCTGGCCGCCCTGGTCACCGGGCGCGGCGCCTGCCGGCACCCGGACGGCACGGGCCGGCTGGTGCTGACCGCGATGCGGGCGTTCGGGGCGGACGTGGCCGCGCATCTCGGCGGGCGGTGCCTGGCCACCGGAGCCGCGACGGAGGGCTGGCGATGAGTCGCTTGCACATCGACTGGACCGCCTGCGACGGCCGTGGAGTCTGCACCGAGCTGCTGGAGGAGCTGCTGGCCGAGGACGACTGGGGCTACCCGGTGGCGCGGGGCGGCCACCGCGAGCCGGCCGTGCCCCGCCCGCTGGAGGGCGCGGCACGGCAGGCCGTGGACCGCTGTCCGATGCTGGCGTTGCGCCTGGTCAGTGGTTGAGAGAGCCGGTTGCGCTCTTCGCTCTGGGCGTAACCGCCCGCACCTTCTCCGCCGGGCTGGCATGGTCCGTTCGGTCCACCCGAAGCGCGCGGGCTGCCGCGCGGCCGTCTTGCCCCGATTTAACCCGGAAAATTGCGTTCCGCCAGTAACGCTCATATTCGCCGGTTAGATTACGGAAGGCGCGACATCATGCCGGATCTTCGACATCCGGTGTTGGCGCTGCTCAGCCGGGTTTTCCGGCGCCCCGTTCCGCCCTCGTGTGCGGTACCCGAACAGGCAAACCCGCCGTAAGGCGGGGACGCAAAGCCAGGGGCCTCCCCCGACGGAGGCAGCCCAGCCGCCGAAGGAGAAAGAAAAGACATGCGCTATCCAGAAGCCCATGCGGCCAAGAGCGGCTCGGTCCCGTTCACGCTGCGTGGCAAGAAATCCGCGCGGACGCTGCTCGCCTCCGCTGTGGCCGGCTTCGTCGGCCTGGTGCCGACCTTCATGGCCACCCCGGCGATGGCCGCTCCGAGCACCAACGGCCTCATCGTGTCGACCGCCTCGGCCACCGAGGGCGACACCATGACCTTCACCATCCGCTGCACCAGCGGCGCGGACTGCGTCGGCGCGACGTACTCCATCGCCTACGACTTCGGCAGCCCCAGCACCGCCGACTCGACGGACGTCGCGGCGCTCACGCAGGCGCAGTCGAGCCTCACGTTCACGGCGGGCACGCTCGTGCAGACCATCGCCGTCAAGGCCGTCAACGACCAGGTCTACGAGGGCACCGAGAAGTTCACCCTCACCGCGGACGACGGCAACGGCGACACCGCGAGCGGCGTCGGAACGATCCTCGACGCCCAGCAGATGCCGTCCTACACGCTGTCCGCCTCGCCGGCCACGGTGACCGAGAACCGCGACGGCAGCACCGACGTGACGACCAACATCACCGCCACGCTCAGCGGCAAGTCGGCGACCGACACCGTCATCAACATGACCAGCGGTGGCGGCACGGCGACGGCGGACACCGACTACACGGCCGTGACCGGCCAGCTCACCGTCCCGGCCAACAGCCTGAAGAACACCGTGACGTTCCCGGTCACGGTCAAGAGCGACGGCACCAAGGACGCGGCCGACCTCGAGACGTTCAACGTCAACGGCACCGCGGTCAGCGGCGTCACGCCGAAGACAGCGTCGACGACGGTCAGCATCAAGGACGCCGAGACCACGCCGGTGGTGACGCTCTCGCAGAGTGCCGCAACCGGGGCCGAGGGCGACACGATCACCTACACGGTGACCGCCAACCCGCCGTCGGAGCTGCCGATCACGGTGAAGTGGAGCGCGGGCGACCCGACCACGCTGCCGACGGGCGACGACAAGGCCACCCCGGGCAGCGACTTCACGTACCCGACCGACCGTACCGTCACCATCCAGCCCGGATCGGCGACCGGCACGTTCGACGTCCCGCTCACCGCGGACAACCTCAACGAGAACACCGAGGCCTACGGCGTCACGATCTCCGACCCGACCAACGCCGTTCTCGGCGCGACCGTCAAGCGGGACACCGAGATCACCGACGCCGACCAGGCGCTGGTGCCGACCGTCACCGTCGACCCGACGTCGGTCACCGAGGGCAACAACGGCCGGCAGGCCCGCACCTTCACGGCGACCCTCAAGCCGGCCTCCGGCCGCGCGGTCACCGTCAACTGGGCCGCCGAGGCCTCCGGTGTGACCGCCAGCGACGCGACGGCGGGCGCCGACTTCGTGCTGAAGAGCGGCAAGCTGGTCTTCCCGGCCGGCACGACGAGCCAGACCTTCACGGTCGACGTCATGGGCGACACCCTCCACGAGGGCGACGAGACCTTCAACGTCACTCTCGGCCAGGCGCAGGGCGACACGTCCGCCGACGTCAGCAACTCGCCGGTCGCGGTCACGATCAAGGACGACGACCCGCTGCCGACGCTCTCGGTCGGCGACGCGAAGGTCAAGGAGGGTGACGACGGCACCACGCCGGTGCTGATCCCGATCAAGCTCAGCTCGCCGAGCAGCGAGCCGATCACGGTCGACATCAACGACAACACCAGCGGCGCGCAGCCCGGCGCCGCCGACTACACGGCGGTCACCCAGCAGGTGACCATCCCGGCCGGCAAGACCAGCGCGGACGCGGTGGTGCTGGTCTACGGTGACGGCCTCTACGAGTCGGACGAGGACGTCTCGCTGCAGGCGGCGGTCACCTCCGGCACCGTGTCGGGTGCGCAGTCGAAGAACGTCACGCTCACCATCCAGAACGACGACAAGCCGCCGGCGCTGAAGATCGACAACGTCACCGCCAAGGAGGGCGAGACCGCTCAGGTCACCGCCACCGTGACGGCCGGCTCGGAGAACGACGTCGTCTACAACATCTCGTTCGCCGGTGGGTCGGTGGGCGGCAGCAAGGCCGCCGACTCGTCCGACTTCACCAACCCCGGCACCCAGTCGGTCACCATCCCGGGTGGCACCGAGGCCGGGACCGTGATCCCGATCGCCGTGGTGCCGCTGCTGGAGGACAAGTCCGACGAGGGCAACGAGACGGTCATCGTCTCCGGCACCTCGCTCAGCGGGGTCGGCGCCGTCACGTCCGGTGCGATCGTCATCGGGACCGGCACCAGCAACCCGACGCCGACCGCGCTGACGCTCAACGTCGCGGCCAACGTCACCGGTGGCATCAACACGCCGATCTCCGGCAAGGCGACCGCCGGCGCGACCGTCGAGCTCTGGGGCGCGCCGATCTCGGCCGCCAACGCGGCGCTGGCCAAGCTGGCCACGACCACGGCCGGCGCGAACGGCGCGTTCACCTTCACCCGGACGCTGAGCCAGGGCTACCGCTTCGCGGTCCGGTCCGGCGACGAGACCACCGCCGAGAAGCGGGTCACGGTCACCCAGGCGCCGGTCTTCGTGGCCAGCTCCACCGCCAAGGGCGTCGTGAGCTTCGCGGTTCAGGGCACCCCGCGCGGCGCCGGCCAGTCGGTCATCGTCCAGCGCTGGGTCGGCGGCAAGTGGGTCAACGCCTGGAAGGGCACGACCGGCGCCAACAACCAGTGGCGGGCCACCGCGAAGCTGGCCTCCGGCACCGCCGTGGCGGTCCGGGCGTTCGTGGCCGGCTACACGCCGAACGGCCTGGCGGGCGGTTACTCCGACGTCAAGCGGTTCACGGTCAAGTAAGTAACACCTGACGGAACGAAGGCGGGGGCGGCCCACACGGGCCGCCCCCGTCGCTTTGTCACCGAAGCTCAGTCGACCTCGGCGACGGCCTGGGCGAACTGCGCCGAGTACAACCGGGCGTACGCGCCGCCGGCCGCGATCAGCTCGTCGTGCGTGCCCTGCTCGACGATGCTGCCGTGCTCCATCACCAGGATCACGTCGGCGTCGCGGATGGTGGACAGCCGGTGCGCGATCACGAAGCTGGTCCGGCCGCTGCGCAGCGTGTTCATGGCCCGCTGGATCAGCACCTCGGTACGCGTGTCGACCGAGCTCGTGGCCTCGTCGAGGATCAGGATGCTCGGCTCGGCCAGGAACGCCCGGGCGATGGTGATCAGCTGCTTCTGGCCGGCGCTGACGTTCGAGCCCTCCTCGTCGATCACCGTGTCGTAGCCGTCCGGCAGCATGCGCACGAACGCGTCGACGTGCGCCGCCTCGGCCGCCGCCCGCACCGCGTCCATGTCGAACGAGTCCGCGCCGTACGCGATGTTCTCCGCGATCGTCCCGCCGAACAGCCAGGTGTCCTGCAGCACCATGCCGATCTGCTCGCGCAGCTCCTCGCGGGTCATCGCGTTGATGTCGATGCCGTCGAGCGTGATCCGCCCGGAGTCGACGTCGTAGAAGCGCATGATCAGGTTGACCAGCGTGGTCTTGCCGGCGCCGGTCGGCCCGACGATCGCGACCGTCTGGCCGGGCGACACCGACAGCGACAGGTGGTCGATCAGCGGCTTCTCCGGCACGTACCGGAACGACACGTCCTCGAACGCGACCCGCCCCTCGACCCGGCCGACGTTCGCCGACGGCGGCTCGGCCGACTGCTCGGGGGCGTCGAGCAGGGCGAACACCCGCTCGGCCGACGCCACGCCGGACTGGATCAGGTTGGCCATCGAGGCGACCTGGGTCAGCGGCTGGCTGAACTGACGCGAGTACTGGATGAACGCCTGCACCTCGCCCAGCGACAGGGTGCCGGACGCGACCTGGAGGCCGCCGACCACGGCCACCAGCACGTAGTTCAGGTTGCTGATGAACATCATGCTGGGCTGGATCAGGCCGGAGATGAACTGGGCGCGGAAGCTCGACGCGTACAGCTTCTCGTTGTGCTCGTCGAACTTGGCCTGAGCCTCCTGTTGCCGGCCGAAGACCTTGACCAGCGAGTGCCCGGTGAACATCTCCTCGATGTGGCCGTTGAGCTTGCCGGTCGTGCCCCACTGGGCGACGAAGTTGGGCTGCGAGCGCTTGCCGATGAAGGTGGTCACCAGGATCGACACCGGCACCGTGATCAGCGCGATCAGCGCCAGCATCCAGGAGATCCAGAACATGAAGCCGAGCACCCCGACGATCATCAGCAGGGCCGTGATGAGCTGCGCGAACGTCTGCTGAAGGGTCTGCGCGATGTTGTCGGTGTCGTTGGTGGCCCGGCTCAGCACCTCGCCGCGGGGCTGCTGGTCGAAGTACGACAGCGGGAGCCGCGACAGCTTCGCCTCGACGTCCTGCCGCAGCCGGTAGACGGCCCGCTGCACCACGGTCGCGGTCAGCCGGCCCTGGAGGACGCCGAACAGCCAGGCGCACAGGTAGACGACCGCCACCCAGCCGAGCAGGTGTGCCAGCCGGGTGAAGTCGATGCCCTGGCCCGGGACGAAGTCGATCGACGACAGCAGGTCGGCCCGGGTGTTCTCGCCCTGGGCCCGCAGCCCGTCGACGATCTGCTGCTTGGTCGCGCCGGCCGGCACCTGCTTGCCGACCACGCCGGCGAAGATGATGTCGGTGGCGTGGCCGAGCAGCCGCGGCCCGGAGACCGAGAGCGCGACGCTGCAGATGCCGAACAGCAGCACCAGGCCGACCAGCGCCCGCTGCGGCTTGAGCAGGCTCAGCAGCCGCTTGGTCGAGCCCTTGAAGTCCTGCAGCTTCTCGGGCGGCGCGCCGCCGCCCATCATCATCCGGGCGGCGGGCGGTCCGCCCACCGGCGGCCCGGGCCTGCGAACGGGCGCGGTCATGCGGCGGCCTCCTGCTCGGTGAGCTGCGACAGAACGATTTCCCGGTACGTCGGATTGCGGTCCATGAGCTCGGAGTGCGTGCCGCTGCCGGCCACCCGGCCGTCGTCGAGCACGATGATCCGGTCGGCGTCGCGGATCGTGCTGACCCGCTGGGCGACCACGACCACGGTCGCGTCGGCGATGTGCCGGGTCAGCGCGGCCCGCAGCGCGGCGTCGGTGGCGTAGTCGAGTGCCGAGAACGAGTCGTCGAAGAGGTAGACCTCGGGCTTGGCGACCAGCGCCCGGGCGATCGCGAGCCGCTGCCGCTGGCCGCCGGAGACGTTGGTGCCGCCCTGCGCGATCGGCGCGTCGAGGCCGCCGTCCATCCGCTCGACGAAGTCCCGGGCCTGGGCGACCTCGAGCGCCTCCCACAACTGCTGGTCGGTCGCGTCCGGGTTGCCGTAGCGCAGGTTCGAGGCGACGGTGCCGGTGAAGAGGTATGGCTTCTGCGGGACGAATCCGACCGTACGGGAAAGAAGCCCCTCGTCCAGATCGCGCACGTCGACGCCGTCCACCAGAACCTCGCCCTCGGTCGCGTCGAAGAGCCGGGGAATGAGGTTGAGCAACGTCGTCTTCCCGCTGCCGGTGCTGCCGATGATCGCCGTGACCTCGCGCGGCCGGGCGGTGAGCGACACGTCGCACAGCACCGGCGCCTCGGCGCCCGGGTAGCGGAAGCCGACGTTGCGCAGCTCGAGGAAGCCGTGCCGGCTGAGCGTGGTGACCGGCGCGCGCGGCGGCTCGACGCTGGACTCGGTGGTCAGGATCTCGCGGATGCGCTCGGCGCAGACCTCGGCCCGCGGGATCATCACGAACATGAAGGTGGCCATCATGATCGACATGAGGATCTGCATGAGGTAGCTGAGGAACGCGGTGAGCGCGCCGATCTGCATCTCGCCGCTGTTGATCCGGTGCCCGCCGAACCACAGCACCGCGATGCTGGACATGTTCACGATCAGCATGACGGTCGGGAACATCAGCGCCATCAGCTTGCCGACCCTGAGCGAGACGTCCGTGAGCTCGTCGTTGGCGCCCTCGTAGCGGGCCCGCTCGCGCTCGTCGCGGACGAACGCGCGGATCACCCGGATGCCGGTGATCTGCTCGCGCATCACCTGGTTGACCTTGTCGATCCGCACCTGCATCGAGCGGAACAGCGGCCGCATCCGGCTGATGATCAGGGCGACCACGATCACCAGGAGCGGCACGATGACCAGCAGCAGGGCCGAGAGCGGCACGTCCTGCCGCAGCGCCAGCACGATGCCGCCGACGCACATGATCGGGGCCGAGACCATCAGCGTGAAGGTGAGCAGTACCAGCATCTGGACCTGCTGCACGTCGTTGGTGGTCCGGGTGATCAGCGACGGCGCGCCGAACTGCCCGACCTCGCGGGCCGAGAACTGCTGGACCCGGGTGAAGATCGAGGAGCGCACGTCGCGGCCGACCGCCATGGCCGTACGCGCGCCGAAGTACACCGCGACGGCCTGGGCGAGGATCTGCAGGACCGTGATGCCCAGCATGCCGGCGCCGATCCGCATGACGTAGCCGGTGTCGCCCTTGACCACGCCGTTGTCGATGATGTCGGCGTTCAGCGTGGGCAGGTAGAGCGTGGCCAGGGTCTGGATGAACTGGAAGAGCACGACCAGGGCGATCGCGTTCTTGTACGGCCGTAGATGACTGCGTAGCAGTTGGATGAGCACTTCTACCGGTCCCCCCGTTTGTCCTCTTCGTCGTCGTTTTCGTCGTCCTTCTCGTCCCGGACGAGCAGCCCGTCCAGGAGCAGCGAGACCAGGTCGGCCCCGCGGAAGCCCTCCGGGTCGCCGAACGGCCCGAAGGTGTTGGCGCCGCAGAACAGCAGCAGCATCTGCGCCACCGCCCGGGGAGAGCGGCGCAGCCAGCCGGCGTCCGGCTCGATCACCGCGGCCAGGGCGGCGCTCAGCCGCTCCCGGCTCGACGCCATCCGCCCCTGCGTCTCGGGGTCGCTCTGCCCGGCCAGGATCAGCTTCCGCGCCGCGGCCATCAGCTGCGCGTTCTCGGCCATCCGGGCGTGGATCAGATCGGCCGCCTCGGTCATCCGCTCGCGCAGCGGCAGCGACCGGTCGATCGCGGCCAGCCCGTCCAGCGTCGCCTGCGGGTCGAGCGCCTTGATCACCGAGCACACGACCAGCGAGTTCTTGCTCTCGAAGACGCCGAAGATGGTGCCCTCGGCCACGCCCGCGGCGGCCGCGATCTGCCGGGTGCTGACCTCGAGCCCGTGCTCGTGCAGCAGCGGGATGGTCGCCGCGATAAGGGCCGCCCGGCGCTCCTCCGGCGCGAGCGCCGGGACCCGTCTACGCCTGTTCTCCACGAGAGGGAACTCTAACTGAGCGAGCACTCACTCAGCCACTGACATTTGTCATGGGTGGCGTTCCGCTCAGGTCCTGCGAGGCCCGGCCGATGGACGGCCCGTGCGGAGACTGGAGTTTGACGATCACACTGCGGACTACTGGGCCCGCCAGATCCGCATCGGCACGTGGATCGCCGCCGTGCTCACCTCGATCGGTGGCCTCCGGATCGCGCTGAGCTGGCCCGCGAACCGGCATTGGTGGCTGATCCCGGTCGCCGTGGCGGTGGTCGTCCAGCTCGCCGCCGTGCGGCTGCCGTGGAACCGCCTGGTGCGCCGGCCCGGCTTCCGCTCGCGGCTGCTGCTGTGGTGGTTCGGGCAGCTGCCGGTCATGTTCCTGTTCGGCGTCGGCGACTCCCGGGGCATGACGCTGTACCTGCCGGCCGCCGTCCTCCTGCTGATGACCGCGGCCGCGGTCTGGCCGCCCCGGACCGTCGTCCTGCTCGGCTGCCTCAGCGGCATCGGCTACGCGGCGCTGCTGCCCGGGCAGGCCAGGCTCGGCGCGGCCACCGCCGGGGTCGTGCTCGCCATCTACTGCTGCGTCATCGTGCTGACCGCGGTCAACGCGCAGAGCCGCGGCCGCCTCGACGCCCGCCGCCGCGCCGCCGAGCAGCGGGCCGAGACCCTGCTCGAGGCCTCGGCCGACGCCGTGCTCGCGGTCGGCCGGGACGGCACGCTGAAGTACGTGAGCCCGTCCGTCGAGCAGCTGCTCGGCTACCGGGCGAAGGACCTCACCGGCAAGCGCCTCCACGAGCTGATCGGCGAGGACCGCCTCGGCGGCGTGCACGACTTCCTGAACGGCATGCTGGCGCTGCCGATCGGGCGCAGCGACCGCACCGAGTCCAAGCTGCGCCACCGGTCCGGCGAGTGGGTCTACGTCGACGTCATCGGCACCAACTGGATCAACGACCCGGACCTGCAGGCCGTGGTGGTGAGCCTGCGCGACATCGGCGCCCGGCGCGAGCTCGAGCAGCAGCTCAGCCGCCAGGCCTTCACCGACTCGCTGACCGGCATGCCGAACCGGGCCATGTTCCGGCGCACGCTGGAGGAGGCCGTGGCCGCCGGCGGCATCGGTCGCCCGGTCACCGTGCTGCTGCTCGACCTCGACGACTTCAAGCTGGTCAACGACAACCTCGGGCACAGCGCCGGCGACGAGCTGCTGACCACGATCGCCGAGCGGCTGCGCGGCCAGGTGCGCCCCGGCGACGTGCTGGCCCGGCTCGGTGGCGACGAGTTCGCCATCCTGCTGCGCGACCTCGACCCGGCCGACGCGTCCCGCCTCGCCGACCGTCTGCTGGCCACCGCGCACGAGCCGATCCGGCTCGCCAGCCGCGACATCACCTGCTCGCTGAGCATCGGCATCGCCAGCTCGGCCGCATGCGAGCCGGGCGAGGCCGGCATCGTCTGCGCCGAGCAGCTGCTCGGCAACGCCGACCTGGCCATGTATGCGGCGAAGCGGGCCGGCCGGAACGGGTACGCCATCTTCGACCCGACCATGACCATGTCGGTGCTCGAGGAGGCGCAGCAGCGGGCCGACCTCGAGCACGCGCTCGAGCACGAGGAGTTCCGCGTGCTCTACCAGCCCGTCGTCGACATGCACACGCAACGGCTGACGGCGGTCGAGGCCCTCGTCCGGTGGCAGCA
Source organism: Actinoplanes sp. CA-030573 (assembly GCF_050951115.1). Classification (NCBI taxonomy): domain Bacteria; kingdom Bacillati; phylum Actinomycetota; class Actinomycetes; order Micromonosporales; family Micromonosporaceae; genus Actinoplanes; species Actinoplanes sp. CA-030573. The sequence goes on along the minus strand of NZ_CP192038.1, from coordinate 8,046,264 downwards.
TCCGCGCGATGGGCTGCTCGGCCCGTACCACTTCATCGCCGGCGCCGAGGCCAACGGCCTGATCGTCCCGCTCGGCCGCTGGGTGCTCCGCCAGGCCTGCGCCCAGCTGGCCCGCTGGCGGGCCGAGACGCCGGACGCGGCCGGGCTGCACGTCAACGTCAACCTGTCCGCCCGCCAGTTCCAGTACGCGGGCCTGGTCGACGACGTCGCCGCGGCGCTGGCCGACGCCGGCCTCGACGCCGCCTCGCTGACCCTGGAGATCACCGAGTCGATGCTGATGGCCGACATCGAGGCGGCCAAGGAGACCCTGCACGCGCTGCGCCGCCTCGGCGTCCGCCTGGCCATCGACGACTTCGGCACCGGCTACTCGTCGCTCAGCTACCTCAAGCAGCTCCCGGTCGACGTCATCAAGATCGACAAGACGTTCGTCGACGAGGTGCACATCGACGAGGACGACGTCGCCCTGGTCGACGCCGTGGCCGGCCTCGGCCAGGCGCTGAAGATGAAGACCGTGGCCGAGGGCATCGAGTCGGCCGAGCAGTGGGAGACGCTACGCCGGATCGGCATCGACCACGGCCAGGGCTATCTCTTCGGCAGGCCGGCGGACCCGTCCGGCATCACCGCCCTGCTTGCGCAGAAGCAGAGCGTGGGGGCGTAGCCTCGGCTTGAACCGAAGCCCCGCACCCGCCGTGTACCTGGAGGCAGGTCGCTCACGGCGGTTAGGAAACCCGAGTTGTCCCAGATCAAAAACCATCTGCGCCATGTCGGTGGCGCGGTGGTCACCAGTCTCGCCGCGTTGCTCGTCTTCCTGGCGCTGGTCCTCCCCGACCAGATCACGCGGTTGCCACCGGGGAACTTCTGGCTGAACGCCCTCGTCCGCATCCCGATCGAGGCGATCGTCGCGATCGCCGTGCTGCTCGCGCTGCCGGAGCGGCCGCGGCGGTGGACGGCGACGATCCTCGGCTTCACGCTCGGCGTGCTCACCGTGGTGAAGATCGTCGACATCGGCTTCTTCTACGTGCTGGCCCGCGAGTTCGACCCGGTGCTCGACTGGGTGCTGTTCAGCGACGGCTACCACTTCCTCGAGGACTCGATCGGTAAGCTCGGCGCGTTCGGGGTGGCGGTGGCGGCCATCGCGTCGGTCGCGGCGCTGCTCACGTCGCTGACTTTCGCCGTACGGCGGATAAGTCGCCTGCTCGCGCGGCATGCCCGCCCCACCCGCCACGCCGTCTTCGCCTTCGCCTCGGCCTGGATCATCCTTGCCGTCTTCGGCGTGCAGATCGTCGGCGGCGTCCCGGTGGCCGCCCAGGCCGCCGCCGAGCTGGCCCGTGACACCGCGCTCAAGGTGCCGCAGGACATCGAGGACCAGAAGCGGTTCGACCGCGAGGTGCAGGTCGACGCGTTCCGCAACCTGCCCGACGACCAGCTGCTCACGGCGCTGCGCGGCAAGGACGTGATCATCGGCTTCGTGGAGAGCTACGGCCGCGACGCGGTGCAGAACCCCGAGTTCAACGGCACGGTGCTCGCCCAGCTCAAGGCCGACGACGCCAAGCTGGCGGCGAAGGGATTCGCGGCCCGCACCGGCTTCCTCACCTCGTCGACCGCGGGCGGCGGCAGCTGGCTGGCCCACTCGACGTTCCTCTCCGGACTGTGGATCGACAACCAGCAGCGCTACCGGAGCCTGGTCAACACCGACCGGCTCACGCTCACGAGGGCCTTCAAAAGAGCGGGTTTCCGTACGGTGGGGATCGAGCCGGGCGTGACCTATGCCTGGCCCGAGGGGCAGTTCTACGGCTACGACCAGGTCTACGACGTGCACTCGCTCGACTACCACGGCCCGATGCTCAGCTGGTCGACGATGCCCGACCAGTACGCGATGCGGCAGCTGGACAAGTTCGAGTACGGCAAGGCCGGCCGCGGGCCGCTGCTGGCCGAGGTGACCCTCACGTCGAGCCACACCCCGTGGGCGCCGCTGCCGAAGACGCTCGACTGGGACCAGCTCGGCGACGGCTCGGTCTACGGGCCGATCATCAAGTCGGCCGAGGGCGCGGGCAGCGTCTGGAAGGACGGGCACCGGGTCAAGGAGGCGTACGCCACGTCGATCGCCTACTCCGTCGACACGCTCATCTCGTACGTGCAGAAGTATGGGAACGACAACCTGGTGATGGTCTTCCTCGGTGACCACCAGCCGGCCTCGGTCGTGGTCGGCCAGAACGCCGTCAAGGACGTGCCGATCTCGATCGTCGCCAAGGATCCGAAGGTGCTCGACCGGGTCAAAAGCTGGGGCTGGACGAACGGGCTCACCCCGGCGCCGGACGCGCCGGTGTGGCCGATGAACGAGTTCCGCGACCGCTTCCTCACCGCGTTCGGCCCCGACGGCGAGGCGCATTAGGCTTCCCGGGTGTTCACCGTCGATCTCGGGGGCGGCGCCGCGCTGCGACCGCTCGAGCCCTGGCACGCTTCGGAGTTCCTGGCGCACATGGACCGCGCGCGCGAGACCGTCGATCCGTGGATCCCGTGGGCGAGCCGCAGCGCCGACCTCGAGGGCGCGCGGGCGACCCTGCAGAGGTACGCCGACATGCAGGCCCGCGACACGGGCCGGCTCTTCGGCATCTGGCTCGACGGCACCCTGGTCGGCGGCACGATGTTCGTCTCGTTCGACACGTTCTTCGGCGTCGCCGAGATCGGCTGCTGGCTGGAGCCGGCCGGCACCGGCCGCGGCCTGATCACCAAGGCCGCCCGCCACCTGATCGACTGGGCTTTCCGCGAGCGCGGCCTGCACCGGGTCGAGTGGCACTGTCGCACCGACAACAAGGCGAGCTCGGCCGTGGCCCGCCGCCTCGGCATGACGCACGAGGCGACCCTGCGGCAGAACTTCTTCTGGAACGGCGTCCACCACGACTCCGAGATCTGGGCCGTGCTCGCGCCGGAGTGGGCGTAGGCTCTCGGTCATGTCTCCCACGCGGCACTAGGGGTCCGGGATTTTCCGGACATCCCCGCCCTCTTGAGGAGACTTCATGCCCGCCCCCGAATCGGCGGGGAGCTACCGTGCCGTCCTCCGGCTGCCCTCAGCGTTGCGCGCCTTCGTGCCCGCGCTCGGCGGCCGGCTCGCGTACGGGCTCCTGCCGCTCGCCACCCTGTTCACCGTCCAGCAGACCACCGGCTCGTACGCCCGGGCCGGTCTGGCCCTGGCCGCCTTCGGCCTGGCCTCGATCACCCTGCCGCTGAAGTCCCGCCTGACCGACACCCACGGCCAGCGCCGAGTCCTGCCGTGGCTGGCCCTGTTCTGCGCAGGCTTTCTCGCGCTCGCCGCGCTCACCCCGTGGCCGGTCCCGTTCGTGGCGCTGGCCGGCCTGGCCGCGCCCCCGCTCGGTCCGGCCATGCGGTCCACCTGGCGCTCACTCACCGACGGCACGGAGCTCAAGCAGCGGGCGTACGCGTTGGACGCCGTCGCCGAGGAGACCCTCTACCTGACCGGCCCCCTCCTGGCCGGCGTCGGCCTGGCCCTGGCTCCGGCCCGCTGGACCTTGCTGGCAACGGCCGCCCTGCTCCTGCTCGGCACGCTGGGCATGGTCGCCGCTGCGCCCCCCACCATTGCGACAACCGCCCGGCTCTTCACCGCCGGACCGCTCCGATCGCCCGGCCTGTTGCGGGTCTTGGCCGCCCGGCTCTTCACCGCCGGACCGCTCCGATCGCCCGGCCTGTTGCGGGTCTTGGCCGTCCTGCTCGTGGCCGGCGCCGCCATCAGCGCCGCCTACACCGGCATGGCCGCCGAAGCCCAGGCCGCCGGCCACCCCGGCGCCGCCGGCCTGCTCGAGGCCGCCGTGGCCACCGGCAGCGTCGTGGGTGGACTGTTGTGGTCCCGCCGGCACCACACCCGCCCGCGTACGCACCATTTCGCCGGCCTGCTCGCGTTGCTGGCGGCCGGTTTGCTCGCCGCATCCGCCGCCCCAGACCTGATCTCCCTCGGCGTGGTGATGGGGGTGGGCGGCCTGGCGGTGGCGCCGCTCTATGTTGTCGCGTATCTGGCCGCCGATGACCTGAGCCCGCCCGGGTATGGCACCGAGGCCGGCACGTGGATCAACGTGGCCGCCAATGCAGGCAGCGCCCTGGGCGCCGCGGTCGCCGGGGTGGTGACCGACCGGTCGGGGCCGGGCCTGGCGTTTTTGATCGCGGGGGTTGTGGTGATTGTGGCCGCGGGTTGGGCCGTTGTGTGGTCTTGGGGCCGGCCGGGGGGAGAGGCTGGGCTGCTTGCGGAGTAGGGCTTGGGTTTTGCTGCTCAGTTGGCGCGTGGTCGTGGTGGTGGGCCGCGGCGCCGGCGGTGTTTGCGGGCCGGTGCGATGTGTGCGGGTCGGGGGCGGCCCAGTCCTACTCCGGGCGGCCCACTGCGCGCGGCCTGCCCCACTGCGCGCGCCCCGCTCCGCGCGCCGTGTCTCGTCCGCACGCCCGGCTCCGCATGCCGTGCTCCACTGCGTGCGTCCCGGTCCGCTCGACGTGTCCCGCTCCGTGCGCCCCGGTCCGCGCGCCCGGCCCGCTCGTCCTGTCCCGCTCCGTGCGCTCCGGTCCGCTCGTCCTGTCCCGCTTCGTGCGCCCCGGTCCGCGCGCCCTCTCCACTTCGCGCCCCATTCCGCCCGCCCCACCCCGTTTCTGGGTGGGGTCGAGTAGAGCAGCCGGGTGTGACATTTCCGCGGGGCCGTCCACAGACTTTGGGCGCCTACCGGCGGGTGCCGGGAAATCGGACAGAAGACGGCCGAGAAGGCGGCGCGGGATGGCCCGGGAGGCGGCCCAAGACGGCCGGTAAAGCGGTGAAGAGACGGCCGAAAGCGGTGCCGGGACGGCCTGGAAGCACTAACGGGACGGCCGGGAAGCGCCAACGGGACGCCCGATAAGCGGCCACGAGACGGCCCGGGGGAAGCGGCCCAAAACGCCTGGGGGAAGCGACGCAAGACGGCCGGGCGAGCGAACAAGCGAGGCCAAGAGACAACCAGACAACCGACCCAACACGGACCGCGCAAGCAGCCAAGAAACCACCGAAAACGCCCCAACCCCGCACACCAAAGCACCCCCCAAAAACACCCCCACAGCCACCGCCGCCCACACCCCAAAATGGGGACTCCAGAAATGATCTTCTTGATTTATGCTTCCTGGCCATGTCGGACCGTGTGCTGCTCGATGCGGCGGACGCCTACCCGGAGGTGGCCAAGGTGCGCGCCGCGCTTGCGGTGCGCGACTGGCCGGCCGTTCGGGAGCTCGTCGATGCCGCGGGGGCGGCCGGGCGGTCGATGCTGCTGCGCTACGGCGCCGACGGGGACGACCTCGAGGAGTTTCTCCGGGCCGTGGTGGCCGGCGATCCGGAGGACACCGCCGCCGTCGCCATGCTGGGCATGCATCTGATCGGCGTGGGGTGGGCGGTGCGTACCGGCTATCGCGCCGAGCATGTGTCGCGCGCGCAGTTTGCCGCCTTTCACGGGTGGTTGCGCAAGGCGGAGGTGGTCCTTCTCGACGGCGTCGCCCGCCGGCCGGGCGACCCGGCTTTGTGGGTGGCGCGGCTGACCTCGGCCCGCGGCCTCGAGCTGGGCCAGGCCGAGAGCGGGCGCCGGTACGGGAAACTGGCCGCCCTCGACCCGCACCATCTGCCCGGTCAGGTGCAGTTCCTCCAGCAGCTCTGCCCGAAGTGGGGCGGCACGTGGGAACGGCTGCACGAATGGACCCGCGAGGCGATGCTCGCCGCCGAGCCGGGCTCGCTCCAGGCGTACCTCGTCGTGGATGGGCACTGGGAACGCTGGCTGGACCTGGGCGACGGCGGCACCGCCTACCTGCGCTCGGTCCGGGGTCAGATCGAGGAGGCCGCCGAGCGGTCGGTGCTGCACCCCGATTTTCGCCGCGACTACGGCTGGGTCTCGGTGGTCAGCGGCTTCGCGATGGCGTTCTGCCTGCTGCGCGACCGGGAACGGGCGGCGGCCATGTTCCGGATGCTCGGCGACCTCGGCACCGAGCTGCCGTGGGCCTATCTGCACCACGACGTCGCGGCGACGATCCGGGCCCGCCGGGCGTGGGCGCTGCGGGACGAAGGCAAGCGATGATCGAGCGGCTCGAGGTCGACGGCGTGCCGGTGCTGCTGGCGCCGACCACCGGACCCACCCACGCCGGCCTGGCCTTCCGGGTCGGGCTCGCCGACGAGCCGATGGCCCGGCGCGGCATTACCCATCTGGTCGAGCACCTGGCCCTGCACGAGGTCGGGATCACCGACTACCACTACAACGGCGCGACCGGCGTCGAGTTCACCTACTTCCACATGCAGGGCGACGAGAAGGACGTCATCGCCTTCCTGAACGGGGTGTGCGCGTCGCTGCGGGAGTTGCCGATGCGGCGGCTCGCCGTCGAGAAGGACCTGTTGCAGGCGGAGGCGAACGGCCGCAACCCGGGCGTGGCCGAGCCGCTCGCGCTGTGGCGGCACGGCGCCCGCGACCACGGCACGGTCGCCTACCCGGAGTGGGGACTGCCCACGATCACCGAGGACGATCTGCGCGCGTGGGTGGCCCGCTACTTCACCACGGAGAACGCGGTGCTGTGGGTGGCCGGCGACGCCGTCCCGGCCGATCTGCGGCTCGACCTGCCGCGTGGCGAGCGCCGCCCGGCGCCCGAGCCGTCCTCGGCGCTGCCGGTCACGCCGGCCTTCTTCCCCGGCGGCCCGGGCGTGCTGGCGTGGGACACCATCGTGCCCCGCTCGACCACCGCCGCCGTCTTCTGCGGGCTGCTCGAACGGGTCATGTTCCGCGAGCTGCGGCAGGAGGCCGGCCTCTCCTACACGATCAAGACCGACTACCGGCCGATCGCCGGGGACCGGGTGGTGATCACCGCCGTCGCCGACGCGCTGCCCGAGAAGCAGGGCGCCGTGCTCGGCGCGTTCGTCGACCTGCTGGCCACGCTGCGGGTGGGCCGGATCGACGAGGCCGACGTGACCGCGGTGGTCAATCAGCGGGTGGAGACCCTGCGGCGCCGGGAGGAGACCGGCGCCCGGCTGCCGGTCCAGGCGATGGCCCTGCTCGGCGGGCGCGAGGTGCGGGACGTCGAGGACGTCGTCGCCGAGTCCAAGGCGGTGACCGTGGCCGAGGTCGCCGAGCTTGCGGCGCGGGCTTGGTCGGCAGGCCTGCTGATGACGCCGTGCGACGCGGAGTGGGCCGGCTTCGCGGTCGCGCCCCGGGAATCGGAGTCGGCGGTCAGCGGTACGGCGTACCGGTCGCTGGCCGATCCGGACGAGAAGCTCGTGGTCGGCCCCGACGGGATCAGCGCGTTCGCCGACGGCACCATCGCCACCGTGCGTTTCGACGACTGCGTGCTCGTGCGCGCCTGGCCGGACGGCGCCCGCCAGCTCTTCGGCGCCGACGGCATCGTGATCCGGGTCGAGCCGACCCTGAACGCCAAGGGCGCCCGGGCGGTCGCCGACATCGACGCCCGCGTGCGGCCCGAGCTGCGGGTCGACCAGCCCGCGCGCGACCCGGCCCAGATCCCGAAGCCCCAGCCCCGCGGTAAAGCGACGAAGACCAAGGCGACGAAGACGAAGGCGGCGAGGAGGCGGATCACCGGTCCGGCCCCGGCGCAGCTGCTGCGGTCGGTCATCCGGGCCCTCCGCAGGTCCTAGAGTCGACCGGTGATCGCCGAACCGACCCTGACCCACCGCGCCGAGGACGGCCACGACATCCCGCTGCTGGTCTGGCGGCTGGCCGGGCCGGCCCGCGCGATCTCGTCGGCGACCCTCGGCGGCGGCCTGGGCGAGTGCCGGTGGGTGATCAACGCGAGCGTCCCGATGTCGTACGACCGGGACGATCCGGCCGACCACCTGGCCGCCATCGCCCGGGGCCAAGGGCTGGCCGGCCCCGGCGTCGGCCTGATGACCGGGGTCGACGTGGCCGACGTGGTGACCGAGGAGGAGTCCGGCGTCCGGCTGTGGGCGACGGTCGGCCTCGGCGCCCCGATCCAGGCTTGCGACCCGGCGGCGGCGAGCGGAACGACGAAGACGCCCGGCACGGTGAACGTGGTGGCCTGGATCCCGCGCCCGCTGAGCGACGGCGCCCTGGTCAACACCGTCGCCACCGTCACCGAGGCGAAGACGCAGGCGATCCGCGACCTGGGCCTGGCCGCCACCGGCACCGCGACCGACGCCGTCTGCGTGATGTGCCCGCTCGAGAGTCCGCCCGGCAGTCCGGTCGCAGCCTACGGGGGTCCCCGCTCGGAGTGGGGGGCCAAGCTGGCCCGGGCGGCCTACCGGGCGGTCATGGCCGGGGGAGCGGTCAATCTCACCGGGATCCAGTCGTGGTCGGAGCGTCAGGAACGGTCCGCTGCGAAGCACGCGCGGCAGCCGGGGCCGGATCGGCGACGGCCGGGCTGAGCACGACGACCGCCGTCTCCCGGCCCCGGCGGGCGGCGAACGCGTCGATGTCGCCGTAGCCCTCGTAGTCGTGCAGGGCCGCCCACAGCCGCTCCCGCTCCTCGCCGGTCGCGACGGCGGCGGTCACCGGGCGGGAGCCGCCGCCGGCCAGGTCGACGGTTGCCGACCCGTTCGCCCGCAGGTTGAGCCACCACGCCGGGTCGGCGCGGTCCCAGCCGTTCATGGCCAGGGTGACCAGGCGGTCGCCGTCCTCGATGTAGCACAGGACGACGGCCCGCGGCTCGCCGGAGCGGCGCCCGGTGGTGGTCAGCCGCAGCATGCCGCAGCGGCCGGGCACGGGCGGTCGCAGGCCGACCCGGTCGCCGGTGGCGCGCAACAGCAGACGGTGGGTGCGCCAGGCGCCGCGGACGAACCATCTCGGGGGAAGGAACGGCTTCTTCATGGTCTCTCTCCTACGCTGTAGGTCTACGTCGTAGAGTAAACCCTACGGCGTAGGATCCGGGAGTGCCGAGACGTGCCAAAGAAGAGAGCCCGACCCGGGAGAAGCGCCTGAGCCGCGCGGGGATCATCGCGGCGGCGGTCGAGCTGGCCGATCGCGACGGCCTGGCCGGGCTGAGCATGCGGCGCCTGGCGCAGGAGCTCGAGGTCGACCCGATGTCGATCTATTACCACGTACGGGACAAGGACGCCCTGCTCGCCGGGATGGCCGACGCCGTGGTCGCCGGGATCGAGGTCCCGGAGACCGGAGGTCCCTGGGCCGAGCGGCTGCGGGCCCTGATCATGGCGGCCCGGGCGACCATGCTGCGCCACCCGTGGGCGGCCCGGGTGATCGAGGGCCGCGACACCCCGACGCCGGCCGCGATGATGCACCTCGAGCGGGTTCTCGCCATCCTGCGCGCCGGCGGCTGCTCGGTCGGCCTCGCCCACCACGCGCTGCACCTGCTCGGCAGCCGCATCCTCGGCTTCAGCCAGGACCTGTTCGACGACAACCCGGACACCTCGCCGTCCCCGGAGGCGGTGGCGGCGTGGGCGGAGACGATGCCGCACATCGTCGAGCTCGCCACCGCCGTCACGCACGAGGGCGCGCTCGGCGGCTGCGACGACGACGGCGAGTTCGCGTTCGCGCTGGATCTCCTGCTCGAGGGCCTGGAGAAACGGCGCCTCAGCGGTACGTGAGCTCGCCCGCCTCGATCGGCGCGGACACCCGGTTCTCGGGCGGCGCCAAGGGGCAGAGCCACGCGTCGTCGTACGCGCAGGAGGGGTTGTAGAGGTAGTTGAAGTCCAGGCGCACCCGGTCGCCGCCCAGCACCTCGAGCCCGCGCCCGTGCGTCCCCTTCACGGTGTCGGTCAGGTAGCGGCCGCCGCCGTAGGTGGTCGAGCCGCAGGTGCCGTCGCGCACCGGCAGGAACAGCCCGCCGCCGTACGCCGAGATCCACCAGAGCGACAGCGGGCCGAACGTGGTCTCGATGATGCCGGCGCGCTTGTAGTGCACCACGCCGTCCGGTCCGCCCGTGTCGATGTCGATCTCGCCCTCGGCCGGGGTCACCACCGCCTCGACGATCGCGCCGGGCCGCGCGGGGTAGTAGCGCAGACCGGCGAACGACGGCCGTTCGGAGACCGGGATCGGCGACTGCGGGTGGGTGGCGAACAACTTGTCGCGCCGCGCCCGGAAGTCCGCGAGATCGGAGGAATCCAGGTAGATCCGGGCGACGGCGGCGCGGTAGTCGGTCAGCTCGAGTGCCTCCATGCCGCAAACGTAACCGTCAGGCCGGGTAGGACGTGGTCTCTGTGGCCTTCACCGTGGCCCACACCTCACGGCCGGGCGCGAGCTCCAGCTGCACCGCGGCGGCCGGGGTGACGTCGGCCGCGACGGCTACCGGTCCGGCCAGCTCGACCCGCAGCGCGTCGCCGTGCGGGGCCATCGCGGTCACCGTCGCCGGCCAGGTGTTGCGGGGGCTGCCGTCGGGGCGGGCGGCGAAGAGGGACACGGCCGCGGGCGGAAAAGCAACGAAGACCTCACCGGCTTGCGGTACGGAGGTGACGATCGTGAACCCCTCGGGGAGGACGACGCTGGTGCCGTCCGCCCGGCCGCGGTAGAGGTTCAGCCCCACCAGCCGGGCGACGTAGTCGGTGCGCGGCTGCCCGGTGATCGTGGCGGCGTCCCCGGTCTGCACGATCCGGCCGTCCTCTACGATGATCAGCCGGTCGGCCAGCATCATCGCGTCCAGCGGGTCGTGGGTGACCAGCACGGTCGCGCCCGGGAACGAGGAGAGGTGCCCGCGCAACCGGGCCCGGGTGTCCAGCCGCGTGCGGGCGTCGAGCGCGGCCAGCGGCTCGTCGAGCAGCAGCAGCTTGGGCTCGGCGGCGAGCGCGCGGGCGAGGGCCACGCGCTGGGCCTGGCCACCCGACAACTGGCGCGGCTTCTTGCGTACGTGCTCGGAAAGCCCCACCCGCAGCAACCACTCCCGGGCCTGCTCGCGGGCCTCCCGGCGCGGCACGCGGCGGCAGCGGGGACCGAAGGCCACGTTGTCCAGGGCCGTGAGGTGCGGGAACAGCAGGTAGTCCTGGAAGACCACGCCGATCCGGCGCCGCTCGGGCGGTTCCCGGTCGAGGCGGGCGCCGTCCAGCGTGACGTGCCCGTCGTCGAGCCCGGTGAGCCCGGCCAGCGACCGCAGCGCCGTCGTCTTCCCGGCGCCGTTGGGCCCGAGCAGCGCGACCACCTCGCCGGCCGCGACCGCGAGCGCGAGATCGAGCGTGAAGCCCGGCCGCCGGACGACCAGCCGAGCGTCGAGCATCATGCCGCGCCGTCCCTGCGCGCGCCCGCCCGCCGTGCCGCGCATGCCCGCCCGGCGCGTGCGGCGGCGGTCATGCCGCGACCCACTTGTCGCGGAGGGCGGCGAGGATGCCGACCGAGACGACGAGCAGCAGCAGGCTCAGCACGATCGCGGCGTCGACGTCCTGTTCGAGGGCGAGATAGACGGCCAACGGCATGGTTTGCGTACGCCCGGGGAAGTTGCCGGCGAACGTGATCGTCGCGCCGAACTCGCCGAGCGCCCGCGCCCAGCAGAGCACCCCGCCGGCCGCCACCCCCGGCGCGATCAGCGGCAGCGTCACCCGGCGGAAGGCCGTCCAGCGGCTCGCGCCGAGCGTGGCCGCCGCCTCCTCGTAGCGGGCGTCCGCTCCCCGCAGCGCGCCCTCCACGCTGATCACCAGGAACGGCATCGCCACGAACGCCTCGGCCACCACGACGCCGGCCGTGGTGAACGGCAGCGTCACCCCGAACGTCGAGTCCAGCCACCCGCCGATCAGCCCGCGCCGGCCGAAGACCAGCAGCAGCGCGACGCCGCCGACCACCGGCGGCAGCACCAGCGGCACCGTGACCAGCGCCCGCACCAGGCGCCGGCCGGGAAACTCGACGCGGGCCAGCAGCCAGGCCAGCGGCACGCCGAGCACCAGGCAGCCGGCGGTCGCGATGGTGGCGGTCAGCAGCGACAGGCGCAGCGCGGCCAGGATGCCGGGCTCGGTGAGCCGCTCGGGCAGCGTCGACCAGGGCGCCCGCACGAGCAGCCCGGCAAGGGGGAGGACGAGGAACGCCAGCCCGGCGATCGCGGGGATCGCCAGGACCGGCGGAACCTTGGGCCGGCGCCTGCTCAGGGCTTCTGGAACCCTGCGTCGGTCAGCACCTCGAGCTCGGGCCCGGTCTGCACGAAGGACACGAACGCGGCGGCGGCCGCGGCGTTGGGGGCGTTCTTGAGCGCCACGATCGGGTAGTCGTTGACGGCGCCGGCCGACTCCGGGAACTCGATGCCCTCGACATCGGAGGCGGCCGCCCTGGCGTCGGTGCGGTAGACCAGGGCCGCGTCCACCTCGCCCAGCTTGACCTTGGCGAGAGCGGCCTTCACGTCCTGCTCCTGGGTGACCGGGGTGATCTTCACGCCGGCCGCGCCGAGGGCCTTCCCGGCCGCGGCGCCGCACGGCACCTGCGCGGCGCAGAGCGCCACCTTGGTGCCGGGCGCGGTCAGGTCGGCCAGGGCCCGGACGCCCCCGGGATTGCCCTTGGGCACGGCGATGACGAGCTGGTTCCGCACGAAGACGGCCGGGGTGCCGGTGGCGTCGCCGGCGTCGGTCACCGTCTTCATGGTGGCCGGGCTGGCGGCCGCGAACACGTCGGCGGGTGCGCCCGAGGTGATCTGCTGAGCCAGGCCGGAGCTTCCGCCGTACGAGAAAGTGATCTTGACCTTGGGGTTGGCGGTCTCGAAGTCCTTGCCGATCTTGTTGAAGGTCTCGGTCAGCGATGCCGCGGCCAGCACCGTGAGGCTGCCGCTGAGAGCGCCGGACGCGGCTTCGCTAGTTCTGCCGGAATTGTCGCCGCAGCCGGCCACCAACGCGATGGCGACGATCACGGCCAGAAGCTTCCTCATCTGTCGTCCCCTCGCTCCACCACCACCGTGGTCGACTTGATCACGGCGACCGCCGTCGAGCCGACCTCCAGCCCGAGCTCGTCGACCGCTTCCCGGCTCATCAGCGAGACCACGCGGAACGGGCCGGCCTGGATGTCGACCTGGGCCATCACCGCGTCGCGGGTGATCGCGGTGACGATGCCGGGCAGGCGGTTGCGCGCCGAGGAACGACGGGCGCCGGGGTCCGGATCGTCGGCCAGCGACCGGGCGAACGCGGCCAGGTCGGCGCCCGCGACGCTGCGGTGCCCGTGATCGTCGCGGCCGGCCGCCAGCCGTCCGGAGTCGACCCAGCGCCGCACGGTGTCCACGCTGACGCCGAGCAGGTCGGCCGCCTCCCCGATGCGGTAGGTCGTCACGGGATCACTCTAGGGCCGCAGATGCGAGGCTTCACAGGAGGAACGACTCGCAGATGCGGAACCGTTGCCGAGGTCACACTCGCGGCGGCATGCTGGACGGCGTGCCGGAACGGATCCGCGAGGTCATCGCCTTCCTCGCCGAGGTGCTAGCTCCCCGCGCGCCGCTCACCGTCATCGTCGACGGGGGCGACCACGGTGCCGCCGCGTCCTTCGCGGCCCGGCTGGCGGTGGCGTTCCCGCCCTCCGCGCGCGCCTGGACGGTCGACGCCGTGCTCGGCCTCAGCGGCCCGGCCGGCGGCCGCTCCGACTCCGCGCTCAACGTGCTCGAGCCGGCCGCCGACCGCGTCATCGTCTATCTGCGCTCGGGTCCGCGCGGCCGGCGCACCAACGGCGACGGCGAGCGCCGGGCTCAGGTCGTCATCGACCACCACGATCCCGATTGGCCGGTCATCCGGCACGTACACCCGCGGCTGGCCGACCCCGAGCGGTGGTACCTGACCGAGAGCCGGGCGTTCTTCGGGGCGCGGGCGGCGGACTGGGACGCGAAGTTCGGGGACGATCTGCCGGCGTACGCGAAGGCGGTCGAGACGGCCGAGCCGCGCCCCGGCGACCTCGCCCTCGACGTGGGATGCGGCACCGGCCGCGCGCTGCCCGCCCTGGCCGCCGCCGTCGGGCCGACCGGCCGCGTGATCGGGCTCGACCTGACGCCGGCGATGCTGGCGGCGGCCAAGGACGCCGGCCGCGACGGCGGCGCGGCCCTGGTGCTGGCCGACGCCCGCCGCCTGCCGCTGCCGGACGCGGTGGCCGGCCTGGTCTTCGCGGCCGGCCTGGTGCAGCACCTGCCCGACCCGGCGGCCGGCCTGGCCGAGCTGGCCCGGGTCACCCGCCCCGGCGGCCGCCTGATGCTCTTCCACCCCGCGGGCCGGGCCGCGCTGGCCGCCCGGCACGGGCGCGCGCTGCGCCCCGACGAGCCGCTGAACGAGGACAACCTCGGCCCGCTGCTGACCGCCGCGGGCTGGGAGCTGGCCCGCTACGAGGACCCGGACGACCACTTCCTGGCGATGGCGGTGCGGGCGGTGCGGTCCGCGCAGTAGCGGCAGGCCGGGCGCCGCCGCAGGTAGTAGGCGAACGTCGCGGCGCCGAGCCCGGCGCCCCACGCCAGCCACAGCAGGCTCGGCACATAGAGCGCCCAGCCGTCCCGCACGTCCATGGTCCACAGGATCATCAGCCCGGCCGGGATGACCGTGACGGCCACGATCGAGGCCGGCACGATCGCCAGCGCCGGCGGCACCGGTTTGCCGGCCTTGAACCAGATCCACCTCGGGTAGACCTCACCCCAGCGGCTGACCAGGCCGTGCGTGAGCACCCCGCCGATCGTGGAGGCGACCGCGCAGCCGAGGCCGACCTCCAGCATGCCCGGGGTGCCCTGCATCATCCGCAGGAAGTCCCGGCCGATCCCGAGCGGGAAGCCGAGATACCAGGAGACCCGGGTGATCTCGTACGGCAGGGGAGCCAGCACCGCCACCGCGACCGCCCACCGACCCCGGCGCAGCAGCGTCGCCCTGTCCTTCTCGCCGTCGCCCGGGCGACGTCCGCAGTGCTCGCAGGAACCGCGTGCCCGCCGCCGGCAGGCGAGCGTGGCCAAGGTCCAGAGCAGACCGCCGACGAAGATGATGACCAGGTTCGTGCGATGCCAGTAGAGGATGTCGCCGATGCCGTCCTGCGGGCCGGGCACGCCGGTGAACGCGAACACCAGCAGCAGCGGTGCGAACGCGATGAGGGCCAGCATCGTGTAGTCGGGGATGAGCAGGGTCAGCGTCGCGGCCATCGCCCAGCCGAAGCAGACGAGCAGTGTGCTGGGCCGGCGGCGCGCCATGAGGAGCGCGACCACCGCTCCGGCCAGCGCGATGGCGGCGATGACCGGCGCGACGACGGTGGCGCTGCTGCCTTCGAGGATCGACCCGGACTGGCGATCGTCGTCGACCGGGGCGAAGGGGAAGCCGCCGCCTCCGAAGGCCCAGTAGAGGCTGATACCGCCGTAGAGGAGAGACCAGGTTGCGGCCGCGTAGGGTGCCCAGGTTGGCCATCGCTTGATCATCGGGTCGGTCCCGGGGTGCGCTGGTGTCGCGGTTTCCGCGCTCCCGGGGTTTGTCGCATCTGCGGCCGCGGTGGCCGCAGTGGCCGCAGTGGCCGCAGTGGCCGCAGTGGCCGCAGTGGCCATCGTGGCCGCGGGGGCCGCCGCCTCCCCCACCCTGTTCTGGGTGGGTGGCAGTAAAGCACCCGGCACCGACAATTTTCGGGCGTCGTCCACAGGTTCGTCATGGCGAGAGCATCGATGACCGCCGCTGTGGCCGATCTGAGGGCAACTCAGACGGCGCACAGCCGTTACGCGTCGTGGGGGCGGGCCGTCGTCGGAGCGGCGCCGGCCGCCGGTCATGACGTCACGCTCTTCGACCGCGGCCGGACCAACTTCGGGCTTCACCTGTCGGGCCGGTCGAGGCGGCGGCGCTGTCCGACTCCTACTGCGGCGGAAGGCGGCCTTTGAGCAGGTGGTGCTCGACGCGGTGGGCGAGCGCGCGGTGATCGGCCAGCGGGGATGATCGCCCGGACCGGACAATCCGACCGAGCGGCTGGCCTAGTGACCGCGACGGTTCGTGCGCGGAGGGCGGGTGCCGGCGCCGGGGCGATCCGGGTGCGCCGGCGCGTGCCGATGTGGATCGCCGGGCCGGGGTGGACGGCCGTCAACCGGGTCGACGGGGGCCGCGCGTGGTGGGCTGTCGGGGCCGGCTCTCAGGGGGCCGGCTCTCAGGGGGGCCGGATCTCAGGGGGGCCGGCTCTCAGGGTGGGCTGGCTCTCAGGGTGGGCCGGCTCTCAGGGTGGGCCGGCTCTCAGGGTGGGCCGGCTCTTCAGGGCAGGTCGGCGAGCTCCCGTGTGAGCAGCCCGGTCAGGTGGTCGTGGCGGCCGTCGGCGATCGCGATGCCTCGGCTCGGGCCTTCGGTGATCATGAGCACGTAGAGGTGGATGCGGTACAGCGACAGCCGGATGCGGGCCGGCTCGTCGAATGGGGCCGGCCGGTATCCGGCCAGGAACGGGTGGTCGGGCAGCTCCTCGATGCGGCGCATGAGGGCGGGGGAGACGAAGTCCAGCAGCGGGTCGCCGTAGAGGTAGCGCTCGCCGTCGACCAGGCCGGTGAGCTCGCCGTCCGGGCCGGCCAGCACGTTGCCGTCCCACAGGTCGAAGTGCAGCAGCGCCGGGCGGGTCACCGCGGCCAGCGCGTCGTGGTGGCGCTCGACCACGCCGTCCAGCGGCGGCAGCGGCACGTCCCACTCGGCGGCGTCGGTGCGCAGCGCCCGGATGATGGCGCCGAACGCGGTGGGCCAGTCGCCGCCCGCGGGCCGGTTGCCGGTGTAGCCGAAATGCGGCCCGGTGATCTCGTGTACCCGGGCCATGACCGCGCCGAGCTGCTCGCGGGCCCGGGGCGAGTCGGCCTCGGTCAGCGGGCGGCCCGGCAGCAGCGACGTGACGATCCACGGACGGTCGGCGTCGTCCGAGACCGCCAGCACCTCGGGGACGGGCGCGCGCCCGGCGACCATGGCGAAGTACTCGGCCTCGGCCGGGATCAGGCCCTCCTCGTACCGCAGCATGCGAGCCGACGGCGGTGGACCCACCTTGACCACCACCGGGCGTCCGTCGTCGAGCTCGGCCCGCCAGACCGCGGCGAACGTGCCCCCGCTCAGCTCGGCGGCGCCGGTGATCCCGGCGCCCAGGCCGTCCGACACGATCTCGGCGATGTCCTTCTCGGACAGGTGGCGCTGGGTGGGACTCCGCATGAGATCAAACGGTAAGGGATCCGAGCCGGGGCTGGTGTTCGGCGAACGTGCGGTAGCGGGAGAGCTCGAGGAAGAGCCAGCCGATGCTGATGACGCCCAGGATGACGTACGCCCAGAGGTTGTTGAAGGTGTCCCAGGCCGCATGCAGCGCCACCGCGCCGGCGAAGGTCCCGATGAAGATCAGCGCGCGCTTGCCGGTCGGCGCGGCCAGCAACGCCCACAACGCCCCGGCGGTGAGCCCGGTCCACGCGGTGTGCCCGGCCGGCGACGTCAGGCCGCGGATGAACAGGGTCTGCTCGACCGCGCCGATGTTGCCGTCCGAGCTCAGCAGCGACGTGAACGCGTACCCCATGGTCTCGAGCGCCGCGAAGCCCATGCCCGACGCCACCCCGATGATCAGGCCGTCCGAGGGCAGCCGCCGCTCGTGCCGGGCCATGATCGTGAAGAGCAGGGCGACCGGGACGATCAGCTTCGCCGACTCCTCGATGACCGCGACGAAGACCATCGGCAGCATGCCCAGCCCGCGCAGGGTGTTGTACTCCAGCGTGCCGGCCACCACGATGCCGATCACCCCGCCGAAGAACGCGGCGATCGCGAGCGCCGAGGCCGGCACCTGCCAGCGGCCGGTACGGGCCTGGGCGAACGTGAGGAACGACAGGGGCACGACCGTCGCGCCGAGCAGGATCAGCGACGGGACGAAGTTGGGGTTCTGTGTGTGGACCAGGGTCCGCAACACGACGACGTAGAGGATCAGCCCGACGACCAGGACACCGAGCCACGCCCACCGGCGACTGCGATCATGCATTTACGCAGTCTGGTGGTTTCAGTGCGCCACGACCAGTGCCGGTTCCGGCTCCTCCACCGGCAGCCGGCCCGGCCGGACGACCACGTAGAAGACCAGCGTCGCCGCGACCATGCCGCCGAAGACGACGATCGCCATCGCCGAAGCGCCCACGCCGAGCACGCCGACCAGGGGAGCGGCCAGGGCGCCGACGCCGAACTGCACGGCGCCGAGCAGGGCCGCCGCGGTGCCGGCCGCCTCGCCGTGCCGGGAGAGCGCGAGCGCCGGGGCGTTGGGCATGGCCAGACCGACCGTGGCCAGCACGAACCACAGCGGGACCAGCACCCCGGCCAGCCCGCCGATGCCGGTGGTGGCCAGCAGCCACAGGACCAGACCGCCGCCGACCCCGGCCAGCAGCGCGCCGCCCAGGATCTGCTGCGGCGTCCACCGGCGCAGCAGCCGCACGTTGAGCTGGGTCGCCCCGATCAGGCCCACGGCGCCGCCGGCGAAGACGTAGGCGAACTGCTGCTCGCTCATGCCGTACTGGTCCTGAAAGACAAAGCTCGATCCGGAGACGTACGCGATGAGCGCCGCCATCGCCAGGCCGGCCACCAGGATCAGGCCGACGTACGCCCGGTCGCGGAACAGCCGCGCGTACCCGCGAACCGCGTTCTGCCGTCGGCGAGCCGCGACCGGCAGCGTCTCCGGCAGCACCAGCGCGGTGGCCGCCATGATCGACGCGCCGGCGAGCGTGAGCACCACGAACACGCCGTGCCAGGACGACACCCGCAGCACCAGCCCGCCGATCGTCGGCGCCAGGATCGGCGCGACGCCCACCACCAGCATCAACCGGGACAGCAGCCGGGCGGCCGCCAGCCCCGAGTAGAGATCGCGCACGACCGCCAGCGCCACCACCGAGGCCGCCGCCGCGCCCAGCCCCTGCAGAACCCGCAGCGTGCCGAGGACCGCGAGGTTGGGCGCCACGATGCAGAGCACCGACGCGAGCACGTGCACCCCGATGCCCGCGAGCAGCGGCAGGCGCCGTCCCCAGGCGTCCGACAGCGGGCCCACGATCAGCTGGCCGAGCGCCAGCCCGAGCAGCGTGCCGGTCAGCGTGAGCTGCACCGACGCGGCGCCGGCGTGCAGATCCTCGGTGATCTTCGGAAGCGACGGAAGGTACATGTCGATGGTCAGCGGCCCAAGGGCGCTCAGGAAGCCGAGCACGAGGACGACTGAGGGTCGCCGAGATCTATCCACAACTCAGGTCAAGTCTGCTCGCGTCGGCATTCTTCCGGCTCGTCTCTCTCCGTAATCCTGATCACAAGCTGGTTTGGGTTGTTCGTTGTGCTTCCGGTTGTTGCGTCCGCCGCCTCCCCCGCCCTGTTCCTGGGTGGGTGGAGAAGTTAGCGCCCCCGTACGACATTCCTCGCGCGTTATCCACAGGAGTCGCTAGTGTCGGGCCATGTCCAGCCCCGGAGACGTGCCGCCCGAGATCCTCGATCGGTTACGCGCGATCTGCCGCGGGCTGCCGGAGGCGTACGAGGAACCGGCTTGGATCGGCATCCGCTGGCGGATCCGCGCCCGGACCGTCGCCCACGTCTACACGCCCGACCCGGAGCGCTTCCCGGTCTACGCCCGGTACCTGGTCGCGGGGGAGGCGCCGACGGTGATGACGTTCCGGGTGCCGCTCGACGACCTGCTCGGCCTGACCGCCGACGGTTTCCCGTACTTCCGCGCACCGTGGGGCCCCAACGTCGCCGCCGCCATCCTCGGCGACCACACCGACTGGACCGAGATCGCCGAGCTCGTCACCGACAGCTACTGCCAGATGGCCCCGAAGTTCCTGGCGGCCCGGGTCGGCCTCTAGGGTTGGCCGGTGAGCAACCCTTTCGACGACGATTTTCGCCCCTTCGGCCGCGGCCCTGAACACGTTGCGCTGGGCGTACGCGATGGGCGCGACGACGTTGGGTGAGGCCTACGACATGCTCGACCAGCTGGAGATCAGCAACGACGTGCCCGAGGTGCTGGGCGAGGACGACACCATCGAGGGCGTACGCGAGGAGCTCGAATTCGGCCTCGAGACGGCCGGCGCCGATACGCCGCTGGGGTCGCTGCTTTAGTCGGTTCGTGGTTTTGTGTTGTTTACCCTACCCCACCCCGTTCACTGGGTGGGGTGAGATTACGGCTGCGGTACGACACTTTCTCTGCGTTATCCATAAGGCGTTGGCTGATTCGCCTCGCCAGGTCGATCTCGAGCGGCGCTGAGGCGTGTATCAGCAGCTGAGAGCCTCGGAGCGCCGGTCTTGGGCAGCCTCTGAGGTTGGCATGATCGAACGCTTACCGCGGGCCTTTAATTGCCGGGACAATGGATTCATGCGGCAGGGGCAGTTGTTCACCGAGGCGGAAATAGCGACGATGCGCGACCGCACCCGTGCCCGCAATTATTCTCCGGCGCGTGCGGCATTTCGTCGCGACCAGCGATGCCGCCGCGACTTCGGGCTGATGAGGCGTCATGCGGAGCGACTGCGCCGGCTGCGCGAGGGCATCCTGATCCGTGAGGACGGCTTCCTCGTCCACCGGCGGGCCGGTCCTCCGGCCGACAGGGTGGACCGCTCAGGCGGTGAGGCCTCGGCTCGTGCTCGGGTATCGAACGTCGCCCCGGCGGGGACTTCCGCTCCGGCTGGTGGTCCCGCCTCCGCACCGGCTCCCGCTTTGGCGCCGGCTCCGGTTTCCCCGCCGGCTCTGGTTTCCGTGCCGGCTCCCGTTTCTGCGCCGGCTCCGGTTTCCGTGCCGGCTCCCGTTTCTGCGCCGGCTCCGGTTTCCGTGCCGGCTCCCGTTTCTGCGCCGGCTCCGGTTTCCGTGCCGGCTCCCGTTTCTGCGCCGGCTCCGGTTTCCGTGCCGGCTCCCGTTTCTGCGCCGCCTCCGGCTTCCGTGCCGGCTCCGGTTCTTGCGCCGGCTCCCACTCCCGTGCGGGCTCCCGCCTCAACCTCGACCCAGACCGAAACCCGGACCCCGACCTCGGCTGTGGTTTCGATTGGGACCTCGGCCGCCGAGCGGAACTTGGCTACGGCTCTGGATTCGGTTTTGGCTCCGACCTTGAACGGGCTCGGCGGACGGCGGTCGCGGGGGGCCGCCGTCCGAGTGGGAGTTCGGCTGGTATGCGTTGCGCGGTGGAGGAAGGCGGGCGTGCGTATTGCCGTGGGACGGAGCCGGCCTGCGTCGCACGGTGCGGGAGGTCGGCACAGGTCTACGTGGCGGGGCGGCGCCGGCATGCGGCTCACGGTGGGGACGGCACGCGTCGGCGGTCGGGTGGGGTCGGCACTAGTTGTGCAGTGGCTGGTTCTGTCGCGCGCCGCGGGGTGGAGGGCGGTGCCGGCGCGTGCCGCTGGCCTCGATCGCCGGCGGCGGCCAGCTTGTCGGCGCTGCTGGCGGTGCCGACGTTGCGGCGGTGCGGCAACTGCCGACGGGCTCGGCCGAGTGCGGACAAGGGGATCAGGCGCGGGCAAAGTGCCGCGGCCTTCCGGCTGGTGCTTGGGAAATCCATTGCACACCGCACTCATTACTCGGCCCGGGCGGTATTGCTACCGCCCGGGCCGGTTACTCCCCCGAAGAAAGTCCTGTTAGAAGGGCGTCATGGTGATGGAGGCCAGCCGTGGGTCGCCGTCGTGTACCAGGGACTCCTGGTTCTGGACGTCGTCGAAGGCGAAGGCGTACGCCTTGCCGTCGACCATGTTCTGGTGGATGGCCCTGGCGTAGAGGTTTGCCGGGTCGCCCTGGTAGAAGTCGGCGCCCGTGCCGCTCGGCTGGGTGTCGAGCCGGCCCAGCGTGCCCCGGCTCAGCGCCGCGCACAGCGTCCGCGCGATCGGGCCGACTACCTGGTCGTTGGGGGCGCCCAGCGCGCCGTCACAGCCCCAGACGTTGGCGGTGGAGGGCTTGTTGAACGAAGCCACCACGTTGCCGCTGGTGTCGGTGAAGTTCATGACGTTGCCGGCGGTGCGGCCGAAGAACTTGGTGTCGGGGCGGTCGCCGAACGGCACCACGGTCAGGGTCTTGCTCGCGTACGCGCTCCAGGCGCTGTTGATGTAGGAATCGAGGTAGGTGGGGCTCATCAGCCCGGCGTCGGCGGCCTTGCCCGGCGCCAGCACCCGCAGCACCGTGCCGTCCGCCCCGGTGACCACGCTCTTGGCGAAGTCGGGCGAGCCCTTGATCGTGTCGATCACCTTCTGCCGGCCGCCCGCCTTGAGCTCGCCGGTGGAGAGCACGGCCCCGTTGCCGCCGGTGACGCTGACGATGTGCGGCACCGCGAACATGTCGACCTGCGAGCTGTTCAGGAACAGGCCGCCGTCGTCGAGGGTGAACTCGCTCCAGTCGAAGAGGATGTCGTGGTTGGGATCGCCGCCGGCCCACGGCGCCGGCTGCACCAGGCCGTCGGTGGACAGCCGGAAGTCGAGCTTCTTCCCGAACGACATGTAGAGCCGGCCGGAGAGACCGCGCGGGATCTTGATCGTGGTGCTGGCCCCGGTGAGCGGGATCGAGACGTCGGGGGCCGGCACCGGCACGGCGGCGCCCCCGGTCCAGTTCGTGAACGCCCCGGCCGCGTTGACGTAGCCGAGCTTGCCGGTCTTCAGGTTGGTGCCGAGCACGTACAGGAAGACGGTTTCGTTCCGCCCGGTCTTGTTGCTGACCGTCACCGGAAGCGTGTCCGAAGCGGGTGGAATGTCGGCCTTGGGGGCGTCGGCGGTGGGCGCGGCCGACGAGGGGGCGGGAGCGGCGGTGGTGGGCCGGACCGTGGTGGGCGCAACGGTCGGCAAAGCGGTCGGCAAAGCGGCCGGCACGGCGGCGGAGGTGGGCGTCGAGACCACGGTCCCGTTGCAGGGGAGGCCGTTGATCTTGCAGTTGACGGGCTGGCCGCCGGCGCCGACGAACCCGAAGGTCGTCGTGGCGCCGACGGCAACCGACCCGTTCCAGTCCCGGTTCGCGAAGGTGACGTGTTGCCCAGACACGGTCGCCTGCGCGTCCCAGAAGCTGCCGATCTTGGCACCCGCCGGCAGATCGAACTCCACCTTCCAGGACGACATGGCGGCAGCGCCCGAATTACTGACCGTCACCTCGTCCTGCCAGCCGCTGCCCCAGTCGGACACGACCCGCACGGACGCGGTCGGTGCCGCGGCCGAGGCGGGAAGGGCGAACCAGGTCGTCGCCGCGGCCGCCACCGCGGCACCGGCCGTGAGGAAGAGAGTTCGTTTGCGAGGCACGCTTGCTCCAGGATCGGGGGACAGGGACCTCGCAATCTTGAAAAAGAAGCGACGCCGGCGAACAGGTCTTTACAGTTCCTTTAAGGTGCATGTGCCCCTTTGTGCAGCCACCCTTACCCCCGGTGCCACTTCTGGTTGGCGGTCCCGCCGCAGTCCCAGGTCTGCAGCGCCGCGCCCCAGTTGCCGTTCCAGTCCTTGATGTCCACGCACTTGTTGGCCTGCGGATTCACCAGGTCGCCGGCGGCCGAGAGCACGAACTGCTGGGCCGGGTTGCCGCTGCAGGTGGCGATCTGGACGACCGCGCCGTTCGCGGTCGAGCCCCACGCCACGTCCATGCACTTGTTGTTCGAGGTCTGCAGCGTCCCGTTCACGAATGTCCACTTCTGGGCGCCGGACCCGTTGCAACCCCACATCTGCAGCGGTACGCCGTCGGCGAAGTTGGAGTTGGGCACATCGATGCACAGTCCGTTCCAGTCGCTGATCACCGCCGACGTGGATCCGCCGCCGCTCGTGGTCAGTGACAGTCCGTAAGCGCCGAGGATCTCGTTGACCGGCTGGAACCACATCGTGCCGCCGGACGTGCAGTTGCCCGAACCGCCCGAGGTGACCCCCTGCGCCTGGTTGCCCGAGATCCACGAGCCGCCGGAGTCGCCCGGCTCGGCGCACGCGTTGCTGCGGGACAGCCCGGAGACCGAGCCCTGGGCGTAGACGACCGTCTCGTTGCGGCCGAGCAGCGTGCCGCAGCGCCAGCCGGTGGTGCGGCCCGAGCGGCAGATCGAGCTGCCGATGGCGGCGTCCTGCGAGCCCGCGACCACCACGTTGCCGCCCGCGTAGTTGTTGACCCAGGGCTGCGGCGTCCAGTTGCCGTTGGTCCGGATCCAGGAGTAGTCGTTGCCCGGGAACGACGAGCCGGCGAACGTGCCCTGGCTGACGTTGTTGTAGCCGAGCGTCGGGCTGCCGGCGCCGCCGCAGTGCCCGGCGCTGACGAAGCCGCCGGCCACCGCGAAGCCGACCGAGCACAGCGTGTTGCCGTTGATCACGTACTGGTCGCCGCCGCGGATGTCGTACATCGTCCGCGGCTGCTCGGCCATCGTCTCGACGGTGACCGCGCCGGCCCCACTGCCCTGCGCAAACTGCCGCGCCGCGCGCTCGGCGCCGGGCTTGGCCAGCACGACGACCCGGTTTCCGGGCACATCGACATACCAACCCCGGACGGAGGCCCGCGCCGCTTCGGGGGCGTGGCGGTCGAGCCGGGTGCGTGCGGAGGCGAGGTCGGCATCCGAGCGGCCGGCCAGCACCGGCGTGGCGCCTTCCGCTCGTACGGCGGCCTCGGAAGAAGCGGAAGTCACCGCGACCGTGAGTCGCGTCGCCCCCGCGGGGATCCACGCGCCCGCGAAGGAGGAGCCGAGCCGGGCGCGCAACCGCTTCTCCACCACCGGGGCCGCCGCCTCGGTGCGCAACCGCACGGCGATCTGGCCGTCGTCGAGCTTGAGGTCGCGGCGCATGGCGGCGAGCATGCCGGGCGCGAGATCGAAATTTACCCCCGCCGCTGGGGCGGGCTGGGGAGTCAGGGTCACGGCCGCGATCACCGCAGCGGCGGTCGCGAGCATTCTTCGGCTCATCGGGGGAGTCCTTCCACACGCGAGAAGCAGGGGAAACGGAGGAAGGAGAGCGCTCTCTGCATCGGAGTCTGTCTATCCGTGACAACGCTGTCAAGAAACCTTCCGGAAACCTGCCCGGACGCACCGGCGTGTCCTGTATCGCCTGCCCTCGCCGTCACCCCGGGGACCGTGCAAGGCTGGGTCTTTCCGTCCGGCGCGAACGATGGGACACGGGGCCATGGGCATGATCAAAGTCGTCGGGCTGGTGCTGCACCCGCGCCGCGACTGCGGCTCGGCGATCGACGCCATCGTGGCGTGGGCCAACCGGCGCGGGGTGACCGTGCTCGGCCTGCACGACGAGATCAACCGGATCGACTGCGAGGCGGTGGCCGTCACCCAGGAGGAGATGGTCGAGCGGGCCGGCCTGCTGGTCAGCCTGGGCGGCGACGGCACCATGCTGCGCACGATGCGCCTGGTCGAGGGCCGCAAGACCCCGGTGCTCGGCGTCAACGTGGGCCGGCTGGGCTTCCTGGCCGAGGTCGACCTGCCCGATCTGGCCGGCGCGCTCTCCGCGATCGACGAGCACCGGTTCACCATCGAGTCGCGCACGGCGGTGCGCACGGTGCTGCCGGACGGCAAGGAGGTCTCGGCCTTCAACGACATCGCGCTGGTACGGGTGCCGGGCGACGGACTGGCGGCGGTCGGCATCTGTGTCGAGGGCAAGAGCTTCGTCAACTACGCGGCCGACGCGGTGATCGTGTCGACGCCGACGGGCTCCACCGCGTACTCGTTCTCGGCCGGCGGCCCGATCGTCTCGCCCAACGTCGAAGGCCTGATCGTCAGCGCCTCGGCCGCGCACTCCTCGTTCAACCGCTCGCTCATGCTCGCGCTCAGCGAGCGGCTCGAGCTCGCGGTGCTCTCGCCGAGCGGCCGGCTCGCGATCGAGGTCGACGGCATCATCGAGGGCCACGCGGGGCCGGAGGACAAGCTGGAGATCGAGCCGGTGCCGGCCGCCGCCCAGGTGGTACGGCTCGGCAACACCTCGTTCTACGAGCGGGCCCGCCGCAAGCTGCGGGTCGAGGGCAGCGCCCAGGTCGGCCCGGCCGACCCGGCCGACAGCGCGGTGGTGGTCGACAGCTTCGAGCGCCAGCGCTACGAGATCCTGCTCGGCGGCGAGGTCGCCGGGGTGCTGCACTACCGGCGGCACGGCGGCCTGATCGAGCTGATGCACACCGAGATCGAGCAGACCTTCTCCGGTCAGGGGCTGGCCGGCCGGCTCGCCTCGGCCGCCCTCGAGGACGCCCGCGCCCGCGCCACCCCGGTCATCGCCACCTGTCCGTTCGTCACCGGCTACCTGGAACGTCACCCGGAGTACTCCGACCTGCTATCAGATGGGGTTTGACACATGGGCCATCCCGCCATCCTGACCGTCGACGACGACCCCTCGGTCTCCCGGGCGATCGCTCGCGACCTGCGCCGCAAGTACGGCGAGGAGTACCGCATCCTGCGGGCCTCCTCGGCGGCCGAGGCGCTGGAAGCGCTCCGCGAGATCAAGCTGCGCGGCGGCCGGGTCGCCGTCATGCTCGCCGACTACCGGATGCCGCAGATGAACGGCATCGAGTTCCTGGAGCAGGCGATGGACCTGTTCCCCAACGCCCGGCGCGCGCTGCTTACGGCGTACGCCGACACCGACGCCGCGATCCAGGCGATCAACGTGGTCGACGTCGACCACTATCTGCTCAAGCCCTGGGACCCGCCGGAGGAGAAGCTCTACCCGGTGATCGACGCCCTGCTCGACGCCTGGCAGGCCACCGGCGACCGCGAGGTCGAGGACATCCGCGTCGTCGGGCACCGCTGGAGCGAGCCGTCGTACCAGCTGCGCGACTTCCTGGCCCGCAACCTGGTGCCGTACCGGTGGCTCGCCGCCGACGAGCCGGAGGGCCGTCGTCTGCTCGAGGCGGCCGGCGTCGGCCCCGAGTCGGTGCCGCTGGTGGTCACCGCCGACGGCCGGGCGATGGCCCAGCCGAGCACGACCGAGGTCGCCGAGGCGGCCGGGCTCACCACCACGCCGGGCCGCGACTTCTACGACCTGATCATCGTGGGTGGCGGGCCGGCCGGGCTCGGCGCCGCGGTGTACGGCGCCTCCGAGGGTCTCAAGACGCTGCTGGTCGAGCGGCAGGCGGTCGGTGGCCAGGCCGGCCAGAGCTCGCGCATCGAGAACTATCTGGGCTTCCCGGACGGCATCTCCGGCGCCCAGCTCACCGACCGGGCGCGGCGGCAGGCCGGCAAGTTCGAGGCCGAGGTGCTCAACACCCGCGAGGTCACCGGCCTGCGGCTGGACGGCTCGGCCCGCACGCTGACGTTCGCCGACGGCGGCGAGGTGTCGGCGCACTCGATCGTGCTGGCGACGGGCGTGGCGTACCGCCCGCTCGCGGCCGACGGCATCGCCCGGCTCACCGGCTCCGGCGTCTACTACGGCTCGGCCTCGACCGAGGGCCCGGCCTGCGCCGGCGCCGACGTCTACATCGTCGGCGGGGCGAACTCGGCCGGCCAGGCGGCGCTGTTCTTCGCCCGGTACGCCAAGAAGGTCACCCTGCTGGTCCGCGGCCAGTCGCTCGAGTCGTCCATGTCGTACTACCTGATCCAGCAGCTGAACCGCACCGAGAACATCGAGGTGCGCACCAACTGCGAGGTGATCGCGGCGCACGGCGAGGGCCACCTGCAGGCCATCACCATCTGCGAGAACAAGGGCACGCTGGAGACGACGGTCGAGTGCGGGGCGCTGTTCGTCTTCATCGGCGCCGAGCCGCGCACCGACTGGCTGGGCGAGACCGTGG
Organism: Actinoplanes sp. CA-030573; assembly: GCF_050951115.1. NCBI lineage: Bacteria > Bacillati > Actinomycetota > Actinomycetes > Micromonosporales > Micromonosporaceae > Actinoplanes > Actinoplanes sp. CA-030573. Next base: position 8,018,755 of record NZ_CP192038.1, on the reverse strand, counting down.
AGCGCGACGGCAAGGGCTTCGTCTACACCGGGCCGGACCTGCTCGCGAGCGGATCCCGGCCGAAGGGATGGGATCGGGACCGCGATCCGTTCTACCTGGAGAGCAGTGTTCCTGGCATCTTCGCCGCCGGCGACGTCCGGGCCAACTCGGTCAAGCGGGTGGCCTCGGCGGTCGGCGAGGGCGCGATGGCCGTCACGCTGGTCCATCGTTACCTGGAGGCGCAGTAATGACCGACGAAACCCCCGTCCTCGTCCCGTGCGACCCGGGCGCGCTCACTCCGGACGAGCTGCGCACCCTGTTCCTGTTCGAGAAGCTGACCGACGAGCAGCTGGCCTGGATCGCCGCACACGGCTGCACCATGCACATGCCCGCGGGCGGCGTGGTGATCCGCGAGGGCGACCCGGCCGACCAGTTCTTCGTGCTGCTCAGCGGCACCATCGCGCTGACCCGCAAGGTCGGGCAGGACGAGGTGCAGACGACCCGCACCGAGCAGCGCGGCGTCTACATGGGCGCGACCCAGGCCTACCTGCGCGACGACGGCGTGCCCCGCAACTACATGGCGTCCATGCGCGCGCTCGACGACGCCGACTTCTTCGTGATGTCGGCGGCCGACTTCGGGCACATGATGCGCGAGTGGTTCCCGATGGCGATCCACCTGCTCGAGGGCCTGACCCTGGGCATGCGCAGCACGGCCGCGGCGATCAGCGAGCGGCAGCGGCTGGCGGCGCTCGGCGCGCTCTCGGCCGGGCTCATGCACGAGCTGAACAACCCGGCCGCGGCCGCCTCCCGGGCCGCCGCCGCCCTGCGCCAGCGGGTCGCCGGCATGCGGCACAAGCTCGGCATGCTGGCCGCCGGCAAGGTGCCGACCGACCGGCTCGTGGCGCTGGTCGAGCTGCAGGAGGACGTGATCGAGCGGGCGGCCAAGGCGCCGTCGCTCACCGCCATGCAGACCGCCGACCGCGAGGACGAGCTCGGCGACTGGATGGACGAGCACGACGTCACCGGCGGCTGGGACCTGGCGCCGGTCTTCGCCCAGGCCGGGCTCGACATCGACTGCCTCGACGAGATCAAGACCCGGGTCGGCTCGCCCGAGCTGCTCGACCAGGCCATCCACTGGCTCGGGTACGCGCTCGAGACCGAGCAGTTGATGAGCGACATCGAGGACGCCACCGGCCGGGTGTCGTCGCTGGTCAACGCGGCCAAGCAGTACTCGCAGATGGACCGGGCCGCGCACCAGTGGATCGACGTGCACGGCGGGCTGAAGTCGACGCTGGTCATGCTCAACCACAAGATCGGTGAGGGGATCAAGGTCGTCAAGGACTTCGACCGGTCGCTGCCGCAGATCCCGGCCCACCCGGCCGAGCTCAACCAGGTCTGGACGAACCTGATCGACAACGCGGTCCAGGCCATGAACGGCGTCGGCACCCTGACGATCAAGACGTACCGGGAGGACGACCACGTGGTCGTCTCGATCGGCGACACCGGCCCCGGCGTACCGGAGGACCTCAAGAAGCGGGTCTTCGAGCCCTTCTTCACCACCAAGCCGGTCGGCGAGGGCACCGGTCTCGGCCTCGACATCTCCTACCGCATCGTGGTCAACGGCCACGGCGGCGACATCGTCCTCGACTCGAAGCCCGGCGACACCCGGTTCATGGTGCGGCTTCCGGTGGCCGAGCCGGCGTCGGCCTAAATCGTTGGACCTTGCGCGTACGGCCGGGGGATCGTGAACGGCGTGCGACAGGACCTGCTGTGGGACGCCGACGCCGCCCGGCGCTACGACACGCCAGGCGAGGGCATGTTCGCCCCCGAGGTGCTCGGGCCGACGGTCGATCGGCTCGCCGCGCTGGCGGGGGCGGGCGCCGCGCTCGAGCTGGCGATCGGCACCGGGCGGGTGGCGATTCCGCTGGCGAACGCCGGGGTGCCGGTCACCGGCATCGAGCTCTCGCCCGCCATGATTGACCAGTTGCGGACCAAGGTGGGCGAGGCCGAGATCCCGGTGATCGCCGGCGACATGGCCACGGCCACGGCGCCCGGCCGTTTCACCCTCGCCTACCTGGTCTTCAACACGATCTCCAACCTGCTGACCCAGGCCGAGCAGGTCGCCTGCTTCCGCAACGCCGCGCGCCACCTCGAGCCGGGCGGCCGTTTCGTGATCGAGCTGTGGGTGCCCCAGCTGCGTGAGCTGGCGCCCGGCCTCGGCGGCGTGGCGACGGTGACCGAGCCCGGTTACATCCTGGTCGACACCTACGACCCGCTGCGGCAGCACGTCGTCTCGCATCACTTCCGCTTCGACGAGCGGGTCGACGGCGGCCGCGAGGCCAAGGTCTACCGCACCCCGCACCGCTACATCTGGCCGGCCGAGCTCGACCTGATGGCCCAGCTGGCCGGCTTCGAGCTGGAGTCGCGGCACGCCGACTGGTCGGGCGCGGAGTTCACGGCGGAGTCCGGCTCGCACGTCTCGGTCTACCGGCTCGTTGGCACGAACGTGTGAGGGAGCGCTCCCGCAAGATTCCTACGCTGTGCGGCATGAAGCGCGTTCTTCCCCTTGCCGCCCTTGTCCTGCTCGCCGGCTGCACCACCCAGGCGACCACCTCGCCGTCGGCCACCACGGCCGCGCCCGCCGGCTCGTCGAAAGCGGCCGCGACCCCGACCTCGGATCCCGGCGACGGCGAGGGTGACGGCGCCGGCGGCGGAAAGCCGGTCGCGAGCCCGACCCGGACCTCGGACCCCGGCGACGGCGACATGCTGGCCGGCCTCGGCACCGACGCCGACTGGAAGAAGCTGGTCATGCCCTGCCCGAACGCGGGCCAGAAACCGGTCGTCCAGAAGGTGATCACCGGGGACGTCAACCGCGACGGCACGCACGACGCCCTGGTCGCCCGCAGCTGCGAGGCGCAGACCTCCTACTGGCCCTCCACCGTGGAGATCTTCGACGGCGCCTCGCCCGCCACCTCGCCGAGGCGCCTCGCCACGCTGCTCGCCGACGTCGGGCCGGACGACCAGCCGTGGGTGGTCTCGCTGCGGGTCGACGGCGGCGCGGTGGTGATCAAGGCGTACGGGGTCGACGAGCACAGCAACAACGCGTGTCCCGATCTGACCTTCACCTACCGCTACCGCCTCGACGGCAAGGGCGCCCACCGGGAGCAGCGACAGGTCGCGAACGCGAACAAGTGCCTCCCGGTGGGCTGACCCGTGGGAACCGGCCCGCTCAGAGCAGGCCGCGCACGTAGGCGGCCTGGCCCGCGTGCTGCGCGTCGTCGTCGATGACGCTGACCAGCCGCACGCCCAGCGTGACCGGCGGGTCCCAGGCGGTGTCCACCACCCGGTCGAGGTCGGCCTCGCTGAGCCCGGCGATGTACGAGAGCGTGCGCTCGTGGACGGCCCGGTAGTAGTCCTCGAGCACCTGCGCGCTCTCCGGGACGACCTGCGTGATCTGGTTGGGGCGGTGACCGTAGCCGGTGTCGGACGGGTCGGCCTTGAGGCCGAACCGGGGCGCCCAGTCACCGGTCAGGTAGATCTGCTCGTCGCCGATCAGGTCGGCCACGTGATCGTCCTGCACCCGGGTCAGATGCCAGACCAGCCAGCCGATCGAGTTCGCCCCCGGCGCCGGCGACCAGCGCAGCTGGTCGGGGGTGAGGTCGTGCACGGCGGTGTGCACGAGATCGGGAATCCGCCCGAGCCCCTCGGTCAGGATGTCCTTGGCATTCATGCTGCTTACTCCGTCCCGTTGTCCGGGTTCTGAGTATCCGCGCCCTTCTGGGGCGCGATGCCGGAACCGGAGCCGCTACCGGAGCCGGAGCCGCCGCCGGAGCCGGAGCCGGTCCCGCTGCCGGTGCCGCCGCCGGCGTCTCCGCCGCTGGTGCCGGTCGGATTTTGGGTGGGCGCATCGGTCGCCGGCGCTTCCGTGGAGGCGGGGGCCGGGCTCGTCGCGTTGCCGCTGGGCGTCGGCGCCTCGGTGGTCGCCTGCTGGCCGGGCTGGTCGGTCGACGTCGCGCTGGGCGAGGCCGACTCCGACGGCGTCGGCGTCGACTTATCTGATTTGTCGGACTTGCCGCTGTCGTCCCCCAGGATGCTGGAGATCGTCGAGCGGTCTCCCGTCCCGCCCCGGGTCGCGTCCGCGATCGACTTGCCGGAGATCAGCTCCGCGACCGTGAGCGTGCCCAAGGCCAGGACGAACAGTGCGCCCGCCACCAGCGCCACCCGCTTCCAGCGGATCTTCTTGGGGGACGCGTCCATGGCCGGCAGGGCGACCGTGGTGTCGGCGGCGGCCGCGACCGGCGGCGTGCCCACCGCGGCCGGAGCCGCCGTGAACGTGCCGACCAGCTTCTGGTGGCCTCGCTGGATCGAGCGTTGGTAGATCTCGGTGCCGACCGAGCCGATCAGGCTGGCCACGGCGGCCCCGGCGAGCGTGCCCGCGACGCCCAGGAACGAGCCGATCACCGCCGCGGACAGCGCGGCCAGCACACCGGCGATGGTCTTGGGAATGTCGATGCCGGACCAGATCCGGTCCGGTGCGTGCTCAGTCATGTCCTCCTCGGCCCTTACTTCGGTCTCCCCGGTGAGCTACTCGCCTTTACCGCACGGCCGCTTGCTAAACCCCGGCGCTCGGCCAGGACCTCGCGCAGCGGCCGCACCACGATGCCCTCGGCGGCCAGGTGCCGCCGGGCCAGCCTGCGGTTACGCAGGATCGCGACGAGCCCGATCGCGAAGATGAGATATTGCGCGCTCATCGCGATCTTGAAGTCACCGATGTCGTAGTCGGCGTGTCCGCCGGTGCGGGCGTCCAGGATCAGCCCGATCAGCTCGATGCTGACCAGCGACGCCACGAAGCCACCGACGTTGACCACCCCGGTCGCCGTCCCGAGGCGGCTCGGCGGGTTGAACGTACGCGCATAGTCGAAGCCGATCATCGAACCGGGACCGCCGAGCCCCAGCGCGACCACCAGCGTCACCAGCACGGCCAGCGGCGCGTGACCCGGCCACGCGAGCACCATCGCCCACGCGCCCGCGTTCATCCCCACGATGCCCAGCACCAGCCACGACCGGCGCAGCGGGTGCCTCTGCACCATAACCCCGATCAGCGGCCCGGCTGCCATACCGACCAGCACGAACAGCGTGAGCAGCGTGCTGGCCGTCTCCCGGTCGAGGCCCTCGCCGGCGATGAGGAACGGGAAGCCCCACATCAGCGCGAAGACCGTGCCGGTGAACTGGGTGGTGAAGTGCGACCACAGCCCGAGCCGGGTGCCCGGGTGCCGCCACGCGCCGGCCAGGTCGGCGCCGAGCTGACGCATGGTGATCGGCGCACCCCGGCTGATCTTCCGCTCCGGCGTGTCCCGCAGGGCGGCGGTCGCGGCCAGCACCACGAAGACGCCGGTGCCGGCGGCGCCGAGAAACGCCGTGGTCCAGCCGGGACCGGCGAGCAGAGCCGCCAGCGGTACGGCCGAAAGCACCTGCCCGGCCTGTCCGACGAGCCCGGTCAGCTGGGTCACGACCGGGACGCGCCGGGCCGGGAACCAGCCCGGGACCAGGCGCAGCACGCTGATGAACGTCATCGCGTCGCCCGCGCCGACCAGCACCCGGGCCAGGACCGCGCCGCCGACGCCGTCCGCCGTCGCCATCAGCGCCTGCCCGACCGCCATGATCAGGCCACCGGTCACCACCAGGCGCAGCGAGCCGAACCGGTCGAGCAGAAGCCCGACCGGCACCTGCAGGCCGGCGTAGACGAGAAGCTGCAGCACCGCGAACGAGGCGAGCGCGCCGGCGCCGATGTGGAACCGCTCCTGCGCGTCCAGCCCCGCCACCCCGAGCGAGGTGCGGTGCAACACCGCCATGATGTACGCGGCGAGCCCGGCGGCCCATACCGCCCAGGCCCGTCGGCCGGGTCGCAGGGGCATGGTTCGCCTTCCATCTCGCTGGCACTCGCGTACCGGGCCAAGCCTTCTCTCCGGTTCGCGCCGGGGCAACGGATCGCGGCCCAGGCCACACGTGCGCCTGCTCACGTACCGAACGGGTGACCCGATTCCTTTCGCGGTCCCGGCCGGTCTGCACCACCATGGATGCCATCGACGAGGCCACCACCCTGACCGACGCGTTCGAGCGGGAACGACGCGGGTTGCTGGCGCACGCGTACCGGATGCTCGGCGTGCGCGACGACGCCGAGGACGTGGTGCAGGAGACCTATCTGCGCGCGCTGCGGGGGTGGCCGGGCTTCGACGGGCGGGCGTCCGTACGCACCTGGCTGTACCGGATCGCCACCAACGCCTGCCTCACCGCGCTCGACGGCCGTAAGCGGCGCGCCCTGCCGTCGTCGGAGGCGGTGGCCGACGCCGTCGACTGGGTCGGCCCGTTCCCGGCCGACCCCGCCGACTCGGTGACCGCCCGCGAGGGCGTCCGGCTCGCCTTCATCGCCGGCATCCAGCACCTGCCGCCCCGCCAGCGCGCGGTGCTGCTGCTGCGCGAGGTGCTGGCGTTCTCGGCGGCCGAGACCGGCGAGATCCTCGAACTGTCGGTCCCGGCGGTGAAGAGCGCCCTGCAGCGGGCCCGGGCCCGGATGGACGCGGTGGCCCCGGCCGCGACGACGTGCTGGAGCCGGACGACCCCCGCTCGCGCGAGCTGCTCGGCCGCTACATGGCGGCGTGGGAGGCGGCCGACCCGGTCGCGTTCCGCGAGATCCTGCGGGCCGACGCCCTGATCGAGCAGGCCGGCTCGCCCGTGGTGGCCCGCGGCCGCGACGCCTGCCTGGCCTTCGCCGGCCCGTCGATGGGCGCCCCCGGCGATTGGCGGATGACCCCGGCGGTCGTCAACGCCCAGCCGGCCGCGCTCGCCACGTGGCACGGAACGCCGTACGGGATCGCGGTCCTGACCACCACGCCGACCGGAATCCTCGCGGTGACGCTGTTCCCCGCCGCCACCTGAGGGCGGCCCCCACGCCGGGTCGATCTTGATCTACTGTCAGGCGTCCACCTCAAGATCGGCAGTCGGGGGAACCGCATGCACCTCAGGCGCTCGGCTGGTGCCGTCTTCGCCGTGACCGCGCTGGGAGTAGCGCTCACGCCCACTCCCGCGCTCGCCGCCACCACGTCGATCGCCCGGCTCTACGGGCCCGGGGACATCCGGCTCACCGCCGGGGACGGGCAGCGCAACACCATCCGGATCACGGCCGCCGGCCGGGTCGTGACGTTCGACGACGACTTCCCGATCACGGCCGGCACGGGCTGCGCCGCGGTCGCCGGCGACGCCACGAAGGTCACCTGCACGTTCACCGGCACGCCGGCCGCGCTTCCCGTCGTCGTCTACGCCGGGGACGGCGATGACGTCATCACCGACGACAGCGGCTACGGCATGCTGGCCTACGGCAACCGCGGCGACGACACTCTCGTCGGCTCCCGGACGGCGGGCGACCGGCTGGCCGGCGAGGGCGATGCCGATTTCCTCCAGGGTCGCGGGGGTAACGACCAGGTCGAGGGCGGCACCGGGAACGACCGGGTCTACGGCCATGACGGCGACGACACCGTCAGCGGCGGCCCCGGCAACGACTTCGTCTCCGGCGGCAACGGCCGCGACAGCGTCGCGGCCGGCACGGGTAACGACAATCTGCACGGCGACCTCGGCAACGACAGCCTGACGACCGCCGACGGGGGCGACAGCCTCCACGGCGACGGGGGCGACGACGGCATCTCCGGCTCCGACGGAGCGGACAAGCTTTACGGCGAAGACGGCAACGACACCATCCTGGGCGGTGCCGGGGACGACGCCGTGAGCGGGTCGGCCGGTGACGACTACCTCGAGGGCGACGGCGGTGACGACACCATCGACGGCGGCGCCGGCAACGATCTCGTGAAGGGCGACGGCGACGAAAACGCGCTGTACGGCGGCGACGACATGCTGTACGGCGGCGACGGCGACGACACTCTGACCGGCTCGACCGGCGCCGACTACGCCGACGGCGGGGCCGGCGCCGACCGGTTCAACTACGGCGGCCGTACCGCCCCGGTGACCGCCGACCTGGACGACGAGCTGGGCGACGATGGCGTGGCCGGTGAGCACGACTCGCTGATCGGCATCGAGAATCTCAACGGCGGCCTCGGCGACGACCTGCTGACCGGAAACGACGCCGCGAACGAGATCTTCGGCGGCCACGGCGACGACCGGATCGCCGGCTTGGGCGGCGACGACCGCCTGCTCGGCGACACCCCGCTCTTCCCTACCGCGTCGGAGGTCGACGCCCTGGACGGCGGCGACAACGGCACCGACGCGGGTGACTACTGCAAGCTGTCCGACGCCCGGGGCACGACCGTCAACTGCGAGACCGTTCAGTAAGCGCCGGAGCTGCCGCCGGCTGCCGGCTCGGCGAGGCCGGCCGTCGACCCGGTCGACCAGCCCACCGGCCGGATGAGCTCGTCCGCCACCCAGCGGGCGACGCCGGCCGGGTAGGGCGGCTCCAGGCTCAGCACCAGGTGGTCGAAGCCGGCCTCGAGCGCCCGGCTCATCGCCTCCCGGGTCGCGGCCGGCTGGTCGTAGGAGGCCGGCAGGACCATCGCGCGGGTGATCGCGGCCGGGTCGCGGCCGATCTCGGCGCAGTAGCGGTCGAGCAGCGCGCTGCGCTCGATGCAGTCGTCGAGGTCGCCGCCCGGGACGTTCCACAGGTCGGCGTGCTCGGCCACCACCCGCAGCAGCTTGGCCGACCGCCCACCGATCATGATCGGCGGATGCGGCCGCTGCACCGGCTTGGGATTGCCGAAGGCCCCCTCCAGCCGCACGAACTCGCCGTCGAAGTCGAACGGCTCGGCCGAGGTCCACAGTTTCCGGATCACGGTCAGCCCCTCGGCCAGGGCCGACACCGAGTGCCCGAAGTCGTGGTAGGGCAGCCCGTAGCCGGCGTACTCGCGCCGGGCCAGCGGATGACCCGGCCGCGAGCCGGCCCCGATGCCGAAGTCGAGCCGGCCGCCGGAGACCACGTCGACGGTCGTGGCGATCTTCGCGAGCACCGCCGGTGGCCGGAAGCGGTTGCTGGTCACCAGCAGTCCGAGGCGCAGCCGCTCGGTCCGGGCCGCGAGCGCCGACAGCAGCGTCCAGCCCTCCAGGATCGGCCCATCCGGGTCGCCGCCGATCGGCATGAGGTGGTCGAAGAGCCAGGCGTGCTCGATCTCGGCGATGCCGTCCGCCTCCGCCCAGACCCGCAGGATGTCCTGGTAGCCGACCTGCATGGGCGCCGTCATGATTCCGATCCGCATGGATCGTCCCTCCGGGTTAGCATGTCCTGAAGCGGAACCTCGTTCCGTTTCGACAATACGGAACCAGGTTCCGTTTTGTAAAGAAGGGGTCCGGGTGAGCGAGGAGCCGAAGCGGAAGGACGCGCGCCGCAACAAGCAGTCGCTGCTGGACGCGGCCGCCGCCGAGTTCGTGGCGCAGGGCGTCGGGGCGCCGGTGCGTGACATCGCCGCGCGGGCCGGTGTCGGCGTCGCGACGATCTACCGGCACTTCCCGACCCGGGCCGACCTGGTCGTCGCCGTCTACCGCCACCAGGTCGAGTCGACCGCCGAGGCCGGGCCGGCGCTGCTGGCGGCGGGCCCGACCGCGCACCGGGCGCTGGCGAAGTGGATCGACTTGTTCGTCGACTTCCTGGTTACCAAGCACGGCCTGGCCGAGGCGCTCCAGTCCGACGACGCCGCCTTCCAGAGCCTGCACGCGTACTTCCTCGACCGGTTGGTGCCGGTCTGCGCCACGCTGCTGGACGCCGCGGCGCGGGCGGGAGAGATCCGTCCCGGCACCGGCGCCTTCGAGCTGATGTACGGCGTCGGCAACCTCTGCATCGGCGCCGGCAAGGACCCTCGCTACGACGCCCGCCGGCTGGCCGGTCTGCTGGTCGACGGCCTACTCGTCCACTAGCCGGACCGGCGCGCCGGGTGCCAGGAAATCGCGCAGGCGGGCGGCTTCCGCGAGGAGCGGATCAAAATCCACGCGCCCGTACGGCCGGAGCACCATCTCCCGGTCGAGCAGCTGCCACGTGCCCTGCCACTCGCCGTCGACCAGGAACGTGCCGGTCGTGGCGCCCGGCCCCGGCGGCAGCGGGACCCGTCGCCGGGCCGGGTTGAAGCGCGTGCGATCGGCGTGGGCGAGCAGCAGATTGTCGTACTCGGGCAGGAACCGGGGCGGCGCCGGCACGTCCTCGTCCGGCCGGGGCGCGTCCGGCAGGTCGAACACCGCCCGGCCGTCCTCGGTCGTGAACCGGATCAGCGGCAGCCGCGCGACCACCTTGGCGAGGCGGGTCAGCCCCGACCACATCTGCAGGTCGGCGACGCTCGCCGGTCCGAACGCCGCCAGGGCCCGCAGTACCAGATCGTCGACCGGGGTCACCCGCAGCGGCTCGCCCAGCCATGACTCCACCGGCGTCCACGCCGCCGGCCCGGTGCGCCCCCACACCCCGCGCGGCGGCACCTGGGAGATCGGCACCTCCTGCGCCGCCGCGAACGCCAGCGCGCCCGGTTCGGCGTCCGGCCATCGAGTCCGCAGCAGCCGGCCCAGCTCGGCCCGCGTGCGCGGCCGCGCGGTCAGCAGCCGGGTCGCCTCCGCGCGCAGCTCCGCGCGGTCGACGTCGAGTCCGCGGACGAGCGGGGCGATCGAACCGGCGTGCCGGGCCCGGAAATGGAGCTGCCAGTCGAGGCAGTCGCGGGCGCTGACCAGGTGGACGGTCGCCCGCATGAGGTGGGTGCGGACCACCCGGCGTTCCTCGGTCAGCTTCGACAGCTCGGCGGGGTCGAAGCCGGCGAGGCGGGTCCACAGGCCCACGTACGGAGCGAGCGGGGCCTGGGCCTGCATGCCACCCAGAGCCTCGATCGCGTCGAGGACGGGCCGGGTGTGCCGTTCCAACAGGAGCTGCCGGGCGAGCGTGGCCCGGCCCAGGGCCCGGCGGCTCAACGTGGTCATGCGGCCAGGCTAGAACCCTTTGCGGTCAGGTTCCGGCCGCAAATAGCGGGTCAGCCACTCGACGGTCTCGTGCAGGAACTCGGCCCGGGACGTGCTGTTCAGCAGCTCGTGGCCCTCGCCGGCGAAGAGCAGGTACCGGTGCGGCACGTCGCGCTCGGCCAGGGCGGCGGCGACCTGGGCCGCCTCGATCACCGGCACGTTCGAGTCGTTCTCGCCGTGGACGATCAGCAACGGCGCCCGCAGGCGGTCGATGTGGGTGAGCGGGGACAGGTCGCGCAGCAGGTCGGCGTCGGTCACCGGGTCGCCGTACTTCGACACCGCGGCGGCCGCGATCCACGGCTCGGTGAACTGGTAGAACGTCGCGAAGTTCGACATGCCGCAGATGTCGACGCCGACCGCGAAGAGCTCGGGGAACGTGGTCAGCGCGGCCAGCGTGAGGTAGCCGCCGTACGACCGCCCCATGCACCCGACCCGCGATCCGTCGGCGACCTCGGAGTCGATCAGGTAGCGCACGCAGGACCGGACGTCCTCGATGGCGGCATACCGGAGAGCCCCGTTGTCGGCGTTGACGAAGGTCTTCCCGAAGCCCGACGAGCCGCGCACGTTGGCCGCGAAGACGGCGATCCCGGCCCGCACCAGGGCCTGGAACAGCGGACTGTGCCCCGGCCGCTCCTGCGCCTCGGGGCCGCCGTGCAGCCAGATCACGGCCGGATGCGGCCCGTCACCGGCCGGCCGGAACAGCCAGCCGCTGAGCTCGAGCCCGTCGTGCCCGGGGAACGTCTCCAGCGTGGGCGGCACCGACCCGGCCGCGGCCGGCGCCGCCGACACCGCCCGCACCTGCTCGCCGGAGTGCACCCACACCCCGTACGGCTGCCCCGGCCCCTCGGCCGCGAAGGCCAGCCCCGACCCGTCGAAGCTCCACCCGATGTCCGACACCACCGTCCCGGGCCGGGGCGTGACCCGGCGCCGCGTCCCGGCCGGCAGGTCGATCAGCTCGACCTCGCTCTCGCCGCCGCGCACGTTCCACAGCACCGCCACCGCCGACCCGTCCGGCACCAGCGCGAACGCCTCGACCTCGGCCCGCGCCGCGGCCGCCACCACCTGTACGCCACCGTCCGGCGCGACCCGGATCAGGGCCGGGAACTCGCCCGCCTCCGACCGCGCGTAGACCGAGCCGTCCGGCGCGAACACCGCCTGCTCACCCAGCGCCACCGGGGTGTCCTCGCCCGACCGCAGGTCGCGCACGACGATCCGGCGGGCGCCCCGCGGCCCGAGCCGCAGCAGCGCGCGGTCGTCGGCCACGTCGAGCAGCGAGATCAGCCGGCCCTTCGCCACCACCGTGCGCGAGCCGGCCACCGGGTCGACGAGCCGGGCGGTCGCCAGGTTCTCGGTCACCGCCAGCAGCGAGCGGCCGGGCAGCCAGCGCATGTTCCCGGCGGTGTCGGCGTCGAAGCCGGCCACCTGATGCAGCTCGGAGCCGTCCGGGCGCACCAGCCAGACCTCGTGCCGGGGCGCGCCGCCCGGCGCCAGCTCGCACGCCAGCCAGCCGCCGCCGCTCGACCACTGCACGCCGACGACCGCGGCGGGCCCGGTGTCGACCAGGAACGCGAGATCGCTGCCGACCGGCTGCACCCACACCTGCGGGCGCCCGCCACGGTCCGACACGTACGCGCAATGCCCGCCGTCGGGGGAGAGGGCCGGCGACCAGCTGCCACCGGCCTCGGGCGGGAGAGTCCAGCTCACCGGCAGCACGGCGACGTCCATCCGGTTGAGCGCACCCGCCATCAGATCCCCTTGTCCTGCAACCACATCTCCAACAGGGCCAGCTGCCACAGCTGGTTGGCGCCGAGCGTGGTGCGCGGCGTGTTCGGGTCGGCCAGCAGCCGATCGACGTACTCCGGCCGGAACAGCGCCCGCTCGCGGGCGGCCGGCGCGTGCAGCGCGTCGCGGACCCTCTCCAGCATCGGCCCGGCCAGGTGCCGGATGCCGGGCACCGGGAAGTAGCCCTTGGTCCGGTCGATCACCTCGTCCGGCACCACCCCACGGGCCGCCTCCTTGAGCACCCCCTTGCCGCCGTGCGCCAGCTTCAGCTCGGGCGGGCAGGCCGCGGCCAGCTCGACCAGCTCGTGGTCGAGGAACGGCACCCGGGCCTCGAGCCCCCACGCCATCGTCATGTTGTCGACCCGTTTGACCGGATCGTCGACCAGCATCACCTGCGAGTCCAGCCGCAACGCCGCGTCGACCGCGGTCTCGGCGCCGGGCCGGGCGAAGCTCGCGGCCACGAACTCCCGGCTGACGTCGTCGCCGAGCAGCCATTCCGGGTTGAGCTGGGTGGCCAGCTCGGCGTGCGGGCGATCGAAGAACTCCCGGGCGTACGCGTCGACGGCCGCGTCCCGGCGCACGCCGGCGAGCGGGGGATACCAGCTGTACCCGGCCAGGATCTCGTCCGCGCCCTGACCCGACTGCACCACCTTGACCTGCTTCGCCACGTCCTCGCTGAGCAGGTTGAACGCGATGCAGTCGTGGCTGACCATCGGCTCGCTCATGGCCGCGACCGTGCGATCCACCGCCGGCAGGAACCGGTCGCGGCCGATCCGGATCTGGTGGTGGTCGGTGTCGAACTGCTTGGCCACCAGGTCGGAGTAGGCGAACTCGTCGCCGCTCTCGCCGCCGGCCGCCTCGAACCCGATGCTGAACGTGGTGAGCCCGCGCTGACCCTGCTCGGCCAGCAGCGCCACGATGTAGCTGGAGTCGATGCCGCCGGAGAGCAGCACCCCGACCGGCACGTCGGCCACCATCCGCCGGCGTACCGCCTCGGCGAGCTTCTCGTGGATGATCGCCGGCCAGTCGTCGGCGGACACCGAACGGGTGAAGGACGCTTCCCAGTAGACCTCCTCGGTGAAGGTGCCGTCGGGGCGAACGGTCCGAATGGTGGCGGGCGGCAGCTTCCGGACCCCGTTGATGATCGTCCGCGGGGCGGGCACCACCGAGTGGAACGTCATGTAGTGCTGCAGCGCCACCTTGTCGATCGACGTGTCGACGTCGCCGGCGGCCAGCAGGGCGGGCAGCGTCGAGGCGAACCGCAGCCGGCCCGGCGTCTCGCCGAGGTAGAGCGGCTTGATGCCGAGCCGGTCGCGGGCCAGCGTCACCTCGCCGGTCTCGTGCGACAGGATCGCGAACGCGAACATCCCGAGGAAGCGCCGCACGCACGCGGAACCCCATCGGTGGAAGGCCTTGATGATCACCTCGGTGTCCGACGTGGAGAAGAACCGGTAGCCGTACGAGGTGAGCTCGTCCCGAAGCTGCCGATAGTTGTAGATGCAGCCGTTGAAGACCAGGGTCAGCCCCAGCTCCGGATCGGTCATGGGCTGCCCGCCGGCGTCCGAGAGGTCGATGATCTTCAGGCGGCGGTGGCCGAACGCGACCGGGCCGCGGGCGAACCGGCCTTCCCCGTCCGGGCCGCGCGACTCCAGGCGGGGCAGCATCCGCCGTACCGCCTCCTGGTCGGCCGGCCGCGAGTCGAACCGGATCTCACCGGCGATTCCACACATGTCTCTCCTTCGGCGATGGTCAGTGGGACAGCAGCCAGGTGTCCTTGGAGCCACCCCCTCGCGAGGAATTGACGATCATGCTCCCGGCCGGGGCGACGCGGGTGAGCGCGGCCGGCGCCACCACCGACTCGCGGCCGCTGAACACGAAGGCGCGCAGGTCGACGTGGCGGGCCGCGAGCTGGTGGCCGTCGAAGACCGGGTGGGTGGAGAGCCGGACGACCTCCTGCGCGACCCACCGGTGCGGGGCGGTGACGATCTGGCGGCGTACGGCCGAAAGGTCCTCCGGGGTGGCATGCGGACCGATCACGATGCGGTCGCCGCCGTAGCCGTCCACCGGCTTGCAGACCAGCTGGTCGAGGCGGGCGAGCACCTCCTCCCGCTGCTCGGGGATGCCGCAGAGATAGGTCGGGACGTCGGACAGCAACGGCTTCTCGCCGAGGTAGTACTCGATCAGGCGCGGCACGTACGCGTACACCGCCTTGTCGTCACCGATGCCGTTGCCCAGCGCGTTGGCCAGCGTGATCGTGTCCGCGTGCAGCGCGGCCACCAGGCTCGGGCCGAGCGGCATGCCGTCCGCGCCCGGCGAGTGCACCAGGCTGTCCTCGTCCGTCCGCAGGTAGATGACGTCGACCGGGTAGCGCTTGCCGTTCCGCAGCCGGAAGACGCGGGTGCCCTCGACGAACAGCTCGGTGCTGCGGATGACCGGCACGCCCATCTCCTCGGCCAGCATCTTGTGCTCGAACCACGCCGAGTCGTCCGGTCCCTGGCTCAGCACCACCACCGCCGGGTCGTCGCCCGCCGACGGCCGGGCCGAGTCGCGCAGCGCCCGCAGCAGCAGCCCGGGCGTGCCCTCGATCGAGAGCAGCCCCTCCGGCATCGGCAGCTCGGGCAGCACGCTCTCGGTGAGCCGCCGGTTCTGCATGGCGTAGGCGATCCCGGAGGGCACCCGCAGGTTGTCCTCGAGCACGCACCAGTTGCCGTCCACATCCCGCACCAGGTCGACGCCGGCCACCTGGGCCCGCACCCCGTCGTGCCCGACCAGCGCGCCGCTCGGCCGCAGCTCGGGCGAGCCGTCGATCACCCACTCCGGCACCACGCCGTCGCGGACCACCGCCCGCTCGCCGTAGACGTCGCTCACGAAGCGGTCGAGCGCCCGCACCCGCTGCACCAGCCCGGCGCCCAGCCGCTCCCAGTCGCCGGCCGGCACGATCCGCGGCACCAGGTCGAACGGGAACAGCCGGGTCGAGGCCTCGCCGGCCACGCTGAAGGTGATGCCGCGGGCGCGCTGCTCGTCGTCGCGGACGTCCTCGCGGCGGCGCAGGCCGGCCGAGCCGAGGGCGGTCAGGACATTCAGGATTCCCGCGTACGCCGGGGAGACGTCACCGCCCGGGAAGGCCTCGTCGCCCTCCATCCCGTACGGGAACAGCCCCGCCGGCACCGACTGCCCTTCCGGACCGATCCCGGTCGCCCCGCCGCGCGTGTCCGCCACCAGCAGGTCCACCACGTCGGAGATCCGGCCGCGCCGGGTCATGGCCCGGCGCTGCCGCGCGGCCGAGCTTCCCCGGCTCAGCGCCCGCACCGACAGGTCGAACACCTGGTCCCAGTCGCCCAGCTCCTCCAGCTGCGGCCGGAGGTCGCCGACCAGCCGCTCGACCGCGGTCGCGGCCGGGACCGGCGCCGGGCTCCGCGGCAGGTCGAGCAGGTCGCCCTCGAGACCCGACCGGGCGGCCCGCCACATCGCCGCTCGATGCAGGGGAGGGTGGGTCTTCTTGAGGATCTCTCCGGATCGGTGCTCCTGCCGGGCGCGCAGCACCAGGGCCCGGAACAGGCCGGCAATCAGCACCACCGTGTCCACGTCCGGGCTCGAGTCGGTCACCCGCAGCTCGACCGTGGGCAGGTGCGCCGACGGCCGTACGTCGAAATAGACCATCTTCGGGTCGGTGATCGTGCCCGAGGCGATCAGGTCGGCCACCAGCTCGTCGTGCTCCTGGGCGGAGCGCAGCTCACCCGGGTCGCCGGCGGTCGGCCAGCGCATCCAGACCAGCGACCGCACGCTGGCGTAGCCGGAGTCCTCACCCATCCAGTACGGCGAGCTGGTCGACAGCGCGAGCAGCACCGGCAGCTCGCTCGTGACCCGCTGGGTGACCGCGACCGCCTCGTCCCGGTCGGGCACGCCCACGTGCACCTGCGCGCCGCAGATCAGCTGCTCGCGGGCCAGCAGCTGGTAGTCGTCGAGCATCCGCCGGTACCGCGACGTGGGCGTCACGGGGAGTGACTCGAGGTCGACGAGCGGGACCGTGCCCGCGGCCACCAGGCCGAGCCCGAGCGACTCGGCCACGCCGATCGCCTCGCGCCGCAGCCCGGCGATGCCGTCGCGCAGGTCGTCCAGGGTGGTCGCGACCGGGGTGTTGGTCTCGACCACCGAGCGGTGCAGCTCGGCCGAGAAGTGGTCGGGGTCGAGCCGGGCCAGCGCCTCCGGTGCCCGCGGCACCAGCTCGCGGGTGACCAGGTCGACGACGTGCAGCTCCTCCTCGACGCCGAGCGTGAGGTCGTGCTCCTTCGCGGAGGCGCTGCGCTCCTGGGGAAGAGACTCCGTCATGTCGATCCCGCCTATGTGTGCCGGTGCTGGCTGCTCTTTCGTCCGGAGCCTCGCCATCGAATGTGCCGAACATGTGACGTGCCCATTTCCTGCTCCGACCAAGCATCGCCCCGGGCGAGTCCTCGCCCACCGACCGGCCGCCTCGCGTACACCCTGTAACCTCGGGCCGTTCCGATGCAACGTTGGCTCCGATCCGGCTTTCCGCGGAGGTCTTGATGAGCAGTGTGGTCGTCGTCACCGGTTCCGCCGGCCTGATCGGTTCCGAGTCGGTCCGGCACTTCGCCGGTCTCGGCATGGACGTGGTCGGTGTCGACAACGACATGCGCGGCTACTTCTTCGGCAAGGACGGCTCCACCAAGTGGAACCTGGACCGCCTGCAGAAGGAGGTCGGCGAGCGCTACACGCATCACGACATCGACATCCGCGACCGTGCGGCGCTGCTTCGCTTGTTCGCGTCGCTGGGCAAGAACGTCGGCCTGGTCATCCACTGCGCCGCGCAGCCCTCGCACGACTGGGCGGCCCGCGAGCCGTTCACCGACTTCGACGTCAACGCGGTCGGCACGCTGAACATGCTCGAGGCCGTCCGGCAGCACAGCATCGACGCGCCGTTCATCTTCACCTCGACCAACAAGGTCTACGGCGACCTGCCCAACTCGCTGCCGCTGATCGAGCACGAGACCCGTTACGAGCTGCCCACCGACCACAAGTGGTACGGCGGCATCGACGAGACCATGTCGATCGACCAGTGCCTGCACTCCGTCTTCGGCGCCTCGAAGGTCGCGGCCGACGTGATGGTGCAGGAGTACGGCCGCTACTTCCAGATGCCGACCGCCGTCTTCCGGGGCGGCACGCTGACCGGTCCCGGCCACTCGGCGGCGGAGCTGCACGGCTTCCTCGCGTACGTGATGCGCTGCGTGATGGAGCAGCGGCAGTACCACATCTACGGCTACAAGGGTAAGCAGGTCCGCGACGCCATCCACTCGAGCGACCTGGTCTCCGCCTTCGAGGCCGTCCACCGGGCCCCGCGGATAGCCGAGGTCTACAACATGGGCGGCGGCCGCCACTCGAACTGCTCGGTGATCGAGGCCTTCCAGCTGGCCGCCGAAATCACCGGCCGAGAGGCCCGGACCGACTACGTAGAGGACAACCGCATAGGCGACCATCAGTGGTGGATCAGCGGCCTCTCCCGTTTCGAGGCCCACTACCCCGACTGGAAACTGACCTACGACGTGCCCGCAATCCTCCGCGAGATGTACGAGGCCAACCAGGAGGTCTGGAAGCCCCAGGCCTGAGGCCCGCTTCCGCCCGCCGTCTCCTCACGTTTCACGGCCCGGAACGCATTCCGCCCAGCAATTCCCGCTGTTATTGATTGTTTGCTTCCGCCGTTCTCGACGGCCGCACTCGAGCATTTCCTGACGCAACTCTCGCCCATTCCGGCGCTGTCCTGCGAAGCGGGAATGTAAGCCATTCCGCCCCATCACAGCGGATGAAAGTGCGTCACCCGGCGGCGCCCGCACTCGCGTCTGATCGACAGTAGATCGCGCTCCGCCGGCACCACCGAATCGGCACACGCTCGACAGGCCTCCGGCCCGCAGTTGTCCGGCGCGGCCGCGTTCAAGCTGTCCCATTCCGGGATGCTCGCTTTGCGCCGGCTCGGGTTCGGGCCGCTTCGGTTCTGGGTGCGCCGGTTGAGGATGCTCGGCTCCGGGCGCTCAGGCTTGGCGTGCTCCGGGTTGGCGTGCTCCGGGTTGGGGTGCTCCGGCCTGGGGCGTTGCAGCCGCGAACTTACAGACTGAGGGCGCTGCCCTTCGAGACGCCGAGGTTCGCAGTTGGCAAGCGCGGAGCGCTGGAGTTCAGAGTGCGCAGGCTCGGAGCGCTGGAGTTCAGAGTGCGCAGGCTCGGGGCGCTGGAGTTCCGAATGCGCAGGCTCGGAGCGCTGGAGCTCCGGACGCGCAGTTGCGGAGCACCCTGTGTCGGGATGCGCGGGTGCGGAGCGCTGCATATCGTGATGCACAGGCGCCGAGGGCCGGACCTCGGGATGCGCGGGTGCGGGACGCCGCGTTCCGGGGCTGTCGGGCCTCGGGCCCTGACATCGGCGACGCATCCGTTCGGCATGACGGCGCGCAAGACCCCAAGCTCGATGGCGCTCGTGTGCGCGACGAAACTCCTCTCCCGCAGGCGAATAGGAACGCGACGCACTTCGATCCCGCATGCCGGCCATTTCGGCCCGGGAGAACAACTGAAGCTGTCGCATGACCAATTATCCCGCGCCGGCATATC
Organism: Actinoplanes sp. CA-030573; assembly: GCF_050951115.1. Classification (NCBI taxonomy): domain Bacteria; kingdom Bacillati; phylum Actinomycetota; class Actinomycetes; order Micromonosporales; family Micromonosporaceae; genus Actinoplanes; species Actinoplanes sp. CA-030573. The sequence goes on along the minus strand of NZ_CP192038.1, from coordinate 7,999,399 downwards.
GTCACATCAGTATTCGATCATGCCATTCTCGCCTGCGGCAACGGAGCCGACCTGTGGACACAAGGCCGATTTCGGTGGACAGGGCCGGAAAATGTCGTAGGCAGCCGGTACGTTCAGCCCCACCCAATTAGGGGTGGGGCCACTCGCAGCGAGCGGCGGCCCGATCCGATCACCCCCGATCCGATCACCCGCGACCGATCACCCCGACCGGTCACCCCCGACCGATCACCCCCGACCGGTCACCCCCGGGCCAGAAGCTCCGCCAAGGAGGTCGCCGGGTGGCCGGTCAGCGCCGCCACATCTCCGGTCACCGCACCGAGCTCGCCCGCCGCAATAGCCGTGTACGTGCTGACCCAAGCGTCCACCTGCCAGCGAGGTGCCTGGTAGCGCTCCCTCGACGCGTACGCCTCCTCGATCGTCTCGGCCCGATAGCGCACCTCCCGCCCCGTGGCCGCCGAGATGATCGCGGCCGCCTCGGTCAACGACAGCGCCGATGGGCCCGTCAGGTCGTACGTCGGGCCCACGTGCTCCACCGGCGAACGCAACACCGCGACGGCTGCGTCCGCGATGTCGTCCTGGACCACCACCGCCGCTCGCCCGTCGCCGGCCGGGCCGCGGATCACGCCGTCCGGACCGGCCATCAGCGGCAGGAAGTCGGCGTAGAGGTTGTCCCGCAGGAACGTGAACTCCAGCCCACTGGCGCGGATGTACTGCTCGGTGGCCCAATGGTCGCGCGCGAGCGTGAAGGTCGCGTCCGGCGCCGCCCCCGCGAACGACGTGTAGACCAGGTGCCCGACCCCCTCGGCGACCGCCGCGTCCACGAACGTCCGGTGCTGCGCCACCCGCTCCGGCGTCTCGGCCCCGGAGACCATCAGCACCGTCGAGGCGCCGCGCAGCGCCGACCGCATGGCGTCGAGGTCGGCGTACTCGGCCACCGCGACCTGCGCGCCGGGAACCGAGGGCGCCCGCGCCGGGTCGCGCACAAGAAGCCGCAGGTCACCGCCGAGCCGCAGCGCCACGCGCCCGCCGAGCCGCCCGGTTGCGCCGGAGACAACGATCAAACCCATATGCCCTTTGTACGCGAGTTGCCGGCCACCAGGTGACATTCGGTGCCCGGATGCCGACTGAACGTCCGACAACCATGATCCGGATGGGTGACTGTGCGAGATCAATGTTGGCCGTTGGGTAGTCCCATGTCGATCTCGACTCGCTCCCGGTCGAAATGGCCGATCGTCGCCGTCGTCGCCGTGGTCGTCGGCGTGCTCGGGTTTGCCGGCCTGCTCACCTACCTGCTCGGCGGGGCCGGCGCCGTGCTGGACGCGTTCGGCCGCGACACCAAAACCGAGAACGCCGTCGACGCCCGGGTCGGCCAGACCGCGACCGACGGCCGGCTCAAGTTCACCGTCACCGGCATGACCTGCGGCACCAAGCAGGTCGGCGAGGGCTCCGGCGCCGGCCAGGGCAAGAAGGCGCAGGGCCAGTACTGCCTGGTCGACGTCGCGGTGACCAATGACGGCTCGTCGCCCGCGGCGTTCTCCGACCTCTCCCAGAACGGCTACGACGCCACCGGCGCCGAGTACGCCGTCGACTCCACGGCGGGCGCTTACGCCAACAAGGATTTCGAGGGCTTCCTGCAACCCATCGAGCCCCACGAGACCGTACGCGGAAGGCTGGTCTTCGACGTGCCCGTCGGCCGCCGGTTGACCGCCGTGGTCCTGCACGAGTCGGTGTTCTCCACCGGCGTCAAGGTACCGCTGCAGTGACCGGCCGATTCTCGCCGCCCCTGTCGGTCATCCGCACGCTGACGGTCACCCACCCGCCGCCGGCGAACAGGACGATCCTGAACGTGCTCGGCCCCGAGGCCCGGTTCACTTGCCGACCCCGCCGACGCCGACGCCGATGACCGTGACCAGCTAGCGTGGCCGGACCGAGTCGTCGAGCACGCGGGCCGTGGCCAGCACGTCGGCAAAGCGCGCCGGGTCGAGGTCGAGGCCACCCGGAATCCAGCAGACGTCGGCGGCGGTCGTCGTGGAGTTGTCGCCCGGCGTCGTGGGCTCGATGCCGGTCATCGCGGCGAGGATCTCGGCCGGGTTCAGGCCGGCCGACTGCAGCGCCCGGATCTCCCGCGCGTTGACGCCCGGGATCAGTGGCCCGTTGCCGAGGTCGGTGCCGTAACGGACGCTCCCGCCGTACTCCAGGAACCGCCGCAGATTCCCGACGGCCGTCGCCTGCTCGGGTGTCGGCGTGCCCCAGCCGTGGATGTCGAGCGTGCTGATCCACCGCATCCGCTCGGCGCACGACCGCACGAGCCCGCCGTCGAGCGACTCGGTCCAGGGCGTGTGGGCAAGAAAATCCGCACCGGCCTCGTACGCCATGACGACCGCCCCCGGCCCTTCGGCGTGCACCACGACCGGCAGCCCAAGATCATGCGCAGCCCCGGCGACGGCGGTCATCGTGGGAAGGGACAACAGCGGACCGCCGGCGTGCGCGGTCATCTTGATGAGCGTGGCCCCACCGGCGTGCGCTTCCCGCACGGCATCGGCCCCCTCGGCGGCCGAGTCGATCGCGCGCCAGCTGCCGGGAGCGGCCCAGGAGCGGTCGCTGGGATAGCCGCCGGGAGCGATCAGAAACGGTCCCGCATACCGAATGCTGGGGACAGCCCACGAAAACTGTCGTACCCGGGCCGTATCTTCACCCCCACCCAGTGACGGGGTGGGGGAGAGTAGGGCGCCGGCCGAGCCACCCGCGGGCGCTGCGCCGCCCACGGGCGCCGCGCCTGCGCCACCCGCGCGAGCAACACCGGTGGCCGCCGCGTGCGCTGCGCTTGCCTCATCCACGCGCGCGGCAGCCGAGGGGTCCGCACGGCCCGCGTGCCCGGCGCCTGCACCACCTGCGCCACCCGGGTGAGCGGTGCCTGCCCAACGCGCCTGCGCGGCGCCCGCCTCACGCGGCTGCGCGGCGCCCGCCCCGCGCCGCCGGGCGGCGTCGGCCCCACGCGCGACGCGTGCGCCGGCCGCGCGGGCGGCAAGTGCTGCGATGGCGGTGGGGACGCTGCCCAGATCCCAGACCCCGGCGATGCCGCCGGCGCGGACGGTGGCCAGGTCGACGAGGCCCGAGTGCACGTGTGCGTCGACCAAGCCGGGCAGCAACGTGCCCGGCAGCCGCCGCATAACCGATAAATCGGGTATGCGGTTTAGCGGGACCGGCGTGGCGCCGGAAGCGGTGAGGCGCAGGGCCATGCCGGTGCGGAACTCGCCGTCCCAGAAGAGGGCGTCCGCCTGTACGTAGGAAGTCACTTCTCGAGCAGCGAACGCAACACTGACAGCCCCCGATGCACCTCGGCGAAACTGGTGCTCAGCGGCGCCGGGCCGATGCGCAAGCCGTCGGGGCGCCGGTAGTCGGGGATCACGCCGCGCTCCCAGAGCGGATCGAGCAGCTTGTCGAAGCCGGCCCTCTTGAGCGTGATGTGACCGCCCCGCCGGGCCGGGTCGCGCGGGCTGACGACCTCGACGCCGTGCGGCGCCAGCCACTCGTCGGCGATCTCCAGCGCGTACCCGGTGAGCAGCAGCGACTTCTCGCGCACCGCGCCGATCCCGGCCTCCTCGAGCATGTCGAGGTTCGCGTGCAGCGGCACCATCGCCAGGATCGGCGGCGTCCCGCTCAGCAGCGCCCGGCTGCCGGCCGCCGGCTCGTAGCCCGGCCCCATCTCGAACGACGCCCGATGCCCCATCCAGCCCCAGATCGGCTGCCGCACGCTCCCGAGCAGATGAGATGCCAGGTAGGCGAACGCCGGCGCCCCGGGCCCGCCGTTGAGGTACTTGTACGTGCACCCGACCGCCATGTCCACGCCCCATTTGTCCAGAAATATCGGGACTGATCCGGCGGAGTGGCACAGGTCCCACATGGCCAGCGCGCCGGCGTCGTGCGCGATCCGGGTGATCTCGGGAACCGCGGCCAGCCACCCCGAGCGGTACGCGACGTGGCTGAACAGCACCAGGGCCGTCCGCTCGTCGACCACCTCGGCGACCTGCGAAGGCTCGATGCCGGTGACCGGGTCGGTCTCGATCCACACCAGCTCGAGCCCGCGCTCGGCGGCGATGCCCTCCAGCACGTACCGGTCGGTGGGGAAGTTGTCGGTGTCGAGCACCACGCGGTTGCGCCCGGGCCGGGCGTCGACGGCGGCCCGCGCCAGCTTGTAGATCAGCACGGTGGTCGAGTCGGCGATCACCGTCTGGCCGGCGGCCGCGCCCAGCGCCACCCGGCCGAGCCGGTCGCCCAGCGTGATCGGCCACTCCAGCCACTCGTCCGTCCAGCCCCGGATGAGACGCCCGCCCCACTGGTCGCGAACGAACGAGGCAAGCAGCGCGGCGGTCGCCTTCAGCGGCCGGCCCAGCGAGTTTCCGTCCAGGTACGAGATCACGTCGAAGTCGTCGGGCGCCAGGAACTGCTCCGAGAACGCGGCGAGCGGGTCGGCGGCGTCCAGCGGGGCGGGATCAAGACTCACGGGGCGCTCCGATCTCGGTGCGTACGGCGTACAGCTCGGGGAAGAACGTCAGGTCGAGGGCCGCCTTGAGGAAGCCGACCCCGCTGGAGCCGCCGGTGCCGCGCTTCCAGCCGATGGTCCGCTCGACCGTCTTCATGTGCCGGAACCGCCAGAGCTGGAAGTTCTCCTCCAGGTCGACGAGCTCCTCGCAGGTCTCGTACGCGGCCCAGTGCTTCTCCGGGTCGGCGTAGATCCCCACGAACACCGGCACGAGATCCTCGCGGAACTCCCACGGCCGCGTCACGTCCCGCTGGAGCAGCTCGACCGGTACGTCGTAGCCGTGGCGGCCCAGGTAACGCAGGAACTCGTCGTACACGCTCGGCTTCTCGAGGGCCTCGGTCAGCATGGCGTGGGCCGCGGGGTCGTCGTTGAAGATTGACAGCATCCGCCGGTCCTTGTTGCCGAGGGTGAACTCGACCGTCCGGTACTGGTACGACTGGAAGCCCGAGGAGGTGCCCAGGAACGAGCGGAACTCGGCGTACTCGCTCGGGGTCAGCGTCGCCAGCACCGACCACTGCTCGGTGAGCGTGCGCTGGATGTGCTTGACCCGGGCCAGCCCCTTCAGCGCCGGGCGCAGCTCGTCCGAGGCGAGCTGGCGCTGCACCGCCCGCAGCTCGTGCAGCACCAGCTTGAGCCAGAGCTCCGAGGTCTGGTGCTGCAGGATGAACAGCAGCTCGTCGTGGTGCTCGGGCGTGCTGACCGGGTGCTGGGCGTTGAGGATCTCGTCCAGGTGCAGGTAGCGCCCGTACGAAAGATTGACCTTGAAGTCGCGGACGATGCCGTCCTCGAGGTGCCGGCGGTTGCTTTCCACCCTCGGAGGAAATCACACCTGGTCAGATGTTGGCGAGTGAGCCGTTGGTAAGGATCGGCCCCCAGTAGACCCACTGACCGTCGTGGCGCACGAAGCGGCTGCGCTCGACCATGTCTCCGGGCTTGCCGTGGTCGCGGTAGTGCGCCCGGAACTCGACCTGCCCCTCGGCGTCGAACATGCCGCCGCCGCTGGTGGAGAGGATGTCGAGACCCACCCAGCGCAGGTGCGGGTCGGGCTCGATCGAGGCCGGCCGGGTCTCCGGGTGCCAGGAGCCCAGCACGTACGCGTCGTCGTCGAGCGCGAAGGCGCTGTACCGCGACCGCATGAGCGCCTCGGCCGTGGCCGGCGCGTGGCCCCGGTGAGCGGGCGCGCAGCATTCGTCGTAGGCCAGGCCGCGCCCGCAGGGGCAGTCGGTGACCGTTTTCGTCCGTCGAGCCATGCCGTCGATTCTGTCAGCCGGCCTGCTGCTCGGCGACGATCCCGCTGATCACCTGCTGACAGCGGTCGAGCTCCTCGATCAGCGACTGCATCTCCTCGATCGCCTCGACCGCGTTCTGCGTGTTCGAGCGGATGCCGCCGACCTGGGTGTCGATCTGGTTGGTGGCGGTCGCGGTCTCGTTGGCCAGATCCTTGACCTCGCTGGCCACGACCGCGAAGCCGCGGCCCGCCTCGCCGGCCCGGGCCGCCTCGATCGTCGCGTTGAGCGCGAGCAGGTTGGTCTGCTTGGCGATCGTGGCGATCAGCTGCACCACGTTGCCGATCTCGGTGCTGCTGGTCTCGAGCCGCTGGATGACCGACACCGCGGTCTGGGCCGCGCGCACCGCCGAGCGGGTGGCGGTGGCCATGTCGTTGCTGACACTGGCCAGCCGTTGGACCGAGTCCCGCTGATCCCCATCGGTCACGACGCCTACCCCCGTCCACCACTTCCGTGCCCTCCACCAACATCGCACCATCGCGCCCCACGCGCGCCCCATATCGATCGCCGTTATGTAACCGTGGCGTAAGGCCGACTTAATCGCTTCACCCCAGGCCCGGCGGCCGCACCCGGAGCCGGCCGATGCCGGGGTATGACGCCGGCTGCAAGCACAACCGGCCCGGAAAGACCGGACTGCAAGACCGAGTTCAGTTCTTGCGCGAATCTGGCGTACGATTCCGCCGTGACCAAACGTCTGGCCGAGGTGGCCAAGAAGGCGGGCGTGAGCGAGGCGACGGTCAGCAGGGTGCTCAACGGACGCAGCGGCGTCTCCGAGGCCACCCGCGCGTCGGTGCTCACCGCGCTCGATGTCCTGGGCTACGAGCGACCCACCAAGCTGCGCGGCGAGCGCGGCCGACTGGTCGGGCTCGTGCTGCCCGAGCTGCAGAACCCGATCTTCCCGGCGCTGGCCGAGGTGGTGACCGCCTCGCTCGCGCAGCGCGGCTTCACCCCGCTGCTGGCGGCCCGCACGATCGGCGGCGTCCCCGAGCGCGACTACATCGAGATGCTGCTCGACCACCAGGTCTCGGGCGTTGTCTTCGCCGGTGGGTCCTATGCGCTGGCCGAGGCCGAGCACAGCCATTACCGGGCGCTGACCGACCGCCGGATGCCGGTCGTCATGGTCAACGCCGGCGTCGACGACCTGGGGTTCCCGCACATCAGCACCGACGACGCGGTGGCGGTCGAGCAGGCGTACGGGCATCTGAAGTCCCTCGGCCACCAGCGGATCGGCATGGTGATGGGCCCGGAGGACCACATGCCGTCCCGCCGCAAGCTGGCCGCGGTCGAGAAGATCGCGGGCGACGACTGGTTCGTCGAGCGCACCAACTTCTCGATGGAGAGCGCGCGCCTGGCCGCGGGCCGGCTGATCGAGCGCGGCGTGACCGGCATGATCTGCGCGTCCGACGTGCTCGCGCTCGGGTCGATCCGGGCCGCCCGGCGCCTCGGCCGCGACGTGCCGCGCGACGTCTCGGTCGTCGGCTTCGACGACTCGGCGCTGATGACCTGCACCGATCCGCCGCTGACCACGGTGCGGCAGCCGATCGAGATGATGGGCCAGGCCGCCGTCGACCTGCTGGTCAACCAGATCGAGGGCAGCGGCGTCGCCCCCGACGAGCTGCTGTTCGAGCCGGAGCTGGTGGTGCGCGGGTCGACGGGACCAGCTCCACAGGGCTGACCAGGTAATACTCCTGAGCGAAGGGCGGGCCGACGGCCCGCCCTTTGTCGTGCGCGGCATTCCGGAGAGAAGTCGCGTTTTTTCTTCTTGCAGTCGGCTTCTTGCGGGGAACCGTTTGACTTTGTATCGTCACCTCCACGAAACATGGCGACGAGACCCAGGTCACACCGGGCTCGCGCGGTGACCTCGCAGATCAGTGAAGTTCCTGGATACTTTCGTTCCCGAAGGGATGGACAGATGTCCGTACCGCACTACCGGAGGGCCGCGGCCGTCGCCCTCGCGGCCGGCCTGGGGTTCAGCATCGCGGCGTGTTCCACGAAGGGCAGTGACGACTCGGGGAAGGACGCCGGCGGCAAGACGGTCATCACCGTCGACTGCCAGCCGGACGGTTCCCAGAAGGACCTGCTGAAGAACTGGAACGACGACGTCGCGGCGTTCGAGAAGGACAACCCCGACATCACGATCAAGAGCGTCAGCGTCGGCCAGCAGTGCAACAACCCGCCGGACTTCACGGCGCGGCTCACCGGCGGCACGATGACCGACGTCTTCTACGGCTACATGACCGACCTCCAGCAGGTGCTGGACTCCGGCCAGGCGATGGACATCACGCAGTACGCGACCAAGGACACCATCGCGAACTGGGACAGCATCGACCCGGCGCTGAAGAACGTCTTCACCGACAACGGCAAGGTCTACGCGATCCCGACGAAGAACTACTCGATGGGTCTGCTCTACAACAAGACCCTGTTCCAGAAGGCCGGGCTGGACGTCGCCAACCCGCCGAAGACCTGGGCCGAGGTGCGCGCGGCGGCCAAGAAGATCGCGGCGCTCGGCGGCGGCGTCGCCGGTTACGCCGACTACAGCGCCGGCAACACCGGTGGCTGGCACTTCACCGCCGAGCTCTACTCGCAGGGCGGCGACATGCTCTCCGCCGACGGCAAGAAGGCGAACTTCAACAACGCGCAGGGCAAGCAGGTGCTGCAGAACCTCAAGGACATGCGGTACGGCGACAACAGCATGGGCTCCCGCCAGTTGCTGCAGTGGGCCGACCTGCTGACCAACGCCGCGGCCGGCAAGGTGGGCATGTTCATCGGCGCGCCCGACGCCACCACGGCGATCGTCCAGCAGTTCCAAGGCAAGTACCAGGACTGGGCGATGGGTCCGCTGCCCGGCCAGGACGGTGCGGCCAAGGGCACCCTGGGCGGCGGCGAGGGCTACTTCTTCCGCAAGGACCTCACGCCCGAGCAGGTCAAGGCCGGCCTCAAGTGGATCGCGTACGAGAAGCTGACCGTCGGCAAGGGCCAGTTCGACTACGCCCGGGCCAAGCCGCAGAACCAGCCGGTGGGCCTGCCCCAGCCGCTGCTGTTCACGGCCGGCAGCGAGCCGCAGAAGGCGGAGGCCGACCTGCGCAAAGCCAACCAGAACGTGCCGAGCGAGAACTTCGCGCTCTTCGAGCAGAACCCGGTGACGATCAAGGGCGAGCCGAAGAACGCGCAGGCAATCTACGCGGTGCTCGACAGCGCGATGTCCGGGGTGCTGACCAACCCGAACTCGAACATCGACGAGCTGCTCAAGACGGCCGAGACCAAGGTCAACCAGCTCCAGGCCTCGGGTAGCTGACCGCCGAGTGCGGGGGCCGCGACGCGGCTCCCGCACTCCCACCAACACAGGAGTCTTCGTTGGCGACGACGATCAGCTTCCAGGACACGAAAGGGAAGCAGCGAGGCCCGGCGGGGGTGAATCTCTCCGGGCCGGCGCGGACCCGGCGGGGCCGCAAGCTGCGCGACAACCTGACCGGGTACGCGTTCCTGGCCGGAGCGATCTTCTGCTTCGCCCTCTTCTCGTGGTTCCCGATGATCCGCGGCATCGTGATGAGCTTCCAGCACACCAAGCGGGGCGTCACGACCTGGGTCGGCTTCGACAACTACACCCGCATCATCCACGACCCGAGCTTCGGGACCGCCTGGAAGAACACCTTCTACTTCACGGCCCTCGCGCTCGTCCTCGGCTACGCCGTGCCGTTCGTGGTGGCGATCCTGCTCAACGAGCTCCGGCACGGCAAGGGCTACCTGCGCATCCTGGTCTACCTGCCGGTCATGCTGCCGCCGGCCTCGGCGCTGTTCCTCTTCAAGTTCTACGCGTACGACCCGAGCGACGCCGGCCTGTTCAACGCGGTGCTCAAGTTCTTCCACCTGCCGACGTCGGAGTGGATGCAGTCGCCGACCGCCACGATGCCGGCCATGGTGATCGCCTCGACCTGGATGAACATGGGCGCCGCGGTGCTGATCTACCTGGCCGCCCTGCAGAACATCCCGGGCGAGCTGTACGAGGCGGCCGAGCTCGACGGCGCCGGCCTGCTGCGCCGGATCTGGAGCGTGACGATCCCGCAGACCCGGCTCATCCTCGCGTTGCTGGCGATGCTGCAGATCGTCGCCACCATGCAGGTCTTCATCGAGCCGCTGATCCTGGCCAACGGCGCCGGCACGCAGGACTCGGCGACCTCGGTGGCGTACCTGATCTATCAGCACGGCTTCTTCCAGAACGACCTGAACGGCGCCGCGGCCCTCGGCGTGATCGTGCTCATCGTGCTGGCCGCCTTCTCCGCCGTGTACGTGCGGCTCACCACGAAACAGGACTGAGACGATGACCCGAACCCTCATCTCCGAGGCGCAGATCCGGCGCGGCAAAGGCAAGTACCTCTACTGGGCGGTCCTCGTCGCGGTCGTGGTCGTCTTCACGCTGGTCTTCATCGGGCCGCTGTACTGGATGGTCACCGGCGCGCTCAAGTCGGGCCAGGAGATCGCGCAGACGCCGCCCACCCTCTTCCCGAAGCACCCGGAGACCGACAACTACGCCAACGCGTGGAACAACCTGAACCTCGCCAAGCTGATGTTCAACACGTTCTACTACGCGGTCGGCGCGGTGTTCTTCCAGCTCGTCTTCGACACCGCCGCGGCGTACGCCCTCTCCAAGCTCCGCCCGATCTTCGGCAACGTGGTGCTGGCGCTGATGCTGGCCACCCTGATGATCCCGGCCATGGTCCTGATCGTCCCGCAGTACGTGACGGTGATCGACCTGCCGTTCGTGCACACCAGCCTGCTCGACTCGCCGTGGGCGATCTGGCTGCCCCTGGTCGCCAACGCGTTCAACATCTTCCTGCTCAAGCGGTTCTTCGACTCGATCCCCGAGGACCTGATCGCGGCGGCCATGGTCGACGGCGCCTCGCCGTTGCGCACGCTCTGGTCGATCATCCTGCCGATGTCCCGGCCGATCCTCGGTGTCGTGTCGATCTTCGCGGTCACGTACGTCTGGAAGGACTTCCTCTGGCCGAAGCTGGTGATGCCGTCGCCGGAGACGCGCACGCTCAGCGTCGGCATCTACGCCTTCTCCGGCGGCACCCCGATGAACGTGGTCGTCGCCGCCTCGGTCATCGCCGCGGTCCCGACCGTGATCATCTTCCTGATCTTCCAGCGCAACATCATGTCCGGCCTCACCGCAGGCTCGGTCAAGGGTTAACCGCCCTATCTCGAAATATCGCCAGATTTCTGGTCCGGTGACCCCGGGCTTAGCTACCCATGCAGAAAGCAGGTGCTTGTGTCCACAACAGACGGTGGTCCGTGGTGGAAGAGCGCGGTGATCTATCAGGTGTACCCGCGGAGTTTCGCCGACTCGGACGGCGACGGGATCGGGGACATCGACGGCATCCGCTCGCGTCTGGGGCACCTGCGCGACCTCGGCATCGACGCGATCTGGATGAGCCCGTGGTACCCGTCGCCGATGGCCGACGCCGGCTACGACGTGGCCGACTTCCGCGACATCGACCCGGTCTTCGGCACGCTGGCCGGGGCCGAGGCGCTGATCGAGGAGGCGCACCGGGTCGGCATCCGCATGATCGTCGACATCGTGCCCAACCACATCTCCAGCGAGCACCCGTGGTTCAAGGCGGCCCTGGCCTCGCCCGCCGCGAAGGAGCGCGACTACTTCTGGTTCCGGCCGGGCCGGGGCGAGAACGGCGACGAGATGCCGACGGACTGGCGAGGGGAGTTCGGCGGCACGACCTGGACCCGTACGCCCGATGGCATGTGGTATTTGCACCTGTTCACGCCCGAGCAGCCGGACCTCAACTGGGACCACCCCGACGTGCGGGCGGAGTTCGAGAGCATCCTGCGGTTCTGGTTCGACCGCGGCGTCGACGGCATCCGCATCGACTCCGCCGCACTGCTGTTCAAGGACGGAGACCTTCCCGAGGTACGCGAGGGGGAGCCCCACCCCTTCCACGACCTCGACGAGGTGCACGACGTGTACCGGGCCTGGCGGCGCGTCTCCGACTCGTACGACGGAGATCGCGCTTTGATCGGCGAGGTCTGGATGCCGGAGGTCGAGCGGTTCGCGAAGTACCTGCGGCCGGACGAGCTGCACGCGGCGTTCAACTTCGACTTTTTGGGCTGCGCCTGGGATCCGGCGCTGATGCGTCAGTGCGTCGACCGCACCCTCGACGCGCACCGGGCCGTCGGCGCGCCCGCCACCTGGGTGCTCTCCAACCACGACGTCACCCGGCACGTCACCCGGTACGGCCGCGAGGACACCACGTTCAGCTTCGAGAACAACCTCGACGGCGTGCCGGTCGACCTCGAGCTCGGCACCCGCCGGGCCCGGGCCGCCGCGCTGCTGTCCCTCTCGCTGCCCGGCGCCACCTACATCTACCAGGGCGAGGAGCTCGGGCTCTGGGAGAACGAGAACATCCCGCCTTCGTCCTATCAAGATCCGATGTGGGCGCGGCGCGGGCACAGCCGGGACGGCTGCCGGGTGCCGCTGCCGTGGAGCGGTGACGAGCCGCCGTTCGGTTTCAGCGCCGCTCAACCGTGGCTGCCGCAGCCGGCCGAGTGGAAGGACCTGACCGTCCAGGCCCAGACCGGCGATCCGACGTCGATGCTCGAGCTCTACCGCGAGGCGATCCGCCTGCGCCGCGATGAGCCCGGCCTGCATCGGCCGTCGTTCGGCTGGCTCGACGTACATCCGCAAGTGCTCGCTTTTTGCCGTGGCGCGCATTTCGCCTGCGTCGTCAACATGTCCGGCGCCCCGATCACCCTGCCGGACCACGAGACCTCCCTGCTCGCCAGTGGCCCTCTCGACGGTGACCGCCTCCCCCCGGACACCGCCGTCTGGCTGCGCCTCCAGTAGAGCCGTCCTCTTCCCTCAGAGCAGGAGGAAGCATCATCCCCGGGGGCTTTTCACCCGAGAAAGGCACCGCTCCCACCATGCCTCGATTGAGAAGACGCCTGCTCGCGGCCGCCGCGGCCGTGGGCGTCGTGGCCGCAGTCCTCTCCGCACCCACCGTCGCGTCGGCGGCCGGCCCGAACCTGGCCGCCGGCAAGACCTTCAGCGCCAGCAGCTTCGCCGACGTCTACGGCGCCGGCAACGCCGGCGACGGCAACGCCAACAGCTACTGGGAGAGCCAGAACAACGCCTTCCCGCAGTGGCTGCAGGTCGACCTCGGCTCGGCCGTGGCGGTCAACCAGCTGGTGCTCAAGCTGCCCCCGGCGACCGCCTGGGCCACCCGCACCGAGACGCTTTCGGTCACCGGCAGCTCGGACGGCTCGTCGTTCAGCACGCTCAAGGCGTCGGCCGGCTACACCTTCAACCCGGCCTCCGGCAACACGGTCACGGTGGACCTCACCACGGCGACCACCCGCTTCGTCCGGCTGAACTTCACCGCCAACACCGGCTGGCCGGCCGGGCAGCTCTCCGAGCTGGAGGTCTACGGCCCGGTCACCGGCGATACCCAGGCCCCCTCGGCGCCGTCGAACCTCGCCTACACCCAGCCGGGGAGCGGGCAGATCAAGCTGACCTGGTCGGCCTCGACCGACAACGTCGGCGTCACCGGCTACGACGTCTACGCCAACAACGTGCTGCGGACCAGCGTGGGCGCGGGTGTGCTGACCTACACCGACAGCCAGCCCGACTCGGCGACGGTCGCCTACTACGTCAAGGCGAAGGACGCGGCCGGCAACGTGTCGGCGGCCAGCAACACCGTCACCCGTAACGGCACCGGCGGCACCGGCACCAACCTGGCGCTGAACAAGCCCATCGACGCGTCGTCGACGGTGTTCACGTTCGTGGCGACCAACGCCAACGACGGCAACACCGCCACCTACTGGGAGGGCAGCGCGTACCCGGCCAACCTGACGGTGCAGCTGGGCGCCAACGCCTCGCTCCAGCAGGTCGTGATCAAGCTCAACCCGGACAGCGCCTGGGGCACCCGTCAGCAGACGTTCTCGATCCTCGGCCGGGACCAGGGCTCGTCGTCGTTCACCACGCTGGTGGGCTCGGCGACCTACACGTTCAACCCGGCCACGGGCAACACGGTGACCATCCCGGTGAGCGGCACGGCCGCGGACGTCCGACTCTCCTTCACCGCGAACACCGGCGCGCCCAGCGGTCAGGTGGCCGAGTTCCAGGTCATCGGCGTCGCGGCGCCGAACCCGGACCTCTCGATCACCGCCATGTCGTCCTCGCCGGCCGCGCCGGTCGAGACCGACGCCGTCACGCTGTCGGCGACCGTTCGCAACGGCGGGACGGCCGCGTCGGCCGCTACCAACGTCAACTTCTACCTGGGTACGACCAAGGTCGGCACGGCTTCGGTGGGTGCTCTGGCCGTGGGAGCCTCTGCGACCGTATCCGCCACCATCGGGGCTCGGGACGCCGGCACCTACGCTCTGTCCGCCAAGGTGGACGAGTCGAACACCGTGATCGAGTTGAATGAGGCCAACAACTCGTACAACTCGCCCAATTCGCTCGTGGTGACACCGGTTTCCAGCTCGGACCTGGTGGCGTCGGTGGTGTCGTGGTCGCCGGGCAACCCGTCGGCCGGGAACACGGTCACGTTCTCGGTCACGATCAAGAACCAGGGGTCGGCCGCTTCGGCTTCCGGTGCCCACGGTGTAACTCTGAGCATTTTGTCCGGATCGACCGTGGTGAAAACTTTGTCCGGCTCCTACAGCGGCACGCTCGCGGCCGGCGCCTCGTCACCCGCTCTGTCCCTGGGGACCTGGACGGCCGTAAATGGGAAATATACGGTTCGTACCGTTATTGCGGTCGATGCCAACGAATTGGCGGTCAAGCAGGCCAACAACACCGCCGACAAGCCGTTCTTCGTCGGTCGCGGGGCGAACATGCCCTACGACATGTACGAGGCCGAGGACGGCGTGCTGAGCGGCGGCGCCGCGATCGTCGGTCCCAACCGCACGGTCGGCGACCTGGCCGGCGAGGCGTCCGGCCGCAAGGCGGTCACGCTCAACCAGACCGGCGCCGCGGTGCAGTGGACCACCCGGGCCGCCACCAACACGATCGTCGCCCGGTTCTCGATCCCGGACGGCACGACGAGCTCGATCAACGTGTACGTGAACGGCTCGCTCAACAAGACGCTGCCGCTCACCTCGAAGTACGCCTGGCTGTACGGCAACGAGACGTCGCCGCAGAACTCCGGCTCCGACCCGCGCCACATCTACGACGAGGCCAACATCATGCTGACCGGGTCGTTCCCGGCCGGCAGCACGGTGCGCCTCCAGAAGGACTCCGGCAACTCGGGCAACATCGCGATCGACTTCATCAACCTCGAGCAGGTGTCGGCGCTGGCCAACCCGGACTCGTCCAAGTACGTGGTGCCGACCGGCTTCGACCAGCAGTCGGTGCAGAACGCGCTGGACGCCGCCCGGCAGGACACCACCAAGCTCGGCGTCTACCTGCCGGCCGGTGACTACCAGGTCTCCAGCAAGCTGCAGGTGTACGGCCGGCCGATCGTCGTCACCGGCGCCGGCCCCTGGTACACCCGTTTCTTCACCCCATCCACGCAGACCGAGACCGACGCCGGCTTCCGGGCCGACAACGGCGCGAACGGTTCGACGTTCAAGAACTTCGCGTTCTTCGGCAACTACACGATCCGCATCGACGGCCCGGGCAAGGTCTTCGACTTCGCCAACGTCTCCGGCATCACGATCGACAACATCTGGACCGAGCACGTGGTCTGCCTGTACTGGGGCGCGAACACCGACAACATGGTGATCAAGAACTCGCGCATCCGGGACACGTTCGCCGACGGCATCAACATGACCAACGGCAGCACCGGCAACCTGGTCGACAACAACGAGGCCCGGGCGACCGGCGACGACAGCTTCGCGCTGTTCTCGGCGATCGACGCGGGCGGCTCCGACGAGATCAACAACACCTACTCGAACCTCACGTCGATCCTGACGTGGCGGGCGGCGGGCGTCGCGGTCTACGGCGGGTACGCCAACACCTTCAAGAACATCTACATCGCCGACACGCTGGTCTACTCGGGCATCACGATCAGCTCGCTCGACTTCGGCTACCCGATGAACGGCTTCGGGGCGTCCCCGCCCACGACGTTCGACAACATCTCGATCGTCCGGGCCGGTGGCCACTTCTGGGGCGCGCAGACGTTCCCCGCGATCTGGCTGTTCAGCGCGTCGAAGGTGTTCCAGGGCATCCGGATCAGCAACGTCGACATCGTCGACCCGACGTACTCCGGGATCATGTTCCAGACCCAGTACATCGGTGGTCAGCCGGTCAACCCGATCAAGGACACCGTGCTGACGAACATCACCATCAGCGGTGCCGTCCGCTCCGGCGACCAGTTCGACGCCAAGTCCGGCTTCGGCGTCTGGGCCAACCCGCTGCCGGAGGCGGGCCAGGGCCCGGCGGTGGGCTCGGCCACCTTCACCAACCTGCAGTTCAGCAACAACTACCGGGACATCGAGAACCAGACGTCGACGTTCACGATCGTCCGCAACTGAACCCGCTCCCGAGGTAAGAGGGGGGTCCGCGTCGTCTCCGCGGGCCCCCTTTCACCTGGTTCCGGTCACCACCCAGATGGTCAGGATGGCCAGGAAATCCCCGCGGGCACCGGCCTCCTCGACATGCGAGAACCACTTCTCCCGTACGCCGGGGGGCGTCATCCAGGACTCCGCGGGAATCCGTGGGTTGACCATCGGCAGCACCACCGCGGCCGACGACGGCGTGTCGAAGACGCAGGTCACCGGCGTCGCCGTCACGTCGGTGAGGCCGGCGGCCAGCAGCCGGCGGCGCAGCGTGCGGCCCATGTCGAGCTGCTGCGGCGTGAGTCGGCCGTGCATGTGCGCCACGATCGAGTCGCCGAGCCGGGCCGGCACGCCGTCGAAGGCCAGCGACTCCCAGTCGGTGTCGATCAGGCAGATCCGCCCGCCGGGCCGGGTCACCCGGGCCAGCTCGCCGATCGCGACGTCCGCGTCGTCTACGTGCTGGAGCACCCGCTCGCACCAGACGCCGTCCACGCTCGCGGCCGGCAGGTCGATGGCCGAGACATCACCGATCCGGTACCGCACGTTGCTGCCGTCGTGCCGCCGGACGGCCGCGGCGATGGTCGCGGCCGAGGAGTCGAGCGCGATCACCTCGCCGTCCGGCCCCACCTCGGCGGCGAGCCGTCGCGCCACGTCGCCCGCGCCCGAACCGGCGTCCAGCAGGCGCGCGCCCGGCTCGGGGCGGAGCGCCATCATCGCCGTACGCCGCACCCGCTTGATCTCCGGATGACGGCCCATGGCCTCGAGCGCCGCCAGCAGCATGGCGGTCATCTCGCTGGTCTGGCCGTCGAGGTCGGAGAACGGCGTGCGTTCCATCTGCGCGGGCTTCATGAGCCAAATGGTGACGCACGGGGATCACATCTCACGGGTAGTGGTCACCCATCCGACAGGCCGTACGGGACGGTTCCCACCCGCCCGGCGTAGGTTTCTGGGTCATGGAGTTTCTGACGCTGCCGGACGGCCGCACGCTGGAATATCTGGTCGACGGGCCGGCCGGGGCCGTGCCGCTGGTGCTGCACCACGGGACGCCCTCGGGGACGGTCCTCTACCGCCCGATCGTGGACGCCGCCGCCGAGCAGAACTTCCGGGTTGTGCAGGCCAGCCGGCCCGGCTACGGCGCCTCCACCCCGCACCCGGGCCGGACCGTGGCCTCGGTCGCCGGCGACACCGCCGCCCTCCTCGACGCGATCGGGGCCACCTCGTTCGTGACCGTCGGGTGGTCGGGTGGCGGCCCGCACGCCCTGGCCTGCGCGGCGCTGCTGCCCGGGCGGTGCGTCGCCGCCGCGACCATCGCCGGCGTGGCACCCTACGGCGCCGAGGGACTCGACTGGATGGACGGGATGGGCGCCGAGAACGTCGAGGAGTTCTCGGCGGCCGTGGCCGGCCCGGCGGAGCTCGACAAGTTCTTGACCGAGGCGGCGAAGCCGCTGGCCGGCGTGACGGCCGCCGACATGGTGGCGGCCTTCGGCGACCTGATCTCCGAAGTGGACCGGAACGCCCTCGTCGGCGGCTTCGCCGACTATCTGGCGGAGTCGATGCGGGCCGCGGTCTCGCACGGGATCGCGGGCTGGCGGGAGGACGACCTCGCCTTCGCGGCGGACTGGGGCTTCGCGCTCGGCGGCATCACCGTGCCGCTCGCCCTCTGGCAGGGCGACCAGGACCGGATGGTCCCGTTCGCGCACGGCCGGTGGCTGGCCGAGCATCTGCCGTCCCCCGAGGTGCACCTGGCGCCGGGCGAGGGGCACCTTTCGCTGATGGACAACTTCGGGACGATCGTGGCGGGTCTTCGCCGGCACGTGGACCGCTTGTCGTAGCCGATCAAACTTCCACCGGAGTCAGGTCCGGCAGCACCTCGGGTCGCTCGGCGGCGGGAGCCTGGGCGCGGCCCGAGGGCACCAGCAGCGCGACGCCGATAGCAGCCACCGCGACCACGGCCAGGATCAGGAACGACTCGGTGTAACCGGACTCGGCGGGCAGGCCTTGCACGCCGGGGTGGCTGGTGACCACCGAGCTGACGATCGCGGTGCCGATGCTGGCGCCGATCGTGCGGATGTTGGTGTTCATGCCGGAGGCGGCGCCGGTCTGGTGCATGGGCACGCTCTGCACGATCAGGCTGATCATCGAGGAGTAGACGAGGCCCAGGCCGATGCCGAAGATGCCGCCGGCCAGGGCGACCATCGGCCGCGTGCCGTGGGCGACGGCCAGCGAGAAGCAGGAGGCGGCGGCCAGCGCGGAACCGAGGATCAGCTGGGCCTTGCCGCTCACCCAGCGGGTCAGCGGGCCACTGATCGAGCCGAAGAGCGCCATCGTGACCATCATCGGCAGCATCAGCAGGCCGGCCTCGGTGACACTCGCGCCGAAACCGTAGCCGGACGCCGTCGGCACCTGCATGAGCTGCGGCAGGAACGCGAAGATCCCGAACATCGAGGCGCCGAAGAGCAGGGCCACCAGGTTCGTCGTCCAGACGGCGGGCAGGCGCATCATGCGCATGTCGATCAGCGGGTTGGCCGAGCGGATCTCGGCGACCAGCCAGGCGGCGAGAAGAACAACGGCAAGAGCGAGCAGCCCGACCGTACGGAATGAGCCCCAGCCCCAGGTGGTGCCCTTGCTCAGGGGCAGGAGCAGCGCCACCAGCCAGCCGGAGAGCAGCACCGCGGCGATCCAGTTGACCCGGCCGGGGCTGCGGTGCGGCGACTTGGGGACGACGAACCAGGCGAGGACGCCGACGGCGGTGACCACGAACATCGGGATCCAGAACAGCCACCGCCAGTCGAGGGCACCCACGATCGGGCCGGCCAGCACGATGCCGAAGCCGCTGCCGGCGGCGATCACGGCGGCCATCACGCCGACCGCGGAGGTGACCCGGTGCGGCGGGAACTCGTCGCGGATGATGCCGAACGAGACCGGGAAGATCGCGCCGCCGAGGCCCTGCAGGACGCGAGCGGCGATGAGGATGCCGACGGTCGGCGCGATCGCGGCGACCAGGCAGCCGACGGCGATCGACGCGAGGGCGACCAGCAGCGCGCGGTCCTTGCCGATCATGTCGGCGACCCGCCCCATGAGCGGGGTGGCCACCGACGCGGCGAGCAGCCAGGCGGTGAGCACCCACGTGACCGTGCCGGTGTCGGTGTGCAGGTCGCGCTGTATGACCGGCAGAACCGGCGTCACCAGCGACTGCATCAGCGCGAACGCGGCAGCGGCGGCCGCGAGCACGGCAAAGGTCACTCGCGGCGAGGTCTGATAAAGTCGAGGCATGCCTCCACATTAATGGAGGGGTGCCTCCGGTTCGCAACCGAATAAGCGGGCGGAGTGGTGTGAGGAGGATCTCCATGACGGAAGTGCCGGTCGGCGTGCGGCGGCCGCAGCGGGCCGACGCCGCGCGGAACTTCGACGCGCTGATCGCCGCGGCCCGGGAGGCGTTCGCCGAGAACGGGACGGATGCCTCGCTCGAGGACATCGCCCGGCGCGCGGGCGTCGGCATCGGCACGCTTTACCGCAACTTCCCGGCGCGGCAGGACCTGTTCGAGGCGGTCTACGTCGAGGAGATCAACAAGCTGAACGGCGTGGCCGAGGCCGTCGCGTCGCTGCCACCATGGCAGGCGCTCACCACATGGCTGCGCCAGTTCGTCGAATACGCGGCGACCAAGCGCGCCATCATCGAGGCGATGAACCGCGAGTCGCCCATGTTCGCGGCCTGCCGCAAGTCCATGTACGCGGCCGGCGAGCCGTTGCTGACCCGCGCCCAGGCGGCCGGCGAGGTCCGCCCCGACGCCACCTTCGACGACGTGATCCGCCTGGTCTCGGGCCTGACGTCAGCCGCCTTCATCGACGCCGCCCAGCGCGACCGCGTACTCAATCTCGCCCTGGACGGTTTGAAGGTCTTCTGAGCCCCCGGGCCGAACTCGCAGGTCCCTCACCAGGCTGAGGCTCTGACGCGCCGGCGTCTTCAGACCGCTTCGCCGCGCTGGGCCCACTCCCGCGCGAGGTGTGCCGACGGCCCCGGTCCGTTTGCTGGAGCGCGCCGCCGCCCTCCAGTCCCTTACCGCGCTGGAGCCTTCGCCCGGATCGCGCCGGTTTTCAGAGCCGGACCGCGTTCCCCGTGCGAGCGGATTCCCGGGCCGCGTCGAGCACAGCCATGTTGCGCACGACGTCGGCCGGATCCACCGGCACCGGCCCCTCGCCCCGAACCGCCCTCGCGAACGCCGGGTAATAGGTGTCCCATCGCCCGCGCTCGGTAGGCACCGGCGCACTGGTCGGCCCGTGATAGAGCCGCCCCCATCCGTGCTCGGGCTCGACTCCCCACCGCTCTCCGAGACCGGACGGCGCCTTACCCGCCTTGAGCAGCGCCTCCTGGTGGTCCATCCCATCCACGCCGTTGACGATGTAGGTGCCCGTAGTACCCGAGACCCGGAACCGCGGCCCCGGCGCCGCCTGCCGCCAGCTACCCCACAGGTGCGACTCGACCCCGTTGACATGGTGAATCGCGACGAAGAAGTCGTCGTCGAGCTCGCCGCTGCCCCGAATCTCGGCGTACACCCGCCCCGCCGGCCCGTGCAGCAGAAGCGCCTGGTCAACGAGATGCGACCCGAAGTCGAGCAACGTCCCGCCGCCCGCCGCCGGCACCTGCCGGTCCGGAGCCCACCGCTCGAACCGCGACTCGAACCGCCGCACGTTCCCGAGCGTCCCCTGGCCGATGAGCTTGCGAACGGTCAGCAGATCGGAGTCCCAGCGCCGGTTCTGATACACGCTGAGCAACACCCCCGCCGCATCGGCCGCGTCGACCACCTCCTGCGCGCTGGCCGCATCGAGCGTGAACGGCTTGTCCACCACCACGGCCAGCCCGAGCCCAATGGCCTCCTTGGCAACCGCGGCGTGGGTAGCCGCCGGCGTCGAGATCGCCACCGCCTCGGCCCCCGCCGCCTTGAGCGCCGCAAGGTCGTCAAACGCCGTCAGCGTAGGCCGCTTCGCCGCCAGCTCGGCCCGCCGCTCCGCCGACCGGGTCACCACGCCCAAAAACTCAACGTTCCCAGCCGAGGCGATAAGCGGGGCGTGAAAGATCCGTCCGCCGGTCCCATACCCGACAAGCCCGAACTTGACCGCGTCACTCATTCCGAAGAGCCTGCCACAACCACCCACCCTTCGCCGATCAAGGGTCCACCAACCGGCCCCGCGATCCACCTCCTCACCAGCGTCCCCACCAGCCCAGCCGCGGCCGCGCCGGACCGAACGTTGCGCGCACGGCGCCCCGGCGCTATGGACCCGCCCTGCGGCGCGCCTGCCCTGCGGCGCGCCTGCCCTGCCGCCCGTCCTGCCGCGCGCTCGCTGTGCTTCGCGCCCGCTGCGCCGCGCTTCCGCACCGAGCGGTCCCATCCGCGCTGCGCCCGCCGTGCCGGGCTCCTCCCGCGCCCTTCTCGCTCCGCGCGGTCCCTCGCCGCGCGCGCTCGGGGCGTCGCAGGCTTCCGGTCCTGGTCCCGGTCCCGTCCAGGCCGGGCGCTATGGGCCTCGCGCCATTCGGATCTGCGCCCGCGAGCCTCGGGAGACCGTGCGCCTAACCATCGGCCCGGCGCCAATGCTGTCGCTTGCGGTCGTCACGAATCACGTATCCGAGCCGTGCCAGCTCCCCGCGAAGGTCGCGCTGGTCGTTCTCGTCGCCGGATTCGATGGCCTTCTGTCTGGCCGCGAGCAGAGCGTGGGCCGTCTCAGGCAGCTCGGGCAGACCGGGGACCCACCGACGGTAGGAAGCCAAGTAGGGATCCTGATCCGCCCAGGCGATGCCATTGCCGGTGAAAGCGGCACGCAGGCGCCTCGCGGACAGATGACTGGGCTCCCGCGCCAACTCCCGGCCCGTGCGGCCCAGCAGGACCAACCGGTCGCGATCGGGGAACGCCACCGCGATGTCGGGCCGCGGCACCGCTACGGTCGAGCCGGGTCGGGTCAGCATCACGTCGGCCCGGGTGATGCGGACGGTCAGCGACTCGCGGTCGGCCAGGCCGGCCAGCACGAGACCAAGTAGAGCCCCGGCCGCGGCGGCGGCAATCGTGGCGGCCGTGCCGGGCAGCTCGCGAATAAGGCTGAGCGGCCCCGGCAACGGAAGCCACCAGACCACGCGAACGGCCAAGAAGAGCAGCGCCGCGCCGGCCAGCGGAAGGCCGAGCCACGTGAGCAGTCTGGCCCACCACGGGGTCGGCACGGTTGTCGTCTGTTCGAGCACGGGATCGAGTCTTCGCCTCGGGCGGGCCGGTCCGATACCGACCAAGGGCGATATCCCGTAGACCAAAGTCGACTGCCCGCCGAGGCCGCCCGCCGGTAGCTTCGAGGCATGAACCGACGAACGGCACGGACCTGGCTGCTGGAGGGCTCCCTCGCAGCCGGTGCCTTGCTGCTCGGGCTGTTCTTCACCATGCAGTCGGTTTCGGAGGGCGACGGCGCCCCGATTCCTCTAGAGGCCGTCGCGGGGCTCGTCTCCGTAACCGCGCTCGTGCTGTTCCGCCGCACCCGGCCGGTCACCCTGACGCTTGCGCTCATTCCGCTCGGCATCACGCTCGGGATGCCGATGGGCGTGCTGCCGTTCGCATTGTTCTCGGTCGCCCTGCATCGTCCGGCCCGGGTCACGATCGCGGTCGCCGCCGCGCATGCCGCCGCCGTGTCCGTCTTCTACGGGCTGGCGCTGGGGTTGACACGTACTTATTACGAGACCGTCGCTTTTCTTGTTCTCCTGCACGTGAGTCTGGTCGCGGTGGCGATGCTGATCCGCGCGCATCGGCTCCTGGTGGCATCGTGGGCTGATCGTGCGCGCCAGGCCGAGGAGGGTCAGCGGTTGCGCATCGAGCAGGCGCGGCTGGCCGAGCGCGAGCAGATCGCTCGCGAGATGCACGACGTGCTCGCTCACCGGGTGTCGCTGCTGGCGCTGCACGCTGGCGCCCTCGAGGTGCGGCGTGACGCTTCGGCCGATGAGCGCCAGGCCGCGGGCGTGATCCGGCAGTGTGCGCACGACGCGCTCGAAGACCTCCGAATGCTGCTCGGCATGCTTCGTGCGCCGGCCGAGGATCGGCCGCAACCGACGTTGCAGGATGTGCCGGCGCTGGTCGAGCAGACCCGATCGGCCGGTGCCGACGTGGTGTTCATGCTCCACGGCGATCGCCCGATCAGGGCTGACGGGAAGGTAGCGGTCCAGCCGGGATCGGGCTTCAACCGCGATTCCGAAGAGGACGGAGAACTCTCTAGCGGCTGGGAGCGCGCGGATGATCGTGAGCTTGCCGGTGACCCGCTCGCTGGGGTCAAGCTCGACGGCGGGCCAGACGGTGAGGGCGGGCCAGACGGTGAGAGCGAGCGGGGCGGTGGCGGCGAGCTGGACGGCAAGGGCGATCTCGACGACTACGGCGGCCTCGATCTCGACGACTACGGCGGACTCGATGATGAGGACTACGGCGACTTCGGCGAGGTGCCTGATCAGACCGGGCGGCACGCGTACCGGATCATTCAGGAGGCGCTCACGAACGCGCTCAAGCATGCGCCGGGTTCTGCGGTGCGGGTGAAGGTCGACATTCGGTGGTTCCGCGGGCTTGATGTGCGGGTCGACAACGACCTGGTGTGGGAGCGTGCGGATCTTGCCGTCCGTCCTCGGCTGGTTCATGCGGAGCCGATCCCCGGGGCCGGTGCGGGGTTGGCGGGGCTGCGGGAGCGGGTTCAGTTGGTGGGCGGGAAGCTGGAGCACGGGCCTACGGCGTCGGGGGAGTTCAATCTGCGGGCATGGCTGCCATGGAACACCTGACGTCGGCGGCGACGGTGGATGGGAGCGCATCCGTGGGCGCGGCGCCGGTGCGGGTGTTGATCGTGGATGACGATGCGCTTGTGCGCCAAGGGCTTGCGATGTTGCTGGGGGCGTTCGACGAGATCGAGGTGGTCGGGGCGATCTCGGACGGGACGGAGGTGGCGGCCGCGGTCACCAAGTACCGGCCGCAGGTGGTGTTGATGGACATCCGGATGCCGCGCATGGATGGGCTCACGGCCACGGCGCAGTTGCGGAGTCGGCGGGATCCGCCCGAGGTGATCGTGCTGACGACGTTCGACACCGATGACCATGTGCAGCGGGCCATGCGGGCGGGGGCCTGCGGGTTCCTGCTCAAGCATGAGCCGCCGGGGGACATCGCGCGGGCGGTGTGCCGGGCGGCGGCGGGGGAGCCGATCTTCACGCCGTCGGTGCTGCGGCAGGTAATGGGGCTTGCGGCGGCGGTCGACGAGAACCCGCGGCGGGATCAGGCGCGGCGGGCGCTGCGGCAGCTCAGCCCCAGCGAGCGGCATGTGGCGCAGCTGATCGCGGATGGGCGGACCAACCACGAGATCGGCGTGGAGCTGCGGATGAGCACGGCGACGGTGAAGGCCTACATCACGCGAATCTTCACGAAGCTGGAGCTGAGCAACCGAGTGCAGGTGGCGGTCATGGTCCTCGACTCGCGCTGAGTGGTGGAATGGCCGCGGCGGGCAGAGCGGCGCGGGTGCGGCGGAGAGGCGGGGCGAACGGCGCGGAAGAGCGGCGCGGGCACGCGCGCGGGCGAGCCTAGGCGGCGCGGGCGCAGGCGGCGCGGGCGCAGGCGGCGCGGGCGCAGGCGGCGCGGGCGCAGGCGGCGCGGGGACGGGCGGCTCCGGCGCGGGGACGGGCGGCGCGGGCGGGCACGGCGGTGGGTGAGCGAAGGCCCGCCACCGGAAGTGGGCGGCGGGCCTTGCGGTCGCGGTCGGGCCGAGCGGTAGGGCCGAGCGGCCGGGCCCAGCGAGCGAGCCGGGAGCGGTGGGCTAGGCGGAGGCCGGGACCATGCGGCTCAGGAGCTGGTCCAGGTCGATGCTGGCGAAACCAACCCGGACGTCGCTGGCGCCGTAGGGGAGCCACAAACGGCCGTCGTGGACTATGCCTCCGCAGGAGTAGAGGACGTTGGGGACGTAGCCCTCGCGTTCCACGTCGTCGGGGAAGAGCAAGCCGTCTGGTAGGTCGGCTATGACGCGCTCGGGGTTTTCCAGGTCCAGGAGCATGGCGCCTATCGCGTAGCGGCGCATGGGGCCCACGCCGTGGGTCAGGACCAGCCAGCCGGCCTCGGTCTCCACCGGCGAGCCGCAGTTGCCGACCTGGATCAGGTCCCAGCCGCGGTGGGGGACCAGCAGTGGGGCGGCGTGCTGCCATCGGTGCTGGTCGTCGCGGACGCTCAGGCCCAGCGTCTCGCCGTCGGAGCGGCACAGGGCCAGCTTGCGGCCGCCCACGTAGCGCGGGAACAGGGCCATTCCCTTGTTTCTTGCGGCGGGGCCGTGCAGCTGGGTGACCTCGAAATGGCGCAGGTCGCGGGTGAAGATGACCCGGCCCGAGATCTGCCGGCCGTCGTACGCGGTGTACGTGGCCTGATAGGCGAGCCGGCCGTCGGGGTCGAGGACCTGCACGAAGCGTGCGTCCTCCATGCCGTTGCTCTCGGCCCGGGTCGCCGGCCACATGATCCGTTGGTGCAGCGGGGTCGCGCACGGGAACGTGACCGCGTAGTCCTCGCTCACGATGTGGCGGATGCGGTCCAGGGTCTCCTGCGTCGTGGGCCGCGCCAGCAGCTCGGCCGGCACGTGACCGATGACGTCCTCGAACTCCTCGTCGTTGTAGCGCTCGGGGAGGGCCGACACGACGTACGCGGAAGCCTCGTTGTCGATCTCCGCGTCGATGAGCGCCGCGGAGAGCTGGAAGCGCATGTGCATGGCGCCCACGCGCTGGCCGGTCATCAGCGGGCCGGTGCGGTCCTCGAGCCGGATCTGCTCGCCGGGGCCGAGGATCGCCGAGCAGAAGCCGACCGACGAGATGTGGCCCTCGCCGATCTGGCGCATGCTCATCGCCACCCGCAGCTCGCCCGTCTCGAGGCCGGACTGGTCGGGATGCGGCACCATCGACGGGTTGCAGAGCGCGGCGGCCTCGACCGAGAACTCGTGGCTGAAGTACGCGCCGATCAGCGTGCGGGCCGTCGGGGAGAGCTCGATCTCCGCCGGTACGCGGTGCTGCACCAGCTCGTAGTGATGCTGGAACACCGACAACAGGTCGTGATGCCGCCCGGCGAACCGGCTCAGCACGTCGTCGAGCAGCCGGCCGGTCTCCTCCTCGTCGAGCCGCAGGATGCGCTCGATCAGGCTGGACGTCCGGTTCTGCACGATCTGGGCATCCTCGCCGGGCACGAACAGCTTGATCACCACGCGCCGGTCGTCCGGCTCCATGACGATGTCGTGCCGGGTGAGGAAGGTCTTCGTATTCATGGTTGCGGTCACGCTAGGCCGCCTGACGGTCGGGTCGCGCGGGAGGCCGCCAGCGTGCGGGCATGCTGCAGCGTGGAGACCAGCGCGAGGGTTGATTCGGCTCCTTGGTTCACATTAGGACCATCTGCCGTCAATCCGTCATAACATCCGCCGGTTAGGGGGTCGTACATGACCGTCTGCGTGTCGTTGTCGCCCAGGAACCAGGCGATCGCCCGGAACAGGGGCGCGTCCCAGCGGTCGTCCCCGGTGATCGAGGCGGCCGTGGCGCAGGCGTCGGCGACCGCCGCGGCCTCGATCGGCTGCTGGTCGAAGCGATGCTTGGGCACGCCGGGACGCCAGCCGCCGACCGGGACCGTCGACAGGTGGCCGTCGTTGTCCTGCTCCCGGCACAGCCAGGCCAGCATCCGCAGGCCGGCCAGCAGGCGCGGCTCGTCGCCGAGCAGGTCCCCGGCCGCGATCACGACCTCGGCCACGGTCGGGTTGGCGTAGGTGAGCTCGGGCTCCGGCCAGACCCACGCCGGGTCGGGGCCGGGCAGGCCGACCGCCTCGGCGGCATCGCGCAGCAGGGCGGCCGCGTCGGGGCAGTGCGGGTCGCATCGCAACACCTCGGCGGCGCCCAGTCCGGCGTACGCCATGGCACGTGGCCACGGAGAGCGCTGCCGCGTCCCCAAGCGGAAGGCCAGTCGCGCCTCGCGGCGGATCCACGGCACGCTGGAGCGCGCCGCGGCCGTGCCCAGTCCCCAGAGCGCACGCCCCCACCAGTCGCCGAGACCCGGCTCGTCGGTCCAACGGCGGTCGAAACTCATCCGGTTGCGGAAGGCGCCGTCCGGCCCCTGCGCGTGGGTGAGGAACGCGAGATAGCGCTCGGCGAGCGCGACGATCTGCGGCGTGGGACGAGGTTCGCGACTGGCGACGAGCAGCCCCCGCGCGACGTCGTCGACGCAATAGCCGTGTTCGCGCCGCACGATCGCGTTGCGCGAATGCTCGAGCAGCCCGGTGTCGTCGGACATCCGCGCGATGTGCGCGAACGAGGGGGCGGGAGCGTCGGAGAGCTGGATCGGCGGCGGGACGAGCCGCAAACCAACACTCATGCCGGTACGGCCGAAGCAGCGACCGTGGCGGCGGGGGTGTGCGCGGCCAGGAGACGTCCGGCCAGAGCCTGGTACCGCGCCGCGACGGCCGGCCACCGCAGGGTCGGTCCGCCCGCGATGCCGGCGAGACGGTTGGCCAGGCCGGGCCGGTCCAGCAGGTGCCGGATCGCGGCGGCCATCGCCTCCGGGTCCTGGTGCGGCACGAGCAGCCCGGGGCCGTCGGCCAGCAGTTCGACCGCGTGCGGGAACTCGGTCGCGACCACCGGCACCCCGGCCCCGACGGCCTCGATCAGCACGCCGGAGGTGACCTGCTCGGTCGAGTCGTAGGGCAGCACCACCACGTCGGCCGAGCGGATCAGCCGGGAGAGCTCGGCCTCGTCCAGGTACTCGTCGCGCCAGGCCACGGCCTCGGTCACCCCGAGCGACTCGGCGAGCGCCTTCAAGCTGTCCCGGTACGCGTCCCCGAACTGCTCCAGCACCTTGGGGTGGGTCCGGCCGGCCACGGTGTAGACCGGCGCCGCCGGCGAGTCGCGCAGACGGGCCAGTGCCCGCAGCGCCCACTCGATGCCCTTGCCCGGCCCGAGCAGTCCCCAGGTCAGCAGGTGCGGCCGGTCGTGGTCCTCGCGCGGCGCGGCGTCGTGGCTGCCGGCGCCGTGCGGGATGACCGAGATCTTCCGGGCGTCGACGTCGTAGCCGGCGATCAGCCGCCGCCGGGCCGTGTCGGTCATCGTGACCAGGGCGTCCGCGGCCACGGCGATCCGCTCGAGCACCTGCCGCTGCAGCGGGTCGGGGTTGCTGAGCACGGTGTGCAGCACGACGATCGACGGCACCTTCAGGGCGCGCAGCAGCGGCAGCACCTCGGCGCCAGCGTCGCCCGGGTAGATCCCGTACTCGTGCTGCACGATCGCCACGTCGAACCGGTTGAGCGCATTCGCCGCCGCCGTCCAGCCGCCCGGGTTGTCGGTGTGCCAGGTGTGCACGACCCGGGGTGCGGCCCGGTCGAGGTCGATGCCGCCGCTCACGTTGTCGCTGGCGAGCAGGCGGACGACCCCGGCGCCGCCCCCCGCATTCAGCTGGGTGGCGAGTGCGGCATTGAATGTGGCCAAACCGCATTGGGTGGGCGGGTAAGTGCTCAGAAAGCCGTACGTGGCGGGCATGACTGGCCTTTCTCAGGTTCGCGGCTGCCTCCCCGCAGCACGACTCAGCACGCCCGGGAGAAACTGTTCTGAGCGCGCTTAAACGCCATTGCGACGTTTCGGGAAATTGCCCCGGGCAACGTGCAATTCACATTGGGACGTTAACAAGAAACGCCTATTCACCTGACGATTTTGCGGTAAATCGCCAGGTAGTCGTCGACCATCCGGTCGGCCGAGAAGCGCTCGCGGGCCCGGGCCGCGCACCCGGCGCGGTCGATCATGCCGATCTCGGCGACCGCCGCCACCGCCTCGTCGACGCCGGCGACCAGGCGTCCGGTCACCCCTTCTTCGACGACCTCCGGCATCGAGCCTTTCCGGTACGCGACGACGGGCGTCCCGCAGGCCATCGATTCGACCACCGAGAGGCCGAACGGTTCGGCGAACCGGATCGGGTGCAGCAGCGCCGCGCAGGACCCGAGAAGCCGCGCCCGATCGGCCGGCCCGACCGATCCGAGATAGACGACCCGGTCGCCGTCGATGTGCGGCTCGACCCGGGCGGCGAAGAACTCGTGATCCTGCACGATCCCGCAGAGGATCAGGCGTCGCCCGGCGCGGCGAGCGATCTCGAGGGCGAGGTCGGTGCCCTTGTCCGCATGAATGCGCCCAAAACATATTAAATCGGGCGAGGACGAGCCCACGGATACCGGTAGTAGAGACAGGTCGATCCCGTGGTGCACCGTGCCCACGTAGGAGAGCGCCGGGGACCGGTCGCTGTCGGAGATGGAGACGAACAGGGACGAGGAACGTTCGTACGCGGGAAGGATGTTGGGTCCGGAGAAGCCGTGGATCGTCGTCAGCAGCGGCGACGCGCAGAGGCTCGAGAACGCCAGCGGCAACCAGTCCAGGTGGTTGTGCACCAGGTCGAACTCGCCCGACCGGGAGAACGCGTGCGCGACGTGCAGCGCCTCCCAGACCCGCCCGTCCAGCTCCGGGCTCTCCTCGTAACCGGCCGGTGCCACCCCGTCGAGCGCGGCCTTGGTGATCGAGTCGAGCGTCGCGAACAGCGTCACGTCGATGCCCCGGGCGGTGAGACCCTCGGCCAGCAGGCTGGTGATCGTCTCCCACGGGCCGTAGTGCACCGGCGGCGTACGCCAGGCGATCGGCCCCAGCAGCGCTACCCGCATGACAAACGCCGGAAATCGGTAGTTAACACCCGTTTAGTATGCCCAGCCGTCCGCGCGTCCGAGAACGTGTTAGAGAAGACGCATGACGGATCTTTGGTGGAAAAGCGCGGTCGTGTACCAGATCTACCCCCGCAGCTTCGCCGACGCCGACGGGGACGGCATGGGTGACCTGGGCGGCATCATCGACCATCTGGACCACCTGGCCGAGCTCGGCGTCGACGTGCTCTGGCTGTCGCCGATCTACAAGTCGCCGCAGGACGACAACGGCTACGACATCAGTGACTACCAGGACATCGACCCGCTCTTCGGCGACCTCGAGACGTTCGACAAGCTGCTGGCCGGCGTGCACGACCGGGGCATGAAACTGATCATGGACCTGGTCGTGAACCACAGCTCGGACGAGCACCCCTGGTTCGTGGAGAGCCGGTCGAGCAAGGACAACCCGAAGCGGGACTGGTACTGGTGGCGGCCGGCCCGGCCCGGGATGGAGCCGGGCACGCCGGGGGCGGAGCCGACCAACTGGGGCTCGGCGTTCGGCGGGCCGGCCTGGCAGTACGACGAGACGACCGGCGAGTACTACCTGCACCTGTTCTCGCCCAAGCAGCCCGACCTCAACTGGGAGAACCCGGAGGTCCGCGAGGCCGTCTACGCGATGATGCGCTGGTGGCTGGACCGGGGCGTGGACGGCTTCCGGATGGACGTCATCAACATGATCTCCAAGGTGCTGCCGCTCACCGACGGCCGGGCCACGGCCGGCGCCGCCTATGCCGACGGCTCCGCCTCGTACATCAATGGCCCGCGCAACCACGAGTTCCTGCGCGAGATGTACGACAAGGTCTTCGCCGGCCGGACCGAGATGCTCACCGTGGGGGAGATGCCCGGGGTGACCGTCGACGAGGCGATCAAGTTCACCGACCAGGACCGGCACGAGGTCGACATGGTCTTCCAGTTCGACCACGTGTGGGCCGACCGCGGCGGCGACCCCTGGAAGGTGATCCCGCTGCAGCTCACCGTGCTCAAGGGGATCTTCGGCCGGTGGCAGGCGGGCCTGGCCGAGGTCGGCTGGAACAGCCTCTACTGGAACAACCACGACCAGCCGCGGGTGGTCTCCCGCTACGGCGACGACTCGCCCGAGCACCGGGTGGCGGCGGCGAAGATGCTCGGCACGGTGCTGCACCTGCACCGCGGCACGCCCTACGTCTACCAGGGCGAGGAGCTGGGCATGACCAACTTCCCGTTCCGTACGATCGCCGACTTCCGCGACATCGAGGCGCTCGGCCAGTTCCGCCAGGCCGTCGAGCTGGAGAAGAAGAATCCCGAGGACGTGCTGACCGTGCTGCGGGCCCGGGGTCGGGACAACGCGCGCACGCCGATGCAGTGGGACGACTCGCCGAACGCCGGGTTCAGCTCGGGTACGCCGTGGCTGGCGGTCAACCCCAACTACCCCGAGATCAACGCGGCGGCCGAGCGGGCCGACCCCGACTCGGTCTTCCATCACTACCGCAAGCTGATCCAGCTGCGGCACGAGGAGCCGGCGGTGGTGGACGGCGACTTCACCATGCTGCTGCCGGCCGACGAGCGGCTGTACGCCTTCACCCGCCGCCTGGGCGACACCGAGCTCCTGGTGATCGGCAACTTCTCCGGCGACACCGTACGTGCCGAGATCGACGACGCCATCGCCTGGGAGGACGCGGAGCTGGTCCTCACCAACGTGGCCGAGCCCCAGGGCCTGACCATGGCGCCGTGGCAGGCCGTGGTCTACCGCCGCACGACGTAGGGAACCAGGCCGTCGAGCAGGCGGGCCAGGCCGAACTCGAACAGCTTGTCGAGGTCGAAGTCGAAGTCCTGGCTCGTCAGCTCGCGGAAGTGCGACATGGCCCCGGCGTCCAGGGTGGCCAGGAACGTCCCGGTCTGCGACTCCACCCACTGGTCGTTGGTCAGCCCGCTCTCGCGGATCGCCTCGGCCTCCGGCTCCAGCGCGCTGGCCACCCCGCGCACGAAGGTGAACAGCAGGATCTGCACATACATGCGCTCCTGCGGGCTGAGGCCGGTGCCGTCGAACGCGGCCAGCACCCATTCGCTGAGCCGCATCGCGTTCGGCGCGAGCTGCGGCCGGGTGATCGACATCGTCGGCCCCAGCCACGGATGCCGCTGGAACCCGGCCCATTCGAGCCGGGCGACCACCTCGAGCGCCGCCCGCCAGCCGCCGGGTGGGTGCCGGGCCGGCAGCGGCAGTTCGCCCATCGCCGCGTCGATCATCGCGAGCGTCAGCTCCTCGCGGCTCGGCACGTGCCGGTAGAGCGCCATCGTCGAGACTCCGAGCCGGCCCGCGAGGCGCCGCATCGACAGCTCGGCGAACCCCTCCTCGTCGGCGATCGCGATCGCGGTGGCCACGATCCGCGGCCGGGTGAGCTCGTGGTCGCGGCGCGGGACGGGACCGGCCACCACGGTGCCGACGCCGGGGCGGCTGATCGTCAGGCCCTCCTCGCGCAGCGCCGCGTGGGCCCGGGTGGCGGTGGCGATCGCGACGCCCCACTCCTTGGTGAGCTGCCGGGCCGACGGCACCCGGTCGCCCGGCCGCAGCTCACCGGCCTCGATGCGACGCCTGATCCCGTCGACGATCTGTTGATACGGATGCACTAGTACACCTCGTCCTCGTCCGGGTTCCCGTACTAGTGCAGTTTGCGCGCTCGCAAAAGGCACTCCTACGCTCTCACTAGTACACAGTTTACGACGTACACGAGGGAGCGGGGAAATGCGTGTTCTGATCTCCGGCGGGGGCATCGCCGGTCCGGCCCTGGCGTTCTGGCTGCACCGGGCCGGAGCCGACGTCACGATCGTCGAGCGAGCGCCGGCGCCACGTCCGGGCGGGCACGCGGTGGATGTTCGCGGCGTTGCCCGGGGCGTCGTCGAGCGGATGGGCCTGCGCGAGGCGATCCGGGCGCGGCAGGTCGACGAGCGGGGGTTCGCGCTCGTCGACGCCCGGGGGCGGAAGCTGGCCACGATGCCGGCCGATCTCTTCGGCGGTGAGGGCATCGTGGCCGAGATCGAGATCGCCCGGGGCGACCTGGCCGCGATCCTGCGCGAGGCGACCGCCCGTGACGTGGACTGGCGGTTCGGCGACCGGATCACGGCACTGACGCTCGACGGTGACGTCACGTTCGCGAGCGGTGGCCGGGAGCGCTTCGACATCGTGGTCGGCGCCGATGGGGTCCGGTCGGGCACGCGGAAGCTGGCGTTCGGGCCGCACGAGGAGTTCGTCCGTCCGCTCGGCGGCTGGGGGTCGTACTTCTCCGTGCCCGACCCCGGGGACCTGGGAGGCTGGTTCGAGATGTTCAACGCGCCCGGCGGCCGGGTCGCCGGCATCCGTCCCGAGCGTGGCGGCACGGCCAAGGCCAGTCTCAGTTTTCGCACCGATGAGGCTTTTGTCAGAATGGCAAAAGATGATCAGATGAGGGTTCTGGAGCAGCGCTTTGCGGGCGTCGGCTGGCGGGTTCCCGGCATGTTGTCCGGAATGTCCGACGCGGACGACTTCTACTTCGACGAGATCAGCCAGGTGCACGTGGAGAAGTGGTCGCGCGGGCGGGTCGTGCTGCTCGGCGACGCCGGCTACTGCGGCTCCCCGCTGGCCGGCCTCGGCAGCAGCATGAGCCTGGTCGGGGCGTACGTGCTGGCCGGCGAGCTGGCCGCCGCGAGCTCGCCCGAGGACGGGTTCGCGGCGTACCAGAACGAGATGGCGGCCTACGTCGCCGACGGGACGCGGCTGCCGCCGGGCGGGATCGGCGGTTTCGCCCCGAACGGCCGCCTGATGATCCGCATGCGCGCGACCTCGATGCGCATGATGGGCCGGTGGCCGATGAAGGGCATCCTCGCGAAGCAGTTCGCGAAGTCCGACGCCATCACGCTCAAGGACTACGCGTTCGCCGCCGCCTAGCTCTTGAGGCAGATGTCGAACGGGTGGCCGGCCGGGTCGAGCAGCACCCGCCAGCGGTCTGGGGTGGGTTGCTCGGCCGGCTTGGTGGCGCCCAGCGCGAGCGCCTGCTCCTCGGCCTGGTCCAGGTCGTCGACGTAGAGGTCGAGGTGGTAGCGCTTCGGGGTCTTCTCGTCCGGCCAGCCGGGCCCCGAGTAACCGGGCACCCGGCCGAAGCCCAGGCTCGTCGTGCCGTCGCCGATCATGGCGTAGTCGCCCTCGCTGTGCAGCACCTCCCAGCCCAGCACCCGGGAGTAGAAGGTGGCGAGCGCGCCCGGGTCCTCGGCGTCGAGGCTGATCATGGCAAGTGTCGCGAATCCAGTCATGCCGAGCATCCTGGCGGCCAAGGCTGACACCTTCTGTCAGTCACTTCAGAAAGACCAGCCCGTCGAGGACGACGCCCGGGCGTTCCACGCTGATGCGAACCGTGTGCGTGCCGCTCGACGACCAGTACCGGGTCCAGACCGCCTCGCGATACCGGGTTCTGGGGGCGCGTAGGTCGATCGCACCTTGGTCCGCGCCGTCCACCCGGATCCGCATGCGCCCGGAGCCCGTGGCCCGGCTCACCGCGAGCGCGGCCGACCGTCCGGTGAAGGTCCAACTCGCGGTGGAACCGGCGGTCGTGCTGCCGAGCGCCACGCCGCCGAGATGGCGGGGGTTGCGCAGGGCGTGCCAGATCCCGGTGCGCCGGGCCACGCCCTCCGACACGACGATCGGCGTGCGGGTGACCGAGGCGCTCACCGCATTGCCGGCCCGGTCGGTGGCCCGCAGGCCGAACGTGGCCGGAACCGCCGGCTTGACCGTGCCGGTCCGGCTGCGTGTCGCGACGCCCAGGTTGATCGAGGCGGGCCGCAGCAGCCGCACCGCCGACAGCCCGTTCACGTCGGTGGCCCGCCAGCCGAGCCGGATCGGCACCGAGCCGTCGAGCGAGCCGGTCCGCAGGGCGACGTCCGGCCCGTACGTGAAGACCGGCGCCTTCGCGTCCGACACCACCCGGACCGCGGTGGTGACCGCCCGGCCGGAGAGGTGCACGGCCCGCACCGCGACGGTGTGCCCGCCGGGCGCCAGGCGCAGCGCGGTGGTCCGGTGCGAGCCCGGCGCGGCGATGGCCAGTTTGCCGTCGACCCAGATCTCGAACCGGGCGATCAGCGCGCTCGGCGTCGCCACGGTCCAGAGCGGCCGGATCGCGCCGCGGGTGTAGAGCAGCGGCCCGAGCTTGACCGCGCCCGGCACGCGCAGCAGCCGCAGCCCGATCGGCGCCGCCCCGGCGATCGCCCTGATCTGCGGGAGTTGGCGGTAGAGGGAGTCGCCCGGGCAGTCGGTGCGGCCGGCGTCCCGGTGGCCGGAGATCCGGTACATGGTGACCCGCCGCCCGAGCGGGTACCGGTCGCCGCCGCCCGAGGTGTAGACGACCTTGCCGTTGGGCGGGTTGCCGGCGGCCCCGAGCTTGTAGGCGGCCACGGTGGCGATCGCGGTGCGCACGGCGGGGGAGACGCCCACCGCGTCGTACGTGCCGATGACCGCGACCGCGCTGGCGTCGGTGTTGAAGCCGAGCGTGTGCGCGCCGAGCACGTTCCGGCCGACCCCGCCGCCGCGTCCCTCGAAGATCGTGCCGCACTTGTCGACCAGGAAGTTGTAGCCGATGTCGTCCCAGCCCTTGATGCGGATCTGGTAGGCCTGGATGCCGCGGACGATGGCGGCCGAGTCCCGGCAGGAGTAGCCGTTGCCGGTTGCCGTGTGGTGCACGAAGAAGACCTGGACCGGGCCGGTGTAGGCGGGGGCGGACCGGACGATCGTCTCGTTCGCGCCCCAGCCGGCCCGGGTGACCATGCGCGGGACCGGCCGGGCCGGCATCGGCGCGCTCGTCATGGCCGGCGCCGACTCGATCCGGCCGCTCGGCCGCTCGGCGTCCGGGTTGATCAGGTCGACCCGCAGTCCGGCCGGGAGGGCGCCGCGGTCGCCCGCGATCCGGGCCTCGACCCCGTTCGACCGACCCACCCACAGCGGGTCGGTCGAGCCGCGCCGGTCACCGGCCGCCGTGCCGTCGGCCTCGAGGGTGCGCCAGCCGGTCCAGCGGCCGGTGCCCAGGTCCCGCGTGCGGACCTGAATGGTTCCGTCGATTCGTGCATTCGGGTCGGTCCAGGTGACTCCCACCAGACCGAATGGTTTCGTTCCGCGCGCGACGGCCGGGAATGCCAGCGTCTGCAATGGCGGATCGGCGGAATCCGGGGCCGCTTTCGCGGGCGCCGGCGCGGGTGCAAAAATGATCATGGCAAGGAGCGCGGCGAGGCGCTTCGTCCGATTCCGGCGCACGTAGTCCCCCGTGGTACAGGTTGATCGGCCACGTGCCAGGTTGCCGTCTTCGTCGATCGGTGTCCGGCAAATTACGCACTATGTCTTGTTATTTGGGCATCCAAAAACCGACAAACAACTCAACCAATCAATTTCGGGTACGGGCTGGACCTGCGCCCCCGTTCGATAAAGAATGCATCCGTTCCGCCGATGGAAGGATGTGACCAGAGTCGACGCCACCGCCATGCGCCGCGCGCCGTTGCGTGCCCGGGTTGCCTGGCTGCACGTCGTTCTCGGCCTCGGCGCGGTCGCGGTCTTCTTCCTCGGCCCGGCCGGCCTGCAGACCCCGATCAGCGCGCTCGTGCTGATCGCGGGCATGACGGCGATCCACCTCGGCCCGCGGTTCAACCTCGGGCCGGCCGACCGGACGCCGTGGCGGTTGCTGATCGTCGCGGGCTACCTCTACATCGTCGCGGCCCTGATCCGGGTGGCCGTGCCGGAGACGCTGACGATCCCGCCACCGCCGATCGCGCTCGTGCCCGATCTGATCACGGTTCCGGCGTACCTCTGCATGGGTTATGCCCTCGCCGTGATGCTGCGCCGGCGCCGCGCCGCCGAGGACGACCCGGCCCGGGTCGACGCCGTGCTGATGGGCCTCGCTTTCGCCTTCCTGATCTGGTCGTTCGTGATCGCGCCGTCGTTCGCCGACAAGCACATGTCGGTGATCCAGCTGATCGACGCGCTGTTCCCGGTCATCGACGTGGTGCTGGTGACGCTGGTCGCTCAGCTGATCTTCGCGGGAGGCGCGCGCACCGCCGCGCTCTGGCTGATGATGGCCGGCTCGACCGCCATGTTCGCCGCCGACCTGCTGTTCAGCCTGCGTGACACCGGCATCCTGCAGCTCTCGCAGCGGCCGATCGACGGGCTGTTCCTGGTCATGTTCGTGCTGATGCCGGCGGCCGCCTGGCACCCCTCGACCCGCACGCTGGTCGAGCCCCAGCAGGTCGTCGTCCACGAGATGAGCCGGCTGCGCCTGGTCGTGATCGGTCTCGTGGTCGTGGTCCCGACGATCGTGACCTCGCTGATGCCGCTCGGCGCGACGGCCTACGACCTGATCCGGGCGATCCTCTGCGCGCTGATCGTGCTGAGCGTCCTGGCCCGGGTCGTACGCTCGAACAACTCCCGGGTCCGGGCCGAGCGGGCCACCCGGCGCCGCGCCACCCACGACGGGCTGACCGACCTGCCCAACCGGGAGCTGCTGTCGGAGACCATCGCGCGCTGGGCCGAGCAGGCGGTCGACGAGCACCTCGAGGTGAGCCTGCTCTTCATCGACCTCGACCGGTTCAAGATGATCAACGACCACTGGGGTCACCAGGTCGGCGACGAGCTGCTCTGCTCGGTCGCGTCGCGGCTCAGCGAGCAGGTGCGGTCCGAGGACGTGGTGGCCCGCATCGGCGGCGACGAGTTCGTGATCGCCCTGGCCAGCCCCTCGCACCTGCGCCTGGCCGAGTCGCTGGCCGACCGGCTGCTGTGCGAGTTCGCCCGGCCGTACGCGCTCTCCGTCGGCGACGTGGTCATCTCGGCCTCGATCGGCGTGGCCAAGTCGACCGGCGGCGCGCACGCGCTGGAGCTGATCCGCGACGCCGACACCGCGATGTACAAGGCCAAGGGCTCGGGCCGCAACTCGTACGCCCTCTTCGACAACTCGCTGCGCGAACAGGTGCGCGACCGGGTCAAGCTCGAGCAGTCGCTGCGCGGCGCGCTCGAGCGCGGCGAGCTGGCCGTGCACTTCCAGCCGATCGTCGACCTCCGCGGCGAGCAGCTGGACGGCTTCGAGGCGCTCATGCGCTGGGACTCGCCCGAGCTCGGGTCGGTCTCGCCGATGGAGTTCATCCCGATCGCCGAGGAGACCGGGATGATCGAGCAGATGGGCGCCTGGCTGCTGCGCGAGTCGGCCCGCCAGCTGCTGGCCTGGACCGACATCCGCGGCCCCGGCGCGCGCCCGTTGCACGTCTCGGTGAACGTCTCGGTCCGGCAGCTGCGCGACGGCGCGCTGGTGCGGATCGTCGACGAGGTCCTGCGCGAGACCGGCCTGCCGCCGGAGGCGCTGTGGCTGGAGATCACCGAGTCGGGCGTGATGGCCGACGTCGACGCGGCGCTGCTCACCCTCAACGCGCTGCATGCGCTGGGCGTCACCCTCTGCATCGACGATTTCGGTACGGGATATTCGTCGCTCTCCTACCTGCACCGGCTCCCGGTCGGCATCGTCAAGATCGACCGCTCCTTCATCCGAGACTGCGGCCAGGCCGGCACGAACGAGCCGATCGTCCGCGCCGTGCTGGCGATGACCCACGCGATGGGCCACCGCGTGGTGGCCGAGGGCGTGGAGACCGAAACCCAGCGCGACTGGCTCCGCGAGCAGGGCTGCGACCTGGTGCAGGGCTGGCTCTACGGCAAGGCCGACCGCCCGGCCAACCTGGCGCACTGGATCGAGCGCGTCCCCGCCTGAGGATTTCGGCTCCGCGAACGACGGGCGGTGGCGGTCACGTGGACCGGGGAAGCGAGTGGACTCGTCGCTCGGTCAGGTCGGGAAGGTGCCGTGCGGCCGTCGCGAAGTCGTTGTCGTCATGGAGGATCACGACTCCGCGGATGGCGGCGCAGGCGCAGATCAGCAGATCTACGCATGACAACGCTCGATGCGCTCCGGCGCGCATCAGGCGATATTGCGCGGACTCGACCCATTGCCATGCGGACTTGGGCACCGGCACGTCCGGATAGAGATCAACGAACATGGAGGTCATCTGCTCGTACTCGTCAAGGTTGCGGGCCGAGCGGCGAAACTCGGTGCGTTGGGGCTGGCATGATCCGATCGCGTGGCCGGAGATCACGTCGGCCCAGCCGGACCGCACCTCGGCATCGCGTAGCAGCCGCCACAGTGCCGACGAGTCGGCGAGATAGCGGATCACGCAGTAGGCGCCTTGCCCGCTGCGTGCATGTCCTGCCATCCCTCGTAGTCCCACGTCTGAGCGGCGGCGGCGTAGTGATCGAGTGCCGCGATGCGGCGGTGCCGAGCTGCGTACTCCCGCAGGGCGAGGTTTACCGTCTCCTTCTTGCTTCGCGCACCGGAGAGCCGCATCGCCTCGGCGAGCGCGTCATCATCAAGATCGATTTGAGTTATGGCCACAGCAGCTCCATTGTTGGTGATGTACAAAGCTCCCGTACATCTTCACCATAGCAAGCGGGGGCGCCAGCACACCTGCTCGGCGGTCGACCTCGACCGGCCGAGCCGCCCGCAGCCGGCCCCGGCTCAACGCGCACTACTGGTGTGCTGTGAACGGTTCGCGTCATCCCTCCACCTGTTCTGTCCCGAGACATGTGTCAAGGGGAAGTCCCGGTAGATGTGTCACGGGTTGTTGATCATGGTGTTGGGGTGAGGGTGATGTAGGTCTTGTCGGGCTGCAGGGTGAGGTGGCCGATGGGGTGGCCGTCGGGGTCGTAGACGGTGACGCGTGTGCCGTCGCGGATGGCGGTGACGGTGGTGCCGGCGTAGGGCGTGCCGACGCTGGTGCGGTGCCCGGCGATGCCGATGGCGCCGTTGCTGGCGACCAGGCAGTGGTGCACGGTGGCGTCGGTTTGCCGGGGCAGGGTGGTGGGTCCGCCGAGGCTGGCCGCGGTGGTCCAGGCCTGGTGGGGGGGTGGCCCGGTGGGGCAGGGCGCTGTGCCGTCGGGTGTTGTAGTGGCCGCGGTAGGTGTCGAGCAGGGTTTGCAGGTTGGTGATGGTGTCGGGGATCGGGTGGCCGGCCAGCCATTTCTTCAGTGTTTGGTGGTGGCGTTCGACCTTGCCGCAGGTCTGCGGGTGATTGGGGGCTGGAGTGGATCGGCCGGACCCCATGATCGAGCAGGCATTGGGTGAAGGTGGAGATCGAGCCGGGTTGGGTCAGCCGGCTGGTGAACGCGCTGCCGTTGTCCGACAGCACGATCGCCGGGACCCCGTAGCCGGTGAACGCCTGTCGGATCGCGACGATGGCGTCCTCGGCGGTCTCGGCGGGCGCGGCCCGGCAGGCCAGCAGGGTGCGGGTGCAGTCGTCGAGGACCTCGAACACCGCGGCCAGGCTGCCGTCGGTCAACCGTACGTTGGTGGCGTCGATCTGGTAGCAGTCGCGGGGCCGGGCATAGACGAACCGCCGCAACGAGCTGCGCGGCCGTTTCGCCGGGTTCCGCTCGAGCAGATCATGGCGGGCCAGGACCCGGTTGATCGTCGAGCGGGACGGCACCCGCCAGGCCGGACCGGTCCGCTCGTGCAGCTCGATCAGCGCGTCACGGATGAAGTCAGCGCCGTTGTCCGGGGCCAACTCGACCCGCAACTTCACGATCCACGCGTCCAGCTCCGGCGGCGTCACCTGCGGACTCGACCGCGGCCGCCGGGACCGCTCCTGCCACTGGCCCTCGGCCCGGGTCCGGGCCTGATGCCGGTACACCGTGCGGACCGACACGCCGTGTCCCCGCGCGAACTCGGCCGCGTTCACCGGCACCCCGGCCGCGAGCTGGGCATCCAGCAGGTTCATCACATGCCGCCGAGAAGCCATACCCGATAGCACGGACCAACCCGGCCATGATCGCAGCCAGGTGACGCATGTATCGGGACTTCAGCACTGACACATGTCATCGGACTGAATAGTCATCCCTCCACCGGTATAGACGCAAGGCGCTCACCTACCGCCGTTCCGACGGCCCGCTCCGCCGCGTCCCTCGCCGCTCCGGTGAACGCCGATCCACGCTGCCACATCCGCAAGCATCCAGATCTTGCCCTGGGACAGTTCGGCGATGGGCTCGGGAAAGTCGGAGCGTCACGCTGCGGTTCGCATGGTGCAACGTCCGGTCCACCTCTAGCTCACCTTCGCGGGCGCCGGCGTTGAATGAGGTATCGCGCGAACCACGCTTTCGCCGAGTGGGCACGTGCTGGCTGTTGACGATCGAGCTGGTGGCCTCAGGCGGTTGTTTCCTGCCAGGGGTCGATGAGCGAGATTCCGGTGTCGGTGAAGTCGTTGGTGTTGCGCGTGGCCAGGGTCGCACCCTGCGATCGGCAGATAGCGGCGATCTGGCCGTCGAATCCGCTGATCGGGTTGCCGTCCGCTTCGCGGCCGGCGACCACGTCCGCATAGGCGGTGGCCGCTGCGAGGTCGAAGGGCAGGACCTGGTGGGGGAAGGCGGCGAAGATTTCGTCGGCCGCCTGATGCAGGTCATGCTTACGGCGGCTGTCGGGGAGCCGTGCGATGCCGTAGCGGATCTCGGCGACCGTGACCGCCGTGGTGTAGAGGCCGGTGCTGGAGGTTTGGTGCAGCCAGGCGAGCACGGCCGGAGCCGGGGCGGAACGCATCAGTTCGGATACGACGTTGGTGTCGAGGACGATCATCACTCGCCGAAGTCCGCCGCTCGGGGTGGGGCGGTGCGAGCCGGAATGTCCAGGTCGACTCCGCCCAGCTGCGCGAAGCGGTCGGTCAGCGCGCCGAACAGGTCGGTTCGCGGTCCGTCTTCCTCAGTGGCGGCGGCGGTGAGGATCAGGCGGATCTCGGCCTCCATGGAGCGGCCGTTCCGGGCCGCCCGGAGGCGCAGCTTCTCTTTGACGGAGTCGTCCAGGTCTCGGATGCTGAGAGCCGCCATTGTCTCATCCCCCTGTCACTCGGGCTGATAGCAATGCTAGCGCGCCCCCTCCCCAGGCGCGCCGGCCGCGCGCATCGCCTGCTCTACCAGGCCGGTGATCGTCCAGCCGGCGATGCGCTCGAACGACGGCTCGCGCGCGGTCCCGCCCTCGGCCAGCGCTGCCGCCAAGTGCGGGAACTCGCCGCCGGCGATCGCGGACGTGATCAGGGCGACCTGCTCGGGGACCGGCGTCGCGTTCGCCCGCTCGCCCATCACGAACGCCGCCACGAAGCCCGTGATCAGCGCGATGATCTCCATCTTGGTCGGCCCGTCGAGGCCGGTCGGCGCGAGCGCCGCCAACCCCTCCTCGAGGTAGGCGAGCATGTGCGTGCCGGTCAGCCGGCGGTCCGGCAGCGCCGCCGGCAGCCACGGGTGGGCCAGCATCAGCTCCCGCTGCGCGCCCGCCAGCGCGAGCAGGTCGGCTCGCCAGTCGCCGGTCGCCGGCACCCGCCGGGCCGCCGCGCCGACCCGGTCGACCATCAGGTCGAGCAGCCGGTCCCGGTTGTCGACGTACGTGTAGAGCGACATCGCGCCGGCGCCGATCTCGGTGGCGATCCGGCGCATCGTGACGGCGGCCAGCCCCTCGGCGTCCGCGACCCGGATCGCCGCCTCCACGACCTGGTCACGGGTGTGCTGCGGCGGGCGTCCGCGGGCCATCGATGCCTCCTGCTACTATTTTCGGTACGCCGTACGATAAAGGAGCCGCACGATGCGAAGACTCCCACTTCTTGTCCGGATGTTGCGGCGGCGGACCCGCAAGGGACCGTCCGCACGGTACGACGTGCGCTGGGAGCGGGCGCTCCCGGTGCCCGCGGCCGACGGCAGCCCGCTGCTCACCGACCACTACGCACCGGTCACCGACGACCCGTGCCCGACCGTCCTGATCCGCGCGCCCTACATTCGCGCCGGCTTCCCGTTCAACTACCTCTACGGCGCGCTGGTCGCCGAGCAGGGCTTCCACGTGGTGCTGCAGAACTGCCGGGGCACCGGCGGGTCGGGCGGCCGGTTCCATGTCTGGCGCAACGAGCCGGCCGACGGGCAGGCGGCGGTCGCCTGGCTGCGCGGTCAGGCGTGGTTCACCGGCGAGCTCTACACACTCGGTGCGAGCTACATGGCGTACGCGCAATGGGCCTTGGGAATCGATCCGCCGCCGGAGTGGCGCGGCGCCGTCATGCAGATCGGCATGGCGGACCTGCGGGACTTCTCCTGGCCGGGCGGTGCGTTCGCGCTCGAGCGCTCGCTGGTCGGCGGCATCGCGCTGTTCGGGCAGGCGCGCACCGCGCGGCACTACGCGTGGGCGATCGCCCGCATGCAGCGCAACTGGAAGAAGGCGGTCGGGCGGGTGCCGCTCCTGGACGCCTATCCGGCGGTGTTCGGGGGTCGCCGGCCGGCGTTCGAGGAGTGTCTTGCCCACCCCGAACCGGATCACTGGGCCGACGGCGACCTCATGCCGGTCGCCGACAAGCTGGCCGTGCCGGTCAGCCTCTGTACCGGCTGGTGGGACCTGGCGCCCGGCCAGGTGATCGAGCAGTACCAGCGGCTGCGGGCGGCCGGGCACGACCCGGACCTGCTGATCGGGCCGTGGACGCACACGTCGTCGCTCGAGGACGGGTGGGACGAGATCTTCGGCCAGGCGCTGCGGCGGCTGCGCGGTGAGCGGCCGGCCGCCCCGGTGCGGGTCTTCATCGGCGGGGCCGAGGAGTGGCGCGACCTGCCGTCGTGGCCGCCGCCCGGGCGCGAGGAGCG
Organism: Actinoplanes sp. CA-030573; assembly: GCF_050951115.1. Lineage (NCBI taxonomy): Bacteria > Bacillati > Actinomycetota > Actinomycetes > Micromonosporales > Micromonosporaceae > Actinoplanes > Actinoplanes sp. CA-030573. Next base: position 7,955,652 of record NZ_CP192038.1, on the reverse strand, counting down.
GTGGGCGTTCACTCCGGACAAGACCCGTTTCCGGTACGACCCGGCCGACCCGACCCCGTCGATCGGGGGAGCGCTGCAGTCGAAGACGCAGGGACGGCACGACAACGCCGGGCTCGAGGCCCGCGCCGACGTGCTCACCTTCACCGGCGAGCCGCTCGCCGAGGCGGTCGAGGTGATGGGCCCGGTGCGGGCCGAGCTCGACGCGTCGACCACGGCGGCCAGTGGCGATCTCTTCGCCCGCCTCTGCGACGTCGACCCGGCCGGCCGGTCGGTGAACGTCTGCGACGGGCTGACCCGCTTCACCGGCGCCGGCCGGGTCGTGGTCGAGATGGGGCCGGCCGGTCACCGGTTCCGGCCCGGCCATCGCCTGCGGCTGATGCTGGCCGGCGGCGCGCATCCGCGCTACCTGCGCAACTACGGCACCGGCGAGCCGCCCGGGCCGGCCACCCGGATGGTCGCCACCGAGACCGCGATCGAGCCCACGTCGGCCCTGGTGCTGCCCATGGTTTAGCCGCCGTCGCCGGAGGGGTAATGCGGGTCGCCGCATCCCCACCGATCGAGGAGTGACTATGCCCATCCAGGGTGTCTTTTACGTGATCGCCGTCATTCTGCTCGCGCTGGCGGCGCTGCCGATCCCGGCCCGGGGCATCAGCCTCGCCCTGCTCGGTGCCGCCTTCGCGCTGCTCGCCTACTCGTGGGACACGATCACGAGCTGACCGGCCCGCCCGGCTCGATGATCAGGACCACCTTGCCGCGGCCGTGGCGTGACTCCACGGCCGCGTGCGCCGCGACGACGTCGGTGAACGGGTAGGCGCGGACCGGCATCGTGACCCGACCCCGGGCGGCGAGGTCGATCACCCGGGCGAGCCGCTCGGGACTTCGACCGGCCCGGACCACGCGGGCGCCGTGCTCGGCGGCGGCCTTGTCGTCCACGATCGTGCCGACGCGGTCGGGGGCGATGCCGAGCGACACCGACTGGGCGATCGCTTCGCCGCCGGCCGCGTCGAGCGCGACCGTCGGGGTGAGCCCCCGGGCGCGGATCTGGGAGACCAGACCGGGCCCGTACGCCACCGGGATCGCGCCCAGCCGGCGCAGGTAGTCGTGGTTGCCCGGGCTCGCCGTGCCGATCACGGTGGCGCCCTCGGCCCGGGCCAGCTGCACCGCGACCGTGCCGACGCTGCCGGCGGCCGCGTGCACCAGCAGCACGTCGTCGCCGCGCACACCGAGCTCCAGCAGCGCGCCGCTCGCCGTCTGCGAGGCCGCGACGAGCGCGGCGGCGGTGGGCAGATCCAGGCGATCCGGTTTCCGCACCACATTCGATGCGGACGCGACGACCAGTTCGGCGTACGCGCTCATCATCGTGGAGCCCAGGACCGCGTCACCCACCTCGAGTCCCACGACGCCCGCGCCGACGCTGTCGACCACGCCGGCGTACTCCTGGCCGATCTGCTGCGGGAAGCTGACCTTCGCCCACGGCATCCGGCCGCTGCGGACGGCGACGTCGAACGGCTGTACCCCGGCCGCCCGCACCCGGACCCGCACCTCGCCCGGCCCCGGCTCGGGATCGGGCAGGTCGGCGAGGTGGAGGACGTCGGGAGGCCCGAAGCGGTCGAAGACGGCTGCTCTCATGGCGAGCACTCTGCAACTTCAAGTGCGCTTGAGGTCAAGCGAGCCGGGGCGCGGCCCGCCCGTCGTGCAGGAAACGGCCGTCGCCGACGAAGGTGATCGTGCGGTAGGCGCCCTCGAACGGCTCGCTGGTCACGAACGTGTCGCCGGTCAGCGGCACGCAGCGCATCGTCGCCGGCGGCACCCCGTTCTCCGCGGCGACCCCCTGCGCGGTGACCGTGACGTCGAGCCCCTCGTCGGCCACGGCGACGTCGTAGCGGTTGAGCCCGTAGGCGTAACTGCCCGCGAAGCGCTCGGGTCCGGGGCCGGCCGGGGTGCCCGACGGGGCCGGTCGCGGCGGCACGGTCACGCCGGTGGCGTCCTTGATGATCCGGTCGAGCAGCGTGTCGAAGACGGCGTCGGCCTCGCCACCGTTGGCCGTCATCGCGACGACCAGGTCGTGCCCGGGAACGACCCGCCAGAGGGTGCTCTGCCCGATCGTGCCGCCGTCGTGGCCGATGACCGGGGTGCCGTTCCAGTCGAAGAGGGCGATGCCCAGCCCGTACCGGTCGGCCGTTCGTCCCGGCACGCCCGGGATCGAGACCTGCGCCGTGGTCATCGCCGCGACGGCGTCGGCCGAGATCGGGCCGTTCTTCGGGGACAGGAGGGCTCGTCCGAACCGGACCAGCTCGCGTGGTGCGGCGCTCGGTGCGCTTCCGGCCGGGCCGAGCGAGCGCGGGAGCAGCCACTCCCGGTAGATGTCGCCGCGATGATCGTGGCCGGCCGACGCGCGGAAGAGGATCGCCTCCTCGGGCAGCAGGGCCATGTGTGTCACGCCGAGCGGGGTGATGAGCCGATCGCGCAGCGCGGTCTCCCAGAGGGTTCCGCGCAGGCGGGCGACGAGCGCTCCGGCGACCGCGAAACCCGAGTTGCTGTACGAGTAGAGCGCGCCGACCGGGTGCACCTGGCCGGCCGCCTCGGCGAGGTAGGCGAGGTAGCGCTCGAGGGCGTCGTCGCCCCGGCCGGTGTCCTCGAACAGGTCGCCCTCGAAGCCGGCCGTGTGGGTCAGCAGGTTGCGGACCGTGACGGTCTCGGTCGCCTCCTGGTCGGCGACCGCGAACTCCGGAAGGTAGCGGCGGACCGGCTCGTCGAGGTCGACCCGGCCCTCGTCGACCAGCTGCAGGACGAGCGCGGCCGTCCAGACCTTGGTGACCGAGCCGATCTGGAAGAGGCTGTCGGGCGTCGCGCGTACGCCGGTGTCGCGGTTGAGGACGCCGGCGGCGGCTTCGGTCAGCTTGCCGTCGTGGCCGACGGCGACCGCCGCGCCGGGGACGTCGTGCGCGCGGATCGCGTCGTGCAGGAGCTCCTGGAGCTCGTTCCCCGTGGTCATGGAGAGCACTCTATGTTTTTCGGCGGCGCGGCTCGGCCATTTACGGCGGCGCTTTACGGCGGCGCCGCTCGGCTTTGAGCGGCGCCGCCGGAGCGTCGGTCAGGAGCCGATCGTGCAGAGGTTGTCGACCTCCTGGCCGTCCTTGGCGATCTTGTCCTCGATGCCGGGCGGGACCTCGCCGGTCTTGACCGCGTTGGCCAGCTTGGCGTAGTCGTCGGCGACGGCGTTGAGCGCGTTCTTGACGTTGTCGTGCTTGGCCTTGGCCGCGGCCGCCTTGAGGTCGTTGGCCGTCTTGGTCAGCGACGCCTCGTCGACGTTGCTGCCGCTGGCGAGGATCGCGGCCTTGCCCGAGACGCAGCCCGGGTCGGCGACGGTCGATTGCGAGAGCGCGGCGATCAGGGCGATTCCGGCGCCCATGATGATCACCGAGATGATCACACCGGCGATCGCCAGACCGCGGCCCTTGGCCTTGCCTGCGCCGGTCTTGAAGATCGCGATCAGGCTCAGGATGAAGCCGATCAGCGGCAGGAAGAACGCCAGGATGAAGCCGGCGATGGCGAGGCCGCTGCGCCCTTGCTGCGGGGGCGGCGGCGCCTGGAAGTTGGACGGGTAGCCGGGCTGCTGGCCCGGGTACTGCGACTGGCCCGGGTACTGGGACTGATCCGCGTACTGCGGCTGGCTCGGGTACTGCGGCTGGTCCGGCTGCGGCGGGAACTGCTGCTGGCCGGGCGGCGGCGGGTACGACACGGTCGAGGTCCTATCAGGAAAAGTTCAGGTTTGGAGCTTCGAGACAGTAGCCGGTGCTGGCCAGGGGTGCTGTCGCGTATCTCAATCGTTATTGCCGGGTGGTCGTCGGCAAGCCGACAGACCGGGCTGATCTACTTCCCCGGTGACTGACCTGCCCGATCTCATCGTCCGATGGCAGCGCGGCTGGAGTGTGGCCCGCGGGCTGCCCGCCGCCGACCCGGTCCCCGGCGGCCTGCGCGTGCGGTGCCAGCAGCCCGGACGCGACGTGGAGTACGTCGCGCTCGACCCTTCGTCGCTGCCCGCGCTGGCCGATGCGGTGCTCCGGGAGGACGAGATCACCTGGCTGACCGTGCCGACGACGACGCCCGAGGCGACTGCGGCCGTACTGCGGGATTCCGGGCTCGTTCTGCTCAAACGCGCGGAACAGCTGATGGCGGTCAAGCTGCGTGAACAGCCGCAGAGCGCGCTCGCCGGACCGTACCGCCTGGAGGGTCACGTATCCGGTCAGGTCGCCACCGTCACCGTGTGGTTCTCTCCGCCTCCGGTGGATCCGCCCGCTTCGCCGGAGACGTCGCCCGTCACCGCTGTGGACAGCCCGGGGAAAGTGTCATACCCGGGCCCTAACCTGACCCCACCCAGTCGAGGGTGGGGTGGAGTTGAGGCCGCGCACGGCACCATGGGCCTGAGCGGCCGCGACGCGGTGGCCGACCGCATCCTGACCGCGCCCGGGCACCGCCGCCGTGGCCTCGCCCGCGTGGTGATGGGCGCCCTGGCCGAGGCCGCCGCCGCCGCGGGCGCCGAGCACGGCCTCCTGATCGCCAGCGAGGAGGGCCGGCACCTCTACGCCGCGCTCGGCTGGCGCGCGGTGGCCGACGTCCTGATCGCCGCCCCGCCCGGGACCGACTATCCGGCCTGACGTGTCGTATCCTTCGCCAGCCGATCAAGGACGGGGAGGAACATGTCGTACCAGCAGCCGGGCTACCCGCCGCCGCCTCCGGGCCCGCAGCAGGGTGGCGGTGGCGGCGCCATCGCGCTCACCTTGAAGTACCACCCGCTGGCCTTCATGCTCGCCCTGTTCAAGCCGCAGACCGAGATCAACGGCCACGTGGTGGCGAACGCCTGGGGCCGCCAGGTGATCGCGGTGCCCGCCGGCCAGTACATGCTGCACGTGCACATCCCGTACTTCCTGCCGCCCCGGATGGGCCCGGCCGACCTGCCGGTGAACGTCTATCCGGGCCAGACGGTCGAGCTCGAGTACCGGGCCCCGATGGCCATCTGGTACAAGGGCGCGCTGGGCGCCCCACCGCAGAAGTGGCCGGGCGCCGTCTTCCAGATCATCTTGCTGGCCATCGTCGGCGTCATCCTGCTGTGCATCTGCGGCGGCGTGCTGGTAGGCATCCTGAGCGGCGGCGACAGCAGCACGTCGCTGCCGGTCCTGCACCAGGTTGCCGGGCATCTGCGTAGTTAGGCTCGGCGTGGCTCCGTGAGCGGGCCCGACGGTCTGGCAGGATCTTGGGGTGCTGGAGGAACTTGACACGTCCGTGCTCGGCGAGCGCCAACGCCAGATTCTCGGCGTCATTCAGAAATGGGCGCTCCGGTACGGCTACTCGCCGTCCACCCGGGAGATCGCCGACTCGCTCGGGGTCGTCTCGGTCTCGACCGTCGGGCGGCATCTGCGGGTTCTCGAGGAGCACGGCTACCTGCGCCGCGGGCGGGCGGCGACCCGGCCGGTGGACGTGCGCTCGTTCCTGCGGCCGGACGACAGCCCGCGGCCCGACGCCGCCGCGACCACCACGGTGCCCGTGCTCGGCGACATCGCCGCCGGGACGCCGATCCTCGCCGAGCAGAGCTCGGACGAGGTGCTCAGCCTGCCGCGGGACCTGGTCGGGCGGGGGCAGCTCTTCGGGCTGCGGGTGCGCGGGGACTCGATGATCGACGCGGCCATCTGCGACGGCGACATCGTCGTCGTCAAGCAGCAGCCGGAGGCCTTCAACGGCGACATCGTGGCCGCGATGATCGACGACGAGGCGACGGTGAAGGTGTACCGGCGACGGGCGGGACACGTGGTGCTCGAGCCGCGCAACCCGGCGTACGAGAACATCGACGGTGACCGGGCCGTCGTGCTCGGGAAAGTTGTGTCGGTTCTGCGCCGGACATGACCCCCGGGCGCGGCCTCGCTACCGTTATCGCGTGTCTCAGATCCCGTGGTGGGGCCTTCCCCTCATCGCCCTGCTGTTCGCGCTGCTCGGAGCGGCCGCGGCGATGCTCGTCACCGCGCGTGACGAGCTCGTGCGCAGCCGCCGCAAGCGGACCAAGCGGTGGTACGAGGAGCGTAAGGACGCGTACGTCGGCCTGCTCTCCGTCTTCGAACGCGATACCTACCGCTTGCGCGCCGCCTACGACGCCGGGGGGAAGCCGACCCCGGCGCTGGCCTACGTCGACGAGGTGGGACCGGCGTTGATGCGGGTCCGGCTGCTGGCGTCGGGACCGGTCCGGAGCGCGGCCCTCGCCGTACATGTGCTGCTGCAGAAGTTGCACGGTGAGATGAATCCCGCCGCGGTGCCCGGCGTGCAACCGCAGATCCATTTCCGCGAGCTGCTCACCCAGGTTCCGCTGGTGATGCAGCAGTTCGAGGCGGCCGTACGCGATGAGCTGGGCATCGATACCGAGGCGCCGGCCAAGGCGCCGTCACACAACGGCCGCACCCGGTTCCTTCGCAAGCCGCCGCCCCTGGATGATCTTGCCGATATCGGGCAGGATCTAAGTCGTGACCGATGAGAAGCTCGACGATGTGTCCGCCGCGGTCGTGCGCAGCGGGATCGTGGCGATCCTTCGCGCACCGACCGCAGACAGCTTTGCCGCCGTCGCCGACGTCCTGATCGGCGCGGGGATCACCGCGCTCGAGGTCACGCTGACCTCGCGGGGCGCGATCGACGCGCTCGCCGGCCTGCGCCGCCAGCTGCCCTCGACGGTGGCGGTCGGCGCCGGCACCGTGCTCACCGAGGACGACGCGAAGGCCGCGATCGACGCCGGCGCCGCCTTCCTCGTGTCCCCGGTGCTCGACCCGTCGCTGGTGGCGAGCACGCCGGTGCCGTTCTACCCGGGCACGTCCAGCCCGACCGAGATTTACGAGGCGTACAAGGCCGGCGCGCCCCTGGTGAAGTTGTTCCCGGCGGCCGGGCTCGGCCCGCGTTTCCTGCGCGACGTGCGCGGCCCGCTGCCGCAGATCAACGTGATGCCGACCGGTGGCATCAAGATCGAGGACATCGCGGACTGGCTGTTCGCGGGGGCCAAGGCGGTCGGCATCGGCAGTCCGCTGATCGGCGACGCCGCCCAGGGCGGCAGCATGAAGGCGCTCGCGGCGCGCGCCCGGCACGCGGTCAGCGCGGTAGCGTTCGCCCGGTCATGACCGGCGGCCTGTTCACCTTCGGCGAGGCGATGGGGCTGGTCGCCGCCGACGGCGTCGGCCCCCTCGCGTACGCCCGCAGCTTCTCCTTCGGCATCGGCGGCGCGGAGAGCAACGTCGCGATCGGCGTCGCCCGCCTCGGCGGCAGATCCACCTGGCTCGGCCGCGTCGGCCCGGACGCGACCGGCGCGCTGATCGGCCGCCGCCTCACCGACGCCGGCGTGCGCGCCCTGACCATCCCGGACGACATGTTCACCGGCCTGATGGTGCGCTACCGGCGGTCGGGCGAGTTCATGCACGTCGACTACCACCGCGCGGGCAGCGCCGGCTCCCGGCTGACCCCGCACGACATTCCGGGCGTGGAGCTGCGCGAGGCCGGCATCGTGCACGTCACCGGCATCACCCCGGCGCTGAGCGAGACCTGCCGGGCCGCCGTCTTCCAGTCGGTCGAGACGGCGCTGGCCGCGGGCGTGCCGGTGTCGGTCGACGTGAACTACCGCAGCAAGCTGTGGTCGCGCTTCGACGCCGCGCCGGTGCTGCGTGACCTGGTCTCGATGGCCGACATCGTCTTCGCCGGGCCGGAGGAGGCGGCGCTGTTCGTCGACGGCGACGATCCGCTCGGCGGCCTGGCCAAGCTCGGCCCGACCGAGGTGATCGTCAAGGACGGCGGGCGCGGCTGCGTCGCGCAGATCAACGGCGTACGCCACGAGGTCCCCGCGCTGCCGGTGACCGTGATCGACCCAGTCGGCGCGGGGGACGCCTTCGTGGCCGGCTATCTCGCCGACCGGCTGGCCGGCGCCGCGGCCGATCAGTGCCTGCGCACGGCGATCGCGGCCGGCGCGTTCGCGGTCACCGTGCCGGGCGACTGCGAGGGCCTGCCCGACCGGGCCGAGCTGGCGGCACTGACCGGCGGCGACATCAGTCGATAGGGCAGGTCTTGCCCCGCGGCGGCACGGTCAGCGAGACGAGGTAGTCGTCCGCGGTCTTCTTCATACATTCATTGAGCGTGTACGCCCCATGGCCGGCGCCGTCGTAGGTGACCAGGACCCCGTGCCGGCCCAGTTGCCGCTCCACGGACTTCGCCCAGTTGAGCCCGGTGGCCGCATCGTGGCGGGAGTTGAGCAGCAGGATCGGCGTTTTGGTGTGGACGTCGAGCGGGTGCTGCGTGTTTACCACCGGTCTCCAGCCGAGGCAGTTCGTCAGCGCGAAGACTTGCGGCGGATAACCGGTGTCGTTGGCAATTTTGGCCGTCTTGTCGAGCAAGGCGCGGTATTCCGCGTAATTCCGCACCGGAAGCGACCAATCCGCGCAGAAGGCCGGAGTCACCACGCCCAGATCGGTGATGTGCAGCGCTGGCCCTCCGTCGTCCACGCCGGAGAGATAGTCGGCCAGGACGGCGTAGTCGGCATCCTTGAGCCGTTTCAGGCCGACCGCGAGCAGGTCGAACTGGTTGTGCGTGCCGATCAGCCGGTGCCACACCGTACGGGCGCCGCCGCGCTCGTCGTTGTTCAGCGAACAGGCGGCGCCGGCCTCGTCACACCAGCCGGCGAAGTCGTCGAAAGCGTCCTCGAACGCGGCCGCCTGGCTGGTCAGGAACGCGGCCGTGGTCGGCACGCTGTGGTCGTCGACGCTCTCCAGCACCATGGCCCGTACGCGCTGGGGGTAGTGCTCGGCGTACTGCTCGCCGAGCAGCGTCCCGTACGAGCTGCCGTGGAAGCTGATCTGCCGCTCGCCGAGCGCCGCCCGCAGCGCGTCCACGTCGCGGATGTTGCTCAGCATGTCGGCGTGATCCCAGAGCGGTCCGGTGAGGCTCCGGCAGCCCGCCCAGAGCCTCCGGTTGTAGTCGAGCGTCGCGTCGAAGTCCGCCTGGCTGGTCAGCACCGGCGCGGGCCGGGCGCCGGCCGCCTCGGGATCGCATCGCACCGGGTGACTGCCGTTCGAGCCGCGCGGGTCGAAGCCGACGATGTCGAAGCGGCTCCGGATCGTCGTGCTGAACCTTTCGTAGCCGTTGACCACCCGATCGGCGCCCGGGTCCCAGGGTCCGCCCGGCCCCCAGACCAGCGTGCCGAGCTTGTGGGCCTGGTCGGTGGCCGGGCGGCGGGCGACGGACAGCTCGATCGTGCCGCGGCCGGGACGGGCCCAGTCGATCGGCACGGTGAGCATGGCGCACCGGACGTCGGCGTTCTTGGCGTCGCCGCAGTCGTGCCAGGCGAGCGCGGCCGCCGCGGGCGGAGCGGGAACCGGCAGCGCGGCGGCTATCAGCAGGGGGAGCAACAGGTTCATGGGTTCGAGCCTGGTCGATCGGTTGGCTTTCGTTGATCAGGCGAATTCCCCCACCGAACCCCGATCTTTTCCCGGCGTGGTGTGACCGGATCGTTCCGGCCTCGGTCGCGATGGTGTCTTTCCGGCGGCGGGGCCGCGCGCGTTGAATCACCTTATGACAAACGCGCTGATCGTGATCGACGTGCAGGAATCGTTCCGGGCCCGCCCGCTCTGGGAGACGCTCGACAACCCTTCGCTGATCGCCAATGTCTCCCGCTTGGTCGAAGCGGCCCGGGCCAACGGCGAAACGGTGGTCTGGGTGGTGCACTCGGAGCCGGGAACGGGCGGCGAGTTCGATCCGGCGAACGGGCACGTACGGGTGGTGAGCGAGCTCGAGCCGGCCAAGGACGAGCCGTTCGTGACGAAGACCTCGCACAACGCCTTCACCACCACCAACCTGGGTCAGGTGCTCACGATGGCCGGCGTGACGTCGGTGACGGTCTGCGGCCTGCGCACCGAGCAGTGCGTCGAGACGACCGCGCGGGTGGCCTCCGATTTCGGGTACGAGGTCACGTTCGTCACCGACGCCACCGGCACCTTCCCGATCCCGCACTGGGACGCACCGGCCGACCAGACGGTGGCCGAGCTTCTCGGCGACCCGCGCACCCTTTCCGCGGCCGACGTCGTGGCCCGCACGGAGTACGCTCTGGCCGGTCGTTTTGCCGCCGTCCGCACTACGGACGACTATCTGGGGGTGTGACCGGATCGTGACCCGGGTGGTATTCGTGCTGACGCCGCAGGTGCATCTGCTCGACCTGGCCGGCCCCGCGCAGGTGTTCACCACCGCCGAGGGGTACGAGGTCGGCTACGTGGCCGAGGCGTCACCGGTGCCCACCTGGCAGGGCGTCTCGCTGAACGCGCCGGCCGACTGGCCGGCGCTCACTCCCCGCGACCTGGTGCTGGTCCCCGGCTGGCGCGACGGGTACGGCGCCTTCGCCGCCGGCACGCTGAGCCGGATAGCCGGCCATCACGCCGCCGGTGGCACCGTCGCCAGCGTCTGCGCGGGCGCCGACGCTCTGGGGCGGGCCGGCCTGCTCGACGGCCGCCGCTGCACCACCCACCACGATCTGCAGGACCGCCTGGCTCGCACGTACCCGAAAGCCACGGTCGTGCGCGACGTGCTCTACGTCAGCGACGACCGGGTGGTCACCTCCGCCGGCATCGCGAGCGGCATCGACCTGGCCCTGCACCTGGTGGCCCAGCACCGGGGCGCGGCCGCCGCCGCCCGCGCGGCCCGCGAGATGGTCGTCTACGGCCGGCGCAACGGCGACGAGCCCCAGGACAGCGCGATGCTCCGGCACCGGGCCCACCTGTCCGACGTCGTCCACCGGGTCCAGGACCGGATCGACGCGGCGTTCGCCTCCCCGCTGCCGCTGGCCACGCTGGCCGCCGCCGCGGGCGTCAGCGAACGCACCCTGACCCGCCTGTTCACGTCCGCAACGGGCCGCACCCCGCTGCGCTACCAGCAGCTGCTGCGCGTGGAGCGAGCCGAGTACTTGATCGGCCACGGCGCAACGGTCGAAAGCGCGGCGCGGGCGGTCGGTTTCGCGGACGCCCGCATGTTGCGCCGTTTGCGAGCCCGTTTGGTTCTGCCTTCGGTGGTGCGGCGGGTCATGTAGTCGCGAGTGGGTTGGTGGGTGGCGAGTCGGGTGAGGGCGATGGTGTAGAGGGCTCGGTTGGCTTGGCGGTCGCCGCCGCGGTTGAGTCGGTGGCGGTTGGTTTTGCCGGATGAGGCGTTGATCGGGTTGCTGCCGCAGAGGGCGGCGAACGCCGGTTTCGGCGTCGATGGTGTCGGTTTTGCCGCGGCGTCGCCGGTCGTGGCGGTCGGGCTGGTTGACCTCGATAACCACGATCCCGTGGGTGTGCAGGTGCCGGGTGAGGGCGGCGCCGTAGGAGTGGCTGCCCTCCATACCGGCCCGCCAGATCCGGCCGAGGGTGTCCGCCCAGGCGTGCAGGGCTTGGTAGCCGAGGCTGGTGGCCGGGAAGGTGCGGGTGTCCAGCAGGGCGCCGTGGTGGTCGAGGACCGCGCCGGTGTGGGTGTCGGCATGGGTGTCGATGCCAAGAACGATTTCTCCGGTCCGGGGGTGGTCCTGGCCGGCGGTGTGGTGGTGGGTGATGCTGGGCATGGTTGTTCGGCTCTCCTGACGGCTCAGGCGGACGGACGCCGTCGCCGGGCCGGCCCGAAGCGGTCAGGACTGTGACGGTGCCTTGTTAGCGGCAAGGCCCCTATCGGGACACGCTCGTGTGCCGGTCCGGCGGCAGTAAGCGCTGCCCGGGACGGAAGCCGACAGATCATTTTCAAGGCATCACAGGCCTGTCGTACCCCGGGTCAGACCCCAGCCCCGAGCAGCACTCAACATCCTCACAGTCGTAGCCGGCCCGTAAGCTGCGCTGATGTGGACCCTCGGATGCGACGCCACTGATCCGCGCAAGCTGGCCGAATTCTGGGCGCTCGCCCTCGGCTACGTTCCGGAGCCCGGCTACGCCGACCCCGACGGCGCCTCGATCATCGACCCCGCGGGCAACGGGCCGGCCATCGGCTTTCTACGCGTTCCCGAGTCCAAGACCAGCAAGAACCGCGTACACATCGACATCCGGCTACCGGATGAGGCGGCCGTGCGGGCGAAGGCGGCCGAGTTGGAACAGGCCGGCGCCACCTCGATCCGGGAGGAGCGCTACGACGGGCACTTCGGGCACGTCGTGATGCTCGACCCGGAAGGGAACGAGTTCTGCGTGGCTCGGCACGGCTAACGATCCGAGACGGCCACGAACAACCCCTTCCCGACCGCCACCGACGAGCCGGTGAAGGTGCGGTCGGCGTTGACCAGGGCCAGGAACGGCGCGACCTCGCCCGGGTGGGACAGGACGTTGTCGATCGCCAGGACGGCGCCGGGGCGCAGGACCCGGCGGATGTCGGGCCACCACGCCGGGTACTCGGGGCGCTCGGCGTCCAGGAACAGCAGGTCGACGCTGGCCGGAGCGCGCGAGGCCAGGAAGTCGCCGCCGTCGGCGGTCTCGAAGACCACGTGGTCGGCCAGGCCGGCCCGGGTGACGTTCTCGAGGGCGGCCGGCACCTCCTCGACGTCGACCGTGGTCACCGAGCCGCCGGTGGTGCGGGCGGCGTCGGCCAGCCAGATCGTGGAGTAGCCGTTCGACGTGCCGATCTCGACGATGTCGCGGCAGTTGCCGATCCGCAGCACCAGGGCGAGCAGCTCGGCGGCGTCGGGCGACAGGTTGCGGCGGCGGGAACGGCGGTCGGCCTGGGCCGCGTCGAACGCCTTGCCCTCGGCGTACAGGTGGTCGAGCAGCGAGCGCAGGTTCACGGGATCACCGTCCTTTCTCACAAACGGGCACGTCGAGGTCGAGGTCGTCGGCCACGTCGCCGACCGGCACGACCCGTACCTCGGCGGCGTGGGCGCGCAGGTAGTCGCGGGCGCCGTGGTCGCCGGACGCGGACTCGATCACGCCGGCCCAGTGCGCGCGGCCGAGCAGCACCGGGTGGCCACGTCGCGCGCCGTAGCCGCCCATCACCAGGGCGTCCGGCGCGGCGAGCCCGGTCACCCGCCGCACCGCCGCCGCGGTCACGCCGGGCATGTCCACGAGCAGGATGACGGCGGCGGAGGCCGAAGTGCCGAGAAGCGTCGTCAATCCGACCCGCAGCGACGAGGCGAGCCCGCTCTCCCAATCGGGATTGATCACGGTGCGCGGCAGGGCGACGGCCTCGGCGATCACCCGCGGCGCCGAGGCGCCGAGGACCACCAGGCCGGGTGCGACGCCGGCTTCGCGCAGGACGAGCGCCGCGCGGTCCACCAGGAGCATTCCCCCGTACGCGACCAGGGCCTTGGGCATGCCGTAACGGCGCCCGCCACCGGCCGCCAGCACGAGCCCGGCGACGCCGCCCGGCGAGGCGCGCATGGGTGAGCAGAGCTGCGCGTCGGTCTCCATTCGCGGAGGCTATCGCGCCACTAGGGGGTGGGGCTCCTACCTGGGGAGGAGGCGGGCTCGGACCGCAGGCCGGGAGTGCGGACCGCGGGCGGACGAAATGACCGCGCTCGATGCCGAGGCTGCTGGTATGACTACCGCGACCGCTCTTCGCACCGCCGCACGCTGGCACCGGCCGCTGCTGGTGCTGACCGCCGGAATGGCCGTGTTCGCCCTGGTGACCGCCGTCGGCATCGTCGCCGACCACCGGGTGATCACCGGGGCCCCGGCCTGGCTCAAGCCGTTCAAGTTCTCGGTCTCGTTCGCCGTCTACGGGCTTACCCTCGCCTGGATGCTGTCGATCCTGCCGCGCCGCAGCCGGGCCGGCGAGTGGGCGGCGGTCGCCATCGTCGGCGTCGCCTTCGTGGAGGTGGGGATCATCGTCCTTCAGGCCGCGCGGGGCACGACCAGCCACTACAACGAGACCTCGCCGTTGAACGCGGCGCTCTGGCAGGCCATGGGCATGGCGATCCTGGTGCTCTTCCTGGCCCACGCGGTGATCGCGATCGTCGCGGTGCGCCAGAAGATCAAGGACCGGGCCAACGCGTACGCCATCCGCCTCGGCCTGGGTTTGTCGCTTCTCGGCATGCTCGCCGCCGTGCCGATGGTGCTTCCGGGCCAGGCGCCGGCCGGCGTCGACGACATCACCGGAGCGCACAGCGTCGGCGTGCCCGACGGCGGCCCGGGCCTGCCGCTGACCGGGTGGAGCACGACCGGCGGCGACCTGCGGATCGGGCACTTCGTCGGGCTGCACGCGCTGCAGGCCCTGCCGCTGCTGGCGTTCCTGCTCGGCCGCACGTCGCTGGACGGCATCCGCCGGGCGCGGCTCCTGCTGGTCGCGGGTGGCGCCTACGGCGTACTGACGGTGCTCCTGACCTGGCAGGCCCTGCGAGCGCAACCGCTGCTCCACCCGGATGCCCTCACCCTCGGCGCGTGGGCGGCGCTCGCCGCCGCGACCGCGACCGCCACCGCGCTGGTGCTGAAGAAGTGACCGGCGCGCTCTTCAGCCTCACGTTCACCCTGGCCGCGCCGTTCTGGGCGCTGATGATCCTGCTGCCGGGCTGGACCTGGACCGAGCGGATCGTCCGGAGCCCGCTCATCGTCGTCCCGGTGCTGCTCATCTACGCCATCCTGGTGATTCCGTCGCTGCCCGACCTGCTTCCGGTCGTGCTCGGCCCGTCCCTCGGCGGTGTCCGCGACCTGCTCGGCACCGCCGACGGCGCGGCGGCCGCCTGGGCGCACATGATCGCCTTCGACCTGTTCGTGGGCCGCTGGATCTGGCTGGATGCGCGCGAGCGCGGGATCCGGCACCTCGCGCTGGCGCCGATCCTGCTGCTGACGATCCTGTTCGGTCCCCTCGGTCTCGGTGTCTACCTGGCCGTCCGCGAGCCCCTAAGCTGACCGGCATGGGGTGGGTGGGGCGGCTGTTCGACCGGCGGGACGCCTGGGTCCGCATGGTGCTGCTCGACCTGAGCGGCTTGAGCTACCTGGTCTTCGGCGGTGACCACGGCCGCCACCCGACCGCTGCCCAGTGGGTGCTCGCGGTCGCCGCGTTCGTGGCCATCGTCGCGTTCTGCCGCTGGCCGGTGGTCAACCTGATGATCCAGCTGGCGCTGCTCGCGGTGGCCCTGTGCGTGCTCGACGACCCGACGATCAACCAGGTCGGGTCGAGCTGGGCGCTGGCCGAGGTGGCGGTGTGGGCGGCGCGCACCCGCACGATCTGGCTGTGCGCCGGCGCGGTCCTGGCGGTGTACCTGGCGTTCGACGTCATCGGCGCCTCCGACATGCGCGGCGAGCTCTTCGGTGTGCTGGTGCTCCCGGTCGGCCTGCCGTTGCTGCTCGGGCTGGTCATTCGCACCACCCGCGAGCTGGGTCGCCAGGCCGAGCTGCGGGCGCAGTCGGAGAGCCGGGCGGCCCGGGCCGACGAGCGCGGGGCGATCGCCCGCGAGCTGCACGACGTGGTCGCCCATCACGTGGCGTCGATGGTGCTGCGGGTCGGCGTCGCCCGGCACGTGGTGCCCGACCTCGACCCGCGACTGGCCGCCGTCCTCGACGACTTGCACGCGACCGGCACCACCGCGCTCACCGACCTGCGCAAGCTGGTCGAGGTGCTGCGCGACCCGGACGGGGTGAGCGGCGACGCGGCGATCACCGCGATCGAGCCCGGCTCGCTGCCTGCGGCGCTCGGCGCGGCCGTCGACACCGCCCGGCGCACCGGGCTGACCGTGGAGGCCGACATCGACGAGGCGGTCGGCGGGCTCGACGCGGTACGCGGCCTGGCCGTGCTCCGCCTGACCCAGGAGGCGCTGACCAACGTGGCCAAGCATGCCGGGCCGACCGCCCGGGCCCGGCTGCGCGTGGCCGTCGAGGGCGACGCCGTGAGCTGGGAGGTCGCCGACGACGGCCCGGTGGGCGCGTCGTCATCGGCGCCGCCGGGGCCCGGGTTCTCCGTGCCGTCCGGAGGACCGGGCGCCGGTAGCGACCGGGCTTCCGGAGGACCGAGCGACCGGGCTTCCGCAGGACCGGGCGCCGGCCGCGGCACGGGCCACGGTCTGATCGGCATGCGCGAGCGGGTCGAGGTGCTCGGCGGCCGGTTGAGCGCGGGCCCGTCGGGCGCCGGCTGGCGGGTGCGCACGACGCTGCCCAAGGCGCTCGCGTGATCCGCGTCGTGCTCGTCGATGACCAGCAGCTGATCCGGGCCGGGCTGCGGATGCTCTGCGACGCCGAGCCCGATCTCGAGGTGGTCGGCGAGGGCGGCAACGGCCGGGAGGCGATCGAGCTGGCCGAGCGGCTCACGCCCGACGTGGTGGTGATGGACCTGCGGATGCCGGGCGTCGACGGGATCAGCGCCACCAGCCGCATCCTGGCGAGCCGGCCGGCCACCCGGGTGCTGGTGCTGACCACGTTCGGCGACGACGACCATCTCTATCCGGCGCTGACCGCGGGGGCGTGCGGGTTCCTGCTCAAGGACGCCCCGCCGGCCGAGCTGCTGGACGGCATCCGGCGGGCCGCGGCCGGGGACAGCCCGTTCAGCCAGGACGTGTTGCGCCGGCTGGTCGATCGGGCGCTGTCGAGCCGGACCGATGCCGCCCCGCCGGTCGCCGGACTGACCTCGCGCGAGCAGGCGGTGCTCGCGCTGGTCGGGGAGGGACTGTCCAATGCCGAGATCGGGGATCGGCTGCACATCGGCGTGACCACGGTGAAGACGCACATCACGGCGCTGATGACCAAGACCGGCAGCCCTAATCGCGTACGGCTGGCGCTGCTCGCGCATGGGCGATAGCGCACAGAGAAAGGCCGGAGATCCGTGGCGGCGGGTCTCCGGCCTTTGCTGCTGTCACAGGTTATCGCGTCATCCGGGTTTCACCGGTGATCTCCGCGGCGTGTCAGCCCTGCCGGCCGTTCCAGCGCGGGTTCTTCCGGTTGATCACGACCTGCCGCCCGCGACGGCGGGTGACGACGGAGCCGGGCTTGCTCTTCAGCGAGCGGAGCGAGTTACGAACCTTCATGGTGAACCTCCCGCGCACCGGAACGCCGGCCGGTCCTCGCATATTTCCGGTCCGGATCGCCGCCCGCCGTTCGTCATGGATGCATGGAGACCTTTCGCATCGACGTTCCGCAGCGCGATCTCGACGACCTGTACGACCGGTTGGACCGCACCCGGTGGCCGGACGAGATCCCCGGCGCGGGCTGGGACTACGGCGTTCCCGGCCGGTACGTGCGGGAGCTGGCCGAGCGGTGGCGGCACGGTTACGACTGGCGGCGCACCGAGGCGCGGCTCAACGCGTACCCCCAGTTCCGCACCGTCATCGACGGCCAGCCGATCCACTTTCTGCACGTCCGGTCGGACCGGGCGGACGCCCTGCCGCTGATCCTCACGCACGGCTGGCCGGGCACGGTCGCCGAGTTCCTCGACGTGATCGAGCCGCTGTCCCGGCACTTCCACCTGGTCGTGCCGTCGCTGCCGGGCTTCGGCTTCTCGGGGCCGACCGCCGAGCGCGGCTGGAACACCACCCGGATCGCCCGCGCCTGGGTGGAGCTGATGGGGCGGCTGGGGTACGAGCGGTTCGGGGCGGCCGGTAACGACTGGGGCTCGACGATCTCGCCCGAGGTCGGCCGGGTGGCGCCGGAACGGGTGACGGGCGTGCACGTGACGCAGCTCTGGACCGACCACGACGGGCCGATCGAGGACCCGACCCCGGAGGAGCGGGCGGCGCTCGACGACCTCGCCTGGTTCGAGGCGACCATGAGCGCGTACCAGCGGGTGCAGGCCCAGCAGCCGCAGACGCTCGCCTACGCGCTGACCGACTCGCCGGCCGGGCTGCTCGGCTGGCACTGCCAGATCTACCGGGAGGGCGTCGACGCCGGCTACGTGCTGGACAACGTCTCGATCCACTGGCTGACCGGGACGGCCGGGTCCTCGATGCGGCTGTACCGGGAGTTCGCGCTGATGGACAAGCCGGACGGGCCGACCACCGTGCCGTTGGGTGCGGCTCAGTTCCGCGACGATTACCGGCCGGTTCGCCGGCGGGTCCCGGGGCTGCACTCGCGCCTCGTCCGCTGGAACAAATATGACGTTTCCGGGCACTTCGCGGCGCACCAGACGCCCGGGCTGCTGGCCGACGATGTGATCGACTTCTTCGGGAACCTCAAGTAGGGCCCGGTGGCGGCCGATCGGGGGCGCCATGCGAATGCGAGCCTTCGGCACCCTGCTCACCGCGGCGGCGATCGCCGCCGCCGGTACCGCCGTTCCCGCCCAGGCGGCGACGGGGACCGTCATCGGCGCCGGCCTTCCGGGCGCGATCCCGGGCCGGTACATCGTCACGTTGAAGGCTCCGCGGGCCGGGATGTCGGCGCAGGAGGTGGGCTCGACGTCGTACAGCGCCACGATGACCGCCGAGCAGGCTCGCAAGCTCGCGGCGAACCCGGACGTGCGGTTCGTCGAGCAGGACCGCGTCATGCACATCGAGTCGACCCAGAAGAACCCGGCCTGGGGACTCGACCGCATCGACCAGCGGACGGCCAAGCTGTCGAAGACCTACACGCCGATGGACGACGGCAGCTCGGTCCGTGCGTACGTGATCGACACCGGCATCCGGATCACGCACAGCGAGTTCGCCGGCCGGGCCACCTACGGCTACGACTTCGTCGACGGCGACGCGACCGCGGCCGACTGCAACGGGCACGGCACCCACGTGGCCGGCACCATCGGCGGCGCGCACTACGGCGTGGCCAAGAAGGTGCGGATGGTCGCCGTCCGGGTGCTCGACTGCGACGGCGAGGGCACCCTTTCCGGCGTGATCGAGGGCGTCAACTGGGTCACCGCGCACGCCGTGAAGCCGGCCGTCGCCAACATGAGCCTCGGCGGCTCGTACAGCGCGTCGCTCGAGGCGGCCGTGCAGAAGTCGATCAACTCGGGTGTCACCTACGTGGTGGCGGCCGGCAACGAGAGCGTCAACGCCGGCAACGAGAGCCCGGCCGGCCTGCCCGCGGCGATCACCGTCGGCGCGACCGACGCCCGCGACCGTCGCGCGTATTTCTCGAACTACGGCAGCGTGCTCGACCTGTTCGCGCCCGGCGTCGGCATCCGCTCCTCGGTGGCGAACAGCGACACCGCGACCGCGATCTACAGCGGGACCTCGATGGCCTCCCCGCACGTGGCCGGCGCGGCCGCGCTCGTGCTCGACGCCGCGCCCGGATACACGCCGGCCCAGGTCCGCAACTACCTGGTCGCGCACGCCACCACCGGCAAGGTGACCGACCCCAAGGGCTCACCGAACCGGCTGCTGTTCGTCCCGGCGCCGGCCAAGGCCCCGATGATCAAGACGTCGGCCATCACGGTGACGGCCGGCGCGGCGTACCAGGGCACGATGGCGCTCTCGACGAGCCGCCGCGGCACCTGGAGCCTCATCACCGGCGCCCTGCCGCGCGGCCTCAAGCTGGCCGCGAACGGCGTCATCTCGGGCACGCCGGTCGCGCCGGGCACGGCCGCGGTCAAGGTCCGCTTCGTCGACTACGTGCCGAACACGGTGACCAAGGTCGTCACGGTCACGGTCCGCAAGACCGTCCCGGTGATCAGGACCACGACGCCGCCGGCGGCGACCGCGGGCGCCGACTACTCGACGCAGCTGGCCGCGGACCGGGTCGGCACCTGGGCGCTCACCGGGGGCGCGCTGCCGGCCGGGCTGACGCTGGCCTCGAACGGCGCGATCACCGGCGTGCCGGCCGCGGCGGGCACGGCGACCTTCACGGTCACCTTCACCGACGGCTGGGCCATGAAGAAGGCGGCGACGCTCACCCTGACCGTCGCGTAACGCATGATCGGCCCCGCTCGACGACCCGGGGGCACGGGGACCGTCGGGCGGGGCCGAGTCGTGCCCAGAATAGACCGGGCCGATGTCAATTCACTGTCATCGTCCTGAGTGACCGCTGTGTGCCGTCCCGGCGTACCGCTCGGCGTACCGTTCGGCGATCTCCTTCGTCTCCGGCAGGTCGGCCTCGACCACCGGCAGGCCCGGCGCGACGTCGGCGCCGAGCTCGGTCAGCAGCTGGCGCAGCAGGGCCTCGGCCGCCCCGGCCTGCGGCGCCACCCCGGCGGTCACCACCGGCACCGCCCGCTTGCCGGCCAGCGCCTGGGCCGGGAGCTGGTCGAGCAGCACCTTGAGCACGCCGGTGTAGCTGCCCTTGTAGGTGGGGGTGGCCACGACCAGGACCTCGGCCTCGCGCAGCAGGCTCACCGCGGCCGCGGTCGCCTCGTCGCCGGGGGTGAGCAGGCCCGGCCCGAGCTCGCCGACCTCGATCACGGTCGGCGGGAGCCCGCCGGTGCGGGCCGCGACGGCCTCGCCGACGGCGACGGCCAGGGTGGACGTGCGCGACCCCGGGCGCGGGTTGCCGGACACGACGACGATGCGGCTCATGACTCTCCTGAAGTGAGAAGTGGCAGGACGTTCTCGCCGACGTTCAGCGCCTCTTCGAGGTGCGGCTGGCCGGAGAGGATGAAGTGGTCGATGCCGATCGCGCGGTACTCGGCGATCCGGGCCGCGACCTCGGCGTGGCTGCCGACCAGGGCGGTGCCGGCGCCGGGCCGGACGACGCCGAAGCCGGCCCACAGGTTGGGCGACACCTCGAGGGAGTCGCCGGCGCTCAGCTCGGCCATCCGGCGCTGGCCCTCGGACTCGGTGCGGGCGAAACGGGCCCGGGCCGCCTCGATCTCGGCCGCCGGCACCCGGTCGAGCAGGCCGCGGGCCACCCGCCACGCCTCGTCGGCGGTGTCCCGCGCGATCACGTGCAGGCGGATGCCGTACGTGAGCTGCCGCCCGGCTTCTTTGGCGAGAGTGCGCACGGCATCCAGTTTGGCCGCCACCGCCGCCGGCGGCTCGCCCCAGGTCAGATAGGTGTCGGCGTGGTGCGCGGCGACCGGCAGGGCGGCGGCCGAGGAGCCGCCGAAGAAGATCGGCGGGACCGGGTCGGGCGCGGCGCGGACGGTCGCGCTCTCCACGTCGAAGAACTCGCCCCGGTACGTGTACGGCGTACCCGACCAGGCTCCCCGCACCACCTGGAGGAACTCGGCCGTCCGCTGGTACCGCTGGTCGTGCGGCAGGTGATCGCCGAAGCGCCGCTGCTCGTCCGCCTCGCCGCCGGTGACCACGTTGAGCGCCAGCCGGCCGCCGGAGATCCGCTGGTAGGTGGCGGCCATCTGGGCCGCGAGCGTGGGGGAGAGCAGCCCCGGCCGGAAGGCGACCAGGAACTTCAGCCGGGACGTCTCGCCGATCAGCGCGGCGGTGGTGAGCCAGGCGTCCTCGCAGAACGTGCCGGTCGGGGTGAGCACCGCCTCGAACCCGGCCCGCTCGGCGGCCCGGGCGACCAGCGCGAGGTAGCCGAGCTCGGGCGGCCGGGAGGTGTCGGCGGTGAGCCGGGCCTGCCCGCCGCTGACGATGTCGCGGCTGTCGCCGGCGGTCGGCAGGAACCAGTGGAACGGCATCTAGGCGGCCCTCCGCAGGTGGGCGTAGTGCCCGTCGTGGTAGACCAGCGGCGCGGCGGTGAGGTCCTCGTGGTGCACGCCCTCCTCGGGCGAAGCCAGCACGATCGTGTGGTCGCCGGCCTCGACCCGGCGCTCGATCCGGCAGACGATCCGGGCGAGCACGCCGTCGAGCAGCGGCACCCCGCCCGGGCCCGGACGCCAGGCGCCGTGCGCGGCGAACCGGTCGATGCCCCGGGTGGCGAACGTGCGGGCCACGTGCTCCTGCTCCTGGGTGAGTACGTGCACGGCGACCAGGTCGGCGGAGGCCACCGCGGGCCAGGCCGAGGCGCTGTGCGCGAGGCAGAACGAGACGAGCGGCGGATCCAGCGAGACGGAGGTGAACGACGTGGCGGTGAAGCCGGCCGGTGGCTCTCCGGGCGCCGTGATGACCACCACGGCGGCGGCGTGGCGGCGCAGCAGCGCCCGGAACAGATCGGCGTCCACGATCGAGGTCACGGTCACGGGCCCTCCTAGCGGGCGACGCCGGCGAGGGCGCGGTGGCGCAGCTCCTGCCGGACGAGCGGGATCAGGTGCCGGCCGTAGTCGACGGCGTCGTCGACCGGGTCGTAGCCGCGGATGAGGATCGTGGTGACGCCGAGGTCGACGTAGTCGAGCAGGGCCCGGGCGACGGTCTCGGGCGAGCCGACGAGCGCGGTCGAGTTGCCCTGCGCGCCGCTGGCCGCCGCCGTGGCCGTCCAGAGTGCGCGGTCGTGCCGGTCCTGCTTGGCCGCCGCGGCCAGCAGCCGCTGGGAGCCCACGTTCTCCGGGTTCCGGCCGCCGAGCACGCCCTGGAACGGCCCGTTCGACTTGATCCGGGCGAGGATGCCGGCCGCCCGTTCCCAGGCCAGATCGTCGGTGGCGGCCAGGATCGGGCGGAACGAGACGCTGATGCCGAGCGGTCCGCGCCCGGCCGCGGCCGCCGCCGCCTGGACCGAGGCGATCTGCTCGGCGGTCTCGGCCAGCGGCTCGCCCCACAGCGCGAAGGTGTCGGCGTGCGCCCCGCCGACCCGGTAGGCGGCCGGCGACGACCCGCCGAAGTAGAGCGGGATGCGATGGGCGGGCTGGACGCCGGCCGAGAAGTCCTCGAACTTGTAGAAGCGGCCCTCGTGCGAGAACGGCTCGGGCGACGACCAGGCCCGGCGCAGGATGCCCAGGTACTCGCCGGTCCGCTCGTACCGGTCGTCCTTGCCCAGGTAGTCGCCGTCGCGGCGCTGCTCGGCGTCGGAGCCGCCGGTGATCGTGTGCACCGCCACCCGGCCGCCGGAGAACTGGTCGAGCGTGGCGAACGTGCGCGCGGCCAGGGTCGGGAAGACGAAGCCGGGCCGGTGCGCGATCAGCAGGCCGATCCGCTCGGTCTGGGCGGCCGCGTACGCCGCGACCTGGGTGGCGTCCGGCGTCGACGACCCGTACGCGATGAGGATGCGGTCGAAGCCGCCGTCCTCGTGCGCCCGGGCGAAGCGCCGCACATAGGCCGGGTCGACCGGCGGCCCCGCCGGTGGCCGGGTCTCGGAGACGTCGCGGGTGCCGATCATGCCGACGAACTCGACAGTCATGCCTGGTTCCTTTCCGTTGTCCACTTATTGGGAAAGAGGACAACCGTGAATCACGATCCGTCGCGAAACCGGCCCGAGTCAATGGCCGTCCCATATCCTAGTAAACCTAGGGAGTATGGTTGACATGCGGGAGATAGGGCAGTCAGAGTTGCGGCCATGTCCACTACCGCGATCGCCGGCCCCGCTGTCGCCGACCAGACCGGTGCGACGCCGCGCAAGAGGCGTTCCCTGCCCTATCGGACGATCTCCTGGGTCGTGCCGATCCTGCTGCTCATCGCCTGGGAGCTGGCTTCTCGTGCCGGCCTGATCGCGTCCAACGTGCTGCCCGCGCCGAGCTCGGTCGGCACGACCGCGTGGCATCTGACCGAGACCGGCGAGCTGCCGCGGCACCTGTGGGAGAGCCTCAAGCGGGCCGCGATCGGCCTCGCCATCGGCGGCTCGGCCGGCCTCGTGCTCGGCGTGCTGACCGGCTTCTCGCGGCTGGCCGAGTCGCTGATCGACCGCAACATCCAGATCATCCGCGCGATCCCGTTCCTGGCGATCCTGCCGCTGGTCATGGTCTGGTTCGGCGTCGGCGAGAGCGGCCGCTACTTCCTGGTCGCGCTGGGTACGAGCTTCCCGATCTACCTGAACACGGTGCTCGGCATCCGGCAGGTCGACCCGAAGCTGCTGGAGATGGGCCGGGTCGCCGGGCTCGGCCGGCTCGACCTGATCCGCGCCGTGGTCATTCCGGGCGCGCTGCCGTCGATCCTGCTCGGCGTCCGGCTCGCGCTGACCAACGCCTGGCTCGCGCTGGTGATCGCCGAGACCGTGGGCGCCCCGGCCGGCATCGGCTTCATGGCGACCAACGCCCGCGAGTTCCTGCAGACCGACGTGATCGTGCTGGTCATCGTGCTCTACGCGCTGATCGGCCTGTCCACCGACCTCATCGCACGAGGTCTCGAACGCCGGCTCCTGGCCTGGCACCCCAATTATCGAGGAGATAAAAAGTGAGTCTGTCCCGTCGCAAGCTGCTCGGCGCCTCCCTCGCCCTGCCCTTCCTTGCGGCCTGCGGCAACGACGCCGCCGCCAGCGCGAGTGGCCGCAAGAAGGTCCGTCTCACCTACGGTGCGATCTCCGTTCCCAAGTCCCGGGGCGTCTTCGAGAAGACCCTCAACGACCAGGGCATCGACGTCGAGTGGGTGGGCCCGTTCCCGAACCACGCGCCGACCCTGCAGGCCGTGGCCACCAACACCGCCGACTTCAGCTTCGGCGGCAGCTCGACCCCGGCCGACCAGGCGCTGCTCTCCGGCAACAAGCTGGTCTACGTCGCCTGGGCGTCGTCCAAGCCGCGGACCAGCTCGATCATCGTGCGGCCGGAGAGCGGCATCAACTCGGTGAAGGACCTGGCCGGCAAGAACGTGGCCGTCAACAAGGCCGGGCTCGGCGAGTTCCTGCTGGTGGCGGCGCTGGAGAAGTACGGCGTGCCGCGCGACTCGGTCACCTTCACCTACCTGAACCCGCCGGACGCCGCGCCCGCCTTCGGCAGCGGCAAGGTCGACGCCTGGTCCATCTGGTCGGGCCCGCTGGAGCTGGCCGAGGTCCAGTACAACGCCAAGCGGATCTTCACCGACGGCGAGGAGCTGGACAAGCAGATCGACTTCTCCAGCTATCTCGTACGCGAGGACTACGCCAAGAAGGAGGCCGACACCATCCGCAAGGTGATCGCCGCCTACAAGGCCGAGCAGGACTGGGCCAACGCGAACCCGGCCGACGCCCAGAAGATCGGCAACGCGGTCTCGAAGTACCCGCAGGCGGTGGTGGACAAGCTGGTCAAGCAGAACGTCCAGGTGACCTGGAGCCTGATCAACGACGAGGGCATCGCGCAGCTGCAGGCCGGCGCCGACTGGCTGACCGACCACAAGGTGCTCAGCGGAAAGATCAATATTGCCGATCACGCGGTGAAGCTGTGACCACCGTCCTCCTCGAGAAGATCACGCGGCGGTACGGCGACCGCGTCGTCCTCGACGGGCTGGATCTCGTGATCGAGCGCGGCGAGTTCGTGGCCCTGCTCGGCAAGAGCGGTTGCGGCAAGACGACGCTGCTGCGGGCGCTGGCCGGGCTCGACCCGGTCGACGGCGGCCGGCTCGCGGTGCCCGAGCGGCGCACCGTGGTCTTCCAGGAGCACCGGCTGCTGCCCTGGTGGCGGGTCTGGCGCAACGTGGCGATCGGGCTGCCGCGGGCGACCGCCCGGGCCAAGGCCCAGTCGGCGCTGGAGGAGGTCGGTCTCGCCGATCACGCCGACGCGTGGCCGGTCACCCTCTCCGGCGGCGAGGCCCAGCGGGTCGCCCTGGCCCGGGCGCTGGTCCGGGAACCGGAGCTGCTGCTGCTCGACGAGCCGTTCGCGGCCCTGGACGCCCTCACCCGGATCCGGATGCACGGACTGGTCCGCGACCTCACCCGCCGGCACCGGCCCGCCGTTCTGCTGGTCACGCACGACGTCGACGAGGCCATCCTGCTCGCCGACCGGGTGCTTACCATGCGGGACGGCCGGATAGCGGCCGTGCACGAGGTGCCGGCCGGCGCCCGTGAGCGGGGCTCGGCGTCGTTCGCCGGGCTGCGCGGCACCCTGCTGGGCGAGTTGGGAGTCACCGAATGACGTTTCACCCGCAACTGCACCACATCGTGCCGACCGGGTTGTCCGGGGAGACGGCGCAGACCTCGGGCATGACCCGGGTCGAGGCGATCAGCGGCAAGACCGTCGGCAGCGAGGCCCTGTGGATGGGGGAGACCCACGTCTCGGCCTCGACGGCCAGCGACAACCATCACCACGGCGAATCCGAGACGGCCATCTACGTCGTACGGGGAAATCCGGTCTTCGTGTTCTATGACGAGGAATCGGGCGCCGAGAAGCGGCTGGAGACCAAGCCCGGCGACTACGTCTTCGTGCCGCCGTGGGTGCCGCATCGCGAGGAGAACCCCGACCCGGAGAACGAGGCCGTGGTCGTGATCGCACGGACCACGCAGGAGGCCATCGTGGTGAACCTGCCGTCTCTGCGTGTCGATAATCCCATCTAACAGATGGGAGATGTATTGTTCGGCCCATCCACGAGGAGGAGCCATGTCCGCACTAGCCGTCGCTCACCCGCGCCGCGTGCACCTGCGACCCGTACCCGACCTGCCGGCCGAAGCACCGGTGACCGTGACCATCAGCGTCTCCCCGGGCGCGGCTCCCGGCCGCGACCGCGTCCTCGCCGCCCTGCGTGAGCTGGTCGCCGTGGCCGGTGGCACGGTCACCGCGGTCGAGACCGCGCCGGCCGCGCCCGAGCAGCAGGGCATCCGGCTCGACCCGCGGGCGCGGACCGCCCTGCGCGACGGGGAGCGGCTCGACCTCAGCCGGCTCGAGTACGACCTGCTGCTGTTCCTGGCCCGGCACCCGCGCCAGGTCTTCAGCCGCAGCCAGCTGCTCGCTCAGGTATGGGGGCACACGCACACCACCAACCGGACGGTCGACGTGCACGTGAGCCGGCTGCGCACGAAGCTCGACGACCCCGAGGTGGTCACCACGGTGTACGGACTCGGGTATCGGCTGGCCGACGAGGCGGCCGTGACGGTGACGGAGGGCTGAATGGCACGGCGGCGGACGGTCGCGGTGGTGGGTGGCGGCGCCGCCGGCGTGCTGGCCACCCGGGAGCTGCTGCGATGTAGCGACGATCGGGTGATCGTGATCGAGCCGGGGGAGCCGGGGGGTGGGCTGGCCTACGGGTCGGCCCGCCCCTGGCACCTGCTGAACTCCCGGGCCGGCGCGATGAGCGCGGACGCCGCCGACCCCGGGCACTTCGCCCGGTGGGCGGGATGCCGGCCGGAGGAGTTCCGGTCGCGGGTCGAGTACGGCTCGTATCTGCGGTCGGTCTTCGCGTCCGCGGCCGCGGACCACGGGGATCGTCTGGAGGTGGTGCGCGATCGGGCGACCCGGTTGGGCCCCCGCGGAATTTATACCGAAAAATCGGGCGAAGTCCGTGCGGATGAAGTGGTAGTGGCGACCGGCAACCCGGCGGCCGCGCAACCGGCGGGCCGGCCCGACCATCCCGACTACATCGCCGACCCGTGGCAGCCCAGCGTGCTCGACGCCATCCCGTCGGACGTGCCGGTTCTGCTGATCGGCGCCGGGCTCACCGCCGTGGACGTGGCCCTCACACTGACCGTCGACGGCAATCGCGACGCCCCGATCACCGCCGTCAGCCGTCGTGGTCAGCTGCCGCTCACGCACGCCGCCGAGGCCCGGCCGCCGGCCACCCTCGACCTCGACCGGCCGCACACGCTGCGCGACCTCGTCCGGCACGTGCGTACCGAGGCCGAGCGGGCCGGGGACTGGCGCACCGTCGTCGACGGGCTGCGGCCGAACCTCGACCGTTTGTGGCGAAATTTGACGACAAAGGAGCAGGAGGCGTTTCTGCGGCATCTGGCGCGGCCGTGGGAGTGCCACCGGCACCGGATGGCGCCGTCGGTGGGCTCGCGCATCGCGGCCCTGCGCGAGGAGGGCCGCCTCGAGGTGCGGGCCGGCGGCGTACGGTCGATGATCGCGCCCCCGGCCGGCGGCCTGCTGGTCGAGCTCGAGGCCGGCGTGCAGTGGTTCGGCGCGGTGGTCAACTGCGCCGGGCCCGGCCGCCTGCCCGGCGCCGCCGGCTCGTTCGCGCGCAGCCTGCTCGACGACGGTCACGCCCGGGTCGGCCCGCACGGACTCGGGCTCGACATCGACGCCCGTGGCCGGCTGGTCGGCGCCGGTGGCCGGGTGCGGGACGATCTCTGGCTGATCGGGCCGCTGCGCCGCGGCGCCCGCTGGGAGACCACCGCCGTACCGGAGATCCGCTCTCAGGCTCTTGCGTTGATCGACCGTCGTAAATAATTCATCCCGGTTCAGTCATAATCCGGCGATATGACGGGGCTGTTTTCGCTGGTCAAGGCTGGATTGATGGGCTTCGTCGAAACAATCGCCCTGTCTTGTGTGCATATTGAGAACTCTCGATACTGCGGAGGCAGGTACGCCACCGGCGTACCACCCACCCCCCTGGGAGGACCAAGTGCTCACTCGGAAGCTGCGCCGACCGATCGTCGGCCTGGCCGCGTGCATGCTCGTCGGCTCCGCGCTCGTCGCGTCACCCGCGTCGGCCGCCCCCGCCGGCGACGCCTCATTCGCACCCTCCGCCCTCGCCTCGAAGATCGACTCGCAGTTCGGCTCGCAGACGGCCGGCTCCTACGTCGACGCCTCGGGCAAGGTGGTCGTCAACGTCACCGACGCCGCGACCGCCCGCTCGGTCACCGCGGCCGGCGCGACGGCCCGGTTCGTGGCCCACACCGGCACCGAGCTGGCCGCCGTCGACTCGGGCCTGAAGTCGAGCCTGAAGACGCCGGGCACCGCCTTCGGCGTCGACCCGATCACGAACCAGATCGTGGTCTCGTACGACAGCACCGTTACCGGCGCGAAGCTGGACGCGGTGAAGGCCCTGGTCGCCCAGTACGGCGACAAGGCCCGCCTGGAGGCGACCCCCGGCACGCTGACCACCAGGATCTCCGGTGGTGACGCCATCTACACGGGCGGCGGCCGGTGCTCCCTCGGCTTCAACGTGCGCAGCGGCTCGACCTACTACTTCCTGACCGCCGGTCACTGCACGAACATCGGCTCGACCTGGACCAACGGCTCGACCACGATCGGCACCCGCGCCGGCACCAGCTTCCCGGGCAACGACTACGGCATCGTCCGATACACCAACACGTCGATCACCCACCCGGGCGCCGTCGGCTCCCAGGACATCACCTCGGCCGGCACCCCGGCCGTGAACTCGACGGTCTACCGCCGCGGCTCCACCACCGGCATCCACTCCGGCCGCGTGACCGCCCTGAACAGCACGGTGAACTACGCCGAGGGCTCGGTCTCCGGTCTGATCCGCACCACGGTCTGCGCCGAGCCCGGCGACTCGGGCGGCAGCCTCTACTCCGGCACGACGGCCCTGGGCCTGACCTCCGGCGGCAGCGGCAACTGCTCGAGCGGCGGCGTGACGTACTTCCAGCCGGTCGTCGAGCCGCTGAGCGTCTACGGCGTGGCGGTGTACTGATCGACGTAGCTCATCGGGTTGCGCAGGTCTGTCGCCTGTAGGCCCTGCGTCGTCGAAGTGGCCAGTGCGTCGTCCCGTGCGTCGCCGCTAAGTCGCCCCACCCCGTCACTGGGTGGGGCGACTCTACGGCCCCGCCTACGACAATTTCCGCAGGTAATCCACAGGCGCCGCACCATTTCAGTTCTCCGAAATCGAACGAGGGTGGCCAAGAACCCGACAGCCACCGGCCGGCGGCGGTCGCGACTATCTCGTCCGGGTCTCGCACCAGCAGCTCGTGGACCGGGCGCGTCGAGCCGGGCAGGTCGGCCACCCGGTAGCGAGCCCGCCCAGCGCCGCCGTCCGCGAGCCGGGTCGACCGGCGACTACGCGGCGGATCAGCGGCCCTCGGCCTCCTTCTCCTCGCCCCGGCGGCGGAGCATGCGCAGGCCCGGGATGCCGGCGATGGCCAGGTGCAGGTCCTCGGTCACCTCCAGCAGCTTGTGCAGGTCCGGTCCGACCTGGTCGAGCTTGCCGAGCAGCGGCATCACGTCGTTGATCAAGTGGTCGCGCAGCTGGGGCAGGGTGTCGACGAGGCGGATCGCGGCGGTCACCTCGTCCGGGGACAGCTCGGCGACGAAGCGGGCGGCCAGCGGCGCACCCTTGCGCAGCGTGTCCGCGTACCGGTCGAGGAGATCGGCCGCGTCGGCCGCCGCCGTCTCCGCCTGCCGGACCACCGCGGTCGCATCGTCGCTGACCACCGTCACCCGGGCGATCACCCGGTCGGCCGCGCCGGTGAGCGCCGACGCCTGGCTGACCACCCCGGACGCCGCCTCGGTGATGCCGCCGGCCTGGCCGACGACCACGGACGCCGCTTCGGTGATGCCGGTCGCCTGGCCGACGACCACCGACGCCGCCTCGGTGATGCCGCCGGCCTCGCCGACGACCACGGACGCCGCCTCGGTGATGCCCCCGGCCTGGCCGACGACCACCGAGGCCGCCTCGGTGATGCCGCTCGCCGCCCTGGTGAGCGCCCGCGCGTCGGCGGCCGTCCGTTCGGCGTCGTCGACGACGAGGTTGACCCGGCGGATCAGCGCCTCGGCCTCGTCCGCCAGCATGGTGATCCGGCTGACCAGCAGCTCGGTCTGCCCGAGCAGGCCGAGCATTCGCACCGGCAGGGTGGCCGCGGCCGCCGCTCTCTCCACGATCTGCCCGATCGTGGCGCGGGTGAGATCGACGACGGCGGCCGGTGACACCAGGGGGAAACGCATGCTCTCATCATGCGCCCGGCCGGCACGCCCGGCGATCGCTGGCGGCCATGATCACTTGCCCCGGTGATCACTCGCCGTGAGGGAAGCTTTCCGGTAGGTCGAAAGTCTCTGTCAACTTCGTATGTACCGGCGGTGGGGGCGGGCATCATTTGCCTGGGGACGGCAATATGGCTCAGTGCGTACTCGAACTTGGATCTTGGCGGTGGCGGCTGTGGGGATCCTCGGTGGTGCCGGTCTGGTCGGCGCGGGCATGACCCACGGTGACAGCGCGAGCGGCAGCGTGTTCGCCGGGGCGTTCCAGACCGAGCCGAAGAAGGCGTCGCCGACGCCGACCGGGCCGAGCCCGGAGGAGCTGGCCGCCCGGGAACGGGCCAAGCGAACCACGGCGCTGGACGCGGCGCTGAAGAAGTACGCGGCCACGGTGCCCGAGTTCTCGGTGGCGGTGCTCAACCGGAAGACCGGGCAGAAGTACTCGTTCCGCGGCACCGAGAAGTACGAGACGGCGAGCGTCGTCAAGGTGCAGGTGCTGGCCTGCCTGCTGCTGACCGCACAGGACAAGGACCGCGACCTGACCTCGACCGAGCTGGCGCTGGCCAAGCGGATGATCCGGCTCAGCGACAACGACGCGACCACCTCGCTGTTCTCGAAGCTCGGCAAGGCGCCCGCCGTCAGCGCCTGCAACAAACGACTCGGCCTGACCCGTACGACGGTCAGCAGCGCGTGGGGCCTGACCCGCACCACCGTCGACGACCAGGTGAAGCTGCTCTCCGAGCTGGTCGACACCAAGGGCCCGCTCGACGAGGACTCGCGCGAGCTGGCGTTCACGCTGATGAACACGGTCGACGAGGCCCAGGACTGGGGCGTCCCGGCGGCAGCCCGCACCGGCGAGAAGTTCACCGTCAAGAACGGCTGGCTGCCGCGCTCGACCGAGAACAACCGCTGGATCATCAACTCGGTCGGCCGCATCACCGACGACGACACCGACGTCTCGATCGCGGTGCTGTCGCACGGCCACGCGACGATGTCGGACGGCATCGCGGTGGTGCAGAAGACGGCGAAGCTCACCCGGCAGTACCTGAAGTACTGATGGTCACCCCGCTGCCGCTGGGCACGTTCCCGACGCCGCTCGAGGAGGCGCCACGCCTGGCCGCCGAGCTCGGCCTCGCGCAGCTGTGGATCAAGCGGGACGATCTGATCGGGCTCGGCGGGGGCGGCAATAAGGCCCGCAAGCTGCGCTACTCCGCCGCGGAGGCGCTGGCAGCGGGCGCGACGACGCTGGTCACGACCGGCGCGCCGCAGTCCAACCATGCGCGGGCGACGGCGGCGGTGGCGGCCCGGCTCGGGCTGGGATGTGTGCTCGTGCTGGCCGGCGAGCCGGACGAGCGGGACACCGGCAACCTCCTGCTCGACCGGCTGGCCGGCGCCGAGATCGTCTGGGCCGGGGAGCGACCCACCGGCGAGGTCGCGGCCGAGGAGGCGGCGCGGCGGGCGGGCGCGTTCCGGATTCCGTTCGGGGGCTCATCCCGTACGTCGATGGCCGCCTACGCCGAGTGCGGCCGCGAGCTTGCCGGCCAGGCCGAGTTCGACCGCGTGGTGGTGGCCGTCGGCTCGGGCGGGACGATGGCCGGCCTGGTCGCGGGCCTCGGCGCCGAGCGGGTCCTGGGCGTCGACACCGGGGCCACGCCCTCGGGCGAGGAGGCCGTGCGGGCGCTGCTGCCCGAGGGCGCGGGTGTGCTGACCGTCGACCGCGGGCAGATCGGCGCCGGCTACGCGAGCGTGACCGAGCCGGTGCGCGCCGCGTTGCGGCTGGCGGCCCGCACCGAGGGCCTCTTCCTTGATCCGATCTACACCGGGCGGGCGCTGGCGGGGCTGGCCGCGGCCCGGCCCGGCGGCCGGGTGGTGTTCCTGCACAGCGGCGGGTTGCCGGGGCTCTTCGCGACGGCGCACGAATTTCGCGGCATCGGCTAACGTCCGGCGGATGGACGTTCGGGAGCTGGACTCGGATGACTGGCCACAGGTGTGGATGATCATCCGCGATGTGGTGCGGGCGGCGGA
Source organism: Actinoplanes sp. CA-030573 (assembly GCF_050951115.1). Classification (NCBI taxonomy): domain Bacteria; kingdom Bacillati; phylum Actinomycetota; class Actinomycetes; order Micromonosporales; family Micromonosporaceae; genus Actinoplanes; species Actinoplanes sp. CA-030573. The sequence goes on along the minus strand of NZ_CP192038.1, from coordinate 7,923,234 downwards.
GACCTTCGTCTACGACCCGGGGATGACCGAGGAGCAGGCGTACGCGATGTGGGTCGAGCAGCCGCCGGGGCTGACCGTGGTGGCGGTCGACGGCCGGCGGGTGCTCGGCACGGCGAAGATGGGGCCCAACCGGCCGGGGCCGGGCGCACACGTCTCGACGGCGAGCTTCATGGTCGCCGCCGATGCGCGCGGCGGCGGCGTGGGCACCGCCCTCTGCCGCTATGCGCTCGGCTGGGCCCGCCGCCGTGGGTACGCCGGCATGCAGTTCAACGCGGTGGTGGAGACCAACCTGACGGCGGTCGACCTCTACCGGCGGCACGGCTTCCGGATCGTCGGGACCGTTCCGCGCGCCTTCGAGCACCCCACCGAGGGCCGCGTCGGGCTGCACGTGATGTACCACGAGTTCCCGCACCCGAGTTAGTCCAGGCAGAACTCGTTCCCCTCGGGGTCGGCCATCACGATGAAGCCGAGGCTCAGCGGCGGGGCCGGCTCGTCGCGGCGCAGCCGCTTGGCGCCGAGGGCGACCAGCCGCTCGCACTCGGCCTCCAGCGCCGCCATCCGCTCGTCGCCCTGCAGGCCGGGCGCGGCGCGCACGTCCAGGTGCAGCCGGTTCTTGACGACCTTGTCCTCGGGCACCCGCTGGAAGAACAGGCGCGGCCCGGTGCCGTCCGGATCCTCCAGCGCCGACTGGTTGTTGCGGTCCTCCTTGGGGAAGTCGATGCGGTCGAGGAACTCGTCCCACGCCGCGAGCGGGTCGGCGCCGGGCGCGAGCTCGACCCCGGGCGGCCCGGGGTGCACGTAGCCGAGGGCGTCCCGCCAGAACAGGGACAGCGCCTGGGGGTCGTGGGTGTCGAAGGTGACCTGGATTACCCGGCTCATCGGATTTCCTTTCGCAGGTAGAGGTCGCGCAGCAGGCAGACCTCGGACAGGTGGTGGATCAGCTCGCGGTGGATGTGCAGGACCAGCGCCGCCATCGGCGCCTCCGGGAAGGGCTCCTTGTCGCCCACCGGCACGCGCAGGCCATCCTCGCCGAGGCCGCGCACCCCCGCGACCCAGGTGCCGAGTTGCTCTTCCAGCTGCGCCATCGCCTCGGCGGCGCTTGCGGCATAGACCCAGCGGTCGTACGAGGCGGGAGCCGCCCCGAAGTGCGCGGCGTTCCGCATGGCGAGGACGCCGACTATCACGTGGGCGAGCCGCCAGGCGATCGTGGTGAAGGGCGCGGGCACCGGCTGTGGGAAGGAGAAGTCGGCCATCAGCGTCCCGTCGCCGCGCGGTCGCAGGGTCCAGGCGTCCGGCACCGGCGACCAGAAGTACTCGTCGTCGGTGAGGCCGTCGAGCCGCGCGCGGATCTGCTGGTCCCAGTGCCATTCCCACTGCTCGAGCAGCGTTTCGTTCCAGTCCGGTTCGGGCATGGGTCCACCCTCGCACGCATAGCGGACAGCTTCGGTCCGCTATCTCTGGCAGAGTGGCCGGCATGACCGACCGGGGCACGACCGAGCGGGTGCTGGCCCTGCTGGGGCTGCTCCAGCGCCGGCGGGTGTGCACCGGGCCGGAGCTGGCCGAGCGCCTCGGGGTCACCGCGCGGACGGTGCGGCGGGACGTCGACCGGCTGCGCGCGCTGGGCTATCCGGTGCACGCGAGCCAGGGTGTCGGCGGCGGCTACCAGCTCGGCGCCGGGCAGGACCTGCCGCCCCTGGTGCTCGACGACGAGGAGGCGATCGCCACCGCCGTCGCCCTGCTGGCGGGCGCGGGCGGCGCGGTGGCCGGGGCCGGCGACGCCGCGTTGCGGGCCCTGACCAAGCTCGACCGGGTGCTGCCGGCGCGGCTGCGGCACGAGGTGCGAGCGCTCGCCGGCTCGGTCGAGTCGTTCGGCGACGGCGGCCGCCCGCTGGTCGATCCGGCGGTGCTCATGACCCTGGCCCGGGCCTGCCGGGACCAGGTCGAGGCCGCGTTCGGCTATCCCTCGAGCGGCACGGTCAACGAGCGGCGGGTGGAGCCCTACCGGCTGGTCGCCTCCGATCGGCGGTGGTACCTGCTGGCGTACGACCTCGATCGCACCGATTGGCGCACCTTTCGCGTCGACCGCATGTCCGGCGTGGCCGCGCGCACCGCGCGCTTCCGCCCCCGGGAGGCCCCCGACGCCGCCACCTACGTGCAGGAGAGCGTGGCCAGCCGGGTCTACCGCCACCAGGCCCGCTTCGTGGTGCACGCGCCGGCCGCCACCGTCCGCGAGCAGATCCCGGCCTCCGCCGCCCTCGTCCGCGAGCGCGACGCCGACAGCTGCGAGGTGCTCAGCGGCGCGGCCAGCCTCGATTTCGTCCTGCTGCACATGGCCCTGCTCGGCCACGACTTCGAGGCGGTCAACCCGCCGGAGCTGCGCGAGCGCTGCCAGGTGCTGGCCGCCCGCCTGCGCGCGGCCGGCTCCGCGCTTGCCTAGCCGCCGCTCCGCCCTGTGGACAACTCCGTTTTCTTGTCGTACCCGGACGCTCTACTGACCCCCACCCGTTACGGGGTGGGGAACAGTAGAGCGTCACCCGCCCCCGATCAGGCGCTGGGCGAGCGCAGGGTCGAAGACGCCGGCCGGGACCGCCGGCGCGACGCCGCACCGGCCGTCGGAGTTGCCGGGGTTGGCGATCCACAGCTCGAGCGCGGCCGGATCGGCCGTCGAGATCCGGCCCAGCCGGCGGCCGCCGGGATTGCACCACTGCCCGTTGCCGCCGTTGCCGTTGCGCCCGGTGTCGATGACGTAGGCCGCCGGCCGGTGCAGGGCGGCCCGCAGCCGCGCCGCGTACCGCCGGGACTCGGTCGTGCCGATGTAGTTGGAGACGTTCACGGCGAAGCCGCGGACCTGGGCGATGCCGGCCGCCCGCAGCCGGCCGGCCATCGTCGCCGGGCCGGTCCAGTCGGCGTGCCCGGCGTCGAGGTAGGTCCACGTGTTCGGCGCGTACCCGGCCAGCGTCCGGGTGGCGGCGTTGAGCAGGGCGAGCCGGTCGTCGATCTGGGCCCTGCTCATGCAGCCGAAGTCGCCGAGCGCGTCCGGTTCGAGGATGACGATCGCGGGCCGGTCGTGGATCCCGGCCGCGAACGCGGCGATCCACTGCCGGTAGGCCGACGGTCCGGCCGCGCCGCCCGCCGACTCGGCGCCGCACGCGTCGCGGCCGGGCAGGTTGTAGGCGACCAGGACCGGCAGCCGGCCGGCGGCCTCCGCCGAGCGGGTGTAGTTCGCCACCGCCAGGCCCACGTCGGCGTCGCTGGTGCCGGTGAACCAGTGCGCCATCGGCCGGCTGCTGACGGCGGTCCGGATGGCGGCCGCCCGCGGGTCGGCGGGATGGGCGGCGACCCAGCGGGCGGCCGGCAGGCCGGGGTCGGCGAAGAGCCCGTGGGTCCGGCTCAGCGGGTCGCCACCGGCCGGCGCCGGGACCGCGGGCGCGGAGTCGGCGGCGGCGGTCGGTACGAGGGCGAGCGAGAACACGACGGCGGCCGCCGTCATCAGGGCACCGGTCGCGATACGCCGCACAGCGGTCAATCGTCGGCCGGGCGGCGGCAAACCTGAGGAGATGCCGAACGGCGGCGAACCTGAGGAGATGCCGAATCAGGCCTCGGACGGGGATCCCGCGGCCGCGGCCCGGGCCTCGCGGCGCTTGGTGATGAACGAGATGAGCTGGTTGACGACCAGGATGAGGATCACGGCGGCGACCACGCCCTCCCACGGGCGGGGGAAGATCGAGCCGCCGGCGACGCCGATGCCGGCGTAGACGCTCGACCACAGGGCGCAGGCCGGCAGGTTGGCGACCACGAACGTACGCCAGGAAAGGCCGACGAACGCGGCCGCGAGCAGCACCGGCACCCGGCCGCCGGGGATCAGGCGGGAGACCAGCAGCACCGGGACCTGCGACTTCTCCAGGCGGTGCTTGACCGAGGCCAGGTGCTCCTCGTCGCGCAGCCAGCGCAGGCGGCGGGCCAGCTGCTCGCCGCCGAGCCGGCACATCCCGTACATGACCAGGTCGCCGGCGTAGGCCCCGGCCGCGCCGAACGCGATCACCAGCACGATCGTCAGCGGGTGGTGCTCGTGGAACGCGAGGGTGGCCGCGCCGCTGACCGCGGCCCCGGTCGGCACGACCGGGATGATGGCGCCGAACGCGACCACGGCGAACAGCCAGGCCAGCGCGCCCAGGTAGGACATCACCGGGCGCGCTCCACGGTCAGCGACTCGCCCTGTGCCAGCACCGTCACCCGGGTGTCGGGGACGATCCGCGCGGCCAGCTCGGCGAACCGCGGGCCGGGCTCGCGGAACATGTGCGTACGCAGCCGGCCCATCCCGATCGGCCAGAGCGAGCCGTAGTGCACCGGCACCGCCTGGGCGGCCTTCGCCCGGCGCACCGCCTCGGCCGCGTCGGCGGCGTCGAGGTGGTGATGCGAGCCGAGGGTGGGACCCCAGCCGCCGACCGGGATCAGCGCGAGGTCGAGCGGCCCGATCCCGGACATCTCGTCGAACAGGCCGGTGTCGCCGGCGAACCAGGTGCGGGAGGCGCCCTCGATCACGAAGCCGATCGCCAGCGCGCGCTCCCGGGACCACGGGCCGCGGCCGCCGTCGTGGGCGGCCGGGACGGCCCGGACCCGGACGGCGCCGATCGTGGTGTCGTCGCCGGGGGCGAGCTCGACGCAACGGGCCCCGTACGCCGGGCCGAGCGTCTTGGCCACGAACGCGGCCGCGCCGCGCGGGACGACCAGCATGGGCTCGCCCGGCACGAGGCGGAGCGAGGCCAGATGGAAGTGGTCGGCGTGCAGGTGCGACAGCAGGATCGCGCCGGGCGCGCCGGGGAGCACCGGTGTCGGCCCGGCCATCCGCCGCAGGTGGGCGACGCGGTCGGTGAGCACGGGATCGGTCAGCAGCGTGACGCCCGAGTCGGCGAGCCACACGGTGCTGTGCCCCCACCAGGTGACGGACGTCGTGCTCACGCGTTCACGGTACAGATGCGTTTGAGCGCCCGGCCGAGCAGACGCGCGTACGTCTCCTGGGCGAGAACGGCGAACGGCCCGGCGAGCTTCATCGGCAGGCGGGCCGGCCGGCTGTACGCCACGACGCTGAACCAGACCCGGTCCCGCTCGTCGCGTTCGACCACGAAGGCCTCCTCGCCCGACGCCTGGTGACCGGGCAGAGTCCCGTACCCCCAACCGGTCTTGTTCTCGCTCTCGAGGGACCAGACCACCTCGCACGGAACCATCAGCGGGCCGGCGCCGACGCGCAGCCGGACGCCGGGTGAGGCCGCGCGCGCCGAGGCGACGACGCGGGCGCCCATCGCGCGGTGCATGCGGAACGTCAGCACCGCCTCCCCGGCTTGCTTGTGCAGCTCGGCGCCGGAGCCGAGCGGCGTGCGGTAGTGCAGATGCCGGAAACCGGGCGGCCGCAGCCCGGTCGCGGTGCCACCGACGGGCGTGTACGTCAAGTCACTCACTCTTTCATGATTCCCCGGCTCGCCCCCTGCTCACTCCTCGGGCACACTGACGGCGTGACTGGTCCCCGCAGCGCGGTCGTGATCAACCCGGCCAAGGCCCCCGACGACCTGCGCCCCGCCGTCGAGCGGGCGCTGGCCGACGCCGGCTGGCCCAAGCCCAAGTGGTACGAGACGACGCCCGAGGACCCCGGCCGGGGTCAGGCCGGGCAGGCGATCAAGGACGGCGCCGAGCTGGTCTTCGCGTGCGGCGGCGACGGCACGGTGATGGCGGTGGTGACCGCGCTGGCCGGCACCGACGTGGCGATGGCCGTGCTCCCGGCCGGCACCGGCAACCTGCTCGCGGCCAACCTCGGGCTGGCCGGCGAGCCGGCGACCGGCGTGCAGGTGGCGATCGAGGGCGGCCGCCGCCGGATCGACGTGGGCGTGGCCGGCGACCGCTGCTTCGCGGTCATGGCCGGCATGGGCTTCGACGCGCAGATGCTGGCCGGCACGTCGGAGAAGGCGAAGAAGCGGCTCGGCTGGATCGCGTACGTCGGCGGCGCGGTCAAGCACCTGCGGGACCGGCCGATGCGCGCCCGGATCGTGCTCGACGGCGGCGCGCCGATGCCCCGCCGGCCGCGCACGGTGATCGTCGGCAACGTGGGCCGGCTGCAGGGCGGGGTGCGGCTGCTCAGCAAGGCCGACCCGGCCGACGGCAAGCTCGACGTGGCCATCCTCAGCCCCAACAACCTCGGTCACTGGGCGAGCCTGGCGTGGGCGGTGGTCCGGCGTCGCGAGCGGGTCCCGCTGATGGAGACGTACACCGCCTCGCGCGTGGAGATCTACGCGCGCAGCACCCAGCCGCGCCAGCTCGACGGCGACCTCATCGAGCCCGGCCGGGCGCTGAAGATCTCGATCAAACCCCGGGCGCTGCTGCTCTGCGTGCCGCTTCCGGACGGCGATCCCGATCTGGCGTACGACGCGAAGGCCGCGGCCGACCGCGCGAAGTCGTGAGCTCGACCGAGCCCGTCCCCGAGACGCGGGACATGAGCGGGGACGAGCTCTCGGCCGACGACGCGCTGCTGGCCCTGCGCCGCTACGGCCGCTGGCCGCTGTTCCGTGACGCGTTCGTCCGGTTCCGCTACGGCGACGGGTTCAGCCACGCCCGCGCGTTCGGGTTCCAGCTCTGCCTCGCCGTCGTCCCGTTCATGATCGCGTTCGCCGGCCTCGCGGCCGACCTCGGAGCGGCGGGGCCGGGCCAGGTGGTGGCGGACACGATCGGGGCGATCACCCCGGGCGCGAGCGAGCCGCTCGTCCGGGATCTGCTCGCCGACACCGACCGCAGCCGCGACGCCGGCGAGCTCGCCCTGACCCTCGGTCTGATCACCGGACTGGTGGCGCTCACCACCGCGATGGCCCAGATCGAGCGCGGCGCCAACCGCATCTACGGCGTCGAGCGGGACCGTTCGGCGCTGGAGAAATACGTCCGGGCCGCGATCCTGGCGCTGGTGGCCGGCCTGCCCGCGCTCTTCGGCTTCCTGCTGCTGGTGGCCGGGCACCCGTTCAGCGAGTCGGCCGAGCGGCACTGGGCGTGGGCCCGGCACCTCAAGACCACCTGGGACGTGGTGCGCTGGCCGGTCAGCCTCGGCCTCATCGTGGTCGCGGTCGGCCTGCTCTTCCGGTACGCGCCGAGGCGCCACCAGCCGGCGCTGTCCTGGCTGATGTTCGGGGCGGTGGTGGCGACCGTCCTGTGGTGGCTGGCGAGCCTGCTCCTGGCCGGGTACGTGAAGGTCAGCGGCGGGTTCGGCGCCACCTACGGCCCGTTGACCGCGATCATGGCGTTGCTGCTGTGGGCCAACCTGACCGGCATCGCGATCTTCCTCGGCATCGCCTTCGCGGCCCAGCTCGAGGCCCGGCGGGCCGGCACCCGCCGTCCGGCCAAACAAGACTCGTGGAAGCCGGGCGCCACCGATGTGCCGAAGCCGCGGCGGCGCGGTGTACGCGTTCTTCCGCCTGGGTAACGAGACGGCGTGACCGACGACAACAAGGTGGTGGAACGGGCCGGCTGGCGGCCCGTGCGGCACTTCGCCGAGCGCAGCGTGCTCGGCCTGGCGGCGGTGGTGGCGGCCGGCCTCGCGTTCGGCGCGCTGCTGCTGCTCGTGCGCTACCACTGGACCCCGCTGCAGCACCTCGATCAGTCCATCGCGAACGGGCTGAACGGCCTGGTCGCCCCGCACCCGCCCGCCGTCGCGGTGCTCAAGGGCATCTCCACCGCCGGCGGGCGGAGCTTCCTGATCCCGTTGGTCGTCATCGTGGTCGCTCTTCTGCTGATCCGGCGGCGGCCCCGGCTCGCGATCTACCTGTCGGTCACCGGGATCGGCGCGTTGCTGCTCGACCCGTCGCTCAAGACGCTCGTCGGCCGGGTGCGGCCGGTGGTGGCCGACCCGGTGGCGGTCGGCGGCGGCAACAGCTTCCCGAGCGGGCACACGCTGGGTTCCACGATCGTGTACGGGGCTCTGACCCTCGTCTTCCTGTCGGTGGCTCGCGGCCGATGGCGCTGGTGGCTGGTCGGCGTCGCGGGACTGCTGGTCTTCGCGATCGGGCTCAGCCGCATCGCGCTCGGCGTGCACTTCCTCTCCGACGTCCTGGCCGGGTGGGCTCTCGGCCTCGCCTGGATCAGCGTCACCGCGTACGCCTTCCGGGTCTGGCGCCGCGAAGCCGGGCATCCCACCCCGCCGATCGCCGAAGGTCTCGAGCCGGAGGCCGCCCCCGATCTCGCCCCCGCGCCCGGCGAGGCGCAGCTCCTGCCGCACCCGTGGGCCAAGGGCGCCGAGATCCTGGTCGGCTGGACGCTCACCTTCGGCCTGCTCTACCTGGTCGGCTACGCGGTGACCCGCTGGTCGCCCGGCTTCGACGATGCGTTCCCGCGGTGGCTGCAGACCTTCCGCACGCCCTCGCTCGACCACCTCAGCTGGTACTGGAGCAAGGCCGGCGACACGCACGCGATCCTCGCCGTCTCGCTGGTCTTCTGCCCGCTCGCGCTGGCGCTCTGGCGGCAGTGGCGGCCGGTGCTGTTCCTGGTGCTGGCCATGTTCGGTGAGCTCACGCTGTTCCTGCTCAGCGCGGCCGCGACCGGCCGGCCCCGGCCGTACGCCGAGCACCTGGACGGGCAGCTGCCGACGTCCTCGTTCCCGTCCGGGCACATCGCCGCCACCATGTGCCTGTGGACCGCGATCGCGCTGATCGTGACCGCCCGCACCCGGGCCTGGTGGCGCTGGATCTTCGTGGCACTGGCCGTCATCATGCCGGTCGGCGTGGCCGTGTCCCGGATGTACCGCGGCATGCACCACCCGACCGATGTCGCCGGCGCGCTGCTGCTCATGGTGTGCTGGCTCTCCGTGCTGTGGTTCACGGTGCGCCCGAACGAGGGGGCCTACCTGCGTGCGAATCTTAACGTGGAACATCCTGAACGGCGGCCGGAACCGGCTGGACGCGATCGTGACGGTGCTCCGGCGCGAGCGGCCGGACCTGCTCGCGCTCCAGGAGCTGCGCGGGTGGGACCGCCGGCACCGCGAGCGCATGCGGACGGTCGCTGACGCCACCGGGATGGTGCCACACCTGGCCCGGTCGGTGTTCGGGCAGCCGGTCGCCGTACTGGTCCGGCCGCCGTTGCGGATCGTGCGGCGCCGCTCGTTCGCCTGGCGGATGCATCACGCCGCCGCTGCGGTCCGCCTCTCCAACGGCCTGACCTTCGTCAGCGCCCACCTCAACCCCTGGTCGGGCGAGCGGCGCCGGCGCGAGGCGGTCTGGCTCTCGTCGTTGTTCCCCGGCGAGGTGATCATCGCCGGGGACATGAACTCGCTCGATCCGTACACCGACCACTCCGCCGCTCTGGCCGGGATCGACGCTCGCCGTCACCTGCTGCCGTCCGGGGAGGTGGACACCCGGGCGATTGCCTCGTTCCGGCACGCCGGATTCTCCGATTGGTGGTGTCTCTCGGGCGTCGGGGAGGGGCGGACCGTGCCCACGTCGATCGGCGGGGCGGAGTTCGGGCCGATGCGGCTCGACTACATCCTGGCCCGCTCCTCGCTGGTCCCCCGCGACGTGCGGGTGCTGTGCGACGAGGCCTCGGACCACTATCCGGTGCGCGCCGACCTATGATCGTCCGCGATGCTGCAGACGTATGACGAGCGCAATGCCGACATCCGCTACTGGGTCAACGGCGAGCTGCTCCACCGCGACCAGCCCGGGCTTTCCCCGTTCGACTCGGTGGTGCAGGGCGGCGACGCGGTCTGGGAGGGCCTGCGCCTGTACCGGGGCGCGATCTTCGGCCTGCACGAGCACCTCGCGCGGCTGCGCCGCTCGGCCACGGCGCTGAACTTCGCCGACATTCCGGCCGACGACGAGATCATCGCGGCGGTGACGGCGACGTTGCGCGCCAACGACATGCGGGACGGCGTGCACGTACGGCTGACGCTGACCCGCGGCGTCAAGGTGACCAGCGGCATGGACCCCCGGCTCAACCGCTCCGGCTCCACGCTGATCGTGCTGGCCGAGCACAAGCCGCCGGTCTACGACACGACCGGCCTGCGCCTGGCCACCGCGAGCGTCCGCCGCCCCGGCCCCGACGTGCTCGACCCGAAGATCCACCACGCCAACCTGCTGAACTCGATCCTCGCCAAGATCGAGGCCACCGCCGCCCGCGCCGACGACGCCCTGATGCTCGATCAGCGTGGCTTCGTCGCCGAGACCAACGCGACGCACCTGTTCGCGGTGTCCGCCGGCGGCTTGCACACGCCCACCACGGCGTCGTGCCCCGAGGGCATCACCCGCGAGACGGTCCTGGCGCTGGCGGCCGCGGACGGCATCCCGGCAACGGTTCGCGACATCTCGTTGACCGAGATGTACAACGCCGACGAGGTCTTCTGCACCGGCACGATGGGCGAGATCGCCGGCGTCACCGTCATCGACGGCCGCCCCATCGCCACCGGCGCGGTAGGCCCGGTGACGACCCGGATGGCGACCCGCTACCAAGAGCACGCGGCGGCCAACGGCGTACGCGTGCTCTAGGCGTCTTCGAACAGCGGTGGGAAGTCGGCGGTGCGTATCACTCGGCCCCGAAAGGCCGCGCCACCCTGGATCGCGACCCGGTCCGGGACGTACAGCTGCAGGCCGGCGCTCTTGTCGCCCAGCGAGCCGAGCTTGACGAACCGCGCGGCCGGCTGGGCGAGCTGCAACCTCCGCAGTTTCTTCAGGCGGCCCACGAAGGCCAGGTTGACCACCAAGTCACCGGCGTAACGGATGCGTAACGCCGTCAGGTTCTCGAGCCCGGCCAGCGGCGACGGATCCAGCCAGGACCGGCCGACGTTGATGTCGAGGTGCGTGACGCCGCCCCACTTGATCACCTCGGCGAGCGTGCCCTTGCCGCAGGACTCGATGGTCAGGCTGCGCAGCGCGGGCGGCTGCGGCGTGTTGTTCGCGTCGAAGTCGTTGACCTGGAGGTGCTCCAGCCAGTCCAGCAGGTGGGCATGGCGCACGAGCGCGGGATCGGGCAGGTTGAGCCGCCGTGTCGCGGTTGAGGTCAGTCGGGCGCCGTGGCGGGACATCACCTCGGTGGCGAACGGGACGGCTTCCAGATTGCTCCAGGCTCGCACGAGCTCGTCGGACAGGCCGTCGAACCGGCCGGCGATCTCCGCGATGATCGGGATCGCGTCCGGGCCGCCGACGGCCGAGGCGATCCGCACCGAGATGCACGCCTGCTCGGTTGTCTTCGGCGGCCGTTGCACCAGGAGATCCAGCACCATCTCGCCCACCGCAGCCAGCGCCGGGACCTCCTCCATGGACCGCGGCGGGAAGAGGTCGGCGGCCATTGCCTCGATCTCGGTTCGCTGGTCCGGATCCAGTTGCGGCGCCGCCTGCATGCACGCCAGCAGGAGCAGCTTGAGCCGCTGGGGCTGGGCCGACCGCGGGACCCGGCGGATCATCTGAGCGAGCAGTTCGGTGCGCTGCCGCGGCTGAGCGTGCGCCGACGCCATCACGATGACCTCGCGGAACTGGTCGTCCTCGGCGTGCTCGGCGAGGTAGCCGATGTCATCGGCGTCGACCGCGGCCTTGCCGGCCAGGTACTCCTGGAACGTGCGGTGGATGAAGTCGACGCGGTCGACCACCGGCCGGCGCAGGAGCCCGCTGCGCTCGATCAGGTCGGCGAGAACGGCCGGCGGCTCGTGGTACAGCGGCGGCAGCACCTTCGTCGACCGTTTGACCTGCTCGACCGCGCGCTCGATCGTCGTGTCGGACCAGCCGTTACGCACCAGGAAGAGGGCGAGGTCCTGCAGGACGACGACCCGTTGCTCGTACGTCATCTCGACCGTGCCCTTGACGTCGCGGGCACGGTCGCGCAGGTCGAGCAACATCTCCAGCGCGGCCTGATAGACGCCCATCCGGTTGCGGGGGAGGACCCGGTTGCGGTCGCGGTTGAGCGCGCAGAGCAGGGCGCACAACAGCGGATTGATGCAGAGCGCGCGCAGGAACCGGTCGGTCTCGATGAAGCCGATCAGCGCCTCGCGATCGCCGTCGATGCGGTCGAGCTCGGCCTTGTCGCGGACCATTTGACGGACGGCCTCATGCCAGCGATTAATGAACGCCCGGATCTCCCGAACCTTCATCGGCTCCAGTTGCGAGGGCTGGAAATCCGCGAGCATCCAGCCGTCGTCCAGGGCGGCCGGCCGCGACGTGACGACGAATCGGCAGGAGGGGAACTCCTCGACCAGGTCCTCCAGCCACCTGCGAGCCTGCGTGCGCCGCTCCTCTGGCAGCTCGTCGACGCCATCGATCAGGATGAGCCCCTGTCCGGCGTTCAGGATGTTGAAGACCCAGCCCTTGGGCATGTCGTCGAGGATGTTGCGGGCCGCCTCGGCCGGGAAATCCTCCGGGCCGGGCAGCGAGCCGTGCGCGTAGCGCCGCAGCGGGATGACGAACGGGATCAAGCCGTTCCAGCCGGCAATGGGCTCCGCGAAGTCCAGCTGCGCCGCACGCACCGCCAGCCAGTGCAGAAGGGTGGTCTTCCCCGAGCCGGCCTCACCGACGAGCAGGTGGCGGTCGGCGCGGCCGAGCAAGTCTTCCACCCGCACGTCCGTGGTCTGGTCGCCAACCGGCGACGGCTCGACCAGCAGGTAGGCCGAGCGCGGGCCGGTGGCCGGCGATCCGGCCACCGCCTCCGAGATCCGCAGCCCCGTCAGCGAGCTTCCCGGATAGTCGTCTCTCCAGCGCAACGACTCATACACCTGTTCAAGCGCCTTCTGGTAAAAGCGTTCGACATCGTCCCCCGGGATCGGCCGCCCGAACGGGTTGACGAGCGATGGTTGGCCGGTCGAGCCGGCCCGGCGCGGACGCCGCCAGGCCGCGAATTCCAGCAAGAAGGGCTCTCGCTTGCGTCGCTGCGACGGCGGAGCCGGCTCGGCCTTCGCCGGCGCTTCCACCGTCGGCGGCGGTGGCGGCGGAGCCGGCCAGCGCCAGGCATCCAGGGCGGCCAGGCTCACGTACGCCACCGACAGCGGATACCGTCGCGACGACTGCTCCGACAGCGCCGCCCCGAGGATCTCCAGCCGATCGAACTTGCGGGCGACCGCGCGTAGGTACCGCCCGGTGAACTCGTCCACGCCGGTCGCCGACGGCAGCCGGTCCAGGACATCCCGCAGCTGCTCGGTGATCGACGCGGATCGCTGCAGGAGGGCCGCGAACACGTTTTTCTCGAACTTCGGCAGCGTGGAGACGGCCTCCACGACGTACGCGCACGTCTCCGGGAGCAGACGCCGGTAGAAGGCCTCCGCGTCCTCGTCCAGCGCGGCCGCCTCGAGCACCTGGGCCGACACGCCGGTCAGGCTGCGCTCGAGCTGCTGTGCGTCCAGGTTGGTCTGGACGATCAGGTCGGCGCTGATCGCCGCCCGCTGAAGAGTGTCGGTGACGGCGTCGACCGCGGCCCGGCGCTCGTTCTCGGAGACCTGCCGTTCGCCCTGGAGGAACACCTCCATCCGCTCGGCGATCGTGTCTGCGCACTCGTCGAAGAATCGGCGCGCGCGCCGGCGTTCGATGGCGTCCTGGGTGCGGCCGGCGATTACGCTCGTCAATCCGTCGGCGGCCCCGGCGGCGGGACCGGCCCACAGCCGCAACACCGTACGGAGCACCGCTTCGCTGATCTTGATGGCTGCGTCGCTCGTCATGCGGCGGCCCCTCGGATCCACAGTGTCGATGTCGGAGGACCGATGATCCCACGCGGCGGTCCCTACCGGGGCCGCCCCGATACCCCTACTATCGACCGCATTCAAACCCTCGACGACTTCGAGAGGTGCGTCATGTCGTTCCAGGACGCCGTCAAGATCTGCCTGCAGAAGTACGCGGACTTCCGCGGCCGCGCTCGTCGTTCGGAGTACTGGTTCTTCGTCCTGTTCACCGCGATCGTCAGCATCGTCGGTGGCATCATCGACACGATCCTCGGGTTCCGCGGATCGGCCTACAACACCACCGGACCCATCCAGGGCATCCTCCAGCTGGCCCTGCTCCTGCCGGGCCTGGCCGTCGGCGCGAGGCGCCTGCACGACACCGGCAAGTCCGGCTGGTGGCTGCTCATCGGCCTCGTCCCGATCGTCGGCTGGATCGTCCTGCTCGTGTTCTTCCTGCAGGACAGCCACCCGGCCAACGAGCACGGCCCCAACCCCAAGGCTCCCGCCGAGGGCTACGGCCCCGGCTACCAGCAGGCGCCGCCGCGGCCGTACTGAGCTCGACCGGGGCCGCCGCGCGGTGACGGCGGCCCCGGAGCGGGGCTCGGGTCAGGCGGCTCGCTTGCCGGCCGGTTCTCGTGCGAAGCGCTCCAGCTGGGCGACGTCGACGGCGCCGGCCATCGCCAGGAAGCCGGCGCGGTTCGGGTGCAGGTGGTCGCCCGGGCCGCCGACCGTGCTGTTGGTGTCGTACTCCGGTCGCAGGTGGCCCGGGTTGGCCGGGTCCTCGATCACGGCGGAGAAGTCGGCGACACCGTCGAACACCCCACTCGTACGGATGAAGTCGTTGATCGCCCGGCGCTTGGCGTCCGTCTCCGGGGTGCCGTACAGGCCGAACGCGGTCCCGCCGGACGGGGTCAGCGTGGCGCCGATGATTTTGATGCCCCGGGCGTGCACCCGGCGGACGATCTCCCGGTACCCGGCTATCACCTGGGCCGCGGTGGCGTTGCCGCCGCCCAGGTCGTTGATGCCCTCGAGGAGGATGACGACCCGGACGCCGGGGCGGTCGAGGACGTCGCGGTTCAGCCGGTCCACCGCGGGCGGCCCGTCACACGGGGTGCAGCCGCCGGGGGTCCGCCCGATCCGGGTGACCATGTTGCCGCCGATCGCCTCGGTGACGACGGAGAGGTGCCGGTGGGACGACCGGCGCTCGTCCAGCCGGCGCTGGAGGACGTCGGGCCAGCGGTCGTTGCCGTTCAGCGTGGAGAAGAAGCCGTCGGTGATGGAGTCGCCGAACGCGACGACCGTCGCGGTGTCCCGGCGCTGGGCCTGGACCTCGGAGACGAAGAACCACGAGGTGGTGGAGTACGGGAACGCCGTGTCGGCCAGGTCGGCGGTGTGGTCGCCGGCGTTCCGGCCCGAGACGTACGACGTGGTGAAGGCCGCCGCGTGCCAGGTCATCGGCCCGCTATCGCCGGCGACGTGCAGGCTGACCGCGAGGCGCTGCGACCACGCGTCGGTGACCTTGACCGACACCGGGTCGCTCAGCGTCGTCCGGCCCGCCGGGACGGTCACCGACCGCCGGCCGCCGAAGGTGAGCGCGCGATTGCTGCCGGGCGCGACGTTGGCCCCGCTGGACTGCAGGCCGGCGTACGCGCGCCCGAAGGTGACCGGCCTGGTGCCGAACTCGTTGGTCAACCGGATCCGCCAGCTCGTGCCGGTCACGCTCGGATGCACGATCAGGCGCAACGTCTGGTTTCGGGCCTGGTTGTCCGGGAACGCGGCGGTCAGCAGCGGCGCCGTGTTCCCGGGGCCGGCCGGCCCGACCGGCCCGGGCTGCGCCACCGAGTAGCCGACCGGGTAGACGCCCTGGGCCGACCCGGTCCAGGCGTCGGCCCAGCGGTTCGCCGAGCCGTTGGTGTCCGCCGCCACGGCGGCGACCGGCGTGAGTGCCACCCACGCGAGGGCAGCGATGACAGCTCTGCTCGTACGGGTAACTCGCATCGTCACTCCCTTGTGAACGTCGAGCAATCCATCGATCGTCATCGTTTCTACGCTCGTCCGCAAGCCACCAGGCGCCGGACGGGAATCCGACTGTTCCGGTTCGTCCGAAGGGGGATGATCCAGGGATGAGCCTTGCCGTACGCGCCCTGTTCCAGCAGCGCATTGCGGGCGACGACGCGCTGTTGCGGCTGGCCGCGTTGCGGTTCGCCGAGGCCGGGATGCCGGCCGAGCTGTACGCCGACCACCCCGGCGACCTGGAGCGGCTGCTGGGCTATGTGCCCGAGCACGAGACGGCCCCGGTCGTACACCTGAACCGGCACGTCGACATCCTCAGCGAGGACGGCCGGGCCACCGTCGAGGCGTTCGCCTCCCGTTTCGCCGGGCGGATCGCCGGCCTGGTCGTGCACGACAAGGCCGCCATGCGGGACCGCATCGGCGACGTCGTGGCCGCGCTGCGCGAGCTGGGCCGGCCGCGTGCCCGCCATCCGATGGTGTTCCTCGAGTACGCGACCGGCCTCGGCCCGCCGTGGTACGCCGACCTCGCGCACCGCATCGCCGGCGTGGAGCTCGCCTCGATCTGCGTCGACGTCGGCCACATCGGCATCGAGGCGGCGCGCCGGGCCTTCGCCGAGGCCCGGCCGGACGCGGGTCCGGGCCTCACCGCCCGCTCCGAACGGCTGCCCGAGTTCATCACCGACCTACGCGACGCGACCCGCGCGGCACTGCCCGCCGTGCTCGGCCTGATCGAGGCGGCCGGGCCGCTCGGCAAGCCGGTGCACCTGCATCTGCACGACGGCCACCCGCTGAACGCCGGGCTGCCCGACCACTTCAGCTTCCTGACCCGGGTTCCGGTGGCCGCCGAGGTGGACGGCCGGCGTTCGCTCGACCCGATGTACGGCCCGGCCGGCCTGGCCGCGATCCTCCGTACGGCCCGCCGGGTGTGCGCGCCCGGCGCCGCCTGGGCCACGCTGGAGATCCACCAGGCCGAGGGCCGGCTGCCCCTGAACGACACCGGCCTGTTCCGCCATTGGCGCGACCTGACCAACGCCGAGCGGATGAACTACTGGCTCGCCGTCCTGGCCGACAACCACCTCCTGGCACGATCCTCCATCCATCCCATGGGCGATTGACACGGTCCAACGTCCGGTGGACGTTGAGATTCGATGTTGTACTCCCGACCGCGCGGTGGCAGAGGGGCAGGGTTCCGTCGAGTGGCTGATCGATGACCGAAAGTCTTCCTCAACTCCTGAGGCGAGCCACCGTTCAAGTGGTCGACCGTGACGGCGAGACGTACGGCAGCGGGTTCTTCATCGCTCCGGGCCGGGTGGTGACGGCCGCCCACGTGATCGCGCGGTTCGGCGGCGACCAGGTCTTCATCCGGCGGGACGACCGCGAGCCGCAGCCGGCGGCGGTGATGTGGCTGGAGCCCCGGGAGAACACCGCGAACGAGTCGATCTACCCGCTGCCCGACCTCGCGGTGCTGCGGGTCGACGCTCCGGAGAACGAGTCGCATGTCTGCGTGCTGCTGTCCGATCACGAGTGTTCCGGCGGCCCGATGCTCGCCCAGGGTTTCACCGAGGGCGTCACCTCGCAGCAGTCGGCGCCGGACCCGGTGCGGGTGGAGTACGAGGGAGTCCGCGAGCATCTCGGCGGGGACCTGATCAAGTGCAAAGGGGCGATCGTCGACCCCGGCATGAGTGGTGGCCCGCTGCTCGACCTCGCGACCGGGACGGTCGTGGGCGTGGTCAAGGCCCAGCGCTCGACCGACCTGCCGCACGGGCTCTACGCCGTCTCGGTCAACGCGCTGCGGCTGCACCAGCCCGACATGTGGACCAGCAACCAGCTCTTCCACCGCGCGGACAAGACCTGGCGGCTCGCGGTACGGCCGGAGCTCACCGTACGCAACGTGGGAGCGGCGACCCGCGATCTGCTCGGCGTCACCCTCGAGATGGTCGACAGTCGCGCCCGTCACCTGCCGCCCATGGTGGACCGCGCTGCGATCCACCAGTCGACCTGGGTGCGCTACGTCTCCCGGGCCGTCGCGTCGGACGGCAACGAGGTGGGCAGCCGGGCACAGGGCTGGCGCACCGTCGGCGAGCGGTTCCGATGGGATCCGCGCCGGGCGGAGAACCTCACGACCGTGATCCGAGGTCTCCCGGGGTACGGCAAGAGCTGGCTTCTGGCCCACCACGCGGAGACGATCGCGCATGACGCCCGCCGTGCCATCGACGACGGCGCCGACCCGGAGCAGCAGGGCATCCCGCTGATCCTCGACGCCTCGGCGCTCGGCACGCGACTCGACCAGGACCCCGACCGGCGTGGCGTTGCCGAGGCGCTGACCAAGGCGGTCCGCCTCGAGAAGCTGCCGGTGGACGCGGCGGCGGACTGCGCCGCCCTGATCCGGCAGGCGTTCGAGATCGGCCGGCTGGTGGTCTGCCTGGACGGTCTGGACGAGGTTCCGCGGCAGCTTCGCCGTGGGCTTCAACGAGCCCTGTCGATCCTCGCGGCGAGCGCCAATACGGTTCTGGTTTCGACCCGGCCGTCGGCCCTCCCGCTGCTCGACGAGATCGTCCCGGACGGGCGCATCGACGTGGAGGTCGTCGGCTTCTCGTCCCGTGAGGCCTCCGCCTTCATCGCGGCGTGGCTGCAGCGGCAACCCGACCGCCGCAAGTCCCTCGAGGACGCCCTGCACGAGAGCGCCACCCTGCGGCAGATCGCCACCGTCCCGTTGCTGCTGTCGTTCCTGTGCCGTCTGGCCGGGACGATGTCGCGGACCGAACGCTTCCCGACCTCGCGGACGACTCTCTACCAGCAGGTGATGAGCCGGCTGCTGTCCGGTCGCTGGCGGGAGGCGAGCCGGAGCGCCATCGACGTCGACGGGCCGCCCGATCCCGACCGGCGCATGCGGCTGCTCTCCGACTCCATGGGCGCGCTGCAGGACACGTGGCGTTCATCGGGCGTGACGATGGCGCGCGGGGAGCTGACCGCCCAGCTCCGTCGTCATCCCGAGTACGAGAACGTACTGCCCTCGTCGATCGCCCGCTGGGATGCCTGGCAGCGGGTGAACCACGCGGAGCCGACCAAGCCGCCACCCGACCCGGTGCTGTGGGAGTTCACCTTCGACGGGCTGTTGATCGAGGACGACACCGACTCGTTCGAACCGCTGGTACGGGTGCTGCACCCCTCCCTCCGGGACTACCTGCTGGCCGGCTACGTCGCCCGCCTGACGGACGCCGGCGTGGCCGAGGCGCTCGAGCGACACCGCTGGTTCGACGTGGAGTGGCAGGAGATCTTCGCTCTCGCCACGCCGCTGATGAGCGAGGCCGACTTCCTGATCGAGGCGATCCTGGCCGCCGAGCACGATCCCTGGTCCAGCCAATTGATCTTTGCGGCGCAGTGCCTGGGCGAAGGGCGCGGCGCCGTCAGCCGCGACGTGTCCCGCCGGGTCATCGACCGCCTGCTCGAGGACGAGCCGCGCAGCTCTGACCGGCGACGCCGGAATGCCGCGTTCGGCGCCCTCATCCGGGCCTCGGTGGCGGGTGCGGCGGAGCGGGGCCTGGAGATCTGTGCGGCCGAGGACGTACGCGGCAGCGATCGTTATCACGAGGTGGTCTGCGCGCTGGCCGAGGCGGGCAACGAGGCCGGTATCGAGCTAGGCATCCATGCACTGGAGACCGAGGTTCCCCAGCGATACCGCCGGCGGCTCATCCCGGCGCTCGCCGCGACCGAGCAGGACGCCGCGCTGGAGGCCGTGTGGCAGGTTCTGAGCACCCGTGGGAAGCTCGGCGACCTCGAGGCGTTCCTGGCCACGATCCGGCCACAGGACGGCCCCTTGATGCGGCTGGGCATCCGGCTGCTCCGGACCCGCCAATTCTCGGTGACGGCCCGGGTGATGGTCGCGGCCACTCTCCTCGAGTGCGGCGCCGACGCGGTCGAGGCCGCCGCCCACGACCCGACGATCGAGTGGACGGTGCGGTGCCGACTCATCCAGCTGCTGGTCAACTCCGGCGTGGAGGGTCTCACGCAGGAGGCGACGAAGCTCCTGCGTGACCCGAGCGTCCTGGCCGAGGACAAGTCGTTCGTCGCCGAGGCGATGGTGCGCAAGGGCGAGTTCGAGTGGCTACCCTCGGCCCGGCAGCTGCTTCTCGGGTCGCGGCTGTCCTGGAGCCGCCAGATGGCGCTGTGCCGCGCGGTCCGTGACATCGGCGACGCAGGCGTCGAGCTGATGCTGGAGCACGTGTACCGGGGGCTTCCCCTCACCCTCACGCTCAGCCAGCTGATCTCGCTCTCCGAAGCCAGGAACGAGCACTCGCTGCAGATCCTCTCGGCGATCGTCGCCGACGACGGCCTGCGGATCAGCATGCGCGGAACGGCACTTCTCGCCCTGCTCGACATCGACCCGACGAGGGTTGACGCCGGCGTGGCGCTCGGCATCGCCAACAGCTCCAGCCTCTCCGTCCGGGACCAGGTACGCGTGGCGGTCGCCCTCGCTCGGGCCGGCGTGGAGGGCGTGAGCGGATCGATCCAGGCCCTCTTGCGCGACTCCGGGGACGAGGTTGACTGGCCGCTGGCCAGCCGGCAACTCGCGGAGGCCGGCCATGTCGGCCGCGCGACGCTCGAGGAGATCGCCGGCCAGGCCGAGCACTCCTGGGCCATCCGGGTCGAGAGCATGATCGCGATCGGCTCGATACACACCCCGGAGACGCGCGACTTCCTGGCCGCGGTCGAGGTCGACGAGATGCCCGACCTGTGGCGCAACCGTCTCATCCTGGCGCTGACCTCGTCCGGGCATCAGCGGTTCGCGGAGCGGGCGCTGGACCTGCTGCCCGCGATACCCGGCGCGTACGAGGCACTGCGCCGGTACATGCTCGGCCAGAACGCGTCGCTGGACTTCTTCGAGCGGGCGCGCGAGCGGATCGCCACGGCCGACGTGGACGGCGCCGGCGAACGGATCAAGGTCGATGACGAGCTGCTCACCGGGCTCGGGCTGAGCTGGGACTCCGAGGCGCGCCGGCACGAGGTCTTCGCCTGGTTCCACGAGCAGCTGGAGCATCGGGTCGGCATCCGGCTGGCGTCGCTGATGCTCCCGCACCAGCTGACCGAGTTCGAGGCGTACATCGACGACGGTGACGACTCGGGCGCCTTCCGGTGGCTCGAGGAGGAGTTCCCCGAGCACGCCGCCTTCATCCAGGACGAGTTCACGCATCTCACCGAGGAGATCAGGAACGGGGATGCCGCCCCGCCCGACGTCCTCGTGCCCGACCCGCACAGCGGCGCGGTGCTCGGCAACATGATCCGGGTGCTGAACGAGCTGCGCGAGCTGATGGAACAGAGCGCCACCGACAACTGGCGCCGGTTCTTCGAGCTGCTCGAGGCGAAGAAGCAGTTGTTCATCAACGACTACGCGGTGAGCCTGCTCGACCTCGCCGGGAGGCTGGACGCGCAGTGGCCGCTGCACGAGGCGCATCTCTTCCTCCTGCTGCAGTGCCGGTCCCGCGACACGGCCGACCTGCAGAAGCTGGTGCACGACGAGAGCTACCTCCTCGAGATGACCCGATGGTTCCTCGACAACGGCGACTTCCGGGGCCTGTTCCTGGCCGGTTCGCTCGGCAGCTACCGGTTCACCCGCTCGGCCCCGTGCTACTTCTACGCCGCCCTGGGCGCCGCGGGCCTGGGCCTGACGCAGTTCGCCGTCAGCCTGATGCGCCTGTCCGGTGGCCGCGCCCAGCCCGGTCAGCTCAGCGACGGACGCCAGACCGTCCTGACCGTCGGCGGTCGGTTCGACTGGGATCCGGAAGTCATGGAGGAGCTGCGCCAGGGCCTCCAGGAGGGTTTCGATCGCGAACGCGTCGAGGGCACCGATGACGCCGCCCCCTCATAGCCGGTGGGCGGCCAGCTCGTCGTAGTAGGGCTGGGCGGCCTCGACCAGGGGCCGCAGCCGCTCGGGGACGGCGGCCGGCGACGGGTCGTACGGGGCGAAGCCGGTCGACCTCTCGACGGCCGCGTACCAGTGCGGTGCCCAGACGCCGTCGGTGTCTCGCGGGCCCGGCTGCCAGGCCAGCATCGCCTGGTCGAACGGGATGCCGAGCGCCTCGCACAGGCGGGTCAGGGTGGCGGCCGGGTCGCGGAGGATGTCGGCGGCGTCGACGACCGGGCCACCGTACGCGCGAAAGATCTCCGCCTGTTGGGGGTATCCCAGGTCCTCCAGCGTGGGCTCGCCGCGCACCCGGGAGTATGAGGCGACCACGTGCGCGGGGTCGCGGATCAGGAACGCGTGGGTGAGCGAACCCAGCCAATTGCGGCCGATGACCGGGAGCAGGTGATGGGTCATGTGCTTCTGGTAATGCACCGCGGGATCGCCGGGGATCGGCCCGGTCAGCCCGGCCGCCACCTCTTGCCAGCTCGTCGGCTGACTGTCCAGGATCTGGTCGCGGCCGGGGTGGTCGATGCCGGTCGCGGCCAGGTAGTGGGCGTAGAGCGGCTCGTCGACCACGACGGTGTCGGAACGGGCGCCGAAGCTGCGCATCATCGCGGTCGAGATGTTGCGCGGCCCGGACCACATCGCCACCCGTGTCGTCATGTCCCGATCCTCGGCGGCGTCAGGCCAGGTCGGCAACCACCCGGTCGCGGCCGGCGCGCTTGGCCGCGTAGAGGTTGCGGTCGGCCTGCGAGAGCAGCGCCGAGACGGTGGACCGGCCCTCGATCGCGGTGGTGACCCCGATGCTGGTGGTCACCGGCAGCGCGCCGGTCACCGGCTGCCACGCGTGCGTGCGGATGCGCAGGCGCAGCAGCTCGCAGCGGCGGGTCGCCTCGGCGCCGTCCATCCCGGGGAAGATCAGCAGGAACTCCTCGCCACCCATCCGGGCCGCGATGATCGCGGGGTCCGTCGCCGCCTCCTGCAGCAGCGTGCCGATGTGCTGCAGCACGCTGTCGCCGGTGGCGTGCGACAGCGTGTCGTTGATGCGCTTGAAGTGGTCGAGGTCGGCGATCGCCACCGAGATCGGGCCGCGCCGGGACGCCGCCTCGCTCAGCAGCGCAGGCAGCCGCTCGTTGACGTACCGCCGGTTGTAGAGGCCGGTCAGCGCGTCCCGGTGGGCCATCTCCCGGAAGTGCTCGCTCGCCTGGCGCGCCTCGTTGGCCTCGAAGACCGCCTGCATGGCCCGGGCGCGCGACTCACGCTGGACGGAATGCAGGGCCGAGGAGTCGGCATGGAAGAGCTGATGTTCCTCGTACGCCTCCCGGTAGCGCCCGGCCGCCGCGAAGAGCGCCGCCTGTTCCTGCCGGGCGCGGGCGCGGAGACGGGCCAGTCCATTGGCCTCGCACTCGCGGATCGCCCGGTCCAGGACGGCCTGGGCGTCGGCGTACCGGCCGGCGAGCCGGCGCGCCTCGGCCAGCGTCAGCAGGCACTCGGCGCCGGCGTCGCCCTCGTTGGCCGGGATCGTGCCGTCGAGCACGCCGGCCAGCGTCGTCTCGATCGAGTCGAAGCGCCCGCCCAGCATCTGCACGCGGGCCACGGTGTCCAGCTCGTTCGCGGCCAGCGGGCGGCCCGAGCGGGCCGACGCGGCGTACATCCGGTCGGTGAGCGCGCGGGCGGCGGGTTCATCTCCGTTCTCGTACGCGGTGTAGGCCATGTTGTTGAGGATCAGCAGCGTGAGCTCCTGGTCCCCGGCCGCGGCGGCCAGCTGGAGGGCCTCGCGCGAGCGGCGGTCGCCCTCCTCGGTCGAACCGCTGTCGTCCAGGGCCACGGCCAAGGTCATCATGTGGCGGGCGCGCAGGGCCGGACCCACGTCCTCGGTGAGGTTCGATACGCACTGCACGCCGTGGGTCAGCGCGTCCGAGAGGTCGCCCACGAGCCGGAAGAAGATCGACAGCTCGCGGTGGGCGCGGGCCTTCACGTACCGGCTGTCGTGCCGCTCGGCCCAGGCCAGCGCCTGGTGGGCGAGCCGGCCGCCCTCGCCGATCCGGCCCTCGCGCATCATCACGTCGGCGCGCAGCAGGGTGGCGCGCTGGCCCAGCTCCTCGTCGCCGAGCACGGCCGCCGCCGCCTGGGCGCGGGCGGCGGGAAGCCCGACCGTCCGGAACTTGGATGCACCCACCAGTTCGAGCTCGAGCAAGTCGGCCGCGAGCGCCGCACGGGCGTCGGTGGCCGTGGCGCTGTCGCGCTCCGCCGCCTTCGTCGTCACTGCTTCCTGCTTCCTGCCGGAGGGTGCCGTGACGCATCAGAGTGGGGACGCCCGGGAGCATCGACGGTTCCGCCCGGTTGCGGGAAGGTTGCTATCGCGCGTTCATCGCTTGGTGCAAACCGGGGCGGAGGAGGGGATCCGATCGGTCGAGTACGCGACGGAGACCGTGAAGCAGTAGTTCTGGGTGTCGTTCAGGCCGTAGACCATGTAGTCGTTCGTGCCCGCCGGGAGCTGCTGGAACGCCCGCAGCGGCTGGCCGGTGCGCCCGCCGGAGATCAGCACCGGCCCCTCGGCGCCCTTGGGATAGGTCCAGGTCAGGTGCACGCTGTCGCGGTTGTCGCGGAGTTTGACGTCGGTCGGCGCACCGGGGGCGCCGGCCGGCGCGGTGGTGGTCGCCTCGGTCGGCTTGGGCGCGGTCGAGGCAGCGCCGCCCGGGTTGGTGGCCCCCGGGTTCGCGGATCCGCCCGGCTTGGTGGCCCCCGGGTTGGTGGCCCCCGGGTTGGCGGCCCCTGGGCTGGCGGCCCCTGGGCTGGCGGACCCCGGGGTGGCGACGGTCGGCTGCGAGCTGGTGGCGCCGTTCGCGTCGGGCAGCGTCAGCGCCACGATGGCGATCGCCACCGCGATGCCCGCGATCAGCACGGCCACCAGCAGGAACGGCTGCCGTCGCCGTCCGGTGGCGGGCGGCTCGGGGCGCACCGGCAGCAGGCGTTCCGAGTTGGGCGGGGTGGCCAGCGTGTCTGCCGGAGCCGAGCCGACCGGGAGGGGCCGGCCGTCCGGGCCGAGCTCGGCCGCCCGCATGCCCGGCATCGGCGGCGGCGTGTCGGCCCGCGCGTGCCGCCCACTCGGATCGCCCGGCGTCTGCCGGAAGTCGGCCAGGTAGAGAGGCTGCTGATAGACGGTGCCGTTGGGGTCGGTGGGCCGGTTGTCGGGCGGCGGCCGCAGCGGGTCGTCGGGCGGGAAGTCACCACCGTGCTCGGGATCGGGCACCGTAGGCCGGCGCGGAAAGGGCATGGTCGGCCCGGCCGCGGATATCCCCGGCCCGAGAGGCGGCAGGCCACGCCCGTCCGGACCGCCCGCCGGTGGCCAGGCCGGCCCGTCCGCCTGAGCCGCGCCCGCCTCAGCCGCGGCGCCCGCGCTCGCCTGTCCCGCGCCCGCCTGAGCCGCGGCGCCCGCGCCCGCCTGAGCCCCCGCGCCCGCCTGAGACCCCGCGAACCCACCTGTCTGACCGGCGGCGGGGGTGCCGGGCGGCATGGCGGGGCCGGCGGGCCGGGCGACCCGGCCGCAGACGTGCCGGCCGGTGGCCGGGGCGACGGCGAGGCCGGCCACCTGCCGTACCAGCGGATGGTCGGCCGGCAGATAGCGCGCGCACAGCTCCTGGGCCAGGGCCAGGTGCTCGCGGGACTCGGCGTCGCGGGCGCACTCGCGCTCCATCGCGCCCAGCCGGGCCAGCATCTTGATGCCGGCCGGGGAGGCGTCGCCGTGGTGATGGCGGTGCCGCACCCAGGCGCCGGCCAGGCGGGACCGGGCCGAGGTGCAGTGCCCGGCCGCGTGCTCGGCGGTGGCGAGGTCGGCCTCGGCCGCCAGCACCCGGGGCGAGTCGGGGCCGTCGAGCTCGGTGAGGTCGGCGACCAGGCGCTCGTAGACCTGCGCCGCCCGCTCGACATGGCCGACCCGCTGCAGGACGGCCGCGTGTGTGGCGGCGGCCGCCACCGTGCGCTCGTCGTGCCGCCCGTGCAGGCGCTCCTCGGCCTCGTGCGCGAAGCCGGCCCACAGCCGGGCCGCGTGCGCGTCGCCGAGCGCGATCAGGATGCGCGCGTGCAGGGCGGCGGCCACGGCCAGGTCGGGAGTGGCGTGGCCGGGGTCGGTGTCGGCCGGGTCGAGCGCACCGGCCAGCACTCGCCGGGCGCCCGCGAGGTCGCCCGCCGACGTCAATGTCTGCGCGCGCTGGGTGAGCTCGGCGAGCGGGGCCGGAGGCATGTGTCCCATAGTGCTCGTTCGAACACGTTAGGTACAACCCCGCCGCGACAGCGCGAAACGAGTGTCGCGGTTGTCCACAGGTTTCGGCCGGCCGGATGCGCGAACCGGCCCGGGCACTGTAGAACTCGGATATGTCCCCATCGGAGATCGCGACGGTCAAGCGAGAGCTGCTGGTTCGCCACCTGGAGGCGTGGGCCCCGGCCGCGCTGCACCGGGCCCGGCGAGTCACCTACGCGCACGGTTACGCCGACGCCGACGGGGGAGACCTGGCCGAGGCGGCCGCGCGGGTGCTGGGGGAGCAGACCGATTTCGTACGTGGCCGGGAGCTCGCGATGCTGCTGGTGGGCGACGACGTGGGTCCGGTCTCGGCCCGGCTCGGCGCGTTGCCCGAGATCGGTGGGCTCGCCGTGCACGCCGTCTCCGGGGGGACGGAGGAGCGGCTGGGGGTCGCGCTGAAGGCTGGGGGAGCTTCGCGCGTACCGCTGCTGGGATTTTTGGATGCGTCGAGCGCGAGTGCGCCGCCCGGCCGGGAGACGGTGGCCGCGCTGACCGCTGGGAAGCCGGCGGAGGTGCTGCTGGTGCTCGCGCCCGGGGTGCCGGCCGATGCCTATCGGGCCGAGTGGCCACTGTTTACGCAGGTGGAGCTGGCGACGGGGGAGGAGCCGGGCGAGTTGCTGGCGTTCGGCACCACGTCGGGCAAAAGCCTCGAGGGCTTCAAGGAGGCATTGTGGGCGGTCGATGAGTTCGCCGGCGTGCGCTACCGCGATCCCGGCGATCCGGAGCGGCATCTGATCGACATCTCGCTCAGCCCGCATCCGGGCCCGCTGCGCCGGGAGATCCTCGCCCACCTCGGCCGGGTCGGTTCGGCGACGGTGACCGAGTTGCGCACGTTCGCGCTGACGTCCACGGTCTATCGCGCGGCCGATGCGACTCGCGTGCTGCACACGCTGGCCGATTCGGGGGCGGTCACCCGCCAGCCGCCGGGGGGACGGCTGGGCGGGGACGTCGTGATCAGCCTGCCGTGACTCAGCGGCGCGCCTTGTCCTGCTTCCAGGAGAGCGGGCCGGGGAGGTCGACGCGGTGGGCGCGGGTGCGCGAGTTCCACGACCAGCGGCCGATCTTGATGCTCCAGGACGAGAAGCCGTGCTCCGTGAAGTTCAGGATGAGCGGCCCGAACTTCTTGCGACTGCGGAACATGAGGCCCATCGGTACGTCCCTCCTGAGGTGGCGTGCGTGATGGGCGATCGGTTCCCGATCCGGCGGATTTACAAACTCCGCTGCCTCAGCGCGGCTGCCAGGCGTCGGGGCGGGTCGTCAGCTTGCGCACGTGGGCCGGCATCCGGCCGTTGATCACCTCGGCCAGGCTCACCTCGTCGACCACCTCGCGGACCGCGGCACGCAGCGCGACCCACAGGTTGGGCAGGTTTTCGGCGGCGCCCGCATATCGAGTCTCCTCCGGACGGAGGCCGCGCACCCCGGCGAGCGGGCCGTCGACGGCGCGGAGGATCTGGCCGATCGTCACATCACGCGGAGGTTGTGACAATGTGTAGCCACCCTCGGCGCCGCGCTGGGCTCGCACGACGCCGGCGCGGCGCAGGTCGGCCAGCACCGCCTCGAGGAACTTGCGGGGCATTTCCTGATCCTGGGCGATGGCCTGGGCGGACATCAGCGATGGGTAGGCCTGCGCCAAGCTGAGGGCGGCCCGGACCGCGTAGTCGCCGCGCGCGGAGATCTGCACCTACCCATAATGCCCCCTCGACGCCAGCTTGCCGCACATACCCCACGGATTTGTGGGAATTACGCTCAGTCAGCAGGTCGTCGCTGGGTGGGAATGCCGTTGCCCTGGTGCCGGCCCATGTCGGCGCGGAACTGGCCGGGGCTCATGCCGACCTCGCGGTGGAAGAAGCGCCCGAAGTTGGTCGGCTCGGGAAAGCCCAGGTGGCGGCCCACCTCGGCGACCGAGAGCGGGGTGCAGGCGAGCAGCCGGCGGGCTTCGAGGGCGACCCGGTCGTCGACCACCTGCTTGGCGGTACGGCCGGTGACGGCCAGGCTCGCCCGGGTCAGGGTGCGCACCGAGCACCCCATCTCCTCGGCGTAGTCCTCGACCCGGCGGCTGCGCGGATGGCCGGACTCCAGCCGGCGGCGGAACCGGGCGAACGTGCGGGCCTCGGCGCCCAGCGGGGCCGGGTCGTGGGTGAGCAGCGCGATCCGCAGCAGCACCACGGCGAGCTGGTGACGCAGCAGCTCGGCCGCGACCGGGCCGCTGCGGTGCCGCTCGCAGTCGACCGCCAGCTGGGCGAACTCGGTGATCACCGCGTCCTCGTCCTCGCCCTCGAGCTGCCAGCGGGAGGGCGACTCCGGATGCTCGGGCCAGTGGTCGCCGGCCAGCTGGGAGTCGAAGGTGACCACCGAGGCGGCCAGGCCGTTGGCGCCGATGCGCAGGGCCTGGCCGGGGCGGATCCAGAGCAGGGTGCCGGGGCGGCACGGCTGGGCCGCGAAGTCGACCTCCACCGTGCCGTGCCCGCGGGTCGCGAGCAGCAGGGCATGGTACGGCGGGCGCCAGGGACCGGCCGGTTCGACCTCGCTCAGCGCGCACGTCGACACCCCCGCCCAGCCGGGCGGGGTCAGCGGTGCGGCCTGCACTACAGAGGTCATCGCGCCGACGGTAACCGCCCATGACCAGCAGCGCACCTGCCAAAACGCGGGTTGACGGGAATGTGTCGGATAATCGGGGTCAATGTCCGTTTTATGCATGTTTTGTGCCGCGACTTCATTTCCGTACGGAAAAAGACGGCCCGCGCGGATCGGCAGTGTCCGCGCGGGCCGTCTTTTGTTTGCTGCTATCCGGCTCCTATCGACCTGCCAGGAGCCGGTTGACCGCCGCGTCGACGTCCAGATGTTCGGATTCCCGGCCCCGCGGCACCACGACATAGGTGCGCCGGAGGAATCGGACAAGAACGCTGCGAGGCACTTCGAACAGCGCGTTGCCGTCCGGAGACGACAGCGCGAGGGCGACGAAATCCCCCCGTGGCGTGGCCCATGGCCACACCCGGACGTCGCCGATGCCCGCGGGCTCATCGAGCCCGGTCACGAGCAGTTCCCGTGCGAAGGACCAGCTCACGGCTTCCCCACCGGCTGATTCCGCATGGAACAACACGTGGACCGCATAAGGGTCGGCTGGGTCGTAGCGGAGACTGGCGCGCACGGGCAGAGCCGTGGCGTCAGGCGCTACGAGCCGCAGCGAGGTCTCGACCTCGACGGTCGTTGGACGAATGGTACTCATGGACGAACTCCCCCCGGCACCGCTGCGAGGCTGGTGAACCCCGCGTTTCCCATACTCAGGTGATCCCTGTCGTTACGCTCCGCCATACGCTGATCTCACCCAGTAGTGGGAAGACGGTTCCGAAAAGCTCTTCGCACAAGACGTAAAGCGATATCTTGTCCTGTTCTGCCCAAGTACTCGGTTCCGCCCGGCGTCGGGTGGTCCAGCAGTTGACTTACTCCGGTAACGTCCATTCCTCCCGGGTAGTGACGGGGCTCCGGGACACTGGGGGATGAAATGAGCACGAAAGCGGACGAGGATCGGGCACCGATGGGTGTTTTGGACAAGATCCGGGCAAAGCCGACCGGTCGTCTGGCTCTCAAGATCGGAATAGGCGTCCTGGGCTCTCTCGTGATCGCCCTGGGCATCGTCCTGATCCCGTTTCCCGGGCCGGGCTGGGCGATCGTGATCCTCGGCCTCGCGATCTGGGCCGTCGAGTTCGCCTGGGCCAAGAACCTGCTCGAGTTCACCAAGCGGCACGTGAAGGCGTGGACGAGCTGGATCGGCCGGCAGAGCCTGCCCGTCCGGGCGGTCATCGGCATTGTCGGCATGATCTTCGTGGCCGCGATCGTGTGGGCGTCCGTACGCGTCAGCTTCGGTGTCGACCTGATCGAAAAGACGCGCGAGTGGCTGAGCTGACCCCTGGTTGGCCCCGGGAGGGCCCCGTCTAGTACAGTCTGTCTCGCTGAAGGGCGATTAGCTCAGCGGGAGAGCGCTCCGTTCACACCGGAGAGGTCACTGGTTCGATCCCAGTATCGCCCACGAGTCCCGAGGCCCCCCTGTCCGCTGAGAAGCGCGGACCTGGGGGCCTCGTCATGCTGGCTCAGGGGGCCGAGCCCCCTGAAACCCCACGAAAACCCGGCGGGTCGTGCTGCGTCTGCGTGAGGCCCATGCTGGCTCAGGGGGCCGAGCGCCTGAAACCCCACGAAAACCCGCGGGCCGGTGTGGTCGCGTCGCGGTCGGTAAGGGGCGGGCCGTCGGCAACATGATCCGTGACGGGGGGTCCTCTGTGTGCGGGTAAAACCGCAGCTCGTCGGGTTGATGACAGAAGAAGCGGCGGGATTGTTCCCGGGCATTACCTTCGCGCTCAGCAGCCCAGTCCCGGAGGCCGTCATGCGCCCGCGATTCGTCTTCGTCCCCTGCTTTCTTCTGGCGTTGGCCGCCTGCAGTGGCCATTCCGGCGGCGCCAAGACCGCGGCGCCGCCGGCCGCCGATGCCACCACTGCGGCTGCCCCGGCGGCGACCACGTCGAAGGCGACGGCGACCGCGACCGGGTTGCCGGAGAAGCCGGCCGGCGTCTCGACGGCGGCGAAGGCCAAGCCTTCCGGATCCGGGGATCCGCGCTCGGGCACCCAGTACGCGATCCTGGTGTCCAGCAAGCTGTCCGCCCGGCAGATCACCTACGACTTGATCGAGTGGTACGACGGCAAGGAAGCGGTGAAGGCGTGCGCGGAGGACAGTGTGAAGCCGGCCGAGAACGACTACTGCACCGGCTACTACAGCCGTAACAACAACAAGAAACTGCGCACGCTCACCGTTTCTCCCGACGCCCCGATCCGCGTGGGTCCCACGCCCGAGGCGAAGTCGGTCGACCTGAAGACGTTCCTGCGCGAGGTCGTCAACGGCAGCGTTATCACCTTCGACGTCGACGCCAACCGCATCATGAGACTCGATCAGGTCTACCTGCCCTGACGGTGACCACCGCCCGAACCGGCACCGTCCGGTCATCGGCGAACGACTCGTCGCGGTCAAGGCCGGTTACGGGACCGGCGGTGACGTTCGCCTTCGATGGCGGGGACGGCGTGGTCCCGAATCGCGGTCATCAGGTCGGCAGCCACATCGTCGGTCGGGAATCCCGCCCAGACCGACCACCAGTGGTCGCCGCCATGGTGGCTGATCGAACCGAGGCGGGCGGTCCACCCAGAGGGCGACGCCACGCTGACGTCGGCAGTGAACTTCACGCCCATCCACGTATTGCCCTGCGACTGCTGAAACACAATTGTCCCCTGGTGCCTCGGGGTCTGCAGGACGAACCGACGCCCCGAGCCGGTGAAGCCGAGCCGCCGCAGTTCCGGTACCACCGTTGTCCGCATCATCCGCAAGTAGCCGTCCCTGGCCGACGGACCGATTTGCGGCACGACGCCGGCCTGAACGACCCCGGTTGCCTTGTCCACCCGTACGCAGAATTCCCCGAGGTGAGTTCCCGGCTTACCCGCTACTGCCCGCCAGACCGGACCGCCGTCGGCAACCGCTTTGACCAAGAACCTGCCGTCCGCCTCGGACAGCGTTTCCAGCCAGCTCTGGACGGCCGCCGAAGCCGCCTCCTCCGTGTCGATCACGTTCGGTATTGTGCCGTCACCCACCAACCACATGGTCGCCGTCATCGCTGGTGGATCAGGGCCTCGAGTGTCGCCAGGTCGTCGGGTGCCAGCCAGGTCTCCTCCAGCGGGGTGCCACCCGCCTTCTGAATCGCCGCGGTCAGCGGCCCCGCCCAGAGGTGCTCGATCAACGCGACCGCCGCCACGGAGCCGGGCGGCACGGCATCGGCCAGGGACCACACCGAGTCATCGGCGACCTCCATGCCGCCCTCGTCCTCTCCGTCCGGCTGGCCGAGGAGCGCGGCCGCCAGTCCGCCGAGTCCCGCGTCGGCGCCGGCCGGCGCGGCCAGCGTCTCGACCGCGCCGTCCTCGGCGCGCGAGACGAGGAGCAGGTCGACCAGGCGGACGATTCCGGCCGCACGGAGCCGGGTGAGCTCGGCGAGTATCTCGCCGGAAAGAGCCGGCTGGTCGAAACCGACGACGAGCACCTGTACCGGCCCCATCATCGGTTCACCCGGGCCCGCAGGTCCTGATACTCCTCGGCGGTGATCACCCCGGTGTCGAGCAGCTGCTGCAAGGCCGGCATCGGATCGGGCTCCGGTGTCGCGGTCGGCCGAGGCCGCGGGCGGGGCGGATGAGAGGCCGCGTAGGCCTGCGCCGGCGTGAACCGGCCACCGTAGTACGGCACGTCGCCGGTCATACCGGAACGCCGCAACTGCTTCGGTACCAACAACATCGGTCCTCCTCTCGACCTGGCGCCAGTCTTGCCCGCCGACCCGGGGCCACACCTCATCCCCAGCGGGCCATGGGGGTCAGTCGCCGGGGCGGACCAGGCCCGACTCGTACGCGTAGATGACCACGTGCACCCGGTCTCTCAGGTGCAGTTTGGCCAGGATCCGGGCTACGTGGGTCTTGACGGTGCCGGGGCCCACGTTGAGGTGCTCGGCTATCTCGGCGTTGGAGTGGCCGCGGGCCAGGGCGGTCAGCACCTCGCGTTCGCGGGTGGTCAGGCGGTTCAGCGGGTGCCGGCGGTCGTCCTCGGGCGGCGTGCGGCCGGGAGCGGGCAGGTGGCGGGCGAAGGCGTCGATCAGGCGGCGGGTCACGCTGGGAGCCACCACGGCGTCGCCGGCGGCTACGGCCCGGATGGCGGTGAACAGGTCGGCGGGCGGAACGTCCTTGAGCAGGAAGCCGCTGGCGCCGGCTCGCAGCGCGGTGAAGACGTACTCGTCCAGGTTGAACGTGGTGAGGATGAGGACCCGGGTGGCCACGCCGGCGGCGGTGATCCGGCGGGTGGCCTCGATGCCGTCCATGACCGGCATGCGGACGTCCATCAGCACCACGTCGGGAGTCAGCGCTCGGGTCATGGTCACAGCCTGGGAACCGTCGCCCGCCTCACCGACGACCTCGATGTCGGGCTGCGACTCCAGCGCCATGCGGAAGCCGAGCCGCAGCAGCGCCTGGTCGTCGACGAGCAGCACCCGTACGGTCACGACGGCTCACCCCCGCTTCCGAAGTGGAGGCTGGCGTAGACACGCCAGCCGCCGGTCGGCAGCGGTCCGGCGTCGACCCGGCCGTGGTAGGCCGCCACCCGTTCGAGCATGCCGGCCAGTCCCCGGCCGGCGCGTGGTCCGGCGGTCTGCCCGGCCCGCAAGACGGCGGCGGGCCGACCGGCCCGGGCGCTGCCACCGCCGTTGATGATCTCCAGCTCGGCGCCGTCCTCGGTGTACCGGAGGGTGATCCGTGCGGTGGCCGCGGGTCCGGCGTGTTTGAGCGTGTTGGTGAGCGCCTCCTGGACGAGCCGGTAGATCGTCAGCTCGGCGCCCGGTCCCCACCGGCCGGGCGTGCCCTCGCGCACCAGCGTGGTCTCCAACCCGGCCTCGCGGACCTGGGCCACGAGCTGGTCGAGGTCCCCGAGACCCGGCTGCGGGCCGGGTTCGGCCCGCTCGGACGAGTCGCGAAGCAGGCCCAGCAGCCGGCGCATCTCCTCGAGCGCCTCGCGTCCGGTGGCCGAGATCGTCCCGAGCGTGTCGGCGGCCCGCCGGGGCGCGGCGGCCGCGGTGAGCGCCGCCCCGTCGGCGAGCGCGATCATGACGGCCAGGTTGTGGGCGACGATGTCGTGCACCTCCCGGGCGATCCGGGTCCGCTCGGCGGCGGCGGCACGCCGCTCGACCTCCGCGACGTACGCCCGGCGGGTGCGCACCGTGATGCCGAGAAGCACAGCCGCGGTCAGGGCGGCGGCCAGGGCGGCCAGATCGCCGAGCCGCAGGCCGTGCTGAGACCACCCGGTCGCCAGGACGGCGGCGACCGCGGCGACCGCCGGCCACCACCACCGCCAGGTCCGGTGCCGGGCGAGCGTGGCCACCGCGGCCAGCAGCACCGCGAACGGGTAGAAGGCGTCGATCCCGGCCACCGTCCACGCCGCCAGGGCGATCGCGAAGACGGTCCAGAAGACCGTCACCGGGAACCGTCGCCGCACGACGAGGGGCAGGTGGATCGCGGCGAACCACAGCCAGCCCACCCCGGTCGTGCCCGCCGCCGCGCCCACCGCGTCGGCCAGCGCCAGCAGGGCGGCCGGTCCGGCGTCCACCCCGAGCTGCCGCACCCGTCTCATCGCGTGCAGCCTACGGTTCGACGAGCTTCATTGTCCGTGCCATGCGCAGGGCAGCGGCGGCGATGATCGCTTGCGGTCATGCCCCGGACGCTAGGGACGGCGCGCGCCCGCCACGACAGCCGCGAGGCAGACCGGGCGTCGTTGGCGTGTATGCCGTCCGGCATACGGGGCGGCAAGGGGCCCGGCCGCCGGGACGGTCAGTTCGGGAAGATCGGCGGGCCGGCTTCCGGTATCTCGACCCGTAACCGGACGGCGAACCCGTCACCGGTACGGATGATCGTCGTGTCGATGTCGAGCTGGTGGATCAGCCAGAGTCCCCAGCCCCGGGCCAGGGGGTCCGGCGTCGCCGGGACGAGGCCGGCCAGCGGGTCGGCGGGGCCCGGGCCGCGATCGTGGACGCGGACCACGATGCGCCGCGGTGAGGCCCAGATCCGGACGGTGACCGGCGGTTCGCCGTGGTAGATGGCGTTGCCGGCCGCCTCGGAGACGCCGTGGATCAGTTCCTTGAGCGTCCTGACCTCGAGCCGGCCGGCGGCGATCCGGATGACGGCGCGGCGGGCCTCGAACGGAGGGCGGTCGACCAGCTCCACCATCGGTGTGGAGGTCTCGAGCGGGTCCGGCGGGGGCGGCAGCGCCTGGAACTCGGAGGTCTGCTGGAAGCGTCCGCTGGCGTAGCGCGATCCGTCCGGCGAGAGGAGACGCGGGTGGGTGCGCTCGACGGCGTCGAGTACGGCCGCGGAAGCGGTGCTGGTGTCGTACAGGCATCGGCCCCAGACCGGGAAGTCCTGCCAGACGGTGTTGACCGCGCTCTCGTAGCGGTCCCAGCCCTCGAACTCTCGCCCGTTGCCGGGATGCGGCACGTCCCCGGCGATCCGGATCTGATCGGCGCCCATCGCGAGGTGGAACTCGAACAACCGCCGATAGGTGGCGATCGCCCGGGCCGGCGTCGAGTACAGCCCCCGGTCGATGATGAACTCCACCGGGGAGGCGTCCGCGAGTCGCGCCCGCAGCAGGTCGGACTTGCGATCGTCGTAGCCGATGACCACCGGATCGCCGGCGGCCAGCCCTTCCTCGACGAACGGCACGATCAGGCCGAGGAACTCGGCGTCCGAGCGGTAGAAGCCGGCTTCGTGGAAGTGGCCCGTACAGCCGCGGGCGGCTCCCGTCCTCATCACACCACCTCCGTGCCGAGCGACGAATCCTCGACCGGTGGATCGATCCCCAGGTTCGGATGTCGCCACCCCAGAATTCCGATCATGCGGTGGAGCTCCGGTGACACGTGTGCCAGCGTAATCCGGCCGCCCGCGGGCAGCCGATCGGCGATGGCGTACAACCGGCGGAAGGTGCCGATGTCGAGGAAGGTGACGCCGCCGACGTCGATCACCAGACGCGGAATGGCCGCCAGGCGAGCCTCGACCACCCGCGCGCACCCGTCCAGATTGGTTCCGTCCAGTTCGCCGGTGATCCGCAAGCCCGGTGGCGTGGCACGGAAGCTGGCCCGCGGCGGCGCGACCCGGTCCGGCGCGGCTCCGGCGTGCTCGGCCGCGAGGAGCCGCACGTGTTCACCGTTGAAGTACCGCTGGTCGTACTGGCAGACGGAGGTGACGCCCTCCTCCTGGTGGAGCCGGGTGGTCAGCCGCTCCCAGGCCAGCACCTCCCCGAAGGGCCCGAGTGCCTGGGTTTGACCCACCTCGGTGACGATCCGGAGGCCGGGGAACCCGTCCGAACGGGCCAGCTCGGCGGTGGCATGGAACCCGTCGGCCGCCGCTCTCCGGTCCGGACCGTACGGCAGGCCGTAGACGTCGGCGAACCGGCACACCGAGAACTGCCCGGCGACGGTCGCGGCCTCGGCGTTCGTGTCGTCGGCCGCCAGCGTCGCCCGGACGGAGGGCGGGGGCCGTTCATCGACCACGTACAGCACCCGGTCGCCGGCCTCCAGGCCGGCGGCGATGAACGCGGCGGCGGTCCGCGCCATCTCCGCCTCGCTCCGGTAGAGAGCGATCAGATGGGTGCCGGGCGCGAGGGTGCACAGGTCCACCGGGGCGTCGGTCACTTCTCCGCCCCCTTCCACATCGGGCGCTGTGACCGTCGCGCCCCGCATACCCGCTCAGCCGGCGCCGTAACGGTTCGTCTCGACGTCTTCATCCGTCGGGGAGGAGGCAGGACGGGCGACGGCCGGGGGATGGTTTCTGCAGACTCGGGTGCTCCTGCGTCCGACGTGATCATTGACCTTGCTGAGGAGGGGCCGTGGTCGACGTCAAGAAGACGGGGTCTCGAAGCGGAACCAGTCCCGTTCCCAGCCTGGGGTTGCCGCAGGCCACCGCGCTCATCCTGGGCAGCATCATCGGGGTCGGCATCTTCAATCTGCCCTACTCGCTGGCGTCGATCGGGCCGATCAGCATCGTCGCGATGGCGCTGACCACGGTGGGTGCGGTCGCGCTCGCGCTGATGTTCGCGGCTCTGTCGCGGCGGCTTCCGGCGGACGGTGGGCCTTACGCGTACGCGCGCTCGGCCTTCGGCAACGGCATGGGCTTCACCAACGCGTGGTCGTACTGGATCACCGCCTGGGCCGGTAACGCCGCCATCGTCACCGGCTGGGTCTTCTATGTGGAGAAGTTCCTCAACAAGGGGCATCTGGCCGGCTGGTCGATCGTCATCGCCCTGGTTGGCCTCTGGATACCGGCGGCCGTCAATCTCAGCGGTGTGCGGAACATGGGCGCGGTCCAGCTGTGGACGTCGATCATCAAGTACGTCCCCCTGGTCCTGATGTCCACCCTCGGCCTGCTCACCATCAGCACCGGCAACTTCACGCCGTGGAACGTGAGCGGCGGGTCGAACATCTCGGCGATCGGCAGCGCGATGGCGATCTGCCTGTTCAGCTACCTCGGCGTCGAGACGGCGGCGGTGGCCGCGGCCAAAGTCCGCAATCCGGAGCGCAACATCCCGCGGGCGACCGTTCTCGGCACCCTGGCGGCCTCCGTCGTCTATCTGCTGTCGATGGTCGCGGTCTTCGGCTCGGTGGCCACGACCGAGCTGGCCAAGGACGAGAACAAGGCCTCGTACTCGGTGGCCGCGGACGCCATGGTCGGTGGCGGGTCGTGGGCCGGGACGCTGGTCGCGATCGCCGTCATCATCTCGGGCTTCGGCGCGCTCAACGGCTGGACGATGATCTGCGCCGAGATGCCGTTGGCCGCCGCCCAGGACGGCCTGTTCCCGGCCGCGTTCGGGCGGCTCTCCGGCCGCGGGGTGCCGGCCGTCGGCATCATCGCCTCGACCGTCCTGGCCAGCATCGCCATGGCCGTCAGCTTCATGGGCACCAGCGGCGCGGCGGTCTTCAACACCCTGGTGCTGATGACCGGCATCACGGCCGCCATCCCGTACGCGTTCTCCGCCCTCGCTCAGCTGAAGTGGCGCATCCGGGACCGCCGCGAGCTCCACACGCCACGCTTCGCCCGGGACGCCACCGTGGCGGTCGTCTCGCTGATCTTCTCGATCCTGTTCATCTGGTACTCACGCAACACCGGCCAGGACCACTGGTACCAGGTGTGGGGCCCGTTCCTGATGGCCGGTGTCGCCATGGCCATCGGCATTCCGGTCTACCTGCTCATGCGTACCCGGATGACCGAACCGCCGCCCGTTCCCGACTATCACTGATCGAAAGGACGCGCCGCGACCATGCGCATCGTGATCGCCATCGGCGGAAATGCCCTGCTCGAGCGCGGGCAGAAGCCCGACGCCGCGGTCCAGCAGGAGAACGCGACAAGGGCGGTGGAGGCGCTCGCACCGCTGGCCGCCCGGCACGAGGTGGTCGTCACCCACGGCAACGGCCCGCAGGTCGGCATGCTCGCGCTGGAGAGCGCGAGCGACCCGAACCTCACCCGGCCCTACCCCCTCGACGTGCTCGGCGCGCAGACCCAGGGGATGATCGGCTACTGGCTGCTGCAGGGCCTGCAGAACGCGCTGCCCGGCCGTCAGGTCGTGGCCGTGGTCAACCAGACGCTGGTCTCCGCGGCCGACCCCGCCTTCGCCGACCCGTCCAAGTTCGTCGGCCAGGTCTACGACGAGTCGACCGCGCGGAGGCTGGCGGCCGAACGCGGCTGGGACGTCAAACCCGACGGCACGCACTGGCGCCGTGTCGTGCCCTCCCCGGCGCCCAAGCGGATCATCGAGACTCGGGTCATCCGGCAGCTGCTCTCCTCCGGCGCGGTGGTGGTGTGCGCCGGCGGCGGGGGCGTGCCGGTGATCCGGAACGAGTCCGGCCACCTGCAGGGCGTCGAGGCGGTCGTCGACAAGGACCTGGCGACCGCCGTTCTCGCCGAGTCGCTCGACGCGGACGCCCTGATGCTGCTCACCGACGTGCCGGCGGTGTTGCGCGGGTTCGGAACCGACAAGCAGGAGGCCATCTCCCGGGCGACCCCGGCCGAGCTGCGGCGGGAGGATTTCCCGGCCGGATCCATGGGGCCGAAGGTCGAGGCGGTCTGCCGGTTCGTGGAGATCACCGGCGACATGGCCGCCATCGGGGCGCTGGCCGACGCGGAGCTGATCCTGGCCGGCAAGGCGGGCACCGTCGTGACGCCGGGCGGCGACTACGGCGACCCGCACGACCTCCGGCCACCGGCCTGACGCCGTGAATCATCCGCCATTGATGAGGAACGACGTCGCTTCGCCGCCGAAACTTGTCCTCAATTCGACACATCTGACGAGGTGACCGGCATGTCGCTAGGCGTTCATTCCGAGGTGGGCAAGCTGCGCAAAGTCATGGTGCACCGCCCCGGGCTGGAGCACACGAGGCTGACGCCGTCGAACGCGGAGGAGCTGCTCTTCGATGACGTCCTGTGGGTCGAGCGGGCCGAGGCCGAGCACGACGCGTTCTGCGCCGTGATGCGCGAGCGGGGCGTCGAGGTCTTCGAAGCGGAACGCCTGCTCACCGAGGCGCTGGCCGAGCCCGCGGCCAAGGACTGGGTGTGCGACCACGTGCTCAACGAGCGCGAGGTCGGCATCACGGCCGCCACGCGGGCCCGCGAGTGGGTCGGCGAGGCCGGACCGTCGGTGGTCGCCGACTTCCTCATCGGCGGGATCACCAAGGCGGACGTTGCCCAGCCGCTCGGGCTGGTGTGGGAGTCGGCCGCGTCCACGACCATGCTCCTGCCGCCGCTGCCCAACTTCCTTTTTCAGCGGGACCCGTCGTGCTGGATCTACGACGGCGTCACGCTCAACCCGATGACCAAGCCGGCCCGTAAGCCGGAGACCATGATCATGGAAACGATCTACCGGTTCCACCCGATGTTCACCGGGGAGAAGTTCTCCACCTGGCTCGGTGGGGCGGACGAGGACTGGGGCCGCTGCCACGTCGAGGGCGGTGACGTCCAGCCGATCGGCAACGGGGCCGTGATGATCGGCATGGGGGAGCGGACCTCGCCGCAGGCGGTGCTGTGGATCGCGCGTTCGCTGTTCCGGGCCGGCTCGGCCCGGGTGGTGCTGGCCGTGCTCCTGCCGAAGTCGCGCAGCTACATGCACCTGGACACGGTGATCACGATGTGCGACCGGAACGTCGTGACCGCCTTCCCGCAGGTGGTCGACGGCGCGCGGGTCTGGTCCATCCGGCCCGGCGACAACCCGGACGACCTGGTCGTCGAGCGGTCGGACGGCTCGCTGCCCCAGATCATGGCCGGCGTCCTCGGCGTCGGCGACATGCGGGTCATCGAGACCGGTGGCGACACGTTCGGCGCCGAGCGGGAGCAGTGGGACGACGGCAACAACGTGGTGGCCCTCGAACCCGGCGTCGTCATCGGCTACGAGCGCAACACCGGCACCAACGCGGCGCTGCGCAAGGCCGGCGTCGAAGTGATCCCGATCGAGGGCTTCGAGCTCGGCCGCGGTCGCGGCGGCTCGCATTGCATGACCTGTCCCCTGCAGCGTGATTCGGCGTTCTGATCCGAACGGGAGCCTGTTCCATGGCGTTCAACCTGAAGAACCGCAGTTTCCTCAAGGAGATCGACTTTGAGCCCGCCGAGCTTCGCTACCTGCTGAAGCTGGCCGAGGCGCTCAAGCTCGCGAAATACGCGGGCACCGAGGTCAGGCGCCTCGAGGGCAAGGAGATCGCGCTCATCTTCGAGAAGACCTCCACCCGTACGCGATCCTCGTTCGAGGTGGCCGCCTACGACCAGGGCGCGCACGTCACCTATCTGGACCCGTCCGGATCGCAGATCGGGCACAAGGAGTCCGTCGCCGACACCGCCGCCGTCCTCGGCCGCATCTACGACGCCATCGAGTTCCGCGGCAACGCGCAGACCGACGTCGAAGCCCTGTCCGAGCACGCCGGCGTGCCGGTCTACAACGGACTGACCAACGAGTGGCACCCGACGCAGATGCTCGCCGACTTCCTCACCATGCACGAGGTGAGCAACAAGCCGTACGACGAGCTACGGTACGCGTACGTCGGCGACTGCCGCTTCAACATGGGCCGCTCGCTGCTGGTCATGGGCGCGCTCATGGGCAGCGACGTGCGGCTCGCCGGTCCGGCCGACCTGCATCCGCCCAAGGACGTTGTCGAGCTCGCCGAGGACATCGCCCGCCGCACCGGCGCCCGGATCACCGTCACCGACGACGTCGACGCGGCGGTCGAGAGCGCCGACTTCATCCACACCGACGTGTGGGTCTCGATGGGCGAGTCCAAGAGCGTGTGGACGGACCGGGTGCAGCAGCTCACCCCGTACCAGGTGAACGCGGGTCTGCTGGAGAAGACCGGCAATCCGAAGGTCAAGTTCATGCACTGCCTGCCGGCCTTCCACGACAACAAGACCGTCGTCGGCGCCGAGATCATGGAGCACACCGGCATGTCGGCGGGCCTCGAGGTCACCGACGAGGTCTTCCAGTCGGCCGCCAGCATCGTCTTCGAGCAGGCCGAGAATCGGCTGCACACCATCAAGGCCATCCTGGTGGCCACCCTGGCCTGACCTCCCAGGAGGGGGAAGAGGTGGCGGCGATGACGACTTCGGAGACGACGTCCCTGTCCGTACGTCAAGCGGCGTTCATCGGCGTCGGCGCGATGGTCGGCGCGGGGATCTTCGCGCTGCTCGGCGCCGCCGGCGAGGTGGCCGGCGCGGCCGTCTGGCTGTCCTTCCTCATAGCGGGCGTCATCGCGGCGTTGCAGGGCTATTCGTTCGCGAAGCTCGGCGCCCGCTACCCCTCCGCCGGTGGCCTGCTGGAGTACGTGAGCAAGGGCTTCGGCCCCGGCCACGTCACCGGGGTCACGGCCTGGCTGACCTACGCGGCGAACGCGATCGTGACCGCGATGGTGGCGGTCTCCTTCGGCAGCTACGCGAGCGCGATGTTCGCCGACGAGAGCGCGGCCTGGTCCAAGCTCTTCGCGGTCCTGATCATCGTGGTCATGACCGCGGTGAACATCGTCGGATCGAGTCTCGTCGCCCGTGCACAGACCCTGATCGTGTACGTGGTGCTGGGCATCCTGGTCGTCTTCGCCGTCGTCACGCTGGCGAACATGGATCCGTCGCTGCTCGCCTTCTCCGGATACCCGTCGTTTCAGGACATCGTCTCCAGCGTCGCGCTGACCTTCTTCGCGTTCCTCGGGTTCGGCATCATCACCTTCACCGCCAAGGACCTGAGGGAGCCGGCGCGGCAGCTGCCGAGGGCGATGTTCCTGGCCCTGACCATCGCGACGGTGATCTATGTGGCCATCGCGCTCGGCGTCTTCGGCACGCTCACCGTCGAGAAGGTCATCGAGTCGGGTGGTACAGCGCTGGCCGTGGCGGCGCAGCCGTCGCTCGGCGATGCCGGCTACTGGCTGATGGCAATTACGGCGCTGTTCGCCACGGCCGGCGCCACCAACGCCGGGCTGTACCCGGCGAGCGGACTGTCCGACCGGCTCGCCGAGACGGGGCTGTTCCCCGGGCTGATGGCGCGGCGGATCGGCGGCCGTGCCTCGGCCGGCCTGCTGATCGAGGCGGCGGCCTGCGTCGTCCTCGCCGCGCTCTTCGAACTGGACGCCATCGCCTCGATCGGCAGCGCGGTGGCCCTGCTCATCTTCACCTTCATCACCGCGGCGCACTTCCGCGTGCGGTCCGAGACCGGCGCGAACGTCTTCGTCCTGACGCTTGCCATCGGCTCGGCGGCGGTCGTGCTCCTGACCTTCGTCTTCACCACGCTCATCCACGAGCCGGCCTCGATCATCACCCTCGTGGCGATCCTCCTGCTCAGCATCGCCCTGGACTACGGCTGGCGGCGTTCCGCGGCGGCCAAGGCCGCCGATCTGGGGGCCGCACCCTGAATCGGGTCGCTCCGCGGGCGGGCCCGGACCGTAGGGACCGGGCCCGCTGTTGTTCGGTCAGCGCCGCTGGGCGCGGGCCAGAGCGGTCGCGGCCGCCCGGCGGGTGGGCGCGGTCGGGTCGGGAGTGGTGCCGGGGCCCTGGCCGGGGGTGCCGCTCCACGCGGTGAGCGTGGCGGCCAGGCGGGCGAGACGGGCGTCGGTGGGCCGGACGTCGATCTGGAAGTGGCCCTCCTTCGGGGTGGTCTTGTCGTCGCCGCCCCAGCGGACCACGCCCTCGCACTCGGCCAGGATGTCGCGGATCGTCAGCAGCTGGGCCGGGAACAGGTTCCCGGCGGAGCCGGCCGGGAACTCCCGGGGGCGGACGGCCAGGGCGGTGCCGGAGAGGTAGTTGGACTCGAACGGGGCCTGGACCTGGTGATCCGTGCGGTGGCCGTGTGCGTCGCCGCTCGCCAGCGGCACTACCTCATAGTTGAGGCGGCGGGCCACGTGCATCAGAACGGTGGCCACGTCGCCGGAGAGCAGCGCGACCGTGGCGTCGCTTCCCTCGATCCGCAGGGTGGTGGTGCGGGCGGCGGTGACCGTCGGCCAGCCGTTCTGGGTCTTGCGCTTCGTCCAGGCGGGTACGGTCCCGGCGGCCTCGGCGGTGGTGGGCGCGGCGGCCAGGCCGACGGCGGCGCCGGTGGTCACGGCGCCGGCGGTGACCAGCAGCCGCCTCCGGGTCAGTCGTGCGGTGTCACTCATGTGGTGGTCTCGCTTTTCGTTCGAAGAGGTCGCAGCCTCGCCCGGATCGCCAGCACGGTCAGGACCGCCGCGAGGCCGAGCAGGCCGAACAGAAGGACGTTGAGGTACCACGGCACCAGGTTCGAGGTCGTGCCATCGCTCCAGCGGCAGCGCTGGGACGGGGGGAACAGGCTCCACTCGAGGGGACGGCTTGCCAGCGTCTTCCCGGTGCAGAACTCGTCGGCGGGGCGCAGATCGTAGAAGTGGCCGGCCAGGATCGCGTACACGTAGGCGGCCAGGGCGCCGATCAGCGAGAGGAAAGCACCTAGCCCGTACCGGGTCGACGTCTTCATCGGTCAGATTTTGCCTTGCGCGCGCAGCGCCTTGGCCTTGGCGTTCTCCTGGCCGACCCGGGCCACGATCACGTCGGTGAAGCCCTGGAGGAACTCGTCGAGCTTCGACGGCGGGATCAGGTTCGGCAGCAGCGCGCCGTCGCCCGCGGTCGACTCGACCAGGAACGTGCGCCCGAGCAGGATGTCCAGGTCGTTGTCGGACAGCAGCATGCTCTGCGCGATCGCCTTCAGGTTCACCGCGCTGCCGAACCGCCCGAGGTAGAAGTCCTTCATCCGGGAGAGGTAGCCGCCACCCTTGTAGTAGCTGGTGACCGCGGTGACGATGTCGACGCCGGAGCGCAGGCGCATGGCGATGTTGTAGCCGTCCGCGTCCTCGGTCA
This sequence comes from Actinoplanes sp. CA-030573, assembly GCF_050951115.1. Classification (NCBI taxonomy): domain Bacteria; kingdom Bacillati; phylum Actinomycetota; class Actinomycetes; order Micromonosporales; family Micromonosporaceae; genus Actinoplanes; species Actinoplanes sp. CA-030573. The sequence goes on along the minus strand of NZ_CP192038.1, from coordinate 7,879,431 downwards.
GGTCCCGCAGCTCGAACGTGGTGTTCGCGTTGACCTTGGCCAGTTTCTCCTGGCAGTACGTGTATCCGGACGAGTACGAGTCACTGTCGCGGCGCCACTCGCCGTAGAAGGTCATCAGGTCGCCGCCCCAGCCGGCGACGTCGCCCTTGCCCGAGGTCACGGTGGCCGGCTTGCCCACGACGTAGACGCCGTTGCAGGTGGCGCCCAGGTGGTTGACGTGCAGGTCGACGCCGTAGAAGGGATCGCGCAACTCGTAGATCTTCTTGATCCCGGAGCCGTCGACCTTGTCGATGAAGCCCTGGTCGATGCCGCCGATGAGCTTGGTCCAGACGAAGTTGTCGTACTTGTCGTGGCGAAGGTACTCGAGGACGAGCTGGCTGGGGTTCTTCGAGCCGCCGTAGCTCACCGCCAGGCTGTAGAGCTGGCGGATGTACGCGATGAAGTCGTCGACCGGTGTGCTGGGGTCGTTGACCGAGGACACGCCGGGGTCGCTGCTCGGCCGCCAGACGTCCTTGTCGATCTCGATGGCGCCGGAGCCGGAACCGACGGTCAGCGTCTGCACCTGGTTGAAGGCCCAGTTGTCCGGCAGCGGGAAGCCCATGTTGCCGGAGAAGCCGTAGGACATGCCGGACACGAACGACCAGCGGGCGAGCGTACGGCTGGTGACCTCGGCGCAGACGTTGCGGGAGCCGTAGACGCCGTGCACGTACTTCTTGCCCTTGGACGCCAGCCCGGCGACGACGCCCTTGAAGTACGGGACGATGGCGGAGTTGATGTCGTCCTGGGTGGCGTCGTAGTCGACCGCGAAGTAGATGACGGTCCCGGTGTTGAAGCCGTAACCGACCGCCTTGGCGTGCGCCTCGAGGGCGTCCTGGAAGCCCTGGCTGTAGGTGAAGTACGACAGCGACCCGCCGTCGTACTGCGAGATCGGGAACACCTTCAGCCCGTTGCGGAAGATGGTGTCCAGCTCGCCCGGCTGGATCCACTTGTTGAGCGGGACCCGCGGCGGCCTGATGTGCTCGTCCAGGTAGCGCCCGACGATCTTGTAGCCGGCCGCCTTGAGCGCCTGGGCGCGGGCGTCGGTGATGGTGGTGATGCAGTCGAGGGCGGTGCCTTTGCGGTCCGGGTCGCCGGTGGACACCAGCGCCTGGCACCAGGTGGCGAAGTCGGCGTTGCCGTTGACGTCCAGCGCCGAGAACTTCTGGAACGTGCGTACGGCCGCGGTCAGATCGGCGGTGTAGTTACTGGTGAAGTTCGTGTAGAAGTCGGCGTCCCCGGTGCGTACCCGGTTGAAGACGATGGCCGCGCTGAAGAGCTGGACCCAGACCCCGGAGGAGCCCTGGGAGAGCGGATGCGCGCGCAGCCCGGCCTGCGTCTTCGGGCCGAAGATGCCGGTCGCCTCGTCGTCGGTCATCCCCAGCTCGAACTGGATCGCCAGGTACATCGCCTTCTGGACGTCCCGCGAGAAGATGCCGTCGCAGGGGATGATGAAGAAGTCGCGGCGATGGATGTAGTTGTGGTTCAACGTGGCCTGGATGGCGCGGACGGCCTCCGACCCGCCCGCGACGACCACGTAGGCGTCCATGGTCAGGAGCGCCTTGAAGATCTTCGGCGACACCCCGGCGGTGGCCAGCACGCCGGCGTTGCCGCCCATGTCCTGGATAGCGCCGTCGGTGGCCTCGGCGTACCTGCCGTCGATCGGGCCGGCGTCGTAGCCCTTGCACCACAGGCCACTCTGGACGATCTTGACGATGTTGGCGTTGGACTCCTGGAAGGTGATGTTCCCGTGCGCCGCCAGCTTGCCGAGCGTGGTGGGCCCGAACGCGTCGGACAGCGCGGTGATGCCCAGCTCGTGCTGCAGGGCGCGGGTCAGGGCGTACATGGTGGGCCAGCCGGTCTTGCCGTTCTCCGGCGCCGGGTTGAAGCCCGCCACTCCGCGGTAGGTGGAGTTGACCCATCTCTGGGCCTCCAGAACCATCTCGTCCAACGTTTTCTCCCGTGAGACGCCCGGGACCTCACGGAGTTCATCGATCGATGGCTCGCCCCGGTCCCCGTCGCGCCGGGACAGGATATAGATCAACTTCTACCGGCGCTGACCGTGAGAATGTGACAAGTGGCACCGCTTTCCATCGAGGCAGCCCGATGGTGTGAGGATCGGCGGCATGGCGAACGTGTGGTCCGGCGTGACGATCGACTGCCTCGACCCCGAGCGTGTGGCCCGGTTCTGGAGCGCGTTGCTGGGTCGCGAGCCGGGCCCGTCGGAGGAGGGCTGGGTCTATCTCGGCGATCGGGGCGACCCGCAGCCGCGACTGGTCTTCCAGCCGGTCCCCGAGCCCGCGACCGGAAAGGTGCGCATCCACCTCGACGTCACTGTCGACGACATCGACGAGGGGATCGCGACGGTGATCGCCCTCGGCGGCCGCGCCACCGGCGAACGTCACGACTACGACGCGGGCGTGGTCGTCGTCATGGCCGACCCGGAGAACCACGAGTTCTGCCTGGTCCAGTACTACGAATAGCCGGCGTTTCGCACGGTCGTGATCCGGTCACTCGAAGAAGTCCGGCCGAGTCCGGTGCCACGCTGGAAACATGGGCGGCGAAGCCTTCTACACCACGGCGGCACAAGTCCTGCCGGCGCTCTTGATCGCTATCAGCGTCGAGGCTTCCCTCATCTCCAAAGAGTTCATCCAGGAGTCGAGAAAGAGGCATGACGTCGCGAATCAAACGCTCCTCCCGGACTTCATGCCCATGGTGGTGCTGGTAAGTGCCACCTTCTTCGTGGGCGAGACGGCGGCCCTCGCGGCACTGATATTGCGGGCCGACGGCTGGCGTGCGTGGGCGTTCGGACCGGTGACCATTGCCACGCTGCTTGTTTTGTGCGCGTACGCCGCGGTTTTGCCGCTGGCTCGACTCAGATGGACGGTACGTGGATTCGCCGACGGCTTGGCCTATGTCCCTCGCCTGCCGCCCGATCAACGCCTGACCTTGCGGGAGCTTGCCGCCGTCGTCCACCGCTACGGGGCCGGCGAGATGCGGGACGCCCCTCGGGACGAGGCGTTGGCCGCCATCGCGGAGGTCACGCGCGACCCTGTCCTACTCGGAATTCAGGCGGGAACGGAAGCGGCCGACCCGCGCGGCGTCGCCGGTCGCGTGGCCGAACTGCTGCGTGACGCGGGTGCCGACATGCAGGTTGCGTTGGACCAGGAACTCAAAACCCGCCGGCATCATCGTCGGTTGGGAATCCGCGCCGCGTCGACGGCAGAACAGTAGTCCGAGCGGCACCCTTGCCGGGTCAGCCGCCGGCGGCGGTCGGGGGCACGGACGGCTTGGCCGGCGTGAACAGCCACGCCTGGAAGAACGCCCGCAGCTGCTTGCCGGAGACGCGCTCGGCGAGGGCGATGAACTGGGGAGTCGTCGCGTTTCCGCCGCGATGTTCGGCGTACCAGGTGCGCAGGATGGCGAAGAACGCGGCGTCACCGACCGTCCGGCGCAGTTGGTGCATGGTCATGGCGCCGCGGAGGTAGACCTCGTAGGTGATCGGCGGGACGCCGGGGTCGCCGATCGGCAGCAGCCACATCGGGTCGTCGGCCGGGATGCCGTTGTAGAGCTCGTCGAAGTTCTGCTGGGCCGAGATCGAGCCCTCGTGCTCGGACCAGAGCCACTCGGTGTAGGTGGCGAAGGCCTCGTTCAGCCAGATGTCCTGCCAGCGTGACAGCGAGACGGCGTCGCCGAACCACTGGTGGGCGTTCTCGTGCGCCACCACCGCGGTGTCGGGGCCGCGCTGGAATTCCTTGGCCGCGTAGGTGGGCCGGGTCTGGTTCTCCAGGGCCCCGAACCAGACGCCGGGCGGGGGAACCACGCCGCCCTCGGCGTCGAACGGGTAGGGACCGAAGAGGGTGGACTCCCACTGGACGATCTCGGCGGTGCGGGACACGCTCTGCCGGGCGGCGGCGGCCAGCTCGGGCGTCAGCAGCCGGGAGTACGCGTAGATCACCGGCCGGCCGTTCGGCGCCCGGGTCTGCTCGATGTCGTACTGGCCGATGGCGAGCTGGGCCGCGTACGTGGTCATCGGGCTCGACTCGTGCCAGGTCCACGTCGTCCAGCCGGGGCTCGCGGGGGCCGGTGGCCGCGGCATCGTGCCGTTGCTGATCGCCTCGACGCCGTCGGGGACGGTGACCGCGACGTCGAAGGTGGCCTTGTCCTTCGGGTGGTCGTTGGACGGGAACCACCACCAGGCGATCTCCGGCTCGCCGGCGGCGAGGGCTCCGTCGGGCGTACGGTTCCAGACCGTGAAGCCCTCACCCAGCGCGGTGGAGGGGACGTCGGCATACGTCACCCGGACGGTCATCGTGTGGTGCCGCGGCAGGGGGCGGGCGGGAGTGACCACCAGCTCGTGGTCGCCCTGCCGGGTGAAGCGGGCGGGCCGGCCGTCGACCTGGACCGCGCTGACCTGCAGCACGAAGTCGAGGTCGAAGCTGCTCAGGGCCTGGGTGGTGGTGGCCCGGAGGGTGGTGGTGCCGGCCAGCTCGTCGGTGGCCGGCTGGTAGTGCAGGCGGATGTCGTAGTGATCGACGTCGTAGCCGCCGTTGCCGTAGTCGGGGTAGTAGGCGTCGCCGATGCCGGCGGCGCCGGGTTGCGGCGCCGCGAGGAGCAGGGTCAGTGCGGCCAGTGCGCTTGTCACTCCCATGCCGGGACGTTAGCGAAGTTTGTTGATCGATTTTGTCCCGTGGACCTCAGGCGCCGAGGGCCGACTTGATGGCGGCGGTGGCGGCCGCGACGCCGATCTGCTCGGCGATCTGCAGGGCCCACTTCCCGGCGTCGGCCAGGTAGCGGCGCATGGTCGGCTCGTCGCCCCGGGTGGCGGCGTCCTGGGCGGCCTCGACCGCGGCCACCGCCGATTGCTCCTGCGGGGTGCGGGCGGCCCCGGCCAGCAGGTCGCGCAGCTCCCGCAGCTGGGCGGCCAGCTCGCGCAGGTCGGTCCCGCCGGCGACCTGCTGGTTCGCGGTGGCGTTCTCGATCCGGTTCTCGTTGCCGATGCTGGTGGCCGACACGGGTGCGTTGAAGGTGAAGTCGCTGGGTGCCACGGCGCGTCCTCCCTGGTTTTGAATGACGATGGTGGCGGCTCGGTCGAGCTTGGCGTTCAGGGCCTCGATCTCCTTGCGGAACTGCAGCTCGCGGTCGCAGCGGCGGAGCGTGTTCTGCAGCAGCATCTCGGTGTCGCCCGGCTCGGGCCGCTGGGCGACGATCTCGTGATAGACGGTGCGGGCGGCGATGTGCGCGGCCTGCTTCCACTGGGTGCGGGCCAGGCGTACCTGGTCGCGGCAGTCCTGCCAGCGGGCCTCGTCCACGGCCAGCTCGGCCGTCGCCCAGCTCAGCCAGCCGTTCACCCGGGCCAGGTCCATCTCGTACAGCAGGCGGGCAGTCCGCGGCGCCTGCTGGGTCACCGCCTCGCGGACCAGGCGCTGGTAGCGGTCGACGGCCTCCTGACCGGCCAGGACGGCGTCGCCGTAGCGGCCGGACTGGGCCTCGCGCAACATCTCCACGAAGCTCTGCACGGCTTCCAGGTAGCGCCGGCCGTCGACCAGGCGGTCGCGAACCTCGTCGTACTGGGCGTGGGCCGGGAGGTCGGGCGGCTCCTCGCCGATCCGGTCCAGGAGCTCGCCGAAGGCGACGTACGCGTTGTCGAAGCTCTGGTGCGCGCCGCGGAAGTCGCCGGCCCGCATGTGACCGAGCCCGGTCATCAGGTCGGTGGTGGCCCGGGTCAGCGACAGGCGCCACGCGCCTATCCGGCGCAGCGGCAGCGAGCTGGCGGCCAGCTGCTCGAAGCACTTGGTCGCGGTCGCCAGGCAGCGCAGGGCGGTGTCGAAGTCGCCGGCCAGGCGGCGCTCGTCGGCGCGGCACACGTGCTGCAGGCCCTCGGCCAGCAGCACGTCGGCGGCGGCCGCGTCGCGCAGGCCGGCCAGGTGGGCCGAGTCGTCGTCCTGGTGGCGGCGGGCGCGCTCGCACCGCTTCCGCTTGGTCTCGTTCAGCTGCAGGAACTGGCCGAGCAGGACCTCGGCGTCGGCGAAGCGCAGCTCCTTCTGCCGCCGGACCGCCTCGGCCATGATGAGGTCGCCGAGCGCGGCGGCGGCCCGCAGGTAACGCTCCAGCTCGCCGGCGTCGAGCCCGGGCCGGCTCTCGTAGTAGTCGACCTCGGCCAGCAGGCTGGTCAGGTCGTCGAGCGCCGACATCTCCGGCGCGGTCACGACGGCTCCTCGGCCGGCAGCGCGTCGACGGCGAACGGTGGCGAGCCCTCGGGACGGCGGTGCACCAGAATGCGGGTGCCGGGCGGCGGCTGATTCTCCAGGATCCACCGGTTGAGCGGGACGCGGACCCAGCGCTCGAGCAGCGGGCTGCGGATCTGCCGGGCGCCGAGGGCGGCGCCGCCACGGAGGATCTCGTCGGCCACGGCGCGGCCGATCGCCGTACGGTCGAAGGTCAGGTCGTAGCCGCGCGCCCTCGCCGCCGTCGCGATCTGGTCCAGGAACTTCGCGGTGATGTCCATGATGACGTTGCCGCGCAGCAGGTCGAAGACGACGACGCCGGTGCCGAGCCGGCCGAGCAGCTCCGGCCGGCGCAGGCGGCCCGCGAAGTGCTCGGTCACCGCCTGGCTGAAGTGCTCGTGCACGGCCTCGTAGGACAGGGCCGGCTCGGTGAAGACCCGGCGTAGGTCACCCACCCCGATGTTGGATGTGAAGATCACGATCGAATGCGAGAAGTACGCCGTACGCCCCTGGCCGTCGGTGAGCCGGCCATCGTCGATGAGCTGCAGGAACTTGTCCATGATCTTCTCGTGGGCCTTCTCGATCTCGTCGAACAGCAGGACGCTGAACGGCCTTTCGAGGACCCAATTGGTGAGCGTGCCGCCGTGCTCGTGCCCGACGTAGCCCGGTGGCGCGCCGGTCAGCCGCTCGCTGGTGTGCTCCTGGCTGTACTCGCTCATGTCGAAGCGGCGCAGCGCCGACTCGTCGTCGAAGACCAGCTCGGCCAGGGCCTTGGCGAGCTCGGTCTTGCCCACGCCGGTCGGGCCCACGAAGAAGAAGACGCCCTTGGGCCGGGCGCCGGTCTGCTGCCCGGCGGCGACGAAGTCGAGCCCGACCCGGGCGTTCACCAGCACGTCGGTCACCGCCCGCACGGCCGCCGGCTGGCCGATGACCCGGCGCGACAGCAACGCCTCGGCATCCTTGATCTTGGCGATGTCGAGCTGCTCCCAGGGGTCGTCGCGCAGGCCGAACCGGTGCCGGGCGACCAGCCGGCGCGGCATGGTCGGCGGGATGCGGGCGACCTGCGAGGTCACCCGGAGGGCGCCGAGGTCGAGGATCGTCATGCCCTCGGTGATGCTGGCCAGCGTGGCGATCGCCTCGGCCCGCTTGTCGCCGGTCAGCGCGTCGCCACCCCAGTAGCCGGCCAGGTCCTCGTGCAGGAACGCGGCCCGCTCCGCGGTCGCCGGCCGGTCGGCCAGGACGGCCGCGACGTGCGGGTTGTCGCGGTGCAGCCAGGCCGGCAGCGCGGACAGGTCACGGACGACGAAGACCATGGTGTTGTGGTATTTCGGGGCGCCGCCGGCCGCCACCCGGTCGGTGCGCAGCAGCCGCCGCACGTACGCCACCTGGGTCACGTGGTCGTTGCTGATCTGGGACGGCACGCCGACGAGCAGGTCGGCGTTCTCCACGATGAAGACGCAGGGCCGCTCGTTCTGGTTCATCAGGCGCAGCGCCACCGCCAGCACGTCGACCGGGGTCCGGGGCTCGGCCGACCGCGCCGCCATCAGTTGCTGCTCGAGGACGTCGGCCGAGGTGACCAGCGGGTTGCGGCGGGCCGCGCCGTTGCCGGGGGACGGCGGCCGCGGCGCGGGGACCGGGGCGCCGGGGCCGGCCAGGAAGCGCTGGACGAACTCCCGGGCGGCGTCGTCGTGGTAGCTCAGGCCCTCGACCAGGTTGTAGCGGACGATCACCGGGAACCCGGCCACCGCCAGGAACTCGGCCAGGGCGGTCTCGAACGGCTGGTAGCGGTCGTTCCACCGGATCAGGTCGTCGACGTTGCCGTGCAGCACGATGTGCCGCCGGCGCTGCAGCTCGTGGTAGGCGCGGACCAGCCAGGGCGCGCCGCGGGGCGCGGTCACGGTCGCCATGACCGGTTCTCCTCCTGCCGTACGGTGCCGGCGGCCGGCGGCGTCATCCGGCGGGGCGCGTTGCGTGCCGGGCCGCGGCGGGCGTCGCGGCCCTCCCAGGTGACCGGGCTCAGCACGACGCCGGCCCGGTCGGCCGACTCGTGGAGCACGTCGATGACCTCGAGCAGGTTCCCGCAGGCGGTGTCGCCGTGCCCGAGCCGCTCCTCGCGCTGGACGGCCTCGGAGGCGTACAGGATCCGATGGCTCGTGTCGGCCTCGGTCTCGGCCTCGACGATGACCGCGACGGTGTCGCCGCCGGGCCGGGAGGCCCGCAGGCCGATCGCGCCGTCCCGGCTCTCGGTGACGCTGCCGGCCTCGACCGCGAAGCCGACCTCGGGCAGCGCGCGCACCAGCGAGGTGAGCACGGTCCGGCGCTCGGCGATCTGGTCGATCACCGTGTCCAGGCCGCTCTCGATCTCGTCGATCCGCCGTTCCAGCGCCGCGCCGAACCGCAGCACGTCGGCCAGCTCCCCGCGGGCGAACTGGGCCCGCAGCATGGCCAGCGCCTCGCCCGCGCGGTCACCGTCGCGCACCGGCACCCGCATGGTCCGGCCGTCGGCCAGCAGGCCGTCGAGGCGTTCGGCGAGCAGCTCGATCCGCGCGGCCGCCCGCCGGCGCTGCTCCTGGTGCTCGGTCCGGCGCGCGGCCACCCGGTCGAGGTGCTCCAGGATCCGGGCCGCGAGCCGGTCGACCTCGGCCGCGCCGGGATCGGACCGGCGCAGCGCGGCCAGCCCGGCGAGCAGCGCGGCCGCGTCGCCGTCGTCGTACCGGACGAGCTCGGCGTCGGCCTCCGCCATCATCGCGGCCAGCACCGCGGTCCGGTCGGCGGCGGCCCGCAGGCGCAACGACCGGACGCTGTGCTCGGCCCGGTCGAGGTCGCCGGCCACGGTGGCCAGCTCGGTGAACGAGCTCGCCGCCCGGATGGTGCGCAGGGCGTTCTCGAGCGCGGCGGCGACGGCGTCGGCGCCGCCCTGCTGCGATCCCCGGCCGAGCGTCGCGAGGGTGGCCTTCAGCGTCCGGTACCGCTCCACGATCTCGGTGCGGCCCTCGGCCAGGACCCGCTCGCGGATCCGCGTCTCGGACGCCTCCCGCCGCGCCTGCCGGCTGTCCCGGTCGTGCTGCACCTGGTCGCGGAGCTCCTTGCCGAGCTGCGCGAAGCTGTACTTCGGCGATCTGCTCATCCGCCGCCGGTCCCTTCCCGGACGCCCAGGCCCCGCTCCAAGATCTCCCGGAAATGCGGGACCGGCGGCACGCCCAGCCATTGCAGGCCGCCGGCCGGGGTGACCTCGAACTGCAGGCCGGCGCCCGGCTCGGTGCCGTCGCCCAGGTCGCGCCGCCCGTGGCGCGCGGTGAGCCGGTGGATGCGCTGGTTGTCCGAGCCGCGCCAGCGCAGGTCGGCGTGCCGATGGGCGAGATAGGGGCCGTCGACCAGGATGTCCAGCCGGCCGAGCAGGGCGCGCTGGTCGGCGGTGCCGTGCCGGCGCAGGTGGCGCAGGGTGAATCCGGTGTACGACATCGCCGACAGGTCGCGTCGCTCGCGGACCAGGTCGATCAGCGCGCGGACGGCGGCGGCCTGGGCGAACGGCTCGCCGCCGGAGACGGTCAGGCCGTCGACGGCCTCGTCGGCGATCCGCCGGGCGAGCTCGGCCACGGCCACCGCCCGGCCGCCGCGGCGCGAGATCCACTGTGGGCTGACGCAGCCGGTGCAGGACAGCGGGCAGCCCTGGACCCAGACCGCGAACCGGTTGCCGGGCCCCAGCACCTCGCAGGCCGGATGCGTCTCGGCGATCAGGATGGTTCGGCTGCTCATGTCAGTGTCCGAAGATGGCGATCAGCAAGCAGATGGCCAGCACCACCGCGACAGCCCACACCACGATGCGGAGCGCCTGCTTGCGAGACGAGCGGGGGGCGGGCGCCGGCGGCGCGGCCGGCACCGGGACGAAGGGCATTCGGGGGTACGGCCAGGGCGGCGCCGGATAGGTGACCGGCGGCCGGGTCATGACCGCGCCGGCGGTCTCCACCGGCACCAGCGGGAGCGGGCGGGCGCCGGGCGGCGGCACCCAGTCGGCCGGGGGCGGGAAGTGGTCGCCGAAGCCGCCGGCGATCCGGGCGCACCAGATGCATTCGGGGGCCGAGCGGTGGTACGCGTGCCGCGGGTTGTACCGGCAGCCCATCAGCTCGAAGCTCGCCTGCTCGAGCACGTGCGACCAGGCGCGCCCGCTCGGGCGGAGCAGCGGATCGTCGTACCCGTCCTCGAAGCACTGCTGAATGAGGTCGCGCACCTTCGGCGGCAGGATCTCGGCCGAGATGCTGTCGGCCATCGGCACCAGCCGGTCCGGGTGGGTGAGCCGGTTGTTGCGCCGCTTGATGTTCTCCTCGACGCTCGTCGACGGCGGCACCGCGGTGGAGACGCCGCCGAACGGGTGCTCGCCCTCCATCATCAGCTGGCAGATCACCACGCCGAGCCCGAAGAGGTCGTGCTCGCGGGTCAGTCCCTTGACGTCGAGCGCCTCCGGTGCGCCGTACTCGGGCGTGAACTTCTCCCCGGCGAACCGCGTGCCGGTCGCCGGATCGGTGAACTGCACGCCGTCGCAGTCCAGCAGCGTCACGTGCCCGTGCCGGTCGACCAGGACGTTGGCCGGGCTGACGTCGCCGATCACGATGCCGGCGCCGTGCAGCATGTCGAACAGGCGCCCGAGCCGGGCCGCGATCGCGAACGTGGTCCGCCACGTGGGCTCGTCCAGCAGCTCGATGCGGGCCCCGGCGTCGAGCAGGCGCAGCAGCGGCGTGCCCTCGATGCGCGGGACCACGACGCCGCGCAGCTGGCCCTTGCCGTCGCGCAGGGTCGTCCGCGGCCAGGCCACGTGCAGGTGCTCCGGGCAGTCACCGCCCCAGGTCACCGGCTCGAGCGCGGTCAGGGCGTCGAGCCGCGGCCCGGAGGCGGCGGACCGGTCGAAGTCGGAGTAGATCTTGGCGCAGACGTGCGGCGAGTCGGCCACCGGGTAGACCACGCCCTCGGCGCCGCTGCCGATCTCCTGGTCGACGACGATGTCGACCGGCCGGCCGCCGGGGGTGTGCAGCCGCCGCGTCCTCATCGGAGCACCGCCATCAGCATGGTCTTGTCGTCGCCGGAGGAGGCCGCGAACTCCCGCGACTGGAGCTTGCGGCTGAGCTCGCTGCCGTCCACGCCGGGCGTGCGGAAGGCCGCGAAGTACGCGTCGAAGTCCTCGGGGGCGCAGAGCAGGCCGATGCCGTCCGGTCCGCGGCCGACGTCGAGCATCCCGTCGATCAGCCCGTCCGTGCACAGCGCGAGACCGCGGGCGCCGGTGTCGACGATCAGGCCGCAGCGCAGGTCGCGGTCGCGGCCGGGCGAGGTCATGAAGACGGTCTCGTTGGCCGCCTGCCGGCCGGACGGGGGCGGGATGACCAGCCGGGAGCCGCCGGGCGAGCGTTCCATCACCAGGAACCCGTCGCCCACGCATACGTACGCGAACCAGGGCGGGTCGGCGACGATGGCGAGCAGCGTGGTGGCGAACTCGGACCGCGACACGCTGGTGACGCCGGTCGCGGTCGGCCGGTTCCGCAGCGGCGTGATCGCCCGCTCGACCAGCTCGTCGAACTGGGTCAGGCAGGCCGTCGCGTACCGGCGGGTGGTCTCGTGCCATTGGTCGAGCGTGCGCGGCGCCTTCACGAACGTGCGGTCGGCCGCCTCCCACGCCGCCTCCACCGACAGCCGCGAGCCGTGCGCCGACCGCGGTTGCGAGCCGGCGCCGTCGGCCACCGCCAGCAGGTGCAGCCCGTCGCCGACCGGGCCCTGCCGCAGGTTGTCCTGGTTCTCGATGCCCAGGCTGGTGTGGTTGGGCCCGGCCACCGACGCCGAGATGACCCGCCAGCGGGTGTCGAACCGGCTAGCGGCCATCGGAGCTCGCGCCCTCTTCGTCCAGCCAGCGGCGCATCTCCTCGTTCTTCCGGTTGTCCCGCTGGAAATGCTCGTAGACGGCGTCGGCCGGGGCGTCGCGCGACTCGGCCTGTGCCGAGCCGATGCTGGTCGAGACCAGCCGGAGCACCTTGCTGAAGTCGGTGTCGCCGAGCAGGTACCATGACTTGGGGGCGAGCCCGCGCAGCACCTCCTGGTCGGCGCCGCGCACGCCGAGCGCGAAGAACAGCAGGTGCTTGCCCGCCTCGTGCTGGCGCAGCATGGCGGCCACGTCCCGCCACCGGTCGGTGCGGTTGCCCTCCAGGTCGGTGGGCACGCCGTCGGTGATCAGATACATCATCGGCCGGTACGCGAGGCCCAGCCCCTCCGCGGTGAGCTCGCTCTTGCGCACGCTCAGCACCTCGAGCGCGTACTGGATCGCCTCGACCATCGGGGTGAGGCCGTCGGCGGCCAGCTCCGGCGGATGGAACTGGCGCAGCGGCACGAACGGCCGCCGGGCCTGGCCGGCCGCCTGCCCGCTGGGGTCGACGGCGACGACGTGGTCCTTGCCGAACGTGATCATCGCGATCTCGCCGGACATCTGGAGCGCGTCGTTGCCGCGCAGCTCGGCGCACCACTTCTGCAGCGCGTCGTTCAGCTCGTCGATCGCGCCGGTCTGGCGCATCGAGGACGAGGTGTCCAGGACGAGCATGATCAGGGTGCGGTTACGGGCCTGCCGGACGGGCAGGGCATCGACGGTCACGGCCGGACCTCCTCGCTGACGCGGCTGGAGACGACGAGCGAATCAACGCCCGCACTCATGGAGAGGACGGACAGGCGGCGGCCTGGATACACCGGCTCGCCGGGTTGTTCCAAACTGGCCCACACCACCACTCCGCCGATGTCGACGAAGCCGCCTCCGGGACCGAAGTGGGTGCGGGCCACGACCTGCCGGCCGATCGGCACCGCGCCGACGACATCGGCGGGCAGGGGGCCGGGCGGCGCCGGCGGATCGGGCCGCGGCGGCGGGCGGCGGCGGGGAGCCGGGCCGGCCGGCGGCGCGGCGGACGGCACGGCCACGGACCGGGATATCTGCGGCTCGGGCCGGGACGCGTCGGTCGGGGGCGGCGGGACGCTGTAGGCCGGTGCCGTGACGAGACGGCGGCGGCGCGCGGAACGATCGAGGAAGAAGAAGGACCCGGCCGCGATGATCGTCATGAGCAGACCAACCTCTAGCGCCGGCCACCAGCCGAAGGCGTGGCCCTGGTGAAGGTGCACGATGGTGACGCGACTTCGGTCGACTTCTGGCGATCCCCCGAAGGCGGCCAGGACGGCGATCGGATCGGTATCGGGCGAAACCGTGGTCGTGCGTTCTTCGATCTCCTTCATCAATGCACATGACTTCGGAAGATCGTCGCTCGGGCAATACAGCTTTTCGCCGTTCTCCGATCCGGGCCGGATGACGATCACGCGACCGGCCTCGGACACTTTCTTCTTGTCGAGTTGGTCGCTCAATGCCTGATCGTCCGCCAGTCGGTATTGGCGCAGATCGACCACGGCGGCGTCATTCGCGAGATCGCTGCCGTTCCAGACGGCGCCCGCCAGCAGCGGGCCGAGCACCAGCACCGCGGCCACGCCGAGCGCGATGCCGGCGGGCCGGGACGGGGTGGCGGCTCCAGCCTTCATGGCGGAAACCTAGCGCTTCGGCAAGGTGCCGAGATCGCTCCGGAAAGATTCCGACACGCGCGCGGGGGACGTCATCATTTTCGGCATAAGCGATTTCGGGCCAGTCGTTTGGGAGCGCGTACCGAAATTGTTGCTCGCAAATCGGGAAAGGGCCGCTATTTCGGTCCGGCCGATTGCCGGACCGGTAAGATCTACGACTCTTGTCCTTGGGAGCTGCGCCTACATTGGAGCCGCTTTCGGGACGGGGGAAAGGTGCGGCCGATGCGAGTTCGGCTTCTGGGGCCGGTGGACGTCGTCGTGAGCGGGCAGCCGCGGGCGGTGCGCGGGGCGCGCCGCAAGGCCGTCCTCGCGGCGCTCGCCCTGCACCGCGGCGAGATCGTGAGCACCGATCGGCTCGCCGACGTGCTCTGGGGCGAGGACCCGCCGGCCACGCCGCTCAACACGGTGCAGAGCCATGTCTCCTACCTGCGCGGCGTGCTCGGCCACCGGGACGCGATCGTCCGGCAGCAGCCCGGATATCTGCTCGACCCGGGCCGGGTCGAGACCGACGTCGCCGACTTCGAGCGCCTGATCCGGGACGGGCGGCAGGCCGGGGCCGAGGCGGGTGAGTCGCTGCTGCACGAGGCGCTGTCGCTGTGGCGGGGGCGGCCGCTGGCCGACACGGTCGCCGCGCCCTGGCTGGGTGAGCAGGCCGACCGGCTCGACCAGCTGCGCGGGCAGGGGTTGCGGGCGCTCGGCGAGACCCAGCTCCGGCTGGGCAAGCACGCCGAGGCGGTGGTGTCGCTGGAGGAGCTGGTCGGCGCCGACCCGCTCGACGAGCAGGCGTGCGCCCTGCTGATGCTGGCGCTCTACCGCGGCGGGCGGCAGGCGGAGGCGCTGGCCGCCTACCGCCGGCTGCACCGGGCCCTGCGCGACGATCTCGCCGTCGACCCGTCGCCGGCGCTGCGTGACCTGGAGACGGCGATCCTGCGGCAGGACCCGGCGCTGCTCGGGCTGGAGGGATCGACGCTGTCCCCGCGGCCGGAGCCATCGGTGCGGGCCGAGGCGGCGTATGACCTGGAACCGCCGTTGGTCGAGCGGGAAGCGGCCCTGGCCGCCCTGATCAGCCTGGCCGGGGAGGCGCGCGAGAGTGGCGGCCGGGTCGCGTTGATCGCCGGCGAGGCGGGCGTGGGCAAGTCGGTGCTGGTCGAGCGGCTGCGGCGGGAGCTGCCCGGCGCGCGGTGGCTGTGGAGCGCCTGCGAGGGATTGTTCACCCCGCGCCCGCTCGGGCCGCTGCACGACCTCGCCGACCAGCTCGGCGGGGAACTGCTCGAGGCCTGTGCGCGACCGGGCGCCGACCGGGACGTGGTGTTCCGGGCCCTGGTCCGGCAGCTCGGCGCCGGCCCGGGGCTGGACGTGCTGGTCGTCGAGGACGTGCACTGGGCCGACGACGCCACCCTCGACCTGCTGCGCTACCTCGTCCGGCGGTTGCGGGACACCCCGGTACTGCTGGTCGTCACGTACCGCAACGACGGGCTGAACAAGAGCGCCCGGCTCTGTGTGACGCTCGGCGACCTCGGCTCGCACCGCTCGGCCCGGCACGTCGACCTCGAGCCGCTCTCGCCGGCCGCGGTGCGGGCGCTGGCCGAGGGCAGCCGCTGGCAGCCGGCCGAGCTGCACCGGCTCACCGGCGGCAACCCGTTCTACGTGACCGAGATCCTGCGCTCGGGCAGCGCCGTGGTGCCCACGTCGGTGCGCGACACGGTGCTCGCCCGGGCCGCGCGGCTGGACCGGGCGCCGCGCGAGGTGCTCGAGGTGGCGGCGCTGATCGGCGCCCGGGTCGAGCCGCGGCTGATCTCGGCGGTCGCCGCCCACCCGGGCGGGCTCGCCGACGACCTGCTCGACTCCGGCCTGCTGATCGCCGACGGGTCCCGGGTGCGGTTCCGGCACGAGCTGGCCCGGCTGGCCATCGCCGAGTCGGTGCCGCCGCACCGGGCCCAGATGGTGCACGCCCGGGTGCTGGCGGCGCTGAACGAGCAGGGCTGCGACGACGACGCGCGGATGGCGTTCCACGCCGAGGCCGCCGGGCACGCGGGCGCGGTCCTGCGGCACGCGCCGGCGGCCGCGCGGCACGCCCGCGACATGGGCTGCCACCGGGAGGCGGTGGCCCAGCTGCGGCGGGCCCTGCGGTTCGCCGGCGCCGCGCCCGCCGGCCTGCGGTCGGGGCTGCACGACCTGCTCGCCGACGAGCTGGTGATGCTCGACGAATGGCCGGAGGCCGAGCGGGCCGAGGAGCGCGCGCTCGGGCTGTGGCGGGCCGAGGGCGACCGGCGCCACGAGGGTGACGCGCTGCGCCGGCTGTCGCGCATCCGCTGGAATCTCTGCCGCGGCCGCGAGGCGCTCGCGACGGTGGCGGCGGCCGTGGACGTGCTCGAGCCGCTCGGCCCGAGCGTGGAGCTGGCCTGGGCCTACGCGACGTTCGCCAACCAGCGCATGCTGTTCTCCGACTACCCGGGGGCGGAGTCGCTGGCCCGGCGGGCGGAGCGGCTGGCGGAGGAGATCGATGCGACCTGCGTACGCAGTGATGCGCTGGACACCCGGGCGGTGAGCGCGCGGGGGCAGGGCCGGGAGTGGACCGTGCTGATGCGCGAGGCGCTCGACCTGGCGCTGGCCGACCGCCACCAGGACCAGGCGGCCCGGGCCTACACCAACTTCAGCTCGCTGTACGTCGACGAGCGACGGTTCGCCGAGGCCGAGCTGTATCTGGCCGAGGGCATCGCCTACTGCGAGGAGCACGACCTGACCTCGTACGCCATCTGCCTGCGCGGCGAGAAGGCGAACATGATGCTGCGTCAGGGCCGCTGGGACGAGGCCGCCGCCCTGACCCGCGAGCTGCTCGCCGACGCCGGCGCCGGCCGCTCGGCCAGCCGGCTCTGCGGCCTGATCCGGCTCGCCCTGATCGCCGTCCGGCGCGGCGAGCCGGAGGCGGCGGCGCTGCTCGACGAGGCGACCGCGCTCGCGCAGGCGACCGGCGAGCCACAGCAGATCATCGCCGTCCGGCTCGCCCGGACCGAGGCGCACTGGCTGGCCGGCCGCACGGCGGAGGCGGTCCGCACCGCGGAGCTGGCCGACGACGCGGCGGCCGGCGCGGACCCGTGGCGCCGCGGCGAGGTCGCTTCCTGGCTGCGCCGCACCGGCTCGCTCCGGCCGGCGCGGGGACGGCCGCTCACTCCGTACGCGATGGTGCCCGCGGATGCCGCCGCCCAGCTCAGCGTCCTCGGTTGTCCCTACGACGCCGCGCTCGCGCTGCTCGACGCCGGCGACGACGCCTCCCTGCGCGAGGCGCAGCAGATCTTCACCGACCTCGGCGCCGAGCCGGCCGCGCGGCGCACCGAGTCGCTGCGCACGCCCGTGTGCACCGGCTGCTGAGCGCTTTCAGCGCCGTTTCAGACCCGCATCAGACCTTCCCGGCATGCTGTCGGACATGCCGTTGCTCCACTCACTGTCCGGCCACCGCTGGGCCGCGCTGCCGGCGGTGGCCGGCCTCGCGGTGGCCGCCACGCTCCCGGGCGGCGCCGCCCCGGCCGACGCCGCCGTGTCGGGTGCTCGCCGGCCGCCCCGACGCCGCCGTGCCGGTAGTTGGCCGACTGGGCCGCCGCCTTGCCGGCAGCTCGCCGGCCGGGCTGACGCTGCCGCGCTGACAGCTCGCCGATGGTGACCGCGCGGGGCGCCTCCAGGTTCGAGCGGTGGGCTTCACGCCTTCGCGGTGCAAAGCCCCAGACAGCCCACCGCCCGCAAGCCGTCGTGCCGGGGATGGCGGTCCCCGGCACGACGGCCTCTCCCGCGCACGACGCCTCCTCCCGCGCACGCCTCCTCCCGCGCACGACGACTCCTCCCGCGCACGGCTCCTCCCGCGCTGCGGCCTCTCCCGCACGCTGCGGCTCTCCCGTGCGCTGCGGCCTCTCTCGTGCGCTGCGGCCTCTCTCGTGCGCTGCGGCCTCTCCCGTGCGCCGCTGCGGTCTATCGCGCGCTGCGGTCTATCGCGCGCTGCGGTCTATCGCGCGCTGCGGCGAGGCCGCGCGCCAGGGCTAGCTGGGGCTGTCGGTGACGGCGGCGGCCCGCAGGGCCTCGGCCAGGCGGAGGACCGGCTCCGGTGGCGGGGTGGGCAGCCGGGCCAGCAGCAACCGCCGCTGCTCGCGCGGGCCTCCGCGGACCGGCAGGATGCGCACGCCCTCGGGAGCCGCGCGCGACATCGCCGCCGGGACCGTGGTGAGACCGCAACCGGCCGCCACCAGCTGGAGCTTCGCCAGCCAGTCCCGGGCCGTGTGGGCGACGACCGGGCGCTCCCCGAGGCCGGGCCAGACGCCCATCAGGCGGTCCTCCGAGGCGGGACCGGCGATCCACTGCCGGCCGTGCAGGTCGGCCACGTCGATGCTCTCGCCCCGGGCCAGCGGATCGGTGGCCGGGACGGCGACGCACAGGCTGCGCTCAGCGAGCGTCCGCAGCGACAGGGCCGGGGACTCGGCGTCGGGCGGGCGGAAGGGTGGCGCCGAGGCCAGCACGGCCAGGTCGATCGTGCCCGCGCGCAGGGCACGCACCAGGGCCGGGGTGCTGCCCTCGCGGGTGACGACGGTGATGCCCGGGTGCGTACGCCGCAGGTCGGCCAGGGCGCGGGGGAGCAGCCAGGCGCCGGCGCTGGCGATCCAGCCGAGGCGGACGGTGGCCCGCTCGTCGGGCAGGCCGGCCAGCTCACGGGCGGCCGCGTCGATCTGGTCGACGACGATGGCGGCGCGCCGCAGCACCAGCCGGCCGGCGGCCGTGAGGCGTACGCCATCATGCCCTCGCCGCAGCAGCGGGGTGCCCGCCGCCCGCTCCAGGGAGGCGATCTGCCGCGAGACCGCGGACTGGGTGTAGCCGAGCGCGACCGCCGCGGCGGTGAGCGTGCCCCGCTCGGCCACCTCCCGGAACACCCGCAGCGCGGTCAGCGACGCGTCGGTGAAGGCCATGACAGATACGCATACCACGCCTGAGTCTTTCTCGTTGGCAGCATGACCGGCCGCTGCCTAGCGTCGAGGCATGACTTCCCAGGTTGCCCTGATCACGGGGGCCACACAGGGGCTGGGCCGCGCGCTGGCCGAGGGGCTGGCGCGGCGGCTAAGCCCGGACGACACCGTCTACCTCACCGGGCGCGCCCCGGAGCGGATCGCCGCGGCCGTCGAGGCGATGCCGGCCGGTGGCGCGCGGGTACGCGGCGAGGTCCTCGACGTGGGCCGCCCCGAGGCCGCCGCGCTGGTCGCCGACCGGATCGCGGAACGGCACGGCGGCGTGGACATCGTCTTCGGCAACGCGGTGATGCGCGTCGGCCCCGAGGACGACCCGCGCGTGATCGCCGACGCCTACACCGAGGTGAACAACTTCGGCACCACGCGGCTGCTGCGAGCGTTCGGGCCGCTGCTGCGCGACGGCGGCCGGATGATCGTCGTGGCCAGCTCGCTCGGCACCCTGCACTACCTGGCGCCCGTGCTGCACGACCGCTTCGACGGTCTGTCCTCGCTGGACGAGGTCGACAAGCAGGTCGCGGCCTGGCGCGACGCGGTCAAGGACGGCAGCGCCCGGGGCGGCCCGTGGCCCGGTTTCGTCAACATTCCGTCGAAGATCGGGCAGGTCGCGGCCGTACGCGCCATCGCCGCCCAACGACGCGAAAGTGACCGGGGCCGCGGGATCCTCATCGCCGCCGCCTGCCCCGGCATGATCAACACACCCACCTCGGCCCTGTGGTGGGACGTCAGCGCCGCGCCCAGCCCGGCCGAGGCCGCCGTCGCCCTGCTCGGACTGGCCCTCGACCCGATCGACCCGGCCCATTACGGCGAGCTGGTCCGCCACGGTCGCGTCCTGCCCTGGAAGTGAGCAGTGCCTTGTCGTGCCGGGGATGGCGGTCCCCGGCACGACGGTCTCGCTCAGCTCAGCCAGCAGGGCTGCGCGGCCTCGGATCGGGGCCGGGACTGCAGGCTGACGGTCACCCGGCGGGAGTTGTTGGTCTCGTACTGCTCGGGGATCTCGTTCCGAGGGTCGGCCGTGATGGTGAACCGGTGGGATCGGTGGTAGTCCCCGGGGCTCAGGTCCACCTGCATGCCGGTCACGCTGTCGCCGGCGGCGGGCGCGGCCGTGTTGCCGCTCCCGGCGAGGCCGGTGTCGCTGGTCAGCCGGAACGGAACCAGCCGGTCGACCGGGCCGGGGCCGGCGTTGCGAACCGCGAGAAAGATGGTCAAGTTGTCGGCGCCGGTCAGCGAGCCGTTACGGATGACCGAGCACTGTGGCGTTCCGCTGATGGTCAGGTCAGGCAGGGCGTCGGGGCCGGAATCGGTGGACGGCGACGGGCCTGGCTCGCCGATGAGCGCGACTCGCGACGCGGGGCCTTTCAGGTTCTGATGGATGACGAGGGTCGCTCTGCCGGCGGTCGTGCCGGTGAAGGCAACCTCGATCCGGCACGGCTTGCCGGCGGGCACCTCGTCGCCGGTGCAGCCGGCGTCATAGCGGAAGTCGGCCGCGTCCGGGCCGACCAGTTCGAGCCGGGTGACCCGGAGGGCGCGCCGGCCGCCGGGGTCGGACACCGTCACCGGGAAATCGCACGCCGTGGGCGTGCAGTGCAGCGTGGCCGGCTGCACCAGGATGCAGACGCCGCCGCCGCACGTGCCGTCGCCGGTCGGGGTCGCGCTCGGCGCACCCGTCGTCGGTGGAGTCGTCGGCGGGTCGGCCGCACCGGACGATCCCGGCCCGGCAAAGATCTCCGTGCTGGGCTTGGCGACCGCCTCGGCGACCTTCGCGCCGCTGTAGGTGATGGCCAGGGCCAGGACCGTGACCAGGACGCCGGCCGCGGCCCGCAGATGCAGGTATGGCCCGGTCACGGAGAAGAGCGCGGCCACCGCCGCGGCCACGGCCGCCCCGACCAGCCTGGTGGTCGGGGTGCCGTGTCCGAACGCTTCGGCGAGCAGCGCGCCACAGATCGATGCGACGACTCCGATGAAGGTCGCGATCGTGAGGTCTCGTCCGGCCGTCGGCTGCGGGCCGGTCGCAGGGCTCTCCGCTGTCATCGCCGGAGACCGGTCAGAGTCCGAAGGCGGCCAGCACCGCGGCCCGAATGGCCCGGTCGATGCCCTCGGGGAGCAGCTTCTTCAGCTCCTGCTCCAGTTGGTCGAACCAGGACGGGCTCGTCGTCCACCCGATGTTGGCCCCGATCTGCCGCTGGAAATGGACGAAGAAGTCGCCGTGCCCGCCCTCGACGTCCACCCGGGAGTTGTAGATGGCGACGTTGTCGGCGGTGTGCACCGGCTGCCCGGCCTTTCCGCCGGCGACCTTCCATTCGAATACCGGGTCGTGCGACCAGTCCAGGTTGATGCCGAACTGACGGGTCTTGTAACGCAGGAACGAGGGATCCTTTCCGTTCGCGAGGGCCACCGGCTCGCCGTAGAGCAGCGGGCCGTTCGCGGTGCCCGGACGGGCGAGGAACCAGCGCGCCACCCGGCGGGCGGTCGCCGGCTCGGCGTCGTCGGTCCAGCCCAGGTTGATGCCGAACTGCTGCTCCTCGTACTGCAGGAACTTGCGCGGTTTCAGGCCCTTGAGGTTGTAGCTGCGGTCGGGGTAGTCCTCGAAACGCCGTTTCGGCAGAACGTTTCCGGGCCGATCCACGCCGATGCGCCATTGCTTGAGCTCGGTGGCGACGAGTGTCACCGCCGAGGTGGCTGCGGTCGTCGACATTTCCGTTTCCTTTCGTCGTATCGGAGGTGCCGATGCCGTCGACCGTACGAACCGCGAATTCTCGATCGCATGACCAGAATTGCCGGTACGGCGAAATGCCGGCCGCCTGGTCAGATCTGACTATCCGGCCCGGTCGACCCGGCCGGTACGCGCGGTTAGCGTGAGGTGGTGACCGGGTGGATACCGCCACCGTTGCCGGAGCAGTGGAAGCGCGCCGCGAGCCGCCCGCTCGTCGGCCGGGAGGGCGCGCTCGCGGTGCTGGACGAGGCCTGGACGGCCGTGCTCGCCGGCGCCCGGCAGGCGGTGTTCGTGGGAGGCGACGCGGGCACCGGCAAGTCGCGGCTCGCCGCCGAGGCCGCCGTCGTGCTGCACGATGCCGGTGCCACCGTCCTGATCGGGGCGTGCGTCGCCGATCTCGGGCATCCGTACCAGCCGTTCATCGAGCCCCTGGCGGGCGTCCTCGAGGCGTACGACTCGGGCGCCCTGGCCGAGTCGCCGCCGGAAATCGCGCCCGGCGGCCGGCCGGTCGTCTCGTGGTTGCACGCGCTGGCGAGCGAGGACCTGGACGTGGCCGACACGACTCGCGCGTTCCAGCGGCAGCTGTGCCAGGCCGCGGTCCTGGCGATCAGGACGATGGCCCGGGCCGGCCCGATCCTGATGATCCTGGAGGACCTGCACTGGAGCGGGCCGGCCGGCCAGCAACTGCTCACCTACGTGGTGCAGCACACCGCCGATTGCCGGTTGCTGATCCTGGCCACCTATCGGGACGCCCCGCCCGACCGGTCGGCGCCCCTGGTGCAGACCGTCGCCGCGCTGCAGGGGGCCGGGGGCGTCCGCCGCATCGACCTCGAGCCGTTGCGGGCCGAGGACATCGCGACCTGGCTCCGAGGCGAGGGCGGTCTGACCGGTGACCGTGCCGAGGAGACGGCCGGCTACCTGCGCCGGCAAACGGGCGGGAACCCGTACTTCGTCCAGGAGCTCTGGCGCGATCTGCGGAGCCGACGCACGATGCGCCCGCTCGACGAGACGGCAGCGCCCCCGGTTTCCGTCCGCGATGCCTTACAGAGCCGCATGCACCGGCTGCTCCCGGAACAGGTCGAGGTCGCGAGCCTGGCCGCGGTCATCGGGGAGGAGGTGGAGCCGGCGATCCTGCTCGCCGCCGGGAGATGGCCGGAGCGGACGGTGCTCACGGCCGTGGACGCGTGCGTCCACGCCGGGCTGATGCTGCCGATCGCCGACGACGGTGTCTTCCGCTTCGCGCACGCGCTCGCCCGGCAGTCGGTTCTGGACTTCGTGCCGGCGTCGGTGCGGATGCAATGCCACGCAAATATCGCCGTGGTGATCGAGCGAATGCCGGCGATCCGGCATCGGGTGCGTCGCCTCGCACATCACTACGCCAGCGCGCATCCGCTGGGCTTCACCGAGCAGGCGGTGCATTTTCTGATCGAGGCGGCGAAGGCGGCCGCGGCGGGCCTCGCGCATCGCGACGCCGGACGCCTGTACGAACGAGCGGCGGCCCTGATGACGGCTCCGGCCGACCGGGACGAGGCGCTTCTGGAGGCCGTCACCCAGCACGTCCATGCCAACGATTTCGTGCGCGCCCGCGAGCTGGCCGAGCAGGTCGCGCGCACCGGCGAACCGCGTCAGCGACTGCGGGCGGCGATCGCCTTCGAGGCGGCCTCCTGGCGGCCGGGGCTGCCCGGGCACATGGCGGTGAATCTCCTGCGACGGGCGCTGACGGCGGTTCCGGACGATCCGGCCGACCACGACCGGGTGCGGGCCACGGCCGCGCTGGGCCGGGCCCTTGCGTTCACCGGCGAGCGAGAGCTGGCCTCCCGCAGCATCACCGCGGCGATCGACATGGCTCGGGCGACCGGGGATGAGTCCCTCGTCATGGAGGCCCTCTCGGCCGGTCTGTGGGAGCGCCGTTCGGTACGGTTCGCGCGGACGGTCCGGGAGCGGGCGGCGGAAGTGTCGGAGCTCGCCCGCGCCCGCGGCGATCTCGTCACGCTCGGGCCGGGCGCGCATTACCTCGCCATGGCGGCTTACCTCGCCGGCGAGCCCGACCAGATGGACGCGGCCTACCGCGAGCTGGCGTCGGTCGCCTACTCCACGGGCCAGGCTTACTTCGAGTACTTCGCCCACGGCGTCGAGTACGGCCGGCAGTTCATCCGGGCCGACTTCGCGGCCGCGGGACGTACCTGCGCGGCGCAGCTCAAGCTCGGCCTGTCTTTCGGCACCGACGAGACCAACGGGCCGTTCGGCGTGCAGACCTTCATGCTGCGCCGCGAATCGGGCGGCCTCGACCGCGTACGGGCGATGATCAACGGCGACGAGGATCCGGCCGCGTTCTGGGCGCCCGGCCTGCTCGCCCTCTACACCGAGTTCGGCATGGACGATGCGGCCGGTCGCCTGATGCGCTGGATCCTCGACCATGAGGCCCTGTGCGATCCGCATTCGGCGCAGTGGCCGATGGTCCTGGTCTTCCTCACCGAGGCGGCGCTGGCCCTGCGCGACACGTCGACGGCGGCCGACCTGCGCCCCGCGCTGGCCGAGTACGCGGGCCTCAACCTGGTCGCCGAGCCGTTCGTCGCGCTGTTCGGCAGCGCCGACCGGTACATCGGCGCGGTCGACTCGTTGCTGGGCCGGGGCGACCCCGACGAGTCGCTGGCGGCCGCCCTGCGGCTGGACACCCGCACGGGCTCGCCGCTGCACGTGGCGCACACGCTGGCCGCGACGATTCACCACCGTCGGCGGGCAGGAAGCGACGAGTCGGCGATCCAGCAGATCGCCGACCGCGCGCGCGGCATCGCCGAGCCTCTCCGCCTCCGGCGGGTGCTGCGAGCTCTGCCCGCGCCGGTCCGCGAGGAACGCCCAGTCGATCGTGTCGCCCGCGGGTCATATCCGGCCGGCCTGACCGCCCGTGAGGTCGAGGTGCTGGCCCTGATCAGCACCGGCCTCGGCAACCGCGAGATCGCCCGGCGGCTGTTCATCACCGAGAACACCGCGGCCAACCATGTGCGCAGCATCCTGAGCAAGACCGGCGCGCGGAACCGGACGCAGGCGGCCCGCTACGCCGCCGACCACGGTCTGTTGTCGTAGCCGGCGCTCAGACCGCCGCGACCTTCACGCCGGTGCGCAGCACCTTCTCGGTGATCTCGACGACCACGTCGGCCGGTAGGCCGGCGCGCTCGGCCGCCCGCTTGATCGCCTCGGCCGACGGCGCGTCATACAGGCAATACGTCTTGCGCAGATCGGCCGACAGGAAGGAGTACAGCCAGTTGACACCTTCGTCGTCGTTGATCAGATTGATCTCGGCCGCCGCCGTCTCGTTCACATCCAGCTGCTCGGCGTAGTTCCGCTCGATCATGAAAATCGGCATGGCATCCTCCCGCCCTCTGTCTCGACGGTAGAGCCGTGCCGTCATGACCGGAAGGCTCACCCGTTCGGGCGGTCCGGGGCAGCCGATCCGCTCGTCCGGGGGTCTTGCACTGTCCGGATCGAGACTCGATGGTCGACCGGGAAGATGATCACTGAGAGTATCTGCCGTCTAGCTGCTGGTGAAAGCTGGTGCGCGACGTGATCACCATTCTTCTGGTCCGCCATGCGGACATTGACCTGCCGCCGGCCTCGGCCGATCCGGGACTCAACGACGCCGGGCGCGAGCGGGCCGCCGCGCTCGCGCATGTGGTGCGGGGCGCGGGGGTCAACCGCGTCTTCACCTCGGCCTATCGGCGCACCAAGGAGACCGTGGCCCGGGTCGGGGTCGAGGCCCGCGAGATGCCCGACGCGGTCGCCAAGGAGCTCGTCGACGGGGACGTGGTCCTCATCGCCGGGCACAGCAACACCGTTCCGGCGGTGATCGGCGAGCTCGGGGTGGACGGGCCGCTTCCGGTCATCGGGGAGACCGAGTTCGACAACCTCTTCGTGGTCACCGTCGGCGACAGCGCCGGGCTGGTGACGCTCAAGTACGGGAAGGAACCAGGCACGCCATGAGACTCAACTGCATCACGCCGCCGTACATCCTCAGTCGGCTGCTCGACAGCGACAACCAGGCCATCCGCGAGGCCGCGCTCAACACTCTGCTCACCACCGCGCGGCTGCGCGGCCAGCGGGACGTGCGCGGCCCGATGGCGGCCGCGGTGGCCACCCCGGGGGACGGGCGTCGCACGATCTTCGACTGCAAGCACGGCACCTACCTGCCGCGGGCCCGGATCGCCCGCTCCGAGGGCGACGAGCCGGTGAGCGACGCGCCGGTCAACCGCGCCTACGACGGCTTCGGGGCGACCAAGGACTTCTACCACGACGTCCTCCAGCGCAACTCCATCGACGACCGGGGCATGCAGCTGCTGGGGTACGTCCACCGCGGCACCCGCTACAACAACGCCTTCTGGGACGGGCAGGAGATGGTCTTCGGCGACGGGGACGGCCAGGTCTTCACCGACTTCACCGGGTCGCTCGACGTCATAGCGCACGAGCTCGCGCACGGCGTCACCGAGCACACGGCCGGCCTCGAGTACCACAACCAGTCGGGCGCGCTCAACGAGTCGCTCTCCGACGTGGCCGGCTCGATGGTCAAGCAGTGGAGCCTCAAGCAGACCGCCGACCAGGCCGACTGGCTGATCGGGGCGGAGGTGTTCACGCCGGACATCGACGCCGACGCGCTGCGCTCGATGAAGGCGCCGGGCACCGCGTTCGACAACAAGCTCTTCGGCAAGGACCCGCAGCCCGACCACATGGACCGGTACGTCGACCTGCCCGACACCGACGAGGGCGACTACGGCGGCGTGCACATCAACTCGGGCATCCCGAACAAGGCGTTCTACCTGGTGGCCAGCGGCATCGGCGGCAACTCGTGGGAGGCGCCCGGGCACATCTGGTACGAGTCGCTGAAGGCGTCCACCGTGGACACCCAGTTCCAGGACTTCGCCGACACGACCTTCGCCAAGGCGGGGGAGCTGTACGGCGTGGGCGGCCCCGAGCAGGAGGCGGTCCGGGCGGCCTGGGACGGCGTCGGGATCACCTTGACCCCGCCCAAGAACCCGCGTGGCCGCTAGATGCGGGTGACCCTCGCGACGCACGGTGGTCTGGCAGCCGCGCTCAACCGGCGGCTGCCGCCCCGTGTCGTGGACGTCGACAAGCCCGGTGAGATCGCCGAGCTGCGCAAGTTGATCAACGAGGCCGAGCGGGAGGGCGAAAGCGCGGCAGGAGCAACAAGCGACGCGATGACCTACACCGTCACGGTGACGGACGGAAACCGCGAAACCGTTATCAAACGCTCCGATGTGGACATGACCGAGGCCTTCGCTGCCCTGTTGGACTTCGTCGAGCGGCGTTCATGAGCGTGAACGAGCAGTAAACCCGTTTCCGGAACTCCAGGACATTGACATTGGTGTATGGCAACCGACAACGTTGTCATCCCATGTCCTGGATCGAAGGGACGGCTTCCCATGCTCCGTACCCTCGCTGCGGCGGCTCTCCTCACCGCCGCGGCCCTCACCGTTCCGCAGGCGGCGCTCGCCGCCGACGCCAACCTCACGCAGTACGTCAACCCGTTCGTGGGCACCGACGACTCCAACTCCCCCAACCCGGTCGGCGGCGGCGCCGGCGGCAGCACCTACCCGGGTGCGACCGTGCCGTTCGGCATGACCCAGTTCAGCCCGGACACCCCGACCGGCTCGCCGTCCGGCTACCGCGACCGCGACCGCACGATCGAGTCGTTCAGCCTCACCCACTTCAACGGCGCCGGCTGCCCGAACAACGAGGACCTCCCGATCCTGCCGATCACCGGCAACCTCGGCTCCTCGCCCGGCTCGGCCTGGACGTCGTACGCGAGCGCGTACACCAAGAGCAACGAGAGCGCGGCGCCCGGCTACTACAAGAACAAACTCGACAAGTACGGGGTGACGGCCGAGCTCAGCGCCACCACCCGCACCGGCGTCATGCGCCTGACCTACCCGTCGACGACCACCGCCCGGGTGCTGGTCAACGACAGCCGCTCCGCCACCGGCGACCGGGCCGGCACCGTGACGATCACCGGCAACCGGGTCTGGGGCGAGCACACCGCGGGCGGCTTCTGCGGCGGCCGCACGTACAAGGTCTATTACTCGATCCTCTTCGACCGCACCCCGACCGGCGCCGGCACGTTCAGCGGCTCGACGATCAACGCCGGGTCCACCAGCGCGAGCGGCACGCAGACCGGCGCGTACGTCACCTTCGACACCACCTCGAACCCGGTGGTGAACGCGACCGTGGGCATCTCGTTCGTGAGCGTGGCCAACGCCCAGAACAACGCCACCGCCGAGGCCGCCGCCTTCGACACCGTACGGGCGAACGCCGACGCCGCCTGGAACGCCGCGCTCAACCGGGTCCAGGTCACCGGCGGCGGCACCACCGACCTGCAGAAGTTCTACACGGCGCTCTACCACGTGCTGATGAACCCGAACATCGCCAGCGACACCAACGGGCAGTACATGGGCTTCGACGGCGCGGTGCACACGTCCAGCTCGCCGATCTACCAGAACTACTCGGGCTGGGACATCTACCGGTCGTGGGCGGCGCTGGTGTCGCTGGTCGCGCCGGATGTGATGACCGACATCGTCAAGTCGATGGTGCTCGACGGCCAGCAGGGTGGCCTGCTGCCGAAGTGGTCGCAGCAGAGCATCGAGGACTTCGTGATGCCCGGCGACCCCGGTCCGATCATCGTGGGCAGCGCGTACGCGTTCGGCGTCCGCAACTTCGACACGGCGGCGGCGCTGGCGCTGATGAAGAAGAGCGCGACGGGCGGCTCCACCCAGGGTTACGTGCTGCGGGGCAACCGGGCTACGTACGAGGCGAACCATTTCATCCCCGGCAATCCATCGGAGACCCTCGAGTACGCGTCGAGCGACTTCGCGATCAGCCGCTTCGCGCAGGCCCTCGGTGACACGGCGACCTACAACACGTACGCCGCGCACTCGCAGTATTGGCGAAGCCTGTTCAACGGGGAGTCGGCGTACATCCACACGCGCAACAGCGACGGCAGCTTCCCCTGGCCGCTCAACCCGGCCACGGAGAGCCCGTACACCGAGGGAAACGCCGCCCAGTACACCTGGATGGTGCCGCACAACCTGGGCGCGCTGGTCACGCTGATGGGCGGCAAGGGCACCGCGACCCAGCGGCTCGACCACCACTTCACCCAGCTCAACGGCGGGCTGTCGCTGCCGTACTTCTACGTCGGCAACGAGCCCGAGCACGGAGTGCCGTGGACGTACAACTTCGCCGGGAAGCCGGCGGGCGCGAGCGATGCGGTCCGGCGGGTGATGAGCGAGTCGTTCACCACCGGCGCGGGCGGCCTGCCCGGCAACGACGACCTGGGCGCGACCTCGGCCTGGTACGTCTGGGCGGCGCTCGGCCTCTACCCGGTGACCCCGGGCGCCGACACCCTGGCCGTGCACGGCGGTCTGTTTCCCTCCGTCAAGATCGGTGGCCTGACCATCAGCGGCGGCAGCGCGACCAGCAAGTACGTGCAGTCGCTCTCGGTCAACGGCACGTCCACTTCGCACAACTACCTGCGGTATTCGGACATTTCGGGCGGTGGCACCATCGCGTACACCATGGGGTCTTCGGTTTCGTCGTGGGGAACCGGCTCGGGTGACGTGCCGCCGAGCTTCGGTGATGGCGCCACGCAGCCCGTCGCCGAGCCGGACCTCGGGCCGAACCTCGCTCTGGGCAAGCCGGCGACCAGTGGCTCGGCGGAATGCGGCAGCAGCGAGACGGCGGCCAAGGCCTTCGACGGACATCTCGACGGCAACAGCAAATGGTGTACGGGTGGAACGCCGCACACCCTGACGGTGGACCTGGGCTCGGCGCAGACCGTCTCGTCGTTCGTGATCAAGCACGCCGGCCTCGGTGGCGAGCAGACCGGCTGGAACACCGGCGCGTACACGATCGCCACCAGCACCGACGGCAGCACCTGGTCGACCGTGGTGTCGGCGTCCGGCGTCCGGAACAGCCGCACCTACGCGCCGATCCCGGCCCGCTCGGCCCGCTACATCCGGCTGGACGCCTCGACGCCGACCAACAACGGCAACAACGCGGCGCGCATCTACGAGCTCGAGGTGTACGGCTCGTCGAGCGCGCCGGCCGACCTGGCTCTGCGCACGACCGCGACCGCCGACTCGTCGTGCGGCTCGGGTGAGGGGCCGGCGCAGGCGTTCAACGGCAGCTGGCTGGGCGGCTGGTCGGACAAGTGGTGCTCGCAGGGCTCGTCGAAGTGGCTGCAGACCGACCTCGGCGCGGTCAGGCACGTCGGCTCGGTGGTGCTGCGGCACGCCGGCGCGGGCGGCGAGTACCCGGCGTGGGACACCCGCGACTTCGACATCCTGACGTCGAACGACGGGTCGACCTGGACCACGCGCGCCTCGGTGCGCGGCAACACGGCCGACAACACGACCACGACCGTCAACGCCGACGCCCGGTACCTGCGGCTGAACGTGGTCACGCCGACGCAGGACGGCAGCACGGCGGCGCGCATCTACGAGATGGACGTGCGCGGCTGATCCGTTGCCGCTTAAGGTCGCTGCATGACGTGGGTCTTCGCGGTGGACCGGAACGACCTGGAACAGTGCGCTGTCTCGCCCTCGGCGACGCCCGAGCCGGCCGAGGGCGAGGCGGTGCTGCGGGTCGACCGGGTCGGCATGACCGCGAACAACATCACCTACGCGGTGCTCGGCGAGGCGATGCGCTACTGGGAGTTCTTCCCGCCGGCGGCCTACGGGCTCGGGCCGGAACGGGGGCTGCCGCCGCTGTGGGGCTTCGCCGACGTACTTTCCTCGACCGTGCCGGGCGTGTTCCCGGGGCAGCGTTTCTACGGCTATCTGCCGCCGGCCGCGCATCTGGTCGTGCGGCCCGGCCGGGTGGACGCGACCGGCTTCCACGACGTCTCGCCGCATCGGGCGGAGCTGCCCTCGCCGTACAACTCCTATCGCCTGACCACCGGTGACCCGGCCTATCGCGCCGACCGGGAGGATCTGCTGATCCTCCTGCGGCCGCTCTTCTACACGTCGTTCATGCTGGCCGACCAGATGGCCGACCGGGGTTTCCTCGGCGCCGCGGCGGTGGTGCTCTCTTCCGCTTCGAGTAAGACGGCGTACGCCGCGGCGGCCGAGATGCAGGGGAAGGGTTCCCGGATCATCGGACTGACCTCGCCGGCGAACGCGGCCTTCACCCGTTCGCTGGGCTGCTACGACTTCGTGGTCACCTATGACGACCTGGCCGTGCTCCCGCCGGTGCCGACCGCGTACCTCGACTTCTCCGGCTCGGCGGACCTGCGGCGGGCGGTGCGCGACCACCTCGGCGACCAGCTGGTTCGGGACATCGCGGTCGGGCTCACCACCCGGACGCCGAACACCGGCGCCGCCGACGAGTTCTTCTTCGCGCCGGTGCAGATGCGCAAGCGCCGCCAGGACTGGGGACGCGAGGAGCTGGACCGCCGGTTCGCGGCGGCCTGGGACCGGTTCGCCGGCCGGGTCTCCGGGTGGCTCGACGTGGAGGCCGGCGACGGGCCGGAGGGCCTGCGCGGTGCGTGGCTGGACGTGCTGGCCGGCCGGGTGCCGCCGCGCGTCGGCCGGGTGGTTCAGCTGTAGGCGCGCAGCAGGCTCGCGGCCTGGGCGGTCATGTCGGCGATCACCGACTCGGCGCTCTTCACCGCGTCGACCAGGCCGACGCCCTGCCCGGCCAGCAGCGGCATCTCCTCGAGGTCGCCGGTGGTGGCGTCGCGCATCGGCACCAGGTTGGTGAGCCGCCGCAGCTCCACCGTCTCGCCGCCGAGCCGGGCGTGCCCGATCACCGGGCGCGGACCGTCCGCGCTCGGCTGCTCGTCGACGACCCGGTTGCGCAGCACCCGCATCGGGTTGAACTCCGGCATCTCCGGGCCGAACAGCGACGTGCGCACGGTGCCGGTGGCGTCGGCCGCGATCAGCCGCTCCTTGTATCCCTCGTGGGCGGCCGACTCGTCGGTGGCGACCAACCGGGTGCCCACCCAGGCGCCGTCCGCCCCGAGCATCAGGGCGGCGGCGAGACCGCGGCCGTCCGCGATGCCGCCCGCGGCCAGCACCATGGCCGGCGCCACCGCGTCGGCGACCAGCGGCACGAGCACGAAGGTCGGCAGCGTGGCGTAGTTGTGGCCGCCGGCCTCGAGTCCCTGCGCCACCACCACGTCGATGCCGTCGCCGACCGCCCGCTTGGCCGCATCGACGGAGCCGACCTGCTCGAAGACCCGTACCCCGCAGCCGTGCAGCTGGTCGATCCACTCCCGCGGCGGATGCCCCCAGTGGAACGACACGACGGCCGGCGCCGCCTCGCACACGGCGTCGATCCGCTCCTGGTCGGTGAACACGGTGATGAAGTTGACGTTGAACGGCCCGGGCGTGCCGGCCCGGATCCCGGCGATCATCTGCCTCATTGCGGGCGGCGGCAGCAGCCCGACCCCGAGCGATCCCAGCCCGCCGGCGTTGCTCACGGCCACGGCCAGATCGGGGGTCATCCCGACGAAGGCCATCCCGGCTTGCGCGATCGGCGTCCTCAGCCCGTACGCGCGGGTGAATCTCGTGGTTAGCTCCATGCCCTCGACCTTCGCCGGTCGCGGGCCCGAGCCCTGTCACCCGCCGGACTTTCGGCGTCGTCAGCCGAAGTAACCGAGGCCACACCAATATTTACGACCGGTCGGTCTTTTTGTAGGGTCCGGGTATGACCATCGACGGCCGGATCGTCCGGGGCGAGCGCACCCGCGTCGCGGTGCTCGACCGCGCGCTGCCGCTCGCCACGTCGGAGGGGCTCGACGGCCTGTCGCTCGGCAAGCTCGCCGACGCGCTCGGCATGAGCAAGTCCGGTCTCTTCGCGCACTGGCGATCGAAGGAGGCCCTGCAGCTCGCCGTCATCGGGCACGCCCGCCGGCAGTGGACGCACGAGGTCATCGAACCGGCGATGGCCGCACCCCGTGGCGTGCCACGGTTGTGGACGGTGCACGACCGGCGGCTCGGCTTCTACGAGTCCGGCCGGCTGCCCGGCGGCTGTTTCTTCGCCAACGCGCACTTCGAGTTCAACGCGCGGCCCGGCCCGATCCGCGACCGACTGGCCCAGGAGCTGCGGGACTGGATGACGTTCCTGACCAGGCTGGCCGCCGACGCGGTCGAGGCCGGTGACCTGCGCCCGGGGACGTCGGCGGCCGCGCTCGCGTACGAGGTGGAATCGCTCGGCGTATGTGCCGTCATGCAGTCCGCCGCGCTCGGTCCCGGCACCTTCGGCAATGCCCGTCACGCCCTGCGCGAGCACCTGCGGGCGCTCGCGACCGACCCGACCCGCCTGGAGCTGAGATGACCGCCACCGCCGTCGAATACGGACACACCACTCGCATTCCGGTGCACTTCGACGACCTGGACGCGCTCGGCGTCCTGCACAACGCGCGCTATGCCGTGCTGATCGAGCGCGCGATGATCAATTGGTGGGCCGAGCGCGGCGTCTCCTTCGCCGGCGGCAAGCCGACCACGCCGGACGCGTTCAACGTGGTGCGCGAGTATGCGATCACGTTCCACGTCCCGGTGCGCGGCACCGGCGAGATCGCCGTGCACTTCTGGGTGGAGAACCTCGGCAACACCAGCGCCGACTACCGCTTCCGCTTCACCTCGATCGACGGCCAGACCGTGTACGCCGAGGGCCGCCGCGTGAACATCCACCTCGACCCGGCCACGATGCGCCCCTCGCCGTGGTCCGCCGAGGGGCGCGCGCTGGCGTCCCAACTGCTGCGCAACTGACCCGGCGCCGCCCACCTGGCGGGTCCTCGGACACCAGGCGGACGGGCCGGAGTTTGTGGTGTCAGGCGGTGGCTGCCCCCGCCGCGACGCTGGAGGCGTCGACCGCGGTCGCGCCGGTGCCGGTGCCGGTGGTACCGGTGCCGGTGCCGGATGTGCCTGCGGTGCTGGTGGCGGTGCCGGACGTGCCCGCGGTGCCGGTGGTGTCGGTTCCGCTTGTGGTGCCGGTGGTCGCGCCGGTGGTGGCGGTGCCGCCCGTGGTTCCGGTCGTGTCGGTCCCGCTGGTGGTTCCCGTCGTGCCGGTGGTGGTGCCGCCGGTTGTGTCAGTGCCGGTGGTGGTGCCGCCGGTGCCGGACGTTCCTGCCGTGCCGGTGCCGGACGTTCCTGCGGTGCCGGTGCCGGTGCCGGTGCTGGTGCCGCCGGTTGCGTCAGAGCCGGTGGTGGTGCCGCCGGTGCCGGTGCCGGACGTGCCTGCGTTGCCGGTGCCGGTGTTGTCGGTGCCGGTGCTGCCGGTGCTGCCGGTCGTTCCAGTTCCGGTGGTGTCAGTTCCCGTCGTGCCTGTCGTGCCCGTCGTGCCGGAGCCGGTGCCCGTTGTGTCGGTGGTGCCGGTGCCGGTGCCGGTCGTGCTGGAGCCGGTGCCCGTGGTGCCGGTGCCGGTGGTGCCGGTGCCGGTGGTGCCGGTGCCGGTGGTGCCGGTGCCCGTTGTGCCGGTGCCGGTGCCGGTCGTGCCGGTGCCGGTCGTGCCGGAGCCGGTGTCAGAGCTGGAGCCGGTGCCGGTGGTGCCGGTGCCGGTCGTGCCCGAGCCCGCGCCGGTCGTGTCGGTGCCGGTTCCGCCGCCCGTGCAACCGCATGTCGTGCTGCCGGCGGAGCTGCCGGAGCCGCTGGAGCCGGAGGTGCTGGAGCCGGAACTGCCGGAGCTGCCGGAGCTGCCGGAGCCGGAATTATCAGAGCCGGAGCTGGCGGAGCCGCCGGAAGTGTCGGATCCGGAGCTGCCGGAACCGCCGGAGCCGGCACCGCCGGAGCTGCCGGAGCCGGAGCTGCCGGAGCCGGAACCGCCGGAGCCGGAACCGCCGGGAGCTCCCTGGCCGCCGCCGGGTGTGGCGCCCGGCCAGAGGAGGTTGGTCAGCACCAACCGCAGCAGGGACTCGTCGCCGATGGCTATGACCAGCACGTGTGCGGGGTTCATCGGCATGCCGGGGCCGCATTGTTGGTCGTTCGCGGCCGCGTTTGCCGAGCCGGGCAGGCAGTCCTGGGTGGCGAAAGTGGGGCGGGCGGGGGCCGCCTGGGCCGGAGCCGCGCCGAGCAGCGTCACGCCCGCCACCATGCCGGCGCCGAGCAGGGTGAGGTTCCGCGTGGAGTTCTTCATTGTCGAGCCTTTCCGCAAGGACGGTTACGCGGATCAGCAGAGCACGCGGTTTCAGATCATTTCCGCTGGTCGGAGCTTTGCGAAGAAAGTCGTCGGAAGCCCGGGAGGCACCCGATCCCCGGGCTGTCCGAATCTACATTGGACGATCGTGGGGAGGGGCGCGAAGGGGCGCGAACCGGTGGCTGGAGTCCCCGGTTAAAACGGCATTAAACGCCGGACGAGGGAAGAATGACGTCATGACAACGTGGCTGATCACCGGATGTTCGACGGGGCTGGGCCGGGCGCTGGCCGAGGCCGTGCTCGAGCGGGGGCACAACGCGGTCGTCACCGCGCGTGATGTCGCCTCGGTCGGGGACGTCACGAAGGCGTACCCGGAAACCGCTCTCGCCCTTGCTCTTGATGTCACCGACGCCGGGCAGATCGCCGCCGCCGTCCGGGAGGCGCGGGGCCGCTTCGGCGGGATCGACGTGCTGGTCAACAACGCCGGCTACGGCTATCGGGCGGCGGTCGAGGAGGGCGATCCGGAGGACGTCGGACGGCTGTTCGACACCAACTTCTTCGGGGCGGTGGCGCTGATCAAGGCGGTGCTGCCGGAGATGCGCGAGCGGCGGTCCGGGACGATCGTGAACGTCTCCTCGATCGGCGCCCGGATCTGTCCGCCCGGCTCCGGCTACTACGCGGCGGTCAAGTCGGCGCTCGAGGGCATGACCGGCTCGCTGCGCAAGGAGGTCGGTCCGCTCGGCATCACCGCGATGGCCGTGGAGCCCGGCGGCTTCCGCACCGACTTCGCGGGGCGCTCGCTGGCGCAGTCGGAGCTGGCCATCGAGGACTACGCCGAGACCGCCGGCAAGCGCCGCAAGGAGCACGACCGGGCGCACGGCAACCAGCCCGGCGACCCGGCCAAGGCGGCCCGGGCGATCATCACGGCGGTCGAGTCGCCGGAGCCGCCGGGCCTGCTGCTGCTCGGGAACGACGCGCTCGAGGCGTACGGCGCGGTCCTCGACGCCCAGCGCGCCGAGATGGACAAGTGGCGGGAGCTAAGCGCCGGAACTGATCTTTAGCACGAGACGGGACGGGCCGAGGGTGATGGTGTGCCGGCTGGGCCGCAGCGTCGTGCCGGTGCCCGGGTTCTCGTCCGTGCCCAGGTTGCGGGTGAACTGCGGGTAGCACCCGCCCGCGATCAGCACCCGGATGCGGTGACCGGCCGCGAACCGGTGCGCGATCGGCAGCAGCGGGAGCCGCACCAGCGCGTTCTGGTCGCGGTCGGGTGCCAGCCGCCGGTAGCCCTCGGTCACGTTGCGCGAGCGGCCGCGGGCGTCCACCTCGCTGATCCGCACGAACAGGTCGGCGTGCCGGTTGTCGGTGCGGTGGGCGAGCTCGATCACCGGCACGCCCTCGGCGGTGATGGCCACGGTCAGCGGGGAACCGGTGAACGCGAGCACGTCGGGGCGCGCGGCCAGCGCGGAGTCGTCGACATAGCCGCCGCCGTCGAGCAGCGGGCCACCCGTCGCCGGCGTCGGGTTCGCCGGATCGAAGCCGAACGCCGCCTCTCCCTCGGCCGGCGTCTCCCCGAGCCCGCCACCGGGCCGTAGATGCAGGATCAGGTCGGTGGTGGGCGGCGGCCAGGCGTCCACCTCGCGCCAATCCTCGGTTCCGGTCACTTGCAGCCGTACGCGCGACTGCCGCCGCAGTGGCGCACCACCGAGCTTCGCCGCGAGCCAGTCGAGCGCCTCCGGGATCAGGATGGACGCGCCCGCCCCGATCACCTCGGTGTGCGTCCACGGCCCGACGGTCAGCGCCACGTCCACGCCCCGCTCGCGCAGCCGCTGGTACTGCTCGTACGTCTGGCCGAGGAAGAGGTCCTGCCAGCCGGAGTGCAGCAGGATCGGGATGCCGGCCCGCTCGAGCGCCGCCGGGTGCCGCATCGGCGCCCAGTACGGGTCGTTGTCGATGTCGGGCCGGGTGACCCGGTCGCGGAACCAGGGCGCCCGGCCCGCGTAGTGCCGCTCACCGGCGTCGGCCAGCGGCAGGTCGGTGAAGACCGGCCGCAGCGCCCGCTTCTGCGCCGGGCCGGTCACCACCTGCCGCACGGCCGCGGTCAGCGACGGCTTGTCCGACCGCGGCAGCTGGGACACCATGTCGCTCCACCCGACCAGGTCGAGGTTCATCGCCCCGGTGCCCCACGAGTGCCGGGCGAAGTCGTGCGGGCCGACCGTGATGACGGCGGCGGCCATCTCCGGCGGCGGGTCCTCCAGCAGCGTCCACTGCGTGTACCCGAGGTAGGACGGCCCGATCGTGCCGAACGTGCCGGTGAACCACGGCTGGGCCACCAGCCACGCCACCACCTGCCGGCCGTCGTCCCGCTCGTTCCGCATCGGGTCGAAGTCGCCGCCCGAGCCCGCGGTCCCGCGGCACGAGACGAAGAGCACGTGGTAGCCGCGGGCCGCGTACGGCCGCGCGTACAGCTGGTCGAAGGGGAAGCGCCGGCCGTACGGGCCGCGCACCAGCAGGGTCCCGGCCGGCTCGCCCGCGGGCACGTAGTGATCGGCGGTCAGGACCACGCCGTCGCTCATCGGGATGCGCAGGCCGCGCTCGACCCGGAAGCCGCCGGCCGGCCCGGGCAGCTTGAGCGCCCTGGTGACGATGCTGTCAAGCAGTGCCATCGGCGGCCTCCGGGGTCGTGGATGATCACACTTTGCCACGCTCCGCCGCGGCCCGCCTCGCCTGCTCGAACGGCAGCCGGTCGAACAGGAACCGGCTGTACGTGATCCGGCCGTCCACGACCGTGACGCACTCGGCCCCGGGCGCGCTCGCCACCAGGGGCGACGACGTGTCGTACATGATCAGCGCCTGCTTGTCGTCACCGTAGGCGGCGATCAGATCGGCGCCGGTGAGCGTGCGGGCGAACGGCTCGAGGAAGTTGCGGTAGGCGGCGACGCCCTCGATCCGGCCGGCCGGGGCGTCGCAGACGATGTCCGCGGCGACGTAGGTCATGGCGCGGTCCAGGTCCTTGCCCGTCCACGCGTGGTAGTAGTCCAGTGCGATGCGCAATGCGTCCATGCCGGTACTGACAACGCCGCGCCCGCGAACGGAACGGTCGTGCCAGGATCGCGGCGTGGACGATGAGGCGTTCGCGGAGCTGGTCGCCCCGCACCGGGGCGAGCTGCTGCTGCACTGCTACCGGATGCTGGGCTCGCGGGCCGACGCCGAGGACGCCCTGCAGGAGACGCTGCTGGCGGCCTGGCGGGGAATCGGCGGCTTCGAGGGTCGCTCGTCGCTGCGTACGTGGCTCTACCGGATCGCCACCAATCGCTGCCTCAACGCCCGCCGCCGGGTGCCGCCCGCACCGGCGCCGCCGTTCACGCCGCCGGCGCCGACCCGGCTCGGCGAGGTGACCTGGCTGCAGCCGTTCCCGGACGAGCTGCTCGCGGCCGTGCCCGACGACGCGCCCGGTCCCGAGGCCCGCTACCAGATGCGCGAGGCGGTCGAGCTGGCCTTCGTCGCGAGCCTGCAGCGCATGCCGCCGCGCCAGGCCGCCACCCTGATCCTGCGGGACGTGCTCGGCTATCCGACCGACCAGACCGCATCGCTGCTCGACCTGACCCCGACCGTGGTGAAGGGCCTGCTGCAGCGGGCCCGGGCCGCGCTCGCCACCCCCGCCTCCGCTGCCTCCCGCCCGGCCGACCCCGAGCTGCCCGCCCGGTTCGCCGCCGCCTTCACCGCCCGCGACCTCGACGGTCTGCTGGCCCTGCTGACCGACGACGCGTGGCTGTCGATGCCGCCGGCGCCGCACGAGTACCAGGGCCGGAAAGCGATCGGCGCCTTCCTCGCGGCGAGCGAGACCTGGCGCGACGACCTCGCGCTGCGGCTGTCACCCACGAGCGTGAACACCCAGCCCGCGTACGCCTGCTTCCTCGACGACGCGCC
Organism: Actinoplanes sp. CA-030573; assembly: GCF_050951115.1. NCBI lineage: Bacteria > Bacillati > Actinomycetota > Actinomycetes > Micromonosporales > Micromonosporaceae > Actinoplanes > Actinoplanes sp. CA-030573. The sequence continues at coordinate 7,840,804 of NZ_CP192038.1, read as the reverse complement.
GGCCGGCCTGATGGTCCTGACCGTCCGTGGGGACCGTCTCGCGGCGCTCACCCGCTTCCTGCCCATGGTTGTTCCGTAGCGGTACCGTCACGATGAGTGCCGATGGGAGGGGCGATGGGCGAGATCACCAGCATTGACGTTCCCGCCGTGACCGCGATGGCCGGCGCCGTGCGCGAGGTCGCCGGCCGGCTCGAGCAGATCTCCCGGACGGTCGGGGCCTTCCCGGAGCCGGCCGTCGAGGGGTCGACCACCTGCGCCGACGGGATCCCGGAGGCGGCCTACCGCTGGCGGGGCGCGCTCGGGCGGCTCGCCGACGACCTGACCGGGTTCGGGGACGGGCTGCGCCGGGCCGCCGCCGACTACCACCAGGCCGACATCGAGGCCGAGGAGCGCGTGCGGGCCTCGGGGCATCCGGCCTTCGGGACGTATCGATGAGCGGCATCACGCTCGAGGGGCTGATGCACGCCGACACCGCCGGGCTGTGGGCGGCGGCGGCCGACTGGGACCGGCTGGTCGAACAGATCGACGACACCGTCGAGGATCTCGTACGCGGCACGCGTGACCTGCCGCATCACTGGCTCGGGGACGGTTCCCGGGCCGCGCTCGACCGCAACCACGAGCTCCAGCTCGAGATCGGCAACGCGCACCTGTACTGCGGGCAGATCGCGGCCGCGATCCGGCGCTTCGCCGAGGACCTGGACCAGTGCCGGCGGATGCTGCGGGCCGTGGTGGCCGAGGCCGAGGGCGACGGGATGCGGATCGACCTCGCCGGCGGGCTGATCACGGCCGGGTTGGAGAGCGCGGGCGCCGTCGACGCGTACGTCGCGCAGATCGACCAGATCCTGGCCCGTGCCGACGACGCCGACCTGCGGGCCCGCGAGGCGATCGAGCGCAACGTGCTCCGGGAGGAGGACCGGCCCGAGGGCGAGCTGCCCGAGCTGTACACCGACTTCCTCGTGCTCGAAACCGCGCCCTCGTTCAAGGCCGCCACCTGGCACGAGATGCATCCGCTCAACCGCGACCGGCTGATCGAGGAGCACCCCGAGCTGGTCGGGCCGGCGGTGGGCCTGCCCAGCGACGCGCGCGACCGGGCCAACCGGCTGCTGCTGCGGCGGGCCAAGGCCGATCTGCTGGCCCGCCGCGACCGGCTCGACGCCGTGCGGGACGGCGCGGCCGGCCGGGCCACGATGAACGTCGACGCCGGGCTGGCCGCGATCGCCGCGGTCGAGCGGAGGCCGGGCCGCCTGCTGAGCTACCCGCCGGCGGTGCTGGCCGAGGGCGATCCGGCCTGGGACGACTACGTCCCGCCGGTCGAGCGGAGGAAGTGATTTCGGGCCGGATAGCATCGGGAACGGCCCGAATCCGCCGAACCCGCTGAAGGAGAATACCGTGTCCGACCCGCTCGTCGTCCCGGCCGGGACCACGGCCGCCGACGCGGTGGCCAAGGCAGGCCTGCCCACGTCCGGGCCCAAGGCGGTCGTGGTGGTCCGCGACGCGTCCGGCCGCCTGCGCGATCTGGACTGGCAGCCCGAGCTCGACACCGACGTGACCGCGGTCGCCATCGACGAGCCGGACGGCCTCAACGTGCTGCGCCACTCGACCGCGCACGTGCTGGCGCAGGCCGTACAGGACGTCTTTCCCGAGGCCAAGCTCGGCATCGGCCCGCCGATCCAGGACGGGTTCTACTACGACTTCGACGTGCCCAAGCCGTTCCAGCCGGAAGACCTGTCGAAGCTCGAGAAGCGGATGCAGGAGATCGTCAAGGCCGGCCAGAGCTTCCGCCGCCGCGAGTACAAGTCGCTGGACGAGGCCAAGGTCGAGCTGGCGAGCGAGCCCTACAAGCTCGAGCTGGTCGACCTCAAGGGCGACGTCGACGCCAACGAGGTGATGGAGGTCGGCCACGGCGAGCTGACCCACTACGACAACGTCGACAAGGACGGCAAGCGCGTCTGGGGCGACCTGTGCCGCGGCCCGCACCTGCCCACCACCCGGTTGATCCCGGCGTTCAAGCTGATGCGTTCGGCCGCCGCCTACTGGCGCGGCAGCGAGAAGAACCCGCAGCTGCAGCGCATCTACGGCACCGCCTGGCCGTCGCGGGACGAGCTCAAGGCGTACCTCAACCGGCTCGCCGAGGCCGAGCGTCGCGATCACCGCAAGCTGGGCACCGAGCTCGACCTGTTCTCCTTCCCCGACGAGATCGGCTCCGGCCTGGTCGTCTTCCACCCGAAGGGTGGGGTGATCAAGCGCGAGATGGAGGACTACGTCCGCGCGCGGCACATCGAGGAAGGCTTCCAGTACGTCGGGACGCCGCACATCACCAAGGAGGGGCTGTTCCACACCTCCGGGCACCTGCCGTACTACAAGGACACCATGTTCCCCCCGATGCACATGGAGGGGAGCGACTACTACCTCAAGGCCATGAACTGCCCGATGCACAACTTGATCTTCAAGTCGCGCGGGCGGTCCTACCGTGAGCTGCCGCTGCGGTTCTTCGAGTTCGGCTCGGTCTACCGCTACGAGAAGTCGGGCGTGGTGCACGGCCTCACCCGGGTGCGGGGGCTGACCCAGGACGACTCGCACTCGTACGTGACCGCGTCGCAGGCGGCGGACGAGATCAAGCACCTGCTGAACTTCGTCCGCTCGCTGCTCGACGACTTCGGCCTCGACGACTACTACCTGGAGCTGTCGACCCGGGACCCGCGCAGCGACAAGTTCATCGGCTCGGACGAGCAGTGGGCGGCCGCCACCAAGGTGCTGGAGGACGTGGCCACCGAGTCCGGCCTCGAGCTGGTGCTGGACCCGGGCGGCGCGGCCTTCTACGGACCCAAGATCTCGGTGCAGGCGAAGGACGCCATCGGCCGTACGTGGCAGATGTCCACGATCCAGTACGACTTCAACCAGCCGGCCCGTTTCGGCCTGGAGTACCAGGCGGCCGACGGCACCCGCCAGGAGCCGGTGATGATCCACTCGGCGAAGTTCGGCTCGATCGAGCGCTTCTTCGGCGTGCTGGTCGAGCACTACGCGGGCGCGTTCCCGGCGTGGCTGGCGCCGGTCCAGGTGGTCGGCATCCCGATCCGCGACGAGCACGCCGGCTATCTGGAGGAGTTCGCCGCGCGCCTGCGCAAGGAGGGCATCCGGGCCGAGGTCGACCACGGCGACGACCGGATGCAGAAGAAGATCCGCACGGCCCAGCAGCAGAAGATCCCGTTCATGGCCATCGCCGGGGACGAGGACGTCAACGCGGGAACGATCTCGTTCCGCTACCGCGACGGCTCCCAGCGCAACGGGGTGTCGCTGGACGAGGCGGTCGCGCACGTGGTGGAGATCGTGCGGTCACGGGTGAATGCGGGGCCGTCCGCGGCGTGATCGACAGTGGCTCGACGGCGTGAGTGAGGCGGTGCCGGTCAGGCGCCGCCTCGCCGCGGGCGACTACACCTCGCGCACCATGCGGATCTCCCGCACGCCGTCCGCCACCTGGGCCGTCCCGTCGGCGGCGAAGCCGTGCTTGCGGTAGAACGCCTGCGCGCGGGGGTTGGGATCGGCCACCCACAGCGCCGCCGACTCCGTGGCGGCTATGACGGCCCGCAACAGCGCCTCGCCCGCGCCCGTTCCATGGTGGGCCGTCAGGACGTAGAGCACATAGAGCTGCCTTGCCCACGGCGCCGGGGAGTCAAGCGGCGGACCCGACATCGCGACGCCGATCAGCTCGCCTTCCCGCTCGGCCACGGCCGCCCGGTTCTCGCGGTAGCGCTCGTCGGTCAAGGCCGCGGTCCAGAAGCGCTCGCGGGCGGCCGGCAGACCCGGATCGTCGAGCACCGCATCGGGCATGAGCCCCCGGTACGTCTCCTGCCAGCACCGGACAAGCACCCGTGCCATCCGGGCGACGTCCTGCACCCGGGCCGGGCGAACGGTCAGTGGCGAGCCCACCGCCGAATCGTATGCGGCGGCACGTCAGGCGGCGGCCGGGGCGGGGGTGGCGGCGCGCGCCGGGGACTCGACGCGGGAGATGCGCAGCCAGACCACGAAACCCCAGATGACGAAGGCGGCGTAGACGGCGTACAGGATGGCGGACGGGTAGTAGCCGAAGTGCAGCAGCTCGGGGACGCCGACCAGGTCGACGGCGATCCAGCAGAGCCAGAACTCGACCCAGCCGCGAGCCATCGCGTACGTGGCCAGCATCGAGCCCACGAAGATCCAGGAGTCGGCCAGGTAGTACCACCAGGGGACCGGGAAGCCGGCCCCGACCGCGCGGAACACGAAGAAGCACAGGACGACCGCCACCAGGGCCGCGGGCAGGAAGATGGCACGCTGGCGGCCGCTCGCCCAGTGCGGGGTGACGGCCGGGCCGTGGGTGCGCGCCTTGTTGCGCTGCCAGCGCCACCAGCCGTACACGCTGGTGATGATGAAGAAGACCTGGCGCGAGGCCTGTCCGTAGAGCGGGGTGCCCTGGTCGTTGCCGATCGCCTGGCCCATGAAGACCGTGAACAGCAGCACGTTGCCGACGATGCCGACCGGCCACGCCCACGCGCTGCGGCGCAGGCCGAACAGCGCCGAGCCGAGGCCGAAGGCGTTGCCCACGATCTCCCGGTAGTAGATCGCCTGGCCGGGGGTTACCTGCCATTTGGCGGTGTAGAAACTCGTCAGCAGATGATCGAACCAGGCCACGGCTCATCGTATGGCCGCCCGCATTGTGGGGCATAGTGTGACGGTGACCGCCCCCTCCTGTCCGGTCGAGACCCGCCTCTACGAGCACGGCCGGGTCATCGCCGAGGACTTCCCGGCCGAGCAGGTGCACGAGAAGCTCGCCGGGCACCCCGAGGCCGTGCTCTGGCTCGACCTCTACAAGCCCAGCGCGGGCGACCTGGCCGCGGTGGCCGCGCAGTTCCATCTGCACCCGCTGGCCGTCGAGGACGCCACCCAGGAGCACGAGCGGCCCAAGCTCGACCGCTATCCGGAGCATCTTTTCCTCAACGTGTACGCGGTGGACGTCTCGACCGAGCCCGACCGGCCGCCGTTCGGCAAGACCGAGATCAGCGCCTTCGTCACCGACCGGGCCCTGATCACGGTGCGCAAGGCGCCCAGCGACACGGCCAAGTTCATCGAGCGGTGGGACGCGGACGCCAAGCTGATCGACGAGGGCCGGGTCGCGTTCCTGCTGCACGGCCTGATCGACGTGGTGGTCGACGGGCACGTCGCGGCCGCGCAGCAGCTGGACGTGGCGACCGACGGGGTCGAGGACGTGCTGCTCGAGGAGGGCGGGGCGCCCCGCGACGTACGGATGAAGGGGGTGCGCCTGCGCAAGACGGTGGCCGCGCTGCGCCGGGCGCTCGCCCCGATGCCCGAGCTGGTGTCGCAGGCCATGCGCAAGGAGCTCGGGCTCGTCGACGATCAGCTGGCGCCCTACTACCGGGACGTGGAGGACCACGCCAAGCACGCGTTCGACCAGGTGGAGCACCTGCGCGAGCGGATCGAGGGGCTGCTGCAGGCCGACCTGGCAGAGCAGGGCAACGTGCTCAACGACATCACCCGCAAGCTCGCCGCCTGGGCCGCCGTGATCGCCGTGCCGACCGCGCTCACCGGCTATTTCGGACAGAATGTGCCCTACCCGGGTTTCGCCCGGCACTGGGGCTACGTGCAGAGCATGGTGCTGATCGTCTTCTCGGCCGGCGGCCTTTGGATCTACCTGCGCAAGCGCCACTGGCTCTGAGCGCGTAACCTCCCGGGTGATCTCGGGGGAGGCGTGGATGCTGGCACTCGTCTGGGGCGCGGTACGCACTCGCCGCGCCCAAGTGCTGACCGTGCTCGTGCTCACCGCGCTCGCCGCCGCCGTGGCCGCGGCCGGCCCCTGGTTCGCGATCGCCGCCGGCACCCGCGCCGCCGTCACCGACGTCGCCTCCGCCCCGGCCGGCGAGCGCACGCTCTCGGTCCGGAAGATCGTCGACACCCAGGGCGACGCCCGGTCCACGCTCGACCAGTTCGGCCACACCGCGACTGGGCTGCTCGAGCTGCCGGCGAGCACCCCGGTGAACGGCATGGTGGTGCCGATGAACGCCAGCCGCGGCGGCGAGACCCCGACCATGGCGGCCGCCTACCGCGACGACTTCTGCGCGCACCTGCTGCTCGACGGGCCCTGCCCACGGCGCGACTTCGAGGCCACCGTCAGCGCGAGCGCGGCCCAGCAGCTCAACCTCGCGCCGGGCGGCGAGCTGGTCCTGCGCAACACCCCCACGACCGAGCCGATCAAACTGCACATCGTCTCCACGTACGCGTTGCGCGACCCGGCCGGCGCCTACTGGAGCAACCCGCTGTTCACCGCCAACGGTGGGCTCGACCCGGCCTTCACGCCGATCGGCACGTTCCGGATCCGCCAGTTGTGGAACCCGACGGTCACCTATGACGTGCAGGTGCCCGACCGGCTGTTGCGCGGCGACGACGGCTACGACCTGGCCGGCGTGCTGCGGGCCGCCGACAAGAACCTCGGTCTCGCCTCGCTGCGGCTGGTCAACTCCTCCGGCCCGCTGCTCGACGCGATCGAGCGGGACCGGGCCGGCATCACCCGCGGCGTGCTCGTCGCCATGGTGCAGGTGCTGGTGCTGGCCTGGTTCGCGATCGGGCTGGCCGGCCGATACACGGGACGCGACCGGCACGGCGACGCCGCCCTGCTCAAGCTGCGCGGCAGCACCCGGGGTGCGATGCTGCGCCTGGCCTGGGGCCAGCACCTGGTGCCGCTGGTGATCGGGTCGCTGCTCGGGCTGCCGCTCGGCTACCTGCTCGCCCGCGGGCTGGCCGGCCCGGTGACCCGCGCCGCCGACCAGCGGACGGCGCTGGCGCTCTCGGTGGGTGCGGTCGCCCTCGTGCTGCTCGGTGGTCTCGTCGTGCTCGTGGTGATCGAGGCCGCGGCCCTGCGCCGGCCGGTCGGCGAACTGCTGCGCCAGGCCGGCACGGGCCGCGGCGACTGGCGGTCCGGCCTGGCCGACCTGTTGCTGCTGGCGGTCGCGGTGGCCGCCGTCTACCAGGCCCGGGCGGCGGACGGCGGCACCGGGCTCGCGCTCGCCGCGCCCGCCCTGGTCGCGCTCGCGGTGGCGCTGCTGCTGGCCCGCCTGCTCGGCCGGGTCGCCGACCGCGGCGGCGGCGCGGCCGTGCGCACCGGCCACCTGCGGGTCGGACTGACCGCGGTCCAGGTGTCCCGCCAGCCCGGCGCCGACCGGCTGTTCGCCCTGATCGTGGTGGCGGTCGCGGTCTTCGCCACCGCCGCCGGCGGCTACGCGGGGGAGCGGGCCGCCCGGTTCGCCCGCAGCGGCGCCGAGCTCGGCGCGGCCCGGGTGCTGACCGTGCAGGCGCCCAACCGCACCGCCCTGCTGGCCGCCGTCCGCCGCGCCGACCCGGAGGGCGACCGGGCCATGGCCGTCGCCGTCGACACCACCAGCGAGCCGCCCGTGCTCGCCGTCGACAGCACCCGGCTCGCCGCCGTGGCCCGGTGGCGCCCCGAGTTCGGCCCGGCCGGCGCCCTGGCCACCGCCACCGCCCGGGGCGACCTGCCGCCGGCCCTGCCCGCGATCACCGGGACCGGGCTGGCCGTCGACGTCCGCTACGACGGCGCCGCCACCGCCACGCTCTCGCTGATGCTGCAGCACGAGGCCACCGGCGCGCCGGTGCCGGTGCGGTTCGGCGTGCTCGGGCGGGGCGAACGGACCCTCACGGCGCCGGTCGACGGCTGCGCCGAGCCGCCCGGCTGCCGGATCCTGCGCTGGGAGCTGGCCGGGCCGATCGGCCACGACGGCAAGCCCGAGGCGCTGCCGGCCGGCGCCGAGGTCGTCGTGCGGGGGCTCGACCAGACCGGCCCGGCCGCCACCGTGCTCGACGCCGCCGCGCTCGGCGACATCGCCCGCTGGCGGCCCGGCACCGAGCCCACCGCCCTCGACCTGGCCGCCACCGGCGGGGCGCTGCACCTGTCGGTCGACGCCAACCGGGCCGGCATCGCCGCCTACCCGGTCGACACCGAGCTGCCGCTGCCGGTCGTGCTGGCCGGGCCGGCCCCCGCCACCTGGCAGTTCGGCGCGCCGGTGCTGCATTCGTTCGGGGCCACGCCGACCCCGGTGCGGGTCGTCGCGGCCGTGACCGCGCTGCCGGTGCTCGGCCGGGCCGGGATCCTCACCGACCTCGAGTCGACCCGGCGGATCATCGGGGACGCCACGCCGGCCGGCGACTTCCAGGTGTGGCTGGCGCCCGGCGCCGGGCCCGGGACCCTCCACGCGCTCACCGGCGCCGGCCTGCGGATCAGCGGGGACGTGACGGACGGCGACCGGGCCGGCCGGCTGGCCGACCAGGCGCCGGCGGTGACGACCGGGTTCGCGCTGATCGCCGGGGCGGTCGGGCTGCTGCTGGCGGCCGCCGCCATCGCGGTCGCCGGGGCGGTCGACCGGCGCACCCGGCTCGAGCATCTGACGGCCCTGCGGCGGCAGGGGCTGAGCGGCGCGGTCGCGGTCTTCACCGCGTACGCGGGAATCGCCTCCCTGCTCCTGACCGGTCTGCTCGGTGGGCTGGTCGCCGCCGTGCTCGCGCAGCCGCTGGCCCGCGTCGCCGTGCCCGCCTTCACCGACGGCTGGGACGTGCTGCCGCCGCCCGGCGCCCTCGGCCCGCTCGCGCTGCTCGCCGCCGGCCTGATCGCGCTGGTCGTGCTCGGGTTGACCGGCTGGCTCGCCGTCCGCCCGCTGGCCCGGGAGATCGCCCGATGATCTCCCTGGTCCTCGCCATGGTCTGGACCCGCCGCGGCCAGTCCCTGACGCTCGCGCTGCTCGCCCTGTTCGCGGTGGCCGCCGCCGTCGCCTCGCCCGCCTACCTGGCCGCCACCGACCGGGCCGTCGCCGCCGGGCAGATCGCCACCGCCACGACCGCCGAGCGGAGCCTGTCGCTCAGCGCCGTCGAGGACGCGCGCGTCTCCGACGGCGGCCCCCAGTTCACCAACCTCGGCGCCGCCCTGGTCGACCTGCCCGGCTTCGACTACGTCTTCTCGGCGCAGTACCCGGTGATCGGGCTCGAGACGGACAACGTGATCGCCTCCCAGGTCGTCTTCCGCCAGGATGTCTGCGCGCACCTGCGGATCGTCGCCGGCCGCTGCCTGATCGGCGAGGGTGACGTGGTGCTCGGCGCGGAGACCGCGCGCCGGCTGCGGCTGGACGCCGGCGACCCGATCACGGTGACCTTCGCGAAGTTCAACAACAACGACGCGAACCCGCTCTACCTGGCCGACGGCACACCGAAGCGGCTGACCGTCGCGGGCACGTACGCGGTGCCGGCCCCGGACGACGGCTACTGGGGCGAGCACGGCTACTTCACCGCCGTGCCGGGCCGCGGTCCGGGCGAGCCGCTCTTCCTCGACCGGCCCACGATGGACGCGACCGACCACGGATTCACCCAGATGGCGATCGACGGCACCGCCGGCCCGGCCGCGCTCGACGTCGACCGCCTCGGCGCGCTGCGCGACGGCCTGGCCGTGCTCGGCGAGTCGGCCTCGAAGCTCGGTCCCGCGGTGCAGGTCAACACCGATCTGCCGGAGCTGCTCGACCGGATCGACGCCGGCCGGCGGGCGGCCCGGGCGCTGGTGCCGGTGCTCGCCGTGCCGCTGGTGCTGCTCGCCTGCTTCAGCATCTTCCTGGCGGTCAGCTACGGCGCGCAGGGCCGGCAGCCGGAGCTGGCCCTGGTCGCGCTGCGCGGGAGCCGCTGGTGGACCCGGTGGTGGCTGGCGACCGGCGAGAGCCTGGTGGCCATCGTGGCCGGCGCGATCGCCGGGTGCGTCGCCGGGCAGCTGCTGGTCGACGCGGTGGCGGCGGCCCGCTTCCCGTCGGTCGGCGCGGCGGCCGGGTGGGGATCACTGCGCTTCGCCCCGTACGCCACCGTGGCCGCGCTCGCCGCCGCCGTCCTGGCTCAGCGCCGGCAGTTGGCGAGCCCGGTCGCGACCCTGCTGCGGCGCAACCCGGCCCCGGTCAACGGACCCCGGGCGCTGGCCATCGAGGCGGTCGTCGTGCTGCTGGCCGTCGTCAGCGGCGTCCAGCTCGTCCTCTCCGGCGGCACGCTCACCGGGCTCGGCCTGCTCGCTCCCGCGTTCCTGGTGCTGGCCCTGGCCCTGGTCGCGGCCCGGGCCCTGGTGCCGGCCGTCACGTCGTACGCCGCCCGGTCGCTCACCGGCGGCCGCCTCGGCCCGGCCCTGGCCGCCTTCCAGCTCTCCCGCCGGCCCGGCGCCCAACGGCTGTTCGCGCTGCTGGTCGCGACCGTGGCGGTGGCCGGCTACGCGGCCTGTGCGATCGACGTGGCCGCCCGCGGCCGGGACGTGCAGGCCGGGCTCGGCATCGGGGCCGACCGGGTCCTGACCGTCCAGCCGGTCTACCGCAGTCAGCTGCTCCACGCCGTACGGACGATCGACCCGGACGGCCGCTTCGCGATGGCCACGGTCCGGCTGCCGAGCTCGGCCGCCGACGAGTCGCTCGGGCTGGCCGTCGACTCGCCGCGCCTGGCCGCGGTGGCGACCTGGCCCGGCGGCGGCCCGTCGGCCGCGTCGGTGGCGACCGCGCTGCGCCCGGCCGCCGGTCCGCCGGTCGAGTTCGCCGGGCAGGACGTGACGGTCGTCGCCACCACCACCGGGGTGACCAAGGGCCGGGAGCTGCGGCTCACGCTGGCGGTGTCGTCGCTGGCCGGGCTCGGCGACGCCCGGGTCGGCCTCGGCGAGCTGCAGCCGGGCCGCTTCACCTATCAGCAGCGGGTGCCGGCCTGCCGGCAGGGCTGCCGGCTCGACGGCATCCAGGTGACCGTGGCCGCCACCGTGACCGGCGTGACCGGCCGGGTGGTCATCGACTCGCTGGCCGAGCTCAAGAGCGCCGGCAAGTGGCGGGGCGGCGGGCTGGTCGTCGACGCGAACGCGCCCGGCGGCATCCCTGACGGCATCTGGCTCCGGCCGGACGACGCGCCCACGCCGCTGCCCGCGGCGTACTCGGGCTCGGCGCCCCCGACCGGCTCGGTGACCGGCCCCTCGGTGACCGGCTCCTCGGTGACCGGCTCCTCGGTGACCGGCCCCTTGGTGACCGGCCTCGACGGCAAGCCGATGCCGGTGCGCCTGGCCGGCAAGGTGACGGCCGTGCCCCGGCTCGGCGAGGACGCGGTCCTGGTCGACCTGGAGTACGCCGACCGGCTCGCGGCCGACGCGTCGCCCGCGCTCGGCCCGCAGGTGTGGCTCAACGCGCTGGCGCCGCCCGACATCCTCGAGCGGGTGGCCGCGCAGGGCCTCACCGTCGTCGGCGACACCCGCTCGGCTCAGGTCCGCCGCCAGCTGGGCGAGCAGGGCCCGGCGCTGTCGGTCTGGTTCTACGTGCTGGCCGGCGGCCTGGCGGTGCTGCTCGGCGCGGGCGCGCTGGTGCTGGCGGCGGCGGTCGACCGGGCCCGGCGGGTCGAGGACCTCACCGCGCTGCGAGACCAGGGAGTTCGCCGTACGGTGGCCGGCCGCGCGACCCTGTGGACCTATCCGACCCTGGTCGCGATCGCCGCGGTCGCCGGCCTGCTGGTCGCGATGGTCGCCTGGGCGCTGACCGGGTGGGCGCTCCCGCTCGCCGGCCTCGACCCGCCGGCCCTGCCGCTGCCCGGCTGGCCCCGCCCGCTGACCGTCCTGGCGACCGCGGTCGCGGTGTTCCTGGTGCTGGCCGCCGTCGCCGTCGCCACCGGTCGTGACCTCTATCGCCGCATCCGTTAGCCGTTGAGGAGACCCACGTTGAAGACGCTGACCGTCGACGCCGCCGACCTGGCCTGGAACGGGGATCGTCCGGTGCTCACCGGCGTCTCGGTGACGGCCCGCCCGGGCGAGATCCTGGCCGTCACCGGAACGTCGGGCGCCGGCAAGACCACGCTGCTGAGCGCCATGGCCGGCCTGCTGCGCCCGGTCGCCGGCCGGGTGCTGGTCGACGAGGAGCAACTGGCCGACCGCGACCGGGCGGTGGCGCTGGGCGTGGTGCTGATCCCGCAGGACAACGGGCTGGCCGCGATCCTGACCGCGGCCGAGAACATCTCGGTGGCGGTGATCGCCACCGGCGGCACGCCGGCCGAGGCCCGCCGCCGGACCGCGGAGTCGCTCGAGCCGCTCGGCCTCTCCGGCCAGGCGAACCAGCTGATCGAGGAGCTGTCCGGCGGCCAGCAGCAGCGCACGGCCATCGCCCGCGGCCTGGCGCTGCGGGGCGACGTCCTGCTGGCCGACGAGATCACCAGCGAGCTCGACGCGGCCAACCGCCAGCGGGTGATCGAGCTGCTCAAGGCCGAGGCCGCCCGCGGCGCCGCGGTCGTCTTCGCGACCCACGACCCGGAGGCCGCGGCCGCGTGCGATCGCGAGCTGCACCTCGCCGACGGCGCGGCCTCGTGGGTGCGCTCCTGAGCCCTCTGCTCACGCATGCCGCCGGGCGGGCGGGTCAGGCGGCGTGGTCGGTGCCGCCGGGGACCAGGGTGACCTCGCCGTCGATGTGCTGCACCGTGAAGAGCGTGCCGGGCGGGTAGCTCCCCAGCACCTCGGGCGGCAGCTGCACCGTGCCGTCGCCGGCGACCACGGCGAAGTCCTGACCGTCGCGGCCCTCGGCGCCGACCCGGCCGTCGCGGATCGTCACGGCGCGGCCCAGGCGGGCGCCGACCTCGTTGTCGTGGGTGACGACCACGATCGTGGTCTGGCGCTCGGCGTTCACCGTCTCCATGGCCGCCAGCACCTCGTCGCGGCCGGCGGTGTCGAGGCGGCTCGTCGGCTCGTCGACCAGCAGCAGGCCCGGGCCGGTGGCGATGCCGACGGCGAGGGCGGCGCGCTGGCGGCCGCCGGGGGTGAGGTCGCTGAGGCGCTGACGGCCCTGACCGGGGAGGCCGACCAGGTCGAGGATGCGATCGGGGTCGTCGAGCTTGATCCCGCGGGTGTGTGCCGCCCGGCGTTGCGCCAGCCATATGTTGCGGTGCAGGGACGCGTACGGCAGGAGGTTGCGCGAAGCGCCCTGCAGGACCACGCCGATCTCGGTGCCGCGCAGGCGGGACACCTCGCCGTCGGAGAGCTTGCCCATGTCGTACGTGCCGATGTTGATCCGGCCCGCGGAGGGCCGCATGAGACCGGCCAGCAGGGCGATCAGCGTGGATTTGCCGGAGCCGGACGGGCCGACCAGCGCGATGGTCTCGCCGGGCGCGATCGAGAGGTCGACGCCGGCGAGCGCGACCACGTCGCCGGCCTCGGCCCGGTAGATGTGCACGACCCGGCGGCACGCCACGGCAAGTCCGTTCATGGGGTCACGCTAGCGAAGATCCGGGCATGGTGACGACCCACGTTCGGTCGCGAAGGGCAACGGACCAAAGGTCGCCCGTACGTGTCTCCCGGCCGCCTCTTAGGGTGGTTCCCGTGCGTGACATCGCCGTATTCACCGGATCCGCCCATCCCGAGCTCGCCGCCGAGATCTGCCTGCATCTGGGCGTGCCGCTGTTGCCCACCCGGACGTCCCGGTTCGCCAACGACTGCATCGAGGTGCAACTGCAGGGGAACTGCCGGGAGCGGGACGTCTTCCTCATCCAGCCGCTGGTCCCACCCGTACAGGAGAATCTGGTCGAGCTCTTGTTCATGCTCGACGCGGCGCGAGGGGCGAGCGCCGGGCGCATCACCGTGGTGCTGCCGCATTACGCGTACGCCCGCTCGGACAAGAAGGACGCCCCGCGCATCTCCATCGGCGGGCGCCTGGTGGCCGACCTGCTCACCACGGCCGGCGCCCACCGCGTGCTGGCCATGACCCTGCACTCGCCCCAGGTGCACGGCTTCTTCAGCATTCCCGTCGACCATCTGCACGCGCTGCGCGAGCTGGCACACCACTTCCGCGGCTACGACCTGTCGAACACCGTGGTGGTCTCGCCCGACCTCGGCAACGCCAAGGAGGCGGCCGCCTTCGCCCGGCTGCTCGGCGTCCAGGTCGCGGCCGGCGCCAAGCAGCGCTACGCCGACGACAAGGTGGTGATCAGCACGGTGATCGGTGACGTGGCCGACCGCGACGTCATCGTGCTGGACGACGAGATCGCCAAGGGCAGCACCGTCTTCGAGCTCCTCGCGCGCCTGCGGGAGCGGAACGTGCGGAGCGTACGGGTGGCGTGCACGCACGGGCTGTTCTCGGGCGACGCGGTCCGCCGGCTCTCCGACGAGAAGGAGATCGAGGAGATCGTCTGCACCAACACGGTGCCGATCCCGAGCCGGAGCCACACCGAGAAGCTGACGATCCTCTCGGTGGCGCCGGCGCTGGCCGAGGCGATGCGCCGGATCCACAACGGTGAGTCGGTCAGCGCGCTCTTCGCCTGAGATTCTTGGTTGAGCGGGGGACGGGGAGGGCGTCCCGACCCCCGCTCGCAGTGTTCCGGAACCGGTGTCACGCGGAAGATTCGGCAGGACCTCCTTTCATCTACCGGCATTGATGTTGGGAGCGCTCCCAAGCGACTCTAGCCGGGCCGGCCGGCGTTGAGAAGAGAGCGTCCTCAGGTCGTGGCGGAGCAGGTGGCGGTCGGTGTCGTGGCCGTGCCCGAGCCGAGGAACCCGAAACTGGCACTGGCTCCGGCCGCCAGCGCGCCGTTGTAGCCGACATTGGTCGCGGTCAGGACATTGCCGCTGACCGTGGCGGTCGCGTTCCAAGTCTGTTGCACCGACGGCGCACCGGGGTACGTCAGGCGTACGGTCCAGCTCTTGATCGCCGCGGAGCCCGCCGTGACCGTCACGCCCGCCTGGTAACCGCCGTTCCAGGTGCTGCTCAGCGCGTAGGTCGCCGTGCAGGAACCGGAGCCCACCGGAGGCGTGGTCGGCGTGGTCGTCGGCGGTGTGGTGCTCGGCGGGACGGTGGTCGGCTGGGTGGTGGGCGGCGTGGTCGGCGGCGTGGTCGGCGGCGTCGTCGTTCCGCCGCCGCCGAAGTCGATGTCGCTGCACCAGTAGTACGACTGATCCAGGTGACTGGCCTGCCAGATCGTGTAGACCATGGCCCGGCCCGTGCGCCCGGTGACCGAGACCGGGATGTTGAGCTGCACGCCGCCGGTGACCGGGGTCCACTGCGAGGCGGGCGTGTTGCCGACGACCGCGACCCGGGTCAGGTCGGACCACTTGAGCGCGGTCGTCACCGGGTTGAAGCCGGGGTTGGTGACGTAGACCCACAGATAGTCCGCGCCGTGCAGCGCCTGGTCGAAGACCTGGACCGTGAAGTTGTTGCCGACCGTGGTCGCCTTCCAGTTGCCGACCGCGTCCAGCGCGTTGTACCGGCCGCTCTGCGTGTGGCCGGCGCTGCACAGCTGACCGTCCGGGACCGCGGCCTGGTGGTTGCCGGCGACCTGCTCCCGGAACAGGCCGTTCCAGTTCCACATCGCGTTCGGGTCGGCCTGCCACGCCTGCCAGCACATCGGGTCCTGGGTGGCCATGGCCGGATCCTGGAACTTGTCGCCCCAGCGCTGCCAGCACCCGTAGTTGCGGGAGGCCGGGCTGATCACGTTGCCGTGCGCCTGCGCCGGCCCGGGCGACAGGCCGACGACCGAGACGGTGGCGACGACCGCGCCGACGACGGCGCTTATGAACAAACGTCTGATTCTCATGAGGGCTCAGTACTCCGCGGGTGATCTCGTGCGAACAAGGGAAAGGGTGGCGAAGGCTGCCCTCGGCCTTCGCCCGGCGTGACCCGGCGGTGACGCCAACCATCCCTGTTGAATAGACATCTGTCAATAATGAACAAGCGGTGAAGCGGGTACGGGGAGGCGGACGCGGCCGGTGATGCGGAAGAATGCCGGAGCGTCGTGGCACTGGGGCCGCGGCCGGAAGCGGGCCCGGGAGGTCGGGGATGCCGGAGCGGGACGCCGCGGAGCTGCTCCGCGACGCTGAGCGGGTCGTGGTCTTCACCGGCGCGGGCATGTCGGCCGAGTCCGGCGTTCCCACCTTCCGGGAGGCGTTGACCGGCCTGTGGTCCCGGTTCGACGCCAAGGCACTGGCCACCCCGGAGGCGTTCGAGGCCGATCCGGCGCTGGTCTGGGGCTGGTACGAGTGGCGCCGCGCCCTGGTGCAGCGGGTGCGCCCGCACGCCGGCCACGAGGCGGTCGCCGCGATCGAGGCCCAGGTCCCGCAGTCGGTGGTGATCACGCAGAACGTGGACGATCTGCACGAGCGGGCCGGGTCCCGTTCCCTGATCCATCTGCACGGCAGCCTCTTCGCCCCGAGGTGCGCCGCCTGCGGGTCCAGCGCCGCGTTGCCCCCTTTGCCGGAGAAATCGGACCGGGTGGCGCCGCCGCGCTGCGATGACTGCGACGGGCCGATCCGCCCGGGCGTGGTCTGGTTCGGCGAGGACCTCCCGTCCGGCGAGCTCTCCGCCGCCACCGAGGCCGCGTTCGGCTGCGACCTGCTCTTCTCCGTCGGCACGTCCGGCCTGGTCTACCCGGCGGCCGAGATCCCGTACGTGGCCGCCCGCTCCGGCGCCACGGTCGTGCAGATCAACCCGGAGCCGACCACGCTCGATGCGGTCGCCGACATCAACCTGCGCGGGAAGGCCGCCGAGATCCTTCCCGACCTCGTACGAAAGGCGTGGCCACGGTGAGCCTGACCACCGACCGTCTGATCCTGCGTCAGTGGCGGGCGGCCGACCGCGAGCCGTTCGCCGAGCTCAACGCCGACCCGGTCGTCATGCGCCACTTCCCGGCCACGCTCGCCCGGGCCGACAGCGACGCCTTCGCCGACCGCATCGAGGCCGGCATCATCGAGCGCGGCTGGGGCCTGTGGGCGGTGGAGATCAAGAGCTCCGGCGCCTTCGCCGGCTTCATCGGCCTGCAGCCGCTGCGACCCGAGCTTCCGTTCGCGCCGGGCGTGGAGATCGGGTGGCGGCTGGGCGCGTCGTTCCATCGGCGGGGGTACGCGACGGAGGGCGCCCGCCGCGTGGTGCTCTACGCCTTCGAGACCCTCGGCCTGCCCGAGATCGTCTCCTTCACCACCGCCGGCAACGCCGAGTCGCGGCACGTGATGGAGAAGCTCGGCATGACCCGTGACCCGGCCGAGGACTTCGACCACCCCGCGGTGCCGGCCGACTGGCCCGGGCGGCGTCACGTCCTGTACCGGCTCGCCGCGCCGGCCCGACCCTAGACCGAAGTCGCCACCCGTCGACCTTTGGCCGTCGAGGCGGATCTCCCCGCGGGCATAGCGTCGACGCATGGTTCTGATTGCGCACGTCAGCGATGTCCATGTCGACGCGGGTGACCGCAGTGCCGACCGCACGAGCCGGGTCTTCCGCTATCTGGCCGGTCTCCCGTCGCCGCCCGACGCGGTGATCGTGACCGGCGATCTGGCCGACCACGGCGCCGAGGCGGAGTATGAGCGGCTTCGCGGCCTGGTCTCCCTGCCCGGCCCGGTGCTCTGGTGCCCGGGCAACCACGATGCCCGCGAGCCCTACCGCAAGGCGCTTCTCCAGGAGGAGCCGCACGGCAGGCCCATCAACCGGGCGTACGAGATCGCCGGCACCTTGATCCTGATGTGCGACTCGAGCATCCCCGGCCACAACGAGGGCCTGCTCGCCGACGAGACGCTCGAGTGGATCGGCGCGACCCTGGCCGGCCGGCCCGAGCTGCCCGCCCTCGTGTGCTTCCATCATCCGCCGGTCACCCTCGGCATCCCGTTCGTCGACGGCATCCGGCAGTTCGGGGCCGACCGGCTGGCCGCCGTGGTCGAGCGGCACCCGCAGGTGGTGGCCCTGCTGTGCGGGCACGCGCACACGGCGGCCGTCACCACGTTCGCCGGGCGCCCGCTCCTGGCCGCCCCCGGCGTGGTCTCGACGTCGGTGCTGCCGTTCGAGGGCGAGGGGCCGATCGACCCGGCGTTGCCGCCGATGATCGCCTTTCATCTGCTCGACGACGACCGCCGCATCACCACCCACTACCGCGTCATCCTCTGAACAACGGTTGCAAACCTGGCGAACCGGCCGCACGCACCCCACTGGACACGGATCATGGGCGACATGGGTGTCATGGCTTACCCCCTCCGGTACGCGCTCGCCGATCTCGCCCTGGCGCTCAGCCGGGTCGCCGACGATCCGGCCGAGGTGCGCTCGACGGCGGCGCGCGCGGCGGCCGACATGATCGGCGACGGCGCCGGTGTGCAGCTGCTGCGCGACGACGGCCGGTACGACGCGATCACCTATCGGCACATCGACGACGAACGCTCGGCGGCCCTCGGCCGGGTGCTCGACCACGTGGGGCAGCTGCCCGACGACGACTTCTCGACCGCGCTGGCCGCGAGCCGGCGGCCGGTCGTGCTGGCCGGGGACGGGGTCGAGCCGCTGGCGGGCGACGAACACGAGATCCACGCGGCCGTGCTGTGCCCGGTGATCGTCGACAACACGTACGCGGGCTATCTGGTGCTGACCCGGGAGACGCCGGGCGCCTTCTACTCGACCGCCGAGGTCGAGCTGGCCCGCGACATCGCCGGCGAGCTGGCCCTGGCCGTGTCGAGCGCGCGGGCGCTGGAGCGGCTGCGGGCGAGCGAGGAGCGCTACCGGCGGGTGCTCGAGACGATCCCCGAGGGCGTGCTGCAGCTCGACCCGGAGGGCGTCGCGACGTACGCCAACGAGCCGATCGGCGTCGTGCTCGGCATGCCGCGGCACCAGCTGGTCGGCGTCTCGCTGCGGGGCTTCCTCGACGACCAGGGGCAGAAGGAGCTCACCCGCCGCCTGGCCGAGTGCAAGGCGGGACGGTCGACGGTCGGGGCCACGCGGCTGATGCGCGCCGACGGGTCGCGCCGCAGCGTACGGATGAGCATGATGCCGTTGATGGACGACCACGGCAGCTTCAACGGGGTCGTCTGCATGGTCACCGACACCACCGACCACATCGACGCGCGCGGGCTCAAGCGGCAGCTCGACCATCTGCGCCGGCTCGACAGCCTCAGCCAGCTGATCGGCGGCATCTCGCACGACTTCAACAACCTGCTGACCGTGGTCGGCGGCTCGGCCGACATGATCCTGTCCAGCAGCGAGGAGGGGTCGCCCCAGCACAGCCTGGCCAACGACATCCTCGAGGCGGTCAACACCGGCCGCACCCTGACCCACCAACTGCTCGCCTTCGGCCGCAGCGAGGGCAACCGGCCCGAGATCATCCCGATCCCCGACCTGCTCACCGACGTGCAGTCGCTGTTCAGCCGCACGCTAGGCGAGCACATCGGGCTCGACCTGGCGTTCGGCCCCGACGTGTGGCCGGTGCGGGCCGAGCGCGGCCCGCTCGAGCAGGCCCTGGTCAACCTGGCCGCGAACGCCCGCGACGCGATGCTGCGCGGCGGCATGCTGCGGGTCGCCGCCGTGAACGAGGTGCACGAGGAGGGCGAGCCGCCGGAGGCCGCGCCCCGGGGCCGGCTGGTCCACCTGGTCATCACCGACACCGGCACCGGCATGACCGACGAGGTGCGCGAGCGGGCGCTCGAGCCGTTCTTCACCACCCGGCCGACCGCGGCCGGGCTCGGCCTGGCCACCACCGCCAGCATCGTGCAGGGCATCGGCGGCCACATCGAGCTGGAGTCGCAGCCGCGCATCGGCACGACCGTCCACCTCTACCTGCCGGCCGCCGAGGAGCGCCAGCCGGCCGAGGCGCGGCAGGGAACCACCCAGGTGATCGGCAACGTGCTGATCGTCGAGGACCAGCCCGAGGTCGCCCAGCTCGTCCAGCGGCTGATCGCGCCCGCCGGCTACTCGATCACGGTGGCGACCGACGCGCTGATGGCGGTCACCCAGGTCGCGGCCGGCGCCCACCCCGACCTGCTGATCACCGACGTGGTCATGCCGACGATGACCGGCCCCGAGCTGGCGTCGGCATTGCGCACCCACCACCCCGACCTGCCGGTGCTCTACATGTCCGGCTACACGGCGGCCTCGCTCGGCCCGCAGCTGCACCTGGACGACAACAGCATGCTGATCGAGAAGCCGTTCACCCGCTCCACTCTGCTCGGCGCGATCCGCACCCTCTGCGGCCCGCAGCCGGCGCCGGGGGAGTAGCGCGCCACGCTCAGGGTCGCCTCAGGGATCGACGCCTATCGTCCGGGTATGACCCGGCAACGGTTCCTGCTCTGGTGCGGGGTGGTCGGCGGCCCGCTGTTCATCGCGGTCTTTCTCGTCAACGACCGGATCCGGGCCGGCTACGACCCGGTTCGCGACTTCGTGAGCGAGGCCGCGATCGGTGCGGGTGGCGGCTTGCAGATCGCCAACTTCCTCGTCACGGGGGCGCTGGCAGTGGCGTTCGGGGTCGCCGCCCGCCGGGCCGTCTCGCCGTGGACCGGTGCGCTGATCGCCGTTTTCGGCCTGGGCCTGATGGTGGCGGGCGTCTTCGTCAGCGACCCGGCGCCGTACGTGACCGCCCGCACCGCCCACGGGATCATCCATGACGTCGCCTCGGCGTTCGTCTTCGGTTCGCTGACGGCGGCCGCGTTCGTCGCCGCCCGCTGGCGTCCGGCGGCGCGTTGGCGGTGGTACTGCCGATTGGTCGGCGTCGCGGTTCCGGTGCTGTTTGTGCTGGCCGGCGGGGTGCAGGCGGCGACCGGCGTCTTCCAGCGGCTGGCCATCGCGATCGGTTTCACGTGGCTGTCGGTTCTCGCCTTGCGGGCCTTGCGGTGGCTTAGTGTCGATCTTCCCCAGCCGGCTGGTCGTCCCGGTGGCGGTCTTCCCCGGCCGGCTGGTCGTCCCGGTGTCAATCTTCCCCGGCCGGCTGGTGGTCCCGGTGTCGATCTTCCCCGGCCGGCTGATCGTCCCGGTGTCGATCCTCCCGAGCCGGTGGCGCCGCCCGATGTCGATCTTTCCGAGCCGGGCCTCGACGGGGTGGAACCAACGCGTTCCTGAACCCTCGAACGAACGCCGCCCCCGCCGGTGACGCGAATCCGGCGACTCCTACCAAAGGTGCGAACTTGGGCGCACAGGCTTGCGGTCGATCCGGACAAACAGCAGGATTCCGGGGCATCGCTGACTGTCCGGAAGGAACCCCGAGTGACCAAGGATCGCACGAGCAGCGTCGCACGCGCGGATTCCGTCGGCGCGTCGACCATGGATCTCAGCGGGCGATGCGTGGGGAACTCGTACGTCCTCCAGCATCCGATCGGGCAGGGCGCGACCGGCACCGTGTGGCGCGGGGTCGACCGAGCCTCCGGCACGCCGGTCGCGGTGAAGCTGCTGCACGAGAGCCTGCTGCGGCAGCCCAAGCTGGTGACCCGCTTCGTCCAGGAGCGGACGATTTTGCTGATGCTGCGGCACCGCAACGTGGTGCGGGTGCGTGACCTGTTCAGCGTCGGCGAGACGCTCGGGCTGGTGATGGACCTGGTCGACGGCGGCAGCCTGCGCGACCATCTGCGCGAGCACCACACCGTGCCGGCCGGGGAGGCGGCCCGGCTCGCCGCCCAGGTCGCGGCCGCGCTGGCCGAGGCGCACGAGCTCGGCGTGATCCACCGGGACCTGAAGCCGGACAACATCCTGCTGCTCGTGGAGGACGGCAGGCTGGACACCCGGCTGACGGACTTCGGGGTCGCCCGGATCCTGAACACGCCGAGCATGACGACGCCGAACGCGGTGGTCGGAACGCCGCACTACATGGCGCCGGAGGCGTTCCACGGGGTGACGGCGAGCCCGGCCACCGACGTGTACGCCCTCGGCGTGCTCCTGTACGAGCTGGTGACCGGGCGCCCGCCGTACGACAGCGACTCGATCCCGGACCTGATGCGCCGGCACATGGAGGGCAACCCGGAGCGCCGGCCCGGCATCCCCGAGGACATCTGGCAGCTGATCGCGGCCTGCATGTCGACAAAGCCGCGCCTGCGACCGACGGCGGCCGAGATGGTCGCCGACCTGTCGGACGCGGCGCGCCGATTCGGCAACGTCCCGGCGCTGCCGAGACCGGAGCGCCCGGTCTCCTTGGAGATCGACCCGGACAAGTCGGTGGTAGGCCTGGACCGCGTGTGGCGACCGAGCGAGCACACCGGCGGCGGCCCCGCGCCGATGCAGCGCGGCCACGACCAGGGCCCAGCCCGGCGCAACGCCCGGTGGCCCGACCGCCCGGCCGGCGACCGACCCGCAGCCGACCGGCCCGCTGGTGACCGGCCAGCTGGTGACCGGCCGGCTGACCGCCGACCCGCTGACTACTGGCCGGGTGGTGACCGGCCAGCTGGTGACCGGCAGGTTGACCGCCGGCCCGCTGACCACTGGTCGGGTGGTGACCGGCCCGCAGCCGACCGGCCCGCTCGTGACCGGGTGGTTGGTGACCGGCCCGCTGGCGACTGGCCGCCTGACGATCGGCTTGCCGACGGGCTGGCCACCGGCGACCGGCTGGCTGGCGACCGGCTGGCTGACGACCGGCTGGCTGACGACCGGGCGGACGACCACCGGACAGACGGGTTCCTGGACAACCGGTCGAGCGCGGGCGGCGCCCAGCCGGCTGGTGGAGGGATCGGCCGGGTGGACGCCGGCTTCGGCCACATCAACCGTGCCGACGCTGGTAGATCGGCCGGTAGCGGGATGCGTTCCGATAGCGGACAGCCGGCGAGCGGGTGGTCGGGGAGTGACCGGCCGGCAAGTGGACAGCCGGCGAGCGGGCGGACAGCTGGTGGACAGCCAGCGGGCGGGCCGACAGCGAGCGGACAACCGGCAAGCAGGCGGCCAGCGGGCGGGCCGACGGCGAGCGGACAACGGGCAAGCAGAGGGCCAGCGGGCGGGCCGACGGCGAGCGGACAACCAGCGAGTGGGCGGCCAGCAGGCGGCCCGACGACCAGCGGACAACCGGCGAGCAAACGGCCAACCAGCGGACAACCCGCTGGCGGCCAAACCGGCAGCGGGATGCGGTCCGAAGGCGTGACCCGGCCCGACGCCGGGAAACGGACCGGTAGCGAACGCCCCGAAGACAACCGGGCCGTGGGGGATCCCGAGGCGGTCAGCCTGCTGCCGCTTCCGCGGAACCACGACAAACGGAACGCGGCGCCCAAGTGGCGGTGGGTGCGGCCGGGGGCGACCATGGCGGTCATCGCCGCGGCGATGATTGCTTCGGCGGTCGCTACCACCGTCTGGCAGGTTCGGGGTGGGGGCGGCGAGCAACCGCGGGCGCAGGCCTCGGCGCCGGTACAGGCGGCGCCGACCGCGGACCGGCGGCAGATCCGCGGGACGGCCGCGACCCGGCCGCCTCGCCGGGCCGCCGCCGCGACCGAAGCGCCGGCGCCGGCCCCGCAGAAGGGCGGTCAGGAACCGTCACCGGTGACGACACCGCGCGTACGGACGGAACCGAGCGTGAGCAAGCCGCGGTCACCGCAACCGGAGGCGAAGCCCTATGGGCCCTGGCAATGCACGCAGAGCATCGCGTTCGACTTCAGCAGCGGGACGCCGCTCGCGCCCAAGCCGTGCCAGATGACCGGCCGTGACATCCAGTACCAGGCATCCCTGACCGCGCCCGGCGGTGGCACCGGCAGCATCACCGTGACGCTGCAGGACGCCGGCAGCGGGCGCACCGTGGCCGGGCCTAAGACCTGCGGCAAGCTCACGTTCGGCGGGAAGGCGGCGACGCAGGGATGCGGGCCGGCGGGAGCGGCGCCGGCACGCGGCCACACGTACGCGGTGGTGATGTCCTTCCGCTACGTGCGTGACGGGCGCACGATCGCCAGCACCGCGAAGGGCTCCACCTTCAGCTGGTGATCGGCCTACCGTAGGCGTGTGACCTGGGGATCCCTGCTGGCCGGGACAACGGCGGCGACAACGGCGGCGACGATGGCAGCGACGATGGCCGGGACGACGGCGGCGACCGTGCCCGTCCCCGCCCCGGGTGACGCTCGGCAGGTCATCGTCGTCACGGGGCGTTCGATGACCTCCAGCTATGCCACGCTGCGTGCCTACCAGCGCGGTGACGACGGGCGATGGCACGCGGCGTTCCCGGCGATGGCGGCGCGCAACGGGTACGCGGGATGGGCGCCGGCCGCCAAGCGCGTGCAGGACACCGGGACCACGCCGATCGGCACGTTCCGGATCACCGAGACGTTCGGCCTCGACGCGAACCCGGGCGTCCGGCTGCCGTATCGAAGGGTCGACGGCAACGACTACTGGGTCGGAGACCAGCGCGATCCCCGCACGTACAACCTGTTCGAGCCGTCCCTGAGCCCGAGCCGGACCTGGCGGAAGACCCAGGCCGAGCGTCTCGCCTCCTATCCGGTGCAGTACGCGTACGCCGCCGTGATCGATTTCAATCGCCCCTCCTCAGTGAGCTGGAACGCGCAGCTACACGAATATGTCGCGAAAAATCCGGCGGATACCGCGCGCGGCTCGGCGATCTTTCTCCATGTCAACGGCAAGGGATCGACCGCGGGCTGCGTGAGCGTCGCCCGGCCCGACCTGATCAGGCTGTTGCGCTGGCTCGACCCCGGCGCCCACCCGCGGATCGTCATGGGCCCGGGTGCGGAAATTAGTTAGGGCCCGATCGCGTTACCGGCTACCGTGATCCGCATGTTCGCGCCCGGTCTGCAGCTGCCCCTCGTGGTGGCTCCCGCATGCGCGCACATCGTCGATACCCGACTCTGACCCTTCCCCATCGGCAGCAGAACCCGGGGGAGGGGTAGCCGCCGCATGGGTTCTGACGCGTCCCGGCTCCAAGGCAGACGGGATTCCGCGTACCACCAAACGCAGCCTTACCTCCAGTAAGGATTGACAAGACATGGCCAAGAGCCAGTTCATCCGGAACAAGCCACACGTCAACATCGGCACGATGGGTCACGTCGACCACGGCAAGACGACCCTGACCGCCGCGATCACCAAGGTCCTCGCCGACCGCGACCCGGCCGCCAACCGGTACGTCGCGTTCGAGGGGATCGACAAGGCGCCCGAGGAGGCCGCCCGCGGCATCACCATCACCATCGCGCACGTCGAGTACGAGACCCCGAGCCGCCACTACGCCCACGTCGACATGCCCGGCCACGCCGACTACGTGAAGAACATGATCACGGGAGCGGCGCAGGTGGACGGCGCGATCCTCGTGGTCTCGGCGCAGGACGGGTCGATGCCACAGACCCGCGAGCACGTACTGCTCGCCCAGCGGGTCGGCGTGCCGTACCTGGTGGTGGCGCTCAACAAGAGCGACGCCGTCGACGACCCCGAGCTGCTCGACCTGGTCGAGCTCGAGGTGCGTGAGCTGCTGTCCGAGTACGGGTTCCCCGGCGACGAGGTTCCGGTGGTCCGGGTCAGCGCGCTCAAGGCGCTCGAGGGCGACCCGCGCTGGGTGGGATCCATCGTGGAGCTGCTCGACGCGGTCGACGACTACGTGCCGGTGCCGCCGCGCTCGCTGGACGAGCCGTTCCTGATGCCGATCGAGAACACCCTCTCGATCAGCGGGCGCGGCACGGTGGTGACCGGCAAGGTCGAGCGGGGCACGCTGCGCGTGGGCGAGCCGGTCGAGGTGGTCGGCCTCGGACCGACGGTCGCCAGCGTCGCGACGGGCCTGGAGATGTTCGGCAAGTCGCTCGATTCGGCGCAGGCCGGCGACAACGCCGCCATCCTCCTGCGGGGGGTGAAGCGCGAGCAGGTGCAGCGCGGCCAGGTGGTCGCGGTGCCGGGCAGCGTGACACCCCACAAGACCTTCAAGGCGCGCCTGTACGCGTTGACCGCGGCCGAAGGGGGACGGCACACGCCGTTCGCCGCCGATTACCGGCCCCAGTTCTACTTCCACACGACCGATGTGCCGGGCGGACTGGACCTGGGCGACCGCGAGCTGGTCATGCCGGGCGACACGCTCGACGCCGTCGTCGTGACGCTGGGCAAGCCGATCGCGCTCGAGCCGGGGTTGGGCTTCGCGGTGCGCGAGGGCAACCGTACGGTCGCGGCCGGCACCGTTACCGAGGTGCTCGACTGAGATCGCTGTTGCATTGACGGTGGCCCGGCTGTTCGCAGCCGGGCCACAGTTGTTTCGGCCGCGCGGTTGTTTCGGCCGCGTGGTTGTTTTGGCCGCGCGGCCCCGGCTGTGCGGCCGTCAGCGTTCGCCGTGGTCGGCGGTCAGCTGCTGCCACTCGGTCGGGCTCAGGTGGTAGGCCTCCCGGAAGCGGCGGGCGAAGTGCCGCGCGTCCTTGAACCCCCAGGAGTGGGCGATCCGGCCGATGGATCCGGCGCCGGCCGGTGTGCGGGCCAGTTCGGCCCGGGCGCCCTCGAGCCGTCCCCGGATGACCCATTCGGCGAGCTGCTCGCCGTGCGCGGCGAAGCAGGCGTAGACGGCCCGCACCGAGACGGCGTGCGCGGCGGCGAGCCGGGCCGCGCCGAGGTCGCGGTCGCGCTGGTGGGCGCGGATGAAGGCGGTCAGCCGGAAGAAGAGCGTCCGGTTGACGGCGTCGGCCGTGGACGCATCCTGTCGCGGGGCGGCCGAGGCGATCAGGGCCCGGATCAGATCGGTGGTGGACGATCCGAGCATGGACAGGGCGGGGCCGGGCGCCATCGCGTCGATCACGGCCGGGAGATCGCGTACGTGCCGCCGGGTCATCTTGTACAGCGGGCTCGACTCCAGCCGGGGCAGGGCCGCGCGTACGGTGTCGACGCCGAGGCCGAGCCGGCGGTAGTCGAGGATCACCGCCTGGTTGGTGGAGTGGCCGTCGACGAAGAACGCGTACGGCGAGGTCAGGTCGACCAGTTGCAGTTCGCCCAGCCGATCGCTGCCGGTCGTGTCGCGGTGGGCGAGGCGCACCGATCCCGATCGCGGCAGCCCCAGCGAGATCTGCTCGGGGTCGTCGGAGCGCAGGTGCCGGCCGGTCCGCGCCATCCGGTGCCCATCGGTCACCGTGTGCAGGACCGTGGCGCCGGGCGCCAGCGCCCAGCTGCTGATGCGGCATCGCGAGCCGGGCGGCGCCGACACCGTGGCCAGCGCGCCGGCGGTGGAGAGCGCCGCGCACAACGCGTCTGCCCGCTCGCGCCACGGCAGATCGGTCGTGTCGAGAACAACCGCCATGCGGGGCCTCCGTCCGTGCGCCGTCAGCGTAGGACCTTCCGAAAAGCATGCACAGTCAGCCCGATCCATGCACGCACGGACCACCTCCCGGGACGGGCGCGCGCATAAATTCGCGACCAGCTTGCCTTTCAGGGAGGAAACGCATGAGCACCATCGTCCTGGTTCACGGCCTCTGGGTCACCCCGCGCAGCTGGGAGTACTGGGTGCCGTACTACGAGGCCAAGGGTCACACCGTGCTGACGCCCGCGTACCCCGGCTTCGAAGTGGAGGTCGAGGCCCTGCGCGCCGACCCCGCCCCGATCGCCGCCCTCACCGTTCCCGAGACCATCGCCCACCTCGAGAAAGTGATCGGCGCGCTGCCCGAGAAGCCGATCATCATGGGGCACTCGTTCGGCGGCACGCTGACCCAGCTGCTGCTCGACCGTGGCCACGGCGCGGCCGGCGTGGTGATCGACTCGGCGCCGCCCGAGGGCGTCCGGGTCAGCCCGCCGTCGCAGATCAAGTCGCTGTTCCCGATCCTCAACAACCCGGCCAAGCGACACCAGGCAGCCGGGTTCACGCCGGAGCAGTGGCATTACGCGTTCGCCAACACGCTGTCCGAAGAGGACTCGCGGGCGGCCTACGACCGCTACGCCATCCCGGCGCCGGGCAGCTGGGTGTGGGCGTACGGGCTGCTGGCCAACTTCACCCCGGGCAAGCAGGAGACCTGGGTCGACTTCGCCAACGAGAACCGCGCCCCGCTGCTGTTCATCGCCGGCGGCGCCGACCACATCATGCCGCCGGCGGTGAACAAGTCGAACGCCCACCACTACAAGGCCGCCGGCACCGTGACCGAGTACCGCGAGTTCCCCGGGCGCTCCCATTGGACGTGCGCCGAGCCCGGCTGGGAGCAGATCGCCGACGCGGCCCTGGAGTGGGCGCTCGCGCACGCCCGCTGACCCCTTGCGGCCGGCCTTGTGGATGGCGGCCGGAAGTTGTCGTACCCGGTCCGTAATATGTCCCCCACCCAGTGAACGGGGTGGGGGACAGAGGGCGCCGTTCTGGATCGTGGCCGAGGCGGCCTGCGGTTGACGGCCGTTGCGGCTGCACAGGCCGCTGGGGCGTCTCTGCTCTGCTTACCAATACGCGCCACGAGTGGATCAGTCGTCGGCGCGCTCGCCGGGCCGTTCGCTGCCGTTCGTTCTGCCGCCCGTTCGCTGCCGTTCGTGCGCAGCCCGGCCGCTCGGCCGCCTGTTTGCTCGGCCGCCTGTTTGCTCGGCCGCCTGTTTGCTCGGCCGCCTGTTTGCTCGGCGCCCGTTCGGCCGTTACGTCGCATCAGCTGCCCTGATGATGTGGCGTGCCCTAGATGCTCGACCTCATCAAGATTGACGGGTCGCGGGGGCGAACGTGATGGCGCCGCGCAGGGTGAGACTTGCCGTGCTGTGTAGGCGGCAAATCATCAAGTTCTAGCAGTCACGGGCGTTGGTCAGCGGTGGTGGGGCGGCGGCGATGACTTTGGCGCGCCGGGAGAAGCAGGACAGCGCCGGAAGAACGGCGACCCACCAAGATCCACCGACAGGGTGCGCGGGCAACGGCGCGGGAGGGCGGCGAGCGGGAAGAGCGCCGATGGGTAACGGCTGATCACCGCTGTGGATATCGACCGGAAGTTGTCGTACCCGGTTGGCAATATGTCCCCCACCCAGTGAACGGGGTGGGGGACACGTTGCTCACTCGACGACCGAGCGCACCCAAAAACCGCGTCAGCCCAGCCGGAAATAGTCGATGTTGAAGCCGCCGGTCTCGCAGTAGACGGTGACCAGCTGGTCGCCGGCGGCCAGCGTCACCGGCACGTGGACGGACTGATAGGTGCCCCAGCCGCCGGTGTCCGGCACATCCGCCGTGGCCAGCTTGGTGCCGGCCGCGTCCCGCAGCGAGACGGCGCCGGCGGCCACTGCGCCGGTTCCGTTGGCGACCCGCAGCTCCAGGTCGTAGCTGCCGGCGGTGGCGACGTCCAGGCGGTACTGCAGCCAGTTCCCGGCCGCGGTCCAGCCGACGTTCTTGCCGCCGCTGGCCGCCGCGTTGGACTCGATGAAGTTCACGCCCTCGGTCCAGCCGTGCTGGGCCACATAGGACTCGGCCTCGACCTTCTCGCCGATCGGCGCGCCGTGCGGGGCGACGGTCAGCTGAACGGTCGTCTTCGCGCTGGCTGCTCCGTCGGTGACGTAGAACGTGAGGCTCTGCGTGCCGGCGCTCGTCGGGTGCACGGTGACGACGCCGGTGCGCGCGTCGAGGGTGACGCCGTCGGGCAGGTCGGTGGCGTAGAAGGCGAGCCGGTCGCGGTCACGGTCGGTGGCGGTCAGCCGGAACGTGCTGGTCACGTACTGGTCGGCGGTCACCGCGCCGGCCGGCGCGAAAACCGGGGCGTGGTTGCGGTGGGTGCTGGGGACGTGCGCTTTCCAGGTGTACGTCGCATAGGCCCCGGCCGGAACGGGCACGACGAAGCTCTCATCACCGAGAACAATGCGAACCGACTTGGCGGCACTGTTCGCGTTTCCGAGAATGGCCGTGAAGTGGCTGCCATCGCGGTAGACGACGTTGCTCACGCCGCCGGTGGTCGCGCTCGACTCGACGCGGGTGTCCCGAGGGGACAGATAGCGGGCGAACTGGCCGAGCGGGTAGAGCTCGTCGCGTACCGAGAACGTCTTGGTGTTGGTGTTGACCTTGACGAGCCGATCGGGCCACTTGGTCGTCGCCGCGACCTGGTCCCAATCGACGTTGTTGTCGCGCTTGTCGGTCCAGTGCAGGGTGCCGCCGTCCTGATCGGTCGTCTGTGCCCAGAGCACGTAGGAGCCGGCGTCGAGGCGGAAGTAGCTCAGCACGGTGACCGGATTGAGGTCGCTGGTCTCGGTCATGTGGACCGGCTTGCCGTACTCCTCGTAGGCGTCGCGCATGACGCTCGGGTCGCCCCAGTAGGGGTGGAAGGCGATCGCGTCCGCCGCCTGCCGCGCCGCCGGGTCGTTCATGATTCGGTAGTAGTTCTTGGTGGCGGTGCTGTTCGGGTCGCGCCAGTCCCAGAAGTTGAAGTCGTGCACGTAGAGATCGGTGCGCAGGCCGGCCTTCCGGGTCTCCCGTTTGATCGCGACGGCGAGCTTCTGCTGCTGCTCGACGCTGATGTCCATGGCGGGGTAGACCACGTCCATGCCCGGCTCGTTCAACAACGTCAAAGCATCGACATGTACGCCCTGACGCGCGTACGCCTGCAGATACTTGACGTAGTAGCGGGCGAAGACGTCGATGCAGTCGTCGCGCAGCTTGCCGACCTGGTAGTGGTCGGTCGTGCTGCCCGGCTTGAGGGCGACCTCGCCGAGGAACTTGTTGTTCGTCTTCATCCAGGCCGGCGCGCTCCAGGCCGAGGCGAAGAACGTCGCCTTCGGGTTGTACTTCAGGATGAGCCGCGCCGTGTCGACGATGTGCAGGTCGATGTCGCGCTGGATGGAGAAGTGCTGGAGGCCGAAGTCGTCGGTGACGCCCGCCGGCAGGTCGTCGTAGGACCAGAACGGCAGGTGCTCGATGAGGTCCGGGCTGCCGATGGTGAGCCGGAACCGGTCGAGCCCGGCCCCCGTCTCGGGGTCGGCGAGCAGCTTGATCGCCTTCTCCCGCTCGGCCGGCGTCAGCTTCCACAGGTTGGAGACGCTGGTCTCGTCGAGTGAGAAGCCGACCCCGCTGTACCGCTGCCTGGCCTGGCTCGGGTCGACCACGACGGTGGCGTCGGCGGCCTGGCCGCGGTCGTCGCCGACCCGGGTGCCGGGCAGTCGTTCCCAGGTGTGCGCGGCCCCGGCCGAGTAGGTGCCGCTGACGATCTCGCCTCTCGGGTGGCGGTGTGATCCGCCGGCCGACGCCGGCGGGGCCGCCGCCAGCACCAAGGTTGCCGTCGTTGCGACAGCGAGCGCCGCGGTTGTCGATCGCCTCACGAGACCTCCCGCTGAGATAGATCAGCTGCTATCCCCCGGGAGTTTATTAAGTGCTTTAACTAAGAGGCAACATCTGCGGAACCAAATCGACATCGGTGGCCGGCTTGGCCGGTCGTCGTAGGGTCTTCGGCATGAGTGTCGAGATCGAGGCGGTGCGCGAGGTCACCGACGAGGTGGTCAAAGCCTTCGGGCGGTTGCTGCCCCAGCTGTCGCGGTCGGCTCCGGCGCTGGACGTGCAGGGGATCCGGGAGCTCGTCGCCTTTCCCGGGAACCGGGTGCTCATCGCCCGGCTCGACGGCGAGATCGTGGGCACGCTGACGCTGGTCACGTTCCCGATCCCCACGGGACTGCGGGCCTGGGTCGAGGACGTGGTGGTCGACTCGTCGGCGCGGGGGCACGGGGTCGGTGCGGCGCTGACCCGGCAGGCGGTTCGGCTCGCTCAGGCCGACGGCGCGCGCACGGTCGATCTCACGTCGCGGCCGTCGCGGGCCGCGGCCAACCGGCTCTACGAGCGGCTGGGCTTCGAGGTGCGCGACTCCAAGGTGTACCGGTTCGCGGTGCCGGCCGAGGACTGACCGGCGAGACCTCGAGGCGTGCCGGTCCGCGGTGCGAGGCGAGGAGCTCAGCGACCGCGGCGCTTCCGTCGTCGGCGTCGCGGCCGCGCTAGTCCTTCTCGTTGTCGGACTCGCGGCGGCGCAGCTCCTCCTCGCGGCGGCGGAGATCGGCCTCCCACTTCTTCATCATCGACTCGTCGTCGCGCAGGGACGTGGCCAGGTTGCGCAGGAACTCGGGGTCGTCGTCGGGCGCGAGCCGGGCGCCCGGCTGACGGGGGCGCTCGCTCTCCGGGAAGCCGCTGCCGGGGCGCCACACCGTGCCGTTGCTCAGGCGGACCGGCGACGCGGGGCGGCCGGCCACGAACCAGGCGATCGCGCCGACCGGGGAGAACAGCAGGATGATGAACACCCACGCCACCCGCGGCAGCGCCCGGATCGCGAACTCCTCGGCCGAGAGGCAGTCGATGAGGGCGACCACGAGCAGCGCCAGGTCGAGGAGTACGAACAGGGAGTAGAGGCGAACCATGGCGGTAGATGATGCCCTACCGCGGGCGATCCTGTGGTCCCGGAAATGGTGCAAATCGGTAGTGTGGCCCGGCCCCCGGAAGGGCCGGGCTCCGGTCAGCTCACGGCGGCGGCGAAAGCGGGCAGATACCCGTACGTGTAACCGGTTTTGTTGGGGTGGAAGGAGTTCTGCGGCGGGATCACGGTGAGGCCGTTGAGGTACGCGGTGGCGGCGCAGATCCCGTGGCCGGTGAACTCGTCGCGCACGTCGGAGAAGGTCAGGCCGGCCGCTTGCGAACGGGCCTTGATGAGGTCGTCGAGCACCTGCGCGCCGTGGTTGAGGACGCGGCGCTTGGCCAGGCTCATGCCGGTGATGCCGCAGTAGGACGACGATGTGTCGAACAGCAGCGGATAGTCGAGGACGACGATCTTCGCGTTCGGGGCCTTGGCCTTGATCGCCGCGTAGGTGGCGTCGAGCTTGGCCGGCAGGGTCGCGCTGATGTCCGCCTCGGCGTCGGCGACCTTCTGGGCGCAGGCGGCGTCGCTCGAGACCTGGCAGCTCAGCACCGTCGGCGCGAAGCCGGCGTCGTTGCCGCCGATGGTGATGCTGATCAGATCGGCGCCGCCGGGGACGAGCGGCACCTGGAGGTTGCGCACGTCGCCGGTGACCGCGCCGCCGCAGGCGAGGTTGGTGAACGACCTGGGCGCGTTGCGGCTGACCCACTGGCCGGGGTAGCCGTTCGGGCTCTGCAGGCACAGCCCGGTCTGTCCGGGCGCGCCGACGCCCGAGGAGTAGGAGTCGCCCAGCGCGACGTAGTCGACGCTGGAGGCGGCCGCGGCGGGAGCCGCGACGCCGAGGGTGGCGAGTGAGACGGTGACGAGACAGCCGAGGACGAGGTGGGCTCTGCTCATCGGATGGCCTCCGGTCCGTGGGGGAGGGAAGCCGAAGCGCTCCGGTTACCGCACGGTATGTCAAGGCCCTGGGAAAAGAAACATCGTGTTTTTCTTGTTACGGCGTAGTAATATTCGTCGATGTGACCTGCGTCTATGTCGCGCAGTGATGTTACGCGTACCGCGCGTGGTGACCTTTCATGGGTGCCACAGGCGGTACTCAGCGTGCAC
This sequence comes from Actinoplanes sp. CA-030573, assembly GCF_050951115.1. Taxonomy (NCBI): domain Bacteria; kingdom Bacillati; phylum Actinomycetota; class Actinomycetes; order Micromonosporales; family Micromonosporaceae; genus Actinoplanes; species Actinoplanes sp. CA-030573. The sequence continues at coordinate 7,807,704 of NZ_CP192038.1, read as the reverse complement.
ACAGTTGATCGCACTACCGTCTTCACATGGAAGAAGAACGGGCACGTCGAGTCGTTGAAACGCTTCGGGCACGCAACGTCTTCGCCCATGTCAAGCTGCCGCAGGCCGGCATCACGCAGTACGGCATTCGCGTGGTGCTGCCGGACGGCCGCGAGGCCATCTGGGACAACGACGGCACGGCCGGTCTCGAGGCGCAGATCATGCTGAACGGGATCCTGGTCGGGTACGTCGCGTCGATCCCGGACTCGGAGAACTTCGGCGACGGGCAGATCGTCGAGGCCATTGCCACGGCCGACTACGACCGGCCGGTGGGGCGCTCGCGCCCGTCCACGCCTCGGCCGCCGGCGGCGACCGTGCCGCGGTCACCGTCGTCGTTCGCCCAGCGCTTGCGGGGGAGCTTCCGCGGCTAGGGTCTGTCCCGCGGTCCAGGTGGTGGCTGGCGTCGGCTGCGGAGCGGGCGCATCCCGGCGTTGGATTCGGGCGTTTCGCGAACGCCGTCAGGCGCCGCCTGGGCCTCGCCGCAGCCCGGCGTGATCCGCGGGGCAAACCCTAGCTGTCGTAGGTCGGGTTGATCAGCTGCTCGAGCCGGTGCATCGCTACCGGCCAGAGCTCGGGGGTCAGGTTGGCGAGCAGGGTCTCGGCCAGCGACTGCACCACCATGTTGATCGTCTCGTGCGTGGCCGGGTCGAGATCGGGCTCGACGTAGGCCGGTCGCGCGGGGGATATTTCGGATAAATCGGGTGAGGGTGCGGGCTGAGGCTCGGGCTCGGATGGGTCGTGCTCGGGCGCGAGGAGGTCGTGCTCGGGCGCGAGGGGGTCGTGCTCGGGCGCGACGGGCGCTGGCGGCGCAGCGGTGAGTGCACCGGGCGAGGCCGGTGCCGCTGAGGCGGGCGGCTCCGGCGAGGTCGAGGTCTGCGAGGCAGGCGAGGTGGCCGACGCAGGCGAGGTCGGCGACGCAGGCGAGGTGCGCGACGCAGGCGAGGTAGGCGGCGCAGGCGAGATCGGCGACGCCGGCGAGGTCGGTGCGGTAGAGGCGGGCGAGGCCGGGGTGAGCGCGGTCAGGCCTGGCGGTGCGGGTGCCGGAGAGGGCGATCTGGGCGCGGGCTGGGCCGAGGCGGGCGCGGGCAAGATCGAGGCGGGCGGTGCCGCGGCGGGCGCGGGCCGGGTGGTGGCGTGCGCGGTCGGGATCGCGGCGGGTGCCGGCGAGGCCGATGCGGGCGCGGGCGGCAGCGCGGCATGTGCGGCCGGTGGGGAATCGGCGGTTACCGGCAGGTCCTCGGCGGCGCCTATCAGGTGCAGGTGGGCGGTCGCGCGGGTCAGGGCGATGTACAGCAGCCGGTGACCGCGCGGGTCGTCGTCGAGGATGTGGCCGGGCTCCACGACCACGACGGCGTCGAACTCGAGACCCTTGGCCTCGTGGGGCGCGAGCAGGGCGATCCCGGCACCGCCCGGCTCGTCCTCGCCGGCCGGGTGCCAGGGCAGGTCCTCGGCGTCCAGCGCCGCCTCGATCTCGCCTCGGCAGCGGGCCGGGCAGATGACGGCCACCGAGCGGCCCTGCTCGGCGTAGCCGGCCGCGGCGGCGGCGACCAGCGAGGAGCGGATGACCGGGTCGGAGGGAACGATCACCGGGTCGGAGCTTCCGTCCCGTACGGTCGTGGGAGCCTGAACGCTCGGCGCCGCCATCGGCAGGAGCTCCGCGGCCAGATCGAAGATCTGCCGCGGGATGCGGTAACCGAAACGCAGCTCGCGATGCTCATGTGACCGCGCCGACGGCAGCTGGGCGAGCAGATCGTGCCAGTCGTCGCGCGCCCACAGCCCGGTCGACTGGGCGATGTCGCCGACCACGGTCATCGAGCCGGTCGCCGAGCGCCGGGCGATCGCGCGCAGCTGCATGGGGGAGAGGTCCTGGGCCTCGTCGACCACCACGTGCCCGAAGCCGGCCGGCGCGCCGTCGATCAGGAAGGCGGCCTCGTCGAGCAGGGGCAGGTCGGCCTCGCTCCAGCCGTCCTCGTCGTCCGGGCGGTAGAGCGACGCGATCTCGCGGTCGGTGAACTCGCCGCCGGCCGCCTCCGCCAGCGCCTCCCGCGAGCCGAACAGGTCGTGCAGGAAGCCGGGCGCGTCGAGCTCCGGCCACAGCAGGTCGGCGAGCCGGTCGGCCGCCTCCAGCAACAACCGCGGATCCTGCGTGGCGGCGACCATCGTGGCCCGCAGCAGGATCCGCCGGGCGGCCGGCGGCGCCTCGCTCGCCCGCGCCGTATCGATCACCCGGCGCAGCGCGACCGGATCGAGCGGGACCGCCCGGCCGTCGACCTCGATCATTTCCGGCAGATCGCCGGAGTCGAGTCCCCGGTGCGCCTCGAACGCGCGGGCGAGCAGGCCCGCCATCCGAGCCTCGCCCTTGAGCCGGGCCACGTGCGGCGCCTCGTCGAGGGTCTTCTCGATCTCCGGCAGCAGGCCGCGCACCGACCGGTGCCGCACGCCGTCGTAGCCCCAGCCGGTCAGCACGTCGTCGGTGTAGCGCGCGAACGCCGCCGACGGGCCGACCACCAGCGTCTCGGCGTCGTCGAGCAGGCCCTCGTCGAGCAGCCAGGCCACCCGCCGCAGCGCGGTCACCGTCTTTCCGGTGCCCGGACCGCCCTGGATGATCAGCAGCCGGTCGAGCGGGGTGTGCACCACCTCGTCCTGGGCGGCCCGGATCGTGCCGACCATGTCCGGCCCGGCCGCGGTGCGATCGCGGCCGAGTGCGACGAGAAGATCGTCGTCGACGGGTGCGCCCGGGTCGGCGGGGCGGAACACGCTCGGCCCGCCGGTTCAGGCGCCCGCGAGGGGCGCTTCGGAGGGCGCCCCGAGGGGCGCCTCGAGGGGCACTTCGAGGCGGAGCGCGCCGCGCAGGTCGAGGAAGACGCGGTCGGCGGCGCGGACCATCCGCAGCACCACGTCGTCGCAGTGCGGGCAGCGGGCCACGCGACCCATCTCCTGCCCCCACAGCATGAGCGTGCCGATCGCCTCGGCCCGCCCGCAGCCGGCGCACGTGAAGCGGGCCTCGGTCATCTCCACCGCGAAGATCTCCCGCAGGTCGCCGGCCATCGCGTTGCCGTCGAGCTTTCTCATGAGGTGCCTCCGAAGCGTTCCGTCCGGATGCGTTTGGGGTCGTGCCCGAGCGCGACCAGGATGTTGGCCGCCGCTTCGACGAACGTGGTCGGCCCGCAGACATAGCAGTCGGGCGCGAAGTCGGGCGGCCACCCGTGGGTGTTGATGGTGGCCACATCGATGCGCTTGGGCGGGTTCGGCGAGCCTTCCGGCGCCTCGCGGGTGTAGACGAACTGAAGATCAAAACCGGGATCATCCCGTACGTGCCGGGGAAGCTCCTCGCGGTAGAGGACATCCGCGGGCGTACGCACCGAGTAGATCATGCGGAATGGCTGCTTGGCCCGGATCAGGCCGCGGGCCCGCACCATGGCCATCAGCGGCACGACGCCCGACCCGCCGGCCAGCAGCAGAACCGGGGCCGGCTGCTTGTCCCGCCACACGAACCAGCCACCGACCGGGCCGCGCAGCTCGAGCTGCTCGCCGACCCGCAGCTCGTCGGTCAGATAGGGGGAGACCTCGCCGTCGTCGAGCCGCTGGACGGTCAGCTCGACGGTCTGCGGATTCGTCTCGTCCCACGCCGACGCGATCGAGTAGCTGCGCTGGGCGGTGTAGCCGTCGGGCGCGGTGAGCCGGACGTCGACGTGCTGGCCGGGCAGGTGGCCCGGCCAGCCGGGGACGTCGAGCACCAGCGTGCGTGCGGTCGGCGTCTCCGGCCGCGCGCCGCTCAGCGTGGCGGCACGCCAGATCAGTCGCCCTGGTAACGCTGCTCGAGCCATGGGTCTCCGTACATGTGGTATCCGGCCGCTTCCCAGAAGCCGGGCTCGTCCTCGTGCATCAACGTCAGGCCGTTGACCCACTTGGCCGACTTCCAGAAGTACAGGTGCGGGATCAGCATCCGGGCCGGGCCTCCGTGCTCCGGATCAAGATCCTCGCCGTCGAACTTATAGGCGATCCACGCCTTCCCGTCCAGCAGATCCTCGAGCGGAACGTTGGTCGTGTAGCCGCCGAAGCTGTGCACCATCGTGTAGTCCGCAGCAGTCTCGACGTCCTGGAGCAGCGTGTCCAGAGATACGCCACGCCAGGTCGTGCCGAGCTTCGACCACTTGGTGACGCAATGGATGTCCACCGTCACGTCCTGATATGGCAATGCGGTGAATTCCCGCCAATCCCAGCTTTTCTGCTCGCCGGTCTCGGAGGTGACGGTGAAGCGCCACCGGTCGAGCGGGATCCGCGGTGTGGGTCCGGCCGAGAGCACCGGAAAGTCGTGCGTCAGGTACTGACCGGGTGGCAGGCCCGGAACCGACTCGCGTCGCCTGCCCCCGAACCCCCGGGAAATGATGCCCATAGCTGACGAGTAAACCGCACGATCATTTCCGGGCCTAGCGCCCTTACATCTGAACCGGACCGCGAGACCCGCCCGCGAATCGGTCGTTCTCGGGCACGACGATGCGATACGTCGCGTTCGGGACGAGATCGTCGATGGTGTGGGTGCGGGCTGCGGTGTAGGTGCGGACGGTGGTCCAGCCGGCACCGTCCTGCTGCTGGACCTCCACCGTCTGGTCGTCGACGCCGTCGATCGCGACGAGGAGCTGGGTCGGGCCGGTGCGGACCGCGTAGATCCGCACGGGCGGCTTGGCCGGCCGGGCGGGCGCTGGGGTCGGCGTCGCGTTGGTCGTGTTCGGCGCCGGGTTCGTCGCGCTCGGCGTCGGCGTCGACTCCGTCTGCCTCGGGGCCGGGGTCGCCTCGGTCGGCGTCGGCGTCGGCGCGGCGTCCGTCGGCGCGGCGTCCGTGGGCGGGGCGTCCGTCGGCGTGGGCGGCGCCTCCCTCGGCGCGGTCGGTGCTGTCGGTGCGGACGGCGTCGCCGAAGCGGGCGCCGGCTCACTGGTGATCGACTCGGAGGGTGCCGGGCCGGGCGTGGTGCTCTCGCCCGGGTCGGCGGTTGCCGCCGGCGCGCTCGTCTCCGCGGGCGCCGCGGGCTGGGCGACCACATCGAGGGCGGCCGCCGCGTCCACCCGGCCGTAGCCGAAGTCGTCGTCGCGGCCGGGGGCGCCGAGGTCGACGGCGGTGGACTCGATCGCCTTCTCGACCGCGTCCGGGCCGAGGCCGTGGTCGGCGGCCCGGATCAGCGCGGCCAGGGCGGCCACGTGCGGCGCCGCCATCGAGGTGCCCTGCATCGACCGGTAGCCGCCCGGGAACGTACTGATGATCGAGTTGCCCGGCGCCGCCACGTCCACGTAGTCGCCGGCGTTCGAGTAGAAGGCGATCCCGTCGCCGGGGGTGGTGGCCGCGACGCCGATGACGCCCGGCTCGGCGGCCGGATAGGAGACCGGGCTGCCCTGGGCGCGCATGTTCCCGGCCGCGGCGACAACGACAACACCAAGGCTGCGGGCGTACGCGACGGCGTTCGTCACGGCGCCGAAGCGGGCGCTCGCGCTGACCGACAGATTGATCACGTCCGCACCGCGCCCGGCGGCGTAGACGATCCCGTTGGCCACGTCGGAGAGGTAGCCGCTGCCGTTGGCGCCGAGCACGCGTACCGGCAGGATCCGGGCGTCCGGCGCGACGCCGGCGATGCCCTGCCCGTTGCCGGCGGCGGCCGCGATGACGCCGGCGACGTGGGTGCCGTGACCGTTCGGGTCGATCGACGGGCCCTCGGTGCCGGTGATGAAGTCGCCGCCCGGCAGCACCTGGCCGGCCAGCTCGGGATGCGACGAGTCGACGCCGGTGTCGACCACGGCCACGGTCACGCCCTTGCCGGTGGAGCGGGACCAGGCCTTGTCGGTACGCATGGCGTCGAGGTCCCACTGCTGCGGGCGGTACGGGTCGGCGTCGGCGGTGCGGACCGGGACGTCGACCTCGACGCTCACCGCGTTCTTGGCCCGCTGCGCCCTCGTCACGAGCCGGGTGGCGGCGTCCCGGTCGGTGGCCGTGCCGACGGTGCTGACCGGGCGGCCCTTGTCGTCCAGGGTGGTGCTCACCACCCGTACGGGATGGGTCCGGGAAATGACCGCGGGCAGAAGGCGCGCCGGTGAGGTCTCGAGCCCCTGCTCGATCGGCCGGAAGGCCGGGTGGTGATGCGCCAGGGCCGGCGCGGAAACGGTCGCGCCGATCAGCACGGCGCCCAGCAGCAGCTTCGTCTTCATGGTCGGACGCTTCGGCCGGCCCGGGTGCCGAGCGGGTTGCGGAATCGGTGAATCGTCGTTTTAGCGGAAAATGTCGGATACCTTCGGTGCGTGGACGACGGGCTCTACGTCTCGGCCCTCCGGCGGCGCCGCAAACGCCGCCGCGTCGGGACCGCGATTGCCGCCGCCGCGCTGGTGGCCGGCGCCGGGGCGTACGTGGCGACCGCGTGGGCGATGAACCGCTCGTCGCAGGTCTCCGGCGTGGCCCCGCTCGCGCCGCTCCTGTCCCCGTCCGCGAGTGCCGCCTCGGCGTTGCCGTTGCCGTCCGTCACCGCGGCCAGCGTGCCGGCCCCGCCCACCCCCGGCCCGCCGCCCGGCACGATGTCCGCCGCCCGCCGCTCGTGGCGCCCCTCGCCGGTGCCGTCGCCGAGCGGCCTGACCGACGCCGAGCTCGCGGCCCAGCAGGTCAGCCGCCTGCTGACGCCGCGTTCGCTCGCGCCCGGCCAGGCGATGGCGGACGACGCCGCGATCGTGCGCAACGAGCTCACCCCGGACGGCACCCAGCTCCGCATCGTCTCGGCCCGCACCGACCTGACCGACACCCTGGGCGCCGCCGACGCCGGCCAGCCGATCGGCGCGGCCCGTTGTACGCAGACGTTCCGCCTCGACGACGTGCCGTCGCCCCAGGTCCGCCCGGGCTTGCTGGTGTGCTGGCGGATGTCGGCCGCCAAGAGCGTGGTCGTGGTCGCCACCAGCACGTCCGGCCGCCCCGCCCCGGCCGTGGGCGAGTCGGTGATCCGCCGCGAGTGGCTGAGTATGGGCTGAAAGGGCGCTCGTTTTAGCCCGGTTTATCCGCTCTTTTGCAACCATGGGTGCTCGGGGTCCGCCCTCTCGGGCGGGCCGACGCCGAGACTCATGGGGATTCCGAATGAGCTCTTTTGACAGTCGCCGCACGAAGATCGTCGCAGGGGCGGTCGGCCTGGCCGCCGTGCTGGGCGGCGGCGCCTACCTCGTCACGGACCAGGTCATGGATCACCGTGCCTCGACCACCGGCGAGACCGGCGCGCTGGCGCCACTGCCGTCGCCGGCGGCGTCGAGCGTGGGGACGGCGCAGCCGGACAGCGTTCCTCTCGCGTCCGCCTCGTCCTCATCCCCGTCCTCGCGAGGCACCACGCCGTCACCGTCGTCCTCTTCCTCCTCCGCCGCCTCCTCCTCCCCCTCCGATGACGCGGTCCGGAAGGCGCGGGACAAGGCGCAGCGAGACGGAGTCGCCCTGCAGCGGCCGCTCACCGCGGCCGGCCCCGAGCCCGGCAAGGTGAGCGAGCGCAACCAGGCCATGCCGAACGGCTCCATCCGCATCATCACGGCGCGCTTCGACCTGACCGGCCACCGCGAGCTGCTGTGGGCGGGCGACGCCGGCAAGTCGGTCGGCAACGCCAGGTGCACGCAGAAGGTCCGGTTCAGCCAGTCGAGCGCTCCCACCGTCCAGCCGAACCTGCTGCTCTGCTGGCGCACGTCGAACCACAAGAGCGTCGCCACCGTCCTGGTGAACCAGAGCGGCCACCCGTCGACCGCGGCGAGCGTCAAGGTCATCGACCAGGAGTGGGCCAAGCTCCGCTGATCACCGTAAGGCACCGCTCGTGTCGCTCGCCGGAGGTTCGGCGAGCGCGCCCGAAACTCTTCGTGCCCGACGGCGGTACAACATAACCGATACAGACGGTTAAACAACGATATTTATGACTCTTCGCAATTGGTCCGCTACGAGTAGTTACGCTTCCCGCGAGACGGCCCGCGACGGTTCACCCGGACGCCGGGCCCCACCATCCAGCGACGCGGTCCGCGCGGACCCGTAGGAGGACCTCGCATGCGCAAGTCCAAATCCAGTTACAAATCCCGACTTTTGGGTGTCGGGATCACGGCGACGACGGTCGGCGCCGTCGCGCTCCTCGCCCCGACGGCCGCCTGGGCGGTGGCCGCCACCGCAACCCCGAACATCGTTGTGCCGAACTCCGCGGTCACTCTCGAGAACAGCACCTACACGTACGGGGCGGGCCACTACGCCCAGGTTCAGGCAGGTACGGCATGCACCACCCGCTACACGGCGGCCAACAACACCACCATCTGGGACGCAACCCAGGCGGCGGGAGCCGCGCACCAGATCGTGGTCACCGTGCCGTCGTCGGTACCGGCCGGTGATCGCGGGGCTGCCAAGGCGTACAACCTTTGCGTCTTCGACACCAACAACACCACCAGCAGCACGCAGTTGCTTAACGCGACCGCATATGTGACAACCTCTCCGACGCTCAGCACGACGGCCGGCCCGACCGGCGGCGGCAACCAGCTGACGCTGGTCTCGGGCGACGCGGTGTTCACGGGCCTGTCGGGGCTCGGGGCGATCTTCGTCTCTTCGACAGCCAACTGCCCCACGACCTACGGCACCACGCCCCCGGCGAACATGTTCGCCACCGACGCCACCAGGGTGTCGAACACCCAGGCGACGCTGACGGTGCCCACCGGCGTCACTGCTCCCAACAGCAGCGTTGCGCCGGTGGCGTACAACATCTGCCTCTTCAACGGCACCACCGCGACCAGCACACTCCTCACTGACGCGAACTACTCCGTCAACCGGATCGTGCTGAACCAGAACAGCGGCCCCTCGGGCGGCAACAACGGTCTGACAGTGCAGACCGCGGATCCGAACTCGACCTTGTTCGCGACGACACCGGGTGTGGTGCTCCGGACCGCCACGTGCACGGGTACGCACTACTCGACGGCCGGTGCTACGACCGGCGTTGTGCCCGTTCCGACGGCCAATCTGCGCAAGCTGTCGGACAACCAGATTGCTTTCAGCGTTCCGAGCGACGCCACCAACCTGACGGCGGGGACGTGGAACATCTGCATTTACGACAGCACCACTAACGGTGCCGGCAACGTCATCGCGAGCGCCACGTATGTGCTCTCGCCGGCGGTCACTCTGACGAAGATCTCGCCGGCTGCCGGCACGACCAACGGTGGTACCCGCATCACCGTGTACGGCAGCAACTTCCCGCTGACGGCGGGCTCGATCTCGGCCTCGCTCGGCGGCGTGCCGCTGTCGAACATCCAGCCCAACAGCACCGGCGCCTTCTATGCCACGACTCCGGCGCACAGCCCGGACAATGCCGCGACGCTGGTGGTCACCACGTCGACCGGCACGGTGTCTCTGCAGAACGCGTTCTCGTTCCAAAACGCGATCTCGGTTACGCCAAAGACGGCACCGAACACCACGCCCACAACCGACGTGCAGGTGACCGGCTCGGGCTTCCTCAACTACAACTTCGGCAGCAGCGCCAGCGTCTACCTCGTCGATGGAACGTACAACCCCGCCAACGACGGCTCTGGGAACAAGGCCAACGGCCCGATTCAGGAGTGCGCGAACGTCCTGCGAGTCAGTGACACGTTGCTGATTTGCACGCTGACGTTGAACCGGCGGTTTGACGAGACGGGTGCGGTCTTCGACCCGACCGGCTATACGGTCGCCTTGGCCGGTGGGGCAACCGCCGACGTCACCACCAAGGTGCTTACACTGGCCGCGCAGACGGTCACCTGGAAAGCCGTTGGTCAGGCGATCACCGACGCCGGCAACGACCAACTCGCGCCCAACACCATCATTACGGCGGTTCTGAGCCCCAGCCGCATTCTGCTGTCGAACTATCCGATTGCCAATGGTGCGACCGGTGCCCTTACCGTTGGTGGCGCCACAGGCGCTGCTCCGGTACACACCATCACAGGTAACGCCACCCTTGGTGTCAGCGCGTCCGTGGCAGGCGGAACGACGCTCACAGTTGTGCCCGGCAGCACCGGTGCACCGCTGACCCAGGCAGATGTCGGCCGGGTCATCTCCGGCGCCGGCACGTCCTCCGCCATCGCGAACGGGACGACTATCGTGTCGGTCGCTCCCGACGGGATGTCAGCCACCATGTCGGCGGCGGCTACCGGCACTTTGACCGGCGTGACGCTGAAGCTTTACCCGGCCGCGCCCGTACCGAACGGCGCCTACACTCTGACCGTCGTTAATGACAACACGTTGGGGGCCGACACCACCAACGCGAACTACCAGCAGTCCGCCGTGACCAGCGGCGCCACCTTCACGGTTGCGCCTGCCTGATCGGTAAGTAGTGGTCACCAAAACCGGCGGCCCGGAGCACGAGCTCCGGGCCGCCGGTCCTTTGCTACTGAGAATGCCGACCGGCCGCCACAAGATGGCGGGCCGTCAAGAGGTCAGGCGTCTAGCGCAATCGGCGCCAAGCGGCATCCAGTGCGGCGACACTTTCTCGAGCGGACGGTCCTCGTCTCACATCCACCATGACCGTATAGGCGCTGCGGTGCGCGCTCGTACGCCAGCACAGCAGCAGCGTCGGTTGACGTGTCGCGGGAACATCCGGTGACAGCCGGATGGTGTTGGAGCACCACGCCCGGCCCACCCGCCAGCCGCGATCGGCGACCCAGGCGAGCTCCCGTTGACCGGTCAGGTCACCGCGGGCCGAGACGATCCGCAACGTACGTCCGCTGCTCGGTGATCCGCGCTCCACGACTGTCAAATCCCGCAGCTGCGCGGCCGGCGGCGGCGGGAGCGGACGGGTGATGGGCGCGGTGTTCCGAGAGGCTGCCCGGACGGCGTCGAGCCGTCGCTGTTGATCCGGCGTCAATGAGGCCGAGGTGGTCGGCGCGGGTGAGGCGCTCTGCTCAAGGGCGACGCGGGTCGTCCCGTCGAGAGCGGCGACAGCAGCAGAGCCGTCGCGAGTCGGACTACGGGAACCGTCGTCGACCGCGGCTGCGAGGGCTACGACGCCTACCGTCGCCGCGCCGGCCAGGGCGAAAGCGCCGTGGGTAGTGATCCGTCGCAACCGGCCGTCGTCCTGGTCGGGATTAGCCATGGTGAGTTCCTTTCGTTCCGCACAATTCGACGATTGGCACGTATGTGGCCAAGAACTCATGCTCTCGCTTTGCCTTGCCGTCTACCGCGGAATGCTGCGATGAGGGAGATCTCGGGCTCTGCGGCGTTACACTCGCCACCCCGAAAGCAATGCGGCGCCACCGAGACCGGTGACGCCGCACTTTCGATCGCCTCGTCAGAGCTTGGCCCACTCGCGGTCGAGGATCGCTACGGTTTCGGTCGCTTGAGGCTTGCCGTGGAAGCTCACTTTCACAACGACCACGCTCTTGGCCGAGGAGGTGCGCCAGCACAACAGCATGGTGGGCAGCACGTGCGGCTTCTCCGCGTTGCTGAAGTGAAACTTGTCGGTGCATCGTGCGCTACCGACCGGCCTGCCGCCATCCGCCGCCCACAGCATCTCGCGCTGACCGGACAGGTCGTGCTTGGCGGTAAGAATGCGCACCGAGCCCCTCTTGTCGCTGGTGTTACGCACATCGACCGGTCCCATGACCGCATTTGCTGCCGGGGTCAGAGGGCGCAGTACCGGATAGCCGTCTTTCTCCGACTGCTCTCTCGCCTTCTTGATCTCCGCCGCGACGCTAGGGGCAAGCGTCAGCAGCGGAGCCGATGGTGACGAGGAGGTGGACTGGCTCGGCGCGGTCGAAGGTGACGGCGCGATCACCGAATCGGCGCCGGCATCGGCGGACGCCGCCGAACTACGGGCTCCCGACGAACTTGTGACGAGCGGTCGGACCGCTCCGGCTTCCGGCGCCCGCGTCGATCCGTGGTCGGTGAGGTGAGAGGTCAGCAGGTACGCTCCGCCGCCGAGCAGCGCGGCCAGGCCGACCACGCCGGCAGCGACCCGGTGACTGCGCCACCATCCGCTTGCCATCCGGACCGGCCGGTCTTCGTCGTGAGTGCTCATCTTGGTTCATCCCTTGCTCACTAGGCACACGGCGGCCCGTCCTGAGGCGGGTCCGCACGTTCATGGTCCCAATGGCAAGGGACATAGCGGGGCAAAACGATCCGTTGATCTCTGAGAGTTTGCCGAGAACGCCTTGGCGTGGGTTGCTCGAGGATGGAAGCGGTTCAACTTCATTCGTGCCTCCTGAAGAAAATGGCGGGCGCTGGCCTATTCTCAGAAGTGACCGCGTAAGAGATGTGAAATGAGGCCGCCATGACGCAGATGTTGGAAATGCCCCGCGTGCAGACCTGTTCGGTAAGCGCATGCAGTTACAACCATGATGGCTGTACGGCGTTCGCGATCACCATCGGCAGCATGAACTCCGAATGTGACACCTTCGTCGACAGCGGCGCCAAGGGGGGCATCGGGCAGGCGTTGGCGCAGGTCGGGGCCTGCAAGCGGGCCGATTGCGTGCACAACTCCGACCTCGAGTGCCATGCGCCGGCGATTGTTGTCGGGCCCTCGGTGGACAAGGCGGACTGCCTTACGTACGAGGCTGAGTAGGCCTTTCCTCAGTTTTGGTGCCCGTCGCCTGGATCGTCAGGACGGCGGGCGCTTCCCTTTCTGTTTTCCCGCATTTCTTAGGCAAGGCTTCCCTGCCGGAAGAATCGGTCGCCCGGACGGATGACTAATCGCGGAATCCCCGCGGCATGGCCGGGCGGGTCGGGCGCCGCCGAGGGGTGAGGGCGGTGGCGGCGGCTTCGGCAGCCGGTCAGCCGCACGGGTCGATACTGAGGGTTTCCTGAGGGCGCAAGTGCTTCTTGTCGTACCGGAGAGGCAGGATGTGCACACGGAAACGTAGGGACACTGGAGGGGGAGCGTCGTGCGCGCTGTGTACCGGGTTCTCGCCATGTTGATCGCCGTTGGGGTTGTGGTGCAGGCGTGCGCCATCGCCTACGCGCTGTTCGACATCCTGCACAAGACCGACGACGGGCAGGTCTTCACCAAAGACTCCGACAACGCCGGCATCGCCGTGCACGCGGTGGTCGGCGAGATGGTCGTGCCGCTGCTGGTGATTCTGCTGCTGATCGTGTCGTTCTTCGCCGGCATCCCGGGCGGGGTCAAGTGGGCCGCGATCACGTTCGGCGTGCTGGTGCTGCAGATCGTGCTGGCGTACGCGAGCTTCCCGGTCCCGATCCTCGGCGTGCTGCACGCGATCAACGCGTTCGCGCTGGCCGCGGTCGCCTCGATCGCGATGCGCCAGGCGCGCGTGGCCGGCTCCGCACAGGCGAGCGCGCCGGTCGCGGCCTGAGCCGTGCGCCGATCTGTCAAGATCGCCATCGCCGTGGGGGCGACGGTGGCGATCCTCGGACCGCTGGGCTACTTCTGGCAACAGAGCCTCGTCCCCTCGACCTACAACATGGCGACCATGGGGTACGCGGACTTCGGCGGCGGTCCGCAGACCGGTCACGTGCACAGCGCCGGCGGGCTCGACGTCTCGACGCTGACCGGTCCGAGCACCGGCGACCCCGACGTCGCCGTCACGCTGACCGCTCGCCGGGAGAAGAACGGGAAGTACACGCTCAACGGCGTCACGCCCGGTCCCGAGATCCGGGCGGTGAAGGGGCAGCTCGTCCAGGTCACGCTGATCAACGACAACGTGACCGACGGTGTCACCCTGCACTGGCACGGCGTCGACGTCCCGAACGCGGAGGACGGCGTCGCCGGCGTCACGCAGAACGCGGTCCAGCCCGGCGAGCAGTTCGTCTACCGGTTCGTGGCGCAGGACGCCGGGACGTTCTGGTACCACTCGCACCAGGTTTCGCACGAGCAGGTCAAGGGCGGCATGTTCGGGGCGCTGGTGGTGACCGAGCCGGTGTTCTCCGAGGGGATCGACCAGGTCGTCGCGGTGCACACCTACGACGGCCGCCGCACGATCAACGGCCGGCCGGGAGAGTCGGCGCTGGCGGCGCGGCCGCAGCAGGTGGTGCGCGCTCGGGTGATCAACACGGACGCCCAGCCGCTCCGCGCATGGGTGACGGGGGCGCCGTATCGGGTCGCGGCGATCGACGGTCGCGAGGTGCACGGGCCGACCGATATTTCGGATAAATCCGTCGTGGTGACGGCGGGTGGGCGGGTTGATCTGAGCTTTACGGTGCCGGCCTCGGGCTTGGCGCGCCTCGATGTGGGCGCGGGGGCGGCGCTGACCACGGCCGCGGCCGGTGGGGGAGCGGGTCCCGCCGGGGGTGGGGCGACCGGTGAGCCGAAGGCGACGATTGACTTTCTGTCGTATGGGGCCAAGGCGGATCTCGGGTTCGATCCGGGCAAGGCGAACCGGAACTTCGACTACCGGATCGGGCGGCGGGCCGGCTTTCTCGACGGCAAGCCGGGACTCTGGTGGTCGATCAACGGGCACCTCTTCCCGGACGTGCCGATGTTCATGGTCACCACCGGGGACATCGTGAAGATGACGATCGCGAACAACAGCGGCGAGGTCCACCCGATGCACCTGCACGGGCACCATGCCGTGGTGCTCAGCCGCGACGGGGTGGCGGCGACGGGCAGTCCGTGGTGGTTCGACTCGCTCGACGTGGGGGACGGCGAGACGTACGAGATCGCGTTCGTGGCCGACAATCCGGGCATCTGGGTCGACCACTGCCACAACCTGCAGCACGCGGTCGACGGGCTGCTGGCCCACCTCGCCTACACCGACGTGCGCACGCCGTTCGAGGTCGGCGGCGAGGCGGGCAACAAACCGGAGTAGCGCCTACAGGTACATGCCGGTCGTGGGGGTGGCGGTGGGGACGGTGACCGGCTGGGCGCCCGTGCGCAGGGCGTACAGCTCGGCCAGCGTGGCGCCGTCGGGGCCGATGCCTCGGGAGGAACCCAGCCACGCCACCGCCTCGGCGTACGGGAGACGGCCGACCTCGATGCTCGCCAGGCACCGCCCGGGCCGGATCACCGCGGGGTGCAAGGTTGCCAGGTCCTCGTTCGTCGTGATGGCGATCAAGGCGTTGCGGCCCTGGCCGAGCAGGCCGTCGGTGAGGTTGAGCAGGCGCGACAACGACTGGCCGGCCGACGCCTTGGCCTCGCCGTTGATCAGCTCGTCGCAGTCCTCGAGCATGAGCAGACGCCAGCGGGGCTCCTCCTCGTCGCTGCCCAGGGCCACGCTCATCAGGTACGCGGGATCGCTGAACAGGCGCTCGGGGTCGAGCACGCAGTCGACCTGGCACCACGAGCGCCACTGCTGGGCCAGGGCACGCAGCGCGGTCGTCTTGCCGGTGCCGGGCTCGCCGTGCAGCAGCAGGAGCCGGCCGTTGACCACCGAGCCGTCCAGCGCCATCAGCCGCTCGAGGGTCTGTGCGACCGGGCGCGCGTAGTTGGCGCTGATCTTCTCCCAGGGCGCGGCGTCGATCTCGCGCGGGACCCGTCGCGGTCCGTGCGGACCGAAATGCCAGAAGCCGATGGGTACGCTCTCGCCCGCCGGCGCCGGTTCCTCGACCGCGCCGGTCGTGGCCGCATCGAGCACGGAGTCGGCCAGCTCGGCCGTGATCGCGGTGACCGTGACCCGGGCCCGGCGGCTCTGCTTCCAGCGCATCACGTGCAGGGTCCAGCCCTCGCCGACCGCGAGCCGGGCCTGGCCGTCGTCCTCGACCGCGTCCCGCACGAAGCGGGCGTCGTCGGTGGTCAGCGACGCGTCGGCGCGTACGTTCTCGAGGTATTTGCTGCGCCCGAAGGGTTCGCGACCGGTCACGAACCCGTCGAGCGCGAGCAGGTCGACCACGTCCACCAGGCGGTCGCCGTCATCGACGGCCCCGGACAGCGGCACGGCGGCGGGAGCGGGCGACGGTGCCGCCTGCTCCACGGCGCGGCCGGCGTGCCGGTCGACGGACTGATGGGGCGTACGCATGATGCCATGATCGACCATCGATGCTCGTGAGGCAGCCGATTTTCCCGAGGTTGGCCCGATCGAGCGGGTCTCCCGACGGTCGGAGCCGAGGTGCGGCCCGGGCTAGGCGTCGGTCCGGGTCAGCACGAACACCGGAATGATCCGCTCGGTCTTCTTCTGGTACTCGGCGTAGTTGGGGAACGCCGCGACCGCCCGCTTCCACCACAGCTCGCGCTCGTCGCCCTCGGTCTCATGGGCGACGTAGTCGTGCCGCTCCGGCCCGTCCTGCAGCTCGACGTGCGGTTCCTTGCGCAGGTTGTAGACCCAGACCGGATGCTTGGGCGCTCCGCCCAGCGAGCCGACGACCGCATATTGCCCGTCGTGCTCGACCCGCATGAGCGCGGTCTTGCGCAGCTTGCCGGACTTCGCCCCGCGCGAGGTCAGCACGACGACCGGCATCCCCTGCAGGAGCCCGCCCTCGGCGCCGTTGGTGGACTCGATGGTCTCGGCTTGATCGCGCGCCCAGGCGCTGGTGCTGGGGGCATATTCACCGCTCAATGGCATGTGCTCACTTTAGGCCGGTTGTGCGGCGATTGTGGCGAGAGCTACCTCACCTCACCGCAGCCCGGCCACCGCCGCGTCCGTGCCGCCGCGCCAGAGGATGCCGGCCTCGCGGAAACCGGCCACCCGCAGGGCGTCGACGTGCCAGAGCGCCGGCGGCGTCCACTCGTGGTTGTGCACGGCCGACGGGTAGATGCGCTCCCGCTCGGCCACCTTGGGCCCCAGGAACGCATCGGCCGCCGCCCGCTGCCACCAGTCACCCCAGGACGTCGCGGCGCCCGAGGCATAGCGCGCCTCCCGCTCGGCGCGGGCCCGCGCGCGGAGTCGTTCGGAGAGCGTGGGCAACGACTCCTCGGGCATGTGGTCGGCGTTCACGAAGATCCCGCCCGGCCGCAGCACCTGGAGAACCTCGCCGTAAAGGGCCGCCACCCGCTCGGCCGGCAGCCAGTGCAGCGCCGTGGCCGTGAGCACGGCGTCGAACCCTTCGCCCGGCAGCTTGGCCCGCCACGACGGATCACCGAGGTCGGCGTCCACCACGGTGGCCCGCGCGCTGTCATCCCCGCTCGCGCTGTCGTGCCCGGTCGCGCCGTTATCCCCGCCCGCGCCGAGGGACGCCCGCGCGATCGCCAGCAGCACCGGGTCCTGGTCGAGGACGGTCACCTCGGCGCCGGGATAGCGGGCCAGCGTGCGCAGCGAGATCGTGCCCGTGCCGCCGGCCAGGTCGAGCAGCCTCGGCGGCCGGCCGTCGGTGACCGCGCCGACCGCATCGAGCATCGCGGCGAACCGCTCCTCGCGGTCGGGCATGAACGCCTGCTGCTGCCGGTCCCAGCTTTCCTGCCAGATCCGCGGGCTCTCCAGGTAAGCACTCATACCGTCATACGCTAGTTACCTTTCGGCGCCGACTCAAGACGCTCGGCGAATGCTCGGAGATCACGACGCTCGATGGCCGCGGCCATCAGATCGGGGAACGCATCGGGCGTGCAGGCGAACGCCGGGACACCGAGGGCGGCGAGCGCGGCGGCGTTGTCGTGGTCGTACGCCGGTGCGCCCTCGTCGGAGAGCGCCAGCAGCACCACGACCTGGACGCCGGCCGAGGTCATCTCCGCGACCCGGCGCAGCATCTGCTCGCGGACCCCGCCCTCGTACAGGTCGCTGATCAGCACGAAGATGCTGTCCCGGGGCCGGGTGATGAGCTGCTGGCTGTAGGCGATCGCCCGGTTGATGTCGGTGCCGCCGCCCAGCTGCGTGCCGAACAGCACCTCGACCGGGTCGCTGAGCTGGTCGGTCAGGTCGACCACGGCGGTGTCGAAGACGACCAGCGACGTGCGCAGCGACCGCATCGAGGCCAGCACCGCGGCGAACACCCCGGAGAACACGACCGAGGCCGCCATCGAGCCGGACTGGTCCACGCACAGCACGACGTCGCGCTGCACGGCCGTGGTCCGCCGGCCGTAGCCGACCAGCCGCTCGGGGATCACCGTGCCGAGGTCGGCCTGGTAGTGCTTCAGGTTGGCCCGGATCGTACGGTCCCAGTCGATGTCGGAGTGCTTGGGCCGGTTGATCCGCGCCGCCCGGTTGAGCGCGCCCGAGACGGCGGCCCGGGTCTTCTGCGAGATGCGCTTCTCCAGCCGCTCGACCACGGTGCGGACCACCTGCCGGGCGGCATCCTTGGTCTTGGCCGGCATCACCCGGTTGAGCGAGAGCAGCGTGCCGACCAGGTGCACGTCGGGCTCGACGGCGGCCAGCATCTCGGGTTCGAGCAGCAGCCGGGTCAGGTCCAGCCGCTCGATCGCGTCGGACTGCATGACCTGCACGACCGTGCTCGGGAAGTACTCCCGGATGTCGCCGAGCCACCGGGCCACCTTGGGCGCCGATCCGCCGAGCCCGGCCGACCGCTTGCTGCCCGGCGGCCCGTCGCCCTCGCCGCCCGCGTCGTAGAGCGCGGCCAGCGCGGCGTCCATCTGCCCGTCGCGGCCCTCGGCCTTGCCCAGCGCCTCGTCGGCCGGCCCGCCGAGCACCATCCGCCACCGACGCGAACGCTCGCGCGTGGCCTCGTCGATCTCCTCGCTCACGGCGTCTCCCCGGGGCCGATGATGTGGATCTTGGCGGCGGCGGTGCTCCCCGCGGCGATCGCGGGCGCGGCTTCGGTGATGATGTCCGGCCCCGACAGCACGCCGATCTCCCGCCCGAGCAGCACGGACAGCGTCGGCAGCACGAGGTCGGCGCGGGCCGGGTCGAACCCCAGGCCCCCGCGATCGGCCGTGGCACGCTTCCCGGCCACCCGCTCGCCGATCGCGCGGCGCTCACCCGCGTCGAACGCCCCGAACGTCCGGCGCAACAGGGGCAGCACGTCGTCGAAGGCGTCGGCCGGGATGTCGGCCAGCCACCCGTCCAGCAGGTCGAGCAGCGCGGCGTCGTGCACGAGCAGCAGGCCGCCGCCGGAGAGGAACCCCTCGACCCACGCCGCCGCGTGCGCCGGCGCGGTGCCGACGGTCAGCGGAAG
Source organism: Actinoplanes sp. CA-030573 (assembly GCF_050951115.1). Taxonomy (NCBI): domain Bacteria; kingdom Bacillati; phylum Actinomycetota; class Actinomycetes; order Micromonosporales; family Micromonosporaceae; genus Actinoplanes; species Actinoplanes sp. CA-030573. The sequence continues at coordinate 7,788,720 of NZ_CP192038.1, read as the reverse complement.
CCGCATCCGGCGCCGGGCCTCGGCCGCGTCCAGCCGGCCGGCGTCGAGCAACAGGCGGGTGAGGCGCCCGGCCAGCAGCCCGTGCAGGTCGGCCCGGCCGGCCAGCGACGACAGGGTGGCCAGCCATCGGGACCGCAGGTCGTCGTCGGCGAGCAGGCCGACCGCCGCGTGCACCCCGTCGATGCGATCGCGCAGCACCTTGGCGGCCTCGTCGGAGAGCGAGCCCACCGCCGAGGGCAGCCCCGCACACACCCGGCCGAGCAGCGACGCGGTCACCGCGGCGAGCCCGGCGACGTCGGTGCGGCGCACGTCGCCGTACCGCAGGGTGCGGGCGAGCGCCGGGATCGCGGCCATCAGGTGCCCGACGTCGGCGTCCAGCGCGGCGCGCACGTCGAGGGCGGCGAGCACCGGCCCGTACGCGTCGGCCAGATCCGCCAGCAGACAGATCTCCACCAGGGCCGTCACGTCGGCGAGCGTCTCGGCCTCATCGGCGGCCTTGGTCACCTTGGCCGTGGCCGCCGACGCGACCGTGGTGCCGTACATGCTGCCCTCGACCAGCCGCACCGCGAACTCGGGCTGCCACCGCAGCTTCCACTCCTCGCGGAACGTGCCCGTGCCCCGGCCCGACGCCACCGGCTCGCCCCACGGCACGTCGAAGGTCCGCAGCCGGTGCAACAGCCGGCTGCGCCGCAGGTCGGTCTCCTTGCGCAGGTCGAGGTCGAGCGCCCGCTCGAGCGCCTCGGGCTTGAGCCGCACCGACCGCTGCTCGGCCGCCAGGTCCTTGGCCAGCGGCACCGCCGGCATCTCGTCCGGCACGCCGCCCAGCCGTTCGCCGACCACGAGCCGTTTGTTGATCAGCTCGACCCGCAGCGGCTCGGCGTCGCACATCACGGCCTCGGCCGCCTCGGTGACCTCGGCCAGCCCGGCCAGCGGCCGCCCGCGCATCGTGGCCAGCGCCTCGGCCAGCCGGGTGGCCTCGATGACGTGCGCCGACGAGGTGGGCACGCCCTCGGCCCGCAGCACGCCGGCCGCGTCGACCAGCCAGCGCGGCACGACCTCGTCGGTGTGGGTGAACAGATGGTGGTACCACCCCGGCGACCGCACGCCGGCGCCATAACCGGACCAGGAAGCCAGGCGCCCGTACGTCCAGGGCACCCACGTGAACGCGACCTTCCCCTTGCGGCGTCCCTTGAGCAGCGCCGCGTCGTCCTTGATCGCGACCTTGCGGGTCAGCGCCGGCACGTGCCAGGCGCCGCAGACCACCGCGATGTCGTCGTGCGTCTTGCGCACCTGCCGCAGCACGGTGCGCATGTAGGCCTCGCGGACGAGGTCGTCCGGCTCCTCGGGCGAACCGTCGCGAATCTCGGCCATCGCCTCGGCGATCGCCTCGAAGGCCGGCATCCCGCGATGCTCGACGACGTCCTCCCACCACCGCTCCGGGTCGTCGTAACCGGCCGCGTGGGCAAGCTCCCCGATCGGATCGACCGGCCGCGCGGGCTCGGCCGGAGGCGAAATTTCCGACGAAGGCGAAATGTCCGGCGGGCTTGGCGGGAGCGGCGCGTCGGAGGGCGAGGGAGCGGGCGCCGGCGTGCCGGACGGTGGAGGAAGGGGCGTGTCGGAGGGAACGGGCGCCGGCGTGCCGGACGGTGGAGGAAGGGGCGCGTCGGAGGGCGAGGGAGCGGGCGCCGGGGAGTTGGGCGGTGCTGGCGAGGGCGACGGCCGGGATGGCGGCGAGCCGCCGAGGCGGTAGGCGAAGGGCAGGTCGAAGAAACGGACCGGCACGCCGTTCGCCACCGCCCAGCGGATCGCCTGCCATTCCGGCGAGAAGACGGCGAACGGCCAGCACGCCGCCCGCCGGGGGTCGTCGGCGGCGTAACCGAGCAGCGCGACCGGAGGCTCGAGACCGAAATCGGCCACCCAGCGGACCAGATCGTCGGCCTCGGGCGGGCCCTCGACCAGCAGGATCGAGGGCGGCTGCCGCGACAGCTCGGCCACCACCGCGCGGGCCGAGCCCGGGCCGTGGTGGCGGATGCCGTAGAGGCGCTCAGGCATCGCGGGCGGCCCGGTAGAAGTCGAGCCAGTCGGGGCGCTCGCGCACGACGGTCTCCAGGTATTCGCGCCAGACCACGCCGTCGGAGACCGGGTCCTTCACGACCGCGCCGACGATGCCGGCGGCCACGTCGCCGGGGTGCAGGGTGCCGTCGCCGAAGTGGGCGGCCAGCGCCATGCCGTTGGTGAGCACCGAGATCGCCTCGGCGGTGGAAAGCGTGCCGGTCGGCGACTTCAGCTTGGTGCGGCCGTCCTCGGTGAGGCCGCTGCGCAGCTCGCGGAAGACGGTGACCACCCGCCGGATCTCCTCGAGCGCGGTCGGCACCTCGGGCAGGTCGAGCGACGCGCCGAGCTGCGCCACCCGGCGGGCGACGATCTCGACCTCCTCGTCGGCCGAGGCCGGCACCGGCAGCACCACCGTGTTGAACCGGCGGCGCAGCGCGCTGGACAGCTCGTTGACCCCGCGGTCGCGGTCGTTGGCGGTGGCGATCAGGTTGAACCCGCGCTGCGCCTGGACCTCGGTGTTGAGCTCCGGCACCGGCAGCGTCTTCTCGGACAGGATCGTGATCAGCGCGTCCTGCACATCGGACGGCACCCGGGTCAGCTCCTCGAGCCGGGCGATCGTGCCGGTGCGCATGGCCCGCATGATCGGGCTCGGCACGAGGGCCGCGTCCGTGGGCCCCTCGGCCAGCAGGCGGGCATAGTTCCACCCGTACCGGATCGCCTCCTCGGCCGTGCCCGCCGTGCCCTGCACCAGCAGGGTCGAATCGCCCGAGATCGCCGCCGCCAGATGCTCGGACACCCAGGTCTTGGCCGTGCCCGGCACGCCGAGCAGCAGCAGTGCCCGGTCGGTGGCCAGCGTCGCGACCGCGACCTCGATCAGCCGGCGCGGTCCCACGTACTTCGGGGTGATCTTCGCGCCGTCGCCGAGCAGGTAGGTCACGACGGCCTGCGGGGACAGCCGCCAGCCGGGCGGGCGAGGCCGGTCGTCGGCGGCGGCCAGCAGGGCCAGCTCCTCGGCGTACTGATCCTCGGCGTGCGGGCGCAAGGCGGTCACTCGAACTCCTGAAACATCTCGTGGCGGAAGGTGAGCGTGCGGGCGAGCTCGGCCACCGGCCGCACCCGCGACGAGGCGGCCGGCTCCTGGTCGAGCTGCTGGGCCAGCCGGCCGACCGGCTCGGCCCACTTCGGCGGCATGGACAGCGACGCGGCCCGGCAGAGCTCGCCGAGCTGCCAGGTGTGCCGGTCGGTGCGGGCCCGGTGGGCGATGGTCTCGAAGACGGCGGCCGACAGCTGGTCGGACCAGTTGCCGGGGTGGATGGAGAGCAGCCGGTGGGCGAGGCCGTCGTCGCGCAGCAGCGCCTCGCCGGCCAGCCGGGCCAGCTCGTCGGGCGGGAGGACCAGGTGCAGGTCCCACCGGACGGACTCACGCAACATGTCGGCCCGCTCGTCGATCAGCGCCGTCGCCCACGCCGCGTCGTTCTGGGCGACGGCGGCCTTGGCCCAGCCATGCATGAGCGCCGACTCCCAGTCGTTGCCGCGGGCCAGCCGCAGCATGGTGACCGGGTCGGACCAGGTCGCCAGCGGCGCGCCGGCCAGCGTCTCCTCCAGCAGCCAGGCGCTGACGCCGAGGCCGCGCGCGGGCGTGGCGGCGACACCGTCGCGGCGCAGGCCGGCATCCAGCTCCTCGGGCGGCGTCACGACCAGGCGGCCGCGCGTGTCCAGCCGCACGGCGTCGGCGGCGCGAGCGGCCATGCGCCGGCCGAGCGACGAGCCGGCCAGGCCGCGCAGCAGGTCGAGCGCCGCCTCGCGCACCTCCTTGCGCCGGTCGTCGAGGGCCTGCTCGAGGAACGGGTCGTCGTCGAGGGACAGGCCGGTGGCGAACGCGGACAGGAAGCGGGCGCGGTCGTCGGACGACTCCTGCTCCCAGGTCGTGGCCAGCAGCTCGCGGGCCCGGGCCGGGTCGGCCCGGCGCAGCTCGGTGAGGTAGCCCAGGCGCTCGCCGGTGGTCCCGGTCGCCCAGATCGCCGGCGACTCGGGGACGACCACGGTCTCGTCGCGCAGCCAGCGCCAGTCGCCGCGCATGCCGGCCAGCCACACCCCGCGGCGGCCCGCGACCCGGGCCAGCGCCGGGCGGATCAGCGAGTTGCGCCGGCCCGCGTCGAGCAGGGCCGGCAGGGCGACCGGCGGCACGTGGCCGCCCTTGGCCGCGGCGGCGGCCAGCCACTGGGCCAGCAGCTCCTGGGCGATCTGAGCGCCGACCGACGCGCCGTCGGAGAGGATGCGGATCAGCCGGACCCCGGTCGCCGGCGGCAGCGGCGGCGTGGTCTCGGCCGGCGCGGCCGGCACCGGCGCGTGCCCGGCGGCCGGGGTGACGCCGGCGCGGTGCCGGGTGAGCGCCACGGCCGCCGACTCGAGCAGGCCGGCCTCGCCCGGCCAGGGGCGGCGGTTGGTGCCGACCAGGGCCGCGGCCAGCAGGTCGGGCGGGAGCTCGGGGCGGCGCGGCGCGCCCGGGTCGGGCATCGGGGGGCCGGCCGGGACGAACCCGCCGGCGGTCCACGCCGCGAGCGGGCGCAGGCCGGCCGGCGACCACTCGGCGGCGACCGTCGCCGGTGTGGCGCCGGCCGCGGCGAGCAGCCACCACGGCTCGCGGTGGCCGGGCGCGAGCGGCAGCGCCCCGCCCGACTCGTCGACCAGCCAGCCGTCGTCGCTCGGGGTGACCCCGGCCAGCAGCACCGGCGCGTCGAAGCGCCACGGCTCGCCGGCGACGGTGGCCGCGTAGCCGGCGAGGGCCTCGCTGAGCGGGACGGCGCCGTCGGGACAGCGGAACGGCTCGGCGGCGCTGGCCCGGTCGGCGATCAGCGCCCGCAGCGGCGCGTTGCCCGGATAGAAGGCGAGGTCGCCGCGGAACTCGGTGCCGGGCACGAGGTCGGCGACCATCGGCTGCCCGGGCGCCGCGAACGACAGGACCAGCCCGAACCGGCCGGTGCCGGCGCCGCGCAGCCAGCTGCGCCGGGTGGTGAGCGCGCCGTCGTCGGTGTCGACCTGGCCCAGCACCTGCCAGCGGTCGGTGACCCGGGGGCCGGACAGCACCTCCTCGGTGCCGACCGGGAAGCCGATGCGGCTGCGCACGGTGGCGGCCAGAGCCGGTGGCAGGTCGGCCAGCCGCTCGTGGCCGGAGACCAGCAGGCGGAGCAGGGCCAGCTCGCCGAGCAGGCGGTCGGCCCAGTGCGGCCCGATGCCGGCGACCATGCCGAGCCGGCGGACCGCGCCGGCCGCGGTCGGCGCCTGGGCGTCGACCAGCCGGGCGGCCATCGCCTCGAACGGCTGCGGGCCGCTGCGCTGGGCGCCGGCCAGGCCCTGCCGCACCTGGTCGTCGAGCCAGCGGCTGAGCTCGGCCATCCCGGAGGCGACGCGCTCGGCCCGGCGAGCCGCGGTGGCCGGGTCGGGAACCGCGGCCGCGCGCGGTTTCGCCACCGCCTTCGCCGCCCGGGCCGTCTGCCACTCCCGGGCGAAGTCGGCCGGCGGCGCGGCGGACACATCGGACTCGGCCCAGAGCAGCAGCAGGCCGAGCGCGTGCTTGCAGGGAACCTTGCGGCTCGGGCAGGAGCAGCGGAACGCCGGGCCCGCGAGGTCGACGCAGACCTGGTAGGACCGGCACAGTCCCCAGAGGATGTCGTCGAGCCGGCCGGTCGCCGACCAGGACACGGCCGTGGACAGCCCACGCGCGGCCTTCACCGACGAGGCGTCGGGGGCCAGCGTCTCGACCTGCGCGGAGGACCATCGCTCAACGGGCACGGGCAAACCCTAGACGCGCGGTACGACATTTTCGGCGACCCGGCGGAGGCCCGTGAGAGAGTAGGTCCCGTGAAGGTCATCATCTTCGGCGCGACCGGCATGGTCGGGCAGGGCGTGCTCCGGGAGAGCCTGCTCGCGGCCGACGTCGAGGAGGTCCTGGCGGTGGTCCGCACACCGACCGGCGTGCGTCATCCCAAGCTGCGCGAGGTGCGGACGGACGACTTCACCGACTTCACGACGATCTCGCTCAAGGGCTACGACGCCTGCTTCTACTGCCTGGGCGTCAGCTCGGTGGGCATGGACGAGGCGGCGTACACACGGGTCTCGTACGAGCTCCCGATGGCCGCCGCCCGCGCGGTGGACCACGACGCCTGTTTCATCTACGTCTCCGGCGCCGGCACCAGCGCGACCAGCCGGCAGATGTGGGCGCGGGTCAAGGCGCGCACCGAGCGCGAGATCATCGAGCTCCTGCCGAACGGTTACGCCGCGCGGCCGGGGATCATTCAACCGACCCACGGCGTACGGTCGAAGACGCGCCTCTACAACGCCATCTACACCGTCGCCGAGCCGTTGTTCCCGCTGGTCGAGCGCGTGGCGCCGAAATACGTCACCAGCACCGACCGGCTCGGCCGCGCGATGCTGCAGGTGGCGAGGGTGGGCTTCCCCCGCCACATCCTGGAGAACGCGGACCTCAGATAGCACCGTGCCCGGCCGGCACCACCTCGGCCGGCTTGGGCGGCGGCGGGGGAGTCCCGTCCCCGAACGGCCGGCCGCCGAGCTTCTCCCGGCCGTGCTCGGTCAGCCAGGTCGACAAGTCGGGCCCGGCCGGCACGATCTGCGTCGGGTTGATGTCCTTGTGCACCACGTAGTAGTGCTTCTTGATGTCGACGAAGTCGATCGTGTCCCCGAAACCGGGCGTCTGGAACAAATCGCGCGCGTACCCCCACAGCACCGGCATCTCGCTGAGCTTCGACCGGTTGCACTTGAAATGGCCGTGATAGACCGGGTCGAAGCGGGCCAGCGTCGTGAACAACCGCACGTCCGCCTCGGTGATCGTGTCCCCGACCAGGTAACGGTGCGAGGCGAGATGCTCCGACAACGCGTCGAGCCGGTCGAAGAGGCGGTGGTACGCCTTCTCGTACGCCTCCTGGGAACCCGCGAAGCCGGCCCGGTAGACACCGTTGTTCACGTCGGCGAAGACGAAGCGGTTGACCTTGTCGATCTCCTCCCGCAGCTCCTCCGGGTAAAGCTGGGGCGCGCCCTCGCGGTGGTATTTCGCCCACTCCAGCGACAGGTCGATGGTGATCTGCGCGAAGTCGTTGGTCACCACCTGCCCGGTCGGCACGTCGACGATGGCCGGCACGGTGATGCCCTTGTCGTAGTCGGGGAACCGCTTGAGGAACGCCTCCTGCAGCCGTTCGATGCCCAGCACCGGATCCCGGCCGCCGGGGTCGAGGTCGAAGGTCCAGCTGCGCTCGTCGTGCGTGGGCCCGGCGATGCCCATCGAGAGGACATCCTCGAGACCCAGCAGCCGGCGTACGATGATCGACCGGTTCGCCCAGGGGCAGGCGCGACTGACGATCAGCCGGTACCGGCCGGGCTCGACCGGGTACCCGTCGCGGCCGTCGGCGGTGATGCGCGTGCCGATGTAGCGCTGGTCGCGGTTGTATTCGCCGGTGGGATTCACGTAGGCCATGCCATCCAATCTGGCAGAGTTGCCGGATGGGAGCCAAGATTCGTGACTATCTCGCCCGCTGGACCATCTATGTTCCGATCGTCGCCGTCGCGGCTCTGATCCTCACCTGGGGACGGGATCTGCCACCACCCGGCGTCGTCGCGATCGCCCTCCTCCTCGGCCTGGCCGTGCTCGCCGCCGTGCACCACGCCGAGGTCGTCGCCCACCGGGTGGGCGAGCCGTTCGGGTCGCTCGTGCTGGCCGTGGCCGTCACGATCATCGAGGTCGCCCTGATCGTCACCCTGATGATCAGCGGCGGCGACAAGACCCAGGCCCTGGCGCGGGACACCGTCTTCGCCGCCGTGATGATCACCTGCAACGGGTTGCTCGGCCTGTCCCTGCTGGTCGGCGCCGCCCGCCGGCACGTGGCCGTCTTCAATCCCGAGGGCACCGGCGGCATGTTCGCCACGGTCGCCATGATTGCGACCCTTTCGCTGGTGCTGCCCAGCTTCACCACGAGCCGGCCCGGCCCGGAGTTCTCGCCCGCCCAGCTCGGCTTCGCGGCCGTCGCGTCGCTGGCGCTGTACGCCCTGTTCGTGACCGTGCAGACCCGCCGGCACCGGGACTACTTCCTGCCGATCACCACCGCCGGCGAGGTGATCGACGCCGAGGAGCACCTCGACCCGCCCTCCGGCCGCGCGGCGCTGACCAGCCTCGGCCTGCTCCTGCTGGCGCTGGTCGGCGTGGTCGGCCTGGCCAAGGGCGTCTCGCCGGCGATCGAGTCGGTGGTGAACGACGCCGGCCTGCCCCAGGCGGTGGTCGGCGTGGCGATCGCCCTGCTGGTGCTGCTGCCGGAGACCATCGCGGCCTTGCGGGCGGCCGCCCGCGACCGGGTGCAGACCAGCCTCAACCTGGCCATCGGCTCGGCCATGGCCAGCATCGGCCTGACCATCCCGGCGATCGCGATCGCGATGATCTGGCTGCCCGGCCCGCTGGTGCTCGGGCTCGGCGGCACCCAGATGGTGCTGCTCGCGCTGACCGTGGCGGTGGGGACGCTGACCATCGTGCCCGGCCGCGCGAACGTCCTGCAGGGCGGCGTGCACCTGTCGCTGCTGGCGGCGTTCCTCTTCCTGGCCGCGAGCCCGTAGACGTGCGGGGGGCGAGGCGTCGCCCCGTGATCGACGCCTCGCCCCGGTCTCCGGGCGGCCGGTCTCCGGGCGGCCGCTCTCCGGGGCGGCCGGTCTCCAGGCGGCCGGTCTCTAGGCGGACTGGCGGCGGACCAGCGTCGGCTCGTAGATCACCGACGAGACGCGCATGCCGGGGTCGTCGATGCGGGCCAGCAGCAGCCGGGCCGCCTCGGCCGCCATGTCCTCGAGCGGATGACGCACGGTGGTCAGCGGGGGAGCGGCCGCCGTCGCCGCGCTGCTGTCGTCGAACCCGACGATCGCCACGTCGTCGGGCACCCGCCGGCCGGACTCGCGCAGCGCGAGCAGGGCGCCGACCGCCATCAGATCGTTGGCCACGAAGACGCCGTCGAGGTCGGGATGGCCGCCGAGCAGGGACCGCATCGCCGCCTCGCCGCTGGCCTGGGTGAAGTTGCCGGCCACGATCGGCACCCAGCCGTGCCCGTGCTTGGCCATGGTGCGGCGGAACCCGGACACCCGGTCGAGGCTGGCCGGCACGTCGGCGGGCCCGGAGATCATTCCGACCCGCTGGCAGCCGCGCCCGAGCAGGTGCTCGGCGGCCAGCGTCGCGCCCGTCTCGTTGGCCAGGTCGACGTAGTTGATCGGCACCGGCTCGGCCGGGCGGCCGATCATCACGGACGGGACGCCGCCCTCGGTCAGCATGCGTGGCAGCGGGTCGACCGGGGGCAGGGACAGCACGATCGCGCCGTCGGCCTGGCCGTTGCGCAGGTCGCCGACCAGGCGTTTGCGGCCCTCGTCGCTGCCGACGATCTGCAGGGCGAGCTGGACGCCGGTCTGCCGCAGCACGCTCATCAGGCCCCCGACGACGCGCCCGAAGTAGGGATCGGCGAAGAACCGGCCCATGAACGGGTCGTCGTCATGACTCTCGGAATCGGAGACGACCAGGGCGACGGTGCCGGTGCGGCGGGTGACCAGGGATCGCGCGAGGCGGTTGGGGACATAGCCGGTACGCCCCACCGCGTCCCAGACGACCTCGTGCAGCTGGGGATCGACGTTGCGGATCCCGTTGATCACCCTCGAGACGGTCGCCCGTGAAACCCCAGCGACACGCGCCACGTCCTCGAGCGTCGGCAGGCGTTCCATGTGGACTTTATAGCACACGTGGAGAGCGCTCTCCCGACGGGTTTGGGCCACCTCACCGCGCGAGAGCCGCGTCGCGGCCCGGGTGGTCGCGCCGGCGACGGCGGAAGTGCCTCGTCGTGCGGGAAAGGGGATTCCCGTACGGGCGCATCGGGATTTTGAAGTTCCGGAACCGCAGGCACATTGACGCGCGTGACATCCCGGCGTAACACTTCGGAAAGCGCTCTCCAATATAGCCCCCATCCCCGTGGAGAAACGTGGAGATCCCCGTGAAGACCCACAAACCACCCCAGCGCCGCCGATGGTTGCGCAACGTAGTCGCGCCGATAGCGGTCGCGACGCTCGCCGGAGCGCTCACCGCGTTCGGCATCCAGTCCGCACACGCCGCCGATTCCCTTCTCTCGCAGGGCAAACCCGCGCTCGCATCGTCGACGGAGAACGGCGGCGCCCCGGCCGCCGGCGCCTTCGACGGCAACGCGTCCACCCGCTGGGGCAGCGCCTGGAGTGACCCACAGTGGTTGCGCGTCGATCTCGGCGGCACCGCGACGATCACCTCGGTGCAGCTGCAGTGGGAGGCCGCTTACGCCAAGGCGTTCCAGATCCAGACCTCGCCGGACGGCAGCGCGTGGACCACCGTCTATTCGACGACCACCGGCGCGGGCGGGAACCAGACGCTCACGGTCAGCGGTTCCGGGCGCTATGTGCGGATGTACGGCACGCAGCGTGGCACCGGCTACGGCTACTCGCTGTACGAGTTCAAGGTCTTCGGCAGCCTGGTCAACCCGCCCGCCTCGGACGGGCCCGGATACATCATGGCCAACCCGCCGGTGACCGGAGTGGTGCCGTCGACCGCGACCCCGCCGGCCACCAACCCGCCCACCACGCACCACGAGTTCCAGGCCAACTGCTCGGTGAGCCGGTCCAACCTCAACGACGACCCGATCGTCTTCCCGAACATGCCGGGCGCCTCGCACTCGCACACGTTCATGGGCAACGTGACGACCAACGCGGCGACCACGCTCAGTAGCCTTCAGGCCGGTGGAACGTCGTGCATCACGCCCGGTGACAAGACCGGGTACTGGATGCCGACGCTGCTCAACGGGACGACCGCGGTGCAGCCGGTCGGCCGGCAGGTCATCTACTACAAGAGCGGCGTGATCGACTACCGCAGCGTGCGGCCTTTCCCGGCCGGTCTGCGGTACGTGGTGGGCAGCCCCGCCGCGACCATCGACGACTTCCGGAACAACCCGGGCGCCGTCGAGGGCTTCGAGTGCGGTGACAGCACGTTCAACTGGGACATTCCGGCCACCTGTCCGGCCGGCACCCAGCTCAACGTGCGCCTGCAGGCCCCGAGCTGCTGGGACGGGCTGCACCTGGACACGCCGGACCACAAGAGCCACATGGCGTACCCGGTCATCGGCGTCTGCCCCAACGATCACCCGGTCGCCGTGCCGATGATCGAGTTCAAGATGGCGTGGCCGGTCAGCGGCAACATGTCGCAGGTGCACTTCGCGAGTGGGCGCGGGTTCAGCTTCCACTACGACGTGTTCAACGCCTGGGACGCGCCCACGCTGGCCGCGCTGACCACGCACTGCATCAACGGCGGGCTGCAATGTGACCCGCGTGGATTCGACCAGTACAAGCCGGACCGTGGGGCGGCGCTCAACGAGAACTACGAGCTGCCGTAAGCGTTTCCGGTTCGGCTTCTCTGGTTCGGCTTTTCCGGTTCGGCTTTTCGGTCGGCAAGGGAGGGGGCGTCGCCTTCGGGGCGGCGCCCCTTTTGCTGCTCTTGCTTGCCAGACGCGTAACCTGTTGGTTACGCTTCCCGGCGTGGACGAGGTGGCGGGTGCGATCGCCGATCCCGTACGGCGGGAGATCCTGCTGATGCTGCGCGATGAGCCGCGGTCGGCCGGGCAGATCGCCGAGCGGTTCGCGATCAGCCGGCCCGCCGTCAGTCGCCATCTGCGCGTCCTGCGGAGCGCCGGCCTGGTCGCGGACGCGGCCGACGGGCGGCGCCGGGTCTACACGCTGGTCACCGCGCCGATCGACGAGCTGGCCGGGTGGCTGGCGCGGCTGACGGCGCCGGCCGGGTGGCAGCACCGCCTCGACGCGCTGGAGACCGAGGTTCACCGCACCCGTCGCGAGCGGCAGAACGCCGCCCGGCACATCCGTTCCGAGAAGGAGAGCGCATGACACCGACCGGCCGGCTGTTCGGCAACGACCTGGTGCTCACCCGCACCTTCCGCGCGCCGATCGAGGACGTCTGGGCGAGCCTGACCGAGCCGGAGCGGACGGCGCGCTGGTTCGGCCCGTGGGAGGGCGAGCCGGGCGCGGGCCACATCGTCAAGGTGCAGATGGTGCAGGAGGAGGGCACGCCGTGGATGGACATGACCATCGACGCGTGTGAGCCACCGCGGCGGCTGGCGGTCTCGGCCGGGGACGAGAACGACCTCTGGCGGCTGGAGGTGGTGCTGAGCGAGAGCGCCGGCGTCACCGAGCTGCGGTTCACCCAGCACCTCGGCACCACCGACAACGTGGGCGAGGTCGGGCCGGGCTGGGAGTTCTATCTGGACGCGCTGGCGGCCGCACGCGAGGGACGGCCGGCGCCGGATTTCCACGACTACTACCCGGCCATGAAGGAGCATTTCGAGGCGCAGCGATAAGGCTCTCAGGAAATGCTATTGATGGTCGACATGACCTCGGCCCGGGTACGCAGGACCTGTAGCGCCAAAGTGCGGGTCTGTGGTTCCACGCCGGATTTGTCTTCGCTTTCCGCCAGGTTCTGACTCTGCTCCACGTGGGCCTCGATGGCCTTGACGACGAAGGCGTCGAACTCCTTGCCGGTCAGCGACTGGGCCTTGGCCACGTCGTCCGGAGTGACCATGCCGGGCATCGGCATGCCCTCGTGCGGGTTGGCCGACGGCAGGCCGGCCTGGTCGTGCAGCGCGCGCAGCTCGGTCAGCTCGGCCGTGGTGACGGCCTGCACCTGCGACGCCACCGCCTGCACGCCGGCGCTGCCGCTGCGCGAGGGGACGAGGCCGAGCAGGGGAAGCAGTTGCTCGTCCATGGCGATGTTGATCTCGATCCAGGCGAGGTCGGTGCCGCCGAACTGGGTGGCCGCCGTCGGGGTGGGCGCGGTGGCCGGCTCCGCGCTCCGGGCGCACCCGCTCACCGCCGGGCCGCCGAGCGCCAGCATGAGGCCGAGCAGGAGGCGGGCCAACATTTTCACGTCGCAAAGTCTTACTTTTCGGCGCGGGCATGTCAACGATTCGATATTGATGGAGGGCATCACCTCCGTAACAATGGGCGGTGCAATTCGTGACCGAACTTTCGGTTATCCGAATACGGCGTGCTACGGTTGCGGGCGATGCCGCATAGGGGGACATCCCGGACGAGGTGCGCCGTACCCGGCCCGACAAGACGACGCCGAAGAGGTGACTCGTCGTGGCATGGGTGATTCTCGTCCTTTCCGGCATGCTCGAGACCGTCTGGGTGCTCGCCCTCGACCGCAGCGCCGGCTTCAGCCGCCCCGTCCCCGTGGCGATCTTCATCACCGCGCTGGCGGCGAGCATGGGCGGCTTGGCGTACGCGCTGCGCGACATCCCGCTCGGCACCGGTTACGCGGTCTGGGTCGGCATCGGCGCGGTAGGAACCGCACTCGTCGGCATGGCGGCGCTCGGCGAGCCCGCCAGCTTCCCGCGCGTGCTGTGCCTGTTCCTGGTGATCGCCGGCGTGGTCGGCTTGAAGGTCTTCCACTAGGCCGCGGCCGGGGTTGTGGATACCCGCCGGAGATTGTCGTACCCGGGCGTTACGTTCGGCCCCACCCAGTTAGAGGGTGGGGCAGGTCACCGCGGTCGAATGCGGTCACGTCGGGCTCGGGCGGTCAGGTCGGGCTCGGGCGGTCAGGTCGGGCTCGGGCGGTCAGGTCGGGCTCGGCGGTCACGTCGGGCTCGGGCCGTCACGCCGAGCTGGCACCGTCGCGTCGAGCTGGCGCTATCGCGCCGAGCTGGCACCATCGCGCCGAGCTGGCGCCATCGCGCCGAGCTGGCACCATCGCGCTGAGCTGGCGCCATCGCGTCGAGCTGGCACCGTCACGTCGAGCTGGCACCACCATCGCGCCGAGCTCGCACCGCGTCGAGCTTCGACCGCGCCGAGCTCAGACCGTCACGTCGACCACCGTCCCGCGTGCCGAGCGGGACTGCAGCTCTCGCCGGGCGGCCTGCTGCACCCGCCCGACGGTGTCGGTGTCCTGGTCGACCGCCCGCTGCGCCGCGTCGCGTGTCGAGATGTCCGCGTCGAGGCGTGCCTGCGCCCGGGTGAGCTCCGCGCGGGCGTGGGAGCTGATGGTGCCGATGGCCATGGTGACCCCCTGGTCGGTAGCAGTTCCGTTGCAGCCGCCTATCGGCCGGGTTGCGCCCGGCTGGAGAACTTTCCGCCGGCAATCGCCGACGCCCATAACCGGAACGACGACGAACACATGCGTCGAACCGCGCCGGCACGGCGGCGCAAGGCGCGACCCCGCAACCCGCGCAATCGCGCTCAGAGATCCACGCCGACCGCGTAATGGTCAGACGGGTACACACCGCCGACCGGGCGATCCCCGGCCAGGAACGCCCCGCGCACCGCGAGGGGCGCGCCAGGGCGGCCGGGGCGGGCCAGGACGTGGTCGATCCGGCGGTCCACCAGGTCGGGCATGTCGGCCGCGGCCGGGGTGTACGGCATGGCCGAGTCGAAGGTCACCGCGCCCGGGTCGCCGCCGCCCAGGGGCCACGTATCGGCCATCACGCCGAGCAGCGGGCCCAGCGCCGGGCAGTCGACCGAGGCGTTCAAGTCGGCCAGCAACAGCACCGGGTGCGGTCCGTCCAGGCGCCGGTCGGCGGCCAGGGCGGCCAGCTCACGGCACTGGACCGGGCCGCCGTCGGCGGTGCCGACGATCACGTGCAGCGGGCCGCGCGGGTGGTCCAGGGTGGCGAGCAGCGCGACCGGGCCGGGTGCACCGGTCAGCTCGTGCGGCTCGACCGCCAGGAACGGCCATCGACTGAGCAGCCCGACACCGAACTCGATGCCGGGCTGTTCCTCGTACCGCAGCTGGGGTGGGAAGGGAGACGGCGCGAAAGTCGCGTGCATGCCGCACGGGGCCGCCAAGCTGTGCGGCTGGTCGGTGCCCTCGCCGGACCAGCTCTCGACCAGGCCGAGCACATCCGGCCGGTACGCGTCGAGCGTCGCCCGGATGCTCTCCTCGCGCCGCCGCCAGTTGCCACCGAAGCGCCACCAGACGTTCCAGACCATCACCCGCATCGATGTAACATACTCAGGCGTTCTGCCAGAGCCCGATGAGATTGCCCTCGGTGTCGTGGACGTAGGCGCTGAAACCCATGGTGCCCACCGGCTGTTTCCCGATCGCGACCTTGCCGCCGAGCTTTTCGATGCGGGCCGTCGTCTCGTCGATGTCGTCGACCCCGATCGTGATGACCGGCGCCGTGATCGGTCCCTGCCGCTTGAGCATGCCGCCGTTGATTCCGCCGGGCTCGCGAGGGCGGCCCTGCTCGTCGGTTTCCGTCGTGGCGACCATCGTGTACTGGAACTGCGGCATCGAGTCGAGCCGCCAGCCGAACGCCTCGCGATAGAACGTGGTTGCCCGTTCTCCGTCGTCGAACGGCACTTCGAAATGAACGACCTTGTCCATGCGTACAGGCTAGACCCGAAAACCGGGGGCACCCCTTCCCCACAAGGAGTAACCCCCGGTCCCTTTCCGGATATCAGCTCCGATAGACCCCGAACTCCCACAACGAGTACCCGTAGCCGGTCGCCCGGCTGGTCCCGTTGACCCGGACATAGCGCCCGGAGCCGGAGATGTTCAGATCGTCGAAGCCGCCATCCCCACTCGAGGTCGAATAGACCGTGGTCCAATTCGATCCGTCCGAAGAGGTCTGCACCTGGTAGCCGGTCGCGTAGGCCGCCTCCCAGGCCAGCTGCACGTGGTTGAAGGACTGCACCGAGCCGAGGTCGACCTGCAGCCAGGCGGTGTCGACCCACTCGCTGGCCCACCGCGTGCCGTAGTCGCCGTCGGTGGCGTACTGCGGCAGCTGCGGGCCGTTGGTGCCGGTCGGCTGGTAGGTGGAGGCCGTCGTGGTCTTACCCTTGGCCAGGTTGGTGCCGGGCACGGTGGGCGGCACCACCTTGATCGACTTCTGCTCGATGCCGACGTTGCCCTGGCCGTCGAAGGCGTACACGTACACCTTCCAGACGCCCGTGGACTGCGGCGCCGTGGCGGTGAACGAGCCGTTCCCGTTGTCGGTGAACTTCACGTTGGTCAGACCCGTACCGCCGCTGATGTGTTTATCGGAATACATCAGGTTGTAGCGAATCAGATCCCCGTTCGGGTCGGACGCCGAGACGTTCACCGTGAACGTTCCGCCGGCCGGCACCGCGGTCTGGTTCGAGACCGACATCGAGGAGATCACCGGCGGCGTGTTGGCCGGCGTCTGTCCCGAGTACGCCTGGGAGAGCGCGTAGTAGCCGAGCCGCCGCCAGCCACCGGTGAAGGTGTTCAGCCAGACGCCGCCGAAGTCGTTCTCGAGGCCGTAGTGGAACTCGGTGACGCCCAGCGCCACGCCCGGATGTGCGTTGATGGCGGCGACGCTGTTCGCGTACCCGTCCCGCTTCTGGATGTCGGTCGGCTCGGTCGGCACCCCGTTCACGTCGTTGGGCACCTCCCACTCGCCGGCCGGGCCGCCCTCGGTGACGATGTACGGCTTGGTGTAGCCGCCGGCCACCCAGTCGTTGTAGACGTTGCCGATCGCGCCGTACGAGTTGACCGCCAGCAGATCCAGATCGGGCGAGTACTGCTTGTAGTACGGCCAGGCGCCGGTGTACGCGTCGGTCGAGGTGACCGGGTGGTTGGGGTCGGCCGCGTGGATCGCCTGGGCCAGCTGGTTCACGAACTTCGCGTAGCCGACCCGCCGCGCCTCGACCTCGGCCGCGCTCAGCCCGTGGTCCTGCATGGTCAGGATCACCTCGTTGCCGACGTCCCACATCAGCACGCCCGGGTTGTTCTTGAGCGCGTTGACCCGGTTCACGATCTCGGTCTTCACCGAGTTCATGTAGGCGGTGTCGTTGACGTAGTCGGCGCCCTGGTTGAGCCAGTGCCCGACGACCACCTTGATGCCCTGCTGGGCCGCCCGGTTGAGCAGCGTCGGCGTGTTGGCGTCGTCCACGCCCCAGATCCGGATCGTGTTGACACCCATGTTGTGCAGATCGCGCATGTAGCCGTCGGCCGCGGCCTGCGGCGGGCCATAGGTCAAACCCTTCAGCCGGTACGCGCTGCCGTTGACCTGAAGCTGCCAGTTCCCCTGGGAGCCGGTCACCTTCACCACGCTCGGGCCGCCCGGGGTGGCCGGGTCGGTCATCGCGGCCGGCGTCGTCCCGGTCGCGCGGGCCACGCTCACCGAGTCGACGCTGAGCACACCGCCCGACGTGGTGTCCGCGGTCGGGGTGGTGCGGCCCGCGATCGCGTTCGGCAGCGAGCCGCCGATCGCCAGATCCAGGCGCAGGAAGAAGCCGTGGTGCACGGCCGCGTTCCAGGCCGTGACGCCGACCTGCGACTCGCGCACTATCCAGGTCTGCCGGCCGTCGAGGTAGAAGCGGATCTCCTCGTCGGTCTTGGTCCGGTCGATGACCTGGGTGTACTCGTGGTAGCCGGTCTGGCAGCCGGTGCAGCTCGCGAAGCCCGACTGCCGGCCGTTGTACTCGGCGCACGGCCCGTCCGGCGCGGTGCCGCAGTGCAGCGTCTGCGACAGCTGGCTGCGGCCGTTGACGTCGGTCATGATGTCGGTCTCGCCGACGCCCGGCCAGTTGTTGTAGTTGCCGCGGTAGGCGGCGCCGGTCGCCCGGAAGCCCGGCCAGTAGCCGAGTCCGTTCGCGACGTCGGGCTGCTTGAGCACGGCGGTGAACTTGGTCTGCGTGCCGGCCAGCGGCTCGAAGTCGGCGCGCTGGGTCTCGAGCCGGCCGGACGTCCAGTTGCCGGCGCCGTCCCGGATCGCCTTGATGTTCAGCTTGCCGGCCCCGTCGAGCGAGACGTTGGCCGTGCTCGCCGACGCGGTCTCGACCTCGCCGGTGCCCCAGTTCGCGGCGCCGCCGGGGTAGGAGGTGCCGGTGCGGAGCAGCCAGTTGGCGCCGCTCGGGGAGGTATTCGCCGCGCCGTCGAAGGTGTCCGACCAGATCGTCGTGAAGTCGCCCGGCACCTGGGTCGGTGCGGTCGTCGGCGGGGTGGTCGGCGGCGTCGTGGTCGTTCCGCCGCTTCCCGTGAAGATCTTGAACTCGAACAGCGAGTAGCCGTAGCCGCCCGGGCGTTGCGTTCCGTACATCCGGACGTATCGGCCGCTGCCGCCGACGTTCAGCGTCTCGGTGCCGCCGGTGCCGGTGGTGGTCGAGTAGATGCTGGTCCAGGCGTTGCCGTCGGGTGAGGTCTGGATCTGGTACGCCTTGCCGTACGCGGCCTCCCACTGCAGGACCACCTGGCAGATCGGCTGCGTCGAGCCGAGGTCGACGCGGATCCACTGCGGGTCGCTGAACTGGCTGGACCAGCGGGTGCCGGCGTTGCCGTCGGTCGCGTTGGCGGCCGCGGTGTCGGCGCCCTCCTGCGAGCTCGCCGTGGTCGGCTGTCCCTGGGCGGCGTTCGTGGTGCCGCACGCCGCCGGCGTGGAGCCGGCCGAGCCGTAGACCTTGAACTCGAACAGCGAGTAGCCGTAGCCGCCCGGGCGTTGCGTTCCGTACATGCGCACGTATCGCCCGCTGCCGTTGACCGTCAGCGTCTCGGTGCCGCCGGCGCCGGTGGTGGTCGAGTAGACGCTGGTCCAGCCGTTGCCGTCGGGCGAGGTCTGGATCTGGTACGCCTTGCCGTACGCCGATTCCCATTGCAGGACGACCGAGGTGATGGTCGCCGTGGCGCCGAGGTCGACCCGGATCCACTGGGGATCGCTGAACTGGCTCGACCAGCGGGTCGCGGCGTTGCCGTCGGTCGCGTTGGCGGCCGCGGTGTCGGCGCCCTCTTGCGAGCTTGCGGTGGTGGGCTTGCCCTGCGAGAGCAGGGTGTCGGCGGCGTGCGCGCCCAGCTGCACGACCGCGACGTAGGCGACGACCATGGCCGCCACGACGATGGGGACGAGGCGCCGCCACGCGGAGCGCGACGGCGAGATGGCCCTGTTCACGGACAACTCCAGGGGGATAGAGCGGCGGCGCCGGGGAAAGCGCTCTCCGTCAATGCGCGAAGTGTTACGCCGCGGTTTTGCCCGTGTCAAGGGAAGCGCATGGTTCCTGCCTGCTTGGCTCCCACAAAGGCCGCATATCGGTAGCCACCGCTTGACAGAGGCCAGCGATGGGCGTCATGGTTGCACTGGTTTGGAGAGCGCTCTCCAATCCGAGGGCGCCGCCGGGGGCCCGCACCCTGTCACCGGCGGCGCCTTCCTTCACGCCAGGGCGGCTGATGCACCGCGGAGCAACTCTTACACTGCCCGAACAGTAAGCCGGGCATGATGGGACCCGTGACCGACGCCCCCGCCAAGGGCCTGGTCCTCGTGGTCGAGGACGAGCGCCCGATCGCCGACCTCGTGCGGCTCTACCTGAGCCGCGACGGCTTCGGTGTGCACGTCGAGCACGACGGCGTGGCCGGGCTGTCGGCGGCGCGGCGCCTGCGGCCGGTCGCCTGCATTCTCGACATCGCGCTGCCGGGCATCGAGGGCACCGAGATCGTGCGGCGGTTGCGGGCGGAGGGTGACTGGACGCCGGTCATCTTCCTCACCGCCCGTGACGACGAGGTCGACCGCATCCTCGGGCTCGAGATGGGCGGCGACGACTACGTGACCAAGCCGTTCAGCCCGCGCGAGCTGGTCACCCGGGTCAAGACCCTGCTGCGGCGGGCGGCGGGCCCGCCCGAGCGCGAGACGATCAAGCAACTCGGCCCGGTCACGCTGGACAACCAACGACGCCTGGTCACCGTCGACGGCGCGCCGCTGAGTCTCACCCCGACCGAGTTCGACCTGCTGGGGCATCTGCTCGGCCGGCCGGGCCGGGTGTTCACCCGCGAGGAGCTGCTGGCCAGCGTCTGGGGGTACGCGTCGGCGGCCGGCACCCGTACGGTCGATGTGCACGTGGCCCAGGTCCGCGCCAAGCTCGGCGGCGCCGCCTCGCTGATCCGCACCGTGCGCGGCGTCGGCTACACCGCCGATGCATGAGTTCTTCCGCTCGCTGACCGGTCGCGTCGTGCTGGTCACGGCGGCGACCGCGGTGGTCAGCGTGATCGTCACGGCGCTGGTCGCGATTCCGGTCGCGGTCCGCTCGGCCGAGACCCAGGTCCGGGACGAGCTGGTGGAGAAGAGCAAGATCGCGGTGGAGCTGCTGACCACCGAGAAACAGCCGGCCCGCGAGCGCATCGTGACCGACCTGCGGGCCGAGAAGATCGAGGTCTATCTGGTACGCCGGGGAGCCGTCGACCGGCCGGGACTGCCGCCGCGGATCGTGCAGCAGGTCGCGGCCGGCCTCCAGGTCAACACCCGTGGTCAGGTGGACGGGCGGCCCTCGTTCATCGTCGGCCGTCCGCTCAGCGGCCAGCGCAGCGGCGTCGTGCTCACCCGCCCGGTCGCGACCGGGACCGCCCTGACCCTGCTCGGCCGCACCTGGATCGCGCTGCTCGCCGGTCTCGCCTGCGGTGCGCTGGCCGGCGCCGTGCTGGCCCGGTTCATCGCGCGCCCGATCCGGCTGGCCGCCGCGGCGGCGGGCCGTCTCTCCGCGGGCGACCACTCGGTGCGCATCGCGCTGCAGGGCCCGATCGAGTCGATCGACCTGGCCGACGCGATCAACTCGTTGGCCGCGGCGTTGCAGGTGAGCGAGGGCCGGGAGCGCGAGTTCCTGTTGTCGGTCTCCCATGAGCTGCGTACGCCACTGGCCACCATCCGGGGGTACGCGGAGGCGCTCGCGGACGGCGTGGTCGGCGAGGGCGGCGGCGCGGAGAAGGCGGGCGCCACGATGCTGGCCGAGGCCGAGCGGCTCGACCGGCTGATCTCCGACCTGCTCGTGCTGTCCCGGCTCGAGGCCGCCGACCTGCCGCTCGACGTGGTCCCGGTCGACCTGGCCGAGCTGGTGCGGGCGGCGGGGGACGCGTGGGCGGCGCGCTGTGCTCCGGACGGGCCGCTACTGCGCGTACAGCTGCCTGCCTCACCGCTCGTGGTGGAGACCGATCCGGGACGGATCCGCCAGGTGATCGACGGTCTCTGTGAGAACGCCCTGCGGGTGGTTCCGGCGGGCGCGCCCCTCGTGCTGGCCGCGCACCCGGGGGAGCAGGCGGCGATCATCGAGGTACGCGACGGTGGCCCCGGGTTCACCGACGACGACCTGCTGGTGGCCTTCGACCGGGGCGCGCTGAACCGCCGCTACCGGGGCGTCCGCAAGGTGGGCAGCGGTCTCGGCCTGGCCCTGGCGGCGCGGCTGGTGTCCCGGCTCGGCGGCCGCATCTCGGCCGGGCACGCCCCCGAGGGCGGCGCGATGTTCACGGTCGAGCTTCCTTACCCTTCCCGAACATTGCCCTGACGCTGCCTTCGCGTGTCGCGGCCAGGATTTGCGGCATGAGACGAACCCTTCTGGCTCTCGGCATCACCGGCGCGCTGGCTCTGGCCGGTTGCGGGCTGAACGGCGGCGCCCCGGCCGCGACCGCGGAGGGCGCCCCGGCCGGCGCCACGGCCGGCGCCCCGGCCGGCGCCGCCTCCGGCATCGGCTCCGACATCGCCTCCGGCGTCGCGGAGGAGGCGATCGCGCTTCAGCAGGTCGGTTTCGACACCGGGCTGGTCGACGAGGCCCCGCAGGCGGCGGGCACGCCGTCGCCGGGCGCCTCGGCCGGCAGCGGTGACGCGCCGCGCAAGCAGCTCCGGAGATACCTGCGCCACAACACCCTGCACGGCGAGGTCACCATCCAGACCAAGAAGCAGGGCGCGAAGACGATCGTCGTGCAGCGCGGGTCGGTCACCGCGGTGAGCGGCGACCAGATCACCGTCAAGTCGGCCGACGGGTTCACGCTGAGCTGGACCTTCGGCGGCAAGCTGCGCGTGGTGCAGGACAAGAAGAAGGTCGGGACGTCGGCGCTCAAGACCGGCGAGGAGATCGGCGTGGCCGGCGTGAAGAGCGGCGACGCCACCGAAGCCCGCCTGATCGCGATCAAGTAGGCGCCCGCGCGGGCGCCGCGAGCCGGCGCAGGCCGGTGAGTCGCCGGCGACGAGGTGCCGGTGATGAGGTGCCGCGGCCCGTCTCCCCCGGGACGGGCCGCGGCCGGGTAATGCCTACTGGAGGAACTCGCCGAGCGGGGAGAGCAGCAGCTTGCCCAGGTCGGCCGAGATGCGGTCGAGGTGGGCCCGCTCCTTGTCGGTCGCGGCCATGTCGTGCCGGATCCCCCACAGCTTCTGCGCGTTGCGCCAGGCGACGTTCCGGGTGTATTCGACCGCCTCGCCCTGCCACCAGTCGTCGAGGCAGCCGTTCATGGTGTCGATCAGCAGCTGCCACCGGTCGAGGTAGCCACGCCGCAGTCCCGGGATCGCCTCCGCGAAGATCTCGTTGATCTGCAGGTAGTCGTGATGCTGGTCGCTGTCGTCGATCGGGTCGGAGCCCAGGTGGTCGAACGTCGTCACGAGGGCAAACGGCAGGTCGAAGTTGATGTGCGCGTTCACGCCGGCGCAGGCGGCCGGGAGCGGCCGGCAGTCGGGGCCGGGGATGCGCAGGAACAGGCCGGACCACACCCGCGGGCAGTGCGGGCTCGCGTCGGGGCCGGCCCAGGCGCGCAGTGCGTCGAAGTACCGGGCCGCGAACTCCACGTCCAGGCGGGCGAGGAACGCCGGGTCCTTGAACCGTCCCGCGTAGAGGCGTTCGAGCACGCTCTCGGTGATGGTCAGGTACAGCTTGTTGAAGTCGCAGAGCGGGTTCTCGCCGAGCAGCGGCGGCACACGGCCCAGGATGTCCTGCAGCTTCGTCAGCTGGTCGACCACGGCGGGGACGTCGTCGGGATGCGACTGCAGCAGGTCGGACATCTCCTGCCGCACCGGACCCCAGACCGACTGAGTCATCGGTTCCTCCAGGTGCTGATCACGCGGAGGGCCCCCAGCACCGGCCGGCGACGGTGGTCGCCGGCCGGTGCTCCCCCGTGGGGGAAGCCTTTCACCGACGACCTACGCAGGGATCGGTAGAACGACGTATCTCGCGTTCGTAGGTAACGAAAAGGTCACGCCGCGGTCAGGAACACCCGGCTGGCCTGCACCCTCGTCCGTACCTGCAACTTGTCGAAGATGTGTCCGACATGTACGCCCACGGTGCGCTCACTGATGAACAGGCGTTCGCCGATCTCGCGGTTGGTCAGGCCCTCGGCCACCGCGGCCAGCACCTCGCGCTCGCGCTGGGTCAGCACCGACAGGCCGTCGTCCTCGGCGCCGGGCATCTCCATCTCGACCGTGTCGGCGTCGTCGGCCAGGGCCACGCGGAACCGCTGGGCGGTCGAGACGATCTCGGCCGCGAACGGGCGGGCGCCCATCGCGGTCGCCGTCGCGTACGCCTCGCGCAGCGCCAGCACGGCGGCGGTCTTGCGGTTCTTGCGGGTCAGCGCGGCCTCGGCGCGGCGGAGGCGGGCGTACGCGGCGGGGTAGGGCTGGTTGCGCCGGTCCCAGGCCACGGCCGCGCGCACCCACGGCTCGGGGTCGTTGCGGTCCTCGACCCGGCTGATCTCGGCGTTGCACAGGTCGATGTAGCCGTCGATGACCGCCCGCACCGGCGCGGCGGCGTTGCCCACGCCCTCGGCCATGCGCCCGACCACGGTCTTGAGGCGGCGCAGCGCGCCCGGGTCGACGGGCTCGCCGGCCGAGCGGGCCTCGGCCTCGGCCCGCAGGCCGTGCCAGGCCAGGACGCCGAGCAGCACCAGGTCGTCGGAGCGGGTCTCGGTCAGTCCGCGCTGGACGGCGGCCCGGGCCTGGGCGTGCCGGCCCAGCCACATGGCCAGCCCGGCCCGCAGGGTCAGCATCGGCAGTACGTGCCGGGCGCCGCCGCCGGCCAGCAGCGTGGCCACCGCGTCGAGGTCGCGCTCGGCCGCCTCCATGTCGCCGAAGCCGACCCACAGCCGGCAGCGGGCCAGCAGCAGCTCGACCGCGTCGGCGCCGGACGGCCGGTAGGCCATCGCCGCCTCGAGCACCTGGTCGGCCTCGGCCCACTGGCCGATCCGGAACAGGCCGTTGCCGGCGATCGCGAGCAGGCGGGTTTGATAGGTGCGGCCGGCGCCGAGCGAGGCCAGCCGCTCGGCGCCGCGGCGGGCGACCAGGATGCCCTCCTCGGGGCTGTTCAGCGGGCCGGTCAGCAGCTCGGCCAGATGCAGGTAGGCCACGCCGAGGTCGTCGGGGTGCCCGGACCGCTCGGCGATGTCGACCGCGTGCCGGATGACGGCGAGCCCGGCGTCGGGGTCCTCCCGGAAGGCGGAGCTGAAGCCGAGGGCGGCGCTCGCGCGTACGAGATCGCGGGTCGAGCCGTTGCCCGCCGCCTGGCCCAGCGCCTCGGTGGCCCGCGCATTCGCGTCGGCGTACCGGCCCAGGTGCAGCAGCAGCTCGGCCAGGTTGGCCGCCGCCGACACCCGCTGCTCGGGCGTGCAGTCCGGCGCCTGGAGGGCCAGCTCGTACTCGGTCTCGGCGGTGGCCGACCGACCGGCCGCGGCCAGGTAGCGGGCGCGGCGCAGGTGCAGCTCGCCCTCGCCCGGCGCGTCCGGGCGGCCGGCCAGCTCGGCCAGGCTGGTCAGGGCCCGCTGGTGCTCGCCGCACATGTGCGCCGACTCGGCCGCGTGCGCCAGCAGCTCAGTTCGTTCGGGAGCATCCTCCGTGGTGAGACTGAGGGCCAGCGACCAGTAGCGGTGGGCCTCGGTGAACCCGTACAACTTCTCGGCGCTTCTCGCGGCCGCGACCACCGACGGCAGTGCCCGGGCCGGCTCGCCGGCCCGTTGCCAATGGTGCGCGAGACGGGCGTGATCGACCGTGCCCGACGACTCCAGCGCCTCGGCGTAGCGGCGGTGCAGCGCGGTGGCCTCGGCCGGCAGCACCTCGGCCTCGAGGATCTCGGCGACCAGGCGGTGCCGCAGCCGGTAGCCCTCGGGCGCGCTGGCCACGAAGCGGTGGGCGACCGCGGACCGGATCGCCTCGATCAGCTCGCCCTCGGCCAGCTTGGTGACCCGGGCCAGGATCGCGTGGTCGACCGGCTCGACGCCGGCCGCCACCGCGTGGACCACGGCGTACGCGTTCGGCGGCAGCTCGTCCACCCGGGACAGGAAGATCTCGCGCAGCGTGTCGGACAGCTCGACCCGGCCGTCGCGCAGGTCGCGGGCCAGCTCCTCGACCACGAACGGGTTGCCGCCGGAGCGCTTGAAGACCCGGTCCGAGTCCTCGGGCTCGATGCCGCCGCCGGCGATCGCGTTGACCAGCTCGAGCGTCTGCTCGCGGTCGAGCGGCGCGAGGTCGACCACCTTGACCGAGCGCAGCCGGCGCAGCTCGGCCAGCACCCGGCGCAGCGGGTGGGCGCCGTGCAGCGCCTCGGCCCGCACCGCGGCCAGCACCGACAGCCGGATGCCGCCGAGGCCGGCGAGCAGGTAGAGCAGCAGCTGCCGGGTACTGCGGTCGGCCCACTGAAGATCGTCGAGCACGAGCAGCAGGTGCTTGTCGCCGGCGACCGCGCGCAGCTCTCGGGACACCCGCTCGAGCAGGGCGTCGGCGCCCGCGGTCTGGTCCCACTGCTCGAGGTCGGGCTGGTATTGCCGCAGGGCCTGCAGAACCGGGTGCAAAGGGGACGCATCGCCGATGTCGAGGCAGGTGCCGGACAGCACGGCGACGCCCGCGGCGTTCATCGCCCGGGCGGTCTCGCGCAGCAGGCGGCTCTTGCCGACGCCACTCTCGCCGGTGACGAACACCGCCGCGGTGCCGCCGGCGCCCACGTTGCGCAGGTCGGACTGGACCCCGGCAAGCGTGTCGGCGCGCCCGACAAGCGGACCGTCGTCCCCTTCCTCGCTGGCCATGAAGGGCAGCCTAATGCGAAGACACCTAGCAGGTTCTCGTCGGTTCGGTCTGTTCTGCGTCACAAAAATGACGGGAGGCCCGGCTGTCAGAGATACGTCGTTCTGACGATCCAGAACTGGACGGCGGCTGGCACCGTTCTGACCCGGGGCAGAACTGAAAACCTTGGGGGAGTGTGAGTCATGACCGCGATCGCTATGGCGGAGCAGGAGCGGCGTCAGACCGTCACGGTTCTCTTCATCGACATCGTGGGCTTCACGTCCCTCGTCGATGACCTTGACTGTGCGGTGGTACGGGCATTGCAACGCGACTACTTCACGACGGTGTCCGACATGGTGCGCGACGGCGGCGGGGTGGTGGAGAAGTACGTGGGCGACGCGGTCATGGCGGTTTTCGGGACCGGACCGGGGGGATTCGGTCCCGAGGCGGCCGCTTCGGCGGTACGGGTGGGCCTGTCGGTCCAGGAGGCGTTGAGGGGGCAGCTCCTGGCCGGCAGGTTCGCTGTGCGCACCCGGGTCGGGCTGGCGACCGGCGACGTGATCGTCGACCTCGCGGCCGCCCGGGAGTACGGGCACGGGATGGTCAGCGGCAGCGTGGTGTCGACGGCGGCGCGGCTGCAGGCGTACGCGCCGCACGACACCGTGGTGGTCTGCGCCGCCACCCAGGCGGTGACCGGCGCGCTGATCGACTACCAGGAGCTGCCGCCGGTGCGGGTGGCGGGCAAGCCGTACCCGCTCGACCTGTGGCGCGCGTTGCAGCCGCAGCGGGTCCTCTGCGCCGTGTCATAGCTCACCGGCTGGGGTATAAGCGGCTATTATCCGGCATCTTCCCGGCGGTCCATCGGCTCGGTGCCGAAGAAGTGTCGGAGGGTCCCGGTAGGCTCGCGCCGTCTTGACCACCTAGGCCCGATGGGAAGTGCCACCTCGTGACCGCGGAAATTCTGTACGGGGCCGACGACCTCACGCACCTCGAGGGGCTGGATGCCGTCCGGAAACGCCCGGGCATGTACATCGGCTCGACCGACAGCCGCGGCGTCAACCATCTGGCCAACGAGATCATCGACAACTCGACCGACGAGGGCGTGGCCGGCCACGCCACCAAGGTGTCGGTGATCCTGCACGCCGACGGCTCGGTCCAGGTCGACGACGACGGCCGCGGCATCCCGACCGACATCAACGCGAAGTCCGGCCTCAACGGCGTCGAGCTGGTGCTGACCCGGCTGCACGCGGGCGGCAAGTTCGGCGGCTCCGGCTACAAGACCTCGGGCGGCCTGCACGGCGTCGGCGCCTCGGCGGTCAACGCGCTGGCCCTGCGGTTCGACGTGACGGTCAAGCGGGACGGCAAGGTCCACGAGATCTCCTTCCACCGTGGCGCGCCCGGCCGCTTCGACGGGCCCGGGCCCAACGCCCGCTTTCATCCCGAGTCCGGGCTGCGGGTGGCCCGGCGGATGAAGCGCGGCGAGCCGACCGGCACCTCGATCCGGTACTGGTACGACGCGCGTTACTTCGAGACCGGCGCCCGGCTCGACGCCGAGTCGGTCCGGGCCAAGCTGCGCAACACGGCGTTCCTGGTCCCCGGCGTGATGTACACGCTGCGCGACGAGACCGCCGAGGAGCCGGTCACCGAGACCTTCCACTTCCCGCGCGGGCTCACCGACATGGTCGAGTTCCTCACGCACGCGGGCGACAAGCCGGTCTCGGGCATCCTCATGGTCACCGGCGAGGGCACCTACAAGGAGAACGCGGCCGACGCCAACGGCGTGATGCAGTCCAACGTCGAGCGCAAGGCCGAGATCGAGGTCGCCTTCCGCTGGGGGACCGGCTACGAGCGCACGATCGAGTGCTTCACGAACACGATTCGCAACATGCACGGCGGCACTCACCGCAAGGGCTTCGAGCGGGCTCTCGTACGCGCATTGACCGAAGCGATCCGCAACACCCGCGGCCTGCTGCGCCCCAAGGAGGACCCGCCCGTCCTCGACGACCTGCTCGAGGGCATGACCGCGGTGATCCACGTGCGGGTGCCGGAGCCGCAGTTCACCTCCCAGACCAAGGACGAGCTGTCCACGGCCGGCATCACCCGGGTCCTGCAGAGCCTCGTCGAGGCCCACCTCAAGGAGTGGATCGACGGGCGCAGGACGAGGACCGAGGCCCGGACGGTCCTGCAGAAGGTGGTGGATGCGGCACGCGTACGGCTGACGCAGAAGCAGCAGAAGGACGCCGCCCGCCGCAAGACCGCCCTCGAGGGCGCCTCGATGCCACCCAAGCTGGTCGACTGCCGGGCGACCGGGATCGCGCGATCCGAGCTCTACATCGTCGAGGGTGACAGCGCGCTCGGCACCGCCCGGATGGCCCGCAGCTCGGAATACCAGGCGCTGCTGCCGATCCGCGGCAAGATCCTGAACGTGCAGAAGGCGTCGCTCCAGCAGGTCCTGGACAATGCTGAGTGCTCGGCGATCGTGCAGGTGCTCGGGGCCGGCTCCGGGCGCACGTTCGAGCTGTCCGCCCTGCGCTACGGCCGCGTCATGATCATGGCCGACGCCGACGTCGACGGCTCGCACATCCGCACCCTGCTGATCACGCTGTTCGCGAAGTACATGCGGCCGGTGATCGAGGAGGGCCGCCTGTTCGCCGCCATGCCGCCGCTGCACAAGGTGGTCACGAAGGGCCGCAACGCCGAGACCGTCTTCACCTACACCCAGCAGGAGATGGAGGCGACCGTCGCCCGCTTCGAGAAGGCGGGCCGCACGGTGCAGAAACCGGTGCCGCGGTTCAAGGGCCTCGGCGAGATGGACGCCGACGAGCTGTGGGAGACCACGATGAACCCGGCCACCCGCACCGTCCGGCGGATCACGCTCAACGACGCCGAGAAGGCCGAGGCCACCCTCGAGCTGCTGATGGGCGAGCGGGTCGAGCCCCGGAAGAACTGGCTGATCGAGGCGGCGGGCCGCATCGACGAAGAGACGATCGACGCCTGAGAGGTCTTGTTTCATGGCACGCCGCAAGAACGAGAACAACCGCGTCGACCCGTCCGCTTTCGACCAGGCCGGCGCGCGGGTTATCGACAACCCGCTGACCACCGAGGTCGAGGACTCCTACCTGGAGTACGCGTACTCGGTCATCCACTCGCGCGCCCTGCCCGACGCCCGGGACGGCCTCAAGCCCGTGCACCGGCGCATCCTGTGGTCGATGTCCGAGCAGGGCCACCGGCCGGACCGCGCCTACGTGAAGTCGGCCCGGGTGGTCGGCGACGTGATGGGTAAGTACCACCCGCACGGCGACGTCGCGATCTACGACGCGCTGGTCCGCCTGGCGCAGGACTTCTCGCTGAACGCGCCGCTGATCGACGGCCACGGCAACTTCGGCTCGCCCGACGACGGCCCGGCCGCCGCGCGATACACCGAGGCCCGGATGTCGCGCGAGGCGATGCTGCTGGTCGGCGAGCTGGGCGAGGGCACGGTCGACTTCAAGCCGACCTACGACGGCGACGACGTCGAGCCCAAGGTGCTGCCGGCCGCGTTCCCCAACCTGCTGGTCAACGGCACGTCCGGCATCGCCGTCGGCATGGCGACCAACATGATCCCGCACAACCTGGGCGAGGTCGTGGCGGCCGCCCGGCACCTGATCACCCATCCCGACGCCGATCTCGACGAGCTCATGCGCATGGTGCCCGGGCCCGACCTGCCCACCGGCGGCCAGCTGCTCGGCCTCGACGAGGTGCGGCGGGCGTACGAGACGGGCCGTGGCGTGGTGCGCATGCGCGCCCGGGCGCAGACCGGCCCGCTCGAGGGCGGCCGCGGCCGGCAGGCGATCACGGTGACGGAACTGCCGTACGGCGTGGGCACCGAGAAGATCATCGAGGCCATCACCGACGAGGTGAAGGGCAAGCTGATCGTCTCCGGCCCCAAGCGCGGGCAGCGGCAGGCCGCGCGTCTGCAGGGCATCGCCGACGTCAAGGACCTCACCGACCGCGAGCACGGCATCCGGCTGGTGATCGAGTGCAAGGTCGGCGTCAACCCGCAGGCGCTGCTGGCCGACCTCTACCGGCTGACCCCGCTCGAGACGTCGTTCGGCATCAACAACCTGGTGCTGGTCGACGGGCAGCCGCAGACGCTCGGTCTCAAGGCGCTGCTCGAGGTCTTCGTCCAGCACCGCTACGACGTGGTCACCCGGCGCACGACGTACCGGCGCACCAAGCGGCAGGACCGGCTGCACCTGGTCGACGGCCTGCTCATCGCCCTGATCGACATCGACCGGGTGGTCGCGATCATCCGGGGCAGCGACGACGCGGCCGCGGCCAAGGCGGCGTTGATGGCCGAGTTCGGGCTGTCCGACATCCAGGCGACGTACATCCTGGACACCCCGCTGCGGCGGCTCACCCGGTTCGACCGGATCGAGCTCGAGACCGAGCAGGAGCGGCTGCGTTCCGAGATCGCCGAGCTCAGCCGCATTCTGGACAATTCCGACGTATTGAAGCAGGTCGTGTCGGACGAGCTGGCCGAGGTGGCCTCCGAGTTCGGCGGGCCGCGGCGCACCACGCTGATCGACGGTGACCTGAAGGAGGTGCTGGCCGCCTCGGCGCCGGCCGGGCCGCTCGAGGTGGCCGACGATCCGTGCCAGGTCATCCTGTCGGCCACGGGGCTGATCGCGCGTACGGCCGCGGAAAGTGAGGAAGCCACCGAGGCCCGCAGGCGCTCCGGCCGGGTCAAGCACGACGTGGTCCGCGCGGTCGTTCATTCCACCGCCCGGGGGCGCATCCTGCTGATCACCAGTCGCGGCCGGGCGTTCAAGACCGACGTGCTGCCGCTGCCGGTGCTGCCCGAGCAGTCGGGGACGGTCTCGCTGCGCGGGGGGATGTCGGCGTCGGAGCTGATCCCGCTCGAGCGCGGCGAGAAGGTCGTCGGGATCGCGCCGCTGGCCGACGGGTCGCCGGGCATCGCGATGGGCACCCGGCACGGCGTGGTCAAGGTGTGTGCGCCGGAGTGGCCGGTGCGGTCCGACGAGTTCGAGGTGATCACGCTCAAGGACGGCGACGAGGTTCTGCAGGCTAGCTGGCTCACCGACGGCAACGAGACGCTGGCGTTCGTCACGTCGGATGCGTCGATGCTGCGGTTCCCGGCCAAGCTGGTGCGGCCGCAGGGGCTGAAGGGCGGCGGCATGGCGGGCATCAACCTGGCCGCCGGCGCCGAGGTGATCGCGTTCAACGTGGTGAACACGGCCGACGCCGAGCACGGCGAGCCGATGGTGGTGACGTCGACCGGCACCCAGGTGAAGGTGACGCCGTTCGCGCAGTACCCGGCCAAGGGGCGGGCGACCGGTGGCGTACGGGTGCAGCGGTTCCTCAAGGGCGAGACGCAGCTGACCGTGGCCTGGGTGGGCCCGCGCCCGGTCGGCGCCAGCACCACGGGCGACCCGGTCGAGCTCCCCGACCCCGACAACCGCCGCGACGGCTCGGGCGCGGCCGTGATGATGGGCCCGCAGATCATCGGTCACCTGATCGAGCGGGGCTGACGGTTGGTTCCGGTGGCCGGTGCGCGTCCGCGCGGGCCGGCCACTTGCTTTGTCTACACCGCGTCCCGGCGCCCCACCGCGTAAGCGTAGCCGGCTGGCCGCCACTCGCGCGGCGCTTGTGCTTTTCGTTCATGCCGCGCCTCTGCCGCCGCTTGGGCTGCGTCCTGCTGCTCCCTTGCGTCGCGCTGCTGCCGTTTGCGCCGCGCCCCGCCGCCGTTCGCGCCGCGCCCCGCCGCCGTTCGCGCCGCGCCCCGCCGCGTGGGTCGTCCGGCCACCGCTCGCGCCGCGCCGCCTTGCCTCCGCCCGGTCCGCTCGGTCGGCGTCCCCCTTGCGATCTTGATGAGTCCCGTTACCCGTTCTGCCGCTCTTCATCAAGGTCGCGGCGGAGACGGCGCGGCGGGGTGTGCGGCGCGGCGGCCTGGCGCCGGGAAACGAAAGAGGGCGGCGGCGGAGGTGGTGGGTCCTGCGCCGCCGCCCGGTCACACGGGGGCCTTTTTGCGTGCTTGCCGGCTTACTTGCTCGGCTCGGGGATGTCGCACTTGATCTTGGGGTTGACGCCCAGCCAGTTCAGCGGACCGGCCACGATGGTCACCATCACCGTGCCGGCCTTGGCGCAGCTGGTGTCGCCGCTGTCCTTGAAGTAGCCGCGCTGGTTGGCGGCGACGACGCCCAGAACCAGCCAGATGATCACAATGACGGCGCCGATGGAACCTGTACGCATCGGGGGTCTCCTCGGTCGTGGGGATGACCGGGAGTACCCCGGGTGCGCCGATCTTTAAACGGTGTCAGGCGTTGCGCACGGCCTGCAGCGTGTACGAGTGGGCCAGCCGCTCGGGACGGTCGGTCAGCTGCCACTCGCCGCCGGGCAGCTCGCGCATCTGGCCCGGCAACGCCTCCCACGGCACGGACCGGTGCTCGACCAGGCCGGTCAGCGTCATCCCGGCGTAGAGCACCGCGCTGACGATCTCGCCGATACCGTGGTTCCACTCGTGGGTGGTGCTGGGGCCCAGCGGCTCGGCGGTCTCCACGTAGCTGCCGTCGGACGTGAAGACCATCGGCTCGGCGCGCTCGAAGTACGGATAGCGCAGCACCAGACCATCGTCGACCTCGTCGTCCAGGGCCCAGAGCATCGGGTGACCCTCGCGGATGAACAGTCGCCCGCCCGGGCGCAGCAGCGACGCGACCACCCGGCCCCAGCGCGCGATGTCGGGCAGCCAGCACAGCGCGCCGCAGCCGGTGTAGACGAAGTCGAAGTCGCCGCCGGCCGCGGCCAGCGCGTCATAGACGTCGGACTGCACGAAGCGCACCCCGGCCTTGACGTCGGCGGCGATGCGGCGAGCCTCATCGAGCGAGTTGCCGGAGAAATCCAGACCGGTCATGGTCGCGCCGAGGCGGGTCAGCGAGATCGTGTCGGTGCCGATGTGGCACTGCAGATGAATGCCGCGTTGGCCGTCGAGCCGGCCGAGCCGCTCACGGTCGAATGCGATCGTGTCACTGAGGGCGGCCGGATCGCTCCTCAGCCGGGCCACCGGGTAGCCCGGCGAGGCGGCGTGCGCGGCCGCGCGACCGTTCCAATGGGCCAGATTGACATCCCAATAGTCGTTCACGGGGGCACCATAGACGCCGGCGGGCCCCCGCGCCGTAGAGTTTCCGAGCGGGCGGCGAAGCTAGCGATCGGAGCGCGAGGTTGGAGAGCAGGCGTACGACGGTGCGTGACGTGCGCCGGGCGAACCGGTCCAGCCTGCTCACGGACCTCTTCCACGGCGCGTTGCAGAGTCGCCAGCAGCTGGCCTCGTCGACCGCGCTGAGCCAGGCCAGCGTCAGCAACCTGATCGGCGAGATGCTCGAGGAGGGCCTGGTCGAGGAGGCCGGCCTGGTCGGCTCGGACGGCGGCCGGCCCCGCGTGCTGCTGCGGGTGCGCCCCGGCTTCCGCTACGTGGTCGGCGCCGACGTGGCCGAGACCCGCATCATGGTCGAGCTCTACGACCTGTCGATGGCGCGCCTGGCCGCCGCCGAGTTCGAGCACGACGACGACCCCGAGCAGGTGGCCGCGCTGCTGCTGACCGGTCTGAACGCGGTGATCGCCGAGGCCGGGGTGCGGCCGGCCGACGTGCTGGGCTTCGGCGTGGGCGTGCCCGGCGTCGTCGACCGGGACGGCGTCGTCGACTCGCAGTCGACCGGGTGGGACGCGGTGCCGCTGGGCGCGATGCTGCGGGCCGGCACCCCGGTGCCGATCTTCGTGGAGAACGGCGCCAAGACCTTCGGCCAGGCCGAGATGTGGTTCGGCGCCGCCCGCGGCGCCCGGCACGCGGTCATCATCATGATCGGTACGGGCGTGGGCGCCGCCGTGGTGATGGACGGCCGTAGCTACCGAGGAGCGAACAGCAACGCCGGCGAGTGGGGCCACACGACCCTGGTCTACGACGGCGAGCAGTGCCGCTGCGGCGCACGGGGTTGCCTGGAGGCCTACGTCGGCGCCGGCGGCATAACCCGCCGCCTGGCCGCCGCGACCGGCCGCCCCGAGACCCCGCACCTGCTGGCCGAGATGCTGACCGCCACCGCCACCGCCACCGCCACCGCCACCGCCACCGCCACCGCCACCGCCACCGCCACCGCCACGGCCACCACCACCGCCACCGCCACCGGCGCCGGCGACGTCGGCGATGGCGCGGGCGGCGATGGCGCTGGCGGCGATGGCGCGGGCGGCGATGGCGCTGGCGGCGGTGGCGCTGGCGGCGATGACGCTGGCGGCGATGGCCGCGCCGACGATGTTGGCGGCGATGGCGACGTCGGCGATCGCGCCGACTATGTCGATGCGGCCGCCGCTGTCTTCGCCGAGACGGCAGGTTTCCTGGGCGCCGGCATCGCCGACCTGATCAATCTGTTCAGCCCCGAGCGCATCGTCCTCGGCGGTGTGGCCGGCGCCGACCTGGGCCGGCGTTTCCTGCCCGAGATCCGCGAGGCGGCGGCCCGGCACGCCCTGCGCCGCCCTTACTCGCAGACGAGCATCGACCTGTGCACCCTCGGCCCGGACGCAGTGGCCATGGGCGCGGCAACCCTCCCGATAGCGCAGCTACTGGCCGACGGCGGCCTACCGGAGCCGGACGAACCGCCGATGATGGCCCTCCCGCCGCGGAGCCGTTCCCGCCGCTGACCCTGTGGACGGCCACCCCAAATTGTCGTACCCGGGCTGTACTTTGACCCCCACCCAGTAACGGGGTGGGGGACCGGGACCAGTCCGGCCGGCAAGCGCGGAAAGCCACAAATCGGCCGCGACGGTGAGCGCCGGGGCGGGGCGGGGCGAGCGGCGCGCGCGGGGCTAAGTGGGCTAACTGGACAGAGTTGGAGTCCGCCGACGGCCCCGGGGTGACCCACGAAGCCGCCGGCGGAAGTGCGAAAAGGACCTACTGCCCCGAGCGCGTCCGGGCGATCGTGTCCCGGAACCAGAGGGCGCTCTGCTTAGGCGTCCGCGCCTGCGTCTCGTAGTCGACGTGCACGATGCCGAACCGCTTGGCGTATCCCTCGGCCCACTCGAAGTTGTCCAGCAGCGACCACGCGAAGTAGCCCCGGACGTCCGCACCCTGGGCGCGGGCGTCGGCCACCGCGGCGATGTGAGACGACAAATACTCGGTTCGGTCGCCATCGGCGACAAATCCGGACTCGTCGGGCTGGTCGGGGAAGGCGGCGCCGTTCTCGGTGACGACCAGCGGCAAGCCCGGATAGTCGTTATGCAAGCGCAGCAGGAGCTGGGTGAAACGCGACGGCGTGATCGGCCAGTCCATGGCCGTGCGCGCGCCGTCGGGCAGGACGGCCCGCACCACCGGCTCGCCGGCGGCGTCGTGCGTGTTGCCCTGCTCGTCGGTCCCGGCGAAGTTCTGGCCGAAGTAGAAGTTCACGCCCAGCACGTCGAACGGCGTGGAGATGATCTCGAGGTCCCCGTCGCGGACCGGGAACGCCGACCCCCGCGCCGCGAGCTCATCCACCATGTCGGCGGGATACCGGCCGTACCGCAGCGGGTCCAGGTAGATCCGCAACCCCATGCCGTCGGCCCGCCGTGCCGCCTCGCGGTCTTCCGAAGAGTCCGAAGCGGGGTCGGCCGTGCCCATGTTCAGCGTGATCCCGTACGTGTGCGGCCGCGTCTCCAGAGAACGCATCGCCTGCGTCGCCAGGCCGTGGCCGAGCAGCAGGTGGTGCACCGCGAAGAGGGCGTCGTCGAAGTTCTGCCGCCCGGGCGCGTGCACTCCCACCTGGTAGCCGAGCCACGCCGAGCACCACGGCTCGTTCAGCGTCGTGAAGGTCTGCACGCGATCCTCGAGCCGCGAGAAGACCAGCGAGGCGTAGTCGGCGAACCGGTACGCCGTGTCGCGTACCGGCCAGCCCCCGGCGTCCTCCAGCTCCTGCGGCAGGTCCCAGTGGTAGAGCGTGACCCACGGGTCGATCCCGTTGGCCAGCAGCTCGTCCACGAGCCGGTCGTAGAAGTCGAGCCCGGCCGGGTTCGCCGGACCGCGGCCGCCGGGCTGCACCCGCGGCCAGGAGACCGAGAACCGGTACGAGTCCACGCCCAGCGACTTGATCAGCGCCACGTCCTGCGGCATCCGGTGGTAGTGGTCGCACGCGACGTCACCGTTGTCGCCGCCGACCACGGCGCCGGGCGTGCGGCTGAACGTGTCCCAGATGGACGCCGTCCGGCCGTCCTCGAAGGCGGCGCCCTCGATCTGGTACGCGGAGGTGGCGACGCCCCACTGGAACGTGGGCGGCAGGCCGGCGACGGGCACGGCGGCGAGAGGAGCGGTAGATGTGGGGTTCATGATTCTCCAGTAGGGGATGTGGCGGGGGCCGGTCCCCGGAAAGAAGGACCGGCCCCCGTTCGTCATCCGACGGGCTGCTCGGCCGGATGCAGCCAGCACGCGACGGAACGGCCGGCTCCATCCGGGGTATCCGGACGGCCGAGCACCGGGATGGCGGTGGAGCAGGGCTCGAATGCCTTGGGGCAACGGGGGTGGAACGAGCAGCCCGAGGGCATGCCCGCGA
Source organism: Actinoplanes sp. CA-030573 (assembly GCF_050951115.1). Taxonomy (NCBI): domain Bacteria; kingdom Bacillati; phylum Actinomycetota; class Actinomycetes; order Micromonosporales; family Micromonosporaceae; genus Actinoplanes; species Actinoplanes sp. CA-030573. The sequence continues at coordinate 7,752,302 of NZ_CP192038.1, read as the reverse complement.
GGTCCGGTGGGGAGCCGGGGATGCCGGCCAGCTCGCGGCGGGGACCGCGCAGCGCCGGGAAGGAGCCCAACAGCCCTTTGCTGTACGGGTGCAGAGCGTCCCGGTAGATCGCGGCGGCCGGGGCCTCCTCGACGATCCGGCCGCCGTACATGATGGCGATCCGGTTGGAGAACTCGACCAGCAGCGACAGGTCGTGCGTGATGAAGATGACCGAGAAGCCGAGCCGCTCGCGCAGCTCGATCAGCTGGCCCAGGATCTGCCGCTGCATCACCACGTCGAGCGCCGTGGTCGGCTCGTCCATGATGACCACCTGCGGCTGCAGGATCAGCGCCATGCCGATCATCACGCGCTGCCGCATGCCGCCCGACAGCTGGTGCGGGTAGGCGTCCATCCGGTCGGGGGAGATGCCGACGAGCTTGAGCATCTCCCGGGCCCGGGCGTTGCGGGTGTGCTCGCTCATCTTCGGCTCGTGCGCCTTGAGCACGTCGGTGAGCTGGGTGGAGATCTTGTGCACCGGGTTGAGCGAGTTCATCGCGCCCTGGAACACGATCGCCGTCTGGTCCCAGCGGAACTGCCGCAGCTCGCGGTCGCTCAGCGAGAGGACGTCGTAAGGCGCGCCGTCGGCGGGGTGGTAGACGACCTCGCCGCCGGTGATCACGCCGGGCGGCGGCAGCAGCCGGGTCATCCCGTACGCGAGCGTGGACTTGCCGGAGCCGCTCTCCCCGGCCAGGCCGAGCACCTCACCCTTGTGCAAGGTCAGGTTCACCTCGCGTACGGCGTGGACCGCCTGGTTGCCGAGACCGTAGTCGACGTTGAGGTTGCGGATCTCGAGTACCGGTTCCATCACTTGGCCTCTCGTGCCACGGGGGTGGCCAGCCGCGCCGGCTCCTCGACGACCGGCGCGCTGGACAGCACCGGGGTGAAGCCGATCCGCATCCGCACGGTCCGGCCCGACGTGGTCTTCACCTTGGTCTTGCCGGCCGACCGCAGCCGCGGGCTGACGAACTCGTCGATGCCGAAGTTGATCAGCGAGAGCGACATGCCGAGCAGGGCGATCGCGAGACCGGCCGGCACGAACCACCACCAGGCGTCCTGGCCGAGCGCCTGCTGGCCCTGCGCCCAGAACAGGATCGTGCCCCAGTTCCAGCCGTTGTTGACCACGCCGATGAAGGCCAGCGTGATCTCGGACAGCACCGCGAAGATGACCGTGCCGACGAAGCCGGACGCGATGACCGCCGTCAGGTTCGGCAGCAGCTCGAAGCCGATGATCCGCCAGGTGCGCTCGCCCGACGCCCGGGACGCCTCGACGAAGTCCCGCCGGCGCAGCGACAGCGTCTGCGCCCGCAGCACCCGGGCGTTCCACGACCAGCTGGTGAGACCGATGATCAACGCGATCAGGGTGTCGCTGACGTTGTTCAGCGTCGAGGTGATGATGATCATCAGCGGTACGGCCGGGATGACCAGCACGACGTTGGTGAAGACCGACAGTGTGTCGTCGGTCTTGCCGCCGATGTAGCCGGCCGTGACGCCGACCAGCACGCTCAGCACGGTCGCGATGATGCCGGCCAGGAAGCCGACGTAGATGACGCTGCGGGTGCCGACCAGGATCTGGCTCAGGATGTCCTGGCCGAGGTGGGTCGTGCCGAACCAGTGCTCGGCCGACGGGCCCTGTACCAGGGCGTTGCTGCGCGCGCTCGGGTCGTACGGCGCGACCCACGGCCCGATGATCGCGAAGAGCACGTAGAGGCCCAGGATGATCAGGCCGGCCGCCGCCTTGCGGTTGCGCACGAACCGGAACCGCTGCCGCTTGACCTTGGCCGGCTTCGCGCTCTCCGGCTGGGCCATCGAGCCTTGTCCGGGGATGACCTGCTCGATGCTGGAGGTGGGGATCGTCATCTCAGCCCTCCTTGCGGGTGCGCGGGTCGAGGAGGATGTACGCCACGTCGGCCAGCAGGTTCGCCAGCAGCACCGTGATCGTGATGATCAGGAAGATCCCCTGCATGAGCGGGTAGTCCTTGGCCCCGACCGCCTGCAGCAGCGTGAAGCCCAGCCCCGGGTACGAGAAGACGATCTCCACCAGCAGCGTGCCGCCGACGATGAAGCCGAGCGCCAGCGCGAAGCCGGAGATGTTCGGCAGCAGCGCGTTGCGGGCCGCGTAGGAGAGTGCCACCCGCCGCTCGGGCAGGCCCTTGGCGTGCGCGACGGTGATGTAGTCCTCGGAGGAGACGGTCACCATCATGTTGCGCATGCTCAGGATCCAGCCGCTGACCGAGGAGATCAGGATGGTCAGGGCCGGCAGCAGGCTGTGCTGGATCGCGCTCGGGATGAAGTACTGGTCCCAGGCCGGGACCAGGCCCGAGTCGAAGCCGCCCGACGACGGGAAGAAGCTCCCCGGGCCGGCGAGCAGGTAGATCGCGATGATGCCGAGCCAGAAGTAGGGCACCGACGAGAAGAACGTGGTGACCGGCAGCAGGCTGTCGGCCCAGGAGCCGCGCCGCCAGCCGGCGACGACGCCGAGCCCGGTGCCGAGCAGGAAGCTGATCACCGTGGTGATGCCGACCAGCATCAGCGTCCAGGGCAGCGCCTGGCCGATCACCTGGGAGACCGGGGCCGGGAAGAACGTGAACGACAGGCCGAGGTCGCCGTGCAGCAGCTGCTTCCAGTAGTCGATGTACTGGTCCCACAGGCTCTGCTTCTTGTCCAGTCCGAACAGGACGTACAGCGATTGGATCGACTTCGTGCTCAGCTGACCCTGGTACTTCGAGATCAGCGACTGCACCGGGTCGCCCGGCACCAGGCGCGGGATGAAGAAGTTCAGGGTGATCGCGGCCCAGGCGGTGAAGAGGTAGAACGCGATCCGTTGCAGGAAGTACTTCACTGGACGGCCTCCCCGGAAACCGAGCGGGCGGCCGAGCCGGGCTGCTCAGCGGCCACCGTCGCCTCGTCGAACAGCCAGCACGCGGCCCAGTGGCCGGGGCGGTCGCCGATCTCGAGGCGTACCGGCAGGTCGGTGGTGCACCGCGGCATCGCCATCGGGCAGCGCGGGTGGAAGCGGCAGCCGGACGGCGGGTTGATCAGGCTCGGCGGCTCGCCGTTACCCCGGTCCTCCTCGAGCGGGTCGGCGGCGCCGGTGAGCCGGTCCGGGTCCGGCGCCGAGTCGATCAGCAGCCGGGTGTACGGATGGGCCGGAGTCTGGGTCACGGTCTCGCTGTCGCCGCCCTCGACCATCCGGCCCGCGTACATCACCAGGGTCTCGTCGGCGAAATAGCGGGCCGACGCGATGTCGTGGGTGATGTAGAGGATCGCCAGGTTGAGGCGCTCCTTGAGGTCGCGCAGCAGGTTCAGCACGCCGAGCCGGATGGAGACGTCCAGCATGGACACCGGCTCGTCGGCGAGCAGGGCCTCGGGCCGGGCGCCGAGCGCGCGGGCGATGGCCACCCGCTGGCGCTGGCCGCCGGAGAGCTCGTGCGGGAACTTGTCCAGGTACCGCTCGGGCGGGGTGAGGCTGACCCGGGTGAGCAGGTCGGCCAGGGCCGCGTCGAGGTCGGCGTCGTTGTGGTGGATCCGCAGGGCCCGGGTGAGGTGGTAGCGGATCGTGTGCACGGGGTTCAGCGACGCGAACGGGTCCTGGAAGATCATCTGGACCTGAGCGGCGTACGCGCGGAACTGGCTCCCGCCCTTGACCTTGGTCGACTTGCCGTGCAGCTGGATGTCGCCGCCGGTGCGCGGGTAGAGCTGGGCGAGCAGGCGGGCCACCGTGGACTTCCCGGAGCCGGACTCGCCGACGAGCGCGACGACCCTGCCGCGCCGGAGGGTGAGGTTCACGTCATCGACGGCGTGCACCGCCGAATGTTGTCTGCGGACCAGATCACGCAGTGACCGGCGGACGGGGAAGTGCTTGGTGAGCCCAACGGCCTCCAGCACCACCTCACCGGCCGGGGCTTTGGCGTCTTGAACCGCCGTCATGCCACGTCCTTCAGGGGGTGAGGTGCCGCTCCCCCGGCGAACCGGGGGAGCGGCGTCGTGCGATCAGGAGTTGGCGGCCTTGAGGTGCAGGACGACGTCGAGCGCGTACGGCTGGGTGGGCTGCATGCCCGCGTACGGGTCGGCGTCGGACGGCCAGCCGGTCCAGTTCTTGGTGCTGTAGGCGCCACCGACGTTGTCGGAGCCGACCGGCAGCATCGGCGCCTGCTCGACGAAGACCTTCTGGATGGCGTTCATCGCGGTGGTGCGGTCGGCGTCGCTGGTGGCGTTGGCGTAGGCCTTGAGCGCGGCGGTCGCCTCCGGCGACTTGAACCGGCCGAAGTTGCCCTGCTGGGCCGCGGTGCCGATCGGCTTCATCAGGTCACCGTCCATGACGGTCTGGTAGATGTCGTACGGCGTGGCGCCGCCGTTCGTCCACCGCATCGTGGCCTGGAAGTCGCCCTTCTGGACGTTCTGGTCCCACTTGTCCTGGTTGGCCTTGTCGACCGTGGCCGCGATGCCGATCTCGGCCAGGTTGGTCTTGATGATCTCCAGCGTGGTCTGGTAGTCGGACCACGGCGCCGGGTCGGTCAGGGTGATCTTGACCGGCTTGCCCGACGGGTCGGTCAGCGTGTTGCCGTTGAGCTTGTAGCCCGACTGCTGGAGCAGCGCCTTGGCGCCGGCCACGTCCGGGGTCAGCGTCTTGCCCTTGTACTCCGGCGCGATGAACGCGTCGCCGGCGCCGGCGGGCAGGCCGGTCACGCTGTCGATCTGCGGGTGGAAGTAGCCGGCCTCGGCCTGGGTGAAGATGTCCGCCCGGTTGATGACCATGTTCATGGCCTTGCGCAGGTTCGCGTCGTCGAACGGCTTGATCGTGGTGTTGATGTAGAGGCCGTGGATGCCGAGCACGCCGGGCGCCCAGATCTTGTGGTTCGCCGGGTCCTTCGAGATGAAGGTGGCCTGGTAGTTCGGGATGAAGACGAAGCTCCACTCCGATTCACCGGAGGCCAGCGCCGTGGTCTGCGCGCTGTTGTCCGCGTAGGACGTGTAGCGCAGCTCCTTGACCTTGGGCAGGTCCTGCCAGTACCCGTCGGTCCGCACGTCGAGCACGACGCCGGCCTGGGTGAACGACTTCAGCGTGTACGGGCCGGAGCCGATCGGGTTCTTGTTGATGTCGGTGGCCGGGTCCGCGATCTTCTCCCAGATGTGCTTGGGGACGATCGGGGTGCTCGCCATGATCTTGTTCTGGTTGACGAACTGCGCCGACTTGAAGGTCACGTGCACGCTGTTGCCGTTGACCGTGATCTGGTCGAACGGAATGGCGTTGGCGTTCAGCGCCTCGTTGCTCTTCAGCAGGTTGAAGGTGTACGCGACGTCGTCCGCGGTCAGCTTCTGCCCGTCCGACCAGGTGGCGTTGTCCCGGACGGTGATGTCCGCCGACTTGTAGTCCGACGCCCACTTGACCTCGCTGGCCAGCCACGGCTTCGCGGGCTCGGCCGGCTTGACCGGGTTCCACATGGTCAGCGGCTCGTAGATCATCCACTTGTAGCCCAGGGCGTTCGCCGAGGAGGTGCCGGCGAACGGGTTGTGGTTCTCGGTCTGCGTGCCGTTCGGCATGCCGATCTTCAGGAAGTCCACCGACTTGCTCGCGGCGTCCTTGTTGGCGTTGGGCGAGTCGCCGCACGCGGCCAGACCGCCCGTGGCGAGAGCACCCGCCAGGGCCACCGCGAACAGTTTCCTTCTCTGCATCAATGTCTCCTCTTGAGGTGACGGAATCGGGTGAAGAGGGGTGCCCGGAGGCATGCGCCATCGCGGTGCCGGCCAGGGTGACCGACTCCGTGATCTCGCCGTGGTGCGAACAGAGTGGTGCGAACTTCATGTCGCCGGGGCGCGGCGACCGGGAAAAGCTATGGGATCAGGCGACTGTCGAGCCGCGGGTCACGAACGAGGTGGGAATGACGGTCGGGCGGGTGGGCAGGGGTGTGCCCTCGAAGTGGGCGAGCAGCGTGCGTGCTGCCGCCTCGCCCATCTCGCGCAGTGGTTGGTGCACTGTGGAGAGCGACGGCTGGGTGTGCGCCGCGGTCGGGATGTCGTCGAAGCCGACCACCGCCACGTCCTGCGGGGTGCGGCGGCCGCTGTCGAGCAGCGCCTGCATCGCCCCGATGGCGGAGAGGTCGTTGTGGGCGAAGACCGAGTCGAACTCGACGCCGGCGGCCAGCGCGGTGTGCACGGCGCCGGCGCCGCACGCGACCGTGAAGTCGCCGAGCGAGACCCGCTCGGGCGGGATCGCCTGGCCGGCCTCGGCGAAGACCGAGGCGAAGCCGTCGAGGCGCTGGTGCGTGCAGCCGAACTTCTCGGGACCGGTGATGACCAGCGGCTTGCGCCGGCCGATCTCGAGCAGGTGGCGGGCGGCCGACCCGGCGCCGTCGTGGTTGGTCGTGCTGACGCTCGGGATGTCGCCCGAGGTCTGGTCACGGTCGTCGATCAGCACCACCGGCAGGCCCCGGCGGTGCAGCGTGTAGATGTAGTCGAGGGTGCCCTCGGGCTCGATGACCAGCAGGCCGTCGAACGACTTGGCGGACACCTGGGCGCCGAACTGGCGCATGGACTCGTCACCGCGGTTGCAGGTGAACAGCAGCAGCCCGTACCGCTCGGTCTCCAGCACGTCGACCGCGCCCTGCAGGACCTCGCCGATCCACGGCCAGGTCAGCGACGGCACGAGCATGCCGACCACGCGGGTGCGGCCCCGGGCCAGCCCGACCGCGCGAGCGCTGGGCACGTAGCCGAGCTCGTCGATCACCGCCCGGACCCGCGCCGCGGTCGACTCGTCCAGCTCACCCTTGCCGTTCAGCACCCGGGACACGGTCGTCTTGCTGACCTTCGCCCGGGCCGCCACATCGGCGATGGTGATCGGCACTGGTCCTCCTGTCTGACGCATACCGCGATTGTCGCCCCTTTGTTTCGGGACGATGGCGGAACCGGTTTCGGGACCGGTTCCGGCAGTTAACGACAGTGCCCTGCGTCACGTCAATGAGAAGCAAACTTTATTTGTGTATCGAGACGGTAACCTCGCCGAAACCAACCGAATAAGTCCGGATTTATCCGGTCGGCTGGGCGGCGAGGCAGGGCAGCACGATGCCCAATGGGGCATCGACGACGATTCCCGCGTACGGCTCGCCCCGGGTCACGCCGCGATTGACGATGGCCACCCGGATGCCCAGCTTCGCGGCCCGCAGCACGAAGCGGCGGCCCGACATCACGGTCAGCGAGGAACCGAGAACGAGCAGCGTGCGGGCGTTCTCGACGAGCTCGAAGCTGCGCGCCACCCGGTCCGCCGGCACGGTCTCGCCGAAGTAGACGACGTCCGGCTTGAGCATGCCCCCGCAGTCCAGGCAGTCGACCACGGTGAACCCGTCGAGCGAGGTGTCCGCCAGCTCGGCGTCGCCGTCGGCGTTGAACGCGACCGCCTCCCCGGCGAACGTCGGATTGGCCGCGTCGAGCCGGGCGCCGAGCTCCGCGCGCGGCGTCCGCGCGCCGCATCCGAGGCAGACGATCCGGGCCAGGTTCCCGTGCAGCTCGACCACGTCGCGGGCCCCGGCCGCCTGGTGCAGCCCGTCCACGTTCTGGGTGATGATGCCGTCGAGCAGGCCCATCCGCTGCCACTGCGCCACGGCCCGGTGACCGTCGTTCGGGCGGGCCTGCCCGATCGTGCGCCAGCCGAGGTGGCTGCGGGCCCAGTACCGGCGGCGCGCGATCGGGTCGCGGGTGAAGGTCTGGTAGGTCATCGGCGTGCTGCGCCGCGCCGATCCGGACGGCCCGCGGTAATCCGGGATCCCGGACTCCGTCGACAGCCCCGCGCCGCTCAGCACCGCCACGCCACCCTCGGCGACCCATTCGCCGAGCGTCTCCACCTGCTCCACCACCTGAAGGTCCACGCCGTCCATCGTCCCTCGCCGGCGGGCGTACACGAAACGCGCCGCAACCCGTTCAGGTCGTGCGCACCGGGGACGAATTCGGGTAAGTTGATCCCGTGACGGCTGTGGCGCGTGTGCTTCGCAGTCACTGGATTCTCAGTGACTGGGACACTCGGCGCCTGCTGCGCTTCCTCGCCGGCCTCGCGCTCCTCGCCCTCGCCTTCACCACCCCCGCCCCGGCTCCCGCCGATCACTCGGTCGCCCTGACCGAGTCGGTTGCGGTGAGCGGGTCGGTCGCGGTGCGTGAAGCCGCGCCGGTCACCCCGAGCGAGACACTTGCGCTTCCGGCGGAGGTACGAGCGGCGACCGCGCCGGCGTCGTCCGAAATCACGCCGGCCCTGGCCCTCGGCTCGCTGGTCATCCTGCTGACCGGCGCCGCCCAGCGGGTCCGCGGCAAGCGCGGCCCGCCCACCGCCTGATCCTTTCCGCCGTACCGAGGGCGGTCGCCACCTCTCCGGGATGAGGAAACGATCGCGCTCCCGCGGAAGACTCGGCTGGATCCGGCGTACGGCCGCCAGCGGGTTTGTCCGCCGCGTGCCGCACGGCGCGCCACTCAGCGCAACCTCCCACGAAGGCCGCGAGTTCGCAGTGAGGTGTTCCCGTGGAAACCGCTTTGCACAGCTTCCTCGTCTCCGTCCCGCAAGCCGCCGCGCTCTGGCTGCTGATGCTGCTGGGCGTGTTCCTGACCGCCGGCGCGCTCGCCCGCAGCAACCGCGCCAAGTCACCGGCCGTCACCGAGGCCGAGGCCGACGACCTCCGCTTCGCCGGCGAGGTCGCGGTGGCCGCCGACCGCGCCGCCGCCACCGCCGAACGGCACCGCGCCGCCTGGTCCCGCGCGCAGGAGGAGCTGGACGCCGCCTGGGCCGCGTTCGACGCCGCCGACCAGGCCGCCCGCCAGGCGGCCAAGGCCGCCGCCTACCCGTTGATGAGCCGCCGCCGCAAGCCGGGGGAGAACGCCGACCGCCGCCGTTATCTCCATCACGCGGCCAGCGCCGCCTGCCGCAACCGGGAGATCTCCATCGCCCAGCTCAACGACGTCTACGCCGAGCGCGGCTGGAACTCCCGCCTGCACCCGGTGGTGCAGGAGTCGATGCTGCGGCAGGCAATGCGCGCGCACCGGCTCGAGCAGTACCAGAAGGCGGTGGCCAAGGAACGCACCGCCTGGCAGCGGGCCGAGACGTCGGCCGAGGCGCTGCGCAGCCTGCGGGTCGAGGCGGCCGCCGCGATCACCCGGGCCACGGCCGGGCAACCCGCCTCCGATGAACAGTGGTGGGCCGAGCAGTGGACCACGGCCGAGCTTCCGGCGGCGGCCTGAAAGTCCTGACCGGCGCGGTCGCGCATTACAGGGCGACTGTCGTACCGGGCGGGTACCGTAACCGCACGGAACGACCGCCGCACCTGAGGACGGTTAGGGGGCCAGCGTGACGCAGACTCCGGCGGGTGCTTCTCCGCCCGCTGTCCGGATGCACCGGGCCGCGGTGGTGGAGGACGCCTTCCACGAGGTCATCGAGCGGCGGCTGCGCGGCCGCGGCTGGCGCCCGGTGATCACCGCCTACACGGGCTACGGCGCGCCCGGGTGGGCCCGCGTCATGGCCCGGGTGGTGCTCACCCGTCCCACCCGGTCCCGCAAGCGGCTGGAGAAGGTCCGTGGCTGGCGCAGCTTCATGAGCTCGCCGGTCAGCAACGCGCCGGTGATCATCCGGATCGGCGGCAGCGCCACCGAGACCCGCACCGACCGCAGCGGCTATGTGGACTGCCGGGTGAAGGGCGATCTGGAGCCCGGCTGGGGCAGCGCGCGGCTGTCCATCGACGGCGGCGCCTCGGTCGACGCGCCGATCCGGGTGGTCGACCCGGCCTGCCGCTTCGGCCTGATCTCCGACATCGACGACACGGTGATGGTCACCGCGCTGCCCCGCCCGCTGCTCGCGGCGTGGAACACGTTCGTCCTCGACGAGCACGCCCGGATGGCCGTGCCCGGCATGGCCGTGCTCTACGAGCGGCTCATCACCGCCAACGCGGGCGCGCCGGTCTTCTACCTCTCCACCGGCGCGTGGAACGTGGCGCCCACGCTCAACCGCTTCCTGTCCCGGCACCTCTACCCGGCCGGCCCGTTGCTGCTCACCGACTGGGGACCGACCCCCGACCGCTGGTTCCGCAGCGGCCAGGAGCACAAGCGCTACACGCTGCGCCGGCTGGCGGCCGAGTTCCCCGACATCCGCTGGCTGCTGATCGGCGACGACGGGCAGCACGATCAGGAGATCTACTCCGAGTTCGCGCACGCCCACCCGGAGAACGTGGCGGCGGTGGCGATCCGCCGCCTGTCGCCGACCCAGTCGGTGCTGGCCGGCGCCGTCCCCGGCCCGTCGGGCACGCCGGAGGCGGTCGGCTCCGGCGGCAAGACCTGGTTCGCGGCGCCCGACGGCGCCGGTCTATGGTCGCTACTCCGCGACACTGATGTTGTCTGAGGCGGTGGAGGGCTGCTCCGCCGCCTCCGCGACCCGCTGGTGCAGCCGGTCACGCACCTCCTCCGGCGTGTACGCCCGGCGCTTACGCTCCGACCGGGCCACCACGACCCCGGTGGCCGCTACCCCTGCCAATCCGGCCAAGCCCACTAGTTTCCACCAACGCATCTCACGAGGATAGACACGTGGACGCCGCTATCAGCCTCGATCAGGCCCTCGACCTGACGCGCACCGGTGACATCTGGATCTTCCGTGGCCGCTCCGGCCCCGACCGGGCGATCCAGACGCTGACCAACAGCCCGGTCAACCACGTCGGCATGTCGCTGGTGGTCGAGGACATGCCGCCGCTCATGTGGCACGCCGAGCTCGGCAAGTCGCTGCCCGACCTGTGGTCCGGCACCTTCCAGCGCGGGGTGCAACTGCACGACCTGCGCGACGCGGTCACCGTCTGGGCCCACCGGTACGGCCAGCGCGGCTGGTTGCGCCAGCTCGAGCCGGGGGTGACCCGCGCGATGGAGGACAAGGCGCTCAAGACCGTGGCCCGGCTCGACGGAACCCCGTTCCCGTCCTCGGCCCAGCTCGCCTGGCGCTGGGTGCGCGGCCGGGTGCCGCAGATCCGCCCGCGCAAGTGGCAGCACGGGCCGGCCGGCGACGCCGGGCTCGAGACCGCCTACTGCGCCGAGGTCGTCGCGGTCACGTACGAGGACATGGGCCTGCTGCCCGGCAAGCGCCAGCCCAACTGGTACGACCCGGGTCGCTTCTGGAGCGGCGACGGGCTGGAGCTGTCTGCCGGTTTCACCCTCGGCGACGAGATCGAGGTGGACATTCCCGAGAAGTAGCGCCAGGTTGTCCCCATGAGCACCGTGCTGGTGGGCCGGGTCGCCGAGGTGGTAGCGCTGGACGCGCTGCGGGCCGGCGCCGTGCGCGGCTCGGGCGCGGTGGCGCTGCTGATCGGCGAGGCCGGCATCGGCAAGACCGCCGTCGTCGAGGAGGCGGTGGCCCGCGCGGCGGCCGCCGGCCTGACCGTGCTGACCGGCCGCGCCGACCCCGACGAGGGCGCGCCCGCCTTCTGGCCGTGGCTGCGCCTGCTCGACTCCGATGTGGACGGACTGTCGCCGTCCCTGCTCGCGCTGGCCGACGAGGGCGAGTCGGCCGCCGCGGCCCGGTTCCGGGCCGGCCGTGACGTGGTGACGGCCCTGGCCGCGGCGGCCGAGCGGGCCCCGCTGCTGCTGGTGCTCGAAGACCTGCACTGGGCCGACCCGGCGTCGCTGGCCCTGCTCGCGGCCGTCGCCCGCGAGGTGGCGAGCCACCCGATCCTGGTGCTCGGCACGTCCCGTACCGCGATCGACCTGCCCGACGCGACGGTGCTGCCGCTCGGCCCGTGGGACACCGCCGCCGTGGCCTCCTACCTGAGCGGTTTCGGCGCCGCCCACGGCACGTGGGCCCCCGTCGTGCACGACCTCGGCGGCGGCAATCCGCTCTACACCCGGGAGCTCACCCGGCTGCTGGTCCGCGAGGGCCGCCTGACCCGCCCGGCCGGCGCCATCGACCTGCCCGACGGCCTGCGCCGCCTGGTCTCGCGCCGTACCGCCCGCCTGAGCCCCGGTTGCCGCTCCCTCCTGGGCCTGGCCGCCGCCGGCGGCGCCGAGATCTCCACGCCGGTGCTGGGCGCGGCGTTCGACGCCGCCTCACCCGACTCGGCCCCTCCGCTCGATTCGGCCGCGCTTCTTTCCGAAGCGGTCGACGCGGGCGTGCTCGTCGACGACCCGTGGGCGCCCTCCCGTCTCCGGTTCGCCCACGAGCTCGTCCGCCAGGCCTGCTACGCCGATCTCGGCCGGGACGCCCGCATCCGCGCCCACGCCCTCATCGCCGACGCCCTCGCCGCCACCGGCGGCACCCCGATCGAGATCGCCCGCCACCGGGTCCGCGCCGCCGTCGACCCCGCCTCGCGCGTGGCCGCCGCCGACGCCTGCGTGGCCGCGGCCCGGCAGGCGACCGCCGCCCTCGACCATCGCGAGGCCGTCCGCTGGCTGACCCGGGCCCTGGAGAACGCGCCGTCCGCCGCCCTCCGGCTCGAGCGGGCCGGCGCCGCCTACCGCGACGGCCGGCTCGACCTCGCCATCGACGACTGCGAGGCGATCGTCGACGAGATCGGCGCGCCCGCCGCGCTGGCCGTCCGCGGCGTCGGCGGCCTGGGCGGCACGGTCGGCCCGCGCCTGATCCGGATCTGCGAGCGGGCGCTCGCGCTCGATCTCGACGAGGCCGACCGCGCCCAGGTCCTCGCCCAATACGCCTTCCTGATCGCCGAGATGCACGACTCGCCCCGGGCCGAGCCGTTCAGCCGCGAGGCGATGGAGCTCGCCGAACGCTCCGGCCACCCCGGCGCGCTGGTCGCCGCGATCCACGCCCGGCACGAGGTGCTCGACCCGGTCGTCGACGTCGTGGAGGTCCGCGAGCTGGCCGGCCGCTGCGTCGAGCTGGCCGGGCCTAGCGGCCGCCCCGACGCCGAGCTCTGGGTCCGGGTCTGGCGGCTGGACACCTGCCTCGCGACCGGGGACCTCGGCGAGTACGACGCCGAGTACACCCGGCTCGCCGACCTGGTCGACCGCCTCGGCTGGCCGATCGCCCGCTGGCACCTGCTGCGCGCCCGGGCCGCCCGCGAGCAGCTCTCGGGCCGGCTCGCCGAGGCCGCCGCCACCGCGGTCGAGGCGCGCGACCTGGCCCTGCGCGCCCAGGACCCGTCGGCCGGCCTGCTGCTGCAGGCGTTCCTGAACGGCATCTCCCAGCTCACCGGCGGCGCCGAGTGGCCGGCGGACATGGCCGCGCTGAGCGATCGCTACCCCGGCGTCCCGATCGGCGTCGTCCAGCTCGGCCGGATAGCCATGGACCTGGGCGACCGCGACATCGCCACCGCCCAGACGGTCAAGATGCGCGCGCTGATGCCGCGCCTGCCGGTCGACGGCCGGCGCCCGTACATCGTGGTCACTGCCGGCGAGGTGGCATCGTGGGTCGGCGACCTGGCACTGGCCGCCGACTGCTACCGGCTGGCGCTCCCGTACTCGGGCCGTTTCCTCAACTCGATGTCCGCCTGCTTCGGCGCGTACGACCGTTCCCTGGGCACGATCGCCGCCGCGCTGGGCCGTCCCGAGGCCGACGCCCACTTCGCCGCCGCGGTCGCCGCCGAGGAGAGGCTGGGTTGCCCGCCGTTCCTGGCGCTGGCCCAGCTGGCGTACGCCCGCTTCCTGCGCACCGCCGCCGAGTCCCGCCGCTCCCGTGAGCTCGCCGCCCAGGCCCTGGCCACCGCCCGCCGCCTGGGCATGTCCAAGGTCGCAACCGAGGCCGCCGCCCTGGCCGGCGACGACGTCCTCACCGCCCGCGAGCGCGAGATCGCCGTGCTGGTCGCCGCCGGCCTCGCCAACCGCGCCATCGCCGGCAAGCTGTTCCTCTCCGAGCGTACGGTCGAGACCCACGTCCGCAGCATCCTGCGCAAGCTCGGCCTGACCAGCCGCGCCGATCTACGTGGCGATCCTCAGTACCGGCACTGAGGTTTCCCGCCCCCGCTTCGCCGACGCTCGACGCATGACAACGAACCTGAGCACCAGCATCCGGCCCGGCACCTACACCCTCGACCTGGCCCGCTCCACCTGCACGCTGAACGCCGCCCACGCCTTCGGCCTGAAGCCGGTCACCGCGACCGTCTCCGTCCTCGGCGGCACCGTCACGGTCGCCGCCGACCCAACCGCCTCCAGCGCCTCGGCGCGCCTGGACGCGGGCTCGTTCACCAGCGACGACCCCAAGCGCGACAAGGACATCCGCGGCAAGCGCTTCCTCGACGCGGCCGCTCACCCGGTGATCGGCTTCCGCAGCACGGCGTGCGCCCGCACACCGGCCGGCTGGTCGATGACCGGCGTCCTCTCGGTGCGCGGCACCGACAGCACGGTGACCCTGACGCTCGACGAGCTCGAGCCGATCGGCGATGGCTTCCGCTGCGTGGCCCGCGGCACGATCGACCGGGTGACGGCCGGCGTGAAAACGGGCCGCGGCATCATCGCCCGGCCCGTCCACATCACGCTCGACGTCTACGCGAGCTAGCGGCCACCGCCGCGGCGTCCGCCGACCCGGCTCGACGCCGAGAACGCCGCCGCGCCCGAGGGCCGGCCCGTCGTTGCCGCGCCGGCCTGGCCGACGCCGCCGCGGCGGGTACGGCCGGCGCCGCCGGCGCCGCTTCCGGCCGGGCGGGCGTTGACCACCGGCGCCTCGACCGTGTGGCCGGCGTGGTTGGCGTGGCCCGAAGCCCGGCCTCGACCGCGCGACCGGCCGGACGTCGCCCGCTTCGGCTCCGGCGCCGTGGCGGGCTGGCCGCTCGGGGAGCCGGCCCGGCCCGGCCGGGCCACGGACTGGCCGGACCTGGCGGCTTGGCCGGCTTGAGCGGTGGGCTTTCCGGCCTGAGCGGCCGGGCGGCCGGACTGGGCGGCCGGGCGGCCGGAGCGGGCGCCCCGGGCGGGCTGGGCCGGTGCGGCCGCGGGGGGCGCCACGAAGCGGCGCTCGCCCGGGGCCAGCTCGGACAACAGCGGGTCGCCAGGGCGGGTGCGCGAGGTCGTCGGGCGTACGCCGGCCTTGCGGGTCAGGTCGCGGACCTCGGCCTGCTGGTCGTCGGTCATCAGGGTGACCACCGTGCCCTGCGCGCCGGCTCGGGCGGTGCGGCCCGAGCGGTGCAGGTACGCCTTGTGCTCGACCGGCGGGTCGGCGTGGATCACCAGGGTGACGTCGTCGACGTGGATGCCGCGGGCGGCGATGTCGGTGGCGACCAGGGTCTCGGCGCTGCCGTCGGAGAACGCGGCCAGGTTGCGGTTGCGCGCGTTCTGCGCCAGGTTGCCGTGCAGCTCGACGGCCGGCACCCCGGCCGCGACCAGCTGGCGGGTCAGCACCTTGGCGCGGCGCTTCGTGCGGGTGAAGACAACCGTGCGGCCGGGCGCGGCCAGGAGGTCGACCAGGACGCCGAAACGGTCGTCACCCCGTACGTGCAGGACGTGGTGCTGCATTTCCACCGGCGCCTCGGTGGCCGCGTCGACCGCGTGCGTGACCGGCCGCCGCATGAAGCGCTTGACCAGCACGTCCACGCCGTTGTCCAGGGTCGCCGAGAACAGCAGGCGCTGGCCGTCGCGCGGGGTCTGGTCGAGCAGGCGGCGCACCACCGGCAGGAAGCCCAGGTCGGCCATGTGGTCGGCCTCGTCGAGCACGGTGATCTCGACGGCGTCGAGCGAGGCGTGGCCGTTGCGCAGGTGGTCGTCGAGCCGGCCGGGGCACGCCACCAGCACGTCGACGCCGGCGGCCAGGCCCTTGATCTGCGGGTTCGCGCCGACGCCGCCGAAGACGACGAGCGTCTTGAGGCCGAGCGCGGCGGCCAGCGGCGCCAAGGCGGCGTCGATCTGGGTGGCCAGCTCCCGGGTCGGCGCCAGGATCAGCGCGCGAGGCGAACGGGGGCGGCGCGGCTTGCGCGAGGCGGCCAGCCGGGCGAGGACGGGCAGCGCGAACGCGTACGTCTTGCCGGAGCCGGTGCGCCCGCGGCCCAGCACGTCCTTGCCGGCGAGCGAGTCGGGCAGGGTGGCGGCCTGGATCGGGAACGGGGTGGTGATGCCGAGGCCGGCGAGCGCCTGCGTCAGTTCGCGCGGCACGCCGAGCTCGGTGAAGGTTGTCATGTAGCGGGAGCTCCAAAAATGGTCCGGGAAATGTCCCAAGTGATCGAGCATAACCCGAGTTCGGGGTGCAACCATTCCGCACCCGTACGAGACCTGTATCGCACTCGATGCCGATCACCGTTCTCCTCAGTGCCCGGGAATCCCCCCTCCGGGCGTTACCGCGAGGAGACCCCCCATCATGAGCGGTGCACCAAACGTCGACCGCCGCCGCGAGGACGTCGTCCAGGAGCACATGCCGCTGGTCGGCCACCTGGTCCGCGAGATGCTGGCCCGGGTGCCGTCGCACGTGAACCGCGACGACCTGATGTCGGCCGGGTACGCGGCGCTGGTCCACGCCGCCCGCGGCTTCGACACCACGCGCGGCGTCCCGTTCGCCCGGTTCGCGGCGGCCCGCATCCGGGGCGCGCTGCTGGACGAGCTGCGCGGCCTGGACTGGGCCAGCCGCTCGGTGCGGCAGCGGGCGCGGCGTACCGACTCGGCCCGCCAGGAGCTGACCGCCGAGCTGGGCCGCACGCCGACGATCCAGGAGGTGGCCGAGCGGCTGGGCTGCACGGTCGAGGACATCGAGACCGCCGACGACGACGTGCACCGCGCGGTCGTCTTCAGCCTTCAGGGCTTCGCCACCGCGGCGGCCGACGACATGGTCACCGAGCCGAGCGCCGGCCCCGAGGAGATGCTGATCCGCCGGGAGCGGCTCGGCTACCTGCAGAACGCCGTGGACGCGCTGCCCGAGCGGCTGCGCGTGGTGGTGCAGGGCTACTTCTTCGACGAGCGGCCGATGGCCCGGATCGCGGAGGAGCTCGGCGTCACCGAGTCGCGGGTGTCCCAGCTGCGGGCCGAGGCGCTGAGCCTGCTCCGCGACGGTCTCAACACGCACCTCGAGCCGTCGCTGGCGGCCGAGAACCCGCCCAAGGAGGGCTGCGTGGCCCGGCGCCGCGCCGCCTACTACGACCAGATCGCCGCCCGCGGGACGCTCCGGACCCGGCTGGCCCTGACCGGTCCCGACGGGCTGCCCCTGGCCGCCTAGCAGCAAGGAAGTGCCCGCCGCGGTTCGCGGCGGGCACTTCGCTGTGTCACTGGCCGGCGCAGGTCCCGGCCTTCTTCTGGGCCGCGATCGCCTTGGCCGCGCCGAGCTTGTAGAGGGCGAGACCCTCCTTGGCCGGCTCCAGCTTCCAGGCGTTGTTCTCGTACACCATCGTGTACGACTGGGCCGCCACGAGCTGCTTGGCGATCACGATCGCCTTGTCGGTGCCGTCCATCCGGGCGCTGGTGAGCTGGATGGCCAGGCCCTTGCGCGAGCACGCCTGGTTGAGCTTGACGTAGTCGTCCTTGCTGATCGCGGCCTTGCCGGCCGCGGTGTACATGTCCCAGGCGCCGGCGAAGTCGCCGCCCGCGAAACGGTCGAAGACGGTCTGGGCCGCGGCCCGGGCGCCCTCGATGGTCTTGGGCTCGGGCCCGCCGGCCGCGGCCTGGGCGGCGTTGCCGGCCGGCGCGTCGTCGTCTCCGCCGGTGCACGCCGTGGCGAAGGTGAGGGCGGCGGCCGCGGTGAGGGCGAGCGCGCCGAGACGTCGGATCGGGTGGTTGCGGTTCATGCCGGGACTAATGTCGATCGGCCGCCGCGCGTAACGGCTCGCCGGAAACATTGACGGATGGGCGACAGAGCCGTCACCTGTTGGGGCACGCCAATCGATGGGCTATTCTGGCCGTTTGTCGAGCACAAAAAAAGCGACCATCAATGGCCGCTGACTGGCGAATGTTACCACAAAGGGGAGTGGCATTGTCAAGCTCCGCCGCGGACGACCTCCGTTCCGAGCAGGCGTACCTCACCACCCTCTACCAGCGTCTCGATCACCTCCGTGCGCAGGCCGATCACCGTTTGAAGGGCATTCTGCTGGAGGCCGGCGGCACGCCGCAGGGCCGCACCCAGCGGGAAGCCACCCGATCCCACTACGCCGAGCAGCTCGCCCAGATGAATGCGGTCGAGAACGGCCTTTGTTTCGGCCGCCTCGATTTCCACGACGGCGAGCCGCGCTACATCGGCCGGCTCGGGCTCTCCGCCGAGGAGCACGACCGCGACCCGCTGCTGGTCGACTGGCGTGCCCCGGCGTCGCGCCCGTTCTACCTGGCGACCGCGGTCTCGCCGGACGGCGTCACCCGCCGGCGGCACCTGCGCACCCGGGGCCGCACCCTGACCGCCATCGACGACGAGGTGCTCGACCTCGGGTCGGGAGCGGCCGCGGGCGGCCGGGAGGACGTGACCGGCGAGGCGGCGTTGCTGTCGGCGCTGACCGCCACCCGCACCGGCCGGATGCGCGACATCGTCGAGACCATCCAGGCCGAGCAGGACGAGGTCATCCGGGCCGGGCTCAACGGGGTCATGGTCGTGCAGGGCGGGCCGGGCACCGGCAAGACCGCGGTCGCGCTGCACCGGGCGGCGTACCTGCTCTACACGTACCGCGCCCAGCTCACCAAGCAGGGCGTGCTGATCCTCG
This sequence comes from Actinoplanes sp. CA-030573, assembly GCF_050951115.1. Classification (NCBI taxonomy): domain Bacteria; kingdom Bacillati; phylum Actinomycetota; class Actinomycetes; order Micromonosporales; family Micromonosporaceae; genus Actinoplanes; species Actinoplanes sp. CA-030573. Next base: position 7,733,712 of record NZ_CP192038.1, on the reverse strand, counting down.
GGCCGAACACCACCTTCCTGCGCTACATCTCCCAGGTGCTGCCGTCGCTGGCCGAGACCGGCGTGCTGCTGGCCACGCTCGGCGACATGTACCCGGGGGTGCGGGCCCGTGGCGTGGAGCCTCCGGCGGCGGCCGCGGTCAAGGGCCGGCTGGCGATGCTCGGCGTGCTCGAGCGGGCGGTCGCCGACCGGCAGACCGTGCCCCGCGACTACGTCGAGGTCGACCACGACGGCTACCCGCTGCGCATCGAGCGGGCGGTGCTCGAGGACGCCCGGGCCGCGGCCCGCCGCTCGGGGCGGCCGCACAACGTGGCCCGGCAGATCTTCGTGACCGAGGCGATCCACGCGCTGTCGCTGCAGATCGCCGAGCGGATCGGCGCCGACCCGCTGGGCGGGGAGAACCTGCTCTCCGAGGCCGACCTCGCCGAGACCCGGCGCGAGCTGCGCGAGGACATCGACGTCCAGCAGGCGCTCTTCGACTTCTGGCCGGTGCTGACCGCGCGCACGGTGCTGCGCGACCTGCTCGGCGACGCCGACCGGCTGGCGTCGGCGGCGGCCGATCTGACGGCCGGGGAGCGGGCGCTGCTGCTGCGCGATCACGACGCCCGGTGGACGCCGGCCGACGTGCCGCTGCTCGACGAGCTGGCCGAGCTGCTGGGCGCCGACGAGACGCTGAAGAAGCGGCAGGCGGCGATGGAGCGGCGGGAGGCGATCGAGTACGCGGAGGGCGTGCTCGAGATCGTCGAGGGCTCGCGCTCGCTGGACTTCGAGGACGACGCCGAGGAGGAGATCCTGTCGGCGATCGACGTCGTGGACGCGAGCGCCTTCGTCGAGCGGCACGAGGTGCTCGACACGCGGACCGCCGCCGAGCGGGCCGCCGCCGACCGTACCTGGGTCTTCGGGCACGTGATCGTCGACGAGGCCCAGGAGCTGTCGCCGATGGCGTGGCGGCTGCTCATGCGGCGCTGCCCGAGCCGCTCGATGACGGTGGTCGGCGACGTGGCGCAGACCTCGGAGCTGGCCGGCACGACCGGGTGGGAGCAGGTCTTCGAGCCCTACGTCGCGCAGCGCTGGAACCTGGTCGAGCTGACCGTCAACTACCGCACGCCGGCCGAGGTCATGGCGGTGGCGGCGGACGTGCTGGCGGCGGTCGACCCGGCGCTGCAGCCGCCGCGGTCGGTGCGGTCCGCGGGCGTCGAGCCCTGGTCACTGCGGGTGCCGCGGCCCGCGCTGGCGGCGGAGGTGATTGCGGCCGTACGCGTGGAAGCCTCCGAAGTCGGGGAGGGCCGCGTGGGCGTGCTCGTCCCGGAGGGGCTGGAGGACGAGCTCGGCCGGCACCTGGTCGAGGCCGTGCCCGGCGCGGCCGTGGGTGAGCAGCCGGACCTGCTGAACCAGGTGGTGCTCATGACCGTACGGCAAGCGAAGGGTCTCGAGTTCGACTCGGTCGTCGTGGTCGAGCCGGAGGAGATCATCGCGGAGAGCCCGCGGGGTCTGTCGGACCTGTATGTGGCCGTGACGCGCGCGACGCGACGGCTCGGCGTGCTGCACACGACCGATCTGCCCAAGGTTCTGAACGCGCTCGCCTGAGCTCGTCCTTCGTCCCCGCTGGACCAGGAGGCGCTGGCCGCCCTGTCCGACGGCGTCGAGCGCGACTTCCGCATCGTCGAAGGCATCGACTGACGATTTCGCGGCCGTACACGGAAGGGCCCGGCACGTGAGTGCCGGGCCCTTCGGGCGTGCGAGCGTCAGGCCGCCGAGGCGGGCACGCGACCGTGGCTGTACGAGGTGTGCCCGTGTGCGTTGGTCATCGCGAGCCGGCTGCGCACCGACGTGCTGTTCGCGATGTTGGCGTAGTAGTTGGCGCGGCGGCGGGCCGTGATGCTGTCCGGGTTGTCGGGAACCGGCGCGAGCTCCGGGTTGAGGTGCGTGTTCAGGCCGTCCTTGAGCAGCGACAGCGCCTCGGCCCGCAGCTGGCTGATCCGGCTCTCGGTGACGCCGAGATCGGCGGCGATGTCGGCCATCGGGCGCTCGTGCAGGAAGTACTCGGTGATGACGGTCTGCAGCCGCTCGGGCAGCGAGCCGATCGCGTGGTGCAGGTAGCCGATCTGCTCACGGCGCAGCAGCATGTCCTCCGGGCCCGGCGTCTTCTCGGTGACCAGGTCGTCGGCGCTGCTGGTGGTGAAGCCCTGCAGCGAGAGCACGGTGGCCCGCTGCACGTCGGTGTCGGTGCGCTGCAGGTCGTTGGTCGTGGTGCCGAGCGCCTGGGCCAGCTCGTCGGCGGTCGGCGTGCGGCCGAGCGTGGTGGTCAGCTGCTGACGGGTGGTGTCGGTGGCGCGGGCCTTGGTCCGCACCGAGCGGGTCGCCCAGTCGAGCGAGCGCAGCTCGTCGAGGATGGCGCCGCGGATGCGGGTGCTCGCGAAGCGGTGGAACGGGATGCCACGGTCCGGGTCCCAGCCACGGGCCGCGGTGACGAGCGCGTGCAGGCCGGCGCTGGTCAGGTCGTCGCGGTGGATGTGGTTCGGGATGCGGGTGAGCATGTCGCGCACCAGGTGGCCGACCAGCGGCATGTGGGTGCGGATCAGCTCCTCCTGCTCGGCGGCGGAGAGCACAGTCGCGGCGGGCGCGGACTCGGCGGCGTTCGTCACGGTCGTGGTCATGTTGTTCCCCCGTTGTGTTGTCGGCGGCCCCGTTGCTGGGGGGCTCACCGGCTGACAGGAGAAGACTTTGGGTGACCAGGGGTACGACTTACGGTCACGCTGAGGTGCCGCCAAGTTGCGGTGTTTAGAGCCGGCGCCCGACCGGGCACGCTGGTCCCATGGACCTCAGTGACACCGGTGGCAGCATCACGCTGATCGCCGGGATCGCCGTCGCGCTGGGCGTGGTCGGCGTGGTGATCCCGGTGCTGCCCGGTCTGCTGCTGAGCTGGTGCGGCGTCGCCCTGTGGGCGTTCCTCGGCGACGCCCCGGGCGCCGTGAAGTGGGTGGTCCTGGTTCTCGCCACGCTGGTGGCGGTGCTCGGCGCCCTGGTGAAGTACCTGGTGCCCGGCAAGCGCCTGAAGGACGCCGGCATCCCGAACGCGGCCCTGTTCGCGGGCGGCGTGCTGGGGCTGGTGGGCTTCTTCGTGGTCCCGGTGATCGGCCTGATCCTGGGCTTCGTGCTCGGTGTCTACCTGGTCGAGCACCTGCGCGTCGGCGCCGCCCAGGCGTGGCCGTCGACTCGGAAGGCGCTGGGCGCGGCCGGTATGTCCATGCTGATCGAGTTCACGGCCGCGCTCGGGGTGGCGGTGGTCTGGGTGCTCGGGTTGCTGCTCAGCTGAGCGAGATGGTTGCTGCTCAGCTGAGCGAGATGGTTGCTGCTCAGCTGAGCGAAATCGCTCTGCTTACCGATACGCGCCCTGGCCGCCGGGCCGGCGGACCGGCCGCCGGCGGCGGCGCTGGGTCAGCAACAGCAGCAGCGGGGTGCCGGCCAGCAGCAGGGCCACGCCGGCCGCGGTGAGGATGGTCGTCATGTCCTTGCCGCCCGAGCGGAACACCGGCGCGGCCTTCGCCTTGCCGGTGGCGGTGGTCGACTCGGCGCGGGCCTGGGCGTTCGACTGCTCGGCGGCCACGTCCTCGGGCGTCACCAGCTTGCCGACCGCGGCATCCTTCGGCAGCGAGAAGCCCCAGTCCAGCAGCGCGGCGCCCTGCTGCCAGCCCCGCAGCGGGTGGGCCTCGGCGCCGAGCAGGGTGACCACCAGGCGGCGGCCGTTGCGCTCGGCGCCGCCGACGTAGCTGTGCCGGGCGACCGTGGTGAAGCCGGTCTTGCCGCCCATCGCGCCGGGGTAGTTGTAGATCAGCTTGTTCTCGTTCTGGAACTGGAAGCCCTTCTGCTTCAGCTGCGGCTGGGCCGGCATCTGGGCCGACTTCGTCAGCACGTACTTGCGGAAATCCGCGTTGGCGAAGTCCTTGCGGGCGATCAGCGCCAGGTCGTACGCGCTGGTGAACTGACCCTTGCCGTCCAGGCCGCTGGGGGTCACCGCGTGCGTCTGGTAGGCGCCCAGCCGCTGGGCCTCGGCGTTCATCGCCGCGACCGTCTTGGCGACACCGTCGGAACCGCCGCCGCCGGCCATCCGGGCGAGCGCGTTGGCCGCGTCGTTGCCCGAGTTGAGCAGCAGCCCGAGCCAGAGCGTGGAGATCGGGTACCGGCCGCCGACGACCAGTCCCACGGCCGAGCTGTTCACCTCGATGTCGAGGTCGCTGCGTACCACCGTGATGGTCTGGCCGGGGTCGAGCTTGTCCATCACCGTGGCCGCCAGCAATGTCTTCTGCACGCTCGCCGGGGTCTGGTATACGTGCGGCCCGCAGGCGCCGAGCACCTGGCCGGAGTCCAAGTCGGCGACGATCCAGGTGGTCGCGGTGACCGCCGGCGGCTGCTTCGCGCCCGGCGGGATGACCAGACCGTGGGTGGCCAGATCGTCGCCGCCGACCACGCTGTTCGCCGGGTTGTCCGGCGGCGGCACCGGGCGCGGCGGGATGCCCTTGGGCTTGGCCACGTTCGGCTTGGGACACGGAATGTCCGCGGCACGCGCGGGGGACGCGGCCGTGGGGATGACGGCCACCAGCGCGGTCAGGACGGAGGCGAGCAGAGGGCGAGGGGTGAGAAGGGTCAAGGCCAGGAGACTCCCGCGTCGAGCCGCTGGTCGAGGAGTCGGGCCAGCGGAATGGTCTCGCCGTCGCCGCCGCCCGCGCCGACGATCAGCCGGGGCTTGCTGGGGGAAAGATCGGCGCCGGTGAACCGGGCGCGCAACGATGACGGAACGGTCAGGACGTAATACTCGCCGTGTTCGCCGACCGCGACCGAGCGATTCGACTTCAGATACCAACCACGGACCTTGGTGCGGTACGTGGCGCGGCCGTCGAAGCTGCGGGCGGACAACGGATGCGGCGGCAGACCGCGCTCGGCGGCCCGGCGGACGAACGATGTCAGCAGGTCGGCGGCCTGCCGGGCCTCGGCGTCGCGGCCGGCGGCCAGTGCGGCGGCGTGCCCGTCGATGGCTCGGCGGCGCTGTTCCTCCCACGCGGCCCGGTCGTCCATGCCTGCGACCCTAGGTGATCCGCGTGGCCCCCGGCCACCCGGTCTTTCCGCACGGATTGCTGTGAATGCCGTCCCGTCATTTGAATAACGGACCGGCCACAGCGGGAAAGAATTGCTAATTCTGGCGCGATGAGTTGCGCAACAAGCCCCTTACGAGCAACACTGGGCCCGGCTGTTCGGATTGACTCGGGATCTGATTTGTTCGGGAGCAGTTATGGCGCGGCAGGTCATCACCACGCTGATCGACGATCTGGACGGAAAGAAGGCTGACCGCACCGTCGAGTTCAGCCTCGACGGCATTAACTACACGATCGACCTTTCCGAGGCCAATGCCGGGAAGCTGCGCAAGGCGCTCGACCCGTTCATCAACGCCGGCACCCGTCTCGGCCGCGGCTCCGGGCGCATCCCGGCCCGTCGCGCCGCCGGTGGCCGCACCGCCACGTCCCGCGACGAGAACCGGTCGATCCGCGAGTGGGCGCAGGCCAACGGGCACCAGATTTCCGAGCGGGGCCGCATTCCGCAGAGCGTGACCGACGCGTACCGCGCCGCCAACGGGCGCTAGTTTCCCGCCGGCAAGCGCGGTAACCGCGCGGCGACCGATTCCAGGACCTTTTCGTCTCCCGCGTACCAACTCGAGGCCCGCGGCCAATGGGTGATGGCATCGGTGAAGCCCAGGGCCGCGGCCCGTCCGGCCGCATCGGTGAAGGCGTCGACGCTGGTCATCGAATACACCGGTGACGAGTCCAGGTTCAGATAGCGGGGGATCGCGTCCAGCGGGCGGCCGGCGGCCGTCATCGCCTCCTCGAACCGCGCCACGATCTCGCCGACCGCGCGCCACCACGACTCGGCGTCGTCGGCCTGCGGCCCGGTGGTCACCCAGCCGTCGCCGTGCCGGGCGGCCAGCGCCAGCATGCGCGGGGCGTTGGCGGCCAGGATGAACGGCGGGCGCGGCTGCTGGACCGGTCCCGGGATGCTGCGCGCGTCGACCGCCCGGTACCACTCGCCGTTCCAGGTCGTCGCCGGGTTGGTCAGGATCGTGCCGAGCAGGTCGACGAACTCGGCGAAGCGGTCGACCCGCCGCCGCGGGGTCAGCTCCGGCTCGCCGAGCACGGCGGAGTCGAACCCGGTGCCGCCCGCGCCGATCCCGAGCAGCAGCCGGCCGCCGGAGATGTCGTCGAGCGCGGTCACCTCGCGGGCGAAGTGCACCGGGTGCCGGAAGTTGGGCGACGCCACGTAGGTGCCGAGCTTGATCCGGCTGGTGACGGTGGCGGCCGCGGTCAGCGTCGGCACCGCGTCGAACCAGGGGCCGTCGGCGAGATCACGCCAGCCGAGGTGGTCGTACGTCCAGGCGTGGTCGAAGCCGTACTCCTCGGCGCGACGCCATCGCTCGGCGGCGACGGACCAGCGTTGGTCGGGCAGGATCACGATGCCGATGCGCATGAGGCGGACGCTACCTCACGCCGTACGCAAGCCCTGCTCGTTGTCCTCGTCCTGCGCATCGGCGACCGCCGCGAACGACTGGAGTGCCCGCAGCAGGTCGTGCCGGGCCGCCGGCGTCATCCGGTCGAGCACGTCGGCGAGGGCCTCGCGACGCCGGTCGCGCAACTGGTCGAGCAGCCGGCGGGCGGACTGGGTGATCATCAGCCGCACCTCCCGGCGATCGCGCGGATCGGGAACCCGGCGCAGCAGGCCGGTCGCCTCCAGGCGGTCGCAGAGCCGGCTCGCCGACGACGGCACGACGTCGAGCGCCTCCGCCAACCGGCTCATGTTGGTGTGCCGGTTGCTCGAGACGATCATCAGAACGCGCAGCTGGGCGGGCGGCACCGCGGGGGAGTGGGCCAGGCGGGCGGCGTCCAGAACGGACACGAGCGACTCCACCGCTGCCTCGATGGCCGCGGCGACGTCGGTGACCCGGTCGTCCATGTCGGATATATCCCTGTTCTGCGGCGTGGCAAGCCGATGTCGCCCTGCCGACTACCCCCGGGACGACCGGTTCAAGCCCCTCTAGCGCATCCAATCCAAGCAGACGATGACGGCGTCATCGCCGGCCTCGATCCCGTCGTGGTAGGCGCGCAGCGACCGGATCACCGTGCCGACGGCCTCGGACGGCGGCTGCAGCCGCGTCCGGCGCAGGGCCGCGAGCAGTGCCGACGAGCCGAACTCGGGCCGGTCGCCGGGCGCCGCGGCATGCACGCCGTCGCTGACGACCAGGAGGCGGTCGCCCTGCTCGAGCTGGAACTTCTGCGTCTCGTACCGGTTGTCGCCGAACATGCCGAGCGGAAGCTGCTGATCGAGGGTGAGCGGCCGGATCTCGCTGTGGTGCGCGATCATCGCGCGCGGCGAGCCCGCGTCCACCGCCTCGACCACACCGTCGGTCAGACCGATCTCGAGCAAGAGCGTGGCCACGTACGCGTTACCGCCGTTGCGTGAGTAGACCGCATCCGACGCGAGCTCGGCCTGTTCCACGATGCCCGCCCCGGACCGCCGGGCGTTGCGCATGGCATTGACCGCGATCGCCGTCAGCAGCGTCGCCTCGATGCCGTCGCCGTGCCCGTTGAGCACCGTCACGGTGAGCCGGTCGCCGGTCACCGCCCAGTCGTAGTGATCGCCGTAGACGGCGTACGCCGGCTCGAGCGCGCCGGCCAGCCGGAAGCGCTCCCCGCTCAGCGACCGGCCGGGCAGCAGGTCCCACTGGAGCTCGGCGGCCATCGTGAGCCGTTCCCGCCGGCGGATGCGGTGGTAGCGGTCGGTGTCGTGGTCGGCCGTGCGCAGCGCCATGGCCAGCTCACCGGCGAGGGCCGTCAGCTCGGCGGTCAGCTCCGGCGTGACCGGCTCGGCGGTCTCCAGCCGCAGCACGCCGATCCGGTCGCCCCAGACGGTGAGCGGCAGCACGACGCGGGCCGGCCCGCCGTCGGCGCGCGGCTCGACGACCGACAGCTGGCTGCCGAAGCAACGCTGCTCGAGGGGGCCGCCGGACGGGCCGTCGGGGTCGAGGACCGGCCGCAGGACGGAGAGGCTCAGGTCACCGAGCAGCACCTCGATCCGATTCGCGGCGTAGCGGCTGCGCAGGTGCTCCGCGGTCACCTCGGGAAGGCGATCGGGCGGCGCCGCGCGCAGCAGCGCGCCGACCGTCAGCGGGCCGTCGGACACTCGATCTCCTTTCGCGGCCGGCAATAATTGCTGGGCGGCAAGCATGATATGCGCTGGCCTCCGATGCGGGTGACGCGCCCTAGGCGAAAGACTTCTCGAAATGAATGAGGCTGCCGCGGCGGGGCGCGGAGTGCATCCGGACGTTCTCGGCGAGCGCCTTGATCAGGAAGAGGCCGCGTCCCCGTTCGCTGCCGGCCTCCGGCGTCCCGACGGCGGTGGGGTCGAAGCCGGCCCCCTCGTCACGGACGTCGATCGCGCAGTGGTCCTCGGCGACCTCGAGCAGGACCTCGAAGCTCTCCGTGCCTGACGCGTGGTGCACCACGTTGGCGCAGGCCTCGGTGATCGCCAGCTCCAGGTCGTCGCCGGACTGGCGGTCCACGTGCAGGACGGCGAGGGTGCTGCGCAGCAGTCGGCGCACGGCGGGAACGCTGCCGGCCTCACGCGGCAGATCTAGCCGGACTGTCATACGCATGACATCTTCTGTGCCCGGAGCGCGGCGTCCCTAATCGTGGCCTCGCTCATCCGGGTGCTTGTGAGAAACGTGTTATCCATGGACGGCGCGCACGTCTCCCTCCTCGTGGCTGCCGAAACCCGCGGCCGGGACGTACGACGAAAGGCAAGGAACATGGCGGACCAACCCGACGTCGCGACGGTCGTCGCGGCCCGCGCCGGTGACCCGGCCGCCGTCGACCGGCTCGTCGCCGGCTACCTGCCGCTGGTCTACACGATCGTCGGCCGCGCGCTCGAGGGCCACGCCGACGTCGACGACGTGGTCCAGGACGTGATGCTGCGGGTCCTGCGCAACCTCGGCGACCTGCGCGAGCCCGAGTCGTTCCGGTCCTGGCTGGTGGCGATCACCGTGCGCCAGGTGCGGGAGCGGTTCCGCGCCCGTCGCGGCGCGCCCGACGCGCTGGTTCACGAGGACGTACGCGATCCCGGCGCCGACTTCACCGACCTGGCCATCACCCGGCTCGAGCTGTCCGGGCAGCGCCGGGAGACGGCCGAGGCGACCCGCTGGCTCGACGAGGACAACCGCGAGCTGCTGTCGCTGTGGTGGCTCGAGGCCTCGGGCGAGCTGACCCGGGACGAGATCGTCGAGGCGACCGAGGTCAGCCGTCAGCACGCGGCGGTCCGGATCCAGCGGATGAAGGGTCAGCTCGAGACGGCCCGCGTCGTCGTACGGGCGCTGGCCGCCCAGCCGCCGTGCCCCGATCTGCGCCTGATCACCGTGCACTGGGACGGCACGCCGAGCGCCCTGTGGCGCAAGCGCATCGCCCGGCACACCCGCGACTGCCCCTACTGCATCCCGGCCTGGGACAACCTGGTGTCGGCCGAGCGCCTGCTGGCCGGGATGCTGCTCGTCCCGGTTCCGGCCGGCCTCGGCGTGAAGATCGGCGCGGGCGCCGGCGCCGCCACCGCCCTCACCGGAAAGGCCGCGGGCGCGCACCTCTTCGCGAAGATCAGCCTGGGCGTCTCGCAGAAGGTGCTCACCGCCGCGCTCGCCACGACGGCCGTGGCCGGGACCGCCGCGGCCGTCGTGGTGTACCGCAGCGACCCGCCGCCCCGGACACCCACCGCCGCCGTCGTCACCACGCCCGCCCGTTCGGTCGCTCCCACCAGCGCCCGGCCGTCGCCGTCGCCGTCGAAGACCTCCGTGTCCCCGTCGGCCGGCCCCTCGCGTACGCCCTCGAAGAAGCCGGTCGTGGTGGTCACGGCCAAGGCGAGCAAGAAGAAGGGCGTCGGCGTCTGGCAGTTTACCGGCCTCAAGGCCGCCCTCGCCGACGTCGGCGCCGGCTGGTACTACAACTGGAGCTCGAACAACAACGACATGCCCGGCCCGGCCGGCGTCGCGTTCGTGCCGATGATCCGGGCCAAGGGCGACGTCACCGACGCGAAGCTGGCCGAGGTCAAACGGGAGGGCGACACGCTGCTCGCGTTCAACGAGCCGGACATGAGCGGCCAGGCGGACATGAGCGTCGAGGACGCGCTGGCTCAGTGGCCCCAGCTCCAGGCGACCGGCCTGCGGCTGGGTTCGCCCTCCGTCGCGTACGGCGGGGACACTCCCGGCGGCTGGCTGGACCGCTTCATGACCGGCGCCAAGGACAAGGGCTACCGCGTCGACTTCATCACCCTGCACTGGTACGGGTCGGACTTCTCCCCGGCCGCCGTCAACCAGTTCCTCGGCTACGTGGACGCCGTGCACAAGCGCTACAACAAGCCGATCTGGGTCACCGAGTTCGGCCTGATGAACTTCTCCGGCTCGCCGAAGTACCCGTCCTCGTCCCAGCTGGTCACGTTCATCAACGGCAGCACGTCGGGCCTGCAGAGCCGGTCGTACGTCGAGCGGTACGCGTGGTTCGGGCTGCCGGCCGTGGGCGACAGCGTCGACTTCGGGCTGTACAAGGACGGGGATTCTCCGACGGCTGCGGGTGAGGCGTACCGGGCCGCGGGCTAGTGTCGGGGACATGATTCGGTTCGGGTACAAGGCGTCGGCCGAGCAGTTCTCGCCGGCGGAGCTTCTCGGTTACGGCGAGCTGGCGGAAAAGCTCGGCTTCGACTCGGTCTTCATCTCCGACCACCTGCAGCCGTGGCGGCATGACGGGGGCCACGCGCCGGCCGCCCTGCCGTGGCTGGGTGCGCTCGCCGCCCGTACCGAGCGGGTGCTGATCGGCACCAGCGTGCTCACCCCGACCTTCCGTTACCACCCCGCCGTGGTCGCCCAGGCGTTCGCCACCCTCGGCTGCCTGGCGCCCGGCCGGGTGGTGCTCGGCGTCGGCTCCGGCGAGTCGCTCAACGAGGTGCCGCTCGGCACCGAGTGGCCGGACGGCAAGGAGCGCTTCGCCCGTCTCAAGGAGGCGGTCCAGCTCATCCAGAAGCTGTGGACCGAGGACCGGGTGACCTTCGAGGGCCAGTTCTACCGGACCACGAACGCCACGATCTACGACAAACCCGACACGCAGGTCCCGATCTACATCGGCGCCTCGGGCCCCGCCGCCACCCGCCTGGCCGGCCGCATCGCCGACGGCTTCATCACCACCAGCGGCAAGGGCCACGAGCTCTACACCGACACCCTGCTGCCGGCGGTCGCCGAGGGCGCGTCGAAGGCCGGGCGCAAGCTCGACGACCTGGACCTGATGATCGAGGTCAAGGTCTCCTTCGACGAGGACATGGAGCGGGCCCGCAACGACACCCACTACTGGGGCGCGCTGGCCCTCTCGCCGGAGGAGAAGACCGGCGTCGAGGATCCGATCGAGATGCAGCGCCGAGCCGACGCCCTGCCGGTCCACCGCACCGTCACGCGCTGGATCTGCTCCGACGACCCCGACGAGCACGGCGCGCGGGTCGCGGAGTACCTCGACATGGGCTTCAAGCACCTGGTGTTCCACGCGCCGGGGCCGGACCAGGAGCGCTTCCTGCGCCTGTACGCCGACCAGATCCTGCCCAGGTTGCGCGACCGCGCCTGATTTCGTCGCCCTGGGGGTCTAGCTCTCCCGCGGGACCGGACGCAGGCGACCGCTTCGGGTGCGGCCTCCGCCGGTGCCCTCCCCGTTGATGACGCGCAGGTCGGGGCGCTGGCGTAGGCCTTCGATGCGGCGGCGCTTGGTGCCTACCTCGCGCTGGGCCGGGGGCTGCGGCGGCGCGGACGGGTCGGGACGGCCGTCCTCGGCTGAGCGCGGCTTCGTGTCCGGGCCGGTCGTCCGGCCGGTGTGACCGAGGTGCAGCGGGTCGGGTGTGCCGTTGGCGATCGGGCGCGGCGACTGGTGCGCGATCGGGTTGTCGCCGGCCCGCCACAGGTCGCGCGCGGGGGACGGGCGGCGGCGGGGCGGGCCCCAGAGCGGCTCGGCGGAACCCTGCTGGTCCGATGCGGGCCGGCCCGCGGGTCCCTCGCCGCTTCGGGCGGCAAATCCGATTTGCCGGGGTGGCGGGAGCGAGGGCGAGGACGAAGGAGGGGTGCCGGGACCCGCGGCGGCAGCGGACTCGGGACGGCCGGCCGCGTCGGTCCAGCGACGGCCGCGGGCGCGCCGCTTCGGCTCGGCGGGAGCGTCGGCCCGCCGAACGGGCAGTACATCGACCCCGTCGGCCCGCCGAATCGGTAGTTCATCGAGCCCGTCGGCCCGCCGAACCGGCAGTACATCGACCCCGTCGGCCAACGGACCGCCCGCGGTGCCGGCCGACGAGCCAGGACCGGGATCGGCAACCCCGGCGGCCTCCGGAACCGGAGGCCGCCAGTGCCGGCCGCGGCGCCGGCGGTGTTCGGCGGCTATCACGCGCAACCAGTGCCCGGCGCCGGGCCGCTCGGCCCGCAACGCGCGGCCCATGCGCGGATAGGCCACGCTTGCGACCTCGGCCACCCGCAACCCCCGGGCCGCCGGCCGCAGCGCCAGCATCGGCAGCAACTCCGGCCCGTCCCCCCACGTCGCGCCCAGGCGGCCGGACGGGTCGGGCAGATCCAGGCCGCCCAGCACGTCGCGCCACAGCGCGGCATACCCGAAGCCGACGTCGGTGCGCCGGGTGCGGAACAGCATGTTGACGATCCCGACCAGGAGCAGGGCGGCCCACCGGCGGAAGCGGCCCCCGGTCAGGTCCCGGCCGCCGGGTCGGTAGCGGGACCCGAGCACGACGTCGGCCCCGGCGACCAGGGCCTCGACGTAGCGCGGGATCTCGGCCGGATCGGTCGAGCCGTCGCCGTTCAGCGTCACGATCACGTCGCCGGTCGCGGCCGCCAGGCCGGTGGCCAGGGCGTTGCCGGGGCCGGGGCGGCCGGGACGGATCACGCGCGCGTCGGGGCACGCGGCGAGCGAGACGGGGGCCGGGGTCACGACGATGACCTCGTCGACCACGGGCAGGCCGCGGAGCATCAGCGGAAGGCCGCCGGGGTCGCGCACCGGAATGATGACGCTTACGGAGGGTGACGATCGGCGGTGGGGGGTCGCTGCTGGTCCGAGCGGCGAAGGAGGCATGGCGGTGGCTCCTCACGTCTGCCTTGCTGATCTTTGAAACTACCGGCCGGCAACCGAACGGCAACTCACCGGAACGGTGGAGTGCGGCCGTACCGGCGGCTCGAAAGGGACGCGTTCGTGCGACCTATGCGTCGCTACTGTGCGTACAAGAAGAAAGGGGTGGGAGTAGGGTTTTGTCTGTGAAAATTGGCCTGCACATCTCGAACTTCACCTGGCCCGAGGGCGCTCCGCGGCTCGGCGCCGTGCTCGCCGAGGTGGCCTCCGCCGCCGACGAGGCCGGCTTCGACCGGATCAGCGTCATGGACCACGTCTGGCAGATCGGCGTGATCGGCCCTCCCGAGCACGAGATGCTCGAGGCGTACACCGCGCTCGGCTATCTGGCCGCACACACCAGAACCGCCAAGCTGTTCACCATGGTCACCGGCGTGACCTACCGCGACCCGGGCCTGCTGGCCAAGGCCGTCACCACGCTCGACGTGCTCTCCGGCGGCCGTGCGATGCTCGGCATCGGCGCCGCGTGGAACGAGGAGGAGTCGCGCGGCCTCGGCCTCTTCTTCCCGCCGACCAAGGAGCGCTTCGAGCGCCTCGAGGAGACCCTGCAGATCTGCAAGCAGATGTTCGCCGGCGACGAGACGCCCTTCCACGGCAAGCACTACCAGCTCGAGCGGCTGCTCAACTCGCCGCTGCCGCTGAGCAAGCCGGCCCCGCGCATCCTGATCGGCGGTGGCGGCGAGAAGAAGACGCTGCGGCTGGTCGCGAAGTATGCGGACGCCTGCAACCTCTTCCCGAGCCCCGAGGTGGGTCACAAGCTCGACGTGCTCAAGCAGCACTGCGAGGACGTGGGCCGCGACTACGACGAGATCGAGAAGACCTGCATGTTCCCGTTCGACCTGACCACCAGGAGCCCGGGCGAGATCATCGACGGCCTGCGTCATCTCGCGTCGCTCGGGTTCCAGCAGGCGCACGGCGGCCTGGTCAACGCGTACGACACCAAGCAGTTCGAGATCTTCCAGAAGGAGATCATCCCGGCGGCAGCCGCGCTGTGACCATCCAGGCGGTCGTCTTCGACCTCGACGGCGTGATCATCGACTCCGAGGAGGTCTGGGAGGAGGTACGCCGGGGGTACGTCGCCGAGTTCGGCAAGCAGTTCCTGCCCGACTCCCAGGACCGGATGATGGGCATGAGCACCGGCGAGTGGTCGCGGCACCTGGCCGACGAGGTCGGCGTGCCGCGGTCGCCCGAGCAGGTCGCCGCCGACGTGCTGGGCCGGATGGCCGAGCGCTACCGCTCCGACCTGCCGCTGATCCCCGGCTCGGTCGAGGCCGTCCGCCGGATCGGCGAGCGGTTCACCCTCGCGCTGGCCAGCTCCAGCGCGCGGATCCTGATCGACCAGGTGCTGGCCACGGCCGGGCTGACCGACGCCTTCCAGGTCACGCTCTCGACCGAGGAGGTGCCGCGGGGCAAGCCCTACCCGGACGTCTATCTCACCGCGGCCGAGAAGCTGGGCCTGAGCCCGGCGGTCTGCGCCGCGGTCGAGGACTCGAGCAACGGCCTGCGCTCGGCCGGCCGGGCCGGCATGGCCGTGATCGCGGTGCCGCACGGCGTCTATCCGCCGGCGCCCGACGCGCTCGAGATGGCAAGCCTCGTCGTGTCCAATATCGGTGCCCTGAGCGTGGAAGAGATCGATAGGCTCCGCTGATGGGGGACTTCCGGTCGGCCGCGGGCACTCGACTGCACTACGAGTTGCGCGGCGCGGGGCCGCTCCTGGTCTGCCAGCCCGGCGGGCCGGGGCGGCCCGGCGGCTACCTCGACGATCTGGGCGGGGTGAGCCGCAGCCTGCTGCTGCTCGACCCCCGCGGCACCGGAGCGTCCGAGCCGGCCGCGTCCTGCGCCTTCACCGACCTCGCCGAGGACCTCGAGGAGCTGCGGCGGCACCTGGGGGCGGAGACGATCGACCTCCTCGGCCATTCGGCCGGCGCCTGGGCGGTGCTCGCCTACGCAGCCCGGCACCCCGCGCACGTCGAGCGGCTGGTGCTGCTCACCCCGTCGCGCAAGCCGATCCCGCAGGGTGTCGACGAGCCCTCGCAGGACGTGCTGCTCAAGCGGTGGTTCGCCGCCGAGCCCTGGTACCCGGCGGCGAAGGCGGCCTGGGATGCCGACGACGACGATCGCGAGGTCGATGCGGCGCTCATGCCGCTCGTCTACGGCGCCGACACCCCGGCGGTGCGGGCGCACGCGGCCCGGCCGGAGGTCACCGGCGACTATGCCGACTACTGGTCGGGCACGCTCGACCCCGGCGACCTGGCCGCGGTGAGCGTGCCGGTGACGATCATCGCGGGCGAGCGGGACGCGATCACCGGGCTGGCCGCGCCGCACGTGCTGACCGACTGGCTGCCGAACGCCGCGATCATCTGGCTGCCCGACGCCGGTCATTTCCCGTGGGTCACCCACCCGGAGGCGACCCGCGAGGCGATCGACGCCGCTCTCTCATCGCCCGCCTGACGTGGCGTAGTCGGGCAGCACGACGTCGGTGCTCCGGTCACCGGCGATCTTGAAGGTCAGATCGATGAACCACTTCTGGTTGTTCAGGTAGTTGCGCAGCCGGATGCCCGTCGCCGTCTTCGGCGCCAGGAACTTCCCGGTGGTGTCGCCGCCCTTCTGCGTGCCGCGCGCAAACTTGCCGATCCGCTTCTCGTACGCCGGAAAGGCCACCCGATGGTCACCGCGGGCGGCGGCGAGCTCTCCCGCCAGCACGTACGCCGAGACGACCGCCGTGCCGTTGCCTTGGCCCCCGATCGTGGCCCCGCAGGCGGCGTCGCCCACCAGGGCGACCCGCCCCTTGGTCCAGCGGGGGTTGTCGACCCGGCAGATCTGGTCGAAGTAGACATCGGAGGCGGTGTCGAGCCCGGCCAGCAGCCGCGGCGCCAGCCACCCCATCCCCGCACAGCGCGAGCGCAGCAACCGCTTCTGCTCGCCGGGGTCGCGCCGGTCGTACCGCAGCGGCGGCGAGGCGAAGCAGACGAACGCGGCCGCGCGGGCCGCGTCGCGGTGGTCGCCGCCGACGCTGATCATCCGGCCCGGCTCGTTGTGCAGCAGCATTGTCCGGCCGAGGCCCCACTCGTTCGGCACGTCCCAGCCGCCCACGTAGTAGCCGAGGTGCTTGACGAACTGCTCCTCGGGCCCGAACGCCAGCCGCCGCACCCCCGAGTGCACCCCGTCGGCGCCGACCACCAGGTCGAAGACCCGCTGCCGGCCGCTCGCGAAGGTCACCTCGACCCCGTCCGGCGTCTCGGTCATGGCCGCGATGCGGTCACCGAACAGGAACTCGGTGCCGCCGCCGGCCTCGCACAGGATGCGGGCGAGGTCGCCCCGCCGCACCTCGAGATCACCGCCGGCCAGCCCGGCCGGCCACTCCATCAGCCGCGCGCCGGCCTCGTCGACGAAGCGCATCGCCGTGCCGTGCGTCTGCACCTCGCGCAGCGCCGGCAGCACGCCCATCCGGTCGAGCACGCCCATGTGCAGCGGCCCGCGGAAGTCGACCGCGCTGCCGCCGGTGCGCACTGCGGGCGCCGCCTCGACGATCGCCGGCTCGAACCCGAACCGCCCCAGCCAGTAGGCGAGCGCCGGACCCGCGATGCCCGCACCCGAGATCAAGACCCGCATGACCATCCCCGTCCCGTAACTGTGTCCGTCGTACTCAATTATTTCTGTGTACGGTAGACGCTGTTTGGAGGCACGGCAAGATGACCGCTGATTTCTTCTGGAACGCCAAGCGCCCGCCCACCCGGGGCCCGAAGCCGGCGCTGACGCTCGACCGGATCGCCGACGCCGCCATCGCGATCGCCGACGCCGAAGGGCTGGCGGCGGTCTCGATGCAGCGGGTGGCGGCCGACCTCGGGTACACGAAGATGTCCCTCTACCGCTACCTGCCGGGCAAGACCGAGCTGGTCGCGGCCATGCTCGAGCGCTCGATCGACGAGCCGCCGGCGATACCGGACGGCCCCTGGCGCGAGCAGCTCACCCACTGGGCGGCCGCGCTGCTCGCCGCCTACACCGGCCACGCCTGGGCGCTGGAGGCGACCAGCGGCCGCCGCCCGGTCGGCCCGAACGAGATCGCCTGGATGGAGGCGGCGCTGCGGTGCCTGCCGCCGGGGCTCGACGGCGCCGAGCGGTTCGACCTGGTGGCCACCGTCGCCGGGCACGTCCGCATGATCGCCGGGCAGGCCGGCGGCGCCGAGGCCGACCTGACCGCGGCCATCACCGCGGTGGTGCGCGACCACGCCGGCGAGTACCCCGCGGTGGTCGCGGCCATCGGCGAGATCGGCGAGCGCGGCGGCGGCGACAACGCCTTCGCGTTCGGCCTCGAGCGCATCCTCGACGGGCTGGAGGCGTTACTGGACCGTCGAAGATCGCAACGTGTGTGAAACATGTTCATGCTGGGTAGTCCGTGGCCACTTCGCCTTGGAGGTGGCCCGTGGAGGTCCTTGCCGCGAGCGGACTCAGGCTCGATCTGAACATCGTCGACTACCTGATCCTCGCGCTCTACTTCATCACCGTGCTGGGCATCGGCTTCGCTGCCCGCGCGGCGATCCAAACCAGCGCCGACTTCTTCCTCTCCGGCAGATCGATGCCGGCGTGGGTGACCGGTCTCGCGTTCGTCTCGGCGAACCTCGGCGCCCTCGAGATCATCGGCATGGCCGCCAACGGCGCCCAGTACGGCCTGCTGACCCTGCACTACTACTGGGTCGGCGCGGTGCCGGCCATGGTGTTCCTCGGCATCGTGATGATGCCGTTCTACTACGGCTCCAAGGTGCGCAGCGTCCCGGAGTTCCTGCGCCGCCGGTTCAACAACAGCACGCATCTGTTCAACGGCGTCAGCTTCGCCGTGGCCCAGATGCTGATCGCCGGCGTCAACCTCTACGCGCTGGCCCTGGTCCTGCAGGCGCTGCTCGGCTGGCCGCTGTGGCTGTCGATCGTGCTCGGCGCCGCGATCGTGCTGGTCTACATCACCCTCGGCGGCCTCTCCTCGGCGATCTACAACGAGGTGCTGCAGTTCTTCGTGATCCTGGCCGGCCTGATCCCGATCACGGTCGTCGGCCTGGTCAAGGTGGGCGGCATCAACGGCCTCTTCGACAAGGTCCGGTCCAGCCCGCTCGGCGACGCCGCCCTGCACACCTGGTCCAACACCGGCAGCGCGGGCGACAACCCGCTCGGCGCGAACTGGATCGGCATCATCTTCGGCCTCGGCTTCGTGCTCTCCTTCGGCTACTGGACCACCAACTTCGCCGAGGTGCAGCGGGCGCTGAGCGCCAAGGACATGAGCGCCGCACGCCGTACGCCCATCATCGGCGCGTTCCCGAAGCTGGTGATCCCGGTGATCACCGTCATCCCCGGCCTGATCGCGATCGTCACGGTCAAGGGCCTCGGCGCCGACTCCGGCGACCTGGTCTACAACAACGCCATCCCGCTGCTGATGCGAGACCTGCTGCCGAACGGCGTGCTGGGCGTGGCGGTGACCGGCCTGCTGGCCTCCTTCATGGCGGGCATGGCGGCCAACGTCTCCGGCTTCAACACCGTCTTCACGTACGACATCTGGCAGTCCTACATCCGCAAGGACCGCGACGACGCGTACTACCTGCGGGTGGGCCGGCTCGCCACGGTGGCCGGCATCATCGTCGGCATCGGCACCGCCTTCATCGCGGCCGGCTTCAGCAACATCATGAACTACATCCAGGCGCTGTTCTCGCTGTTCAACGCCCCGCTGTTCGCGACCTTCATCGTCGGCATGTTCTGGAAGCGGATGTCGGCGTGGGCGGGCTTCTGGTCGCTGCTGCTCGGCTTCCTGGCGTCCCTGGCGCTGTACATCATGCACCTGACCGATGTGATCCACTTCAACTCGGACCTCGACGAGAGCTTCTGGGGCGCCGGCGTCGCGTTCGTGGTGGCCGTCATCGTGGCGGTGATCGTCACCCAGTTCACCCCGCCCAAACCCGAGAACGAGCTGCGCGGTCTGGTGTACGGCCTGGGCGGCCCAAGCACCTCGAGCGATGTGATCATCTCGGGCGAGAAGGTGTGGTGGCGCAACCCGGTCCTGCTCGGCTCGATCGCGCTGATCCTCGCCGTCCTCCTGTACATCCCGGTCTGGTGAGGGGAGAACCGACATGACCGACGAACCCGAACCCAAGGTCTCCCGGCGCACCACCCGGCTGTTCGACGTGCGGCTGGTGATCGGCGGCCTGTTCGTGATCTACGGCGTGATCGTCACGCTGCTGGGCATCTTCGACTCGTCCGCCGAGATCGACAAGGCGCAGGGCGTGCGCATCAACCTGTGGAGCGGTCTGATCATGCTCGCCTTCGGCCTGCTGATGCTGCTCTGGCTGAAGCTGAGCCCGCCCGATTCGCCCTCCGAGCCGGCCCCGGAAAGAGAAGACGATCTGCGCTGATGGTGGGGAGGTTGTGCGACCGGTGCGGTTCGGTTGCACAGCCTCCTCATATCTTCCAGTCATGGGTCTGACCTTCCGATAGACAGGGCATGGAACCCCTCGCAGCAGTCAGCCTCGCCACGTCCGGAGGTAGCCGTCCCGCCGGCTGGCAGGCTCAAGTGAGAATCGACTACGTCATCAACAAGGTCGCGCAAACCCACCGCGGACAATCCGAGGACCAGGTTGCGCAGGCGATCCACGATCAGCTCCGCGCCGTCGGAGTAGTCCCCAACGGGCGTCAGATCGCGCAGTACGCGACGGCGATCTCCGCCCTGCCCTCCCTACCGCCCAACAACCGGAAGTGAACGTGAAGTGGCCCGGTCGGTGAGCCCTCACCGACCGGGCCACTGCGTACCCCCTAGGACGCCGGGAACCTGATGATCCGGTCGTCGGCGGACGAGGGATCCCCCCGCCCGTCCCGGTTCGACGTCATCACCCACAGCGCGCCGTCCGGTGCGATCGCCGCGGTGCGCAGCCGCCCGTACTTCCCGGTCAGCTCCGCCTTCGGCGCGCCGCCGCCCAGCGGCACCGTCCACAACCGCTCGCCCCGCAGGGCCGCCACGTAGAGCGTGCCGCCCGCGATCGCCGCGCCCGACGGCGAGGCGTCGTCGGTGTGCCACTGCACGATCGGGTCGGCGTACTTCCCGTTGCCGGCCTTGCCCTCGACGACCGGCCAGCCGTAGTTCCGGCCCGGCTCGATGACGTTCACCTCGTCCCAGGTGTCCTGACCGAACTCGATGCCGTACATCGTGCCGCTCGCATCCCAGGCCAGGCCCTGCACGTTGCGATGGCCCAGGGACCAGACCGGCGAGCCCGCCCTCGGGTTGCCCGGCGCCGGCTTGCCGTCCGGCGTCAGCCGCAGGATCTTGCCGTTCACGTCGTCCGGGTCCTGTGACTGGTCGCCCTCGCTGGCGTCGCCGGTGCCGACGTAGAGCATCCCGTCCGGCCCGAACGCGATCCGCCCGCCGTTGTGCCGGCCACCCCGGGTGATGCCCTGGAAGATCACCTCGGGCGTCTTGTCGTCGAGGGTGAACCTGGCGATCCGATTGTCGTCGTCGGCGGTGTAGTACGCGTACACCATCTTGGTGGTCCGGTAGTCGGGGCCGACGGCCAGGCCGAGCAGGCCGCCCTCGCCGCCGGACCGCGCGGCTTCGACGCGATAGACCGTGCGCGGATCGCCGCCGCCGACCGGGATGTGCACGATGTCGCCCTTGTCCCGCTCGCCGACCAGGGCGCTGCCGTCCGGCAGGAACGCCAGGCCCCACGGCACCTCGAGATGGGAGACGACGACCTGCGGCTTGCTCAGATCGGGGGCGCCGGGGCGGGGTGCGGCGGCGGGGCCGGAGGCGGACCTGCCGGCCGACGGCGTGGCGGCCACCGAGGGAACGGTCGCCTCGGCCCGGGGCGGCGAGGGCTCGTTCGACGAGCAGGCGGTGAGCAGGGCCGCGCCGGTCGCGGCGACGAGCAGGCGCGTGCGGGAGGCGGTCGTCATCGATCAACCGTGCCACGGCCCGGCGAACTTCACCGGTTTCGCAGACGGGTGATCATGAAACGTCTGAAGATGGCGCGGTGCGAGCTTTCGCGGTCACGGTCCTGCTTCTCCTGACGTACGCGGTGCCGCCCGCACAGGCGCGGGAGGTGACCCCGCCGGTGATCCTCTGGGCGAGATGTCCCGAGGACGCGACGGTGCAGTGCGGCACGATGCGGGTCCCGGCCGACTGGGCCGACCCGTACGGCCCGACGATCCTCCTGACCATCGCCCGGCGCCCGGCCACCGACCCGAAGCAGCGGCTCGGCGCGCTGCTGGTCAACCCGGGCGGGCCGGGCGGGTCCGCGGTGGACTTCACGTTCGACGCGACCACGTTCTTCTCGGCCGAGCTGCGCAAGCACTTCGACATCGTCGGGATGGACCCGCGCGGGGTCGGCCGCAGCAGCCCGGTGCTGTGCTCGCAGGACCTGGTCGACGCCAAGCCGAACCCGCTGGTCACGAGCGAGCGCGACTATCTCGCCGTGATCGGCTACAACCGGCGGCTGGCCGCCGACTGCGCCGCCCGCTCCGGCCCGGTCTTCGGGCACGTCGACACGCTCAGCGTCGTGCGCGACGTCGAGGCGGTCCGGGTCGCGCTCGGCGACGAGAAGATCAGTTTCTACGGCGCCTCGTACGGGTCGCTGATCGGCGAGCAGTACGCCGAGAGGTACCCGCAGCGGCTGCGCGCGCTGGTCCTGGACGGCGTGATGGACCACAGCGCCGGGCTCGCCACGTTCCTGATCCAGGAGACCGCCGCGGCCCAGGATTCCTTCGACGAGTTCGTGAAGTGGTGCGCCCGCGACGCCCAGTGCGTGCTGCGCGGCCGTGACATCCCGGCGCTGTGGGCCACGTTGGTTGCCCGGGCCAAGGCGGGCACGCTGCGGAACCCGTACGACAAGGCGGACAAGCTCAACGTCGCCGACCTGGCCGAGGCCGCCTTCGCCGCGTTCTACGAGCCGCAGTGGTACTCGTTCGCGTACTACCTCAAGGACGCGGCCGGGCTCACGGCGAAACGGCGGATCGCGCCGCCGCCACCACCGCCGTCGGTCGACATCACCGACCACAGCTTCCCGGCCGTGATCTGCTCGGACTGGTACCTGCCGATCACCGGCTTCCGCGACCTGCGCCGCCGGCTCGACATCCTGGCCGGGCGCGCGCCGCAGATGCTGGCCTCGCCGCTGGCACTTGCCGCCACCGTCGGCTGCCTGGGCTGGCCGGTCGCGCCGGCCAACCCGCAGCGCCCGCTGGTCGTGCCGCCCGGCTCGCCCCCGATGCTTCTGATCGGCTCCCGGCACGATCCGGCCACCGCCTACATCTGGGCCCAGCGGGTGGCGCACCAGCTGCGCCCGGTCGCCGACCTGCTCACCTACGAGGGCTGGGGACACGTCGTCTACAACCGCAGCCCGTGCGTGGCGGCGGCCGCCGACGCGTACCTGATCTCGCTGAAGCACACCCCGCCCGGCACCGCCTGCCCGGCGATCGAGCCCAGCCCGTTCGGAGTCGGCTGATCGGGGTAGGTAACCCCATATGCTCGTCCTGAGCCGTTACGTCGCGGCCGCCGTCTGCGCCCGTCTGGCCGACGAGGGCGCCCGCGTCGCGTCCTCCTGCTCGCCATCGAGCGCACCGGCCGGGCGAGCGCCGGCGGCCTGCTGGTCGCGGCGCTCATGGTCCCGCACGTCCTGGCGGCGCCGCTGGTCGGCGGCGTGGCCGACGCGGCCCGCCGGCGCCGCGCGTTCTACCTGGCCGCGTTCCTCGCCTACGCGGCCCTGCTGGTCACGGCGGCCCTGCTGATCGGCCGCCTCACCGTGGTGGCGGCGGTCGCCCTGCTGGCCGCCGGGTGCGCCGCGCCGCTGCTGATCGGCGGCCTGACCAGCCTGCTCGGCGAGCTGGCCGGGGATCGCCTGGAGCGTGCCTTCGGCCTGGACGTGACCACCTACAGCATGGCCGGGATCGCCGGTCCGGCGCTGGCCGCGGTCCTGGCCGCCGCGCTCGGCGCGTCGTGGTCGGTGGTGGCGCTGAGCGCGCTGGCCGTGGCCGGCGGCGTGCTGGTCGCGTCGCTGCCGATCCGCTCCCGCGCGGCCGCAACGGACCGTGTGCACCGGGCCGATCCGCTCGCGGCGCTGCGGGTCATGCGGCGGGACCGGGAGCTCGGGGCGGTCACCGCGGGGTCGGTGTTCAAGGAGATCGGGGCCGGCGCCCTGCCGGTGATCGCGGCCCTGCTCGCGGCCCGGGTGGGCGACACCGCGTACACCGGCCTGGTCCTGTCCGTCGCCGCCGCCGGGGGGCTCGCCGGCTCGCTGCTCACCACGGCGTTCCCGATCCGGCGCCGCTCACCGGTCGCGGTCGTGCTGCTCTGCGTGACCGGCATCGCGGCCGCCTTCCTGCTCGTCGCCGCCGTGCCCGGGCTGGCCGGCGTCGCGCCCGCGGGGTGGCCGGCGCTCGCGCTCTTCGCGGTGGCCGGCGGGCTGGGCGCGCCGCTGGTGGTGGCGGTCTTCTCGGTCCGCGACCGGGCCGCGCCCCCGCACCTGCGGACCCAGGTCTTCACCCTCGGTGCCGGGCTCAAGGTGACCGGCGCCGCACTCGGGGCGGCGGTGGCCGGCCTCGCCGCGCCGGCCGGGGTGACGGCGCTGCTGCTCGGCGTCGCCGGCTGTCAGGTGCTGGCCCTGCTCGCCACCGCCGTGGTGGCCCGCGTCACTCCCGCACGGCGCCGGGTCGAGAGTATCGTTAGCTAAGCTAAATACCTCGCCGGGAAAGGCCCGAACTCGCGTGGGAAAGGGAGGCGCCGTTGAGCCGCCGCGCGCCCAAGGCGTCCATCGATCCCGATGTCCGCAAGAGCTGGCTGCGTCGCGCGCTGCCGCTCGTCAAGGCCCATCGCGGGCTGCTGATCACCTCGCTGGTGCTGTCGTTCGTCGGCCTCGTCGTGCAGGTGCAGATCCCGAACCTGGTGCGGATCGGCATCGATGACGCAATCGTCGACCGGTCCGGCGACCTCGCCACGTACACCTGGGCGATCATCGGGCTCGCCCTGCTCCAGGGCCTGATCAACTATCTGGCCCGGCTCTACCTGCTGCGCACGGCGTACGAGATGGAGTACGACCTGCGCAACATCGTCTACGCCCACCTGGTCCGCATGCCGTTCGGCTTCTACGACCGGGTGCAGTCGGGCGAGCTGATGTCCCGCTCCGGCTCGGACATCCGGGCCGTGCAGATGTACCTGTCGTTCGGCCCGTCGATCCTCGTCCAGTGCCTGATCGCGGTGGTCGCGTTCATCCTGATGCTGTCGATAAACGTGCCGCTCGCGATCGTCGCCATGGTGACCATGCCGATCATCGGCGTGCTCGGCGTCAGCATGCGCAAGGCGATCTTCCCGGTCTCGTGGATGATCCAGGCCCGGCTCGCCCAGCTGGCCACCGTCGTCGACGAGAACATCCAGGGCGTCCGGATCGTCAAGGCGTTCGCGGCCGAGGGGCGCCAGCTGCGGTCGCTGGCCGAGAGCGCCGACCGCATCCGCTGGGCGTACCGGCAGGACGCGCGCATCCGCAGCCGGTGGAACCCGATCCTGGACAACCTGCCGCGGCTCGGGCTGGCCCTGGTGCTGCTCGTCGGTGGCCTCATGGTGATCAACGGGAACACCACCGTCGGCACGATCGTGGCCTTCAACTCGTACGTGCTGATGCTGCAGCCGCCGTTCCGCATGCTCGGCATGATGATCATGATGGGGCAGCGGGCGTCGGCGTCGGCGCGGCGCATCTACGAGATCCTCGACACGCCGAGCGACGTGGTCGACGACGCGGACCCGATCGAACGACCCCTGCGCGGCAACCTGGTGTTCGACGACGTCAGTTTCGCGTACCCCAACGGGACCGTCGCTCTTGATCATCTGAACTTGGCCTTGCGGGCGGGGGAGACGGTGGCCGTGGTCGGCGGCACCGGATCGGGCAAGTCGACGCTCGGGCGGCTCGCCGCCCGCTTCTACGACGTCACCGGCGGCCGGGTGACCATCGACGGCGTCGACGTCCGCCGGATCAAGCTGTCCGCGCTGCGCGAGCAGGTCGGCATCGTGCCCGACGAGCCCTTCCTGTTCTCCCTGTCCATCCACGACAACATCGCGTACGGGCGACCGGAGGCCACCCGCCGCGAGGTGATCGAGGCCGCGGTCGCCGCCGGCGCCGACGAGTTCATCCTCGAGCTGCCCGACGGCTACGACACGATCGTCGGCGAGCGCGGCTACACGCTCTCCGGCGGGCAGCGGCAGCGGATCGCGATCGCCCGGGCGCTGGTGGTCGACCCGCCGATCCTGGTGCTCGACGACGCGACGAGCGCTATCGACGTCGGCGTCGAGCAGCGCATCCACGGCTCGCTGCGGGAGCGCATGCAGGGCCGCACGACGCTGATCGTGGCCCACCGCCTCTCCACGATCAGCCTCGCCGACCGGGTGGTGCTGATGGCCGGCGGCCGGGTGATCGCCGACGGCACGCACGCGTCCCTGCTCGCCGGCGAGCCGCGCTACGCCGAGGTGCTGGCCGCGGCGACCGAGGACGACACCGCGGAGGTGCCGGCGTGAGCATGTTCGGCGGCGGCTTCGGCGGCTTCAACGTGGCCGGGCGCCCGTCGGTGGGCGCGGCCGGCAAGAACGGCAACGGCCTGCCGTTCGCCGGCATCCCGGCCGACCTGGCGGCCGGGGTGGCGAAGCTCGAGGCGCGGGAGCCCGACCACGGCGACCCGCACGCGCCCTTCGACCCGGTGGCGGACTCCGGCGGCCGCATCTCGCTCGGCCGGCTGCTGGTCCGGCGGCCGGGCCTGCTGATCACCGCCTCGCTGGCGATCCTGGTCGAGACGCTGTTGCTGCAGGCCGGGCCGTACCTGGTGCAGGTCGGCATCGACCACGGCATCGCCCAGCGGAACCTGCGGGTGCTGCTGATCGCGACGATCTGCTTCGTGGCGGCCGTGCTGCTCACCGGGGTGGCCACCGCGATCCGCATGCGCAAGACCGGCATGCTCGCCGCCTCGGCCACGCGCGACCTGCGCATCCGCATCTTCGGCCACCTCCAGCGGATGTCGCTGGACTACTACACCGAGGAGAAGGCCGGGGTCACCATGACCCGGATGACCTCCGACGTGGAGGCGCTGCAGAACCTGCTGCAGGACGGCTTCGCCCAGTTCCTGATCCAGGGGCTGACCATGGTCGTGGTCACCGCGGTCCTGTTCCACTACAACGTGCCGCTGGCCCTGCTGACGCTGGCGCTGGTGGTGCCGCCGCTCACCGCCTCGTCGCTGTGGTTCCGGCACGCCGCCGACCGCGGCTACAACCGCCAGCGGGACACGATCGCCGCCATGTTCGCCGACCTGGCCGAGAGCCTCAACGGCGTACGGGTGGTGACCGCGCACAACCGGCAGGAGCGCAACGTGGTGGCGCACCGCTCGGTGGTCGGCGCCTATCGCGACGCCAACGACTGGACCGGGCGGATCAACGCCATCTACGGGCCGTGCACGTCGGTGATCGGCCTCGTCGCGATGGCGATCCTGCTGCTGGTCGGCGGCCGGATGGTGCTGCGAGGCTCGCTGACGATCGGGGAGCTGACCGCGTTCGTGCTCTACATCAACGCGTTCTTCCAGCCGGTGCAGCAGCTGGTCCAGCTCTACACGCAGTACCAGCAGGGCAAGGCGGCGATCGGCAAGATCCGTGCGCTTCTCGAGACGGCCCCGTCCGTACGTCAATCGCCGTCCGCCGTTGTTCTTCCGCCCGTCGCCGGGGAGATCGTCTTCGACGACGTCACCTTCGGATATTTGCCCTCTCGTCCAGTCTTATCGCATCTGTCGCTCCGGATCGCGCCCGGGGAGACGATCGCTTGCGTGGGCCCGACCGGCGCCGGCAAGTCCACTTTGGCCAAGCTCGTCACCCGGTTCTACGACGTTGATTCCGGAAAGATCACCATTGACGGGTACGACCTGCGGGACGTGACCCTGGCGTCGCTGCGGACCCAGATCGGCGTCGTCCCCCAGGAGCCGTTCCTGTTCGCCGGCACGCTCCGGGACAACATCGCCTTCGCCCGCCCCGGCGCGACCGACGACGAGGTCTGGGCGGCGGTCGACTCGGTCGGGCTGCGCGAGCTGGTCGAACGCTCGCCCGACGGCCTCGACACCCCGCTGCACGAGCGCGGCCAGTCGGTCTCCTCGGGCGAGCGGCAGCTGCTGGCCCTGGCCCGGGCGTTCCTGGCCGAGCCCCGGGTCGTGGTGCTGGACGAGGCCACCTCCAGTCTCGACCTGCGCTCCGAGCTGCGCGTGGAGGCGGCGCTCGACGCGCTGCTGGAGGGCCGCACCGCGATCCTGGTCGCGCACCGGCTCTCCACCGCGATGCGGGCGGACCGGATCATCGTGGTGGACGACCACGGCATCGTCGAGTCCGGCTCGCACGCCGAGCTGGTCGCCGCCGGGGGTCGATATGCCGCGATGTTCGAGACGTGGGCCGCGACTTCTGGTAGGCAGGGATAGACAGCAGCCTCTGCCTACCTCGGAGGATCGATGCGGATCTTGCCGGTTCTTGCTGCAGTTTCCCTCTCCACGGTCGTCGTCGCGGCACCCGCGTCGGCGTCGCCGCCGACCCCCGCGCTCGGCCCGACCGCCACCGGCTACGGCGGCGCGGTGTCCACGGTCGACCCCACGGCCACCGCGGTCGGCCTCGACGTGCTGCGCCACGGCGGCAACGCGGTCGACGCCGCGGTCGCGGCCGCCGCCACGCTCGGCGTCACCGAGCCGTTCTCGGCCGGCATCGGCGGTGGCGGCTTCTTCGTCTACTACGACGCGAAGCGCCACCGGGTCTCCACCATCGACGGCCGCGAGACCGGGCCGGCCACGATGACCTCCACCTACTTCATCAACCCGGAGACCGGCAAACCGTACGACTTCCAGGAGGCCCGGGTCAGCGGTCTTTCCGCCGGTGTGCCCGGCACGCTGGCCACCTGGGAGGCGGCCGCCCGCAGCTGGGGCACCCGCCCGCTGTCGCGTCTGCTCCGGCCGGCCGCCGCGGTGGCCGACCGCGGCTTCCCGGTCGACGCCACGTTCCGCCAGCAGGTCACCGACAACGCGGCCGCGTTCGGTCAGTTCGACGCGACCAGCGCCATCTACCTGCCCGGCGGCCAGCCGCCCGCCGTGGGGTCGATCCTGCGGAATCCGGATCTGGCCGACACGTACCGGCTGATCGCCCGCAAGGGCACCGATGTCTTCTACCGCGGCCCGATCGCCGCCGACATCGTGCGGACCGTCCAGCATCCGCCGGTCTCGGCCCATCCGATCGGCACCTGGGCCTACCCGATCCGGCCCGGCCGGTTGACCAGGGACGACATCGCCTCCTACCGGGTGCGCCGGCCGGCGCCGACCCGGTCGGACTTCCGGGACCTCACTGTGTACGGCATGTCGACGCCGTCCAGCGGCGGCACGGCCGTCGGCGAGGCGCTGAACATCCTCGAACAGAGTCGTCTGTCCGGGGCCGACGTCACCCAGGTGCTCCACCACTACCTCGAGGCGTCCGCGCTCACCTTCGCCGACCGGGGGCGCTACGTCGGCGCGTACACGCCGCAGTGGATTCTCGACCGGCTCATCTCCGACCGCTGGGCCCGGCAGCGCGCCTGCCAGATCTCGCCGTCGGCGGCGATGACCAAGCCGGTCCCACCGGGTGACATCACCGCTTCCGGCTGCACGCCCGCCGCCGTCGGCGGACCGACCGAGCAGGGCCGGAGCACCACCAACCTGACCGTGGCCGACCGCTGGGGCAACGTCGTCGAGTACACGCTCACCATCGAGCAGACCGGTGGCAACGCCATGGTGGTGCCGGGGCGGGGCTTCCTGCTCAACAACGAGCTCACCGACTTCAACTTCACCGGTACGCAGGGCGACGCGCCCGACCCCAACCTCCCCGGCCCGGGCAAGCGGCCGCGCAGCTCGATGTCGCCGACCATCGTCCTGTCCGGCGGCAAGCCGTTCCTGGCGCTCGGCTCGCCGGGCGGCGCCACGATCATCACGACCGTGCTGCAGATCCTGGTCAACCGCCTGATCCTGGGCATGCCACTGCCGGCCGCGATGGCCGCGCCGCGCGCGTCCCAGCGCAATACGGCGGGCATCCAGGCCGAGCCCGCGTTCCACACCCGGTATGGCCCGGCGCTCACCGCGTTGGGTCACACGTTCGGCCCGGACACCCCCGAGCTGGGTGCGGCCACGGCCATGGAGTTCACGTCGCACGGCGGCATCATCGCGACCGCCGAGCCGGTACGCCGCGGGGGCGGCGCGGCCGGCGTGGTCCATCCCGCCCGGTAGGTCCTACGTCAGCTCCCAGTCCTGCGACTGGGAGCTGACGCCGGCCCAGGCGCCGAGCCGGAAGCGGATCAGCCGGGCCGACGCCTTCACCTCGAACACCATCGGCCGCGAGATCTCCCAGGCCGGTTCGAGCGGAGCGGCGGGAAACGCCTGCATCGCGGCGGTCATCGTGGCGTTGCGCTCGTACGACCGGCCCTGGTCGTCGATGACCCAGGCAGGGCTCGTCTCGACGTCGTCCGGGAACGGCGTCGAGCCGGTGTTGCTGACGTGCACCTGGATCGACATCAGGCGGTTGCCGGCGGCCGGCTCGAGCTCGGGGAAGGACGACAGCTCCGGGTCCTCGATCCGCCCGAGCGACACCTGCATCCGGTCGCCGTTGTCGCGCCGCAGGACGACGGTGCCGTCGCGCGGGACGATGCCGCCGGCCGGCACCGCCGCCGGGCTCGACGGCCCGGGCGCGGGTGTCCAGCTCGGCGGTGCCGGCGATGCCCACGGGTCGACGGGTGGGATCAGGACCGCCGCCGACGGCGTCGTCGGGGCCGTCACGATCCGGGCCGCTTGCGCGACGATGGGCGCGGGACGGTGGGCGGACTGGTACGTGACGGTGGCGACCACCCCGCCGGCCGCGGCGACCGCGGCCACCGAGAGCAGGGCGGCCCAGCTTGCGCCGCGAGGGGCGGTCGCCCTTCCGGCCGGCGGCCCGGCGACAGGGGCCGTTCCGGTCGGTGATCCGGCGACCGGCGGCGCCGTTGTGGCCGGCGTCGCCGCTGTGGCCGACGGCGCTTCTATTGCCGGCCGTGTCGCCGGACGCCGGCGGGCCCGGGCGAGGACGAAGGCCCCGACGGCCGCGGCGGCGAACACAGCGGTGGTCACCCAGCGGGAACGGTCGCGCGGTTCGGTCACGGTGGGCGCTTCGGCCGAGCGGGACGAAAGCTGAGCCGTCCTCGCGGCAGTTGCTAGAGATATCTTTCTAAAGTAATCTCTAGCGTATGCGCGAGATCAAGCTGACCGACCCGCGGGCGATGCGGGCCTACGCTCACCCGCTGCGCCTGCGCCTGATCGGGCTCCTGCGCACCGACGGCCCGATGACCGCCACCCAGGCGGCGGCGCGCCTCGACGACAACGTGCCGAACTGCTCGTTCCACCTGCGGCAGCTCGCGAAGTACGGCCTCGTCGAGCGGGCCCCCGCGGCCGACGGGCGGGAGCGGCCCTGGCAGGCCACCGCCCAGCAGACCTCGTGGACCGACGACTCCGACGACCCGGCGGTGCGGGCGGCGACCGACCAGCTCAACAACGCGGTGCTCGGCGGCTATCTGCAGCGGGCTCAGGAATACCTCGCCGTCCGCGGCGACGAGCCGGTCGAGTGGCGCCGGGCGGCCGGGTTCAACGACTACCTCGTGCACGTCACGGCGGCCGAGCTGACCGAGCTGACCGAGCGGATCGAGGCGCTGCTGGCGCCCTACTCCGATCCGGCGAGGCGGCCGTCGGGGTCGCGGCCGATCCAGCTGATCAGCATGGCGGTGCCGCGTGACTGACCCGCTCCTGGCCCGGCCGGCGTTCCGTCGCTACTGGTCGGCGCAGACCGTCTCGCTCCTCGGCGACCAGGTCACGGTGCTGGCCATGCCGCTGCTCGCGGTCCTGGCGATCGGCGCCGGGCCGGCCGAGATGGGCTGCCTGACGGCGGCCGCGCTGCTGCCCAACCTGTTCTTCTCGCTGCCGGCGGGCGCCTGGGTCGACCGCCGCGCGCACAAGCGCCGCCTCATGATCGCCGCCGATCTCGGCCGGGCCGTGCTGCTGGTCGCGGTGCCGGTGCTGTGGTGGGCCGGCGCGCTGACGCTCGACCTGCTCTACCTGGTGGCGTTCGGCACCGGGACGCTGTCGGTGCTGTTCGAGGTGGCGCACAGCAGCCTGTTCGCGTCGCTGGTCGCGCGGCCCGACTACGTGCGGGCCAACAGCCTGGTCAACGGCAGCCGGGCGATGTCCTTCGTGGCCGGTCCCGGCGTCGGCGGCCTGCTCGTGCAGGTCTTCACGGCGCCGTTCGCGCTGCTCGCCGATGTGCTCACGTTCCTGGCGTCGGCCGCCTTCCTGCGGCGCATGCGGGTCGCCGAGCGGCCGGTCGCGCCCGGCCAGGCCGCGGGCATGGCGGCAGGCATGGCGGCCGGGATGCGGTTCGTGATGCGCTCGCCGGTGCTGCGGGCAATCCTGCTCGGGGCGACGACGCTCAACCTGTTCAACTACGTGTTCGCCGCGCTCTTCGTGCTCTACGCGACCACGAGCCTGCACGTGGCGCCGGGCACGCTCGGCCTGATCATCGGTGCCGGCGCGGTCGGCGGCCTGCTCGGCGCGGTGGTCGCGGGCCCGGTGAGCCGCCGCATCGGGATCGGCCCGGCGCTGATCGTCGGCCTGGTCGTCTTCCCCGCGCCGCTGATCCTGGTCCCGCTCGCCGGCGGTTCGAAGACCGCGGTGCTCACCATGCTGTACGCCGCCGAGTTCGTCTCGGCGCTGGGCGTGATGCTGCTCGACATCACCGCCGGCTCGATCCAGACGGCGGCCACCCCCGACCACAAGCTCGCCGTGGTCGCCGGCTTCAAGCGCACGGTCAACTACGGCATCCGCCCGATCGGCGCCCTCCTCGGCGGCTGGCTCGGCACCGCGATCGGCGTGCGCCCGGCCCTGTGGGTGGCCACCGTGGGCGCCCTGCTCGGCGTGCTGTGGGCACTCTTCTCACCGCTGCGCACGATGCGCGAGCTGCCGGCCGGCGAGCCCGAGCCCGCCTTGTGCGCGGCCCCCGCGGTGGGATAGAAGTGCGGCTGTGCCCCTTCGCCGCCGGATAGCCGCCTCGTCGGGATTGGTCTACCGGGAGAAGCGGCCGAGCCGCGTGCGGCCCCGCTCGTTCATCCTCCACATCGGTGTCGTCCTGCTGCTCGCCGCGGTCACGGCGGGCGTCGCTGCCGTCGTCGTCTGGCTGATGCTGGCCCGGCCCGACCTGTCCCGCACGCCGCCGCGGCCGGCCCCGTCCGGCGCGGCCCCGTCCGGCACGGCCCCGACGGGTGCGACGTCGGCCGGCACCCTCACCGTCGCCGAGCGTCTCGACGCCGTGAAGATCGTGCTGGCCGTGGTCGGCGGCATCGGCGCGATCGTGGTGCTCACCGCCGGCTACCGCAAGCAGCGCAACGAGGACGTGGCCGCCTACTGGGAGGAGACCAAGGCCTTCTCCGACCGCTTCGCCAAGGCGGCGGAGATGCTCGGCAACGACGAGTGTGCGGTCCGGATCGGGGCCGTCGCCGCCCTCGCTCAGCTCGCCGACGAATGGCCCGGCGGTCGCCAGCAGTGCATCGACACGCTGTGCGGATATCTGCGCCTGCCCTACGCGTCTTCGTCGCCGCCGAGCGGCAATGCCGAGGTCCGCCGGTCGATCATCCGGGAGATCCGCAACCATCTACGCGACGAGTGGTCGGGAGTGTCCTGGCGGGGACACCGCTTCCGCTTCGCGGGCGCCTACTTCGACTCCGGCGAGCTGACCGGGGCGGTGTTCGAGGGCGGCAACGTGAGCTTCCACGGCGCGACGTTCGCGAACGACTGGTTCCTTTTCCACCGGGTCGAGTTCCGCCGGACGAACCTCTCCTTCGCCGAGGCGGAGTTCAAGACCAAGGTCACTTTCACGAAGGCGGTGTTCGAGAACAGCACCGTCTCGTTCAAGGATGCGAAGTTCGAGGGGGAGATCGCGTTCACCGATGCGGAGGTTCGGGGTGCCCGCCTGGACTTCGGCGGGGCGAGCCGCGACCCGGCCGCTGTCATCGACTGGGGGCCGCTCGCGCCGTACGTGCCCGTAGCGCTGCAGTGAGTGAAGCGGTCAGCGCGCGTCCATCGGCAGCCGGACCAGCACCGTCGTGCCCGCGCCCTCGTGGTCGACCAGCTCGATGCTGCCGTGGTGCCGGCTGACCACGGCCCGGCTCAGCGTGAGACCGAGGCCGGTGCCGGGAATCGCCTGGTCCCGCGCGCGGCTGGTCCGGTAGAGGCCGGTGAACATCTTCTCCCGCTCGTCGGTGGAGACGCCGAGCCCGGTGTCGGAGACGGCGAGCTCGGCGGCCCGCCCGGCGGCCTTGAGCGAGACCTCGATGTGGCCACCGTCGGGGCTGTACTTCACCGCGTTGCCGAGCAGGTTGTCGACCACCTGGCTCAGCCGCTTGCGGTCGCCGGGGAGCACGAGCTGGTCGGGCAGGTCGTCGTCGATGACGAGCGCGTCGCCGTGCACCGCCGCCCGCGCCTTGGCGAGCGAGTCGCGTACCACCTCGGCCAGGTCCATCGGCGTCAGCTGCAGGTCCGCGTGCCCGGCGTCCAGCGCCGAGAGCTCCATGAGCTCGTTGATGATGTAGCGCAGCTGGTTGGTGTTGCGGTCGATGACCTCGAGCAGGCGCGGTCCCTCGGCGAGCAGGGTGGCCTCGTCGGCCTCGCGCAACAGCTCGGTGTACGCGCTGATCGACGTCAGCGGCGTGCGCAGCTCGTGCCCGATCAGCGCGAGATACTCGTTCTTCGAGCGGTTCAGCTGCCGTTGCAGGTCGTCGACCATGCGCCGCTCGACGAACTGGCCGATGTGCGCCGCGATCCCGCTCATCAGCGCCAGCAGCTCGTCCTCGGGATCCTCGACGGTGTCGGCGAAGACCGTCAGAACCCCCAAGGTCTCGAATCCTTCCCGTACGGGCACAGCCAGCGCCGCGTGCAGCCGGGAGCTCGCGG
The DNA here is from genome assembly GCF_050951115.1 of Actinoplanes sp. CA-030573. Taxonomy (NCBI): domain Bacteria; kingdom Bacillati; phylum Actinomycetota; class Actinomycetes; order Micromonosporales; family Micromonosporaceae; genus Actinoplanes; species Actinoplanes sp. CA-030573. Next base: position 7,699,472 of record NZ_CP192038.1, on the reverse strand, counting down.
CGGTCTCCTCGGAGATCAGGCTCTGCGGCTGGCCGACGTCCCGGATCCACAGCGGCTTGCCCACCTGCCAGGCCCGCCCCGCGAGACCCTGCCCGAAGGGAAGGTCGACCGGCACGTCGATGCCGGCCTGCCAGCCCGGCGCGCTCCACCGGGCCGCCGAGCGCACCACCCCGGCGGCCGCGTCCACCAGCCACAGCTCGGCGTGCACCCAGTCGAGCGTGCCGACCACGGCCTCGAGCACGCGGGGCCCGGCGGCCTCGATGCTCGGCGCCTCGGCCAGCGCCGTGGTGACCGCGAGCTCACAGGTGCGGAACCGCTCGACCCGGCGGCGGCGGGTGACGTCCTGCACGGCCTGCACCGCGCCGACCGTGCGCCCGTCCGGCCCGGTGATCGGGTGCGCATCGACCAGGTAGTGCCGGGTCCGCCGGTCCGGCCCGTGCAGGATCACCTCCTCGTCGCGGAGGTGATCGCCGCGCAGCGCCCGGAACAGGCCGAGGTCGTCGCGGGTCAGCGGCCGGCCGCCGGCGTCGGTGAGCCCGTCAGCGGCCGGGATCTCGCCGGGCAGGCCGGCCTCGCCCCACATGGCCCGCATCCGCTCGTTCACGAAGACGACCTTGCCGTCGGCGTCGCAGGCGGTGACCCCGTCGTGCAGGCTGTCGAGCACCGCGTCGAGGAAGCGCCGCTGCTGGTCGATCTCGTGCCGGGCCAGCTGCTCGGTAATCAGCAGGGTGCAGACCTGCGCCGCCTCGGCGACCGCGGCCACCTCGTCGGCCGACCACTCGCGCGGCCGGCGATCGCAGGCGCAGCAGATGCCGAGAACCGCGCCGTTCCGGTCGCGTACGGGTTGACCGAGATAGGCCCCGGTCTGGCCGGGCGGCACCCGGTCGTCGGCGGAGAGGTCGGTGACCAGGACCGGCCCGTCGGTGCGCCGCACGATGGCGGCGAGCGACTCCTCGATCGGCACGTCGGCGATCTCGTCCCAGAAACCGGACATGCCCCAGCCGCCGTAGAGCCGCAGCCGCCCCTGCTGCACGAAGTGGATGAGGCCCATCGGCGCGTGCGCGGCCCGGGCGACGAGGGCGGCGAGCTGATCGGCGGCGCCGCTGGTGAGCACGCCACGGTGCGGCTCGGCCGAGCCGGTGAGCAGACCACGCTCGAGCAATCCGGGCCCGGCCCCGCCCTCGACCGTCGCGAGAGAGCCCCACGCCCGGGCCGCATCCGGGCCGGGGTCATTTCGCCGCATGGCCTACCTCCGGCCTTCAGCGTACGGGAGATACCCGGTCAGAAGCGGCGCAGATACCGCAAATCAGAGATCATCCGACCGGCCAGGACGCCGCGCCGCTCGAACTTGGTCTCGGGCCGCCCGGCCCGGTCCGCGCCAGCCCGTTCCAGCCCCGGGTCGGCGTCCAGCACCTCGGCCATCGCCTCGGCGTAGTGCGGCCAGTCGGTCGCGCAGTGCAGGACCCCGCCCGGGCGCAGCCGGTCCCGCAGCAGCGCCACGTTCCCGGCCCGGATCAGGCGGCGCTTGTGGTGGCGGGCCTTGGGCCAGGGGTCGGGGAAGAACACGTGGACGGCGTCGAGCGCGCCGGGCGCGATCTTGTGCACCAGCTCCATCGCGTCGCCGCGTGCCACGCGTACGTTCCGGAGGTCCAGGTCGCCGACCAGCGCGAGAAGGTTCGCGATACCCGGCGTGTGCACCTCGGCGCCGAGATAGTCCCGCGCCGGATCGGCCGCCGCCATCGCGGCCAGGGTGTCGCCCATGCCGAAGCCGATCTCCAGCACCACCGGCGCCGTCCGCCCGAAGAGAGCGGGCAGGTCGAGGGGCGTGCGGTCGCCGTCGGGAACGGTCAGGCCGAAACGGGGCCAGAGGGCGACGTGCGCGTCGGCGTGGCGGGCGCTCATCCGGCCCCGGCGCGGGTGGAAGCTGCGGATCGGGCGGTGCTCGGCGGTCTCGGTCATAACCGCTCAAGGGTATTAGGCGCTGACGTCGATCCGCTTCGGGCCGCTGCGGGAGAGGTAGTCGAGGGCCTTCTCCAGGTGCGGCGCCAGCGGGTTCGGGCCGCCCGCTCGCTCGTACCGGCGATTGAGGTCCTTGAGGTAGACGCCGGTGACCGGCTGCCCGGTCGTGAGGTGGCCGGCCGCCCGCTCGGCCGCGATGGCCGCCGCGAACGGGTTCATCGAGTCGCGCCCGACCCGCCGGCCGGTCGCCTGGAAGATCAGCTCGCGGTCGGCGGCGGTGAGGTGGTCGAAGTCGGTCCGCTCGGTTCGCTCCGCGCGGGGCGCGCGGTGCGGCGTGGTGACGGGCAGGCGCGGGGTGCGCGTGAAGCCCAGGCCGGAGACAGTCATCGGCGTTTCCCCCATAGCTGGTCTGTCTTACCCTTCGGCGCGGGGGAGAAGCGGCTTAGCGCGTGGGACGGACGCTCGGCTGCGAGCCGGAGTGGAACGGCTGGCGCTTCCCGTCGGTCAGCCCGACCAGGGTGATCCATGATCCGCCGCGGTACTGGCCGGTGACGACCCCGTGGGTGGCGTCCAGGTAGGCCAGCTCACGGTCCTGGGCGGCGCCGACCGTACGCTTGGCGCCCGTCGCCGGGTCGAGCTCGACGACGTGGACGGGCTGGTTGTCGGCGGTGGTCTCGCCCTGCTGGTAGGCGGTCCAGGAGAGGCGGGCGCCGTCGGAGCGCCAGCACGGCACGACGGCGAAGCCCTGCGTCTCGAGACTTCCCCCGCCGTACGCCGCGACGGTCGTCTCCCCGCCGGTGGCCACCGTGCCGACCGACAGGCAGGAGTCGTAGATCGACTCGCAGTCCCCGCCGCGGAACGCGATCTTCTTGCCGTCCGGGGACCAGGCCACCGCGTCGTCGGTACGCAGCCGGTCGGTCAGCGACCCGGCGCGGGCGGCCGTGGTGGCCGGCTCGGGCGGCAGCTCCTCGCCGCGGCAGTCGCGGGGCAAGAGCACCTCGGGTGTCGCCGGCTTGGCCGCCGGCACCCGGTAGACGCCCGGCCCGCCGGTGCAGGACAGCGAGGCGAAGGCGATCCACTTGCCGTCCGGCGACCAGGCCGGGCCGCCGGCCGCCCGGGTGGTGAGCCGCTTCGGGCCGGTCCCGTCGGCGTTCATGGTCCAGAGCTGGGTGCCGGTGAGGTAGGCGATCCGCTTGCCGTCCGGCGACCAGCGGGGCCGGGAGTGGTTGCCGCCGGTGGTCAGCCTCGTCTCCTTCGCCCCGCTGCTGACGTAGATGTCGCCAGATCGGACATAGGCGATTTGCCGGGCCGTGGTAGCGGCCGGCGCGGGCTGCCCCGTCCCCATGACGAGCATGGCTGCTGCTGTGGTTGCGGTGATCATCTTCATGCCCTGCATAACGGAACGCCCCCCGACGCGCCTCGCCCCTTGCGAGCTACACCTCAGTCATCGTCCGCAACCGTTCTGCACCTAAGCGATTTCCGGATTCTCACCCAGACCGAGCTGTCGCGCGCTCTCGTGCTGGTGCGCGAGCATGCGCAGCGCGTTGAACAGAGCCTCGCCGAACACGGTGCCGAGCACGACGAGCTCCATCCGGCCGGCCGGGTCGGGCCGGTCCAGCACCGCGCGCACCTCGACCGCGGCCAGCTGGTCGGCGGCCGTCGCGTACTCGTGGAGCAGCTCGAACAACTCACTAACGCCGAGCGCTTCCCCGGCGGCGAGCGCATCGGCGACCAGGTCGATCTGCGGGCTCTCCGGCGGCACGAGCCACCCGCGCTCGGCGATCAGGGCGCCGACGCGCTCGCGAGCGGCTCGCCACTGCGGCGTCTCCCGATCGAGCCGGTGCCGTGGGGTCACTGCCGTCTGCGCCGATCCGAGAAGCTCAAACGGATCATCGGCGTACGCCCGGAGCGCCGCGACCACCTCGCGCGCGCCGGCCACCGACACCCCGCCGACATCGATGAGCGCCCGGACGAGCGCGAGTCGTCGCAGGTGCTCCTCGTCGTAGTCGGCCTGGTTGGCGGCGGTGGCCACGCCCGGCGGAAGGAGTCCTTCCCGCAGATAGAACTTGATCGTCGGGATCGGCACCCCACTGCGCCGGCTCAGCTCACCCATTCGCACCTTGCGATCACCGCCCTTCGAGTGGATAGTGTAACTATCGAAAGCGGATAGTACTGGTATCTATGATCGGGGGAGTCAGAGATGGCAAAGGTCGTTCCCGGCTACACCACCGCCGAGCTCGAGGGCGACTTCGTCGTCTTCCTGATCGGCATGCGCGTGAACAAGTGGTGGAAGCTGCACAAGTGGGTGCCCGTCGCCCGCGCGATGGGCCCGATGCTGCGCGAGCTGATGCGCCGCAAGGAGCTGGGCCTGCTGCACTTCACCACGTGGGTCGGCCCGCGCGGCCCGATCCTGGTGCAGTATTGGCGATCGGTCGAGCACCTGGAGGATTTCGCCAAGGACGCGCGGCTGCCGCACCGCCCCGCGTGGAAGCGCTGGAACCAGGCCGTGGGCGACAGCGGCGACGTCGGCGTCTGGCACGAGACATACGTGGTCCGCGACGGCACGTACGAGGCCCTCTACGGCAACATGCCCACGTTCGGCCTGGCCGCCGCGGGCAAACCGGCCACGCTGAGCCGAGCCACCCGCACCGCCGCCGGCCGCCGAGCCGCCAACGCCGCCTGACCGCCCACCCGGCAGCGCCCGTCGGCTGCGCCGCCTGACCGCCCCCAGCTGGCGGCGCTCGCGCCGCCAGCGCCGCCCCGGGGGTTGGCGACGGCCGCGCGTAGCGCTCGCTGCCCGCCGTCGCGCTGCCCCGGCCGCGCTGCCCCGCCGTCGCACAGCCCCTCTCCGCCCCTCCGCGCCGCCTCCCTCGCGATCTTGATGAGTTGCGGCGCGGCGGGTGCGGTGAATCCCCAGGGTCAGTGCGTCGTCGGGATCTGATCGACCGCCGGCTCGGCCCACGGCCGCCGCATCGTCACCGCCCACGCCGTCGCGGCCAGCGCCAGCCCCGCGATCGTGAGCACCAGTAGCATCCAAGGTGTCGCGTACGACCAGTAGGGAGTCGCATTGAGCGCGCTGTGCACGGTGTTCACGATGCTGCCGTGCGCGTGCAGGACCCGCATCACGTTCACCCAGAAGGCGAACGCCGGTGTGGCCAGCGCCGCGATCGACGCCGTGGTGAGCGCCACCGCGACCCGGCGCCGTCCGGGCGGCAGCGCGCGTACCCGATAAGCACCGGCCGCCGCGATCAGCCAGCCGCCGACCAGCCCGATCACGATTCCCGCCGTCATCGCCGGTCGAAGCGCCCCCGTGCCGCCCGGCCACAGCATGATCGACACGGTCCCGTGCTCGGCCGAGACATAGCCCGTCACCTGCATGCGAAGCCCGTCCCGCGCGGCCTCGAACTCGCTGCCCCGCGACGAGACCCGAACCATCGTCCCGTCGGCCCGCTGCTCGTAGGCCGCCCCGTCGCGATCCTCGATGCTCCCGACCTGCCAGCCGTCGGCCGCGAGCCGTGCCCGGGCCGCTTCCGGGGTCCAGCCCGGCGCGTCCGCGACACCCAGGACGTTTCCGGTCCACCAGGGCGACGTCGACCGGACCATGGAGAAGTCCCGGTCCGAGTCCGCCACCTGCCGGGTCAGTGCCGCCACCCGGGCGTCACCCGGCAGGCCGGTGAAGGTCTGCTCCGCCACCCACGACCCCGCCGCCGCCCCGAAGGCCCCGCCGATCACCGTGATCAGCACGGCCGCCACCAGTGCGAGAGGCCGCCGCCCGGGAAGCCGGAACCGTTGCCTGATCCCGCTGGCGACGAGATGCCAGGCGTCCGAGACCCCCGGCCGGGTCTGCCCGTCGTCGGCCAGCTCCATCAGGGTCGTCACGATCTCCGCGCCGTGCCCGCGCCGGTACCGCCCCGGATAGGCCAGAAGCAGCCGCCGATAACGCCGCTCGAGAGCGCTCGAGCCCCCGGTCCAGGCGACCCCGCTCAAGCCGCACCGCCCGCGATGCCGAAGGAGAGTCCCGGCACGATGCCGCCACCGCTTCGCCGGCTGAGCTGCCGTTCGGCGGCCGCCGCGTTCCGCCGCAGGCGATCGACTTCGCCCGCCAGCGCCCCCGCGCCGCTGTCGGTCAGCCGGTAGTACCGCCGCAACCGCCCGTCGACCGCCTCCTCCCGGTCGACCTCGATGAGTCCCTGCTCGGAGAGCCGATCGAGTGCGCCGTAGAGCGTCCCGGCGCGCAACTTCACGTCGCCGCCGGAGAGCTCGGCGACCGACTGGATCACGCCATATCCATGCAGCGGCTGTTCCGCCAGCGCCGCAAGGATCAGAAAAGTAGGTTCCTGCATGCCGGCACTGTACTGGCTCCGATATATATCGGCAACCTGACTATGCCAGCGATGAGTGGGTGCGGCGCGGGCGTGGGCAGCGGGGGAGAGGCGCAGGCTGACGTGCGGAGCGAGGCGACAGCGGCGGCGCGGGCGGGATGCCGAGATGGCATCGCGGAGGCGCAAGACGTGGGCGAGGCGCGCGCCGCGGCCGCCCCTGCCCCTCGTGGCGGCGAAGGTCGGGGCGGCCGCGGCTCGCGGAGAAGGGCGGCGCGCCGGCATGGCCCGGCGCGCCGCCGGAGTGGTGGTCTAGGAGGCCGCGGACGTCGACCACATGGCGGTGAACGCGGCCGCCTCGCCGGCCAGCCAGGTCTCGACGTCGGCGGGCCGGGCGGCCGGGTCGATGCGGTGGGTCACACCGCGGCGCAGGTCGACCAGGACCGGCTCGGCGTTGGGCAGGATCTGGTCCATGTGGCGGGCCATCAGGTGCAACGTGGCGGTCACGGCCTCGGCGGTGGGCGGCGCCTCGTCGAAGTGCAGGCGGACGGCCTCGCGGCGACCATCCTCGTAGCGCAGTCCGAAGTGCGGGTTGATTTTGACGGCCAGCGGGCCGACCGAGGCCAGGGCGTCGCGGGTCTGGGCGAGGCTGACCTGCTCGGGGTCGCCCAGCGAGGCGAGATAGGTCAGGGCGCCGGCGCTGACCGCCTCGTACAGCGGCTTCCATCGGTCTTTCACGAGGTCGGTCACGCCGTTGAGGTAGCTCCCGCCGGTGCGGAACGCAATGTCGGCCTTCAGGGCCTTCACCAGCTGGCCGTGCGGGTTGAAGCCGGACCGGCGCTCGCGGGCGCGCCGCAGACCGCCGACGAACGTGGCCTTCGCGGGGCCGGTGCGGGTCACGTAGCGGGTGAAGCCGAGCATCGTCGCGTACGGCGGGATCGTGGGCACGGAATCCGACAAAACAGGCGCGGTCACGTTGATCTCCTCGCAGGTCACGGCCCCTTTTAGTACACACATTCTAATCGACGGGTACGACATTCCCAACCCGTCGTAGTGCCGCCGCGACACTACGAAACGGGCCGGTCCCGCCGGGATGGGCCACACTGGGCCGATGGCGATGATCCGGGTCAGCTTTTCGTCCGAGACACTCGAGTTGGACACCTCGATGACGGTGGTGCTGCCGCAGGAGGGCGAGGGGCCGCCGCCGGTGCTCTACCTGCTGCACGGGCTCACCGACGACGACTCGGCCTGGACCCGGTTCACCTCGATCGAGCGCTATGCGACCGAGCGCGGGCTGGCCGTGGTGATGCCGCAGGTGCATCGCAGCTTCTACGCCAACGAGGCGCACGGCATGCGGTTCTGGGACTTCCTGTCGGCCGAGCTGCCGGCCACGGTCGAGCGCTTCTTCCGGGTGTCGACCCGGCGCTCGGACACGTACGTCGCGGGGCTGTCGATGGGCGGGTACGGCGCGCTGAAGTGGGCGCTGCGCGAACCCGGCCGGTTCGCCGCGGCCGCCAGCCTGTCCGGCGCGCTGGACCTCGCGTACATCCAGGAATTCGATCTGAGGCCGCACATGCGCGCCCTGGTCTCCCGGGTCTTCGCCGACCGCGCGGTGGCCGGCGGCGACGAGGATCTGCTGCACCTGGTCAAGAAGGCGGACAAGAGCGCGTTGCCGCGGCTGATGCTGCGGTGCGGCACCGAGGACCACCTGGTGAAGCAGAACGAGCGGTTCGTGGCCGCGTGCGCGGCGGCCGGCGTGCCGCTCGACTCGGGGTTCGGGCCGGGCGAGCACGTCTGGAGCTACTGGGATGAGCAGATCCAGACCGTGCTCGCGTGGCTGCTCGGAAAAAGCCCGAAAAGCTAGGAGTCGTCGCGGGACTGCTCGGCCAGGAACCGCTCGAGCTCGGCCCCCAGCTCATCGGCCGTCGGCAGCGGGTCGCCGACCTCGGCCAGCAGGTTGCTCTCGCGGCCGCGCAGGAACGCGTCGTACTGCTGCTCGAGCGAGGTGACCAGGCGGGCGGCCTGCTCGTCCTCGGCGATCTGCTTGTCGACGTCGGCCCGGACGATCTCGGCCGCCTTGCGCAGCTCGCCGGTCGGCAGGGCGAGGCCGGTGCTCGACGAGACCGAGTCGGCGAGCAGCTCGGCGGCCGCCGGGAAGGTGGTCTGGGCCAGGTAGTGCGGGACGTGCGCGGCGAACCCCATCGCGTTCTTGCCCGCCTGGCCGAGCCGGAACTCCAGCAGGTTGCCGACGCTGGCCGGCACCTGGACCCGCTGCAGCCACGACTCGCGGTCGCCGAGCAGGCTCTGGTCGGTGGCGTGCGCGGTGACGCTGACCGGGCGGGTGTGCGGCACAGCCATCGGGATCGCGTTGAGCCCGACGGTCAGCTTGATGCCGAGCCGTTCGATCAGGCCGGTGACGGCGGCGATGAACCGCTCCCACTGCAGGTCGGGCTCGGGGCCGGCAAGCATGTAGAACTCGGTGCCGAGCTGGTCGCGCAGCAGGTGCAGGGCCAGGCTGGGCTGCTCGTAGCTCTCCCAGTGGTCCTCCACGAAGATCATCGGAGGACGCCGGGAGCGGTAGTCGAGAAGCTGGTCGAGGTCGAAGGTCGCGACGACGCGGCTCTCCAGGCCGTCCAGCAGGGTCTCGCGGAACAGCTGGATCGCGCTGCCCGCGTCGACGAACCCGGTGAGCGCCTGGACGAGAACGGGTTCGTCCAGGGCCGGCAGGTCGTCGACCAACTCGTAGAGCTCGTGTGGATCGAGCACGTCGAGGACCTCCTGTGCAGAAAGCGGGGTAACTGCCCATAACAACGGCCGCCCGCCGTTCATTCCGGTCGTGCGTGATCTTGCCAGATGCGATCTAGGTCTCAGCACGGACACAACCGATCTTCACCCCTCGCGTGCACGTGCATGTGCACGCCACAATGAGCGAGGATCCTTCACATCCCCCCAGGAGTGATCTGGTGAACGAAACCGCCATCCCCGTCACCGAAACACTCGCACCGCCCGGCACGCTGTGGTCGCGGATGAAGTCCGACCCGCAGTACGCCCCCGAGCACCTCGCGCTGGAGGCCGTCCGCCGCCTCGGGCCCGAGGCCGCGCGGTGGGCCGAGCGCTGCCGGGTGAACAACCCCGGCATCACCTGCGACGCCCTCGCCGAGCTGGCGGTCAAGCGGTTCACCACGCTGGCCCGCATCTCCGGGTCCGCGTCGGGGGCGTCGGGACTGCCCGGCGCCGTTCTCGACGTCGGTGTCCTGGCCTGGACCCAGTCCCGGATGGTGCTGCACGTCGCCGCCGCGTACGGCCACGACCCGGTGGCGCCCGAGCGGGCGACCGAGCTGCTGATGCTGCAGCGGGTGCACAAGGCCGCCGAGCCGGCGCGGGTCGCGCTGGGCGTCGCGGCCGGACGCGACCGGGCGAGCCGGCTCTTCACCGAGACCACGGCGCGGCCGCTCACCGGCGTGATGCTCAAGCTGGCCGTCCGGTTGCGGCACATGGCGGGCGTACGCGCGGCGCGCCGTGCCTGGGTGCACTCGGCCGCCACGCGAGACCTCGCCGTACGCTCCCGCCTCTGGTTCCGCACCGCCTAAGGCCCTCGGCGCCGCCGCCGATCTGATCCGCGAGAACACGCCGGATCGTTACGGGGGAGGGTGGCCGGTGCGCCGTCGTTGGCTAGGCATGATGATCCTCGCGCCGCTGGCGCTGGCCGGTTGCGGCAAGGCGGCCGCCGTCGCCACCGCGGTCCCGTCGCCGAGCGGGTCACCGTGGGTGGTCACGGCCGCGGGCAGCGCCACGCCGTCGCCCGCCCCGAGCGGCGCGACCGTGACGCCCAGCACGTTCCCCACCGGCTTCCTGCCGCTGCCGTCGGGCGGCGCGACCGGAACGCCGGCCCCGAGCGGCTCGTCGTGCGTGCCGGACAGCGGCCACGGCCTGAACGCCGCCACCGTCGTCCCCGGCCCCACCAGCGCCGCGGTCACCTTCTACAACCCCGGCGGGCGCTACCTGGTCGAGTACCGGATCACCGCGATCTCCCAGGACCTGGTCGTCGGTCAGCAGCGCGACGTGGGCTGGACGGTCGTGACGCCCGGTTCCGGCTGCGGCTTCCTGACCGCGACCGTGACCGGCCTCGACCGCAAGACCCACTACACCTTCTCGGTCGACGCGGTCACCACGATCCTCGGCCGGGACGGGACGCAGGCGGCGACGGTCGCCCGATCGGGCGTGGTCCAGACGACGTGACCGGTCGCCAGCCGGCCCGCCGCGCCTTGCCGATGTCGAGCACCATGCCGTCGGTGAGCTGATCTATCCCGTACGGCGTGAGCGTCCCGCCCGGCAGCCGGGCGACCGCCCGGACCGGTCCGACCGGCACGTGCCGCACCGGAGCCCCGAGCACCGCCTCGATCGTCGCGTCCCGCCGGTAGACCACGTCGTCCGCGATGTTGTAGGCGCCCGGCGGCCAGCTCAGGGCGGCGAGGCAGGCGTCGGCGAGGTTCTCCACGGCGGTCAGGCTCAGCGGGACGTCCGGCCCGGGAAGCCAGGCCCGGCCACCGCGCACGATCCGCCGCAGGCGCGGCATCAGGTGAGGGTCGCCGTCGCCGTAGACCGCGCGCGGCCGGAGCACGACGGCGCCGGCGGCGAGGGCGAGGTGCTCACCCGCCGATTTCGTACGCCCGTAGGCCGTCCGCTGCCGATCGGCCGGGTGATCCTCGGTGAGGGCCGTCGCATAGGGTCCGGGCCGGTAGACGCTGGCGCTGCTGACCCAGACGACCGGTTTGCCGGTCGCCGCGCCCAGGATCCGGCGGGTGCCGTCCACGTTGACCGCCCGGAAGGCCGCTTCCGCCTTTCGCCCCGCCCGCGGGTCACCGACCGCCGCCGCCAGGTGCACCACGGCGTCCACTCCCGACAAATCCGGTATTTCCGGATGGGTGGCGTCCCAGAAGCGGTGATCGCCGACCGGCCCGGGGCGGCGTCCCAGGCAGATGACCTCGTGGTCCCGGGCGGCCAGACGGGCGACCGCGCCGCCGCAGAAGCCGCTCGCCCCCGTGATCGCGATCCTCATCCGCCGCACCTTGTCGCCGTGGCTCATTCGCCGGCCCGGCTCAGCCGCCGCACCTTTGTCGCCGTGGCTCATTCGCCGGCCCGGATGATCAGTGAGCGCCACCCCGGCAGCGCCGACCCCCGGTCCGCCCGCGCACGCACCACCACCGGCCGATGCGGAGCGAGAGCCGCCAGCAGATCGCCGAGCTGCCGCCGGGCGAGCCGGGCACCCGGGCAGGCGTGCGGCCCCGCGCCGAACACCAGCTGAGCCGTGCGGGCCGGCGCCGGCCGCACCGGATCCGGGTCCCGCCGATGCGCGTCGACGGCGTGCCGCGTGATCAGCAGCATCCGGTCACCGGCGCGCACGGGGCACCCGCCGGCGAGCTCACCGCCGGCCGCGGCCACGCGGGGCATCAGCGGCGTCGGCGAGGTGACGCGCAGCAGCTCATCGACCAGGACGGGATCTTGCGCGTACGCCCACAGCCGGTCCCCGCACATCCAGGCCGCCGCCCGCGGCAGCGCCGCGACCGTCGTGTTGACCGCGGCCACCGCCAGCGCCGCCCCGAGCCCGCCGCTACTCTTCCCCACCCCGGTAGTGGGTGGGCCGAATCTACGGCCCGGGTACGACATTTCCGCGTCGTCCGTCCACAGCCCGCCCGCCCTGCTGGTCCCCACCCCATCACTGGGTGGGGCGACGATACGGCCCGGGTACGACATTTCCGCGTCCGTCATGCACAGGGCGACCAACCTCGCCGCCGCAACCTCCGCCCGAGCCCCCGCTCGCCGTCTTCCCCACCCCGGCAGATGAGCCCGCGCCGCCGCCGCTCCCGCCGCCCGGGCGACCTCTGCCAACTCCATCGGATCCACTCGCAGGTCGAGCAGCGCCGCTGCCGTGACCCCCGCGACCTCCATCGCGACCGGCACCAGATCCACCTCGCCGCCGCGAGCCAGCGGCGCCAGCCGTTGCGACAGCACCGCCGTCCAGACCGGCCGCAACCGCTCCACCCCGGCCGCGCCCAGCCGGTCGGCCACCTCCCGCCGGCCGCTCCGGTGCGCCTCCCCGTGCTGGTCGAAGAGCCCGCCCGCGCCCGCCAGCCGGTCGACCGCGCCGCCCGTGGTGCCGTCGGCGGTGCGGTCGAGCGCGATCCGGGTCAGCGCCGACAAGAGGGCCTCCCGGTCGTTCACGATCAGCGTCCCGCCGAGCCGCCGGACCGGCCGCCCGCGCAGGGCGGCCAGCAGCGCGAACAGCACCGGGTGACTGCGCAGGTAGACGCGGCGATCGAGCGCGCGGGCCGACATCGTCACGCGTGTGCCACCAATCGAGCGGCCGCCGCGCGGTCCGGCTTGCGGGACCGGCCGGCCAGCGGGATGCGGGCGAACACCACCGCGTCCGGCCGGGCCGCGCCCATCCGGTCCAGCGGCTCCCGCAACGCCGCCCGCACCGCCTCCGCGTCGGCGCCGGGGGCCGGCTGGACGACGGCGACCACCCGCTCGTCGCCGTCGCCGGCCGGCACGCCCACGAGCAGCGCCAGCTCGACCCCGGGCACGTGCAGGGACGGCTCGTACAGGCCGGGATAGATGTTCTCGGCCCGCCGCAGGATCATGTCCTTCATCCGGCCGCCGAGGATCACCCGGCCGTCGGTGACCCGGCCGCGGTCGCCGGTCGCCACCCGGGTGAACGGCGCCTCGCCCAGGTAGCGGTCGGCGGCGGTGGGGCCGCTCAGCAGCAGCTGCCCGTCCGCGTCGATCTCCGCCGACACCCCGGGCAGCAGCGAGCCGGCCAGGTCGCCGTCCCCGGCGAAGGCGTTCTTCGCGGCCGACTCGACCGCGGCCGCCGGGAAGACCTCGGTCAGCGCGTAGACGCCCCAGGCCTCCCGCGCCCCGGCCGCCCGCACCGCCCCGAGCAGGGCCGCGCTGACCGGCGCCGACCCGCTGTAGACGCGGCCGGTGAACCGCACCCCGGCCGCCAGCGCGGCCCGCAACTGCGGCGGCGTCAGATAGGTGGCCTGCGGTGACAGCGACCGGATCTGCCGGGCGAGCCCGCGGCGGGCCGGCAGCGCGACCGGCGCCCCGCTCGCGAGCGACGGCAGCAGCACGAAGAACGTCCCGCCGAGCACCGGCACGCCGGGCTCCGGGCGCACGAGGTCGCGCACCGCCGCCATCCCGGCCGAGAGCGACCGTCGCGTGTGCACGACCGCCCGCGGCCGGCTGGTCGTCCCCGAGGTGAAGACGATCACCGCGTCGCCGTCGCCGTCGAAGGCGGGCGGGGGCGGGCCGTCGAGCGGGCGCAGGGCGGCGGGCGCGCCGGGCAGGCGGCGGCCGACGGTGACGACCGGGGCCAGGGAGCCGAGCGCGGGCAGGGCGAGGTGGGCGCGGCGGGCGAGCGGCGCGAGCGGGCCGGCCACCGCCTGCGCGGCGGCGTCGGCCAGGATCAGGCGCGGCGAGGCGAGGGCGAGACGGGCCGAGAGCACGTCCGGGCCGGCGGTCGGGTCGAGCACGGCGATGCGCAGCCCGAGGTGGTACGCCGCGAGCATCGCCGCCAGCGAGCGCGGTCCCGGGCGTACGGCCAGGCCGATGGTCTCCCCGGCGGCCAGCCCGCGCCGATGCAGCGCCCGGGCGTAGCCGAAGGTGAGCCGGCCGAGCTCACCCCGCGTGATCTGCCCGGCCAGCGCGGGCCGGTGATCATCGAGAGACAGCGACGAGATCAGTGACGCGATCAGGGATGGGCCCATCAGCGCGGATCCGCCGTCAGGGGGCCGCTTCCGCGGTCGAGATACCACTTCGCCGTCCCGACCAGACCGTAGGCACGGATGCGCCGGGTCGAGTTGGCGACCACCATGTGCCGGCTGTGCACGATCGCGGGCGTGGTCCGGCGTACCCGGTTGAGGAAGGCCCGGTCGGTGGGTGACGGCCGCCGCGGCATGCCGCCGCAGGCCAGGTAGAGCTCGGCCGTGATCGCCATGTTGTTGCCGGCGTGCATCCGGTAGGGCGCCAGGAACTCGACGCCGCGGTGAGCCGGGCGCACGCGGCCGAAGAACGCCGCCGCACCGACCAGGACCCGGAAGAAGGCGCGACCGGCGGGACCGTGCTCGTCGCGCCGGGCCACGATGCGGCCGTAGGCGAAGTCCGCGCCGGACAGCGCCTGACGGGCCGCCGCCACCCAGCCCGGCGCGGGCAGGCAGTCGGCGTCGGTGCGCGCCAGATGGACGGCGCCCCGCGCGATCGCGTGCCGGAAGCCGGTGTCCACCGCGCAGCCGACACCCTTCTCCGGCTCGCGCAGAACCGTGGCGCCGAAGGAGCGAGCCACCCGGACCGTGCCGTCGGTGGAGCCGTTGTCGACCACCAACAGGGTGAAGTCGCGGTCGGTCTGTGCGGCCAGCGCGGCCAGGGTGTCGCCGAGGCGGGCCTGCTCGTTGTACGCCGGGACGATGACCCACAGGGAGCTCACGAGACCTCCCAGACCATGGTCATCAGGCTGACCCCGCCGCCGAGGCCGACCAGCAGCACCCGGTCGCCGGACTCCAGCGCCGGCCGCACCCGGGCGAGCTGGACGCCGAGCGTGGCCGAGGCCATGTTGCCGAGCTCGTCGACGGTCACCTCGAGCTTCTCCCGGGGCACGCCGGTGGCCCGCACGAAACGGTCGAGGTAGGGCAGCGTCACCTGGTGCACCAGCACCTTGGCGTAGTCGTCCCAGCCGTACCCGGTGCGCAGCGCGACCCGCTCGATCAGCCCGGCCCCGATCCGCTCGAAGATCCGCCGCAGCCGGTGCCCGTCGCCGGTGAAGTACGTGTGCTCGTCGCCGCGCGGGTGCCGGGATCCGCCGCCGAAGATGCCGCCGGCGGCCCAGTGCTCGGAGTGCGTCTCGGCGTCGACGTCGACGATCCCGCCGGTCGCCACCGGCTCGACCAGCACCGCGGCCCCGGCGTCGCCGAAGGTGAACCCGGCGAACGCCGAGCGGGCCTGGCCCAGGCCGGAAACCCGGGGCCGCATCGCCCGGGTCGGCGTCTCGCCGGTCACCACCAGCGCCCGCCGGGCCCGGCCGGCCAGGATCATCGAGCGGGCCAGATCGATGCCGTTGAGAAAGCTGTTGCAGGCGTTGGTGACGTCCATCGCATGGGCCCGGCCGCCGAGCGCGGCCTGCACCACGTGCGCGGTGGCCGGCTCGGCCATGTCCCGGGTGGCGCTCGCGAACAGCAGCAGGTCGACGTCGAGCGGATCGGTGCCGGTGTCGGCCAGAACCTTGGTGGCGGCGTCGATCGCCAGGTCGGACGCGTACTCGCCGTCGGCCGCCATCCGGCGTCGCCGGATGCCGGTGGCCTGCTCGAACATCCGCGGTGGCAGCGACAGGCCGCTCGCCACGGCGATGGTGCGCTGCAGCTCGGCGGTCGCCACCTCACGGGCCGGCAGGGCGTACGCGATCCCGGTGATCCCCACATTCATGCCCGACAGCCTCTCGTACGTGATCCACCCGCCGCGTGAGTAGAAAGGCTCAATTTCGATCTTCAGTAAGCTTTCCGCATGAGCAGCATCGTCGACGTCGTGGTCCTGGTCGCGATCTCGGTGCTGGGTGCGGCCCTGGCCCGCCGGCTCGGCTTCGTGGCGCCGCTGGTGCTGCTCGTCGCCGGTCTCGGCCTGTCGTTCGTGCCGGGCTTCCCGGAGGCGCACCTCGAGCCCGAGCTGGTGCTGATCGGCATCCTCCCGCCGCTGCTCTACGTGGCCGCGCTGCAGACCTCGATCCCGGCCTTCCGCCGCTGGCTGCGCCCGATCCTGCTGCTGGCGGTGGGCCTCGTGCTGGTCACCGCGTTCGCCGTGGGCACCGTCGTGCACCTGATGCTGCCGAGCGTGCCCTACGCCGCCTGCGTGGCCCTCGGCGCGATCGTCGCCCCGCCCGACGCGGTGTCGGCCACCGCGATCGCCCGCCGGGTCGGCCTGCCCCGCCGGGTGGTGACGATCCTCGAGGGCGAGAGCCTGCTCAACGACGCGACGGCCCTGGTCGTGGTGCGCATCTCGGTCGGCGCCATGTCCGGCGTCGCGGTCGGCTTCTGGCCGATCCTCGGGCAGGTCGCGCTCAAGGCCGGCGGCGGCGTGCTGATCGGCCTGGTCGCCGCGATCGCCGCGGCCAAGCTCCACCGCAAGATCGAGGACCCGCTGCTGGACGACGCGGTGTCGCTGCTCACCCCGTTCGTGGTCGTGATCGTCGCCGAGGAGGCGCGGAGCTCGAGCGTGGTGGCGGTGGTGATCGCCGGGCTCTACCTCGGCCACCGCATCCCGTACCTGCTGTCCCCGACCTCGCGACTGCAGATGGACGCGGTCTGGCGGCTCATGACCTTCCTGCTCGAGGGCATCGTGTTCCTGCTGGTCGGCCTGCAGCTGCGGGAGATCGGCGGCGGCATCACGACCAGCGTGGGCACGACGGTCGCGGTCACGGCCGCGGTGATCGGGACGGTCGTGGTGGTGCGCTTCCTGTGGATGTATCCGGCGACCTATCTCGTACGGGTGATTCCGCGCATCCGGGAACGCGAGGAGCGCCCGCCGATCGCCGTCCCGACCGTGATCGCCTGGGCCGGCATGCGGGGCGTGGTGACGCTGGCCGCCGCGCAGACCCTGCCCGACCACGGCGTCCCGCCGTACAACCGCGACCTGTTCATCTTCGTGGCGTTCGCGGTAATCGTGTTCACCCTGCTCTCCCAGGGCTTGACCCTGCCCTGGCTGGCCGTGCGTCTGGGCGTGCGGCAGGACACGACCACCGCCGACGCGCTGGCCGAGGCCGGGGTGCAGCATCAGGCCGGCCGGGCGGCGCTGCAGGCGCTCGAGGAGAACGCCGACGGCGCGCCCACCGAGGTGGTCGAGCGGCTCCGGGCGCTCATCGACAGCCGGTCCAACAACGCCTGGGAACGGCTGGGCAATCAGCAGCAGGAGACCCCCTCGGCGGCGTACGGTCGGCTGCGGCGCGAGATGATCAGTGCCGAACGGCACGTCTTCAAGATCGCCCGCAACGAGGGGCGGATCCCCGAAGAGGTGCTCACCCGGGCTCAGCGCGAGCTCGACCTGGAAGAGTCCCAGCTGCAACGGAGTGACGATTGACCTGCCAGCACCTGGCGGAGGCCGGCGATCCGGCGCCGCAGTCGGCATATGAGGACGGGTGCCCGCAGTGCGTGGCCGCCGGCTTCACCCACGGATGGGTGCACCTGCGGCGATGCCTCGAGTGCGGGCTGGTGGCCTGCTGCGACTCGTCGCCGCGCCGCCACATGTCCGCCCACCACGACGAGACCGGCCATCCGGTGATGGCCTCCTACGAGCCCGGTGAGAAGTGGCGCTGGTGCTTCACGGACGAGATGCTCGGATAGTTGGATAGGGGAGTGCGAACTCTCTTCGTGGGCGCGGGGGCCACCGGCGGGTATTTCGGCGGCCGGCTCGCGCAGGCCGGCAAGGACGTGACCTTTCTCGTACGGCCCGGGCGCCGGGCCGTGCTCGAACGCCGGGGACTGCGCATCAAGAGCCCGTCCGGCGAGACCGTGGTGCGGCCGCGGCTGATCACCGCGGACTCGGTCGACGGGACTTACGACCTCGTCGTGCTGGCGGTCAAGAGCTACACCCTCGAGCAGGCGCTCATCGACATGGCGCCGGCGGTCGGGCCGCGTACGGTGATCGTGCCGCTGTTGAACGGCATGCGCCACGTCGACGAGCTGGTCGGCGCGTTCGGGCCGGAGCGGGCCTGGGGCGGCGTCTGCATGATCCTGGCCACCCTCGACGCCGACGGTGACGTGGTGCAGATGAGCGGCCTGCACCGGATCGGCTACGGTCCCCTGGACGGCGAGGACGACGAGCGCTTCCCCGAGGTCACCTACGCGCTCTCCGGCGAGGAGTTCGACTCCAACCCGTCGCACACGATCACCCAGGACATGTGGGAGAAGTGGATCTTCCTGGCGAGCATGGCCGCCGCGACCACGCTCATGCGGGCCAGTGTGGGGGAGATCAACGCGGCGCCGGGCGGGCTCGACTTCGGCGCCCGGATCGCGGCCGAGGCGATGGCGATCGCGGCCGCGGCCGGGCATCCGCCCCGCCCGGGCGCCGTCTCGGTGGTGCAGTCCACACTGGCCACCAAGGAGCCGATGACGTCCTCGATGTACCGCGACATGATGCAGGGCCTGCCGGTCGAGGCCGACGCGATCCTCGGCGACTTCGTGGCCGAGGCGGGCAAGTACGACGTCCCGGTGCCGATGCTGTCGGCGGCGTACACGAATCTCGCGGTCTACTCGGCCAAGCGGACGTCGGCCGAGTAGACCGCGAGCATCAGTTCAGCACTTCTTCCAGGCGACGTGGTAGATCGTCGAGATGCTGGTGTCGGTCGAGTCCATGGTCAGCTGGCTGTTGAGCCTCGGGTCGGAGGTGCCGATGCCGACCCGGAGCTCGGTGTTGATGTTCAGGTAGCGCACGGCGCCGCACTTGCGCCACACCAGCGACTCGAGGCCGACGGTGTCGCTGACCTGCCAGTCGTTGTCGTAGTAGCCCCGGAAGTCGTGCCGGGACCGGGCGGTGTGCGAGTCGCCCTGGAAGTAGTAGTTGTTCTGCTCGTAGCCCCACGCGCCGTCCTGGAGGCGGGCGTAGCCGCGGTAGTCAGCCCGCGCGATCGCGAACGTGTAGCCCTGCGGCACCAGCACGTTCAGCGCGAGCTGACAGTTGCGGCGGAACTCGTCGGACTTCGCGCCGGCGCCGACCTGGGCGATGTAGCTGTTGTAGGTCACCGTGAACGCCGTGTTGTCCGGCGAGGGCAGCACGTAGGCGGTGTCCTTCGGGCAGCCGGAGCCGTTCGCCATCACCACGTCGATGACCATCTTGTCCGTCGGCGGCGGCACGTGCACGGGTGCGCTCGGCGACACCAGGGACGACAGGAACAACGCGCCGGCGGCCAATGTCTGGAACATGGAATCTCCTCCGCTAAAACCGGTCAAATCGCCAGTTAACGTACTTTTAGCGGATGGGCCACGTCGGGAAACGACTCCGAAGAGGGCGGGTCCGGCCGGGACTTCAGTCCGACCGGACCATCACTGCTCGGCTAACCGGACATAAACGGACGATTAGCCCATCAAGCCCGGGTTGGCAGTGGTAGGGGAGCGGCCAGGACGCTCTCCGCCTCACGGGCCACCCGGCTGGCGTCGTGGGCACGGGCCGCCTCGTAGACGCCGGCCGTCCGGGCGGCGATGCCGGGCCAGGCGAAGTCGGCCCGGGCCCGGTCGCGGGCGTCGCGGGCCAGCCGCCGCGCGTACTCGCGGTCGCCGAGCACCGACGCCAGCGCCTCGGTCAGCGCGGCCGGGTCGCCGGGGCGGAACGTCACACCGGTCACGCCGTGCTCGACGATCTCGGCGAGGCCGCCGGTGGCCGCGACGGCGACCGGGGTGCCGGCCGCCGCGGCCTCGATGGCGACCATGCCGAACGGCTCGTAGATGCTCGGCACGACGTAACAGTCGGAGGCGCCCATCAAGGCGGTGAGGTCGTGGCCGCCGAGGAAACCGGCGAAGTTGACGCCCTCGGTGGCGAGCGCCTCGAGCGCGGGCCGGTGCGGGCCGTCCCCGGCGATCACCACGCGCAGGCCGGGGAACCGGGAGCGCAGCGCCGGGACGGCCGCGAGCAGGTGCTGCACGCCCTTCTCGTAGACGAGCCGGCCGGCGTACGTGATCAGCGGCCCGTCTCCGGCGTAGCGCCGCCGGGCCGCCTCGATCGCGCGCGGCCGGGCCTGCCAGCGCAGCGCGTCCACCCCGTTGGCGACCACGTCGATCCGCTCGGGGGCGACCGCGAAGAGCCGCTCGACCTCGTCCCGCATGTATCCGGAGCAGACGATGGTCCGCACCGCCTCCTGGGCCAGCCACCGCTCGATGCCGTCGATCGTGCGGTTGTGCGGGTGCGGCAGGAAGCCCTGGTGCCGGCCCGACTCGGTGGCGTGGACGGTGGCGACCAGCGGCACGTCGAGGTGCTCGCGCACAGTCATGGCCGCATGCGCCACCAGCCAGTCGTGCGCGTGCACCACGTCGTAGCCGCCGGTGCGGCAGGCACGCAGGGCGGTCCGGGTCAGCGTGTGGTTGAACGCCATCGCCCAGGCCAGCAGGTCGCCGTCGCGGATCTCGAAGGCGGGCGGGTCGTCGGGGGCGCGGACGATGCGCACGCCCTCGGTGTACTCCTCGAGCAGCGCGCCCGGCGCCCGGCGGGTGACCACGGTGACCTCGTGCCCGGCCGCGGCCAGGCTGGTGGCGAGCGCGTGCACGTGCCGGCCGAGGCCGCCGACCAGCAGCGGCGGGTACTCCCACGACAGCATCAGGATTCGCAACGGGACGCCTTCCGGACTCGCAGGACCTCGGCGACCGACCGCGCCGAGAACGGGCAACCCAACGCTCGATGCGGCGGCTCGCCGTCGGCCGCGTCGCTGACCGACCCGAGGCCGTACTCGCCCAGGTGCGCCTCGAGGCCGCCGAGCAGGCCCTCGGTCGGCAGGCCGGCCGCCGCGCAGGCGTCCGCCCAGGCCCCGATCAGCCAGGGCGCCGCCGCGCCCTCCCGGCCGTCGTAGCCGTACTCCCGGGGCGACAGGGTGCGCGGGCCGAGGGGGGTGAGCAGGGCCGGGCCGAGCGCGCGCAGCGCCGCGGCGTCGCCGGCCAGCGGGGCGTGCGGCAGCGACCAGGCCAGCAGCTGGCCGGCCCGTAGCGTCGGGTCGTCCTGGCTGGCGCCGCCGCCGAGCGGATAGGCCGACGGCGGTCCGTCGACGACGTCGTAGAGCCAGCCCTCGGGGGCCGGGAAGCGGGCCGCGAACGCGTCCCGGACCCGGGCGTGCCGGGCGCGGGCGGCGTCGTCGTCCCGGCCCGCGGCGGCGAGCAGGGCGGCGTGCGCGGCGAGGGCGTTCACCCACAGCGCGTTGAGCTCGACGGGCCGGCCGCGGCCGAGCCGGAGCAGGCCGTCCTCCGGGCCGAGCAGACGGCCCAGCGGCCCGGCCAGCTCGGCCGCCAGATCGGTGTCCCCGGTCGCCGCGACATGCCGGTCGGCGGCGTGCGCGAACCACAGCGGTGAACCGCCCCGCAGGTCCCCGGCGCGGGCACGCAGCAGCT
Organism: Actinoplanes sp. CA-030573; assembly: GCF_050951115.1. Taxonomy (NCBI): domain Bacteria; kingdom Bacillati; phylum Actinomycetota; class Actinomycetes; order Micromonosporales; family Micromonosporaceae; genus Actinoplanes; species Actinoplanes sp. CA-030573. The sequence continues at coordinate 7,678,066 of NZ_CP192038.1, read as the reverse complement.
CGCGGCCTTCGTCGTGCCGGCCGGTTGCCAGGAACAGGCCCTCGTAGCCGGCGAGCGGGTCGCCCCCCGAGGCGAACGGGTAGCCGGTCAGCAGATCCGGGCCCCGGGTCACGAAGGCGTCGGCCGCCAGGGTCAGCGTGGCGTCCACGCCGCCGAGCCCGGCGGTGATCCGCCGCGCCCGCTCCCGGGCCTGGTCGACGACCAGCCGGGCCGCCGGTGGTCGCCGGCCGAGATCGCCGGCCCAGGCCGAGATCTCGAGCGACTCGCCGGGATTCACCCGTTCGACGTACGTGCCGGCCAGCCAGAGATCCTCCGCGCCGCCGTCCGCGCGGGTCCGCGCGCCGAGGTGCCATTCGCCGCCGGCCTGCCAGCCCGGCCCGGAGATCCGGTACGCGTCCTCGACGGTGACCCCGCCGGCGACCTGCTCGACCTTGAGCGCCGGCCCGGACGCGTCGCGCGAACCGCCCGACTCCCGCCAGGTGCACATCGCCGACACGGCCAGCCCGACCGGACCCGGCGCCGACACGACCCGGTGCACGACAGCGACCGACGGATGCCCGTGCCGGGCCGCGACCTCGCGCTCGACGACCACGTCCCCGACCCGCCAACGCCACCGTGGCACGCCGTCCACCAGGGAGAACGTCTCCAGGTAGCGATGGCCGCCGGGCGCGTTCGCGCCGGAGACCCAGTCATGCGTGTAGAGCTGTGCCCGCGCCCCGGAGGGCAGCGTGAGGGTCAGATCGAGGGCGGCGAGCCCGACGTGACGAACGGCACTTCCGGCTTCGGCGACCACCAGCAGGCCGTGCTCCCGGCGGGTGCGCAGGCCGCTGACGGCCGTGCTCGCGTACCCGCCGAGACCGTCCGTCACCAGCCATTCGTCCTCCGCTGATGCGCTGGCACGCGGACCCAGAACGATCGGCGGGGTAATTGACACGGGGCAACTATGCTCATTTGCGAACTCGATCAAACCACTCTTGTGTCGCGGATTCGTGGGTATCCGGGCCGTCACGCGTACGTGATCGGCCGCATCGGTGAGAATGACCGCTGACGCGAGCCGCACAGGATTACGCCGGACCGAGGGCGGGCAAACTCCGTGCGCCGACGAGGGGTGGGAGCTCGAAATGCAGGTTTGGCCTGGTCACCGGTACCCGTTGGGTGCCACGTACGACGGGACGGGCACGAACTTCGCGATCTTCTCCGAGGGGGCCGAGGCGGTCGAGCTCTGTCTGTTCGACCCGTCCGGGAACGAGCGCAAGGTTCAGCTGCACGAGCAGGACGCCTTCGTCTGGCATGCCTACCTGCCCGGCGTCGAGCCGGGCCAGCGGTACGGCTACCGCGTCTACGGCCCGTACGAGCCGGCCCGGGGACTGCGCTACAACCCGCACAAGCTGCTCCTCGACCCGTACGCGCGGGCGGTCGACGCCGACGTCCAGTGGCACCCGTCGCTGTACGCGTACGACTTCGCGGACCCGGACCAGATGTCGGATCTCGACTCGGCGCCCTACATGGCCAAGGGCGTGGTCGTGAACCCGTACTTCGACTGGGGCAACGACCGGCGGCCGGACATCCCGTACCACCACTCGGTGATCTACGAGACGCACGTCAAGGGCCTGACCGAGCGGCACCCGGAAGTGCCCAAGGACATGCGCGGCAGCTACTCGGCGATCGGCCACCCGGCGATCATCGAGCACCTCAAGAGCCTCGGCGTGACGGCGGTCGAGCTCATGCCGGTGCACCAGTTCGTGCACGACAACCGGCTGCACGACCTCGGGCTGCGCAACTACTGGGGCTACAACACCCTCGGCTTCTTCGCGCCGTACCAGGGCTACTCGTCGACCGGCACGCTGGGCCAGCAGACCCAGGAGTTCCGCGGCATGGTCAAGGCCCTGCACAAGGCCGGCATGGAGGTCATCCTCGACGTGGTCTACAACCACACGGCCGAGGGCAACCACCTGGGGCCGACGCTCAGCCTCAAGGGCATCGACAACCGCACGTACTACCGGCTGGTCGACGACCAGCCGCAGTTCTACATGGACTACACCGGAACGGGTAACAGCCTCAACGTGCGCAGCCCGCAGAGCCTCCAGCTGATCATGGACTCGCTGCGCTACTGGGTCACCGAGATGCACGTCGACGGCTTCCGCTTCGACCTCGCCTCGACGCTGGCCCGCGAGTTCTACGACGTCGACCGGCTCTCCACCTTCTTCGAGGTGGTGCAGCAGGACCCGGTGGTCGGCCAGGTGAAGCTGATCGCCGAGCCGTGGGACGTCGGCCCGGGCGGTTACCAGGTGGGCAACTTCCCGCCGAACTGGACCGAATGGAACGGCAAATACCGCGACACCGTACGGGATTTCTGGCGTGGCGAGCCGGCGACACTGGCCGAGTTCGCGTCGCGGATCACCGGTTCCGCCGATCTCTACCAGGACGACGGCCGCAAGCCCTTCCACTCGATCAACTTCGTCACCGCGCACGACGGGTTCACGCTCAACGACCTGGTCTCGTACAACGACAAGCACAACGAGGCCAACGGCGAGGAGAACCGGGACGGCGAGAGCCACAACCGGTCGTGGAACTGCGGCATCGAGGGCCCGACCGCTGATCCCAAGGTGTTGGCATTGCGTGCCAAACAGCGCCGGAACTTCCTGGCCACGCTGATGCTCTCGCAGGGCGTGCCGATGATCTCGCACGGCGACGAGCTGGGCCGCACCCAGCAGGGCAACAACAACGCGTACTGCCAGGACAACGAGATCTCCTGGATCGACTGGGACAACGCCGACGAGGTGCTGCTCGAGTTCACCCGGAAGCTGACCGCGTTCCGCCACCGGCACCAGGTGTTCCAGCGCCGCCGGTTCTTCACCGGGCTGCCGGTGACCGCGCGCGGCGGCGGCGACCCGCTGCCCGACCTCGAGTGGTTCACCCCGGACGGGCGGCAGATGGCCGGCGACGACTGGGGCAACGACTTCGGGCGGGCGGTCGCGCTCTTCGTCAACGGCGAGGGCATCCGCGAGCGCGGGCAGTACGGCCAGCGGCACGTGGACAGCTCGTTCCTGCTGTTCTTCAACGCGCACGACGCGCCGATCGAGTTCGCCACTCCTCCCCAGGAGTACGGGGAGAAGTGGGAAAAGGTCATCGAGACGGCCGAGCCGTCGCCCGATCGCCCGTCGGTCGTGGAGGCCGGCAGCAAGATCTGGGTGCCGGACCGGTCGCTCATCGTTCTCGACAGGACGGTCTGAATGCTCCCCTCCGGAACCTATCGAGTCCAGGTCCGCCCCGACTTCCCGCTGTCCGCCACCGCCGCGCTCGCCGACTACCTGGCCGACCTCGGCGCCAGCCACCTCTACACGTCGCCGCTGCTGACCGCGACGCCCGGCTCCGAGCACGGGTACGACGTGGTCGACCACCGGTCGGTCAACCCGGAGATCGGCGGCGCCGACGGCCTCCGGGAGCTGTCCCGCTCGCTGAAGAACGCCGGCCTCGGCCTGGTCGTGGACATCGTCCCGAACCACGCCGGCGTCGCCGTCGCGGCCGCCAACCCGACGTGGTGGGACGTGCTCAAGAACGGCCAGAAATCGGAGTTCTCCGACTTCTACGACATCGACTGGTCGCGCGGGCGGCTGCTCATCCCGGTCCTGGCCGACGAGCCGGACGCGCTGGACCAGCTGACCGTCGACGGAGACGAGCTCCGCTACTACGACAAGCGCTTCCCGATCGCCGAGGGCACCGGCGGCGGCAGCCCGCGGGAGATCCACGACCGGCAGCACTACGAGCTGGCCAACTGGACCCGCGGCGACCGCGAGCTCAACTACCGGCGATTCTTCGCGATCGTCGACCTGGCCGGCCTGCGCGTCGAGGACCCGGCCGTGTTCGAGGCCACGCACGTCGAGATCCTGCGCTGGGTCGGCGAAGGCGCGGTCGACGGCATCCGGGTCGACCACCCCGACGGCCTGCGCGATCCGGGCGAGTACTTCACCCGCCTGCGCGAGGCCGCGCCCGGCGCGTGGCTGGTGGTCGAGAAGATCCTCGAGCCGGGCGAGGAGATGCCGCCCTGGCCGGTCGACGGCACGACCGGCTACGACGCGCTGGCCGAGGTCGGCGGCGTCTTCGTCGACACGACCACCGAGGCGTTCTTCGACACGCTGCAGCACCATCTGACCGGCACCGAGACCTCGTGGCAGGACCAGGTGCACGAGGCCAAGCTGGCGGCCGCGACCACGTTGCTGGCGGCCGAGCTCGCGCGCATGGCTCGACTCGTACCCGAGATCGAAGCCGCGCCGAAGGCCCTCGCCGAGCTCGCCGCCTGCTTCCCGGTCTACCGCTCCTACCTCCCGTTCGGCGGGCGGCACCTCGCCCGGGCGCGAGCCGAGGCCGGTCGCCGCCGTCCCCAGCTGATCCCGGTCTTCGACCAGCTCCTTTCCCGGCTGCGCATCCCCGGCGACGAGCTGGCGATGCGCTTCCAGCAGTACACCGGGGCGGTCATGGCCAAGGGGGTCGAGGACACCGCGTTCTACCGCTGGACCCGCTTCACCGCGCGCAACGAGGTGGGCAACGACCCGGCCAAGTTCGGCGTCACCCCGGACGAGTTCCACGAGCTCAACGAGGACCGTCAGCGCGACTGGCCGCAGGCGATGACCACGCTCTCCACCCACGACACCAAGCGCAGCGAGGACGTGCGGGCGCGGCTGGCGGTGCTCTCCGAGGTGCCGGGGGACTGGACCGAGGTGGTGCGCCGGTGGGTCCGCGTCGCTCCGCTCCCGGACCCGGCGCTGGCCCATCTCATCTGGCAGGCCGCGGTGGGTGCCTGGCCGATCTCGCGGGAGAGGCTTCAGGCGTACGCGGTGAAGGCCGCACGCGAGGCCGCGAGCTCCACCACCTGGCAGCACCCCGACGGGGGTTTCGAGTCCCGGCTGCGCGAGATGGTCGACAAGATCTACGACGACCCGGCCCTGCACGGCGAGGTGGCCGGGTTCGCCGAGTCGATCACGGCGCCCGGCTGGTCCAACTCGCTCGGCCAGAAGGTCGTGCAGCTGACCATGCCCGGCGTGCCCGACGTCTACCAGGGCAGCGAGCTGTGGGACCTCTCGCTCGTCGACCCCGACAACCGCCGCCCGGTCGACTTCGACGCCCGGCGCGAGCTGCTGGCCCGCATCGACGACGGGTGGCTGCCACCGATCGACGAGTCGGGCGCGGCCAAGCTCCTGGTCACCGCCCGCACCCTGCGCCTGCGCCGGCAGCGCCCGGAGCTGTTCGGCGGCTACCGCCCGCTGTTCGTCGAGGGCCGAGTCGGCGAGCACGCGCTGGCCTTCGACCGTGGCGGCGTGGTGACCATCGCCACCCGCCTGCCGGTCGGATTGTCACGCCGTGGCGGCTGGGGCGACACCAGCCTGTCACTCGACGGCCACAGCTGGACGGAAGTGTTCACGGGGACGAGCTACGGCGGGAACCGCTTGGCACTGGCCGAAATTCTGCGTACCTATCCCGTCGCTCTCCTGGTGAAAGAATGAACTTCGAAGTCTGGGTCCCCGAAAAGACGGTCAAGCTTCTCATCGCCGGGGAGGAGCGCGCGATGGAGCGCGGCGACGACGGCTGGTGGCGGCTGTCGGCCGACGCCGCCCCCGGCACCGACTACGCGTACGTGCTTCCCGACGCGCCCTCGCCCCTTCCCGACCCGCGGTCGCCGTGGCAGCCCGAGGGCGTGCACGGGCCGAGCCGGGTCTACGACCACTCCGCGTTCGAGTGGACCGACCAGGCCTGGACCGGCCGGCAGCTGCCCGGCTCGGTCCTCTACGAGCTGCACATCGGCACGTTCACGCCGGCCGGGACGTTCGACGCCGCGATCGAGAAGCTCGACCACCTCGTCGAGCTCGGCGTCGACCTGGTCGAGCTGCTGCCGGTGAACGCCTTCAACGGCGAGTACAACTGGGGCTACGACGGCGTGTGCTGGTACGCGCCGCACGAGCCGTACGGCGGTCCCGACGGGCTCAAGCGGTTCGTCGACGCCGCTCACGCCCGCGGCCTGGGTGTCGTGCTCGACGTCGTCTACAACCACTTCGGGCCCAGCGGCGCGTACGCCCCGATGTTCGCCCCCTACCTGAGCAAGCACGGGTCGAACCCGTGGGGCGACTCGATCAACCTGGACGGGCCGCTCTCCGACGAGGTCCGCCGCTACATCGCCGACAACGTGCTGATGTGGCTGCGCGACTACCACGTCGACGGCCTGCGGCTGGACGCCGTGCATGCGCTCACCGACCACTCCGCGATCAACCTGCTCGAGCAGCTCGCGGTCGAGGTCGAGTCGCTGTCGGCGCACGTCGGCCGGCCGCTCTCGCTGATCGCCGAGTCCGACCTCAACGACCCCAAGCTGATCACGCCGCGCGAGGCCGGCGGCTTCGGGCTGAACGCGCAGTGGGACGACGACGTGCACCACGCGCTGCACACGCTGCTGACCGGGGAGCGCCAGGGCTACTACGGCGACTTCGGCTCGCTGGACTGCCTGCAGACCGTGCTCGAGGGCGCGTACTTCCACGCCAACACGTGGTCGAGCTTCCGCCAGCGGCGGCACGGCCGGCCGGTGAACCGCTCGTCGGTGCCTGGTCACCGTTTCGTGGCGTTCCTGCAGAACCACGACCAGATCGGCAACCGGGCGGTCGGCGACCGGCTCTCCGCGCTGCTCTCGCCCGGGCTGCTCAAGGTCGGCGCCACCCTGCTGCTGACCGCGCCGTTCACGCCGATGCTGTTCATGGGCGAGGAGTGGGCGGCCAGCAGCCCCTGGCAGTTCTTCACCAGCCACCCCGAGCCCGAGCTGGCCGCGGCCGTGCGCAACGGGCGGCGCAGCGAGTTCGCGTCGCACGGATGGGCCTCCGACGACGTGCCCGACCCGCAGGACCCGGCCACCTTCGAACGGTCCAAGCTCGACTGGAACGAGCCCGGCAAACCGGGGCACGCCGAGATCCTCGACCTCTACAAGCGACTGATCGCGCTGCGCCACAGCCGGAGCGACCTCTCCGACCCGTGGCTGGACAAGGTCGAGGTCTGGCACGGCGACCAGTTCGTGGTGATCCGCCGCGGCGGCACGGTGGTGGCCGCCAACCTCGCCCCGGTCGCCCAGACGGTCAGCCTGCGGTCGACGCCGAGCAAGGTCCTGCTGGCCACCGAGCAGGGGGTCGTCCTCCAGCGTGACCGGGTCGAACTACCCCCGGAGAGTGCCGTGATCGTGGCCGCCCGCTAGGCCTTGTTTCGTAGGCGTCGATGTTGCGGCGTGGCGTGATCGATAGCTGAAGAGGTCTCCGGTATTTGGTTCAGGCGACCAAGCCAGAACTTCATAACCGGAGACCTCGTGCCGAGCGTGGCGGCAGCGAGGCGACACGACGTGACCGACGTGCAGTGGGTGGCGCTTGAGGCGTTGCTGCCTGCGGGAACGGGCCGCCGGACAAGGCGGCGACAGCCCGCAGTTCATCGCCGTGCTGGCCAAGGTGCGTGTCACCCGTGTCGGTAGTGGCCGCCCCCCGGACCCGGCCGGACACGGTGCTGGCCGATAAGGCAAACACGTCCAAGGCCAACCGCGCCCACCTGCGCCGACGGGGTATCCGAGCGTGTATCCCGAGCAGGACCGGCCAGGACGCGCACCGCAAGGCCAAAGGGTCGAACGGCGGGCGTCCACCCGCCTTCGACCCCCAGGTCTACCGCCTGCGCCATGCCGTCGAGTGCGGCATCAACCAGCTCGAACAACACCGCGCCATGGCCACCAGGTACGACAAGCTCGCCGTCCGCTACGAAGCCACCCTCACCATCGCCGCCATCAACCAGTGGCTGCGCGCGCTACGAAACACGGCCTAGGGGCGATACCGTCCCGTCGCATTCATGCGGCACCATGGGCCTTTCCAACCTGTGGACAGCTTGCGAGTTCTTGTCGTAGGCGGTCTGTAGTTTCCACCCCCCACCCAGTGACGGGCGGGGGTGGGCCGGCGGGGTGCGAAGGCTTTGGGGGACGAGATGACCGAACGCGGTACCGGCCGTTTCACGTGGCCGGTGCGGCGACGCGTGCCGGGTCCGGAGGGCACCGCCGAGGACATCGCGGTGCAGGACATCGCCGAGCGCGAGGCGGCCGACCGCCGGCTGCCGCCGCCCGAGCCCGAGCCGATCCTCAACCCGCCGCCGCGCTTCAACCTGGCCGCGTTCCGGCTGGCCGCGCTCGGTCTGGCCCTGGTGCTGGCGTTGGCCCTGGCGATCACGAAGGTGTTCGTCGGCGGGCCGCCGTCGGTGGCCCAGCTGCGCGCCGAGGCCGGGGTCGACGGCTGGTCGGTGCTGACCGTGGGCGTCAAGGACGACCAGCCCGGCGTCGCGTATTACGACAAAGACACCAAGATCTGGAGCGGCTTCGACGTCGACATCGCGTACATGGTCGCCGAAGATCTTGGTTTCCGCCGGTCCGAGGTGCAGTTCTACGGCATCGAGAGCGAGGACCGGGCGCGCATGCAGGCCACCAACGCCAACGGCGGGCGGGTGCCGGTCAAGATGGTCATCGCCAGCTACAGCATCACCGCCGACCGGGAGAACATGGCCGGCGTGACGTTCTCGGCGCCCTACCTCTACACCGAGCAGTCGGTGCTCACGCTCACGGGTCACTCGCCGGTCGCCAGCTTCCAGGATCTCAAGGGCAAGCCGGTCTGCACGCTGTCGGCGTCCACCAGCCAGACGGCGCTCAAGGCTGCCGACGTGCCCTGGACCAGCCGGAACAAGGTGAGCCAGTGTGTCGCCGACCTCCGCGCACACAAAGTCGACGCGATCAGCACCGACGCCGCGATCCTGGCCGGCTTCAAATACCGCTTCCCCGACGAGTTCGACCACTGGGATCTCGGCTACGACAAGACAGAGGCCTGGGGTGTGAACGTGGGGGAGAACGAGGCGCTCGAGAAGCTGGTCGATCTCACCCTCTACCGCTCGCTCAAGGACCCCAAGGACACCCGCTGGGAGCAGGCCTTCCAGAACAACTTCCAGGTCGAGACGGCCAAGAACGGCACGACCCCGATCGCCGTCGCCGCCCAGCCCGACGTGCCCAAGCCGGACGTACGCGACCTGCCGTGGGAGGACGTCTTCCCGTGACGGACATCTTCGTCAAGGGCGGCCCGATCCCGCCGCGCCGCCGCCGGGCCCAGCTCAACTGGCTGCTCACCGTCCTGCCCGCGTTCCCGCTGGTGCTGCTCGTGCTGCGGCTGTGGTACCTCAGCCGGCAGAACCTGCCCACGATGCTGCTGCTGGTGCAGTACATCAGCCCGCTCGGCATGATCAGCGCGCTGTTCATCACGCTGATCTGGACCGTGCCCGCGGTCATCCTCGTGCTGCGCGTGCTCGGCGGCATCCTGCTGGTCAGCGCGCCCGACGACGCCGGCCGGTCGCTGCTGGCCGTCACCGCGCTGCGCATGCCGGACTGGGTGGTGCTGCTGGCCACCATGCTGGCCGCGTTCACCTGGCAGCTGCGCCTGCTGCCGACGCTGGGCATGCTGGTCGTCGCGATTCTCGGACTCACCGCGGTGCTGCGGTTCCGCACCGAGCGCTGGCTGATGCTGTGGATCACCGTGGGCGTCCCGGTGGTGGTCGGCCTGCTCGTGCTGATCTTCGTGTGGCCGGGCATCGTCTCCGCCCTGCGCGCCGGCGAGATCACCACGGCGCTGCTGCTGGCCGTGCCGCCGCTGCTCGGGCCCCTGCTCACCGGCCCGGTGCCGGCCTGGTCCGCGCGGCTGGTCACGCACTGGCCGGCGGTCGGCGCCGCGCTGCTCGCCCCGCTCGCGGTCGGCGTGATCTTCCTGCGGGCCCCGGTACTGCCGAACAGCGCCGTCGAGGTGGGCACGCCCGGCGGCCCGGTCACGGTCGTCCGGGGTCAGCAGATCTCGGTCGACGACACCTCGACGACGGTGCTGCACGGCAACGGCGATGTCCAGTTCATCCCGAACGGCGACGTGCGATCCAAGACCCTCTGCCCGGAGCCGGTCCGGCCGCCGAACAGCTCGGTGAGCGTACGGGGATGGCCGGTCGAGGAGTCCGCACTCTCCTGGATCGCGCCCACCCACCGTGACACCACGATTGATCCGCGATGCCTCGGACGCCCGCTGAATCCCGGTTAGCCACCACTCATGGGAGCTTTTGGGCGACGCGCCGCCGCCCGCGTGCAGACAGGGTTGCGCTGATCTGGGAAGCTACCCGCCATGACCTTGCACCTCCGGTGGGCGGCTGTCACCGACCAAGGACATGTCCGCAGCAACAACGAGGACTGTTACTACGCCGGTGACCACCTGCTCGTCGTCGCCGACGGCATGGGCGGGATGGCCGCCGGCGATCTCGCCAGCCGCCTCGCGATCGAGTCGATGTGCGTCCTCGACGTGCCGATCGACAACGAGCACCAGATGGACTCGTTGCACCGGGCGCTCGAGGTCGCCAACGGCCGGATCGCCGAGCAGGTCGCCGCCGACCCCGAGCTGCAGGGCATGGGCACCACACTGACCGCGGTCATCTTCTCCGGCAGCCGGGCCGCGATGGCCCACGTCGGTGACTCGCGCGCCTATCTGCTGCGCGACGGGCGCCTCAACCAGCTGACCAAGGACGACACGTACGTCCAGATGCTCGTCGACCAGGGACTGATCCGCCCGGAGGAGGCCGCCGGCCACCCCCGCCGCTCGGTGGTGACCCGGGTGCTGCAGGGCGAGCCGGTCAGCCCGGCCTACGTCATCGTCGAGCCCGAGCCCGCCGACCGCTGGCTGCTGTGCAGTGACGGCCTCACCGCGGTGGTCACCAACGAGACGATCGAGCAGGAGATGCTCGCGGCCGCCGACCCGAAGTCGTGCGCCGAGCGCCTGGTCGACCTCGCACTGCGCGGTGGCGGACCGGACAACGTGACGGTGATTGTCGCCGATCTGACAACCGGCGACTGAAGCCATCCTTTCGAAAGTCGTCACCCGCGCTGGGCTGCGGTACCTTACTCCGGTCGCGGATCAGGGGGCCCGCGGCACATTTCGCGGGTGGTGAATGGATGACAGCGCGACTGTTCGTCACGCTGACGCTCGTCCTGGGGTCCGTGGCGCTCGGCGAGCTGGTCGGGCCGCGGGGTTGGCGGCTCTACGACGATGCCGCGCAAGCGGTCGCGGGGGCGGCCGCGGCCTGGGTGTGTCTCGCGGCGGCCTCGCGGCGGACGGGCGTCCAGCGTCGATGGCGCCTGCTCGCCGGCGTCGGCCTGGCCTGCTGGTCGGTGGTCCGGCTCTGGTGGGTCGTACGCGACATCGCCGATCCCGATCGGGCCACCGGCTCGATCGGCGACGTCGGCTTCTTCGTGCTGCCCGTCTGCATGCTGCTCGCGCTGCTGAGCGTGCCCTATAGCCGACCCCGCCCGGTGCCGACCTCGGCCCGGCGCGACCAGATCGCCCTGATCATCGACAGCGTGCTGATCGCCGGCTCACTGCTGGCGCTGACCCTGTCGGCCGTGCCCGAGCACCTGGTCAGCTGGGAGGGCCTGCGGCCCGCGGTGGTCGGTCTCGCCGCCGCCTATCCGATCGCCGACCTGCTGCTGTTCACCATGGTCGTGCTGCTGCTCGCCACCCGGCCCGGCTCGCCCGCCGGCCGCTATCCCATGCACCTGGCCGGGATCGCGCTGATCGGCTTCGGCGTCAGCGACACCCTCCGCCTGATCCACCTCGGCGACGGTCCGCTCACTCCGCTGCAGTCGGCCGGCTACCTGATCGGCTGCAGCTTTGTGGCGCTCGCCGCGGTCAGCCGCCCCGCCCTCGCCCTGGCCGGCACCCCGGACCTGATGGTCGCCGAGCGCGATTGGCTTCATCTGCTGCTGCCGTACGTGCCGGTGACCGCGACCGGCGTCGTGATCGCGATCAGCACCGGGGCCGGCCACCAGCTGTCGCCGTTCGAGGCCTACCTCGGCTGGCTCGGGCTCGGCCTGGTCGTGGCCCGGCAGATGTTCACCATCGTGGACAACACCGTGCTGCTCGACCGGGTCTCCGAGGGACAGCAGCGGTTGCACCATCAGGCGTACCACGACCCGCTGACCGGCCTGGCCAACCGCGCGTTGTTCCGCGAGCGGCTGGTGCGGGCGCTCGACGCCCATCGCCACCGGGGCAAGCCGCTGGCCCTGCTCTTCGCCGACCTCGACGACTTCAAGCTGATCAACGACAGCTTCGGCCACGCGATGGGCGACCGCGTGCTGCGTGCCATCGCCGAGCGCCTGCAGGGCTGCGTGCCGTCCGAAGAGCTGGTGGCCCGCCTGGGCGGCGACGAGTTCGCGGTGGTGCTCGACCGCCACCCCGCCGACGCCGAGCCGATCGGTCACCGCATCCTGGCCGCCCTCCGCGAGCCGTTCGTCATCGACGGCCACCGCGTCGGGGTCGGCGCCAGCATCGGCCTGGTCGTCCCCGAGCCGGGCGAGCCCCTGTCGGCCGACGCGCTGCTGCGCCGGGCCGACGCGGCGATGTACTCGAGCAAGCGCCGCGGCAAGGGCGCGCTGGCCCGCTACGCCGGCGTCGCCGACGGCGCACCCCATGCCGACCTGCCGCACCTGCTGGCCCAGGCCCTCGGCCGCCCGGCGGCGGCCGGCTTCGAGGTCTACTACCAGCCGATCGTGCAGCTGGCCGACGGCGTGACGGTCGCGGTCGAGGCCCTGGCCCGCTGGACCCTGCCGGCGGCGGGCGGCGCCGTGCACCCCGACGTCTTCGTCACGGTGGCCGAGCGCACCGGCCAGGTCGCCGCCATCGACGACTTCGTCCTCGACCAGGCCTGCGCCGACGCGTCCCGCCTGGCCCTGGTCTTCGGCCGCCCGATCGACGTGCACGTGAACGTGTCGGCGGCCCGCCTCGGCCAGCCCGGCCTCGAGGAGGCGGTGCACGCCGCCCTGTCCCGGCACAGCATCCCGCCGTCCCGCCTGATCATCGAGATCACCGAGACCCACCGCATCCAGGACCTGCCCGCGGCGGCCGCCGCCGCGACCCGCTTGCGCGCCCTCGGCCCGCGCATCGCCCTCGACGACTTCGGCAGCGGCTTCAACGCCCTGGCCCAGCTGCATTCGCTCCCGGTGGACATCGTCAAGCTCGACTCCACCCTCACCGACGTCGACGTGGAGCCCGACCGGGCCGGCGCCGTCTGCCGCTCGGTGCTGGCCATCTGCGACGAGCTGAACATCACGGTCGTGGCCGAGGGCATCGAGACCCCCGCCCGTGCCGCCGCGCTCGCGAAGCTGGGCTGTCCGCTGGGCCAGGGTTACCTGTTCGGCCAGCCCGGCCCGCTGCACCGCCTGAAGCCGCCGGAAATCCCCGCCCAGCCCGACCCCGAGTCGATCCAGCAGCTCACCCAGTAGCGCTCCCCGCCCCGCGCCGCTCCCGCTTGCCGCGCTCACTCCACCCCGCGCCGCTCACCCCTCCCTCTCGTAGCGCGTGTTCGTCCCGAACTTCTCGTCGCGCAGCTGGACAAATGCCACCTGCGGCACCCGGCGCGCCAGCCGGCCGAAGAGATGCCGGGCCACCACCTCGAACGTCGGCCGCGACGGAAACTGCTCCACCCACGGCCTTTCCTCCAGCTCGGTGCACGCCGACGCCAGCTCTTCCTCGACCGCGTCGGTGTCCACGAACCGTCCCCGCTCGTCCAGCTGGTCGTCGGCAAACGCGATCCCGACCGTGACCAGCACCGGGACCCCTTCGCCCGCCGGAACCAGCGGCAGCCCGCGCCGCGCCCGGACCGGCGACGCCAGCCCTTGTACGACCTTGATCCGGTGCTCGACCTCGACGGTGAAGCTCATGACGGTCCTCCTAGCGCGAGCGCGGATTGGTGCGCCGGGTCGGTTCGGCGGTCGTCGGATCCTCCGGCCAGGGATGTCGCGGATATCGCCCCCGCAGCTCGGCGCGCACCTGCGGATAACCCTGCCGCCAGAACGACGCCAGGTCTCGCGTGACCGCGACCGGCCGCCCCGCCGGCGACAGCAGATGCAGCAGCACCGGCACCCGTCCCTCCGCCAGCCGCGGCGCGTCCTTCCACCCGAACGCCTCCTGCACCTTCACCGCCAGCACCGGCGCCGCCGGGTCCGAGTAGTCCAGCCGAACCCGCGACCCGCTGGGCACCGGCAACCGCTCGGGCGCGACCTCGTCGAGCCGGCCCGCCACCGACCACGGCAGCAGTCGCCGCAGCCCCGAGGCGACGTCGAGCTTCGCCAGGTCGGCCCGCCGCCGGGCCGACCCGAGATCGAGCCATTCGCCGGCCCGCGCCAGCAGGGCCTCGTCCCCGACGTCGGGCCAGGGCTCACCGAGCGCCGCGTGCGCGAACCCCAGCCGCTCACGCAACTCGACCGCACTGCGGCTCCACGTCAGCAGCCCCAGTCCTTCCCGCCGAAGGCCGTCGACCAGCGCCGCCCGCACCAGCGCCGGGTCGGGCCGGTCGATCCGCCGCTCGACCAGCGTGATCGCGCCCAGGCGCCGCACGGTGCGCGCCACGACGTCGCCGTCCACCCATCCGATCTCGGTGGCGTCGTCCACCATCGCCGCCGCGGCCTCGACGGCGGTGGCCTCGTCGAGCGGCGCCGCGCTCCGGATCCGCGCGGTCCGCGCGCCCGCGTCCCGATCGGCCGCCGCGACCGCCAGCCAGGCCACGCCGGCCAGCCCACTGCCCATGCCGAGCTCGGCCGCCGTCCCGCCGGCCATGAGATAGGACCGGCCGCCGGCCTCCCGCACCCGCGCCACGCGCTCGGGATAGGCCATCCCCACGATCAGCCCCGCCGCCAGGTCATCGGGCAGCCGCCCGGCCGGCGAGGCCGTGCCGCGCGTTCCGACCGGCACCTGCACGTCGGCCCCGGCCGCGGCACCCCGGTCGGTCGGGCCCGCGCCACTGACGGCGCTCTCGGTGGGGCGCACGGGGATGGTGGCATTGGCCGTCCCGGGCGGCGCCGGGAGGTCGGGGGCGAGGTCCTCGTTGTCCGCCGCGTCGTTGTCCGCCGCGTCGTTGTCCGCCGCGGCGGCGTCCGTCACGTCGGGGACCTCGACGTCGGCCGTGGGAGCGGGGGAGCGGTTGATCGCGGCGGTCAGGCGACGCACCTCGCCGCGCCACGACGGGTCGGCCGAGGTGCGGGCGCGGCGCCAGGCGGCGACCAGGTCGTCGGGGGCCGGGCGGGTGTCGTCGAGCAGGGCCACGATCTCGGCGGCCCGGCGGGCGCCGACGATCGGTGCGCCGTCGAGCAGGGCCCGGGCCAGGCGGGGGTGCAGGCCGGCGTCGGCCAGGGCGCGGCCGCGGGGCGTGACCCGGCCGTCGGCGTCGACGGCGCCGAGGCCGCGCAGGGTGGCCACGGCCGTCTGCAGCGGGCCGGGCGGTGGCGGGGACGGCAGGGCCAGGCCGGTGCCGTCGGGGTGGCCCCACAGCGCCAGGTCGAGGGCGAAACCGGTCAGGTCGGCGGCGGCGATCTCGGGGCTCGGCCGGGCCGGCAATCGGTCGTGCTGCGCCTCGGACCAGCAGCGGTAGACCCGGCCCGGCGCCTCGCGGCCGGCGCGGCCGGCCCGCTGGGTGGCGGCGGCCTGCGACACCGGCACGGTGACCAGGGCGCCGAGGCCGCGGGCGTAATCCATGCGGGGCTCGCGGCTGAGCCCGGCGTCGACGACGGCTCGCACCCCGGGCACGGTCAAGCTGCTCTCGGCCACCGCGGTCGCCAGCACGACGCGCCGCCCGCGGCCGGGGCGAAGCGCGGCATCCTGAATGGACGCCGGTTGGCGCCCGTGCAACCGCAGGACCTCGACGCCGGACAGCTTGGCCGCGACCGTGTCGATCTCGCGGGCGCCGGGCAGGAAGACCAGCACGTCGCCGAAGTCGAGCGCCCGCCTGGTCGTCGCGGCCACGTGGTCGAGCAGCTTGGGGTCGACGCGCAAGCCGTGCGGCGGCGTGATCGGGCCCGGCGGCGGCGACCAGTGCACCTCGACGGGGAACAGGCGGGACTCGGCGCTGACCGTGGGCGTCCCCTCGCCCAGCACCGCCGTGTCGGCCGTGGCCGAGGCCGCCAGCAAGCGCAGATCGGGCCGCAACGCCGCGCGGACCTCGGTCAGGAACGCCACCGCGAGATCGGTGTCGAGGTGGCGCTCGTGGCACTCGTCGATCATCACGACGGCCGTGCCGGCGAGCTCGGGATCGCGCTGCAGGCGGCGGACCAGGACGCCGGTCGTCACCACTTCCACCAGCGTGTGCTTCGAGACGCGGCGCTCACCCCGTACCGAAAAACCGACCCGGTGACCCACCTCCTCGCCCAGCAGGGACGCCATGCGCCGGGCCGCGGCTCGTGCCGCGAGCCGGCGTGGCTCGGCGACCACCACCTTTTCCCGCGTGCCCGCGAGCGCGAGCGGCACCAGCGTGGTCTTGCCCGTGCCGGGCGGCGCCACCAGCACCGCGGCGCCCGGGCCGGCCAGCGTCTCGCGCAGGTGCGGGAGGATCGGCCGGATCGGCAGATCGGGCAGGGCGTCGTCGGTGATGAGCACGGGACCATCCTGGCCCACCGGTACGACAAAACTTCGGTTGTCCACAGGCCCGAGAAATCTGTCGGCCCCCCATGGCAAGGTGTCAGCCAACCGGAAGGGCCGGAACATGCAAAGGACTGCATCGGCGCGACCGGGCCTGCTTGACTGATCGACACCAGGAGGGGGTTGCCGGATGGACGCGGTCGAGGTCTTCAACTCGCTGCCCGCCGCTCGCCTCGAGGAGGATCTCCGAGCGTGCTGCGCCGCGCCGGGCTGGGGTGCCGCGGTCGCGGCGAAACGGCCCTACCGGGAGCGACACGAGATCATCTCCGCGGGCGACGCCGCGGCCCGGGCGCTGAGCTGGGACGAGGTGCGGCTGGCCCTCTCCGCGCACCCGCGAATAGGGGAGCGTCCGACCGGCGCGTCCCGGGAGGCCGCCTGGTCGAGACGCGAGCAGTCGGCGGCGGCGGCGACCGCCGGCGAGCCGGCCAAGGCCGCGCTGGTCGCGGCCAATCAGGCGTACGAGAAACGGTTCGGTCATGTGTTCTTGATCTTTGCTAGTGGCCGGACGCAGGAGGAGATCTTGGCTGAGGCTCGCAAGCGGCTGGCCAACGACGAGGGCACCGAGCGGGTGATCGTGGCCGAGGAGCTGCGCAAGATCGTGCTGCTCCGGCTGGAGCGGGTGCTCGATGCCCTCTGACAACGGGACCGAGCCGGAGTTCCACGCCAAGATCTCCACTCACATCCTCGACACGGTGAGCGGCGATCCGGCCCGCGACGTCTACGTGCGGCTCGAGCGGCGCGACGCCGACGGCTGGCGCACGATCGCCGAGGGCCGCACCGACCAGGACGGCCGGCTGCGCTACCGGGTGCCGCTGCACGAGTGGCAGGCCGGTGGTTACCGCCTTTTCTTCTACGTGGAGCCCTACCTGGGCGACGAGGGCTTCTTCCCCGAGGTCACCGTCGCGTTCCACGTCCGCGACCCCGAGCGGCACTACCACGTGCCGCTGCTGCTCAGCCGTTACGGCTACACCACCTACCGAGGGAGCTGACGTGGCGATCGTTCTCGGACCCAACCGTTACGGCAAGGCGGAGACGCGGCTGGTCCGCGTGGTCCGCGACGGCGACTCGCACTCGCTGACCGACCTCAACGTCAGCGTGTCACTCTCCGGCGATCTCGCCGCGACCCACCTGACCGGCGACAACTCGGGTGTGCTGCCGACCGACACGATGAAGAACACGGTGTACGCGTTCGCGAAGGAGCACGGCGTCGGCGAGCCCGAGGAGTTCGCGCTGCGGCTGGCCCGCCATTTCGTGACCACGCAGGGGCAGATCCGGGCGGCGCGGGTGAGCATCGAGGCGTACGGCTGGGATCGTCTCGGCCCGCACTCCTTCCGCAAACAGGGGTCGCACATCCGGCTCGCGTCCGTGGTGGTGACCGCCGAGCAGGAGCAGGTCGTCTCCGGCGTCACCGGCCTGACCCTGATGAACACGACGGCGTCCGAGTTCCACGGCTTTCCGAAAGATCGCTACACGACATTGCCCGAGACGCGCGACCGCATCCTCGCCACCGCTGTCGACGCCCGATGGCGGCATCTGAGCGCCGGCGGCGACTGGGCGAAATCGTTCGAGGGCACGCTCGAGGCGCTGGTCAACGCGTTCGTGAACACGTACAGCCACTCGCTGCAGCAGACGCTCTTCTCGATGGGCAGCTTCGCGTTGTCGCAGCGGCCCGAGATCGCCGAGATCCGCCTGGCGCTGCCCAACAAGCACCATTACCTGGTCGATCTGTCGGCCTTCGACCTGGCGAACGACAACGAGGTGTTCATGGCGGGCGACCGGCCCTACGGCCTGATCGAGGGCACCGTGACCCGCGACGACGCACCCCCGGCGGCCGCGGAGTGGTACCTGTGATCGTCATCGAGAACGCGGCGGTCGCCACGGTCGACGCCGAGGACACGTATCACGAGAACGGTCACGTCGTGGTGGACGACGGCCGGATCGTCGCGGTGGGCGCCGGCAGTCATGCCGGGCCGGCGGACCGGCGGATCGACGGCGACGGCTGCCTGATCACCCCGGGGCTGATCAACACGCATCACCACCTGTACCAGTGGGCGACCCGCGGGCTGGCCGTCAACGACACCCTGTTCGGCTGGCTCACCACGCTCTACCCGATCTGGGGCCGGCTCGACGCCGAGATCGTGGGCGCCGCGGCCGGGGCCGGGCTCGGCTGGCTCGCGCTCTCCGGCTGCACCACGACGATGGACCACCACTACGTCTTCCCGCGCGACGGCGGCGACGTGCTGGCAGCCGAGATCGAGGCGGCGGCCCGGATCGGCGTGCGGTTCCACCCCACCCGCGGCTCGATGGATCTCGGCCGCAAGGACGGCGGCCTCCCGCCCGACAACGTGGTGGAGGAGACCGACGAGGCGCTCGCCGCCACCGAGCGGGCGATCGACCGCTGGCACGACCCGTCGCCGGAGGCGATGCTGCAGGTCGCGGTGGCGCCGTGCTCGCCGTTCTCGGTGACCAGCAAGCTGATGAGCGAGGCCGCGACGCTGGCCCGCCGCAAGGGCGTCCGTCTGCACACCCACCTCGCCGAGACCGACGATGAGGAGGATTTCTGCCGGGAGCGGTTCGGCTGCACGCCGGTGGAGTACGCGGAGAGCCTCGGCTGGCTCGGCGACGACGTCTGGCTCGCGCACGGGGTGCATCTCGGCGACGACGCGATCGCGAGGCTGGGCGCCACCGGCACCGGCGTCGCGCACTGCCCGAGCTCGAACGCTCGTCTCGGGGCCGGCATGGCTCGCGTGCGGGAGCTGCTCGATCACGCCGTGCCGGTCGGGCTCGGCGTCGACGGCGCCGCCTCGCAGGAGGCCTCGCACCTGGGCGGCGAGTTGCGGCAGGCGCTCTACACGGCCCGGCTCCGGGGCGGGCCGACGGCGCTGACGGCCCGGGAGTCGCTGCGGATGGCGACCATGGGCGGGGCGAGATGTCTCGGCCGGGAGGGGCACCTGGGATCCCTCGAGCCGGGTAAGCTGGCCGACCTGGTGATGTGGCGGCTGGACGGCCTCGGTCACGACGGCATCGACGATCGCCTCGCGGCCCTGGTCCTGGGGCCGCCCGCGCCGGTCGAGCTGTCGCTGATCGGCGGCCGGCCGGTGGTCGAGCGTGGCGCGCTGGTGCACGCCGATGCCGAGGCGCTGACCCGCGAGGCGCGACGCGCCCACGACCGGCTCTTAAGCAAGACTTAAGGTTCCGATTCCGAAAAAGCGTTATCGGAAAGCGGGATCGCGTCTACCAGGAGGCCTGCGGAAAGCAATTCATAAGTCTTTCTCCACGCGTTGAATCATGGGTCTGAGCTGTGCATACTCTTTTTCGATCCGACCCCACCGGTCAGCGAAAAGGTGAAGTAAAAATGCGCAGCGATGCACAACACGTCGCCCCGGTCACCCCGCGCGCCCGTCGTCGCCGGACCCGCGTCGTTCTCGCCTCGGCGGTTGCCGTGGCGCTCGGCGGTAGTGCCGTCTACATCGCCACCGCCGACGCGGCCGAGACCGACGTGGCCGGCCGTCTGCAGGCCGAGGCGTACAGCGCCCAGAGTGGCTCCGGCACGGAGACGACCTCCGACACCGACGGTGGTCGCAACGTCGGCTGGCTCGGCAACGGCGACTGGTTGCGGTACGACAACGTCCGGATCGGCTCGACGGTCACCGCCCGGATCGCCTCGGCCAGCAGCGCGAGCGGCTCGGTCGAGCTGCGGCTCGGCTCGGCGACCGGCACGCTGCTGGCCAGCTTCCCGGTGGCCAAGACCGGCGGCTGGCAGAAGTGGGTCACCGAGACCGCGACCGTCAAGCAGCCGCCCACGGGCAACCAGACGCTGGTCGCCGTCATGAAGAGCCAGGAGAATGCGGACTTCGTCAACATCAACTGGTTCACGCTCGGAGCGAGCCCCGCCAGCTCGACAAGTCCTACAAACCCGACAAGTCCGGCGGGCGGACCGAGCGCGACGCCGACGACGTCGACTCCGGCGACGCCGAGCGGCAACGGCTGGGTGACGATGGACCAGGCGAAATGGGCCAAGCAGCTGGCCGACTTCAATGCCATGACCTTCCGCCCGATCACCAACAACCCGGTCCGGGTCTCGGAGTTCAACGCCTCCTGCACGGTGAGCCACGACAAGACCGACGACCCCATCGTCTTCCCGAACATGCCGGGCGCCTCGCACATGCACTCGTTCCTCGGCAATGACAGCACCGACGCGTACAGCACGACCGACACCCTGCTCAAGAACGCGGGTTCCAGCTGCAAGCCGCTCGAGGACCACTCGGCGTACTGGATCCCCACGCTCTATGAGAACGGCAAGGCGGTCGAGCCGCACGGCGTGACCGTCTACTACGGATCCCGTCTCCCGGACCCGAGCAAGACCGTCCCGTTCCCGCAGGGCTTCCGCATGATCGCCGGCGACGCCAAGCGGCAGGTCGACACGCCCAAGGGCGCGCCCGGCCAGTTCTGGTGCGCCGGTCAGGGCGGGGAGACCGGCCGGAGCACCGACGGCAACTGGCCGGTCTGCGCCAAGACCGCCGAGCTCACCTTCCAGCTGACCTTCCCCGACTGCTGGGACGGCGTCCACCTCGACAGCCCGGACCACAAGTCGCACGTCGGCCCGGCCGACGCCAAGGGCGAGTGCAGCGGCAAGTTCCCGGTGGCGATCCCGTCGATCTCCTTCGTGATCGGCTACCCGACCTCGGGCTCGGCCGCCGGCTTCAAGCTCAGCTCGGGCAACGCCAGCTCGATGCACGGTGACGCCTTCCTCGCCTGGAACGACGACGCCCTCGGCCACCGGGTCAAGGACTGCGTGGTCCAGCACGCGAAGTGCAACACGGCCGGAACCTTCTAGAAGAGCTCCGTCCCCCCGTCTACGGCGGCTGCGCAAACCCGCGATCCCCGACGCGGAGCAGCCGCCGTAGACGTCCACTACGGTGGAGAGCGCAGGGAACCCGAGCGCAGGAGGCCGTCGATGACCGAGATCCTCAGCGATGACGCTGTGGCCTTTGTTACCGAGTTGAACCGGCGATTCCGGGGGCGGCGCAACGAGCTCCTGGCCGCCCGGGCCGCGCGACGGGCCGAGATAGCCGCCGGGAAGTCGCTCGACTTCCGGCCCGAGACGGCCGAGATCCGCGCCGCCGAGTGGTCGGCGCCGGACGCGCCCGAGGACCTGAAAGACCGCCGGGTGGAGATCACCGGGCCGACCGAGCGCAAGATGACCATCAATGCGCTCAACTCCGGGGCCAAGGTCTGGCTGGCCGACCTCGAGGACGCGAACACACCGCACTGGGCCAATGTCGTCGACGGGCAGCAGAACCTCTACGACGCTGTCCGGCGCACCATCACGCTCGAGACGCCGCAGAAGAAGTACGAGCTCAACGGCGGCCCCTACCCGACGATCGTGGTGCGGCCGCGAGGCTGGCACCTCGACGAACGGCACCTGCCGGTGGACGGCGAGCCGGCCGTCGGCGCGCTTGTCGACTTCGGCCTCTACTTCTTCCACAACGCGGCCGAGCTCATCGCCCGCGGCAGCGGCCCCTATTTCTACCTGCCGAAGATGGAGTCGCACCACGAGGCGGCCCTCTGGAACGACGTCTTCGACTTCGCGCAGGACACTCTCGGCATTCCGCGCGGCACGATCCGGGCCACCGTGCTCATCGAGACCATCCCGGCGGCGTTCGAGATGGAGGAGATCCTGTACGCGTTGCGGCCGCACATCTCCGGGCTCAATGCCGGCCGGTGGGACTACCTGTTCAGCATCATCAAGTACTTCCGCGACAACCCGGCGATGATCCTGCCCGACCGGGCCGCCGTGACGATGACCGCGCCCTTCATGCGGGCCTATACCGAGCTGTTGGTCTCGACCTGTCACCGGCGCGGCGCGTTCGCGATGGGCGGCATGGCGGCGTTCATCCCGAGCCGCCGCGACCCGCAGGTCAACGAGGTCGCCCTGGCCAAGGTCCGCGACGACAAGGAGCGCGAGGCCGGCGACGGCTTCGACGGATCCTGGGTGGCGCACCCCGACCTCGTGCCGGTCTGCCGGGAGATCTTCGACCGGGTTCTCGGCGACAAGCCCAACCAGCTCGACAAGCAGCGCCCCGACGTCTCGGTGACCGCCGCCCAACTGCTCGACGTGGCGTCGACGCCGGGCGAGGTGACCGAGGAGGGCCTGCGCAACGACGTGTCGGTCGGGCTGCAATACCTGGAGGCGTGGCTGCGCGGCAACGGCGCGGTCGCGATCAACAACCTCATGGAGGACGCGGCGACGGCGGAGATCTCGCGCTCGCAGGTGTGGCAGTGGATCCACAATGACGTACGCCTGCCCGACGGCACCCCGATCACGGCCGAGCTGGTGAAGACGATCGAGGACGAGGAGCTGGCTGCGATCCGGAAGGCGATCGGCGACGAGGCGTGGGCGGGCTCGCGCTTCGACGACGCGCGCCAGCTGTTCGAGCGGGTCGCCCTCGCGGATGATTTCGCCGACTTCCTGACCACCGCGGCGTACGACTCGATCGACTGATTACATGGGGTTGAGCGAGGAAGACTACGCGGAGTTCGACGTACGGCTGGCCGCTCACGATGCGTTCCTGCGTGACCGTTACCCAGGAGAGCGGCCGGGCCGTCAGCCGATCCACACGGTCTACATCCCGGCCGACAAGCTGGACAGTTTCCGCGAGTGGGGCGACGTCGCGATGGACGACTTCCCCTGGCCCGAGCTCGCCGGCGACGTGCGGGCCAAGCTCGACCGCGAGCCGATCGAGGACCTGCGCGTCGACTTCGAGGACGGCTACGGGGTGCGCGCCGACGACCAGGAGGACGCCGCGGTCAAGCGAGCGGCCCAGATCCTCCGGGCGGGCCCGTTGCCGCCGTTCGTCGGCATCCGGATCAAGTCGCTCGAGGCGGCCACCCGCCGGCGCGCGCTGCGTACGCTCGACCTGTTCCTCGAGTCCTATCAGGACACCTTCGCCATCACGTTACCCAAGGTGAGCGGTCCCGATCAGGTGAGCGCGATGGTCACGCTCTGCGAAAAGCTCGAGAAGTCGTACGGGTTGAGCGCCGGCACCCTGCGTTTCGAGATCCAGATCGAGCTGCCGGCCGCGGTGCTGGGCGCCGACGGCACCGCGACGGTCGCCCGCCTGATCACCGCCGCCGCCGGCCGCTGCATCGGCCTGCACTACGGCACCTACGACTACAGCGCCGCGGCCGGTGTCGCCGCCGCGTACCAGTCGATGGAGCATCCGGCCGCCGACTACGCCAAGGCGGTCATGCAGGCCGCCGCCGCCCAGACCGGCGTGCGGCTGTCCGACGGCTCGACCAACATCCTGCCGGTCGGTTCGCCGGCCGAGATCCGGTCCGCCTGGCAGCTGCACTACCGCCTGGTGCGCCGATCCCTGGAACGCGGCTTCTACCAGGGCTGGGACCTGCACCGCGCGCAGCTGCCCACGCGCTACGCCGCGACCTACGCCTTCTTCCGTGAGGGCCGCGACGCCGCCGTCGAGCGCCTGCACCGCTACCTGTCCCGCCAGCAGTCGGGCATCGCCGACGAGCCGGCCACCGCTCGCGCGCTGGCCGGCTACCTGCTGCGCGGCCTGGACTGCGGCGCCCTCACGGACGCCGGCCTGCCCCGCAGCGACCTGCTCGAGCTGGCCCGTTAGGACGTTGCCGGGCGAGGTCCGTCACGGGTAGAAGCGGTCGACCCACCACCACTGATCGTCGTACTCCTTGTGGCAGCCGTACTGAATGAGCTGGACGCCGTCGTTGCCGCTGCTGCCGGGCACGGCCAGGCACAGTCCGCTCTTGCGGTTCTTCAGCATCCAGCCGTGGTGGTTCGCGTAGGACAAGAACTCCCACTGCTGATCCCAGAGGGACGCGGTGCGGTCGTACTGGATCGCGCCGGCTCCCGCGTCCGTGCGGCCGTTGGGAATGGCGACGACTTTTCCGGACTTGTCGTTCTGGATGTTCCAGTAGTCGCCGTTCTTCCGGAGGATCCACGACTGGTCGGTGATCGGGCGGGTGGCATCGGGGGTGTTGAGGATGTGGTACTGGATGATCTTGGCACCGTTCTGCGTCTGCCCGCCGTTCACCGCCATCCGCTTGTCGGCGTGCGCGTAGCTGTAAATCTCGAAGAAGCCGCCGTCAGCCAGGGCGTCGTCGGCCCGGGCCGGCGCCTGCACGGCAAGGGTGACCAGCAGGGCGAGGGCTGAGCTCGTCCCGAGCATGCGTCCTATCCGCATCTGACCTCCACTGTGGACGTCAGGTCATCTAAGGACGGTCACCCAAGGGTGTCAAGGCGTGCCGGCGAGTGACGTCTAGGACGCCTGGCGGACGGGGGTCTCGGCCAGCCACACCTCGGCCAGGTCGGCGAGCGGCACCTCGAGGGCCTGGCTGAGGCCGACCACGGTGCCGAAGGCGGGCGCCGGGAGGCGGCCTGCCTCGATCTTGCGCAGCGTCTCGGGCGAGATGCCGGCCGCCAGCGCCACCTCCACCAGGCTGCGGCCGCCCCGCGCGGCCCGGAGGGCGACGCCGAGGCGCCGGCCGGCGGCGATCTGTTCGGCGGTGAGCGGCTGGCGAACCATGGTATAAAAATACCGCATCGGGGAAGGGAAGACTGTCGTGATCGAGCTCAAGTCCGCCGACGAGATCGGCAAGATGGCGGTGGCCGGCCAGTTCGTCGGCGAGCTGCTGGCCGAGCTGAGCGAGGTGGCCGCGGTCGGGGTCGACCTGATGGACATCGAGCACCACGCCCGCCGACGGATCAAGGAGCGCGGCGCCGAGTCCTGCTACTGGGACTACGCGCCGTCGTTCGGCCGTGGCCCGTTCCGCAACGTGCTGTGCCTGTCGGTCAACGACGCGGTGCTGCACGGCCTCCCGCATCCGTACGTGCTGCGCGACGGTGACCTGCTCAGCATCGACATGGCGGTCGGCATCGACGGCTGGAACGCCGACTCGGCGCTGTCGTTCGTCGTCGGCACGCCCGACCCGGCCGACCTCCAGCTGATCGAGGCCACCGAGGTCGCCCTCGAGGCCGGCATCGCCGCCGCTCAGCCCGGCGGCCGCATCGGCGACATCTCGCACGCGATCGGCGAGGTCGCCCACTCCTACGGCTACGGCGTCAACGGCGAGTTCGGCGGCCACGGCATCGGCCGCACCATGCACGAGGCCCCGCACGTCGCCAACAGCGGCCGCGCCGGCCGGGGCATGCGGCTCGACCCCGGCCTCACCATCGCCATCGAGCCCTGGTTGTGCCGGACCACCGACAAGATCAAGTTCGACCCTGACGGCTGGACGATCCGCTCGGCCGACGGCTCCCGCACGGCGCATTCCGAGCACACGGTCGCCATCACCCCGGCCGGCCCGCGGGTGCTGACCGGTCGCCCGGCCCCGGTCGGCAGCGCGCGGCCGGACTACTCGGACGACCGGAACTCGTAGGTCTTTCCGCCGGCGGAACCCGACTCAGCCCTTCCCGGCGTGGCGGCGGAACTTCTCGTCGAGGAACTTCCGGTCGGGCCGGCCGATGATGCGCAGCCGGGCCATCCCGCCGTCCGGATAGATGTCGAGCCGCACCCGGTCAGCCGGCCGGCCCGGGCGCACGGGGAACCGGTGCGGGGTGTCCGGCGCGAGCGCGACCCGCGGCAACACGTCGAACCACGGCCCGCCGCCGAGCGAGCCATGTACGGCGGCGGCGCCGGGCGCGTTGCCCTTGAAGTGGCTGGTGTCGAGGTCGACGAACGCGATCTCGGCCGGCGCCGCGAGCGTGACCTCGGCCCACTCGTTGCCGTCGGCGCGGCGGCGGGCCGTCTCCCAGCCGTCGCCCATGTGCTGCGCCAGGCCCGGCATCAGCACGTTGTGCGGGCGCCCGAAGAACATGTTCGAGCAGCCGGAGATCTGCCCGCCGGCGGCGATCGCGGCCACGTCGAACACCTCGGGGAGCAGCGACGGGTCGGGCACCACGTCGCCGTGCACTCGCAGCCGGGCGACGCCGCCGTCGGGATAGATCGTCAGGCGCACGTGCGTGAAACGGCGAGCGTCGTCGACCGGGAACAGGTTGCGGGTGTCGCCCTCGAGCGGCGATCTCGGCACCAGCGGCACCCATTCGGCGGCCTCGAGCACGGCCGGGGTGGGGTAGCCGTCGACGGCCACCGCGTCGATCGAGGCGTGCGTAGGGTAGTTGCCGACGAAGAACGCTGTGTCGATGTCGACGCCTCGGATAACGCCGGGCGCCCCCAGCCGTACGATCGCCCGATCCTGCCCCGGTGAGCGCCGGCGCCGGGTCTCCCAGCCGTCGTAGACCTGGCCCTTATGGTCGAAGGTGCGGGGCGTGAAGGTCGGCGCCGAGGGCAGGACCAGGTGGTCGGCGGCCGCGAAGAACTCGTCGTCGGCGAGGACGACACCGCCGCCGAGCGCGCGCGAGGCCAGATCGGTTCGGGTGGTGAACTCTTCCACGGTCAGGCCTCCCGGGTCAGAAAACGGCCCGCGGCCGCGTCGTTGGTCACTCTGCGTCCGCGCAGCCAGGTCGTGCGGACTACTCCGTGCAACTTCCTTCCCGCGTACGGGGTGACCGGGTTCTTGTGGTGCAGCAGGCGCGCGTCGACCACGAAGGTCTCCTCGGGGTCGAACGCGACGAGGTCGGCATCGGCCCCCGGCTCGATCCGGCCCTTCCGCGACAGGCCGGCCAGCCCGGCCGGGCGCCGCGCCATCCAGTCGACCACGTCGGCGAGCCGGTGACCACGGTCGCGGGCCGCCGTCCAGATCACCGGCAGGCCCAGCTGCACCGACGCGATGCCGCCCCACGCCGCCGCGAAGTCACCGGTGTCCCGGCGCTTCAGCTCGGGCGTACACGGCGAGTGGTCGCTCACCACGCACGTGATCAGGCCGTCGGCGAGCGCCCGCCAGAGCTGGTCGGCGTTCGCGGCGTCCCGGATCGGCGGGCAGCACTTGAACTCGGTCGCGCCGTCGGGGATGCGGTCGGCGTCCAGGGTCAGATAGTGCGGGCAGGTCTCGGCGGTGACGCGTACGCCCGCCGCTTTCGCCTCGGCGATGAGTGGCAGCGCGCTCGCCGCCGAAAGATGAAGGATGTGAATGCGGGCGCCGGTCTCCCGGGCGGCTTCGATCGCGGTGGCGATCGCGGCGTTCTCGGCCGACGGCGGACGGGTGGCGAGAAAGTCGGCATAGGCCGCGGACGATGCCGCCTCGTGCAGGTGCCCGGGGTCCTCGGCGTGCACCACGAACAGCGCGTCGACGGTTTCCAGCGCGGTTCTCAGCCCGGCCGCGGAGACCGGCGGGAACTCGGGAACGCCCGAATCGGCGAGGAACGCCTTGAAGCCGAAGACGCCGGCCTCGTGCAATGCCGGCAGCGAAGCCGCGTTGCCCGGGACCGCGCCGCCCCAGAATCCGACGTCGACGTGGATCTGTCCCTTCGCGGCCGCCTGCTTGACCCGCAACGCATCGACGTCGATCGTCGGCGGCAGGCTGTTCAGCGGCATGTCGACGATCGTGGTGACCCCGCCGGCCGCGGCCGCTTTCGTGGCGCTGGCGAAGCCCTCCCATTCCGTACGACCGGGCTCGTTGACATGCACATGGGTGTCCACCAGTCCCGGCAGCAACGCGGTGTCGCCGAGGTCGATCTGCTCGTCGGCGTCGAAAGCGGCGTCGTAGCCGGCGACCGCGACGATTCTTTCCCCGTCGACCACGACCGTCGCGGGGTGTTCCCGATCGCCCACGACCGTGCGGCGGGAGCGGATGACGAGATCGGCCATGCCCCGACCTTAAACGGAATCTCGCTTCGGCTGATCCCTTTGCCCGTGGCAGGCTGGCGCACATGGAGCAGCCCGTGAACCTGACCGCCGCGCTGGCCTCGTTCGACGACGTCTACAGCCCGCGGATCGTGACCCGGATGAATGACTACGACGTGCGGATCGCGCACAC
The DNA here is from genome assembly GCF_050951115.1 of Actinoplanes sp. CA-030573. Taxonomy (NCBI): domain Bacteria; kingdom Bacillati; phylum Actinomycetota; class Actinomycetes; order Micromonosporales; family Micromonosporaceae; genus Actinoplanes; species Actinoplanes sp. CA-030573. The sequence goes on along the minus strand of NZ_CP192038.1, from coordinate 7,649,624 downwards.
CCGCGGCGAGCATCTGTGGCACGTGCACGAGCACACCGACGAGTTCTTCCTGGTGCTCGACGGTCAGTTCGACATCGCGTTGCGCGACCCGGCCGAGCGGACGGTCACCCTGCACAAGGGAGATGTCTTCGTGGTGCCCAAGGGCGTCGAGCACAAGCCGTCCTCGCCCGGCGGGTCGATCCTGATGTTCGAGCCGAGCGGCACGGCGACCACCGGCGACCGGCACGAGGGCGAGATCCCCGACCACGTCGACTCGACCATCGGGCACGAGCTCACGTGAGGCGTACGGTCGAGCTGGTCCTGGTATCGCCGGAGGGCGAGTTGCTCGGCGCGCTTCCGCCCGTCGCCGCCTCCGCGCCGTGGTGGCAGGAGGTCGGCGAGGTCGCCACGCCCGCGTGTCAGGTCCTCCGCCTGCTGTACGCCGACCGGCCGGCCCCGCCCGGCGGCCATGTCACCTACCTGGCCGAGTGGTCGCCCGGCGCCGGTTCGCCACCCGCCGCCCTCGTGCCGCTCGACGCGGGCGTCGATCTCGCGCCGCATCCCTTGCGTGCCCCCTACGCCGAGGTCGGCGGGCCGGCGGCGTCGCTGGCCTGGGCCCTCGAGGCCGCCGGCGCTGCGCACGCCCGCCAGATCCGGACGTGGAACCTCTCGGCGATCTGGCGGCTCGACGACGCCGGTGAGCGGCCGATCGCGTGGCTGAAGCAGGTCCCGTCGTTCTTCGCGCACGAGCCGGAGGCCATCCGCCTGGTCTCGTCGATCGTCCCCGGGCTGGTCCCGCCCCTGCTGGCGGCCGGCGACGCGGGCCGCATGCTGCTGGGCCACGTCGAGGGCGCCGACCGTTACGAGGCCGGCGCCGAGCTGTGCGGGCGGATCGCCTCGGCGTTCCATCCGATTCAGGTGGAGCTGGCGCTTGACTCTCCCCCAGGGGGAGACCCCAGTCTGAACGCCATCCCGGACGGGAGCATCGATCCACAGCGGATCGCCCGCCTCGCGGAGCCGTATCTTGACGACATAAAGGGCTTGGGATCGTTGGTCGACGGCTTGCCGGCACGGCTCGCCGCGGTCGAGGAGTGCGGGCTGCCCGTCACTCTCGTCCACGGTGACCTGCACCCCGGCAACGTGCGCACCGACGATGCCGGCCGTCTGACCATCATGGACTGGGGCGACTGCTTCCTCGGCAACCCGGCCTTCGACATCCTGCGGCTGACCGGCTGGATGACGGACGACTCCGAGCCGGTGCTGCGTGCGTGGGCGCAGCGATGGGAGCGGGACCGGCCGGGCAGCGACCCGATGCGCGCCGTCGAGCTGCTGCGCCCGGTCGCGCAGTTGCGGGCCGCCGCCACCTACGCGGCCTTCATCGCCGCGATCGAGCCATCGGAATGGCCCTATCACGCGGACGACATCCCCGCGTGCCTCACGGCGGCCGTCTCCGCATCTATCGTGAAGGAGTGACGGACCCGCGCCGGGACTATCTCGACCAGATCCTGCGGAGCGGCGTCTCGCTTCCGCCGGCGCTGGCCGCGGCGTTCGCGAGCGTGCCGCGGGAGGCGTTCGTGCCCGAGGGCTTCCAGCGCCGCGACGGCAGCTGGGTGCACCCGGCCGACCCCGACTTCCTCGCCACCGTCTACCGCGACGACGTGCTGATCACCAAGGTCGACGGCAAGGTGCCGATCAGCTCGTCGAGCCAGCCGTCGCTGATGGCCATCATGCTGATGGCGCTGGGGGTCACGCCGGGCATGCGGGTGCTCGAGATCGGCGCTGGCACCGGCTACAACGCCGCCCTTCTCGCTGCGCTCGGGGCGACGGTGACGAGCATCGACGTGCAGGCGGACGTGGCCGACCGGGCGCGCTCGGCGCTGGCCCGGGCGGGTGTGGCGGGCGTACGGGTGCAGCACGCCGACGGTTATGCCGGACTGCCGGGGGAGCGGTTCGACCGGGTGATCGTCACGGTCGGGATCGGTGGGCTGTCCCCGCACTGGCTCGAGCAGCTCGACCCCGGCGGTCTGGTGATCGCGCCGGTGAAGCAGGCCGGCACGCACCCGGTCCTGGCCGTCGCCGACCCGTCCGACGCCCGGGTGGTGTGCGCGTCCGGCTTCATGGCCGCCTCCGGACCGCTCAACGCCGACCATCCGTACGCGTTCCCGGCTCCCGCCCCGGCCGGCGCGCTGACCGGCCTGGTGCAGGCCGCCCCGTCCCGCTTCGACCCGCCCCTGACCGAGATCGCCTACCGCGACCTGTGGTTCGCCGCCGGCGCCTGGTCGCACCGCGCCACCCACGCCCTGCTGCCCAGCACCGCCCTGCTGCCCGGCACCGCCGTCCCGTCCGGCGTCACCGCCGTTCCCGGCCGCGACCAGAGCTGCCTGGCCCTGCTCGACGAGCCCCGCACCGGCGGGGCGGTCGTCCTCCCCGACGGCACCGTCCTGGCCGGCGGCCACGCCGCCCTGCGCTACGGCGCCATGGCCGTCGAGATCATCGACCGCTGGATCGCGGCCGGCCGCCCACCGATGCAGGCCTGGCGGGTGGGCCTGACCCTCACCGGCGAGGACAAGTCCCCGATCTGGGCGCCGCACACCTGGGAGCTGCGGCCGTGACCACCCCGTCCCCGCCTCCGCCCCCGCCTCCGCCTCCGCCCCCGCCTTTGTCGCCGTCGCCGTCCTCGTTCGGGAGCCACGACCATGACCGACACCGTTCTCGCCTGGCTCCGCGACCGGGGCGCCGAGTCGATCCCGCACGCCGGCGGATCGCTCTACGACCACCTCGGCCGGGTCGCCGACCGCCTGGCCGCCCACGGCGCCGGCCCCGCCCTCCGGCTCGCCGCGCTCACCCACGCTGCCTACGGCACCGACGGGTTCCCGACCTCGCTGCTCGACGTCGCCCGGCGGGCCGAGCTGCGGGCGCTGATCGGCGACGAGGCCGAGGAGCAGGTCTACCGCTATGGGGGCTGCGACCGGGGCCGCACCTGGCGGGCGCTGCCCTCGTCCGGGCTGATCTGGAGCCGCTTCACCGGGCACAGCGAGGCGCCCACCCCCGAGGCCCTGCGCGCCTTCGCCGACCTGAGCATCGTCAACGAGCTGGACGTCTACGAGCGCTCGCCGGAGATCGCCGAGAAGGCCGGCGACTACTTCCGCTCGCTCTTTCCCACCTGGTCGCCGGTGGCGTCGGAATCGGTGCTGGCCGACGCCCGCGACGTGCTGAAACTTTGATCACGTAACCTGCGGTACGTGCGGCTACCCCTTCCCGACGGCGACTTCAAGGCCTACCTCTTCGACTGCGACGGCACCATCACCGACTCGATGCCGGCCCATTACCGGGCCTGGACGGGCGCGCTGGCCGAGTGGAACTGCGACTTCCCCGAGGACCTCTTCTACGACTGGGGCGGCCGCCCGGTCGTAGAGATCATCGAAGACCTCAACCGGCGTCACGGCCTGGCCATGCCGGTGGCCACGGTCGCCGCCCGCCAGGAGGCGCTGTTCAAGACGGGCCTGGCCGAGATGCGGGCGGTGCCGGGCGTGCTGGCCCACATCCAGGAGGCGTACGAGCGCATCCCGTTCGCCGTGGTCTCCGGCAGCACGCGCGACTCGGTCACCGCGTCCCTGACCGCCCTGGGTCTGCTCCATCACTTCCCGGTGATGGTCTGCGCCGGTGACTACGCGCGGCCGAAGCCGGATCCCGAGGCGTACCTGATGGCCGCCCGCCTGCTCGGCGTGGCGCCGGCCGAGTGCCTGGTCTTCGAGGACACGGCCCTGGGCGTCCAGGCGGCCACGGCGGCCGGCATGGCGTCGGTCCGCGTGCCGCCACCCTGGCTGCGCTGATTCCGCCACCCTCGACCGGGGCGTCGATGCCCCCGCAACGAGGTGCCGGTCAGGGAAGACGACCTCCTGCGCGGGCGCCCATCGGTGCGGGGTGCCGTTCATGGGCGCGTGTCGTTCATGGGCGCATGCCGTTCATGGGCGCATGTCGTTCTGCGCGGCGGCCGGCGATCACCGGCGGTGGGTGCGCATCCACTCCGTGGCGAAGTCGACCAGGCCGGCCTGGGGCATCAGCCGGGCCTCCGCATCGCCGACCGGGCCGATGCTCACCGCGCCCGTTGCCTCGAATGCCTTACCTATTTCGGAAAAGTCCGAAGTGTCGGTGTCGGGAGCGATCCAAGTTATCCAGCGGGCCGAGCCGTCGGGCCGGCGTACGGCGGCGCCGAACTCGGTCAGCGGCGGGTTCGGCTGCCGGAACTCGGCCAGATGCAGCGACGTGTTGCGGTCGTGCCCGCAGCCGATGAGCAGCACCTTGCCACGCTCGCGGTAGATCGCGCCCAGCGGCGACGCCTCCCCGAGCCCGTCGTCGAGCCGATGGTCGGCGACCACCTCGGCCGCCTTCGCGCCCAGCGCCGCGAACGACACCTCGGGATGCGAGCTGCGCAGCGCGCCGGGCCAGCTGCGCACGATCTCCGGCAGCACCCCGACCCACCAGCTGGGCGTCCGCCGCGGGTCGAAGCCGGGGCTCTGCTCCCGGATGACCGGCCACCACTCGGCCGGCACCGGGGGATTGCGCCATCCGGCCGGATCGGAGTTGAACGACGTGTGGGTGGGCACGACCACGGTCCCGCCGGCGCCGGCGCCGGCTTCGGCGCCGACGACGTCGATCAGCGCCTGCACCACGGCCTGCGCCATGCCGGCTACGAAGCCGATGGCCCGCACCGACGAATGCACGATCACGACGTCGCCGTCCGTCAGCCCGAGACGGCGGAGATCCGCGGCCAGCGATCCCACGGTATGCGGCTGCCTCTGCGTCACCGCGCCAGTATGGCGTCTCACCCCACCCGTCAGGCGAGCCGTTATCCGCGCCGCGAGCTCTAGAAGGTGTTGTTCCGCCGGGCCCGCAGTGGGCGGCCGTCGGGGTCGTACATGAGGCGATACACCGGCAGCGCCCACATGCGGCGGTGCCAGGGCATGCGGGAGACGGAGTGCGGGAAGAGGCGGCCGGGCGGGCGGTCGCCCCGGCGGCCGGCCTCGCGCCAGGCCTGCAGGCGGTCGGCGGCGGCGGACATCTCGCGGACGGCCGATTCCGGGTCCAGCAGCAGTGTGTCGTCGTCGGTGTCGAGGTGCTCGCGCATCAGCGCCAGGCGGAGGTCGCGGGCGAAACGCCGGGCGCGGTCGCCGGTGCCGGCCGGATCCAGCGGGGCCCGGTCGTCCTCGGCCGTGTCGAGGATCGCGCACGAGAGCTCGCTGTCGTGGGTCCAGGAGCGGCGGTTGAAGTTGTCGCTGCCCACGCTGCACCAGACGTCGTCGATCACGCAGACCTTGGCGTGCACGTAGACCGGCGTGCCGGCGTGGTTCTCCAGGTCGAAGACGTGCACGCGGTCGCCGGCGGCGGTCTTGCATAGCTCGATCGCCTGTTCGCGGCCGATCTCGTTGGGGGGCAGGGCGAACCGGCCGTCGACGTCGGGGTGGCGGGGCACGACGGCGACCAGGTGCAGGTCGGGGTTGGCGCGCAGCGCGTCGGCGAACAGTCGGGCGACCTCGGTCGACCACAGGTACTGGTCCTCGAGGTAGATGAGCCGGCGGGCGTTGCGGATGGCCTTGATGTAGCCGCGCGCGACCGTGCGCTCGCCCTTGGGCGCGAACGAGTAGGCCGGGCGCATCGCCGGATAGGTCCGCAACACCTGGATGGCCAGCGTGCCGCACTCGGGCGGGTCCGGCGGCTGGTCCGGCAGGCCGTCGGCGTTCTGGTCGGCGTGCTTGACCCGGTCGACCAGCGTCGCGATCGGGCCGTGCTGGTCGAGCGGCACGGGATCGTTCCAGCGCTCGCGGAAACAGAGATCGAGGGCCCCGACCACCGGGCCACGCAAGGCCATCTGCACGTCGTGCCAGGGCGGGGTCTTCCCGTACGCGGCGGCCATGCGCAGGGCTTGGCGATCACCCCCGTGGTCGGCGTCGTCCCGGCGGCTGTGGCACAGGTCGATGCCGCCGGCGAAGGCGATGTCGAGCTCGGGGCGGCCCGGGTGCCGCAGGACGACCAGCTTCTGGTGGTGCGAGCCGCCCCGGCGTACCCGCTGGTCGAGAAGGACCTCCCCGCCGGCCTCGCGGATCTCGTCGCCCAGGTTGCGGTTCTCCTCCTCGCTGTAGGAGAGCTTGTCCCAGTGCGAGCGCCAGAGCAGGCCCTTGACGATCACGCCGCGTTTGGCCGCCGCCGCGAAGAGCTGGGCGATCGTCGGACCCTCGTCGCGAACCAGCTCGTCCGGGTCGCCGCGCCAGTCGGTGAAGAAGAGGTGGTCACCCGGTTGGAGGCTGTCCACCTCGGCCGCCAAGCGGTCAAAATACGTTATTCCGTGAATTAGTGGTTCGGCCGTGTTTCCCGTGCTCCACGTGGGTATGGAGGAGCTCGGGTTGCCGCGCTCACGCGTACTGAGGAACCAATCCACCGCAGCCCCATCGAGGTCGACGAAGCCCTCACGCTATGCCCCTTGACGGGCGCCCGCACGCTGAAGGCGCTCAGTGATACTCCGGAGGGACCCCGCTCATGAGCAGCGAGCCGCTCACCACGACTTCCGACGCCGTCACCGCCGACTCCGCCGAAAAGGGCCTGCTCATCGCGGTCCTGCTCCTCGTGCTCCTCGGAGTGGGCGGCATGCTCTTCATGGTCTGACCGCACGCACCGAGAACGTCGTGGGGGTGGGCCCGCCGCCCTCGGCGAAACGATCGAGGATCAGCCCGGCGTCCAGGAATGACCGCAGCAGGACGGGCAGGGGGAAATGGGTGGCGCCGACCCGGTTTCGTACGCCCTCGGTGGTCCATGAGTCCTTGGTCCAGTGCCCGTCCAGGTAGCCGGGCCTGATGATCACGGCCGCCGGATCGCTGCGGTCGGCGAAGCCCCCGCAGAACGCGGGATGCACTCCGACGTGGACGAACACGCCGCCCGGACGCAGGATCCGGGCGGCCTCCCGCACGACGTCCGGGTAGGCGGGCATGTCGGTGTGCACCATGATCGAGATCACAGCGTCCAGCGCGGCGTCGGCGACCGGCAGGCGGGTGGCGTCACCCTGGGCGATGGGGAGACGACCCCGGGCGTACGCGAGCATGCGTCCCGAAAGATCGATGCCCAGCGGTTCCCGGCCGAGCTCGCGCAGTTGAGCCGCGTGGACGCCGGTTCCGCAGCCGAGCTCGAGAACGGGCCCGCTCCCGGCGCCGAGCAGCGTGGCGATCGACCGCCGGATGCCGATCGGATCGCCGGGCGTGCTGCGCGGCAGGAAGTCGGTCTCGTACCAGTCCGCGATCTCGTCGTATACCGCCATCACGTCATCGTGCCCGGCGGCCTCCGGGACTATCGCCCCGCGCGGTTAGCTGTCAGCGAACGCAGCACGTCGCGCGCGGTGGTCAGCAGGGGAGTGACGGGACCCATCTCGGGCGCCGGCGTGCGGTGCAGCGTGGGCCAGAGCTCCCGCGGCCGGGCCAAGGGCACCTTATCCGGAAGTTTCGGCACAACCTCCACGATCGTTCCGGCGGCCTCGGCGCAGGTCTCGATCAGCCCGGTGAAGGACGTCTCCTCGCCGGCCGCGGTGAATGCCCCACCTCGGTCGTTCGTCAGCACATTGACGATCAACCGGGACAGGTCGCGGGAGTCGACCAGCTGGATCGGCTGCCGCGGATCGGCGGCCAGCTCCACGACCCCGCCCCGGGCCGCGGCCAGCACCCAGTGGTTGAGGCCGGGCTGGGTGTCATGCGGCCCGGCCACCTTGCACGGCCGCACGATCGTGGCCCGCGAGCCGTAGCGGGCCGTCACGTCCTGCTCGCAGGCCACCTTGGAGGGACCGTAGGTCTCGTCGGTCAACGGCCACACCGCATCCCGCCGGGGCGGCCGCAACCCCGGCCCGGCGCCGTCGAAGACGACGTGACTGGAGACGAGCAGATAGCGCCCGACCCGATCGCCGAGCACCGACATGGCCTGGGCCACGTCCGCGGCCACGTACGACGTCACGTCGACGACCGCGTCCCAGGAACCGGTCCGCAGCGCGTCCCAGTCGCCCGCGTACCGGTCGCCGATGCGCTTCTCCACCCCGGGGAAGAGATCGTTGCGTCCCCGGTTGAAGAGCACCGGCTCATGGCCGTCCACGAGCAGACGCTCGACCGCCGCCCGCCCCACGAATCCGGTGCCGCCCAGCACCAGCACCCGCATCGTGCTCAGAGCACCCACTCGTCGTCGCGGATGATTTCGACGGTGCCCTTGGGGCCGGTGCCGGTGACCGTGATGCCGTCGCCGCCGATGACCACGTCGGTGTGCACGCCGGACATGTTCAGCCCCAGCTCGGCCCGCTCCGGCTCGCTCAGCGTCATGCCGCCCTCGACCGCGAACGGGAAGCTCTGCCCCCACGCCACGTGGCAGCCCGCGTTCTCGTCGAAGAGCGTGTTGTGGAAGACGATGCCGGCCTTGGCGATCCGGCTGTCCTTGTCGACCAGCGACACCTCGCCCAGCCGGGACGCGCCCTCGTCGGTGCGGACCTGGGCCCGGACCACGTCCTCGCCCTCATCGGCCCGGATGTCCGTGATCTGGCCGTCGGCGAAGGTCACCCGCAGGCCGGTGACGAGCTGGCCGAGGATCACCATCGGCTTGGTCACCCGCATCACGCCGTCGGCACGGCGCCGGTCGGGGCTGGTGAAGACCTCCTCGGTCGGGATGTTCGGCATGTACGCGATGCCGTCCCCGTCGATCATGCCGCCGCCGGTCCAGCGCGCGTTCGCGGGCAGGCCCACGGTCAGATCGGTGCCCTCGCCCACGTAGCGGATCTCGGTCAGCTCGAGCTGGTCGAGCTCTCGGGCGCGGGCGCCGAGCGTGGCCGACCGCCGCTGCCACTCGGCGGCCGGGTCGGCCGCGTCCAGGCGCATCGCGGTGCCGACCGCCGCCCACAACCGGTCCATGTCCGGCTCGCCGAAGATCTGGGTGGCCCAGCCCGGGTTCGGGGCGGCCACCACGCTCCACCGCATGCGGCCGAAGAGCGCGCGGCGCCGGGCCTGCATCTCGCCGAGGCGGCGGGCCGCGACCTTGGCCGGGTCGGCACCGTCGAACAGATGCGGGTTCGCGTCGCCGACCAGGGCGATCGAGGCGACGCCGGCCTCGGCCCACTCCTCGATCCGGGCGAGCGCCCACGGCCGGCTGCGGCTCAGCTCCTCGACGCTCGCGTGGTCGACGGCCGAGCGCAGCATCGGCCCGTCCGTCCAGTTCGTCTCGACCCAGGCCGCGCCCGCCGCGTAGGCCGCCTCGACGACCGCCCGGGCGATCTCGATGTGTGCCGTGTCGGTGTCGACCACGACCCCCTGCCCCGGCTGCACGTTGACCCCGGCCCGAACCACCAGCTCGGCGAAGCTCTCGATCTGTCCCATCCGGTCAGCGTAGATCAGACGTCCGCACGCCGAGGCCCCGTGCAACGAGGGTGCGGCGGGCGCGGGGAATGCCTATAGTCACCACCCGATGACTCTTGCTCATGATGTCGCGGGCGACGGCCCGCTCGTGGTTCTGGTGCACTCGTTCGTCTGCGACCGCCGCATGTGGGATCCGCTGGTTAGCGCCCTGGTGGACGCCGGCTGTCGGGTGCTGCGGTGCGATCTGCGCGGGTTCGGCGAGTCGCCGATGCCGGTGGCGGCCTACAACGACGCCGACGACGTCGTGGCGCTGGTCGGGGACGAGAGCTTCGCGCTGGTGGCCGCGTCCGGCGGGGGACAGGTCGGGCAGGAGATCGCGGCTCGCTGGCCCGAGCGGGTCACGGCCCTGGTGCTGCTGTGCAGCGCGACCCGCGGCCACGAGCCGAGCAAGGAGCTGCGCGCGTTCGGCCGGCGGGAGAAGGAGCTGATGGAGGCCGGCGATCTCGACGGCATGACCGAGCTCAACGTCGAGATGTGGCTGGGCCCGGAGGCGGACGAGCAGACCAGGGCGGCCGTACGCACGATGCAGCGCCGGGCCTTCGAGGTGCAGATGGCGCAGGACGACGAGCCCGAACCGACCGAGTACGCCTACGAGCTCGAGTGGATCACCGCGCCGACCCTGCTGATCACCGGCGGCCACGACGTCCACGACTTCCGCGAGATCGCCGACGAGGTCGCGAAGACCATCCCCGGCGCGACGCGCAAGCACCTGCTCTGGGCCGGTCACCTGCCGAGCATGGAACGGCCCGATCTGACGAACCCGATCATCCTCGATTTTCTGGCGACGACCCGGCCGGCGCCGACGCGATGAGGTCCGACACCGTGGCGAAGCCGTAGCCGCGCTCCTTCAGCCCCGCAATGATGCCGGGCAGAGCGTCGAGCGCGATCAGGCGGCGCGGATCGCCCACGTCATGGGAGAGGACGATCGATCCCGGCCGTACGGAATCGGCTATGTCCTTCGCCTGGCCGCCCGGATCGCGGCGGAAGCGCCGCTCGTGCATCTGCCGGTCCCAGAGGATCACGTCGTAGCCGAGCGAGTCCGCCGCCAGCACCGTCGACCCGCCGAGGTGGCCGTAGGGCGGGCGCATCAGCGTCGGCGTACGCCCGAGCTCGCCCTGGATCATCTGGTGGGTACGCCAGAGGTCGTCCCGCACCGCCCCCAGGTCCATGGTCGCGAGATCGTGATGGGCCCAGGAATGATTGCCCACCTCGTGACCGGCCAGCCGGTCGCGCACCAGCCCGCCGTGCGCCCGCACGTTGCGGCCGACCATGAAGAAGGTCGCCGGGACGCCGGCCTCCTCGAGCACGTCGAGGAAGCGCGGCGTCCAGTTCGGACCGGGGCCGTCGTCGAAGGTCAGCGCCACGACCGGAGCCGAGGTCGACACGAAGTAGCGGACCGTCACCGACGAGCGCGCGATCGCCGACGGCGTGTCGGCCGCCGACGCGTAGCCCCCGCCGAGCGGCGGATGGTGCGGGATCTCCGACGCGCCGAGCAGCCCGGCCGCCGCGCCCATCATCGTGAGTCCGGCACCGCGTAGCAACGCGCGCCGATTGAAGCGATCCCCCGTGATCATCTGCACAGGGTGATCTATCCGCGCCACCCCGGGCATCTGACGGAAGACGGAATGCGATAGCCGAAAGTCGGATCAGGTGTGCGGGACCCGGCCGGCCGGGATGACGCCGAGGCGGCCCTTCTGGAAGTCCTCGAACGCCTGGGCCAGCTCCTCGCGGGTGTTCATGACGAACGGCCCGTAGTGCGCCACCGGCTCCCGGATCGGCCGGCCGCCCATGATGAACAGCTCCATGGCCGGGATGTTCGAGTCCTGCGCCGGGTCGGCCTCGACCCGGATGGCGTCGCCGGGGCCGTGCGCCGCCAGCTGCCCGATGTGCAGCGGGCGCTTCTCGACGCCGACCGTGCCGCGGCCGGCCAGCACGTACACCAGCGCGTTGTAGTCCGGCTGCCACGGCAGGTCGAGCCGGGCGCCCGGCTGGAGCGTCACGTGCGCCAGGTTGATCGGCGTGAACGTCGAGCCCGGGCCGTCGTGGCCGTCGATCGAGCCGGCGATGACCCGGATCAGGCTGCCGCCGTCGGGCGAGGTCAGCAGCGCCGCCTGCTTGCCCCGGATGTCCTGGTACTTCGGCTCGATCATCTTCGCGGCCCGGGGCAGGTTGACCCACAGCTGCAGGCCGTGGAACAGCCCGCCGCTGGTGACCAGGTGCTCCGGCGGCGCCTCGATGTGCAGGATGCCCTGCCCGGCGGTCATCCACTGGGTGTCGCCGTTGGTGATCGTGCCGCCACCGCCCATCGAGTCCTGGTGATCCATGATCCCGTCGATCATGTAGGTCACCGTCTCGAAGCCGCGGTGCGGGTGCCACGGCGTGCCCTTGGGCTCGCCCGGCGCGTAGTCGACCTCGCCCATCTGGTCGAGGTGGATGAACGGGTCGAGCTCGTTGAGCGGCACCCCGGCGAAGGCGCGCCGCACCGGGAAGCCCTCGCCCTCGTACCCGGAGGGAGCGGTGGTCAGCCGGCGGATCGGGCGGAACTTCGTGTCCGCCGCGAGCTGGGGCAGCCGCGGCAGAACCAGGACGTCGTCGACGGTGATGGCGGGCATCTCAGGCCTTCCTTACTTTGTCGAAAACCCGGTGGATGACCTCGAGCTCGTCGGGGTCGAGACGATCGATGAACCGGTCGCGGACCGTGACCAGGTGCAGGGGAGCCGCGTTCTCGAGGGCGGTCATGCCCTCGTCGGTCAGCACCGCTTCCTGGCCACGCCCGTCCTCGGGACACGGCTGCTTGCGCACGAGGCCACGCTTGACCATCGAGTTGATCTGGTACGTGATGCGGCTGGGCGAGAACACGAGCCGGCCGGCCAGCTCACCCATCCGCAGCCGCCGCTCGGGCGCCTCGCTGAGCACGACCAGAACGTGATAGTCGTTCATGCTGAGACCGGTCTGCGCCCGCAGCTCATCCTCGAGGTGCGTGTGCAGCGCCCAGGAGCTCTCGATGAACGTACGCCAGGCGCGCATCTCGTCCTCGGTCAGCGGTTCGGCCATGACCGCACTCTAACTCTTTCAAATCTGAAATAACAAGGTTCTGAAATAACAAGGTGCCGCCCATCACGCTTGCGACCGGAGAGGACACGCGGCGTGGGGCTGCGCGTCGTGGGAAGGCGCGCGGGGAGGGGTTGCGGCGTCGGAACGGCGCAACCGGGGGGCGGGCGCGCGGCGCGGGGTTTGTCATGGTGTGGCACCCGGGATGGTTTCGGCTCGGACGCGGTCCAGCAGGGCGGCGAACGCGGCGGGCTGGTCGAACATCGCGCGGTGGCTCGCGTTCCGGAGCGTGACGATCTCTTTGTGCGGCGCCTTCAGGCCGGCGAACCAGGCATTCAGGTCGCGTACGCGCGCCGGCACCTCGCGGTCTCCGATGACGAAGTAGGTCGGCACCGACAGGGCCGGCACCTGGGCGGCGAAGTCGACCGTGCGGACGCGAGGGTAGTAGGCGTCGAACGCGTCGAGGAAGCCGGAGATCACGTGGACCTTGTCGAGCGGGGACAGCTCGGGGGCGCCCGCGTCGGCCAGCAGCGCGCCGGCGTTGTCGGAGCCGTAGACGCGGTCCTCGTTGGCGATCATCGGCTCGTACCCGTAGATGGTCGGGTAGGGCGGCCGGCCCGCCTCGGTCAGCCGCGCGACCAGGGAGGCGTCGCCGTGCTCGCGCGCCCAGGCCAGCGTGTCGTCGTACTGCGTGCGGTCGCTGGCGGTCGGATCCGCCACCTGGCCCACCCCGACATAAGCCGCGAAAAGGCCGGGCTCATCCTGTACGGCGAGGGTCGCCCCGATCGTGCCACCGGAGTGCGCCACCAGGTAGATCTTGTCGCGGCGGAACCGGCGGCGCAGGTAGTCGGTGACGTCGAGGACGTTGCGCTTCTCGTCCTCGACCGTGAACGTCGGGGTGGGATCGAGCGCGCCGAACGACCGGCCGCCGCCGCGCCGGTCCACCGTCACAACCAGGAAGCGCTGCTCGAGCCCGCCCAGCCGCTGACGCATGGCGGCCAGCTCGGAGCCGCCGGGCGAGCCGGGGACGAACAGCAGGAGGGGGAGATCGGCGCGGGCCCCTCGGATCATCAGGCCGAGCTTCCCGGCGTACGTCAGCTCGGAGATGCCACCCGGAATCGGCGTGACGCGCCCCGGGAGGGCGACCACCACCGCGGTCGCGAGAACCACGACGGCCAGCACCCCGGTCAGGAAGCGCCCCACCCACCGGAAGGGGTTGCGGCTGTGCCGCCGGGAGCCGGCGCCGTAGGCCGCGGCCACGCCCATCGGCAGCAGCGTGAGCAGGGCCAGGAAGCCGCGGCCGACGATGAGCGCGAGCACGCCGAGGTCGCTGGGGCGCGGGAAGTCGACGGTCGGCCCGGTGAAGCCGACCCGGGTGATCTCGGCGGCCACCACGAACAGCAGCGGGGCCAGAAAGATCGCCGAGCGTGAACGGTAGACGCGCCCGGCCACCGCGCCGACCGCGACGCTGACCGCGATGAGGATGACGGCCTCGTAGCCGAAGATCGGCCCGCGCGGCCGCCAGAACGCCGCGAGCACGCCCCAGACCAGCGCCGGAAGCAACCCCACGCCGCGGACCATGGTGGGACGGTAGTGGAAAATCGATGCCCGGCGCTGCCCCCGGGCGGTTAACGTGCGTGCCATGATTGCGCGCGCCGCCGGCCCCGATGACGCTGACGAGTTGGTCCGGCTGCGGGCGGTGATGTTGACGAGCATGCCCCGCGACGGCTGGAGCGACGACTGGCGCGAGCCGGCCCGCGAGATCCTGGTGAAGCGGCTGTCCGAGTCGTCCCCGGTGATGGTGGCGTTCGTGGTCGATCGGCCGGACGGCGCGGGGCTGGCCTCGTGTGCGCTGGGCACGGTCGAGCAGCGGCTGGGCGGCCCGGGTGACCCCTCCGGCCTTGCCGGATATGTCTTCAGCGTCGCCACCGACTTGGACATGCGGCGGCGCGGGTATTCGCGGGCGTGCGTGACGGCGTTGCTCGACTGGTTCCGTTCGGCCGGCATCCGCAAGGTCGACCTGCGTGCCTCGGCGGACGGGGAGCACCTCTACGAGTCGCTGGGCTTCAAGCGGACGCCCGACCCGGCCATGCGCTTGAGGTTCTAGCCGCTCTCGGCCCACGGAACCAGCCTGGGAGCGACCCCCAGACCCCGCGTTACCGTGGGCGCGCCGGGCGGTCCGCTCGCGCGCTGCGGTCGTCCGAATCGCCGGCGCCGTGACCTGCTCGAGAGCCGCCGGCGACGTTCGGTCGCGGGCGCAACGCCATGCTCGGCCCATCTTCGATGATGTTGGCGGTCTTGGCCCGCCGCCCTCTCAAGGCGTCGATTTCGGCGCGTATCAGCATCGGCAGATGGCGGGGCGAAGGCGGCGAAGATCTCGTTGGCCGCCTGATGCAGGTCATGCTGACGGAGCCGTGCGATGCCGTAGCGGATCTCCAGGTGGGGTGATTCCGGCGGGAAGGTCCAAGTCAACTTCGCCGAGCTCCACGAACCGCTCGAATCAGCGCGCTGAACAGGTCGGTTCGCGAGCGTTCTTCCCCGGTGGCGGCGGTGAGGGTCAGGCCCACGGAGCGGCTGCGCCGGGCAGCTCCACCTCCGCGTACCGGAAAAATCAGCCTTTCGCCGGTTTTCTCCGAGGTCCGTCTGCCGCTTGAATAAGCCGCTGACCTGGGACCTTGGGGGATGTG
Source organism: Actinoplanes sp. CA-030573 (assembly GCF_050951115.1). Taxonomy (NCBI): domain Bacteria; kingdom Bacillati; phylum Actinomycetota; class Actinomycetes; order Micromonosporales; family Micromonosporaceae; genus Actinoplanes; species Actinoplanes sp. CA-030573. The sequence goes on along the minus strand of NZ_CP192038.1, from coordinate 7,634,479 downwards.
TGCGAGGGCGTAACAGCTGGCGGTCGCGGCTCGCGGCCAGTGCGGTGCTTTCGGTGCTCGCCGGGACCGCGATCGTGCTGCACCAACGATCCGTCCCGGCCACGGATGCCGCGGACGATCCCCATGCCGGTCACGTCATGCCCAGCGCCGTCCCGGTCGCGGTCACGCAGGCCGCGCCGCTGCCGACGAGCGGCTGGACGGTCACGGCCGACAGCAACGGCGCGACCGCCGCCAACGTGCTGGACGGCAAGCCGGCGACGCTCTGGCGGACCGCGAACACCGCGATGCCGCACCTGCTGACGATCGACACGCACAACCGGATCGCGCTGAGCGGGCTCACCTATCTGCCGCCGTCCGACTCGGCCAACGGGCGGATCGGCCGGTACGAGGTGCTGGTCAGCGACGACGGCACGACCTTCACGACGGTCGCGACCGGGACGTTCGCCGACGACGCCACCCAGAAGTCGGTGACGATCGCGACGACGGTGACGCGCTACGTCCGGCTGCGCGCGCTCACCGAGGCCGGCAAGCGCGGCCTCTGGAGTGCCGCGGCGGAGATCAACCTGCTGGGCGGGACCGACCCGGCCCTTTCCCGTACGGGGTGGACCGCCGTCGCCGACAGCCAGGAGACCGCGGAGGAGGACGGCCGGGCGCAGAACGTGCTCGACGGCGACACCAACTCGATCTGGCACACCGCCTACAGCGCGTCCGAGCCGGATCTGCCGCACACGCTGACGATCGACATGAAGAAGGCGTACCTGGTCTCGGGCCTGAGCTACCTGCCGCGGCCGACCGACAGCGCCAACGGACGGATCGGCCAGTACTCGATCGCGACCAGCTTCGACGGCACCACCTGGGGCGATCCGGTCACCGCCGGCGCGTTCGAGGACTCGGCGGCCGTGCAGTCGACGACCTTCAACCCGCAACTGGCCCGGTACGTCCGGCTGACCGCGCTCTCCGAGGCCGGCGACCGGGGACCGTGGTCGTCGGCGGCCGAGATCAACGTGCTCGGGCGTACCGACCCGTCGCTGACCCGTACCGGCTGGACCGCCACCGCCGACAGCCAGGAGACCGCCGGCGAGGACGGCCGGGCGCAGAACGTGCTCGACGGCAACGCCGCCACCATCTGGCACACCGCGTGGAGCACCACCAACGCCGCGCTGCCGCACACGCTGACCATCGACATGAAGAAGTCGCAGGCGATCGGCGGCCTCACCTACCTGCCGCGGCCGGCCGACTCGGGGAACGGGCACCTCGGCCGCTACTCGCTGGCCGTCTCGGCCGACGGCAAGACCTGGACGAGCAAGATCGGGGACGCCGCCTTCCCGGACACGACCACGATCCAGACGGTGGTCTTCCCGGCGGTCACGACCCGGTACGTACGCCTGACCGTTCTGTCGGAGGCCGGCGGCCGTGGTCCGTGGTCGTCCGCCGCCGAGATCGGCCTGCTCGGCCCGAGCGGCTCGGTCGTCGCCGGGCGCGGCAGCTTCAGCGCCCCGGTCGGCTTCCCGCTGGTGCCGGTGGCCGCCGCCCAGCTGCCCAACGGCAAGATCCTGACCTGGTCGGCGTTCCAGGCCGACGACTATGTCGGCGGCTACGGCCGGACCGTCACCGCCACCTACGACCCGGCCACCGGCGTCGTCACCCAGCGGACCATCACCACCACCGGGCACGACATGTTCTGCCCCGGCATCTCCACCCTGCCCGACGGCCGCATCCTCGTCACCGGCGGCAACGACAGCGAGAAGACCAGCATCTACGACCCGGCCACCGACTCGTGGACGAGCGGGCCGGACATGACGGTCGGCCGCGGCTACCAGGCGAGCACGACGCTCTCCGACGGCCGGGTCTTCACCATCGGCGGCTCGTGGAGCGGCGGCTACGGCGGCCAGAACGGCACCCCGCACAAGAACGGCGAGGTGTGGTCGGCGGCGGCCGGGTGGAAGGCGCTGCCGGGCACGAACGTGGTGCCGATGCTGACCGCCGACGCCAACCCGAACGGCGACTACCGCAAGGACAACCACGCGTGGCTCTTCGCGTGGACCGGCGGGTCGGTGCTGCAGGCCGGACCGGCCAAGGCGATGAACTGGTACGGGACGACCGGCACCGGGTCGACAACGGCGGCCGGCACGCGGGGCGACGCCGGCGACCAGATGAACGGCAACGCGGTCATGTACGACACCGGCAAGATCCTCGCGGTCGGCGGCTCGCCCAGCTACGAGCAGAGCTATGCGACCGCCGACGCGTACGTGCTGACCATCAACGGGGTGAACAAGGCGGTCACCACCAAGAAGGTCGGCTCGATGGCCAACACCCGGGCGTTCGGCAACGCGGTGGCGCTGCCGGACGGGACGGTCGCGGTCTTCGGCGGCCAGAACTACGCGGTGCCGTTCTCGGACAACACCTCGGTGCTCAACGCCGAGCTCTACGACCCGGCGACCGAGAAGTTCACGACCATGGCCACGGCTACGGTGCCGCGCAACTACCACTCGGTGGCGCTGCTCATGCCGGACGGCCGCGTCTTCACCGGCGGGGGCGGGCTGTGCGGCACCGGCTGCGCTACGAACCACTTCGACGGTCAGGTCTTCACGCCGCCGTACCTGCTGAGCTCCGACGGCACGGCGGCCACCCGACCGGTCATCACGTCGGCCCCGGCGACCGCCGCCAACGGCGCGAAGATCACCGTCAAGACCGACAGCGCGGTCACCGCGTTCGCGATCGTCCGAATGGGCACCGCGACCCACACGGTCGACACCGACCAGCGCCGCCTGTCCCTGACCCCGACCGTCGTCACGGGCGGCTACCAGGTGACGATCCCGGCCGACGCCGGCGTGGCGCTGCCCGGTTACTGGATGCTCTTCGCGCTCAACGACAAGGGCGTGCCGAGCGTCGCCAAGACCGTCAAAATCGGCTGACCTCAGCCCGGCCGAGGCCCGCGGGTTACCGCCGCCGCCATGACCCGCCGGCCTCCGCGCCGTGGTGGGGCCGCATGGGCGTGATGCCGGCGGCCGGCGTTTCCGCGGCGGCGGCGCCCGTCAGGCCGCGTGCTCGAAGGGACGCTCGGTGATCGGCTCGGCCGCGTGCTCGAAGGGACGCTCGCTGATCGGCTCGGCCGGCGGCTCGGCGACCGCGAGCCGGGCGACGACCGGCGGCTCCTCCGGCAGCGGGATCGCCGCCGCGCCGGCGCCGGCCGGGCGGGGCTTGGGCTTCCGGGCCCGGGCCGAGGCGCTGCCGCCGCGACCGGGGTAGACGTAGAGCCCGTTCACCGGGTCGGGCGTGGCGTCGAGCGCGGCCTGCACGACCGGCAGGGCGCGGAAGCGATCCCAGTCGTCGGTCTCCTTGAACGCCACCTCGAGCACGACGCCGCCGGGCATGAGCGTCCACTCCCAGCGCTTGGCCCCGTTGGTCACGGCCGCCTCGAGCAGCGCCTCGCCGTAACCGTCTTTCCACCGCTGCGCCGGCAGCACGCCGTCGCGCACCTCGATCGTCCACCACCGCAAGCTCATGCCATCGAAGGTACGCCCCCCTGGCGACCCCGTGTGGTCCCGCACGTCCTGGCAGTTCCCTTAAAGCTAGGGCGCCTCGATCGCGCCGTCCGGGCGGCGGACCGTGCCGGCCCAGCGCTCGTGGCCGCCGACCACCGGCGGGTGCTCGGCGGCCAGCTTCTCGTCCAGCTCGATGCCCCAGCCGGGCGCGTTCGAGGGCTGCGCGTAACCGGCCTGCACCACGGGCGTGCCGGGGAAGATCTCGTGCACCACGTCGGGGTAGACGTGGCCCTCCTGGATGCCGAACGCCGGACTGGTCAGGTCCAGCGCCAGGTTGGCGGCGGCGCCGACCGGGGAGACGTCGGCGGGCGCGTGCCAGGCGGTCTGCACGCCGCTCAGCTCGCACAGGTCGGCGAGCTTGCGGGCGGGGGTCAGGCCGCCGATCGCGGAGACGTGGCAGCGCAGCAGGTCCACGCCGCCGGCGCTCACCAGGCGGGCGGCCTCGGGCACGGAGACGGCCAGCTCACCGCAGGCGATCGGCACCGGCGAGGCGGCGCGCACCTCGGGGAGGCGGTCGTAGTGCTCGGGCGCCACCGGGTCCTCGAGGAAGAACAGCCGGTAGGGCTCGAGCGAACGGGCCAGCACCACCGCCTGTTTCGGGGTCAGCCGGCTGTGCACGTCGTGCAGCAGTTCCACGTCGTCGCCGAGGCGCTCGCGGGCGGCGGCGAACAGCTTCGGCGTCTGCGCCAGGTAGTGCTGCACGCTCCAGCCGTCGGGATAGGGCGCGAGCGGGTAGGCGCCCCGGCTTCCGGGGGCGCCATAGGTGCCGAGACCGGGCTGACCCGTCTGCAGCCGTACGTGCGAGAAGCCCGCCGCGATCAGCGACTCGGCGTGGTCGAGGGTCTCCGCGACGGTCGCCCCCGAGGCGTGCACGTACACCGGGACATCGCCGCGCAGCCGCCCGCCCAGCAGCTCGTACACCGGCATCCCGGCCCGCTTGCCGGCGATGTCCCACAGCGCCATGTCCACCCCGGACAGTGCGCTGTTCAGCACCGGCCCGCCCCGCCAGTACGACGAGAAGTGCACCAGCCGGCCGATGTCCGAGATGTCCGCGGCGGACCGGCCGACGACCAGCTCGCGGACATGGGTCGTCAACGCCGACACCACGGCGTCGTAGCGCTGGTGGAAGGTCGCGCAGCCGAGCCCGGACAGCCCCGGCACCGAGGTGTCCAGGCGGACGACGACGAGGTTCACGCCCTCGGGCGCGGTGACGATCACCCGGAGGTCCGTGATCCGGATGTCCTCCCGGGCCGGCCACGGCGTCACGCTCGTACCTCGAAGGGGTGTCGGGCCCGGAATCCCAGCAGATCCTCGGCCGGCCGCAGGTCGATGGGCACCTCCCGGCCCGGGAACGACGGCCGCGGCACCCCGGGATGGAAGGTCTCCAGCAGCCACTCGGTCGGCTGCGGCGCGAGCGTCTCGGGGGCCGCCACGTAGACGACGTGGAAGCCCGGCGCCTTCGGCCGCAACGCCGCGACCAGCGCCGACGCCGCGTCCCGGTCGTCGAGGTAGCTCCACACGTCGGCCGCGCCCGCCCCCGGATCGCCGGCGAACCGCGCGGACGTCGACGCCAGCCGCCCGCCGGCCGTTCCCACGAAGGGCAGTCGCAGGGCGACGACGCTCATCCCGTACTGCCGATGAACCATCGCGGCCGTCGCCTCGTCGGTCTGCTTGGACAACGCGTACGGGTCGGTGATCTGCAGTGGCAGTTCCGTGTCGATCGGCAGGTACGGCATCCGCAGCCCGGTCCGCGCGAACGGCAGCCCGCAGATGGCATAGCTGCTCGCGATGGCCGCACGCCGGACGCCGGCCTGTCCCGCCCGGTCGAGCACCGTGAACGTGGCCAGCGTGTTGCGGCCGAAGACCACCTCGCCCGGATCGTTCAACGGGTTCGGGATCGCGGCCAGATGGATCACGTCGGTCACGTCCCGCAGGGCCTCGCCGACCACCTCCGGGTCGCCCGCGTCGCCGACCACGACCCGATCGGCCTTCAGCGACGCCGGCTCGAGCACGAGCGCGGTCACCGCCACCCCGCGATCCGCCAGCAGGTCGAGGACGGCCGTGCCGATCAGTCCCGCCGCTCCTGTCACCAGCACCCGCATGATCTCTATTATCATCGACCGGGGTTCGGGCTGGGAGCGGCGCCATGGCTTACCGGGTGGAGTACAACGGCGAGGACATCGAGCTCGCCACCCTGGACGACGCCCTCGACTGCGCCCGGACGGCCATCGCCAACGACGTGGACCGCTTCGACGGCTGGGCGGTCGAGCACGACGAGCAGACCGACGACTGGTTCGTGCAGGCCGTGCGCAACGGCCGCCGGATCGGGCCGACCGCGCTGATCACCGGGCCGCGCGCGGGTGTGGTCGAGGACTGGGAGCGGCGGGTCGCGTTCGTGGGCCGCACCCCGGCCGAGGCGTTCGCGATGGCGGCCGACTGGCTGGAGCGGCGCCCCGACATCGACGTGCTCGGCGACGTCGGGTGGCACCACACCGCCAGCGGCCACCAGCTGCGCATCTACTACAAGGGCTAGGCCGCTTCCGTCTTGAGGGACGCGGTCAGGTCGGCCCGAAGCTTCGCGAAGTCGACGTCGTGGTCGGCCAGCACCCGCGCGCCCAGCCCTTCGCCCTCGCGCAGCATGCCGAGCATGATGTGCTCGGGCGCGATGAAGTTGTGCTTGAGGTGCAGCGCCTCGCGCAGGGACAGCTCCAGCAGCTTCTTGGCCCGCCGGGAGAACGGGATGTGCCCGGCGTTGGCGTAGAACCGGCCGAAGAGGCCCTTCTTCCGGGGCGCCGCCTTGGGCAGGCGCAGCGACCCGGCCCCGAAGCTCTCCTCGATCGCGGCCCGCACCTTGTCGAGGTCGATGCCGATCGCCTTGAGCGCGGCCGCGTCCTCCTCGTCGGCGTCGGCGAACGACAGGTCGGGCTCGACGTCGCCGACGTGCCGCAGGATGTCGCCGGTGGCGGTCTCGGTGTCGATCCCGTACTCGCCGAGCAGCCGGGCGACCGGACCTTCGCCGTCGAGCAGCGCCAGCAGCACATGCTCGGTGCCGATGAAGGGATGGCCGAGATCGCGCGCCTGCTCCTGCGCGTCGACCACGACCGCCCGGGCGGCGGTGGTGAACCGTTCGAACATGTCAGTCCTCCCGTGGGTCGCGCGCCGGCATGCGGCTCGCGTGCTTCTTGTGGACGCCCTGGCGGGTCACCTCGAGCGCGTCGGCGATCTCCTGCCAGGACCAGCCCCGGCGGCGGGCATTGGCCACCTGCAGGTGCTCGAGCCCCTCGAGCAGGCGGCGCAGCGCCACGACCGCGCGGAGGCCGACCCGTGGATCGGCGCTGCCGGCGGCGGCGGCGAGGTCGGTTGCCTCAGTCATGCTGTCAACTTACGTTGACAATCGCCCGGCCGTCAACCCCGGTTGACACGCGAGGCGCAAAAAAGGGGGGCCGTCGTCCGGCCCCCCTTCGGAAAACCCGTTCACCCGCCCGTACGTGAGCTCCAGCCCGGTGATGTCGTTGTACGCGACGGACAGCTCCACCGCCCGCGGCACCGGCGCGGTGATCGCGAACGGCGCGCCCATCGGGTCGAGGATCTCGACGTACCGGCCCAGGCCCATCTCCACCGGGCCGGCCGTGACCCGGCCGCCCAGCCGCTCGACGTGCCGGGCCGGCTCCGGGCAGTCGGCCACCTGGAACGACGGCTGCCAGCGGCGGTCGTACCGCCCGGTGATCAGACCGGCCACCGAGTCGTGTGCCTCGGTCAGCCACTCGCCGCTGCCGAACTCGTGGGTCAGCGTCCACCCGAACACCGAGCCGTAGAACGCGGTCGCCCCCGCCGCGTCGCCGGTCAGCAGGTCGGCCCACGCCATCGTGCCCGGCTCGCCGCGCAGCTGGGCGCCCGCGAACCCGGCCGCCTGCCACAGGCCGAACATCGCGCCGTCGGCGTCGGCCACGATCACGCTGCGCGCGCCGGCCCGCTCCTCGGGCCGGGTCAGCACCCGGCCGTACGCCGCGCGCACCCGCTCGGCGGTCGCCTCGAGATCGGGCGCGGCCAGATAGGTCAGCCAGCCCTCGGGCCGGTCCGGCCGGCTGCGGGTGATGCCCGCGACGGCCCGTCCGTCCACCTTGAACACTTCGCCGTCGACCTGCCAGCCGAACAGCTCCGCATAGAACGATGCCGCGCGCGCCGGATCGCCGGTCGCCAGCTCCACCCAGCAGGGTGTCGATGGCGCAAAGCCCCGAATCCTCATGTGCCGCTCCCACATGGATGTCCCCGAATTGCTGAACACCTTACGACACCCAATACGCTTCGTCACTAGGTGCGGGTTCAATGTCCGATTTAACGCGTGTTGCCGCTACCAGGCGTAATCGGTTGAGGGTTTGAATGTAACGCGATAGTTAACCAGTTGATCAGTCGCAAGTGGATTCGCGGGCGCCCGGGATGAGCAGCTCGAACCACACCGTCGTGCCCCGCACGGACGGGTCGGTGCCCCAGGAGTCGCTCAGCTCGTCGATAAGCCCGAGCCCCCGGCCGCGGCTGCTGAGGCTGCCCATCGAGTCGGCGCGGGAGCGGATCACGCTGCCCCGCGTGCCGGTGTCGGAGACCGCCACGAGCAGCCGCTCGGCGTTGAGGTCGACGTCCACCTGGGCCGGTGTGCCCGCGTGCAGCAGCGCGTTGGTGGTGAGCTCGCTCGTGCACAGCACCGCCGACGAGATCACCGCCTCGGGCACCGACCACTCCCGCAGCCGGGCCGTCATCCAGTGCCGCACCCGGCTCGGCCCGCTCGGGTCGGCCGCCACCCGCATCGTGTCCGACCGGCTGCGGGTCACCGCCCGCTCGACCGCGAGCACCGCCACGTCGTCGTCGGTCGGCGGCCCCGGCACCGCGGCGGTCGCCAGCGAGCACAGGTTGCGCGGGTCGCCGCTGTGGGCCGCGGCGGCCGCCGCGACCAGCGCGTCGAGCCCGTCGTTCAGCGCCATGCCGCGGCGCTCGACCATGCCGTCGGAGAACATCAGGATCGTGTCGCCCGGCTCGAGCCGCACCTGCCCGGTCTGCCACCGGCCGCCCAGCCCCAGCGGCGCGCCCGGCGGCACCTTGACCAGCTCGGCCGTCGGCGGCCCGCCGGCCAGCCCGGCCCGGCGCAGCACCGGTGGCGGGTGCCCGGCGCTGGCCAGCGTGATCGTGCCGTCGGCCGGATCGAGCACGCCGTAGACGACGGTCACGAAGATCTCTTCGTTGCGCGACTCGGCGCCGAGCGAGCCGACCAGCCGGTCGAGCCCGGCCAGCACCGCCGGCGGCTCGGGGTCGGTGAGCGCCATCGCCCGCAGCGCCGCCCGCACCTGGCCCATCACCGCCGCCGCCCGCACGTCGTGCCCGGCCACGTCGCCGAGCACGATGGCCAGCCGGTCGTCGCTGAGCCGGAACGCGTCGTAGAAGTCGCCGCCGGCCGCGTTCCCGTCCACGCCCGGCTGGTAGCGCGCCGCGATCCGGAAGCTGTCCAGCTCGGGCAGGTGCTCGGGCAGCATGCTGCGCTGCAGCAGCTGGGCCGTGCCGTGCTGGGCCTCGAACCGGCGGGCCCGCTCGGCCGCCTGCGCCACCAGCTGGGTCGCCGCGTTCAGCAGGGCGCGCTCGGCCGGCAGCCAGGCGTGCGGGTCGCGGTAGCCGATGCTCAGGCCGCCGGTCAGCGAGGGCGTGTCGAGGGGCAGCGCGGCCAGCGCCCGGATGCGCCGCTCGTGCCGGTCGGAGGCGACCTCGCGCAGCGGCTCGCCGTCGGGCACGAACGAGGCCCGGCCCGACCGGGCGGCCGCCACCAGCGGCGCGCGGTCATCGTCGGCCAGCCGCTTCCACACCGGGGGCAGCCGCTCGTCGGCCTCGTCGAGCACCTCGCCGCGGATCCGCCGGACCATGCGGAACGCGTTGCCGTCGTCGACCGCGAAGACGCAGTGGTCGGCGTCGAACGAGGCCAGCGCGTAGCCGAGGACGACCCGGGCCACGTCGTCGATGGTCAGGGCGATGGCGAGCCGGGACGTCAGCTCGCCCAGGCTCTGCAGGCGCCGGGTGACCTGGGTGGTCTCGGCCGCCACGGTCAGCACCCCGGCCACGGCGCCGCGCGAGTCGCGGACCGCCGAGTGGCCCCGGGTGAAGAAGGCCTGCTCGGGGTGGGCGCCCTCGGCCCGCACCACGGTCAGCTGGGTCTCCGGCTCGAGGAACGGCTGGCCGCCGGCGAAGACGTGGGCCACCGCCTCGCCGATGCCGGAGGCGGTCCACATCTCGCCGAACGCCTCGAGGGCCGGTCGCCCGAGCGCTGCCGGGTGCAGGGTGCCGATCAGGTCCGCGTACGCGTCGTTGTAGATCTGAATGAAGCCCGGCCCGAATCCGAACGCCATCGGCATCGGGGACGCCAGCAAGAGCTCGACGGTGGCGGTGATCGCCGGATCCCAGCGGTCGCGGGGGCCGAGCGGCGTCGCCGACCAGTCCCGGCCGTACACCAGATCGACGCATGTCGAAGGCATGGGCAGGGCGGGTGGCGCCACCTGACTCACTCCACCCGTTCCGGACATGAACAAAAGCGTAGCCCGACTCGGTCGTTCGGACGATGCCCAGCCGTCCATACGTCCGATTCTTGACGGTACGCGTTTCTCCCCGTACGCCCTGTGTCCGGTCGATGCGCTCAACGGGCGGGTTCGATCGTTTAGCCCTAGGGTCAGGTCACCGGACCGATGACAGGGAGTGAGCGATGACCGGGAACGGGTTGGGGCAGGGACTCAGCGACATGTGGCGGTCGGTGTTGTTGTTCGTCCCGGCCGCGCTCGCCTTCGTCGCGATCCTGGTGGCCGGCTACCTGGTGGCGCGGGTGCTGCGCACGCTGGTCACCAAGGGCCTGCGCCGGGCCGGCTTCGACAAGGCGGTCGACCGCGGCCCGGTCGGTCGCGCCCTGAGCGGGCAGGTGAGCGCCACCGACGTCTGCGCGAAGATCGTCTTCTACGGTGTGCTGCTGTTCGCGCTGCAGCTCGCCTTCGGCATCTGGGGCCCGAACCCGGTCAGCGACCTGCTCACCGCCCTGATCGCGTGGCTGCCCCGGCTGCTGGTGGCGATCGTGATCGTCGTGGTCGCGTCGGCCATCGCCGGCGCGGTGCACGACCTGATCGCGAGCGCGCTCGGCGGCCTGCCGTACGGGCGGATGCTCGCCCGCGTGGCGGCCGCCGTGATCGTGGCGCTGGGCGTGATCGCCGCCCTCGACCAGGTGCGCATCGCCACCTCGGTGACACAGCCGCTGCTGATCGCCGTGCTCGCCACCGTCGCCGGGATCCTGATCGTCGGCGTGGGCGGCGGCCTGGTCCGGCCGATGCAGCACCGGTGGGAGACCTGGCTGGAGCGCGCCTCGGCCGAGTCGTCGAACATCCGCGAGCACGCCAAGGCGTACGCGGCCGCGCAGTCCTCCTCGCCGGCGCCGGCGCCGGACGTCGTGGCCGAACCGCACGGCCCGGAGGAGACCCAGGTCATCACGCCGCGCCGGTCCGACGACCCCGACGCCACCACCGTGATCCGGACCGGCACGGCCGACACCACGATCGTCAACCCGGCCGCGGACCAGACCGTGGTGATCGGCACCGGCACCGAGGAGGGCGAGCCGGAGAAGCCGGCGAAATAGATGAGGCCGGCACCAGGAAGATCCTGGTGCCGGCCCCGAATGGTCGTCAGCCGGTATGGGTAGCGGTCAGCTCGGGTCCGGAAGCGTCCGGGCGAGCGAGCACACGCCGAGCAGGCGCAGCATGACCCAGTCGTTCTCCGACCAGTCGATGCCGACCGGCGGGCGCCAGCCGTGGGTGAACGCGGCGTCGCGCACACCCTCGGCGTAGGCGGCGAGGATGACCGCGGTCAGCGGGCGGACATCGGCCGAGAGGCTGTCGCGAATGCCGGCGGCGTGCTGGTCGACGACGGCCATCAGACCCGGGTTGGCGTCGGCGGCGGCGAGGCCGCTGACTCCCACGGTGTCGTGGAGCTCGGCGAGGCAAGCGTAGGCGGAACGGAGGGCAGCACGGGCGGCGGCGCCGCTGAACAGGCCATTCATGAGGAGAAAGTTACGGACGACGGGGTATTGAACGGTTCTCCGTCGAGGTGCAGGACGGTTTCTTGCTTCGGGTTTGATGGGAGACAGGCGTGGCCGACGAGAAGGATGTGCCGGACGAGCTGACGATCCAGGCGCTGGGCAAGCTCAGCGAGGCCCTGGAGACGACCGAGCGGGCCCGGGGTCATCTCTACGAGATGCACCAGCTCACCGGCACCGCCGACTTCCAGCTCGACGAGGCGGTCTCGCTCTTCATGCAGGCCGGCCACGAGAAGATCGCCCAGCGCATCCAGCAGGAGCTGATCGGGCGCAACGTCACGCCCGGGCACTGGACCTTCCAGCTGATCGAGGAGTACGACGACGGCTACTGGTCCGAGTTCCGCGCGCTCGAGAAGGCGGCCCGCGACGAGCTGGCCGGCGGCCGGCGCCACCTCCACGAGGCCGGGCTGAAGGAGCGTCGCCGCACCCACGGGCGCCCGGGCCACGAGGCTCGCTAGGGGTTACTCCACCATCTCCGGGCGGCGGCGCTGAGCGTCGTCGGCGAGGATCACGGTGGCCACGCACATCGCCACCACGACGGCGAAGAGCCAGGAGGCGTCGTCGATGACCTTGGCGGCGATGGGAGCCTGGCAGGCGGCCAGAAGGAAGCCGAGCCAGGCGAACCGACGCTGGCGCTCGGACAGGAAACCGGCAGATCGCATTCGGACAGTTTTGCTCGATCGGGACGGATCGCCGTCACCCGTTCGGCCGATTCTCCGTTGTCCGATGGTGCATCCAGAATTGCGTCGACGTGGCTCAACGATCCGGGCTTTCGCCGCATTCGCGCTGGTCGCCTGCTTGACGGGCTGCGCTCCGGCGCCGCGCCCGCCCAGTTCTGCGCAAGATCATGTTGCGGCCGGCCCGCTACTCGGGCGTACCGGCGGGTTCCTCACCGTGACCGACGCCGCCTCCCGGGTGCGGATCGTGCTCGCCGCGCTACCCGGGCTCCTCTACCGCATCACCACGCCCGCCGGCTCCGGCCTCGCGCCGCGGGTGACCGGCGCGAACGGCCGGATCCGCGCGGCGCTGCTGCCGACCGGGGCGGACGGTCCGGACGAGGTGCTGATCGTGCTCAACCGCGACGTGCGCTGGGACATCCGGCTGCCGCGCGGCGCCGGTGAACAACAGTTGGACCTGCGCCGGGGCCGGGTCACCCGGGTCGAGGTGGGCGCGTCCGGCCTGGTCGAGATGAGCTTGCCCGCGCCGGCCGGCACGGTTCCGGTCACGCTCGGCGGCCCGGTGGGCAGCGTGGTGCTCGGCGCCGACCCGGGCGTGCCGCTGCGCCTGACGCTGGGCGCGGGCGCCGGCGCGGTCCGCACCCCGTGGGGCGCGAGCTTGGCGGCGGCGCCGGGCGCCGTGGTGCAGGCGCCGGGGTGGGTCGAGAGCGTGCGCCGGTACGCGGTGAGCGCCCGCTCCCCGGTCGGAAGGGTGCTGGTGCGAGGACCGTTCTGAGGCCGTTTCCCGGTAGCGCGAAACACCGCCGTCCGCACACTGAGATCATGCAGACGGTCGACATCCGATCGCGCTTCGAGGCCACCGGCGTCGTCCACCTGCCCGGCGCGTTCCGTGCCGGCGAGGCCGCCGCCATGCGGGACGCCCTGTGGCGGCACGCCGAGCGCCAGGCCGGCCTCCGGCCCGGTGACCCCGCCACCTGGGCGAGCCGGAGCCCTGGGTCCTGCCCGACGGCTGGCACATGGACTGCGGCTTCGACCACGAGACCTGGCCGGCGCCGGCGGTCAAGCTGTTCGCGTTCGCCGGCGAGGTCGGCCCGCGCGGAGGCGGCACGATCGTGCTGCCGGGCACGCACCGGCTCGTCGACCGCTACCGGAAGGCATTGCCCGCGCCGGTCGGCGCCGGTAAGCAGAACTGGCGCGCGTTCCTGCGCCATCACCCGTGGCTGGCCCGCCTCCTGGACGGCGCCGGCCGGCCCACGGCCGGTCGCTGGTCGGCGAAGCGGCCGAGATCGACGGCGTGCCGGTCGAGGTGCTCGAGCTGACCGGCGCCCCGGGCGACGTCGTGCTCATCCACCTGCATGTCTTCCACGCCCGCTCGCCCGACACCGGCAGCGCACCGCGCCTGATGCTGGCCCGGGAGATCCGCGGCGTTACGCCACCCCACCCCTGAACTGGGTGGGGCGACAGTACGGCCGGGGTACGACATTTCCGGCCGGTCGTCCACAAGCCGCGGCGGCGGGCCCGAAGGCCCGCCGCCGCTCGGTCTCGCTGGTGATGCGGTCCGGTCAGAGACCCGGCCGGTCCACCTGGCCGCGCCACGCGCCCGACTCGCTGCCCTGCGCCTCGATGAACTCCTTGAAGCGCCGCAGGTCGCCCTTCACCCGGTGGTCGATCAGGCCGAGCGCGGAGCCGGCCTTCTCGACCGCGTCCTGGGGCTCGAAGTCCATCTGGACGGTGACGCGGGTGTGCGCGTCGTCCAGGCGGTGGAAGGTCACGACGCCGGCCTGCTTCTCGCCCTCGGTCGACTTCCAGGCCACACGCTCGTCGGGGAGCTGCTCGGTGATCTCGGCGTCGAACTCGCGCTTCACACCCGCGATCTCGGTACGCCAATGGAGATGCGTCTCGTCGAGCTGACGGATCTCCTGCACGCCGTCCATGAACCGCGGGAACTCCTCGAACTGGGTCCACTGGTTGTAGGCGGTCCGAACGGGCACGTCGACGTCAACGGACTCGGTCACGGTACTCACGGTGGGTATCCCTCCTTGTCGCGTGTTATTCAGAGACGTGCCCGGGCAATCGAGGGCCAAACGTGGCGAGGGGAACACATGGACACCGCGGACGCGATCGTCATCGGCGCGGGCCACAACGGCCTGGTCGCCGCCAACATGCTGGCCGACCAGGGCTGGGAGGTGCGCGTTTTGGAGGCGACACCCCAGCCCGGAGGCGCCGTACGCTCAGGTTTTGTCACGGCGTCGGGGTATTTGTCGGACTTGTTTAGCTCGTTCTACCCGCTCGGGATCGCCTCCCCGGTACTGCGCAGCCTCGACCTGGGGATCGACTGGCGGCACGCCCCGGAAGTCTTCACCCACCTGCTCCCGGACGGCCGCACCGCGACCGTGAGCCGCGACCTCGCCACCACGATGGCCTCGATGGAGCAGTTCGCCCCCGGTGACGGAGAGCGATGGCGCTCGGCGTACGAGGAGTGGAGCCGGATCTCCGACTACCTGATCGACGTGGTCCTCACTCCGTTCCCGCCGGTGCGCGCCGGCCTCGGCCTGCTCGGCCGCCTGCGCACCGCCGGCGCTCTCCGCCTGGCCCGCCGGCTGCTGCTGCCGGTCCGCCAGCTCGGCGCCGAGCTGTTCCGCGGCGAGGGCGCGACCCTGGCCCTGGCCGGCTGCGCGCTGCACACCGACCTCGGCCCCGAGGACGCGGCCGGCGGCATCTACGGCTGGCTGCTGGCCATGCTCGGCCAGGAGATGGGCTGGCCGGTCCCGGCCGGCGGCGCCCAGCAGATCACCGACGCCCTGGTCGCCCGGCTGGAGAAGCGGGGCGGCCAGATCCTCTACGACACCCCGGCCGAGCGCATCCTGATCGCCCGGGGGCGGGCCATGGGCGTACGGGACCGGCTCGGCCGCGATCACAAAGCGCGCGTGGTGCTCGCCGACGTCCCCGCGCCCGCCCTCTTCCTCGACATGGTGGGCGAGCGCTGGCTGCCGCCCCGGATGGTCGACGATCTGACTCACTTCCGCTGGGACGGCGCGACCGTCAAGATCGACTGGGCGATCGACGGCAAGATCCCGTGGTCGACGCCGATCAACTCCGGCACCGTGCACCTCGGCGCCGACCTCGACGACCTCACCCGGTACTCCGGCCACCTCGCCACCAACGAGATCCCGCCGAAGCCGTTCCTGCTGCTCGGCCAGATGACCACCGCCGACCCGCAGCATTCCCCGCCCGGCACCGAGTCGGCCTGGGCCTACACCCACCTGCCGCACCGCCCGCACTGGGCGGCCGACGAGATCGCCGCGCACGTCGAGCGCATGGAGGCCGTCGTCGAGCGGCACGCGCCCGGCTTCACCGGCCTGGTCAAGGGCCGGCACGTCTTCTCCCCGGCCGGGCTCGAGGAGGCGGACCCGTCGCTGGCCGGCGGCGCCCTCGGCGGCGGCACCGCGGCCGCCTTCCAGCAGCTGTTCCTGCGCCCGATCCCGGGCCTCGGCCGGCCCGACACGCCGGTCGACCGGCTCTACCTCGCCAGCGCCTCGGCCCACCCCGGCGGCGGCGTGCACGGCGCACCGGGCGCCAACGCGGCCCGGGCCGCGCTGGCCCGTGATCGGTTGCTGTCCGGCAACCTCTATCGAACGGTCATATCCGCAGCTCACCGAGCGGTTTACGCCTCCACGGACCGGTATCCTGATCAGCGGTGATGTTTACCGATTTGGGCGTCGGGCATCAGGCAACGTCACCGACGCCCGACCGGAGGGACCCCGTGCGCATCGCGATGATCTCTGAGCACGCCAGCCCCCTGGGTGATGGCGGCCAGCAAGCCCACGTCGCCGACCTGTCCGCCGCCCTGGCCGAGCTGGGGCACGAGGTCCGCGTCTACACCCGCCGGGACGACCCGGCCGTGGCCGAGGAGGTCACCACCCGCGGCGGCATCCGGGTGGTGCACGTGCCGGCCGGCCCGCCCCACGTCGTGCCGCCCGACCTGTTGCTTCCCTACATGGGCGAGTTCGCCCGGTGGCTCGGCGACCAGTGGGAGGCCGGATGGCAGCCCGAGGTCGTGCACGCCCACTTCTGGACCAGCGGCCTGGCCGCCGTGACCGTGGCCCGCCGGCTCGGCATCCCGGTGGTGCAGTCGTTCCACGAGCTCGGCGAGGTCCAGGCGGGCGACGGCAAGCCGTCGCGCACCGGCTACGAGCGGGCGCTCGGCCGCGCGGTCGACCGGGTGGTGGCGCAGACCCAGGACGAGGTACGCGGCCTGGTCCGCATCGGCGTTCCGCGGGCCCAGCTCACCGTCGTCCCGGCGGGCGTCGACTCGGAGCGGTTCTCGCCCGACGGCCCGGCCGTCGAGCGCGACCCCGAGCGCCCGCGCATCCTCTCGGTCGGGCGTCTCGTCGAGCGCAAGGGCTTCGGCGACGTCATCCAGGCCATGCGCTGGGTGCCCGGCGCCGAGGTGGTCGTGGTCGGCGGGCCGCACCCCGACCAGCTGCCGGCCGACCCGGGCGCCCGCAAGCTGCGCGCGCTGGCCGAGAAGCTGCAGGTCGCCGACCGGTTCCGGCTGGTCGGCCGGGTGCCGCAGGCCGACATGCCGCGGTGGTACCGGTCGGCCGACCTGCTGGTGGCCGCGCCCTGGCAGGAGGAGTTCGAGCCGTCGACGCTGGAGGCGATGGCCTGCGGCGTGCCGGTCGTCGGCACGGCGGTGGGCGGCCTCACCGAGACGATCGTCGACGGGCTGACCGGTGACCTGGTGCCGGCGCGCGACCCGCGCGCGCTCGGCGGTGCGCTGCGGCGGCTGGTCAACGACAAGGTGCGCCGGTTCGCGTACGCGACCGCCGCTCTTGATCGTGCCCGTCAGGCGTATTCCTGGCGACGGGTCGCGGCCCAGGTCGGCTCCGTCTACAACGCCGTGACCGGGGCCCGCCGCAAGGACTCGGAGGCGGTGGCGTAAGCCCGCATCCACCAACCGGTTGACCGGAAGGCTCGCTCGCCGGTCGATTCGCCGTCCCCGCTCCGCTGCGACGCTCGATCCATGGCAGTCATCGAGGTCCAGAACCTGCGGAAGCGCTACGGGGACACGGTGGCGGTGAAGGACGTCTCCTTCACCGTCGACCGTGGCGAGATCTTCGGCATCCTCGGCCCCAACGGCGCCGGCAAGACCACCACCGTCGAGTGCGTGTCCGGCCTGCGCACGCCCGACGCCGGCACGATCACCGTCCTCGGCCGCCCGCCGCGCGACCCGCAGTTGCGCACGCTGGTCGGCGTTCAGCTCCAGGAGAGCCGGCTTCCCGAGAAGATGACCGTCCGGGAGGCGCTCGAGCTCTACGGCGCGTTCTATCCCGAGCCGGCCGACTGGCGGAAGCTCGCCGCCGATCTCGGCCTCGACGACCAGCTGCGGACGCGGTACGCGAAGCTGTCCGGCGGCCGCAAGCAGCGTCTGTCGATCGCGCTCGCCCTGATCGGCAACCCGCGTATCGCGATCCTCGACGAGCTCACCACCGGGCTCGACCCGCAGGCCCGCCGCGACACCTGGGACCTGATCGAGTCGATCCGGGACCGCGGCGTCACGATCGTGCTGGTCACCCATTTCATGGCGGAGGCCGAGCGCCTCTGCGACCGGATCGCGGTCATCGACAAGGGCGCGGTCGCCGCCCTCGACACCCCGGCCGGCCTGGTCAGCGCGGTCACCTCCGAGCAACGCATCCGGTTCCGGCCGTCCGCGCCCCTCGACGACGCCCTGCTGCTGGCCGCTCCCGAGGTGACCGCGGTGCGCCGGCACGGCCCGCAGGTCGAGGTCGTCGGCGCCGGCAACCTGCTGCACGCGGTCACCTCGGTGCTGGCCGCCCACCAGATCATCGCCAACGACCTGCGGGTCGAACAGGCCAGCCTGGACGACGCGTTCGTCCGGCTGGTGGGAAGGGACTGACATGTTCGGCAAGCTGACCCTGAGCGAGCTCAAGCTGCTGGCCCGGGATCCGGTGCCCGCGTTCTTCTCGCTGTTCTTCCCGGCGCTGCTGGTCGTGATCCTCGGCTGCGTCCCGGCCTTCCGGGAGCCGAACGCGGACATCGGCGGGGCGCGCGTCGTCGACCTGTACGTGGGCATCGCCGTCGCACTGACCCTCGCCATGCTCGGCCTGCAGGTCACGCCGGCGGTGCTCGCCGCGTACCGGGAAAAGGGCATCTTGAAGAGGCTGGCCACCACGCCCGCCCGGCCCGCGCTGCTGCTGGCCGCGCAGCTGGCCGCCGCCCTGATCGTCGCGACCGTCTCCAGCGGCCTGGCCATCGCCGTCGGCCGGATCGCCTTCGACGTGCCGCTGGCGGACAACCTCCCGGGCTTCGTGCTCGCCTTTCTGCTGGCGGCGCTCGGCGTCTTCGCGATCGGCCTGTTCATCGCCGCCCTCGCGCCCACCGGCAAGGCCGGCAACGCGATCGGGACGCTGCTGTTCTTCCCCTCGATGTTCTTCGCCGGCCTGTGGACGCCGCGCGAGGTGTTCCCCGAGGCGCTGCAGCGGGTCGGTGACTTCACGCCGCTGGGCGCGGGGGAGCGGGCGTTGCACGACGCGATGACGGGACACTGGCCAAGCCTGCTGTCGGCTACCGTGCTGGTGGGCTACCTGGCGGTCTTCGGGTTCGCTTCGGCGCGCCTGTTCCGCTGGTCCTGAGAGGGGGTCGGGGCATGTCGGAGGTCGCGCGGCTGGAGACGTGGCGGCAGCGCCTGGACGGCTGGATGATGTACGTGCCGTTCGGCGCGCTCCTCGCCTCCTCGGCCATGGTCCCGATCGCGGCCGCGGCCGGCCTGCCCCACCTGCCGTTCCCGGTCACCGCCCTGGTCGTGCTGGTCACCGCCGGCTGGCTGCTGTGGTGGGTCAGCCTCCATCCGCAGTGGAGGAACGACCGCGGCCGGATGACGGTGTTCTTCGCCGGTCTGGTCGCGCTGATCTTCCTGCTGGTGTGGTGCAGCTCGTTCTACGGGTTCTTCGCCTGGACCGGCTACCTCTACGCCGGCTACGCGCTGCGCGGGCGGCTCGCCCGGCTGGCCGGGGTCAGCGTGATGGCGGTCGCGACCGCCCTCGCCCAGGCCGGCGGCTTGTCCGCGCTGGCCGAGCCGTCGTCGCGGATCTTCTTCGCGGTGCTGCTGTTCTTCAACCTCCTCGTCGCGAACGCCCTGACCCTGATCGGCGCGATGAACGACGAGCAGTCGGCCAAGCGGGTCGAGATGATCGACGAGCTGGCCCGGGCGAACGCCGCGCTCGAGGAGGCGATGAGGGAGAACGCCGGCCTGCACGCCCAGCTGCTGGTGCAGGCGCGCGAGGCGGGGGTGCACGACGAGCGGCAGCGGATGGCCGGCGAGATCCACGACGTGCTGGCGCAGGGCCTGACCGGCATCGTCACCCAGCTCGAGGCGGCGTCGGCCACTCCCGGTCCGGCCTCCGCGCGGCACATCGACGCGGCCCGGAAGCTGGCCCGGGAGAGCCTGGCCGAGGCGCGGCGGTCGGTGCAGGCCTTGCGGCCGCAGCCCCTCGACTCCGCCGCCCTGGTCGACGCGCTCGGCGAAGTCGTCTCCGGCTGGTCCGCGCTGCACGGGGTGCCCGCCTCCCTGATCACGACCGGTGTGCCGCGTTCGCTGCTGCCGGAGATCGAGACAACCCTGCTGCGGACGGCTCAGGAGGCGCTGGCCAACGTCGCCCGGCACGCCGCGGCTGGGCGAGTTGTCCTGACTTTGTCGTATATGGAGGATGTGGTGACGTTGGACGTCCGGGACGACGGGGCCGGCTTCGACCCCTCCGCCGTTCCGGATATCTCGGAAGAAGGCGGGTTCGGGCTCGTCGGCATGCGGGAGCGGCTGGGGCGCATCGCCGGCACGCTCGAGGTCGAGTCGGAGCCCGGCGCCGGGACGGCGTTGTCGGCCGCGGTGCCGGCCATCGCGGTCGGGGCGGCGGCGTGATCGGCCTGCTCATCGTCGACGACCATCCGGTGGTACGGGACGGGCTGCGGGGCATGTTCGCCGGGGACGACCGCTTCGAGGTGCTGGGCGAGGCCGGCAACGGCAAGGAGGCGCTGGCGGTGGCGGCCGCGGTGTCGCCCGATGTCGTGCTCATGGACCTGCGGATGCCCGAGATGGACGGCGTGACCGCGATCCGGGCGCTGCGGGACCAGGGCTCGCGGGCCCGGGTGCTGGTGCTGACCACGTACGACACCGACCGCGACGTGCTGCCCGCGATCAAGGCCGGCGCGACCGGCTACCTGCTCAAGGACACCCCGCGCGAGGACCTCTTCCGGGCGGTCACCGCGGCCCACCGGGGCGAGTCGGTGCTGTCGCCGGCCGTGGCCGGACGTCTCATCGGCTCGTTGCGCTCGCCGGCCCGCGAGCCGCTGAGCCAGCGCGAGATCGAGGTGCTCACGCTGATCGCGCGGGGCAGCAGCAACCGGGAGGCGGCGGCGCGCCTCTACATCAGCGAGGCGACGGTCAAGACCCACCTCCTGCACGCGTACGCGAAACTGGGCGTCCGCGATCGGGCGGCCGCCGTGGCGGCGGCCCTCGAGCAGGGCCTCATACCAGGGTCGTATTCGTAAGTACGACCGTGGTCCGATGACCGCCTTGCGCGGTTCCGGAAGGATCCTCGGCATGGCCACCGACACCAGCCCACGCCCGATCGAGCGGGCGTGCTACCGGCTAGGCGCCGTTCTGATCGCGAGCGGCCTCTTCCACGCCGCCGTGCTGATCACCTCCGGCGGCACCTGGGAGGGCCCGGTCTCGTGGCGAAAGCCCACCACCTTCGGCCTGTCCTTCGGCCTGACCCTGATCACCCTGGCCTGGGTCGCCTCCTACCTGCCGCTGCGCGACCGCACGAGGCGCCTGCTGCTGGGCGTCTTCGCCCTGGCCTGCCTCACCGAGGTCACCCTGATCACGGTCCAGGCGTGGCGGCACGTGCCGTCCCACTTCAACATGCAGACCTCGCTCGACACCGCCGTCTCCCGCGTCCTGGCCGCCGGCGGCGGAGTCCTGATCGTGGTGGTGACCGCCCTCACCGTCGCCGCGTTCCGCCCGCTGCCCGGCGTCGCCCCGTCGATGCGCCTGGCCCTGCGGGCCGGTTTCCTCGCCCTCGTCGTGGCGCTGGCGATCGGCGCGGTCATGGTCGTCATCGCCGTCCTCGACGTCACCCGCGGCGACCAGCTGGCGGCGTACGCGGTCGGCGCCCGGTGGAAACCGGCCCACTTCGTGCCGATGCACGGCGTGCTGGCCCTGCCCGTGCTGGCCTGGCTGCTGGCGCACACGCCGCTGCCGGAGCGGTCCCGCCTGCAGACCGTCGCCGTGGCCGCCGCCGGCTACGGCGTGCTGTGCGCGCTCTCGGTGATCGAGGCCATCTCCCGCATCGACCCGCTGCGCGCCCCGCTGCTCGCCGACGCCGCCACCGCCCTCGCCTCGGCCGCCATCGTCGCCGCCGCGGCCCGGGCCCTGGCCCTGTGGCGCCGAAAACCCGCCGACGCTGGTACTTTGCGGACGACTTCGGGGTAAGGAAGCGACCCGTACCCGATTGCCGAGACCAAAGGACACACCCGTGACCGACGAACCGCTGTACTCGACGCTGGGCTTCACCGACTCGGAGTGGGGTCTGCTGGTCGGCCTGCCGCAGTCGGTGGCGACGGCGGCCAGCGCCGCCACGCCCGACAGCGCCCGCAAGACCCGGGCCGAGAGCGAGGCCGGCCTCGACGTCATCTCCGACGGGCGCGGTTCGGCCAGCAGGCTGGTGTCGGCCGTCGCCGCGGCGCTGGTCGCCGAGGTGGGCGACCCCGAGCTGGGCGAGGAGGCGCCGGTGATCGAGCCGGGCGACCCGATCGCGTACGCCGAAGACGTGCTCCAGCGTGCCGCCGAGGCGAACGCGCTGCTCGCCGCCAAGGCCCACCAGGCCGACGCCGAGACCTACAAGCACTGGCTCGTCGAGATCGCCGAGAGCGTGGTCGGCGCCGCCTCCACCGGCGGCGTCCTCGGCATCGGCGGCGAGACGGTGACCGACACCGAGCGGGCGTTCCGCGACGCCCTGGCCAAGGCGCTGACCGACTGACACCGCCCGGCTGACCCTCTCGGGACGCCCTCACCCCGTGCGATGCTGGCGGGGTGGGGGTGAACGAGTACGCCCAGGTCCGGCCGTCGCCGGGGCTGCGGCCCTACATCGGGTTCTACTCCGGGTACCGGCAGGTGGACGTCGCGCCGGCCCGGCATCGGGGGCTGCCCTCGCCGTACCTCACCCTGATCTTCACGCTCGACGACCCGCTGGAGATCGCCGCCCACCCGGACCCGCGCCAAGGTCCCGGCCGTTACGACGCGCTGATCGGCGGCCTGCACCTGACGCCGGCGCTGATCACCCACCCCGGCCGCCAGTCCGGCGTGCAGGTGGCGCTGCGCCCGCTCGGCTGCCGGGCCCTGTTCGGCCTGCCGGCCGCCGAGCTCGCCCACCTGGACGTCGACGCCGCCGCCGTGCTGGGCGCCGCGCTCGTCGACGAGGTCCGTGACCGCCTCCGCGCCGCCGCCGACTGGCCGTCCCGCTTCGCCGCCCTCGACGCCGTGCTCGCCCGCCACCTGCCCGCCGACCCGTCTTCCGCCGGCCGGGCCGCGGTGCCCGCCGAGGTCGGCTACGCGGTGGGCCGCCTGCTCGAGCCGGGTGACCCGGGCGCCGTCGCCGCCGTCGCCGCCGAGGTGGGCTGGAGCGCCCGCTACCTGACCGACCGTTTCCGGGCCGAGGTCGGGCTGCGTCCCAAGGAGGCCGCGCGCGTGGCCCGCTTCGACCGCGCCCGCCGGGCCCTCACCCGCGAGTGCCGCCTGGCCGACGTGGCCGCGCGGCACGGCTTCGCCGACCAATCCCATCTCGTACGCGAGTTCCGCGCCTTCGCCGGATGTACGCCGACCCGATGGCTGGCCGACGAGTTCGGTTTCGTCCAAGACGCCATGGCCGGCGCCCGCGATGATCGGCTGCATGACCGATGACCGAACACCGCCACCGCAGGTGTGGCCCACCCTCCGGGCGAACGATGCCCGCGCCCTGATCCGATTCCTGGTCGACGCGTTCGGCTTCGAGGAGACGGCCGTCTACGGCTCCGGCGACCAGGTAGATCACGCTCAGCTGTCGTGGCCCCTGGGCGGCGGCATCATGCTCGGCTCCGCCGACCGCGGCCCGGACGACGAGTGGCCGCTGCGGCCCGGCACGTTCGGCGCCTACGTCGTGACCGACGACGTCGCCAAGCTCCACGCCCGAGCCGCCCACGCCGGCGCGGTGATCGTCCGCGAGCCGCGAAAGACCGACTACGGTTCGGAGGAGTTCACGGCCCGCGACCCCGAGGGCAATCTCTGGTCGTTCGGCACCTACCGCGGGGAGCCCCGCCGAGCGGCCGTCATTCGGCGGTGAGCAGCTGGTTTTCCAGGACGACGGGCACCGACAGGGTCTTGTAACCGAGTTCGTCGAAGAGCACGGTCATCCGGTCCTCCTCGTAGCCCATCACCATGCCGCTGCCCCACTCGTGGTGACGCACCTTGCTGTGCACGGCGAAGGGCTCGTCCCCGGGTTTTTCCTCGGGAATGCCCTCGACGCAGTTGTCGCAGTGCCCGCACGGCCGGGACAGGTCCTCGCCGAAGTAGGCGAGAAGCACCTGGCTCCGGCAGCCCCGGCTCTCGGCGAAGCCCCGCATCATGTCCGTCCGCGACCGCATCACGACCTGCTGCCGCTCGTACTCCTTCACCGCCGCGGTCGCCGCCGCGGCCGGCAGCGGCGCGAACATCGGAACCGTCATCTTGTTGCCGGCGCCGGAGGTGGCCGCTCCCACCTGCTCCAGCAGCCCCAGATACTGGCCGATCTTCCGCGGCCCGAGCCCCGTCTTCTCCTTGAGCGCGGTCTTGGTGATCGGGCCCGACCGCAACGCCGCGGCCACCGACCGCAGCTCGGCCTCGTCGGGCGACCCGCCGGTGAAGAAGCGCTGGATCGCCTCGTCCTCGGCCCGCCACAGCAGCATCGCGTGGGCCGGCGAGCCGTCCCGGCCCGAGCGCCCGATCTCCTGGAAGTAGCTGTCCGGCGAGTCCGGCAGCGCCACGTGCGCCACGAAGCGGATGTTCGCCTTGTCGATGCCCATGCCGAACGCCGACGTGGCGACCATGATGTCGATCTTGTCGGCCGCGAAGTCCTCCTGGCGCTGCTCGCGCGCGCCGCCGGCCATGCCGCCGTGGTAGAAGGCCGCGTTGTAGCCGGCGTCGACGAGCCGCTCGGACAGCTCCTCGGCCGCGCGCCGGGTGGCGACGTAGACGATCCCCGGCGGCTGGGCCGCGTCGAGCAGGGCGGTCAGTCGCCGCCATCGGTAGTCCTCGTCCGGGCAGTAGGCCACCTCGAGGAACAGGTTGCGCCGGTCCAGACCCGAGACGTGGATCTCCGGGTCGCGCAGCCGCAACCGGGAGACGATGTCCTCGCGTACGGGCGGGGAAGCCGTCGCCGTCAGCGCCAGCACCGGCGGTCGGCCCATCTGCTCGATCATGTCGCCGAGGGCGAGGAAGTCGGGCCGGAAATCGTGGCCCCACGCCGAGATGCAGTGCGCCTCGTCGACGGCCACCAGGCCGGGCTTCAGCGCCTTGATCTCGGCGAGCCGATCGGGGTCGGCCAGCTGCTCGGGCGTGGTGAAGAGGAACTCGGCGCGCCCCGCGCGTACCTCCTCGATCGCCTCACGCTGCTGGTTGGGCGTCTCGGCCGAACTCACCCGCACCGCGCGGATCTTCCCGTCGCCGCGCTCGTTGAGCGCCGCGATCTGGTCCTGCTGAAGGGCGAGCAGCGGCGAGATGACGATGGTCGGTCCGGGCAGCAGCACGGCCGGGATCTGGTAGATCGCCGACTTGCCGCCCCCGGTGGGCAGCACCACCAGCGCGTCGCGGCGCCGCAGCACCGCCCGCATCGGCTTGAACTGGCCCGGGCGCAACGAGGGCCACCCGAACTGCTGACGGGCGACCCGGCGCAGACGTGGTCCGTACACGGGAATCTTCATCGAGCCGCCAGTGTGCCCCGAGGTGCCCACCCGCAAACGGTGCTACTTCTTTCCGCCGAACATCCGGCGAATCGCCCAGAGAAGAAAAATCACGGCAAGAGCCACACCGAGCAGGCGTACGGCGTGGACCTGCGACCAATCGACGCCGGAGCCCGCGGCGAGCGTCGTAGGGGGGATCGGCACGTCGTCATCGTATCGGCACCCGATCGGGTCCCATCAAATAGAAAGGTTTGTTGACTAAATCCCGGACCGGGTGTGACCATAGGTCAGCACAACGGGGGGCGCGCTCCCATGGCGCGCGCGACGACGTCACCGGAGGTACGGGGGCCCATGCCCAACCACGAATTGCCGGAGCTGGCCGCGACCGTGCTCCAGCCCGGGTTCGTCGGCACCAGCGCGCCGGACTGGGTCCGCCGCCGGCTCGGCGAGGGTCTCGGCGGGGTGGCGCTGTTCGCCCGCAACGTCGAGTCACCGGCGCAGGTGTCCGCGCTCACCGCCCAGCTGCGGGCCGAGCGGCCGGACGTGATCGTGGCCATCGACGAGGAGGCCGGGGACGTCACCCGCTTCGAGTCGCGGCGCGGAAGCTCCCGGCCGGGCAACCTGGCGCTGGGCGCGATCGACGACCCGGCGCTGACCGAGGCCGTGGCCTGCGACCTGGGCGCCGATCTGGCCCGCGCGGGCATCACCCTCGACTACGCGCCCGACACCGACGTCAACAGCAACCCCGACAACCCGGTGATCGGCGTACGCGCCTTCGGCGCCGAGCCGCTGCTGGTGGCCCGCCACTCGGCCGCCTTCGTCCGGGGTCTCCAGCAGGCCGGCGTCGCCGCCTGTGCGAAGCACTTCCCCGGCCACGGCGACACCAGCGTCGACTCGCACCACGACGTCCCGCTGATCGCCCGCGACCGGGCCGAGCTCGACGCCGTGGAGCTGCTGCCCTTTCGGGCCGCGATCGAGGCCGGCGTCCGCGCGGTGATGACCGGCCACCTGCTCGTCCCCGCCTACGACGACGAGCTCCCGGCCACCCTGAGCCGCCGCATCATGACCGACCTGCTGCGCGGCGAGCTCGGCTTCGACGGCCTGATCGTCACCGACGGCATCGAGATGCAGGGCGTACGCCGCAAGTACGGCCTGGCCGGCGCGGCGGTGCGCGCGCTGGCCGCCGGCGTCGACGCGATCTGCGTGGGCGGCGACCACGCCGACGAGCAGACCGCGACCCTGCTGCGCGACGCGATCGTGGCCGCCGTCCGCTCCGGCGAGCTGCCCGAGGAACGGCTGGCCGACGCCGCCGCCCGGGTGCGCGCCCTCGGCGCCTGGACCACCCGCGTACAGACCGAAACCGGGTCGCGCCTCGCGGACGGCGCGGATCACCCGGTCCTACGCCCGGCCGTGGAACTGGTGCGCGACGGCTCCCAGGTCGGCTTCGAGGCCGCCCGCCGCGCGATCCGGGTGACCGTGGCCGACGGCGCCACGGCGCTGCCCATCGACCGCCCCGCGCACGTGGTCGAGTTCGCCCCGCCCCGCAACATCGCGATCGGCGCCGAGACCCCGTGGGGCGTCGGCGCCCCCCTGGACGACCTGCTGCCCGGCACGACCTCGGTCCGGCTCACCGCCGACGACCTCGACGGCGTGGCCGACCCCGCGGCCCCGGTGCTGTCCGGCGCGGAGGGCCGAGCCCTCGTGCTGGTCGCCCGGGACGTGCACCGGCACCCGTGGCTGGCAACGGCGCTGGCCCGGGTGCTCGAGGCACGCCCGGACGCGATCGTCGTGGAGATGGGCGTCCCGGTGGCGGTTCTGGGCGGGGTGCACATCGCGACTTACGGCGCTACACGTGCGCTGGGGCAGGCCGCCGCCGAGCTGATCGCGGGAAGCGCGGTCCCGGCACCGCTGGCCGCCTAGCGGCCGGGATGTCCCGGCGCTACGGCTCGACGACGATGTCGTCCCATTCGCGGTGGTCCTGGACGTAGCGCGCGAAGAACGGGCAAAGCGTGATGACCTTCTCGCCGCGGGAGCGGATCAGGGCGAGCGTCCGGGCGGCCAGCTCGTTGCCGTAACCGCGGCCGCGGAACTCGGGGCTCACCTCGCTGTGGGTGATGACGATCGCGCCGTCGCGGAGGCGGTACATGGCCAGGCCGGCGATCTCGCCGTCGGCCAGCAGCTCGAAACGGTGGTCGGCGGCGTTGTCCCGGACATCGAAGTCGCTCACACCTGCCACTTTAGGGTGGAAGACCACCCGTACCCTCGAATGGTGCTCAAGCCCACCCGGCGCGTCGCCGCCGCCCTCAGCTCCGCCGCCCTCGGCATCGCGCTCCTCGGCGCGACGGCCGCCTGCAGCAGTGACAACGTCGACTGCGGCGTCGACCAGTGCACCGTGACCGTCGAGCGCGAGGTGAACGCGAGCGCCGGCGTGCTCGGGGTGGAGGCGAAGTTCGTCAGCGCCGACGCCGACACGGTGACGCTCGAGGTGGCCGGCAAGCAGGTCACGCTCACCAAGGGGCAGCAGGCCGTGCAGGTCGCGGGCCTCAACGTGTCACTCGACAGCATCACCGGCGACACCGTTACTTTCCAGGTGTCACGCAACTGAGGTTTGTCAGAAGTCAAGACGGGTCAATGAGGGAACATGTCCTCCGCGACCTCGAACGTCAAATACACCGCGTCACGCGCGGCCGACAGCAAGCCGCTCGAGTACGTAGCTCGGGCCGGCTTCGTCGGCTACGGCATCATTCATCTGCTCTTCGCCTGGATCGCGTTCCAGGTGGCCTTCGCCGGAAGCAGCAAGGAGAGCGACCAGTCCGGCGCCCTGAAGAGCCTGGCCGGCAACGGCTTCGGCAAGTTCCTGTTGGTCCTGATCGCGATCGGCATGGTCGGGCTGGCGATCTGGCAGGCGTTCGAGGCCGTCATCGGCGAGAGCGGCCCCCGCGACAAGTCGGCCATGGCCGAGCGCGTCGTCTCCGGCGTGCGCGCGGTCCTCTACCTGGTGCTGGCCTGGTACGCGGTCAACGTGCTGCGCGGCGCCAACGCGTCGATGGCGCAGAGCCAGGAGAACAAGTCGGCCGGCATCATGGCCCACTCCGGCGGCCGCTGGCTGATCGGCTTCGTCGGCCTGGTGGTGCTCGGTGTCGGCATCGGCATCTTCGTTTACGGGCTGCGCAAGAAGTTCCTGAAGCACCTGAACACGCAGGAGATGGCCGCGTCGGTGCGCAAGTCGACGACCCGGCTCGGCATGCTCGGCTACATGGCCAAGGGCGTCGCGTACGCCATCGCCGGCGTGCTGGTCATCACGGCCGCCGTGACCTACGACCCGGACAAGGCCCGTGGTCTCGACGCCGCGCTGAAGACGCTGGCCGGCCACCCGTGGGGCGTCTGGCTGCTGGCGCTGATCGGTCTCGGGATCGCCGCGTTCGGCATCTACTGCTTCGCGCAGGCCCGGTATCGGAAAGTGTGAGCCAACGCCAAACTTCCGCGCGAGAGGGTTGCGGGGGCCGGTGACCTGGGCAAGCTGGGTCGCTGGTCCCCGTTTTGTCACCCGGAATGCGAGAGGGAGTACGGCTGGTGCATGACCTGATGACCGCAATCCTCGCGGTCGTGGCGTCGGCGGGCGTCGCGATCGTCCTGGTCGAGGTGCTCCACTGGGTGGTCGTCCGGATCGGCCGCCGCTCGGCCCTGGCCGCCGATCTGGCCCGCACCGCACACCACCCGTTCCTGGCCACGTTCACGTTGTTCGCCGTCCAGCAGGCCATCCGCTGGCGGGCCGGCGACTTCACCGGCCGCGGCCCGCTGCTGCACGTGCTGGTGATCCTGTTCATCGCCGCGTTCGCCTGGCTGGTGGCGGCTCTGGTGCTGGTCCTCGAGGACGCCGCGCTGGCACGCTGGCGCACCGACGTGCCGGACAACCTGAAACGCCGCCGGCTCAAGACCCAGGTCGTGATACTGCGCCGGGTCACCGTCGCCACGATCGTGGTGATCACGCTCGGCGTGGTGCTGATGACGTTCCCCGGCATCCGGGCGCTCGGCGCCAGCGTGCTCGCATCGGCCGGCCTGGTCAGCGTCATCGCGGCCTTGGCCGCGCAGAGCACGTTGGGCAATGTCTTCGCGGGCCTCCAGCTTGCCTTCAGCGATGCCGTACGCGTCGACGACGTCGTCGTGGTCGAGGGCGAGTGGGGCCGGATCGAGGAGCTCACCCTCACCTACGTGGCCGTGCAGATCTGGGACGACCGCCGCCTGCTGCTCCCGACCTCGTACTTCACCACCAAGCCGTTCCAGAACTGGACGCGGACCGGCTCGGCCGTGCTGGGCACCGCCGAGCTCGACGTCGACTTCGCGACCGACGTCGAGCCGCTGCGGGCCGAGCTGCGCGCGGTCTG
This sequence comes from Actinoplanes sp. CA-030573, assembly GCF_050951115.1. Taxonomy (NCBI): domain Bacteria; kingdom Bacillati; phylum Actinomycetota; class Actinomycetes; order Micromonosporales; family Micromonosporaceae; genus Actinoplanes; species Actinoplanes sp. CA-030573. The sequence continues at coordinate 7,604,778 of NZ_CP192038.1, read as the reverse complement.
CGAGGGGTCGCAGCTGTGGGACGGCCGGGTCTGCGTGCTGCAGGTGACCGACGCCGTGGGCGGCAACGTGCGGCTGCGCGCCCTGGTCAGCGCCCACGACGCGGGAGCCCTGTGGGATCTGCGGTGCCTGGTGCGGGAGCGCCTGGTGACCTTCGTCTGGCGGCACCAGCGCGACGCCCTGCCGCGGGTGCGGGCCGAGCTCTCGCCGGACAACGTCCCCGGCGCTCGCGAGCCGGACGGCGTCGCGCGGAGTCCCCAGCCGGACGGTGTCGCGCGCAGTCCGCAGGCGGACGGCGTCGCGGGCGGTGCCGAGCCGCACGGCGTCGCGGGCGGTCCACGGTCGCGGGGGCCGGTCACCGCGCGGCCGAGGCCCAGGCCACGCGACGACGGCGACGCCAAGGACGATGCCCGTGTCTTCTCGGCCGGCCGCGACGGCGACGAGCGCGGCGCGCGCTTCGCCGGGCCGGACGGAGATCAGGCGGACGGTGCCCGGGCGGACGGTGCCCGGGCGGACGGTGCCCGGGCGGACGGTGCCCGGGCGGACGGTGCCCGGGCGGACCGAGACGCGGTGGACGGAGCCCGTCCGGACGGAGACGCGGTGGACCGGGATGGCCCGCAGCGTGATGACTCCGGTCGTCTGATCCATGCCCGTCTGCCGGGTTTCGTGCGGGAGGATTGACGATCAGTTGATCAGGGCATAAACCGGTGAAGGGAAAGGGGGCGACCATGGCCGATGTCCTGAACGGTAAGCAGGCCCGTCCGGTGGCGGAACAGTCCACGGCCGAGCTGGTGCAACGGGCGAGTGAACAGATATCCCGGCTGGTCCGCGACGAGCTCGCACTGGCCAAGGCCGAGCTGGCGGAAAAAGGCAAGCACGCCGGCATCGGGATCGGCCTGTTCGGCACGAGCGGCGTCCTGGGCCTCTACGGCATCGGGGCCACGATCGCCACGCTGATCATCGTCTTCGACATCTTCCTGCCGCTGTGGCTGGCCGCGCTGATCTGGACCGTGGTGCTGTTCGCGGTCGCCGGCGTGCTGGCGCTGGTCGGCAAGAGCCAGGTGACCAAGGCGGTTCCCCCGGAGCCGATCGCCGCGATCGAGAGCGTCAAGGCCGACGTGGACGAGGTCAAGCAGGCGGTCAAGGGGGCCCGTTCATGAGCGACCAGCAGCAACAGCAGCTGCCGCAGCAGCCGCCGGCCCCGAAGCCGACGGTCGAGGAGCTGCGGGCCGGCATTCAGCAGACCCGGGCCGAGCTCGGCGAGACGGTGTCGGCACTGGCCGCGAAGGCCGATGTGAAGGCCCGCGCTCGCGACGAGGTCGAGCGGGTCAAGGTGCGCGCGCTCGACCAGGTCGGGCAGGCGAAGGTACGCGTCCGCGACGCGGTGCAGTCCTCGCCGGTGCCGATGGCTCTGGTGGTGGCCGGCGTGGCGGCGGTCGTCGGGATCATTCTGGTGGTGCGGGGGAGTCGGCGTTGAGCAAGGCCGGGAAGATCGCGTACAAGCCGGTCGGCATGCTGCTCGGCGTGGCCGCCGGTGCCATCGCCGGGTTCGCCTTCAAGGAGGTCTGGAAGGCGGTTTCCGGCGACGACGACGCGCCGGACGCGACCGATGAGGACCGTGGCTGGGGCGAGATCCTCGCGGCGGCCGCGCTGCAGGGCGCGATCTTCGCGCTCGTGAAGGCGGCCGTCGATCGAGGCGGCGCCACCGGCGTGCGACGACTTACCGGTCATTGGCCCGAGTAGTTCGCACCCGGCAAGGTCGGCCTCCCACATCGCGAGAGCGAAGTGGGGGGCCTTTTCCGCATCAGCGGACGTTTATTCGATTCACGCCGGGGGGAGCTTTCCGCGCCGATTTTCAGGTACAGTGTGCCCAGTTTTTGCGTACGTGGTTCGCTGCTTCCGCCAAGACCACGGGATGCCGGCCGATAGAGGATCGGGTAGGCGTCACCGGGTGGTGGCGGATGGGACGTCCTCTGGAAGGGCCGCCTCACGGCGCCGCTGCTCGAAAACGGTCATAAGCCCGGGCTCAGCAGGGCTGGCATTTTCAGAGGGAGAGTTCAGTATGGCGCAAGGAACCGTGAAGTGGTTCAACGCGGACAAGGGCTTCGGCTTTATCACCGTCGATGGCGGGGGTGCTGACGTGTTCGTCCACTTCTCGGCCATCCAGATGAGCGGTTACCGCAGTCTGGAAGAGAACCAGCGGGTCGAGTTCGAGATCGCCCAGGGCCAGAAGGGCCCGCAGGCGGAGCAGGTTCGCCCGCTCTGAGACACCACGCCGGTCATCGACCGGCTGCCGATCGCCTGGCGGAGGTCGGCTTCCGATCAACACAAGCCCCGCACTCTGCCGATCGCATGATCGGGAGGGTGCGGGGCTTTTCTTGTTTTCCGGTTATTTATCTTTTGGATCGAGATCGGACACGCTCGCCGATCACGACGAGGATCAGGCCGAACACGGCAACGCCGCCGCCGATGATTGCCCAGGGTTCTTTACCACTCATCTTGCTGTCGGACAGAATGTCGAGTCCCTGCAGTGTCCACAGAGCACCCAGCACGATCGCGAGTAACCCGATGGTCATGGGCAGCCACCCCTTGAGGCGCGGCGGCGATGCCGGATCGTTCACCATTTGTCATGCACCGCCGGGCGGATCAGTTCGTCGTAGACCTCGGTGACCGCGGCCAGCGTCTCGGGCGGCAGCGGTGCGAGGTCGGCGGCGGCCGCGTTGGCCCGGGCCTGGTCGCCGTTGCGCGCGCCCGGGATGACGACGGTGACGCCCGGCTGGTCCATGATCCAGCGCAGCGCGAACTGCGCCATCGTCGCACCGGCCGGGATGAGCGGGTGCAGCCGGCGCACGGCCTCGAGCCCGGTCTCGAAGTCCACCCCGGCGAAGGTCTCGCCGACGTCGAACGCCTCGCCGTGCCGGTTGTAGTTGCGGTGGTCGTTGGCCGGGAAGGTGGTGTGCTCGTCGTAGCGCCCGGAGAGCAGGCCACTGGCCAGCGGCACCCGCGCGATGATCCCCACGCCGGCGGCGGCCGCGGCCGGCAGCACCTGCTCGAGCGGCTTGAGCCGGAAGGCGTTGAGGATGATCTGGACGCTCGCGGTGCCCGGGCGGGCGATGGCGGCCAGCGCCTCGTCGACCTTCTCGACACTCACCCCGTACGCCTTGATGCGCTTCTCCTGCACCAGGGTGTCGAGCGCGTCGTAGACCTCGCCCGAGGAGAAGACCGGCGTCGGCGGGCAGTGCAGCTGCACCAGGTCGAGCGTCTCCACGCCGAGGTTGGCGCGGGAGCGGTCGGTCCACGCCCGGAAGTTGTCGAGCGTGTAGTTCTCCACCAGCTGCGGCACCCGGCGCCCCATCTTGGTAGCGACCGTGAGCTGCGGCTTGTCTTTTATGAACGAGCCGATGATCTGCTCGCTGCGACCGTCGCCGTAGACGTCGGCGGTGTCGATGAAGGTGCCCCCGGCGTCGACCGCCGCCTGCAGGGTCGCGTGCGCGTCGGCCTCACTCACGTCACCCCAGTCGGCGCCCAGCTGCCAGGCGCCCAGGCCGATCACGCCGACGGTGCGGCCCATCCTCGAGAAGCTGCGATTTTCCACGATTCGACCCTACCGGTTTCTCTGCTATCTTCTTGCAAGACGTACGTACGGTTTGGAGGCTGCGCATGTGGGATCCAGGTGTGTACCGGCGTTTCGGGGCCGAGCGCTCCCGGCCCTTCTTCGATCTGACCGGCCGCATCGGCGCCGTCCGCCCCCGGGCGGTGGCCGACCTCGGCTGCGGGCCCGGCGAGCTGACCCTGACCCTGGCCGAGCGCTGGCCGCAGGCGCGGGTGACCGGCGTCGACTCGTCGCCCGAGATGATCGACAAGGCGGTCGCGCACGGCGGGCCGGCCTGGTTCCAGCTCGGCGACGTCCGCGACTGGAAACCGGGGCCCGACGTCGACGTCCTGGTCACCAACGCCACGCTGCAGTGGGTGGACGGCCACCGCGAGCTGCTCGCGCGCTGGGCGGCCGAGCTTCCGGCCGGGGCCTGGCTGGCGATGCAGGTGCCCGGCAACTTCGACGCGCCCTCGCACCGGCTGCTGCGGTCGGTGGCCGGCGAGTACGGGGTGGCGCACGCGACCCGGGAGGCGCCGGTGGACGACCCGGCGGGGTACGCCGGCCTGCTGATGGGCGCCGGGGCGACGGTCGACGCCTGGGAGACGACCTATCTGCACCTGCTGCCGGCCGACGGCGACGTGCACCCGGTGCTCCGCTGGATGGAGGGCACGGCGTTGCGGCCCGTCAAGGCCGCCCTGGACCAGAATGCGTGGGAGTCGTTCCGCGCCGACCTGGGGCGGGAGCTGACCGCCGCCTATCCCGCGGCACACGGGCACGTCGCGTTCCCGTTCCGCCGCGTCTTCGTGGTGGCGCGGACCGCCGAGTAGAGGGGACTTCCGTGAGCGACCTGACCTCGTTCATCGCCGAGCTGCCGAAGGCCGAGCTGCACGTCCACCACGTGGGCTCGGCGTCGCCGCGGATCGTCGCCGAGCTCGCCGCCCGGCACGAGGGCCGGTCGCCGGTCCCGGCCGACCCGGCCGCGCTCGCCGACTACTTCGCGTTCCGCGACTTCGCGCATTTCATCGAGGTCTACCTGACCGTCGTCGACCTGATCCGCGACGACGAGGACGTCCGCACGCTCACCTACGAGGTGGCCCGCGAGCTGGCCCGCCAGCGGGTGCGTTACGCCGAGCTGACGATCACGCCGTACTCGAGCGTGAAGCGCGGCATCCCGGCCAAGGCGTTCTGCGAGGCGATCGAGGACGCTCGGCGCGGCGCCGCCGCCGATTTCGGCATCGAGCTGCGCTGGTGCTTCGACATCCCGGGCGAGGCCGGCCTGCCGGCGGCCGAGGAGACGCTGCGGGTGGCGCTCGGGGAGCAGCCCGACGGGCTGATCAGTTTCGGCCTCGGCGGACCCGAGATAGGCGTTCCCCGGCCGCAGTTCAAACCGTATTTCGACCAGGCGCGGGCGGCCGGGCTGCACAGTGTTCCGCACGCCGGCGAGACCACCGGGCCGGAGACCGTCTGGTCGGCCATTCGCGATCTCGGCGCCGAGCGCATCGGGCACGGCATCAGCGCGGCGCACGATCCGGAACTGATGGCCTATCTGGCCGGGAACGGCATTCCGCTGGAGATTTCGCCGACCTCCAATTTGCGTACGCGCGCGGTCGCCACCCTCGACGAGCATCCGCTACCGGCGCTGGTCGCCGCCGGCGTGCCGATCAGCATCAACTCCGACGACCCGCCGATGTTCGGCACGTCTCTCGTCCAGGAGTACGCGGTGGCCGCGCGACTGCTCGGCCTCGACGCGCACGGCGTGGCCGGCCTGGCCCGGGGCGCGGTGACGCAGAGCTTCCTGTCCCCGGCCGGGAAGGAAGCCCTGCTCGCCGAGATCGACGCCTACACCTCAGCACGGGCGTGAGCCGGCCGCGCCTGGGCGTCCGCGCGCGTCGGACGACCGCGCGGACGCGTTCGCGCGGTGCGCGCCGGCCGCGCGGGGCCGCTCAGAAGCGCGCGTAGAGCGGCTCCTGCCAGACCGCGAGCACCACGATGATGCCGATGGTCAGGATCGCGATCCAGCGGATCAGGCGCCGCTTGTTGAAGCGGGCCGGGCCCTCCTCGGGCTCGGCCAGGGGTTTTGCCAGCGTCTCGGGCATTGTGCCTCCCGCTCAGTCGGGTACCGCCGTCCAGCTCTGGTGGCGCTGACCGTTGCCGTTCTGGAGCACCAGCACGCGGTGTGCGCCGAAGCGTTGCTCGCCTACGCCGGCGACCAGGTCGCCGACCGTGGTGCGCAGGGTGAATCCGTAATCCGAGGCCTGCAACTGCCAGCGGGCCCCGTCGTCGGTGCCGCAGTCGCCCTGCACCAGGGGCGTGCCCGCGACCGGGTTGCCGCCGAGCGGCGCCACGCACTTGCCGGTGGCCCGCGAGACCAGCGAGTAGCTCTTGCCGTCCCCGGCCGGGACGAGCTGCCACTGCTGCTGGGCGTTGCCGTCGGTCTCGGCCAGGGTCAGCGGCGTGCCGTTCGCGGTCCGCGCCGCGTACAGGTCGGCGGCGCCGCCGGTCAGTGCGTTGGTCAGGGTGAACCAGGTGTTCTGCGCCGGCCGGGCGGCAGGCGCGGTCTCGGCGGTGGCCTTCGCCGCGTACGTCTTGCCGGACTTGATGGTCACGACGTACTTCCCGTCGGGACGCAGGCCGATCAGCCGGGCCCGGGTCGCCTTCGTGGTGGCGATCGGGGAGTTGCCGACCCACACCTCGTAGGTCGCCGTGGAGGAGGCGGCGCTCCAGCTGAGCCGGACCGAGCTGCTGGTGGCGTCGCGGATCTCGAGCACGGCCTGCACCGGCTGGGCCGCCACCGATTGGGTCACGATCGGCTGCACCTTGCCCTGCACCGGCTCCGCGGAGACCGGCGCCGAGGTCGGTGGCTGCGCGGGCGTGGCCGTGGCCTCGGGGCTCGGCGGAGCGTCGCCGCCACCGTCGGCGGCGCCGGGGTCGTACGACACGTCGGCGCTCGGCTCGCCGGCCGGGCCGGCCGGGCCGGTGGGACCGCCGGTCGTCGGCGCCGCGGTCGCCGGGGTGGCCGGCGGCGTGGCCGGGCCGGCCGGGGCCTCGGGCGCTGGTCCGGCGTCCGGTATGTCGTCGCCGCCGTCGCTGCGCAGCAGGAACTCGCTGGTCGCGATGTTCCAGTTGCGGGCGAGGTAGCTGCCCGGGCGGGGGTTGGTGCTGAAATAGTCGTCGTGGCCGCAGTCGAGACGGTTCTCGTGCTTCTTCGGGCAGACGTTGCGCAGCGGCTTGCCGGAGCGGTCCTCGCCACAGAGCAGGTCGTACTCGTCGAGACAGCCCCCGGCGCCGCTCGCGTTCGGCGAGCCGATCAGCACGGCGCCCAGCGTCTGGGTCAGCTCGCGGGCGGCCATCACCGAGCTCCAGCAGCCGGCGTCGACCCGGCCGTACGACGGGCCGCCGTTGTTGCGGTTGCCCAGCCCGGCCCGGCGGTCGGCGATGTAGGTCGCGATGCCGCAGTAGACGTTCGCGTCGGCGAACATCATGTACTTACGGTCGGTGCGGTTGTAGCCGAGCGCCTGCAGCGCCCGGACGCTCTTGGCGAACGAGCTCAGCGCCTCGGGCGGCAGCTGCACCTCGGCCACGTCGACCCGGCACTGGGGGGTGGTGACGAACCGGACGTGCCGCGAGCCGCCGGTCTCGCCGGCGCTCTGGTCGAAGATCTGGTCGGCCCCGGCCGTCCAGGTGCGGATCGAGCCGAGGAAGTCGGTGTAGCGCGACGGGCTGCCGAACTCGTGCAGGTAGAGCACCTGCACCCGCTTGCCGCTGCGTCCGTCGGACTCGCAGGCCACGCCCTGGTTGCCCATCACGAAGTCGGCCTCGCCCGGCGCCGCGTCGGGCACCAGCGCCGGCGCGTCCGCGGTCAGCGCGCTGCCGCCCTCGTCGCGGGCGATCTCGGCGTCGCCGGGCACGGTCGCCGACTCCTGGGTCGGCTGCACCGGCTCGGGCGCCTTGGAGGTGACCGGGGCGACGTCACGGCGCACCGAGAGGCCGGGCGGGGCCGGGTCGGGGCCGTGCGTGCAGGTCTGATCGTCCAACTGGTACGTACCGGCGCAGATCGCATCGGCCTTGGCCGCCGCGAGTCCCTCGTAGACCAGGCCCTGCCCCGGGTTGTCCTTGGGCAGCGCGGTCAGCTCGAGCCGCTGGGAGTCGCCGCCGGAGACCTCCTCGACCACGCTCGGGCCGACGACCCCGCCCACGCCGAGCACCGCGAGCCCGAGCCCGACCGGCAGCAGCCGATGGCTCCAGGGGCGACGTGTCCACGACCGATCGCCGCGCGGCATCTCCACCCGGCGATGCGCGCGCGGGGCGATCACCGGCCGGCGGTGGGTGGACAAATCCTCTCCTTGCCTGGCGGGGGCGCGGTGGGAGGTGACCGGGGGACGGCCATCTCGCGCGGGGGGAACAATTCCACTCCGGCCGAGCCGGGGAAACCTCTTTAATGCAGATCTAAGCAACTGCTGCACCGCCCGGCGTCCCGCTCACTCGGGCCGCCCCGGGCGGCTCGTGCGCTCCCGCGCGAGGCGGCCGACCAGCCCGAACCGGCTGGCCTGCTTGGGCGCGGCCTCGGCGTCGGCGAGCAGCATGACGACGCTGGCGCCGCCCATCGCGGCCCGGTCGAGGCTCACCGAGCCGCCCGCCGCCCGCGCCGCGCGACGGGCGATGTCGAGACCCAGGCCGGTCGAGCCCTGGTTGCTCTGGCCACGCTGCATCGCCTTCTCCGGATCGGGGATCCCGGGACCCGCGTCGTCGACACGGACGGCCACCCAGCCGTCACGCCGGGAGAGGCCGACCTCGAAGGCGGTGCCCTGGGGTGTGTAGCGGAAGACATTACCCAAAACGGCGTCGAGCGCGGCAGCCAGCTCGGCGCGGGCCACCGGAACGGGGATGCGGAGATGGGCGCCGATCACCCGGTACTGCCGGTTCTGGTCGCCGGCCAGCGCCGACCAGAACATCATCCGTTCGCGTACGACCTCGCTGGCGTCGCACAACCCGTCCTCCGGCGCCTCCGCGACCTGTGCCGCGACGGCCTGGCGAGTGGTGTTGATCAGCTGGTTGACCTCGCCCTCCAGCGTCACGATCGCCTGCCGGATGCGCCGGATGCCGCGCCGCCGGTCCAGCTCGGCCTGGTCGAACATGCCGACCTGGGTGTCGTCCGGATCGAGGGCCTCGGCGTCCAGCCGCAGCGCGGTCAGCGGGGTGCGCAGCCGGTGCGACAGGTCGGCGACCAGCTCGCGCTCGTCGGTGCGGGAGCTGACCAGGCGGTCGGCCATCCGGTTGAACGCGTAGCCGGCCTCGGCCAGCTCGCGCGGCCCGGACGGCTCGATGCGCACGTCGAGGTCGCCGCCGCCGACGGCCATCGCCGCGTCGACCAGGTTGCGGGCCGAGCTGACCGCGCCGCGGGCGAGCCGGTCGACCACGAAGACCGAGCCGCCGACCAGGCCGAGCGCGATGCCGAGCAGCAGCAGCCAGTCGCGGGTGGTGTCGCCGCCGAGATCGGCGGCCGGCACGAACACCTCGACCACCGATGTCTTGCCGCCGACGGTGACCGGCTCCAGGCGTACGAGACCGTCGGGAACCGAGACCTCGCGGATCTCGCCGCTCGACGCCGTTCTGCGCACCTCGGCCGCGTCCACATGCCCGGGCACCGTGCCGCCCGCCGGATGCACCACCGTCCGGCCGCCCGCCGCCGAGACCGCCGCGGCCAGGCCCTTCTTGTCGGCGCCGGCCGCGATCGCGCCCGCGATGGTGGCACTGCGCCGCTCGGCCACCGCGATGACCTGCTCCCGGTGGTCGGAGCGCAGCTTCCAGCCGAGCGGGACGAGGAACGCGAGGGCGGCGATGGCGGTCGTGGCGGCGGTGATGACGGCCAGCCGGGACCTCAGTCCGGCGCCACCAACCGGAATCCGACCCCCCGCACGGTGCGCAGGTAGCGAGGCTTCGCCGCGGACTCGCCCAGTTTCCGGCGGAGCCAGTACAGATGGACGTCGATCGTCTGGTCCTCGCCGACCGATGGCTGTCGCCATACCTCCTCCAACAGCTCACGACGGGAGACCACCCGGCCCGGGCGGGCGGCCAGGTACGCCAGCAGATCGAACTCTTTACGGGTGAGGGCCAGCGACTGGTCGCCCAGGCTGGCGCTGCGCTCGCCGACGTCGACCCGCAGCTCGCCGACCTCGTGCACGGCGGGCTGGGCGGTGCGGCTGGCGCGGCCCACCCGGCGCAGCACGGTGGCGATGCGCGCGTCGAGATGGGCGCCGGTGAACGGCTTGACCATGTAGTCGTCGGCGCCGGCCCGCAGCAGCCGGACGACCGTCTGCTCGTCGTCGCGCGCGGTGGCGATGATGATCGGGACGTCGGTGATGCCACGCAGCATGCGCAACGCGTCCGAACCGTCCAGATCGGGCAGTCCCAGGTCGAGAACCACGAGGTCGGGGGTCTCGGCCGCGACCCGGCGCAACGCGTCCAGGGCGGTGCCGACCGCGTGCACGGCGTGCCCCCGGTCGGTCAGCGATCGGAGCATGGCGCCACGCACGACGTGATCGTCCTCGACGAGCAACACCGTGGCCATGCAGAGACCGTACAGCCGTGGGCAAGCGGCGCCTAACCCGTGATTGAGGGACACTCTTCGATCACGCGCAGTGATGGAATACCATCCGATGTGCCGATGTCATTCACGCTTTTCCCCGGTACGCGACTGGCCCTGGCCCTGGAGAGCCTGGCCGGTCTGAGCGTCGGTGACGCCCTGGGCGCCCAGGGTCTCGCCGGCCCGGTCGAGTTCCATGAGCTGCCGCCCGGCCCCTGGGAGTGGACCGACGACACCGAGGAGGCGTGCTGTCTGGTCGCCGTCCTGGCCGAGGGCGACCTGGACCGGGACGCGTTCGCCGAGCTGCTCGGCCGGCATCACGATCCGTATCGGGGGTACGGCCCCGGCGCGGTCACCATGCTGCGGGCGATCCGCGAGGGCCTGCCGTGGCCGATCGCGGCGGCGTCGGCCTTCGACGGGCAGGGCTCGGCCGGCAACGGCGCGGCCATGCGGGCGGCCCCGCTCGGCGCCTGGCACGCCGACTCGCTCGCGCACGCGGCGATCCAGGGCGCCCGGGCGGCCGAGGTGACGCACGCGCACGCCGACGGCATCGCGGGCGGGGTCGCGGTCGCGGTGGCGGCGGCGCTGGCGGCGGCCGGCCGGCTCGACGGGCACCGGCCCGGCCTGCTGCGGGCGGTGGCCGCGCACACGCCGGACGGGGCCGTCCGCGACGGGTTGCTGTCGGCGGTGCGCCTCCGGCGGCCGGACGAGGCGGCGTACGCGCTGGGCCGGGGCGAGCGGGCGCTGGCGCGCGACACGGTGCCGTTCGCGGTCTGGGTCGCCGACCACTTCCTCGACGACTATCCGGCGGCGATCCAGGCGTGCGTGGCGGCCGGCGGCGACGTGGACACCACCTGCGCGATCGCGGGCGGCATCGTGGCCGCGCACACCGGGCTCGACGGCATCCCGCCCGCCTGGCTGTCGGCCCGCGAGGCGCTACCTCCCTGGCTCGCCGCCGCGTTGGCATAGGCTCGGGGCGTGGGTTTCGAGACGGGGGAGCCGGACGGGCTGGAGCGCATCTGGACGCCGTACCGGATGGCCTACATCTCCGGCGAGGACGCGCCGCCGGAGGGCTACGCCGAGCCGTCGGGCTGCCCGTTCTGCCGGCAGCCGGCCGCACCCGACGAAGAAAGCCTGGTCGTGGCGCGGGGCGAGCTGGTCTACGCGGTGCTCAACCTCTACCCGTACAACCCGGGTCATCTCTTGATCTGCCCTTATCGGCACGTCGCCGACTACACCGACCTGACCGCCGACGAGACGGTCGAGCTGGGCGAGCTCACCCGGCAGGCGATGCGCGTGGTGCGGTCGGTCTCCCGCCCGCACGGCTTCAACCTGGGCATGAACCAGGGCGCCATCGCCGGCGCCGGCATCGCCGCCCACCTGCATCAGCACGTGGTGCCGCGGTGGGGCGGCGACGCGAACTTCATCTCGGTGATCGGCCGCACCAAGGTGCTGCCGCAGGTGCTCACCGACACCCGGGTCATGCTGGCGAAGGCGTGGCCAGCGCCCGGATCCCGGTGACGATCTCCTCCGGGGTGGGCGCGGTGGCCGGGTCGGTCAGCCACTGGGTCAGCACCCCGGAGAGCAGCGCCATCTGCATCGAGCCGACGGTGCGGACCGTGCGCTCGTCGAGCTGACCCTCCGGCCGGCCGGTGACCAGGGCGGCCATGCCGCGGCGGCCCTGCTCGACGCCCCCCGCGAGCTGCTCGCGCAGCTGGGCGTTGTGCTCGGCCTGGATCAGCACCTCGACGCTGGCGAGCCAGAGCGGCCGGTGCTCGGTGATCGAGCCGATCACCCGCCGCCAGAAGCCGACCATCGGGTCCTCACCGTCGGCCGGCTCGCCCGTCAGGGCGGCGCCGACCGCGTCGCCCCACTCCTGGATGGCGCTGAGCATGGCCGCGGTCATCAGCGCCTCGGTCGAGCCGTAGTGGTAGCCGATCGAGCCGAGGTTGGTCCCGGAGAGGAACACGATGTCTCGTGCCGTGGTGCGCGCGTAGCCCTTGTCGAGAAGCGCCTTCTTGGCCCCGACCAGCAGATCTTCCTTGTGGCCCACAGACGCGATCCTAACCTCTATACAAACGTATAATACGTTTGTATAGTAGCCCCATGAGCTCCTCACGAGTACTGATCTCGGGCGCCGGCGTCGCCGGCCCCGCCCTGGCGCTGGGCCTGCGCCGCCGCGGCTTCGACGTCACCGTCGTGGAGAAGGCGCCGGCCCCGCGCGCCGGTGGCTACAAGGTCGATGTGCGCGGCGCCGGCACCGAGGCACTCAAGCGTCTCGGCGTCTACGACCGAGCCGCCGCGCTCGACGTCGGGATGAAGCGGATCACCTACGTGCGGCGCGACGGCCGGCCGCTGGCCCAGCTCCCGGCCGACCTGCTGATGGGCCGGCGGGGCGACGACATCGAGGTCATGCGGGGGGATCTCGGCGTCCTGCTCCACTCCGAGAGTGCGGCCGGCGTGGGGTACGTGTTCGGCGACTCGATCACCGGCCTGGCCTCCGACGACGACGGCGTCGACGTCACCTTCGAGCGCGGCGCACCCCGCCGGTTCGACTACGTGGTCGGCGCCGACGGCCTGCACTCGGTGACCCGGAAGCTGATCTTCGGCGACGTGGCCCCGCACCATCTGGGCGCCTACATCTCGATCTTCTCGGCGCCCAACCACCTGGGCATCGACCACGAGGAGCTGATGTACTTCCGTCCCGGCCGGCTGGTCTTCGCCTACGCGATGGGCCCGGGCGAGCCGGCCAAGGTCGGGCTCACCTTCGCCTCGCCGCCGGTCGGCTACGACCGCCGCGACCCGGCCGCGCAGAAGGCGCTGGTGAAGGAGGCGTTCGCGGGCCTGGGCTGGGAGACCGACCGGTTCCTGGCCGCGCTCGACGGCGCCGGCGACTTCTACTTCGACTCGCTGAGCCAGATCGAGCTGCCGCGCTGGTCGTCGGGCCGGGTGGTGCTGCTCGGCGACGCCGCCCACTGCCCGGCGCCGTCCTCGGGTCAGGGCACCAGCCTGGCGCTGGTGGGTGCGCACGTGCTGGCCGAGCAGCTGGGCCGGCCCGGTGGCCTCGAGGAGTACGAGCGGGTGCTCCGGCCGTACGTCGCGAAGAACATGGCCTTCGGCCGCAAGATGGCCAAGGACATGGTGCCGGGCGGCCGCCTCGCGATCGCCTTCCGCAGCTACGGCATGCGGACCCTCAAATACCACCCGCGCAAGGAGCAGGTGATCGAGAAGGTCCTCGCGCCGATGCACGAGGCGGCCAACGCCATCACTCTCTGAGCGCTACTTGGCGGCGTGCTCCTTGCGGACGGCCTCGGCGAGGTGCGCCGGCATCGGCTCGTGACGGATGTAGGTGCGGGTGAAGGTGCCCGCGCCGGAGGACAACGCGCGCAGTTCCACCGCGTACCGGATGAGCTCGGTCGCGGGCACCTCGGCCCGCACGACGCTGTGCACGCCGTCCGCCTCGGACTCGGACCCGAGCGGGCGGCCGCGGCGGCCGGAGAGATCGCTCATCACGGCGCCGACATACATCTCCGGCACCCGTACGGCGATCTCGTCGATCGGCTCGAGCAGGGTGAGCTGGCCGGCGGCCGCCGCCTCGCGCAGGGCCAGCGAGCCGGCGGTCTGGAAGGCGGCGTCGGAGGAGTCGACGCTGTGCGCCTTGCCGTCGTAGAGCGTCACCCGCAGGTCGACCACCGGGTAGCCGGCGACCAGGCCGCGCTCGAGCTGGGCGCGGACGCCCTTCTCGACCGAGGGGATGTAGTTGTGCGGGACCGCGCCGCCCACGACCTTGTCGACGAACTCGAAGCCGGAGCCGCGGGGGAGGGGCTCGACGGTGATGTCGCAGACCGCGTACTGCCCGTGACCGCCGGACTGCTTGACGTGCCGCCCGTGCCCCTTGGCCGCACACCCGAAGGTCTCCCGCAGCGGCACCTTGACCGGCTCGGTGTCGAGCTCGACCCCGCCCGAGCGGAGCCGGTCGAGCACCACGTCGGCGTGCGACTCGCCCATGGTCCAGAGCACCAGCTGGTGGGTCTCGACGTTGCGCTCCAGGCGCAGGGTCGGGTCGCCGGCGACCAGCCGGGCCAGGTTCTTGGCCAGCGCGTCCTCGTCCGAGCGGGTCTTGGCGACCACCGCGATCGGCAGCAGCGGCTCCGGCATGCTCCACGGCGTCATCAGCATCGGGTCGTCCTTGGCCGACAGCGTGTCGCCGGTCTCGGCGCTGCCCGACTTGGTGATCGCGCAGATGTCGCCGGCCACGCAGTAGGGCACCTCGCGCAGCTGGGCGCCGAGCGGGGAGTAGATGTGCGCGACCCGCTCGTCGGCGTCGTGGTCGGGGTGGCCCCGCTCGGCCAGGCCGTGGCCGGAGACGTGCAGCGTCTGCTCGGGGCGCAGGGTGCCGGAGAAGACCCGGACCAGCGAGACCCGGCCGACGTGCCGGTCGATCGTGGTCTTGACCACCTCGGCCACCAGCGGGCCGGCCGGGTCGCAGGTCAGCGGGGCCCGCGGCGAGCCGTCCACCCCGGTGACCACCGGCAGGTCGTGCTCGAGCGGCGACGGCGCGCCGCTGACCAGGCCGTCGAGCAGGGCGTCGAGCCCGACCCCGGTGGCCGAGCAGACCGGGATGACCGGGTAGAAGTTGCCCTTGGCGACCGCCTTCTCGAGGTCGGCCACGAGCGTGTCGCTGGTGACCTCCTCGCCGCCCAGGTAGCGGTCCATCAGGGTCTCGTCCTCGCTCTCCGCGATGATCCCCTCGATGAGCGTGTTGCGGTCGTCGGCGATCGGGTTGAGGTGCTCGGGCTCGGCCGCGCCCTCCTTGGGCGGGTAGCCCTCGGAGTAGTCGAGCACGCGCAGGGTGACCAGGCCGATCAGGCCGGCCACGGACTGGCCGTCGTCACCCAGCATCGGCTGGTAGATCGGCATGACGTTCTCGCCGAACGCCTCCTGGCAGGCCTCGAGGGTGCCGTCGTAGTCCGCGCGCGGGTGGTCGAGCCGGGTGATCACCACCGCCCGGGGCATGCCGACGGCGGCGCACTCCTCCCACAGGGCGGTGGTCGCGTCGTCCACGCCGTCGACCGCCGACACCACGAAGACGGCCGCGTCCGCGGCCCGCAGGCCGGCGCGGAGCTCGCCCACGAAGTCGGCGTAGCCGGGGGTGTCGAGCAAGTTGATCTTCACGTCCTGGTGGATGACCGGGGCGCAGGCCAGCGACACCGAACGCTGCTGGCGCACGGCCGCCGGATCGTGGTCGGAGACCGTGGTGCCGTCGGTCACCGTGCCCGCCCGCGGGATCGTGCCGGTCGCGGCGAGCAGGGCCTCGACCAGAGTGGTCTTGCCCGAACCGGAGTGGCCCACCAGCACCACGTTGCGTACTCTGCCGGGCTCGGTCACCACCGGCGCCGCCGCGCCGTTGAGCCCCTTCTCCGAGGTCTTCTGCGCCATGGCGGCCGCTCCTGTCTTTCGAGACTGTTACGACGCTGTTTATGAATCCCACACCCGCTGCTGTGGCGCTCGCAACCCTTGGTAGTCGGCAAACGTCGCAGAGATGACGATACGGCCACTGCGGGGCGGCCATGTGCTCAGTCTCGTGCCGCGCCGATAAGGTGAGACGGCCATGGCAAAGATCGTCCAAGTTTCCGCCCGTGCCGTCGTGTCGCACGGCGTCAACCCGACCGCGCGTTTCCTGCTGCGGCTCGGGGTCTCACCCAACGCCGTGACCATCGCCGGCACCGTCGGCGTGCTCGGCGGCGCCTACCTCGGCGCGATCGGCGAGCTCTTCTGGGGCACGTTGGTGGTCACCGCCTGCGCGCTCACCGACGTGCTCGACGGCACGATGGCCCGGATGCGCGGCGGGTCCGGCAAGTTCGGCGCGCTGCTGGACTCGTCGATGGACCGCATCGCCGACGGCGCGGTCTTCGGCGCGGTCGTCTACTACATGGCGACCGAGGGCAATCCGTACGGCGGGACGGTCGCCGCGCTGATCAGCCTGACCGCCGGGCAGGTCGTCTCGTACGTCAAGGCGCGCGCCCAGAGCCTCGGCCTGGACGCCGACGTCGGCATCGCCGAGCGCCTCGAGCGCCTGCTGATCCTCGGTGTGGGCGGCCTGCTGGGCGCGGCCGGCCTCGACTGGGGCCTGCCGGCGGCGCTGTGGGTGCTGGCCCTGCTCTCCATCGTCACGGTCTTCCAGCGCCTGATCCACGCGGGCCGCACCGAGCCGAAGCCCACCACCGAGCCGAAGCCCACCACCGAGTTGAAGCCCAGCACGGAGCCGGCCGCCCCGTCGGAGACTCCGTGAAGGACCGGCTGACCGAGATCGGGTTCGCCGCCGGGTGGCGGCTCGTCCGCACGTTGCCACTGCCCGCCGCGAGGGCGTTGTTCAACGCGGCGGCTGATCGCGCGTACCGGAAGAACGGTCCGGGAACCCAGCGCCTGCGGCGGAATCTCACCCAGGTCCTGGGCCGCGAGGCCCCCGATCAGCTCGTCCGCGACGGGCTGCGCTCCTATGCGCGCTACTGGCTCGAGGCGTTCCGGCTGCCCTCGGGGACGCGGCAGCAGTTTCTCGACGGCTTCGGGATCTCGCCCGAGCACTACGACTACCTGAAGACGGCCATGTCCGAGGGGACCGGCGTGGTGCTGGCGCTGCCGCACCTGGCCAACTGGGACGCGGCGGCGGCCTGGGTCGCCTCCAACGACTGGCCCATGGTCACGGTGGCCGAGCGGCTCAAGCCCGAGGGCGTCTACCGGCAGTTCCTGGCGTATCGCGAGAAGCTCGGCATGCAGGTCATCCCGCTGACCGGCGGCGAGCGTCCCCCGCTGGACCTGCTGGCCGAGCGGCTCCAGCAGGGGTGGATGGTGTGCCTGCTGGGCGACCGCGACCTCTCCCGCGGCGGCGTCGAGGTCGAGTTCTTCGGCGGCCGCACGCGGATGCCGGCCGGCCCGGCGATCCTGGCCATCCGCACCGGCGCGCCGCTCTACGCCGCGGACCTTTCGTTCACCCCGACGCAGACGTACGCGGTGCTGCGCCCGATCACGCCACCGGTGGACGGCCCGCTCGACGTACGGGTGAAGGCCACCACGCAGATGCTGGCCGACGCCTTTGCGGCCGGCATCGCCGAGCACCCCCAGGACTGGCACATGCTCCAGAAACTGTGGCTCTGAGGGGAGCATCGTGCGCATCGGGATCGTCTCGCCCTACTCGTTCGACGTGCCCGGTGGCGTGCAGAACCACATCATGGATCTCTCCGAGGCCCTGATCGGGCTCGGGCACGAGGTCAGCGTGCTGGCACCGGCCGACGAGGACGCGGATCTGCCGCCGTACGTGGTGCCGGCCGGCCGGGCGCTGCCGCTGCCCTACAACGGGTCGGTGGCGCGGATCGCGTTCGGGCCGGTGTCGACGGCGCGGGTGCGGCGCTGGCTGCATCGCGGGAACTTCGACGTGCTGCACGTCCACGAGCCGATGACGCTCTCGCTCTCGATGCTGGCCGTGCTGTCGGCGCGGGGCCCGGTGGTGGCGACCTTCCACACGGCCATGACCCGGTCGCGGGCGCTGGCGGCGGCGCAGGGCCTGCTCCAGCTCGTCTACGAGAAGATCACCGCGCGGATCGCGGTCAGCGAGCTGGCCCGGAAGGTGCAGGTCGAGCACCTGGGCGGCGGTGCGGTCGAGATCCCCAACGGGGTGGCGGTGGCCAAGTTCGCCTCCGCGTCGCCGTTGCCGGGGTGGCCGGGTTCCGGCGGGGCGCTGGGATTTCTCGGGCGGTTCACCGAGCCGCGGAAGGGCTTCGACATCCTCCGGACCGCTTTCGTGGCCCTCGCCCGGTCGCGGCCGGGGTTGCGGCTGCTGGTCGCCGGGCCCGGCTCGCCGGGCGATCTCGACATTCCGGATTTTCTGGCCGAGAGGGTGATTTTTCTCGGTTTGGTGTCCGAAGCGGACAAGGCTCGCATGCTGCGCAGCGTCGACATATATGTCGCGCCGAACACCGGCGGGGAGAGCTTCGGCATGATCCTCACCGAGGCGATGGCGGCCGGTACGGCGATCGCGGCCAGTGATCTGGACGCGTTCCGGCGGGTGCTCGACGGCGGCAAGGCCGGGGCGCTGTTCCCGACCGGGTCGGCCGCCGAGCTCGCGGTGCTGCTCGGGGCGCTGCTCGACGACCCGGCCCGGCGTGCGGCGCTGTCCGCGGCGGCCCGCAGCGCGGTCGCGGCCTTCGACTGGCCGAGCGTCGCGCAGCGTGTGCTCGAGGTCTACGCGGCGGCGATCGAGGCGACCGACGGCCGGGTCATCGACGAAGAGTGGTCAGAGCCACGGCCGGGGGCGTGACTCCGGAGCGCCGGAGGGCACTACGATGCCCGGCATGTGGTGGGTGCTGGGGGTGGTGGCGCTTGTCGCGTTGCTCTCCGCCTACCTCGGCTGGACGGCGCATCGCGTCGAGCGGGTGCACGTGCGCGCCCAGTCGGCCGAGCGAGCCCTCGACGCGCATCTGCTGCGCCGGGCCGCGGCCGCCGCGGTCGTGGCCGAGCAGCAGGAGAACACGGAGCTCTACGCGGCGGCGCGGCTCGCGCTGGACGCCGATCCCGACGAGCGCGAGTCGGCCGAGAACGACCTGACCCGGCAGCTGCGGGCCGCCCCGTTGCGCGGCGCCGACCCCGACGCGCGGCAGCTCATCGCCACGTCGCGGCGGGTGGTGCTGGCCCGGCAGGTGCACACCGACCAGGTGCGCGACGCCTTGATCGCACGGCACCGGCTCGTCGTACGGGCGCTGGGAATGGCTCGCCGTTATCCCCAGCCGCAGTATTTCGACATCGAGGACCCCGGTCTTCCCGATCCTTCGATCGGGGTGCCGCAGCCGGCATCGCCGCCCACGGCACCGCTCGAAGCCGTCTGACCCGTTCGGCCTTCCGCCCGTCCGCCCTACCAGCCGCGCTCGGCCAGGCGGTGCGGGACCGGGACGTCGTCGACGTTGATGCCGACCATCGCCTCGCCCAGGCCCCGGGAGACCTTCGCGATGACGTCCGGGTCGTCGTGGAAGGTGGTCGCCTTCACGATCGCGGCCGCGCGCTGGGCCGGGTTGCCGGACTTGAAGATGCCGGAGCCGACGAACACGCCCTCGGCGCCGAGCTGCATCATCATGGCGGCGTCGGCCGGGGTCGCGATGCCGCCCGCGGTGAACAGCACCACGGGGAGCTTGCCGGCCTCGGCGACCTCCTTGACCAGGTCGTACGGCGCCTGCAGCTCCTTGGCCGCGACGAACAGCTCGTCCTCGGGCAGGGTCTGGAGGCGGCGGATCTCCTGGCGGATCTTGCGCATGTGGGTCGTCGCGTTCGAGACGTCGCCGGTGCCGGCCTCGCCCTTCGACCGGATCATCGCGGCGCCCTCGGTGATGCGGCGCAGCGCCTCGCCCAGGTTGGTCGCGCCGCACACGAACGGCACGGTGAACTGCC
Organism: Actinoplanes sp. CA-030573; assembly: GCF_050951115.1. Taxonomy (NCBI): domain Bacteria; kingdom Bacillati; phylum Actinomycetota; class Actinomycetes; order Micromonosporales; family Micromonosporaceae; genus Actinoplanes; species Actinoplanes sp. CA-030573. The sequence continues at coordinate 7,585,167 of NZ_CP192038.1, read as the reverse complement.
ACTTGTCGATGTGGTTGGCGTAGTCGGCCGGGGTCAGCACCTCGGACTCGTCGACGTAGTCGACGCCGAGCGACTGCAGCACCTGGGCCTCGACGAAGTGCCCGATGCGGGCCTTGGCCATCACCGGGATCGAGACCGCGTTGATGATGCCGTCGATCATGTCAGGGTCGGACATGCGCGAGACGCCACCCTGGGCGCGGATGTCGGCGGGCACCCGCTCCAGCGCCATCACGGCCACGGCGCCGGCGTCCTCGGCGATCTTCGCCTGCTCCGGCGTGACCACATCCATGATCACGCCGCCCTTGAGCATCTCCGCCATACCGCGCTTGACTCGCGCGGTCCCGACGGCGGGCTGGTTCTCAGACATGGTGAATCGGCTCCTCAAGCAGGGTTTTCGGTACGTGAATCGTACGCACGGAGACCCCCTCGGCCGATGGCCAATCGACCCCCCGGTGGCCTTCTCGCCGGTCTTTCTCTCGCACTTGAGGCTTTTCCGGTGGCGAACCGAATGGCAACCGGCCTGTACCCGATTCGCACTCTTGGGCGCGCGGGCCGGGCCGAACGGAGAGGCATGACCGACACGATGATTGTTGAGCTGGGCCTGCAGGCGATGACCATCGCCGCCAAGATGTCCGCCCCGGTGCTGCTCACCGCCCTGGTGGTGGGCTTCGCGATCTCCCTGTTCCAGTCGGTCACCCAGATCCAGGAGGCGACGCTGGCGTTCGTCCCGAAGGCAGCCGCCTGCGGCGCGGCGCTGCTCTTCTCGGGGAACTGGATGCTGCACGAGATGGTCACGTATACGACGCAGCTGTTCGAGCGGATTCCGCAGCTGATCGGCAGCTGAAGGGGAGTTGTCGCTCGACGAGGCCGGCCCGGGTTGGGCCGGCCTTTCGTGTTTGTGGCCGGTTGTCGCCTGTTATCGGGCAGTTGGCGCCTGTAGTCGCGGTTGTCGCCCGTTATCGCGCCTGTACCGGCTGTCCGCCTGTTACCGTCCCCACCCCTGTAGTGGGTGGGGCGAGATTACGGGCCGGGTGTGACATTTTTGCCCGCGCCGTCCACAGCGCCGTAGGTGCGCTGTCTGCTGCCTGCCCCGCGACTGGGGCCTCGACGGTGTCGGCGCGTGTCGTGAGTCGCTCCGTTGGTCCGGCCGCCGTCGGCCCGCGTCCGTCCCGCGGTCGGCCCGCGTCCGTCCCGCGGTCGGCCCGCGTCCGTCCCGCCGTCGGCCGGCGTTCCGCCCGCTGGCCGCTGCTGTTCGGCTCGCCGGCCGTTGCCGTTCGGGCCGACTGCTGTCGCTTCCTGCAGGCGCTGCGGCTTGTTGCGTCCTCTTCCCGATCTTGATGACTTCCGGCGCTGGGTGCGGCAACTGATCAGGCTCGCGCGGGCGCTAACTCACCAGGCTGGCGCGGGCCCTGTCTGACCGGAAGGGAGCGGCGCTGGATGGGCGAAATCCGGGCAGGCTGATGAGTTGCTGCCCAACGGGCGTTGGAAGTCATCAAGATCGCGTATCGAGCTGTGGGGTGATGGGCGGTGGCCGCTAGGCGCCGGCAGCTCACATGAGCCGGTGGGCGGCGGGCGGTGGCCGCCGGGCGGTGAGCGGTGGGCGGTGGGCGTGGCCAGTGCGCGGTGAGCCGATGGGCGTGGCCGCTGGGCGGTGGGCGGTGGCGTGGCCGGTGAGCGGTGAGCCGGTGGGCGGTGGGCGTGGCCGCTGGGCGGTGAGCCGGTGGCCGGTGGGTGGTGAGCCGGTGGGCGGTGAGCCGGTGGGTGGTGGCGTGGCCGGTGGGCGGTGAGCCGGTGGCCGGTGGGCGCTGGGTGGTGGGCGGTGAGCCGGCGCGTGATGGGAGCCGAGCGGGTCCGCCCAGAACCGGCCGAGCCGTCGGTGAGCTCGGCGGGATAGCCGGGCGCCGGCGGCGGGAGATGGCCGGCGCGGCAGGTCAGAAGGCTGCCAGATCCTGCTGCGTGAACGGCTTCGGCTCGACCAGGGTGAGCCAATTGCCGGTGTTGTCGCGGATCACCGCCTCGGTGCCGTACGGGCGGTCGGCCGGCTCCTGGATGACGGTGATGCCGGCGGCGGCCAAGGTGGCGGACGTCTTGCGGCAGTCGTCGACGCGCAGGCCCAGGCCGCCCATCTGGCCGGCCTCCAGCTGGCCGCGCACGAACGCGGCCGCCTCGGGGGCGAGCGGCGGCCCCGGGACCATCAGCGTCACCTCGAGTTCGGGCTGGTTCGGGTGGGCGATCGTCACCCAGCGGAACTCGCCCATGGTGGCGTCGACCCGGGGCTCGAAGCCGAGGTGGCGCACGTAGAAGTCGCGGGTGGCGGTCTGGTCCAGGCAGTAGACGGTGACCAGGGAGATGTTCTGAATCATGCCTCGACGCTAGGCCCGGCGGCGGGGCCCGCGCTTCTCCCGGATTGCCGGATCACCCCGTACATGAAGAGATGGCACCCGGGGATGTGCGGGGTGTCGTGGGCGTAACGGCGTTGATAGTCGCTCGGGGAGACGCCGACCAGGGCGCGGAACCGGGACGAGAACGACCCCAGGGACGAGAAGCCGACCAGGACGCAGACCTCGGTGACGGTCAGGTTCGCGTACCGGAGAAGGTCTTGTGCCTTGGCGATCCGCCGGTGGGAGAGGTAGTGGATCGGGGTCACGCCGTAGGCCGCGCGGAACTGGCGGATCAGGTGGAAGCGCGACATTCCGCTCAGCGTCGCCAGCGTCTGGAGGGTGAGCGGCTCGCCGTAACGAAGGTCGAGGTGGTCCCGCACCCGGCGGATCGCGAACACCCGGCCAGCCTAAGCTGGGAAACGTGAACATCGGAGTGCTGGCCCTGCAGGGTGACGTCCGGGAACATCTCGCCGCGCTGGCCGAGAGCGACGTGCTGGCGCGGCCGGTCCGGCGGCCCGAGGAGCTCGCCGAGGTCGAGGCGCTGGTGATCCCGGGCGGCGAGTCGACGGCGATCAGTAACCTGGCGGTGAGCTTCGGGCTGCTCGACCCGATCCGGAAGCGGATCGCGGACGGCATGCCGGTCTACGGGTCCTGCGCCGGCATGATCATGCTGGCCACCACCGTGCTCGACGGGCGGCCGGACCAGGAGTCGTTCCACGGCATCGAGATGACCGTGCGGCGCAACGCGTTCGGGCGGCAGGTCGACTCGTTCGAGGGCGACGTGGCGATCGAGGACATCGCGGGCGGGGATTTTCACGCCGTCTTCATCCGGGCGCCATGGGTGGAAGAGGTCGGCGACGACGTACGGGTGTTGGGCCGCGTCACCGACGGTCCGGCCGCCGGTAGGATTGTCGCCGTTCGGCAGGGGAACCTGCTCGCCACGGCTTTCCACCCGGAGCTGACCGGCGACCTTCGCGTCCACCGGTACTTCGTCGAGATGGTCCGCCAGGCCGCCTGAGACACGGAGGTTTTTGCATGTCCGGCCACTCCAAGTGGGCGACGACCAAGCACAAGAAGGCCGTCATCGACGCCAAGCGCGGCAAGATGTTCGCCAAGCTCATCAAGAACATCGAGGTCGCGGCCCGTACGGGCGGCGGGGATCCGGCCGGTAACCCGACGCTCTACGACGCCATTCAGAAGGCGAAGAAGAGCTCGGTCCCCAACGACAACATCGATCGCGCGGTCAAGCGCGGCTCCGGTCTCGAGGCCGGCGGCGCCGACTGGCAGACGATCATGTATGAGGGGTACGGCCCGAACGGTGTGGCGATCCTGATCGAGTGCCTCACCGACAACCGCAACCGGGCCGCCACCGAGGTCCGCACGGCGCTGACCCGCAACGGCGGCACGTTCGCCGACGCCGGCAGCGTCTCCTACCTGTTCAACCGCAAGGGCGTGGTCATCGTCCCGAAGGGCGGCCTCAGCGAGGACGACCTGATGCTGGCGGTGCTCGACGCCGGGGCCGAGGAGATCAACGACCTCGGCGACTCGTTCGAGGTGGTCTCGGAGCCGACCGATCTGATTCCGGTACGGACGGCGCTCGTCGACGCCGGGATCGAGTACGACTCGGCCGAGTCCTCGCTGGTCCCCACGATGACCGTGCCGGTCGACGAGGACGCGGCCCGCAAGGTGTTCAAGCTGATCGACGCGCTCGAGGACTGCGACGACGTGCAGAACATCTTCGCGAACTTCGACGTGAGCGACGAGGTCATGGCGGCCATCGACGCCTGATCGTGAGCCGGAGGGCGGGGCTGGTGCGGTTGTGCACCAGCCCCGTTCGCGTGTCTGGGGGCGATACTTGCCTCGGCGCCGCCAAGAAGATGTCAGCATGAGACCAGTTGACCAGTGACACCTGGTCTTACGACCAGTAGGGTGAGGGGGTGTTGATGATGTCAGGCTTCAATCTGCCGCCGGTCGGAGAGCTCGATGTGGAAGACCTGCTCGCCCTGCCCAAGGGTTACCGCTACGAACTGCACGAGGGAAACCTCGTCGTCATGACGCCGGCGACCTTCTGGCACCGAGAGATCGCGCGCCGGATCCACTACATGCTGCGCGCGGCGGGGCACAACGTCTTCCAGGACCCCGGAGTGCTGGGTGATCGGCCACGTGACTGCCGCCTGCCCGACGTGGGCGTCATGGCCGTGGAACTGCCGCCGCATAAGTGGTCGTATTCGAACCTGCCCGGATCGGCATACTCGCTCGTCGTCGAGGTGGTGTCGGAGAACTCGCTGAACGGCGAATACAACGACAAGATGGAGTGGTACGCCCGGCAGGGCATCCCGGAGTACTGGATCGCCGACCAGACGCCCGACCGCTCCGACGACGACGCGCTCGTGATCATCCACCGGCTGGAGTCGCTCGGCGACAAACCCGTCTACGGTTGCGAGCGCAGCCTGCTCCTGTCCGAGCTCGAGGCGGAGTACAAAGCGAAGAGCTGATTAACGCAATGGCGGCGATCGATCGGCTGGGGAACGCCGCTACTGGCTGCCGACCGAGAGCCAGGACATGTATTGGATCATTCCGCCGACCACGAGAATGCTGGTGGCCACCCAGCGGCCCAGGCGGTGCCACTCCTGTTTGCGGTAGGCCTGCACCCACGCGATGCCGGCGTCGGCCAGGGCGACGACCCCCGAGCGTACGGTGCCGGGAAGGACGTCGGCCTTGCGCAACGCCAGCGTCGGAGCCGGACCACGCAGCGGCACGTACGGGCTGGTCCGCATCACCCTGATGTCGACCTCGTAGATCTGGTCCTCGCGCCAGTCCTTGGTGCGGCTGGCCAGGCGGCGCTTCATGTACTCGGTGGCCGCGTCCTTGTGCGCGAGCCGGCCCCACCAGCGCAGGCGGCGCCAATGGCCGGCGACGTCGGCCAGCACGTCCATGTAGATGTGCCCGGCCTCGCGGTCGCCGCCCACCAGACGGTCCGTCTCGCGACGCAGGGCCGTCAGGTGGCCGGCGACGAAGGCGAGGAACTCCGGTGGCGGTTCGTCACTCATCGGCGGTACGAGGTACATAGCGCCCTCCCGCACCCATCGTCGAGGCGTGTCGGTGCCGGGCGCAAGACCGCCGCGTATTAGGGTGTCGAACACACGTACGTGAGGCAGGGGAGGTCCATGGTGCGCGTGCTGGGCGTCGACCCCGGGCTCACCCGGTGCGGTGTCGGCGTCGTGGAGGGCGTGCCGGGCCGGCCGTGCAAGCTGATCGGCTACTACGTGGTCTATACCGATCCCGACGACGACATCGCGCTGCGCCTGCTCCGGCTCGACACCGAGCTGGCCGGCCTGGTCGCCGAGCACAAGCCGCAGAGCGTGGCGGTCGAGCGGGTGTTCTCCCAGCACAACGTGCGTACGGTGATGGGCACCGCGCAGGCCAGCGGGGTCGCCGTGCTGGCCGGCGCGCGGGCCGGGCTGCCGGTGCAGACGTACACGCCGAGCGAGGTCAAGGCGGCCGTGACCGGCTCCGGCACCGCGGGCAAGACCCAGGTGACGAGCATGGTCACCCGGCTGCTCGGGCTGGACGCGCCGCCCCGGCCGGCCGACGCCGCCGACGCGCTCGCCCTCGCCATCTGCCACATCTGGCGCGGGGGCACGCGCGCCCGCATGGAGGCCGCCGCGCTGGCCGCGAAGAGACGCGGGAGCGGGCGCGCTCGCATGGAAGCTGCCGCGCAGGCGGCGAGGAGAGGAGCCGGCCGATGATCGCCAGCGTGCGGGGCGTGGTCGCCGCCGTCCACCCGGACAGCGCCGTCATCGAGGTCGGCGGCGTCGGCCTGCAGGTGCAGTGCGCGCCGGGCACGCTGGCCGGCCTCAAGGCCGGCGTCGAGGCGCGGCTGGCGACCAGCATGGTGGTCCGGGAGGACTCGCTGACCCTGTACGGCTTCGCGGACGACGACGAGAAGCAGCTGTTCGAGCTGCTGCAGACCGCCAGCGGGGTCGGCCCCCGGCTCGCGCAGGCGGTCCTCGCGGTGCACACGCCCGACACCGTGCGCCGGGCGATCGCCGGCGCCGATCTGGCGACGCTGACCCGGGTACCGGGCATCGGCAAGAAGGGCGCCGAGAAGATGGTCGTGGAGCTGCGCGACCGGATCGGCCCGATGCCGCTGAGCGACGGCGCGCCGGCCGGCATGCTGCGCGGCGACTGGCAGGAGCAGGTGCGACAGGGCGTGCTCGCGCTCGGCTGGACGGTCGCCCAGGCCGACCAGGCGGTGGCCGCCCTGGCCGAGTCGATCGACGGCGAGACGCCGCCCGTCCCGGTGCTGCTGCGGCAGGCGATCCGGCTGCTGGGCAAGACCCGATGACGGAGGAATTGGTGTCCGCCGAGGCGGGCGACGACGACCTCGACGCCGAGGCCAGCGTCCGTCCCCGCCGGCTGGCCGACTTCATCGCTCAGCACCGGGTGCGCGACCAGCTCGAGCTGCTGCTCAAGGGCGCGATGGGCCGGGGCACGCCGCCCGACCACATCCTGCTCTCCGGCCCGCCCGGCCTCGGCAAGACGACGCTGGCCAACATCGTGGCGGCCGAGCTCGGCACCGGCATCCGCACCACCAGCGGCCCGGTGATCGAGCGCTCCGGCGACCTGGCCGCGATCCTGACCAGCCTCGGGCCCGGCGACGTGCTGTTCATCGACGAGATCCACCGCATCGCGAAGCCGGCCGAGGAGCTGCTCTACAGCGCGATGGAGGACTTCCGGGTCGACGTGGTGGTGGGCAAGGGCCCGGGCGCGACCGCGATCCCGCTCGACGTCGAGCCGTTCACGCTGGTCGGCGCCACCACCCGGGCCGGGCTGCTCTCCGGCCCGATGCGTGACCGGTTCGGGTTCGTGGCGCACCTCGACTTCTACTCACCGGCCGATCTGGACGCGCTGCTGCACCGGTCGGCGCGCATCCTGGGGGTGCCGATCACCGACGAGGGCGCGGCCGAGATCGCCGGTCGCTCGCGCGGCACGCCACGCATCGCCAACCGCCTGCTGCGCCGGGTGCGCGACTATGCCGAGGTGCGGGCGGACGGTGTGGTCACCGAGGAGACCGCGCGCGAGGCCCTCAAGGTGTACGACGTGGACGCGCTCGGCCTCGACCGGCTGGACCGGGCGGTGCTGCGGGCGCTCATCGACTCCTTCCGCGGTGGCCCGGTCGGCCTCTCGACGCTGGCCGTCGCCGTGGGCGAGCAGTCCGACACGGTCGAGGAGGTCTGCGAGCCTTTTCTGGTACGCGCGGGGCTGCTCGCCCGCACACCGAGGGGCCGGGTGGCGACCGAGGCCGGATGGTTGCACCTGGGCAAGACACCGCCCTCGGGGGTGGTTCAGGGTGATCTGTTCGCCCGAGACGCGTGAAATCCGCTCGTAATGTGAACGTGATGTGTGCCGCATTCGGACTTCCCAGGTTGACCGATTAGACTCGCGCGCGGTTCAACCTGGATGTGTTTATCGCTCCGCCGCCCCGCGCATGCTCGCGGTGCCGGGGCCTACGGAAGGCTTTCTCGTGTATCTGTCAGCGGCCGCCTCGGGAGCAGGAAACAGCTTCACCACCATCCTGTTCTTGCTCCTGCTCTTCGGCGTCGTCTATTTCCTGATGATCCGGCCGCAGCAGAAGCGGCGCCGCGAGGCGCAGGAGTTGCAGAACCAGCTGGGCCCCGGCGACGAGATCGTCACGATCGGCGGCCTGCACGGCGTGATCGTCTCGATCGACGCCGACGTGGTTACCCTGGAAATCGCGCCGGGCGTCGTGGTGACGTTCGCGCGGCAGGCCATCGCGCGGGTCGCGCAGCGGGCGGAGTCCGAGCCGGTCGAGGAGCCGGTCGCGGAGACCGTCATCGAGGAGCCGGTCGCGGAGACCACCGTCGACGACCCCACGGTCGCCGACACCAAGAAGAAGGACTGACCTCATTCTTTCCGGACCGGCCCGCGGCGCAGTGTGCCGTCGGGCCGGTTCGTCCGGCCGGACTCCGGCCATCGACATCCGTACGGGTGCCGCCAGGGGGGCGGCCGTAGCAAACAGGGAGACCGAACGCCGTGGCACGACCACCACAGGGACAGATGCATCCCGGACGCCAACTCGGCGTGCTCGGCCTGGTCTTCGTCGTCCTGTATCTGCTGGTCTTCTTCGCCGGTGGGGCGAAGGGCAGCTTCACCGACCGTCTGCACCCCAAGCTGGGCCTCGACCTGGTCGGTGGCACGCAGGCCACCTACATCGCCTCGGTGCAGGGCGGCCAGGTGCCGACCAAGGAGAGCATGGAGCAGGCGCGGAGCATCATCGAGAACCGCGTCAACGCCCTCGGCGTCTCCGAGGCCGAGGTGGTCATCCAGGGCGACCGCAACATCGTGGTGTCGCTCGCCGGTAAGGCCGATGACCAGCTGAAGGACCTGTCCGAGGCGGCGCAGATGCGCTTCCGGCTGGTGATCGGCGCGACCGGCGACGTGGCCTCGACGGCCCTGAACCCGCCGACCGCCAAGCCGTCGGCGAGCGCCTCCGGGTCGGCCAAGCCCTCGGCCGCCGCCTCCGCCACGACCGGCGCGAGCGCGCCCGCCGCCAACCCGAGCGCCGCCACCGGTGGCCAGGGCGGCGGCGAGGTCATGAAGGCGCCGAGCCCGAGCGCCACCCCGACGCCGACCCCGACCACGACCGCCGCCGCGCCCGCACCGGGCCAGCAGCAGCAGGTCACGGTGGCCGAGGTGGAGAAGAAGATCGGCCCGGCCGCCTGGGCCGCGGCCCAGAAGCTGACCGCGCCGGTCGACCTGAGCTCCGACCCGAAGGCCGGCCTCGCGTACGCGACCTTCAGCAAGCTCACCCCGGCCGAGGTCAACGTGCTGACCCCGCAGATGCAGTTCAACGTGCCGACGATCAGCTGCGACCAGCTGAACGCCCGGCCGGCCGGCGCGATCGACGACGTGAACAAGCAGGCCACCGTCTGCTACCAGGGCGGCAAGATCCTGATGGACAAGGCCCCCGTCGTCGGTGACGACATCTCCAAGGCGAGCCCGCAGCTCGACCAGCAGAACGGCCAGTGGGTCGTCTCGCTGGACTTCAAGAGCGAGGGCTCGACGAAGTGGGCGAACCTGACCCGCCAGGCGTTCAACGCGACCTCGAGCGACCCCTGCTACACCGCGGCCACCGCGATGTACGGCAGCATCGAGCACTGTGCCGTCGCCGTGGTCCTCGACAAGAAGGTGATCTCGGCGCCGCAGATCCAGGGCGTGCTCACCGGCACCTCGCAGATCACCGGCCAGTTCACCGCGGTCACCGCCAAGGAGCTCGCCGATCAGCTGAACTTCGGCGCGCTGCCGGTGACCTTCGAGGCGGGGCCGGCCCAGACCGTCTCGGCGACGCTCGGCGTCCAGCAGCTGCGCGCCGGTCTGCTCGCGGCCGCGATCGGCATGTTCCTGGTGGCGGTGTACGCGTTCTTCTACTACCGGCTGCTCGGCTCGGTCATCTTCCTGAGCCTCATCCTCTCGGGTCTGCTCACCTTCGGCGCGCTGGTCTTCCTCGGCCGTACGGTCGGATTCACCCTGACCCTGGCCGGTATAGCCGGTTTCATCGTTTCTCTCGGTGTGGCCGCGGACTCGTTCGTCATCTACTTCGAACGTCTGAAGGACGAGATCCACGAGGGCCGGAGTCCACGAAGCGCGGTGCCACGCGCCTGGGCCCGGGCCCGCCGCACGATCATCTCGGCGAACACGATCACGATCATGGCCGCCGTGGTGCTCTACATCGTCTCGGTCGGCGCGGTTCAGGGCTTCGCGTTCGCGCTGGGTCTGTCCACCGTGCTCGACCTGGTCGTGGTGTTCCTCTTCCGGCATCCGATCATGACGATGTTCGCGAACACCAAGGCGTTCCTGTCGCCGCGGGTGAGTGGCCTCGGCCGCGTCCTGCGTCGCGCCCCGACCGACGTCAAGGAGGCCTGAGATGGCCCGTACCGGTCTCGCCACTCGCCTGTACCAGGGCGAGGCGAACATCAACATCGTCGGCCGGCGGAAGCAGTGGTTCATCGTCGCCGGCGTCCTGGTCCTGATCGCCATCGCCAGCTTCGCGATCCGCGGCTTCTCGCTCGGCATCGAGTTCGCCGGCGGCACGTCGTTCAGCGTGCCGGCGACGACCACCAGCGGGGCGTCGCTCACCCAGACCGAGGTGTCCGACGCGGTCCAGAAGGCGATCGAGGAGGCCCACCCGGGCGCCGAGGTCGTCTCCGCGCAGAAGCTCGGCGGCCGGGCCGGCCAGAAGGAGACCTTCACCGTCCGCGCCACCGCGATGAGCCCGGCCGAGTCGGGGCAGGCCAAGAACGCGCTCGTCGCCGACCTCGGGGTCAACCCGAACGACGTCAGCGACGACCAGGTCTCGGCGGCCTGGGGCGGGCAGGTGACCCGGCAGGCGATCATCGGTCTGGTCATCTTCCTGATCCTGGTGATGGCCTACCTGATCATCCGGTTCGAATGGCGGATGGCGGCGGCCGCGGTCTCCTCGCTGCTGCTCGACCTGATCCTGACCGCGGGCGTGTACTCGCTGGTCGGCTTCGAGGTCACGCCGTCGACGGTGATCGGCTTCCTGACGATCCTGGGTTATTCGCTGTACGACGTGGTGGTCGTCTTCGACAAGGTCCAGGAGAACACCCGCGGCATCACGGCGGGCAGCACCCGGACGTACGCCGAGGCGACGAACCTGGCCGTCAACCAGACCATCATGCGGTCGATCAACACCGGCCTCGTGGCGCTGCTGCCGGTCGGCGGCCTGCTCTTCATCGGCGCCGGCCTGCTCGGCGCGGGCACGCTGAAGGACCTCGGCCTGGTGCTCTTCGTCGGCATGGGCTTCGGCGTCATCTCCTCGATCATGTTCGCGGCGCCGGTGCTCACCGCGCTCAAGGACCGGGAGCCGAAGATCAAGGCGCACACCGCCCGGGTCCTCGCCCGCCGGGCCGCGGCCCGCTCCGGCGACGTCGCGCCGCGCGCCGAGCGGCAGCGCTCGGCCAACGCGACCGAGTCCGACGAGGCGCCGGCGATGGCCGCCAGCGCGCCGCGCCCGGGCAGCCGCCCGACGGCCAAGCGCAACACCAACCGTGGCGGCCGCCCCGGCGGCGCCGGCAACCGCCCGCAGGGTGGCGGCAAGCGGCGGAGCTAGCTGGCTCCGCTTCACTCCGCGGGCAATCGCCTCCTCGACGGGGCGATTGCGGGGGAGTTGGACTGACAACCAGTGCGTCTCCGAACTGCCAATGGCCCGTCTCCGTGCTCGGGGGCGGGCCATTAGGCTGTCGGCCGTGACTGATGAGACGACTCCCCGTGGTGACAGCGGTCCCGAGCTGGCCGCCGTGGTCGCCGGGGGCACGGTCGACGTGCCCGACTTTCCCCAGGAGGGGATCGTCTTCAAGGACCTGATGCCGCTGTTCGCCGACGGCGCGGCGTTCCGACGGGTGGTCGACGGCATCGTCGCGTACTACGGCGCCGACGGCTTCGATGTGGTGGCCGGGGTTGAGGCGCGCGGGTTCGTGGTGGCGGCCGCGGTCGCCTACGCGACCGGCGCCGGGGTGGTTCCGGTGCGCAAGGCGGGCAAGCTGCCGCGGCAGACGATCTCGGCGTCCTACCATCTGGAGTACGGCGAGGCCACCCTCGAGGTGCACGAGGACGCCTTCATCGCGGGCCAGCGCGTGCTCGTGGTCGACGACGTGCTCGCCACCGGCGGGACGGCCGGCGCCGCCCTCGATCTGGTCGAGCGGGCCGGTGGCACGGTCGCGGGGTTCACCGTGCTCATGGAGCTGGCCTTCCTCAAGGGGCGCGAGCGCCTGTCACCTCGTACGGTGCATGCGCTCTTGACCGTTTGATGGGTTTTCGCCGGGGTTACCCGCGCTCTTTCGGAGGTTCGGCCGGGGCAACCGGGAAGAGTGTGCGGGTAGGATGGCGTTCCTAACCAGGTGACCAACCAGGCGATGGGTGTGAGGAGGCCGGTGTCCAGCGACGTCGCCCCTTCGACGGAGGGCACGGTGCAGCCGACCGAGAACACACGGACCGGTGCGGAGGCTGTTGCGCCGCCGGTCGAGGAGGCACGCGTTCCGGACGGTGAGGCGGCCAAGCCGGCTCCCACGAAGCCGGCGCCCGCCACCCAGAAGTCCGCCATCCCGAATTCCGCCACCCAGGCTTCCGCAGCCCAGAACTCTGGGGCTCAGGCTCCCACGGCCCGGACCTCCGCGGCCCGGACCTCCGCGGCCCGGACCTCCGCGGCCCAGCCTGCGGCGACGCCGGCTACCGCGACGCCGGCCACTGCGACGCCGTCTACCGCGACGCCGGCCACCGCGACGCCGGCACCTGATCCCGAGGCGACCCAGCCGATGCCGCCGCCCGGCGACGAGCCGAGCACCGGCTTCGGCCTGGCCAGCGCGCCCACCGGCCGCCGGGTCCGGGCGCGGCTCGCCCGGTTCAACGCGCCGTGGCAGAGCACCCAGGTCAGCGAGGTTCTCGAGCCGCTGATCGCGACCCACCGGGCCAGCCACCCCAAGGCCGACGGCCGGCAGCTGCAGCGCGCCTTCGACGTGGCCGCCCGCTGGCACTCCGGTCAGTACCGCAAGTCCGGCGACCCCTACATCACGCATCCGCTGGCCGTGGCGACGATCCTGGCCAACCTCGGCATGGACACGACCACCCTGGTGGCGGCCCTGCTGCACGACACGATCGAGGACACCGACTACTCGCTCGAGCAGATGCGCAGCGACTTCGGCGGCGAGGTCGCGCTGCTGGTCGACGGCGTGACCAAGCTCGACCGGGTGAAGCTCGGCGACGCGGCCAAGGCCGAGACCATCCGCAAGATGGTGGTGGCCATGGCCAAGGACCCTCGAGTCCTGGTCATCAAGCTCGCCGACCGGCTGCACAACATGCGTACGCTCACCTTCCTGCCGCGGGCCAAGCAGGAGCAGAAGGCCAAGGAGACGCTCGAGATCCTCGCGCCGCTGGCGCACCGCCTCGGTATGAACACGATCAAGTGGGAGCTCGAGGACCTCGCGTTCGGCACGCTGTTCCCGAAGCGGTTCGAGGAGATCAACCGGCTGATCGGCGAGCACCAGCCGCAGCGGGAGGCGCTGCTGCGCCAGGTTACCAACCGGGTCTCACTCGACCTGAAGTCGGCGAAGATCAAGGCCGAGACCACCGGGCGGCCGAAGCACCTGTACTCGATCTACCAGAAGATGATCGTGCGGGGTCGCGACTTCAACGACATCTACGACCTGGTCGGCGTGCGCATCCTGGTCGACACGGTCCGCGACTGCTACGCCGCGCTGGGCGTCATCCACGCGAACTGGCAGCCGGTGCCGGGCCGGTTCAAGGACTACATCGCGATGCCGAAGTTCAACATGTACCAGTCGTTGCACACGACGGTCATCGGCCCGACCGGCAAGCCGGTCGAGATGCAGATCCGCACGTTCGCCATGCATCGTACGGCCGAGTTCGGCATCGCCGCGCACTGGAAGTACAAGGAGCAGAAGGGCGCGACGATTGTCGGCCCGCCGGCGCACATCGACGAGATGACCTGGCTGCGGCAGCTGCTCGACTGGCAGCGCGAGGCCAGCGACCCGTCGGAGTTCCTGGACGCGTTGCGCTTCGACCTGTCCAGCCAGGAGGTCTACGTCTTCACGCCCAAGGGCGACGTGATCCCGCTGCCCACCGGTTCGACCCCGGTCGATTTCGCGTACGCCGTGCACACCCAGGTGGGGCACAAGTGCATCGGCGCGCGGGTCAACGGCAAGCTCGTCCCGCTCGAGTCGACGCTCTCCAACGGCGACGTGATCGAGATCTTCACGTCGAAGTCGGCGTCCGCGGGCCCGACCCAGGATTGGCTCGGCTTCGTCAAGAGCCCCCGCGCGCGTACGAAGATCAGGCAGTTCTTCAATAAGGAGCGGCGCGAGGAAGCGATCGAGGTCGGCAAGGAGGCGATCGTCAAGGCGATGCGCAAGCAGGGCCTGCCCCTGCAGCGCATGCTGACCAGCGAGAACCTCACGACCATCGCCCGCGACCTGCACCTGGCCGACGTGGCCTCGCTCTACGCCGCGGTCGGGGAGAACACGGTCTCGGCCCAATCGGTCGTGCAGAAGCTGGTGGCCGGCTTCGGCGGCGAGGAGGGCGCGGTCGAGGACATCGCCGAGACCGCCGTCGCGACCCGCCCGCCGCGCAACCGGTCGACCGCGCAGGACCCGGGCGTGGTGGTCAAGGGGGTCAGCGACGTCTGGGTGAAGCTGGCCCGCTGCTGCACCCCGGTGCCGGGTGACGCGGTGTTCGGCTTCGTGACCCGCTCCGGTGGCGTGTCGGTGCACCGCGAGGACTGCGCGAACGCCGAGGACCTGCGCGACCAGAGCGAGCGCGTGGTCGAGGTGAGCTGGAAGCCGACGAGCGCGTCGACGTTCCTGGTGGCGATCCAGGTCGAGGCGCTCGACCGGCACAAGCTGCTGGCCGACGTCACGCGGGTGCTGTCCGAGGAGCGAGTCAACATCCTCTCGGCGACCGTGACCACGACCCGCGACCGGGTGGCGGTCAGCCGGTTCACGTTCGAGATGGCCGACCCGAAGCACCTCGGCCACCTGGTGGCCGCGGTCCGCAAGGTCGACGGTGTTTTTGACGCTTACCGGGTCACTTCGGGCGCCTGATCGCCCGCTCCGGGTCGCGCGCCGCTCGTCCCGTTACCGCTCGGCGCCGCATGCCCAATCTCCGCGCGGCGCAGCTCGCCCATCACCGCTCGGCGCGCATGCCTCATCACCGCTCCGAGCGATGATGATTTGTCGTGCGGGGAGCGGCCAACTTCATCAAGATCGCGGGGGAGCGGGGCGGCGGGCGGCGCGGCGGGCGGGCGGACACGAGCGCGGCGGGCGCGGCTGGCAGGCGGCGGACGCGGGCGCGGCGGGCAGGCGGGCGCCACGGGCAGGCGGTCGGTCCGGCGGCGGGGCGCGCCGGGTAAAGCGGAAGCGCCGCGGCCCGGGCAGGGTCGCGGCGCTTCGACGTGCGGAAACTCTACGAGGCTGCCATGGTCAAAGACTTGATGTCGAGCTCGGTCTTGGGGTGACCGTCGCCCTTCTGGTTGGCGTTGTCGGTGCCGCCCTTGGCCACCTTCTTGACGATGTCCAGGCCCGACGTGATCGTGCCGAGGATGGTGTACTCGGCGGGCAGCGCCGCCGCCGGGATGTCCTCGTACGGGATGAAGAACTGGCTGCTCGTGGTGCCCGGGTTCGAGGTCTTCGCCATCGCGATCGTGCCCGCCGGGTATGTCGGGTCCTTGCCGGCCGGCAGGTTCTCCTCGGCGTACATGAAGTTCGGGCCGCCGGTGCCGTCGGTCTGGCGATAGCCCTTGCCGGTGGCGGTCGGGTCGCCGCACTGCAGCACCTTGATGCCCTCGGTGGTGAGCCGGTGGCACTTGGTGTTGTTCCAGAAGTTCTTGCTCGCCAGGTATTCGAACGCCGAGGCGGTGCACGGCGCCTTCGACTTGTCGACGTCGGCGGTGATCTTGCCGAGGTTCGTGTCGATCGTCAGCGTGTCCTTGCCGGTGTTCTTCGCGTACTGCTCGGGGGTGCCGCCGGTGTCCTTCACGTTGGCGCCCGAGGACTTGTCCTGCGGCGTCCAGGTGCAGGCCACGGTGCCGGCCGGGGCGGCGCTCGCGGTCGAGGAGGACTTCTTGTCGTCCTTGTTCAGGGCGGTGACGATCCAGACGGCGGCGCCGGCGATGACCACGACCGCGATCGCCGACCCGATGATCGCCTGCCGCTGACGGCGCTTACGAGCGGCTGCCGCGCGCTCGGCCATCTCCTTCTCGAGCCGGGCTCGCGCCGCCGCGCGCTGCCGGTCCTTGATCGACGACACGGTGTTCCTCCTGCTGGTTCTCGGCCTGGGGGATTAAGACTGTGCGCTCGCGGAGGGCGCGGCCGCCTGCCCGACGGTGAGGGTCTTGATCGTGATCTTGGTCTTGGGCTTGACCTTGTCGCCGGCCGCGTCCGCCACGACCGGGATCTTGCCGATCTTCTCGACCGTGGCCAGGCCGCCGGTCACGGCGCCGACGATCGAGAACTCGGGGGTCACCGGCGCGTAGTCCTTGAAGAAGATCAGGAACTGGCTGCCGTTCGTGCCCGGCGGGTTGCCGATCAGGGCGACCGTGCCCTTGGGGTAGAGCGGCGTGGTGGCCTTCCCGGCGCCGGCGCTGGGCGACGGGTCGGGAGCGGCCGGCGTGTTCTCGCTGTAGACGCTGTACGTCGGGCCGCCGAGCCCGGTGCCGCTCGGGTCACCGCACCGGATCGCCCCGTACGTCGTGATCTCGTGGCACGTGGTGTTGTCGTAGAAGTTCTTGCTCGCCAGGTACCGCAGGTCTTCCGCACCGCAGGGCGAGCTCACCCGGTCGAGATCGACGACGATCGGGTCACCCTGGTCGGTGGTGACGGTCATCGTCGACGTGCCGTCGGTGGGAATGCCCTTGGTGGGCGGCGTGCCGACGTCCTTGAGGTTGGTGTTGGTCGTCGCGCTCTGCGGCGTCCACGCGCAGACGTCCTGGTCGGCCGCTTCGGTCTTGGGGTCGGAGTCGAACGCCCCGCCGATCCACGCGATGCCGGCGACGATCAGAAGAACCGCGACGCCCGCGCCGACACCGGCGTAGATCCGCCGCCTCCGCCGCTCCCTGGCCGCCCGCCGCGCCATCTGCCGATCGAGCTTCGCCCGCGCCAGCTTGCGCTGCCGGTCCCTGCTGGATGCCACCGAACGCTGCCCTTCCTCCATGTGTCGTGTCACACGCCCGCAAGAGTGTACGGGTACCCGCTGAGAAAGTGGTGTGCGCCCGCCCGGATAGGCTCGTTACGATTCGCACCTGATTGCTCTGAGAGAGGACCGCAGTGCTCGTCACCGGTTTCCCGGCCGAGGCCTTCGGCACCAATTGCTATGTGGTGGCCGCCGGCCCGGGTGAGCAATGCCTGATCATCGATCCCGGTGTCGGCATTCTCGACCGGCTCGACGAGGTGCTGGCCGAGCACCGGCTGCACCCGGCCGCGGTTCTTCTCACCCACGGGCACATCGACCACAGCTTCTCGGTGGCGCCGGTCTGCGGGGCCAAAGGCATCACCGCGTACGTGCACCCGGCCGACCGGGAGATGCTGGCCGACCCGGCCAAGGGCCTCGGCGCCGATCTGTCCGCCCTGTTCGGCGGCCGCTTGCCGTACTCGGAGCCGGAGGACGTCGCCGAGCTCACCGACGGCGCGACATTGACGCTCGCCGGTGTCGAGGTGACCGTCGACCACGCGCCCGGCCATACCGGCGGGTCGGTGCTGTTCCGCCTGCCGGGAGAAGAGTCGCCGGTCTGCCTTTCCGGCGACGTGCTCTTCGCGGGGTCCATCGGGCGCACCGACCTGCCGGGCGGCAGCACCGAGACGATGATGGCCAGCCTGCGGGAGAAGATCCTGCCGCTGGCCGACGAGACCGTCGTCCTGCCCGGCCACGGACCGGCCACCACCATCGGCCGCGAGCGCGCGACGAACCCGTACCTGCGGGAGTTGATCGCAGCGCCCGGCCGTGGGCTCTGACGATATTTATAGGAGACTTTGAGAATGCCGATTTCCGGCTTCCCCGAATGGCTGCCCGCGCAGCGCATGATCGAGCAGCGCGTCCTCGACCGGATCCGGTCCACCTTCGAGCTCTACGGGTTCGCCCCGCTCGAGACCCGGTCGGTCGAGCCGCTGGAGACCCTCCTGTCCAAGGGCGAGACCTCCAAGGAGGTCTACCTGCTGCACCGCCTCCAGGCTTCCGAGGACACCGCGTCCGACGACCAGCTCGGCCTGCACTTCGACCTGACCGTGCCGTTCGCGCGGTTCGTCGTGGAGAACGCCGGCAAGCTGGTCTTCCCGTTCCGGCGCTACCAGATCCAGAAGGTGTGGCGCGGCGAGCGCCCGCAGGAGGGTCGCTACCGCGAGTTCCTCCAGGCCGACATCGACGTGGTCAACCGGGACAACCTGCCGTTCCACCACGACACCGAGATGCCGCTGGTGATCGGCGACGCGCTGGGCGGCCTGCCGATCCCGGCCGCGCGCATCCAGGTCAACAACCGGAAGGTGTGCGAGGGCTTCTACCGGGGGCTCGGCCTCACCGATACCGACCAGGTACTCCGTACCGTCGACAAGTTGGACAAGATCGGCCCGGCGCGCGTCGCCGAGCTGTTGACGCAGACCGCCGGCGCCTCCGAGGCTCAGGCGGCGGCGTGCCTCGACCTCGCCGCCATCTCGGCCGAGGACGGCTCCTTCGTGGACGCGGTGCGCAAGCTCGGGGTGAGCGACCCGCTGCTCGACGAGGGCCTCGAGGAGCTGGTGCGGGTGGTGGAGACCGCCCGCGAGCACGCGCCCGGCCTGGTGGTGGCCGAGCTGAAGATCGCTCGCGGCCTCGACTACTACACCGGCACGGTCTACGAGACCCAGCTGCGCGGGTACGAGCGGTTCGGCTCGATCTGCTCCGGCGGCCGGTACGACAACCTGGCGTCCGCGGGCAAGGACCGGTTCCCGGGCGTGGGCATCTCGATCGGCGTCTCCCGGATGCTCGGCGTGCTCTTCGGCCAGCAGGCGCTGACCGTCTCCCGCTCGGTGCCGACCTGCGTGCTGGTGGCGCTGCCGAACGAGGAGCAGCGGGTGGCCTGCGACCGTACCGCCGCGGCCCTGCGCCGCCGGGGCATTCCCACCGAGGTGGCGCCGACGGCGGCGAAGTTCGGCAAGCAGATCCAGTACGCGGACCGGCGCGGCATCCCGTACGTCTGGTTCCCGGGAGAGCCCGACACGGTGAAGGACATCCGCTCCGGCGACCAGGTCGAGGCCGACGCCGCGTCGTGGTCGCCCCCGGCCGACGATCTGCACCCGGTCGTCTCCGGCACCTGACTCACCCGCCGCGGGCCGGGAATCGGCTGTGAATTCCCGGCCCGGGTGGCGGAAACCGGCGGGTAAGAGGTTACGGTTGCGTAGGTTACGCAACCGTAGGGAGTGATCGTGGACCAGACCGCGCTGCTGATCGAGCTGGAACCGGTGGTGGCCACCAACCTCGACCGGCACCTGTCGCTGGCCAAGGAGTGGTTCCCGCACGAGTACGTGCCGTGGAGCGAGGGGCGCACCTTCGACGGTCTGCTCAACGGCGAGGCGTGGCGGGAGGAGGACTCGGCGATCCCCGACGTCGCCCGTACGGCCCTGATCGTGAACCTGCTGACCGAGGACAACCTGCCCTCGTACCACCACGAGATCGCCACGCTGTTCGGCCGGGACGGCGCGTGGGGCACCTGGGTGCACCGCTGGACGGCCGAGGAGGGCCGGCACGGCATCGCGCTGCGCGACTACCTGACCGTCACCCGGGCCGTCGACCCGACCGCGCTCGAGCGGGCCCGGATGGCGCACATGCAATCCGGCTACTCGAACGCGCACCCGGAGGAGATGCTGCACTCGATCGCCTACGTGGCGTTCCAGGAGCTGGCCACCCGCATCTCGCACCGCAACACCGGCAAGGCGACCGGCGACCCGATCGCCGAGCAGCTGCTGGCCCGGGTCGCCGCCGACGAGAACCTGCACATGGTCTTCTACCGCAACCTGCTGGCCGCCGCGTTCGACCTGGACGCCGACAACGCGATGCGGGCGGTGGCCGATGTGGTCGCGGCGTTCGAGATGCCGGGCGCCAACATCGAGGGCTTCGGGCGCAAGGCGCTGTCGATCGCGCTGGCCGGCATCTACGACCTGCGGCAGCACCGCGACGAGGTCCTGCTGCCGGTGCTGCGTCAGTGGAACGTCTTCGGGCGTACGGGCCTGAGCCCCGAGGGGGAGAAGGCGCGCGACGAGCTCGCCGCCCACATGGCCGAGCTGGAGAACCAGGCGACCCGGTTCGAGGAGAAGCGCGAGGCGCGGCGGCTGCGGCTGGAAGCCCGCTCCTAAGCGGGGATCTCGAAGAGCAGGCAGCTGCTGGTGGCGTGCGCGAGCAGGCGGCCCTGCCCGTCGGTGAGGCTCGCCTCGGCCAGCGCGGTGCGGCGGCCGCGCTGCAGCACCCGGCCGGTGCACGCGATCCGGCCGGTCGCGGTGGTGACCGGGCGCAGGAACTTCACCGTCAGGTCGAGGCTGGTGTAGCCGACGCCGACCGGCAGCGTGCTGTGCACCGAGCAGGCCGCCGCCGTGTCCAGCAGCGTCGAGATGACGCCGCCGTGCATGGAGCCGAGCGGGTTGTAGTGGAACTCCTGCGGGTCGAGGCGGACGGTGACGCTGCCCTCCTCGACCTCGAACGAGGCCACGTCGATCAGGTGCATGATCGGCGGCGCCGGCAGCTCGCCCCGGGCCATCGCCTGCAGCACGTCGAGCCCGCTGCGGCGGCCGATCAGGCTCGCGTGCACCGCGGGATCGGTCCAGCCGAAGGTGCGGGTGCGCTCCTGCTGAGTCTGCGTCATGGACGCAGCGTCCCGCCGGCTTGCTGCGTCTGTCAAGCAGACCTAGCCTGGCTGTCATGAGTGCCACACCGGTCGCCGACGCGCTGAGCTGGTCGATCGACGGGTGCACGATCGGCCGGGCCATGGCGGTGCTGGGCGAGAAGTGGACCGTCGTGGTGCTGCGCGAGGTCTTCAACGGCATCCGCCGCTTCGACGACATGCGGGTGCGCACCGGCGTGCCGCGGCAGGTGCTGGCCAACCGGCTCGCGACCTTGGTGGAGCACGGCATCCTGCGGCGGGAGCCCTATCAGGAGCCCGGTTCCCGCGTACGCCACGAGTACCGCCTGACCAGCAAGGGGCTCGACGTCTACCCCGTCCTGATCACGCTGCTCGAGTGGGGGAACCGCTACCTGGCCGATCCCGGCGGGCCGCCCCTGGAGTTCGCCCACCGCGACTGCGGGGCCGAGGTGCACGCCGAGATCCACTGCGCCGCCGGTCACCGGCTCCGCGACCCGCGCGAGGTCGTGCCCCGCCCGGGCCCGGGCGCCCGCCGGCGGGAGCGTGGCGCGCCCGGGTGAGCAGAGCCGCAGCACCGGCCGCCGGGGGCGTGGCGCGCCCGGGTGAGCAGAGCCGGAGCACTCGCCGCCGTTAGATTGCGTGCCGTGACTACGGCCGAGACCTCGCCCTGGGCGCCGCTGCGCCGGCCCGTCTTCCGGATGCTCTGGGTGGCGGTGCTGGCCGGCAACGTCGGCACCTGGATGCAGACGGTCGGCGCGCAATGGCTGGTGGTCGGCGAGCCGCGGGCGGCCACCTGGGTGAGCCTGGTCCAGTTCGCCACCATGATCCCGGTGCTGCTGCTGGCGCTGCCGTCGGGTGCGCTCGCCGACACGTTCGACCGGCGCCGCCTGCTGCTGGCCGTGCAGCTCGCCCTCTTCGGGGTCGGGGCGGTGCTGACCGTCCTCACCGCGCTCGGCCTGATGCCGCCCCCGCTGCTGCTGGTCTTCACGTTCCTGCTCGGCGCCGGCCAGGCCCTCACGCTGCCGACCTGGCAGGCGGTGATCCCCGAGGTGGTCCCCCGCGAGGAGCTGCCGTCGGCGTCATCGCTGGGCGCGGTCAACACCAACCTGGCCCGCTCGGCCGGCCCGGCGGTGGCCGGCCTGCTGGTCGCGCACATCGGGTCGGCCGCCGTCTTCGGCCTGAACGCGCTGTCGTACGCCGTCTTCGCCGTTGCTCTTCTTCTCTGGCGGCGCAAGCCGCAGACCCCGGCCTCGCATCCCGAGCATCTGGGTTCGGCGCTGCGGGCCGGTGGGCGGTACGTCCGCTACTCGCCGACCGTGCGCCGGCTGCTCGGCCGGGTGATCCTCTTCGTCCTGCCCGGCTCGGTGATCTGGGGCCTGCTGCCGGTGGTCGCGCATCAGGAGCTCGGGATGGGCGCGAGCGGCTACGGCATCCTGCTGGCCGCGCTCGGCGTCGGGGCGATCGCGGGCGCGTTGATCATGCCGCGGATCCGGGAGACGGTCGGGCCCAACCGGCTCATCGTCGCGGCCGGCGCGCTCTACGGTCTCGCTCTGATCGTGGTCGCGCTCGTCCCGGACGTGTACGCGGTGACGGCCGTCCTCCTCGTCGCCGGGCTCGCGTGGATGACGCTCGTCTCGCGGATGAACGCGAGCCTCCAGCTGTTCCTGCCCAACTGGGTGCGCGCCCGCGGCTTCGCGATCTACCAGGTCGTGTTCGCGGGCGGTCAGGCGTTCGGTGCCCTGCTCTGGGGCCAGGTGGCCGGCCTCGCCGGTCTCCGGGTCGCCTACCTGGCCGCGGCCGGGCTGATGCTGGCCGGCACGGTGACCGTGCTCTGGTGGCCGGTACGCGAGCAGGACGGCACCGGCCGCGGCCCGGCGGTCTACTGGGCCGAGCCGCATCTGATGCTCGAGCCGCACCTGGACGAAGGCCCGGTGCTGGTGACCGCGGTGTACCGGGTGGACGACGCGAATGTGGACGCGTTCCGGGAGGCGATGGAACGGCTGCGCGGCTCGCGGCTGCGGACCGGCGCGACCCGGTGGGGCCTGTTCCGCGACGGCGAGGACCCGGCCCGCTTCGTGGAGGTCTATCAGGTGCCGACCTGGGCCGAGCACCTGCGCCAGCACGAGGGCCGGCTGACCGAGCAGGACCAGCGCGCCGAGCAGAAGGCCACGGCGCTGGCCCGGGGGCCGGCCGAGGTGACCCACCTGCTGCCCGCGGACTACGCCCATTAGCCGGATGTTTCGGATTTGTTCCGATTAACCTGAGACGGTGTCGAGTCGCCGGCTTTTGATCATCGGCGGCGCGGCCGGACCGGGCCTGCTCGGCCGCTTCGTCTCGCTGGCCGGCGGCGCGGCAGCCCGCATCGTCGTGATCGCCACCGCAAGCTCCGCGCCCGCCGAGGCCGAGGCCGCCCACCGTGAGGCGTTCCTGTCGCTGGGCGCCGGCGAGGTGCGCGCGCTGCGGCTGTCGACCCGGGCCGAGGCCAACCGGCCGCAGCCGCTGCTGGACGAGGCGACCGGCGTGTTCTTCACCGGCGGCGACCAGGAGCGGATCTCCTCGATCATCGGCGGGACCGTCACCGACACGGCGATACAGCGACACCACCTGATCGCCGGCACCAGCGCGGGGGCGGCCGCCATGTCGGGCACGATGATCGTCGAGGGCGACGCGCCCGGCGTGACCCGGGCCAGCGTGCGCACCGGCCCCGGCCTCGAGCTGCTGCCCGGGGTGCTGATCGACCAGCACTTCGCCGAGCGTGGCCGGCTCAACCGCCTGCTGAGCGCCGTCGCCATGGCCCCGCACGAGCTCGGCCTCGGCATCGACGAGGACACCGCGATCCTCACCGACGGCGACCGCTTCGAGGTGCTCGGCGCGGGCGCGGTCACCGTGGTCGACGCCGGGAGCGCCACCGACATCCGGGTTCCGGCCCGGGGCCCGATCACGCTGGCCGGCGCGTGCATCCACGTGCTGCCGGCCGGCCACATCTTCCATCTCACGGGACGCCGGCCGGTCGTCGACGCACCCACGGTCGAACGGGGAGTCGCATGAAGATCGAGAGTCTGCGCCGTCTGCGCGGTCCCAACGTTTACCTGTCCCGGCCCGCGATCGTCGCGGTGATCCGGCTCGAGGACCTGGCCGGCCGCGAGACGTCGGACGTCACCGGCTTCGCCGAGCGGCTGCTGCGGGCGCTGCCCGGCCTGACCGAGCACCACTGCGCGGCCGGCGCGCCCGGCGGCTTCGTGAGCCGGCTGCGCGGCGGCACCTACTTCGGCCACGTCACCGAGCACGTCTGCATCGAGCTGTCCCAGCTCATCGGCCGCGACGTCAGCTTCGGCCGCACCGTCTCCACCCACGAGCCCGGCCGCTACCAGCTGATCGTCGAGTGCCCGGTCGACGAGCCGGCCGAGTCGCGGGTGCCGGGCGACCTGCTGGCCGCGGCTGTCGAGCTGGTCACCGAGATCGTTGCCGGGCGGTCGTACTCGAGCGTCGCGCTCGCCGCCGCCGGCGCCGGCGTGGCCGAGATGCAGCACGGATTGGCCGGCCGGCTCGCCGATCTGGCCGCGCTGGCCGAGCGGGAGGCGACCGGGCCCAGCACCCGGGCGATCGTCGCCGCCGCCCGCCGCCGCGGCATCCCGATCGAGCGGTGCGCCGACCTCAGCCTGGTCCGCCTCGGCTGGGGCAACCGGCGCCGGCTGGCCTGGGCGGCGATGAGCGACCGGACCAGCGGCGTCGGCATCGACATCGCCGGGGACAAGGAGATCTGCCGGCGGCTGCTCGGCGAGGCCGGCATTCCGGTCCCGGCCGGCGGCGTCGCGCGTACGGCGCCGGAAGCCGCACGCCTCTTCGCCCACCTCGGCGGACCGCTGGTCGTCAAGCCCCGGCAGGGCCGGCAGGGTGACCGGGTCACGCTCGGCGTGACCACCGGAACCGCGATGGCGTACGCGTTCACGGCCGCCGGCGAGGACGTCGTGATCGAGCGGCAACTGGCCGGCCGGGACTACCGCGTCCTGGTGGTGGCGGGTGAGGTGGTGGCGGCGGCCGAGCGGATCGCGGCCCACGTCGTCGGCGACGGCCGCAGCACGGTCGCCGAGCTGGTCGACCGGGAGAACACCGACCCGCGCCGCGGCGCCGGCCACTCCCGCGTGCTGACCCGGATCACCGTGGACGACGCCTCGATGCGGGTCCTCGAGCGGCAGGGTGCCGGGCTCGGCACGGTCCCGCCGCCCGGGCGCGAGGTCTGGCTGCGCGAGACGACCAACCTCTCCACCGGCGGCACCAGCCACGACGTCACCGACCGGGTGCATCCCGACGTCGCCCGGCTCTGCCTGCGGGTGGCCGCGCTGGTCGGCCTGGACATCGCCGGGATCGACCTGCGCCTGCCCGACATCGCCGACCCGCTGACGCCGGTGGTCTCCGGCCGCGAGGTGACCGGCGGCGTGATCGAGGTGAACGCGGTGCCGGGCCTGCGCATGCACCTCGCGCCGGTGCGTGGCCGCGCGCACGACGTGGGCGACGCGATCGTGCGGGCGATGTTCCCGGCCGGCTCCGACGGGCGGATCCCGACGGCGGCGGTGACCGGCACCAACGGCAAGACGACGGTGGCCCGGCTGACCGCGCACCTGCTGGCCGACACCGGCATGCGGATCGGCCTGACCACCACCGACGGCGTGAGCGTCGACGGCCGCATGGTCTACCGGGCGGACGCGACCGGGCCGCTGTCGGCGCAGATGGTGCTGGGCGATCCGACCGTGCAGGCGGCCGTGCTCGAGACGGCGCGGGGCGGCCTGCTGCGGCGGGGTCTCGGCTACGACTGGTCGGACGTCGGGGTGATCACCAACATCACGGCCGATCATCTCGGCCAGGACGGCCTCGACACCATCGAGGACCTTGCGCATGTGAAGGCGCTGGTGGCCGAGCGCGTACGGGATGGTGGCACGCTCGTGCTGAACGCCGACGACCCCTGGGTCCGATCGCTGGCCGACCGGCCTCGGGTGCGCGCCGACCGTAAACGGCTGGTGTGGTTCGGGCTCGACCCGGAGCAGCCGGTGGTGGTCGAGCACCTGGCCCGGGGCGCCACCGCCTACCTGCTGCAGGACGGCTGGCTGGTGCAGGCCACCGGTGCTCGCCGGACGCCGCTGCTGCGGGTGGCCGACCTGCCCGGGGCGTACGGGGGAGCGGCCACCCACGCGGCGGCCAACGCGCTGGCGGCGGTGGCGGCCGCCCGTGCGCTCGGGGCCGGCCAGGAGTCGGTCGCGCGCCGGCTCGCCGACTTCGACCCGGCGGTGGCGAACCCGGGCCGGGCGACGCTGCTGCGGGTGGGCGACGTCGCGGTCTTCGTCGACTACGCGCACAACCCGGCCGCGCTGGCCGCCACCCTGCGGACGCTGCAGCGGATCTGGGGGACCGAGCGCTGCGTGGCCGCCGTGACGCTGCCCGGGGACCGGCGGGACGACCTGCTGACGGCCTGTGCCCAGGTGGTGGCGGACGGGGTGGCCCGGGCCGTGCTCTACGACGACGAGGACTCGCGGGGCCGGCCGTCCGGGGAGGTGTCGGCACTCGTCGAGCGGGAGATGCGGGCCCGGCGGCCGAAGCTGCTGGCGCTGCGGGCCGACGGCTACCGGGAGGCGATCACCGAGGCGCTCGGGCTGGCCCGGCCCGGCGACGTGGTGCTGGTGATCTACGAGCAGCTGGCGCCGGTGCTCGCCCTGCTGGCCGAGCTGGGTGCGGTGCGCGGCGGGGACCTGCCGGTGCCGGCCTCGACCGGCCTGCCCACCCGGCCCGCGCCGGGGGCGGCGGCGTCACCCGGGCGCGACCTCGTCCGGGGTGTTCTGCTGGGATGATGCTCGTTCGTCCGACTTTTCGCGGTGCGACACGCCGCGTACCCGGGCCCGTACGCGGAATTGGCTGATCAGTGGAGGGGATCACCCGATCAGATGGGTTTGCACAGCTCAACCCTTCAACTTTTGCCATGGGGTGAGTAATTAAAGATCATCAGTGAGTGACGGGTTTCGTCTCGTTCCGTGACGGCTTGGCGACAATCGGTGCAGCGGTCTTGAGCAGAGACGCAGCACGCACCGCTACCGACCATTCCAACCTGTACGAAAAATCGGTATTTAGTCGGGCGAAGCGGTGCGGGCAAGTGTCCATGATCCGACTTTCGGCTCGTTGCCGAGATCCCCGACGGCTGGCATATGCCGGGAAACGGTCCGTAACGACGCGCAGGTAGAGCCCGGTGTCGACCGCTCGTGATATGGGCCCTGCTGGGCTAACATCCTCGCCGTCGATGGGGAAAGTTCGGCCCGAAGCTGGGCCGGTCCGACCCCAAAGCGTCGAGTGGCATGGCGGTGCGACTCGGCGTTACTTCGGAGCGCGCATGTGGGGGCACATGAGCACGACGGACCTGCCCGGATCGAGCCTGCTGGCCGGTAGATACCGGCTGGTGGAACGGCTCGGCGCCGGCGGGATGTCAGTGGTGTGGCGAGGATTCGACGAAGTCCTCGGGCGTCAGGTCGCGGTGAAAGTGCTGCCGCCGTCGACCAGCGCCGATCCGGCCTTCCGGCGCCGGCTGCGGGCTGAGGCCCAGGCCGCCGCCCGGCTCAGCCACCCGCACATCACGAATGTGTACGACTACGGCGAGGCGACCACCGTCGACGGTGAGCCGGTGCCGTACGTCGTGATGGAGCTGATCGACGGCGAGTCGCTCGCCGCCGTACTCGCCCGGACCCGCCGGCTGCCCTGGCAGCACGCGGTACGGATCACCGCCGAGGTCGCCGCGGCGCTCGCGGCCGCGCACTCGCGCGGCATCGTGCACCGCGATGTCACCCCGGCCAACGTCATGCTGACCCCGACCGGGGCCAAGGTCGTCGACTTCGGCATCTCGGCTTTGATCGGGGAGAACGACATAGACCCGGACGGCAGCCTGCTCGGCACGCCGGCCTATCTCGCGCCGGAGCGGCTCGAGGGCGGCCAGGTGAGCCCGGCGACCGACGTCTATGCGGTGGGCCTGCTGGTCTACCGCACGCTGATCGGTCAGCTGCCGTGGGACGTGGGCACCACGACCGCGTTGCTGCGCGCGCATCAGTACACCGAGCCCGATCCGCTGCCGCCGGTCGACGGCCTTCCGCCGGCGGTCGCCGCGCTGGTCGGCCGCTGCCTGGAGAAGCGGCCGTCCGACCGGCCGTCCAGCGCCGAGCTCGCGCACGTGCTGGCCGCGATCGCGGCCGGGGCGCCCGCGGTGGCGCGGGGTTACGTGCCGGAGTGGGCCGACAGCGGCGAGGACACGACGATCCTGCCCGCCCAGAGGTCGTATCCGGACGTGATCCGGCACGACCCTTATCCGCCGTCCGGCGGCCCGGGTTTGGCGGCCGCAGCGGGTCTGGGGGCGGCCGGCGCAATGGCGGCCGGCGCGATGGGTGCCGGCGCGATGGGTGCCGCGGGCGCGGGTGCGATGGGTGCCGGTCCGGCGGGCGCGGGCTTCATGGGTGCCGGCGCCGCCGGTGCCCCGGGTCCCGGTGGGATGGCGGCCGGCGCGGGCGCGATGGGTGCCGGCGCGGGTGCGATGGGCGCTGCGGCTGCCGGTGCAGCGGGCGCGATGGGCGCCGGTGCTGCGGGCGCGATGGGTGCCGGTGCGGGTGCGATGGGCGCCGGGGCTCCCGGCGCGCCGGGCGCCGGGGACGCGCCGGAGCGCAACAGCCGGTTCGCGGCCCTGCGCTCGGGGCCGGTCGACGCGGCCGCCGGTGGTCCGGCGCTGCGCCGGGCCTACGACGGTGAGCAGCCGGCGGAGTCGGCGGCGAAGCCGGACGAGACGACCTCCGCGGCCGCCAAGGGCCGCAACAACGCGAGCCACAACCACACTCGGCGCGTGATGATCGTGGCCGGCGCCGTGGTGCTGCTCGGCCTCGGCACCTACGGCTGGAGCCTGACCCAGGGCGCGGCCGGCAGCCCGCGGGCGACGCCGCAGCCCAGCGTGATCCCGGCGACCGGCAAGTGCGTGGTCAGCTACGCCGTCTGGTCGGACGCGAACGGGCAGTTCAAGGCCCAGGTCACGCTGGCCAACCGGGCCGATGCGCCGGTCACCGACTGGAAGCTGTGGTTCCTCATGCCCGGCGACCAGGTCATCTCGGGCAAGGGCAAGGTCGACCTCGCGCAGGACGGCCAGCAGGTGACCGTGCGCTCGAGCGAGCCGCTCAACCCGCAGAAGACGCTGACCCTGCCGATCAGCGGGCGCTACCAGGCCAACAACAGCGCGCCGCTGGCCTTCATGCTCAACAACCGCACCTGCGAGACCTTCGTGTCGTCGAAGCCGGGCGAGCCGTCCAAGCAGGTGGTGAACCTGTCGAACGGCGAGCGGCGCCTGGTGACGCCCGGATCGTCGTCGACGACCCCGGTGCCGGGCATCTCGATCGACCCGGGCGGCATCGTGCACATCACGCCGACCACCGCGCCGACGGCGCCCGGGGCCGGCGGCTCGACGATCGGCGGTGGCGGCCGGACCACCACTCCCACCGGCGTCGTGACGACCACGACCAGCCCCGGCCCGACCTCGACCGGCTCGGACGGCGTCGTGGTGCCGGTGCCGAGCGACCAGACGAGCACCACGTCGAGTCCGCCGACCACGCCCCCGACCACCGCGCCGACCGAGGTCACCACCCCGCCGAGCCCGTCGCTCGAGGGCTGTGACGTGGCCGACCCGACCTGCACCACCGACCCCGGCACCGGCACCGGCAGCGGGGACACCGGCGGCGGCGGCGCGCCTCCGCCGCCAGTCTGATCATTTACGCCCTCGATCGGCCGTCCGGCGGGAAACCCCGCTCCGGGCGGCCGATCGCCGCGTTAGGGTGAAAGCGATGTGAGCAGGCACTTTCTGGAGCTATCCGTCGATGAGACCACGGCACACGGCGTGGCTGCCACCGCCCGCTCCCGACGCGGGAAAGAATCGCTCCAGGGGGGCCGTCGAGTCGTACATCGGGGAGTTTCGACAATGATCAGCATCGTGAAGGACCTGGCGGCGGAGGCACTGTTCGTCTCGAGCCTGCAGCCGTCCGAGTGCCCGACCCGGCGAGCGGTCGAGCAGGCCGTCACCGCCATGATCCTGCTGCACGGCAGTGAGGGCTGTGCGGCCGAAGTGGCCACCGAGTTCGGCGACCACCCGGAAAGCGCCGTCCGGCGCATGAACTGGGTGCACGACGAGCTCACCGGCGTGGTGCCGGCCACGGCCGTCGCCAGCGCGCGTACCTGAGCTTTTCTCGCAAAAAGCACCTCAAAAGCAACCGAGTTCGGCCGCCGCTGCACCTGACGGCGGCAAAAGTTCTCCTCGTCAGCCGGTTTTCACCAACCGGTCGTATGAGCGAGGAGGACCACGTGACGACCACGACCGAACTCCCCGCCACCATCGGCACGACCCACGACGCGCCGTCCGCGCGTGACATCGAGGACCTGGTCCGCGAGCACATGCCGATGGTTGGCCATCTGGTCCGGGAACTTCTCAACCGGGTTCCGGGTCATGTCCATGCGGATGACCTGTCGTCGGCCGGATTCGCCGCGCTGCTGGGTGCGGCCCGATCCTTCGACGTGACCAGGGGGATACCGTTCCACCGCTTCGCCGCGGTGCGGATCCGGGGCGCGCTGCTGGACGAGCTGCGGGGCCAGGACTGGGCCAGCCGCTCGGTGCGGGCCCGGGCCCGGCGTACCGCCGCGGCCCGCCAGGAGCTCACCGCGGCGCTGGGTCGCACCCCGACCGACGCCGAGGTGGCGGAGATGCTGGGCATCGGCGTGGCGGAGCTCGCCACGGTGGAGGACGACGTGCAGAAGGCGGCGCTTCTGAGCCTGCAGGGCTTTCCGACCGGCGCCGCCGAGGAGATGGTGCCGGAGACCTCCGAGGGGCCCGAGGACCTGCTGCTCAAACGCGAGCGGCTCGGCTACCTGCACCAGGCCATCCAGGCGCTGCCCGAGCGCCTGCGCCTGGTCGTCACCGAGTCGTTCCTGCAGGAGCAGCCGCTGAGCGACGTGGCGGCCCGGCTCGGCGTCACCGAGTCGCGCATCTCCCAGCTGCGCACCGAGGCGCTGCAGCTGCTGCGCGAGGGGCTGAACAGCTCGCTGGCGCCGGAGCTGCTGACGGTCGCGGCCGGCGGGCCGCGCACCCGGAAGGGCTGCCTGCAACGCCGCCGCTCGGAGTACTTCGCCCGGGTCGCGCAGCAGGGCAACCTGCACACCCGGCTCGCGCTGACCGACAGCCACGGGGTACCGATCGCCGTGGCGGCGTAGGGCCCGGACGGGGGCGGCCCGGCCGCCCTCGTCCTATCGGGCGAGCTTGTCGAGCACGGCCCGGACGTCGCGGATGTCCGGGCCGACGGCAGTGGCCAGCGCGGCCGGCCCGGCCAGCGGCATGATCGCGGCGGTCGGCGTGCCCATCGGCGGATCGTCGAGGCCGGGCACCGCGACCAGCGTGCCGAGCGCCCGTCCCGGGCCCAGGACCGCGGCGGAGTCCCAGCCCGGCGCGTGCGGCCCGACGGCCAGGTCGTGCCGGTAGACGGTGCCGCCGGCGTAGCGGATGGTGGTGCTCAGGCGTACGTCACCGGCGGGCTCGTCGTGGCGGCCGCAGACCAGCTCCTCGCGCCAGAGCAGGTGGCCGGTCTCGGCCACCTCCACGTGGGTGACGGCGTCGTGGTCGCAGCCGGCGGCGGCGATCAGCGGCTCGGGCAGCCATCGCAGCCGGGCGCGCGGGCCGACCTCGGCCCGGATGTCCAGCCGCGAGGCGGGCAGGTCCGGGCGCCCCGGCAGCGCCAGTTGCGCGGCCACGCCGCGTACGGTCAAGTGGGCATCGGCACCCACCGTGACGTGCAGGCGCAGATCGTCGCCGCGTAGCGGGCCGGCCGCGCCGCCCACCAGATGGACCGTCACGCCCGCGTCGTCGTCCCACCCGCCCGTGCGGCGGGGCAGCAGCGGCGACTCGCCGTGCAGAACGGTCAGCCGCGTGCCGCCGCGGCCGTCCGCCTCGGCGACGATGCGCGCCGCCGCCCGCATCAGACCGCCGCCTCGTCCGCTCTCCGGGCGCGGATCCAGTCGGCGACGGCGCCGGCCTCGCGGTCCTCGACCAGCGAGAGGAAGACGGTGGGCAGATCGCCGCGGCGGGCCTTCGCGTCCCGCTCCATCACCGCCAGGTCGGCGCCCACCATCGGCGCCAGGTCCGTCTTGTTGATCACCAGCAGGTCGGCGGTGGTGACGCCCGGGCCGCCCTTGCGCGGCACCTTGTCGCCGCCGGCCACGTCGATCACGAAGATCTGCCGGTCGATCAGGCCCTTGCTGAACGTCGCGGTCAGGTTGTCGCCGCCGCTCTCGACCAGCACGAGGTCGAGCGGGCCGAGGGCATCCTCGAGGTCCTCGACCGCGTCCAGGTTGGCCGAGATGTCGTCGCGGATCGCCGTGTGCGGGCAGCAGCCGGTCTCGACCGCGCGGATCCGGTCGGCCGGCAGCACGCCGTTGCGCAGCAGGAAGTCGGCGTCCTCGGTGGTGTAGATGTCGTTGGTGACGACGGCCAGCCGCAGTTCGGCGCCGAGCGCCCGGCAGAGGGCCGCCACCAGCGCCGTCTTGCCCGAGCCGACCGGGCCGCCGATGCCGATGCGCAGTGCCCGGGGCCCGGCCGCCAGGGGCGCGTGCGGGTCGGCGTCCGGATGCGGATGCGTGTGCGGCGGTTCCGGCACGTAGTTGTCGGACGGGTGGGGCAGGGCCCCACCGGTCCCCACCGTGTTCCCGGCCGCTTGCGGCGGGGCTCCGCCCGGCAGCGAGTGATCAAGATGCAAAGAGACGCACCTCCCAGGTGGCGTGATGCTCGGCGCCGATGTCGAGCAGTGGGGTGCCGGCGGCCGGCAGGTCGTCCACCGGGTCGTTCGCCCGGCGCGCGGCCTCGGCCGCGATCCGGTCGCAGGCGGGGGCGAGCCGGGCGAGCAGCGCATGGACCGCATAGGGGTCGAGCCCGAGAAGCCGGACCGCCGCGCTCGCCGCCCCGGTCGTCATGCCGTGGGCCGCGGCGACGGCGGCTTCGGCGGGACCCAGTCCGCTCGCGTGGGCCAGGACGCCGAGGGCCACGGGCTGATGCGGGTCGCGGGCGGTCGGCGGAAGGGGCCACATCGCGCGACCGGCCCGCAGGAGGGCCCGCCCCTGGGCGCGCGAGGCCTTCCGCAGCGCGGGCGACGGCGTGCGGGCGTCGAGGCCGTCGTCCAACGGGCCGGATTCGTGCGGGCGGGCGCAGGCGGCCGCGGCGAAGGCGGCCGCGACCAGGCCCGAGGTGGCGAGCTTCCCGCGCAGGAAGCCGCCCAGACCGGAGATGTCGCCCAAGCGGCCGGCGGCGACCTGGGCCTCGAGGCCGCCGGAGTGCGCGTGACCGCCCGACGGCAGCCGCCCGTCGGCGAGCACGAGGAGGGTCGCGAGGCTCATGGGCGTGGTCAGAAGAGGAAGTAGCGCTGGGCCATGGGCAGCTCGGTCACCGGATCGGGGTCGATGGTCTCACCGTCGACGCGGACCACGAACGTGTCGGCGTCCACCTCGATGGTGGGTGTGGCGTCGTTGCGGGGCAGGTCGGCCTTGCCCACCCGGCGGGTGTCGGCGACCGGCGCCAGCGCGCGCTTCACGCCGATCCGGTCGCCGAGCAGGGCGTCGATCGCGGCGGGCGCCACGAACGCCAGCGACGTCTGTGCCGGCACCGCGCCGTAGGCGCCGAACATCGGGCGGGGGAGCATCGGCTGAGGGGTGGGAATGGAGGCGTTGGCGTCACCCATCTGCGCGTACGCGATCATGCCGCCCTTGATGACCAGGGCGGGCCGGACGCCGAAGAACGCCGGATCCCACAGCACCAGGTCGGCCAGCTTCCCGGGCTCGACCGAACCGACCTCGGCCGCCATCCCGTGCGCCACGGCGGGGCAGATCGTGTACTTCGCGACGTAGCGTTTCGCCCGCTCGTTGTCGGCCGGCCCGTCGCCGGGGAGCGAGCCGCGGCGAGCCTTCATCACGTGCGCGGTCTGCCAGGTGCGCATGACGACCTCGCCGACCCGGCCCATCGCCTGGGAGTCGGAGCCGATCATCGAGATCGCGCCGAGGTCGTGCAGCAGGTCCTCGGCCGCCATCGTCGACGGGCGGATGCGGCTCTCGGCGAAGGCCAGGTCCTCCGGCACGGCCGCGTTCAGGTGGTGGCAGACCATCAGCATGTCGAGGTGCTCGCTGAGCGTGTTGCGGGTGTACGGCCGGGTCGGGTTCGTCGACGACGGCAGCACGTTCGGGTGCCCGGCGACGGTGATGATGTCCGGCGCGTGGCCGCCCCCGGCGCCCTCGGTGTGGTACGCGTGGATCGACCGGCCCGCGATCGCGCGCAGCGTCTCCTCGACGAAGCCGGCCTCGTTCAGCGTGTCGGTGTGGATGGCGACCTGCACTCCCGAGGCGTCGGCCACGCGCAGGCACGTGTCGATGACGGCCGGCGTCGTACCCCAGTCCTCATGCAGCTTGAATCCGCCCGCGCCGCCGCGCAGCTGCTCCCACATCGACTCCTCGGACATCGTGTTGCCCTTGCCCAGCAGCAGCACGTTGACCGGGAAGGTGTCGATCGCCTCCAGCATCCGGGCGAGGTACCACGCGTTCGGCGTGACCGTGGTCGCCTTGGTGCCCTCGGCCGGGCCGGTGCCGCCGCCGACGATCGTGGTGATGCCGGTGGCCAGCGCGGTGTCCAGGATGGTGGGACTGATCAGGTGGACGTGGCTGTCGATCGCCCCGGCCGTGAGGATCTTGCCGTTGCCGGCGATGATCTCGGTGCCGGGTCCGATCACCAGGTCGGGGTGCACGCCGTCCATCGTGTCGGGATTGCCGGCCTTGCCGATCGCCACGATGCGGCCGTCCCGGATGCCGATGTCGGCCTTGACGATTCCCCAGTGGTCGAGCACCACCGCGCCGGTGATCACCGTGTCCGGCGTGCCCTCGGCCCGGCTCGCCCGGGACTGCCCCATCGACTCGCGGATCACCTTGCCGCCGCCGAAGACCACCTCGTCGCCCGGCCGCGGCCCGGCGCTGCGGTCCTCCTCGACCTCGATCAGCAGGTTGGTGTCGGCGAGCCGGATGCGGTCGCCGGCCGTCGGTCCGTAGAGGGCGGCATAGCGGCCGCGGTCGAGGATCATCGCGGGCTCCCGTTCTCCGGCAGGAACGCGGGCGCGGCGGGCGGCTCCCCGGCGGACGAGGGCGCGGCCGGCGACGGCGCGGCCGGCGAGGGTGCGGAAGAGGAGGGCGCGGTGGCCTCCTCGTCCAACGGGCCGCCGGCCAGGCCGCGCAGCCCGGGCACGATCCGCCGCCCGGCCAGCGCCACCAGCTCGACGTCGCGCGGCATGCCCGGCTCGAAGCGCACCGACGTGCCGGCCGGCACCGCGAGCCGATGACCCCAGGCCGCCTCCCGGTCGAAGTCGAGCGCCGCGTTGCTCTCCGCGAAGTGGAAGTGTGACCCGACCTGCACCGGCCGGTCCCCGGTGTTACGCACGGTCAGCGCGACCACGGGCCGCCCGGCGTTGATCTCGATCGGGCCGTCGCCGGCGATGACCTCGCCGGGAACCATGCGATCGGCCGGGGTCATGCGATCGGCCCGTGCACGGTGACGAGCTTGGTCCCGTCCGGGAAGGTCGCCTCGACCTGCACCTCGCCCAGCATCTCGGGCACCCCCTCGAGCACGTCGTCGCGCGTGAGCACACGCCGCCCGGCGTCCATGAGCTCCGCGACCGTACGCCCGTCCCGAGCCCCCTCGAGCAGGAACGCCGTGATGATGGCCGTGGCCTCGGGGTGGTTGAGCTTCAATCCCCGCTCCTGCCGCCGCCGGGCCACATCGGCCGCGACGTGAATGAGCAGGCGCTCCTGTTCGTGCTGGCTCAGGAACAACCGAACCTCCCTGGATCCCCGCGATGCTCGCAGGCCGACGTTTCACAGGCGTTTCCGGTGGTCGTGCTGATCAAACCACGGCGACTGATGTTCTCCGTCCTCTTCGGTGATTCAGGCTTCTTGCCAACAAGTGTTTGCCAACGAGCGTTGGCATCGAGTACCGTCATGCCAACAAGCGTTGGCAAACGGGAGGATGTCATGGACACCGAGGTACTGATCGTCGGCGCGGGGCCGGTCGGGCTCGCCCTGGGCGCGTCCCTGGCGGCGCGCGGCAAGCAGGCGCTCGTCGTCGACCGGCAGGCGGCGGGGACCAACACGTCGCGGGCGGCGGTCATCCACGCCCGTACGCTCGAGGCGCTCGACCAGATCGGCGTGAGCAAGGAGCTGGTCGACGGCGGGCTCAAGGTGCCCCGGTTCGTCGTGCGGGACGGCGACCGGCCCCTGCTCACGGTCGACTTCGGCGGGCTGCCGACGCCGTATCCGTACACGCTGATGTTGCCGCAGAGCGACACCGAGCGGATCCTCGCCGATCGCCTGCACCAGCTCGGAGGCCCGATCCGCCGCGAGGCGGAGGTCGTCGGTATTGCTCCGGACGACGACGGGGTGACCGCGACGCTGGCCGGCGGCGAGACGATCCGGGCGCGGTACCTGGTCGGGGCGGACGGCATGCACAGCCTCGTCCGCGAGCGCAGCGGCATCGGGTTCACCGGCGACGCGTACGCCCAGTCCTTCGTGCTCGCCGACGTGCGGATGGATTGGCAGCTCCCGGACGACGAGGTGATGCTCTACTTCGCGCCGGCCGGCCTCGCCGTCATCGCGCCGCTGCCCGGCGGCCGCCACCGGATCGTCGCCACCCTCGACGACGCGCCCGAGCGGCCGGGCCTCGGCGACGTGCAGGCGCTGCTCGACGAGCGCGGTCCCCGCCGGCAGCCGGCGCGCGTTCGCGAGATCGTCTGGAGCTCCCGCTTCCGCGTGCACCACCGGCTCGCCGACCACTACCGGGCCGGGCGGATCTTCCTGGCCGGCGACGCGGCGCACGTGCACAGCCCGGCCGGCGGCCAGGGCATGAACACCGGCATCCAGGACGCCATCGACCTCGCCGCGACCCTGGCCGCCGGCACCGACCTCGACGGGTACGAGCGTCGCCGCCGCCCGGTCGCGGCCGGTGTGGTCGCGCTCACCGACCGGATGACCCGCATCGCCACCGTGCGGCACCGGACGGCGATCGCCGCCCGCAACACGGTGCTGCCGCTGGCCGGGCGCATTCCGGCGGTCCGGCGTGCGCTCGCGATGAACCTCTCCGAGCTGTCTACGATCAAGCGCGGGAAGGGAGCGTGACCATGGCCGAACGCCGCTCGGACGCGACCCGCGCCGCGATCCTGGTGGCGGCGCGGGAGCGGTTCGCCCGCGACGGCTACGAGCGGGCGACGATCCGGGCGATCGCCGCCGACGCCGACATCGACCCGTCGATGGTGATGCGCTACTACGGCAACAAGGAGAAGCTGTTCGCGGCGGCCGCCGAGTTCGACCTGCGGCTGCCGGACGTGTCGGCGATCCCGCCCGGCGAGCTCGGCGTCACGCTGACCGGCCACTTCCTGCGCCGGTGGGAGGGCGACGAGACGCTGACCGCGCTGCTGCGGGCGGCCGCCACCAACCAGGCCGCCGCCGACCGGATGCGCGAGATCTTCGGCGCCCAGCTGCTGCCGGTCGTCGCGGCCGCCTGCACCGATCCGCGGGAGGCGCCGCGCCGCGCCGCGCTGATCGCCAGCCAGATGCTCGGGCTGGCGCTGTGCCGGTTCGTGCTGCGGCTGCCGCCGCTGGTGGCGATGCCGGCGGCGGAGGCCGCGGCCTGGATCGGGCCGACCGTCCAGCGCTACTTGACGTCGCCGTCCTGAGGCGGCGGCCAGTTCCGGATCGCGGCGCGCACCCAGTCCGGGAAGTCGGAGGCCGGGTCCAGCCGCTCGATCGCGTCGGCGTCGCGGCGGGTGGCCGGCTCGTCGCCCGCGTCGGCGGCCAGCGCGGCCCGCACCGCGACGCGCGCGCACGTGCCGGGCAGCGGGCCGTCCTCGCGCAGCCGCCACCACAGCTCGGAGCGGTCGAGCAGCGGCAGCCACTCCGGGAGAGCCCGGGCCAGCATCGCCGACACCTCGGCGGCGCACGCGGCGATCTCGTCCGGGCCGCATTCCATGGTGGACAGCACGGCCTTGACGGCGCCCTCCCGGGGCAGCGGGTTGCGGATGTCGGGGGACTGCCGCAGCCAGGCCAGCCAGGGCGTCGTCACGACGGCGATCTCCACGGTGAAGCGGGCGTGGAAGCTCTGCGAGTCCAGCGCCGGGCGGAGGGCGGCCACGATCGCGTCGCCGTCGGGCGCGACCAGGCGGAAGACCCGGCCCTTGCGGCTCAGCGGCGCGACCGTCACCAGGCGGGCCACCTCGTCGAGAACGGCGGGCATGCCTCAGAACTCCCGCCACTCGGGCGCGATGTCGCTGAGGTCCAGCCGGATGCCGGTGGCGTGGTAACGCTCCTCGATGGCCGCCGCCGCCCGGCGGTACAGCCCCACGCAGACGAGCCAGCGCAGGGCCGGCAGGTGTGGCAGGGTGCGGCCGTCCACCCCGTACCCGCCGATGAGCTTGAGGTCGGCCAGGAGTGACAGGCCCGCCATGGCGGTGGTGTCGACCAGCTCGCCCGGCGCCGACCGCCAGGTCAGCGTGAGCCGCCGCAGATCGCGCAGATCGCTCAGCTCGGCCGCCGAGATCGTCCCGTCACCGGTGAGGGCGAGCTCGCGCAGGCCGCCCACCCCGCCCGGCACGTGCGCCGCGTCCGCCGTCAGGGCCAGCCAGCGCCCGTCGTCGGCGGCGATCACCGAGCGCACCCGCACGTCCTCGTCGAGCTTGAGCGTCGCCAGGCCGTCGGGCAGGCCGAGCAGGTCGACCTCGGCCGTCGACAGGCGGAGCCGGGTCAGCCGGGTCGCGCCCAGGTCGATCAGCGGCGGCGCGTCCACCCAGGTCAGATCGCTGATCATCGGATGGTCGGCGAGCGCCGCGATCAGGCCGCGCTCGGGACCCGACCACACCACCGCCGTGCAGCGGGGCATCTCGTCGAGCTCGGCCCAGTTCCCGTACGCGGCGCCGGTCAGGTCGAGCACGCCGGTCTGCACGCCGCGCGCCGCCCGGTAGGCCCGCCGCGCCTCCTTCGGCATCTCCAGGTCCCACCGCCGCTGGGCCGCGATCTGGGTGGCCAGCCACGGCCAGGGCGCACGGCCGTCGATGTGCACCGGGCCACCCTCCGGCGGGTCCAGCCGGCCCAGCCAGATCCACCAGGGCGGGGGCGGCTCGTCCCCGATGATGTTGACTTCCGTGGACTGCCCGCGCAGCGCGTGGTGGTCGAGGATCAGCGGCCCGGCCGTGGCCAGCTGCGCGAGGGTGGGCGGCTCGACCGAGAACCAGTCCAGCGCGCACGCGGTCGGCCCGTCGCCGGTGACCTGGCAGGCGCCGTAACCACCCCGCAGGGGGATCGCCGCCACGTCCCCCACGCCGGGCATACGATCCGTCACTACGGCAGGCTACCGCGAACTTTCATCGACGCAGAGCCACGCTAGCGTCGGGTTATGATCTCGGCTCTCTCCGGCTTCGCGTTGATCGGCGTGATCGTCGCCGCCGGGTGGATCACCCGCCGGTGGGCCGGCCTGGAGGAGAACGCCGAGGCCGTGATCGGCCGGCTCGGGTACGCGGTGCTGAACCCCTGCCTGCTGTTCAGCGGCGTGTCCGGCGCCGACCTGCGCACGCTGTTCAGCGAGCCGCTGCTGGTCTCGGCCGCGGCCTGCCTGCTGACCTTCGGCCTGCACCTGCTCGTCACCCGCAAGCGGGACGCCGGCACCCGGGTGATGGGCGCGCTCGCCGCCGGCTACGTCAACGCCAACTACATCGGCATCCCGATCGCCACCTACGTCCTCGGCGACGCCGCCCTGGTGGTGCCGATCATCATGCTCCAGCTGCTGATCATCACGCCGGTCGCGCTCACCATGCTCGAGATCGCCGAGACCGGCCATGCCTCCTGGCGAGCCACCCTGATCGCCCCGTTCCGGAACCCGATGATCGTCGCGGTGCTGATCGGAGTTGTCTTCTCCGTGACCGGTCTGCGGCTACCGGCCGTCATCGCCGCGCCGATCACCACGATCGGTCACGCCGCCGTGCCGGTGGTGCTGATCGCGTTCGGCATGTCGCTCTCCGGCCGGCGCGTGCTGGCACCCGGCCCCGACCGCAGGGCTACCGTCGCCGCGGTCATCCTCAAGACCGCCGGCATGCCGGCCGTCGCCTACCTCCTGGCCGTCGTGCTCGGCCTCGGTTCCCGGCCGGCGTACGCGGTGACCGTCCTCGCCGCGCTCCCGACGGCCCAGAACGTGTTCCTCTACGGGCAGCGCTTCGGAAGCGGGCTCGTGCTGGCCCGCGACGCGATATTCCTGTCGACGGTGCTTTGTGCGCCCGCGATGCTGCTGATCACGTTTCTGCACACCGGGGGGTTGGTTTGACATCTCGTCGTGCCTGGGCCGCCCTGGTCGTGCTTTCCCTGTCCGCGTTCGCCTTCGTCGCCACCGAGTTGCTGCCGATCGGGCTGCTCACGCTGATCGCCGACGACCTCGACCGCACCCGCTCCCAGATCGGCCTGCTGGTCGGCGGGTACGCGATCGTGGTGGTGCTGGCCAGCGTGCCGCTGACGATGCTGACCCGGCACATCCCGCGCCGCCACCTGCTGGGCGCGACCCTCGGCCTGTTCACGGCGGCCAACGTCGCCGGGGCGCTGGCTCCGACGTACGAGATCCTGGCCGTCGCCCGCCTGGTCACCGCGCTCACCCAGGCCCTCTTCTGGTCGATCGCGCCGCCGGTGGTCTCCGGCCTGTTCCCGCTCGCGATGCGCGGCCGCGTCGTCGGCCTGTTCGGCGCCGGCGCCACGCTCGCGCCGGTGATCGGCGTCCCCCTCTGCACCTGGCTGGGCCAGCAGAGCGGCTGGCGCGCGGCGTTCGCGGTGATGGCCGCCTTCGGCCTGCTGGCCACGATCGCGGTGGTCGCCCTGATACCCACCTACCGCCCCGAGGCCGGCAGCGCGGCGGTCGGCACCGGCCCGAGCCGCCGCGCGTTCACGGTTCTGCTGGTGGTCACCGCCGTCGGCATCACCGGCTTGCTGGTCTTCAACACGTACGTGACGCCGTTCCTGCTCGACGTGGCCGGCTTCCCGGCATCGGCCCTGGCCGTGCTCCTGTTCGTCTCGGGCGCCGCCGGCACTGCCGGCACGATCGCGGTGTCGCGCACGCTCGACTCCCACCCGATCGGTTCGCTGCTGGTCCCGCTGGCCATCGCGGCGGTCGCGCTCCTCGGCCTGTACGCGCTGGGGACGCTGCAGGTGCTGACAATGATCTTGCTCGGGTGCGTCGGCCTCAGCTACGCGGCGTTCGCCACCGCCGTCCAGAACCGGATGCTGCAGGTGGCGCCGGGCTCGACCGACATCGCATCGGCCGGGGTCAGCACCGCCTTCAACGCCGGCATCGCCGCCGGCTCGCTCCTGGGCGGCGTGATGCTCCCCGCTCTGGGCGCCCGCTCGCTCGCCCTCACCGGCGCGATCCTGGTCGCGTTCGCCTTCGCGACGATGGCCGCGACTACCCGAACAGGCCCTCCGGATCGAAGCGGGCCCGGATCCGCTCGCGGCGGGCGGTATTCCCGAGGTAGTAGGCCTCCGGCGGCAGACCCGGCTCGGGGAAGTTGGGATAGGCTCCGCCGGTTCCGTACGGATGGGTGATCGCGTACGACTCGTCCAGCCACGTGCCCGGTTCTCTCCCCGGTTCGACGGTCGCCGTCTGCTTCAGCAGAAACTTCGCGTCCCGATGCGGAAAGGCCGTCGCGTCCGGCGCCACCCGGTTGTAGGCCCCGCCCCACGGTGTGAAGTCCAGTTCCCGCAGCTCGTCGCCCGGCTCGTCGACGAGCCGCTCGATCAGCTCTTCGGCCGGTACGTTCTCGCGGAAGAACTCCGAGTGGAGATAGGCGAACCGTCCGTCCTCGGCGGTGTCCTGCCCGAGCCACCGCTTGGTCTCCCGGTGCGTCCCGTGCTGCCGGTCGTCTTCGCTCGGCTTCGTGCCGAGCACCCGGATGAGCCGGTCGACGCCGGCGCGGTCGGGCCCCGCGCCGAACACGCTGACCTGTCCGCCGGA
Source organism: Actinoplanes sp. CA-030573 (assembly GCF_050951115.1). Classification (NCBI taxonomy): domain Bacteria; kingdom Bacillati; phylum Actinomycetota; class Actinomycetes; order Micromonosporales; family Micromonosporaceae; genus Actinoplanes; species Actinoplanes sp. CA-030573. The sequence goes on along the minus strand of NZ_CP192038.1, from coordinate 7,543,256 downwards.
CGTGATCACCAGGCTCGGCGCCATCGCCTCGTCGAGCTCGCCCACCGCGTGCTGCCATGCCTCCAGCACGTCGACCGCCGATTCCGCCGGGAACCCGAGCCGGAACGCCGTCGAGCCGGGCGCCGGGACGGTCCGGAACCGCAGGGAGGTCACCACCCCCGGCGCACCGCCTCCCCGCAGCATCCACAACAGATCTTCGTCGGCCTCGGTCTCCGTCCCGTCAGCCAGAATCAAGGTCGCCCCGATCAGGCTGTCGGCGGTCAATCCGTACCGGCGCCCGAGAATGCCGAGTCCGCCGCCCAGCGTCAGCCCCGCGATCCCGACGGTTGCCCCGCAGCCGGCCGGAATGGTGCGCCCCTGTTCCGCCAGAGATTCGTAGACCTCGGCGAGGCGAGTTCCGCTGCCGATCTCCGCGATGTCCCCATCGATGCGTACGCCGCGGTGAGCCCCGGTATCGAGCACGATTCCCGTGGTGCTCGACCGCCCCGCGAAGCAGTGCCCACCCCCGCGAACGGCGACGGGCAGATTCCCGCGCCGGGCTTGCCGCAGCCCGGCGCGGATGTCGGTCGTCACGGCGGTTGCCCGTATCCCGGCAAACCTGGCAAGGACCATTCCGTCAGCCGACGTACAGGATGGCGTCGATCTCGATGTCGAAGCCCTCGAGCGGCACCGGCAGCGTCGTGCGTACGGGCAGGTTGTCGCCCTTGATGTACTGCTTGTAGATCTCGTTGAGCTCGGCGAAGTCGGCGAAGTCGCGCAGGTAGACGCCGACCCGGACGGCGTCGTCGAGGGACGCGCCGGCGGCCTCGGCCACCGCCTGCAGGTTGCGGAAGGCGGCGTGCGCCTGGTCGGCGAAGCTGCCGGTCACCCGGGTGCCGTCGGGCCGGGCGGGCACGGCGCCGGCCAGGTAGATCGTGTCGCCGGCCACGACGGCGTGCGAGTAGGGACCACCGGCGGGGGCGGCCTTGTCGGTGACGATGGCGCGCTTGGGCATGTCAGGAACTCCGGTCATCTCGTGGGAACTGGTCGGCCAGGCCGTCCGCGCCCACCAGCGGGGTGCTGAGCAGGGCGCGAAGGTCACGGTCGCGGCGATCGAGTGCCGCGCGTTGCGCGTCGGTGAGCGGGATCCACGGTGGTACGGGCGGGGAGAGCCGCGGCGGCAGCAGGCGGCCGTGCACGTACGTCGCCCGGTTGACCAGCCGCCGGGGCGAGCGGCGGGCCTGGAGATGGGCGTCGGTCACCTCGAGCTCCTCGTCGCGGACCTCGAACACGGCGAGGTCGGCGGGCGCGCCCACCTCGAGCGTGCCGCCGGGTAGGCCGAGGGCGCGCGCGGGCCGGATCGTGGCCGCCTCGATGACCTCGTCCAGCGGCAGGCCGGCCGCGAGCATCTTGGCCATGGTCGTGGGCAGGTCGAAGGCGGGACCGTGCAGCGACCGGGCGTGCAGGTCGGTCGAGATCGTGGTCGGGCGCAGGCCGAGGTCGAGCTGCCGGTCGAGCACGTCGAAGGCGAAGCCGCCGGAGCCGTGCCCGATGTCGAGCAGCACCCCGCGCCCGGCCGCCGCCACGATCGCCGGGCCGAGCGGCGAGGCGATGCCGCTGGCGCAGTGGGTGACGATGTCGCCGGGCCGCAGCAGGTCCAGCACCTCGTCGACCGCCGGGGGAGCGGCTCCGATGTGGACCATCACCGGTACGCCGGTCCGCTCGCCCACGGTCAGCGCCCGCCGCAGCGGCTCGACGCCGTTGGCTCCCACCGTCTCGCGGTCGATGCGCACCTTGACGCCGCGGATCAGGTCACGGTGCTCCTGCACGGTGTCGACGGCGAGCTCGACATCGCAGTTGACGAGGTCGCGGCTCTCCCCGGTGCGCCCGGCCAGCCCGACGGCCGAGATGTTCAGGAGCGCACTGATCCGTACCTCCGCGGATCTTGCGGTTTTTCGCAGACCGGAGAGCGTGTAGGCGCCCGCCGAACCGGCGTCGACCCAGGTCGTCACTCCGGTACGCCAGGCGATCGGGTCGGGCTCGATTCCCCAGTAGCCCGGGCCGACGTGGGTGTGCAGATCGATGAGCCCCGGCGTCACGACGAGTCCCGAGATGTCGGTGTTCGTCGCGGCGGTACGCGGCAGGCCCGGGCCGGTCGCGGCGATCAGGCCCCCGGAGACGGCGACGTCGAACGGCGAACCGCCGAAGAGCAGCAGGTCCCACGTCATCGGGCGGCCTCCAGACGGCATCGGACGGCGCCGGTCTCTCGTTGACATCCCGTCCGGATCAACGAACTATATCCAGACCCGCTCCGCCTCCTGGGGGTTGCTCGTGATCCCGCGGCCGTCGTCCGCCCACTTCAGCGGGGGCCACGTCCCTGTCACCACGCCCCGGGTGGCGATCGATGAGCGAAAACCTCCGGAGTCGTACGCGTTGAGCATCGCCCCCGACGGCATCGAGATCGTCGGGGGATCGGCCGCCGGCGTCTTCTACGGCGCCCAGACGCTGCGGCAGCTGGCCGGCGACCGGGGCGTGCCGCTCGGCCGGGTGGAGGACGAGCCCCGCTTCCCCTGGCGCGGCGTGATGCTCGACGTCGCCCGCCACTTCATGCCGGTCGAGGACGTGCTGCGGTTCATCGACCTCGTCTCCTTCCACAAGCTCAACTTCCTGCACCTGCATCTGACCGACGACCAGGGGTGGCGCTTCGAGGTCCCGGGCCGGCCCCGCCTGACGTCGGTCGGCGCCTGGCGCTCGACCACGATGCGGGGCGCCCGGGTCCACGGCCGCTACGACGGCGAGCCGCACGGCGGCTTCTACACCGACGACGACCTGCGCCGGATCGTGGCCCATGCGGCCTCGCGCTTCGTGACGGTCGTGCCCGAGGTCGACATGCCCGGTCACATGCAGGCGGCGATAGCCGCGTACCCGTCGCTGGGAAACGGCTACGCCGGGCCGGTGCGTTCCGCGTGGGGCATCTCCACCCACGTCCTCAACATGTCGCCGGAGTCCGACGCCTTCTGCCGGGACGTGCTGGCCCACCTGTGCTCGATCTTCCCGTCCCCGGTGATCGGCATCGGCGGGGACGAGTGCCCGATCGACGAGTGGTCGGACCGGCCGGACGCCGCCGAGCTGCAGGGCCGTTTCACCGCTTCGATGGCGTCGTTCCTGTCGTCGCTGGGCCGGCGTGTCTACGGGTGGGACGAGCTGCTGGCCCGGGGCGCGCCCGCGGACGCGGTGATCGCCGCATGGCGCGGCCCCGACGCCACCGTCGCCGCCGTCAACGCCGGGCTGGACGTGGTGGCCTGCCCCGACATCTCCTGCTACCTGGACTACCGCCAGTCGGACGACCCCGGCGAGCCGACCCCGGTGGGCACCCTGCTGACGCTCGCCGACGTCTACGCGTTCGACCCCGTCCCGCCGGGTCTGTCGCCGAGCCGCATCCTCGGCGGCCAGGCCAACATCTGGACCGAGCACATGGAGTCCGCGGCCCGGGTCGACTACATGGCCTTTCCCCGGCTGTGCGCGTTCGCCGAGAAGGTCTGGTCGGCGCCGTCCACCGATTACGACGGCTTCCTCGACCGGCTGACCGGGCACCTGCCCCGGCTCGATGCCCTCGGCGTCAACTACCGGCCGCTGTCGGGCCCGAGACCGGGTGACGCCCGGCCCGGCGCTCCGGGCCATCCGCGCTCGCTGCCGGACCGGTTGGCCGAGCTGCACGAGATGACCGCCGACCTGCGCGAGGCCGGCCTGCTCGCCGGCGGCTGGTCGTGCCACCCTGATCGGAACAGCCGAAAGGAGGCCGCACGTGGAGGTGCCGGAGGCGCGGATCGACTGGCGCAGCAAGGGATTCTTCCTGCCCGACCGCTCGATGACGGCGGGTGACTTCGCGGACACGGCGCCCGGCCTGTTCGACGGCGGGTTCACCTGGCCGTTGCTGACGCTGCGTCGCGAGGCGGCCCGGGCCAACATCGACGTCATGGCCGCCTACTGCCGGCGGCACGACCTCGACTTCGCGCCGCACGCCAAGACCACGATGGCGCCGGGGCTGATCGCGGACCAGTTCGCGGCCGGCGCCTGGGGCATGACCGTGGCCACCCCGAACCAGGCGCTCGTGCTGCGCCGGCTCGGCGTCGAGCGGATCCTGATCGCCAACGAGGTGCTCGACCCGGTCGCGTTGCGCTGGCTGGCCGGTCAGGACGGCATCTACTTCCAGGTCGACTCGCTCGCCGGCGTCGCCGCGGCCGCCGCCGTGCCCGAGGGCCGCCTGCGCGTCTTCGTCGAGCTGGGGCACGCCGGCGGCCGCACCGGGGTGCGCACGCTCGACGGGCTGGAGGCGGTCGCCCGGGCCGTGCACGACGCCGATCGCCTCGAGCTGGCCGGCGTCACCGCGTACGAGGGTCAGCTGCCGGCCCAGCCGGAGGTGGACGACTTCCTGGACCAGGTCGTGGCCGGGGTGCGCCGGCTGAAGGGCGCGGGAATCCCGTTCTCGCTGGTCTCGGCGGGCGGGAGCGCGTGGTTCGACCGGGTGGTGGCCCGGCTCGCCGCGCTGCCGCGCGACGTGCGCGTGATCCTGCGCAGCGGCGCCTCGGTCACCCACGACGACGGCTTCTATCTCGAACGTACGCCGTTCCGGCGGGTCCCGGCCGAGGGGCCGCTGACGGCGGCGCTGGAGATGTGGGCGCAGGTGCTCTCGGCGCCGGAGCCGGGCCTCGCGATCGCCGGGATGGGCAAGCGGGACGCGCCGTTCGACGAGGGCCTGCCGGTGCCGCTGGAGGTGCGGCGGGACGGGAAGCCGGTCGATGCCGCGGGCATGTCGGTGACCAAGCTGAACGACCACCACACGTACCTGGCCGCCGACGGGCTCGCGCCGGGCGACCTGATCCGGTTCGGCATCTCGCACCCGTGCACGGCCTTCGACAAGTGGCGGCACATCCCGGTCGTCGATCGTGACCACCGGGTCGTGGACGTGTTCGAGACGTACTTCTGAAAAAGTGTCGTACCCCGGGTGAAGCATGTCGGCCATGACGAACTTCTGGCTGGAGCCCTGGGACGAGCGGGGCCCGGCGCTCGAGCGCCGGGCCAACACACCCGAGATGCAGGCCCACCTCGGCGGCGTCGAGTCCGAGGAGTCGATCATGGCGCGGCATCGGCGGATCGCCGGCAACGCGCGCGACGGCACCGGCAGCATGCTGCTGATCATGGTCAAGGGCGAGCCCGGGCCGGTCGGCTCGGTCGGCTTCTGGGACCGGGAGTGGCGGGGGCAGACCGTCTACGAGATGGGGTGGAAGGTGCTGCCTGGCTTCCAGGGCCGCGGGCTGGCGGCGGGCGCCACGGTGGCGGCGCTCGGGCTGGCGGCGGCGCAGCGGCGGCATCGGTGGGCGCACGCCTACCCCAAGGTCGGTAACGAGGCGTCCAACGCGATCTGCCGCAAGGCCGGGTTCGAGCTGCTCGGTGCGACCGACTTCGAGTATCCGAAAGGCAATCCGATCCGCTGCAACGACTGGCGCTTCGACCTCGAGGAGGCCGGCGGCACCGGGTGAGAGATTCATTCGCGGCGATGCGTGCGTGCTGGCAGACTGCGAGCCATGAGCCTCGCTGACGGGCAGGGCGGCTATCGGGTCCGCTTCGACTGGGGTCCGGCCGGCGCCGATGCGGTGTCGCCCGACGCGGCCTACGTGGCGGTGGTCGACGTGCTGTCGTTCACCACGACGCTGACCGTGGCGATCGAGCAGGGCCTGCACGTGCTGCCGTACCGGTGGCGCGACGACTCGGCGGTCGACGTGGCCCGGCGCAACGGCGCGATGCTGGCGGTGCTGCGCAAGGAGGCCGGGCCGGGCCAGGTGACGCTGTCGCCGGAGAGCATCCTGCACGCCAACCTGCGGGCCGAGGGCATCGACCGGCTGGTGCTGCCGTCGCCGAACGGGTCGGCCATCGCGGTGCGGCTCGCCGACGCCGGAGTGACCGTGATCGGGGTGTCGCTGCGCAACGCGGCGGCCGCGGCGGCCTGGGTGCGGCAGCGGGCCGGCGACCGGCCGGTCGGGGTGGTGGCGTCGGGGGAGCGGTGGCCGGACGGGTCGCTGCGCCCGGCGATCGAGGACCTGCTGGGCGCGGGCGCCTTCCTGGACGGCCTCGCGGAGGGGCGCGGGTGGGGCGCGGGGGTGCCGGACGGGTTCTCGCCCGAGGCGATGACGGCGCTGTGGGCGTACCGGGGCGTCTCGGACGGCCTCGCCGACGCGTTGCGCGAGTCGGTCAGCGGCCGTGAGCTGCGCGGTTTCGGCTTCGCCGGCGATGTCGAGGTGGCCTCGGCGGCGGGCGCGAGCAAGGTCGTGCCGGTGTTGCTGGACGGATGGTTCATCGATGGCGGATCGTGAGACTCTGACGGGCTGAGAAGGCGGATTCCACTGCCTGAGCAGCGATGACGACGGATTGCGGCCGATCTGACGCCGTGGCTGGGGTCCTGACCGGGACCGGGCCGACAGTGGTGGCGGAAATCGACCCGCGTCCGAAGGAAGTATCTGCCATGCGTAAGTGGTGGCCGCTGGTGACCGTCTGTCTCGGCACCTTCATGCTGCTCATCGACGTGACCATCGTGAACGTGGCGCTGCCGGAGATGGCCACCGACCTGGGCACCTCGTTCAGCTCGCTGCAGTGGGTGGTCGACGGGTACGCCCTGTCGCTCGGCGTGCTGCTGCTCGGCGCCGGGGCGCTCAGCGACCTGTACGGGCATCGCCGTTTCTACGTCGGCGGCCTGATCGTCTTCGCCCTCGCGTCGCTGGCGTGCGGACTCGCCGCCGACCCGGCGCTGCTCGTCGAGGCCCGGATCGTGCAGGGCGCCGGCGCCGCGGCCATGTTCACCACGACGTTCGCCCTGCTCAACAGCTCCTACCAGGGGCGCGACCGGGGGGTCGCGTACGGGATCTGGGGTGGCGTCTCGGGCGCCGCCTCGGCGGTCGGCCCGATCCTGGGCGGCCTGCTCACCGAGGGCCTGAGCTGGCGCTGGATCTTCCTGGTCAACCTGCCGATCTGCGTGGCCGCCGTGATCATGTGTTTCCGCACGCTGCGCCACGACGGGCCGGCCAAGCGGGGCCGCTTCGACCTCGCCGGCACGTTGGCGTTCACGGTCGCGGCCGGCGCGCTGACCTTCGCCGTGATCCGGGCCAACGACGTGGGCTGGTCGTCGATCAAGACCTGGGGGCTGCTCGTGGTGTCGGCCGTCGCCCTGGCCGCCTTCGCCCTCATCGAGCTGCGCACCCCGTACGCCATGTTCGATCTGAGGCTTCTGCGGAACCGCTCGTTCGCCGGAATCCTGCTGGCCGGCCTGCTGGTGAACTTCGCGGCGTTCGCGGCCTTCACCTACACCTCGATCTGGCTGCAGTCGGTGGTCGGGCTGTCCCCGCTGCAGGCCGGGCTCACCGGCCTGCCGATGTCGATCTGCTCGGTGCTGGCCTCCGGCATCGCCGGCGCCCGCCTGCACGGCCGTTCCCCGCGCCTGGTCATCGGCGGCGGCATGCTGCTGATCGGGCTCGGCAGCCTGCTCTCCGGCGTCCTGGTGCACGCCGGCTCGAGCTGGCCGGCGCTGATCGCCGGGTATGCGGTCGTCGGCCTCGGCGTCGGCCTGGTCATGCCGTCGCTGGCGTCCTCGGCGATGGGCGCCGTGCCGCACCGGCGCGGCGGGATGGCGGCCGGCTCGCTGACCACCGCGCGCCAGCTCGGGTACGCGATCGGCATCGCCGTGCTCGGCACCGTCTTCGCCGCCCGGGCCGCCGACCGCCTCGGCTCGACCGAGGCCGCGCACGCGGTGGCCGGCGGCCAGGCCGGGCGGCTGGCCGGCCAGATCCCGTCGTCGGTGATCCACTCCGCGGCGGCGGCGGGCCTCGACGCCGGCTTCTTCATCAGCGGCGCGGTCGGCTTGCTGTGCGCCCTGGCGGTCTTCGTCCTGGTGCGTCCGGCGCCGCCGGCTCCGGCGAAGAAGCCGGAGCTGGTCGAGGTCGGCTGACCGATCCGGCCCGGGTCCGCGGGACCCGGGCCGCTCGCGTCAGCCGGTCACCAGAACCACGACTGGTTCTTGCCGCCGTTGCAGGTGAACTGCAGCAGCGTCGAACCGTTGGCGGTGCCGTTGTTCTTCACCGTCAGGCACTTGCCGCTCTTGTGGTTCTTGATCTCGTAGTAGTAGGCCGTCTGGCCGGAGCGGTGGTTGACGTACCACTCCTCGTTGTCGCCGCTGTTGCAGTCGAACTGGAGGATCGCGGCGTTGTCGGCGGTGGAGGCGTTCTGCACCGCGAGGCACTTCTCGACCGCCCCGTAGAGGGTGAAGATGTGGAAGTAGCCCGGCTCGCTCTCCCGTTCCCACCACTGCTGGTTCGACACCTGCGGGTACTGGCAGGTGTAGATGGTCACGACGACGTTGTTGGCCGGGTTGGCGTGCGGCACGTCGATGCACTTGTGCGACTGTTCGCCCTCGTACATGTAGGGGCCGAAGGTGACGGTGGCCGAGGCCGGCGACTGCCCGGCGACAACCCCGGCGGTCACCGTGACCAGGGCGATGACGGCGTGCAGGAGACGTTTGCGGAGCAAGGCGGAATCCTTTCGAAGATCGTCTATGCAGGCTAGCCTTGCAGACGGCGTCCACAAAGGAGCGCGTACCGTTCGGCCGGTGAGTGAACGACGGGTGATCCTCAGCGGTTCGACCTTCGAGGAGCAGATCGGGTACGCGCGGGCGGTGGTCGACGGCGACCACGTGCACGTGTCCGGGACGACCGGCTTCGACTACGCGACGATGACCATCTCCGGTGACGTGGTCGAGCAGGCGCGTCAGTGCCTGCGCACCATCGGGGCGGCGCTGGCCGAGGCCGGCTGCGGCCTGGAGGACGTCGTCCGGGTGCGCTATCTGCTGCCCGACCGCGCGGACTTCGAGCCCTGCTGGCCGGTGCTGCGGGCGGCGTTCGGCGATGTCCGCCCGGCGGCCACGATGATGGTGTGCGGCCTCGCCGACCCGCGGATGAAGATCGAGATCGAGGCGTACGCCCGGAGGCCGCGCCCCTGACTCACCGCGGCGGCTCCCCGACCCGGCCGTCGCGCATCAGCGAGTTGGACTGCTTGAGGCGGGTCAGCTGGGGCACGATCTCGACGTCCTGGATGCCCTCGATCGCCGCCACCTTCGTGGTGAGGTAGCGGTACATCCCCTCGGCGTCGGCGAAGAGGGCGGACGCCATCACGTTCGTGCGGCCCGTCATCGCGGCCACGAAGGCGACCTCCGGGTGGTCGGCCAGCCGGGCCCCGGCCGCGGCCAGGTGGGCGGGCGCGACGGTGAACCACAGGTTCGCGACCGTGTGCAGGCCGGCCGCCGCGTTGGCCACGTCCAGGTGGAAGTAGATCGCGCCGGCCGCGGTGAGCTCGTTGACCCGGTGCGCGACCTGCCGCTGGCTCCAGCCGGTCGCCGTGGCCAGCGTCGCCCAGCTCGCCCGGCCGTCACGGCCCAGCTCGTCGAGCAGCGGCATGTCCCCGGCGGTCAGGGACGCCTCCGACGTCGGGTGCGTCACCGGGCGGATGGTCGCCGGCACCGACGCGCCCTCGACCAGGTAGTCGCGCTGGCCGGGAGACAGGTCGTGCTCGGGAGCGACCCAGTCGACCTCGCCCCGCCCGGGGAAGCGGTGCATCATCTGGTGCGCCCGGAAGGTCAGCACGCTCGACGCCCGCTGCAGGTGGTGCAGCAGGCCGGTGGGCTGCCCGGAGACCACCTCGGCCTGGCAGGTGATCTCGGCGCCGCCGGCCCCGATGCTGATCCAGGACGTGTCCTCGCGGCGGGCCAGGGCGTCGGCCAGCGGTCCGGCGGCGCCGGGGCGGCAGCCGATGCGCAGGGTCCAGTACGAGGCGCCGGCGCGCTGGATCGGCTCGGGGCGGGCCAGGACCCGGACCACCCCGGCGCCCCGCATCCGCTGGAACCGGCGGGCGACCGTCTGCTCCGACACGTCGAGCACGGTGGCGATGCGGGCGAAGGGCGCACGCGGGGCGACCTGGAGCGCGTGGAGGATGTGGCGGTCCAGGACGTCGAGCGTGCGGGATTCGGACGCCATCGACCGATTCTACGGCGGTGTCGCCCACGGAGGTGAGTCGCCTCGGCGGGGGATGGGATCGAATGATTCCACTGTCTACCGTCCGCATATGTCCGTTTTCCGAGCCGCCAGCAACGTCAACTCCCGGAACAATCCCGCGAAGGCCGGCCCGGGCAACGTGGGGCCCCGCCATCCGTACCCGCTGAACCGCCCCCGCGAGGATCCCGCCGACGGTCCCACCGAGCCGCTCGAGGACCGCCGTTCCCGGGTACGCGACCGGCTCGCCGGCCTGGCCCTGATGGTGGCCGTCTTCGCGCTGCTCACCTCGTCGGTGGCCGTGCTGGCGGCGTGGCGCGCCCTGACCGTGGCCAAGCTCGTCGCCGTGAACGGGCCGGCGGGCACGACCGGTGCGCCCGCCTCGCGAACCGGCTTCGATGTGACGTACGCCCAGGAGCCCTTGCGCGTGCAGGTGGGGTGCGCCGCCGTTCTCTTCCTCGACCTCGACGAGCCTCGCGCCAACGCTGACGAGAGGGTGAGTGACCTGCGCTACGACAGCCGCTGCGGGCAGGAGGTGCCCCGGCTGACGCTCGGTCCCGGAGCGGCGGCCGGCGCCCAGGTGAAGGACGCCGACCTCGACGCGGACGGCTGCCAGCGGGCCATCCGGACCAGCCCGATCGGGCCCGGCGGCAGCGTCGAGGTGCGCAAGGGCGCGGTGTTGTGCGTGCTGACCGCGGCGGTCCCGGCGTCGATCTCGCTGGTGGAGATCACCGACGTCGGCACCACCGGCACCGCCGGCATGCGCGCCACCTCGTGGAAGGTGACCGGGTGACTCCTGACAGAATGGCCTCGTCCTGAGAGCCATCGGTGAGGAGTCGAGTTCCCGTGATCCGTACCCATGACGCCGGCAGCCTCCGCGCGAGCGACGCCGGCACGACGGTGACGCTCGCCGGGTGGGTGGCCCGCCGGCGCGACCACGGCGGGGTCATCTTCGTCGATCTCCGGGACGCGTCCGGGGTGGTGCAGGTGGTCTTCCGCGAAGAGGACGCGCACGCCCTGCGCAACGAGTTCTGCGTCAAGGTCGTGGGTCAGGTCAGCCCCCGTCCCGAGGGCAACGAGAACCCCGACCTCGCCACCGGCGCGATCGAGGTCGTGGCGAGCGAGCTGACCGTGCTCTCCGAGGCCGCGCCGCTGCCGCTGCCGGTCGACGACGCGGTCTCCGCCGCCGACGACCTGCGCCTCAAGTACCGCTACCTCGACCTGCGCCGCTCGGGTCCGGCCGCGGCCCTGCGCCTGCGCAGCCGGGCCAACCAGATCGCCCGCGAGGTGCTGCACGCCCGCGACTTCAACGAGATCGAGACGCCGACGCTGACCCGGTCGACCCCCGAGGGCGCGCGCGACTTCCTGGTGCCGGTGCGGCTGCAGCCCGGCACCTGGTACGCGCTGCCGCAGTCGCCGCAGCTGTTCAAGCAGCTGCTGATGGTGGCCGGCATGGAGCGGTACTACCAGATCGCCCGCTGCTACCGGGACGAGGACTTCCGGGCCGACCGTCAGCCCGAGTTCACCCAGCTCGACATCGAGATGTCGTTCGTGACCCAGGACGACATCATCGAGCTCGGCGAGGAGATCGTCGCCCGGCTGTGGAGCGAGCTGGCCGACTACCAGGTGCCGCTGCCGATTCCGCGGATCACCTGGACCGACGCGATGAACCGGTACGGGTCGGACAAGCCGGATCTGCGGTACGGCGTCGAGCTCGTCGAGCTGACCTCCTACCTCGAGGGCACCGAGTTCCGCGTTTTCGCGGGCGCGATCGCGGCCGGTGGCTACGTCGGCGCGGTCGTGATGCCCGGCGGCGCTTCGCAGACGCGCAAGGAGCTGGACGGCTGGCAGGACTGGGCCAAGGCTCGCGGCGCCCGCGGCCTCGCCTATGTCGTGCTCGACGCCGAAACCGGCGAAGCTCGCGGACCTGTGGCGAAAAATCTGTCCGAAGCGCATTTGTCGGGGTTGGCCGACGCGGTCGGCGCCAAGCCCGGCGACGCGATCTTCTTCGCCGCCGCCAACGAGCGTCGCGAGGCGCAGGAGCTGCTCGGCGCGGCCCGCATCGAGATCGCCAAGCGGGCCAAGCTGGTCGACGAGTCGGCCTGGGCGTTCTGCTGGGTCGTCGACGCGCCGATGTTCGAGAAGACCGACGAGGGCGGCTGGACCGCGGTCCACCACCCGTTCACCTCGCCCAACGACGAGTGGATCGACCGCTTCGAGGAGGCGCCCGACCAGGCGCTGGCGTACGCGTACGACATCGTGGTGAACGGCAACGAGATCGGCGGAGGCAGCGTCCGTATCCACCGCGCCGACGTGCAGAGCCGGGTCTTCGACCTGCTCGGCATCACGCCGGAGGAGGCCCAGGACAAGTTCGGCTTCCTGCTCGAAGCGTTCAAGTACGGCCCGCCGCCGCACGCCGGCATCGCGCTCGGCTGGGACCGCACCTGCATGCTGCTCTCCGGCAACGACTCGATCCGCGAGGTCATCGCGTTCCCCAAGACCCGGGGCGGCTACGACCCGCTGACCACCGCGCCGACGCCGATCACGGCCCAGCAGCGGCTCGAGGCGGGCATCGACGCCAAGCCGAAGGCGACCACCACCAAGCCCGGCACCGACGGCCAGGCCGTTCCCGTCGAGCACTCGAACTGACGGCTTGACCGAGCCCGAACCGCTACCGGCCTGGCGGCGCCACACCGAGGGTGAGCGCCGCTGGCCGGTCGGCATCGCCATGATCGCGATCATCGCGCTGCAGTGGTTCCTGCCGGACCGGCTCACCCTCGGCCCGCGCTGGCTGTTCCCGCTGGTCGAGGGGGTGCTTGCGGTCGTGCTGCACGCCGCCGACCCGGGCAAGCTGAGGCGGGACACCTCGACGCTGCGCATGATCGCGCTCGGCCTGATCACGGTGGCCAGCCTCGGCACCGCCTGGTCGGTGGCGATGCTGATCCGGGACATCGTGACCGGGTACGACACCGGCAGCGCCGCCCAGCTGCTCGGCACCGGGGCCGCGATCTACCTGATGAACGTGCTCACCTTCGCGGTCTGGTTCTGGGAGCTGGACCGCGGTGGCCCGGTCGCGCGGGCGCATGGCATCGACCCGTACCCGGACTTCCTGTTCCCGCCGATGACCTCGCCGGACATGGCGCGCAAGGAGTGGGAGCCGCGGTTCCTCGATTATCTGTACGTGGCGTTCACCAACGCCACCGCGTTCAGCCCGACCGACACCCTGCCGATGACCCGCGGGGCCAAGAGCGGCATGGCGCTCGAGTCGGCGATCGCGCTCGCCACCGCGGCCCTGGTCATCGCGAAGGCGGTGAATGCGCTCGGGTAGCTCCACGGTGGAGTTTGACGGCGACCCCCACCTGGGTATCTGCACGTCAGAAGGCTCTCAACCCCCGGAGGCTATCCATGCTCGCCATTGCCGCGGCCGTCGTTTTCGGCATCGCCCTGCTCCTCGACCTCTTCAACACCGACCTGGGCGCGCACGACCTGCTCAACTTCCAGACCCTGACGCTGATCGGCCTGCTGCTGCTCGCGCTGTACCTGGCCGGCGTCGGCAGCGGCCCGCGGGCCGGCTCGGGCTCCGGCCGCCGCTTCTACGGCCGCCGTCCGGGACGTGGCTGATCCCACTCCGTAGCCGGCCCGTCCCGCGTTGTGACATTTCGGGCAACGCGGGCCGGGCCGGTACTGTCGGTGGCGATGGAGACGGACGGGCTTTTCTCGTTGAGCCAGCCGAACGGGACGCAGGTGGCATCGCCGGCCACCGGCTTCGCGGCACCCTCCGCCGACTCGCCGCTGCCCGTCCGCATGCGGCCCGCCGGCCTCGACGAGCTGGTCGGCCAGGAGCACCTGCTCGCGCCGGGCAGCCCGCTGCGCCAGCTGGTGACCGGGTCGAGCCCGATGTCGGTGATCCTGTGGGGCCCGCCCGGCACCGGCAAAACCACCATCGCGCACCTCGTCGCGGCCGCCACCAACCGCAAGTTCGTCGCCATGTCGGCGCTCACGGCCGGCGTCAAGGACGTGCGCGCGGTCATCGACACGGCCCGGCGCGAGCGGCAGCGCGGCGGACCGCCGACCGTCCTGTTCATCGACGAGGTCCACCGCTTCAGCAAGACCCAGCAGGACTCGTTGCTCGCGGCGGTCGAGGACCGGACCGTCACGCTGCTGGCGGCGACGACGGAGAACCCGTACTTCTCGATCATCTCGCCCCTGCTGTCGCGCTGCGTGCTGCTCACCCTCCAGGCGCTCGGCGACGAGGACGTGCGCCGGCTGGTGCGCCGCGCGGTCACCGACGAGCGCGGGCTGGGCGGTCAGGTCACGCTCTCCGCCGAGGCCGAGGACCATCTCGTACGCCTGGCGTCCGGCGACGTGCGCAAGGCGCTGACCGCTCTCGAGGCCGCCGCGTCGTCCGCCGCCGCACAGGGTGCATCCGAGATCGACCTCGCCACGGCGGAGAAGGCCGTCGACGTGGCGGCCGTGCGCTACGACCGGGACGGCGACGCGCACTACGACGTGACCAGCGCGTTCATCAAGAGCATGCGCGGCAGCGACCCCGACGCGGCGCTGCACTGGCTGGCCCGGATGCTGGTGGCCGGGGAGGACCCGCGGTTCATCGCCCGGCGCATCGTGATCTTCGCGAGCGAGGACGTGGGGATGGCCGACCCGCAGGCGCTGGTCGTGGCGACGGCGGCGGCCCAGGCCGTACAGCTGATCGGCCTGCCCGAGTGCCAGCTCAACCTGGCCCAAGCGGTGGTGCACATGGCGACGGCACCCAAGTCCAACAGCGTCACCACGGCGTTGGGTTCCGCGATGGCAGACGTACGGGCGGGACGGGGCGGGGCAGTGCCGGCGCACCTGCGAGACGCGCATTATCCCGGGGCACGTGGCCTAGGTCACGGTCGCGGTTACCGGTATCCCCACGACGACCCCCGCGGCGTCGTGACGCAGCAGTACATCCCCGACGATCTGACCGCCGCGGAGTACTACCGGCCGACCGACCACGGGTCCGAACGCGCAGTCAGCGAGCGTGTTCCGCGCCTGCGCCGGATCGTCCGCGGGTTGCCCGCTCCGGCCCGCCCCGCCGCCGCGTCCACCGTCCCGCCCGCCGAGGCCGCTCCCGCTTCCGCCGCGGCCGCTCCGCCTCCTTCCGCGGCTGCTCCGGCTCCTTCCGCGGCCGCTTCGGCGGAGACGGCCGACCGCGCGGCGGGTGGTGGATCTGGCCCCGATGCGTCACGCTCTTCGGTTAGCACCGAGCCCTCGGCCGGGAGCGCCGAGCCCCCGGCCGGGACCGCTGAGATCCTGGCCCGGACGACCGACGACAGCGGCGAAGCCGCCGGAAAGGAACAGCCGTGAAATCGCGCGGTGCCGAACGGCCCGACGACGAGGCCGACCTGCGCAACGATACCGCCGCCCGCAAGGGCCGGCGGTTCGGTCGTGGCCGTCCGGAGCCGGCGGAGCCCGTGGAGGTCCCGCGCGAGGAGACCGGCTGGCTCGACGACCTGCGCACGGCCAAGCAGGAGCGCGGCGCGATCGGTCCCGGCACCCTGGCCGGCGAGACTCGTCCGAGCAAGTCCGGCCGCCTGGCGCCCGGCCCCGACGACCACCCCGAGGAGGACGACCGCCCCTTCGGCAGCGGCGCTCCCGGCTGGCAGTCCTCCAGCGGTTCCTTCCCCGCGACCGGCGCCCCCGCCCCTGTCTCTCCGGTCTCTCCGATCTCTCCCGCACGTGGCGCCGGTCCCGGCCGCCCGTCGGCCCCCGCCGGTTCACCTCCGCCCGGCCGCCCGCCGGCCCCCGCTGGCTCACCTCCGCCCGGCCGCCCGCCGGCTCCCGCCGGCTCACCCGCGCCCGGCCGCCCGCAGGCGCCCGGCGCGTCACCCGCGCCCGGCGCCTCACCCACGCCCGGCGGCGCACCGGTGCCCGGCGGCTCGCCCGCGCCCGGTAGGCCGGTGGCACCTCGTGGGAGCACTCCTGGCCGCCCCGAGGCCCCCCGCGGTGCCGATCCGTCTCGCGGCGCGGCTCCTGGTTGGCAGGAGCCCAGCGGCGCACATCCCGCGGCCGCCTGGGTCGACCAGGCCAACTCCGGACCGGTGAGCTCACCGGCCGCCCGCGCCGGTCGCGCCGCCCCCGCACCCCGTCAAGCGCCGTCCGGGCAGCAGGGCCGGGGCCCGATCGGTCCCGCACCGGTCTCCGCGCCCGAGGGCGCCCGTCGCGCCGCTCCCACCGGGCCGCCGCAGGTTCCGGGCCAGGTCCGAGGCCGCAACGACCAGGCCGCCTACGCCGCGCCGCCCGCACCCGCCCGCTACGGCGACGCCGGCCAGCTCGATCCGTCGACGTCCGGACCGATCCCGGCCGTGCCGCTCTCGGGCAACGCACCCGAGGTGCCGACGCCGCGCCCGGTCTCGCCCGCTTCGCGCCCGGTGTCCCCGGCGTCCCGGCCCACGTCGTCGGCCGGCCCCCGCGACCGCTTCCGCACCGACGGCCCGTCCAGCGGCGGCGCCGCCCGGCCCGCGTCTCCGGCCGGCGGACCGCCCCCGACCGGTCGCCACGGCAGCGCACCCATGCCCGGCTCACCGGCCGGCGGGCCGCCTCCGGCCGGTAGGCACGGCAGCGGGCCCATGCCCGGCTCGCCGGCCGCGGGCCCGGCTCCAACCGGTCGCCACGGCAGTGCGGCGCAACCTTCGTCACCTGCCGGTGGCCCGCCCGCGACCGGCCGCCACGGCGCGAGTGGGCCAGTATCGCCGGCTGGTGGGCCGCCCGCGGGCGGGCGCTACGGCGGTGGCTCGGTTTCCCCGGCTAGTGGGCCGCCCGCGGGCGGGCGCTACGGCGGTGGCTCGGTCTCTCCGGCCAGTGGCCCACCTTCGGGCGGGCGCTACGGCGGTGGGCCGGTGTCGCCGGCCGGTGGGCCGCCTGCTGGGGGTCGGTTTGGTGGTGGCGGCTCGGGACCGAGCTTCCCGGGCGGCGGGCCGGGCTATCCGGGTGACGAGCCGACGGGACGGCATGGTGGCGAGCCCACCGGCCGCCACGGTGCGCCGGCCGATGAGGAGAGCACCGGACGCCACGGCGCGATCGAGTCCGGCGGGCGTCGTCGTTCGCAGGATCTTTCGGGGACGCCCGCCACCGGGCCGCGCGGTCGTGGTGGCCGCGGCGTGCCGGCGCAAGGCGCGCCCGGCGTCGGCGGCGCGGCTGGCATTGGCGGCGCGGCCGGCATTGGCGGCGCGGCTGGCGTAAGCGGCGCGGCCGGCGTTGGCGGCCCAGCAGGCGTAGGCGGGCCCGGTGGTCCGGGTGGGACTGGGCCTGTCGGTCCTGCCGGTGGTCCGGGTGTTACCGGTGCTCGCCGGCCGGCGGGCGGCGGGACCGCGCGGGCGGCGGCGAAGGTCGTGCCTCCGGTAGTGCCGGGGCGGCAAGGCGCTCGGCCGCCGGCCGTGCCGGGACGGGCCGGTGCCATGGCCGGTGGGGCGGCGCAACGGCCTGGGGAGACTTCGGGGCCGATCAACCGTGGGCGTGGGCCTCGCAACGGTCCTGGCGTGCCGCCGGGCGTTGACGAGATGCCCTCGGGGCCGATCGGCGTGGACGGCATGCGCTCGGGCCCGATAGGTCCGAACGGTGTGCGCTCGGGGGCCGTGGGACCGGATGGCATGCGCTCGGGGCCTGTCGGGCCGGATGGCGTGCGCTCGGGGGCCGTGGGGCCGGATGGCCGGCGACCCGGGCCTGGTGGGCGAGGGTCCGGCGCGGTGCGGCCCGGTCCCGACTCGGTGCAGGACAGCCAGGCGCTGCCGGGGCGGCCGGTCTCTGGTGGGCAGCGTGGGATGCGTGACCCGCAGGACAGCCAGGCGCTTCCGGGGCGGCCGGTCTCGGGTGGGCATCATGGCCAGCCTCTTCCGGGGCGGGTCGGTGCGGCTCAGGCCGGGCCTCCGCCGATCGGGCCGGGGACTGACGGGCGTCGGCCCGGCGGGCGCAACGGTGGGCCGGGCGGCTCCGGGCCGGTGGGCTCGGCCTCGGTGGGCTCGGCGACGACCGGTGCGGCGCCGGTTGGCTCGGCGTCGGTCGGCTCGGCGCCGATGGGTGGTCCGGTGGCGGGGGCGGCCTCGGTCGGTGCGGCTTCGGTGGGTGCGGCTTCGGTGGGCGCGGCCTCGGTCGGTTCGGCTTCGGTGGGTGCCGCCTCGGTTGGGGCCGCGTCCGTGGGCTCGGCGGCGGCCTCGGTCGGCCCGGCTTCGGTGGGTGGGGCCTCGGTGGGCGCGGCCTCGGTCGGCGCGGCCTCGGTTGGCGCGGCTTCGGTTGGCGCGGCTTCGGTGGGTGCGGGCTCGGTCGGTGCGGCCTCGGTCGGTGCGGCCTCGGTGGGGGCGGCGCGCGGGGGAGCGGCCGCCAAGGCGTCTGCTCCCGGTGGGCTTCGGGGCGGTGCTCCGGGCGTACGGCCGCCGGGGGAAGAGCGACCCGGCAGCTCGCCCGCCGAAGCCGGCGGTGTGGTCGAGAGCAGTGGGGGAATTCGGGGCGCCTCGGAGGAACTGCGCAACAAGATGCGCAACCGGCGGCAGCTTCGGGTGGTGACGCTGCTCTCGCTGGCGGTGGTGGTGCTGGTGGTGCTGCCGGCGCTGTTCGGGCTGCGGTCGGCCAGCAAGGATCCGGTGTTCAGCTCGCTCGACTCGCTCGACGTGCCCTCGTGGGCGTCGCAGCAGGTGGAGGACAACGGCAGCGGGAGCCGGTGGTGCTTCCTGGACTGCCGGTTCCGGGAGCGCGAGGCCCAGTCGGCCAAGTCGTTCAAGGAGACCACCGCGGCGTACACGAGCGCTCTGCAGAGTGCGGGGTGGACCAGCTGGAAGGTGGGTGAGTGCCCGGAGGTGCCGGTCGCGGCCGATCAGGGCACCTACAGCTGCTGGAAGCGCGACGAGTTCACTCTGGATCTGTGGGTACGCCTGCCGGAGTGCGCGGTCGACCAGGTGGCCGCGCAGGACCCGGCCGCGCTGCCGTCCACGGCGGCTACACCCTCCACCAAGAAGTGCGTGGGGTCGACCGTCAGCATCAAGGTGCAGAACGCGATCACCGACACCCGGGGCAAGCCGGAGCGGCAGGACAAGCCGCAGCTCGGCGAGACGCCGGACCCCGGATTGTCGAACGATCCCCTCTTGGAGCCGACACCCGCGGCGTCGTGAGGCGGCCGGATGTCACGGACGGTAGGGTCTGCACGTTGACCTGCCACCCGTAGAGGAGAAGCGCCTGATGGACGCCGGAGAAATCGCAGGACTGATCGCGGCGGGCGCCTTCCTGATGCTCGTCATCGTGCTCGCCGTGCCGATCCTGAAGCTCGGCCGCACGGTCGACGCCGCCACCCGCGCGATCGACGACCTGACCGTGCGGACCGGGCCGCTGCTGAGCAATGTGAACACGACCGTGGAGAACGTGAACGCCACTCTCGGTCAGGTCCAGGTCTCTTTGGACGGTGTGAACATCCAGCTGGCCAAGGTCGACACGATCACCGAGCACGCCGCCCACGTCTCCGCCAACGTGGCCAACCTGTCCACCGTCGTGGCGGCCGCCGCGGCCAACCCGCTGGTCAAGGTGGCCTCGTTCGGGTACGGCCTGCGCAAGGCCGTGAACAACCGGCGTAACGCCGACGAGGACCGCGAGGTCCGGGCCACCATCAAGCAGCGCCGCAAGGCCCGTCGCTGAATCAGCTGATAAAGGGGAAATCATGAAGCGCCTGCTTTGGCTGGGCGTCGGCCTGGCCGTCGGCGCCCTTGTCGTTCGCAAGATGACGCAGAAGGCGAACGAGTTCACCCCGTCCGGCATCGCCACCTCGCTGTCCCGATCCGCTGGCGGCCTGGTCGAGTCGATGCGTAGCTTCGTGGATGACGTCCGCGACGGCATGACCGAGCGGGAGCAGCAGATCCAGCAGGCGTTCGCCGAGGGTGAGCTGTATGACGACGGCCAGGACGGCCAGGAGGGGAACCGATGAAGACGGCGGAGATCAAGCGGCGCTACCTGGCGCATTTCGAGGCTAACGGGCACACCGTCGTGCCGAGCGCCCCGCTGCCGGCCATCGACGACCCGAACCTGCTGTTCATCAACGCCGGCATGGTGCAGTTCGTCCCGTACTTCCTGGGGCAGCGCACCCCGCCGTTCCCGCGCGCGGTCAGCGTGCAGAAGTGCATCCGGACGCCCGACATCGACGAGGTCGGCAAGACGTCCCGGCACGGCACGTTCTTCCAGATGAACGGAAACTTCTCGTTCGGCGACTACTTCAAGGAAGGCGCGATCAAGCTCGCCTGGGACCTGGTCACCAAGCCGGTGGACCAGGGCGGCTACGGCCTCGACCCGGAGCGGATCTGGCCGACCGTCTACCTCGACGACGACGAGGCCTTCGGGTTCTGGAAGGCGATCGGCGTGCCCGAGGCGCGGATCGTGCGCCGCGACAAGAAGGACAACTACTGGTCGATGGGCATCCCGGGCCCGGCCGGCCCGTGCTCCGAGATCTTCTACGACCGCGGCCCCGAGTACGGGCGTGAGGGCGGTCCCGCGGTCGACGAGGACCGCTACATGGAGGTCTGGAACCTGGTCTTCATGCAGTACGAGATCACGGACGTGAAGTCGAAGTCCGAGTTCACGATCGTGCAGGAGCTGCCGAACAAGAACATCGACACCGGCATGGGCCTCGAGCGCATCGCCTCGATCCTGCAGGGCGTCGACAACCTGTACGAGATCGACGAGGTCCGCCCGATCCTGACCCGCGCCGCCGAGATGACCGGCAAGAAGTACGGCGCGCACTCGGGTCACGTCGCCGGCGAGTCACACCCCGACGACGTACGCCTGCGGGTGATCGCCGACCACGTCCGGACCGCGCTGATGCTGATCGGCGACGGCGTCACCCCGAGCAACGAGGGCCGTGGCTACGTGCTCCGGCGGATCATGCGCCGCGCGATCCGGGCGATCCGCCTGCTCGGCTGGCAGGCGCCGGCCCTGCCCGAGCTGCTGCCGGTGGCCCGGGACTGCATGGCCCCGTCGTACCCGGAGCTGGCCGAGGAGTTCGGCCGCATCTCCGAGTACGCGTACGCGGAGGAGGACTCGTTCCTCTCCACGCTGCGGGCGGGCACGACGATCCTGGACACCGCGATCGCCGATGCCAAGAAATCCGGAAAGTCGGATTTGTCCGGCGCGCAGGCCTTCCAGCTCCACGACACGTACGGCTTCCCGATCGACCTGACCCTGGAGATCGCGCAGGAACAGGGCCTGGAGGTCGACCAGGAGGGCTTCCGGCGGCTGATGGCCGACCAGCGGGCCCGCGCGAAGGCGGACGCCGCCGCGCGCAAGACCGGCCACGCCGACCTCTCGGCCTACCGGGCGGCGCTCGACGCCGGCGGCCCGGTCGAGTTCACCGGCTACCAGGAGGTCACCCGCGAGTCGCGGGTGCGCGCCCTGATCGGCGACGGCGGCGCCAAAACGGTCGCGGGCGAGGGCGACTTCGTCGAGCTGGTGCTCGACGCGACCCCGTTCTACGCCGAGGGCGGCGGCCAGCAGGCCGACAGCGGCGTGATCAACGTCGGCGGCGGCCAGCTCGAGGTCGTCGACGTCCAGCAGCCGATCCCCGGCCTGATCGTGCACAAGGCCCGGGTCATCCGGGGCGAGGTGCGCACCGGCGAGACCGGCTACGCCGAGATCGACGTGACCCGGCGGAAGGCGATCTCGCGCTCGCACACCGCGACCCACCTGATCCACCAGACCATGCGGCACTTCCTCGGCGAGTCGGCGACCCAGGCGGGCTCGCTCAACGCGCCGGGCCGCCTGCGGTTCGACTTCAACACCCCCGGGGCCGTCTCGCCCGTGGTGCTCAACGACGTCGAGCAGCAGGTGAACGAGGTCCTGCTCCGTGACCTCGAGGTGCACGCGTTCATCACCTCCCAGGAGGAAGCGCGCCGGCTCGGCGCGATGGCGCTCTTCGGGGAGAAGTACGGGGACGAGGTCCGTGTGGTTGAAGTCGGCGACTACGCGCGTGAGCTCTGCGGCGGCACGCACGTCACCCGCTCCGGCCAGCTGGGCCTCGTGAAGATCCTCAACGAGTCCTCGATCGGCTCCGGCGTGCGCCGGGTCGAGGCGCTGGTCGGCATCGACGCCTTCGGCTTCCTGGCCAAGGAGCACCTGCTGGTCAGCCGCCTGGCCGAGCTGTTCCGGGTGCCGGGCGACCAGGTCGCCGACCGGGTCGAGCAGACCGTCACGGCGCTGCGCGACGCCGAGAAGGAGCTGGAGAAGCTGCGGGCGCAGATGGTGCTCGGCGGTGCGGCCGCGCTCGCCGGCCAGGCCCGTGACCTGCGCGGTGTGGCGTACGTCGGCACCGAGGCACCCGAGGGTGCGGCCGGCAACGACGTGCGTACGCTGGCCCAGGAGATCCGCGGCAAGATCGATTCCGCCCGGCCCGCGGTCGTCGCGGTCGCCGCCCGGTCGAACGGCAAGGCCTCGCTGATCGTGGCGATCAACGCCGCGGCCAAGTCGCGCGGGCTGTCGGCGGCCGATCTGGTCAAGGGTGCGCTCTCCGGCCGGGGTGGCGGCAACGCCGACCTCGCGCAGGGTGGCGGACTCCCGGCGGAGCAGGTGCCGGCGTTGCTCGCGGCGGTGGAGAAGGCGGTCTTGGCTCTGCCTTAAGTTCCGATTAAGGGCAGGAGCGAGGGGGAGGGTGGCCGCATGAGCGCGCTGTCGCGGGGTAGGCGGCTGGGCGTCGATGTCGGTAAGGTGCGCGTCGGGGTCGCCGTCAGCGACCCTGACGGGATCCTGGCCACCCCCCTGGTCACGGTGCCCCGTGACATGGGTGCGGCACCCGATGCCGTGCCTGGCGACATAGCCGAGCTCGTTCGTCTCGTGGGGGAACACGAGGCGGTCGGGATCGTGGTGGGGCTTCCCGTGCGCCTCAACGGCGCCGAGGGCCCTGCCGCCATCGACATTCGTGCGTACGCTGGGCGACTGGCGGAGGCGGTCGGCACGGTACCGGTCGACCTGGCGGACGAGAGGATGTCAACCGTGGTCGCAACTCGACGGCTCGCCGAGCGTGGCGTCCGGGGCAAGCGGCAGCGGGCGGTCGTCGACCAGGCGGCCGCGGTGGAGATCCTGCAGAGCTGGCTGGACGCGCAGCGGAGGCAGAGATGATCGACGAGCTGGACCTGGCGTTCGACGAGCACGCCGAACGCGGAAGGCCACGCCACCGGCGGGGCACCCGCGGCGGCAAGAAGGGCTCGGGTAAGTCTGGGATCGCCTTCTTGATGGCGTTTATCCTATTGGCGGTCCTGGGCGGCGGCGTGTTCTTCGGCTACAACAAGGTGAAAGGATTCTTCGTCGCCGCCGACTACGACGGGCCCGGCACGACACCCGTTCAGGTGACGATCGAGAAAAACTCCACGCTTACCGAGATCGGCAACACCCTGGTCGATTCGGACGTAGTGAAGAGCACCAAGGCGTTCGTGAACGCGGCCGACGCCAACCCCAAGGGCAAGAACATCCAGTCCGGCACGTACAATCTGCGCAAGCAGATGTCGGCGAAGAACGCCGTGACGGCGCTGCTCGACCCCAAGGCCCGCATCACCTCCGGCGTCACGATCAAGGAGGGCCAGACCGCGCTGCAGATCTATGCGACGCTGTCCAAGGCGACGAAGATACCGATCGCGGACTTCCAGGAAGCCGCGAAGGAGCCGAAGGCGCTCGGCATTCAGGATTTCTGGTACAACCGCCGCGACAAGAAGCCGGCGGCTACCAAGAGCATCGAGGGCTTCCTCTTCCCGGACACGTACGAGTTCGACCCGAAGCTGACTGCGCAGCAGATCCTCGAGACGATGGTGCAGCGGTTCATGTCGGTGACCACTGACATGGGCTTCGTCGACAATGTGCAGAAAAACCTGTCCGTGTCGCCGTACGAGGCGCTGATCACGGCCTCACTGGCGCAAGCGGAGGCGGGCGTTCCCGAGGACCTGCCGAAGGTCGCTCGGGTGGCGTACAACCGAGCCTACAAGGCGAACATGCCGCTCGAGTTCGACGTGACGGCCAACTACTGGCTCGAGCTTAACGGCAAGGCCGCCAAGCACTCCGGCAAGCTGACCGCCGCCGAGATCGACGATCCGAAGAACCCTTACAACACCAAGAGCAAGCGCGGGTTGCCGCTCGGCCCAATCGACAGCCCCGGCAAGGCCGCGCTCGAGGGCGCCATGACACCGCCCGCCGCGGGCTGGCTCTACTTCGTGGCCATCGACAAGCAAGGTCACTCGGTATTCACAGAGGACTACGCCCAGCATCAGCGGAACATCACCAAGGCATGCCAGAACGGAGTTCCGCTCTGCGGCTGAGCCCGGTGCGGCGTAGCTGACCCCATTCTGTCGACACGCCACGTCGCACCGCTTTACTCGGCAAGCCGGTCGCGCATCCTTGTCGCTGATCTTTGACCATCGGGTTCGCGGGCAGCGCCCGAACCGTTGCGCGGAATGGCTCAGTGACCCGCCATGGAGACCGATGCGCCTGAAGAGGTTTATTCCAGAAGATTTACGCCACAGGGTATCGAGCTTAGTGACCATCAGTGTAGGCTTCGGTGACTTGCGGCTCGATCGGGGCTGCGACACCCCACGGAGGCCCTTTTGATGCTGTTGAAGCGGCTTGGCCGAGTCGCTACCGTACTCGCCGCATTTAGCGCGTCCTTATTTGTTTTCTCGCCGGCGGCAAATGCTGCCGAACTTCACGACTTCATCGTCAATTTCAATTCCCAAAAGTGCATCACTGTACCTGGCGGGCTCTCCGGCAATGTCGGAATGATCCAGTACGAGTGCGTATTCCCGGTGCAGGATAATCAGTTTTGGAACTTCCGGGACGTCGGCAGCGGGTATTACGAGATTTGGAACGAGCAGACCAAGAAGTGTCTGAATGTGGCGGGTGCATCGACAGCACAGAACGCGGCGATCATCCAATACCCCTGTAACAGGGATGCCAATGCTGAGTGGAAGACAATCTTTTATGTCCGGGCAGAGGATGACGCTGGGATTGTGCGTGATTGGTATCAACTGAAGAATCGAAATAGCGGTCGTTGCCTGACCGTCAAGGGCGCGAGTACTGCGAACGGTACGCCGCTTATTCAATATGACTGCAATGCCAGCGCCAACAGCAAATGGACTTGGTACTAGCACAAGAAGCCAGCTGAAGCAGGTTTCCGCGTATCGTGCGATGACCGGTTACGGTGTGTCGGTGTTGCGTCCTGAAGGCTAGTCCAGGCTTGCGGGTGGAAGTCCCGTCCGGTATGTAACGGAGCGTTGGGTAGCGAACCGGTCATCTCACGGCGGAGGCCTTGGCTGCCGGCCCTTTCAGGGGTCAGCGTGGTGGGTCTCTCCGGGGTGTGGAGGGTGGCACCTGCGCATGGTCTGGGCTGAAACAGGAGAGACCCGTCCGCGCGGTCTGCGTCGGGCAGAGGCCAGGTGTATAAGCCGATGGCGAAGTCGTCCGCAGCGTGGCGGGATCCGAGGAGGTCGTAGTGCCTTTCAATCGGCGTGCAACAGAACGCACCGAGAGGCACGATCTCGATCGGTGCCGGGAGTTGCCGCCGGTTGGAAGGTGCAAGAACTTCAACGCAAGCCATTGGCCGTGGCCAAGTAACCGAAGAAGCGGCGCTTCAACGCTCTGTATGTCCGTGTTCACAGGAGTGAGGTCCCGTGCGAAGCGCGGCGGCGGGTGCTTCGTGACCGGCTGGCTCAGTAGGCGACCAAGTTGGTGTTGGAACCGATCTCCAAGGCCGACTCTCTGTCGGTATCGTACGGGCCCAGCCGGCACGCAGGCGATGGAACGACTACGCGTGGGGTTCATCGAGGGCTGGGGGGTTCGTGGTCGAGTCCGATTTTCGAGAGTTATTCACCGAGATTGACCATGACGGGTTGATCGAGCGGTCCGGGCTCTGTGGGAGCAGAAGCGCCTCTTGCGTTACCTCCCTGGAGCAGTGGCCGTCGCACCGGGCGATGAAGCGGCTCCGGGGGAAAGTCAGGGCCCGCACCGGGCGCGACCACGTGGGGGTGGGAGATATCCGCGCCGCGAGCGACCATCTCAATCCGATCCTGCGTGGTTGCTACAACTACTTCCGGACCGGGAACGCCGCCGAGAAGTTCCGCCCGGCCGACGATTACGTAGTGTGGCATCTGTGTCGCTTAATGATCAAGAAGCGTGGTCCCAACCTGCGAGCCGGGCGGGCCAGGCAGTGGACAGAGTCTGGTTCAATGAATGGGGTTTCTACCGTTTAGGTGGCACCTCCGGTATCCAAGGACGGCGTAACCCCACGGCAAGAAGATCATCGGTAAGCCGTATGTGGGAAACCGCGCCTACGGATTGAAAGGGGGAAGGGAACACGGGCTCATTGAGCACCGCGCTCCGGACTATCAATGAACTCTGCCGGCAGACCTTCACGCCGGGCCGCCGTGCTCGGCAAGCCGATCGCGCATTCGCTCTCCCCGGTGATCCACAACGCGGGTTTCGCGGCGGCCGGGCTGACCGGCTGGAGCTACGTCGCGATCGAGTGCGCCGAGGCCGAGCTGGCGGCGCTGATCGACGGCCTCGACGCCTCCTGGGCGGGACTCTCGCTGACGATGCCGCTCAAGGAGGAGGCGCTTCGTCTCGCGGCGACGGCGACCTCGGTCGCGCGGGCGACGGGTGCGGCCAACACGCTCGTACGGGGTGAAGGCGGCGCCTGGCACGCGGACAACACCGACGTCGCGGGCATGGTCCGCGTCCTGCGCGACGCCGGTCTCGGCGCGTCCCCGTCGGTGACCGTCCTCGGCGGCGGCGGCACCGGCCGGGCGGCCCTCGGCGCGGCGGCCGAGCTCGGCGCCACCGAGGTGACCGTGGTGACCCGCCGCCCGGAGGCGTACGAAGAGTTGCTCCCGGCCGCCTCGGTGCTCGGCCTGTCGTTGGTCGGCGCCTCCTGGACTGCCGCTCCGTCCCGGTTCGCCGCCGACGCCGTGATCTCCACCGTCCCCAAGGGCGCCGCCGACCACCTGGCCGCCGCCGTGTCCTGGCGGCCTGGGACCGTGCTGTTCGACGCGATCTACGACCCGTGGCCGACGCCGCTCGCGGCCTCGGCGGCGGCCGCCGGGGTGCCCGTCGTCTCCGGGCTCGACCTGCTTCTCGGCCAGGCATTGAGCCAGTTCGAGCAGTTCACCGGAGTACGGCCGGCGCCCGAGGCGGCGATGCGGGCGGCCCTGTTCGAGGCGGCGAGCCGCCGCTAACGTTCCGCCGGCGTTCCGGTTGTCGGGACGCCGCCAGGCGCGCGGCGTCCGGCCCGGCGCGCGTGCAACACTTTCTCCGTGTTGCGCTGGCTGACCGCAGGTGAATCCCACGGCCCGGCGCTCGTCGCGATGCTCGAGGGCGTTCCCGCCGGGGTGGCAGTGACGAGCGAGGAGATCGGGCGCGACCTCGCGCGCCGCCGTCTCGGCTACGGCCGCGGCGCCCGCATGTCCTTCGAGCAGGACGTGGTCGAGATCATCGGCGGCCTCCGGCACGGCGTGACGCTGGGCAGCCCGGTCGCGATCCGGGTCGGCAACTCCGAGTGGCCCAAGTGGCAGACGGTGATGGCCGCCGACCCGGTCGACCCGGCCGAGCTGGCGTCGCAGGCCCGCAACGCGCCGCTGACCCGGCCCCGGCCCGGCCACGCCGACCTGGCCGGCATGCAGAAGTACGGGCACACCGACGCCCGCCCGATCCTCGAGCGCGCCAGCGCTCGGGAGACCGCGGCCCGGGTCGCCGTCGGCGTGGTGGCGAAGGCGCTGGTCAAGCAGGCTCTCGGCATCGAGATCGTCTCGCACGTGATCGAGCTCGGCTCGGTGGCGGCCAAGTCCGGCCTCATCCCGACCCCCGAGGACGCCGACCGCATCGACGCCGACCCGCTGCGCTGCCTCGACCCCGAGGCGAGCGCCCGCATGGTCGCCGAGGTCGACGCGGCGAAGAAGGACGCCGACACGCTGGGTGGCATCGTCGAGGTGCTGGCTTACGGCGTACCCCCTGGTCTGGGGTCTCATGTGCAGTGGGACCGCAAGCTCGACGGTCGCCTGGCCGCCGCCCTGATGTCGATCCAGTCGGTGAAGGGCGTCGAGATCGGGGACGGCTTCACGCAGGCCCGCTCCCGCGGCTCGGTCGCCCACGACGAGATCATCCCGACCGAGGCCGGCGTGCGCCGGGTGACCGACCGGGCCGGCGGGCTCGAGGGCGGCATCACCAACGGCGAGCCGCTGCGGGTGCGGGCCGCGCTCAAGCCGATCTCGTCGCTCAACCGGGCGCTGCAGACCATCGACGTGACCACCGGCGAGCCGGCCACCGCGATCAACCAGCGCTCCGACGTGTGCGCGGTCCCGGCCGGCGCGGTCGTCGCCGAGGCCATGGTCGCGCTGGTGCTGGCCGAGGCCGCGACCGAGAAGTTCGGCGGCGACTCGGTCGCCGAGATCCGCCGCAACCTGGCCGGCTACCTCGACTCGCTGGTGATCCGCTGATGGCGCCGGTCGCCGTGTTCGTGGGCGCTCCGGGTGCCGGCAAGACCACGATCGGCTCCCGGGTCGCTTCACTGCTGGACGTGCCGTTCGCCGATTCGGACGCGTTGATCGAGGCGCAGGCCGGTAAGCCGATTCCCGAGATCTTCTTCGATGACGGGGAGGATGCGTTCCGCGCGCTGGAGGTCGACGCGATCGCGCGCGCCTTGTCCGGATTTAGTGGGATATTGGCGCTCGGCGGCGGCGCGATCTTGAATGACCGCACCCGCTCCTCGTTGCTCGACCAGACGGTGGTCTATCTGTCCGTCGAGCTGTCCGACGCGGTGAAGCGGGTCGGGCTCGGCGGGGGTCGCCCGCTGCTGGCGATCAACCCGCGGGCGACCCTCAAGTACCTGCTCGACCAGCGCCGCCCGCTGTACGCCTCGGTGGCCACCCACACGATCACGACCGACGGGCGCGAGCCGGAGGAGATCGCGGCCGAGGTGGCCGGGCTGCTCAAGGTGTGACGGAGGAGATGCCGCCCCGGCGCGGGCCGGCGGGTACACCTGATCACATGACACGAGCGGTTCGTTTCGATCAGTACGGTGACGTCGACGTCCTGCGCATCGAGGACGTCCCTCAGCCCGAGCCGGCGGCCGATCAGGTCCTCGTCGAGGTGGTCGCGGCCGGCATCAACCCCGGCGAGATCGCGATCCGGACGGGCGCCCTGCACGAGCGATGGCCGGCGACGTTCCCGTCCGGCGAGGGCACCGACTTCGCGGGCCGGGTCATCGAGGTCGGCGCGTCGGTGACCGGGTTCGCGGTCGGCGACGAGGTGCTCGGCTGGTCCGACTGGCGGTCGTCACATGCCGAGCACGTTGTGGTCCCGGCCGACCACCTGACCCGCAAGCCCCTGGCGCTGGACTGGATCCGAGCCGGGGGCCTTTTCGTCGCCGGGGTCACCGCGTACGCGTCGGTCCGTGCCGTGCGGCCGGCGGCGGGCGAGACCGTGGTGGTCAGCGGGGCGGCGGGCGGGGTCGGCTCGCTCACCGTGCAGCTCGCCCGCAACGCCGGCGCCACGGTGATCGGCATCGCGAGCGAGGGCAACGCGGCGTGGCTGCGCTCGGTCGGCGTCATCCCGGTCGCCTACGGCGACGATCTCGAGGAGCGGTTGCGCAAGGTGGTTCCGTCCGGCATCGACGCGTTCATCGACACGTACGGGAACGGGTACGTCGACCTGGCCGCGTCCCTGGGCGTGGACCCGTCCCGCATCAACACCGTGATCGACTACGCCGCCGCCGCGCGCGTCGGCGCGAAGACCGAGGCCAGCCTCGCGGCCAGCGACGCGGAGGTGCTCGGGTTCCTGGCCGAGGAGCTCGCCTGGGGCCGGGTAGTGATGCCGGTCGCGGCCGTGTATCCGCTCGAGGGCGTGCGCGAGGCGTACACCGAGCTGGGCGAGCGGCACACCCGAGGCAAGATCGTGCTGGCGCTGGAGCTGCCCGCCGACGCCGGCCGGACGCCTGCCGTTTGAGATCTCAGCCGGGGCACGTCGGTGAGTCTCTTGACGTTCTCGACGCTTTGAGCGCCGTGACGCTTTGAGGGCGGTGACGCTTTGAGCGCGGTGACGCCACCCCACCCGTTCACTGGGTGGGGTGAGATTACGGGCCGGCTATGACAATTCTCGGCGGCCGTCCACAAGGCGGCTCTCGAGGCGTTCGATGCGCTGGATCAGCGGGGCGATCTCCGCCCGTACGGCCGAAAGAATGCCGGTCGGCACCGCCGCCGTGTTGGCGCGCAGGTGGGTGTAGCCGGCGATCGCCGCCGCGACCGCACGCCTGGTCGCCCGGCCATCGGCGCCGCGTGCCCGCAGCAGGTCGCCGGCCACACCGTCCGGCTCCGACGCGAGCGCGATCAGCAAGTGCTCGCATCCGACGTAGTTGTGGCCCAGGCCGATCGCCTCGCCCACCGCCAGCTCGAGCGTGACCGCGGCCGGGTTGCTGAAGCGCAGGCCGGGCTCGCCGGAACCGGGCTCGGTGCCGGCGGGGACGTCGAGCGTGGCCGGGTCGACCTCGATCGCCGAGAGGATCTGCAGTGCCAGGTTTCCGCCCTCGGCGACCATGCCGGCCAGCAGGTCGCCGGTGGTGACGCCGGCGGACCCGGCGGCCTTCGCGCGGCCGGCGGCCAGGGTCACGGCGTGGACCAGGCGGGCGGTGAAGCTGGGCAGGCGGGCGGCGAGCTGCTCGGGCTCGATGTCGTCGAGCAGGGCCTGCCGGATCGCGGTGGTACGGCGGACGGCCTGCTCCAGGGCACGCTGGCAGATCGCGGAGACGGGCAGTCCGGCGTCCCGGACCGCGTCGGCAAGGTCGTCGGGCAGGTACACGTTGACTTTCGGCATGAGCCAGTTGTAACCCGTTTGGGGGTAGAAAGATATAACCCCATCGCGGCCGTTGGTGTCCGAGGGATGGAACCCCGCTCGGGCGGGACGCTTTTCGTCGTACCGGCCCACTAAGGTTTCCGCCGTGGTGACACGCATACACGTGGGCGGTGACCGGGAGTATGACGTCCTGGTCGGCCGCGATCTGGGCGGCGAGCTGCCGGGGCTGGTCGGCGATGCGGCGCGGGTCGCGGTGCTGTTCTCCGAGCCACTTCGGGCGTACGCGGAGGGCATCGCGAGCGGGCTCGGCGCGCGCACCACGATGATCGAAGTCCCCGACGCCGAGCGGGGCAAGACGGTCGAGGTGGCGGCCCGCTGCTGGGACTCGCTGGGCGAGGCCGGCTTCACCCGCAGCGACGTGGTCGTGGGTGTCGGCGGGGGAGCGGTCACCGACCTGGCCGGCTATGTCGCGGCCTGCTGGCTGCGCGGGGTGCGCTGGGTCCCGGTGTCGACGTCGCTGCTCGGCATGGTCGACGCTTCGGTGGGTGGCAAGACCGGGGTCAACATCGCGGCCGGTAAGAACCTGGTCGGCGCGTTCCATCCGCCGGCGGGCGTGCTGTGCGATCTCGATGCGCTCGGGTCGCTGCCGGCCGACGATCTCACGGCCGGGCTGGCCGAGGTGATCAAGTGCGGGTTCATCGCCGATCCGCGGATTCTCGAGCTGGTCGAGGGCGATCCGGCGGCGGCGGCCGACCCGGGCAGCGACGTGCTGCGGGAGCTGGTCGAGCGGGCGGTCCGGGTCAAGGCCGAGGTGGTGAGCGTCGACCTCAAGGAGTCGGGGCTGCGCGAGATCCTCAACTACGGGCACACGCTCGGCCACGCGATCGAGAAACGCGAGAAGTACACCTGGAAGCACGGCCATGCGGTGTCGGTGGGGTTGATCTTCGCGGCGGCGCTGTCCCGGCTCTCGGGCCGGCTCGACGACGAGACTGCGGCCCGGCACCGAGCCGTCCTGGCTAGCGTGGGGCTGCCCACGGCGTACGGGCAAGGGGCCTGGACCGATCTCCTGAGCGCGATGCGCGTCGACAAGAAGGCGCGGGCCGACACCTTGCGTTTCGTTGTTCTCGATGGCCTGGCGAAACCGGGCATCCTCACCGGGCCCGACGAGGGTCTGCTGCGCGAGGCCTACGCGGAGGTGGCGCGATGATCTACGTGCTCAACGGGCCCAACATCGGGCGGCTCGGCACGCGGGAGCCTTCGATCTACGGAGCGACGACGTACGGCGATCTGGTCCAGCTCTGCCACGATGCGGGCAAGCGCCTGGGTCTCGAGGTCGAGGTGCGGCAGACCGACGCCGAGTTCGAGATGATCCGCTGGCTGCACGAGGCCGCCGACGCGGGCGCCGACGTGGTGATCAATCCGGGCGGCTGGACGCACTACAGCGTCGCGGTGCGGGACGCGTGCGCGATGCTCGGCGGGCGCCTGGTCGAGGTGCACATCTCGAACATTCACAAGCGCGAGGAATTCAGGCACAAATCGGTCATCACGGCCGTTGCGACCGGCGTGATCGCGGGGCTCGGCGTGGACGGGTACCGGCTGGCGCTCGAGCACCTGGCCCAGGTGGGCGATGCCCGGTAGCCGCCGGTAAACTCGGTCGGTCACCGATACGTTTCGCATACAAGGCAGACAGGGTTCTAAGAAAACATGGCTAGCACGAACGACCTGAAGAACGGCCTGGTGCTCAACCTCGACGGCGATCTGTGGTCCGTCGTGGAGTTCCAGCACGTGAAGCCGGGTAAGGGTGGCGCGTTCGTGCGCACCACGCTCAAGAACGTGCTGTCCGGCAAGGTCGTCGACAAGACGTTCAACGCCGGCACCAAGGTCGACACCGCGACGGTCGACAAGCGCACGATGCAGTACCTCTACCAGGACGGCGAAGACTTCGTCTTCATGGATCTGGACACCTACGACCAGATCACCGTCCCCGGCGGCACCGTCGGCGAGAACGCGAACTACCTGCTTCCCGAGGCCGAGGCCACGGTCGCCACGCACGAGGGCGTCCCGCTCTACATCGAGCTGCCGACGAGCGTCTTCCTCGAGGTCACCTACACCGAGCCGGGCCTGCAGGGCGACCGCTCCACCGGCGGCACCAAGCCGGCCACGGTCGAGACCGGCGCGACGGTGCAGGTCCCGCTCTTCATCACCACCGGCGAGAAGATCAAGGTCGACACCCGCGACGGCCGCTACCTCGGTCGTTCCTAGGCCCGTCCAACCGCCCCGCCACCACCCACAATCGGAATAGAGGCCATGTCTGAGGCCCCCAAGACCCAGATGCCCGCGCGCCGGAAGGCGCGGAAGCGGGCGCTGGACGTGCTCTACGAGGCCGACCTGCGCGATCTGCCGCCCAGCGAGGTGCTGCGCACCTACCTCGAGCGGATCGAGAAGCCGCGCCCCGACCACATGGACTACGCGGTGAGCCTGGTCGAGGGCGTGGCGAAGAACCTCGACCGGATCGACGAGCTGATCGCGAGCTACGCCGAGGGGTGGACGCTCGACCGCATGCCCGTGGTCGACCGGAACCTGGCGCGCATCGCCGTGTACGAGTTGCTGTACGTCCCGGAGATCGACGACCCGGTCGCGATCACGGAGGCGGTCGAGCTGGCGCGGCAGATGTCCACCGATGACAGCCCGCGCTTCCTGAACGGGATCCTCGGGCGGATCGCGGAGTTCGCCACGCGGTGATGGTTGGTTGATCGCCGATTTGGCCGCCCGGAGGTTTCCGGGCGGCCTTTTCGCGTTGCGGGGTGGTTCGGCTCGCTGGCGTTGGCTTGCGCTCGGCGTGGACGGCTGGCGATTGGCTCGTGCTCGGATTGGTCTTCGGCTGGAGCAGCCCTCCCGCTTGGGTAGCGGCCTGCTTCGTGAGTGCCGCGCTCGGCGGCGCCGAGTGAGTGCCGCGCTCGGCGGCGCCGATCTTGATGAAGTGGCGCCAGCTGTGCGCGGGAACTCATCAGCGCTTGCGTAAGCGCTAGCTGGCATTCGCCGGGGGTGATGAGTTGCGGTTCGCCCACTGCGCAGAATCTTCAAGATCGGCTGACGGCTGACGGCTGACGGCTGACGGCTGACGGCTGATGGCTGATGGCTGATGGTTGATGGTTGATGGCTGACGGCTGACGGCTGACGGCTACGGGCTCGGGCCGGCGGCTGCGGGCAGGCGGGTGGCGCAGCGGAAAGCGGCCGGGCGGTGCGAGAGCGCGGCGAGGAGCGGGGCGGCGAGGGGCGGCGCGGCGAGGGCCGGCGGGGCTCGGGCCGGCGGCTGCGGGCAGGCGGGAGGCAGCGCGGGCAGCGGAAAGCGGCCGGGCGGTGCGAGAGCGCGGCGAGGGGCGGCGCGGCGAGGGGCGGCGCGGCGAGGGGCGGCGCGGCGAGGGGCGGCGCGGCGAGGGGCGGCGGCGCGGCGAGGGGCGGCGCGGCGTAACGGGAACGGATGCGGCGGGCAGCGGCGTCCGGAGAGCGGCGAGAAAAGGAACTTCGCAAAGCTGCAGGCGGGTCGCTGCCACGGAACGTGAGGACGACCGCCTGAAGGTTCGCGTTCGCTTGATGTGCGAAAACGGGCGGTGCTGTGAAGCCGCACACTCGCGGCGGGCACTAACGGTGATATCGAGGATCTTGCGGCCGCCGAGGGCCGTGACGGGGTGTGGCCGGATAAGGCAAACGAAAGGCCCGCGGGATTGCCGCGGGCCGTTCGAGGTGCCTGAGGGGATCAGCTGGCGAAGAAGGCGCGCGGGTCGGCGACCAGGACACCCTGCTCGGTCAGGCGCTCGATGAGGCCCGACGGCGAGATGTCGTAGACGATGGCGAGCGCGCGCAGGTCGTCGGCTCGGATGGAGAGGACGCGGCCGTTGTAGTCGCCGCGCTGCTGCTGGATGGCCCGGGCGTACCGTGCGACGTAGGCGAGGTCCTCGCCCGTGGTGTCGTACAGCTTTTCCAGGTCGAGCACGATCTTGTTGGTGGCCTCGAGGCGGACACCGCTGCCGTCGGGCAGCAGCTCCGAGACGGGCACGCGGTAGAAGTCGGCCAGCTCGGCGAGGCGCGACACGGTGACTGCGCGGTCGCCGCGCTCGTACGAGCCCACCACGACGGCCTTCCAGCGGCCGTTCGACTTCTCTTCCACACCCTGCAGGGACAGGCCCTGCTGCTGGCGAATGGAGCGCAGGCGGGCGCCCAACGACTTGGCGTACTCAGACGGCATTCGGAACACTCCCAGTACTGTGCTGGCCCGGAGGGTTCTTCCTCCGCGATCGCTACGCAGCGTGACGGTACGCAGTGTCAGGCGGCCGGTCAAGTGTTGGTTACCGATGAGTCGTGCGACGCACGGGGGATGTGCCGGATTCGTCCGTCTGGTACCAGCGTAGGGCAGGTCACCATGGTCAACGCCGCGTCCACTGGTAACGTAGCGTCAGCCATCGGGACGCACCCGTCCCGTCTCCTTTAACGACCCGTCCCGTGAGGCGGGGAAGGAGGTCCGCCGTGGCTTCGCCGCGCGCCGACACGACCAGCAAGATCATTTTGAGCGGGTCCGACCTGCACCGGGTCGTCGACCGGATCGCTCATCAGATTCTCGAGAAGACCTCGGGCGCCACCGGCACCGTCCTTCTCGGCATTCCCACCCGGGGCGTCCCGCTCGCCCACCGGCTGGCCTCGCGCATCCACGCCTTCGAAGGCATCGACGTGCCGGTCGGGTCCCTGGACATCACCCTCTATCGCGACGACCTCCGGCTGCACGCCACCCGCGCGCTCGGCAAGACCGAGCTTCCCGGCGGCGGCATCGACGGGCGGCGGGTCATTCTGGTCGATGACGTGCTCTTTTCCGGCCGTACGGTGCGGGCAGCCCTCGATGCGCTGAACGACGTCGGACGACCCAGCTCGGTGCAGCTCGCCGTCCTGGTCGACCGCGGTCACCGCCAGCTGCCGATCCGCGCCGACTACGTGGGCAAGAACATCCCGACCGCGCTGTCCGAGAGCGTGCGGGTCTCGCTCACCGAGACCGACGGCTTGGACGAGGTCAACCTGACCGGGAGCGAGCAATGATCAAGCACCTGCGCTCGGCCGCCGACCTCGACGCGGCCACCGCCACCCTGATCCTGGACACCGCGGCCGAAATGGCCGCCCTGGCCGGCCGCGAGGTCAAGAAGCTGCCGACGCTGCGCGGGCGGACCGTGGTGAACCTCTTCTACGAGGACTCGACCCGCACCCGGATCTCGTTCGAGGCGGCGGCCAAGCGGCTGTCGGCCGACGTCATCAATTTTTCCGCAAAAGGCTCCAGCGTCTCGAAGGGTGAGAGTCTGAAGGACACGGCTCTCACATTGCAGGCGATGGGCGCCGACGCCGTCGTGATCCGGCACTCGGCGAGCGGGGCGCCGCACCGGCTGGCCAGCTGGGTCGACGGTTCGGTGATCAACGCCGGCGACGGGACGCACGAGCATCCGACGCAGGCGCTGCTCGACGCGTACACGATGCGCTCGCGGTTGGGAAAGATCGAGGGGCTGAAGGTCGCGATCGTCGGGGACGTGCTGCACAGCCGCGTCGCCCGGTCCAATGTGCTGCTGCTCTCGACGCTCGGCGCCGAGGTCACGCTGGTCGGTCCGCCCACGCTGATCCCGGTCGACATCGCCGCCGCGCTCGGTGCGAAGACAAAAGTGTCGTACGACCTCGATAGCGTCCTGCCCGACATGGACGTGGTGATGATGTTGCGAGTGCAGACCGAGCGCATGCAGGACTCGTATTTCCCCTCCGCGCGGGAATACAGCCGGCGCTACGGTCTCGACCTCGCGCGGATGCGCAGGCTGCCGGGGCACGCGATCGTCATGCACCCGGGCCCGATGAACCGCGGCATGGAGATCACGCCCGAGGTGGCCGACTCGTCCCGGTCCACGATCGTCGAACAGGTCGCCAACGGCGTCAGCGCCCGCATGGCGGTTCTCTATCTGCTCTTGGGGGGCAAGGCATGACCGCGTACGTGCTGAAGGGCGTCTCGGTTCTCGGCGGCGCGCCGGCCGACCTCGTCATCCGCGACGGCCTGATCTCGGCCGGCGCGCCGGACAAGACGGCCGAGGTCATCGACGCCGGCGGGCTGGTGGCGCTGCCGGGCCTGGTCGACCTGCACACGCACCTGCGGGAGCCGGGGCGGGAGGACGCCGAGACGGTCGAGACCGGCTCCCGGGCCGCGGCGCTCGGCGGCTACACGGCGGTCTGCGCGATGGCGAACACGTCGCCGGTGGCCGACACCGCCGGCGTGGTCGAGCAGGTCTGGCGCCTCGGTCGCGAGGCCGGCCTGGTCGACGTGCAGCCGATCGGCGCGGTCACGGTCGGGCTGGCCGGCAAGCAGCTGGCCGAGCTCGGCGCGATGGCGACCAGCGCGGCGAACGTGCGGATCTTCTCCGACGACGGCTTCTGCGTGGCCGACCCGCGCCTGATGCGCCGCGCCCTGGAGTACGTGAAGGCGTTCGACGGCATCATCGCCCAGCACGCCGAGGAGCCGCGCCTCACCGAGGGCGCGCAGATGCACGAGGGCGAGGTCAGCACCCGGCTCGGGCTCACCGGCTGGCCGGCCGTCGCCGAGGAGGCGATCATCGCGCGGGACGTGCTGCTGGCCGAGCACGTGGGCAGCCGCCTGCACGTCTGCCACGTCTCCACGGCCGGTTCGGTCGAGGTCCTGCGCCAGGCCAAGGCCAGGGGCGTCCGGGTCACGGCCGAGGTCACGCCGCACCACCTGCTGCTCACCGACGAGCTGGCGGCGTCCTACGACCCGGTCTTCAAGGTCAACCCCCCGTTGCGTACGGCGTCGGACGTCGCCGCCCTGCGCGCCGCCCTGGTCGAGGGCGTCATCGACGTGGTCGCCACCGATCACGCGCCGCATGCGGTGGAGGACAAGGAATGCGAGTGGGCGTACGCCCGGCCCGGCATGCTGGGGCTGGAGACCGCGCTCCCGATCGTGCTCAGCGTCCTCGGCGAGCGGTGGGATCTGATCGCCGACCGGATGTCCCGCACGCCGGCCCGCATCGCCGGGCTCGACGGGCACGGCACCGATCTGACGGCCGGCTCGCCGGCCAACCTCACGCTGGTGGACCCGTCCGCCCGCCGGGTCGTCGACCCGAGCGAGCTGGCGAGCCGCAGCCGCAACACGCCGTACACGGGCACCACCCTGCCGGGTCGCATCGTCGCGACCTTCCTCCGGGGAGAGCCGACGGTCCTGGACGGGAAGGCTGTGAAGTAAATGAGCAAAGCGATATTGGTACTCGAGGACGGACGTACGTTCCTCGGTGAGGCCTATGGCGCCGTGGGGGAGACCTTCGGCGAGGCGGTCTTCACCACCGGCATGACCGGTTACCAGGAGACGCTCACCGACCCCTCCTATCACCGGCAGGTCGTCGTGCAGACGGCCCCGATGATCGGCAACACCGGCGTCAACGGTGAGGACGACGAGTCCGGCAAGATCTGGGTCGCCGGCTACGTCGTGCGCGACCCCGCTCGCCGGCCGTCGAACTGGCGCTCGACCGGCGACCTCGGTGATCGGCTGGCGGCCGAGGGGGTCGTCGGCATCAGCGGGATCGACACCCGGGCGCTGACCCGCCACCTGCGTTCGCGCGGCGCCATGCGGGTGGGCATCTCGAGCGTGGATCTCGACCCGCAGTCGCTCCTGGCTCGCGTCCAGGCCGCGCCGCAGATGGTCGGCGCCGACCTGTCGGCCGAGGTCACCACCTCGGCGAAATACACGGTCGAGGCGATCGGGGAGCACCGGTACACGGTCGCCGCCCTCGATCTGGGCATCAAGCGCAACGTCTCGCGCCGTCTCGCCGAGCGCGGGGTGACCACGCACATCTTCCCGGCCACCTCGACGATCGAGGAGCTGCTCGCGGTCAGCCCGGACGCGGTGTTCTTCTCGCCCGGCCCCGGCGACCCGGCCACCGCCGACGGGCCGGTCGCGCTGGCCCGGGAGGTCATGCGCGTACGGAAGCCGCTGTTCGGAATCTGTTTCGGCAGCCAGATCCTGGGCCGTGCGCTCGGCTTCGGCACCTACAAGCTCGGCTACGGCCACCGCGGCATCAACCAGCCGGTGCTCGACAAGACCACCGGCAAGGTCGAGGTCACCTCGCACAACCACGGCTTCGCGGTCGACGCCCCGCTCAACACGGTGATCGACACCGAGTTCGGCGGCGTCGAGGTGTCGCACGTCTGCCTCAACGACAACGTGGTCGAAGGCC
The DNA here is from genome assembly GCF_050951115.1 of Actinoplanes sp. CA-030573. Taxonomy (NCBI): domain Bacteria; kingdom Bacillati; phylum Actinomycetota; class Actinomycetes; order Micromonosporales; family Micromonosporaceae; genus Actinoplanes; species Actinoplanes sp. CA-030573. The sequence goes on along the minus strand of NZ_CP192038.1, from coordinate 7,504,108 downwards.
TGCGGGGGCTGGACGTCCCCGCGTTCACCGTCCAGTACCACCCCGAGGCCGCCGCCGGGCCGCACGACGCCGACTACCTCTTCGACCGGTTCGTCGAGCTCGTGGAAAAGAAGGGCTGACGCATGCCGAAGCGTGAAGATCTCAAGCACGTCATGGTGATCGGCTCGGGGCCGATCGTCATCGGGCAGGCCTGCGAGTTCGACTACTCCGGCACCCAGGCCTGCCGGGTGCTGCGGGCCGAGGGGCTGCGCGTCTCGCTGGTCAACTCGAACCCGGCCACGATCATGACCGACCCCGAGTTCGCCGACGCCACCTACGTCGAGCCGATCACGCCCGAGTTCGTCGAGCTGGTCATCGCCAAGGAGCGGCCGGATGCGATCCTGCCGACGCTGGGCGGGCAGACCGCGCTGAACACGGCGGTCGCGCTGCACGAGAACGGCGTCCTCGAGAAGTACGGCGTCGAGCTGATCGGTGCCAACATCGACGCCATCCGCCGCGGCGAGGACCGGCAGCTCTTCAAGGACATCGTCGCGAAGGCCGGCGGCGAGACGCCCCGGTCGCGGGTCTGCCACTCGATGGACGAGGTCGTCGCGACCGTCGAGGATCTCGGCCTGCCCGTCGTGATCCGGCCCTCCTTCACGATGGGTGGCCTCGGCTCGGGCATGGCGCACACCCGGGAAGATCTCGAGCGAATCGCCGGCGCGGGGCTCGCGGCCTCCCCGGTGCACGAGGTGCTGATCGAGGAGAGCGTGCTCGGCTGGAAGGAGTACGAGCTCGAGCTGATGCGCGACAAGCACGACAACGTCGTGGTCGTCTGCTCGATCGAGAACCTCGACCCGATGGGCGTGCACACCGGCGACTCGGTGACCGTGGCCCCGGCCATGACGCTCACCGACCGGGAGTACCAGGACCTGCGCGACCTCGGCATCGCCGTGCTGCGCGAGGTCGGCGTCGACACCGGCGGCTGCAACATCCAGTTCGCGGTCAACCCGCGCGACGGCCGCCTGGTCGTCATCGAGATGAACCCGCGCGTGTCACGGAGCAGCGCCCTGGCGTCCAAGGCGACCGGCTTCCCGATCGCGAAGATCGCCGCCAAGCTGGCCATCGGCTACACGCTCGACGAGATCCCGAACGACATCACGCTGAAGACCCCGGCCGCCTTCGAGCCGGCCCTCGACTACGTGGTCGTGAAGATCCCGCGGTTCGCGTTCGAGAAGTTCCCGGGCGCCGACCCCGAGCTGACCACCACGATGAAGTCGGTCGGCGAGGCGATGTCGCTGGGCCGCAACTTCGCCGAGGCGCTGAACAAGGCGATGCGCTCGCTCGAGTCCACGGCCGCCGGGTTCTGGACCGGCCGGGAGGACGCTTCCTCCTTGGAAGACGTTCTGTCCGCTTTGCGCACGCCGCACGACGGCCGCCTCTACACGGTCGAGCGGGCGCTGCGGCTCGGCGCCTCGATCGAGCAGGTGCACGAGGCCAGCGGCGGGATCGACCCCTGGTTCCTAGAGGAGATCCAGGCGCTGGTCGAACTGCGACGCGACATCTCGGACGCGGCCGTGCTCGACGAGGAGCTGCTGCGCCGGGCCAAGCGGTCGGGGCTCTCCGACCGGCAGCTCGCGGCGCTGCGACCGGAGCTGGCCGGCGAGGACGGCGTCCGCACGCTGCGCCACCGGCTCGGCATCCGGCCCGTCTACAAGACCGTCGACACCTGCGCCGCCGAGTTCGAGGCGAACACCCCGTACCACTACTCCTCGTACGACGAGGAGACCGAGGTCGCGCCCTCCGACCGGCCCAAGGTGATCATCCTGGGCTCGGGACCGAACCGCATCGGCCAGGGCATCGAGTTCGACTACTCCTGCGTGCACGCGGTCATGGCGCTGCGCGGCGTCGACTACGAGACCGTCATGGTCAACTGCAACCCGGAGACGGTGTCGACCGACTACGACACCGCCGACCGGCTCTACTTCGAGCCGCTGACCTTCGAGGACGTCCTCGAGGTGTTCCACTCGGAGGACTCCAGCGGCAAGGCGGCCGGCGGCCCGGGCGTGGTCGGCGTGATCGTCCAGCTCGGCGGCCAGACCCCGCTCGGCCTGGCCAAGCGGCTCAAGAAGGCCGGCGTCCCGATCGTCGGCACCTCGCCCGAGTCGATCGACCTGGCCGAGGACCGCGGGCTGTTCGGCGCCGTGCTCGGCAAGGCCGGCCTGCGCTCGCCCGACCACGGCACGGCCACCAGCTTCGAGGAGGCCAAGGGGATCGCCGACGCGATCGGCTACCCGGTGCTGGTCCGCCCGTCGTACGTGCTCGGCGGTCGCGGCATGGAGATCGTCTACGACGAGCCGACCCTCCAGGGCTACATCGAGCGGGCCACCCAGATCTCGCCGGACCACCCGGTGCTGGTCGACCGGTTCCTCGACGACGCCATCGAGATCGACGTGGACGCGCTCTGCGACGCCACCGGCGAGGTCTACCTGGGCGGCGTGATGGAGCACATCGAGGAGGCCGGCATCCACTCCGGCGACTCGTCCTGCTCGCTGCCGCCGGTCACGCTGGCCGGCTCGCACCTGGCCGAGGTGCGCCGCTACACCGAGGCGATCGCCCGCGGGGTCGGGGTGCGCGGCCTGCTCAACGTGCAGTACGCGCTCAAGGACGACGTCCTCTACGTGCTCGAGGCCAACCCGCGCGCGTCCCGGACCGTCCCGTTCGTCTCGAAGGCGACCGCGGTCCCGCTGGCCAAGGCGGCGGCCCGCATCATGCTCGGCGCCACCATCGCCGACCTGCGGGCGGAGGGCCTGCTGCTTCCCTCGGGGGACGGCGGCACGGTCCCGGAGAACGCGCCGATCGCGATCAAGGAGGCGGTGCTGCCGTTCAAGCGGTTCCGCACCCCGGCCGGGAAGGGCGTGGACAGCCTGCTCGGGCCCGAGATGAAGTCGACCGGCGAGGTGATGGGCATCGACGCCGGCTTCGGGCAGGCGTTCGCCAAGTCGCAGGCCGCCGCGTACGGCTCGCTCCCGACCGGCGGCAAGATCTTCGTCTCGGTCGCCAACCGCGACAAGCGCTCGATGATCTTCCCGATCAAGCGGCTGGCCGACCTCGGCTTCACGATCGTCACGACGGCCGGCACCGGCGAGGTGCTGCGCCGCCACGGCATCGCGTGCGAGGTCGTCCCGAAGCACTACGAGGGCCCCGGCCAGAACGCGGTGGCGCTGATCCTGGCCGGCGAGATCGCCATGATCATCAACACGCCGCAGGGCTCGGGCGCGAGCGCGCGCGAGGACGGCTACGAGATCCGCAGCGCCGCGGTCACCGCCGACATCCCGAGCATCACCACGACCCAGGGCGCGGCGGCGGCGGTGATGGGCATCGAGGCCCTGATGCGCGGCGACATGAGCGTCCGACCGCTGCAGGAGCTGCACGCCGCCCTCCGGGGCACGAAGTGAGTTTGTTCGAATCCACGCTGCGGCCGGTGCTGTTCCGGGTCGGCGGGGGCGACGCGGAGAAGGCGCACGAGTTCACACTCGGGCGCCTCTCCCGGCTGGGCGAGCGGGCCCGGGGGCTGGCGCGCGGGCGTTATGCGGTCGACGCGCCGGTCGAGGCGTTCGGGGTGCGGTTCCCGAACGCGGTCGGGCTCGCGGCCGGGATGGACAAGAACGGGGTGGCGCTGCCCGCGTGGCCCGCGCTCGGGTTCGGCTTCGTCGAGGTCGGCACGGTCACCGCGCACGCGCAGCCGGGCAACGACAAGCCGCGGCTGTTCCGGCTGCGGGACAGCGAGGCGATCATCAACCGGATGGGCTTCAACAACGCCGGGGCGGCCGCTCTGGCGGCCCGTCTGGACGCGTTGGGCCCGCTCGGGGTGCCGCTGGGCGTGTCGCTCGGCAAGTCCAAGGTGACGCCGCTGGAGGAGGCGGTCGAGGACTACCTGACGTCCTATCGGCTGCTGCACCCGTACGCGGACTACATCGCGGTCAACGTCTCCTCGCCGAACACGCCGGGCCTGCGCACGTTGCAGGACAAATCGGCGATCGCGACCCTGCTGGCCGCGCTGACCGGCACGACGCCGGTGCTGGTGAAGATCGCTCCCGACCTGACCGAGCCGGCCATCGCCGAGCTGCTGGAGGTTTGCCTGAGCCACGGCGCGGCCGGGGTGATCGCCACCAACACGACGCTGGCCCGGGACGGGCTGGCCCCGGCCGACCAGCCACGGGCGGCCGAGGCGGGCGGGCTGTCGGGGCGGCCGCTGACCGAGAAGGCGCGCAAGGTCGTCCACTTCGTGCACACCGAGACCGGCGGCCGGCTGCCGATCATCGGCGTCGGCGGCATCATGACCCCCGACGACGCGACCCGGATGCTCGACGCGGGGGCCGCGCTGGTCCAGCTCTACAGCGGCTTCATCTATCACGGTCCGGGACTGGTGCGGGGCGTCGCCAAGGCGGCGGCCGCGTATCGGGAGCGTGCGGAGATCCGATGACCGACCTCCTGGCACTGGACCGGGCGCACGTCTGGCACCCGTATGGGCCGATGCCGGGAAAGAGCGATCCCTACCTGGTGGAGAGCGCCGAGGGGGTCCGGCTGCGGCTGGCCGACGGCCGCGAGCTGGTCGACGGGATGTCGTCGTGGTGGGCGGCGATCCACGGCTACCGGCATCCCGTCCTCGACGCGGCGCTCGCCGAGCAGGCGGGAAGGATGAGCCACGTCATGTTCGGCGGGCTCACCCACGAGCCGGCCATCGCGCTCGCCACCTCGCTGGTGGAGATGGCGCCGGACGGGCTCGAGCACGTCTTCCTCTGCGACTCCGGATCGGTCGGGGTCGAGGTGGCGATCAAGATGGCGCTGCAGGCCCAGCTCGCTCTCGGGCGGCCCGGCCGGCGGCGGCTGCTCACCTGGCGCGGCGGCTACCACGGCGACACGTTCCACCCGATGACCGTCTGCGATCCGGTCGGTGGGATGCACTCGCTCTGGACCGGCGTGCTGCCGGTGCAGGTCTTCGCGGACGTGCCGCCGGCCGGCTTCGACCCGGCGTACGCCTCCTCGCTCGTGTCGCTCATCGACGAGCATGCGGACGAGGTGGCGGCGGTGATCGTCGAACCGGTCGTGCAGGGCGCCGGCGGCATGCGGTTCCACCATCCGGCGTACCTGAAGGTGCTGCGGGAGGCGACGGCCGCGCGTGGCATCTTCCTGATCTTCGACGAGATCGCGACCGGCTTCGGGCGCACCGGCGAGCTCTTCGCGGCCGGGCATGCCGGGGTGAGCCCCGACATCATGTGCGTCGGCAAGGCGCTGACCGGTGGCTATCTCACGCTCGCGGCGACGCTCTGCACCCGGCCGGTGGCGGAGGCGATCTCGGCGGGGGAGGGCGGCGGCCTCGCGCACGGACCGACGTTCATGGGCAACCCGCTGGCCTGCGCGGTCGCCAACGCCTCGCTCGGCCTGCTCGCCGACGGGTCGTGGCGGTCCCGGGTCCGGCTGATCGAAAGCGGTCTCCGCGACGGTCTCGAGCCGCTGCGGAAGGCGCCCGGCGTGGCCGACGTGCGGGTCCTCGGAGCGATCGGCGTGGTGCAGCTGGACCATCCGGTGGACATGGCCAAGGCGACCGCGGCGGCCGTCGACGCCGGGGTCTGGCTGCGTCCGTTCCGGGACCTGATCTACACGATGCCGCCGTATGTGGCCGAGGTCGCGGACGTCTCCCGCATCGTCGCGGGGATCGCCGCCGCGGTCGCGGCCACCTGACGAGCGCTGCCGTCGCGCATAGGTGAGCACAGCGATGAAAGCCGCGCGCATAGGTGAGCAGAGCGACGCGCGGCCCACAGAACCGTGGCGGCGGCGGGCGCATGACAACGGAATCCGATCCTCCGGCCGCACTACACCGCGGATCGCCGCGGCGGTGGCGGCTACCTGACACGGAAGGGGTACGCACAGCCATGGAGACCTTCGGGCAACGCCTCACCGACGCCGTCGCGAAGCGGGGGCCGCTGTGTGTCGGCATCGATCCGCATGCCGCTCTGCTCGGCCGCTGGGGGCTCACCGATGACGTCGCCGGCCTGGAACGCTTCGCCCGTACGGTGGTCGACGCCCTGGCCGATCGGGTGGCCGTGGTGAAGCCGCAGTCGGCGTTTTTTGAGAGATTTGGGTCACGTGGCATCGGCATTCTTGAGTCAACTATCCGACAGTTGCGCGAGGCCGGAGCCCTGGTCCTGCTCGACGTGAAACGGGGCGACATCGGCTCCACGATGGCGGCCTATGCCTCCGCATACCTTGATCCGTCAAGTTCCCTGCGTGCCGACGCGATTACTGTGAGTCCCTACCTCGGAGTGGGGTCGTTGCAGCCGGCATTCGACCTCGCGGCCGCGAACGGGGCCGGTGTGTTCGCGCTCGCGCTGACCTCCAACCCGGAGGGAGCGAGCGTCCAGCATGCGGTGGCTTCCGACGGCCGCACCGTCGCGCAGACCGTGATCGATGAGATTTCCCAGCTCAACAAGGGTGCCCAGCCGCTCGGCTACCTCGGTCTCGTGGTCGGCGCGACGATCGGGCGGACCGGTCACGACCTGTCCCGGGTGAACGGTCCGCTGCTCGCTCCGGGGCTCGGCGCGCAGGGTGCGACCCCCTCCGACCTGCGCTCCGTCTTCGGCGAAAGCCTGCGCAACGTGCTGCCGTCGTACTCACGGGAAGTTCTCAACGCGGGACCTTCCGTGGCCGCGCTGCGGGCCGCCGCGGACCGCGCCGTCGACGAGTGCCGCACCGCTCTCGGGTGAAACGGGCCTGCTTACCAGGCCGCCGGACAGCCGGGCCGGGGGTACCCCCACGTTGCCGAAAGCGCCGTTGACCGCTAGTTTTCCCCGCGCCGGGAACCACATGCCCCTTTGGTTCCCTGGCACACCACGTTTCACAGAAGCGCCGGTATTCGACTACGGCGCGATAGGGACCTGAGGAGAACTGGTGCCGCTCCCGTCACTGAGCCCCGAGCAGCGCGCTGCAGCGCTGGAGAAGGCCGCGGAAGTTCGCAAGGCTCGGGCTGAGCTGAAGGAACAGCTCAAGTCCGGCAAGACCACCCTCGCCGCCGTGCTCGACCGCGCGGAGGAGGACGAGGTCGTCGGCAAGCTGAAGGTCTCGGCCGTGCTTCAGGCGCTGCCGGGCATCGGCAAGATCCGTGCGACCCAGATCATGGAGAAGCTGAAGATCGCTGACAGCCGCCGGCTGCGCGGTCTCGGCGACCAGCAGCGCAAGGCCCTCCTGGGGGAGTTCGCTGCGAACTGACTCATGGGCTCGTGTTGAATGAGCCTGTGAGCATGGATGACGACGCGCGCCCGGCAGCCCGCCTCACCGTCCTCTCCGGCCCGTCGGGGGTGGGGAAGGACAGTGTGATCGAGCTGATCCGGGCGCGCTCGCCTTGGATCAAGCTGTCGGTGTCGGTCACGACCCGGAAGAAACGCGACTACGAGACCGACGGCGAGCACTACCACTTCGTGACTCGCCCGGAGTTCCAGCGGCTGATCGACGGCGGACAGCTGCTCGAGTGGGCGGAGTTCGCCGGCAACCTCTACGGCACGCCGCGGGCCCAGGTCGAGGGCTGGCTGAGCCAGGGCCGGCCGGTCCTGCTCAAGATCGACCTTCAGGGCGCGCGCCAGGTCCGGGCGGCCATGCCCGAGGCGCAGCTGGTGTTCCTGGCGCCGCCGAGCGTAGAGGAGCTCAAGCGCCGGCTGATCGGGCGGGGCACCGACGACGAGGAGACGATCCGTCGCCGGCTCGCCCACGCCGACGAGGAGCTGGCCGCCGAGAAGGAGTTCGACCGGACGGTGGTCAACGACTTCGTCGAGCGTGCGGCGGACGAACTGGTAGGATTGCTCGGTTCATCGTTTCTGACACCCGCACAAGCTCCCGAGCATTAAGGATCTGCGAACAGTGGGAACCATCGCGAACCCCGAAGGCATCACCAACCCGCCGATCGACGAGCTGCTCGACAAGACCTCGTCGAAGTACTCGCTGGTGATCTTCGCGGCCAAGCGCGCCCGCCAGGTCAACGCCTACTACAGCCAGCTCGGTGAGGGCCTCCTGGAGTACGTCGGCCCCCTGGTCGAGACCACCCCGCAGGAGAAGCCGCTCTCCATCGCCATGCGTGAGATCAACGCCGGCCTGCTCACCGCCGAGGCCACGGACAACCCGTAAGCCTCGGTCACACAACTCGTGGGTGATCCCGCGTCCCGGTTCGGGGCGCGGGATCATTGCGTTCATGACTGAGGTCGTCCTGGGGGTCGGCGGCGGGATCGCCGCCTACAAAGCGTGCGAGTTGCTGCGGTTGTTCACCGAGTCGGGGTACAGCGTGCGGGTGGTGCCGACCGCCTCGGCGCTGAAGTTCGTGGGAGCGCCGACGTGGGCGGCGCTGTCGGGCAAGCCGGTGGCGACCGAGGTGTGGGACGACGTGCACGAGGTGCCGCACGTGCGGATCGGGCGGCACGCCGACCTCGTGGTGGTGGCGCCGGCGACCGCCGACCTGCTGGCCAAGGCCGCGCACGGGATCGCCGACGACCTGCTCACGAACACGCTGCTGACGGCGACCTGCCCGATCGTCTACGCGCCGGCGATGCACACCGAGATGTGGGAAAACGCGGCCACCCGTGCCAACGTGGCGACTCTGCGTGAGCGGGGCGCCGTGGTCATCGAGCCGGCCGTGGGGCGGTTGACCGGCGCCGACACGGGCAAGGGCCGGCTCCCGGATCCCGAGGCGATCTTCGAGCTGGCTTCGCGCGTACGGGAACGGGGTCTTGACCTTGATTTTGCCGGCCGGCACGTCGTCGTGACCGCCGGTGGCACCCGGGAACCGCTTGATCCCGTGCGATTCATCGGAAACCGATCATCCGGCAAGCAGGGGTACGCGCTCGCGAAGTCGGCGGCCGCCCGGGGCGCGCGCGTGACCCTGATCGCCGCCAATGTCACGTTGCCGGATCCGGCCGGCGTGGACATCGCCCGGGTCGGCACCACCGAGGAGTTGCGGCTGGCCACAGTGAAGGCCGCGGCCGACGCCGACGTGGTGGTGATGGCCGCGGCGCCGGCCGATTTCCGGCCCGCCACGACCGCCGCGCAGAAGATCAAGAAGACCGAGGGCGGTACCCCCGAACCCATCGCACTCGCGACAAACCCGGACATCGCCGCGGAGATCGGCGCGAACAAGCGTCCCGGGCAGGTCCTGGTCGCCTTCGCGGCCGAGACGAACGACGCGTTGGAGCACGCCAGGGCTAAGTTGACCAGGAAGCGTGCCGACCTGATCGTCGTGAACGAGGTCGGCGTGGACCGGGTCTTCGGGGCCGACCACAACGAGGTGACCATCCTCGGCGCGGACGGGAGCACGGCCACTCTCGGTGAACTCCGCAAAGAAGATGTGGCCGATAGGATTTTGGATCACGTCGTGACACTGCTGTAACACCAGGTGGCAGCGGTGGACGGGAGAGCACCCAGGCGACGGTTGTCGTTCGCGGTGACTACACTCTCGCGGTACGTTCGAACTTTCGACAGCTGAGGAGCACCGTGGCACGCCGCCTGTTCACCTCCGAGTCGGTCACGGAAGGCCACCCGGACAAGATCGCTGACCAGATCAGCGACGGCATTCTCGACGCCCTGCTGGCCCAGGACCCGCGCAGCCGGGTGGCGGTGGAGACCCTCATCACCACGGGTCAGGTCCACGTGGCCGGTGAGGTCACCACTCAGGCCTACGCCGACATCCCGAGCATCGTGCGCGACACCATCCTGCGCATCGGCTACGACTCGTCCAAGAAGGGCTTCGACGGGGCGTCCTGCGGCGTCAGCGTCTCGATCGGCGCGCAGTCGCCCGACATCGCCCAGGGCGTCGACAGCGCGATCGAGCTGCGCGAGGGCGACTCCGAGCACGTTCTCGACGCGCAGGGCGCCGGCGACCAGGGCATGATGTTCGGCTTCGCCTGCTCCGAGACGCCCGAGCTGATGCCGCTGCCGATCGCCCTTGCGCACCGGCTCGCCCGCCGCCTCTCCGCCGCCCGCAAGGACGGCACGATCCCCTACCTGCGGCCGGACGGCAAGACCCAGGTCACCATCGAGTACGACGGGCTCAAGCCGGTCCGCCTCGACACGGTTGTGGTCTCGTCCCAGCACGCGGCCGACATCTCGCTGGAGTCGCTGCTCACGCCCGACATCCGCGAGCACGTGATCGCGCCCGAGCTGGAGGGCCTCGGCATCGACACCGAGGGCTACCGGCTGCTGGTCAACCCGACCGGCCGCTTCGAGATCGGTGGCCCGATGGGCGACGCCGGCCTCACCGGTCGCAAGATCATCGTCGACACCTACGGCGGTTACGCCCGGCACGGCGGCGGCGCGTTCTCCGGCAAGGACCCGTCCAAGGTGGACCGGTCGGCGGCGTACGCGATGCGCTGGGTGGCCAAGAACGTCGTGGCCGCCGGCTTGGCCGAGCGGTGTGAGGCCCAGGTCGCGTACGCGATCGGCAAGGCCCACCCGGTCTCGCTGTTCGTCGAGACCTTCGGCACCGAGAACGTGCCGGTCGAGCGGATCGAGAAGGCGATCGGCGAGGTCTTCGACCTGCGGCCGGCCGCGATCATCCGCGACCTCGACCTGCTCCGCCCGATCTACCAGCAGACGGCGGCGTACGGCCACTTCGGCCGTGACCTGCCCGACCTGGTGTGGGAGAGCACCGACCGGGCGCAGGACCTCAAGAACGCCGCTGCCTGATCCGTCGCGAAGGGCGTCCTCCCGCGGGAGGACGCCCTTTGTCATGCCCGTTCGTCCACCTCGAAGACGTTCCACATCAGAGCGACTTGCCCGGATTCACGGAGAAGTCTCGCCGCTTGGGCGGCGCCGGCCATCGGGTCGACCCAGTGCCAGGTCGCGGCGGCCACGACGGTGTCGAACGTCCGCTCGGGCCGCGACGATCCGCTCGATCGCCGCCTCCGGATAGGGCGGACGGGCCCGGTCGTACTGCTCGGCGCCGGCGCCGAAGGACTCCGCGACCCGGCGGTGCTGGTGGATGTCGCTCATGGCGGGGTGCTCCGCATCTATAGTGGGCGTGTGCCCACCTTAAGTGGGCGCGCGCCCACTAACAACAACGGAGGGCTTGTTGCCGACCGGGGTGGCACTTCGGGACGTACGGGAGCAGTTGTTCGCGGCCGCCGAGCGGGTGCTGCTGCGGGCCGGGCCGCACGCGCTGACCAGCCGGGCGGTGACCGCCGAGGCCGGGGTGGCCAAGGGGGTGCTGCACAAGCACTTCGCGGACTTCGACGACTTCCTGGCGTCGCTGGTGATGGACCGGATCGCGCGCATCTCCGCGGCCGAGGCGGGCCTGATCGCGGCGGCCGGCACCCGGACCGTGGCGGCGAACCTGCGCGTGGTGCTCGAGGAGCTGTTCGGATCGGTGGCGGTGGCGATCATCAGCCTGATCACGTTCCGGGACGATCTGCGGGCCCGGTTGCGAGCGGCCCGGGGCGCTCCGGGGGTGCCGCTGCTGGGCGAGGCGGCCGCCATGATCGCCGCGTATCTGCGAGCCGAGCAGGAGCTCGGGCGGGTGGCCGCGGACGCCGACGTGGTGACGGTGGCCGGGATGCTGATCGGCACCGGGCACCTGATGTTCGCCGACCGGGACGGGACGGCGCCGTCGTCGTCCGAGGTCGACCGGATGTTGACGGCGGCGCTGGCCGGCGTCCTCGGCTAGCCGCCATGTCCGCGAATCGCGACCGGGCGGTGACGTCGCCGATTCTTGTCGGGGGTGCCGGGCAGAATGTTCGGCGATGACCAGCAAGGGTGTGCGAGGCGAGCGGGTGCCGGCGGAGAGGCTGCCGGTGGCCCGGGTGTGCGTCGACGTGCCCCTGCCGCATCTCGACCGGCCGTTCGACTACCTGGTGGCCGCGGCGGAGGACGAGGCGGCCCGGCCCGGGGTGCGAGTCAAGGTGCGGTTCGCCGGGCAGCTGGTGGGCGGGTTCCTGCTCGAGCGGGCCGAGTCGTCGCCGCACGGGGGAAAGCTGGCGTTCCTCGACAGGGTGGTGTCGGCCGAGCAGGTGCTCGACCCGGAGGTGGCGCGGCTGGCACGGGCCGTCGCCGATCGTTACGCCGGAAACCTGTGTGACGTGCTGCGGTTGGCGGTGCCGCCCCGGCATGCGCGGGTGGAGGGCCAGGCTCCCGCCGGCGACGAAGATCGGGCCGGGGCCGAGGGCGTGGCGGAGATCGCGCCGCCGGTGGCCGGTGGGTGGGACTCCTATCCGGCCGGTCCCGCGTTCCTGCGGGCGCTCGAGGACGGGCGGGCCCCGCGGGCCGTCTGGGGAGCGCTGCCGGGGGAGGAGTGGGCGACCCGGATCGCCGAGGCGGCGGCCGCCACGACGAAGGCGGGGCGGGGCACGGTCATCGTCGTGGCCGATGCGCGGGATCTCGAGCGGGTCGACCGGGCGCTCGATGCGGTGCTGGGCCCGGGGCGGCACGTCGCGCTGAACGCCGCGCTCGGGCCGGCCGAGCGGTACCGGCGGTTCCTGCGGGCCAGCCGGCATCAGGTGCCGGTGGTGGTGGGGACCCGGGCGGCGATGTGGGCGCCGGTGGCGAAGCTCGGGCTCGTGGTCATCTGGGACGACGGGGACGACCTGCACGCCGAGCCGCGGTCGCCGTACCCGCACGCCCGCGAGGTGCTGCTGACCCGGGCCAGCCTGGCCGGCTGCGCGGCGCTGGTGGCGGGGCACGCGCGCACCGGGGAGGCGCAGCTGCTGCTGGAGACGGGCTGGGCCAAGGAGATCACCGCGGCGCGGGACGTGCTGCGCAAGCGGGCGCCGGCCGTGGCGCCGACCGGGGATGACCCGGAGCTGGCCCGCGACCCCGGCGCGGCGACCGCGCGGCTGCCCAGCCTGGCCTGGCAGGCGGCCCGGCAGGCGCTCAAGGACGACGCGCCGGTGCTGGTGCAGGTGCCGCGGCGGGGCTATCTGCCGTCGGTCGCCTGCGCCGAGTGCCGGACGCCGGCGCGCTGCCCGCACTGTTCGGGGCCGCTGGCCCTGCAGGGGGCGCGCGACGTGCCGGCCTGCCGGTGGTGCGGCCGGGTGTCGCCCGCCTACACCTGCCCGGCCTGCGGCGAGCGCCGGCTGCGGGCGTCGGTCACCGGAGCACGGCGTACGGCCGAGGAGTTGGGCCGGGCGTTCCCGGGCGTGCCGGTGCGCACGTCCGGCCGCGACGAGATCCTCGGCACGGTCCCGCAGGAGGCGGCCGTCGTGGTGGCCACGCCGGGGGCCGAGCCGCACGCCGACGGCGGTTTCGGGGCGGTGCTCCTGCTCGATACGTGGGCCCTGCTGACCCGCTCCGATCTGCGCGCGGCCGAGGAGACGATGCGGCGGTGGTTCGGCGCGGCGGCGCTGGCGAGACCGCAGTCCCGGGGCGGACGGGTCGTGGTGGTGGCGGACGGGTCGCTGGCCACCGTGCAGGCGCTGATCCGGTGGGAGCCGGGCTGGTTCGCGGCGCGCGAGCTGGCCGAGCGCCGCGAGCTGGGTTTCCCGCCGGCGGCGCGGATGGCGAGCCTCACCGGCAAGCCGGAGGCGGTGGCCGACCTGCTCGCGGCGGCGCGGCTGCCGGAGGGCGCCGAGCTGCTCGGCCCGGTGCCGGCCGAGGACGACGAGGAGCGCATGCTGGTCCGCACGACGCGCTCGCAGGCGGCGGCGATGGCGCACGCGCTGCACGAGGCGGCGGCCGTCCGCAGCGCCCGCAAGGCGGCACTCACCGTCCGCATCGAGGTCGACCCGGCGACGATCTTCTAGCGGAAGCGGGACGGCGGTCACGCTGACGAGGAGACCGGGCCGGGCACTCCGTAGACTTACCGGGTCCCAGCCGGAAAGTCAGGAGTATCGCCGCGTGACCGTTCAGCCCATCCGTCTCTTCGGTGATCCGGTGCTGCGGACGCCGGCCGATCCCGTCGTCGACTTCGATAAGGAGTTGCGCAAGCTCGTGCGCGACCTGGTCGAGACCATGCAGGACGAGGGCGGCGCCGGCCTGGCCGCGCCGCAGCTCGGCGTCGGGCTGCGCGTCTTCACCTTCGACGTGGACGACGTGGTGGGCCACATCGTCAACCCGTCGCTGTCGTTCCCCGACGAACAGGAGCAGGACGGACCCGAGGGCTGCCTGTCGATCCCGGGCATCTACGTCGACACCAAGCGCCGGCAGAACGTGGTGGCGGCCGGCTTCAACGAGCACGGCGACCCGATCCAGCTGGTCGGCACCGGGCTGATGGCGCGCTGCGTGCAGCACGAGACCGACCACCTCGACGGGGTGCTCTTCCTCGACCGGCTGGACGCCGCGGTCCGCAAGGACGCGATGAAGCAGATCCGGGCGGCCGAGTGGTACGACGCGGGCAAGCCCCCGACGATCAAGGAGAGCCCGCACGGCCGGGGCATCTTCGGGCTGGGGCGGTGAGCGGGTTGCGTCTCGTCTTCGCCGGCACCCCGGCCGTCACCCTGCCCGCCCTCGACGCCATCGCCGCGTCCGGCCACGAGCTGGCCGCCGTCGTGACCCGGCCCGACGCGCCCGCCGGCCGGGGCCGCCGCCTGGTCCGGTCGCCCGCCGCCGCCTGGGCCGACGAGCGCGGCATCGAGGTGCTCACCCCGGCCAAGCCGCGGGAGCCCGAGTTCCAGGAGCGACTGCGGCAGATCGCACCCGACTGCGTGCCCGTCGTCGCGTACGGCGCGCTGGTGCCGCCCAGCGCGCTCGAGATCCCCAAGCATGGGTGGATCAACCTGCATTTCTCGCTGTTGCCCGCGTGGCGCGGCGCCGCGCCCGTGCAGCACGCCGTGCTGCACGGCGACGAGGTGACCGGGGCCAGCGTGTTCGAGCTCGAGGCCGGGCTCGACACCGGCCCGGTCTACGGCACGCTGACCGAGGAGATCCGCCCGTCCGACACCTCGGGTGACCTGCTCGGTCGCCTGGCCACCGAGGGCGCCGGGCTGCTCGTGGCCGTGCTCGACGCGATCGAGGCCGGCACCGCGCGGGCCCACCCGCAGCCGGCCGACGGGGTCACGTTCGCGCCCAAGATCACCGTCGAGGACGCGCAGGTCCGCTGGGGCGACCCGTCGTTCGCGGTGGACCGGCGGATCCGGGCCTGCACGCCGGCGCCCGGAGCCTGGACCACCTTCCGTGACGACCGGGTGAAGCTGGGCCCGGTGCGGCCGATCGCCAACGCCCCCGCCATTGCCGCCGGGGAGATTCACGTCGAGCGCACCCAGGTGCTGGTCGGCACGGCCACCACCCCGGTGGCGCTGGGTGAGGTGCGCGCGGCCGGGAAGAAGGCGATGCCGGCCACCGACTGGGCCCGCGGGCTGCGGATCCAGGCGGGGGAGACGTTCGCGTGACGGACCATCGAGCGGGACGGCCGCACAAGTCCGGCCGGCCGCGGGGCACGGCGGGTCCCGGCTACGACCGCGACTCGCGCACGGGCCGGGCGCCGAGAGCGGGCCGGCCGCCGTCCGATCCGGCGCGGCAAGCGGCGTACGAGGCGATCGCGGCCGTGCACCGCGACGACGCGTACGCGAATCTCGTGCTCGCGGAGATCCTCCGCGGCATGGCCCTGAGTGGCCGCGACGCCGCGTTCGCCACCGAGCTCGCCTACGGCACGCTGCGCGCCACCGGCACCCTCGATCTGATCATCGGATCGGCCGCGGGCCGCGACGTGGCCCGGATCGACCCGCCGGCCCGCGACGCCCTCCGGCTCGGCGCCTACCAGCTGCTCTACACCCGGGTGCCGGCGCACGCGGCGGTCAACCAGACCGTCGACCTGGTGCGCTCGGTCGCGCCCGGCGCCGCCGGCTTCGCCAACGCGGTGCTGCGCGCGATCACCGAGACGCCGCTGGACGGGTGGCTCGAGCGGCTGGCCCCGGCCTACGACGAGGACCCGGTCGGCAACCTCTCGGTGCTGCACAACCACCCGCAGTGGATCGTGCGGGCGTTCGCCGAGTCGCTCGGCGGCGACCTCGAGGACACCGCGCGCCTGCTGATCGAGGACAACCAGGCGCCGGTCGTCCACCTGTGCGCGCGGCCGGGGCGGGCCGAGGCGGTGGAGCTGGCGGACGAGGTCGACGGGGTGCCAGGGGCCTTCTCGCCGTACGCGGTCTACCTGAACGGCGGCTCGCCGCGGGAGCTGGCCGCGATCGCCGAGGGCCGCGCCCACGTGCAGGACGAGGGCTCCCAGCTGGTGGCGGCCGCGCTGCTGGCGGCGCCGATCGAGGGGCGCGACGCCCGCTGGCTCGATCTGTGCGCGGGGCCGGGTGGCAAGGCCGGCCTGCTCGGGTCGATCGCGGCGCTGCGCGGGGCCGAGGTCACCGCGGTCGAGGTGGCCGAGCACCGGGCGCGGCTGGTCGAGCACGCCACCGAGGGCATGCCGGTGACGGTGCTGCCGATGGACGGGCGGTCGGTCGGGCGCGATCCGGATCTGCCCGAGGACTCGTTCGACCGGGTGCTGGTCGACGCGCCGTGCACCGGGCTGGGCTCGCTGCGGCGACGGCCGGAGTCGCGCTGGCGCCGGCAGCCGTCCGACCTGCCGGCGCTGACGAAGCTGCAGCGGGAGCTTCTGGTGGCGGCGTTGCGGGCGGTGCGGCCGGGCGGGCTCGTCGCGTACGTGACCTGCTCGCCCCACATGGTCGAGACCCAGGTGACAGTGACCGAGGGTGCGCGCCGCAGCGGTGTCGAGGTGGACTTCGTCGACGCGCGCCCGCTGCTGCCGCCGGGCATGCCGGGGCTGGGCAACGGGCCGACCGTGCAGCTCTGGCCGCATCGGCACGGCACCGACGCGATGTTCCTGGCCGTGCTGCGGCGTACTTCCTGACGGGTTCAGTTCGCGTAGTGGATCTTGAGCTTCCCCGGGCCGGCGCCCCGATAGGAGCCCTTCATCTTCTCGCCGTTGAGCCACAGGAAGCACCGCACGGCCCGGTCGCCCATCCGCCAGGCCGTGTCGTCGGGCGGAAAGCCGAGCCACCCGATCCGGCTCGGCAGGGTCGCGTCGTCGCGCAGGCCGGTGAACTTGGCGATCGCCGCGTCGCAGCCCTTGGCCAGCTCGGCTTCGGAGAGGTCGGACGATGCGGCCTTGGCCGTGCTGAACAGGCCGGCGAACTCGGCGGTGTGCGTGCTCGCGCACGCGACCGGGTGCATCTCGGCGACGGACTCTCCGGCGATCTTGGGGTTGGCGCAGGCCATCCGGAGCTTGCCGCC
The DNA here is from genome assembly GCF_050951115.1 of Actinoplanes sp. CA-030573. NCBI lineage: Bacteria > Bacillati > Actinomycetota > Actinomycetes > Micromonosporales > Micromonosporaceae > Actinoplanes > Actinoplanes sp. CA-030573. Next base: position 7,486,921 of record NZ_CP192038.1, on the reverse strand, counting down.
GGCTTTGACGGTGCCTTTCATGCTTCCCGTACGCCGTACGAGCGTCCCGTCGATCGGCGAGGACTCGGCCACATCGCAGCGCACCCAGTGGGCGCCCCCGGTCCACGCCTTCGCGCTCGGCAGCACGGGCTGAAGCACCACCCAGCCCGTACGCCAGTCGCCGCCGAGGAACGCGGAGGCCTTCTGCGAGCAGGTGGCGAAGGCCTTGGCCATGCCGTCCTTCGGCGACTTCAGCGGGCCGGCGGCGGCCAGGTCGGCGACGGCGACGGTCTCGGCCAGGTGGGCGGCGGTGCAGGCCACGGGCTCGTAGTTCTCCGCCGTGCCGGTCTCGACGATCTCGGCGTGGCAGGCGCCGGCCTGCGGGCGGAACGGGGCCGCGGCCGGCATCGGCCGCCACCCGTTGGTCAGGTCGCCGTCGACGCCCTCCGGCCGGTCGGTGGCGCACCCGCCGGCGCCCAGGGCCGGCGCGCCCAGGGCCAGCGCGCACGCCAGGGCGGCCGCCCACCGTCGCATGGTCGCCTCCCCAGGCCGTCTCGGACGGGTCACTCTAACGGTTGTCCACAGGCCGCGAGGAGCCCGGGCGGCGAGCGGCGCCGACGCCCTAGACTCCTCCCGTGAGCCCAAAGCCGATCATCGCCCCGAGCATCCTGGCCGCCGACTTCGCCCGTCTCGCCGACGAGGTGGGTGCCATCGAGGGCGAGGCCGACTGGGTGCACGTCGACGTCATGGACAACCACTTCGTGCCCAACCTGACGATCGGCCTGCCGGTGGTGCAGAGCCTGCGCAAGTCGACCACGATCCCGTTCGACGTGCATCTGATGATCACCGACCCCGAGCGCTGGGCGCCGGGCTACGCCGAGGCCGGTGCCTACAACGTCACGTTCCACGCCGAGGCCTGCGAAAACCCGGTGGCCCTGGCCAAGGCGCTGCGCGCGGCCGGGTCCAAGGCCGGCCTCGCGATCGACCGCGACACGCCCGTCGAGCCCTATCTCGAGCTGTTGCCCTACGTCGACACCCTGCTGATCATGACGATCAAGGCGGGTTTCGGCGGGCAGGCGTTCCTGCCCGAAATGCTCGACAAGGTGCGCGACGTGCGGCGTCGCATCAGCGCCAAGGACCTGGCCGTCCGGCTCGAGGTCGACGGCGGCATCGCGGCCGACACCATTGCCCGGGCGGCCGAGGCGGGCGCCGACGCGTTCGTGGCGGGCACGGCGGTCTACGGGGCCGACGACCCGGCCGAGGCGATCCGGAAACTGCGGGCACTGGCCGCCGGGGCCGGTCCGTCGCATGATTGAGCTGCTTGTGGGGAGGGTTGCCGTGCGGGCCGGCGGGAGCGGGGTAGCAGGATGAGCACCGGCGTGGTGCGCGAGGCGGACGAGCTCGGTGTCGATCCGGAGGAGCGGCCCGATCTGATCCTGGTGGTCGACGACGATCAGGACATCGCGAGCTTCGTCGAGTTCAACCTCAAGATGCAGGGCTACGAGGTGATCCGGGCCGAGCACGGCCAGGAGGCGCTGCAGCTGATGGAGGACAGGCGTCCCGACCTGGCCGTGGTCGACTGGATGATGCCCGGCATGGACGGCGTCGAGCTGACCCGCAAGCTGCGTGCCGAGCCGCTGACCAGCGCCCTCCCGGTCATCATGCTGACCGCCAAGAGCATGACCGTCGACAAGGTGGTGGGCCTGGCCGCCGGCGTCGACGACTACCTGGTCAAGCCCTTCGACACGACCGAGCTGATCGCCCGGGTGCAGTCCACCCTGCGGCGCAACAAGGAGTTCCGCGAGGTCTCGCCGCTGACCGGTCTGCCCGGCAACGCGCGGGTCCGGCGCGAGATCGCCGACCGCATGAAGGCCGGCGGCGAGTATTCCGTGGGCTACATCGACATCGACCGCTTCAAGAGCGTCAACGACGTCTACGGCTTCGACCGGGGCGACGAGTTCATCGGCGCGCTGGCCCGCAGCTTGCACAAGGCGGTGACCACGGTCGGCCCGCCCTCGATCTTCCTGGGCCACATCGGCGGCGACGACTTCGTCTTCATCTGCGCGCCCGACCAGGTGCTGCCGCTGACCAAGCGCACGGTGACCGACTTCGAGCAGGCGGCCGACCAGCTCTACGACCCGTCCGACGCCGAGCGCGGCTACATCGAGGTCCCCGACCGCCGAGGCAACAAGAACCGCGCGGCCCTGGTGACCCTCTCGATCGGCGTGGCCCAGGCCACCGTCGACGGCCGCAAGTTCACCGACCCCCGAGTGGTGATCGCGGTGGCCTCCGAGATGAAAAAGGTAGCCAAGTCCCAGCCCGGCTCCTACGTAGCAATCGACCGCCGCCGCAGCGAGGCCGAGCCAGAGGAGTAACAACCCCCGCCGGCGCCAGCCACCCACTCACCTCGCCCTACTCGCCCACCCCGCCTCGGCCCGCGTCGCTCCGCCTTGTCCGCCGGCCCGCCTCGTCTCGCCCGCCCGGCCCGCCGGCCCGCCGCGCCCGGCCTGCCGCGCTCGGCCTGCCGCGCTCGGCCCGCCCGGCCTGCCGCGCTCGGCCCGCCGCGCTCGGCCCGCTCGGCCTGCCGCGCTCGGCCCGCCCGGCCTGCCGCGCTCGGCCCGCCGCGCTCGGCCCGCCCGGCCTGCCGCGCTCGGCCCGCCCGGCCTGCCGCGCTCGGCCCGCCGCGCTCGGCCCGCCCGGCCTGCCGCGCTCGGCCCGCCCGGCCTGCCCGGCCTGCCGCGCTCGGCCCGCCCGGCCTGCCGCGCTTGGCCCGCCGCGCTCGGCCCGCCCGGCCCGCCGCGCCTGACCCGCCGGCCCGCCGCGCCCGGCCCGGCCTCGCCCTGCCGCGTCTCAGCTCGCCCCGCCCGCAAGCCGTGCAGCACGCCCGCAAGCCGCCCTCGCACGCACGCTCTCCGCAGCGCCCCGAGCCGCCATGCCTCTCGTTGGGCGTTTGCCTGGCGGATCTTGATAGCTTCCGGTGCCGCGCATGCCGCAATTCATCAGGGTGTGACTCACCTCGCCTGCGATGCGCGCGCCTGTGAGGCGATAACGAGCCTGTGACGCGATGCCAGGCCCGCGGCGTGGCGGATGAGATGCCCGCTCGCGATGCCTGCGCCTGCGCTGCCCGCGCCCGTCCGTGGTTGCGCCGGCCCCCGTCGCCCTCCGGTGCGGCGTCGCGGCGCCCACTGGTCCCCACCCAGGCACTGGGTGGGCACCACTGAAGCAGCCCCCTCTGACATTTCTCCGGAGTTGTCCACCGAGCGACCGCCAAAAACCGCACCCCCGCTGACCTGCGCAATCGGGCCGCGATGTGAGATGGCTCGCGCACATGGTGGCAAAGACGAGCCTTCGTGACACACTCGGGGGTGACCCACCACGCGCTGGCGGGACTCGGTGAAATTCCGAACCGGCGGTGATCCGATGCGCGAGCATCGGTAAGCCCGCGACCCGGACGTCATGATGATGGACGGTGGACCTGGTGAAAATCCGGGGCCGACGGTTGATCGAGCGGCAAGCATCACGCCGCACGGTCAGACAGTCCGGATGGGAGACAGCGCGCGGAAACGGACCGTGGGCGGCGTGCGAAACGGCGCCGCGTGCGAACCGGGGTGCGCCTGGCGTACCCTGATGTCCCTTTCCCGGCGTTTCTTCCGCTTTCCCCCGGCGCGTGACCGCACCGCGCCCGAGAGGAAAGCACAGCATGGTGACCGAGGACGAGGCGATGCGCCGCGCTATTGCGCTGGCCGCCCGGGGCCTCGGCACGACCAGCCCCAACCCCGTCGTCGGGTGTCTACTGCTCGACGCCGAGGGTGAGGTGGTCGGCGAGGGCTTCCACGCCTACGCCGGCGGGCCGCATGCCGAGATCGTCGCGCTCGCGCAGGCCGGGGAGCGGGCACGCGGTGGCACCGCGGTGGTCACGCTCGAGCCCTGCAACCACACCGGGCGTACCGGGCCCTGCAGCCTCGCGCTGATCAACGCGGGGGTGCGCCGGGTGGTCATCGCGGTGGACGATCCGACGCCGGTCGCGGCCGGCGGCGCCGTGACGCTGCGGGCCTCGGGGGTGCAGGTCGAGACGGGGGTGCGGCGCAAGGAGGCGGAGCAGGGCAACGTCGCCTGGCTCACCGCGGTGCGGCGCGGCCGGCCGTACGTGACCTGGAAGTTCGCCGCCACGCTGGACGGCCGCTCGGCCGCCGCCGACGGCACCAGCCAGTGGATCACCTCGGCCCCGGCCCGGAGCGACGTGCACGTGCTGCGCGGCACGATGGACGCGATCATGGTGGGTGCCGGCACGGTGATCGCCGACGACCCGCAGCTCACCGTGCGCGACCTCAAGGACGGCACGCTGGCGATCAAGCAGCCGCTTCGCGTGGTCGTCGACTCCTCCGGGCGTACCCCCGGGAAAGCGCGCGTGCGCGACGTCGCCGCACCCACCTGGGTCGTCACCACCGCCGAGGTCGGCGCCGGCCCGGATGGCCGCGTCGATCTCCACGCGCTGCTCGTCGCGCTCTTCGGCCGGGGGATCCGCTCGGTGCTGCTGGAAGGCGGACCCACGCTGGCCGGCTCGTTCCTGGCCGCCGGACTGGTCGACCAGGTGATCGGCTACGTGGCGCCCAAGCTGCTCGGCGCCGGCAAGCCCGCCCTCGTCGACGCCGGCGTCACCACCATCGGCGACGCCATCGAGCTCGACCTCACCGACATCGCGCAGATCGGCCCCGACCTGCGCTTCACCGCATCGCTCCGGCAGAAGGAGAGCTGATGTTCACCGGCATCGTCGAGGAACTGGGTGACGTGGTCAGCCTGGAGAACCAAGGCGACAACGCGATCATCGCGGTACGCGGCCCGGTCGTCACGTCCGACGCCCGGCACGGCGACTCGATCTCCGTCAACGGGGTCTGTCTCACCGTGATCGAGAACGTCGACGGCGTCTTCACCGCCGACGTGATGGGCGAGACCTTGCGCCGGTCCTCACTCGGCGCGCTCAAAAAGGGCAGCCAGGTCAACCTGGAGCGCGCCGCCACGGTGGGCAGCCGGCTCGGCGGCCACCTGGTGCAGGGCCACGTCGACGGGGTCGCCACGATCCTCGACCGCACGCCCGAGTCGGAGTGGGAGGTGCTGCGCTTCTCGCTGCCGGAGAGCCTGAGCCGGTACGTGGTGGAGAAGGGCTCGATCACCGTCGACGGCGTCTCGCTGACCGTCATGGCGGTCGACGACGAGTCGTTCAGCGTCGGCCTGATCCCGACCACGCTGAAGCTGACCGTCCTGGGATCCAAGAGCGCGGGCGACCCGGTGAATCTCGAGGTCGACGTGATCGCCAAGTACGTGGAAAAGATGCTGGGGAGCCGATGATGTTCGAAGACATTGAGCGGGCGATCGCCGACATTGCCGCCGGCCGGCCCGTCATCGTGGTCGACGACGAGGACCGGGAGAACGAGGGCGACCTCATCTTCGCGGCCGAGAAGGCGACGCCGGAGCTGGTGGCCTTCATGGTGCGCTACACCTCGGGCTACATCTGCGCGCCGATCACCGAGGAGGAGGCGGACCGGCTCGACCTCCCACCGATGTACCACACCAACCAGGACCGGCGGGGCACGGCGTACGCGGTGACGGTCGACGCCACCGAGGGCGTGAGCACCGGCATCTCGGCCGCCGACCGGGCCCGCACCCTGCGGCTGCTGTCGTCGCCCGACACCCGTCCGACCGACCTGTCCCGTCCCGGCCACGTGGTGCCGCTGCGGGCCAAGGCCGGCGGCGTGCTGCGCCGCCCCGGGCACACCGAGGCCGCGATCGACCTCGCCGTGCTGGCCGGCCTGCGCCCGGCCGGCGTGCTCTGCGAGATGGTCAACGACGACGGCACCATGCAGCGCCGCCCCGACCTGGAGAAGTTCGCGATCGAGCACGACCTCGTGCTGATTACGATCGCCGACCTGGTCGCCTACCGGCGGCGCAACGACCGGCAGGTGGAGCGGGTCGTCGAGACCAAGCTGCCGACCGAGCACGGCGACTTCACCGCCGTCGGCTACCGCGCGGCCGTCGACGGCGGCGAGCACGTCGCGCTCGTCTTCGGCGAGATCGGCGACGGCCGCGACGTGCTGGTGCGGGTGCACTCCGAGTGCCTGACCGGGGACGTCTTCGGTTCCAAGCGCTGCGACTGCGGGCCGCAGCTAGACGCGGCGCTGGAGCGGGTGGCCGAGGCCGGCCGCGGCGTCGTGCTCTACATGCGCGGGCACGAGGGCCGGGGGATCGGCCTGCTGCACAAGCTGCAGGCGTACCAGCTGCAGGACCGCGGCTTCGACACGGTCGACGCGAACCTCGAGCTGGGCCTGCCGGCCGACGCCCGGGACTACGGGACCGGCGCGCAGATCCTCTACGACCTGGGCGTGCGCTCGATGCGGCTGCTCACCAACAACCCGGCGAAGCGGGCCGGCCTCGAGGGCTACGGCCTGACCGTGACCGGCCGGGAGGCGCTGCCGGTGCGGCTGCACCCGGAGAACGTGCGCTACCTGCGGACCAAGCGCGACCGTATGGGCCACCTGTTCGAGGCTTTGGGCTGATTCGGCGGCAAAAAGAGTGACAATGCAAGAAAGAGGGGGCGAGGATGGCCGGCTTCGGTGACCCGCACATGGATACCGTCGACGCCGCCGGGCTGCGGCTCGGCATCGTCGGCGCGCGATGGCACTCCGACCTGATCGAGCACATGATCGAGCGGGCCCGGTCCGCGGCCGAGGCGTGCGGCGTGACCGACGTGGTCGTCCACCGCGTGGCCGGCGCGGTCGAGCTGCCGGTGGTGGCCCAGGCGCTGGCGAAGAAGTGCGACGCGGTGGTGGCGATCGGTGTGGTGATCAAGGGCGAGACCGAGCATTTCGAGTACGTCTGCGACTCCGTCACGACCGGCCTGACCCGCATCGCGCTGGACGAGCACACCCCGGTCGCGCACGGCGTGCTGACCGTGCACAGCCTCGGGCAGGCCCGCGACCGGGCCGGCCTCGAGGACTCGATCGAGGACAAGGGCTGGCAGAGCACGGTGGCCGCGCTGGACGCCGCCCTCGTGCTCCGCGAGATCTCCAAGCCGTAGTGCCTCCGCGCCCGCCGTCTCCCCACAGCGGGCGCGGGACATCACGCGGTCAGCAGACGTCGACCCGGTCGAACGTGTCGTTGTTGTAGTCGCCTACATAGGGGAAAATGATCTGGTGACCGGGGCCGAACCGGAATTGCCAGGCGCTGCCGGTCCAGTTGTAGAACGAGGCGTAATTGGCCCCGGAGGTCTGATTGTCGAAGACCGCGCTGATCCGGTCGTTCCATTTCGGGCCGGCCGCCGTTCCGACGTACCGGAAATCGGGATAGCTGTAATAGCCGAGGTTGTAGCTGGTGCAGGCGCTGAACCGGAGCGCGTAGCCCCCGTTGAGGCCAATGCCGACGGCGGCCTCGAAGACGCACAGGTACTGGTACGAGCACTGGGCATAGGTCGAGTCGGTCGCCAGGCCGGCGGCCGCCTTCGCCGGCACCACCAGGTCGACGTTGGGCGCGACGTTGACCACGTTCGGCGCGATCTGCTTCGCGTTCGGATTCATCCGCAGAATGTCGGCGACGGTGGCGGCGGACTGGCCGCCGCTCGGTGCCGCATTGGCCGCCACCGAAGGTGCGAATGGCGCGGCGAGCAGCGTGACGAGCACGGCCGTGAAGGCGATCAGCTTACGTTTCATCCCCGTTTTCCTCCCCCGTTGAGGCATTGCCGGGAACCTATCGCGCAACCATTGATCAATGTGGACCGCGATCTAGCGCCTGCAAGAAGAGGAAAACGGGGCTATAGCCGTCCGGCCTCGATAATTCGGGCCAAAAACTGCCGGGTGCGGGCCTCGACCGGGTCGCCGAGCACCTGCGCGGGCGGGCCCTGCTCGAGCACGCGGCCGCGGTCCAGGAACGCCACCCGGTCGGCGACCTGCCGGGCGAACCCCATCTCGTGGGTGGCCAGCACCATGGTCATCCCGTCCCCCTTGAGGTCCCGGATCATGGTGAGCACCTCGCCGACCAGCTCGGGGTCGAGCGCCGAGGTCACCTCGTCGAGCAGCAGCAGCCGGGGCGAGTTGACCAGCGCCCGCACGATCGCCACCCGCTGCTGCTGGCCGCCGGAGAGCCGGTCCGGGTAGCTGCCCGATTTGTCGGCCAGGCCCACCCGCGACAGCCACTCCATCGCCTGGTCGCGCGCCTCGGCGGCCGGCCGCCCGTACACCCGGGTCGGGGCCAGGGTGATGTTGTCGAGCACCGTCATGTGCGGGAAGAGGTTGTAGGACTGGAAGACCAGGCCGATCTTCCGGCGTACGAGATCGGGATCGACCTTGGGGTTGGTGATGTCCTCGCCGTCCAGTTCGATCGTGCCGTCGTCGACCTCGGCCAGCAGGTTCACGCACCGCAGCAGGGTCGACTTGCCGGAGCCGGACGCGCCGATCAGCGCCACCACCTCGTGCTCGTCGACGCGTAGATCGAGCCCGTCGAGCACCACCGTCTCGCCGAACGTCTTCCGCACGTCCGTGCAGGTCAGCACCATCAGGTCCCCGCGTTCTGGCGTCGGGCCGCGCGCAGCGTCACCCAGTCGGTGATCCCGATGAGCGGCAGGGCCAAAAGGACGAAGAGCACACCCGCGACCACGTACGGGGTGAAGTTCGCCGTCTGCGCCACCCCGATCTGAGCGGCGCGGATCGCGTCGATCGGGCCGGCCAGCGAGATCAGGCCCACGTCCTTCTGCAGCGCCACGGTGTCGTTGAGCAGCGGCGGCGCCACCCGGCGGACCGCCTGCGGCAGCACCACGTGCCGCATCGCCTGCCGATAGGTGAGCCCGAGCGAGCGGGCCGCCGCGACCTGGCTCGGGTGCACCGATTCGATGCCGGCCCGGAACACCTCGGCCAGGTAGGCGCCATAGGTGATCACGATGGCCGCGCCGCCGAGCACGGTCACGTTGGGCGTGCCCTGCAGCCGCAGACCCGGGATGCCGAACGCGCACAGGTAGATCACGATGATCAGCGGCAGGCCCCGGAACGAGTACGTGTAGACGGTGGCCAGCGCCCGTACCGGGAAGAACACCGGACCGCGCAGCGTCCGCAGCACCGCCACCAGCAGGCCCAGCGCGAGCGCGCAGACGGCGCAGACGACCAGCATGCGGATGTTGAGCCAGAGGCCCTCGAGGATGTCGGGCAGGAACTCGCGGGCGATCTGCGGGTCGAAGAACGACTGCTTGACCCGCTCCCAGCCGGGCGCGCCGGTGATCAGCAGGCCCAGCAGCGTCCCGAGGACGGCGGTGGAGAGCGCCGCGAGCAGCACCGACCGGATCGCCCGCCGTCTCCGGTAGGCGATCCGCCCCAGCTGAATGTCACTCGGTCGGTGTCCGGCTCTGTCTTCAGTCATGTTCTGGGTGGTGGGCGGGGCGGTTGGATGGGTCACTGCAGTTCGGGAGCTCCGCCCGCGGCGAGCCAGGTCTTCTCCAGCACCGCGAGGGTGCCGTCCTGCCGCAGCTGGTCGACCGCGGAGCTCACGCAGCCGGTCAGCGCCGAGTCCTTGTCGAGCACCAGGCCGAACTGCTCGGGCACGCCGACCTGCGGCAGCTGCCCGACGATCACGCCGTCGTCGAGCTCGGCGCCGGTCATGTAGAACGCGGTCGGCAGGTCGACCACGATGCCGTCGACCGTGCCGTTGACCAGGGCGGCCTTGGCGTCGTCGTTGGTGTTGAAGACGGATGGCTTGGTGGTCGGCTTGATCACGTCGGTGATGGCCTGGTAGCTCGTCGTGCCGACCTGCGCGCCGAGCTTGGCCGACTGGAGGTCGGCGATCGACTTGGCGTTCGCGATCTTCGACTTCTTGGTCGTGATCACGGTCTGCCGGACCAGGTAGTACGGCGACGAGAAATCGACGGCCTTCTTGCGCTCGTCGGTGATCGAGAACTCGTTGATGTCGAAGTCGAACGTCTTCGGCCCGGGCGCGATCGCGTTGTTGAACGTCACAGAGACCCACGTCACGTTCTCGGCCGAGTAGCCCAGACGCTGGGCGACCTGGTACGCGACGGCCGATTCGAACCCTTTGCCGTTGCTCGGCTTGTTGTCGCTGAACCAGGGCTCGTAGGCGGGGTTGTCGGTGCCGATCGTGAGCTTGCCCGCGGTCTTGGTCGACAGGGCTCCCGGCGCGCACGTGCTCGCGGAGACCGAGGCCGAGGCGCTGGGCGAGGTGCTCTCGTCGGCGGGCGCGCAGGCCGCGAGGGCGGCCAGGGCGAGCGCGGCGCCACCGGCGTAGGTGAGGGTGTTTCGGCTGACCATGACGGGGAGCCTAGGGCACGTCTCACCTGCGGGGGCCGTTCGTATCGATCCCGTGATGAGTTGTCACAATGGCGGCCGTGAAGACGTTCGAAGAGCTGTTCGCCGAGCTTCGGGAGAAGGCGGAGACGCGCCCCGAGGGGTCGTCCACCGTCGTGGCCCTGGAGCGCGGGGTCCACTTCATCGGGAAGAAGGTCGTCGAGGAGGCGGCCGAGTCCTGGATGGCCGCCGAGCACGAGGGCCCGGAGCGGGCCGCCGAGGAGATCTCCCAGCTGCTCTACCAGGCCCAGGTTCTGATGATCGCGACCGGTCTCGACCTCGAGGACGTGTATCGACATCTCTGACGTGCCACCTCCCTGTCGATCCTCTTCAGACCAAGGAGCACGTCCATGCTGCGCATCGCCGTTCCGAACAAGGGCACCCTCTCCCAGCCGGCCTCGCAGATGCTGCGCGATGCCGGGTACCGCCAGCGCACCGACCCGAAGGACCTGGTCTGCCGGGACGAGCCCAACAACGTCGAGTTCTTCTACCTGCGACCGCGTGACATCGCCACCTACGTCGCCTCCGGCGATCTCGACCTCGGCATCACCGGCCGGGACCTGCTGGTCGACTCCGGGGTGGCCGCCGAGGAGCTGGTCGACCTGGCGTTCGGCGGGGCCACGTTCCGGTGGGCGGCGCCGGCCGGCACGATCGAGTCGACCGACCAGATCGGCGGCCGGCGCATCGCGACCGCCTACCCGGGTGTGGTCGCGCGCTATCTCGCCGACAACGATCTCAAAGCCGATGTCGTACGCCTCGACGGCGCCGTGGAGAACGCGGTGCGGCTCGGCGTGGCCGACCTGATCGCCGACGTGGTCGAGACCGGCGCGACGCTGCGCCAGGCCGGCCTGGTCACGCTGGGCGAGCCGCTGCTGCGGTCGTCGGCGATCCTGATCGGGCGGGCGGGCGAGTCGCCGGCCGGGATGGCCCAGCTGATCCGCCGGCTGCAGGGCGTGCTGGTCGCCCGCAGCTACGTGATGCTGGCCTACGACGTCCGCGCCGACCTGCTGGAGAACGCGACCGCGGTGACGCCCGGCATCGAGTCGCCGACCGTCTCGCCGCTGCACCGGGAGGGGTGGGTCGCCGTGCAGGCCATGGTCCAGCGGGCCGACGCCCACAAGATCATGGACGAGCTGTACGAGATCGGCGCCCGGGCCATCCTGGTCACCGACATCGCCAACTGCAGACTGTAGGTTGGAGGGGTGGCGACGGTGACGTACCGACCCAAGAAGATCCGGCTGGTCGCGGGCCTCGCGGCGGCGGGTGTCCTGGTGCTCTTCACCGCGATCAGCTTCGGGCTGCACGGCTCGAAGGGCTTCGACAACTCGGGCCAGTTCGAGCGGGGCGACCAGACCGCGATGATCGGGCTCGGTGTGCTGATCGCGCTCGGCATCCTGGCGTTCTGCCGGCCCCGGGTGGTGGCCGACGCCGAGCACATCAAGATCCGTAACGTCGTCGGCGGCTACGACCTGCCGTGGTCCGTGGTGCGGGCGGTGCGCTTCGACCGCAACTCGCCGTGGGCGCAGCTCGAGCTGCACGACGACGAGCAGGTGTCGATCCACGCACTGCAGGCGGCCGACAAGGACTACGCGGTCGAGGGCGTACGTGCTCTGCGGGCCCTGCATTCGGCGTCCGTCGACGCCTGATAGACTGCACGGGAGTCGACCACGCCCGCACTCGTGTGCGGGCGCGAAAGAGGAGCCCGCTGGTTCCCACCCGCCCATCCCTGAGGTGATCGGGTCCGGTCACCCGGTTCGGGAATATCCCGAGCCCGGGGAGCGTCCTCATGGACGCCGATGACCGGTCGAGCGGGCCCTGGCATGCGTGCAGTTCGGCGCAGACCGGGGCCTTCTGCTTTCTCGGTGTCCCGCGACCAAAGGGATGCTCGGGGCCGACCGACATTGGCAGCGCCGCACGGTTGGGGAACCGTGGGGCGTGAGACAGAAACCGTTCTGAGGAGGCCCCATCAGCGTCGAACCACGCGTTAACGAACAGATCCGGGCTCGTGAGGTCCGTCTGGTCGGTCCCGAGGGTGAGCAGGTCGGCATCGTGCCGCTCGAGCGCGCCCTGCAGCTGGCCGCGGACGTCGACCTGGACCTGGTCGAGGTTGCTCCGATGGCGCGGCCGCCGGTGTGCAAGCTCATGGACTTCGGCAAGTTCAAGTACGAGAGCGCACTCAAGGCCCGCGAAGCGCGGCGCAACCAGCAGCAGACCGTCATCAAGGAGATGAAGCTCCGTCCGAAGATCGACCCGCACGACTACGAGACCAAGAAGGGTCACGTGGTGCGGTTCCTCAAGGCGGGCGACAAGGTCAAGGTGACGATCATGTTCCGCGGTCGTGAGCAGAGCCGCCCCGAGCTGGGCTTCCGGCTCCTGCGCCGGCTCAGCGAGGAGATCTCGGAGCTCGGCTTCGTCGAGGCCAGCCCGAAGCAGGACGGCCGGAACATGATCATGGTGTTGGCCCCCCACCGGGCCACGAAGGCAGCTGCTGCTGCGACGGTCGCGGCCAACGCCCGTCCGCCGCGGGAGCCGCGCGAGGGCGATGGTGCCGCGACGCCCGCGGCCGAAGCCACGGACACCACCGCAGAGTAGTTCAAGCTTTTCCGGGCGGCCCCGCGCCGTACGGAAAGATCAGAAAGAGGCTTTAAGTGCCGAAGTTCAAGCCCCACACCGGTACGGGCAAGCGGGTGAAGGTCACCGGTAAGGGCAAGCTCGTCACCGAGCAGGCCGGCAAGCGCCACCTGCTCGAGAGCAAGTCCTCGAAGGTCACCCGCCGGATGACCGGTACGGTCACCGTGGCCAAGGCCGACACCAAGCGAGTCAAGAAGCTGCTGGGCCGCTGACGCGCGCGCCACACAAGTTCCCCTGTTAGGAGTACCGAAATGGCACGCGTCAAGCGTTCTGTCAACGCCCAGAAGAAGCGCCGCACCCTGCTCGAGACCGCGAGCGGCTACCGCGGGCAGCGCTCGCGGCTGTACCGCAAGGCCAAGGAGCAGGTGCTGCACTCGATGCAGTACTCGTACCGCGACCGCCGTGACCGCAAGGGCGACTTCCGCCAGCTGTGGATCACGCGCATCAACGCGGGGGCCCGGGCCAACGGCCTGACCTACAACCGCCTCATCCAGGGCCTCAAGCTGGCCGAGGTCGAGGTGGACCGCAAGATCCTGGCCGACCTGGCCGTCAACGACCCCGCCGCGTTCGCGGCGATCGTCGAGGTCGCGCGGGCTGCCGTCGCGGCCGAGGGCACCGGCGGCGCGGCCGCTCAGGCCGCCTGATCTCGCGTCACCATCGAGGCGCCTCCCGGATCCCGGGGGGCGCTTCGCTCGTTCTGAGGGGCCGGCCTTGACCTTTACGACCCGCACCCCCCGCGTGGTCGCCGCCCGACGCCTTCAGCGGCGCCGGGACCGCGACCAGAGCGGCCGTTTCCTCGCCGAGGGCCCGCAGGCCGTGCGGGAGGCTCTCGGCGCCGGGGTGGTCCTGGAACTGTTCGGCACCGAGGAGGCGCTGACCCGGAACGGCGACCTCGCGCTGCTCGCGCCGCAGGTGTCGGCGGTCGACGAGGCCGCGCTGGCCGCGCTGGCCGAGACCGTGCAGCCGCAGGGCCTGGTGGCGGTCTGCGAGCAGGCGGACGTCTCGCTCGGCGACGCGCTGGCCAAGCGGCCGCGGCTGGTGGCGGTGGCGGCCGAGATCCGGGACCCGGGCAATGCGGGGACGGTGCTGCGGACCGCCGACGCGGCCGGCGCCGGCGCGGTGATCTTCGCCGGTGACGCCGTCGATCCCTACAACGGGAAGTGCGTGCGGGCGTCGGCGGGATCGCTCTTTCACGTCGACATCGTGCGGACCGGGCTCTCGATCGTGTCCGCCCTCCGTGAGGCCGGCCTGCAGGTGCTGGCGACCAGCGGGTACGGCGCGGACAACCTGGACTCGCTGCTGGACGAGGGCGCGCTCGACGGGCCGACCGCCTGGATCTTCGGGTCGGAGGCGCACGGGCTGCCCCGGGACCTGCTCGATGCCGCCGACCGCCGGGTGCGGGTGCCGATCTACGGGGGCGCGGAGAGCCTGAACCTGGCCGCCGCGGCCGCGGTCTGCCTCTACGCCTCGGCCCGGGCGCACCGATGAAGGCGCTGGTGTACCGGGAGGTCGGCGGCCCCATCTCCCTCGAAGATCTGATGAATCCGGCGTGTCCGGCGGAAGGCGCGGTCATCGAGGTGCGGGCGACGGGCGTGTGCCGCTCGGACTGGCACGCCTGGCGCGGGCACGATCCGGTGACCCTGCCGCACGTGCCGGGGCACGAGTTCGCCGGCGTGGTGGTGGAGTCCGGCGTTCCCGGGTTCGCGGCCGGCGACCGGGTCACCGCGCCGTTCGTCAACGGGTGCGGGCGTTGCGCCTACTGCCGGTCGGGCAACGCGCAGATCTGCCCCGACCAGACGCAGCCGGGCTTCACCCACCACGGTTCCTTCGCCGAGCGGGTCGTGGTGCGCGCGGCCGCCACCAACCTGGTCAAGGTGCCGGACGAGATCGGGTTCGTGGAGGCGGCGGCCCTGGGGTGCCGGTTCGCCACCGCCTTCCGGGCCCTGCGCGGCGTGCGGCCGGACGATACGGTCGCGGTCTTCGGCTGCGGCGGCGTCGGGCTCTCGGTGGTCATGATCGCCGTGGCGCTGGGCGCTCGTGTGGTCGCGGTGGACCCGTCGCCCGTTGCGCTGGCGGCGGCGGTCGATCTTGGAGCGGTGGCGGATACGCCCGGGGACGTGGACGTCACGGTCGACGCCTACGGCTCGGCGGCCACGGCCATGGCCGCGGTGCGCAGCCTGCGGCGGGGCGGCCGCCACGTGCAGGTCGGCCTGATGCTGGGCGCCGACGCCGCCGCACCGCTGCCCTGGGATCTGGTCGTGGCGCGGGAACTGGAGATCGTCGGCTCGCACGGGATGGCGGCCGTCGACTACCCGCCGATGCTCGATCTCGTGGCGAGCGGGCGGCTCGACCTCCGCCGGCTCATCCACGCGGTGATCCCGCTGGACGAGGCCGGGGCCGCGCTGATGGCGATGGACGACCCGATCGCGCGAGCCGGGGGCATCGTCGTCGCGGCGAACGAGTATGCTGGCGAGCGTGTCGGACCCGATGACGCTGTTTAGCCGGCCCGCTGGTCGCGGGCGCCGGATCTGACTTCTGCGCGGATCTGAATTCTGGGCGTTGACTCCCTGACCGGCGGGCTGCGGCTCAGCCGCTTCTCCGTACACTGCCCGATGGCTCAAACGGTGTGAGGGAGTTCGCCCGACCATGTCCTACCGCAACGATCCGTACGATCCGAAGCAGGCCGCCCTGCTCTCGGAGGAATCCCTCGACGCGGCCGCGGCCGAGGCCCGCCGGGCCTTCGCCGCCGCGTCCGACCTGGACGCGCTGGGCGCGCTGAAGCCGGCCCACCTCGGCGACCGGTCCCCGATCTCGCTGGCCCGCCGCGAGATCGGCTCGCTGCCGCCGGCCGCCAAGTCGGACGCCGGCAAGCGGGTCAACATCGCCCGCCAGGCCGTCCAGGCCGCGTTCGACGAGCGCCACGCCGAGCTCGAGGTCGAGCGGGCGGCGCGGGTGCTGGTCGAGGAGCGCGTCGACGTCACCCTCCCGTGGGACCGCCGCCCGCGCGGCGCCCGGCACCCGATCACCACGCTGATGGAGCACATGGCCGACCTGTTCGCGGGCATGGGCTACGACGTGGTCGAGGGCCCCGAGCTCGAGCTCGAGTGGGCGAACTTCGACGCGCTGAACATCGGGCCCGACAACCCGGTCCGCGGCTCGATGGACACCTTCTACGTCGACCTGCCCGGCCTGGTCATGCGCACGCACACCTCGCCCGGCCAGGTGCGGTCGATGCTGACCAAGCAGCCGCCGATCTACGTGGTCTGCCCGGGCCGGGTCTACCGCTCGGACGAACTGGACGCCACGCACAGCCCGGTCTTCCACCAGATCGAGGGGCTGGTCGTCGACGAGGGCATCACGATGGCCCACCTGCGCGGCACGCTCGACCACTTCGCCAAGGCCATGTTCGGCCCCGACGCGCGCACCCGCTGGCGGCCGCACTACTTCCCGTTCACCGAGCCCTCGGCCGAGTTCGACGTCTGGTTCGCCCAGCACCGCGACGGGCCGCGCTGGGTCGAGTGGGGCGGCTGCGGCATGGTCAACCCGCGCGTGCTGGTCGCCTGCGGCATCGACCCCGACCGGTACTCGGGCTTCGCGTTCGGCATGGGCGTCGACCGCACGCTGATGTTCCGCAACGGCGTGGGCGACATGCGCGACCTCGTCGAGGGCGACGTGCGGTTCACCGCGAACTTCGGCATGGAGGTCTGAGCGCGATGAAGACGTCACTCTCGTGGCTGCGCGACTATGTGGAGCTGCCGGCCGGCCTCACCGCCGAGGAGCTGGACAGCGCGCTCACCAACCTCGGCATGGAGGTCGAGTCGATCGTCGACCAGGCCGCCACGGTCAAGGGCGACCTGGTGATCGGCCGGGTGCTGACCATCGAGGAGCTGACCGGCTTCAAGAAGCCGATCCGCTTCTGCACCGTGGACGTGGGCAGGGACGTGCCGCAGGAGATCGTCTGCGGCGCCCGCAACTTCGCCGAGGGCGACCTGGTCGTCGTCATCCTGCCCGGCGGCGAGCTGCCCGGCGGGTTCAAGATCGGCGCGCGGAAGACCTACGGCCGCAACTCGAACGGCATGATCTGTTCCGCCGCCGAGCTGGGGCTCTCCGGCGACCACGCGGGGATCATCGTGCTACCCGCGGGCGCCGGCGCTCCGGGCGCGGACGCCCGGCCGGTCATCGGGCTCGACGACGTCCTGGTCGAGATCGAGATCACCCCGGACCGCGGCTACCAGATGAGCCTGCGGGGGCTGGCCCGCGAGCTGTCGTACGCGTTCGAGGCCGCCTTCACCGACCCGGCCCGGATCGAGGCGCCCGGCGGCACCGCCGACGTGCCGCACCCGGTGATCGTCGAGGACACCGTGGGCTGCGACCGGTTCTCGGCCCGGGTGGTGCGCGGCATCGACCCGCACGCCCCCTCGCCCGCCTGGATGCAGCGCCGCCTGGTCGCGGCCGGCATCCGCACCATCTCGCTGCCGGTCGACATCACCAACTACCTGATGCTCGAGCTGGGCCAGCCGATGCACGTCTTCGATCTCAACCGGATCAACGGCCCGCTGGTCGTACGCCGTGCGCGTCCCGGCGAGAAGCTGACCACCCTGGACGGCGTGGCCCGGGTGCTCGACGCCGAGGACATGGTGATCTGCGACGACACCGGCCCGATCTCGCTGGCCGCGGTGATGGGCGGCGAGACCAGCGAGTGGCAGCCGGAGACGGTCGACGTGCTGCTCGAGGCCGCGCACTGGGACCCGGTCATGGTCGGGCGCACGGCCCGCCGGCACAAGCTGTTCAGCGAGGCGGCCAAGCGGTGGGAGCGCGGGGTCGACCCGGCGCTGACGCTGGCCGCGCTCGAGCGGGCGGTCCAGATCCTGACGGCGCACGCCGGGGGCACCGTCGACGAGCGGGTTCTGGACCTGGATCACGTACGCAAGCCGGGTTTGATCCTGCTTGATCCCGCCCTGCCGGCCCAGCGGATCGGCGTGTCCTATCCGGCCGATCGCGTCGTCGACCTGCTCACCCGGGTCGGCTGCACGGTCACCGGCGTGAGCCCGCTGGAGGTCGTCCCGCCGACCTGGCGTCCCGACCTGCTGGCCCCGATCGACCTGGTCGAGGAGGTCGCGCGGCTCGGCGGCTACAACGACATCCCGAGCCTGCTGCCCCCGGCCCGCGGCGGCAGCGGCATCACCCCGGCCCAGCGCCGCCGGCGTTCGGTCGGGCGGGCGATGGCCGAGAACGGGTACGTCGAGGTGCTGTCCTACCCGTTCGTGGCGCCCGGCCTCGCCGACGCGCTCGGCTACCCGGCCGACGACCCGCGGCGCAGCGCGGTGCGGCTGACCAACCCGCTGTCCGAGGAGGAGCCGCTGCTGCGCACGTCGCTGCTGCCGCCGCTGCTCGGCACGCTCAAGCGCAACCTCGGCCGCGGCCTGCGTGACCTGGCGCTCTACGAGATCGGCACGGTGTTCCGGCCCGGCGCCTCGTCGACGCCGCCGCCGGCCATGGGTGTCGACCGGCGACCGAGCGACGAGGACTGGGCGGCCGCCAACGCCTTCCTGCCGAAGCAGCCGTGGCACCTGGCCGCGGTGCTGACCGGTGCGGTCGAGCCCGCCGGCTGGTGGGGCCCGGGCCGGCCGGCGACCTGGGCCGACGCGATCGAGGGGGCGCGGATCGCGCTGTCCGCCGCGGGCATGGACGCGTCGCGGGTGACCGTCGAGGCGGCCGAGTCGGCGCCGTGGCACCCGGGCCGGTGCGCGGCGATCGCGGTCGACGGGGTGGTGATCGGGCACGCCGGCGAGCTGCACCCGGCCGTCGTGTCCGCGCTGGAGCTGCCGAAGCGCACGGCGGCCATGGAGATCGACCTGAGCGCGATCCCGGCCGCGCCGGTCGTGCAGGGCGTGAAGATCTCGTCGTTCCCGCCGGCCCTGATCGACGTGGCGCTGGTGCTCGACCGCACGGTCCCGGCCGCGCGGGTCGAGGCGGCGCTGACCGAGGGCGCGGGCGAGCTGCTCGAGTCGGTCGCGCTGTTCGACGTGTACGAGTCGGACCAGCTCGGTTCCGGTAAGCGGTCGCTTGCGTACAAGCTGACGTTCCGCGCGCCCGACCGCACGCTGACCTCGGAGGAGGCACTCGCGGCCCGGGACGCCGCGGTGGCCGCCGTAGCCGACCGCTTCGGCGCCACCCTGCGCGGCGCGTAGCCGTAATGCCGGGCTCGTGGCTTCGGCCGCGGGTCCGGCCGCGGCTGACACACGCCGGGCTCGTGGCTTCCGCCGCGGGTCCGGCTGCTCTACCGTCGCCGCGTGGATGACATCGTCGCGGCCGTTCTGGACGCCGCTGCCCGGCAGGACCGGGCGGCGCTCGTCCCGCTTCTCCACCCCTACCTGCACTGGACGTCGGGCGGCCGCACCATCCGCGGCCGCACCAACGTCTTCGCCCATCTGGCCGAGCTGCGCGCGCCCGACTCCTACGAGCTGCGCGACGGGCAGATCTACCGCTGGACCGAGCGGTAGTAGGCGATCTTGCCCCGGATGTGCTCGCGCTGACGCAGAAGCGTCTCGATGCGCTCCTCGATGTCGCGGTCGTGCTCCTCGAGAAGCGTGATGCGGTCGGCGATCGTGCCCTCGTCGCGGGTCAGCTCGGCAAACTCCAGCATCCGAGCGATCGGCATGCCGGTGTCGCGCAGGCAGCGCAGCATCTCCAGCCAGCCCACGTCGTCGTCGCGGTACTGCCGGCGGCCACCGGCGGTGCGGCCGACGCCGTCGAGCAGGCCGATCTTCTCGTAGTAGCGCAGCGTGTCGAGGCTGAAGCCGGTCTTCTCGACGACCTGTCCGGGCGTGTAGGTGGTGGTGGACATGCCCGTCAGGTTACGTCGAGCGGGGTGCCGCCCGGGGTCCCGTAGTTCAGCGGGACTTGAGCAGGCGGCGGGCGTGGTCGCGTTCCGCCGGGCGCACGGGGGAGCAGGCCGACTCGATCAGGCTCCAGTCGCCGTGCGCTCCGTCGTGCGCCGCGCCGAGCGCCTCGTCGAGCGCCTCGCCAGGTGCCTCGCCAGGTGCCTCGCCGGGTGCGTCGTCGAGCGCCCCGCCGTGCGCTCCGCGGTGCGCTCCGTCGTGTGCCCCGCCGCTGAGCGCGTTGTCGATGCGGCGGCGGACCTCGGCGGCCCGGTGCGGCTCGGTGGCGTAGAGGATCCGCAGCCGCAGGGTGTCGCCGTCGCGGGTGACGGCGGTGTGGTGCGGGGCGAGCGGGCAGGGCGGCTCGTGCTCCCAGTGCCCGCACAGCGCGACGGTGACGGCCGCGCCCGGGGCCCGATCGTCGGCGCCGGCGGGGAACGCGAGGACCGCGTCGTGCGCGTACGCCTGCCGCATGCCGATCCGCCCTTCGCCGGTGGTGCCCGCTCGCCGTCCACCGTATCTGCCGGCCCGTTACTCAAACCCCACCCGGTCACTGGGTGGGGTGAGATTACGGCCCGGGTATGACGCTTCTGGTGCTTCGTCCACAGGGCAGTGTTCTGCGGGGTTCGGTGTTCTCGTGGGTCGGCGAGCGGCGCAGCTGCCCGGGGAGCCGGCCGACCGGGTCGCTGACCGATGCTTCTACCGATGATCAGAGCACCTTCCCCGTCTCCCGGGACGGCCCGGCCGGCGATATCGGCCGGCCGCCCGCTGATCGTCGCCATGGTGGCGGCCATCCGCGGCCGGCGTTGTGCGGCCGGTCGGCGTGGGCGGGGTACCGCCCGACCGGTGCGCAGCGCACGTGCATCTGCGGCCGCTGGGCACGGAGCCGGGCAGCAGGGCGAGCTGGCGATCGCTGCCGAACCGCTCGGGCGCGGCGATCTGCCGGACCGGCACGTGTTCCCCGCGATGGGAGCGGGCGGCCTAAGGCGCGGTCGTCGGTGATTTCGGATGGCACGGCCGCGGCATGGCGCGTACGTCTGCTTCGGAGAAATCGCACCGGGAAGCCGCAGCTTTCGCGCCCGCCGGTGAGATCGTCGCCGGCCGCGGCTTCCGGGCGGGCGATTCCGTGACAGGGTAGATCTTGTGCAGCAACGACATCGGCCCGGTTATGCGGGCAGCGGGCCCGGCGAATTCACCCCCGACGGATGCGCGGTCGATCTCTATCGGCGGCTGCCGGTGCGCGACGAGCCGCAGATCATCGCCTCGGTCGTGCCGCCGCCGGCCACCCTCCTCGAGCTCGGCTGCGGCGCGGGACGAGTGACCGGTCCGCTGGTGCGCGCCGGTTATCAAGTCACCGCCGTCGATGAAAGCGCGGAGATGCTGGCCGCCGTGTCCGGCGCCGAGACGGTGCGGAGCGCGATCGAGGATCTCGCGCTGGACCGGACCTTCGACGTCGTGTGGCTCAGCTCGTTCCTCGTGCATGCGCCGGACGTCTCGGTCCGGGAGCGGATGCTGCGGGTCTGCCGCCGGCACGTCGGGCCGGGCGGCGCGGTGATCATTCAGCGGGAGGGCGCGGGCTGGCACACGCAGATTCCGCGCCAGGGGCCGGCCGGCGACGGGATCAGCCGGGTGGTCGCCTCGAACGACGTCGGCGACGGGGTGCGCGAGGTGCACGTCGAATACGAGTTCCCGGACGCGCGATGGACGCAGACCTTCCGTTCCCGGCCGCTCACCGCCGAGCAGTTCGAAGACGCCTTGCGGTCGGCGGGGCTTGTCGTTTCCCGCTATCTCGACTCATCGGGGACGTGGGTGGCCGCGTCCGTTTCCGGAGGTGCACGGTGAACCTGCGCAAGCTTGGCTTTCTCACGATCGGGCTGTTCGATCCGGCCGACCCGCGGGCCGGGCACGAATCGACGCTGGACATCATCAAGCTCGGCGAGGACCTCGGTTTCGACAGCGCGTGGGTGCGGCATCGGCATCTGCAGTACGGGATATCGTCGCCGGTCGCGGTGCTGGCGGCCGCCTCGCAGCGTACGTCCCGGATCGACCTTGGCACGGCCGTGATCCCGCTCGGCTGGGAGAACCCGTTGCGGCTGGCCGAGGATCTGGCGACGGTCGATCTGTTGTCGGGCGGGCGGCTCAATCCGGGCGTGTCGGTAGGTCCGCCGATGAACTTCGACACGGTCAAGGGCGCGCTCTATCCGGACACCGCGGCGGCCGAGGACTTCTCCTATGCGCGGGTCTCCCGATTGCTGTCCTTCGTGCGTGGTGAGCCCGCCTCCGATTTCTCGGGGACCGAGGGATTCGAGGTGTTCTCCTCCCGGGTCGAGCCGCATTCGCCGGGGCTGGGCGCGCGCATGTGGTACGGCGGTGCCAGTCTCCGGTCGGCGCAATGGGCCGGTGAGAATGGCATGAACTTCCTCACCAGCAGCGTGGTCAAGGCCGAGTCGCCGTCCTCGTTCGCCGACATTCAGCTGTCCCACATCCGGGCATTCCGCGCGCACAATCCGGCCGGGCGGGTCAGTCAGGGGCTCGTCGTCATCCCCACCGACAGCGCTTCTTCCGAACAGAAGGCGAAATACCGGGCGTACGTCGAGAAGCGCACCCCCCGTACCGCGGCGCCCCAGGGACCCGCGCGGATGCTCTTCTCGATCGACTACGTCGGGTCGGCCGAGGAGATCGCCGCTCAGCTGCTCGCGCACGCCGCCTATCAGGAGATCGACGAGGTCGCGTTCGCGTTGCCGTTCAGCTTCGAGCACGCCGACTACGTGCAGATCCTTTCCGACATCGCCGGCCGCCTCGGCCCGGCGCTCGGGTGGAAGCCGGCTAGCTGAGCGCGGTCGTCTCGATCGGTTGCCCCTCGGTGAGACTTCGCACCGGGATCAGGGCGGCGGGACCCCCGGCCATCAGCACGAGGGTGGTGGTCGACCGGTCCTGGGCGGCCATGCCCTTCAACTTGGGCACCTCGCCGGCGGCCACGGTGACCTTGCCGTCGCCGCGGCTCGCCCGGACCGTGCCGAGCGGGCCGCTGAGGACCAGGCAGAGCTTCCGGTCGCCGTCGCGCGCGTAGTAGGTGTCGGCGTCGCACATGCCGAGGGCACGGCCGACCACGCCGGGCGGCTCGTCGACCACGGTCGAGATGGCGTCGTCGACGGCGTAGACCTCGAGCTCGCGGTCGCCGGGGAGCAGGTGCGGATCCCGTACCAGCCGGATGATCCCGGCGACGGCCACCACCAGAACCACAAGTCCACCGAGGACGTACGGCCATCTTCGTCTCGTTGCCATGCGGTGAACCTATGCGCCGGCCGCCCCGCCGGCATGAGTAGCAGTGCCTAGGTATGGCTGGCCCTACCCCGGGAACGGTGGCTGGCGATACCGGCAGCGACCGATCCGGCCAATAGCGTTTCGGGCATGACGACAACGACCATGACCAGGGCAGATGCGGCCGTGACGCTGCGCGGGGTGAGCCGGGTCTACGGCCGCGGCCCCGCCGCGGTCCGAGCCGTCGACGACGTGACCATCGAGTTCCCGCGGGGCGGGTGGACGGCCGTGATGGGCCCCTCCGGCTCCGGCAAGTCGACGCTGCTGCACTGCGCGGCCGGCCTTGAGCGGGTCGACGCCGGCCAGGTGCTGCTCGGCGACACCGATCTCACGGCGGCCCGCGACCGCGAGCTGACCGCGTTGCGCCGTACCCGGATCGGCTTCGTCTTCCAGAGCTTCAACCTGATCGGCTCGCTCTCCGCCGCGCAGAACGTGGGTCTGCCGCTCAAGCTGGCCGGCCGCCGGCCGCGCGGCGCCGAGGTGCGCGAGACGCTGGCCGCCGTCGGCCTCGCCGACCGCGCCCGGCACCGGCCGCGCGAGCTCTCCGGCGGTCAGCAGCAGCGGGTGGCGATCGCCCGGGCCATGGTGACCCGGCCCGACGTGCTGTTCGCCGACGAGCCGACGGGCGCCCTCGACTCCTCGGCCGCCCGGGTCGTGCTCGACCTGCTGCGGTCGATGGCCGATGCGGGGCAGACCATCGTCATGGTCACCCACGACCCGATGGCCGCGGCCCGGGCCGACGCCGTCGTCTTCCTGCGTGACGGGCGGGTGGTCGACCGCCTGGCCGGCGCCGGCGCGCGCCAGGTCGCCGACCGGCTGGCCAGTCTGGAGGGCGCGCGATGAAGCTGTTCGCCGGCGCCTTCCTCTCCGTGATGCTCGGGGTCGCCCTCGTGCAGTCGTCGCTGCTGCTGCTCATCTCGGCGGCCACCTTCGACCCGCCGCCCGGCCTCAGCGCCGCCGAGCGGATGGAGCTCACCGACAACACGGCCGCGGTGGTCTCGATGCTGGGCCTGGTGCTGGGCATCGCCACGTTCCTGGCCGGGTTCATCATCAGCTCGACGTTCGCGTTCACCGTCGCCCAGCGCCGCCGCGACTTCGCGCTGCTGCGCCTGGTCGGCAGCAGCCGCGGCCAGGTGACCCGCCGGCTGCTCGGCGAGGCCGTGCTTCTGGGCGGCCTCGGCGCCGCCGCCGGCGTGCCGGTCGGACTGGCCGTGATGGCCGCGCAGACCTGGCTGATGCGCCGGATGGGCTTCGTGCCGGACGGGTTCAGCGGCCAGTGGCGCATCTGGATCCTGGCCGTCTCGCTCGGCACCGGCATCGTGCTCGCCGTGGCCGGCGCGATGGTGGCTGCCCGCCGGGCCGGCCGCGTGCGCCCGCTCGAGGCCCTGCGCGAGACCGGCGCGGCCGCCCGCGTCATGACCGCCACCCGCTGGGTGGCCGGCCTGATCTTCCTGGGCGGCGCGCTCGCCCTGGTCATCGTCGCCCCGCACGGCGGACCCGCCGGCGCCGCGGCGATGGCGATGAACGTGCCGCTGCCGGCCGCCATCGCCGCGGCCGCGCTCAGCCCGCTGGTCGTTCCGCTGCTCGGCCGCCTGCTGCCCACCGGGACGAGCCCGGTCGGCGTGCTGGCCCGGGCGAACCTGTGGGACGCCCGCCGCCGCAGCGCCTCGGTGGCCGCCCCGCTGATCGTGCTGGTCGCGCTCGTGGTCGGCACGGCCGGCGCGGGCGCGACGTTCACCGCCTCCGGCGTCGACGAACTGCGCCGCCAGACCCACGCCGACTTCGTCGTCACCTCGCCGGGTCCGTTCGTCTCACCGGGCGCTGCCTCGCCGGGCGCTGCCTCGCCGGGCGCTGCCTCGCCGGGCGCTGCCTCGCCGGGCGCCGCCTCCGTTGGTGCCGGCGGTTCGCCGGGCGCCGGCGTGGCCGGCGCGATCGCCTCGATTCCGGGTGTCGCTTCGGTCTCCACCGAGTCGTCGGTGCCGGTCACCTTCACCATCGGCCACGGTGAGGACGCGGAGACCGACACCGGGTCGGCCCTCGTCGTCTCGCCCGATGCCTACGCCGCCGTCCACTCGGCCGGCTCCTCGCTGGCCGCGCTGCGGGGCCGGGCGGTGGCGGCCGGTCCGGGCGGCGACGTTCCCCGGCACGGCACGATCCGGCTCGCGGTTCCCGAGGCCGACCTCGGCCCGGTGCCGGTGGTGGCCTCGGTCCCGCCCGCCATGAGCGGCGGCGCCGACCTGCTGCTGCCCGCCGGGCTGGTGCCGGCCTCCGTTCTGGCCGCCGCGCCGACCCACTCCTTCGTCACCCTCGACCGCGGCGCCGACCCCGCTTCCGTGCGGGCCGCGCTGTCCCGGGTGGGCGCCGTCTCCGCCGTCGACGAGTGGCTGCGGTCCGACGCCGCCGACCGGCAGTCCACCAGCGACAAGATCATGCTGGTGATCATGGGGCTGGGTGGCCTCTACGCCCTGATCGGCGTGGTCAACTCGGTGGTGATCGGCGCCGCCGCCCGCCGCCGCGAGTTCGCCGAGGCGCGCATCACCGGCCTGACCCGCGGGCAGGTGATCCGTTCGGCCCTGGTCGAGTCGACGGCCGTGACCGTGGCCGCCCTCCTGCTGGGTGCGCTCGCCGCCGCCGGTTCGTTGGTGGCCGCGATGGCCGCCACGTCCGCGATCACCGGCCACGGCACGGTAGTGATGCCCTGGCCCCTGATCGGCGCCGTGTGCGCGGTCGCCCTGACGGTCACGGCAGTCACCAGCCTGATCACCTCCTGGTCCGCGACGCGCCCGGCCCCGATCGCCTTGCTGGCCGCCCGCGAGTGAGCCCGGGCCGGCGCGCGTCAGCCTCCTGCCGCCGCCGGCCCGCCTCGCGCGCCTCTGGCGAGCGGCGCGCCTCGCGCGCCTCTGGCGAGCGGCCGGTCTCGCGCGCCTCTGGCGAGCGGCCCGTCTCGCGCGCCTCTGGCGAGCGGCCGGTCTCGCGCGCCTCTGGCGAGCGGCCGGTCTCGCGCGCCTCTGGCGAGCGGCCCGTCTCGCGCGCACCTGGCGAGCGCCCCGCCTCGCGCGCCACTAGCGAGCGCCCCACCTCGCGCTCGCCGCTCTCGCCGCGCCTCGCGCTCGCCGCTCTCGCGCTCGCCGCTCTCGCGCCGCGCTCGCCGCTCTTGAGCGCTCCGGCCTTGCGCGATTTCGGCTGGGTGTCAGGGGCGGGGCGGGAGCAGCAGGACGTCGGCTATCACGGCGCCGTCTTCGGTCAGGCGGGCCGTGGCTGGGCTGTCGTATACGACAAGTACGCGGTCGGTTCCCAGCATGCTCAGGCCCTCGGCATGGTCGTCGCCCTCGCCGTAGGAGACGTCCAGCTCTCTTGTTATCAGGGTGTCCCGGACGATGGTGGGGATCTCGGAGCGGGC
Organism: Actinoplanes sp. CA-030573; assembly: GCF_050951115.1. Lineage (NCBI taxonomy): Bacteria > Bacillati > Actinomycetota > Actinomycetes > Micromonosporales > Micromonosporaceae > Actinoplanes > Actinoplanes sp. CA-030573. The sequence continues at coordinate 7,460,375 of NZ_CP192038.1, read as the reverse complement.
CGCGCCGTGCCAGCGGTAGATGCGTACCGGGCCGTCCAGGTCCATCGTGGGGCCGGCCAGGATGAGCAGGTCGTCGCCGTCGGGGCAGAGGTCGCGGACGCCCAGGCCCTCGAGGTCGAGCACGTGCTTGCGGTAGGGGAGGCCGTCGGCGAAGTCGCGCAGGCGCAGGCGGTCGGGGTCGTCGTCGCTGACGTACGGGCGCAGCTCGAGCACGAACGCCCAGCCGCGCAGGACCGGGCCGCGCAGTCCCAAGTAGACACGGTCGCCGCGGACGGCTATGCCCTCGATGTCGAGGCCGTTGTCCTTGCCGGGAATCGGGAGGAACGGGCCGAGGTGCTCGTCGTCGCGCAGCAGGGAACGGAGGTTGTCGCGGCGGCGGAGAGCGGCGGCCCGGTGGCGCTTGCCGTCGACCTCGATCTCTCGCACGGGGGTGGGGACGCCGTCCACGTCGGCTATCGGGAGGCGTACGAGAATCTGGCGGTTGTCCTGTCCTTCGATCTTCGCCAGTCGTTTCAGGGCTTGGGGGCCGTCGTGGCGCTCCTTGATCTGCTTGCGGCGGAGGCTGTGCGAGCCGATCGCCCACAGGAAGTGGCCGGTGCGGGCCAGGCCCTCGACGTCGGCCTCCTCGTCGGCGTCGTCACCGGGCAGGTCCACGAAATCGGTCAGGCGGAACGTGGTCTCGTCGCCGAACTCGATCGCCTTCTCGGGCTGGTCGGCCATCAGACGCTCGACGGTCGCGGTTTCGTCACCGGCGATCCACAGCACGTGGCCGTCGAGCCGGACCGCGGAGAGGTTGGTGTGCGTGGCGGCGGCCCGGGACGTCTCCCCGAAGCGCAGCCGAACCGTGTAGTCGACCGTCATGGTCCACATGGTGTCACCGCCACGCACGGTGGGCGGCGCGTATGGGTAAGCAGAGCGGGGCGTCGCGGGACTCGGGGCGTCAGGAAGAGGGCTGGGGAGCGGCGGCGGGGCTGCGGTTTCCGGAGCGGTCTATCGCGCGTACGCCGAAGAAGACGTTGTCCTTGGAGAGGTCGATCGTCACGGTTGTCACGTTTCCCACGCGGCGGGCGTTGGTCCAGTCGGGGGCGGTGGTCTCGCGCCACAGGATCTCGTAGCCGTCGAGGTCGGGCTCGGGGTTCGGTTGCCAGCGCAGGGTCGTCGCGTTGGTGAGCTGGGTGGTGTCGATGACCACGCCCTTGGGAGTGCCGGGTGCCTGGGCCAGCGACCACAGGGCGGCGGCGTTCACCCGGGCGACGCGGGCGATGTAGCCGAAGTCGCAGAACTCGATCAGGTCGCCGTATTGGACGCCATTTTCCACGCGTACGTCCTGGTGCTCGTGGGCGAAGTTCTCGCGGGGTTCGGTGAAGCGGGCCGCCGGGTAGCCCCGCAGCAGGAACGAGATGTGGTCGCTGCCGCGCAGATAGCGGTCGCGGCGCCAGATCTGGCGCACGCGCATCCCGGTCTGGCCGTTGCTGGCCACGTCGTGGACGAAGCGGCCCAACTGCCGGGACGGGCCGTCGTTCTCGCCGCCGACGCTCTGCCGGATCGCGGCCTGGGCGGGGGTCTCCGAGGTCGGCACGCCCTCGACGAAGAGGCGGACGGTGTGCGGATCGTCGGGGGTGCCGTCGTGGGCATCGCCCGTTCCGACGATGTCGTTGCTGAACGCGGCCTGGATGTCGGCGCCCGCGTCCTTGAACGACTGGGCCAGGTGGTCGGAGCCGTAGAGGCCCTGCTCCTCGCCGGCCACGGCGGCGAACACGATGGTCGCCTCGGGGGAGCGGGTGGCCAGCACCCGGGCCAGTTCCATGATCACCGCCACCCCGGAGGCGTCGTCGTCGGCGCCGGGCGCGTCGGCGGTCGCGTTCATGACGTCGGTCACCCGCGAGTCGTAGTGACCGGTCACCACGTACAGGCGATCGGGAGTGACGCTGCCGCGCAGGGTGGCCACCACGTTGGTGATCCGGGTGGGCACCGGGATGCGGTTGGAGACCGGCTGGACGAACGACTGGAGCTGGACGGTCATCCGGCCGCCGGACGTGGCGGCGTAGCGCTGCAGCTCCGCGAAGATCCAGTCGCGCGCCGCGCCGATGCCGCGGACCGGGTCGTCCTGGGCGGAGAGGGTGTGCCGGGTGCCGAAGGCGACGAGCCGGCGGATGGTCGCCTCGATCCGGCGGGGGTCGATCTCGCGAAGGATGGCGCGCAGGCCGGGCGAGGGGGAGTGGTGGCCGAGACCGGCCGCGAGGGCGGGGGTCTCGCCGGAGACACCGGCGGCTACGGCCGCCGCGGACACCGTCAGGAAGGTACGCCGAGTCGACTTGGCCATGCCGACCACTCTCGTCCGAGGGGGCCGGCATGTCCATGGTTGTCGATGTTCGGGGTGGGGCCGGGCTGTCCCTCCCCCCGTTCGGGCTGTCCCTCCCCCACCCCGTTCGGGTGGGGGAGCAGTGAAGCACTCGCCTATGACAATTCTCCGCTGTTGTCCACAGGATGATCAGGAGGTGGTTGTCGGCGCGGGGGAGGCGGCGCTGCCGCTGGGGGCGGGGGCCGGGCTGGTGGGGTTACCCGGGTTTCCGGGCCCGCCCGGGTTGGCGTGGCGGCGGCCGTCCTGGCGGTCGGGGAACCCTTGGCCGGGGCCGTTGCCGTAGCCGGGGCCGTTGCGGTAGCCGGGGCCGTCGAAGCGGCGCTGGTCGGGGGCGCTGTGGCCGCGGTCGTCGAAGTGGGTGAAGGCCGCGGCGGCGCCGACCACGCAACCGCCGATCACGCAGCCGGCCAGGAGGGTGGCGCCGGCGATCAGGATCGGGACTCGGCGCGAGTACCAGCGGGTGGCGGGGGCGGCGTAGCCGGGGCCGGGCGGTGGGCCGGTGTAGGCGGCGCCGGGCGGTGGGCCGGTGTAGACGCCGGGTGGGGGCGCGGCCTGGGCGGCGGCCTCCTGGTCGGGCGTCGTCTCGTGCGGCGTCGCGGCAGGGTGGGCGGCGGCCTCGGACGTGGGCGCGGCGGAAGAGGGCGCGGGCGAGGAAGAGGGCGGGGCCGGGGAAGCGGGTGCGGCCGAGGAAGCGGGCGGCGCCGCTGAGGACGAGGGGGCGGCCGAGGCCGAGGAGGGAGGCGGCGCGGAAGAGGGAGGGGCGGCCGAGGAAGGCGGCGGCGCGGCCGAGGATGAGGGGGCGGCCGAGGACGAGGGGGCGGCCGAGGAGGGAGGCGGCGCGGAAGAGGGAGGGGCGGCCGGCTGGCGTACGGTCGGCTCGTCGGGGTTGATCGGGGGGTTTTGATCGGTCATTCGAAGGGCTCCATACCGAAACCAAGGGGTGAGAGCCTCAACGATCGGGCCGGTAGCTGGGAAGTGCGGTGGGAAGCGTCTAAGAAACGGCTAAGAACCGGCCGTTCCTAACCTGTGGATCTTTCGGGGTAGTCCGTCCGGGCGGTGGGGCCGCCCGGTTGTCCGGTCCACAGCGGATCGGCGGCGATCTAGCATTTCAGCGCATGCGGAAGGTGTTTCGGAGGCAGGACACCAGCGAGCTCGAGGCCGAGATCGAGGCGCTGCGGATCTACGTGGCCGGGACCCGCGCCGAGAATGAGCGGCTTGTACGGGAGAACGCGGCGCTGCGGGCCGAGATCGAGCGCCTCGGGATGGCTGTCGAGTCGTCGACCAGCGAGTTGCGGCGCGTCCTGGGGACCGGGCCGGTGATGGCCGGGACCCGCTGGCACGCCGAGCCGCCGCCCTGGTGAAGCCGGCGGCCCCAAGGAGAGCGGCCCCACGATCAGGAGAGCGCGTCGTCGACGCCGGGCTCGTGGCGGCCCAGGAAGACCGGGTCCCGGTGGGAGAGCACGTCGACGGCGGCCTTGACAACCGCGCCCCGCTCGCGGACCACCGAGTGCGCCCACGGCCCTGCGTAGATGCGCACCGAATCGTCGCCCACCCCGCTCGCGTCGACGCCGAGCTGCCGGCAGAGCGCCACCGCCCGGTCGATGTGGTAGCTCTGGGTGACGACGATGGCCCTGGTCACGCCGAAGATCCGCTTGGCGCGGGCGCACGAGTCGTACGTGTCGAAGCCCGCGTAGTCGAGCACCACCTGACTGGCCGGCACCCCGCGCGCCACCAGGTAGACCTGCATGGCGCCGGGTTCGTCGTAGTCCCAGCGGCGGTGATCGCCGGAGACCAGGATCGCCCTGACCTTGCCCGCGTCCAGCAGCCGGTGCGCGATGTCGAGCCGGGCCGCGAGGAACGGCGACGGCGTCCCGCCCTGGTACACCTGCGCGCCGAGGACGAGCGCGACCGGCGCCGGCGGCACCGACTTCTCGTCGTAGACGTGCCCGGACGCCCGGCCGATCACCCACAGCGACGAGGCGGCCATGACGAGAACGGCGAAAGCGGTGGCGTAGGCGCCGGCGTAGAGCAGGCGGCGCAGCAGGCGGGGCAGCACGCGGCCGACGATGCCAGGCCGTGTCAACATCACCAACCCGGCCCGGCGCCGCCCGGTGCCGCCCGGCTCAGCCGATCGTGAACGGCGCGCGCAGCAGATCACGCTCCCGCGACGACGGGCCGACGTGCAGCTCGAAGTCGCCCGGCTCGACCACCCGGCGGCCGTCGGCGGCGACCAGCGAGCAGGCCGACGCCGGAATCTCGAACTCGACCGTCACGGACTCACCCGCCGGCACCGTGACCTGCCGGTACGCCTTCAGCTCGCGCACCGCCCAGGTGACGCTGGTGACGAGGTCGCTCACGTACGCCTGCACCGTCTCGGGCGACGGCCGCGTGCCGGTGTTGGTGAGGGTGACGGACGCGGTGACCACGCCGTCGGTGGCAACCTCCGGCGAAACGGTCAGATCGCTGTAGGTGACGGGGGAGTAGGAGAGGCCCTCGCCGAAGACGAACAGCGGCTCCTGGGTCAGGTCGGCGTAGCGCGTCCCGTGCTGGCCGCGGATCTGGTTGTAGTAGACCGGCTGCTGGCCGACGTGCCGCGGCACCGACAGCGGCATCCGCCCGCTCGGCTCGATCAGGCCCAGCACCAGCTCGGCGATCGCCCGCCCGCCGCGCATGCCGGGGTTGAAGGCCTGGATGACGGCCGCCGCCTCCAGCGCGGACGGGGGCAGCACGCACGGCTTGGAGTTGAGCAGCACCACGATCATCGGCGTCTTGGTCGCGGCGACCGCGTCGAGCAGCGCGATCTGCCCGCCCTGCAGCTCGAGCGTCGCCGTCGACTTGTGCTCGCCGGTCAGGTTGACCGTGTCGCCGACGACCACGACCGCGTAGTCGGCCCGGACCGCGGCGTCGCGGGCCACGGCGATCAGGTGCGGGTCGACCGGCGCGCCCTGGGAGATCGGCGGCCGCGGCTGCCCGTCCGGATAGGTCGCGCCCTCGGGGTCGGGCACCAGGCGCTCGATGTCGGCGCCGCGGGCGTGGGTGATGTCCCAGCGGGCGGGCGCGACCGCGCGGAAGCCGTCGAGCACGGTCTCGGTCATCTCGCGCGGGTGGCCGTCCGGCATCCAGTCGACCTGACCGGAGTTGCCGGCCCAGTCGCCGAGCTGCGCCGAGACGTCGTCGGCGTTGGGTCCGAGCACGGCGATCCGCTTGAAAGCGCTCGCCTGGTCCAGCGGCAGCACGCCCTGGTTGCGCAGCAGAACCAGGGACTTGCGGGCGACCTCGAGGTTGAGCTCGGCGTGCGCGGCGACGCCGATGACCTCGCGCTGGCGTTCGGCGTCGGGGGCCCGGGGGTCCTCGAACAGGCCCATGCGGAACTTCAGGCGCAGGATCCGGCGTACGGCCGCATCGATCTCCTCCTCGCGCAGAAGCCCGCGCGAAACCGCCTCCTGTGCCCCCTCGAAGAATCCCGGCGTGGTCATGACCAGGTCGTTCCCGGCGCGCACGGCGACCGCCGCGGCCTCGGCGTAGTCGGCGCAGACCTTCTGCTCCCAGACCATCCGGCCGACGTTGTCCCAGTCGGTGACCAGCGTGCCGTCGTAACCCCACTCGCCCTTGAGCACGTCGTTGAGCAGCCACTTGTTGGCGGTGATCGGCACCCCGTCCATCGACTGGTAGCCGAGCATGAACGCCTGGCAGCCCTCCCGGGCGACCCGCTCGAACGGCGGCAGGAACCAGGAGCGCAGCTTGCGCGGGCTGATGTCGGCCTCGCTCGCGTCCCGGCCACCCTGGGTCTCGGAGTAGCCGGCGAAGTGCTTGGCGGTGGCCAGGATGCCGGTCGGGTCGGACAGGCCCTCGCCCTGGTAGCCGCGGATCATCGCCGAGCCGAGCTCGCCGATCAGGAACGGGTCCTCGCCGAACGTCTCGTCGACCCGGCCCCAGCGCAGATCGCGGGTGATGCACAGGACCGGCGAGAAGGTCTGGTGGATGCCGGTCGCCGCGACCTCGAGCGCGGTGACCCGGGCCGCCTTCTCGACCAGGCCGGCGTCCCAGGTCGCGGCCATCGCCAGCTGGGTCGGGAAGATCGTCGCGCCCGGCCAGAACGAGTGGCCGTGGATGCAGTCCTCGGCCGTCAGCAGCGGGATCTGCAGCCGGGTCTTGGCGACCAGATCGATCGCCTCGAGCATCTTCTGGGGCGAGGTGTGCAGGATCGAGCCGGCCAGCTTCTCGCTGACGATCTCCTTGACGTCGTTGCGGGCGTCCAGCTGGAGCATCTGCCCGACCTTTTCCGGCAAGGTCATGCGGGCGAGCAGGTCCTCGACGCGCTGCTCGACGGGCAGGGCCGGATCCCGGTAGGGAAGAAGATCAGCGGGCACTCGTGCCTCCGGTCGTCACGACCGCGGTGGCACGGTCTGTGGAACGCTAACAACCGGCAGTCTTCCAGCCCGGAACCGGTTCCGGCACCCCGTTCCGGTTCCGGAACTGTTCAGTTAGTTATCCGGATCACTCTCATCAATGCTAGGGGCTTCGATGCCGGCGGCCTCGAGGGCGTCCAACCGGGCCTCCTCGGCCTCCTTCTCGCGCTCCACGAGGGTCGCGTACTCGATCAGGGCCGAGGGGTCCGTGGAGTCCTCGAGCCGGTCGAAGAATCGCTGGGTGGTGCGGACCGCCTCGGCGTACGCGGCGGCCGCCTCCCGGATCGCGATGATCGTCTTGTCTGTCATGCGGACAGTCTTTCACCACGGCACCCGGCCGTGCCGGTTGACGTATTCGCCGGTCGGGCCGTCCCGTCCGACCTGCGCCATCCGCACGATGATCTCGGCGCCCTCCTCGATCGTCTGCGGTCCCTGGTGGCCGTTGAGGTCGGTCGCCGTGTAGCCGGGATCCACGCAGTTGATCTTCATTCCCGGGTACGCCTTGGCGTAGTGCACGGTGACCATGTTGAGCGCCGCCTTCGCCGCCCCGTACGCCAGCGCCGGCACGTGGTACTCCATCACCGACGGGTCGTTCGCCCAGCCGAGCGAGCCGAGTCCACTGGATACGTTGACGATCACCGGCAATTCCGACTTTTCTAGCAAAGGTCGGAAAGCATGGGTGACCTCAACCACGCCGAAGAGGTTCGTCTCGAATACTGGACGCATGATCTCCGCGGTCACTTCGCCGACCGGGGTCATGCCGCCCGAGATGCCCGCATTGTTGATCAGCACGTCCAGGGCGCCGACGGTCTGGACGGCGGCCGCGATCGAGCCCGGGTCGGTGACGTCCAGCCGGACGAATCGCCCGCCGAGCCGCCGCGCCGCCTCGGCACCCCGCTCCGCGTCCCGCGCGGCCATCCACACGTCGTGCCCGGCGGCCAGGAGCTGTCGCGCGGTCTCGTAGCCCAGGCCCTTGTTGGCCCCGGTGATCAATGTCGTCGTCATGTCATCAGGCTGCGCCGGCCGCGGCGCGATAGGGGAGGTATCCGCGGTACCAGGCAACCGGGCCGCGCGCGGGTGACACTCGACGCATGACGGCCTCGACATCGACCGAGTTCGGGCGCGCGGTGCGCCGATGGCGGGAGCGGCTCACCCCGCAGGCGGTCGGCCTGCCGCCCGGTGGCCGCCGCCGCGCCGCCGGCCTGCGCCGGGAGGAGCTGGGCCTGCTCGCCGGCATCTCGGTCGACTACATCATCCGGCTCGAGCAGGGACGGGCCACGGCGCCGTCGGCACAGGTGGTCGAGGCTCTGTCGCGCGCCCTGCGCCTCGACGGCGGCGAGCGCGACCTCATCTTCCGCCTGGCGGGCCTCGAGCCGCCGGGGCGGGGACGGCTTCCCGTCCATCTCACGCCGGGCGTGCAGAGACTTCTCGACCGCCTGTCCGGTACGCCGGTGAGCGTGCACGACGGCGCCTGGAACCTGATCACGGCCAATCAGCTGTGGGTCGCCCTGATGGGCGACCTGCTCGCGGTGCGGGGCCGGGAGCGCAACATCGTCTGGCGGCACTTCACCGACGCCGGCAGCCGGATCACCCTCAGCCCCGCGCAGGCGTCCTCGTTCGAGGGCGCCATGATCGGTGACCTGCGCTCGGCGGCCGTCCGCTACCCGTCCGACCCCTCGCTGCGCGATCTGATCGCCGACCTGCGCCGCGTCTCGCCGCGGTTCGCCCGGCTGTGGGACGACGGGATCGCGGCGCCGCACGAGTCCGGCCGCAAGAACGTCGACCACCCGGTGGTGGGCCGGATGGAGCTGGACTGCGACGTGCTGACGGTGCCCGGCTCCGACGTGAAGATCGTGGCCTACACGGCGGAGCCGGGCTCGGAGAGCGAGAGCCGGCTGGCGTTGCTGTCGGTGGTGGGCTCCTTGGATCCGGCCCTGCGGGACTAGTCAGGCCACCGTGCACGCGGCGCCGTTGAGGACGGCGGCCGTCGGGCGGGCGTTGCTGGCCGTCCAGCGGCCGAGCATGCCGGCCGTGACGCTGCCGCCGGCCGCGATCGTGCGGTTCCAGCGCTCGCCGGTCAGCGTGATGGTCGCGCCGGCCTGCTGCACGGTGGCGTTCCACGCCGACGTGACGCGCTGATCGCCGCCGGCCGTGAGCACGAGCGTCCAGTTGTCGACGGCGGTGGTCCGCTGATTGGTGACCGTCACCTCGGCCACGAAACCACCCGGCCACTCCGATGTGGACTTGTAGGCGACGGTGCAGAGCTGCGGGGGCGGCGGGGTGGTGGTGACGACCGGCCCGCGTACGGTGTTGGAGGCGATCGAGACGTTGCCGGCGGCGTCCCGCGCGCGTACGTAGTAGGACGGCAGGCCGAGGCTGCTGCTCCGGAACGGCGCGACGAACGTGGTGCCGGCGGCGGATCCGACCACGGTCGAGGTGTACCAGCCGTCGAAGAAGTACACGTCGTAGCCGGCGATGCCGACGTCGTCGGCGGCGGCGTCCCAGGCGAGCGGCACGCCGTCCGGCGACGTCCCGGTGATCCGCAGGTTGCCCGGCGCGGACGGCGGGGTCGTGTCGCCGGTGGTGGATACCGGCGTCACGACGGTGACCGTGTTGCTGGAGGCCGAGTACCCGCTCGCGTCCTTGGCGCTGACCCGGAACGAGTACTGCCGGCCCGGGGAGATGTACCCGGTGATCGTGGCCGTCGTGACGTTGCCGACCGGCTGCGACCAATAGACGTCGTTGAAGGCCTGGGTGTAGTTGACCTGGTAGTCGGTGGCGCCCTCGGACGCGGTCCAGGAGAGCGTGACCGAGACGGGCGTGATGGCGGTGACGTGGAGGTCACCGGGTGCCGGCAGGGCCGCGGCCGCGGGACGGGCGGCCACCGCGACCAGGGCCGCCACGAGGAGCGTCGAGGCGAGCATCTTGCGAGGACGAGACATGCCTCGACCGTCCAACCTGGAATAGACGGATGTCAACGCCATCCCGCGGTCGGCCGGGCCGGCGCGGAGTCGCGCCGGTCCGGCCGGGTGACGCTACGGGTTGACGACTTTGCCGCCGAAGGTGACCTGCAGCCTGCCGTCGGAGGCGTAGGACCAGCCGAGCGCGCCGCTGTACGTGGTGCATCTCGAGCCGTTCGTGCCGGACCAGAACTGGTTCGAGCTGTCGGCGTTGCCGACGATCCGGTCGTTCGTGCCGCTCGAGCTGCGGCACGACGTGTTGGTCCGGAAGGTGGACGTGCCGGCGTCGAACGAGAAGTTGCGCTCGGCGTTGTCGATCGCCACGTCGTTGGAGATGGTCATCGAGCCGGGGTTGCTGTTGTAGGTGAAGCCGTGGTGGCCGTTCCGGTAGGCGATACTGTGCGTGACGACGTGGTTGACGCCGATATCCTCGCCGCCCAGCTTGTAGCCGTTGCGGTCGCCCGCGCCGGCCTGCGAGCCGTCGCTGAGCGTGCCGTTGGCGTAGGACAGTGAGTACTCGATGGTGACCGGGCCGATCGCGCCGGTGTCGGTCTTGGTGTAGAGGTCCCAGCCGTCGTCGATGTTGTTGTGCGACACGTCGTACCGGAAGATGTTGCCGGTGCCGACCGTGAGCTTGGCGGCGAAGCCGTCCGCGTCCTCACCGTCGGAGTCGGCGTTGTCGTGCGACTCGGCGCTGACGATCAGGTTGTTCGACGGCCACTGCGACTGCGGCGTGTCCGAGGCGGTGCGGGACAGCTGCAGGCCGGTGTCGTGGTTGAACCGGGTCACCGTGCGCTCGATGACGTTGTTGCTGCCGCCGACGAAGATGCCGTTGTCGCCGGCGTGCTCGACCACGATTCCGTACACGTGCCAGTAGTTGCCGTTGATCGCCAGCCCGCGGTTCGCCGGGTCCTCCGCCTGCGCCGAGAAATTCAACACCGGAGTTTCCCCCGGGTACGCGGAAATTGTCTTCCGGGCGGCCGATGTGCCGTTGTTCCCGGGCGCGATCGTGATCGTCGACGACGGCGCGTAGATGCCGCCCCGCATGTAGATCGTCCCGCCGGCCGCGATCCGGGTGATCGCCGAGGCGAGCGTGGTCGGGGCCGACTGCGTGCCCGCCGCGCTCGCCGAGCCGTTGGGCGCCACATAGAGGGCGCCGCTGGTGGGAGGCGTCGTCGGGGAGGTCGTCGGCGTCGTCGGCGTCGTCGGTGATGTGGTCGGTGATGTGGTCGGGGTCGTGGTAGGCGAGGTCGGCGTCGAGTCGCCGGCATCGTCCACGACCACATCGTCGAAACGCCCGGCCGCGTGCTCGGTCAGCAGCCCGATCCGCCCGGCGCCGATCGTGCTGTCGGTCGCGCTGCCCACGCTGGTCCCGTTGATCGAACCGCTGATCGTGGTGCCGTTCACCGACAGCTTCAGCGTGTAGAACGTGCTGGTCGAGATGGTCTGGCCGAGACTGGCCAGGATGGTGACGGCCGAGCCGTTCATGGTCTCGAGCTGCACCTTGTTGCCGCCGGTCAGCGACAGCCGGTACATCCTGGTCGCGCCCGCGGCGCGCGCGGTCAGGGCCACCACGCCGCTGGTGGTGGCGAACGACGTGGCCTTGACCCGGGCCTGCACCGAGTAGTCGGCCCAGCTGGTCTGCCCGGCGAACTCGCGGGCGCGCTCGCTGCCGGAGTCGGACTGCTGGAGCACCCGCGATCCGTCCGATGTGATCGACCAGGTGCCGCCCGATTTCGACCAGCCGCTGGTGCTGCCGGTCTCGAAGTCGGCGCTGAAGACGGTCGCCGCCTCGGCGTCCGTGACGGTGACGAAGAGGCCCGCCGCGACCAGCGTGACCAGCCCGCCGACACCGGCCGGCCGGCGCCACCGGCGGGCGCGTGGTGTGGGTGCCATGCGCAATTCTCCTTGTCGCATTGGGAACCCGCCGGAGAGCGAACGGCAGCGACGGCGTGACCGGCAAGGGCCCGTCGTTTGATGGTTCCGGGGGACGGTTATTCCGTTCCGGAATCTGCCACCGTCAATGCATCAGGGTCAATGAGTTCCATTTGCAGTTTTGTTGCACAGCTCGGTGGACTCAATGGCGAGCACGGTCAGTCCCCCTTTCGACCGGGTCGCGTGCTCCTCGCCGGCCGCCCAGAACGCGGCCTGCCCGGCGCCGATCGGCAGCCACGGACCGTCGCCCGAGCGCACCTCGCCGCCGCCGGAGAGCACCACCAGCAGCTGGCCGACCGGCGCCGGATGGGAGCCGATCTTGCCGCCGGCCTCGACCCGCAGCACGGTCACCTCGGCGGCCGGCTCGCGCACGAGCTTGGCGGCGCTCAGCCCGATGCTTCCGAATGCTTCGATCGAGTGAACGGGGAGCGCGGTCAGATCGACGATTTCCACGCGCCGAACGATAACCTGATCCGCGTGTGGCGACTGGCCTTTGTGGTGGGCGACCCCGGCCCCGACCGGGATTCGGCTCTCGACGCGATCCTGCGCGAGGCGCCCACGCCGGTTCGGCGGGTCGACGGTGATCGCGGCGCCTTCCCGGTGGCCACCCGGGGCACCATGGTCGTGGAGATCGAGTCCTCGGTGACCCTGGCCCAGCGGGTGATCCGGGAGCTCCTCGACGCGGGCCTGACCGTGGTGATCGTGACCCGGAGTCAGGATCTCGCCGAGAGCTTCCCGCAGTGGTCGCCGCGCGTCGTGAGCTCGGGGCCGCCGATCGACTACGAGAGCATCGACTTTCCGGACTTCGACTTCGAGGCCGGCCTCCCGGACGCCGATTACGCCGACCCCGGCATTCTCCCGGCCGAGGGGATTCCGGCCGAGGAGCTCGAGCGCTGGCCCACGATGGGGCTGCCGCGCCCGGAGGCGACGCCGGAGAAGCCCGACCTCATCCCTGCCGTCCGCCGGTCGCGCGTGGTGAGCGTGGCGGTCGTCGACGGGGCGGGGCGGGCGGCGACCGGTGGGCTTCCGCCGGAGCTGCCCTTCCTCGTCCGCGTCGGGATCGGCGCGCCGCGGGCCGGGAGCATCCTGCCGCCGACCACGCCGCCGTTCCCGGAAGAGCTGCTGGGCGACCCGGACGAGGGCTGGTGGCTGCAGGCCGTGCTCTCCCGGGACGGGCAGGTGGTGCAGAGCGGCGCGATCTTTCTCCCGCGTACGGGCGAGGGGTTTGTCTGCTCGTGCACACCCGGTGACCGGCACCGGTGCACCGAGAGTGACCGATCGCCGTGGTTGAGCCTGAGCGTGATCGCGCCGCGCTCACCCGGCGTGCAACAGCTGCAGCTCGCGTTGCACCTCGGCGCGGCCGCGATCCAGGCGTTCGAGATCGAGGTCGCGGTCGGCGACGGCGGGCCGGCGCCGGTCGGGCGGGCCGTCTTCACGCTGAGCAAGGAGCTGGCCGAGCTCGACCGGTTCGGCGACCGCGCGATGTCGATCCGGCTCGGTGACCTGGCCGAGGGGCGGCACTACCTGGTCGTCAACGACGCGGCCGGCACCCGGGTCGGCACCGAGCTCTCCGACGCGCAGGCCGGGGACGCGGCCCGGAGCCTGCGGGCGGTGCTTTTCGACCGGCAGCTCAGCGAGACCGGCGGCGGGTGGCGGTCGCTCTACGACGACGGGTTCGCGAAGTCCGAAAAGGATTATGTCGCCGACCTGTGGGCGATGGCCCGTGCCGGTTCCTCGGCCTATCTGGGCATCTTCCCGGATGTGGACGACAGGCTGACGATGCGGCGCGCGCTGGCGGCCGGCAGCGGACCGGCGACGATCCAGGTGGCGCTGGCCGAGGGGTCGCGGGCGGTGATCCCGTGGCAGCTCGTCTACGACTTGCCGATCCAGGACGGCGCGGGGTTGTGCCCGAGCGTCCACGAGCTGGGCCCGGCGGGCGCAGGGCCGGCCGGCTCCGGCGGCGTGCCCGATCGTTGCCCGCACGCGGCCGGCCATGATCAGCGGCACGGTGTGCTGTGCCCCTACGGGTTCTGGGGTCTCGCCCACGTGCTGGAGGTGCCGCCGTCGAGCGGGCGGATGACGCTGGCCGCCGCGACCAGCGAGGCGCGGCCCGCCGCCGTGGTGGTCGGGCTCAACGCCGAGCTTGCGGGCGCGGACTGGGACCGGCAGCGGGCCGTGCTCGACCGGCTCGGCGCGGCCAGCGTGGTCACCACCGACGTCGAGGCGCTGCGGGACGCGGTGATCGGCGGTGCGGACCTTCTCTACCTGTTCTGCCACGGCCGGCGGGTCACCGGCGCGGGCAGCTCGTCCGGCGGGCTCGCGCTCGACTTCGGCCGGGGCGGCACGCTGCGGCCGGAGGACGTCAGCTTCTGGGCCGAGCTGTCCCCGGCGGTCCGCTGGGAGAGCCGGCGGCCGCTGGTGGTGCTGAACGGCTGCTACACCGGCGAGCGGCTGCCCGAGACGCTCACCGACTTCGCGTCCGCGTTCGTCCGCTCGACCGGCGCGGCCGGGGTGCTCGCCACCGAGGTGACGATGGAACAGCGCCTGGCCGCCTACGCGATGAGCGCCTTCGTCGCGGCCTGGGGGAGCGGCGGCGGCGTGGGCGCGGCGATGCGCCAGGTGCGCTGGCAGTTGCTCGCGCGCGGCAATGTGATGGGGCTCGCGTACTCCCCGTACTGCGATGCCGGCCTTCGACTGCCCTAGGAGGGTGCGACCGTGGTGGTGCTGAACATCGGCAGTGTCTGCTTCGGACTGGTGGTGGGTTTCATCACCTACCGGACGCTGGTCCACAGCAACGACAAGGCCAGCATCTCCGACCTGGCCGCCGTACTCGCGGCCATCGGCGGCGGCGCGGTCACCGCGCTCTTCCCCGAGGGGACGGACGCTTTCGGCTGGTACGCGATCGGCCTCGCCGTGGGTGTGGCGACGTACCTGATCGTGGCCCTCCGGCTGCGCAAGGACCCGTTGCAGATCCTGAGCGCGCCCGCCATCCCCGCACAGTCTTCCCCGCCGCCGGTCCGCGACCAGCCCGACGACATCCGCCCGCGCTGAGGCCGGCCGCCGTGGGCGGCCGGCCGTGGACGCTCAGCGCGGGACGACCTTCTCCAGCGCCCACTCGCGCCAGCCGTCGAGCTTCTGCTGGACCGACGCCAGCTGCTCGGCCACCGGGCCGGGGCCGGTCGAGCCCGGCGTCGTGCGGCTGGCCAGCGCGGACTGCACCGAGAGGACCGCGCGGACGGACGGGTCGAGGTGGCCGCTCACCGTCTTGAGGTCGTCGTCGGTGAGGTCCTCGAGCTCGCAGCCGCGCACCGAGCACAACGCCACCAGCTGGCCGGTGATCTCGTGCGCCTCGCGGAACGGGACGCCGCGCCGCACCAGCCAGTCGGCGACCTCGGTGGCCAGCGAGAAGCCCACCGGCGCGGCCGCGGCCAGCCGGTCGGCCCGTACGGTCATCGTGGAGATCATGCCGGCCAGGGCCGGCAGCAGGAGCTGGAGCGTCTCGATCGCGTCGAACGCCGGCTCCTTGTCCTCCTGCATGTCGCGGTCGTACGTGAGGGGCAGTCCCTTGAGCATGGTCAGCACCGCCACGAGGCCGCCGACGAGCCGGCCGCTCTTGCCCCGGGCCAGCTCGGCGATGTCCGCGTTCTTCTTCTGCGGCATGATCGACGACCCGGTCGCGAAGGCGTCGTCCAGCTCGACCCAGCCGAACTCGGTCGAGGTCCAGAGCACCACCTCCTCGCCGAGGCGGGACAGGTGCACGCCGATCAGCGCCGTCACGAACAGGAACTCGGCCACGAAGTCGCGGTCGGCCACGGCGTCCATCGAGTTCGGGGCCGGCGCGGTGAAGCCCAGTTCCTTCGCGACCGCGGCCGGGTCGAGCGGCAGCGAGGAGCCGGCCAGCGCGCCGGAGCCGAGCGGCGAGATGGCGGCCCGGGCGTCCCAGTCGCGCAAGCGGTCGAGGTCGCGCAGCAGCGGGTGCACGTGGGCGAGCAGCCAGTGCCCGAACGTCACCGGCTGGGCGTGCTGCACGTGCGTCAGGCCCGGCGCCGCCGT
This sequence comes from Actinoplanes sp. CA-030573, assembly GCF_050951115.1. NCBI lineage: Bacteria > Bacillati > Actinomycetota > Actinomycetes > Micromonosporales > Micromonosporaceae > Actinoplanes > Actinoplanes sp. CA-030573. The sequence continues at coordinate 7,444,656 of NZ_CP192038.1, read as the reverse complement.
GTCGACGTTCAGCGCGGCCTGCGACGTGAGCGCGTCGGCCAGCTCGACCAGGGCGACGGCCACGCCGCGGGCGTGGTCGCGCAGGTAGAGCCGCAGGTCGGTGGCGACCTGGTCGTTGCGGGACCGGCCGGCGCGCAGCTTGCCGCCGAGCGCGCCGAGGCGTTCCAGCAGGCCGCGCTCGAGCGCGGTGTGCACGTCCTCGTCGTCGATCGTGGGCCGGAACTCACCGGACGCGCAGGCCGCCTCGAGGTCGTCGAGGGCGGCCAGCATCTGGCCCAGCTCGTCCGGGTCGAGCAGCCCGGCCGCGGCGAGCACCCGGGCGTGGGCCCGGGAGCCGGCGATGTCGTACGGCGCGAGCCGCCAGTCGAACTGGACGCTCACCGACAGCCGGGCCAGGGCGTCGGCGGGGCCGCCGGAGAACCGGCCGCCCCACAAACTCGTTTTCTCGGTCACGACGTTCAGTCTGCCAGCCGCCGGTCGCGGCCCGCCGCCATGCGCGACGGGAGACCCCAGAGCTGCACGAAGCCCTTGGCCAGCGACTGGTCGAACGTGTCGCCGGTGTCGTAGGTGGCCATGCCGAAGTCGTAGAGGCTGGCCTCCGAGCGCCGGCCGGTGACCACCGCGCGGCCGCCGTGCAGGGTCAGCCGCACCTCGCCCGAGACGTGCTTCTGCGCGTCGTCGATGAAGGCGTCGAGCGAGCTCTTCAGCGGCGAGAACCACAGGCCGTCGTAGACCAGCTCGCCCCAGCGCTGGTCGACCGAGCGCTTGAACCGGGCCAGGTCACGCTCGACGGTGACGTTCTCGAGCTCCTGGTGGGCGGTGATCAGAGCGATCGCGCCCGGCGCCTCGTACACCTCGCGGCTCTTGATGCCGACCAGCCGGTCCTCGACCATGTCGAGCCGGCCCACGCCCTGCGCTCCGGCCCGCCGGTTGAGCTCGGTGATCGCCTGCAGCGGGGTGACCGTCTCGCCGTCGATCGCGACCGGGTTGCCCTGGTCGAAGGTGATCACGACTTCATCGGGGTCACGGGCGACCGAGGGATCCGAGGTGTACGAGTAGATGTCCTCGATCGGCGAGTTCCAGATGTCCTCGAGGAACCCGGTCTCGACGGCGCGACCCCACAAGTTCTGGTCGATCGAGTACGGCGACTTGTGCGACACGTCGATCGGCAGGCCCTTCTCCTCGGCCAGCGCGATCGCCTTGTCCCGGGTCCAGGCGAAGTCCCGGGCCGGCGCGATGACCTTGAGGTCGGGAGCGAGCGCGCCGATGCCGACCTCGAACCGGACCTGGTCGTTGCCCTTGCCGGTGCAGCCGTGCGAGACGACCGTGCCGCCGTGCTGCTTGGCCGCCTCGACCAGGTGGCGCACGATCAGCGGCCGGCTCAGCGCCGACACCAGCGGGTAGCGGTCCATGTAGAGGGCGTTGGCCCGCAGCGCCGGCAGGCAGAAGTCGGCCGCGAACTCGTCGCGGGCGTCCACCACGACGCTCTCGGCGGCGCCGCAGTCGAGCGCGCGCTGCCGGATGACCTCCATGTCCTCCCCGCCCTGGCCGACGTCGAGGGCGACGGCGATGACCTCCCCGCCGATCTGGTCGGCGAGGTAGGGGATGGCCACGGAGGTGTCGAGGCCCCCGGAGTATGCAAGAACGACCCGCTCGGTCACGGGATGCTCCCTTCGGTGATGTCGGAGTGGTGCCCAGCCCATTCGGCGAGCTTGTCGGCCAAGGCCTTGCCGCCGGTGACGTCGCGGGCCACGACGAGAATCGTGTCGTCGCCGGCGATGGTGCCGACGACATCGGTGAGTCCGGAGCGGTCCAGCGCGCTGGCCAGGAACTGGGCCGCGCCCGGGGGCGTGCGCAGGACCGCGATGTTGCCGCTGGCGTCCACCCCGGTCAGCAGCTCCCGCAGCAGCCGGACGAGGCGGGCGGGCGCGCTCTCGGCCTCGCGGAGCGGCCGCTGGCCGTCCTCGGGGATGAGGTAGGCGCCGCTGACCTTAACGGCGCGCAGCTCCTCCAGGTCGCGGGAGAGCGTGGCCTGGGTGACGTGGATGCCGTCGGCGGCCAGGAGGTCGGCCAGCTCGGTCTGCGACCGGATCGACGAGGCGCGGATGAGCTCGACGATCCGGGCGTGCCGCCCGGCCCGGGTCACCGGTCCGGTCATTGCTCGTTCACCGCCAGCAGCCAGGTCAGCAGCGCCTTCTGGGCGTGCAGACGGTTCTCCGCCTGGTCGAACACCGCGCTCTGCGGGCCGTCCATCACGTCGTCGGTGATCTCCTCGCCGCGGTGCGCGGGCAGGCAGTGCAGGACGATCGCCCCGGTCGCGGCGGCGGCCAGCAGCTTGTCGCCGACCTGGTAGGGCCGGAACGGGGTGAGCCGGTCCTTGCCGTCGTTCTCCTGACCCATCGACGTCCAGGTGTCGGTGGCGATCACGTCCACCCCGTCGACGGCCTCGAACGGGTCGCGCAGCACCTCGACCGAGCCCCCGGTCCAGGCCGCGATCTCGGCGGCCCGGGACACGACGGCGGGCGCGGGGTCGAAGCCGGACGGGCCGGCCACCCGTACGTGCATGCCCGCGGTGGCCCCGGCCAGCAGGTAGGAGTGGGCCATGTTGTTGGCGGCGTCACCCACGTACGCCAGCTTGCGCCCCTGCGTCCCGCCCAGCCGCTCGCGGATCGTCTGCAGGTCGGCGAGCAGCTGGCAGGGGTGGAAGCCGTCGGTGAGCGCGTTGACCACCGGCACGTTGACCCCCGAGGCAAGCTCGACGAGCCGCTCGTCGCCGGTGGTGCGGAAGACCATGGCCGCCACGTAGCGCGAGACGACCCGCCCGGCGTCGGCCAGCGACTCGCCCCGGCCGAAGTGGGTGGCCTGGGTGTCCACGATGACCGGCTGGCCGCCGAGCTCGGCGATGCCGGCCTCGAACGACAGCCGGGTGCGCAGGCTGACCTTGTCGAAGAAGACCGCGACCGAGCGCGGGCCCTCGAGCGGCCGGTACTGGAAGCGGTTCGCCTTCATCTCGGCCGCGAGGTCGAGGACGGTCGCCTGCTCCTGCGGGGTCAGGTCGTCGTCGCGCAGGAAGTGTCGCGTCATTGCAGACCGTCCAGGACGGCGATGAGGGCGTCGGCCTGCTCGGTGCTGACGATCAGAGGCGGCGCGAGCCGGATGACGTCCGGTTGCGACGCGTTGACCAGGAACCCGGCGTCCTGCAAGGACGCCGCGATCCGCTTCGACTCCGGCGCCCGGAGCACGACCCCGAGCAGGAGGCCGGCGCCGCGGACGTGATCCACGAGCGGGTGGTTCTCCAGGCCGCGCCGCAGCTGCTCGCCGACCCGCTTGACGTGGTCGAGCAGGCCCTCGCCGGCGATCGTGCGGACCACGGCGAGGCCGGCCGCGCAGGCGATCGGGTTGCCGCCGAAGGTCGTGCCGTGCGAGCCGGGGGTGAACAGGTCGGCGGCCGGCCCGAAGGCCAGGCAGGCGCCCAGCGGCAGCCCGCCGCCGAGGCCCTTGGCCAGGGTGACGACATCGGGCTCGACGCCCTCGCTCTGGTGGTGGAACCAGTGGCCGGTGCGGCCGATGCCGGTCTGCACCTCGTCCAGCACGAGCAGCGCGCCGTTGCGGGTGCAGATCTCCCGGGCCCCGGCCAGGTAGCCGGCGGGCGGGACGACCACGCCGTTCTCACCCTGAATCGGCTCCAGGATGACCATGGCGGTCCGGTCGGAGACCGCGGCCGCCAAAGCGGACAGATCCCCGAAATCCACATGGTCGACAAAACCGGGCAACGGCCGGAACGGGTCGGCCTTGGCCGGCTGGCCGGTCAGCGCGAGCGCGCCCATCGTACGGCCGTGGAAGGCGCCGTGAGTGGCCACCACGTGGGTGCGGCCGGTGAGCCGGGACAGCTTGAACGCCGCCTCGTTGGCCTCGGCGCCGGAGTTGCCGAAGATGACCCGGCCGGTGCGCCCGGCCAGCGCGAGCAGCAGCTCGGCCAGCGCGACGCAGGGCTCGGCGACGTAGAGGTTGGAGACGTGCCCGAGCTGCTGGACCTGGGTGGTGACGGCCTCGACGACGGCCGGGTGGGCGTGGCCCAGGGCGTTGACCGCGATGCCGCCGAGGAAGTCGACGTACTCCTTGCCGTTCTCGTCGGTCACCACCGCGCCCTCGCCGCGGACCAGGGCGATCTGCGGCGTCCCGTAGTTGTTCATCATCGACTGCGACCAGCGCTCGGCCAGCGTGCTCATGCGGGCACCACCATCGTTCCGATCCCTTCGGGGGTGAAGACTTCGAGCAGCGTGGAGTGGGCGACCCGGCCGTCGACGACGTGCGCCGCGGGCACGCCGCCGCGGACGGCCCGCAGGCACGCCTCCATCTTGGGAACCATGCCCGCCTCGAGCCGGGGGAGCAGCTTCTCCAGATCGTCGGCGTCGATCCGGGTGGTCAGCGACGAGGTGTCGGGCCAGTTGGTGTAGAGGCCGGGCACGTCGGTGAGCACGACCAGCTTACGGGCGCCGAGCGCCTCGGCCAGGGCGGCCGCGGCGGTGTCGGCGTTGACGTTGTGCACGACTCCGTCCGCGTCGGGCGCGACGCTGGCGACGACCGGGATGCGGCCGGCCCGGATCAGGTCCTCGATACCCGAGATGTCGACCTTGTCGACGTCGCCGACCTGGCCGATGTCGACCTGCTCGCCGTCGATCGTGGCGGTGCGCCGGACGGCCGTGAACAAGCGGGCATCCTCGCCGGACAGTCCCACCGCGAACGGCCCGTGCTTGTTGATCAAGCCCACGAGTTCACGCCCGACCTGTCCGACCAAAACCATTCTTACGACATCGACCGCTTCCGGGGTGGTGACTCTGAGGCCGCCGCGAAACTCGCTTTCGATGCCCAGTTTGTTGAGCATTCGACTGATCTGCGGCCCGCCGCCGTGGACGACAACCGGCTTGATGCCGACATAACGCATGAAGACGACGTCAGCGGCGAAAGCCGCCTGGAGTGACGGGTTGATCATGGCGTTGCCGCCGTACTTGATGACGACCGTCGCACCGTGGAAACGCTCCAGCCAGGGAAGCGCTTCGATCAGGACCTCGGCCTTGTCGTGCGGGGTCACGAGGAGTACGCCGAGTTCTCGTGCACGTACGCGTGGGACAGATCGGTCGTCCAGATCGTCGCCGCCATCTCGCCCTCGTGCAGGTTGACCGTGATGGTGACGTCCCGGTTCTCCAGGTTGACCTTGGACCGGTCCTCGGCCGCGGCCCCGCCCCGGCAGATCCACACCCCGTTGATCGCGACGTCGACCCGGTCGGGCTCGAATCTCGCGGTCGTCGTGCCCACCGCGGCCAGGATCCGTCCCCAGTTCGGGTCGTTGCCGAACAATGCCGTCTTGACCAGGTTGTTGCGGGCCACCACGCGGCCGACCTCGACCGCGTCGGCCTCGGTGGCGGCGCCCTCGACCACGATCGCGATGTGCTTGGTGGCGCCCTCGGCGTCGGCGATCAGCTGCTGGGCGAGGTCGTGGCAGACGGCGGTGACCGCGGCGGTCAGCTCCTCGGGCGAGGGCTGCACGTCGGAGGCGCCGCTGGCCAGCAGCAGCACGGTGTCGTTGGTCGACATGCAGCCGTCGGCGTCGATCCGGTCGAACGTCACCCGGGTCGCCTCGCGCAGCGCGGCGTCGAGCACCTCGTTGTCGGCCGACGCGTCGGTGGTGACGACGACGAGCATGGTGGCCAGCGCCGGGGCGAGCATGCCGGCGCCCTTGGCGATGCCGCCGACCGACCAGCCGTCGCGCTGGACCACCGCGTTCTTCGCCACCGTGTCGGTCGTCATGATCGCCTCGGCGGCCTTCGGGCCGCCGTCGCCGGCCAGCGCCTTGGCCGCGGCGGTGACGCCGGGCAGCAGCTTGTCCATCGGGAGCAGCTCGCCGATCAGGCCGGTCGAGCAGACCGCCACGTCGCCGGCGCCGATCATCTGCGGTTTCGGGCCGCCGCGCAGCACGGTCGCGACGTGCTCCGCGGTCGCGTGCGTGTCGCGGAATCCCTGCGAGCCGGTGCACGCGTTGGCGCCGCCGGAGTTCAGCACGACGGCGCGGACGATGCCGCCCTTGAGCACCTGCTGGCTCCACAGGACCGGGGCGGCCTTGACCCGGTTGCCGGTGAAGACGCCGGCGGCGGTGAAGTCGGGCCCGTCGTTGACGACGAGGGCCACGTCGGGGTTGCCGGTGCCCTTGAGACCGGCGGCGACCCCGCTGGCCCGGAAGCCCTTCGGGTGGGTGACGGTCATGGTGCTACTCCGAACACGGACAGGCCCATCGTCTCGGGCAGGCCGGACATGAGGTTGGCGCACTGGACGGCCTGGCCGGCGGCGCCCTTGCCGAGGTTGTCGAGGGCGCTGACCACGACGATCCGGCCGGAGTCGACGTCGACCGTGGCCTGCAGGTGGCACGAGTTGGACCCGGCGGTGGCGGCCGTGTGCGGCCAGTGACCGGCCGGCAGCACATGGACGAACGGCTCCTCGGCGTACGCCCGGCGCAGCACCTCGGCCGGATCGCCCGCGCCGGCGAAGCGCGCGGTGACGGTGGCCAGGATGCCCCGCGGCATCGGCGCGAGCACCGGCGTCATGGACAGCGACGTCGCGCCGGTCGCCTGCTTGATCTCGGGCACGTGCTGGTGTGCGCCCACCTTGTACGGCGAGAGGTCGCCCATCACCTCGCTGCCGAGCAGGTTGACCTTGGCGCCGCGGCCGGCCCCGGACGTGCCGGAGCTGGCCACGACCACCACGTCGGCCGGATCGGCCAGGCCGGCGGCGATCAGCGGCGCGAGCGCGAGCGTGATCGTGGCCGCATAACAACCCGTGTTGGCCACCCGGTCGGCGCTCGCGATCAGCTCGCGCTGGCCGGGCAGCTCGGGCAGCCCGTAGGTCCAGGTGCCGGCGTGCTCGCCGCCGTAGTAGCGCCGCCAGAGCTCGGCGTCCTTCAGCCGGAAGTCGGCGCCCAGATCCACGATCTTGACACCGGCCGGCAGCCGGGCCGCCAGCGCCGCCGACTGCCCGTGCGGCAGGGCGAGAAAGACCAGGTCGGCGTCGCCGAGCGCGGCCGGGTCGGTCGCGCTCAGCGTCAGGTCGAGCCCGGTCAGCTGCGGGTGCACGGCGGCGACGTGCGTGCCCGCCTGCGAGTGCGCCGTGGCGGCCACGAGGTCGAACTCGGGGTGGCCGGCGAGCAGACGAAGAAGCTCGCCGCCCGCGTAACCACTGGCCCCCGCGACCGCAACCCGGATTCCCATACCAACCTCCGCATGACTATGCAGAGAACCGTATCAAGCCCGCCTCCGGAGCGGCAACCACATACCCCCTGTCGATGACATCACTCCGTCACCGGATTTATCCGCTAAGTCAGCAGACAAGCCGGGCAAGCGCCGGAACTTGGCCCGGATCGTCGCCGTAGCAGTAGAGAACGAGCTCGTCCGCGCCGAACTCGCGGTAGGCGGCCACGGTGTCGGCGATCTCCGCCGGGTCGGTCAGGGGAGCGCCCCACCCCGGCCGCCCGGTGAAGGCGTAGTAGCCGGCCACCGCGGTCCGGGCCCGGGCGACGGCGGCGGCCGGCCCGGCCGCGACGTTGATCTGGCACACCAGGCGCGGCCGCCCGGCGCGGCCGGCCGAAGCCCACTGGTCCCGCACGGTCTGCACGAGCCCGCCGGCCCAGGACAGGGGAGCGGCGCAGAGGAACCCGTCGGCGAACAGCGCGACCCGGCGCAGTGCGGCCGGCGCGAACCCGCCGATCAGGATCTCCGGCGGGGTCAGCGGCCGGGGACCGATGACGGCGCCGCGGTACGGCTCGCCGCGCCAGATCTGCCGCAGCTCCGGCAGTTGCCGGTCGAGCACCCGCCCGCGCGCGGACAGCGGCACGCCGGCGGCGTCGTGGTCGTCGGCGCGGCCCCCGACGCCGATGCCGAGCACGAACCGCCCGCCGGACATCCGGTGCAGGGTGGCCACCTGCTTGGCCAGCAGCGCGGTCGCGCGCAGCGGCCCGAGCAGCACCTCGGTCTGCAGGCGGATCCGCGAGGTGGCGCCGGCCAGCACGGCCAGCGCGGTCAGCGGCTCGGGATTGTCGAACGCGAGCCGGTCGAGCAGGGCGAGCGAGTCGAAGCCGCAGTCCTCGGCCGCGCGCGCCCACTCGGGCAGCAGGGCGGGCGAGCTGATGGGCAGACCCAATCCGAATTGCATGATCTTTCTCCGTAGGTAGGCAGCGACAACTGAGTCGCCCCTCCTCCCCGCGATCATGGCGGGGTCCCGGGCCCGTCTGCGACGTGTATCCAGGGCCGGGGATACGGATTTCGCGGCCGATGCTACCCGGCCCGCGACGCGTGGGTGTCGCCGCGGACCGGGAGCGGTCTTTCAGCCGTACGTGAGAGAGAAGGTGTTGGTGGTGAAGTTGGACTGTCCCGCCGTGCCGCTCAGCTCGAAGCCGAACTGGATGTCGCCGACCGTCACGTCGGCCCACCGGCCGCTGGTGCGCAGCCACTTCAGCACCGCGAGGACGTCGATCGTGCCCGCATCGGTGCCGCTCGTGCGGACGAAGGAGTAGACCGCGTTGCTGCCGTTCGAGCCCCGGTAGACGTTCCAGGTGTGGCCGCCCACCGACAGGTTGCGCACGGACGGAACCGCGCCGTTGGCGTCGTAGGACTCGGCGATCGGACCCACCGCGCCGTGCTGGTTGGTCCAGATCATCACCTCGTACGCGTTGGAGTTCGCCCAGATGTCGTACGCGGTCTCATAATCGCCGTCGGGCGGCACCGAGACGTTGAACGAGCTGGAGACCGAGCCGAGCGAGCTGAGCGTGCGGTTCAGCGTCTTGCCCGTGTGCGGGTAGGACTTGACGCCGCTGGTGCGCGGGTGGTTCGCCACGACACCCCAATTCGTTCCGGTACGCGCCCAGATCGTCTGCGGCCCGGCGCCGCCGCCCCAGACGTCGTTGTTGAGGGTGTAGCCGTTGTTGGTCCACGAGTCCCACTGGCCGGAGGCGACCCAGACCGCGTCCGAGGGAACGCCGCTCGCCGGGGGAGGGGTCGTCGTGGGTGGCGTGGTCGTCGGCGAGGTTGTCGGGTTGCTCACGCCGCCGGTGCACGCCACGCCGTTCAGCGAGAACGCGGCCGGTACCGGGTTGGTCCCCGTCCACGACCCGTTGAAGCCGAACGAGGCCGTCCCATTTGTCGCGATCGAGCCGTTGTAGCCGGCGTTCTTGGCCGTCACGGTCGAGCCGCTCTGGGTCAGGGCGGTGTTCCACGACTGGGTGACGGTCTGGCCGGCCCCGAACGACCACGCCAGCGTCCACGAGCTGAAGGGGTCGCCGAGGTTCTTGATCGTCACGTTCGCTCCGAAGCCACCGGGCCACTGGCTGCTCACGGCATAGGTGACGGTGCAGCCGGCGGCCGCCGCGGCCGGCCCCGCGGTGACCACGCCGGCCGTCACCGCGACCCCGAGGGCGGCGGCCGTGCCGAGCGCGAGAGTACGCCTACGCATGTCGGTATCCCTTTCGTACGAGACAACCACACGGGCGTGACCTGCGACTTCGCCTGTCGAAGCGCTTCGACAGCCGGGCCCGAAGTTTCACGTACGTCAATGCGGCATTGCGCCGATGTTAGGTCTCCCCGCCACCTCAAGCAAGAGAAGTCCATGAATGTCGAAGGCGCCCCTGCGCGAGTCGCGGCCGGCGGCCCTACAGCCCTGAAGGCTTCGGGTGTCCCGTGCGCCAGGTCACCTAGATTTCGCCTTCCGGCGCCATGGCGCACCGGAGCGGGCGGCAGCAGGTGGTGGCGCGGCAGCGCTGATGATTTCGAGCGCACCGAGCGTTCCCGATTCATCAAGATCCTGGGTGGGTGGTGCCCCGCGGTGGGTGGGGTGGGATGGCGTGAGTCGCGGGTGACTGAGTGGCGCTGTCGTGGCCTGGCGTGGCGTTGCGGATGGTGAGGAGGGTGGCGTCTAGCGCGGGCGGGGAGTTCCCGTGGCGAGGAGGGTGTCGCGGGCGGGGAGTGCCGGGGTGGCGAGGAGGGTGGCGCCTGGCGCGGGCGGGGAATGCCGGGTGGCGTGGCGGGTGACGGTGGGGTTGTCGGCGCGGCTGGCGACTCGGTGGGTGGCGCGGCGGGCGGTCGGGCGTTGATGACTTCGAGTGCGGTGGGTGCGTGAGGTCATCAAGGTCTGCGGAGGAGGTGATGCACGTGGCGGGTACGCCTCTGCATCCGGTGGATGTGCTGCTTCTGTTGACGTCGGGGAAACGCGTTCTGCTGGGGCTCCGGGCGGGCACGGGGTACGCCGACGGGCAGTGGAACCTGCCGTCCGGGAAGCTGGAGCTCGGCGAGGACGCGATCGACGCGGTGGTTCGGGAAAGCCGCGAGGAGATCGGCATCGCCCTCGACGGCGGGGAGGTCAGAGCGGTCGCCACCGTGCAGCACCGGGGGCGGAGTGGGCTCGTCCGGCTCGGGCTGGCGTTCGCGGCCGAGCACGATCCGGGCCGGCACGGTGAGCCGTTCAACGCCGAGCCGCACAAGTGTGCTCGGATCGGGTGGTTTCCGCGGACGCGACTGCCCGCGGAAACCTTTCCCTCGTCGGCCGCGTGCGTGCGGGCCTACCTCGACGATTCCCGATTTGTCCGCAGCGGCTGAGTCACTCGACGACTCGGGTCTTGGGGGTGTCGCCGGGCAGGCCCCCGCTGTCGGTCTCGAACGGCGGCACCGGAGTGGACGCGCCCGACGGGTAGGCCGTCACCGAGGCGACCGCGTCCGACGGCAGGATCCCGATCGCGGCGCCCGATTTGTCCAGCGTCAGCGGCGTGGGACCGAGCTTTGCCGACACCGTGCCGGGCGGGGTCACCACGATGACCTGGTCGGTGCGGTCGTCCTTGCCCTCGGCCCGCATCCGCCACGCTATCGGCCGCGTGTAGGCGCCGGCCGCGGGCAGCAGCAGCCGCAGATCCTCGCGGTACGTGGTGACCGAGCCGTGGAACGCGTAGGCCAGCACCCCGCCACCACGGGGCTGCAACGTGATCAGCGCGGCCGGCCGGCCATTGACGGTTCCGGTCCAGGGCAGCCGCACGGTCGTCCCGGCCGCCGGCAGCCGGGCGTCCTGCAGTGCCCCGGCGACCCACTGCCGCAGCGTCGCACGGTCGAACGACGAACCGGCCAGCATCGCGGTCAGGGCCGCGTCCGAGACCGCCCGCCCGGTCGCGTCGGCGTAGTCGCCGGGACCGTTGAAGGACGGCCCCGACCAGCTGCCCGCGGCCGGCCCCTGGAAGAGGGTGCGGCCCCCGGCGGTGACGGTGATGGTGGTGCCGGGGTCGAACGGCGAGGGCGGCAGCGGCACCTCGGCCAAGCCGCCCGGCGACACCACCGGCTTGCCGTGGGCGACCTTGCCGGCGGGGGTGTAGGAGAAGCCGGTGCTGACCGAGACGGTCGAGGCCGGGGGAGCGACCACCACCACGATGCCGGGGGCCGAGGCGTCGCCGGCCATCCAGGTCACCACGGTCTCGCCGCCGTCGACGCGGCCGGCCTCGTTCATCGCCGAGGGGTTCGCGCCGGACGGGCCCTCGTACCAGATCAGGGCCTGGTCGGTGAGGAACCCGAACCGCAGCGGCACCAGGGCGAGCGCCAGCCGGTGGCCGGCCACGTCGGCCGCGTACACAATCTTGATCTTGTCGCGGGAGACGACCTTCCAGAGCTCGCCGGGGTCCTCGACGTCCTTGATCGACTTGCGGAGGCCGTCCTGGAAGGCCCGGTCGTGCGCGAGCGAGCCGCGCGCCGGCGCGTTGGTCAGCGCCGTCTGCCGTCCCGCGATCGCGATCCCGGGCGCCCAGCCGGGCAGCGGCACCACTCCGGCCTGCACGCCGATCGCGGCCAGCAGGACGACGGCGACGGCCGCGAACCGCAGGCGACGGTTGCGGCGGTGGGTCTTCTCGCGCTTGGTGAACGACGACCACGGATCTTCCGGTACGTCGAGGGCCGCGGCCCCCTGGGTGAGCGCGTCGCGCAGCGCGGTCTCGGTGTTCACGGTCGGCTCTCCTCGAAGGCGGCGGGCAGGGCGTCGGCGGCGAGCTGTTCGCGTAACCGGTTAAGTCCGCGCGAGGCCTGGCTCTTCACGCTGCCGACCGAGCAGCCGAGCGCGTCGGCGATGTCGGCCTCGCCCAGATCCTCGAAGTAGCGCAGGACGAGCACCGCGCGCATGCGTGGTGGGAGGCGGCGCAGTGCCGCGAGCATCTGGTGCCGCTGGTCGATGCGGCCGTACGGGTCGAGCACCGGCCCGTCGGAGACCAGGAGCGGCACCTCGCTGACCCGTCGCCGGCGCCGCCAGGACGTGGCCGTGTTGACCATGGCGCGCCGCACGTACGCGACCGGCGCCTCCATCGTCGCCACCCGGGCCCACTTGCGATGGGTCTTCTCGAGCGCGGCCTGGACGAGGTCCTCGGCGTGGCCGCGATCGCCGGTCAGCAGGTAGGCGGTCCGCAGCAGCGGGCCCCACTGCCGTTCGACGAACTCGCGGAAGCCGTCATCAATGGACATGGCAGGTAGAACGCCCGTCCCGCCGGAAAGGTTGAGAGCAAACCTTGAAAGAAGTTACACGCGTACGGCCAGGGGCGCGACCGCCGTCGACTCCCGCACCACCAGCTCGGGGCGGAAGAGGTACTCCGAGCGCGGGGCCCCGTGGCCGTCGATCTCGTCGACCAGGCAGCGCACGGCGGCGACCGCCATCGCGGCGACCGGCTGCCGCAGGGTGGTCAGCGGCGGGTCGGTGAAGGCGATCAGCGGCGAGTCGTCGAACCCGATCACCGAGACATCGGCCGGCACCGACAGCCCCCGCCGCCGCACGGCCCGGATCGCGCCCAGCGCCATCAGGTCGGAGGCGCAGACGATGCCGGTCACGCCCCGCTCGAGCAGGCGCTCGGCCGCCACCTCGCCGCCCTCCACCCCGAACAGGGTGAGCTCGACGAACGCGTCCGGGACGGCGTGCCGGCGCAGGGCGGCCCGGAATCCGGCGAGCTTGCGCTGGGTGTTGATGAACCGGTTCGGTCCGGAGATGAGCCCGATCCGGCGGTGGCCGAGCGCGACCAGGTGGCTGACCGCGAGGTCGCCGGCGAGCCGGTCGTCGCAGGACACGAAGGGCGCCTCGATCCTCTCCGACCAGCCGTTGACCAGCACGATCGGAAGCGGTCGCTCGATCAGCCGGCGGTAGCGCGACGGGTCGGCGGCGGTGTCGGCGGACAGGCTGCTGACGAAGACGATGCCGCTGACCTGACGGTCGAGCATCATCTCCACGTACTCGTCCTCGGTGACCCCGCCCGGCGACTGCGTGCAGAGCACCGGCGTGTACCCGGACTGCGCCAGCGTCGACTCGATGACCTGGGCGAACGCCGGGAAGATCGGGTTGTCGAGCTCTGGCACGATCAGCCCGACAAGACCGGCGCTGCGCTTGCGCAAGCGTTCCGGCCGTTCGTAGCCCAGTACGTCGAGAGCGGTCAGCACCGCTTGCCGGGTTTCCAGGGATACGCCGGGCCGGTCATTGATGACGCGCGACACCGTCGCCTCGCTGACCTGGGCCTGCCGGGCGATGTCGGACATCCGTGCTCGCATGAGGGGCACTGTACCGATGACGTCTTCCGACGACGAGAGTGCAAGGGCTTCCAAAACATGCAAGTGCTTGCTAACGTCCCGGCAACACGGCCGACACAAGTCGATCAAGCGGCGGTCGGTCCCTGCAAAGTCTTTCTCCACAATCGAACGGGAGACGTATATGCGCATCCGTGCCGCGGGTGTGGCCGGCGCCCTGACCCTTGCCCTGCTCGCCGCCGGCTGCGGCGACAAAGCTGACAAATCGGCGACCGCAAGCGACAACCCGAGCGCCAAGGCAGCGGCCGGCCAGCTCGTGATCTGGGCCGACGACAAGCGCGCCGCCGCCCTCAAGCCGTTCGCCGACAAGTTCGGCACCGAGAACGGCGTGACCGTCAAGATCCAGGCCATCTCGAAGGACCAGCAGACCACCTTCGTGACCGCCTCCCAGCAGGGCAGCGGCCCGGACGTGATGGTCGGCGCCCACGACTGGATCGGCAACCTGGTGCAGAACGGCGCCATCGACCCGGTGCAGCTCAGCGCCGACCAGAAGGCGGGCATCGCCGGGAACGCGCTCAAGGCGGTCACCTTCAACGGGCAGACGTACGGCGTGCCGTACGCGACCGAGAACCTGGCTTTGATCCGCAACACCGACCTCGCGCCCGACGCGCCCGCCACGATCGAGGACCTGGTCGCCAACGGCAAGAAGCTCAAGAGCGCCAAGAAGGCGAGCGAGATCCTCTGCCTCCAGGTCGGGCAGACCGGCGACGCCTACCACCTGTACCCGCTGTACTCGTCGGCCGGCGGCTATCTCTTCGGCACCACCGCGAGCGGCGACTACGACCCCAAGGACCTCGGCGTCGGCAAGCCGGAGTCGGTCGCCGCGTTCAAGAAGATCGCGGCCCTCGGCGAGAAGGGTGAGGGCGCCCTCAAGCGCTCGATCACCTCGGACAACTCGATCTCCACCTTCACCGGCAAGAAGTGCGCCTACCTGGTCTCCGGCCCGTGGGCGATCACCGACGTCAAGAAGGCCGGCATCAAGTACGACATCTCGCCCGTCCCCGGCTTCGCGGGCGGCAAGCCGGCCCAGCCGTTCCTCGGCGTGCAGACCTTCTACGTCGCGGCGAAGGGCAAGAACAAGGCCCTGGCCCAGGAGTTCGTCACCAACTATGTGACCACCCCCGACCTGGCCGTGGCCCTCTACCAGGCCGAGCCCCGGCCGCCGGCGCTGACCGCCGCCTTCGACCAGGTCAAGGGCACCGACCCCGACCTCGCCAAGTGGCAGGAGGCGGGCAAGAACGCGATCCCGCTGCCGGCGATCCCCGAGATGGCCGCGATCTGGGACCCGTTCGGCAAGGCCGAGGCCGCGATCGTCGGCGGCGCCGACCCGGCCAAGACCATCACCGCGGCCGGCAAGACGATCTCCGGCCAGATCAACAAGTAATGACGACGCAGCTCGGAGGGCCCGCCACGCGGGCCCTCCACGCCCCCGCCGCCGGCCCGCCCCCGAGGCCGGAGAAGTACACGAGCGTGACCGGCCAGCTGATCAAGGCCGGTCTGCTGGGCCTGGTCGTGGCGATCGCGGTCTGGGCCGCCTTCCCGCTGGTCGAGCACGAGGCCTGGGTCGGCCTGGCGCTGCTGGTCCTCACCACCGGCGCCCTGCTCTACCTGTACCTGACGCCGCGGCACATCCCGGCCAAGTACCTCGCCCCCGGCACCCTGCTGCTGATCGCCTTCCAGCTGTTCCCGGTGCTCTACACCGCGACCACCGCGTTCACCAACTTCGGCGACGGGCACCGCGGCACCAAGCAGGACGCCATCGTGGCGATCCAGACCGCGTCGGTCACCCAGGTGCCCGGCTCCACCCAGTACGCGCTGAGCGTCGCCACCACCGGCGACCCGGCGACCGGCCCGCTCGTCTTCCTGATCACCGACCCGGCCACCAAGGTCGTCTCGGCCGGCGACGCGAGCGGGCTCAAGAAGCTCGACGCCGCCGATGTGACCGTGACCAGCGCCGGCAAGGTGACGGCGGCCGACGGCTACACGGTGCTCACCTTCGGCCAGGCGTCGCTGCGCAGCAAGGAGATCACGGCGCTCGCGGTGCCGGTCGACGGCGGCGCCATCCGCTCGAGCGGGCTGTCCCGCGCCTACGAGGGCAAGGCCGGCCGCGCGTACGACGAGAGATGCGACTGCATCCGGGACACCACCAGCGGCAAGGTCTGGACCGCGGACGAGACGGCCGGCTCCTTCGTCAGCACGGACGGCGACCGGCTGGCCCAGGGCTGGAAGGTCAACGTCGGCCTCAGCAACTTCACCCGCGTGGTCACCGACCCCGACATCAGCGGGCCGTTCCTGCGCACGCTGGTGTGGAACTTCGCGTTCGCGATCGGGTCGACCGGCGGCACGTTCGTGCTCGGCATGCTGATCGCGGTCGCGCTGCACTCGCCGCGGGTGCGCGCCCGCAACCTCTACCGGGTGCTGCTGGTCCTGCCGTACGCGATGCCGGCGTTCGCCATGCTGCTGGTCTGGCGGGACATGTTCAACAGCGACTTCGGCCTGATCAACCACGTGCTCGGCACCGACGTCGACTGGCTCGGCCAGCCGATGACGGCCCGGCTCGCGGTGCTGCTCGTGCAGCTGTGGCTGGGATACCCGTACATGTTCCTGGTCACCACCGGTGCGCTGCAGGCGATTCCGGCCGAGCTGAGCGAGGCCTCCCGGATCGACGGCGCCGGCGCCTGGCAGAGCTTCCGGCGGATCGTGCTGCCGCTGCTCATGGTGGCGCTGACCCCGCTGCTGATCTCGTCGTTCGCGTTCAACTTCAACAACTTCAACGCGATCTACCTGACCACCGAGGGCGGCCCGTTCGCGCCGGACAACCCGGCCAACGGCGCCACCGACCTGCTGATCACCTACACCTACCGGCTGGCGTTCGGCGGTTCCGGCGCGCAGTACGGCTACGCCGCCGCGATCTCGATCTTCATCTTCCTGATCGTCGGCACGGTCTCCGCGATCGGCTTCCGAAGGACCAGACAACAAGAGGAGGTGTACGCGTGAAGTGGCTGAAGAAGGTCGGCTGGCGGCACGCGGTCGGCGTCCTGGCCGTGCTCTTCTCGCTCGGGCCGATCCTGTTCGTGCTGTCGGCGGCGTTCAACCCGCTCGGCACGCTGTCCTCGACCCAGCTGCTGCCCACCGGCCTGTCCCTGGACAACTTCGGCAAGCTCCTGCGCGACACCAACTTCGGGCAGTGGTTCCTGAACTCGGTGATCATCGCGGGGACGGCCTCGGCGGTCAGCGTCTTCGTGTCGGCCCTGGCCGCGTACGCCTTCAGCCGCCGTCGTTTCCGCGGCCGCCGCACCGGCCTGCTCTCGCTGCTGCTGATCCAGATGTTCCCGCAGTTCCTGGCCGTGGTGGCGATCTTCCTGATGTTCGCGACGATCACCGACTACTGGCCGGTGATCGGCTTCAACACCCGCGGGGGCATCATCCTGCTCTACCTCGGCGGTGCGCTGGGCGTCGGCACCTGGCTGATGAAGGGCTTCTTCGACACCGTGCCGCGCGAGCTCGACGAGTCGGCCACGGTGGACGGCGCCGGGCACGCGCAGGTGTTCTTCCGGATCCTGCTGCCGCTGGTCGCGCCCGTGCTCGCGGTGACCGGGCTGCTCGCGTTCATCAGCACGATCAACGAGTTCATCTTCGCCAACATCTTCCTCACCGACTCGAGCGCCAAGACGCTCTCGGTCGGCCTGTGGGGCCTGGTCGCGGCCGATCAGCGCAACACCAACTTCGGCATCTTCTGCGCCGGCACGCTGCTCACCGCGATCCCGACCGTGCTCGTCTTCCAGCTCCTCCAGCGCTACATCGTGGAGGGTCTCACCTCGGGAGCGGTCAAGGGATGAGGATCCACCACGACGGCTCCGAGCTGTACGTCTCGACGCCGCACCCGGCGCTGGGGGAGACCGTGGCGGTGTTCGTCCGGGTGCCGGCCGGCACCCGGGCCACCCGCATCCACCTGCGCTGGCTGTCCGACGGCGAACCGGTCTTCACCTCGGCCGTCGTGGACCGCACCGATCGGGCCGGCGACGTCTGGTGGCGGGCTGAGATGCCGGTCCGCAACCCGGTCACCCCGTACCGCTTCCTGATCCGCACGACGCAGGGGGTGCGCTGGCTGACCGGGGCCGGGCTCACCCACCACGACGTGCCGGACGCCACCGACTTCCGGCTGGTCGCGCACCCGGCGCCACCGGCCTGGGCGCGCGACGCCGTCGTCTACCAGATCTTCCCGGACCGGTTCGCCCGCTCGGCCGCGGCCCCGGCCGGCGACGTCAGCTGGGACACGCCGGCGACCAGCGGGCCGTACGCCACCCGGGTCCGCTACGGCGGCGATCTCGACGGCATCGCCGGCAAGCTCGACCACATCGCCGCGCTCGGCGCCGACACGCTCTACCTGACGCCGTTCTTCCCGGCCCCCTCGAACCACCGCTACGACGCGTCCTCCTTCGACCGGGTCGACCCGGCCCTCGGCGGCGACGAGGCGCTGGCCCGGCTGGCCGGCGCCGTCCACGAGCGCGGCTGGCGGCTGCTCGGCGACCTCACCACCAACCACACCGGCGCCGCGCATCCGTGGTTCGCCTCCGAACGCGACTTCTACTACGTCAAGCCCGGCGGCGGCTACGAGTGCTGGATGGGCCACCCGTCGCTGCCCAAGCTCAACTGGGGCTCGGCCGAGCTGCGCGAACGGTTCCGCGCGGTGACCCAGCGGTGGCTGCGCGAGCCGTACGGTCTGGACGGCTGGCGGATCGACGTGGCCAACATGACCGGCCGCCGGGGCGCCGACGACTGGACCCACCAGGTCGCCACGCTGTTGCGCAAGGCCGTGTCCGAGGCCCGCCCGAACGGCCTGCTGATCGCCGAGCACGCCCACGACGCCACCGCCGACCTCGACCGGGACGGCTGGCACGGGACGATGAACTACGCCGGCTTCACCCGTCCGATCTGGAGCTGGCTGCGCGCCGACAACCTGCCGTTCGACGACTTCCTCGGCGTGCCGGTGGAGGTGCCGCACCGGGACGCGGCGGCGACGGTGGCGGCCATGACGGCGTTCGCGGCCCAGACGTCGTGGCGGTCGTGGACGACCTCGTGGCAGATGCTCGGCTCGCACGACACGGCCCGGATCCGGACCGTCGTCGGCGACGCGGCCCGGCACGAGCTCGCGGCCGGCCTGCTGCTCACCCTGCCCGGCACCCCGATGATCTTCGCCGGCGACGAGATCGGGCTGACCGGCGCCACCAACGAGTCGGCGCGGCAGCCGATGCCGTGGGGCCGGCCGTGGGACGCCGCGACGTTCGACCGGTACCGGGCGCTCATCGCGCTGCGGCGATCGAGTGCGGCGCTGCGGAAGGGCGGGCTGCGATGGGCGTACGCGATCGGGGATTGCCTGGTCTTCCTGCGGGAGAGCGCCGAGCAGACGGTGCTGGTGATGGCCCGCCGCCGGGCCGGCGAACCGCTGACCGTGACCGGGCTGCCCGGCGGGACGCGCTGGGAGAACCTTTACGGCGGCGGCAAGCCGCTGTACACCGAACCCGATGGTTCCACCGCCATCGATGGCTACGGCCCGGCCTTCCAGGTCTGGGCAGCTGATAGATAAAAGGGGACAAAGTGGTCGCTTTCCGGAGACGGCGATTGTTAGCCGCCGTCCTCAGCCTTGCTCTTCCCTTCCTCGTCGCCGTGCCCGCCCAGGCGCAGTCGCCGGCCCGGACCGCTCCGCCGCCGGGCGACGCGGCCATCGCCCACTGGGGCGCCGACCGGCCCGGCCCCTCGGAGCAGTACTACTTCGTCCTGCCGGACCGGTTCGCCAACGGCGACAAGTCCAACGACAAGGGCGGCCTGAAGGGCGACCGGTTGCAGACCGGCTACGACGCAGGCGACAAAGGCTTCTACCACGGCGGCGACCTGGCCGGCGTGATCGACAAGCTGGACTACATCCAGGGCCTCGGCACGACCGCGATCTGGCTCGCGCCGGTCTTCAAGAACCGGCCGGTGCAGGGCAGCGGCACCGACATCTCGGCCGGCTACCACGGGTACTGGATCACCGACTTCACCCAGGTCGACCCGCACTTCGGCACCAACGCCGACCTCAAGAGGCTGGTGAAGCTGGCCCACCAGCGGGGCATGAAGATCTACCTGGACATCATCGTCAACCACACCGCCGACGTGATCCGGTACGCCCAGAACAAGTACGACTACATCGACAAGGCGACCAGCCCCTATCGCGACTCTCAGGGCCGGGCGTTCGAGGACCGCAACTACTCCGACGGCAAGAACGGCTTCCCCGCGGTCTCGACGGCTTCCTTCCCGTACACGCCGGTCTTCCCGACCGCCGCGGACCGGACGGTCAAGAAGCCGGGCTGGCTGAACGACCCGACGATGTACCACAACCGCGGCAACTCGACGTTCGCCGGGGAGAACAGCGAGTACGGCGACTTCTACGGCCTCGACGACCTGTGGACCGAGCGTCCCGAGGTGGTCCAGGGCATGACCGAGATCTACGCCGACTGGATCGCCGCCACCGGCATCGACGGCTACCGCCTGGACACCGTCAAGCACACCGACCTCGACTTCTGGCCGCAGTTCAGCGCCGGCATCAAGGCCGCCGCCGACCGGGCCGGCAGGAAGGACTTCTTCATGTTCGGCGAGGTCTACAGCGCCGACCAGGAGATCGAGTCCACCTACGTCCGCCAGGGCAAGCTGCCGGCCACGCTCGACTTCTCCTTCCAGGACGCGGCCAAGAACTTCGTGACCGGCGCCGGCTCGGCCCAGGCGCTCGCCGACGTCTACGCCAAGGACGCGCTCTACACCGCCCGCGACACCGGCGCCGACCGGTTGCCGACCTTCCTCGGCAACCACGACATGGGCCGGATCGGCTCGTTCATCGAGTCCAGCTCCGCGGACGCCGGGTCGTATCTGCGGCGGGACGAGCTCGCGCACGAGCTGATGTTCCTGACCCGCGGCCAGCCGGTCGTCTACTCCGGCGACGAGCAGGGCTTCACCGGCCCCGGCGGCGACAAGGACGCCCGGCAGGACATGTTCGCCTCCAGGACCGCCGACTACCTCGACGACGACCTGATCGGCACCGACCGCACGCACGCCGTCGACAACTACGACACCCGGCACCCGCTCTACCGGACGATCGCGTCGCTGGCCGCGCTGCGCAAGGCCAACCCGGCCCTGACCGTCGGTCAGCAGGTCACCCGCTACTCGGCGGCGGGCCCGGGTGTCTTCGCCGTCTCCCGCTTCGACCCGGACAAGCGCACCGAGTACGTGGTGGCCGCCAACAGCGCCACGACCACGCAGACGGTCACCTTCGACGTCTCCTCGTCGTCCTTCCGGGCCATCTACGGCGGCTCCGGCGCCCTCACCGCGGCCGGCGGCAAGGTGACCGTCACCGTTCCGGCCCTCTCGACGCTGGTGCTGCGGGCCGATGCCGGCCTGCCCGTGGGTGCCGCGCCGACCGTCACCATCTCGTCGCCGGCCGAGGGTGCGCTCGTGCCCACCCGGGCGGCGATCACCGCGGACGTCACCGGCGACCCGCTCGCCACCGTCACGGTCGCGGCCCAGATCGGGAACGGCCCGTGGAAGCTGGTCGGCACCGCGACGCACGCGCCGTACACCGTCTACCACGACCTCAACGGGCTGGCCGGCGGCACCGTCGTGCGCTACAAGGCGGTCGTGCGGGACGGCCGCGGGCGGCTCGCGTCGGACACCCGCACGATCGGGGTGGGCACGCCCGTGGTCTCGACCAGCCCCGACTACGCGGTCGTGCACTACCAGCGGCCGGCCGGCGACTACGACGACTGGGGCCTCTACGTGTGGGGTGACGTCGACGACTCGATGGCCACCACCTGGCCCGCCGGTCAGCCGTTCGCCGGCGAGGACGCGTACGGGAAGTTCGCCTACGTGAAGCTGAAGCCCGGCGCCAAGAACGTCGGCTTCATCGTGGTCAGCAAGGACGGGGTCAAGGACACCGACAGCGACCGGTCGCTGGACCCGTCGAAGAACCCCGAGGTCTGGCTGAAGCAGGGCGACCCGGCCGTGGCGACCAGCCACGACTACCCGCCGCAGGACCAGAGCACGGCGATCATCCACTACCGGCGGGCCGACGGCGACTACGCGGGCTGGGGGCTGCACGTCTGGGACGGCGCGGCGACCGGCACCGACTGGGGATCGCCCCTGCAGCCGGCCGCGACCGACTCGTACGGCGTCACGTTCAAGGTGCCGCTGGCGGCCGGGGCGACCGGGCTCAGCTACATCATCCACAAGGGCGACACCAAGGATCTGCCGGACGACCAGCGGCTCGACTTCGCCTCCGCCGGCCGCGAGGTCTGGCTGCTGGCCGGCGTCGCCGACCGTCTGCTGCCGGTGGTCAAGAAGGCGGGGAACAGTGGGGTCGTGGACCTCACCAAGTCGTCGGCGGTCTGGATCGACCGGTCGACGATCGCCTGGAAGCCGTCGGACGCCACCGACGGCAAGAAGTACGCGCTGGTCTACTCGCCTTCGGGCGGCATCGGCGTCGCCGACGGCGAGCTCACCGGGACCTATTCGGAAATCTCCGTCTCCGCCCGCCGGGATGGTCTGACCGAGGCCCAACGCACGAAGTTCCCGCATCTCTGGCAATACGATGCGTTCACGGTGCCTTCGGGCGACATCTCGGGCATCCTGCGGGGACAGGTCGTCGTCACCGAGCGGGACGCGGCGGGCAAGCTGCTCTCGGCGACCGGGGTGCAGACCGCGGGCGTGCTCGATGACGTCTACCCGGCGGCCACCAGCGCGCGGCTCGGGCCGGTCGGCAGCACGCTGTCGGTGTGGGCGCCGACCGCGCGGACCGTCGATCTCCAGCTCTACGACACGCCCACCTCGTCGCCGCGGACCGTGGCGATGCGGCGGGACGACCGCACCGGCGTCTGGTCGGTCCGGGGACCGGCGAGCTGGACGGGCAAGTACTACACGTACCGCGTCACGGCCTGGCAGCCGGCGGCGCAGAAGATCGTCACGGCGTCGGTCACCGACCCGTACTCGCTCGGGCTCTCGACCGACTCGAAGCTGAGCCGGATCGTCGACCTGAACGACCCGGCGCTCGCGCCGGCCGGCTGGGCCGCGCTGCGCAAGCCGGCCGCGACCGCGCCGCAGAAGATCCAGATCTCGGAGCTGTCGGTGCGGGACTTCTCGATGGCCGACACCTCGGTGCCGCCGGCCGAACGAGGCACCTACGAGGCGTTCACCGATCCCGCCACGACCGGCATGAAGCACCTCTCGGCACTGGCCCGGTCCGGCGTCACCCATCTGCACCTGCTGCCGGTCTTCGACTTCGCGACGATCCCGGAGAACCGGGCCGACCAGCAGCAGCCGCAGTGCGACCTGGCCGCGCTGCCGCCGGACTCGGACCAGCAGCAGGCCTGCGTGACCGCGGTGGCCGGCAAGGACGGCTACAACTGGGGTTACGACCCGCTGCACTACACGACGCCCGAGGGTGGCTACGCGGTCGATCCCGCCGACCGGACGCGCGAGTTCCGGCAGATGGTCGAGGGGATCAACCACGCCGGGCTGCGCGTGGTCATGGACGTCGTCTACAACCACACGTCGGCGGCCGGCACCGACCCCAAGTCGGTGCTCGACCAGATCGTGCCCGGCTACTACCAGCGGCTGCTCGCCGACGGATCGGTCGCCAACTCGACCTGCTGCGCGAACACGGCCCCGGAGAACGCGATGATGGGCAAGCTCGTCGTCGACTCGATCGTGACCTGGGCGAAGGCGTACAAGGTCGATGGTTTCCGCTTCGATCTCATGGGTCATCACCCGAAGGCCAACATCCTCGCGGTGCGCGCCGCCCTCGACCGGCTCACGCTCGCGAAGGACGGCGTCGACGGGAAGAACATCTACGTGTACGGCGAGGGCTGGGACTTCGGCGAGGTGGCCGGCAACGCCCGGTTCGCGCAGGCCACCCAGGCCAACATGGCCGGCACCGGGATCGGGACGTTCAACGACCGGCTGCGCGACGCCGTGCGCGGTGGCGGCCCGTTCGACGCCGACCCGCGGATCCAGGGCTTCGCGTCCGGGCTCTACACGGACCCGAACGGGGACGCGGCCAACGGGACGGCGGCCGAGCAGAAGGCGCGGCTGCTGCACTACCAGGATCTGATCAAGGTGGGGCTCAGCGGCAACCTGGCGTCCTACCGGTTCACCGACTCCTCCGGCGCCACGGTGACCGGGTCGCAGGTGGACTACAACGGATCGCCGGCCGGGTACACGGCGAAGCCGGCGGACGCGATCACCTATGTGGACGCGCACGACAACGAGATCCTGTACGACGCCCTGGCGTACAAGCTGCCGCCGTCGACCTCGGCCTCCGACCGGGCGCGGATGCAGACCGTCGCGCTGGCCACGACCGCTCTCGGGCAGGGCGTCGGCTTCGTCGCGGCCGGCAGTGAACGGCTGCGCTCGAAGTCCCTGGACCGGAACTCGTTCAACTCGGGCGACTGGTTCAACCAGATCATCTGGGATTGCTCGGCCGGCAACGGCTTCGGCCGCGGGTTGCCGCCCGCCGCCGACAACGCCGACAAGTGGGTCTTCGGCAAGCCGCTGCTCGCCGACCCCGCGCTGGTCCCGGGCTGCGCCGCCGTCGACCAGGCCGACCGGGCCTACCAGGAGCTGCTGCGGATCCGCCGCTCCTCGCCGGTCTTCGGCCTCGCGACCGCCGCCGAGGTGCAGAAGCGCCTGTCGTTCCCGCTCTCCGGGACGGCCGAGACCCCGGGGGTCATCACGATGACTCTGGACGGACGGGGAATCGACCGGAACTGGAGGTCGGTGACCGTGGTCTTCAACGCCACCTCGGCGGCCACCACCCCGACCGTGGCCGCGCTGGCCGGGAAGCGGGTCGCCCTGCATCCCGTCCAGCGGGCCTCGGCCGACCCGGTCACCCGCTCGGCCTCGTTCGCACGCTCGACCGGAACGTTCACCGTCCCCGCGCGTACGGTCTCGGTGTTCGTGGAAAGTTAGGTGATCAGGGCGGAGCCGGCCAGGCGCTCGATGAGCGTCTCGGCCGGCTCCGGCCGTCCCAGGTGGTAGCCCTGGGCGTAGCGGCAGTCCATCCGGGTCAGCAGCGCCAGCTGCTCCTCGGTCTCCACGCCCTCGGTGACCACCTTGAGGCCGAGCGTGTGCCCCAGCTGCACCACGGCGCTGACCAGCTCCTGCTGCCGCTGGTTGTGCTCCATGCCGGTGATGAACGAGCGGTCGACCTTGAGCACGTCCACCGGGATGTCGCGCAGATAGCCCAGCGACGAGTACCCGGTGCCGAAGTCGTCGATCGCCACCTTCACGCCGAGCTCGCGCAGCTCCTCGAGACGGGCCGAGGTGACCGCGATGTCGCGCATCAGCACGGTCTCGGTCAGCTCCAGCACCAGGCAGTGCGGCGAGAGGCCGGAGCTGGCCAGCGCGTACGCCACCCGGTCGGTCAGGTCGGGCACCTCGAGGTTGGCGGCCGAGAGGTTCACGCTGACCCAGGCCGGCGACGCCCCCGGCGAGATGTCCTGCCAGCGCTTGACCTCCCGGCAGGCCTCGTAGAGGACCCACCGGTCGATCTCCACGATCAGGCCGGTCTCCTCGGCCAGCGGGATGAACGAGCCCGGCTGCTGCAGGCCGCGCTCGGGGTCGGCCCAGCGCACCAGCGCCTCGACCCCGCGGACCCGGCGGCTGCCGAGATCCACCACGGGCTGCAGGTGCAGCCGCAGCTCGCCGCCGTGCACCGCCTCGCGCAGCCGGGACTCGCAGTCGAGCCGGTCGAGCAGCAGCTCGTGCATCCGGCTCTCGAAGAACCGGAAGCAGCCCTTGCCGTCGGCCTTGGCCGCGTACATCGCCACGTCCGCGTTGCGCAGCACCTCCTCGGCGTCGCCGTAGCCGGCCACGCCCGGCACCACGCCGATGCTGACCGAGACGACCGCCTTCCGGCCGTGCACGAGGAACGGCTGGTTCAGGGCGTCGAGGCAGGCCTGGGCGAGGGCCTCGACCGTGACCAGATCGGTGCTCTCCAGCAGCACCGCGAACTCGTCGCCGCCGAGGCGGGCCACCGTGTCGTACGGCCGCAGCGCCCCGGTCAGGCGCTCGGCCGTGGTGCGCAGCAGCACGTCGCCGGCGCTGTGGCCGAGGCTGTCGTTGACCTTCTTGAACCCGTCCAGGTCGAGGTAGAGGACGGTGGCGGCCTCGTCGGTGGCCCGGGCCCGGGTCATCGCGTGCTCGAGCCGGTCGAGGAACAGCTTGCGGTTGGGCAGGCCGGTGAGCCCGTCGTGCAGGGCCTGGTGGCGCAGGTCGTGCTCGAGCGCGCGCTGCCGGCTGACGTCGCGGAGCACGATCACGGCCCCGCCGCCCCGGCCGATGGCGTTGACCGTATAGGCGACCTGCAGCGACGTGCCGTCCGGCCGCTGCAGGGTGCCCTCGTGGTCGGCCGCGGCGTCGGGGAAGACGACACCCGAGTCCTGGCCGAGCAGGCCGTCCACGCCGAGCCCGGTGATCCGGCCGGCCGCGGCGTTGGCGAAGATGATCCGGCCGTGGCCGTCGACGCCGCAGATGCCCTCGCCGGCGTTGGCCAGGATGCTGTCGGTGTACTCCTTGGCCAGGATCTCGCGGGCCGACCGTTCGAGCCGCTCGGCCATGTCGTCGAAGGCCTGCCCGAGCCGGCCGATCTCGTCCCGGCCCTTGAGCGCCACCCGCCGCGTGTAGTCGCCGTCCCGGATCACCTCGACCGCCCGGGTCAGCGAGTTGATCCGCCGGGTGATCGAGCCGGCGATGATCAGACCGATCAGCAGCACCAGCAGCACGCAGATCGCCACGGCCACGACGATCATCCGGCGGGCGGCGGCGGTCGCCTCGATCATCTGCTCGTAGAGCGGCGTGTACTCGAGCACGACGGCGCCCTTGACCGCGTCGCCGGGCCCGGTGAGGGGAACGACCACCTGCTTGATGCCCTGGGGGTAGTCCTCGCTCTTCTCGACGAAGATCCGCGACCGGCCGTCGGCGATGGTCTTGCTGACCTGGTTGTCGTCGTCCTCGTCGAACCGCTGGCCGACGTTGTCCGGCACGGCGTCGGCCAGGATCATGTCGTTCTGGTCGATCACCACGATGTCACGGCCCTGGAGGTCGTGCAGGCGGGTGAGGTACGCCGCGAGCCCGGCCCGGTTGTACATCAGCGAGGTCGTGCTCTCGCCGGCCGTGTCCGGCGGCAGCCCGAAGGCCACGTCCTTGGCGATGCCGCGGGCCACCTGCTCGGCCTCGGTGACCGCAGCTTGCCGGGCCGCGGTCGCGTCGGCGTGCAGCACAACCCCGCCGGTCGTGGTCGCGATGGCGGCCGCCGCCAGGAACGCGCCCAGCAGCTTGTGCCTAACGTTCATCCTGCCCGTCCCGTCTCTCCCGCCCTTCCTGATCGGCCAGGCCGGGCGGGAGATGAGGAGAGCCGGTTGTTACCCGCCCAAATCACCCATCGAGTGCGTCCTTCACCTTCTTGGCCACGTTCTTCATGCCGCTCGCGTACGCGCCGCCGGCGGTGCCCGGGGTGCCCTTGCCCATGTCGCCGGCGTAGGTCACGAACAGCTTCGGGTCGGGGGCCGGGCCGATGGGCTTGTCGTCGGTGAGCGGCTGCGCGTCCGGCACGTACACCAGCTCCTCGCCGAGCAGCGAGTGGCCGTTGGCCCACCGGCCCTCGCCCGCTGTGCTCTCCGGGTCGAAGCTGTAGAACGTCCGGCGCTGCTCGGCCTTCTCCTCGGCCATGTTCGAGTTCTCGATCGGCGCGTCGATGAAGCCGTCGTCGAGAAGCTGCTCGATGCCGAGCAGCCACTGCTGCTGGTGGTACGTGTCGCGGGCCAGGTTGAACTGGAGCATGTCCTTGACGCCGGTGTCGTCGGTCATGTTGTAGATGCGGCTGGTCTGCAGCCGGCTCTGCGCCTCGGCCGCCACGTTGGACCGGAAGTCGGCGAGCAGGTTGCCGCTGGCCACGATGTAGCCGCCGTTCCATGGCACGCCCTGGCTGTTGGTCGGCATCGGTCCGCCGCCGGCCACGATCGCGTGCTGCGGGTTCTGCCCGCCGAGCACCGCCGCCAGCACCGGGTTGGCCGCCGCCGCCTTCTCGGTCGTCTCGTTCGGGCCGGCCTCGAGCAGCCGGGCCAGCATCGTCGTGAGCATCTCGACGTGACCGATCTCCTCGGTCGCGATGTCCATGATCATGTCCTTGTACTTGCCCGGCACCCGGCACGACCAGCCCTGCCACAGGTACTGCATCATCACCGTCATCTCGCCGTACTGACCGCCGATCAGCTCCTGGAGCTTGGCCGCGAAGAACGCGTCCGGCTTCTCCGGGCGGGCCTGGAACTGCAGATAGTCCACGTGCTTGAACATCGCTTCCTCCACATCGTCCGGTGCGATGAGCTGAGGACTACCCGCGGTCCTGGCCTCCCGGGGCCGTCCCGGGGCCCGGCCGGGCCAGCATGGCGGGCATGTACCGGCCATGGTCGTCCTGGATTCCGCGTTCGAGCTGACCCGGCCGCTGCGCCGGCGTGTCCTGCGGGTCGCGCCCATGCTCGGCCCCGCGTTCGTGGCCGCCGTCGCCTACGCCGACCCGGGCAACTTCGCCACCAACTTCACGGGCGGCGCCGCGTTCGGCTATCAACTCGCCTGGGTGGTGGTCGCGGCCAACCTGATGGCGATGCTGGTGCAGTCGCTGTCGGCGAAGCTCGGCCTGGTCACCGGGCGGGACCTGCCGCAGTTGTGCCGGGAGCGGCTGCCCCGCCGGCTGACGGCCGGCCTGTGGGTGCAGGCCGAGCTGGTCGCGATGGCCACCGACCTGGCCGAGATCGTCGGCGGCGCGCTCGCCCTGAAGCTGCTGTTCGGCCTGCCGTTGCCGGTCGGTGGCCTGATCACCTGCGTGGTCGCGTTCGGGGTGCTGCACCTGCACGAACGCGGCGTACGCCGCTTCGAGGCGGCGATCGCCGGTCTGCTGGGGGTGATCCTGCTCGGTTTCCTGTACGACCTGAGCCGGGCCGGCGTCGATCCGGCCGGCCTGGCCGGGGGACTCGCGCCGAGCCTGCCCGGCGGGGACGGTCTCCTGCTGGCGACCGGCATCCTCGGCGCCACGGTCATGCCGCACGTCATCTATCTGCACTCCGCGCTCACCACGTCGCGGGCGGCGGAACCGGACCGCCGGCTGGCCCTGCGCTGCCAGCGGGCCGACACGGTGCTGGCGCTCGGCGCGGCCGGCCTGGTCAACCTGGCGATGCTGGTCCTCGCGGCGCGGGTCTTCGGCGGCGGCGCCCGGCCCGGCGCCGGCTCGCTGGAGGGCATCCACGCCGGGCTCGGCGTCGCTCTCGACCGGTACGCGGCACTGGCCTTCGCACTGGCCCTGCTGGCCTCCGGGTTCGCGTCGTCGAGCGTCGGCACGTACGCCGGTCAGGTGGTGATGCGGGGCTGCCTCGACCGGCGGATCCCGCTGGCCCTGCGCCGGACGCTCACCATGGCCCCGGCTCTCGCGATCCTGGCGACCGGGATCGATCCGACCGCGGCGCTGGTCTGGTCGCAGGTCGTGCTCTCGTTCGGCGTCCCGTTCGCGCTGGTCCCGCTGATCTGGCTGACCCGGCGGCGGGATGTGCTCGGCGAGCACGCCAACCATCCGGCCACCACGGCCGCGGCGGTGGCGTCGGCCGGTCTGATCATCATGCTCAATGTATTTCTGGTCCTACACGCGGTAGGTGTTTTGTCCTGAGTGCCCGGGGAAGCCGACCGCGATGCATCACAGCATGCCGGCGCGGCCGGCCAGCGCGGCGGCCTCGGCCCGGGTGGAGACCCGCAGCTTGCGCAGCAACCCGGCGGTGAGCCGCTTGGCGGTGCGGTCGGAGACGTGCAGCCGCAGGGCGATCTCGGTGTTCCCGGCCCCGGCCGCGATCATCAGCAACAGCTCCCGCTCGGCCTCGTCGAGCTCCACCGGCGGACCCAGCTCGCGGGCGTGCGCCAGCAGCGCGGCCAGCAGGCCGGCCGGCAGCACCGCCCATCCGTCGAGCACGCTCAGCAGCGGCTGCACGATGTCGTGCGCCTCGGCACTCTTGGGCAGGAACGCCTCGGCGCCGGCCCGCAGCGCGGCCAGCGCCAGCGCCGGATCGTCGTCGCCGGACATCGCGACGATCCGCACCCGCGGCGCCGCGCGGCGGATCGCGCTGATCGCCCGCAGGCCACCGGGCGGCGGCATGTGCAGGTCGACCAGCACGAGATCGGGCACGGTTCGCCGGACCAGGTCCCCCACGGCGGCGGCATCGCCGGTGGTGGCCACCACGTCGGCGCGCCCGTCGCTGGCCCGCGGCAGCAGCAGCTCCAGGCCACTGGCGAAAAGCGGGTGGTCGTCGACCACGGCGATCCGGACGGCTGCCGACATGGTCGTGCGATGCCCCGATCGGGACCGATCATGCGTGTCCTGATCGGCAACCGGACCGAGCCGGCGGCCGTGCTGCTGCGGGCGGTGTGCCACGAGCTGCGGCCGCCGCTGGCGATCCTGATGTCGCTCACCGAGGCGCTGGCCGAGCAGTCGGGAGAGGACGGTGACCTGGCCCGGCTCGCCGGTGAGCACGCCGCGCACGCGGCCGCGGTGCTCGGCCAGGCGGCCGCCGCGGTCGAGGGGCTGGCCGCGCCGGCCGAGCCGGCCCAGCCGCTGGGCAGCGTGCTGCCGGCCGCACTCGCCGGCGTGCCGGCCGACCGGTTGCGGCTCACCGTGACCCGGTCGGCGATGGCCTGGCCGGTCCGGCCCCGCCCGGTCCGGCAGGTGCTGCTGAACCTGCTCGGCAACGCCGTGCGGCACGGCGCGCCCGGCCGGACGGTGGCCGTCCGGGCCGAGGTGCGGCTCCGCCGGCTGCGTCTGACGGTCGGGAACCACGGCCCGGTGGCGCACGAGCTGTTCGACGCGCTGCACCGGTCCGCCCCGCCGGCCGGCGAGACGGGTCTGGGCCTCTGGGTGGTGCGCCAGCTCGTGCATGCCACGGGCGGGTCGCTCCGGGCCCGGGCCACCCGGCCGGAGGGCCTCACCGTCGAGGTACGCCTGCCGGCGGCGGTCTGACCCGCTCGGGCCACCCGGTGGCCCGAGCGGGCCGTCGCCGCCGGGCATCCGCTCGGCATGCTGGTCGCTCTGGTAGCCCGTTCGGCGGTCGTGGCCGCCTACCTTGCCGGTCTCGCCCTGACCGTGCCGCTCGACGCCGTCGTGGCTTTGCTGGCAACCGCGCTGGTGGCAGTGTGGGCAATGCCGCCGCTGTGCCGGCGGTGTCGGAAGCCCGACGGCTGGCCCCGGCAAACCGGAATATCACGCCTCTAACCATCAAAATGGGGTATACACCCCGGGTGTCAACACCCTCCTTCGGCTATCTCCGCCCGCTCGACGGCATCCGGGCCCTCGCCGTGGCGGCCGTCGTGCTGTTCCACGCGGGAGTGCCCGGGCTCGGGGGCGGCTTCCTCGGCGTGGACACGTTCTTCGTCCTGTCCGGGTTCCTGATCACCTCGCTGCTGCTCGACGAGCGCGCGACGCGGGGCCGGATCGCGCTGCGGCGGTTCTGGGTCCGGCGGGCGCGGCGGCTGCTGCCGGCCCTGCTGGCCATGCTGCTCGCCACCGTCGTCGCGGCGCGCCTGCTGCTCGACGGGGACGCGCTCGGCCTGCTGCGGGCCGACGCGTACGCGGCGCTCGGCTACGTCGCCAACTGGCGGATGATCTTCCGAGGCACCGGCTACGTGGCCGCCACCGCGGCGCCCTCCCCGCTGCAGCACACCTGGTCGCTCGGCATCGAGGAGCAGTACTACCTGCTCTGGCCGCTGCTGATCGCCGCCGCCGCGCGCCTGCGCCGGCACCGCGCCGTGATCGTGACGCTCTGCCTGGCCGGCGCCGCGGTCTCGGCCGTGCTGGGCGGGCTGCTGTTCCGGCCGGAGGCGATGGCGCGGGCCTACTACGGCACCGACACCCGGGCCCAGGCCCTGCTGATCGGCGCGGCGCTGGCGGCGCTCCTGGCCGCGCCCGCCACCCGGCACCGCGTTCCCCGCCGCACCGCCGGGCTCGGCCTCGGCGTCGCGGGGGCCGTGCTCACCCTCTGGTTGTGGCACGCCGCCTCCGACCAGGCGCCCTGGCTCTACCGCGGCGGCCTGACCGTGGCCGCGCTGGCCACCGCCCTGGTCATCGCCCACGTGACGACCCGGCCGAGCTCGGCGCTGTCCCGGCTGCTCGGCGTCGCGCCGCTGGTCGCGCTCGGCCGCATCTCCTACGGGGTCTACCTCTGGCACTGGCCGTTGTTCACGTTCGTGACCGCCGACAACACCGGCCTGGCCCGCTGGCCGCTGCTGGCGGTGCGGCTGGCCGGCACCCTCGCCGTCGCGACGCTCAGCTACCACCTGATCGAGCAGCCCGTCCGGCACGGCGTCCTCGGCCGGCGGCTGCCGCGCCTGATGCCGGCGACCGTCACCGCCGCCGCCGTGGCCGTCATGATCGGCGTGATCGGCTTCGCCACCGTCCCGGCTCCGGCGACCGTCACCGCCGCCGCCCCGCCGGTGGTCATCACCGCCGTGCCGCCCCGGCGGGCGCCGATCCTGGCCACCCGGCAGCCGGCCCCGATCGACCGGCCCGGCCGCCCGGCCGACGCCGGCCGCGAGCCGCGGGTGACCTTCTTCGGCGACTCCGTCTCGTGGACGATCGGCACCTACCTGCCCGCGCACCCGGGCATGTGGACCAGCACCCGGGCCATCGAGGGCTGCGGCATCGCGACCCTGCCCGACATCCTGCAGCTCGGCGCGCCGCACACCAACTATCCCGGCTGCACCGCCTGGCCGGCCCGCTGGCAGCGCGGCGTCGACCGGGACAACCCCGACGTCGCGGTCATCGAGCTGAACCGCTGGGAGCTGATGGACCGGCGGTACGAGGGCCGTTACCAGCACGTCGGCGATCCCGGCTACGACCGCTACCTGATGTCCCAGCTCGACACCGCGATCGGGATCGCCGGCTCGCGCGGCGCCGCGGTCGTGCTGCTCACCGCCGCCTACACCCATCGCGCCGAGCGTCCGGACGGCGGCCTCTACCCCGAGGACGAGGCGGCACGGGTGGACGCCTGGAACGGCCTGCTGCGGGCCGAGGCGGCCGCCGATCCCCGGGTCACCGTGCTCGACCTGAACCGGCTGGTCTGCCCGGACGGCCGCTTCACCTGGCAGATCGACGGGCTGCGGATCCGCAGCGACGGCCTGCACTACACCCCGGCCGGGGTGCAGCGGATCATCGCGCCGTGGCTGCTGCCCCGGCTGGCCGCGATCGCGACCGGCGACTACGCCGACGCCGAGCGCCCGGGCGGGCCGGCCAGGACGGGCACCGGCTGATCGGTGGCCGCCGGCGCCGGCTGCGGGCGGAGCCGGTCGGCCACGCCGAGGCCGATCGCGATCAGGACGGCCGCGCCGGTGATGACGCCGACCACGACGGTCGGCATGTCGAACAGCTTCAGCGCGCTGGCCAGCAGGACGATCACCAGGGCCGCGCGGACCAGCCCGGCCGGGGCCCGCGACGAGATGCGCGAGCCGATCAGCACGCCCGGGACCGAGCCGATCAGCACCGCGGCGGCCAGGTCGAGCTTGAGGTCGCCGAAGAGGGCGTGCCCGAGCGCGGCCGCGGTCACCAGCGGGATGGCCTGGACCAGGTCGGTGCCGACCAGGTCGTTGGCGCGCAACCGGGGGTACATGGCCAGCAGCACCACGATGATCAGCGAGCCCGAGCCGACCGAGGTGAGGCCGACGATCAGGCCGCCGGCCGCGCCGAGCAGCAGGGTGGGAAGCGGCTTGACCCTGATCGACGCGGGCGGCCCGGCCGGTTCCGGGCGGCGGCGCGCGGTCCAGGCCTTGATCAGCAGGCCGCCGGCCGCCAGGACCAGGGCCACCCCGAGCGCGATGCGGATCGTGTGCTGGATGCGCTCGTCGTCGCCGAGCAGGCGCAGCAGGAGGACACCCAGGAAGGCGCTCGGCACGCTGCCCGCGCACAGCCAGCCGACCATCGGCCAGTTGACCGTGCCCCGCCGGGCGTGCACGAAGCCGCCGAACGGCTTCATCACCGCGCTGGCGGCCAGGTCGCTGGAGACGGCGGCGATCGGCGGCACGCCGAAGACCAGCACCAGGATCGGCGTCATCAGGGCGCCGCCGCCCATGCCGGTCAGGCCGACGACGATGCCGACGCCGAGACCGGCCAGCGCCAGGGTGAGATCCATGGGCCAGAGTCTCGCCGAGGATCACCCACCTTGTCCACTAAATCAGTGGAGATTGTCGACTTTCCCGCTCGCTGGGACGGTATCGAACGCGACCGCTTCGACGACGGCGTCGCCGGGCCGTACCGCGGATGACGGGACGGCCAATAGTCGTCTATCCGTCCGTGGTTGCCGGCCGGTTCCGATATATAGAACAGCATGACTGTGACCTCGAGCCGTCGCACGCTGCTGCGACTGGCCGGCCTCACCGCCGGCGCCGGTGTCGTCGCGACGGCCACCCCGTCCCTCGCCGCCGCGGCCGGCACCCCGTTCCAGCACGGGATCGCCTCCGGCGACCCGCTACCCGGCGGCGTCCTGCTCTGGACCCGCGTCACCCCGACCCCCGAGTCGACGCCGGCCTCGGGCGTGGGCCCGGTCGTGAGCGTCGACTGGCAGGTCGCGGCCGATGCCTCGTTCGCCACGATCGTGCGGTCCGGCGCGGTGACCACCGGCCCCGGCAACGACCACACCGTCAAGGTCGACATCGCCGGGCTCGAGCCCGCCACCACCTACTGGTACCGCTTCGGTCTGGCCGGGGCCTGGTCGCCGACCGGGCGCACGATGACCGCGCCGCTCGAGGCGACGGCCATCACCCGGCTGCGGGCGGGCGTGGTGAGCTGCGCCAATTGGGAGGCCGGCTACTTCGCGGCGTACCGGCATCTGGCCGAGCGCGGCGACCTCAACCTGATCGTGCATCTCGGCGACTACCTGTACGAGTACGGCACCGGCGAGTTCGACGCCGGCGGCCAGGTCGTCCGCCGCACCGAGCCGGCCAACGAGACGATCACGCTGGCCGACTACCGGACCCGGCACGCGCTCTACAAGACCGACCCCGACCTGCAGGCGCTGCACGCGTCGGTGCCGTGGATCATCACCTGGGACGACCACGAGGTCGCGAACGACATGTGGGGCGGCGGCGCCGAGAACCACACCCCGGCGACCGAGGGGCCGTTCGCCGCCCGGCTCGCGGCGTCCCGGCAGGCGTACGCGGAATGGATGCCGGTGCGGCTCGCCGCCGACGGCCACATCTACCGGCGGCTGCGGTACGGCAATCTGCTCGAGCTCTCGATGCTGGACCTGCGCACCTACCGCTCGCAGCAGGCCTCCGGGACCGCCGCCGACTCGCCGTCGCGGACCATCGCCGGCGCGGCGCAGCTGAGCTGGCTGATGGACGGCCTGGTCAACTCGACCGCCACGTGGAAGATCGTCGGCAACCCGGTGATGATCTCGCGGCTCGACGCGTCGGCACGCTGCCGGCCTGGCTGCTCGGGCCGCTCGGCGCGCTGATCGGCGTGCCGGCCAACGGCTACGTGATCAACGGCGATCAGTGGGACGGCTACAACGCGGACCGGTCGGCGCTGGTCGACACGCTGCGAGCGCACCACACCAAGGACGTCGTGTTCATAACCGGAGACATCCACACATCGTGGGCGAACGAGCTGACGACGCGGTCGACGGGCGCGGCAGACCCGGCCGCCGCCGAGTTCGTGGTGCCCTCGGTCACCAGCGACAACATCAACGACTTTCTCGGTACGAGCCCGGGCGGCCCGCTGAGCCTGCTGGCCGCCTCGCTCATCCGGCTCACCAACCCGCACGTCAAGTGGGTGGAGACCGACGGGCACGGCTTCGGGGTCCTGGACGTGACCACCAGCCGCTGCCGGATGGACTGGTACCACCTCGCCGATCGCACCAAGCAGAGCTCGGCCGCGAAATGGGTGCAGGGCTGGTCGGTCGGCCGGGGCTCGTCGAAGATCCGCAAGGAGTCCGCGCCCTCCTGACGTCGCTCGCCCGCTTTCGCGCATGGCAAAGGCGCTCGCCACCGGCGGGCGCCTTTGCCGTTGGCTGGGTCACAATCGGCTCTGGAGATCGCCATCGGAGAGCGGGAGAGCTAGTGTACGAAACAGTTTCGTTTCGCGTGACCGGCAGGACGGGGGGTAGGCATGTCTGAGCAGGCGACGACCGTCGCGGCCGGCGGCCGCTCCCGCAAGCTCGACGAGGAGCGCGAGCAGGCGATCCTGCGCGCGGCCTACGAGCTGCTGGGCGAGACGGGCTATCAGGGCTTGCGTGTGGACGCCGTCGCCGCGCGGGCCCAGGCGAGCAAGGCGACCCTGTACCGGCACTGGCCCACCAAGGCCGGCCTGGTCGTCGACGCCGTCCAGTGCTGCAAGGTCGACTCGCCGCCGCCGGCCGACACCGGGAGCCTCCGTGGCGACCTGATGTCCTGGTTCCAGCAGATCGGCGAGGTCATCACCGGGCAGGAGGGGCCCCTGTTGGCCGGCCTCTTCATGGCCATGCACACCGATCCCGAGCTGGCCGCCGAGTTGCGCGCCATGCGGGAGTCCAAGGTGCCGTTCGCGGAAGCCATCTGCGCGCGGGCCGCACGGCGGGGCGAGCTCCGGCCCGGCTACGAGGCCGGCCTGATCGACGAGATCGTCCCCGCGCTGCTGTTCATGCACTGCTTCGCGCTCGGCGAACCGCTCGACGAGGCGTACATCGCGCACCTCGTCGACGACATCATCCTGCCGCTGCTCACCCGCGAGCCGCGGCCCTAGACCCCGCTCCCTCCGTTCAGTACCGCCACGCGTGGGCGTGGCGCGATCCAGGCTGCCCGTTTTAGGGGGATCTCCATGTCCGTAACAACCTCTGACGCTGTCTCCACACCCGATATACCGCCTAAATCACCATCCAGGTGGCTGGCGCTGGTGGTCATCGGGGTGGCCCAGCTACTCATCGTGCTCGATGCCACGATCGTCAACATCGCTCTGCCGACAGCCCAGGTGGCGCTGCACATCAGCGACGCCGACCGGCAGTGGATGGTCACCGCGTACACCCTGGCGTTCGGGGGTCTGCTGCTTCTCGGCGGCCGGATCGCCGACTTCACCGGCCGCAAGCGGGCGTTCATCATCGGCCTGCTCGGCTTCGCGGCGGCCTCCGCGCTCGGCGGCCTCGCGCAGAACGCCATCACCCTGTTCGCCGCCCGGGCGCTGCAGGGCGCGTTCGGCGCACTCATGGCGCCGGCCGCGTTGTCGCTGCTCACGGTCACCTTCACCGAGGCCCGGGACCGGGCGCGGGCGTTCGGCGTCTACGGGGCCATCGCGGGCGGCGGCGGGGCGATCGGCCTCCTGCTAGGCGGTCTCCTCACCGAGTACGCCTCGTGGCGCTGGACGCTGCTCGTCAGCACCCCGATCGCGATCGTCGCGGCGCTCGCGGCCGTTCGTTTCGTCGGCGAGAGCCGGGCCGAGGGCAACACCCGGTACGACCTGCCCGGTGCGTTCACCTCGACGGCCGGCCTGGTCGCCCTCGTCTACGGCTTCACCAAGGCGGCCAGCGACGGCTGGGACTCGGCCACCACGATCGGCTTCCTGGCCGCGGCGGTGGCGTTGCTGGCCGCCTTCGTCGTGATCGAACTGCGCTCGCAGCACCCGCTGCTGCCGATGCGCGTCATCCTCGACCGCAACCGCGGCGGCTCGTACATCTCCGCCCTGCTGATCGGCGCCGGCATCTTCGGCGTGTTCCTGTTCCTCACCTACTACCTGCAGCTGACCCTGGGCTACTCCGCGTTGGAGACCGGCGTCGCCTTCCTGCCGTTCACCCTCGGCATCATCCTCGGCGCCGGCTTCTCGGCCCAGATGCTGACCCGGGTCGGCCCCCGCTTGCTGATGTTCGCCGGCATGCTGATGGCCGCGGCCGGCATGGCCCTGCTCACCCGCATCGGCATCGACACCGGCTTCTGGACCCACGTCTTCCCGGCCGAGCTCATCATCAGCTTCGGCATGGGCGTCGTCTTCGGCCCGATGTCCAACACCGCCCTGGTAGGCGTGGCCGACCACGACGCCGGCGTGGCGAGCGCCCTGATCAACACGACCCAGCAGATCGGCGGCTCGCTCGGCACCGCCCTGCTGAACACCATCTTCACCTCGGCGGTGGCCGGCTACATCGCCGACCACCGCGCCGAGATCACCGACCCGTCCCAGGTCGCCGGGCTGCAGGGCCTGGCCACCGTGCACGGCTACACGGTCGCCTTCTGGGTGAGCGCGGCCTTGATCGGCGTAGCCGCCTTCGTGGCGCTGGCACTGATCAAGGCAAGCCGGAAGGAGGTCGCCTCGACCGGCGCTTCCGCTCCCGTGGCGGTCTGACCGCCCGCTCACCGCGGCACCCACGGGCGCAGCGTCCGTGGGTGCCGCGCCCGTGGGTGCCGGCCCTGGGTGGGTGCCGCGCGGTGGGTGCCACGCCAGTGCGCGCCACGCCAGTGCGCGCCGGGGCCGGTGGGTGCCGTGCCGGTGGGCGCTGCACCTACGGGTGCCCCGCCGGCTCGGTCCTACCGGCTGGGGAGCAGTTAGCGCCGCCTTCTCCGCGCCGCTCTTTCCGCAGCGCTTTCCCCGGCTTCTTCTCCCCGCCGATCTTTCCCTCGCTTTCCCAGCGCCGCTTTGTGCAGCGCTTTTCCGCGCCGTGTGGTCCGCGCCGTTGAGACCGCGCCCCGCCGCACACGCTTCCGCCAACCGCTTCGCCTCGGCCCTGCCGAGGATGAAGCCTAGGTTCCTAGGACGCTTAGGCCGCTGGGCTTCACCACGCGACTCGACCCGGCCACGGTGAGCCGCTTTCGGGCCCTTTCTCGGGCGGTCGGCCGATGGTCGATTCGCCCGGGTTGGAGCAATATGCCATGGTGCGCAATGGGGGATGGGCCGGCGTTCCGGCGGAGCGATCGACGGCCGGCCTTCCCGGCTCGGTGCCGGGGTGGACCTGGCTGTTCCTGGCCGCGAGCGGCGTGGTCGTGGCCGAGACCTCGCTGAAGCTCGATCTCGTGCCCTTCGCCGGGACGGTGGCGGCCTTCGCGCTGTGGGGGATGGCGGCCGGCGGCCCCGCGCGGCGCGGGCGTCTGGCCGTGGGCGGGCTCGCCTTGCTCACCCTGGCGGCCGGAGTGGTGGACGCCGGAAGCGACGGCTACGGGTGGCCGCAGCACATCGGGCGGGCCGGCGTCGGCGGGGTGGCGCTGATGGCCGGCGGGGTCGCGATGCTGGCCGCCGCCGGGGTGCGCGGTGCGCCCCGGCCGGGCTGGAAGCAGCTCTGGCCGGCCGGGCTGATCGCGGCGCTGGTCCTGACGCCTCTCCTGGCCGCGGTGGTCGACGATTACTCCCGATGGCCCGACGGCTACTTCTTCGCCGGAGTCCCGAGCCTGTCCGAGCTGACCGCCACCTGGGCGGTCCGGACGCTGCCGGTGATCGCCCTTCTTCTGGCCGTCGTGGCGGTCAACGTGGTGCTGGCGGCGGGGCGCCGGTTCCGGCTGGTCGCGGCCGGGCTGCTGGGCGTCGCCGTCCTGGGGATGGGCGCGGTCGTGGCGGGGGCCGAGATCGACGTCCGCTGGCCGGACAAGCAACCGGCTTATCAGGACAATCCGTATGAGTACTCGACGGCCCGGCCGCTCGACGAGACACGGATCACCACCTACTTCGTCGAGCGACCGATCGACCAGGAGGAGTTGCGGTGGGCGGTCGAGGACGAGATGCGGCGGGCGATGGACGAGGCCGCGCGGGACCGGCTGCGCGATCCGCTTCCGGCGGAGGCGCCGGGCGTCGAGGACGGTACGGGCGTTTCCTGGTCGATCAGCCCGTGGTCGGGCGAGCCGGACTGGTCCGTTCTGCGGCCCACGCTGCTCGCGCTCGCCGTGCTCGGCGGCCTGGCGGCGTTCACCACCGGGCTGATGCCGTCCGGCGACGAAAGGAAGCCGTAACGCATCTCAGTGCCCGAGCGACCCGTGCATGCGCGCCAGACCGGGGCCGGTGAGCTGGTCGGTCATGACCGGGCGGCCGGCGGCGGTCAGCAGCAGGGCGGCTATCGGGCCGCGCAGGTCGGGGCCCGTGCCGTACGACCAGTCCACGTCGGTCGCGGTCAGACGGAGGCCGGCCACCGCCCGTACGGACCGAAGGGGCGGCGGGAAACGCATGGTCAGCAGTCGCTGTGTCGCCGCGGCGGCGGCCGGCCGGGGCATGGCGCGCCGGCGGCCCAGGGGGATGGCGATGTCCTGCTCGTGCACCAGCAGGTCGATGAGCGTCTCCATCGGGGTCACGCCGATCGTGTGGCGGCGGCGGTCGGCCGTGTCCCGCAGGGTAGTCACGATCTCGGCCGGGGAGAGACGGGCGGCCTGACGGCACGCCTCGTGCCGGGTGGTGCGCTCGACGGTGCCGCGCCAGCGCCCGAGCATGGCGAGCACGTCGCCAACGCCGAGCTGCTGCAGGGTGAGGTGGGCGGCCACCTCCCGTACGCTCCAGGCCGCGCACAACGAAGGCCGCTCCCACTCCGCCGCGGTCAGGCCGTCGACCAGGTCGGCCACCGCATGCCGGCGCTCGATGATGACGGCCCAGTGATCGGTCATGCCTCCACCGCCGTTCATGCTCGCGCCCCGGTGGTGAGGACGGCGGTGACCAGCGCGCGGATCTGGGCGGACGGGTCGAAGGCCGGGTCGGGGACGGCGATCTCGTGCAGGACGACGCCGGTCCAGTGGTTCATGATGATCGGCGCGTCGCGGTGCGGGTCGGCCGAGCCGGCCAGCCGCAGCCAGGCCATGAACCAGTCGTTGACGCCGGCGCCGGTGGTCAGCAGGCGTGCGCGCAGCGCCGGGTTGGTGGCCGCCTCGACCAGGATCGCGTAGCGGGCCACGGTCACCTCGCGGTGCTCCCCGACGGCGACGTGCGCGAGCTCGGTCAGCGCGACGGCGAGCTCGCCGGGGGTGGTGGGCCGGTGCCGGGCCGCGAGCGCGTCGGCGGCCCGGCGGTCGCGCTCGGCGAAGCGGTCGACGACGGCCTCGAGCAGGGCGTCGCGGCTGCGGAAGTGGTTGGAGACGGTCCCGGCGGGGACACCGGCCGCCGCGTCGACCCGCCGGTGGGTGAGGCCGTGCATGCCGGAGGAGGCGAGCACTCCGATGGCCGCGTCGAGCAGGTCGTCCCGCCGGTTGCCCATGACGGCAGCGTACTATGATGGTAGTGGAGA
This sequence comes from Actinoplanes sp. CA-030573, assembly GCF_050951115.1. Taxonomy (NCBI): domain Bacteria; kingdom Bacillati; phylum Actinomycetota; class Actinomycetes; order Micromonosporales; family Micromonosporaceae; genus Actinoplanes; species Actinoplanes sp. CA-030573. Next base: position 7,403,774 of record NZ_CP192038.1, on the reverse strand, counting down.
TCACTACGATCGTTGTGAGAATCCGGAACTGATCAGGTATTCGTACGCCTGCCGAACCTCGTCGGGGACGTCGATGGTGGCGATGAAGCCGCGGCCGGTGGGTCCGTAGCCGGTCCACCGGGGCACCTCGCCCAGCAGCATGGCGACGTAACGGTCGAGGTTCCACATGCCGGCCGGCGGATCCACGTACGCGAGCGAGTCGTCGACGAGCGTCCGGTAGGCGGCGTGGTTCATGATCCGGGCGGACGGGGCGTGCAGGCGGAAGCCGGCGTCCATCCGGCGCTGCATCGTGGCGTCCTGGACGAGGATCAGGCGCTCGGCCGGAACGCCGGCTCCGCGGAGCGTCCAAAGCGCTTTCGTCACGTTGTTTCCGCAGTTGGTGGACTCGCGCTCGAGCAGGTCGGCGGCCAGGCCGTGCCGCTCACGCAGGTACCGGTCGAAGAGATCGGCCTCGGTCGGCTCCGGCCAGCCGAGGGTGTCCCGCAGCGCCTCGGTGGTGTGCCCGTTCCCGCCCACGATCATGTAGTGGGTGGCGATGCCGGACCGCATGAGGCCGGCGAAGACGTCCCCGCCGGCCAGGATGCTGCCGCCGAAGAGGATGGCCACGTCGGCCGGCTCGAGCGGGTCGCGCAGCGCGCAGAAGTCGGCGAGCGTGTTGACGGCCCGGGCGATCGGGGCGCTCACGCCGGCTGCTCGGCGGGTGCGGGCTCGGCGATCGCCTTGTCGGCCGAGCGGGGGATCGCGAACGACAGCAGCACCAGCACGGCCGCCACCAGCACGATGCCGATCACGATGCGGTGCACGGCCACCGTCAGCGACGCCGCGTTGACGCCGCCGGCGCCGACCGTCGCGTTGGCGATCGCGCCGAAGATCGCGACGCCGACCGCGCTGCCCAGCGAGCGCAGGAAGATGTTGCTGGCGGTGACCACGCCGCGCTCGGACCAGCCGACGCTGGACTGGGCGGCGATCAGCGTGGGCGACGCGGTCAGGCCCATGCCGAGCCCGACCACCAGGCAGAAGCCGGCGACGGTGAGCACCGCGGTGTGCCGGCCGAGCACGATCAGCAGGGCGCAGCCGACCAGGATCAGCGTGGTGCCGATCAGCGCGCACCAGCGGAAGCCCAGGCGCAGGTAGATCCGGCCGGCCTGGGACGCCGACAGCGGCCAGCCCAGGGTCAGCGTGGCCAGCGCGAAGCCGGCGACCAGCGGGCCGGTGCCGAGCACGTCCTGCACGTACGTGGGAATGTACGAGCTCAGCGCGTACAGGATGGCGCCGATGCCCACCGAGATCATGCCGCTCGAGACCAGCAACCGCCGCCGGAAGATCCACAGCGGCAGCACCGGCGCGGTCGCGCGCCGCTCGACCAGGGTGAAGGCGATCAGCGCCGCGAAGCCGCCGGTCAGGATGGCGATGCTCGCGGCCGAGTCCCAGGCCCAGGCCTGGCCGCCCTCGAGCGCGCCGAGGATGACCAGCGCGAGGCCGGTGGCGAGCAGGCCGGCGCCCTTGTAGTCGATCACCGGGTGGCCGCGCTCGACCTTCTCGTGGAAGCCGCGCCCGATCATGACCGCCGCGAGCAGGCACAGCGGGATGTTGACGAAGAAGATCCAGCGCCAGGACACGTACTCGCTGAAGATGCCGCCCAGCGCCGGGCCGACGACCGAGGCGATGCCCCAGACGCTCGCGACGTAGCCCTGGACCTTGGCCCGTTCCCGGACCGAGTAGAGGTCGCCGACGATCGTGATGGTGGTCGGCAGGATCGCGCCGGCGCCCAGCCCCTGCACGACACGGGAGGCGATCAGCGGCCAGATCGACCAGGCGACCCCGCACATGACCGAGCCGAGCAGGAAGAGCCCGATGCCCCAGAGGATGACCGGCTTGCGGCCGTAGAGGTCGTTGAGCTTGCCGTAGATCGGGACCGACACGGCCTGGGCGAGCAGATAGATCGAGAAGAGCCAGGGAAACTCGGTGAAGCCGCCGATGTCGTCGACGATCGACGGCACCGCGGTCGCGATGATCGTCGCGTCGACGGCGACGAGCGCGGTGGAGAGCATGACGGCGGCGAGGACCGGCCCGCGTTCGGAGCGGAAACCGACGGAACTGTCTGACACTTGCTCCAACCTACTCCCGCCTCGGAAACGAACGTCCACACAAAAAACGCACGTACGAAATGTCCAGTTATAAGATGAAGATGTGTCGACCGTCGTCGTAGCCGAGGACAACGCGGATCACCAGAGGGTCATCGCCGAGGTGGTCCGCCGGCTGGGTCACCAGCCGATTCTGGCCGACGACGGGCTCGAGGCCCTGGCCGCCGTGCGCGCGCATCGTCCCGTCCTGCTGCTGGCCGACATCGACATGCCCCGCATGAGTGGACTCGAGCTCTGCGCGCGGCTGCGCGAGGACCCGGACATCGCGGGCATCCCGGTGATCTTGATCACCGCGTACCTCCTGCCCGGTGACCCGCGGCTCAGCGCGAGCGGCGCGATCGGCGTCATCGGCAAGCCGTTCAGCGTTCCGGCGCTGCTCAACGTGCTGCGCGGCCACCTCGCGGCGCTCGGCGCGCCGGCCGATCCGCAGGCGATGCTCGACGCGGTGCTGGACTGCGTCGACACCGGCGTGATCGTCTTCGACGCCGGCGGGCGGCTCCTCACCGCCAACCGCGGCATGCGCGACGCCCTCGGGGCCGATGAGCCGGGCGCGCCGCTGAGCGCCGTCGGGCACCGGCAGGGAACCCGCCAGGCCGACGGCACTCCGCTGCCCGAGGAGCGCTGGCCGGTGAGCCTGGCGCTGCGCGGCGAGAAGGTCGACCACGTCGAGTTGATGGCCGACGACCCGCAGGGCCGCCCGCACTGGTTGACGGTCAACGCCCGGCCGGTGCGCAACGCGGACGGCGTCGTGGTGGCCGCGGTCGGCGCCGCGCACGACGTCACCGTCGCGCATCGCACCCGCCAGTACCAGCACTGCAAGAGCGAGGTGCTCAAGGCGCTCGCGACCGACCCGGACGGCCCGGACGCCGGCGACCGGATCCTGCGCGCGATCGGCACCACGCTCGGCTGGCCCTACCTGCGGCTGTGGCTGGTCGACGAACCGGCCGGCCTGCTGCGCCCGGCCGCGATCTACACCGAGCCGGACGAGCCGGGACTGCCGCTGCCGAGCAGCATCGCGCCGGGGGAGGGCCTGGCCGGCCGGTGCTGGGAGACCGGCGAGCTGGTCTGGGTGCCGGACCTGCGCAGCGCGGACTCGCCGATCCTGCCCCAGGTGGCCGAGGCCGCGTCCTACCGTTCGGCCGGCGCCGTGCCCGTGCGCAGCAGCGACCGGGTGATCGGCACGGTGACGTTCTTCTCGTGCGCCCGGCAGGAGACCGACCCGGTGCTCGGCATGCTGCTGACCGGCATCGCCGCGGTGATCGGCGCCGTCCTCGAGCACCGGCGGGCGGAGACGCTGGCCCGGCACCTCGAGGTCGCCACCGACGAGTACATGGAGCTGGCCGGGCACGAGCTGCGTACCCCGCTGACCTCGATCGGCTCGTACATCGACCTGATCGCCGAGTCGCCCGACGACACGCCGCTCGGCGACGTGCGCGACCTGTTCGACGTCGTGCACCGCAACAGCACCCGGCTGCGCGGGCTGGTCGACAAGCTGCTCGACCTGGCCGGCCTCGAATCCGGTCACCTGCCGCTGGCGTCGGAACCGGTCGACCTGGCGGCGGTGGTGGGCGAGGCGGTGGCGGAGGCGCCGGCCGAGCGCGGGATAACCGTGGACCTGGCCCGTCTCGACCCGGTGACCGTGCCCGGCGACCGCGAGCGGCTCCGGCAGGTGGTCGACGCGCTGCTCAGCAACGCCATCAAGTTCAGCCCGCCGGACGCGACGGTCACCGTGACGCTCGTCGACGAGGAACGGGTGGCGGCGCTGACCGTGGCGGACGCCGGAATCGGCATCTCGGCCGCCGGGCAGAGCCGGCTCTTCCGCCGGCTGCGGCGCGGCGACAACGCCCGGCACAGCGGCATTCCCGGCGCCGGGCTCGGGCTGGCGCTCTGCCGGGTGGTGGTCGAGCGGCACCGGGGCTCGATCACGCTCAGCTCGCACGAGGCGACCGGCACGACCGTGACCGTGCGGCTACCGCAGTAGGTCCGACGCGGCCAGCGCGAGCCAGAGCTGGACGCGGTCGGCGGTGGTGGCCAGCGACCGGCCGGTGAGGCGCTCGATCTGCTCGAGGCGGTAGCGGACGGTGTTGCGGTGCACGATCAGGCGAGTGGCCACCGCCGCCACCGACCCGTCCGCGTCCAGGTACGTGCGCAGCGTCGTCACCAGCGAGCCGGCGTGCGCCTCGTCGAAGTCGCGCAGCGGTCGCAGCATCTCCTGGGCCAGGTCGCGCAGCGGCACGTCCTCGCTCGCCACGAGCAGCCCGGAGAGGCTCATCTGCTCGCGCTCGTTGATGCCGGGGCCGCGGTTCATCGCCTCGTGCGCCTCGTAATAGCTCCACCGCAGGCCGGTCGTTCCCGCGTACCAGCCGCCGATGCCCACCCGCACGTCGCGGCCGTGCCGGCTCAGGTAGTCCTGCAGCAGCAGCGCCGCCTCCCGGGTGGACTGTCCCGGATCGAGCACGACGATCAGGCAGTCCTCCAGCACGGCCGTGGTCGCGCCGCTCATCGGCGGGCTCGCCACCAGCCGCTTGCGGAGGTCGCCCGGCCCGCCGGCGGTCGCCACCAGCAGGGCGTGCTCGTCCTCGGCGCGGATGCCGAACGGGGACAGCCGCCGTTCGGCCTCGGCCCCGCCGATGGTTCCCCGCACGAGATCTTCGAGCACCTGTCCGGCCAGGCGGCGCTTGCCCGCGAGCTCCGCCTGGCGGCGGGCGAGTTCCAGCCCCACCAGCGAGACCGCGTACGGCAGGACGTCCGCCGAGCGTCGGGGACGGCGGCAGCAGAGGTACGCCACCACGCTGTCCTCGACGCTGACCGGCACCGCCATCGGGGTGTCGCCCGGCGTGCCCGCGCGCGCCGTCTGCAGGATCTGCTCGACCGGCCAGGCCGCCCCGGCCGGCGACGCCGCCAGCACCCGCCCGTGGACGTCGACGACCATCGCCGGCGCGCCGAGGATGTGGTGCAGCGACTCGATCAGCGCGCCCAGCCCCCGGCCCGACAGCAGCGCCCGGGCCAGGGTGTCGTGTTCGTCGAGCAGATCGGCGAAGCGGCCGTACTGCTCCTCCAGCACCCGGTCGGCGACGAACCGGTCGACGGCGATGAACGGCGTCGAGTAGGGGATCTCCAGCACCGGCAGCCGGTGCGCGCGGGCCTCGGCGATGGTCGCCGCCGGGATGCGGTCGTGGGTGAGCCCGATGCCGAAGCCGAGACCGACCGCCCGGCCGCCGGCGACCCGGGCGACGAACTGCCGCTGGGCCGCCTCGTCGAGCTGGCTCAGCCCGGTGGTCAGGACCAGCTCGCCGCCGGAGAGGAACGGGCGCGGATCGGCCAGCTCGGTGACGGCGCACCAGCGGACCGGCTGGTGGAGCCGGGCCCGGTCACCGTCGGCGAGGCGCAGGTCGAGATCGGGGTCGGCGAGTACGTCCGCGAGCCGCAGCGTCATTGCCGGACTGTACGTCCGCACAACCGGTTGCGGTAAGGACTGGAGAGTCGTCCATTTACGGCCGTCGGCCGATCACCATACGGTGTCCAGCAAAACGGCACGATTCGCGATGGTGAGCCCATGGATACGCCCGCTATCAAGCTGAGCGGCCTGCGGAAGTCGTTCGGCGCGGTCGAGGCCGTCGCCGGGATCGACCTCGAGATCGCCGACGGCGAGTTCTTCTCGATGCTCGGGCCGTCCGGCTCGGGCAAGACGACCGTGCTGCGGATGATCGCCGGTTTCGAGACGCCGACCGCCGGGACGGTCGCCCTCGGCGGCCGCGACGTCACCCGGCTCGCGCCGTTCGAGCGCGACGTGAACACGGTCTTCCAGGACTACGCGCTGTTCCCGCACATGAGCGTGCTGGAGAACGTCGAGTATGGACTGAAGGTGCGCAAGGTGGCCCGCAAGGAACGGCGCGCACGTGCCCTCGACGCTCTTTCGTCCGTACGGCTGGAGGGGTTCGAAGCTCGTAAGCCCGGCGCGATGTCGGGTGGTCAGCGTCAGCGGGTCGCCCTCGCCCGCGCCCTGGTGAACCGGCCCAAGGTGCTGCTGCTGGACGAGCCGCTCGGCGCTCTCGACCTCAAGCTGCGCGAGCAGATGCAGGTCGAGCTGAAGGAGATCCAGCGCGACGTCGGCATCACCTTCGTCTTCGTGACCCACGACCAGGACGAAGCCTTGACCATGTCGGACCGGGTCGCGGTCTTCGACGACGGCCGGATCGCCCAGGTCGGCACGCCCGAGGAGGTCTACGAGCAGCCGGCCACGCCGTTCGTCGCCGGATTCGTCGGGACATCCAACCTTCTGACGGGTTCGGTCTCCGAGGCCCTTGTCGGGAAAAAGGGGACATATTCCATCCGGCCGGAGAAGATCTCGCTCGTGGCCGACGGCGGGGTGCCCGGCACGGTCGCCGAGGTCATCTATGCGGGACCGGTCACGCGTTTCGTCGTCGACCTGGACGCCGGAGCGCGAGTCACCGTCGTCGAGCAGAACCAGCGCACGTCGAGCGCGGCGCTGACCGAGCTGCGGGGGAAGCCGGTTCATCTGAGCTGGCGGTCGGAGCACGTCATTGAGATTCCCTCGGCAAAGGAGAACATCGATGCGGCATAGATTCCTCACCGCGGCCTTCGCGGCCGGACTGCTCGTGCTCGCCGGCTGCGGCGGTGGCGGCGACAGCGGGAGCAAGGGTTCGGGCCCCGGCGGCATCTCCGTCCCGAAGATCGACAAGCTCGCCCAGCTCGGCGCCGGCGAGGGCGCCGTCAACATCGTCTCCTGGGCCGGGTACGTCGAGGACGGCTCGACCGACCCCAAGGTCGACTGGGTCTCCGGCTTCGAGAAGGAGACCGGCTGCAAGGTCAACAACAAGGTCGCGGCTACCTCGGACGAGATGGTCACGCTGATGAAGACCGGCGAGTACGACGTGGTCTCGGCCTCCGGCGACGCCTCGCTGCGGCTGATCTACGGCGGCGACGTGGCGCCGGTGAACACCGACCTGGTCGCGAACTACAAGGACGTCTTCGACGGTCTGAAGAACAAGCAGTGGAACTCGGTCGACAACGTTCCCTACGGCATCCCGCACGGGCGCGGCGCCAACCTGCTGATGTACCGGACCGACGTGGTCAAGCCGGCGCCGACCTCCTGGGGCGCCGTTTTCGACGCCAACTCGCCGTACCAGGGCAAGATCACCGCGTACGACTCGCCGATCTACATCGCGGACGCGGCGCTCTATCTCATGAAGACGAAGCCGGAACTGGGCATCAAGAACCCGTACGCGCTGGACGACAACCAGTTCAAGGCCGCGACCGACCTGCTCACCGCGCAGAACAAGATGATCGGCGAGTACTGGTCCGACTACACCAAGGAGGTGCAGGCGTTCAAGGCCGGCAACTCGGTGCTCGGCACCACCTGGCAGATCATCACCAACCTGGCCCAGGCCGACAAGGCGCCGGTCGAGGCGATCCTGCCGACCGAGGGCGCCACCGGCTGGTCCGACACCTGGATGATCTCGGCCAAGGCCAAGCACCCGAACTGCGGCTACCTCTGGATGAACCACATCATCTCGCCGAAGGCCAACGCCGCGGTCGCCGAGTGGTTCGGCGAGGCGCCCGCCAACAAGCTGGCCTGTGCCGAGACCGCCGACAAGAACTTCTGCAAGACCTTCCACGCCGACGACGAGGCCTACTTCGCCAACGTCTGGTACTGGACGACGCCGATCGCGCAGTGCCTCGACGGCCGCACGGACGTGACCTGCAAGGACTACTCGGCCTGGACCCAGGCCTGGACAACGATCAAGGGATGAGCTTCTTCCACCGCCATCCCCGGCTGCGGCTGGCGGGGCTGCTCTCGGCCCCGCTGCTGTGGCTGGTGGTCGCCTACCTGGGCGCGCTCGCCGTCCTGCTGATCTCGGCCTTCTGGTCGGTCAACGGCTTCACCGGCGACGTGGTCAAGGTGTTCAACCTGGACAACTTCCGGACGCTGGTCACCGAGCAGGTCTACCGCGCGGTCACGCTGCGCAGCCTCGGCGTGGCCGCGTCGGTCACGGTGATCTGCGTGGTGCTGGCCGTGCCGATGGCGTTCTTCATGGCCAAGGTCGCGTCGCCGGTGTCGCGCAAGTGGCTGGTCATCGCGATCCTCACGCCGCTGTGGGCGAGCTATCTGGTCAAGGCGTACGCGTGGCGGATCCTGCTGGCCAACGGCGGCCCGATCGACTGGCTCCTCGGCGGTCCCGGCAACGGCCCCGGGTACGGGCTGTTCGCGGTGATCCTGGTGCTCTCGTACCTGTGGCTGCCGTACATGATCCTGCCGATCTACGCCGGCCTCGAACGGCTGCCGGACTCGATGCTGGAGGCCTCGGCCGACCTCGGCGCGCGGGCGTGGCGCACCTTCCGGGCGATCGTGCTGCCGATCCTGGTGCCCTCGATCTTCGCCGGGTCGATCTTCACGTTCTCGCTCTCGCTCGGCGACTACATCACCGTGCAGATCGTCGGCGGCAAGACCCAGATGCTCGGCAACCTGGTCTACGCCAACATCGGCGCCGCCAACAACCTGCCGTTCGCCGCCGCGATCGCCACCGTCCCCGTGGTGATCATGGTGATCTACCTGATCGCGGTCCGCCGCTCGGGCGCCCTGGAGGAGCTGTGACGCTGTCGTCGCTGTCGCGGTGGGCGCTGCGCGTCTTCATGGGCCTGGGCCTGGTGTTCATCTACGTCCCGCTGATGCTGGTGCTGGTCAACAGCTTCAACGGCGACCGTACGTTCGGCTGGCCGCCGCACGACCTCACGACCCGTTGGTGGTCGGCCGCCTGGGACAACGCCGGCGCCCGCGAGGCCCTGCTCACCTCGGTCAAGGCCGGCCTCGGCGCCACGTTCATCGCCCTGATCCTGGGCACGATGGTCGCCTTCGCCGTGCAGCGCTTCCAGTTCTTCGGCCGCGACACCGTCTCGCTGCTGATCGTGCTGCCGATCGCCCTGCCCGGCATCGTCACCGGCATCGCCCTCGACTCGGCCTGGCGCTCGGTGGTGGAGCCTCTGGGTGTCGGGAAGGGCCTGTTCTCGGTGATCGTCGGCCACGCCACGTTCTGCGTGGTGACCGTCTACAACAACGTCCTGGCCCGCCTGCGCCGCACCGGCACCAACCTCGAGGACGCCTCCGCGGACCTCGGCGCGTCGCCCGGCCAGACATTCCGCTACGTGACGTTCCCGCTGATCCGCTCGGCGCTGCTGGCGGGCGGCCTGCTCGCGTTCGCCCTCTCCTTCGACGAGATCATCGTGACGACTTTCACCGCCGGCCCCGGCATCACCACCTTGCCGATCTGGATTTTCAACAACCTGTTCCGGCCGAACCAGGCCCCCGTCGTCAACGTGGTCGCCGCCATCCTGATCGTGCTGTCGGTCCTGCCGGTGTGGTTCGCGCAGCGCCTGGCCGGCCCCGAGGCGGGCGCCAGTCGCACCTAGCGGGCCCCTTTGCTCTGCTCACCGATACGCGCCTCGCCGGGCCGCCTCCTTGTGGACGATGGCCGAAAAATGTCGTAGGCGGGTCGTAAAGTCGGCCCCACCCAGTTACGGGTGGGGTCGGAGTAAGGCCACCTGTCGCAAAGCGGACGCCGCATTGCCCGACCCGTCGAATTCGGTCCATTGTGGTGAGATGACGGACCGGGTCCGGGCCGCGCCGGGCGAGGAGACCGCATCGCCCCAGGCCCAGCCGGCATCCACGACCGAGCCCGCCCTCAGCAACCGGGAGACCGCCGCCCACCTGCCCCCCGCCGCCCTCGCCGCCGGCGGCAACCGGGCCGTCGCCGGGCTGCTCGAACCACCCTCTTCTCCGTCCCCGCCCGCGGCCGCCGGTGTGCCGGTGCTGTTCGGCTTCGACGCGGTCGGCCGCAAGATCTACGCCTCGGTCACGGTGCCGGGGCACACCGTCGCGGACATCTCGACGTACGTCTACGGCTCGCCGGACAAGGTGGTCGGCCTTCAACAGGCCAACGGCGTCCGCGACGTCGTCCCGCCCGGGCGCAATCTCACGCTGGTACCCGGCGCCTTCACCACCGAGGCGCAGCGAGTCGTCGATGCCGGGCTGCGGGACGGCACGATCCTGCGCTCGTCCGGCATCCCGGCCGGAGAGAGCGGCGGGCCGGTGGTGGTCTACCAGTTCGCGGCGGCCGGCCGGCAGTACACGCTGACCGAGGGCCAACTGCGAGCCATGGCCCAGGGTCAGGCCGCCTGGGTGACGCGCAAGGCAACCCGGCTGCATGACTACGCCGAGATCGGGCGCGATGTGCACAAGGGACACCTGGCCGACACCAACGGCGCCGTTCGCTGGATCTCCGACTGGCTGGCCGGCCAGGACGAGCTGCCGCTCAGCGTCTGGGACGAGGCGCTGGCCAAGTCCCAGGCCATTCTCGACGGCCTCGCCGCCTTCGACGCGAGCGGTGGCGCGGTCGGCGACGCCGTCACCCGGGTCGCGGCCCAAGCGGCCAAGCTGGCGGAGGCGGCGCAGGCCCTGGACCAAGCCGAGCGGGCCTGGCACGGCTACATCGAGGGCACGATCCAGGGCGCCGGGACCGCGGTCCACCACCTCGAGATCGTCCGGGACACGTCGTTCATGGTCGCCGCCGGGCTGGCCGGCGCCGCCGCGGCCCCGGTCGTCTTCGCCGCGGCCGGCACCGGCCTGGCGACGGTGGGCGTGACCGGCACGGCCGCGACCGTCCTCTCCGGTACCGCGGCCATCGGCGCCGGAGCGATGGCCGGCGGCACCGCCAACGCGGCGCTCAACACGGTGGCGCCGTCCTCGACCGATCAGCGACCGGTGGGCGAGCGTCTCGCCGAGAACTTCCGCCGCGGCGCGCTGGCCGGTGGGCTCGGCGCGGCCGGCGCGCTTGCGGCTCCCGGCGTGGCCGGCACGATAAGCCAGCGCCTGTACGGGGTGACGCCCGAGGCCGTGACCGGCTTCGGCGCCCGGGTGGCGGTCGGCACCACCACCGGCGTGACGATCGGCGCGCCGCTGGGGGCGGCCGGCGCCGGGATCGAGAATGTCGGCGCCCTCGCCCGCGGCGAGATCGGCGTCGACGAGTACCTGCGGCGGATCGGCTGGGGCGCCCTGTCCGGCGGCATCGCGGGCGCGGTGACCGGCTTCCTCGGCTCGGCGTTCGCGAGGCCCGCGGCCACCGGCGGCGCGCCGCCCCTCGAACCGGACGTCATCTACCAGCCGCCACGGGTGGACCCGCGCACCGGCGTGGTCACCCAGATGGCGTTCCACCGCCCGTCCGGCTCGTTCCTCCGGGCGACCTACGACCCGGCCACCGCCACCGGCGAGATCGTGAACATGTCGACCGGTCAGCAGGTGGCGGTCGTGCGCAACGGGGTGGTGAGCGCCCCGGCCAAGGCGTTCCCGGCTCCCGAAGCGACCGGCTCGACCGCCCCGGGCTCGAGCGCCGCGGACGCCGCCGGCACAACGGGCGCCGGCACAACGCTCGCGGGCCCGACGGCGGCGGGCACGACGGCCGCCGGCACAACGGGCGCCGGCTCGGCCATTCCGCGGCCGGCCCTCGGACCGGGCCCCGGACCCGGCCCGGCGGTCGTCGCTCCCGTGCCGGCCGATCCCGCCGCCGACGCGAAGGCCGATCCCGTCGCCGACGCGAAGGCCGATCCCGTCGTACCCGGGAAGGCCGACCCGGTCGTCGCCGCCAAGCTCGCGAAGGCGCTGGCCGAGAACGGCCTCACCGGCGATTCCCTCTTCGACGGCGTCGACGGCCAGACCGCCGGCAAGGTCAACACCGCGCTGACCCAGTGGCCGCGGGCGATCCCGCCGCCGCTGCGGGCCCGGCTCGTCCAGTGGGGCCGCGACGGGTGCGGCGGCAGCCCGCGCGAGTTCGCCAACCGGGTCGAATACGCCCGCGCGCTCTTCAGCGAGACCCGCGACCGCTTCGCCGCCGAGCTCGCGGCCACCACGCCGGCCGCCCAGCTGCCCGCAAAGGCGGCCCAGGCCGCGGCCGCCGCCATGAGCTCCGAGACCGGCATGGCCGAGCTGTCGGCCCAGCTCGCCAAGGATCTGGCCGCCATTGCCGCGAACCCCCGGTCGGGCGCCCTGCCGCCCGGGCTGACCCCGGCCCAGGTGCCCGACGCGGTCCGTGCGCTGCCCGCTCTGCCCTACGAGTCCGGCACCGCCGAGGCGTACCACGCGCACAAGCACATGGGCGATCTCCCGGCCGGCGAACAGAACCTGACGGAACCCATCGAGTCGTACGCGGCGAGCATGCGGGAGACCGTACGATCCGGCAAGGTCGTGCTCGACGAGCCCAGCGGCACCTCCCGGAAGATCGTCTACGAGCGCGAGGCGGACGGGGTCAAGGTCGAGGCCATTGTCTACGTCGACCCCGGCGGCAACGCCGTCGTGGCCAGTTATGGGAAACCGAAGGCGGTCAAGGTGAAGGCGACGAAGAAATGACGAACGCCGACGACACGGCCCGGCTGATGCTGCGCGAGCTGGACGAGGCTCTGGCCGGTCGTGAGCCGTTCCTGCGCCAGGCCCTGCGCCGGCTGGTCCCGCTGCACGCCGAGATCACCGGCGACGATCTGCCGGAGCGGGCGGCGATCGCCGAGCGGCTCGCCCTGCTGCACAGCGAGATGGCGGTCTTCGTGGCGCGGAGCGCGGGCGCGATCGACGACGCGCGCGACGAGGATCTCGAGGACGTGCTCACCCTGCGGTCGACCCTGCAGTACCTGACCGACGACTTCCGCGGCACGGTCGCCGACGGTGTGGTCGACCCCGAGGCGCTGGTGCAGATCGACGACGACCTGACCTACAAGCTGCGCGATCTCGGCCCGCGGCCGGATCTCGAGCCGCCCGCCGGCATCCCGGCCTCGCACTGGTGGTGGGCGGCGGCTAGTCGCCGGCCAGATCGCGGCGCAGGGTGACGGCGGCGACCGCCAGCGTGCCCAGCGCCCAGGCGGCGAAGACCTCCAGGGCGAACTGGTCGCCGCCCGAGGCGTTCAGGTAGGACGACATCGGCAGGTGCCATTCGAGCCGGCCGACGATGCCCTCGACGACCACGAACCACGCCGTGAAGCCGAACAGCAGCCAGGACGCGCGGCGGACCACGGCGGCGAGCGAGGCGCCGAAGACGGCCATGATCGGTATCACGAGCAGCGTGTGGGCGTACACGTCGCTGCCGTCCTTGAGCAGCACGGTGATCCCGCTCAGCGCGGTGAGACCGAGGGCGACCAGCACCGTCGTGGCGATCTGGGCGAACAACACCGGGAAGCGGCGGGGCCGGGCGAGAAAGAGCAGGGCGGTCGTACGGTTCTGAAAGTGCTGGGTGATGGTCAGTACGCCGATGCCGAACGCCCCGACGCCCGCCATCAGCGCCCAGAAGTTGGGGTCGAGGATGCCGAACGCGGCCGCCACCGCCCCGAACAGGGCGATCGAGATCCAGCTCGACCGGATCGACGCCATCCGGTACAGCTCGCTGCGCATCAACGTGATCATCTGGCCGCCAGGGAGAGGAAGAGCTGCTCGAGGTTGGGGACGTCGGCGGTCAGCTCGTAGAGCGGCACGCCCGCGGCGAAGGCGATCTCGCCGGCCTCCTCGGCGGACAGGCCGTCGACCTCCAGCGTCACGCCGTCCCCGACCGCGGCGCCGGCCGGGTCGGAGAGGCCGGCCACCTTGGCGCCGGCGGCCTCGAAGGCGTCGCGCAGCCGCTGCGGGTCGCGGCCCCGCACGTACAGCCGATGGGTCGCCGTGCCGTAGAGATCGTCCAGCGGTCCCGCGTGCCGCAGCCGCCCGTCCGCGATGATCACCACGTCGTCGATGAGCTGGGCCAGCTCGGCCAGCAGATGGCTGGAGATGAGCACCGTGCCGCCGGCGTCCGCGTGGTCCCGCAGCAGCCGCCGCAGCCAGGCCATGCCCTCGGGGTCGAGCCCGTTGGCCGGCTCGTCGAGGATCAGCACCGGCGGCTCGCCCAGCAGCGCGGTGGCCACGGCCAGCCGCTGCCGCATGCCGAGCGAGTAATCCCCGGTCCGCTGATGCGCCGCGTCGGTCAGCCCGACCGTCTCCAGCAGCGAGTCGACCCGCGCCCGCCCCGCGCCGGACAGCATGGCCTGCGTGATGAGGTGCGCGCGGCCGCTCTGCCCCGGGTGGCTGATGCCCTGTTCGAGCACCGCGCCGACCTGCCGCAGCGGTTGGTCGAGATCGGCGTAGGTCCGCCCCGAGATCAGCGCCTCGCCCGCGGTCGGCCGGGTGAGCCCGAGCAGCATGCGCAACGTGGTCGTCTTCCCCGACCCGTTGAGCCCGAGAAACCCGGTGATCCGCCCCGGCGCGGCGGCGAACGACAGCCCGTCGACGGCGCGCACCCGCCCGTAGGCCTTGGTCAACTCGATCGTCTCGATCATCGGGCGCCACTATGGCACAGGGGCGCACTCTCCGGGAGGGACCGTCAAGCGCCGTCCGAGGGCGCGGCCAGGGGTGTCGGGCGCGGGCCGGGCGGCGCGGTGCGCGGAGGCGCGGTGCGCGGCGGCGCGGTGCGTGGCGGCGCGGCGGCGCGGTGCGTGGCGGCGCGTGGCGGCGCGGTGCGTGGCGGCGCGGTGCGTGGCGGCGCGGCGGGCGGGACGCGCGTATCGGTGAGCAGCGCGATTTGGTGCGGCGCCGCGGGCGGGGTCAGGCCAGGGGCAGGCCGGCCGACTGGGTGTGGGTCGGCTCGGGGGCCGCGTGGTGGGTGAGCACGGCGCCGGTCAGGAAGACGCCGCCGACGGCCAGCGCGCCCAGGATGCCGAGGGAGATCTGCTGCTCGTGGTCGAGCTGGCGCTCGTAGTCCGCCTCGGTGATGACGGTGACGCGGCCGTTGTGGTCGGAGACGTACCGGCCGTCGCGCATCTCGGCGTTGCCGTCCAGGCCGGCGAAGGCGACGACCACGGCCAGCCAGAAGCCGAAGAAGATCACCCCGGCCAGCATCGACGCCCAGTGCGGCACGTGCGGCGGCACCCACGAGGTCAAGCTCCAGCGCAGGCGCGGCCGGGTGGTCCGGTAGTACCACCGGTTGCCGATCACGCCGGCGATCACCCCGGGCACGGTGAGCAGCGCGGCCACGCCGACCGCGACCGCCGACGGCACCAGGCGCACGCCGGCCAGCAGCCCGGCGATCAGCACGGCCGCCCAGACCATGCCGGCGGAGCTCATCGCGCTGCAGACGACCAACCACCGATGCGGAATCATCAGTTCGAGACGCTAGCCTCCCCGGGGGCCGGGTGTGGCCGTTTCCGGCCGGTCCGCCGCGTATCGCAGCAGCACCGTCCCGTCGGTCTCGACCTGCGCCGACAGCAACCGCAGCGGCAGCGGCGACTCGTCGTCACCGAGCGGCGGGCCGTCGAAGATCGTCGGGGTGCCGAGCCCGCCCACGAGCGCGGGCAGCACGATCACCTCGACCTCGTCGACCAGCCCGGCCCGCAGCAGGGCGCCGTTGAGCCCGCCGCCCGCGTGCGACACCACGGTCGTGACGCCGAGCCGCTCCCGCATGCGGCACAGCGCCGCCTCGAGGTCGACCCGCTCCTCGCCGGCCACCAGGTAGGCGATCCGCTCCCGGCGCAGGTAGGCCAGGTAAGCCGGGGGCGTGGCCGCGCAGACGAGCACGAGCAGGTCGAACTCGCCGTTGCCGGTCATCGTCCAGCGCACCCGCCCGCGACCGTCGACCACCGTGAACCACTTCCGCCCGGCCGGCTCGGCGAAATCCTCGTGAAGCCCGGCGCCGGACGGCGGGGGCAGGCCGGTCAGCGGCCCGGCCGTGCCGGGGACCATCGAGCCGCTGCCCTCGAGCACCGCCCCGGCGTCGTGGCGGGCGGCACGGGCGGCGTCGGCCGCGGCGAAGCTCGGCGGCCGCAACGCGGCCCACCGGCGGCCCGGCTCGTCGTGCAGGAGCGGGCGATCGCGGCGGAGAGCGACCCGGCCGTCGACCGAGGCCTGGACGGCTACCACCACGTACGGAAGCGAAGGGTTTTTCATGCCCCTCGTTCTACCGGGCCCCTACGACACTTTCCGGATGCGTGCCGTGTGCCGGCGATAGGTGCTCACCGTAGGGTCGCCGGCCAGCCAGAAACGCCACGGGACGTCGTGCGCCGAGGTGACCCCGACCCGCGGCCCGGCCATGATCGTGCCGACCGGGCCGGACGGGGGACCGATCGTCAGCGGCCCGGTCCCGTCGATCACCGAGGTGTCGTTCGCGCGCCGGTCCAGCGCCAGGACCTGCATCAGCTTGGCCGGACCGGAGGCCAGATCGCCGTCCTTGCGCGCGGCCGGCCGCCGTTGCCGGGCCAGCTCCACCCCGTCGGCCACCGCGGCCGCCCGCAGCAGCACGGCCGCCGCCTTCCCGGGCTCGCCGCAGACGATGTTGGCGCAGAAGTGCATCCCGTAGATCTGATAGACGTAGAGCCGCCCGGCCGGCCCGAACATCACCGCGTTGCGTCCGGTGATGCCGCGATGCGCATGACTGGCCGGATCCTCGCCGAGCCCGCTGTACGCCTCGACCTCGGTCAGGCGCGCGGTCACCCCGTTCGCGGTCAGCCGCCAGCCGAGCAGCGTGCGGGCGGCCTCGTCGACGGCGGTCGCGGGCAGGTGCAGCCAGGGATAGTCCACGCGGCCCAGCAAAGCATGCCGCGGTTCCGTCCGTCCGGCCGACCGCGCCGAAGATCGAGCGTCGGCCGGCGGCCGGATAGCGTACGGCTCGCCCGGGAAACGCCAGATTCGCCCGGTGTCGAACCCCTCGGTCATGCGTCCTCCTCACTGGATCATGCCGCGTTTTGGCATTCACGATGAGCGATCAACTACGTACGCTGTGTGCCGTGGCTCTGGGATTCTCGGTTCGAAATTCTCGGGAGGCTTGCACATGGCCGACACCGGCTCGACCGTTCCGCGCCGTCAGGTCGGCCGTCTCATGCGGCGGCTGCGCGAGCAGGCCGGCATCTCGCTGATGGCCGCGGCCGAGGAGCTCGAGTTCTCCCGGGCCCGGATGTACCGCATCGAGAACGGCGAGGTCCCGGTGCGCAAGCACGATGTCATCGCGATGTGCACGGTGTACCGGGCCACGCCGCGCATGACCGAGGTCTTGCTCGGACTGGCACAGGAGTCCAAGGCAAAAGGCTGGTGGCACGCGTACGGCGATGTGGTCCCGCCCTGGTTCGAGCTCTACGTCGGGATGGAACAGGCGGCCAGCCGGCTGCGCTCGTACGCCCCCGGTCTCATCCCCGGCCTGCTGCAGAGCCGGGAGTACGCGGAGTGTGTCTTCGAGCGGTGGGGCGGCCCCGAGCCGGCGGCCGCCGTCGCCGTCCGGCTGGAACGGCAGTCGCTGCTCACCCGCACCCGCCCGGCGGCCCCGCGCCTGGACGCCGTGCTCGACGAGGGCGTGCTGCGCCGCGCCATCCCGGACCGGCTCGGCATGCGCAAGCAGCTGGCCCACCTGGTCAACGTCTCGACCCGGCCGAACGTCAGCGTGCGGGTCGCGCCGTTCGCCGCCGGGCCGCACCGGGCCGCGAGCTCGGGGCCGTTCACGATCCTCGACTTCCCGGCCGTCGGCACGGCGTCGCCGGAACCGACGACGATCTACTGCGAGAGCCTCACCGGGGCGCTCTACCTCGATAAACTTACGGACGTGGATGTGTACGAGTCCACCTGGGCCGAGCTCGACGCCACCGCGCTGAGCCAGCCGGAGTCGGACGACCTGATCCGGGCGATCATCAAGGAGAGCTATGACTGACCTCAGCGGTGCCCACTGGCGCAAGAGCATCCGCAGCGGCGGCAACGGCGGCGACTGCGTCGAGGTCGCCGTGAACCTTCCGGGCGTCGTGGCCGTAAGAGACAGCAAGGACCGGGAGGGCGCCGCGTTGGTCTTCAGCCACGCCGAGTGGCGCGCCTTCCTCGCCGGCGTGCGCGGGGGAGAGTTCGACATCGATCCGGTCTCGGTCTTTAGATCTGCGTGATCCCTTTCTTAAGGGCTCTTTAGCCGGCGGGCGCCCGCCATCTCGCGCACCCATAGTGAACGGGCCGTCCCGTCCGTCAACGTGCCCGAGGTGCCTTCCCGTGTCGATGTCCGCCGCCGCCCGTTTTCGTTACACGCTGGTGGCCGGGGCCACCGCCGTGGTGATCGGGACCGGCTTCACGGTCATCGGCCTGAGCCGGCACGCCGAGGCCGAGACCGCCGTCAGCACGGCCGCCGCCGACAAGCCCGTGGCCGCCGTCCCCGCGGCGCCCGCCGTCCCCGCGGATTCCCCGTCCCCCACGATCGAGCTGGAGAGCGCGTCGCCGTCGCCGTCGCGCTCGGCCTCGAAGTCGCCGTCCCCCAAGAAGACGACCTCCGCCCCGGCGACGCCCAAGACGGTCAAGCCGGCCGCCCGTAAGACGGCCGCGCGCGTCCCGTCCACCGGCGACGACGTGCTCGACGCGGTGCTCGCCCACATCAACGAGGCCCGGGCCCGGGAGGGCCTCGGCGCGCTGACCCTGGACGCCGACCTGTCCAAGGCGTCGGCCCTGCACAACCAGCTGATGATCAACGGATGCGGGCTCGAGCACCAGTGCCCGGGCGAGCAGGGCCTCGGCGAGCGGTTCAGCGCCCAGGGCGTCAAGTGGAGCTCGGCCGGCGAGAACATCGGCTTCGGCTCCAGCGGCGCGAGCCAGGCGCAGATCATCAAGGCCGCGAACGGCCTGACCGACAGCATGCTGGCCGAGACGCCGCCGAACGACGGCCACCGCAAGAACCTGCTGAACACCGGCTTCAAGCGGATCGGCCTGAGCGTCGTACGCGACAGCAAGGGCATCACCTGGCTGACGCAGGACTTCGTGAACTGACCGCTCTAGAGTGCTGCGGTGGCCAAGATTCTGCAGTCCCTGTTCGGCAAGCTGAGAAAGCCGACCCCGCCGCGTCCCCCGCGGCATCTCCCCAAGCCGCGCAGCGGCCGTCACCTCGAGTACGCGCCCAACCTCGACGGCGACGCCGACCCCGGCGAGATCGTCTGGACCTGGGTCCCCTACGAGGACGACCCGAGCCAGGGCAAGGACCGCCCGGTGCTGGTCGTGGGGCGGCAGGGCGGCGACGTACTCGGTCTCATGCTCTCCAGCCAGAGCGAGCGGGACGGCCAGCGCAACTGGCTCGCGCTCGGCCCCGGCGCCTGGGACCGCGAGGCCCGGCCCAGCTGGATCCGGCTCGACCGGGTGCTCGAGATCGACGCCGGCGGCATCCGCCGCGAGGGCGCCGTCCTCGACCGTGACCGCTTCGACCGGGTGGCGGCGACGCTCCGGAACGACTACGGATGGGCGTAGCGACGGACGTTAGTGGACAGAACGGCGCGTTGTCCGGATAGCGTTGTCCCATGGGCAACGGCGTCATGGTCGGTTTCGGCGGCAAGCAGGCCTGGCTCGCGATCGCGGGCCGGGACCAGGAGGCGGTCCTCGCCGCGCTCGGCCTGCGCGACCTCGGCCCGGTGCGGTGGCGCGAGGGCATCGACGTGGCCCACCTGACCGACGACCGGGTGGCGGTCACCCCGCCGCTGCCGGGTGCCCGCGACACCGCCTGGACGCTGGCCACCGGCCGATGGCTGCTGCGCCCCGGCACGAACGTCGACGTCATCGGCCTCTCCGCGACGCTCGGCGCCGAGGTGCAGTTCTTCGCCACCCACCGGGTCACCGAGCTGCACCGCTGGCAGCGGGCCGCGGGCGGGGAGCTGGTGCGGGCGTTCGGCTACGTCGGGCAGACCGGCGAGGTGACCTCGTGGCACGGCGAGCCGGGGCCGGCCGAGCGCGACGCCGGGTTGCCCGCCGAGCTGGGCGAGGACACGACCGTACTGGTGGGGGAGAAAGATGTGCTCAAGGTGGCCGATGCCTGGAGCATCGACCCCACCACGCTGACCGGGCGGCCGGCGCCCGGTCCGCTGCGACTCGGCGCGACCGACTGAGAGAGGCCAAGACCGATGCGCAAGTACGTGATCATGGGCGTCCAGGGGAGCGGCAAGGGCACCCAGAGCGAGCTGCTGTGTGACGACCTCGACCTGGTTCACATCTCGGTCGGCGACATCTTCCGCTGGCACGTGCAGAACCACACCAAGCTCGGCGCCCAGGTGCGCCGCACGATGAACGCCGGCGAGCTGGTCGGCGACGACCTGGTCGAGTCGGTCGTCCGCGAACGGCTCGACCAGCACGACTGGAACTTCGGCTTCGTCATCGACGGGTTCCCGCGCAACGGGCGGCAGGCCGAGTTCTTCATGGAGAGCTACGACATCGACGGCGTCATCCACCTCGAGCTGCCCGAGGACGAGGTACGCCGCCGGGTGCTCAGCCGCCGCCTCTGCCCGAACTGCGGCATGGACTACAACCTGATCGCCGACCGGCCGAAGGAGGACGGCCGCTGCGACATCTGCGGCCACCAGCTGATCACCCGCGAGGACGACACCCCTGAGGCGCTCGACGCGCGGCTGCGCGACTACAACGAGAAGACCCGCCCGGTGCTGGAGCTCTTCCGGCGCAAGGAGTTCGTGCACGACATCGACGCCCGCCCGCCGGCCGAGGAGGTCCAGGCCAAGATCCGCGCCGCGCTCAACCTTCCCGCCTACCAGGCCCATGCATGACGTCATCGTGATCGGCGGCGGGGCGATGGGCTCCGCCGCCGCTCTGCGCCTGGCCGACACCGGCCGCGACGTGGTTCTGCTCGAGCAGCACCCCTTCGGCCACGACCTCGGTGGCTCCCACGGCGCCACCCGCCTGTTCCGCGCGGCCGTGGACGACGACGCGTACGCCGCCCGGGTCGCCCGGGCCCGGCCGCTGTGGGACGAGCTCGCGGCCCGCGCCGGCCACACCCTGCTGGAGATCACCGGCGGCGTCGACCACGGCCTGCCGGAGGAGGTGGCGGCGTCCTTCCGCGGGGTGGTGCTCGACCCGCGCGAGGCGACATCGCGCTGGCCCGGCATGCGTTTCGAGACGCCCGTGCTCTACCAGCCGGAGTCGGGCCGGATCCGGGCCGACGTCGCGATCGCGAGCATGCAGGAGCTGGCCCGGGCGGCGGGCGCGGAGCTGCGCGACAGCGTACGGGTGGAGTCGTTGCGGGTCGGCCCGGCCGGCGTGGCGGTCGACACTCCGGCCGAGACGGTGCACGCCCGCCAGGCGGTGGTGACCGCCGGCCCGTGGTCGCCCGGCCTGGTGCGGGCGGTGATGCCGCTTCCCCGGTTGCGGGTGACCCAGGAGCAGCCGCGCTTCTTCGCCCCGCGGTCGCCCTCGCCGGCGTGGCCGTCCTTCGTGCACTGGCGCGGCTCCGGCCACCCGGTCTACGGCCTGTACGAGTCCGGCTCGGGCGTGAAGGTCGGCCTGCACGGCTCCGGCCCCGAGATCGACCCCTCCGTACGCCGCCCACCGGACCCCACGGTCGACGCGGCGCTGGTGCGCTACGTCGAGGAGTGGTTCCCGGGCCTGGACCCGACCGAGTCGACCCCGATCAGCTGCCTCTACGACATCGCGCCGGGAAACCGGTTCATCATCGACCGGGTCGGCCCGGTGACCGTCGCGGCCGGCTTCTCGGGGGAGGGCTTCAAGTTCGTGCCGCTGGTCGCCGATTACATCACCGATCTGGTCACCGGCGGCGGCGAGACCCCGCCGGACTACCGCCTGGCCGCCCACCACATCGGCGGCCGATGACGATGTGGGTTATCCACAGGCTCCGGGCCGCCGGACCGGCAACCAGTAGGATTCCGGCATGAGCTCAGAGGCTGTCGGCAGGCACATGCCACCGGTCGTGACGCTCGATGACCTCACGGCCATGATGGCGGCCGACCAGCACCACCGCTACGAGATCAGCCCCGAGGGAGTCCTGTCCATCATGCCGCCCCCGGGCTACGCCCACGCGATCATCGCCACCCGGTTGATGGTGTGGCTGGCGACGGCCGGGGTGCCCGCGGAGCGGGTGGCGCAGGCGGTCGGGTTGCGCGTTCCCGGGCGCAACGGCGTCGGCGGCCGCATTCCCGACCTGGTGGTGTGGAGCAGGGCCCAGGCCGACGGCGTATGGCTGCCCATCACCGATGTCCTGTTGGTCGTCGAGATCATCTCGCCCGGTTCGGAGGGCATCGACACGGTGACCAAGCGGATCGAGTACGCCGCGGCCGGCATCCCGCAGTACTGGGTGGTCGACCAGGACGCGGCTCAGACCGTGACCATGCACCGGCTGGCCGGCGACCACTACGCGGTGCAGGCGACCATGCCGCTCGCCTGGCTGCTCAACACCGGCCCGGCCGAGCACGACCTCGGCTGAGTCCGCCCGGGCGGGTGGACAGCCGGGCGGGCGGACAGCCGGGCGGGCGCTCGTCACGGGCGCGCGACCACGAGGCGGTCGGCCGGGCTCCGCGAGTGCTTGCGGTGGTACATCGCGGCGTCCGCCTCGGCGAGCACCTCGTCGGGGGAACGCCCGGGGGCGCCCATGGCGTACCCGATGCTGCCGCCCACCCGCACCGGCCCGGTCGCCAGCGGGACCTCGCGGGCCAGCGCCCGCTCCAGCCCCTCGGCCACCGCCTCCGCCCGCTCCCGGCCGGACCCCGGCACCAGCACCGCGAACTCGTCGCCGCCCAGCCGGGCCACCGTCGCCTCCGGGCCGCACACGTCCCGCAGCCGGTCCGCGACCCGGCACAGCAGCTCGTCGCCGGCCAGGTGCCCGTACGTGTCATTGATCGCCTTGAACCCGTCCAGGTCCAGCAGCAGCACCGCGTACGACGAGTCCGCCGCCTCGAACCGCCGCCACAGCAGCGCCCGGTTCGGCAGGCCGGTCAGCATGTCGTGCTCCGCCGCATGCCGCAGCCGCCGCTCGAAGTCGCGCTGCTCGGTCACGTCGCGCAGCGTCACGATCGTGCCCCGGGGGTTGGCGACCGTGTCGGCGACCGCGACCGCGGACGTGCCGTCGGCCCGCGAGAGGTGCAGCTCCAGCCCGCTCTCGCCGGCCGGCAACCGGCACACGTCCACCGGCGAGCCGTCGGCGCCGGTCACTCGCAGCCCCTCGAACGGGCCGGTGAACGCGTACGCCGCCGGGTTCGCCAGCAGCACCTCGCCCTGGGCGCCGGTCAGCAGGACCGGGAAGGGCAGCCCGTTCAGCACGTCGGCCAGCTGCTCGCGCAGCCGGGAGAGCAGTGCCCGCATCCCGTAGACGCCGGTGCCGGCCACCGGCAGCGCGATGAGGCCCCCCAGCACCATCGGCACGTGCGCCGCGAGCGAGACGCCGAGCAGAGTGCCGAAGTAGCCGGCGACCATCATCCCGTACCGCCAAGGCCGCGCGATGAGCGCGCGGGTGAAGAGACCGAAGAAGATGGGCGCCAGAATCATGTCCATGGAGCCGGCCTCCAGCAGGAGCACCGCGATCGCGCCGACGTCGACGAGGTCCACGACCGCCGGGCCGAGCCGGTCGCGCCGCGACTCGAGCAGGCGCAGCAGGAACAGCACGAGCAGCAGGCCGCCCGAGATCCACACCGACCCGGCGCCACGCCAGGCGATCTGCGCCAGCGTGCCGACGCTGCTCACCAGCAGGCAGGCCAGGAAGATCAGGCGCAGGGCGCGCAGCGGGTCACGGCGCAGGACGGAGGTCACCAGGCCGAGAATGAACGGCCCCGGTTGCCGTACGGTTAGATCTCGTATCCGCGTTTGGTTAGTTCCGCCTCGATCGCCTCGCACACCGCCTCGACCACGGCGAAGCGCGCGTAGTGCTTGTTGTCGCCCGGGATCACCCGCCACGGCGCCCAGGTCGGGTCGCAGCGCTCCAGCATCTCCTCGACCGCCGCCTCGTACTGCGGCCGCTTCTCGCGATTGCGCCAGTCCTCGTCGGTCAGCTTCCAGGTGCGCAACGGGTCGCCCGCCCGGTCCTCGAACCGGCGCAGCTGCTCCTCGGGCGAGACGTGCATCCAGAACTTCACGATGATCATGCCCTCGGCCGTCAGCGTGCGCTCGAACTCGACGATCTCGTTGTACGCGCGCTGCCACTGCTCCTTGGTGGCGAAGCCCTCGACCCGCTCGACCAGGACGCGGCCGTACCAGGAACGGTCGAAAACCGTCATGCCGCCCCAGCCGGGCATCTTCGGCCAGAAACGCCAGAGGAAATGGTGCCGCTTCTCGTCGTACGTCGGCGCCGCGAACTGCGAGACGCGTACGTGCCGGGGGTCGATGGGCGCCACCAGGCGCTTGATCGCCCCACCCTTGCCGGACGCGTCCCAACCCTCGAACACGCAGGTGAGCGGCGGCCCGATGCGCTTCTCGCCGATCTGGCCGCCGAGCAGCAGGCGCAACCGGAGCAGGCGCTTCTGCGCCTCGTCGAGGCGGGCCTCGGCCTTCTTCTTGGAGATGTCGATCGGCGGGGTCGCGCTACCCAGGCGGCTCATGGATACAGCATGGCCAAACCCGGTGTCGTACGCACGGGTGCGTACGGGAGAATTGCCGCGTGACTCTCGTTGACGACTTGCAGTGGCGTGGACTGATCCAGGACTCGACCTCGCCCGAGGAGCTGCGTGCGGCTCTCGACGGCCCTGGCATCACGTTCTATGTGGGCTTCGACCCCACCGCCGCCTCCCTGCACGTCGGCCACCTCATGCAGGTGATGACCGCCCGCCGGCTCCAGCTCGCCGGGCACAAGCCGCTGCTGCTGGTCGGCGGCGCCACCGGCCAGATCGGCGACCCGCGGGAGTCGAGCGAGCGCACGCTGAACCCGCCCGAGGTGATCGAGGGCTGGGTCGCCCGCATCCGCGACCAGCTCTCCCCGTTCGTCACCTACGACGGGGCGAACGCCGCCGAGCTGGTCAACAACCTGGACTGGACCGGACCGACCTCGGTGATCGAGTTCCTGCGGGACGTCGGCAAGCACTTCCCGGTCAACAAGATGCTGGCCCGCGACGTCGTGCGCAACCGGCTGGAGACCGGCATCAGCTTCACCGAGTTCAGCTACCAGCTCCTGCAGGCCAACGACTTCTACCAGCTGCACGTGCGGCACGGTTGCGCGCTCCAGTTCGGCGGCTCCGACCAATGGGGCAACATCACGGCGGGCGTCGATTTCGTACGCCGCCGGGGCGCCGGCCCGGTGCACGCCTTCACCACGCCGCTGGTCCTCAAGGCCGACGGCACCAAGTTCGGCAAGAGCGAGGGCGGCGCAGTCTGGCTCGATCCGGCCATGACCTCGCCGTACGCGTTCTACCAGTTCTGGATCAACGCGGACGACCGCGACGTCATGCAGTACCTGCGCTACTTCAGCTTCAAGGGCCGGGAGGAGCTCGAGGAGCTGGAGAAGGCGACGGCCGAGCGTCCGCAGGCCCGGCTCGCCCAGCGGGCGCTGGCCGAGGAGATCACGGCGCTGGTGCACGGTCCCGAGGAGGCCTCGCAGGCGGTCGCGGCTTCACAGGCTCTCTTCGGGCGAGGCTCGCTGGACTCACTCTCGGCGGCGACCTTGCGGTCGGCGCTTTCCGAGACCGGCCTCCTGCCCGTACGAGGTGAGCTGCCCAGCCTCGGGACGCTGCTCAAGGAATCGGGGCTGGTGGCCAGCGCCAACGAGGCCCGGCGCACCATTGCCGAGGGCGGGGCGTACCTGAACAACGAGCGCATCACCGACGGCGAGGCCGTTCCCGCTGCGTCGTCCCTGCTGCACGGGCGGTTCCTGGTGCTGCGCCGCGGCAAGAAGTCGTTCGCCGGCGTGGAGGTCGAACTTTAGAGTTTCCGCTGGTCGGCTCTCTGTGACGTGGTTCGCAGGGGGCCGATTTGGCACCCGGGTGCGGGGCCCTGTAATGTTTTCCGAGCCGCCAGGGAGACGGGCGAGCGTGGGGGCCTTCCGGGGTCGTCGCAGCGGCCGTCCTGGAGGAACCCTCGAAATTGTCACGGCGTTTAGTCGTGTGCTGTTTCTTTGTTTTATCGGGTCGCATTTCCGGGTAACTGCGCGGATTTGACGGTCGGGTGGGGCGAGGGTAAAGTTGGACGAGTGCCCCGAGGGCGGTTTGCTTCGGGTGTGGTTGTTCTTTGAGAACTCAACAGGGTGCTTGTAAAGCCAGTGCCAAGAATGATTTACCCCCGAGGTCTTCGGACTTTGGATTCCTTTGGCAACTTTTGTTGCCGGGACATGTTTTCCAAGTTTTTGTTGGAGAGTTTGATCCTGGCTCAGGACGAACGCTGGCGGCGTGCTTAACA
>NZ_CP192038.1:5362500-7375000 GCF_050951115.1 Actinoplanes sp. CA-030573 | reverse complement strand
CCTTTTGAAGAATGAGCCTGCGAGTTAGTGGCACGTGGCGAGGTTAACCCGTGTGGGGTAGCCGTAGCGAAAGCGAGTCTGAAGAGGGCGTTATAGTCGCGTGTTCTAGACCCGAAGCGGGGTGATCTAGCCATGGGCAGGTTGAAGCGTGGGTAAGACTGCGTGGAGGACCGAACCCACCAACGTTGAAAAGTTGGGGGATGACCTGTGGTTAGGGGTGAAAGGCCAATCAAACTCCGTGATAGCTGGTTCTCCCCGAAATGCATTTAGGTGCAGCGTCGTGTGTTTCTTGCCGGAGGTAGAGCACTGGATGGTCTAGGGGGCCTACAAGCTTACCGAAATCAGCCAAACTCCGAATGCCGGTAAGTGAGAGCGCGGCAGTGAGACTGCGGGGGATAAGCTTCGTAGTCGAGAGGGAAACAGCCCAGATCACCAGCTAAGGCCCCTAAGCGTGTGCTAAGTGGAAAAGGATGTGGGATCGCATGGACAACCAGGAGGTTGGCTTAGAAGCAGCCATCCTTTAAAGAGTGCGTAATAGCTCACTGGTCAAGTGGTTCCGCGCCGACAATGTAGCGGGGCTCAAGCACACCGCCGAAGCTGTGGCATTGACGCATGAACCCGGTCGCCGGCCTTGAGTCGTCGATCCAGGTGCGTTGATGGGTAGGGGAGCGTCGTGTGGCGAGAGAAGCGGCGGGGTGACCCAGTCGTGGACGCCACACGAGTGAGAATGCAGGCATGAGTAGCGAATGAAGAGTGAGAACCTCTTCCGCCGAATGACCAAGGGTTCCAGGGCCAGGCTAATCCGCCCTGGGTGAGTCGGGGCCTAAGGCGAGGCCGAGAGGCGTAGTCGATGGATAACGGGTTGATATTCCCGTACCCGCGAAGGAACGCCCAAGACGAACCTCCATGTACTAACCACCCAAAGCCGGCGAGGACTTCGGTTCGGACTGGTAGCGGCTGGGACCTTGTGGGGTAGTAGTTTAGTGATGGGGTGACGCAGGAAGGTAGCTGGTCCCAGGCGGTGGTTGTCCTGGGGTAAGCGTGTAGCCCGCGATGTAGGCAAATCCGCATCGCATGATGGGTGAGACGTGATGCCGAGCCGTATCAGGTGAAGTCAGTGATCCTATGCTGCCGAGAAAAGCCTCTAGCGATGTTCCGAGCGGCCCGTACCCGAAACCGACACAGGTGGTCAGGTAGAGAATACCGAGGCGACGGGCGAACTGTGGTTAAGGAACTCGGCAAATTGCCCCCGTAACTTAGGGAGAAGGGGGGCCGGACCCGTGACGGGACCATGCGTCCTTGAGCGGGGTATGGCCGCAGAGAGCAGGGGGAAGCGACTGTTTACTAAAAACACAGGTCCATGCCAAGTCGTAAGACGATGTATATGGACTGACGCCTGCCCGGTGCTGGAACGTTAAGGGGACCTGTTAGTCCGTAAGGGCGAAGCGGAGAACTTAAGCGCCAGTAAACGGCGGTGGTAACTATAACCATCCTAAGGTAGCGAAATTCCTTGTCGGGTAAGTTCCGACCTGCACGAATGGCGTAACGACTTCCCCACTGTCTCAACCACAGGCCCGGCGAAATTGCAGTACGAGTAAAGATGCTCGTTACGCGCGGCAGGACGGAAAGACCCCGGGACCTTTACTATAGCTTGACATTGGTATCCGAATTTAATTGTGTAGGATAGGTGGGAGCCGGTGAAGCTCGGACGCCAGTTCGGGTGGAGGCATTGTTGAAATACCACTCTGTTGGGTTTGGGTATCTAACTTGCGGCCCTGATCGGGTCGAGGGACAGTGTCTGGTGGGTAGTTTAACTGGGGCGGTTGCCTCCTAAAGGGTAACGGAGGCGCCCAAAGGTTCCCTCAGCCTGGTTGGCAATCAGGTGTTGAGTGTAAGTGCACAAGGGAGCTTGACTGTGAGACTGACAGGTCGAGCAGGGACGAAAGTCGGGACTAGTGATCCGGCACTTGCGTGTGGAAGCGGTGTCGCTCAACGGATAAAAGGTACCCCGGGGATAACAGGCTGATCTTCCCCAAGAGTCCATATCGACGGGATGGTTTGGCACCTCGATGTCGGCTCGTCGCATCCTGGGGCTGTAGCAGGTCCCAAGGGTTGGGCTGTTCGCCCATTAAAGCGGTACGCGAGCTGGGTTTAGAACGTCGTGAGACAGTTCGGTCCCTATCCGCCGTGCGCGTTGGATACTTGAGAAGGGCTGTCCCTAGTACGAGAGGACCGGGACGGACGAACCTCTGGTGTGCCAGTTGTCCCGCCAGGGGCACGGCTGGTTAGCTACGTTCGGAAGGGATAACCGCTGAAAGCATCTAAGCGGGAAGCTCGCTTCGAGATGAGGTATCCCACCCCCTTGAGGGGGTAAGGCTCCCAGCCAGACGACTGGGTTGATAGGCCGGAAATGTAAGCCAGGTAACTGGTTCAGTTGACCGGTACTAATAAGCCGAGGGCTTAACCACACCTAAACTTTATGCTCAACGCGTCCACTGTGTGATTCACAGCAAACGAACAACCATTCACGGTTGACTCGTGCATGCTGGCAGCTGTTTCGGTGGTCATAGCGGAGGGGAAACGCCCGGTCTCATTCCGAACCCGGAAGCTAAGCCCTCCAGCGCCGATGGTACTGCACTCGGGAGGGTGTGGGAGAGTAGGACGCCGCCGGACTCAACGTGACAGACGAGGGCCACCCCGGACGGGGTCGGCCCTCGTCTGCGTTTGTGCGTTGGCCCCCCGGTAACTTTGAGTGTTGAGGCACGCCCACGCGAGGTTGGGCCGCCGTGTCGGAAGGAATGACCGTGACTACAGGACCGCAGGACAGCGGCTCCAACAACCGCGACGACGAGCGCCCGGCCGGCCGCGGGCGGGATGGCGACTCGTACAACCGTGGTGGTCGGTCCTCCGGCGATCGGGGCGGCAACCGGGACGACCGCGGCGGCTACCGCGGAGACCGTGGCGGCGACCGGGGTGGTTACCGCGGTGGTGACCGTGACCGTGGTGGTTACCAGGGTGGCGGCGACCGGGGCGGCTTCCGTGGCGGTGACCGCGACCGTGGTGGCTATCAGGGTGGCGGCGATCGGGGTGGCTATCGGTCGGACCGTCCGCAGGGTGGTTTCCGGGGGCGTGAGGACCGGCCGCAGGGTGACCGCGGTGGCTTCCGTGGCGGTGACCGCGACCGTGGTGGTTACCAGGGTGGCGGCGATCGGGGTGGCTATCGGTCGGACCGTCCGCAGGGTGGTTTCCGGGGGCGTGACGACCGGCCGCAGGGCGACCGCGGTGGCTTCCGTGGCGGTGACCGCGACCGTGGTGGTTACCAGGGTGGCGGCGATCGGGGTGGCTATCGGTCGGACCGTCCGCAGGGTGGTTTCCGGGGGCGTGACGACCGGCCGCAGGGCGACCGCGGTGGCTTCCGTGGTGGCGACCGCGACCGTGGTGGCTATCAGGGTGGCGGCGACCGTGGTGGCTTCCGTGGCGGTGACCGCGACCGTGGTGGCTATCAGGGTGGCGGCGACCGTGGCGGCTATCAGGGTGGCGGCGACCGGGGTGGCTATCGGTCGGACCGTCCGCAGGGTGGTTTCCGCGGGCGTGAGGACCGGCCGCAGGGTGACCGCGGTGGCTTCCGCGGCGGTGACCGCGACCGTGGTGGTTACCAGGGTGGCGGCGACCGAGGTGGATACAGGTCGGACCGTCCGCAGGGTGGTTTCCGCGGGCGTGACGACCGGCCGCAGGGCGACCGCGGTGGCTTCCGTGGCGGTGACCGCGACCGTGGTGGTTACCAGGGTGGCGGCGACCGGGGTGGGTATCGCTCGGACCGTCCGCAGGGTGGCGGCTACCGTGACCGGGACGACCGCGGCGGGTTCCGTGGCGGTGACCGGGACCGGGGTGGTTACCAGGGCGGCGACCGGCCGGCGGGGCGCAGTGGTGGGTTCCGCGGGGATCGTGAGCGGCCCTACGGCGACCGTCCGCAGGGTGACCGGGGTGGCTTCCGCGGTGGCGACCGGGACCGGGGCGGCGACCGTGGTGGTTACCAGGGTGGCGGCGACCGGGGTGGGTTCCGCTCGGACCGTCCGCAGGGTGACCGGGGTGGGTTCCGCTCGGACCGTCCGCAAGGTGACCGGGGTGGCTTCCGCTCCGAGCGTCCGCAGGTTGGCGGCTTCCGCGACCGGGACGACCGTGGCGGGTTCCGGGGCGACCGCGATGACCGGGGGTTCCGCAGCGACCGCGATGACCGTGGGTTCCGCGGGGACCGGGAGGACCGGGGTGGGTTCCGGAGTGACCGCGACCGGGACGGTGACCGCGGTGGGTTCCGTGGCGACCGGGATCGCGGTGGGTTCCGCGGTGACCAGGATCGGGACGGTCGCGGGGACGACGTGCAGGGTGGCGAGCAGCCGGCCTCGTTCCAGGCGCCCGCTATTCCGGACGAGATTGTGGCTACCGACCTCGACCAGGAGGTGCGTTCGGAGCTGATCTCGCTTGCCCGGGACATCTCGGACAAGGTGGCGCGGCATCTGGTCGCGGCGGGGCAGATCATCGACGACGACTCCGAGCTGGCGCTGCAGCACGCGATCGCGGCGCGGCGGCTCGCCTCCCGGATCGCCGTGGTGCGGGAGGCCGTCGGGCTGGCGGCGTACGCGGCGGGGGATTGGACCACCGCCATCGCGGAGCTTCGGACGTACCACCGGATGACCGGGCGCCAGACGCACCTGGCCGAGATCGCCGACAGTGAGCGGGCACTTGGTCGCCCGGAGCGGGCGATCGATCTTTACCGGGGCGCCGACATGGAGGCGCTGGACAAGGACAGCGCCATCGAGCTGCTGATCGTGGCGGCGGGGGCGCGCGGTGACCTCGGGCAGCACGACGCCGCGGTGGCGATGCTGCAGGTGCGGGAGCTGACCAGCGACGACGACGCCGACTGGGCGGCGCGGTTGCGGTACGCCTACGCCGACGCGCTGCTGGCCGCGGACCGGCGCGAGGAGGCCCGGGAGTGGTTCTCGCGTGCCGCGGCGGTCGACGAGGACCAGCTGACCGACGCCACCGAGCGCCTGCTCGAGCTCGACGGCATCACGATCGAGGGCGACGACGACGAGGACGACGAGGACCTCGCCGACGAGGCCGTCGCGCGCGCCGACGAGGACGACGAGGACGAGGACTCGGACGGCTACGACGACGAGGACCTGGACCGGGCCGACGCTCGCGCCGACCGGGACGATGACGACGCCGACGGCTACGAGGACGCTTCCGACGGCGACGTGTCCGACGACGATGACCTCGATGACGACCAGGACGAGGACGACGACGTGTCCGACGACGTCGATGACCTCGACGACGAGGACGACGACGATTACGACGAGGTCGAGGACGACGAGGACGCCGACGCGGACGACGAGATCGAGTCGTCGGCCACGGGGCTGCCCGCGGACGGCGACGAGGATGACGACGACTTCGAGGACGAGGACGCCGCCATCGCCGCCAAGGCGGAGGACGCCCAGGCCGGGGAGGGCGGGCCGGCGGACAAGCGCGCGCGGGACTGAGCGCACCGGGGCGGACCGAACGAAGGGGCGAGCGTGAGTGACGGGCTGGCCGACGGCTACGACCTGGTCATCTTTGACCTGGACGGGGTCATCTACCTGATCGACAAGCCGATCCCGGGAGCCGCCGAGGCGGTCGGGCGGCTGCGGGCGTCGGGTACCTCCGTGGCGTACGCGACCAACAACGCCTCACGCCGCGCCGGCGATGTCGCCTCGCTGCTCACCGGCATGGGCGTTCCGGCCGAGCCGGGCGAGGTCCTCACCTCGGCCGGCGCGGCCGCCGCGGTGCTCGCCCGGCGGCTGCCGGCCGGCGCGCCGGTGCTGGTGGTCGGCGCCGACGCGCTGCGCGCCGAGGTGACCGACGCCGGGCTCACGCCGGTCTCGACGGCGGAGGAGAAGCCGGAAGCCGTCGTGCAGGGCTTCGGCCCCGACGTCGGCTGGAAGGTACTCACCGAGGCGGCGCTGGCGGTGCGGGCGGGGGCCACCTGGGTGGCCACCAACACCGACCGCACGCTGCCCAGCCCGCGCGGGCCGCTGCCGGGCAACGGCTCGCTGGTCGCGGTGCTGCGCACGGCGCTCGACCGCGAGCCCGACCTCGTTGTGGGCAAGCCGCAGCCGGGGCTGTTCACGACCGCGGCCTCGGTCTCCGGGGCCGAGCGCCCGCTGGCGGTGGGCGACCGGCTGGACACCGACATCCAGGGCGCGGTCGGCGCCGGCATGGACTGCGTGCTGGTGCTGACCGGCGTGAGCGGCCCGGCCGACCTGCTGGCCGCGCCGCCGGAGCGCCGCCCGACCTTCGTGGCGGACAACCTCGGCGGGCTGTTCCGCGCGGCGGACGACGCCCGGCTGCCGCTCGACGCCGGGTCGGCCGGCGGCTGGCGGGTCACGGTCGAGGGCGACCGCGCCCGGCTCGACGGCTCGGGCGACCCGATCACGGCGCTGCGGCTGCTGTGCTCGGCGACCTGGAACGGTGTGCCGGTGACCGGCGTCGAACCCGTCTCACCGGACGCCGCCGCCCTGCTCGACAGCTGGGGACTCTGACGCCACGAGCCGCTCGTGCGGGAGCGAGGGCGCCGCGGCGGCCCGGCGGCGGGCGCGGCTGCGCAGCCCGAGCGCGACGCCGACGATCGGGCACCACAGCGCCCAGCCGAAGATGCCGCCCATCCAGAAGCCGTACAGCGGCCCGGTGTTGGTGGTGACGCCGGCCGTGCCGAGCGCGGCGGCCACCGTGATCGCCATGCCGAGCCAGCCGATCCACCGCGGCGCCACGCCGGTGCGCAGGACGACCAGCGAGAACGCGCCGACGAGCAGGGCGATGAACGCCATCTGGAAGTCGCCGATCAGGTGGGTGAAGCCGGTGAGGCCGTACCAGCCGCGCAGCACGTCGTCGTCCACCGTCGTGAGCCGCGCGCCGATCAGGTCGGGCAGCACCACCGGCAGCGCATCGGCCACCGAAGCCAGGAACAACGCCACCGTGAGCAGGTAGCCGGCGCCGGCGAAGACGTCGGCGAGCAGCGAGCGCGGCAGGGCGTCGCGGGCGACGCGGGTCAGGGCGGCGGTCAGGATGAGCCAGACCACGACGCTCAGCATCGCGCCGAGAGCGCCCACCCGTACGGCCGAGGCCTCGGCCAATCCCCAGGCGCGGATCTGCGCCGGGGTGGCCGTCGCGACCTTCGGGCCGTCGGCGGACTGGGCGAACGAGAGAACGAGCAGCAGCGGACCGGTGACGGCGGCCGTGATCGCCGCGCCCCGCCCGGGGGTCATGGTGGTGCCGGATGTCGTCATCGCCTCATCGTCGGGGGGTTCGCCGGCGGAGTCGTCGCCCGCGATGCCGAGACACCTACACCGTTGTGATGAGGCGACGGCGGCGACCCGGGGTCTAGCGTCGGACCATGACGCGCATCCGGTGGTGGGATGTTGTGCTCGCCGGCGTGTTCACGGCCGGCATCGGCGTGGAGATCGCCACGACGTTCACGGCGACGCCGGGCCACGCGGTGACCGCGACGCTGATGCTCGCGACCGGTGTGGCGCTGGTGTGGCGCCGCGTCGCGCCGGTTGCGGTCGCCGCCGTCGCCGCGGCCGCCTGCACGGCGCCGGCAGCGTTCGGCCCGCGGGTCGAAACCTTGTCGCTCGGCCTGACGTTCGTCGTGGTCAGCTACTCGGCGATGGCCTACGCACCGGATCTGCGGGCCGCGGTGCTCGGGGGCGGTGTCCTCGCCGCCGGGATGTCGGTGTACAGCTGGACGCTCTATCCCGGCGTGGTGAACCTGCTGATCGCCTGGCTCCAGGGCGGCGCCGTCTTCGTCGTCGGCCTGCTGGTGCGGCGGCAGCGGCGCACCGCCGACACGTCCGAGAAACGCGCCCGGCTCGCCGAGCAGGCGCGCGAGCAGCACGCCGCCGAGGCGGTCGCTGCCGAACGGGCCCGCATCGCCCGTGACCTGCACGACGTGGTCGCGCACGCGATCAGTGTGATCGTGCTCCAGGCCCGCGGCGGCCGGCGGATGCTCGCGGTCGACCCGGCCGAGTCGCGCACCGCCTTCGACGCCATCGAGCAGCTCGGCGAACACGCCCTGACCGACATGCGGCACCTGCTCGGCCTGCTCCGCGCGGCCGCCGACGCCGACCTCGCGCCCCAGCCCAGCCTGCGGCACCTGGACGCGCTCGTCGCCCGGCTGAGCCGGCCCGGCCTGACGATGGTCGCCGACGTGGAGGGCGACCTGGACACGCTGCCGGCGGGCGTCGACATCGCCGGCTACCGGATCGTCCAGGAGTCCCTCACCAACGTCGTCCGGCACGCGGCCGCGAGCACCGCGTCGGTGGCGGTGCGGGTCGAGCCGGCCGCCCTGCGCATCGAGGTCTCGGACGACGGCACCGGCGCCGGCGCGGCCGGGGGCGAGCCGGGATTCGGCCTGCTCGGGATGCGTGAGCGGGTCGCCCTGTACGGCGGCACGCTGGACGCCGGCGCCGCGTCGACCGGCGGCTTCCGGGTCCGCGCGTGCTTGCCGGTGCCAGCATGATCCGGGTGCTGCTGGCCGACGATCAGCGGCTGGTCCGGGCCGGCTTCCGGATGATCCTGCGCGCCGAGCCGGACATCGAGGTGGCGGGCGAAGCGGCGGACGGCGTCGAGGCGGTCGAGGCGGCGCAGCGCCTGCGCCCGGACGTGGTGCTCATGGACATCCGCATGCCCCGCCTGAACGGCATCGAGGCGACCCGCCGGCTGGTGGCGCTGCCGGACCCGCCGCGGATCCTGGTCGTCACCACCTTCGACCTCGACCAGTACGTGTACGAGGCGCTGCGGCTGGGTGCCGGCGGGTTCCTGCTCAAGGACGCTCCCGAGGCCCAGCTGATCGCGGCCATCCGGTCGGTGGTGGCCGGCGTGGCCCTGCTCGACCACGACGTCACCCGCCGGCTCGTCGACGCTTTCGCCGACCGGGCCGCGGCCGGACGGCGACCGCCCGAGCTCGACGGGCTCACCCCGCGCGAGCTGGACGTGCTGCGTGCGCTCGCGCAGGGCCGGTCCAACGCCGAGATCGCCCGCGACCTGTACCTGAGCGAGGCCACCGTCAAGACCCACGTGGCGCACATCCTGACCAAGCTGCATCTGGCCAGCCGGACGCAGGCCGCGGTGCTCGCGTACGAGACCCGGCTGGTCACGCCGCAGTAGCCCGGCCCGTTCCGCCCGGGCCCGGACGCTAGAACAGCTTGCGGAGCTTGAGCAGGTCGAACGGGTTGGCCTTGACCGCGATCTGGCGCGAGGCGATCGCCCGGGTGACGTCCAGCTTGCCGGTGAGCAGCGCGATCAGGTGATCGCTGTCGGCGGTCAGGGCGATCTTTGCCTTCGGGTCGTCGCCGTCGGCGATGTCGAGCAGGCGGCCGCCGCTGAGCCGGGCGTGGAATGCGGTACCCAGGTCGGGGACGCGGCACGCGAGCGTACGCTCGAAGTCGAGTTTTCCCTGCGCATCGGCGTTGCGGTCGAGCTGGGCGGCCAGCGTGCCAAGGGCAGCCCGGCATTCCTCCACGGTGGCCATTCGACACCTTTCCTCGCGACACCTCGCCGTAGCGCACGGTACCTCACGATCGCACGCGAACCGCCCGGTAGCGTGACACCCGACGCGAGCCCCGAGAGGAGCGAATCATGCCGGACGCATGGCGGGCGTATCTGGAGATGGCGCTCGGACTGACCGAGACGCCGCGCAAACGCGCTCAGAAGGCGGTGGGCGACCTGGTCAACCGGGGTGGCGCCACCGCCGCCCAGTTGCAGGGACTGGTCGACGACCTGCTGTCGGCCGGCATGGCCAACCGGGAGGCGCTGACCAACATCGTGCGCTACGAGGTCGACCGGGCCCTGGGTGTGGTCGGGCTGGCCACGGCAGAGGAGGTCACGGAGCTGACCTCCCGCGTACGGGAACTGGAGAAGCAGCTGCGCGACGAGCGCGAGAAAGTCGCCAAGGGTGACGGCGCGCCCGAGGCCGAGGTCGGTGGGACGCGGCTGGACAAGCCCGCGCCGGCGCCGCGCAAGGTCGCGAAGAAGGCGGTCGCGAAGAAGGCCGTGAAGGCGACGCCGAACGCCATGCCGGCGGCGGGGACCACGCCGGCCACGCCGGCCGGGAACGCGCCGGCCCCGACGCCGTCGTCCGCTCCCGCCGCGGCAGCTGCCCCGGCGCCGTCCCCGGTTTCGGCTCCGGCCAAGGCTGCCGCCAAGAAGGCGGCCAAGAAGGCCGGGCCGCCGGCGCCCGACACGCTGTCGGCGCCCATCGCGGAGGCGCTTTCCACGCCGGAGGTCGAGGCGCTGGCGGCGACCGCCTCCGAGGCGAGCCCGGCGGCGGCCAGGAAGGCGCCGGCCAAGAAGGTTTCGCCGGCGAAGAAGAGCGCACCCGTCAAGAAGAGCGCGCCCGCGAAGAAGGCGGCCAAGAAGGCCGCGCCGAGCACCGAACCGGAGGCCTAGGTTCATGACGTTCCCGCACAACCCGCAGCCTGGTCCCCGTCCCGGCCCGCCGCCCGGCGGCGGGTTCCGGCCCGGGCCGCCGCCCGGTGGGGGGATGCGGCCGGCGCCGCCGTTCGGTGGCGGGATGCGGCCGCAGGCGCCGGCGCCGTACGCGGAGCCGGCCGAGCGCCGGATCGTCGAGGAGACCGGGCACCCGGCCGTCGACGCCGCGCTGCGGTCGCTCGCCAACGCCGCTCAGCTGGCGCCGGGCGAGCAGATCGCCGCCTACGAGGCCGCTCACCAGGTGCTGCAGGAGACGCTCGCGAGCATCGAGGGCTGAGCGGATGGCCCGTCGTGCCCGGCTCGACGCCGAGCTCGTGCGCCGCAAGCTGGCCCGCTCCCGCGAGCAGGCGGCGGCCCTGGTCGAGGCCGGCCGGGTGCAGGTGCGCGGCACCGTGGCCCGCAAGGTCGCGGCCATGGTCGACCCGGCCGACCCGGTGCTGGTGACCGGGGCGGATCCGGCCACCGAGTACGTCTCGCGGGGCGGCCACAAGCTGGCCGGCGCGCTCGCGGCCTTCACCGGGCTCGCCGTCTCGGGGCGGCGCTGCCTGGACGCGGGCGCCTCCACCGGCGGCTTCACCGACGTGTTGCTGCGGGCCGGCGCGCGCCAGGTGGTGGCCGTCGACGTCGGCTACGGCCAGCTCGCCTGGCCGATCCGCAACGACGAGCGCGTGGTCGTGATGGAGCGGACCAACGTTCGTACGCTCACCCCGGAAGTGATCGAAGGCCCGGTCGATCTCACCGTGGCCGATCTCTCCTTCATCTCCCTGCGGCTCGTCCTGCCCGCGCTCGCCGCCTGCACCGCGGCCGACGGTGATCTCGCGCTGATGGTGAAGCCGCAGTTCGAGGTGGGCAAGGAGCGGGTGGGGGCCGGCGGCGTCGTGCGGGACTGGCGGCTGCGGGCGGAGGCGGTGCTCGACGTGGCGGCGGCCGGCGCGGAGCTGGGCCTGGGCGTGGCCGGGGTGGCCGCGAGCCCGCTGCCGGGGCCGAGCGGCAACGTCGAGTTCTTCATCTGGTTCCGCCGGGACGCGCCCGGGGCCGATCGCGTGGAGATCGAGCGAGTGGTCGCCGCCGGACCGTCCGGGCAGGTAGCTTCTGGCGCGCCGGAAGTCTTTTTGGAGGACCAATGATGCGGTCGGCCCTGCTGGTGACGCACACCGGGCGCCGGCAGAGCGCCCAGCACGCCCGCGCGGTGGCCCTGGACCTGCTTCAGGCCGGTTTCGAGGTGCGGGTCGTCGCCGAGGAGGTGGCCGACCTCGACCTGCCCGAGGAGGTCACGCCGGTCAGCGGGCCGGAGGCGGCCGAGGGCGCCGAGATCGTGCTGGCGCTCGGCGGCGACGGCACGTTCCTGCGGGCGGCCGAGCTGGCCCGGCCGGTCAAGGCGCCGCTGCTCGGCATCAACCTGGGCAAGGTCGGCTTCCTGGCCGAGGCCGAGATCGACGACATCGACCAGGCGGTGCAGGAGATCGTCGCCGGGACGTACAAGGTGGACGAGCGGCTGACGCTGGACGTCCGGGCCGAGTACGGCGGCCGGGTGATCGCCGAGTCGTGGGCGCTCAACGAGGTCAGCGTCGAGAAGGGGCAGCGGGCGCAGATGCTCGAGCTGCTCGTCGACGTCGACGGGCGGCCGCTGGCCCGGTACGGCTGCGACGGCGTGGTGTGCGCGACCCCGACCGGCTCGACGGCGTACGCGTTCTCGGCCGGCGGCCCGGTGGTGTGGCCCGAGGTCGAGGCGCTGCTGCTGGTGCCGATCAGCGCGCACGCCCTGTTCTCCAAGCCGCTGGTCACGGCGCCGACCTCGTGCTTCGTGGTGACCGTCGACCCGTACACGTCGTTCGCGGTGATGTGCTGCGACGGCCGGCGGACGTGGGACCTTCCGCCGGGTGCGAAGGTCACGGTGGAGCGCGGGCAGTTGCCCGTACGTCTGGTGCGTCTTGCTCCTAAGCCCTTCACCGATGTCCTGGTGGCGAAGTTCGCGCTGCCGGTGGAAGGCTGGCGGGGTAATCGACGCTGATCGTGGGGTCCGCGGTGGGCAATTGTCGGTGGGCACCACTACTGTCTGCCCTGTGCTGGAGGAGTTGCGGATCACCGGGCTCGGCGTCATCGACGACACGACGCTGAAGCTCACGACGGGCATGAACGTCATCACCGGTGAGACCGGTGCCGGTAAGACCATGGTCGTGACCGGCCTCGGGCTGCTGTTCGGCGGCCGGGCCGACGCCGGCCGGGTGCGTGCCGACCCGGGCCGCGCCGTCGTCGAGGGCCGGCTGCGGCTCTCCGGCGCGCTGGCCGACGCGGTGCAGACCCGCATCACCGAGGCCGGCGCCGAGGTCGACGACGACGGCTCGGTGCTGCTCAGCCGCACGGTGACGATCGAGGGCCGGTCCCGCGCACACGTGGGTGGCCGCAGCATGCCGGTGGCCATGCTGGCCGAGGTGGGCGAGCAGGTGCTGGCCGTGCACGGTCAGTCCGACCAGCTGCGCCTGCTGCGCCCGGCCGAGCAGCGTGGCGCGCTCGACCGGTTCGCCGGGCCCGAGCACGAGAAGCTGCTGGAGACCTACCGCGAGGCGTTCGCGCGCTGGCGGGCGGTGGTCGACGACCTGGCCGACCGGCGGCGCAACGCCCGCGCCCGCTCGCAGGAGGCCGACCTGCTCAAGCTCGGGCTCGACGAGATCAGCCGGATCGACCCGCAGCCGGGCGAGGAGGAGGAGCTGCGCGCCGAGGTGCAGCGGCTCGAGCACGCCGAGGGTCTGCGGGTGGCCGCGGCCACGGCGGCCCAGGCGCTGGCCTCCGGCGTCGAGGCCACCGACGACGCCCCCGACGCGGCGCAGCTGCTGGGCCTGGCCCGCCGCACGCTCGAGGCCCAGTCGTCGGTCGACCAGTCGCTGTCCGACCTGGCCGCCCGCATCGAGGAGGCGGCGACCCTGGTCGGCGACGTCGCCAGCGAGCTGTCGGCCTACCTGAGCTCGCTCGACGCCGACCCGGCTCGGCTCGAGCAGATCTACGAGCGGCGGGCCGAGCTGCGCGCGCTGACCCGCAAGTACGCCGACGACGTCGACGGCGTGATCGCCTGGGCCGAGAACGCCCGCACCCGCCTCGCCGCGCTCGACACGTCCGACGAGCTGCTCGAGGAGCTCGACAAGGAGCGCCAGCGCCTGGCGGCCCAGGTCGGCGAGCTGGCCGGCCGGCTGACCACGGCCCGGGCCGAGGCGGCGGTCCGGTTCTCCGAGGCGGTCAGCGTCGAGCTCGCCGGCCTGGCCATGCCGCACGCCCGCGTCGAGGTCGCCGTGGTGCCCCGCACGGCCGGCAAGGACGACCCGACCATCGACGGCCTCCCGGTCGGCCCGGACGGCGCCGACGAGGTCGAGCTGCGCCTGGTGGCCCACCCCGGCGCGCCGTCGCTGCCGCTGCAGAAGGGCGCCTCCGGCGGTGAGCTCTCCCGGGTGATGCTGGCCATCGAGGTCGTCTTCGCCGGCGCGGGCGGCCCACCGACGCTGGTCTTCGACGAGGTCGACGCCGGCGTGGGCGGCCAGGCCGCGGTCGAGATCGGGCGGCGGCTGGCCCGGCTGGCCCGCACCCACCAGGTGCTGGTGGTGACCCACCTGCCGCAGGTGGCCGCGTTCGCCGACCGGCATCTGGTGGTCGCGAAGGACACGGGCGGCGCGATCACGACCAGTGGCGTGCGGATCGTCGAGGAGACGGAGCGGGCCC
The DNA here is from genome assembly GCF_050951115.1 of Actinoplanes sp. CA-030573. Taxonomy (NCBI): domain Bacteria; kingdom Bacillati; phylum Actinomycetota; class Actinomycetes; order Micromonosporales; family Micromonosporaceae; genus Actinoplanes; species Actinoplanes sp. CA-030573. The sequence continues at coordinate 7,360,771 of NZ_CP192038.1, read as the reverse complement.
GGGAGCTGGCGCGGATGCTGGCGGGGCTGCCCGATTCGGATCTGGGGATCGCGCACGCGGAGGAGTTGCTGGCGGTGGCGGGGCGCGAGAAGCGGGGCTGATCAGCGGGACAAGGCGTGGCATGATGGGGCAGGGGACTAGCGGGGCGTTATGCCCTTTTTGTGGGTGAGATCGCGCATGTCGCGTGCCAGGCGTGTGATCCGGCATGTCAGGATGGCCGGGATGCGACTTCCCACTCTGCGCCGTGCCCGCAGTCTCGATCCCGAGGCCGTTGTCGGCACCGCCCGCCTCGACCGGCGCACCAAGCGGCTGACCGGCCGGCTGCGCCCGGGTGACATCGCCGTGATCGATCACGTCGACATCGACCGGGTGGCGGCCGACGCGCTGGTCGCGGCCGGGGTGGCCGCCGTGCTGAACGCCAAGCCGTCGATCTCGGGGCGCTACCCGAACCTCGGGCCCGAGGTGCTCATCAAGAACGGCGTGCTGCTCGTCGACGACCTCGGCGAGGAAGTGTTCGAAGGGCTGCACGAGGGCGACCTGGTCACCATTGACGGCGACACGGTGCTGGTCGGCGGCGAGCCGATCGCCAGCGGGGTCCGGCAGGACACGGACACGGTGGCGGCCGCCATGGCCGATGCCCGCGAGGGGCTGTCGGTGCAGCTCGAGGCGTTCGCGGCCAACACCATGGACTATCTCAAGCAGGAGCGCGACCTGCTGCTCGACGGCGTGGGCGTGCCCGACGTGCAGACCCGGATCGCGGGGCGGCACGTGCTGATCGTGGTGCGCGGCTACGACTACAAGGACGACCTGGACGTCCTGCGGCCGTACATCCACGAGTACAAGCCGGTGCTGATCGGGGTGGACGGCGGCGCCGACGCGCTGGTCGAGAACGGCTATACGCCGGACATGATCATCGGGGACATGGACTCGGTCACCGACGACGTGCTGCGGTGCGGGGCCGAGGTGGTCGTGCACGCCTATCCGGACGGGCGGGCGCCCGGGCTCGAGCGGGTGCACAAGCTCGACGTCGACGCGCTGACCTTCCCGGCCGCGGCGACCAGCGAGGACCTCGCGATGCTGCTGGCCGACGAGAAGGGCGCGACCCTGATCGTGGCCGTCGGCACCCACGCGAACCTGGTCGAGTTCCTCGACAAGGGCCGCGGCGGTATGGCCTCGACGTTCCTCACCCGGCTCAAGGTCGGCGGCAAGCTGGTCGACGCCAAGGGTGTCAGCCGGCTCTACCGGCAGAGCATCTCCGGCTCGGCGCTGCTGCTGCTCGTGCTGGCCGCGGTGGCCGCGATGGCCTCGGCGGTGGCAGTCTCGACGGTCGGGAAGGCGTACCTCACCGTGGTCTCCGAATGGTGGGACAATCTCGTCTTCCAGCTGGGCCACCTCTTCTAGAAGCTCCGAGGCATTTGTCGTGATCAATTTCCGGTACCACGTGGTGTCGCTCACCGCGGTCTTCCTCGCCCTGGCCATCGGCCTGGTCGTGGGCACCGCCGCGCTCAACGGGCCGGTGGCCGACAACCTCAAGAACCAGATCGGCGCGCTGAACAAGGACCTGGGCAACAAGCGGGACCAGATCAACCAGTACCGCGAGGAGATCGACCGCAACCAGGACTTCGCCACCGAGACCGCGCCGGCGCTGCTCAACAACAAGCTGACCGGCCGCAAGCTGCTCGTGGTGGCGCTGCCGGGCACCAACGACTACGCCAACGGCGTGATCGCGATGCTGAAGGTCGCCGGCGCCACGGTCACGGCCAAGGTGACGGTGCAGGACAAGTTCTTCGACCCGAACGGGACCCTCGACCTGCTCGACCTGGCCACCCGCGCGTCGCAGCCGACGATCCAGATGGAGGGGCTGCCGGTCAACAGCGACGCGGTCGAGACGGCCAGCGCCCAGCTCGCGCTCGCGCTGCTCCAGCGGGCCGGCACCCAGGCCAGCCCGGACGACCTGGCGGCGCTGCTCACCGCGTACACCAAGGGCGGCTACCTGGCGGTCGACGACAACGCGACCGGCGGCGCCGAGGCCGCGGTCTTCGTCTCCGGCGAGCCGCCGACGGACAAGGACGCGACCAAGAAGAACCAGGCCGCGCTCATGATGGCCACCCAGTTCGGCAAGGACAAGCCGCTGGTGGTCGGCGGCACCGCGGTCGGCGACGGCAACCTGGTCTCGGCCGTGCGCGGCGACCCCAAGCTGGTTCAGTCGATCTCCACGGTGGACAACGCGAGCACCGTGCAGGGCCAGGTCGCGACCGCGATGGCGACGATCGAGCGGCTGGTGCAGGGCAAGACCGGGCAGTACGGGCTGGCCGCCGGCGCCTCCTCGATGGTGCCGAAGGCCGCCGCCTAGCGGCCGGTCTCTAGACTTCCCAGCCATGGCCACCGGAGTCCTCCGCTCGTTCGGCGCCGGCGCGTCCGTCGCCCGCGGCGCCCTCGCCTGGATCCGCCGCGACCCGAAGTCGGCCGTGCTCGAGCGGACCAACTTCCACGGGCGCACGGTGACGCTGGCCGGCGGGCCCGCGCTCGCCCTCGGCGCCACCGCGGGCGCCGCGCTCGGCGCGCCCAACGCCCGCACGGCGGCCGCCGCGGTCACCGCGGGCCTGGTCTCGGGGGCGGTCGGCTTCTACGACGATGTCGTGGGCAACCGGCCCGAGCAGAAGGCGGCCAAGGGCTTCGCCGGCCACCTCGGCGCGCTGCGCGAGGGGCGGGTCACCAGCGGCCTCATCAAGATCGCCGGCGTCGGCGCGGCCGGCCTCGTCGCGTCGTCCCTGATCGGCGGCAAAAAGGTCGACGTGCTGCTGGGCGCCGGCGTGATCGCCGGCATGGCCAACTTCGTGAACCTGCTCGACCTGCGCCCGGGCCGGGCGATCAAGGCGGGCCTGGTGATCGGGACGCCCCTGGGCGCCGCCGGGGTCGTCGGTGCCGGTGCCGCCCTGCTGCCCGATGACCTGGGCGAGGAGATCATGCTCGGCGACGCGGGCGCGAACGCCATGGGCGCCCTGCTCGGTGTGGCGCTGACCGCGCGTACGGGAACCGCGGGTCGTCTCGTGGCGCTGGCGGCACTCGCCGCCCTCACCGCCGCGAGCGAGAAGGTCAGCTACACCAAGGTCATCCAGGACACTCCGTGGCTGCGCCGGCTCGACGAGCTCGGCCGCCGGCCGGCGTGACGGCCCCGTCCGCGACGAAGATCGCCGGTGCCGCGGCGCTGATCACGGTTCTCACCGTGGTCGCCCGGCTCGCCGGTTTCGCCCGCACCTTCGTCTTCCTGCACACCGTCGGCAACGACGGGCTCGCCAACATCTACAACGCCGCCAACACGATCCCGAACATCGTCTTCGAGCTGGTCGCCGGCGGCGCCCTGGCCAGCCTGGTAGTGCCGCTGCTGGCCACCCACGTGGCCGGCGGCGACCGGGAGCGGGTCGGCGCGGTCGCCTCGGCGCTGCTGACCTGGGTGCTGGTGCTGCTGGTGCCGATCGCGCTGATCGTCGGCCTGCTCGCCGGGCCGATCGCCGGGCTGCTGCCGGATGTGCCGCCCGACCACCAGGCGACGGCCGCGAGCATGCTGCGGGTGTTCGCGCCGCAACTGCCGCTCTACGGCATCGGGATCGTGCTGACCGGCGTGCTGCAGGCGCATCACCGGTTCGCCTGGCCGGTCATCGCGCCCCTGCTGTCGAGCGTGACGGTGATGGCCGCGTACCTCAGCTATGCGGTGATCGACGGGGCCGAGACCGATTTCGGCGGCCTGAGCCGCACCGGTGAGCTCACCCTGTCGGTGGGGACGACGCTCGGCGTGGTCGTGCTGGCGCTCTGCCTGCTGATCCCGCTGCGCCGGCTGCGGCTGCGCCTGCGGCCGGCTCTGCGCTTCCCCGGCGACGAGGGCCGGCAGGCGGTGCGGCTGGGCTGGGCCGGGGCGGTCACCGTCGGCTCCCAGCAGCTGATCACGATCGTGGCCATCGCGCTGACCGCCAGCCGTGGCCTCACCCAGTACACGGCGGCCCAGACGATCTTCCTGCTGCCGTGGGCGGTGCTCGCGGTGCCGCTGGCCACGGCCGTCTATCCGACCTTGGCCGCCTCGGTCGGGCGGGGCGACGAGGAGGCCTACCGGAAGTCGCTCGCCAGCAGCGCCCGCGCCGTGATCCTCGCCGCCGGTCTCGGCGCCGCCGCGCTGCTCGCCCTCGCCTCGCCCGCCGCCTATCTGATCAATGCGGGACCGGCGGCGCCGGGCATCGCCGGCTTCGCGCCCGGGCTGTTCGGTTACGCGCTGTTCGCCCTGCTCTCCCGGGCCCTGTACGCGCGGGGAGCCACCGTGGCCGCGGCCGGCTCGACGGCGGCCGGCTGGATCGTCGGGGCCCTCGCCGGGCTGGCCTCGCTCACCCTCACCGACGACCGCCGCGTGCTCGGCCTCGGCCTGGCCAACGCGGTCGGGATGACCGTGATCGGCGTGCTGCTGGTGCTGGCCGTCCGGCGGCACGCGGGCCCGGCGGCGCTGGCCGGGCTGGCCCGCGCGACCACCGTCGGTATCGTTGCCGCCGGGGCGGCCGCCCTGGCCGGCTTCGGCGTCGTGACCGGAATCGGACACCTCGACGGTGCGGGCCCCACCGTCGGCGGCAGCCTGGCGCAGGGCATGCTGGGCGGCGTCACCGTCCTGGCCGTGTTCGGCGCGGTGGCGTACGCCCTGGACCGGCGGGACATCGGCGCGCTGGTGGCCCGCCTGCGCCGCAAGCGCACCTGAGGGAAGAGGACGCGAAGAAGTGGACGACGGATGGCGCGGCTCGGTGGCGCTGGTGCTGGCCTCGAGCACCGGCGGGATCGGGCAACACGTCGCCTCGCTCGCCCGCGGCCTGCGCGCCGCCGGGTGTGAGGTCCTGGTCTGCGGTCCGGCCGCCACCGACGAGCTGTTCGAGTTCTCCGCGGCGGGCAGCGCGTTCCTCCCGGTCGAGATCCCGGCCAGCCCCGGCGCCTCCGACGCGGGCGCGATCCGGCAGCTGCGCACCGCCCTCGCGAGCCGCCCGATCGACGTGGTGCACGCGCACGGGCTGCGCGCCGGTTTCGTGGCCGGCCTCGCCCGCCCGGGCGTCCCGCTGGTCGTGACCTGGCACAACGCGGTCCTGGCCAAGGGGCTGCGAGGCCAGGCCTCGGCGCTGCTCGAGCGGATCGTCGCCCGCAGCGCCGCCCTCACCCTCGGCGCCTCCGACGACCTGGTCGCCCGCGCACTGGCGGTCGGCGCCCGCAACGCCCGGCTCGGCGCGGTCGCGGCGCCCACGCTCGCCCCGGCCAAGCGCAGCCGGGCGGCGGTGCGGGCGGAGTTCCGGCTCAAGCCCGGCACCCCGCTGATCCTCTCGGTCGGCCGCCTGCACCCGCAGAAGCGGTACGACCTGCTCATCGAGGCCTCGGCCCGGTGGCGCGAGCTCGACCCGGCGCCGGTCGTCGTGGTCGCCGGCTCGGGGCCGAGCTACATGGCGCTGGCCCAGCTCGCGTCCGAGCGACACGCCCCGTTCTCCCTGCTCGGCCGCCGCTCCGACGTGCCCGACCTGCTGGCCGGCGCCGACCTCGCAGTGATCACCAGCGACTGGGAGGCGCGGCAGCTGTTCGCCCAGGAGGCGCTCACCGCCGGCGTGCCGCTGGTGGCGACCGCGGTCGGCGGCATACCGGGCCTGGTCGACGACGCCGCGATGCTGATACCGCCGGGTGACGTCGACGCGGTCGACGCCGCGGTGCGGCAGCTGCTGGCCGATCCGGGGCTGCGCGCCGACTACGCCGTCCGCGGGCCGGAGCGGGCCGCCACCTGGCCCGACGAGGCCGCCACGGTCGCCGACGTGCGGGCGGCGTACGCCGAGGTGACGGCGCTGCCATGAGACGCGTCTGGATCCCGTACGTCCTGGTCGTGCTCGCCGTCGTGGCGAGTCTCGGCGGCCTCGCCGTCCGTCCCGCTCCCGGTGCGCCGCAGAGCACCGTCGACTACGTGATCGTGGCCGGTGCCGCGGGACTGCGCTGGGACGACCTCGACCCGCAACGGACGCCGGCGCTGTGGCGGGAGGCGACCGAGGGCTCGATCGGCTGGCTGTCGGTGCGCTCGGCCCACCGGGTCACCTGCCCCGCCGACGGCTGGCTCACCCTCGGCGCCGGCAACTACGCCGCCTATCCGCGGGTGGCGGGCATCGACGCGTGCGGTGCGCCGAAGCCCGAGCTCGACCGGCCGGACGCGTTCGGCGCCAACATCACCAATCAGCGCAACATCGTGCAGGACAACCAGGACCGGCTCCCGTACGGTGCGGTGCCCGGTTCCCTGGCCGAGTCGGTGCGCTGCACCACGGCCGTCGGCCCGGGCGCGGCGATCGCGGCGGCCCGCCCGTTCGGCCGCGTCGACAAGTACCGCCCCTTGCTGCCCGCCGACCCCACGTCGATGCTCTCCGACTGCGTGCTCAGCTTCGTCGACCTCGGCACCATCACCGGCTCAGGCCCCGGCCGCGCGGCCCTGGTCAAGCAGGCCGACGCGGTCCTGGCCCGGATCGTCGCGGCCCGCCCCGACCGGTCGCTGCTGCTGGTCGCCGGCGTCTCGAACACCGACCAGGGCTCGCGCCTGCACGTCGCGATCGCCGAGGGGAAGGGCTGGAACGGCGGCTGGCTGACCTCGGCCGGCACCGGCCGCGACGGGTACCTCCAGCTGATCGATCTGGCCCCGACCATCCTCACCGCGCTCGGCAAGTCGTCGCCGGCGAAGCTGTTCGCCGGCCACGCCGCGACCGTGGTGCCCGGCAAACCGGACGACGTCGCCGACGCCGTCCAGGGCTCGCACAACGCCGACCAGCGGGCCGGGGCCCAGCGCGGGGTCGCCGCGATCTTCTTCACCGTGCTCGGGATCCTCCAGTTCTGCCTGTTCGCGCTGCTCGTGCCGGTGATGGTCCGGGCCCGCCGGCACAGCGGCCCCAAGGGTCCGGCCCTGCCGTCCCCGCGGGTGGTCGAGGCGGTCGAGCTCGCCCTCATCGCGTCCGCCCTCGCGATCCCGGCCGCGCTGCTGGCCGACGCCTCGCCGTGGTGGCGCGGCGAGCACCCGGCCTGGATCTTCGGGCTGGTCACCGGGGCCCTGATCGTGGCCGGCACGGCCGCCGTACGGCTGTTCCCGCGCTACAAGCGCACCCTGTGGCCGATGACCGCGGTCGCCGGGGTCGGCGCGGCCGTGATCGGGGTCGACCTGATGACCGGCTCGCAGCTGCAGCTCAACGGCGTGGCCGGCTACTCGGCGATCAACGGCGCCCGGTACTCGGGGGTCGGCGGCGTCGGGCTCGGCGTGTTCGTGACCGGCCTGCTCGTGCTGGCCGGCTGCCTGGCCCAGTCGGTGCGCAAGCCGTACCGGCCGGTGGTCTTCGTGCTGCTCGGCGGGCTCGGCGTGGTCATGGTCGGCAGTCCGTTCCTGGGCGCCGACCCGGTCGGCGCGATCGCGGTGACCGCCGGGGTGTGCGTGGCCTCGGCGATCAGCACCGGCGGCTGGCTGACGTTCTCGCGGGCGGCCTGGGCGGCCGTCGCCGGGCTCGCGGTCACCACCGGTTTCGCCGTGGTCGACCTGCGCCGCCCCGAGCTCGAGCAGGGGAGCCTGGGCCGGTTCCTGACCGCGCTGGGCGACGGCAGCGCCGGGCCGGCCATGCAGCGGGCCGCCACGTCGAACGGCGAGACGCTGCTGCAGAGCCCGCTGACGATCCTGGCCGTGATCGGCGTGCTGATGCTCGCCTTCTGCCAGTTCTCCCCGTGGGGCGGCCTGAACCGCCTGTTCGGACTGCACCCGGCGCTGCGCGCGGCCGGCGCCGGCATCACCGTCGCGACGCTGTTCGCGGGCGTGGTCGGCGGCTCGGCGCTGACCGTGGCCGGAGCCGCCGCGGCCGCCGCCGTGCCGACCGCGGTGCTGAGCGCGCTGCGGGTGCTGCTGCACGCCGCCGACCGCACCCGCCCCGCGGGCGAGACCGACGGCCCGGGCGGCCCGCTGCTGCGAGACCCGGGCCTCGCAAATCCGACCAAGATCGGCTAGATACCCCAGACACGCGTCGCGACCAGCCCGAACGTGCGCCCGCGTTCTCAGGTGTTACGGTGGACTCCCGTGGATGGGGCCTCGAGCCCCGGTCTGCAAGACCGACTACAGACAACCCACGGGAGCGGGCGTTGGCCTCATCAGTGCGCGACACGCGGCACATCTTCGTCACCGGGGGCGTCGCCTCCTCGCTGGGCAAGGGCCTGACCGCCTCGAGCCTCGGCAATCTTCTGACCGCGCGCGGACTGCGGGTCGTCATGCAGAAGCTCGACCCCTATCTCAACGTCGATCCCGGCACGATGAACCCCTTCCAGCACGGTGAGGTCTTCGTGACCGAGGACGGCGCCGAGACGGACCTCGACGTCGGCCACTACGAGCGGTTCCTCGACCGGGCGCTCTCGGGCAAGGCGAACGTCACGACCGGGCAGGTCTACTCGACGGTCATCGCGCGGGAGCGGCGGGGCGAATACCTGGGCGACACCGTCCAGGTGATTCCGCACATCACGAACGAGATCAAGAGCCGGATCTTCGCGATGGCCGACCCGGACGAGTCCGGCCGGGTTCCCGACGTCGTGATCACCGAGGTCGGCGGCACGGTCGGCGACATGGAGTCGCTGCCGTTCCTCGAGGCGATCCGCCAGGTGCGCCACGAGGTCGGCCGCGATCACGTCTTCTACCTGCACGTCTCGCTGGTGCCCTACCTGGCGCCCTCGGGCGAGCTGAAGACCAAGCCGACCCAGCACTCGGTCGCGGCGCTGCGCAACATCGGTATCCAGCCGGACGCGCTCATCTGCCGCAGCGACCGGGAGATCCCGGAGAAGCTCAAGCACAAGCTGGCGCTGTACTGCGACGTCGACCGCGAGGCCGTCATCGCCTGCCCGGACGCGCCGAGCATCTACGACATCCCGAAGGTGCTGCACCGGGAGGGCCTCGACGCGTACGTGGTGCGTCGTCTCGGCCTTTCGTTCCGCGACGTGAACTGGTCCACCTGGGACGATCTGCTGCACCGCGTGCACCACCCGAAGCGGACGATCACCATCGCGCTGGTCGGCAAGTACGTGGATCTGCCCGACGCGTACCTGTCGGTGACCGAGGCGATCCGGGCGGCCGGCTTCGCCAACAACGTCAAGATCCAGATCCGCTGGGTGCCCAGCGACGACTGTGAGACCACGGCGGGTGCGGCCGTCGCCCTCAAGGGCGTCGACGGGATCGTCATCCCGGGCGGGTTCGGCGTGCGCGGCATCGAGGGCAAGGTCAACACTTCCCGGTACGCGCGGGAGCACCAGATCCCGATTCTGGGCCTCTGCCTCGGTCTGCAGTGCATGACGATCGACGCGGCCCGCAACATGGCCGGTCTGGCCGGGGCCAATTCGCTCGAGTTCGACGAGCGGGCGCCGTACCCGGTGATCTCGACGATGGCCGACCAGGAGGACATCGTGGCCGGCAAGGGCGACCTCGGCGGCACGATGCGGCTGGGCGCGTACCCGGCCCAGCTGACCGAGGGCTCGATCGTCGCCGAGGTGTACGAGGCGACCGAGATCTCCGAGCGGCACCGGCACCGGTACGAGGTCAACAACGACTACCGGGAGAAGCTGTCCCAGGCCGGCCTGATCTTCTCCGGGACGTCGCCGGACGGCCGGCTGGTCGAGTTCATCGAGCTGGACCGGTCGGCGCACCCGTACTTCGTGGCGACCCAGGCCCACCCCGAGCTCAAGAGCCGCCCGACCCGGCCGCACCCGCTCTTCGACGGCCTGGTCCGGGCCGCGGTCGAGTACGCGGCGGCGGACGAGCTGCCGGTGGCGGTGGACCCGGCATGACCGCGTTCGCCCACGAGACCAAGTCCCGTACCCCGCGCTACGAAGGCCCGATCTTCGCGGTCTTCAGCGACCAGGTGACCATGTCCGACGGCAGCACCGCCGGCCGCGACGTCGTGGAGGCCAAGGGCGCGGTCGGCGTGGTCGCGCTCGACGACGTCGACCGGGTGGTGCTGATCAAGCAGTACCGGCACGCGGTCGGCGGCCGCCTGTGGGAGCTGCCGGCCGGCCTGCGCGACAAATCGGGCGAGGACCTGTGCGTCAGCGCGGCACGCGAGCTGGCCGAGGAGACCGACCTGCACGCGGGCCGGTACGACCTGCTGATCGACCTGCACACGTCGCCCGGCTTCACCGATGAGAAGATCCGGATCTTCCTGGCCCGCGACCTCAGCGCGGTCCCCGAGGCGGAGCGGCACCACCGCACCGACGAGGAGGCCGACATCGAGCTGGCCTGGTTCGACCTGGACGAGGCGGTGGCGATGATCTTCCGCGGCGAGATCACCAACGCCGCCGCGGTGGGTGGACTGCTGGCCGCGGCCCGCGCCCGCGAGGAGGGCTGGGCCACCCTGCGGCCGGTGGAGACGCCGGCGCTCTGATCGGGGCGGGGAGCGGCCGCCCCGAGCGGGGGATCGGATGGTCTCGGGCGATGGCTCGGACGCTCGTGAGCGATGGCTCGGACGGTCGTGAGCGATGGCTCGGACGGTCGTGAGCTGTGATCGGCCCGGTCGTGAGCTTTCGTCGGCCCACCCGTTGTGGGTGGGCCGACTTTACGGCCGGGGTACGACATCTTCGGGCCACCGTCCACAAGCGGCGATTGAGCTTGGCCGACGCGCGCTGATTGCAGGCCCGTGCCCGTTGCTCTCCCGCGCCGTTGCTCGCCGCCGTCGCCGCCGTCGCCGCCGTCGCCGCCGTCGCCGCCGTCGCCGCCGTCGCCGCCGTCGCCGCCGTCGCCGCCGTCGCCGCCGTCGCCGCCGCCGCCGTAGCCGCCGCCGCCGCCGTAGCCGCCGTCGCCGCGGGCTGTTGCGGTCGCGGGCTGTTGCCGTCTCGCGCTGTTGCGCACGAGCGAGCGGCGGAGCCGCTGCTCCACTCGTGGCGCGTATTGGTGAGCAGAGCAAAGGGCGCCGAAACGGCTGCCGCAACCCCCTGTCCACAGCCCCCTCCGCCCGGGCATAAATCGCTTTCCGACCCCGGAACCGGTTTCGTAGGGTGATGCCGGTCTAAGTCGGCATCCGGACGGGGGAAGCTTCACAATGCCGATCGTCGAAGCGCGATCTCTGACCAAGGTGTTCCGCCGCCCCGACAAGGGGCCCGGCCTGGGCGGCGCGGTCAAGCACCTGTTCGCCCGCCGGTACACCGACAAGGTCGCGGTCGATCACGTCGATCTGTCCATCGAGGCCGGCGAGGCGGTGGCGTACGTCGGGCCCAACGGCGCCGGCAAGTCGACGACGGTCAAGCTGCTCAGCGGCATCCTCGTGCCGACCGAGGGTGAGGTTCGCATCGACGGGCTGCAGCCGCAACGCGACCGGACCGCGGTGGCGCACAAGATCGGCGTCCTCTTCGGGCAGCGCACGCAGCTGTGGTGGGACCTGCCGGTGGCGGAGTCGCTGGCGGTGCTGCGCGACATCTACGGCATCGACCATGGCACGTACCGCAAGCGGCTCGCCCGCTTCGACGACGTGCTCGAGCTGGGGGAGATCCTGCCGGTGATCGGCCGCAAGCTGTCGCTCGGGCAGCGGATGCGGGCCGACCTGGCGGCCGCGCTGCTGCACGCGCCGCAGGTCGTCTACCTCGACGAGCCGACCATCGGGCTCGACCTGGCGGTGAAGGACCGGGTGCGCGAGTTCTTCCGGGCGGTACGCGACGAGGGCACCACCGTCATGTTGACCAGCCACGACCTGGCCGACATCGAGGGCTTCTGCCGCCGGCTGGTGATCATCGACGCGGGCCGGATCATCTTCGACGGCGACCTCGAGGCGGTGAAGGACACGTTCGCCCGCGAGCGGATCCTGCACGTGGAGACGACCGGGCCGGCGCCGCTCGAGCGGCTGCGCGCGTCGCTGCCGGGCGCCGAGGTCACCGTCGACGAGGGTGACAACCGGTACGCGGTGCGCTTCGACCGGTTCGCGATGACCGCGGGGCAGGCCGTCACGGCGATGGCCGGGCTGACCGAGCTGGTCGACTTCCGGGTCGACGAGCCGAGCATCGAGGACGTGATCCGCCGGGTCTACTCCGGTGAGCTGGTGCTCGACCGATGAGTGAGCTGGTGCGACCGCTGAGGGCCTACCGCGCGCTGGCCCGGGCCACCGCCCGGGCGGTGCTGACCTACCGGTTCAACCTGCTGCTCGGCATGGGCGCCGTGCTCATGCAGCTCGTCGCGCTGCTCGCGGTCTGGCGGGTGGTGCTGGCCGAGTCGCCGTCGGTGAACGGCTTCACCTGGCCGCAGATGCGGGCCTACCTGCTGGTGGCGTTCGCGGCCGGCACGGTGATCTCGGTGCTGGGCGACTTCCGGATGGCGTTCCGGATCCTGGACGGGGACGTGGCGCTCGACCTGGCCAAGCCGATCGACTACCAGAGGGCCCGGTTCGCCGAGGCGCTCGGCGGTCTGTGGATCGAGGTGCTGCTCATCGCCGTCGTCGCGGGCGTCACCATGTCGATCGTCGGCGGGGTCGACGTGCCGGCCGGATCGGCGCTCGCCCTCTTCGCCCTGAGCATGCTGCTGCTCGTACCGCTGAAGTTCTTGATCGTCTATGTCAGCACGCTCGCCTGTTTCTGGACGCAGAACTACATGGGGGTGCAGTGGGCGCGCATCGCGGTGGTGAACCTGTTCTCCGGCGCGATGATCCCGCTGGTCTACCTGCCGGGCTGGCTGGCGACGGCGGCGCAGTGGTCGCCGTTCGCCGGGCTCACCTCGACCCCCGCGCTGATCTTCCTGGGCCGGGTCGACGTGCCGCAGGGGCTGGTGCTGGTCGCGGTGCAGCTCGGCTGGGTGCTGGCTCTCTGGTTCGGCGCGCGCCTGATCTGGCGGGTGGCCGTGCGGCGACTGACGATCAACGGAGGATGACGTGCGTACGGCGAGGCTCTACCTGCGTCTGCTGGGCGCCCACTTCCGGTCCCTTCTCGAGTACGAGGCCGACTTCCTGATCCTGGCCACCGCCACCGTGCTCATGCAGGTTGTCAACATCGTCTTCCTGGCGGCTCTGTTCGCGAAGGTCCCCGAGATCAACGGCTGGACGTTCTGGTCGGTGGTGATGATGTTCGGCGCGGTCGCGCTGGCCGAGGGCGTCGGCTCGCTGTTCTTCGACGGCATGTGGAGTCTGGCCTGGCAGATCAACCGGGGCGACCTGGACTATTTCCTGGTCCGGCCCTACCCGGTGGCGCTGCAGTCGAGCAGCACGAACGTCGGCATCAACGGGTTGAGCAACATCCTGGTCGGCGGCCTCATGATCGGCGCCGGGCTGGCCCACTCCGACGTGGTGTGGTCGCCGTGGCGGGTGACGGCCGGCGTGCTGCTGCTGATCAGCGCCGTGGTGATCAAGGTGTCGATCAACCTGGCCACCAACGCGGCGTCGTTCTGGCTGGCCAGCCCGTCGCCGCTGTTCGCCTTCGCGCTGCACCAGGTGGGCGATCTCGCCCGGTTCCCGCTGTCGATCTACCCGTTCGCGCTGAAGGCGGTGCTGGGCTTCGCGTTGCCGTTCGCCTTCATCAGCTTCTTCCCGATCGCGTACGTCCTGGACAGTGGCGGATCGAAGTGGCTGGGCCTGCTGACCCCGTTGGTGGCGGCGTACTGCGCCGGCGCCGCCGCCCTCATCTTCCGGCGAGGTCTGCGCCGTTACGAGAGCGCCGGCAACTGAACGGTCCGTGCAGGGCGGCCCACTGCACCAGCATGATGGTCTTCGCGTCGGCGATGCGTCCGTCGACCGTGCCGGCCAGGGCCTCGTCGAACGGCAGCTCGACCGCCTCGATGTCCTCGCCCTCGTCGGCCACGCCGCCGCCCGCGCCGGTGCGGCTCGCCGGGGTGTAGGGCGCCGCGTAGAAGTGCAGGCGCTCGGTCACCGACCCGGGGCTCATCCAGACGTCGAAGACGTGCTCGAGCTCACCGACCTCGACGCCGAGCTCCTCGGTCGCCTCCCGGCGGATCGCGTCGGCCGGGGCGTCGTCGTCCAGCAGCCCGGCGGCGGTCTCGATCAGCATGCCGTCGGGGTGGCCGTTGACGTACACGGGAAAGCGGAACTGCCTGGTCAGCAACACCGTCCGCCGATCCGGGTCGTAGAGCAGGACGGTCGCGCCGTCGCCGCGGTCGTAGGTCTCGCGCTGCTCGGTGGTCCAGCGGCCGTCGGCGTGCCGGTAGTCGAACGTCGTGCGCCGCAGCACGTGCCAGGCGGCGGCGATCAGCTCGACGTCGCGGACCACGACGTCCGGATTACCGGTCAGATCGCGCCCGGTCCGGTCGAGCCCGATCCGGCCCCGCGCATCGGGCACGTCGATCCCTGGTGTCGTCATGCCCGCGACCGTACACTGCAAAACACGTAAAAGTCGACAACAACAAGGAGGAGTACGCATGCTGCCCGCCGAGCGGCGTGACTTCCTGCTGGCCCGGCTGCGGACCGACGGCAAGGTGGTCGCCAAGGACATCGCCACCGAGCTCGGCGTGGCCGAGGACAACATCCGCCGCGACCTGCGTGAGCTGGCCTCGGCCGGGCTCTGTCAGCGCGTCTACGGCGGAGCGCTCCCCGCCGCCCCGGCCGCGGCCGACCTCGCCACCCGCGCCTCGGTCGCCACCGGGAGCAAGCGCCGGGTCGCCGCGGTCGCGGCCACCCTCATCCGGCCCGGCAGCACGGTCCTCATCGACGGCGGCACGACCGCGCTGGCGGTCACCGCCGCGCTGCCGCCGGACCTGCCGGCCACGATCGTCACCCACAGCCCGGTCGTCGCCGCCGCCCTGATCGACCATCCGACGGTCGACGTGTTCATCCTCGGCGGGCGCCTGTTCAAGCACTCCGGGGTCGCGTCCGGCGCCGCGGCCGCCGCGGCCGCCGCCGCGGTCAGCGCCGATCTGTTCCTGCTCGGCGTCACCGGCGTCCATCACCGGGCCGGCCTGACCACCGGCGACCCGGACGAGGCGGCCATGAAGCGCACGCTCGCGTCCCGGGCGGCGGAAACCTACGTGCTGGCCAGCTCGGAGAAGATCGGCGCCGCCTCGCCGTTCGCCGTGCTGCCGCTGAGCGAGGTCGCCGGCCTGGTCACCGACGTGGACGCCGGCGATGCCGAGCTGCTGCGACTCATCGACGCCGGCGTATCGGTGGTCCGTCCGTCCGATTGACTTGCGGTTGCGCGGCACCGAGGCTCGATCAAGGATGGGAACGCTCCCACCGTTCTCCACGATCAGGAGTCCACCGTGTCCTTGTCGTTTCCCGTACGGCTCGCCGCCGCGGCCGCCGCAGTCGCGGTGACCGTGGCCGTCAGCCCCGCACCCGCGCACGCGTCCATCCCGGACGGCACGCGCTTCTACACCCCGCGGCCCGATCCCGGCGCCGTCCAGCAGATCGCCCAGCTCGCGCACGCCGGGCAGTGGCGGCTGGCCCACCAGATCGCCACCATGGTCACCACGCCGCAGGCGGTCTGGGTCACCGGCGGCTCCGGCCGCTCGCTCACAAAGTCGATCAAGAAGGAGACCCGGCGGGCGGCAGCCCAGCGCGCGACGCCGGTGTTCGTCGCGTACAACATCCCGTTCCGCGACTGCTCGCAGTACTCCGCGGGCGGCGCCACCTCGGTCGCCGAGTACAAGGCGTGGATCGACGCCTTCGCCGCCGGCATCGGCGGCTCCAAGGCCGCCGTCATGGTCGAGCCGGACGGGCTCGGGATCATTCCCTGGTACACCACGATCAACGGCGACAAGGAGTGGTGCCAGCCGGCCGAGGCCGACCCCGCCACCGCCGCCTCCGACCGGTTCGCGATGCTCAACTACGCGGTGGACCGGCTGACCCGGCTGCCGCACACCAGCGTCTACCTCGACGGCACGCACAGCGCCTGGCTCGGTACGGGCGACATCGCCGACCGCCTGGTGAAGGCGGGCGTGGCCAAGGCCGACGGGTTCTTCCTCAACGTGTCGAACTACGAGACCACCGAGCGGCAGCTGAAGTTCGGCAACTGGATCTCCAAGTGCATCTACTACGGCACCGAGGGGTCGGCCGACAACCGTGGCCACTTCGAGCGGTGCGCCAGCCAGTACTACCCGGCCAGCCCCGGTGACTTCAGCACCTGGGGCCTGAGCGACGCCTGGTACGACGCCAATGTCGGCAACGTGTCACCGCGCCGGCTCGCGCACTTCGTCGTGGACACCAGCCGCAACGGCCAGGGCCCGTGGGCGGCGCCGGCCGGCGTCACCTGGCCCGACCCGCAGACCTGGTGCAACCCGCCGGACCGCGGCCTGGGCCTGCGCCCGACCACCCGGACCGGCGACGCGCTGGCCGACGCCTTCCTGTGGGTCAAGACGCCCGGCCAGTCCGACGGCCAGTGCGACCGCGGCACCGGCACCGGCCTGGACCCGGCCCGCGGCAACACCGCCGACCCGGCCGCCGGCGCGTGGTTCCCGCAGCAGGCGATCGAGCTCGTGCAGTTCGCGAACCCGCCGCTGCGCTGATCGATGCCGGTGCGCCACCCGTAGCAGCGGGTGGCGCACCGGCCTGGACTCCACGGTGGACGAACTTTAAGATCCGGCCATGGCCGGTCCGCGCCGGCGGCGAGGGGGAGGACGCACATGGGTGAGGGCGAGATCGATCTCGGGAACCGGGTCGACCTGCACACCGACCGGCCGCATCCGGCGCGCGTCTACGACTACCTGCTCGGCGGCAAGGACAACTTCGCCGCCGACCGCGAGGCGGCCGACAAGGGCCTGCAGGCCAACCCCGACAGCCGGATCCCGCCGCGGGAGAACCGGCTCTTCCTGCGCCGGGCGGTACGGTTCCTCACCGAGCAGGGCATCGACCAGTTCCTCGACATCGGCACCGGCATCCCGAGCGCGCCGAACGTGCACCACGTGGCCCAGGGCGTCAACCCGCGGTCCCGGATCGTCTACGTCGACAACGACCCGATCGTGCTGGCCCACGCCCGTGCGCTGCTGACCAGCCACCCCGAGGGCCGCACCAACTACATCGACGCCGACCTGCGCGACGTCGACTCGATCCTCGGCTCGGACGCACTCGCCGAGACCCTCGACCTGAACCGCCCGGTCGGCCTGCTGCTGATCGCGATACTGCACTTCGTCGGCGACGAGAACGAGCCGTGGACCATCGTCGAGCGGCTGCTGGCCGCCCTGCCGCCCGGCAGCTACCTGGCGCTGTCGCATCTGACCGGCGACTTCCGCCCGGAGGCGTGGGCGCAGGTGGCGGAGATCTACCGCCGGCAGGGCGTGACCATGCGGGTCCGCTCGAAGCCGGAGATCGAGCGCTTCTTCACCGGGCTCGACCTGGTGGACCCGGGCGTGCAGGTCCTGCCGCAGTGGCGGCCCGACCTCGGCGAGCCCACCGACCCGGCGCCGTCCGACGCCCAGGTCTCGGTGTACGGCGGGGTCGCACGCAAGTCCTGACCCGGCATGTGCGCGTGGATGACGGACCTGGCCGCCGCCTGGCGGGGCGAGCGCATCGCGCTGTCCTCGTCGATGCCGATCGAGGTGGCGCGTCGCTGGGTCTCCGGCGACGCGGCGTCCGCGGGCGGCGACGTCGTCCGCCGGACGGCCGCGAGGCTGAACACCCGCAGCGCGTGGCGGCCGGTCCTGCGCGGCCGGCTGGTGGCGGCCGGTACGGGGTGCCGATTCGCCGGGGTCCTGGGGTGGGATCCGAAGCTCAGGGCGTTGACCTGCTGCCTGCTCGGCGCCTCGGTCGCGGCGCTGGGCACGGGCACGGTGCTGGCGGTGACCGCGGCGTCCGGCCGGTGGGCCGCGTCGGGTGCGGCCGCCCTGGGACTGTTCGGGGTGGTGGTGGCGCTGGTGAGCACGGTGGTCGGCTACCGGGAGACCCGCGGGCAGCGCGACTATCTCCGCTCGTGGATCACCGGCCGGATGAACGCGCCGTGGTATCGGGCGGGGCCGGATCGGGCGCAGAACTAACCGGCGATGCGCATGCGTTCGCACAGGGCGCGCAGCTCGGTTCCGGCGGTGCGCCGGTGGGAGCGCTCGAGCAGGGTGCGGGCGGTACGCCGGACGTCGCCCGAGGTGTGCACGTGCTGAGGCGCCCGGCGTTCGGCGGTCAGCAGGAAGCGGATCGCCTGGCGGTCGTGGCCGGGCAGCAGGGCCAGCGCGCGGGCCGTGTCGGCGTAGTAGAAGACCTGGCGGAAGCCGACCGTCAGCGCGGCCGGGTTGGTGCGGCGGGCGATCTCGGCGGCCCGGCCCGGGTCGCCTTCGTCGACCTCGATGCTGATGCGCCAGATCGCCACGTTGGTCGGGCCGAAGTACATGCCCATCGCCGTGGTCTCGCCGGTGCCGCGGGCCAGCGCGTCGGCCTCGGACAGCCAGGCGCGGCTGTCGTCCGGGCGTTTGCGGCCCTGGCTCGCGTACGCGCAGATCAGCTGCAACGCGCCCAGCGTCTCGGTGCCGCCCGGCCGGTGTGCGTGCCGCGCGAGCTCGTCGGCCGCCCGCTCGGCCAGCGTGAGGCCCCGCTGGAAGGAGCCGCACGCGTTGGCGGCGTTGGCCATCGCGTAGGCCGCGTACCCCCGCAGCACCGGATCGCCGGACGCCTCGGCCGCGTCCCGGCAGCGCTCGGCGCCCAGCCACGCGTCCGCCGGATGGCCGAGGTTGCGCAGCACCGAGGAGGCGATGAAGGTCGCGTCGCAGAGCATTCGCAGCGCCGCCCGCCGGTCCGGCCCGGCGGTCTCGGTGTGCAGGTCGCGCAGCAGATCGGGCAGCAGCCGGGCGGCGCCCGCGTAGTCGCACGCCTGCCGCAGCGTGTCGACCAGCGCGAGCGTGCGCGACAGCTGCCCGGCCGGCGGCGCCGGGCGGGTCCCCGGCTCGGCGAGGTCGATGTCGACCAGCGCGCGGCGAATCCCGCGCACCCCCGCCAGCGCCGCCGCCGCGGCCCGGTCGGTGGCCGGCGTCGCGCCCTCGGCGAGGTCGGCGGGGGAACACTCGAGCGCGGCCGCGATGTCGGCCAGGGTGAACCGGTTGTCGGCCGCCTGGATCCCCCGTTCGATCCGGCTCCAGGTGGCATGCGAGACACCGGCCCGGCTCGCGGCGTACCGCATGCTCCAGCCGCGCAGCAGGCGACGGGCCCGGATCCGCTCCCCGACGGCCGGGTCCGTGGACGGTCGTGGCGTCATGATGCGAACCTAACCGGGCGCTCCCGCCGGGTGGTACAGCCTTGTACCACCCGGCGGGCCGGGGTCAGGCCTTGGTGATCCTGAGGTTGTCGACCGCGGCCTCGACCAGGGACGCGGTGCCCGTGTCGGCGGCGCTGACCTCCAGGCGGACGGTCTGGCCCGCGTACGCCGAGAGCCCGACGTTCGCGGTGGCCCACGTCGCCGCCCGGTCGGTCGCCGCGCCGGCCTGGGTGAAGACGGTGGTCGAGGCCGAGCCGGTGACGACCCGCACGCGGAAGTAGTCGGCGCTGGTCGCGTTGCTCAGGTGCGCGAGGTACCAGGAGAACGACAGCGTGAGGGTGCCCGACGGCAGCGTGATCGCCGGCGACAGGATCGTCGTGACCCCGCCGTCGACGTCGTAGGCGCCGGCGCTCGACCCCGCCGCGGCCCCGGTGACCAGGTCGTAGGTGCCGCCCGCCGCCGTGCCGAGCTGGGTCGTCACGCCGGCCGAGCTGGTCGCCTGCGGATCGCCCCGCTCGAACCGGCCCAGCGTCGCCGTGTCGGCCGTGCCCGCGGTCCAGCCGGTCGCCGTCTCGAGGTCGTCCGACCACACGGTCGTGCCACCGCCACCGCCACCGCCACCGCCCGCCGCCAGCGTCCACACCGAGTAGGCGATCGCGTCCGAGTTGCGGTCGAGGGCGGTGTCGTCGATGTTCGAGGTCGTGTCGCAGCCGCTGTGGTAGCAGGGGTCGAAGGCCGTCGCCGTGCCGCCCCACAGCTGCACCTGCGCCGAGGTCTTGCGCCCCTCGGCCCCGGTGAAGATGCCGCCGGCCGGGATGCCGGCCGCGATGAACGGCCCGTAGTCGCTGCGCCCGTCGAAGTCGGTACCGCGGGTCGGCACCCCGATCGAGGCGAAGTACGCCGCCAGCGTCTGCTCGATCTGCGCCGAGCCGGCCGGGCCCGGGCCCGACCCGGTGCCGTCCGAGTTGTCCCCGTCGTACAGGAAGTAGCCGGGGTTGGGTGAGGCGACCATGTCGAAGTTGAGATAGCCGGTGATCGCGGCCTTCTGCGCCGAGCTCAGCGAGTTCACGTAGTAGGTCGAGCCACGCAGCCCCAGCTCCTCGGCGCCCCACCAGCCGAAGCGCAGATGCCGCGCGGGCTGGAAGCCGGACCGGGCCACGGCCAGGGCGACCTCGAGGTTGGCCGCCGAGCCCGAGCCGTTGTCGTTGATCCCGGGCCCGGCCGTGACGCTGTCAAGGTGCGCGCCGATCATCAGGGTGTCGCCGGTGTTGCCGCCCGGCCAGTCGGCGATCAGGTTGTACCCGGTCGCGCCGTTGTAGGTGAAGCTCTGCTGCGTCGTGGTGAAGCCGGCCGCGTCGAGCAGGCCCTTCACGTATTGGACCGAGGCCAGGTAGCCGGCGCGGCCGTGGGCGCGGTTGCCGCCGTTGGCGTTCGCGATGCTCTGCAGCTGGCTCAGGTGGGCCTTCACGTTCGCGACCGGGATGTCGGGCGCGGCGGCCAGAGCGGATGCCGCTGCGGGGGAGGGGGCGGCGGCCAGGCCGGCGATCAGCGCGGCCGCGGCGATCAGGGGTGATGCGCGCACGAAGTTCCTCCGTGTGCTCGGACGGGTGGGTCCGCCGAGCATTGCATCGATGTCTGTCTAAGCACCCATCCCAGAGGCCCCATATCGTCCCGCGTTAGGCATCGAGGAACCGGGCGGCCCGGGCCGGCCAGGTGCGCACGTCGGCCGCGGTCGCGGACACGTGCAGGCGGGCGTCGGGCAGCGTCTCGAGCAGGTACTCCGAGGTGGACACCGGATGCACCGGGTCGGACTCCCAGGCCAGGATCAGCGTGGGATGCGGCAGGCCGGCGATCGCCTCGGCCGGGGGCAGGTCGGTGGCGGCGGCGCCGCGCAGCACCGAGGGCAGCACCTCGCCGTCGATGTCGGCGTCGTAGCGGTAGCTCGGCACGTCGGCGAAGATCTCGGGGACCGCGAACTGCCGCATGCCCTTGAGCCACGCGTCCTTGCCCCGTCTCTCGACGAAGTCGGCGCCGTCGCGATACATCTGCCTCGCCGCGACCCGGGTCTCGCCGGTGGTCGGCGGAATCATCAGGACCAGACGGCGGAATCGCCCGGGGGAGCGGGTCGCGGCGTGCAGCAGCGTGCCGGTGCCCATCGACTGGCCCATCCAGTCGACCGGCTCGCCGCCGCGGACGTGGTCGGCCAGCGCGATCAGGTCGTCGGCCAGGCGTGGCCACTCGTAGAGCGCGGGGTCGGGGGCGCCGGAGGACGAGCCGTGGCCGCGCGCGTCGTAGCGCACGAGCCGGTGCGAGGCCAGCAGCGGTTCCCAGTCGAGCAGGCCGACCGCGTCCTCGGCCCGGCGGCTGAAGAAGATGCCGTGCGAGTAACCCACGGCGGGGCCCTCACCCCGTACGTCATAGGCCAGTCCGTCGAACACTGAGTCAGTCATGGGGGAAACCTAGACGGCTCTTGACAACGATGTCGTCCTGACCGAATCTGGGAGCGCTCCCATATCGTCCCCTGTCGATTGGTTCCCCATGAGAGTCCGTACGCTGGCCCTGGCCGCCGCCGTTGTCACGGTGGCCGCCGGGGCGCTGGCCGTGACGTTGTCCCCGGCGTCCGCGGCCACCACCGGCTGTTCCGTCACCTACAAGGTCACCGGCTCCTGGTCCGGCGGCTTCCAGGGCGACATCGCGATCACCAACCTCGGTGACCCGGTCTCCGCCTGGTCGCTCGGCTTCGACTTCCCGAACGCGGCGCAGAAGGTCACCCAGGGCTGGGGCGGCAAGTTCGCCCAGTCCGGCGCGCACGTGACGGTCACCAACGAGACCTGGAACGGCTCGCTCGGCACCAACGCGACCGCCTCGGCCGGCTTCATCGGCTCGTGGAGCGGCAGCAACCCGGTGCCCACCACCTTCACCCTCAACGGCGTGACCTGCACCGGCGGCACGACCACCACGACGCCGCCGACCACCCCGCCGACGTCGCCGTCCACCTCGCCCACCACCAGCCCGCCGCCGCCGACCGGCGCCGCCCCGGCGATCAAGGTCTCCGGCAACAAGCTGGTCAACAAGAGCACCGGCGCCACCGTCAAGCTCTACGGCGTCAACCGCTCCGGCGGCGAGTTCGCCTGCATCCAGGGCAACGGCTTCTGGGACGGCCCGATGGACCAGACCTCGATCAACGCGATGCGGTCCTGGAAGGTCCGGACGGTGCGGGTGCCGCTCAACGAGGAGTGCTGGCTCGGCACCGCGGACGTGCCGGCGGCCTACGGCGGCACGGCCTATCAGAACCAGGTCAAGGCGTACGTGAACCTGCTCGTCCAGAACGGCATCACGCCGATCGTGGAGATGCATTGGAACTACGGCCTCTACACCGGGCCGAGCTCGGGCTGCAGCGACGTCAAGGCGACCTGCCAGAAGCCGATGCCCGACGCCCAGTACGCGCCGTCCTTCTGGACCGGTGTCGCGAACGCGTTCAAGGGCAACGACGCGGTCATCTTCGACCTGTTCAACGAGCCCTACCCGGAGCGGGCCACCGGCGACGAGACCTCCGGCTGGAAGTGCTGGCGCGACGGCGGCACCTGCAACGGCATCACCTACCAGGTGGCCGGGTTCCAGAGCCTGGTCAACACCGTACGCGCGACCGGCGCCACCAACGTCATCATGATCGGCGGCCTCGCGTACTCGAACAACCTCTCGCAGTGGCTGACCTACCGGCCCACCGACTCACTGAACAACCTGGCCGCCTTCGCGCACATCTACAACTTCAACTCGTGCGCGAACACGTCCTGCTGGGACAGCCAGATCGCGACCACCGCGCAGCAGGTCCCGGTCACGCTCACCGAGATCGGCGAGAACGACTGCGCGCACGGCTTCGTGGACGGGCTGATGAACTGGGCCGACGCGCACGGCATCGGCTACCTGGGCTGGACCTGGAACACCTGGGACTGCTCGACCGGCCCGTCGCTGATCAGCAACCACGACGGCACGCCCACCAACTACGGCCTCGGCCTGAAGAACCGGCTGGCGACCGTCTCCAACTGATCGCCTGATCGCCCGATCGTCCGGGTCCACGGGCACAGCCCTACCGTGGACCCGGGCGTTCGGCCCATATCGACGCGGCGCTATTGACTCTGCCCCCGGGGGAGACTCCACTGTGTGACGGGAACGTTGCGATCGGGGGTCGTCATGGTCAAGCGGGTCGCCGCCCTCCTGGCGGTTCTGTTCGGCCTGGTCGTCACGCCGGGCGCCGCGCTGGCCGCGCCGCCGCCCTGCCGCGTCCAGGGTCAGACCGTCCAGGCCGGGCACCTGCGCGTGCAGGTGCTGAGCCCGACGCTGCTGCGGCTGGAGTACGCCGCGTCCGATTCCTTCGAGGACCGTCCGACCTTCAACGCCGTCGACCGCACGCCCGGCCGCACGTGGTACCGGGCCTCGACGACCGGCGGCGAGCTGCGGGTCGAGACCGGCGCCGTGACCCTCCACTATCGGCTGGACAGCGGCGCGGTCAGCGCGGCGAACACCACGCTCGACCTCACCGTCGGCGGCCGCCGCGTCAGCGTGCATCCCGAGTTCGGCTCGCCGGCCCGCGCCGACTCCCTCGGCGGGTGGTACCGCGGCCTCGACTACTACGCCGGCCAGGCCGGGCCGGTCGACCAGCTCACCCTGCACCCCGGCATGCTCAACCGCTCCGGGTGGTACCTGCTGGACGACACGGCCACCGCGCTGCGCACCGGCGACGACTGGCTGACCCCGCGGCCCGCGCACGTGGGCGCCTACCAGGACGGATACCTGTTCGGCTACGGCCACGACTACAAGCGGGGACTTTCCGATCTCCGTACGCTCACCGGCCCCTCGCTGCTCCCGCCGGAGTGGGCCTTCGGCACCTGGTTCTCGAAGTATCAGGCGTACAGCACCGCCGACTACCGCAACCAGCTGCTGCCCGCGTTCAAGGCCAACAACGTCCCGCTCGACTCCCTGGTCATGGACACCGACTGGAAGGCGCCCAACCAGTGGGCCGGGTGGAACTGGAACCCGGCGCTGTTCCCCGATCCCGAGGCGTTCCTGGCCGAGCTGAAGCAGCAGGGCATCAACGCGACTCTCAACGTGCACGCGGCGATCAGCGGGGACGATCCCCGGTTCGCCGCCGCCCAGGCCATCGCCAAGGACAAGCTGGCCCCGGCCAAGAGCAGCTTCGCGCCGAACCCGTACCGGTTCGACTGGGGCGACGCCGACCAGGCGGCGGCGTTCGAGGCGCTTCACGACCCCTTCGAGGACCAGGGCGTACGCCAATGGTGGCTGGACTACTGCTGCGACGACAGCACGGTGAGCACCCCGGGCGTGACCGCCGACAGCTGGGTCAACGAGCTGTACAAGCGCGACGGCGACGCCCGTGGGCAGCGCGGCTTCTCGCTGTCGCGGATCGGGGCGTCCTTCCCCGACTACACCACGCCCGGCCCGTCCGGGCCGTGGGCCGAGCACCGCAGCAGCGTCCACTTCACCGGTGACACCCGGCCCGACTTCGCGACGCTGGCCTTCGCCGCGAGGATGACCCCGGCCGAGGGCAGCATCGGCCAGTCCTACGTCAGCCACGACATCGGCAGCTTCGCCGGCAAGCACCTGCCCGACGACCTCTACCTGCGCTGGGTGCAGCTGGGGGCGTTCCAGCCGATCCTGCGGCTGCACTCCGACCACGGCGACCGGCTGCCCTGGGAGTACTCGGAGGCGGTGAACAAGCCCGCCGCCGACTTCCTGCGGCTGCGCGAGTCGCTGGTGCCCTACCTCTACACCGCGGCCCGGCAGAGCTACGAGACCGGCCTGCCGATGGCCCGCGCGCTCTACCTCGAGTGGCCCGAGCTGACCGAGGCGTACCAGCACGACACGCAGTACCTGCTCGGCGACGACCTGCTGGTCGCGCCCGTCACCACGCCGGGGCTGAGCACCA
Source organism: Actinoplanes sp. CA-030573 (assembly GCF_050951115.1). Lineage (NCBI taxonomy): Bacteria > Bacillati > Actinomycetota > Actinomycetes > Micromonosporales > Micromonosporaceae > Actinoplanes > Actinoplanes sp. CA-030573. The sequence goes on along the minus strand of NZ_CP192038.1, from coordinate 7,335,681 downwards.
CCGTCCCGGTCTGGTTCCCGCCCGGCACCTGGACCGACTTCTTCACCGGCGCCACCTTCCGCGGCCCGGCGACCCGCACGGTCGGCGCCACCCCCGACCACATGCCGGTCTACGTGCGGGCCGGCGGCATCGTGGCCCGGTCGGCCGCGCCCGGCGGCACCAACGTGGCCGGACAGCCCAAGGACGAGCTGACCCTCACCGTCTACCCGCACGCGAGCGGCTTCACCCGCGTCTACCAGGACGCGGGCGACGGTCTCGGGTACCGGACCGGGCAGTCGGCGAGCATCCCGGTCCGCTACGTCGAGGGCCGCACCAAGTCGGTGACGGTGGGTCCGGTCGCCGGGAGCTACCCGGGCGCGCCCGCCACGCGCGGCTACACGGTGGCGTTCGCCGGGGTGAGCCGGCCGCACACGGTCACCGTCGGCGGGCACCGGGCGCCGTTCGCCTACGACCCGGCGAAGCACCTGCTCACCGTGGTGCTGCCGCGCACCGCGAGCGGCCGGTCGGTGACCGTGACCCACGACGGCGACGCGCTGACCGTGGCCCCGCAGCCGGCCGTCGACGTCACGTTCGAGGCGCCGGACGGGCTGCAATCGGGGGCGACCAGCCGGCTCGTGACGACCGTCCGCAACGCCGGGCCGGGCGCGATCCGCGACCTGGCGGCGACCGTGGCGGCGCCGGACGGCTGGGTGATCACTCCCCGGACCAGCACCACGAAATCCAGCCTGGCGGCCGGCTCGACGTTCACGGTGACCTACGACGTGACGCCCACCGGCGCGTCACCGCGTACGGCAAACGTGATCGCGCGGGTCGCGTACCGCAACCCCGACGGAAGCGAGACCAGCGCGCCGGCCTCCCTCACCGTGCCCATCCGCCCGGTCGCGGTCACCTTCCGCGTGCTCGCGCCGCCGGGCACCCCGCCCGACGCCACGCTCTACGTGCCCGGCAACATCGACCAGCTGGGCCCGTGGGACCCGAAGAAGCAGGCGATGACCAACCTCGGGGGCGGCATCTGGGAAGCCACGATCACCGTGCTCGACGGCACCGACATCCAGTACAAATACACCCGCGGCAGCTGGGAGACGGTCGAGGACTGGGGATCGATCGTCGGCACCAACAACCGGGACGTGGTGGTCGACGGCGGCATCACCCAGAAGATGCTGGTCGACGACACCTCGACCCAGTGGGGTGTGCCCGGCGTGCCCGACAACCACCTGGCCGTGCAGTACTGGCGCGACCCGCTGGTGGTCTCGACGACCTCCTCGGCCACGTCGGTGACGGTCACGTTCCAGCGCGACGTCGAGCCGACCGGCGACCCGAACGGGTCGTTCGCGGGCGCGGTCGAGATCAGCAGCCTGTTCGGCACCGTGCCCGGCACCGTCACCGAGCCGCGGCCCGGCACCCTGGTCTGGACCCCGACCGAGGCGCTGCCGCCCGGCTCGTACGGGGGCGCGGTCGGGCACGTGAGCAGCACCGGAGCCGGCAGTGTGCCGATCGAGAAGCCGTACACGTTCACCTTCACCGTCCCGTGAGCCGTGCCCTTGACGTTGCCCCGCCGCCCACACCGCCGTCGCCCGACCGGCACGTTCGGCCGAGTCGACGGCGGTCCGTCCGGACCGTGTCCACCGTGGATCAAAGCGTTTAGACTCCTCGATTGATCACGGCCTCGGGAGGGACTCAAGAGTGGCAACTCGACTGCACGGCGCCCGGTTCGCGCTGCTCGCCGCCACTGCCACGGCGGCGACGGCGGCCGCTCTGCTCGCCGGGCCGCTGATGGCCGAGGCGGAGACGGTTCCCGGAGCGTCGGCGCCGCCGGCCGCGACCGCCGAGGACAAGGCGACGATCGGCACGTACGCCGCCAAGGGCGCGCCGCCGGCCGCCGGTGGCGTCTCGTCCAGCCTCCGGACCAGGGCGAAGTCGCTCACCGCGGCGGCCGCCGAGGACTGCCCGAACACGTGCTTCTTCTACAACACCGCCTCCCACGACGCGGCGACCACCGGCCTGTTCGCGACCATGTGGATCTCCAACCCGACGGTCCAGAAGCCGGACACGCACTCGCTGGCCGAGCTCGCCGCGATCCTGCACACCGACAACGGCCGGCAGATCGTCGAGGTCGGCTGGACCGTCGACAACTCGATGTACACCGACGGCCTGCCGCACCTGTTCGTCTACCGCTGGGTCAACGGCAAGCCGGGCTGCTACAACGGCTGCGGCTGGGTGGCGTACGCGGACGCGAAGGTCAAGGCCGGCGACCCGCTCCCGGTCGGGCAGGCCAAGCAGTTCGGGATCCAGTACGACGCGAACTCGCCCAAGGGCGGCGGCTGGTGGATCAAGTACAACGGCGAGTTCATCGGCTACTTCCCGTCGACGCTGTGGAGCCAGGACGCCAACCCGCCGGTGACCTTCACCGAGACCGACAACGTGCAGGCGTTCGGCGAGGTCGCGGCCGGCACCACGCAGCCGTGCTCGACCATGGGCGTCAACAAGTCGAAGGGCTCGGACGGGGCGAACGGCAGCCCGCGCCCCGCGTTCATCGCCAGCATCGCCTACGTGAACGGGCCGGCGGTGGCGCCGAACGTGTTCGTGAGCCCGGAGACGGCCGCCACCGCGTACTCGGTCAACGCGGCGAGCGCCCGGACGTTCTTCTACGGCGGCGACGGGTTCTGCTGACGAGTTAATTCGGGGGCCGTGCTGTCGCGGCGCGGAGTAGCATTCGGGCGCATTCAGCCGACAGAGAGTGGATCATGTATCGCCCGGTGCCCGCCCAGGTCGACCTGCCCAAGGTCGATCACGAAGTCCTCGCCTTCTGGCGCGACAACGCGATCTTCGACCGCAGCCTCGAGCAGTCCCGTGGGCGCCCGGAGTGGGTGTTCTACGAGGGGCCGCCGACCGCGAACGGGATGCCCGGCGCCCACCACATCGAGGCCCGCGTCTTCAAGGACGTCTTCCCGCGCTACCGCACGATGAAGGGCTTCCACGTCGAGCGCAAGGCGGGCTGGGACTGCCATGGCCTCCCGGTGGAGCTCGCGGTCGAGAAGGAGCTGGGCTTCAACGGCAAGAAGGACATCGAGGCGTACGGGATAGCGGCCTTCAACGAGCGCTGCCGGGCCTCCGTGACCCGGCACACCGACGCGTTCGCCGAGCTCACCGAGCGGATGGGCTACTGGGTCGACCTCACCGACGCGTACCGGACGATGGATGCCGACTACATCGAGTCGGTGTGGTGGTCGCTCAAGCAGATCTTCGACAAGGGCCTGCTGGTCGAGGACTTCCGGGTCGCGCCCTGGTGCCCGCGTGACCAGACGACGCTGTCCGACCACGAGCTCGCCCAGGGCTACGAGACCGACGTCGACCCGGCCGTCTACGTCCGGTTCCCGCTGACCTCGGGTCCGCTGGCCGGCCGGGCGTCGCTGCTGGTGTGGACGACGACGCCGTGGACCCTGGTCTCGAACACGGCGGTGGCCGTCAATCCCGACGTCACCTATGTGGTCGCGACCGACGGCACCGAGCAGATCGTGGTCGCTTCCTCTCTCATGCCGGACGGATTCGCCGAGACGGGGGAGTCGTTCACCGGCCGCCAGATGGAGCGCTGGGCCTACCGGCCGCCGTTCGACCTGGTCGAGGTGCCCGGCGCGCACTACGTGATCCTGGCCGGCTACGTCACCACCGACAGCGGCACTGGCCTGGTGCACCAGTCGCCCGCGTTCGGCGCCGACGACCTGGCCAGCTGCCGCGCCTACGGGCTGCCGATGGTCAATCCGGTGCGGCGGGACGGGACGTTCGAGCCGGAGCTTCCGCTGGTCGGCGGTCTCTTCTTCCGTACGGCCAACGAGCCGCTCGTGGCCGAGCTGGAGCGCACCGGGCTGCTGTTCCGCCACGACGCCTACGAGCACCAGTACCCGCACTGCTGGCGCTGCCACACCGCGCTGATCTACTACGCGCAGCCGTCCTGGTACGTGCGCACCACGGCCGTACGGGATGATCTGCTGCGGGAGAACGAGAAGACGACCTGGCACCCCGAGACCGTCAAGCACGGCCGCTACGGGGACTGGCTGGTCAACAACGTCGACTGGGCGTTGTCGCGCAACCGGTACTGGGGCACGCCGCTGCCGATCTGGCGCTGCGAGTCGGGCCACCTGACGTGCGTCGGGTCGCTGGCCGAGCTGAGCGACCTCGCCGACCGCGACCTGTCGGGGCTGGACCCGCACCGGCCGTTCATCGACGAGGTCGGGTTCGACTGCCCGTCCTGCGGCTCGCCGGCGGCCCGGGTCGAGGAGGTCATCGACGCCTGGTACGACTCGGGCTCGATGCCGTTCGCGCAGTTCGGCTACCCGTACAAGAACAAGGACCTGTTCGAGAAGCGCTTCCCGGCGCAGTTCATCTCGGAGGCGATCGACCAGACCCGCGGCTGGTTCTACACGCTGATGGCGGTCAGCACGCTGGTCTTCGACCGCTCGTCCTACGAGACCGTCGTCTGCCTCGGGCACATCCTGGCCGAGGACGGCCGCAAGATGTCCAAGCACCTCGGCAACATCCTCGAGCCGATCCCGCTGATGGACACCCACGGCGCCGACGCGGTCCGCTGGTTCATGGCCGCGGTCGGCTCGCCGTGGTCCGCGCGCCGGGTCGGGCACAACGCCCTGCAGGAGGTCGTCCGCAAGGTCCTGCTGACGTACTGGAACACGGTGGCGTTCCAGGCTCTCTACGGTCGCACCGCGGGCTGGGCGCCGTCGGCGTCGGACCCGGCGCCGGCCGACCGGCCGGTGCTCGACCGGTGGGTGCTGTCCGAGCTCAGCGACCTGGTCGGCAAGGTCGACGCCGCGCTGGCCGGCTTCGACACCCAGGAGGCCGGGCGGCTGCTCGCGGGCTTCGTCGACGACCTCTCCAACTGGTACGTACGGCGCAGCCGGCGGCGGTTCTGGCGCGGCGACCCGGCCGCGCTCGCCACCCTGCACGAGGCGCTGCGCACGGTGACGCTGCTGATGGCGCCGCTGACCCCGTTCATCGCCGAGCGGGTCTGGCAGGACCTGGTCGTCCCGGTCGACCCGGCCGCACCGCAGTCGGTGCACCTGGCGTCGTTCCCGGAGCCGGACGCGTCCCGGCGCGACGCCGCCCTCTCCGCGCGGATGGCCGTCACCCGGCGGCTGGTCGAGCTGGGCCGGGCCGCGCGGGCCGAGTCGGGCCTGAAGGTGCGGCAGCCGCTGTCGCGGGCGCTGGCGTCGGTCGCCGACCTGCCGCCGGACCTGCTCGCGGAGATCGCGGCCGAGCTCAACGTTGGCGAGATCGCCCCGCTGGCGGGGTCGCTCGTCGACACCACGGCCAAGGCCAACTTCCGGACGCTGGGCAAGCGCTTCGGCAAGCGGGTGCAGGAGGTCGCGCGTGCGATCGCGGCCGCCGACGCCGCGTCGCTGTCGAGCGCGCTGCGCGAGTCGGGCGCGGCGTCGGTCACGCTCGACGGCGAGACCGTCACGCTCGCCCCCGACGAGGTGATCATCACCGAGACGCCGCGGGCCGGATGGGCGGTGGCCTCCGAGGCGGGCTACACGCTCGCCCTCGACCTGGAGCTGACGCCGGAGTTGCGGCGGGCCGGCCGGGCCCGGGAGGCGATCCGGCAGATCCAGGAGGCGCGCAAGGCCAGCGGCCTGGAGGTCTCGGACCGGATCGCGCTGGCCTACGCGACCGACGACCAGGACACCGCGCTCGCGCTGAGCGAGCACGCCGCCCTGGTCGCCGACGAGGTGCTGGCGACCGCTTTCGCCGCCGGCGAGCCGGGCCCGGACGACCGCGTCTTCACCGACGACGACCTGCGGTTCTGGCTCCGAAAAGCTTAAGCCGGGAAGCCCGGGCGCCGGGAAGTTCGAGCGCCCGGGCGATCCGATGGCTAGGCGGCCGGGATGGCCGGGTCGTCCCAGAAGACGTAGACGGCCTTGTAAGGCACGCTCACGCTCTGGCCGCTCGTGCACGGGTCGGTCGGGGCGACGCCGCCGGAGGTGTAGAGCCGGTTGATCCAGTCGGCCTTGGAGAGCACGCCCTTGCCGCTGTGGGTGAGCACCTGCAGCAGCAGCTCGGGGATCGTGCCGTCCTTGGGCGACGACTTGCTCGCGGTGGCGGTGACCAGCGAGTTGTCGCGCAGCGACTGCCAGCTCGGGCCGGCGAAGTGGTGCAGGCGGCCGCCGGTGCCGACCAGCTGCGCCTCGGGAGTGGACTTACCGGTGTAGGCGCCGGCGGTCGCGCCGGTCGGGACTACGCACGTGTAGTTCTGGGTGCCGCTCGTGACGACGTAGGCGCCGATCGGGCGGGAGCCCGCCGGCGGCTTGATGATCTCCGGGATGCTCGGGATGGAGACGGCTCGTGCGTCCGGGCCGACGGCGGCGGGCGCCGCGACCTCGGCGGCCGAGGCGTTGAAGGTCACTGCCCCGATACCGGCGACGACGGCCGCCATGCCGGCCACGGACAGTGCGCGCACGCGCGAGCGAGTCGTGCTGAACAATGTTGCCCCCCTGCTGTGGATGGTGGGCCCCTCGCCCACCGACAACACACACGGGGTGACGACGCACATCGATTTAGATCAACTTGATTACTGTCCGTTCGTACCATGTGGACGGTCCGAAGGATGATTTTTCGCGCTGAGGCATGGCGCGGGGCCGCCGGTTCCGGTAAGGCGTGGCGGAAATGGATTTTCCCGCCGGTCGGTGACTTCCCTGTAACGATCTGTTCACCTACCTTTCGTAGGTGAGGGCGGTGGTGTCGTCCCGGAACCGCCGTCCCAGGGAGGTGACGATGCCCCACGCCGATTCGTACCGCATCGGCGACCTCGTGACGGTCCTGCCGCCGTACGACCGGGATCCGTACATCCTGAACTTCCAGCACTACGGGCGCGTGGCCGCCGTCGAGCACCGCGAGAACATGGGGTCGGACCTCTACATGGTGGAGCTGGAGTCGACCCTGCCGCCGCGGCGCAAGGTGGGCCCGTTCCCGGGCAACCGCCTGGCCAAGGGATGGCGCGACCAGTCCGGCCGCTGGCTGGGCGAATGAGCCGGCGGCCGCGTTAACACGGCCGCGGGCTCGAACCGCCGCCGCCTGCGCATCAGCTGGCCGCGGCCAAGGACTACCCGGCGGCGGCGCGCTACGACGACGTCGGGGGCAGCAGCTGGGCGTCCTTCAGCGACTCGAGCTCGCCGTGGCTGTCGATCACCGTGCCGTCCTCGCCGAGCAGGAAGACCCGCTTGTGGGAGCCCAGGTCGACCCGCACGAGGAGCTGGTTGCCGGGCGCCGGGTAGATCTCGGTCGACAGCGGGTTGGTGACCTTGAGAATCTTCGGCAGCTCGAGGTTCCGGCCGCTGATGGTGTCGACCAGCCGGAACCCGCTGCGCACGTGGCCGGGGTCGCTGGGGTTCATGCCGAGCACCACCGTGCGGGCGTCGTCGGAGATGCCCTGCAGGGTGAAGCCGCCGGTCGGTGTCTCGTCGCCGTGGGCGAAGCGGCGGATCACCGTGCCGTCGGCCCGGCACACGACGACCTTGCCGTCCTGGCCGTAGGCGGCGTACCGGGCGTTGGGGGAGAAGACCAGGTCGGTCACGTCGGCGGGGAAACCGGCGTCGGCGGTCTTGCCGGTGCGCGTCTCGACGACCGTGGCCCGGCCGCCCAGCTCCTTCCAGAAGACGAGGTCGGTGTCGTCGAACCAGCGCGGATAGCTCATGCCGGTGCAGGTCACGTCGTACGCCAGTCGCCGTGGGGCGTTGCCGTCGAGGCCGGAGATCCAGAGGTCGCCGGTCGCGCCCGGGGTGTCGTCGACGGCCACCCAGGCGACGGTGGTCATGTCGGGGGAGAGAAACATGCCGCACGCCTTGCCCGGCGGCCGGAACTGCTGCTCGCTGGTCTGGAAGTCCGACCACCACAGGTCGTAGCGGGAGGTGTCACCCTGGTCGTGCCGGACCTGGTAGTAGAGCGTCGGCGGCAGCTCGCTCCAGCCGGCGGGCGTCTCGGTCGTGATCGGCCTCGTCGGCGCCGGCGGCGTGGTCGTGCCGACGACCGGTGTGCCCCGGTCGCGCTGGGCCGACGGGAGGCCGGCCACCGCGATGCCGGAGGCCACCGCGATCACGGCCAGGGCCGCGGCGGCGCCGACGGCGACGCGGCGGCGCACGGTCGCCCGGCGGGAGGCGGCGTGCACGCGGTCGCGCAGATCCACGTTGCTCACCTCGCCGGCCAGCTGGTCCATGTAGTCGTGCAAGGCCACGCGCGGGCCGGTGCGGGCGGGGTCGGTGGGCGGGTTCACGACAGGGCTCCTTTCCGGCTGTCGAGGTTGCCGGGCTCGGCGCCGGCGGCTGTGGCGGCGGGCTCGATGTCGGCGAGCTCGGGGGCGATGGCGCGCAGGCGGGCAAGCGCCTTCGAGGTCTGGCTCTTCACGGTGCCGACGCTCACCCCGAGCACGTCGGCGATCTCGGGTTCCGTACGGTCCTCGAAGAACCGCAGGACCAGGACGGCGCGCTGCCTGGGCGTCAGCCGGAGCAGGGCCGCGCGCAGGGCCAGCCGCAGGCTCACCGCCCGGGCGTGGTCGTCGCCGGTGGCCCGGTCGGGCATCTGGCCGGGCATCGACTCGGCCACCCGCGGCCGCCGCCACCACGAGACCTGCAGGTGGTACATGGTGCGCCGGGCGTACGACTCGGCGTTGCCGGTGTCGTGCAGCCGTTTCCACGACTGGTGTGTCCTGGTCAGCGCCGACTGGACCAGGTCCTCGGCGAGCTGCTGGTCGCCGGTCAGCAGGTAGGCCGAGCGCAGCAGGGCATGCGTCCGCGCCCGGACGAATAAGTCGAACTCCTCATCGGCGTACCCCACGCGCGGTGTCCCCGTTCGGTCTCGGCTGGCTCGCTGTTGTGCCCTCCAAGACGCATTCCGGCCCGGCGATGGTTGCCGTCGATCTTCGGGAAAAAGAAAGGATCAGCGCTTGACGCCGACGCCGCCCGACATCTGGACGTGCGAGTCGTCGATCTCCTCCGCCGGGCGCCAGCGGTTGACCAGGACCACGCCCGGGTCGACCAGCTCGGTGTCGCGGAAGAGGGCCCGAACCTCGTCGTCGGTGCGCTCCTTGGCGGCGATGCCGCGGGCCCGGTACGAGGCGGCCGCGGCCACCGCTTGCGGGTTGTGCGCGGTCACCGTGGAGATCGCCAGGGTGCTGCCGGCCGGGAACGGCGCCAGCAGGCCGTCGATGATGCGGTGAGCCTCGTCCTCGTCGATGATGAACTGCAGGACGGCGATCAGGCTGATCGACACCGGCCGGCTGAAGTCGAGGCTCTGTTTCACCTCGGACGAGGTCAGGATCGTCTCGACGTCTTGCAGGTCGGCGTCGAGGTACGCCGTCGAGCCCGCGGGCAGCGAGGTGAGCAGCGCCCGGGCGTGAACCAGCACGATCGGGTCGTTGTCGACGTAGACGATCCGCGACTGCGGGTCGACGGCCTGGACCACCTCGTGCAGGTTGGGCGAGGTGGGCAGGCCGGTGCCGATGTCGAGGAACTGCCGAATGCCTCGCTCGGCGGCCAGGTAGTGGGCCACGCGCGCCATGTACTGCCGGTTCGCCCGCATGGAGATCGGCAGGCTCGGCGACGACTCGACGATGGCGGCGGCGGCCTGGCGGTCGGCCTCGAAGTTGTCCTTGCCGCCGAGCAGGAAGTCGTAGATCCGCGCCGAGTGCGGCACCGAGGTGTTGAGATCCACAGGCATGGGAAGAACGTACCCCACCGTCCATCTGGTACCACGATAGAGATCGATGCCGAAAAGCGGACGAATCGGTCGTCGGCCGGGGCGGGCCGGGGGTAGTCTGCGGCGAGGTGGCCTCGGGCCGCCACGGGACCTCACTCAGCGTTGAGAAAGGACGGTGTCGGCTGTGAAGGTCGGCATTCCCACCGAAGTCAAGAACAACGAGTTCCGGGTGGCCATCACCCCGGCCGGCGTCTACGAGTTCACCCGATCGGGGCACGAGGTCTTCGTGCAGGCGGGCGCGGGCGCCGGATCATCGATTACCGACGGTGACTACAAGGCGGCCGGCGCGACCATCGTGCCGGGGCCGGACGAGGTCTGGCAGACCGCCGACCTGATCCTCAAGGTCAAGGAGCCGATCGCCGAGGAGTATCCGCGGATGCGGGCCGGCCAGGTGCTGTTCACCTACCTGCACCTGGCGGCGTCCAAGGAGTGCACCGACGCGCTCGTCGATCGCAAGGTGACCGGCATCGCGTACGAGACCGTGGAGCTGCCGGACCGCTCGCTGCCGCTGCTCGCCCCGATGTCCGAGGTCGCCGGCCGGCTCGCGCCGCAGGTCGGGTCCTATCACCTGATGCGCTCGGGCGGCGGCCGGGGCGTGCTGATGGGCGGCGTGCCGGGCGTCTACGCGGCCAAGGTCGTGGTCATCGGGGCCGGCGTCTCGGGCATGAACGCGGCCGCCATCGCGCTCGGCATGCAGGCCGAGGTGCTCGTGCTCGACCGCAACATCCACAAGCTGCGGGCCGCCGACGCCGACTACCGGGGCCATCTGCAGACGATCGCATCCAACGCGTACGAGATCGAGAAGGCCGTCCTCGACGCCGACCTGGTGATCGGCGCCGTGCTGGTCCCCGGCGCGAAGGCGCCGAACCTGATCTCCAACGAGCTGGTGAGCCGGATGAAACCGGGCAGCGTGCTCGTCGACATCGCCATCGACCAGGGCGGCTGCTTCGAGGACTCGCGGCCCACCACCCACGCCGACCCCGTCTACCAGGTGCACGAGTCGATGTTCTACTGCGTCGCGAACATGCCCGGCGCGGTGCCGCACACCAGCACCTACGCGCTGACCAACGTCACTTTGCCGTACGCTCTGGAGCTGGCCAACCTCGGCTGGCGCGCGGCCTTGCGCAACGATCCCGCGCTCGCCCTCGGCCTGAACACGCATGACGGACATGTCACGTACGGCCCGGTCGCCGAGGCGCACGGCATGCCCACCCTGCCCACGTCCGAGGTGATCAGCTGAGCGTCGCCCGCGCCGTCGACTCCTACCTCGACCACCTGACCGTCGAGCGTGGGCTGTCGCGCAACACCCTGGCCTCCTACCGGCGTGACCTCGACCGGTACGTGCAGGGGCTGGCCGGGCACGGCATCGACGATCTCGCCGAGGTGCGGGCCCGGCACGTCACCGCCCACCTGGCCGGGCTGCGGGCGGAGGGCCTCGCCTCGGCCAGCGCGGCGCGGGCGATGAGCGCGGTGCGCGGGCTGCACCGGTTCGCGGTACGGGAGGGGCTGGTCGCGGTCGACGTCGCGGCCGAGGTCAAGCCGCCGGCCCCGCCCAAGCGGCTGCCCAAGGCGCTCGACATCGACCAGGTGACCCGGCTTCTCCAGGTCGCCGACGACACCCCGCTCGGGCTGCGGGACCGGGCGCTGCTCGAGTTCCTCTACGGGACCGGCGCGCGGATCTCGGAGGCGGTCGGTGCGGCGATCGACGACCTCGACCTGGAGTCCGCCGATGCCGGCGCGATCCTGCACGGCAAGGGCGGGCGCACGCGGGTGGTTCCGGTGGGTGGGTACGCCAAGGCGGCGTTGGACGCTTACCTGGTACGCGGTCGTCCGGCCCTGGCGGCCAACGGAACCGGGACTCCGGCCGTCTTCCTCAACGCCCGTGGCGGCCGGCTGTCCCGGCAGTCGGCGTGGACGATCCTGCACCGGGCCGCGACCGCCGCCGGACTGCCGGTGGACGGGCCGCACGCGGTGAGCCCGCACACGTTGCGGCACTCGTACGCCACGCATCTGCTCGACGGCGGAGCCGACGTCCGGGTGGTCCAGGAGCTGCTCGGGCACGCCTCGGTGACCACGACGCAGGTCTACACGCTGGTCACCGTGGACCGACTGCGCGAGGTGTACGCGACCGCACACCCCCGCGCTCGTTAGAAGCTGCGCACCCATAGATGGCGACACGCCGAGAGCTGACCCCGATCGGGCCGCGCGCGTGGCGTACAGTCGGGCCACGGCTGAAGGCTGAGCCGAGTCGGGAGGGGGCGAGGGCGATGTCGGACAACGGATCACGGGCGGAGGCCTGGACCTCTACGCTGCGGGAACAGCAGAGCTCCCTCGATCTGGGCGCCGATCTGGGCCCGGCCGACCCGACGGCGTACACGATGCGCCGCCCGATCCCCGAGCCGATGCCGACCGATCGGCACGGCCCGGCGCGGATCATCGCGCTGGCCAACCAGAAGGGTGGCGTCGGAAAGACGACAACCACCATCAACCTGGGCGCGGCCCTGGCCGAGTACGGGCGGAAGGTCCTCCTGGTCGACTTCGACCCCCAGGGCGCCTGCTCGGTCGGTCTCGGGGTGAACCCGCACAACCTCGACCTCAGCGTCTACAACCTGCTCATGCAGGACGACGTGGCGACCGAGGACGTGATCATCAAGACCGACGTGGCCGGCCTGCACCTGCTGCCGGCCAACATCGACCTGTCGGCCGCCGAGATCCAGCTGGTCAACGAGGTCGCGCGCGAGATGGCCCTGGCCCGGGCGTTGCGCTCGGTCCGCCGGGAGTACGACTTCATCCTGATCGACTGCCAGCCCTCGCTCGGCCTGCTGGCGATCAACGCGCTGACCATCGCGCACGGCGTGCTCATCCCGCTGGAATGCGAGTTCTTCTCGCTGCGCGGCGTCGCGCTGCTGCTGGACACGATCGACAAGGTGCGCGAGCGGCTGAACTTCGACCTCGAGCTCGAGGGCATCCTCGCCACCATGTACGACTCGCGCACCACCCACTGCCGGCAGGTGCTCCAGCGGGTGGTCGAGGCGTTCGGCGACAAGGTCTACCAGACGGTCATCACCAAGACGGTGAAGTTCCCGGAGTCCACGGTGGCCGGCGCGCCGATCCTCACGCTCGACCCGGCCTCGTCCGGGGCCCGCAACTACCGGCAGCTCGCCCGCGAGGTCATCGCCGCCAAGGCCGAGCGCGGCTGACAGGTGCTGTTCGCGCTCAACACGCCCTTGGCGTTCGCTGCCTTGGTCGTGTCCTTCGTGCTTGCCCTCTGCGTGCGCGCGGTGGCCGTACGGCTGACCGCTCGTAGCCTGGGTCTCGCCGACCGCAAGGAACCGATCTGGCCGCGCCTTCGCGAAGATGTCGATCCGTTCGGCGCGGTGGGCGCCGCCATCGGGGGCATGGGCTGGGGAAAGTCGCTTTCCGTCGACGAGATCCCGCGCTATCGCGGCCGGGGTCGCGCGGCGGCCGTCTTCGCCGCGGGGCCCCTCTCGTGCATCATCCTCGGCGAAATCCTGCTCGCCGTGTATGCGCTGGTCTACAACCGGTTCGACCTGGCCTATCTGTCGCCGGCCAACGTCCTGCTCGGCGTCGACCTCGGCGTGGGCCCGACGATCCTGCTCTCGCTGGCCGTCGGCATCCTGTGCTTCGGGCTGCTCGCGTGCATCCCGATCCCGCCGCTGGACGGGTTCGGGGTGATGTACTTCGCGCTGCGCCGGCCCGGCCCCGGCATCCAGTGGATGCGGCTGTGGTTCGAGGACAAGAACATCGGCGTGCTGATCCTGCTGATCTGCTGCCTGTTCCCGCTGCCCGGCCCGTTCCTGCTGCGCATCGTCAACGCGCTCGGGCTGCTCTTCGTCCGCCTGTGGGGCTGATCTTCGTTTTCCCCAGTCACCCGCGGTGTCCTGCGGCGTTGTACCGGAACGCAGCGCTGTCGTCGGAGGTGCCGGTGTGAGCCCGGAGCAGGTTGTCCTACCCGTGGTCTACGGTCAGCAGGTGCCAGAAGAGCTTGTGCCCCCCGACGCCGAGGTCCCGGCCGACCTCGATTCGGGCAAATTCACCGTTCGGCTCGAGAACTTCACCGGGCCGTTCGATCTTCTGTTGCAGCTGATCGGCAAGCACAAGCTCGACGTGACCGAGGTGGCGCTCCACCAGGTCACCGACGACTTCATCGCCTACATCCGGGCCATGGGCGACGACTGGGACCTCGGCGAGGCCAGCGAGTTCCTGCTGGTGGCGGCCACGCTGCTCGACCTGAAGGCGGCCCGCCTGCTGCCCGCGGCCGAGGTCGAGGACGAGGAGGACCTGGCCCTGCTCGAGGCCCGCGACCTGCTCTTCGCGCGCCTGTTGCAGTACAAGGCGTTCAAGGAGGCGGCGGCGGTCATCGCCGACCTCGAGGGCACCGGCGCCAAGCGCTGGCCGCGCGCGGTCTCGATGGAGCCGCGCTACGCCGAGGCGCTGCCCGACCTGGTGCTCGGCATCGGGGTCGAGCGCCTGTTCAAGCTGGCGCTGAAGCAGTTCACGCCCAAGCCTGGGCCGCCGCAGGTTTCGATCGCGCACATCCACCAGGTGCGCGTCTCGGTGCGCGAGCACGCCCAGCTGCTGCGCGACCGCCTGCGGCGCGCCGGAAGCGCGACGTTCACCCTGCTGATCGCCGACTGCGAGAACACCCTCGAGATCGTGGCGCGGTTCTTGGCGCTGCTGGAGCTGTATCGCGAGGGGCTGATCGACTTCGAGCAGCCGGTGTCGCTGGAGGAGATGACGGTCCGCTGGATCGGCGGGGACACGGTCGACGCCGAGCTCGACATCGACGACTACGAGGGCAGCAAGCCGGCACCGGACGCGGCAGGGGAGGCCGCGGCGGACGATGACGCCGACGCCGAGTCCGACGCCGAGGCCGATACAGCGGTCGACGCCGACACCGCGGTCGACGCGGACGCTGAGGCCGACGCCCACGCCCACGCCCACGCCGACACCGACACCGACGGCGAGGCGGTCCTGTTCGACATTTCGGATTTGTCGGATCGTGGGGCCGAGTCGCTGGCAGCGGACCTCCAAGACAGCGAGTCGAGCTCTCTGGACATTTCGGAATTGTCGGGCGCGGGCGACGGGGTGGGTGGCGAGGTCGCCGGTGGCGGATCGGTTGCGGGCGGGGGTTCGCGGGCGGACGCCGTGGGCAAACCGGGTGCGATGGTGTCCGACTCGGGGGAATCCGGGGCGGGCAGATTTGACACGCCCGAGGACCGCCCTGATCTTGGCGGGGGAGAAGACGACGCGGCCCCGGTCGCGGTGGAGGAACGATCGTGAGCAACGACGAGCGGCAGTCCGATTCGCTTGCGGCGCAGGCGGCCGCCTGGGTGCCGCCGTGGGAGCGTCAGCAACGGCCGCCGGACCGGGCATATCAGGCGGCGGCCGAGGCAGCCGCTCGTCGTGAGGCCGGGGACGAACGACCCGACGAGGACGAGGAGCGGACCGAGGCGGGCCTCTCGGAGGATGACGACGACTTCGATCCGGCCTTCGAGGGCGGTAATCCGCCCGGCTACAAGGGCGTCGACGAGGGGGACTCCGAGCCGGGTGAGTCCGAGGCCGTAACGAACACGGATGCCGGCGACCCGGAGGAGGCGGCCGACGGCGGGCGCGGCCCAGAGGCGGCCGACGGCGGGCGCGGCCCGGGGGAGGCTAACGGCGGGCGCGGCCCGGAGGCGGCCGACGAGGAGGACGAGGCCGAGGTGCCGGGCGACGGCGACCTCGAGCCGGAAGAGGCGGCGCTGACCGGTAGTGGTGAGGACGCGCCGGTCAGTGTTGATGCGCCGGTTGACGCTTCGGTGGGGGATCTCGAGCCGGTGCCGACCGCGGGTGAGGTGGGGCCCGAGCTGCCGCTGCCGGGAGCCGTCGAGGAAGCCGCCGACGAGGACTGGGTGGCGGACGGGCTGCCGGCCGATGCGCCGCTGCCCGAGGACGGCGACGACGCGGGGGACGTGTTCGACCAGGCGGCCGACGACGATGTCTCCGACGACGGCGCCGACGATCTGCCGATCGCCGAGGATGACGCGGATGACGAGCCGGCCGGCGACACCGCGGACGCTGGGCCGGGCGAGGACGCTGCGGACGCCGGGCTGGGCGAGGAGACTGCGGACGCCGGGCGGGCCGAGGACGCTGCGGATGACGAGCCGGCGCCGAAGTCGCGCGCCGCGGCGGTTCCGGAGCAGGGGCGGCGGCGGGCGGCGGACGCCGATGCGGGTGAAGGGGCTTCGGCCGGGGGCGCTTCCGAGCGTACGGGGGAAGATCTTCCGGAGTTGGCCGACGACGGTGAGTTCGCCGCGGCGCTCGAGGCCATTCTGCTGGTTGTCGATGAGCCGGTGGCCGAGATGCAGCTCGCGCAAATCCTGGAACAGCCGACCGAGCGCGTGGGCGCGATGCTGGAGAACATCTCGGCGCGCTACACCGCGGCCGGACACGGGTTCGACCTGCGGCGGGCGGCCGGTGGCTGGCGGCTCTACACCCGGCCGGAATACGCGGCGTACGTGGAAAGGTTCGTTCTTGACGGGCAGTCGGTGCGGCTGACGCAGGCCGCGCTCGAGACGCTGGCGGTGGTGGCCTACAAGCAGCCGGTGACCAGGTCTCGGATCTCGGCCATCCGCGGCGTCAACTGCGATGGGGTCATGCGTACCCTTGCTACGCGCGGCCTGATCGAGGAATGTGGCGTCGAGGGCGAAACCGGTGCACATCTGTACCGGACGACCGACCTCTTCCTCGAGAAGCTCGGGCTCAACTCGGTTGACCAGCTGCCGCCGCTCGCCCCGTTCCTGCCCGACGATGTGGAAGAAGTGCTCGATGCCTCAGGCTGACACCGCCGAACGCCTCCAGAAAGTGCTGGCCGCCGCCGGTGTCGGGTCACGCCGCGCCTGCGAAGACCTGATCTTCCGGCGGCGGGTCACCGTCAACGGAAAGGTCGCCAAGCTCGGCGACAAGGTCGATCCCAGCACCGCCGAGATCCTCGTGGACGGGCAGCGGGTGATCACCGACACCAAGCTCGTCTACATCGCGATGAACAAGCCCCGCGGCGTGGTGACCTCGCTCGACGACGAGAAGGGCCGCACCGAGCTCGCCGACTTCCTCGGCCAGTTCGACCAGCGGCTCTTCCACGTCGGCCGCCTCGACGCCGACAGCGAGGGCCTGCTGCTGATCACCAACGACGGGGAGCTGACCAACAAGCTGACCCATCCGTCGTACGGGATCGCCAAGACCTACCTCGCCGAGGTGGTCGGGCCGCTTCCCCGCAACGTGGGCCGTCAGCTGCTGGCCGGCGTCGAGCTGGAGGACGGTCCGGCGCGCGCCGACGCGTTCAAGCTGGTCGACGCGATCGGCAAGACGGCCCAGGTGGAGATCACCCTGCACGAGGGCCGCAAGCACATCGTCCGCCGGATGATGGACGCGGTCGGCCACCCGGTCACCCGGCTGATCCGCACCGCGGTGGGCCCGATCCGGCTCGGCGACCTGCGGCCGGGCGGCTTCCGGCACCTGTCGAACGCCGAGATCGCGGCCCTGTTCAAGGCCGTCTCCCGAGACGGCGACTGAGCGCGCCGACTGAGCGCGCCGACTGAGCGCGCCGACTGAGCGCGCCGGGCCGAGCACGCCGGGCCGAGCGCGCCGGGCCGAGCGCGCCGGCCGAGCTAGCGGCGGAACAGCCCGGCGTCCGGCGCCTTCTCGCCCTCCGAGGTCAGGGCGGCGAGCACGGAGGCGTACATCCGCGTCTTGATCGTCCGCAGTGTCGGCCCGGCCTTGCCGACCTGCGCCGACGCGAGCTCGATCGCACGCTCGCGCACCAGCTCCTCCGGGACCGCGGCGTCGACGATCTGCCGCTCGTACGCCTCCGTGCCGCCGAAGCGCCTCGCACCGACCATCGCCTCGTGGGCCGTCTGTGGCGTCAGTCGCGACTGGATCAGCGCGCCCATGCCCACCGAGAACGGGATGTTGATGTCGGCCTCGGGCAGGCACCAGAAGCCGCGGTCGGCGCGCATGACGCGGAAGTCGTGGCAGAGGCTGAGCATGGCGCCGGCGGCGAACGTGTGACCCTGCAGGGCGGCGACCGTGATCATCGGCAGGCTCAGCACACGCGCGAAAAGCAAATGCACTTGCGACGTGTACGCGGTGAATTGTTCCGGATTTTCCCCGAGCCACTCGAGATCGAGGCCGTTCGACCAGATCTTGCCGCTCGCCGTGGTGACCAGCGCCCCGGGGTCGCCCTTCTCCACCTCGTCGAGCAGGGCGTTCACGGAGGCCATCCAGTCGGGATGGAAGCGGTTCTCGTTGTCGCCGAGGTCGAGGACGAAGACGGCGTCGTGGCGGTCGAGCGTGGGCATGGTCGCTCCCTCCGGCATTACTCGCCAGTAACATACCCTAGTTCGTCGCTGACTTCTACGGCGGGCACAATGGGAGGGTTGGTCGGGCGCACGTGGCGTCGGAGATCCGGGAGGAAATGGTGGCGGAAGACGTACGGCCGGAGAAGTGCGTGGTGGCCGTCGACGGGCCCTCCGGCTCCGGCAAATCCACCGTCTCCCGGCGCCTCGCCACCTCTCTGGACGGGGTCTATCTCGACACCGGCGCCATGTACCGGGCCGTGACCTGGGCCGTCCTGCAGGCCGGCGTCGACCTCGGCGACCCCGAGGCGATCGCCAAGATCGCCCTCGAGACCGAATTGTCCATCGGCACCGACCCGTCCGCGCCGCATTTCGCCGCGAACGGGGTTTCCGTCGACGGCCCGATCCGCGGACCGGAGGTGACCGGGGCGGTCTCGGCCGTCGCCGCCGTGCCGGCCGTCCGCAAGCACCTGGTCGCGCTCCAGCAGGCGATCATCGCCGGCCACCCGCGCATCGTCGTGGAGGGCCGGGACATCGCCTCGGTCGTCGCCCCCGACGCCGACCTCAAGGTCTACCTGACCGCGTCTGCCGCTGCCCGGGCCGCCCGGCGAAGTGCGGAAGACGCCACCGACGTGACCGCGACCGAGGCCGACCTGGCCCGGCGCGACAAGCTCGACTCGTCGCGGGCCACCGACCCGCTGCGCCAGGCCTCCGACGCCCTCGAGGTGGACACCACCGGCATGGGCATCGACGAGGTCGTCGCGTACCTCCGCAAGCTTTTGAACAGCAGGGTGAATAAGTGAGTGACGTTTTCGCCGACCCGGACGTCTCGGACGATGCTTCCGAGGCCGCCGGGCCGGTTCCCGTGGTTGCCGTCGTCGGCCGCCCCAACGTGGGCAAGTCGACGCTGGTCAACCGCATCATCGGCCGTCGCCAGGCGGTCGTGGAGGACGTGCCCGGCGTGACCCGCGACCGGGTGCCCTACGACGCGCAGTGGAACGGGCGCCGGTTCACGGTCGTGGACACCGGTGGCTGGGAGCCGGACGCCCGCGACCGGGCCGCGGCCATCGCCGCCCAGGCCGAGATCGCCGTCCAGACCGCCGACGTGGTCATCTTCGTCGTGGACGTCACCGTCGGCGCCACCGACGTGGACGAGGCCGCCGTGAAGATGCTGCGGCGCTCCCACAAACCGGTCATCCTGGTCGCCAACAAGGCCGACAACCAGAGCCTCGAGATGGAAGCGGTGTCGCTCTGGTCGCTCGGCCTCGGCGAGCCGCACCCGATCTCGGCCCTCCACGGCCGTGCCTCTGGCGACCTGCTGGACGACATCCTGGCCGCCCTGCCCGATCCGCCGCCGATCGTGGAGGGCGGTCCGCGCGGCCCGCGCCGGGTGGCCCTGGTCGGCCGCCCCAACGTCGGCAAGTCGTCGCTGCTGAACAAGCTGTCGCGCGAGGAGCGGGCCGTCGTCGACTCGGTCGCCGGCACGACCGTCGACCCGGTCGACAGCCTGGTCGAGATGGACGGCGAGGTGTGGCAGTTCGTCGACACCGCCGGCCTGCGCAAGCGCGTCAACCAGGCATCCGGTACGGAGTACTACGCGTCCCTGCGCACGGCCGGCGCCGTCGAGGCGGCCGAGGTGGCCGTCGTGCTGCTGGACGCGGCCGAGGTCATCTCCGAGCAGGACCAGCGCGTGCTGACCCAGGTGGTCGAGGCCGGCCGCGCGCTGGTGATCGCCTTCAACAAGTGGGACCTGGTCGACGCCGACCGCCGGTTCTACCTCGACAAGGAGATCGACCGCGAGCTGAAGCGGATCCCGTGGGCGATCCGGGTCAACATCTCGGCCAAGACCGGCCGTGCGGTCGACAAGCTGGCTCCCGCCCTGCGCCGCGCCCTCGAATCGTGGGAGCAGCGGGTCCCGACCGGGGCTTTGAACCAGTGGCTGACGGCGCTGACGCAAGCCACCCCGCACCCGGTGCGCGGGGGGCGCGCCCCGCGCATCCTGTTCGCCACCCAGGCCGGGGTGGCCCCGCCGCGCTTCGTGCTGTTCACGACGGGCCCGCTGGACGCGGGGTATCTCCGCTTCATCGAGCGCAAGCTGCGCGAGGAGTTCGGCTTCGAGGGGTCGCCGATCGAGCTGTCCGTGAAGCCCCGGAAGAAGACCGGCCCGGGGGGTCGCGGAAAGGCGCATGGGTAGGGGTTGTAAGGTGGTAGTCGTTGCCGCGCGGTCTTCGGGTCGGGTGGCATCGGGCTGTAGCGCAGCTTGGTAGCGCACTTGACTGGGGGTCAAGGGGTCGCAGGTTCAAATCCTGTCAGCCCGACCAGCTTTTTCAAGCCGTTGACGAGGACGAAAGTCCTGGTCAGCGGCTTTTTACATCCACGCCTATCGCTCGCCCAAGATCACTCTAGTGGATCTTGTGGTCACAGGCGTGGTCACGCAGCGGGCTACGGTCGATCTCACCTGCTCGAACGTGTGACCACGGAGGCCCGACCATGACCATCGGCTCGTACCAAATCTCTGGCGGCAAGACCCTCTGGTACTTCGTCATCGACCTGCCCGTCGGCGACGACGGGAAACGTCGTCAGCACAAGCGACGCGGATTCCGTTCCGCCACCGAAGCCGAGAAAGCCGAAGACGACGCTCGGATCGCGTACGGGGAGGCGGCGATCGGCGCGGACGGCAGCGTTGCGGCGGAACTCGCGGGGTGGCTTTCCGAGCGGGAACTCGATATCGAGGAGACCACTCTGGACAACTACCGCAACTTGTTCCGGATGTACGTGATCCCGCACATCGGCGGCCGTCAGCTGTATGCGGTCGACAAGCGCGTCATCCACGACCTGTACAAGAAGTTGCTCACCGACGGGGCTAAGCGCGGTGGTGGGTTGTCGCCGACGACGGTGCGGACCGTGCATCGGGTGCTGACCAAGACGCTGAAGGATTTGGGAATCAATCTCACTGGTGTGCGTCAGCCACGCCCGGCGCAGCGCGACGATCACGGCCGCAAGGGCGTATGGACACCGCAGGAGTCGAAACGGTTCCTCAAGTTTCACCGCGAGGGCCGCCTGTATGCGGCGTGGGCCCTTGCCGTGGTGGCCGGTACTCGGCGGGGTGAGATCGGCGGGCTGAAGTGGTCGAAGGTGGATTTGGATGCGGGAGTCGTCTACATCCATTGGCAGCGCACGATTGCCGGGAACAAGGTGATCGAAAAATCGCCGAAGGGTAAGAGCCGCCGGGCGATTGCGATCGGGCCGGCGATGGTGCAGGTGTTGCGGGAGCACAAGGCTCGCCAGGACGAGGAGAAGGCTGAGGCGGGTCTGATCTATCACGACCGCGACTATGTGTTCTGCCGTGAGGACGGGGAGCCGTACTACCCGCGCTATTTCACGGACATGTGGGAGAACGCGTGCCTGGCGGCGGGCGTGCCGGTGATTGTGCTGCACGACGCGCGGCATACCTCGGCGACGGCGGGCGCGGATGCTGGTGTTCCGGAGCATGTGATGCAGAAGCGGCTCGGGCACGCCGATGGGCGTACCACTCGCGAGGTGTATACCCATGTGCTGCCGGAGAGTGAGCGCCGGGCGGCGGAGTTGATGGATGCCGCGCTGCATGAAGAAGCGGTATAGCTGATCGGGGATGTCGAGGGCCGCGTTCGGTGGGTCGGGCGTGGCCTTCGGCGGTTGTTGGTCTGACCGAGGTGCCGCCGCCGGCGCGGTTGCTCACGCTCAGGCGCCGCTATCCGTCAACCCCCATCAACCCCCGTCAACCCCTGGGCAGCTGTGTTCTGGTGTCGTCTTGTGGTGGGCTTTATGAAGCCGTCCGGCTACACGGATAGCGATAGCGCTTTCCTCGTGTGAAGGCATTAATGACCGTTGACCATGCGACGTCTCCCGTTCGTTTGGTGCTGCGTCGTGCGATTGGAAAGGGCATCGACCGGGCGGGCGATTACCAGGTGAGGAGTGGACGATGGCCAAGCAGGTGTGGACGGTCGACGAAGTTCGCAAGCTCGGGGTAGCGACAGATCTCGCCACGGCTGCCTCCGTTCTGCAAATCGGCCGCACGACGGCCTACGGATTGGTCAAGGCGGGGTCCTTCCCCGTGAAGGTCCTGCGTATCGGCAAGAGCTACGTCGTTCCGGTGGAGGGCCTGCTGACCGTGCTACGCGCCGCTGACCCGGCCGCGGCTTCGCCGGCGGAGGTGGGTGCTGCCCATGTCGAGGCTGGCAATGGCCGGGCGTAACTGTGGCGGGGGCTTCGGGTTTGATGGCCTGCTGCCCGATCGTGAGGGGTGGGGGAGATGAGCGACGTGTCGGGGACGGAGTATCGGGTAACGGCCTACGTGCGGTCGGCGGCGGACGGCCTCGATGTTGGGCAGCTCGAGGATGTCGCAGCCGTGTTGAAGCAGTTGCTCGATCGGGTCGAGAGTGTGATAGGCCCCGATGGAAGCTCGATTCTGGTCGACAGCTGTTGGGCCGGGGTCTATCCCGGCGGGGCTTTGATAGCGGTCGGCGTACACGCACTGTCCTTGGAGGCCGCTGAAGGTGGGGTGCGTGCCATCGTGGGCGAGGTGCTGCAGCGCAGCGAGGTGTTTTCCGGCTGGACGGTGGTGCGCTGTGAGTCCGGCCCCGATGAACCGCTCGCCGAGGCCGCTCTACGAGCGGCTGAGGAGCTTGGTGAGCCGCCGGATGATGTCGCGGAGCGCGCCGACGGATCTTCCGGGTTGTCACCGGCCGATGAGGACGAGGAGGACGCCTGGCGTCAGCGGGTGTCCGGGTACGCGCCGTCGGTGCGAGCGTTCGACGCGGCCGTCTTCGGCGATGGTGAGGATGCTGCACTCGCCGCTGGTGCTTTGATCGTGGCGTCGACGATGTTTATTGACGAGCTGATTCAGGACATCAACAGCCTCGCTGGGCATGGTGCCGCGGTGGTCTTCGGCGAAGGGATGCTCTTTGCCTTGGACGACTTGCCGACCCGTTATGCCCGGGGCTTTGACGGTCACTTCGCGCATAGGTTCCTCGTCGCAGCTATCGCGGCGACCGGCCGGCTGTCCGCGCCGCAGTGGGAGCCGTCTGCGTGCCTCGCTGAGGCTCTCGCGCTACACATCGTCGTTCAACGCGCGGGCGATCTCCTGATCGATCACGAATGCGCTGACGAAGAGGGGGCTCGAGATTGCTACGCCGAACTTGAGGACGTGGTAACCGAGGGCTTTGATCTCGCGGCGTTGTACCGGTCGGACACTCCTTTGCAGAGTTCGGGTGTCCCGGATACCGATCTTTCCTCGTGGTTCGAGCAGTCCTCGCAACGAGCCCTCCACCCATTCCTTGTCGGGGCTGGGGGAGGGGTCGGGGGAGGGGTGGGGGAGTAGAGACCCCGGGGATCACTACCTTCTCAGTCGCTGCACCATCGGCGCCTAAAACGAAGATCGGCAGCATATTCGTCGTCCTATGTAGTAAGCGCAGGCCGTGCCCGAGCCGATCAACCTGCGAGTGCTGGCGTCCGACATGCCCGGTTCGGTAGGCTGGAGGGGCACTCGCTCCCCACGGACGACCACCGCTGCGCACCACACTGGCAGTGTGGGGGTCAGGGGTTCGAGTCCCCTCAGCTCCACCTTGGTTGAGCAGGGAAAACGCACCGTCCTCAATGGATTTGAGGGCGGTGCGTAAATCGTTATGTGGTCACAAGTGGCAACGGCGTGTTGTCCGGCTGGATGAAGCGCGTCACCCGATTTGGGGCATTTGAAGGCTCACGTAAGCCATCTGAGCTGCGGAAACACTCTTTAGGCTTACCCAGAGAGCCGATTTCGAGCGCGCCGAACCTCTGCTCGAAGGACGGGATTGAGTGGCGCAGATCACATCCAGGACGTCGGTGGGGTAATTCTTCAGCACCCTTAGGTGGCGGCTCAGCGCCCGGCTGCTTCGCATCATCGGTAACGGGTGAGATCGGTGCCGCCCCGTACCGCTGAACCCAACCCCGTCAACCCCCATCAACCCCCGTCAACCGGCTTCGACCTATCGGAATCCGGAAGCCGGATCAAGGCTGGAAGTGTCGCGAGTAGCTGGCTGCTTCCCACCGGTTCCTTTGGTTGCCCCAAGGCATCAACCAGACGACAGCAGCTCTGCCGGTCCTGACCCGACGCACAGAGCCGGCGTCGAATGCAGGTGATCGCCAGTTCCTCGCGACGTTTTCGTCGAGACCAGGGGGACGGGCATGCCGGAACGGATTCAGCGACACCAACAGGCGGCTGAAGAGGAAAACGACCCGACGATCTACTACACCGTCAGTCAGGTCGCGAAAATGATCGGGGTCTCGTCGCGCTGGTTGGCCGACCGGTGCAGGGCCGAGGAAGTGGACCACGTCTACATGGCCCGCAAGCGAAAGTTCACCCCGGAACAAGTCAAGCAGGTCATGGCCCAGTACACCGTGAAGGGACCGGACCGGGAAGCCGAGCAGCGGGAGCTTGAACGGATCGCGCGCGAGTCTGAGAAGACTCGTGCCCGACTCGAGAATGCTCGTAAGCGTGATGCTCGGGCCAAGTGAACCGGCCGGGCCGAACGCGAATGACACGAAGGGTTTTGTGGGGGTCGTCTACCCCGTCCGTGTCGGTTCCAGCGGGTGTTTGCGCCGCGGGACCTGGGTGGCATAACGACGGTCAACGGCGCGGAATCGCAGCTGGCGGACAGCGTGGCTGGAGTCCTTCTCGCGTATCGGTAGAAGCGCAATTCCCGGCGGCTGGCGAGTGAGCACGCAACCGGAGACTTTGCCTGCTGCGCTTGCCTGGTACCAGGCCGGCTGCGCGGTGATTCCCGTCAGGGCCGACGGCAGTAAGGCGCCGCTGGTGTCGTGGCGGCGCTATCAGGTTGAACGCCCTGATCATGACGTCGTACGTCGCTGGTTCGCCGGGAACCCGCCGGGGCTCGCCGTAGTGTGCGGCGCGGTCTCGGGCGGCCTGGAGATGCTCGAGCTGGAAGGCCGGGCCGTGACGGAAGGGATGGGCCAGCGTCTCGCCGAGTCGGTGCGGGCTGCGGGGTTGGACGAGCTGTGGCAGCGGATTGCGGTCGACGGGTACGCCGAACGGACTCCGTCTGGGGGCGTTCACCTTCTTTACCGGCTGCGAGGCGCGCCGGTCGGCGGCAACCTCAAGCTCGCGCGCCGGCCCGCGACGGAGGGCGAGCTCGCGGTCGAGCCGACCGAGAAGATCAAGACCTTGATCGAAACGCGCGGCGAGGGCGGCTACACGATCGTCGCGCCGTCGCACGGGACGGTGCATGAGACAGGGCTCGCTTGGATGGCCATGGCCGGAGCTTCTCCGGACCGGATTCCGACAATCTCGGCTGAGGAACATGAGGCGCTGCTAGCTATCGCGCGGTCTCTGGATGCTCTTCCTCCGCCGGCCGCGCCCTCTCGCCCTGGACCTCGAGCGGCCGCCGATGGTGATGTGGCGCCGGGAGACGACTACGAGCGGCGCACCGACTGGGCCGACATTCTCGGCCCGGCGGGTTGGACGTTGGTCTACACGTCAGGTCGGATGCGGGCGTGGCGGCGCCCCGGGAAACGGGCGGGAATCTCCGCCACGACGGGGCGGGCGGACGATCGTGATCGCCTGTTCGTGTTTTCCACGAGCACAGAGTTCGATGTCGAAGTCCCGATCACCAAGTTCCACGCGTACACGGTGCTGAATCACGGTGGCGACCACACTGCGGCCGCCAGCGCGTTGCGTTCGGCAGGATTCGGCGGCCCTCCGCGGGGCGGCGATCGCTCGGCCGGAGAGCAGGGAGCCGGCTGGGGAGTTCACTCGCCGCAGGCCGCGGAGACCGAGACGCCGGGCGCGGTGCGGCCCGCCACTGAAACGCCGGCGCCCGTCGCGGCCTGGGGGCCGACGGAGGACGGGCTGGCTCGTGCGCTGGTGGCATATCACGGGCACGAGCTGAGGTATTGCCCCCATCGTGGGCGGTGGCTGCTCTGGACGGGGCACCGGTGGGCGTGGGACGAAGCCGAGAAGCATCGTGAGCTGGTGCGTGCGCTGGCTCGTCAGCTGCCGAGCGCGGGTGGATGGCGACGGTTCAGATCCCATGTGTTGTCCGCGTCTGGTGTCTCGGGGGTGACCCGGCTCGCCCGGTCGGATCCGGCGATCAACGTGGCGCTCGGGGACCTGGACGCGCGCCCGTACGAGTTGAACACGCCCGGGGGGATCGTGGATCTGCGCACGGGGAGAGTGTCGGCGTGCGACCCGGCTCATCTGCACACCCGTTCGACGTCGGTGGCCGCTGACTTCGACCGACGGTCTGAAGCGTTTGACGCGTTCCTGGCGGACACCTTCGGTGAGGATCGTGAACTGGAGACCTACGTGCAGCGACTGCTCGGGGTGTCGGTGCTCGGGACCGTGCTGGAGCAGGTCTTGCCGTTCGCCGTGGGTCCCGGCGCGAACGGCAAGAGCACGCTGCTGGAGACGGTGATGCATGCGCTGGGCCGTGGAGAGGCTGGCTATGCGACGGCGGCCTCGTCGGAGATGTTGATGGTGCGCAAGCACCAGGAGCACCCGGCTGAGCTGGCCCAGCTCGCGGGGGCTCGACTTGTAGTTCTCGCCGAGTTGGAGGACGGGCAGCGTTTCGGTGAGGCCAAGGTCAAGCAGCTGACGGGCCGCGACGCGATCAGCGCGCGGTTCATGCGCCGAGACTGGTTCTCGTTCGTTCCGTCCCATACCTTGTGGCTGATGGGCAACCACCTGCCGGTGGCACGTACTGGTGGGCCCGCCTTCTGGCGGCGGATCAGGGTGTTGCCCTTCACGCACGTGGTGCCGTTGGAACGGCAGAACCG
Source organism: Actinoplanes sp. CA-030573 (assembly GCF_050951115.1). Taxonomy (NCBI): domain Bacteria; kingdom Bacillati; phylum Actinomycetota; class Actinomycetes; order Micromonosporales; family Micromonosporaceae; genus Actinoplanes; species Actinoplanes sp. CA-030573. Next base: position 7,308,760 of record NZ_CP192038.1, on the reverse strand, counting down.
CCGGCTGGGCGAGATCCTGGAGCAGGACGCTGGGGCGGTGCTGGCGTGGATCATCGCCGGCGCTGCCGCGTACCAGCGTGATGGCCTGCGCGAGCCTTCGGTCGTGGTTTCGGCGACGCAGCAGTACGCCAGGGACCAGGACACCGTCGCTCAATTCGTGGAGGAGTTGTGTGAGCTGCCTGCCGAGGAAGGGGATGTGCGTACCGACACGGCGGTGGTACGCGAGGCGTACGAGCGATGGTGCGAGCAAGCGGGCGAGCGCCCGGTTTCGGCGAAGCGGCTTACGCAGGAGCTTCGGGACCGATTCAGGGTCGGCGACGGCCGAGGGGCGAAGGGTCGCCGGTTCTACCGGGGCATCCGGCTGCTCGCGGAGGGCCAGGGTTGATCCATTCGCGAGTTAGGGGCCGCCGGCGGCAGCGAGGAATGCAGCCGGTCGTACGGCGGCATCGCCGGGTTCTTGTTCTTCAACTCCTGCGATGTCACCGTCAAGGCATGGGGCGCGAACTAGGAAGTGGCGGTGAAACCTCGAGCTCCGGTGCTGATACACCGTCGATATTTGGGCCGGGCGGTGCGCCGGACTGGACGAACGGTGGCGGCAGCGAGATCACCGCCCCAGGGACTACGCCAGCACCTTCCGAGGGCGGCGCTGGCGTTTCCGAAGAGCACGCCTCAACAGTGGATGACTCGCGCCGGACCGTCGACAGCCCCAGGTCATCAACCCTGGACGTAACGGACGGGATGGACCGCTCCCAGAGCGATGACGGGCCCTATCGCGATGTGTACGCAGACGCGGACGGCGACGACCGCGGCGGCACAGACAACGGTCCCGAGGGAAACGACGCTATCCGCAGGGACAGGGAACCGCCGGAAGGCGAGGCGTACTTGGACGACGAGGAGGGAGACACGGACAAACCCGGCCGCTGCTCCAGTTCAGAAGAGGCTCGGCCCCGTCCTGAAGATAGCTCCGATCGTGCTGAGGTCCACGAGGCGCCCCACGAGGTTGAAACGAATGACTTCCTTACCGGCTACATCGCCGATCTGGCTGGAAGCGGTCTGGAAACCCTGCTGTGGCACACCGCCGAAGGCTTGGCGGCCACGTTCGTGCCCGGCGGCGCGTTCGTGATACGTGGCGTCTACCTCACCAAACAGCTGTACAGCATGCTGACAGGCCTGCAGAGCGGGCGCGGGTTCATGTTCAAGATGTCCGTTCCCGGCCTGAACCTTCCGTGGCATCTCGAACTCGTTGCTTGCGTGAAAATTGGACCACCTCATGGGGTAGCGAGCGAAGGCGTCCAAGCGGAGTTTCAGATCTTTCAGCCGTGGCTACAGCAAGTCGATGTTGAGGCTGTCCACGGCGAAGAAACAACCGGGCGGACAGGGCATATGAGCCCACCAGCCCCCGTCACAGACCCATGGCGTATCTGGCTGTCGCTCCTTGGTGAGGTCCTGATTCGAAACCTCGCATGGGCACTCAGTAATGCCACCTCGATGACGTTGGACGACATCCGAGAAGCGCTCCTGGCTCAGCGATATAAGGAACGCGACGACACTCCTGGGTTCCCGGCGTGACACCGTTGACGGAACCCGTTGATCCAGCCGTCAAGATCTCGGATGTGCCATCAGCAGCGAGCACCTCTCACGTCCATGGCGCGGTGGGTGACGGGTGACAGATGGACCCGAGATTGCCGGTTGACGGCTTCGCGCGCGTACGCGCGTGCGCGTGAGCTGTGCGCGCGAGGAACTTCGTACGGCGAATCCGGATGATCCGTCACCTGTCACCCGTGCCCTACGGCGCAAGAGGGGTCCGATCGGATGAGGAAAGCGTCCGGGCCGTTTTGGGCCGGCGAGGCCAAGCTGAAAAGCCTGCGATCGGGGTCACGTCCACTGCCCGAACCCGGCACTCTCAGCGTTGATTCAGAGTCCTCTAAGCTGTATCCGGTTGGTAACTGCCCGACGTCTCGGACAAGGGTGCGGTTGCATCCTGGTTGGATGAAGCGGGCAGAGGTCAAGGAGGACCATGGCTACGCTCGGGGTCGCGTGTACGTCGTCGGGTGCCTACCTCGTGGTCGCGGATGGGGAATCCGTCCTGGAGGGCAAACCGGAACGGCTCACCTTCCGAGACGGCCTGTCCGACGCCGACCGCCTGGTGGAGTTCGGCAAGGACGTCGCGAGAGCTCTGCGTGATGCCGGGGCATCGGAAGTCGTCCTTTTGCGGGCGGTATCGAACTACTCGGACACGCACACCGGTTGGACCGATCGGCTGGCGATGGAGACGTTGCTGCGATTGGAATGCGCCAAGGCGGGAGTACCGTGCCGGTACATATCGCAACAGGCCGCGAAGGGCGCACTCGGACTGACCGGCCGCGGCAGCCTGGCGAAGCTTGGTAAGGACCGAGTCGCCCGAATCGGCAAATATTGGGCTGATGGCCGGGGCATCGCCGCTCTTGCGGCTGTTGCTGCGGAACTGCGGGCCTGACGTGATCCACGGCGATCGGCTCGATAAGCCGACGTACTCGTTCCTGAAGACCTTGCCTGGTGGCTCTGTCGGCGAGGTTCGGCTTGTATGGCATGAGCCGTTGCAGCGGATGCTCGTGCAGAAGACGATCGACCTGCTCGGGCTCGAGGATGCGGTGGCCTACCGAGAGCCCAGGCTGCTTGACCGGGTCGAGCATGATCACGTCGTCCGGATTCGTGACGCTCAACCAGACCCCGAGGTGGAGCACGGCCTGACCCTCGTGATGGACTATCTCGCCGGCGGGAGCGTGGACGCCGCCCTGCAAGACGGTCATCGTTTCGGGGTGCGCCGGGCGTTGGTCTTGGCAGGCCAGATTCTGGACGCACTCGACACCCTGCATGCCAAGCACGGGTACCTGCACCGTGACGTGAAACCGGGCAACGTATTGCTTGACGAGGACCGCAAGGCGGCTTACCTCGGGGATCTCGGATCGTCGGCGCCTTTGTCGGACGGCGATCGCACGTGCGAGGCGCACGGCGGAACCCTGCTCTACCGGCCTCCTGAGTACGGGACCGGGGTCCTGGATGTGCGCTCGGACATATACAGCCTTGGAGTGACTCTGCTGGAGATGCTCCGTGGGCCTTTCCCGTACGAGAAGATGGATCCGCTGCAGATGGAGGAACGGTTGGGGCGTGGACGCCGTGCCTTCGCCGATTCCCTTGCGGAGTTCCCGCCACACGTCAACGATCAGGTACGTCGCGCTGTACGTGCGCTCATGGCGCAGAATCCCTCCTCCCGGCCCGACTCGGCGATGGAGGCGCTACGCCGGATTCAGCAGTGCCGGACCATCGACTGGAAGGTCTGTGGGCCTCGTGACACGGCGCCGAGCCAGTGGGAAGGAGCCGGGCTCCCGGGTCGCGACGGAACGGTGCGTTCCTACCGAGTCGAGGTCGTTGCAGTCTCGGGTGGCCCTAACCGGGGACGCTCGCGCGTGATGTCCCGCTACCGAGACAGGGCCGGCGGCGGCTGGCGACGGCTGGCTCCTGACGAGGTTGCCGACCTCGATGACCGCGAAGCCCTCGATCGTGCCTTCGCCGTGGCGGACAGGGACGCTTTCCAGCGCTGAGCTGCCCAGCACAAAAGATCCGCATCGACGGGACGACGACGCAGGAAATCTCGGCGCGCAGAAGTTGTTGATTGCTCGGTCAGTTCCCAGCCTGCCGAGGAGCCGGACCCGGCCGCCACGACCAGACCTTGCGACCTAAGCGTGCGCAGAGCCTGCTCAGCGCCTACTACCCGAACGCCGACGTGCGGATCCGGCCGGGTCGCTGCTCCATGGAGAGGGTCAGGCAATCCAGCGGCAGCCGCCTTTTCCCGTAGCTCGAGCAAGGCGCGATGCAGCGGCCACGCCGGGTCCACCGGAGCCCGGGTCACCTCGCCGGTGGCGAGCAGGGCGAAGATGACGCCGGCAAGGCCAGTGGGCGAGGCTTGGGGCGAAGGATAGGACGTGGAAACGATTTCGGGTTGCATCATGCCCACTCCTCTCACTCCAAAATCACCTACAGTTACCGGCCAACACTTTGCGTTACCTTGTCTAAGTACTAGCATGCAGTACTGGCGCCGTCACCACCAGATTTCCCCAGCTTGGTCTTGGACACTCCTACGAAGGCGGGACGGCGCCTTCGGCCTTGCCCGCGCAACGAGCCCGCGCGATGCCGGTGGCCACCGCATCGAGAACCTGGTCCTCCACGTGGGCGCCGGCCAGCTCGGACAGCTCCCGGATCGCGCCCGTACCTTTCGGCGCGGGTCAGCCGTACGCGTACCTGCTCGGTCACCGGCCAGTCGTCGACCAGCTGCTGCTCCCTCAGTCGTCTGAGGATCCTCAGCAACATCCCTAGTGCGTTGACCACGGAGGTTCACCGGGTCTGATCCGCCAGGCACCTTTGTTCGGGGCCTGGAAGCGACGGCTGTCAGGAGCCGACGGCGTCGCGGGCCGTTGGGGGGCGCGGGATGATTGCGGCCATTCTGGCGTGCGGCGGGTCGAGCAGGTCGAAGGCGATGACGCTGATCGGCTGGATCTTGCCGTGGTATGGAAGGTTCAGCGATCGGCGGGGCGCATCCACTGTTGCTTGGGACTCGGGGACTCTCCAGAGTCGGCGCGCGTCGCGGTTGACTTGGACGATCTCGGTGATGAGGTCGGCGACGGCCGTGTTCTCAGGCGAGCGAGCGAGCGCCAATCGCATCTTGGAAATCATCAGCGGTGCCCAATCGTCGCTCCACCGATGCAGATGGGTCCGAGCCTCGTCGGAAGTGAAGATCCACTTCATGACGTTCGCTCCGGGGACGGCCCACTTGAACCAGGCACGCATGTGGTCGTTGGTCGAGATGATCTCCCAAGCATCGGTGTAGACGAACGCTGGCCACGGTTGGGCGTCCAGGAACTGTTGCAGGGCATCGATGGCCGTGACGCGACTGGCGTCATGAGGTGCGTTGGGCTCGCGGCCGGTGCTCAGCAGGAACAGCAGCCGTTTCTCGTCGGGATTGAGCCGGTAGCCGGCGGCGACGGCCTCCAGGAATTCGTCGCTGTATCCGGCTTGCTCGCCGAGTTCGAGGTTTCGGTACCAGCCGACGGTGTAGCCGATCATGCTGGCGAACTGTTCCTGGGTGACGATGTCGGTGCGGCGCCGGGAGCCCGGGCGGGCTTTCTGGGCTGGCGGGTCGAGGCGCTCGCGCCATGATCGAGTGGCGTGTGCGAGTTGTTCGCTGATGTTGGGCGTGGGCGTTTGGGTAGAGGGCAGGTCTGTCTCAGGAGTCACGCTTCCCCCGTGAAGCCGTTACCTTGCAACGCATGAGCAGGCCATGCGGCGCGAGCAAGCGTCGAACGTAGCAGTGTCGATGTAGGGCCGGGCCCCCCTTTTCGTGAGGTCAGGTGTTCGACGGTGGCCGGTGCGTCTCCGCCACCGCAACTATCTGTAACTTTTGTTTCTGATTTCCACCTACAGTGGCCACTGTGGGTAGTCCTCGCTGTCTGGTCATTGATCTTCGCAGGGTGCACGCTATGCCCGCCGGTCAAAGGCGTCGGACTGTCGATCTTCAAGAACCACTGTGTCCAGCGCGGTTACGAGGAGATCCGACGGCCCGTAGGGGGGAGTTGAGGTGGGACGCGGTGCCGAACGGGCGAAGCTTGACGCAGTGCTCGAGGGTGGCGCGACGCCTGAGCCGGGTGTGTCGTGGATCTCGCGGACCAGCGCCTGTGATCACTTAGGGTCACGCTCCTGGTGGCAACTCGTGTCGTGTGATCTCGGTGACAAGAGTCCTATCGACCGCTTGGGTGGCGCACCCCGCACCGGGACTTCGCGTTCACCGACTTGCCGCCGCTGGCCGAAGCTGCGCGTGCGGCCGGGAGCGGCCGATGCGATCAGCCCCTTCTGCGCCGCGGCGAGCTCCCGGGGCCTGCGACTGCTGCTCGCCGTGTCGGCGGGTGACCACACGTTGACATCGAAACGGGGGAATGGAGTGTCAACCGAAGTTCTGAGAAGAACGGTTCGGGCCGCGGATGCGTCGGGCGATAAGGCGCAGCGCTGTCGTGGGCGGGTGCTCACGGTGAAGACCGGCAGTGCCGGCACCGAGCAGGCAGGCTCGGACGGCGACGAGCCAGCAGAGCCAGCCACCTCATCTAATGAATTGCTTGATCAGCTGCGCCAGGAGCCGGACTGGGAGCAGTTGCCCTTCTTCCGGCGGCTGCGGCGTATTCGTAAGGCGCGGGATTGGTCGCTACCGCAGTTGGCCGGCCGGATGGTCCTCGTTGGCCGACAGCACAAGGGTCGGACAGCAACAGCGAGTTCATTGAAGTCCATGATCAGCCGATGGGAAAACGACGAGATCGTGCCCGACGACCGCAACCGGCGATTGCTGGCCGATGCGCTGGGGTGCCAAGTTGCCGATCTGGGGCTGACGGTGGATCCCGACGTCATCTGGTGATGGCGCCCAAGCGGTGTGGCTGGCCTGGCGGGGCCTTCAATACACCGCGGCGTGGCGCCCTCGGCGGCAGCTCGGCCGCTCCGAGTCACCGCTCTACGCGCCTTTCTCAGTCGCGGCCCGACGCGATAACGCCCGTGTAGACGCCTAGCGCCCACGTGAGTGTGGAGGCGTAAGCGAGCAATGCGTCGGGGAACTCAGTGGCTTCCCCGGCGAAGCAGCGAGCATTCTGCTCTGCTGCGTACGGATCGTCGTAGCGGGCTGCTGAGCCGGCACGCCGGTGGTCGTCGATGACAGTGAACAGGGCCCGCCGCGCCGCCGCGACATCGTTGTTCTGGTCGGTCAAGGACGCATGCGTGACGCGGAAGGTGATCGACGGCAGGAGCCGTTCCGCGTCGTCAATCAGCTTGGACGGCAACACCACGTCTCTGGTCGGAGGCGTCGGCGGGTCGCCGCGGACGACTTGCGTTGCGACCTGGGACGCGTAGACGGCGTACCAGGCGGCGCTACGGGCGAGGATGACCGCGAGCCGGTCACGGTGGGCGTCGACGCATTTCGCCATGTCGTCGACCTGCTGAGCGCGCCACGCGAAACCGGATGAGCCGGAATGCAGCACGTCGCGCGCGCAGTGCACGCGCGAGAGCTCGACCTGAGCTGCGTTCAGAGCGAGCGCCGCGTCGTTGCAGACGATCCCGATGTCGATCAGCGCCTCCCGGACGGCGCGGGGCAGACCCGCACCCAAACCCTCTTCGAGTAACGCTCCCGTCGCTACCGCCATGCGTCAAGGCCCCCGCGTGCTCACGTTATAGAGATGTCTGTAAATGTCAAACGATGCTGTGCAGTAGCTGTGTATCGGGTTGCTCGATGCCGCGTCAAGCGACGCTCCGCGCGCAGTAACGCACCATTGACGCCCGTCAACCCCGTCAACCCCCGTCAACCCCCATCAACCCCTTGCGGTCTATCGATTCGACTGGCGATCCACAAAGGTCGAAACGTGATCGAACGACAGCGACGCCTCGAAGCGGTTTCCTGCGATCGAAGCAGGTCAGAGGCAACGGCCGGCATGGTGTCGCTCGCCGTCGCGGCTCTGCCGCCGGACGCCCGTCGCCGGGTCTTGCGGCGGCGTCTGGTGGTGGCCTGCCGCTTGGCGGAAGTCGGCCGGCTCGTCGGCGACGCGTGCTGATCACGTCTGTCGGATATCCGCGGCCTGGGTGCCCGGACGAGAACAAGGGATCGTCTTCATGCGAGTTCTTCGTGCCCTACCGCGGCTGGTCGGTGTGCTGCTGCCAGCCGTCCTGCTGGCGGTACCCGCCGCCAGCGCGTCGGCCGCCCCGGATGTCGGCGCGAGCGCGACGGCGGATCCGCCGATCACGGTCGCGCTGACCCTGACCGGAGCCCGGACCGAAGGCGAGGTGCAGAAGTACGCCACGGCAGCTGTCACGCCGGGCACCTCCGACTACCGCAGGTACCTGACCTTCGCCCAGGTCCACTCCCGATTCGGTGCCCCCGCCTCCCGGGTCGCTCGCGTGACCTCATGGGCACGCAGGGCCGGCCTGAACGTCGACGGCCTCGACGCCACCGGAACACGGCTGACCGTCACCGGATCAGCGGCGAACGTGCAGAAGGCGTTCGCGGTCACGCTGCACACCAGAGTCCGGTCCGGGGTACGCGTACGCACCGCTGGTGCGCTGAAGATTCCGGCGGCGCTGACAGCGGATGTGTCCGCCATCGGGGGCCTGACGCCGCAGGTCGCCAAGCCGATGCTCGCGCTCCCCGGTTCCGGGCCGAACCGCGCAGCCAGCTGCTTGTCCGCGATCACGCCGGCGAAGGTCACCTCCCGCGCCGGCGCGGCGGTCTGCGCGGGCCGACCGGCCGCCAGTGCGCAGGACGGGAAGTACTGCTCTCCGTACTGGGCGGCGTACAACACCACGACGGTGCCGCAGAAGTATCCGGCCGGGCAGCAATCGAACCAGCTGTGCGGCTACACCGGTACGCAGCTGCGCGCCCTGTACGGCCTGGGCGCCACGGACACCGGCGCCGGTCAGACCATTGTCATCGTCGGCGCCTACAACCGGACCTCGACGCTCGCGGACGCGGACAAGACGTTCGCCGCGAACGGGATCGCGACGCTGCCGGCCAGCCGGTATGCGGTCAAGTCCTACACCGGTAACACCGGCGCCAGCGGATGCGACGAGTCGACGTGGGGCATGGAACAGGCCCTGGACGTGCAGACCGTGCACACCATCGCTCCGGCCGCGAAGATTGTCTACGCCGAGGCCGGGGACTGCACGCAACTGGAGGAGACCCTTGCCGGGGTCATCGCCGACACCGCCCTGTCGCCGACGATCGTGTCGAACTCGTGGGGCGTACTGGCCGAACCGTCGGACACCGCCTACCTGAGCGCGGTGAACTCGCTGCTCGCCCGCGCGGCGATCCTGGGCATCGGCACCTACGTGGCCTCCGGCGACTACGGCGACACCACCACCGCGACCGGGGCCAGCAGCCCGCAGGTGTCGTTTCCCGCCTCCTCGCCATGGGCCACGGCGGTCGGCGGCACCACCAGCGCGCTGAGCTCCACCAACACAGTGCTGTGGCAGACCGGCTGGGAAGACGCCGGAAATACCCTCTCCGGCGGGGCGTGGACGCGGCTGTCGCCGGCGTTCATCGGCGGAGCCGGCGGCGGCCGCTCGACCCACTTCGACAAGCCCACCTGGCAGAGCAGGATCTCCGGCAGCAAACGCGCCGTCCCGGACCTCTCCGCGCTCGCCGACCCCTACACCGGGTTCACGATTGGCACCACCGACGGCGGCCAGTACGCGGCCGGCCCGGTCGGTGGCACCTCGCTGGCCACGCCGATCGTCGCCGCCCTGGCCGCGCTCGCGCAGGCCAAGGCCGGCAGCGGCAGCGACATCGGGCTGCTGAGCCCGCTGCTGTACGCCAACGCCACAGCGGGCAAGACCACGACGGCCGACGTGAAGCACGTCGCCGCCGGCATCTGGACCCCCGGCCTGGACGCCGAACACGCGAACGGCAACTACCTGGTCGACGTCGACGCCACCCCCGAATCCCTGACGACCGGCACCGGCTACGACACCGTGACCGGCCTCGGTACGCCCGGCAAAACGTTCCTGACCGATGTCGGCTGACCGACCCGCCGAACCGGCAGCGCGCCACCAGCAGGGCCTGACGGTGACGGTCATCGTCGTCCTGCTGCTGGCCGCCGCCGCGGCGCTGATCTTCGGGCGCGGCGCAACCCCGCAGCTTCGCGCGGTGCCGCACAGCTCGACCAGCCAGATCCCGGTGGACACCTCACCGCCGATCCCGGTGCCGTTCGTCTCCGCCCAGCAACTGGCGAAACTCCCGGCCGCCACCACCGACGCCACCATCGCCGCAGCACCGCACGATGCGCACCGCGGCGACGACACCGCCGGCGTGGTCGCCCACAACCGGCAGCCGGTCGCCGTTTTCGCCACCGCGGGCGCACGGCCGTTCGCGAGACTGCCGGTCACGCAGCTCGGCGCCGACACCTGGCTGCCGGTCATCGGCCAGCAGGCCGGCTGGGTGCAGGTGCTGCTGCCCTCGCGACCCAACGGGTCGACGGGCTGGCTATCCACCGACCAGATCACTCTGGCCCGCAGCAACGACGAAATCCGCATCCACCTGGGCGCCAACCAGCTGCAGCTCGTCCGCGGCGGCCGCATCACCGGGTCGTGGACGGTATCGACCGGCACCGACCGCACCCCCACCCCGACCGGACGCACCTTCCTGCTGGCCGTTATCCGCGACCCGCAGCAGACGTCCTCCCCGCTGATCTACACCCTGGGCACCCACAGCACCGCCCTGGACACCTACGCCGGCGGCCCCGGGACCGTCGGCATCCACACCTGGCCCACCGCCAGCGCACCGCGAGCCAGCCACGGCTGCATCCGCGTCCCGGCGGCCGCCCTGCGCGCCATCGCGCCCGTCCCGCTCGGCTCCCTAATCCGCATCGACCGATAACCCTGAAGGAAGGAACACCCCTCCATGACCGTGCACCACGTCCGCATCGCGGCCTCCGCGCTCGCCATCACCACCGCCGGTGCCGCCGCCACCGCCCCGTTCTGGGCCGACACCACCGCAGCCCGCGCGGCCAGCGGCTACCACGACGCCGCCTACGGCATCTCCGCCCACGGAGCCGCCCCCATCTCGGCCAAACCATCGGTGTCCAGCACCAACGGCAGCACCCGCACCGGCTCCGGCAGCGCCCGCTCCTCCGACGGCACCATCTCCATCAGCTCGGCCTCGGTGTCCGCCGGCGGCGGGAAAGCCTCCGCGAAAGTCTCCGGATTCTCCGCCTTCGACGGACTCGTCCACGCCTCCAGCGTGACCGCCACCTGCAGCAAAGGCAGCGTGTCGTCGTCGGCGTCGGGCACCTCCGGCTCGCTGGGCAAGAAGGGCTCGATCGCCTACGACGTGCACATCAAAAACAGCGACGGCTCGACCACCGTGATCGGCATGCAGGTCCACATCAACGGTGCCAGGGGCGCCGAAGCGTCGACCATCAACATCGCGTCGGCGACCTGCGCTCCGGTCACCAGCACCCCCACCCACAGCCCGACGCCGACCAAATCGCACACGGCCAAGCCGTCGCCCACCAGCACCCACAAGCCGACCTCGAAGCCGACGACCAAGAAGCCGACCACCACCCCCACCGGCAAGACCGGCAGCGAGACCAATGGGGGCAGCAGCACCAACGGCAGGAGCGCCAGCGGCAGCACCAGCACTGCGACGTCACCGGCCCCGGCGCCGACGCCGCACACCACCCACGAACCCGTCACCGGCTGAGCACACCGAAGCCTTCCTCCGGGGGGATAAGAGCCCCGGCCCGCGCCGCCTAAGCGCAGCGCGCGGGCCGGGGCCCACCCCGAAGCAGTCACACCCGGCCTCGAGAAGGGCTTTGACCGATGACATCCTCCGGCGGCCCGCCCGCCGTCATTGCGGCCACCGCCGACGACCTTGACACCGTCGCCGCGGTGCTGGCCGCCGCCTACCACGACCACCCGATCGCCCGCTGGTCGCACCCGACATCGACGAACGCCCCCGGCTGCTGCACGCCTGGTACCGCATCTGGAGCGAGCACGCCCTCGACTACGGTGCCGTCGACCTGCTCGCCGACCGCAGCGGTGTTGCCGTCTGGCTGGACCGCACCGCCACGATGCCCGACCCGCTCGACTACGAACGACGTATCACCGCCGCGTGCGGGCTGGCCGGACTCGACATGCTGATGGTCGATCACGTGGCCAGCCACCACCGCTTCCCGGTGCAGCACCACCACCTCACCCACCTCGGCGCCGCCGCCGGCCCGCACCACGCGCAGCGGCTCGACGCCCTGCTGCACCACCGGCACGCGCAGCTGGACGCGGCCGGAGCGCTGGCCGCCGCCGAGGCCACCACCGACACCGAACTGGACCTGCTGCGCGCGCACGGCTACCGGCACGTCGAGCCCTACGTGCTGCCCGACGGCCCGCTCGTGCACCCGATGCTGCGCGTCCCGCGCCGACACCATCCCTAGCCCGGCAAGCGCACCCCCGACGGCACCTGACCAGCACGACCCCCCGTTCGCGCGCCGCATACACCTCCTCGTACGTTGCCTAGGAGCCCGCCCATGCGCTTCGAACCCGCCCACGCCTACAGCCACGATCCCGCCTCGCTGTGGCGGCGCCTGCTCGACAGCGGTGACCGTGTCAGCTACGAACCCGAGCTTGGCCTATGGCTCATCGCCGGCCACGACCTCGCCCGCACGGTGCTCACCGACACCCGCCGATTTTCCAGCGCCATCGCCCTGACGCCTGCCGTCGCACTGAACGCCGACGCCGCGGCGATCCTCGACCGGCTTGACGTCCCGACCGTCGCCGTCACCGCCGATCCGCCCCGCCACGCAGGCGTCCGAGCGCCGCTGGCCACCGTCTTCGCCACCAGCGCGGCCCGCGCCGAGCAGCAGTGGGGCCACCTCGTACGCCACCGCGCCGACCAACTGGCCGATCATCTTGCCCACCACATCACCGCGACGGCCTGGCCCGACGTCGACCTGGTCGAGCTGGTCAGCTCCCGACTCCCGCTGCTGGTGATGCTCGACATCCTCGGCATCCCCACCGACGACTACGCCCGCATCGCCGCCTGGGCCGACAACTTCGCCGCCCTGATGTGGGGCCGGCTCGACGACGACGAGCAGATCAGCGCCGCCAACGGGCTGCTGGCCCTGTGGGACTTCTGCCGCGACCTGGTCGAGCTGCGCGCCGACGTCGACCTCGACGAGCAACGCGACGGCCTCATCGCCGACCTGCTGCGCTACCGCAACGGCGACGACCACCGCCTCACCCTGCCCGAGACCGCCGCGCAGATCCTCACCCTGTTGCTGGCCGGCTGGGAAAGCACCGCCGCCGCCCTCGCGCAGGCTCTCGAGCACGCCCTCGCTGACCGCGGCCGGTGGGCGCGGCTGGCCGTCGACGAGCATTACGCCGTCCTGCACACCGAGGAAACACTGCGCCACAGCCCGGCCGTCGACGCCCTACATCGCATCACCACCACCGATGTCGACCTGGCCGGCACCGTCATCCCGGCGGGATCTCGCTGCCTGGTCCTGATCGGCGCGGCCAACCACGACAGCCACATCTTCGAGCAACCGGACACGTTCCAGCCCGTTCGTGCGCGGCTGAGCCAGCACCTGAGCTTCGGCACCGCAGCTCACTCCTGCCTCGGAGCCGCCCTGGCCAGGCTGCAGATCACTACCGGCCTGTCCGCCCTGGCCCGGCGCCTGCCCGACCTGATGCTCGCCCCGGGATACACGCGCAGGTACCGGCCGAGCACAAGCCTGCGCCAGCACACCGCGCTTCCCGCCACCCTCGGCCCCTCCAACTGCCCGGTCGCACATGAGGCGCTCTCACCGGCGAGGTGCCGATGAGAGCGCTCGGGTTCCGCCGCCGTGGCCGGCACCGGGCCACCGGCGTGATGGAGAATCTGCTGCGCGCCGTCCTCGCCGCAGCAGGCCGCGCCGTGCGCCGACAGCGACCGCGATGAGGCCGCTGAGGCCGGTCCCCTACCGGCTGTACCGCGCCGCGCGGAAGCTGCTTCTACGGGCCGTCATCAATCTTGTCTCCGCCGCCGCTGCAGCCGCAATCATCGGTGTTCTGCTGCCGCGCCCCCAACCCGACAGCGGCGACAAGTCGACAACGTTAAAAATAATCGAATTCATCACCTCAGGACTGCTCTGGATTATCGCCACCACATCGATGCTTGTCCTCGTCGGCGTGGCTGTCCTGCAGGCCTACGCTTCCATCGCCGGCGTAGCGCCTCCGGGCGCGGGACGCGACCGGAACAATCCACTCTGATTGACCTTCCCGTACTGCCGACCACATCGGCTCCCTATCGCCGCCAGTGGCCGGACACGGCCTTGGCTGACGCGAAGACGTCCGAATAGCCATGCCCCTGCATAGGCGGTCGTCAGCAAAGACGTCGAGCAGGCGTGCAGCGGATGGGCGGCATGCTGGCGGGTCGACGCGCCTGCGATCCTCTTCCCATCCGGCACGGCCGTCGCGCCGCTCCCCGAAATTAAAGCAGCTACGTGGTGTCGTAATCGTTCATTCCTGAATGAACGATAAGCGGGCTATCCGGGGACCCGGGAAACACACGCTTCAGCTCAGCTCGAGGTAATCCCGTCAACCCCCGTCAACCCCTGTCAACCCCATTACCTCTCCCCAAATCGCGGATTACCGGGCACGGTCGAATGGTGATCGGGAAACGATCGAATCTGTAAATGCCGGCTCCCTGGAATCGGCCACTGACCGCCAGATTCTGTCGGCGTACTCGCAGGTCCGACTCGCTCGATCACCCGGCCGCCGCTACGGCCGGGCCCGCACCAGCAGCCCCGTCACGCCTGGCAGGCGCGGCTGGCTCGCGGGTTCCAGCGACCAGTTCCTGGGAGAGACATGCCGCCAACCGCCGCGTCGGCACCGACCGGCGCACTCGAACTCGCCGAGACGACCCCGTCCTACCCTGCTGCGCTACCACCGCCGCCCGCGCTTGCGGACATCCGTGCCGCTGCTCATCAGCGCGTGGCGCCGCAGCCGAGGCCGGTACCACACGAGTTCAGGCCAGCCGAGCTCGCCGAACAGGCGTGGCGCGACGCGGCCGCGCTACCCACGGGCGCTCTGCTGGCGGTCTCCTCCGCCGACGGCGGCGTCGGCCGCTCCACCGTGGTGGCCGCGCTCGGCAGCCTGCTGGCGCTGGCCACCCCTGACCCGGTGGTCGCGGTCGACGCCAACCCCCGCCCGTGGGGCGGCCTGGGCGAACGCGTCGGCCCGGGGTCGGGAACCGTCTGGGACGCCGTACGTGAACTGCCCCGCCTGGGCAGCCGCACCGAAGTTGAACGGTGGACGCGCCGCGGCCCGAGTGGTCTGCTGGCCCTGGCCGGTGAAGTCGAGGTCACCTCGCACCGACACCCGCCGGCGCACCACGAGGCGCTGGCCGTCGCCGACACGCTGCGCACCCTGTATCCGCTGGTGCTGCTCGATCTGATGACGGCCGAGGCCCGCGGCGTCTGGCGAGCCCAGGCCGGCGCTTCAGCGGCGCTGCTGGTCGCCCGCGCGACCGCGGAAAGCATCCAGCACACCCTGCGTCTGATCGCCTACCAGCGCAGCGACCGCACACCGCAGGCGCCGGCCGCGCCGCTGCTCGTGGTCGTGTCCACCTCCCCGCGGACCTCCGGCGACGTGCGGGCGGTGCTGCGGCAAGCGGGCAGCGTGGCCGCCGCCGTACACGCCATCCCGTACGACCCGATGCTGGCCGACGCGGCACCGATCGACGCCCGGCGCCTCGCGAGGGCGACCCGCCGCGCGCTGCTGGAACTGGCCGCCGACATCCTGCACCGCTGCACGGCCCCGCTGACCGGCGTGATCGTGGGTGCGTCGTGACACCCGCGATGGCGTGGTTCGCGACGCAGGCCAGCACCATGCAGGTGCGGGCGGCGGGTGACCCGACGCCGACCTCGACCGGCTTCGACTGGAACCAGGTCCACCCCGATCCGGCCGCCGTCCCGAAGGCAGACCTGTTCTACAAGCTCGCCAATGCGGCCCTGTTCCTGGGCGTCGTAGCCGCCCTCTGCGGGCTGGTGGCCGGAGCGATCGCGTTCGGCGTGGGCCCGATTTTCGGCGCCCACATCATCAGCGACCGCGGCAAATCCATGATGTGGAAGGCCGGCCTGGTCGCGATCGTCGTGGGGTCGGCGACCAGCATCATCGCCTGGCTGCTGATCCAGTGAGCGCCCTGCTGGTACCGGCGCCACCCCGCCACCGCAACCGTGCCCGCCGCGTCCTGCGGACGCGGATTGTCGCCGGTGCACTCGCCGTCGTCGTGGCGCTCGCCCTGATCCTGACCTCCGGCGCACGCCGAGCCGCCGCGGCACCGGTCCCGGGGCCGAGCCCATCAGCGACGGCCGGCGCCGACTGCGCGGCAAAAGCCCCGGGCCACGTCGCGTGGTGTATGCCGTGGGCGGTCCACGTCGCCACCCCGCCGTCGGGCGCGAAGTCGCACTGGGTCACCGACTGCTCCAAGGCCACCGATGACAAGGACCGGGAGAGTTGCTGGGCCGCCTCGGTCAGCCTCGCGGGCACCCCGAAGGCGGGCACGCCATCGGTGCTGGGCGACGGCCCGAGCACCAACGGCCTGAAAGCACTCGTCAACTGCAACCAGCTATACAGTCCGGGCACCGACGGCCAGCAATCGCCGTGGATGACCAAGTACTACGCCTGCCTGAGCCAGGCAGCCGCGTGGGCGGCGCAGTCCTATGACCCGCGACCAACGGTGGACTGCGGCACGATCGACGTGCCCTGCCAGGTATCCAAAGGCGCCCAGGAAGGCATTCGGTCCGGGATCGAGGGCCTGATCGACCTGTGCGTGCAGGGCGTGGTTTTCCTGCTGTCCAAGATCGCGGAATGGGTGTTCAGCACCACGGCGATCGCCGCCCCTGACCAGGCGTTCTACTTCACCTACAACTCGGTCGCGGGCGTCCTGGTCCTGCTGATCTTCATCTTCTTCATCCTCTCGACGATCATCAACGGGCTGCGCGTCGGCACCGGGCCGGGTCCGCTGTCGACCCTCGGCGGTCTCGTGCGCGCGATCCTCGGCGTGACCTTCGCCGGCGGGATCGCCTACACGATCGTCGGCGCGTGGGACCAGGCCACCAACGCACTGCTGGACCACAACGCCGCGACCACCTTCGACGGCCGCCAGTGGAGCAACGCGTTCACCGCGCTGGCCGGCGACACCTCGACGATGTTCGTCGCGTTCGTGCTGTCGATCATGGCGTTGCTCGGGCTGATCCCGCTATTCGTGATGATGCTCTTCCGCGGCATCCTGGCGACCGGCGCGGCCCTGTTCGGCGCGTGGGCGATGGCCGGGCAGGCCATGAACGAGACCCGGCACTGGGGCCGCCGCTGGTTCTGGACCG
This sequence comes from Actinoplanes sp. CA-030573, assembly GCF_050951115.1. NCBI lineage: Bacteria > Bacillati > Actinomycetota > Actinomycetes > Micromonosporales > Micromonosporaceae > Actinoplanes > Actinoplanes sp. CA-030573. The sequence continues at coordinate 7,291,844 of NZ_CP192038.1, read as the reverse complement.
TCAACGCCCTGGCCTCGTCGAAGTTCGCGATCGCGGCCCTGTGGGTCTACGGCAGCCGCGCGGCCGACGAATCCGATCTGTGGACGGGCCTGAAAGCCGTCCTGCTGATCTGGCTGATGCTGTTCTGCCCGTACATCCTGCTGCGGCTGACGGCGATGGTGGACGGCTACCTGTCCGACGTCAACGCGCACGGTCTGATCTCGTCGGCGGATCCGGTCGGGCTCGGCGGCTCCTTCATGGACGGCTGGAACGCCAACAGTCCTTCCGCGGACGGCGACGGAGGCTCCGGCGGCGAGGGACAAGGGCCGGGTTCGGGCGCCGCGTCGGTGATGTCGGCCAACAGCGCTGTCATGCCCACCACCCCCGGCAACCCGCTCGGCGAGGCCGCCGGTACCGACGACGGCCCGGAGACCGAGGCCGCCGACGCCGCGGCCACTGGCGCGGACGGCGGCAAGGTCGGCGACCCGAGCGCCACCACCGGCACGGACTCCACCAGTGGAACCGACGGCGAGCAGGGCGACTCCGGGGCCGGCCAGCCCAATGCGGACGAGGCCGACGGGGTCGAGCAGGGGCTGCGCAGCGCCCGGCACGACGTCGCCGCGGGCGAGCTGACCGCGCCGGGCGATACCAGCGGCGCCGACGGCAGTACACCGCTGGTGCCGCAGCCGGGCGTGGCGCCCGACAACCCGGCAACCGGTGGCGCGCCGCTCAGCAACGGTGCGCCCCCCAGCGGCGGCGCACCCAGTGGCGGTGGCGACTCGGCGGGGGCCGGTGACACCGGGGCCTCACCGCCGGCCGAGGGCGGCGGCAAGACCGCCGCGGCCGGCGAATCCGGCGCGAGCACCGGAGGGGCAGCCGCCGTCGCTGACATCCCGCCCGTGCCGCTGTGACCCGGCCCGACAACCCCGGCTTTCCACCCACACGCGTGAGGAGTTTTCGATGCAGTTCCAATTCCCGCCGAGGAGCAGCAAAGGCGCTGTGCTGGGGTTCGCCTGGTCCCAGATCTTCCTGGTTGTCGCCGGGATCATCGCCGCGGTGGCCGGCCTGAACCTGCTGGCCGCCGGGCACCGCGCGACGGCGATCACCGCGTTCGCCGCCTGCGTGCTGCTGATCGTCCTCGGGTTGCTGCGGCTCAAAGGCCGCCGCATCACCGAATGGCTGCCGGTTGTGGCGGGTGCGCTGCTGCAGACCCGGGCTGGGCAGCACCAGTACCGCGGTGGCCCGTACTCGGCGAATCCCGACTTCATGGACCTGCCCGGCCCGGCGGCTGGATATCGGTGGATGACCGGGATCGCCGCTGACGGCACCACCCAGGTCGGGTTGCTGCACCACCGCCGTGAGCGCACCGTCACGGCAGCCCTGTCCTGCTCCGGCGCGAACCTGATCCTGGCCGACCGGGACGTGCAGGACCGCCGGCTGACCGACTGGGCCTTGGTCCTGCAGATTTTGGGTTCGGAGTACGCCGACTCGGGCCTGGTGCGCTGGTCGCTGACCAGCCGGGCCGTCCCGGACACCGGCAACCGCGCCCAGCGCTACCTGCTCAACCGGGCCGTCGACACCGACAGTCTCGCCTACCAGTCGCTCGCGCAGCTCACCGCCGCCGCGGCCCCGGCCGCGCAACGCCACGAAACCCTGCTCACCGTCGTGTTCGACATCGCGAAACTGTCCGCCGAGATCAACGACGCGGGTGGCACCGACACCGCGATCGCCGCGGTCGTGCTCGACCGGCTGACCGGCATCGAGGCCACCGTCGCCGAAGCCGGGGTGACCACCGGCGGCTGGCTGTCCCCCCGCGCCTACGCGGCCGTCATCCGCACCCAGTGGGATCCCGACGACCAGGAGGCCGTCGACCTGCGTGGCGCCGCCCGCACCACGGGCGCGGGTGCGGCACCGGGTGTGGAGCCCCGGCTGGCCGGGCCGATCGCCGCCCGCACCGTCGGCTGGAACACCTACCAGCACGACTCCGCGTTCTCGCGCACCCTGTGGGTGGCGCAGATGCCCCGCCAGAGCGTGGCCGGCACCTGGCTCACCCCGCTCTACACCCGCACGACCTGCCGCCGCACCGTCACCCTGGTCGCCCAACCGGTCCCCGCCGCTCTCGCGCAGCTGGCGTCGCGCCGCGACAAGGTCGCCCGCGCCGGGGACGAGCTGACCCAGCGCAAACTGCGGCTGGTCCGCACCGCGCGGGAGGACGACGAGGCCCGGGCGGTCGAGCAGATCGACCGGGAACAGGCCCGCGGCCACGTCCGCTACCGCTACGCCCTGCTGGTCACCGTCACGGCACGCACGGCGAAGACCCTTGAACGTGACGTCGGCGCCGTCAAACGCCTGCTGTCGCGCGCCGGGTGCGAGGCCGTGAGTCTGGCCGGTGAACAGGACCAAGCGTTCCTGGCCGGGGCGCTGCCGCTGGCCCGCGGGCTGAAGCCGATGCGCGGGTGGTCGGCATGAGCGCCCCGCAGAAGTTGCGCCGGGAAGGGTCACTGGCCGACCGCATCGCCGAGAAAGCGGCCGAACGCGACGTCACCCACGCCCGCAAGAACCTCAAGCGTGAGCAACGCGCCTTGGCGCGGGTGCGGGAGAAGTACCTCGGGCTGCCCCCGGCCGGGTCGCGGGGCGGCTACGGCCGCGCCGCCGGCCGGGTCGTGCACCAGCTGCGGCTTCCGCCGCTGGTCACCACGACCGCCCAGCTGTGCTCCGTCTACCCGCTCGTCTCGGATCCCGGGCTTCCGGTCGACGGGCCGCTGATCGGCACCGAGGTCTACAGCAGGTCGGCGTTCACTTTCAGCCTGCACGAGCTGTACCGCGCCAAAGTGGTGACCGCCCCCAACCTCGTCGTGACCGGGGAGATCGGCACGGCGAAAAGCTCGCTGCTCAAGACGCTCGCCTTCCGGGGTGTCCCGTTCGGTACCCGTTTCTACGTCACCGACCTCAAGGGCGAGTACGACCAGCTCGCCGACCTGTCGGGCATCACACCGGTGCAGGTCGGGCCCGGGCTCGGGGTCGTCATGAACCCCCTGGCCGGGATCCGCCGCAACCAGGCCCAGAGCGAACAGCAATGGCTGGAGCTGCAACGCTCGCGGCGGCTGCTGCTGCTCGAAGGTCTCCTGGAGATCCAGCTCGCCGACCAGCTCAGCGAGGCCGAGCGCTCCCTGGTCGAATACGCCGTCGACGCGGTCACCCGCACCGACGATGCCAGCGCCACACGGATGGCCACCCCCACCCTGTCATCGGTGCTGGCCGCCATGGGCCGGCCCGATCTGTGGCAGCACCGCCTCGAGCACCTCTCCTACCCGGTCGACACGTTCGTCTCCGATTCACGGCGCGTACGCCTGGCCCTGGAACGGCTCATCTCCGGCGCCCTGGGCGGCATCTTCGACGGACCGGCCTCCTCCAGCGCGCGCCTCGACTTCGACCAGCCGGGCGCGATCCTGGACCTGCGCACGATCCGCGCCAGCGATCAGATGACCGCGATGGCAATGACCTGCGCCCAAAGCTGGCTGGAGGCCGAACTCTCGCACCCCGACGCCCCGCCGAGGGTATGCATCTACGACGAGTTCGCCCTGATCGCCCGCCACCTGCCTCTGGTACGGCGCATGCGTGAGCAGCTGAAACTCGCCCGCGCTCTCGGTATCGCGAACGTCTTGGCGTTCCACCGGTTCTCGGACCTGGCCGCGTCGGGGTCGGCGGACTCCGAGCAGGTGCGCATCGCCCGGGGTTTGATCGAGGACTCCGGGGTGCGCGTCTCCTACCGGCAGGCCACCGGCAGCGTCGAGCAGGCCCGCGAGTTCCTGGGCACTTCCGACGTGGAGACCGACCTGCTGCGCTTTCTACACCAGGGCGTCGGCCTGTGGAAGATCGGCACCCGCAGCTACGTCGTCAAACACCAGCTGTCACAGGTCGAGACGGCGATGGTGCACACCGACAGCCGGATGGAAACCCCCGACGACCCGGATGTGTTGTCGGCGCAGGCGTACGAATCGCGGCTCGAAGCCCTCGCCGACGGGCAGGCCGCGTGATGCGCCGGCCCCCGCTGTCGTCGCCGGGGCACCACCTGCCCCGCGAAGGCGTCACCCGCGCCGACATCGCCGTCCGGGTCGCCCTGCTCGCGGTTTTCGCGCTGCTGTTCGTGTTCGCGGTCGGGTCGCTGTGGCTGGCCGGGCAGCTGTCCGGGCTGATCACCGGGCACGGCTGGCCCGCCGCCAGCCCGGCCGACGCGCTGCGGATCGCGTTCGGCGTCGTCGCGCACCACCGGCATCCGGCGGACGCCTGGCCGAGCGCGGCGCGCGCCGACATCGCCGTGGGCTGGCTGCTGCCGCTGTGGGCGCTGCTGTTCGCGTCCTCCACTCTCAGCGTCGCCGCCGCCGCGCTGCGGGTGGCTCGCACGCGGATCCGCCGCCCCGGGTTCGCCAGCCGCGCCCAGGTCGACGCCCTGCTGTCCGCAGACGCCGTCCGGGCCCGGGTGGACGTGGTCCGGCCCGGCCTGACGGTCCGCGACGGCGACACCGAGGTCACCCGCAGCAGCAAGACGGCCCGCCGCAGCGATCCACTCGAGGTCGGCCGGTTCCTCGGCACGCAGACCGTCAGCCGGCAACCGCTGTATCTGGCGAACGAATACACGCTGCTGGCCGCGGCACCCCCGAGGGTTGGCGGTAAAACCACCCGGCACGTGATCCCCCGGGTGGCCGACGCGCGCGGCGCGGTCCTGACCACGTCCACCCGGCTGGACGTCGCCGAGGTCACCTACACCCGGCGTTCGCAGCTCGGCCCGACCTACATCTTCGAACCACAGGGCGAGATCCCCGGGGTGCCGCGGATGCGCTGGTCACCGATCGAGGGCGCCGACGATCAGATCGTCGCCATGCTGCGCGCCCAGGGCTTCGCCAGTGGCTCCGGCATCGGCGACGAGAGCGTGGAGAACGGCCGCTGGTTCCGCGACCAGGCCGCCACGATCCTGCGGGCGCTGCTGCACGCCGCCGCGCTGGACGAGCACGCGACCATGACTGACGTCCTGGCGTGGTCGCAGGCCCCGGCCAACTCCCGGCCCGAGCGGATTCTGCGCCATCACGGCGTGGCCAGCTGGGCGGACCGGCTCGCCCGGCACCGCGAAACCACCGGCCGGGCCCGCGACACCGTCCAAAGCGTGGTCGCTGGCGCCCTTGACGCCTTCAACGATCCGCGCGTGCTGGCCGCGTGCAGCCCGCCGCGGGGGACGCAGTTCCGGCCGGTCGACTGGCTCCGCGAGTCCGGCACCTTATATCTGGTCGGCACCCGCGACGCTCAGGCCCTGATCGCCCCGCTGCTCGCGGCGGTGTCCGAGGACATCCTCTACCAGGCCAAGAAGCTTGCGTTGACGGCGCCGGGCGGCCGCATCGAACCCGCTCTGTACTGCGTGCTGGACGAGGTCGCGAACATCGCGCCGCTGCCGAGCCTGTCGTCGCTGATGAACGAGGGCGGCGGCTCCGGTATCTCGGTCGACGTCTTCACCCAGAACTTGCACCAGTTGCTGGAGCGGTGGGGCGACAAAGGCGGCCGCTCGATCTCGGATTCGGCGTCCGCCCGGCTGATCGTCGGCGGGTCCACCGACGCCGCCGCACTGCGCGACATGCAGGCGCTGATCGGGCAGGTCCGCGAAGTTTCCTCCAGCAACTCGTGGGGCGGCGGCCGGGCATCGGTGTCGGAAAGCACGCGCCGGGAGCATCTGCTGGACCTGGCCGACTTGCGGACGCTGCCCGAAGGCCGCGCGATCGCGCTGGTCGGGACGCTGCCGCCGGTCGAGCTTGACGTGCCGTCCTGGTGGCAGCGGCCCGACGCCGGTGAACTGCAAGAGGGCCGCGAAGCGTTCCAGGCGATGATCGCGAAGGCGGCCTGACATGGACGACTTCGCCTTCACGCTGCCGGAGGATGCCCCGCCGGATATGGCCGCCGTCGCCGAACTGGGCGCCGGGCTGCGCCGGCTCACCGAAGCCGTCGACGAACTGCACCGGCTGCACCTCGACCTTGCCGAGCAGGTCGCCGCCCAGGCCAAAACTGGTGGGCGGCCGCGCAAGGCCCCGGCGAGCGTGCCGTGGCCGCTGCGCTGGCGAGAGCTGGACCGCCCGGCCGGCGCCGACGTGTGGGGCTGGCTGATCGACTGGACCGGCTGGATGGTCGAGCGCTACCAACTCGCCGAGGAAATCCCGCCCTGCTGGCCGCAGCATCCGCCCCTGATCGAAGAGCTGACCGCACTCGCGGCGGCGTGGCACGACGCCTACGACGAGGCAGCCCCGGCGGACGCACCGCTGGTGTGGCACGAACGCCTCGGCCGTGCCCGGATCCGGCTGCGCGACTTCGACGACCTGACCCGGTGCCGCACCGGCGTGCACACCGACCGCAGCCACGAACTGGTCTGGCCCAGCCAGTGGCTCACCGACGCCCAGGAAACCGCCACCGCCGACCTGGCCGCCCGCCACCAGCCGAATCCCGGCCACGCCACCGGCGGCGCCGAGCGCGAGCAACCAGGCGACGGCGCTGAAGGTCAGGAGTGGTCGCCGTGACGCAGCCCGCAGAGATCACCTCCCGCGCCGACTGGGCGCTGCTGACGCAGAACCTGCGCGAGTTCAACGAGCAGATCGACGCCCTCTACCTGCGCATCACCGATCCCGGCGATGACGCGGAGCCCAGCGACGGCGAGACCGAAGACCCGGGCGCGGAGCCCGAGACGTCGGCCACCGCGCAGCCCGCCCCGGACGACGTGCAGCCGCAAGACCCGCAGCACGACGCCACCCCATCTGAGACGGAGGAACCCGTGTCCGACCCTGACCAGGCCACCGATCCCTTTACGGAAGCCGAAAACGCCGAGCTGGAGCGCCGCCAGCAGTTGCTGGATGCCGACGCCTACGACGACGAGGTCGAACAGGACATCGAGGATCAGCGTCGCCTGGACTACGAGAGCGACGGCGACCTCGACGGCGACTACGACCCCGACCTGGGGGTGGACGGCTGATGACCAGCCTCGCCCTCACCGACACCACGTCCGCCAGCGACGACGCCGACGCGTACGAACACACCCTGCGCGAGCTCCGCGAGCGCACCGAAGCCCTCACCGATGCGCTCGACGGCGCCGACGTGCGCCGCGGGCCGATCGGCCGAAACGCCGCGCTGCGCGACCTGCACACCCGACTACGCGGGATGGCCGCGCTCGCCAACCACGCCCTCGGCGGCTGGCCCGACACCCAGGACCCGCAGTGAAGCGCCACGCCCTGATCGCGGTCGTCCTCGCCAGTGTGGTGGCGGCGGCCGGCTGCGCGCCGCACCCGCGTCCTGGGCAGGGCCCGGTCAGCTGGCCGCCCGCGCCGCCGGCCAGCGCGGACACCGGCAACGGCCCGAACGCGCCCATAACAATCAGCCCCTCGAAAGCGGCCACGGACACGGTGCTGCGCTTCGTGCACGCCTGGGCCCGTCCCGGCCTCGACCAGCAGGTCTGGTACGCGGGAGTCCGCGGTCTTGCCAACTCGGCCTACGCCCGGATGCTGGCCACCGTCGACCCGGCGAACGTCCCGGCCCACCTGGTCACCGGCGGGCTAGTAGTGCGTGCGTCGACCCCGCAAGAGCTGATCGCCGACGTCCCCACCGACGCCGGAACCGTCCGTGTCACGGCCGTCGCGGCCGGCGGCCGGTGGCTGGTGGCCACCGTGAGCGGGATCGGCCTGCGATGAAACCGAAGACCTGGCTCACCGTGATCGCCGTCGTCGTCGCCATGTTCTGCGGGCTGCCGCTGCTCACCGTGATCGCCGACACCGGCGCCGCGGATGCGTGTACGCCGACCGCGGGTGGCGGCAGCGGCCAGGTCGTGCTGCTCGATCACCCGGGCCCGGTCGGGAAGTGGAACGGCAGCCAGACCGACAACGCCGCGATCATCGTCGCCGTCGGCCAACGCCGCCAGATCCCGGCACGCGGCTGGGTCATTGCGGTCGCCACGGCGATGACCGAATCCCGGCTCATCAACTCCAGCACTGTCACCGACCACGACTCGGTCGGGCTCTTCCAGCAACGCCCCAGCAAGGGGTGGGGAACGCCAGCCCAACTCGTCGACCCCGTCTACGCCTCGACGAAGTTTTATGCCGCCCTGACCCAGGTGAAGAACTGGCAGACGCTGCCCTTGACCGAGGCCGCTCAGGCCGTGCAGAAATCGGCATTCCCGGACCGATATGCCGATTATGAAACCGACGCCCAGCAGGTCGTGACCGCCGTCGCTTCAGGAAATTCGACCGCGATTATCGGCGACAGCGACCAGTGTGAGAGCGTCTGCCCGGCGACCGCCACCCCGTCGAGCAGCCCCGACGATTCCTGTGTCGGAATAGGCGCTGTTTTCCAGCGCGCTAAAACGTGGTTGACGGCCTGGAACGGCGGCCCGGTTCCCTACCTGTCCAGCAACGTACCGGGCGACCTGTTCCACGGCTACCGCCGCGACTGCTCCGGCTACGTGTCCATGGCTCTGGGACTACCCGGACCAGGGCTGACCACGGTCAACCTCGCCGACCGATCAACACATATTTCCAAGGCGCAGCTACGCCCCGGCGACCTCATGATCAACCCCGATACAGACCTGCGCGGGCATGTCGTCCTATTCGCCGGCTGGGTGGACGCCTCAATGAACCGCTACTACGGCTACGAGCAAACCGGCGACGGCGGAACGCACTACCGATCCATTCCCTTCCCGTATTTCGGCACGTATTCGATGAGCCCGTATCGGTTCGGTTCGACATGACCAAAAGCATTCCTACGCCACCAGAAATATATCGCAACCCCGCGCACGGCGAATCCCCGAACGCAACCCTTCACCCGCTCGTGTGCCATCGGCGAGAAGCACTCAAACCGCCGTCAGCAAACCCCCCGACCACGACGACAACCGATCACTTTTCGAGCACCAAGGGAGCAGCACATGAACTTGTCCACGCCCACGGCGCAGCCCACACCCCCTGTGCAGTCCACACGCATCTCGCGTGCCGGGCGGCCGATCATCGCCAGCTTCCTGCTGGCCCTGCTCGTGGTGCTCGCCGTGGCGAGCCCGGCAGGCGCCCATCCGCGCCCATCCCCAGATCCCGGGGCCGGGTGCCAGCGCCGCGACGTCTCAGTGACGCTCACCGGCAGCCCGACCGCGCCGCGCTACCGCGTCGCCGGCTGGCTGTGCCAGCCCCGCCATGCCACGCGCACCGTTCAGCTGCTGATTTCCGGCTTCACCTACGACCACGCCTACTGGCTCGGCGCGAGCACGCCGACCAACTGGACGGCCGCCGCGCTCGCGCACGGCGACGCCGTATACATGATCGACCCCGTCGGCGTCGGCGCCAGCGACCATCCCCCGGCCGAGCAGGTCACCACCAGCAGCCAAGCCGAGACCGTGCACCAGATCACCGCCGCGCTGCACGACGGCACCCTCGGCCGATACCGCAGCGTGGTCGGCGTCGGGCACTCCTACGGCTCGATCATCCTCGCCGCCGAAGCCGCCCAGCATCGCGATCTCGACGCGCTCGTGCTCACCAGCAAACTGCCCCAGTACAACCAGCCCGGGCTCACCGCCTTCCACGACGCCCTCTACCCGGCCGCCGACGACCCGACATTCGCCCACGCGAACCTGCCCGACGGCTACGTCACCACCCCACCCGGCACCAGGCCGGGCTTCTTCCTCGACCCGGACACCGCCGTACCGCAAGCCGCGGCCTGGGAAGAATCCCATAAGGACGTCGGCACCACCGGCGAACTGGGCACGATGACCGCCGCCGCGTACGCCGCCGACAGCCGGCACATCACCGTCCCGGTCCTGCTCATCGACGGCAGCCACGACTCGCTGTTCTGCAACACCACCGAGCTATGCGACACCGGCGCCCAACTGTGCCAGCGCGTGCAAACCATCTACGCGCCGAGCACACGAGTTGCCGCGATGACCGTGCCCGGTGCCGGGCACGCCATCAACCTGCACCGCGGCGCCTCGACCGTCCTCGCCGCCGCCGACAGGTGGATCACCCGAACCGTGACCGGCACCGGCGCGCGACCGGCCGTCACCGCCTGCCCCCACCCCTAAGCCCGCCGCTGGGCCGTGTGGAGGCGCACCGCCGTCGCGCTGTGCACGACCCAAGAACAAACACGACCTCGCCGGGGCCACCCAGACCCTCACGCAGGTCGCAGTCCCGGGCCCGGCGCCCGCCGATGGGCGCCCTGCCGCACAGCCCTTCTTTCGACGAGGAACCCATGCACAACGACCCGATCACCGCCGAGGTGATGGAGATCAGCCGTCAGCTCGACGACGCCGCGCGTATCTCCATCGGTTTTCCCGGCGCATCCGATATCGACTACCGGCCGCTCACCGAGCTCCTCACCAAGCCGATCAACAACATCGGCGACCCCTACACCGGCAGCGACGTACCCAACAACACCCTGAAACAGGAACGTCAGGTCGTCGAACTGCTGGCCGACCTGTTCCGCGCACCCGCCGACGACCGGTGGGGCTACGTCACCAGCGGCGGCACGGAAAGCAACGCTGCTGCCCTGACCATCGCCCGGTCCCTCTACCCGGACGCCGTCTGCTACTACTCCGACTCAGCCCACTACTCGCTGGACAAGATTCGCCGACAGCTGGCGCTGCCGGCGGTCCGGATCCGCAGCACCTCCCGCGGCGAGATCGACTACGACGACCTGCGTACCCAACTCGGCCTGCGCCGCGACCGGCCCGCCATCGTCATCGCCACCATCGGCACGACGATGACCGAGGCGGTCGACGACGTCGGGCGCATCACCGCGATCCTCGACGACCTCGCGATCCGCGACCGCTTCGTGCACGCCGACGCGGCACTCGCCGGCATCCCACTCGCCCTCCTCGATCCCACCGACCGGCCGGGGATCGACTTCGCCGACGGCGCCGACTCGATGTGCATCTCCGGCCACAAGTTCCTGGCCGCACCGTCGCCGTGCAGCGTCGTGATCACCAAAGCCTCACACCGGGCCCGCGCCGCCCAGCCGGTCGGCTACATCGGCAGCCTCGACACCACCATCGGCGGCTCCCGATCGGGGCACGCCCCGCTGATCCTCTGGTACGCGCTCAACACGCTGAGGATCGACGGGCTGCGTGCCCGCGCCGAGCGGACCCGGGGACTCGCCGGCCACGTCTGCGATCAGCTGCGGCACCTCGGCTGGGAGGCCTACCGGCAGCCGAACGCCTTCACCGTCGTCCTGCGGACGCCGCCCGATGCCGTCCGCAGCCGGTGGGCGATGGCCTCGCATCGGGGGTGGAGCCACGTCATCCCTATGCCGGGCACACCGATCGCGTCGATCAACGACTTCCTCGAGGACATGGCCAGCGCGATCCGAGCCGGCGACGGCCAGCAGCTCGCACTGGCCGGGAGCACCCGATGACCAGCACGGCCGCCCCACGCACGAACCGTGCCGGACCCGCGAAACGGGCCGCCGTCACCCGGCAACCCCGACGCGTGCGGACCTGCGCCGGCAGTCCGCAACCGCCCACCAACAGTCCCGATCAACACCAAGGAGCGACGACCATGCCCACCTTTTCGTCTCCGTCCCGAGCCCGCACGACAACTCGAGTTCGCCGCAGCGCCAGCCGGCACTTGACAACGATGCTGCTCGCGGTAGTCGCCGCGGTCGCGGTGATGCTCGTCGGTGTCCCGGGCGCCGAAGCGATGCCGGACACCGGCGGCCCCGCCTGTGTTCGCCACGACACGACGGCCACCCTCACCCCCGGCCTGGCCAGCCCGCGCTATCGGATCGCCGGCTGGCTCTGCACACCCCCGCACCCCAACGGCACGGTGCAGGTGCTGCTGTCCGGCTACACCTACGACCACACCTACTGGACCACCCCCGACCCCGCCGCCGACTGGGTCTCTGCAGCGCTCGGCTCCGGGCAGTCGGTCTACATGATCGACCGCGTCGGCGTCGGCGCCAGCGGCAAACCGCCCGCCGACCAGATCACCGCCGACACCGAAGCCACCGTCACCCACCAGATCGTCACCGGCCTACGCGACGGCACCATCGGCCACTACCGCACAGTCGTCGGGGTCGGACACTCCTACGGCTCCATCGTCTGGATGGCCGAAGCCGCCTCCCATCACGACGTCGACGCGCTGGTCCTGACCGGCATCCTGCACGGCCTGTCACCCGATCAGATCACCGCCTTCGCCAACGACCTGCACCCCGCCGCCGACGACCCGAAGTTCGCCAACACGGCGCTGCCCGCCGGCTACCTCACCACGCAGCCCGGCACCCGGGCCGGCTTCTTCCTCGATGCGCAGACCGCATTGCCCGGCGCGGCCGCCTGGGACGAGGCCAGCAAATCGACCGGCACCAGCGGCGAGCTGACCTTCACCCCCGAAACGGAAACCGGCTACAGCAAGCACATCCGCGTACCCGTGCTGACGATCGTCGGCGCCGACGACGCCCTGCTGTGCACCACCGACCTGCCCTGCGGCACCGGCGCGCAGCTATGCCAGCGCGAACGCCCCGACTACGCCGCGACCACACCGCTGGCGATGGCGTCGATCCCCGAAACCGGCCACTCGATCACCCTGCATCGCACTGCGCCGATCGCCGAAGCGATCGCCAACCAGTGGATCACCCACCCCGCCGGCCGCACCCCGGGCGTCACCACCTGCCGCAGTTGAGCGAACCCACCCGCCCCGGCACGGAACGAGGAACAGATGTTCACCCAGCACCCAGCACGCCACCACGGCGACAACGACCCGCGCACCGATGCCCTCGCCACCTACGGCGGCGTCCATCTACCCACGCCCGAGCACCCCGCGCACGGCGACCACCACCGCAACCCGCATCGCCCCAAGCCCAGACAGCACCGGCTGCGGCCACCGACCAGCACACCGCCGACCGCGACCGCGAGGCACCGGTGAACGACCACCACCCAGAGGCTCCAGCTGACGTCCAGGGCTCACGGGTCGACAGCATCCCGAGCGTCGACCTCGACACCCTCGCGCTGCTGGTCCGCGCCGCGAACCTCGTTCGCCGGCACCTCGACACCTACGTGCTCTACAACGTGCACCTGAACTGGACCAGCTGGGACGTGCTGACCATCATCAACGACCAGCCCGGCATCTCCACCCGCGAGCTCGCCGACATCGCCGTCATCTCCAAGTCCGGCACCACACAGGTCTGCGACCTGCTGGTCGAACGCGCGCTGATCTACCGCACCCGCGAAACCGGCGACCGGCGGCTGACCCAGCTCTACCCGACCTCCCGCGGGTCCCGGCTGGTCACCGACCTCATCCCGCAGATCAGCGACGCCTACCACCAGTACATCGCGACCGGCCGGGCCCCCGTCGGGGACACCTTCCGAACGGCGCTGCGCGAACTCTTCCTGTCGCCATCGAGCACCACACGAATCCCGATGGACACGACGTGATTCACCACTCGGCGCGCTACCGCGCACCCCCGCGGCACCGCCGCGCTTCACCGGCACAAATCCGATCGGCCACCCCGGCAACTCACCCTCGAAAGGAACCCACGATGCACAGCAGAAGCAACACCACCTCCGGCTCGGTAAGACTGCGGACCGCAGTCTGCGTCCTGGCCGCTGCCTGCGCGTTCCTCGTCGCCGCGTGCGGCACAAGCCCGCGAGCCACGCCGACGCCATCTGCGTCGGCACATCCGCCGTCGATCGCACCGCCCTCGACCGCGACCAGCGCCTCCAGCACGCACAATTACACCTACCGAAGCACGACCAAGGGCTGCGATCTGATCCAGCTCGACAGCCTCTCGGCCGCGCTCGGCGACGACGCCGGCAACCTCGCCAATCCGCACTACGAGAAGACCTCTTTCGCCAGCTTCGCCCGCTGCGACCGGCAGTACGGAGCGCCCGGCTCCCGCAGCCTGGTCGACATTCAAGTCATGGTCGGCAACCCGGGCACCGCCAGCGCGGTCGCCGCGTTCTGGAACGGGATGCGTAGGGCGGACGCGAAGGACCACACCCTCACCACCGATCCCGAGCTGGCCGCGCAGGGCGCCTACGGCTGGACCGACAACCAGATCGGCCCGCACCTGACGGTGTACGACGGCAATCTCTACCTGCGGATCTCAATCAACCAGATCACCCGCCAGAGCGTGCCGCCGACCCAGGTCACCGAGCTACTCAACGAGGTCGCCCGTAACGCCATGTCCACGATGGCCAGCTAACTCACCTCGCGCTTTGCAGGAAACAGGTCCCGGTCGCCGATGCGGCGGCCGGGACACCTCATGACCATCCGGGATCCAGCGGCTTATGGCCGTGATCTGGACCGGGTCACGAGTCAGCCTGCCGGAGCCCTTTGCTCGTCACCCCGACCCTTCGAGAGCGCGCCCGTCGTGCTCGGGAGTTCCTGATGACAATTCACCTGCGCACTGTGGCTCAGCCGCAGCAACGACTGTTCAGCGCCCGGCTGGCAGCCTCGACGCTGTTCGCCATCGTCGGAGCCGCCACCGGAACCTGGACCGCGCGGATGCCCACCATCGAACAACACCTCAACCTCAGCCACGGACAACTCAGCATCGCCCTGCTAGCCCTCGCCCTGGGCGGCCTGGCCGGAATGGGCCTCACCGGCCGGCTAATCGACCGGTACGGCACGCAACGCGTCCTAACGCCCGCCGCGCTTGTGCTCGGGCCCGCGCTCGCCGCGCTCATATACGCACCGACCTTTGTTGCCTTGGTCGCCGGCCTGTTGCTGTTCGGTCTAGCCCACGGCACTACCAACGTCGCGATGAACGCGTATGCGGTCTCGTGCGAGACCGCATACGCCAGGCCGATCATGAGCTCGATCCACGCCTGGTTCAGCATCGGCGGCCTGCTCGCTGCCGCCTCCGGAGCAGGCTTTTCCGCGGCCGACCCCACGGCGACCGGCACGTTCACGCTCGCCGGGGTCCTCGGCCTTGTGCTCGCCGCCGGCGCGCTGCTCTCGGCGCGGCACGCGCACATCGACGGAGCGGGCAATGCAAGCATGCGCGCCTCTGGGCGTGCGCCGGGGGGCACGGCTTCGATCCCGTTCTGGAGGATTGCCGGGCTCGGGCTGATCGCCTTCTGCAGCTTGCTGTCCGAGGGCGCCGCCGCGGACTGGAGCAGCGTCTACGTGCACGACAGCCTGCACGGCTCGCTCAGCATTTCGGCCAGCGCGTACGCCGTCTTCGCGCTCGCGATGACCGCGGGCCGGCTTACCGCCGACCGTCTCGTGGCCCGCTTCGGCCCCGCGTCCCTGATTCGTATCTGCGGGTTGCTGGCTGGCGGTGGATTCGCCGCCGGAGTCCTGACCGGCATACCGCTGGCGGCAGTCGCCGGATTCGGGTTCCTCGGCGCGGGCCTGTCGTGCGTGGTGCCGCAAACCTACTCTGCTGCCGGGCATCTGGACGCCGACAACGCGGGCGGCGTGCTCTCGCGGGTCGCGGCGCTCGGCTACTCGGGTTTCGTGATCGGGCCCGTGCTGATCGGCGCTCTCGCTGCTCACGTGGGTCTCGCCGCCGCTATGTTGCTGCTGCCCCTGCTCACGCTCGTCGTCGCGGTTGCGGGCGGCCTTGTGCGATCGGCGCATGAGCGGCCTGGTGAGCAGGCCCCCGCTGCCTGACGATAGCGACCGACTGAAGGTGACCGACTGTCTGGCTACGCGGATGCCTAGATCTTGCGGGAGGGCAGCCTGTTCACGTCCGCGGCGAGGAAGCCCCAGCCGATGGCCAGATCGTTGAGGCTGTCGGCCACCAGGTGTCGGCGGGTTTCCCGGTCCGGGTCGAATGGGCCGACGATGCGCAACGCCGTCTGCGTCCGGGAGACATCGCGCGGGCCGTCGCCGAACGAGGCGAAATCGAGGACGTCCGGGAGACTCAGCTGACGCGCTGTGCCTTCGTCACCGTCGTCGCGCGCGGCCGTTCCGGCGTTGATGTAGAAGACGACGAACGGGGGCGCCGCGTACGGCAGCCTTGTGAAGTCGGGCTCGAGCGCCTCGGGCAGCACGACGATGGCGTCCCACATCGCGACCAAAGCGCCAACGAGGTCGGCGATCGGCAGACGGGAACGCGATGCTTGCGGATTGTCGGCGTCGTGCGGCTGCTGGAGGTGTCGGAGATTGATTCCTAGGTCGACGGTGGCCAGGACCGACGACGGGGAACGCCAGTTGCCGGTTTGCAGCACCGAGTTCGCGGTCATCACCGGCGCCCCGTCGGGCGTGGTGGTCTGTGCGCGGACGTGGGAGCTGATGGCCGAGTGATTGCTGTCGGATCCGCTGGCCAGGTTCCACGCCGGCGCATCGGCCGCCGCTGCGTGGCGGTGTACGAGGCTGGACATGTGCGCGGCGAGCCCGGATTCCGTGAGCAGGTCGCGATGCCGTCGCCGGACCGCGACGGGGAGCGACTGGGGCCCGTACGTCCAGTTTTGCCAAGCGACGTCGAGGACGGCGCGCAGGTACAGCTCGGTGAGTTCGCCGGTGGCGAAGTTGTTGTGGTGCGTCTCGAAGTCACGGCGGGTGTGCGGCCGCCACAGCAACCGCCCGCCGGGTGACACCTGGGCCAGACGGCCAGGTCCCCATCGTCCGCCTTCCAGCTCGACCGTCTGCGCGTCGCCGCGGATCAGCAAGGGGGTGTCCGCCGAGGCCGAGGGCAGGCCGACGTTGCTGATACTCGTCTCCGTATCGGCGGCGTTGCCCGCCTCGCGCAGGTCTTCCCAGACGTCACCCGGAACGACGGCGCTGCGCCCGTTCGGCAATACGGTTAGAACTGGGCCGGGCGCACTGTCGCGGCCGGCGAGCGGTTGGATCAGGCCGGGTCCGACTACGGTGACCGGTTGCGTCGGATACCCGAGCAGGGGCTGTCCGCCTCCGGCCGCGTACGCGGTAGTGAACTGTTGGCGTTGCCGTCCACCGCCTTCACCGACCTCGGGATGGGACGGCGGCGGGGGCGCAGGCATTGCGGCGGCGACTGCCGTGTTCAACGCTTCGATGATGTCCGCTCGTGGGCCGCTCTCGGCATTCCAGCCGGTCGAGAGCAGTCGCTGAAGGCCGTCGTGGGTCAGCCAGACCGTCGCATCGGCGTCCCGGATGGGGACACCGACCGTCGTCGGGGTCTTCTTGCCGTCGGGGCCGGGGACGACGAACGGCTTGGCGGTCTCGGGTTGCGCCGGAATGTCGATAACCAGCACCCCGCGCTCGTCATCGACGGCGTAGAAGTCGACGGTCAGACCACGAATGAGTGGTCGCACCCGGTCGCGGACCAGTTTGCGGTACCGATCGACGTCGACCAAGCGCGCCGGCACGGGTTTCAGCGCGTCGATGATCTCGCGACCGTTCTCGACCCGCGTGCCGAATCCGACGAGAAGTAGACCGCCCTGGCCGTTCGCGAACGCGGCCACATCTTTAATCAACTCACCGGCGCCAGCGGGATCATCGAGCTGGTATATGCCGGACTTCACGTCCAGGACGGCGGACTCGGGGGTTCCCACAAACCGGTCCCAGCTGCGGGCCGATACCCATTCTCGCGCCGTCGCCGCCGGGCTGTTGTTCATGGGACCAGTGTGGTCGCACTACGTGACCTTCGACAGGGCGGGGGCCGTTGCGTGAGCACGGCACGGCCCTCCTGTCGCGGAGAGGTTGGCCGGCAGGAAGCGACAGCCTTTGTACCGGTCTCCCCAGGACACCGAGTGTTCGGCAGTTGACCCGGAAATCGTGCGTGACTTCCGGGATCGCTCTTCTACTATCGGCGGGCACGGCACCGGTGATGGGGGCGGTCATGGTTCAGGGCGACGATGCGATGCGGCCGGCGTTGACGGCGCAGCAGGCCGACATATACCGGCGTTTGACACGTCTGGTCAGCCCTGGAGCGGCCGAGTTCTGGCGGGAAGCATGCGAGCGGATGACGGAGACGCCCGTACGCCCGACGACCAGCCACATGGTCGGTCACGCCCTGCGGGAGGTCGACAGCGCCATCCGGGCTGTCCTGGAAGAGCGCGCCATGACGCAGGTCGACCAGGCCGAGATCAGGAAAGCCAACAAGGCCCAGGAAAGCGGGAACCTGAAGATCTCGGCGATCTGCGACGACCTGCAGATTCCCGCGTCGGACCCGCTGAGGGCGTTTTGGCTCGGCCAGAACCCGGAAATGCCTATCGGCCTGCACCGGCGCGCTCACCGCAACGGCCTTGACTACCCCCGCCCGGTGGATGCCGACTTCCGGGCCTTCTTCCTTCAGATGGAGGCGTTGTTCGACCTGATTCTCGAGCGCTTCGAGCGGCGCTACCGCGCGGTCTTCGACGACCTCGACCTTCTCTTGGCCGAGCAGCACCCCACCGAGGACGACGCTGAGCGGCTCGCGCAGAACTTTCCCGCCAACGAGACCGCACGACGATACTTCTTCACCCACGCCTCGCCTGCGTGGCTCAGCGTCCTGCGCGCGAAGGACTTCTTTGGTAGCCCACCGCCGCCGCTCACCGACCCGGACGGCCAGGTGCTGGCCCTGAATCGATGGCCCGAATCGGAATACCTGGTTCGGATGGCCGCCGTAGACCCGGCTGCGACCACCGAGGCCGCGCTCGACGTCCCGCCGACGGACAACAGCTACGTGATCTGGGACCTGGTTAAGGTGGCACTGATTCTGCCGCCCGACTTCGGTGCACAGCTCGTGCCGACAATCGTGAGGTCCGTGCCCGGGCCGTACGGCGTGATCGCCGCCGACCAGATCGGCGAACTCGCCGTGCGCCTTGCCCGCGCGGATTATGTCGACGCGGCAGACCAACTCGTCCGCAGCGTCCTCAGAGACGTGCCCGGACGCGGGCACGAGCCGATCCGCGTCTACGACTACGTCAGTGTGGTCCGCGGAGCGCTGCCGACGGTCGCGGCGCTGGTCGGGCTGCCCGCGCTGTCGTTCACCCTCGGGCTGGTTGACAGCGCGGTCACCGTCTACGGCGACGACGGAGAGGATCAGTCACGAGTCTGGCGGCCGTCCCTGCTGACCGACGAGAACGAGCCGTACGGACCCGCCGCCCGTGATGCCCTGCTGGACGCGGCTCTCTCGATCGCCGATCAACTCCTGACCGTCAGCGCAGCGACCCTCGAGGAGGTTCTCGGCCTGCTGGAGCAGCATAGGGCGCTGATCTTCCGCCGCATGGCGTTGCACCTGGTACGGAAGCACGGCCACGGCGAGCCGGGAACCGTGCGCCGGTACCTCTTCGAGCGTGGCCTGCTCGCGGACGACGGCGCCGCGTACGAGTTTCAGCTGCTGCTTGCAGACGCTCATGACCGACTGCAGACGCACGAGGTGCAGCAACTCGTCGCCGCCATCCTGGCTGGCCCGGACCTCGAACAGTGGCGAGCCCAGTACACCCGAACGGGTGACGATCCGGATCTCGATGCCCGGCTGCGTGACCGCGCCGACCGGTGGATTCGTGATCGGCTGGCACCTCTGGAGCCCGTCCTCGACGCCGACGCTCGCAGCCGATACGAGCAACTGATCGCCGAGTACGGACCAGCACCCGATCTGGCGGTCGCGCCGCTGCGGATGACCTTCGGATGGAGCAGCGGGGATTCCCCGGTCGACGCGAGCGACCTTGAGTCCATGTCGCCGATCGACCTTGTCACCTTCCTCGCGAGCTGGCAGCCGCCGCAGGACTGGCGCGAACTCGACCGGTCATCCATCAGGCCTGCCCTGAGCGCATCCATCGCCGCAGTCGCCGAGCAGCGCTCGCGGGACGCCACCGCGTTCATCGGCGTCGAGCCTGCGCACGCTGCCGCGATCCTCGAAGGCTTCGCCGTCGCGGCCAAGGACCACCGAGTACTCGACTGGCCGACGCTGATCGACCTTCTTGCCTGGGTCGACGCCCAGGCCGTCGCGGAACTGTCCGCCGGCCGAACCAGCCGCGACGACCGGCAATGGCGCTCGGCGCGCTACAACGTCCTGCATCTGCTCGGACTCGGGCTGCGGTACCCCGAGGGCGGCATACCGGCCGCATGCGAGCCCGCGCTCATGGCGGTCGTCGGATCCGCCCTCGACGACCCCGATCCCGACCCTCAGACCGAGCGGGACGACTCATCGGCTGCGCTCGACGCCGTACGTTCGACAGCTCTGCACACCGCACTAAGGATCGGCGTTTGGAAGTCTCAGATCGACTCGAACGCCACGCCGGCCGGCGTTCTGAGCCTCGTCGAACAGCACTGCGGCACCGCCGACGACTCCGCCGCCGTGCAGGAGACGCTGGGGCGCACGATCCCGCTGATGTACCACCTCGACGCCGGGTGGACGCTGCAGCACCTGCCGGACATCCTGCCTCTGTCGGCCGGACGGGAGAAGGCGTGGATGGCGGCGTGGCGCGGCTACATCGGCAACCAGCCGCCGCCTGACGACCTGTGGGAGATGCTGCTGCCGCACTACGACCACGCCGTCACCGAGCTCTCCCCGAGCGACGACGAGTGGTCGATCTTCCGCGCGAGCCAACTCGCGGTCCACCTCGGCCAACGGTATTGGTTCGGGCGTATCGGCCTTGACGACGCTGACCAGCTCTTGCGCCGTTTCTACCGGCAGGCGCCTCCACGCGCGGCGACGGTCATCCTCGAGAGCGTCGGTAGGGCTCTCGCCGCAGCCGTACCGCTGGATGCCGAGCGCCGTGACCGCCTGAAGGCACTGTGGGGATTCCGGCTCGCCAGTGTGGATCCGGCCGCAGCTCTCGACGAGCTGGAAAGCGTCGACGTCTGGTACCTCAGCGACGCGTTCGACCCGGCGTGGGCGCTCGCCCAACTGCACACGGTGATGTCCAGGAATACGGCCTTCCATCCGAGCGCTCGCGTGCTGAGCAAGATGAGGGAACACGCTGCGCAGGACGCCGCGGCGTGCCTCGACATCTTCGAGTTGTGGCTCGACCACGACCCGGACTACTGGGATTACGCCCGCAGCCTCGACGACATGCACGCCATCCTTCGAGCAGCCTCGAACGCTGGCGAGCAGGAACGAACCCGGGTGGAACACATCGTTAGCCGGTTCGCGGCCCGAGGAATCACGCAATTGCGCTCCGCGGTGTAACGTCCTCCGGCGCTCACGCCGCCGCGGCGACCCGCGGCGGCCCTTTCAGCCGAGGTCCGGATCGGGGTTCAGGTCGTCGCGCGGGTCGACGTCCTCGGCACCGGCGTACCGCGCGCGGACGGTGTCAGCGTGCTCGGCGAGCCGCTGCGGAACCGGCCGCTGGTGCGGCCGGGGCTGGGTGGCGTCGACTGCGCGGACCTTGTCGGTGGTGGCGCGGACGGCGTCGCCGAGCGCCTGGACGTCCTGGCGGAGTTGCTGCTGGCGGCGGACGAGTTCGGCGTTTGCGGCGAGGCCGGCATAGCGTGTGGGCAACTGCTCGCGGTACCAGGTGCCCCAGGTGTGGTGCTGTTGCTCCAGCGGGGTGAGCGTGTTACGGGCCTCGGCGAGGCGTTCGCGGGCCTGATCAAGAGTTTCTTCAAGTGTCTCGAGGCGGTCGGCAGCGCGGTTCGCTGCGGTGGTCGCGGCGGTGTGCTGGGCGACCGCGCGGGTGCGCAGCGGGCCGACGTGCCACCAGCGAGGTGTGCTGGCGTCGGCGAGCTTCGCCTTGGTGGTGGCGTCCTGCTGCGCGCTCGCGAGCGCGAGCCGGGTGTCGGTGACGTGTTGCTCGGCGACGATGACCTGAAGATGCGCGACGCGGAGTTTCCCGCCGGCATAGTCGGGTGCCTGCCGATCAGCCGCACGTTGCAGACTCACGACTTCGCGCAGGTCCGTCTCGGTGGCGGCCCGTAGTTGGCCGGTGAGGGTGGCGACGCCGATGACGGTCTGCGCGCGCCACCAGGCTCCCCACCGTTGCGGGTCGGCGCCGATGACCGGTTCGGGGCCGATGGGGTCGGCGTCGGTGTGGGCGTAGCGGTCGCGGTAGGCGGCGACGACCGCGGCGCCGGCGAGCCATTGCCGGCGTCCGGGTTCGTCGTCGGGCACCGGGCCGAGGGCGGTGGTCCAGGCGGGTCGATGGTCGGCGGCGAGTTCGGCGAGGGCGGTGATCCGGGTGTCGCAGATCGCGGCGACCTGGTCGAGGGCGTCGCCGATGTCGCCGTCGGCTTCGGGGAGGCGGGCGGTGTAGGAGGCGCTCTGGGCCGGGCTGAGGGCGACGGCCGGGTCGGGCTGTAGGTCGTGGTAGGCCCGGTCGATGCGGTAGGTGAGAACGGCGGCGACCCCGTTCGCGGTGTCGAGTTCGCGGGGTGTGATGACCGCGGCGAGGACTTGTTCGGGGTCGTAGCCGGCGGCGGCGAGGTTCTGCAGGCGGGTGAGCAGAGCGGGCAGCGCCGGGTCGGAGGCGAGGTTGGCGGCGACGTCGGGGTCGGCGATGGTGCGGGCGATGGCCACGTACTTGTCGGTGTTGGCGCGGGCGGTGAGGTCGTCGTAGACGGGCGCCCAGTAGTGCAAGCTGTCGTGGTCGGCCCACAGAGTGTGGCGGGTTTCGGTGGCCGAACGGTCGGTGGTGTCGGCGCGCAGGATGTCGGCGAGCACGGCGATCCCGGCCGCGCGCGGCGCCTGCGGGTGCCCTTCGGGTGGTTCGTCTTCGACGACGACGCCGATTTCGTTGAAGTGCCGGCCGCGGGTGGCCATGACATAGAGCCGCGCGCGGCTGGTGCGTTCGTCGACGATCGCGCGGCCGATGTCGACGGTGCGCCCTTGGGCGGAGTCGACGGTGGCGGCGTACGCGAGCCGCACGTGCTCGGCGACATAGCGCTCGGGCAGTGTCTTGGTCGCGTCGGTGACGGTGTTGGTGACGTCCAGGTCCCCGTTGTCGTGCAGGTGGGTGACGCGCCATTGGTCGCGGTTGGCGACGAACCGGTCCCCGGCGATCAGCTTGCGGTTGTTGCGTCGGGTCACGATCGTGTCGCCGACCCCGGCCCGGGTGCCGTCGGCGAGTTCGACGGTAGGCCCGTCGGCGACGATCCCGGCGCCGATGAGCCGGCGCCGGGCCAGGGCGGCGATGTCGGCCGCTTCGGCTTCGGTTTCGACCATGATCAGCGAGTCGCGGCCGGCGAGGATGTCACCGGTCCAGGCGGTGACGATCTCGTTGATGAGGTCGGCTCGATGTCCGGGAAGGATTCGCTGGTGCCGGTCGTATTCGGCCAGGATGGTGGTGTCCCCGGCTCGCAGCCGTAGTGAGGCGGGGCCTTCCCAGGTCTCGGTGAACCTTGCGATCTCGGTGAGTTCGGTGGTGTGGCCGAGTGAGGTGAGGTAGCGGAAGATGCCGCCGGGTCCGACCGCGCTCACCTGCTCAGGGTCGCCGACCATGATCATTTTCCCGTTGACGGCGTCCAGGAGTCGGGTGAGGCGGACGAGGTCGTGGGTGGAGACCTGGGATGCTTCGTCGATGATGACCCACTGGCCGGGTCGGAACTGCCAGTTCTCGGCCCGGGTTCCTGCTGGGGGCGCGTCTTGGGCGTGCAGCCACATGGCGATGTTCTCGGTGCGGATACCCGGCAGGCCGCCTTCTTTTGTGGCGGCGGCGAGGACGTACGCGGCGTTCTGCCCGACGGTCAGCCCGATCACCGGGATCGCCGCTTGTTGGGCGGCGAGGCCGACGGCCCGCTGGAGGTAGGTTTTTCCGCTGCCGGCGGGGCCGACGATGCCGGTGACCCTGCGGTCGTCACCGGCGGCGAAGTGCAGGGCGGCGCGTTTCTCCGCGCGCAGGTCGAGCCGGTCGGCGACCTCGTCCAACAGGTCACTCGGGGCGGCGCTCGCGCCGCGGCGGCTGGCGTAGGCGATGACCTCGTGCTCGGCGGCCAGGACCGCGCGCGTGGACAGTTTGAGGTCGCGGTGGCGGCTGTAGATGCTCTGCCGGTCGCTGCCCCGCACGAGGGTTTCGCCCCACTCGACGAGCGCGGGCGGGGTCAGGACCCGCAGTCCGGCGTGCCGTTGCTGGACGGCATCGGCGGCCAGCTGCTGTACCTGCGCCCAGTCGACTTGCGTTCCGGTGGTGGGGTCGACGTGCAGGATGCGGCCCAGGGCGAGTTCGAGGTGGTCGAGTCCGAAGACCGCCCGCTGCTCGGTGACGTCCGCGACCGCGCGTTCGACGGCCAGGTGCGGCACCCGCCGGATCGCCTCGGCGACGACCGCGTCTTTGCGGTCACCGACGACGCCCGCGGCCAGCGCAGCCCGGTGCAGGTCCCCGACTTCCAGTGCGCGAGCGCCGTCGAGTTCGGCGCCTGCCCGAGTGATGATGCGCTGCGCGGCGCGACCGGTGTCATCGACCGCCTGCCCGCGGACGATCTGTGCGACCTCGGCGGCGGTGTCGAGGCCGGCCGCTAGGTCTTCGCGCCGCCACCGGTGGACGGCCTGTTCGGTGGACTCGCCGGTCTGCGGGGCGGGGCGGGTCCGCAGGGTGGAGACCTGGGCCATGCGCCGCCACGGCGCAGCGGCTACGCGCGGCCGCCCGCCGGCCGGATCGGCGACGCGGTCCTCGAGGTCGGTTTCGATCGCCGCGCGGCGTTTCGCGTACTGCCGCAGGGCCCGGGTGCTGATGCCGACGACTTCCCGGATGGCGCTAGCGCCGCGGGCCAAAAACGTCACGCCGAGCCGACGGCCGAGCTCGGCTTCCACGGCGCGTTCGTAGGCCGCCCGCGCCCCAATGCTGGCCTGGTAAAAGGCGCGACTGTCCAGCGAGAGCCAGTGCTCACGCCCGTCTCTGATCACCCGGACTTTGGAAGAGACGATGATGTGCGAGTGCAGCTGCGGGTCTCGTTCCCGGGACATGCGGTGGTCGTAGACCATGACAGCGAGCCCGTCGGTGTCGACCTGTACGAGGCCG
The DNA here is from genome assembly GCF_050951115.1 of Actinoplanes sp. CA-030573. Taxonomy (NCBI): domain Bacteria; kingdom Bacillati; phylum Actinomycetota; class Actinomycetes; order Micromonosporales; family Micromonosporaceae; genus Actinoplanes; species Actinoplanes sp. CA-030573. Next base: position 7,267,069 of record NZ_CP192038.1, on the reverse strand, counting down.
TTGGCGCCAAGCCGGGTGAAGGCGCCGTGCTCGCGCAGATGCGCGATGGCGGCCCGGACCCCGGCGTGGTGGGCCGCCATCACCTCCGCTTTGACCTGCTCGTTCCCGAACGCCCACAACAACGAGACGCCTTTGACAGGCGAGACGGTGACGTCCAGCCCGGCCAAGGGCCGGCGCTCGGGCGCGGTCCAGATCCGCAGCCACGCGCGGGCGACCTGCTCGTACGTGGCGTCATCCGGCAGCGCAGCCCACGCCTTCTCGACCGCGGCTTGGCGTGCGGCATCGTCCATCGGCCGGTACCGGCGCCACATCAGCCCAAGCTGTTTACCGGTGGCCGGATGCTGCCCGGCGCCGATCAGCCGCTTGATCTGCTCGTTGGACACCGTGCCGCTCACGCCGAATAGGGCGGTGCTGTCGCCGGCCCACCAGCCCGGCGCCTCGCCGCGCGCCGCCGGATCGGCGTGATAGGCGGCCACAGAAGCGTCCGCGGCCGGCCGGAACTGGTGGCCGTCGGCGGCGACCTGCCGGGTCAGATACTCGATGCCGAGCCCCGGCGCAATGCGCGTAACCGAGAGCATGCACCGAACAATACGACGCTTCCACCCCCTTTCCGGCCGCCATGAATGCCAGGGGGTGTGCTAGGGGTGAAGCTGATAGAGGCCCGGCTAGCTATTTATGCAGGTGGTAACCGATAGGGCCACGACTGAATGGTTCCAAGGCTGTTCTGAGCCTCTTTGTGAACGATTGCTAGAGGGGGTTTCAGGAGGGGCGGGCGGCGTTAGTTTGGTGGTTATGGCGAGTGATTCGACGAACGTGGCGATTGAGCAGATGCGGCGGCGGCACGCCGCGCAGGAATCGGCGTTGCGGGCGGTGGCCGTGGCGCGGGGCGGGGTGGAGAAGGCGCAGGATCGGCGAGCGGCGGAGCTCGAACGTTTGGATGCGGCCGTGAGTGAGGCGCAGGGCGGCCACGATGAGGCGCTCGCGGTGTTGGCGGAGTTGGTCCCGGCTGCCGAGGTCGCCGATTACGCGGGTGAGAGCGTCGCGCGGGTGCGGGAGGCGCAGAAGCGGGCGGATGCTGCGGCGGTCTCGGCCCGGGTGGCGGAGCTGACGGAGGGCTTGGCGAAACGGCGCGGGCCGGGCCGTCCGCGCGGGTTGGGTCGTGGGGGCGCGGCCGTGGTGGAGTCTCGGCCAGATGCGGCGTCAGCGGGTGGGGGCCTGGCGGCCGGTCCGTCGAGCCGGATCGTTGCGGAAGGGCTGACGGAGCGGCCGAGTGGTTCAGGGGCGTAGGGCGATGGCCGTGATGAGCAGAGCGACGGCGGCGAGTGCGACGAGGATGCCGACAGCTGCGGCGATGTGCCCGGCTCGGACGGCGCGTCGTCCTGCGCGGTCGTTGTTGATCAGGGGCATGGCGGGTGTCCTTTCTGTCGGGACGGTGTCAGCGTATCGGCGAGATCGGGTGCTGGGTGAGGTGCCGGAGGTCGTCGGCGGCGAGGTCGAGGGCGGCGAGGTGGTAGAGCTGAAGGTCGAGAGCGGCGCGCGCGGATGCGATGTGCTGGTGTTCGAGTCGTGTGAGGCGACCGGCGGCGGTGCGGATGGCTACGGCGCGGCGCTCGTTGCTGGTTTGGGGCCGCTTGAGATAACTGCCGATGATGGCGTTGAGGATCTGGCAGAAGTAGTCGTTGGTGGCGTCGGACAGTTCTCGTGATCCGGTGCGGGAAAAATAGAGCCTGGGGCGGGTGCGGGCGAGGTATTCGGCAGGGTTGATTGCCGGTATTTCGCCGTGCAGGGTGACGCCGTTGATGACGGGAAGTTCGGTGCGGGTTTCGCTGCGGCAGTCGGTTTGGGGTCCGGGAATTCCGAGGCGGATACGGATCGCTGTGGGAATGGCTTCGAGATCGTTGGCGAAGGTCGGGACGATGGTGAGCGCGCCGGCGGCGCGCACTCCGGCGAAGCGGTAGGTGATCGTGGCGTTGGCGGCGGCGCGTTCGCGAATGTCGATGGGGCGTCGTCCGGGTATCGGCAGCCGGGACCAGACGGTGGCGTGGTCGAGCGTGGTCGCGGTGGCGATTCGGTTCATGGTGGAGCTCCGTGGTTTTGACGTGAGGGTGTGTGGCCGATGGCGGCCGGCGGCGCAGAAAGGGCGAGCGGGGCGGTCCGTGGATCGGGTGCTCGATGCGCCCGAGACGCGACCTTCGGCGACGGCGCGTCCAGGCTGGCCAGGGCTGGCCGTTCCGGCCCGCGTGAGGCGGGCCGGAACGGCGGTTAGCTGGCGCTCAGGAGATTCGCTCGATGACGCGCAAGACCTGCCGGTCGTACAGGTAGAGGGACCGGCCGGAGAGCGTGAGGGCGTCGAATCCGGGGCGGCCGGGCTCTAGGTTGCCGTATCGGCGGGTGACTTTCACCGAGGTCCATGAGGTGAGGTTGAGTCGGACGGCGACGGTGTCGCCGACCTTGAACCGCACGTTGGGGTTCCACGTGGCGTCGTAGGTGTTGCTGAGCCGGTGGGCGTGCATCTCGGTGAGGCTGACGGTCTCGGGTCCGTCGTAGCAGGTGAACACGATCGGGCCGTGGAACATCTGGCGGTGCGCGCCGAGGCTCCACAGCATTCGGCTGCCGTAGACGTTGGGTTCCATGGTGTACATGCCCTCGTCGTTGAGCCATGCGTCCAGCCCGGCTCCGAGGTCGACGTGGTCAACGGGTCCGCGCACGTGCTTGCGCAGGATGGACAGCGTGTCGATGTCGGGGTCACTGGAGTGGGTTCCGGCATGGTAATAGCCGTGCTCGTCGACCACGCCGATGCGCAGCACGCGAGGCGGGACGACGTCGCCGGTGTGGCGGCTGGCGTACAGGGTCTCCGCGATGCCGGGGGCGACGGTGGTGACGTGCGGGCGGACGGCGTCGATGACGGAGCGGGCGGCGGCGGGCCCGTCGCTGGCTTTCTCGATGTGGTCGACGTAGATGGGGCTGGACTCGGTGCGGCCGAACACGTAGCCGTAGAACGTGTCGGTGGTCTGCTCATAGCCGACCGCGATAGCGCGGTTTCCGACTCCGGGGAGGTCGTACCTCACGTTGTCCCTTTCGGGTTGGTGGTTTGGAGTTGTCCGGCCGGGGCTTGCCTTCCCCTCCCGGACAACAACTAAGATACCCTATTCTTGACAGGGTGTCTACCTTGGCCCCCGTTGACCGGGGGCATCAATCAAGATCTTTTTGGGGCGCCGTTTCGCTCGGGCGGGGTCATCGGCCTCGGGCTTTGCGCTGGGCTCGCTCGATGTTCTCCCGTCGTTGAACGGCCATCAGTTGGGCTAGGACGTCGTGGGCGGGGTCGAGCTGGCCGTTGGTCGACCCGTGTACGCCGCCGGTGCTGGTGAAGGCGTCGCGGCGGATCTGGCGATAGGCGGGGAGTGTTTCCACATCGGCTCGCCAGAGTTCGGTGGGCTGGGAGCGTCGGCGCATCACCGTGTAGAGGCGGGCGTCGGCGTCGACGGCGAGCACGCAACGGACCTCGTCCTCGCGGAGTCTCGGGTTGTGGTTGGCGGATTCGTGCTGGTGCTCGGGAGCTTTGATCCACCCTTCCCACCGCCAGGCCCATGCGATTTGTGGGATGGCAGGGTCGAATCCGGCTGTGCGTCGCTGTTGCCGCCACCATCCGCCGTGGTCGGTCGCGCGGGCGGTCAGTGCTCGCAGTGCGTGGGTGGGGTGGGCCTGTGTCCAGAACGATTCGGGCAGGGCCAGCGGGTGAAGGGTCATCGTCTGGCGGGCGATGACGGCCCGTGCCGGGATGTGGGGCTGCGTGGCGCTGATGGCCGCGAGGATCGGCGGCCGGTCCCAGCCGAGCGTTTCGGCCTCGGACTCCCACGTCTTGAGCATGTGAAGCACGTTCGCGCTTTCGGCCACGCTCAGCAGGGTGCGCTCTCCGGCGAGTTCGATGAGTTCGGCCAGTTCCCGCTCGTCGAGTTGCTCGCGGGTTGTGGGGTGAAGGGTGAAGCCGGGGCAGTCGGGTTGGCTGGTGAAGGGTAGGTGTTCGTGTTCGCAGGTGCCGCAGAGTTGTGGGACTTCGGCGAAGTGGTCGGGGCTGGCGAACATGGTTGGTTTCCTTCTGCGATCGGGCGGCGCGGGCTGAGTGCTACGCCCGCCCTGGCGGGCGGGCGTAGCGGGTTCAGCGCGTCGTGGCGTCGCGGAAGGTGCGGCGGCCGGTGGTGCTGGGGTCGGGCATGGTCATGCCGGGCATCCATGCGACTTCGGTCATGTCGCCGTTGTCCTTGGCGTGGTACATGGCGTGGTCGGCGCGGCGCAGGAGTTCGGCGGGGTCGTCGATGTCGTCGGCTACGGCAACGCCGATGCTGATGTTGACCGGGATGATCTTGTTGGCATAGGTGAACGGGGTTTCGTCGATGGCGCGCAGGGCTGCGCGGGCGATGAGCTGGGCGACGAAGAGCCCGGTGCGGTCGATGATGATGAGGAATTCGTCGCCGGAGTAGCGGGCGACCATGTAGGGCTCGACGGCTTCGGTGAGGCGGGCGGCGACGTAGCGCAGGGCGGCGTCGCCGGCGCGGTGGCCGTGGGTGTCGTTGATGATTTTGAAGTTGTCGACGTCGATGAACGCGATGCTCGCGCCCATGCCGTGCGACATGAGGGCGGACAGCCGGTTGTCGGCGGCGTCGCGGTTGGGGATGCCGGTGAGCTTGTCGGTGGTGCTGCGGTGCAGGAGCGCGGCGATGGTGAAGCGCTGCCGGACGAAGATGGCGTATCCGGCCGTGAGGGTCGCGGCTTGCAGGAGGATTGCGGCTGCGAGCAGGACGTTAAAGGCCACTGCGGTCCCCTTTCGGGTTGGTGGTTTGGGTTGTCTCGGTTGGGGCTTGCCTTCCCCTCCCGGACAACTACTAAGATACCCTATATTGGGTTGGATGTCTACCCCGGACCCCCGTTCACCGGCACATCCGTCAAGATCCTTTTGCCCGGCGGTGACCGCAAGCCGCGCGACCAGCCACACCCGTCCGCACAGCTTCAGCGTCCTGCCCTTTTTCGGACGGCGGGGGGCGAACTCGTTCGCCCGGTTCCGGGCGACGGCAGTCCAATCCGGGCCGGGGGTTTCGACCAAAAGATCATGCGTAGTTCAGCATGATGTTTTGGGAGCCCGGACCGGATTTGACGGCCGGCGAACGGAACCTACACTCCCGGGCGTCAGCCCCCGGTGGCCGGAAAAGGGAAGGGCAGCGCGGCCGAAGGCCGCACCGCTCCGGCCCCCCGAGGGGCCGGCATCAGCCGGAGGCTGGTACGCCGGCCGCAGGCCGGAACAACAGCCCAGCCATTTACGCAGAATGAAGGGTCCGGCCGGTCCGTTCTGGACGCGCCAGCGGCCAGGGCCGGCCGGGCCCGGCCTCGGCGGGAGCAGCGGCCTGCACCATGCAGCTAGGTACGACAAACGAAGTTGACCCTACGAAGTTGATCTTTTGCTTGTTGGCTTGGTGGGTCGACGGGCTGTCAGCCTATTTGCTGGTTGGGTTGGAGGCGTGGGCCCAGAGGGTGGCTCGTTTCCATCGGCGTGGTGGACCTTGTTCGTCGGGGTTGTCGCGCAGTGTTCGGGGCAGGTTGGCGACGCGTTTGTAGCCGAGGATGCGGGCGGCTTCGGTGGCGACGACGAGTTCGTCGGGTGGCCCTGAGCGGTCGATGGTTCGGGTGGCGCCGCGGGGGCGTCCGGTGCGGCCGGTGCGTTGTTCGGCGGCTTGCCATACGGTGCGGCGTGGCCAGCGTAGGCGCGGTCGGCCGCTGGGCATGGTCGCGTTGTGTTCGGGTTTGTTGAGAGCGAGCAGGGTGTCGAGCAGGCTGGAGTTGTTGATGCTGACGGCTGTGTTGTAGCCGGCGATGCGTGCGGCTTCGGCCTTGGTGACCAGGTCGTCGGGATCTCCGGTGTAGTCGATTTCCGTGAGCTTTTTCTGCTGCTGCTGATGGGCGGCCTGGAATGCGTCGATGTCGGCGGCGTCGTACCAGCGGCCTTCGACCGGTTCGGGGAATCCGTTGTCGGGGGCGTCGGCGATGAAGGCGTCGACGCGGCTGATGTGGGTTCCGAGCCGGTCGGCGACGCCGTCGCGGTCGAGCATGAGCTGCTCGCCGATGGTGGTGGTGTGGCGGGCCATGACGGTGTTGGCGTAGTGCCAGAGGGTTTCGCGTTTCCAGCCGCGGCGTTTGACGGTGCCGTCGTCGTTGCGTTCGATTTGGTCGGCGATGTCGAGCAGGCCGTGGGGTAGGCGGTTGGGTTTGGGGTGCCCGATGACGCGGGCGGCCTCGGTGGAGCCGACGATCTCGGCGGGGTCGCCGGTGAGGTCGACGGGCCAGCGGGGGGCGGCTGCGGGTGCGGGCATGCTCCGATAGTGCCGTACGGCAGGGGGCGGCCGCGACCTGGTTCGGCGTCGTGTCGCCGGCCTCGCCCGGCCGGCTGCTGGTGGCGCAGGTGGAACGGGTGGTGGCGGCGTCGGGTCTGCTGGGTCGGCCGGTGGGGCGGTCTCGGGAGGTGGGGTGGTGGCCTTGGGGGCTGATATTCTCACGGTTCACGTCTTCCTTTCCGGAAACGTGGTTTGGGGTCGGCCGGCGGTCTTGCCAGAACGTTCCTTGCGGGACGTACTCCCTTCGGGGTGTCCGCCGGCCGATTTATTGGTGGGGTCAGGTTCCGGTGAGTTGGTGCCAGGCGCGGGCGAACTGGGGTCGCTCTTTGTCCCTGGCTAGGGCTGGGGCGGTGGTGAGGTAGCGCTCGAGCGTCGGGTAGCGGTCGCCGGGATGCTGGTGCCACGCGCGTGGGATGGCGTGCTGGTCGGTGATGACCGGGAGCCGGTCCATGGCGGCGTGATCCTGGAGGGCGTGCTCGATGTCGGCGCGTTCGGTGGTGGTCAGGCGGCGGACGCTGCGCCAGGCGTGGCCTTTACGCTGCGGGTCTGCGGACGCGGCGTGGAAGATTCGACGGACGTCGTAGACGGCCCAGGGCATCGTGTCGAGCTGGTGCTCAGCCGTGCGGGCGGCCTCGTGCAGCTGAGGGTGGTCGGCGACGATCTGGTATGCGGCGCGGGTGCCGAACAGGACCTGACGCGGGTTGAGCGCGAGGGCCAGGCGCTCGAGGATGAGGGCTTGGACGGCACCGTCGGGCAGGGCGGCCCAGCGCGCGACGAGCGCGCCGAGTCCGGTGCGTGAATGTTGGTACGGGCAGTACCGGCAGCAGCTGCGCGGCCAGGTGATTCCGTACGTGTCGTGGAGGTGGGCGGCCGCGTGCGGGCGTAGCCATTGCCAGCGGTGCAGCGGGTAGTCGCGGTGCCGGTTGTGCGTGGCGGGGTGGATGTCGGCGGCGATCCGGCGGGTCTCGTCGTGGCGGTATCCCTTGACGTGCAGGTATGGGGTGTCGGCGAGTTCGGTGGCGAGCCACCGGTCGATGACGTCGCCTTTCGCGCGTTGGGAACATGCACGTCGGGCGACGGGTGGCAGGGTGCCGCTGGCGGCGAGTTCGTCGGACAGCGCCCACGGGCCGCGCATGTGCATGGCGGCGGGCGTGCGGCTGTCGTTGAGCACGGTGATTCCGGCCGAGGTGGCTTGGCCGGCGCGAGACAGTTGGACGTAGCGCAGCCGATGTTTGCGCATGAGGGGTAGAACGTGGCGGTTCATGGCGTCGGCGGTGTCGTCGTGCTCGTCGCCGGTCATCGCGCTGATCGTGATCAACTGGTCGAGGTCGAAGGTGCGGGTGTCCGGTTCGTGCATGAAGCGGGTCAAGAGACTGACGCTGTCGACGCCCATGCCCAGGTTGAGCACGACGGGACCGTTCCATCGTTGTGGCGCGTTCATCGTGGGCCTGCGACGGCGGTGATCGGGTCGATGCTCTTCGGGTAGGGCAGGGTGGGCTGGCCGAGTTGGGAGGTCAGGCTGCGGTCGAGGCGCCAGGCGTATTTGTGTTTGCCGGGGTGGCGGATGATGGTGGCGCCGATGGCCGGCAACGCGCGGGCGAGCCAGGCCGCGGGGGTCTCGCCGGCGTCCGGGTCGGGGGCGCCGAGCTGGCGGAGGCGGGCGGCGACACCGCGGGCGCCGGGTTCGGAGCCCGCGAGTTTGGAGATGGCTCGGCCGGGCAGGCTGGTGCCGTCGGGTAGCAGGATCTGCGGGCTCGGGGTGGAGCGGCCGAGGTAGACGGCGTTGTGTCCTTGGTAGGACCAGCCGACGTGACCGGGGAGCACGAGCGTGCCGTCTGCGCGTCGGCGTGGGACCGGGTCGGCGAAGGCGACCACGCCGCGGACGCCGTGTTGGCGGGCGAGGCGGAACACGCGGGCGAGGAACCACGACTCGGCGTTGGCTGCGACGGGGTCGAGGAGTAGGAATCTGCCGAGGTCGGCTGCCTCGCGATACGGGGTCAGGCGTGGAAAGGGTTTGGCCACGACGGCGACGTGCTGGGGTACCGACAGGACGGCGACGCCGACGAGCCGCCCGGCCCGCGTGTTGGCGCTGGGGTGCGGGTCCGGGTAGTCGTCGAGCTGTGGCGTGCGGTCGATCAGTCCGAAGCAGTGCATGGCGGCCGGCCAAGAGGCGGCGTAGTGGTGGTCGAGGATCAGGTGCCGGGCGGCGTGTTTGCCGTCGCGGGTGTCAAGCTCGACGACGGCGAAGCGGTCGGGGTCGAACGGCTGGCCGTCGCGGTGCTGCCAGGTGTGGTGGTGGTTGCGCCACCGCTGGTGCCACCGATCGTCCGGCGGCAAGGTCGGCGGCGCCGGCGTGCTGGGAACGGCACCGGTTGGTGTCACGGTGGTGGCTGGGGCGAGGAACGCGGGGGCGGTCACCACGACCACGTCCCGGCCGGCAGCGCGCGGCCGCCGGCGATCGTGTCGCCGGGTGCGGCGCCGGCAGCGGCTTCGGCCAGCGCATCGCGGATCGACATTCGTGGCCGAAGTGGCGTACCGATGGTGTTTTCGAGCTGCTGGTAGGTGTGGGCGAGGTCGGGGCGGAGTTGGCAGGCGCGCACGATGTCGGCGCGGGCGGCCAGGGGGCAGATCGAGCAGGAGAGTCTGCGCATCCCGTGGTCATAGGCGCTGTGGTGCGGGACCCCGCTGGTGTGGATGCGTTGCCAGACCTGGTCGGTGGTCAGGGCGTGGATGGGGAGCCAAGTGTCGACGTGGCGGCGGGTGAGGTTCGAGGCGCCGGGGTCGGGGCCGAGCGTGGGGTGTTGGGCGCGGTGGTGAGATTCTTCGGCGCGCAGGCCGAGGACGTTGAGGATGCGGGCGGGCCGGTCCAGGCCGAGCTGGCGGACATGTTGGGTCATGAATCGGCGCGACGGCTGGCGTTTCATCGCCGAGGTGCAGTAGCGGGCCAGGGAGGAGGGCCAGCGGCCGCGGTCGCGGATGAGGTCGAGCAGCCCGTTCTGCTCGCGGCGCCGCACGACCAGGGGCAGGCCGTAGTTCTCGGCCTGGACGGCGGCCAGCTGCGGGACGCCGGGCCATTCGAGGTTGCCGAGGTCGGCGTGCAGCACGATGACGCGGTGCATGACCTGGGCGTGGTCGGCGGCGTGCGCGACGACGTCGAGGGCTGCTTGGGAGTCCTTGCCGGCGGAGGAGTTGACGATGATCGCGTCGTAGGCGGCCAGATCAGGCGTGGCCGTCAGCGGTGCTGGGTCTGGGCGGCGCGAGGCCGCCGGCGTGCTGGGCACAGCGGTGTCCTTTCCGGAGAGGCAGTGGTCTGGTGCTGCGCCCGGCGGCTTGCCTTCCGCCGGGCGCGGCGTTGTCGTGCAGGGCGGTGCGGGAGGAGATCGGCGTTCGCGGGGACGCGAATCACGTAGAGGTGTCGGCGTGCGGGGCGCTGCCGTTGACTGCATGGAGGTGCCGCGAGCCGCGATGTCAGCGCGGTGCTGGACGATCCTGGCGTCAGCGCGGGGCTCGTACGGCCTGCCGCGAGCTCGTCCGCGAGCGCAGTGACGGGTTACCGGGCGAGTTGGGCGGCCTGCAGTCCGGCAAGGTAGGCCTTGGCGTCGGCTGGTGTCCGGATGACGAAGTCCTGGCCGCCGTCACCGGCCGACATCCGGTAGCACTCCTGGGCCTCGTCGTAGGTCCAGGATTCGACTCCCAGCTGTCGCAGGGCCGAGGTCAGGTCGTCGTGGTCGGCCTGGGCCCACGCCGTGGTATCGGACTCGTTGAGATGCCGCAGCAGCGCCACCGCGGGGTAGAAGAATCCTTCCTCGCCGCGGCACGGGTCGAGCCGACAGCCGTTGTTGAAGTCGGGTGTGCCGTCGGCGGTGAAGTCGTGTGCCTCGATCAGCTCGTGACCGATCAGGGCGTACGCGTTGGTCGGCTGCCCGTTGGTGACGGTGACGATGTACTGCTCACCGGCCTTGATCGCGCCGATCCCGTCGACTTCGATGTCGCCGGTGATGGTGCGGTGGGTGGCGGCCGGCAGGTCAGGGTCGAGCGGCGCGAGTTCCGTCATCGGCCGTAGCTGCAGCTCGAGGAAGGGCTCGCTGGCTTGTTCCAGCGCCTGCATCCTCGAGTACGCGTTGCCGTCGGGGTCGGCGGCCGGGTACGGGCCGTACGGCACGATCCGTTCGGCGGGGTCGCCGACGAGCAGGATGTGCGGGTCGATCACCATGAGCGGCCTGCCGATGAGTTGCTCGTGGAGTACGGCGAGGAACGTGGCGAGGTCGGCGCGCCTGCTGACCAGCTCGGTCTGGCGAATACGAATCCCGGCCCTATCGTCGGCAACGACCCCTCCGTGTGCCAGGGCGTCGCCAGGGGCAAGAAGGTCTGCTTCCCAGCCACCGGCTTCGATGGTTTTCATGATCAGGTGCCTCAGTTTTCTGTGCTGTGCTCTCGCGGTCATACGCCGCTCGGCGGCCCGGCGGTTGCGAAGCTGGTGCTTGCTGGGCGGCGTCCGCGGGTGGCCGCGTTGGCGAAATGAACTCTGGGGTGAGGCGGGCGGCGGCGAGAGAACGTCGTCGTGCGCTCGCGGGTGATGCGATTGCGGTTGCGCAGGGCCCTGGGCCCCTGCTGATGAATTGCGGCCGTGAGCGGGACGGGCGGCAGCCCGGAGACCGCGTGCTCGATGCACGCCGGGATCCGGCTTCGGCACGCAGCCGGTACGGTGATCCGGCGAGCGCACGGGCGGTGTGTGATGAGCGTCTGGTACGCCGTGGCGTGCGGCCAGGCCCGGGGGCGGGCGCACCCCCCCGGGGTGAGGGTCAGCTCTGGGCGGTCGGCTGGAGGGTGACGGTGGCGAAGTGCCAACCGTTGCGGTCGCCGATGGCGTGCGAGGGCGGCTGGTCGTCGGCGTTGGTCCAGTCGGTGATCCGCTGGTACCCGAGGTCGGCCAGCGCGCGGTCGGCGGCGTCGATGCAGGTTCCGCCGTCGCGCTCGCTCCACACGACCTTCGCCCGCTTACGGCTGCGGGTGGTGCTGCGGCTGGTGTCGTCGAGGACGTACAGGGTGGTCGCGAAGTTCTCGACTTCGATGCGGGCCGTACGCCGGTCGGCGGGGGCTTCCGTGGCTGTTGCCTTGGGGTCGTGCATGCCGGTTCCTTTCGGTTGGTGGTTCGGGATCGTCCGGTCGGGGCTTGCCTTCCCCTCCCGCGCAACAACTAAAATACCATATTTATGGAGGGAGTGCCACCCGCCGGATCACGCTGTTTCCCGCAGCATTTCGCGGGCGTCAGCAGCCTGCGCGCGGTCCTGGCGATCAGTCCGTAGCCGGTGTCGTGGCGCAGGAACACCCGCCCGGACGGCCACGAGGCGGTCCATGCCCGGTCGGCGACTTGGGTGAGGGCGGCGGCCGGTGTGTTCTCCCCTTCGCGGGTCAGGGTCCAGTCGCGTCGCAGGATCAGCCCATGGCATACCTGGTCGCGGAACACGTACTTGATGCCGGTGCACGCGTGGTAGAGGACTACGTCGCCTTGGTCGTCGAGGGTCGAGTTGCGGCGCTGGTATGGGTCGCATTCGGGGTGTCCGCACAGGGCGGTGTAGGGGGTCGGGGTGCTCACGTCGTCACCTTGATGGTCGAGCCGTACGGCACGTGCATGCCGGTCGACTTGCGCTGGCTGTCTTCGACGTAGGCGAACGTGCCGCCTGCGTCGTCGCGACGGAACTCGGGCCGCGGGTGTTCGCGGTTGTGCCTCAGGCTCGTAAACGTGCCTTCGTAGTGGTACCGGTGTCCGTTGATCTCGCGGGCGAACAGGACCGGCATGCCGACGAACGGCGTGAGGTCGGTGTCGGGGCCGATGATGGTCACGATGCGTCCTCGGGTCGGGCGGCGGCGCTCGATGGGTGGTCCTGGTCGCCGGACTTCGCGGACGTGGGCGCGGCGTCGGCCGGCCGTGCCGTCGGGTCGTCGGTCTGCCGTTTCGTGGGCGGCTCGATCGCGACGATGTCGCCGGCGGGCGCCTGTGGCTCGTCGTCGGGTGCGCTGCCTTCGATGATGCTGCCCAGGCAGCCGTTCGGGCACCACGGCGGGTCTATCGTCCCGCCCCAGCTGCGTGGTGGGGGTGCCGGTTGTCGTGCGTGGGCGCATCGCTGGCCCTGGTCGTTGCGGTGGTCGTTGTAGCGGAACTGGGTGGGTGCGGTGTCGGGGTTGGTGAAGGTGACGCCGTAGGTGGCGAACAGTCGGGGGATGGCGTCCATGACGTCGCTGCTGAGCTCAACGCCTGGCGCTCCCTCGTCGTCGTATTCGAGCGTGTAGAAGATGCGGCGCAGCAGTGCGCGCTGCTCGGTGCTGGTGAGCCGGGCGAACTGCATCTCCGCCAGTTCGGTGAAGTCGGGCATTGCCGGGTTCCTCTCGGGACTGGGCGTGTTGTCGCGCCTGAGGGCCGAGCGCCCGGTTGGGCGCTCGGCAACGTACTGGTCAGGAGCAGTCGAGGCCGCAGCCCGTGCACACGAGGATCTGGCCGTTCATCAGCCATGCGGTGTCGTAGTCGCTGTCGCAGTCCTCGGGCCGCGACCGGGGCCAGTCACCCTCGACGACGGGGCGGCCGGGCCACACGTATTCGTGGTCTTCGGTGCCGTGGTACGCGGCCGGGGTGGGCCTGTAGCTGATGCCGTCGATGATGGCCGGGACGTAGGGGTCGGCGTGGTTGACGGGCATGGGTTGTCCTCCCGGGTCGGTGGTTTGGGTCGTCCGGTCGGGGCTTGCCTACCCTCCCGTACAGCTACTAAGATACCATGTTTTGGCGGGAGTGGATAGGCCTGGGCAACTATCGATCCGTGTTTTTGCTGGTGGGTGGGGCTGCCGACCGGTGGGGTTGGCAAGCGGTCGGCAGCCCTTTAACCACCAGGGGAGGCTTTGTTCAGGCGGCGGCGGGCAGGGCGGTGAGTCGGCGCGCGGCGATGGCGGGTGGGTTGGCGGCAGGGATGCCGCAGTGGTCGCACGTGTCAGTTCCCCAGCGGTGGGGCGTGTCGGCTCCGGCGGCCGGGCACGGTCGGCGGCGGAGGTCGTCGATGTCGGCGCCGATGAGGCAGGCCGGGCAGTGGCCCCAGGTGGCGGTGGGCGGTCCGGTGAGCGGGGTGGCGCATCGGACGCATTCGAGGGCGGCTTGCCGGATTGCAGTGAGGACGGTCCGGGTGGTGACGGCGTGCGCGGCTGCGGCCAGTTTCCGCCACGCGTCGGTGCCGTAGAGGCGTGTCCATTCCTCGGCGGTGAGCCGCCGGCGTTGCTGGCCACGAGCGGCGTTGCGGTTGATGGTGAGGTGGTCCTCGACCTCGTCGGGAGTGATCAGTAGGTGGGCGCATCCGTAGTGCTCCGCGAGCGCTTTGATCAGGTCGAGGGCGTCGTCGGGTTGCAGGGTGGCGGGTAGCCGCACGCCCTGGGGTAGCCGGGCGGTGAGCGTTGACATGGCGTTTCTCCGGCGGGGTGGGTGGTCTGGTGGTCTCGGGGCGTGAGTGAGGCGCGCGGCAGCCCGCGGGGCGGGTGCTCGATGCACCGCGCCACGCGGCCTACGCGCGGCGCGGTCCCGAAGGCGGTTCGCACGGCGGGAAGCCCGGGGCGGGCGCGATCGCGCCCGCCCCGGGGGCCGGTCAGCGGCGCACCTGCATGAGCAGGCGGTGGGCCTGGCTCTTCTTGTCGTCGGCGGTGCCCTCCAGCACGGCCGTGGCGCGCGCGGCGAGGTTGTTACCGCGCAGGTTGCCGGTCGGGCGCATCCGCGTCTTCCAGTCGGCGTACTCGGTGATCGCGCGCTCGGCGGCGTAGGCGGTGCGGCCCAGCTTGTCGGTGTTGCTGGCCCACAGCTCGTTGAGCACGTTCATCCGGCGCTGGTGGTTGCCCTTGGTCTTGTCCGAGGCGAACTCGTCGGGAGCCGTCCACAGCTGGTCGACCACCTGGTGGAACTCCGAGAGCGCGAGTTCGGTGCGGGCCAGGGCCTCTTCCTCGGCGGCGAACTCGTCGTAATACTTGATCGACAGCTTGAGGGTGCGCCGGGCCTCCTCGATACGCTCGGCGGCGTTCTTGGTGTGCCTCACGCCCCAGCGGGCGTACGCGTCGCGGACGGCGAACCGCTCGGTGTTGCCGCACAGCGGCCGCCAGGGGGTCACGACGTTCTGGAACAGGCTCGACCCATCGTGGGAGTTGATCGCCACCACGAACGGGATGATCTCGTCGTTGATGCCCTCGGCGTCGATGGTGATCGTCTGCGGCAGGCGCATGGAGACGAACACCTTGCGGCCCTCGCGCAGCGCTCCGGCGGACTCCCAGATGACGCCGTAGTCGTCCACGAGGTCCTGAAGGAACTCGAACGCCTGCCGGTTCTGGATCACCTCGTAGCGGGCTCCGACGACCCCGAGGCCCGCATAGGTGTCGTCGCGGAAGTTGACGAACTGGTCGGGCAGCATGATCGGCGAACTTTCGGGCTCGGGCTGGAACAGCACCGGTCGCCGCTCCACCCGGAAGTTGATGCCCCCGAGGTCAAGCACCTCGTCGATGTCGCTGGTGCCGCCAGGCACGATGTTGCCCAGCCCGTGCCACGCCGGGGTGGTGCTATAGAGGGCGGCGCTGCCGGTGGTGGTGTCCAATCCGTGCTGCGGCAGGATCTGCCCGTTCTGCCGGAGCAAGACCTCACCGTCGTCCCAGCTTCCCGGCTCGGTCACCCGGAACCGGTCGTTGCCCAGCGGGGTGAGCTTGCCCTCGGCGATGCGCCGGTCAAAGTCGGCCGTGGCCTGCTGGGCTGCCTCGAACTGGGCGGCACGGGTCTGCGCGAACTGCTCGTTGACGTCGGGGTTGGCGACGATCGTCACGATGTCTTCCCTTTCGGGTTGGTGGTTTGGGTTGTCTGGTCGGGGCTTGCCTTCCCTTCCCGGACAACTACTAAGATACCCTATATTTGATTGAATGTCCACCCCGGATCTCCGTTCACCAGGACTTCCGTCAAGATCTTTTTACCTGGCGGTGAGCGTGAACCGCGCGACCAGCCGCAACCGTGCGCACAGCGTGGGCGTCCTGCCCTTTTTCGGACGGCGGGGGGCGAACTCGTTCGCCACGGCTCCGGGCGACGGCAGTCCAATTCGGCGCGGGGGTTTCGAGCAAAAGATCATGCGGGGTGTGCATGATGTTTTGTGAGCCCGCGGTGAATTTGACGGCCGGCGAACGGGGCCCACACTGCCGGGCGTCAGCCCCCGGTGGCCGGAAAAGGGAAGGACAGCGCGGCCGAAGGCCGCACCGCTCCGGCCCCCCAAGGGCCGGCACCAGCCGGAGGCTGGTCCACCGGCCGCAGGCCGGAACAACAGCCCAGCCACTCACGCAGAATGAAGGGTCCGGCCGGTCCGCTCTGGACGCGCCAGCGGCCAGGACAGGCCGGGCCCGGCCTCGGCGGGAGGCCGGGCCCGGCCTCGGCGGGAGTGCCCTGTGTCAACCGGTTGGCTGGGGTGGGGTGAGTAGGTTTTGCAGGGCGCGGTGATCGGCCGGGTTGTAGGGGGTGTTGGTGGTCCAGCATTTCCAGATGATGGTGATCCAGGCGCGGGCCAGGATGCGGACGGCGTGGTTGTGTTTCTTGCCCCGGGCGCGGGCTTGTTGGTAGAGATCAGCAGCCCATGGGTTGGCCAGGCGGCTGTCGCCGGCGAAGTTGCAGACCGCGTTGCGCAAGTGTTTGTCGACGGCCCAGCGGAACGCGACGATGCGGGTGTTGCCCGATTGCCGGGTCGACGGGGTGACCCCGGCCAGCCCGGCCAGAGCGGCTGCGGTAGGGAACCGGCCTCGGCAGTCACCGATCTCGGCCAGCAGCCACGCCGCCCGGACGGTCCCGGCCCGCGGCAGCGAGGTGAAGATCGCCGCGTCCGGGTGCTCGGCCAGAGCCGCGGCGATCTGCTCTTCGAGAACGCCGATCTGCTGGATGACCGTGTTCAGCGCGCTCAGATAGGCCTGAGTGACCCCGGCCAGGGCCTGCCCGGCCGGCCCCCGGACACCAGGCGCGGCCGACCGGAGTCGTTCGAGCAGCGTCGCGGCGGTTCTGACGTGGTAATGCCGCGCCTTCAACCACGGCGTCAATACGGCCTCGGACAGTGCGTCCACGGCGTCCTGAGTGCCGAACTCGGCGATGAACGCCCGCGACACCAGCGCGTCGAGCTCAGCGAACAGCCCCACCACGCCCGGCGTCACGCTCAGCAGATGCGCCCGCAGCTGGTTAGCGATCGCCAGCCGATGCCCGAGCAGGTCCTGCCGGGCCCGCACCAACGCCCGCAACGCCTGCGTGTCCGCCCGGTCACAGACCAGCGGGACCAGCCGACGCCGATCGGTGCGGACCACATCGGCCAGCACGAACGCATCGAACCGGTCGTCCTTGTTACCGGCCGACCCATACCGGCCCCGCAGGTTCTTGACCTGCGACGGCGCGATCACGAACACCGTCAGCCCTGCCGCCAGCAACGCCGTCACCAGGGGCCCGTCGCCCCGCTCGATTCCCGTCCCGGCCACCTGACGACCGGACAGCAATGTGATCAGCCCGGCGACACCGGCCTTGTCATGCGTGACCGTGACTCGCTCGACGACCTCACCCTCGTCATCGATCACACACACGACGTGACTGTTCTCAGCCCAGTCGACGCCCGCGAACATTCGCGACGACCCCGGCTCGTGTTGCACACTCAAAGCTGCTTGACCTCGCTGCTCGCATCAGCTGGACAAGCACCCAGGTCCCGGGGCATCACTGCCGGACGCTCATTGACGGGCGCTCAACGGCGCAGTAGCCCTGTCGCCAGTCGGGATGCCCCGGACCGCCAGGCCCCGCTAACACTCCCGCAAGCCCTCACACCAAGGGGGCAGCAACGGTGGGCGGTGACCCCACGGCCCAGATGCCACCCGGCCCTGACGGGCCGGGCAACACCAAGGGTCCACCAATGAGCAGCGGTCCGCACCATGCAGCTAGGTACGACAAACGAAGTTGACCCTACGACGTTGATCCTTCGTCGTTTGGCTGGTCGTGGCTGGATTCGGCTGGATGTCGTGGTGGTTGGTCGTCGGCCTCGATGGTGCTGTCCGCGCATCCTGCCGGACAGCGGGGGTCGTCGCGGCCGGTTTTGACGTGGACGTAGCTGAACGGGCACCAGTCGCCGATGTCGTTGGCGTGATAGTTCCATCGGCCGATGGTGTCGGCGGTGGCCGGGGTCGGATCGTCGTCGATGATGGCAAGCTCCCGAGGTTGGTGCGGGCGTGCTGCCGGTCGAGGGTCGGTGTGACCCTCGACCGGCAGATGATCAGGCCGCGACCGGCAGCGTCTGGTCGTCGGCGACCGGCTCCGGCTCGGCAGTTGGCTGGTCCTCGGCCTCGACCGGTTCCTGTGTGCTGGCATCCTCGGCGGCGCGCTCGTCAGCGGCGACCAGGGCGAGGGCCGGACGCGTTACCGCGCTGGTGGATCCGGCGGCGTCGATGATGAGTCGTTCGACCTTGCCGGGTTCGTAGCCGTTGAGCGTGCACCATTGCAGGTAGCGGGCGGCGCTCTCGTCCTTGCTGCGCCAGGTGGTGCGGGTGATGGCGCTCTCGTGGGCGGCCACGACCGACGCCAGCGTGATCATGGTGTAGCGGATCTCGCTGGTGCGGGCGGGTACCCGCTTGGCTCCCGGCCGCTTGGCCTTGCCGGGGGTGAGTAGGTCGTCGAGCAGCTTGCGGCCCTGGTTGATCCAGGTGCCGAGCAGGTAGCCGGGTTCGGCCAGTTCCTGGGCGATGAACTTCTTGCTGCCCTTGGGCTCGGCCGTGCCTGCGAGCAGGTTCGTCACCCACTCGCGGCGCACGGTGTTGGCGGCCTCCATCGCCCGGTTGTTCTCGATGACCTCGCGCCGCTCGGCCTTCTGCTCCTCGGTCATCGGACCGCTGCGAGTAAGGGTTCCGGTCGAGCTGGCGGGCGTGGTGTGCCCGTTGGCCTTCCAGTCCGCGCAGTAGGTGATCTCGACCATCCGTGTGCTGTAGGACGGGTGGTATACGGCGACGGTGTGGCCGGGGCATGCGGCGTGGTCATCGTCGCTGATGTATTTGCCGTCTTCGGTGAGCAGCATGTCGAGCCGCTTGATGGTCAGGTCGGTGGAGTCGACTCGATCGGTGAAGACCTTCACCCCGGCGGCGATCAGCTCGGCGCGGCGGTGCTCGACGGCCGCCTCTCGTTCTCTGGTCGCGCGAGCTTCCTCGACGGCGCGAGAGAAGGCGAACGGGCCTTTCTCGGCCTCGTCGAGCAGCTTGTCCACGGTCTCGGGTACGTCGGCGAACTTCGACAGTATCGCCTGTTGAGTCAGGTCAAGGCCGGACTGCTGGGCGCGCTGGCTGACCGCGCCGCTGAGCTTGGCGACCGCGCGGGCGGCCTTGACCCGCTCGATGCCGTAGCCGGTGCGGCGGTTGATCTCGTCGTCGTCCAGGCCGTAGAGGGCCAGTTGCTCGACGCCCTGAGCCAGCTGCTGGGCGGTGGGGTCGGTGCGGTGGATCTGACGCAGCATGGAGACGATCTGGTCGACGTTGCCGGCCAAGTCCTGGCGGATGATGGCCTGCACAAACTTCTGCTTGGCGTCGACCGCTGACCAGTAGCGCTGCTCGCCGTCGACGGCGAGGTAACGCGGCTTTCCTCGATGCGTGCCGTACGGGATGACGATCAGCGGCGCGAGCAACCCCCGGATGCCGTCTTCCTCGAGGTTCTGCACGATGCCCGGTAGTGCTTGGGCGTTGGTGCGGACGTTTTTCGGGTTGGGCAGAATCCTTGACACCCGCAGTGCCTTGTAGTCACCCGGCAGCTCGGGTACGTCGTCTTCGTCGTCCTCCTGCTCGGGCTCGGTGGGCGGCTGGTCGGCCGGGGTGGTGTCGGCCTGCGGCTGCTCGGGCTCGGTGGGCGGCTGGTCGGCCGGGGTGGTGTCGGCCTGCGGCTGCTCGGGCTCGGTGGGCGGCAGGTTGGCCGGGGTGGTGACTCGGCGAGCCTTTTTCCTCGTTGCGGTGTTCGTAGCCATGATGGCTTCCTTTCCGATCTAGCAGTTTGTGGTTTGGGCCGGTATCCCGGTCCGGGTTGCCTCCCGGACCGGGACCGGTGGTCGTCTTTGGTGCTGGCCGGTGGCCTCATTGGGCAATCGGTCGCTCAGGAGGTGTCCACCTGGGCGATGGTCAGTGTCTCTGTGGAGATGTCAAAGGACGATTTTGTGGATCCTGGGGGCGGGACGCTCGGTTCTGGCCAGGGGTGGTGCTCAGTACTGGCCGAACGTGTGGGCGTAGCCGCCGTCGTAGATCCAGCGGCAAATCTTGATGGTGTTTTCGGCCTGGTCGGTGACGGCACGCCACGGGACGTGGCCGTCGCGGTACGCCACGGCGCGGTTGGCGAGCGTGCGCCAGGCGGTGACGGCCGCCGCTCCGAATGCGGTGTGGATGCACTGCGGTCCGCTCAGCTTGTTCAGCAGGTTCAGGCCGTCGAGGTCGGCGATGTCGATGACATGGGTCCATGCGGTGACCTCGTCGTGCGCGAGGGTGTCGTTGAGCGGCAGGTGGCAGACGGTCACTTCGAGTGCGCGGAGAACGTGCTTGCGGGCGTCCTCGACCAGCTCGACTGCGCGGCGAAGTTCGCCGTCGCGGCTGGCGCTGAGCAGGCGCAGCAGGGCGGAGGCGATGCTGGGGCGGGCCTCGGTGGCGAAGATGCCGCCGTCGTGGGTGAAGAGGATCATCGACATCCCTTTCTGGTTGGTGGTTTGGTGTCTCGGTCGGGCCTTGCCTTTCCCTCCCGGACAACTACTAAGATACCCTATTCTTGGTTTGGTGTCCACCCCGGATCGCCTTACTGCCAGGGAAAGCACCAATGCTTTCGGGTCGACCGCAGTGCGAATCCGCTGGATTGCACGCGCGTGGCCATTTGGACCGATGGCTAAGCAGTTGAGGTGCCTCGTCGCACTGCGTATCGGTCGACGAGTTGCGCGTCGCGGGGCTCGACGATGTCCTCGGTGAACTGGCGCTCGCCCCAGTAGGGCAGCGTCATCACGTATGCCCGACCGGCGTAGTAGCGGGTGCCGTCGAGATCGGGAGGATAGGCGTCGCTGACGCGCTCGATCGATCCGATGGCTCCCGCGGCGAACCCTTGGGTAATGATGACTTCCAGTCCGACTGGATAATCGGTGGCGAAGTTGACGCCGATCGGGCACCCCGGGGCGCAGTAGGCGGTCGGGCAGCCGTCGTCGGCGATGACGATGCGGCCGTCGCCGTAGGTGGCGACTCCGCACGCGCTGCATCGCTGGTTGCGGTCGTCGCGGACCTCGACCACCGCAGCGGCGCGCAGAATCGCCAGACAGTCCACCGGACCGACGACCCATGGGTGCAGGTCTCGCAGCAACTCGACGGGGCTGGTGTATGACGCGACCTCGCCGGTGTCCGCGTCTGCGCGCCGGGCCTGGATCGCCGCGAGCGCGTCATTCACACGCATCTGTGCAGCCGGAACGACCCGTAGGGCGTGGGGCTGGAGCCGGTCGACATCGACCGGCTTGGTCTGACCCGCAACGGCGGCGCGATTGGTAAGGCGTCGGACGGCCCTCGGCCGGCCGTCTCGTGTGATCGACGTGATCACGGCAAGTTCCAGGACCAGCCCGCTCGTGGCGGAACCTGTGGACCCCTCGGCGTTGCGCATGAGGTGGAGGATCGCGAGATCCCCACGACGGGCCGTCTGCATGTGAACTCCCAGAACGAAGACTGATGGGAATCAGCGATTGACGCTGGCGGGGACCGAGTAACCGACCCCCGCCAGCCCGAGTCGTGTGCTAAGCGATGCGCGCAAGTGCGGTGATCACGCCTGGGCCGTCGGTGACCGGTCGCGCGGTTCCGTCGGCGATGAGCTGTCGGCCACCTGCGGACTTGGCGTCGTGCTCGGCTCCGGGGATCGCCAGAACCGGCCTCCTCATCGCGGCGGCTCGGCGCGCGCCAGCGAGGCACAGGCTGCGCAGCGGCGCCTCAATCACGACGGTCGCCGAAGTCAGGGCGGCCAGCGTCTCCATGCTGCCCAGCCGGGTAGACCGACTCTGCTCGCATCCGAGGGGTACAACGCTCACCAGCAGACCTTCAGCCGCAACGGCACTGTAGAAGTCGGGCCGGTTCAGGCCGCGGTCGAGGTCCAGGCCATGGGCCAGCACGACCATTCGGGGTGATCGGTCGGCCGCGATCGATGCGCCGTTAGTCGCGGCCTCGTCGATGCCGAACCGTCCGCCGTTCGCGACGGTCCAGCCGTTGGGGCCGTCGCCGAGTTGCCAACCGATCTGCCGGGCAAGCTGTTTGCCCGCATCATTGGCCGCCGCCGCGCCGGTGATCATGACCGACCGGCGAAGGACGTCGGACAGTCGTCCAGTTCCGCGCACCCACAGGCACAAAGGTGCACCCCGCAGCGCGTTGTCGTGGTTGAGGTCGGCGATCTGCTGCGGCCACTCATCGTCGCCTGGAACGACGGCTCGGATGCCGAGCCGGTCAGCTCGGTGGAGCATTGCGGACGCAGCCTCACGGTGGAGGGCAGCGATCGAGGCCGGAAGCTCGGCGAGCTTGACCGAGGGGCCTTCGCTCGTGACGGCCTCGAATGGCCACGCGTACGGAGCGAAGGTTGCAAGGGCGACGTACGCGACGCGCGTCTCGTAGTCGACCTGCGAGGAGTCATCGATGCTGTGGGGCACCGGGTGGTCCTTTCGGGTTGGTGGTTTGGGTTGTCTCGGTTGGGGCTTGCCTTCCCCTCCCGGACAACTACTAAGATACCCTATATTGGGTTGGATGTCTACCCCGGACCCCCGTTCACCGGCACATCCGTCAAGATCCTTTTGCCCGGCGGTGACCGCAAGCCGCGCGACCAGCCACACCCGTCCGCACAGCTTCAGCGTCCTGCCCTTTTTCGGACGGCGGGGGGCGAACTCGTTCGCCCGGTTCCGGGCGACGGCAGTCCAATCCGGGCCGGGGGTTTCGACCAAAAGATCATGCGTAGTTCAGCATGATGTTTTGGGAGCCCGGACCGGATTTGACGGCCGGCGAACGGAACCTACACTCCCGGGCGTCAGCCCCCGGTGGCCGGAAAAGGGAAGGGCAGCGCGGCCGAAGGCCGCACCGCTCCGGCCCCCCGAGGGGCCGGCATCAGCCGGAGGCTGGTACGCCGGCCGCAGGCCGGAACAACAGCCCAGCGTCGATGTCCGGGCCGCTGATTGACGGGTCTACGGCTCGTCGGAGTCGCGGCCGTCCGGGCGGTGAACTTTCATCCATGCCTCGACGTCGTCACGCGCCCACACCTTCCCTTGAGCAAGGTCGGCGACCGGTTTCGGGAAGTCCTGTCGACTGGTGATCTGGTATGCGCGCTGGCGACTCACACCGCCAAGCCGGATGCGGATCTCATGCGCCCCCACCAGAGAGGCGGCCTTCGGTGCCATGCGGCACATGCTAGTCTAAGGACTAGACCGTGTCACCAGGCTAGGTGTCGCCCGACTCGAGTACTTCCTTGGGCCGCCCAGCTTCCGAAGCTAGGCCGTCCGGTTCCGGCCTCGGCGTCAGTGGCCGGCGATCGGGCATCCAGGGATAGGATTCGCAGCCGTTATCTCGAGATCGACGTCAGCAACCCGTCAGCGTCGGCTACCGGGAGGACCTCGCGGCTGCCCGCGGTGTGCGCTACATCCGTAGGAGGAACCACGCCATGGCGGGCACCCTGTACTTCGGCCCCGGCCCTGGGGCGAGTTGGCCACTGACCATTACGGCGGTGGAGGCGGCCCTGCAGCAGCGGTTCCCGTCGGCACGGTTCGTGCATCGCACCATACCCACCAACCAGCAGCCGTACCTGCGGTTCGAGCTCGACCCGGGCGACGGCGAATTGCGCAAGGGCACGTTTGGTTCCAACGGGGTGCTGTCGTTGTCGGACGGCACGCCCGAGGTCTGGGCGGGCACGATCGCCTGGTACTTGTCGCTATTGCCGCCCGCAACCAGCGTGTATGCCCTCGTCGAGGAGAGCCCCACCGATCCCACCCCGGTCCCGGAGACGGTGAGCTCGCCCGAGGCGATCGTCGAGTTCCTGCACGCCATCGAAGCCTGACTCCGGACCCCGGGCTGGTCAGGCTTCCAAGCGTTCGCGTAGTGCCTGCCATACCTGGGCTGGCTCCGGTGCGGAGTTGATCTGGTCGG
Source organism: Actinoplanes sp. CA-030573 (assembly GCF_050951115.1). Classification (NCBI taxonomy): domain Bacteria; kingdom Bacillati; phylum Actinomycetota; class Actinomycetes; order Micromonosporales; family Micromonosporaceae; genus Actinoplanes; species Actinoplanes sp. CA-030573. The sequence goes on along the minus strand of NZ_CP192038.1, from coordinate 7,243,517 downwards.
CCACGCGGTGCGCGGCGGCGCGGTAGGAAGGGTCGGCAAGTACCGCGGCGACGGCGTCACCTGCGGCTGCTGGGGTGCTGATGGTGATACCGGCTCCGGCCGCTGCGATCCGTTCAGCGTTCATCGGCTTCTCCGCGCCCCGCGGGAACATCACCATGGGGATGGCCCGGCTCAGGGCGGCCAGCACGGTTCCGGCGCCGCCCGCGGCCACCACGGCGGCCACGTCGTGCAGGAGGTCACCGATTGGCGTGAACGGCAGGAAGCGCACGTGGGCCCTGGTGTCGGTGAGCGGGTGGGTGACGCCGGGCGGGACCAGGGCGAGGACCTCTACCTCGAGGCCGGCGACGGCGTCGACCAGCGCGTCGAGTAAGTCGCGGTCGAGGATGACGGTGCCCAGTGTGATCAGCACCCGGGGCCGTCCCGCAGCGGGGATCGGCGCGCGGGATGCGGGGGTTGTGTAGGGCGGTAGCCGGATCGGTAGCCGGTCGGGTGGGGGTTTCCACTGCGGTTGTTGCAGCGCGGGCGGCCACGGGTCTACGAGCGCTAACCGGCTGACCTGTTCGAGACGCAGTTGGGTGTAGCGGGAGATCAGCCGGGCGTACATCGCGGTCGCCAGTGCCGGCGGGTTCACGGGCAGGCCGATGGCGTGCTGGATCAGCGGGACGTTGAGGGCGCTGGCCAGCATCGGGCCGATCGTGTCGTACTCGTCGGCGACGATGACGTCCGGGCCGGTCTCGTGGGCGTGGCGCAGGGCCTCGCCGAAGGTCAGGTCGGGGCGCGTCGCGGCGAACAGCTCCCCGACCGCGTCGTAGTCGGCCATCGAAGCGCCGCCGGTACGCCGGGCGTTCTCCTCCAGGAGGAAGTCGATGTCCGGTCCGTACACGCTGGTCGGCAAGGCCTGGGCCAGATGAGTCATCGACGCGGGCACGGTGATCACGGGCTGGTCGCCGGCGTCGGCGACCGCCCGGGCCAACGGCAGCAGCGGCAGCAGGTGACCGTAGATCGGCACGGCGGTGAACAGCACGCGGCGGCTGGTGCTCACCCTTGGTCCTGCTGCGTCGGCGGAATGTAGGAGGTGCTGTTGACGGCGAGGTTGACGCCGGCTTCGGTGAGCCGGGCGTGCATGAAGCCGTACGACGACTGCATGCGTTCAGCGATCTGGCGGATGGAGAGCCCGTCGTCCTCGTACAGCCTTTTCAGCTCGGCGAGCTCCTTCGCCTTCTGCTGAGGGTCGAGGTTGCGGAACCGTTCGACATAGGGTCCTTGTTGGCGCGGGGATTTCTCTCGGACTGGCGTAGACACAATGGTCTCCTGCTATCGGGATGGGCCATGTTCGGCGGAGAGGGAGTCGGGGTTGGTGATGCGGCGGAGACTTCCAGGCTTCGACCGACGAGTTCACGACAACCACTGGTTTCTATGCACTCACTGCGACGGTCGGACTTCCTGAGTGCCTCGGGACGGTTAGTGGTCTTGGACGGCAGGCCAGCCGTCGTGCCCGTGCTGATGACGGTCTGTTGGGCTGGTTTTGCAGGGGGTCGTCGGTGTCTGGGGATGTCGCGCGGCGCCATTGAGGGTGCAGGTGACGAGGTGATGGTCGGAGTCAGGCGCCTCTGCTGGACCGGTGGTCGCCGGGTAGACGCGATAACTGCCCGGGACGTACATGTCTTCGTTGTTGACCAGGATGAGGTCGATGGTCTCGCCGCGTCCGTCGTCGTCGACGACGGTCGGCGCGTACGCGATCTCGGCAGGGCTGCCGGTGGCATAGGCGAGGTCGGGGACCGCGCGGAACCCCATCGCTTGTAAATGCGCGATCGGGGCGCTCGCGGGCAGCCACACGTCGTTGACCTGGACGGCTTTATGGGATCGCAGTCGTGGGCTGGCGTACTCCCAGTTGCGTGTGGGATATCGGTCGCCGGGCGGTGTGCAGTTGAGGTCGCCGAGGATGACCGCGTTTTGGCGGTAGGCGGCGCCGTATCGGTCGAGCAGCCGTGCGCGTTCCAACCGTAGCTGCGGAGAGCTGGGGTGCAGGTGTTCGAGAAGAACGGCGAACCGGTCACCGGTCGCGCGGATTTCGATTTCGGCGAGGCCGCGCGCGTCGGGGTAGTCGGGGCGGCTGGTGCCGTCGTGCCAGCGGGCCAGCCGCAGGACGGTGGTGTCGAGGAAGAACGCGGGCGCGATGGGTCCGCGGTCGCTCCAGCTCAGCGTCCCGACGTAGGGCCGGCCGTAGACGTTTGACAGCACGGCGGCGGCGTCCAGCAGGCCGGCATAAGCGTTGTCGTCGTACTGCTTGGCCTCGCAGAGGCCAAAATAGGATGGTGGCGTGCTCAGTTGGGCGGCGATGCGTTCGAGCCGGTCGAAGTCGTAGCGGCCGGGCGCGAGCATCGCGCCGCTCTTGAGGTTCAGCAGAGCCATCGGCACGTGTGATGGCTGCTCTGCTCGGACAGCGGTGTCGGTGGGTTCCGGCTCAATGCCAACGGTCATCGTCGACTCCTGTGGGTTCGTCGAGGGAAGAGGTCTCGGGCGGTTCGCGGTCATCCGGGAACGTTCCGCAGGCGCCGGCTCACGTGGGCAATGACCGGCGGTATTCGAGCCATCGGCGGGTTGCCGCGCGCAGCGTTTCCCCGACCGCTGCCCGGCGGGGTAAGCGGGCCTGGGCGGTGGCGAAGAGACTGACCGCTCTTGCCGGCGCGTGTTGCCACGCCGGGATCCGGGCCACGATGTCTTCGGCTGCTGCGGGTGGGTGGCCGGCGGCGATCAGGTGAGTCACCCAGAATGCCGGGTCGAGCCAGGCGGCCCCGCGGGTCGCGGCGGACCAGCCCACCAGCCGCGCTTTGCCATCGGCGATGATGACGTTGGCAGGAGCGAGGTCGGTGTGCAGCAGCGTGGTGCCGGCGAAGTAGGCCAGGTCGGGATCGTTGATCCACTGCTGCAGGCGCAGCGGCGCCTCGTACAGGTCGACGGTGCTCGGGCAGGGCACGCGGGCGACCCGGGTCAAGAGTTCCGTCACGGCGGGCAGATCGTCGGAGCCGGGAGCGTAGTTCGCGGGCCTGCCGTCGAGAGCTTCGAAGATCAGAATGTCCCAGTCGCGTTGGAGATGAGCGACCAGCGCAGCCCCGACGGGGAGCACGAAAGGGGCCAGCGTGGCCTCGCGCAGTTGCCGGGACGCGTCGTGGCCGGCGGGTATCGCCTTGACGAAGAACCGGCCTTTGCGGGTGTGCACCAACGCGGTCACTGCGATGCTGGAGCCGGCAGCGGCCGTGGACACGGTGTCGGTCGAGCCGATCACCGCGGTGATCGCGTCCCGGATCGGGACCGGCAGATCGTCGTAAGAGCGTCGTGATTAGGCTCGCGACAAACGACACCAGCGGTTCGTGAGTTTTGACTCCGTTGATCGGCTCGGCTGGTGATCAATCTCCGTTAGTTTTGACCGCACTTTGGTCCGTTGCCGTGGGTTGGTCAGGATCGTTGGCGGTCTGTAGGCGGAGCCGGGTGAGCGCGAGCATGTCGATCAGCCAGCCGGGGACCGCCGCTGATGTCTCGGGCGCGGAGGACCGTGCCGAGCTCGTGGTGGACGGCTGGGCTGGCATGGCGAAGAAGTCCTCGCAGACGCCAAGGATCATCGGTAGTAGTTCGTCGTCGGGTTCTTCCGGATCCATGGGGGCGGTTGGTTAGGCCGGGGTCCGGGTGGCATTGCGGGCGCAGGTTCAGGCGAGGCGATAGAGCGTCCTCTGACCGTGGTGTCAGAACTGACGGACAAACCCCACGTCAGAGCCGCTCAGCACTACGTGGTCACGTGTCTCTTGCCAAAGAGGTTTGTCCGTGCCAGCGAAAGACGTGCAACACGAGGTTTGTGTCAGGCAACTTTGTCCGTGGTGGTTCGGCGTGATGGTGCGTTGTTCAGGCTTTGAATGAGTGGAGGCTGGCCAGGGCCAAGGTCTGTTCGGCGTCGAACTCTCTGAAGGTGCTGACTGGCCGGAAACCCAGACGGACCGCAAGCTTCAACGAGCGCGTGTTCGCACTCTGAGTCACGAGGATGACCGGCTCATCGGGCAGTTCATCCGCAGTAGCTCGTAACACTGCGGTGGTGGCCTCGAACGCCAGGCCTGCGCCCCATGCGTCGGGCCGCAACAGATAGCCCAGCTCCAGTTCTTCGCCGTAGTCGTTGACATGACCAGGCAGTTCAACCGCTCGGCGTTTGAGTTCCACAGTTCCGAGGAGATCGTCGGTGGCCTTGTCGGCGATGATGAAACCGCCGGGACGGGGGGTCGCGTTCGCTGCGCCGCCGATCTCGTCAAGGCGCTGCTCGACAGTCTCCCGGAGATGAGGGCCGCCGAGGTGGGCCCAGACCTGCGGGTCCGTCTGCAGCTCAATAAGCCGCTCTCGGTCGGCGTCACGTGCTTTGCGTAGCAGGACGCGATCCGTGGCGATCTCGGCGGCGGACAGCATCGACGACTCGCTCATGTGGCCCTTCCTCGCTGAACGCGACGAGATCCATCAGATCATGTCACGCCGCGGCAAAGCGCCGGATCCTCCAGCGGGCGGTTCCGTGGTGTCGAAACTCGCGGACACGAAATCCGCCGACGATCAAGCGGTATCAAAAGAGGTGTTGAAACGGTGTCCGAAGACCCGGAGATAACCAAGCGTCGCGCGTCCGGCATCGTCCACCTCCTCGAGGAGCGAAGTCACTTCCCTTTTGATCGCCGTGAGTCCGCGCCCCGGGTGGTCCGGCCCACCCCGTCGTGAGGGGGCGGGCCGGACCGGGGTTATGCGGTGCGTGCGGTCAGCGGGTGAGGTGCGGCTTCAGCCGGTCGAGCCGGGCACTGGCCTTCTTGTCCAGGGAGCGGACGGTGGGGCGGCAGAGGCAACCGCGGGTGTGGCCGGCGCGGATCGTGTCGGCGATCCAGGTCCGGAACGGCGGGTACGCGACGTTGGTGTAGATCATCGGTCCGTCGCACGGGTTGGCGTTCGGGTCTTGCGGGTCGCTGGTCTCCCGACTGCCGAGGCCAACCTCTTCCCACCTCGGGTGCCGGCCGGGGTGCCAGGTCAGGGCCGGGCTGCCGGAGTCGCCGAAGCAGGCTCCGGTGCTGGTGCAGGTTTCGCCGGGCCCGATGAGACCGCCTTGGCAGGCCGCGGCGGGCAGCACGGTGATGGTGCGCTGCTGGAGCATGGTCGGCAGCGGGTAGCCGGCCGGGACCGGGTATTGGGTCAGTCCCCAGCCGATGAGCCGCAGCGGCTCCGACGGGCGGGCCTGCCGGGCTCCGACGGGCATGAGCCCGGCCGGCACGGGCTGGGTGAGTTTGACCAGGGCCAGGTCGGAGACCGGTGTGCCCGCTGGCTGTTCCAGCCATTGCCAGTCCGGGTGCAGCCACACCTTCTCGGCGGTGGCGACGATCCCGGCGGTCCGGTCGTTGCTGCCGATGTGCACGGTGATCCGCTCGGCGGGCACCGCTTCGACCTGCGGGGCGACGAACTCGTCGCTGACGCAGTGCGCGGCGGTGAGAACGACCCGCGGGGTGATCAGAGTGCCGCCGCACTGCGCGGTTCCGATGCCGGGATAGAGAACGCCGACGAACGTCATGCCCGGATAGGCGTGCGTGGCGTCGCGACCGCCGACAATCGCCGCGGCCGGGGAGGCCGCGACGGCGAGTATGCCGGCAACCGTTGCCGCGGCGATCGTCGACCGTTTGAGGAGTTTCATCGAATCCTTACTGATCAGAGGGATGGGTCACCCGGCACCGTCGTGGTGCCGGGAACATGAGGGGCGGCCTGCGGGCGCTGGCGCCTAGTCGGCAAGCGTCCGACCGCCGTCGTAGCGGTATTGCGTCCGGCGCCCGTTCGCGGCCAGCAGACTCGGTAGGCAGAGCGGACCACCGGCCACGGGCTCCCGACGAAAACGCGAGATGTGGTGGAGGAAAGGCCGGCCTCAGGAGGCCCGAGCCCGTCGTGGGCGGCGTTGTGGTGTACGCAAGGCGTCGTTCGACGTGACCGGGTTACGACCGGGAGGGCAGCAAAACCGCTTGCCACCCCTGCCATCGGTCCGCCTCGGGTGGTGGTTCACGTTGCGGGAGCAGGGTGCAGACCGGTGGATGTTCGCGTTCGGCGACGGCAATCTGCACGGCGGTGATGAACGCGGCGGTTGCGCGCTGGTCGGTTCCGGGCACCGCGACGAGGTAGGTGTGGTCGCGGAGCAGGGTGTGAGCGGCGTCGGTGTCGCCGCATCCGGCGAGGATGCCGGCGTAGGTGCTCAGGAGCTGTCCGCCGGTGGGTTGGGCGGGCACGTCGGTGTGTTTCCAGTAGGTGAAGGCTTCCTGGATCTGGGAGTGGGCTTCGGCGCATTGCCCGTCAGCGTGGAGCGCTACGGCGAGTTCTCTCCAGGCATGGGGGATGTCCTCGGCGGGTCCGTAGGTGGTGTAGGCGGTGAGCTCGCGGCGCCGGGTGATCGCGGCGTCGAAGGTGAGGCCCTGCCTGGTGCAGACGCGGGCGTACATGTCGGCGATGTGGTGGCGCGTCGGGTTCGCCACGGTGTAGTAGGTGCGTGCCGCCTGGTTGGCGTATCGGGCCCAGGCGAGTTGGATGTCGTCGCGGTCGGGGTGGGTGTGGGCGAATGACAGGACGTCGATGTAGAAGGTCGCGGCACGCATCAGGCGAGGGTCGTGGCGGGCGGTAACCGGGTCGAACGGTCCCAGTGCGTGGCTGAGTAGCCGACACGCGCGGGTGTTCTCCAGGTCGCGCATGAGCCGTCGCGCATGGCGGATTACCGCGGGCAGAACACCGAGTTCTGGCATGCCCACGACTGGTTGACGCAAGCTCTGATCGGCTCTGTTCATCGGGTTGTCCGGGGCCCTTCGACCTGTTGGAGGGGTTTTCCGAGCACGTCGGCGTGGTATGGCCGCTTCGGGGTGGCGGGAGCCTTGGCGAAGCCATAGAGCAGCGCATCCCACTGCTCACCGGAGCGGCGCGCGGATCGCGGGCGCCCGGCGTCCGGGCCCGGCGCCCGGCACTGGCGTTGATGCTCGGATCGCTGCTGGGGGCCGACGTGCCAGCCGATACTGAGGATGTCCTTCATCGGGTGGTCCGGCTCGATGAGCAGGTGTCGGAATCGGCTTGCGGTTTCGACGGCGCGTTCGTCAAAGCCGCAGAGAATGAGTATCTCGAGCATGCTGGTCAACGCGTGCCGCTGAGCGTGCGCAGCATCGACCGCGGCGGCGGCGGTGTGTGGTGCGGCGCGTGGGAGGGGGCGTAGACAGAGCTGCAGGCGGCGGGCGGCGGCTTCGCGGGCGATGCGGCACCATCCGGCCTGATGGGCGAGCCGTTGCAACAGGCCCAGCGCTGCTGCGGTCTCGCGGCTGTCGCCCAGCTTGGCCAGACCGCAGTACTGCCGGCACGCCAGCCTGACGGACAGGTCGAGCCGGCCGGTGTTGTCAGCCAGCCCGGCTGCGGTCCCGTAGCCCTCGAGGGCGTCGGCGTCGTCTGCGGGATGAAGCTGGGGGATGACGCGCAGGAGGTAGTTCAGGCAGGCGTCGTCCATGTCGACGCGGTAGGCGAACCAGATTACGGCTAGCAGCAGCCGCGGGTCAGCCGGTGCGGCGGCCAGGTCGATGCGGGCGAGCGTGTCGGCGGCCTCGTCTTTGATGCCGTCGAGGGGGTCGTCGAGCCAGTCGCCCGAGGGTCCGTGGCGGTAGTCGTCGCGCACGATGGAGGCCAGCTGGGCGAGGCGATCCAGCACTTGCTCCCGTACAGCTGGTTCACCGGCTGCCGCGGCAGGGCTGTCGGTCGGCGCCTGGTACGGGAAGGTCGTTGATTGCTGGCGGGTCATCGCCGCGGCTGCCGTCGCGTAGCGGCCGTGACCAGGCCGGGTCGCCCGTAACGTGCTGCCGATGCTTGAGCCGGTAGGTGGAAGCTGGAAGGGGCGGGCATGGCGTAGTCCTTCGTGCCGGTCAGTGTCGGTAAGGGATGCCGGCGCGCGCTGGGTGGCGCGGTCGCGCGGCAGGTGCGGTCGTGCTCGCTCATGGGAGGTCCCCGCTCAGGGCGCCGAGCCGGGTGTTCACGTGGTCGAGGGCGCCGGGATCTGTGGCGGCCGCGGTGTGCACGGCGCGGCTGGGGTCGAGGATGGTGAAGGTGCCGGCGATACCGACCGCGAAGGTCGTGTTCTGTTCGGCGATGGTGATGGCCGTAGGCGCGAGTCGGCCGTCACCGCCATCGGCCACGCCGGGCTCAGGCAGTCCGCAGCGACGAGGGGCGTGGATCTGCCGCGTGGGTCAGGCGAGAGTGTCGAGGGGTCCTAGGGCGACCACATCTCGCCCGGCTTCTGAGTTTCTGCGCGGACGGCCTTGATCCACACGCCGATGTCCGCAGGTGGCTTCTCGATGCTCCTGACCACGAGAGCGGTCGCACTCGCCGGGGTGTATCCGGGGCCTACGTCTTGCAGGTGGAGGTGGTTACCGAGGACCAGCGCGACGGCCACCTGGTAGAGCTCGGGCCATTTGATGTACGGGTCGCCTGTGCTGTAGTGGATGGCCCAGCGGCAGCGGCGGACGACCTCCTGACCAAAAGCGTCGAGAGGGAAAGCGGTGACCGCGGGTGCGACGGGTTCCTCATTGGTGGGCTCGTCGGTGGCTTCGGCCGCGTGCTGGGCGAGGTGATCCGGCAGCAGGCTGACGATCCAAGCAACGGGCACCTCGCGATCCGGTCCGTACTCACGTACCGCGTTGAAGTCCGGGTGCACGTGGCAGCGCACGGCGATGGTGCCGTCGCCTATCCACAGGAAGACCTGGTCGGCGCCGGGCACAGCGGTCGCAGCTGTCTTGCCGGCTGCGGCCGAGTGCTGGTGCGCTGCGGTCTCGGGCTGGTGGTCGGCCATCGGTGATTTCCCTCGTGGTATCGGCTTGTGCGGCGCGACGTCGGCGTTGGTCAGGCGGCGGGTTGCCGCAGTTGGGCGCTCAGGTAGACGACCGGGGTGGTGAAGGTGATGCCGGCCTGGTCCGGGGCGTGGTCGAGGGCTTGGTGCCAGGCAGTGGCGTACCGGTCGGCGAGGTCGGCGCCGAGATGGTTCGTGATCAGGTCGAGGGGGTGGGCGGCGCCAGGGTGCGGGATGCGGTGCAGGTAGGCGTCGATCTGGTTATGGGTGGTCATCTGGTCGGTGACGGCGGTCTCGGTGGTGCTCGAGGTGAAGCCGGCGTGCTGGGCGGCGTCCAGCAGGGCGTCGATGCTGAAGGCGAGCATCGGGGCGGCGGTTGCGCTGCTGCGTTGCCGTAGCCGGTCGATGGCGTCGAGCTCGGCGGGGGTGATGTCGGCGAGGACGGCATCGTGGTGCCGGCGAGCGTTGATGGGTTCAAACGCCGCGAAGACCCCGCCCGGTTTGAGGACGCGGGCGACTTCGCGCAGGGCGCCGGGCAGGTCGTGCAGGTAGATCAAGACGCTGCGGGCAACGACGCGGTCCATGCTGGACGCGGCGATGGGCAGGCGGCCGGCATCACCGGCGACCGGGAAGATGGCGCGCTGCGTACGGGTGATCTCGGCGAGCGCGCTGACAGCCAGGTCGACGGCGAGGACGGTTCCGGTGGGGGCGACGCGGTCAGCAGCGGCATGGGTGAGCAGACCGGTTCCGGCTCCGATGTCCAGCAGGCGGTCGCCGGGCCGGACCTGGGCCGCATCCAGCACTCGGTCGCTGATGCCGGCCAGCAGGTCGGACAGTGCGGCTTGTTCGGCGTGTCCGCGTCCGTGGTCACGCTCGCGGGTCAGCCATTTCCCGCCGTTTTCGGTCGAGGCTGCCGGTGTGGTGTGCTCACCCATGCTGATCAGTGCTCCTCTGCTGCGGTGGTCGCTGGTTACGCGGCGGCGGCCGTCATCTGGAAGGCCGGGCCGATCGCGTTGTTCAACGAGGGCAGCAGATCAGTGAGCCGGGCGTCCTTCTCCGCGTGGTAGATCGCGTCGATGGGCTCGAGCTGGTCGTCGCGCAGCAGGTCGTGGCCGCGTTCGCCGTAGGCGAAGAACAGCTCCTCCTCGGCCCGGAACAGCTCGGCGTGCCGGTCGAGCAGTTCCTTGCGCCCGGCGACGGTCTCGGCGTTGAGCCGGCCCCGCTTGTGTTCCAGCTGCTCGGTGACCTGAGCGAACTCGACCCGGATCTCGATCAGCTTCGCCTGGTACTCGGCGTTGAGGTCGATCAGGGCGACGATCTGCTGCGGGGTGAGGCCGACTTCCTCGTGGTGCGACAGCATCCGGGTGAACAGGACCTTCGCGGCGATGCTCTCGCAGGAGATGTCGATCAGGTAGCCGGGCCGAGGGAACAAGTTGTGGTTGACACCGCACATGCTGTGACTCCTTATCGTGTGCTGGAGGAGGCTTCGATTCGCGGGATTGCCAGTACGTGGACCGATTCGGGGAGCGCGGATGTGGTGGAGCCCGCCCTCGATGCCGGCGATGAGTGGTCGCTGCGGGCGTATGGCCGGCCATCACCCACTCCTTGTGGGTGCCTGGGAATCTGCCGGCCAGGCGTGTGGCGGCAGATGCGGCGAATATTCGAGTTGTCTGATCCGCTCGCGGATCTGACGCCAGCGCAGCTGGTCGGGCTGCCCGCGGTACTCGCAGCTCGGCCGATGCTCGGCGCGGCCACGCGGGTCACTGATGGCGGCGATCAGCGCCGTGATGGCCCGGTCGCGTTGCCGGTCGCCCACGGCGGGCAGGGCACCGGTGTGCTGGACCAGCAGGTCGAGAACAGCGCGACGCCGCTCGCACAGGGCCAACGCCGCCACGACCGGCGGCAGGGCCAGAGCCGTACGGTCGGGTGTCTTCCGCAGCAGGGCGAGGTACTGCTCGTGGCCGGCAACGCAGCGGCCGGACCGCAGTTGCGCCTGGGCGTCCACGAACGGATCGCCGTCCAGCCCGGCGAGCGCCCGCGTTTCGCTACCGGTCATGACGCCCGCCCCGGGGCCGATCGGGTGGCGAGGTCGCTGTGCTGCGCGTCGACCGTCAGGACGATCGCGCCGTTGCTCAGCACGCTGAGCCGGTCGGCGACGCCCGGAGCGAGGGCGGGCGTGGCCTCGGCCAGCAGGATCGTGACACCGCGCTGGGCGATCACGGTGAGGGCCGCGGTCAGCGTCGCGCGTTCGCCAGCGGCCAGGCGGCGGCCGGGATCGTCGAGCAGCAGCAGCCGTGGGTGCGCCAGCAGCGCGACGGTGATGCCGAGCATCGTTTTCTCGGCGTCGGTGAGCTGCGCCGGGTACCGGGTTCCCACCTCGTTGAGCCGTGGGAACACGGCCAGGACTGCGGGGATGGTCCACCGTTGCGCTCCGGCCGGAAGGTGGTGCCGGTCGGCGAACGCGAGATGCTCGCCGACCGTGCGGTGCTCCACGAACTGGTCGTCGGCCAGGCTGATGCTGGCATGATCCTTGGAGTTGTCGGCGCTGATCGCCATGCCGTTGTAGCGGATGACCGAGCTGCCGGAGGGTGTGTGGCGTCCGGCGACGACGTTGAGCAGCAACGTTTTTCCGCTGCCTGGTCCGCCGAGCACGGCGTGGATGCCGCCGGTGGCAACGTTGAGGTTCAGGTCGGTGATCGTCGTCGTCGCGGTGCGGGCGCTGACGTGCTCCAGGCTCAACAGCGGCGAGCCCGATAGCCTCTCGGGAGCCGTGACCATTGGACGTGAGGGGCGGGCTGCGGATCTGCTGCTGCTCGGCGGTGCCGTCGCGGGCAGGTGGGTGAGGGTGTCGGTGACGGCCGCGACCCACGCGGCGTCGTGGGCGGCGACCAGGATGGCGAACTCACCGGGAAGGCCGCGTAGGGTGCTGGCGAGGTGGTCGCGTTCTGCCTGGTCGAGACCGGCGATCAGGTCGTCGACGAGCAGCAGCCGGGGCCGGCAGGCCAGGGCTATCGCCAGGGCGAGCAGCCGTTTCTGCAGCGTCGGCAGATAAGCGGGACTCGTGTTGCGGTACGGGGTGAGGCCGGTCCGGGCCAGGGCTGCGCTGACCCGGATCGTCCGGCTGCCGGCCACGCTGATCCCGCCTCGGCGGCGCAGGATCGGGGTCCGGCGCTGCACGGCCAGGTGCAGGTGCCGCTCGACGGTGAGCTTGTCGGCGGCCGTGATGCGCGGTGACGCCGCGTGGACGCCAAGCTGGGCCCGGTGCAGGGGCTGCAGGGCGGTTACGTTGCGGCCGTCGAGGGTGATGCGCCCGCCGTACACGCTGCGGGTTGCGGCGATGGCCGCGATCAACGCGGCTGCGGTCGTCGGGTCGTCGCTGACGACGCCGTGGCGGGCACCGGACGCGACGTGCAGATCTATCGGCGGTGACACGTGTGCGCCGACTGCGAGACGTACGCCGTCGATGCGCAGCAGAGGCGTACCGGCGACGTGGCGCGGTTCTTGCTGGCCGGCCGGTTGCGAGAGCGCGGGGCGCTGCCGATCGCCGAAGGAACGGTGCGGCTGGGCCGTCATAGCGCACCACCGCGTGACCCGGACGATGGTTCCGCAGAGCAGTCGGGAGCAGAGCCGTCGGGAGTGGACGAGTCGCGGCTGTCCTGGTCGTCGCGCGGGCCCTCGGGGATGATCATCGCGAACAGGATGTCGAGTTGGACCGCGGCCCAGGGGTCGACGCGGCGCCGAACACGGCGGACCACGAGCTCGCGGTCGTCGTGGTGATGAGTGGTTGCTGAGGTGACCCTGAACGCCGGGCCGGCCGGGTGCGGTGCACGGCGGAACCAGCTGGTGAACCGGACACCGAGCTGCTGGGGGTCGACGGCCGGCAGGTCGAGGACCGCCTGGTCGCGCAGGAGTGCCAGCAGGATGCCCAGCGCTCGGCGCTGGAACCGGTAAGCGGCCAGCAGCCGCTGCTGGGCGATCGTGCACGGCCACGGTGCGCGGCAGGACGAGCAGGCCCATGCGGGCCGGACCGGGTCGTGCGCGCCCCAGCTCGGCGTCAGCCGGGCGTTGCCGCGGATGCGGCGCCGCGTGATCGGGCGGTGGGTGTGGGTCATGACGGGTGGCCCTGCCGTTGTGCGTACGCGTGATAGGCGCAGCAGCGCTGGTGCTCGTCGGCGGGTTCGATGTCGGCGAGCCAGGCTTTGCCTTCTTCCGGCTCGCTGTCACTGTGCGGCGCCGGCTGCTGCCCGGCGGTCTCGTGCCGGGGATGAGGTTGGGCTTCGGCGAGCAGCGCGTCACGGTCGGAGCTCTGGCCGCACGCGCCGAGCATCGCCGCATAGAGCGCGAGAACGGTAGGTGCGCTGGGCTGCTGGAGCCCGGGTTGCCGGGCCGCTATCCAGGCGCACGACATCTGGTTGAGGGCTTCCCCGCACTGACCGGTGCGGTGCAGGTCGATGGCGTGTGCGAGCCGGGCGTGCTGCTCGGCGTCGCGGCGATGCGCGAGCTGGTAGAGCGAGACGAGCCGGCCCCACAGCCGGCCGGCCTGGGTGTGCTCGCCCTGCTCGTCGAGGACTTCGGCACGCAGCCGGGCCGCGTCCATCGCGAGCGGCGTGAAAGCGGCGTGGGTGCGTTGGGTGAGGCGATGAGCGAGCTCGGAGAACAGGGCACGCCGCTGGTGGGACGTTCCCGGCAGTGCCGCTGTCCGCAGAGCGGTGGCCACGACTTGATCCACGCTCACCTGCCCGACCGCGCCCAGCTCGGACGCGCTCGTCCCGGCCGGGAGCACCGGTCCGCGACGGCGCGGGCCGTCGGCCTGCGGCATGCGAGGCGCGGCAGCCGTACGCCACCGGCCGTTGTTCGGCGCGCTCGGGCCTGCGGTGCCGCGACGGCTCGTCGGCGTTCGAGGTTTCTCGACCGGCAGGCCCGGGTTACGGCGGGCGGCGGGCATGGGGCCGCTCATCGTCGGCCTGCCAAACGCATGGCCGTCGTCCAGAACACGGCCGACGACTCGACCACGGCGTCCGTGTCGGCGTGCTCGCAGAGGTGCGGGTGCGTGGACGCCAAGGCGTGGATCTGCCCGCCGATGGTTGCCTCGTCGGCGCGGCGTTCGCTGCTGCCCTCCGGCGCCAGGGCCTCGTGGTGCTTCTCCAGCAGCGCCACGGCGGTGCCGGTGTCGCCGCACGCGGCGGCCATGACCGTCTGGGCGATGAGCGCGTGGCGGGCGGCCCGTTGCCGCTGGTCGCGGGTGCTGAGGCCGAAGGACAAGGTCAGGCAGAGGGCGATCTCGTCGCGGCCCTGGTCGCATTGCCCGTCACGGTGCAGCAGGGTCGCGCGTTCGCGCCGCCAGGTGAGCGCGTTGGCCGGCTCGCGGCGCTCGTGCGCGTCGATCAGGCGTCCGCAGACGGTGATCGCGTCCACGAGCAGGCCCTGCTCGCGGGAGACGTCGACCAGGGTGGTCATGGCCGACACGGTCAGCGGGTCCTCGGGGCCGAAACCTGTCCGCGCGCTGCGGTCGGCGAACAACGCCCACAGCAGCTGGTCGTCCGGGTCGATAAGGGCGGTGGCCGCGTAGATGGTCGCGGCCTTGATGACCAGCCAGTCGGTGCACGTCGTAGCCGGGTCGTAGCGATGCAACACGGGCTGTAGCACGTCGGCGGCTGCCCGCGGCGCACACTGGTCGTACAGGTAGTCGGCGTGGACGACGGCGCGGGCCAGGGCGCGGCGATGCTTCATCGCGCACCTCCGCCGGCGCGTGACCGTGCGGCGAGGGCGGCCGCGGCGACCACCAGAGCGGCCGTGGCGACGCCGGCGGCGAGCCGCGTCCGGCGTCGGTACACCTCGAGCTGGGCGTTGCGGGTGTCGGTGTCGTGTTGCCAGCGCACCCGGACCTCGTCGATCGTCGGTTCGGTCCCGGTGCGGGGCACGACCATGCCGGAACCTCCGGCCGGCCGCACGGCCGTCCCGAAACCGGTAGTACGGGCCGGCCGGTCGGCGAGGGGCAGACTGCTCACGCCGCCTCCCCGATGCCGTTGACGCCGAGGAACACTCCGATGCGGTCGAGGGCGCCGTCGGCGAGTTCGGCGGCGGTGGCCGTCATGGCGATGCGGCCGTGCTCCAGGACGGTCACGTGGTCGGCGACGTCGAGGGCGGCGTGCTGGTTCTGTTCGGCCAGCAGGACCGCGACCCCTGTGCCGGCGATGCGGATGATGGTCGCGGTGAGCTGGTCGACGACCTGCGGGGCGAGGCCTTCGGTGGGTTCGTCGAGCAGCAGCAGCCGCGGGCCGGTCAGCAGCGCGCGGGCGATGGCGGCCATCTGCTGTTCGCCGCCGGACATCTGCGCCGGATACCGGCCTAGTTTGTCGCGCAGGGCGGGCAGCAGGTCCAGGACGTCGTCCACGCTGAAGCGGGAACGGTGCTGCCGGTGGCGGGTGCGGCGGCCGGCCAGGGCCAGATGTTCGCGGACGGTCAGGTGAGCGAACAGACGGCGGCCTTGCGGGACCAGCGCGATGCCGTGCCGGCCGGCGTCGGTCGCTCGTCCGGGTCGCAGGTCGGTCCCGGCGACCCGGATCCGGGTGTTGCGACCGGGCCGGTGCAGCCCGGCAAGGGTGTTCAGCAGGGTGGATTTGCCGGCTCCGTTGCGGCCGAGGACGGCATGCACGCTGCTGTCGGCCACGGTGAAGGTGACGTCGTCGAGGACCGCCGCTCCGTGGTAGGCGGCGTGCAGGTCGTCGACCTGGAGCACGGCCGGGCCCGCCACCGCGGCACTGCCACCTGCCGCGGCGAGCCGGGGCCGCACACAGGCAGACGGAGCATCTGCGGCTGGCCCGTCCTCGGGGTGCTCGCCGTCGGCGGCGGGGGAGTCCGGTGCGGCGGGGCCGAGGTAGACCGCTTGGACGATGGGGTGCTCGCGTATCTCGTCGGTGGTGCCGGTGATGACGTGCTGGCCGGCCGCGAGGACGGTGATGGTGGTGGCGAGGTCGAAGACCATCGGCAGGTGATGGTCGACCACGATGACCGCGACGTCGTCGGGGAGCTGCCGGATGATGGCGCTGACGTGGCTGATCTCGCTCGGGTCGAGTCCGGCGGAGGGTTCGTCGAGCAGCAGCAGTTGCGGCTGGGCGGCGAACGCGACGGCGAGTTCGAGTAGCCGTCGCTGGCCGTACGGCAGCTGCCCGGCCGGCGTGCCGGCGTGGGCGCCGAGACCGACGCGCTCCAGCGCCGCCTGAACGTGCACGCGGCGTCCGGGGCGGCGGCGGATGGCCAATGCGACGTTGTCGGCGGCGGTGAGCTGGTCGACGACGGCGGGGTGCTGGAAGGTTCGGCCGACGCCGAGCCGGGCTCGGGCGGCCTCCCGCATCCGGGTGACCGGTCGTTGCCGGATGCGGATGTCGCCGGCCGCCGGGATCAGGTTGCCGGCGATCACCTTGAGCAGCGTGGACTTCCCGGCGCCGTTGGGCCCGATGACGCCGTACCGGCTTCCGGCGTGCACGTGCAGGTCGACGGGGTGCAGGGCGAGGTCGGCGCCGTAGCCGTAGGAGACACCGTCGACGTGCAGGAGGGGTGCGTTCATGCCTGCCTCCGGCGGGTGGACCAGGCGCGCAGCCCGGTGGCGGCCGGGCGCAGGTAGGGGACGGTGAGGCACAGCAGGCCGAACCAGAGCGGCCCGGTGCCGTTACTGCCGAGGAAGTCGCGGACGGCCACGATCGCGGCGGTGGCCGCCAGCGCCCCGGTCATGGTCGGCCGGCCGGCGAGGGAGGCGCCGAGCGCGGCGGCGGCGAACGCGGCCGCCGCGATGTCGAAGCTCAGATAGGCCGGGGACATGAAGGTGTTGATGGCGACGGTGAGCGCGCCGCCGGCGCCGGCGAGCGCGGCGGCGGCCACGTAGGCGGCGCCGAGGTCGACGGTGGGACGGTAGCCCAGAGCGATCATGCGAGGTTCGTGGCCGGCGTGTCCGCGCCAGATCAGGGCAAGCCGCGAGCGCAGCAGGACCGCGGTGGCCGCGCCGGCCACGGCGAGCACGGTGAACGCGTACCAGTAGATACCCGGAGTGCTGGTCACCGCACCGTTGTGGCCGAGGGTGACCGGCGGGGTGTGGCGGCCGTCGCTGCCGCCGGTCACGCTGGTCCAGTGCACGGCGGCGGCGTACCCGAGCCCTTGGATCATGACGGTGACCATCAGGAAGCTCACGCCACGGGTGCGCAGCACGAACGGTGCCGTCACCGCGGCCACGGCGGCGGCGGCGAGCACGGCGGCGGCCAGCTGGACCAGACCGTGGGTGATCCCGGCGTTGGCGAGGACGACGGCGGTGTAGGCGCCGACGCCGAGGAACGCGGTCTGCCCGAACGACGGGAGGCCGGCGACGGCGAGCAGCTGGGTGCTCATCGCCAGCAGTGCCAGCACGATCGCGCTGCTGGCGAGACCGACCACGTACGGGCCGGCCAGGGCGGGAAGGGCGGCGGCCACCCCGATCACCGCGGCGCCGGCAGGCCATCGGCCGGCCCGCCACACACCGCGCCAGCGAGCCGCTGGCGTCCAGCCCGCAATGTTGTCCTGGGGTGCCGCGACCGGTGCGGTGGCGGGCGTGGTCGTGGTCATGCCGGGACCACCGTCCGCAGCTCCTGGCGGCGGGTGATCAGCACGGCGATGACGACCAGGAACAGGCTGAACGAGGCGAGGCTCGGCAGGACGATCGCGCCGACGTAGTCGACCATGCCCACGATCAGGGCCGCGATGAGCAGGGCCCGGATGTTGGTGCCGGCGCCGCCGAGGATGACCACGATCAGCGACAGCGTCAGCACGGTCGCGTCGACGCCGGGGGCCGGTCCGAGGACCGGCGCGCCGAGGACTCCGGCGCCGACGGCGAGGGCGGTGCCGACGGCGATCGCGGCGGTGCGGATCCGGCCCGGGGACAGTCCGAGGGTGGCGGCGATCGGCGGATCGTCGATGGCGGCCCGCAGGGCGATCCCGGCGATGCTGCGGTGCAGGACCTGGTGCATGGCGACGGCGATCAGCGTGGCGACGCCGATGAACGCGAGGTGGTAGATCGGATAGCCGTGCCCGGCGAAGCTCAGGTGCCCGTCGAGCAGGCCGGGCCGGGGCACAGGTAGGGAGCTGCCGCCGGAGAACCGGCTGAACAGCCACGCGATGATGCCGCCCAACCCCAGCGTGACGACGGCTTGCTCGGTGTGCCCCCGCAGGGGGCGCAGCAGGGCGGCCAGGGCGGCGCCCCCGACAGTGGCGGCGAGCAGCCCGGCGGCCAGCGCGAGGGCGAGGCCAGCGAGGGTGCCGTCGGCGAACAGGTAGGCCAGAGCAGTGCCGGCGAGGTAGGAGGCGCCGTGGGCCAGGTTCATGACCTTCATGACGCCGACGATCAACGCGAGTCCGGCGGCGACGACGAACAGCAGCATCCCGTACGCGATCCCGCCGAGCACGGTGACCGCGATGGTCGCTGATGTGGATCCCACGACGCGCTCCTTCCTGAATGTGGGGTGGTCAGGCGGCGGGTCGGACGCCGACGGTGGTGTGCATCGGCCAGCTGCGCGTCAGCACGTCCGGGTTGTTCATGGCTTCGCGCAGGAGTTCGAGTTCGTCGGCGGTCATGCCGGCGTCCAGCAGCTCCGCTTCTTTTTGGCGGCTGTTGGAGGCGTGCAGCAGCATGCCCGCATCCCCGCCGTGCATGACCTCGTTGAACGTCATGCCACTGTGGACTTGAAGGCCGGCCGAACGCATGACGGCCGGGACGCGCCGGGCCCAGGTGGAGTCCATGCCGTGACCGCGGCCCAGCACGTCGATCAGCGTGTGCTGAAAGTCGTCGAATACCTGCCGGACGGTGTCGGGGCCGTCGATGAACATGTCGTCGAGGTGGTCGGTGGCCCAGTCGGAGATGATCATTTTCCCGCCGGGCTTGAGCGCGTCGACGAGGTTGGTGAGGATCTGTTCGCGTTGCTGCAGGTGCATGAACAGCAGCCGGGCGTGGATGGCGTCGAAGCTGGCCGGTGGCAGCGCCGCGGTGGCGATGTCCTGTTGCAGGATGTCGATGCGCGGGTGCTGGGGCACGTGCTGCGGTTGCAGGTCGATGACCAGGGTGCTGCCGTCGCTGTCGCCGTGGTTGGCCAGCCACAGGGCGACGGTGCCGGCGCCGGCACCGATGTCGGCGTAGCGGCCCGCGGCCGGAAGGTCGAGACCGTCAAGGACGGCGAAGGTGTGCGGGTCGAGGTAGGCGGCGAGGTAGCCGACCTGGTCCTGGGCGTCGCGGGTGCTGTTGT
This sequence comes from Actinoplanes sp. CA-030573, assembly GCF_050951115.1. Lineage (NCBI taxonomy): Bacteria > Bacillati > Actinomycetota > Actinomycetes > Micromonosporales > Micromonosporaceae > Actinoplanes > Actinoplanes sp. CA-030573. Next base: position 7,224,398 of record NZ_CP192038.1, on the reverse strand, counting down.
CGAAGCCGTACCGGTCGTCGGAAGCCAACGTGGTGGGCATGCTTGGTCCTCCTAGTTCGCGGGGATGAGGGTGGCGATGACGACGTTGCTGCGCGAGCGGCCGTCGGACTGGACTTTGCGCAGGTAGAACGGCTGGATGGGGGCGTGACTGGTCGGGTCGAGCCGGAATATGCCCCGGGGGCTGTTGATCTGCCCGAGCCCGGCGATGGCGATGTTGATGGCCTGCCCGGTGACCGGCGGCAACGCCACGGCCGAACTGCTGGCGCTCGCAGCGCCGGCGGCGTGGCTCGCCGGGGCCGGGCCGCTGGCGGACAGGCTCGGCCCTGTGGACGACGCGCTGCTCGTCGGCAGGCTCGGGGCCGCCGACGACGAGCCGGTTGCGGGCGTGGCGGCGGCTTTGGCGATGGCCAGGTCAAGGACCTGGGCGGCGTCCCACGCGGTGCAGTTGTAGAGCGTCGGGGTCTTCTGGAACTTCTTCTGGAAGTCCTGGACCAGCTCGGCGTTGGCGTCGCCCGGCAGCGTCGGCGAGTAGTTCAGGACCGTGTAGATCCCGTCGGCGTTCGCACCTTCGTCGTCGAGGGCCTTGCCTTCGGTCAGGAACCCGGCCGCGTACAGGGGAATGTCGGACAGTCCGGCGTCGCGGTAGTCCTTGACGAACTGCACCGCGTCCGTGCCGGCGTAGAAGGTGTAGACGGCTTTCGCGCCGGTGGCCCGGATTTTGTTCAGGTACGGCTTGTAGTCCTTGGTGCCGGGGAATGGGGTTTGCGCGAACGCGTTGGCGCCGGGGGCGTTGACGCCTTCGGGGTTGGCCAGTTTCCCGCCGGCTTTGACGAACGCGTCGGTGAAGCCGCCGAGCTGGTCGTAGCCGCCGGTGTAGGCGGGCCCGATCGCGTACACGCTGCCTTTGATGGTTTTCGCCAGGTAGGGGGCGATCGCGGCGCCGGTCTCGCGGGACTGCCAGGACACGTGCCACACGTAGCTGCGGTCGGGCATCGCCGTGTCTGCGGGGCGTCCGCCGGTGCCGATGAACGGCACGTGCCGGGCCGCCGCGAGGGGGGCGATCACCGCGGACGGGACGGCCGACGCGGAGCCGACCAGCACGGTCGCATGGTCGGAGTCGAGTAACCGCAGCGCTGACTTGCGGGCGGTTGTCTCGTCGGTGCCCTCGTCCGCGGTTTTGGTGACGACCGTGCGGCCGCCGAGCTTGCCGCCGTGCAGCTCGAGGTAGAGGTTCCACGCGTTGGCCATGTCGTCGCCGAGTGACTGGTAGGGGCCGGTCTTGGGCAGGATCAGCCCGACGGTGATGGTGTCGCCGGACGCCGCGTCGTCGTCGGTGGTGGTGGTGGTGGTGTCGAGGCTGGAGCCGGCGCAGCCGGCGACGGCCGTCAGCGTCAGCACGGCGATGGCGGCGCCGATCGGCCGGGCCATGCCGGCAGGTCGGCTGGTGCGCGGTCGCCGCAGGGTTCGGGTGGTTACAGGTCTCCTTGCTTGGCGTGCATTAGGGGTGGTGACGTGCGGACGGCACAGCGCCCGGACGAAGAAGGGGCCAGCCGCGATCCGGACCGGCGTGAGGGGATCCGCCGACGCAGAGTCGGCGTCGGGCTCGTCAGCGCGCGGCGGGGCTGAGCTGGACGAGAAAGGATTCGCCGAGCTTGAGCAGCGCTTCGTTGATGGCGCCCATGTCGGCGTTCGGCGGGGCGAGGGTCATCAGGTAGGCGTTGCCGAACGGGCCGGCGATCATGGTGGAGCCGATGTCCATGACGATGCCGATGTCGGCCTGCGGGCCGGCGCCCAGCTGTTTGGCCAGACCGACGACCAGCGACGTCATGCCGGAGCAGATCGCAGCCAGGGTCTCGGCCTGCGGCTGGCTGTCGACCGAACCGCTGGCGCACAGCAGCAGCCCATCGGCCGACACCGCGACCGTGCGGACGGCGCCACGGTTGCGGTTCTCGAACTGGTAAAGCAGGAAGGCCAGGTCGGGTCGCAACCCGATCGGGGCTGGTGCGGTCGGAGCGGTCATGGTCAGCCAATCTGTGAAAGAGGAGGGGTGCGGGTCAGCGGGAACCGACGAACGCTGCGCTGCTCTTGCCGAACGAGGACCACTGCGCCCGGCCCGCGCGGGCATCCCGCGGGCGGGGCACCGCCGGCGGTGTCACCGGGGCCGGCTCGGCCGGCGTCGAGCTGCCTGGCACGCGGATCGGAAGGCCACGGGCGGTCAGCAGCTCTTGGCGAGGCTGCGGCGGGTCCGGCTCGGCGCGGACCCAGTCGACGCCGCCCCCGAGTCCTGCCTGCGCCCCCTGTACGACCTGCTCGACGCTGGCGTTCGGGTCGAACAAGGGATGGATGACGGCGACGGTCTCGTAGATCGGCAACTGCTGGCCGGCGACCGGTCCCTGCGGCATGTCGGGATGCACCTGCGGCGCACCGGCGGCCACCTGCGGTCCCGGCGGTATGGCGGGGTGCGCCTGCGTCAATGCCGGCAGCAGCACGGTCGCGTCGAGCGCGGCCGGCGGTCGGTCGGCGACCACGGTCAACGCCATCGTGACCGACGGCCGCGCATCGATGACCGGGGCGGCGGCCGGCATGAGGGCAGGCGCCGGCGTCATCGCGCGCGGGATCGCCGCCGGCGCGGGCGTCTGCCGGGCCGGCGCCGGGTGCTCGTCGCTGATCGGCACGTGGATCGGCTGTTCCCAGAACGCGCCGGCCGGGACGGCGATGTTGACGCTGGTGCCGGCCTTGGCCAGCGAGTCCAGCTCGACGGTGATGCCGCGCCGGTTAGCGATCAAACCGACCGCCGCCAGCCCGTAATGGCGGGCGGTGAACTCGTCGAGAATGAAGTGGTCGATGCGCTCCTGCATCTCGTGTTGCTGCTGCTCGGTGAGGCCGAGACCGTAGTCGCGGATTTCCACGTAGAGCCGCTCGCGGGTGGGTCTCGCCGTGACCTCGACGGGGACGTCGGACGCGCGGATGGCGTTGGTGAGCAGCTCGACGAGCAGGTGGATGAGTTCGTCGACGAGGTCGCCGTCGATCATCACTTCCAAGGGCACGCTGTGGTGCTCGACCCGCTGGTACTCCTCGACCCGGCTGACCGCCGCGGTCACCACGTCGGCCAGCCGTACCGGCTCCGAGCGGGGCTGCCCGACGCGGCCGCCGGAGAACAGCTGCATCGTGCCGACGCTGCGCAGCAGCGTGGTGACCAGCTGGTCGAGCTCGTACCAGTGGTCGAGTCGTTCCGGTTGGTCGAAGTCTTCGCGTTCCCGAAGATCTAGTGTCCTGGTGATGGCGTCGATCCGGTTGCCCTGCTCGTACGCCTGCGTCTTGAACGCGGCGGCGACGATCTCCCGGAATTCCGCTTGACCGGCCGCGACACGCGCCGCCGAGCCGCGCGCGTCGTTGAACGCGGCGATGACCTGCCCGATCTCGTCGTCGCCGGGCACCGGCAGGGGCCGGGACGCGGCCTGGATCGCTTTGTCCAGTTCCTGGCGGGTTACACCGCGCTTGTTGAGCTCGTTCTCCATCCGCGGCAGCACCACCCGGGCGACCTCGGTGGCCTCCGCGGCCAGCCGGGCCAGCGGCGCGGTCATCGACCGGGTGACCCACCAGCCGATCGCGCCGACCCCGAGCAGGCTCACCAGCACGATGAGGCCGAGCAGAAAGGTGTTGCGGCGCTGCTGGTCGCGTTGACGGGTGACCGCCGCCAGGTCCTCGGCGAGGAACTGGGCTTCGACCTGGTGCAGTTGCTGCATCCGCGCGGTCATCGCGGCAACCCAGCCGCCGGGACTCACCCCGAGGTCCAGGCCGGTGTCGGCGTCGGTGCGTACCATCGTGGACTGCAGCCGTTCACCGGTCAGGATCTGTTTGTTGCCCGGCTGCGACGTGAGCAGGGCCTGCCAGTCGGCGGGGGCCAGCTGCCGGAAGTTCTCCTGGCTGCTGGTGAACGCGGCGTCCGCGGCGATGACCTGCTGCTGCGCGGCCGGGGTCAACGCGTTGGCGGTGATCGCCGGAACCCCCGTGACTTGCAACGACCCCAGCGCCTCGATGCCTTGCGACAGCGTGGAGACGGCGCGCAGCTGATCGGCGGTATCGGGGTCGATGTCGGCCTGGCTCAGCGACTGCCCGTACCCCAGTAGCGCCGAGATCAGCGCGCTGTAGCGGAACACGACCGAGCTTTCGGTGGCGTCGTTGCCGCTGCGCACGTCCTGGCGCAGCAGCGGCAACGCCGCCAGTTGGTCGTTGAGCCGCCGCAGCGGACCGGCCAGACCGTTGGAGTAGTCCAGGCCGTCCTGGGCGGTCGAGTACACGGCGAGGGCCTGGTCGGTGGCGGTGTTCTGCTGCCGGTAGGCGTCGACGGACTTGCTCGTGCTGCGCTGGGCCAGCAACAACGCGGCCGCAGCCCGTTCCTGCTGCAACTGCTCGGTCAGCACCGCGCCGGCGGTACCGATGTCGACCAACTGCCGGGCGGTTCCCGTCTGCGCGGTAGCCGAGAAACTCGTCAGCGCGGTGTATCCGGCAAGCAGCAGAACCAGCACCACCGGAAGCGCGACCAGCAGCGTCAACTTCGTGCGGATCCGCCGGTCCGCCAGACGCAGCCACTGTCGCTTGCGGCGGGCGGGAGCGGCGCCTTCTCCTAGCGCGGTCATACGACGGCCGCCGTAGTCAGCGGGCGGTGCTCGTCCACGACGTAGACCGCGGAGATCGTCGGCTGGGCCCGTCGAGCGCTGACGGCGTCGAGAGGAGCGGCCGAGCCGAAATAGGAGGGCGGCGGAACGGCGCAGCTGAGCGCGTCGGCCAGTGCCGTCATCCGCTTGTGGAACGACAGCTGACCCGCTGACATCAGCCGTGTTGCAGTTCGGGCTGGGGTGCAGGGGTACTCCTGATTCACGCAGCGGGGGTTCTGACAGCGGCTGGCGTCGGCTGGGCAGGGCAGGTGATCGGTCATTAGCTGCCGTCCGGCGTTCCACAGCGGCCAGTCATACACGCGCGGCGGGGAGGGAAGGGTGCTCGCCGACTCAGAGGACATGGTTGAGGGGTCTCTCGGTGCGAGGAAGGAGGAGACGGTGGCGGGGGTGGTGTGCCGGCCGGCCACGGGGGAAGCATCGGCCGGCACACCACCGCGGGGCTGCACGTCAGGGTGAGGAGGCCGAAGGGCTGAGGTTCTCGGGTACATCGGCTTCCTCCTTCTCGGTTATCGGTAGTGACGGCGCCGAATTTGCCGTTCTTGACGTGCAGGAAGTTCGTGCGTGGTGCGCTGCACTCGAAGGCGGGCGGCGTTTGCAGCGCGCCCGCCCCCAAGCGTCTGCCGGGAGCCGAGATTCCTATGGCGAAACTTCTGTTCCTTGATGGCCGAGTGACGAGGGCTAAACTGCTGGAGTGCGGGTTTGCATGGCCCCTGTCGTGGAGGCGTTCGGCGCTCATTCGACCTTGGTTCCCGGTGTGGCATCCGCGGTGGCGGGAATCACTGCCGAGATCAGCTAAGTCCTCAATGGAGATGTCGGACAGTGTCGGAGCGGAGAGAAAATAAACTCCGACAATCAGCTCACCGATTCGTGTTCCCGACGGCCCGGCCCTGGGTGCTGCCGGCCGCGGCCGCCCGCTTGGTCGTGAAAGATCTTTGATCAGGGCTTTGACGTGGATTGATGCGGTCTCGGGTCGTGCTGATGGCAGGCCTGCGCGGCGGTTGCAGGCGGTGATCATCGGCGGAGCTGTCGGCCGGATGTCGGAAATTGTCGGAACTTGGCGAAGGTGGTTTCCGACAATGCGCACCGCGTGGTGGACTTTCTTGGGGCATCTCTGACGGTGCCTGACGAGGCGGCTAGAAGCCGGCCCCACATCGGCGGGAGTCGTCTATGAAGCGCTTGATTGTCGACACGCACGCGTCGTCGTGCTATTTCCGCACCTCGGTCGGTGGTGATGGACGTAAAGCGTTGGTGCAGATCACCGAGAGGTGCAATCTGCATTGCGCGCATTGTTTCGTCTCGTCCACGCAGGTAGGCGCGGATATGTCGCTGAAGGAATTTACGGAGGTGGTACTTCCCCGCTTGGTGCGGGCTCGGGTCGAGCGGGTCACCCTGACCGGCGGCGAGCCCTTCGTCCATCCGGACCTGTTGGCGATGTGCCGAGCTGTGGTGGATCAGGGGTTGCCGCTCGGGTTGTGTACGAACGCGACGCAGACCAGCGACGCGCAGATCGCCGAACTCGCCGCCCTTGGTGGCGTTCACATCAACGTGTCGTTCGACGGTTTCCGGCCGGAGAGCCACGGCAAGTTCCGCGGGAACCGGAGCTCGTTCGAGACGACGGTGGCCACCACGCGCAAGTTCGCCGAGGCCGGCTTATTGCAGGGGCTGCTGTCGACGCCGAACGCCCTGACTCGCCCAGAGGAGTTCGCCGACCTGTGCGCGTTCGCGGCGGAGATCGGCGCCCAGTACGTGCTGATGAATCCGTTGTCCTCGTTCGGGCGCGGTGTGAAGAGCCAGGGTCGGCTGGCCGCCGACACGGACGCGATGCGGGCGATCGCGGCGGTCACGAGCCGATTCGCCGACAAGCTCGACGTCGTGAAGATCCGGTTCCCGAACGACGACCTGCCGCTGGGTGGCTGTGACGCGGGCCGGCTGGTCTACGTGTTCACCAACGGGGAGGTCGCCGTGTGCCCGTACCTGGTCTTCGCGGCGCGGACTCCGACGTCGATGTACCAGGACACGGAGTTCCTGGCCGGCAACATTCTCGGCTCGGAGGACACGGTCACCGGCGCGCTGGACGCCTATAACTTCCACGAGCGATTCGCTGTCGGTGACAACCCGACCTGCGGCAGCTGCGCTTTGAATTCCTCGTGCGGGAAAGGCTGCCCCGCCGCCGTAGTCTCCCGTGGCGGCTTCATCGGGGATCTCGATTCCGAGCAGTGCCCGGTCGCCGAGCCCGGGACGCGTCGCCTACTGCCGCTGGTCGGCACATCGCGATGACCACGCAGTTTATTGCGATCGAGGGGCCCCGAAGCGTCGGTAAGCGGAAGGTCGCCGAGCTGCTGGCCAACCGACTTGCCGCGATCGGGGACATAGGTGTGCACCTGACCGGCGAGCCCACGCGCACGCCGCTGGGGCAGCTCATTCTGCGGCAGGAAGCCATGCTGTACGGCAGATCACTCGCTTTGGCCGTGGCCGCCGACCGAGCAGCCCACGTTGAAACCGAAATCATTCCCCAACTCGACGACGGCCGGCACGTCGTCACCGCCCGCTACGTCCCGTCCTCCCTGGTCTTGCAACGCATCGACGGCCTCGACCTCGACGAGATCTGGTCGTACAACCGCTACGTCCTGCCGGCCACCGTCATCTACCTCGAGGACGATCCTGCCGCGATCCGGGAACGTCTCGGCCAGCGCGCCACCCTGTCGCGGCTGGAAGCCTCCGGATCACCCGAACGGGAACTCGCCCTGTACCGGGACGCGAAAGAATTCCTCGACCAGGAGGAATGGAAACAGCACATCATCAACTGCGCGGGCCGGACCCCGGACCAGGTGGTCGGGGACATCCTCGGGGCGCTGATCAGCCCGGTCCAATAGCCCTGGTAAGACTGCTGACTGTGCTGTCGCTACTGACGTTGAACCTGCAAGCCGCCGCTCTCCCCCGTGCCGAGCGCATCCTCGGCTGGCTGGCCCAGCGCGACGACCACGCGATCGTGCTGACCGAGACCAGCAACGGCCCCGGCACCGCCCACCTGCTCGAACGGTTCCAGGATGCTGGCATGCTCGTCGACCATCGCCGGTCACTCGACGGCGACCGCGGCTGCGCCCTGATCAGCCGCATCCAGGGCCGCCTCCGCTCCGACCTGATCGAGGGCATCTCACTTCCCGGCAGGGCCGTCGCAGTCACCCTGGACAGCGAGCCAGCGGTGACGCTGCTCGGGATATACGTGCCCTCCAGCGACCGCGCGCCGGCCAAGGTCGCCAAGAAGAAGACGTTCCTGGCCAGCACGCTGGACGCCATCGCTGCGATTAGCAACGACGAGCGACGCCAGCTCGTGGTGACCGGCGACTACAACGTCATCAGCCGCCGCCACGAGCCCCGCTACTCGGCCTTCCAGCCGTTTGAGTACGACTTCCTTGACCACCTCGCCGACCTGGGCCTGGCCGACGTCCACGAGCACCTTCGCCCGGGTGTCCAGGTGCACAGCTGGTACGGCCGCGGCGGCAATGGCTATCGCTTCGACTACTTTCACACCGGTGCCGACCTCACCACCGCCGCAACCAGCTGCGTCCACCTGCCAGAAGTCCGTACCGGTGGCCTGAGCGACCACGACGCCGTCGCTCTCACCGTGACCGCCACGACGCCCGGCCCGCTCGCCGGTGCCGACCTGGCCGTGCAGTCGGCCAGCACCTTCCTCTAGACCTCGACGGCCACGAAGCGCGCGAGAACTGACCCTGGCCAAGGCCGGATAGCAAGCGTTGTGATGTCGGAACTTTGTCGGAGAATTGTCGGAGACGACCTCTAGGTAGCCGACACGTCACTTCGGTGGACTACGCTGCTTTCACCGTCGGATCGCCGGAACGAGGTGGTCCGCCACAGCGGTCCTGAGCCGACGTCACGTGCGAAGCGGAGGGTGAAGGTGGCCGATCCGCAGGCTGTCCGGGCAGCGTGGCATGATCTGGGCCAATTGCTGGCCGAGAAGCGTCGGGCGTCGGGACTGAGCCAACAGGCCCTCGCCGCTCAGACGAACTACAGTCGCAGCAGTATTGGTAGCATCGAGACCGGTATCCAGCACGTCAACAGAGCATTTTGGTCAAAGGCAGACGACCTGTTGCACGCCAAGGGCGAGCTCGTCGCTGGCTACCACGCTGCCGAAGCGCTACAACGGGAACATCAACGCCCGACGCAGCCCGCAGGCGAGTCAAATGCGACTCTTTTCTATTCGTCGTCGCGCCCTCATGAACTGCCTGAAAGCGCGGATAAATCGCAGGATCCGTATCCTTCTCCAACGTCTGCCACCGAGCCACGATCCGAGAACTCCTGGGCTGCTTTACGCCAGCCGTATGAGGTGAGGGGTAGCGCCAATGCGTTGGCCCGAATCGTCGATTCCCTGGTAGTCCCTCGAACGTGGGAAATTGATATTCCGCAGGATGTATCAATGATGGCCGCAGCGGTCGCTGCTCTGCGTGACAGCTATCAGCATAGTCGTTACGGATGGGCTGCTGAGCGGTTGCCATACTGGATCTCGGTATCAGATGCCTTAATGCGTGATCGATCAGGCGGCGCTGTTGACGAGCGATTCTCAGCACTTGCCGCCGCGGTCTATCAAGTGACGAGCGGGGTTCTGCTAAAGCTCGATTCGTCCGCGATGGCGGCGCTCGCGGCTGAACGCAGCGCTCAGGCTGCCGCCGCCGGCGGGAATCCATTGGTAATCGCATCTAGCGCACGAGCGCAAGTGCACACGCTTCTAGCGAGCCAACATAGCGATGCAGCGGTTAGCCTTGCGTTGGCCTCGGCGCAGAATCTAGAAAAAGACTTAAAACCGACGGATGCGGCGCTCTCAATCAGAGGCGCTTTGGTACTCCGGGCCGCTGCTGCGGCCGCGAGAGACGAAGACCGGAGATCGTGTCACAGCTTGCTTGAAGAAGCTACTGAAATCGGGAAACAACTTGGCCGTGACGACAATTTAGGATGGACCGCCTTCGGCCCTACCAACGTGCTATTACACAAGGTTTCCACTGCCGTTGATCTTGGAGATGCGGGAACTGCGCTCGATATCGCGGCAGGCATCGACATCTCAAGTATCATGCTGCCTGAACGGCGGGCAATGATCTATATCGACTCGGCCCGTGCGCTTTTGCAATGGGGGAAGTTTGAAAGGGCTTTCGAGGCGATTCGGGCAGCGGAAGAACACGCCCCTGAAGAGGTTCGCCAGAGGAGCGCGGTGCACGGCATGATCGAGGACCTGGCGCGTCGTAGCTCGACAACGTTACGGCGTAGGGTGCAGAGCTACTGTCTATCGATCGGGATGGCTGCATGACTGAAACCAGTGACGAAAAGCGTCTCTGTGTCATCGCTTGTGGAGCAGGGCCTGCACCGGAGGTTGGGAAGCTTGTTGCGCTCGCTCAGCAGAGAGCCTGGGATGTGCAGATCGTAGCAACGCCGGCTGCATTGAGCTTCCTCGACCTAGAGAGGCTTGAGCGATTGACCGGCACTCCCGTGCGGCATGATTACGGGCAGAGGACCAAGGGGCCCCGGACAAGTGACTCACAAGCTTTAATTATTGCTCCTGCGACCTATAACTCTATAAACAAGCTCGCAGCAGGCATCAACGATACCTATGCGCTGAATGTAGCCGCTGAAGCAATCGGACGAGGCGTTAGAACGGCAATCCTTCCATTCGTCAACTCCGCCCTTGCCGGGCGTCTGCCATTTAGGAAGTCCATCGAATCGCTTCGTGCGGAGGGAGTAAATATCCTGCTCGGGAAAGATATTTGGGAACCGCATCCTCCTGAAACTGGTAGCGAGTTAATTCCCAAATTCCCGTGGAAAGAAGCTTTGAGTGCGGTAGCGGCAGGTTAGCGCCGATTGGGCCTCACGGCGCAAACGAGGGCACCCTTCACGATCACCCCTTCTTTGGCCGCCTTCATGGGGCGGCCGGGACCTTGACAGCCGCCGAAATCCTCGATGCTGCACTGGCGTCTGCCTGCTCAATCGCTGTTGCCCAGCTCGCTTGTCGGAGATCTACGATGCTCACGACGTGATCGTGCCACATTGGAGACCCGCGCAGGCTGTCCAGTCACTCTAAAGTTCCTTGTCTATGGCCGTGATCGTGGCCGCATCAACGGGCTGCTGTCTTCGGCAGATCGTGTGGTCAGGCGCTGATCTTCAGGAGCCCCGAGCGCGGAGAGTCTGGGGAGCGCCGTCTTCGTTGATAAAAGGAGGCGTTGTCGGAACTTTGTCGGAGGATTGTCGGAAGTGGGCGCTGAGTAGCCGACAAGTCACGTCGGTGGATTACGCTGCGTTCACCGTCGGGCCGCCGGAAGGTGCGGTACGCCGTGGTGATCCGGAGTTGGCGTCACGTGTGAAGCGGGGGGTTGTGGTGGCCGATCCGCAGGCTGTTCGAGAGGCGTGGATCGAGCTCGGCCATAAGCTTGCCGCGAAGCGCAAGGCGGCGAAGCTGAGTCAGGTGGAGCTTGCGAGCCGTACGGCGTACAGCCGTAGCAGTGTCGCTAACGTCGAGACCGGGCTCCAGCAGATCAACCGGACCTTCTGGGAAGCAATCGACGGGTTGCTCGGTGCGGACGGTGACCTGCTTCGCGGTTACGACGCTGCCAAATCTCTGCAACGTGAACGTCAACGCCCCGCGATTGAAGATTCGGGCTCCGGTAGGGAGGGCGAGGGCGAGGGCGAGGGCGAGGGCGAGCCAGCATCGGCGCCTCTTGGTTTTCTGTCAAACCCGCTGGTCACGTCGCTGATGGCCCCTCTGCAACCGCCGACTTCGGCCGGCGTCTGGCCGAACTCTACCTTCGCGAGTGCTGGTCCGCACAGTGCTGCGCCGCTCGCCGTGGGTGGCGGAGAAATCGGTGGAGCGGCGTTGACCGGCGCTGCGGCCTACGCTGGAACGGTGGAGCGGATGATCTACACCGCTCTCGACACCCGGACCTTCGCGCGGAATTCAGGGGCGAGCGCAGTGCCAGACACCGATATCGCAGAGCTGCTGACAGAGATCGCTGACCTCGCGCGGGCGTACGGGAGCCAGCCGCCCGGGGCGGTCGGGGTGCGGGCCTTGCACCTGCACGATCGAGCTCGTGGTTGGCTGGACAACACCCGCCGGCCGACGCAGCAAACGGACTTGTACCTCGCCCTAGCCCAATGCTCGGCGCTGTTGACCAGCGCCACCAGCGACCTCGGGTTGTGGACGACCGCGGAACAGTACGCGGGCGCGGCCTACGACTACGGCGACAGCATCGGGCACGCCGGGGTGCGGGCATACGCGCTGGGGTTGCAGGCCATGATCGCCTACTGGACGGGACGTGCGGCCGAAGCCGTCGATTTCGGTCTGCGCGCGGTCGAGGCCGCGCCCGCGGGGATGGCCACCGTACGCGCGCAGAGCCTGCTCGCTCGCGCTTGGGGCCATCGTGGTGCACCTGGTCAGGTCGATCTGGCCCTTCGGGCAGCGTGGGCCGCGTGGGAGGACGAGGGCAGCGACGAGATGCACGACCCGGCCGGCGGGGAGTTCAGCTGGACGCGGCCGCAGCACGAGCGCAGCGCGAGCACGGCGTGGCTGCAGGTCGGTCGTCCCGACGAGGCGTCCGTGGCCGCCACTCAGGCCCTGCATCTGATTCGGTCCCGCGCCGGGAACGCGGGAGGGGCGCTGGAGGCCGAGGCCCGAGCGGATCTGGCCGCCTGTCTCATCCTGCGTGGTCAGCCCGACGCGGCCCAGGAGGCGCTAGCCCCTGCGGTCGAGGTGCTGTCCCCACTGTGGAACACCCCAGCGGATTGGCGTCGCGCCGGGATGGTGAGTCGCATGGAACGCATCCCGGTCTTGCTCGCCGATTCCCGCTGGCGGGGTGTCAGTCAGGCCCAGGAACTGCGCGAATTGACGCGCGCGTTCCTGGCGACCCGGCCGACCGTCCCCGCCGTCCTCGCCTGAGAGGTCTTGCAGTTCGGCAGGGCGCGCGCCGGACGCGGAGTTCAGCGCAGCTGGCGCCAGCGGTCCAACAGGTCCGCTTCTCGCTCGGCGGATAGACCATGCTCGGCCGCACGGGCCGCCTCGCCCTGCTCCTCCTTGACGGCCTGGCCCCCGCCGGTCATCCACGACCAGGTGTCCGCCACGGTCTCGCGCAGCGGACGGCAGGTCAGCCCTGCCGCCCGGGCCCGGCTGCTGTCCACGTTCCAGACGCCGGCCGTGGTACGCCACAACGGCAATTCCGTCCACTCGGCGACCTCGTGCTGCCTAAGCCAGGTTGGATCGACCCACACCGGCTCGGCGCCGGCCGCGGTGACCTCGGCGCACGCGTCGACGAGATCGGCGAACGTGGCGTGGCCGATCGGGGCGGTGACGTTGATGTCGCCGGCGATCCGCTGGCGGGCGCACCGAAGGGCGAACGCGGCGAGATCGCGGACATCGATCGGCTGAATCGGCCGATCCATAGGCGCCGGAGCGAGCATCTGCCCACCCGCGGCCGCGCGCAGCAGCCACCACGGCAGCCGGCCCACGTACTCGTGCGGTCCGAGGATCACGCCCGGCCGCAGCACCGTCGTACGGTCATCGCCGACCGCTTGTCGAACAGCCTGCTCACATCCGGACTTCACCGTGCCGTACCGGATGAGCTCGCCGTGTTCCACGGCGTAGTCGGCGTCTGCGTCAACCGGGCATTCGTAGCGAGGCGATGTCTCAGAAAGCGGCAGGTCAGGCCATCCGGTGTAAGCGTTGACGGTCGACATGACCACGTAGTGCCCGACGGCCGGCGCGAGCGTCAAAGCCCCTCGGTAGGTATCGCGAGGGACGTAGGCGATGCAGTCGATCACGACGTCCCACGGTCCGTGCGACGCGAGCCGCTGGAAATCCTCCGCGCTGGTGCGGTCGCCGTGGACCGCATCGACCTCGGGCAGATCCGCGCGGGTGCCCCGGTTGAACGTGGTCACCTGCCAGCCGTCTGCGAGCGCCGCCTCCGCGATCGAACGTCCCAGGAACCATGACCCACCGAGAATGAGCAGCCGCATGCCGGCCATCATCTCGTACGGATCGTCCGGGGGCGCGCTCGCTCGGTTCGCCGATCGTGCGCTGCGACAACCGGACACGATCGGCGTTCTCCGCTCGGTACATGATCTTGCTCGACGCCCGGGGCGCGTCGAGTTTCGCATAAATTGCCTGCGCGGCCGTGTTGTCGGCGTCGGTTGTCCACTCCAGTCGGATACTGCCGGCGGCAAGGGCGATCGCGCTCAACTTGGCCATCAGCGCCGTGCCGACCCTGCGCCCGCGGTGGGCCTCGCGGACGGCCGAACACGCGCAGAGCCGCACGGATTAGAGGTAGCGTCCGCAGTTGGCAAGTGCGGGTGATGTCGGAATGTTGTCGGAGTTGTCCGACAGAGTAGTCAGCTGGTCACGGTAATGGACTACAGTCTTGCCACGCCGAGGCTCTGGGCGTAGGTGGATCCGATGGCACCGTCTCGAGGCGGAGCGGGGGGTTGAGGTGGCCGATGCGCAGCAGGTCCGCACAGCTTGGCGTGAACTGGGCCGTCAGCTGGCGACGCGACGTCAGGAAGCCGAGCTCAACCAGAAGCGTTTCGCCGTTGAGACCCGCTACAGCCGCAGCAGCATCGCCAACATCGAGGTCGGTCTCCAGCATGTCGACCGGTCGTTCTGGGAGAAGGCCGACGAGGTCCTGGGCGCCGGCGGCGAGCTGGTGCGAGGCTACGACCGTGCCGAGGCCCTGCAACGCCACCACCAACGCCCCGTCCGTCGATCAGTTCCTGACGGTGCAGCGACTCATTTGAGGGGCAACGACGACGGAGTTGCGCCGAAGGACTTCGAATCGTCACTGGTTCTGGCGTCAGACAATGCCGGCGTGTGTCGGACCGGATCGGCCTTTGCGACCGCTGATCAAGCTTTTGAGGCTGACGACTCGATTACCGTGGACGTGGTGATCCAAGGCGAAAACCGCAGCGTTCGGATCAGCCGTCGTGCGGTGCTTCAGGCAGCTCAAGCGGGTGCGGCCGCCATGGTGCTCGGCGACTCCGCGAGGCAGGGTGATCTCCCCGACGTCGTCCGTGCAGCCGTGCTTGCCGCAGATGTCACCGCCGACGATGACGGCGTTGGGCTCGATCAGGTGGAACAACAGGTCGCTCGAATGCATCTGGCCTACCAACGAGCTGAGTACGACGATGCCGCCGCGTTCGTCCCTGCTTTGATGACTCAGGTATTCGGGCTGACCTCGAACACTCGGCATGACGATCGGAGGCGGGTGGAAACGGCTGCTGCCAGCGCGCATCTGGCCGTGTCGAAGCTGGCGTTGAAGTTTGGAGATGCCCAGCTCGCGTGGGTCGCCGCCGATCGCGCGCGTACCCACTCCGCCTACGCTGACAGCGGCGCACATTTACAGATCGCGCTCGTCTCCATCGGCTGCGCGCTGCTCGCGCTGCCCGGCCGCGCGCAGGACGCGGCGAGCCTGGTCGAACGCGCTCTTTCGACGGCAACACCGCAGGACCGACGCAGTCCCGCGAGAATCTCCGCTCTCGGCGCCCTCAACTTGCTTGCGGCAGTTATCGCCAGCCGGCTCGACGATCACACCGCATCCCGGGCCTACGTCCGTGCCGCCCGCGAACTAGCGGTCGAGCTCGGTGGCGACCACAACGCGTTGTGGACTGGATTCGGCCCGACCAATGTGCTGATTCACGAGGTCAGCATCGCGGCCCAGCTTTGGCCAGACCGCGCGATCGCCTTGGGCGAGAAGATCGATACAACGAGCCTGCATCCATCGCTGTCCAGCCGGCGTAGTCAGGTTCATCTTGATCTGGCATCAGCGTTTGCCCGACAGGCGAACGGTGATGCGTCCGCCGTGCTGCACCTGCTCCAGGCCGAACAACTCACACCGCAACTCCTTCGAGTGCATCCGCCGGCGCGCGCCCTGATCCAGGGCCTACTGGTGCGCGAACGCAGGGCGGCAACGCCAGGGCTACGCGCGCTTGCGGATCGCGTCGGGGTGGAAGCGTGACATCGACCGGTTCCCAGCGAGTTCTCTACCTGATCGTTTGCGCAGCACCGCCGTGCGCGAACATTGTCGAGTTGATCGATCTATTGCGTGCCGACGATTGGGATGTTTATGTCATCGCTACGCCTACAGCGACGACGTGGATCCCGCTGCATGCAGTCGAGCAGCGCATTGGGCGGCCGGTTTTGGATCGGCAACGGCGGCTAGGCGAACCTCGTCTACTCCCCCCCGCCGAGGCAATTGCCGTCGTGCCGGCAACGTTCAATACTGTCAATGCGTGGGCCGTCGGGATCAGCGATACGCTTTCTCTGGCGATCTTGAACGAGTCGCTAAGCGCTGATGTGCCTATCATCGCGTCCGTCTACGCCAAACCGGCTCTAGTGTCACATCCGGCATTCGCAGGACATCTGCAGTTGCTGCGCGATGCTGGTGTCCTGTTCACCGATGTGGAGGCTCTGCGTCCGGCGGATCCCCGGGATCCTTTCCTGTGGCAATCCGTCATCGACCTTCTCCGGACCACTTCACCGAGTAGACATTAGAGCAGCCCAGCACCTTCGCGCCCGCCAGGCATAGGCGGCATGTTAAGACGAACACCACTGAGACGCGGAAGCTCGCGGTTGGCGAGGGTGTCGCCTAGCCCCGCAGCCGGCTGCTCTCGCTGGACGGCATGGACCGGGCCTGCCAGTTCGTGGCCGAGTGCGGCCGCCGCGGCGACTAGGCTGCGTGACCGAGCGTTTCCCACCGCACCAGGAAGGCCGCACCTGTGGCTGACGAGAACGGTACGCCGGCGCCACGCGTCCTCGTGGTCGCTTTGGGCGGGACCATCGCCATGACCACAGCCGACTCCGGAGGGGTCGCCCCGTCGCTGACTGCCCGACAACTCGTCGACGCGGTCCCCGGTCTCGGCGAGACCGGTATCGAGATCGACGTGCTGACCTTCCGCACTAAGCCCGGCGCTTCCTTGACCATCGACGACCTCACCGAGCTGACAACCAGCCTCGGCGACTACTGGGAAGCGGGCATCGTCGGAGCCGTGGTCACCCAAGGCACCGACACCATCGAAGAAAGCGCCTACACCCTCGACCTGCTCCACCATGGTCCACAGCCACTCGTGGTGACCGGCGCAATGCGCAACCCGACCCTGGCCGGCGCCGACGGACCCGCCAGTCGCCAGCCGGCGCCGACCGTGCGGCTCTACACCGCGACGCTCGGCGATGACGGCGCAGCACTAGGCCTTCTTACCGGGGGTGCCGACGGGCTCGTCGTGGCCGGCTTCGGTGTCGGCCACGTCCCCGAACCTTGGTTGGCGACGCTCACCGAGGTTGCCGGCCGGATCCCTGTCGTGCTCACCTCCCGTACCGGTAGCGGCCCGGTCCTCGCCCAGACCTACGGCTTCCCCGACTCGGAGCGTGACCTGATCAGTCGCGGTCTCATCCCCGCGGGGCTCCTCGACCCGTTCAAGGCCCGGATCCTGCAGCACCTGGCGCTCGCCGCCGGAGCAGACCTAAACCAGGTTTCGGCCGCGTTCGCGGCTACCACCGGGCTCGGAACCAGGCCGGAGTGGCCCTGGACAACCGAGGCCGCACAACCAGCTCATGCCATGGCCGGCGGTGCCTGATGCGCTCTCGCGAAGCCACGACCGGCCGCACCGTCGTTGTGGTGCTCGACCACGGCGACGACTTCTACACCGCGCTCACCCAAGCCTGCACCGACAACGGCATCCGCCAGGGCTACATCCCCATGTTCATCGCCGGCTTCGCCGCCGCCGATCTGGTCGGCACCTGTGAACAACTCGAAGACCCGCAGGCTCCCGTCTGGTCGAAAGTCCATCTCACCAACGTCGAAGCCCTCGGCGGCGGAACCCTGGCCTGGGACGACGCCAGCGACAGCGCCGCACCACACATCCACGTCACCGTCGGTCTGAAAGCCCACAGCGCGACCGGGCATACGAGTCACTTGCTCGGCGCCACCGTTCAGTCTCTCACCGAGATGATCATCGTCGAGATTACCGAGCCGCAGATGCACCGCCAGCGGCAAGCAGATCTCTATGACGTGCCACTGCTTCAGTTCGGATCCATCCAGGCGGAACCGTGGTAGGGATCCTGTCCCTTCGTAGATCTCCGCAAAGAGAACTTGGAAATTCGAGCAGACAGGAGTGCGTAATGCCGTCCGAGGTTACTGTGCGGTTCCGGTCCCTTGACGGGCTCGATTTGGTCGGCGACCTGATCGTTCCCGACAACCCGCCAACGATCGGCGTGGTCCAGGTCCACGGCGGCGGCGTTACCCGGCACGAGGCAGGCTTCTTCGACCGCATGGCCGCCGGCTTGGCTGCCGCCGGAGCCGCGGCGCTGCGCTTCGACCTGCGCGGGCACGGCGAGTCGGGCGGCAGGCAGGAAGACCTGACGATCGCCAGCGTGCTCAACGACATCGGCAGCGCGTTCGCGTTCCTGCGGGAAGCCACGAACGTCGAGTACACCTCGCTGGTCGGGCAGAGCTTCGGCGGCGGGATCTGCGCCTACTACGCAGCAAAGCGGCCGCAGGACGTCGACCGGCTGGTCATGCTGTGCCCGCGCATCGACTACAAGAAGCGCACGATCGACGACCGCCCCTACTGGGTTGACGACCAGTTGCAGCCGGACCAAGCGGCCGAACTGGCCAAACAAGGATTCCTCCAGTACTCGCCAACGCTGCGGCACGGGCCGGGGTTCCTGAACGAGGTGTTCTGGGTGCGGCCGGACACGGTGCTCGGCGAGATCCAGGCGCCGACGCTGATCGTGCACGGCACCGCCGACACGCTTGTGCCGATCGACACCAGCCTGGCGGCCATGCCAAAACTCAACGCCGACTCGTCGCTGCTCAAAATCGAGGGCGCTCAGCACGGCTTCGCCGTTGACGACGACCCGACCTATCTCAATCCGCAAAGCCAGCAGTGGCAGGCCCAGGTGATTCAAGCGGTCGCCGACTGGACGACTCGTACGCGGTGAGCGCGTCGTCGAGCGCGGCGACCGAATCGCGTTTCTTCCAGGGCGCCAACGCCGCCCGGGTCGCCACGACCGCGCGATGGGTACGCCGTGACCCCGTCCGAGCCGCCGCGGTGAGCGCGTCGTACGCCCGCTCGGCGGCGAGGTCGGGAGCCTGTGCGTGGGCGAGCGCGACGGCTTGCCGGGCCTGGAAGTAGCCGGCGTCGCGCAGCGACAACCCGTCGCTGGTGAGGCCGGCTTCATACAACTGGGCTGCGCGCTCCGGCTCCTGGGCCTCAATCCAGCACGACGCCTCGCGCAAGGTGAGGTCCTCGCCTGCCGAGGCGTCGCGGGCCTGCTCGACTGCGGTCCCCAGATCGACGCGCTGCCCGAGCATCAGATCGCCGCGGGCGACCTGGAGCAGCGCCTCGGCGTAGAACCGGGCCGACAACTGCCAAGGGCCGTCGATCGCCGCGCGGGCAAAAAGCCGGACGCGATTCGCGGACCGAGACTCGTACGCCATCTGCGACTTACGGAGCAGGACGAAGCCCTGCCACGACAAGTCTCCGCACAACTGGGCGTACTCCATCGCCCGGTCGTACCAGTAGCCGGCCTGCACTGGGTCGGCGAGATCTCGAAAGAGCCAGCCGACGAACTCGGCGGCCTCGGCTCCGAGTACCAGGACGTCGCCACGGACCTTCTCGGGCACGTCCGGCGCGACCGATTCCACCACGTCGATGACCCCCTTGGCTGTCGCCAGCGCCGACGCCGCGCCATACCGGCCGTCGAGAGCCTTGGCCGTCTCGAGCTGGACCCGGAACGCGCCGACGAAACCCGCGTCGGCGTATCGAGCAGGGTCGGCCATCGCCTGGCGAATGCGATCGGCACCTTCCACCGCAGACGCCGATGCCGCAATGCCGGAGAACGCCACCGAAGAGGTCGCTTCTTCGGGACGGGCGGTCCTCGGCCCGGGGCGCGCCGTCGGCGGGAGCGACGCTCGCGGTCTTGCGTCCGTCGTGTGGCTCGACGCGATCGTGTCGATCTCGTGAAGCCGCTGCGCGGTGAGCTCGGCGTTGATCCGCTCATACTTGTTGACTAGTACGCCACCGGTCTTCAGCGCGATGTCGCACGCGTGCCAGAAGTCCCGGCTCACGCGTTGCCGGCCACGTTCGACGTTCGCAATGGTGCTGCGCCCGTAGTGGATCTCCTCGCGCGCGGCAAACCGTCTCTGTGTGTAGCCGGCGGAGCTGCGGCGTTCTGCCAGTTCCTCGCCGAGAAGCCGCCAAGGGTCGGCGCCGCTGTCCTGGTCCGGCATGCGTGGCCCTCCACGTCGATGTCGTTCGATCTACGCAAAGACCGCGAGTCCGAACGGGTCGGTAGCTCGTAGTGTGGCGTGAGAGGCGGTACGTACGCCACAACGCGCTGGCGGCACAGCACGGTTGACCCGGTCGAGAACCTTGATCGCGAGTTGGCTGGCGATCGCCTGGCCTGGATCGGCATACGTCTCTGCGCGGGCAAGCGGCCCCTACGGTATAAACGCGGCTCCTTCGACCCAATCGCGACGAGCACTGTGGGGCTTTGCTGGAGATAAACGCTCAGTAGCCGACGGGTGACGCCGTTGTGGGGGGTGCCTCTCCGGGTCATCGTCCTGTCGCTGGAAGTGCGTCGCAGGCGCCGACATTGTCGGAACTTGTCGGAGCTTGTCGGAGCCCGCCGACATTCATCTCTGAGTGACGCCCCCACCGGGCCACGCCTCCGCTCCTTCAGGACAGGAGGAAATGCCCTGCTGGGCGGGGCAGTAGCGTGTTGGCCGCTGTTGCGACGATCGATCGCCAGGCGCGATTGCGGGGCTGAATCATTGTCGGAGAATTCCTATCCCTCTTTCCGACAATGCACTCGCGTTGATACCAAGAAGCCGCACCGATTCGCCCTGGGAAATGGTGAGAACGCCGAAGCTCCCCACCGGACTTGGAGCCAAATCTGCAAGTTGCACATTATCGAGTGACGGGATCCACCGGAGGACGTAAGTACGACAAGCCCGGCCCTGTCCATGCCGTCGGCTCAAGAAGCGCAGCGTGGCGCGACTCCGAACCCTAGTCGCGGTCCGGCAGCACAGCCCAGGAGGAGTTATGGCAGCGACAACCGCAATGACCAGGATCTCCGCCCACATGAATCGGGTGGTTCTTCCTCCCGGTGCCGGCAACGCATTGTGCGAGCTTCGCCACGGAACACCCGACAGTCGTTTCGCTGAAGCCGAATTCCGCGGACGTAGGGTACGTATTCACGCCACTGAGGACGGCGCTGTGCTGTTCCCGACCGACGTCGGGCTGTCGCTGCTGACCGCGCTGACCAACGACACCAGCATCGCCTTCCACGGTCGCCGGGTCCTCGACGTGGGCTGCGGTTCGGGTCTCTACACCGTGGCCGCACTGCACGACGGCGCCCTGCACGTCACCGCGACCGACATCAACCCGGCCTGCGCCGAGGCCACGCTGCACAACGTGATTCGTAACGGACTGGACGAGTCCGCGGTCACCACGACCGTTGCCGACCTTTCCCACCTGGACGTGGACCAACCGTGGGACCTCGTGGTCTGCAACCCGCCGCATTTTCCCGGCGACCCGGCATACGCCGCAGGCGACGGCATCGAGGCGGCGCTGGTCGGCGGCCGCGACGGGCGGGCGTTGTACGACGTCCTGCTGGAGCGACTCGATGACCTCTTGGCGCCTGGCGGCACGTTGTTGCTGACCCATTCGTCGCTGACCGACGTGCAGCGCACGACCAAGCACCTCACGCAGCGCGGCTACCAGGTCCGGACGCTTCAGATCGTCGAGCTCGACATCCCTCTTCGCCGGTACGCCGCGCAGCGTGACCTGCTGCTGGCCCGGCTCTATCCGCTGCGGACCCTGGGCCGGGCGGCGTTTCGCGGGCTGCGGTTCGAGGTGCACACCCTGGCCGCCACCCGCGGGTCAACCTCTGAGGAAAGCCGGTGAGGAACATGACACAGAACGTGACCGATGTGGTCGTGGTGGGGTCGGGCCTACTGGGTCTGTCCACCGCGTACGAGCTGCTGGGCCGGGGCTTGGACGTCACCATCGTCGGCCCGCGCAACGGCGAACACCGGGGGCAGGCGTCCCGGGCGGCCGGAGCGATGCTGACCGTCTTCAGCGAGGTCGAGGCCGGCCACGAGGCGCAAAGGATCACCACCGAGGTGAGCGAACGGGTCGCCGCGCGGTCCCGGTACGACGCCTGGCTGGCCGCGGTGAGCGAGGCCAGCAGCAAAACGCTACGGCTGATCCCCGGGGTGTGGGTCATCGGTAACGGTTACGGCGCCGACGACACCGACCACCTCAAGGCGATCGCCGCAGCGGCCGAAGCGCACGGCGGAACCGCCGAGTTCGCCTCCCCGCGCGACGTTCCCGGGCTCGCGCCGCAGATCCGCGCGCACGAGGCGCTCTGGCTGCCCGGCGAGGCCAGCGTCGACCCGGTCGCCCTGATCGAGGCACTTACGACGGTCGCGGCCGCGCATCCGCGCTGCCACTGGCTGAACACGAACGCCACCGGCGTCGACGAGCATGGCGAGCACATCGCGGTGCAGGCGGCCGATGGCACCCTCGTGCTCGCCGCGCACCTCGTGCTGGCCGCCGGGGCGGCCACGAGCGGCCTGCTAGCGCAGGACCTGGCCGAGCAGGCGGACGCGCCGCCGCTGCGCTCCGGCCGTGGGGTGTCGCTGGTCGTGAACGCCCCGTTCGCCCTGCCAGCCGCCGTACGGACCCCGAACCGGGGTTTCGCCTGCGGCAGCCACATGGTCCCGCGCGCCGATGGCCATGTGTATCTGGGCGCCACGAACCGGCTGTCCACCGAACCGGACTACGGCCGGGGCGCCACGCTGGACGAGATCGCCACGCTGATGCACGACGCGACGGCGGAGCTGAATACCGGCCTGCGAGACGCCGAACTGGTCGAGGTCCGCGTCGGGCATCGCCCGGTCACCCTTGATCACCTGCCGTTGTTCGGGCGGACCGGGCACCCGATGGTGCACCTGGCGACGGGCACGTACCGATGCGGGGTGCTGCTGGCCCCGCACGCGGCCCGGCTGGTCGCCGACGGCATCACCGACCCGGGCACCGTCGGCGAGCACCCGTACAGCCCGCGCCGGGACATGCCGGTCCCGGCATTGGAGGAACTGATCGGGTCGTCCGCTCGAGGCCTGGTCGAGATGCTGTGCCAGCCCGGCGGCAGCCTCCCGGCCGGCTCGGAGGACATGCTGGAGCGATTCCTCACCGCAGCGCTGCACGAGCTCGCCGTGGGCGACTCGACCCGGGCGAAGGCCGTCCGGCGGCTGTGGGACCGCGCCCCGATGGCCGAGTGCCTGCCGCTGCTGCTGGACACGGCGGGACGGTTGTCGTGACCACGATGACCGCCAAGGTGGTGCGCACCGTGCTGGCCCAGATCAGCGGACGGCCGATCGCCGACCTGTCCGACGCCGACCGGCTGGTCGATCTGGGTCTGGACTCGCTGGGCCGGTTGACCCTGGCCGTCCTGATCGAGGAGAAGACCGGCCGTCCGCTGCCCGACGACGCCCTGCTCCGGGTCCGCACGCTCGCCGATCTGGAACAGCTCGTCGAACCGGCCGGAGCCAATTCGTGAAGCCGGCGCTGACCACGCCGGGCCTCGGCGAAAAGGTCATGGTCACGGCATCGGCCGACGTCGCCGACGGAGCGCACATCGGCGCGCGGACGAAGGTGTGGCACCAGGCCCAGGTGGACGCGGGCGTCAGCGTCGGCACCGACTGCGTGCTCGGCAAAGCCGTCCACCTCTGCTCGAAGGCGCAGGTCGGTAACAAGGTCAAGATCCAGGACGGCTGCGGAGTGTACGGCGCCGTCCTGGAGGACGCGGTGATGCTCGCCCCGGGCGTGCGGCTGCTGGAAGATTCGGCACCGCGCGCGGTCACCCCGGACGGGCAGCTCAAGGGCCGCGACGACTGGGGCCGCCAGCCGGTCACGATCCGCTACGGCGCCACCATCGGTGCCAACGCGGTCGTGCTGCCGGGCATCACGGTCGGACGGTTCGCCATGGTCGGGGCCGGTGCCGTCGTGGGCCGCGACGTCGCCGATCACGGGCTGATCTTGGGCAACCCGGGCCGCCAAGTCGGCTGGGCCTGTCAGTGCGGGCACCGGCTCGACGACATCTTCACCTGCCCAAGCTGCGGCCGCCACTACCTCGAACGCCCGCACGGCCTGTCCCTGGCACCGGACACGGCCCCTTGATCCACCCCACTGTTGTCGCGGAACCGGCGAGAGCCGTTCTCGCCGGTCCGTCGTCTGATCCCAGGAGGAATTGCTCCGCATGACCGAAGTGCGATACCGCGTCCGGGCCGCCGGCCCGCTGACCGGCACGGCCGTCGTCCAGGGCGCTAAGAACGCCGCCCTGCCCATGATCGCCGCCGCCCTGCTGGCCCGGCACGGGCAGACCGTGCTGCGCAACGTCCCGGACATCACCGACGTGCACCGGGCAATCGAGCTCGCCCGCCTGGTCGGCGCGCAGGCCGACTACCACCCGGACCAGCACCTGCTGGTCATCGACGCCGCCGAGGTCAGCAGCCCGGTGCTGCCCGCCACCCTGACCCGGCTGTTCCGCGGCAGCGTGCTGTTCCTGGCTCCGGTGCTGCACCGCTGCGGTGAGGTGATCTTCGAAGGTGCGGGTGGATGTGCGCTGGGCACCCGGGGCCTGGACTTCCACTACCGCGGCCTGGGCCGCCTCGGCGCCCACATCGAGACCGACGACGCCACCATCCACGTCAAGGGCGGCCAGCTCGCGGGCGCGCCGCTCTACCTCGACACTCCCTCGCACACCGGCACCGAGAACCTGATCATGGCCGCCGTGCTGACCCCGGGCCGGACCGTCATCGAGAACGCCGCGCTGGAGCCCGAGGTTCTCGAGGTCGTCGGGATGCTCACCGCGATGGGTGCCCAAATCACCGGCGCCGGCACCGGCCGCATCGTCGTGACCGGCGTCGAGCAGCTGCACGCCGTCGAGTACACGGTGATGCCCGACCGCATCGACGCGGGCGTGCTGGCCATGGCCACCGCGATCACCGGCGGCGCGGTCACCCTCGTCGGAGGCGAGGTCCTCGACCACTTCGGTGTGGCCGCCCACAAGCTGCACCAGATGGGCGTGGAGCTGTCCACTTCCGGCGCGGTCACCCTCGTAACCCGGCAGGGTCCGCTGCAACCGATCAACGTCATCACCGACACCCACCCCGGCTTTGCCACCGACCTTCAACCCCCGCTGATGGCACTGGCCACCCAAGCGGCCGGCATCAGCTACTTCCGCGAGCGCATCCACGACGCCCGCTACGGCCTGGTCGGTGAACTGGCCAAACTCGGCGCCGACGTGCAGGCCGACGGCGAGAAAGCCGTCGTCGAGGGCGGCAAACCGCTGCGTGGCACCGAGGTCGTCGCCCGAGACCTGCGCACCGGCATCGGCCTGGTCCTGGCCGGGCTGGTCGCCGACGGCGAAACCATCGTCACCAACGGCGCCATGATCGACCGCGGCCACGCCGACGTGATCGCCCGGTTCACCGCGCTCGGCGCCGACATCATCCGCGAACAGCTGTAACACCCGGCAGACGGTGGCGTCCCTGATGGCCAGAGGGACGCCACCACCCTCGGAGGAGGTGACCACGTGAACCACACCGTCCCCATCGCCTACCCGCACGTCGGCGACGCCGAGATCAACGCCGCCGTCCGGGTACTGAAAAGCCGCCAGCTCGCTCAAGGAAGCGAAGTCGCCGCCTTTGAGACCGACTTCAGCGAACTGGTCGCCGGCCGCGCGTGCGTGGCCGTCAGCTCGGGCACCGACGCGCTGCACCTGGCACTGCGAGCTCTGGGCATCGGAGCCGGCGACGAGGTCATCGTCCCCTCGTTCACCTTCGGCGCCACCGCGCACGCCGTCACCCACGCCGGCGCCACCCCCGTCTTCGCCGACATCACCCCCGAGACCTTCACCCTCGACCCCGACGCGGTCAACGCTGCGATCACCGGGCGAACGGCGGCGATCATGCCCGTTCACCTGTTCGGGCACCCGGCGGCGATGGACCAGCTCACCGCCCTGGCCACCCGACACCACCTCGCCGTCATCGAGGACGCCGCCCAAGCCGTCGGCGCCAGCCTCGACGACGTCCCGGCCGGAGCCTTCGGCGTCGCGGCAGCGTTCAGCTTCTACCCGACCAAGAACATGCACTCCATCGAGGGCGGCATGCTCGTCACCGCCGACCCGAAAATCGCCGCCACGGCCCGGCTGCTTCGCAACCAAGGCATGACCGGCCGCTACGAGTACACCATCGTCGGCTACAACGCCCGCATGACCGACGTGGCCGCGGCCGTCGGCCGCGCCCAGCTCAACTCCCTGCCCTACTGGACCACCCTGCGCCAAGCCCACGCCGAGCAGCTGAGCGACCAGCTCACCGGCGTCCTCACCCCCACGGTGACCCCCGGCGCCCGGCACGTCTACCACCAGTACGTCATCCGCCACCCCGACCGCGACCAGCTCCGCGCGCGCCTGGCAGGCGAAGGCATCGAGACCGCCGTGCACTACCCGTCCCCGGTCCACCGCAGCGCCGCCTACGGCCGTCGCCTCGACCTGCCCTGCACCGAACAGGCCGTCACCGAAGTCCTCTCCCTGCCCGTGCACCCGCACCTGGGCAAACACGACCTGGACCGGCTCATCACGGCGGTGAACCGATGACCGCCCTGCTGCGCGCCGGACTCGTCGGCCTCGGCACCATGGGCCGCCACCACGCCCGGATCCTGAGCCACCTGCCCGGAGTAACCCTCGCCGCCATCGCCGACCCGGCCGGCGACACCACCAACGCCGGCCTAGCAGCCCCGATCGTGGCGACGCTCGACGACCTGCTGAGCTACCACCTTGACTACTGCGTCGTCGCCGTCCCGACCGCGCTGCACGCGCCCGTCGGGCTGGCCCTCGCGCACGCCGGGATCCCGGCCCTGATCGAGAAGCCCCTCGCGCCCGACCTGCCCACGGCCTGCGCCCTCGCCGAAGCGTTCGAGCACGCCGGGCTGATCGCCGCCGTCGGCCACATCGAGCGCTACAACCCCGCCCTGCACGCCATGCGCGCCCGCCTCGCCGACGGGCAGCTCGGCACCCTCTACCAGATGAACACCCGCCGCCAAGGCCCGTACCCGCCCCGCGTCCGTGACGTCGGCGTCGTGTTCGACCTCGCCACCCACGACCTCGACTCCACCGTCTGGGTCACCGGCAAACCCCTGGTCTCGGTATCCGCGCGCGCGGTCAGCCGCAGCGGACGCATCCCCGAAGACCTCGTCGCGATCATCGGAGAACTCAGCGACGGCACCGTCACCAGCCACCTGGTCAACTGGCTATCCCCGAGCAAAGAACGCGTCACCATCGCCACCGGCGAACGCGGCAGCCTGCTCGCCGACACCCTGCACGGCGACCTGACCTACTACGCCAACGGCGTCGCCCACACCGAATGGGCCGCCGCCGAACTGTTCCGCGGCGTCATCGAAGGCGACATCACCCGCTACGCCATCGCCAAGAAAGAACCCCTCCTCAGCGAACACGAAGCCTTCCGCGACGCCATCACCGGCAAGGACACCCCGATCGTCACCCTCTGGGAAGCAGCCACCACCATCGCCGCAGCCGAAGCGGTCCTACGAGCAACGGTCAACGGCACCACCGCCACCCCCACGGCAACACGACCGCCGGCACCAGCTGCCCGGCCCGACGCCTACATGCTCGCCGGCGTCATCCCGTCCTCTAAGTAGGTCGCCGTGCCCTTCTCCGCCGCAAGCACCGACGCCGCCACCCGCTTGGCCAGCCGGCCCACCAACACCTCACCCAGCCGGTCAGGCGCAACGAACTCCAGACGATCCAGCTCTTCCTCCCGCAGCCGGATCGCCGCGATCTGCTCAGCAGTCAGCACCCCGCCGTCGAAGACGAACATGAGCCCGCCGTCCCACGGAGGCGCCGGAGGAACCCAATCCACACACAACACCGGGCCCACCGCCAGCGTCAGGCCCAGCTCTTCCTCCAACTCCCGGCGGCACGCGACCAGCGGCGACTCATCCGCCTCCAACGTTCCGCCCGGAATCTCCCAGACATCCTTATACGTGGGATGCACCACCAGGACACGACCCGCGTCATCCCTGAGGAGGACACCGGCAGCCGCGCGAACACGGGTGACGCTCGCGATATAGGCAAGGTCGGGAGCGTTCGAGGTCTCAAGCACCGCACGACCATACGCGACCCCCAACAGCTATGTCCGATTGACCCGATAGAGGACAACTCGGTCGTGGGTCACACCGACCGAGTCACGTCGGCGCGGGCCGACAGCCTGTGCGGCGGACAACACGTCTGCCCGTCCACGCTCACCACTGGTTCATTCGGTCCGGGCCATCGACCGGTCTCAGATCGACGGGCCATCACGGTAGGCGGAGATACGGGCGGGTCCTTCACGTGGGCGACAGAAGCCGCCCAGCCCGGCGACCCGGCGCGCGTGGCGGGTTCCTCCCGGTGTTCGCGTGCCGGTGGGATAGCAGCGCCGCGTCGGTGAGCCCGGAGCGACGCGAGGGCGACGTCAGGTGTGAAGCAGGCACCGGAATCCGGTTCTTCGGAGGAGGGAGTTGAGGCGGATGGGCGCACCAGCAGAGCAGAGGATCCGCGGCGGAATGCCGCACCAGGTGGCGGCCGGGCAGGTCGAGTCGGTGCTGCCGGAGTTGCGGGCTGCGGACTGGGAGGTGGGGATCCGTAGGCGGGCAGAGACCGGCGTCTTCGGCGTGTTCGCCGAGTTGCCCGCGCTGGTGCGGGAGGCGGCCGCGATTAGCTGGCGGGCCGACCGGACCCGCACGGTCGTCGTGCTGGTCACGACGGTGCTGGCTGGGGTGATGGCGACGTTCGGGCTGTTGTCGACGCAGCGGCTGTTGGTGCAGTTGTTCGCCGCTGGGCCGACGCCGGACCGGGTCAGAGCCGCCCTGCCCGCCTTGATCCTGCTCGCGTCCGTGAATGCCGTGCGCGGGGGTCTGGGCATCGTCATGGGCTACGCGCAGAACGGGCTCACCCCGCGCGTGGTCGAGCAGGCCGAGCGACGCCTGTTCGAGGTAACGACCCGGGTGGAGCTAGCCGCGTTCGACCAGGATGCATTCGCCGATGACATGGAACGCGCGGCTCGGGGCCCGGACGCCGCCGCCACCCTTGTGCAGGAGTCCGCGAACGTGTTCGCGGGGATCGTGAATCTGCTCGCGGTCACCGTGGCGGTGATCGTGATCAACCCGCTGCTGCTGGCTGCCCTGCTGGTGGCGACCGTCCCGAACTTCTATGCCGCCCTGCGGGCCGGGCACCTGCGCTACGAGGAGTTCGTGGCCGGCTCTGTGCGCCGCCGACGGCTCTGGGTCCTTCAACGGCAGATGGCCGACCGGCATTCGGCGCCGGAGTCACGAAGCTACGGCCTGCGTGACTTTCTGCTGGGCCAGTACGACCGGGTCATGCGGGCCCAGACCACCGTGGAGTTGAACCTGGCCCGCAAGGTCACCACCACGACCAGCATCGGCGCCACCATCAGCGGCATCGGCATCGGCGGCGTGTGGGTGCTGCTCGCGGTGCTGCTCGATCACGGCCGGATCCCGCTGTCGGCGTCGGTGACCTGCGTCGTCGCCGTCCAGGCCGCTCAACGCGCCCTGGCCGCGGTGACGTTTCAGCTCGACCGGGTCTTCACCCAGGGCCAATTTTTGAAGGAGTACCTGGGCTTCCTGGGCCGGGCTAACGCCTACCTCCCGCCGGCCGACGCCACCGAGCGGCCGGCGCCACCGCAGCTGACATCCCTGACGGCTCGGAGCGTCAGCCTGCGCTATCCCGACCGCGACGAGTTCGCCGTCGACCAGGTCAGCCTGCGTATCGAGGCCGGGCAGACCGTTGCGTTCGTCGGCGAGAACGGGTCCGGCAAGTCAACGCTCGCCGCGATGATCGCCGCCCTGCGCAGCCCCACCTCCGGGGCGATCGAGTGGAACGACCGGCCCTTGGACCAGTGGGATGCGGACGCTGTCCGAGCCCGGATCTCCGTGGTACTTCAGGAGCGCCACCGGTGGCCGTACACGGCGGCCACCAACATCGCCATGGGCGACTTGTCCGTCCCGGCGAGCATGGACCGCATTGACAGCGCGGCCCGGCAGGCGGCCGCCGACGAGATGATCGAGCGGCTGCCGTTCGGGTATGAGACCTTGCTCGACCGGACGTTCAAGGACGGCCAGGACCTCTCCGGCGGGCAATGGCAGCGGCTGACCGCCGGGCGCGGCTTCTACCGCGACGCTGACCTGCTGATCATG
Source organism: Actinoplanes sp. CA-030573 (assembly GCF_050951115.1). Classification (NCBI taxonomy): domain Bacteria; kingdom Bacillati; phylum Actinomycetota; class Actinomycetes; order Micromonosporales; family Micromonosporaceae; genus Actinoplanes; species Actinoplanes sp. CA-030573. Next base: position 7,194,402 of record NZ_CP192038.1, on the reverse strand, counting down.
GACGAACCGTCTTCGGCGCTCGACCCGCGGGCCGAGGACGCCCTGTTCCAGTCGATCCGTAGCCGCCAGGGCGACAAGACCACGATCCTGATCACCCACCGGCTCGCCAACGTCATCCACGCCGACCGGATCTACGTGATGCACGACGGCCGCCTCGAAGAACAGGGAACCCATGCCGAACTTGTCGCCGCTGGTGGCCGGTATTCGGCGCTCTTCGCCTTGCAGGCAGCCGGCTACCAAACCACCTAACCAGGCCGCCACGGGCAGGCCGCCACCCCTCCACCACGGCACACCCAGGAGAACCCCGCACGATGAATGAACGATCCAAAATTTTGGCCTCGCATCTTCGCGGGCTGGCGGACGACCGCGCCGCCGTCGACGGCGTATCGGTGACCATCCGCAGCGGTCAGACGATCGCGCTCGTGGGCGAGAACGGCTCAGGCAAGAGCACCCTCGCGGCGATGATCGCCGGTCTGCGTGACCCGACGGCCGGTGTTCTGAGCTGGAACGGGCGCTCGTACCCGCAATGGGATCGCGACGGGCTGCGCCGGCACATCGGGGTTGCGTTGCAGGACCATCATCGATGGCCGTTCAGCGCGGCCACGAACATCGCGATGCGCGACATCGACCGCACCCCGCTGGCCATGGCCGCCGCGCACGACATGATCCTCGACCTGCCCCACGGCTACGACACCCTGCTCGACCGGACGTTTCGCGACGGGCAGGACCTGTCCGGTGGGCAGTGGCAGCGGATCACCGCCGCGCGAGCGTTCCTGCGCGACCCGGACCTGCTGATCATGGATGAGCCGTCGTCCGCGCTCGACCCCCGCGCCGAGCACGCCCTCTTCCAGGCGCTGCGCAGCCGACAAGGGGCGAAGACGACGATCCTGATCACCCACCGGCTGGCCAACATCACGCACGCTGACCAGATCCTCGTACTCGACCAAGGCCGCGTGATCGAGACCGGTACCCACCAGCAGCTGATGGCCGCCGACGGCGCGTACGCGCAGCTGTTCACGATCCAGGCTTCCGGATACACCGCCGCAGCCGAAGGGGCGTAACCCGCATGTCCTCAACCGACGTCCGTCAGGTCATCGCCGACCTCGCCGCCGCGGTGGCACCGCTGGACGAAGAGGAGGCGCAGAGCCGGAAGACGGTGCTGGAGTGGATCGCGTCCGGGGCGCCGTTGTTTCGGACCGCCCCGCCAGACGTCCCGCCGATGCATCTCGCGGTGTATACAGCGCTGCTCGACGGGGCGCAGGAGTCCATGCTTCTGGGTGATCACATCAAGGCCGGGCTGTGGTTGCCGCCCGGCGGGCATGTCGATCCGGGCGAAGACCCCCGCCATACCGTCGTCCGCGAGGGCGACGAAGAGCTCGGTGTCGACATCGTCTTCCACACTGGTACTGGTGATCGGCCGCTGTTGTTGACGCTGACGGCGACGCGCGGCTCGGGTTCTCACCTGGATGTGACCTTGTGGTTTGTTGCCCAGGGCGACCGAACGGCCGCGCTGGCTGTGGACTCGGGCGAGTTCCGCAGCGTCGACTGGTGGAATCTCGCGGCAACGGACTGGGCGGATGGACGGTTCGATCCGCACATGGCCCGCTTCGTCCGCAAGCTTGGCGCGACGGTCGACGCCGGGACCAGCCAGGCAGCTGCGGTCGGTGGACCGGCATGACGGCCTCTGACGAGACATCGCGGACGGCCGGGAGAAGTGGGGGCTGCGTTCTGTTGCACGGGCTTGACGGTCTCGCCGTGGCCCGGCAGCAGTGGCTGGAGCAGATGATCGCGAGGCTGCGCGGCCTGCCGTACGTGGCCGGGGTATGGCTGGTCGGCTCGCTCGGCCGCGGTGACGGTGACGCGTTCAGCGACGTCGACCTGGTGGTCGCCGTCGATGCCACGGTGCTGCCGGGCGAGGTGATCGCTGATCCGGCCGCAGGGCTCGGACTGCCCGGCCGGCAGCTTTACGTGCGGCCCAAGCCGCGCAATGCGCCGGCCGGCGGCGGTTACGTCGCTGTCGGAATGGAGGTGGCCGGTCTGCCGCTGCTGGTCGACGTGTTCGTCTGGCCTGCCGCATCCGCCGCGGTGCCGGCGGGCGCTCGGGCGCTATTCGAACGGCGCCGGATGCCCCGCTCGGAACTGGACTTCATCCCGCTGCTGGACGCCCATCGCACCCCGGACCAGCAGGGTTCTGATCCGCTCGCGGCGGGCACGGTGCTCATGCTGGTACAGCTCGCCGCGAAGTATCTGGCCCGCGGCAACGCGAGCCGGCTGGCCGGCATCTGCGCCCAGCTCGGCATCCCCGGCGACACGTGTGACGTCGCGACGCTGCGTAAAGTGCTCGCCGAGCGCATTCCACTGTCCCCGGTCACGCAGCCGGCCGTCGACGCCGTGCACCGGCTCCTCGAGCACGCTGACCTCGTCCGGCACCGTGCACTGGCCGACGAGTCTGACGGCGGGGGCAGGGCGGATCAGCGGCCGGTGGTCCGGGTCGGGTTCTTCGGCACCAGCATCATGGAACACCTCGAAGCTGTCAGCGCCGCGCTGTCGCGGCAGGCCGACCTGCCGCCGCCCGGCTCGACCGTGGTGGTGGACGGGTGGCAGCGCCGCGGTTGGCCCTACCGGCTGATCCTGTCGTTGCGAGCCCGGTATCCGCAGCTGCGATTCGAGGTCGGTAACCGGGCCGCCGGTGGGGCCACCAGCAGGGACCTTGCCGCCGCCGTCGAAGCAGATCCGGTCCTGGCCGGTGGCGGCTACGACCTGGTCTTCGTCGGCTGCGGGATCAACGATGTGTGGCGCCGCTACCAGCAGCGCCCCGACGAAGCCGTCGGCCTGACCGAATATGCACACCTGATGGAGGCGGTGATCGACCGGCTGGCCCGAACCTGCCGACACGTGATCATCGTTGGCGAAACACCGTTCGGCCCCGTCGCCGAACCAGAGGTGGTGGATGCGATGAACACCGACCTCGCGACCTACACGAAGGCCTTGGAACGTCTCGCCGTCCGGGCGGGAGCCCGGTTCGTCGGCCTGCGGGAACCGTTCCTCCAGGCGTCGGCTCTGCTCGGCCCCGCCCACGAGCTCTGGACCGACGGAGTGCACATGAGCGAGCTCGGTGACACCCTCATCGTTCAGCAGGTCGAACGAACTCTGGCCGAGCACGCGATCATCGAGAACCTGCCTTGCCGTATCGCGGTTCCGAAGGCGCAACGATGACCTCATGGAGGCGGCCAACGGCCGCGCCGAGGCACGAGCCGCGCCGGGCACGACACGGCGCTTGCAAGGCCGAACGTCCCGCTCGCGTATGCCGTCGACCTGCGGCGGGCGTTGCCGCGATGCGTGCCGGGGCAGAAATCCTGCGTCCCGACAAAGCCGCTGGCCTGGGTGTAACCGCCGCGCCGCCGCTGACTCGGTCAGGTGACGGACCCCGGGGCGGCCACCCGGAAGCGTCGTACGGTCCAGCTACGGTCCTGTCCGCTACCCACTACCCGGCCCTTTCACGATCAGGAGCAGGCGACATGACCGAGACTATGACGGACCCGGCCTCACCCGAGGCGCTCCGGGCGGATCTGGTCGAGCAGTTGACAGCGAAAGGCTGGATCATCGACAAGGCGGTGGCGGCCGCGTTCGCGCGGGTGCCCCGTCATCTGTTTATGCCGGAGGGCACCGCGCTGGCCGCCGCGTACGCCGATGACTCGGTGCCCACCAGACGCGGCCCGGACGGCAAGACCACCTCGAGTGTCAGCGCACCGTGGCTTCAGGCATACATGATCCAGGCAGCGCAGGTGCGGCCGGGCTCGCGGGTCCTCGAAATCGGTTCCGGCGGTTACAACGCTGCCCTGCTCGCCGAGGTCGTCGGGCCGGCCGGGACGGTGGTCAGCGTCGACATCGACGCGCACGTCGTCGCCCACGCCCGCACGGCGCTCACGCAGGCCGGCTACCCGCAGGTCCAGGTGATCTGCGCAGACGGAGAGCACGGGTATGCAGACGGCGGCCCGTATGACGCGGTGATCGTGACGGTGGAGACCAGTGACGTCCCGCCGGATTGGACCGGGCAGCTCGCCTCCGGCGGGGTACTCGTGATCCCGTTGCGGATGCGCGGGCACACCCGCTGCCTCACCTTGCGGGCTGACGGCGATCACCTGGTCGCGACAGCCGCGTTGCAGTGCGGGTTCGTACCGATGCAGGGCCACGGCCGTGACCCGGGCCGCCGGATACCGCTGCGCGGCGACGACGCCGTCCTGATGTTGGACGACCCCACCACCCGCGTCGACGAGGACGCTCTGCGGGCCGCGCTCGACCGGCCGAGCGTGCAGCGGTGGTCGCCGGTCACGGCCGCGATCGACGACGGCCACGCCTTCGAGACGGTGCATCTTTGGCTGGCCAGCCAGCCGCGCCCGTACGGGATCCTGAAAGTCGACCGGGAAAAGACCGCCGGCCTGCTGGATCCGCAGGATCGGTTCTTCTGCCCCACCCTGCTGACCGAGGACAGCTTCGCCTACCTCACGCTGCGCAAGCAGGACGCCGAGACGTGGCAGTTCGGTGCCCACGGCTTCGGCCCGGCGGCAGATGCCTTGGTCGCGGACCTGATCGACCTGCTGACCGTCTGGAACGCGCAGCACCGCGCGGGGCCGGGGCCGCGGATCACCGTGCACCCGGCCGGCACCCGGCTGCCCGACAGCAGCGGGATGCGGCTGCTCGTGCCACGCCGGCACACCCTGACCGCGATCACCTGGGCCGGCAGCGAGCGATGACGATCGACCACGCACTCCCGGGGCCGCCGACGCTGGTGATCATTCGGGGGAACTCCGGTTCTGGGAAGTCGACTGTCGCGGCTGAAGTCCGACGCCGTTACGGCCGGGGCTGTGCGCTGATCGAGCAGGACTACCTGCGCCGCGTCGTTTTACGCGAGCACGGCAGCGACAGCACGCCGACGAAGGCGCCCGGCTTCGTCATGACGACGACCCGGGCGGCCCTCGAGGCGGGCTATCACGTCGTCCTGGAAGGGATCCTGCACACCGGCCAGCACGGTGCTTTGCTGCGCGAGCTGATTGCCGAGCATCCCGGCCGGTCAGCGGTGTTCTGGATGGACGTGTCGTTCGACGAAACTGTGCGCCGGCACGCCGGGCGGCCCGATCTGGCCCACATCAGCGCCGAGACGATGGCGTCCTGGTATGTCGCAGGCGATCTGCTCGGCGTCGACGGCGAACAGGTCATCCCCGAGCAGTCCACCGTCGAGCAGAGCGTGGCCGCGATCCTGCACGACAGCGGTCTGGCCCAGGCCGCCGCTTTGACCCCGTGCCCGCGGCTGTGCCGACGCTGCGCCGAGAAAGCCGATCTCGCGTTGGGCGCCGGCCTCGGGAAGGGGGCGATGTCGTGACGGGTCTCGAGCACGCCCATGTGTCAGAAGAAGTCCCGGGCGAGGAGGGCGGGTGTGCGGAGGAGGACATCTGGGCGGCCATCGCGGCGTCCCGGGCGTGGCTGGACGATCACAACGGCACGGCCGAGCCGGAACTGGGTCTGCGGATCCTGAAGATCGTCGAGGAAGCCGGCGAGGCCGCCGCGGCGTGGATCGGCACTGTCGGCCAGAATCCCCGTAAAGGGGTAACCCACGGCCGGCAGGACGTGGCCGACGAGCTCGGCGACGTCGCGTTCACCGCCCTAGTCGCTGCCGCGAGTCTCGGCTACGACCCCCGCACCCTTCTCACTCAAGTCGCCGCCAAGGTCGTTGCCCGGCTACCCGGCCCGCAGCAACCCCTCGCGCCGAGCGGTGGCCTTGACGGCACGTCCGGCGACGTGGGAGTGCCTGGTGCCTGATGGTTTTACGGCCATCGTGCCGCGCAGGCGTGTCGGCGCCGGCATGCGGTCACCGGCGTGGCGAGGGTGCCGCCGGTGACCGGCCTCGCGCGTTCGCTCGGCGCCACCGACTCGCACGCTGTGTCGGGCGGTGGGGGCGTGGATGTGCGGCGGTTCTGGTCGGCGTACGCGGTCAGCGCGCTCGGGAGCGGCGTCGGCGCGGGCGCCCTGCCGTTGGTGGGGATCCTGGTTGTGCACGCGTCGGACTGGCAGGTGTCGCTGCTGGCGGTGCTCGGCGGGCTCGCCGGTGTCGCGGTCACGGTGCCGATGGGTCCGTGGATCGAGTTCCATCGCAAACGACCCGTGATGATCGGCGCCGACCTGGCACGGTTCCTCGCTTTGGCGAGCGTCCCGGTCGCGGCCTGGTGGGGCCGGCTGGGGTTTGCGCAGTTGTGCATGGTCGCGGTGGTGCAGACGGCGGCAACGATCGTGTCGAACGCGGCGAGCAGCCCGTACCTCAAGGCGCTCACCCCCGCGGCCGTCCGGGCACGGGTGAACAGCCGGCTGGAGACGACCACCTGGACAGCGAGCACCCTGGGGCCGCCGGTCGGCGGGTTGCTGGTGTCAGCGACGAGCCCGATCACCTCCATGACGGTCGACGCGATCAGCTTCCTACTTGCCGCTTTCGGCTGGCGGCGGATCCGCCACCACGAGCCGCCCCCACCACGGGCGAGCACCGGAGGGCGGTGGTGGATGGAGATGGTCGGCGGCTGGCAGTACATCGGCTCGCACCCGGTCCTGCGAAGCTTGTTCGCGAACGCGATGCTGTTCGGTGGGTGCATCATGGCGTCCACCCCGCTGATCGCCGTCTACCTGCTGCGCGACCTGCATTTCAGCCCGTTGCAGTACGGCATCGCGCTCGGCGTGCCCTGCGCGGCCGGGGCGCTCGGGTCGCTGCTCACCCCGCAGATCATCGCCCGGGCCGGTATCGGCCGGACCATCCTGTACGCCGGAGCCGCCCGCTGCCTGTGGATGAGCCCGATGCTGCTCGCCCCGCCCACCACCAGCGGCCTCGTACTGATCATCGCCGCCGACAGCGCGCTGCTGCTGTGCGCCGGGATCTTCAACCCGGCCTTCGCCACCTACCGGATGAGCGTCACCGCCGACACCCACCTGTCCCGCGTCGTCGGCGCCTGGGCGATATCCAGCAAACTCGTGCAACCGGTGTGCATCGCCGCCGCCGGCCTGCTTGCCGCCGCTGCAGGGATCCGCACGGCGATCGCGGTGCTGGCCGTGGTGCTGGCGGCGTGCGCGGTGCTGCTGCCCTGGACCGCTTTGCGCCACCACCACTCTGGGGATTTCCCGAATTCAACATGATCGGAGAAGGCTGATGCCCGCTGCCACTGCGCCATGCAGCCCCGGCACCCACGAAGGCGCCCCACCTATCGGTGGGCGAGACGGCGACGCCGCTCGCGCCCGCCAGCGCGCCCTCCGGTGATCGTGCGCATGGCCGCCCCCAGGGACGTGGCGGTGCTCGCTGAGCTGCAGGACATCGCCCCGAACGCGGTGAGCGCGTACGCCGGCTGGGTGGCCGCCCACACCGAAACGCACCTGCCGTTCGTCGCCGACCTCGACGGGCAGGTGGTCGGCGCCGCGTGGCTGCTGGTCGCCGAACGAGTACCCCGGGGTAGCTCGCTGAGCCGCCGGTACGGCGACGTCCAATCAGTCATGGTGCCCCCTCAGTTCCGCAACCAGGGCATCGGCGGCGCCTTGATGGAGGCGATCCTGGTCGAGGCCCGCACCCGCCAGCTGACCCATGTGACCGTGCATTCCGGCCGCCGCGCGGTCGACTTCTACCTGCGCCACGGCTTCAGCCACGACCGCCAGCTCCTGCTGTGGGAACCCGCGGATCCATAACGGAGGAGAGTTCTTGATGACCGACGACACTTTGGCCGGCGGCCGATTCGCCGCCCCGGTTCGCGACGGCGACACCGTCACCCGTCGCACTGGGCCCGGCGCAACGAATGTCCACGCCCTGCTGGAACACCTCGCCCGTCAGGGATTCGACCGCGCCCCGCGACCGGTTGGCCTTGCCGCCGAGGCGGGCCGGGAGACGCTGACCTATCTGTCGGGCAGCAGCGCCTCGCCCCCGCTTCCCGAAGCGGTGCGTTCCGAGAAAGCGCTGCGCTCGGCCGCCCGCACCGTCCGGGCGTTGCACGATGCCACCCTCGGGTTCACCGCGCCGAGACCCGAGCAATGGGGCCGGCAGGAGGTCGCCGTGCCGGCCGAGATCGACTGCATCGGCCACGGCGACCTCGCCCCGTGGAACCTGCTCTTCGACGGCGACCAGGTCGTCGGCGTCATCGACTTCGACGCTGCCGGACCGTCCAACCGCGCGTGGGATCTGGCGTACCTCGCCCACCAACTCGTCCCGTTTCACCCGACCAAAGACCTGCCCGGGTTCGGCTGGACCAGCGAACCCGACCGCGGCCGCCGGCTGCGCATCCTCGCCACCGCCTATGACCCCGGTTTGGACCCGGCGCTGCTGGTCGACTACGCCGCGATCCGGCTGCTCGGCATGGCCTCCCACATCGACCAACGCGTCCGCGCGGGTGATCCGGCGTACGCCGAGCACGGCGAACATGACTTCGCCGCCGGCTATCGACGCGCCGCCGCGTTCATCCTCGACCAACGTGCACCCCTGCTGAGCGCCGCTCACCGCCACGGCGCCGGTCAGAGCGAGAGTGACGGCCGATGACCTCCGCGCCCTGGCCGGTCCTGACCGGTGAGCGGGTCGTCGTCCGTGACCCCGCGACCGGCGACGAACGCGCGCTGGTGGACATGGCCACGGACCCGCGGGTACGCCGCTACCTGGGCGGCCCCAAGGACCAGGCGACCGCTGAAGCCGACGCCACCGCGAAGGTCAGCGAAGCCCGGTGGGGTCAGTTCGTGATCGTCGACCGGACTGCCGGCGTGGTGGCGGGTAGCGGCAGCGTGGCCCGCAAACGCGGACCGTGGGAGATCTCCTACCAACTGCGCCACGCGTTCTGGGGACGCGGGCTGGCCGGTGAGGCCGTGGCGCTGGTCCGCGACTGGTTCTTCGCCGCCACCGGCGAGGACCTGCTGATCGCCACGACCCAGCAGGCGAACCTGGCCTCGCAGCGCCTGCTCGAGCGCCTCGGCGCCGTCCCCACGGGCGGCTTCGAGCAGTACGGCCTACCCCAGCTGCGGTTCGACTTTCACCGACCCGACCACCACGGCGCTGATCGCGGCCGGCCTGACGTCCCGGCCTGACCGCCACCACTCCCAGGAGATCGTCGTGACTGATTACACCGCGACCCTGCCGCGCAACGCATGGGCGCCGGCATGGTGTTCACCAACCAGGACGGACACGTCCTGCTCGTTGAGCCGACCTACAAACCGGACCGGGAGATCCCCGGCGGTGCGGTCGAGGCCGACGATTCACCGTGCGCCACGGCGATCCGCGAGATCGCCGAGGAACTGCGGCTCGACGTCAGGCCCGGCCGGCTCCTGGCCGTCGAGTGGGTTCCGGCGCAGGAAGGCCGTACCGAAGGGCTCATGCTGCTGTTCGACGGCGGCGCCCTCACCGCGCAGACCAGCACGATCCGGCTGCCCGGCGAGGAAATCCACAGCTGGGCATGGTGCGACCCCTCCCATGCCCAGCAACGTCTGTCCGGTCTGCTCGCCCGCCGCGTCGCCGCGCTCGACGCCCGCACCGCCGGCACGAACGCCGACCTCGAAAACGGGCACGCCTGAGCCCTCGACCGCAGGGAGCCGACCGTGGACAACGAGCTGACCGACCTGATCCGCACCAACCGGTGGCTGATGGACGTGCTGCGCGCCGTCCGCGACGCGTCGCCGGCCGACGCCTGGGTCGGCGCGGGGGTATTACGCGACCTCGTGTGGGGTGAGCGCTACGGGCCGGGCTTTCACCCCGACCAGGTCCGTGACGTCGACGTCGCGTTCTACGACCCCCAGGATCTGAGTCGGACCAACGACGACCGGGCGACCGACCGGCTCACCGGCCGGCTTCCCGGCGTGCCGTGGGAGGCCAAGAACCAAGCCGCCGTGCACACCTGGTACCCGCACCGCTTCGGCGGCGCCCCGGTCGAACCCCTCACCGGCATAGCCGACGCGGTTGGGACGTGGCCCGAGACGGCGACGGCCGTGGCCGTACGGCTGACCGACACCGACGTCCTACAAGTGTGCGCCCCGTACGGCGTCGACGACCTACTCAACGGCATCTGGCGGCGCAATCCCCGCCGGATCAGCGTCGCCCAATCACGCGCACGGCTGGCCCGCCACGATCCCGCTACGCGCTGGCCGGCAGTCACGGTGGTGTTCCCAGAGTGAACGCCTCGGATCGCTGGACCTGCGGGGAACCGCGGGAGGTGGTGTAGGGGTGACCGTGTCGTTCACTGCGCGGCCGCCGTGGCAGACCGCGCCCGCAGAGTTGCGCGATGCGGTGTACCGCTGTGCCGGCGAGGTCGTCGCCGCTCGAGACGTCGTAGGCGGGATGTCACCTGGCCCGGCGGCCGTGCTCACCCTCGGCGACGGGGACCGCGTCTTCGTCAAGGCGATGAGCACGGCGGCAAGCGCCAGCTCGCACCGGCTCTACCAGCAAGAAGCCGACATCCTCCGAATCATCCCGGCGATCGTTCCCGCCGCCCGGCTGCGCGCCGTCGTCGAGTGCGGCGATTGGATCGCGCTCGTCCTGGACGCCGTAGCTGGGCAGGTCGCCGGGCCGCCCTGGACCACCACCGCAGTCATCGCCGCAGCCGGGGTCTGCGCCGCCGTGGCCGATGTCCGGGCTCCCACCGGCGTCCCGGCCGTCGTTGAGCGCCTGCCCGATCTCGACGGCTGGACGAAGCTGGCCCGCGGTAGGGCCTCGCTCAGCGACTGGGAGAGCCGACACATCGAGCGCCTGGCCGCGGTCACTACAGGATGGCGGCACTGGACCAGCGGCCCTCATCTGAGCCATCACGACGTCCGCGGCGACAACATCATCATCCGGGCCGGCGACGGCCGGGCAGTTCTGGTCGACTGGGGCTACGCCTCACACGGGGCGCCCTGGCTGGACCGGGCACTTCTGGCCGCTGACGTGGTCGCCGCCGGGCATGAGGACGGCACCGATACCGCGCGACACCAGGCGCTGGAGCTGCTCAGCGATCAACCGGCCGAGGCTGCACGATTTGTGATCGCCCAAGCAGGCATGTGGCGCCGCAACTCGACCCTGCCACCCCACCCCGGCATGCCGACACACCGCCGATGGCAGCACCAACGGGCGATCGCTCTGCAACCGCTGATCGAAGACCTCCTACCACTGATCCCCACCTGAACCCCGACATCCGTTGACGGCAGCACACTCATAGGTCCCGGGCGAGCGAGACCCAACATGCAAAAAGGGAGGCAAACTTCGGTGCAACGGATCGCCATCATGGGCGCTGGTGGGGCCGGCAAGACCGTCCTGGCCCGGCAGCTCGGCCACCTACTCGGTCTGCCCGTGACCCACTTGGACGCCCTGCGTTACGACGCCGCCTGGAACGTCGTCGCCGAAGAGACGTTCACCGCCGCGCAACGAGCTCTGGCCGCCGGTGACGCGTGGGTGATCGACGGCAACAGCCTGGCCTCCCTAGCTCTTAGGGCGGCCCGAGCGGACACCATCATCGTGCTCGACCCGCATCCGCTGGTGTGCCTGGCCGGTGTTCTGCGCCGTCGGCTGCGCTACCGCGGCGGCCAGCACGCCGATGGAGTCTACGACCGCATCTCCCTCGCGTTCGTCAGGTACATCCTGCTGTACCGGGTGAAGCATCTGCCGAGAGTTCTGGCCGTCGCCCGCGAGCACGGCGGCCACGCCACGGTGATTCACCTGACCAGCCGCCGCGCCGCCGACCAACTCGTCGAGCACATCACCGCTGACCGCAGTCGGAGGCGGCCATGACCGGCATCGACGGATACCTGAGCGACGTGGCATTCGCCAGCACCACCTTGGTCATCATCGACTTTGAGGGCACCACGCCGGCCCGGCATCCGGCGGAGCCGATCGAGGTCGGCGCCGTACTCCTGCAGCCGACGCGGGACGGGATGGACTGCGTCGGCCGGTACGAGGCTTTGATCCGGCCGCCCGCGCATGCCCGGCTGACCGACGCCGACACCCGGCAGACCGGCATCACCGCGCCGATGCTCGCCGACCGGCCGCCTGCGCCGACCGTCCTCGCCGAGCTGGACGCGCTCCTGAGCGACCCGCCGTACATGCTGGTGGCGCATCACGCGTCCACCGAGGCCGGCATCCTGCGCCGCTACGCGGACGCCTGCCCGAGCTTGGCCGCCACGCCGATGCTCGACACCGTCGCGCTGGCCAAGAAATGCCGGCCCGGCCTTGCCTCGTACGCCCTCGATGCCCTGCTGAGCTTCTATGGCATCGCGATCCCGGCAGCACGGCATCGCGCGCTCGCTGATGCCGAGGTCACCGGCCGATTGCTGATACGGCTTCTGGCTGACGGTGCTCGGGCGCACCGTTGGAGCCGGCTGGCTCAGCTTCGGCACCTTGCCGGTACCCCGCCACCGGCCGGTGCGAGTACGCAGCAGTCCTTGTTCTGACCGCGAAGGAATTCGCTTTCCGCGACCGGACCCACCGGCTGCCGGAGCCACTTCGCCCAAAGGAGAGAGCGTGGCCTTGATCGACGACGCAATCGCCCGCGTACCCGCCGACTACTACCTCAACGACCCTCACCGCGGGGCGACCAGACATTGGTCGGATCCCGACGCGATCCGGCGCGAGCTGACCAGCCTCGACGTGCGTCCCGGCGACCGGGTCTACGAAGTTGGTACCGGGACCGGCTACTCGAGCGCGCTGTTGGCCGAGCTCGTCGGCCCGGGCGGGCAGATCGTCAGCATCGACATCAGCGACCACCTGACCCGATGCGCGGAACGGCTGCACCAGCAGCGGGGCATCCGCACCGTCCGCTGCGTCACCGGCGACGGCCTGACCGCCCGTCAGCCGGGCCCGATATTCGACCGGGTCGTGGTGTGGTGCACGCCCGCTCGGCTGGCCCGAGTGCTCGTGGAGCAGCTGGCGCCCGACGGGCGGATGGTCGTGTGCCTGCCGATCGCGCCGTTGCCGTCACTGACGATGATCAGCTCGATCACCCTCGACCCCGACCGGCGGCCGAAGGTAGAGACCGGGGTGTTCGGCGGCTACGCGCAGAGCACCCTTGCCCCGGTCGACGACCCCACCACGATTCCCGGCCGCTGGGTAGATTGGAGCATCCCCGGCCCGCAGCCATCCTGGGTCGCGATCGGCTGGCGCGACCACGACGACCTGCAGCACACCGGCGCCCGGACCGCCCTGGCCCGCTTGCTGGAGCCCGGACAGCACGAGCCCTACCCGCATGAACCGCTGGACTGGCGGTCGCTGACCGCCCACCTCGCCGCGATCGGCGACCCGCAGCTGACCGTCGTCGCCCGCCGCGGTCAGGACCGCGGCATCGGTCACAGCACACCGAACTCGGCCGCCGCGATCCTCGACGACGGGACGCTGATCGCGGATCGGCCCGGCTCGCCGTCGCTGGCGACGTTACGTACCTGGTTGGCCGGCTGGGAAAACGCCGGTCGGCCCGGTCCCGACGGCTACACCCCTGTCCTGGCCCCGGCAGGCGACGTCCATCCGCCTGGTTGGGATCTGAGCCTGCGCCCCGGGCACACGGGTACCAGCTGCGCGGTGCCGAGATGATCCCCGCCAGCGCTCCGAAGAACGACGACTTCACCGGCGCGCGCCTGCTGCACTGGGAGAGGCCCGGCGACAGGTCACGGTGGTGGCCATGTCGGTGACCGACGACATCGCGGACTTCGTCGACGCCCACGCCCCGGGACTCGGCCCCGCGGACGTGATCTTCGTTTTCGGCTCCACCCTGCCGGACGCCATCGAGCCCGCTCTGCACGCCTTCGGGGCCGGGCTCGCACCGTTGATCGTCCTGACAGGCGGCCCTAACCGCCGCAACCCCGCCCACGTGGAAAGCGACGCACACGCGCAGCTCCTTCATACCCACGGGATCACCTCCCAGCAGCTACTGGTCGAACGCCGGTCGCAAACCTCGAAGGAGAACGTCGAGTTCGCCCGACCGCTCATTGAGGAACGCCTCGGTCCAGTCCGGACGATGATCGCGGTCGTCAAATGGTGGCAGAGAAGACAAATACACCTGCTGGCGGAGGGTTTCCCGTCGGTCCAGCGGATCTACGCCGCCACGTGGAACCCGCCCGCTCGCGCGGATACCCGCGCCTACGACCGGACTACCTGGGCGTCCAGCACGGATCGAGCGCGCATCGAATGCGAGCACGACTACCTGAAACGGCTGCTGGACAGCGGCGAACTGCCTGCGTTGTCGCGGACCCCAGCGGGCTGGACCCGAACCACACCGGTCGACCGGACCTCGTGACGCCCACCCCACCCCTTTGACCCAGACGACCGCGGCGGCAACAGGACCTGCGGCTGACCGTCGATCCCCTCGACGAACGGAGAACCCCCGATGACCAGCGTCGCCTTCGCGGCGGGCTCGACCGTCGTACGCCGCGACGTCCTCGATGGGCGGGTCTGGACCGCGGCCGCCTACCGCTTGCTGTCCGACGACGGCCACGAGCTCAACCTGGTCTGCTGGCCCGGCTGCCCCAGCTACGTACCGACCACCTGGATCGCCTGGCTGCACGGCGGCGACGACGCCACCCGCAAGCAGGGCATCCCGAACCTGGCCAACCGCCGGTGGCAGCTCGGCGCCTGGACCTGGCAGCACACCATCCAGCTGAGTTGGATCGGCCTCGACCCCGAGTTCAGCGCCATGTATTTCCGCCCCCTGGCCGGCGGCCCCGCACAGTGGAAGATTAACTTTGAGCGGCCAGTCCAGCGAACCAAGTTCGGCATCGACACCTTCGATCTGCTCCTCGACCTGGCCGGCGACGCCACCGGCGAGCGGTGGACGTGGAAGGACGAGGACGAGTATCAGCAGGCACGCCGCCTCGGACTTATCACCGACAGCGAGCACCAGCGCATCGACCAGGCCCGGCAGCGAGCGACCGCGTTCGTCGAAGCGCGCACCGACCCGCTGGCCCACGACTGGTCCGCCTGGGACGTGCCCGAAGACTGGCTCGTCCCCGTCCTACCCGCGCACGTCACGGACGTTGTGGACCGCGGCCGCGATTCCTCATAGCCGCTGGCCGGCGACGGCCGTCTACGCCAAGGGAGCCAGCTCACCCAGCTCCGGCAACTCGCGGTACGCCACCACCTGCGGGCCCCGCCACTCCACCGCCCGTTCTGACCAGCAAACTCGGCCACAGCCCGCATCGGTGGCTGTCGCCCTTCAAGGAGAAAAATCCGTGACGACCAACCCGACCGCCGCCGAACCCTGCGCCACGCCGACGACCGCACCGGCCAACCGCGAACAGCCCAGGCCCGTTGCGTACGGGACCGGCCGATGAGCCGTGCGCCCGAGTCAGCCCCGCCGGTGCGGGTGGTGATGTCGCTCTATCCGCAGTACTACGACCTGATCCTGAACCGGCGAAAACGTCACGAGTTCCGGCGCCACTTCCTGCCCGGCGTTGCGACCAGGTGGTTCGTCTACCTCGCCGACCCAATCGCCGCGCTTACGGCGGTGATCGACCTGGCCCCGGCCGTCATCGACACCCCGACCACCATCGCCGAGCTCGCCGAGCAGGTCCACCCGGGAAACGGCGCCAGCGTCCTTG
Organism: Actinoplanes sp. CA-030573; assembly: GCF_050951115.1. Classification (NCBI taxonomy): domain Bacteria; kingdom Bacillati; phylum Actinomycetota; class Actinomycetes; order Micromonosporales; family Micromonosporaceae; genus Actinoplanes; species Actinoplanes sp. CA-030573. The sequence goes on along the minus strand of NZ_CP192038.1, from coordinate 7,178,850 downwards.
CCTACCTGGGCGACGTACCCCTCGGGTACGCGATGCCGATCCTGCGGGTCCGTGAATACCCGCCGCTGCCGGGCGAGGACCTTGCCGACGTCTTCGGCCGCCCGCCGGCCATTCGCCGCTACACCCTCGTCGACCAGGACCCACAGCTCGCCGCGCTGTGTACGCGGTTCACCGGGCAGAAGCCGGTGCGTGACCTGGACATCGAACACCTGCCACCCACCTGAAATGGGCCGGACCACGGGCGGCCGAGATGGTCGTGTAGCCGGACCGTCATGATCGCCGCCCAGCCGCGCCCCTGATTCCTCCCGGGCTCGGAAAGGATGCCGCCGTGACGACCCTCGACCTACCTCGGCTGCTGACGATCGCGCAGAACGTCGTCGCCGACGCCGAACAGCACCTCACCACCGCCTGCCCCGGCACGGGCACCGTCAAAGTCGACCGTGACCTGGTCAGCGACGCCGACCTCACCATCGAACGATGGACCCGGACCCAACTGCAGCCGAGATCCGTTGTGGCGCCCGTCGGACAGCCCCGAGGGCTCACAGATTCCTGCCAGAGGGACGTGCAGACCTGCGCGTTAGCGCAGGGGCCATGGCCTTCAAGCGGTGCGGGTTGTCAGCAACCTATCGCGGGAGCGACGCGTCGGCGGCAGCCATGCGGCCCGTCCGGCGCAGCATGTGAGCGATGAGGTTCGCACACCGGATGAACAGGTAGTCTCCAGCGTCGTCGTTCGGGAGCTCCTGCTGGTCGTGCTCGTGATGCCGAATCCGGAATCGGTTGCCGATGCTGGTCAAGGCCCTGAAATCCTCGTCGAGGACGGTGCGGAATGGTTCCGATGCTGCATTGTCGAGGAGCAGCGCGATGGAGTTCTGTTTCTGTCCGCCGAGTTGGAGGGTTTTAAGACGCTCGAAGCCATCCCAGAGCTTTTCGAGGGCGTCTTGGCGATCTGCGCGAAACCGGGAGACGAACCGCGCGAAGGCGTCGTTGAACAACTCGTCGAGCTTGGGGTCGCCAGTGTTCGGGCGGAAGTCGGTGATCAGGGCACGGGCTTCGGGCGGTCCGAGACGGCGGATGCGTAGGTCGTCGCCCAAGGTGAACGCGATTCCGTTGCGTCTGAAGACCTGATCGATCTTGTCCTGGAACCTTTCCTGCTCTGGCGTGAGTTGCCCGGCATGGATGGGATCGCGTTCTTCGCCGAAGTAGTAGTGAGTGTGGTCGCCGTTCCAGCTGTGGCGAATAGTGGAGCTCGGCTGTTCGATGTTCTGTGCGACGAAGTCGATCAGGTCCAGCACGGTGGCAGTGGCTGGCATGATGTCCGGATCCAGTGGGGTCCTGGCAGATCGGCGGGCCCAGCCGTCCGCTGGGTCGCCTGCGGACTCGATCAGTTGCGGCACGTGGGCTTCGAGGGCGTTGAAGAAGCCCTTGCGGTCCGTTCCCGTAATCGTGTTGCGACCGGGATCGTCCGTGCAGTAATACTCGGGGTAGGCATGTGCAAGTGCGCCGTTGTCCAGCTGTTGCTGTATCAGGACGACGACGCCGCGCCAGGCCGGGAGCGAAATCTCCTCGCTGGTGCGTGGGGCGACCTGGCCGATCCGGTCGGTGTAGAAGGTGTCAGGCACGATTGCAGCTTGGCAGCGGTCCGGATCGCGTGCCACAGGTTTCTCGGGTCTCGAACGCATCGTGACTGGTCTCCGGGCGAGGCTTGGGTCAGTCGTCGTCCCTTTTCTTCTTGTAGCTGTCGGGCAGGAGTCGTGCCCGTAGGCCCATGTGCTCGGCACGCAACTGCATGCCGAGGTCGCCGGTCACGACGCGCGCGCCGCCGTCCCGGATTCCGTCGAGGTCCGATGTGCAGCGCAGGATGGCCAGGTCGGCGTCGCCGCCGCGGTCCTCGGTCTGGATCCACACCTCGAGCGTGGCGCTGCGGCCGGGGCGAATCGCCGCCGCCTCACCCGTACGGCCCGCGAGGGTCTGTTGCAGGAAGCGCACGGCCTTGGTGGCGCTCCGCGCGAGGAACCCGTCGCCGTACTTCTGCTTGTCGAGTTCGTCGACGACCCGTAGGGGCACGACGAGGCGGGCCTCCCGGTCTGGCTCGTTCCATCCGCGTAGAACAGCGGGCCAGTCGATTTGGTCGGGCCGTTCCCAGGTGTGAAAGACGTTCGTGTCGAGGACTAGGGGCAGGCCCGGTCGGGCGGCGAGTTCCTTCAGGGTGTTGAGTTCGGCGCGCGCCTGAGCGAGCTCACGGATCGCGTCGTCGATGACCCGGCGGTGCGCCTCATTGTTCGCGCGTCGAATATCCGTATTATCCGGTGCCATGCTCGGCGGGAGGTCGCTGACCAGTAGAGTCACGGTCGAGCGGAACGCCAGGTCGAGGGAGAGCAGGTGCCAATAGGCATCGCCGCGGATGGCGCCGGCGAGATCGGGCTCGGCGAAACACTCGAGCAACGGGGTGTACGTCTTCTCGACGACGTCGATGTAGGAGCGAAAGTATCCGAAGCTCCCGCCCTTGGCGTTCTCCCACTCCATCTCGGCGGTACGTAGCACCTCGTCGGCGCGGGCAATCGTGACCCCGGGGTTCAATCTCATGCCGGGGATCCTCCCATCAAAGATCTGCGGAACCGGAGACAATTGCAGCGCCTCGGAGTTTCCCGGGGGTCTCGTTCCGGCAAGCCCCACCAACGGTTATGAGTGCCGGTGGGCTTGTCCATCGTGTCGCAACCCCCGTCGAGCCCGACCGCCTCCACGTTGTCTGCGATCATCGCAGTCGTGGAGTTCTTCGATGGCGATCACGGCGGGCAGTGGTCCTACGACCCGGATGCCCGGCTTGGAGACCCTGGTGCCTTCGGCGAGGTATTCGAGGGCGCCAGGTCTGATGGTCATCCGGTTGCTGTAAAGCGAATTCCCTTGCCCTGGGATGTCGAAGGTGAGCGGCGACTACGCGAACGGGAGGTCGAGATCGGTCAGATCTTGGCCGACATGCCAGCCCAACACGTGATGAGACTGCTTGATGTCGGGCGGGCAGGCAAGGACTTGCTGCTGGTGATGCCCCGTGCAACTCGATCGTTGGCCAAGGCGATCCGTGACGGAGACCTTGATATTCCGGCTGGCATCGAGGTGATCCGGCAGGTCGCAATGGGTCTGTCCGAGCTTGCACAAGCATCGGTGGTGCACCGTGACCTGAAGCCAGCCAACGTGCTCCAGGTCGACGGCGTATGGAAACTGGCGGACTTCGGCATCTCCCGCGATCTTCGCGTGTCCACGAACCGCTACACGTTCCGTGGGCAAGGGACGGCGGAGTACAAGGCTCCGGAGATCTGGGCGGGCAGACCCGCGACAGTCAAGACCGACCTCTACGCCCTGGGCGTCCTCGCGTTCGAAGTTCTGTCCGGCCACCAGCCCTACGTCGGTACTGACGAAGAGCAGTTCGCCCGCCTACACGAACAGGAACCACCACCATCCTTGCTGGACGCGGTTCCGTCGATGGTCCGCCGCTTGGTGCTTCGGCTACTCGGTAAAGATCCCGCCCAGCGCCCGCAGGACGCTCGGGCCGTGGTGGATACCCTTGACAATGCTGTCCGTCGTCTGGAGCCGCAGCGGGAGGCGTTACGGGAAGCAGCCCTCGCGGCGCAGCGGCGCGATACTGAGAAGGAAGCCACCGGCGCTGCGCTGAAGGCCAAACAGGCCTTGCTCGGTCAGCAGATCAGCCAGGCCCTCGCGGATCTTCGCGACGTCTTGGAGGAGGCAGCCGATCAGGTACGCGAGGCGTTGCCAGAGGCCGAACTCGAGGTGCGGAACGGACTTGATCTGGAGTTGCGCTGTGGGCAGGGACGGCTGGTCGTGGAGGTCTGGCCCCAATCTGCTCCAGACCTGGAGATCCCCGAGCGTGATCCGCTGCTTCTCGTCGGCACAGTAAGCGCTGCGCCGAACGCGACGGGCCCGTACGCGAACCTCGTGTGCGAGGTACGCGACGGCCGACTGTCTTGGTCGGTACTGCGCTTCACCGCGAGCTTGACCCCGTCCCGTTACGACTACGGCCCGCGGGATCGACAACATGGGTTCGCCTGGCACGTCTTCCAGGCGCAACGCCAACACATGCTCCGCCCGTCAATGCATGTGTGGACGATGGTGAGCGGCCCGCTTGGCCCCGACGTGATCGTCGATCTCTTACGTGAGGCAATCACCCAGGCTTGACCATCTGTCCATACCGGCGGCTCGCCCTCGCCTGAGGTCAGCGAGAACCAACGTCAGCGCTGATCACAAGGTCGCCGTCCAGCGCTGCTCGCGTCCCCCATCGGAGCAACTACCGAGAGGGCATCAAGACGTTACCGCGGGCGGCGAAAGCTACCGAAAAGCAGCACGGCTGGGCAGCCGCTGGTTGACAACAGTTCGGACCGGCAGAGAAACATTGCGGAGACGAACACTGTGCAGGCCGGTGTGACACAGCCAGGGCCGCCCAGGTCGGCGGGACTGCGTCGGCCCCGATGGGGAGGTGAGGAAGTCCGGCCGGCCAGCTGAAGCCAGCGTCCCTGGAGCCAACATGATCGGTTTGACATGAGCAAGGCGGCGAGCCTTCGTTGCCATCTCATCATGGACATGTAATCTACGTAAATGCGCAGGTCAGGGCGTTCGGGCGGTCGCTTACGGTCGGTAAAAGCAACGTGGTGCAGACCGCCAACGCCCACACCCCACGGTCGATGATCCTGTTCCCGACCCGAACCGACTGGGACACCGCCCGCCGCGACGCCGCCCTGGCCACCACGGGGCACGAAGACATGCACGCCGGCGAACTCGAAGCGTCCGTCCTGCTCGTGACCTATCCGGACGCTGTGCGTACCGGCGGCCCGGAACAGGATCATGTCGCCGACGACCGCCGTCTGCTCCTGAGCCACGGGATGACCGCCTACACCGACAGCGGCGTGATCGGCCGGCCCTCGGCGGCAACCGCACAGAAAGGACACGCGGTCCTCGACAGCCTCACCACCTCGTTCCGCCACCACTTCCAGGCCGTCGCCGCACCCGGCGACCAGGATCAATAGACGCCGCTTCCGGCGGTGTACGGCGAACGCGACCTCACCACATCGCGGCCCCGGCCCCAGCCGCTCAACCGTGGGCTGTCGGGTGCCTCGGCGCGCAGCCGCCTAGCATCGGATGGTGGGCACTGCAGGAGGCCGGTTCGGGGAGTCGGCGATGCGCGAGGCGCTCGATCGGATCGCCGCCCACATCGGCGTGGATTTCCACACGGCGACGCTGCTGCAGTTGACCAACAACGCCGTGTTCGCCCTCCCGGACGCGGGCCTGGTCATACGGATCACCCGCTCACACACCCTGCATGCCCGGGTCCACAACAACGTCGCGTTGGGCGCCTGGTTCGCCGCCATCGACGCACCGACGATCCGGCTGGCCGCCGGTCTGCCCCAACCGGTCGCCGACGGCGACCTGCTCGCCACGATCTGGGACCTCGTGCCTGCCGGCACACCGGCCCCGGACGGGAGCGATCTCGGCACCGTGCTGCGCCGCTTCCACGCGCTCGGCCTTCCGGCGTTCGACGTGCCGGCTTGGAATCCGATCGGCGACGCCCGGGCCCGCATCGTCGACGCTGAAGCCCTCGGCGACGCCGATCGCGACTACCTTCTGGACTGGTGCGACCGGCTGGAACCGCGTCTGGCCGGGTTCGCCGCCGCGAGTCGCCGCTCGCTGATGCATGGCGACGCTCACCCCGGCAACCTGCTGCGTCACCCGGACGGGCGAGTGTTGCTGTGCGACTTCGACGCCACCGCTGCCGGGCCGTGGCAGGTCGACCTCGTTCCGGCACCGGCCAATGAGCTGCGCTTCGACGCCAGCGGCGCGCACGCAAAACTCGCCGCCGCCTACGGGTACGACATCACCACCGACCCGGCGTGGCCGCTGCTGCGCGAGGCGCGGGAGCTGAAGATGATCGTCGGCGGGGTGCCGCTGCTGGCCTCCGGGCCGGGCGTCGCCGAGGAGTTCGCCCGGCGACTGGCCTCGGTACGTGACGGCGATTCCAGCGTCCGCTGGACCGCTTTCGGCGATCTGCCTCGCTGATGGTGCCGAGCCTTCGCACGATCGCGGCGAAGAGAGGGCTACCCGGCTGGACGCAACAAGCGGCTGGTGAAGCCCGCGTCCCGCAGGAGCGTGAAAGCCTCCAGGACGGCGGCCGGCACGGGCTGGGAGACGGCGTATCCCCGGGCCGGGTACTCGAGGATGCGCTGCACGTCGCCGACCAGCATGTCGATGACCAGCCGCTCGTCACCGATCGTTTCAAGGTAGTCATCGAACCCGATGACCTGCGACGCGCAGACTGGCTCCACCTGCGGCCAGAGTTTGCGGCAGGTCGCGTACGCCCGCCGCTGGTCGTAGGGGCGGCACACCAGCATCACGGTCGTCGGGTGAATTCCGGCCTCGGCCAGCACGGTCCTCGAAAGGGTGATGTTCTCGCCGGTGTTGGTCGCCTGCCGCTCCACCAGTGCCCGCGCCTCGGACATACCGGCAGCGATCGCCAGGTCCCGGAACTTCACGGCTTCGCCGTCAGGAAACAGCTCGGGGCGGATCGGGTTGCTCGCGCCGCTGAACACCGCGTATGGAAACCATCCCTGCTGGTATAGGTCGGCCGCGCACGAGGCAACGCCGAGGTCGTGGCTGCCCAAGACGATCGCGGCGTCACTGGGTTTCAACGGTTGTTGAAGTTGGTGGTAGCGCCACAGCAGGTGGGCCGCCGTCCATTGGGCGTCGCTGATGCGCACCGCACGTGAAGACACGCCGCTCCCTTCACCGTCTTCGAGAACCCGCCACGGCCGCCGGCGAGAAGTCCGAGCCGCGGACGACGACTTTGGATGATCGCACAGGCGTACGAGTGGTCGGGCCGGGGCCTCGGGCGCCCCGCCGAGGCTGATCAGAAGCGGGTGAGCTCGACCGTGAGCACCCGGCGCAGGACGGCGACGACCTCGCCGGCCGGAAACCGTTCGCCGGCCTGTCGCTCCAACCTGGCCACTACGCTGAACATCTCGTCGCGGCTGGCGATCCGCAGGTGCGCCACCATCCATGCGCTCAAATCCGCCAGATCCTCGGGCATGACGAGCGCCTCGGGCGGCGGCAGCAATTCCGCCTCAGACACGCTCGGCACCGCAACGCCGGCGGAGGCGTACGCGGCGGGCGCCAGCCCGACCCGGAAGGGGTGCACACAGACCGGAACGCCGTCCGGGGTCGCCCGCCACCCGAGATCCGGCCGGTAGGCCAACTCCGTCCGAGGCCGCGTCACCACATCGAAACCACCCGGCCTCAACAGCTGGGCAGGGCAGATCCCGCACGTCTCGTCGCGCCACCGCCGCACCGGACCGCCCACGCCGCGATCGTATCCGCCCGCCGACGCAGCGCCCGGGCGCAGAGTCGCCCGTTCTCGAGACGTCACCCTTCTCGGGGAAGACGACCGGAGCTTCACCCCTATCTGGTGACGCGCCACCGCGTCTCGCCTTCGCGTGGGCGCGTCAACCCTCCGCCGTAGTGCCGAACCAGTAAGGTCGCTGCCACGGCTCGCCTCGCAATCAGGGCAAGACGTGCCCGCCCCGCCACGGATATCGGCGCTCCACAACCGCGCTCATGTCCGGAGGCGACACTGATGACACCGCTGCTGCTGGTTGACGGCCACCACCTGCTGTACCGGGCCTGGTTCGGGTTCCCCGCCCGCATTCACTCCCGGGATCGCAGCCGCGATCTCACCGGCGTCTTCGGTTTCCTGGCCCTGCTACGCAAAACCCACCGCGAGGCCGTTCCCGATGCCGAGATCATCGTCGTGTTCGACGGCGAGAACGGCGCCGCGGCCCGGCGCCGCCTCGACCCCAGCTACAAAGCCACCCGCATGAATGCTGATCACATGCCTCTGGCCTCGCTCGCACCGATCAAGGAAGCTCTGAGCGACTTAAGGATCACCTGGGTCGAGATCGACGACAGCGAGGGCGACGACGTTATCGCCGCCCTGGCCACCATCGCCGCCGCCCGCGGGCGCACCGTTATCTGCTTGTCTGGCGACCGGGACCTGCACCAGCTCGCGGCACCCACGATCACCATCCTCACTCCCGAACGACGCCAGATCACCCCCGCGACGCTGGTCGCCCGCTACCGCGTCACGCCCGCACAATGGCCGGACTACCGCGCCATGACCGGCGACCCCGCCGACAACATCGCCGGCATCCGCGGCATCGGCCCCCACACCGCCGCAACCCTGCTCGCTGGCGGCCTGCACCTGGAAGACCTCCCCAGCAGCGACCGGCTCCACGGGGTACGTGGCGCCGCCATCAACCGAGCGTGGCTCCAGCTGTTGATCTGGCGCGACATGATCCGCCTCAACCGAACCGTCCCGATCAGCCCCGGCCTGATCACGGACGAAACCACGCCGCCGATGCCACGCGCCGCAAGCATCCTGGAGTCCCTGAAACTCTGGTGAGCAAGCCGGTCAGCACCTTCCGGCATCGAGCTATTCGGCGGCCTGAACAGAAGCTTTTTCGGCCCAGGCCAACGACGCGGCTTCCAGCGTGCCGCAGACCGGCTCCGAGAAGACAACCGATCGACTCGCGTCATGCCGACCTCGGGGTCGTGGTCAGCTCCGCCAGCTGGCCCACGCGTTCGCGGCCTCGGCCAGAGTTTGAGTCCACGCATCGGTGCTGTTGGTTGTGATCTCTGACCAGAGGCGGGCACTGGCCGCCGCGAACACGTTCAGCGCCGCGGAAGACGCCCGGCTCCAGGCCGGGACCCGAGCGGCCCATGCCTCGGCGTCGGCGGGTGCATGACCGGCGGCGATGAGCCATATCGTCCAGTAGGCGGCATCGAGCCACGGGGCGCCGCGTGTGGCCCAGCCCCAGTCGACCAGGCGGGCGCGGCCCTGGTCGACCAGCACGTTGGTGTTATTCCAGTCAGTGTGCAGCAGCGCGTCGCCGCGAAACAACAGCGCATCGCCGGGTCGCTCGACGTAGGCGGCAAGGCGTTGGTCGGCGTGTTTCAGCTCGATCGCCGGGCACGGCAGAGCGCCGAGCTCGCTCAGCAACGCGGCCGTCGCCGCAAGGTCTGCCGAGCCGGGCGTGTAGTCGGCATGGTGATGGGCTTCGAGCGCGCTGAACAGCAGAACGTCCCAGCCCGCTGCCACGATCCGTCCGGTGAAATTCGCGGAGACCGTCCGCACGTACGGGGCGATGCCAGCCTCACGCTGCTGCGTCCACACCCACCGCGCGTCGGCCGGCAGGGCTTTGATGAAGAACGCCCCGCCGTTGGTGTGCAGGGTCGCGGCGACGGCACTGTTGAGGCCGCTGCTCGCGGCCGTGACGTGCCGGACCGGGCCGGTCAGCTCCTCCACCTGGGCATGAACGATGCTCGGCAAGGCCTCGTACGCCGTCCGGATGACCGTCACCTGCCGCCCTCGTGCTCGACGAGGCGGTGAGGCAGCAGCAACTCGAACACTGCACCGTCGCGGCCGGACCCCATGAAAGCTCGGGTGACGGCGATACCGCCGATCGTGTAGTCGCCGGCGAGGTTGCTGAACCGCAGAGCCGTCCACGTCCGGAGGGCGGCCTCATTGTTCGGTCCGGATGGGAGGTAGAGGCGCCGGCAACCCCATTGCCCACCGCGCAGACGCACGGCGTCGAGGAGCGCCGGAGCGAACCCTTGCTGCCGGCGCTCGGCGTGGACCACTTCCACGCCTGCAGCGGGAGCGCAGTCCCTCGACCGGAGCGGCAAGCAACTGATCTAACTGACTCCGATCCGGTTGGCGAGCCCCCGGAGTGCGGCCGGTGTTGGCGTCGGTGCGTACAGCAGGGTGGTAACCAGGTCCCGAACGCTGGCCCGGGCCACGTCCTCCGGCGCGTGCCGTTCCGCAGCGAGTAGCGCGTGCGCGGCCCGGTCGGGCCGGCCATGCCGATGCCACGCCCGCGCGGTGTCGACCAGGTAGCGGCTGTGGCGTTCGGCGGTCGGGAGCCGGGCCGGGTCCACGCTGGCGGCGTGCCGCAGCGCGGCGCCAGAGTCGCCGAGCGTGGTGTGCACGCCGATCCGGTAGATGGTCACCGTCGTCGGCGTGAACGGGTGGACTCCTGCGCCCTGATGGTCGCCGATCCGGTCAGCGGCTGCGGCCGCCTCACTCAGGTAGGTGTCGGCGTTGACGGCCTGCCCGGCCTGGGCGCTGGTGTACGCCGCGGTGCACAGCAGTGTCCCGTACGCGGCGAGCACGGCCGGGTCGTTGTCAGCGACGTCAAGTTGGGCGGCGGTGCCGAGCAGCAGGTCCAGCGCTCCGGTGTGGTGCCCGTCGCGGCGCATCGTGATCGCCAGCACGTGGGTGGCGGCGGTCAGCGCGGCGTGGTCGCCGGCGGCGAGCGCTTCGGCTCGCGCCCGGTCCGCCATCGTCAATGCGATCGCGTCGTCGCCTTGCTTGGTGGCCAACGATGATGCGACCGCGTAGGCGCGCGACAGCAGCCCGGCCATCGCTTCTTTTCGGTGGCCGTCAGCCGCGTCGCGGCTGGTGTGAAGGGACGCGAGCAACTGTGGCAACGCGGCGGCCAGGGTGCCATATCGGGCGTCGCGATATGCCTGCGCGGCGCCGGCCACCGCACTGGCCGCCCGGTCGTCGGTCAAGATCGCGGCGGGCGTGCTGGGTGCCAGCAGCAGCCGGTCAAGGCTGGCCGGCTGCGGGCCAGCTGCCATGGCAGGGCTGCTGGTGAGACCCGCGAGTGCGGCTGCGCTGACACCAGCTCCGGTGAGCAGGGTGCGTCGTCTCATCGGGCTCCGATCGCCGTCGTGTGCTCCTCCCGGCAGCGTATCGGCTTGTGATGGTGGCTGCGGAGCACGCGCAGCGTGTCGCGCGGGAGCGGCGGCCAGGCCAACGAGCTCGTCTGGGATGCCGAGGAGGTGGGCCAAGCGGCGCCGTACGCCGATCTGGTCGACGGGCGGCTGCCCGCGTTCGATGCGCGAAAGCGTAGATGCGGAACAGCCATAGAGGCTGCCCAGCTGCTCAAGGGTGAGGCCGGCGGCCTGCCGGACGAGGCGAATAACCGCGCCGGGCTGGTCGGCGCGGGTGGCCGCGGCGACGTGCGCGGAGGCCCACACGGGGTGGGTGGAAGCGACGAGCGGGGCGTGCTCCATGCCGGGACCGTACCGGTTGGTGCTGATCGTGGCACCCCTGCGGATTTTCAACCTTTGCAAAACGCTGTCACTGCCTGCACGCACCCTGTCGCACAAAGTCACTGATGAGCGTTGATAGATGCAGGCCCACAGCCCGGCCGCCCAGCATCGCCCACTCTCTTGCTGACGCGGTCGCACCCGACGAAGGAGGACCACATGGTCACTGATCACGACACCGACGCCGCCGCCGTCGTCTCGGCACTGTTCACCGGGCCGGCGCCGCTGACCGTCCCCGTCCTGGAGGAGAGGACCAGCTACAAGAAGAAGAAGGGCAGTTCCGACACCGCCCACACCAAGGACGAGATCGTCACCTGATCGCACCCTCGCCAGGCCGGGACGCCGCTTGCCGAGGGCGCCCGGCCTGCGCCACCCCAGCCCAGCAGCGCACGCGAGCGGAGAACGATGATCAAACTGCGGATCCACCCCCGAGACATCGCCGGCCCGTGGACCTGGACCGGCCGGCAGTGGCAGGCCGGCACATCGTGGATCGAGCCATACACCCACCCGGCCGTAGAAGTCCTCGGCCCGGACGACACCAGCCCCGCGATGATCATCCGCGAACGCTGTCCCACCTTGACTGGGCAGCCGCACCACGTCGGATGGCCCGGCGACTTCATTGCCATCCAGCCCAGCAACGGCACGATGTGGATTGAGGCTGGCGTGCGCGGCGTCGCCCCGCTGTACCTGATCGTCACCGACACCGTCCTGTACGGCTCGTGGGACGTCGCCGACCTCGCCCCATCGCTCCGGCACGCCGCGCTCAACGAGCACGAGGTGGTACGGCAACTGTCCACCACCTTCCGATACACCCACGACACCCTGTGGCAGGGCCTGCACTGGCTCACCGAACGCAGCCAGGCCGTGTTCGGCGCACACGGGCTCGGCATGCGCTATCCACTGCCGGCCGCGCACGGCCGCCCTCGCGAACTAACGGCCGGCGCCGACCCGGTCGCCGCCTACGAACAGCTGCTCGACTTAGCCCTGAGCCGGCGCGTCTACGACCCGGCCACCACCGCGGTAGAACTGTCCGGCGGCTTGGATTCAGCGAACATCGCCGCGAGCCTCGGCGCCGCACACCCCGGCCAGATCACCGCCGCCGCGATGATCATCGTTGGGGCGGCTGGCGTCCAGCAGCAGGACCGCCGCCGACAGATGATCGACCTGTTCCGGCTCGGCCCGGACGTCACCACCAAGATGATCGACAACCTGCCGCTGCGGCCGGACGGCCGCCGCGCCTCCCGCGCCCTGATCACCCCCTACGACGAGCTGTACGACGAGGGCAAAACCACCTTGCTCGGCCTGCTGCACTCACGCGGTGTCCGCACCGTCGCCACAGGCATCGGCGGCGACGAGATGGTCGCGCTCACCGCCGCTGAACTGTCCCGCGCACCGTTGGGCATCGACCCCCTCGACCTGCCCTGGACCGGCCCGCACAGCCGCGACCTGCGCGGCGGCTTCGACACCGGAACCGCCCCGGCGTCCATCGTCAACGAGGTGACCCTGCTCGCCACGGCTTGCGTCGCCCCGCCGATTCTGCGGGCCGGCATGTGGCCGATCCATCCGCTCGCCGACCCTGCCCTGATCCGGTTTGGCGAATGGCTGCCGTACTCGTGGCGGTATTTGAAACGGCTGCACGTGGCCCGCCTCGAACGCGTGGGGTGCGGCCCCTATCTGGTCGACCCGCCCTTGCGGGAGAATTTCGAACCGGTCATGGATGAAGCCCTGCACCGGCACGGCGCAGCCTTCCTCCGAGCGATGCTCGACCGCGGATCCCCGCTGATCGACGACGGCTATCTCAATCCGGACGAGCTGGCCGCCGCAGCCACCCGCATCGCCGACGGCACACCGGCGCCGGGCGACAACTCGGTCTGCAACGTGATCGCCCTCGAGGCGGCGCTGAGCTCCTTCGGGCACGCCGAATCACCCACTCCGGTACCTGCCTGATCGGCGTCTCACGATCTACCGTGGGCGGGTGCTGCAGCGCCCGCCCACCCTGACCATGCGCCCCGCCACTGCCGACGACGAGAAACCGCTCGCCGAGCTGATCCATGCCCGCTCCGACTGGCTGCAGGCGCGCGGCCTGGCGGACTGGCACGCGGCCGCTGACGAACTCGCCGCCCAGGCCGCCGACCCCGAGATACCCACCTGGGTGCTGACCGCCAACGTCGTCGAGGTGATTGGCTGCACCACCTTGTACGAAGAGTCACCAGCGTCGCTATGGACCGCACAGGAACGAGCCGAGCCGGCCATCTTCATGGCCACCACCGTCATCGATCCGGCATACGCCGGCCAGCGGATCGGCTGCCACCTCGCGTGGTGGGTGCTCGACTACGCGGCCCGCGCCGGGCGTACCGCGGTCCGACGCGGCACGATCGAACCAGGGCTCGTCCGTTACTACCGCGACGCCCAGGGCTGGACCGTCGTACGCGCCATCCATCGCGGCGGCGTCACGGTCACCGGCCTGTCCCGGCCCGCTACCCGGATGCCTGATCTGAGGGTCACATCCACCTACTGACCCGCAGCGTCAGGGGTTCCGAGGCGCCGCTGCCGGGCTTCACCAAATCTCGGGTTCGCAGGGTGCGCAGACCGTCAGGGTCGCCGCGCGGTCGGCGCCACCCAGTCCATAAACAGCAGCCGGCCCAGATCCATCTGAAGTCTTAGCTCGTCAGCACCTCACGTGCACAACACATGTGTGGCGGCTCGCCGGCCTCCATGATGCCGCCCGGCAGGTTCCACCACGTCCGAGTTCGGCTTCTCCACTAGGACCGCCCTGCGCGCACGGTCCGATCAACGCGCTGGCCGAGCCCAGGAAAGTGGGCAGGCTGGCGTACCACTGTTCCAGCTCCAGCCATTCGCCCGCAGTCCTTACGCTACGCGGCCGAACCGCAGCGGCTGTGACCCGCCGTCCGCCGGATCCATCACCGGACAGATCGCGCGTTGTCTGGCGGGCTACCGGGGTCGGTTCGGGTAGCAAGGCAGGCGACGTACCGCCAGATCACCCAGTGCCGCACCCACGCCGAACAGCACGCCCGCGGCCACGAGCCCCGCGCCCGCCGACACCAGCCGAGCGCAGCGCGTAGAGGCAACCGGCGGCGGCGTCGACGGTGGGCGCGTTGATCGCCGGCCCGTCATCGTGGCCGAGGCCGCGTTCTCGGGCCTACCGGCCAGTGCGGTGCTGGAGGGCGCGGCCGACGTGGGCAGCGGCAGCCGGTGGACCTGCGATGCGCGACCGGTGTAGTTCTCGCGCGGGGTCTGCGTCGTCCAGATGACGATCTCGAGATCGCCGATCGTGGCGAGCCGGGCGAACGTGCTGTCGTTGGAGGCGACGATGAAGCGGCGGCAGCCGGTGCCCGCCAGGCGGTACGCCTCGGCGAGCAGCGCTTCGTCGGCCGCGTCCTTCGCTCCGTCCACGGTCAGCAGCGCGACGTCGTGCTCGTGCAGGACCTTCTCACCATCCGGGGTGATCCGCCCTCGGGCGCACGCCGCAACGACTTTGACTCTGGGCCCTGCACACCGGATCAGCACCTGCATGCGGGCAGCCACGCTGCGGGGCTTAGCGTTACAGCCCACCATGTTTTCCAGATCCACCAGGAGCACGCCCAGGGTCCCCGTGGTTTCGAAGAGGCCGGGGGTGCTGATAACCGGAGGGGGCTGCCGGTCAACGTCCATGATCAGATTCTGGCCGGTATCACGCGATTCGGTGCGGGTCGGCGCTCGGCGCGCCCGAGTGAGATATCGCCGCTGCGACTGGAGCCGGCGTACGTCTACGGCATCCAGCACAAAACGCGTATCGACACGCGTAGGCCAGCCCTAACGGCGCCTCTGTTGCCGTCTGCTTGAGCGAACGCAGGAACGCCGTGGACAGCCCGTATGGATGTCGGCAGAATGCCCGATGTGGTGAAGGCAGAGGTGCCATCGTGGCGGTGGGGCGAACGCTTCGATCCCCGCATCGTTCGCAATGTGAGTGATGCGGCTGACGCCGCGAACGAACAGTCCCTGTCCCTGCTGGAAGCCAGGACGCTAGCGGACCGATGGGAGACTGCCTACGAGCGGCTCTCGCGGGACGGGAGTTTCCCCGAGCCGCGGCGCCTGGCCGGCGCGAACGCGCTGTACCGGGCAGCGTCGGACTTCACCGACCAGGTGG
The DNA here is from genome assembly GCF_050951115.1 of Actinoplanes sp. CA-030573. Classification (NCBI taxonomy): domain Bacteria; kingdom Bacillati; phylum Actinomycetota; class Actinomycetes; order Micromonosporales; family Micromonosporaceae; genus Actinoplanes; species Actinoplanes sp. CA-030573. The sequence continues at coordinate 7,163,534 of NZ_CP192038.1, read as the reverse complement.
GCAGGATCTATGCACGCGAGGCGCTGTACTTCGCCTGGCTCAGCGCCACCCTGCTTGGTCAGCTCCACGACGGCGTCTCCCCGGCCGACCTTCACATCCCCGACTCGCCCTTGCTGCGGCCTTCGCAGCTCTACGCCGATCCGTCGGTCCTGCCGGGGCCGCCGGCCACCTTCACGGATCCGCCCGACACGCCCGACGAGGAATCCGCGTCCAGGGTCCACGCCCGGGTGCTGCAATGCCTGCGTATCGCCCGCCTGGATCAGACCAAGCCACGCTACGTAATGGATGTCGGCTTCGACGCCGCGACGTTCCCGGACGAGGCCGACGAGAGCATCTGGGGCTCCGGCGGTGTTGACCTCGCCGAGGCGCTGCACCAGTACGGCCATGTGTGCTTGTGGAACCTGGCGCTTCCCAAACCGGACGCCGGCATCGGCAACTGACGCGCACTCGGCCGCGCCCATCCGGGAAGGCGGCGTCTGAGCCGATACGCAGGCAGCTGAGCATGAGCGGCTCGCCGGGCAGACCGTTGCTTGCCGGCCGTCGGGCAACAACGAACCCGATGAAGCGCCTATGTGTCAGTTCGCTGAACGGCTGCGTCCCGGCGGACGTGTGGCCAATGTCCGAGAGCGGAAACTCAGGTGCGGCGGGATCGGTGGGGGTGTTGGCCCGGATGACGCGCGCCGCCTGGCGGCTTGAGCACGCGAACCGCGAGCGGCGGTGAGGTCGGTTGCGGCGGCAGCGCCAAGCAACCAGCATGTGGATCAAGGGATCTGCGAAATCACCAATCGTCCTTGGACATGAAGTCGTACCCTCCGTCTTCGACCGTGTTCCACATGGCCTGCAGAGTCTCGTCGTTCTCCAACTCGGTCACGTGCGCCGAGCGGGCTGCGGCCGCACGATCCCCGTCGCTCTGCGACTGCCGCCGGCGCCGCTCGTCCTCGGGCAGGTTGGCCCAGCGGGCGGCCCTGGCGTGGTCGATCGCGCTCTGCGACTGTCGACGGCGTCGCTCAGGCTCGGGCAGCACCGGCGCTGGTTCGGGCTGGCTTCCCGCACGTGCGCGGTCTGCGGTGCTCTGCGCAATCCGTCGTTCCCGTTCTGCTGGTGGCAGCTTGGCCCACCGAGGTCGTACCTCACCCATCACCTTATAGTGATGACTCGATGACACCCGGTCTAGTGAGTATGGAGGTCCGGCCCTTGATTTTCGTGCGCCGTCATCCGGTAGGGCATCAACCGTCCGCGGTCCGGCGCCCGGCAGAACGCCGCCGAAAGCCCCGGACGGCGGCCGGCTTGCAGGACACGATCGGCGCCCAGCAAGTTGAGGGCGGCCATAGACGGTTACCGCCGGCCCGGCTACTGTCCAGGCGGCGCCGTTGCGAGTTCTTCCCCCGTGGAATTCGCAGCGGCGTCCTCGTTGTCGGCAATCCTGCCGCTGGTCAAGGCAGCTCGGGGGTAGCAGGGGCCGCGTAGCGCGATGCGCCTCGAGAAGGCCTAGGTCACGTACCTGGCCTGGTCCCTCTGGCTGCCGGAAAGGATCGCCTCGCGCAGCGCGGCGCTGTGGCCAAAGGCGCCAGGCGAGGTGTCCTTGGTGACCAGGACGACGGCGATGCCGGCGGCTGGTCCGTCGACGGCGAATCGTTCGACGAGCGCAACGAGCTCGTGGGATTCTCTGAAAAGGCGGTCGGCGTCGTCGATGGTGACGAGCACTGCCGGTCGATCGGACGACGGTTCGAAGGGTTCCTGGCCTGCCGTCGCCAGCCGCTCGTCGAGAAGGGCCAGGCGGTCCAGGACGCCTGCGGGCCCCTCGGCGGCTTGCGGATGCCGCGCCGAGGTCTTGCGATCGCGTCCCGACCACGCCCAAGCGGTCGGGATCAGAGTAAAGAGCTGGGTCTCGCTCGCGCGTTGCGCGATGGTGCGCAGGACGCTGCTGCGGCCGCTGCGCGACGGCCCGTACACGAGGCCGTGGCGTACGCCGCGCCCGGGGCGATGCAGCTGCCAGGTAGTCACCGAGCCGTGGACACCTTCGCCGATCTCGACGCGGCCGCTCATCGGCTCGTAGCGCGGCCCCGCCGCGAAGCCGTCGCCGCTGCGTAGCGGCCACCTGGTGACTTCATGATGGATACGGACCCATTCGGGTGTGCTGCGCTGGACCTCGAGATCGGCGAGCGTCTCAGGATGGTCCGGCCCGTAGAGGGCGGTGTCGATCGCGATGGCTTCCGTGAAGGCCGAGTTCGCCCGCTCCGGCTCGCTGAGCAGAGCCGCGTTCTGGCCGATGAGAAGCAATGTCGAGGGCAGCATGCCGCGGGCGGTCTCGCCGGCCTGGCGAAACACGAGGGCAGCGGATTCGAGATCGTCGAGGGCGTCGATCCGCCGGCTGCGCAAGGTGTTGAGATGCCCGCGAACGTGCAGGTATTTAGCGTATTGAACGCTGTCGACGCCGACCGTGAGGCGGGTGACGGGCTCCGCTTCGGTCAGCAACTCGACCGCTTGGTCGAGCTTGAGCAGTTCGAGCGCGGCGTCGGCACTGCTGATTAGGGCCTCGATCCGGCGCAGGCTGACCGGTTTGCCCGGCCGCGCTGGAAAGTAGTCGAGCACTGCCAGCTCGTGTTGTAGTCGAGCGACCCCGTCGTGCTGATCGCGGGCTAACAGCGCCGCGGTGGCGTGCAGGTCGGCCAGCAGCCGTGGTGCTACCTGGTCGTCGGTGCTGGCAGCGGCCAGCGCGGTGGCATTGACCTGGGCGGCCTCATCGATCTGGCCCAACAGGCGCAGCAACCCGGCGCGGATGTGGGCGGCGGAGGCCCGTACGTCCGGGCTGCGCTCGGGGTCGTCGACCGCCGCAGGGTCAAGCGCGTCGAGAACCTCCTGCGCCAGATCCCGTCGTCCGGTGTTCGCGGCGAGTGCGCCGAGATCCAGCAACGCCGAGAACGACCGCCCCCGGCCCGGACTCAGGAAGGCACCGACGCGGGCGGCCACGCTCTGCACCTTTCGTAGTTGATCGACGGCATCGTCGACGCGGCCCGCACGTTGCAGCAGCACCCCGGTCGCCCTGCGGTAGTCAACCAGGATCCGCACGTCAAGAAGGCCCTGCTCTTCGAGGCTGTCGACGAGCGCCAGAGCCCGCACGGCGAAATCGGCGCCGGCCTCAATGCTGTCCAGGGGCGGTATGCCGCCACGGGTAGCGAGGTGGAGGGAAAGGACCATGGCCGCGACCGCGACGGCCGGCCCGAAATGCTGATGATCAAGGGCGGCGAGCACGAGCGCCGCGATGTGCTCCATGTCCGCGTCCAGCTCGGCGACCGAGGAGTACAGATCGTTCGGGTCCATCCGCTCGAGATAGAGCCCTAACCCGAGTTCGAGCCAGGACAGCGGATCCGGCTCGCTGTTGTGCAGTACGGTGGCGATCAGCGGATGCAGGGCCAGGGTCGTCCCGGTGCGACGCACCAGTGAGCGGTGCACCAGCGCGTCGACGGCCGCCTCGCCGACTGCAGGGTCCTGCAGCGCTGAGGTGAAGGAGTGGGCGCGGGCCGTCGCTTCGGCATACACGCGGCCCTTCACCACCGACCGTCGCGCGATGAAGGCCCTCCATCTCGCCCACGTCGAGACAGGAAGCTCGTGCAAGAACGGGGTTCGCACGAGCGCGGTCACCTCGGCGGTGCGCAGCAATTCCTCCTCGATGGCGACCGGCGCGAGGTGCGCCATGAGCATGAGCAGGTCACCGGCCACCGGGTCTTGCTGGCGTAGCAGCTGGACCTGCAAGTTAATGGCGGCCAGCAGCCCGGTCGGGTGCCCGGCGCTTGTTCCTCGCCCGAGGGCGACAGCGGGCTGCCGGTCGAGCTGGCCAAGGAACTCGGCGATCGGCCGGCCGGAGGCGAGGCAATAGTTGACCGCCTGCGACACCGCCAGGGGATGATTCCCGAGCGCTTCCCCCAACGCCCGTACCTCGGCCGTGCTCGAATCCGGCAGAGCGGTACGGATGAATGCCGCCGACTCCGCTGCGCTCCATACCGTCAGCTCGATCGCATTAAAACCGTGCTCGATATGCCGTGCCGTGCTGGTGATCACCACGCGGCACCATGCCCGGCTCGGAAACAAACCGGCCACCACCGCGGCGTCCGTCACCCCGTCTACGATCAGCAGCAGCGACGGATCGTGCGGCAGGGCCTCCCGAACCGGGCTTTCACCTTCGTCCGCCTCCTCAGTACCGTCCCCAGCCACGGCGCTCCGGCGCAGCCGCGCGAGCGCCCGCCGTACGGACGAGCGGGAGGTCCCCGAAATCATCACGGGCCTCAGCTCGGTGTCATGCAGGGCGGCGAACTGCACAGCGAGGCTTGTCTTACCGGCTCCGGGCATGCCGTGCAGCAGGACCGGTGCGACCTCCTGCTGATCGCCGGGCCGCAGAGCTCGCACCAGGGCCGCCAGTTTGTCATCACGGCCGGCGAACAGCGGGTCAGGCGCCCAGCTCGCGCGCTCGGCGCTGCCCGGGCGTTGCACCGTCTGGTCGTGGACGCGCAGCAGGAGGTCAAGGACTTCAGCGCGGCTGATGAACTCGTGCCGGATCCGTAGGGCTTCCCGCTGGCGGGCAGCCTCAGCGAGGGTCGCGGCTACGGCCGCCCGCTCCGTGGTGCGCCCCGCGGTGTCGGTCGCGGCTTCCCTTACTCGAGCGCGCAACGCGTCGAAACACGCGGCGGCCGTGGCGTCCGCGCCGTCGCGTAGTGGCCGCAGGACGTCGGCGGTGCGCCGGACGGCTACGTCTTCCATCTCCTTGCGCCGGGGAAGCGGCTCTTCCGGCAGATGCAGAGCGGCAAGGAACGCCTGCGTCTCCGACGGGGCCACGCCGAGTTGGCGGCCGACGCGACCAAGAAGCTCTGCCGACGGCGGGTCGCCTTTGGCGCATACCCGCCATAGCTCATGGGTCGGGCCCGCGAACCCCGTGTTGGACCAGAACGCGAGCGTGGCGCGCTTGTCGTACAGCAGCCACTTCCCGTAGAGATCCGCCAGCACTCGGTCCTTCTCCAGCGCCGACCACGTCCATGCCGCCGTCCCGCCACGGTTCGCCTCGCGGTGCTTGATCGACACCAGCTCCGGAGCACCGGCCTTCGGCACCAGGATCAGGTCGGTGGCGCGCTCGACGATCACGCCCGCCAGCTCCTCGTCGCCCAGGTGCCCGAGCAGGACCAGCGCGGCGCAGTCGTCCTGAAACTGGAACCACGCGCGCACCTGCGGAGCGGGATTGCCGCGATCGACGGGCAGCGCAGCCAATGCCTCCCACCCACGAGCATCACTATCGGCAACGGGATGGTCGCTATCTTCGGTCATCGATGATGGACTCTAGACCGAATCCGACCGCACATGACCCCGCGAAGCGCTGATCTGTCTGTCGCACCACGCCGGGACACCTGGTCGCCGCACCGCTACCCTTGGCATCGATCCGAGCTGATGGCGTCCAGCGGAGATCTCGACAACGCGATCACCCCGCTGCATACCTTGGCCGACCCGCATCGACGGCTTCACAGATGGTCAGAGCCGATCTCGACTCTCGGATTTTCACGTTCGAGGCTCGTCATGGCCGGCTCGACGAGGTCCGCCGGCGGGCGTACGCGGGCTATTCACTACTGGGTGGCGTGCGAGGCGAAGACCAACTGCCGGGCTCGAGCGCGTCGATCAGGGTGTTCACGATGGCGCGCGGGTCCTCGTCGTCGCGGATGAAGTGCAGGACCGCGACCAGCATGAGCGCGATCGGCTTCGACAGGTCGAGCAGGTCCTGATCCGCCAGGATCCGGCGCGGGTCACGCAGGTCAGCCTCGATGCAGGAGGAGCCGCCACCGACAGATCAAGCCTTACCTGACGGTGTCGGCGTGACCGCGTCGCCCCAGGTCGCCTACGGAGGTTTATTGCGTTACCAGGGTTGAGCGCGCCGAAGACGGTAGCTCGCCAGGGTGCAAGCGTTCGCATCGTCGAGTACGTACGGCCAGGAAGGCTGTCACAACGCGTGCCCGCACCACGAGCCAGAGGGAGGAAGGAGGTTCCGGTATCACCCCTCCGCGCAGCGCCTCGGCATCCAGCCCCGTCGAATGGTGGCCCGCGAAGGGCAGCCGGCAACCTCGCTACCCGGCGACGGAGTTCACTCGTCCGAGCGGCGCATCGCACTCACACCGGAAGGCGCCTCGATGGCCCCGCCATCGTGAGGGGCTACGAACCTCCGCGATCAACGGCACTGGTTGCCTACGCATACGACCCCTCGGAGGAGACGCAACTCACTCTGAAGAGTGATCCCTGAAGGCTCGACTAGTTGCTCTAGCGGCCAGGCTGGGGGTCAGGAAAGTGGCGCAAGTCACATGCGGGAACGGCGGTGGAGCTCGTCGCGCGGGTTGCAGGGCGGCGCTTCCCCCATCGTCGTGTTCGTCGGCGCGCAGCCTCAAACGCGGCATCGCCCCCGAGGGGATTCTTGGTCAGGGCCAGCCTGCCCGAGGGACTTTCAAGATCGGAAGTCACTTTCTGTAACCTCCCTCGGTCCGGTGCGGCCTCGACAGGGCGCCTCGTTGAACGACGCAGACCCTCCGCGGCGCGCGTCGATCGACCGGCTGCCCTGCCGGAGCGCCGACACGATGAGCTCCACGGAAAACCGAACGGCAGATCGGCGAAGCCTCCGACCGCCGGTGGCATTCTTCGATGGGCCACCAAGCCATCCCTCTCGCCGCGCCACCCCAACACGCGACGGGACTGCTATCGGCTACCCGTCGTCCGATTGGGGCGCCACGCGTACCACCTCAACGGGAGCGAGACCTCCGACCGGTCTCAGGCGTTGAGCGGCTATTCCGACGGCCAAAGGAACCGTTTCGCCATCTCTGGCAGGTGGCACAGTCTGCCCGCACATAGATCGAGACCGCAGACGTCGCGATGGAGCGGAGCGGCCACGTCTAGGCCTTGGTACTCGACGACGGTCTCGTGGGTCCGTTCGGAGCTGACAACTCGGATCCGGGCACGGCCGGGGCACGTCACGACTCTCACCGGTCTGTCTGGACTAAGCCGGACGGACCATGGTCAACCGGAGGCGGGCGCCGTTCCGGTTCGGCGGCGTCCCGCGTTCCGCGCCGGTTGGAACGGAACGACGGTTGGAACGGAACGCCGGTTGGAACGGTGCACGGGACCGGCCGCCGTTCACCAATCTGCCCCGAACGGATTGCGGAACGGGTGCGCACCGTACCGTGTCCCGTGCACGGCACGCAGTGCAAGCGTCCTGCACGGAACGGCGTTGCATCGGACCGTGCACGGGACACCGCCTGCACCGGCCGAGCCGGCACAGAGGAAGCGGAAGCAGGAGCGCGACTTCCGCTCGCCGTGGCGGAAGCGGAACTAGTGCCAAAACTTCCGCTCCGCCGAGGAGGAAACGGAGCGGAAATTTCCACCCGGCACAGGGGTGGAAAGCAGCGGTCTGCGGACCTCCGCAGACGGTCTCCATCTGCGGTCTGCGGACCTCCGCAGACGGTCTCCATCTGCGGTCTGCGGACCTCCGCAGACGGTCTCCATCTGCGGTCTGCGGACCTCCGCAGACGGTCTCCATCTGCGGTCTGCGGACCTCCGCAGACGGTCTCCATCTGCGGTCTGCGGACCTCCGCAGACGGTCTCCATCTGCGGTCTGCGGACCTCCGCAGACGGTCTCCATCTGCGGTCTGCGGACCTCCGCAGACGGTCTCCATCTGCGGTCTGCGGACCTCCGCAGACGGTCTCCATCTGCGGTCTGCGGACCTCCGCAGACGGTCTCCATCTGCGGTCTGCGGACCTCCGCAGACGGTCTCCATCTGCGGTCTGCGGACCTCCGCAGACGGTCTCCATCTGCGGTCTGCGGACCTCCGCAGACGGTCTCCATCTGCGGTCCGGGGACCTCCGCAGACGGTCTCCGCCTGCGGTCTGCGGACCTCCGCAGACGGTCTCCGCCTGCGGTCCGGGGACCTCCGCAGACGGTCTCCATCTGCGGTCCGGGGACCTCCGCAGACGGTCTCCATCTGCGGTCCGGGGACCTCCGCAGACGGTCTCCATCTGCGGTCCGGGGACCTCCGCAGACGGTCTCCATCTGCGGTCTGCGGACCTCCGCAGACGGTCTCCGTGGACCGGGGATCCCGGCCCTCGCAGGTGGAAATTTCCGCTCCGATTTCCTCCTCGGCGGAGCGGAAGTTTTGGCACTAGTTCCGCTTCCGCCACGGCGAGCGGAAGTCGCGCTCCTGCTTCCGCTTCCTCTGTGCCGGCTCGGCCGGTGCAGGCGGTGTCCCGTGCACGGTCCGATGCAACGCCGTTCCGTGCAAGATGCTTGCACCGTGCCGTGCACGGGACACGGTACGTTGCACGCCGTTCCGCACGATGCCTCGTCCCGTGCATGCTGGAACACCTTGGGCATTGCGTACCATCCCGTGCACCGTTCCGGCGGCCGTTCCGTTCCAACCGGCGTTCCGTTCCAACCGGCGCGGCGACCGGAGGGGAACGCGGGACGCCGCCGGACCGGAACGCCGGCTTGTGCCGGTCGATCATGACGGCGGGAGCCGACTCGGCCGGAACGACCAGAGACCTCGCACTCGGTCTCGGGCTGTGGCCTGTCCGCGCCTGCGAGGTCTGGGTCCGGCTGACGCGCTCTAGGACTCGGGACAGATCTAGTCGGTCATGATCTTGGTTTTGGCTGGCTGCGGCGCATGGTGAGTGTGTAAGCCCCGGAACTGACGATGAAAAGGCGCCGATCAAAACGCACTGCGTAGCCGAACAAATAGACCCGCCCCAGTCGACTACTGAAATTGTTTGGACGGATCGATTCTCGATTGCGTCCTCGATGCGGTTGGATGAACTATTCGCGAGACCAGGACAGTGCGAATTAATGCCATCGGATAGTGCTGAATTACTCGACGGCCTTGCCGGCCTTGAGTGTTTGGTTACAATGAAAGGAGGAGCCGGCCCTGTAGGGCCGACTCCTCCGATGGTGCCACCAAATGGTCAGCGGGTGAGAGCGATGACAACCTTGGTGGCGGCGGCGAGGGCGCCCACGAGCATGATGCTGGTGGGCGTCCCGTCCTGACCGTGCAGCATCAGGACGTTGACCAGGTCCAACGTGGCTGACGTGACCATCAGCATCGTCTTGTCCTGCTCCTTCTTGCCGTTGTCGTCGGGGTCTTCCGACTTCGGTGAGTAGCCGTCCTGCACTGCCATTCTCCTTCTTGGTGGGTGGACTTCCGGCGCTGAATTCTGGCGTCGGGGCATCCGCCCGCGAAGGCTTGGGGAAGTTCAGATGGGCCGTTTCTCGCCGACCACAACAATGGCATATCGAGTCCAGCTCTGCCACCCGGCCAGATCTTCGTGAGTCCGCTTTGGACGCCGCTTGATCTTGGAAAGGGCGGGCGTGCTGAGACCGTAATTCGAGGCTTCCCGGATGATCCAGGCGCTTCCCCGCCCGACCTTTGTCGGTGCGGCGAGAATCATCCTTAGCCGTTCAGGCGCAGAGACTCGGGCACGCCGGCGACCGGGCCCTGAAGGGCGACGAGGGCGGGGTGCAGCGAGTGGGGCGGAACTCATGATCCGGAGCGGGATGATTCCAGTGGCCTGGCTTTGCGGATCGGCCTCCTGCGCGGGTGGGATCAGCGCCGTCGTACGCGGTCGTAGGTTCGGCGCGCGTCCAGCATCTCGCCGAGTGCCGCATGAAGCTCCTGCAGAACCTGGACGTCTTGCGCCTGCCATGCGCGAACCGATCGGACGCTGCTTCCCGGGTCGATCGGGACGCCGCGCGCCATCAGATGCGCGAAGGCGCTCACAAAGCGGCGAGCCGCGGCGAAGTAGCTCGTCCGCGCTAGCGACTCCTCTCGCTCATGCCGTGTCGATCCCACGTAGATAATCGTACGTGTGTTCTATTTCCTGCTCTCGGCGAGGTTCGCACCGGCCTTGACCAGGACGAATTCGCCGATCTGAGCCCGCAGCGGATGCCGAGGCCACGATGATCCTTTTGTGAGGGGTGCGCGGCATGATGAAATGCCGCCCCGGCTCAAACCGATGCTCGCGACGCCGGGGCCGCTACCGGACGGCACGGGCTGGAGTTTCGAGTTCAAGTGGGACGGGGCCCGGCTGCTTCCGGCGACGGCCGGATCACGGCTTCGGCTCTTGACCCGGGCCGGTCGCGACGTGACCGGCTCGTTCCCCGAGTTGGTCGTTCTCACCGAGGTCTTGGACGGCCGGCAAACAGCTCTGGATGCGGAACTCGTCGCTCTCGACCACCGCGGACGCCCGAGCTTCGCCCGCCTGCAGAAACGTCTTGGAGTAGGCCGGCCAACCGCGGATCTCTTGCGCCATGTACCCGTGGCGCTGTATGTCTTCGACCTGGTGCACCTCGACGGCGCCAGCATCACCGCCGCGCCCTACCGGGAGCGCCGCGACATCCTCGCGGGCCTGGACCTGGACCTGCCGGGCGTGCTCTGCGTCCCGCCGCACGTCGACGGTGACCGCGACGCGACCTGGGCCGCGGCGGTGGAACATGGCCTGGAAGGCGTGGTCGCCAAACGTGTCGACGCCGGCTACCACCCCGGCCGCCGGTCGAAGGCGTGGATCAAGAAAGTCATCCCGCACGTCGCCGAAGTCGTGCTCTGCGGCTGGCTGCCTGGCCGCGGCCGCCTGGCCGGCTCGATCGGCGCCCTCGTCGTGGGGGCCTACGACCGCGACAACCGGCTGCACTACGTCGGCAAAGTCGGCGGCGGCCTGACCGGCGAACAACGCCGCGACCTGCTCGAACAGCTGCAGCCCCTCCGCCGTGCCGCTGCACCGATACACGCCGAGACACGCGAACTGGCGGCGGCCAGTTGGGTGGACCCTGTCCTGGTGGCGCAGATCGCGTACCGCGAACTGACCGCTGGATCGCAATTACGGCACCCGGTCTGGCGCGGCCTCATCGACACCGCCGGCCCGACACGGGCGTACCTCGACGAGCTTCGCTGAACCGGTTCTTCCCGATCGGGCTCGGGAACAGCAGGCCATGAGCAGGTCAGGCACTGGCCCCGGACCGGCCCGGCAGTTCCAGCCGTCCAACCATGATGATCACATCGATGAAAATGTCGTACCCCGACGCCATCATGCACATATGGCACAGCCCGCCGCCCCGCTGCCCGACCGGAGGCTCGAACTCACCCTGCCCGAGGCCCGGCCCCGCTTCACGCAACTCGTCCGCCTCGCCACCCTGAACCAGCAGATCACCACCATCACCGACGCCGGTCGACCGGTGGCTGTCATCGCACCACCGGACCGGGTCCGCGGACCCGGCGAGCCCACCGCCGACGCCACGCCCCGGCCCACGCCCGCCGAGGGCTGGATCCGCCGCATCGAACAGGTCCGCGCCGAGGTCCGTCGCCAGCACCAAAGCCGCATCACCGAGCTGGAGACGGCCCTACACGAGGCTTGGCAGGCTCTCGACGCACTGCAACCGCCGGGGAAAGACCCGCGCATCGACGCCCTGCGCGTCCTGCACGGCGACATCCGCCGTGCTCGCCCAGAACAGCCGCCGACACCGGTACCTCACGCCGCCTAGCAGCGACTACACCAGGCGAGCCGCCACCTGGTCCGCCTGCGCGCGAACCAAATCCAGGAACGTCTCGCGGTGATCTTCGGTGTCCATCGGATTTTCGTCTTCCTGGTCGGTGTCGCAGAAGACCAGCAGGCAGGCACGCAGCCCATCGAGTAGATGGTCCAGCAGATCCCGGCTGGGCCGACGCGGATCGACAAGGGAAACACGATCCAGGAAGCCGGCCATCACCACGTCGCGATCAGAGACCGGCAACCGCTCGGCCTGGGCCCGCGCGGCATCCACCGCCGCCACCAGAGCAGCCGGGTCCGGGACACGGCCTTCGGCCGCGGCTCGCGCGGCCAGCAGCACATCGACGACGACCTGCCGCGGCTGGACTCCCTCGCCGAGAACGGCATCCACGACCAACGACGGGACCTGCACCGACCCGGCCTCGAGATCGTCCGCCCAGGCGAACACCTCCAGCGGCGTCACCCCGGTCACGTCAACAATGACCTGGGTCGCTGCGGCGAGCCAGTGAGCTGCGGCGACACACGCGGCCGCCGGATCCACCGCCGTCCACAGCAAAGCATCCCCCAAGGGATGGTCCCGCAGAATCGCGTCGGCGGCGGCAACTTGAACCGGTGACGGATCGACGCGGTTCAGGCGAACAGCCTGAACGGCCCGGTCACGCAGATCACCCAAGCCCGCACGATCGACCGCCCGGATCTCCGCGGTCACCTCGGCGACCACCGCGTCGGCCAGTTCGACGTCGCCGATGTCTCGTACGAGCCGGCCGACCTCATGAGCAGCCTCGATCGCCGGATGATACGAGACCACCAGATCACCGGCATCGTCCGGAATATTCGGCTCGCGCAGCGCCTGGAGAATCTCGGCCCCATCGACGCCGTGCTCGTGCAGATCAACGGACTCCTCGTCGCTGGCTGCCGAAGGCGTGGCCAGGTAGCCGCAGGCCCAGAGCGCTTCCGACAGACGGGTCAGCCCCTCGCACAGCTCGGCGGCCACCGATTCTTCAACACCCGGCCCCCACGGGCACACCGTCGTGGCATGCCCTCCACTGCCCGTTGCCCATACCGCGATGATCACCGGCCGCGTCTCGCCGACGAAGAGGGCGTACGACGTCATCGGCACCTCGATCGAGTCCCGCCGCACCCCCTCGCGGAGCGCGTCCCGTGATTATCGCGCAATCGCTACCTCCTCCCGGGACAGGCCGGGAATCGGCCGGCCGGAAAGGTGAAAGCGTTTCGTTCTATCATGCTGAACGCTCAGGAACATTCTCGACCCATAGTCCCTCTCGTTTCCACCGCAGTAGCCTGCGGCGGGAGGTCTCAACGCTGGCGCGCATCTCGTTCGACCATTGGAACTGTTCACGAAGGAGGGCGGACATGCCCGGCCCGTCGCCGGTAATGATCGTCACGCCATCGACCGGGTCATGAATCACCTGCTGGATATCCTTCGCGTTCTCTTTCGCCTGGCGCAGGGCATCGCGCCGCTTCTTCCAGGAGGACCGCCTGGACTCGTTGAGGGCGTTCTTGAGTCCGGTGTCGCGGCGCCGACAGTCGAGAATGCGCGCGCGTACCCGCTCATACTCTGCACTGGACCCTTGGGTGTTGTTGAAAATGGTTCGGTAGAAGTCCGCCAGCACGGGCTGGACGGATTCGAAGCTTCGCGTATGAGCCTTGAGCTGGTCAAACCCCTGCTGTAGCAGAGTTTCAGCCTGTTCGAGTACGGCTTCGCGATCGTCGTCAGGAAGTTCGTCACCCTGGTCGACCTGGTGGACGTAGTTGCGGGCTATGAAGTTCCAGACCGCGTCGCCAGCCGCCATAAGGTAGTCATATGCCGTCTCGCGGGCTTGCGCGTGCCGCTGCTCAACGGCGCTCTGGCGATCGATCCATTTCATCCGGAACGTCACTGCTGCGCCAAGTACTGCAACCAGCAGAGCGACGGCCGCTGGAATGAGGATCTTCGGGTCCATAAGCCCACATTAGAACCATCCGACAAAACCGAATTGAATTCACGTCAGGGGGCCGTTTCCCCTCGCCCCTCTGACGATTAGCGGCAACGGAACAAGGACCTGCCGAATGGTCTGCGATGCAGGCCGGCGCGCTGATCAACCTCGTCCCCTCGGGACCGGCAGCATTCCCGTACACCAGGGGATGACCGCAGTTCGCCCGCTGTTGCGCGACGTAGCAGTGCTCGGGCATACTGCCTCTCGGCCTTGCAGGGGCCAGCTCCTGGTGTCGTTCCGCCTCCCAGATCCGGCGGCACCCCGTAGGAGCGAAGCGGCTCGGCCGTTCCGCAGCTCCACAAACAGCAGTTCGCGGCCCGTCAACTACCGATCGGGCGCTTGGGAGGCGGAAGCGCACGAGAACGGGTGCGAACGTGCCAACCGACACCGCCACGCGGATTCGGCTCTACCGCGACTACACCGGCGCCTCCCACCAAGCAGCGCTCGACGCCGTCCGCTCGGCGACGCACGGCATCCCGCCAGCGAACACACCTGAACAAGCCGTGCTCGAAGCCCAGCTGCTCGCCGAGTTCGGACGCCTCGGCGGCGAGTATTGGGCACATCCCCTGGGCATCTCCCGCGTCTGGCACCGCCCGACGGGGCTAGCCATCTGGCTGGACAGCCACACCATCCTCAGCTCGGGCGAACACCACCCCGCATCGGCCGCCATCGTGGACGGCATCCTGCCCTACTGGGACCCCGACAGCGAAGTGTTCGGCATACCGGGATTGCGGGTCGCCGGCCACCGGGGCGCCTTGCACCTTCGATCGCTGTGCGGCCGCGGCGCAGCCGTCACCCTGTATGGAATTCAAGGGACTCCATGGCGCCAGATCCTGCGAGACCGATCGGCGGCCCTAGTCGAATCGGGAGCCGTCCCGCTGTGGAACGAACCTAAACTGACGCCCAGCGAGATCGACCACCTGAAACAATTCCCCGACGTCGGCGCAAATCGCAAGGACATCGCCTGGTTCGGGTCAGGGCTACTACGGCGCATCAATCTCCTCTATACCCACATCGACGCATATTCGGCCCACGCCTGGGTGACAGAAGACCGATGGTCCGTCGAATTCAGTTCTTCGCAAACGCCTCAGCTCGGTCACGACCACTTCACGACCATGCTGTCCGACACATCTTTCGGCCTACCCCTGCAAGTCGCCCACAGATACTGTTCCTGTCTGACCAGTCAGAGATACCCCGCGGCATCGTGCAGAATCGAGATGCGGATACCGGACCTCACCGGTTCGGTGGACCTACGCTTTCAACACTGGGCATCCGAGCAAACACGCGAACGCAGGGGTCTGCTGCACCAATAGGTGACATCTGAGATGGCTTGCCGTGACGGCGGGCTGGAAGGATGTTGCTGTGCCCAAGCCCTACCCCCGCGAGTTCCGCGACGACGTCGTGCGGATCGCTCAAGGCCGCGATCCTGGCGTGACGGTGGAGCAGATCGCGAAGGACTTCGGGGTCCACCCGATGACGTTGTTCAAGTGGCTGCGTCAGGCTGACATCGACGCCGGCGCCGAGCCCGGCGTGAGCCGCAGTGATTCCGCTGAGCTGCGCGAAGCGCGTAAGCGGATCAAGCTCCTCGAGCAGGAGAACGAGGTCCTGCGCCGGGCTGCGGCGTATCTGTCGCAGGCGAATCTGCCGGGAAAAGGCTCTACCCGCTCGTGAGCGAGCTGGCCGCCGACGGGATCCCCGTCGCGGTGACGTGCCGGGTGCTGACCATTGCTCGACAGCCCTACTACCGGTGGCTTGCCCGCCCGGTCACCGACGCCGAGCGGGCCGAGGCGTACCGGGCGGACGCGTTGTTCGACGCCCACCGTGACGACCCGGAGTTCGGCTACCGGTTCCTGGCCGACGAGGCCCGCGCCGCCGGGCAGCCGATGGTCGAGCGCACCGCCTGGAGGATCTGCTCCGGTATGGGCTGGTGGAGCGCGTTCAGCCGCAAGCGGCGGCGCGGCAAAGGTGGCAGGCCGGGCCCACCCGTGCATGACGACCTCGTCAAACGTGACTTCACCGCCGACGGGCCGAACCAGCTATGGCTGGCCGACATCACCGAACACCGCACGCTTGAGGGCAAGCTCTACCTGTGCGCGATCAAGGACGTGTGGTCGAACCGGATCGTCGGCTACTCCATCGACTCGCGGATGAAATCTAGGCTGGCGGTCAATGCCCTGCGCAACGCCGTCGCCCGCCGCGGTGAGGTGGCCGGTTGCGTGCTGCACACCGACCGCGGGTCGCAGTTTCGCAGCCGGAAACTCGTCCTCGAACTGCACCGTCACCACATGATCGGATCAATGGGCCGCGTCGGCGCCGCCGGCGACAACGCCGCCATGGAATCCTTCTTCGGCCTACTACAGAACAACGTCCTCGATCGCGGGACCTGGCCCACCAGACAAGCATTGAGGACCGCGATCGTGACCTGGATCGAACGGACCTACCACCGCCGGCGACGCCAACGAAGCCTGTCCCGGTTGACCCCTATCGAGTACGAGACCATCATGAGCCCACCGGCCAGTCAGGCCGCGTGACTTGTCCTGTCACCTATCGGTGCAGCAGACCCCAGCGCCTTCATCGAGGTCGGCGCGTCACACACCTGGCTAGACCGAGTTCTACCGGCGAAGGATCCTCGCCTGCCAGGCGCGATGCGATGAACGTGGACCGGCTTCTGCTGATCGCGCTTCTCGCTACACGCCTTCCCAGCCTGATCGACGCAGCTACGCGCGCCCTGACTGTCGCCGTCGCGCTCCTATCCTCAGACAGGAATCGACGCAACCAAGCCCGCCTGCTTATTCAGACAATTACAAATCCCGCGCAGCGAACCCAGTCGCGTCGACGGCAGGACTAGATTCCTGGTATCGCTGAGTTCGGCGCCGTCCATAGTGGTTCATGTCCGCAGGCAGGCGAGTCGGCGTGCGGACATGGGGAGCGGAAATCCTGTTCTCAGGTGATGACCTCTTGCTGAATTTCGGAAACGAAGCGCGACCATTTGGAGCTACGCGTCCGGCCCCAGGCAGTAAATTTATTTCCAGGTATGAGGACAACTGCGTTAGTCGCTCTGGTGACCGCAACGTAAAACTTTCGCCGAGCTACTTCCAGCCCGTACGGGGTTAGACGCTTACCTGCGAAAACGAAGGGCACCAGACCCTCAATGAGGCCAGGCAGGATAACAACGGGGAATTCGCGACCCTTGGAACTATGATAAGTCGTCATTATTATGTGGCCAGGCGAGCGGCCGCCGGCAAGTTCGGCCATCGTGAGTCCGGCCGCCACCTCGCTGCGTACCTTGTCCAGGGCCTTATGGTCTCGACTGCCGCTCGTGAGGTCCTGGATGGCGAGGGTCTCGCTCAACATCGCCCAAAAAGGTTCGCAGTCGTGCTGGGGGAGCTCGCGTTCGGCGGCGTCGACCAGTCCGAGCAGGCGCCTGGCAAGAAGCCGTACGGTCGTCGTAGGACTGGCGCTCTCCGACTCTTGCAGGAGCCGGCTCCACATCGCCGCGATCTCCCGCACAGGTGGCGGGGCAGCGCCGCCCGCGCTCCGCTTCGAGGGAACTTGGCCCCGTTCAGCAGATGGAGGTTTTCCCGGCAACGGTCCGGCCAATCGTCGGGCGGCGCAGGCCATGATCAACTCGGCAACCGGACCGTCGGGCATTCGACGACCACGTTCGTTGTCGAACGCGATGCCGGCGTCGGTGAGGGCCTGCTCGATCAAGTCGTGAAGGGTGGTTTGGCCAGGGTAGAGAATGGCCATGTCCTCGGCGGCTGTGCCGTTCGCGAGCAGCTCCTGTACTACTTCGACCGTGCGGTCTGCGTGCGCGTCGAGGTCGCCGTCGACCGGCCTGAGTTCGATGACTCCGGGATCGACGCGACGGGGATCGTGGGCATAGCCGCGATCTTCGCCGAGCGTGGCGCGCGCAGCGGCCACGATGGCGCTGCCACTGCGATAGTTCAAGGTCAACTGGACGGGTTCGCAGCCGAGGCGAGTCCCGAGGGTGCGAAGGTAGCGCGGATGGGCCCCCTGGAACTCGTACATCGTCTGATCAGGGTCGCCGACCGCGGTTACCGTCATACCTGCGTCGTGCAACGTGGTGACCAGAACGTCGAGGACCGGCCCCAAGTCTTGGTATTCGTCGATGACCAGGTGAGGGAAACGAGCGGTGAGTAACTCGCGAGCTGCGCTGCTCTCGCCCAGGACGCGCATGGCCCGATGGGTCATCTCGTCGAAGTCGAGGAGATGGTTTGCCGCGAGTCGTTGTTCGTAGAGCCGAACAGCGTGTCGATGCTCGCGCGTGAAGTTTTGGACGTCTTCGCCTGCGGCGGCACGGCGTCGAAGCCGGGTGACCGTGGTCACCTCGCTGCCGAGGTTGTTGAAGTGGACCCCAGCGTCGCTAAGCGAGCCAGACCATAGCCGGTCAATCTCAGCCTTCTCCGGTACCCGGAAGTCCGCCGGCAGCGGCCGGCCGGCAATTCTGCCGTACGGGCGGAGGACGTGGTTGAGGCAAAACGCATGAACGGTACGACTTGCCAGCCGCCGGCCCAACGCCAGTCCCATCTTGCGTAGTCGGGAGCTGAGCTCGCGCGCAGCGGCGTCGGTGTAGGTGATGGCCGCTACGCCACGGTGTTCACCGGTCGTCGCGAGGAGGTATCCAACCCTTGCGACCAGCGTGCGGGTCTTGCCTGACCCGGGGCCCGCGAGGATGACGACGTCACCCTCGTGAAGAGCAGCTTCGCGTTGCCGAGGATGAAGTGCGGCGATCTCGTCGGCCAGCGCTGCCGAGAGCATGATCTCGGCAGCTGGCCGGACTTCGGCATCCACACCTACACCCACCGGTCGAGGCGCCGCGGCTTCACTTGTCGGCCTTGGGCTGCTCAGGCGCACCGCGGGAATCGGCTTCAGCTGTTTCCTTCTCGACTTCCCTTGTTTTCAGCCAGGCTAAATATTCAGCCTGGCTCGGCATCAGGGGCAAGCCCTCCACCTCCTGGCGCAGGTCATGTAGCAGCGTCAGTAGGTGACCGCAGCCAGGAACTTCGAGAAGCTCGTTCTCCGTGAGCACTGCGTCAGCGTCTATTTTGAGAAGGTCGCATACCCGTTTTCGTAGATCCATGGCGGCGACGTGAGCGGCGAGGCGCTGCCCATAACGACCCTTACCCATTCTTTCGATCTTCGAAAGCAGTGCTTTGCGCTGGATGAGCGTCGAGCACCCACCCGCGTCGCCGACCTCTTTGACCGCGGCCGCGAAATTGCTTTGGCGAGTGGGGGAACTTGGTGCAAGTTCATTGAATGCTGCCACCATTTCGCGCGCCATCAGTGGGACGATATCGACTTCGAGGGTGTGGTCGCCGACATAAATTTGATAGACCGAAGCGTCGCTGACGAGATCTGCTCGTCCTCCGCGAAGCGATCCACCATCCATCGCTCCCGAAGCAACCTCTTTCAGTTTGTCGGCGAAATCGAGGGAGTTAGGCGCGTCGAGTAGTTCGAGAAGGTTGCGCGCACGGGTCAAGCCCGGCTCGGCCAGGTGGGCTTGCTCAGAGTCGGTTACGTCGCCGTCGGTCAGAACCACGAAGGGCCGGCGAAGTGCCGAATCGCCCAGCAGGAGAGCGTAAGGCGCGAAGTCTGTTCCCTCGACCGAAGCAACCACGACGCCGTGTCCATCAAGATCAAATCCAGTGGCTTCGGCGAGAGCGGGGATCAGAAAATTCTCGGCGGCGCCCTCAACCAGCACGATTCGCCGTGCGAACAGCATCTCCGCTCGGGTGACGTTGAGGTACCGCTCGATGTCGGTGGTCTCGTGTGGTTCCAGGAGTCCTGGTGGCACCAGGCTGGCTTGGGTCTTTCCCTTTTCGGCGGAGAGAAGTACCAGGCTTCGCAGCGGGGTGACCGCGGCGATGTGTGGGCTGTGGGTAGTGAGGATAAGTCGATCCGGCTGCTTCAGCAGGTGAGCAAAGACGCGACGCTGCAAAGTCGGATGCAGGTGAGCCTCCGGCTCCTCTACCGCAAGGAGAGCGTCTTCCCCGTTCCCGGATTCGCGACGTAGACGAAGGCGCTCAAGCAGCAAAGCGAGATAGAGGACGTTCGCCGTGCCCGTAGAGGTGCGATCGATGCCGCGCGTGCCGGCAGCGTCGGTGAAAAGTCGGATACTACGAAGGAGGTCTTCCTGCCGTCCAGCGAATGCCAGCGAGGGAGAAAGAGCCAATTGCGGGCCCGCCATACTGCCGACGCGATCGGTGATCATCTGCCGAACGGTGTCGACATTCGGATCTTGGCCAAGTTCGTCACGCGCCGTCTGCATGGCGACCAACGCCTTCTCGAGGTTCGAGTCGGACGGAGGTAGCTCGCGCAGCAGCTTCGTCAGCGGGCTGCGATCGGCGCGAACAAGATCGCCTTCGGCATCTCGCAGCGGCGGTAACACGGACAAGGCCGCGTAGCGTTTGGCCGCGAGCATCGCGTTGGACGGGTCGTCCGCACCGAAGATCGTCCACTCGTAGTCATCAGGCGTCAGCCGGTCGCCTTCGGTCTCTCCGAGCGCCGCGGCAAGCGACTTCTTGGGCTTGAAAAGGTACGTAAGACGGGCGATCAAGGGATCGGTGTCGACGATCGCGCCATCGAGCTCGCTGCGGGCATCGTCGTCATCGTCGAAGTCGGTCAGTTCGATTTGAACGGAAACCTCGACGCCGGCATACATTGACGGACCGGTGTCGTGGATGTCGTCGGGCTGGAGCCATCGGCGACGGTCGGGCAAATCAGGGTCAAGCACCAACCGCAAGGCCATCAACAGGTTGCTCTTGCCAACACCGTTTTCGCCAACGATCACCGCCGGGTTGGGAAACGGCTCGATTGACAGGTCCGCGAAGTTACGAAAGTTCCTGATGTGCACCTTTCGAAGCTGCACGAGCGCCTCCCGCTGACCGCTGCTGCACGCTCACGACGACCTGGATCAGAGTAGCCATCGATCGAGCCGTTACAACGGGTTTCGTCCGCGAAGGCCGAAATCCGGCAGCTGGGATAAGCGCCAACCACCCGTCGGGGCAGAACATGAGAGAGCACACGGGTTCGCAGGCCTGCGGCGCCGCGCTTCAACCAACTGCTAGGCGGACACCGCTGCTAGCGTACGAACCCAAGCCAACCAACCCGTGGCGCGAGCCGATCAAGAAACCGAACACCACCGCAGGCCTGAACGACATCAACGCTTGCGGTATGCCTCGACGACGTGAACCGGAATCCGGCCCCGACCAGAGATCTCGTGGCCGTTCTTGCCCGCCCACTCGCGGATCGCCTGGTTCTCATCACGCGTCGACCGCGCTGCCGCCGCCGCAACCGGACGCCGCCCGACCCCACCGCGCCCGACCCTAACTCCCGCGCTGAGGTACGGGTCGAGCGCCTTCCGCAGCTTGCCGGCGTTCTTCTCCGACAAGTCGATCGTGTAGTTCACCCCGTCCAACCCGAACTCGACGGTGCGGTCGGCTTCACCGCCGTCCAGATCGTCGGTCAGCATGGTGATGACTTGCTTGGCCATGTTCATCCACTCCCGGACAAAGAAGGAGACCAGTCAGAAACCGATTTATATCGCTTACCATAGCGTTCCATCGACCTATATATGACTACCTAGCTGAAGAAAATAATCTGGATCACACCGCCAGCGACGAATTGCTCGCCGCAGCGGCGCGAAAGGATAGCTGAGACCCCATTAACGAATCGTACGCAGATGAACGAGCATCGGCGCAAGACAGCTATCCAGTAACCACACCAGAAGCCCACGTCCACTTCCCTCCAGAGCCGGGCGGCGGCACCCGCCGCGAGGAAGACGCCGCCACCCGCCCGTCCGCGTCCGGTCGCGAACCGACCGGCGCTACTTGTTAAACGCAGTACCGGCCTCGCCCGGGCGGCGCCGCAAGATCGCGGCCCAGGCGGGATGGGCCTTACCCGTGGCGTCGTACTCTCTCAACATCCTGGCCAGACCAGCCGACCGCAACGCAGGCAGCCGCGCCCCGTCCACCCCGGCCTGCCGCGTCAGCTCGCGCCACTGCTGTCGAACCTGCGGCTGATTCCACTGCCGATCGAACACCAGCGCGTTCCCATCGCGAGACTCCACGAGCTCCCGCATGCTCTCGAGCAGCTCACCCGAAATCCCCATCACCCGCGGACGACGCAACTGCCCGCTCTGCAGATCCGCATCACGACCCCGAAGAGCGAACACCTCGCCCACACGCAGCCCCTCATCAACCATCAACGCGACCACCACGCCCCACGGCGGTGAGGTCGCCGCGGCATCCTTCAACCGGCGAACCTCTGCCTCCGTCAACGCCGACCGCTC
The DNA here is from genome assembly GCF_050951115.1 of Actinoplanes sp. CA-030573. Classification (NCBI taxonomy): domain Bacteria; kingdom Bacillati; phylum Actinomycetota; class Actinomycetes; order Micromonosporales; family Micromonosporaceae; genus Actinoplanes; species Actinoplanes sp. CA-030573. The sequence goes on along the minus strand of NZ_CP192038.1, from coordinate 7,141,676 downwards.
CACCTTTTTCATCCTCAGCAACCCCTCTTGAGAAGCATCCACAATTCGAGGCAGCCGCCTCGACAAAACTCGACCAGCTACGCCCGTTTCCTCCACGGAAGCTGGCCGGCCAGCACCACGAGATCAGCCGCGAGGTTTCGCGCCGCCAGCACGCGAAAGCCGCCGTCCCAGATCACCGAGACCACGCCGCACCGGCGGCAATACCAAGACCGCCGCCACAAGTACCAGGCCCGCTCGGCCGCCTGACCGCGCCGCACAGCCTCGCGCCGCCACCACGGCACGAGCCCGGCCAGCAGCACGACCACGACAGCGAGAACGCCGGCGAGCGCTCCCGTGCCGTACCGGCCGCCCTCCGAAACGGCCGACGCCACCACCGCGAGCTCCGCCAGGCCGGCCACGACCAACCCGGCAACCGGCACCACCGGCGACATCGGCCGCCTCGGCGCCGCCAGCGCCTGCGCCAAACCACTCACCGTCGACGCGCTGGCCCGAAACGGAAGATCCACCCCCGGCGAGCCCGTAATCCGCCCACGAACCACCGCCGTGCTGCGGCCCTCACGAACCACCGCCGGGACCGAAACCAGCAGATCCGTACCCCCGCACTTCAGGCACCTCGGCCGCTCGCCCGGCACCGCCGGACTCACAGCCTGCGACGCTGACGTATTCATCAGCCCCTCCACCTCCTCTTCACCGATTCCTCCCTTGCCGGCCGAGGCATGTGCGCCTCGCCCTACGCGGCCAGCGCCAGCGGCAAGCCGTCGACGTACGGCGACACCCTCTTCTTGGACTTCCTCTTCGCCTTCTTCTTCGACGACTTCTCCTTCCCACCGGGAAGCCGCCGATCCAGCGCCTCCAGCAGCCGATCGTCACCGCTCGCGATCCGGTGGCCATACACGTCGATCGTCGTCTTGATCGAGGCATGACCCAGCCGCAGCTGGATCATGTAGAAATCAGCGCCCGCGTCCAGCAGCAACGCGACATGGGTATGACGCAGATCGTGAAACCGCGGTCGCTTATGCAACCGCGTCTTGCACGCACACGTCGACACCGACATCGCCGTCACCCGCTCCAGCTCCGCGCCATTGCCCGTCTTCTGCGGCACCGGCGGGTGCTCCGCGCAACGCTGCGCCGCCGACACCGCATACCGCCAGTGCTGCCACCGGAAATCGTTCGCATCCCACGCGCCGCCCTCAGGCGCCGTGAACACCAGATCATTGGGCCGCTTACCGGCGATCAAACGAGCCGCCAACTCGGCCATCCTGGGCGACAAGTGAATCGCCCGCCGCGACCGCTCCGACTTCGGCTTGCCGAACTTCCCGCCGCGATGCAACGTCATCACGACGTACACCACCGGCTTACTCCCGGACAGATCAACCGCCTTCACCCGCAGACCGAATAGTTCGCCCTGCCGCATACCGGTGCCGATGGCGAACTCGACAAGGTCCCGGATAGCCGGGGGACATCTGGCCACCAAAATGTCGGCCTCGGGCGAGGTCAAGAAGACCGCATCGTGCTTCTCGATCCGGGGCAGCCCATTACTGCGGTGGCCGGCAGGAATATCGAGAGGGTTATCCGGCCGGTACCGGGGAACCGCCGCCCTCATCACCATGTTCAAGACCGTCCAGTGCTTGTGGACCCCGGCCGGTTCAAGGTCCTCACACAGGTACGTCTTCCACGGATCGATATCAGCCTGCCGAGTGATCTCATGGACGTACAGACCCTCAAACGACGGGATGACCCGCTTGCGCAGCATGCGGGCGTACTCCGCTTTCGTGGTGTCCTTCACGTCGACCTTGTTTGCGATCCACTCCTCGACGAAGTCCTTCATCAAGGGGGACTCGACCGTCTCGGTGTCCTCCTCGTTCCAGCCGTAGATGGCCGCGTAGACCTCCCGGTCGGTGATCCTGTGGTTGCGGGCATCCGCAAGTCGCTGGGCCGCTTCCGCCAACTCGATCGTGGGGAAGGTGCAGACCTCGCGGCGTCCTGCCCGGCCGGCCTGCCACCGGACTTGGAACGAGCCGTTTCTTTCCTTGATCGATGCCATGCGGCAGAAGCTAGCGCGAGAACGTCTCGACGAGTGGCTACCGAACGTGCATGTCGCTGCCCCTCAAGAGCATCAACCTGCAACCAAAAAGCATGTCTGACCTGCGTTCATAACTGAACGTGCAGGTCAGAGCACTGTATCAATGTCACTGGCAGTGTGGGGGTCAGCACCCTCGTCGGCCTCGCTATATTCGGTTCTATCAATGAGTTTTGTGCGCGATACTTTCGCGGTCTTCAGTCTGGTGGTTAGTCGGGTGGATTCCAAACACTTGACTTCCCGGACTTCTTCGCTGGCGCCTCGAAGCGGTCCTCCCAGGGCGGACGTCAGGAGGATTTAGCGCTGTGGCAGAACTGTGCGCTTCAGTTACGCAGTGAAAGCCCTGACTCACGCTGCTATCGAACGATGACTTAGTGTCTCCGATCGGGCTGCGTTGCCCCGGCTCGAGCATTGTCGCTCGCCGAGGTTGCGCATCGGGAGAGCCGCTTATTCCCTTCGGACGAGCGTTGGCTCTTTCTCCTGCTTTGGGCGGCTGTTCATCTGCCTTGGCCGTGTCGTCGGTGACGGGCGGATCCGGGTCTATGCTCGCGCCCATGGGTCAAGGGGGACAACAGTTCACGATCAGCGCCGAGGTGACAGTCGAAGTCACCGACATGGCGGGTCTGCAGCAAGCAGCTCTTCAGCGGCTCAACACCACACAGTTCTTGCCGGACGATCGCCGCAGCGCGGACGAGGTCCGGGCCGACGCCCGCGACGAGATCGAAGAAGACATCGCAGCAGCGCTGGACTGGGTTACCGACGCGGACGCAATCTTGACGGTCGTCGACGGCGTTCAGGTTACCTCTTCCCAGATCTCGATCGGCGAAGCGGGCGACGACGCCGCCGACGAGGATCAGCAGTGGCCGGACTTCGCCGCCCTGTTTCCGGTATGCCAGTGCGACGCCGAGGACTGCGAGACCTGCTCCGGGTTTCAAATGACCCCGCGCACCGCGGCCGCTCTCTGGTCGGTGGCGCAGGTCCACGCGGACTTCGCCTACGACGACGTCCAGCAGCACGGCGACGACCCGGTCACCGACGACGACGCCTGGGCCGCCTTCAACGAGTACCCACGCATCACATGGACCCAGGATGCGGTCTGGCGCCGCCAAGCCGCCCGAGCCTTCGACGATCTGACCGCGGACCTGGCCGCCGGTCATCTGCCGTCGCCGACCTGCCCTGGTGAGGAGATGGCCTTGCACCTGATGTTGCAATCAGCGCAGGCCGCCATCGCCGACGGGTGGGGACCCCCGCCCGAATTACTTTCTTCGCTACCGGAAGTCGCCGGCGACTACGACTGGGATCTGGCCGAGGAGGTCCTGTTGCAGGACGACGACATCCTCAGCCTGTTCGACGTGCAGATGGACGGCATCGAAGACCCGGAATCCGAGGCCAACCGCACTGCCGGTATGGGCGACTACCGTCCTGCGGCGTGGTTCCGCACATTCAACAACATGACGCCCAGGGACGGCCGTCGTCGATTCCGCCGGTAGACGTTGCTGACCTACACCGCGATTCGGTGGAGGCGAAGCCCCTGTGCGGCCCGCTCAAGTGCCTGGATAGCGCGGTGCCGCAGTCAATTGGGGGAGTGGCTCAGCAGGATCGCCCCGACTTTTGTCTGCCGGCGAGGATCCGGTCCCAACGCTCGGCGAATGCGTCGACGAGCCGCAATCCCCGGGCCCGATCATGAGCCGCCGGCGGGCCGCCACCGGCCAGTGGGGCGGGGCACCGTGACCGCGGTGGTGGTGCCTCCGGCGACATGGATTATCAGATTCTGGGCCCCAGGACAATGCAAACGCCGATCAAGGTTGCGGCGTGGTCGATCGGGTCGGCGACCAGTTCTGTGCTCACGACGCTGGCCGGGAAACGCTCAGCCCAAGATTCCCGTCCCTCGTCCAGGGCAAGGACGAAGATCAACGTGGCGAGCTTAGGTGTAGCGTCGCGGCTCGAGCTGGTTGATCTTGATGAGTAGGCCGTCCGGTGAGGTGACTTGCAGCTGGCGTCCGAAGCCCTGGTCGCTTGCGGGTGAGGCGATGGTGACGCCTGCGGCGCGGAGGCGTTGCTCAAGCGTGTCGAGATCGGTGGTGGCGGCGAAGTTGAGTTCGACCTGACCTTCGTTCTGCTGCGGGTTTGGTGGGTGGGCGAGCAGGCTGAACTGGCTGTCGCCCAGGCGCATGAGGGCGAAGTCGCCGTCGCGGCTGCCGTGTTCGACGTGGGCGCCGAGGGCTTCGTAGAAGGTGACGGCGGGTGCCATCTCGGCGACGTGGATCATCGGTTGCAGGCTGAGCCCGGCGGCGGTAGGCAGTTCGTCTGTCATCAAAGTCTCCGTGGTGGCGGTCGGGTGCCCGAGGTGGAAGTCAGGGGTGCAGCGGGAACGTGGCCCAAATGTGTTTCGTGGTGGCGGTGGCGTACCAGCCGACGTCGAGGGAGAAGGCGCGCGCGAGTTGCAGTCCGCGCCCTCCGGCGCCCAGAGGGCGGGTGTCGGGTACGCGTGGCACGGTGCTCAGGTCGTGATCGGCGACGTCGAGCACGAAGCAGTCGTTTGCGCGCGACAGCCGGACCTCGGCCAGTGGCTGGCCGTGCATGATGGCGTTGGTGGCCAGCTCGCTCGCGACAAGCACCATCCGCTCCGGTACGTCGCCGAGAGTGTCGCCGGCTGTGGGCGGGTGCCCGGTCAGGGCTTGCTGGAGCGCGGAGCGCAGCTGCCGCAGCTGGGTGCTGTTGTCGAGGACCCAGACATGGAGTTCCTGCGCCTCGGGCGGGGGCGGCAACGTCTGCAACGGGGGCACCATCGCCAAATGCCCTCCGTACCGGGTCATTAAGCGTCCGGTATCGCGGAATCTGGCTGGTCGAGTGGCGAATGGGTTCTCGGCCTTCCAGGAGTTTCCACTATTTCTGCGACGCGGGACGCCGGTCACGATACGTCGGACTGTTCAGGTTCGCGCAGTCTTTGCCGACTACTTGTTGAGTAGGCGACGGCGGGAGCGGGGGAGCGGCGGTGGTGCGCGCGAGGCTTGAAGGAGCGCAAGGCCGGCGGCGTTGGTGGTTTACCCCGATCGCCGTCGCGATGGCCGTGTCCGGCGTGCTGATGATCGCGCTGGGTATACAGGTCGCGCTTCCTCAATTGCTGGTGTGGGTGCCGGCTGTAGTAGGTCCGGTGCTGGCGAGCGCCGCGTTCTGGGCGGCTGCTGACGGGGCCGACGGTGGGCTGGGCCGGTTCTGGCGTCGCTTGTCCGTGGCGATGGGTCTGGTGGCCGTGGCCGCGGTGAGCCAGGTCGTCGACGTCGTGACGATGCCTTATCAGGGCATGCCGCCGATTGGCGCAAGGACGTTGCTGCTTTACGTGACCGGCACGGTAGTGGCGATCGGCGCCTTGTTGCGGTTGCCCGGCGGCGGCCGCAGCTGGCGGCGCCTGGTGACGGCGGTGCTGGATGTCGCGGTGGTCGCGGTGACCGCGGGGATCGCCGCATCGCAGTATGTCGGGTGGTTCGTCGGCCGGTTCGGGGTGTCCGCCCCGGCGTGGTGGCTGAACATCGCGATGATCGCGATCGCCGTCGGCGGTGTCGTGGTCGTCGTCAAAATCATGTCGTCGCGTCAGAGCCCTGTATCGCAGGCCGCGCTGTGGTGGCTGGCGCCGGTCGGGCTGTGCGGCCCGCTGTCCACCGTCTTGATGTCGGTCCTGCGGCCCTGGCCGTACCTGAACGGCAGCGCGGCGGTTCTCCCGTTCGTGGGCCTGTTCGGGGTGCTGGCCGCCCACGCACACCGGCTCACGATGAACGCCAGCGGTGATGACCGGCCGGCGTCGGGGGCGCACCGGATCGCCGCGCGGCTCGGCAGCACGGTGCCGCTGATCGCGACCAGTTTGACCGGCCTGCTTCTGGCGGCCCTGGTCCTGCGCACCGGACACCTCAGCGTGGCGGAGGTCGGCGGCACGGTGCTGCTCCTGCTCCTCGTGGTCGCCCGGCAGGCGATCGCGATGGCCGAGAACGCCGCCCTGCTCGCCACGGTCGAATATCAGGCCGCCCACGACGACCTGACCGGCCTGTTCTCGCGCCGCCACTTCACCGCGGCGGTCGCGGCGGCCCACGGATCGCGCACAGTCGTGCTGGTCGACCTCAACGACTTCCGCGAGCTCAACGACACCCTCGGATCCCAGGCCGGAGACGAACTACTGGTCGGGTTTGCGCACCGGTTGACCCGACTGGCCGGCGACGGCGCGACCGTGGCCCGGCTCGGTGGCGACGACTTCGGCGTGCTGCTGCCGCGGCGGGACCCAGGCTTCGCCGACCGGCTGTCGGCGGCCAACCGGGAACCGCTGCCGGCCGACGACCGTGAAGTGGCCGTCGACGCGAGCGTCGGGATCGCCGAGGGCAGCCACGCCGGGCTGCACCGGCAGGCGGAGATCGCCCTGCGCGCGGCGGTCGCCGCCGGCGGGGGAGCGGTCCGCTACGACGCGGCACTGGAGTCCCAGCTGACCCGGCGCGCGACTCTGGCCGCGGAATTGCGGGCGGCGCTCCGGGCCGAGCAGTTCCATCTGCTCTTTCAGCCCATCGTCGAGTTGCCGCACGGGCGGATGACCGGGGTGGAGTCCTTGATCCGCTGGACCCGGCCGGACGGCCAGGTCGTCTCGCCGGCCGAATTCATCCCGGTCGCCGAGGACACCGGCCTGATCGTGGAGATCGGCGCCTGGATCATCGATCAGGTCTGCGCTCAGATCGCGGCCTGGCGCCACGAGTTCGGCCCCGACTTGTTGAGCTCGGTGAGCGTCAACGTCTCGGCCCGGCAACTGCTCGACCCGGCGCTGCCCGCCGTGCTGACCGCGGCACTGGACCGGCACGGCGTACCCCCGCGGCAGCTCACCGTCGAGATCACCGAGACCGCGGTGTTCAGCGGCAGCCGGGCCCTGGCCGCCGTCCACGCACTGTCCGAGCTCGGCTGCAGCATCGCGCTGGACGACTTCGGCACCGGGCACTCCTCGCTCGGGCTGTTGCGCACCTGCCCGGTCGACGTCATCAAGGTCGACAAGTCGTTCGTCGACGAACTCGGCGGCACCGCGCAGCAGGAGGCCATCGCGGCCGCGCTGGCCGGACTCGCCAGCACGCTGGGCTTACGTACGGTGGCCGAGGGCGTCGAGACCGCGGCCCAGGCCGAGCGGCTGTTCGAGCTCGGCTACCGGCGCGCACAGGGCTTCCTGTTCGCCCGGCCGCTTCCGGCCGCCGAGATCGGCGCCATGCTGCGGCAGCAGGAACGCGCCGCTGCCTGAGCCCGCCGCAATCGCAGAGGAAGACGAGCGGCAAGCCGCTGTAATGCCGTCGGGGTTGGCCCTTCCTTGGCCGTGGCCGCCGTATTTGTCGAGCCCGCCAAGGATGAGCCGGCGCAAGGCGTCCCGGCGAGCTGGATCATCGCGGCCGAGACGCCTCAAGACGCCACTTCACACCGCGAACAGCGGTGAGTGCCGCCTGCGGTGGGCTCAACGCCCGATTGCCATCGTGAGGTAGTTGCCAAAGTATGGCAATAAGGGAAGGCTGTGGGTCATGGCGATCTACACGCTTCCCGACATGCCCTACGACTACGGCGCGCTCGAGCCCGCCATGAGCGGGCAGATTCTCGAGCTGCATCACAGCAAGCACCACGCCGCGTACGTCAAGGGCAGCAACGACACCCTCGACCAGCTCGCCGAGGCCCGCGACAAGGGCGACTACCACGCCCTGGTCGGCCTGGAGAAGACCCTGGCGTTCAACCTGTCCGGGCACGTGCTGCACTCGATCTTCTGGAACAACCTGCGGCCCGGATCCAGCGCCGACCGGCCGGACGGCGAACTCGCGGCCGCGATCGAGGAGCACCTGGGCTCGTTCGACGCGTTCGCTGCCCAGCTGTCGACCGTGACCAAGGGCGTGCAGGGCTCCGGGTGGGGCGTGCTGGCTTGGGAACCACTGTCGCAGCGCCTGATCGTCGAGCAGGTGTATGACCATCACGGCAACGTCGGGCAGGGCTCGACGCCGATCCTGGTGTTCGACGCCTGGGAGCACGCCTACTACTTGCAGTACAAGAACGTGCGGCCGGACTACGTCGACCGGCTGTGGAACCTGGTCAACTGGGTCGATGTCACGAAACGGTTCGACGCCGCCCGGGCCGCCGGCAACCCGATCATCGTCGCTCCCTGACGCTGATGGGTGACGCCGACCCGGCCGCGGCCGCCGCTGCGGCGTTCGCCGGCGCCCAGCGCGCCGCCGGGGCCATCGCGGCCAAACACCGCGGTGACCTCGACGGCGCCGCCGAGCTGCTGGCTGCCTTCCCGGATGCGGACGCCCGCGCCCATTCGTTTCAGCTGCTGGCCGAACTCGCGCTGAGCATTCTGCGCGCGCAGACCGGCCAGTCGATGGACGAGCTGGTCCAGGAACTCAGCCTGCACATCGCCGCCGCGGCGATCAGCGGACCGCCAGCAGGGTGAGGTCCTTAGTGAACAGCACTAGTGGATGCCCGCCGGCCCGGTAGGTGAACTGCCGCTGCCAGCCGGTCTGCTCGTAGAGCGCGACCGCCGGGGCCTGCGGATGGGTGGCCAGCCACGCTCGCGGGGCATCGGCAACAAGCTCGGCCAGCAGCCGGCGGCCGAGGCCCTGCCGCTGCCACGACGGGGCGACCATCAGCTCGGCCACCACCAGGGCCGGGGCCACCAGCAACGCGGCCAGCTCCGGCGGTACGGCGTCGCGAACCGCGCGGTCGTGTTCAGTGGCTTCGGGCAGGGTCGCCGGCGCAGGCCAGCCGTAGGCGGCGGCGACCACGGTGGTGCCGGATCGGGCGATGACGCCGCGGGCGCCGGGGTAGCTCGTCTGCCGGTGCAGCCGGTCCGGGTAGCCGTCGGTCTCGGCGGCCGGTTCGTTCCACGGCGGCGCGGCGAAGCACTGCCGGTAGATCACCGCGAGCTGCTGCTGATGCTCGCGCAGGCCGGCAGCGTCCACGCCCACGATCGTCACCACGGCCGCGCTCCTCTCCAGCGATTGGTCAGGCGGTGTCGCGGCTGAGGATGATGCTGTAGTCGCGAAAGCCCAGCGCCCGCCAGAACCCGAGCGCGCGTTCGTTGTGCACGAGCGCGTCGAGCCTGACCGGCGCCCGCCGCCATCCGCCCGCCAGGAGTGTGAACGCCTGCCGGCCGAGGCCGGTGCGGCGGCGGTGGCGGACGACGAAGAACTGGCGGACGTAGATGCCGTCCTCGTCGTCGCGCCACACCCCGTACGCCACCGGCTCGCCGTCGTCCTCGACGACCGCCACGTGATACACCTCGCCGGTGATCCAGCGGCGCATCCGATCGGCCAGTTCGTCATCGGTGGCGGTGCTGTGATGCCGCTGGTCCTCGATGAGCTGCCGGTTGAGCGCGGCCAGCAGCCCGATGTCGGAGACCGTGGCCGCGTGAACCGTCAGCCGCATTGTCGGCTACTCCGCAGCGGCGGAGGGGGCGAGGTTGGCCGACCAGCGTTCCTCGACTCGGCCGAACCGCCAGACGGCGATGGCGACGATCCAGGCGAGGAAGAACAGGCCGACGATGCCGTAGCCGGCGTAGTCGAGTGGGATGTCGGCGATCGCGGCGAGCGGGCCGGTGGTGATGTTGGCCTGGTCGGCCAGCACCCCGATGAGTTCGACGGTGCCGATGATCAGGGCGACGGCGACCGAGATCGAGGTGATGGTGATGTTGTAGAAGACCTTGCGGACCGGCTTGGCGAACGCCCAGCCGTAGGCGGCGTTCATGAACACCCCGTCGATGGTGTCCATCAGGCACATGCCGGCGGCGAACAGGATCGGCAAAACGAGGATCGAGTAGAACGGCAGGTTGAACGCGGCCGCCCCGCCGGCCAGGACGAGCAGGCCGACCTCGGTGGCGGTGTCGAAGCCGAGTCCGAACAGGACGCCGATCGGGTAGATGTGCCAGGCCTTGCGGACGCTCTTGGTCAGGCCGCCGAGGAACCGGTTCATGAAGCCGCGCTTGTTGAGCTGGTCCTCCAGGGCTTCTTCGTCGTAGACGCCGCGGCGCAGGTCGCGGAAGACCTTGATGATGCCGAACAGCACGACCAGGTTGAGGATGCCCAGGATCCACAGGAAGACCCCGGACACGGAGGCGCCGATGACGCCGGTGACCGAGTGCAGTTCTGAGTCGTCGTTCTCGACCTGCCCGGCCAGGGCCTTGACGCCGACCGAGAGCAGGAAGGCGAGGCAGAAGACGATCGTGGAGTGGCCGAGGGAGAACCAGAAGCCGACCGACAGCGGTTTGCGGCCGCCGCCGTTGTTGGTGTTGTCCTGCATCAGCTTGCGGGTGGTGTTGTCGACCGCTGCGATGTGGTCGGCGTCGAAGGCGTGCCGCAGGCCGAAGGTGTAGGCCAGGATGCCGACGCCGACGGTGAAGACGGGGTGGTCGCCGCCGAGGCTGAAGTGTTTCGGGGCGACGAAGCCGAGCAGCGTGACGAACCCGATGACGTGCAGCAGGACGATGAAGGCGCCCATGCCGGCCAGCGAGCTCCAGTCCTGCGGGGTCAGGCTCTGCCGGAATCGGGAGAAGCGGGACACGTCCACGGCCATCTGGGTATCGGTCACGTCTGTCTTCTTCCGCGAGGGTGCTCGATACCCGGACGCTAACCCGCACGGATCTACTATTGCAAGGTTGTGGCGATAGCGTGATTGTGGCAACTGGGACCGGGGAGGCGTAGTGACAGCGGAAGCAGATGCTCGGCTCAACGCGATCCGGGATCACGTCCGCGCTGGTGGCCGCCGGTGGACTTTCGCGAAGAACGCGATCGTCGGCACGCTGATGGACGCCGAGCGGCACCTGTCGCCGCGGCGGATCTACGAGACCCTGCTTCCGGCCCATCCGCAGCTGGACCACTCCACGGTCTACCGGGCGTTGCAGGTGCTCGTCGACGAGGGCGTCGTGCACAGCCTCGACCGGCGCGGCGAGGCCCGTTACGGGCTGGCCGACCGCCCGCATCATCACGTCGTCTGCGGCGACTGCGGACGCGTCGCCGAAGTTGCCGCCGCGGACGGTGTGCAGGAGTTGCTGACCATGGTCGGGTCGCGGACCGGTTTCTCCTTCGCCGGTCAGAGCCTGACCCTCACCGGCCGCTGCGCGCGGTGCTCGACAGCGTCAGCGGCCGGCGGCGGCCTGGATGGCGTACTGAACAGCGAGGGCGGTCGTTAGCACCCCGAGAGCAGGCGTAGTGCTCGCTCGGGCGGATGTGGTTGCAGGCGGGCACCGAGGTAACCGCCGCCGAGACCGCTGAGCAGGCCCAGAATCTAGTCGGGGTTGAGGTGGCCGCCGGTCGTTGCCGCGAAAACGAGATAGCCGGCCGCTCCGGCGGTCGAGGTCAGGAACGTGGAGGCGAGCACGGCCGGGGCCGGTTCGGTGATCCAGGTAAGCCGCCCACCCGCAGCATAAGAGAGGCTGGTGATGCGTGGCTGCGGTGAATGGCTGGGGTGATAAGCATCGCGTCGCCCGTCGCCGCCAGATCGCTATGCTCGGCCTCAGCGCTGGTTCACCCGATCTCCTTGGTGGGGTGTCGTAAGAGGGAACCCGGTGGGATTCCGGGACTGCCCCGCAGCGGTGAGCGGGAACGACCGCCGTCACACAGCACTGAACCCCTTCGCACGGGTTTGGGAAGCGACGGCCAGTAGGCGTTTGTTGGCTGCCCGCGAGTCCGAAGACCTGCCCGCGTCGCGTACGCCGCCCGGCGTGCGTTTGCTGTCGGCCTCGCGGGTGGGCCGGACATGTCAACGTCACCGGCGAGCCGAGACCGGGGCGCTGCCCGCTGTCTGCCTTCCGCGCGATCGTTGGTCGCGGAACGGAGCGGAAGGTAGCGATGACAGAATCTGGTCGTGCGCCGTCGGCGTCGCAACTGACCCTGTCGCAGATCATGGACCAGCACCACACCAACCTGATGGGCACGGTGCACGGCGGCCGGATCCTCAACCTCATCGACTCGGTCGCCGGGGTCGTCGCGGCCCGCCACTCCGATGGTCCCGCGGTCACCGCGGCGATGGACGAGACGTTGTTCCTGCAGGCCGTTCGGGTCGGTGACGTCGTGCACGTGCAGGCCCGGATCACCTGGGCCGGGCGCAGCTCGATGGAGGTCGCAGTCAAGGTCACCGCCGACCGGTGGGACCGGGCGGTGCCGCCAACGGTCGTGGCTACCTCCCATCTGGTGATGGTCGCGGTCGACGACGACGGCAAACCGCGTACTGTGCCGGCGCTGTTGCCGGAGACCGACGAGGACCGGCAGGCCTTCCATCAGGCGGAGATCCGCCGCCGGCACCGTCTCGCCCTGCGGGGCGCGCTGGAGGGACGGCCGTGATCTCGACGTCGGTGCTGCTGGGCTACCTGACCGCGATCGTCCTGCTGATGATCACTCCCGGTCCGGACATGATGTTCGTGATCACCAACGCCGGCCGCTACGGCGCCCGGGCCGGCATGGTCGCCGCGCTCGGTGTCGCGACCGGTAACGCTTTCGTGCGGGGATTGGTGACGAATCTGCTCAACCCGAAGATGATCCTGTTCAGCGTGGCGTTCTTGCCGCAGTTCGTACGGCCCGCCGCCGGGCAGGTGACCGGCCAGCTGATCACCCTTGGCGTCCTGTTCATCACCGTACAGCTCGCCGTGGACATCACCCTGGCCGCCACGGCGGGGCGGCTCGGCGCGCGGCTGGCCCGCGGCCGTACGGCACGGTGGCTCAACTGGGGGGGTGCGCGGCCGTTTGCGTCGCGCTCGGCGTCCGGCTGGCGTGGGGGTGATCCGATGAGTTCTCCCGAGGAGCGGACCGGCGCCACCAGGTGTGCCCCTACTCCAACGCCACCCGCGGCTGATCGCTCTGGCTAAAGTTGGCCGGTGAGCGAAACGATCATCGACGGATGCACGGTGACGGTGTGCCGAGACTGCTGTTGCGGTAACGCGCTCAAGCATCCGTCGACCGATCACGACGCTCAGCTCGACCGGCTGCGCGCCGAGATCGGCGACGGCCACCGGGTGCGGACCAGTGTGTGCTTGGACGTGTGCGAGCAGGCCAACGTCATGGTGGTCCACCCGACCGCGACAGCCCGCCGCTCGGGCGCCCGGCCGGTCTGGTTCGGACTGGTCCTCGACGACGCGATCCTCACCGACCTGCTCGGTTGGGTACACGCCGGCGGCCCGGGGCAGGCCGAGATCCCGGCGCCGCTGGAGCTGTCGGTGATTACAGCGCCTGGCCGGCAGTAAGCTGTGGGGGCAGTCGGTTCGCCCGCCCCTGGCCGGGGGTGAGCGTCGTAAGAGGGAACCCGGTGTGATTCCGGGACTGCCCCGCAGCGGTGAGTGGGAACGACCGCCGTCACAGAGCACTGGACCCGAGCTGGGTCCGGGAAGCGACGGCCAGTAGGAAGCGTGCCGGACGCCCACGAGTCCGAAGACCTGCCACTGCCCACACCCGATGCGGGTGTGGTCGTTGTCGGTGACCTCGAGGGCGGGTCGGCGGTGGATGACACCAGGGGGCTCAGCCCCGGATTACTCGCGCGGCGACTCGGCGTGGCCCCGACGACGCTGCGTACCTGGCATCAGCGCTACGGGCTCGGCCCGACCGGGCATCAGGCCGGCCGGCACCGGCGCTACACGCCGCCCGACGTGGCCGCGCTGACCGTGATGGCCCGGCTCACCGCTCGCGGCATGCCGGCCGCCGAAGCCGCCCGGATGGCGCGCCGCGAGGTCACCCCGTGGCCGGCCGAGCATCCGGTGACCGACCAGAGCACACAGTCAGCGGCGCGCGGGCTGGCCCGGGCCGCCCGCCGCCTCGACGTGCTGAGCCTGCACGAGACACTGCGGGCCGCGGTCACCGCCCACGGAGTCGTGCACACCTACCACACCCTGGCCGGGCCGGCGTACGTGTTGATCAGCCAGGGCCGCTACGCCGAGACACGAAAAGCGGTGGCCCGGCGCGTGCTCAGCCGGGCCCTGAGCGAGGTGTTCGCGGCAGTTGCACGGCCGCCGGCCGGTTCGCCGGTACGCACACTGCTGATCGCCGTGGACGCCGGCCGCGACGTCGCGGCCCTAGACGCGCTTGCCGCCGCCCTAGCCGAGCAGCAGATCGCGTCGATCCACCTCGGTGCCGGCCTTTCCCGGCAGACGCTGGCCGACGCGATCACCCGCAGCCACCCCGCAGCCGTCGTCCTGTGGAGCCACGCCCGGCACCCGGCGATGCCCGGACTGCTGGCTACGGTCGCCGACAGCCTCCCGTGGCGGCCGACCGTCATCACCGCCGGGCAAGGCTGGGATGATCAGGTCACCACCGTGACCCTGGCCGACGCCGTCGCCGCCGTAACCGGGCTGGTCATAGAGTGAGCGGCGTGCCTGCCGAACAGTACGGTGCCGGTCCGGCCCTGGAGGCCGCCGCCGGGCTCGGACCGTACTTCGCCTGGCAGCCCCGTCGCACGGCCGCCGGCTGGCGGCCCCTGGCCGATCTGCTGGAACCGGAGGTCATCGCCGAGCGAGTCACCGCTGGCCAGCAAGTGATCATGCGGATGTCCGGGCTCGGCCCCGATCAGATCGGCGAGCGGGTGGTCGCCTCGACCATCTTCCTCGGCCTGGCCGCCCGGCTGCTGTCGCCGCTGCTCGGGGCGGCCGCGCTCACGGGCGTGGTGCCCCTGGCTGATCCGGGCCGGTTGTGGTGGCGTCCGGTCGAAGGTGGCCCGGTCCCGATCGCCTACGACTCTCTCCACCGCGCCGGCGGCGACGCGGGAGGAGTGCTGACCCGTACGGCGGTCGTCGGTCTGGTCGGGCCGGTGCTGGAGGTCTTCCGGCACCGGTTCACACTGTCGCCGCAGGTGCTGTGGGGCAACGTGGCATCGGCGCTCGGCGGCGCGGCCGGCATGATCGCCGACAACGCTGGCGACCCGGCCGCCGCCGAACGCGCCGCCACGACCGTCGCCGAGATGCTGACCGTGCCGCCACTGGCCGGGATGGCGACGTTGCACCATCCGGATCCCGACCGGGACCGCTGGTTTCTGGTCCGCCGCAACTGCTGCCTGTACTACCGGATCCCCGGCGGGGGCACTTGCGGCGACTGCGTCTTGACGCCCGAGGCGGAGCGCCGTGATTACTGGGAGCGATTTCTCCAGCGGTGACGCGCTACTGTTCGGACGGCGAGCGCTGTAAGGATCGTCACGCCGGAGGGAGCGACGCTCAGGATGACCAAGCATCCTCCGCCGCCGCACGTCGAGATCGACGGTCAGGATGGCGTCGTCATCCCGGTTGAGCTGTACGAAAGCCTGCTCGCCGGGCGCCGCCGGCTTGGTGCTCGCGACGCGCGGATGCATCGGCTGTCCCGGGAGATCCATGATCTTGCGGCGCTTCTCGACCGTATCGAATGGCTCGTGACCAATCATCTCGTCTGTGCCGATCCGGACCGTTCCGAGTGTCCGGCGTGTCAGATCGCGGGGCTTGTCGCGCAGCGGCCGAAACACCGTGATGTTGACCCTGCTCGCGAGCGGACCTAGGCTCGGCTCGATGTGACGATGTAAGGAACCCGGTGCGAGTCCGGGGCGGTTGCGCCACTGTGAGGCCACGATGTGAGGTCGGGGCTGTAGTCAGATACTTCGTCGTCGCTACGCCGGTATCGATGAGGGACGCATCATCCCTGAGGAGGCTTCATGACGACTGTTCCCGTACCCGCTGCCAAACCGACCGCGACCGTCTCGCCCGAGGCGTTGTCGACTACGCGGGTCGTTCTCGTTCTCGGCATCACCGTGCTGCTCGCGCTGCTCGCGTACTATTTCATCGGCGTCGATGAGGGCATGGTCTCGGTGTTCGGCAAGTCGATGGTCGTCCACGAGTGGGTTCACGACTCGCGGCACTTCCTCGGCTTCCCCTGCCACTGATCCGGGACTGAGACACTCATGGAACTCCGCGCTATCTGGCGTGGGGCGGTCTCCGGTGCCTTCGCCGGCCTCCTCGCCTGGGTTTTCGCCTACATTTTCGCCGAGCCTCTCGTCGACAAGGCCATCGACTACGAAGAGGGCCGCGGCTCGATCCTCGACGCGCTCAACCAGGCGGCCGGCCGACCGACGTCGGCTGAGGGCCCGGAGATCTTCTCCCGCTCGATCCAGTCGACGATCGGTATCGCCACCGGCATCATCGGCTTCGCCGCCGCGATGGGCGCCCTCGTGGCGGTCGCCTACGTGGTGCTGCACGGCCGGTTCGGCGTACGCCCGCGCAACCTGATCTGGGGCATCGCCGCGTTCGGCTTCGCCGGCGTCTACCTTCTGCCGTTCGTCAGGTACCCGGCCAACCCGCCGGCGATCGGCCACGACTTCACGATCGTGCAGCGCGGCCGACTCTACCTGGCCACCGTGCTGGTGTCGCTGGTCCTGCTCGGCCTGGCGATCGTGCTGGCCCGCCGTTTGGCGCCTCGGTTCGGCTGGGTGACCGCGATCGTCGGCTCGGCGGTGGCGTTCCTGGTCGTCTACGGCGTCTACATCGGGCTGCTGCCGTCGCTGGGCAACCTGCACGCCAACGTCGACGCGACGAGCCAGTTCGGGTACGTCCGGGCGGCCACCGAGACACCACAGCCGATCGTCAACATTCTCGACACCCCGTTGACGGTGGACGGTAAGACGTTCGCGCCCGGCCAGATCGTTTACCCGGGCTTCGACGCCGACCTGCTGTGGAAGTTCCGCTGGTATTCGCTGATCAACCAGGCCATCATCTGGACGGTGCTCGCGCTGACGTTCGGCGCGCTCGTCGACCGGATGCTCGGCGTCACACGCCGACGGCCTACTACAACCTCCGCGCCGGAGCCGGACTCCGCGCCGGAGCGGCTGACGGTCGCCTGATCCCTTCGCTCGTCACCACGGCCCGGTCCGCGATGGACCGTGCCGTTGGCGTTGATGGAGCCGGGCGGCGCCGGAGGGGGGCCGGCGCCGCCCGGGGTCTCAGCTAAAGATCAGTTGCCGCGTACCACGGCGGCGGCCGCGACGAGGCGCTTGAGGGAGGCCTCGACCTCCGGGTAGCCGCGGGTCTTCAGCCCGCAGTCAGGGTTGACCCACAGCCGCCGCGCCGGGACCGCATCGACCGCGCGGCGCAGCGACGACACCACCTCGTCGTGCGACGGCACCCGCGGCGAGTGGATGTCCCACACGCCCGGCCCGACGCCTCGGCTGTAACCGATCGCGGCCAAGTCGTCCAGGACCTCCATCTTGGACCG
Source organism: Actinoplanes sp. CA-030573 (assembly GCF_050951115.1). Taxonomy (NCBI): domain Bacteria; kingdom Bacillati; phylum Actinomycetota; class Actinomycetes; order Micromonosporales; family Micromonosporaceae; genus Actinoplanes; species Actinoplanes sp. CA-030573. Next base: position 7,124,396 of record NZ_CP192038.1, on the reverse strand, counting down.
GGACGCCTCGATGCTGGTGACGTCGGCGTCCAGGGCGTCGATGGCGGTGATGATCTCGCCGAACTCGGAATAGCACAGGTGGGTGTGGATCTGGGTGTCGTCGGCGACCCCGCTGGTGGCCAGCCGGAACGAGCCGACCGCCCAGTCCAGGTACGCCTTCTGGTCGGCCTTACGCAGCGGCAGCGTCTCGCGCAGCGCCGGCTCGTCGACCTGGATCACCGTGATGCCGGCCGCCTCCAGGTCGTGGCACTCGTCGCGCAGGGCGAGCGCGACCTGGTCGGCTGTGTCGGCGCGGGGCTGGTCGTTGCGGACGAACGACCACGCGAGAATCGTGACCGGGCCGGTCAGCATGCCCTTGACTGGCTTGCCGGTCAGCGACTGGGCGAAGACCGACCAGGAGACGGTCATCGCCGCCTTGCGGGCCACATCACCGTAGATGATCGGCGGCCGGACGCAGCGGGAGCCGTAGGACTGCACCCAGCCAAATTCGGTGGTGCCGAACCCGTCGAGCTGGTCGCCGAAGTACTGGACCATGTCGTTGCGCTCGGGTTCGCCGTGCACGAGCACGTCGAGGCCCAGCTGTTCCTGCAGGCGGATGACGTGCTCGATCTCGGCCTTCATCCGCTCGGTGTAGCCGGCCTCGTCGAGCTCGCCTTTCTTGAACGCGGCTCGGGCCTTACGCAGCTCACCGGTCTGCGGGAACGACCCGATCGTCGTCGTGGGCAGGTCCGGCAGGCCGAGGCGGGCCTGCTGGACGGCCGCCCGCTCGGTGTAGGTGCCGCGCTGCCGGTCGGCCGGGGTCAGCGCCGCCAGCCGCGCCCGGACGTCGTCGTGGCGCCACGACGCCGGGATCGGCGGCAGCGGGTCGGGCAGGTGGGCGGTGCCGTCGCGCAGCCCCTTGCCGAGCAGGACGACCTCGTCGACCTTCTGCCGAGCAAAGGCGAGCCGGGCGTACAGGTCGGGGTCGAGGTGGGTCTCGACCGACAGGTCGACGGGAACGTGCAACAGAGAGCACGACGTCGACACGGACACGTGGTCGGCGAGCCCGGCGACGGTCGCGCCGGCTGCGACGGCGGCGCGCAGGTCCGTACGCCAGATGTTGTGCCCGTCGACCAGCCCGGCCACGATCGTCTTGTCCCGCAGCGGACCGGCCGCGGCGAGCCCGGCCAGGTTGCCCTCGCCGGCGACCAGGTCGAGGCCGAGCGCCTCGATCGGGGTGTCCAGTAAAGCGGGGAGGGCGTCGCCGAGCTCACCGAAGTAGGTGGCGACGAAGATCCGCGGCCGCTGTTCCAACTCGCCCAGCGTCGCGTACGCCCGGCGCAGCGCGTCGATCTCGTCCGCAGTACGGTCGGCGACGTAGGCGGGTTCGTCGAGTTGCACCCAGGCGACGCCGGCCTTGGCCAGCTGGCGCAGGATGTCGGCGTACACGGCGACCAGCTCGTCCAGGCGGGCGAACGGATCCTCACCCTTGGCCAGCAGCAGGAACGTAGCCGGCCCGACCAGCACCGGACGGGTCATGATGCCGAGTTCGGCCGCCTCGGTGTACTCCTGCAAAGCCTTCGCCGGATCGGCGGCGAAGACCGTCTCCGGGCTGATCTCCGGCACCAGGTAGTGATAGTTGGTGTCGAACCACTTGGTCAGCTCGAGTGCGGGCTCGGCGTCGACACCCCGGGCCATCGCGAAGTACGTGTCGAGATCGGACAGGCCGAGGCGCGTGAAGCGCTGCGGGACCGCACCGACCGCGACGGCGGTGTCCAGGACGTGATCGTAGTAGGAGAACGTGTTGGACGGGACCGCGTCGAGGCGGGCGTTCTGCAGGGTCCGCCAGACCTCAGCCCGCAGAACCCCGGCGACGGCCTCCAGCTCGGCGGCGTTCATCCGGCCGGCCCAGTAGGCCTCGACAGCGTTCTTCAGTTCCCGATTCGCGCCGATGCGCGGGTAGCCGAGCACAGTGCTCTGTCCGAACGGGGTGGGCCCGAAAGCGGTTGTCACGACAGGGAGTCCTTCCCTCGAAGTGCCCGACGGCACACGGGAAGGGGGGAGGAAGGCGCGGCGCAGCACCGGCTTCTGCCCGGACCCTCCCGAGGGGTCGTCGGCAGCGCACACCGGCGGTGCACGCAGCGCTGGCAGGTCTTCGGACTCGTGGGCGCACTGCTTCTGCCTACCGGCCGTCGCTTCCCAGACGCTTTCTTTGCGCCCAGTGCTTCGTTGACGGCTTTCGTTCCCACTCACCGCTGCGGGGCAGTCCCGGTCTCACACCGGGTTCCCTCTTACGACACCCCGCCTGGCGGGCAGGGCGAACCAGCACCGCCGACCATCGTACGGGCTGCACGGCGCAATAGTGTGAGGGCGTCCGCCGTACGGGACAACGGCCGGAGCGCTGGATAGCTGACTGGTTATCCGATGTCCGTTGCGCAGCAAGGCCGCATGGTCGAAGGAACCGCCAGAGCGTGTCTGCGCAGATCGCCGCGGTGGTGCACAATCCCGCGGGAGTCACGCCTGCAGGTTTTCCCACCATGACAGGCTTGCGGCGTCGACGATGGTGACGCTGGCCTGAACCGCCGCCTGCAGCACGGGCTCGGAGGCGGAGCCACCGACGACGATCATGATGAGATCTCCGCGCTGCATCAGCCGAACCGCATCGGCGAATCGGTGGACGTCGGCCGGAGCGAGCCCGGCCGGATCGAGATGGCAGCGCAGCACCCAGCGTTGGCCATCCGCGCCGATACCCGTGACGTCGGTGCCGAGATGTCCCATCGAGGCGGTCACCGTCACCTGGCGCCAGCCACCTTGTCGCATCAGCGTCGCAACCCGGCTGGCAAGCCGTGACGACTCGCCGGCGCCGGTTGACACCCGGCGCCGGCCATGACGGTCAGAAATCGTCGTCGAACGACACCGAGCCGGTCACACCCACCTGGTACGCCGAGACGCGCCGCTCGAAGAAGTTCGACAGCTCCTGGACGTCCTGCAACTCCATGAACGCGAACGGGTTCTTACTGCCGTAGACCGGTGCGATGCCGAGCACCTCGAGCCGCCGGTCGGCGACGTGCTGCAGGTATTCGCGCATGTCGGCCAGGGACATGCCGGAGACGCCCTGCTCGAGGATGTCCGCGGCGAACTGCACCTCGCACTCCACGGCCTCGGACAGCATGTCGCGGACCTGCTGCTCCATCTCGGCGTCGAACAGGTCCGGCTCTTCCTGCCGTACGGTGTCGACGACGTCGAACGCGAACGCCATGTGCATGCTCTCGTCGCGGAACACCCAGTTGGTGCCGGACGCGAGACCGTTCAGCAGGCCGCGTGAGCGCAGGAAGTACACGTACGCGAAAGCGCCGTAGAAGAACGGGCCCTCGATGCACGCGGCGAAGCAGATCACGTTGAGCAGGAACGCCCGCCGGTCCGCCTTGGTCTTCAGTTCGCGCATCTCGTAGATCGAGTCGATCCACTTGAAGCAGAACTCGGCCTTACGCGCGATCGACGGGATGTTCTCGACCGCGGCGAACGCCTCGAACCTCTCCTGCTCGTTCGGCACATAGGTGTCGAGCAGGTTCAGATAAAACTGGACGTGGACGGCCTCCTCGAACAGCTGCCGCGACAGGTAGAGCCGGCCCTCGGGCGAGTTGACGTGCTGGTACAGGTTAAGCACCAGGTTGTTGGCCACGATCGTGTCGCCGGTGGCGAAGAACGCGACCAGCCGCGACACGAGGTGCTGCTCGGCCGAGGACAGTCGGGACAGGTCTGCCAGGTCGCTGTGCAGGTCGACCTCTTCGACGGTCCAGGTGTTCTTGATGGCGTCCTTGAACCGGTCGAAGAAGTGCGGGTAGCGCATCGGCCGCAGCGTGAGGTCCATGCCGGGGTCGAGCAGCATCCGCCGCTGGGTCTCGGCGGGCGCGGTACGGGGTTCGGGAATGGTGGTCACTGGCAGGCCTCACAGCTTTCGGGGTTTTCCAAGGAGCAGGCGAGCGCTTCTGCGTCCGACACGGCGGTGATCGTCGTGGCAGCGGCCGAGACCGACACCGTGGCCTGCTGGATGCGCGTCGCGGGCCGCGAACGCAGGTAGTACGACGTCTTCAGGCCGGACTTCCAGCCGTAGAGGTACATCGAGGAGAGCTTGCCGATCGTGGGAGCACTCAGGAACAGGTTCAGCGACTGCGACTGGTCAATGTACGGCGCGCGGGCGGCGGCGAGGTCGATCAGCGCCTTCTGCGGCAGCTCCCACGCCGTACGGAACAATTCGCGCACCTCGGCGGCCAGCTCGCCGACGCCCTGCACCGAGCCTTCGGCGCGCTTGATCTGCTCCCGGATCGCCGCGGTCCACAGGCCGCGAGCCTTTAGTTCCCCGACGAGATAGGAGTTGATCTGCAGGAACTCGCCGGACATCGTCTCGCGCTTGAACAGGTTGGAAACCTGCGGCTCGATGCACTCGTAACAGCCGGCGATCGACGCGATGGTGGCGGTCGGCGCGATCGCGATCATCAGAGAGTTGCGCAGGCCGTGCTCGGCGATCCGGGCCTTGAGACCGGCCCATCGCTCTGTCTGCTCAGGGGTGGCGCCCCACAGCTCGTGGTGTAGATCGCCCTTGGCAGCGCGTGTCTCCGGGTAGGCCGGGTGGGGGCCGAACTGCTCAGCCAAGGCCACGCTCGACTCGAGCGCGGTCAGGAAAATCTCCTCTTGCACACGCGTCGACAGGTCCTTGGCCTCGGCGCAGTCGAACGGCAGCCGCAGCTGGAAGAACGCGTCCTGCAGACCCATCAGCCCGAGCCCGATCGGCCGCCAGCGCGGGTTCGACTTCCCGGCCTGCTCCGAGGGGTAGAAGTTGATGTCGATGACCCGGTCAAGGAATACGACCGCAGTCCGGACGGTGGCGCGTAGCGTCTCCCAGTCGACGCCGCCGTCGGTGATGTGCGCCCCGAGGTTGATCGAGCCGAGGTTGCAGACCGCCGTCTCCTCGTCCGAGTTGACCTCGAGGATCTCGGTGCACAGGTTGGACAGGTGGATCGTGTTGCCCGGGCCGCCGGTCTGATTCGACAGGGCGTTCGCGCGGTCCTTGAACGTCATCCACCCATTGCCGGTCTGCGCGAGCGTGCGCATCATCCGCCCGTACAGGTCCCGGGCCTTGACGGTTTTGACGGCCTTCTTCTCCGCGGCTCGGTAGGCCTGGTCGAACTCGTCGCCAAAGAGGTCGGGCAGCTCGGGCGCGTCGGACGGGTCGATCAGCGACCAGTCACCGTCGGCCTCGACCCGGCGCATGAACTCGTCCGGGATCCAGTTGGCCAGGTTCAGGTTGTGCGTACGCCGGGATTCCTCGCCGGTGTTGTCGCGCAGCTCGAGGAACTCCTCGACATCCGGGTGCCACGGCTCGAGGTAGACGCAGGCCGCGCCCTTGCGCCGGCCGCCCTGGTTGACCGCGGCCACACCGGCGTCGAGGGTCTTGAGGAACGGCACGATGCCGTTGGACTTGCCGTTGGTGCCGCGGATCAGCGCACCCCGGCCCCGCACCCGCGACCAAGAGATGCCGATGCCACCGGAGAACTTCGACAGCTTCGCGACCTGGTGGTAGCGCTCGTAGATCGAGTCGAGCTCGTCCTTGGGGGAGTCGACCAGGAAGCAGCTCGACATCTGGGTGTGCCGGGTGCCCGAGTTGAACAGGGTCGGCGAGCTGGGCAGATAAGCCAGACTCGACATGAGCCGGTAGAAGCCGATCGCCTCAGCCGGCGTCTGCGACAGGCCGCACGCGACTCGCAGCAGGAAGTACTGCGGCGTCTCGACCACCGTACGCTCCTGCGGGTGGCGCAGCAGGTACCGGTCGGCCACCGTACGCAGCCCGAAGTATTCAAATCGCAGGTCACCGGTCACGTCGACGGCGTCGTCGAGCTTGCGGGCGTTCTTCGCGACGAACGCGGCGGTCTCGTCGCCGATCAGCCCTTGCTGGTGGGCATAGCGGATGGACTGGCTGAACGTCGCGACCCCCTGCAGGCGAACTTCCTTGTCCACGTACGCAGCGAGCAGGCGGGCGGCCAGCTTGGAGTACTGCGGCTCCTCGCCGATCAGCTCGGCCGACGTCTGAATGGACAATTTGTCGAGCTCGGCGGTGGTCGCGCCGTCGTACAGGCCGCTGATCGTCTTGGTCGCGACCCGCAGGGGATCCACCTCGTCGAGGTCGGCTACCCACCGCTCGACAGCCTTGACGATCTTGTTGACGTCGACCGTCTCCAGATCGCCGTTGCGCTTACGTACCTGCATCACGTGCCGCCGCTGCTCCGGCACGGCTGTCTTGTCCTGCGTGACCGTCATTTCCGCGTCCCCCCAAAAGCCTCTGTTCAGGCACACGGGGACGCCGACGGCCCCGGTCCGGCCGTCATGATGGCGTCGGCCGTCCCGCGCGGCCTTCAACCGCCGCACACCCGGTGGCGTACGGCGCGCTGGCAGGTCTTCGGACTCGCGGGCATGACCATTCGGTCGCCTACCGGCCGTCGCTTCCCAGACCCGTACGGATCCAGTGCTGTGTGACGGCGTTCGTTCCCACTTACCGCTGCGGGGCAGTCCCGGACTCACACCGGGTTCCCTCTTGCCTCGAGCGTCACCGTGAGATGGTGCTCGAACCAGCTGCGAGCAACACCATATATGGGTGGGCGCAATCGAAGGCAACACCAGATGGTGTATTCGGCGTGTCGCGCCTCACGGTCACCCCGCCTCGCCTTCCGTGATCTGCTTTCCGAAGTCCCGGTTCACCTGTCGCCGTTCGGCGTCCGGCCGGCTATTTCTGAAGCTGACACCGACCCGCGGGCCGGCCGACCGGCGTGACGTCGCCGTCTGACGTGGCGGCAACGCTGGGGATCCAGCCAGCCCGTATGCGAATGCGGTCGGCAGCGCAGCCAGCGCCCCCGCTGTTCAGACCAGATCCCCTGCCGGTGCCGCTCGTCCGGCACCGGGGTTGAACCGGGCCTGCGTGACGATCGGCGCCACAATATCGCCTTGGAGGCCGCGAGCCGATTCGACTGACCGCGTGTGGCGTCCTCCGGGCATAACGGAGCGGCTGCAACAACCGAAGGTAGGGCCTACATGGTGGTCGCGAGTTCGATGGGGGCGATCCGGTGGTCGTGGGCTTGACGTCCCTCGATCAGGTCGGCCGCCTTTTCGGCGATCATGATGGTGGGTGCATTGGTGTTGCCGCGTACGACGGTGGGCATGATCGAAGCGTCGACGACGCGTAGCCCGGCGATTCCGTGCACGCGCAGCTGCGGGTCGACGACGGAGGTATTGGTGGTGCCCATGGCGCACGTGCCGACCGGGTGGTAAATCGTCTGAATCCATTGTCGCGCGTAGGTGTCGAATTGGTGGCTGTCGAGATCGTCGCGGTCCCGCAGATATGGCTGGTCGAAGAGCCGGCGGAGGTTCGCGCCCTGGGATAGGTACATCAGCTGCCGGTATCCCTCGTACAGCAGGTCCCGGTCGGCGCGCTCGTAGAGGGGAAGGTCGATCTCAGGGGCGGTGTCGGGGTTGGGGTCCCGCAGGCGTACGGTCCCCCGGCCCGGCGGGGTGAGCACCGTCAAGAGTGTGGTGAAGGCGGCCGGTGCACCGGGGTCGCCGCGGTCGGCGAAGGGCAGCGCGGCGGTGTGCAGTTGGATGTCCGGCGCCATGCCACCGGTGGTGGACAGGAATCCGCCCGCCTCGCCGATGTTCGATGACGCCGGGCCGTCGCCGTGTTCGGCCCACTCGGCCTGCGCGGCGGGGTCGGCGGCGAGGAAGCGCAGGTCGGTGGTGCCTGTCGTGGTCCACATGATCGGCAGGGTGGGGTGGTCGTGGAGGTTGGCGCCGACGCCGGGCAGGTCGAGCTGCACCGCGATGTCGTGGCGGCGCAGGTGGTCGGCGGGCCCGATGCCGGAGCGCAGCAGCAGGTGCGGGGACGATATCGCGCCGGCGCTCACGATGACTTCTGCGTCGGCGGCCGCCTCGACGACCTGGTTGCCGATGCTGTAGCGCACTGCTCGGACCGCGCCTTGTTTCACGACCAGGGTTTGCACGAGCGCCCCGGTGCGCACCGTCAGGTTGGGTCGGCCGAGGGCGGGACGCAGGTAGGCGGCTGCGGTCGACCAGCGGTGCCGTCGATAGGTGGTGGTCTGGTAGTAGCCGGCACCGAGCTGGGAGGCGCCGTTGAAGTCGTCGGTGAGGTCCAGGCCGTGCTGCGTGACGGAGTCGAGCCAGGCGTCGGTCAGCTCGTGGTGGTAGACGCCGTCCTCGACGTGCAGCGGCCCGTCAGTGCCGTGGAACGGGCCGGCCAGCCGTTCGTTGGCCTCGGCGCGCATGAAGTACGGCAGCACGTCACGATAGGTCCATCCGTCAGCGCCGGCGGCGGCCCAGCCGTCGTAGTCGACGGCGTTGCCCCGGATGTAGATCATGGCGTTCAGCGACGACGAGCCGCCGAGCACTTTGCCGCGCGGGATGTAGATGGGGGCCTGCCGGGGCCCGTTGGGCGCGGGGGCGGTGAAGTCCCAGTCGGTCGGGCCGTGGAACAGGGTCGGAAAGGCCACGGGCATGGCGATGGCCGGTGAGTCGTCAGGTCCGCCGGCCTCGAGCAACAGGACGCGGTGGTCGGGGTCTTCGCTGAGCCGGTTCGCGAGTACGCATCCCGCACTGCCGGCGCCGATGACGATGTAGTCGAAGGCGTTGTCCTTCTGGTTGGTCATGGCGAGCACCTCTCACGTGGACAGGGGTTGGTTTCGGTGCTGGATCAGGAGTTCTGTGTGTCGTTGTCCGGGCGGCGTGCGATGAGAGCGCGGGACAGTTCGTCGGTGTCGACGTAGGCTTCGAACGCGACGATCTTGTCGTCGCGGACCTGCCAGACGTGGGTTTCCGCCGCGTCGAACGGCTCGCCGGTGGCTCGGACCGTTCCCTGGGTGCGGCCGACCTGAATGATCCGGTCGCCGGCGGCGTACAGGTCTCCGGTCTCGATTTTGCTGTCGAGGTGGGACATGACGGTCTGCAGGAAGGTCAGCAGGCCGTCGTGGCCGCAGCGATGACCGCCCCAGGGCACGATCTCCGATTGGTAGACGGTGATCTCAGGGCTGCAGAGCTCCAGCAGCGCGGACACGTCTCCCCGCTCCAAAGCGGCGTAGGTCTGCCGGACGATGTCGGTCCCGGAGGTGCTCATGGTGGTCCTCTCGTCGTGATCCACGGGTTCTCGGTGGCTCAATCGACGCTAAGAACGCGTACCGAATGCCGGTATAGGTCGGCCGACTGCCCGGTTGCTGCAGTCGCCGCAGGGCGCCCCTCTAGGCGCGACTCATCGACCGGAGCCGAGCACTAAAGGCAGTCGCTCGACTGATACCGCCTACGACGGTCCCGTCGTTAAGTTGCGCGACATGACACCACGCCCCGCCGAGCCCCCGGCCGCGCTCCTGGGTCGGGAGGACGAACTGGGCGCTATCGAACAGGCCCTCGAGCAAGGCGGTCTCCGCGGCGCAATCCTCGCCCTGACCGGCGAACCCGGCATCGGGAAGACGGCTCTGCTGGCCGCGGCCCGGGCCGCGGCTGCCGGTCGCGGACGTCAGGTGCTCTCCTGCTCCGGGTTCGAGGTCGAGACACACCTGCCGTTCGCCGCGCTCTACGAACTCCTCGAGCCCGTGCTCGATCAGTCCTCAGCGCTTCCCGACGCCGAGCGTCAGGCCCTGCTCGCCGCGTTCGGTATGGCTGAGGGCGCCCAGCCCGAACCGTTCCTCATTGCCGCCGCGGTGCAGGGCATGTTGTCCACGGCGGCGCGTCACCGCCCCGTCACGGTGCTGATCGACGACGCGCAATGGCTGGATCCGCCCAGCGCCGACTGCTTGGCGGTCGTCGCACGTCGGGTCGCCGCCTCGACAGCGCCGGTGTGCCTGATCGCCACGGTGCGCCTCGACGCTCCCGGCCCCATGCCGGCCGTCCTGACTGCCATCGACCGACGTGTCGTCGTGCAACCCTTAAGTGAGACGGCCGCGGCGACGCTGCTGCGGCGGGCCGCGCCGTCGCTGTCCGGGGTCGAGCGTCAGCGCATCGAGCAGCAGGCACAGGGAAATCCCTTGGCGTTGATCGAGCTGCCGGGAATGTGGCATCCGGATGAGACCGGAACTGACGTGTCCGCACTGTCGGACCGTCTTGCCCGTGACTTCGGCGGTCGCTGCGCCGAACTACCCGCCGGGACACGAGACGCCCTGCTGGTAGCCGCGATCAACGACCGGCTGGATACCGACGAGACGTTGACCGCGGCCGGCATCCTGGCCGGCCGGGCCGTCGATCGAGCGGAGCTTGCGGCCGCCGCGGACGCCGGGCTGGTGCTGCTCGATCATGACCGATTGAGATTCCGGCACCCACTGGTACGTTCGGGCATTGTTCACACCGAGCTCTTGTCCCGGCGTCAATCGGCCCATGCTGCTCTGGCCGAGGTGGTGGCGACGCCGTACCGGCAGGCGTGGCACCGCGCCCAGTCCATCATCGGGCCGGACGATGCGGTCGCCGATGCACTCGAGGCCACGGTTGCCGCGTCCCTGCGCCGGGGGGCGGTGCTGACGGCGATCAGCAGCTTGGAACGGGCCGCTGAGTTGACTGTGTCACCCACTCGGCGCGGTCGCCGGCTACTTGCCGCGGCCGAGCACGCGTTCGGGCTGGGCCGGACTCAGCTCGTCCACCGGTTGGTCAGCGTGGCATCGCGGGGCGAACTGGACGACCTTGACCTCGCACGCGTGCAGTGGTTGCGAGAAATATTCAACGACGGTGTGCCCGGTGACGCCGGGCGGGTGCGAGAGCTGTGCGACATCGCCGACCGGTCGGCGGCGGCCGGCGAGGTGGATCTCGCGTTGAACCTGCTGCTGGGCGCGGCGTTGCGCTGCTGGTGGGCCGACACCGGCCCGGATGCTCGGGCCCGCGTCGTGCAATCCGTGACGGCGCTGCATGCCGGCGGCGACGCCCGGTCGATCGCCGCCGTCGCCGTGGCGGAGCCAGTGCTGCGGGCTGCCGCCGTCACCGCGGCTCTCGCCGCCGCGCCGGTCTCCGCCGTCGAAGACGCGGACGGGCTCCGTTTACTCGGCATGGCCGCCCATGCCATCGGAGATTCCGCCCGTGCCGATGACTACCTGAGCGCAGCCGAAGCGATGCTGCGGACTCAGCACCGCCTCGGCGTGCTCGTGCACGCGCTGAGCATGCATGTCATCGTGTTGCTCGAGATCGGTGACTGGGATCGAGCCGCAGTAGCCAGTTCCGAGGCGATGGCGCTGGCCGGTGACACCGGTCAGCCCATCTGGACGGCCGGCAGCATCGCGTGCGAGGCGATCGGACTGGCTTTGCGGGGCGACGCCCCCGCCGCGTTCGACATGGCCGCCCGCAGCGAGATGATCGCCCACCGTAGTCGGCTCAACGATCTGCTGTCCGTCGCGGGCCTGGCCCGTGGTATTGCCCTATTGACTCTTGATCGTGACGACGAGGCCTTCGAGACACTGCGACAGCTCCTCGATCCGGCCGACCCTACGTACCACCACCGCGAAGGGATGGGCGGTCTGATGTTCCTCGCCGAGGCAGCCGTCCGGTCCGGCCGGGTGCGCGAGGCCCGGGACATCGTCGGCGGACTCGATCCGATCGCCGCGATCACACCCACACCTATCCTTCATCTGCACCTCGGCTACGCCCGCGCGGTCCTCGCCGACCCGACCAGCGCGGAACGGCTGTTCCGCACCGCCCTGGCCGCACCCGAGCTGCCCCGCTGGCCCTGGATTCAGGCCCGCACCCAGCTCGCGTTCGGCAGCTGGCTGAGCCGCCACGACCGGGCGAGCGAAGCTGGCGGGCTGCTGACGGCTGCTCTGGCTACCTTCGACCGTATCGGCGCGACACACTGGTCCCGACAGGCTCATCAGTTGCGAACCACACACCTAGGCTGAGGCGATACTCGCATGCAGCATCTGATCGGACGAACGGATGTACTGGCCTCCCTCGCCGCCATGATCGACAACTCCCATGGGGGCGGCGCGATGATCCTGCTCGGTGATGCCGGCATCGGCAAGACCACCGTCTTGCGCGCCGCTGTGGAGTATGGACGGGAGCATGGCCGTATAGTGCTGCAAGCAGCCGGCGTGGAGCCCGAGGCGGATCTTCCCTTCGCCGGTCTGCACCAGCTGTTGCGTCCCGTCCTCGATCTTGTCTCCGTGCTGCCGGAGGCGCAGCGCCGGGCTTTGCTGACCGCGTTCGAGATGGACGACGGACCGGCGCCTCAACCCTTCCTCATCGCCCTGGCGACGCTGAGCCTGCTCAGCGAAGCCGCAACACAAAACCCCGTCATCATCGCCGTCGACGACGCGCAATGGCTCGACGAACCCTCGCACGAGGTCTTGGCGTTCGTTGCCCGTCGCGTCGACCGCGACCCGATCGCGATCATCGCCACGATCCGCTCCGGGCACGTGTCGCCCCTGCTGCGCACGGACGTGCCAATCACCACCCTGGCCGGGCTCGCCGACGACGCAGCGCGAGAACTGCTCACCGTCCACGCTTCAGATCTTGATCCGTCGGCCCGGTCCGCCATCCTGCGCGAGGCCAGCGGCAACCCGCTGGCGTTGGTCGAGCTGCCTCAGGCCTGGCGTTCACCTGCGCGGCCGAGCACGGACAGCGGCCGCTCGTTTCTGCCGCTCACAGCCCGGCTGGAACGGACCTTCGCCGCCCGGCTCGACGACGTTCCTGCTGACACCCGTGACGCGCTGCTCATCGCGGCAGTCAGCGACAGCGACGACCTTCCGGAAATCCTGGCGGCGGCCGGCGTCCTGAGCGGCGTGCCCGTGACGCTCGCCGCCTTCGAGGCAGCCGCCGCGGCCGACCTACTGTCCTACGACATGCGCCAACTGCGTTTCCGGCACCCGTTGGTTCGCTCGGGCATCGCGCAACAGGAGACGCCGCTACGCCGCCAGGCCGCCCATGCCGCGCTGGCCGCCGTCCTGGGCGACCAGCCCTACCGCCGCACCTGGCACCAAGCCCAGTCGATCGTGGGTGTCGACGAGACCGTCGCAGACGCGCTCGAGGACAACCATGCGATCGCGCTCAGACGTGGCTCCGTCACCTCGGCCATCTGGGCGCTGGAACGGTCAGCGCAGTTGACCGGTGACTCGGGCCGCCGCGGCCGGCGGCTGCTGCTGGCCGCTCAGCACGCGTTCACCCTCGGCCGCGCCGATCTAGTCGACAACTTGGTCAGCGCTGCCGGCAACGAGCAGCTCACCGAGCTTGATCAGGCACGGATGGAATGGTTGCGCGAGATCTTCAACGACGGCGTACCGGGCGACTCCATGCGCGTGCGTGAGCTGTGCGGGATCGCCGAGCGTTCCGCTGCCGCCGGCGAAACCGACCTGACCCTGAACCTGCTGATGGCCGCGGCGCTGCGGTGCTGGTGGGCCGACGCCGGCGCAGCCGCCCGCAGCGGCGTGATCGCGGTAGCCGAACGCGTAGCCGGTCGCCACCCAACCGTCGCCGACGATCCGCGTTTCGTTGCGCTTCTGGCCGTGGCCGAGCCCGTTGCCACGGCACCCCGGGTTCGCGACCTGTTAGCGAAGGTCACGCTGGAGACCACGGTAGACGGCGACGCGCTGCGCCTGTACGCCATGGCGGCCCACGCGATGGGCGATCCCGCACGGATGCTCGACTTCGCGTCTCGTGCTGAGACCAAGCTCCGTGAGCTGGGACAGCTCGGGTTGCTCTCGCACGTCCTGACCATGCAGATCCTCGATCATCTCGAGGTCGGGGACTGGGAGAGAGCCACCGCGTGCGTTGAGGAAGGCAAACGTGTGGCCCACGACTCCGGCCAGCTCACCTGGAGCACCGGCACGCTCTCCCTGAACGCCATGGTCGCCGCAGCATACGGACAGTACGACCACGCACTCACCCTGGCGGCGCGGGCCGAACAGCAAGCCAACAGCCGGCGACTCAATGATCTGCTGGCTTGCGTGCAACTTGCCCGTGGCATCGCCGCCGTGGCGACCGGACGATACGCCGAAGGTTTCGTCGAGTTACGCCGCGTCTTCGACCGATCCGACAGCGCCTTTCACCTCGCCGAGCGATACCGCGCGATCACCTTTCTCGCCGAGGCCGCGGCCCATTGCGACCGTTCAGCCGAGGCAGCAGACGTCCTCGACGCGCTGGACAGAGAGCTCGCGGGCGACTTCGTTCCGATTGTGCAGATCCACCTCGCCTATGCTCGTGCGGTTCTGGCCGGCGATGACGAAGCCGAACAAAGCTATCTCCGAGCACTCGCCCAAGATCTGGTGCGGTGGCCGTGGCCGAAAGCGCGACTGCAACTCGCCTACGGCTCCTGGCTGCGACGGCAGCGCCGCATCGGCGAGTCCCGCGCGCCGTTACGCGCAGCGCAGACGACCTTCGACCTGATGGGCGCGACGATGTGGGCAGAACAGGCCCGCTCCGAGCTGAGGGCTGCAGGGGAGCGCACGCCGGCCGATTATCAGCCGGCGCCGCACCAGGTCCTGTCCGCGCAGGAACTGCAGATCGCCCGCCTGGCCGCGACAGGATTGTCGAATCGCGAGATAGGTGAGCGGCTTTTCCTGTCGCCTCGCACCGTCGGGTCGCACCTCTACCGCATCTTCCCGAAGCTCGAGATCACCGCACGAGGCCAGCTCGCGGCGCGGCTGCAGGCATCGTCCTAACCCACGACATCACGGGTGGCTACGGTCGGCGTGGGCCTCTGCGCCGCCAGCAACGACGCGGCCACCGGAAACACGATCACGGACAGCAGACCCGCGACGACCAGCGCGACGTAGACGTCCGGCCGAATCACTCCCAGCCGCACGCCGATCGCACCGCCCACGACGGGAATGCTGAGGTTCACCGACTGCAACAACCCGGCCGTGACCACCTGGCGCGCCCGCGGCAATATCGCGCGATACAACAGCGCCGGGACGCCCCGAACCAGCAGCAGAGCGCCGAGGAACAGCGGCACCCGGACGGCGTTGCCGGCATCGGCGACAAAGCCGCGCACATCGAGCGACATGCCGGTGGCCACGAAGAAGAACGGGATCAATGCACCGTACCCGACCGCTCGCAGCTTGCCCCGGAACGGACGGTGGCTCATCGCCCGGTCGCGGTCGAGCAGGGATATCGCCGCGCCGGCAAGGAACGCACCGAGAATCGCTTCCAACCCGAACTGGACCGCCAACGCGGCGAACCCCAGCAGGAGCGCCACGGCGGCCCGTACGCGGATTTGAGCCGTCGTGTCCTGCAGCGCTACCAGGGTCCGGGTCAGCCACGGCCACCTCTCGATCCCGAGAACCGTGACCACTGCCGTCGCCGCGAGGCCGCAGAAGGCCAGCAGTAGTGCCGTCTGTTTCCCGAGCCCGGCCCCGTGTTCGGTGAACAACAACGACAGCAGGACCACCGGGAGCACCTCGGCCAATGAACCACTCGCCGTGACAAGGCGGCCCAGCGGGGTGGTCAGGTCGCCGGTGTCGGCGAGGACCGGAATCACGATGCCGACGGATGTCGCGGACAGGATCACCGCGATCAACAGCGGCGACCTCACCAAGCCGATCGCGCTGAGAACGGTACCCACGGCCACGGCCAGTGTCATCGACATCAGGAAACCACGCACGGCGACTGACAACGTCGGCCCCCGCAGATGCTCGAAATCCAGTTCGAGTCCGGCCAGGAACAGCAGGAACGCCAATCCGATCACGGAAAGTACGACCACCGGCTGATCGGCGTGTGCCCATCCGAGCACCTGCGGGCCGACGACTATGCCGAGCAGTATCTGCACGACGATGTCCGGGACCGGGACCCGAAGGGCACGCACCAGCAGCGGTGCCACCAGAGTCAACAGTGAGATCAGCGCCGCCGACATCAGTGACATGTCGCGACCTCCTATCGAGTCGCCGCGGCTACTGCCGCTCCGCGAAGGAGATCGGATAGGCGGCAGCGCGAGTCGCCAGCATCGGATCGGCGAACCGGATGCCCGCCACGTCGGTCGCGGGCCGGAACATCAGTGCACGATCGGTGTCCGGGTCATCGGCCATCGCGTCCAGTTCGATGCGTCCCAGCCGAACGAGCTCGCGTGACTGCGGCCAGGCGCTCGACGGGTCCTCGATGTCGTCACCGGCTTCGGCCAACTGGGCGAACCAGGTGAACGCCACCGGGTTGGCCGCGACTCGCGCTTTGATCTCCCGCTGCAGGTAATCCGGGCCGCTGGCGGCCAGCTCTTCATCGTCGAGCAGGTCTTCACCCGCCTCAGGCACGAAGCGGTACCGGACGTGACGGACCACACCGGCGGCATTGGTGAAGGTGAAGGCGTTGACGCCGAAGTAGGTCAGCGTCGCATAGCTGCGGGGGGCGGGCTTCTGCGTCGTGAGGAAGGTCTTCGCCACGGGATGGGTCTCGAAGAACGCGGTGAGAAGCCCGTCGTCGCCGTGTCCATGCGCTGCGATGGCTCGCAACAGCAGCGAGAACTCGGCTGCGGTCGCTACCGGAAAACCGTCGTAACTGTGGCTGACGACGTCCACCTCGGCCCCCGCCAGCGGCGAGAACCTTACCGCGAGTCCACGGGGGTTGGCCTCTGCTGCCGCGTCCGGGATGTCGGGTAGCCCCGTGAAGTCCGATACCCGCGCAACGACGGGAACATCAGACCCGATGAAGATCGCCGCCTCGCTCAGGGTCGACGCCGCAGCGTGCGGACGGAATCGTCCCCGCAGGATAGTTCCCTTCGCGTGCACCGCTCTTGCGTGATGGCGCCCGAACGCGCCGTGCAGATCTTCGACCAGGCGGGCGGGCAGCTCGGCCGCTCCTGACTGGATGTCCGTCTGTGCAGCCACCTTTTGCGTCGTCATCGCCTAGCGCCTCCATCGGTTGCCATCGGTCGCGATAAGGCAAGCTACGAACGAAAGTGACGGCTGAGGTATCGGTCGGTCGACTGCATACAGCGCGGGCGAGTCGCGCAACCCGCATTCGGCGGCCGCGATGGCGGCCCGCAGGCCCCATTCGGCGGCCCCGCTCGCTCGACGTAGTTCGGCTGAGCGTCAACAGCTTCCGACGGCGCGGAGGTTGATGGGGCGCAGGATCGAGTGGACGTCGGTGGTTTCGGCGCCGCCCCGCAGCCGCAGGTCGGTGATCGCCTGGTGCAGCAGCGGCATGCTGGGGCAGCGCAGCAGTACCATGGCGTCGATGTCGGCGGCGATCCACCAGGCGTTGACGACTCCGGGCTGGGAGCGCAGGTGCTCCAGCAGTTGCTGCCCGGCGGCGGTCGGGGCCAGCCGGATGGACACCAGGGCCTCGTGTGCGATCTCGTCGGCGTCGGGATCCCACATCGTCGGGGCCGCGGGCCGGGTCACGGTAGTCGTCATGGTTCGAGGGTCGCGCGGACGGCCCTGGTGCCTGGCCTCGTTGACAGACCGTTAGCGCCGGATCGGGAGATGTTGACACTGCGTTCACGGGCCCGTATTCGGGCCGTCAACAACGGCCCCGCCGGCGTGAACAGGGTGTATTCAGCCCTGGCGAGTGAGCCGGGCGGGGCGCACGGTTCGGTCATGGCTTCAGTTCAAACCGGCAGGTCGTCATGACGCTCACCGACATCATCCCCTCCCTGCGGACTTCCCTGCGCCCTGCTCTGGATCCGGCCGTCTGGCCGTGCACCGCCCGTTGGAACGCCGACGGCGAGTTGTCGATCGGCGGCTGCGGGGTTACCGAGTTGACCGCCGCCGGGGACAGCCCGGTGTATGTGCTCGACCGCCGTGACGTCGAGAGCCGGTGCGCCGGGTACGTCGAGGCGTTCGGCGCTGACGGGGTCGCCTACGCCGGCCAGGCGGGGCTGAGTTTCGGCCTCGCCCGGATCATCGCCGGCTCCGGCGTGGGCTGTGTGGTGCGTTCCGGCGGCGATGTACGGCTGGCGACCGCGGCCGGGTTCCCGGGCGACCGCGTCACCCTGTCCGGCGGCGGCAAGTCATTCGAGGACTGCGAGGCCGCGTACGGCTGCGGCGCGGTCGTGGTCGTCGGGAACGCGGCCGAACTGGCCGCCGTGGCGGCCAACGCGCCGGCCGGTCAACGGGTTCTCGTGCGGGTGCTGCCGGCCGGGTCCGCGCGCGGTTACGGATTCCGGCTCGGTTCGGGGCCGGCGCTCGCCGCGGTACGAACCGTGCTCGCGGCTCCGAATCTGGTGTTCGAGGGCCTGGACTGCCCGGCCGGCCACGAGATCAGCCGTTTCGGCCGCTACGAGGCGGTCGTGCGCGAGGTGCTCGCGTCCGCCGCGGTGATCGCGGCGCGCCACCGGGTGCCGGTCCCTCGGATCGAGCTGGGCGGGGGCCATGCGGTTGCGTACGCGCCCGGCGACAATGGTTTCGCGGTCCGGGCGTTCGCGGCCCGGATCCGTGCGCTGGTACGGCTGCACGCCGAGCGGTACCGCATTGCGGTGCCGCGGCTGTCGGTGGCGCCCGGGCGGGCGCTGGTCGCGCAGGCCGGGGTCACCCTCTACCGGGTGGCCGAGGTGAGTCCGTCGGTCGACGGGCGTCTGGTCGTTTCGGTGCACGGCGGGCTGACCGACTGCCGGCCGCGGGCGCTGTGCGAGAGCCGGCACACGGCCCTGCTGGCCAACCGGCAGACGGCCGCCGCGACTGGCCCGGCCACCGTGGTCGGCCGGCACCGGGAGGCCGACGAGACGGTGGTGCACAGGATGCAGGTGCCCCGCGACGTCGCGGCCGGCGATGTGATCGCCGTGGCCTCGACCGGCGCCTATCACCAGAGCCAGGTATGCGACCGTCGGCTCGGCGGGTGGCCACCGATGCTCGCGGTGGCGAACGGCCGACGGCAGGTCCTGGTTGCTGGGCGATCCGCGCAGAGCCTTCTCACCTCCGAGGTGTCCCGATGAACGGCCGACAGCGGCCGGTTCTCGTCGCCGGCGCCGGCCCCGGTCAGGCCGACCGGCTCTACCAGGCGCTGGAGCGATCCGTCATCGGTGTCGCCCCGGTCGGCGTCCACCAGCTCGCCACCGAGATCCGCCGCTGGCGTCCCGGCGTCGTCGTTCTTTACCCAGGGTGCGACGTGAGCCCGTCCGAGGCGGCCGAGCTCGCCGAGGCAATGCGAGTGATCATCATCAGCGCCCGGATGGCCGTCGACGGCGTCGGCGAACTCGCCGACGCGATCCGCCGGGCGAGCGTCGAACCCGTGGGAGTACGCCGTGGGTGAGGACACCGAACGCAAAGTGGTTGTCGGGGTGTCGCAGTCACTGGCCGGTCTGGCGGCCCTGCGATTCGCCCTCGACCTGGCGCATCGGCGTTCCGTGCCGTTATGGGCGGTCCGGGTCTGGCGGCTGGAGGTCGGGCCGCGGGCGCAGCCGAGCGCCGAATGGGAGCGGGCGATAGCCGCCGAAGCGCGCCGCTACGTCGATGACTGCTTCCGGGCCGCGACCGGGCATGCCGTACGCGATCTCGGCGTGATCGTCCGGACCCCGTCCGGGCGTACCGACGTCGCGTTGCACCACTACCTCACCGACGGAGGCGACCTGCTGGTCGTGGGCGCCGCCGCCAGGCGTTGGTGGTCAGGGGGCACGGTACGCCGCTGTGTCCGCGGGGCCGGCTGCCCGGTGATCGTTGTCCCGGCCCCGGATCTGGCCCGGACGGGCCGGTTCTCGGCGCGGCGGATCGCCCGGGAGGCCGCCGCCGAGCTGAGCCGGACCGGCCCGACCCGCGGCCGCCCGTAGTCAGCCGACGTGCACGTGCGGGCGGCGGCTGCGGTCCGGTTCGGCCTGGCGGATCATTTCGCGGGTGACCGGGGCGACCTCGCCCTGGCCGAAGATGAGGTAGCGGGCGAAGTTGGCGACCGGGCTGCCCTCGGTCCACTCGAAGTAGACGTGGGGCCGTTTGTGGGTGGTGTCGCGGATCCACAGCAGCAGCGCGGCGAGGGCGCTGGGTACCGAGGAGCCGACCACGCTGAGCACCCGGTAGCGGTGGTGCATCACTTCACCCCGTACGTGCAGGTCGGTCTCGAAGTCGGAGGCGTCTTGGACGGTGACCTCGACGAAGATGACGTCGCGGTCGTCGGCCATGTCGTTGTCGGCCAGGATCTGAGCGATCTTGTCGCTGTATTCGCGGGCGTCGCGCTGGTCGGGCTCGTTGGCTACCAGGCGGATCTGCCGCCGGCCGCATTCGCGCAGGAAGCCCTGCGCCACCTTGTCGGCGTCGATGGTGGTCACCCGCAGCTCGAAGGCCCGGCGGAGCCGTGACAGGAAGGAGACGACCAGGATGGCGGCGATGAAGCAGGCCGCGATCTTCACGCCGTCCGGCCGTTCGGCGACGTTCGCGATCGTGGTGTAGACGAAGATCAGCGAGACGATGCCGAACGCGATCATCCGGCCCCGCTGCCGCCGGCGGCGGCAGGACAGGGTGACCGCGGTCGCGGCCGAGGTGATCAACACCAGAACGCCGGTGGCGTACGCGCCGCCCTGCGCGTCGACGTTGGCCCGGAAGATGATCGTGATGAGCAACGCTGTACCGGTGAAGACGAGCACCATGGGCCGCACCGCCCGCGCCCAGCTGGGCGCCATGCCGAACCGGGGCAGGTAGCGCGGCACCAGGTTGAGCAGACCGGCCATGGCCGACGCGCCGGCGAACCAGAGGATCAGGATCGTCGAGATGTCGTAAACGGTGCCGAACACCCCACCGAGATTCTCGTGGGCCAGATAGGCCAGGGCCCGCCCGTTGGCCGGACCGCCCGGTTCGAACGCCTGCTGGGGGATCAGGACGGTCGCGACGACGCTGCTGGAGATCAGGAAGACGCTCATGATGCCGGCCGCCGTGGTCAACAGCTGTTTCGCGCCCTTGATGCGGGCCGGGAGGTCGCCTTTGATGTGGGGCATGACGGCCACGCCGGTCTCGAACCCGGACAGGCCCAGCGCCAGCTTGGGGAAGACCAGCAGCGCGATGCCGATAACCATTGCGGGATTGCCGTGTGAGGTGGTCAGTGCGCTGGTCCAGTCGCCGACCAGATGCGGGTGGGTGATCACCCGCCACCAGCCGTCCACGACCACCACCACATTGAGCGCGAGGTAGACACCCACCAGCCCGACCGCGATGCCGATCGCCTCGGTGAAGCCCTTCAGGAACACCGCGCCGAGCAGCGCGACCAACACCAGCGTGACGATGACGACGTGACCCTTGAACGGCCAGTACGGGTTCTCCTCGACGTGGGCGGTCGCGTCGGCCGCCGACAGGGTGATCGTGATGATGAAGTCGGTCGCCGCGAACCCCAGCAGCACCAGGACGAACAGTTTGCCCTTCCAGAACGAGAGCAGCTTGACCAGCATCGCGATCGAACCTTCGCCGTTCGGGCTGTCGACCGCGACCCGCCGGTAGACCGGCAGGGCGCCCAGCAGGGTCACCATGACCAGCACCAGCGTGGCGATGGGGGAGAGGACCCCAGCGGCGAGCGCCGCGATGCCGGGCTGGTAGCCGAGGGTGGAGAAGTAGTCGAGGCCGGTCAGGCACATGACCTTCCACCACGCGTGCGGCTTCTCCCCGGGCTGCCCGTGCGGGCCGTCGTGATGCTGTGCGGTCTCGTTGAGCCCGGAGAGCAGCCACGTGCGGAGGTCGGTTGCGGTCACCGGCCGATCGTTTCACCGGCTTCGAGACAGCCGAAGGCGTCGCGCGTCAATAACGCGTCAAAAAAACGCCGGACGGTGTAAGAGCAGCGACCGCGTCCGGAAAGGTGACCTGGGTCGCAGCAGCGTTAACAAGGCGTATAGGAATCGGGTCCCGGCGTACGCAACGTGTGAACACCCATGACGTACGCCCGCCCGGTCGTCGAATCTCTAGGCGCAACCTTCTGCACTGATCCTCGTCAAGGAGTTCTCCCGTGGCTGATCTCGGCTTCGTTCTGCTCACGGTGGTGCTGTTCGCAGCGCTGACCGTGCTGATCCGGGCGGTCGAGCGCTGGTGAGCGCCGTCAACCTGGTCGGCGGCCTCGTCGCCGTCCTCCTCGCCGTGTTCCTCGTCGCCGCTCTCTTGTTTCCGGAGAAGTTCTGATGGCCGGCTGGCTGTTCGTCCTCACCCTGATCCTCGCTTTGGCGGTTTGTTACCGGCCGCTGGGTGACTACATGTACAAGGTCGTGTCCGGGAAACGGAACAGCGCCGTCGAGCGCGGTGTCTACCGGCTGGTCGGCGTCGACCCCGCGGCCGAGCAGACCTGGGGCGTGTACGCCCGCAGCGTGCTCGCGTTCTCGGCCGTCTCGATCCTGTTCCTCTATCTGTTCCTGCGCGTGCAGGACAAACTGTGGCTGGCGCTGGGTATGCCGAAGATGGCGACCCACGTCGCCTGGAACACCGCGGTCAGCTTCGTCACCAACACCAACTGGCAGGCCTACTCGGGTGAGTCGGCCCTCGGCCATCTGGTGCAGATGGCCGGCCTGGCCGTACAGAACTTCGTCTCCGCGGCGGTCGGCATCGCCGTCGCGGTCGCCCTGGTGCGCGGGTTCGCCGCCCGCAAGAACGGCACGCTGGGCAACTTCTGGGTCGACCTGACCCGCATCACCCTGCGTATCCTGCTGCCGCTCAGCGTCCTGTTCGCGATCATCTTCATGGTCGGCGGCATGGTGCAGAACCTCTCCGGCGGGGTCGACGCCACCACGCTGACCGGTGCGACGCAGCACCTCACCGGCGGCCCGGTCGCCTCCCAGGAAGTGATCAAGGAGCTGGGGACCAACGGCGGCGGCTTCTACAACGCCAACTCGGCCCACCCGTTCGAGAACCCCACCAGCTGGACCAACTGGCTGGAGATCTTCCTGATCCTGCTGATCCCGTTCAGCCTGCCCCGCGTCTTCGGCCGGATGGTCGGACAGAACCGGCAGGGCTACGCGATCCTCGCCATCATGGCGATCCTCGCCCTGGCCAGCGTCGCGCTCACGGTCGGGCTCGAGGTGCACGGCAGTGGAACCGTCCCGCAGGCGGTCGGGGCCGCGATGGAGGGCAAGGAAGTGCGGTTCGGTATTCCGAACTCGGCCAGCTTCGCCTCCGCGACCACGTTGACGTCGACCGGTGCCGTGGACAGCTTCCACGACTCGTACACGTCCCTCGGCGGCATGATGCCGATGATCAACATGATGCTCGGTGAAGTCGCCCCCGGTGGCACCGGCTCCGGCCTCTACGGCCTGCTCGTGCTGGCGGTGATCACCGTGTTCGTGGCCGGGCTGATGGTCGGGCGTACCCCGGAATATCTGGGCAAGAAGATCGGCGCCCGGGAAATGAAGATCGCCTCGCTGTACCTGCTGGCCACCCCGGCCCTCGTGCTGATCGGCACCGCGGCGGCCTTCGCCACCGGCAACAACAGCACGGCGCTCAACACCGGGCCGCACGGCCTCTCCGAGGTCCTGTACGCGTTCACGAGCGCCGCCAACAACAACGGTTCCGCCTTCGCCGGCATCACCGTCAACACCCACTGGTGGGACGTCGCGACGGGCCTGGCCATGCTGATCGGCCGCTTCCTGCCGCTGATCCTGGTCCTCGCCCTGGCCGGCTCGCTCGCCAAGCAGCAACCGGTGCCCGAATCCGAAGGCACGCTACCCACCTACAAACCCCTGTTCGTCGGCATGACCGTCGGCGTCACCGTCGTCGTGGTCGCACTCACCTACTTCCCCGCACTCGCTCTGGGACCGCTCGCGGAGGGCTTCACCTCATGACCACCCCAACCCTGGAAAAACCCGAGACATCGCCCCAGCCGGCCTCGCCCGCGAACCGTCGCGTCGGCGGAGGATTGCTCGACCCCAAGCAGCTATGGCATTCCCTGCCTGACGCAGCCCGCAAGCTCGACCCGCGCACGCTGTGGCGTAACCCGGTCATGTTCATCGTCGAGATCGGCGCCGTCTTCACCACGATCCTCTCGATCACCTCCCCGTCGACCCTCGCCTGGATCATCACCGTCTGGCTGTGGCTGACCGTCGTGTTCGCCAACCTGGCCGAGGCGGTGGCCGAGGGTCGCGGCAAGGCCCAGGCGGCGGCGCTGCGGTCGGCCAAGACCGACACCATGGCCCGGCTGCAGGACGGCCGGACGGTCGCCGCGCCGGAGCTTCAGCGGGGCGACGTCGTGGTCGTCGAGGCGGGCGAGATCATCCCCGGGGACGGCGACGTCATCGAGGGCATCGCCAGCGTCGACGAATCGGCCATCACCGGCGAGTCGGCCCCGGTCATCCGCGAGTCGGGAGGCGACCGGTCCGCGGTCACCGGCGGCACCCGGGTGCTCTCCGACCGGATCGTCGTGCGGATCACCCAGAAGCCCGGCGAGAGCTTCATCGACCGCATGATCGCCCTGGTCGAAGGGGCCAACCGGCAGAAGACACCGAACGAGATCGCGCTCAACATCCTGCTCGCCGCACTCACGATCATCTTCCTGCTGTCGGTCGTCACGCTGCAGCCTCTGGCGATTTTCTCCAAGGCGTACAACGCGGCCGCGCCCGACACGACCGCGATCAACGCCCACGGTGTCACCGGCATCGTGCTGGTCTCGCTGCTGGTCTGCCTGATCCCGACCACGATCGGCGCGCTGCTGAGCGCGATCGGCATCGCCGGCATGGACCGCCTGGTGCAGCGCAACGTGCTCGCCATGTCCGGCCGCGCGGTCGAGGCGGCCGGCGACGTCAACACGCTGCTGCTCGACAAGACCGGCACCATCACTCTCGGCAACCGGCAGGCCTCGGAATTCGTCCCGGTCGACGGCGTCACTGCCGCCACGCTGGCTGACGCCGCGCAGTTGTCCAGTCTCGCCGACGAGACGCCCGAGGGACGGTCGGTCGTGGTGCTGGCCAAGAACGACTTCGGGTTGCGGGAACGCGAACCCGGTCTGATGAGCGACGCCACGTTCGTGCCGTTCACCGCTCAGACCCGGATGAGCGGCGTCGACGTCGCCGGCCGCGAGATCCGTAAGGGTGCCGCGACCGCGGTGATGAAGTGGGTCCGCGACAACGGCGGCCACCCGACCGACGAGGTGGGCGAGATCGTCGACACGATCAGCGGCACCGGCGGCACCCCGCTGGTCGTCGCCGAGCACGTCGCCGGGCAGCCGGCCCGCGCCCTCGGGGTCATCCATCTCAAGGACGTCGTCAAGCAGGGCATGAAGGCCCGGTTCGACGAGATGCGCAAGATGGGCATCCGCACCGTCATGATCACCGGCGACAACCCGCGTACCGCCGCCGCGATCGCCGCGGAAGCGGGCGTCGACGACTTTCTGGCCGAGGCCACGCCGGAGGACAAGCTCGCCTACATCAAGCGGGAGCAGGAGGGCGGCCGGCTGGTCGCGATGACCGGCGACGGCACCAACGACGCCCCGGCGCTGGCCCAGGCCGACGTCGGGGTCGCGATGAACACCGGCACGTCGGCGGCCAAGGAGGCCGGCAACATGGTCGACCTCGACTCCGACCCGACCAAGCTGATCGAGATCGTGGAGATCGGCAAGCAGTTGCTGATCACCCGCGGCGCGCTGACCACGTTCTCGATCACCAACGACATCGCCAAGTACTTCGCGATCATCCCGGCCATGTTCGCCGCGGTCTATCCCGGCCTCGACAAGCTGAACATCATGCGGCTGCACTCGCCCGGCTCGGCGATCCTGTCCGCGGTCATCTTCAACGCCCTGGTCATCATCGCGCTGATCCCGCTGGCCCTGCGCGGTGTGCGGTACACACCGTCGAGTGCGAGCGCGCTGCTGCGCCGCAACCTGTGGATCTACGGCCTGGGCGGCGTGATCGTCCCGTTCCTCGGCATCAAGCTCATCGACCTGCTCATCCAGTTCATCCCGGGGATCTGACATGCGACTTCCTTCCTGGCTCAGCCAGCACCTGGCGGCGCTGCGCGCCCTGCTCGTCATGACCGTCCTGCTCGGACTCGCCTACCCCCTCGCCCTCGTCGCGATCGGCAAGATCCCCGGACTCGACCACAAAGCCGCTGGCTCGATGGTCACCGTCGGTGACACGACCGTCGGCAGCAGCCTGATCGGGCAGGCGTTCACCGACAAGGACGGCAACCCGATCCCCAAGTACTTCCAGAGTCGCCCCTCGGCGGCCGGCGACGGCTACGACCCGACCGCCACCGCGGCGAGCAACCTCGGCCCGGAAAGCGTCGTCGACACCATCGCGCCCGACGCCAAGGACTCCAAGCCGAGCCTGCTCACCCAGGTCTGCTCGCGCAGCCTGGCGATCGGCAAGCTGGAAGGTGTGGACGGCTCGCGACCGTTCTGCACCTCCGACGGCGTCGGTGCGGTCCTCGCGGTGTGGCGCCGCGACGGGCTGACCGGCCCGGTGACCCGGGTGGTGTCGGTCAACCAGACCGGCACGCCGTTCCTGGCCACCTACGACGGCGTACCCGTGCAGCCGGCCAAGGCGGGCGAGGACTACGTCGCCGACGGCGGCATCATCACGCCGATCCGCGGGAACGCGCCCGCGCACGCGGCCGTCCCCGCCGACGCGGTCACCGCCAGCGGCAGCGGCCTCGACCCCGACATCAGCCCCGCCTACGCGAACCTGCAGGCGCCCCGGATCGCCCGCGAGCGCGGCCTGACCCTCGATCAGGTCCACGCGTTGATCAAGAAGTACACCGACGGGCGCGCTCTCGGTTTCATGGGCGAACCGGCCGTCGACGTCCTCGAGCTGAACCTGGCCCTGGACGGCGAGAACTGACCCGGGTCGGCCAGGGGCGGTAAACAATCCGACTGTGGACAGCCGCCGGGAACTGTGGACAGCCGCCGAAATTCGTCGGTTCCGGCCGCTTCACTGATCCCCACCCAGTGCCGGGGTGGGGGGGGCGGGAGGTGGCCGGGCCCCCGGCCAGGAACGATCAACGACAAGGAGGCGCGGCGCGAAGATGGCACGTGGTGAACTGCGGATCTACCTGGGCGCCGCGCCGGGCGTCGGCAAGACGTACGCCATGCTCGAGGAGGCTCACCGCCGCGCCGAGCGCGGCACCGACGTGGTCGTTGCTCTGGTCGAGACCCACGGCCGCAAACACACCGCCGCGATGCTCGCCGACCTCGAAATCCTGCCGCGCCGGTCGATGGTCTACCGGGGCGTCACAATGCAGGAGATGGACCTCGACGCGATCCTGGCCCGCAAACCCGAACTGGCCGTCGTCGACGAGTACGCCCACACCAACGTCCCCGACTCCCGGCACACCAAACGCTGGGAAGACGTGCAGGAGCTGCTCGACGCCGGCATCAGCGTGCTCAC
Source organism: Actinoplanes sp. CA-030573 (assembly GCF_050951115.1). Lineage (NCBI taxonomy): Bacteria > Bacillati > Actinomycetota > Actinomycetes > Micromonosporales > Micromonosporaceae > Actinoplanes > Actinoplanes sp. CA-030573. The sequence goes on along the minus strand of NZ_CP192038.1, from coordinate 7,097,203 downwards.
CACCGTCAACGTCCAGCACCTGGAGTCACTCAACGACGTCGTCACGCAAATTACCGGCATCGAGCAGCGCGAGACCGTCCCCGACGCCGTCGTGCGAGCAGCCGAGCAGGTCGAACTGGTCGACATGACCCCCGAGGCGCTGCGCCGCCGCATGGCCCACGGCAACATCTACCAGCCCGAGAAGATCGACGCTGCCCTCGGCAACTACTTCCGCACCGGCAACCTCACCGCCCTGCGCGAACTCGCCCTGCTCTGGCTGGCCGACAAGGTCGAGGACCAACTCGAGAAATACCGGGCCGACCACGGCATCAACCAGACCTGGGAAACCCGGGAACGCATCGTGGTCGCCCTGACCGGCGGCCCGGAAGGCAGCACGCTGATCCGGCGGGCCGCGCGGATCGCCGCCCGCGACAAAGGCTCCGACCTGCTCGCCGTCCACGTCACCCGCAATGACGGCCTCGCGGGCGCCGACCCCGCCGAGCTGGCCCGGCAGCGGGTGCTGGTGGAGAGTCTCGGCGGCACCTACCACCAGGTCGTCGGCGCCGACGTGCCGCGCGCGTTGCTCGACTTCGCGCAGGCGGTCAACGCCACCCAGATCGTGCTCGGCGCCTCCAGCCGCGGCAAACTCGCCCAGCTGTTCGCCGCCGGTGTCGGCGTCACCACCACCGCCCTGTCCGGGCCGATCGACGTGCACCTGGTCACCCACGAACGCGCCGGGCAGGGCCGACGGCGCGCCCGTCTCCCGGCCGCCCTGTCCCGCAGCCGGCGCATCGCCGGGTTCATCACCGTCCTGGCCGGCCTGCCATTACTGACGGCACTGCTCAAGCTCGGGCCGTCGCTCACGCTGACCAACGACATCCTGCTGTTCTTGGCCGGTGTAGTCGGCGTCGCCCTGATCGGCGGCCTCGGCCCCGCCCTGCTCGCGGCGGTCGCCGGCTCGTTGCTGCTCAACTACTACTTCACGCCGCCGATCGGCCGGTTCACGATCGCCGAGACCGACAACCTGCTGGCCCTGGCCATCTTCGTCGTCGTCGCGCTCGCGGTCAGCTGGGTCGTCGACACCGCCGCCCGTAAGACCCGCCAGGCCGCCCAGGCCTCGGCCGACGCGCAGACCCTGGCCACGGTCGCCGGCGGCGTGCTGCGCGGCGAACGACCACTGATCGCCCTGCTCGACCGACTGCGGGAAACCTTCGCGCTGGACTCGGTGACGCTGCTCGACGGCGACACCGTGGCCGCCCAGGTCGGCCACCCGGAGTGCACACGGCAGTCCGAGGCCGACATGGCGGTCAAAGTCGACGACCAGGTATCGGTGCTGCTCAAGGGCCGCACCCTGGAGGCCTCGGACCGGCGCATCGTCGAGGCGTTCGCCGCCCAGGCCGCGCTGGCGCTGCGCCAGGAACGGCTGGCCGCCGAGGCGGCCGCGGCCAAGCCGCTGGCCGAGGCCGACAAGATGCGAACCGCCCTGCTCGCCGCGGTCAGCCACGATTTACGTACGCCGCTGTCCAGCGCCAAAGCGGCAGTGGCCGGGCTGCTCAGCGACGAGGTGGACTTCGACCCCGACGACCAGCGGGAACTACTGGAAACCGCCGACGAGTCGCTCGACCGTCTCGACAAGCTGGTCGCCAACCTGCTCGACATGAGCCGCCTGCAGGCCGGCGCGCTCGGCGTCACGGCGATCGACGTCGGCGCGGAGGAGGTCATTCCGCGGGCCCTCGACGATCTCGGCGCCGACGGCCGTGGTGTCCGCCTCGTGCTGCCCGACGAACTGCCCGCCGTCCACACCGACCCAGGCCTGCTCGAACGGGTCCTGGTCAACCTCGCCGGCAACGCCCTGCGCTACAGCCCGCCCGACAGGCCGCCGGTCATCACTGCCAGCCGGCACGGCGACACCCTCGAACTGCGCGTCATCGACCACGGCCCCGGCATCCCTCGCGACCGCTGGGACGACGTGTTCCTGCCCTTCCAGCGCCTCGGCGATCGCGACAACCACACCGGCGTCGGCCTCGGCCTCGCCCTGTCCCGCGGCCTCACCGAGGCGATGGGCGGCACCCTCACACCCGAAGAAACCCCCGGAGGAGGCCTCACCATGATCCTCGCCCTGCCCGTCGGCGCGACCGCATGACCCGGGTGCTCGTCGTCGACGACGAACCCCAGATCGTGCGGGCCCTGCGCATCAACCTGCGGGCCCGCCAGTACGACGTCGACACCGCCCCCGACGGCGCGACGGCCTTGCACGCCGCGGCCCGCCACCACCCGGACCTGGTCGTGCTCGACCTCGGCCTGCCCGACATGGAAGGCACCGACGTCATCCGCGGCCTGCGCGGCTGGACCGCCGTGCCGATCATCGTGCTCTCCGGCCGGGCCACCAGCGCCGACAAGGTCGCCGCGCTCGACGCGGGCGCCGACGACTACGTCACCAAACCGTTCGGCGTCGACGAACTGCTCGCCCGCATCCGCGCGGTCACCCGCCGGGCCCAGCCGGGCGACGAGTCCCGCCCGGTGCTCACCATCGGCCGGCACACGATCGATCTGACCGCCCGCACCGTCACCGGCGGCGACACCGACGTACGCCTGACCCCCCGCGAATGGGAACTGCTCGAATACATGGCCCGGCATCCCGGCAAGCTGCTCAGCCGCGCCAGCCTGCTGCACGACGTGTGGGGCCCGCAGTACCACAGCGAGGGCAACTACCTACGGCAATACCTGGCCCGGCTGCGCCGCAAGCTGGAGACCGACCCGGCCCACCCGCAGCACCTGCTTACCGAGCCGGGGATGGGTTACCGTCTGCAACCCTGAGCGAGAGGGCGGCATCGTCGATCAGGCTGCCCGGCACGATCACACCGTCGATCACGCGTCGCCCGGTGGGCGGTTGCGGGTCGGCAACGCGCCGCCACGCATGCCACCACCGGCGTCCCCGGCCCAGCACCGCCCCGGCAACGACGACCGGCGTATAGGACCACGCAGACGCGTCACCGGTGAGGACACCGTACCGATGAGCCAGGAACCCGACGAACACCAGCGCGGCGAACACCGTCACTCCGGCGGCCGCCCGCCAGTCCTCGATCAGCGCCGCCGCCACCGTCGCCACGACCGCGACGGTCAACGCGCGCGCGGCGAGGTCATGCACCGGCAGCAGACCGGCCGCTATGAACGCCGCCGCGATCACGGCGCCGTAGCCGGCCACCACAGCAACCGCGGCACGCGGCAGAGCATCGTCATCGGTGTACGACATCGCCCACCATCTCAGCGTCGCGCTCCGGCCCTCCACCGGATCCTTCGCACCCATGCCAGACCGGTGCGCCCCGGGTGGGCAAGAGCGGTTCACGCGCTGTTGACGCCCAGACCGGCGATGTTGACGCCGCGTTGACGAAAGAGACCGAGTAGAGGGAGATCGAGATGTCCGATGCCGAGCTACACCGCCTGCGGGCCCGGGCCGACGCCGGCAACCGCGACGAGGCCGACGTTCTCGACGAAATGGACGGCGAATGATCTCCGTGGCGCTGCCACACCGTCCACGTGGCGCCAATACGGCCAGCCGCGGGCTTTACCTATGCCATGATCCGCTCGCGGACCGTGTGCTGAGCGGGAGGTCATGATGGCAGATGGGCAACGCTCGACGCCGGTGGCGCAACCGGCCGGGGCCGGACATGACAGCGCGCGGGTCGGCATCGTGGTCGGCGCGCTCGGGGTGGTGTTCGGGGACATCGGCACCAGCCCCATCTACACCCTGCAGACCGTTTTCAACCCGGAGGACCCGCATCCGGTACCGGTCAGCTCGAGCAACGTCTACGGCGTGGTGTCGCTGGTCTTCTGGTCGGTGATGATCATCGTCACCGTCACCTACGTGTTGTTGGCCATGCGGGTCGACAATCACGGCGAGGGCGGCATCATGGCGCTGATCGCCCTGTTGCGCCGCCACGCCGCGGGACAGGGTCGACGGGCCGCCGCCGTGCTCGCCGGGCTGGGTTTGTTCGGGGCTGCGCTGTTCTTCGGCGACAGCATGATCACTCCCGCCATCTCGGTGCTGTCGGCCGTCGAAGGACTCAAACTGGTCCAGCCGTCGCTGGCCGACGCGGTCGTCCCGATCACCGCCGTCATCATTGTCGTGCTGTTTCTGGTGCAGCGGCGGGGGACCGCCGCGGTCGGGCGTGTCTTCGGGCCGGTGATGATCGCGTGGTTCGCGGCCATCGGCGCCTGCGGCGTGGCTGGTATCGTCGCGCATCCCGGCATTCTCAAGGCGTTGTCGCCCACGTACGCGCTCGGTTTCCTGGCCGGGCACTTCGGCGTCGCGTTCTTCGCCCTCGCGGCGATCGTGCTGGCTGTGACTGGTGCCGAGGCGTTGTACGCCGACATGGGGCACTTCGGCCGGCGGGCGATCACCCGGGGCTGGCTGTGGCTGGTGCTTCCCGCCTGCGCCTTGAGCTACTTCGGTCAGGGCGCGCTGATCCTCAAGGATCCGGCGAACGTGAGCGGCCCGTTCTTCCTGCTCGCCCCAGGGTGGGCGCGGCTCCCGCTGGTGCTGCTGGCCACGGCGGCGACCGTGATCGCCTCCCAAGCGGTGATCACCGGCGCCTATTCGGTGGCTTCGCAGGCGGCGCAACTCGGTTACCTGCCGCGGCTGCGGGTGGCGCACACCTCGGAGTCGTCCGTCGGCCAGATTTACGTGCCCTGGATCAATTGGCTGCTGATGGTCTCGGTGCTGACGCTGGTCTTCGCGTTCCGCAGCTCCGCGGCGTTGGCGTTCGCGTTCGGCATGGCCGTGACCGGAACGATCACCATCACCACCCTGCTGTTCTTCTACGTGGCGCGCAGCCGGTGGCGGGTGCCGCTGTGGCTGCTCAGCGGCGGCGCGGCCGTTCTGCTCCTCGTGGATCTGCTGTTCGTCGCCGCGAACCTCACCAAGCTGGTGCACGGTGCTTGGCTGCCGCTGCTGATCGCGCTCACCGCGTTCACGATCATGACGACCTGGCAGCGGGGCCGGCAGATCGTCACCGCGGAACGCGAACGGCGTGAGGGCACACTGAGCGAATTCATCGCCTATTTGCGCGACGACCAGGCGGCGACCCGGACGGTCGCCGGCACCGCGGTCTTCCTCAACCGCGGCAGCCTTACCGCGCCGCTGGCGCTACGGGCCAACGTCGAGCACAACCACGTCCGGCATGAGCACGTGGTCATCATGTCGCTGCAGACCGAGCCGGTCCCTTGGATCGCGGCGCAGGAACGCATCAGCGTCGACGCGCTCGGCTACGGCGACGACGGCATCATCCATGTCATCGCCCGGTTCGGCTACCTGGAGACGCCCGACGTGCCGGCTGCGCTGCGACTGCTCGACCCGCAACTCGCCGAAGGTGACCTGCGTCTGGAGGAGGCGTCGTACTTCCTGTCGAAGATCGAGCTGCAGGTCGGCCCGGCGGCGACGATGGCGGCCTGGCGCAAACGCCTGTTTATCGCCACCTCCTACATCACGGCCGACGCCGCTGAGTTCTTCGGCCTGCCGCGTGACCGCACCGTCATCATGGGTTCACGTATCGACGTGTGAGGGGCGGCTGCGTACGGTCCGGACCGAGCGGACGTTGGCCAGCTCCGCGTCCCACCCGGGCGCAGCCAGACTGTTCCGGTCTGGGCGTCGACAAGCCGCGACAGCAGGTCCGCGCCGTTGCTCTCGATCGGGCTTCGACGAGGGCTTTCCAGCGCACGATGTCAACGTACCGTCAACAATGGCCTCAGCGGCGTCTACGGGTCGTCAATGCGATGCCTTTCCTATCGATGATCGTCGCATCGTTGTCTGGTGGAGAACACGGGGACAGCTGTCGAGGATCGCGTTCCATCTACACCGCTGAGCCGGATGCAGGCCGACTGTACGACTCCGGCGGTCCTTCGACGCTGGACCGTCGCCTGCGGCCTTCTCATCATCGTCGCGGCGGCACTGCTGACAGTTGCCGCTGCGCAAGCGCGAGCCGGCGCGGCGCGACTCACGGTTGTCGAGGCACCGACTGTGGTCGCCGCCGACGACCTGTACTTCGCGCTCAATGACATGGACGCCCAGCTCGCCAACGTGTTGCTGGGCAGCGACGCCACCGGTTCGGCCGCGCTCTACGAACGTCGACGTCAGCAGGTCGACGCCGATGTGCGGCGGCTGGCCGCGGCCAACGCCGGCGATGCGAACCTTACCCTTCTGCTCGACGGCCTCGGACGCTACGAAGCGCTCGCCGCCAACGCGATGCTTCTGCACGGCCAGCACGACGCAACGCAGGCGCTGAACACCTACCGGGCGGCCACGACGCTGCTGCGCTCGACGCTGCTGGCGCGGGCTCAGGCGGTCGTCGACGAGCAGTCGCAGAAGCTGAACACCGGCTACCGCACCGAGATGCGCCGCGTCACGGTCGCGCGGATCGCGGTCGTCGGGGTCGCCGTCTTGCTGCTGATCCTGCTGGCCGAGCTGCAACGATTCCTGGCCCGCCGGTTCCGGCGCACCGTCAACCCCGGTGTGCTGTCCGCGTCGGCCCTGACCGTCGTCCTGGCCGGCGGTGCCTTGCTCATGCTCGGCCAGCACGGCCACGACCTGCGCCGCGCCAAGCAGGACGCGTTCGACTCGATAGTCGCCCTCTCCCACGCCCGGGCGTTCAGCTACGACGCCAACGCCGACGAGAGCCGCTACCTGCTCGACCCGCAACGCGCCGACATTTACCGGCAGGCGTTCATCGACAAGACCCAGCAGGTGCTGGACCTACCCGGAGCGACCCTGGCGACCTACGACCAGCAGCTCGCAGCCGCCTGGCAGGCGTACCACGCGAATCCGGCCCGGGCCGGCTGGGGCGGGGCGATGGGCGTGGAGTTCGGCAATATCACCTTCGCCGGCGAACGGCCGGCGGCCGAACTGACAGTCGAGCGGTTCCAGCAATACCAGGCCGTCGACCGGCAGATCCGCCAACTCGCCGACACCGGCCGGCGCACAGCCGCGATCGTCCTGTGCACCAGTTACGCGCCCGGCGGCTCCAACTACGCTTTCGAACGCTATGACACCGCCCTGTCCGACCTGATCGCCGTCAACAGCCGGGCCTTCGACTCCGCGGTCCGCACCGATCGGCGGCTCCTGGTCTGGTCCCGGTGGCTGCCGCTGCCGCTCGCGGCCGCCATATTGCTTCTGCTAGCCGCTGGTATCCGCCCGCGGCTGGCCGAATACCGGTGACCGGCCGAGGTTGCCTATGACCGTTCAGCGGTTGCGGTAGGCGTCGAGGCCGCCGAGTTCTTCGCTGGCGATGAACACGGAGTGGACGTTGAGGATGGCTTCCTCGACGTGTCGAGTACAGCCCCACGCGGAGGAACCCCAGGAGTCGGCGACCTTCAGCTCGGCCGGTTCTGGACATCCGGCCTTCCCGCCGAGTTGGCATCGCTCGGGGTGAGGAGTGCCGGCCTGAGCGGCTGCGGCGGTGCGCATCTGGGCGGCGAGTTCGGCGGCGGCCGTGGCGCGTTGCTCGGCTTCGGTGCGCAACTGCTGCTCGGCGCGCACGGCTTCGGCCAGCTCGCGTACGGCGGCCTCGGCACGTGCCTCGGCGTCGAGCCGAGCTTGTTCGGTGTGGTGGCGTTCGATGGCCAGTGCGGCGGTGCCGGCGAAGACCCGGGCCAGGGCGAGGTCGAAGTCGTGCGGGACGCGGGGGGAGCGGTGGTACATGGCGAACGTGCCGAGCAGGCTGCCGTCGCGGGCCAGGATCGGTATGGACCAGCAGGCGGCCAGCTGGGCCCGGTCGGCCAGGTCGCGGAAGTCGTCCCAGAACGGATCGGTGGCGATGTCGGTGACGATGACCGGCTGGCGGCGGTGGGCGGCGGTGCCGCAGGAGCCGACGCCTTCGCCGGTGGCGATTCCGTCGATGGCCTGGTTGTAGAAGTCGGGCAGGCTCGGTGCGGCGCCGTGACGCAGGTGGGCGCCGTCCGGGTCAGCCAGAAGTACCGAGACGAGGACGCCGTCTCCGGTGAGGCTCTCGATGCAGCGGGCCATCCCGTCGAGGATTTCGGCCAGGGGTGCCTGCCGGGCGATCTGTTCCAGCAGGGTGCGGTGTTCGGCCATCAGGTGCTGCGCCTGTTTGACCTGGGTGGTCTCTACGCCGATCACCCGGATGCCGGTCACGGTGCCGTCGGCGTCGCGGCGCGGTTCGTAGGTGAAGTCGAAGAACGCCTCGCGCGCCTGCGCGCCGGCGCCGAGCACGATGCGGGCGTCGCGGCCGGTGTGGGGCTCGCCGGTGCGGTACACCTGGTCCAGCAGCGCGATGAAACCCTGCCCGGCCAGTTCGGGCACCAGGTCGGCAAGCGGCGCGCCTGTGCGCGCCCTATCCTGGCCGCCGATGGCGGCGAAGAACGCCGGGTTGGCCGTTTCTAGCACGTGTGCAGCCCCGGACAGGTCGGCGAACACGACGATGGATTGACCGAACAGAACTCGCACGTCCTCGTCCGCTGCCTGCCCGTCCTCGGCGTGCGTCGGCCGCTGAGATGGTAGCGCCGTCATGTCGCGTGTGCCCTTTCACCTGCAAGAAGGCCGGCCCCCGGTTGAGCGCCACTGGGACGGTACCTAACGGTCAGGGCTGTAGCCTTCCGGGGCGGCAACAAGTCGGTAGCGGTTAGGACTTTTCGTGCGGCTTATCGCTCATCGGATGCCGCTGCGGGTGAACCCCTGGACGAAGTAGCGCTGGAAGACCAGGAAGAGCACGATCATGGGGGTCACGTTGAGCAACGCGAACGCCATGGTGGCCCCGTAGTCGGAGCCGAACTGGCCCTGCAGATAGAGCAGGCCGATGGGCAGGGTGAAGAGCCGGTTGTCCTTCAGCGCGATCAGGGGCCACGCGAAGTCGTTCCAGCTGCCGAGCAGGCTCATGAAGAACAGCACCGCGATCAGCGGCCGCGAGAGCGGCAGCACTATGCGGGTGAAGACCTTGAGCTGACCGGCGCCGTCGATGCGGGCCGCGTCGATCAGGTCGTGCGGGATGCCGATGATGAACTGGCGGGCCAGGAACAGGCCGAAGGCCGAGGCCGCGGTCGGCAGGATCACCGCCCAGTAGCTGCCGTACAGGCCGGTGTTGGTGACGAGTTTGAACAGCGGCACCATGATCACCTGGACTGGTAGGGCGATGGTGGCCACGGCGAGCAGGAACAGCGCGTTCGAGCCGCGGAAACGGAGTTGGGCAAAGGCGTATCCGGCGAGCAGGTTGACCGCCACGGTGAGCAGCGAGGTCACCAGCGCGATGGCGACGGAGTTGCCCAGCCAGGTCAGGGCCGGGAATCCGGACAGGACGCGGGAGAAGTTGTCCAGGGTCAGGGCGTGCGGCCACAGCCGGGTGCCCGCGCCGAGCAGATCGGCCCGGGAGGACAGCGCGACGACCACCATCCAATACAGCGGGAACAGGATGACGGCCGAGACGGTCAGTGCGGCGGCCAGGCGCAGTGCCGAGCCGAGCCGCCTGTGTGCCGGTGTGCGCATCACGGCCGGGGTCCTCTTCATTCGACCACGTCCCGGGTCCGGTTGGTGTGCCACTGCACTAGCGTGAAGGCCATGGTCAGCAGCAGCAGAACGACGCCGATGGCGGCCGCGTAACCTTGGTCGCGGGTGACGAAGCCGGTGTCGTACGCGTAGGTCACCAGCACCGATGTCGCGTTCTGCGGGCCACCCCCGGTCAGCACGAAGACGATGTCGAACACCTGGAACGAGTAGATGACGTTGAGGATCAGCAGGAAGAAGGACGACGGTCCGACCAGTGGCACCGTGATGTGACGCAACCGGTTCCAACCGGTGGCGCCGTCGAGGCGCGCCGCCTCGTACAGTTCGGGGCTGATCGACTGCAGCCCGGCCAGATAGATCAGCATGTTGAAACCGATCCGCCACCACAGCGTGACCAGTACTACCGAGGCGAACGCCGCGACCCCACCGGATTGCCAGTGCACCGCCGGCAGGCCGACGGCGGTCAGGACTTTGTCCAGCACGCCGTTGTTCTCGTCGAAGACGAGCCCGCCGAGCAGCGCGGCCGCGACTCCGGAGACGGCCATCGGGGTGATCAGGATGGAACGGAACACCTTGCGGGCCGGTAGAACAGAATTGAGCAGCAGCGCCGCACCCAACCCCAGCGCCATCGACGCCGGGGTGACGATGACGGTGAACAGAACCGTGTTCGCGGTGGAGCGCCAGAACAGCGGGTCGCTGAACAGCCGAGTGTAGTTGTGCAGGCCGATGAAGGTGCCGGCGCCGAAGCCGTTGGTGCGCTGCAGGCTGATCCAGACGGCCCCGGCCAGTGGGATCAGCACGAAGACGGCGAGCAGCAGCATGTTCGGGGTGATGAACGCGTACGCGGCCAGCGTCTCGCCGAATCGGCGCCGTGGGTGTGCCCGTGGCGGCTCGGGCGGGGCAGAAACCGGAGCCCGGGCCCGGGACGGGTTGTGGTTGGTGGCGGTCATTTGGAGGCCGTGGCCGCGGCGATTCCCGACGCCATGTGGGTGAGGGTGGCGGCGGTGGATTGGCCGCCGACGAAGGCTTGTTCCAGCTGGTCCTTCAGCACGGTGATGATCTTCGACATGGACGGTGAGGCGACCTGGCCGGAGTCGGTGGCGCGTACGGTCGACGCCTGGCCGATGAAGACCGGCGAGAGTTCCGGCCGCACCGCGAAGTCGAGTCCGCTCGAGACCAGGTCCGCGCGCGTGGGCAACAGCGACGCGCCGGCGCAGAAGGTGCGCATCGCATCGGCCTGGGTCATGAAGTCCAGGAACTTCGCCGCCAGATCGGGCTTCTTCGTCCCGGCCGTGGCGACCAGTGCGTTGCCGCCGAAGTCGCCGGCCGCGCGCACATCGCGGGGCGAATAGGTGACTCCCCAGTCGAATTTGAGGTTCTTGGTGGCGTCCGGCACTTGGAAGGCGCCGCCGAAGACCATCGCCGAGGTTTGCGCGTACCAGATGTCTGCCGCGTAGGTTGTCGATTTGACCGAGCTGTTCGGCGGGACGAACTTACGGGCGAAGAAGCTTTTGGAGAAGTCGACGGCGGCGGTGCCGGCCGCCGAGTTGATGGCCGGGGTTCGCAGGTCTTCGGCCAGGAAACGGCCGTCCGCCTCGAACAGCAGGCTGAGCCAGCGGGTGACTCCGTTGCCCTGCCAGTTGTAGGCGAACGGGAACTTGCTGCTCGGCAGGGCGCCCCGCAGCTTCTGGGCGACGGCTTCGAATTCGGCCCAGCTCCAGGCTTGGTCGAGGCGGGACGGCACACTGGTGATGCCCGCGGCGGTCAGCGCCGCTTTGTTGTAGTAGATCACCGAGGTGTCGGTGTGGTGCGGAACGCCGTACGGCTTGTCGCCGTTCTGCACGGCCTGCCAGGCCGCCGGGGTGAAACGCTGACCGAAACCGGCACCTACATGCGGGGTCAGGTCGAGGAGTTGCCCGCGGCCGGCATAGCTGCCGAACGTGTAGTAGGGCACGCGGAAGATGTCCGGCGGGTTGCCCGCCTGAATCTGCGCATCGATGTTGCTGAACATCTGTTCGTACGGAACCGCGTTCAACGAGACCTTCGCCGCCGGTTCCGCCTTCTCGAACGCGGCGATCGCGGTACGGAAGCCGGCCAGCTCGCTGTCGGTCCCCCACGTGGTGAAGGACAGGGTGCTTGCGTTGGTGGACTTGGAACTCGATGGCGCGAACCCGCACCCGCTCACCATCAGCGGCACCGCCAGCGCACTGGCCGATCCTAGGAACTGGCGCCTCGTAACAGCCACGACTGACCTCCCCGAACAGCTTTTAGATGTTGTCGAGATGCCCGACGCAGGAGGCGTCAATCATCAACCGACGCATAAATCGACGCAACTTCGAGTTCGCCGAGGCCTCTGTTGGGGTCGCAGGCCACGATGTGGCAGACGGTGTGGATGTAGCGGACGGTGTCAGCCCTGCGAATCCTGCGCCGGCCGGTCAACTCGGAAGGCGACTCGTTCGCCGGGGCAGCCCACGAGCGACGATCGACGTTGAGCGTTTGGTTGCTCGTGTGCGGGCGATGTGGCCCGGTCCGATGCCGTCGCCGAGCAGATCGGTTCGCAGTGTGCTGACGGCTGCCGCCAGGAGCCGTGATACGTGCATCTGCGAAATACCTATCCGTTCGCTGATCTCGGCCTGGGTGAGGTTGTCGCGAAAGCGCAGCAGCACGATCTCGCGTCCTCTTTTGTCGAGACGGTCTAACGCATCGTGCAGCGCAATGCGGTTGTCGGTGAGGTCGTACTGGTCGGGGGCGGCGAGGGTGTCGGCGAGTTCGAGCCCGCTCTCGTCGTCGATGGGCGTGCTGAGGCTTGTGGCGATGTAGGCGCGGCCGCCTTCGATGCCGTCCAGGACCTGTTCATCGCTGAGGCCCAGGTGTTCGGCGATGTCGGTGATGGTCGGCGCCCGGCCGAGCCGGTGGGCCAGTGCGCTGTTGGCGAGGCGGATGTCGGCCCATCGTTCCTGCAGGTGGCGCGGGATGCGTACGGCCCAGGTGCGATCCCGGAAGTGGCGTTTGATCTCGCCGAGGATGGTAGGTATCGCGAAGGCGGGGAAATCGACGCGGCGGCTAAGGTCGAAGCGGTCAACTGCTTTGATCAAGCCGACGACGGCGACGTGCAACAGGTCGTCGGCGGATTCGCCTCGGTCGGCGTAGCGGCGGGCCAGATGCTGGGCCAGAGGTAGCCACGCTTCGATGGCCTCGCGGCGGGTGGCCGGTCGACGCGGATCCTCGGCCGGCATGGCGGCCAGCGTGGCAAGCAAGGTGGCGGCGGTGCCGTCGGTCGAAGTGGCGCCGAGGCGTCGATACAAGTTCGAGACTGGCATGGGGGCGGTCTCCTCCCGGAGTCCCCGCCGAGTCGGATACTGCTCGCCAAACGTATGAAGTTGTCTCGCCAAAAGTACGAAGTACGGCTGATAGCTACCGCCGTGCTGGGCCTAGTGTGCCGGTATATTTGCACCTCTGCAACTATTTCGATGGACCAGTTGAACAGGTTCAACTGTGCGCTGGGCCGACTTGGCCAGCGGTCAGCCCTCCGGGAACGCAGCCGGCGACCAGGCTCAAGGCCGCTCGGGTTATATAAAGCGGGAAGCTAAGCTCGAGCCTCGGTGGGCGTCGTCTCGTTGCGGAAGGTGCGCCGGTAGGCGTTGGGTGACACGCCGAGTTCGGCGTTCATGTGCTGGCGCAGTGATGTCGTCGTGGCGAAGCCGACGTCGGCGGCGATCTGGTCGACGGAGAGGCTGCTCGACTCCAGCAGATGCCGGGCCCGATCGAGCCGCTGCGCAATGATCCATCGATGCGGCGGCACCCCGGTCTCGTCGCGGAACCGGCGGGCGAACGTACGCGAACTCATATGCACTAATTCGGCCAGGCGCGGCACGCTCAGCGGGGCCGCGAGGTGTTCCAGCGCCCATTGCCGGGCCGCGGCGGTCGAAGAAGCGGGGTCGTCCGGCACCGGACGTTCGATGTATTGGGCCTGGCCGCCATCGCGAAACGGCGGGACGACGCAGCGGCGCGCGGCTCGATTGGCCGCCTCACTGCCCAGATCCGATCGGATCAGATGCAGGCAGAGATCCACTCCGGCGGCCGCCCCGGCTGAGGTCAGGACCTCGCCGTCATCGAGGAAGAGCACGCTCTCGTCGAGCCAGATGTGGGGATACCACTTGCGGAACAGGGCCGCCGATTCCCAGTGCGTGGTGGCAGTGCGCCCGTCGAGCAGCCCGGCGGCCGCGAGCACGAACGCCCCGGTGCAGATCGAGGCTATCCGAGCGTCGGCCGGTATTCGGCGCAGAGCGGCCGCAGCGGGCGCGGAGAGTTCCGGCCCCAGACGCGCGGGATGAGTCGGGGCGACGATGACGGTGTCGGCGGTCTCGAGAATCTCCGGTCCATGCATCGGCGTGATGGCGAAACCGGCGTTGGTCTCGACCGCACCGCCGTCGACCGAACACACCTGCACCTCGTATGCGCCCTCGGCAGCGCCGAAAACCCGCGGCGGGATGCCCAGCTCGAAGGGGAACACCCCGTCGAGGGCGAGGACAGCGACGCGATGCGGAGCCGCGGGCGGTAACGACATGGCAGAATTCTATCGCAAAGTGACCTGTCTGCCATCGTCGTCAGCGCCGATCGCTCGCAGCATGGAGTCATGACCGACACCATGATCACCATCAGTCAGAACGAGCTCGGCGGCCCGGAAGTCCTCGAGGTCGTTTCCGCTCCGATCCCGCAGCCCGGGCTGGGCCAGATCCTCATCCACGTGCACGCCGCGGGCGTCAACCCAATCGACGCGACGAACCGGCAGACCGGCCTGTTCCTCGGACAGCCGCCGTTCGTGCTCGGCTGGGACGTCTCGGGCACGGTCGCCGCGGTCGGCGGGGGTGTCTCCATCCACAAACCGGGTGACCAGGTTTTCGGGATGTTGCCCTTCCCCGCCGGAAGCGGCGCTTACGCGCAGTACGTGCTGGCCCCGGCGCGTGCCTTCGTACCCAAGCCGGCCCACCTGTCGCATCCGGAGGCGGCCGCGCTGCCGCTGGCCGGGCTGACCGCCTGGCAGGCGCTGGTCGAGACCGCCCACATCGGCCCGGGCAGCCGCGTGCTGATCAACGGTGCGGCCGGCGGCGTCGGTCACCTGGCCGTGCAGATCGCCAAGAGCCGCGGGGCGTACGTCATCGCCGTGGTCTCCGCGGGCAACGCCGACTTCGTGCGGGTGCTCGGCGCCGACGAGGTGATCGACCGCGCGGACGCCGCGCAGGTCGCCGGGGTGCGAGACGTCGACGTCGTGCTCGACACGACCGGCGGCGACCCGGCCGCCACGTTCGAATTCCTTCGTGCCGACGGCACTTTCGTCACCCTGGCGCCCCGCGCGCTTCCTGCGGCCCAGGCCGAAGCCGAACGCCGCAAGATTCGGACCGCGACCCTGCTGGTGGAGGCCGACCGCGTCGGCATGAACGCCCTCGCCGAACTCGCCGCCAACAAGCAACTGGTGCCCGTCGTCGACGCGACATACCCGCTGCAGCAGGCCGGGATCGCGCAAGCCACCAAGCCCAAGTCCGGCAAGAACGTCCTGCTGGTCGCCTGAGCTCTCCGATTACTAAAGGAGTCCTATGTGGACGCACCATTGAACGGAACGGTCGCGCTGGTGACGGGGGCCAGCAGCGGCATCGGCGAAGGCATCGCGCGGGGATTGGCGGCCGACGGCGCGATCGTCGCGCTGGTCGCCCGCCGCATCGACCGGCTCAAAGCCCTGGCCGGCGAGCTGGCCGAGACGGGCAGCACGACATTGGTCGTCGAGGCCGACGTCGCCGATGAACAGCAGGCCAGAGACGCGGTAGCGCGGA
Source organism: Actinoplanes sp. CA-030573 (assembly GCF_050951115.1). Lineage (NCBI taxonomy): Bacteria > Bacillati > Actinomycetota > Actinomycetes > Micromonosporales > Micromonosporaceae > Actinoplanes > Actinoplanes sp. CA-030573. The sequence goes on along the minus strand of NZ_CP192038.1, from coordinate 7,081,888 downwards.
CGGTCGCCGAAGCGGGACGCCTCGACATCGTGGTCAACAACGCGGGCGTGATGCTGAGCGGGCCGGTGAGCGATGCGATCGACGGTGAATGGGAGAAGATGCTGGCGGTCAACATCGGCGGCACGCTCAACGTCACCCGCGCCGCGTTGCCCCACTTACAGCAGGCAGCGGCATCAGGCCCGCGCAACGTGGCCGACATCGTCACCATCAGCTCGACCTCGGGCCGGGTGGCCCGTCCCGGGCACGCCGTCTACAGTCTGACCAAGTTCGGCGTCAACGCCTTCTCCGAAGCGCTTCGGCAGGAGATGCTGCCGCACCGCGTCCGGGTCGGCGTGGTGGAACCCGGAGTCGTCGAAACCGAGATCGTCGCAAGCCTGCGCGGTGACTTCGGCAAACAGTTCCTGGAACAAGTCTCCGCGGTCACTCTGATGCAGCCCTCCGACATCGCCGACGCCGTTCGCTACATGGTGTCTCGTGACCGCCGCGTCGCCGTCAACGAGATGCTCGTCCGGGCCGGCGAGCAGACCTGGTGAAATCAAGCGATGCCCAGCCGCGTGTTCGGCGTCGTCCTTACGGCCAGCTCGGCCTCGGCAGCCTTGTTCCGTATGTTGGCGTTCGATGGCAACGCGGACGGTACCGGCGAACCCGGGCCAAAGAAAGATCGGGTTCGACGAAAGTTCTGCGCTGAGGCTGTTTGGTTGCGAGTTCATGGCGTGGGGGTGTTGCCGTCGTCGCCGGATACGGCCAGGACGCCGTCGATATCGGCTATGGCGGCGGTGAGATCGCTGACCGACCCTCGCCCCTGCACGGTCAGCCCGGCGGCGACGGTGCGCGGGTCGGGCCGGCCGTCGACCTGTTCGAACGCTGTCTCGCTGGTGACAAAGTTTTGGCGGGCGCATTCGGCCAGCACCGCCCGCAGCACGCCGCGGCCGTCGACGTAGGTCAGGCGGATCCGTGACGGTGCATATCGGGATCGGGGCAGCCGGGCGGCGAGCGGGGCGAAGCCGAACACGACGAGGAAATGCCCGGCGGTCACGACGATCGCCAGCAGCCAGAGTCCGGCTCCGGCCGCCATGCCGACGGCGGCGGTCAGCCAGATCACGGCGGCGGTGGTGAGTCCGCGAACGGCGTCGCGACGTACGAAGATCAGGCCACCACCGATGAAGCCGATTCCCGAGACAATCTGTGCGGCGATCCGGGAGGGGTCGAGCACGGTGTGCGGGCCCAAGACATCGGTGAAGCCGTACTTCGACACCAGCATGATCAGCGCGGAGGCGAAACCGACCAGGGTGTGGGTTCGCAGCCCGGCGCTTTTCTGCCGGACGTCGCGTTCCAACCCGATCGCTGCGGACAGTAAGAACGCCAGGACGAGCTCGCCGATCTGCGTCCAGCCTTGCCCGGTCGGCTCTCCGAATGACGCCAGCACCACGCTGCCCAGCGTACGGACATTCCGCTGAGGTTCGGTCGCGGCCGATGGACCATGGCTGGGTCTGCTGCGATATGGCGACAGGCGGTCGAATGTTGAGTTCAGGAATGCGGTCCGGCGTCGGTCACGAGACGGTACCCAGATGGTCGTCGTGAGCAGCTCGGGGGCGGGGGGAGTTGCGTACGGAGGAATCGACAACCATCGCAGACCGCGCAGCTTGCTGGCGTGGGGGTCAAAGGGAGCTCTTACGTGTAGGCGGCCCTCCTAAGGTTGCGGCATGTGCGCTAATGGCCACGCTGAGTTGTCGCGTCGGCATGGGGTGGCGCGGGAGGCGTGCGCCTGCCACGGGAATGCCGAGGACGTTGCGCATCAGGCGCTGACCGCCCTCATCGGTCGGGCATCAACGAGTCCGGCAAGCCGCCGGTCCTCGCGCTCCGAATTTTGGCGGCGGTCCAAAATCTGAGAGCAGAGTCCCCGGTAAGCCGCTTGGAGGATGCGCTCCGCTGTGCCGCCGAAAGGGATTGGGCGGATTCCCCTCAGATCGCGGCCTGCGGTGCCGATCAGTTACCGTGCGAGAGCGGTGGTTCCTTGCTGGCCGCACACGGATGACGCCGTGGCGGATCCTGGTGATGCTCGGGATTGTTACCGCCGTGGCGGGGGGACTCGGACTGCATGCGCTCCAAGAAGAGGTGCATACCCGGGCGGTGAACAGTGCTGAATTCAGCGCGGAGTTGATCGACGAGCTGGTCGTCGGCCGTAACATCACCACCGGCATCCTGCAGACCGGCGTCCTGGACGTTGAACGTCGAGCGGACATGGACGCCGATGTGGCGAAATTACGCGAGAACCACCACATCGCCGGTCTCGTGGTCTGGGCTCTACGCAGTGGCCACCTGATCTACGCCGACCGCGCACATCCCTCCTCCGCCGCCGTCTTGCCCGCCCAGCTACTGGCCCGGTCCCGGAGCGGCATGGCGTTCAGCACGGTCAGCAGCGGCGACTCTGCGACACTGAATGTCTTCCTACCCGTGGACGCCGATCCCGCCGCGGCCGACGACCACGCGATCGATGCTGTCGTAGAAGTCATGCTGCCCGACGACGCGATCAGCAGTTCGATCACCCGCTCCCTCCGGCTGATCAACGGCGGCGCGGTATTGGTGGCGGTCGCCGGCGTGGTCCTGTTCTGGCGCACCCGGCGGCGGATACGCCGCCAGGAATACGCGACGCGCCACGACGCCGTTACCGGATTGGGTAACCGGGTGCTGTTGGCCGAGCGGGCGAACAATGTTCTGAGTGGGGACCGGCAGAGCGCACTGTTGTTGCTCGATCTCGACGGGTTCAAAGAAATCAATGACACTCTCGGGCACCGGGCCGGCGACGACCTGTTGACGACGATCGCCGGTCGCCTCGCCGCCGCCACTCGACACGGTGACACTGCCGTGCGCCTCGGCGGCGACGAATTTGCCGTCCTGCTCACCGATCTGGGCGCCGCGGGCAGTCCGGGCGAAATCCGGGAGAGTGCACAGGAGACCGCGCGGCGGCTACGCCAGGTCGTGCGGGCGCCGGCCACCGTCGGTCAGCTCACCGTCGAGACCGAGGCCAGCGTCGGTATCGCTGTGTCCCCCGAGAACGGCACCACCGTTGACACCCTGCTGCGCTGCGCGGACGTGGCGATGTATCAGGCGAAGAACAATGGTCTCGGGATCACTGTGTACGACCCGGCGACCGACACTCGCGACGAGCAGCATCTGACCGTGCTGACCGACCTCCGCCGCGCGATCACTGCCGGTGAGTTACGGCTTCACTACCAGCCCAAGTGCCGCCCGGACGGTGCCGTCGGCCATGTCGAAGCGCTGGTGCGCTGGCAACACCCCGACCGCGGACTACTCGGACCGTTCGCATTCATGCCGCTCGCCGAACACACCTCACTGATCAAACCGCTGACCGCCTGGGTGATCGGCGAAGCCGCCCGCCAATGCGCCGCCTGGCGCGCCGACGGGCACCCCCTGGTCGTCGCGGTCAACATCTCACCACGCAACCTCGTCGATCCCGACCTGCCCGACGTCATACTCGCCGCGATCAACGCCGCCGCGATACCCGCCAGCATGATCGAAATCGAGATCACCGAAACAGCCATCACCACCGACCCGCAACGCGCGCTCGCCACCCTGAACCGGTTGCACGACCTGGGCATCGGCATGTCCATCGACGACTTCGGCGTCGGATACACCTCCCTGTCACAACTCGGCACCCTGCCGGTGGACACCCTGAAGATCGACCAACTCTTCATCGCTGACCTGCTCACCAACCCCGTCCACGAAACCGTCGTCCGCAACGTGATCCGGCTCGGCCGCGATCTGGGACTACGCATCATCGCCGAAGGCGTGGAGTCCTACGACGTCTGGCACAGGCTGAACGAATTCGGCTGCGACCAGATTCAGGGCTACGTCGCGACCCCACCACTTCCTCCCGACCAACTCGCCGCATGGCTCGACCGGCAACCCGCCATCGCCGAGGCGGGCGGTGGTGCGGACGAAGGCAGCCCCGGCACCCGCAACCGCGCCCGACAAACCACCTGAAGCCACCCACTCCACGGCAAGGCCGTTATCGTCGTTGGCGCGGGGACGTTGCCGGTTCGTGCGACGGCTCGCGGACCCGCGTGTGAGCGTGAACGCGGCAGCAATGTCGGCGGGCGCTGCAAACGGGCGGTGTCAATACCCTGTCCCTGCTTCGGCGGATCTTGCGTTTCGATCTCGCGGCGTATCCGGGGCTGGTTGCCTAGGAGGTGACGAGGCCGCCACGAGGGCGGGCCGACCCTAAGTCCGGGACAGGTGAACACGAACGTGACGTCGAACGCGGAGACGCCCCGGCGGTGGGGATGGCGGCAGTGGCTGGCCGACCGGCGGGTCGGTACGAAGATTTCGATCGCGGTTGGGATCATCTCGGTGTTCAGCGTCGCCGACGGCCTTTATGCCTTGGGCAATTTGGGCACCACCAACGCGCAGGTGAAAACGGTGTACCAGCACGGCCAGGAACTCGACACCATAGGAGATCTGCGCAGCGCGGTCAGCGCGGTCTGGCTCGCCGCCGACGACTACGTTGTGGCCGGCGACCCGGCCGGGCACGCCACAGCGAAGACCACGCTGCAAGCGGCCCAGAATGAGGTGACCGCCACGGCAGCGACGTACAAGGCGTATCCGCTCAGCGCCACGGCCGCATCGCAGATCACCGCGTTCGACGCGGCCTGGCAGACGTACACCAGCCTCCTGCGAACCGAAACGTTGCCGCTGGCCGACGAGGGCGACACCACACGCCTGAAAGCGCTGCGCGCCGGGGACCAGACCGCGGCGATCACCGCGGTCCGCGACAACCTCGCCGCCCTGTCCAACACCACCGTCCAGGCGTCGCAGGTCGAGGAGATCACCGCCGAGCACCGGTACCAGTCGACCCGGATCTGGGTCATCGTGATGTTGGTAGCCAGCGCGCTTCTGGGTATCGCGATCGCCGCCGGGATCGCCCGGCTGATCGTGCGTCCGCTTGCCCGGTGTGTGCAGACCTTGGACCGCATCGGCTCCGGTGACCTCACCGCCCGGACCTCGGTGGAGAGCCGCGACGAAGTCGGCCGGATGGCCGGTACGCTCAACGCCACCGCCGCCTCGGTCGCCGGCATGGTCGGCAAAGTGACCACCAGCTCGGAGTTGCTCGCCTCGGCGTCCGAGCAACTGTCCGCCGTTTCCGCTCAGCTATCGGCTGCCGCCGAGCAAACTTCCGCGCAAGTCAACACTGTCTCCGACTCGGCCGGAACGGTGTCTCAAGGAGTGCAGGCCGTGGCCGCGGGCGCCGACCAGATGGGTGTCTCGATCCGGGAGATCGCCACCAATGCCGGGGAGGCCGCCGGAGTCGCCGCCGGCGCCGCCGACACCGCCCAAGCCACCAATCTGAGCGTGCAGAAACTCGGGGCCGCTTCCGCGCAGATCGGCACCGTAGTCGCTTTGATCACCTCCATCGCCGAGCAGACCAACCTGCTGGCCCTCAACGCCACGATCGAGGCCGCCCGCGCGGGTGAAGCCGGCAAAGGTTTCGCCGTGGTGGCCTCCGAGGTCAAGGACCTTGCCCAGGAAACCGCTCGGGCGACTGACGACATCACCCGTCAGGTTGCCGCGATCCAAGCCGAAACGGCCAGCACCGTCGAGGCGATTGGGCAGATCGCGGACGTGATCGCCACCATCAACGACTACACCGGCACGATCGCCGCCGCCGTCGAACAACAAACCGCCACCACCACTGAGATCGCCCGTAGCGTCGGCCAAGCTGCCGAAGGCTCCTCGAGTATCGCCGAAACCATCGCCGGCGTCGCGCAAGCCGCGCAACAGGTCACCTCCGGCGCCACCGAAACGCAGCAGACCGCCAACGAACTCGCCCGCACGGCGGCCGACCTTCAAGCCACCGTCGCCGAATACCGCATCTAACCGCCCAGATCGACGGCTCACCTCTGTTTCGAGTACGGTCAAGCCAGCGCCGCTGCGAGTTCTTCCCCCGTGGAATTCGCAGCGGCGTCTCCGCACGGCACGAAACGCTGACGGGCGGTGGCCGTGCCGGGTCAGTGGGGGCCGGCCGTTCGGAGCATCAGGGCGGCCCAGGTCACCATATCGTCACCGTCCGACAGCCATCCCCAGTGGTCGGCCATCCCGTCGATGAGTGTTGCCTCGAGCACGAGGTTCTGCATATTCGCCGCTTGCGCGGCTGGTGCGGCGCCGGCCCGGACCCACAGGTAGAGCACGTCACGGTCCAACATCGCTACCACTGTCATCATTGTCGACGTCGTGCTGATAGCCCAGGAGACGAGCTCGCTGGCCAAGGTCGATGCGAAACCGATCAGGCCGGTCAGTCCCCACGCCAGGCATGCTTGCGTGGCGAGGTCGCGGCCCCGCCGGGCGGCGCCGGAGATGGGCAGGATCTGCTCGGTGAACGAGGGCGAGCGCAGCAGTCCCATGATCAACGCCTCGTGTGCGGTGTCGGGCCGACGACTGAGCTGAGCGCGTCTACCCGCCGACGTGCGTGAGGCGGGTAGCGCGGGTGAGGGTGCGGACGAAAGCACCAGCGACGTTCCGGACGCCAGGCCTCGGTGTCCGGCCGGTACCGCCGAACAGGTCACCGTCAAACGGTCCGCCAGTGACAGGCCCGAAAGGTCGATCGTCAGCCGGCCGGGATGCCGGACGAGGCTGCGGTCCAAGGCAGTGCGTAGGAGGTGCAGCGAGGAGGCGTCGGGTGCACCGTGTACGGCGCAGACCGTGGACCCCGCAGTGGTGTCCATGTGCCAGGTCAGCGGGGCCAAGACCCACCTCGGACCGGTGCGGTGGGCATTGTGTCGGACAGCCCTGTGCATTCCATCGCAGGCGCGTACCCGAGAGAAGCGCGACTACACCGCTTCGTCCGCGCCGACGCGCACGGCGGCCTTCGTGCCGCCCGGGCGAGCCGTCGGGTTCATCTCGGCGGATGCAGTCTCGCGGGCCGCGCGGATCAGCGCTCACGCGGCCTGACGCGCGTGGGAGGCGAGCCCCACCGCGGCGAAGCGCCGAACTCGACCAGTGTGAACGTGTCGGCCCGGCAGCTGCTGGATCCGGCTCTGCCCGTGCTGGTCGCCGGCGCTCTCGAGCGACACGACGTCCCGGCCGCGCAGCTGGTCGTCGAGATCACCGAGACGGCCGTTCTCAGCGGCAGCCGGACCCTGTCGACCGTTCGCGCCCTGTCCGGTTCAGGCGTCTTGATGGTGGGACGCGAGGACCGCCGCAAGTCAGTCCGGGAGTTCTCCGGTTGCGATGAGGGTCTCGGCCACGGCCAGGAGTTTCTGGTTGGTGTTCTGCGAGGTCTTCGAGAGCAACTCGAAGGCGGCTTCGGCGGTCAGGCGGTGTCGTTCGATCAAGATGCCTTTGGCCTGGCCGATGATGTCGCGGTTGTCCAGGGCGAGGTTGAGGTTGGCGACACGTTGCCCGTCGGCCAAGGCGAGCGCGGCGAGGGTGGCATAGAGGGCGGCGACGCGTCGTTCGGCTTCGCCGAAAGCGCGGACAGTAGGGCCGTAGACGCTGAGGGTGCCGAGGCGGCGCTGGTCGACCCACAACGGTGCGCACAGCATGCTGCGGACGCCGATCTCGGCGGCTGCCGCCGCGAAGCGGGGCCAGCGTCCGTCGGTGGCGGTGTCATCGATGACGGTGACGCTCTGATCGCGGGCGGTGTCGATGCAGGGTCCGGCGCCGAGTTGCTGCTGCAGATGATCGAGGACCAGCGGGGCGGCGCCGTGCGTGGCTTTCGGGACGAGACGACCGTGCTCGAGTTCGATCAACCCGGCCGAGGTTGCCGGCGTGATGGTCTCGATGGCCTGGGTGACGACGGCGCTCAGTGCTGACGTGGAGGAGCCGTCGGTGCGCAGGGCGCGCGCGGCGCGGGCGAGCTGGTCGAGGGTTTCGTCGGCGGGAGTCTGGGCCAGTTGCTCGTCGATGCCGGTCACAAGACTCCCTCGTCTGATCATTTTGCCGCCGTGTTCGGTGGTGGAACCGAAGGTTGGTGCTAGGTTGGCGCGGAAGGTGAAACAGGTCGCCTCCACCCCTGGAAAAGGATAGGTGGAGTTTGTCGTGGCCACACCTCGCAAGAACAACGCTGAAGAACCCGCACCGGGCGTCTCGGCATTGACACAGACGGGCACTTTCCTCACCACGGCGCAGGGTGTTCGGTTGCCGGACACGGATCATTCGCTCAAGGCCGGTGAGCGCGGGCCGAGCCTGCTGGAAGACTTTCACCTGCGCGAGAAGATCACCCATTTTGATCATGAGCGCATTCCGGAACGGGTGGTACACGCGCGCGGCGCGGCGGCGCACGGCAGTTTCGAGGCGCACGGGTCGGCCGAGTCGGTCACCCGGGCCGCGTTCCTGCGGGCCGGTGCCCGTACGCAGGTGTTCGTCCGGTTCTCCACCGTGCTGGGCTCGCGCGGGTCGGCTGACACGGTGCGCGACACTCGGGGTTTCGCGGTGAAGTTCTACACCGACGAGGGAGTCTTCGACCTGGTCGGCAACAACATTCCGGTGTTCTTCATCCAGGACGGCATCAAGTTCCCGGACGTCATCCACGCCGGCAAGCCGCATCCGGATGTAGAGATTCCGCAGGCGCAGAGCGCTCACGACACGTTCTGGGACTTCGTGTCGCTGCACACCGAGGCCACGCACCACGTCTTCTGGAACATGTCCGACCGCGGCATTCCCCGTTCGTACCGGACGATGGAAGGCTTCGGCGTGCACACGTTTAGGCTGGTCAACGCCGAGGGGGCGACCAGCCTGGTCAAGTTCCACTGGAAGCCGGTGGCGGGCGTGCACTCACTGGTGTGGGAGGAGGCGCAGATCGCCGCGGGCGTCGACCCGGACTTCCACCGCCGTGACATGGCCGACGGCATCACCGCGGGCGCGCCGCTGGAGTACGAGCTGGGCATTCAGGTCATGGCTGACGACGGCACCGACACGTTCGAGGGCATCGACCTGCTGGACCCGACGAAGATCGTGCCGGAGGAACTTGCGCCGGTGCAGCTGATCGGCAAGCTGACCCTGGACCGTAACCCGACGAACTACTTCGCCGAGACCGAACAGGTCGCCTTCCACACCGGGCACCTCGTCCCCGGCATCGAGGTCACCAACGATCCGCTGATGCAGGCCCGCTTGTTCTCCTACCTGGATACGCAGCTGACCCGCCTCGGCGGCCCCAACTTCGCGCAGCTGCCGATCAACGCCCCGCGGTGCCCGGTCAACGACATGTTCCGCGACGGCATGCACCAGCACGGCGTCCACCCCGGTGTCGCCCCGTACCGGCCGAACAGCCTTGACGACGGCCTTCCGCAGGTTGCGACGGCGGGCGACGGCGCGTACGTGCAGACCGCCCGCCCGGTCGACGGGTTCACCGTCCGGGAGAACCCGGTGTCCTTCGACGACCACTTCACCCAGCCGGCGATGTTCTACCGGTCGCTGAGCCCGGTCGAGCAGGCCCACATCGTCGAAGCGTTCACCTTCGAGCTCGGCAAAGTTTACGAGCAGGCGATCAAGGAGCGTCAGCTGGCCGTGCTCGCCAACGTCGACGCGGAGTTGTGCGCTCAGGTCGCCGAAGGCCTCGGCTTGCCCGCCCCGTCCGGCAGCCCGGTCGGCGATGTCACGCTGTCCCCGGCGTTGTCCCAGTTGGTCGAGCAGCCGGGCCTGATCGCCGGCCGCAAGATCGGGGTGATCGCGGACCGCGGGTCGGATCTGGCCGGCCTGCGCAAGCTTTCTACCGCCCTCGCCAAGCTCGGCGCGACGGTGCTGGTGATCGCCCCGGTGGGCGGAACCTTGGGTACGGCCCGTGCGGGCGTGCCGGTGGACCGTACGGTCCTGACCGCCCGGTCGATCGAGTTCGACGCGGTCGTCGTGGCCGCGGGCACCACGCCGACGAACAACATCAAGACCGTCATCCTGTTGCAGGAGGCCTACCGGCATCTCAAGGTGGTGGGTGCGTGGGGCGACGGCATCAGCCAGTTGCAGATCGCGGGTATCGACGCGGACGCCGACGGTGTCATCGGCGCCGACGCGGCCGGCAAGGCGTTCACCGATGCGTTGGTCGCCGCAGTGGGCCTGCACCGGGTGTGGGCGCGAGCGGACGCCGTGATGGCCTCGGCGGTGCCACCGGCCGCCTGACCGCGTGGTGGCAGTCGTCGCCGGTGTCGTCCGGGGGTAGCGGCGATCGCTGACGCCGATCGCGGGGCCGGAGTAAGGCAGACAATTCTCTTACGGTACGGGCGGCTCCCGGTAATGCATGGCAAACGTGCTGAGCGGGACGCCGTCGCGGACCAGCATCGGTGTCGACTAACTACCGGTCGGCCCTGTCCGGGCGCCCAGCACTCGGGATCCAGGCCGGAACGGTACGCGCACGAGGTCAATGCGACCGGGAGCCGACTTCTTCGCCGGTGGCGATCCCGTCGATGGCCCGCTGTCTTAACGCGGCCAGGCTGGGCTCGTCGCCGTGCCGCAGGTGCTGCATATCCGAGTCGGCCAGCAGTCGCTGCATTCGTAGTTTGGTGTTCCGCTCCAGGTTTCGTGGGGCCGATGACCCGTCGGTTGCCCCAGGAATTGTCGCGTCCGAGTGAATAGTCCGGGCAGAAGGGGGGACGCGTACGAGACTTGTCGGCGAGATGTCTTGGTTAGGCGGGTAATGATGATGGATGGGTGAGGTTGTTCGTCGCGGTCGGATGCAGGGGGTGCAGCCCGTACTGGCGGGGGCTGGGCAGCGGTTGCGCAGGGCGCAGGAGTTGCAGCTCACAGCCGCCGTGCGGCTCGCTCGTGCTGCTCAGGCGCTGGCGGAGTCGGGCCGGAGGTTGGCACGGCCGGGGATGCGAGTCGGTGTAATGCTCGAGATTATGGATGGGGACGACTGGTCCTGGCAGCAGAAAGAGATCGATGCCGAGGTTGCGGTGTCAGCGGCGGCGTTGCAGGCACAACGTGGCCGAAACGCCGGAATCGTCGGCAGCGAGACGGTACGGGCAGAAGCGACATCAGCCCAGGCCGGCGCTTCGAGGCGTTGCCGTTCGGACACCGTCGACCACGACAGACGGAGATCGGCAGAACGCAAACGGTTGGCTGCGGCCCGGCAACGCCACCTGGAGAAGCGAGAACGCGACTTATGCCGCCGAGAGCGTGTGCTCGACGAGCGAGAACGAATCGTTGAGCAGCGTGAACGGGCTGCTGATCAGCGCGAGATCGACGCGCAAATGGCATGGTAGGCCTATGAGTGAAGGCGCCCCCATCACCGACCACGGCATCGACTACGGCCGTGGTCGTCAACAATCCTCCGAGGCCGTCCTGGAGACGTCTTCATCCGCGCCTACCGGTTCAGTTGGGTAGGGGAAAACTCGCCCAGATGTGTTTTGTGGTGTCGGTGGCGTACCAGCCGACCTGAAGGGAGAACGAGCGGGCCAGTTGCAGTCCGCGTCCGCCTGCGTGCTGGGGCCGGGTGTCGGCCAGTTCCGGCACGGTGCTCAGGTCGTGGTCGGCGACGTCGAGGACGAAGCAGTCGTCGGCGCGCAGCAGCCGTATCTCGGTGGGTGGGCGGCCGTGAACGATGGCGTTGGTGGCCAGCTCGGTCGCGACCAGGATCATGCGTTCCGGGACGTCGCCGACGGTGCCGCCGGCCACCAGAGGGTGCCCGGTCAGAGCCTGGTGCAACGCGCCGCGCAGGTGCCGCAGTTGGGTGCTGTCGTCCAGGATCCAGACGTGCAGTTCCTGGGCTTGCGGCGGGGGCGGAGACGTCTGCAGCTCGGGCACGAAAGCGACATTCCCGGTCCGCGGCGGTTCTAAGCTCACGACGCCGGTGCTTTTACGCATGCTCGCCGCTGATCGGCGAGGGCGCGGGTGGGGGAAGCGTGACCTGCACAGTGGTGCCACCGCCAGGGGTGTCGGCGATTCTGATGGTGCCGCCGTGGCGTTCGATGATGCGATGGCAGGTGGCCAGGCCGATGCCGTGCCCGGTCTGGTCCTGCGGGTTGACGCGGGCGAACATGTCGAAGACACGTTCGTGCTGGTCGGCGGGGATGCCGATGCCGTTGTCAGCGACCGTGATCGTGCAGGTGTGGGTGTCGATGGCGGCGCCGATCCGGATGCGGCAGGCGCGTTGAGGGTGCCGATATTTGATGGCGTTGGCGATGATGTTCTGCATCAGCTGCCGCAACAGGGTCGCGTCCCCGTTGACCTGGGGGAGTGCGCTGACGGTGACCTCGGCGCCGCTGGCTTCGATGGCGACCTTGAGGTCGAGCACGGTGTGCTCGACGACTTCCTGCAGGTTCACCGGGCCGGTGCGGCCGGTGCGGTGTCCGGATTGGGCGTAGTCCAGGAGCGCATCGATGAGAGTTTGCATGCGGGTGACCGCGCGAGCGGCCTTGGTGATCCACGTGGCGGCGTCGGGGTCGCCGGCATCGCCGATGGTGTCGAGCAGCTCGAGGTAGCCGTGCACGGCGGCCAGGGGTGCGGCGAGGTCGTGGCTGACCGCGGCGGCGAACTGGGTGAGTTCGGCATTGGAGCGCTGCAGGTCGGTGATGGTGGCGGCGAGTTGGCCGCTGCGGTCGGCCAGGTCTTCGTAGGCGCGTTGCAGAGCCGCGCGCTGGGCTCGCTGGGTGGTGATGTCGTTCATGGCGACGACGGCACCCAGGACGGTGCCGTCCTCGGTGGTGAGACGTCGTCCGGTCGCGGTGACGTGGACGTCGGATCCGTTGCTGGGACGGATGGTCAGCTCCTGGTTGTTGACCTGCCCGTCGCGCAGCGTGCGTTGCAGAGGGGTCTCGTTGTCGGGTAGAGGAGTCAGCCAGCCGGAGGTCAGCAGGGTGTAGCGGCCGGTGACGTCGGCGGGGTCGACGTCCGGGTCGGTGTCCAGGCCGTGCCAGCGGCGCGCGGCCCGGTTGAACAGGGTGAGATGGCCGGCGGGGTCGGCGGCGGCGACCGCGACATCGATGGTGTCCAGAACGGTGTTGATGAACGCCTCCCGGCGTTGTGCCTGTGCGGCGAGGCGCGCGTGGTGCAGGGTTTCCCGGCGTCGTTCGAGCAGGGCGACCGCTACCTTCGCGGCGTCGTCGAGGGCGGCTAGCTGGTCGCCGGTGAGGTGCCGCGGGACGGTGTCGAACACGCACAGGGTGCCCAGACTGTGGCCGTCCGTGGTGATCAGCGGAACGGATGTGTAGAAGCGGACGGCGCCGAGTTTCCCGGTGACCCACGGATTGCAGGCGTAGACAGGGTCGGCGGAGGCGTCCGGGACGTGGACCGTTTCACCGTCGAGGAACCGCAGCGCGCACATCGAGTCGCCGCGGGAGCAGGCTGTGCCCCGGAAACCGACGGCGCCCAGTGGGCGCTGCTGGTCGCCGTCGATCAGGTTAAGAGTCCCGGTGGGTACGCCGGCGAGAGTGGTGGCCATGCGGACCACCGCAGTCAGCTCGGCGTCGAGCGGCGCGTCGAAAAGGTGGTAGTCCTCGAGCGCGGCAAGGCGCCGGCTTTCCCGGCTATCTGCCACGACCGCTGCGGACGTCACCTCTGCCTATCGGCACAGTCAACGTGATGCTGAGCGACTGCGCCCTGACGGCTGGCCATCCCGTGCACTGCGGGCCGCCCGGCCCACCGGCGCCATGATCATCACCGAAGCATCATGACCGGAGGCGGACCTCGTCACCGAGCGTTCCTTCGGCGCGCATTGGGGGCAAGGGTTGCCATCTCGGGCGAGCGGCTGCGTATCCTTCTATCGGGCGCGATGCGCGCGGATCGCTGCGGGCTACGTTCTCCGCAGCCCGGGCGTCCCGGCCCACCGGCAGCCCCCGCGAGGTGGCCCGGGCCGGCGCACCCCATCCGGTTGACGACAACGCGGCCGGCCAGGCGTTGCGCACGATGGCGGACGTGGTGCCAAGCTTGAGCCGCGCCGTAGTACTCGGCTCCTCTACCGATCCTGCCGGCGCCGCGGCGTGGCTGCCGCGCAGCGCGGACGTCGCCCGCCGCGCCGCGTACGCCGCGATCCTGACGCCGGATTCGGGCGGCAAGCCGTTTCGGGGCGAGAACTGTCCTGCGGTGATGACGCCGGACTACGCGGCGGCGCTGTGCCGGGACGGACACGGTGAAGTCGTACGGACCGGGGACCGGGCGGTGGTGGCGTCGATCGGCCGCGTGCTGCTGCAACGACTGGCGCCGTGATCGCAAACGCTAGTGTCGAAGGAACAAAGGGCCGAGAACGCGGTGATTGAGCCCGCGAGGATGCGGGCATATTGCGCCCGCCATCGTCGTACCTCACCCGGAGTTGAAGATGATCAATCCGCGAGTCACCTTGGACGCCGACTCCCTGGGACCGGTCGGGCAGCGCTTGCGCAAGCCCTTGGAGGATCAGCTTACCTCAGCACTGCAGCACGCTACTCACACGGTCGAGGACCACTACACCGGCGAAAGCGTTCCGGAAGTTGCCCAGGAGCTACTGGTCGAGACGCGGGGCGGCCTGCACCCGGACATCGCCGCGGGCTTCGAGCCGGACGGAGCGCAGCTCACCGCGGTCGCGGCGGCCATCGTCGAAGAACACCGGTAAACGCTTCCGCGGGGCACCATCCGATCGCGCGGCTGGTTGAACGCGCGGACGACCGTCCCCGTCGCCCGACACCCGCTGGACGCGACGAAGCCGATCGCAGCCGCCCCTGACGCCAGCCTTACCGCGTTTCCTGACCTGCTCCCGCTCCGCCGGCCCCCGCTCGTCCGGACCCGATCAGGGCGATGGGCGCTGAGCCGGTGCGGCACCCACCGCACTGAGCACCTGCAGCAATCCCGTGATCTCCAGCGAGCGACGAGTAATACCGACCACATTGACCACTTGGAAAGCCGCACCGTGCCGCAGCGCACTCTCCCGGGCGCGTAACAGGGCGTAGATGCCGGAAGTGTCACAGAACCGCAAGTTTGCGAGGTCAACGATCAGCCGGTCAAGCGGTCCGCGTTCGAGAGTGGCCCCGACCTGCTGGTCCAGGTCACCGGCGGTGGCCATGTCGAGCTCACCGTCGATCACCAAGCGGGTCCCGCCACCACCATCGTCATAGAAGGCGATGTCCATAGCTGCTCCGTCCCGCTGACCGCATCGACGAGTCAGTCACGACGCCGAACGCTCGGGACTCTCGCAGCGCGCTGCCCGACTATGGTACGTATGTCCAGCCAGAAGTCAGGTCTTTCCCGATCACCTGTCGCCGCGTTTGCGTCACGCCAGCACATCCCTGCTGTCTGCATCGACCAAAATTGACGGGCCTCGCGCTTAGCGGGCCGTACCACCGGTTACCTGGTCACCGCGAGGCGGTAACCGACCTAACCCGGTTCAGTGACAGCAGGTGTAGTGAGCGTCCGCCATCGATGAGAGGCTGAACCGATGACGGAGCAAGCCGAGCAGACGGTACGCCGGCACGCCATCCACATCACCGGCGTCCCAGAGGGTCAGCCGATGATCTTCGCCCATGGCTACGGCTGTGACCAGAACATGTGGCGGCTGGTAGCGCCGTTCTTCACCGAAAGTTACCGAGTCGTACTGTTCGACCACGTCGGGGTCGGCCGCTCGGACCTGAGTGCCTACGACGACGCCCGTTACGCCAGCCTGGACGGCTACGCCTGCGATGTGTTGCAGATCGTGCACGATCTCGACCTGCACGATGTGATCTTCGTCGGGCACTCGGTCAGTGCCATGATCGGCATGCTGGCAGCGATCCGGGAACCCGAACGTTTCGCCCACCTCATCCTCGTCGGCCCCTCGCCGTCCTACATCGACGACGGTGACTACATTGGAGGTTTCAGCCGCAGCGACATCGAACAGATGATGCACGCGCTGGACAGTAACTATCTGGGCTGGTCCAGTGCGATCGCGCCGATGATCATGGCGAATCCGCAGCGGCCGGAGCTGAGCCAGGAGCTGGTCAACAGTTTTTGTGCCACGGACCCGGACATCGCCAAGAAGTTCGCCCGGGTCACGTTCCTGTCCGACAACCGCAAGGACCTGGCCGCGGTAAGCACGCCTTCGCTGGTCATGCAGTGCACCGACGACATCATCGCCCCTCGCCCGGTGGGGGAGTACGTGAACGCTCACCTGCGCCAGAGCGCGATGGTGGTCATGAACGCCACGGGGCATTGCCCCAACCTCAGCGCCCCGGAAGAAACCATCGAGGTCATGACGGCGTACCTGAACGGCCGCTAGCACGCAGCACAGGGGCATGCCGGCAACGCGACTCTGCTGAAGCGCGGCGGGCGGCACGCCAGGCGCGGGCGCTTACTCCTCGGCCTGGCGATACCGCCTCGCAGCATGCTGCCGGCTGCTGTTAAGACTTGAAAGCGTCCTTCACGTTCTCAACGGCCTGCTTGAGCTTCGAGCTGCTCTGGTCCGCCTTACCCTCAGCCTCGAGCTGCTCATCGTCGGTGGCCTTGCCGACTCCCTCTTTTACCTTGCCGCCGAACTCCTCGGCCTTGTTGTCAACCTTGTCATCGAACGCCATGCCGGCCCTCCTGAATGCCGAAGTGTCTGGTTGACGGGTACCCGACTTGTCCGGCGGGCAATCATCGACGATGTCCGGCGCACGGGGGCAGGACCGGGCAACGCAAAACCTCAGCAGGGCAGTTCCCTGCGTCAGGTCACAAGGTTTTGCCGGCCCCATATTGAGCCACATGCACGGCTCGGCTGGCCGAACGGCGTAGCTCGGTCCACTTCGTCGCCTATTCACCTGTCCCGAGCGGGTCCGTACTCTGTGCGCTCGGGCTCGAGAGCCGACGGCCGTACGTCTGGGTCGGTCCTGCGTGATCCGGCCGCCTGTTCCTACCGCCCGTTCGCAGCCGCATCATCGAGTTCGAGCTACGCGATCGAGGTCAAGGCGTCAGGACGATCCGTCCGCCGACCGAACCGCTCTCGAGTCGACGGTGAGCCTCAGCCGCCCGGGCGAGAGGGAGGGCCTCGACGCGGACGTCGAGCAATCCTTGTTCGATGGCCCGCCGTGCGGCCTGGACCGCCAGGGGCACCTGCTCGGGGTGGGATGGCAGATAGAAGCCGGCGGCGAAACCGGCCAGCGACAAATTGCTGCCCCACAGGCCAGTCGTGGATACCGTGTGCCCCCAATCACCGCTGGCGTTGCCGACCAGGAGCATCCGCCCCATCGGAGCCATCACCGCGAGACTATCGGTGCGCACCTGTCCGCCGACCGGATCGACCACCACGTCGAAGCGTTCGTTGCCGACCTCGGCCGCCAGGTCGGCGCTGGAAACGAGCCGGTCGTAGGGCAAGGCGGTCGGGCGTACACCCCCGCGTACGGTGCCCACCACCCTTTCCGCGCCCAGAAGGCGGGCGACACCAGGGAATGCGGAAGCCAGGCCGCCGAGAGCCCCGTGCACCAGAACCCGTTCTCCCGGCTGCAGGTGCGCCGCCCGACTCAGCGCCAGATAGGCAGTAGCGGCATTGGGCACGACCGCTACCGCCACCGCGGGATCCACCTCGGTTTCGGACAAGTCGGCCACCATCGCCGCGTCGACGACGGCAATGGAGGCGTACCCGTTGTCAGCGCCGGTGCCGGACAGCGTGACCACCGGCTGGCCGACCTGGAAAGCGCGTACTCCCGGGCCCAGTGCTCGCACCGTGCCGGCTACTTCAAGTCCGGGCACGAATGGCGGCTGTGGGAGGCCGGGGAAGTCTCGGTAGAGCCCCTGGCGGATGTAGACGTCGATCAGTCCGACGGCGGCGTAACTGACGTTGATCGAGATCTGACCCGGTCCCGGTAGCGGATCTGGTAGCTCGGACAGAGTAAAGACGTCGGGGTCGCCGAACTGTGTGACCACTGCAGCCTGCATGGCCGCCTCCTTCATTAACGCAATCCAATTGCGTTAACTCACCGTACCGTACCCGGCATGCGTAAAGTTCATGGGATGCATCACCGTGCCCGGTCCGCGGAGGCCAAACAACGCCGCGCCGAAGATCTGCTGGCAGCGGCCCGTGACCTGGCCGCCGAAAGAGGCGGGGTACGCCACCTCACGCTCGCCGCGGTCACGGCGGCGGCCGGCCTGCACCCGTCTGCAGTGCGACGCTACTTCGCCAGCCGAGAAGAGCTGCTGCTCGAACTCGCCGAACGTGAATGGAAACAGTGGAGCGACGCGGTCACCACCCGCCTCGCCGATCAGCGAGCCCTCACCCCGGCCGAGACCGCGACGCTGGTGAGCAGCACTCTCGCCGCCCAGCCGCTGTTCTGCGACCTGCTCACTCATGTGCCGCTGAGCCTCGAGGGCGATGTCGATCTCGAGCGCGCGCGACGCTACAAGACCCGATCGTTCGAGGCATATGACGCGATCGTCGAGGCGCTGACCGTAGCAGGCACGATGAGCGCGGCCCAGATCCAGGATCTGATCACCACGGCCCTGGGGGTCACCGCCAACCTCTGGCAGATCGCGCACCCCACCCCGACCTTGGCCCAGCTCTACGCCCAGCAGGCCCGGTGGCGACACGCCGCACTTGACTTCGAGCCTCGCCTCACACGGCTGCTCCGAGCTGCTGCCATCGGCCTCGCCGACTACTCGCGCCGTACTCCTTGACGAACAAGCCCCAGCAGCACCGCCTGCGCCAGGACCTACCCGGCCTACACCTGCAACCGGCCGCAGACAGGGACAATCTCAACGCGAGCCGAGAAACGTGATGCTCGCCGCCACAGCACTTCCGCGTACTTAACGGCCCGGATCAGAGGGCAGATCTGCCCCTGACCAGCATCGAGCCATTCTGCGCTTCGAGCGCTCACCGCCAACTCCCCACGCGAGGCCGGCCCTCCACGGATCGAGGTGGTCGCACCGGAGGATCTGATCAACAGGTAGCGCTGGCGAAAGGCTGTGTAGACCGTCGGCGATGGCCGGTGCAGCGGGATGTAGATCGGCGTTGCGGCCATGGCGGCGAGCGGCGCCGATCGCGGATGCGCCAAAGATGGGGCCCAGCGTCGGTGCAGAAACTTCCCTGGCCGAGCGCCGGACGGCCAGACTCGCCGGCTCAGCTACCGGCCGACATCGGTCACGACCGGTTGTCGCCGGAGTCAGGCGTCGGACATTCCGCGCGAGGCGAGGCGAACGGCTACCCAGGGCTCACGAATACGGCGCATCACAGCTCAGGTAGAAGCTGGTCGAGGGCGTCGACCCGGTCACGTTCGCCGTGCGGAAGCAGATGCCCGTAGGTGTCGAACGTCGTCTTTATCGACGCATGCCCGAGTCGAAGCTGGATCATGTAAAAATCCCAGCCGGCCGCGATCAGAAACGCCACATGCGAATGCCGCAGGTCATGAAAACGGGGCTTCGCATGCAGCCGAGTCGAACACCCGCACGCCGACACTGCTATCAGGCCGAGGCGTCCTGTGGTCCCACCCACGGGCGGATGCAGCCGGCAGCGCTGCGCGGCGGCGACCGCGGGACGCCAATACCGGTGTCGCAAGCTCCCGGCATCCCACGGGCCACCCCAGGGCGCGGCGAAAACCAGCTGCTCCGGATGCTTGCCCGCGAGCCAGCCGCCGAACAGCTGCGCCGTGTGCGGCGACAGCAAAATCGAGCGCCGCGACCTCGGAGTCTTCACCGGCCCGAACTCGCCTGTGCGGGACAACGCCTGCTCGACGTGCACCGCCGGGCTCGGCACATCCAGGCGCACATGCCTAACCTTCAAGCCGAGCAATTCGCCCAGCCGCATCCCGGTGCTGAGCGCGGCCAGCACGAGCGGCCGGATCGGCTCCTGGCAGCAGCGCAGAAGAATCGCGGCCTGCTCCCTGTCGAGTAGGCACGCTTGCCACGGCGTGATACGCGGCAGGCCGTTGCTGCGCAGCCCCTCGGGGCGGCGCGTCGGGTTGTCCGGCCGATACCGCGGGACCGCGTCGCGCAGGACCTGACTCAACACCGTCCAGTGCTTTCGCACGCTCGACGGCCGTAGCTGCTGAGCGAGGGCGGCCTTCCACGGATCCAGGTGTTCGAGCCGGGTGATGTCGGCGACCCGTAGATCTCCGAGATCACGGGCGACCCGGCGGCGCAGCAGCCGCGCGTACTCGTAGTGGGTGCCCGGGCTGACGTCGATCTTCATGGCGATCCAGCGCTCGATCCAGTCGCGTAGCAGCGGCGACGCCGCCCGTACGGCCTTGGGCGACTGCGGGTCGATGGCCGCGTACACCTCCCCACTGGTGACCCGATGGCGCCGCGATTCGATGTAGTGCCTGGCCGCGATCGCCGTCATCCCCGACGGGTCGCGGAAGGTGCAGCACTGATGCTCGCCGGAGGAGCGCCAGCGCAAGCAGAACGATTCTTTTCGTTGCGTCAGGTAAGCCATGACCCGAGCGTTCCTCGCGAACACCGCAGCCCGTGTACCCCGAATGTGCGCTGTCACCCGGGCTGGTTCTCGACGGCCGGCAACATTGCCCGCAACGGGTGGACGCCGACGCCCCGTTCGAGTGCCACCGCGCCGCAGCCGCTCACACGGCGGCCGGCCGTATCGCCGGCGGCGGCACCCCGGCCTGGCCTCGGAGGCCGACGCAGGGATCGTGATTTCACCGACGGCGGTGACGGATGAACGATCGGCCCGCCTGTACCGCTGCTCTGGTGGAGCTTGGCGAGCACCTTGGCTTTCTGGCGCCGGCCGGACGCAAAAACGCTCGGCGATAACAGCATAGGGATACATTATGGACTGATCTCGGTGTGGCCATGCCCGAAATTCGAGGTCATCGGCGTCGCGCGGACGGCGAGGGCGATGGGTGCGGCCTGGTCGACGGACGAAGCGGCCTTACTGCTCCACAATCTGCAAGCAGGTGTGTCGCTTGGTGGGCTGACCACGCAGCTCGGCCGCACGGCCGGAGCGATCACGCTGCGACTCAACTACATGATCCCCGCCGAACAGAACATCGATCCCGGTGCGGCGATGGCCTGGCTACTTGCCCGCTTCGCGGTAGAGCCCGGCTACGACTGGCGGGCCGTCCTGACTGCCCCGTGGGCGCGACCGCCACAACCGGTCGAGCTTGCCGCCTCCCACCTCTTCTCGCCGCCTGATCAGTCGTCCAGCCGTGCCGCGGTCACAACGTCGAGAGCGGCCAAGAGCGGCGGCCGAGCAGATACGCCGGATCTGGCAGGCGTCGTCGGCACTGTCCTGAGCCTGCAACGCGAGCAGCTGTTCACCGCCCATCCCGACCTTCACATGATCGGCTATTTCCCGGAGGAACGGATCGGTACGGCTGGCGAGCAACTCTATCGACGCGCCGGAGGGCTGCGGATTTCCTCATGGCTGCGCGAATGCACCGTCGACGGCGGCGCCACGACGAGTCTCACCTCCCGGATCGGACGCCGCCATCTTCATGCGAGATCTGCTCGACGCAGCGGCGGCGGCCTCGCCGCACCGCGAAGCCAGCGCATCATCGTCGAGCGGCTGGGCCTGCACGGCGACCCCGCCCGGACGCTGGCCGCTGTCGCCACCGACCTGTCGCTGAGCCGCGAGCGGGTCAGGCAACTGCAGGAACAGGCGTTCGCACACTTGCGGCGCCGCCACCGGCCGCCCAAACCGGCACAGTACGTCGGCCAGATCTTCGCTGACGTTCTCAATCAAGCAGGCGACGTCGGGGTCGATCTGCTGCACGCGGTGCTCGCCGTCACCGACGCCGCCGCGCTGAGCGGGCCCGACGCTCTGCTGGTCCGCACCATCGCCGCGCTGACGCGGCGCAACGACCAGGTCATGAGGCAGGTCGCGGCCGACGTCGAAGAGCTGGCCGCCTTACGCTGCGCCAAAGCCGCCCGTGCCGCTGGCGACGCCGCGGCGATCGAGCGTGCCAGCCGACATGTGGCCATCATGCTCGACGACGCCGAATGGCCTGACACCCCGGTGCTCCTGCCGGACTCCTCGCTCATCCGGCCGTTACGAACTACCCCACAGGACAGGGAAGGCGCCGGCACCTGGACGTCACCGGCCCGGTCATGGATCAATAAACCCGACGACAAGGACCTCGGAGAGACTCACCGCCGCAGCCGCTAGAAGCCTTCCACCAGCACAAAGCTCAAGAAAATGAAGAAGATGTCTCACTGGACTTGACGGGTTCCGCCGTAGGCAACGTGGTCTTCTCGACGGCCGTGGCCAGATTCGCCCACAGATGCCAGCGGTCGCTGGCCTGCACCGCTTGGGGTGCTCCGGTACGGATCGCCTCGGCGTAGCCCGCCGACCCGTCGCGGCACACCACCTGCACGCCGGGATGTTCCTGCAGCCACACGGCGAGGGTGCCGGCCTTGCGGTCGGGCAGCACATCGACACGGCGATGGGTGACCGCATCGATCAGCAACGTCGCATAGCGGCGGCTCTGGGGCAGCGCGAAGGTGTCCACGCTGAGCACGGTCGGCACCGCAGGCTCGGGGATCGGCGCCGCCATCAGCACCCGCAGCACCGTGCTACGCGAAACTCGAGCGCCGACCCGGGCCGGCGGCCGCACCGGCCCGGCACATGAGCGTCTGTTTAAAGGGCTCAGGCTTCGGGGATGATCAGTCCGAATCCGTCTGCGCTGATCGATGCGGGGTCGATGCCGCCGCGTTCGCCGGTCTTCAGGGCGTCGATCGCGGCGATCTGTTCGGTGGTGAGCTGGAAGTCGAACACGGCGAAGTTCTCGGCGATGCGCTGCGGTCGGACCGACTTGGGAATGGCCGAGCGGCCTTGCTGCAGGTGCCAGCGGATCATCACTTGTGCGGCGGTTTTGCCGTGGGCGGCGGCGATGTCGAGGATCGTGGGGTCGGCGAAGGTGGGACGGGTCCCGCCGCGGTAGCTGGTGATCCCGCCGATTGGGGACCACGCCTGGGTGAGGGTGCCCAGTTCGGCGTCGGCGGTCTGCACATCGGGCTGTGTGTAGTAGGGGTGCAGCTCGATCTGGTTCACCGCCGGGACGATCTCGGTGCGGTTGCGCAGTTCGGCGAGCAACTCGGGGGTGAAGTTGGAGACGCCGATGGCGCGGACGCGGCCGTCGGCGAGGAGTTGTTCCAGCGCCCGGTAGGCGTCGATGGTGGTGTCGAAGGCGGTGGGGACGGGCTGGTGCAGCAGGAGCAGGTCGAGTTGGTCGACGTCGAGTTTGGCTGCGCTCTTCTCGAAGGCGTGCAGGGTTTTGTCGTAGCCGTAGTCGGTGACCCAGATCTTCGTCTCGATGAACACCTCGGCGCGGTCGACGCCGGATCGGCGGATGGCGTCGCCGACCTCGCGTTCGTTGCCGTACGCGGCGGCGGTGTCGATTAGGCGGTAGCCCGTGGCCAACGCTGCGGTGACGGCGTCGGTGGTGGCCTCGGGCGCGGTCTGGAAGACCCCCAGTCCGAGGGCGGGCATCTCAACACCGTTGTTCAGCTTGATCATCATGGTCATAGTCCCAGCGTAGGAGTGGTTGTGGTGGTGAGGCAGACCGTGTCAGTGACCCTCTGAAAGGGTCAGGTTTTAGCTGTGCAGGCCGGTCGTGGTCAGCCATCGGGTGATCTGTTGCGCGGCGTCGGTGACCTGTTCGCCGCGCACGGCGAGGCCGTCGCCGACCGTGGCGCCGGGTGCCGCCGCGCGGTAGAGGTCGGTGGTGCTGCCGAGGCCGCTGACGGCGTAGGTTACGAACGGCAGGATGGTCTTGCCGCGCAGGTCGACCCGGTCGAGGAACGTGTTCATGATCATCGGTGGGCGTAGGTTCCAGATGGGGCTGCCGAGCAGCACGACGTCGTAGGCGGCGAGGTTCGGTAGTGGCCGGGCGATGGCGGGGCGGGCGTTCGTGTCCTGTTCACGAACGTTGCGGGCGACGGTGTCGTCGTAGCTGGCCGGGTAGGGGTCGGACGCTTCGATGCGGTAGACGGTGCAGCGGAGCCGGTCGGCGAGCATGCCGGCGAGGGCTTCGGTGTTGCCGATCGTGAGGGTGCGCCGGCCACCGTTCCAGTAGTTTTCCCCGGGGCGGGAGAAGTAGGCGATCAGCAGGTTCGGCGAGTTCATGGTGACTGCGTTCGCGGACGGGCTGATGGCGGGTGCGGGGGTGCCGGGGGTGCACGCGGCGGCGGCTGTCGCGCCGCTGAGCAGACTCGCCGCGCGTAGCACGCCACGCCTGGTCAGCGTCATGGTTAAAAGTAGGTGGGTTCGCGGGGGGTGTAGGGGCTCTCCAGGGCGTTGACCTCGTCGTCGGTCAGGGTGATGTCCAGCGCCGCGACCGCGTCGGTGAGGTGGGTGTCCTTGGTGGCGCCGGCGATCACGGTGCTGACGACCGGGTTCCGCAGCACCCAGGCCAGGGCTACGGAGGCCATGGCGACGCCGCGCTGTTTCGCGATCTGTTCGACGGCGTCGACGATGGCTTTGTCGCTGTCGAGGAAGATCGGCCGGCCGTGCTGGTCGACGGTGAAGTTCTCTTGGGAGCGGGTGGTGCCGGCCTGGCCCCAGGGGCGGGCGAGCAGGCCGGCGGCCAGGGGGCTCCAGGGCATGCTGGCCACGCCCTGGTCGGCGAGCAGCCCGAACATTTCGCGTTCCTCTTCGCGCTGGGCGAGGTTGTACTGGTCCTGCATGGAGATGAACCGGGTCCAGCCGTTGAGCTGGGCGGCGGTCTGCAGTTTCGCGAACTGCCAGGCGTACATGCTGGACGCGCCGATGTAGCGGACCCGGCCCGATGTGACCACGTCGTGCAGGGCTTGCATGGTCTCCTCGACGGGGACTTCTGGGTCGAAGCGGTGGATCTGCAACAGGTCGATGTAGTCGGTGCCGAGCTGGGCCAGCGACGCGTCGGTCTGCTCGAAGATCGCCTTGCGGGATAGCCCGGATCCGCCGGGGCCGTCGTGCATCGGCCAGTACAGTTTCGTGGCGAGCACGATTTTCTCGCGGGTCGTGTACTTTTTGACGGCCCGGCCGAGGATTTGTTCGGATGAGCCGTAGGCGTAGGCGTTGGCGGTGTCCCAGAAGGTGATGCCCAGCTCGACCGCGCGGCGCAGCAGTGGCTGGGCGGCGTCCTCGCCGAGGCTCCAGCCCCACATCGTCCCCGGCTCGCCGATGCTCATGCCGCCGAGCGTGATGCGGCTGACCTTCAGGCCGGAGTTACCCAGGCGCGTGTATTCCATGGTTTTCCCTTTCGAGGAACAAAGTGTGAGCGCACGCCGATGGCGGCAGTGCCGAACCAAGAAACGGCGGCGCCGATCAGACGAGAGGCGGGTGGTTACCGCTGGAGCAGCCGGGTGCTCCAGCTGGCGAGAAGCCGCAGGGCTTCGGCGTCCGGGGTGTGCGGAGCGGCGCAGTAGGAGGTCATGGTCAGGCCTGGATCCGCAGCCAGGGTCATGACCTCGTAGGTGAGGGTGATGTCACCGACGATCGGGTGATGCAGGGTCTTGGGGCCGGTGCGGTGCTCGCGGACGTTGTGTTCGGCCCAGCGGATCCGGAAGTCGTCGCTCTGCACGGCGAGGTCGCCGACGAGGGCGGACAGCTGTTTGTCGTACGGATGGTCGGTGGCCGCCACCCGCAGGATGGCGACCATCTGGTCGGCGGACTGCTCCCATTGCGGGTAGAACCGCTGGGCGGCGGGGTCGAGGAACATGAACCGGGCGCCGTTGACCGCCGGCGGCCGCTCGGTCATGGTGCTCGGATCGTCGATGCCCCACATCGGCGAGAACAGGGCGTAGCCCAGCCGGTTGGCGCCGATGATGTCCGCCCGATGGTTGCCGACCACCACGGGAGCATCGGTGATCGCGTCCAGGAACAGCTGCACGCTCGGGCGTAGCTGCTGCGCGACCGGCCGGGGTACACGCTGTGGCCGGGTGCCGGCCCCGGCGTGAGCGAGGGTGAACAGGTGCCGGCGTTCGGCGTCGTCGAGTTGCAACGCGCGGGCGATGGCTTCCAGGACGCTGTCGGAGGCCCCGGACGCGTCGCCGCGTTCCAGCCGAACGTAGTAGCTAATCGACACCCCGGCCAGCGAGGCCAGTTCCTCTCGGCGCAGACCGGGCACCCGCCGGGATGCGTTCATCCGCGGCAGGCCCGCTTGTTCCGGCGTGATCCGGGCGCGCCGGGTCATCAGAAACTCGCGCAGCTGCTGTCGGGCGTCGTCCATAACCCGAGCATAGGAGCGGTCACGACCCGCAGGCAGCCTCTGCCAGTGACCCCCTTGACCGGGGCTCCCACCGTGGCGGCGCCCGTGCTGGACTCAGAAACACGCCCACCCCGACACCGACTATCCACATGCACGGGAGAACGAGGCCGATGAGCGACATCGACAACACCGCGACCGGCGGTCCCACCGGCAGCAGCCGGCGCCGCCTGCTGGCCGGCGCCGCGGGCCTGGCCGCCGCGTCCGCCGTGGGCGGATGGGCCGTCTCGTCGGCCCAAGCGCAAGCCGACCCGCGACGCAACACCACGGCCGGCGGTAGCCGCCGGGTAACCGATGCCGTCACCCAGCGCGGACAACGGCGGCTCGGCACCCTGAAGGTCTCCAGCCTCGGAATGGGCACCCAGACGCTGCCCGGCACCCTCTACGGCCCGGTCACCAGCCGCAACGACATGGTCACCCTCATCCGGACCGCCGTCGACCAGGGCGTGACCTCCTTCGACACCGCCGAAGCCTACGGCCCGTTCGAAGCCGAGAGCATCCTCGGCGACAGCCTGCGCGGCGTCCGTGACAAGGTGACCATCACGTCCAAGTTCGGCTACGACATCGACCCGGCCACCGGGACGTTCGGCCCTGCCGTGTTGAACAGCCGGCCCGCGCACATCCGCGCCGCCGTCGACGGCATGCTCAAACGGCTGCGCACCGACCGCATCGACCTGCTCCTGCAACACCGGGTCGACCCGGCCGTGCCCATCGAGGACGTCGCCGGCACGGTCAAAGACCTGATCCGCCAGGGCAAGGTCCTGCACTGGGGCCTGTCCGAGCCGGGCCTGAACACCATCCGCCGCGCCCACGCCGTTCAACCGCTGACCGCGATCGAGAACGAATACTCGATGATCTGGCGAGGCCCGAAGACCAGTGTCCTGCCGCTGTGTGACGAGCTGGGCATCGGCTTCATACCGTTCAGCCCGCTCGGCGCCGGATTCACCACCGGAACCATCAGCCCCTACACCCGCTTCACCGCCGGTGACTTCCGCACCCAGGTACCCCGCAACAGCGCCGCCAACATGGCCGCGAACATGCCGCTGGTCCAGCTGCTGCAGGACTGGGCCGTCCGCAAGGGCGCCACCCCCACGCAGATCTCCCTCGCCTGGCTGATGGCCCAGCGCCCGTACATCGTCGCGATCCCCAGCACCACCCGGCTCTCGCATCTCATCGAGAACATCGGCACCGAACAGGTCACCTTCACCCCGACCGAGATCACCCAGCTCAACGCCGCCGTCGCCGCCATCACCATCCACGGCGCCCGGCTCCCGCAGGCCGCCCTCGACATGACCGGCGTCGAGGCACCCACCCGCTAAGCACCACCCGGCCGGCCCGGCGAGGCACACGCGCCGAGCCGGCCGGGTGAACGCTTCGCACGTCTTTCCGGTCGCCTAACCCGCCCACCTACTGTCACAGGAAGCACCCATGACCGACACCGCCGCACCGTCCACGGCACCCGCCATAGATCCCCGCCGCTGGCAGGCGCTCGCATTCATCTCGATCGCCCAGCTGATGGTCATCCTCGATGGCACCATCGTCAACATCGCCCTGCCCCGGATGCAGGCCGACATGGGCTTCTCCGACGGCACCCGGCAGTGGGTCATCACCGCCTACAGCCTCACCTTCGGCGGGCTGCTCCTACTCGGCGGCCGCCTGGGCGACCTCTGGGGCCGCAAACGCATCTTCCTCACCGGCCTCGTCGGTTTCGCCCTCGCATCCGCCCTCGGCGGCATCGCCGTCACCACCGGCATGCTGCTCACCGCCCGCGCACTGCAAGGCGTCTTCGGCGCCATCCTCGCCCCCGCCGCCCTGTCCCTGGTCGCGACCGCGTTCACCACCGGCCGTGAACGGGCCAAGGCCTTCGGGATCTTCAGCGCCATCGCCATGGCCGGCAACGCCACCGGCCTGCTGCTCGGTGGCGTGCTCACCGAGTACGTCGACTGGCGCTGGTGCCTGCTGATCAACATTGTGTTCGCCGCTGTTGCTGTGGCGGTGCGATCCCGTCGATCCACGACGTCGCCGCACCCACCCGCCACCGGCTCGACATCCCCGGAACCCTGCTCGGCAGCGGCGGAATCCTAGCGCTGGTCTACGCCTTCGCCCACGCCGAGCAAACCGGCTGGGCCTCACCCGTCACCATCGGCGCGTTCGTGGCCGCAGCCATCCCGCTGGCTGTGTTCGTGCTCGTGCAGTCCCGGGTGCCAGCACCGTTGCTGCCGCTACGGATCGTCACCGACCGCAACCGCGCCGGGATCTACCTCGGCGTCGCCCTGCTCATGATCGCGATTTTCGGCCAGTTCCTGTTCCTGGCCTACTACTTCCAGCAGATCAAGGGCTGGTCACCACTGACCAGCGGACTGGCATTCCTGCCGCTGACCGTCGCCCTAGCGATCGGATCCACTCAGATCGGCGCACGCCTGGTCACCCGGCTCCCGGCCAGGGCACTGCTCGTACCCGGCTATCTCAGTGCCGCCGCCGCCATGCTTCTACTCGCCCAGCTGTCCACCAGCTCCTCGTACACGACGCTGATCGTGCCCGCGCAACTGCTCCTCGGCCTGGGCATGGGCACCGCATTCACCGCCGCGATGAACGTCGCCACCGCCGGCGTCCAGCCGCAAGACGCCGGGATCGCCTCGGCCCTGCTCAACACCTCACAACAGGTAGGCGGCGCCATCGGCACCGCGCTGATGAACACCGTCGCCGCCGGTGCCACCGCAACCTGGCTCACCCGCAGCACCGCACAACAAGCCGCCGTCCACGGCTACGCCACCGCCTTCGCGCTCGCCTCAGCCTGCGCCCTGGCAGCCGCGATCATCGTCCTCATCTGCGTGAACGTCCGCCCCCAGCGGCCGCACGACAGCGCACCGGCCGGCGGACGGTCCACCCCGGTCGCCACCCACTGACAACGCCCCAGCCGAAGCAGTACCGCCGGTCGCGCCTGGGCTGGCCACCGGGCACACGGCGCGCCGAGCGGCGATCCGGAATCCCCGTCCGAGGCGATTCTGACTCTTGTAATATCTATCTTTGTCCGCCAGTGACAGATAGCTCTGTCGACTCGGACGTCACGATGGATTAGGGGCTTTTTGGGCCTTGCCCTGGTGACGGGCCCGAGGGTTTGCCAGGCTTTGCCAGGAAGGACGACGCCGGGGCGCCGGGGGTTGGTCCGGCAGGAGACTCTGTGTAACTCGGGATTAGGCCGCTGGCGTCCCACGCGCGATCGCGCCAACCGGCAACCGAAGGCTTGACTACGCGGCAGGCGCCCGA
This sequence comes from Actinoplanes sp. CA-030573, assembly GCF_050951115.1. Taxonomy (NCBI): domain Bacteria; kingdom Bacillati; phylum Actinomycetota; class Actinomycetes; order Micromonosporales; family Micromonosporaceae; genus Actinoplanes; species Actinoplanes sp. CA-030573. The sequence continues at coordinate 7,052,564 of NZ_CP192038.1, read as the reverse complement.
GTTGCTCGACTGGCCGGCTTCCGACCTCGCGCATGGCGGACGTCGCGGCTCTGTGAGGTCGGTCCGGACGGCGTTTCTAGTACCGAACGGGCGACCTGCGCGCCATCTGTCGCCGCGGCTCTGGGCTGCTGGCAGTGTCTGGCGCTATCACCTATACTGAATCACATGATCCGATCATGATTCAGCCTGAAGGAGGGGTCATGACCACAACCAATATCGGCGCGCTGATCGACGAAGCTCTGAGGGCAGCCGGCCTGAGCCAGCGATCCTTGTCCGAGGCCACCGGCATCTCCCAATCCACGCTGTCGCGCATCATCTCCGGTGATCGTGCGGCAAAGCTGCCCGAGCTCATGGCGATCGCCCAGGCGACCGGCTACACCGTCGCGCAGCTGACCGGTAGCGGCACCGTCGCCGACCGGGTCCAGTATGCGGCCCGCGCCACCAACGGCGCCGACATGGAAAGCATGCGCAAGACGCTGCTGCACTACATACAACTCAGCGACTACTTAGACGAGCAGGCCATCCCTGCCACGACGTGACGGCGGTAGTAACCCTCATGAGCTCTGAAGCCGAAGGCCGAGCCGCCGCCGATCAGTTCCGCAACGAGCATCGCCTGGGCCGCCAGCCTCTGGGCGATCTCGTTGCGCTGATCGAACAAGCAACCGGCATCGACGTGTCCGTCCTCGACGCCGGGCCCGACGAACACGGCCTGACCATGCGCGACCCCACGCGTGGCACCGTGTTCATCGGCGTTGCCCGCACGCGACGGCCGATGCGCCAGCGCAGCACCCTGGCCCACGAACTCGCGCACGCGTTGTTCGAGGACTGGACCGACACCAGTCCTCCCGGCTCGACCGTACGGCCCCCCGCCGAAGTCCGAGCCGATGCCTTCGCCCGGCACCTGCTGGTGCCGCTGCTCGGGCTACGCGACTTCCTCGGCGCCGCCCGTGACGCCGACCTAGCGACGCTGTCGGCCGTCGTCCAATACTTCTTGGTGTCACCGGCGATCGCCGTGATCGCTATGGAACAAGCCGGCTACATCGACGCCGCTACCAAACAGTCGTGGATGAGCACGACAACCCCGCAACTCGCCGTCCGATACGGATGGAGCGACCAATACCACGCGCTACAAGCCGACGCGGACCAGCGCCGAGCCCCGCAGCGGCTACTGACCCGCGCCATCCACGCCTACACCGAGGGACTACTCGCCCCGCAAGCCATCGCCACCCTCCGCGGCGTCCCCGTCACCACCCTGGAACAAGAACTGTCCGAGGCCGGCATCGTCCCAGCTGAGGATGCCGTCGCCTGGACGCCTGTAGCCGACCTGCCTGACGCCGACGTCGATCTCGACGCTCTGGACGCTGACCTCGGTGGGCCTGGCGATGACCATGAAAGCTCATGGGGGCCATACACGTCATGACCCACCGGCCGATCATCGATGCAGGCCCGAGCCTGAACTTCCTGTCGACCAACCAGGAGCGGCTGCTTATCGGCGTCCTCGGGAAAATCAGCGTCCCCGAGACGGTGCAAGACGAAGTGCTTCGCAAATCCGCGCAGGACCCCCGCTTCAAAGCCGCCGCCACGGTCTGGAAGAAGCTGACCCCGACCTGGATCCAGATCCTCGCCGATGACCCCACCCCGCCACTGGTCAAGACCGTCGACCGCATCGGCGCAGCAACCCATGGCCCAACGCGTCAAAACCTCCAAAGACCTCGGCGAAACCATGGTGATCGCCCACGCCGTCGTGGCCGCGGAAACAGGTGCCCACGTCGTCGTCCTGATCGACGACGGCGCCGGATCCCGGCTCGCAACAACCGAAACCCGCAGACTCGACCGGCTGCGACGTACCGACACCACGATCGGCTCGATCCAGCTGATCAACACCCTGACCGTCCTGGAGAAAGCCGCCGGTGGAAAGCACCTGCCGGGAAAGGCCGAGATGCGCGCCCTGTACCAGCGGCTCCGCGGTCTCGACGACGCATTGCCCCCGATCGAAACGACCAGACTGCTCTCGACCTCGCTCTGGACACCGAGCAGCCGCCGGCCAAACCCTTGAAGGGCCCCGGCTGTGCAAAGCCGGGGGAACGAACCCGGGTCTTCGGCGAACGCCAGCAGATCGGGGCAATTCCAATCAAGGCTCCCGGACCGCTCGGACCCGGCGAACTTGGTGGCCAACGCACCAGACGCCGACCCGCCATACCTGATCCGTCCCCTTGATCGGAAGGTGACGACATTGTCGCGGTGACGACACCTCGGCGATCATCGATCGATGCTTATGATGTAACCGTAGGTGGACGGCACTACTACTGAAAGTAATTTCACTGTCGACGGTGAAGGTGGACGGCGTGGGCCTGCTCGATCGATTCGACAAAGACGCGGAATCCGTTTTCGCGGAAGTCATTGAACGCGCCGGGCGCCCAGTTCAGCTTCGTGATATCCGTGAGGTGATCGTCGAGGCAGGTGCCGATCCCATCACGGTTAACCGCCGATGGAAGTCTGCGCAGAAAAGGCTCGCCGAGCATCCGCAGATCGGCCGGCCGGACAAGACCCATTACGAATGGTCACCCGTCACGGTCACCTCAGGAAGAGCGCTGACCGAGCTGACCGACCTGGCCCTGAAGTCCAGCCGCAGCTGGATCGTGCAACCATATGTCAAGGCGATCAAGAATGTGCTGGCCGCCGCCGAGAACTCGGGGCCCAGAGCCAGGCCTGACTGGACCGAGCAGAGCACACGGGAGAAGGTCACGCTGCTGGCCGACGTGGTTGCAGGCGCCGACCAGCTCGCTGCCGAGGACCAGAAGGCCCCCGAGATCGTGGCATGGCTGATGCGTGAGGCCCAAGACAATCGGCTGGACGTAATCGGTCCCGTTGGTGCCGCCGTAGATTTCGCGGCCGAACGGCACGAAGGGAACGCCCGCGCCGGAGAACGCGTCAGAATCAGGCGTTGCGGATTCATCTGGACCGGAACAGGCAAACCCATCATCGTTCTCAAGGCGCTGGCCGAACCGGTTTCCTGAGTACGCTGGGGGTCGTCATGGCCGGATCGCCAGATCCGAAGGAGATTGTGCGCGCCCGATCCGCAACGGTGCGCATACTCTTCGAGGGAAACGCCTACAGCCTCGGCTATTTCCAGCGCCGCTACGCCTGGGAAAAACTCCAAGTCGAAAAACTGATGCTCGACCTAATCAAAAAATTCGAACGAGAGTGGCGGCCGAACCACCAGGTCGCCGACGCGATGACCTACGAGCCCTACTTTCTCGGCTCGGTCATCACCTATCGCCGCGCCGAGGAGAAATACCTCGCCGACGGCCAGCAGCGGGTGGTCACCCTTCTCCTTCTGCTAATTCGGCTCTACCATCTGACGTCATCGCGTGAGGACACCAGGGATCAGAGCGCTCGCCTGCTGACGCTGATCCTCGGCATCGACCCCGTCCGGCGACAGTTCACCATCACCGACATCGGCTACCGCGACTGCTTCAACGACCTGCTCAACGGGCAGGCTTTCGGCGCGTACGGCGAGCCAGACGTCGTCCGGGTATTCCAGGCCTACCAAGACGTCACTCAGTTCTGCCTGCAAAACTTGCCAGGCGAGGCGCTACCAAACTTCGTCACCTGGCTACTCGAACGAGTATCGCTTGTCGAACTCGACGCCGGCGACCCCGACCGCGCACTCGAAATGTTCGTGGCGATGAACGACCGCGGCGTCCGGCTCACCCCACTCGACCTGCTGAAACAATACCTACTCAGCGATGCGCGACCCGATCCACGCGTGCACGACGCCGGCTGGCAGTCCATGCAAGCCGCGCTCGACGCGGTGGCGAAGGACGCGACGCTCGACTTCGTGCGTAGCGTGCTGAGGGCACACTACTTCCACCTGCACCCCGACGACGGTGACGGCATCACCCTCGACGAGGCACCGCACGAATGGCTGGTGCGGCACGAAGAAGCGATCTGGCCACGCTACAAGACAGGCGACCACGCCAAACTCTTCACCCAGGAACTCCAGCCGCTCTACCCGTTCTACGCCGATCTGCTGCGCTGGGCCGCCGCACCGGTCGAAGGCCATCTCGGCACCTGGTTTAACACCTCCAACGGCATCATCCGGCAGTTCGACCTCACCATGGCCGCCATACGCTCCAGCGACAACGAGGACGACATGCACCGCAAGGCCACCCTCGTCGCCAACTTCCTCGACCTGTTCGTCGTCACCCGCGGCCTAGTCGCTGAAAACTACGGACAGGCCGAAATCGACGAACTGGTCAACGAACTGCGGCCGGCGGTACGTGAATCCCGGACGGTGCACGACCTCGCCATCGCCCTGGGAAAGACCGCAGCCAACTGGTACCCGAATTTCAGCGGCGTGCTGACCCTGCGCTACCGCGAGCGCGGCAACCGGCCTTTCGTCGTCTACTTTCTCGCCCGGCTGACCGCCTGGATGGAATCACGCACAGGCCGCGGCGACCGCGCCGTGCATATGCTCAACCATATCGACGGCCGCGGCCACGAGGTCGAACACCTCTTCACGAGCAGGCACGCCGAATACCGCAACGTAATCCCAGACAGCGACGCCTACTCCCGCCAGCGCAGCCGCCTGGGCGCCCTGGTTCTGCTGGAAGGCTCAGACAACGCGAGCCTGGGCGCCCTAAGACTGGCCGACAAACTCGGCGCATACCGCAGCCACTACATGCTGGCCGGCTCGCTGCACCCCGACAGCTACGGGCGAGGTGAGGTACGGTTCCGCCGGTTCCGCGAGGACGAGAAACTCGATTTCCAAGCCTACGATGAAACGATACCAATCCCCGCGTTCGTGCAATCCCGCAGCCAGTTGTTCAAAGCCATGGCCGAGAAAATCTGGGCGGCGGACCGGCTCGGCCTGATCCTTCCGACACAACCGGTCGCCACACCAAGACCCAGGCAACGGAAAAGGTCACTGGTCACCCTCGTCGAACTTATCCGAGAAGGAATGCTCGCGCCCGACACTGGCCTGATCGGCACGCGCAACCGAAAAATGTTCCGCGCGACGCTACTAGGTGACGGCAGAATCCGTACCGCGAGCGACGAACCTTTCCCTTCCCCTACCGCCGCAGCTGAAGCGGTACTGGACGGAAAATCTGCGAACGGCTGGACCTTCTGGCGCATCGGCGAGGGAAAGGAAACCCTCGCCGAGGTGCGAACGAGATATGAACACCGCCGCTGACACAAAGAAAAAATAATCCCCGATACGGGCAACCGGGACCATCCTGTTCCAATGAGCCACCACCGTACGCAGATAGCTGGCCCTGGTCCTTGCGGATCCGCCAAATACGCCTCCCGGATCAAATCGACCTACGACCCGGCAGACCCCACCCCCTCCGTCGCGATGGCCACCCTCGGCGTCGAGGCCGTCGGCGGCCTCTGGGACAGCCGTCCCCTCGAGCGACGGCCCGCCGTCCGTACCTTCACCAGCGAGCCATGTCCGAGCCGATGTACCTAGCCGGCCGCGTCCGCGCCACCACGACCCTTTGCTCGGACGCTGGCGCCGACTTCTTCCTGCGACTCCTGGACGTCCACGAAGACGGCCAGCTACGCACCTTGGTCGACGGCTTCCCGCGCATCACCGAACCGGCCCTCGCCGACGGCTTACCCGTGCAGATCGACCTCGGCCCGGCCGGCCACCGCTTCGCCCCGAGGCGCGGGCCTACGCGGTGAATGAAACGTCGCAGCATCACCACTTCCACGCCCGCCTCCATACATTCAGTGATCGCGTGTGTACGCGATGCCTGTTAAGCTGCCAACCGCATAGATGCGGATCTATCGATGCGGGGGTAGCGGTGCGTGGAACTCGGTCGGCTCTTAGAGGCAGGGCCATAGCCGTTCTGATGGCGATCGCCGTAACACTGGGCCAAGCTTTCTCTGGCGCGGGACCAGCGGTTGCGGCGCCGTCCCAAGGGGTCAACGCGATCCCGTTCTACTCGTCGATCATGTCGGCCGGTGCATCGGTCGACGCAGACTCGGCACAACGGGACAGCCCTCCTGCTCGGCACATCGCCGTTGCGGGCCAGACGATTGGTGTAGAAGCTGGGCTTGTCAACGAGACCGGCAGCGAGCAGACCGTCGATGTCACTATGGCCCTGTGGTGCTGGACCGCAGCGTCGGCGCAGCGGGAGGTCAGCACGCCGGCCGTCGCAGTGACGGTGCCGGGGGATCCCGGCCTGATCAAGGGCGCGACAGTCCTGCGCCGAGTACGGGGCACGGTGCAGATTCCGGCGGACTGCGTCCATCAGAAGATCTTCGAGCAGCTCAGTCTGCCGGACGGGTTCACCTCGGTCACCACGACGCAGAACGGCCAGGGCTCGGCGTCAGACAACCAGTTCATGCTCGCCGGCCAGCTCCCCGGGCCAGGTTTACCGACAGCGGCCGACGGCGCGCTGGTCACGTTGTATCGGGCGGTCGATGCACAGGAGTTCGATGCGATTGCTGGTAACGGCGGCCGGTACGCGTTGGGGCCTGGCCAGATCGGGAAATACTTCTATCCGACGCGGGAGCAGGCGCAGAGCCTCGCGCAGAAGTATGAGCAGGCCGGCTACGGCGACTATGTCGTCACGAGTTCGCAGGTCGACGAAGGGCTTCTGGCCAGTGGGGCCGACAGCATCACGGTGGCCGGTGAGGGGGACGCATACTTCCTACTGGAAGAGGCGGTCTTGGGCTTGGGTGAGGTAGCGATCCTGTGAGCGAAGTGTTGCACGCGCACGCGGAGTTCTTCGCCGCAGCGATGACTGGCGGAGCGATGCCGAATCCGTCGCGGTCGTTCGTCATCGGCGACCCGGCCGTCGACACGCTAGTGTATGGCTGCGTCCTGGACCTGCTCGGTGCTAAGAGCATCGAACCTGGTTCCTCAGGTGAGGTTTCGATTCGTCTGATCCCCGGGCAGGCGTTGCCATCGCTGGATCGAACGTGGCCGCTATGGAGCGGCCGTGTCCTTGGCGAGCTTTCCGACCTGCGCCGGGTGGCCAGCTAGCGCCGCCCGCCGCTCACCCGCAACTTCTTCAGGGTGATTTACCACCCCTCTCTTTTCAACCACTTCGCCGTAATCGAAGCGTACGAAAACCTCCTCCGGAAACTTGACAGCTACACGTCGACGACCGAGATGCGTCACGCATTGCGCTACGAGTGGGGACCGGCGAGACGCAAACGCGGAATGCCGACTCGCGCTTTTGTAATCTTGACAGGATCAAACGACAAATACGCGCTGTGCCTTACGCGCGAATCGCAGACTGCGCCGGATTCAGCGACGTCGACTTGCAAGCCGCAGCCGCTAGCGGCCAGCCGCCTTACCGAATACAAAACTGACTGCGCCGGGATTCGCAACGAAAAGAAGGTGAAAGAGGGTCGGCAGCTATTGTCGATTTCGGCTTTCGAGAGGTTCGGACTGGAAGCAACAAAAAAAATCAAAAAGATGCGCGCATAGCTTTCGCCACGGCGCATTCCTCTAAAGTGAGACGGACGACGCAGTGCTTCTCGTTAGCAAAGCACCGCAAGGTCGTGCGGTTGCCCCAAAGGCGAAGTCGCGTGGCGGAAGCCTTTCAAGCATCTCATGTCTACCTGCGAAGCCAAGTGAATCATCCACGTGGCGATGTTTCGCGCTCCCCAGCACCTGATGATCCTCACCCCGCCAGGGTTCGATGCGACTTGGTGCGAACCGACCTCATCGGCTGCTATTCTGTAAAAAGTTGAGGCCCTGGAGCCGCTATGAGAGCTTCCGGTGCGGAGCGAGGGTGGGCCTCTCATATGCTGTCAAGTGCGCACCTAGAGCGCCGGCCCCGCGCGGTTTTGAATCGTTCAGGCGTCAGAAAGTCATGCGACCTCGTTCACGAAGGCGCGAAAGCATCAGGCCAATGGTCCGTACTGAATGGTGGCGATCCCATTTGATCGACCGTGGTCACGGACCTGGTCACGGCGTTGGTCGAAGTCTCTAGGATTGGTTGAAATCGGACGGCGTCACCATGGCGTTCTGTCCGGTTCTGCGTATAAAACGACACCACTTAGAAGGGCTTAATCAAATCGTTATCGGACTGGGGGTCAAGGGGTCGCAGGTTCAAATCCTGTCAGCCCGACCAGAAAACCGCAGGTCAGGGCCGGTATCGCGGAGACGCGGACCGGCCTTCTCCGTTCTTCGGCCTTCTTGGCCACGTTTCCTGTGCCGCAGTTCCTCGGATACCACACGGCCAGCGGCACGCCTTGATCAATCATGATGGTCGGGGCGGTGTGCTGCGGGTCGTGCACCCGGGTCACGGGCAGCCCGGCGTCGGCGGTGAGCTGGCGCAGGTGGTCGAGCACTTACCGCGGTTGCATGAGTTGCCTGTCCCCTCTGCGTGTGACGCTCCTCCTTGTCGGCCGGTCCAAAAGTGGTCGTCAGGCATCACCTCGACGTTCATTCGACGAGTTAGCAATCTGTCCCGGCGCAGCCAGGCCGCACCTCGCGGGGAGCCGGATTACTTGACGCGGGTCACGGGGATCAGCGATGACGACGATTCTCTGATTCACCCGGCAACGCTTGGCGATGGTCCGCTGCTGATGTTCCGACGCCACATAGATGACCACGTCGGCCAATCAACTCGGCCGTCTCCCCCGTGATCCGGGATGCGACTGGGCGGATCGCCGCTACGATTCGAGCCTTCGTTGAGGATCGATACACCCATCGCATAGTCCGGGTCACCATCCAACGGCCACGCCCTCGATCCGGTCCGATCATCGCAGCTGTCGGCCCGGCGCTGGCCGCCGCAAGAGGAAGCGTCGTTCGGACCCGGCCAACTAGGGTCCTCTCTAGCCAGCGGCGACGTCGGGTAGCGGGCCGGCCAAGCACGACGACACGGGCATTGCGGGCACCGCCACCGAGCCGTCCTTGTCACTGACGGTGTCGTTCACGACATCCCCGGCATGCCTGTTGATCATTATTGCGTTGCCGAGCTCATGAACACGGCTCGCCGCGCGCATGAGGCGATCGACTCGCCGGTCGTAAAACGGCCCGGAGACGTGCGAGCGCGCCAGCTCGACCACGCCAAGTGGCGCCAACTCCAGTCGCCGCCTCCCCGGCCGGTTTGGTAGGCGGAGGCCACGGAGATCGTCCCGCCCCCCGGGTCACGCTTGGTCAGCACCTCGTGTGACGGCTGTCCCGGATGCGCGGCGCCGGAGTGATAATGGCGGGATGCAAGACAGGTCGGTCACGACAACTCAAAATTTCGGCGTTATCGTGACCGGAGACCACAATGTCATCGCGTCGTTCGGCAGCGTGCAGGAAGAAGTGTCGCCACCGCAAGACCTGTCAGCCTGCCGGAGGATGCTTTTCGGCATGTCGGCACGACCGGCGCGAGGCCCTTCCCTGTTCCATTGGCTCGCCCCGGATGCTGGAATCGTCAGTGTCCAGCCTCGACCGGAGGTCGCCGAGCTCACGTCGTGGGCGCACGCGCCGCTGGCCCCCTTTGTCAGGCTAGTCACGGGCGAGGGAGGGCAGGGCAAGACTACGTTGGCGCGTTCCGTGTCGGAGGTGCTCGCCGAATCGGAGTGGATCTCCGGTCAACTTGATCTTCCGCCCGCGACGCTTCAGGCACGGGAAAACAGCCTGGGCCGCATCGACGCGCTTCACCATTGGCTCAAGCGTTGGGCCGAGATCAACGCCGCCTTGCTGTTCCTCTCGACGCACGAGTCTCACAATGCATTGCTGGTCGTGGACTATGCCGAGGAGCAGGCCGACGCCGTCGCGAAGCTTCTGACAGCGATCGTCGCCTCGAACGACGGACTCCTCGTCGGGCGGGTCAAACTGCTCCTGCTCGCCCGTACCGAAGGCGATTGGTGGGCGACTGTGGCACGTGATCACCCGTACCATCGGTGGGTAGATCCCGAACCGACGCGGCTGAAGTCTTTGACGGCCGCCCTCGACGCCGATCGGATGAACAAGGTCTGGTTCGATGCGGTGCGACAGTTCTACCGCAAGGCGACGGCAATGGAAGGACCAGCACCGTCGAGCGTGGAAGACGCTCCTCCGCCCCGCCAAGCGAGCGAGGCGACAACGCTGGACTTCTACGCGCAAGCCTTGCTGGTCGCTCTCTCCATGACCCGCGGGGCGGAGCCTGGTGAATTCTCCGATGCACTAGCCGGGGTGTTGCTGCACGAGAAGCGCATGCTCAAGAAGCTGGCGATCGCCGAACATGTGGAGTGCGAGGAGGCTCAGCTGGACAGCGCGATGTCGTCGGCTTTCCTCTACCCGCCCAACGATATCGAGGAGGCCGCGGCTATCCTCGTCCGGAATCCGGCCTTCCGGCAGCTTCCCTTCGCCACGATTCAAAAAATTTGCACCCTCCTCAGCGCAATCTACCCGGACCCCGCCGGCGACCTCTACTGGAGGGCGCCGACACCCGACCGGCTCCCGGACACGCACTTGCTGCGAGCCCTGGACCGCGCGCCGAACGACAGCAGCGCGATCGAGCCTTTCGTGCAGCTGCTGGAGCCAACCAACGCCGCCAGCGGAGGCTTTACGGCGGGGCGGATCTTCGTCGTGCTTACCAGGGCCATATCGACTCCCCGCGCCGCAAAGAACTACCCGCACGGTCTGCGCCGCCTCGAACAGCTGAGACTGCGGCTGATCGAACAATTTCCTCAGTACTACGTACGCGCCGCCATCGCCTTCGACCCCTTCCCGACCAGAGATGCAGTCCGCCTGGCGATCGAGGACGTCGACGGGGAAGAGCTCGAGTACATCGACGCGGTGCTGGGCGCCGTCGGCTTCAGCAGCAGCCGGGCGGACATCGCCGTCGAGGTATCAAAACGGCTACTTGGGTCCGTGCCCACTCCGGACGAGGTCCGTGGCGAAGACGATCCGGCCACCGTCAGAGACAGCGCATACCGGACCGCCACGCACGCCAGCCGTCTTTCGGACGCCGGCCGGACGGCCGAGTCGGTGGAGGTGTACCGGTCCATACTCCCGCTGTATCGCCGGCTCAGCGAGAGCGGTGACGCCGAGGACGTGCGGAATTACAGCGTCGTGCTCACCAACCTGTGCAACTGCTACCTGACTCTGGGTGATTCGCGCCGGGCGTTGTCGGCGGCCGAAGAGGCGGTACACGTTCAACGAGGACTAGCTGACAACGCAGTTTCGACGCGGCTCGATCTGGCTACCGCCATGGTGAACCTGGGGCTGGCGCAGTCGGAATGCGGCCTCAACGATGAGTCGCTGGTCACCATGGAGGATGCGGTCAATGCGATCCTCGCGATATCCCAGCAAAGGAGCGATCTCACCGAGCGCGAGGAGGTGGAGGTCCGGGAGGGGCTCGGTAGTGCCCTGACCAACCTCGGAGTCACCCTGGCCCGAAAGGGCGAGATCCGGGCGGCGCTGGACGCGACCCGGCGCGCCGCGGCCTTGCGGGCCGGGCTTGCCGAGCAGAACTCTGAAAAGTACCTGCCCAGTCTCGGGGCGACAATGGCGAACATTCCGGAGTTGCTGAGCCGTCTCGGCCTCTATGAAGATGCCTTGGAGGTTTCGCGAAGCGTAGTCGAGATCAGACGAGAGTTGTATGAAGCGAATCCCAACAGCAATCGTGAGGATCTTGCCGATTCCCTCCGAGCGCTAGCAAACCTCCTGCGCGAATTCGGCGATATCGAGAACGCCGCCGACAGTTTGACGGAGGCGATCGGGCTCTATCAGACCATTTCCGAGGAGAATCCGTTCAAGCTCAGGGATCTCAGCGTCGCCCTCAGCAATCTCGGCACGATCCTCAAGGACGCCGGCCGGTTCGACGAAGCGCTCGAGGTCTCACAGCAGTCGGTCGAGTCGCTGGAGCAACTGCCAGCGGAGATCGCCGACCTCCAGGTGTTCAGTTTGGCTGCCGCTAGGGTGAATCTGGCCAATCTTTACGGCGAGATGGGCATGCACGAGGAAGCGATCGCGCTCTCCACCGAAGCCGTGGCGGCGCTGAGGCGTCTGGCTGCCGACCGCTCGATGGACCGGCGGGGTGATCTGGCGAAGGGTCTCGCCGCGCTCGGCGGCCACCACCTCCTCTCCGGGCAACCGTCATCCGCGATTGGGCCACTCCGCGAGTCCGCCCACATCTACGAGGTCCTTCATGGCGAGGACCCGGACAGTTGGTCGTCCAGCCTCGCCAACTCCTTGGATCTGTACGCGTCGGCGGTAGGCAAGGATGACCGCCTCGATGAGGCTCTACCGGTCATCAGAAGGTCCGTGGAGATTCGCGAACAACTGGCCGACGCGCATCCCGACGTTCATCGGATCGACCTTGTTCGTGGGCTGGTGAATCTCGGCAACGTGTTTCTGGATCTCGGGAACTCCGCCGAGGCGGCGCCGCCGCTGCGACGCGCGGTCCGAATTCTGCGTTCGCTACGGTCGGGGGGTTCGAACTTATATTCTCATGAGCTCGCCCTGGCTCTGTTTTCGCTGTCGCGAAGCGATAACTCCACCATTTCATCTTCGGCGGACGCGGAGGAAGCCCTCGAATTGTGGATCAATCTGGCGAACTCTTCGCCAGTGGTGTATGGGCGATGGGTGATCGCCGCGCTCCACCATCTGGAGTGGATCTACCGCCGCTCCGGCCGCGGCGACGAGGCCGACGCGGTGCAGCAGGTAATAGACTCTCTGCAGCACGGTTCCTGACGCTGCGGGGTACGTGCCTCAACGGCACAGAACACGAGGAGCCGAGTGGTGACGGAGATCTTTGAGATTGCTTCGCCAGACGATGCGGCTTTGGATGTGGTCTTTCTCCACGGGCTGGACGGTGACGCACGGAAGTCCTGGTCGAGCGGGGGCGACGACTCGTTCTGGCCGCTGTGGCTGGCGCAGGACGTGGAGCGGATCGCGGTCTGGTCCGTTGACTACGACGCCTGGTCGAGCGGGTGGCGCGGCCGGTCGATGAGCATTCCGGATCGTGCCATCAATGTGCTTGCGTTGTTGCAAAACCACGAGATCGGCCGGCGTCCCATCTGCTTCGTCGCCCACAGCATGGGCGGCCTCCTGGTTAAAGAGATGCTGCTGCACGCGTCGGAGGCAGGAACGGCATACTCCGCCGTCGCGGAGATGACGAAGGGTGTTGTTTTTCTCGCCACGCCGCACACAGGATCCGGCACGGCCAAGGCCGTCCGGGCCCTCGGTTCGGTCTATCGGGGGACGCCCGCTGTCGAGGACCTGGTGCGCAACGAACCGCACCTTAGGCAGCTCAACGATCGGTACCGAGATTGGCTTGACTACCGAGCGATCCGCACCCTGGCGTTCTTCGAGACGCAGGCCACAGGCGGACTGAGAGTGGTCGACGAGAGTTCCGCCAATCCCGGCATCGCTAAGGTGCGGCCGATTCCGGTGGATGCGAATCACGTCTCCATTTGCAAGCCGGTCAGCCGCCGTGATGTTGTTTACGGCCAGATCAGGCGCTTCATTGCCGGCCTGCTCGATGGCCAGGTCAACCACCCGCAGTCAGCCGGCCGGCACGTCGCCGTCGACGGCGCCAATTACGGCGTCATCGTCACCGGCGACGGCAATGTCATCGACCCGAAGCGGCTTGACCCGTAGCGGGCCGGGGAGGCTCCACCGCGATGCCGATTCGCGAACGCGCCGGCATCCGCAGCGAACGACTACGCCGCTGGGGCTAACCCGCCATGCGGGCAGCCGCCCGACCCACAACAACCCATAGGAGACCGGCGCTCATCTGCGTCGGGTGCCGTTAGCTAGACCGCCATCGGTCCGCGGCGGCGGTGCCGTCCTCGCTGGGGCTAGGTTAGCCCCGGGAAGCACGGATGGCTCGCTCCAGCCGGTCGGCCCTGACCGCTTCGGCGTTACGGCGTCCCGCACTCGGCCGGTGAGGTCGTCACGGAACTGCTCCATGTCGGCCGTCTGGATGAGGCTTTTCCACCAGGTATTGAAGCCGCCTCATCGATCGATCATCGCGTGACTCGTCTCGTTCGATGCCGGCTTTCCATACTTTCATCGGCAGGTCGGATGTTCCGTCGGTGTTTTGCTGGTGCTCCGCAACATGTGTAACTGGCGAAGGACTCCGTCACCAACGTGCAAAGGACGCCGACGGCTCGTACGACGTGTTCGGCACCAAGGCCGGCGCCCGGTCAGGTACGAGGTGAGCGCCGACCTGAAGACCATCACCGCTAGTACAGGTCGCCACGGAGGCCCCGACGGGCATGGAGGCCGAGCCGCGCCACTCCGGCTTCCGGGTCGGCTTCATGACGTAGCCGCCGCGAGGGAGACCAACACCACCTATGTCCGGCGGCGGGCCGAAACGCTTCGTAACTATGGCTGGCCGACCGTGCTGAGCGACTAGATGGCCGAGCGGGTCGTGAGGGCTCTACGGGGCAAAAGTTCGGCCGAGGTGATAGCGCCGCCCATACGAGTGCCCGACGCGGATAACCGGCTCGGTCTGCCCGTCGGATCCGTTACATGGCGTAATCGAGGACCACCTTGCCGATGGCCGAGCCGGTCTCCACCGTGGCGTGCGCGCGGCGGAGGTTGGCGGCGTTCATCCCGTGGAGGCGTTCGGTGAGCGTGGTGTGCAGAACTCCTTTGTCGACCAGTTCGGCGGCCTGCCGCAGGATCTCGTGCTGCGCGGTGCTGGTGGGGTCGTACAGGGCGCGGGTGAACATCAGCTCCCAGTGCCAGGAGATGCTCTTGGATTTGAGCGGCAGGATGTCCAGGCCGGCCGGTTCATCGATGGCGACCACGGCGCCGAACGGCCGTAGGATCCGCGCGAATGTGGGCACCATGCCGGCCGAGTGCGGCGTGAGGATGTAGTCGACCCCGTCCGGCAGGCCCTCGGCTCGGTGGTCGACCACCCGATGCGCGCCCCGATCGAGGACGTACTGCCGGGACTCCGGGCGGGAGGCGGTGCCGATCACCTCGACGTTCGTCAGCTGCCGCGCCAGCTGGACGGCGATCGAGCCCACCCCGCCGGCCGCGCCGAGGACCAGCAGCGTGCCCGTGCTGTCCGGGCCGAGGCGCAGGTGCTCGAAGAGCGCCTCCCACGCGGTGAGGGTGGTCAACGGGAGCGCGGCGGCCCCGGCGAAATCCAGCGACACCGGCTTCGGGCCGGCGATGCGCTCGTCGACCAGGTGAAGCTCGGAGTTCGTGCCGGGACGCGCGATCGAACCGGCGTACCAGACCTCGTCGCCGGGGCGGAACAGAGTGACGGCCGTGCCGACGCGCTCGACGACTCCCGCCGCGTCGTAGCCGAGGATCTTCGGCTCGCCGTGCGGGTCGCTCCCTGCGCGTACCTTCACGTCCACCGGATTGACCGAGACGGCCCGGACCCGGACGACCAGGTCGTGCGGGCCCGGCTCGGGCACCGGAAGCTCGAGGTCGAGCAAGGACGAGGGGTCGGAGACCGGAAGGTTCTTGCGGTAGCCCACCGCACGCATCAATTCGGACATGCGGCCGACGGTATTTGAACGACCCTAGTTACCGTCAATGGCCCTTAGTTACCTTCGTATACTACGGTGGAGGTCATGGCATCCCCATCCTGCGGCCGCGCCCACGACGTGTACGACGCGACCTGCCCCTGCCGGCACATGCTGGATCTGCTGGCCAACAAATGGAGCGCCCTCGCCCTCGGCGCGCTCGAGGACGGGCCGCGCCGGTTCGGAGCGTTGCGGGCCCGGCTCGACGGGGTGAGTCCGAAGGCGCTCACCGCCACTTTGCGCCGCCTGGAGGAGCACGGCCTGATCGACCGGACCGTGTACCCCGCGGTGCCGCTGCACGTGGAGTACTCGTTGACGCCGCTCGGCCGCGACGCGTGCGAGCCCCTCGCGCTGCTGCGCCGCTGGGTGGTCGACAACATCGGCCGTTTCCCGCCCGCCGTGCTCGAAGTCCCGGCCGCTGTTCGGTGACAGCGCGGGAGCTGCACGGGCCGACGCGGAACTCGCACTGATCAAGGACGAGCTCGACCGCATCGCGGGCGCTGCCGAAACGGTGCGGGAGATCGGTTTGTACGGCTGCGGACCAGTGAGGAGCCCGCTGAGTATCGCCGCGCCACCAACGAGCCGGCGCAGCAGCGATCTGGCGCGGGCCATTGGTCGCTTCCCGCAGATGCGGTTCTGGGTTGCTCACAACAAGACGGTCCGTTGTCGGTCCTGGAGATACTCCGCAAAGATCCGGAGGAACGGGTTCGCTCGATGGCCAGACCAGCATCTTCCCCGCCATGACCGAGTTCATGTCGCGCTGCAGCTATTGACGATCGCCTCCGCGGCAATCGTCATCACGCCCCCGGGCAAGAGCACCCGAAGCACCTTATACGCCGCGGTTCGCCGTTCGGAGGTCTTGCTAAAGACGCCAGTCAATGCCAGAAGGATGACGACGCAGGTGTAGGCGACAATGATGGTAGGAAAGACCCAATGTGGCATTGTTGACGCTCCTCTTCAGGGCAGCTCTGGCCGGCGGCTGGACGTGGATCGCGCCTACGGCCCGTGACTGTCGCAATGACGAATGCTTCTTTCTGGATGACTCGATTTGCGGCAATTCGCGAACCGGTTACGAGCAATCGGCTCTGCTGCGTAGTTAAGAGGCACCAAGGCGATCGAGGAAGGGCTTACGGACAAAGCCGGAGAACCTCGCTCCCCGGCGGCCATCGTTGGACAGCATGGGACAACGTGGGACGTCTTCAGCTATCGTCAGGCGATGGCAGGTGATGTGCAGCTTCCTGATGATCAAGCCGCTGCGGGGATACACGCGGACCCCGACTCTGTCCATAGTGTCCCAGAGCTGGGCCGCGAGTTGCGACGGCTGAGAATATCGGCTGGGGCTCCAACGTTGCGTGCTTTGGAGTCGAAGGCTGCTAATTTGGGGGAACAACTACCCCGCAGCACGGCCGGAAACGCCGAATCTGGCCGGCATCTGCCCCGGCTTGACGTTGTGCAGGCATTTGCCCGCGCGTGTGGTGCCGGCGCGGCGGAGATTGTTCAATGGCGCCGTGCCTGGCAACGCGCATATGCCAGTCGTTATTCAGTGACGGCGAATGTCACCACCACGAGCTCCGCGGCAGAGCCAGTGGAGGATTCCAGCGAATACCTACCGGCCGAGGACGCCACGATAACGCGGACTCTCGCCGCCATGCCAATTGCGGATGCCGCCGTTCGGCTGGCTGGAATGCACCCCGAAACCGCTGCCCGACGCTTGACTGAAATGCCCACCACTGCAGCCGCGCTGCGGCTCGGCGGAATGCCCACTAAAGCGGCTGTCATGGTGCTTTTGGCGATGGATCCGTCACGAGCTGGCGCATTGCTTGCAGAGTTCGATCCCGATGCAGCAGCACGACTCGTGACCGACATGGCGGAGGATTCAGCCGTGCAGCGGCTGTCCACTCTGCTCACTCAACCCGCCGCATCGATCTTGGCAGCAATGAGCCCTAGACGAGCCATCGACTTTCTTGTATTGATGAACGTTGATCAGGTAGCCGCGATGCTGAACGTGATGCACGAGGAGCGAGCCGTCGAACTACTGCAGGCCACGCCTCACCGTCGCGCTGCTGAGCTCTTGAAGGCAATGCACCACAGCCAGACAGCCTCATTGTTGCAGGGCATGGACCAAACCTGGCTAACCGAATTCCTGACTGCGATCGACCCAGTCCAAGGGGGCGAACTGATTGGCCAGATCAGCCGATATCATCCACCCATGAAGGGCCGGTTCAGTTTGGCGGATTTGCTCGTTGGCTTGAACCGGGACACGGCGGCTGGCCTATTGGCGTCAATGGATCAAACTTTAGCAGCCAGGATCCTGGCCGAGACAGAGCCGAGGTCGGCGGGCGAGCTGCTCGCGATCATGGACAAGGGGCGAGCCACGTTGCTGACCGCGATCGCTCCGGGACCAGCGGGGGAACTTTTCACACAAATCGACTGGGAACGCGCCGCCAGACTGCTTTTGGCAATGGACGACCAGCAAGCAGTGGAGTGCTTCGGGCGAATCGGCTCACGCGGCGCGATTGAGGTGTTGAGACGAGTAGACAACGACTGGGCGGCCGCAACGCTGAGGCGGATGCATCCGTTCGCTGCAGCCGGAAGGCTCGACGATCTAGATGCCGCCACGGCCGCCGCCATCCTGTCGAGCATGCGTTCCTGGGAAGCAGCCGATATTCTGGGGCAAATGGGTTCAGATTCGCGCGAGGCAGTGCTGACGGAGATGCAACCCGCTGAAGCGGGAACGTTGTTGGCGGAAATGGATCGCACCGACGCGGCGGATATCCTGCGATACATGGACTCCGAACGTGCGGAAGACATTCTGGCCACCATGGAACCGAGTGATTCGGCTCAGCTCAGGATGGATATGTGAGCACACCGCGAGGCTGGTATCGTCTCGCGGTCGGCCCCACTACTCAACCTTGACATCCGGGTCTGCCGCCGTCCGTGCGCTCTGGCTCGTCATGATCCGCGGAAGGCCTTCGGTGTGCCGGGCGGCCAGTCATGTCGAGATGAGCACGGTCCCACGCTCGCGTACGAGCTGATCGGATCGGCAGTCCGAGGGCTCGCAAGACCGGACCGTCATAGCCACAAACCAGCGCCGAGGTGACGGGAGCGCTCGTGATGATGATTCGGCGCCGCCGAACAGGGTAAGCAGAGCCGGTGGAAAGCGACGTTTATGACGGGTTTGTGCGCGTCCGGGGCGCCGCCGAGCACAACCTTCGGAACGTCGACGTCGACATTCCCCGCGATGCCATGGTCGCCTTCACCGGCGTCTCCGGTTCGGGCAAGTCCTCGCTGGCCTTCGGCACGCTGTACGCCGAGGCCCAGCGCCGATACTTCGAGTCCGTCGCGCCGTACGCCCGCCGGCTGTTGCAGCAGGTCGGTGCGCCGCACGTACAGGAGATCACCGGGCTGCCCCCGGCCGTGGCCCTGCAACAGCGTCGCGGGGCACCCAGTTCGCGGTCGACGGTCGGCACCATCACCACGCTGTCGAACCTGCTGCGGATGCTCTACTCGCGCGCCGGGACCTACCCGCCGGACGCCCCACGGCTGGAGGCCGAGGCGTTCTCCCCCAACACCGCGGCCGGCGCCTGCCTGCGGTGTCACGGACTGGGCGTCGTGCACGACGTCGCCGAGGACCTGCTCGTCCCGGACCCGTCACTGAGCATCCGCGACGGCGCCATCGCGGCCTGGCCGGGCGCCTGGCAGGGCGCCAACCTGCGCAGCGTCGTGAGCGGCCTGGGCATCGACATCGACCGACCGTGGCGCAAGCTCCGGAAGAAGGACCGGGACTGGCTCCTCTACACCGACGAGCAGCCGTCCGTCCTCGTCGCGCCCGAGCAGGACCGCGTCGACTACGGCTACTACGGGAAGTTCTGGAGCGCCCGCAAGCACGTCATGCACGTCCTCGCCGACTCCAAGAGTGACCGGATGCGCGAGCGGGCGATGCGGTTCGTCCGGAGTGTGCCCTGCCCGCTGTGCCAGGGCAGCGGCCTGCGCCCGGAGGCGCTCGCGGTGACCTTCGCCGGCCGTACCATCGCCGAGGTCAACGCGATGCCGCTCACCGAGGTCGCGGCGCTCCTGCGGCCCGCCGCGACGTTGTCCGGGGCCGCGGCTGCCACGCCGACCGCCGAGGTCGCCGTCCGGCTCTGCGCCGACCTGGTCACGCGCGTCGAGGTTCTGCTCGACCTCGGCCTGGGCTACCTCAGCCTCGGGCGCCGCTCGACCACGCTGTCGCCCGGCGAGGCGCAGCGCCTGCGCATCGCCACCCAGTTGCGTTCGGGGCTGTTCGGGGTCGTCTACGTGCTCGACGAGCCCTCCGCGGGCCTGCATCCGGCCGACGCGGAGCCGCTGCTGGACGTCCTCGACCGGCTGAAGGCGGCGGGCAACTCGCTGTTCGTCGTGGAGCACGACATGGACGTCGTACGCCGGGCGGACTGGGTGGTCGACATCGGCCCCGGCGCGGGCGAGGGCGGCGGACGCGTGCTGTACAGCGGTCCGGTCCCCGGCCTCGAACCGGTCGAGGAGTCGGCCACCAGCCGGTACCTGTTCGGCCGCGGCGAGCCGCTCGACCATCGCCCGCGTACGCCCCAGGGCTGGCTGCACCTGCGCGGCGTCTCCCGCCACAACCTGCGCGGCGTGTCCGTCGACGTACCGCTCTGCGTGCTGACCGCGGTGACCGGGGTGTCCGGCTCCGGAAAGTCGACGCTGGTCACGCAGGTGCTCGCCGAGGTCGTACGGAGCCACCTCGGACTGGCATCCGAAGAGCCCGACGAGGCGGTGCCCGACGTCGATGTGGGGGACGTGGCGGGGCTCGACTCCTTCGACCGGCTGGTCCGCGTCGACCAGCGGCCCATCGGCCGCACGCCCCGGTCCAACCTGGCCACCTACACCGGGATGTTCGACGCGGTGCGCAAGCTGTACGCGGCGACGGACGAGGCCGAGGCGCGCGGGTACCCGGCCGGGCGGTTCTCCTTCAACGTCCCGGAGGGGCGATGCGAGACCTGCCAGGGCGAGGGGTTCGTCGAGGTCGAACTGCTGTTCCTGCCCGGGACCTACGCGCCGTGCCCGACCTGCCACGGCGCGCGGTACAACGCCGAGACGCTGGAGGTGACCTACCGCGGCAAGAACATCGCGGACGTGCTGGCGATGTCCGTCGACGCCGCCGCCAAGTTCCTCGCCGACGTCCCGGCCGCCTCCCGCAGCCTCGAGACGCTCCGCGAGGTGGGGCTGGGCTACCTGCGGCTGGGCCAGCCGGCGACCGAGCTCAGCGGTGGCGAGGCCCAGCGCATCAAACTCGCCGCCGAGTTGCAGCGCGCACGCCGCGGCCACGCCCTCTACCTGCTCGACGAGCCCACCGCGGGGCTGCACCCCGCGGACATCGCGCTGCTGCTGCGCCAACTGCACCGGCTGGTCGACGCCGGCAACACCGTCGTCCTGGTCGAGCACGACCTGGACACGATCGCCGGCGCCGACTGGGTCATCGACCTCGGCCCGGGCGGTGGGGACGCGGGCGGCCGGGTTGTCGCGACCGGTCCTCCCGCCACGATTGCGGAGGCCGGGGACAGCGCGACCGGGCGCTACCTGGCGCGCCACCCCGAACGCTCCGGGAAGATCCTGGAGCTGCCGCCACTTAGCAGTGGTGTCACAACCGTCGCCGACTGACAGCGGGTCCGCGGTAGCGCAGGAGGGCACATGGACGAGAACACCAGGACGGCACTCCACCACAGTCAGCTGATCGATCTGACCACGACCGGTCGCCGGACCGGCCGGCCGCGCAGGATCGAGATCTTCCTTCACGAGCAGGACGGCCGGCTGTTCATCACTGGCATGCCACGGGCGGACCGTACGCGCGACTGGATTCACAACATCACCGCTGACCCGGACGTCGTGGTTCACCTGAAGCAGTCCGTCGCGGCGGACATCCCGATGACGGCGCGCGTGGTCACCGACCCGGACGAACGGCGCCCGTACATCGAAGCCGCAGCTAGACGCTGGGGTCGCACCGACGTGGAGGAGATGGTGCGGCACAGTCCGCTGATCGTGCTGACCATGCCGGACGCCGGCGAGCAGGCGACCGCGCAGTAGTTCTCCGAGCGGCCGCGGGTGTCGTTTCCGTACAAGACGGCGGCTGGTGGTGCTTCCTACCGTGGCCGGAGTAGTTCACGGCCATCTACTGGGGAGGGACACCATGCGCGATCTTGTCTACACCGGCTTCCTGTCGCTCGACGGCGTGCTCGATTCGCCGGGCGGCGGTCCGGGCGAGGAGCACCGCAGCGGCGGCTGGGTGATCAAGGACATCGAGGTCCTGCCCGAAGTCTTCTCGCTCAAGGGCGAGGAACTGAAGGACACGACGGCCTTGCTGTTCGGCCGGCGCAGCTACGAGCTGTTCGCGCCGGTTTGGCCGGGCTCAGCGGACCATGCCGCCTACAAGGAGCTGCCTAAGTACGTTGTTTCCACCACCCTGGCCGACGATGCGCTCGTCGACGGCTGGGGCTCGACGACGATCCTGCGCTCGACCGAGGACGTCGCCGAGCTCAAGAAGAGCGAGGGCGGCGCGATCTTCATCCACGGGAGTGCCGAGCTCGCTCGCCGTCTCGCCGATGCGGGGCTGATCGACAGGTACAACTTGCTGGTCTTCCCGGTGCTGCTCGGTGCCGGGAAGAGCTTGTTCAGCCGGGCGGACAACGACAAGCAGAGGCTTCACCTGCGCGAGTCGGAGGCCTACCCGAACGGTGTGCTCAAGCTGATCTACGACGTCGTACGCTGATTCAGGTCCAGCGAGATCGCGCCACCGATGCCTTCCCGGAGCTGCCGTGCCGTGTACCCGATGTACTGGCGCAGCGCGCGGGCCAGGTGCGGCTCGTCGAAGTATTCGAGTCCGGTGACGACGTCAGCGACCGGTATGCCGGCGGTCAGCTGGATCGACGCCTTTCGGGCACGCTCGATCTGCCGCACGGCACCCTGGGTGAGCCCGGTGGCCGTGCGGAATCGGCGTTCGACGGTGCGTTGCGACACCTCGGGAACGTTGCCTCGCTGGACCTCGGCGACGAGCGGATCACGGACCACGACCCCGGCGCGGACAAGGCGCTCGACGAGCGCCTCCGCATCGTCGGGGCCAGGGGTGTCCCACCGTACGCCGTCCAGCCGGAAGGTCTTGTGTGTGGTGTCGGGCAAGTCGAGGCCGCCGTCGAGCAGGGTCGGGGTCGGCACGTTCCGCAGCGAGGTGCCCACCGCGAAGTCGATGCCGAGAAACGTCGCGCCCTCGGGCACGGGTGCGGTGCTGGATCTGCTCTCCGGACCCGTGACGCTCGCGTAGGACCTGCCCTCGCGCTGCCAGAACACCAAACCCCAGCGCACCGCCGCGACGGAGGTCATCTCGAAGACCTGCTCGCTCGTGGAGGTCCACACGGACTGGACCCACGGCGAGTCGGACGCGCGCGTCTCGAACCGGAGAGTCACACAAGCAGGGTAGGACGTTCAAGCCGGCTCTGTGCTCTCCGACAGCGCTCAGGTCAGGATGACTGGCCGAGATGATGCCGGTACCGAAGGCGTAAGACAGCAGCGCGTGCCATGGTCATGGATGGATCAGTGCCGGCAAAGCGAACAGCATGGTGGTCGACCAGGTGATGTGCGTGAGAGCGGGCGCGAGGATGCCACCGGTGGCACGTCGTTGGAGACCGAGCAGAAGGCCGAGGGTTCCCGCCGCGAAGACCAGCATCGCGTTGCCGGTCGCGAGGGTGGCAGCGGCATACACGGCGGTCGAGATGGCCACGGGGTGGCGGCGGCCGATGGCGGCGAACAGGGCGCCGCGGAAGAAGATCTCTTCGGCGACGCCGTTGATCACGGTGATGGCGGCGATCGCCATCAGGTTGCCGTAGCGGGCGTGGGCGAGCACATCGTTGACCGGGTCACGCAGGGCCGGGATCTGACGGACGAGCAGGGCACCGACGACGAAGACGGCCGCGATGGCCAGTCCGATGGCGATGGGTATCAGGACCGGGCGGCGCAGCCGGCCCCGCCGCGGGGCCCACCCGAGGTGCAGCGGCCCGGACAGCACCGCGCCGACGATCCACACCAGGGCGACCATGACGGTGAGCGGGTAGAAGATGGCGTCGCCGGGGCGTACCGACAGGGAGATGCCCAGCAGGGCCGCCCCGGCCGTCAGGGTGAGCGCGGCGACCAGCCGGCGGCGGCGGAACTGGTGGTCGCTCTGTTGGTGGTCGCGCTCGACCGGATCGATCAGGGCTGCGGTGATCGCGCGCCGGATGCGGGCCGGCCAGCCGGCGTTCACGGGTTCGGCCGGGCTCGACGTGCGAGCCGATGAAGCGTCACCGGTGGCTGTTACCCGCTCGGGTTGCCGAGGTCACCACCGGCTTGCTCACACCGGGCGCCAACCGGCGATCCGACGAGGGTTGATGCGCGATGATCGTCGGGAGGTCACCAGCAAGGGGGAGTGGACGATGGCGCGTTTCACGGTCGTGCAAGAGGTGGGCGCGCCGGCGAGCGTTGTCTGGGCTGCTCTGGTCGACTGGCCGCGGCATGGCCGGTGGGCGCCGCTGACCGTGGTGCGCACCGTGAGCGCACGGCCGGACGGCGTCGGCGCCCGGTTCGTGGCGCGTACGGGGGTAGGCCCGCTGGCCTTCGATGACCCGATGACGGTGACGGTGTGGCAGCCGCCGTCCGGTGACGGCTCCGACGATCGGCCGGGGCGCTGCGAGGTGGCCAAATCGGGTCGTGTCGTGCATGGCCGGGCATGGTTCTCGGTGCAGCCGTTGCCCGGGTCCCGCAGCCGGGTGGTGTGGGACGAGGACGTGACGGTGTCCCCGCGCCGAGTCACGCGCTTCGCTGGTCCGCTGGTGTCGGTCGCGGGCCGGCTGGGCTTCACCGCCACGTTGCGCGCATTCGCCAAGGATGTGGAGCAGCGCCGGTAGCCGTCACGGGCGATGTTCAGCGAACCGATTCGACGTAGCGGCCGGTCGAAACGCGCTACCAGTTGACATCGATGGGTGTCGCTATTTATGTTGTCCAACGAATCGGTTCGACCGTCTCCCCACTCTCCCGGTTCGCAGCCGGCCCGGCCGGGCCATGACTCAGGCGGAGTGGCGATGAACATCGGGGAGATAGCGCGCCGGGCCGGGGTGTCGCGCAGCACGGTGTCGTACGCGTTGAGCGGCCGCCGCGCGGTCAGCCCGGGAACCAGACAGCGCATCCAGGCCGTGATCGACGAGATCGGCTACCGCCCGAACGCGGCCGCGCGGGCTCTCAAGGAGGGCCGCACCCGCACGCTCGGGCTCGTCATCCCCCCGGCCAGCCTGCTGCTGACCGACATGCAGCTGGGCTTCGTCGCCAGCGTCGTGGAGGCCGCCGCCCACGCCGACCTCGACGTGCTGCTGTCGCCCTCGGGCGGGGACCACGACCGGTCGTTCGAGCGGCTGATCTCCGGCCGCCGGGTCGACGGGGTCATCCTGATGGAGATCCGGCTGGAGGACGAGCGGGTCACTCGGCTGCAACGGGCCGGGCTGCCGTTCGTCACCATCGGGCGCACCGCCCACCCGCACGGCACGTGCTGGGTCGATGTCGACTACGCCACGCTGGTCGCCCGGTGCACGCACCATCTCGCCGACCTCGGGCACCGCGAGATCGCGCTGATCAACCGGTCCACCGAGCTGGTCGCGGCCGGCTACGGGCCGGCGCACCGCGCTCAGGCGGGCTTCGGCGAGGCCGTCGCCCGGCGCGGCCTGACCGGCACCCACCTGCCCTGTGCCGACGACCCGGCGGCCGGCGAGGAGTGCTTCGAGCAGCTCCACGAACGGCACCCCGAGATCACCGCGATCGTCACCATCAACGAGGCCGCGCTGCCGGGCATCCAGCGTGGCATGGAGCGGGCCGGCCTCGCCGTCCCGCACGACCTGTCCCTCGCCGGCGTCGCCGCCCGCCACTGGGCGGAAGGCTTCCGCCCCCAGCTCACCGCCGCCGACATTCCCACCCTGGAAATGGGCAAGCACGCCGTCGAACTGCTCCTCGAACGGATTGCCACCCCGGACGGCGCCCCCCGTCACCTGCTGCTCACGCCGCCTATCTCGCTGAGGGACAGCACCGGGCCGGCACCCGTCCGCTGACCCTGTGCGCCGTCGACTCGCCACCGGAGACCTCGATGCATCAGAGAAGAACAGTCCGACGGCTCGCGACCCGGGCCGCGCTCGCCCTCGGCATGGCCCTGGCCGCGGCCGCCCCACTGACCGTGGCCGGGACCGGCCAGGCCGCCACCAACGAGGCGCTCAGCGTCGACCTGGCTGCCGGCCGGGGCGCGTCCTCGCTGGTCGGCGAGGGCGTCCTCTACGGGATCAACCAGGACGCCAGCCTGCCGGCCGACCAGCACATCAAGCCGCTCAAGCTCAACGCCTTCCGGGGCGGCGGGTGGTTCTCCGGCGGCTGGATCAAGGACAACTACCAGTACGGCGCGGCCACCCAGGCCGACATCACCTCGATCATCGCGCAGGCTCGCAGGCTGAACCAGGTCGGCAGCCACCCGCAGTACCAGGTGCTGCTGAGCGACCTGTACGGCCTCAACGCCGGGCAGCCGTCGAACACGGTCTACCCGTGCGACAACGGCAACTGCTCGAACTGGGCGACCTTCATCGACACCACAGTGGCCGCGCTGCAGGCCAGTGGGCTGCCGTTCGCGTACGACATCGACAACGAGCCGGACATCTCGGCCTTCTGGAAGGCCGGCGTCAACACCACCCAGTACTTCCAGATGTGGGACACCGCGTACCGGGAACTGCGCAAGGTCGCCCCGGGCGCGCAGATCGCCGGCCCGTCGTTCGCCTACACGCCGCTGGCCCGGCCGGCGCAATGGAGCACCTTCCTCAACCACGTCAAGTCCGCCGGCACCGTGCCGGACTGGATCACCAACCACGACGAGGGCGACGTCGATGACCCGGTCGCGGTGTCGCAGGCGCTCAACAGCCAGCTGTCCGCCGCCGGGATCGCCGCCCGGCCGCTGTCGGCCAACGAGTACCAGCCCGCCGATCGGCAGACCGCCGGCGTCACCGCGTGGTACCTGGCCCGGTTCGCGCAGTCGGGGTACACCAACGCGATGCGCGGCAACTGGGTCTGCTGCATGACCCCGAACCTCACCGGCATCCTGACCGCGAGCAACGGCACCTGGACCACCAGCGGCAACTGGTGGGCGATGCGGTCGTACGCCGACATGACCGGCACCCTGGTGAACACCTCCGGGCAGGTCGGCAGCACCGCGATCTCCGCGTCGATCGACAGCGCCAACCGTCGCGCCGTGGCGATCGTCGGTGACAGCAACGGCTACACCGGCAGCGCGACGGTGACCTTCACCGGTCTGTCGGCCAGCAGCTGGCTGGCCGGCAACGGCAGCGTCACCGTCACCGTCGACCGGATTCCCGATCAGGCGACGCTGAGCGCGCCGCTGGTGGTGCTGAACCAGACGATGACCGTGAACGGCGGCGCGATCACCGTGCCGCTGACCTTCCAGGCCTCGCACGACGCCTTCGCCGTCTACCTGACCCCGGCTTCCACCGGCGGTGGTCAGCCGGGCGTCGAACTGGTCGGCGGCCAGTCCGGCCGCTGCGTGGACGTGCCCGGCGGCTCCCCGGCCAACGGCACCCAGACCCAGCTGGCCGACTGCACGGGCGGCGCCTCGCAGCGCTGGACCTACACCTCGGGCAGGCAATTGCAGGTGTACGGCAACAAGTGCCTGGACGCCAACGGCCAAGGCACCGCCAACGGCACCGCGGTCATCATCTGGGACTGCAACGGCCAGGCCAACCAGCATTGGAACGTGAACGCCAACGGCACGATCACCGGTCAGCAGTCGGGACTGTGCCTGGACGCCACCGCCGCCGGGACGGCCAACGGCACGAAGATCATTCTTTGGT
The DNA here is from genome assembly GCF_050951115.1 of Actinoplanes sp. CA-030573. Taxonomy (NCBI): domain Bacteria; kingdom Bacillati; phylum Actinomycetota; class Actinomycetes; order Micromonosporales; family Micromonosporaceae; genus Actinoplanes; species Actinoplanes sp. CA-030573. The sequence goes on along the minus strand of NZ_CP192038.1, from coordinate 7,025,217 downwards.
CCTGCAACGGTGGCTCCAACCAGCAGTGGAGCACGCGCGCCTGAGACCCGCCGGGCGGCGATTTTTTCGCTGAAAAGGCGTTACGAAAAGCGGTCTGGCCAAGGCTTGATACGCCGGAAATCCTCTGGCAATATTTGCAAATCTCGATGGGAGCGCTCCCAGCGCTGTGTCCTTCTGCGAGGTCCTCATGCGCCAATCCGCGTCCTCCGGGCGCCGGCTGCCATCACCAACCACCGGCGATTCGCCGCTGAGCGTGCGGAAATCCGCCCGCACCTGGAGAACCCACATGACTTCTTGGACGCGTCGCCGGCTTGTCGCCGCCGGGCTGACGATCGGCTCACTGCTGGCCGCCGGGGCCGCCTTCACCCTCTGCGCGCCCTCCGCCCAGGCCCTGGAGAATGGCGTCGCCCGGACGCCGCCGATGGGCTGGAACAGCTGGAACACCTTCGGGTGCAATATCAATGAGACGTTGATCCGGCAGATGGCGGACGCCATTGTCTCGTCCGGCATGAGTGATCTGGGATATAAGTACGTCGTCGTGGACGATTGCTGGTTCAACCCGAACCGGGACTCGTCCGGTAATTTGCAGGGTGATCCGTCGCGGTTCCCGAGCGGGATGAAGTCGCTGGGGGATTACCTGCACGGCAAGGGCCTGAAGTTCGGCCTGTACGAGGTGCCGGTGGCCAAGACGTGTGCGCAGGGCACGGGCGGTTACCCGGGGTCGACCGGCAGCCAGGGTCATGAGGCGCAGGACGCCCGGCAGTTCGCCGCGTGGGGCGTGGACTACCTCAAATACGACTACTGCTCGGGCAGCGGCACGATCAACGACCAGGTGACCACCTTCGCGAAGATGCGGGATGCGCTGGCGGCGACCGGCCGGCCGATCGTGTACAGCATCAACCCGAACAGCTTCCACTGCTGTACGGGTCCGCAGCGGAACTGGGGCGACGTGGCCAACATGTGGCGGACCACGGAGGACATCACCAACAAGTGGGACACCGGCCAGACCAACGGGTATCCGATGGGTATTCAGAACATCGTCAACGTCACGGTGCCGCTGGCCGGTAATGCCCGGCCCGGGGCGTTCAACGATCCGGACATGATGGAGGTCGGCCGGGGCGGGCTGACCGACACCGAGCAGCGTAGTCATTTCGCGTTGTGGGCGATGATGGCTTCGCCGTTGATCGCGGGCAACGACGTTCGGTCGATGACCTCGGCGACGCAGACGATCCTGAAGAACGCGAACCTGATCGCGATCGACCAGGACAGCCTGGCGGCGCAGGCGACGCAGGTGTCCAACGACGGTACCCGGCGGGTGCTGGCCAAGAAGCTGGCCAACGGGGACGTCGCGGTGGCGTTGTTCAACCAGGGCGGCAGTACGACCACGATCAGCACCACGGCCGCGACGATCGGCATGCCGGGCAGCTCGTTCACCTTGCGCGACGTGTGGAGCAACGCGACCAGCACCACCACGGGCACCATCTCGGCCGGCGTCCCGTCCCACGGCACCGTGGTCTATCGGGTCAGCAGGACTGACACGCCGACCTCGCCTCCGCCGACGTCGGCCCCGCCGTCGTCCAGCCCGCCGACTCCGCCGCCGGCCGCCGGAAGCTGCCGGGTCAGTGACACGCTCAGCGCCTGGAACACCGGCCTGACCTCCACCATCACCATCACCAACACCGGCACGAACGCCATCAGCGGCTGGTCCCTGGGCTTCACGCTGCCGAATGGCCAGACCATCACCTCGGGCTGGAACGCCACCTACTCGCCCAGCTCGGGCCAGGTGACGGCGAGGAACGTCTCCTACAACGGCGACCTCGCACCGAACGCGTCCCTGACCATCGGATTCCAGGCCACCCACACCGGCAACGCCGCGGCCCCCACCTCGTTCACCTTGAACGGCAGCAGCTGCGCAGTCGCCTGATCGGGAGGAGCCCCGAGATGTGCGCGTCAACTTCCGGGCGTACGCTCCGGATCCTGCTCGCCGCCGTGCTGGCGCTCGCCGGAACAACCGTGGTTCAGCATCGGGCGTACGCCGGCACCTCGCAGTTCCACGGGGTGAACTGGGCCGATCAGCGCGACAACTTCGTCGACGGCGTCCTGTACGTGTCGGGCCTCGGCTCGACCGACACGTACGCCTCCGCCGCCGTCGTCGCCGAGCGGGTCGTCGGGCAGCTGTATTCGATCACCGGAGCGGACACCGTCCGCATGCCGATCAACGAGCCGACCGTGGCGACGTACTGGACCACCTACACCGGCGCCATCGACCAGGCGCTCAGCCGGGGCAAGGTGATCCTGGCCTACTGGGCGCACGGCAACGGCCGCCCCGCGAGCGTCGCCGCCTACGACCAGATGTGGGACACCGTGGTGGCCCGGTACGCCGGCAACAGCAATGCCTACTTCGAGATCATCAACGAGCCGTACGGCTACTCCACGCCCGATCTGAACAACCTTTACAGCGGCTGGCTCGCCCGGCACCCGGACGTGCCTCGCGGCCGGGTCATCCTCGACGGCGCCGGGCTCGCCCAGAACGTCGCCGCGGTCGGCCAGGACAGCCGGCTGGACGGGACCCTGCTCGCCGTGCACGACTACTCGTTCTTCGCCGGTTACGAGGACGAGACCTCGTGGGCGAACCACATCGCGAGCTCCATCGGCGGGTACGCGTCGCGGACCGTGGCCACCGAGTGGGGCGCCCCGATGAGCCCCGGCAGCAAGAACGGCGTCTCCTACGACACCATCGACTACAGCATCCCGAGCGGCTCGTTCTTCGCCGACTACATCCGGGGTGTCAGCGGCAAACTGCGCGAGCTCGGCGTCGGCGGGGTCTACTGGCCCGGCCTGCGCGACGGTGACTGGTACAGCCTGACCAGACGCACGGGCAGCGGATCGAACCTCAACCTCACGCTGACGAACGCGTCCGGGCTGAACCGGCTGCAGTACTCGTGGGGCATCGGCACCGGCGGCACCACCACCGTTCGCATCGTCAACACCGCCACCGGGCTGTACGCCGACGGTTGGGGCCGTACCGCGGCCGGTAGCGACATCGCTCAGGGCCCGGCCGGCGCGAGCCCCAACCAGCGATGGGTGATCGAGAACTCGGGCACCTTCGTCCGGATCAGGAACGTCAGCAGCGGTCTGTACTTCGACGGCATGGGCCGTACCGTCAACGGCGCCGCCGCCGGGCAGTACAGCGGCTCGACCAGCGCCAACCAGCAGTGGAGCGTGCTCACCGACGCGAACACCGTGCGGTTGCGCAACCGGGCCACCGGCCTTTACCTCGACGGCATGGGGCGTACGGCGAACGGCGCCGCCGCCGGTCAGTACAGCGACTCCACCAGCGCCAACCAGCGCTGGAAGATCGTCGCCGCGGGATGAGGCGACCGCACATGAGGACTCGGCCGGGCCGCCATGGGCGGCCCGGCCGGAGTCGTTCTATCGGGCCGCGCAGGTGGGCGTGCCCGACGGTCCGACGCCGGTGCCCTGGAAGCCGAACTCGGTGTAACCGCCGGCCGGGACGCTGCCGTTGTACCCGACATTGGTGAAGCTCACCGCGCCGCTGCTGCCCTGGGCGGTGGCGTTCCAGGTGCTGGTGAGGGCGGCGCCGGCGGGCAGGGTGACCCCGGCCGTCCAGCCGTTCAGCGGCGTGGAACCGGCGGTGACCCGTACCGTCGCCACGAAGCCGCCGTTCCACTGGTTCACCGTGACCGACGCGACGCAGCCGGACCCGGCCGGCGGGGTGGTGGGCGGCGTCGTGGGCGGGGTGGTCGTGCCGCCCGCCGGTGCGACGGTGATGCGGTAGGCGTTGTTGGTGGCCATCGTGATCGGCACGGTGATCGTGCCGTTGGCCGGCGTGGCGACCGAGGTGGAGATCGTGCTCGGGCCGGAGGAGGCGACGGTCCGCCCCTGCGACACGGTCTGCTCGACCTTGACCGAGACGGCGCCGCCGAACCCGAGCGCGTCCAGGCCGTTGACTGTCACCGCGCACGATCCGTTGCAGTTGCCGGCCACGACGCTGACCTGGTCACGTCCGGCCGGCACCGCGGCGAACCCGTCGATGCCGGTCTGTGCGGGCGGGGTGGTGACCACCATGGTGCCGCTCATCGCGCCGTACCAGGTGTACATCCAGTACGCGGCGTTCGGGCTTCCGCCGCGGGCGGTCAGCAGGTCGCCCAGCGCGCCCGACTGGTTCCAGAACGCCAGCTCGGCGTCGCGGATGCCCAGACGTTCGAACTTCGCGACATAGCCGACCAGCGGTCCGGGCAGCCCGACCTCGCTCGGCGCCGCGTACTCCTCGATCGCGATCGGCCGCCGGCTGATGCCCAGCTGATCCTCGAGCGCCTGGACCTTTGCCACGTCCCCGGCGATCTTCGACGAGCTGATCAGCTCGTGCCAGGCGAGGACGTCCGGCACGGTGTTGGTCGCGACCGCGTTGCGCAGGAAGTTCTCCATGTCGCTGATGTTGTCGGAGAAGCTCGGGCCCTGAATGGGTTTGGTGGCGTCGAGCGAGCGGACCTGGCGGAAGGTCGTGGTCCAGAAGCTCTCGTAGGTTCCGTTGGCCGACTTCCAGGTGTTGTCCGACTCGTTCCACAGCTCGTACGCGGAGATGTTGTTGTAGTACGAGGACGACTTCATCGCCGCGATCTGCGAGTTCACGAACGGCGTCCAAGTGCTCCAGCTGAACTGGTACGGCCAGCCGGCGTAGTAGTCGGACAGCCGGTTGACCAGCTTGGCGCCGACGCTGACCGCGGTCGGCGCCACCACCGAGATGTCGCCGGTGGGTTGCTGCTTGCCGCCCTTCGGCATCTGCACGAAGGCGTTCGGCTTGATCGCCTGGGCCAGGGCGACGGACGGCTGGGTCGCGTTCGCCAGTCCGTAGAGGCTTCCGGTCGCGACATGGGTCACCGGGCGCAGATTCTGACCGGCGTTCACCACGAGCGTGTTGGCGGCCGCCGCCGCCGCGGCGGGGTTCGTCATCGAGCCGGAGTACACCAGCCCGGCGGCCAGTGCCACTACCGAGGCCACCGCGGTGGTCCGGCGGAACGGCCGCCGCATCGGTGCCGGGACAGTTCGCATCATGCTCTCTTTCCTCTTCGAGCGGAGCCGCCATCGCAGTCAGGATGGCGGCGCTTCCGGCCGGCCCGGCGCCGGGCGATGGCCACGGCCAGGTCCGGCCGGCAACGTCAGCGGCGCATTCCGCCGCCTTCGGGACTGGTCCGCCGGGAAAACGGCATGCGGATATGACGGGCGCCGTCGTGCGGGGCCCGGGATGGCAAGACGGAAAACGTTTTCCTAAAATATTCAGATAGCATCCGCGTCGTCAAGAGAGAAATACTGGCGAAATCCATTGCTGAAAAGTCGTTATAAGCCGGAAAGGGCTTTAACCAAATTACCGCCTTGAATGTATGGGAGCGCTCCCGTTACCGTTTGGTTGTGGGTCCCGCGCCGGAATCCGCACCCAGCAGGGGAGACGTCATGAGAACCAGAGCCTTGCTCCTCGCCGTCGCGCTGGCCTTCACGGCGGGGGTGATCGCCACGACGACGGCACCGGCGCAGGCCGCAGCCGGCTGCCGGGCCGACTACGCGGTCACCAGTTCCTGGCCGGGTGGTTTCGGTGCCTCGGTCACCGTGACCAACCTCGGCGATCCGATCAACGGCTGGCAGCTGTCCTGGTCGTTCACCGCCGGTCAGACCGTCACCCAGCTGTGGAACGGCACGGTGAGCCAGTCCGGTGCGCAGGTCACCGTGACCAACGCGAGCTACAACGCGTCCCTCACCACCGGTGGCACCACGGCCTTCGGCTTCAACGGCGCCTCGACCGGCAGCAACCCCGCTCCGTCCGCCTTCACGCTCAACGGCGTGGCCTGCACCGGCGCGCCGGCCACGCCCACTCCGACCACGTCGTCGGCCACCCCGGCCCCGACCCCGACGACCAGCCCGCCGCCGGCCGGCCTGCCCTGCGACCTCTACGCCGCCGGTGGGACGCCGTGCGTGGCCGCGCACAGCACGACCCGGGCGCTGTTCGCCGCGTACACCGGCGCCCTGTACCAGGTGCGCCGTTCGTCGGACAACGCCACTCGCGACATCGGCGTGGTGAGCCGGGGCGGCCCGGCCGACGCGGCGACGCAGGACTCGTTCTGCGGCGGGACCTCGTGCGTCATCACCGTCATCTACGACCAGTCGGGGCGCGGAAACAACCTCGGCTACCAGGGCCCCGGCGGCGTCGGCGGCGCCGACACCGCGGCCGGCGCCACGCGCGAGACGGTCACGGTCGGCGGGAGCAAGGTCTACTCGCTCTACATCAACCCCGGCAACAGCTACTGGCGTAACGGCTCGGCCACCGGCATACCGACCGGCAGCGCGCCCGAGGGCATGTACATGGTCACCAGCGGCACGCACGTCAACAGCGGCTGCTGCTTCGACTACGGCAACAGCGAGACCACCCGGCGCGCGGACGGCGCCGGCGCGATGGACGCGATCTACTTCGGCACCAGTTGCTGGTTCGGCGGATGTTCGGGCTCCGGTCCCTGGGTCCAGGCCGACCTCGAGTACGGCCTGTACCCCGGCGGCAGCAGTTCCTGGAACCCCAACCAGCGCGCGTTCTCCAGCAAGTTCGTCACCGCGATGCTGAAGAACAACGGCACCTCGCGATTCGCCATCAAGGGCAGCAACGCCCAGTCCGGCTCGCTCGCCACGCTGTGGGACGGTTCCCTCCCGCGCGGGTACAGCCCGATGCGCAAGCAGGGCGCGATCATCCTCGGCAGCGGGGGCGACTGCTGCGCCACCAACACCAACCTCAGCACCGGCACCTTCTACGAGGGCGCCATGGTCTCCGGCTACCCGAGCGACGCGACCGAGAACGCCGTCCAGGCCGGCATCGTCACCGCCGGCTACCGATGATCCCGTCTCCGTGCGTCCCAGGGAGAGGAGTCTCTTCGCGTTGCTTCGCCTCCAAGGCGATCGGATGACACCCGGACGCGCCGCCCAGGACTTGAACGAGGCGGTCCGCGGGGGTGATCCGGCGAATCGACCGAAGCGCGCCGCCGGGGAAGTAGTTGTCGGCCTATCAGCGGACACCGTCGGGATGGCCCGGCATGCTCGAGCCGCCACCGCTGCTTCCCGAGGAGCCGCCCGCCATACCGGAGCCGTCCGCCTCGGTGACGATGTCGCTCTCCGGCATGCCGCCCGGTCGGCGGTCGGTCTCGGCCTGAGTCGCCGGGGCACCTTCTTCCTGCTTGTCCACCGGGTCGACAGGCAGCTGCCCGTCGCGATCGCCGTCATTCGTCGTCATGACCGTGCGCGTACCCCTGCCTGAGCAGTCCATGCCGGGCGTGGTGCTGCGGTGCCCGATCGAACGGTGTCCGGAGGGGTGCTCGTGTGCTTGCGCTCGCTGGCACCCGGCAGAGTGCGTTTCGCCAGCGCCAGCTGGTGGGCACCGCCGAGAACGCCTGTGCCGCCATCCGGTGCGGGCCGCGGACGTGGGGATGTCACTCTTGGACACCGCGAAGGCGATCATCGCCGGCTATCAGTCACCGACGGTCTGGGCCGCCATGGCGGTGAGGACTGTGCCCAGGTCTCCGCCGTCACGGCGTACCCGCCGTTGCCGGGCGGCGCCGGTTCCCTGCCGGCGCAGACGGTCGAGCTGGTCGTGGACGAGCCGGTCGTCGCCGAGCCGGTGGAGCGCCGGGGTGACCGCCGCTACGAGGTCGCTGATCACGTCCCAGGCCGGCCGCGCGCCGCTGCGGCCGGGGTGGACCAGCGTGCCGTCGAGGCTGTCGTGGGCGGCATGCCAGTGCGCCGCGGACAGCAGGCAGTCGCGTACCTGCCGGGCGCGTACCCCAGCCCGTACGTCGTCGGCCGCCGTCACCACCAACGCGCGGATCAGGCCGGCGAGTAACAGCACGTCATCCACGGTGGGACACACGTCGGCCACCCGGACCTCGACGGTGGGATAGGCGTCGGACGGGCGGGCATACCAATACACCATGTGCCGGTCCAGAACGGTCCCGGATGTGATCATCTCATCGACCGTGGCGTCGTACTCGGCGGCGTCCGCGAACAGCGGAGTCGGGCCCATGCTCGGCCAGCGTTCGAGCTGGGCGCACCGCCAGCTGCCGTAGCCGGTGTCCGCGCCCTCCCAATACGGTGAGTTCACCGTCATGGCCTGAATCATCGGCAGCCACACCCGCAGGTGGTTGCAGATCTGCACGGCCAGCTCCCGGTCAGGCACGCCGACGTGCACATGGCACCCGCAGCAGGCGGGATCCTCGGCGATCGGCCCGTAGCGGCGGACCATGTGCTGGTAGCGCGGGTCGTCGGGCACGGTCCGCGTCGGCTCGGCGACCGGGGTGGCGCCGATCGCGACGAGCCGGGCGCCAATGCTCTGGGCGGCCCGGCCGGCCTCCCGGCGGAGCCGGATCAGCGTGTCGCGCACCTCGGACAGCCCGGAGCACACGGGCGTCACCATCTCGATCATGCTGCGGCGGAACTCGGGCCGGCTCTGAGCGCGCGCCTCGTCCGGCAGCGCGGTCAGGACCCGGTCGGCCACGGCCACGTTCTCTCCCGTGCCCGGATCGATCAGGAGAAACTCCTCCTCGACCCCGACGGTCGGGGCCTCGGGCCATCGATGATTGCCCATGGAAACGTCCCCGTTCGCGCAGCCTCCCGGACGACGTCCCGAGTACCCTGCGGCAAAAACAATAACGTATTTGTCCGACATGGTGGATAAGGAGAACGCGGCTCCCGACCGGTGTAGCGGACCGATGGTGGGGTAGCCCTGGCCGAACACCTCATCGAGTACGGAGGACCCCTTGGCGAAAGACACACTGTCCCGATCCCTGCACGATGTCGGTCTGGCTGCCTGGTTCGGCGGCACCCTGGCCAACGCGGTCGCGTTGAATCCGGCATCCGCGCAGGCGGACACGGCCAACGGCACCGGCCGCGTCGTGAACACCGGGTGGAACAAGTGGACGCCGGTGAACGCGACCGCCATCGGCGCGCACTTGATCGGCAGCGTCGGTGAACTCGTCGGCAACCGGTCACGGCTGGTCGCTCAGCGCGGCGCCGGCTCGACCGCGCTGGCGAAGGCCGGACTGACCGCGGCGGCGCTGGCCGTCACCGGATACAGCCGGGTGCTTGGCCGGAAGGTGGCCCAGGAGGAGTCGGTGCCGGCACTGGCCGGTACCGAGCCTGCCGCGAGCACGCCCGGTGACGTGGCGAAGGCGCAGAAGCAGCTGTCCGCGCTGCAATGGGTCGTCCCGGCGCTCACCGGTGCGCTGATCGTGGTCAGCTCGCTGGCCGGAGAGCAGCAGCGAGCGAGTGAGGTGAAGAAGGGCTTCCTCGCCCGCTTCAGCCGCTGATCATCAGCAACGCGTCCGAGCAATCGTGGGCCCGGGGGAATAGCGCCGCGCGTTGCGGGCAGTCGGCGGGGATGAGCTCCTCCACCGGCAGCACGGGAAGACCGGGATCCGGGATCAGTCAGCCGCCGGACGAACCCGAGCGTGAGCTCGAGGAAGCGTTCGATCTGCTGGTCGACGAAGGGTCCACGCGGCTGGCCCGGCCGTGGTCCAGCCTGACCGTCACCGGCCTGGTGGGTGGGATCGATATCGGCACGGGTGTGCTGGCCTATCTGATCGTGCACCGTGCCACCGGGTCGACGGTGCTGGCCGGCCTCGCATTCGCTATCGGGTTTGTCGCGCTGGTGCTGGCCCGCAGCGAGCTGTTCACCGAGAACTTCCTGGTGCCGGTGACCGCGGTGGTCGCCCGGCACGGCACGCTCGGCGGGCTGGCCCGGCTGTGGGTAGTGACGCTGCTGGGCAACCTGGCCGGCGGGTGGCTGGTCGCCTGGCTGATCATGCAGGCCTTCCCCGAGCTCCACCCGACCGCCGTGCTGGCCGGCGCGCACTACGCCGAGCTGGGGGTCAATCTTCGCTCGTTCTGCCTGGCGGTGCTGGCCGGGATGGTGATCACGCTGATGACCCGCATGCAGCATTCGACCGAGAGCCTGGGCGTACGGCTGGTGCCCGCGCTGTTGTTCGGCGCGCTGCTGGCCGGCGGGCAGCTGTTCCACTGCGTGCTCGACTCGATCCTGATGTTCGCGGCGCTGATCGCCGGCGCGCCGTTCGGCTATCTGGACTGGCTGGGCGCCCTGGCGTTCTCGGTTGTCGGCAATGTCGTCGGCGGGGTCGGGTTGGTGGCGTGCCTGCGGTTGGTGCGGGTGCCACACCGGATCGCGGAGGAACGCCGCCGCGCCGGCTGACTCCAGCAAGGCATCGACATGCCACCGTCGCTGATCGCGGTGGCGCCGGCACCACCGGCCGAGGAGGGGCGCCCGGCACCGATACCTCGCTGCGCGAGCTACGGCGGTTGGCCGACACCGACGGCCTGACCGTGCGAAACATGGTGGTGCAGAGCCGCCAGCATCCGGACGCGGCCACCTACCTGGGTTCCGGCAAGGTCGCCGAGCTGGCCGGCACGGTGGAGCGCGAGGCCGCCGACGTGGTGATCGCCGATGGTGAGCTCAGCTCCGGTCAGGCGCGTAACCTCAGCGACCGGCTGGGCGTGCCGGTGGTCGACCGGACAGCGCTGATCCTCGACATCTTCGCCCAGTCTGCCCGCAGCGGCGAGGGGCGTCTGCAGGTCGAGCTGGCCCAGATCGCGTACCAGCTGCCGCGGCTGCGCGGCGCCGGCCGGGCGATGTCGCGGGTCGGTGGCGGCCGCGTGGTGGGTGGGGCCGGCATGGGTGTACGCGGGCCCGGTGAGATGCGCCTCGAGGTGCAGCGTCGCCGGCTTCGCCGCCGGGCCGCCGGCCTTCGGGAACAGGCCGCCGAGCTGGGCCGGCGCCGGGACCGTACGCAGCGCCGCGCTGGTCGAAGCTTTCCGCTCGACGCTGGAGGAGGTGGGCCGGGCGGACGTCGCCCGGCACGTGGTCGACGCCTCGGCGTGGCTGCTCGCCGTGCGCCGCACCGCCGACCAGGAGGCCCGCCGGGTGCTGTGGCGGCCTTCGACCGGCGTTCCTCGCCCGGTCCCACCCGGGCGAGGAACGGACGGCTCGGGACCGTTCAGTATCGCCGGCGAAGCACGATCAGGCTGTGTGCGGTCACCGGCAGGTTCTGCTGCGCCTTGATGTTCCCGCCGGCGAAGGCGAGCAGCGGGTCAACGGTGTTCGCCACGACCTCCCACATCTCCCCGAAGGCCTGCTCGGGCAGGACGAAGTCGACCTGGTCCGGCGACGCGTTGAACAGCAGCAGAAAGGAGTCGTCGAGGATTCGCTCGCCCAGCGCGTCGCGCTCGTGGATGCCCTCGCCGTTGAGGAAGACGACCATGGTCCGCGCCGAGTCCCGTCCCCAGTCGTGTCCGGCCATCGGCCGGCCGTCGGGGCGCAGCCACGCGATGCCGGGCAGGCCGGAGGCGCCGGCCGGCTCACCGGTGAAGAACCGCCGGCGGCGGAAGATGGGGTGGTCGGCGCGGAGCTGGGTGAGCTGCCGGACGAAGGTGGTCAGCACGTCGTGGTTCCGCGCATTTGCCCAGTCGATCCAGCTGATCTCGTTGTCCTGGCAGTAGACGTTGTTGTTGCCGCGCTGGGTACGGCCGAGCTCGTCGCCGTGCACGATCATCGGTACGCCCTGGGACAGGAGCAGCGTCGCCAGGACGTTGCGCTTCTGCCGCTCGCGCAGCGCGATGACATCCGGGTCGTCGGTGGGCCCCTCGGCGCCGCAGTTCCAGGACCGGTTGTGGCTCTCGCCGTCCCGGTTGTCCTCGCCGTTGGCCTCGTTGTGCTTCTCGTTGTAGGAGACGAGATCCTCGAGCGTGAACCCGTCGTGGGCCGTGACGAAGTTGATCGACGCTACCGGCCGGCGGCCGTCGATCTCGTACAGGTCGGAGCTGCCGGTGAACCGGGACGCGAACTCGCCGAGGCTGGCCGGCTCGCCGCGCCAGAAATCCCGTACGGAATCGCGGTATTTGCCGTTCCACTCCGTCCAGTTCGGCGGAAACCCACCCACCTGGTAGCCGCCGTCGCCGACGTCCCAGGGCTCGGCGATCAGCTTCACCTGCGACACCACCGGGTCCTGGTTGACCAGGTCGAAGAACGCGGCCAGCCGGTCGACCTCGTGGAACTCCCGGGCCAGTGAGGCCGCCAGGTCGAAGCGGAACCCGTCGACGTGCATCTCGGTCACCCAGTACCGCAGCGAGTCCATGATCAGCCGCAGCGACTCGTGATGGCGGACGTTGAAGCTGTTCCCGGTACCGGTCGTGTCGTAGTAGTACTGCTTGTCGGCGTCGACCAGCCGGTAGTACGCCGGGTTGTCGATGCCGCGGAACGACAGCGTGGGCCCGAGGTGGTTGCCCTCGGCGGTGTGGTTGTAGACCACGTCCAGAATGACCTCGATGCCGGCCTGGTGCAGGCTCTTGACCATGGTCTTGAACTCCTGGACCTGACCCCCGTCGCCGCCGAACGACGAGTACTCGTTGTGCGGCGCGAAGAAGCCGATGGTGTTGTAGCCCCAGTAGTTGGTCAGCCCGCGGTCGATCAGGCCGCCGTCGTGCACGAACTGGTGCACCGGCATCAGCTCGACCGCGGTGACGCCGAGCTTCTTGAGGTGCTTGATCATCACCGGGTGGGCCAGGCCCGAGTAGGTGCCGCGGACATCGTCGGGAATCCCCGGGTGCCGCATGGTCATACCCTTGACGTGCGCCTCGTAGATGACCGTCTGGTGGAACGGGATCTTCAGCGGCCGATCGTTTCCCCAGTCGAAGAACGGGTTGATCACCACGGAACGCGGAGTGTACGGCGCCGAGTCGACGCCGCGAGCCAGATAGGAGAACAGCGCCGGGTCCCAGGCGATCCGGCCGTCGACGGCCTTCGCGTACGGGTCGAGCAACAGCTTCCCGGGGTCACACCGCAAGCCTTCGGACGGCTGGTAGGGGCCGTGCACCCGGTAGCCGTACCGCTGACCCGGAACCACCCTCGGCAGGTAACCGTGCCAGACGAACGCCTCGCGCTCCGGCAGGTCGAACCGCGTCTCCACGCCGGCCTCGTCGAACAGGCACAACTCGACCCGTTCGGCCACCTCGGAGAAGAGCGCGAAGTTGGTACCGCCGCCATCGAAAGTGGCGCCCAATGCGTACGGGTGCCCGGGCCAGATCTTCATGGGGCCCTGGCTACCCCTTTCTGACGAGGTCAGACGCCCGCGTGACCTGCGTCATCCACCGCCGCGCGTGGCTCGCTGATGTGGATCCGTGGCGAGGCCGACACCCTCGTGCCGACCGAGGGCTCCCGCGGCCGGGCGGCCAAGCTACCGCTGCCCGGCCCGGCCGTTGATCTCCCGGTGGCCGTTCGGGCGAGGCGGGCAACCGACCGGTCACCCTTGCGGCAACTCATTCATAACCCAGGAAACGCTGCCGACGAGGCGGGTCACAGAGTCACCTCGTCGAAGGAGCAGCAGTTGAAGGGGAAGGTGCGCCTCCGGGCAGCCGGGGCGGCCGTCGTCACCTCGGCCGCCCTGCTATACCCGGGCACGGCGAATGCCGCCACCGCGACGTCGCCCAGCGATTACAACTACACCGCCACCGCGGCCACGCTCTCCGACGTCCGCCGGATCATCCGTGACGACGTGGCGGCGGCGGCCGGCTACACCGGCAAGGGCGTCGGTATCGCGCTCATCGACACCGGCGTCGTCCCGGTCGCCGGCCTCACCAGCGGGAACGTGGCCAACGGGCCCGATCTGTCGCTGGAGTCGCAGGTGCCGGGGCTGCTCCGCCGCGACACGTACGGTCACGGCACCCACCTGGCCGGGATCATCGCCGGCCGCGACGCCGCCGGCGGCACGTTCACCGGCGTGGCGCCGGACGCCAAGGTGCTCTCCATCAAGGTGGGCGCGGCCAACGGCGCGGTCGACGTCACCCAGGTGATGGCCGCCGTCGACTGGGTCGTGGCGCACCGCAACGACGATCCGGCCAACCCGATCAAGGTGATCAACCTGTCGTACGGCACGGACAGCACGCAGAGCTGGGTGAGCAGCCCGCTGAGCGAGGCCGTGGAGAACGCGTACCTGGCCGGGATCAGCGTGGTCGCCGCCTCCGGGAACACCGGCGGCAACATCCTGAACCCGGGCTCGAACCCGTACATCATCACCGTCGGGGCGACCGACCCGCTGGGCACCACCAACCCGGCCGACGACAAGGTCGCCTCCTTCAGCAGCCAGGGCGCCAACAACCAGGACAACGCGCCGGACGTGATGGCGCCGGGCCGCTCGATCGTGTCGCTGCGCAACCCCGGCTCGTACGCCGACGTGAACTACGCGTCCGCGCGGGTGGGTGACCGGTTCTTCAAGGGCAGCGGCACCTCCCAGGCCGCGGCCGTGGTCAGCGGTGCCGCCGCCGTGCTGCTCCAGAAGTATCCGACGCTGTCGCCCATGCAGGTCATGTGCTACCTGAAGGCCACCGGCACGGCGGTCGCCGGCTCGTACGCGCCGCAGATCAACCTGCAGACGGCGATCAAGTCCACGCTGACCGGGTGCAGCCAGAGCGGCAGCACGATCACCGGCACGGGCAGCATCCAGAAGGACCGCGGCACGTCTCAGGTGACCATGGGCGACGGCGTCGCGCTGACCGGTGAGCGGGACATCTTCGGCCCGCTGAGCACGACGACCTGGGCCGCCGCCAGCGCCGCCCGGACCTCGTGGAACGGCGGCGACTGGATGGGCCGCCCGTGGACCGGCACCGGCTGGACGACCAGCACGGACGGGCAGGCGAACTGGTCCGCGAAGGCCTGGTCGGGCAAGGCGTGGTCGGGCAAGGCCTGGTCCGACATCGCCTGGTCGGGGCAGACCTGGTCGGGCAAGGCATGGTCCAGCAGCTCCGGCGGCGCGCCGAACTGGAGCGGGGCGACCTGGTCCTCGTCCGGCTGGCTCAGCGCCGGCGACAAGGGTTGGTTGTACTGACAGTTTCTCCAGACGGTGGGTGCCCGGCGTACGGGCACCCACCGTCCGTCTTTCTTGGTGAAGAAATGCACTCGAAAACACTGGCGACGGCGGTCCGGGATGTCGATACGGCTGGCATGAGTTCAGTCGGCAGCGGAACTGGCGTTGACGCGCCGGAGCTGCGCCGGCTGTTGGATGATCTTGAGACCTATCAGGGTCATGACATCCAGGCCAACCTGGCGTCGGCCACGGCCATCGAGCGGGCGGCCCGCGACGGCGGAGACATCGTCCTGCAGCTGCGTGCCCGGCTCGTACAGGCCGACATGACCCAGCGAAACGGTGACCGCGGCGGCGCGGCGCAGGTGTTCCTGGAGGTCCAGCGGCGGGCGCAGGACATGCAGGAGCCCGCGCTGCTGGCCCGCAGCCATTTCCACCTGGCGTTGACGTACAGCTACCTCGGCGACCACGCGGCGAGCCTCGAGCATGCGATCGGCGCGGTGGAGCTACTGGACGATCAGGCCTCGCCCGGGCTGCGACTGATGTACCTGATCCGGCTGGCGAACGCCCTCGGCGACGCCGGATCGATCGATGCGGCGCGGGAGCGCTACCTGGAGGCGGAACGGCTGGCGATCTCGATCAACGACCTCACACGGCGGCTGCTGGTGCTCAACAACCGCGCGTACACCGAGTTCGAGGCCGGCGAGCTGGCGGCCGCCGCGGCCGTCGTGGAGCGCATGCGGCCGGTCGCGGCGGCGCTGGGACGCGACTTCCTCATCGTGGAACGCGACACCATCGCCAGCATCCAGATCGGTCTGGGGGAGTACGCGGCGGCCGAGCAGACCTTGCTGTCGGTGACCGATTCGCCGCTCTGGTACGAGGTGCACGATCTCGCCGAGGCGACCCTGACGCTGGCCGGCGCGCAACGTCGTCTCGGGGCGCTCGACCGGGCCCAGAAGAGCCTGGATCGCGCCCGCACGCTGGGCGAGGAGCGGGAGCTGACCGGCGTGCGGGTGCGGGTCATGGCCGAGCAGGCGGAGCTGTACGCGGCGGCCGGCGCGTTCGAGCAGGCGTTCGCCGAGTACAAGCGCTATCACGCCGCGGGCGAGGAGTTGCGGTCGGCGCAGCAGGAGGCCCGCGCGCACACCCGGCAGGTGATGTTCGAGACCGCGCAGGCCCGCAACGACGCGCAACGCTACCGCGAACAGGCGCTGCGTGATCCGCTCACCGGGCTGTGCAACCGGCGCTACGTGGACGACCACCTGCCGACCGCGGTCGCCCTGGCCGCCGAGACGCGATCGCCCCTGACCATCGCGCTGGTCGACGTCGACCACTTCAAACGCATCAACGACACGTTCTCGCACGACACCGGCGACGAGGTCCTGGTCGCCGTGGCGCACGTGCTGAGCTCCGTGCAACAGACGGTGTCGGACAGCGGCTTCGTCGCCCGCATGGGCGGTGAGGAGTTCCTGGTCGTGCTGCCCGGCGTGGCCGCCGGGCAGGCAGCCGGCCCGTTGGAGGCGCTGCGGAGGGCGATCGCCGGGCACCGGTGGACGCCGTTGACCGGCGATCTGCCGGTCACGGTCAGCATCGGAGCCACGACGACTTCCGGCGACGACGCTCTGACCACCCTGCTCGCCGACGCCGACCGCATGCTGTACGCCGCGAAGCACGCCGGCCGCGACCGCGTGATGGTGCTGCCCCGCGCGGCGTGATGCCCGGAACTCGACCGCTGCTACCCAGCGCGACAGTACGATTACCGAATGTTTCCGGGTGGATCGGACATTTCGCGAGGCCTTCACGGCGAACGCTGCCGAGCGGGGATCGCGGCCACCGCCGCGCTGGCCCTGGTGCTGGCGGGATGTGGCAGCCCGTCGTCCAAGAACGGGTCCGGTGCGGGCGGCACCGCCGAGATCACGACTCAGCAGAGCGCGATGGATCCGGACGCCAAGGGCCCGGCGCCCGAGGTCGCCGGCGCCGTGAAGGGCGGCACGCTGACTGTCTACGCCGAGGCCGTGCCCACGTCGTTCGACCCGACCGACACCTACTACGCCGACGCGACGGTGATGGAGAAGCTCTTCCTCCGCACCCCGACGCAGTACGCCTTGCGCGACGGCAAGCCGGTCCTGGTCCCCGACCTGACCGATCTCGGTGCCGTGTCGGCGGACAAGCTGACCTGGACCTTCAAGATGACCGGCGCCTACAAGTACGAGGACGGCACGGACGTCAAGGTCGAAGACCTCGCGTATGCGGTCAAACGGTCGTTCGCGCACGACGTCTACCCGGACGGCCCGACCTACCAGCTTTCCTACTTCAAGGACGGCGACAAGTACAAAGGCCCGTACACCGACGGCGACACGTTCGCCGGCGTCGAGACCCAGGGCACCGACACCCTGGTCATCCACCTGGCCAAGCCGTTCGCCGACCTGCCGTTCTTCATGGCCTTCCCGATGTTCACCCCGATTCCGAAGGCCAGGGACACCAAGCAGGAATACAAGAACCACCCGCTCGCCACCGGTCCGTACATGTTCGCCGAGTACGTCGCCGGCACCTCGCTGACGCTCACCAAGAACCCGCACTGGGATCCCGGCACCGATCCGGTCCGGCACCAGTACGTCGACGGCTGGAGCTTCCGGTGGGGCGGCGACGCGGTCTCGACCCAGCAGCGGGTGCTCAACTCGGCCGGGGCGGACGCCAGTTCGGTACAGGCCGAGGAGATCGACTCCTCGCTCATCCCGCAGCTCACCGGCGACAAGGCCAAGCAGCTGAGCACCGGTCAGAGCCCCTGCCTCTACGTGCTGAACATCGACACCCGCAAGATCCCGGACATCAACGTCCGGAAGGCGATCGCGAAGGCGATCAACTGGGACGCGATCTCGAAGGCCAACGGCAACAACCCGTACACCGCCCAGCCGGCCAGCACCTTCCTCTCGCCGAGCGTCCCGGGCTACGAGCAGTACCCGCCGTACCCAGACCTCACCGGCACGGGCTCAGGTGACCCCGAGGGCGCGAAGAAGATCCTCATCGACGCCGGCAAGCTCGGCTTCGCGCTGAGCTGGTACTACGACAACACCTTGCCGATCCCGCAGCAGCGGTCCGCCATCCGGGCCGACAACCTGACCAAGGCGGGCTTCACGGTGAAGGCGATCGGCGCCTCGTCGGCCGTCATCCGGGCCAAGGCCGGCGACTACAACGCCCCGGTCAACCTCGACCAGGCGCCGCGCGGCTGGTGCTCCGACTGGCCCACCGGCTCGAGCTGGCTACCCACCCTGTTCGAGTCGCGGGCCGTGGCCGAGGGCACCAGCTGGGGCATGCAGCAGGACAAGGCGCTCGACGCCGAGATCGAGGCGGTCGCCGCCCTGCCCGCCGAACAGGCCACCGGCAAGTGGGCCGCGCTCGACCGGAAGATCATGGGCCGGTACGTCGCGCTGCCCTGGTACTACGGCAAGACCGCGTTCGTGGTCGGCAGCAAGGTCGGCGGCGCCGAAGCGGACCCGACTCAGGGACAGCCCTCCTACCTCGGCATGTTCCTGCGCCGATAGCGGGCACCGAAAAGCCTCATGGTTGCCGTACGGGTGCCGATGACCACCCATCGGAGAGGCCGAAGGGGTCCTCCGGAGGGAGCAGTCCGTGAAATCGGCAATGAGATTGCGACGGGCGATGACCGCGGTCCTCGCGGTAGCGGCGGGCGCGGGAAGCATGCCGGCCGTCGCCCTGGCCGCGCCCGCAGCGAGTTCCGGCCCTCAGACGGACGTGGTCGTCACGCTGGACGACGGCGTGAGTCCCGCGGCCGCTGAGCGCCTCGTCCTGCGTTCGGGTGGAACGGTGCGACGGCAACTGCCGATCGTCAACGGCTTCGCCGCGCAGCTGCGGGCCGCGCAGATCCCGTCCCTGCGGGCGGTCGCGGGCGTGCGGTCGGTCACCCCGGACGCCGGCGGCCACCTCATGGCGGTCGACCCGGTCCTGGGCTACGACGCGACCAGCGACGAGGGGTCCCTGTCCTTCGTCCGTAACACGATGCACGTCACCGACGCGTGGAAGGCCGGATACACCGGCAAGGGCGTCGACGTGGCGCTCATCGACTCCGGCGTGGCCCGGGTGCCCGGTCTGACCTCCGGCAACGTGGTCGACGGCCCGGACCTGTCGTTCGAGTCGCAGTACGCCGACGTCCGCTACCGCGACACGTTCGGGCACGGCACGCACATGGCGTCGCTCATCGCGGGCCGGGACGCCGCCGGCACCCCCGCCCAGTACACGGCGAGCACCGGCTTCAACGGCATCGCCCCGGACGCCCGGATCGTCAACCTCAAGGTGGCGGCGTCCGACGGCTCGGCCGACGTGTCGCAGGTGATCGCGGCGATCGACTGGGTCACCCAGCACGCGCACGACAACGGCCTCAACATCCGGGTGCTGAACCTCTCGTACGGCACCGACAGCGCCCAGGCGTCGACGCTCGACCCGCTGTCGTACGCGGTGGAGCAGGCGTGGCGCCGGGGCATCGTGGTGGTCGTGGCGGCCGGCAACGACGGAACCCTCCGGCAGGAGCTGGCCAACCCGGCCGTCAACCCGTACGTGATCGCCGTCGGCGCCGAGGACCCGAACAACACGGCCGTGGCCGCCGACGACCTCGTCCCGGCGTTCGCCCAGCGCGGCACCA
Source organism: Actinoplanes sp. CA-030573 (assembly GCF_050951115.1). Taxonomy (NCBI): domain Bacteria; kingdom Bacillati; phylum Actinomycetota; class Actinomycetes; order Micromonosporales; family Micromonosporaceae; genus Actinoplanes; species Actinoplanes sp. CA-030573. Next base: position 7,005,645 of record NZ_CP192038.1, on the reverse strand, counting down.
CCACCCGCCACGTCGACGTGGTCGCGCCCGGCGTTCACATCCTCGGGCTGCGGGTGCCGAACAGCTACGTCGACCAGAACAACCCGCTCGGCCGGGTCGGCACGCGGTTCATCCGGGGCAGCGGGACGTCGCAGGCCACCGCGATCGTCTCCGGTGTCGCGGCGCTGCTGGCGCAGGAGAACCCGACGGCGACGCCGGACCAGATCAAGTACCTCCTCACCTTCAGGGCCAGTCCGCTGGCTCTGGCCAAGTCCCTCTGGCAGGGCACGGGCCTGGTGGACGTGCGCACGGCGCTGGCCCTGAACCCGGCTTCCGCGCCGGTGCAGAGCTTCACCGCCGCCGCCGGCACCGGCACGCTGGAGGGCGCCCGCGGCACCGGTCACGTCACCATCAACGCCGTACCGCTGATCGGGGAGAAAGACATCTTCGGCCGGTCGTGGAACGCAACCGCCTGGTCCGCCGCGGTCCGGTCGAACACGGCGTGGTCCGGCGGCACGTTCAACGGCACGGGCTGGACCGGAACCGGCTGGGACACCTCCGGCGTCGCGTGGAAGCCGTCGACCTGGACCGGCGCCGACTGGACGGGGGGAAGCTGGTCCAGCCGGAGCTGGGTGAGCCGCTCCTGGGTCGCCAGCAGCTGGGACAGCCGCAGCTGGGTGACCGGCAACTGGTACAGCCGCAGCTGGGTGTCCGACGGATGGTCGGACGCGTACTGGGGCTGAGCGCGTCCGAAGCCCGGCGGCGGAAGGCTCAGGTAGCGCCGCCCCCGGCCGACTGGAGGAGCGAGGACGGCACGGCGTATCGCCCGTGCCGTCCTTCTGCCCACACCACGAGGCAAGGCCCCCAGGCAGGAGGGAAGGCGTGGACCCCACCGCGCGCCGTCGCGTCAGCGTGATGGTTGCGCTGCTGGTCGCGATCGCCTCCGTCCTGTGGGTCTTCGCGGTGCGCCTGCCGGGCTACCGGCCGTCGCACTTCATGACCTGGATCGTCGTGGCCGTTCTGTCGGCGGCGGCCGAACGTTTCGTCGTCCACATCCAGCTCCGCCGGGAGGCGCAGGCCGTCTCCCTCAGCGAGATTCCCCTCGTCCTGGGACTGTTCCTGGCCACGCCGGTGGACTTCGGGGTCGGCCGTACGCTGGGCATGCTGGCCGCCTGCGTCATCTGGCGCCGGTCCAGCCCGCTCAAGACGATCTTCAACACGGTCCAGGTCGCGGTCGAGTCGGCCGTCGCGCTGCTGGTCTTCGACGGGCTGCTCGCCGGTGTCGGTGACGGCACACCGGCGCGGTGGCTCGCCGCCTTCGCCGCCACCGCCGCGGTCGGCGCCGTGAGCGCGCTCAGCATCACCGCCGTGGTCGCCCTCGCCGACGGCGCGCTGCACGCCGGCGACCTGCTGCGTGAGCCCGCGCGCGGGGCCGTGACCTCGGCCGCCGCGGCGATCGGCGGTCTGATCGCCGTCATCCTCGTGGAGCAGAGCTGGTGGAACGGGCTGCTCGTGCTCAGCGCCCTCACCGGCCTGATGATCGTCTACCGGGCCTATGCCGGCCTGGCCGAGCGGCACCTCTCGCTGGAGCGTCTGCACCAGTTCAGCCAGGCCGTCGGCGCCGGCCCGGAAGTGAACGAGGTGCTGCACACCATCCTGAGCCAGGCCACCCAGGTGTTGCACGCCGCGCGGGCGGAGGTGCTCTTCCTCCCCGGCACCACGGACGCCGAGGCGGTGCGGATCGGGGTCGGGCCGCAGGGCGAGTTGGTGCGCACGGCGGCGACGCTCGACGGGCCGTGGGCGCAGGCCGTGAACTCGGGTGAGCCCGTGCTCATAGCGCGCACCGGACACGATGGCATCGTCGTGCCGCTGCGCGGCGACGCCGGTCTCATCGGCGCGCTCCACGTCTCCGATCGGCTGGGGGACGTGCGCACCTTCGACGAGAACGACGTACGGCTGCTGGAGACGGTGGCGAACCACGCCGCGGTCGCGCTCGGCCGGGGCCAGCTGGTGCATCGGCTGGAGCACGAGGCCGCGCACGACGCGCTGACCGGCCTGCCCAACCGCGACTCGCTGCGGCGCCGGATCGGCGAGCTCCTGGCCGCCGACGCCGGGGTCGCGGTGATGCTGATGAACCTCGACGACTTCAACCGGGTCAACGACGCCCTCGGCCACCACCACGGCGACGCGGTGCTGCGGCACGTCGCCCGGGTCCTGCGGGAGGCCACGCCCGCGGAGGGCATGGTCGCCCGGCTCGGCGGCGACGAGTTCGCCATCGTCCTGGCGCAGGTCCGGGACGCGCGGGAGGCCGTCGAGATCGGCGACCGGTTGCGTGCCGCGATCCGCACCCCGGTGACCGTCGATGGGGTCCGGCTGGAGGCCAGCGCGTCGCTCGGCGTCGCCGTCGCGCCCGAGCACGGTCACGACGAGGCCCACCTGCTGCGGCACGCCGACATGGCGATGCACCGGGCGAAGAAGACCCACCGCGGCGTCAGCGTCTTCGACCCCGGCGGCGGAGCTCCGGAGAGCGCTGCCCAGTTGACGCTGGCGGCCGACCTGCGGGCGGCCCTCGGCGAGGGCCAGCTGCGGTTGTACGTCCAGCCCAAGGCCGGCGCGCTGAGCGGGGAGGTGCTCGGCGTCGAGGCGCTGGTGCGGTGGGTGCACCCGAGCCAGGGGATGATCATGCCGGACCAGTTCATCCCGATCGCCGAGCGCACCGGGTTGATCCAGGCGGTGACGGCCGAGGTGCTCGACGCGGCGATCACGGCGGCCGCGGGCTGGGCCGCCTCCGGCACCCCGATCGGCATCGCCGTCAACCTCTCGCCCCGCAGCCTGCTCGGCTCCGATCTGGAGGGGCAGGTCGCCGCGCTGCTGGCCGCACACCGGGTGGACCCGGGACTGCTCACCCTGGAGCTGACCGAGAGCTCGATGATGACCGACCCGGACCGCGTCGCCGCGCTGATGGCCGACCTGCACCGCCGAGGTGTCCGGCTCTCGATCGACGACTTCGGCACCGGCTACTCGTCGCTCTCGACACTTCGGGGCCTGCCACTGGACGAAGTCAAGGTCGACAAGTCGTTCGTCATGGGCATGGCCGACAACGCCGACGACGAGACGATCGTCCGCACGGTCGTCGATCTCGGGCGCAACCTCGGCCTCGACGTGGTCGCCGAGGGAGTCGAGAGCGAGCAGGCGTGGCAGACACTGCGCCGGATGGGCTGCACCCACGTCCAGGGCTACCACCTGAGCCGCCCGATGCCGGTCGGCGAGTTCCCGGGCTGGCTGGCGCGGTACCGGCGCACGCGGGCGGCGGGCACACCCGAGGCCGCGTAAGGCGAATCCGTCCGGATGACTGTTTCGGCATAGGCAACCAATCCTCATCGGATCGATCTCCGGCTATGGCGGCAGCCACCAGGATGGGAGCCGTCCGGTTCCGATGAGAGGAGCCTGTCATGTACCGGATGAGGCTCGTAACGATCATGGTCGCCGCGCTCGTGGCTGTACCGGCCGGGGCGACCTCCGCGGCGGCGTCCGCCGCCGACCGGTCCAGGCCGGACCGGCAGCTCCAGCAACTGCTCGACGCGGTCCACGCCGCCGGGATGCCCGGCCTGTTCGCCGAGGTCCGGGACGGCCACGACACCTGGCGGGGTGCTTCGGGGCTCGCCGATGTCCGAACGGGCCGGCCGGCCGATCCGGCTTCGGAACACCGTATCGGCAGCATCACCAAGACCTTCGTAGCGACCACCGTGCTGCAGCTCGTCGGCGAGCACCGGGTGCGGCTCGACGCACCGATCGGCCGGTATCTTCCCGACGTGGTCGGTGGCCGGCTCGGCCGCGAGGTGACCGTCCGGATGCTGCTGAACCACACCAGCGGCATCGGGAACTACACGGACGCGCTGCTGGCGACACCCGAGGACATCGTCAGCGTCGGCAAGCGCACGTTCACGCCCGAGGAGCTCGTCGCGATCGGGCTGGCGCTGCCCCCGACCGGGCCGCCGGGAGCCCGGTTCTCCTACACCAACACCGGATACATCATCCTCGGACTGCTCATCGAGCGGATCACCGGGCATCCGTACGCCGCCGAGGTGAGCCGCCGGATCCTGCGCCCGCTGCGGCTGCGCCACACGTACTTCCCGGGTACGAATCCCTACCTCCCGAAGCCGCACCTCAACGCGTACGTGGTCTGGACCGACGGCAGGCTGCGCGACTTCACCGTGTACAACATGTCCTGGGGCTGGTCCGCCGGCGAGATGATCTCGACGGCGCACGATCTCAACGTGTTCTACCGGGCGCTGCTGTCCGGTCGCCTGCTGCGGCCGAGCCTGCTGGCGCAGATGAAGACGACGGTGCCCTTCGATCCCAACGCGCCGGAGCGGGGCGGCTATGGACTCGGGATCGGCTACATGGACCTGCCGTGCGGGCGGATCTGGGGTCACGGCGGCGGAGTGATCGGCCACACCACGGAGTCCTTGCACAGCGAGGACGGCAGCCGGCAGGTCACCGAGGGGGAGAACCTGATCGGCTACGAGACCGAGGGACAACCCAGCCCGATCGACGACGCCCGCGTGCAGTTCCTGCTGCAGGCTCTGTGCGGCACCGCCGGCAACGCAACACTGCGCTTCACCCCCCGCGACCTCCAGTTGCGGGATCGGTTGCCGATGACTACGGCGTGAGAGCAGGGTCGGCGCCGCGGTACGCCCTTATCGTCGGTGCCGGCCTTGTGCTCCAGGTCCTGCTGCCGCACCTGTCGCTGAGCGCCGGCCTGGTCGTCTCCAGCGCTCCGATCGCGGTCGCGCGGCCGACAGCCTCGGCATCCTGGCCGCCACGGTCACGGTGCCGGCGATCCTGGTCGCTGTGCCGCCGTTCGGCCATCGGCTGACGCGTGCTACGTACGCCATCGACGTCACCACCGTCGCGGGCGCCGTCTTCGCCACCGCCTGGCAGTTCGTGCTCGCCCCCACGCTCGTCCGCCTCGTGCCCGAAGACCGCGCGAGATTCCTGATCACCATGCTGCCCGAGATCGTCGCGGCCGCGCTCGCCCTGATGCTCATGTCCCGGCCCGGCGCCCGTCAGTACCGGTCCATGCGGGTCCTGGCCGCCGGCAAGGGCGTGGTGCGCCGCTACCAACCGGCCACGGTCGGCGATGCGGCCGGAGCAATCCACATCTGACCACCGGCGCTTGCCCGGCGGCGGCCTTCTCATATACCCCTCGCGGTGCCGGATTCACCTCCAGTAGGCATGGCATTTCTACCAATACCGGGCCAATGGTCCGCCGCGTGTAATGAAGACGAACCCGAGGCGCGGAGCGCCGGGATGCGTCTGCGACGACACGAGGAGGAACCGTGAAGGCAGTGGTTTATGAGGGGCCGCGGCAGGTCCGGGTCAAGGATGTGCCGGATGCGCGGATCGAGCGGCCGACGGATGTGCTGGTGCGGATCACGTCGGCGAATATTTGTGGTTCGGATCTGCATATGTATGAGGGGCGGACTGATTTCGAGCCGGGGCGGTGGTTCGGGCACGAGAATCTGGGCCAGGTGGTGGAGGTCGGCGATGGGGTCGACAAGGTGCGGGTGGGGGAGTATGTGGTCCTGCCGTTCAATATCTCGTGTGGGCATTGCAAGAATTGTGAGCGTCAGCTGACGAATTATTGTCTGACCGCGCAGCCGGATCCGAAGATGGCCGGTGCCGCGTACGGTTTCGCCGATATGGGCCCGTACGGTGGGGGCCAGGCGGAGTTGTTGCGGGTGCCGTGGGGTGATTTCAACTGTCTGCGGTTGGGGGAGGACGCCGAGGAGCGGCAGACCGATTATGTGATGCTGGCCGACATTTTCCCGACCGGGTATCACGCGACGGAGATGGCGGGGGTGCAGCCGGGGGACCAGACGGTGATCTACGGCGCGGGTCCGGTCGGTTTGATGGCGGCGTTGTCGGCGACGATCCGGGGGGCGGGCAAGGTGATGGTCGTCGACCGGCATCCGGACCGGTTGCGGCTGGCGGAGTCGATCGGGGCGATCGCTATCGATGACTCGAAGGTTGATCCGGTGCAGGCGGTGCTGGAGCAGACCATGGGGTTGGGTGCGGACAACGGGTGTGAGTGTGTCGGGTATCAGGCGCATGAGCCCGATGGTCAGGAGCAGGCCAACCTGACGATGAACCGGCTGGTGGCGTCGGTGCGGTTCACCGGGCGGATCGGTAACGTCGGGGTGTTCGTGCCGCAGGACCCGGGGGCCAGTGACGAGCTGGCCAAGCAGGGCAAGCTGGCGTTCGACTACGGCATGTTCTGGTTCAAGGGTCAGCACATCGGTTCCGGGCAGGCGCCGGTGAAGAAGTACAACCGGCAGTTGCGGGACCTGATCGCCGGGGGCAAGGCCGAGCCGTCGTTCATCGTCAGCCACGAGCTGCCGTTGGAGCGGGCGCCGGAGGCCTACGAGCACTTCGACAACCGCGACGACGGCTGGACCAAGGTCGTCCTGCACCCGGCGATGGCCGGAGCGGGTGCCTGACATGGCCGGAGACTTGAACGGACGCCGGATCGCCATCCTCGCCGCCGACGGGGTGGAACGGGTCGAGCTGGAGCAGCCGCGGCAGGCCCTCGACGACGCCGGCGCCCGTACCGTCGTGGTCTCGATCAAAAGCGGGGAGATCCAGGCCCGCGACCACGACCTGGAGGACGCGGGCACCTTCGCGGTCGATCGGCTGGTCGGCGACGTGTCGATCGACGACTACGACGCGTTGCTGCTGCCGGGTGGGACGGTGAATCCGGACAAGCTGCGGATGGAACCGGCCGCCGTGCGGTTCGTCCGGGAGTTCGTCCAGTCCGGCAAGCCGGTCGCGTCGATCTGCCACGGCCCGTGGAACTTCGTCGAGGCCGACGTCGCGCGCGGCCGGCGGTTGACGTCGTGGCCCAGCGTGCGCACCGACCTGCGCAATGCCGGGGCCGAGGTGGTCGACGAGGAGGTCGTCACCGACGGCAACATCACCACCAGCCGGTCACCCGACGACCTGCCGGCGTTCTGCGAACGCATCGTGCGGGAGTTCGCCGGGGCTCCGCAGGCGGCCCGGGCGGGAGGCCGCGCATGAGCTCGTCGATCGGCACCGTGGCGTCCCTCGCCGCCCGCGGCGCCGGGAGCGTCGTGCGCCACGTGCGCGCGGTCGTCAACCCGTCCGCCGCGCATCCGGCCGGCGCCGACCGGCCGGCATCCGGATGGCTCGCCGTGACCGTGCTCGCCGAGCCGTCCGAGATCGACGCGGCGAAGCTGCCGCCGCTGGCCGAGTTCGGCGACCGGATCGAGGTCCGCGTCCACGCCGCCCCCGGTGGCAAGGGCACCGAACTTGCGGCGCGGCTGCGCGACCAGCAGCACTCGGGCAGTGCGCTCAGCCGGCTGACCGGCAACGATCCGCAGGCCGATCTGCGATCCGCGCTGCGCCGGGCCGAGCAGCTCGTCGAGGTGGGCGAGGTGCTGGCGGTGGATCCGGCCCCGCACGGCGAGCGGACGGCGACTCCCGGCGGCGCGCTCCTGGAGGGGTGGACCAAGGTGGCGCCGAAAGCAGGTGTGCGATGAAGGCGGTGACCTGGCGCGGGGTGAACGAGATCGGTGTCGAGGACGTCCCCGAGCCGACGATCATCAACGACCACGACATCATCCTCGAGGTCGGGCTCAGCGCGACCTGCGGCTCGGACCTGCACCTGATGGGCGGCTACATCCCCGCGATGCGCGCGGGGGACGTGCTCGGGCACGAGTTCATGGGCCGGGTCGCCGAGGTCGGCCGCGGTGTGACGAAGCACCGGGTGGGTGACCGCGTGGTGGTCGTCTCGTTCACCAGCTGCGGGCAGTGCTGGTACTGCCGGCAGGGGCTGTGGTCGCTGTGCGACAACGGCAACCCCAACCCGGGCATGACCGAGGCGCTGTGGGGTCAGGCCATCGGTGGCTGCTACGGCTACTCCCACGCGCTGGGCGGCTGGGCGGGCAGCCATGCCCCGTACATCCGGGTGCCCTACGCCGATCAGGGCGCTTTCGCGATCCCCGAGGGTGTCTCCGACGAGCGGGCGCTGTTCGCCTCCGACGCCGCACCCACCGGCTGGACCGGGGCGCACCAGGCCGAAGTCCGGCCGGGTGACGTGGTCGCGGTGTGGGGAGCGGGCGGCGTGGGCCAGATGGCGGCCCGGGCGGCGATGCTCATGGGCGCCGAGCGGGTGGTCGTCATCGATCGGTACGACAACCGGCTCGAGCAGGTCCGCACGCACATCGGCGCGGAGACGCTCGACTACGAGAAGGCCGACATCCCGGCCGAGCTGCGCGAGATGACGGGCGGCCGGGGGCCGGACGTCTGCATCGAGGCGGTGGGCATGGAGGCGCACTCCCCGGGCCCGCAGTACCTCTACGACCAGGTGAAGCAGCAGATGCGGTTGCAGACCGACCGTCCCGCGGCGGTGCGCGAGGCCATCTACGCCTGCCGAAAGGGCGGGACCGTGTTCACCCTCGGCGTGTTCGCCGGTCTGGTCGACAAGTTTCCCCTCGGCGCGGTGATGAACAAGGCGCTGACCCTGCGCGGCGCCCAGCAGCACGGGCACCGGTACATCCCCGAGATCCTCGAACGCATGAGCCGGGGCGAGGTGAAGACAGAGCACCTTGCCACCCACGTGATGCCGCTGAGCGACGGGCCGAAGGGCTACCAGATGTTCAAGAACAAGGAGGACGGGTGCGTCCGGGCGGTGTTCCGCCCCGGCGCGTGAAGATCACCAGGTTTCGGCGAGGCGGTAGGGGATGTAGAGGCCACCGCGCATCGCGAGCACGGCGGCGGCCGTACGGGTCGGCGCACCCAGCTTCGCGCGGATGTGCTCGAGGTGAGCCGCGGCGGTCCGCGCGGTGATGGACAGCCGGCTCGCGATGCCCTGGTTGGCGTACCCCTCGATCACCAGGCCGAGCACGACCAGTTCGCGAAGCGTCAGACCGCGCAGATCCCCCGGCGGTGAGGTCACCACGAGGCCGACCAGGTCGTCCGGCGTGCCCGCCGGACAGGCGAGCCCGGTGATCCGGACGTAGCGCTGCTGGCCTCCGTCCGCCGGAACCGGTGAGAGGAAAGATGTGTGCCGCACCTGGTCGTCCAAATCGTCGATCGCCGTGGTCACGACGTCCGGAGTCCCGGTGAGCAGGGGGTCGCGGGGCATCCCGGGCAGCGGGGCGAGCATGCCCCGGCGGTCGACGGTGACGGCGGCGGTGGCGCCCTGGACCAGCCGGGCCAGCCCGGTCAACGAGTTCATCGGGTCCAGGACGGCGGCGATGGCGTGCGTTATGACCGCCACCGCGTCCCGGCCCATGGCGGTCGGCCGCCCGGCCGAATCGGTGTGCAGCGTGAGGACGCCGAGGTGACGACCATCCCGGGTGGCGATCGGAGCGACGACGGCCTCCCGGAAACCCGCCGGCCACCAGTGCTCGGACCAGCACGGTAGCTGCGCCCAGTGCGGCGGCGCGTCCTGCATGCGCAAGGGCCGGCGTCGCCCCACCAGACCGGTGGTCTTCCTCAACTCGGTCAGATCCTCCGATTCCATGTACGACGTGCCGTCCGCGTCGTGACCGGCGGAGGCCACGGTGGTGTAGCGACGGTGGTCCTCGTCGATCGTGCCGATCCACCTCGCAACGAACGGCACGAGCCGCCTCATCGGATCCCACATGAAAGCAAGGTCCTGAGCGGGATCGCCGCCCGGTGTCACCCGGTGGATCTCCGCCGCCAGATCCAGCGCCACCCCGAGCGGCTCTGCCACGGCCTGTATCCCCTCAAGGAAGAAGAACCGGTCAAGGCGCGGCGGGTACCCACGGCGAACGGTGGCAAACCACCCGATGGGAACGGCCGGGTCACGGCTCGGTGTCCTCCCCGGCCGGCGAGCCTGCGCCGGCATCCCGCCCGCCCGGGCGTGCCGTACGCGGGTCGGGGTTGGCCAGATGGTCCGCGGCGGCGTCCATCACGCGGCGGACCGCCTGGCGGGAACGGTCGGTGACCAGCGGAAGGGTCTGCTCGGCGACGCGCTGGGCGGCGCGCCGAGGCCCATCGGTCAGCGACGGCGGGCGCCACGGCGCGGTGGCCGGGCGTACGGCCGCCTCGACCTCGACCCGCAGCCGGTCCACCGCCGTGAGCAGCGCGCCGTGTTGCTGCCAGGCGGCGGCGTCGGCCTGCGGGTCCACCAGCAGGAGCCGGCCCAGAAGCTCCCGCCGTTGGTACAGCTCCTCCAGCTCGGCGAGCACCCGGGCGCGGGCGATGTCGACCGGCTCGGTGCCCTTGGCGACCGCGGCCACACCGTCGAAGGCCGCGGCGGCGGCGTCCAGCGCGTCAGCGAGGGCTTCCCGGGCCGGCGCCGAGTATGCCTCCGCCTCGAGTTCCGGCGGCAGATAGAACGTCCGGTCGAAGATCTCCCGGCACAGGGTCCGAACGACGATGGTGCAGTACTCGATCGCGGTGAGGGCCGTGCGCAGGCGTGGCTGAGCCACCCGGACCTCACCCCCGCGCGGGTTCAGCACGGCGCTCTGCTCGGCCCGCACCAGCGAGTGGTCGGCCTCCAGAACCGTTGCGCTCAGGCCGCGGGCCGCCGTGAGCCAGTCCTGCGCGGCCTGACGCGACCACCCGGCGCGCAGGTGCGTGGCCAGCGACCGCAGGAACTCCCCGAGCCGGGTGGCCAGGCCGGCAACCGCCGAGCCGGCCGACTCCACATGCACCGGGGGAACGATCGCGAAGTTCACCGCGACGCCGGTCGCGGTGCCGATGAGCGTCTCGTACACCCGGCCGGTCGCCGCCAGCGGCGCTGCGCCGCCGCCGACCGCGAGGATGAGCATCGCGCTGATCGGCACTTCCAGGGTGTGTGGCCCCAGGCGGAGAAGCTGCCCGAGGACGAGACTCGCGGCCACCACGACCCCGAGGCTCCACCAGGTCAGCCCGACGACGGTCGCGAGCCCGACCGCGACCAGGACGCCGGCCAGCACGCTCAGGACACGCTGCAGTCCTTCGGTGACCGTCTGGAACACGGTCACCTGCACCACCAGGATGGCGGTCAGCGGCGCGAGGATCGGTGACGCGGTGGTGTTCAGCAGATCGGCGGCGACATAGGCCAGTACGGCGGCGAGCGTGACCTTGAAGGTGCGGATCCCGGGAATGCGGCCCCAGCGGGCCAGCGCGGCCCGCCACGGGTGCCGCACGACGGTGAGCAGCCGCATCGCTCCTCCTCAGCGGCCGGGCAGGTGGCCGAGTTTCACCGTAACGGTGTGTCCGGTGCGCCGCCCTCGTCGCGGAGTTGCCCAGCGCAATGTTTGCCGACTGCAATGAGTGGTATGAGGGCGGCAGCTGAAATTCGCCGGGCGGGGAGGAGGGCCGAGGCATGCCGGAGTGGCTTCAGGCCGGAGGCTGGGGTTTGCTGGCCGGGTCGGCGTTGCTGGTCGGTGCCGCCGTCGGCTATCTGGTCCGGGTGCCGCGGCACGTGGTCGCGTCGGTCATGGGCTTCGGCGCGGGGGTGCTGCTGTCGGCCGTCGCCTTCGAGCTCATCGCCGAGGCCGACGAGCGCGGCGGACTCACCCCGACCGCGTTCGGCGCGATCGTCGGCGCGCTGGCTTACACCGGCTGCAACGTGCTCCTGGCCCGGCGCGGCGCGCGGCACCGCAAACGCTCCGGCGACCAGCAGCCGTCGGAAGGCGAGCAGTCGGGGTCCGGCCTGGCCATCGCGCTCGGCGCCCTGCTCGACGGCATCCCCGAGTCGATCGTCATCGGCGCCAGCCTGCTCGGTGGCGGCGCGGTCGGCGGGGTCACGGTGGCCGCGGTCTTCATCAGCAACGTCCCGGAGGGACTGTCCAGCGCGGCCGGGATGCGGCACGCCGGCCGCAGTCCCCGGTACGTCTTCGGCCTGTGGACCGGCATCGCGGTGGTGAGCGCGTTGGCCGCCGTCGCCGGTTACACCCTGCTGGGTGGGGCGCCGGCCGCCGTCCTGGCCGCCGTGACCGCGCTGGCCGCCGGCGCGATCCTGGCGATGGTCGCCGACACGATGATCCCAGAGGCGTTCGAGAACGCCCACCTGCTGATCGGGCTGGTCACCGTGGCGGGCTTCCTGATCGCCTTCGGCCTGTCCCAGATGGGCTGACCCCGCGGCCGGCCGGTGTCGCGCCGGGGCGTTTCAGGCTGCCTCGGCGCTGGTCACCAGGTGGCGGATCATGTCGCGGACGACGGGCGGGGTGCGGTGGTGGCGGCGCCGGACGGCGGCCATCGTCACGGCGGTGCGGTCGCCGGCGATCGGGCGGCTGACGATGAGGTTGGCCCGCTCCAGCGGATCCCCGTGCACGCTGTAGTCCGGCAGCAGGGTGATGCCGATGCCCTGGGCCACCATGATCTTTCCCATCTCGGCGCCGTCCGCCGAGTACCACTCGGCCGGCAGGTCGCGGCCGAAGAGCCGGTGCGCGAAGCGGTGCATGAGGTAGCCGGCGCGCATCGCGACGAAGTGCGCGCCGCGCAGGTCGTCGGCGCTGAGCTCGGCCAGCGCGGCCAGCGGGTGGGCGGCCGGGACGACGGCCACCGGCCGGCCCGAGACCAGCGTGGTGTGCTCCAGCTCGGGCGGGACGTCGTCGCCCTCGAGCAGGTTCACCAGGCCGACGTCGAGCGTGCCCTCGGTCAGGAGTGTGTAGATCTCGTCCTGCTGCATGTTGCGCACCTCCACCGTCGAGCTCGGGTGCTCGGCCTGGAACGAGCGCAGCGCCGGCAGCAGCAGGGTGACCGTCCCGGCGTTGACCGTGCCGACCCGCACGAACCGGCGGGAGGCGAGCTGGTCGCCGGCCGCCGCGCGCAGCCGGGACACCGACTCCAGCACGTCGGCCATCGGCTGGAGCAGCTCGCGGCCGGCGTGGCTGACCCGCGCGCCGGAGCGGCGGCGGTCGAGCAGGACCACGCCCAGCTCGCGTTCCAGCTTGCTCACCGCCTCGCTCAGCGCGGGCTGTGATACGTGGAGCTGTTCGCTGGCGCGACGCAGCGAGCCGTGCTTGCTCACCGCTACCAGGTACTCGAGCTGCTCTATTCGCATGACCGTCCTGAACGCGAAGGGCGATGGGGTGATCGGTTCTACCTGTCACCCGCGGTCTTGGCAGCATAAGCTACATCGCCTATCGTTCCTATAGGAATAAGGCCGCAGCGACGTCTCGCTCTGTCGGTGAGCCGGCCGGGCCAGCGCGGGCCCCCGCTCACTCGAAATCCCCCTCCTTGGAGTCCATCCATGCCAGCACGTCCGCTGCACTTTGCGGCATTTGTCATGAACACCACCGGTCACATCATCCAGGGCACCTGGCGTCGCCCGACCGCGCGCCAGACCGACTTCAACAACCTCGACCACTGGGTCGACCTGGCCCGGACGCTCGAGCGCGGCACCTTCGACGCCATCTTCTTCGCCGACGTGGTGGGCCTGTACGCGCCGTACCGCGGCGACGAGCGCAAGTACTTCGAGTCCGGGCTGCAGGTGCCCAGCAACGACCCGTCGGTGCTGGCCGCGGCGCTGGCCTACGCCACCGAGAACCTCGGGATCGCGTTCACCGCGTCGATCCTGCAGGAGCACCCGTTCAACTTCGCCCGCCGGATCTCCACCCTGGACCACGCCACCAAGGGCCGGATCGCGTGGAACATCGTCACCAACTACCTGCCGAACGCGTCACGCAACTTCGGGCTCGACGGCCTGACCAAGCACGACGAGCGGTACGCCTGGGCCGATGAGTACGTCGATGTCACGTACAAGCTCTGGGAAGGCTCCTGGGAAGAGGACGCCCTGATCCAGGACCGTGCGACCGGCATACACGCCGACTACGACAAGGTCCACCGGATCAACCACGAAGGACCGCGCTACCGGGTCGAGGGCCCGCACCTGGTCAGTCCGTCGCCGCAGCGCACCCCGCTGCTGTTCCAGGCGGGCGCCTCCGAGGCCGGCCGCACGTTCGCCGCCAGGAACGCCGAGGCCGTCTTCATCCAGTCGCCGAACCTCGCCGCCGCCGCCCGCGACACCGCCGACATCCGCGATCGGGCCGAGCGGCACGGGCGCCGCCGCGACGACATCAAGTTCTTCCAGGGCCTGTACGTCATCCCGGCGTCCACCGAGGCCGAGGCCGAGGCCAAGGCGGCCGAGCTGGACGAGTGGATCGACTACGACGCTCAGCTGTCGCACATGTCCGGCGCGGTCGGCATCGACTTCGGGCACGAGGACCTCGACACCCCCATCGGCGAGCTGCGCACCGAGGGCGTGCAGAGCATCGTCGGCTGGATCAAGGACCTGGTCCCGGACCGGCCGGCCACCCTGCGCGACGTCGCCCACTACACCGCCACCAACAGCCGCATCGTCGGCACGCCCGAGCAGATCGCCGACCGGCTCGCCCGGTGGCAGGCGGCCGGCGTCGACGGGATCAACCTGGTCAACGCCGAGATCCCCACCTCGTACGAGGAGTTCGTCGACCACGTCATCCCGGTGCTCCGCGAACGCGGCCTGGCGCACACCGAGTACGCCGAGGGGACGCTGCGCCACAAGCTGTTCGGCCGCGGCGACCGGCTGCCCGACCGGCACCCCGCGGCCCGCTACCGGAAGAGCGTCGCGCATGTCCGATAAGAAGCGGCTGATCCTGAACCTGTTCGAGATGAACTGCGTCAGCCACATCACCCACGGGCTGTGGCGGCTGCCCGGCAACAACCGCGACCGCTTCAACGACATCGAGTACTGGATCCGGCTCGCCCGGCTGCTCGAGGACGGCGGCTTCGACGCGGTCTTCCTGGCCGACGTGATCGGCACCTACGACACGTTCCGCGGCTCGGCCGAGACCTCGATCCGCGAGGGCCTGCAGATCCCGAACAACGACCCGGTGCTGGTGGTGCCCGCGATGGCCGCCGTCACCGAGCACCTCGGCTTCGGCATCACGTTCTCCACCACGTACGAGCCGCCGTTCGCCTGGGCCCGCCGGCTGAGCACCCTGGACCACCTCACCAAGGGCCGGGTCGGCTGGAACATCGTCACCTCGTACCTGCCCAACGCCGCCCGCAACTTCGGCCTCGACGGCGAGGTCGACCACGACACCCGCTTCGCGAAGGCCGACGAGTACCTCGACGTCCTCTACAAGCTGTGGGAGGGCTCCTGGGACGAGGACGCGATCGTCGAGGACCGCGAGCGCAACGTCTTCGCCGACCCGGAGAGGATCCACCCGATCTTCCACGAGGGCGAGTGGTTCAAGGTCGAGGGCCCGCACCTGAGCTCGCCCAGCCGCCAGCGCACGCCGGTGCTGTTCACCGCCACCGCGTCGGCGGCGGGCACCGCGTTCGCCGGCAAGCACGCCGAGGTCGTCTTCACCGGCGGCCCGACCACCGAGTTCCTCCAGCGCACGATCGCCGGCATCCGGCAGGCGGCGGTCGAGGCCGGCCGCCGCGCCGACGACGTCCGCTTCGTGACCACCGCCGGCGTCATCGTCGGCCGCACCGAGCAGGAGGCGGCCGCGAAGGTCGCCGAGTTCCAACGGCTGAGCAGCCCCGAGGGCTACCTCGCGCACGCCGGGCTCACCTGGGACCCGTACGCCTATCCGAGCGAGACCCGCCTGGGCGACGTCCCCGGCGACAAGGACAGCCGGTGGCGGGTGTCCGACCCGGACAAGACGGTCGGCGAGTTCCTGGCCGGCTTCGGCGACATCACCCGGCACCCGCTGTTCGTCTCGGGCACGCCCGAGCAGGTCGCCGACCGGATCGAGAGCTGGCTCGACGACGTCGGCATCGACGGCATCAACCTCCTGCAGTACCACTCGTACGGCACCGCCGAGGACTTCATCGAGCTCGTCGTGCCCGTGCTGCGGGCCCGCGGCCGGCTGCGCACCTCGTACGACAAGGGCGAATCGCTGCGGCAGCGCATCTTCGGCGCCGGCGACCGCCTCCCCGACCGGCATTTCGGCACCCGCTACCGCGGCGGCGCCAACCTCCCCGCACAAGGAGAAGGACAACGATGAGAATCAGACATGTGGTGGCGGCCGCCTCCGGCGCGTTGCTGGTCGCGAGCCTGGCCGCCTGCGGTGGCAGCGCCGCGGCGAGCGGCGACGGCGAGAAGGTCCAGGGCGGCACGATCGTCTACGGCCACGAGCAGGAGCCGCCCTGCATCTTCGGCGGCTGGGTCCAGCAGGCGTACATCTCCCGCAACATCCTCGACTCGGTCGTGACGATGGCCGACGACGGCTCGATCAAGCCCTGGCTGGCCACCGACTGGAAGATCTCCGCCGACGGGCTGACCTACACCTTCACCCTGAAGCCCGGCGTGAAGTTCACCGACGGCACCCCGCTGGACGCGCAGGCGGTCGCCGACAACTTCGCGTACTGGGAGAAGGGCGGCAACAGCACCGCCAAGGTCTCCATCGACCCGTACTTCAAGGCGGCCCGCGCGATCGACGCCACCCATCTCGAGGTGACACTGACCAAGCCGTACCTGCCGCTGCTGCAGATGATCTCGCAGGCGTACTTCGGCATCCAGTCACCGACCGCGCTCAAGCGCGGCGACCAGCAGAACTGCGAGGACCCGATCGGCTCGGGCGCGTTCAAGGTGCAGGAGTGGAAGCACGGCCAGGAGGTCGTGCTGACCCGCAACCCGGACTACACGTCCTGGCCGGCCACCGCCAAGCACCAGGGCCCGGCCATCGTCGACACGGTGCGCTGGAAGTTCCTCAGCGACGCGGTCAGCCGCTACTCGTCGCTGGCCACCGGCGAGACCAACGTCATCTACGACGTGCCCACGGTCAACTGGAAGGACGCCAAGACCAAGTACGACGTCCAGCAGTACATCACCCCCGGCAAGCCGGTCTCGATCTACCTGAACACGGTCAACGGCATCTTCACCGATAAGGCGCTGCGGCAGGCGTTCGCGTACGGCGCCGATCGCAAGTCCGCCGTCGAGGCCGCGTTCCACGGCGTCATCCCGTACGAGGGCAACCCCGCGGTGAGCCAGTCGACCCCCGGCTACCACGCCGCGGTCGCCGGCGCGTACGCCTTCGACCAGGCCAAGGCGAACGCGCTGCTCGACCAGGCGGGCTGGACGGCGCGCGACGCCTCCGGGTTCCGCACCAAGGACGGCAAGCAGCTCGCGGTCAAGTTCACGTACCCGGCCGGCTCGGTCTTCACCACCGAGGGCGCGACCCTGCTGCAGATCCTCCAGCAGCAGTGGAAGCAGGTGGGATTCAACGTCACGCTGATCCCCGAGACGCAGGCCGAGACGTTCGCCGGCAAGTACTCCGGGCCGAAGGCGTACGACGCGCAGCCGTGGTACTGGACCAGCCCGAGCTCGGCGATCCTGTGGATCGTCTGGCGCCCGGACACCAAGGACAACCCCAACGGCAGCAACTCCGCGTTCTACAACAACGACCAGCTCTCCACGGTCATCCAGGCCGGCAACAGCGCCGCCACCACCGAGGAGGCCAACGCGAAGTACGCCGAGGCGCAGCAGATCATCCAGGACAACGCGCCCGCCGTCGGCCTCTACACCCAGACGACCTCGCTCGCCTCGGCCCGCAACCTGCACGACGTCTGGCTGGAGAAGAGCCAGGGCGAGCCGGTCTTCGCCGACGCGTACTTCACCAAGTGAGGTAACGAATGACGACCGCAGTGCTCCCGCGCGCGCTGTCCGTGCCCTCCTGGGTGCGGACGGCCCGCGGGGCCCTCCTCAAGATCGCCACAGCCGTCCTCGTCCTGGTCGCCGCCGCCTCGATCACGTTCTTCGCCCAGCTGCTGGTGCCGGGCGACCGGGCGACCGCCATCCTCAACCAGCAGACCGGCCGCGCCCAGCAGTACACGGCGGCCGAGCTGGCCCCGGTCAACGCGCAGTTCGGCTTCGACCGGCCGCTGATCGCCCAGTACCTCGACTACGTCACCGGGCTGTTCCGCGGCGACCTCGGCACCTCGTACACCCAGCACCGGCCGGTCACCGAGATCATCGCCGACCAGATCGGGCCGAGCCTGGTCCTGACCGCCGCCGCCCTGGTCACCGCCTGGGCTCTGGCGGTCGGGATCACCCTGCTGACGGTCAAGCGCCGGCGGGCGGTCTCGGCGGTCGGCTCCGCCTGGGAGGCGCTCACCGCGAGTCTCCCGCCGTACTGGATCGGGGTCGTGCTGCTCGTGGTCTTCGCGGTCCAGCTGCGGATCTTCCCGGTGATCGGGGAGACGAGCGCGCGCGGCACGGTGCTCCCGGTGCTCACCCTGGCCATCCCGCTGGCCGGCTTCCTCGGCCAGGTCACCCGGGACGAGTTCGAGAAGGTGCTGGACCAGCCGTTCATCACCACCGCCCGGACCCGCGGGATGAGCGATGCGGCCGTACGCCTGCGGCACGCGTTGCGGCATTCGGTGGTCCCCGCCATCACCCTCTCCGGCTGGGCCCTGGGCGCGCTGCTGTCCGGCGCGGTGATCGCCGAGAACGTCTTCGGCCGGCCGGGCATCGGGCAGGTCCTGGTGACCGCCGTCAACACCCGGGACGTGCCGACGGTCTCCGGCATCGTGCTGGTCGTGGCCGGCGTGTACGTCATCGCCAACCTGATCGTGGATCTCGCCTACACGATCGTCGACCCGCGGCTGCGTACGTCATGACCGCCCTCGCCCTCCCGTACCGCGCCGCCCTGCGACTGCGCCCGGCCACCGTGTTGTCGGTGCTGGTCCTCGCCGTGCTCGTGGTCGCGTTGATCGCCCCGGGCCTGCTCACCACCCGCGACCCGAACGCGATCGACCTGCAGAGCACTCTGCTGTCGCCGTCCTGGAGCCACTGGTTCGGCACCGACGACGCCGGCCGCGACATGTACACCCGGGTCGCCTACGGCACCCGCGAGTCGTTCGGCATCGGCCTCGGCGCCACCGCGCTGGCCATGCTCATCGCCGTGGTCCTCGGCTTCATCGCCGGGCTCGGCCGCGGCTTCGTCGACACCATCCTGTCGCGGATCCTCGACGTCGCCTTCGCGTTCCCGGTCCTGCTGCTGGCGCTGCTGCTGATCGCCATCCGCGGTCCGTCGCTGGGCACGGTGATCGTCGCGGTCGGCATCGGCTCGGCGCCCGGCTACGCCCGCATGGTCCGCGGCCAGGTGCTGCACGTGCGGCAGGCCGGGTACATCCAGGCCTCGCACGCGCTCGGGCACACCCGGTGGGCCGTGGTCCGGCAGCACCTGTTCCCGAACGCCATGCGCCCGCTGGTCGCGATGATGACCCTCGGCGTCGGCCAGTCCATCGTCTGGGCCTCCGGGCTGGCCTTCCTCGGCCTCGGCGTGGCGCCGCCCAGCCCGGAGTGGGGTGCGCTGCTGGACGCGGGCCGCTCGGCCATCACCACCTCGCCGTGGCTGGAGATCCTGCCCGGCCTGGTGATCGTGGTGGCCACCCTCGCACTGACCTCGCTGGGACGCACGCTCCAGCACCGCCTGGAAGGGGCCGCCCGATGACCGTTCCCACCGCCGCCGCCGATCCGGTGGTGACCGAGCCGCAGGCCGCGCTGCTGTCGGTCGGCAACCTGCGGGTCTCCTTCGCCGGACGGGAGGTCGTCAAGGGCATCTCGTTCGACGCGTACCCCGGTCGCTGCCTGGCCATCGTCGGGGAGTCGGGCTCGGGCAAGAGCGTCACCGCCCGCACGCTGGTCGGCCTCACCGGCGCCGGCTCGCACGTCACCGCGGACCGGATCGAGCTGGACGGCCTCGACCTGGCCACCCGCTCCGAGCGGTCCTGGCGCGCGATCCGCGGCCGCGACATCGGCTTCGTCCTGCAGGACGCGCTCGTGTCGCTGGACCAGCTGCGCCGGGTCGGCGACGAGGTGGCCGAGCCGCTGCGCGTCCACCGCCGGGGCACCCGCCGGTCCCGGCAGGCGCGGGCCGTCGAGCTGCTCGAGGCGGTGGGCGTCCCGGAGCCGTCGGTCAAGGCCCGGCAGCGCCCGTACCAGCTCTCCGGTGGTCTCCGCCAGCGCGCGCTGATCGCCTCGTCGATCGCGCTCGACCCCAAGGTGCTGATCGCCGACGAGCCGACCACCGCGCTGGACGTCACGGTGCAGGCCCAGGTGCTCGACCTGCTCGCCGAGTCCAAGCGGCGGGGCACGGCGATCATCATGATCAGCCACGATCTGTCGGTGGTCGCCCGGCTCGCCGACGAGGTGGCGGTCATGCGCGAGGGCGAGATCGTCGAGCACGGGCCGGTCGACGAGGTGCTGTACCGCCCGGTGCACGAGTACACCAAGGCGCTTCTCGACGCGATCCCGTCCGAGCACACGCGTGGCACCCGGTTGGTACGCGGCAGCTCGGCGCCGCAGCGCACCCGCCGGCCGATCGACACCGGCCGGCCGCTGCTGTCGGCCCGGCACCTCAGCAAGGTGTACCGGGGGCCGGACCGGGTGGACCGCACCGTCGTCGACGACGTGTCGTTCGAGCTGTTCGCGGGGGAGACGCTGGGCATCGTCGGCGAGTCCGGCTCGGGCAAGACGACCACGGCCGGCATCGCGCTGGCGCTGGTCCCGCCGACCACCGGGGAGGTGGAGCTGGACGGCTCGCCCTGGACGTCGGCCACGCCCGGCCGGCGGCGCCCGCTCCGCCAGCGCATCGGCGTCGTCTACCAGGACCCGCTGAGCTCCTTCGACCCGCGCTGGACGGTCGGCCGGATCCTGGTCGACGCGCTCGCCCGGGGCAAGCGGCCGCCGTCGTCGCGGGCCGAGTCCCGCGGCCGCGCGGTCCGGCTGCTGGAGCAGGTGGGGCTGACCGCGCAGCACCTGGAGGCGGCGCCGCTGCGGCTCTCCGGCGGGCAGCGGCAGCGGGTCGCCATCGCCCGGGCGCTCGCACCGGAGCCCGAGATCCTGGTCTGCGACGAACCGGTCTCCGCGCTCGACGTGTCGATCCAGGCGCAGGTCCTCGACCTGCTCACCGACCTGCAGGACGAGCTCGGCGTCAGCTATCTGTTCATCTCGCACGACCTGGGAGTCATCCACCACATGAGTGACCGCATCCTGGTCATGAAGGACGGCAAGGTCGTCGAGTCCGGCGACGCGGACGCCGTCTTCCGCAACCCTCGGCACCCCTACACCCAGCGGCTGCTCACCGCCCTGCCGCGGCTGGCCCGGTCATGAGCGGATACGACTTCACCCCGGTCTTCGACAAGATCGCCGAGGGGGCGCTGACCCGGGAGGCCGAGCGGGTGCTTCCGTACGCCGAGGTCGAGCAGCTGCGCGAGGCCGGGTTCACGCGGCTGCGGGTGCCCGTCGAGCACGGCGGTTTCGGCGCCACCCTGCCCGAGCTCGTCGAGCAGCTGATCGCGCTGGGCCGGGCCGACTCGAACCTGCCCCAGCTGCTGCGCGGCCACATCGGCTTCGTGGAGAGCCGGCTCGCCCGCCGCGACGAACGCTGGCTGCGGCGCATCGCCGACGGTGCCGTCTTCGGCAACGCGCAGAGCGAGCTGGGCAACCGGTCGTTCTTCCACGGCGCGACCACGCTCGCCGACGGGCGGCTGAACGGCGCGAAGTTCTACTCGACCGGCAGTCTCTTCGCCGACTTCATCCACACCACCGCCGCGGTCGACGACCAGCACAGCGCGGACGTGTACGTGCCGACGGCCGCCGACGGGGTGCGGCGGCTCGACGACTGGAACGGCTTCGGGCAGCGGCTCACCGGCAGCGGCACCACCGTCTTCGAGGACGTGCGGATCGCCGCCGAGGACGCCGAGGTCTTTGAGAACGGGAAGCCACCCCGCACGTACCTCCCGGCCGTCTTCCAGCTGGTGCACCTGGCGACGCTGGCCGGGATCGGGCGGGCCGCGCTCGACGAGGTGACCGCGTACGTCCGGCAGCGGCGGCGCAACCTGCACAACCCGTCGACCGTCCCCACCGCCGACCCGCTGGTGCAGGAGACGGTCGGCCGGGTCGCCGGGGCCGCGTTCGCCGCCGCCGCCACGACGCTGGCCGCCGCCGCGGCGGTCGAGAAGGTGGCGCGGCTCGGCGACGCCGCCTCGCCCGCGGACTTCGACGTCGCCGACGCCGCCGTCTACTCGGCCCAGGGCCCGGTCATCACGCTGGTGCTCGGCCTGGTCACCGAGCTGTTCGAGGTGGGCGGGTCGTCGGCGGTGACCACCCGGTACGCGCTGGACCGGCACTGGCGCAACGCCCGGACGCTGGCCTCGCACAACCCGCTCATCTACCGGTACCGCAGCGTCGGCGACCACGTGCTCAACGGCACCAGCCTGGCCTATTTCGGCAAGGGGGACTCATGATCGGCCCGGACAAGGCGCTGCGGCTGGCCGCCGAGCTGGCCGCCGACTTCGCCCGCACCGCGGCCCGGCGGGACGCCGAGCGCATCCTGCCCACCGAGGAGCTGGACCGGCTGAGCGAGGCCGGTCTGCTGGCGATCACCGTGCCCGCCTCGCACGGCGGCGCCGACCTGCCGGCCTCGGCCGTGGCCGAGGTGATCCGGCTGCTGTCGGTCGCCGACCCGAACATCGGCCAGATCCCGCAGAGCCACTTCGCCTACGTCCGCAACCTCCGGCAGCACGGCACGCCGGCGTTGCGGGACCGCCTGTTCGCCGGGCTGCTGGCGGGCAAGCGGCTCGGCAACGCGCAGTCCGAGGCCGGCACCCGGCACGTCCGCGACATCCGCACCACGCTGCTGCCGCGCGGCTCCGGCTGGACGCTGACCGGGCGCAAGTTCTACGCCACCGGGGCCCTGCTGGCCGACTGGATACCGGTGCTCGCCCATCTCGGCGCGGACGGGCCGCTGCACGTGGCCTGGGTCGAGCGGACCGCGCCCGGCGTCGAGGTGATCGACGACTGGGACGGGTTCGGCCAGCGCACCACGGCCAGCGGCAGCGTCGTGCTCGACGAGGTGGCGGTCCCGGCGGAGTACGTCACCGCGTACGACGCCACCTTCGGCGGCCCGCAGACGTACGGCTCGTTCGCGCAGCTCCTGCACGCCGCGATCGACGCGGGCATCGCCCGCGGCGCGGTGACCGAGGCCGCCGCCTTCGTCCGCCGCAAGAGCCGTCCCTACCCCGACGCCGCGGTCGAGCGCGCGGCCGACGACCCGCTGGTGGTGCACGCCTTCGGCGAGGTGGAGCTCGCGGTCCGGGCGGCCGAGGCCCTGCTGCGGGAGGCCGCCGCGGCGGTCGACCGCGCCGACGCCGCCCTGAGCGCGGAGTCGGCCGGCGAGGCCAGCCTGGCCGTCGCCGCGGCCCGCGCGGCGACCACGCACGCCGCCCTGACCGCCGCCGGCCGGCTCTTCGAGGTGGCCGGCACCCGATCGGCCGCCGCCGGCCTGGGCCTCGACCGGCACTGGCGCAACGCCCGCACACACACGCTGCACGACCCCGCCGCCTGGAAGGTCCAGCGCCTCGGCCGGTGGGCCGTCGACGGCGTCTATCCCCCCAACCACGGACAGCTGTGAGACGCCATGACTGAACTGAAGTTCCACTGGTTCCTGCCCACCAACGGCGGCGACGGCCGGCATGTCGTCGGCGGCGGCCACGGCGTCGGGGCCGAGGCCGCCAGCCGGCCCGCCACCGTTCCCTACCTGGGCCAGATCGCCCGCAGCGCCGAGCAGCTCGGCTTCGAGGCCGCGCTCACCCCCACCGGCGCGTGGTGCGAGGACGCCTGGGTCACCACCGCCATGATCAGCAGCCTCTCCGAACGGCTGAAGTTCCTGGTCGCGTTCCGGCCCGGCGTCATCTCCCCGTTCTTGGCCGCGCAGATGGCCGGCTCGTTCCAGAACCTGTCCGGCGGGCGCCTGCTGCTCAACGTGGTGACCGGCGGGGAGAGCCACGAGCAGCGGATGTACGGCGATCACCTGGACAAGGCCGCCCGGTACCGCCGCTGCGGCGAGTTCCTCGAGGTCGTCCGCGGCCTGTGGCGCGGCGAGCGGGTCGACTTCGCCGGCGAGCACTACCGGATCGACGCGGCCACCCTCGCGCAGATCCCCGACCCGCTACCGGAGATCTACTTCGGCGGGTCCTCGCCGGAGGCCCTCGAGGTCGCGGCCGAGCACGTCGACGTCTACCTCACCTGGGGCGAGCCGCCGGCGGCCGTCGCCGAGAAGATCGAGCGGGTGCGCGTGCTCGCCGACAAACAGGGACGGGAGCTGCGGTACGGGATCCGCCTGCACACGATCGCCCGGGACACCGCGGACGAGGCCTGGCACGAGGCGAACCGGCTGCTGGCCGGCATCTCGGAGGAGCAGATCCGCCGGGTCCAGGACGGCCTGCGGCGCAGCGAGTCCGAGGGCCAGAAGCGGATGCTCGCCCTCAACGGCGGCACCAAGGACGGTCTCGAGATCTACCCCAACCTGTGGGCCGGCGTCGGCCTGGTCCGCGGCGGCGCCGGCACCGCCCTGGTCGGCTCGCACCGGCAGATCGCCGACCTCATCGAGGAGTACGCGGCGGCCGGCATCTCCGAGTTCGTCCTCTCCGGCTACCCGCACCTGGAAGAGGCCTACCGCTTCGGCGAGGGCGTCCTGCCCGAGCTCACCCGGCGCGGCCGCTGGCACCACCCGGCGCCGCCCCGCCGCACGTCCGCCGCCGTCCCGTTCGGCGGCGCCGTCAGCCCCACCCCCGGGAGGTAGTCATGACCGCCGCGCCCGTGTTCCCCACCAACCAGGACCTCGACCCGGCCGGCCTGCGCAAGGCGTTCGGCATCTTCCCGACCGGCGTCGTGGCCGTCGCCGCCGAGGTCGACGGCGAGCTGACCGGCCTGGCCGCGAGCTCGTTCACCTCGGTCAGCCTGGACCCGCCGCTGGTCTCGTTCTCGATCGCCAACACCTCGAAGACGTGGCCGCAGCTGCGCCGGGCCCGGCACGTCGGCGTGACCATCCTGGCCGACCACCACGGCCCGGTGGCGCGCCGCCTGGCCGGCCCGGTGGACAGCCGTTTCGACGGCCTCTCGCTGACCCGCACCGACCTCGGCGCGGTGACGATCGCGGACGGGCTGGCGCAGTTCGTCACCAGCATCTACCGCGAGGTGGAGGCCGGCGACCACACCATCGTGCTGCTGCGGCTGCACACCGTCGAGCACGTCGACACGTCGTCGCCGCTGGTCTTCCACCGCAGCGCGTTCCGCAGCCTCCGGCACCCGCCGGCGTGACCGCCCGGCCGCTGACGAGTGGCTCGGCCGGGGAGTCTCAGCGGCGGAACGTGCCTGCCGACCGGGGCCCGCCGGCCCGGGGGAGTGTGAGCCGGCGGGCGTACGGGGTCAGTGCTTCTTGATCCACGCCTTCTGGTGGTTGTTGGTCTTGCTGCTGCACACGGCCTTGTTGCCGCCGAGCAGGGTGGCCGTGATCACGTCCACGTTGACCTGGCAGAACTGTGCCGCCTCCAGCACCGACACGTTCTGCAGCAGAACGATGGTGTTGCCGGACGCGATATCGGTCGCCGTGACGTCGACGTTGCCGATGTTGCCGCTCGCCTGGGCCGGGGCGGCGAAGGCCATGGTGGCAGCGGCGCCGGCAAGCGCCAAGGCGAACGCAGAACGAACTCGCATGGTGTTCCTTTCGGATCGGGTGGGTCGGTCCCACCGGTCCGGCAATTTGGCCAGGAATGTCCGATGCGGAGTAGTGGAATCGCCGCAGACGAACAAACGTCAGACCGGTCTTACACACGCTCAGGGGCCAAATGCACCCTGCACGCCACACCGTGAGGTCGTGGCGACCCCGGGACGGCGGGGCCGTCTTCAGCGCGTCTCGTTCTCGGCGTATCGGTCCAGGGCCGACGCCCACGGCCGGGAGCGGCGCCACCGGACGACATCACAGCGGGCCGGTCAGGTGGGGCCGGGCGGTTGCGGTGCGGCCGGTGAGGAGCAGCAGCAGGGCCGCGATCGGGCCGGTGATCTCGTCGCCGGCGCCCGCCGACCAGTCGGTGTCGGTGGCGATCAGCCGCCGGCCGCGCAGCCGGCGCCGCGCGCGGAACGGCCAGCCCATGTCCCATACCCGATCGGCCGCGGCGCGGGCGGCGGCGGTGGGGGCGGGCAGGTCGCGGCCGAGCGGGATGGCGATGTCCTGGCTGTGCACCAGTACGTCCGGGACGATGTTGCGGTAGTTGGTGACGGCCGGCAGGCGGCGGGACGAGGCATGGCGGCGCAACTCGGCGACTATCTCGCCGGGCGGCCGGGCCGCGTGCCGTACGGCCATGTCGTGGTTGAGCCGGTCGAAGCTTCCCCGGGCGCGGACCGCCGCGCCGAGCATCGCGACCGGGCCGGGGGCTGTGGCGCCAGGGCCACGTGGGCGGCCACGTCCCGCACCCGCCAGCCGGCGCACAACGACGGGTGTTCCCACTCCGTGCCGGTCAAGCCCGCGAGCAGCTCGGCCAGGGCCAGCCGCTGCTGCGTGATGACCGTCCAGCTGGCTTCGATGGAGACCCGCGTGTTCGCCGCCCTGGCCGCGGCCGGCGTCGACGACTTCACCCCGTCCCAGGCCCGGGTCTTCCAGCGCATCGCTCCCGGCGGCAGCCGGCTCACCGACCTGGCCGAACAGGCGGGGATCACCAAGCAGTCGGCCGGCTTCCTGGTCGATCAATTGATGAGGGCCGAGTACGTCGAGCGGGTGCCGGATCCGACCGACGCCCGCGCCCGGCTCGTCCGGATCGCACCCCGGGGGGCCCGCGCCATCCCCGTGGCCGCCGCGGTGGTCGCCGAGGTGGAGGCGGAATGGGCCGATCACCTCGGCTCGGACCGGACCGCCCTGCTCCGGGACATCCTCACCGACCTGCGGGGCCTCACCGACCCGTACGCGTGAAGCGCAACCCCACCGGCCGGTGACTACTGCTCGTGATCATGGTTGCTGTACCGTGCCCGGCATGCAATCTCGGGTGCAGGCGGCGGTGCCGGTTGTCTACGTGCGCGATATCGGCCTCAGCGAGCGTTTCTACGCTTTGTTCGGCTATGAGATCCAGCGTTCGGGACGCGACGGCGAGTCGCGCTGGTCGTACCTGCAGTGCGGCGAGCACACGCTGCTGCTGGCCTTCGTGCAACCGCCGTTGATCCAGGTGGAACTGCCGCTGCTGATCTACCTGTACGTCACCGACCTGGCTGCCGTGCGTGAGCAGTTCGACCAGGCCGAGCACGGGTACGACATGGTCGGCTACCCGGATCACGCACCCGGCGGCGAAATGCGCACTCGCGACCCGGACGGCAACGTCGTACTGGTCGGCCAGCGCACCGCGGTCGCCGCGCACGACCGGGTCGACACCACCGCCCCGGAGGCACGCTTCTCGCTGATCAAACAAGCGGCCGAGGCCATCGCCCGCCGGAGCGGGGCACCGTCCGCTTGTCAGGTCGCGTCCTCGGACGGCAGCCCGTGTGACCGGCCCGCCGAGATCAAGTTGGCCGATTCCTGGGGCGTGACGGTGTGGAGCTGCCTGCCGCACGCCGACGAGGCGTTGATCGATGCGCCGGGCGCGTTCATCGCCACCGAGGACGCGCAAGGGCTCGGACCCTGGCTCCATCGACGCGCGGGCAAGTAGCAGCCTTACCGGGAGCTCACCGGCTACTCCCAGACGGTGCTCCAGCAGCAGTCGTGACCGAGCTGGCGCAGCACATGGGTGTAGCCGTCGACCCCCTGCACCTGTACGTGGATGGTGCGGGTGGAGCCGTCCAGCCAGGCCTCGAGCGGCGTCCACGGCTCGATGCGGCCGCTCAGTGGCTGCCAGTTGCTCCAGCTGCCGCCCGGCGTGAGCTGGTAGGCGTGCCAGAGCTTCTCGTCGTAGCCGCGGGCGAACACCTCCAGGCGGCCGTCGTTGTTGCTGGTGGCGCCCAGCCCGCTGCTGGGCAGGAACGGCTTGTTGGCGCTACCCACGAGCCGGTACTCCCCGCTGGAGGGAATCCCACCCCGGATGGGCGCCCATTTGTGGTACACGTAGCCGCTGTCGTTGCCGTTGCCCCAGAACCACTCCTCGCGGCCGTCGGAGTTGTAGGCGGCGACGAGCTGGTTGAAGAAGCCGGCCTGGGCCGGGGTGGTCGGCACCACCGCGAAGGCGGCCGCGGCGATCGCCAGGATGGGCACGATTCTGCGGATCAGCTTGGTCATTTCGTTCCCCCGTCCCGTGGACGTCCGTCCACGCGCGACAGTCTCGGCGCGGACGTCGGCGATGGACAAGGTTCACTCGACAGGTTGCGGATGACAGCAACGACCCGGTGCGTTCATCGGGCCGGCGGCCGGAACCTTTAGGGGCTGCGTGAGCGGAGGCGGGCCGTCTATGCTGCGCTCCGCTTCTTGATCACCCTAGTTGAGGACCCCCATGCAGCTCACCCACGGCCGGCGCGTCCTCGCCGGCCTCGGCGCCGCGGTCGCCGCGTGCGCGTTCATGACGCCCGCGTACGCCGCCGCCACCCCCAAGATCACCATGGTCTCGCCGGACGTGACCGTCGCCGCCGGCGGCAACGTCCCGCTCAGCCAGTACCTTTACGCCGACGTCGAGGACGAGACCGAGCTCTTCGACGTCATTACGACGTATGAGCTGAGCGGCGACCTCGGCGGCGTGACCCTCAGCAACATTCCCGACTCCAGCGGCTGCACCCCGGACGGCCCGGCCAAGCTGACCTGCTCCGAAGTGATCATGTTCGTCGGCCCGGACGGCCAGATCACGGCCCCGGACGCGCAGATCAACGCCACCGCGGCGGCGCTCGGCAAGACCGGCAAACTGACGATCACGCTGACCGCCGACGGCATCGAGCCGGTCGTCGCCACCGCGCCGGTGACCGTGGCCGAGGCGGTCGACCTGGCCGCCGGACCGGCCAGGACGATCAGCGCCAAGCCGGGTGCATCGTTCAAGGCCGCGGTGCAGGTGCACAACACCACCGACACGGTCGTGCACGGCGCCGCGCTGACCTTCGGCACCGACTACGCGTTCGGCAACCCGAAGCAGTTCGCCAACTGCTTCTACGCCGACGGGTTCCTCAACACCTGCGTGTTCGACCAGGACCTGCAGCCCGGCGTCACGTACCAGGCGGTGATCGGCTACACGCTCGGCAAGGACGCCATGGCGCCCGGCAACGCGTACGGGGAGTTCGGTTGGATGGCCAAGGGTGACTACGACGACCTGCTCAAGTTCGTCCACGACGCCGGCGACGACGGACCCGGCAAGCCCGGCACCGGCCCGAAGCTGAAGCTCGAGCCGCTGCCGGCCGCCCGCGCCCTGAACAAGCAGACCGACATCGACACCAGCAACAACTGGCAGGCGCTCGACGTCCGGGTGACCGGCAAGTCGGGTGCCGACATCCAGGCGGTCCCGGTGTCGGCGACCGGCAAGGCCGGCGACATCGTCACCGCCAAGGTGGCCGTCCGCAACAACGGCCCGGCGACGGTCGACGCCAGCCGCGGCGGCAGCGCGGCCACGATGGTCGTCGTCACCCCGCCGGACGGCACCGAGGTCGCCGAGCTGCCCGAGGCGTGCATGTCCGCCCGCGAGATCCTCAGCACCCCCAAGGGCAAGGGCAAGGACCAGTACGCCTGCTTCACCGACACGGTGTTCCCGGCGTCGACGACCGCCGAGTGGACCTTCAAGCTGCGGATCACCAAGGTCATCGACAACGCCACCGGCTGGATCGAGGCCAACCCCGAGTGCGCCTGCGACCACTTCTCCTCCGACGCCGACAAGGCGAACGACGTGGCGAAGATCGTCATCAACCCGCTCGCCGGCAGCGACAGCGACAGCGACGGCGCCGGCGCCGGCGCCGGCGCGGGCAACGGCACCGGCGGCCAGGGCGGCGGCGGGGGCCTGCCGATCACCGGCCCGCAGACCGCCCTGGTCGGCGGCGCCGGAGCGATCCTGATCGCCATCGGCTCCGCCGGCTTCCTGACGGCGCGCCGCCGGCGTACCCGCTTCGAGGCCTGATCCCGCGTTTCGCAGCACCTCCGGCCGGATCTCGACGGGTCCGGCCGGAGCCGCGGAAGGTCACTCGATGGTCACCCGGGAGCCCGGCCGGATCTGCTGAAAGCAGTAGTAGAGCGCGATCAGGAAGTGGGCCACCAGGCACAGGGGAGCGCTGATCAAAGCGACGACGAGCGTCCCGACGTACAGGATGATGCCGACCGCGCTGAAACGGATGATGGATTTGCGGGCGGCCACCGGGTCGACGTGTTCGGACAGCAATGCCGGTTGCCGCGCCAGGTGCGAGTAGAGCGCGGCGAACGCGAGCGACATCGCGAGCATCACCCCGGAGTAGACCAGCGCGGCGGTCCGCGCGTCACGACCGCCGGCGAGCAGGTACTCCGACATCAGCGCGGTGGTGAACGGGATGGCCACGACCGACATCAGCAGCAGGAGGTTGAGGAACAGCGCGAGCCGATCCACCTTGCTGACCAGGTCGAACACGCCGTGATGGTTGACCCAGATGATTCCGATGATCAAAAAGCTGGTGACGTACGCGGCGTAGGCCGGCCATCGTTCGGAAAGTGCGGCCGCCAGAGGTTCGTCGAGCGTCTCCCGGACCGGGACCCGGAGGTCGAGTACGAGCAGCGTGATCGCGATGGCGAGCACGCCGTCGCTGAAGGCCTCGGTTCTGCCGGTGTCGCTCACCGTGCCATTATCGACAGTCGCCGGCCGGCCTCGCTCGGATCGATACTTGACCGGTGATACGGGAGAACTTCCGGGAGTACCTGGAGCAGCTGCTTCGGGAGGGCTACAGCGTGCGGCACGACGAGCACCTGTCCGATCCCGACCTGATCGATCCCGGCGGCAACCCGGTGGAGACCTGGCGCGAGGACTACCCGTACGACGAGCGGATGGACCGTGACCTGTACGAGCAGGAGAAGTATCAGCTGCAGATCGAGCTGCTGAAGTTCCAGAACTGCGCGCAGGAGACCGGCACCAAGCACGTGATCCTGTTCGAGGGTCGCGACGCCGCCGGCAAGGGCGGCACGATCAAGCGGTTCATGGAGCACCTCAACCCGCGTGCCGCCCGGGTGGTCGCGCTGACCAAGCCCACCGAGACCGAGCTCGGCCAGTGGTACTTCCACCGGTACGTCGCCCAGCTCCCCACGGCGGGGGAGATCGTGCTGTTCGACCGCTCCTGGTACAACCGGGCCGGAGTGGAGCGGGTGATGGGCTTCGTCGACGACCATGATTACGAGCTGTTCCTCCGGCAGGCCCCGCTGTTCGAGCGGATGCTCGTCGAGAGCGGCTTCTCGCTGACCAAGCTGTGGTTCTCGGTCACGCAGTCGGAGCAGCGCACCCGGTTCGCGATCCGTCAGATCGACCCGGTGCGCCGCTGGAAGCTCTCGCCGATGGACCTCGAGTCGCTCGACCGCTGGGACGACTACACCGCCGCCAAGGAGACGATGATCGAGCACACGGACACCGACTACGCCCCGTGGACGTCGATCAAGAGCAACGACAAGAAGCGTGCGCGCATCAACGCGATGCGGTTCTTCCTCAACCAGTTCGAGTACGAGGACAAGGACCCGGCCGTGGTCTACCCCGCCGACCCGCTGCTCGTCCAGCGCGGCCGAGACGCGATCAAGGACTGACGGCGCTCGTGTCCGCGCGTCTCCTTCGCCGGCCCGGTGCCGAAGGTTCCGGCGGTCAGCTCCGGGCCGGGGTGGGCTCGCGGCCGGGCCGGCGGGCGGTGACTTCCTGCAGCGTCCAGCCGTTGCCGTCCGGGTCCTGGAAGGAGGCGTACGAGTTGTAGCTGGCTCGGTCCGGATCGGGGCCGGGGACGCGGGCGGCGGGCAGGAACGGGCTGCCCGGGCCGTGGTAGACGTCGGTGATGTCCACGCCGCGTTTGGCGATCTCGTCGCGGGTGGCGACGATGTCGTCGGTCACCAGCTCCAAGTGGTGCATCGAACCCGGCGTACCCTGCGGAATGCCGGCGCCGAAGGCGATCGAGACGTGGCCTTCGCCGGTCGGGGTGATCTGCACGACGCGGAAGTCGCCGCTCTTGATGTCGGCGTCGACGCGCCAGCCGAGCCGGTCGCGGTAGAACTCGAGTGCCTTCTCCACGTCGGAGACCGGGATGCTGACCACCTCGAGGTTGACGAACATGGGTATCGCTCCTTCCGCGTACGTTCCGTGCTGCCGGATACCGATGAGGACAGCGTGGCCCTGGCCGGCGGGAGCTCGCGCCCGTCGTTACCACGGGTCCGCCGGGCGGACACGCCAGATCAGCGGCGGGCGTCGTCGATGAGACGCCGGTGCAGCTCGGTGGTGAGCCGGTGGATCTCGCGGGTCAGCTCGGTGTTGGTCTTGAGCTCCAGCTCCTGCTCGTTGAAGTCGTGGTCGGCCTTGGCCTGCTGGAACGAGGCCTGCCGGTTCTGTCCGATCATCACGAAGGTGGACAGGAAGATCGCTTCGAGCGAGACGATCAGGGTCAGCATCGGCCACGGGTCCTTCTCGATGAACAGCATCCAGATCGCGAACAGTGCAATGTGGATGTAGACGAACGGCATCGAGCCGGCGTACGAGGTGATCGCGTCGGCGATCCGCAGTTGCAGGTGGTTGGCCCGCTGCGCCTCCTGCGCGAGCACGGTCGGGTGGTGCGTCGCGAGCTTCATGTGCTCAAGGCTGCTCCGCACTCGCCGCGGTTCGCGCCCGTCGATCCCCCTGGATCGCGAACTGGCTGTACGCCGCGGCCCAGAGCGTATGGCGGTTGCCGTGGGCGGGATACCTCTCGAGCATGCGATCGATGACTTCCCGCGGCGTACCGGAAACCGCTTTGGCCTCTTCGAAGTCCTCGAGGTAGCGGCGCGACTGGTCGAGCACCCGCCGGGCGTCGTCGTCGGGTGCGTCCGGATCTTTGTGGCCGGTGACGACGGTGGCGGCCCCGAAGGCGGCGATCGCGTCCAGCGAGGCGAGCCAGGCTTTGCGCGACTCGCGCCGATGACCCGCAACTGCACGGGGCTGCCCTCGATGTCGAGGTCGGTGGCGCCGGCCCGGACCGGTACCGGTGGCGACGCCGGAAGCTGCCCGGGGAACAGCGCATTCCACCGGGCCATCGCCTCGGGTGTGGTCTGGCCGCGGGCCTCGTCCACCACCTGCTGGTCGCAGGCGATCAGCCGGCATCCGGGGTACGCCTCCAGCAGTGGGCCGGCGCCGAAGAAGTGGTCGAATGCCCGTGCGTGACGACGATCGCCCGGAGGCTCTTGCCGGACTCGCGCACCCACGTGACCAGCCGGTCGCCCTCGCCGGTCGTGGTCAGCGCGTCGATGAGGATCGCGTCGGGTGCCGGCCTGGACCCAGGAAAAGCCCTGGTCCCGGTACGGGTGTGGAGCGACCGGTGAGGCCGGTGCTCCGACCGGGGGCAGCACGGGTGCCATCGGCCGGGGTGGGCGGCACGCTGACGACATGTCGGACTCGCCTCTGCTGGGGCAGACCGTGGTGGTCATCGGCGGCTGCGCGCCCGCCGTACGGGAGATCGCTCGTCGAGCCAAGCAGGCGGGAGCGCAATTGGTGATCACCGATCGGCGTGCCGGTCCGCTCGAGGACCTGGCCGACGAGATCGGGGTGGAGGCGACCGACTGCTTCGACGAAGAAGACGCCGACGCGCTCGAGGCGTTTCTCGGTAGTCTGCCCGGCCACGTCGATCACGTCGTGCTCGGCGGCGGCGAGCCGGGCTGCATCGTCCGTTATGCCCGACGGGAGATGCGCGATGGCGGGTCGTTGGTGCTCGTCACGACCACCTTGCCCGCAGTCGTCGGGCAACTCGCCGCCGAGGTGGCGCCGGTCCGGGTCAATGTGATCACCGATGGCCCGGCGCAGGCCGTCGCGTCGACGGCGGTGGCTTTGATGATCGATCCCTCGCGGACCGGGGTGGTGGTCAGTCCGGGAACGCCGTGTGCAGGTAGCGGCGTGAGCTGACGCCGAGCTTCGTGTAGACCTTCCGCAGGTGCCATTCCACGGTTCGGCTGCTGATGAACAGCTGCGCGCCGATCTCGGAGTTCGTCCGTCCCCGGGCGGCCAGCCGGGCGATCTGCTCTTCCTGGGCGGTCAGCTCGGTCGGCTCCTCGAAGCCACGTCTGCGCACGGTGGCCCCGGTGGCCGACAGCTCGTGCCGCGCCCGCTCGGCGAAGGCGGCCATCTCCATCGCGGTGAACAGCTCGTAGGCGGTCGCGAGCTCGCGGCGCGCGTCGACCCGGCGGCTCGCCCGGCGCAGCCATTCGCCGTAGAGCAGGTGGGCGCGCGCCAGGTCGCTGCGGATCCGGGTACGGGCGAGGTGGTCGATGGCGGCCTGATACCGGCCCTCCGCCTCGTCGCCGTCGCCGACCAGCGCGCGGCAACGTGCCTCCACGCCGAGCGCCCAGTCCGTTCCGCACGCCCGGGTCTTCTCGGCCAGCCGATCCAGGCTCGAGGTGGCCAGTTCCCGGTCGCCGGCCCGGGACGCCGCCTCGATCAGCTCGGGAAGCGCCCAGTTCTCGGCGACGACCTCCCGGTGGTCACCGGCGTCGCGGGCGGCGGCGACCGCCTCCTGATAGCGTCCGTTGCTGTTGGCCAGCACGGCGTCGGTGTAGGCGCAGATGGCCACGCCGATGCCCTCGCCGCGGGCGGTCGCCTCCTGCCGGGTGCTGCCGATCAGCCGAGCGGCATGACCGGCGCGGCCCTGCCAGGCGGCGAGAATCAGCGCGCCGTACGGTGCGGCCGCGATGCCGGTCATCTCCTCCACCGACCGGGTCTCGGCGACGGCCGCCGCGGCGGTGGCCAGCTCGCCGCAGAACACCAGCACCGGAATGCGGGAGCTGAGGGCCAGGGCCACCTCGCTGAGCGCTCCGGTCCGGCGGGCGATCTCGACATGGTCGCGGGACAGGACGTACGCGCTCTCGTCGTCCCAGATCTCGATCGCCACGACGCAGCCCTGCCACAACCGCCGCAGCTGGTCCGGCGGCGGGGTCCAGCCGGTGGCCATCCGCCGCACGGCGGCGCGGCACGCGGGCGCGGCGGTGACGTAGTCGTCGGCCAGCGCGATCAAACCGGTGAGCAGCAGGTCGGCCGGTGTGGGCTCGGCGCCGGCCCGGCCGGCGGCGGCTCGGGCGGCGTCGGCGATCTCGGTCATCCCGACGTCCCGGTTCAGCCGCGCGCCGAACAACGCCGCGGTGAACGCGTCCAGGTAGGTCTCGCGGGCCAGCCCCACGTCGAGCGGTTGGAGGCGCCGCGCGGCCGCCAGCAGCAGCGGCGGCGCCTCCGTGCCCCGGCTGGAGGCGAAGGCGACCTGAGCCCGCAGCAGGTCGACCTGCGCGCGCTGGAGGTCGTCGGCGACGCCGTCGGTGGCCAGCGTGAGCATCCGCCGCGCGGTTTCGAACTCGCCCGCCTGCACGTTGGCGAATGCCGCGGCGAGTGCGCGCCGGCCGCGCCTCGCCGCGTCGGGCGTCAGCTCGGTCGCCCGCGACAGGAACGCGCCGGCGGCGGCGAACCCGCCCCGGGACTGGGCCCGGCCGGCCGAGCGTTCCAGCTCGGCGGCGACGTCCTCGTTGGCCGCCTTGGTGGCCCGGGAACGGTGCCACGCCCGGCGGTCCGGGTCGGCGCCCGCGTCCGTCGCCTCGGCCAGCGCGCGATGCACCCGCTGACGCTGATCGGGTACGGCCGACCGGTAGGTCGCCGATCGAACCAGCGGATGGGCGAACTCCACCCGGGCCGACAGCCGGAGCAGACCGGCGGCGATCGCCGGGGTCGCCGCGGCCGGGTCGATGCGCAGCGTGCTCGCGGCCGCCGTGAGCAGGCGCGGGTCGCCGAGCGGCTCGGCCGCCGCGATCAGCAGGAACTGCTGCGTATCGGTCGGCAGCGTGGCCAGCCGCTGGGCGTAGCTCTGCTCGATCCGGCTGGCCACCGGCTGGCTGTCGGGCAGGCCGTAGCCGCCCGCGAGCTCGTGGCCGGTCCAGGTGCGCGGCAGTTCCAGCAGGGCCAGCGGGTTGCCGTGGCTCTCGGCGACGATCTGATCGACCACGTCGGGGTCGAGCGGCCCGGCGACGTTGGTCAGCAGCAGGGCGCGGGCGTCCTCGGCCTCCAGTCCGCCGACCGTCAAGGCGGCCGCGCCGGCGAGGATCGCGTCGCCGCTCCCGGTCCGGGCCGCGCACAGCAGGGCGATCGGCTCGGCCAGCAGGCGGCGCGCCACGAAGCCCAGCACCTGCGCCGACGCCTGGTCGAGCCAGTGGGCGTCGTCGACGACGCAGGCCAGCGGCTGATCCTTGGCGACCTCGTCGAGCAGGGTCAGGGTGGCCAGCGCGACCAGGAAGCGGTCGGGTGGCGGTCCCGGGCTGAGGCCGAACACCACCGTCAGCGCGTCACGCTGTGGCCGGGGCAGCCGGTCCAAATGATCGAGCACCGGCGAGCACAGCTGGTGCAGGCCGCTGTAGGCCAGCTCCATCTCCGACTCGACGCCGGTCGCCGTCAGCCGGTGCCATTCGCCGAGCAGCCCGGAGGCGTACTCCAGCAGCGCCGTCTTGCCGGAGCCGGGGTCGCCTCGCAGCACCAGGACCTGGCTCCGGCCCTCGCGGGCGTCGGCCAGCACCTGGCGCAGCAGCTCACACTCCCGGTGACGGCCGCGGAGGGCCGGCTCCGGCATCGCACGGGTCATGGCCGCCCATCCGCCCGGATCGATCGCTGCACGGTTGCAGACACGCGCCGCCGAGCTTCGCATGCCGGCAACCGGCAACGCATCACCCGGTCCGGACGATGAGCATGTCCCTAGACGTGCGCGGCGCGGGCGGCCGCGACGATCAGCGCGGCGACCTTGTCGGGGTGCGAGGCGGGTGAGGCGTGGCTGGACCGCACCTCGATGGTGGTCGAGTGGGCGCGGGCGGCCATGAAGCGCTCCAGGTCCGGGTTGATCATCCGGTCCTCGGTCGAGACGAGCGCCCACGACGGCAGTGTCCGCCAGGCCGCCGGGCCGGCCAGGTCGCCGAAGCAGCGGGCGGCGATCGGCTTCTGCGTCGCGGCCAGGACCCCGGCGTCGGCGACCGGGATGTCCTGGGCGAAGTTGGTCGGAATGGCCGCCGGGTCGAACCACAGATTGCCGAGCGAGTCGGGCTGTGCGTGGGCCAGGCCGGGAGGCGCGGGGAACCCGGCGTTGAGGCCGCCCAGCGTCTCGCCCTCGTCGGGGGCGAACGCCGAGGCGTACACCAGACCGACGACGTCGGCGGCCCCGGCAGCGGCCTCGGAGATCACCGCACCACCGTAGGAGTGCCCCGCCATCACGGTCGGGCCGTGCACCCGTTCGGCCAGCACGTGCCGGGTCCACGCCACATCGTCGGGCAGCGACGTCAAGGGCAGCTGCACCGCGACCACGGTGTATCCGTGGCGTTGCAGGATGGCGATGACCGCGTTCCAGCTCGAGCCGTCGACCCAGGCCCCGTGCACCAGCAGGACGGTGGCCTTGCGGTGGCCGGTGGCGTGGGCTGCCGGCGCCAGACCGGATGTCGTCACCACGGCCGCGCCGGCCAGCGCGGCGGTGCCCCTCAACACGGTTCGTCGTGTCGACATACCTGTCGTTCCCCCTCTGCTCCCGTTTTTGTGGTCAGTCGGCTCGACCGGGCGCGAAGAAGCC
The DNA here is from genome assembly GCF_050951115.1 of Actinoplanes sp. CA-030573. Lineage (NCBI taxonomy): Bacteria > Bacillati > Actinomycetota > Actinomycetes > Micromonosporales > Micromonosporaceae > Actinoplanes > Actinoplanes sp. CA-030573. The sequence goes on along the minus strand of NZ_CP192038.1, from coordinate 6,968,204 downwards.
GGTCAGCAGCTCGTTGACGCGATCGGCCTGGTCGTGATGAACCCAGTGGGAGGCGTCCGGCAACCGCTCGACCCGCTCGAGGCCCGGAACGTCGTCGCGGTCGGGCTCGGCCAGCTCCGGCCCGAGATAGGCGTCGCGTTGCCCCCAGATGACCAGCGTCGGGGCCTTGATGGGCTGGATCGCGGCTTCGGACTTCTTGGCCGGTGTCCGCACCGAGGACCGGTAGTAGTTGATCATCCCGGTGGCGGCGCCGGGCTGTGACCAGGCCTCGATGTAGTGGTCCATCTCGTCCGCCGTGAACGCCGGATCGGCGTCGTGCAGGAAGTGCCGGAAGAAGTGCCAGTTGTTGGCGTGGACGACCGCGTCCGGCAGGTCCGGCAGCGCGAAGAAGAAGAAATACCACGACTTCCGGAGCTGGCCCGGATGGTGCAGTCCCTCCGACAGCTTCCGCGGGTGGGCCGCGTTGAGGATGGCCAGCCGGTCGACCACCTCGGGGTGCGCCATCGCCGTCGCCCAGGCCACGCTCCCGCCCCAGTCGTGCCCGGCGAGCAGCGCGGATTGAGCGCCCAACCGGTGAATGAGGTCGCGGATGTCGCCGGTCAGCTTGTCGGTGTCGTAGCTGTCGACACCCTCGGGCCGCGACGACAGGTTGTAGCCCCGCATGTCGGGCGCGACGACCCGGAATCCGGCGTCGGCCAGCGCTTTGATCTGCAGCCGCCAGCCGAACCAGAACTCGGGAAAACCGTGCAGCAGGACGATCAGGGGCCCGTCACCCGCCTCGACGTAGTGCAATCGCACCTCGCCGAGGTCGGCGTAGTCTTCCCGGACTCCGCCGAGCCATTGTCCTTGCTCGCGGTGCCGGGCGGTCTGCTGATCGTCGGTGCTCATCGGTGCGCCAGCTCATCCGCGTGGACCTGCGCGTCGATGGCGTCCAGAATGGCCAGCTCGGCGTTGTCCACAGCCCACACGGCGAGGTCCAGCGCATCAGCCGCATCAGCCTCTGCCATCTGCGCGTCGCGGGCCGCGACCTTGGCATCGTGTTGCCGTGACCGTTCCTGGATCTTGGCCCGCATGTCGTCGACCCGGGCCGCGGCATCGTCCCGCAGTTCCGCCCACTTCGAGCGGGCATCGTCGGTGACCTGCTTCTGAGCCTTCTGTACGGCCTGGGCGATGTCGACCTGGGTCTGGTCGATGCGCTTCCCGATCTGGTCACGGGACTCGCCGACGGCAGTCTCGGTCGCCGCCCTGGCCGCCGCGACACGCTGCTGAAGCGCGTCGAGTCGCTCCGAGAAGTCCATCATCGCTCCCTCGATCTCGTCGATAGGGCTGGGTCGGTGCTGCTTCGAGCCTCTTCCGGCCGCTTGCCCGCCGCGCCCGTGGTTGCCCTAGCTGGTGCACTGGTCGGTACGGACGGCGGGCGCCCGATGGCCGGTTCCCGTCGAGCCGCCACCGCCGGCGGTCATTGCCCGGAGGCCGACGCCGAGTAAAGTCGGCTGCGCAGAGGGTCACGAACGCTGAGGTGCGCCATCCTGCCGGTCCGGATGGCGGCCGGCTGGTAGCAGGTCAGGAGGCGATCCCGTGGCCGGCCCGACCAACGCGCGGCCCGAGGGGACCGCGCGGCCCGAGTGGACACCGCCGCTGCCGACGGCGGCCGATCTCGTACGCCAGCTCCGGGATGTCATCGCCGATCTGCCGCGGTTCGTCGCGTCGCCCCTGCGCCGGCGGCGGCACCGCACCTGGGGTGCCACGCCGGCCGAGGTCGGCGCGCCGATGCCCGGCGACGATCTGCAACCACGCGCTCAGTACCGCAGCACGCGAGCCATCACCGTCGCCGCCACGCCCGCGCAGATCTGGCCGTGGTTGATCCAGGTCGGCGTCGGCCGTGCCGGCTGGTATGCCGACGACCTGCTGGACAACTTCGCCCGGCCCAGTGCCTGGCGGATCATCCCCGAGTTGCAGCACCACGAGCCCGGTCAGTGGCTGGGGTACGGCCCGAAACCATCGGAGCGGTTGTCGTTCGTGGTCGACAGCTTCGACGAACCGCACTGGCTTCTCTGGCGGGGCCGGGTCCGCAGCTGGGCCTGGCGGCTGGTGCCGCTGGCCGGCGGACGGACCCGGCTGATCTCCCGATTGAACACGTTCTACAACTGGCGGCGTCCCGGGACGCTGGTCACGGTGGCGCTGATGGAGTTCGGCGACTACGCGATGATGCGGCGCATGCTCCTCGGCATCAGGAACCGGGCAGAGGGACGCGGTCCGTGACCTAGGAGGTCCGGGCGTTCCGGATCGCCCACTCCAGGGCGTAGTCGGCCACCTGCTCCCAGCCCGGCTCGACACCGGTGAAGTGCGAGCGTTCCGGGAACTCGTAGAAGTCGGTGAGCGCCTCGGAGTCGCGGTACTTCTTGGCGTTCGAGCGGATCACCGCCGGTGGCATCAGGTGGTCCTTGCCGCCCGCGATGAACAGCAGCGGGGCTCGATCGTCGAGGTCGTAGTCGACCCAGGTCTCCTGGTGGCCGGGCTTCCAGTTGGCGATCAGACCGTACGCCCAGACCCAGCTGCCCGGCGCGGGGATGTGCAGCCGGTCGTAGGCCGCATCGGACTCCTCCCGGCTGACCGTGTTGGCGAAGGCGTAGTGGAACTGCTCCTTGGTGAAGCCGACGGCGCGGTGCCGGTTGGCCGGGTTCTTCAGGACGGGGAACAGGGACCTGATCTGGGACGGCGGGTTCACCCGTACGCCCTCCGGCGGCGCGCTGTCGATGGTCACCGCGGCCGCCCCCAGCCCGCGGTTGACCAGGAGCTGGGTGAAGGTGCCGCCGAACGAGTGACCCATGATGATCGGCGGACGGTCGAGGCCCTCGACCACCTCGGTGAGGTGCTCGAGGGTGTCCGGAACGGTGGCCTCGGCGATGATCTCGGGCTTCTCCCGCAGGGCCTCGACCTCGACTTCGAAACCCGGGTAGGTCGGCACGACGACCTGGTGGCCCTTGGACCGGTAGTGCTCCACCCAGCGGTCCCAGCTGCGGGCGGTCATCCAGAGACCGTGGATCAGCACGATCGGCGGGGCGTCGGTTCTCGGCTGGCTCATGATGGTCCTCCGTTCCGGTCGTTGTCAGGTGGTGCCGTCCCGCCGGTCCCGGCGGTCATCGGCGAAGCCAGTCGTCCAAGGTGATCCGGCCGAACTCGGCGCCCGGGCCGGGAAGCAACGTGCGTTCGCCGATCCGCGCTCCGGAGTAGCGGGCCCGCGCATCGGCGACGACCTCGCGCGGGTCGCTCTCGGTCGCGAGGATCTTGCGCACCAGGTCGTCGAGCCGGAATTGCTCGGGGCCGCCGATCTCGCGGAGCCCGTTCAGCGGGTCACCGGCCGCGACGCGGGCGACCGCGGCCGCGACGTCGTCGGCGGCCATCGGCTGGATCAGCGCCGGCGGTACCCGAACCGTGCCGTCGACCATGCTGAGATCGGCGATGGCCTTGATGAACTCGAAGAACTGGGTGGCGTGCACGATCGAGTACGGCCGGCCCGATTCGCGGACGAGCCTCTCCTGTACGTCCTTGGCGCGGAAGTAACCGGACTCGAGCAGCCGGTCGGTGCCGACCACCGACAGCGCCACGTAGTGCCCGACTCCCGCGTTGGCCGAGAACTTGAGCAGGTTGGCGGTCGAGGTCCGGGAGAACTCCATCACCGCGTCGTCGGCGAACGACGGCGAGTTCGATACGTCCACCACCACCGCGGCATCGTCGAGTACCTCGGCCAGGCCCTCACCGGTCAGGGTGTTCACTCCGGTGCTCGGGGCGGCCCGTACCGCCTCGTGACCGTGCTCGCCGAGCCGGGCGACGAGCCGCGATCCGATGAGCCCCGTTCCGCCGATCACAACGATCTTCACGGGCGTACCCCTCCCTGCTTGAAGGCTCAGGCCTGGCCACGAAGCGGCCGGAACGCCCTGCGCAGTTCGTCGGTGAACAGCTCGGGCTCCTCCCAAGCCGCGAAGTGACCACCCTGGCGGGGCTTGTTGTAGTACGTGAGCGTCGGGTAACCGATCTCGACCCAGCTGCGCGGCGCCTGGAAGATCTCGCCGGGAAAAGCGCTGAACGCGACCGGGACCGTCACCGGCGGTGGAGCCTGCCCGCCGCCGGCGAGGGCGGCGTGGAAGCTTTCCCAGTACGAGCGGGCGGCCGAGACACCGGTGCCGGTCAGCCAGTAGAGCGTGATGTTGTCGAGGACGTGCTCGCGGGTGAGGTTGCCCGATGGCGGCCCGCCACGGAACGCGCGAGAGATCTTGTAGTAGCTGTCGGTGTCGTGGTCGAGCATCCAGGACGCCATGGCCACGGGTGAGTCCAGCAGCGCGTAGCCGATGGTCTGCGGCCGGGTCTGCTGCTCGATGAAGTAGCCGTTGCCGGTCATGGCGAACTGAGCCTTCGCCGCGGCCGCGGCCTTCTCTTCGTCGGTGTCGGTCGGCAGGGTGGCGTTGCCGAGCGCGGTGATCAGCAAGTTCATGTGAATGCCGAGCAGCCCGGCCGGTGCCATGCGGCCCAGGTTGTCGGTGACCACCGCGCCGACGTCGCCGCCCTGCGCGACGTAGCGGGTGTAGCCCAGTCGCCGCATCAGCTCGACCCAGGCGCGGGCCGTGCGGTGGGTCTCCCAGCCGAGCTCGGTGGGGGCGCTGGAGAAGCCGTAGCCGGGAATGGACGGCAGCACCAGGTGGAAGGCGTCGGCGGCGGTGCCGCCGTGCGCGGTCGGGTCGGTGAGCGGGCCGACGGTCTCCAGCAGCTCGACGATCGAGCCCGGCCAGCCGTGCGTCATGATCAGCGGGAGGGCGCCGGCGTGCCTCGAGCGTACGTGGAGGAAGTGGACGTCGACGCCGTCGATCTCCGTCCGGAACTGCGGGAGCGCGTTCAGCTTCCGCTCGAACGCTCGCCAGTCGTACCGGGTGGTCCAGAAGTGGGCCAGCGCCTGCGCGGTCGCCAGTTGCACGCCCTGCTCCCGGTCGGTGACCAGTTCCGGAGAGGGCCAGCGTGTTCCGGTCACGCGGCGGCGCAACGCCGCGAGCTGCGCGGTCCGGATCGCGACGCGGAAGGGATGGATCGCCGCGGGATCGGTGGATCCGTCACGCAGACGCGGTGTGATCGCGGGCGGCGTTGCGATCGCCGGCGTGTCACCGAGCGCGCCCGTCGCGGCGAGGCTGACTCCCGCCGCGAGCCCGCCGTGCAGCAGCGTTCGTCGCGTCGGTCCTGATGCGGTTTGCCCGGAGGTTGGCGGCTGGTTCCCGGAGGAGCGCATGGGTCGTCCCCTTTCGCCGATCGGTCGAGCATGCTGTGGCATGGAGCCTGCGCGGCTCGCCCGGCCGTCGCGCCCGTATTCACCCTGGTCGGTTCCATGCCGCCGCCGGGTTGCCGCGCCGCTGGGGCGGCGGCAAGGTCAGCTGTCGGGGGATACCTGTCCAGGCGGCGGGGGCGTAGCGTGAGGGCCGGGCGGCGTTTGCTCCGGAGGAGGCCGCTATGCAGGCCGTTTCGATCGGCCCGGAAGTCGATGGCACTCTCACGATCAGTTTGCGTGGTGAAGTGGACTTCACCAACGCCGAAGGGGCGGCGGCGGTGATCCGCGGGGCGCTGGCGGAACGGCATCCCCGGGCCGTGTGCGTGGACGTCGCCGAAGTCAGCTTTCTCGATTCCTCGGGCATCGGCGTGCTGGTCAACGCCATGCAGGCGGCCGAGGACATCTCGGCCGGGTTCCGGGTCGAGAACCCCCGGTACAAGATCTTCGATCAGCTCCGGATGAGCGGGCTGCTGGATTCGTTCGGCCTCGCCGAAGCGCCGCCCGGCTGACGAGGCGGGCGTGCGATGGACATCGACGATGGATACGCCCGACGTCTGGCCGAGCTCAGCACGAAGATCGAGCAAGCCCGGCTGAGTCCCGAGATGGTGTGCGAGCGCGCGGCCGGGCTGCTGGCCGGCCGGGTCGGATGTGGCATCGACGAGGCGCACGCCCACCTGCGGCTGCTCGCGGCCCAGCGGGACTCCGATGTCGGCGCCGTGGCCGCCGCGGTGATCGCCACGCTGGAGACCCGGCGGCCGTTGCCGGCGACCGGCCTGCACCTGGTGCCGCCACCGATGCCGGGGACCGGTTTGCACCCGGTGCCGCCGCCGACGCCGGCGACCGGCCCGCACATCGTTCCGCCGCCGTCGGCGAGACGGCCGCGTGCGCCGGCGCCGCCGCCGGCGCCGGTGCCCCCGCCGGCCGACCCGAGCGACTCCGGATGGGCCGCCACCGTGCAGCAGATGCTGGACGGGCTGCCGGGCCGGCACATCGTGGTCAGCCCGGAGCGGGACGACCGCGGGAACATCGTCGACTACCGGGTCGCCGCCGTGAGCCCGTCGGTGGTGGATCTGTCCGGGCGTACCGGCGTACAGCTGATCGGTGATCGGGTGAGTGCGGTGTGGCCGGGCATCGTCGGCGGCTCGGTCTGGCGTGCGTGGGCCGATGCCCTCGGCGACGGGCAGGCCCGGACCGTCGCACCGGTGCCCTATGTGCACCGGGACGACGGGCACGAGACCGAGCATGTGCTGACGGTGCACATCCAGCCGGTGGGGGACGGTCTGCTCAATACCTGGGTACGTCAGGACGAGCACACGCGTCTCGCCGAGCGGATCGGGCAGACCGAGCGACTCGGCCAGCTGGGCTGGGGCGAATGGGACCTGATCACCGACGCGACCGTCTGGTCCGAGGGCCTGTACCGCATCTACGAGCGCGACCCGGCCGACGGCCCCCTGCCCCGGGAGGAGTCCGACGCGCTCGGGCTGCCCGAGGACGAGGGCCATCGCCGGCACGCGGCCGAGGCGTTCGGTCGCGGCGAGACCGTCGACGTGACGACCCGGTCCCGCATCAACGGCAAGGTCAAATGGCTGCGGGCGGTGATCGACGCCACCCGCGACACCGACGGCCGCCCTGTCAAGATCTACGGCATCATCCAGGACGTCACCGCCCGCGAGACCAGCCGCCTCAAGCTCGCCGAGGTCGAGGAACAGCTCCGCGAGCACCAGCGGAGCCTGGCCGCCGAGCACCGGGTCGCCACCCAGCTCCAGCAGATCGTGATCCCCATCCCGGAGGCGCCCATCGAGTTGCCCGAGCTGCGGGTCGGTGTCCGGTACCTGCCGGCCGAGCAGGCCAGCCGGGTGGGCGGCGACTGGTACCACGCCGACACCGCCGCCGACGGGGCGATCATCCTGGCGGTCGGCGACGTCGCGGGCCACGGCTTGCACGCCGCCACGACCATGGCGAAGCTCCGTCACGCCCTCGCCGCCCTCGCCGTGACCACGACCTCGGATCCGGCGACGCTGCTGACCCAGCTCAACCGCCTGCTCTGCTCCACCGGACCGTGGGCCGCCGCACCGACGGCCACCGCCGTCGTCGTCCGCTACCAACCGGCCGATCACACCTTGACCTGGGCGCAGGCCGGCCACCCCGGTCCTCTGCTGGCGTGCCGCGGCCGCACCACGGAACTCGATCGGCCGGCCGGTCCCTTGCTCGGCGCTCTTCGCGAGGCCGCCTACGCGACCGCCACCCGTACGCTGGGATCGGATGATCTGCTGGTCCTCTACACCGATGGGCTCGTCGAGAACCGCGCGCACAGCATGCGGGAGGGGCTGGCCGGCGTGACCGGGCTGCTCGACCGGGTCACCGCGGCGGCCGGGCCGCAGACCATGGAGGACTTCCTCACCCTGATGCGCCGGGCCAACCCGGAGGACGACACCTGCGTGCTGGTCGCCCGCCGATCCGCGGAACGAGGCACGCCGTGACCGGCGCGCGTGGCCGGGAACCGGCAGTGAACCTCCTGCGCCGGGAGTTCGGGCTGAGCGGATTGGTCGAGCTGCGTCATCAGGTCGAGCGCCGAGCGCTCGACTGCGGCCTCCGGGACATGGCGCTCTATCGATTCGTGGTCGCGGTCAACGAGATCACCACCAACGCCGTACGCCACGGAGGCGGCCACGGTCGTCTCGAGCTCTGGCGAGCGGCCCGGCGCCTGCACTGCCGGATCACCGATCACGGCCCCGGCCTGCCCGCCGGTCACCGGCCTCGCCGCCCCGGCACGCACGACGCCAGCGGACGCGGACTCTGGCTCGCCCAGCAGAGCTGCGGCGACCTGACCATCGAGACCGGAAGCCGCGGCACGACGGTCAGCCTCTCCGTACCGGCCGGATAGGACGATGTGAAAGCGGGCCGGTCGCGGGTCACCGGCCTGTCGTCGGATCGGAGGTGCGGCATGTTCGGCTGGCAGGTGGAGAACCCCGGCCCCGACGTCCGGCGGGCCTTGGTGCGGAAGCCGATGGAGATGCCGCGGCCCGGGCCCGGCGAGCTGCTGGTCGCGGTGGACGCGTGCGGCGTGTGCCGCACCGACCTGCACGTGGCGTCCGGTGAGCTGCCGGTCCACCGCCCGGCGGTGGTGCCCGGCCACGAGATCGTGGGGCACGTGCTGGAGACCGGCGACGGCGTCACCCGCTTCGGGCCGGGCGACCGGGTCGGCGTGGCGTGGCTGCGGTGGACGGACGGAACGTGCCGGTTCTGCCGGAACGGCGCGGAGAACCTGTGCCCGCGGTCGCGGTACACCGGCTGGGACGCGGACGGCGGGTACGCCGGCTGCACCACGGTCCCGGCCGACTACGCGTACGCGTTGCCGGCGGGCTACTCCGACGCCGAGCTCGCGCCGCTGCTGTGCGCGGGCATCATCGGCTACCGCGCGCTGCGGCGGGCCGAGCTGCCACCGTCCGGACGGCTCGGCGTCTACGGCTTCGGCGCGTCGGCCCATCTGACGGCTCAGATCGCGATCGCCGAGGGAGCCCGGGTGCACGTGCTCACCCGCTCGGCGCAGGCCCAGAAGCTGGCGCTCGAGCTGGGCGCGGCGTCGGCCGGTGGCGCGTACGACGAGCCGCCCGAGCCGTTGGACGCGGCGGTGCTCTTCGCGCCGGTCGGCGATCTCGTCCCGGTGGCGCTACGGGCGCTGGACCGGGGCGGGACGCTGGCGATCGCCGGCATCTATCTGAGCGACATCCCGGCGCTGAACTACGAACGCGCCCTGTTCCAGGAGCGGACCGTCCGCAGCGTCACCGCCAACACCCGGCGGGACGGGCGCGAGCTGCTCGAGTTCGCGGGCCGGCACCGGCTGCGGGTGGCCGTCACGCCGTACCCGATGGACCGGGCTCCGGACGCGCTGGCCGACCTCGCCGCCGGCCGGGTGAACGGCGCCGCCGTCCTGCTCCCCTGAGAGACGCCGGGACCCTGGACCCGGCCGACCGCCCCGCGCATCGCATTCGGGACCTTCGACCCCTTCAGCTCGGGTTCATGGACCCGGGTGGGCGCCGCGCGGCGGGAGGAGAGTCAGAGACATAAAGAGGCTTTCTGAGGAGGAACGATGACCATCGCCGGCCGGAGCCACGCGGCCCACCTCGAGCAGGTTGAGGCACCCGGCTCCATGCTCACCAAAGCCGCGGGTCGCCGACCAAGGGCTTCCTGGCGAGCGTCGACGTCGGCCCGCACTGGCTGCAGACCACCTTCCACGACATCGCCGGCGACCCGTGGGCGAACTGGCTGTTCATGCTCGGCCTGCTCGGCATCGGGGTCGCGCTCATCCTCGGCATCGGCCTGCGCATCGCCGCCGGCGCCGCGGTCGCCATGATGGCGCTGATGTGGCTGGCCGAGTGGCCGCTCGCCAAGGGTTCCGCGAACCCGATCACCGACTACCACTTCATCTACGCCGTCGGCGCCGTCGTGGTGGCACTCACCTATGCCGGGCACACCTGGGGACTCGGCAAATGGTGGGCCTCGCTGCCCCTGGTGCAGAAGCACCGCTGGCTGATCTGAGACTCCGCCGCTTCCCCGCCCGGGCCGGATCACCGGCCCGGGCGGTCTGCTGTGCGGCCGCGAGCGCCGCGGTCACGAACTCAACTTCCCGGCGTGATCCGGTACGAACGTCTGCATGTCACGTGGCGTTCGCTGGTAACCGATCGACGGTGGCCGCGGCGGCAGCGACAGGGGAACGCGTACCACCTCGTGGTAGGGAATCGTGGAGATCAGATGGGCGATCATGTTGATCCGCGCCCGCCGCTTGTCCTCACTGTCCACGACGTACCAGGGCGCCTCGGGGATGTCGGTGTGCAGGAACATCTCGTCCTTGGCCCGCGAGTAGTCCTCCCACCGGCTGATCGACTCGAGGTCCATGGCGGAGAGCTTCCAGCGCCGCATCGGGTCCTGCAGCCGGGATCGGAAGCGTTCCTCCTGCTCGTGGTCGCTGACCGAGAACCAGTACTTGCGCAGCAGGATCCCGTCCTCGACCAGGAGCCGTTCGAAGATCGGGCACTGGTGCAGGAAGCGCATGTACTCCTGCTTGCTGCAGAAGCCCATCACCCGTTCGACGCCGGCCCGGTTGTACCAGCTGCGGTCGAACAACACGATCTCCCCGGCGGCCGGGAAGTGCTCGACATAGCGCTGGAAGTACCACTGCCCGCGCTCGCGCTCGGTCGGGGCCGGCAGCGCGGCGATGCGGGCGAGCCGCGGGTTGAGATATTGCGTGACCCGCTTGATGGTGCTGCCCTTGCCGGCCGCGTCCCGGCCCTCGAAGACGATGACCACGCGGGCGCCCTGGACCTTCACCCATTCCTGCAGCTTGACCAGCTCGCCCTGCAGGCGGAACAACTCCGCCTCGTACGCCTGCTTCGGTAGTCGCCTGGTTTGTTGGTCCTTGGCCACGGTCGCTCACCTCTCCGTACCGCGTCGGCGCGAGCGCGTGGTCATCCGGCGGAGCCGGCCGGTTCGCCGTCATGGACGACATGGGCCTCGGGCCCGGGGAAGATCAGACCGACGTGACCGTTGTCCAGCCAGCGCACCTCGTACGGCGGTGTGCCGTCGGGGTTGCGCAGGGCGGTGACGACGCCGACGCGGACGGCGTCGCCCACGTGCGTCCCCTTGACGACGATGCGGTCTCCTACGTACGCGATCATCGTTGCCTCCTGAGTCGAGCCGGAACTCCGGACTCCGGGGTGTCTTCGCTCGGAGCCGGAGGGCGTCACCTCATCGTCGCGCCGGTCGTCGCCGGGTAAAAGGGGCACGAGCCGGTTCGGCGGGATCAGGAAAGGACGTCGGTGACGTCGCGCCGCGGGGCGGGGTGGCCCGGTGTGCCGTAGCCGAAGCGGATGACGATCTGCGGGAACCCCGTGCGACCCAGGGAGCGGCGCAGCTGGTCGCGGGCGGCCGGCACCTCGATCGGCTGGCTGATCATCGAGGTGTCCAGGCCCGCGGCGGTGGCGGTGAGCAGCACCTTCTGCATGGCCTGGCCCGCGGCGAGCTGGTCGGTGACCCGATCGCCGCCGACCCCGAGCACACCGACGAGCGGCTCCGGCTCGTAGTCCCGTCCCGCTGCCCGGCGCCGATCGGTGAACAGCCGCTGGGGCAACAGGTCCTGCGGCTCGCCCACCGGGGCGCCGGCGTGCGCCGGCACACCGTCCGGCGCCAGGTCGGCATGGGTCCAGGCGGCGAGCTCGGCCTGATAGTGGTAGTCGCGCCGCAGTACCCGATCCGCGCTGTACGCGATCTCGCTGAACGCGGTGAGCGCGGTCGTGCCGACCAGCAGGTCCAGCCACGCCGACTCGCTACGTGCGGCCTGCAGCAGTGCCATCCGGACGTCGGCCGGTACCGGGTCCGGCCAGAACGGCCCCCGGTTGCTGTAGCGGCGGGCGACGGCGGCGTACAGGTCGCGCTCGGCGTAGGTCGCCGGTCGCGGCCGGCCGGGCGTCAGCCGGGCCGCGAAACCGGGGTCGGCGGTGTCCGGATGCAGCGCCACGACCGGGGGCAGACCGGCGGCGGCCAGCGCCAGCCGGGCGTTGAACGTGGCGGCCCCGCAGGCCAGGCGGGCGGCCCAGCCGGTGCGGTCGGCCGTGAGCTGCCGCTCGGGGTCGACGTGGATCTCGACAGCCCCGGCGCCCAACCGGATGCGCCACGGTTGGCTGTTGTGCAGTGACGGGGCTCGGATGGCCGCCTCGGCCGCGAGCCGCAGGTGGGACTCGCCGTAAGCCGAAGCGACCTCACCGGTGGGTGTCGCGGTCGCGCGTTGCATGGTCGTACCTCGGGATTCACGTGGCTCGTCGGTGATGGAGCCAGGAGCTACCACGGTGCCAGGCGGCGGTGGTTCCGGTCAGAGGCTTTGGTCCTGTCGGCGGCCGGACCTTTCGCGGATGTCGGCCCCGCACCCGCCGGTCAAGGTCATACGATGCGAGCGCGGACGCGCACATCTACCCCTGGAGCACCCATGACGGAGCGGCACGCCGAGGGCCGGCTGGCCTCCGGTCAGTATTGGCAGAGCTGGAGCGGCCCGGCACCAGGCGGCCTGGTCGTCGTCGTGCACGGCGTGCACGAGCACAGCGGCCGATACCACTGGGTCGCCGAGCGACTTGTCGCCGCGGGCTACGACGTCTATGCCGTGGACCATCCGGGGCATGGCCGGTCGCCGGGCCGGCGGGGAAACATCACGAGCATGGCCACGGCCGTGGACGGCGTGGACGCGGTGACCCGGTTGGCCGCCGAGCGGGTCCCGGGCGTACCGGTGTTCGTCTACGGGCACAGTCTCGGTGGGCTGATCGCATTGCAGTACCTGACGGGGCAGCCGGACGATCGGATCAGCGGCGGGATCATCTCGGCGCCCGCCCTGGACACCAGCGCCGCAACCCCCGCGCAACGACGTCTCGCGCCGTTGGTGTCGGCACTGGCGCCCAACCTCGGCATGCTGACGCTCGACCTGGAGGCGGTCAGCCGTGATCCGGAGGTGGTCGGCGCCTACCGCGCCGATCCGCTGAACTACCTCGGCAAGATGACCGCCCGCACCGGCACGGAGCTCATGGTGACCGCCACCGCGATGCCGGCCCGGCTCGCGGGGCTCACGATGCCGCTGTTCGTGCTGCACGGCGGGGCGGACCGGCTCGTACCCCCGGCGGCCGGCGCGCTCGTCCGCGAGCACGCCGGCTCCCCGGACCTCACCCTCAAGATCTACGAAGGCCTCTACCACGAACCGCACAATGAGCCGGAGCGTGAGCAGGTGCTGGCCGATATCGTGAGCTGGCTCGACGCCCATCGATGAAACCGGATCTCGGGATCTGGGAACACAGCGCATGGCCGAACCGGGGACGGGCGGCGAGCCGTACTCCACATCGGATGCCGGCAGGTCGCCTTTCACCCGGAGGACTTCGCCCGTCGTCTGCCCGATCGAGGTCCCATGCCAACGAAACCGAGGTCCATCCGCTCGAAGATCGTCCTGGCTCTGCTGGCGCCGGTGGTGGCGCTCACCGCGCTGTGGGTGATGGACGTGCGGGCTTCGCTCACCGACGCGACCGCACTGCGCGACACCTACAACACGCGCGACAACGTGAGCCTGCCGTGCGATCGGATGGTGGCCGCTCTGCAGGCGGAGCGCACGAGATCGGCGGAGCTCCTCGCCGTCTCCGGTGGTGACGCTGCCGGTCTGCGTACGCAACGGGCCGCCACCGACGCGGCGATAGCCCAGTTCCGGGAACTGTCGCGCCGTTACCGGGGGAGCGGTGTCTCGGCCGAGATCACCCGGGCGCGTATCGCCGACATGGCGATCAGCCTCGACTCCCTGACCCTGGTGCGGGCCCGGGTCGACGCCCGGGAGGCCACCCTGACCTCGGCCCTCAGCGGCTACACCGGCATCATCCGCACCGCCTTCAGCGTCTCGAACGCCGCCGCGGCCTCCAGCGACCCGCTGGTGGAACGGGTCATGCGCACCATGGTCGCCATGCGGCGGGCCGGGGAGCTGCTCTACCAGGAGGACGCGCTGCTGACCGGCGCCACCGCGGCGGGGCGCTTCGGCAGCGGCGAGTACGTGCAGCTGGTCCAGATCGTGGGGGCGCTGCGCTTCCAGATCCCGACCGCCGGCTCGACCCTGCCGGCGCCCGATCAGGCGCGGTTCAAGGGCATGCTCAGCGGTCCCGCCTTCGCGGCGCTGCGGTCGGCCGAGGACCAGGTCATCGAGACGGGACGCCCCGGTGGGCCGGTGGGGATCAGCGCCGGGGTGTGGAAGGCGACCGCGACCCCGGCGCTGGGCCAGCTGTTCGCCTTCATGACCGACGGCTACGACCACGCCGTCACGTTCGCGAAGCAGGCCCGCGACCGGATCCTGATCCGGTTCGGCGTCTCCGGCCTGCTCGGCCTGCTCGCCATCGTGGTGTCCCTGGTCGTCGCCGTGCACATCGGGGGCTCGGTCGTCCGGCGGCTCTCCCTGCTGCGGACCGCGGCCGCCGAGCTCGCCCGCCGGCGGCTGCCGGAGCTGGTCCGGCGGTTGCGGGCCGGCGAGCGCATCGACGTGGACGGCGAGGCGCTGCGCCTTCGCCTGGGCGACGACGAGATCGCGGAGGTCGGCGCCGCGCTGACCGACGTGCACCTGAGCGCGGTCGAGTCGGCGGCCGGGGAAGCGGCCATGCGGTACGACCTGAACAAGGTGCTGGTCAACATCGCCCGGCGCAACCAGGCGCTGCTGGACCGCCAGATCGAGGCGCTCGGGCCGATGGACGGCACCGGCGCCCGGGCGCACCAGCTGGCCGTCCGGATGCGCCGGCACGCGGAGCATCTGGTCATCCTGGCCGGCTCGGCGCGCAGCCGGCGCGGGCTCGGTCCCGAGTCGCTGGCCTCGATCCTCGCCCGGGTGGCCGGCGAGACCGAGCACGCCGAACGGGTCGTCATCGAGCCGGTGGTGAACGCCGAGGTGCCCGAGCACGCCGTCGCCGATCTCGGCCATCTCGTCGGTGAGCTGCTGGAGAACGCGATCGCCTTCTCGGCGCCGGACACTTCGGTCCGCCTGTCGGCCCGGCGGGGACCGGACGGGATCGTGGTGGAGATCGAGGACCACGGCATCGGGATGTCGCCGGCCGCGATCGAGGAGACGAACGGCCGGCTGGCGCAGCCGCGGGAGTTCGATCCCGCCGACAGCGCCCGGCTCGGCCTGTTCGTGGTGGCGACCCTGGCCGCCCAGCACGGGATCGGCGTGACCCTGCACCCGGCCGGCGGTCGCGGCATCCGCGCGGTGATGACCCTGCCGGCGGCGGTGGCCGTCCCGGCCGAGGAGGCGGCGCCGGCGCCCGCCCCGACCGGCCGGTCGGACGCGTCCCGGCTGGTCGGGATGGCGGTCCGTGGTCAACGAGGGACGGCCCGGAACCACTCCTGGCGGTCGGCCGGGTCGGGGCCGCGCCGGGGCAGCGCCGGCGGGTCCTCGCCGGTGACCGGTGCGTAGTGGTCGAACCGGGCGGTCAGCACGGCCTCGCCGCCGGTGAGGTCGGGCAGCGCGCCCACCACCTGCGGCACCCGCGACGACGGCAGGACGCCGCTGACCTCGAGGTACCCGCCGGCGGTGGCGGTGTCGTGCAGAACCGCACCGGCCCGGCCGAGCAACGCGGCCACCGCGTCGAACGTCTCCGGCGGCAGGTTGACGTCGAACCGTTCGATCGGCTGGCACACCCGGGTTCCCGCCCGGCTCAGCGCGGCGCTGACCACAACCGGGGCGAGGTTGCGGAAGTCGGCGGCCACACTGGAGACCGACTTGTCGAACTTCTGATGCGGTTTGCTCTGTCGCGGCCAGTACTGCGAGGAGGTCATGGTCACGACGCAGTCGGTCACCGGCCAGCCGTGACGGCCCTGGCGCAGGGCGGCGCGCACGCCTTCCTCGGTGGCGGCCACGAACGCGGGCGGCAGCCGCCCGGGCTCGATGCCGGGGCGGAACTCGATGCCGTGCCCGGCCGGGGCGGCCTCGATGCGCAAGCCGATCCCGGCCAGGTACGGGTTGCCGCGCTCCTTGATCCGTTCCTCGGCCGACCCGGTGCCGGCGACCCGCTCGATGCAGGCGGTCAGGGTGCCCGAAAACCTGGCCTTCACGCCGTACCGCTCCTCCAGCAGGGCGGCGATCACCTCTTTCTGCACCTCGCCGTGCAGCCGGATCACCGCCTGCGCCTCGTGCTCGTCGAGCCGCAGGTCGACCAGGGGATCCTCGTCGGCGAGCTCGGCGAGGCCGGCGAACAGCGCCAGCCGCTGGGCCGGGTCCACCGGCTCGACCAGGGCCTGGCGGGTCGGCGGCGGGAACCGGTAGAGGTGCCGCCGCGGCGGGTTCCCGATGTGCTGGCCGATCCGCGCCGGCAGCCCGCGCACCGCCGCGATCTGGCCGGCGGACGCCGACGGGCGCACCAGAACACCGTCGGGCTCACTCACGGCGATCTGTGTCACCCTCTGCGGCCGGTTGCGGTCGAGCGACACCCGGTCCCGTACGCGCAACTGGCCGGACCAGACCCGCAGCCAGGCTCGCCGGCCGTGGTCGTCGCGGTCGACGGCGAACACCGTGCCCGCCAGCGGCGCATCCCGCTCGTCGCCGTGGGGCAGCAGGTCGACCAGGACGTGGCGCAGCTGCGACACGCCTGCCCCGGTGACCGCCGAGCCGTGGACGACCGGGAAGAGCCGGTTGTCGCGTACGGCTTCCCGGATGGCACGCCGGACCTGGCGCACGCGGACCGGCTCGTCGGTGAGCCACCGCGCCGCCACGGTGTCGTCGAGCTCGGCGGCCGCTTCGACGACCGTCTCGGCGTCGAGGCCGAGGGCACGCACCCGCGCGGTCCGCTCGCCCTGCCCGGCGACCGTGGTCAGCACGAGCGGGCGGGTCGCGAGCCGCTCGCGCAGCTGGGTCACGACCCGCTCCACGTCGGCGCCGCGGCGGTCCACCTTGTTCAGGAAGAACACGGTCGGCACGCCGATGCGGCGCAGCGCCCGCCAGATGGCGACGGTCTGCGGCTGGACGCCCTCCACCCCGGAGACGACCAGGACGGCCGCGTCGAGGACGGCCAGCGACCGCTCGACCTCGGCGATGAAGTCCGGGTGGCCGGGCGTGTCGAGCAGGTTGACGGTCAGGTCACCGAGCCGGATCGAGGTGACGGCGGCCCGGATGGTGATGCCGCGCCGGCGCTCGAGCTCCATCGAGTCGGTGCGGGTGGTGCCGGCGTCGACGCTGCCGGGCTGCGACACCGCGCCCGCCTCGAACAGCAGGCGTTCGGTCAGGCTGGTCTTGCCGGCGTCAACATGGGCGACGATCCCGAGGTTCAACGAGGCCAAAGCGGAACTCCACGGTAGGACGGTCAAGGGTCCGGAGCGTGGAAGCTGCTCGCATGGTCACTCCTCGTCGTGATCGGGTCGGCGGCGTGGCCGTCGCGCCGCGCCGGACATCACCGTCGCACGCCGCTCACCGGGCCGCCACCGCTTTTCGCGGCTTGCGCATGGCGGCTCTCCACCGTCCCGCGTTGTGGATGGCGGCTCGAAGTTGTCGTACCCGCGTGGTTAAGTCGCTCCCACCCACCAGGGCGGGGGAGGCGGTGGGCCGGCGACGGTTTCGGCCGCGATCGCGCGCAGCGCGTCGAGCACGGCTCGCACCGACGCCCGGTGCAGGGTCTCCGGTCTCGTCAGCACGTCGATGTGGCGGCCGGCCCGCACGTCGGCGAGCGGCCGCAGCACGAGCCGCGGGTCCGGCGCCGTCGTGTGACCGGGCAGCAGCGCGAGCGCCTCGCCGGCGGCGGCCACCGACGCGGCGACCGTGAACTCGTTGATCCGGTGCCGGACGTCGAGCGCGCGCCCGGCCAGCGCCTCGATCGCGGTCAGCACGCCGGTCAGCGGGAACCCCTCGTGCACGCTGATCCAGGGCCAGGCGCTCACGTCGGCCGCGGTGAGGCGGTCCCGCGCGGCCAGCGGATGGGTGGCCGCCATCGCCACGTACAGCGGCTCGTGGATCAGCGGGACCACCGTGAGGCGGTCGGCCGGCCAGGGCGGGCTGTGTGCCAGCCGATGCGCCAGCACCAGGTCGTAGTCGCCGACCAGGGCCGGGAAGTCGGCCTGGGCCACGTCGCGGTCCGCGCACCGCACCGGCGGCCCGCCGGTCTCGGCGAGCCGGGTGATCAGCGGCGCGAACCAGGTCAGGCCGGCGCTGTGGAACGCGGCCACGGTGACCGGCGTACCCGGCGCGTCGAGGTAGTCGCCGACGGCCCGCGACGCCCGGTCGAGTGCGGTCATCACCTCGACCGCGGCCGCCGCCAGGGCGCGACCCGCCTCGGTCAGCACCAGCCGCCGGCCGCTGCGCTCGGTCAGCGGCACCGGCGCTCCCCGTTGCAGGACGTTGAGCTGCTGGGAAACCGCCGACGGGGTGATGTGCAGCGCGCGGGCGACGGCGGCGACACTGCCCCGTTCGCCCAGTTCGCGCAGCAGCCTCAGGTGATGCGGATCCATTAGTCCCACTACATCGTCGATTCAGCAGATGGCGTCTTGTCTACCGTATCGGCGGGACGGAGGCTTCCGGTGTGACGGGAGACCTTCTGCTGGTGGCCGTGGCCGTGATCTGGGGAAGCAGCTACCTGGCGGCCAAGACGCTGGTCGCGGCGGGCGGGGTGCTGGTCGTGCTGGCGCTGCGCTATCTGGTGTCGGCGGCGGCGATGCTGCCGCTGATGATCGGCCGGCGTCCGGCGCGGGGCGAGGTGTGGGTGGGACTTCTGCTCGGCGGCACGCAGGCGTCGGTGCTGGCGCTCGAGACGTACGGTGTGTCGCGCACCAGTGCCACCAACGCCGGCGTGCTGATCAGCCTCACCATCCTGCTCACGCCGCTGCTGCAGGGCGGCCTGCCACCGCGGTTCTTCCTGGCCGCCACGGTCGCGACCGGTGGGGTGGTGCTTCTGGTCGCCGGCCCGGGCCTGCGTACGCCGTCGGCCGGCGACGCCCTGATGCTGGGCGCGGCCGTGGTCCGGGCCGCGCACGTCACGCTCTCCGGGCGGCTGAGCAGGCCCGCTTACGACACGGTCACGCTCACCACGTTGCAGACCGTGGTCGGTGCGGTGGTGTTCGCCGTCGCGGCCGGTCCGGCCCTGCTCCCGGCCGCCACCGGCCTCGGCGCCGACGCCTGGCTGGGCGTGCTGTACCTGGCGCTGGGCTGCAGCGTCTTCGCGTTCGTGGCGCAGCTGTGGGCGGTGCGCCGCAGCTCGGCCGCCCGGGTGAGCCTGCTGCTGGGCACCGAGCCGGTGTGGGCGGTGCTGATCGGCCTGAGCCTCGGCGGCGAGCGCCTGACCGTCCTCGCGGCGGCCGGCATCGCACTGGTCCTGGCCGGCGTCTTCTGGGGCCAGCGGATCGAGCGCGCCCACCGCACCGTTCCGGCCCCGGCCGCCGTGCCGGTGGGCTGATCCCGGTCCTACATGCCGAGCTCGCCGGCCCGGGCCACCGCCGCGTCGCGGTCGGCGACGCCGAGCTTGCGGTAGATCGACCAGGCCCGCGTCTGCACCGTGGCCGGCGCGGTGTGCAGCTGGAGCGCGATCTCGCCGAGGGACAGGTGGGTGGCCAGCAGCGGGAGCAGGCGCAGCTCGTCGGCGGTCAGCGAGGAGGCGCCGTGCCCGGCGAGGGGCAGCCCGCCCAGCTCGGACCGCAGCTCGTCGGCCTGCGCCCCGAGGTCACCGAGGTCGGGGCGGCGACGGCGGATCTCGGCGGCCTGCCGCAGGACCGCGTCGGCGCCGTCGGCGTCGGCCAGCGTGAGATAGGCACGAGCCATCTGGAGCAGCGTCTGCACGGAGACGACCGGCAACGCGTACGTCAGAAGGGGCCGCAAGTGGGTCGCCCGGACCAGATGCCGCCGGGCCGCCGCCCGGTCGCCGCGAAGCGCTGCGGCCAGCCCGGCCTGGGCGAAGATCAGCGCGCTGGACCAGTACCCCTCGAAGTGCCCGTCCTCGACGATCGCCAGCGCCCGCGCGGACAGCGCCTCGACCGCGGCCAGGTCGCCCCGGGCGGCGGCCGGGATGCAGCGTTCGGCCAGCACGAGGGCGGCCACCGGCGGCGACCCGGCCGCGAGCGCGTCGTCGAACGCGGAGGCCAGGATCGGGTCGGCCCGGTCGAGGTCGTTCTCGAGCAGGTGGGAGATGCCGACATAAAGCGTGGTGGTGACGCGATAGGGGCTGTCCGGGCCGAGGCCGGCCGAGCTCTCGCGGGCGTCGCGCCGCATCGCCTCGACCCCGTCCCGGCCGAGCAGGGCACGCAGATAGGCGAGAACGCTTTCCATGGTGCTGCCGTCGGCGAGCACACCGGACTTCTCGCCCCGCTCGGCGACGGCCACCCACCGGTCCGCCTCCCGGGCCCGGCCGAGCAGCGCCAGGATGAGCGCCCCGTGCACGGCGATGGCCGGGTAGCGTTCGACCGCGCGGCGTTCGTCGAGCCATTCCATCCAGCGCAGGACGGTCTCCACCCGGCCGCTCGCCCAGACCGGCTGGATCGCCTCCAGCACCAGCTCGGCGACGAGATCGGCGTCGCCAGCCGCCTGCGCGTGCCGGATGGCGGCCTCCGGCAGGCCGTGGCACCGCAGCCACCGCGCCGCCCGCAGGTGGAGCGGAGGGACCGACTCCGGCTCGCGCCGCCGCAGCTCGGTGCCGAGCAGGCGACGCAGCAGGTGGTGGTAGCGGTACCAGTGCCGGTTGCGGTCGACCGGGATGACCAGCATGTTGCGGGCGGCGAGATCATCCAGCACCCCGGCCGAACCGGCGGCCTCCAGCACCGCGTCGCACAGCGAACCGGTCATCCGGTCCAGCACCGACGTCCGGACCAGGAACGACGCCTCCGCCGGCGACACCCGGTCGAGCAGCTCGAAACGCAGATAGTCGAGCATGAGAGTCTCGGTCTGCGCCAGGGCGAAGCCGGCCGCCCGGTGCGGGGTACCGGCCCGGATGGAGAGGGCGGCGAAGTAGAGGCCCGCCGCCCAGCCCTCGGTGCGGGCGATGAGGTCCTCCACGCCGATGGCCGGCAGGTCCACCGCGGCCCCGGCGATGAGCTGCCCGGCCTCGTCCGGATCCATGGCGAGCTCGGCCGCTCCGATCTCGACGATCCGGCCACCGGCCCGGAGCCGCCCGAGCGGCAGCGGCGGCGCGTTCCGCGACGCGATCGCCAGCTGCCACCCGCTGGGCAGGGTGAGGGCGAACTCGGCGAGGACCCGGCGCGACTCGGGATCGGTGATCGCCTCGGCCGAGTCGATCGCGATCGAGAACGGGCCGAGCGCGCTGAGCGCGGTGGTGAGCTCGAACATGGCGGCGACACCGAGGGTCGACGAGGCGACGGTGTCGAAGGCGGCCGAGGCGCCGGGGTCCACCCGGCCGAGCGCCGCGCCGAGACAGGTCAGCAGGACGGCGGGATCGTTGTCGTCGTCGTCGCAGGAGAACCAGGCCGCGCGGGGGCCGCGGCGTTTCACCCACTGCGCGAGAAGTGTGGTCTTGCCGTATCCGGGCGGGGCGGCCACGGCGATCACCGGAACGTCGCTCACCGCGTCGAGGCGATCGAGCAACGCCGTACGGGTGACGGTGCCGGCCCGGTCGGCGGGTGGCTCGATCTTCGCCTCGAGCAGCTCGAACGGCGGCGCGGCGGGGGCGACGCCGCGCTCCGCCGGGTCGTGGCCGGCCTGGGGGTCCACGCCAGTGAACTTACCGCGCCCGGCACCCGGCACGCCGTCCCGTCACTCACTGGGCCGCCCGCGCGGCCGCGGACCGAAGGGGATCGCCGGTGCACGAGTCGCCGGTTCCGGTGCCCGTTCGCACCTTCTTCATTGACAGTTAACAAAGCCGTCACAAGACTCCGGCTGGAGAGCGCTCTCTTCGTCCCCCCACTGCTGGTAGGTACAAGAAAGTAGGGAAGCGCATGAATGCTGTCCCCCGATGGCGCCGCCGTGGGCTGGTCGCGGCACTGGTGCTGAGCGTGGTCGCCGCGCTCGGACTCTTCGGCACGACGCAGTTCGCCTCGGCCGCGATCGTCGGCAACACGATCGCCGGGCCGGGCGGGAAGTGCGTCGACGTCAGCGGCGACGACACCGGCGTCAACGGCACCGCGGTCCAGCTCTGGGACTGCCAGGCCACCAGCGTGGACCAGCACTGGAGCTGGAACGGCAGCGCGCTGACCACGATCGGCCGCTGCCTGGACGTGACCAGCGGCGGCACCGCCAACGGCAGCAAGCTGCAGCTCTGGGACTGCAACGGCACCGGGGCGCAGGCGTGGGTGCAGCAGACCAACGGCACCCTCAAGAACCCGCAGTCCGGCCGCTGCATGGACGCGCCGGGCGGGGCCACCGCCAACGGCACCCGCCTGCAGATCTGGGACTGCAACGGCACCGGAGCCCAGGCGTTCACGGTCACCACCGGGACGACGAACCCGGGGACCTGTCCGACCTACTCCGACACCCCGGACCTCGGCCCGAACGTTCACATCTATGACCATTCGATGTCGGATGCCACGATCCAGTCCTCGCTGGACAGCGTCTTCAACGCGCAGAAGGACACCCAGTCGGCGCAGTTCGGCACCCGGCGCGACGCGCTGCTGTTCAAGCCGAGCACCACGCCGTACGCGGTCGGCGCCAACATCGGCTTCAACACCTCGATCCTCGGCCTCGGCCAGAACCCCGACGACACCCGCATCAACGGCGCGGTGACGGTCGACGCCTTCAACGCGAGCGACGCCGGCAACGCGACACAGAACTTCTGGCGCTCGGCCGAGAACCTGTCGGTCAACACGCTCGGCGGGACCAATCGCTGGGCCGTCGCGCAGGCCGCGCCGTACCGCCGCATGCATGTCCTCGGGGGTTTGAACCTGTTCCCGGCCAGCTACGGCTGGGCCAGCGGCGGCTACATCTCCGACTCGAAGGTCGACGGGAACGTCGAGTCGGCCTCCCAGCAGCAGTGGTACACCAAGGACAGCACGCTGGGCAGCTGGAGCGGCTCGAACTGGAACATGGTGTTCTCGGGCACCAACGGCGCGCCGGCGACCAACTTCAACACCAACCCGGCGGCCGGACCGCGCTACACGACGCTGGCGACCACGCCGGTGTCGCGCGACGTGCCGTATCTTTACCTCGACTCGGCCGGCAAGTACCGGGTGTTCCTGCCCTCGCTGCGCACCAACGCCTCCGGGCCGAGCTGGGCCAGCGGCAGCACGCCGGGAACGTCGCTGCCGATGAGCAACTTCTACGTCGTGAAGCAGGGCGACTCGGCGGCGAACATCAATACGGCGCTGGCCAACGGCTGCAACCTCTTCTTTACGCCGGGCATCTACCACGTGAACCAGACGCTGCACGTCACCAAGGCCAACACGGTGGTGCTCGGCATCGGCTACCCGACCATCATTCCCGACAACGGCGTCAATGCGATGGACGTGGCGGACGTCGACGGCGTACGGCTGAAGGGTCTGCTTTTCGATGCCGGAACCACGAACAGTGACACCCTGCTGAAAGTGGGCCTGGCCAAGTCGGCCGTGTCGCATGCGGCCAACCCGACGACGGTGCAGGACGTCTTCTTCCGGATCGGCGGAATGGTCGCCGGAAAGGCCACCAACAGCCTGGTCGTCAACAGCAACAACACCATCATCGACCACACCTGGGCCTGGCGCGCCGATCACGGCGCCGGGATCGGCTGGACGGTGAACACCGCGGACAACGGGCTGACCGTCAATGGCGACAACGTGCTCGCCACCGGCCTGTTCGTCGAGCATTACCAGAAGAACGAGGTCGTCTGGAACGGCGCCAACGGCAAAATCGTCTTCTTCCAGAACGAGATGCCGTACGACCCGCCGAACCAGGCCGCCTGGATGAACGGCTCGCAGAACGGTTACCCGGCCATCAAGGTGGCGTCCGGGGTCACCACGTTCGAGGCGTGGGGTCTCGGTAGCTATTGCTTCTTCAACGTGAACAATTCAGTCTCGTCGCTGCGCGCCTTCGAGGTGCCGGCGGTGGCCGGCGTGAAGTTCCACGACATGGCGGTGGTCTCGCTGGGCGGGGTCGGCACCATTTCGCACATCATCAACAACACCGGGGGGCCGGCCAACTCGACGACCAACAACGTCTATCTGGTGTCGTTCCCGTAGGCTCGCTCACCCGCAATCCGGTCAGCGGCGGGCCGGCGTCGGAGGCAATCCGACGTCGGCCCGGCGGGCGGTGGCGGGTACGCTGAGCAGCCCGCGTTGGATTGAGGAAGCAATGAATCCGCAGGTCACGGCCGAGGACTACGCGGCGTGGACGGAGGAGCAGTGGAGCCGGCGCTGAGCATCGCCGACCACGTGGGGGCGGAGCCGCTCGAGGACGCCGAGCGGGTGACGGCCTATCTCGACAGCGGTTACCTGCTGATCGACATGATGGACGTCGAGCGGGATGTGCTCGATCCGGCGCAGGAGATCCTCGGCGGGTCGTCGATCATGACGGACGGGGAGTGGCTCTGGCGTCAGGATCTGTCCTACTACGTGCGTCGCCACCATGTCGCCCTGCCGGCGGAGCTGCTCGCGCGCATCCGGGAACGCCACTACACGATGCCGGCGGTCGAGGAGAAGCGGCTGATCGCCCTTACCGAGTACGCCGAGCAGCTCGCGTTCTGAGCGCGCGCGGCCCGCTGCCGCGGCCGGCCGTCA
The DNA here is from genome assembly GCF_050951115.1 of Actinoplanes sp. CA-030573. Classification (NCBI taxonomy): domain Bacteria; kingdom Bacillati; phylum Actinomycetota; class Actinomycetes; order Micromonosporales; family Micromonosporaceae; genus Actinoplanes; species Actinoplanes sp. CA-030573. The sequence goes on along the minus strand of NZ_CP192038.1, from coordinate 6,943,729 downwards.
CCCGGCCGCGGCGAAGCCGGCCCGGGTCAGGAACGTCAGCCTCGCCCGCTTGTGGCCCAGGTCGATCTCCGGGCCCAGCGTGAACCCGTGCCGCTCGAGGCGGCGTACGGCCTTCTCGTTGCGGATGTCCGGCTCGGCGATCAGGCGCCGGTGGGCGGGGTCGCCGAAGGCGAACCGGAGCAGCGCCGGGACGGTCAGCGTGCTCAGGTGCGGCAGGACCACGTCGCCGGGGGAGAGCAGCAAGTGGATGCCGAAGTCGCCGGGCTCGACCGGGTAGCGGTCGCCCACCGGGTCGTGCTCCGGCTCGTACGTCTGGAAGATGCCGATGGGCCGCTCGTCGATGCGGATGAGGTACGCGTGATGGGTCGCCAGGCTGTCGACGAACTCGTAGATCTCGCGGACCTGACCGACGGTATGGTCGCCCATGCCCCAGAACCGGTTGCGCGGCTGGACCACCCAGCCGTGCACCAGCCCGGCGTGGACCGCGGGGTCGAGCGGTATCAGCGTCAGCTCGCCCAGCCCGGGCAGCTTCTCGGCATAAACGATCATGGCAACTCCACGGAAGCGAAGGCGGGGATCAGCGAACCGGACGACCAGAGCGGCAGCTGGTCGAGGAAGTGGGGCGATCCGGGCGACCCGGCCGCGCCGAACGGGACGATCCAGCGGCTGCGCCTGCGGTCGGTGAGGTCCCAGACGTAGCGGGCGACCGGGCCCCGCCGGCAGGCGTCGCTGACGCCGGGGATGCTGGTCGTGCACAGCACCGAGTCGTTCGAGCCGGACAACTCGGTGCGGGGCACCTCCGCGTCCAGGCCGGGCAGCAGAACCGGGTGCAGCAGGTGCCGCGCGCCCCAGGGCCCGGCGGCCGCGAAGGGTGGCCCGGAGGGCGGCGGAACCAGTGACGACGGGTCGAGACCGAGGCCGGCCAGCACCCCGTCGAGGGCCAGTCCGATCCGGGCCCGCGGATCGGTCCAGGGCGCGAAGAGCGGATCGTAGGGCGACGGCGCGAACAGCGGCCGCAGCGCGGGATGCTCGTGCAGCGCCCGGGCGACCGCGTCGCGCCACGCGGCGTGCCGGCCGGCGTCGAGGCTGCCGGCGGGCATCGCGGTGTCCATGTGGATCCGCTCCGGCGGCGCGCCCGCGTCGAGCAGCTCCCGGATCCGCCGGGCCCGGGCCGGCGGCGAGAAGTCGACGCCGTACGGCGCGGTGTCCGGCCGCCGGTCGTTGGCGTTGACCGCGCTGGTCACCTCGGTCCGGGCCATCGGGGCCCAGCCGGGCTGCCAGGCGTACCGGGGGTCCCCGGCCGGGACCGGCACGTGCCGGTTGCGGTCGTCGCGGATCGGCACCCGGCCCGCGGTCAGCTGCAGGACGCGGCCGGTGGTGTCGGCGACCAGCACGCTGTTGACCGGCTCGACCCAGCGGGACAGGGCGCCGGCCACGTCGTCGACGGTCCGGGCCCGCAGCAGGGGCAGCAGCGCGCCGAAGCCGAGGTCCGATCCGGCGCGGGCCGGGGTGCGCAGGCTGAGGTTGCCGTCGACGACCGGGCCCCGCTCGGTCTCGACGATCTCGACCACTTCGGGTGCGGCGTCGCGTACCGGAATGGTCTCGGAGAAAGCATGCAGCGGCGGATCGCGGAAGTCCTCGATGTAGAGGTCCTGGTAGTCGGCCATCGCGTTGGTGACGGCCCAGGCCACGCCCTCGGTCTGCCCGAAATGCTGCACGCCCGGCACGCCGGGAAAGGTCAGCCCGGCCACGTCGAACTCCGGGCAGGTGAGCTGGATCTGCTGGTAGACGCCGGGCAGCTCGAGCAGGCGGTGCGGGTCGCCGGCGATCAGGCCGGGCACCGCCCAGGCGTTGCTGCCGGACGCGGACGGGCCCTCGATCGCGAACCAGCCGGCCGCCGCGGGGCCGAGCGTGCGTTCGACGTGCGCGCGCCACATCTTGTTCGGGAAGGTGCCGAAGAGGATGTGCTGGACGAGGAAGACGCCGAGCGCGGACCACGGCTGCCACGCGACACCGCCCGCCCGTACCCCCTCGGTGTAGGCCCGCAGCCAGCTCTTCGTCTCGGTGCCGAGGGTGGCGAAGCAGCGCCGGGCGGTGTCGTCTAGCCGGGCCCGCCGCGCGAAGCGGTCCCACGGCAGGCCGGCGCGGCCGGTGATCTCGGCGAGCCGGCCCTCGGAGCGGCGGCGCTCGACCTCGATCTGCCGCCCCCGGTCCTCGGCGGTCACCCGCCCCTGCAGGTACGCGAGCTCGTCGGCCGAGCCGGCCCGCAGGTGCGGGATCCCGTGGTCGTCGCGGAGGACCCTCATGAGGCGATCGGGTTGTCCAGCGTGCCCGCGAAGATCAGCGAGCCGGCCTGGTCGGTGAGGTCGACCATCTGCAGCGTGTCGCGCAGCTGCAGCCGGTTGAGGCAGGAGTGCCGGAAGGTGGGCCGGAAGAGGTCGAGCCGTCCGGCCAGCGCGGGGTGGTCGGCCGCGTGCCCGCGCACGCAGTCGCGCACCAGGCCCCAGAACTCGTCCGCCGGAAGCACGCCGTCGACGTCGAGGATGCCGGCGAGGTGCCGCAGGAACCCGTCGAACACGTCGGTGAACAGAGCGAGCTCCTTGATCTCGTCGGTGACGTCGATCCGGATCCTCGCCACGGCCGGCGGCAACGGCCGGTCGTTCATCACCGCCACCTCCTCGCCGATGTCCTTCATGAACACCCGGCGCGGCACGTGGTTCTCCAGCACGAGGATCAGGTTCTCGCCGTGCGGCATGAAAGCGAGGTCGTGCGCGAGCAGGCAGTGCACGACCGGCCGCAGGTAGGCGCGCAGGTAGGCGGCGACCCACCCGGCCGGCGTCTGGCCGGAGGCCTTGATCAGGGCGGTGACCAGCGCGTCTCCCCACCGGTCCCGATGCAGCAGGCTCGCCATCGTGGACAGTCGTTCGCCTGCGGCGAGCATCGGCACCGGGCTCTCGCGCCAGAGGGCGGCCAGCATCTTCGTGTACGCCGAGGAGGTCCCGGTGCGGTGGTAGGCGTCGCCGGTGTACCCGATCGCGGCCCGTTCCCGCAGCACGCCGAAGCCGCACGCGCGCAGCTCGTCGTCGCCGCTCACCAGCTCGGCGACCCACTCGTTGATCGGTGGGGTGGCCCGCATGTACCGCGGCGACAGCCCGCGCAGGAAGCCCATGTTCTGCACGGCGATCGCGGTCTTCACGTAGTCCCGGTCGGGCCGGTCGACGTTGAAGAAGGTGCGGATCGACTGCTGCGCCCGGTAGCGGTCGAGCCCGGCGTCGAGCGGCACGATCGCGCGGCGCGCCACGTCCGGCGCGAAGGTGACGGCGATCTTGTGCTCCCACTGCCACGGATGCACCGGCAGATAGCGGTAGTCGCCCGGATCGAGGCCCTCGGACCGCAGCTTGCGCTCGAAGCGGTCGAGGGTCTCGTCGCCGAGCTCGTCGCGGTAGTGGTCCTCCTCCGGCCGGGCGGACACGAACAGGCTCTCGCTCTTGCGGATCGCTACCCAGCGCAGGCGGACCGGGCGGCCGGCCTCGGGTGCGTACGCCTCGTGGTCGCGCAGCCCGAAGCCGATCCGGCCGTTGTTCGCCACGAAGCCGGGGTGGCCCTCGGTCATCGCCGCCTCGATCGCCTGGAAGTCGGCGTGCACCAGCTCCTCGGCCGTCTCCCGCCGGTGATGGTGCTTCCAGGCGGCGCCGGCCAGCGTCGCGGAGATCTCCTCCAGGTACGTGCCGAGCAGCTTCTCCGGGATGCCGAGCGTCTCCCGCAGACCGGCGATGAAGCCGAGCGCGTCCAGCGGCCCGCGCAGCGAGTGCGGGTCGACCACCCAGTGCTCCAGGGGGAACCGGCGGGCCCGGAAGGTGAGCTCGCCGAAGCGGTAGCCGTCGCCGTCGGGGACCGGTTCGATCAGGCGCTCGTGGCTGAACTCGGCCAGCGCCTTGGCGATCAGGCGGCGGTGGGCGTGCTCGATCGCGGCCGGGCTCAGGTGCGGGGTGCTCATCTCGTACGCGCCGCGGGTGCAGAAGCTCAGCCGGGCCACCTTGTCGTGCAGCTCGATCTGCCGTTCCTCGACGAAGCCGGCCTCGGCGTTCTTGCGGGCGATCGCCGCGTTGCGCACGTCGGGCTCGACCACCACCCGTTCGACGCGGGGGTCGGCGAAGCAGAAGTCCAGGACCGTGCGCATCACCGCCGAGGTCACTCCGGATCGGGGCGTGGTCGGCGGCGCGACCAGCACGTGCATGCCGAGATCGCCGGGCCGCACCGGATAGTGCGCGGCCAGCTCGCTGTGCGCCGGGTCGTAGGTCTCGGCCAGGAACAGGGGAGTGCCGTCGTCGTCGAGGCCGAGCCAGGCGTGGTGGTGCGGGTTCTCCGCGATCCGGCGGTACTCGGCGCGGACCCGGTCCGGGCCGGCGTCCTGCATTCCCCAGAAGTGCGACCGCGGGTGGGTCACCCACGCGTGCACCAGGCCGAGGTCGCGGTCGATGTCCAGTGGTACGAGCCTCACGAGGTCACCAGCGTCCGGGGAAGGCCGGCGGTCGGCGCGCCGAACTGCTGGAAGGCGATCCGCCGCTCGATCGGGTAGACCTCGCGACCGGTGAGCCCCTTGATGATCACCGAGTTGCGGTACGCGCCCATGCCCAGGTCGGGGGCGGTGAGGCTGTGCGTGTGCTCCTCCGCGTTCTGCACGAAGATCTCGGTGCCGGCGGCGTCGATCGAGTAGTCGACGGCGACGTCGAAGCGGCCGCGCTCGTCCCAGCGGATCCGGTGGCGCACCGGGTCGAGGAAGGACGGCACCCGCGGCGCGTAGCCGGTGGCGAGGATCAGGCCCTGGGTGATGGCGGTGAACGAGCGGCCCTGCTCGGCGTGGTGCAGCGCCAGCGTGTACCGCTGCGCGGGCTCGTCCCAGATGACGCCGGCCAGCTCGGCGCCGGTGAGCAGGGTCGTCGGGACCGGACCGGCGACGCTCTTGGCGTACAGCGTCTCGTGGATCGCGTCGATCAGATCCCCGCTGATGCCCTTGTAGAGGTGGCGCTGCTCGCGGGCGAGCCGGTCGCGGGTGCCGGCCGGCAGCGCGTGGTGGTAGCGGATGTACTCGGGTGAGGTCATCTCCAGGGTCAGCTTGGTGTACTCCATCGGGAAGAAGCGCGGCGACCGGGTGAGCCAGCTCAGGTGGTAGCCGTGGCGATCGATCTCGCCGAGCAGGTCGTGGTAGATCTCGGCGGCGCTCTGCCCGCTGCCCACCACGGTGATCGAGTCGAGCCCCTGCAGGCGCGCCTTGTTCGGCAGGTAGTCGGCGCTGTGCACGTACGGGCCCTGGTCGGCGACGGCCGGGACGCGCGGCGCCGTGCCGATGCCGAGCACCAGCTTGCGCGCCCGGAACGTCTCGCCCGCCGCGTGTACGAGGTAGGCCTCGCCGTCGTGGGTGACCGTCTCGACCGGGGTGTTCCAGCGGATCGACGGCAGCTGGGCGGCGACCCACCGGCAGTACGCGTTGTACTCCGCCCGCAGCGGGTAGAAGCTCTCCCGGATGTAGAACGGGTACAGCCGGCCGGTGTGCTTGAGGTAGTTGAGGAACGAGAAGCGCGAGGTCGGGTCGGCCATCGTGACGAGGTCGGCGAGGAACGGCACCTGGATGGTGACGCCCTCGAGCATCAGGCCCGGGTGCCAGTCGAAGCCGGGCCGCCGCTCGAGGAAGACGCCGTCCAGGCCGGGCAGGTCGGCGGTGAGCGCCGCGAGACCCAGGTTGAACGGGCCGACGCCGACCGCGACGAAGTCGTGCGTACGCATCAGGCCATCACCGGCGCCGCTGCCCGCTCGCCCGCCAGGTCCCGGCCGATCTCGCGGATCAGGTCGAGCACGTCGCGCAGGTGGGCCATCGTGGTGTTCGGGTTGAGCAGTGTGAACTTCAGCCAGTGGTGGCCGCCCGCGGTGGTGCCGGCGACGATGGCCCGGCCGTCGTGGAACAACCGCTGCCGCAGCCGGGGCGTCAGCACGTCGCACTCCGGCACGCTCAGCCCGGCCGGGCGGTAGCGGAAGAGCAGGGTGCTGAGCGTCGGCGCGGCGAGGACCTCGAAGTCGGGGTCGTCGAGCAGGTGCCGGTGCGCCTCGTGGGCCCGGTCGACCACCGCGTCGAACATCTCGCCGATCCGGTCCGAGCCGATCGCGCGCAGCGTCATCCAGAGCTTGAGCGCGTCCAGCCGGCGAGTGGTCTGCAGGCTCTTGTCCACCTGGTTGGGCACGGTGGCGGCGCGCGGGTTCAGGTAGTCGGCGTGCACCGCGATGCGGCCCAGCGCCTCGCCCCGGCGTACCACGATCGCGCTGGAGCTGACCGGCTGGAAGAAGCTCTTGTGGAAGTCGACCGTCACCGAGTCGGCGCGCTCGATGCCCTCGAGCAGGTGCCGGCGGCGGTGCGAGGCCAGCAGACCGCAGCCGTACGCGGCGTCGACGTGCAGCCAGATCCGGCGCCGTTCGCAGACGTCGGCGATCGCGGCGAGCGGGTCGATCCGGCCCAGGTCGGTGGTGCCGGCGGTGGCGACGACCGCCATCGGGGCGCCGTCCGCGTCGTCGATGGCGGCGGCGAGCGCGGCCGGATCCATCCCTCCGTCGCGGTCGGTGGCGACGCCGACCACGGCGCCGGGGCCCAGGCCGAGGACGGCGGCCGACTTGGCCACGCTGAAGTGGCTCTCGGTGGTCGCGAAGATCTTCCCGCCGCCGGTCTCCTCCCGTGCCAGCAGGAGGCCGTGCAGGTTGGACTGGGTGCCGCCGCTGGTGAAGACGCCGTCCGCGTCCGGGCCGAAGCCGATCCGCCCGGCGGTCCAGTCGATCAGGCGGCGCTCGATGAGCGTGCCGGCCGTGCTCTGGTCCCAGGTGTCCACCGAGGAGTTCACCGCGGCGATCAGCACCTCGGCGCTCAGCGCGGGGATGACCACCGGGCAGTTCAGGTGGGCGACGTAGGCCGGCTCGTGGAACCAGACGGCGTGGTCCAGATAGAGCCGGGCGACCTCGTGCAGCGCCGCCCCGGTGTCGCCGAGCGGGCGGTCGAGGTCCACGGCGCCGACCTGGTCCCGCAGGTCCTCGACGGACGCGCCCGAGTACGGGCCGCGCACCGCCTTCACACGGTCGGCGAGCAGCGCCGACGCGTGCCACACCGCGGACGTGTAAGCGTCCAGAGTGGACCCCGAGAACAGATGCGGGGACACGGATCCTTCCAAGGCTGCCTCCTAAGGTTAGCCTCACCTAACTTGCGCAGCCTAGCGGGTGACGTGTGTCCGCGGGAACAGGGGGCTGCTGTCTGAGGTAGCCGGCCTAGGCGAATGTCCGGGGACGGACAAGGCGGCGGCATGGCCCACCATTGCGTCTTTGCCGAAATTCCGCTATGCCGGTCGCCGGCGATCTGAGGTACCCGCCGGACGGGGAAATACGGCAGCTGACCAATATTCGGCGGGAGAACAATTCCGTAGCGTTTTTGGCATGCCACCGCCATTCACGGCGGGGCCCGCCGAAAGGAAAAACAAAATGTCACGCATCTCGTTCCGCAAGACGTTCGCCCTCGCCGCGAGCGGGGCCGCCGCCGTCGCCGGGCTGCTGCTGGCCGCGCCCGGCGCCGCCCACGCGAGCGGCCCCCAGGTCCGGCTGTCCCCGCTGTCCAACCCGTTCCTCTTCCTCGACGTGCAGGGCGGGTCGCACGGCGACGGCGCGCCGATCATCCAGTGGACGGCCTCCGGCGACAACCAGGTCTTCACGATGCAGCCCGCGGGCAGCCACTTCGAGCTGGTCAACAAGCTCACCGGCAAGTGCGTCACCACCGACCGGGTCGCCGGGCACCAGGTCTACCAGTGGTCCTGCAACGGCGCCGCCAACCAGCTCTGGGACACCTCGCTGGTCGCCAACAACGGCGTCTCGTACTCGATCTCGAGCGTCGCCACCGGTCTCTATCTGGAGGTGAACGGCGCCAGCGGCTCGCGCGGCGCGGCGATCGACACCTGGTACTGGAATGGCGGCCCGAACCAGTATTTCAGCGGCATCGGAGCCTGAATCCGGAAATGCGGAAGGCGCCGGCCGGTTTGTCCGATGCACGGCAGCGGAACCGGCCGGCCCGCACCTATGGTCGTCGATATGACGCGTGAGGTGGTCAGCCCGGTCCTGGTCGGCCGCGGCGACAATCTCGACCGCCTGCGGGCGCTGCTCGAGATGGCCGTCGGCGGCGAGCCGGCCGTCGCCCTGATCGGCGGCGAGGCCGGGGTCGGCAAGACCCGGCTGGTGGCGGAGATCAGCCGGATCGCGGCCGAGCGGGGCGTGCGGGTGCTCAGCGGAGGCTGTGCCGAGCTCGGCGGCGAGGGACTTCCGCTCGCGCCGCTGGTCGACATTCTCCGCACGGTCACCCGGGCCACTCCGGAGCGCGACCTCGACCGCTGCTTCGGGCCGGCCCGGCGGGAGTTCGCCCGGCTGCTGCCCGAGCTCGACCCCGAGGCGGCCAAGGCCCCGGCCCAGGAGTTCTCGGCCGGCCAGCTGCGTGAGCACGTGCTCGGCCTGATCACCCGGCTGGCCGCGTCGAGGCCGATGCTGCTGGTGGTCGAGGATCTGCACTGGGCCGACCGGTCGACCCGGGAGCTGGTCGCGTTCCTCGTGCAGACGATCCGTGCGCTCGGCGTGCTGCTGCTGCTCACCTACCGCTCCGACGAGCTGCACCGGCGGCACCCGCTGCGGCCGGTGGTCGCCGCCTGGGAGCGGATGCGCAGCGTCGACCGCATCGAGGTCGGCCGGTTCACCCGGGACGAGGTCGCCGCTCAGCTGCAGGCGATCCGCCGGTCGGCGCCGACGGCCGCGTTCACCGACGTGGTCTACGAGCGCTCCCAGGGCAACGCCTTCCTGGTCGAGGAGATCGTGGCGGCGGTCGACGCCGGCGCCGACCCCGGTGACCTTCCCCCCTCGCTGCGCGACGTGCTGCTCGCGCGCACCGAGACGGTCTCCGAGGCGGCCCAGCGGATCGTGCGCACGGCGGCCGCGGCCGGGCCCTGGGTGGACGATCGGTTGCTCGAGGCGGTCACCGGCAGCTCCGGGCCGGAAATCTATCCCGCCCTGCGCGAGGCCGTCGAGCATCACCTGCTGGTCGTCGACCGCACCGGCCGGGGATACGGCTTCCGCCACGAGCTCACCCGCGACGCCCTCTACGACGACATGCTCCCGGGCGAGCGGGTACGGCTGCACGCCGCCTACGGCGAGGCGCTGACCGCCGATCCCTCGCTGCTGGGCGACGACGGCAGCGTGGCGGCGACGCTGGCCCACCACTGGTACGCGGCGCTGGACCTGCCCCGCGCCCTGACCGCCTCGGTGGAGGCCGGCCGGCAGGCGGCGGCCGGCTTCACCCCGGCCGAGGCGCTGCGCCACCTGGAGCGGGCGCTGCAGATCTGGCCGCGGGTGACCGACGCGACCGAGCGCACCGGCCTGGACTGGCCCCAGGTCTGCGTGCTGACGGCCGAGGCGGCGTTCAGCACCGGCGAGCTCGGCCGGGCGCTGTCCATCATGGACCAGGTGCAGGCCGTCACCGACCCGGCGACCGACCCGGTGGGCAGCGCCCGGCTGGTGGAGCGGCGGGCGATCGTGCTGCACGCGCTCGGCCGCACCGACGAGGCGGCCGCGTCCCTGCACGAGGCGCTCGCTCTGCTGCCACCGCAGCCGGTCACCGCCACCCACGCCGAGGTGCTGGCCGCGCTGGCCGGCGCGCTCATCCGCATCGGCGACGACCGCCGCAGCGCCGAGGTCGCCCGCACCGCGGTCGAGACCGCGGCCGCCGTCGGCGCGACCGCGCAGCAGGCCGACGCGCTGATCACGCTGGGCACCGCGGTGACCTATCTCGACGACGCGCCGGCCGGTCTGGCGGCGCTGCGCGAGGGGCTGGGGCTGGCCCTGGCCGAGCGCCAGGAGCGGCACATGGTGGCGCTGCGCGGCCACATCAACCTCTCCGACACCCTCGAGATGATGGGCCGCCACCGCGAGGCCGCCGCCGCGGCGACCGCCGGGATCGAGCTGGCCACGCGGGTCGGCCACGGGCGGTCGTTCGGCGCCATGCTGGTCGGCAACCTGGCCGAGCCGCTGATCCGGCTGGGTCGCTGGCGGGAGGCCCTCGACCTGATCACCGAGGCGCTCGCCGACCAGCCGAGCGGCATCTTCGCCAGCACGCTGCTGCTGTTGCGGGGCGAGCTGCACGTCTGGCAGGGCGACCTCGACGCCGCCGAGCACGACGTACGGGCGGCGCGGCACGAGTTCGGGAGCGGCACCGACGTCCAGTTCACCGTGCCGATCGTCTTCATCGAGGCGGCGCTGGCGCACGGCCGCGGGGAGCCGGCCGAGGCGCTCCGGCGCATCCGGGCCGAGCTAGACAAGCCCGGCACCGGCTTCGGCGTCCGGTACCGGTGGCCGCTGCTCTGGCTCGGGATGCGGGTGGCGGCCGACCTCGCCGACCCGGCCGCCGGGGCCGCGCTGCGGGAGCCGGCCGCGACGACGGCGGCCGGCACCGCGCCCGCGCTGGCCTACCGGGCCATGTTCGCGGCCGAGCAGGCCCGCCTCGCCGGCGCCGGCGAGGCGGCCGGGTGGGAGGCCGCGGTCACCGCGACGCGAGCGGCGGCCGAGGCGTACCCCCTGTGCTACAGCCTGTTCCGGCTGGCCGAAGCCCAGGCCGGGGCCGTCCCCGACGCGGTGCTGCGGGCCACCGTGGCCGAGGGCGCCGCCCTCGCCGACGAGCTGTGTTGCCACCCAAGCCTGGACTATCAGTCGGCGAAGTCGGCGAAGTCGGCGAAGTCGGCGAAGTCGGCCAAGCCGGGGGAGCCGGCCGCGCCGCCGGACCCGCCCGGCCGGGTCCGGCTCACCGGCCGCGAGCACGAGGTCATCGCGCTCGTGGCCGAGGGACGCTCCAACGGGGAGATCGCCACCGCGCTCTACATCAGCCCCAAGACGGCCAGCGTTCACGTCTCCAACATCCTGGCCAAGCTGGGCGTTTCCTCGCGGACCGAGGCGGCCACGGTCGCCCACCGGCTCGGTCTGCTGCCGCTCTGACCGCCGGCGGGCCCGTTCAACGTTTGCTCAACGGTCGTGCAACGCCGCCCGCGGACTCTGAGGTGGTGCCCCGGACAAGCGGGGCCGACCAGAGGGGGACCAGGCAATGCCGACCATCAAGCTCAACTCCATGCACTGCGAGAAGCTGCAGGACTCCATCTCCGAGGACGAGATCGAGGTGCACATCAACGGCCTCAAGGTCGCCGGCCCGTTCGGCGTCCACAAGGATCAGACGGTGAACCTCGGTGGGATCACCCGCGCCTTCACCGGCACGGTGAACGTGCAGCTTGTCGAGAAGGACCCGAACAGCGCCGACGACAGCCTGGGGACGAGGGTCGTCAACTCGCACCCGGTCACCGGCAACACGCTGGTGTTCGACGCGCTCAAGCACGCGTACTACACGCTGAACTACAGCGTCAGCTGACGGTCAGGCCGCCGGCGCGACCGGTCGCGGCCCGTACCGGTACAACCTGGTGCGGAGATCGGCGGCGCGGGGATGCCTCAGCTCCTGGAAGATCGCCAGCGCCGCCTGCCATGCCCGGCGGGCGGCGCCGGTCTCGCCGGCGGCCTGGAGGGTGTCGCCCAGGCCCGCGTGGGCGGCGCCCTGGCGGTAGCGGTCACCGAGCTCGGCGAACATGTCGGCGGCCTGCCGGTAGTAGCCGCGGGCCTCGGCGTGCCGGCCCAGCTGGTGGTGGGCGTAGCCGAGGCTGTCCCAGGCGTTCGCCATGCCGTGGCGGTCGCCGAGCTCCCGGTGCAACGCCAGCGACCGGGTGCAGTAGGCCACCGCCTGGTGCGGGTCGCCGAGATGGGCGTGGTGCCAGCCGATGGCGTTCAGCGCCACGGCCTCGCCCGGCCGATGCCCCGCCACCTGGTACAGGCGCAGGGCGTGCCGGTCGTGGGGCAGCGCCTCGCGGTGCCGGCCCTGCTGGGCGTGGACCCGGGCGAGACCCCGCTGCGTGTCGGCCTGCCCGCGTACGCATCCGATCGCTTGGAACAGCTCCAGCGCATGCCGCAGGTGGGTTCGGGCCTCGTCGTGCCGGCCGAGCCAGACATGACAGAGGGCCATCTCGCGGTGGGCGTGGCCTTGCGCCCAGGTGTCGGCCAGGCGCCGGGACGCGGCCAACGCGATGGCGTGTACGGCGAGACGGTCCTGCCAGTACCCCGACCGGTCCAGGAACGTGGTCAGTCCCCACGCCAGGTGACCGGCCTGGTCGTCGAGACCGGCCTCGGCGGCGCAGCGCTGGGCGGCCTGGAGGCCGGCGTGCTCGGCGGCGAACCACGCGAGCGCCGCACCGTGATCGGCGAACCGTTCCGGGACGACGCCCGCGGCCGGCTCGCCGAGCGCGATCAGATCGCGATGGGGTGCGAGCAGCCGGTCGGCGCCGACGGCGGTATGCGTGTAGTGGTCGAGGATCCGGCGCAGGGCCGTCGCCCGATCGGCGGCGCGCTCCGCGGCGAACAGCCGGACCAGGTCGTGCATCCGGTAGCGGCCGGCGGCCGGCATCTGCACGAGGTGGCCGTCGGTCAGCTCCCGCAGCAGGGCGCCGATCCGGCCCGCGGGCAGGGCGGCCAGGCTCGCCGCGGCGGGCACGGTGAAGTCCGGACCCGGGCACAGGCCGAGCAGGCCGAAGAGCCGGGCCGCGCCCGGCGTCAGCGCCCGGCACGACGTGGACAGCACGGCCCGCAGGCTGACCGTCACCTCGCCACCGTCCAGCGCGTCCAGCCGGGTGGCCGCCTCGTCCAGCTCGCCGGCCAGGGCGGCCAGCGGCAGCTGCGGATGCGACGCGGCCCGGGCGGCCACGATGCTCAACGCCAGCGGCAGCCCGGCGCACCAGCGCAGGAGGACGGCCGCCGCGTCCGGCTCGGTCACCACGCGCTCGACACCGACCCGGTCGGCCAGAAGTTGCCGGGCCTCTCGCTCGGTCAGGACGTCCAGCGTCAGCGGCCGGGCTCCGTACGCGCTGACCAGCCCGAGCAGGTGGCGCCGGCTGGTGATCAGGACGGCGCAGGGTGCGGCGCCGGGCAGCAGCGGAACGACCTGGGCGGCGTCCCGGGCGTTGTCCAGGACGAGGAGCATCCGCCGGTCGGCGATCAGGCTCCGGAAGAGCGCGACCCGGCCATCCAGATCGGGCGGCATGGCCGGCGCCTCCACGCCGAGCGCCTCCAGGAAGCCCCGGACCGCGGTGGCCGGGGGCACCGGCTCGTCCACGGGATCGAAGCCGCGCAGGTTGACGTACAGCTGTCCGTCGGGAAACCGGGAGGCGTTGTCGTGCGCCCAGCGCAGGGCCAGCCAGGTCTTGCCGATCCCGCCGGCGCCACCGATCGCGCAGACGAAGGCGGCGTCCGGGGCCGTGCCGAGCTCGGTCAGGGCGGCACCCCGGCCGGTGAAGCGGGCGGGCGCCGCCGGCAGCTGCCGGGGCACCGGCCGGCGCGACGAGGCCGGCCCGCGTGGCCGGGACGCGGGCTCCAGGGCCGGATCGGCGCTCAGCACCCGCCGGTGGGCGCGTTGCAGCACCGGGCCCGGGTCGGCGCCCAGGGTCTCGGCCAGCGTCCGGCGGATGCCCTGATAGGTGGCCAGCGCGTCGGCCTGCCGGCCGCAGCGGTACTGGGCGAGCATGAGCAGGGCGGCGATGCGCTCGTCCAGCGGGTGCGCCCGGGCGAGGGTCAGGAGATCCGGCAGCAGGCGGCCGTGCTGCCCGGCCCGCAGCGCCGCGTCGTGCCGGTCCAGGACCGCCGCCTGCCGCTGGGCCAGCAGACCGTCGCGGACGCCGTTCAGCCAGGGCGTGTCCGCCACCCCGAAGGGCTCGCCGCGCCACAGGCCGAGCGCCCGGTCGAACAGCTCCACCGCCCGGTCGTCGTCCTCGGCCGCCCGCGCCCGGGCCAGCAGCGAACCGAACCGGTGCACGTCGACCGCTTCCGGCTCGACGGTCAGCACGTAGCCGTCCGGCCGGCGCTCGATCGCGACGTCGCCGGCCGCGTCCCGCAGGCTCCGGCGCAACCGCGACACGTAGGTGCGGAGCACGCCGCGGGCGCACTCCGGGGGGTCCTCGCCCCAGACCCGGTCGAGGATCCGGTCCGGTGGCACCGCGCGGTTGGCGTCGACCAGCAGCGCCGCGAGCACGCACCGCTGCCGGGCGTGGCCGAGGTCGACGCTGCCGCCGTCGACGACCGCCTCCACCTCGCCCAGCACGCGGAACTCCACCGCCATCCGGCCCCCACTCGGCGTCACCGGCGATCCACCGGCTGGTGACGAGTGTGAGCGGCCCGGTCGCCGGAGTCGTCGGTCTGTCGGTGACCGGACCGCGTACCGGCATCATCCGCCGCGGATGTCGTGCCCCGCGGCACGCGCATCACACGATGGCCGCATGTCCGGACAGAGCAGGTATGTGACCGAAGAGGACGACGAGCCGGTGCGCACCGGCTGGGTCGGCGTCCTGGTGTTCGGCGGGCTGATGCTGTTCCTGCTGGGTGTCTTCCACGTGATCCAGGGCATCGTGGCCCTCGCCGACGACACCTTCTACATCGCGCGCAAGGGCGACCTGGTGATCGCCGGGGACTACACGGTATGGGGCTGGTTGCATCTGGTGCTCGGCGTCGTCGCCATCGCCGCCGGCGCCGGGATCTTCACCGGCGCCATGTGGGCGCGGGTGGCCGGCGTCGTGGTCGCCGTGCTCAGCGCGCTGGCCGGCATGCTGTTCATGCCGGCCTACCCGGTCTGGGGCGTCGTCGCGATCACGTTCGACGTCGTGGTGATCTACGCGCTGGTCGCGCACGGGGGCGAGGTGCGCGGGGCCAAGCTGTGAGGGGCGTGCACACATCACCCAGGACGGGGGATGTGTGAACCCGGCCCGCGGGCGAGGTTGGACACCATGGCAGCGGAGTCCGAACAAGCCCCGGCCGCGGCCGCGGAGGCGCCGGCCCGCGGCGGCCTGGTGCTCACCGCGCTCATCGTGGTGGCGGCGGTGGCGAACCTGAACCTGTCGGTGGCCAATGTCGCCCTGCCGTCGATCGGGCGTGCGTTCGACTCCTCGCAGACCACGCTGGATCTCATCGCGGTGGGCTACTCGCTGGGCCTGGCCGCGTCCGTGCTCTATCTCGGCGCGCTCGGCGACCGGTACGGCCGCAAGCTGATGCTGCTGCTGGGCATGGGTTTATCGATCCCGGCCTGCCTGCTCGCCGCCTACGCGCCGTCGGATCTGGTGTTGTTCGGCGCCCGGGTGCTCGGCGGTATCTCGGCCGGCCTCGCCTACCCGACCACCCTGGCGCTGATCACCGCGCTCTGGGCCGGCGCCGGGCGTACGCGCTCGATCGCGCTGTGGTCGGCGATCGGCGGCGGTGTCGCCGCACTCGGCCCGCTGGTGGCCGGCGCGCTGCTGCAGAGCTTCTGGTGGGGCTCGGTCTTCCTGATCACGCTGCCGCTCGCGGTGCTCGCCCTGCTGATGGCGTTCTTCCTGGTGCCGGGCGGCGTCAACGAGACCACCGAGCCGGTCGACAATCTCGGCGGCGTGCTGTCGGTCGTGCTGGTCGGCACGCTCATCCTGTCGATCAACTTCGCGCCGGTGCCGGACAAGGGCACGCTCACCCTCGTCCTGGCCGGGCTCGCCCTGGTCGCGCTGGTCTGCTTCGTGTTGCGGCAGCGGGCCGCCGCGAACCCGCTCTACGACCTGCGCGTGGCCGGCCGGCGGGTGTTCTGGGTGGCGGCCTGCGCCGGCGTGATCGTCTTCGGCTCGCTGATGGGTGCGGCGTTCGTCAGCCAGCAGTACCTGCAGAACGTCCTCGGCTATTCCACGCTGGAGGCCGGCGCCGCGTTCCTGCCGGCGGTGATCCTGATGGTCCTGGTGGCGCCCCGCTCGGCCAAGCTGATCGAGACGCACGGCGCGCGGTTCACCCTTCTTAGCGGGTACGTCTTCCTGCTGCTCGCCTTCGGCTGGATGCTCGTGTTCTGGACCGACGGCAGCTCGTACTGGCAGATCGGTCTCGCCTACGCGTTCATCGGCGTCGGCGTGGGGCTCGCCGGGACGCCGGCGTCGCACTCGCTGACCGGATCGGTGCCGGTGCGCCGGGCCGGAATGGCGTCCGGCACCGCCGATCTGCAGCGCGACCTGGGCGGGGCCATCCTGCAGTCGATCTTCGGCGCGTTGCTGACCGCGGGATACGCTTCGGCGTTCTCGGCGGCGATCACGACCCAGGACCCGAGCGCCTCGGACAGCATCCGGAACATGCTCACGAAGTCCTTCTCCAGCGCCGCCCACGCCGCCCAGCTGTATCCCCAGTACGCGAACCAGATCACCGCCGCCGCGAAGCAGTCCTTCCTGGACGGCGCCGACTGGGCGTACACCGCGGGCATCCTGGCGATCGCGGCCGGCGCCGTACTGGTGTTCTTCATGTTCCCGCGCAAAGAACGAGAGCAGCAGCTCCTCGACGCCTACCAGGCCGAGGACACCGACAGGGGGACGACCTGATGGCCGACCAAGAGCACGCCGACATCATCGTGATCGGGACCGGCGCCGGCGGCGGGACCCTGGCCCACAAGCTGGCCGGAACCGGGAAGCAGGTCCTGATCCTCGAGCGCGGGGACTACCTGCCGCGCGAGCGGGACAACTGGGAGTCGACCGCGGTCTTCGTGAAGGGCAAGTACCGGGCGCCGGAGTTCTGGCTCGACGCCGACGGCAAGGAGTTCCCGCCCGAGGTCAACTACTACGTCGGCGGGAACACCAAGTTCTACGGCGCGGCCCTGTTCCGGCTGCGGCCGGAGGACTTCGGCGAGCTGCGCCACCACGGCGGCATCTCGCCGGCCTGGCCGATCACGTACGCCGATCTGGAGCCCTACTACAGCGAGGCCGAGCATCTGTACGGCGTGCACGGCCAGCACGGCGAGGACCCGACCGAGGGCGCGGCGAGCCGGCCGTACCCGTACCCGCCGGTGCAGCACGAGCCGCGCATCCAGGAGCTGAGCGACAACCTCGAGAAGCTCGGCCGCCACCCGTTCCACCTGCCGATCGGGGTGAACCTGACGCAGGACGCGACCGGCCGGGCCACCCACGACAGCGCCTGCATCCGGTGCGACCGGGTCGACGGATTCCCGTGCCTGCTCAACGCGAAGTCGGACAGCCAGGTGCGGTGCGTGGAGCCGGCCCTGCGGCACGACAACGTCCGCATGGTCACCAACGCGTACGTGGAACGGTTGGAGACCGACCCGAGCGGCCGGACCGTCACCGCGGCCGTCGCCAAGGTCGGCGACGAGACCGTCCGGTTCACCGCCGACATCGTCGTGGTCGCCTGCGGCGCGGTGAACTCGGCGGCCCTGCTGCTGCGCTCGGCGAACGACCGGCACCCGGCCGGGCTCGCCAACGGTTCCGACGTGGTCGGCCGGCACTACATGCGGCACAACAACCTGGCCATGATGACGGTCTCCCGCGAGCCCAATCCGACCCGCTTCCAGAAGACCCTCGCCATCCACGACTGGTACCTGGCGTCCAGCGAGTGGGAGTTCCCGATGGGCGGCATCCAGATGCTCGGCAAGAGCGACGCCGAGCAGATCCGGGCCAACGCGCCCCGGATGGCCGGGCGGCTCTCCCCGGAGACGCCGTTCGAGGTCCTGGCCCACCATGCGGTCGACTTCTGGCTCTGCGGCGAGGACCTGCCGGCGCCGCAGAACCGGGTCACCCTCGAATCCGACGGCCGGATCCGGCTGACCCTCGACGAGAAGAACAACGACGAGGGCGTCAAGCGGCTGCGGCATCAGCTGGAGAGCATGCTCGGCGATCTCGGGATGCACCCGCACCGGATGATCGACCACAGCATCTATCTGCACAAGGGGATGCCGATCGGGGCGACCGCGCACCAGGCCGGCACGGTACGGTTCGGCTCCGACCCGGCGTCGTCGGCGCTCGACGTGAACTGCAAGGCGCACGAGGTGGACAACCTCTACGTGGTCGACACCAGCTTCTTCCCGAGCATCGGGGCGGTGAACCCGTCGCTGACCGCGATGGCGAACGCGCTACGAGTGGGTGACCACCTGGCCGAGCGACTCGGCTGACTCCTCGTGCAGCTCCCCGCGCTGGTCCAGCCGGAACAGCAGGATCAGCGCGGGCACCACCAGCACCAGCGCCACCACGAACCAGACCAGAAGCCAGCGCATGGTCGCGGCCGAGCCGGCGCCCGCGCTCACCGTCAGCGAGAACGGCAGCAGGTACGGGTACTGCGCGACCGCCCACGCCCACACCAGCGTGGCGATGCCGCCCGCGGTTACCAGCCGCATCCGCCACACCCGGGTTCCGGTCGCCAGCAGGAGCGAGCCGGCCAGGGCGAGCACGCTGACGATCAGCAACGGCCAGCCGCGGCCGGTCACCCGATCGAACATCTGCTTGTTGTCGGCCCGCAGCGCGATCAGGGCGGCCAGGCCCAGCAGGAATGCGGCGCCGCCCGTGACCAGGGCGCGGGTCCGGAAGTACCCGGCGAGCTCGCGGACGCCGTGCCGGTGCGCCTCGGCCAGGAGGTACGTCGCCGACGCGTACGCGCCGAGGGCGACCGCAAGGAATCCGACCAGCAGCGCGGTGGGGTTGAACCAGCTGGTCACCTCGTTGCCGGCGGCGTTGCCGAGCGGCACCCGGCCGGTCAGCAGCGCGCCGACCGCGGCGCCCAGCCAGAACGGCGTGAGGATCGAGCCGATCCCGAACACCCAGCCGGCCAGGTGCCGCATCCGGGCCCGGGTCGCGTCCTTGCGCATGGCGAAGCCGCCCGCCCGCAGCACGATGCCGAGCACCGCCAGCGCCAGCGGGACGAACAAGGTGGACATGATCGACGCGAACGCCGGCCCGAACGCCGTCCAGCACACCACGAGCACGTAGATCAGCCAGACGTGGTTCGCCTCCCACACCGGGGTGATCGCATTGTCGATCAGCGAGCGGGCCTGCCGGCCGCGCTCCAGCCCGCCGGCCGCGAGATCCCAGAGCCCGGCACCGTGATCGGCCAGCCCGGTGCACGCGTAGAGCGTGATGGCCAGCACCATGATCGCGGCCACCGCCGTCGCCGCGCTCATCGCACGACCTCCGGGCGCGGACCGTAGACGGCGTCCTCGTCGTCGGTGCGATCACTGTCCCGCCATCGCCGGGACATCGCCCGCAGCACGAGGATCGTGCCGATGCCGAGGACCAGGTAGAGCACGAGGACCACGGTGAAGCTCACCCACAGCCCGCTCGCGTCGGTGACCGCGTCCTCGGTGCGCATGATGTTGTACACGATCCACGGCTGCCGGCCGACCTCGGTCACGATCCAGCCGCACTCGACGGCGATGTACGTGAGAACCCCGGCGCTCGCCGCGAACCACAGGAACAGCCGGTTGCCCGGAACGTCCCGCCGCCGCCAGTAGGCGAGCGCGAGCCACAGGGCGAGCAGGATCAGCACCGTGCCGATGCCGGCCATGGTGTCGAACGCCCAGTGCACGATCGTGACGTTCGACGGCTTGCTGTTCGGGAACTGGTCCAGGCCCTGCACGTACGTGTCGACGCTGTTCCCGGCCAGCAACGAGTCCAGCCCGGGGATCGAGATGCCGCCGTGCACCGTGTTGGTGGCGCTGTCGTAGATGCCGTACAGGACTTCCGGCTGATGGTCGCCGGAGTTCGTGACCACCTCCATGGCCGCGAACTTCGCCGGCTGGTCGTGGAAGATGGCCACGGCGGCCAGGTCGCCCACCACGAACTGGATCGGGGTCAAGGCGGCCGCGATGGTGAGCGGGATGAGGACGCCGAGGCGGTGATACCGGTCGCGGCGGCCCTTCAGCCAGCCGACCACGTAGATCGAGGCGAGCGTGAAGCCGGCCGCCATGTACGCCGCCAGCAGGAAGTGCGTGAGCTCGTACGGCAGCGCCTTGTTGAGAATCGCCGCGCCCGGATCGACGTCGGTGATCTCGCCGTTGGGGCCGAGCGTGAACCCGGATGGCTGGTTCATCCAGGAGTTCGCCGCGATGATCGAGAACGCGCCGCCGATCGCGACGAACGGGATCGGCAGTCCCAGCCGGAAATGGGTCCATGGCCGCATCCGGCGCCATCCGAAGATGTAGATGGCGACCAGGATCGCCTCGAGGAAGAACAGGACGCCCTCGATGGCGAACGGCAGCCCGAACACCTCGCCGAACCGCCCGGTCAGGCCCGGCCACAGCAGGCCCATCTCGAACGAGAGCACCGTGCCGGAGGCCGCGCCCACGGCGAAGGTCAGCCCCGCGGCGTGCGACCAGCGGCGGGCCAGGCGCAGCGCCACCGGATCGTTGTGCCGCAGGCCCTTGTAGTTGGCGATCAGCATCATGGTCGGCAGGGCGATCCCGAACGGCACGAAGATGATGTGGAACATCAGCGTGACCGCCATCTGCTCGCGGGCGGGGAGCAACTGGGCGGGTGCCGCCAGCACGGTCGCATTCACTCTTCCCACCCTGGCCGCACGGCCCCGAATTGACTTCACCCGGTCTGGGTGAAGCCCTCGGCCGCCGGGCCGGTCGACGATGGTCCTCGGGCAGACGGCCGGGGGAAGGGGCCATGGATGGCACGCGTTCTCATCGTCGGCGCGGGATTCGCCGGTGTCGCCTGCGCGCGGCGCCTCGCGGACGAGCCGCGCGCGCAGGTCACGATCATCGATCGCAACGGCTTCCACCAGTTCCAGCCGCTGCTCTACCAGATCGCCACCGCCGAGCTGGCGCCGCGGGACATCCGGTTCGACCTCGACGAGATGTTCGCCCGGCACGCCAATGTGGAGACCCGCACCGGCGAGGTCGTCGCGATCGATCCGAACCGGGTCTCGGTGACCCTCGCCGACGACACGACCATCGACGGTGACGTGCTCGTGCTCGGCGCCGGCGCACAGCCGAACTTCTTCCACACGCCCGGCGCCGACCAGTTCACGCTGCCCCTCTACAGCCTCGCCGACGCGCTGCGCGTCCGCGGCCGGCTGCTGGAGCTGTTCCGCGACGCCGCCGCCAAGCCGGAGCTGGTCGACGACGGGGCGCTCACCTTCGTGGTCGTCGGCGGCGGCCCGACCGGCGTCGAGACGGCCGGCGCGCTCGCCGAGATCGTCCACGACGTGATGCCGCACGTCTATCCGCATCTGGCCATCGCCGGGGCCAAGGTGATCCTGGTCGATCTCGGTCACACCGTGCTCACCGCCTTCTCCGACGAGGCGCACGGCTACGCGGTGCGGCAGCTGCGGCGGCGCGGGGTCGAGCTGCGGCTCGGCGTCTCGGTCAAGGAGGTGGCACCGGACCACGTGACCCTCGGCGACGGCACCGAGATCAAGACCCACCTCGTCGTCTGGGGCGGCGGGCAGATGGCCGCGCCCGTGGCGTTCGGCTCCGGCCTGCCGCAGGGCCACGGCGGGCGCATCGACGTACGCCCGGACCTGACCGTTCCCGGCTTCCCCAAGGTGTACGCGCTCGGCGACGTCGCCAACATCCCGGTCGGCGACGGAACAGTCCTCCCGCAGCTCGGCAGCGTCGCGCAGCAGTCCGGGGACTGGGCCGCCGGCAACATCATCGGCGACCTCGAGGGCACCGGACGCCAGCCGTTCCACTACAAGGACAAGGGAATCATGGCGATGATCGGCCGCAAGGCCGCCGTCGCCGAGATCGGGCCGCACCGCCACGAGCTCAACGGGCGGTTCGCGTTCGCCGCCTGGCTCGGCGTGCACGCCCAGCTGCTCGCCAACGCGGGCGCCGAGCTGCGCGCCTTCGTCTCCTGGCTGGACGACTTCTACGTGCGGCCCGCCCACCGTTCCGCCGAGCTCCTCGACCCGTCCACGATCGACGAGCCGCGCATCCGCAAGAACGCCTGACCCGGCAGGAGAGGACACCATGGCTCCGACACCCAGGCCCGCCGACGTGCTGGTCATCTTCGGCATCACCGGCGATCTCGCCAAGGTGATGACCTTCCGCTCGCTGTACCGCCTCGAGCTGCGCGGTCTGCTCGACTGCCCGATCATCGGGGTCGCCGTCGACCAGTGGTCGCAGGCCGACCTGGTCGCGCACGCGCGGGCCGCGATCGAGGGCACCGGCGAGAAGATCGAGGAGGAGGCGTTCGAGCGGCTGACGGGCCGGATGAGCTATCTCGCGGGCGACTTCGGCGACGCCGCCACATACCAGCGGGTGGCCGCGGCCGTCGGCACCGCCCGGACCCCGGTGTTCTACCTGGAGATCCCGCCGTTCCTGTTCGGCCGGGTCACGAAGGGCCTGGCCGAGGCCGACCTGGTGCGCGACGGCCGGGTCGTGGTGGAGAAGCCGTTCGGTCACGACCTGGAGTCGGCGATCGCCCTCGCCGACGAGATCCACCGGTCGGTCCCCGAGCCGCAGCTGTACCGGATCGACCACTTCCTGGGCAAGATGGGCCTGGAGGAGCTGGTCTTCTTCCGCTTCGCCAACGCCGTGCTCGAGCCGGTCTGGAACCGCAACTACGTGGACTCGGTCGAGATCACCATGGCCGAGAGCTTCGGTGTCGAGGACCGCGGCCACTTCTACGACCCGGTCGGCGCGGTCCGCGACGTGGTGGTCAACCACCTGATGCAGGTGGTCGCGGCCGGCGCCATGGAGTCGCCGGCCGGCCACGACCCCGACATCCTCAAGAACACCCAGCTCGCGCTGTGGCACGCGGTGGCCGAAGCCGATCCGGCCCAGTACGTCCGCGGCCAGTACCGGGGCTACCGCGACATACCCGGTGTGGCTCCGGACTCGACCACCGAGACGTACGCGGCGATCCGGCTCGACATCGACAACTGGCGCTGGTCGGGGGTGCCCTTCTTCATCCGCACCGGGAAGCGGATGCCGGTGACCCAGACCGAGTTCCGCCTGATCTTCAAGCGCCCGCCCCGGCTCGGCCTGCGGCTGCCCGGCATCGCCAACCGGCCCGAACCGGTCGAGCTCGCGGTCAAGATGGACCCGTCCACCGGCCTCCGGCTGCAGTTGCAGGCACACCGGTCGGACGCGGCCGGCCCGGAGCCGGTCACCCTCGACATGGAGTTCGCCGAGGAGGGCGGCGAGGGCCCGACGCCGTACGAGGTGCTCCTGCACGCGGCGCTGGTCGGCAACAGCACCCGGTTCCAGCGGCAGGACGGCGTGGAGGAGACCTGGCGGATCATTCAGCCACTGATCGACAACCCGCCGCCGGTCGAGACGTACGAGCCGGGCACCTGGGGCCCGGCCGGCGCCGACCGGCTCGTGGCCGGCCACGGGGGCTGGCACGGCCCGTGGGTTTCGGCGTAGCGCGGAGCTCGGTTCGGCGGGCCGCCCTGCTGCGGCAGCTCCATGCGATCTCTGGCGACACACCGCTGATCCTGCTGGCGGCGCCGGCCGGGTACGGGAAGACGACGCTGCTCCGGCAGTGGGCGGAGGAGGATCACCGTCGCCTGGGCTGGATTCAGCTGCGCGAGTCGGACAACGATCCGGCGCGGTTGCTGCGGCGCGTCGCCGACGTCCTCGGCCCGGCCGGATCCGATCGGTGGCTGCTGATCTTGGACGATGCCCATCTGCTGCATCGCGAGCAGGGCCTCGGCCTGCTGAGCCGGCTGGCCGCCGACGTGCCGGCCGGGTGCACGCTCGCCATCGCGGGCCGGTCACTGGCCGGGCTCGACCTGGGCGGGACGGCCGCAGGCGTACGGCACGCCGAGCTGGGACCGGCGGAGCTGAGCCTGACCACCGGGGAGGTCGGGACGCTCGTCGCCGGCCTCGGCGTGACGATCTCACGCGCGGCCGTCGCCGTGTTGCGGGAGCGCACCGAGGGCTGGCCGGCCGGGACCTACCTGGCCGCCCTCGCGATCGCGGCGGCGGCCGACGGTGAGGCGGCGGCATCGTCGGTGGGCGGTGACGACGTGTTCATCACCGACTATTTCCTCGACGAGGTGATGCGGGACGAGCCCGCCGAGCTCGTCCGCTTCCTGCTGCGCACCGCGCCGCTGGGGGAGATGACCGCGTCGCTGTGCGACTTCGTCACCGGGCAGTCCGGCTCCGCGGTCTGGCTGACCGGCCTCGAGCGCCGTCACCTGTTCCTCTCCGGACCGGTCGGGGACCGGCGGTGGTACCGGTACCACCCGCTCCTCGCCGAGACGCTGCGATCCGAGCTGCGACGCCGGGAACCGGGCGAGGAGGAGCGGGTGCACCGCCGGGCGGCCCTCTGGTACGAGGCGTATGGCCGGCCCGAGGAGGCGGTGCGGCACGCGTTCGCCGGGCGTGACCCGGTCGCCGCCGCCCGGCTCATCGGTCGGCACCTCGGGCGGTTCGTGGACGAGGGCCGGATCGAGGTGGCGCAGCGCTGGCTGGCCGAGCTCGGCATGGCCGCGCTGGAGCGGATGCCGCTGCTGGCCATCCGGGCCGGGTGGGTGTGGGCCCTCGGCGGCGACGCCGTCCGTGCGCTCCAGTGCCTGGCCGCCGCGGAGAACGGCGCCCGGGCGGCCGGCGTGTCGGCGTGGGGCGCCCGGCTGACCGCCGGCGCCGCCACCCTGCGCGCCGCGCTCGCCCCGCTGGGCGTGGAGGTCATGGTCCACGACGCGCGGTACGCCGCCGCCCAGTTCCTGCCCCCGGCGGAGCAGGGCCGCACCGCCGCGCTGCTCGGGATGGCGCTGCTCCTCACCGGGGACGCCGAGGCCGGCGCGGCCCAGCTGGAACGGGCCGTCGACGCGGGCGGGCACCGCGAGGCCCGGTTCGCGCTCGCCCAGCTGTCCCTGCTCGCCGCCGACGCCGGCGACTGGCCGGCCGCCGCGGGGTACGCCGGCCGGGCCGGTGCTCTCGTCGAGCCGAACCGGTCGGCGGACGATGTCACCAGCATTCCCGCGCACGTCGCCCGGGCCGCGGTCGCCGTCCACGACGGCGATCCGCGCGCCGCGCGCGGCAGCGTGGACCGGGCGCTGCGGCTGTGCGACGGGCCGGCGCTGACCGCCTTTCCCTGGCTCGGCGCCCAGCTCGCGACGAGCCTCGGCGGCATCCTGCTCGACCTCGGTGATCATGCCGCCGCCACGGCCCGGGCCGCCGAGGCCCGGCGCTTCCTCGCGCGGCTGCCGGCCGGGGGCGTCCTGCGCGGCCGGTATCAGCTGCTCGCGGCCGGCCTGGCCGGCCACGACGGACCGGCCGCCACCATCCTGACCGCCGCCGAGCTGCGGATCCTCGGCCTCCTCCCGACCAATCTGACGCTCGGCCAGATCGCCGACCGGCTGTTCGTCACGCGGAACACGGTCAAGAGCCAGGTCGCCGCCGTCTACCGGAAGCTGAATGCCACGACCCGGACGCAGGCCGTCCATGAGGGCCGCACGCTCGGCCTCATCACATCCTGACCGGCCGGGTGCCCAGTTCGCCGGAGCGCACCACCGCCGATCGCCGCCCGGAGGCGCCGAGCTTGCGGTAGATCGATGCGGCCTGGGTCTTGACGGTGTCCCGGGAGACGTGCAGCTGCTGGGCGATCTCGCCGAGCGAGAGATGCGTCGACAACAGCGGCAACAGGCGCAGCTCGGCGGCCGTCAGGCTGGACGCGCCGCCGTCGATCGCCGACAGCCGCCGGACGCGCGACGTCAGCTCGTCCGCCTCCCGCCCGAGGTTGCCGAGATCGGGCCGCCGGGTGCGGATGGCCCGCGCCTGGTCGAGGACCGCGGCGGCGCCGCCGGTGTCGGCGAGCGCCACATATCCGTGTGCCATCTGCAGCAATGCCTGGACCGACACCACCGGCAACGCGTAGGTCAGCAGCGGACGCAACCGGGCGACCCGGACGAGGTGCCGCCGGGCGGCCGTGACGTCGCCCCGGCTCGCCGTGATCCGCGCCGCGACCGCGAAGACCAGCGCGCTGGTCCAGTAGTCCTCGAGGTGGCCGTCCTCGACGATGGCGAGCGCCCGGCCGATCATCTCGTCGGCTTCGGCCCGGCCGCCGGGCCCGGCGGCGATGCACCGCTCGGCGAGGGCGAGGGCGGCCAGCGGCGGCGAGCCGGCCCGCAACGCGTCGTCGACGGCGTTGGCCAGGATCGGGTCGGCCTGGTCGGGGTCGTCCTCGAGAAGATGGGAGATGGCGAGGTAGAACATGGCCGTCGGCCGGTACGGGCTCGACGGGCTGAGACCGGCCCAGCTCTCGGTCGCGTCCCGCCGCATCGCCTCGACCCCGTCGCGGCCGGACATCGCCCGCAGATAGGCCCGGACGCCGTGCTCGGTGCTGCCGTCGGCGAGGGCCCCGGCCGACCGGCCGCGCTCGGCGATGCCGGCCCAGCGTTCCGCCTCCACGGCCCGGCCGAGCAGGGCCAGGATCAGCGCTCCGTGCACCGCGATCGCCGGATATCGCTCCACCGCGCCGTGCCGCTCGAGCCACTCCATCCAGGCCAGGACCGTGGTGATACGCCCGCTCGCCCAGTTCGGCTGGGCCGCGCCGAGGACCAGCCGGGCCACTCGGTCGGCGTCGGCGATCTCCTGGGCGTAGCGGATCGCCGCCTCGGGCTGGTCGTTCTCCTGACACCACTCGGACGCCCGGACGATGAGCGTCCGGACCGTTCCGGGCTCCCGGCGCTGCAGTTCCGCCCGCAGCAGGCGGCGCAGGACGTGGTGGTACCGGTACCACCCCTCACGATGGTCCAGCGGGATCACCAGCAGATTGCGCCCGGCGAGGTCCTTGAGAGCTCGCGCCGACCCGGCGGTGCCGAGCGCCATGTCGCAGAGGGGACCGCTCATCCGATCCAGCACCGACGTCCGGGTCAGGAACGTCACCTCGGCCGGTGACGCCCGGTCGAGGAGCTCGGCCCGCAGGTAGCCGGTCATGTACGACTCGTCCCGGGCCTCGGCGAACCCGGCTTCGCAGTGGGGTGTGCCGGCCCGGATGGACAGCGCGGCCAGATACAGGCCGGCCGGCCACCCCTCCGTGCGCGCGACGAGGTCGTCCACCTCGGCCGCGGTGAGGTCGACCTGCGCGGCGGCGATCAGCATGGCCGCCTCGCCCGGGTCCATGGCGAGTTCGTGACGTCCGATCTCGGCGATCTCGTGCCGGGCCCGCAGCCGCCCGACCGGCAGCGGCAGGACGTGCCGCGAGGCGAGGGCGAGCTGCCAGCCCGGCGGCAGGCGCAGGGCGAGCTCGGTGAGCAGGCGCCGGCATTCCACGCTCGTCAGCGCCTCGACGCTGTCGATCACCAGGAGGACGGGACTCAGCGAGCCGAGCGCGGCGGTGAATGCCGTCATGTCGGCGACTCCCATCGCCGGTGGCGCCGGCGTCGGGAACGCCGCCCGGGCCGCGGGCTCGACCCGGCCGAGCGCCGCGGCGATGCCGGTCAGCAGAACGGCGGGGTCGTTGTCGGTGGCGTCGCAGGTCATCCACGCCACCCGCGGGCCACGACGCTCGGCCCACTGCGCGAGGAACGTCGTCTTGCCGTAGCCGGGCGGGGCGACCACCGCGAGGACCGGCACGCCCGCAAGGGCGGTCGCACGGTCGATGAGCGCGGTGCGGACCACCGTGCCCGGGCGGTCGGTGGGTGGTTCGAGCTTGGCGGACCGCAGCGTGACCGCCGGGCGAGGTGGGGCACCATCCACAGAGCCGAATCTACCGCCTCGCTCGCTCACCTCCGCGGGATGAGGAAGGCCGCCGGACCGGGCTGGGAGGCTGAGGAGTCGCCGAGACGGGAGGACGGATCATCATGACCGGGATCCGCGCGAAGGCCTCGCTGGCCGCCGGAGCAGCCCTGTTCGTGGCCCTCAGCGGATGCAGCGGCGGGACCGGCCCGTCGTCGGTGGCCGCCACGCCGACGGCGTCGCTGTCGCCGGCGCAGGTCGTGGACAAGGCGCTGAGCGACATGCAGCGGTACTGGACGGAGACCTATCCGACGGTCAGCGGCGGGAAGCCGTTCGAGCCCCTGCAGGGCGGCTATCACCCGTACACGCAAAGCACCCCGCCCCCGGCCTGCGGTGGCGAGGAGGGCGTCTATCAGCCGAACGCCTTCTACTGCCCGGTTGGCGACTTCATCGCCTGGGACGCCGAGAAGCTGATCCCGCAGCTGCAGAGCCAGTTCGGCCGGCTGCTGGTCGCGCTGGTCTTCGCGCACGAGTACGGGCACGCCATCCAGCACCGGCTGGGCGACACCGACCAGCCCACGGTGGTCCTCGAGCAGCAGGCCGACTGCTACGCCGGGGCCTGGCTCGCCGATGCGAAGGCCGGCCACTCGCCCTCGTTCACCGGCATCACCCCGGCCCAGATCGACGACGCGCTCGCCGGCATGCTGCAGCTGCGCGACCAGCCGGGCACGTCCGCGACGAACCCGGGCGCACACGGCAACGCCTTCGACCGGATCCGGGCCTTGCAGGACGGCGTGGAGAACGGCGCCACCAAGTGTGCCGGCTACAACGCCGACAACCTGCCGATCACCGAGGTGCCGTTCACCCAGAGGCAGGACGCTGCGAACGGCGGCAACCTGCCGTACGGCGAGGCGGTCACCACGGTCGTCAACGACCTGGAGGCGTACTGGGCCAAGGCGTACCCGCAACTCACCGGCCAGCCGTGGAAGCCGCTGACGGTGCAACCGTTCGACCCGTCCTCGGCGCCCGCGTGCCCGAAGCCGGACGCCATCGCCGACGGCGCCGCCTTCTACTGCCCCGAGGGCGACTTCATCGCCTACGACGACCAGAAACTCCAGGTGCTGTACGACGCCTTCGGCGACAACGCCGTCGGGCTGATCCTCGGTGACCTGTACGCGCGCGCGGTCCAGCATCGGCGCGGCGCGTCGACCGAGGGCAGCGCCGGGCAGCTCGCGGTCGACTGCCTCAACGGCACCTGGACGTACGACCTGCTCCATCGTCCCCGGCAGAGCAACACCCCGACGTTGTCGCCCGGCGACCTGGACGAGGCGGTCGGCGCCCTGCTCGCGCTGGCCCGGGCCACCGGCGGGTCGGGAGCCTCGGGCTTCGAGCGCATCGCCGCCTACCGCAACGGCGTCCTGAACGGCCTGTCCGCCTGCAAGTGACCGCGCGATCAGCCCGGCGTCGCCAGCCATCGCTGGGCGGCGTGATAGCCCTCGAGGCTGGACTCGCCGACCACGTCGGTCGCCTCGAAGATCCGGACGCCGTCCACCCGCTCGACCGTCCGGTTGCGCTGGAGCTGGCGCAGCACGGCCGGGTCGACGCCGGTGAGGTAGAGCCGGCCGCCGGCGTCGGCCAGCCGCCCGGCGTAGTCGGAGAGGACGGCGAAGGCGGTCGCGCCGAGCATGGCGCGTCCGCGCAGCCGCAGGACCACGACCGGCCGCTCGGCATCCCCGGGCTCGGGCAGGCGGGCCTGCAGAGTCCGGGCGCCGGCGTAGAACAGGCTGCCGTAGACGTCGAGCAGCACGACCTGGCGGGACTCCAGCCTCGGCGGCGCCGGCTGCTCGACGAAGGCGCCGTCGTCGCGCGGCGTCAGCCGTACCACCCGCAGGTCCGCCGCCTCCCGGTTGAGCTGCATGACCAGCGACAGCGCCACGCCGATGCCGACGGCGGCGGCCACCGGCAGAAACAGCGTGGCCAGGAAGGTCGCGATCACCGCGACCCGGGAGATGGCACCGGTGCGCAGGATCGCCCGTACGTCGGCGGTCCGGAACGCGCCGACCGCCGCGACGATGAGCACCGCGGCCAGGGTCGACATCACCACGGCGCCGACCAGGCCGGAGAAGAGCAGGAGCAGCACGGCCATCCACAGGCCGGAGAAGATGCCGGCCCAGCGGTCGGCGGCGCCGGACGCGACGTTGAGCGCGGTGCGGCCGACCGAGCCACCGACCGGCTGGCCCCGGAACAGCCCGGCGAGCAGGTTGCCCACCCCCTGCGCCACGAAGTCGGTGTTCGGGTCGGGCCGGGACTTGTCCGGATTGGGCGCCGACTCGCTCACCCCCGCGCCCTGCACCAGGACGACGGCGGCGACCGCGAACGCCCCGGCCAGCAGGCTGAACGAGAAGTCGGAGAGGTGCGGCAGGACCGGCGCCGGCAGCCCGCTCGGGATGCCACCACCGTCCCCGGCCACCGGCACCGAGCCGGCCGGGACGATCGCGACGACGACACTGGGCACGATCAGCGCGACCAGCGTCGCGTACGTCGCGAACCGGGTGCGGCGGAAGGCCACCAGCACCGCCATGGCGAACAGCCCGGCCAGCAGCGCGCCGACGTTCACCCGGCCCAGGTGCCGGATCAGGTCCCAGGCCTTGGCCAGGGCGAACGGGCCGCTCGCGGTGGTGCCGGCGAGCACCGGGAGCTGACTCAGGACGATGTTCACGGCCACCCCGGACAGGAATCCGATCATGACCGAATGCGGCACGAACCGGATGTACCGACCGAGCCGGGCGACCCCGGCCAGGACCATCAGCGCCCCGGCCATCAGGGTCAGCAGGAACAGCGCTCGTGGCTTGTCCGCGGCCGGGACGTCGGCGAGCGCCGACCCGGCGGCGACGGCGGCGGCGCTGGTCGTCGTGATGACCATGAGCCGGGTGCCCGCCGTGAGGCCGCCACCGATCGGGCCGAAGATGCTGGCGTAGAGGCCGTACACCGGGTTGACACCGGCCAGCACGCTCGCCGCCATGCCGTCGGGCACGCCGCTGATCGCTCCCGGCAGCCCGGCCACGAGATCCTTGCGGACCGTCTCCCGCTGCGGCGCCACCCGGCGCAGCCAGCGCCAGGCCCGGCCGGCGATCACCACGCCGTATTGTCGGCGTGCCGTCGCCGGCCGAGCATCATGCGCGGCGGATGAGCCTTCGTCGCGGGCCTGCCGGCGGTGGTCAGGAGGCGATGTTCGCGCCGCTCAGCACGTCGGGAGCGGCGGGTCCGGCCGTGATCGACAGGAACTGGCCGGTGGCCGCGTCGAACACGGTCGTGTAGGAGTCGTACTGCACGGGCTTGGCACCGTACGGCACCGACCGGGGTGTGAAGGCGGCCTTGACCGTGACCAGCCAGACGCACCGGTCGGGAGCGACGATGCCCTCGGCGACGTCGTCCCCGGTCGAGGCGGCCGCCCGGGCGTACGACATCTGCGCCGCCGCCGCCGGCGAACCGGCCACCTTCAGCCCCGCCCGGCCACCGGCGCCGGGCACAGCCTGGGCCGCGGTCACCGCATCCGGAGCCGTGAGGGCCCGGGCGGTGGCCGGCTTCTGCGAGGCGGGATTCGAGCGCCACATGTCGACCCAGCGGGAGTCCCGCCCGGTCGGGGCCGGCGCCACGGCGTCGAGCCGGCACGACGAATCGGCGACCGCCGAGTGCGCGCCACCGCCGAGGACGGGAGCCTGCGCTTGCGCCGCCTGAGTGGCCAGCACGATCGCCGAACCGGTGGCGACGACGGCCGCCGCGGCGAGAATCCGATAGCGGTTCTTCATCACGGGATCCTCCAGGTCCAGGCCGACTCACCGGGGCGGTGGCCGTACAGCGGGGAGTCGACGATCGGCGTCTCGGTGCCCAGGTTCACGCGCGAGCCGGCCGAGTTGAGGCCCTTCGGATACATGTTGAAGGTCCCGGCGGTGCCCGACGAGGTGGCCACCTCGGCGCCGATGTCCAGCGTGCTGCCGCTCCAGAAGCCGACGCTCGGTGTGGTCTTGTACGAGCCGTCGAAATAGATCCGGAAGGTGTTCGTCGTGCCGGCACGGGAGATCTGATACTCGTCGGTGACCCCCGAGCTCTGCGAGACCGCGCCGAAGCTGTACTCGTGGTAGGTGCCGCCGGTGGTCTGGTAGGCGCCGAAGGCGTAGTAGCCGTTCGCGGCCGGCACCGCGAAGTAGCCTCGGGTCAGCCCGGTCTCCACCCACGCATTGGTGCTGGCGTTGGGGGAGAACCACATTTCCGAGTCGACGAACTGCGGATTGGACGCTGAGGACGAGGTGCCCATGGCGGCGCGGTTCCACGTCCCGTACATGCCGTAGAAGGTGGTTCCCGAGCCTCGCAGAATCGAGTAGCAATGGGAACTGAGCGAACAACCGGGCGTGCTGGCCTGTGCCGCCTGTGGAGCGATCAGCCCCACCGTCACCACGCAGGCGGCGACGACCGCGGCTCCGAATCCTTTCCTCACCCTGGCCTCCTTGTATGGGATAGGCCGAGAGTAGGTGCTGTCCATCGTGGACCGGTCGTCGCATTATTGACATAAATCGATGCGCTGACCGACCGTTCGTTCGGCGTGCCGACGGTGCGTGACGGCTTTCGTCACGGTGCCGGAACGGCGGCCGCGCAGAGTGATTGCGATGGCCCGTCGACCACCTTTCGTGACTTCAGGTAATCATCGTTGATTGCAGATCACCTGTACATTATCGAGACCGGCCGCTGTTATTTCGACAGGCTTCTCCGTATGGCATTCGTATTTGCCGGAACCGAACAACGGACTGGTCCCGGTGACGATGTAGCGTCCCGGTTTCACCGTGATCGAGAAGGTGCCGTCGTCGGCCGTCCGGACGCTGGTGATCTCCCCGCCCTCGGCTTGGAACCGCACCGTGCCCGGCAGGCCGGCGGGCTTGGTCCCGGCCGGGCCGCCCACCCGCAGCAGGCCCCCGCGCACGGTGGCCGCCACGGCGGCGGCCCGGGTGCTCGGCTGGATGGTGGTCCGGCCGGCGGCCTGATCGCCGTCACCCGGCCGGTTCCACGCCCGCAGAAACGGAATCGTGCCGATCGCCAGCCCCGCCACCAGCGCCACCGCCACGCCCGTCGCGATGCGCCGGAGACGGCGGCGCCGGCGGGCCCGGGCGCGCAGGGTGGCGAACTCGGGCCGGCGCCCGGGCTCCTGCTGCTCCGCGGCAGCACTCAGCAGCGTCCTCAGATCAGGCATGCGTCGCCTCCTCGTTGAGCAGAAAGGCCAGAGCGCTGCGCGCCCGGCTGAGCCGTGACTTGACCGTGCCTTCCGAGACGGCGAGCGTCCTGGCGACCTCGTGCACGGGGAGATCCGCGAGATGATGCAGGACGATGACCTGACGCTGGGGCGCCGGAAGCTGCCGCAGCGCGCGCACCACATCGATCTTGTCGGCGTTCGGCGGGGCGGCCGCCGTGGCCGGGCCCTGCCGGATCAGCGCCCGCCAGGCGTTGCGGGCTTTTCGGCGCCGGTTCGACAAGAGCCGGAAAGCGACGGTCCGCAACCATGCCTCCGGTGCCTCGTACCGGGACACCCGAGACCACTGGTCGAGCAGCCGGATGAATGCCTCCTGCACGCACTCCTCGGCCTCGGCGCGGCCGTCGGCGGCCAGCGCCACGACCCCGACCAGCCGGCCGTAGCAGGCTCGGTACAACTCACCGACGGCTTCTGGGCCGGACGACAATTCGCTCACGACTCTTAGAACCCGTGGCGAGCCCGTCCGGTTCCATGGAGTTGGCAAATTGCGCCGTGCGGGCGTGTTCAGCGCGACGGCGCGACGCAGCGAAAGCCGATGTGGCTCATGCCGGTGTCGACCATGTGCGGCCGGCGCGCGGCCGGCCGGTACCGCAGGCAGTAGGTGTCGGCGCAGAGGAACGAGCCGCCTTTGATGACCTTGCGAGGGATCCGGGTCCCCGGCTGCGCCCGGTCGTAGCTGTCCTCCGGCCGCCCGCCGCGCGGATCACGGGGGAGGCAGCAGGCGGAGTAGCCGGCCCAGCGTCGTTCGGCGTACCAGTCCTGGGTCCACTCCCACACGTTGCCGGCCATGTCGGCCAGGCCGTAGCCGTTGGGCGGGAAGGAGCCGACCGGCGCGGTGTGGCCGTAGCCGCTCTCGGCCCGCCACGGGAAGTCGCCGTGCCAGTAGTTCGCCCGTCGCCGGCGCGGGGTCTCCGGCTCGTTCCCCCAGGTGTAGGTGGCCCCGTCGAGGCCGCCCCGGGCCGCGTGCTCCCACTGCGCCTCGGTCGGCAGCGCCAGCCCGGCCCAGGCCGCGTAGGCCGCGGCGTCCTCGTAGGCGACATGCACCACGGGATGGTCGGCGCGGCCGTCGAGGTCGCTGCCCGGCCCCTCCGGATGACGCCAGGACGCACCCGGCGCCCACACCCACCACTGGCTCAGGTGGCGCAGGTCGACCGGGCCCGGCGTGCCGGTGAAGACCATGGACCCGGGCACCAGATTCGCAGCCGGGGCGCCCGGGAAGTCGGCCGGGTCGAGCGGCCGCTCGGCCACGGTGCGGTAGCCGGTCGCGGCCACGAACGCGGCGAAGGCGGCGTTGGTCACCGTCGTCCGGCACACCCAGAGGCCGCCGACCTCGACCTCGCGGACCGGCGCCTCCTCCGGGTAGTGGTCGTCGGATCCCATCCGGAACGTGCCGCCGGGCACCCAGACCATGTCGGCGTCCGGCGCGACCGGCGGCGCCGGCGAGGAGGCCGCCGCGGTCACGTGCTCGGCATTCCGGCCTGCAGCTTCGCCAGCACCTGTTCGAGGCTGAAGCTGGCGGGCTTCTGCCGGCGGGGGAACTCGGCGAAGGTCTGCAGCATGTTGGCGACGAACGCCTGCATCGGCACGGCCAGCCACGCGTGGTCGAGGCACCAGTCGTAGTAGGTGTTCGAGGTGACGTCGGCCCGCTCGTACGGGTCGGTGCGCAGGTTGAAGATCTTGGGAACCCGCAGCTCGGTGAAGGGCTCGGCCCACACCCGCAGGGTGCCCGTGGCGCGCTGCTCGAGGAAGACCAGCTTCCAGTTGCCGTACCGCACGGCGGTCAGATCGCCGTCGTCGGACACGTAGAAGAAGTGCTGCCGCGCGCTGGTCGCGGACCGCCCGGTCAGGTAGTCGAGCTGGTCGTGGCCGTCGAGGTGGACGTGATAGCGGGTGCCGTCGAGGTCGGCGCCGGCCCGCAGCTGA
Source organism: Actinoplanes sp. CA-030573 (assembly GCF_050951115.1). Taxonomy (NCBI): domain Bacteria; kingdom Bacillati; phylum Actinomycetota; class Actinomycetes; order Micromonosporales; family Micromonosporaceae; genus Actinoplanes; species Actinoplanes sp. CA-030573. The sequence goes on along the minus strand of NZ_CP192038.1, from coordinate 6,908,960 downwards.
GCCGCGATGTCCGGCACACCGGCCGCGGCGAGCAGCGTGGGGAACCAGTCGGTGTGGCTCATGATGTCGTTCAGCACGACTCCCGCGGGGATCCGCCCGGGCCACCGCACGACCGAGGGCACCCGGTACGCGCCCTCCCAGTTCGAGTTCTTCTCGCCGCGGAACGGGGTCATGCCGGCGTCCGGCCAGGTGTTCATGTGCGGCCCATTGTCGGTCGAGTAGACGACGATCGTGTCGTCGGCGATGCTCAGCTCGTCGAGCAACCCGAGCAGGTCACCGACGAGCTTGTCGTGGTCGATCATCGTGTCGTGGTAGTCCGACTGCCACCGCCCGGCCTGACCGCGGCTCTCCGGCTTGACGTGGGTGCGGAAGTGCATGTGGGTGGCGTTGAACCACACGAAGAACGGTTGCTCGGCGGCGGCCTTGTCGCGGATGAAGCCCGAGGCGGCGGCGAGGAACTCGTCGTCGACGGTCTCCATCCGCTTCCTGGTCAGCGGGCCGGTGTCCTCGATCCGCTGGGTGCCGTCCTTGTCCGCCCAGGAGTGGATGACGCCGCGCGGGCCGAACCGCTTGTGGAACTCGGGGAACTCCTCGGGCTGCGGGTAGTCCTCGAGCTCGGGCTCCTCCTCGGCGTTGAGGTGGTAGAGGTTGCCGAAGAACTCGTCGAAGCCGTGCACGGTCGGCAGATGCTCGTCGCGGTCGCCGAGGTGGTTCTTGCCGAACTGGCCGGTCGCGTACCCGTGCGCCTTGAGCGCCGTCGCGATCGTCGGATCCTCGGGCTTGATGCCGACCTCGGCGCCCGGCATGCCGACCTTGGTGAGCCCGGTACGGATCGGGTTCTGCCCGCAGATGAAGGCGGCCCGGCCGGCGGTGCAGCTCTGCTCGCCGTAGTAGTCGGTGAACCGGGCGCCCTCCTCGGCGATCCGGTCGATGTTCGGCGTCCGATACCCCATCAACCCGTCGCTGTAGCAGCTCAGGTTGGAGATTCCGATGTCGTCGCCCCAGATGACCAGGATGTTCGGCCGGTCCGTCGGCATCGCTGACCTCCCCGCTGCTCGAGTGCTCGGGTCGAGTCAAGCGGCGCCGCACCGGGGTCGCCTCATCCCGCCCGGGTGAGGCACCGGCGGGCCGGTCGCCTGTTTCAGGCCCATCCTTTGCGTGCGGCGTGCCAGCCCAGCTGCACCCGGGTGCCGACGCCGGCCCGGGCCATGAGCTGATGGATGCGGCGCTGCACCGTGCGCAGCGACAGCCCGAGCTTGCCGGCGACGGCCTGGTCGGTCAGGCCACTGAGCAGCAGAGCCAGGATCCGCCCGTCGACCTCGTCGATGTCGGCCCCGGCCCCGGTTCCGGCCCCGGCGCCGGCCCCGGGCAGCAGCGGGTAGCCCCGCTCCCAGAGCACATCGTGCAGCGCGAGCATGGCGTCGAGCAGCCCGCTCGGGTGGATGAGCACGGACGCGTGGGCGGTGTGCTGGTTGTGCCGCAGCGGCAGCATCGCCACCTCGCGGTCGACGATCACCGCCTTGACCGGCACCCGGTCGACCACCCGGATCTCCTGCCCGGCGGCGGCGCTGTCGATGACGTCGCCGACCGCGCCCGGCTGGTCCAGCACCCGCCGGTCGATGATCGCCCGGTAGCGGACGCCGCGGCGCAGGCAGTCGTCGCCCGCCGCGTTCTCCCGGTGCGGCACCACCGACAGGTGGGGAACGACCAGCGAGAGCACCTCCTCGCGGGCCCCCTCCTGCAGCTGCGTGAACCGGTGCCGGACACCGTCCACATCGGTGATCACCTCGATGACGTCGGCGGCCGTCCGCCCGGCGCTCGCCGACCGGTACGTCTCGGCCAGCGCCGCGATCGCCAGCTCGGCCGCGCGCAGGTCGTCGTGCCGGCTCCGCAGCAGACCGGCGAGGGCGATCGCGGGCGGCGCCGGGGCGAACCGCACCACCCCGTCCCCGGCCGGCGACGGCTGGGCGGTGGCCAGGCCGCGCCCGACCAGCCCGGCCAAGGAGTCGGTGAGCTCGGCCCGGGTCGTGCCGGCCCCGGGCAGCAGCTCCTCCAGCGTGGCATCGCCGCCCGCGACGAGCAGGCGATATGCCTTCTCCTCAGCGGCATCGAGGCCCAGGGCGGCGAGCATGCTCCGAGGGTACGAGCGGGCGCCGCGGCCGCCAACGGACGGCGTCTTTCGCCGCTCATCTGAGACCGTAGGCCCTGATCACCTCCTGCGTGACGGCGTTGCCGCGGGTGTCCCAGGCGCGCGCCCGCAGCGACACGAAGCCGTGATGCGGCGCCGTGAAGGACGCGACGCCGCCGGCCACCGGCACCGGACGCCAGGTGACCCCGTCGTCGAACGAGACGGACAGCGTCGCCCCGGCGATCGTCCCCGCACCCGCCGCGCCCGGCAGGTGCACGGCGGCGAGCCCGATCGACTGCCGGCCGCCCGGCACGTCGCCGGCCAGGTCGGCGCCGATCCGGTAGTCCAGCTGCAGGACGGGCATCAGCTCGACCCGGCCCGGCGCCGCCGGCACCGACTTGACGGTCCAGACGGTGTGGCTGCGCGGCGACAGGCGGAAGACCGCCGGGTCGCGGCTCGCGACCAGATCCAGGGTGTACGTCGCGGGCCCGGCCGGGATCGGGTACAGCGACGCCGACGCCCAGTCGGACGTGCTCACCAGCGTGCCGTCCTGGTAGACCTTCATCTGTTTGGTGTCGCCGTCCTGGAGGTATCCGGCGTGCCCGGCCCCGCCGTCCGCCCAGGGCTGGACGTTTATCGCGATGGACAGATCGTCGCGGGTGGACGACCAGTAGCCGCCGCCGTCCCGCGGCCGCACGACCGGCCCGAACCAGTCATCGACCGTGCGTGCGCCGGGCCGCAGGGCGTGCACCTCGGCACTGGACACCAGGTTCAGGCCCGGGCCGGTGACGGCGGCCTCGGCCCACGCGGTGCCCGGCTGGGCCGAGGTGTAGTCGACCCGGGTGCCGGGCATCGTGGTCCGCAGCAGGGCGCCGAGGCCGTACGTGCGGTACGGCCGGTAGTCCCAGCGGAACTCGCCGCTCGGGTAGCGGGTGCGCCGGTCGAGGCTGTGGAACCGCATGTCGACCGTCGCCAGGTCGCCCGGCCGCGGCCGGTAGGCGAGCTTCTCCGGAATCCGGCCCGGGTGCGGGTCGACCAGGTCGTAGACGTACGGCGAGTCGGGCACCCCGGCGACGGCAAGGCGCAGCCGGCCCTGTCGTGCCCGCGGGATCAGGCTCGCGCCGGCGCGAGCGGTCACCGACACCACCGGGACAGCGCTGTAGCCGCCGTCGTCGCCGCCCACATAGTCGGCGAGCTTGCCCGGCCCGTCGTTGACCACGATCAGCAGCCGCGCCCCGGCCGCCGCCGCATTGCGGGCTCGCTCGCTGCCGGTCACCGCGTCCGACCGGGTCACCAGCACCGCCCGTCCCTTCGCCCGCAGGCCGGCGTAGTCGTCCGCCGTTCCGGTCCCGGCGTAGATCGCGTCGAGCTCGGCCCGCCCGTCGAAGAACGAGGACCCGGCGAGACCGAGGATCATCAACGGCTTGCCGCGATCGGCCACCGTGAGCAGCGGGTACGCCTTGCGCCAGCGGGCCTCGAACTCGAAGTCTCCGGTGGTGACCCGGGCGGTCGGCAGCGCGTACATGGTGTCGTAGACGGCGGGCAACATGTACTGGCTGGCGATTACGCTCTCCGCGCCGAAGCTGCGGTACCAGTCGAGGTACAGCATGCGGTCCTCGGTGGTGCGCGGCACCTGCGCGGTGACCTCCCGGGCCCGCCGGGCGTCGAGCACCAGCGACTGGCTGTGGTCGAGCACGACCTCCGGCGCGCCGAGCAGCGCCAGGCCGGCCGAATCCGGCCCGTGACTGCCGGCGACGTCGGCGTAGGACACCACGCTGTACGTGCCGGCCCGCAACCGCAGGTCGGCGGTGCCCTCGACGAAGACGTACGTCGGGTCCGGCACGCCGGCCTGCTGGATCTCGACGTACCCGGTCACCGGCGCGCCGGCCCGGTCCTTCACGTCCAGGTGCAGGGTGTAGCGCTCGTCCTCCCGGTAGAGCCCGACCTGGGTGCGCACCGCCGCGCCGGACGAGCGGTCGACGGCGACGATCTGACCGAGGTAGCGACGCCCGGGCGCGGCCAGGTCGGGGCGGGCGCTCGCGGTGACCGCCGCCGTCCCGTGCGCCGGCACCGTGACCGACGCGGCCGAGAGCCCGAACATGCCGTCCGGCGCGGGCGTCCCGGCATCGGCCTGCGGGTCGGTGTCGTACGGCCCGCCGGCCACGGCCACCGTCTCCCGCAGGTCGAGGGTGACCGGCGTGTCGCCGCTGTTCGCGTAGGTCACGGTCCGCGCGGACGTCGTGCCGTCCCCGTGCGGCCAGGCGTCGAAGCCGAGGTAGGCCGAGCCGGTCGCGGTGACCGTCGCCGGCAGTGCCGCGGCGGCGTCGACCCGCCCGGCACCGGCCTGATAGGCGGTCGCGGACAACGGCCGGGACGTGCTCATCAGCGCGTCCTTGAGCTGCGTGGCCCGCCACTCCGGATGGCGCTCGGCGAGCAGCGCCGCGGCCCCGGCCACGTGCGGCGTCGCCATCGAGGTGCCGCTCAACGTCTCGTACCAGCCGGTGCCGGCGGTGCCGCCGGCCTTGGCCGCCAGGATGTCGACGCCGGGCGCGGCGATGTCCGGTTTCAGGGCGTAGTCGCCGATGCGGGGGCCCATCGACGAGAAACTCGCCAGCTGATCATCGGAATCGACCGCGGCGACGGTGAGCGCCGCGTCCGCCGCGCCCGGCGCCGAGATGGTGGCCTCGGTGCCGGCATTTCCCGCCGCGACGACGAAAAGCGCGCCCGTCTGCTCGGTCAGCCGGTTCACGGCCTGGCTGAGCGGGTCGCTGCCGTCGCTCGGGGCCGACCCGCCGAGGCTCATGCTGATCACGCGGGCGCCCTGGCCGGCCGCCCATTCCATGCCGGCGATGATCCAGGAGTCCGCGCCGGAGCCCGCGTCGGACAGGACCTTGCCGACCAGCAGGTCGGCGCCGGGCGCCACGCCACGCTCCGCGCCGCCGGAGGCGCGGCCGCTGCCGCCCACGGTGGACAGCGTGTGCGTGCCGTGCCCGTTGCCGTCGCGAGCGCTCTCGCCGGGCACGAAGCTGACCGCGCTGCCGACCCGGCCCTCGAGGTCGGGGTGGTCGAGGTCGGCGCCGGTGTCGAGCACGGCGACCTTGACCCCGGCACCATCGACGCCGGCCGCCCACGCGGCCGGAGCACCGATCTGGGCGGTGCTCTGTGCCAGGTCGGCGTGTTCGCGCGCGTCCAGCCAGACCTTGGCGGTGCCGCTCGCCGCCCCGCCCGCTCGGCGTCCTGCCCCGCCCGCTGCATCCCGCGCGCCGCCCGCTGCGCCCCGCGCGCCGCTCGTCGCGCCCGGCGTGTGCGGCGAGACCAGCGCCGTCCACGCCTGCCGGGCGCGGCCCTTGGCGATCCGCACCGACCGGCCGTGGATGCTCTTCAGCACCCGAACCGGCTGGGCGCCGGCCGGGACCGGAGGCAGGGCCGCGGCGGCGGGCGACGAGAGGATCAGCGGTACACCGTCGCTGTGCGCGTCGTCGTAGCCCTGCTCGATCAGCGACGTCACGTCGAACAGCCGCCGGTCGACCGCATCGGCGGCCAGGTAGGGCAGCGCCTCGTCGGGCACCACGAACAGGTCGCGGCCGATCGTCTCGGCCCGCACCCCGCCCCGCGCGCCGCGGGGACGGGTGACGTCCACGGTGTGCCGGCCGCCGCCCACGTCGGACACGCGCACGACGTCGCCGGTCACCAGCGTGACGGTGTGCGCGCCGGCCGGGGCGACCGCCGGGACTGTCCGGACGGCCGGGGCGGAGGCGGCCGCGGGTCGCGTCGGGGTCGCGGCGCCGGAGACCAGCACCAGGGCGACGACGCCGGCCACCGGCGCGGTCAGCGCGCGTCCGGCCCGCCGTCCGGGCGGAAGCAGATTCATGGCCAAGGGTTTACCGGCCCCGCTCCCCGGCCGGAATCCTCCTGGCCTGGCGGGGACGTGCCTTGGCGGCGACCCGCCGCGGCGGTCTCGAGGGCCGGCCGAGAAAATCTATGACTGAACGACTAGATATTCTCGCGCGGGTCGGCTAATGTTCCCGGTGTTGACGACGAGATCGTGGAAAGACGCCGACGATCGGACCGACGTGAAGCAGGGCTCAGGACCCGAGTTCTGGGCTCGATCGGTCCCCAGCAAGACACATGTAAGGCACGTTGAAGTGGTTGGACAAGACCCTGATGTAAGTCCAGATCAGGGCGACGGGTCGAGGTGCTGGCACAGATCTCGACCTGGCAAGAGGCTCGTCGCACGTGCTCGGGGCCATGATTCGCGTGGGGCTTCGGCGCCGGCGGGCTGCACGACCGAGTTGAGAATCAGAGGAAAGGGAGGGTTGGACACCGTTGGATCGCCCGCTACCGGATTGCAGTCTTGCCCGGGGGCGGACACCGCAGTTTCCATCGAACGAGAGGTGGTCTTCGGTCACGCTTATGCGATCCTCGCGCCCGGTGCCGCCAGTGGCGGTGGGTGCGGACACGACAAGCCGACGTTCTGTCGGTAGATGGTGTTTTGACTCGTAAACCCTGGGCCCCGGCGCGGAAGCGCCGGGGCCCTCGTCATGGAGAGCGTATGGCCCCACCCGACGACATGTTCGGCGACGAAGACTATCCCGCCTACACCATGGGACGAGCCGCCGAGATCACCGGCGCCTCGCCCGACTTCCTGCGCCGGCTCGGCGAGGCCAAGCTGATCACTCCCACCCGGTCGGCCGGCGGCCACCGCCGCTACTCCCGCTACCAGTTGCGCCTCGCCGTGCGGGCCCGGGAGATGGTCGAGCAGGGCACCGCGCTGGAAGCCGCCTGCCGGATCATCATCCTCGAAGACCAGCTCCACGAGGCCCTCGAGCTGAACGAGCGCTACAAGCGTCAGCAGGAGACCGGCGCCTGACCGGCCCTGCTCCCGGTCAACTGGCCCGGGCGTCGAGGTCGGCGAACGACACCTCGGCCGTCGAGGCGCCGCCGGTGCTGGTGACGCCGAGCTGGATGCGGCCCGAGGTGAGGTCGGGGTCGGTGACGGCGCCCTGCACCGCGTCCGCGCCGTCGACGGTGACGGCGGCGTGCTGGCCGGCGATCTCGATCGCGAGCTGGTGCGGGGACCCCGGCTGCAACGCGGTCGACGACGACTTGCCGATCGAGGTCAGGACGGCGCCGTCCAGCTCCTCCAGCTCGATCTGGTCGGCGCACGCCGTCAGCTGGTAGCCGCGGTCGCCGTGGTAACGGAACCAGACCATCGCGCAGGCGTCGGCGTTGGCGAGCTCCACCCGTACTGCGATGGACTGGTTTCCGGAGAACGAGTCGGCGGGACCCTCGCATTGGTACGTCGACCGGCCCTTGACCTGGGCCCACAGGCGATCGTCGCGGAACGTGCAGCTGCCGGACGCCGCGCTGCTCTGCTTGAACCGGCCGGGGGCGCTCAGCGGGTCGAAGAAGGACGGCGGGCGCAGGCTCGGCGCCGCCGACGTCACCGTCGCGACCTCGGTGTGCGGCTGGGGCGCTTCGGCCTTCGGCGCGTCCCCCCTGGTCCGGGCGTAGGCGACGGTCGCCCCGGCCAGCGACGCCAGCATCAGGGCGCCCACCGCGTAGGTCAGCCGCCGGGTGGTCACCCTCGTCGGCGAGGGCACCGTCCGCCGCGAGGCCGCCCGGCCCTCCGCAGCCCGCCGTGGCGAGGTCCGCCGGGGCGACGGCGAATCGGCAGCGGCGGCCGCCCGCCGGCGGCGGCCCGGCGCGGGCGCGGGCGCGGCCGGTGGACCGGTGAGCGTCGGCGGCTTCGGTCCCTCCGCGATCATCTGCTCGAGCAGCTCGCGCGCGTCGAAGCGGCTGTCGGCCCGCCGCGACCGCCGGCCGCCCGGCGCGGGGCCGGCCGGTGCCGCCCCGGCCGGCGACGAGCCGTTGCGCGATGCCCTCGTGTGCGGCGGGGTGGTGGCGTGCGGGACGTTCACGGCCAGCAACTGCTGCAGCAGCTCGTTGGCGGCCGGCCGGTCGTTGGGGTCCTTGGCGAACGCGCGACTGACCAGGTCGACCAGCGACTCCGGCACCCCGCGCAGCTCGGGCGCCCTGGTCAGGATCTGGGCGGCGGTCGCCACCGGGGTGTCGCCGACGAACGGGTTGCGCCCGGTGCCGGCGAAGACGATCACGCCGCCCCAGGCGAAGATGTCGGCCGCCGGGGTGACCGGGCCGACGTCGGGATCGAGCCGCTCGGGCGCCATGTAGTCGACCGTGCCGACCCAGCGGCCGGGACGCGTGTACTTGGTGGTCGCCTCGAGCGCCCGGGCGATGCCGAAGTCGATCACCTTGGGCAGGCCGAGCGACAGCAGGACGTTGCTCGGCTTCAGGTCACGGTGGATGATGCCGGCGCCGTGGATCGCGGTCAGGGCCGCCGCCACGCCGACCGCCACGCTGTGCAGGTCGCCGGGGGACATCGGGCCGCGCTCCTCGACCACGTCCTGCAGGCTCGGCCCCTCCACGTACTCCACGACCAGGTAGGGCGTGTCGTTGTCGGGGTCGGCGTCGAGCACCGCGGCGGTGCAGAAGGACGGAACCTGCCGGGCCCGCTGCACCTCGCTGCGGAACCGGGCCCGGAACTCGTCGTTGCGGGCGTGCTCGGGCCTGATGACCTTGACCGCGACGGGACCGCCCGCCGGGTCGCGGCCGAGGAACACGGTGCCCATCCCGCCCTCGCCGAGTCGCGAGAGCAGGCGGTACTCACCGAGCCGCCGGGGGTCGCCGGGCCGCAGCGGGCTAGTCGTCATGAGACGTGCTCCCACCCCGGTCGACGGCCGATGTTGTTGGCATACCCATCCCGTACGCGAAGGAAGTTCACGCAAGGTGACGACTTCCGATCTGGACGGTCCCCGATCTTACGACCGAATGTCACGCGTACGAGCACGTGGGCGCCATTATTTTGAACACTCTTCTTGTTACTGGTGGGTTTTGGCACATTGTCGGCTGTCAATACGCAGCGTGAGCCGTGGAGGTCTGGTGGGGTATGCGGCAATTGACGCTATGGCCGGCCGTCACGCTCCGCGCCGGAGCGGGCCGGCGGGTGAGCGCGATGCTCGTCCGCCGGCGTCGCCTTCATCAACCCGCGGTCACGTTCAGCGTGAAGGTGGCCGAGGTGCCGATCGGGTCGCTGCTGATCGTGATCGCGGTGATGGTGATCGTCGCCGAGCCGACCGGGGTCGACGACGAGGTCCGCAGGAACAGGATCGAGCTGCCGATGAGTGCCGGCTTGGCCGGGGCGAACAGCGCGGTCACGCCGCCGGGCAGGCCGGTCGCGCTCAGCGTCACCCGCTTGTTCTCGATCTTCGGGCCGGCGTTGAAGGTGATCACGGTCGAGGCCAGGCCGCCGGCCGCCACGGCGGCCGAGCTCTTGCTGAGGTTCATCGTGTATTCGGTCGCCGGGGCCGCGACCGCGGCCGCCGGTGCGGCGAGGACCAGGGCCAGCGCCGCGCCGGTGGCGCCGCCGAGCGTGCGGTACATGCGGTGTCCTTCCGTTGCCGGGCGGCCGCGTGGGAGCGGGCCGCCGTCCGTCACCGGACGATGGCATCGGACACTGGAACGGCGCTGACGTGGCGCTGAAACCGGACCCTCAGCTCGGGGCGAGCCGACCCTCAGCTCGGGGGCGAGCCGAACCTCAGCTCGGGAGCGCCGCCTCGATCGCGGCGACCACCGACGGGTCCTCGGGCTCGGTGCGGGGGCCGAAGCGCACGACCTTGCCGTCCGGGGCGACCAGGAACTTCTCGAAGTTCCAGCGGATGTCGCCGGTGTAGCCCTCGCCGTCGGGCACGGTGACCAGCTCGGCGTACAGGGGATGCCGGTTGTCGCCGTTGACCTCGATCTTCTCGGTCAGCGGGAAGGTGACGCCGTAGGTGGCGGAGCAGAACTCGGCGATCTCGTCGGCGGTGCCCGGCTCCTGGCCGCCGAACTGGTTGCACGGCACGCCGAGGACCGTGAAGCCGCGGCCGGCGTAGCGCTCCTGCAGCCGCTCGAGGCCGTTGTACTGCGGCGTGAGGCCGCACTTGGACGCCACGTTCACCACGAGGGTGGCGACACCGGGCCGGGGGCCGAGCTGGGTGGAGGGGTCGGTCCCGCCGGGGATCGTCACGTCGAAGATGGTCATGAAGATCAGGATAGTTCGGCGTCGCGGTCAGTGCGTGTAGGGCTCGAGGCAGCCGAACTCGGCGCCGGCGCCGGTGACCTCGACCAGGAGCCGCTCCGGGCGCACGTCGCCGATGACGCAGCCGGCCTCGGGGAAGCGGACCGCGAAGACCGCGCCCGGCGGCGTGCGCATCTCGGTGACCTCGACGTCGTCCGGGCGCAGGCCGAGGCCGAGCAGGGCCTGCCGGGTGGAGGCGGGGGCGTAGTCGCCGGCCGCACGCAGCGCCGCGAGCTTCGGCCGGATGCGCGCGGCGAGGGCGTCGCCGGTCTGCTTCTCGTCGTAGTTGAGCTCGTGCCGCTGCTTCCAGCCGTTGTTCTCGGCCTCGTGCGGCGCGCCGTCCCGGGGCGGGGCGGCCTGGGCCGAGAAGGTGGGCGACGGCGAGGCACTGCCGGACGGCAATGGCGCCGAGTCGCCGTCGCGCGCGCCGGGCTGGGCGCATCCCAGGGCCACCAACCCGAGCGCGGCCGCCGTCGCCCACCGGCCGGCCCGCCTTCTCCCCGTCACAGCCTCGGATCGTACGGCCCGGTGTCAGGCCTCCGGGTCGAGCCGATAGCCGGCGCCCCGGACCGTGCGGATCGTGTCGCGCCCGAAGGGGCGGTCGACCTTGTCCCGCAGGTACCGGACGTAGACGTCGACGACGTTCGACCCGCCGTCGTAGGCGAAGTCCCACACGTGCTCGATGAGATGCGTACGGCTCAGGGTCTCGCCGTTGCGGCGCATCAGCTCGTGCAGCAGCGCGAACTCCTTGGCCGACAGGCTGATCGCGGTGTCACCCCGGCGCACCCGCCGCTCGGCCGGGTCGAGGAGGAGGTCGCCCACCCGCAGCACCGCCGGCCGCTGTCCCGGCTCCCGCCGGATCAGCGCGCGCACCCGGGCCAGCAGCTCGTCGAACGCGAACGGCTTGGTCAGGTAGTCGTCGGCGCCGGCGTCGAGACCGCGGATCTTGTCGGTCGTGCCGTCCCGCGCGGTCAGCATCAGCACCGGGACCCAGCGCTCGGCGGCGCGGATGCGGCGGCACACCTCGAACCCGTCCGGCGGCGGGATCATCGCGTCCAGGACCACCACGTCGTAGTCGGTCTCGGTGATGGTCCACACCGCCTCGGCCCCGTCGGCGGCGCTGTCCACGGCGTAGCCGGCCCGGCGCAGCCCCCGCCGGAGCATCGCCGACATCGCCGGATCGTCCTCCACGACCAGCACCCTCATGCCGCCAGGATCCCTCACCGACGTCGTGCCGGGTAGGCGGCGATGTCGGCGTACGCCGCGAGCCGGGCCACGTCGTCGTGCAGGCGCCGCATCTCGGCCCGCAGGTCCTCGGCCACGGCGGCCGACCGCCGGCTCTCGTCGAGGTGGTGCAGGGCCAGTTCGCGGGCGATCCGCTCGGCCCGGCGGGCGGTGACCAGCAGGACGGACACCCCGACGGCGGCGACGGCGGCGAGGGCGGCCGCCGGCCATGCCGATCCGCCGGGGTGCCCGGCCGCCACCGCGGCCACCGCGACCAGGACGCCGATCGTGAGGGTGATCAGGCAGCCCCGCTCGCCCGCCGTCGGCCGGCTCCCGGCGCGTACGCCGGGGTGCCGGTTCCAGCCGCCGGGGCGAGGGTTGGCCGAGGTCATGCGCCCATCGTGGAACCGGCCGCATGAGAGGATCGTGAAAACGTCGGAGGTGGCGCGGTGCGGCTCGGCCCGGCCTCGATTCGGACCCGGCTGGCCCTGTTCTTCGGGGTCGGCACCTCGATCGTGCTGCTGCTGTCGCTCGGCCTGCTCTACGTGGCGCTGCACCGGCAGCTGAACAGCGCGGTCGACGCCGATCTGACCGCGCGCGGCGACGACCTGCTCGGCAGCGTGCGGGCGGGCGATCTCAGCGGGATCGCCGGCGATCCGATGGCCCAGCTGTACGCCCCGGACGGCACCCTGCTCGCGACCGCCTCCTCGATCGCCGGGCACGTCCTGCTCACGCCGGCTCAGGTCCGTGCGGTGCGGGGCACGAAGGCGACGAGCATGACGCTTCCGCTGGGTGCGGGCGGGGCTCCCCGGCGCGTACGCCTGATGGCGCGCCCGGTCGACGGGACCGGCGAGGTGCTGGCCGTCGCGCTGCCGTCCGGCAACATCGAGCGCGCCGGCAACCGGCAGCTGGTGGTGCTGCTCGTCGCCGCCCCGGTGCTGGTCGCCGCGCTGGCCACGCTGTGCTGGCTGCTGCTGCGCGCGGCGCTGCGCCCGGTCGACGCGCTGACCCGGCAGGCGGCCGCGATCTCCACCCTCGACTCGGGCCGGGAGCTGCCACTGGTCGCCGGGGACGACGAGATCGCCCGGTTGTCGGCCACCCTCCGCGGCATGCTGGCCCGGCTCGCGGTGGCCTTCGCCCGCGAGCGCGCCTTCGTCGACGACGCCAGCCACGAGCTGCGCACCCCGATCGCGGTGTTGCGCGGGGAGATCGACCTCGCGCTAGCGGCGGCCGACAACCCCGAGGAGGTACGCCAGTCGCTGCTGGCCGCCCGGGGCCAGGTGGCTCGGCTCGGCCGCCTGGCCGAGGACCTGCTGCTGCTGGCCCGCGAGCGGGACGGCTCGCTGGTGGTGCGCCGGGAGCCGGTGGACCTGACCGACCTCGCCCGGGCCGAGGCCGGCGCGCTGACCGGGGTCACCGGGCTGGCGATCGAGGTGCGGGGCGACCCGGTGATCGTCGAGGCCGACGCCGACCGGGTGCGCCAGGTGCTGAGCAACCTGGCCGCCAACAGCGCGGCGGCCGGCGCCCGGTCGGCCCGGGTGACGGTGACGCTCGAGCCGCCGGAAGCGTGCGTCGCGTGGGCCGACGACGGGCCGGGGTTCGCGCCGGAGCTGCTGGGGGCGGCGTTCGAGCGGTTCGTGCGCGGTGACCCGTCGCGCACGCCGAGCACCGGGGCCGGGCTCGGCCTGTCGATCGTCCGGGCGGTGGCGACTGCTCACGGTGGCACCGCTGAGTTGCGCAACGGGCCGCCGCTGGGCGGGGCCGTGGTCACCGTCCGGCTTCCGGCCGGATAGCCCCCGGTCCGCTGCTCAACGCCGCGCGTTGGCGAGCGGCACGCGCTCGGTGCGGCGATCGCATTTTTTGCGCGCGGGTCGGCCCTGCTCTGGCCCCGCCCTGCTCTGGCCCCGCCCAGCTCAGACCCCGCCCAGCTCAGACCCCGTCCGGCTCTGGCCCCGCCCTACTCTGACCCCACCCTCGACTGGGTGGGGTCAGAGTAGGGCCCGGGTATGACACTTTCCGCGGAGTGTCCACAGCGGTGCGTGCCACCGCTCAGTGGGGCGGCCGGCGGGGGCTTCCGGCGAGGAGGGCGGTCGACGGGCCGGACGGCGTCGCCTGCTGGGCCGGGGCCGCCTGCTCGGCCGGGGCCGCCTGCTCGGCCGGGACCGCCTGCTCGGCCGGGGCCCAGACGACGGGACGGCCCAGCGTGGTCGACAACCAGTCGAAGGCGGGGGCCTCCATGGCGTGCCAGGTCTGCGCGTTGTGGCCGCCGCCGCGGATGTAGGACGTGGTGACCGACAGCGGCGGCCGCCCGGCGCGGGCCAGGGCGAGAGCGTCGCGCATCGCGCCGCGGTCGGTGGTGGCGCAGGAGAGGTACAGCGAGACGGCCGGGATCGGCAGGTGGGCGAGGCGCCACAGATCGTCGTACGTCGTGTGCTCGCTGTTGTTGCCGACCCGGATGCCCGGCGTGGCGTAGCCGGACAGCCCGGCGCCGGCGGCGTACTCGCGGGGGTGGCGCAGCGCGAGGTCGATCGCGCAGTACCCGCCGGCCGAGTAGCCGATCAGCCCCCAGCCCGCGGCGTCGGTGCGCACCGACAGCCGGGCCCGGATCGCGGCGGGCACGTCGACGGTTAGGAACGTCTCCGACTGCGGGCCGCCGACCAGGTTGGTGCACTCGGTGTCGAGCATCGGCTGCGGCGTCTGGTACGGGAAGATCACGACGGTCGGCGCCATCCGGCCGGCGGCGATCTCGCGGTCGAGGACGGTGGCGACCCCGAAGCCCTTCAGCCACTGAACCGGCGAGCTCGGGTATCCGTGCAGCGCCTCGATGACCGGGTAGCGGGTGCCCGGCGAGCGGCCGTACCCGGCGGGAAGGTAGGCGTAGACCGGCAACGTCAGGCCGCTGGCCCGGCCGGTGACGGTGAAGCGCACGACCTGGCCGGTGCTGCCGCCGGTGCTCGCGGGCGTGGCGGGCGTGGCCGTGTCGGCGGTCGAGCCGAAGAGACTGGCCCAGGTCGGATAGCTGTCTACCTGCCGGTTGAGCCAGACGAGGGTGGTCGCGGTCAGCGTGAGCAGGCAGCCGGCCACGGCCACCGGGCGCAGCCACACCCGCATGACGCCCCAGCCGGCGCTCAGCACGACCGCGGCGGCGACGGTCGCGGCCAGGGCGAGCAGCTCGAGGCCGAGGCTATCGGGCGACATGGCGGCGTACCCAGCGGAGGGCGCGGTTATCGGGGGACATGGCGGCCTTCTCGGGGGAGGGCGGGGGCGCTCGGCGAGGGTGAGCGGGTCGGATGCCGGTAGACCGGGAGCGAGGCGGCGGCCGGAGTCGAGGCGGCCAGCGGGGGAGGCGTCTGCCGGCAGGCCCAGGTGAGCGCCGCGGTCAGGGCGGCCTCCACCGAGGGCGCGGCGGTGGTGGCGGCGGTGAGAACGGTCCGGACGACCGTGACGTCGATGCCGGCCGGCAGGACCGCCGCGACCGGATGGCCGAGCCCGGCGGCGCCCCTGGCCTTGGCGGCCGGCTTCGCCAAGGGTTTCGGCGCGGGCTTCGACAAGGGCTTCGACAAGGGTTTCGGCGGGGGCTTCGACAAGGGTTTCGGCGGAGGCGTGGACAAGGGTTTCCGCGGAGGCGTGGACAACGGCGTCGACAGGGGCTTCGCGAGGGGCTTCGACGGGGGCTTCGCGAAGAGTTTCGACACCGGCTGGACGAGGGCGAGCGCCGGATAGTAAGCGGGGGCGGCGGCCACCGTGCGGTCGGCCAGCACGGCGTCGGTGGCCGGGGCGATCAGCGCCCAGCGGCGGGTGGTGACCCGCAGGTCGCGGGCCAGCGCGGCGGGCAGGGCGGCGGTCAGCGGCGGGGTGCCGGTGGCCGCGGTGGTCCGGACGAAGACCATGACGGCCGGGCCGGCCGCGCTGACGGCGCTGCGGGCGGCCGCCGTCTCGGCCGGCGCGGTCCAGCCGGTGCGGCCGTCGTCGAGGATCAGCAGCGCCGGGTAGCGCCAGGCGGGGTGGGCCAGGTAGCCGGCCGGCACGGCCACCAGCGGCGCCCCGGCCAGGTGCCAGCCCGTCCAGCCGGCCGGCTGCCAGGCGAAGGCGTAGCCCTGGCCGGCGGCCGTCCGGGCGCGCAGCCAGCCGTCGAGGTGGCCGGGGCGCACCGCGTACGTCGTCCCGGCCGGGCGGCCGGAGTGCAGCAGGGCCGCCCAGTTCGGGTAGAAGCCCTGCGACCGGTTGACCACCAGCCCGACCGAGAGCACCAGCAGCACCTCGCCGAGCAGCACTCCCGCCGTCCGCAGCAGAAACCCGGCCCGGAACCAGGCCACGACCGTCCCGGCGAGGACGGCGATCGTGGCCAGGATCGAGCAGGCGATCAGCGGCGAACCGGTCAGGGACATCTCGGCTCCGGCGGCGGGGTGCCGGGCACGGTCGACCGGCAGCTTCGCCAGCACCATGCGTCACGGAAAATGACAGGCGGATGAGAGGAACCGGTTTCCCAACGCATTCACAGGGCACGCAGGGAAGGCTCAGGAAACGCCGCTACAACTGGGGTGACAGGGGGGCGGCACATGATCAGAAGAGGGCGCCGGGCGCCGATCTGGACGCGCTGGTGCATCAGCCTCGGAGCACTGCTGATGCTCGCCAGCGGCGGCATCCTGGTGACCGAGCGCGTCCTCATCACGACCGCGACCGGCGCGATCAAGCAGCAGAACCTGCTGGGCACGGCGGCCGGTGGCGGCCAGCGGCACGCCGACGTCAAGGGCGCCAAGAACATCCTGCTGATCGGCCTCGACACGCGACCGAGCTGGGCCGGCACCGATCAGCTGAGCCGGTCCGACTCGATCATCCTGCTGCACATCCCGGCCGATCACTCCTCGGCGTACCTGATCTCGCTGCCCCGCGACAGCTACGTCGCCATACCGGCCTACGACAACGGCAAGGTGCCCTATCGCGGGGGGCACGACAAGATCAATGCGGCTTTCGCGTACGGGAGCCGGGGTCTCAGTGGTGCGGCGGCCGAGTCGCACGGGTCCGAGCTGCTCGCGCTGACGATCAAGCAGCTGACCGGCATCACGCCCGACGCCGCCGCGATCATCGACTTCTCCGGCTTCACCCGGGTGCTGCAGATCATGGGCTCGGTGTGCATGTACGTCGACGAGACCGTCACCTCGATCCACGTGGGCCACGATCGGAACGGCAACCAGGCGGTGCCGTACAAGACCAACAGCGCCGGCCAGAACCCGCGCCCGGTCCCGGGCGTCACCCCGAACGTGTATCGCAAGGGCAACCACTGCTTCACCCCGACCGAGGCGCTCGACTACGCGCGCCAGCGTGACCTGCTGGCCGACGGCGACGGCGACTACGGCCGGCAGCGTCACCAGCAGCAGCTGCTCAAGGCGATCTTCACCGGCGCGGTGCACCAGGGCCTCACCTCGCCGGCCAAGCTGCCCACGCTGCTGAGCGCGATCGGCAAGACCATGACCGTCGACGACGGCGGCACCTCGCTGGCCGACTGGGCGTTCGCGATGCGCGGCATCACCCCGTCCCGGCTGGTCACCCTCAAGACCAACGACGGCCGGTTCGACAGCCGGACGATACCGGGCGTGGGCAGCGCCGAGATCCTCAGCCCGACCAGCATGCAGATGATCCGGGCCGCCCGGGACGACACGCTGGCCGCGTTCGTCCAGGCTCACCCGTCATGGCAGTCACAGAGCTGACGCAGGACTCAACCGGCGCGGCCGGCTGCCGATATGGCCGACATGCCGGTGACGCCTCTCGACGAGCACGGAGCGGACTTCTGGGCCCGCCAGATCCGCGTCGGCGCGCTCATCGCGTTGCTGATCACCGGGCTCGGCGCCGCCGAGGTCGCCCTGACCTGGGCGGGCGACGCCCGCTGGTGGGCCGTGCCGCTCGCCGTGGCGGGGCTGGCGCAGGGCCTGGTCGCGGCGCTGCCCTGGCGCCGCTGGGTCCGCCGCCCGCAGGTCCGCGCCGCCCTGGTCCTCTGGTGGGTGCTGGAGATTCCGGCGCTGGCCGCGCTGGCCTACCGGGACGCCGACGGCGCCGCGTTCTACCTGCCCTGCGCCCTACTGATCGTCATTCTCGCCACCGCATTGTTCCGCGCCGCGGTCGTGACCGGGCTCGGGCTGGTCTCGCTGGCCGGCTACGCCGTCGTGCTGCACGGCCACCCCGGCACCAGCGTGGTGCTGATCGTCGGCATGGTGTCGGTCATGGTGTGCGCGGTGCTGATCAGCGGTGTCATCGCGCGCAACCGGCGCCGGCTCGACGAGCGGCGCCGGTCGGCCGAGCGGCGCACCGAGGCGCTGCTGCAGAACTCGCCCGAGGTGATCATCGTGCTCGGGCGCGACGGCGACGTCCGCTACGTCACCCCGTCGGTGCGGACCGTGCTCGGCCACGAGCCGGCGGCGGTCACCGGTGAGCTGCTGGGCTCGCTCGTGCACCCGGACGACCTGCCCGGGCAGCGCGGCTGGATGACGGCGCTGTGCTCGTCGGCGGCCGGCACGACGTCGCAGACCGAGACCCGGCTGCGCCGCGCCGACGGGTCGTGGTCGGTTCTCGAGGCCATCGGCACCAACTGCCTGGACGACCCCGACCTCGAGGCGATCGTGGTCAGCGTCCGCGACATTAGCGCCCGCAAGGCGCTGGAGGAGCAGCTCACCCGGCAGGCGTTCAGCGACCCGCTGACCGGCCTGTCGAACCGGGCGCTGTTCCGCGACCGGCTGCAGCACGCCACCGGGCGGCGCGACGCGCACGTCACCGTGCTTCTGATCGACCTCGACAACTTCAAGGACGTCAACGACAACCTCGGCCACAGCGCCGGCGACGAGCTGCTGACCACCCTCGCCGCGCGGCTGCGCGAGGGCGTGCGGCCCGGCGACACCCTGGCCCGGCTCGGCGGCGACGAGTTCGCCCTGCTGATCGACGACCTCGACGACCGGGACCCGGCGGCGGTGGCCGAGCGGCTGCTGCACGAGCTGCGCCAGCCGATGTCGCTGGCCGGCCGGGACATCCGCTGCACGGCCAGCGTCGGCGTGGCCGGCGGCCGCCAGCTCACCGGCGAGGAGCTGCTGCGCAACGCCGACCTGGCGATGTACGCGGCGAAACGGCAGGGCCGCAACGCGTACGCGCTGTTCGACCCGGAGATGTACGCCAGCGTGGTCACCGAGGCCCAGCTCCGCCAGGAGCTGGAGGCCGCCCTCGCCCAGGAGCAGTTCGTCGTCCACTACCAGCCGGTGGTGGACCTGCCCACCCAGCGGATCACCGGCGTGGAGGCGCTGGTCCGCTGGCGCCACCCCGAGCGCGGGCTGCTCGCGCCCCAGCACTTCATCCACACCGCCGAGGAGAGCGGCCTGATCGTGCCGCTCGGGCGCTGGGTGCTGCGGCAGGCGTGCGAGCAGCTGGCGCGCTGGCAGCGGGAGGCGCCCGAGGCCCCGGACCTGAAGATGAGCGTCAACCTCTCGGCCCGCCAGTTCCAGCACGAGGGCCTGGTCGCGGACGTGCGGGCGGCCATCGCCGACGCCGGGGTCGACGCCGCCCGGATCACCCTCGAGATCACCGAGTCGATGCTGCTGCAGGACATCGACAGCGCGGCCGAGACGCTGCACGCGCTGCGCCGGATCGGCGTCCGCCTGGCGATCGACGACTTCGGCACCGGTTACTCGTCGCTGAACTACCTCAAGCGGCTGCCGGTCGACATTCTCAAGATCGACCGGGCCTTCGTCACCGAGGTGGCCACCGACGCGGAGGACAAGGCGCTCGTCGACGCCGTGGTCAACCTCGGGCAGGCGCTGCGGCTGGAGACGGTGGCCGAGGGCATCGAGACCGACGACCAGTGGGAGATGCTGCGCCGGCTGGGCTGCGACTTCGGCCAGGGATATCTCTTCGGCCGGCCGGTCGAGGCGGAGTCGATCGACGCCCTCTTGCGCGCCCCGGTCACCGAAGCGGCCTGAAACGCGTCCCCTCCCACTCCAAGGTATAACGCACCCGGCGGCTTGCAGCAAGACCGGTGTCATAGCGCAGAATCGTCTCTCGAAGGCCACGACCTGCGAAAACCGGGGGAGCGATCGTCGTGATCGAACAGTACGTTCTGGATCTTCAAGAGGTCGGCGACGGCCAGGTGGGGGTCGTGGGCGGCAAGGGCGCGCACCTGGGTGAGCTGGGGCGGCTTCCCGGCGTACGCGTGCCGCCTGGTTTTTGCCTGACGACCGCCGCGTTCCGCCGGGTCCTCGCCGAAGCGCCCGGAGTCGACGGGGAACTGGAGAAGCTCTCGCGGCTGGACCCGGCCGACCGGGAGGGCATTCGGGAGGCCGGCGCGCGGATCCGGGGGGCGATCGAGGACGTCACCATCCCCGGCGATCTGCGCGAGGCGATCACCGCGGCGCTCGCCCGGCACGGCGAGCGGGAAGCCTACGCGGTGCGGTCGAGCGCGACGGCCGAGGACATGCCGACCGCCTCCTTCGCGGGACAGCAGGACACGTACCTGAACGTCATCGGCCCGGCGGCGATCCTCGAGCATGCCGCCCGCTGCTGGGCCTCGCTGTTCACCGAGCGGGCGGTGACCTACCGGCTGCGCCACGGCTTCGACGACCGCAAGGTCCACATGGCCGTGGTGGTGCAGCGGATGGTCGTCCCGCGGGCGTCCGGCATCCTCTTCACCGCCGACCCGGTCACCGGCAACCGGAAGGTCGCCACCGTGGACGCCGGCTTCGGGCTCGGCGAGGCGCTGGTCTCCGGCCTCGTCGACCCGGACGTCTACCGGGTGCGCGACGGCGAGATCGTGGCCCGCACCATCGCCGCCAAGCGGCTGCGCATCGAGGCGCGCCCCGAGGGCGGGACGCGGACGACCGAGATCGGGGCGGCGGAGCAGGAGCGGCCGGCGCTGACCGACGCCCAGGTCGTGGACCTGGTCGCCCTCGGCCGGCGGATCGAGGCCCACTTCGGCCGCCCGCAGGACATCGAGTGGTGCCTGGCCGATGACGGCTTCGCCGTCGTGCAGAGCCGCCCGATCACCACCCTGTTCCCGATCCCCGAAGCGCCCGACGACCAGCACCGGGTCTACCTCTCCGTCGGCCACCAGCAGATGATGACCGACGCCATGAGGCCGCTCGGCCTGTCGATGTGGAAGCTGACCGCGATGGCGAGATTCGAGGAGGCCGGCGGCCGCCTGTTCGTCGACGTCACCCGGCAGCTGGCCTCGCCGGGCGCCCGCCCGGGCTTCCTCGAGCTGGTCGGCCGGGGCGATCCGCTGTTCCGGGACGCGCTGGAGACGCTGATCGAGCGCGGCTTCGTCCCGGAGGTGCCGGACGGGGGCGGGCCGCCGGCCGGGCACCGGGGCGGGAGCGCGCCGCCGGAGCCGGCGACCGACCCGGCGATCGTCACCGGGCTGATCGAGCGCAGCGAGGAGTCGCTGGCGGCCCTGCGGCGCGACATCGACGGCAAGACCGGGCCGGCGCTGTTCGACTTCCTGCTCGAGGCGTTCGAGGAGCACAAGCGGGTGCTCACCGATCCGCTGAGCCTGCAGGCGATCATGGCGGGCATGGGCGCCACCTGGTGGCTCAACGACCACCTCGAGGAGTGGCTGGGCGAGAAGAACGCGGCCGACGCGCTCACTCTCTCGGCGCCGAACAACGTCACCGCGGAGATGGGGCTGGCGCTGCTCGACGTGGCCGACGCGATCCGGCCGGATCCGTCCGTCGTCGCGTTCCTGGAGGGCGTCATCGACGAGAACTTCGTCGACGAGCTGCCGGCCGGGCCGCGCGAGGCCGTCCGGGGCTATCTCGACCGGTACGGCATGCGCTGCGCCGGCGAGATCGACATCACCCGGCCGCGCTGGAGCGAACGCCCGACCACGCTGGTGCCGCTCATCCTCGACAACGTGAAGCTCTTCGAGCCGGGCGCCGCCGCGCGGCGCTTCGAACAGGGGCGGCAGGAAGCCGAGAACAAGCGGCGGGACGTCCTGGAACGCTTGCGGAAACTCCCGGACGGAGAAGCAAAGGCCGACGAGACCGTACGCATGATCGACCGTCTCCGGACCTTCACCGGCTACCGGGAGTATCCGAAGTACGGGATCATCAGTCGCTACTTCGTCTACAAGCAGGCGCTGATGGCCGAGGCCGGCCGTCTCGTGCGGGCCGGGGTGCTCGGCGAGGCGGAGGACATCTTCTACCTGACCTTTCCGGAGCTGCACGAGGTCGCGCGCACCGGCCGCGCCGATGCCGGGCTGATCCGCCGGCGGCGGGACGACTTCCGGTCGTACCAGGCGCTCACCCCGCCCCGGGTGCTGACCTCCGAGGGCGAGGCGATCTCCGGGTCGTACCGGCGTGCGGGCCTGCCGCCCGGCGCCCTGGCCGGCCTGCCGGTCTCGGCCGGCACGGTCGAGGGCCGGGCCCGGGTCATCCTCGACATGTCCGAGGCCCACCTCGAGGCGGGCGACATCCTGGTCACCGCCTACACCGACCCGAGTTGGTCACCGCTGTTCGTGGCGATCGCGGGCATGGTCACCGAGATCGGCGGCCAGATGACCCACGGGGCGGTGATCGCCCGCGAGTACGGCTTGCCGGCCGTGGTCGGCGTGGCCGGCGCGACCCGGCTGATCGCCGACGGTCAGCGCATCCGCGTCCACGGCGGCGAGGGTTACGTCGAGATCCTCACCTGACCGTGCCGGGTAGCGTTGCAGCGGTGTCGGGGATCGCCGCAGCCGGGCCGTCCGGGCTGATCGTCCGGGAGGGTGATCTCGTCGTGGCGAGCGGCCCGGTCGAGGCCGGTTCGAGGATGTGCGCGCCGGCCCTGGACCCCCTCCTCGTCAACACTCCCTGCCGATGGAGCATCCGGGTGCCGGGCGTCGAACCGACGCCCGGTGCGACGGTGCGCGGGCGGTGGCGTCCGGGCCGGCTGTCCGACATCCAGCGGATGCCGTACTCGCCCCCGTCGACCGGCCGGCTCGAGAATCCCGATCTGCCGGACGCCCCGCCGTGCCCGGTCCCCGCCGGTGGTTGGCGCGACGGCGAGGACTGGTTCGACGAGCCGGTCCGCGACTACGTGCGAGCACATGCTGAGCAGTTCGCCGAGCCGTACGCGACACATGTCGGGAACGCCCGCATCCTGGTGGTCGAGGTGGTCAGCGGCGACGTGGACCAGGCCCGCGCGGCGTTGAGGGCGATATACACCGACAACCTCTGCGTGGTCGCCTCACCCGGCGGGCACAGCATCGCCGCCGAGGACAGGCTGCAGGCCACCACCGGCAAAGCCGTCGAGGCGCTGATGGACGGGACCGGGCGGTCGGGCATCTACCTGGCCGGCTCGGAGAACGGCCGGATACGGGTGATGATGGTCCAGTTGACCGAGCCGCTGTACGACGAACTGGCCGCGATCGGCCTCGACCGCCTGATCCTCGACCCGTGGATCCGCCCGGTCGGCCCGCGATCTCCGTTCCACTCCTAGGAAAGGGCCGCCAGAAGCCGGTCGACCTCGTCCTCGGTGTTGTAGTGGTAGAGGCTCGCCCGGACCGCGCCGCCGCTGTCGCGCAGGCCGGCCGCCGCGAAGTACTCGACCGCGTAGTAGTCGCCGTGTGAGACGCAGATGCCCTGCTCGCCCAGGCGGCGGGCGGTCTCGGCCGGGGCCTGGCCGGCGACCCGGAACGAGACGGTCGGGCAGCGGTCGGCGCCGGCCGGGCAGATCGTCACGCCGTCGAGGGCGGCGAGGCCGGTCAGCAGGCGGTCGAGCAGCCGGCTCTCGTGCTCGGCGGCGGCCGCCATGCTCGCTCGCAGCCGTTCCCGGCGGCCGGCGCCGGCCGGGGCGGCGAGGGCGGCCAGGTGGTCGACGGCGGCGGTGATGCCGGCGAGCAGCTCGAAGCTCAGCGTCCCGTATTCGAACCGGTCCGGCGCCTGGGACGGCGACGGGACGAGCTTCACCGGCCGCAGCGGCTCCCAGACGGCCGGGTCGGCGACGACGGCGGCGTAGTGCGGGCCCGACCACTTGTAGGCGCTGGTCACATAGAAGTCGGCGCCGAGCTCGGCCACATCGGTCGGCCGGTGTGCGGTGGCGTGGACGCCGTCGGCGTACAGGAAAGCGCCCGCCGCATGGGCGAGATCGGCGATCTCCCGCACCCCCGGCATGGTCCCGGTGGCATTGCTGGCCGCGGTCACCGCGACCAACCGCGTGCGCGCCCCGATCAGGTCCCGGTACTGCGCGACCGGCAGCTCACCGGTCGCCGGATCGACGCCGGCCCACCGCACGCTCGCGCCCACCGCCTCGGCCGCCTGCACCCACGGCCGCACGTTGGCGTCGTGATCGAGCCGCGACACCACCACCTCGTCGCCCGGCCCCCAGCCCTGCGCCAGCGTGCGAGCCACGAGATACGTCAGCGCGGTGGCGCTCGGCCCGAACACCACGCCCTCGGGTTGCCCGCCGACCAGGTCCGCGACCGCGGCCCGGGCCGCCGCGACGATCTCCCCGGACCGCCGGGCGGGCTCGTGCGCGCTTCCCCGATTGGACACCGCCGCCCGCATGGCCCCGCCGATCGCCTCGATCACCGGCGCCGCCGGCTGGGTGCCGCCGGCCCCGTCGAGGTGCACAAACCCTTCGGCAAGGGCGGGATAGCCGGCCCGCACCCGATCCACATCGAAGATCATGCCCCGACCCTATGCGACCCAGCGGTCGCGTCCGGCGCGCGCGGCGCGTGGCGTGGTCGCGCCCCATCTGCGTCTGCGGCGCGGTGCCCGTGACCGGCAGAGCGGGCCACAGCAAGCTGTCAGGCTGGCAGCGCGGTGACGGCTCTCGTTATTGTTGCTGCGCAGCAAGTATAGATCCCGGCATCCCATGGCTGAGCGCTCCGCGACCCGTCCGTGGCAATCTGCGAGGCAGGAGTGACGCGCCCATGGACGACAAGCCGGACGAGCTCTCCGACAGCGGGCGACTCACCGCGTTGGCCGACACCGGCCTGGAAGCTGCACCGGACCCGGCGCTGGACCGGTTCACCGACATGGTCCGCACCGTGCTCGACGTGCCGGTCTCGCTGGTCAGCCTGGTCGACGCCGACCGGCAGATCTTCCCCGGCGCGTGCGGATTGGGGCAGCCGTGGCAGCAGCGGCGGCAAACCCCGCTGTCACATTCCTTCTGCCAGCACGTCGTCATCAGCGGCACACCGCTGATCGTCGAAGACGCCCGCACCGACCCGCGCGTGACCGGCAACCTGGCCATCACCGACCTCAACGTCGTCGGTTATGCGGGGATGCCCCTGACCGACGACGACGGGCACATCCTCGGCTCGCTGTGCGCGATCGACACCGTACCCCGCACGTGGACCGCGAAAGAACTCGCGGTCCTGTCCGATCTGGCCGCCGCGTGCAGCGACATGCTGCGCCTGCGGATCGCGACCCGCACCGCCCGGCAGCACGAGCAGTACGCCCGTGCGCGTAACGAGAGTGCTGACGCCGCGTTCGACCGCAGTCAGCTGTTGCTACGCGCCAGCGTCGCGCTGGCCAACACCAGCACCGGCGACGACATCGTCGACGTCGTCCGCGACTTGATCACCGGCTCGCTCGACCCCGCCTACGTCGGTCTGTCAGTGCTCGACGCGGCCGGGCGGGTGAGCCTGCAGTCCGGGCGGCAGCTACCCACCTGCGTGGCCGAGCGCTGGGACCGCTACGCCGGCACTACCGCCACCCCCTCGGCCCTGGCCGCCCGCATCGGCGCCCCGGTACTGCTGCCCGACATGGCCACGGTACGGGCATTGACTCCCGATGCCGCCGACACCTTCACCGAGATGGGCTGGCAGTCAGCCGCCAGCGTCCCCCTGCCCGGCCCCACCGGGCCGGTCGGGGCACTTACCATCGTGTGGAAACAGCCCCACCACCTCAACGATGCCGAACAAGCGGTTCTCGCCGCCCTCGCCGGGTTCGTCGCGCAAGCCCTGCAACGCGCCGACTACCTGTTCTCCCGCGAGAACGTCGCCACCGTCCTGCAACGCGCCATGCTCACCGACCTGCCCGACCCGGCGCCCTACGAGCTGGCCGCCCGCTATGAACCCGCCGCCCGCGGCGAACACGTCGGCGGAGACTGGTACGACGCCATCCGCCTCGACAACAATCACCTCGCTCTGGCCGTCGGCGACGTCACCGGACACGACATGGGCGCCGCCGCCCGCATGGGACAACTGCGCAGCAAACTGCGCCTGCTGCTGGTCGACCGGCACGAACCACCGTCGGCATTGCTGCGCCGCCTCGACGCCGCCAACCGCGCCCTCGGCGACCGCATCACCGCCACCGCCGTCCTGGCCTACCTGCGACCACACCCCGATCGCGACGGCTACCAACTGCAGTGGTCCAACGCCGGACACCCCGGCCCGCTACTGATCACCGACACCGGCATCACCGTCCTGACCGGGTACGACCCACTACTCGGCGCGACCCCCCGCACCCCTCGCACCAGCCACACCGCCGACATACCGCCCGGCGCTGTGCTGTTCTTCTACACCGACGGGCTGATCGAAACCCGTCGGAAACCCTTCGACGAACGCGAACAGGAGCTTCACGAGACCGCAGCTGCGCTGGCCGGAAAGCCCCTGACGCAACTGCTGGACCAGCTTTACGACCGGTTCGCCGGCGACAGCCACGAGGACGACGTCGCCCTGCTCGCGGTCCGTGTTCCCCCCTTGTGAGTGCTGCCACCAGCCGTCACCATCCGCACTTCCCGGCAAACTGGCGAAAGTAACGCCGCGGCCGCGCGGTTCGGCCGTTTGACCTTTGTCGCGAGGCGGGACCGCGAATTGTGCCTCCTACGTCGCGGATCGCAGCCAACAATCCGAAAAACGAGATCAACAATCGGTCCGAGGAACGGCAAGGATCCGTCTGGCATCACGTTTGAGATCCCAGTCGAAAATCAGCAGAAGAAGGCAAGCGCTTCCGCCGATACCGCTGGTCCACCGAGGGAACGGCTCGGCCCACAGCACTGCGATGAGCAGCAAGGTCATGGTCAGCATCACCTGGAAGGTGCGCGTGTATAGGAAGGACGACGACGGCTCCTGAAGGGCCATGCGCGAAAACCTCACGGCGGCAGCGTCAACACTGCCATCCGGATGCCGCTCACCTCGTTTTGCCAGTCGTGCCGCTTCCCGACGAGCCTTGAAGGGAACTTCACGCCATTCAGCAGCGATGGCACGCCTTTCCCGGCGCGTCAAACGCGTCTCAGTCATAACGAAGAATAAGGGGATGACGCTATCCGTCAATAATCAGGCCGCACATCACACCCGATCGTGCGGACTTCACCGCACGACCCGCGTCGGTCGTGGTCTCGATCGTCAGTCACCGGGCCGGACCCCGTTCGCGCCGTTGGAACGACTGGAGGGTGGCCGGGAAGGGTTACCGTCCCGGCCACCGAAGCGACTTCGCGGTGAGCGTCTCGCGTATGGAAGCGAGCGCCTCGGCCATTCTGGGTCTCGGCCGGCGTCGCTGTACTGGGCTCATGACTGATACGACGCTTCTCATCGGTGGGAACGGCAAGACCGGACGGCGGGTGGCCGCGCGGCTCGGGGCGCGCGGCGTCGACGTCCGGGTCGGGTCTCGTCGCGGCGGGACGCTGTTCGACTGGGACGACGAGAAGACCTGGGAGCCGGCGCTGGCGGGGGTGCGGGCGGCGTACCTCACCTTCTATCCGGATCTCGGGTTGCCGGGCGCGGCGGAGAAGGTGGGTGCGCTCGCCCGGCTCGCGGCCGGCCACGAGGTCGAGCAGCTGGTGCTGCTCTCGGGGCGCGGTGAGCCGCTCGCTCAGGCGGCCGAGCAGCTCGTGCGCGAGGCCGGCACGGGCTGGACGATCGTGTCCTGCAGCTGGTTCATGCAGAACTTCAGCGAGGACTTCCTGGCCGAGGCGGTGCTCGGCGGCGAGCTCATGCTGCCGGCCGGCGACGTGGCCGAGCCGTTCGTCGACGCCGACGACATCGCCGACGTGGTGGCGGCGGCGCTGACCGACGCGCGGCACCGGGGGCGGACCTACGAGCTGACCGGGCCGCGGGCGCTGACCTTCGGGGAGGCGGCGGCCGAGCTGAGCCGGGCGACCGGGCGGACGGTCATCTACACGCCGGTCACGCACGAACGCTACGAGCGGGTGCTGGTCGATGCGGGCCTGCCGGTGGAGCTCGGCGACATGTTCCGGGGGATCCTCGACGGGCGGAACGCGGCGCCGGCGGACGGGGTGCGGGCGGCGCTCGGCCGTCCGGCGCGGGATTTCCGGACGTACGCGACGACGGCCGCGGCCGCCGGGGCCTGGGGCTGAGGCCTCAGGGGCGCGGGCCGTGGATCTGGGCGTGCAGGCGCTCCATGCGCTCGTCGAGGTGGGCGGCGTCGGCGGCGGTCGCGGCCAGCTCGTCGCGCAGGGCCGCCGGCACGTCCCGCTCGTACTTGTAATGGATCTTGTGTTCGAGGCTCGCCCAGAAGTCCATCGCCACCGTGCGCAGCTGCACCTCGACCGGCACCGCCACCACCCGGTCGGAGAGGAAGACCGGGATCTCGACGATCAGGTGCAGGCTGCGGTAGCCGTTGGCCTTGGGCTCGGCGATGTAGTCCTTGGTCTGCAGCAGCGTGACGTCCTGCTGCCGGGTCAGCATCTCGGCGACCGTGTAGACGTCGGAGACGAAACTGCACACCACGCGTACGCCGGCGATGTCCCGGATCCGGTCGCGAACCGCCTCCAGGGTCAGCGGGCACCCGATCCGCCGGGCCTTGGCGGTCAGGCTCTCGACCGTCTTCAGGCGGGTGCTGACGTGCTCGATCGGGTTGCCCCGGCCGCGGTGCGTCAGCTCCTCGGACAGGATGGTGATCTTGGTGCCGATCTCCGCCAGCCCGAACTTGTAGACCAGCATGAAATGGCCCAGCTCGTCGCCCATCAGCCGCGACGGCTCGATCTCGGCGACGGGCACCGGTTCCAGCGCGGACCGGTCGGTGCTCACGATGTGTCTCCCGGCGTGTTCCTGCGTCGATTGCGCACCCACGGTAATCGGTGCGCGCCCGTCGACGTGCACGCGGGAGTCAGACCGGGGTGGCCGTGCAGCGCGCGTCGCTGCGGTCGGTGAGCAGGTCCTCCGCGGTCGGGTAGCGGCGGTGCAGCGCGGCCAGCACGTGCTCGTAGCCGCTGCGGTGGAACGGCTTCTCCAGCATCTTCGTGACCGACGCGCGGACGGTGGCGGTGAAGTCGGCCGGCCAGCGGACGCGGTGCAGGGCCCGGACGGTGTTGGTGTCGCGGTCGACGAGCACGATCTGCACGATGCCCCGCGGGTCCACGCCCGGTGGCGGGTCGTCCGGCTCGGCGAGGTGCGGCGAGTACGGCACCTGCGACCACGACAGGATCGGGCCCAGCCGGTACAGCAGCACCGCGGCCTCGTCGCCGTCGATCCACGCGAACTGGGTCGGCGCGGCGGTGACCGCGTCGACCTCCAGCTGATGCGGGTGGCTCAGGAAGATCATCAACTGGACCGGCTCCACGGCCGACATCGTCAGCGCGGCGCCGGCCGGATAGTCGATGTCCGGATCGAGCCGGCTGCCCACCTCGACGGTCACGTGCACAGGGCGAGCGTATTAGCCAACGCCCGGCGGCGGGGACGATTCGGCGTCTCTCACCCGGCGCAGGTGATGCCTTCGTGGCCGCTGGGACGTAATTTTCGCCCTGTGAGGGACGAGCGGTGGGCGCGGGGGCGGGCGGCCCGCGACCGGGTGCCGGTCCGGAGCCTCGCCGACTGGGACCCCGCGCACCGGGGGCACGACGCGTTGGGCACGGTGCTCGAGCAGAACAAGTCCCGGGTGCCCGAGCTGGTGCCGATCCGGCTGGAGCGGATGTCGGCGTCGCCGTGGACCTACTACCGGGGCGCGGCGGCGGTGATGGCGGCCGACCTCGGCGCCGCACCGCACACCGGGATCGACGTGCAGCTGTGCGGGGACGCGCACGTGCTGAACTTCGGGCTGTGGGCGACGCCCGAGCGGCAGCTCTCCTTCGACCTGCGGGACTTCGACGAGACGCTGCGCGGGCCGTTCGAGTGGGACGTGAAACGGTTTCTGGCCAGCCTCGTGGTGCTGGCCCGCGACACCGGGCTCGACGACCGGGCCGGGTTGGCCGCGGTCCGGGCGGCTTCCGCGGCGTACCGGGAAAGGATCGGTCTCTATTCGACCGCGGACGAGCTGACCATCTGGTACGACGTGATCACCTCCGGGGACCTGCTCGAGCTCTTCGGCCCGGAGGAGCAGGAGCAGCAGTCCGCGCGGCTGGCGAAACGGGCGCGGCGGCGGACGAGCGCCGGCACGGCCCGCAAGCTCACCCACGTGGTGGACGGTCGGCTGCGGATCGTCGACGACCCGCCGGCCCGGGTGCACGTGCCCGAGATCGCGGCCGAGATCGCCGCGACGTTCCGGGCCTATCGCGAGAGTCTTCCGTACGAGCGGCGCGGGCTGCTCGACCGCTTCACGCCGGTCGACGTGGTCCGCCAGGTCGTCGGCGTCGGTAGCGTCGGGATGCAGGTCTACCTGGTGCTGCTGCTGGGCCGTAACGGCACCGAACCGCTGTTCCTGCAGATCAAGCAGGCCGGGCCGGCCGTCTACGAGCGGACGCTGGGGCCGAGCCCCTATCCGGCGCACGGCGAGCGGGTGATCCGCGGCAAGCGGCAGATCCAGGCGGCGAGCGACATCTTCCTCGGCTGGACCAGTGCCGGCGGCGCCGACTTCTACGTCCGGCAGTTCCGGGACATGAAGGTGATCCCGAACGGCGAGCTGATCGCGCCGTACCTCGTCCCGTTCGCCGAGCGCTGCGGGCACGTCCTGGCCCGGGCACACGCGCGCACCGGTGACGCGATGGCCATCGCCGGCTACCTCGGGCAGGGGCGGCGCTTCGACGAGGCGATGGCCGAGTTCGCGGTGCGCTACGCGGACCAGACCGCGCGTGATCACCAGGAGCTGGTCGCCACCGACTGAGAGGCGGCGGCCAGTACGGCGCTGCCGGTCATGTCCAGCGCCGGCTCGTCGGTCTGCCACGCCCGTACGTCGTCGACGTAGCGGCTGCCGTGCCCGGTGAATGCCGCGAACCGGTCCTTGCCGTCGGCCGGGCAGGTCACCATCTCGTCCATCGGGTCGCCGAGCCCGTCGGCGAACAGCTCCGGGTCGTTCGGCCCGTTCACGACGGCGCCGGTCAGCGTACGGCCGGTCAGGTTGGCGATCTGGTGCTGCGGGCACCGCGGGAAGGTCGAGCCCACGCCGATCATGAAGCTGGTGCCCCAGGCGTTCGCGCCGAGCAGCCAGTCGCGCTGCCGGGTCGCGAAGGCGGCGAACGAGGTGTCGCCGCTCGCCGACCTGTAAAGGGCCTCGGTGGCGATCAGCCCGAAGGTGTGCGAGGCGACGTCGAAGTCGGTGTAGACGCCGCCGGCGTGGAACGGGTCGGCGGCGGCCCGGTCCGCTCCCGTGCGCAGCTGCCGCCGCAGGTCGCCGACCAGCGCGCCGGGGCCGGCCGCGAGATCGTGGCCGCCGCCCGTCTGCCGGATCGCGGTCACCAGGTCGGCGTGGGCCAGCGCGCTCACGTCGTACAGGTTGAACGTGTCCCCGGTCTCGGCGGCGAGGTAGCCGCGGGCGAATCCGGCGGCGTCGCGGACGTAGGCGCGGGCGCCGGGCCGGCCCAGCCGGTGCAGGGCGAGCGCGATCTCGGTGGCGCCCAGCTCCATGTCGTCGTGCCAGGTGTCCTCGGGGTAGAACTCGTTGGGCAGCGCCGTGACCAGCGGCTCCGGCGGGCTCTTGACGTCGGCGCGGGCGTAGAGCGAGGTGGCGGCACGCAGCTCGGCCCGGGCCCGGGCGGGATGGCGGGCGGCGTCCAGCTGCGCCGCCAGCGCGAACGCGGCGGCGACCCGGCCGGCCAGGTTGGGGCTGATCGGCGCGCCGGGCGCGGCGGCGTCGAAGACGGGACGGTGCGCCGCGGCGTACCGGTCGGCGGGGTCGGTGTCGCGGTCGTCGGCGCCGGGCAGCCGCCACAGGTCGTGGTCGCCGGTGAAGGTGCCGGCCTCGTTGCCCGAGCCGATGCCGACCTGCAGCCGCAGGGTCGCGGTGCGCTGGTCCCAGGCCCGCCCGAGCCAGTCGACGCCCGCCCGGGCCGCGGCGCGGGGACCGGCTCCGGCGGCCGGGCCGAGGGCGCGGGCCGCGGCGAGCAGGGAGATGACGCCGTACGCGGTGGTGTGCGTCATCTTCAGGTAGTCCCCGGCGTCGTACCAGCCGCCGGCCACGTCGACCGGGCCGCCGATCGGGGTGAGGTCGGCGTCGGCGATGACGTCCTCGGTGGCGAAATGCGGCGTCGCGTAGACGGTGGCGTGCGCGTCGTTGCGGTGCGCCCGGTCGCGCTGGGTACGGAAGAACGTCACGCCGTCGCGGACCAGCTCGCCGTAGAGGTCGCCGGCCGGCCGTACCCGGAAGCCGGGCGACACGAGCGCGCCGACCCGGATGCGGTAGGTGCCGGGCCGGTCGAGCCGGTCGAGGTCGATCGGGTAGACGGCCGGGTAGGCCGCGTTCCAGGAGCCGCGGCTCGGTCCGACCCGGCCGTGGAGCACCGGCCGCCCGGCCGCGTCGAGAACGGTGAACCGGGCGGCGGGGGCCGGCGCCGTGCTCATCAGGTACGCCCGCTTGCTCTCGCCCGGAGCGAATCCGGCCTGGTCCACGCGGATGACCCCGGCCGCCGGCGCCGCGGCGGCGACGGGCGTGGTGGGTCCGGTGGTGGCTACCAGCAGCAGGCTCATGACCAGTTTGAACACGGCGCCGCCCGTCAATAGGAAGACTGTTTAACAGACACTAAAGAGGGACAAGTGCACGGTCAAGAGTTGACGAACGCCGTCGCGGCGGCCGCGCCCTTGCTGTCGATGGCGCTGTTCGACTCGACCGGGCTGGGGACGCTGCCCGGGAAGACGATATAGGTCACGCCGGAGTCGACACCGCCGTTCTCGGGATCGGGGTTGATGCCGAGAGCCTGCGCGGTCGCGTACGACGCCTCGCCGATGATGTTGCTCGGGCCCTCGTCGGCGAAGACCGCGTACACCACCTTGTTGTTGTAGATGATCGCGGCCACGCTGCCCGGCTTGATCCCCTTGCTCGAGTAGTTGAACCGCGAGCTCGGCAGCGGGATCACGAAGTAGTGCGTCTTGTCGGCCTGGAACGAGTTGCCGGCCGACGTCTCGAACGACGTCTGGTCCTGGTACCAGGGATCGGTGTTCTCGTTGCACTTGGACGTGCGGACACCGTCGCAGTCGATGTCCATGTCGGCCTTCCAGAAGTAGGCCGACCCCTTCTTGCAGATGTTGACGGTCGACGATCCGCCGTCGTCGGTGGCGTACTTGCCGTTCGAGGCGACGGTGCAGGAGCTGACCTTCGCCAGCAGCTGGGCGGCGGTGGGGCCGGCCGCCTGGGCCGGTGCGGCGGCGAGGGCCGTGGTGATCAGCCCGAGCGCGGCCGCGGCGGTCAGGAGCTTGCGGTTCATGTGTCCTCCCGGACGAGGGGATGGCCGGGCGCGCACCGGCCTGGGGGATGTCCGCGGCGGAACTGTTAGTAAAGCTGCCGAACAATTCGACGTTGCCGACCGTATAGATGTCCAGCGATGCGCGCAAGGGCAAACGGCGATCCATCGCGTACCCGGCCCGGGCCGAGCGTGGATAGTGGACGGAGGCGAGGCTCGAGGAGGCGGGGGATGGGCGAGCGCATCGCGGTCCTGATCGTCACCGACGACCACCGCGACCCCGCGTTCGGCCGCCTGCGCGCCCCGGCGCGCGATGCCGCCTCGCTGGCGGCCGTGCTTTCCGACCCGGAGGTGGGCGCCTACCGGGTCGAGCTGCTGCACAACCGCCCGTCCGACCAGGTCCGGCTCCGGCTGGACCAACTGTTCCGGGACGCGGGTCGCGACGATCTGGTCCTGGTCTACGTCTCCGGTCACGGCGCCAAGGACGAGGCCGGAGACCTGCATCTCGTCACCGCCGACACCGTGCGCGACCTGTACGACTCGACCGCCGTCGCCGGGCACTTCCTGCGACGGCTGATCGACCGGAGCCGCTGCCGGCAGGTGCTGGTGTGGCTCGACTGCTGCTACTCCGGCGCGTTCCCGGCCGGCCACCTGCCCAAGTCCGCCGTCGAGGTCGACGTCCTCGACCAGCTCGCCGAGCCCGGCGGTCGCGGTTGCGCGGTGATGACGGCCTCGACCCGGATTCAGTTCGCCTACGAGTCCGGCGCCGGCGCGGTTCCCGGGCACCCGGCGCCCGGATCGGTGTTCACCGACGCCATCGTGGCCGGGCTGCGCACCGGCGACGCCGACCTCCGCCGGGACGGGGTGGTCGACCAGGGTGAGCTCTACGAGTTCGTGTACGAGTGGATGCGGGCCCGCACGCCCCGGCAGACGCCGACGCAGCGCAGCCAGGTCGCCGGGCGGTTGCCGGTGGCCCGCAGCCCGCACCACGCCGGCCCGCCGGTCCGCCGGGAGTTCCTGGGCGCCCCGCCGGTACGCGCGTCGCGGTTCGTGGATCGTCCCGAGCTCGCGGCCCTGGTCGCGGCACTCACCACCGGGCAGGGGCGACCGGTCGCCGTGGCCGGGATGGGCGGCGCCGGCAAGACCGCGCTGGCGGCGGCGGCCGTGCACGACGAGCGGGTGCGGTCGGCTTACCCGGGCGGCGTGGCGTGGCTGGCGGTCGAACCGCGCACCGATCCGCGGATGCTCCAGGCCGACCTGGCCCTGCGGCTGAGCGGCGGCGCGCCCTTCGCCGCCGGCGCCACCGGCGTCATGTCCTTCGCCGCCGACGCCACCGGCGGCGTACCGGCCTTCGCCACCGTCGCCGCCGGCCGGGACGCGCTGGCCGCGCTGCCGGTCGCCGGACCGGTGCTGGTCGTCCTCGACAACGTCTGGGAGCGCGACATCGTCGACGCGTTCCCGCCCTCCTTCCCGCTGCTGATCACCAGTCGCGACGCCGGGCTGGCCCGCGACCTCGACGCCGCCGTGGTGGCGGTCGCCGCCCTCGCCCTGCCCGAGGCGCTCGAGCTGCTCGGGCGCTGGACCGGCCGGACCGCGGACGAGCTCGACACCCTTCCCGCCGACGAGATCTGCACCCGCCTCGACAACCTCGCGCTCGGCATCGCCATGGCCGGCGCCATGATCGGGCCGGGGGCGGCCCCGGCCCGCTGGCACGACATCCTCGACCGGCTCGGCGAGGCCGACCTGTCGAAGATCCGGGCCGACTTCGGCGCCGCCTACCCCCATCCCACGCTGCTCGCGGCGATCACCCTCGGCATCGCCGAGCTGCCCGGTGACGATGCCCGTCGCCGCTACCGGGAGCTGGCCGTCTTCAACGGCCGCGGCGCTTTTCCCCGGTCCGCGGCCGAGGCGCTGTGGCGGCCGGCCGGCGTGCGGCCCGCCGACGCCGGGGACCTGCTGGACCTCTTCGAGCGGCGGTCGCTGATCACCTCGGCCGGCGGTGGCCTGCTCGTCCTGCACGACCTGCAGGCCGATGTGGTAGCACACGAGCTCGGCCGCGACGGGCTGGAGGCGGCGCACCGGCGGCTCATCGACGGCTATCGGCCGGCCGCGCCGGACGGGTGGCCGGCCGCGCCCGACGACGGCTACCTGCTCGACAACCTCGCCCACCATCTCGGCCGGGCCGGGCACCGGGACGAGCTCGAGCGGACGCTGACCGACCTCGACTGGCTGCGGGCCCGGCTCGCCGCGTCCGGCGTGGTGAGCCTGCTGCGCGACTACGCGGCGCTGCCCGGCGTTCCGGCCGCCGACGCAGTCCACGGCGCCCTTCAGCTGTCCACGCACGTGCTCTCGGGCGACCCGGCGCAGCTGCCCGGGCAGGTGATCGGCCGGCTTCCCGAGGAGCAGGACGCCCTGCGGCGGCGGCTGACCGGGGCGGCCGCCGGGTGGGCGCCGTGGCTGTGCCCGACCCGGCCGCTCGCCGCGACCGCCGGCGGCGAGCTGGAACGGACTCTGGTGCACCGGGCGCCGGTGACCGCGGTCGCGATCAGCCCGGACGGGCGCCACATCGTCACCGCGGCCGGGGCGGCCGTGCACGTCTGGGACGCCGGCAGCGGCCGCGAGGAGCGAGCGCTCGAGCACCACGCGGGCCCGGTCCACGCGGTGGCGATCACCCCGGACGGACGGCAGATCGTCTCCGGCGGCGCCGACCGCACCGTGCGGATCTGCCACCTGGTCAGCGGCCGTGAGGTCCGGGTTCTGACCGGGCTCGGTCACCCGGTGCGCGACGTCGCGGCGGCGGACGGACGGGTCGTGGCATCCGGCTCCGACGGCACGATCCTGGTCTGGGCCACGGCCGCCGCCTCCGGCTCGCCGGCCGCCGCCTCCGGCCCGGCCGACCCGGCGCCGGCGGCGATCGTCGGTGATGGGGCGGTCGGCGCGATCGCGGTCACCCCGGACGGAACCGTGCTGGTGGCGGCCGACGGTCACGCCGTCCGGTCCTGGAAGGTGCCGTCCGGGGCGTCCCGGTGGGCGCTCACCGGCGGCCCCGGCGAGGCCGGTCACGTCGCGGTCAGCGCCGACGGGCGCCGGGCCGCCTCGACCGGGCGAGACTCGACCGTGCGGGTCTGGGATCTCGCCACCGGCCGCCCGCTGCGGGTGTTGACCGATCGCCAGTACGGCGGCCCGGTGGCGATCACCGCCGACGGCCGGCACGTCGTGTCGGTCGCCTATGACCATCGCATCCGGGTGACCGACATCGACAGCGGCCGGGACGTGCACACGCTCGCCGGGCACACCGGCCGGGTCGTCGAGCTGGCCGCCGCCCCGACCGGCCAGATCGTGTCGGCCGGCGACGACCGGACCGCCCGGCTGTGGCGACCGCCCGCCGGCGCGCGGATCGGCTTGCCGCCGTCCGCCGGCGCGCGGACCACCTCGCCGTCGTCGGCCGGCGCGCGGGCCACCTCGCCGCCGCCCGCCGGCGATGGGCATCTGCGCAGCGTCGACGCGCTGGCCTTCGTCCCCGGCGGCGGATCGCTAGTGTCCGGCGGATTCGACGGCACCGTGCGGGTCTGGGAGGTGCCCGGCGCCCGGCCGGTGGCCACCCTGCCCGGCCACGCCTACGGCGTGCGGGCCGTGGCCGCCGGCGCCCGGTTCGTGGCCTCGGCCGGCGGCGACGGCGTGGTCCGCGCGGACGGCCGCTCGTGGAACGGTGACGATGCGGGGGCGATCTCGGTGGCGATCAGCCCGGACGGCCGGCTCGTCGCCGCGGCCGGGGAAGACGCCATGACCCGCGTGTGGGACGTCGCCGCCGGCCGGCGGTTGCACACCCTCCCCGGCCATCAGGGCTCGCCGGGCACGCTGGCGTTCGGCGGCGACGGCCGCCTGCTCATCGTCGGCGGCGACGACGGGACGGTCCGGGTGTGGGACACGGCGACCGGGCAGGCGTTGCACCACCTCGCCGGTCATCGCGGGGCGGTGGTGGCCCTGGCCCCGATCCCGGGCGGCCGCAACATCGTCTCGTGCGCGTACGGCGACGACCGGATCCTGCTCTGGGATCTCCTCACCGGAACCTCGGCCGGCTCGCTCGCCTGGCACGGTGACGCGGTGCGCGCCGCGGCGTTCAGCGCCGCCGGTGACTTCCTGGTCTCGAGCGGATACGACAGCACGACCCGGGTGTGGAGCCTGCGCTACGACCGGGAGACGGCCCGCTGGACGGCCGACCACCCGGTGACGAGCTGTGCGGTCGCCTCCGCCGGCGGCCGGGTCACGGTGGCGATCGGCGAGGACGGCGGCGCGATCCACCTGCTGCGCTTGCACGCGAATCTACTGTAGAGAGATGCGGATCGAGGACTACCTCGCCCAACTGGACCGGCGGCTGAAGCGGGAGCGCCGCACCGGCGGGGTGCAGGCCCGGACGCTGGCCGAGATCGAGCAGCTGGCCTGGAGCTTCCTCGACGGCGGCGACGCGCGCACCGCGTGCCTGCTGTGGGAACGCGATCTTGCGGTGCGGCGGCAGCTCGGCGCCGAGCTGCCGCCCACGCTGCAGCTGGCCGGCCTGCTCGGGGAGGGGCTGCGCCGGGCCGGCGAGCTCGAGCGGGCCCGCGTGCTGCTGGCCGGGACGATCGAGGCGATGGAGCGCGTCCTCGGCGAGGACGACTTCGTCACGCTGGCCACCATCAACAACTACGCCCTGGTGCTGGATCAGCTCGGCGAGCACGAGGAGGCCCGTGACCTCTTCCGGCGGATCCTTCCCCCGATGCGCCGCCGGCTCGGCGACGAGCACCCGGACGTCCTGCAGATGGATCAGAACCTCACCTCGTCGCTGCAGGCGCTCGGCGACCTGCGCGGCGCCCGCCCCATCTACGAGCGCATGCTGAGCGTCCAGCGGCGCACCCTCGGCGACCGTCACCCGGAGACCCTGCAGACGATCAACAACCTGGGCGCGACCGTCGCTCAGCTCGGCGACCCGCAGCGGGCCCGCGCGCTGCTCCAGGAGGCGGTCGACGGCCGCCGCGCGACGCTGGGCGCCGAGCATCCCGACACCCAGCGGGCAATGATCAACCTGGGCCGGGTGCTCTTCGACCTCGGCGACCGGATGCGGGCCCGGCGGGTCCTCCAGGAAGTCTTCGACCAGCGGGAACGAACCTTGGGCCTGGACCACGACGACACCCGGGAAGCGATGATCGCCCTCGCGCCGACGCTGCCCGAGCTGGCGCCGGGTGTCTTCGTCGTGCCCGCGCCGGGCGTGGAGCCGGTGCGGCTGGTGCCGGTCGAGGACGACGAGGGCGGCGAGCCGCCCGACGAGCGCCGGGAGCGCTGGTGGCGCCGTGCGTGACGGGGCGGCCCGCTCACCGGAACGGGCCGCCGTCGTGCGTCAGCGGCCGCCGACCGCCGCGTAGGCGTCGACGATGCCGTAGCCGTAGAAGCCGTTGAAGTGCTCGCTGCCGGCGCAGTAGGCGTCGAACTCGGTGCTGCGGCCGACGTCCACGTACGACTGCAGGCGCGGGTCGGGGCAGGCGTGCTCGGCCGCGGTGCGGTAGAGCACCCGCTCGACCCGGTCCGGCGACATCGTCTTGCCGCCGTGCCGGTGGTCGCGCACGCCGTAGCGGCTCACGATCAGCGCGCCCACCCCCGCCGCGTGCGGCGAGGCCATCGAGGTGCCCTGGAGGTACGTGTAGTAGCCGCAGACCCCGGCCTTCGTGCAGTCCTTGAAGACCGACTTGGACCCGGCCGCGGTGATGTTCCCGTCGGCGTCGACGAGCTTCTTGGCCTGCAGCACCTTGAGCGGGTAGGTGGAGAGGATCTCGTTGCCGATGCTCTGGTACGACGGCGTGCCGAGACCGTCCCGCAGGTAGCCGCCCGGCGCCGACACCGAGATCTGCTCGAGCCCGTAGTTGGAGTAGTCGGCCTTGCGCGCGGACGGGCCGAGTGCCGACACGCCGATCACGTGCGGACCCTCGACCGGCAGGTCCCAGCAGGTGCTGTTGTCGATCGGGCGGCTGTACGGCGTGCCGCCGTAGTCGGGGCTCGAGGTGTCCGTGCGTGGGGCCCCGAGGTCCTCGTGGTTGTTGCCGAGCGACCCGAACATGGTCACGCCCTTGCGGTGCGCGTACTCGAGGGCCCTCCGCATGCCCGCGATGATCGCCCGCTGCCCGGCCTGGTCGGTCGGGCTGTCGGCGGGGTTGGCGACGCAGTTGTAGAGCCAGGGGTCGACGTAGAACGACATGTTCACCACGTCGATGCCGTGGTCGCCGGCGTACGTCAGCGCGTTGACCACCGGGTCGAGGAAGAAGTAGCCCGAGTCCTGGCCGACCTTGAGCTCGACCAGCGTGACGTTCGGGGCGACGCCGGAGACGCCGACGCCGTTGGCCGCGGCGGCGATGGTGCCGGCGGTGTGCGTGCCGTGCCCGTCGTCGTCGGTGCCGGTCGGGTCGAGGCAGCTCGGCACCTCGCACGGCCCGTCGATGTCGGGCAGGTCGGGCGCGAAGTTGCGGGACAGCCGGGCGTCGAAGTTCGGCGCCAGGTCCGGGTTGGTGGCGTCGAGCCCGGTGTCGAGGATGCCGACCCGCACGCCGCGGTTGCCGGACTCGATCCGGCGCGCCTTGTCGGCCCGGACCATCGACAGGCCCCAGAGCTTGTCGTCGAGCGGATCCATGGTGGCCGGTCCGCCGTGGTGGCCGTCGCCGCCCGACCCGATCGAGCCGGTGTCGATCCGCTCGATCTGGCTGGGCGCGTGGCCGATGGCCCGGCGCACGCTCGCGCCGATCAGCTTGCCGGAGGCGGCGGCCCGGTCCTCGAACCGCGCGTCGGCCGAGGTGACCTGGTACACCCCGACGGTCTCGTTGCCGCTTACGATCGTGCCGCCGGCGGCGGTGATGGCCGCCGCGGCGTCCGCCGCGGACACCCCGTCGGCGGACACGACCGTGTAATCGACGGCCGCCGTGGGCGCCGCTGTGGCGGCCGACGGGACCGTGGTCAGGAAGGCCAGGCCGGTCGCGGTGGCGACGGCTCCGGCGGTCAGGCGTCTTCTCATGACCCGAATCCCACCGGAAAAGCCGGCGGCGGACCAGGTTCGCCTAAAGGTAAGACTGAAGGAGCGACCAATCCGCTATTTCTGCATTGACGGGCGTCAGCGCAGAATGCCGGTGTGCCCGAGCGAGTATCGGCCGGGCTGGGGCCAGACGCACAGGCCGTGCGGCTCGGTGCCGACCGGGATGCGGGCGACGAGGTGGCCGGTGGCGGTGTCGATGGCGTACACCTCGTGGTCGTAGCGGCCGGAGAGCCAGAGCACGCGCCCGTCGGCGGAGACGCCACCCATGTCGGGGCTGGCGTGGCCGGGCAGCCGCCACTTGGCGACGACCCGGCCGGTGCCGAAGTCGAGGACGGAGATGCTGCCCTCGCCCCGGTTGGCGACGTAGAGATCGCGCGCGTCGCGGCTGGGATAGAGGCCGTGCGCGCCGTCGCCGGTGGGGACGAATGAGCGTACGGCCAAATGGTCGCCGTCGATGACCCACAGCCCGCTGGTCTGCATGTCGGCGACATACCACGTACGGCCGTCGGGAGAGATCTTGATGTCTTGCGGCATCGCGTGCCCGGGCAGATGCAGCCGCCCGGCGACGCGCTGCGCCGCGGTGTCGACCTTGACCAGATCGCCGGAGAACTCGCAGGTGGCGATGAAGTAGCGCCCGTCGGCCGAGAAATCGGCGTGGTTGATCCCGTCGCAGCCCACCGGGAGCACGTGCCGCGGCGCCATGGTGTGCGGATCGCTGAAGATGATCGCCCGGCGGGACTCGGCCATCACCATCGCGAACCTGCCGTCCGGCGTGAAATAGAGGTTGTACGGGTCGTCGACCGGCACGGGACGGCCCAGCCGGCCGGTGCCGGGGTCGATCGGGATCAGCGCGTTGCCGCTGTTGTCGTTGATCCACAGTGTGCGCAGGTCCCACGACGGCACGACGTGCTGCGGGCCCTGACCGGCGGGCACGGTGGCGATCACCCGGTACGTGCGGGGGTCGATCAGCGTTACGGTGTCGCTGCCGAAATTCGGGACGTAGACCAGCGGCCGGGCGTGGACCGCGGCGCCGGTCAGATGGCCGGGACGGTCGGCCGCGTAGACGTCGGCCGGATCGAGCGGCGGCGGCATCCCCGGCAGCAGGCCCGTCGCCGTCGTCGCCCCCGCCCTCGCCCCCGTCGCCCCTGCCCCCGTCGCCCCCGCCGCCGTCGGCGCCGGGCCGGGCGTGGCCGGGGACGGGTGAGCGGCGCGGGGCACGGCCGGCGCGGGCGAGCTGGTGCAGCCGGCCAGCACGAGCAGGGCGGCCAGGGCGGCGATCCGGCGGGTCATGCGAACAGCTCCGACGCCGTGACCGGGCGCAGGCCGCGGTCCCGCAGGCCGGCCAGCAGCGGGGCGATCGCGGCCACCGTCCCGTCGTGGCCGCAGTGCAGGCTGACGATCGAGCCGGGCCGGACCGCGGCGAGGGTCGCCGCGACGATCGCGGACGGGCCGGGATCGGTGAAGTCGCGGGGGTCCACGTCGTACGAGAGGCAGTTCGGATAGCCGGCCCGGCGGGCGGCCGCCTCGATCATCGCGGTCGCGAACTGGGTTTGCGAGGGCCGGAACCACCGGCCGATCCCGCCGGCGACGCCCTTGATCGCTTCGGCGCACGCCGCGACCTCGGCGTAGGCCTGCGCCGGAGTCATCGCCTTGATGTCGGCGTGATGCTGGGTGTGGTTGCCGAGCTCATGACCGTCGGCGAGGATGCGCCGGCCGAGGGCCGGGTTGGCGGACAGCCAGGTGCCGACGGCCAGCACGGTGATGCGGGCGCCGCCCTTGTTCACCTCGTCGAGCAGGGCGCTCACCTGCCTCGGTCGGCCCTGGCCGTGGAAGGTCAGCGCCACCTGGGGACGGTCGCGTGGCCCGTGCCGCAGCTCGCCGGGCGGAACTGTTGCGGCCGGATCGGTCGCGTCCGCTGAGCCTACTTCGTTCGCCGGACCCGCCGCGTTCGCCGGATCGGGGGAATGTGCCGGTCGGACCGGCCTCGGGGCGGATGCGGGCGGCGCGGGGTCACAGCCCGCGGCGGCGGCGCCGAGGGCGAGGGCGGTGACCGCGCGGAGGGCGTCACGGCGTTCCATGGCGCGCACGCTAGGCGGGCGCGCATGAGAAAAGGCTGAAAGCGACTTAGGACCGCAAACTGATGAACACGTCATCGTCCGCCCGCGCGGCCGGTTCGCGACCGGTCTCGATGAACCATTCGCGGCCGGCGACCGCGCGGAACACCGGTCCCGGCAGCCGCCCGAGCAGTGCGACCGTGCGTATGCCAGGGCCGCCGCGCATCTGGGTCTCGTGCATGCGCAGGGCTTCACGTTTCTGCCGCCAGAACCGTCCGACGTCGACCACGTGGGTGGTGTCGCTCCGGGCGGCGTAGCTGCCGGATGACGCGGTCAGCGGGAGCCGCGGCAGCAACCGGCCGGCCGGCCGCATCAGCCGCAGCGCCGCCCGCAGCCGTCCACGGTCGACCGTCGCCTCGAGCAGCACCGGGGTCCCGGCCGCGGCGGCGGCGTGCCGAGCGACGTGATGCAGGTGGCGGTGGTCCGGGTGGCCGTACCCGCCGTGCGCGTCGTAGCCGGTGAGCACGTGCGCCCGCTCCTCGCGCAGAATGGCGATCAGCCCCGCCGCCGCCTCGGCGACCGGCACGTCGACGAACCGCGGCCGGCCGCCGGCCGCCGGTGGGGCGTCGCCGTGCAGGCCAGAGTCGCGGTAGCCGAGGACGGCGACCCGGGCGCAGCCGAGGGCGGCGGCCGCGCGGAGCAGCTCGGCGTGCCGGCGGGTGGCGACCTGCTCGGCGGGCCCCTGGGCGCCGGCCTCGCCGAGGGTGGCGACCACCAGCACCACCCGGTGGCCCTCGGCGGCGGCGCGGGCCAGGGTGCCGCCGGTGAGCAGGCTTTCGTCGTCCGGATGGGCGTGGAACGCCACCAGCGTGAACCGGTCCGTCATCCGGGCACCTCCACCCGTCCTCGGTCCGGTGGAACCGGTCGGCGCCGGATCGCCGTCTCGTACAGCGCGTCGGCGGCGGCGAGCACGGCCGGCCAGCTCATCGGCGGCGCGGTGGCCCGGTTGTGCGCGGCCACGGCGGCGAGCCGCGCCGGATCGTCGAGGAGTGCGGCGAGCGTCGTGGCGAGCTCCTGGTCGGAGCGGACCAGCCAGCCCTCGACGCCGGGCCGGATGAAGTCGGCGACGCCGGTGCCGGCGCGGGCCACGACCGGGAGGCCGGCGGTGCGGGCCTCGAGGGCGGCGATCCCGAACGACTCGCGCACGGCAGGCGCGATGTAGAGATCCGCCGCGGCCAGGACGCGACGGATCGCCGGGCGGGTCAGCGCGCCGGTCAGCTCGATGCCGCCGGTCGCGCCGGTCGCGCCGGTCGCGCCGGTGGCACCGGTGGTGCCGGTCGTGCCGGTCCCGCCGGTCGCGCCGGCTCGTCTCCGCATCCGCGGCAGCTGCGGGCCGTCGCCGACCAGCACCGCCCGGAACCGTCCGGGGTGGTCGTCCCGCAGGCCGAGCAGGACGTCGAGAAGCGGGAGAGGCCGCTTCCGGCCGACCATGCGCATCACGCTCACCAGCGTCGGCACGGGCGCCCCGGTGGCGAACGGCTTGGCCGCGGGCCGTGCGGTCCGCCAGTCGGCGGGATCGATGCCGTTGGGCAGGACGCCGACGGCCGTGCCGTCCAGGGCCGCGCTCACCGCCTCGGCGGCCGCGGTGCTGACCGCCGTCCATACTGCCGGCCATCGGGCGGTGCCGTGCCACCGTGCGTACCGGCGGGCCAGCGGCAGGATGTCGTGCCACATCGAGTGCACCGAGATGACCGTCGGCAGGCCGCTCGCGGCCGCGGTCCGGGCTGCCGTCCACGACAGTGGCGACAGGGTGGAGATG
The DNA here is from genome assembly GCF_050951115.1 of Actinoplanes sp. CA-030573. Classification (NCBI taxonomy): domain Bacteria; kingdom Bacillati; phylum Actinomycetota; class Actinomycetes; order Micromonosporales; family Micromonosporaceae; genus Actinoplanes; species Actinoplanes sp. CA-030573. The sequence goes on along the minus strand of NZ_CP192038.1, from coordinate 6,865,082 downwards.
TGGACGTGGACCACGTCCGCGCCGCACGACCGGAGAGCGCCGGTCAGCTCCGGGCCCGGCACCCGGCGGTAGGGGCCGGCGCCGAGCCGTCGACCGGCGCCCAGCCTCAGGACCGGGACGTCGCCGGCCGCCGGGAGAACCGGGGCGGCGGGACCGAGCGCCGCGCCGGCGCCGGCGGCCGGGGTGGTGGTGATGACCACGGTTTCGTCGCCGCGGTGGCGCTGGTGGGTGGCCAGGTCGTGGACCTGCAACTCGACGCCGCCCAGCCGTGGCAGGTAGACGTCGGTGACATGGGCTACACGCATGCCGGCTCCCGGCGTACGGTCAATCGCCTGCTCGCCCACCACCCGAGCAGAACCGCGCCGCCCACCGGGATCTCGGCCGCGAAGACGAACGCGCGGAAGAGCAGCACCCCGGCCAGCGCCCGGGTGGGATCGGCGCCGAGCGCGATCAGGACCGTGATCATGGCCGTCTCGGCCGGGCCGGCGCCGCCCGGGGTGACCACCAGCAGCGTCATCAGCCGCTCGGCGACCAGACCGGCCAGCACCACCGGCGGCGACGGCCGCAGCCCGACGGCGGCGAGGCAGCACCAGAACAGCGCGCCCTGGGCGAGCCAGTAGCCGGCCATGCCCAGCGTGAGGGTGAGCCGTCGCCGCCGGACCAGCACGTCCGTGCCCTCGAGCAGGGCGGAGACCGCCGTCGGCCAGCCTGCACCCACCGACCGCCCGCGCGACGCCCACGAACAGGCCCGGGATGCCAGGCCGACCACGTGCAGCAGCGGCGTAGCGCGCCCGCACATCGCCCGCAGCAGCAGCGCTCCGGCCCCGAACGCGACGGCGGCGGCGAGCACCCAGCCGCCGGCGGCCGGGGACAGAGCGCCGGAAGCGAGCAGGGCGCCGACCGCCACCGCGGGCATCAGCAGCTTGGCGATGACGTCGCAGGCCTTCGTGACCACGACGAAGCGGGCGAAGTCGAGGCGGCTGTGTCCCCAGGACCGGGTCATGGAGAGGTTCAGCGCGGTGCCGGCCAGGCCGCCCAGGGGCAGGACGTTGGAGACGGCGCTGCCGGTCAGGTTCAGGGTCAGGGCCCGGCGGCGGCGCAGGCCGGGCATCGACGCGCTGAGCACGGTCGCGTGCACGCACAGGCCGAGCATCCAGACGGCGCCGAGGCCGAGGATCTCGAACCACGGGAGCCGGCCGATCAGACCGAGCGCCGCCGTCCACGAGCCGCCCACGGCCGGCAGCCGTCCGGCCGCCCACGCCACCGCCGCGACGACGGCCACGGCCACGGCGATCCGAGCCGGTCTTCGTATCGGCACGCGAGCCTCCATCGCCGAACCGCACCCGACCCGGCGACGATCACAAACGCGTACTGAGGGAACGCTGAAAGCACCGCTGTGGCCCAAGTCACACGCTGCGAGGCACCCGCGGCGCCGCCGCCGTCGTCTAGCTGGGTGTGAAAAGAAGCCTGGAGGCCGCCGACGAGGGCGAGCTCGTGCGACGCATAGCGGCGGGGGACCGTCGCGCGTTCGACGAGCTGTACCGGCGGACGTCGCCATGGCTGCTGGCCCGGCTGCGGCGGCGGTGTGCCGACGACGACATGGTCGCCGACGTCATGCAGGAGACCTACCTCGCGGTGTGGCGGGCGGCCGGCAGCTTCGCGGGTACGGCTGCCCAAGGAAGCTCGGTGGCCCAGGGAAAGTCGGTGGCCCAGGGCAGCGCGCTCGGCTGGCTCTGGACGATCGCCGCCCATCGGCTCGTCGACGCGTTCCGGCGGCGGGTCCGGCAGAACCAGGTGCCGCCGGTGCCGCTGACCGAGACGGTCGCCGCCGCCGCCGAGGACGAGGTGCTGGCCGGGCAGGTCGGGCACGAGCTGGAACGGGCCCTGCTCGAGCTGCCGGCCGAGGCGCGTCAGGTGCTGCGGGCGATGGTCCTCGACGGCCTGTCCGTGCGGGAGACGTCGCTGCTGCTGGGGATGCCGGAGAACACGGTGAAATCGCGGGCCCGGCGGGCCCGGATCGCGCTGCGGGAGGCGCTGTCATGACGACCCATCCGAGCCGAGAGATCATCAGCCGGTACGCGCAGGGGGAGCCGGCCCTCGACGAGGTCACCGTGTGGTCGGTCGAGACGCACCTCGAGGACTGCGCCCAGTGCCGGGCGCTGGTGCCGGCCGACGACTCGCGCGCTCTCCTCGATCGGGTCGCGCTCGCCCTGGAGAGCGCCATCGCGGCCGGGCCGGCGCCGGAGCCGCGCCGCCGGTGGTTCGCCGCGCGCAACCGCTGGCTGGTCTGGCATCTGGTGCCGTGGCTGACCATGACGGTGGCGGCGCTGGCCTGCGCGGCCGGGCTGCAGGCGCTGCTGCCCGACGTGCCGTCGCTGGTGATGCTGCTGGCGCCGGTCGCGCCGCTGCCCGGGGTGGCGATCGCGTGGAGCCGGCGGCACGACCCGATGGGCGAGCTGATCGCGACCACCCCGGCGGCCGGATTGACCATGCTGTTGCGGCGTACGGCCGGGGTGCTCGCCGTGATCGTGCCGGCGCTCGCCCTGGCCGGCGCCCGCACCGGCGGCGTGGACCTGGCCCTGACCCTGCTGCCGTGCCTGGCGTTCTCCGCCGCCACCATCGCGCTCGGCGCCTTCGTCGGGGTGCGCCGCGCGGCCCTCTGGCTCGGCGCCGCCTGGGTGCTGGCCGTGGCGACGCCGGCTGTGCTCGCCGCGCGCCTGCCGCTGGTGCTGCGGCCCGGGTCGTCCGTGGCCTGGGCCCTGCTGACCCTGGCGCTGACCGCCCTCGCGGCGACGCGGGCCGCCAACTTCCGCCTGCTGAACAGCCATAACTGACGCTGCGAAGGAGCACGATGATGCGCACGGTGAGCGCGGCCGAGTCGGCACCCACCACCTACCCGTGGGCGGTCCATGCCGATCGGCTGCGAGTGCGGGCGGGACGGCACCTGGCCGTGGACGGGCTCGATCTGGCTCTCGGCACCGGCGTCCACGGCCTGCTCGGCCCGAACGGCGCCGGCAAGACGACCTTGATGCGGGCGCTCGCCACCGTCATCGGTCCGGCCGGCGGCGAGCTGACCCTGCTCGGCGAGCCGGTCGGCGGGCGGGGCGACCTGCGGGGCGTACGGCGGAAGCTGGGTTATCTGCCCCAGCAGTTCGGGTTCTATCCGCGGTTCACGGTGCGCGAGTTCGTCGAATACATGGCCTGGCTCAAGGAGATGCCGAAGGCGGAGATCCCCGGCGCCGTGCAGCGGGCGATCGACCGGGTCGGCCTGGCCGCCAAGGCCGGCGCGCGGATGAAGACTCTCTCCGGCGGCATGCTGCGCCGGGCCGGCATCGCCCAGGCAATCGTCAACGACCCGGCGGTGCTGCTGCTCGACGAGCCGACCGTCGGCCTCGACCCCGAGCAGCGCCTCGACTTCCGCGAGCTGCTGCGCGACGTCGGTGTCGACAGCTGCGTGCTGGTCTCCACCCACCTGGTCGAGGACGTGGTCGCGGCCTGCACCGACGTCGTCCTGATCAACGAGGGGCGGCTGGTCTACCAGGGCACCCCGGACGACCTGGCCGCCCGCGGCGGGGAGCGCGACGCCGGTGACAGCCCGGCCGAGCGCGGCTACTCGGCGCTGCTCAAGGCGCACCGGGCGGAGGCGGCCCGATGAGCCGGATGCTGCGCGTCGAGCTGCGCCGGTCGGCGGCGATCGGCACCGCCCTCGCCCTGCTGGTGGTCGGCGTCCTCGCCCTGTTCTTCGCCGAGGGCATCGGCTTCGCCACCGGGTGGATGCAGCTGGCCATGACCCAGCGGCTCTACCTGGTCCTGCTCTGGCCGCTGGCGCTGGCCGCGGGCGCCTGGCAGGCTCGCCGCGAGCACCGGTCGCGGGTGGCCGAGCTGTTCGCGAGCACGCCGCGGCCGCGGGCCCAGCGGGCGGCGCCGACGCTGGGCGCGATGGCGATCGCGGTGGTCGGCGGTTACCTGGCGATGGGCGTGGTGGGCGGCCTGTGGATCGCCGGCACCGCGCGCTACCTGCCCTTGTCGGTCTTCGTCGTCACCGGGGTCGGCGCGCTGGCGCTGGTCGCCGCCGTCTGGCTCGGTCTCGCGGCCGGCCGCCTGCTGCCCTGGCCGGTGACCGCGCCCGCCCTGGGCGTGGGCGGTCTCGCGCTGCTGCTGCTCATCCCGGGCGCGACCCGGCCGCGGGGCTGGCTGGCACTGGTGTTCTCGCCGATCTACGAGATGAACATGCCGGACGCCTACACGACGGTCCCGGAGCGGGCGAGCGCCGCCCAGGCCCTGTGGCTGGCGGCGCTGACGGTCACCGCGCTGCTGCTGGCGATCTCCGGTGGCTGGCGTTCGCGTACGGCCGCGGTGGTGCCTTTGATCTTGGGGGTGGTGCTGGCCGTCGCCGTCATGCCGCACCGGAACCGGTACGTCGTCTCCTCGGTCGACACCACCGCGCAGGAGCTGGTGTGCGCGAAGGACCAGCCGCGGGTGTGCCTGAGCCGGGTCCACTCCGGACTGCTGGGCGAGGTGGGCCCCGGAGCGGCCGAGGGGCTGGCCGCGCTGGCGAAGCTGCCGGGCGCGCCGACCCGCGTGCACGAGGACACCACCACCTACGTGCCCGATGTCTACCCGGCCTGGGACAACGACGTGGTGCTGCTCGAGGTCGAGGTGGGCACGAACGGTCACCTCCGCGACCGGGCCGACGTGCCGGTGGAGGTGGTGACCGGGGCGTTCGCCAGTCCGCCGCACTGCGAGAGCACGGCGAGCGCGGCGCAGGCGCTGGCCGCCGCCTCCTGGCTGATCGGGCGGCCGCCCGCCGACGCCGAGGCGCGGGCGCTGTGGGAGACGTTGCACGCGCTGCCGGCTGGCGAGGCGCAGGCCCGGGTCGTGGCGCTGCGCACGGCCGCGCTGACCTGTTCGGTCCCGCGATGAGGTGGCTGGGGCAGCCCCCGCGCTCCCGGCACGCCGCGGCGACGCCGGCCCGATGGGTCGCGCCATGAGGTGGCTCGGGTTGTACCTGCGCTCCCGGCACGCTCCGGCCGCGCTGATCGGGGCGGGCGGGTGCGCGGTGGTGTCGTGGTCGCTGTGGTCGGTCTTCTCCGACAGCCGGGCGGTCGGCCCCGAGATGGTGGTCCTCACGCTGCTGCTCTCGGTCGCCGCGCTCACCGCCACCCTCGGCGGGCCCGACGACGCCCTGGAGAAGACAGCCGCCCTGCGCTGGGCGCCGCGCCGGGCCGCGCACCTGCTGGTGGCGTCGCTGGTCGTGGCGGGCCTGCCGCTGGTCACGCTGGCGACCGGGGCGCGCTTCGGGCCGGCCGGGCTCGTGGTACGGGATGCGGCCGGCCTGCTCGGGCTGACGGCGCTGGGCGCGGCGACGATCGGCACGCCGCGCGCGTGGTTCCTGCCGCTGGGCTGGACGCTGGCCGCCATCATGTTCCCGCGGGCGGAGCCGCTGCTCGGCCGGATCGCGACCTGGCAGTCCCAGGCTCCGTCGAGCACCGCCGCGGGGGTGGTCGCCGGGTTGCTCGCCGCGGCCGGGCTTGTCGCCTATGCGGCGGCCGGGCCGGCCAGGCGCGCACCGGCCGGGTCGGCCACATGACGGCCGAGCCGCCGGGCCGGGGCGATCGGCGGGATGTCGGATCACCGGGCCTGGCGTGTCGCCTTCGCGGCAGGACCGATGCCGATGTGCTTCACCCGTGTCAGCCTTCCCCGATGGCAGGCCACCACACGAGGGGGAGTCACACCATGGCCGGAACCATCGGGAAACACGCGCTGGTGCTGGGCGGGAGCGTCGCCGGGCTGCTGACCGCCCGCGTGCTCGCGGACCACTATGCCAGTGTCGCGATCGTCGAGCGTGATCACTTACCCGCCGGCGCCGAGCAGCGGCGCGGGGTGCCGCATGGGCAGCACGTGCACGCCATGCTGCCGCGCGGTTTGCAGATCATCGAGGAGCTGCTTCCGGGCTTCACCGCTCAGGTGATCGCGGCCGGCGGGTCCACCGGCGACATGCTCGCCGACGTCCGGTGGTACCTCAACGGGCGGGCGTTGCGGCGGGCGACCGCGGGCGTGAAGGCCCTCTCGGCCAGCCGGCCTCTCCTGGAGGGCACGATCCGGGAGCGGGTGCGGGCGCTGCCCAACGTCACCTTCCTCGAGGGGTACGACGTGACCGGCCTGCACGCCTCGCCGGGGCGCGAGCGGATCACCGGGGCCGAGGTGGCCAACCGGGACGGCTCCGACGCCCGCGTGGTCTCCGCCGGCCTGGTCGTCGACGCCACCGGCCGGGGCTCCCGGACGCCGCGGTGGCTGGCCGAGCTCGGGTACGAGGCGCCCGCCGCCGACACGGTCGCGATCGACCTCGCCTACAGCACCTGCGTGGTCGCGGCGCCCGGTGATCTGCTCGGCGGCGACCTGGTGGTGGTGACCCCGCGCTTCCCGGGGCAGCTGCGCAGCAGCGTGATGCAGCGCCTGGAGGGCGACCGGGTGCTGATCACCCTGGCCGGCGTGCTGGGCGAGCGCCCGCCGCTGCTGGCCGGCGACCTCCGGGCGTACGCGCGAAGTCTGTCCATGCCCGACACCTACGACGTGCTGCGCGCCGCCGAGCCGCTCGGGCCGCCGGTGCCGTTCCGCTTCCCGGCCTATGTGCGGCACCGCTACGACCAGCTGCGCCGCTTCCCGGCCGGCCTGCTCGTCGCCGGGGACGCGACCTGCGGTTTCAACCCCGTCTACGGCCAGGGCATGTCGGTGGCCGCGATGAACGCCGCCGCCCTCGGCGACGAGCTGGCCCACGGCGGCGAGCCCGACCCGTACCGCTACTTCCAGGCCGTCTCCCGCATCCTGGAGGCCCCGTGGCGGCTGGCCGTCGGCGCTGATCTCGCCCTGCCGGGGGTGACCGGCCCGGCGCTGTCCGAGTCGCCGCTCACCCCCGACTACCTGCGCCGGCTGCAGCTGGCCGCGACCGAGGACGACGAGGTAGCGGTGGCGCTGGTGCGGGTGACCAGCCTGGTCGATCCGCCGGCGAGCCTGCTCCGGCCGGAGATCGTCGAACGGGTCGACCGCGTCCCGGCCGGCGCCACCCCATGAATGCCGGGGTCACCCCAGGAAAGCAGCGCCAACCCAGGAAAGCGGCGCCAACCCAGGAAAGCGGCGTCACCCCATGATCGAAGGCCCTACGCGCGGGGGTCTTTGATGGATCGCTGGTAGACCTCCGCGTAGGTGGGGGAGTCCTGGATCAGGCCGTCGGTGAAGGCGGCGACGTCGGTGCCGATGAGCTCGAGGACTCCCTTGCCGGACGCGGCGCCCTCGGCGAAGAAGTCGAGGATCTCGGAGAGCAGGGTGCCGTCGGCGAGGCCGACCGGGCCGACCTTGAAGAGGTACCGCTGCATCTCCTGGTAGACGATCCGGTAGTCCGGCGGGAGGGCCTTGACCCGGGCCACGTGCGCACGCCACTGCCGCTTGCCCTCGATGATGTCGTGAATGCCCATGTCAGCCTCCCAGCCGGGCCAGTTTGCGGGCGACGTTCCGGTTCAACTGCGCGCGCCACCGGTCGCGGTAGGTGCGGGCGCCCTCGCCGCCGGCCAGTGCCGCGCAGAATCCGGGGATGTCGTCGCCGATGACCTCGTGCGCGCTCAGGCCCTCGGCCGCGGACTCCTCGAGCAGCGCGAGAGCGGCATCGGCGATCGGCATGAGGTTGCGGCCGGAGAAGTTGCCGTACGGGAAGAGGTTGCCCTTGATCTGTTCCCATGCGGCCCGGTGATCGGCCGGCAGCGCCGCGGCCCGGGCCTCGAACGCCGTCCAATCCCGGGTGAGATCGCTGCCGGTGATGGTCTGCCAGAAGCTCATCGCCCGCCCTCCTTGAGCCTGTCGATGCGTGACGAGACGTACTCCCATTTCGCCCAGAACGTCGCGAGCTCCCGCCGCCCGGCGTCGTTGAGCGCGTAGAACTTGCGCGGCGGGCCCACTTCGGACGGTCGTTTCGTCACCTGTACGAGCCCGTTGCGCTCCAGCCGCAGCAGGATCGTGTAGACGGTCCCGTCGATGACGTCGGTGAAGCCGAGATCGTTCAGCCGGCGCGTGATCGCGTACCCGTAGGTCTCCTCGCCGTTGATGATCTCGAGGACGCAGCCCTCGAGCGTGCCCTTCAGCATCTCGGTCAGGTCTTCCATCCCCGGCTCCCCTCTCGCCCCGCGCGGTACCCCGTAGCACCGGGTACCGCTATACGGTAACACCGGGTACCGCTATCCGGTAGTACCGAGTAGCGAGGAGAAAAGTATCGAGTAGCGAGGAGAAAGGGGAAAACGAAGACGGCCGACCGTCCCGGGAGATCACGCGGATGTCGCGGATCTGCAACCTGGAACGATCGGCCGCCGTCGTGCCCGGCGAGTCTCTGCGGAACCGCCGGGCCGCTCGGATCAGAGCGGACGGATGTTCTCCGCCTGAAGACCCTTGGCGCCCTGCGCGACGTCGAACTCCACCCGCTGGTTCTCCTCGAGGGTGCGGTAGCCCGAGGTCGCGATGGCGGAGAAGTGCGCGAACACGTCCTTGCCGCCGTCGTCCTGGGTGATGAAGCCGAAGCCCTTGTCGCCGTTGAACCACTTCACGGTACCGGTGGCCATTTTTTCTCCTTGCCAGCTGTGCGGCCCGCACCTTGCGAGCCGCGCGTCACGGCATTGATCGCCCCGGGAACTTACGACGAAAACAAAAAACGCCTGGCGGGTCTCAGATGACCCAACAGGCGCCGATCACGTCTTAGGAGAATCAAAACTGCAACGCTGCCACCGTAGCGCAGCGGTGGCCGGGAAGCCAGGCAGGCCCACCGGTTGAGCGAAGATGGCGTCATGGAGACCGACATCGTCGAGCGGCTGGCCGGGGCGTCGCGGATCGGGCTGGGTCTGGCGGCGGTCGGCCGGCCCGGCTACATCAATCTCGGCCGGGAGGCGGACCTGCCGGAGCGGCGGACCGTCGAGGCGATGCGCGCCCGGGCGCACGAGATCCTCGACGCGGCGTACACGGCCGGCGTCCGGTACTTCGACGTCGCCCGGTCGTACGGGCGGGCCGAGGAGTTCCTGGCCGGATGGCTGGACGGGCACGACGACGTGGTGGTGGGCAGCAAGTGGGGATACACCTACACGGCCGGCTGGCGGGTCGACGCCGAGGTGCACGAGGTCAAGGACCACAGCCTCGGCTCCTTCGAGCGCCAGTACGCGGAGACGCGGGCCCTGCTCGGCGACCGGCTCGACCTCTATCAGATCCACTCCGTCACGCCCGACAGCCCCGCCCTGCACGACACGCGGCTGCACCGCCGGCTGGCCGGGCTCGGTGTCGTGGTCGGGTTGTCGACCAGCGGGCCGGCCCAGGCCGAGGCGATCCGGGCCGCGCTGCGGGTCGAGGTCGGCGGGCGGCCGCTGTTCCGCAGCGTGCAGGCGACCTGGAACCTGCTCGAGCCGAGCGCCGGCCCGGCGCTGGCCGAGGCGCACGACGCCGGCTGCCTGGTCATCGTGAAGGAGGCGCTGGCCAACGGCCGCCTGGCCGGTGAGCCGGGCGACGCGGTCGCCCTCGCCGCGGCGCTGCGCCAAAGGTGGGCGACGATCGTGCTCTCCGGCGCCGCGACCGTCGAGCAGCTGAGGTCGAACCTGCGCGCGTCCGACCTGGCCGCCGGTCCGGCCGGCGACGCCGGCCACGCGGGCGACGCTGACCACGCCGGCCACGCCGGCGACCTGGCGATTCCAGCCGAGCGTTACTGGCAGGAGCGCTCCCGGCTGCCCTGGCGCTAGCGCCGCCTGCGGAACGCCGCCCGTGGCCGACCGCCGCCGGCGACAAGCCGCTCAGCGGGCGACCGCCGCCTTCGGGGTCATCAGCTCCACGCCGTTCGCCGCCAGGGCCTCGCGCAGGTCCGGCGGCGGCGGGTTGTCGGTGATCAGGTAGTCGGCGGCGCCGAGCTCGGACACCTGGGCGAACAGCCGCCGGCCGAACTTCGACGAGTCGGCCAGGATCGCGACCCGGGCGGCGCGGGAGATCATCTCCTGCATCATCGCCGCCTCGGCCAGGTTGCTGGTCGTGTAGCCGGCCTCGGCCGAGACCGCGCCGACGCCGATCAGCGCCAGGTCGCAGCTGATGTCGAGCTCGGCGCCGGTGTTGGCGCGGAAGCTGACCGGCCCGATGGTGGCCAGCGTGAGCGAGCGGACCGCGCCGCCGAAGACGTAGATGTCGCGGATCGCGGCCGGCGGCAGCGCGCCCGGCACCAGCAGGTTGTTGGTCGCCACCGTCAGCTCGCGGTGCTGGCCCAGGCACTTGGCCAGGGCGAGCGTGGTGGTGCCGCCGTTGATCATGATGGTCGAGCCGTCCTGGACCAGGGTCGCGGCCAGCGCCGCGATCTTCTCCTTCTCCTGCTCCTGCACGGTGAGGCGCTGATCGACGGCGCGGTCGGTGCGGGAGACGGTCGACAGGCTGACGGCCCCGCCGTACGTGCGCACGAGGCTGCCCTCGGCGGCCAGTTGATCGAGGTCGCGCCGGACCGTGTCGATCGAGACGCCGAAGCGTTCGGCCAGCTCACCGACGGTGACCTGACCGGTGTCGGCGACATAGGCCGCGAGCTGAGCCTTGCGTCCGGCAGGTAGATGGCGCGGCCGCTCGTCCCTGTCAACGCTCACTGTTCCCCCTTGTCAGTGCGGCAGTATGCCACAGCCGCGTGTCCATTGAGCACATCGCTGCGCGGAGCCGCGAAGAGCCGCAAGGATGGGCACGACCGGCCCAAACGCGGCTCTGCCCAGGGCGAACGGCGGCTTCGAGGATGTCCCATGGCGCAACAGTATGCCGTACTCCGCAGTTTTCTGCTGTTCTTCTCTTGTATCCATCTGTAACACGCTGCTAACGTGACGCCAACGCAGCAGAGAACGGAAAGATCTCGATAGAAGGAGCCATCATGGCGGTTCGTGCAACCCGGCTGAGGCGAGTGATAGGGGCGGTGACGGCGGCCACGACGGTCGCGTTCGTGGCGGCGTGCGGCGGCGGGGGCTCGGACGACGCGACCTCCGGCGGCAACGTCACGCTGGAGTTCGCCCAGTGGTGGGGGGCCGAGCTTCCGGCCGGGGAGTTCGACAAGATCGTCAACGATTTCACGACGCAGAATCCGACCATCAAGATCAAACTGCTGAGCGCGCCGTACGCCTCGACCAAGCAGCAGCTGATCACCGGTGCCGCCTCGAAGACCCTGCCCGACGTGGTCGGCCTCGACGGCGCCTGGGTCAACGACTTCGCCAAGCAGGGCGCGATCACCGACCTGTCCAAGCTGATGACCGACGCGAACTACGACGGCAGCCAGCTGGCCAGCCAGGTTCAGTACAAGGGCAAGACGTACATGATCCCGGTGGTCAACTTCGTCTACCCGCTGTTCGTCAACAAGGACCTGCTGGCCAAGGCCGGCGTGACCAAGACGCCGTCCACGCGCACCGAGTTCCTCGACGCGGCCAAGAAGATCAGCGCCACCGGCAACGGCGTCAAGGGCTGGGCCCTTCCGCTCGACACGGCGGTCCCCAACGGCATCCAGAACGACGTCATGTCCTGGCTGTGGGCATCCGGCGGCAGCATGCTGGCCGACGGCAAGCCGGCCCTGCAGACCCCGCCGGTCAAGAGCACCGTCGAGTACGTGAAGAGCCTGAACGACGCGGGCGTCATCGCACCCGGCTCGCTCACCATGAAGGAGCAGGACAAGGTCGAGAAGTTCACCAACGGCCAGGTCGGCATGATGATCGACTCGCTCGCGCACATCAACCTGATCAAGAAGAACGCGCCGAAACTCAAGTTCGAGGTGGCGGCCCTGCCGGCCGAGGACGGCTACACCGGCAAGCGCGGCATCCCGTACGCGTCCTGGGGCATCGGCATCTCCAACAGCACCAAGCACAAGGCCGAGGCGTTCAAGTTCGTGTCCTACCTGATGAGCAAGGACACCAACGCCAAGCTCAGCACGATCGCGAACGGCTTCCCCGGCAACAAGACCGCCCAGCCCGACTTCGGTGACAGCGACCCGCTGTTCAAGACCGCCTTCGGCATCTACCAGCAGGGCTACCCGGCCAACGAGTTCGTCGGCCTGCCCAAGTCCGAGGACCTGATGCGCAGCTTCGACGAGCAGCTCCAGCTCGTGCTGACCGGCAAGTCGAGTGTCGACGACGCGCTCGCCAAGGCCCAGCAGTCCTGGTCCTCGGTGATCGAGTAGTCCGCCCGGGCGCCGCGCCTCGGCGAGAGGCGCGGCGCCCGACGAAGGAGAACAGCCATGACTTTGATCGCCTCCAAGACCGCCCCCACGGTCGACCAGGCGGCGCCCGCCAAGAAGACCGTCGCCCGGCGCCTGATCCCGTACGGCTATCTGTCCCCGACGATCGTGCTGATCGTGGTCCTGATGGTGGTCCCCATCGTCATGGTGATCAGCTACTCGTTCCGGGACAACGTGATCGTCCAGGACAACTCGGTCTTCGCCGGGTTCGCCAACTACACGACGGTGCTCACCGACCCCGACTTCCTGGCCGCGATCAAGAACACCGCGATCTTCATCACCGTCAGCATGGTGGCCCACCTGGTCCTCGGCCTGACGTTCGCGATGATGCTGAACTCGCCGCTGCTGGGCGGGGTCACCAAGGCCATCTTCCGGATCGTCTACATCCTGCCCTGGCTGTTCACGATCGCGGTCATCGCCGTCATCTGGCGGCTGCTGCTCGACCCGTCCGGCGTCGTCAACTACGTCCTGCACACGCTGGGCCTGATCGAGCAGGGCGTGAACTGGCTGGGCGACCCGGGCACGGCGCTCTGGGCGGTCACCTTCATCAACATCTGGTCCGGCTACCCGTTCTTCATGATCAGCTTGCTGGCCGGCCTCCAGGGCATTCCCGGCGACCTGTACGAGGCGGCGGCCGTCGACGGCACGAACTGGTTCCAGCGCTTCCGGCACGTCACCCTGCCCCAGCTGCGGCCGGTGATCATCAGCATGGCCGTGCTCGACCTGATCTGGACGTCCCAGCAGTTCGCGCTGATCTGGATGACGACCGGCGGCGGGCCGCTGAACACCACCGAGATGCTCAGCACCTACACCTACAAACAGGCCTTCAGCGAGTACGAGTTCTCGACCGCCTCGGCCGCCGCCGTGATCGTGCTGCTGCTGACGATGATCCTGGCCTTCTTCTACGTCCGTCAGCAGAGGGAGCGCTGAGATGGCGACCACCGTCAAGACCCGCCGCACCCTGGCGAAGACCGGTGTCATCGCCGGGCTCGTCCTCGGCGCCCTGTTCGCCGGCCTGCCGGTGCTGTGGATGCTGTCGACCTCGTTCAAGAACAACGGCGAGGTCTTCCAGAACCCGCCCCGGCTGCTGACCAAGGGCTTCTCGCTGCACGCGTACACCGAGATCCTGGGCAACCCCGCCCAGCTGCGGTTCTTCGCCAACAGCTACATCGTCGCCATCGCGGTGACGGTCCTGACCCTGCTGGTGGCGCTGCTGGCCGGCTACGCGTTCAGCCGCTTCACCTTCCCGTTCCAGAAGACCATCAACGCGGTGATCGTCAGTGTGCAGGCCGTGCCGCCGATCACGCTCGTCATTCCGTACTTCGGGCTCGTCGTCGCGCTCGGGCTGTACAACACCTATCCCGGCCTGATCCTCACCCACATGGTGTTCACCCTCCCGTACGCGATCATCATGATCACCGCGTACCTGAACACCCTGCCGAAAGAGCTGGACGAGTCCGTCAAGGTCGACGGCGGCAACGGCTGGACCGCGCTGTGGCGGATCCTCGTGCCGATCTCGGTCCCGGGCCTGATCGCGGTCGGCGTCTACACGTTCATGATCTCGTGGAACGAGTACCTCTTCGCGCTCACGCTGACCCGTACCGACGACATGCGCACGGTGCCGATCGGGATCCAGCTGCTCATGGGCCAGCACTCGTACGAGTGGAACCAGATGATGGCGATGAGCATCCTCGGCTCGATCCCGGTCCTGGTCCTCTTCCTGCTCTTCCAGAAGCGGTTCATCGGTGGGCTCACCGCCGGTGCCGTCAAGGCCTGACCTCTCAAAGGAGAAACACCGTAATGCTGACGACCGGCAAGGCGATCCTCGATGTCGCCAACGAGCACAGCTTCGCCGTGCCCGCCTTCAACATCAGCGACTGGGCGATGTTCCAGGGCATCGTGGAGATCAGCGAGGAGACCGACGCGCCCCTGATCGTCGCCATCCACCCCGACGAGGTCCGGCACATCGGCGCCGACCTGATCCCGGCCATCGCCGCGCGGGCCCACCGGTCGAGCGTCCCGATCGCCATTCACTGGGACCACGGCGCCGACTTCGCCCAGATGCTGCAGGCCTTCCAGTACGGCTTCACGTCGGTGATGATCGACGGCTCGCTCAAGCCGTTCGAGGAGAACATCGCGATCACCAAGCAGGTCACCGAGGCCGCGCACGTGCTCGGCGTCTCGGTCGAGGGTGAGCTCGGCACGATCGGCGGCAACGACTCGTACGCCGAGGCCGGCGCCGCCGAGATCATCTACACCGACCCGGACGACGCCGTGACCTTCGTCGAGCAGACCGGGGTCGACAGCCTGGCCATCGCGATCGGCACGTTCCACGGCTTCTACCCGAAGGACCTCAAGCCGGAGCTGAAGCTCGACCTGCTCAAGGAGATCAAGGGCCGGCTCGGCATCCCGCTGGTGCTGCACGGTGGTTCCGGCAACCCGGACGACGAGATCCGCGAGGCCGCCCGGATCGGTATCAACAAGATCAACATCTCGACCGACATCAAGGTCGCGTACCACGACAAGATGCGCGAGGTGCTCGGCACCGACTCGAAGCTGCGCGAGCCGAACGCCATCCAACCTGAATGCATTCGCGCTATGCAGGTCGTTGCCGCCCACAAGATCCAGCTGTTCGGGGCCGAGGGCAAGGGTTCGCTCTACTGAGATGGCCGACCCCTCCCGTGTCCTTCTCGGTCTCGGCGGCTGCGTCGACTACGAGCTGAAGCTGACGGCGGCGGTCCTGGAGAAGCTGATCGTCGACCACGGCATCGTCGCCGCGGAGCTGACCTCGCCGGCCCCGGGCAGCGGCTGGGTCGCCAGCGAGCGGGACCTGGTCGTGTCCATCCTCGGATACGTGGCCCGGGGCGGGGGCGGCGAGCACTACGTCGCCTCCGCCCCGGCCCTGTCCACCTTCGCGGACCGGTTCCCGCACCGGCAGACGCTCGGCGGCACGTCGGTGCGGGCCGGGATCCTGATGAGCCGGCTCGGCGTGCCCTCGACCCTGCACCTGGTCACCGTCAACGACACGTTCCGCCGCCTGCTGCCGCCCGGCACCGAGTACATCACCAGCGGCGCCGGGGACACCTTCTACCCGCACCTGATCGTCCAGTACGACCAGGGGCTGTGGATCCGCGCCAACGACATCGACATCCACGCGCCGTACCCGAACCGGCTGATCTACGTCAACGACCCGGCCAACGGCGACATGCGGCTCACCGACGACCTCGGCGACCGGCTCGGCAAGGCCGGCGTCTTCCTGATCTCCGGCTTCAACGCCATGCGCGACCGGGCCGAGCTCGACGTACGGCTGGCCGCGCTGCGCGAGCACATGCGGCAGCTGCCGGACGACGCGGTGACCTACTTCGAGGACGCGGCGTACCACGAGCCGGCCTTCAGCGCCCGGGTCCGGGAGGCGCTGCTCGACCGGATCGACGTCTACGGGCTGAACGAGGACGAGCTCCAGGCGTACCTGGGGCGGCCGGTCGACCTGCTCGACGCGGCCGACGTCGCCGACGCTCTCACCGCCGTGCACGCGCTGATCCCGGTGCCGACGCTGGTGCTGCACACCAAGTACTGGGCGCTGGCGCTCGGGGCCGGCGACGACGCCGGCGACCATGCCGGCGCCCTGGACACCGGCACGGTCATGGCCGCCGCCCGGTACGTCCACGGCGACGACTTCACCGACGCCGACGTCGCCCGGTTGCGGTCGCTGCCCCGCCGCCCGGAGTCGGTCGCGTTCGCGGCCGCGCTGCGTGCCCGGCTGGGCGACGCCGTCCACTGTGTGGCGGGATTCGCGCTGGACGTTCCCGATCCCACTACGGTCGGACTGGGAGACACGTTCGTCGGGGGTTTCCTGGCGTCGGTGGCCAAGAAGGGACTCTCATGACGGTCGAGGCACTGGGCGCCAACCAGCCCGAGACGTTCTACCGCGGCGCCGGCCGGATCGCCGCGTTCCGCAACGTGCCGGCGCTGCCCGATCGGCCGGAGGACTGGGTCGGCTCGACGACCACCCGGTTCGGCCTCGCCCCGTCCGGGCTCTCCACGCTGGCCGACGGGCGGGTGCTGGCCGATGCGATCGCCGCCGATCCGCGCTGGTGGCTGGGCCCGGAGCGCACCGACACCGGCGTGCTGGTGAAGCTGCTCGACGCCGGTCAGCGCCTGCCCCTGCACGTCCATCCCGACCGGCGCTTCGCGACCACGCATCTGGCCTCGCCGTACGGGAAGACGGAAGCCTGGGTGATCGTCGAAGCGCGCCCCGACGCGTACGTCCACCTCGGTTTTGATCGTGATGTCGCGGCCGAGGAGCTCGCCGGCTGGGTGAGTGGGCAGAAGACCGACGAGATGCTCGCCGCGACCAACAAGATCCCGGTGGCCGCGGGCGACGCGATCCTCTGCCCGGCCGGCCTGCCGCACGCGATCGGCGACGGCATCCTGCTGGTCGAGGTGCAGGAGCCGACGGACTTCTCGGTGCTGCTGGAGTACGAGGGGTTCGGGCTCGCGGACGGGCACCTCGGGCTCGGCTACGACCTGGCGCTGCAGTGCGTCGACCGCAACGCGTGGACGCCGTCCCGCCTGGCCGGCCTGCGCGGCGACGCGGCCCACCTGCTGCCGCCGGCGGCGGACGAGTTCTTCTCCGCCCGCCGCCTCTACGGTGGTGACCGCCTGGCGCAGGGGTTCAGCGTGCTGGTCGCGGTGGCCGGCGAGGGCCGCCTGCGCGGCGAGACCGACGACCTGTCCCTCCGGCGGGGTGACACGCTGCTGGTCCCGTACGCCGCCGGGCCGCTCGTCCTCGAAGGCCAGATCGAGGCGATCCGGTTGGCCGGCTAGGTTTTCTGTTTCTTACAGTCGGGCTATCGCCGACGCCGGGTTCTCGACGGCGTCGGCCACCGCCCGCATGAAGCCCGCCGCCGTGCCGCCGTCACAGACCCGATGGTCGAAGACGAACGACATCTGCGTGATCTTCCGGACGCAGATCTGCCCGTCGACGACCCAGGGCCGGTCCATGATCCGCCCGAAGCCGAGGATCGCCACCTGCGGATGGTTGATGATCGCCGCGCTGCCGTCCACGTTGAAGCTGCCGTAGTTGTTGAGCGTGAACGTGCCGGCGGTCAGCTCGGCGGGCGTGACGCGGCCTTCGCGGGCGCGCTGGGTGATCGCGCGGATCTCCCGGTCGAGATCGGTGGTGGTCAGCCGGCCGGCGTCCATGACGGCCGGCACGACGAGGCCGCGGTCACCCTGGACGGCGAGGCCGAGGTTGATGTGGTCGAGCTCGACTATCTCGTCGCGGTCGTTGTCCCTCTCCAGGCGGGCGTTGAAGACGGGGTAGGCCTTCAGGGCGGCCACGGTGAAGCGGGCCAGATAGGCGATCAGGCCGGGACCGGTGGGATTCGATCGGCGGAGCTCCCACAGCGGGGTGGCGTCCACGTCGGCCCAGACGGTTGCTTCGGGGATCTCGGCGCGGCTGCGGGAGAGGGTGGCCGCTACGGCTTTGCGGAAGCCGCTGAGAGGGGTTCGGCGTTCGCCGCCTGTGGATGACGGGCCGAAGTTGTCGGTCCGAGGCGATACGCTGCGCCCACCCATTGAGGGCGGGGGTGGCGGCGGCGTTTGCGCCGCGGCGATTTGATTTTGAACGTCGGCACGGGTGATGACGCCGCCTGCGCCGGTCGGCGTCACGGAGCGCAGATCGATGCCGTTGTCGCGAGCCAGGGCGCGGACCAGCGGAGAGATCACGAGTGGCGGCGCGGCGGGTGTTGGCGCGGGCTGAGCGGGCGGTGCCGGCTGAGTGGGTGGCCCGAGCGGTGGCGGTGTGCCGAGAGCGGCGGATCCGGTGGGCGGTGCCGAGGGCGTGGACGATCTGGGAGATGTGGGCGATCCGGGCACGGTTTGCGGTGCGGGCGGCGCGGGCGATCCGGGCACGGTCTGCGGTGCGGGTGGCGTGGGCGATCCCGGCGCTGCCTGCGATGTGGCCGATGTCGGCGATCCCGTAACGGTCTGCGAAGCGGGCGCGGCGTGCGGAGCCGGAGCCGGAGCCGGAGCCGGAGCGGGAGCGGGAGCCGGAGCCGGAGCCGGAGCGGGGCGCGAGGCCGGTGCGATCGGCGATGTGGATGACGGGGGAGTGGCTGCGGCCCGGGGGCGTCGGCGGCGTCCCTTGCCGTGGGTGGCCGCCGTGCCGTAGCCGATCAGGACGTTGCCGGAGCCGGCCCGCTCCTCCTCCCGATATGCCTCGCCGGCCGGGGAAAGGGCGTCGACGGTGATCAGGGGGGTGCCTACGGTCAGGACCGAGCCCTCGGGGCCGTGCCGGACGGCTACCCTCCCGGCGAACGGGGACGGGACCTCGACCAGCGACTTCGCGGTCTCGACCTCGACGATCGGCTGGTCGACCGCGACCTCGTCGCCCACGGCTACCAGCCAGCGTACGATCTCCGCCTCGGTCAGGCCCTCGCCCAGGTCGGGCAGCAGGAAGACCTGTGCGGTCGCGGTGGTCATGCGTCCTCCCACTGAAGGTCGTCGACGGCGTCGAGGATGCGGTCCACCCCGGGCAGCTGGAAGTGCTCGAGCTTGGGCGGGGGGAACGGGATGTCGAAGCCGGTCACCCGGCGCACGGGGGCGGCCAGTGAGTGGAAGCAGCGCTCGCTCACCCGGGCCGCGATCTCGGCGGCGACGCCGGCGAAACCGGCGGCCTCGGCCACGACCACGGCGCGGCCGGTCGAGCGGACGGCGGCGCAGACGGTCTCGTCGTCGAACGGGACTATCGAGCGGACGTCGACCACCTGGAGGCTGCGGCCCTCCTGGGCGGCGACCTCGGCCGCCTCGAGCGCGGTGGGAACGGTGGGGCCGTACGCGATGAGGGTGGCGTCGGTGCCCGCGCGGACGACCGCGGCCCTGCCGATGCCGGGGACCGGCGTGCCGAAGTCGACCTCCTCCTTCGACCAGTAGAGCTTCTTCGGCTCCAGGAACACCACCGGGTCGGGCGAGGCGATCGCCTCCCGCAGCAGGTAGTACGCGTCGGTGGCGTTCGACGGGGCGACCACGTGCAGGCCGGGCGTGTGCGCGTAATAGGCCTCGGACGAGTCGCAGTGGTGTTCCACGCCGCCGATCCCCCCGGCGTACGGGATCCTGATCACCATCGGCACGGTGACGCGCCCGCGGGTGCGGTTCCGCATCTTCGCCACGTGGCTGACGATCTGCTCGAAGGCGGGGTAGGCGAAGGCGTCGAACTGCATCTCGACCACGGGACGCATGCCGTTCATGGCGAGGCCGACGGCGACGCCGACGATCCCGGACTCGGCCAGCGGGGTGTCGAAGCAGCGGGTCTCGCCGAACTGGGCGGTGAGGCCGTCGGTGATCCGGAAGACGCCGCCGAGCTGGCCGACGTCCTCGCCGAAGACGAGCACGGACGGGTCGTCGGCGAGGGCGTCGCGCAGGGCCCGGTTCAGCGCCTGGGCCATCGACAGCTTCTCGTGCGTCATCGGCCGGCCTCCCGGGCCAGTTCGTCGGCGACGACCGCGGCCTGTTCCTTCAGCTGGGGCGTGCGCTCGGCGTACACGTAATCGAAGAGGTCGTCGGGGCGCGGGTCGACGTCGAGGTTGAGGCCGGCCCGGGTGTGCGCCGCCACCTTCTCGGCCGCTTCGGCGAAAGCCGCCACCTGAGCGTCGGAGAGCGCGAGGAACGACGAAAGGCGGGTGATCGGGTCGCGGGCAACCCACGCGGCCACGTCGGCCTCGTCCCGGTAGCGGGTCGCGTCGTCGGCGTTGGTGTGCGCCTGCATCCGGTAGGTGTGCGCCTCGACCAGCTGCGGTCCCTCGCCGCGGCGGGCCCGCGCGACGGCGTCCCCGAGCACGGTCAGCAGCGCCGCCACATCGTTGCCGTCCACCCGCTCGCCGGGCATGCCGTAACCGATGGCCTTGTGCGCCAGCGACGGCGCGACCGACTGGCGGGCCAGCGGCACCGAGATCGCGTACTCGTTGTTCTGCACGAAGAAGACGACCGGCGCCTTGAAGACGGCCGCGAAGTTCAGCGCCTCGTGGAAGTCGCCCTCGCTGGTCGCGCCGTCGCCGCAGAGCGCCATCACGACCGTGGGCTCGCCGCGCAGCGTGGCGGCGTGCCCGACCCCGACCGCGTGCAACAGCTGGGTGGCGAGCGGCGTGGCCTGCGGGGCGACCTTCTTCTCGTACGGGTCGTAGCCGGCATGCCAGTCGCCCTTGAGCAGCACCAGCACCTCGACCGGGTCGACACCGCGGGCGACGGCCGCGGCCGTGTCGCGGTAGGTCGGGAACAGCCAGTCGCCGTCGGCCAGCACGTGCGCGGCGGCGACCTGGCACGCCTCCTGGCCGTGGGAGGAGGGGTAGACCGCGAGCCGGCCCTGCCGGACGAGCGCGTTGGCCTGGTCGTTGAGGCGCCGGGCGATCACCAGGTCGCCGTACGCCCGGAGCAGGGCCGCGCGATCGGGCAGGGGTTCGCCGGTCGCGGCGCCCGAGGGGTCGATCAGCTGGACGGGATCGGCCGACGGCAGCATGAGACTCGGGTCACGTGTCATGGTGGAATCCTGCGCGGGCCGTCTTTCGGATTCCATATTCGCGGGAAAGGCGAGAAGACGTCTCCGATCCCGCGCCGATGAGGAGCCAAACGTCCAGGGGCACGCCGCGACGACCGGGGAGGGCGAGACAGATGGCCGACGCGCTCGACGAGACCGACCACCGCATCCTCGACGCGCTCGCCGAGGACGGGCGGATGTCGATGCGTACGCTCGCGGAGAATCTGCACATCTCGCGCGCGAACGCCTACGCCCGGGTCGAGCGGCTGCGCTCGACCGGCGTCATCCGCGGCTTCCGGGCCGAGGTCGACCCGGTGCTCAGCGGGCTCGGCACCTCGGCGTACCTCACCCTCAACGTGCGGCAGGCCGACTGGCGCACGATCCGCGAGTCGCTCCGGCGCCTCCCGGGCGTCGCGCACGTCGCCCTGGTCGGCGGCGAGTTCGACGTCATCCTGCTGGTCCGCGCGCGCGACAACGCCGACCTGCGCCGCATCGTCCTCGACGAGATCCAGGGGATGGCGGGCGTGATCAGCACACGTACGCTGCTCGTCTTCGAGGAGATCGAGCCCGCGAACACATCGCGCCCCTCCGGCGAAGTAAGAGCGTGACCGAACTGGAAACCGCGCCGCGGGCGCCCGAGCACTTCACGGCGGTCTTCGACCGGCACTACCGGGACATCTACGCGTACGTGGCCCGGCGGCTCGGTCCGGACCTGGCCGAGGACGTGGCGTCCGAGACGTTCCTGACCGCCTTCGACCGGAGGCAGAGCTACGACCCGGCCCGGGGTGACGCCCGGCCGTGGCTGTTCGGGATCGCCTCGAACCTGGTGGCGCGGCACGTGCGCGCCGAGTCCCGCCGCTACAAGGCGCTGGCCCGGGCCGGCGGGCGGGAGCCGCGGGAGACCGAGTTCCACGCCGACGCGATCGCCGGCCGCCTCGACGCGGCGGCCGTACGGGGGCGGCTCGCGACGGCGCTGGCCGGGCTGCCGGAGCCGGTGCGGGCCGTGCTGCTGCTGGTGGCCTGGGCCGGGCTCAGCCAGCAGGAGGCGGCGGAGGCCCTCGGCATTCCGGCCGGCACGGCCCGGTCCCGGTTGCACCGGGCACGACAGGAGATGCGGCAGGCGCTCGGCGCCGAGATCGAGATGGACGAGTGATGGACGAGATCAGCATGCTCCGAGAGACCTTCGACGCGCCGGCCCCGTCGCCGGCCGCCGAGCAGCGGGCGCGAGCGGCGCTGCTGCACCACATCGCGCCGAAGCCCGCAAAATCCAAAAAAATTTGGTGGCGCGTGCCGATCGCGGTCGGGGTGGCCACGGCCGCGGCCGTCGCCGTGGCGGTGGTCATCGACAAGCCGGCCGAGCAGAAGAGCCCGGTCGTGCGGGCAAATCCCACGATGAAGGCGACGAAAAGCCTTCCGTACCTCAAGCCCGTGAGCGCGGCCCAGGTGCTGGAGAACGCGGCGTGGACGGCCGAGCAGGAGAACTGGACCGATCCGAAGCCGACCCAGTTCATGTACGTCGAATCGCGCCAGATGCGCAACCCGCCCTCGATCGAGTCGGCGCGGCCTAACGGCGCCCTGGTGCCCGGCAAAGCCAAGTACCGGACCGTCCAGAAGTGGGACCGGATCGACGGCCAGGTCCAGGGGGAGATCCGCAACGGCCGGCTCGAGGTGCACAAGCAGGGCGACAACCAGTCCCAGTGGGGATTCATCCCGTGGTCGCAGATCGTCAAGCTGACCTCGTCCGCGCAGATCGACGCGTTCCTCGAGCACCCCGAGGGCGGCTTGTCCCAGGATCCCGACGCGATGGCCGGCCAGTACGTGCTGCCGCCCGAGGTCAAGGCGGCCATCTACCGTTACCTGGCCGAGCAGCCGGGCATGCGGATCAACCCGGACGCCGTCAACCTCGACGGCCGGCCGGCAATCGGTCTCGGCCGGATCGAGGAGGGCTACCTGTCGCAGGAGCTGCTGTTCGACAAGGAGACGTACACGCTGATCGGCGAGCGGCTGGTCGCGGTGGCCGACCATGTGAACCGCGGCGACGACGGCACCTCGTACACGCATAAAGGCGACCTCTTCCGGCAGGTGATCTACCGCAAGATGGTCATCGTCGATCGGCCGGGCCAGACGGCGCCGTAGCCCCTGCAACGAAACCAGGGCCGGCAACCGTCATAAGAAGCGGGATCGCGCCGGGCGACATTGATCTATAAGATGCGCCCGGCCGTATTCCTCTCCGCCAGAGACGAGAGTCGAGAGAGAAGTCATGATTCGGCGACGCAAAGTTCTCCTCGGCGCGCTCGGCGCCGCGGCCGGCCTCACCGCGGCCGGCTGCTCGGCGGCCGAGGCCAGCAGTCCCTCGGCATCGGCGAGCACGGAACCGGTCGGCACCTGGAACACGCCGCCCCCGCCGCCGGTCACGCTGACGGTGAGTCCCCGGGCCGGCGCGGCCAAGGTGCTGCCGACCGAGGAGATCAGGGTTTCGGTCGAGGGTGGCAAGCTGGCGTCGGTCACCGTCGTCGCCGGCGGCAAGAAGGTCGGCGGCACGGTGCAGGACGACGGGCTCAGCTGGAAGTCGACCGGCAATCTCGCCTACGGCAAGACGTACAAGGTGACTGCCTCGATCGTCGACGGCTCGGGCGCGACCGTGGAGAAGACGTCCACCTTCTCGACGGTCAAACCCACGTCGGTCGCGGCGGTCACCTTCCAGGCCAACGGGATGGGCATTCTCAAGACCGGCGGCACGTACGGCGTGGGCCAGCCCGTCATCGTCGCCTTCAGCCGGACGGTGACCGACAAGGCCGCGGCCGAGAAGGCGATCAAGGTCGAGACGACGCCGTCGGTCGAGGGCAAGTTCTTCTGGGTCAACAGCAAGCTCGTGCACTGGCGGCCGGCCAAGTACTGGGCCAAGGGCACCAAGGTCGAGGTCAGCGTCGAGGCGCTCGGCGTGCACCTGGGCAAGGGCGTCTACGGCGCGTCGAACTCCAGGACCCACTTCACGATCGGCCGCGCGCTGGTGGCGATCAGCGACAACAGGACGCACCGCACCAAGGTCTACATCGACGGCAAGATGGTGCGCGACATGGCGTGCAGCAACGGCCGCGGCGGCTACACCACGATCACGGACGGCACCCGGATCCACTTCTGGACGCAGAACGGGCCGCACGTGGTGCTCTCCAAGGAACGCAAGCACACCATGAGCTCGGCCAGCTACGGGCTCGACGACCCGGCGAATCCGAACTACTACGCGCCGGAGGTCGTCGAGTACTGCACCCGCATCTCGTACTCGGGCGAGTTCCTGCACGCCGCGCCCTGGAACCACTCGCTGGGCGCGGCCAACATCTCGCACGGCTGCGTCAACCTGAGCCCGGCCGACGCCAAGTGGGTCTACGAGAACTTCCTGGTCGGCGACGTGGTCGAGGTCAAGAACAGCCCGAAGTCGCTGCCGGTGTGGGACGGCCTCGGCGACTGGAACGTCCCGTTCAGCAAGTACGGCCACTGACCGCGGCCGGCAGCAGGCCGCACAGCGTCTCGGCGTCGCGGACCGCGTTGCCCTCGCCGTCGTTGTTGAAGTAGACGTACACCTCGCGGCCCTGCCCGGTCCACTCGCCGATCCGGTCGGCCCACCAGGCCAGGCTGTCCCGCGCGTACGACCCGGCGTACAGATGCTCGTCGTCCGGCCCGTGCATGCGGAGGTAGACGACGGGCGCGGTCGCCCGCAGCACGCACGGCAGCCGGGCGCCGCTCATCACGCAGTACGCCACCCCGCGCCGCTCGAGCAGGTCGTACACCGGATCGTCGTGCCAGCTCGGATGGCGGAACTCGACAGCCGTGCGGGTGCGGACCCAGCCCGGCAGCAGGTCCAGGAAGTACTCGAGGCGCGCGTCGTCCCGTTGCTGCTGCGGCGCGAGCTGGACCAGGAACACGCCCCGCTTGTCGCCGAGCTCGTGCAGCCCGGCGGTGATCCGCGTGATCCACTCCTCGGGCGCGTACAGCTTCCGGGCGTGGGTCAGGCCGCGCGGCGCCTTGACCGACATCTGGAAGCCGGGCGGCAGCCGGCGCTGCCACCCGGCGAACGTGGCCGTGCGCGGCCAGCGGTAGAAGCTGGCGTTGAGCTCGACGGTGCGGAAGCGGCGCACGTAGTGCTCGAGGCGACCCGGCGGCCGGGTCCCCGGCGGGTAGAGCACGCCGTCCCAATGGCCGTAGCCCCAGCCCGAGGTCCCGACATGAACGGTCATGGGTGCACGATTTCCCCCGCGACGGCCGATCCATGTCAGGGGACCGGCCGTCGCGGGTTGTCAGTGCAGCTTGAACTTCTGGGCGGCGGAGGTATTGCAGTCGTAGACCTGGAGCAGGTCGCCGGCGGTCTGGGCGTTGTCCGGGTCGTCCAGGCAGCGGCCCGAGCGGGCGTTGACCAACGTGCCGTCGTCGCGCGATGTCCAGGTCTGGGCGGCGGTGCCGTTGCAGTCGAAGAGCTGGACGCGGGTGCCGTTGGCGGTGCCGGCGTTGGCGACGTCCAGGCACTTGCCGAAGGCGCGGATGCTGCCGTCGCCCGGGGCCGACCAGCGCTGGGCGTCGGAGCCGTTGCAGGTGTAGAGCTGGACCGGCGTGGCCGAGGACGGGTCGGCGCCGGCCACGTCGGCGCAGAGGCCGCCGGGGCCGGTGACCGGGCCCGGCGGCAGCCGCCAGATCTGGCCGTCGGTGTGCAGGCAGTCGTAGATCTGCAGCTGGGCCGCGCCCGGGGTGGTGTTCGAGTCGGGCACGTCGAGGCACTTGCCCGAAGCGGGGTTGCGCAGGGTCCCGTCGGCCCGCAGCGTCCACTGCTGGCCGGGTGCGCCGGCACAGGTCGTGGTGGTGACCGCGGCCGCGGCGGTGACACACCGCCCGAGCACGCGCAGCGAGTCGTCGGCCGGGTGGCCGATCAGTTGGGCGGCCGTGTGGTTGCAGGTCCAGACCTGCACCGGCTGTCCCTCGGCCGCGGTCCCGCCGCGCACGTCGAGGCACAGCCCGCCGACCCCGACGACCTCACCCGTGGCCGGGTTGTCGGTCGCGGTCCCGCTCAGCGCGACCGTGTGGGCCGAGCCGGCCGGCAGCGCGCCGGTGACGACGGTGACCGTACGGCTGTCCCGGTTGTAGGACCAGGCCGTCTCGGGTAGCTGCGTGCCGTCGACGCTGACCGCGGTGGGCGCGGCGCTGTTCGACAGCCGCAGCGTCCAGGTACGGCTGGACGGCGCGCCCGGGTAGTTGCCGGTGGTCGCACCGACCGTGAATGTGCGGGTGGCGTCGGTCCAGGTCAATGGCGTGGTGGTGAATTGGCCGGACTGGTAGCCGTTGCCCTCGCCGGCGTCGGCGTAGAGGGAGTAGGCGCCGTCGGCGCCGGCCGCCACGGTGACGGTCAGCTGGGTGGCCGCGCTCTCCTTCTGGTTGTGCACGTAGTCGGTGCGGATCGGCACCAGGCCGCCCGCCCGGACCAGCACCGGCATCCGGGACAGCGGCGCCGACATGGTCACCGTCGCCGGTCCGGTGTAGACGGCGCCGGTGAAGTAGTCGGTCCAGGCGCCCGGCGGGACCCACACCGAGGCCGAGCCGGCCGCCGACGTGATCGGGGCGACGAGCAGGTTGTCGCCGTACAGGTACTGGCCGGTCGCCGAGTAGGCCGCCTCCTGGGTGGGGTAGTCGAGGTACATCGGACGCACCAGCGGCATGCCGCTCCGGTTCGCCTGCCGGGCCGCCGTGTACGTGTACGGCACCAGCGCCTCCCGCAGCCGCAGGAACCGCGACGCGCTCGCCTGGGCCGCGCCCGGGTAGTCCCACGGCAGCCGGTCGCCGTGGTCGGAGTGCAGCCGGTCGACCGGCTGGAACGTGGCGAACTGCACCCACCGGGCGTAGAGGTCGTCGGCCAGGTGCCCGCCGTGGAAGCCGCCGATGTCGTGGCTGACGTTGGCCAGCCCGGCCGCGCCCTCGGCGGCGGTGTACCGGACCTCGTACGCGAGCGTGTCCCAGGTCGAGTAGGTGTCACCGGTGAACGCCAGCGAGTTGCGCCGCTCCGACCACGGCCCGGAGGCGAAGCTGCTGCTGTCGCCGGTGGCGTGCTCGGTGCCGCCGATCCGGCTGAACGCGAAGCCGCGCAGGCCCCGGGCGGTGTCGTGATCGGCGTACGCCTGGTTGATGAGGTTGTCGGCGCCGATCTGCGGGTTCGACGAGATCGAGGCGCCGCAGCCGCCGCAGTAGTCGAGCCACCAGGCGCGCACGCCCTGCTGCTCGAACGGCTGGTGCAGACCCTGGTACGCGGCGAGGTGCGCCGCGTTCGCCCAGTCGAAGTAGTGGGTGTGCCCGTCGGACTGGACGGGCAGGCCACCGGCGGCGGCGTCGGCGGCCGGGAACCTCGGGTCGCTGCCGTCGATCGCCGGGTGCACGTTGAGGCTGACGTCCAGGCCCATCTGCCTGGTCCAGGTCAGGAACGCCGGCGGATCGGGGAACAGGTCGGTGTTCCAGTTCCAGCCGTTCCACTCGACCGGCTTCTTCCAGTCGGTGTCGACCACCAGCCAGTCGATCGGGGTGAAGTTGTTCCGGAAGGCCGGCAGCAGCGTGTTCTGGTAATCGGCGGTGCGGTAACCCCAGAACCGCGAGAACCAGACGCCGTACGCGGATTGCGGCAGCAGCGCCGCCCCGCCGGTGAGCGCGTTGAGGTCGTTGAGCGCCTGCTTGTAGTTCTGGCCGTAACCGAAGAAGTAGCCGTCCTGGTAGGGCCGGGTGCCGTGGCTGACCCGGTCCTTGAGGGGCAGCAGGGCGGTCCGGGTGTCGTCGAGCAGATACCAGCCGCCCCGGTTGAGCACGCCCGGGTGCAGCGTCGGCGGCAGCCCGCCGGGCAGGTTGTCCAGCGACCGGTACCAGCCGCCGAGCGCGCTGGTGGGCCCGGCGCCGTAGCCGGTGGTGAGCAGGCCGGTGGCGGGGGCCGGATAGCCGGTCTGAGCGGTGGGCGTGACGGCGAGGCTGTCGAGGTTGACCCGGCCCGAGTCGCCGGCGTCCTGGCTGACCGTGATCGTGTTGACCCCGGCGTGCAGGCTGACCGTCACCGACGCGGTCGACCAGGTGTCCCAGGAGGCGGTCGGCGGCAGGCTGAAGCGCGGCCCGGTGCCGGTGTCGACGTGCGTGGTCAGCGTGCGGGTCGTGCTCTGGTTGTCGCTGCCGACCGCGTTGGCGTAGCGGACGGCGAGCCGCCAGCTGCCGGCGGTGGGTACGTCCACGTCGTACCGGACGCCGCTCCCGATGCTCTCGAAGCCGGCGGCGAACCCGCTGCCGGTGAAGCCGGTGTGGTCGTAGCCGGTGGTCGCCGAGCCGGGGAAGAGCGCGTTCTCCGCCTCGCAGACGGTGGAGACGGTGCAGTACGAGGGGAACGCGGGGAGGGCGGTCGCGCCGGTGGCGGTGATCGCGACCGAGAGGTTGGCGGCGGTGAACGGCCCGCTGTTCTGCTTGTAGCGCAGGGTGAGCGCGCTGGTCCTGATCTCCCGGTAGCCGTCCGCCGTCACGGTGGTCGTGTAGGCGGCGGCCGGGAAGGACCGGTTGATCGCGGTGAAGGTGGCGGCGTCGGTGAACACGCCGTCACCGGCGTACTCGGTGCGGATCAGCGTGGGCGTGAGGACCTGGAAGCGGGCGTTGCCGTCGGTGACGGGGGCGGCGAGGGCGGAGGCGGGTGCGGCGGCGGCCGGGGCGGCCGGCGTGGCGATCGGGCCGATGGCCCCGGCGGCGATGACGCTGGCCGCCGCGGCGAGTGCGCGGGACGGGCGACGGGGGAACATCTTTCTATGAGAACCCCAACATCGACGAAAATAAATTTTGTGCCCGAACGGGCAGGGTAGCTTTGCTGGCCTATGGTCCGCACCGTCGTCGCCAGGCAGGGTCTGCGCCGGTGGGCCCTGGTCGCAGGGCTCGTCGCGGCGCTCGTCGCCGTGCCGGTGACCATCGCCGTGTGGCCGGCCCCGGCGTCGGCGGTCGAGCCGGCCGCGCTGCGCGGCCGCATCGCCGCCTCGGGCGGCCAGGCCTATCACGGGTACGCGCAGAGCACCGGCCTGCTGCCGCTGCCCGCCCTGCCCAACCTCGCCCAGGTCACCGCCCTGGTCAGCGGCACCACCGAGATGCGCGCCTGGTACGCGGCGCCCGGCCGCTGGCGGGTCGACGTGCTCGGCGAGGGCACCGAGCGCGATCTCTACCAGACCCCGGAAGCGCAGTTCACCTGGGACTTCGGCGACAACCGGCTCACCCGGATCGACGGCGACCAGCCGGTGCGCCTGCCCCGCGCCGCCGACCTCACCCCGCCCGAGCTGGTCAAGCGGGTTCTCGGCGCGGCGGCCGGGGACCGGCTCGAGGCCCTCGGCGGCAAGCGGGTGGCCGGCGTCGACGCGGCCGGCCTGCGGCTGATCCCGGCCGGCCCGGACACCACCGTCGCCCACGTCGACGTCTGGGCCGACCCCGAGCACGGTCTGCCGCTGCAGGTCGAGATCACCGCGAAGGGCGGCGCCCGGCCGGTGTTCGTCACCCGCTTCCTCGAGATCCACTTCGGCGCTCCCGACCCGGCGGTGCTGACCCCGCCGGAGCCGCGGGACGGCATCGGCTACACCGAGACCTCGGCGCCGGACATCCTGAGCGCGATCAACCGGCGGCGCCCGGTGCCGCTGCCGCCGGCGCTGGCCGGACTGCCCCGCCGCGACGCCGTGGCCGGCCTGTCCGCGGCCGGCGTCTACGGGACCGGGCTGGCGTCGGTGGTCGTGGCGGCGGTGCCCGGGCGGTTCGGCGGGCCGGCATTCGAGCAGATCACGGCGTACGGGCAGAAGATCGAGGGCGCCGACGCCGCCGTGCTCGCCACCGGGTTGCTCAGCGTGCTCGCCGTGCGCGCCGGCAACCGCACCTACCTGGTGGCCGGGCTGGTCGGGCCCGATCTGATGCGCCGGGTCGCGCTCGGCCTGACGGCGGCGAGTTCATGATCGTCACCAGGGATCTGACCAAGCGCTTCGGGCGGACGGTCGCCGTCGACGGTGTCGATCTGGACGTGCGCGAGGGTGACCGCTACGGGCTGCTCGGCCCCAACGGCTCCGGCAAGACCACGCTCGTACGCATGCTGCTCGGCCTGGTCTTCGCGACGCGCGGCGAGATCGAGGTCCTCGGTGAGCCGGTGCCGAAGCGGGTGCACGAGGTGCTGCCGTCGATCGGGGCCATGGTCGAGGGGCCGGGCGCGTACCCGAACCTCTCCGGGCGCACCAACCTGGCGCTGTTCGACGCGGCCGGGCCCGGCAGCTCCCGCCGCGGCCGCCGCGCGCGGGTGGGCGAGGCGCTGGAACGCGTCGGACTGGCCGGCATCGACCGGCGGCCGGTCCGCGCCTACTCGTTGGGCATGCGGCAACGGCTCGGGCTGGCCGGCGCGCTGCTGCGCAAGCCGCGGCTGCTGATCCTGGACGAGCCGACGAACGGTCTCGACCCGCGCGGCATCCGGGAGATCCGCGACCTGCTGGCCGAGCTCAACGGCGCGGGCACCACGGTGTTCCTCTCCAGCCACCTGCTGGCCGAGATCGACGCGCTGTGCACCCGGGTCGGCGTGATGGACCGCGGCCGGCTGGTCCTGCAGGACGACCTCGACGACCTGCGCGCGCCGACCGGGCGGGTCACCCTCGGCACGCCGACGCCGGCGGAGGTGGTGGCGCTGCTGGACGGCCGGGTCGAGCATCGGGACGGGGAGATCCTGACCGTACGGCATGACGACCCGGGCGCCCTGAACGCCTCGCTGAACGCGGCCGGGGTCACGATCACCTCGATCGCGGCCGAGCGGCGCACCCTGGAACAGGTCGTCCTCGAGGCGACGACGGGCAGCTCCGACCGGATCGAGGCGGCCGGGTGATCCGGGTCGAGCTGGCCAAGCTGTTCCGGCGGCCCCGCACGTACGTGATCGCCGGTCTGCTCTGCGCCCTGCCGCTGGTGGTCGCGATCTTCTTGGCCACCACCCGGATCCCGCCGCCGCCGGGCCAGGGCGGCGCGTTCCTGTCGGCCGTGCTGAGCAACGGCTCGCTCTATCCAGCGGCGGCGATGGCGCTGGTGCTGCCGGTCTTCCTGCCGGTGTCGGTGGCGGTGCTGGCCGGCGACGCGGTGGCCGGGGAGGCGTCCGCCGGCACGTTGCGCTACCTGCTGATCCGGCCGGTCGGGCGGAGCCGGCTGCTGGTCGCGAAACTGATCTCGCTGGTGACGTTCGTGCTGTTCGCGATCGGCGCGGTGCTGATCACCTCGTACGTCACCGGGCTGCTGCTATTCGGGGCCGGGACGACCGCCGCCGGTGTCGCCCTGCCCGCCGACGTGACCTCGCTGTCCGGCGTCACGATCAGCCCGTTCGGCCTGGTCCTGCGGCTGCTCGGGACGGTGGCCTACATCGTGGTCTCGATGCTCGGGGTGGCGGCGATCGCGCTGTTCCTCTCGACCGTGACCGACTCGGCGCTGGGCGCGGCGATGGGCGCGCTGGCCGTGCTGGTCACCAGCCAGGTGCTGGTGACCCTGGACGCGGCGGCGGCGATCCGGCCCTACCTGCCGACGCGCTACTGGCTGGCCTGGGTCGACTTCTTCCGCGAGCCGGTCCTGTGGCGCGACATCGAGCGCGGCGCCGGCATCCAGCTGGTCT
Source organism: Actinoplanes sp. CA-030573 (assembly GCF_050951115.1). NCBI lineage: Bacteria > Bacillati > Actinomycetota > Actinomycetes > Micromonosporales > Micromonosporaceae > Actinoplanes > Actinoplanes sp. CA-030573. The sequence goes on along the minus strand of NZ_CP192038.1, from coordinate 6,833,642 downwards.
ACCTGGTGGTGCTGCTGGGCGCGGCGTGGGCGAACTTCCTGACGAAGGACATCGCGAACTGACCGACCCGGCGCATTCAGCGACCCACGCGATCGTGTGGGCTCGTCCGGCTCGGGCCTGGTGGGGGCCGACGCCAGCGCTCCGACGGCTACGTGAGGTCAGCGTGGGCCGGCGTCCCGGACACGAGCGCCTTGCTGCGGTTGCAGTCACGTTCTGAACCTAACCCGCGCTCGTCGGGCAGCTGGTCGGCTCGGTCAGCGGCTCGGTGCCGAGCGCCCGCAGCACCAGGGCGGTCACGGCCGGGTCGGTCGGCAGGTCGCCGTGCGCGACCTGGGCTCCGGGGCAGATGGCCTGCAACGACACGTTGACCGCGCCGTCGAGGCGGGCCGAGTCCGGGGGCTGCACAGTCTCGTCGTTCTCGGTCCAGATCGAGAGCCAGGGCAGGCGGTCGGGCAGCGCGCCGTCGATGCTGTCCAGCAGGTCGCTGCCGGGCGCCAGCTCGCGGCACGCCGGCGGGCAGGCGTCGGGCGCCAGCGCCGCGCCGACCCCGGCGATCCGGGCGCCGTGCAGGGGCGACCCGAGCGTGACGATCCGGCGGGCCACCTCGGCGCCGTGGTGACGGTCGACCCACAGGCGGGTCACCACGCCGCCGGCCGAGTAGCCGATCACGTCGACCGACGGCGACCCGGCGCGCACGGCCGCGCGTACCGCCGCATCGAGGGTCTCGGCCTGCGCCAGCAGGTCGCCGGTCCCGTCGCCGGGCAGCGTCAGCACGTCGGTGGTGCGCCCGGCATCGCGCAACCGGCCGGCCAGCTCGGTCAGCGCGGTGCGGCTGCCGCCGTAACCCGGCACCAGCAGCACCGTCCCCGGCTGCGCCTGGTCCGGCCGGACGCCGCTGTCGCCGCCGCCGAGCAGGCGGACACCGGCCACCACCAGCAGCGCGACGACCACGGCGGCGGCGACACCGAGCAGCAGCAACCGCCGACGTGGTGACACCCCCTCATCATGCCCCGGCTTGGGCTAGGGTGACGCGGCATGGAGGAGCTGGACACGAGCAAGGCGCACGTCGCCCGCGTCTACGACTACTGGCTCGGCGGCAAGGACAACTTCGAGGCCGACCGGGCGTACGGCGATGAGCTCGAACGCCGCGTGCCGGCCATCCGGGTCGCCGCCCGGATGAACCGGCTGTTCCTCGGCCGGGCCGTCCGCTTCCTGACCGCCGAGGCCCGGGTCCGGCAGTTCCTCGACATCGGCACCGGGCTGCCGACCGCCAACAACACCCACCAGGTCGCCCAGCTGATCGCCCCCGCGTCGCGGATCGTCTACACCGACAACGACCCGCTCGTGCTGGTCCACGCCCGCGCCCTGCTGACCAGCTCGGCCGAGGGCCGCACCGCCTACATCGCCGCCGACGTGCGCGAGCCGGCCACGATCCTGGGCGCGCCCGAGCTGACCGCGACGCTCGACCTGCGCGAGCCGGTCGCGGTCCTGCTGATCGCCGTGCTGCACCTGGTCACCGACGATGCGGTGGCCTACCCGGCGATCCGGTCGATCGTCGACGCCATGCCGTCCGGCAGCTACCTGGCGCTCAGCCACGCCACCGGCGACTTCTGGCCGGCCGAGCAGGTCGAGGCGGCGAACGCGACGAACCGCGCGCACAACGTGGACTTCCGGTTCCGTACGCGCGCGGAGTTCGCCCGGTTCTTCGAGGGTCTCGAGCTGGTCGAGCCGGGAATCGTGCCGGTCGCCGAGTGGCGGTCCGACGGCGGCCCGATCCCCGAGCGCCGCGACGCCAACATCTGGGCGGCGGTCGCCCGGAAGGGTTGAACCTGTTTTGTGACCGGCTCCACGGGGAAGCTGTAACTCACATTGACTTCACAGCGGCAATTACTAAGGTGCCTGAGTGTCCTCCTGGTTCCGCCCCCGTGATCACAACATCTTCACCAACGCGACATCGCTGCTGATCTGCGGCCTGCTCGCCGGGGTGGTGGTCGCCGCCGCGGTCTTCCCGGCCGCCGCGATGTCCGGCCTCAGTGTGAAGGCCGGCGATCAGGCCTTCGCCGCGCTGCCCAGCCAGATCAAGGCGTTCGCCTCGCCGCAGATCACCCGGATCTACGCGTCGGACAACAAGACGCAGATCGCGGTCATGTACGACGAGTTCCGCAGCGATGTGCCGTTGTCGCAGATCTCGCCGAACATGCAGAACGCGATCATCGCGGCCGAGGACCGCGGCTTCTACAAGCACGGCGGCGTCGATCTCAAGGGCACGGTCCGCGCGTTCGTCAACGACTCGCAGGGCGGCGACCGGCAGGGTGCGTCGACGCTGGCCATGCAGTACGTGCGGATGGCGCTGGCCTACTCGGCGACCAACCCCCGGGAGGTGGTCGCCGCGACCGAGGACACTCCGAAACGCAAGATCACCGAGATGAAGTACGCGATCCAGATCGAGAAGGAGATGAGCAAGCAGCAGGTCCTCGAGCGCTACCTGAACATCGCCCCGTTCGGCAACGGCGCTTACGGGATCTACGCCGCGAGCCAGATCTACTTCCAGAAGAGCCCTAAGGACCTCGACATCTCGCAGTCGGCGGTGCTGGCCGGCCTGGTCAAGGGCCCGACCGAGTTCAACCCCACCACCCCCAGCGGGTACGCGAAGACGGTGGACCGCCGCAAGTACGTGCTCGACGGCATGGTCACCATCGGCGCGATCACCAAGGCGCAGGAGGACAAGGCCCTCAAGGAGCCGATCCCGCGCCAGGTGAAGAAGGTCGGCAACGGCTGCGTCTCGGTCAACAAGAACGAGTGGGGCTTCTTCTGCGACTACTTCACCCGCTGGTGGAACAGTCAGCAGGCGTTCGGGGCGTCGACCTTCGACCGGGAGCAGCGGCTCAACAACGGCGGCTACCGGATCGTCACGTCGATGGACGTCAAGGCGACCGCTTCCGCGTACAAACGCATCCACCAGCAGATCCAGAACGGCAACAAGGACGCGCTGATGCTGGCCGCGGTGCAGCCCGGCACCGGCCAGGTGCTGGCGCTGGCCGCGAACCGCACGTTCAAGCTGGACGAGTCGCACAACCACATCTCGTCGAACCCGGCCAAGGCCGCGCGCCACCTCAAGGGCACCTACCCGAACACGACGAACCCGATCGTCACCGGTGGCGGCGACGTCGACGGCTACCAGGCCGGCTCGACGTTCAAGATGTTCACCATGGTGACGGCCCTCAAGCAGGGCATCCCGCTGACCAAGACGATCCAGGCCGGGGTGGTGGCCAAGACCCACTACATCGTCGAGCCGAGCAGCCCGGCCGCCTGCCCCGGCACGCACTTCTACTGCCCGGGCAACGCGGGCGAGAGCGAGGCCGGCACGTACAACATGTGGTCGGCGTTCGGGCACTCGGTGAACACGTACTTCGTGCCGCTCGAGGAGGAGGTCGGCGCCGGCAACGTGGTGCAGACGGCCCAGGACTTCGGCATCCAGTTCCGCGCCTCGAACGACGCGACGCTGGCCGCGCCGGGCAGCGCCGAGCAGTGGGGCGCGTTCACGCTGGGCGTCTCCGAGTCGACGCCGCTGGACCTGGCCAACGCGTACGCGACGCTGGCCGCCGACGGCCGGTACTGCGCGCCGACGCCGGTCAAGGAGATCGTCGACCGCGACAACGAGAAGATCGACGTCGGCAGCCCGCAGTGCCGCCGGGTCGTCTCCGCCGACGTGGCCCGGGCCGCGCTCGACGCCGCCCGCTGCCCGGTCGGCGACTCGGCCCAGCTCGGCAGCTGCGGCGGCTCGGGCACGGCCCCGCAGTCGCACGGCGTCGTCAAGCACCCCGTCTTCGGCAAGACCGGCACCACCGACAGCGAGAAGACGGCGGCCCTGATCCTCGGCACGACCTCGATCGTGGTGGCCGGCTACCTGGCCGACCCGGACTGGCCGCAGACCACCCAGCACATGAAGCACGGCGTGGTGAACCCCGCGGTCTGGAACACGGTCGCCGACTTCATGGACGGCAAGCCCAAGGTCCAGTTCCCGAAGCCGGGCGACACCAAGGTCGCCACCGGCGACCTGGTCTCGGTCCCCACCGTGAGCTGCACGAGCGTCGCCGACGCCACCGCCGAGCTGAAGGGCGCCGGCTTCATCCCGACGACCGGCGGCCAGGTGACCTCGACGTGCCCGCCGGGCACGGTCGCCGACACCAGCCCGAGCGGCCGGGCGCCGAAGAACACCCAGATCATCATGGAGATCGCCAAGGACGCGGCCCCCAACCCGGGCGGCGGCGGCACTCCCGGCCCGAAGGGCGGCGACAAGAAGAACGGCGGCAAGCCCCCGCGCTAGGTCACCGGCCTCAGTCGTCGCCGGCGCCGAAGCCGGGGCGGCCGGTCTTCCACTGGGGCTGGGTCAGCACCGAACGCCGAGGCCACCCTCGCTGCTCGATCAGGTGACGCTGGATGAGGCGGCACGTGTCGCTCTCGCCGGCGACGTAGGCGGTGCCGGAAGCCGAGGGCAACTCCAGCTCCTGCACGGCGCGCAGCAGGACGCGGGACGCCACCGGGGAGGCGGCGCCCCGGTGCACCCACGGCAGCGGCGGGACGCCGTCCAGGGCGGCGACGGCGGGGGCGGGGACCTCGTCGGCGGCGCCGGTCGACTCGAAGACGCCGAAGGCCGGCCCGCGCGCGGCCGCTCGCATCGCCAGCAGCGGGACGGCGCCGGTCTCGTCGCCGACGAACAGGTGGAACGGCGCCCGCTCGTCGACGGTGATCTTGCTGCGCGGGGGCTCGACGGCGATCCGGTCGCCGGGCTCGACGCCGCGGGCCCAGTCGCAACCGGGTCCGCCGGCCGGGTGCAGCGCGATCCGGATGGTCAGGGCGGCCGAGCCGGGGCGGTGGGTCCAGATCGAGTAGACCCGCCGGGCGGCGCCGTTGCCCGCCGGGACGTGCACCACCAGGTGGGCGCCGGGGCGCGGGCGCAGGCGGGGCAGATCCGGGCCGGCCAGCTCGATCTCGCGCATGGCCGGCGTCACGTCGGTCACCGCGCGCACCCGGACCGGCAGACGCGACCTCGGCCTACGCACCGGCGGTCGCCCTGCTCGCAAGCCGGCCCACGCCCAAGCCCGCGCCCAGGCCCACGCCCAAGCCCGCGCCCAGGCCCGCGCCCAGGCCCGCGCCCAGGCCCGCGCCCAGGGCCGCACTCAGGGCCGCGCCCGCGGCGGAAGCGCTACTCATGACGGAAGATCGTAACCAGGACGCGCAGCACCAGCACCACCGCGACGATCAGCAGGCCGTAGCCGAGCAGCGGGAACAGGCCGACGCCCTGGCTCACCCGCGGACCGGCGCCGGCGCCCAGCAGGAGGGCCGCCATCACGCCGGCGGCGGTGCCGATCACGGTGAGCAGCGCCTGGTGCAGCAGTCCGGTGACCAGCCGCCGGTCCTGGTCGTCGGCGAAGAGCCGGACGTTGAGCCGCAGCCGGCCGTGCTCGACGGCCTCGCCGATGCGGTCGATGCGTCGCGGCAGGGCGCGCAGCACCGGCAGGAGCGTGGCCAGTTCCTCTTCGAGCACGCCGCGCACGTTCTCCGGGCGTATGGTCTCGGCCAGCCGTCGCATGCCTGCCGCGCGCGCCTCACCGACGATGTCGAAGCCGGGCCGGACCAGCGCCAGGGTGCCCTCGAGCGTGGCGACGGCGCGGAACACGGCGGCCACCGACGGCGGGACTCCCAGCCCGTACGAGGTGAAGGTCCTCATCAGCGCGGTCATCGCGGCGACGCCGGCGCTCCCACCCGGTCCCGCGAATCGGACGATGAGCGCGCCCACCACGCGTTGCAGATCGCGCTCGTCGATGGTCTCCGGCCGGTCGAGCAGCTGCAGCAGCGCGTCGCTCACGCCCACCGAGTCGCCGCGGCCGACCGCCAGCAGCAGGCGGCCGATCGCGCCGCGCGTCACCCCGTCGATCCGGCCGACCGAGCCGAGGTCGAGCATGCCCAGCGCGCCGTCGTCGTCGATCAGCAGGTTGCCCGGGTGCAGGTCGACGTGGAAGAGGCCGTGCACCAGGATCTGGTCGAGCATGCTGTCGAGCAGGCCGGCCGCCACGGTCGCGCGCCGCTCGCCGGGCAGCGCCGCGAGCACATCGTGTGCCGAGCCGAGCGGTGTGCCGGGCAGGCGGCGCATCACCAGCACGCGTTCGGAGCTTATCCGCCCGTACGCCTCCGGCACCGTCACGCCCCGGTCCGGCGACGCCGCCAGCGCCGCCGCCATCGCCTGGAGGTTGTCCCGCTCGACGGTGAAGTCCAGCTCCTCGCGCAACGCCTCGGCGAAGCCCAGGGCCAGCCCGCGCACGCCGAGGGACCGTCCCCAGGCCGTGCGCTCCTCGAGCGTGGTGGCCAGCCGCAGCAGGATGTCGAGGTCGCGCTCGACGACGCCCGCGATGCCCGGCCGCTGCACCTTGACCACCACCCGCTCGCCGCCGGGCAGCCGGGCCGCGTGCACCTGCGCCACCGACGCGGCCGCCATCGGCTCCGGGTCGATCTCGGCGAAGGCCTCGCCCACCGGCCGCCCGAGCTCGGCGGCCAGCACCTCGGACACCTCCGCCCACGGCACCGGCGCGGCCCGGTCCTGCAGGGCGGTGAGCTCGTCGACGAACTCGGCCGGCAGCAGATCGCGCCGGGTCGACAGCAGCTGCCCGATCTTGATGAACGTGACGCCGCCCTCGTCGAGCGCGTCCCGCAACGACCGGGCCAGCCGCCGCCGCGCCGCCGCCGACTCGGGCCCGCGCTGCGGCCGCCCGCGGAGGAACCGCCCGAGCCCGTGCCGCAGCGCGATGCGCACGATCGTCGCGTAGCGCCGGGCCCGCGCGACCCGCCGCCGCCACCCCTTCCACGCCTCGACCGGCCCCGGCAGCGACCCGGTCGGCAGCAGCACCTCGAGGATCACGACGGCGGCCATGGCCAGCAGCGCGGCCACGATGACCGCCGTGGCGCCGAGAAGGAGAGCTTCGCCGGTGCCGATCGAAGCCGGATCGGCCGGCGCCATGGCCGACAGAACCGGCGCCGTGACGAACAGCGCGAGCACCCCGGCGAGCAGCGCCCGCACCGGCCCGATCCGCACCCCGAGCAGCCGCCGGATGACCGCCGCGAACGCCGCCACCGTGACCACGACGACGACGATGAACAGCAGTACCGACAGTGTCCGGGTCACGACGGCAGACGATATCGGCCGGGGTGCGTTCTTTCTGCCCCGTTCAGCGCTCGTCTGCCCCGTTCAGCGCTCGCGGGACGCGGAGCGGCCTCCGGCAAAGATCACTCCGGCGACGTTCTCCAGCACGCGGACGATCAGCCGGCCGGCGAACCGGCAGACGACGTTGTCGATCCGGCGGGGGTCCGGAGCTCCCACCTCAGAGATGTACGCGGCGTAGAGCCGCAGCGGGCGGTCGAGCTCGGCGGCGACATCGGCGACCAGCTCCTTCCGGTGTTGCGGCCGGGCGGCCGTGTCGACGGCGAAGTACATGACGGCGACGCCGGCGAGCAGCAGCGCCACCTTGGCCATGGAGCCCCACGCCGACGGCGGTGAGGCGGTGGGAGCGCCGGTGCCGAGCCATCGGTGATCGTTTTGGGCGGCATGGTGATGGCGCCGAGCACCATCAGGAACGCGAAGACGCCGGCGCCGACCCAGGCGGCCCGCGCGATCTGCCGCATGCCGAGCGCCAGCGCGAGGTTGAGCTGCTGGGAGAGGAGCAGCGGCGGGGGCGGGTCCGGGGCGTCTCTCTGAAGCTCCGCCCGCAGGTCCGTGGCCTCCGCCGCCCCGGCGACGAGGATCACCGCGATCAGGAGCAGCAGGGTGAGGACCATGCGGAACGGCGTGAGGCCGTCGGCGACCTGCCAGACGTCGGGGTTGAGGAAGAAGAACAGGATGAAGAGCGCCATCGCGGGCAGGGTCCGGGCCTGCCGGGCGAGGCTTCCCTCGGCGTGCCGGTGGAGGTGGGTGCGTCCGCGGCCCAGCAGCCGGAGGACGCCGAACCAGGTGACGACCACAGCGACGATGGTGACCACCGCCCATTGCCCGGCATAGAAGGCCATGGTCTCCGCCGTCCGGGCCAGGCTCACGGAGCTTTTCGCGGTGAACCCGCCGTCGCGGAGAGACGGTGGCGGCGTGGTGAATCTAAGCTCAACCGGCAGGCGGGCGAGGGCGAAGACGACCGGAAGGACCAACGGCCAGCTGATCCACAGCAGAAAGGACGTCACCCGCACCGATCGGTGACGCGAGCCGGCCCGGAGCGCCCACCACAGGACCAGCGCCGCCACAAATAAGCCGCCGAACAGGTACGAGTTGCGGCTCACCTCGGCGATCGTCATCACGTAGATGAACAGGGCCGCCCCGGTGAAGAACGGCAGCGCCCGCGGCAGGACGTGCCTGGTCAGGCCGTAGTCGCGGATCAGCGTGGGGATACCGAGGTCGGCGAATCGGCGTTCGGCCTCGGCGGCGGTCAGGACAGTGTGCGGTTGCACCTCCACCGGCTGCCCTTCTGAGGCTGGTCGCGTCGCGGACCAAGCCATTGCAGCGCACCCGTGAGCGAATCGCCATCCCACCCGCGGGTGGGCACGACGGCGGAACATACAACCCCACCCGTGACTACGGGAGGGGTACGAGATTTCCGCGCCGATGTCCACAAGGGCGGCCGTTACCCGGGGTGGCTTACCGGCTCGGGCGCACCGCTGCTTCGTCGGTCAGGTGGCTGTGCCGGCGTCCGTAGGAGAAGTACAGGATCAGGCCCAGCGCCATCCAGATCAGGAAACGCAACCACGTCTCGATCGACAGGTTGGTCATCAGGTAGAGGCACGCCAGCGCCGACACGATCGGGACCAGCGGCGACAGCGGCACGCGGAACGGCCGCTTCAGCGCCGGCCGGGTGCGCCTCAGCACCGGCACCGCCACCGAGACGATGACGAAGGCGAACAGCGTGCCGATGCTGACCAGGTTGGCCAGCGACGACAGCGGCACGAAGCCGGCCAGCGCGGCGACCCCGACGGTGATCGCGGCGGTCAGCCGGTACGGCGTGCCCCACCGGGGGTGCACCGCTCCCACCGGAGCGGGCAGCAGGCCGTCGCGGGCCATGGCGAAGCCGATGCGGCCGATGGCCACGATGTCGACCAGGATGACGCTGGTCAGGCCGGCCACCGCGGCGATCGACACCAGCGTCGACGCCCAGTCGGCGCCGACCGCGGTGAACGCCGAGGCGATCGGGGCGCCGGGGTCGATGCGGCGGTAGTCCACCATGCCGACCACCACGAACGAGACCGCGACGTAGAGCAGCGTGGAGATGCCGAGCGTGCCGAACAGGCCCAGCGGCAGGTCGCGGCTCGGGCGGCGGGTCTCCTCGCCGAGGTTGGCGACGGCCTCGAAGCCGGTGTACGCGAAGAACACCACCGCGGCGGCGGTCAGCACCCCGGCGATGCCGAACGCGGACGGCTCGAGCCCGAACAGCACCTGTGACAGCGGCCGGGCCAGACCGGAGTCGCCGGCCGCGGCGGGACGGGCCGGGGGGACGAACGGTGTCAGGTTCGCGGCCTTGACGAAGAACAGCCCGACGATGACGACGAAGACGCAGATGCTCACCTTGACCACGACCAGCGCGTTGGTCACCCGCGACGACTGGCGGATGCCGACGGTGGCGACGGCGCCGAGCACGAGCGTGATGCCGATGGCCCCGACGTTGACGACACTCGACTCGCCGAAGAAGGTGCCGGGCAGCCCGAACAGCTCGGCGAGGTAGCCGGACCAGCCGCGGGCCACGACCGCGGCGCCGAGCGCGAACTCCAGCACCAGGTCCCAGCCGATGATCCAGGCGACGAGCTCGCCCATCGTCGCGTACGCGTAGGTGTAGGCGCTGCCCGCGGTCGGCACGCTGGAGGCCAGCTCGGCGTAGCAGAACGCGGCCAGCAGGCTCACCACGCCGGCCAGTGCGAACGAGACGGTCACCGCCGGCCCGGCGTGGTCCTGCGCCTCGACCCCGGTCAGCGTGAAGATGCCGGTGCCGATCACGATGCCGATCCCGAAGCCCATCAGGTCGAGCGGGCCCAGCCGCCGGCGCAGGCGGGTCTCCTGCCCGAGCACGTCCTCGACCGGCTTGGTGCGCATCACCGTCATACCGCGCGGGTACCCCGGACGATGCGCACCAATCCGGCAAGATGATCAGGAGTACAGGTTGAGCTCGGCGATCGACCACCAGGAGCCGGCCGAGCCGGTCTGGGTGATCCGCAGGTAGCGGGCGGTCTGGGTGCCGAGCGCCACCGAGATCAGCGCCGACGTGCCGGTCCCGGTGGCCACCGTGCGCCAGGTGGCGTTGTCGGTGGAGACCGCGACCGTGTAGCCGCGGGCGTAGTCGAGCGTGCTGCCGGCCGAGTCCATGGTGAGCCGGCCGAACGTCCGGGCGGCGCCGAGGTCGAGCGTGACCGTGTTGCCGTTGGTCATCGGCGTTCCTGAGCTCCACCGGGTGGCGGCGTTGCCGTCGAGCATCCGGGCGGGGACGTCGGTCGCGCTGGTCGGGACGGCGGCGGCGGTCCATCCCGTACGCGGGAGAGCCGTGCCCGTGGAACCGCCGAGCGCGACCGAGCCGGTCAGCCGGACATCGCGCGACGACGCCCCGACCATGATCTGGTGGGTGCCGGCCGCGGTCCGCCAGCCGCCGTCGTAGTACTGGAAGCTGCGGGCGTCCAGCGTGACCGTGACCCGCTGCGTCTGGCCCGCCGCGAGGCTGACCTTGGTGAAGCCGCGCAGGTTCTTCGGCGGCTCGCCGGTGCTCGCCGGCTGGCCGACGTAGACCTGCGGCACCTCGGCGCCCGCGCGCGTGCCGGTGTTGGTGACGTCGAACGAGACGGCCACGGTGCCGGCGCCGTCCGGGGTGCCGACGGTGAGGTTGCCGTACTGGAAGGTGGTGTAGGACAGGCCGAAGCCGAACGGGAACAGCGGGGCGATGTTCTGCCGGTCGTACCAGCGGTAGCCGACGTCGATGCCCTCGGAGTACTGGACCGTGTTGTTCTGCCCGGGCCACTGGGCGGTGGTGCGGGCCGGCACGTCGGTGAGCGCGGCCGGGAAGCTTACCGGCAGCTTGCCGCTCGGGTTGACGTCGCCGAACAGCAGGGCGGCGATCGCGTTGCCGTACTCCTGGCCCGGGTACCAGGCCTCGACGATGCCCCGCACGCTGCCGGCCCACGGCATGGTCACGGCCGACCCGCTGTTGACCACCACGACCGTGTTCGGGTTGGCCGCGGCGACGTCGGTGACCAGCTGGTTCTGGTCGGCCGGCAGGGTGATGTCGGCGAGGTCGGAGCCCTCCGACTCGAACTTGCCGACGAAGACCACGGCCACGTCGGCGGCCCGGGCGGCGGTCACGGCCGCGTCGTGGCCACCGCCGCTGGGCAGCGTCCACTTCTGGTTGGCGGCGCCGGTGCAGGTCCACAGCTGCAGCGGGGTGCCGTTGGCCGAGCTCTGGCCGGTCGCGTCCAGGCACAGTCCCTGGTTGACCAGCGTGCCGCCGGTGGCGGTCCACTTCTGCCCGGCGCCACCGTTGCAGTCGTAGAGCTGCACCTTCGCGCCACTGGCCGAGCCCTGGGCGGTCATGCATTTGCCCAGCGCGCGGAACGTGCCATCAGCGTTCTGGGTCCAGGTCTGCGCGTTGGTGCCGTTGCAGTCGTACAGCTGGATGGTGGTGTTGTTGGCGGTGTTCGCGGCCGCGACGTCGATGCACTTGCCGCCGATGCCGGTGATGCCGCTCGACGCGGTGCCGGGCGAGTAGGTCACGGTCACCCCGGTGCCGGCGCGACCGACGATTCCCTGGTACGGCGAGACGGTCGCCGACGCGTTGACGGCGGCGCTGCCTCCGCCCTGATACATCGGCGTGCCGATGACGGCGATGTTCTTCGTGGTCGCGGGCAGGGGCAGGACGTTGCTCGCGTTCTTGAGCAGCACGCTGCCGGCCGCGGCGACCTGGCGGGCCACGCCCGTGTGCGCCGCCGACGTCACGACGGCGGACATCGAGCCGGTCTGGGCGTGGTCGAACAGGCCACGCCGGAACATCGGGGTCAGCACCCGGCGTACGTGATCGTCGATGGTCGCCGGCGTGACCTGCCCCGCCGAGATCGCGTTGGTCAGTGCCGTGCCGTAGTAGTCGGCGCCCGGCATCTCCATGTCGAGGCCGTTGTTGGCCGAGGCCACGGTCGAGTGGGTGGCGCCCCAGTCGGAGGTGACGAAGCCGTCGAAGCCCCACCCGGACTTGAGGATCTGGTTCTGCAGCGGCCCGTTCTCGCAGCCGAACGCGCCGTTGATCGCCGAGTACGAGCACATCACCGAGTCGGCGCTTTTCACGGACGTCTCGAACGCGGGCAGGTAGATCTCGCGCTCGGCCCGGTCGCTGACGATCGCGTTGTCGGCGAGCGTGTTGCGGCGCGTCTCCTGGTTGTAGACGGCGTAGTGCTTGACCTGCGCCATCGGGCCCTGGCTCTGCACGCCCTGGATGTCGGCGGCGGCCATCTGCCCGGCCAGGTACGGGTCCTCGCCGAGCGACTCGAACGCCCGGCCCCAGCGCGGGTCGCGGACGATGTTGATGGTCGGCGCGAGCACCACGTTGGTGCCCTTGCCCCACTGCTCGGCGCCGAGGGTCTCGCCGTACTGCCGCATCAGCACGGTGTCCCAGGAGGCGGCGCCGGCCACCGGGGCCGGCAGCTGGGTGACGCCGGTGGCGCCGTCGCCGACGCCGAGCGGGCCGTCCTGCAGGCGCAGGGCGGGAATGCCGAGCCGGGTGTTGGCCGGGATGCAGCCGGCGTAGCCGCAGTTGCCGCCGCCGTGCAGCATGGTGAGCTTCTCGGCCTGGGTCATGGCCGCGAGCAGGGCGTTGGCGCGGTCGCCGGGGGCGAGGGCGGTGTTCATCCAGGGCTGGTCGGCGGCGCGAGCGGGGGAGACGCTCACGGCCAGGGCGCCGCCGACCGCGACGGTGGCGCTTGCCGCGAAGACGGCGAGCGCACGCCGGACGACAGGTCTGATTTTTCGGGACACGGGGGACTCCGGGGGATCGGGGACGCCCTCAGCATCACCGCCTCCCGACCCATCGGGGAAGATGAATGCGGTTCCGGAACGGTTCCGGAACCGCGAGGTCAGCGCCGCAGGCGGCGGATCAGCCCGTACGCGACCGCGGCGCCGATCAGCCAGGGTGCCGCCACGACGATCGGGTCCATCGGGTGGTGCCGCCGATCGACCCGCCGGCCCTCGGCCCGCGACGAGAGACCGTGGTGGGTCACCTCGGCGCGCACCCCGGTCTCGTGGATCAGCCGATCCGGCTTGCCGCTCGCCAGCGCACGCAGGCGGCTCTCCAGCACGTCGACCCGGTCACCGGCCAGCAGGAGCAGCCAGTGGGCGGCGCGGCCCTCGCTGTAGCGGTCGTACGCGTACCGCCGGATCCGGCCGGAGAGGCCGTGGAGCGGGGCCACGGTCCCGAAGACCAGGGTGAGGAACTTGTGCTCGATCGACCGCTCCCGCGGCCACTCCTCGACCTGGCGGTCCGGGAACTCCCAGTGCGCGCCGGCGAAGCCGGGGTCGAACCGCTCGCGCGGCACCGACGGCCGGTCCTTGGGGTCGAGGTCGGCACCCCAGCCGGGGATGCGGGCCCGTAGTTGGTCGCTGGTCTCGGCGAGCTTCGGCTTGTCCGGTGTGTAGGCCACGGTGTCTCCTCACGCGCCGTTCGGGACGATGATCGGCTTGATGCAGCCGTCGAGCTTGGACGACATCATGTGGTACGCCTCCGCGATGTGCTCGAGCGGAACGTGGTGGGTCACGATGTCGCTGGGCTTGAGGTAACCGGCCTGCACGTGCTCGAACAGGCGCGGCCACTGCCGTTTCACGGGGCACTGGTTCATCCGCAGGGTCAGGCCCTTGTTCATGGCGTCGCCGAACTTGACCGCGCTGAAGATCGGGCCGTACGCGCCCATCACCGAGATCGTGCCGCCCTTGCGGACCGAGTCGATCGCCCAGTTGAGCGCCACCGGCGAGCCGCCCTGCAGCTTGAGCTTGGTCGCGGTGACGTGCTGCAGCAGGTTGCCGTCGGCCTCGGCGCCGACCGCGTCGATCGCCACGTCGGCGCCGAGGAAGTCGGTGATCTTCTTGAGGTGCACGACGATGTCGTCGTACTCGGCGAAGTTGTAGGTCTCGGCCTGCGCGAACTCGGCCGCCTTGGCCAGCCGGTAGTCGAGGTGGTCGATGACGATGACCCGGCCGGCGCCCATCAGCCAGGCCGACTTCGCGGCGTACAGGCCGACCGGCCCGGCGCCGAAGACCACCACCACGTCGCCCTCGACGATGTCGCCCAGCTGCGCGCCGAAGTAGCCGGTGGCGAGCGCGTCGGTGAGCAGCACGGCGTCGTCCTCGTCCAGCCAGTCGGGGATGACCGACGGGCCGACGTCGGCGAACGGCACCCGGACGTACTCGGCCTGCCCGCCGTCGTAGCCGCCGGTGGTGTGCGAGTAGCCGTAGATGCCGCCGACCGCGGTGGCGTTGGGGTTGACGTTGTGACAGTTGGAGTACAGCCCGCGGGCGCAGAAGAAGCAGGTGCCGCAGAAGATGTTGAACGGCACCATCACCCGGTCGCCGGGCCGCAGCCGCTCGACCGACGACCCGACCTCGTCGACCACGCCGATGAACTCGTGCCCGAACGTCATGCCGACCCGGGTGTCGGGCATCATCCCGTGGTAGAGGTGCAGGTCCGAGCCGCAGATGGCGGCCCGGGTGACGCGCACGATGGCGTCGTTCGGGTGCTCGATCGACGGCCGGTCCTTCTCCTCCACCCGCACGCGGTAGGGACCGCGATAGACCATTGCTTGCACGACGAACCTCCTGGACCTGTCGACGAGACGGCTGGCTACCCCTCGTCGAGCCGGGCAAACGTCGCTATCCGGGCCGGGTGCTGGCCCGGATCTCCAGGCGGTGCGGCACGACGATGCGGCGGGCGGCGGGCGGATCGCCGCGGCCGCCGAGACGCTCGTCCAGGCAGGTCAGCGCCGCCTCGGCGATGGCCGCCTTGTCGGGGGCGACCGTGGTCAGCGGCGGGTCGGCGTAACGCCCGTCCTCGATGTCGTCGAAGCCGGCCACCGCGAGGTCGCCGGGCACCCGCCGGCCGCGCTCCCGGGCGGCGTGCATCGCGCCCAGGGCGAGCTGGTCGCTGAAGCAGAAGACCGCGTCGACCGGGTCGCCGGCGTCCAGCAGCCGGCCCATCGCGGCGGCGCCGTCGGCCCGGTGCAGCCGCTCGACCGCGATCTCGAGCGCGGGATCAAGCCGGAGGCCGGCGGCCGCCAGCGCCTGCCGGTAGCCCTCGGCCCGGCGGGCCGCGGTGCCGTTGGCCAGGTGCGGCTGCAGGCCGATGGCGGCGATCCGGGTGCGGCCGCCCTCGATCAGGTGGGCGGTGAGGGCGGCGGCCGCGGCCACGTTGTCGATCGCGACGTGGTCGAGCAGCCCGCCGGCGTCCTGCTCGCCCAGCAGCACCAGCGGGGCGCTGTCCGGCCGGCGGGTCAGATCGGCGGGGGAGAGGCCCCACGGGCTCATGATCAGGCCGTCGACGGCCTGCCCGCGTACGCCGTCGAGAAGCTCCCGCTCCCGCGCCGGATCGCCGCCGGTCTGCTGCACCAGCAGGGTCCACGCATGCGCCTCGGCCCGGTCGGCGAGGTGGCCGGCGAGCTCGCCGAAGTAGGGCGAGGCGATCTCGGGCACGACCAGCGCGACCAGGCCGGACCGCCCGCCGCGCAGGTGCCGGGCCGCCGCGTTGGGCCGGTACTGCAACTCGTCGAGGACCCGCTGCACCCGCTCGCGGGTCTCGGGCGCGACCAGCGCGAAGCCGGACACCACGTTGGACACCGTGCGGACGGACACGCCGGCCCGCTCGGCGACCTGCTTCAGATTGGCACCCACGACGTCATGCTAGCCCACTTGCAACGTTGCATGCCACGTTGCAACATGGAGGCATGACGACTGTGGAGCAGGACGCCCGAGAGGCCATCTACACCGACGGCATCACCGCGCTGCGCGGCGCGTTCAGCGTCGAGTGGGCCGACGCCATGCGGGAGGACATCGAGGCCGCCTTCGCCGAGGCCATCGCCCGCCCCGGCGGCGCCGTCGGCCGCGGCCCGAAGCGGTACTACGTGGAGATCCACCCGGAGCAGCTGCGCGGGTTCGTCGACCTGGTGACCCACCCGTGGGTGACCTCGGTCTGCACCGCCGTGCTCGGCCCGGAGTACGAGATCGTCGAGCTCGGCTTCGACATCCCCTTCGCCGGCGCGGTCAACCAGCCGTGGCACCGGGACTTCCCGATGCCGGAGGTGACCCGGGCCGAGGGCCGGCTCAACTCGCTGGCCTTCAACCTGACCGGCGTCGACACCACCGACGACATGGGCCCGTTCGAGATCGCCCCGGGCACCCAGTTCGACGACGACCCCGCATTCGGGCACGGCATGTTCCCGCCCAAGACCCACTACGACCGCTACAACGAGCGCGCGGTCCGCAAGTACCCGCAGCGCGGCGACATCTCGGCCCGCTCGGCGCTGACCATCCACCGCGGCACCGCGAACCACTCGGAGAAGTCGCGGCCGGTGCTGGTGCTCGGCGTCGACGCGCCGGACGGCACCAACGGCGACAAGCACGACATGGCGGTCACCCGGGCGTACTGGGACTCGCTGCCCCCGCTGGTCCGCGACCACCTGCACTGCCCGGTGGTCGACGAGCTCACCCCGATCACCCAGAAGCACACCATCGAGGGCCTGGTGATGGGCGACGCCTGAGCGTTTCCCGCCCGCCGAGCCGGGTAGGCGATCCCTGAGTTCACCCTCGCAGGGATCGGAGCCGGAGAAATGGCGCGTGCGCGCATCGTGATCGTCGGGGCCGGCTTCGCCGGCTTCGAGGCCGCCCGGACGCTGCTGCGCAAGTCCCGCGGCGCCGCCGACATCGTGGTCGTCAACCCCACCGACTACTTCCTCTACCTGCCGCTGCTGCCGGAGGTCGCGGGCGGGGTGCTCGACCCCCGGCGGGTCACCGTGCCGCTCGCCTCGACCCTGCGCGGCGCCCGGCTGCTGCTCGGGCAGGCCGAGGGCATCGACGTCGCGGCGCGGACCGTGACCTGGAGCGGCGGCACCCTCGACTACCACCGCCTGGTGCTGGCGGCCGGCAGCGTGAACAAGCTGCTGCCGATCCCCGGCGTCGCCGACCACGCGCACGGCTTCCGCGGCATCCCCGAGGCGCTGCACCTGCGCGACCACGTGATCCGGCAGATCGAGCTGGCCGACGCGGCCGAGGACCCGGCCGAGCGGGCGGCCCGGCTCACCTTCGTCGTGGTCGGCGCCGGCTACACCGGCACCGAGGTCGTCGCCCAGGTCCAGCTGCTGACCGAGGACGTGATCGCCCGGCACCCGCGGCTGTCCGGCGCCCGCCCCCGCTGGCTGCTGCTGGACACCGCCGACCAGGTGCTGCCGGGCATGGACCGGCGGCTGTCGGCGACCGCCGACCGGGTGCTGCGCGAGCGCGGCGTCGAGATCGGCATGGGGACCTCGGTGTCCGAGGCGACCGCCACCGGTGTCCGGCTCACCGACGGGCGCTTCGTCCCGTCCTACTCGCTGATCTGGTGCGTCGGCGTACGGCCGGACCCGTTCGCCCGGCGCACCGGCCTGCCGATGGACAAGGGCCGGCTGCGGGTCGACGAGTACCTGGCCGTGCCCGGCCACCCCGAGATCCTGGCCTGTGGTGACGCCGCGGCCGTGCCCGACCCGGCCCACCCGGGCAAGGCGGCGCCGATGACCGCCCAGCACGCCGTCCGGCAGGGCCGGCTGGCCGGGAACAACATCGCCGCCTCCTACGGCGTGGGCAAGCGGCGGCCGTACCGGCACAAGGATCTCGGCTTCGTCGTCGACCTCGGCGGTGGCCAGGCGGCCGCCAACCCGCTGCACGTGCCGCTGTCCGGCCTGCCCGCGCGGCTGGTGACCCGCGGTTACCACCTGAGCTCGCTGCCGTCGGGGCGGCTGCGCACGGCCGCCGACTGGCTGTTCGCCGCGGCCGGCTCGCGTCCGCCGGTGCAGCTGGGCCTGGTGCCGGGTCCGGAGGTGCCGCTCGACACCGACGCGCCCGAGCTCGTCCACCCGGCTTCCTGAGCATGCCGGGACGCATCGAGGACTACGCGCTCATCGGCGACCTGCACACCGCGGCCCTGATCGGCCGGGACGGCTCGCTCGACTGGCTGTGCATGCCGCGCTTCGACGCGCCGGCCTGTTTCGCGGCGCTGCTCGGCGACGAGTCGGCCGGGCACTGGCGGATCGCGCCGTCGGGGGCGGGCACGGCGAGCGCCCGCCGGTACCGCGACGACTCGCTGGTGCTGGAGACCGAGTGGCGCTCGGCCGAGGGCGTCGTGCGGGTCGTCGACTTCATGCCGCCGCGCGACGAGGCCGCCGACGTGGTGCGCATCGTCGAGGGCGTCGCCGGCGCGGTGCCGATGACGATGGAGCTGCGCTGGCGGTTCGACTACGGCCGGGTGGTGCCCTGGGTCCGCCGGCAGGACGGCGACCTCCGGGCGATCGCCGGGCCGGACGCGGTGTGGCTGCGCACCGCCGTGCCGCTGCGCGGCGAGGACCACCACACGACCGCCGGCTTCACCGTCCGGGCCGGCGAGCGGGTGCCGTTCGTGCTGACCCACCGGCCGTCGCACCTGCCCCGGCCGGAGCCGGCCGACCCGCTGCGGGCGCTGGCCGCCACCGAGCGGTTCTGGCACGACTGGATCGCCCGCTGCGACTACGACGGCCGCTGGCCGGAGGCCGTGCGCCGGTCGCTGATCCTGCTCAAGGCGCTCACCCACGCGCCCACCGGCGGCATCCTCGCCGCCGCCACCACGTCGCTGCCCGAACAGCTGGGCGGTCCGCGCAACTGGGACTACCGATACTGCTGGCTGCGGGACGCCACCTTCACCCTCCAGGCCCTGCTCGGCACCGGTTACGTGGCCGAGGCCAAGGCGTGGCGGGAGTGGTTGCTGCGGGCGGTGGCCGGCGACCCGGCCGACCTGCAGATCATGTACGCGCTCGACGGCACCCGGCGGCTGCCCGAGTACACGCTGGACTGGCTGGCCGGCCACCACGGCTCGCGGCCGGTGCGCGTGGGCAACGCCGCCGCCGGGCAGCTGCAGCTCGACGTGTGGGGCGAGGTGCTCGACGGGCTGCACCTGGCCCGCGAGGCCGGCATCGGCGCCACCGACGCCGCCTGGGACCTGCAGCGGGCCCTGCTCGACTACCTCGAGGGCGCCTGGCGGCAGCCCGACAACGGCCTGTGGGAGGTGCGCGGCCCCCGCCGGCAGTTCGTCCATTCCAAGGTGATGGCGTGGGCCGGCTTCGACCGGGCCGTCACCGCCGTCGAGCGCCACGGGCTGGACGGCCCGGCCGACCGGTGGCGGGCGATCCGGGACGAGATCCACACCGAGGTCTGCACGGAGGGCTTCGATCAAGAGCGCAACACCTTCACCCAGTCGTACGGCTCGGCCGGTCTCGATGCCGCGCTGCTGCTCATCCCCAGGATCGGGTTCCTGCCCGCGACCGACCCCCGGGTGGCCGGCACCGTCGAGGCCGTCCGGCGTGACCTGGTGCACGACGGGTTCGTCCTGCGCTACCGCGCCGACCAGGACGTGGACGGCCTGCCCGGCACCGAGGGCGCGTTCCTGGCCTGCACGTTCTGGCTGGTCGACGCGCTGCACGCGATCGGCCGCGAGAAGGAGGCCGAGGCACTGTTCGAGCGGCTGCTCGACCTGCGCAACGACGTGGGCATGCTCTCCGAGGAGTACGACCCCCGGGCCGGGCGGCAGCTCGGCAACACGCCGCAGGCGTTCAGCCTGGTCGGCCTGGTCAACTCGGCGCGCCTGCTGAGCGGCGCGGCCACCCGCACCACGGCCGACGCCCGCGAGCAGCGCACCCACCGGCCCGGCTGAGCGTGACGCGAGCGCCCCGAGGGCCGCGGGCCGCCGGTCGGTACAGTGAACGGGTGCCCCGAGGTTCCCGGCGTCTCACCGCGAACCGGATGCTCCTCGCGCTGGCGCTGGTCTCCGCCGGTCCGCCGCTCGTCATCCACGATGGCTGGCGGGGGTTCCTGGTGGCCGTCCCGGCCGCCGGCTACGCCGCCTACCTGGTGCTCGGCAAGCGATGGCCCCGCCTGCGCCGCCGCCCGCGTCCGGCCGCCCCCGCCGGCCCGGCGACGCCCGGCCCGGCGGCCGCCGGCTTCGAGGCGCCCGGTCCTGCGGCGCCCGGTCCTGCGGCGTTCGGCCCTGCAGCGCCCCGTTCCGCGACGCCCGACGGTCCGGCGCCCGGCCCGGCCGCGCCCGGCGGTCCGGCGGTCACCGAACCCGGCGTCGGCGACTTTTTCGCCGAGAAGGGCCGACCGGGCGTTTAGCCGGCGGAAGCCGGGGAAGCCGCCGTCCCCAAGAGGCGAGGGCCTCGGAGGGACGTTTCTCCCGGATCTCGGCGGCGATCTTCGCCGGGGTGTCGGCCCGGCCCGGTCCGGCGTGATGGCGACGACGCCGGCCGGGACCCGGGCCCGGGGCGGCGGCGCGCTCGAAATGGTGACCGGGCTCGGCGTCGCCGCCCCCTTCACCGTCCCCCGGTCAGAGCCCGACAATCACCCGGCTCCCGTAGTTTTCCGCGCGCCGTGTCCGGGTAGTCCCCGGACATCCCCCTCACGAGGAGCGCTTCATGGCGTGGATTGACGAACTGCGGGCGCGCCTCGACCAGGCCGCGCGTGACGAACGCACCCCGCCGTTCGTCGCCGACCCGGAACCGGTCGTGATGGTCGACGCCTCTCCCAAGATCGAGGACGGCATTCCGCGGGCGGTACGCGTGGCGGGGGCGTGGTCGTGGCGGATCATCGTCTTCGTCGGTGCCGTCTACGTGGTGCTGCGGCTGGTCTCCCTGCTGCGGGTGGTCGTCATCCCGGTGGCCGTCGCCCTGCTGCTCGCGGCACTCTTCCAGCCGGTCACGGCGTGGCTGCGCCGGCGGGGCATGAACAAGTCGTTCGCCTCGGCGCTGGTCGAGGTCGGCGCGCTGATCATCGTCTTCGGCGGCCTCGGCCTGATCATCAACACGTTCGTGGGCCAGCTCGACACGCTCAGCTCGCAGGTCGGCGACGGGATCCAGGAGGTGCAGAACTGGCTCGCGAAGGGCCCGCTGCACATCTCCCAGCAGCAGCTGAACAACAGCATCACGCAGCTGCGCGAGACCGTGACCGGCAACCGGGCGGCCCTGACGACCGGCGCGCTGAACACGGCCACGACCGTCGGCGAGCTCGCCGCCGGGTTCTTCCTCACCCTGTTCACGCTGTTCTTCTTCCTGCGTGACGGCGGTCAGATCTGGCGGTTCCTGTGCCGGCTGCTGCCGCGGGACGCCCGGGTGCCCACCGCGCGGGCCGGTCACTACTCGTGGCACACGCTTGTCTCGTACGTGCACGCGACGGTTCTGGTCGCCTTCGTCGACGCGATCGGCATCGGGGCCGGGCTGTTCATCCTGCAGGTGCCGCTGGCATTGCCACTGGCCGCTCTGGTCTTCCTCGGCGCGTTCATCCCGGTGGTCGGCGCGACCCTGACCGGCGCGATCGCGGTGCTGGTCGCGCTGGTGACGGTCGGCTTCGTCAAGGCGCTGATCGTGCTCGGCATCGTGATCGCCGTCCAGCAGCTCGAGGGTCACGTGCTGCAGCCGCTGATCATGGGCCGGGCGGTGGCGCTGCACCCGCTCGCGGTGATCCTGTCGATCGCGTCCGGCGTCGTCATCGCCGGCATCGTCGGCGGTCTGGTCGCGGTGCCGATCCTGGCGGTGCTGAACACGGCGATCCGCTACCTGGCCCATCACCCCGAGGGTGAGCCGACCCCGGACCGCGAGCCGCCGGGCACGAGACCGGCGGACGAGGACGAGGAGGAGCACGAGGAGAAGGCGGACGCCAAGCTGCCCCCGCCGGCCGAGACGTCGGTCGGGTCCGATGAGTCCGGCGTCGCGGCGTCCGACCGGGCCGACCGGCCGGCCGAGAGCTAGCTCCGGCGCGGAAGGCGCTTCCCCGACAAATTGTCGGAGATGAATGCTTGACGACCGCGGGACGGAGTTGTTAGCTGGCTGAGAGAGCGCTCTCTTCCCCATTTCGTGACGCACCCCGGCCGGTTCCCCGCCGGCCGCGGGTGTATCCCCGTCGCAAGGGAGAGCCATGTCCAGACGACATTGGCGTGCCCCGATCGCCGTTGCCGCCCTACTCGCGGTGACCGTCGTGGCCAGCCCCGCACACGCCACGGTCGGCGCCCCACCGGCCGGTTTCACGCTCACGTGGAGTGACGACTTCACCGGGGCGTCGGGCACCGGCGTCAACACCGGCACCTGGAAGTACGACACCGGACCGGGCAGCAGCTTCGGCACCGGCGAGATCGAGACCATGACCAGCAGCACCGCGAACGTCTTCCAGGACGGCGCCGGGCATCTGGTTCTCCGGGCATTGCACAGCGGGACCGCCCCGCGTACCGGATGGACCTCCGGCCGCATCGAGACCCAGGCCGCCACGTTCGGCGCCGCGCCCGGCGGCGTGGTGCGGATGGAGTCCCGCCTGCAGCAACCCAACGTGACCACGGCCAACGGCGCCGGGTACTGGCCGGCGTTCTGGATGCTCGGCGCGCCGCTGCGGTCCGGCGTCTCCTGGCCGACCAGCGGCGAGGTCGACATCCTCGAGGACATCAACGGGCGCAGCTCGGTCTTCGGCACCCTGCACTGCGGCACCAACCCGGGTGGGCCGTGCAACGAGTCGACCGGGCTCGGCAGCGGCGAGCGGGCCTGCTCGGGCTGCCAGACCGGCTTCCACAACTACGCGGTCGAGATCGACCGGTCGAAGTCGCCGGAAGAGATCCGCTGGTATCTGGACGGCGCCAACTACTTCACCCTGCCGGCCACCCGGGTCGACGCGACGACCTGGGCCAACGCGGTCGACCACCCGTTCTTCATCATCTATGACCTGGCCATGGGCGGCGGCTTCCCGGACGCGTTCGGCGGCGGTCCCAACGCCTCGACCGTCTCCGGCGCCCAGATGACCATCGACTGGGTCGCCGTCTACAACAAGGGCCCGTCGAGCGGCGGCGGCAACCTCGCCCAAGGCCGGCCGACCACCGCGTCGTCGACCGAGAACGCCGGCACGCCGGCCTCGGCGGCGACCGACGGCAACACCGGAACGCGCTGGTCCAGCGCCTTCAGCGACCCGCAATGGGTGCAGGTCGACCTGGGCGCCACGCACACCATCTCGCGGGTCGACCTGAACTGGGAGACCGCCTACGCCCGGGCCTTCCAGATCCAGACGTCCGCCAACGGCACCAGCTGGACCACCATCTATTCCACGACGTCGGGCACCGGCGGCAACCAGACGCTCAACGTCTCCGGATCCGGGCGATACGTCCGGATGTACGGGACACAGCGCGCCACCCAGTGGGGCTACTCGCTCTGGGAGCTCGGCGTCTACGGCACCTGACGCCGTTCCACCGGCGGCCGCCTACGGGAACTCGACCGACTGGTTGTCTCCCGTGGGCGGCTGCTTGTGCAGGAGCGCGGCCGTCCCGTACTGGATGAGCGTCACCACCCGGCCGTGCGGCGAGTCCCAGTACTCGGCCGACTCGGCGTGCACCTTGATCAGCGTCAGGCCCGCGGTGTCGAGCCCGTCCGGGAACCAGGCCTTGAGGAAGGGGTTCCAGAGGTCGGCCGCCTTGGCCCGGTCGTGGACGACCTCGGCGGTTCCGCTCAGCGAGACCCAGGCGTTCTTCGCGGTGGCGAACGAGACGTTGACCTGCGGGTTGGCCCGGATCTGCGCGACCTTGGCGCTGTCCTCGTAAGCGAAGAACCAGAGATCCCCGTCGAACTCGGCCTCCTGCAGCCCCATCGGCCGGCTGAGATGGCGGCCCTCGGCGGTCATCGTGGTCAGCATGCCGATCCGCCCGTCGCGGATCAGTTCGGTCACCTTCGTACGCGGCTCGTCGTCAGTCATGCCTCTCGTGTGCCCGGGCCCGGCATGTCTATGCGCAGGCAAATCAATAGGTCTGAGGGATGGTGCTGGAAACAAAACCCGTGTTAACTCCCCATCCAAGATCGGGCCTTGGCGATGCGTTCGCCGGGGTCCGGTCTTCTTCTGAGGGGAGGACGCCCTGGTGGGCAAAGACAGACTCAACAAGCGATTTACGGCATTGGCCGGAATCGGCATCCTTGTGACCGCAATGGGCGTGGTCAGCGCCTCGTCGAGCGCGGTCGCCGCGCCCGGCGTCAAGCAGGCGTTCAAGCCGGTCCCGGCCGGCTCGAAGATCACCAAGCTGCCGGCCGGCCTGCAGAACCGGCCGGTGACCGTGATGGTGCAGCTCAGCGAACAGCCGGTGGCGGCGGCCGACGCCGCGGCCGCGCAGCCGCTGACCGACACGCAGAAGCGGCAGCGCACCGACAAGATCCGGCAGGAGCAGGCGCCCGTCGAGAAGAAGGCGCGTCAGCTCGGCGGAACGGTGCTCGGCACGTACCAGCACGCCTACAACGGCATCAAGGTCCGCGTGAACGCCAAGGAGCTGGCGTCGCTCGCGTCGGCGCCGGGCGTGGTGAGCGTGCACCCGGTGCAGACCGTCAAGCCCGACAACACCCGCGGCGTACCGATGATCGGCGCGCCGACGGTGTGGAACGCGCCGGACAAGTACCGCGGCGAGGGCGTCAAGGTCGCGGTCATCGACACCGGCATCGACTACACGCACGCCGACTTCGGGGGCCCGGGCACCACCGCCGCCTACGACGCCGCGCACGCGACCGAGGCCGCGACGGCCGACCCCAAGCTGTTCGGCCCGAAGGCGCCCAAGGTCAAGGGCGGCGTCGACCTGGTCGGCGACAGCTACAACGCGGACCCGGCGAGCGCCGGCTACCAACCCGTCCCGCACCCGGACCCGAACCCGCTCGACTGCAACGGTCACGGTTCCCACGTGGGCGGCACGATCGGCGGCTTCGGCGTCCTCGCCAACGGCAAGACCTTCCAGGGTTCGTACGACAAGAGCACCGTCGCCGCCAACTCCTGGCTCGTCGGCCCGGGCGTCGCCCCCAAGGCCGACCTCTACGCCGTGCGCGTCTTCGGCTGCGAGGGCTCGACCGACATGACCGTGGACGCGATCGAGTGGGCCGTCGCCAACGACATGGACGTCATCAACATGTCGCTCGGCTCGCCGTTCGGCACCGCCGACGCCCCCGAGTCGGTCGCCGCCGACAACGCGGCCAAGGACGGCGTCATCGTCGTCGCGTCGGCCGGCAACTCGGGCCCGGCGCCGTACATCGTGGGCAGCCCGTCCACCGCGACCAGCACGATCAGCGTCGCCGCCAACGACCCGACGCCGTCGTTCCCGGGCGCGCACCTGTCGATCGGGCTCGACGCCGTCAACGCCAACGGCGCCACCTTCGCCGACGGCCTCTCGCTGCCGATCAAGGTGGTCGGCAACGGCGCCGGCGGCATCGCGCTCGGCTGCAGCACCGCCGAGTTCCAGGCGGCCGGCGTGACCGGCAAGATCGCCGTGGTCGCCCGCGGCACCTGCGCCCGGGTCGCGAAGGCGATCTACGGCCAGGCGGCCGGCGCCGCCGCGGTCATCATGGTCAACACGGACGGCTCGTACCCGCCGTACGAGGGCGCGATCACCAGCAACCCGGACACCGGCGAGGCCGCGAACGTCACGATCCCGTTCCTGGGCGTGCCGAACACCGCGGCGGCGGCCCTGATCGCGGCCGACGGCCAGACCACCACGCTGACCAACAGCCCGCTGACCAACCCGAGCTACACCGCCACCGCGAGCTTCTCGTCCGGCGGCGCCCGGGTCGGCGACAGCTGGCTCAAGCCGGACGTCACCGCGCCCGGCGTCAGCATCTCCTCGGTCGGCGTGGGCACCGGCACCGGCGCGGCCGTGGAGTCGGGCACGTCGATGGCCGCCCCGCACACCGCCGGCGAGGCCGCACTGGTCAAGCAGGCGCACCGGGACTGGCGCAAGGTCGCGTACTGGAAGGCGGCGATCGTCAACACCGCCAACCCGGGCGGGGTCGCGGGCTACTCGACCCGGCTCGACGGCGCCGGCCTCATCCAGGCGCCGGGCGCGGTCGACACCCAGGTGATCGCCCTCGGTGACGCCGGGACGGCCACGCTCAACTACGGTTTCGCCGAGCTCGACCGCAACTACGGCAAGACCAAGACAATCAAGGTCAAGAACCTCGGGCGTACGGCTCAGACGTTCACCGTCGCGGCCGGTCAGGCGGCCGGCAGCCCGCACACGGCCAAGCTTTCCCGTACGCGGGTGACCGTTCCCGGCCGGGGCGAGACCACGGTGCCGGTGACCCTCGAGGTGCCGGCCGCCACGGCCGGCGACTCGGCGCAGTTCCAGGACGTGTCCGGCCTGATCACCTTCACCCCGGTCGGCAAGGGCAACGCCGGCGTCGCGCTGCGGGTGCCGTACTACCTGGTCCCGCAGTCGGTGTCGAACATCGAGACCCACGTCGACACCGGCGCCCTGCGCTGGAAGGGCTCGGCCACCGCGGTGACCAGCAACCGGCACGGCGTCGTCACCGGTACCGCCGACTGGTACGCGTGGGGCCTCTCCGACGGGCGCGACGCCGAGCCCGGCGCCGCCGACCTGCGGGCCGTCGGCGTGCAGAGCCTGCCCGCCGACAACGCGATCGCCTTCGCCGTCAACACGCACAACCGGCTGTCCAACGCCGCCCGCAACGAGTTCGACATCTACGTCGACGTCAACGGCGACGGCACCGACGACTACGACGTCGTCGCCGTCGACTACGGCCTGCTCACCACCGGCGACCTCACCGGCGAGCTGGTCACCGCGGTCTTCGACATCCGCACCGGCGACGGCACGCTGGAGTTCTTCGCCGACGCGCCGACCGACAGCAGCACGTTCGTGCTGCCGGTGCTGCTCTCGCAGCTGTGCGCCGAGGGCTCGCCGTGCCTGTCCGCGGACAGCCCGCGGATGACCTACCACGCCGAGAGCATCGGCACCATCGACGGCAACGACGACACGATCGACGGCACCGCGTCGTTCAACCCGTTCACCCCGTCGCTGACCACCGGAGTGGCCGACGAGGTGGCGCCGAACAAGTACGCCACCGAGACGGTGAAGCTCGACAAGGCCGAGTTCGCGAAGACCCCGGCCCGCGGCTTCATGGTCGTCACCCACGACAACACCAGCCGCACCGAGGCGCAGCTGATCCCGGTCAGCGCACGCTGACCCGGTGAGGCAGGACGGCCCGGGACTCCGCGGAGTCCCGGGCCGTTCCCATGCTCGGCCGGACGCGGAACTGTCAGCCGACATGGTCTGCGCCCGACCGTGTGGTCCAAGGCCCCGCCAGTAGACGTGCCGGCGGTAACGTCGACGGTTACAGAACTTCGGGCGGCGGGACTCCGAGGAGCGGGCCATGCCGAGACAGACGGTCATCGCCGATCCGGCGTTCGCTCGACGGCTGAAGGAACTTCGCGAGGAGCGCGGCCTGTCGCTACGCCGACTCGGTCGGCAGGTCCACTGTTCGCACGGCTATCTCTGGGACTTGGAGTCCGGAATCAAACGGCCCAGCGTCTCTGTCGCGGTGCTGCTGGACGGCGCGCTGGGCGCGGACGGCCAGCTGTCGGCCCTGGTCCACGAGACGTCGGCCGACGTTGGGCATCGGCCGGACGATACCGGAGCGGAAGCTTCGACCGGGTTGAGTTACGCGTCGAATTGGCAACGCGGCGTCGATGCCGCGGTCCGCCTGTGGCGATCCGACATACGGCGACAGGACGGCCTCCGGAACGCGGGATTCAGCGCACCGGCGTTCCTTCCGCCCGCCATGCGGTGGTTGGTCTCGTCGTTCGACGAGCGGCCGGCCGGACGCGGTGAGCGTCTGGTGGGCCGGCCGGATGTGGAGACCGTGCGCCAGATGACCGCGACCTACCGGGCCTTGGACAACCGGTTCGGAGGCGGACACGTTCGCGAGAGTCTGATCCGATTCCTGAACCAGGACGTCGCGGAAGTGATCAGCGGCAGTTACGACGTGACAACCGGCCGCCACCTGCTCTCGGCGGTCGCGGAAGCCACACGACTGGCCGGCTGGACCTCGTACGACGCGGGAATGCACGGCCTCGCGCAGCGGTACCTCATACAAGCTCTGCGGCTCGCGGCCGGAGCGGGTGATCGGGCGCTCGGAGCCGAGATTCTCGCCGCAATGAGCCATCAGGCCGCCTATCAGCAAGCGCCGGTCGAAGCGGTCGATCTTGCGCTGGCCGCGTCCCGAGCGGCCGGCGACGCGGGGGTAGCCGCGATCCAGGCCGAATCGGCCGTGCTGGAGGCTCACGGGCACGCCATCGGCGGGGACGAGCGCGCTTCGGCGAGAGCGCTGAGCAGGGCAGAAGTGATCTTTGACAAGGCGGACCGGGCCGGCGAACCGCAGTGGATCGGCTACTTCGATGAGTCGTACCTCGCCGCAAAGTTCGGTCATTGCTTCACCGCGCTCGGCCGGGGTGACATCGCGCTGCGCTTCGCTGCCCGGTCGCTCGAGATGGACGGCCGCCAGTTCGCCCGCGGCCGTCAGTTCAACCTCGTGCTCCTGGCGGTGGCCCATATCCAGACCGGGAACCCGGAGGAAGCCGCGCGACTCGGCATCGACGCGATAGACGCGACCGAAGGGCTGCGTTCGGCGCGGGCCCGGGACTATCTCGTCGAGCTGGCGAACCGCCTGTCCAAGCACGTAGGTCTCCCGGCCGTTCGAGACTTCACGGAGCGGGCAGCTCTCCCGAGGCCTTGAGAAGCAGCACGGCGAGGAGACCCGAGACAGAGCCGGCACCGACGATACGTCCGTCCTCGATGTATCGCCGGACGTCCGCGAGGGGAATCCAGCTGATCCGCTCGGCCTCGTTGACGTCCGGCGCCGTACCGGTGAAGTCGGCTCCGCGCGCGAGGTAGACGATGTTGTCCTGGTCGATCGTGCCGACCATCGGCTGGAAACCAAGGAGCCGACGCATGCCTCGGGGACGCCATCCGGTCTCCTCCTCCACCTCGCGGGCCGCGCAATCGGCGGGGTCCTCGTCCGGGTCGAGATAGCCGCCCGGCAGCTCCCAGACCCACCGCCGAAGGATGAACCGATGCCGCCACATCATGAGCACGCGCTCCTCGTCGTCCAGGACGATCACCATCGCGGCGCCGGGGACGCGGAGCACGTACTGCTCAAACCGCACGCCGTCGGGCAGCTCCACGTCGGCGATGCTCAAGACGGCACGTCGCGTGTCGTCCACGACGCGTTCCCCATGGATGGTCCACTCGCTGGCGCGTCTGGGCTCGGTGGTCATGGGCGCACGATAGCCGGAGGCAAGGAGCCTCACGGGGAACGCGTCGGCTGACGATGGCGTACGCCCCGCGTCTTCATCCGTGGCGATGCAGCGACGACGCTGGTGATCGGACGCCACACGCGTATTCCAGTGAGTCAGGTCGAGATGAGGCAGCACCCCGATCGGGAGCATGCGCCATGAGGACTGTCGTCCGGACGTCGCCCGTGAGCCCGGCCCGTGCGATCACCGCGCGGGCCGAGCACATCGCGCATCGGCCGACGTGGGACTGTTTGTGCTGCGCCAAGCCGTGGCCTTGCGGTACCGCGCGGGAGAGTCTTCGCAGCGAGATGGGACGGGTTCACCTCATCGTCTACATGTGGGCGAATCTGGAGGAGGCGGCCCGCGACTTACCCACCGGGCCGGCGGCGGAGTTGTTCGAGCGCTTCATCCGCTGGACGCACTGAACGGCGTCGGAGTGCTACGAGCCGTCCGCCGCGGTGTTGTCCGCCGGGCCGTACGGCGACGCCTGGCTCTCCGGCACCGGGGAGTCCCCGGTCTTGTCCTTGCCGCCGTGCGGTGGGTCGGTCGGCCGCGCGTCCTCGGTGCGCTGCTTGGTGGTCGGCGACTCGCCGCTCCGGCGCATCTCCGGCTGCTGGACGTTGGTCATGGCTGGTCCCCTCGCATAGGTCAGATACGCGGGGAGTGCCCGCCGGTTCGCGAGATATGTCAGTAATTTTCCGACCCACGCCGCCGCCGGTCGGGCGGCCGCGAGCGGATGCACGAGCCGCGGTCCGGCAACCATGACAATTCCCCTCCATCGCCGATGAAGGTCGCATTCCCCCGGAAAGGGCGCACTAACGGACACCGCCCATCAGGCGCGGCACCGGCTTGCGGATCAGCCACAGCACCGCGCCCAGCGCGATCGCGATCAGGCCGAGGATGCCGAAGTACTCGACCGTCGTAGTAGCGCGCCAGCGTGCCCGACATGGCCGTCCCGAGCGCCACCGACAGGAGGAACAGGGCGACCATCCGGGTCGGGAACGCGGCCGGCGCGAGCTTCGTCGACGGTGACAGGCCTGGCGGCGACCAGCGGCGGCGACGGCCGGGGAGGGGGTTGGCGACCCGACGGGCGGCGGCCGGCAGCGCTGCCGAAGAGCACCCGCTCGGGGCCGAGCACGCGGTCGGCGAGCCAGGCGCCGACCACCGTGGCGAGGTAGACGGAGTACCCCGGCCCCGGCTGCTGCGTCAGCCGGGAACGGTGCGTGCGACGGCCGCCGGGTTCTCCGGCGCCGGGGTGACGCCGCGCCAGCGCTGGCTCGCCCGGTAGGCGAGGGCCCGGCTGCCGTGCACGAGGCCGGCCGGGTGCAGGCCGGGCAGCGAGTTGCGCACGGCGTCGAAGGCCAGGGCGGCGTCGGCGCCGGGTGACAGCAGGCGCCCGAGCGTCACGCGTCCGATCGGGACCTCCCGCTCACCCTGCCGCATGCCGAGCAGGAACCGGTCGCCCGGAGTGACCTCGCCGAGGCTGCGGCCGATCGCCGGCCCGTCGGGGTCGGGGCGGGCGAGAAGGTAAATCTTGGACCCGGAGCCGAGCCGGTACGCGGTGATGGTCCCGTACGTGGCGGCGAAGGTGCGCCGCGGCATCGGCAGGTGGCGGGTGAGCCGGCCGCGGCCGGCCGTGGACAGCAGCAGGTCCAGGTCGCGCCCGGGCAGGTGGGCGCGCACCGCCAGGCCGCGCACGTCGAGCCGGCCGCCGCGCGTTCCGGCCCCTTTGGACACGCGCACGGTCGCCGGGTGGCGAGCGGGCCCGCCGGGCAGGAGATCGCCGAAGATCTCGACGGTGCCGGCGAAGGAGCGGCCGGCCGGGTGCAGCGAGCGGCGGTGGCGTGAGCGGGCGACGCGGACGGCCAGGCCGGCCGCCACGCCGGTGGCCGCGGCGGCGGCGATGCGAGCAGGCCTCATGGATGAGGTGTGCCCGCCGCGGGGGTGGTCCAATCGGCGACATTGCGCAGCAGCAGAGCCTCGGCCAGGCAGGTGCGCGCGAACTCGCCCAGGTGCAAGCTCTCGTTCGGCCCGTGCGCCCGGCAGTACGGGTCCTCGATGCCGGTGACCAGCAGCGCCGCGGCGGGGAAGCGGCGCGCGAAGGTGGCGACGAACGGGATGGAGCCGCCGATGCCGATCTCCACCGGCTCGGTCCCGTCCCAGGCGGTGGTCAGCGCGGCGCGCATCGCGTCGTAGGCCGGCCCGGTGGCGTCGATCCGGCACGGCTCGCCGAAACCCTCGGGGGTGACGGTGACGCGGGATCCCCACGGTGCGTGCTTCTCCAGGTGGGTGCGCAGGTTGCGGTACGCCGAGAGCGCGTCGTCGCCCGGCGCCAGCCGTACGCTGATCTTCGCCGTCGCCCGCGGGACCAGCGCGTTCGGCGCCGCGCCGGCCGGTGGCGCACCGATGCCGAGCACCGTGATCGCGGGCTGGGTCCACAGCCGGTCGGAGATCCCGCCGTCGCCGATCAGCGTGACGCCGCCGAGCAGGCCGGCCTCGCGCCGGAACCGCTCCTCGGTCCAGTCCACGGTGGTGCCGCCGGCGCCGGCCAGCCCCTCGACGGCGACCGACCCGTCGTCGTGGTGCAGGCTCGCGATCAGCCGCATGAGCGCGGTCAGCGCGTCCGGGACCGGCCCGCCGAAGACGCCGCTGTGCACCGCGCCGCGCAGGGTCGCGACCTCGGCGAGGCAGCTCATCGTGCCGCGCAGCGAGGTGGTCAGCGCCGGCCGGCCGATGTCCCAGTTGTCGGAGTCGGCGATCACGATGACGTCGGCCCGCACCAGCTCGGCGTGCTCGGCCAGCAGCCGGTCCAGCGACGCCGACCCGTACTCCTCCTCGCCCTCGACGAACACCACGACGCCGACCGGCAGCCGGTCGCCGACCGCGCGCAGGGCCGCGACGTGCGCCATCACCCCGGCCTTGTCGTCCGCGGCGCCCCGGCCGTAGAGCCGGCCGCCCCGCTCGACCGGCTCGAACGGATCGCCGTCCCACAGCGCGGGGTCGCCGGCCGGCTGCACGTCATGGTGGGCGTAGAGCAGCACGGTGGGCGAGCCGGGCGGTCCGGGCCGGCGGCCGATGACGGCCGGCTGGCCGCCCGCGCGGACGATGCGCGTCTCCAGCCCGCAGCCGCTCAGCAGCTCCCGGACAAGCGCGGCCGACCGCTCGACGTGCGACGGGTCGAAGCCGTCGAAGGCGATGCCCGGGATGCGGATCAGCCGTTCCAGGTCGGCGCGCACGCCCGGCAGTTCCCGGGCGACGGCGGCGCGCACCGCGGCATCGGTGATGGTCACGCTCGGCGGTTACCCGCGGCGGCGGGTTTGATGCCGTTCGAGCAGGGCCTCCAGGTGCTCGGCCGGCATCGGGCGGCCGAGCGGGGCGCCCTGGCCGAGGCGGCACCCGGCGGCGCGTACCGTCTCCAGGTCCTCCTCCGACCCGAGGCCGTGGGCGATGACCTCGAGCCCGAGCCGCCGGCCGAGGGCGACGGTGACCTCCACAACGGCGTCGTCCGGGCGGCCGGACAGGTCGATCTTCAGCTGGTCGATCGGCAGGATGCGCAGCCGGCTGAGCGAGGTCGGGCCGGCGCCGAAGTTGTCGACCGCGGTGCGGATGCCGTCGGCGCGCAGACGGCCGAGGGTGGCCGCCAGGTCGGCCGGGGGCTGCCCGTCGCGTACGTCCAGAAGGTCCTGCTCGGAGATCTCCAGGACCAGGGACGACGGCGGCAGCTGGTAGAGCTCGACCGCGGTCTGCAGGATCGCCTGGAAGCCGGCGTCGGCCAGCGCCCGGGGACGGACGTTGAGCGCCAGCCAGAGCGTGTCGTTGCGCCGCCGCCAGCTCGGCAGCAGGCGGCAGGACTGGTGCAGCGCCCAGTGCGCGACGTGGCCGAGCAGACCGAGCTCCTCGGCCAGGGGGAGCAGCTCGGCCGCCGGCACCGGGCCCAGCACCGGGTGCCGCCACGCCGGCAGCGCCTCGACCCCGACCGGCCGCCGGCTCTCGAGCTCGACGATCGGCTGGTAGCTCAGCTCCAGCTCACCCCGGTCGACGGCGCCCGGCAGATCCTGCTCGAGGGTGGAGCGGCGCAGGAGACGGGCCTCCATCTGCTCGTCGTACCACTCCACGGCGCCGGGCGGCCCCGAGCGCACCGACCGCACGGCCAGCATCGCCCGGCGGATCACCTCGTCGATGTCGGTCTCGGGCATCAGGTCGGCGAGCCCGGCCCAGCCGGACAGGTGCGCCACCGTGCCGGCCGCCTCGTACGGTGCCGTCAGCGTGGTCAGCAGCCGGCTCGCCAGCAGATGGGCCCGCACCGCGCCGCTGCGGGTGAGCACCGCCAGCCGGGTCTCGCCGACCCGGGCCGGCACGTCCGCCTCCGGCACCGCGGTCCGCAGCCGCCGGGCCGCCTCGGCCAGCACCACCTCGGCCACCTCCGCGCCGTGCACGTCGCCGACCGCGGTCAGCCCGCCCAGCTCGATCACGATCATGGCGCCGGCGCCCGGGGTGAGCTCGCCGGCCCGGCACAGGCCCGGCCGGTTGGCCAGCCCGGTCTGCCGGTCGACGTGGGTGGCCTGGCGCAGCGCCCGTTCGAGGTCGCGCTCGTTGCCGGCGTCGCGCACGTGCACGACCAGGGTCCGCCCGGGCTCGGCCGGGTCGCCGCCGCTGGTCGTCCACTCCGTCTCGCGCCAGTGGCCGAAGCCGTCGCGCAGCCGTACCGGCAGCCCGGCCGCGCCCGGCGGCGGGACGTCGGCCAGCCGGTCGGTCAGGTACGCGTGCACGGCGTCGGCCTGGCCGGGGTGGACCAGCGCGGTCACGGCCCGGCCCAGCACGTCCTGATCGGAGAGGCCGAACTGGCGGGCGGCGGCCGGCGACTGCCAGCGCACGGCGAGGTCGGCGTCCAGGATCATCGCCACGTCGGCCGAGCCGAAGACCAGGCTGCGCAGCCGGTTGCCCTGGTCGGTGAGGTGGTCGGCGTGCCGGCGCAGGACGATCGCCGACACCCACTCGCGGGCCGCCACCGCCAGGATCGCGGTGACGGCGAGGACGATCGACGCCGTACCCATCCGCCCGCCGTTGATCAGGTGGTAGAGAGCGACCAGCGCCGAGCCCAGCATCGGCAGTGTGAGCAGCGGGAACCCGGCCGACGGCTCGCTGCCGGCGGGCGGGATCGGCCCCGCGTCGGGCCGGATCCGGACCGCACCGTGCCACAGCAGGACCGCGGCCGCGTCGATCGCGACCGCGGCCGCGACCGCGCCGATCGCGGCGTTCGGCACCCACGGGAAGTCGTTGGCGATCACCATCGCGGTCAGCCCGATCAGCGCCAGCGCCGCGCCCGGCGCGCACCACTGCAGGGCGGCCCGGTGCCGCACGGCGTGCACACCGGCGACCGCGATGGTCGCCGCCGCGCCGCCGCCGAAGACCAGCGCCGTGATCGCGCCGCCGCGCCGCAGGTCGTCGTCGAACAGCAGCAGCCAGGGCGGGAAGATCAGGCAGGCGGTCACGCCGAGCGCGTCCAGGCCGAACCGCAACCGGCCGAGCACGTCCCGGCGCTGGTGCGGGCGCAGCACCGCGGGCAGGAAGAACAGGGCCACGAAGAACAGGCTGACCAGCGGGATCTCGGCCGGCAGCGGCACGCCGTCGACCTTGGCCCCGGGCGCGGCCAGCACCGCGACGCCGCTCGCCGCGGCGGCCAGGGCGGTGATCATCAGCCCGCCGGCCAGGGCCAGGGCCCGGAAGCGCGGCCCGGCCGGGCGGGCCCGGGCCATCGCCACGGCGACCACGCCCGAGCAGGCGGCGATCAGGCCGGCCGCGGCCGCGGCCGGGAGCAGGGCAAGCGCGGCGACCAGCGCGGCCGTGGCGGCGGCCGCGATCGCCATCCGGCGGACTGCCATTCGGTGTCATCCAGGTACGGCGGAGGGGTGGGGGCACTTCGTTAACGAGCCAGCCGTGCCGGAGGTTACGTGGGCGGCAACTCGATCCTTCTTCCGGTGGCCGCGGCCAGCCGGACGGCCTCGACGACCTCGGCCTGCTCGATGGCGTCGGCCCGGCCGAACGGCGGCTCGGCGCCGGTGGCGATCGCGTGCGAGGCGGCCTCGATCTCGATCCGGTACGCGTCGTTCTCGTCCGGGTCGGGCGGGGCGGCCGACAGCCGCTCGACCGTCCCGTCCCGCTCGACCTCGACGATGCCGTACCGGCACAGCCACGGATCGCGGACCGTGATCTTCCCGCCGGTGCCGATCAGCTCGAGCTCGTCGCGGCGCGGGAAGTCGAGCGCCACGTCGAACTGCGCGAGCACGTCGCCGGGCAGCGCCAGCGTGGCGGCCAGCCGCAGGTCGACCGCTCCGGCGCCGGGCACGTCGGCCCCGCGGGCGCCGCGCGGGCCGGGCCGGCCGGCGCCGGGCACGTCCGCCCCGCGGGCGCCGCGCGGGCCGGCCCGGCCGGCGCCGGGCAGGTCCAACCCGCGGGCGCCGGGTGCGGTGTCGGCCACCTGCTCGGCCGCGACCCGCAGCGGCCGCCCGCCGAAGAGCCGGATCGCGCTGACGCAGTAGCAGCCGAGGTCGAGCGCGGCGCCCCCGCCCATCGCGGCCGTGCGGCGGATGTCGCCGGGCGGCACGTCGACCGTGAGCGCGGCCCGGATCAGGGCGAGCTCGCCGATCGCGCCGTCGGCCAGCAGCGACCGGGCGAGCCGGGTCTGCGGGTGGTGACGCCACATCAGGCCCTCGATGCAGAGCCGGCCGGCCGCGTCGGCCGCGTCGAAGCAGGCTGCCGCGTCGGCGGCGGTGGGCGCGAGCGGCTTCTCGCAGAGCACGTGCTTGCCCGCGCGCAGCGCCCGGATCGTCCACTCGGCGTGCAGCGCGACCGGCAGCGGGATGTAGACGGCGTCGATGCCGTCGTCGGCGAGCAGCTCCTCGTACGACCCGTAGCTCTCCGGGATGCCGAGCTCGGCGGCGTACCCGGCGGCCTTCTCGGCGTCGCGCCCGGCGACCGCGACGAACTCGGCCCGGGCCGAGTCCTGGACGGCGTCGGCCACCACCCGGCCGATCGAGGCGGTCGAGAGCATCCCCCAGCGGACCGTCATGCCGGCTGCGCCGCCCTTCGGTCAGGCGGCCAGGAGCATGGCCGGGCCGGAGCGGTGCGTCGCCGGCTGGGACCGGGCGACCTCGAGCCGGGCGCCGCCGAGCCGGATGACCGGCGCGCGGTGGCCGGTGAGCTCGAGCCGGACCTCGGCCAGCAGGTCGGCCAGCTCGAAGTGCAGCGAGTCGCAGACCGCGGCCAGGATCTCGGAGCTGGGCTCCTTGCGCCCGCGCTCGACCTCGGACAGATAGGGCACCGAGACGCACGCGTCCCGTGCCACCTCGGCGAGCGTGCGGCGCTGCTCCTGCCGACGGCGGCGCAACACCTCCCCGACCACCGTGCGAAGCAGCGGCCGGGGGCGCGAACGGTCGGCCCCGGGGAACTCCATGAGGTCACCGTACCGACGCGGCGCCCGCGGCAATACCCGGCGGGTTACGCCGGGAGCGTAGAGCCGGCTACCGGCGGTGCAGGAGGCAGAACTCGTTGCCCTCGGGATCGGCGAGCACGGTGAAGCCCTCGTCGCCGGTCTGGCCCACGTCGACGCGCCGGGCGCCGAGCGCCAGCAGCCGCGCCGTCTCGGCCTCGACGTCCCCGCCGTCCGCCACGAGATCCGGGTGGTCGCGGTTCTTGCCGGCCTTCTCGGCGCCGGTCGGCTGGAGCCAGACGCTCAGCCCGCCGTCCGGCGGGTAGAGGTGGACACCGCCGCCATCATCGTCGTCGGGTTCGATGCGATATCCGAGCACCGCCGACCAGAAGGCGGCGAGTCGCGGCACGTCGTGCACGTCCAGGGTCCATTGCGCGAACCGGCTCGTCATGACCCTCCGGGTACCCAAGGTCACCGCCACCACACCTCGATCTTGACCGGGCGTCATCGCCATCACCGCCTCCAGAAGTGGGATCGATACCATCCGCCGTGTCGACCGGATCACCGACGTGCTGATGACCCACCACCACCGCGACCAGGCCCAGGGCCTGGCCCGCGCCGCCGCCGCGGGCGCCCGGATCCACGTGCCGGCGGCCGAGCGCGACCTGTTCGGCGACGTCGGCGAGATGTGGCGGGGCCGTGCCCTCCACAACGACTACAACCTGCGGCAGGACCGGTTCTCGCTGCTCGAGCCGGTGCCGGTGCACGACGTCGTGCCCGAGTACCGCACCCGCACCTACGCCGGGACGGCGGTCGAGGTGCTGCCCACGCCCGGGCACACCACCGGCTCCACCAGCTACGTGATCGAGCGTGACGGGCGGCGGCTGGCCTTCACCGGCGACCTGATCTACGCGCCCGGCAAGGTGTGGTCGCTGGCCGCCACCCAGTGGTCGTACGTCGACAACGAGGGCCCGGCGATGACCGTGCTGAGCGCGCTGCAGCTTGCCGGGTGCGGCCTCGATCTGCTGCTGCCGTCGCACGGCGAGCCGATGGACGAGCCCGAGCCGGCCCTGCGTCTGCTGGCCGCCCGAGCACGTGGCCGGCGTCCTCGAGGCGCCGATGGCCGAGGACGTGCCGTGCACCTGGTACGACCCGATCCCGGTCGACCGGCGGCTGCCGCTGGGCCGGAGCTTCGGCTGGCACGAGTACGAGATCATGGTGCACGACCTGCCCGGGCACACCCGCTACCAGGCGGCGTACGAGTTCGTCGTGGACGGTGTGCGGGTGCTGGCCACCGGCGACCAGCAGGTCGGCACGGGGGTGACCGACGGCGCCACCATTTCGCGCTGGTCGCCCGCGAGGCCGAGGAGCAGGAGCGGCTGCACCGCGAGCTGCTGCCGCTGGACGACCTGGCGATCGGCCCGGACGGCGTGGTCGCCCGGGTGACGCCCTATTATTCGCGGGCGGAACCGCGGACGGTCGTACGCCTCGGGCTGCGGGTGCGCAATCCGTTCGACGCCGTGCGCAAGGCCGTGGTCCGCACCGTGCTGCCGGTAGGGTGGGTGGCCGTCCCGGACGAGGCGGCGATCTCCCTGCCGCCGCTCGGCCAGGAGTTGATGGAGATCGAGGTGACCACCGGCGGGCCGTGCCGCCGGGCCCGGCTGGCCGTCGACGTCACGGTCGGGGAGCTGCGCCTGGGCCAGCACGCCGAGGCGGTCATCGACGTACGGGAATCGGCTTAGCAGAGCGGAGAGCGCGAGTTGACCGCAGCTGGGGTGCCGGCGCGCCGCGCCACCATCCGGGAGGTCGCCGAGGCGGCCGGGGTCTCCCGGTCGACCGCGTCCCGGGCGCTGACCGGCCACGGCTATGTCGCGCCGGACGCCCGCGACCGGGTCCGCGCGGCCGCCCGCGCCCTCGGCTACGTGCCCGACGCCACCGCCCGGCACCTGCGCCGGCAGGCCAGCCCGTCGATCGGCGTGCTCCTGTCCGACCTGCGCAACCCGTTCTACGCCGGGCTCGCCGCCGGGATCGGCCAGCAGGCCCGCCGCCGGCAGTACACGATGATGCTGGCCGACGACGGCGGCTCGCCCGCGCTCGAGGCCGAGATCGCCGAGACGTTCGTGGCGCTGCGGGTCGCCGGTGTCATCGTCACCCCGGTCTCGGCGCAGGTCGGCGCCTATCTGACCGGCCAGCGGATCCCGGTCATCGAGGTCGACCGGCAGTTCTCGGCCGGCGAGTGCGACGCCGTGCTGGTCGACAACGGCAGCGCCGCCGAGCGGGTCACCGCCCGGCTGCTCGCCCTCGGCCACCGGCGGATCGCGCTGGCCACCGACGAGATGCACTGGACCACCGGCCGCGACCGGCTGGCCGGCTTCCGGGCCGCATACGCCGCCGCCGGCGTGCGGCTCGACGAGTCGCTGATAGTGACCGCCGGCTGGGACGTCGGCGCCGCCCGCGTCGAGATCCACAAGCTGCTCGGCCGGCCGTCGCCGCCGACGGCCGTGTTCGCCGCCAACAACGTGCTGGCCGAGGCGGTCTGGCGGGTCGCGGCCGAGCTCGAGTTGTCCATCCCGGACCGGCTCAGCCTGGTCTCGTTCGACGACGTCCCGTGGATGAGCATGGTGACGCCCGGGGTGACCGCGGTCGCGCAGGACACGGTCGCGCTCGGCGAGGCCGCCGTATCCCAGTTGTGCGAGCGGATCCTCGCCCCGTCGGCGCCCGCCCGCACGGTCCTGCTCTCCGCTGCGGTCGTCTCGCGCGGATCGACCGCCCCGCCCTTCCGGTTGTCTTGACGCTTTCCCGGCACTTCTCCTAGCGTCGATCTGGGAACGATCCCATGCGGGCCCCGCCCGCGGGAGAGGAGCCGGCATCGTGACCGCACCGATGGCCAACGCCCCGAACGGAGACCAGCCGCCCGGCCGCCCGGCCGGGGAACGCCCGGGCGCCACCCCCGACCGGACCCTGCACATGGTCGGCAACGCGCACCTCGACCCGGTGTGGCTCTGGCCCTGGCAGGAGGGCTACCAGGAGGCGCGGGCCACGTTCTGGTCGGCCATCCACCGCATGGACGAGTACCCCGACTTCGTCTTCACCTGCAACCAGGTCGTGCTGCTGTCCTGGGTGGAGGAGAGCGACCCGGCGTTGTTCGCCCGCATCCGCGAACGGGTCGCCGAGGGCCGCTGGCAGCTGGTCGGCGGCTGGTGGGTGGAGCCCGACTGCAACCTGCCCGCCGGTGAGTCGTTCGTGCGTCAGGGCCTCTACGGGCAGCGCTACCTGCGGGAGAAGTTCGGCGTCACGGCGACCGTGGGGATGAACGTCGACCCGTTCGGGCACCACGCGATGCTGCCGCAGATCCTGGCCGGGCAGGGGCTCAGCTCGTACTGCTTCATGCGGCCGGGACCGCACGAGTCCGGCTTCGGCGCCACCGCGTTCTGGTGGGAGTCGCCGGACGGGACGCGCGTGCTGGGCTACCGCATCCCGTACGAGTACTGCAGCCCGCCCGGCGACGTGAGCGCGCAGGCCGACAAGTCGCTCGGCGCCGTCGACCGCACCCTCGGCGACGTGATGATCTACTTCGGCGTCGGCAACCACGGCGGCGGACCGACCCGCGCCAACATCGAGTCGATCCACCGCTACGACCGGATGGGCACGTTCGGCCGCATGGTCATCTCGTCACCCGGGCGCTACCTCGACGAGCTGGCCAAGCGCCTGGGCCCGGCCGGGCTCGCCGAGCTGCCGGTGTGGCGCGGCGACCTGCAGATGCACGCGCCCGGCTGCTACTCCGCGCACTCCGGCATCAAGATCTGGCAGCGGCGGGCGCAGGCCGCGAGCCTCTCGGCCGAGCGCTGGGCGGCCGTCGGCGCCACCCGGTTCGGCCTGCCGCACCCGGGCGACGACCTCGGCCGGGCCTGGCGGCAGATCCTGTTCAACCAGTTCCACGACGTGCTGCCCGGCTCGGCGATCGAGAGCGCCTACGACGACGCCCGCGACCAGCTCGGCGAGGCCGTCGCGATCGCCAAGCGCATCATCACCCGTACGCACAACGTCATCGCGCGGCAGGTGGACATCCCGCTCGAGGACGGCACCCAGCCGGTGCTGGTCTTCAACCCCCACCCCTGGCCCCTGACCGTCTTCGAGGCCTCGGTTCCGGCGCTGGGGTACCGGCTCTACCGGCTGCGGCCCGGTGCGGAGGCGCCGCTCTCGGGGGCGCTGCGGGCTTCCGCGACGGTGCTGGAGAACGCGGTGCTCCGGGCCGAGTTCGACCCCTCGACCGGGTGGCTGTCGTCGCTGCTGGACAAGCGCACCGGCGCCGACCTGGTGGCCGGCGGCCGCGGCGAGCACACCCAGATCTGCGCCGATCCGACCGACACCTGGGGACATCGCGTCCGGTCGTACCGCTGGCCCGGCGTCTCCCTGCGTACCAGCCGGATGGTTCTCCGCGAGGCCGGCCCCCTCCGCGCCCGTCTCCGCGTGGAGCGCGAGTGGAACCGCTCGACGCTGGTGGAGGAGTTCGTCCTCGGCCACGACGCCGACTGCCTCACGGTCGACGTCACCCTCGACTGGCGCGAGCAG
Source organism: Actinoplanes sp. CA-030573 (assembly GCF_050951115.1). Taxonomy (NCBI): domain Bacteria; kingdom Bacillati; phylum Actinomycetota; class Actinomycetes; order Micromonosporales; family Micromonosporaceae; genus Actinoplanes; species Actinoplanes sp. CA-030573. The sequence continues at coordinate 6,792,252 of NZ_CP192038.1, read as the reverse complement.
GCCCACCAGCTGAAGCTCTGCTTTCCCACCGGCCTGTCCGCCCCCGTGTCCACCTACGAGATCCCGTTCGGCGCCCTGACCCGCCCGGTCGACGGCGCCGAGAACCCCGCCCAGTCCTGGGTCGACGTCTCCGGCACGATCGGCGACGTCGCCGCCGGCCTGGCCGTGATCACCAATGCCAAGCACGGATACGACGTGTCACCGTCCTCGCCCGCGTCCCCTTCTCCCGATGCCGCACCCGGCGACACTGTCAGCATCGGCGTCACCGCCGTCCGCAGCCCCGTCTACGCCTGGCACGATCCGCGCGGGCTCGACCCCGACGGTTTCTACAGCTACCAGGACCAGGGCCGGCATTCTTTCCGGTACGCCCTGGTGCCGCACCGTGGTGACTGGCGCGCCGCCGGCCTGCATCGCCGCGCCGCCGAGCTGGCGCACCCGTATGCGCCATGCTGGAGAGCTTCCACCGCGGCCCGCTGCCACCCGCCCAGAGCTACGTCTCCGACGGCGGCGGCCAGGTGCTGGTAACCGCCGTCAAGTTCGCCGAAGACAGCGGCGCGTCCCCCGACCTGATAGTCCGGGCCGTCGAGACCACCGGCCACCCCGCGCGCGCCTCGATCGAGGTCCCCATGCTGGGCCGCACCCTCCACGCCGACTTCGCCCCGCACCGGATCCGCACGTTCCGCCTACCCTCCGCCGGCGGCCCGGTCCGCGAGACCGACCTCATCGAGTGGGAGCTGCCCGACGTGCAGGTCAGCTCCACGCCGCTTCCGGTCGCCCCCGCCGGCGGCCGTGACGCCGAGCCCGACCACGACGCTTCCGACGCAACCCTCCCCGCCGAGCGAATGGCCCCCGCCCAGCGACGCCATCCCGACAGCTGACGCATCCCAGCGCATCGAGCCCCACTCGCGCCGCCGCGCGCACCTGGAGATTTTCCGTCAAGCCCGCCGATTTCCCGGAGCGCTGAAGAGTTTGCGCCTGGCGGGTAGCGCCGATTCTTCATAGTTCGCCACGTTAAGCCCGAAGCGCGCGGTCACGGTGGTGCCGGCGTAGGGATGCCGACGCTGGTGCGGTGCCCGGCGACGCCGATGGCGCGGCGGCATTCCACATCGGAGCGCCACCAACACGAAAACTTCGCGCAATAGGCGTGTAAAAAGCCACCACCTGGGGTACTCCGCGGCCACTGCAGTGTCCCTGGCAAGATCACTAACCCACAGATGTGGCAACGTTTTCATGCCGGGCGCTGCGCGGATTTGCCCCTCGGACGACTCTTTGCATGACTTTGACCTGCGGCGATACGGGGCGGTACGCCGCCGACCTCTGTGCCTCTAACGGCGGACATGGGACGGGTTCCACAGGGCGGACAGCGTCCCGTACGCCGCCGAAGGGACGCGCCACATGAAGAACAGGCGAGCGGCCGTGCTGGCCGCGAGCGTTGCGATGGCCTTTGGCATCTCGATGGTCACCACGGGTTGCGAGTCGGGCGGGAGCGGCGACGCCGGCGGCGGGAGCGGTGGCGACGCGACCACGTTCAGCACCAACCCGACCGGGACGCTGAGCGCCTGGGCCTTCGACAACGCCGACGAGGTCGGCAAGGCGCGCATGGACTACGCGGCCAAGCAGCTCCAGGGCGTCACCATCAAGATGGACCAGACGACGTTCGACGCGCAGAAGTTCACCACGCGGCTGGCCAGCGGTGAGGTGCCCGATGTCGTGCAGATGGACCGGGAGTACGTGGCCACGTACGCCGCCCAGGGTCTGATCATGCCGCTGGACAAGTGCTTCTCGGCCAACCAGGTCGACGCGAAGCAGCGGTGGTACCCGAGCGTCGTCGGTGACGTCACCTACAAGAACCAGGTCTGGGCGGTGCCGCAGTTCTACCAGCCGCCGGCCATCATCGTGAACACGGCCGTGGCCGACGCGGCCGGCGTCAAGCCCGAGGACTTCGACACCTCGAAGCCGGACGCGCTGCTGGCCGCGATCGCGAAGATGTACAAGGCGAACGGCGGCGTGCCGGCCACGCTCGGCTTCGACCCGCAGCCGACCGGTCAGATGTACCTGTGGATGATCGGCCTGGGCGGCAAGCTGGTGGACGACAAGGGCGCGCCGACGCTCGACGACCCGGGCAACGTCTACCCGCTCGAGCTGCTCAAGAAGATCACCGACGCGCAGGGCGGGTACGCCAAGTACAAGAGCTTCGCCGACTCGTTCGACTTCTTCGGCGAGCAGAACCAGTACGTGAAGAACCAGGTCGGCGGCGAGGTCAACTACCAGTGGTACCCGAACGTCCTGTCGCCGTACGCGGGCAAGCTCAAGCTCGCCGGGGTGCCGTTCAAGGGCAAGGACGGGCAGCCGGTCGCGGTCGCCACCGGCTCGTCGTTCGCCATCCCGGCCAAGGCCAAGAACCCGAGCGCGGCCTGCAAGTGGGCGCTGGCGCTGACCGACGACAACTCGTGGAACGCCGCCGCCGAGGCCCGCGCCGCGACCATCGCCAAGGACAAGTCGATCAACACCGGCCTGTTCACCGGGCAGCCGGCCGCCGACAAGGCGATCAAGGAGAAGTACGTCAAGTCGAGCGGCAACGCGGGCTTCGACCAGGTCATCAACACGTACTACGACGTGGTGGGCGCCGGTAAGAGCGTCGGTGCCTCGCCGGCCGGCCAGCAGCTCAAGCAGGAGCTGACCAACGCGATCACGTCGGCCCTGCTCGGCCAGAAGAGCCCGCAGAAGGCGCTGGCCGACGCGCAGACGGCCACCATGTCGGCGTACAAGACCGTCACCGGCGGCTGAACCACCGCGATGTCCGAGAAGCTGAAGGCGCGCAAGTACAACCGTCGGGAGGCGGTCGCCGGCTACCTGTTCATCTCGCCGTGGATCATCGGGTTCCTGATCTTCACGCTGGGCACGATGATCTACAGCCTGGCCATCTCGTTCAGCCACTTCAACCTGGCCACGAACAAGATGCGGCCGGGCGGGCTGAGCAACTACCGGGCGCTGCTCGACGACCCGAAGATCGCGAGCTCGCTGGCCAACACGCTTTTCTACGCCGTCCTCGCCGTACCCCTGGAGATCTGTTTTGCTCTGTTCCTGGCGATCCTGCTCAATCGGGTGCGGCGCGGGGCCGGCTTCTTCCGGACCGTTTTCTACCTGCCGAGGATGACGCCGGCGGTGGCCACCGCGGCCATCTTCTTCCTGCTGCTCAACGGCAACACCGGGGCGATCAACCGGGGCCTGCGGGTGTTCGGCATCGAGGGACCGCAATGGCTTGTCGATCCGGCCTGGGTACGCCCGTCGATCGTCATGATGACGCTGTGGGGCGTCAGTGGGACGATGGTCATCTTCCTGGCCGCCCTCAAGAACGTGCCCAAGGATCTCTACGAGGTGGCCGCGCTGGACGGCGCTGGTCCGGTGCGCCAGTTCTTCCGGATCACGCTGCCGATGATCTCCGGCGCGGTGTTCTTCAACGTCATCATCCTGACCATCGCCGCGTTCCAGGTCTTCGACCAGGCCTACCTGCTGTTCTGGCGTGACCAGAACAACGTCGCGCCCGAGTCGTCGCTGTTCTACGCGGTCTACCTGTTCCAGCAGGCGTTCCGCCAGTTCAACTTCGGCTTCGCGGCGGCGATGGCGTGGGTGCTGTTCGTGATCCTGCTGATCCTGACGTTCATCCAGGTCCGGATCGGCAACCGGTTCGTGTACTACGAGGGGGAGCGCTGATGGCGACGGTCACGCTGGCGGAGGCGGCGGCGGAAACGCCGGTCGGGCGGGAGCCGCGCGGTTCACGAAGGCGCCGCTGGACAGCCGGCCAGATCATGCTCGTGGTGCTGCTGATCGGCTTCACCGCGCTCTTCCTCTACCCGCTGGTCTGGCTGATCGCGGCCAGCCTCAAGCCCGGCAGCCAGGTCTTCGACAACTCGCTGATCCCGCACACCTGGAGCTTCGGCAACTACGTCGAGGTCTGGCGCGAGCTGCCCCTGCTGCACTGGATCTTCAACAGCGTGTCGATCGCGCTGATCGCGGCGGCCCTGGTCGCGGTGTCCAGCTCGATCGTGGCCTTCGGGTTCGCGTACTTCCGCTTCCCCGGCCGCAATCTCCTGTTCGGGCTGGTACTGGCCACGATGATGCTGCCGGCCTCGGTGACGATGATCCCGACGTACCTGATCTGGAAGCAGACCGGCTTCCTCGGCACCTGGGTGCCGCTGTTCGGCGCCAACCTGTTCGGCTCCGCGTTCTACATCTTCCTGCAGCGCCAGTTCTTCCTGGGCCTGCCGCGGGAGTTGTTCGAGGCGGCCCGGATCGACGGCTCCAGCTACTGGCAGCTGTTCTGGAAGATCGCCATGCCGCTGTCGATCCCGTCGTTCGTCATCGTGTTCCTCTTCGAGTTCCAGGCGGCGTGGAACAACTTCCAGGGCGCGCTGATCTACCTCAACAGCGGGTCGGTCGACGGTTTCACGGCGCCGCTCGGTGTCGCGTACGCGATGACGAAGTACAGCCCCACAGCGGGCGGCCACAACAACTACCAGTACGTCATGGTCGCCTCGCTGCTGGTCACCCTGCCGATGCTGCTGCTGTTCAGCTTCGGCCAGCGCTACTTCATCGAAGGCGTGGCTACGCAGGGACGGAAGGGCTGATGTTCTGGTTGAGGCGGAACAGGTTGGCCGGGTCGTACCGGTCCTTGACCGCCACCAGCCGCTCGTAGGTGTCCTTGGGGTAGGCGGCCCGCACCCGGTCGGCGCCGCCCTCCCCGGTGAAGTTGACGTAGGTCGGCGCGTCCGGGCCGAGCGCGTCGGTCGCGCCGCGCGCCCAGGCGACCGCGGCCGGGTAGCCGTCCGCGTCGGTGGACCGGGCCACCACGTTCAGGATGAACTCCTGGTCGCGGGTGGCGAACGCGGTGGCATCGGCCGGCACGCGGCCCATCGCGCCACCGAGATGGTGTACGTGGATCTCGGTGAGCGGGTTCGGCAGCCGGCCGAACTCCCGCACCAGCGGGGCGGCCGCCCGGTCCAGGTCGTCGAAGAACGCCGACCGGAAGTAGTTCCACATGCCCCGCGGGTAGAGCGGGTCGAGCAGCCCCTGCATCGCGGTGTAGGGCATCGGGCCGAACAGGTCGGTCACCACCGGCGCCAGCTCGCGCAACGGCCGGGTGGCGGCGTCGCCGTCCTCGATGCGGCCGGCCCACATGCCGCCCACGGCCACGATCGGCTTGCCGTGGATCTCCTCGGGCAGGAACGGCGCCGGGGGAGCGGTGGTCATGTTCACCAGCGCGGTCAGCTCGTCCGGCGCGCCGGCGGTGGCCGTACGGAATCCGCGCAGCACCCGTTCGGCGTGTTCCCCCGCATAGAAGACCAGGCCGGAGAACACGGTCGGGCCCACCTCGTACAGCCGGAACTGCAGTGAGGTGACCACCCCGAAGTTGCCGCCGCCGCCGCGCAGCGCCCAGAGCAGCTCGGGACGCTCGTCCTCGCTGGTGTGCAGATACTGCCCGTCGGCCGTGACGATGTCGGCGGCGATGAGGTTGTCGCAGGTCAGCCCGGCCCGGCGGACCAGCCAGCCGATGCCGCCGCCGAGCGCGAACCCGGAGATGCCGGTGGTCGAGATGATGCCGCCGGTGACGGCCAGGCCGAACGCCTGCGTCTCGGCGTCGACGTCGCTCCACAGACAGCCGGCCTGGGCAGTGACCGTGCGGCCCTCGGGGTCGACCCGGATGCCCTTCATCGGGCTCAGGTCGAGCACCAGGCCGTCGTCGACGGTCGAGAACCCCGGAATGCTGTGTCCGCCGCCCCGGACCGCGAGCGGCAGTCCCTCGCTGCGCGCGAACTCGACGGCCTTGAGCACGTCGGCCACTCCCTGACAGCGGACGATCAGGGCCGGCCTCTTGTCATGGGCGGCGTTCCAGATGGATCGGGCCTCGTCGTAGCCCGGGTCGCTCGGGCGGATCAGGTCGCCCCGCAGGGCCTGTGCCAGCTCACCGAGCGTGGCTTCGCCAAAGGTGTTCATGTGGACCGACGCTAGGAGCGGCGCCTTCGCACTCACTTAGCGGCGCTTAACAGCCGCTCAGCGCGGGGCAGCCCGATCCGGCAGCCGAGCCGCTCGAACAGGTCCCGCGCGATCCGGGCGCCGGCCGGGTCGCCGAGCTCGGCCAGCAGCAGCCGCGACCATGCCTCGAGCCGGAGGAAGCCCTGCGGGGAGAAGGTGGTCACCGCCTGCTCGACCAGCTGCCGGGCCCGGTCCCGCTCGCCGGCGAACAGCTCGACCACCGCCATGTTGAGCAGCGCGCCGCCGACCCCCGGCTCGTCGTCGACCGCCGCACCACGGTCGAGCGCCACGGCCAGCACCCGGCGGCCCTCGACGGCGTCGCCGGCCGCGGCCGCGAGCAGGCCCAGCGCGGCCAGGCTGAGGTTCTCGCCACGCCGGTCGCCGATCTGCTCGCGCAGGCGCAGCGCCTCCCGCAGGTGCTTGCCGGCCGCGTCGAACCGGCGCGCGTCCCGCTCGACGCAGCCGAGGTGGTTGAGCGCGTGCGCGAGGCCGGCGTCGTCGTCGACCAGGGCGAAGGCCTCGACCGAGCGCTCGACCGCGTCACGGGCGCCGGCCAGGTCGCCGGCCAGGCGGTGGGCGTAGCCGAGGGCGGAGAACGCGTACGCGATGCCCTGCACCGCGCCGACCCGGCGGCCGAGCAGCCACGACTCCTCGAAGACCGGGATCACGTGATCGGCGGTCAGCGGGATGAGCGGCACGCACATGGTGACCGCCGGCAGGAACGGCGGCGCCGCCCGGTCGACCTGTCCGAGCGCGTCCAGGCAGGTGGCGAACCGCCGCCGGGCCGTCGCCGCGTCCTCGTGGCTCAGCGCGGCCTGGGCCGCCAGCCAGTGGGCGGTGGCGACCAGCGTCGGCTCCGGCGGCGTGCCGGCGAGGGCGATCCGCTCGGCCTCGTCCGGGTCGGCCACGCCGAGCAGAAGCAGCCCGCGCATGAGCCGGGCCCGGGCGATCTCGATCGGCTCGCCCGTCCGCTCGGCGTCGGCGACCCCGGCGTCGCCGAGGCTGCGCATCCGGTCGCCGCTGCCGCGCCGCCCGTGCAGCACGGCCAGCGCGAACAGGGCGCGGGCCCGCAGCGGCGACGGCGTGGGGGCGGCCTCGATCACCCGTTCCAGCCGGTCGGCCCCCTCGACGAAGTGGCCGCGGGCCAGCCAGTAGCGCCACAGGCTGACGGCCAGCAGCAGCGCCCGGCCGGGGTCGTGGCGCTCGGCCCAGGCGAGCGCGGCGCGCAGGTTGTCGTGGTCGACGTCGAGCCGCTGCGGCCGTTCGAGCACGAGGCCGGCCGCCCGGTCGGGATCGCTGTCGACGGCGATCCGGGTGAAATGCCGGCAATGCGCGTCCTCGAACTCCGCCGCCTCCCCGGCCGCGACCAGCCGCTCCCGGGCGAGCTGCCGGATGGTCTCCAGCAGCCGGTAGCGCGAGCGGTCACCGGCCGGCTCGATCTGCACGAGCGACTTGTCGACCAGTCGCCCGAGACAGTCGAGCACGTCGCCGCGGGGGAGCCGGTCGCCGGCGGGTGAGGGGGCGGCGGTCATGGGGCCGGCCGCCGGCGGGTCGGCGGCCGGCGGGTCGGCGGGCGGCGGGTCGGCGGGCGGCGGGTCGGCGCAGACCTGCTCCGCGGCGGTGAGCGAGAAGCTGCCGGCGAAGACGGCCAGCCGGCGCAGCAGGATCTGCTCGTCGGCGGCCAGCAGGGCGTGACTCCATTCCAACGCGGCCCGCAGCGTGGCGTGCCGGGTGAGCTCGCCGCGGCGGCCGAGCAGCGAGAGCGCCCCGGTGAGCCGCTCGGCGATCTCGGCACTCTCCAGATGGGACATCCGCGCGGCCGCGAGCTCCAGGGCCAGGGGGATGCCGTCGAGGCGGCGGCAGATCTCCATCACGTACGCCGCATTGCCGTCATCGAGCGCAAAGCCCGGCCGCACGTCCCGCGCCCGGTCGAGGAACAGCCGTACCGACGGCAGCGCCGCCAGCCGGCCCGGGTCGCCGCGGTCGTCGGCGGCCGGCACCTCCAGCGACGGCACCCGGAACGTCACCTCGCCCGGCACCCGCAGCGGTTCCCGGCTGGTGGCCAGCAGCGTCACGCCCGGGCAGCCCCGCCGCACGGCCGCGGCCAGGGCGGCGCAGGAGGACAGCAGGTGCTCGCAGTTGTCGAGGATCAGCAGCAGCCTGCGGCCCGCGAGCCGCCCGGTCAGCGTCCGCACCGGGTCGGCGCCGGCCGCCGGGTCGAGGCCGACGGCGGCGCCGACCGTGTCGGCGACCAGCCGCGGGTCGCTCACACCGGCCAGGTCGGCGAACCAGACCCCGTCCGGGAAATCGCGGAGCAGCCGCCGCGCCGCCTCCTCGGCAAGGCGCGTCTTCCCGGCGCCGCCGACCCCGGTGAGCGTGACCAGCCCGCCCGGCGCGAGCAGCCGGTGCACCTCGGCGATCTCCCGTTCCCGCCCGACAAAGCTGGTCAGCGGCGACCCGAGATTGTGGCCCGGCTCTTTCGCACCGCCCTCGCGCGCACCGCCCTCGCGCTCGCCGGTCTCGCGGGAGCCGGTCAGCAGTTCCCGGTACAGCCGCCGGGTCTCCGGGTCGGGGTCGGTGCCGTAGTCGGCGAGCAGGTCCTCGCGCAGCCGCTCGTACCGGGCCAGCGCCTCGGACCGGCGCCCGGCCGCGGCCAGCCGGCGGATCAGCGCCCGTACCGCCCGCTCGTGCCGCGGGTCGATGGCGAGCGCCCGCTGCGCCGCCGCCACCGCTTCCGCCTCGCCGGCTTGCTCGGCCAGGTCGACCAGCAGCTCGCAGAGGGTGCCTCGCAGCTGTTCCCGCCGCGGGATCGCCCACTCCTCGAACCGATCCTCGGGCAACAGGTCGCCGGCATAGGCACCGATCGTCGCCCGCAGACCGGCCAGGTCACGGGCGCCCGCGGCGAGCCGCTCGAACTCGGTCACATCAACCGTGACCGCGCCCATCGCGACGATGTCGTCCTGCAGCCGCAGCAGGTCGTCGTCGCCGAGCGCCCGCCGGGCCACGTGCATCGCCTGATGCAGGTTGTTCACCGCCGAGGCGGGATCCCGATCGGGCCAGAGCAGCTGCAGCAGCTCGTCGCGGTGCATCCGGTGACCGGGGGCGAGGGCGAGGAGCTTGACGAGGGTACGGGCTTTGCGCAGCCGCCACTCGCGGGCCGGCACGGGCACTCCGTCCCGGTCCACCGCGAATCCGCCGAGCAGCCGAAGCCGCACACCGAAACGGTAGCCGCCGCCCTCGGCCATCGGTGGATCGGTGATCCGACACTCGTCGCCGGGATGCCGGCCCGAGGACTTCGGCAGCTATGTGGACAGCCCGATCCACGACCGGACCGGGCTGTCCCGCATGCAGGTCTAGACGCGGTCGTGGTGGAGGGAGGAACGGGCGGTCTCGCGGGCGGCCAGCACGGCGGCCACGGTCAGGAGCGACGCGATGCCCATGTAGACGGCGACGGCGGTCAGGTTCGGATCGTCGGTGTCGCCGAGCAGCTTGAGGGCGATGATCGGGGCCGGCGCGCCGGCCAGGATGGACGCCAGCTGGTAGCCGACCGAGGCGCCGGTGTAGCGGACGGTCGTGCCGAAGAGCTCGGCGAAGAACGCGGCCTGCGGGGCGTACATCAGGGCATGCAGCAGCAGGCCGACGACCACCGCGAGCGTTATCGGGCCGGCCGAGCGGGTGCCGACCAGCTTCAGGAAGGGGTAGATCCAGAGGGCCACGCCGATGGCGCCGGCCAGATAGAGGGGGCGACGGCCGACGCGGTCGGAGAGGGCGCCGATCAGGGGGATCACGATGAACTGGACGGCCGAGCCGATCACCAGGGCGGTCAGGATCGTGTCCTTGTCGGCGGTCGTCCCGGCGTACGTGGTCAGGAAGGTGATCGAGATGACGGTGAACAGGTAGTAGGCGATGTTCTCGGCCAGGCGCATGCCCATGGCGAGCACGATCTCCCGTGGGTAGCGCCTGACCACCTCGAGCAGGGGCCGGCGGTCCCGGGGCATGGTGGCCTGGGCCTCGCGGAACAGCGGCGACTCCTCGATCGACAGCCGCACCCACAGGCCGGTCAGCACGAGCACGGCGCTGAGCAGGAACGGGATGCGCCAGCCCCACGCGTCGAAGGCGTCGTCCGGCTGGGCCAGGGCGAGCACCCACAGGACGGCGGTGGCGAGCAGGTTGCCGAGCGCGACACCGGCCTGCGGCCACGACGACCAGAAGCCGCGCCGGGCGTCGTCGCCGTGCTCGGCCGCCATCAGCACGGCGCCACCCCACTCGCCGCCGACCGCGAAGCCCTGCACCAGACGGCAGAGCAGGAGCAGCAACGGAGCGGCGACACCGATTCCGGCGTACGTGGGAAGCAGGCCGATGGCGAACGTCGCGAGACCCATCGTCAGAAGCGAGACCACGAGCATCTTCTTGCGGCCGACGCGGTCGCCGAAATGGCCGAACACCACGCCGCCGAGAGGACGGGCGACGAATCCGAGCGCATAGGTGCCGAAGGCGAGAAGGGTGCCGGTGACCGGATCCGACTTCGGGAAGAACTGGGAGCCGAAGACGAGAGCGGCGGCCGAGCCGTAGAGGAAGAAGTCGTACCACTCGACGGCGGTTCCGATCAGCGAGGCGAAGACAACCTTGCCGATTCCGGTACGGCGGGTGGCGTCCTGAAGTGTTGCCATGTCGATCCTCTCAGCACTGGCCGTCGGCCAGGACGTAATAGTTGGCGCCGGTCTGGCGCAGGGTGTGCGTGACCGCGACGTTCCAGAGGCCCATGGCCTGGTTGGAGCCATTGGCGTAGGTGTATCCGCCGCTCTGATGCGCGCGCCCGGCCGCCGTGTGCGCGTAGTTGCTCGCCGTGAAGCAGGGTTGGGTCGTGGGGGGCGGCGTCGTTGTCGGCGGCGTGGTTGCCGGCGGCGTTTCGTTGACCAGGCCCCAGAATTGGGCGAGGTAATACGAACTGCAGATCGAAGCGATGTAGTACGTGCCGGTGGTGCCGCATTGGGTCTCCGCCGATCCCGGATCGACCGGCGTGCCGTGAGCGATGCCTTGGACCCGATACAGCTGGACTCTTCCGGCATAGGCCTCACGCGTCGTCCCGCCGGGGAGCGCGTCCGTCGACGTCGGCGACGGAGCGACGCCGAGCACGTCGGTGAACTGGTCGCGCAGCTCGGTCGCATTGGCCGGAACCACTGTCGTGTCCGACGTGCCGTACCAGATGGCCACCTTGGGCCGGGGCCCTTGATAGCCCGGATAGGCGGCCCGCACGAGGTCGCCCCACTGCGCCGGTGTCTTGCTCTGCGCCTGGTATTGGCAGACCGTTCCGCAGTTGTAGGGCAGCCCGGCCACGACGCCGCCGCCGGCGAACACGTCCGGATAGGCCGCCAGCATCACCGCCGTCATCGCGCCGCCCGCCGACAGCCCGGTGACATAGACCTTCGAGGCGTCCGAGCCGTAATGGGCGACCGCGTAGTCGACCATCTGCTTGATCGAGAGGGCCTCGCCGCCGCCGCGGGCGATGTCCCCGGCCTGGAACCAGTTGAAGCAGGACAGGGAGTTGTTGGCCGAGGTCTGCTCGGGGAAGACCAGCGCCGCCCGGTAGAGGTCGGCGTACTTGGGCCAGCCGGAGTGGCCGTAGTAGTCGGAGGCGCTCTGCGTGCAGCCGTGCAGAGCCACCACCAGAGGCCGGCCGCCGGGCAGCCCGGAGGGCACGTAGGAGTACATCCGCAGCGCGCCGGGATTGCTGCCGAAGCCGGTCACCTGGGTGAGCGTGGCGGCGGCGCGGGCGGGGGTGACGAGCGCGGCCGTGGTCAGCACGGCCGCGACCAGAGAGATCCACATCCGTCGCTTCATGTCGGCGAACGTAATCCGCGTCACACTTCGGTTCCCATGGACGGCCGGCCCACAATGCGGGCCGCCGGTGTGTTGGCGGCCTACTCCCCGCGGCTACCCCCGATCGTCCGGAACAGGCTCTACAGTGCCGGGCATGACGGAGATGGGAACGGATTGGCGGAGAGTCGACGGTGTGGCGACGGCCTGGTTCGACGCGCCGTCGCTGGTCGAAGGGGCGGCGCTGGCCGGGCGCATCGTGCGGCCGCCGGCCGAGATCCTGGTCGATCTGCGCGCGACCGGCGTACGGGTGCGCCTCGCCGCGGACGAGCAGGCCGAGGCGGTGTCGGCGGCCGCGCGGGACCTCGGGCTGGCCGCGGACCCGGCCGTGCCGCAGCAGCTGAGCGTCGTGATCGAGGCCGTGGATCGGCCGGAGGTGCGGCGGTTCTGGCAGCGCGTGCTCGGATACGTGCCCGGGCCGGACGGCGACCTGGCCGATCCGGTGCGGCGCGACCCGCCGATCCGGATCCGGCCGTCGACCGAGCCGCGGCCGTTGCGCAACCGCATCCACCTCGACGTGGTCCGGCCGGCCGCCGTGGTCGAGCGGGCCGGCGCCGGGGAGCCGTCGGGACCGTACGGGGTCTGCCACACCGACCCCGACGGCAACGAGGCCGACCTGGTGCCGGGCGAGGCCCTGGGCGACTGGCAGGCGGTGTTCAGCACGATGGCCTGCTACCGCACGACGTCGCCGGCGCAGCAGCGGGACCTGGCCGCCGCCGTCGCGGCGGTGGCCCGCGACGCGGGCTTCCCGCTGCTGATCGACCTGCGCCCCGGACTGGTGATCATCGACAGCGGCAAGGACCAGGCGGACGCCGAGGCCCACGGACTGGATCTCGACTTCGCCGACCTCGCCGGCAACGTCCAGAGTGGCGCCCGCGAGCTCGGGGCCACCGCCGACCCGGAGCTGCCGCGCTTCGCCCAGCTGTTGCTCGACGCCGCCGACGTCGCCGCGGTCCGCGCGTTCTGGCTCGCCGCCCTCGGCTACAGCCCGGACCGGCGAGCCGGGGTCACCGACATCCACGATCCGCGCCGGCTGAACCCGACGCTGGTGTTCCAGCAGCTCGACACCGCCGACACCGACCGGCGCCGGCAGCGCAACCGCATCCACTTCGAGCTCGCCCTGCCGTCCGACCTGGCGCCGGCCCGGCTCGCCGCGATCGCCGACGCCGGCGGCCGGCTCCTCGACGAGTCAGCGGGTCGCCACCGGGTCGCCGACCCCGAGGGCAACGAACTGGTGATCCTCGCCGAGGCGTGAACCCGGCACGCGGGAGTTCTCCGCGGCGACCGATCGAGAGCCTCGCCCCGGCCGGACGCGGCGGGGCGAGGCTCCGCATTGCGGCTACGGGCACGCCACGAGGCAACCGCCGCCTCCGCCGCCCTCGCTGACCGGGGCGAACTCGCCGTGCACGGTTCCGGTCCGGAATGCGACGGTCACGCCACGGTGGTAGTCGAAGAAGGAGACGACGGCGTAGATCTCGTCCTCGTCGTTGTAGTCCTCGTCGAGGGTCGTGCTCGAGAGGGTCGCGGCGAACTCGGCCCCGAGGCCGGTCGGGCCGGCGGCCGGCCAGCCCGGCATCAGGGTCAGGTCGGCGAGGAACTGCCCGGTGCCGTGGTCGTCGCCGAACAGCGACGCGCGGAACCCGGCACCGTAGTCGATGATCTCCTGGGCGTACCTCTGCGGCATCGCCGCGTCCAGGCCGGCGTGGGCACGCCACTCGTTGAGGCCCGTGTGGGTGAAGTCCAGGCAGGCGTTGAAGCTGATGTGGTCGTAGTTGCAGGCCATGTCGGTGGCGGCGGCCCGCGCCGGGCCGACGCCGGCGAGCTGGGCGAGCATCAGGATGCCGGCCGCCAGCGGGGCGGCGACGAGGCGTGACAGTCTCATTCTCGTACTCCGTTCTCGGGTGGTGGTTCTCCCGGGAACGCTGCCGATCGCCGCCCGCCGGCACATGGGTACGCGGCCCCCGAAGCCGTGTCTCAGCCACCCACGTTCCGGTGCAGCACCTGGGTGTTGAAGCCCAGGCAGCCGACCGCCCAGAGATCGCCGGTGCGCTCGGTGGCCGCGATCGCGCTCAGCGCCGTCCCGGCCACGTTGCCGGTCGAGGCCGGCGGTGGGGGCAGCGGATCGGAGGTGAGGGCGGCGCCGTCGAACGACATCACCAGGGCCGTGTCGGCGGACCGGCCGGCGAGATAGCCGGCGGCCCAGACACCGGCCGGAAGCGCCACGACGCTGTGCAGCTCGGCGTCGCCCGGCGCGGCGCCGGACACCTCCTGCCAGCCGTTTCCGGACCAGCGCAGCGCGTACGGCTGCCGCCCGCCCGCCGTGCGCCGGTATCCCACCGCCCACACCACCCCGTCCCCGGCGGCCGCCACACCGAAAAGCGCGGACGGCGACTGCGGCGGCGAGCCGAGCTTCAGCTGCCGCCAGGCCTGGCCGTCCCAGTGCTCGACCTCCGGCTGCTCGTCGGCGCCGAGCTCGCCGGTGTAGCCGACGGCCCACACGTCGCCGGGCCCCGAGCCGGCGACCCCGGTGAGATGCACCGGACGCGAGCCGCCGTCCGGCGCCGGGACCGCGCGCCACGAGTCCCCGCTCCAGCGCAGGATCAGGCCGCGGGGCACGGCGGTGCGGTCCGGGCGGTACGAGCCGACCGCCCAGCCGTCGTTCTCGCCGAGCATGTCGATCGCGGCCAGCGACCCGGCGACGCCCGGCGCGGCGAGGTCGTCGACGGTCCAGGACGCGCCGTCACCGTGCAGCATCAGGGGAACGCCCCGGTCCGGGTCTTCCGCACCGGTCGCCGTCGCGTATCCGACCGCCCACAGGTCGGCCGGCGAGGTGCCGGCCACCGCCGTCAGCGTGTCGTTCCCGTCGGTGTCCGGGCTGTCCACGATGCGCCAGGCGAGGCCGTCCCAGCGTTGCGTCAGCGTGCGCCGGCGGCCGGTCGTGTCGTCCCGCCAGTCGCCCACCGACCAGACGGCGCCGGGTCCCACCGACGCCACCCCGCGCAGGTTGTTGCCGGACAGGCTCGGATTCGGGCTCCGCACCACGGTCCACGACGTGACGGGTCCGGCGCCGGACAGGGCGAGCGCGGCCACGGTCGCGACGGCGCCCAGGGTCATGGTCGATCGTTCGGTCATCTTTGCCCCCGCAGGTCGAGCTTCTCCCCTCACTGTGGCCGAGGCGCCGGCGGCCGTGGCCGCATCGATCAACCCAGTTTCTCCGCGGCACTACCCAATTTCTCCAGTGCCCGGGCGAGGCCGGCGAGCGCGGCGCGATCGTCCTGACCGGTCTTCACCAGCAGGCTGGCCACGTGTTTCTCGACGGTCCGGGGCGAGAGGAACAGGCGGCGGGCGATCTCCTTGTTGCCCAGCCGCTCGGCGATCAACTGCAAGACCTCATGCTCCCGTACGGTGACACCCTGCCGGCGGAGCGATGCCGGTATCCGATCGGAGCCGCGGCGCCGCTGCCGTACCGGCGCCCCCGTCTCGCGCAGCAGCAGACGGCAGGCCGCGGCCACGCGTACCGCATCGGTCGCGTGGAAGTAGGTCTCCGCCGCCGTGAGCCAGGCGGCCGGCTCGCCCCAGCCGTCGGCGAGCGCCCGCTCGCCGACCAGCCGCAACCCCAGGTGGTGGGCCAACGGATAGGGCGCGGCCAGGGTCTCGAACTCGGCCATCGCCGCCGCGGCCGCCGTGGCATGGCCCTGCGCGCCCTCGAGAACGGCCCGGCTCAACGTCACGAACTGCCGGTTCCAGCGGGCCAGCCCGTGCGCCGAGCAGGCCAGGCCGTCGTGCTCGGCCCACCCGGCGGTCCCGGCCAGGGTGGCCAGCAGCAGGTGCGGCCCGCGGTTGAAGGACAGGTAATGCGGCGGCCGGTCGTCCTCCTTCGCGATCGCCCGCCGCAGATGGAGGCCGGCCTGGTCGCGGTCCTCCTCCAGCAGCGCGGCGAAGGCCAGGCCGAGACCCCAGGCCGCGGCCGCGTGGTCGATCTCCTCGCCGCCGAGGACGCTGTACGTCGCGTACAGCTGCTCGGCGCTCTCCCGGCGCCCGCGATGCGCGGCCACGCAGATCCGCAGGGCGAGGGCGATCAGCCGGGTCTCGGTCAGCCGCAGCCGGGCGGCGGCCTCCTCGGACGTCCGGGCACACTGCTCGGCGGCGTCGTACTCGCCGCGGCTGAGGTGCACCATCGCCAGCTCGCACTGGATCACCAGGCCGGTGACCACGGCGCCGGCCGTGACCGCGGTGTCGTGGGCCAGCGCGAGCCGGGCCGGTTCGGCGTCGTGGATCCCGTCGAGGACGCCGAGATGGAACAGGAACCGGATCCGCCACGTGGTCATGCCGTGCCGCTCCGCCGTGGCCAGCGCGCGGTCGCACAGCGCGCGGCTGGCCGCCAGATCGTCCCGCCGGGCACAGCTCGCCAGCACCTCGAGGGCCGCGCACGCGACCTCCGGCTGCCCGTGGTCCTCGGCCGAGCGCAACGCCCGCCGGGCCAGCCGCTGGGCGTGGGCCATCCGGTCCGGGGCGGGATGGCAGAAGGTCAGCCAGGCCTGGACCGCGTCGACCTCGGCGCTGATCTCCGGCCGGGAGTCACCGGCGACCAGCTCGCGCGCGATCGCGACCTGGTGCAGGCCGTCCGCCCACCGGCCGGCCGCCGCGGCGGCCCGGGCGAGCCGCAGGTGCACCGCCGCCCGGCGCCCGGCCGTGGCGTGCAGATCGAGCCAGCCGCCGAGCTCGACCGCGCGTTCGATCTCGCCCGCGTCGATGAGCGCGTCGAGCAGCACCTCGCGCAGCTCGGTCGTCGCCGCGTCGCCGGTGGTTTCGTGGGTGGACTCACGCTCCAGCCGCTCCGCCCTCGCGTCGCCGGTCGTTCCCCGCTCCAAGAGCGACAGACCGTGCTCGGCCTGCGCGATCGCGGTCGAGACGGCGCCCTGGCGCCAGGCCCGGCGAGCGATCAGGCCGAGCACCCGCGCCGCACGCCGGTCGTCGCCCGCCTGGTGCCAGAGCCGGGCGGCCAGATCGCCCCAGCCGCCCGGAAGCGCGGGATACCATCTCTCGATCACCCGCGCCGCGCGGCGGCACCGGCCGGCGCGGTCGGCGGCGGCCAGTCCGGCGCTCAGCGCCTCGGCCGTCAACGCGTGGCGGAAGACGTACATGTCCGGCTCGTCGTCCGGCGTCAGGAGCTGCGCCTCGGCCGCCCGGCGCAGGCAGGCGGACAACTCCTCGCCGGTGACACCGGCGACCTCGCCCGCGACCGACGCCGGGAACCGCCGGCCCAGCAGGGCCGCCGCCTCCACCAGCGTCCGTCCCCGCGGTCCGAGCCGCGCGGCGCGGGCGGCGACGGCGGCCTCGAGGGCGTGCGGCACCCGGGTCCGCCACGGCCGGCGGATCCGCCAGCCCGTCTCGTCCGGTATCAGCGAACCCTCACCGACCATCCCGGCGAGCAGCTCCTCCACGTGGAACGGCACCCCGTCCGCCGCCTCCAGGAGCCGGCTCAGCACCGGCTCCGGCACCCGATCGGGCGGCACGTCGAGGCACTGGGCCGCGAGCCGGATGACGTCCTCGTCGTCGAGGCGGGCCAGCTCGAGGACGGCGGCGCCGCGGCGCCGCCTCGCCGCGCGAAGCAGGTCGAGGCCGGCGCTGGGCTCCGGCCGCAGCGTCGCCACGACCAGCACCGGCTCGTGTTGCAGGTTGTCGACCAGATAATCGATCACGGCGAGGGTGTCGCCGTCCGCATCGTGCAGATCCTCGACCACCGCGAGGCAGCCGCCCCGGCCGTCCGCCCCGCCTCGGCGGCCTCCGCCGCCTGGGTCGCCTCGGCCGCCTGGGCTGTCCGGGCCGCCTCGGCTGTCCGGGCCGCCTCGGGCGTCCGGGCCGCCTCGGCCGCCGAGCGACACGAGCAGGCGCAGCACCGCCTCGGCCAGCACGACCGGTGAGTCGTCCGGACCGGACGGGCGTTCCAGCCGCCATTCCGGCACCAGCCGCGACAGGGCCGGCCGGTAGGGCAGCAGCAACGTGTCGTCCGGCGGCGCCGAGCGGCGCAGCACCGACATGAACGCCTCACGCAGCGCCCGGAACTGGGCCGACGGCGTCGTGGCCCGGCCCCGCAGCACCCGCTGACCGGCCTCCGCGCCCAGCCGCATCGCCTCGGCGGCCAGCCGGGACTTGCCGATCCCGGCCTCGCCGACCAGGAACAACACCCCGCCCGATCCCCGTGCCGCGGCCCCGATCGCGTCGCGCAGGACGGCCAGCTCGACGTGGCGCCCGACCACGTCGAGACCACCCATCCGTACGCCTACGGCCTGCGTCACCTCGAACCACTCCAACGAGCGCCCGGGCGTTTCCGGCAGCGCCGTGCCGCACGATAGGCGGTGCGGCCCGGCGTCCGGAACCGGCGCGTCGGGATTGCGACGCGCCGGTCGTCAAAGCTTCCTTCCGCTCAGCAGAAGAGGTCGACGAAGGCCACCCACCGCGCCTGCTTGACCATGTCGACATCCGGCGTGCCCTCCAGGCAACGCGCCGGGTCGTACCCGGCCGCCTCGGCCTGGCTCCAGGCGTCCGCGCGAGCGTTGCGGATGGCGATGAACGCGGTGGGCCCGGAGCCGACCCCGTCGAAGATCCGCTCGAAACCCGCCTCCGGAACCGCCCGCGCGGCCATCGCGGACGCCGGCACGGCCGAGCCCGCGACCAGAGCTCCCGCCGCGGCCAGGCCCACCATCAAGTGCTTCAGACCACCGACCATGGTCCTCTCCCCTCGTGCTTCCCGCGCCCCGGTGGCGCGGGCCCGGTCACCGTATGAAGGCGGCCGGGGGCGGGACAGGCGGTCGGCGTACCCGGCTTCGGCCGGCACGCCCCCAGATTCCGGGCCGTGCCGCCTCGGCAGCGAAGCCGGCGCCGCGCGAGCGACATGCCTCTATGTGCTGCCGGACCATGCCTCCCGGCATTCCCGTGGTGGGCGCACACGTGGTTCGGCGGCGGAGGGCCGCCCTAGCGTGAGCCCACGCGAAACATCGATGTAACGAGAGGCGACGATGAGTGGATCAGCGACATCCCGGCTGTGGACGGCCGCGGAAAAGTGTCGTAGGGCTCGCCTATTTTTTGCCCACCCAGTAACGGGGCGGGGGAGGCGGCGGACCACCCCGATCAAAACCGCGATCTTGACGGCGGCCACCTTGACCGCCGCGGCCTGCGGCAGCCCCGAGCAGGCGGCCACCGGCGACGCGACCGGCCCCCTCAAGGTGGGCATCGTCTACTCCCAGACCGGTCCCCTCGCCAGCTACGGCCAGCAGTACGCCGACGGCTTCAAGGCCGGCCTCGCCTACGCCACCCAGAACACGAACAAGATCGGCGACCGCGCGATCGAGGTCACCTACGCCGACGACGCCGGTGATCCGGCCAAGGCCGTCGTCGCGGCCAAGGACCTGATCGGCAAGGGCTACCGGGTGCTGGGCGGCTCGACCGCCTCCGGCGTGGCCGCCCAGGTCGCGCCGCTCGCGGCCAGCAACAAGGTGCTCTTCGTCTCCGGGCCGGCCGCCACCGACGCCCTCACCGGCCTCAACAAATACACGTTCCGCTCCGGCCGCCAGTCCTACCAGGACGTGCAGACGGCCAAGGCCTACCTCGGCACCGGCAAGAAGGTGCTGGTCTTCGCGCCCGACTCGGCGTTCGGCAAGTCCAACGTCGCCGCGGTGCAGGCGGTCATCGGGGGCGCGGGCGCGACCGTCAGCAACATCGCCGTGCCGGCCACCGCGACCGACTTCACCCCGTTCGCCCGTCAGGCCAAGGCCGCCGCCCCCGACCTGGTCTTCGTGGCCTGGGCCGGCAGCACCGCCAGCGCCATGTGGCAGGCCCTCGACCAGCAGGGGGTGCTCGCCTCGACGACCGTGGTGACCGGGCTCGACATCCGCGCGACCTGGCCGGTCTTCGGCAAGGCCGGGTCCCAGCTGCACCTGCTCGCGCACTACTTCGACGGCGCCACCGACAACCCGGCCGAGCAGGCCCTCGCGAAGGCGGTGGGCGGCAGGACCGACCTGTTCCACCCGGACGGGTTCGCGGCCGCCCAGATGATCGTGCACGCGCTCGAAGCCGGCGGGGCGAAGACCGACGTCGACAAGATGGTGGCGGCGCTCGAGGGCTACAGCTTCGATTCGGTCAAGGGCAAGCTGACCGTACGAGCGGAAGACCATGCCCTGCTGCAGCCGATGTTCCAGGCGAAGCTCGACGGTGACAACGCCGTGCTCACCGCGACCGTCAGCCCCGAGGACGCCGCCCCACCGGCCGCGGCCATGAAGGGCTGACGGTGACGACCGACGCCCTGACGGTCGAGCAGGTCTCCTGGCACGCCGGCGCCGTCAAGATCCTCGACGAGGTGACGCTGACCGTGGCGCCCGGCGAGTTCGTGGCCCTCATCGGGCCCAACGGCGCCGGCAAGACCTCGCTGTTCAACGTGGTCAGCGGCCTTTACCGGCCGAGCCACGGCCGGGTGCTGCTCGGCGGTGCGGACGTGACCCGCCTCCCGCCGTACCGCCGAGCGCAACGCGGCCTCGGCCGCACGTTCCAGACGTCGGCCGTCTTCGCCTCGCTCAGCGTCGCCGAGAACGTGGCGCTGGCGGTGCAGGCCCACCGGGGCGGCAGCATGCGGCCCTGGCGGCGGGGAACCGACCGGCAGATCGCGGCAGCGGCCGCGGAGATCCTCGATCGCGTCCACATAACCAACAAAACGGCCATCGCCGGCGACCTCTCGCACGGCCAGAAGAGAAAGCTGGAGATCGCCCTGTTACTGGCCGTGGATCCGGCGGTGCTGCTGCTGGACGAGCCGATGGCGGGGGTCAGCGCCGAGGACGTGCCGGCCCTGGCCGAGGTCATCCGCGGGCTCACCGTGGGCGGCCGGGCCGTGCTCATGGTCGAGCACCACATGGAGGTCGTGCTCGACCTGGCCGACCGGGTCGCCGTCCTGCACCACGGCGCGCTGCTGGCGTGCGACTCCCCGTCGTCGGTGATGGCGGACGCGACGGTGCAGCAGGCGTACCTGGGGGAGGAACTGTGATTCTCCGCGTCAGTGACCTCTCGGTCCGCCTCGGCGGGTCGCACATCCTGCAGGGCGTCACCTTCGACGTGCCGCCGACCGGCATCACCGCCCTGCTCGGCCGCAACGGCGTCGGCAAGACCACCACCCTGCGCGCGATCCTCGGTGAAGTGCCGGCCGTGGGGGCGGTCGACTTCGACGGCGAGCCCGCGCTCGGCCGGGCGACCCACAAGCTGGTGCGCGCCGGTCTCGGCTACGTGCCGGAGGACCGCTGTGTCTTCGCGGGCCTCACGGTGGCGGAGAACCTGCGCTTGGCGGTCCGCGTCAAGGACCCCGATTTCCGTACGGTGTATGAGCTGTTCCCCGAGCTGCGCGAGCGCGGCGCCCAGCGGGCCGGCACCCTCTCCGGCGGCCAGCAGCAGATGCTGGCGCTCGCCCGGGTGCTGCTCAACCCGCAGCGCCTGCTGCTGATCGACGAACCGACCAAGGGCCTCGCCCCGGCCGTCGTCTCCGCGGTCGCCGCCGCCCTGGCCCGGATCGCCGAGCGGGTGCCGATGCTGCTGGTCGAGCAGAACCTGGCGGTCGTCCGGCGGCTCGCCACCGGCGCCGTCGTGCTCGCCGCCGGCCGGGTCGCCTGGCGCGGCGCGGCGGCCGAGCTGCTCGGCGACCCCGGCCGCACCCGGGACCTGCTGGGCGTCGGCTCGGCCGCGAGGAGGCCCTGACATGTCGACCGTGGTCCTGCTGACGCTGACCGGCCTCGGGCTGGCCGCGCTCTACTTCCTGATCGCCTCCGGGCTGTCGCTCGTCTTCGGGCTGGCCGGGGTGCTGAACTTCGCGCACGGGCTGTTCCTGTCGGTCGGCGCGTACGCCGCCTGGTGGCTCGAGCCGCACCTGGGTCTGGCCGCCGCCGTGCCGCTGGGCATCGCTGCCGGCGCGGCGACCGGGGCGCTGGTCGAGCTGGTCGTGATCCGGCCGCTCTACCGGCGTCCCACCGAGCAGGTGCTGGCCACCGTCGGCCTGTCGCTGGCCGGGGTGGCGCTGCTGCAGTCGATCTGGGGCGCCGACCCTCGCACCTACCCCCGGCCGGGGTGGGCCGCGCACACCACGAGCGTCCTCGGCGCCGAGGTGCCCGACGACCGGTTCCTGCTGGTCGCGGTGGCCGCGCTGGTCCTTCTCGCGCTGCTGGCCGTGCTCCGCTGGACCCGGTACGGGTTGATCATCCGGGCCGGGGTGGAGAACCGGGCCATGGTCAGCGCCCTCGGCATCGACGTGCGGGCCGCCTTCACGCTGGTGTTCACGCTCGGCGGGGCGCTGGCCGGGACGGCCGGCATCCTCGGCGGCATGTACTTCGGGTCGGTCTCCCCCGGCCAGGGCGCGAGCCTGCTGATCTTCGCGTTCATCGTGGTGGTCATCGGCGGGCTCGGCTCGGTCACCGGCTCGGCGGTGGCGGCCGTCGCGGTCGGCCTGCTCCAGCAGTTCGTGAACTACTTCGGCACGTCCGGCGCCGGCGACGTGAGCGTGGTGGCGCTGCTGGCCATCGTGCTGCTGCTGCGCCCGGCCGGCCTGACCGGAAGGGTCGCCACATGAGTCTCCTCGAAGCCGAACCGGCCGGACCGACTGAACCGGCCGCCGGGGCCGAGCCGGCCGCCCAGACCGGGCGGTCCGCGTGGGTGGCGCGGGCGAAGCGCCTGACCCCGATGGCGGTGCTGCTCGTGGCGGTCGTGCTGCCCTGGTCCACGCTGGACGTCCCGGTGCTGTTCGACGGGCCGCTCAACTCGCCCGGCACGTTGCAGCTGCTCGGCGTATGCCTGGTCTTCGGCGGGCTCGCGCTCGGCTACGACCTGCTCTTCGGGCACGCCGGGATCCTGTCGTTCGGGCACGCGCTGTTCATCGGCCTCGGCGCGTACGGGACCGCGATCCTCCTCGGCCATGCGCACTGGCCCCTGTGGACGGCCGTGGTGGTCGCGGCGGCCGGGACGGCGGTGGTGGCGGCCCTGCTCGGCGCCGTCGCGCTGCGCGTCGCCGGGATCGCGCTGACCATGGTGACGCTCGCCTTCGCCCAGGTCGGCTGGATCGTGGTGAACCGCGACCCGGGCGGGCTGACCGGCGGCGAGGAGGGCCTGCCGCTGGACTCGGCGGCGCTGCCGTCCGGCCTGGTCGGGGTGGCCAACACGGTGAACCTGTACTGGCTGGCGCTGGCGTTCCTGGTGCTGGTCGTCCTGGTCGTGCACGGCATCCGGCGGGCGCCGCTGGGCCGGGTCCTGACCGGGCTGCGCGACGACGAGCGGCGGATCGCGGTGCTGGGCCTGTCGCCGTACCGGGTCAAGCTCGGCACGTTCATCCTGGCCGCCGCCCTGGCCGCGCTGGGCGGGGCGGTCTACGTGCTGGTGGTCGGCGGCGCCACGCCGTACCTGGCCTCGACCGACCTCACCCTGTCGCTGATCGTGATGGCGGTGCTGGGCGGCGCCGGCACCCGGTGGGGCGCGGTGCTCGGCGGCATCCTGTATGCGTACCTGGACCAGCGGCTGACCCACGTCGGCGGGTCGCTGCCCGGACCGCTGGGTCAGCCGCTGTTCGTGCTCGGAACGCTCTTCGTGCTGGCCGTGGCCTTCGTGCCGGGTGGCCTGGCCGGGTTGCGGCTCCCGGTGGAGCTGCTGCGCCGCGGCCTCCGGAGCGGAGGGCCCCCCGGCGGCGGGCTCAGAACGAGAGCATCCCGCTGACGAGCGCCTGCCAGGTCATCGGGCCGACGATCCCGTCGACCGCCATCGACGGGACATCGGCGTGGATCGCGCGCTGGAAGTCGCGTACGGCCGCATCGGTCTTGGGCCCGAAGATGCCGTCCACCGCCAGCCCCTTCGACGGGTCGCCGGAGAGGTTGCGGAACTGGAACTCCTCCTGCACGCCGCGCACGGCGTCACCCTCGTCGCCCTGTCGCACCGTGATGATGAGCGCGGACCACGTGTTCGGCCCGACGATACCGTCGACCGCGAGGTGCTTGTCGCGCTGGAAGGCACGCACCGCGGTGTCGGTCTGCGGCCCGAAGATGCCGTCGACCGTCACCGTCTTGCCGCGCGCCCGCAGCAGGTACTGCAGTGTCGGAACCGGGTGTTCCTTGGCGCCCTGCCGGATCTGCGGCCACGGGCTCAGTGTTCCTGCCAATCGAATCGCCTCCTTCCGCACCTGCATACCGCCCGGTGGCCCGCGAGTCGCTGTTACTGTCCTTGATCTGTGGGGACGGCCCTGACGACCGGCGCGGCACGGCGGATCTGGTTGCGCGCGCAGCTGCTGCACGAGCCGTTCCCCTGGGACACGCTCGCGGCGGTCGCGCACCTCGGCTACGTGCAGATCGACACGATAAACGTGATCGAGCGGGCACATCACCACATCCTCCACAGCCGGATGCCCGCCTATCAGCGCGCCGCCCTGCACCGGGCGCAGACGGCCGACAAGACGGTCTTCGAGACCTGGACCCATGCGCTCTCGTACGTGCCGAGCGCCGACTACCGGTACTTCCTGCCGGCCATGCGCGAGCGCCGGACCGGGCCGTGGCCGTCATGGCAGACCGGCATCACCCCGGAGGACGTGCGCCGCGTGGTGAAGCGGGTCCGCGACACCGGGCCGCTGATGATCCGCGACATCAAGGACGACGTGCTGGTCGAGAAGGACTGGGCGTGGGCGAGCCGCAAGCCGTCGAAGCGGGCCCGCAGGGCCTGGTCAGCGTCGCCTCGGCCTGCCACCACGCGCCGCGGGCGAAGGCCGCCGTGCGCGCGCTGATCGAGCAGCGGGTGGCGCGCAAGCAGCTGGTGCCGGTGACCGTCGAGGGAGTCGAGCACTGGGCGGCGCCGGCCACGCTGGAGACTGTTCCCGAGGCCGGGCCGCCGCTGGTGCACATCCTGTCGCCGTTCGACCCGCTGGTCATCCAGCGTGACCGGCTGTCGCTGTTCTTCGGCTACACCCACGTCTTCGAGGCATACGTGCCGAAGGCCAAGCGCGTCTACGGCTACTTCGCCCTGCCCGTCCTGGCCGGCGACGAGGTGGTGGCGGTTCCAGCTCAGCGGTTGAACCAGCCGCCGCGCAGGGCCACCCCGTGCAGCGACTGGTGCGCCTCCGCCCGCTGTACCTCGTCCGGGCGCCGGTCGTCGTTGTCGATCTTCAGGGACACGTAGACCTGGCGGATCTCGTCCTGGAGACCGGCGTCGTCGCCGTCCGGGAAGCGGTTCAGCGGCTCGGGTGCGAGGCGGAACAGCAGCACCGGCGTGACGCCGTCGGTCGACGCCGTGAGCCGGTCCTGGAAGTACGAGACGGTCTTGATGTAGTCGCCGTAGTTGTCGACGTTGAGCGTCTCGAAGGTGGGCAGCTTCAGAGTGCCGGTGTAGCCGCGGATCTGCAGGCTGGTCTGCGCCCGCGCGTGACCGAGCTGGGCGCGGGCGGCGAGCACCGGGAGCGACACCGACACGTCGCCCCCGAAGCCGTAGTTCACCGGCATCCAGCGCATGGCATGTCACCCTCCCGACGCGGCCGTCACCGGCCCGGCGTAGGCCGGTGACGGGTCCTGATGCCGGTACGGCAGGCGGAAGAAGCCGCGCACCGTGCCCGGGGCCTCGTCGTTGCCGGTTCCGTTGGTGCGGATCACGGCGGTGTCCACCTCGATCACCACGTCGTCGCGGCCGGGGCGGTTGCAGTCGTACATGTGCAGGGTCAGCACCGCGCCGTGCCGTTCGTAACCCCACACCAGCTCGACGTGATTCTCGAAGACCGCCCACGGCTTGATCGACTCGGTCATGACCACGCCGACCGGGCACAGCGTGCCGGCGTCGATGTCGCCGAGGACGGCGGGCAGCTCGCTCATCGTCTGCTTTCGCAGCGCCGCGTCGGACTCGCGCGTCACCGCCAGCCAGCGCTTGACGATCGGGGCGCCGCCGAAGCTGTCGAGCAGCCGGGCCAGGATGTGCTGCGCGACCG
The DNA here is from genome assembly GCF_050951115.1 of Actinoplanes sp. CA-030573. Lineage (NCBI taxonomy): Bacteria > Bacillati > Actinomycetota > Actinomycetes > Micromonosporales > Micromonosporaceae > Actinoplanes > Actinoplanes sp. CA-030573. The sequence goes on along the minus strand of NZ_CP192038.1, from coordinate 6,766,367 downwards.
GCCGCGGAAGGGCGCTCGGGTCGCGTTCGCGCAGCTGCGGGGTGCCGCTCTCGAAGATGTCGCGGGTCAGGAACGACATGCCGCCGCACAGGCCCATCCTGGTGGCGTCCAGCTTGATCGGGGGTAGCCCGAGCACCGACATCTCGAGGCGGGTGCCCATCGGCCAGGGCCCGTTGCCGAACAGCGGCGCGTTCGCCGACGGCCGGAAGCCGGGCACGAAGCGCGGCCCGAACCACTGCACCGTGTGGGTCGCCCAGAGCGCCCGGCCGGCGGCGTCGTAGACGACCAGGTTGCCGTCGTCCTGCAGCAGGGCCTCGGCGCCGGGATGGCCGTGCGTGCCCGACGCCCACAACGGACGGCCATCGCCGGCATAGGCCACCAGGTTCCCGTCACCCTGCATGATCCCGTACGCCACGGGCCGCGCCGCGGTGCCCGAGGCCCACAGCGCCGCGCCGTCGTCGGTGCGGTAGAGCACGAGATTGCCGTCGCTCTGCAGGACGAGCCGGACCCGCCCGTTCCCGGAGCGGAGCTCGTCACCGCTCGCCAGGCGCGCGCCCGCCGGAAGTCGCTCCATGACGGTCACGGTACGGTCGCCGTGCGCAGCCGGAGCCGAACTGTCGGCGACCGGTCTACGCGCGCCCGCGTGCTCCCGCACGGGGGACGCCGGGAGCACGTGGGAGGTCGCGATGAGCGTGATCGGGGATCGGATCGCCGAGCTCGGCCTGGCGCTGCCGGCGCCGGTGGCGGCGCCGGGCGGGGTCCGGCTGCCGTTCCGTCAAGTACGGGTGGTGGGCACGGTCGCCTACGTCGCCGGCCACGGGCCGCTCGCCGCCGACGGCACGCTCGCCGAGCCGCTGGGCAAGGTGGGCGCGGAGGTCACCGCCGAGCAGGCGTACGAGGCGGCCCGCCGGACCAGGTCATCAACGGCTTCTCCGACCTGATCCTCGAACTCTTCGGCCCCGAGGCAGGCGCACACGCCCGTAGCGCGGTCGGGCAGGCCGTCCTGCCGTTCGGCATCCCGGTCGAGATCGAGGCGGTCGTGCACCTGCACCCGTGACGCGCCGGCCGGGCTCGGGCACGCCGGGCTCGGCGGGGCGCGTATCGGCCGGACGGGCCCTAGACGGACGGGCCGAAGAGCGCGGCGTAGCGGTCCAGGTAGAGCGGCCAGCCCTGGTCGTGGCCCACGCCGTCGCGCACCGACTCCCAGCCCGGACCGTGCCGGTCGAGGTGGCGATGTTCCAGCTCGACCCGGGTGCGGTCCGGGGTCTCGGCGGTGAAGGTCACCTCGACCTCGCTGGTGCGCCCGGGATCGGTCTCGACCTGCCAGGTCGGGCCGATGTCCCAGGAGAACACCACCCGGGCCGGCGGGTCGTAGGCCAGGATCCGTGCCCATCGGCACTCGCTGCCGTCCTCGGCGCGATCGACGATGTGGCCGCCGACCCTCGGCTCGAACACGGTCTCGGCGATCGGCGCCGACAGCAGGTTGTGCTCCTTGGGCTTGAAGTCACCGAACCGCTCGGTGAACACGGTGAACGCCTTCTCGATCGGCGCGTTGACGACGATCCGGCGACGTACCGCCGCCGTGTCGGCCTGGGTCATGAGCTCTCCTCGGTCGTGTCCTCGACGGTGTTCTGGAAGCCGTCCAGCGCCCGGCGCCAGAACGTGTCCAGCTGGTCCCTCAGCGCGGCGACGCCGGCCGGGTTCAGCCGGTACACCCGGCGGGTGCCCTCGGGCCGGGCGGCGACCAGCCCGGCCTCCTTGAGCACCCGCAGGTGCTGGGAGACGGCCTGCCGGGTGATCGGCAGCTCGTCGGCCAGCTCACCGACCGCGCGCGGCCGCTCGGACAGGCACTGCACGATGGCCAGCCGGCTCGGGTCGCCCAGAGCCTCCCAGCCGGGGTGTCCTCTGAAAGTCGCCACGAACGAAAGCTACGACTTTCATTCCGAACCGTCAAGGCCGGTTCGCTAGACCGCTGTCCAGACGAAGGTCATGGCGTCCGGGACGCCGTCGACGGTGACGCGAACCGTGGTCGTGCCTCGGGTGGTGGCCGCGCCGGTGAAGGTGCCGGCGGGGGAGAGCGTCACGCCGGCCGGCAGGGCGGTTGCCGTGAACGTGTGGCCGCTGCCCAGCGACCAGTTCACCGCCTTGCCCACCGGCGAGCTCATGCCGTGTGGATTGACGACATCGGCGCCCGCGACCGGCGCGAGGGAGGCGGGCGCGAGCGAGGCGGGCGCGGTGAGGGTTCCGGTCAGGGGCAGGTTCCGGCTCGAGTCGCCGACCAGGATCTGGTACGAGCCGGCGGTCGTCCGCCACGCGTGGGAGGCGGTGTCCCAGTGGGCGAGGTCGCGCGTACGCACCGGGAAGCTCACCGTGCCGGAAGCGCCCGCCGCCAGGGTGATGCGCTGGAAGCCCTTGAGCTGATGCGGCGGTTCGCCGTCGGCCGCCGGATTGCCCACGTAGAGCTGCGCCACCTCGGTGCCGGCCCGGGTGCCGGAGTTGCGGACCGTGGCCGTCACCGTCGCGGTGCCGTTGGCGAAGGCGCCGACCTGCAGGTTGCTGAACGCGAACGACGTGTAGGACAGGCCGAACCCGAACGGGAACATCGGGGTGACGTTCTGCGCGTCGTACCACCGGTAGCCGACCTTGAGGCCCTCGCTGTACTGGACCTGGCCGTTCGCCCCGGGCCACTGCGCGGTGGTGGACGCCGGCACCGCCGAGAGCGAGGTGGGGAACGTCATCGGCAGCTTGCCCGACGGGTTCACGTCGCCGAAGAGCAGGCCCGCGATCGCCGTTCCCCACTGCTGGCCGTCGTAGAAGCCCTCGAACACCGCCGGGACCGACGACAGCCACGGCATCGCGATGCCGGCGTTGTTGTTGAGCACCACGACCGTACGCGGATTGGCCGCCACCACCGCGGAGATCAGCGCGTCCTGGTTGTTCGGCAGGTTGATGGTCGTCGAGTCGTGCTCCTCGTTGCCGTAGTTGTCGCTGGCGAAGACGACCGCCACGCTGCTGCGCTGGGCCAGCGCCACCGCCGACGCCTGGTTGCTGCCCTCGTCGTAGGCGACCGTGATCCCGGTGCCGGCCACCCGGTTCTGGATGCCGGTCAGCGGCCACACGGTCGCGCCGCTGCGGACGGTCGCCGAGCCGCCGCCGATGGTCTGGGTGCCGGCGCCGCCGTCCACGCCGATCACCGCGATCGACGTCAGGCCGCTGGTGGACAGCGGCAGGATCCCGGTGTTCTTGAGCAGGACCGTGCCCTCCTGCGCGCCGCGCAACGCGACCTGCACGTGCGCGGGCGTCGTCACGGTCGCGCCGAGCGAGCCGCTGGGCGCCCGGTCGAACAGCCCGAACGCGAACATCTGGGTCAGCACCCGGGAGACCATCGTGTCCAGGGTCTGGCTGCTGACCGTACCGGCCTGCACCGCCTGCTTGAGGAAGTCGGCGAAGAAGTAGCCGTTCGGCATCTCCATGGTCAGCCCGGCGTTGGCCGACTCGACCGTGGAATGGGTGCCGCCCCAGTCCGACTCGACGAACCCGCCGAAGCCCGCCTGCTGGTAGAGCCCGGTGTTGAGCAGGGACGGGTTCTGACAGGCCGGCACCGAGTTGACCACGCTGTACGCGCACATCACCGAGGCCGGGGCGCCCTGCTGGACCGCCGTCTGGAAGGCCGGCAGGTAGATCTCCTGGAGCGTCCGCTCGTCGACGACGACCGTGCCGTCGGGGTGCTCGATGTTGTAGACGGCGGCGTGCTTCACCGACGCCATCACCCCCTGGCTCTGCAGGCCACGCACGTCGGCGGCGGCCATCTGCCCGGAGAGGTACGGGTCTTCACCGTACGTCTCGAAGGCCCGGCCCCACCGCGGGTCGCGCACGATGTTCACGGTCGGGCCGAGCGCCACGTTCGCGCCCTTGCCGGCGAACTCGGCGCCGATCGCCGACCCGTAGGCCTGCGCGTAGTCGGGGTCGAAGGTGGCGGCGGTGGCCGTGCCGGACGGCATCTGGGTCACCCCGTCGAGCCCGTCGCCGACGCCGGCCGGCCCGTCCTGCAGCCCCAGGTTCGGAATGCACAGCGCCGGGATGCCGGTGACGTTGCCGATGTACGGCGACGCGTTGTTGTTGCCGTGCAGGATCTGCACCTTCTGGTCGATCGTCATCCGGGCCAGCACCTGGGCCACCCGGTCGGCGACCGGCGCCGCCGAGCCGACCCACGGGCAGCCGGTCCCGCCGGTCGGCGGGGTCGTCGTGGGGCCGCCGACCGTGTGGACGGCGAACTCCCAGAGCGAGTAGCCGTACTGGGTGGCGCGCGTGATCCCGTACAGGCGGAGGTAGCGCCCGGTGGCGTTCAGCGTTACCGATTGCGTGCCGTCGGCCCCGTTCAGCGTGGGCGTCGCGTCGGTCCAGGCGTTGCCGTCGGTGGAGACCTGGAGCTTGAAGGTGGCCGCCCGCGCGGTCTCCCAGTGCAGGTCGGCGCCGCAGATCTGCTGGGACGAGCCGAGGTCGACCTGCAGCCACTGCGGGTCGGCGAAGGCCGACGCCCACCGGGTGCCGTCGTTGCCGTCGGTGGCCGCCGCGGCCGGGGTGCCGGCGTTCTCGGTCGAGAGGGCGGTCGTCGGCCGGTTCAGCGCGCTGTTGCCGGTCGAGCAGGTGGCCGGCGCCGAGCCGCCGAAGACCTGGAACTCCCAGAGCGAGTAGCCGTACGGCGTGGCCCGGGTCAGCCCGTCCATCCGGACGTAGCGCCCGGTGGCGGTCAGCGGCACCGTCTGGGTGCCGTCCACTCCGGCGAGGACGGCGGTGGCGTCGGTCCACGCGTTGCCGTCGGTCGAGACCTGGATCTTGAAGGTGGCCGCGCGGGCGGTCTCCCAGTGCAGCGTGACCTGGCTGATGGCCTGCGACGCGCCGAGGTCGACCTGCAGCCACTGCGGGTCGGCGAAGGCCGAGGACCAGCGGGTGCCGTCGTTGCCGTCGGTCGCCGCCGAGGCCGGGGTGCCGGCGTTCTCGGTCGAGAGGGCGGTGGTCGGCCGGCCCTGCGACAGCAGGGTGAGCGCGGCGTGCGCGCCCGGCGCGACCAGCAGGGTTCCGATGAGCAGGAGGACGGCGGCGCCGATCGTCAACAGCCGTCGCCGAGGGCGGGGAACGGGGGACATGGATGCTCCTTGGGGGAGGAGTCGCGGCGCTCGGGGAAGCGCTCTCTCACCACATTCCCCACGTCATCGCAGGCTGTCAATGCGTCAACCACGGTTCCGGACGTAGACATTCATCAAGATAAGAAAGCGCTTCCTGCCCGTACGCGTCGGGACGGCGACAGTGCGTGACGAAGCCGGGGCACATGCTGGGCCCAGAGACGGAGGTGCTTCATGTCCGACAGCGATGTCGATCTCGACGAACAACTGGCCGAGCTGCTCAGCCATCCCCGGCCCGACACGAAAGTGCATCCGGAGGACGGCGATCAGTCCGCTGCCAAGATCGACCCCGACGAGGAGGACGACTCATGAACGCGGTGGATCGTCTCATCGCCGTGGCCGAGAAGGAACGCAAGCTCAAGTATCACGAGGGCAAGAACGGCTACACCAAGTACGGCGACTGGTTCGCACCCAAGTTCGAGCACGCGGCCTGGTGCGACATGTTCGTGTCATGGTGCGCCGACCAGTGCGGTCTCTCCAAGGTGGTCGGCCGTTATGCGTCGTGCACCGCCCACGCCAAGTGGTTCCAGGCGCACGACCACTGGGGCAGGAAGCCGCGCCGAGGGGCGATCGTGTTCTTCCACATGCCCTCGGGCCACAAGGGACCCAACCACGTCGGCATCGTCGAGCGGGTGCTCGACGACGGCGGCATCGTCACGATCGAGGGCAACTCCAGCGACAAGGTCGCCCGTAACGTGCGGCGCTCGCACATCGTGGGATACGGCTACCCGCAGTACCCCGACGGCGGCGGATCGTCCCTTTCGGTCAAGGTCCCGGCGTTCCCGCTGCCGAAGGACTTCTATTACGGCCCGGCCAAGAAGGGCCCGCACCCGGTGACCGGGCACAGCGGACCGGCGTCCTATCGCGAGGGGCTGAAGAAGTGGCAGCGCCGCATGCTCGTGCGCGGCTGGGGCGGCATCGGCACGGCGGACGGCTTCTACAGCGGCCGCACGGACAAGGTCGCCTCGCAGTTCCAGAAGGAGAAGGGGCTGTACATCGACGGGCTCATCGGTCCCGACACGTGGAAGGCGGCCTGGACGAAGCCCATCACCGGATAGAGCGGGCCACCGCGAGGGCCTCGTCGGGAGCGGCGAGACCCTCGAGGCGGTAGGTGACCGAACCGGACTGCCAGATCAGCACCGGGCCGGACAGCCGGGCCGTCTCGGTGTGCTCGACGCCGTCGCGGTCCACATAGGTGACCGGGTGCGGCGTCGGCAGCCACAGGGCGAAGTCGCCGAGCTCCAGCCACTGGGCGTCCGGCGCCTGTTTCAGGTAGATCGGGGACAGCGTGCCGTCGAACTCGTCGAGGCGCACGGCGCCGGCGCGCCAGGAGAGGGTGACCACGCGCGGGCGGCCGGCCCGGTCCGGGTCGGCCAGCGTGACCTGCTCAGGCGGGCCGAGCGCGGCCGGCGCCACGACCGGGAAGAGGGCGGCCCGGCGGGCCTCGCCGAGCGCGACCGTGCGCAGCGACGGCAGCGGAGCGGGGCTCGCGGGGAGCGACGGCGTGGCGGTGGGCGAGGTGCGCACCTCGACGCCGGCCACCCGCAGCAGGCCGCCGACCGCCTCGACCACGGCGGCCCGGGCCGGGGCGATGCCGCCGGCCGCGGCCGCGGCGGCGACCAGCGCCGAGATCAGCCAGAGGCGCCAGCGGTGGCGGCGCGGCGGCCGGGCGCCGGCGAGGCGGGCGCGCACGGTGGCCCGGTGATCGGCGGCCGGCGGCACGTCGAGGTGGTCGCCGAGCGCTCGCAGCTCCGCGATCAGGTCGTCGTGGTCAGGCATCGGTTCCCTCCTCTCCGCTCAGGTGCTCGCGCAGCTTCGCCAGCGCCCGCGCCGTGCGGGACTTGACCGTCCCCTTGGGCAGGCCGAGCGTCACCGCCGTCTCCGCCTCGGACAGGTCCAGCAGGTAGCGGCAGACCAGCACCTCGCGGTCCCGGTCGTGGAGCCGGCGCAGCTGGTCGACGAGCAGCCGGCGCCGCTCGGCCGCCATCGCCGACTCGGCCGGGTCGGGCGCGGGCTCGTTGGCGGCCCGCGCGGCCGCCCGCAGCACCAGGCCGTCGCGCCGGCCGCGGGACCGGTGCAGGTTGCGGGTCTCGTTGGCCACGATCGCCAGCAGCCACGCCTTGAAGCCCGAGTCGCCCCGGTAGCGCGACAGCTGCCGGTAGGCCTTCACCAGCGACTCCTGCACCACGTCGTCGGCGTCGGAGCCCGCGCCGAGCAGCACCGCCGCCCGGTGCGCGGGCACGGTGTAGCGGTCGACCAGGATCTCGTACGCCTCCAGGTCGCCGTCCCGGGCCCGCGCGACCGCGGTCGCGTCGTCCAGCGCGGTGGTCCTCTCCAGCCTCGCCACCTCCCGCCCTGACGACACCGCGGACACCGAAATGGTTCCAGGAACCTTTCCGGCGTGGCCGGTGTCTTTCCGGCATGACTACCCGGCGGAAGTTTCTCGTGCTGGCCGGCGGCGCCGCAGCCGCCCTGGCCGGCGGTTGCACCCGGCCCGCACCGGCCCGGCCGGCGACGGCCGGCGACGCGGTGCCCGACGTGGTGCTCGCCGACACCGAAGAGGGCCTGGCCGTGCTCGGCGGCCCGCGACCCGGCCGGCCCGGCACGGCATCGGCGGCGAGCGCCGACGGCCGGGTCGTCTACGCGGTGACGGCCGGGTCCGAGCTGATGCGGCTCGACCCGGCGGCGGGGGTGACCACCCGGAGCGCCACGCTCGGGGGCGGGTGGCTGCCCCGGGTCGTCGCCGCCGGCGGCGGGGCGTGCGCGCTGAGCCGTACCGCGGCCGCGCCCCGCCCGGCCGCCCGCGCCCGCACGCCGCTGCTGGTGCTGACGGGCGGCCGCCAGCGCGAGTACGACCTGCCGGGCGTCGTCGAGCCGGACGCGTTCACCAGCGACGGCGCCGGCCTGTTCGTGCTCGAGTGGACCCCGGCCGCGGCGCCCGAGCGCTACCGGGTGCGGCTGCTCGACCTCGGGGGCGGGACGGTCGGGCCGCTGCTCACCCGGGACAAGACGGCGGTGCCGCCGGGGGCCGAGGAGACGATGAGCGGCGAGGGACGGCAGCAGGTGGCCTCGCCGGACGGGCAGGTGCTCTACACGCTCTACACCCATCAGCCCGGCCACCGGCACACCCGCGACCTGCTGTCCGGGCGGCCCGGCAACGCGCACGCCTTCGTGCACGTGCTGCACCTGACCCAGCGCTGGGCGTACTGCCTGGACCTGCCGCACCCGTTCGGCGAGGGGCCGGCCGCCGGGCACGCGATCGCGGCCAGTGCCGACGGCCGTGAGATCGCCGTGCTCGACACCACGTCCGGCTCGCTCGCCTGGGCCGGCACCGAGGCGCTCGCGATCTCCGGTGTGGTGCGGGCGCCCGTCGCGACCGGTGGAGACGGCGTGGCGGCCGCCGACGGCGGGAAGGGCGCGGCGGAGGCGAGCGTGGCTTACCTGCCCGACGGCGGCCGGGTGCTGGTGGGTGCGGGCCGGACGGTCAGCTCGCTCGACCACACCGGCACGGTGACGGCCCGCTGGGAGATGCCGGGCGGCGTGCGCGGCCTGGCGGTGAAGGGCAGCAGGGTGTACGTCGGGGGAGAGGGCGAGATGAGATGGCTGGACGCCGGCACGGGGGCCGTGCAGGGACGGGCGAAGGTCGACGGGCTGGTCACGGTCAGGTCGGTGCGATGAGGCGGGCGGCGCTTTACCTCGTACTCGTGCTCGGGGGTTGCACCGCGCAGCAACCGCAAGCGGCACCGCCCGCGCCACCGACGACGAGCCCGGCCCCGACGGCGCCGGCGAAGTGCGGCTCTCCGGTGAGCACCGCGGCCCTGCCGGACTGGGCGCGGGCCGGGTTCAGCGGCGACGGCAGCGGGAACCCGCACGTGTTCGGGCGCGCCGGGACCATCCTCGGAGTGATCTTCGGAGCGCCGCTGCGGGCCGCGCCGGCCGAGGGACGGGCCAACAAGATCCTCTGGGTGTCGAAGCCGCCGATCGACGGCGACCCGCTGCAGATCACCGCAATCCTCGACGGAACCGGCGAAAAGGCCGAAGCGCACGTCACCGGCGGTCCCGGTCCCTCGATAGTCGATCTTCCCCGGGCCGGTTGCTGGCGGCTGACCCTGCGCTGGTCCGGTCACACCGACACGATGGATCTCACCTACTCATGAGTACTCATGATCAGTTCCCACCCCCGGGACCGCGGGCTGTAGCCTCCCCTCAGAGTTCTCACGAGGTAAGGCAGGGCCGGGTCCGGTGTTCAAGCGAATCGCCATCGTCAACCGCGGCGAGGCCGCGATGCGTCTCATCCACGCCGTCCGCGACCTGGTCGCCGAGTCGGGCACCCCGATCGAGACCGTCGCGCTCTACACCGACGTCGACCGCACGGCCATGTTCGTGCGCGAGGCCGACATCGCGTACGACCTGGGCCCGGCCGCCTCGCGGCCCTATCTCGACCTGAAGACGCTGGAGCGCGCGCTGGTCGACACCGGCGCCGACGCGGCCTGGGTGGGCTGGGGCTTCGTGGCCGAGGACCCGGCGTTCGCCGAGCTGTGCGAGCGGCTCGGCATCACGTTCATCGGGCCGAGCCCGGAGGCCATGCGCAAGCTCGGCGACAAGATCGGCGCGAAGCTGATCGCCGAGGAGGTCGGCGTCCCGGTCGCGCCGTGGAGCCGTGGGCCGGTCGAGACGCTGGAGGCCGCGCTCGAGGCGGCCCAGCGGATCGGCTACCCGTTGATGCTGAAGGCGACGGCCGGCGGCGGCGGGCGCGGCATCCGGGTGGTCCGCGACGCCTCGCAGCTGGCCGACGCCTACGAGCGCACCAGCCAGGAGGCCGCCCGCGCGTTCGGCAGCGGCATCGTCTTCCTCGAGCGCCTGGTCACCGGCGCCCGGCACGTCGAGGTGCAGGTCATCGCCGACGGCCAGGGCACGGCCTGGGCGCTCGGCGTGCGGGACTGCTCGGTGCAGCGGCGCAACCAGAAGGTCATCGAGGAGTCGTCGTCGCCGGTGCTCAGCGCCGAGCGGGCGGCCGAGCTCAAGGCGTCGGCCGAGCGGCTCGCGGTGGCGGTCGGCTACCGCGGCGCGGCCACCGTCGAGTTCCTCTACCACCCGGGCGACGACCTGCTCGCGTTCCTCGAGGTCAACACCCGGCTGCAGGTCGAGCACCCGATCACCGAGTCGACCACGGGCTTCGATCTCGTACGCGCCCAGCTCCACGTCGCCTCGGGCGGGCGGCTCGAGGGCACGCCGCCGGCCGAGCGCGGTCACGCCATCGAGGCCCGGCTCAACGCCGAGGATCCCGACCGCGACTTCGCGCCGTCCCCGGGCCGCATCGCCCGGCTCGTCTTCCCGGCCGGCCCGGGCATCCGCGTCGACACCGGCGTCGGCGAGGGCGACACCATCCCCGGCGACTTCGACTCCATGATCGCGAAGATCATCGCGTACGGCCGGGACCGCGACGAGGCGCTCGGCCGCCTGCGCCGGGCGATGGCCGAGACCACCGTGATCATCGAGGGCGGCGCCACCAACAAGAGCTTCGTCCTCGACCTGCTGGCCCAGCCCGAGGTCATCGACGCCAGCGCCGACACCGGCTGGATCGACCGGGTCCGGGCCGAGGGCCGCCTGGTCTCGCACCGGCACTCCGCCGTCGCCCTGGCCGCCGCCGCGATCGAGGCCTATGAGGAGGACGAACGGGTCGAGGAGGAGCGGCTGCTGTCGACCGCGTTCGGCGGCCGCCCGCAGGTGCGCCACGAGAGCGGCCGCCCGCTCGACCTCAAGCTGCGCGGCGCGAGCTACCGGGTGCGGGTCGCCCGGGTCGGCGCCCACCGGTTCCGGGCGAGCGTCGAGGCCGGCGGCGAGCGTCGCGACGCCGACGTCGAGCTGCACCGCTTCGACCAGCACACCGGCTGGATCGTGGTCAACGGCGAGCGGCACCGGCTGCTCACCGGCGCGCACGGCGCCATCCACCTGATCGAGATCGACGGCGTCGCGCACCGGATCACCCGCGACGAGGGCGGCGTGCTGCGCTCGCCGATGCCGGCACTGGTCGTCGCGACGCCGCTCGCCGTCGGCGACGAGGTCGAGGCCGGCGCGCCGGTGCTGGTGCTGGAAGCGATGAAGATGGAGGCGGTGCTCCGCGCGCCGTTCCGGGCCCGGCTCAAGGAGACGCTGGTCGCGGTCGGGGCCAAGGTCGACGCCGGCGCGGCCCTGCTGCGGCTCGAGCCGCTCGGCGGTGACGAGGCCGCGGCCGAGGCCGACGCCGCGCATGTGGAGATCGACCTGCCGGCGGAGCCGTCCGGGCTGCCGCCCGCGGCCCGCGCCGCCCGCGGCCAGGAGGACCTGCGCAGCCTGCTGCTCGGCTTCGACGCCGACCCGCACGACGAGCGCCGGGTGCTCAACGACTATCTCGCCGCCCGCAAGGACGCGGCCGCCGCCGGTCAGCGCCCCCTGGCCGGCGAGATCCAGCTGCTCGAGGTCTTCGCCGACCTGGCCGAGCTGAGCCGCAACCGGCCCGGCGGCGAGGACGACGGCGGCGACACCCGGGTGCACAGCCCCCGCGAGTACTTCCACGCCTACCTGCAGAGCCTCGACGTCGAGCGGGCCGGGCTGCCCGAGCGGTTCCAGGCCCGGCTGGCCAAGGCGCTGGCCCACTACGGCGTCGCCGAGCTCGAGCGCACGCCCGAGCTCGAGGCCGCGGTGTTCCGCATCTTCCTGGCCCAGCAGCGGGCGGCGGCCGACGCCACCGCCGTCACCGCCCTGCTGCGCGCCTGGCTCGGCGAGCCGCCGCCGGACGACACGCTGCACGAGGCGGCCGGCCTCGCGCTCGAGCGGCTGATCGCGGCCACCCAGGTCCGCTTCCCGTCGATCGCCGACCTGGCCCGCGGCGTGGTGTTCTCCTGGTTCGGCCAGCCGCTGCTGCGCCGCAACCGGGCGCTGGTCTACGCCGGGGTCCGCGCCCACCTGCGCGCGCTCGACGAGCGGCCGGACTCGCCCGACCGCGCCGACCGGATCGCCGAGATGGTCCGCAGCACCGAGCCGCTGGTCCGCCTGCTCGGCCAGCGCCTGGTCCGCGACAACCTCGACAACTCGGTCATGCTCGAGGTGCTGACCCGTCGCTACTACGGCAACAAGGGCATCACCGGCGTCCGTACGATCGAGGCCGCCGGCTGCTCGTTCGTGGTGGCCGAGCGCTCCGGCTCCCGGGTCGTCTCGGCCGCGGTCAAGTTCGCCGAGCTCGGCGCCGCCCTCGACGGCCTGGCCGTGCTGGCCACCGGTGACACCGCGATCGACGCCGACATCTACCTCTCGTGGGAGGGGCAGCCCGCCGACTCCGACGCGATGGCCGCCGCCCTGCACGAAGTGGTCAACGCCCGGCCGCTGCCGGTCCACGTGCAGCGGCTCACGCTGGCCGTCGCCGGCCGCAGCGGCGCCGTCGTCCATCACCACTTCACGTTCCGCCCGTCGTCGACCGGGATGACCGAGGAGCGGCTGATCCGCGGCCTGCACCCGCACATCGCCCAGCGCATGCAGCTCGAGCGGCTGCGCAAGTTCGACCTCACCCGGCTGCCCTCCTCGGACGAGGAGATCTACCTCTTCCGCTGCGTGGCGCGGGACAACCCGGGCGACGACCGGCTGGTCGCCTTCGCCCAGGTGCGCGACCTGACCGAGCTCCGCGAGCACGACGGCCGGCTGGTGTCGCTGCCGACCACCGAGGACACGATCGCCACCTGTCTCGACTCGATCCGCCGCAACGAGTCGGTGCGGCCCTCGGACAAGCGGTTCAACACCAACCGCATCGTGATCTACGTGTGGCCGCCGGTCTCCATCACCCGCGAGGAGATGGAGATGATCGCCCGCCGGGTCGCGCCGACCGTGTCCGGCGCCGGGCTCGAGGAGATCCTCTTCATCGCCCGCCTGCGTGACGAGGCGACCGGCAAGCTCACCAAGGTCGCGGTGCGGATCGCGTTCGACGTGACCGGCGGCGCCGAGCTGATCATCGGGGCGCCGTCGGACGAGCCGATCGAGCCGCTGGACGGCTACCGGCAGAAGGTGCTGCGGGCCGCGCGGCGGGGCGCCGTCTACCCGTACGAGCTGACCGGTCTTCTCGGCGATTTCACCGAGCACGACCTCTCGGCCGACGGCGAGCTGGTCCCGGTCGACCGGCCCAAGGGGCAGAACACGGCGGCCATCGTCGCCGGCGTAGTGACGACGAAGACCGAGCGGCATCCGGAAGGCGTGACCCGGGTCGTGCTGCTCGGCGACCCGACCAAGTCGCTGGGCGCCCTGTCCGAGCCCGAGTGCCGCCGGGTCATCGCCGCGCTCGACCTCGCCGCCCGCATGGACGTGCCGCTGGAGTGGTACGCGCTGTCCTCCGGCGCCCGGATCTCGATGGAGTCCGGCACCGAGAACATGGACTGGGTCGCCGCGGCGCTCAAGCGGATCGTCGAGTTCACCCAGGACGGCGGCGAGATCAACATCGTGGTCGCCGGCATCAACGTCGGCGCCCAGCCGTACTGGAACGCCGAGGCCACGATGCTCATGCACACCAAGGGCATCCTGGTCATGACCCCGGACTCGGCGATGGTGCTGACCGGCAAGCAGGCGCTGGACTTCTCCGGCGGCGTCTCGGCCGAGGACAACTTCGGCATCGGCGGGTACGACCGGGTGATGGGGCCGAACGGGCAGGCGCAATATTGGGCGCCGTCGCTGGCCGGGGCGCGCGATGTGCTGATGGCGCACTACGACCACACGTACGTCGTGCCCGGGGAGACGGCGCCGCGCCGGGCTGTTTCCGTTGACCCGGTCGACCGGGACATTTCGGACTTTCCCCATGACATCGCGGGGAGCGACTTCACCACGGTGGGCGAGATCTTCTCGGCGACGGCCAACCCCGATCGCAAGAAGCCCTTCGACATCCGTACGGTGATGCGCGCCCTGGCCGACCAGGACCACCCGGTGCTGGAGCGCTGGGCCGGCATGGCCGACGCCGAGACCGCCGTGGTCCAGGACGTGCATCTCGGCGGCATTCCGGTCTGCCTGCTCGGCATCGAGTCCAAGTCGGTGACGCGGCGCGGCTTCCCGCCCACCGACGGCCCCGACACGTACACGGCAGGCACGCTGTTCCCGCGCTCGTCGAAGAAGGCGGCCCGGGCGATCAACGCGGCCAGCGGCAACCGTCCGCTGGTGGTCCTGGCCAACCTGTCCGGTTTCGACGGTTCCCCGGAGTCGATGCGCAAGCTGCAGCTGGAGTACGGCGCGGAGATCGGCCGTGCGGTGGTCAACTTCCGCGGTCCGATCGTCTTCTGCGTCATCTCCCGCTACCACGGCGGCGCGTTCGTGGTCTTCTCGAAGCGCCTGAACCCGAACATGACGGTCCTAGCGGTCGAGGGCTCGTTCGCCTCGGTCCTGGGCGGCGCTCCGGCCGCGGCCGTGGTCTTCACCGCCGACGTCAACGCGCGCACGGCGGCCGACCCGCGGGTGAAGGAGCTGCAGACCCGGGTGGCCGCCGCAACCGGCGCCGAGCGCGGCGAGCTGGCCGCCGAGCTCGACGAGCTGCGCACGGCCGTGCGCACCGAGAAGCTGGGCGAGGTGGCCGCCGAGTTCGACCGCGTGCACAGCGTGCAGCGGGCCGTCGAGGTCGGCTCGGTGGACGCCGTCATCAAGGCGGCAGAGCTGCGCCCCCGCATAATCGAGGCAATCGACTTCGGCGCCGGCCGCAAGTCGTAGCCGGCCGTCCGCCCCGGCCCGCCCCGGCCACTCGGCCGGCGCGGCCGCTCGTCAGAGGCGGCCCGCCCGGCGGCTCGGTTGCTCGGCCGCCGTCCGGCTCGGCGGCTCGGTTGCTCGTCCGGCTCGGCGGCTCGGCCGTCGGCCGTCGGCCGACGCGTCGGCTCGGCGGGCTGGTTGCTCGGCCGGCGCGGCCGCTCGGAGGCCGAGTCGCTCCGCCGGTGGTCTGTCTCGGCCGCTCGTTCGAATGACGGAGGGCGCTCCCGTGAGGGGGCGCCCTTCCCGCACGTCCGTCCGACCTCCTCGACCTAGGTTCCTAGGATGCTCAGCTCGCGACCCACTGCCGAGCAACGCGACCTGCCGGGCGTCGGCGACGTCCGCGCCGCCCTTCACCGCCCGGCCGTCCCGTGCGGTCGCCCTCCCGTGCGGTCGCCCTCCCGAGCGGTCGCCCTCCCTGAGCTGACACCCGAGCTGGGTTGGCCACCCGAGCCGGGACGTCCGCGTGCTCGAGTCCGCCGTGGCCGGTCGGGAGCTCACCGCCCGTGGTCGGCCGCTGGTTCGCGCGCCCTTTGCTCTGCTCACCAATACGCGCCTTCCGCATGTCGACTCGCGGTGCGCGTATCGGTAAGCAGAGCAAAGGGCGCCGGCCCGGCCCGTCCGCCCGGAGCTGGCGGATGGGCCGGGCCGGCGCCGGGGGGCCTACCAGCCGACGGCGACCAGCAGGTACTGCGGGCTGCCGTGCGAGACGAACGAGCTCTGGCCCGCCACGTCGTCGTAGGGGAAGCCGTAGGCGAGCTTGCCCAGGGCGTGGTCGTGCCAGAACTTGGCGTAGTAGTTGGCGGGGGCGGCGCG
Organism: Actinoplanes sp. CA-030573; assembly: GCF_050951115.1. Lineage (NCBI taxonomy): Bacteria > Bacillati > Actinomycetota > Actinomycetes > Micromonosporales > Micromonosporaceae > Actinoplanes > Actinoplanes sp. CA-030573. The sequence continues at coordinate 6,750,624 of NZ_CP192038.1, read as the reverse complement.
GTAGTAGTTCGAAACCGTCTCCCACTGCGACTGCGGCAGGTCGATCGTGTGCCGGTTCAGCGCGGCGCACTGTTGGGGCTGTCCGGCCAGGACGCCGGCGCAGCCGAAGATGTCGGACGTGGCGGCGGTGATGCCGTTCTGGGCGGCGTAGCTGGACATGTAGTTCTGGTACTGGCCGCCGGCGCGGAACGCCGCGTCGCTGCCGGGCGCCATGATGCGGTACGGCGCGGTGGCGGTGGCCAGGTGCTTGAACTCGGTGGGCGTCTCGTCGGAGAACTTCTGGAACGTGACGGCCCGGTCCTCGGTGAAGGTCTGGTAGTCCTCGCCGACCTGCACGTCGTACCCGTCCTTGGCATGCAGGCGCATCGCGATCTTCAGGCCGAACGCGTCCACCCGGGTGGTGTTGCCGTTGAAGACGTTCGCGCCGACCGTGAACTCGATGAAGTCGTAGTACTGGCTGTTCGGGGAGCCGAGGTAGAAGTACATCCGGCCGGCCGAGTTGGCGGGCATGTCGAGGTACTGCTGCTCGGCGATCGAGTGCGTCTGCCCGTTGAAGCTCCAGTAGACCTGGCTGTCCGGGTACTTGCCGTTGGTGCGGTTGAGGATCTTGACCTGGACCACGTTCTGCGCGGCCGGGATGCTCGCGGTGTCGCCCCAGAACGAGTCGGGCATGGTGCTGCCGCCGGGCGGGGTGGTGGTGGGCGGGGTCGTCGGCGTGGTCGGGGTGGTGACCGTGCCGGTGATGTGAACGACGAAGGAGAACAGCGAGTAGCCGTACGCGGTGGCCCGCGCCGTGCCGAGCATGCGCACGTAGCGGCCGGTGCCGGAGACGTTGAGCGACTGGTTGCCGCCGGCGCCGGTGGTGGTGCTGTAGACGGTGGTCCAGGTGCTGTTGTCGGCGGAGACCTGGATCTGGAACGCCCGGGCGTAGGCCGCTTCCCAGCTCAGGGCCACGTTGCAGATCGTCTGGGAGGAGCCGAGGTCGACCTCGATCCACTGCGGGTCGCTGAACGCCGACGACCACCGGGTGCCCGGGTTGCCGTCGACGGCCGCGCTCGCCGGGGTGCCGGCGTTCTCGGTGGTGGACGCGGTGGCCGTACGGCCCTGGGCGGCGTCGGCGGTGCCGCAGGTGGCAGCCGAGCCGGTCGAGCCGAAGACCTGGAACTCCCACAGCGAGAAGCCGTAGGCGGTGGCCCGGGTGATCAGGTTGAGCCGGACGTACCGGCCGGAGCCGCTGACCGGCAGGGTCTGCACGCCGCCGGCGCCGGTGGTGGTGCTGTAGACGGTGGTCCAGGCCGAGTTGTCGGCCGAGGTCTGGATCTGGAACGACCGGGCGTACGCGGCCTCCCAGTTCAGCGTGACCGAGCTGATCGTGGCCGTGGCCCCGAGGTCGACCTGCAGCCATTGCGAGTCGGCGAACGCCGAGGACCAGCGGGTGCCGGTGTTGCCGTCGACGGCGGCGCTCGCCGGGGTGCCGGCGTTCTCGGTGGTGGACGCGGTCGCGGTCTTGCCCTGCGAGAGCAGGGTGTCGGCGGCGTGCGCGGCGCCGATCGTCACGGCGGCGTAGGCCGCCACGAGCAGGACGAGAACGGCGCCGATGACGGCGGTGACCAGCCGCGGGCGCCGTCGGGGAATGGCGTGTCGCATGGACTTCTCCCAGGGGATGGGGATGGTGCGCGGATTCCGCCGCCCGGCCGTGGGGGGCCTGGGGATGGACGACAGAGAGCGCTCTCACCCGCAGTGTCATCGATGCCGATCGCCGCGAGCAAGCGATTCAGGTTCCGGAACCACGCGCGAACCCCAGGCGCGAAGCGGACATGGCGCGATGTGGACGGCAAGGGTTTTCCCCATTCCGGAGATTGATGCCGATATATAGCGTCTTCTCTGAGCCCGCCCGTCACCCCCTTCGGGCGGGGAAGGAGTACGCGTGATGTCCCGATTCCCCCTCGTCATGGCCGTGGGGACCGCAACCGCGGTCGTCGTGGCGATGACCGCCGGGCCGGCCACCGCCGCCCAGCCCACCGCGCCGTCGGCGCAATCCGCCGCGACGCTGGCCGCCGGCGCGGCCGACGCGCTGATCGCCGCCAACCCGTCCTACCTGCACGCCAGCGCCTCGGACACGTTCCAGCGGCAGGCCGTGATCTCCTCCGGCGGCTTCAACTACGTGCCGTTCACCCGCACCTACAAGGGCCTGCCGGTCGACGGCGGCGACCTCGTCGTGATGACCGACTCCGCCGGCGCGACCAAGTACACGTCGGTCGCCCAGTCGTCCGCGATCGGTGAACTCTCCACCGTCCCCAAGCTCTCCGACGCCGCCGCCCTGGCCATCGCCAAGAAGCAGCTCAAGACCGTCTCGAGCGTCGAGGGCACCAAGCTCGTCGTGGTCGCCGCCGAGGGCGCGGCCGCCCGCCTGGCCTGGCAGTCCACGATCCGCGGCACGAGCGCCGAGGGCGTCAGCCGGCTCACCGTGAACGTCGACGCCGTCAACGGCAAGGTGCTGGGCACCCAGGAGCACGTCACCTCGGCGACCGGCACCGGCACCGGCTGGATCTACGGCTCGGTCTCGCTGAGCACCACCCAGTCCGGCTCGACGTACCTGCTGCAGGACTCGGCGCACACGACGCTGCGCGCGCAGAACGCCTCGGGCAACGCGACCTTCTCCGGCACCGACAACGTCTGGGGCAACGGCAACGGCACCAACCGGGAGACCGGCGGCGTCGACGCGCTCTACGTGGCCGAGAAGCAGTTCGCGATGCTGTCCTCGTGGCTCGGCCGGAACGGCCAGAACGGCTCGGGCGGCGCGTGGCCGATCCGGATCGGCCTGAACGACCAGAACGCGTACTACGACGGCACCCAGGTGCAGATCGGCAAGAACACCGCGGGCCGGTGGATCTCCTCGGCCGACGTGGTCGGCCACGAGCTGGGTCACGGTATCGATGACCACACCCCGGGCGGCATCTCCCGCAGCGGTACGCAGGAGTTCGTCGCCGACACGTTCGGCGCCGCCACCGAGTGGTACATCAACAACCCGAACGACCCGCCGGACTACCAGGTCGGCGAGGAGGTCAACCTGGTCGGCTCCGGTCCGATCCGGTACATGTACAACCCGTCGCTGGCCGGCGACAGCAACTGCTACTCGAGCAGCACCCCGTCGCAGGAGGTGCACGCCGCGGCCGGCCCCGGCAACCACTGGTTCTACCTGCTCGCCCAGGGCTCCAGCGGCAACGGCCAGCCGTCCAGCCCGACCTGCAACGGCAGCTCGGTGACCGGCGTCGGCATCCAGACCGCCATCAAGATCATGTACAACGCGATGCTGCTGAAGACCTCCAGCTCGTCCTACCTGAAGTACCGGGTGTGGACGCTGCAGGCGGCGAAGAACCTCTTCCCGGGCAGCTGCACGCAGTTCAACGCGGTCAAGGCGGCGTGGAACGCGGTGAGCGTGCCGGCCCAGTCCGGCGAGCCCACCTGCTGATCTTTTGACCTGATCTTTTGACCCCGATCGGGGGACCGGCCGCCGTGCCGGTCCCCCTTTCCCGTGCCGGGCTGGGAAGCTGATCGGCTGTGACTCCCTCGGTGTTCGAGACCACCGACGTGGACGCCGCCCACCACTTCCTGAACGGCGTCTACGGCCGGCTGCGCCTGTCGGTCGACGGGCGGTCCTGCGGCGTACGGCTGGTCCAGCGCGCGCTCGGCCGCCTCGACCTGCATCACAACGTCTTCCGCATGCGTTTCGAGGTCGACGCCCCGCCGATCGGCGCAATCGCCATCGGCCGCGTGAACGCCGGCGCCGCCACGATGGAGTCCGGCCGCACCAGCAACGCGTGCGTCGCCGGCGACATCTTCATCCCCGGCCTGCCGGGCGAGCGGTACCGGGCTTCGTTGGACAATTCGAACGCCGAGTTCATCCTCTTCGACCCCGCCCTGCTGGCCGAGGTGGCCGACCCCGCCCCCGGCCGTGCCACGGTCCGGCTGACCGGCCACCGCCCGGTCACCCCCGAGGCGGCGAGCTTCTGGCACCGTACGCACGACTACGTCCTGTCGATGGCCGCCGGCGCCCCGATCGCCCCGCTGGTGACCGGCGACGTGTCCCGTCTGCTGGCCGCCGCCGCCCTCGCCGTCTTCCCGAACGACCACCGCGCCGACCCCACCATCGAGGACCGCCGCGACGCCCGCCCGGAAACCCTGCGGCGGGCCCTCACCTACATAGACGAGAACGCCCACCGCCCCATCACCCCCGCCGACGTGGCCGCCGTGGCCCGCATCACCATCCGCAGCTTGCAGCTGGCCTTCCGCCGCCACCTGAACACCACTCCCACGGCCTACTTACGAGAGGCCCGCCTGGCCCACGCCCACCACGACCTGCGCGCCGCCGACCCCACCACCACAACCGTCGCCGCAGTGGCAGCCCGCTGGGGTTTCGCGAGTCACAGCCGCTTCACGGCCACATACCGAGCCACGTACGGCCAGACCCCGTCCCAAACCCTCCACCGCCACTGACCAGCCACCCCGCCCGCCGCCGTCGGCCCACCCACCCGCGCCCGCGGCCGCTGCCCACCCCACCCGGGCCCGCCGCCGCTGGCCCACGCGCCTGCGCCCGCCGCCGCTGGCCCACCGCCCGCGCCCGCCGTCAGTGACCCACTCGCCCACGCCCGCCGCCGAGGCCGTTGGTGCTCGGCGCCGTTGTCCCCGCTCACCGTTGCCCACCGCCGTCCCCGTGGCCGCCATTGACCGTCGTCCCTGGTCGTTCGTGGCCGCCTCCGTTCCTCCCGGAGTCGAGGGTTCCCTCGCCTTCCGCCGCTTCCCCGGTCGCGTCTTCCAAATGGGCGTTTTCGCCGTTCCCGCGCTCGGAGGAAATTGCTGTGGTGGGTTTGCGCCGGCGCTCTGCGGAGGGGCATTATCGACGCGTTCTCGCCGTTGCCGAAGCCGTGCAGGATGGTGCCGACGGTGAGGTATTTTCCGAGGAAGTAATTTGGGCAGAATCGTCGCAGTTCGCCTTTCGTCGTGGCGGCAATAAAGCTAGGCGGATGCGCGGGTCCGCTTTGCGCTGGATTGCTTCCCGGCCGCGTGGAGCAGGCTTGGCGGCGGGCCTCGCGTCGACCGGCGCCGCGTTGGCTGGTAGCGCTCCGGCGGGGTGCGCTGATCGGTGGTGCGTCGGCGGGCATTGCTCCCGTTGAGGTAGCGCTGACCAGGCGGGCGTTGGCGGGCGGTGTTTCGACTCGCGTGGGGACGGCGGTCGAGGCCGGCGCTGCTCCGGATGCTGCGGGCCCGGCGCTTGCGGATGCTGAGGGCCCGGCGACTCCGGATGCTGGGAGCCCGGCGGCTCGGGATGCTGCGGGCCTGGCGGCTCGGGATGCTGCGGGCCTGGCGGCTCGGGATGCTGCGGGCCCGGCGACCCGGGGCGCTGGCAGCTGGGCGACTCCGGAAGCTGCGTGCCCGGCGACCTCGCGCGGCCGGGCGGCAGCCTCTCTCGCGTGACGCAAACGCTCGGCATGACGGCGGGTCAGCCCCCACGCCCGGTGGCCTTCGTGCACTCGGCGGAAATGGTCGCGCTCGGGCGAATAAATGCGGCCCCGCGAACGATCACGCATGGCGCCGATCGCCGCCGTCGTGAACATCTGGAGCTGCCGTATGCGTAAACTCTCCCGCACCCCGACAGCCCGCCGCCAATATTAGATCATGCCATTCCCGAGGGGCGGCATATCAAAGAGCCTGCGCGGTGAGAATGCCGAGACCTGCGGCGCCCAGGCCGGCTACCAAAGAGGCCAGCACGTTCATGGCGGCGTAGAAAGTGTTGTTCGATTGGGTCAGGCGCAACGTCTCGTAGCTGAATGTCGAGTATGTGGTCAGCGCGCCGCAGAAGCCGGTTCCGAGCAGCGCCGTCCACGGGGCGGCGGCGGGCAGGCCGACCAGCAGGCCGAGCAGGAAGCTGCCGGCCACGTTGACCGTCAGGGTGCCCCACGGGAACGCGGACTCGTGGCGGGACTGGATCGTGCGGTCGGTCAGGTAGCGCAGCGGCGCGCCCACGGCCGCGCCCAGCGCGACCAGCAACCACGTCATGCGGTCTCCGCCGTGGGCGTGCCGGTCAGGCGGGTGGTGAGCGCGCTGCCCGCCCAGACGGCCAGCAAGGCGGTCACCAGTGTCACCGCCAGGTACGCCAGGGCGGTGCCGGGGCGGCCGGCCTGAGCGGCACGTTGCGCGTCCACCGCGTACGTCGAGAACGTCGTGAAACCGCCGAGGACGCCGACCCCGGCGAACGGGCGCAACAGGCGGGACGCACCGCGGTCGACGATCACCATGAGAACGCCGATCAGGAAGCAGCCCGACACGTTGGTGACCAGCGTCGACCAGGCGAAACCGCCGGCCGGATGGGGCCAGGCGAGTGCCAGCGCGTAGCGGCTCAGGGCGCCGACCACGCCGCCGGCCGAGATCGCGGCGAGCACCGGCCACGGGCTCGGGCGCATCTCGTCGCGCATGCGCGGCACATGCAGATCGACGTCGGGGTCCATGCGTAGCCCTTCCGAGGAGCAGGGAGAGGGGTACACGAGCCCCACCGCCGTCCCGAAGATTACCGAAGGGCGCGGTACCGGGCGAACGTCGTCCGCTTGCGCAGCCGGAAGCCGAGCGACTCGTAGAGCCGGATCGCCGGCGTGTTGGCCGCCGCGGTGTGCAGGAATGGGTTCTCACCGCGGGCGCGGATGCCGGCCGCCACCGCCCGGATCAGCCGGGTCGCCAGCCCCTGCCCGCGGAAGGCCGGGTCGGTGCAGACCGCGCTGATCTCGGTCCAGCCCGGCGGGTGCATCCGCTCGCCGGCCATCGCCACCAGCCGGCCGCCGCGCCAAATGCCCAGGTAGGTGCCGAGCTCGATGGTGCGCGGCCGGAACGGGCCGGGCCGGGTGCGCTCGACCAGGTCGAGCATCTCCGGCACATCGGCGGCGGTCAGCCGGAGCGCCTCGGCGTCGGGCCGGGCCCGCAGCGCGACGTCGATGAGCTGCACGCCGGCGATCTCGTCCACCCGCGCCCACCCGTCGGGGGCGGAGGCCTCGCCGGGCAGGGCCACCTCGGCGCCGGGACCGGTCAGCTCGGCCAGGTCGGCCCACGCGCGCGGATCGGCCGGGTCGGCGAGTGCGTAGAACTGTGCCACGTCGTCCGGATAACGGCCGGCCAGTCCGTGGATCACGGCGAGGTGGGCGTGCGCGCCGGTGAGCGACGTCCAGATCGGGTTGTCGAGGACGGCCTCGGCCGGAGCGGAGACGGCGGTCATGACCTCAACCCCAGGTGGTCGCGCAGGGTGGGTCCGGAATAGGCGGTACGGAACACGCCGCGCTCCTGCAGCAGCGGGACGACCGTGTCCGCGAACTCGTCCAGCCCGCCCGGCGTCACGTGCGGCACCAGGATGAACCCGTCGGCGGCGTCGGACTGCACGAGCGTGTCGATCTCCGCGGCCACGGTGGCGGGCGACCCCACGAAGGTCTGCCGCCCGGTCACCTCGATGATCAGCTCGCGGATGGACAGGCTGCCCGCCGACGCCCGCTCCCGCCACTCGCGCGCCACGGCAAGAGGGTCGCGGTGCATGCGGACGCTCGCCCGCCCGCGAGCGATGTGGCTGTCCGAAATGTCGGGCTCGACGGAAGGCAGCGGACCATCCGGGTCGTACGAGCTCAGATCCCGGTTCCACACCTGCTCGAGCAACTTGATCGCGGTCGGCCCGCTGACCTGCGCCCGCCGCACCTCGATCGCCTTCTCGCGGGCGTCGGCGTCGGTGTCGCCGAGCACGAACGTCGCGGCCGGCAGGACCAGAAGATCATCACGACCGCGGCCGTACGCCGGGAGCCGGCGCTTGACGTCGGCATAGAACCGCTGCCCGTCCTCGAGCGTCCCGTGCCGGCTGAAGATGGCGTCGGCGGTGGCGGCCGCGAACTCCCGCCCCGCGTCGGAGTCGCCGGCCTGCAGGATGACCGGCCGTCCCTGCGGACTGCGCGGCACGTTGAACCGCCCGCTGATGTCGAAGTGCTCGTCGGTGTGCTTGAACGCGCCCACCGACCCGTCGTCGAGGAACCGCCCGCTCTCCTTGTCGGCGACCACGGCCCCGGCCGGCCACGAGTCGAACAGCTCCTTGGCCGTCGCCAGGAACTGCGTGGCCCGGCTGTACCGGTCGGACTCGGCCAGGAACCCGCCGCGCCGGAAGTTCTCGCCGGTGAACGCGTCCCAGGACGTGACCACGTTCCAGGCGGCCCGTCCGCCGGAGAGATGGTCGAGGGACGCGAACTGCCGCGCCACCTCGTACGGCTCGTTGAAGGTGGAGTTGATCGTGCCGGCCAGGCCGAGGTGGGTGGTGACCGCGGCCAGGGCGGCCAGGACCGTGAACGTGTCCGGCCGGCCGACCACGTCGAGGTCGTAGATCTGGCCGCCCTGCTCGCGCAGCCGCAGCCCCTTGGCCAGGAAGAAGAAGTCGAACTTGGCCCGCTCGGCGGTTTGCGCGAGCTTCACGAACGACGCGAACTCGATGTGGCTGCCCGACTCCGGGTCGCTCCACACGGTGGTGTTGTTGACGCCGGGAAAATGGGCGGCAAGGTGGATCTGCTTAGGCATGGGAAGCCCCCACGAATCGGTTGGCGGGCCGGGGAAGGCCGAGCAGCCCGCGCAGGGTGGCGGCCTCGTAGCGGTCCCGGAAGGCGCCCCGCAGCCGCAGTTCGGGTACCAGGGCGCGGGTGATCGCCTCGAGATCGGAGGGGAGCCGGCCGGGACGCAACCGGAACCCGGTGATCCCGGCCTCGCGCCACTCCAGCAACAGGTCGGCGAGCTCGGCCGGGCTGCCGCTGAAGACCGCCGCGTCCGAGGAGTACGCCGAGCGGTCGAGTGTGTCCAGGCGGTCCTTGGCGTCCCGGTCGAAGAAGACGACCAGGTCGGCGAAGATGTGCGGGGTGCCGACCTGGCTCACGATCCGGGCGGCGTCGGAGGCGTCGGCCGGGGTCACGAAGGTCAGGTCGGCCGACCGGTTCGCGAACGCGTACGGGATGGCCGCGTGGGCGAGGGCCGTGACGAGCGGCTGGCCCTGCGGTGGCCGGGGCGTGATCGACGGACCCTTCACGCTGAAGTACTTGCCGTCGAAGTCGATGTAGTGCAGCTTGGACCGGTCGATGAACCGGCCGGTGGCGACGTCGCGGATCTCGGCGTCGTCCTCCCAGCTGTCCCACAGCCGCCGCACCACCTCGACGTAGTCGGCGGCCTCGTCGAACAGGTCCTCGACCACCTGGCGGGTGGCCGGCTCGTGCAGCCGGCCGCGCTCGATCACCGGCAGTGTCCGCCGCCCGAAGTGCCCGGCCTCGTGCGCGCGGCCGGAGACCTGCACCCGCCAGCCGGCCCGGCCACCGCTGACGTAGTCGAGCGTGGCCAGCGCCTTGGAGATGTGGAACGGCTCGGTATGCGTCACCGTGGCGGTCGGCACCAGCCCGATACCGGTCGTGAGCGGCGCGACCCGGGCGGCGATCAGCACCGCGTCGAGCCGGCCGCGGACGTGGTCGGTGCGCTCGTCCGGACCGTCCGGCCGGTCCGACTGCAGGCCGAGCGCGTCCTCGAAGGTGACGAAGTCGAGTGCGCCGGCCTCGGCCTCGAGGACCAGGTCGGTCCAGTACCGGGCGGTGAACAGCTCGGCGGGCCGGGCGGCCGGCTCCCGCCACGAGGCGGGATGCCAGCCGGTTCCCTCGAGGGCGACGGCGAGGTGCAGCGGTCGGTTCGGCATGGTCACTTCCCGTCGATCGGCAGGCCGGGCGGGTTGATCTCGGGCGCGGTGACGGCCTCGTTGCCGAGGTTCCAGCGAGCCAGGATCTTGGCGTAGTCGCCGGAGGCGACAAGTGCGTCGAGCGCCGCCTTCAGGGCCGGCACCAGCCCGTTGCCCTTCTTGGTGGTGAGCGCGATCAGGCCCTGGAGGGTGTCGCCGGCGCCCGAGTAGGTGCCGATGATCTCGGTCTGGCCGGCCACCGCGACGTGGTAGGCGGCGGTCGGGTTGGGGCCGAGGTACGCGTCGATCTGCCCCGAGCCGAGCGCCAGATAGGTGGCCTGGTTGGTCTGGTAGTACTTGATGTCGACCGCCGGGAGCCCGTTCGCGACGTCCTGCTTGCTCCACTCGACCAGGATCTTCTCCTGGTTGGTGCCGGAGCTGACCGCGATCTTCTTGCCCGCGACGTCCTTGGGCCCGGTGACCTTCCAGCCCGCGCCCTTCTTCGCCTCGAAGGCCAGGTTGTCCTTGCGGTAGGTGGCGAAGTCGTACTTCTGCTTGCGCAGCTCGGTGACGGTGATGTTGGAGGCGCCGACGTCGTACTTGCCGCTGTCGAGGCCGATGAACAGGTTCTCCCACGAGGAGTTCTGCAGGTCGGGCTCGAGGCCGAGCACGCCGGCGACCGCGACCGCGATGTCCGGCTCGCTGCCGATCAGCGTCTTGTTGTCGGTGGCGGTGAAGGCCAGCGGCGGCGAGCCCGAGCCGGCCGCGCCGAGCCCGATGGTCAGCTTCCCGGTCGCGCGGATCTTCTCCGGGACCAGGGCGGCGGCCGCGTCCACCTTGGCCGGGACGATCCGGTTCTGCTCGGGCCCATCGTTGATCTTGACGGCGTCCGCACCCGCGTCGACGGCGGCGGCCGCGGTCTTCGGCGCCTCGTCGGGCGCGGCGCAGGCGGTCAGGGCCACGGCCAGCGCGGAAAACACCACGGCGGCTTTGAGCGTACGCATGAATGCTCCTTTGATTCTCAAGAGAGGACCTTGGACAGGAAGGCCCGGGTGCGGTCGTGCCGGGGTGCGTCGAGGACCTCGGCCGGGGCGCCGTGCTCGACCACCCGCCCGTCGTCGAGGAAGACGATCGCGTCGGCCACCTCGCGGGCGAAGCCGATCTCGTGGGTGACGACGATCATCGTGGTGCCGGCCCGGGCCAGGTCGCGCATGACGTCGAGGACCTCGCCGACCAGCTCGGGGTCGAGGGCGGAGGTGGGCTCGTCGAAGAGCACCAGCTTGGGGTCCAGCGCCAGCGCCCGGGCGATCGCCACGCGCTGCTGCTGCCCGCCGGAGAGCTGCCGCGGGTAGGCGTCCGCCTTCTCGGCCAGGCCCACCCGATCGAGCAGCTCCCGCGCCCGCCGATAGGCCTCCGCCTTCGGCTTCCGCAAGGCCGAGATCGGCGCCTCGACGACGTTCTCGATGGCGGTGAGGTGCGGGAACAGGTTGAAGGTCTGGAAGACGAAGCCGATGCCGGCCCGCCGCCGCAGCACGTGCCGCTCGCTGAGCTCGTGCAGCCGGTCGCCGGCTTGGCGGTAGCCGATCAGCTCACCGTCGACCCGGACGTGGCCGCGGTCGACCTTCTCCAGGTGGTTGATCGTGCGCAGCAGCGTGGACTTGCCGGATCCGGACGGGCCGAGGATCACCGTGACGCTGCCGGCCGGGACGGTCAGGTCGATGCCCTTGAGCACCTCGTGCGCGCCGAACGACTTGTGCACCCCGCGCAGCTCGATCATCGCCGCCAGCCTCTCGAGAAGTGCCGCTCCACGTAGTGCTGGAAGACCGACAGGACGGCGGTCAGGACCACGTACCAGACGGTGGCGACCATCAGCAGCGGGACGACCCGGCCGTTGCGGCCGTAGACCACCTGGACCTGGTAGAACAGCTCGCCGATCGCCAGCACGTACACGACCGAGGTGCTCTTGAGGAGGTTGACCAGCTCGTTGGCCGCGCTCGGCAGGATCGCCCGCATGGCCTGGGGGAGCAGGATGCGGCGGAACTGACGCAGGCGCGGGATGCCGAGCGCGGCGGCCGCCTCCAGCTGACGCTGGTCGACCGAGATGATGCCGGCGCGGACGATCTCGGCGGCGTACGCGGCCTCGTGCAGCGCGAGGCCGAGCAGGGCCGCGCCGAACGAGCTGACCAGGTGTGCGGTCTCGAAGCCGGCGAAGCCCGGCCCGAACGGAACGCCGATCTGCAGCTTGTCGTAGAGGTAGCCGAGGTTGGCCCAGAACAGCAGCTGCACGATCAGCGGCACCGACCGGAACACCCAGATGTAGGTCCAGCTCACCGCCCGCAGCACCGGGTTGTGCGACAGCCGCATCGGGGCCAGCACGATCCCGCCGAGGAAGCCGAGCACCGCGCCGGCGAAGGTCAGCTCCAGCGTGACCAGCAGCGCCCGCATCACCGACTCCTCGAAGAAGTAGCCTGCGAACGTGCCCCAGTCCCAGCCCGGGTTGGTGATCAGCCCGTGCGTGAACTGAGCGACCAGCACGAGCACGGCGGCGGCGCCGATCCAGCGCCACGGGTGCCGGGCCGGGACGACGGTGAGCCGGCCGGGCTCGTCCGCGGTGGACGGTGGTGGTTCGGTGCCGGCGCGGGCCGAGGAGAGGACGCTCACGGGGATTACCTCCGGCGATGTCGGGGCCTGCCGCTCACGCTAGGGCGCCGTCCGCAATGCGCTCAAGTCCTATCGGCCATGTATGTTTTTACAGGGTTGTCAACGGCCGGTGTGACATCCCGCCAGGCGACGATCGCGGCGGCGGCGAGCATGGCCGCGCCGACCGCTAGGCCGTGCGTGACCGGCCCGGACCCGGCGGCCAGCGCCACGCCGGCCACCGCCGCCATCCCGACGGTGGCCGACACCCGCTGTGCGAGCTGCAGGAACGCGGCCGCCAGCCCGGCCGAGCCGGGCGGCGCGTGGCCCAGCGTCAGGGCCTGGTTGGGCGCGATGATCAGGCCGTTGGCGGCGCCCAGCGCGAGCTGGGTGAGGGTCAGCGCCAGTCCGAGGCGGCCGGGCGGCACCCAGGTGACGACCGCCGCCGCCGCGATCACCGCGGCCAGCGAGGCCACCAGCGCCCAGAGCACGCCGGCCCGGCCGTAGCGGCCGACCACCCGCCAGCCGACCGAGGAGACGGCGGCGAACGCGAACGCGCTCGGCAGCATGGTCAGCGCGGCGTGCAGGGCCGACCAGCCGAGCCCGATCTGCAGGTAGAGGGTGAGTGCGAGCGACGCCGAGAGGTTCGCGCCGAACTGGAGCATGGCGATCACCGTGCCGTTGCGGTACCCGCGCGAGCCGAGCAGCGCGGGCAGCAGGATCGGCGTGCCGCCCCGGCGGTGGTACCGGCCCTCGGCCGCGACCAGCAGCACGACCAGGGCCGCGGCGACCGCGAGCCACATCGCCCGGGGCGGGCCCTGACCGCCGGGCAGCGTGAACGGCAGCATCAGGCAGCCGATCGCCGCCGCGAGCAGGGCGAGCCCGGGCAGGTCGAGGGTGGTGCGCCGGGCGGCCATTTGCGGCCGTGCGCGTCGCCGAGCCGTCCGCCCGGCACCAGTGCCAGCCCGAACGACAGCGAGTAGCCGGCGACGATCCAGCCGATGGTGCCCGGGCCGGCGCCCAGCGACGTGCGCAGAGCCGGGACGGCGGTGTTCAGGCTCGACTGGTCGAGCAGCGTGGTGAAGGCGGCGGCGAGGCAGACCGCGAGGGTGGCGGGACGGGTGTTTCTGGCACGGGCGGCGATCACCCCTTGCTTATATCCTAGTTAAGCTATAGGAAAAAGGGAGCCGACGTCCAGCACCGAGGAGAGAACCATGACCGTTCCGCTGTCGATCCTGGACCTGTCGCCGCTGGTCTCCGGCGGCACCGCCGGCGACGCCCTGCGCCGCACGCTCGACCTCGCCCGGCGGGCCGAGCAGTTCGGCTACCACCGCTACTGGGTGGCCGAGCATCACCTGACCCCGGGCGTCGCCAGCTCGCAGCCGGCGCTGCTGCTGGGCCAGATCGCCGCCGTCACCGAGCGGATCCGGCTCGGCTCCGGCGCGGTGCAGACCGGGTTCCTCACGCCGCTGGGCGTGGTCGAGCAGTGGGGCCTGCTCGACGCCCTGTACCCGGGACGGTTCGATCTCGGGCTCGGCCGGTCGGCCCAGCGCCGCAACTCCGGTGCCGAGGAACCGGCGGTGACCGAGGAGCGCGTGGTCGACGGCCTGCTCATCCCGCGGTCGTTCTCGTTCGCGCCGATCTTCAAGTCGGCCCGGTCCAAGCTGTTCGCCCGCCTGCTGACCCAGCCCGGCGCCGAGCCGGCCGACCTCGACGCGGCGATCGCCGACATCGAGACGCTGCTGGCCGGGCCGTACACCGACGGCGAGGGCAACGAGGCCCGGGCGGTGCCGGGGGAGGGCGCCGACGTCGAGCTCTGGGTGCTGGGGTCGAGCGGCGGCGAGAGCGCCCGGGTGACCGGGGCGAGGGGGCTGCCGTTCGCGGCCAACTACCACGTCTCGCCGGCCCGGGTGCTGGAGGCGGTCGAGGCCTACCGGGCGGCGTTCCGGCCCTCGGCGCGGCTCGCCGCACCGCGGGTGCTGGTCTCGGCCGACGTCGTGGTGGCCGAGGACGACGAGACCGCGCGACGGCTGGCCGTCCCGTACGGGCTCTGGGTGCGCAGCGTGCGCACCGGCCAGGGCGCCATCCCCTACCCGAGCGTCGAGGAGGCCGAGGCGTTCGAGTGGACCGAGGAGGACCGCAAGCTGGTCGCCGACCGGGTCGAGACCCAGTTCGTGGGCTCGCCGGAGACGGTGGCCGAGCGCCTGGAGACGCTGCGGCGCGTCACCGGGGCCGACGAGCTGCTGGTCACCACCATGACGTACGACCACGAGGACCGGGTCCGCTCGTTCGAGCTGCTGGCCAAGCGCTGGTTCAACTGAGGCCCGGTCAGACCAGCCGGAGCCGGCGGGCCGCGACGCCGACCTCGACGCGCTGACCCCAGGTCAGCTCCAGCGCGTCCGACTCGAGGCCGTCGGCGAAGACGACCAGCCGCTCGGACTCGCCGGTCAGCTCGATCCGCTCGCCGGCGCCCAGCACCCCGGCGACCAGCCGCACCCCGGTCGCCGGCGAGGGCCACGCCTCGCGGACGAACCAGCACAGCGCCTGGTCCGCGGGCGCCGGCGCGGGCGGGGCGACCGCCCGCGACCCGGCGATCGAGGCGCACCAGCCGGTCGCGCCGGTCCCGGTGCCGACGATCAGCCCCGACGACGACTGCCGCTCCCGATCGCCGCCGGGCACGCTCAGCACGTAGCGCGCCGACTGGTGGCTCGGGTGGCCCACGAAGATCTCGTTGAGGCCGTAGAGCTCCTGGCCGTCGTCGAGCCGGGCCACGACCATGGTCCGTTCCTGGGCCGCCGGCGCGGTCAGCAGCCCGGCGACCGCGGCCGCCCGGTGCCGGACCAGGACGCCGGCGTTGCGGCCGGGCTCGGGGTCGACGCCGATCACCGGCTGGCCGTCCACGTACTTCGCCACGTTCGCCACCAGGCCGTCCTGGCCGACGGCGACCACCACGTCCTCGGGCGCGAACAGGAACCGGGGCAGGTCGGCCCGCTCGACGTGGCCGCGCCGCCAGTCGGCCGGGACGGCGGCGCCGACCTCGGTCAGCGCCGCCTGCAACGCCTCGTGCCGGGCGGTGACCTCGTCCAGGTCGCGGCCGCGCTGCTTCAGGAAGTAGGCGGCCGCGCCCCGGGTGCCGTGCCGGGCGAGCAGCTCGTCCAGCTCGCTGCGCCGCGACACGACCACCACCCGCGGGGTGAGCGTGCTCATCCCAGCCGCCCGACCAGCTTGGCCAGGATGTCGGGGGTCACGGTGAGCTCGTTGATGTCCGGCACGTGGCCGGCCAGCTCCTTGAGGGCGAGCGCCTGCAGCACCGCCGGGTCGACGTCGCGGTAGGCGGCCAGGCGCGCGGTCTCGGCCTCGGCCTCGGCCAGGCCGACCGCTCGCGCTCCGGCGGCGCGGGCCTCATCCCGTACGCGATCGGCATCGGCTTCGGCCGCGGCCATCAACCGTGCCCGGTCCGCCGCGGCCGTCGCCGCCACCTCCTGCCGTTCCGCCTCGCCGCGCGCCGCGACCAGCTGCCGTTCGGTCTCGCCGCGTGCCGTCACCAGCTGGGCATCGGCGTCGAGCTCGGCCCCGCGCCGGGTGTTGGCGCCGCGCTGCTCGACCAGCTGCTGCTCCCGCCGGGCCAGCTCGATCTTGCTCTGCAGCTCGTTCTCGGCGATCGCGCGCTCCTGCTGCACCGCGTTCGCGCGGCGGGCGTACGTCGCCCGGTCCGCCTCCTGCTGCACCTGCTCGCGGGTGGGGGTCTGGAGCGCCCGCTCGAGGTCGGGCTCGGGCCGGATCGCCACCACCCGGGCACTCACCACGGTCACGCCGGTCTCGGTCAGCCGCGGGTCGGCCGCCAGGGCGTCGGCGACCGACTGCCGCACCGGCGCGATGCCGGTGGTCAGCGCCTCGGCCAGCGGCAGCCGGGCGAGCAGGTCGAGCGCCGGCTGCTGGGCCAGCTCGGCCAGCAGGGTCGCGACCTGGTCGAGCGGCTGCCCCTTCCACCGGCCGCGGTAGGGGTCGATCGAGAAGTCGAGCCGGCCGGCGGCCGCGGCCGGCTCGCTGAACCGGTAGGTCACCGTGGCCTGCACGGTCACGTCGGCGAAGTCCTCGGTGCGGGCGTGGAAGAGCAGGGGCAGCTCGCGGTCGTCGACCGGCACCTCGGACAGCACCGCGGTGAGCGGCCGGTACCAGAAGGAGAGCCCGGTGCCGGCCCGCTTGGTCTTCCCGCCGACGGTGTGACTGACCCAGCTGGTCGGCGCTCCGCGCAGGTGCCGGAGGTGCAGGCGTCGTGTCACGTCAGCCATGTCGTGCCGTCCTTTCCTTTAACGTCACAGTGACGATAAAGGGTGCGAGTTATTATCGTCAACATGACGCGAAACACGGCGGCGGTCACGGTGGATCTCGTGCTGCTGACCATCCGGGAGGGCGCACTGCAGGTGCTGCTGATCCGGCGCGGTATCCCGCCGTTCGAGGGGCGGTGGGCGCTGCCGGGCGGGTTCGTGCTGCCGTCCGAGACCCTCGACGCGGCGGCCGCGCGCGAGCTGCGCGAGGAGACCGGGCTCGATCCTCTGTCCGGGCACTTCGAGCAGCTTTCGACGTACGGCGATCCCGGCCGTGACCCGCGGGGGAGGGTCGTGACGGTCGCCTACCTGGCCCTGCTGCCCGACCTGCCGGCGCCGACCGCGGGCAGCGACGCGGCCGGGGCCGAGTGGCGGCCGGTGTCGTCGGCCGGGGAGCTCGCCTTCGACCACGCCCGGATCCTGGCCGACGGGGTCGAGCGGGCCCGGGCCAAGCTCGAGTACACGCCGCTGGCGACCGCGTTCTGCCCGCCCGAGTTCACGATCGGCGAGCTGCGCGCGGTCTACGAGACGGTGTGGCGCACCCGGCTGGACCCGCGCAACTTCCACCGCAAGGTGACCGGGGCCTCGGGCTTCGTCGAGCCGACCGGGGAGACGGTCATCCGGGAGCGGGGCCGCCCGGCGCAGCTCTACCGGCGCGGCACCGCGACGCTGCTGCACCCCGCGTTGCTGCGCCCATGAGGAAAGGGGGCCGGCGGCCCCCTTTCCTCAACTGCGGGTGATCAGTGCTGGCCCGGCCGGTGGCCGTGCCCGTGGCCGTGGCCCTGGCCCTGGCCCTGGCCCTGGCCCTGCGGGCCGGCGTTGCGCACGACCGGCAGCACCAGGTTGACCCGGGCGAACTGGGTGCGGGCGTGCCGGCCGCAGTCGGTGTACGACAGCGCCGCCTTGAGCACCTCGAACCCGCTGGTCCGGCGCATGGCGTTGACCCGGATCGTGGTGACCCCGGTGCGGCCCGGGCGCAGCGTGTCGCCGGTCCGGAACGTGGTGGTACGGCCCGGGCGCAGGTACGAGACGGCCACCGAGCGGCCGCCGTCGACCGACACGCGGGCGTCGCAGACCGGCCGGTCCGTACGCCACGCGATGTTCACCCAGCTCGGCATGTTCGCCGTGACCGGGGCGAGCCGGGTGGTGACCGGCTGCGGCCCGCGGGGCGCGGCGGCGGCCGGGCCGGCCGTCGCCAGGGCGGCCGCCGAGCCGGCCGCGCCGACCAGGGCGACCGCGGCCAGGGCCTTCGTCATCTTCTTGCTCATCGCATGACCTCTCTGTTGGTCTCGCTTCCGATAGGTCTGACGTTAAGCCGCAAATCGGTCATACCGCGCGACGCACGCGCGGCGATTCCGGCAATAAGGACGAAACGCCTAGACGGCCATAGCCGAACGGATGAGGGGAGCGGTGAGGCGCTACCGTTCCGGGCAGCCTTGACCGCTACCCGACCCCGAAAGGGCCGCAGGCCGATGACCACGACCCTCGGGTCTCCGCCCACCGAGGCGCCCAAGCGCGCCCGATCCGTGCCGCAGACCGTGGGTGGGGTGATCGCGGCCCTGGTCGCGCTGGCCTCGATCGGCGTCACCCTCCGCGCGCAGCTCAACGGCGATGTCACGTACGCGCTCGGCGGCATCGAGACCGCCGGCAAGGGCGGGGTGAGCATCTGGGACGTCTTCATCGCCCGGCCCGTCGTCTACAAGCTGCTGATCGGCTGGATGGACGACTTCCGCGCGCTCTTCGTGGCCGACGAGCGGGTGGTGGTCCAGCAGACGCTGCTGCGGGCCGAGGCCTGGGTGCTCATCGCCGGCGTGGTGGCGGTCCTCTACTTCGGGGTCCGCCGGTTCCTCGGCGCCGCGGCGGCCACCGGCATCGCGGTCGCGACCGGCCTGGCCCTGGTCGTCGCCCCGCCCTGGCACTTCCTCGAGCCCGACTGGGTCGCCGCGCTGGCCGGCGTGCTCGCGGTCGGCGCCGCCTGCGCGCCCCGGCGGGACTGGCTCGGCGGCGTCCTCGGCGGCGTGGCCGCCTGCCTCGTGGTGGCGGTGAAGCTCGCGACCTTCCCGGTCGCGCTGCTGGCCCTGCTGATCGTGGCCGTGCTCGGCCGCCGCCGGGCGATCTGGGCGTCCGGCATGACCGCCCTCGCCGTCGCCGTCTGGTACGTGCTGACCAAGCAGCTGCTGCCCTGGGAGTGGATCTGGCTCGCCGACCAGGCCGCCCTGGTGCAGGATTCGCCGATCCACCACGGCATCCGCTGGGAGGACATCCACCACCTGCTGATCGGCGTCGCCAACGTGGCGATCCTGAGCCCGGTGGTGGTGCTGGCGCCGGCCGCCGCCGTCGTGCTGGTCCGCCGCGCGCCGTCCGGTCGCGGCCGGTGGATCGGGGCCGGGGTCGCCGTCGTCGCGGCCGGCCTGTCGGTGGCCTCCGCCTACGGTCAGGGCGAGTTCTACATGTACCACTTCGCGATCGTGCCGATCCTGGCCGCCGGCGTGTGGGGCGCCGCCTACGCGCTGGTCCCGGCCGCCCGGCTCCCCCTGGCGATCATGACGCTGCTCGTGGCCGTGTCGTGCTACCTGCTGCTGCGCCGCCCGGCCGGCTGGCGGCTCGCCCATGCCGACGAGACGGCGATCGTGATCGGCCTCGTCGCGGTGGTCGCGGCCCTGGTGCTCGCCGGGCTCGGCTCGGGCCGGCGCCGGGTGCCGGCGGCGCCCTGGGCGGTCGGGCTCGTCGCGCTCTGTGCCGCGCTGGTGCCGGCCTCGATGCCGGGCGCGCCGTACGCGTTCAGCTCGTACGACTACGCGATCTACAACAGCGGGTGGAACGGCCACGCGTTCGCCGACCTCAGCCGGCGCCTCGGCCGGGACACCCCGGTGCTGTACCTGACCTTCGGCTCGGTCAACCAGGCCATGGGCAACCCGACCAGCTGCCGCTACCCGTCACCGCAGTGGTTGCAGCGCGGCGCCGGCATCCTCGAGGTGCGCACGTACCGCAGCTACGCCGACAACCTCAAGTGCCTGACCGGCGACCAGGATGCGAAGTACCTGGTCTGGCAGCCCAAATGGTTCAACATCGGCCGGTCGAGCCCCGAGGTCCGCGCGCTGATCGCCCGGCGCTTCAACTGCGACCCGTCCGCCCGGCTCCCGGCGCCGCGGGACTACGTGGTCTGCCCGGCGCGCGGCTGACCCCGCCGGCCTCAGCGGATCACGGCGACCGGGCACTTCGCGTAGGCCGCGACGTGCTGGCTCACCGAGCCGAGCACCAGCCCGGCGAAGCCGCCGTGACCGCGGACGCCGACCACGAGCAGATCGGCGTCCGTCGACTCCTCGATCAGCACCTTGGCCGGCCGGCCCTGCTTGACCTGGGCCTGGACGGCGAGCGGCGGCTCGTCGCCGAGCTCCTGCCGGATCAGCTGGACCAGCTGGTCGGTGGTGCTCTGGCTCGGCTCCGGCACATAGTGCTCGGAGACCGTGACGCTGCCCGCCGGCGGCAGCAGCGTGTGCTCCCAGACATTGATCACGAACAGATTGGCGCCGTGGTCGGCGGCCTCGGCCGCGGCCCAGGTCAGCGCCCGGCGGCTGCCGGTCGATCCGTCGACGCCGACCACGATGGTCTTCCACTTGTTCATCGCCGTCTCTCCCTCCGCGACGCGCCGGGACGATTCCCGGAGTATTGCACGAGTTCACCGCCGGTAAGAGATCGAAAACTCTGAGTTGCGAGAGCCGCGAGACCGATTTAGCGTCGAGACGGGACTATGACGTAGATCACTTCGTCGAAGGGGTCGCCATGACCACCACGACACCGGAAGTCGTCGCCGAGACCGGCGCGGTGGACCGCAAGCCGCTGATGACCGGCGCCGCGATCCTGATGATGAACCTCGGGTTCTTCGGTGTGCAGTTCAGCTTCGGTCTCACCCAGTCGGCGGTGAACCCGCTCTTCTTGCTGATCGGCGCGAACCCCGACCAGCTGCCGATCCTCAACCTCGCCGGGCCGGTCACCGGGCTGATCATCCAGCCGCTGATCGGCGCGATCAGCGACCGCACCTGGAGCCCGCGCTGGGGGCGGCGGCGTCCGTTCGTGACGGCCGGCGCGATCCTCTGCGCGATCATCCTGTTCGTCTTCCCGTTCGTCGGCGTCCTGTGGATCGGCGTGCTCTGCTTCTGGCTGCTCGACGCCGGCAACAACACCTCGATGGAGCCGTACCGGGCCTTCATCTCCGACCGGCTGCCCAAGTCACAGCTGGCCCGGGGCTTCCTGACGCAGAGCATGTTCACCGGCGCCGGCGCGGTGCTGGCCAACATCTCGCTCTTCCTGCTCCAGAAGGTCTCGGCGCTGGAGAAGACCGCGGGCAACGGCGTCCCGTACTGGATGTACGTCTGCTTCATGATCGGCACGGTCTGCATCCTCGCCACCGTGCTGACCGCGATGGCGCGGACCCGCGAGCTGACGCCGTCGGACGAGGAGCTGGCCGAGATGCGCGCCGCGCCGAAGGGCCTCGGCGGCTTCGTGCACGACATCTCCGACGCCGTACGCACGATGCCGGTGGCCATGCACAAGATCGGCGTGGTGTTCCTCTTCCAGTGGTACGCGATGTTCATCTACTGGCAGTTCCTGGCCGTCAGCCTCGGCGAGACGGTCTTCGGCGCCAATCCCGAGCAGGGCGGCCCGGCGTGGGACAGCGCCATCGCGTGGAGCGGCCTGATGAACGGCGCCTACAACTTCGTCACCATGATCTCGGCGCTCTTCCTGGTCGGGTTCGCCCGGCGGATCGGCGCCAAGCGGGTGCACGCGATCGCCCTCGCGCTGGGCGCGGTGGCGCTCTCCTGGCTCGCGCACATCACCAACCAGTACGTTGCCCTGCTCCCGATGATCGGCCTGGGCATCTTCTGGGCCAGCGCGGTCGGCATCCCGTACCTGATGGTCGCCAGCATGGTCCCGGCCAAGCGCACCGGCGTCTACATGGGCATCCTGAACATGATGATCGTCGTCCCGATGCTGATCGAGACGGTGACCTTCGGCTGGATCTTCAAGCACTTCCTGGACGGCAAGGGCTCGAACGCGATCCTGGTGGCCGGCGTGCTGATGGGGATCGGCGCGGTGGCGATGCTGTGGGTCAACCCGCCGGACGAGGCCGACGAGTCCCCGATCGTGCCGCTGGGAGCAAGGCGGAGCATCAGCGTGTACGACCGGGTGGTCGTGGGCTCCGACGGCACACCCACCAGCCTGTACGCCGTGGACCGCGCCGCCGAGGTGGCACAGGCCGCCCAGGCCAAGCTGGTGGTGGTCACCGCCTACCGCGACGGCGGCGAGCAGTCCGAGGCCCAGGCCGCCGGCCTGCACCGCGACATCTTCGGCGCCGACGCGGCCCGCGACGCGCTGGCCAAGTCGGTGACCGGGCTGACCCGGGAGCGGGCCCGCTACATCGAGCAGCGCCTGGTGGCCGGCGACCCGGCGCAGGCCCTGCTCGACACCGTGGGCAACGATCCGGCGAACCTGATCGTGGTCGGCAACCGCGGCCTCGGCGCGAGCCAGGGCCAGCTGCTCGGCTCGGTGCCGGCCGGCGTCGTGCGCAACGCGGTCTGCGACGTGCTCGTGGTGCAGACGTCCGCGCTCGACGAGGACCGGATGTTCGCGGCCGCCGACAAAGTCCGGGACGAGGCCGGCGCGGCCGGCGCGGCCGGCGTGGCCGGCCGGACCGGCCCGACCGCCACCCCCGGCGCCGACACCCCCGACACGGTGAGTGACGTCTAGTCGACGGGAGTCTTCCGATCAAGTCACCTCCGGACAACCATGGGTGTCCGGAGGTGACGGGGGATGGTCTTCCTCTATGTATTTGTCGTGGTCGTCTTGTCGGTGTGCGCGGTCTCCGTCTGGTCGAAAGTCGTCCGGGAGCCGGCGGCCGCACGTCCGTGGCGCACCACGCCGGTGACACCGACGCAACGGGCGAGCGCCGAGGGCGTCCTGGCCGCCCAGCTGGCCGCCGGTGAGATCACCGAGCGTCAGTACGTGACGGCCATGGAACGCCTCGCCGCGAAGGAGGCCCGCTCCGGATAGGCGAGAAACACGCGGCCTAGGGGCGGCTCAGGGGCACCACGTCCGGGGCGCCGAGGCGGGCGGCGTCGGCGGTCTCGTCGTCGGGTTGCTCCTGGGAGCGCCGCTCGGCCTCGACCCGCAGGCGGTAGTTCTCCACCTCGCGGGCGGTCTGCTCCTCGGTCCAGCCGAGCACTCCGGCCACCAGCGACGCGGCCACCGGCGCCGCGGTCACGCCCCGGTCGAAGGTCTCGATCGAGATGCGTGTCCGCCGGGTCAGCAGGTCCTCCAGGTGGCGGGCGCCCTCGTGACTGGCCGCGTAGACGAGCTCCGCGCGCAGGTAGTCCTCGGCGCCCTCGACCGGGCCGGCCAGGTCGGGATCGGCCCGCACCAGGTCGAGCACCTCGGTGACCAGCGTGCCGTAGCGGCCGAGCAGGTGCTCGACCCGGGCCACGTGCAGGCCCGACTCGGTTGCCAGCACCCGGCGCCGGTTCCACAGCGCGGTGAAGCCTTCGGCGCCGAGCAGCGGCACGACCTGGGTGCAGGACGGCGGGACCGACCGGCCCAGGTTGTGCACGCAGGCGTCCACGGCGTCGCGGGCCATCACCCGGTACGTCGTGTACTTGCCCCCGGCGACCACGACCAGCCCGGGCTGCGGGCTGCCGACGGTGTGCTCGCGCGACAGCTGCGACGTCGACTCCGACTCGCCCGACAGCAGCGGCCGCAGCCCGGCGTAGACGCCCTGCACGTCGGCCCGCGACAGCGGCGAGACCAGCACCGAGTTCACGTGCTCGAGCAGGTAGTCGATGTCGGTGCTGGACGCCGCCGGATGCGCCTTGTCCAGCGCCCAGTCGGTGTCGGTGGTCCCGATGATCCAGTGCCGGCCCCACGGGATGACGAAGAGCACGCTCTTCTCGGTGCGCAGGATCAGCCCGGTCTTGGACTGGATCCGGTCGCGGGGCACGACCAGGTGGATGCCCTTCGAGGCCCGCACGTGGAACTGGCCGCGCTCGCCGACCAGGGCCTGGGTGTCGTCCGTCCAGACACCGGTCGCGTTGATGACCTGCTGGGCGCGTACCTCGAAGGTCCGGTCGTGCTCGAGGTCGTGCACCCGCACGCCGGTGACCCGCTCGCCCTCGCGCAGGAAGCCGACCACCTCGGCGCGCGAGGCGACGTGCGCGCCGTACGCCGCCGCCGTGCGCGCCAGGAACATAGTGTGCCGGGCGTCGTCGACCTGCGCGTCGTAGTACTGCAACGCGCCGACCAGGGACTCCTTCTTCAGGGCCGGGCACTCGCGCAGCGCGCCGCGAAGCGACAGGTTGCGGTGGTGCGGCAGCCCGCCGTTGAGCGCCATGGTGTCGTAGAGCGTGACCCCGGTGCCGGCGTAGATCCGTTCCCAGGCCCGATGCTGCAGCGGGTAGAGGAAGCGGACCGGCCGCACCAGGTGCGGCGCGAGGCGGGTCAGCAGCAGCCCCCGCTCGCGCAGCGCCTCGCGTACCAGCGCGAAGTCGAGCATCTCGAGGTAGCGCAGGCCGCCGTGGATGAGCTTGCTGGATCGGCTCGACGTGCCCGAGGCGAAGTCGCGCGCCTCGACCAGCCCGACGGACAGGCCGCGGGTGGTGGCGTCGAGAGCGCAGCCCGCGCCCACCACGCCACCGCCCACGACGAGCACGTCGAGCTCGGCGCCGGCCAGCGCGGCCAGCGCCGAGTCCCGATACTCCGGTGACAGAGCAACAGTCATGGTCAGTCCACGTCCACCCAGTCGAGAGTGCGCTGCACCGCCTTCTTCCACCGCGCGTAGCCCTCGGCGCGTTGCTCCTCGGTCGAGGCCGGCTCCCAGCGCTGCGACTCGTTCCAGTTCTCACGCAACTCGTCGGTCGACTTCCAGAAACCCACGGCGAGACCGGCCGCGTACGCCGCTCCCAGCGCCGTCGTCTCGGCCACCACCGGCCGGCTGACCGGCACCCCGAGCACGTCGGCCTGGATCTGCATGCACAGGTTGTTGGCCGTGATGCCGCCGTCCACCTTGAGCACGTCCAGGGTCACGCCCGAGTCCTGCGCCATCGCGTCGACCACGTCGCGGCTCTGGTAGCAGATCGACTCGAGGGTGGCCCGGGCGATGTGCGCGCCGGTGTTGAAGCGGGACAGGCCGACGATCGCGCCGCGGGCGTCGGACCGCCAGTAGGGCGCGAACAGCCCGGAGAAGGCCGGCACGAAGTAGACGCCGCCGTTGTCCGGCACCGAGGCCGCCAGCGTCTCGCTCTCCTCGGCCGAGTTGATCACGTGGAGCTGGTCGCGCAGCCACTGCACGGCCGAGCCGGTGACCGCGATCGAGCCCTCCAGCGCGTAGACCGGCGCCGCGTCCCCGAACTTGTAGCAGACGGTGGTGAGCAGCCCGTTCTCCGACCGGACCAGCTCGGTGCCGGTGTTCAAGAGCATGAAGTTCCCGGTCCCGTACGTGTTCTTGGCCTCGCCGGGCGCGAAGCAGACCTGCCCGACGGTCGCCGCCTGCTGATCGCCGAGGTCGCCGGTGAGCGGGACCTCCCCGCCCAGCGGGCCGGGCCACCGGGCCACGCCGTAGGTGTTGGGGTCGGACGAGGGCCGGATCTCCGGGAGCATCGAGCGCGGGATGCCGAAGAAGCCGAGCAGCTCGTCGTCCCACTGCAGCGTCTCGAGGTTCATCAGCATCGTGCGGCTGGCGTTGGTCACGTCGGTGACGTGGTTGCCGCCGTCGACCCCGCCGGTCATGTTCCACAGCAGCCAGCTGTCGGTGTTGCCGAAGATCGCGTCGCCGCGCTCGGCCGCCTCCCGGACCCCGTCGACGTTCTCCAGGATCCACTGGATCTTGCCGCCCGAGAAGTAGGTGGCCGGGGGCAGGCCGGCCTTGCGGCGGATCACGTCGCCGCGGCCGTCCCGGTCGAGGGCCGACGCGATGCGGTCGGTGCGGGTGTCCTGCCAGACGATCGCGTTGTAGTAGGGCCGCCCGGTGCGCTTGTCCCACACCACGGCGGTCTCCCGCTGGTTGGTGATGCCCAGCGCGGCCAAGTCGCTCGCCTGCAGGTTCGCCTTCTGCATGGCGGTGCGCACGACCGTCGTGGTCCGGTCCAGGATCTCGACCGGGTTGTGCTCGACCCAGCCGGCCTGGGGCAGGATCTGCTCGTGCTCGAGCTGGTGCCGGGCGACCTCGTTCCCGCCATGGTCGAAAATCATGAAGCGGGTGCTGGTCGTGCCCTGGTCCACGGCTCCGACGAAGTCAGCCACGGGTTGCCTCCACTGTCTCTCCTTCGGGCGGGGTCGGGATCCGGCCGGGCTCCTGCGGCGCCTCCGGCGGCGGCAGGAACCGCGCGATCAGTGCCTGGTACAGGCCGGCGCCCACGAGGCCGCCGACGATGGGTCCGACGATCGGGATCCAGAAATAGAGATACCCGGTCTGGTCGCGGAACGCACCGCCGTAGCCGGTGAGGAAGCTGGCGAGTCGCGGGCCGAAGTCACGGGCCGGGTTGATCGCGTACCCGGCGTTGGTGCCCCACGCCATGCCGATGGCGACCACCAGCAGGCCGATGATGAAGGGCGCCAGGTTGGCCAGCGGCGCCGTGTTGCGCTCGTCGGTGATGGCCAGGATCAGGAACAGCAGGATGGCCGTGCCGACGATCTGGTCGAGCAGGGCGCTCCAGTGCGAGACCGGCAGCACTCCGTTGCCGGGCAGGGTCGAGAACACGCCCTGCGTCTTGATCGTCAGGAAGGGGTCCTTCGCGTGCAGCACGTCGCTGTAGGTCCAGCGGACGATCAGGGCGGCGACGAACGCCCCGAGGAACTGTGCGACAGCGTAGGGGGCCACCTTGCGCCACTCGAAGCCCTTGAACGCGGCGAGTGCGATGGTGACGGCCGGGTTGAGGTGTGCGCCGCTGGTCCGGGCCGCGACGTAGACGCCGAGCGTCACGCCCAGGCCCCACGCCCAGGCGATGCTGTCGTGGTCGCCGAATCCGCCCGCGACCACCTGTGCGACGACGCCGACGCCGAAGAGGATGAGGATCATTGTCCCGGCGAACTCGGCGATCAGTTCGCCCAGCAAGCCCGGGACTCTCAGACGTTCTGCCATGTGCCCTCCTTGCTAGATGCCCCGGACGCTAGGTAGCGAGCAGGACACGGGCAATGACGGCCGTTCGGCATTGTCGAACATTGACCACGGTGGGCGTTCACGTCCTGGCATAGAGTCGAAACGTGCCCGGAACCGTGCAGTCGATCGAGCGGGCCGCCGCGATCCTGCGCCTGCTCGCCGGGGGGTCGGGGCGTCTCGCGCTGGGCGAGATCGCCCGCTCGCTCGATCTGGCGAAGGGCACCACCCACGGCATTCTGCGCACCCTGCAACATGTCGGATTCGTCGAACAGGACCGCGTCTCCGGCCGCTATCAGCTCGGCACCGCGCTGCTGCACCTCGGCACCGCCCACCTCGACATCAACGAGCTGCGTTCCCGCTCGATCAACTGGGCCGACCCGCTCGCGGCGCGCAGCGGGGAGGCGGTACGCATCGGCACCGTCCTCGACGGACAGGTGCTCGTCGTCCACCACGTCTTCCGTCCCGACGACACGTTCCAGACCCTCGACGTCGGGGCGCTGCTGCCGCTGCACGCCACCGCGCTCGGCAAGGTGCTCCTCGCGTACCGGGCCGAGGGCGCCGTCCCGCCGAAGGAGCTGGTCCGCTTCACCCGCCGCACCATCCTCTCGCCGCGCGCGCTCGCGGCCGAGCTCCAGCAGGTGCGCGACACCGGCTGGGCGCTGGAGGCCGAGGAGACCACGCCCGGCAACGCCTCGGTGGCGGCGCCGATCCGCGGCTACGGCGGCCTGGTCGTCGGGGCGATCGGCATCAACGGCCTGGTCGAGCGGATCTGCGACAGCCACTACCGCCCGCACCAGCACCTCGTCGCCTATGTCCGGGACGCGGCCCGTGCCATCTCCCAGGACCTCGGAGCTGCCCGACGCTGAGAGCCTCAAGGGGGAGACTCATGACCGAGCGCTATGTCGTCGCCATCGACCAGGGCACCACCTCGACCCGGTGCATCGTCTTCGACCGTCGCGGGCGGCTGGTCTCCCTGGCCCAGCAGGAGCACCGGCAGTACTACCCCAAACCGGGATGGGTCGAGCACGACGCCGCCGAGATCTGGCGCAACGTCGAGCGGCTCGCTCCCGAGGCGCTGCGCCGGGCCGGCATCACCGAGGAGCAGGTGGCCGCCGTCGGCATCGCCAACCAGCGGGAGACCACGCTGCTCTGGGACCGCGACACCGGCACGCCGATCGGCCACGCCATCGTCTGGCAGGACACCCGCACCGACGCGCTGGTCCAGGAGCTCTCCCACACCGTGGGCGCCGAGCGGGTCGAGCACGACTCGGCGCTGCCGATGGCGACGTACTTCTCCGGCCCGCGGATGCGCTGGCTGCTCGACCACCACCCCGAGGTGCGCGAGCGGGCCGAGCGCGGCGAGGTCCTCTTCGGCACGATGGAGACCTGGCTGATCTGGAAGCTCACCGGCGGCCTGCACGTCACCGACGTCACCAACGCGAGCCGCACCATGCTCCTCGACGTGCACACGCTCGACTGGTCGCCGGCGGCGCTGGCGTTCTTCGGCGTGCCGCGCGCGATGCTGCCGGAGGTGCGGCCGTCGATCGGCGTGTTCGGCACGGCGGTGGCGGCCTTTCCGGGGGTACGCATCGGGGCCGCGCTCGGTGATCAGCAGGCGGCCCTTTTCGGTCAGACCTGCTTCACGCCGGGTGAGGCCAAATGCACGTACGGGACCGGCAGCTTCTTGCTCCTGAACACCGGCGATGAGCTCGTCCGTTCCACGCACGGGCTGCTCAGCACGGTCGCCTACCAGATCGCCGGCGGCCGGGCGGCGTACGCGCTGGAGGGCTCGATCGCGATCACCGGCTCGCTGGTGCAGTGGTTCCGCGACCAGCTGGAGCTGATCACCACCGCCCCCGAGATCGAGACCCTGGCCCGCACCGTCGCCGACAACGGCGGCTGCTACATCGTGCCCGCGTTCTCCGGCCTCTACGCACCGTACTGGCGCAGCGAGGCCCGGGGCGTGATCGTCGGACTCACCTCGTACATCACCAAGGGCCACCTGGCCCGCGCCGTCCTGGAGGCCACCGCCTGGCAGACGCTCGAGGTGGTCGAGGCGATGAACGCCGACTCGGGCCTGGACCTGACCACGCTGCGGGTGGACGGCGGCATGACCGCCGACAACCTGCTGATGCAGTTCCTGGCCGACGTCCTGGACGTGCCGGTGGTCCGCCCGCTGGCCGCCGAGACGGTGTCCCTGGGCGCGGCGTACGCGGCCGGCCTGGCCGTCGGCTACTGGCCCGACCTCGAGGGCCTGCGCCAGAACTGGCACCGCGCGGCGCAGTGGCTGCCGAGCATGGACCCGGAGAAGCGCAAGTCCGAGTACGGCAACTGGCAGCGGGCGGTCGAGCGGACCTTCGACTGGACCCGCCCGTCCTGACTTCTACGTCGCGACCGGGGCCGCCTCGGGCTCCGCGGCCGGGGCCGCCGTGCGCCGCCGCCGCCGGACCAGCAGGACGGAGAGCGCCGCGCAGCCCATGACGGCGATCGGCAGCCACAGCGTGACCCGCATGGCGCCGACGAAGCCTTCGTGGAAGACCAGGGTGAAGAACGCGTTCAGCGCGGCCTTGGCCTGCTCGGGGAGGCCCGGCGGCAGGGCGGTGCCGATCTGGCCGCCGGCGATGTCCTGACTGCCCGACGAGACGTTGCTCAGCGCGTCGAGCACCTGCGGCCGGTACTGCGGCGGCAGCTGGCTCGCGTTGGCCACCGCCGCGTCCTTGAGGTGGGTGGAGAGCTGCGCCTGCAGCAGGGCGCCGACCGCGGCGGCGCCGATCACGCCGCCGAGCTGGCGGGTCGTGTTGATCATGCCGGAGGCGGCGCCGGCCATCCGGGGCTCGACGTTGCGCATCGCGATCGTCTGCAGCGGCGCGAACGTCAGGCCCAGCCCGACGCCGGCCACGATCAGGCCCGGCAGCAGGTGCAGGCGGCTGGAGCCGACGTGCGACGACGCGATGAGGATGCCCATGCCGGTGGAGAACAGCGACAGCCCGGCGAACAGGATCCACTTGCCGCCGAGCCGGTCGGCGGCCCGGCCGGCCACCGGTGCGATGAACATCGAGATCAGCGACATCGGCGCCGTGGTCAGCCCGGCCTGCAGCGCCGACAGGCCGAGCACCGACTGCAGGTAGATGGTCAGCGGCAGGAACAGCCCGAGCATGCCGAACGCGATCGAGCCCGCGACGAAGTTCATCACCGAGAAGTTGCGGTCCCGGAAGATCTCGAACGGCACGAGCGGCTCGTTGCGCTGCTGCGTCCACTGATGCACGGCGAACAGGCCGAGCACCACCACGCCCGCGACGATGATCTCCACGATGGTGATCGGCCCCCAGACCGCGCCCCAGTCGTGCGACTGCCCCTCGATCAGCCCGAACGTCACCAGGAAGAGCCCGACGGTGACCAGGGCGGTGCCGACCCAGTCCAGCCGGTGCTTGCGCTGCGGCCGCAGGTTGGGCATGACGATCGCGGCCAGCACCATGGTCAGCACCCCGACCGGCACGTTCACGAAGAAGATCCACCGCCACCCGAAGTCGGTGACCAGCCACCCGCCGAGCACCGGCCCGGCCAGCGTGGCCACACCGGCGACCGCGCCCCAGATGCCGAACGCCGCGCCCCGCTTGTCCGGCGGGAAGATCACCGTCAGCACCGACAGCGTCTGCGGCGTCAGCAGCGCCCCGCCGACCCCCTGCACCACCCGGAAGATGATGAGCTGCTCCGGGTTCTGCGCGAACCCGCACGCGGCCGACGCCGCCGTGAAGATCACCAGACCCACGAGGAAGAGCTGCTTGGGCCCGTACAGGTCACCGAGCCGCCCGGCCGTGATGAGCAGGACCGCGTACGTCAAGATGTACGCATTGATGATCCACAGCACATCCGACAACGACGCGTCGAGGTGCTCGCTCATCTGCGGGATCGCGATGTTGACGATCGTCGTGTCGAGCAAGATCATGAAGAACCCGAGGCAGAGCGCGACCAGCACGAGCCAGGGGCTGTACCGCCGCTCCGCGGCGACGTTCGGTGATGTCATGTCGGCAGCTCTTCCCTGAGATCCTCGGCCCATCGTCAACCTCCCGGCCGTACCAGACAAGCGCACTGGAGTCGGACATGAACCCTCGCTTCGCGACCAAGCAGCTCGCCGCGCCGGTCGATGCCGTCGCCCCGGACGGTTCGCAGGTGCGGATCCTGGTGGGGCTGGAGGCCGGTGGTCTCGCGCATTTCTCGCTGGGACCGGGCGCCACCTCGGTGCCGGTACGGCACCGCACGGTCTCCGAGATCTGGTACTTCGTCTCCGGCGCCGGCCAGATGTGGCGCCGGCAGGGCGATCAGGAGGCGGTGGACGACGTCCGGGCCGGCACGTCGGTCACCATTCCGGTCGGCACCGCGTTCCAGTTCCGGTCGACCTCCGGCGAGGCGCTGACCGCCGTCGGGGTGACGATGCCGCCGTGGCCCGGTGTGGGGGAGGCCGAGATTCTCGCGGAAGGTGCGTGGACGCCGACGGTGGAAGCCGGGCCGGCCTGAGCCCGGCCGAGGAAGGTCAGGCGGGGCGCGGCCGCAGCAGGGTGATGCGGTTGCCGCCGAGCTCGGTCACGTACAGGTTGCCGTTCGCGGTGTCCTCGGTCAGGTCCAACGGCTGGCTGAAACCGGTGAACCCGGTGATGCCCGTCGAGCGGTTGGCGAGCTTCCCGTCGGCGGCCACGTCGAAGGTCTCGATGTCCTGGCCGTCGGAGTAGCGGACGATCAGCAGCTTGCCGTCCAGCGCACCGCCGCGGTACTCGATCACGCCGTCGGCCGAGGCGTGCAGGCCGGCGTCGTAGATGCCGGCCAGGTCGAGGTTGGCGTCGGGCAGCGTGCCGGCCGGGTAGGCGTTCACCTGGAACGGGTCGGTGCCGGCCGTCGGGTTGCCGCCGGCCAGCACGAACTCGCAGCGCGTCGGGTTCGGGTGACCGTAGTAGCGGCCCCGCTTCACGTCGAAGACGTAGTCGGTCTCGGCCTGGCCGTTGTTCGTGATCGCGGGGACGACCGGGCCGGTGTAGCTGGGGCAGCTCGCGCTGGAGGCGGGCGTGTTGCCGCCGGCGGCCGAGCCGTTGGTCGGCGTGTAGAGATGCCCGTTGCGGTGCCAGACCAGGTCGTAGGCATTGCGCACCCCCGTCGCGTAGAGGGTGAGCGGCGCATTCGTGCCCGCCGGGTTGTAGGTGCCGCCGTCCTCGGTCTTCGCGTCCAGCGGCAGCGTGGCCGGCAGCTTCGTCAGGTCGAGGCGCAGGACGGCCGCGTTGAGCTTGTGCTCGGGCCGGTTGCCCCACGCCGAGTCGGGCGCGCCCATCGCGTTGTTCGCGCCCTGGGTGAAGTAGAGCGCGCCGTCGGGGCCGAAGGCGATCGAGTTGGTCTCGTGGTCCTTCACCGAGCGCGGCAGGTTGGTGACCACCTCGGTGTAGGTGCCGAGGTTGGCGCCGGTCAGCTTGGCGATCTTGCTGGACCAGTCGGGCACGTCGTAGGCGCCGACGAACTCGTAGTTGTCGCTCACCCACAGGACCGGTGCGGCCGCGGTCGACGCGGGGTCGAAGGCGAGACCGATGACGGTGCGGTTGGGCGCGCCGGGCAGGCCGGCGGACGTCGCATGATTCCGGACGGTGTCGATCACCGTCGCCGTGCCGAGCGTTCCGTCGGCGTTGATCGGATAGCGATAGATGTGACCGTCGAGGGTGGCGGCATAGAGCCGGCCGTCGGGGCCTTTCACCACGCTCGTGTACGCGGCGGCGACCGCACCGCTGGCCACCTTGTCGAACGCCACCGGGCCGCCGCCTCCGGTCGTCGCGCCGGTGGTGAAGACCATCGAGTAGGGCGCGAACGCGTTGCCGGCCACGTCCTTGACGGCCGGCGTGATCTCCAGCCGGTAGAGGGTCTGCGCGGCCAGCGGCGCCCGCGGCGAGGCGTTGATGACGTCCCCGCCGCCGCTGGTGATCGCGTTGATGTCCACGGCGGCGCCGTCCGACACCCGGGTGAGCCGCACCGACGACGAGGTCAGCGTGGACGGGTCGACGCCGCCCGCGAACAGGCGCAGGTCGGCCACGACGCTGGCGGTCGGGTCGACGCCGGTCGCCAGGTTGGCCGGGGTGGTGGTGCGGACGGCCGGGGTGGCGGCCGGCGCCGGGACACTCGCCACGTCCACGTAGTCGAACTTGGAGTTGGTGCCGGCCTGCGGGCTCAGCGTCAGCTTCCCGTCGGCGACCGTGACTGTACGGGTCGCGGTGGCGAACTTGCTCGTGGCGCTCGGGACGAAGGCGGCGACGCCGTTCTGGTCCTCGATGTTCAGGTAGTGCACGCTGTTGACCGCCGTGCCCGCGTCGCCGACGACCGCCGTGACCGTGTAGAGGCCGTTCGGGACCGCCAGCTCCCAGCGGCCCGGGGTCAGCACGCCGGCCGAGCCCGCGGGCAGTTGCGTGTGGATGAACGTGGCCAGGCGTACGTCCGCGTTGGCCGCCGTGCCCCGGTTGCGGCCGTTGCCGACCAGGCTGAGCGGGGTGCCCTCGTCGAGGTTCGTCCACCCGTAGGTCTGCCCTTTCCCGCGGGCGCCGTAGGGCTGGCCGTAATCGGTCAGGTAGCCGGCCGGGGGAGCGGTCGCCTGGTCCGCGAAGTTGACCTTGACGCTCAGGGCCGTCGGGGTCGCGGACGCTGATCCGGACAAAGCGGACTCGTTGCCGGAGGTGTCGATCGCGGTGACGGCGTACGTGTGCGCCGTCCCGTTGGCGACGGTGGTGTCGGTGAACGCCGGGGCGGTCGTCAGGGCTAGCCTCGCGCCGTCCCGGTAGACGCGGTAGACGAGCTGGTCGGCGGCGGTGCCGGCGGTCCAGGCGAGCGCGACCTGGTGGTCGCCCGCGGCGGCGGTCGTCCCGGTGGGTGCGGGTGGTGCGCTGGAGTCGTACGAGATCTTGGTGATCTGGATGTAGTTGACCTTGGTGTTGGTGCCCCCGATGGCGTCGGCCGTGAGCAGCCCGTCGGCGACCGGGACGGTGACCGTGCCGGAGGTGAACTCGGCGGCCGTGGTGCCCTTGAAGTGATCGATCGCCGTGACACCCTCGACCCGCACGACGTGGGTGCTGTCATAGGGCGCCTGATCGCCGGCCGAGACCGTGACCGTGTACGTGCCCGGCGGCACCGCGTATTGCCAGGCGCCCGCGGTCGCGACGCCGTTGGTGCCGCCGGTATCGCCGTACTGGAGGTGGATGAGCGTGTTCCGCAGCGGGTCGACGCCCGCACGCGCCCGGTCGCGCGTGTTCCGCGTCAGATCGAGCGTCGCGCCGTTGTCCTGCCGCACCCAGCCCGAGCCGCGCGCCGCCGTGTAGGCCGCGCCGGTGTCCGCCGTCCACCCCGCCGGAACCGCCGACGAGGCCGGCTGGAAGTTGACGCTCGCCACCGGCGTCGAGGTGGCCGCCGCTGCCGCTGCGCTTGCCGCTCCCGCCGCTCCCGCTGCGCTTGCCGCTCCCGCCGCGGATGCCGGCGCGCTTGCCGCGGATGCTGCCGCCCCGCTCGCCGTGATGGTCATCGCCGCCGTGATCAGAACCGTTCCCAGCCTCGACCGCATCTGAGCCCCCTCGATCCCTGAGGCTCAGTCTCGCCGCCGGTCGTACACGATCCACAGTGGCCGAACGGTCAGGCGGACCGCTCCGTCAGCAGGATGACCGGAAGCTCGCGGTCCGTTTTCTTGGCATATCCCGCAAACCGCGGCGCCGCCTCGACCATCCGCCGCCACCCGTCGGCCCGCTCGTCCCCGTGCAACTGCCGCGCGGTGACCGGCACCGTCCGCCCGCCCACGGTGATCGTCACATCGGGCTGGGCCGCGAGGTTGTAGTACCAGGCCGGATTCGAGATCGACCCGTTGGCCGACGCCACGACGATCCACCCGCCGTCCGCCCCCGCCACCCACCGCAACGCCGACTCCCGCGTGGCGCCCGTCTTACGCCCCACCGTGGTGAGCACGAGCATCGGCCCGTCGCTCTTGCGCTTGACCCGCCCGATGGCCATCTTGTTGGCCCAGGCGTAGAGCTTGCCACCGGGCGCCCGGCTGCCGCGGGTCCCCTTACGAGTATCAAAGGTCACGGGGGTGATTGTGCTCGCCGGGCACGGTGTCCGCTGCCCCGACCGGACCGCGCGGTTCGGTTGCCGCTTAGCGCTCGCCCCGCAGGTGCCGCGTCTCTCCATGTCGCGTCGCGCTTTGTGGCGCCGCGCTTTGTGGCCCCGCGCTTTTGCGGCGGCGCATTTGTAGCGGCGCCCCTGCGTTGCGTCGCGCCCTGTCGCGGTTGCTTTGTGACGTTCGCGTTGCTCGAGGCGCGTCGCCAAGCCTCAGTTCGCACTGTCCGCGCCGTGGCAGTCGCCGTTGTTCCCGTTGTCCGCGCGTCGCCCAGCGTCGTGCCGCCGGGCCGGCGATGCCCAGCGCAGTGAAGCGCCGGGCAAACCGCCGATTCCCCATCCCGTGCCGACGCCCCTCGTGAGCCGCCGGCAACCGCCCACCGTCAGATCTTGTAGAGATTGTGCGCCCAGGACGCACGAACTCTTCATCGCCCACGATTCGAGCGACCCAACCCCTGTCGGTTCCGCGTGTTGACCGCAGCCCGCAGTGGACAACGCGCAGAAAGTGTCAGACCCGTCCGCTTCACTCGGCCCACCCAGTGAACGGGGCGGGGGAGGCGGTGGGTCAGGGGCGGTGGGTCAGGGGCGGTGGGTCAGGGGCGGCGGATCAGGGGCGGCGGATCAGGCAGCACGACGCCCCGAGCGCCGACGAGCGGCCCTCAACCGAAACCCTTCCGGGAACCGAGAAGTCTCATGGTTGCCGCCACCCGACCGATTCTCGCGACCATGGCACACAACCTCCGCCGGTCCACCACCCTCGCGGTCGCCGTCGCGGCGGCCGTCACCGCCGGTGGCGCGTCCCCCGTTCTCGCTTCCCCGAGCGTCGCCGCGCCAGCCGCGCCGGCCTCGTCGGCCTCGTCGGCCGCAACGGCCGCAACGGCCGCAACGGCGGCAACGGCCGCTCCGCCGTCCGTGACGGCCGCCAGCGTGGCCGGCCTCAACGCCCCCGATCCGGCCAAGGAGGTCGCGGTCTCGGCGTCGGCCCAGTCGGTGCTGGCCGGCCACGGTGTCCAGGTCGACGGCACCAGCCCGGCGGCGACGATCATGGCGACCGGCGCCGACCCGTTCCGGCCGCAGCAGTGGGGGCTGGACGCGATCAAGGCGCCCGCCGCGAACACGGCCACCACCGGCGCGGGAGTGACCGTCGGCGTCATCGACACCGGCGTCGCCAAGGTCACCGACCTGGCCGGGAAGGTGCTGGCCGGCGCCGACTTCATCGCCGGGAGCGGGGACGGGACGAATGATCTGAACGGGCACGGCACCGGCATCGCGTCGATCATCGCGGCGACGGCCGGCAACGCGTACGGGATGGCCGGTGTCGCCCCGGGTGTGAAGATCCTGCCGGTTCGGGTCTGCGACGCCGCCGGGTCCTGCCCGGTCGACGCCATGGCCGCCGGCATCATGTGGGCGGTCGACCACGGCGCCCAGGTGCTCAACATCTCGCTCGGCGGCAGCGGCACCCCGGCGCTCAGTGACGCCATCGCCTACGCCGAGTCGAAGCAGGTCGTGGTCGCGGCCGCGGCCGGCAACTCGGCCGAGCAGGGCAATCCGGTCATGTATCCGGCCGCCTACGACACGGTGCTGTGCGTCGCGGCGACCGACTCCGCGAACACCAAGGCGACCTTCAGCGAGTACGGGGAGCAGGTCGACATCGCCGCTCCGGGCGTGGGCGTGATCCAGGCCGCCCCGGGCGAGCGCTGGATGCTGGCGTCCGGCACCTCGGAGGCGTCGCCCCACGTCGCCGCCGTCGCGGCCCTGGTCAAGGCGTACCAGCCGGAGGCGTACGCGGCCGGGGTCCGTGGCCTGATCACCGCCAAGGCCCAGGACCTGGGCGACCCGGGCCGGGACGACATGTTCGGCGCCGGCCTGGTCGACGCGGCCGCCACCCTCACGTACGCGGGAGCCGGTCTGACCACCCCCGCACCCACCGTGACCCCGACGCCCGCCGCCGCGACCAAGGCGCCCACCGTCACCGCCGTCTCCCCGGCCGTCGGGTCGACCGACGGCGGCGCGTCGGTGAGCATCAGCGGCACCGGCTTCACCAGCCTCGACCCGGCCGACCCGAACGCCGTGCTGTTCGGCGACACCCCGGCCACCTCGTTCGTCGTCGAGTCGGCCAGCAAGATCACCGCCTTCGCCCCGGCCGGCACCGGCCAGGTTCTGGTCAAGGCGGTCAACGCGATCGGCACCAGCACCGGCACCGCGAAGTTCACCTACCGCGCGCCGCTGAGCGCCGAGTTCGACGACGGCGTCCCGGCCAAGGTCGCCGGCGGCACGACCATCACCGTCACCGTCTCCGGCGGCACCGTCGGCGCCTCGGCGAAGGACTTCGCGGCCGAGAAGATCACCGCCCGGCTCGGCGCCAACGTCGCGCCGCTGGCCTGGATCGACGAGACCCACCTGAAGGTCACCGCGCCGGCCACCACCAACGCCAACTCGGTGCACCTGCAGCTCTTCCACGACGGCGTGCCCGGCCCGGTCTCGACCTCGGCCGTCAACTACACGGCGGCGGTGACCGCGGTGAGCCCGAACAAGGTCAGCGGCGCCGGCGGCACCACGGTCGTCATCACCGGCGCCGGTTTCGCCGGCGTCGACCCGGGCGACCCGTCCGCGGTCACCTTCGGTGGCGTCAACGCGACCAGCTTCACGGTCAACTCGGCCACGAAGATCACCGCGGTCACTCCGCCCGGCGAGAACGGCCCGGCCGCGGTCGCGGTGCGCACGTCCGGCGGCCTCAGCGGCGACGCCCCGAACGCGAAGGTCACCTACCGGGCGGCGCTCGGCCTGGTGCTGCCGGAGGGTGCGGCGGCGAAGGCCAACGGCGGCACGGTCCTCACCCTCGAGGTGACGGGCGGGACGGTCGGCGCCGACGCCAAGGCGTTCGCGGCCGAGAACGTGGTGGCGATGGCCGGCAAGGTGCGCCTGGTGACGGCCTGGGGCGGGGACGAGACCCACGTCAAGATCACGATCCCGGCCGGTACGACCGACGCGGCCACGGTGAGCCTGGTGCACGACACGTTCGCGGGCGAGCCGGTCAGCATCCCGTACGTGCCGGTGATCACCAGCATGTCGGCGTCGAGCGACGTCGTGGCCGGCGGCAAGAAGGTCACCATCAAGATCGTCGGCGGCGAGCTCTCCGGCGCGACCGAGTTCCGCTTCGGCGACAACCCGGCGACCTGCGTGAAGCAGGGCACCGGCGCGGCCACGGCGTACAGCTGCACCGTGCCGGCCGCCTCGGCCGAGGGACCGACCTGGGTGTCGTTCACCGCCAGCACGGGCGCGCGTTCCCGCTTCACCGCCGCGTCGGCGTTCGCCTACTCCGACCTCGGCTGACCCGTCCCGAGCTCTGACCGGGTACGAAGCTGCCCGTCGTCCCTCGCGGACGGCGGGCATTTTCGTGTCCGGCCTTTCCGGCCGGACCGTCACCGAGGATGATCCGTTGATGCGGAACGACGTGAGCGGCGCCCGGCGCGCCGTGTGGATCGGCGCCGGCTACGCCGCACAGGGCTTCGGCTACGCGGCCGTGGTCACCGCGCTTCCCGCGTTCAAGTCCCGCCAGCACATCGGCGACGCCTTCGTCTCGGTCATCCTGCTGCTGGTCTGCGTCGCGGCGGCGGGCGGCTCGGTCCTGGCCGACCGGGCCGCCGCCCGCTGGGGCAGCCGGTACGCGCTCGGCGGCGGCCTGCTCGCGGTCTCGGCCGGGCTCGCCCTGACCACCTTCCCCACGCCCACCGCGCTCTTCACGATCATTCTCATCGCGTACGGGATCGGGCTCGGCGCGGTCGACGCCAGCCTCAGCATGCAGGGCGTCCTGGTCCAGGCCCGGCTGGGCCGCAGCGTGATGAGCCGCCTCTTCGCCGCCTACACCGCCGCCGCCATCACCGCCGCCCTGCTGATGTCCGGCTTCGCCGCCTCCGGCGGTGGCGCCGCGCTCGCGGTGGGCGCCGCCGCCCTGATCGCCGCCGCGGTGGTCCTGCTCGGCTTCTCCTCGTTCGAGCCGGCCCGCACGGTGATGCCCGAGTTGACCGGCGGCAAGCGCCACGGCGGCACCCGCCACGTCGTCTGGATCTGCGGCGCCTTCATCTTCACCGCGTTCCTGGCCGACTCCGCGGTCAGCACGTGGAGCTCGGTCTACCTCGACGACACCCTGCTCGCCACGGCGGCCGTCGTCCCGCTCGGCTACGCCGCCTACCAGGCCGCCGTCCTGCTCTCCCGGCTGGCCGGCGACCACGTGGTGCCGCGCGTCGGCCGAGCCACGGCGGCGGTCGGCTGCCTGCTGGTCTGCGCGCTCGGCTGCGGCCTGGTGGTGGCCGTCCCGTCGATCCCGGTGGCGATCGCCGGTTTCGCCCTGACCGGCATCGGCGTCGGCGTCCTGGTCCCGCTGGCGTTCAGCGCGGCCGGCGAGGCGTCGCCCGGCCACAGCGACGAGGTGATCGCCCGGGTGAACCTCTTCAACTACGGCGGCGCGCTGGTCGGCGCCGTCCTGCTGGGCGCGCTCTCCGACCCGATCGGGCTGCGTACGGCGTTCGTGATCCCGGTGCTCGGCCTGCTGGCGACGATCCCGGTGGTGCGCTCGCTGCGCCGGCTGAGCGGCACGACCCCGGCCGTCCTCGAGCCCCCGGCGACCGCGCCGCGCTGACTCAAGCGGGCGCTGCGGCCGGGCCGAACAGCCGCGACAACCCCGTCAGCAGATAGCGACCGGGTCGAGGATCCTGGCCGACGGCGGCCTTGATGGCCAGGAGGAGGTCCGGGACTCGCTGGGTCTCGTCGATCACCAGAAGGTCGGGAGTCTCGACGAAGCCGACAGGATCGGTCTGCGCGGCGGCGCGGTCCTGTCGTAGCCGGCGATCCGGAAGACGCCGCCGGCATGGGCGCCACCATCATCGCGCCGCGCTCGTCGACCACGTCGAAGCCGGGGGCCGGCGGGTGGTCGGCCGGCCGCGGGGGAAGGGTGAGACCGACGGCCTGGACCTCGCTCGATGCGCGCGCCCGGTGAAGTCGACCCGGCGCTCGCGGAACCCGAAATGCCAGCCGGGCAGCTTGACGCCATGCCCGAGGAACGGATCGGCCGCACCGCGAAGAGCGAGCAGCTCCAGCGTCCGGGCGTGCATCCCAAAGGGTTCGCGGGTGCGTACTTGTCGCCACCTGACCAGCCAGGTGACGATCGGCGCCATGGTGACGACCGCACCGTACCGGCTGATCGCCGACGGGCTCCGCGACCAGATCCTCGACGGGCGGCTGGCCGCCGGGGCCAAGCTGCCGTCGGAGCACGAGCTCGCCGCCCGCCACCAGGTCGCCCGGGCCACCGTCCAGTCGGCGCTGCGCCGCCTCCAGCACGACGGGCTGATCACCTCGCGCAAGGGCGCCGGGCATTTCGTGGCCGGCGCCGCGGTCGCCGGCCCGGGCCGCTGCCCGGCCCGGCTCGAGCTCGACCCGTCCCAGCTGGCCTGGCTCGACCGCCGGCCGTGGCCGGGTCATGAGCCGGCCACGGCGGTGCGCTGCGAGCTCGAGCACACGCACGCCGGCGCCCACGCGGCCCTCGGCCGGCGCACGGTGGCGACCGGGTGGTGGATCCGGTGGACGCTGCGCGCCTCCGAGATCAACGGGTACCCGTCCTGCCCGCACGAGCGGGCCTGCCGGCTCTACGAGGGGCACCCCGGCCGCCATGCGCTCGGCGTCCGGTACGCCTGACGTCCCCCGCGCGAGCTACCGGCAAGTGTCCACCGCACGGTGACGATTCGACCGGCGTTGATCCCTAGCGTTCCGGATGTCCGCGGCACCGGGTCGCGGCACCGGGAACGGGAGTCGTCATGCGACTGGTGAAGCAGCTGGTGGTCGTCGGAGTCGTCGCTTTCCTCGGGAGCCTCGCCGTCGGCGCGGCGGGCTGGAATCCGGCGGGCACGCTCATCCTCGGCCTGGCCACGGCGGTCGCGGCGCTCTTCGCGTACGGCTGGATCGTGCGCCGGACCGAGCGACGCGCCCCGGCCGAGATCGCCCTCCCGGGCGCCGCGAGCGCCCTCGGCCGCGGCACCCTGCTCGGCATCGGGTTGTTCGCCGCCGTGATCGCCAACATCGCGCTGCTCGGCGGCTACTCGGCCGGCGCCGGATCGGCCGGGGGAGCGATCGCGCTGATCGGCTTCATGGCCGCGGCCGCCACCACCGAGGAGCTGATCTTCCGCGGGGTGCTGTTCCGGATCGTCGAGGAGCGCCTCGGCACCTGGCTCGCGCTCGGCCTCACCGGCCTGCTCTTCGGCCTGTCCCACCTGCTCAACCCGCACGCGAGCCTCTGGGGCGCGATCGCTATCGCGATCGAGGCCGGGGGCATGCTGGCCGCCGCGTACGCCGCGACCCGCACCCTGTGGCTGCCGATCGGCCTGCATTTCGGCTGGAACCTCGCCGAGGGCGCGATCTTCGGCACCGAGGTCTCCGGCAGCGACTCGCCGGACGGACTTCTGCACGGGACCACGTCCGGCTCCACGGCGCTGACCGGCGGCGAGTTCGGGCCCGAGGCGAGCGTCTACTCGGTGCTGGCCGGCCTGCTGGTGACGGCCGCGTTCATGTGGCTGGCCCGCCGCCGCGGCCACATCGTGCCGCGCCGCCGCCGGGCGACTCCGGCCGCTACGCTCGCCCGGTGATCGCGGCGATCGGACGGCGCCTCCCGGGCCTGTGGCGCACGCTCGACGTCACGGTCCGGGACGGCGCCTTCGCCGTGGCGCTGGCCGTCGCGTCGTTCGTCCCGGCCTGGCGCGGGCACGGCACCGAGGTCGGCGACCTGACCAACCGGCCGTTCGACGCGCTCGCGTACCTGGTGATCGCCCTGGAATGCCTGCCGCTCGCGCTGCGCCGCCGGTGGCCCGCCCTCTGCCTCGCGCTGGTCTACCTGGGGTTCGCCCTCGACCAGATCCGCGGCTATCACACGGTGGCCGGAACGGCGCTGCCGATCGCGCTGCTCAGCGTGGCGGCGCACCAGCCCCGGCGCCGCTTCCTGGTGGCGGGGGCGTTCTCGATCGCGTACGTGCCGCTCGCGGTCGCCCTGGATCGGCGGGGCTCGACCGAGGGTCCCGCCGGGTTCGTCTCGTTCTACCTGGTGCTGGGGGTGGCCTGGGGGCTGGGCGAATGGCTGCGGCTCTCGCGCGCGGCCGAGGACGAACGCCGCCGGCACGTCGCCGAGGCGACCAGGACGGCGGAGCGTACGCGGATCGCCCGCGAGCTGCACGACGTGGTGA
Organism: Actinoplanes sp. CA-030573; assembly: GCF_050951115.1. Taxonomy (NCBI): domain Bacteria; kingdom Bacillati; phylum Actinomycetota; class Actinomycetes; order Micromonosporales; family Micromonosporaceae; genus Actinoplanes; species Actinoplanes sp. CA-030573. The sequence continues at coordinate 6,708,450 of NZ_CP192038.1, read as the reverse complement.
CCCACCACGTGACCGCGATGGTCGTGCAGGCCGAGGCGGCGCGCTACCTGACGGCCGCGCCGGAGAAGCTCGACGCGACGCTCACCGCGGTCACCGACACCGGCCGGCACGCGATCAGCGACCTGCGGCACCTGCTCGACCTGCTCGATCCCGGCCACGGTACGCCGGGGTCGCGCACGCCGGCTCTGGGTGACCTCTCGGCTCTCGTGGAGCAGACGCGGCGGGCGGGGCAGCCGGTCTCCCTCGAGGTCGTCGGGGAGGGTCGTTCTTTCCCCGGCGGAAGTGCCGAGGTAGCCGCCTACCGAGTGGTGCAGGAGGCGCTGACAAATGCCCTTAAATACGCACATGGGAGCGCGACGAGCGTGCATGTCCGGCATGGCGACGGCGAGGTGACGGTGTCGGTCACCACTCTAGGTGGGGCGGCGGCCCTCGGTGGGGCGGCGGCCGGGATCGGCGGCAGCGGCCGGGGGCTGGCCGGCCTGCGCGAGCGGGTCGGCGTGCTCGGCGGCGAGTTCAGTGCCGGCTGGGATGCCGGTCGCGGCTTCGTGGTGCGGGCCCGGATCCCGGCCGGTGGCGGCGGCGCATGACCATCCGCGTGCTGGTCTGCGACGACCAGGCCCTGATCCGCACCGGCTTCACCACGATCATCGGCGCCCAGCCCGACATGGAGGTGGTCGCCGAGTGCGGCGACGGCCGGTCGGCGGTCGACCTCGCCGCCCGCACGCACCCGGACGTCGTGGTGATGGACGTCCGGATGCCGGTGCTCGACGGGATCGAGGCCACCCGCCTGCTGGCCGGCGCCGGGGTGGCGGACCCGGTCAAGGTGCTGGTCGTGACGACCTTCAACCTCGACGAGTACGTCTACGAGGCCCTGCGCGCCGGGGCCAGCGGCTTCCTGCTCAAGGACGCCCCGCCGGCCCAGCTGCTGTCCGGCATCCGCACGGTGGCGACCGGCGCGGCGCTGCTCGACCCCGAGGTGACCCGGCAGCTGGTCGGCCGGTACGCGGCCCGGATCCGGCCCGCCGACGGCACGCCCGGGTACAGCCCGCTCACCCCGCGCGAGCGCGAGGTGCTGCGCCTGATCGCCGAGGGGCTCTCCAACGGCGAGATCGCGGCGGCGCTGGTCATCAGCCACGAGACGGTCAAGACGTACGTCTCCCGGATCCTGACCAAGCTCGACCTGCGCGACCGCGTCCAGGCCGTCGTCTACGCCTACCGGCACGGCCTGGTGACGTGAGCGTCAGCCCGGCGGCTCGGCCTGGTGACGTGAGTGTCAGCCGGACGGCTCGGCGAACCACCCGGTCGCCGGCCGCGGCGGTGGCGGCGGCTCGACCGCTTCGGCCCGTGGCGGCGGCGGCCAGAGCACCTCGCTGCGCCCGGCGGCGTCGCGGATGAGCCCGCCGTCGACCTCGGCCCGCGCCTCGGCGATCCCGAAGCGGGGCCAGGACAGCACGAACGTCACCGGCCCCTCCGGCGGCAGCGGAGCCACCCAGTAGCCCTGGTCCACGCTCGTGTCCCCGCCCCCGCCGCCCTGCTGCATCAGCACCAGCGGCCGGCTCGCCCACGGATCCCGGTGGTCGAGCGTCGAGGCGCGGCGGCCGTCGGCGTACTCGATCCCGAAGAGCAGGCGCTCCTCCACCGCAACCTGCGACGCCGGGTGCGGGTGGGTGTTGACCAGGTGGAAGAGGCCGCCCGGGTGATCCGGCACCGGCGTGCGCAGCCGCACCGCGAGGGTGAACCGGAACCCACCCGAGAACGCCTCGACCTGGGTGATCCCGACCGCCGCGTCGTCGGTCCGGCCGAGCACCGCGGTCACGCCGACCCCCGCCGGAAGCTCGTTCTCCGGCGGCTGCATGAGCCGCTGCCATTCCTCGATCTGCTCGGGCGTGGGTGGCTCCCCGTCCCGCCGTCCGCTCACCTGCATGGCGTCCCGTCCTCCCGCGGCTCCGGCCGGTCCGGCCGGTTCGGCCGGCCCGGTGAAGGCCTCCATTCTGGGCCTTCGCCGCTGAGCCCGCGCACCCCTTTTCCGCTTCGGACGGCGTGCCGCGAGGCCGGGCCGATGTGGGCAGCCGCGGCGCGGTGAGTGGGAGCGAGGCGCTGAGTGGGCACGCCGCGGTCAACGGGCACGCCGGCCCGACCGGGCGGCGCCGATGTGAGCGGGCACGCGGCGGACGGCGGCCGGAGCGGGCGGGATCGTCACCTTGGCATCTTCGGGGCGCAACCGGCCCTCGAGATCAGCGGCCACGAGCGGCGGCGGTGCTTCGAGGTCAACGTGCTCGCGGCGGAACGGCTCACGCGGGCCTACCCGCCGGGCATGCGCGACCGGGGGTGTGGCCGCGTCATGCGCAGGTTCCGGCCGCAGTCGCTGCTGCGGCGCCTGATCGAGCCGGAGGAGATCGCCAGCATGGTGGTCTATCCGGCGTCGCCGCCGGCGTCGGCGACCACCGGGGGAGCCGCACGGGTCGACGGCGGCTACGTGGACGCGATTCTGCCCTGAAACCGAAAGTCGGCGGCCGCAACGCCGATGCAACCGGCATGACGCTCGCCGAGGAACGCTGGTTCGCCACCGGTCACAGCACCCTGCCCGATCCGGCCGCGGCCGGAGCGGCCGCCGCCGACGCCGCGATCGCCGGGCGTGCGCCGGTGGTCGTGTTCGTGTTCTGCTCGGTCGGCTATCACGTGCCGGAGATGCTGGACGCGGTGCGCGCCCGGGTCGCCGACGGCACCGTGATCGTCGGCGCCACGACCTCGGGGCAGATGGCCACCGGCGAGGTCAGCGGGGACGGCGTGGCGGTGGTCGCGCTCGGCGGTTCCGGCTTCCAGGTCCGTACGCGGGTGGCCCGCGACGTGACCGGCCATCCGCGCGCCGGCGGGGCCGCCATCGCGGCCGGCCTCGACGAGCTGGACCGGCCGCACCGCGCGCTGCTGATGATCTGCGACGGGCTGACCGGCAACCAGCACGAGATCATCCGGGGCGCGTTCTCGGTGGTCGGCGCGGCGGCGCCCCTGGTCGGTGGCTGCGCCGGCGACCATCTCACGTACGTGCGGACCTATCAGTTCCACGGCGGCCGCGACGGTGTGGAGATCCTCACCGACGCGGCGATCGGCGTCGCGCTCGGCTCCGACCGGCCGCTCAGCGTCGGCATCGCGCACGGCTGGCACACGACCGGGGACGCGATGGTGGTGACCAGCAGCCGCGACGGCCGGGTCTTCGAGCTCGACGGCGAGCCCGCGCTCGACGTCGTCCTGCGCCGGCTCGGCCTCGACGAGTCGGTCCTCGACGACGAACAGGCGTTCCGTGAGCTTCTCGTCCAGCATCCGCTCGGGCTGTCCCGGCGCAGCGGACACGACATGCGGCTGCTGGACGGCGGCGACCGTACCGACCGCTCGCTGAAGTGTCTCGCCGACGTCCCGCAGGGCGCCCTCGCCTGGCTCATGGAGAGCGACCACGGCGCGCTGGTCGACGGCGCGCGCGAGTCGGCGGTGCAGGCGGTCGACGGGCTCGGCGGCGCGCGACCGCTGGGGGTGCTCGCCTTCGACTGCGCGGCCCGCCGGGTGGCGCTCGGCGACCACGGCGTCGAGCAGGAGGTGGCCGGCATCAGCAAGGAACTGGGCGACGTCCCGTACGGCGGCTTCTACACCAACGGCGAGATCGCCCGCCTGCGCGGCGCGCTCGGCATGCACCACTTCACGTTGGTCACGCTGGCCCTGGCCTGAGGGGAACAGCCGTGAACCACTGGTCCACCCATCAGCTCACCGAGTTCTTCGCCGCCGTCTGCGAGGCCCGCGACGAGCGCCTGGCCGCGATGGTCGCCATCGAGCGGGCCAGCGAGGTCCTGGAAACCGAGGTCGGCGCGGTGCTCAGCGGCGACCGGCGGGTCGAGGTCGCCTGGGGCGTACGCGGCGACGTGCTCGAGGACGCCCTCGGCTCGGGCCCGGCGGCCACGGTCGAGGTGCCCGGCCTCGACGAGCTCTTCGTGGCCGAGGCCGGCTTCGGCGGCGGCGACCACGGCCGGCTCATGGTCGCCCGGGCCGGCGAGGCGCTCGGCCCCGAGGAGCGTCAGCTGCTGCAGGCCATGGCCCAGACGCTCGGCCTGGCGCTGGCCAACATCCGGCTGCTGCAGGCCGAGCGCCGGGCGCTCGAATCGCTGCGCGAGGCACGGCACGACTCGCTGACGGGGCTGCCGACCCGGGTGCTGTTCCTGGAGAAGCTCGAGGAGACGGTACGCGAACCGGCCCCGGCCAGCGTGCTCTTCATCGACCTGGACCGGTTCAAGGCGGTCAACGACAGCCTCGGGCACCGGGCCGGCGACGAGCTGCTCGGTCTCGTGGCCGCCCGCATCCGGCACTGCCTGCGCCCCGGGGACGTCGGCGCCCGGATCGGCGGCGACGAGTTCGCGGTGCTGCTGCACGACACGGCGACGGACGAGGCCGTACCCATCGCCGAACGCCTCATCGACGCGGTCCGCCGCCCGTTCCGCGTCGCCGGCCGCGACGTCTTCATCGGCGCCAGCATCGGCGTCGCCACCCGCACCGACACGGCCCCGGCCGACGCCGGCGATCTGCTCGGCAACGCCGACGTGGCGATGTACCAGGCCAAGACCGACGGTCCCGGCAAGGTGGTGGTCTTCGCCCCGCACATGCACGCCGAGGCGCTGGCCCGGCTCACCCTCAACGCCGACCTCCAGCGCGCCCTGGCCGGCGACGAGTTCCGCCTGCAGTACCAGCCGCTGATCCGCCTGGCCGACGGCGCGATGGCCGGCGTCGAGGCTCTGGTGCGGTGGGACAAGCCCGATGGCGTACGCGCGCTGCCCGCCGACTTCCTGCCGATGGCCGAGGAGACCGGGCTCGTCATCGATCTGGGCCGCTGGGTCCTGCACCGCGCCGGTGAGCAGGCGGCCCGCTGGCGCCGCACGATGCCGGGCCTGGTGGTCAGCGTCAACGTCTCGGGAAGGCAGCTGGCCGATCCGGGCTTCGCGCCGGACGTGCGGGGCATGCTCGCGGACTGCGGTCTGCCGCCGTCGGCCGTGACGCTGGAGCTGACCGAGTCGGTGCTGATGAACGACCCGGCCACGGCGATCGCCCACCTGGCCGAGCTGAAGGCGATCGGGGTCGGCCTGTCCATCGACGACTTCGGCACCGGCTACTCGTCGCTTTCGCTGCTGCAGCGGCTGCCGGTGGACGAGCTGAAGATCGACCGTTCCTTCATGGGGCACGCCTCGCCCACGGTCGAGGACGTGGCCGTGATCCGCGCCGTGGTCGAGCTGGCCCGGACGCTGCGCTTGCGAACCGTGATCGAGGGCGTCGAGACGGCGGCCCAGCTGACGGCCATGCGGCGGCTGGGCTGCGACCTCGGCCAGGGCTACCACCTGGGCCGCCCGGCCGACCCGGAGAGGCTGTTCGCCGGCGCCGGCCGGCCGCGTCACGCGACGCCGAACTCGTCCTTCATCACGTCGGCGACCGGCGAGTCCGGCCGCTTGCGGGGCACGCCGTCGACAAGCACGTCGACCGCCTCGTCGAAGAAGGCGACCAGCCCGGCGAGCGGGGCCGCGTCGGGCAGCGGATCCGGGTAGGTCCAGGCCAGGTTCTCGCCCACCGCGAACGACAGATACGCGGCGCGGCCCTTGTACGGGCAGGCCGTCACCATGTCGCTGGGCAGGACGTCGGCCCGGATGTCCTCGCGCGGCAGGTAGAACCGCGGGTACAGCTTCGTCTCGAACACCAGCGTCGGGCGGTGCGACTCGGCGAGCAGCACGCCGTCCCGCTCGATGCGGACGTGCCGGCTGCTGCGACGCGCGTCGACCCGGGAGAACGGGTCACGCGGGTGCGAGAAGACCGGCTCGTCCTCCTCGGTCCAGTCGAACGCCCCGAAGTCGAACACGATATGCCCGGCGAGGTCGGCGTCCTCCGGGCGGAACGCGGCGCGCTCGCGGACGTCGTCACCGACGCGGACGTCGTACGCCTGCCCGGGCGTGGAGTGCGCGGCGAAAGGGATGCCGGGGTGCAGCACCGGCGCGTCGCTCTCCGGAGCCGGCCCGGCCGGTACGAGCTCGGCCCGGACGTCCCCGGCCGGCACGGCATAGGTGGGCACGATGCGGCGCGGCTCCCACAGCAGCAGCGCGGCCCGGCTGTCGGCCACGAGCCGGCCGCCGAGCCGGGCGCGGACCCACTTCTCCGTCGGCTCGTGCCGCAGCACGCCCAACAGCCGCATCATCTCGTCACCGACCTGAACGCTCATGCCGGCAAGTCTGGCCGCCGCACCCGCGCCCGGTCACGTTTCATCGGATTCGCGACTCGCGCCACCCGATATTCGCTGGCGCCGGTGCCGCTGCCGGCGCAGGGTCGGCGGGGTGATCAGCGTGCGGAGATTTCGCGACACCGACGCCGGGACGTTGTGGGCGCTGAACGCCCTGCCCAACATCGGCGAGACGGCCGATCCGGCCGTCCCGGTCCCGCTGCCGCCGGCGACCGTGTCGCCGGCCGGCTTCCCCGATCTGGCCGACGTCGAGCGGAGCTTCCTGGCGGTGGGCGGCGAGTTCCTCGTCGTCGAGCGGGGCGGCGCTGTCGTCGGCATGGGCGGCTACCGCCCCGACGGCGGCTCCGGCGCCGAGATCCTCCGCGTGCGGGTCCATCCGGCAACCCGCCGGCAGGGCGTCGGACGTGCGCTGATGAGCGAGCTGGAGCGGCGGGCGGCCGCGGCCGGCCGGACCTCGGCCCACCTTGACACGGCGACCAACCAGCCGGAGGCGATGGCGTTCTACGAAGCACTCGGCTACCGCGAGACCGGCCGGGAACACCGGCCGGGGTGGACGTGGACGCTGGTGTACTACGTCAAGTCACTTCCGGCGGCGGGCGGCGGTCAGCGGAAGGAGCCCAGGTACATGCAGTGGTCGGAGTAGCCGCCGCAGACCCGGCCGGCGCCGGCCGGGGCGAGGTGGCCGTTGCTGCCGAAGAGGTAGTCGATTTTGCGCTGGGGGAAGGGCTGGAACGTCGCCAGCGGGTGGTCGCGGCTGTCGTCGGCCTCGCCGAACGACTGGTAGAAGCCGTCCAGGTCGGTGCTGTCCGGCGGCAGGTTGAGGTCGCCGCCGAAGAGCACGGGACGGGACCGGGCGTACGGGGTGATCCAGCGCCGCAGGGCCGCGATCTGGGCGACCCGGTTCTCGCCGCTGTGGGCCGTGTGGGTGGTGACGACGAACAGCGACCGGCCGGGCAGGCGCACGTTGGCGGCCAGCAGCACCCGCCCCTCGGCCTGGGACCGGTCGGGGCTGGGCATGCGGTGCGCGTACCGGGAAAGGATCGTCCCGCGGGCCAGGATCGCCACGCCGAACGCCTCGCCGTGCTGGTGGTCGTCGTTGTCGCACTTGCCGCCGACCGAGGCGGTGCCGAACGCGGCGGTGTAGCCGTAGGGCGCGAGCCGGGCCCGGATGCTCAGGAACTGCGAGTAGCACAGCTCCTGGAGCATGACGATCTGGGCCTTGAGGTTGCGGGCCTGGTAGGCGATGTTGGCCGAGGTCATCCCCACCTCGCCGTAGCGGCAGACGTTGCCGCACGCGTTGAAGGTCAGCGCCCGCAGCGCCGGGCGGTACGCCTGGACGGGCGCGGCGCCGGGCAGCGCGGCCACGACGGCGGCGAGCAGCAGCGTGAGGACCAGCCGGATTCGCATGCCGGGTAAGTCGGTCGCCGGCGCCGGCGAGCGCAGGCAAAGCCGGTCGCAGCCCGGTAGCTAGCTGGTGCGGCCGATGGCCGCGCCGGACCGCTCGGTAATCTCGGGACCATGAGTGAGCCGAGTGAGCTGGTGCGCCGGCTGCGCCGGGCGGGCATCGCCGACGTGCTGGACGACGCGACCAACCGCTCGATGTACGCCTCCGACGCCTCCCTCTACCGGGTGGTCCCGCAGACCGTCGTCCGTCCCCGCCACGACGAGGACGTGCTGGCCACGCTGGCCGTCGCCCGGGAGCTCGGCGTTCCGATCACGGCCCGCGGCGCCGGCACGTCGGTGGCCGGCAACGCGATCGGCCCCGGCGTCGTGCTCGACTTCAGCCGCCACCTGAACCAGGTGCTCGAGCTCGACCCCGCGACCCGGACCGCCCGGGTGCAGGCCGGCACGGTCCAGGCCGTCCTGCAGGCCGCCGCCCGGCCGCACGGGCTGCGCTTCGGCCCGGATCCGTCGACGCACACCCGCTGCACGATCGGCGGCATGATCGGCAACAACTCGTGCGGGTCGCGCACGCTCGGCTACGGCCGCACCTCCGACAACGTCGCCGGCCTCAGCGCGCTCACCATCGACGGCGAGCGGTTGATCACCGACGGCCGGCGCACCACCGGCGCCGACAAGATCGTCGCCGGGCTCAAGGACGTGATCAACGACAACCTCAAGACCGGCCGGACCGAGTTCGCGCGCTTCGGCCGCCAGGTCTCCGGCTACGCGGTCGAGCACCTGCTCCCGGAACGCGGGTTCAACCTCACCGAGTTCCTGGTCGGCAGCGAGGGCACCCTGGCCGTGGTCACCGAGGCCACGGTCCGCCTCGTCGCAGATCCGAAATATCGGGTTCTGGTGGTTCTGGGGTACCCCGACTTCGGCGCCGCCGGCGACGCCGTCCCGGGCATCCTCGAGTTCAAGCCGACCGCCTGCGAGGGCATCGACTCACGCATCTGTGACGTGGTGCGCAGCCGTCGCGGGCCGGGCGCCGTGCCGCCGCTTCCGGGCGGTAAGGCCTGGCTCATGGTGGAGATCGCCGGGGACGACCTCGACGAGGCGCGGGCTCAGGCGGAGAAGCTGGCGGCGACGGCCGGCGCGGTGGACACCCTGATCGTCGAGGACCCGGTGGCGGCCGCGCCGCTGTGGCGGATCCGCGAGGACGGCGCCGGGCTGGCCGGCCGGGCGCCCTCCGGCCTTCCCGCCCACGGTGGCTGGGAGGACGCGGCGGTTCCGCCCGCGAAGATCGGGGCCTATCTGCGGGACTTCGACGCCCTCTGCGCGCGGCACGAGCTTTCCGTCATGCCGTACGGGCATCTGGGCGACGGCTGCGTGCACGTGCGCCTGGACTTCCCGCTCGACAAGCCCGGCGGGCCGGCCAAGTTCCGAGCGTTCCTCGAGGAGGCGGCCGATCTCGTGGTCGGCTACGGCGGCTCGCTCTCCGGTGAGCACGGCGACGGCCGCGCCCGCAGCGAACTGCTCACCCGGATGTACTCGCCGGCCGCGATCGGGCTGTTCCGCCGGATCAAGCACACCTTCGACCCCGCCAACCTGCTCAACCCCGGCAACCTGGTCGACCCCGACCCGGTCGACGCCAACATCCGGGTCGCCCAGGCCCGCCCGGTCACGACCAGGCTGGCGCTGGCCTACCACGCCGACCACGGCGACTTCAACCAGGCGGTGCACCGCTGCACCGGGGTCGGCAAGTGCCGCGCCGACACCACGGCGCTCGGCGGCGTGATGTGCCCGTCCTACCTGGCGACCAGGAACGAGAAGGACTCGACCCGGGGCCGCGCGCGGGTCCTGCAGGAGATGCTCGACGGCGATCTCGCCCCGGGCTGGCGCGCGCCCGCCGTACACGATGCGCTTGATCTTTGTTTGTCCTGCAAGGGATGCGCGAGCGACTGCCCGACCGGGATCGACATGGCGGCCTACAAGGCCGAGGTGCTGCACCAGAGCTACAAGCGGCGGGTACGGCCGAGGTCGCACTACTCGCTCGGCTGGCTCCCGCGCTGGTCCCGCCTGGCCGCGCGGATGCCCCGCCTGGCCAATCGGATGACCACTTTGCCCGGTCTGCGGGGAGTGGCCCTGGCGCTGGCCGGAGTCGACGCCCGGCGCAGCATCCCGAAGTTCGCTGACCAGACATTCCGGGCATGGTTCTCACGCCAGAACAAGAAGACCGGCAAACCGGTCGTCCTGTTCGTCGACAGCTTCACCGACCACTTCTCGCCCGAGATCGCCCAGGCCGCGGTCGAGGTGCTGACCGCCGCCGGCTACGCCCCGCGGATCACCACGCGCGAGGGCTGCTGCGGCCTCACCTGGATCTCGACCGGGCAGCTCGACGCGGCCAAGCGCATCCTCGGCCGGACCGTCGACCAGCTGGCCGAGGCGGCGGAGAACGGTGTGCCGATCGTCGGGCTCGAGCCGTCCTGCACCGGCGTGCTGCGCGGCGACCTGCCCGAGCTGATCGACACCGAGGCGGCCAGGAAGGTCAGCGCGGCCACCGTCACGATCGCGGAGCTGCTCGCCCGTACGCCCGGGTGGGAGCCGCCGTCGTTGGACGGCCTGAAGGTGATCGCCCAGCCGCACTGCCACCACCACGCCGTGATGGGCTGGGAGGCCGACGCCAAGCTGCTCAAGCGCGCGGGCGCCAAGGTGGTGCGGCTCGGCGGGTGCTGCGGGCTGGCCGGCAACTTCGGCGTCGAGCGTGGCCACTACGAGGTGTCGGTGCAGGTCGCCGAGCAGCAGCTGCTGCCGGCCCTGCGCCAGGCGGGCGAGGGTGACGTCTTCCTGGCCGACGGGTTCTCCTGCCGCACCCAGGCCGACGACCTGGCCGGCGTGCCCGGCAAACATCTGGTGGAGTTGCTGGCGACGAAGCTGAGAAGCTGAGCGGCATGCGAATCCTGCTCGTCGAGGACGACCGCCGGGTCAGCGCGGTGATGACCTCGATGCTGCAGCGCCGGGGGTACGAGGTGGAGCATGCCGCCACCGCGACGGCGGCCCTCGCCGCGGCGCCGTGCGATCTCGTGCTGCTCGACCTCAACCTGCCCGACGGCGACGGCGTCGACGTGTGCCGGCAGCTGCGGGCGCGCAGCGAACACCTGGGCATCATCGCCGTCACCGCCCGCGGCGAGGAGCGCGACCGGGTCACCGGCCTGCGGGTCGGCGCCGACGACTACGTAGTGAAGCCGTTCTCGATGGCCGAGCTCCAGGCCCGCATCGAGGCCCTGCTGCGCCGCACGGTTCGCCAGGCGCCGCCGCGCGAGGTGGTCGAGACCGGGCCGCTGCGCCTCGACCTGGCCGCCCGCACGGTGCACGTCGACGACGCGCCGGTCGTCCTGACCCGCAAGGAGTTCGACGTGCTGGCCTCGCTGGCCCGGCAGCCCGGCGTCGCGTTGTCCCGCGAGCGCATCCTGCTCGACGTCTGGCAGACGACCTGGTCGGGCAAGCACACGCTGGAGGTGCACGTGGCGTCGCTGCGCAACAAGCTGGGCCGGCCCGAGCTGGTGGAGACCGTCCGGGGCGTGGGCTACCGCTTGCGCACCGAATAGGAGGGTGTGGTGCGCAACCGGCTGGTCGGCACGTACGTGTTGCTGCTGTGCATGGTCCTGCTGGCCCTGGAGCTGCCGCTCGCCGTCGCGCTGACCACCCGCGAGACCGAGCGGGTCGAGGCCGACCGGCTCGCCGACGCCACCCGCTTCGCCTCGCTGGCCGCGCCCGCCCTGCGCAGCGGCGAGCTCGAGTCGTTGCGGGACGAGCTGCACCGCTACACCGACCTGTACGGCATCGCAACCATGGTCGTCGACCAGGACCAGCGGGTGCTCAGCGACTTCGGCCCGCCGGTCCGCGACGCCGGCCTGGCCATCCGCGCCGCGCTGGCCGGACGCCAGGTGGGCACCCCCGAGACGCTGTGGCCGTGGCAGAGCCGCCCGTTGATCGTCGCTGTCCCGGTCAGCGACGGCGGCGCCGTGCTCGGCATCGTGCTGACCGCGTCGCCGACCGGGCACAGCCGCCGGGTGGTGACGCTGAGCTGGCTGGTGCTCGGCCTCGGCGGCCTGCTCGCGGTGGCCGCCTGCCTGGTCACCGCCCACCGCCTGGCCGGCTGGGTGCTGCGGCCGGTGACCCGGCTCGACGCGGCCGCCCACGAGATCGCGGCCGGGGACAGCGCCGCCCGGGTGCAGCCCGGCCTCGGGCCGCCCGAGCTGCGCCGGCTGTCGGCGAGCTTCAACGAGATGGCCGACGCGGTCGCCGAGTCGATGGAACGGCAGCGCTCGTTCGTCGCGCACGCGAGCCACCAGCTGCGCAACCCGCTCACGGTGCTGCGCCTGCGCATGGAGGACCTGGGCGGCGACCTGGCCGACCCGCAGGCGCGCGCCGATCACGAGATCGCGCTGGCCGAGACCGACCGGTTGGCCGACGTGCTCGACGGGTTGCTGGCCCTGGCCCGCGCCGAACGAGGCCAGCACCGCGTGATCGAGATCGACGCGGCCGCGCTGGTCGAGGAGCGGGCCGAGGCCTGGCGCCCGCTCACGTCCCGCCGCGGCATCGAGCTGGTGACGTCGGTGTCCGCCCCCGACCCCGATGCCGGCGTGAAGCTGCCGGCCTGCGCCGTACCGACCGCGCTCGACCAGTCACTGGACGCCCTGATCGACAACGCGCTCAAGTTCACCCCGGCCGGCGGGCGGGTCGAGGTGGCGGCCGCGCCGTCGGACGGCGGTGTGGTGGTGTCGGTGCGCGACTCCGGGCCGGGAATGACCGAGGAGCAGTGCCGCCTGGCCACCGAGCGCTTCTGGCGGGCGCCCGACGCGCAGAACGTCGACGGCGCGGGTCTGGGCCTGTCCATCGTGACCGTGTTGATCGAGGCCTCGGGTGGCCGCTTCACGCTGGCACCCGCCGCCGGCGGCGGCGGCCTCGAGGCGCGCATCTGGCTGCCCCCGCCCGCGTCCCCGGACGTTTCGTCAGACGTATCGCACCCGTAGTCGAACGCTTACTGGCCGAACGGCCGTGGTCCGGCGCCGGCCGTCTGCCGAGACTGACCCGGTGACATATCAGGCACCCCAGCAGCACCCCTGGCCACCGCAGCCTCCCCCGTCCCGGCCGGGTCTCTGGTCGCGCATGAACCCCTTGCAGCGAACCGGGGCCATCGCCGGGGCGTTCCTGCTCGCGTGCTGCGGCGGGCTCCTCGGCATCGGCCTGGTCACCGGCGACTCGAAGAACGAGACGCTCACCGGCACGTCGCAGACCGTGACGACGACGGCGGCGGACGAGCCGGCCGCCGATCCGCTGCTCGGCGACGCCTCCGCGTCCCCGTCGGTCGAGGAGACGGCCGCGACCGACCCGGCGGCGACCGCGGCCACCACCGACCCGGCCGCGACCGACCCCGCGGCGACCGATCCCACGACCGCGGCTCCCGTCGTCACCACGAAGACGGTCAAGCAGACGAAGTCCATCCCCTACGGCACGCGCGAGGTCGAGGACGACTCGCTGGCGGAGGGGAAGACCAAGGTGCGGGTGAAGGGCGTGAACGGGGTGCGGACCATCACGTACCAGGTAACGCTGACCGACGGCGAGGAGACCGCCCGCAAGCAGATCTCCTCGGTCGTCACCAGGAAGCCGGTCACCAAGGTGATCGCCATCGGCACCAAGCAGGCGGGCGACGGCTGCAACCCCAACTACAGCCCGTGCGTCCCGATCGCCAGCGACGTCGACTGCGCGGGCGGCAGCGGCAACGGTCCCGTCTACGTCGACGGGCCGATCCAGGTCATCGGCAGCGACCCGTACGACCTCGACCGCGACGGCGACGGGGTGGCGTGCGACAGCTGATCGGCCGGCTCAACCGGCTTGGCGGAGTGCGTTCGCGCGCAGCTCGCGTGGTGACACCCCGCGCACCCGCTTGAACGCGGCGCTGAGCGCGAACGGGCTGCCGTAGCCCACGTCGCGGGCGATCTTCTCCAGCGTCGCGTCGCTGCGCATGAGCATGTCGGCGGCGCAGGAGAGGCGCCACTCGGTCAGGTAGGTCATCGGCGGGACGCCCACGAGCTCGGCGAACCGCCGGGCCAGCGCCGCCCGCGAGCAGCGGGCCTCGGCGGCCAGGGAGGCGACCGTCCAGGGGCGGTCGGGCCGGGCGTGGATGCGGGCCAGGGCGGCCCCGACGATCGGGTCGTCCTGGGCGGTGTACCAGCGCGGCGGGTGCGCTTCCGGGCGGGACAGCCAGGTGCGTACGGCGGTGATCAGCACCAGGTCGAGGAGCCGGTCGAGAACCACCTCCTGGCCCGGCGCGTCCCGGTCGACCTCGCGGATGACGTGCCCGATCAGCCCGGAGTCCCACTCGCCCGGCCGCAGCACCACCAGCTCCGGCAGCGCCGCCAGCAGCGACCGGCTGATCTCGGCCGGCGAATGGTAGGTGCCGGTGAGCAGTATCGTGCCGCCCTCGGGGTCGTTGCCCCACGACCGCAGCCCGAGCGGTCCCATCGGCCGCCCGGTCGCACCCGGAATCGGCCGGCACACCTGGTCGGGCCCGATCACCACCTGCGGCGCGGTGGCGGGGGAGTCGGCCACCCGGTACGGCGCCGGGCCGCGCACAAGAGCCACGTCGCCCGGCAGGATCCCGGTCGCCGACGCGCCCGCGTCGAGGTGCGCCGACCCGCCCGCGTCGAGGTGCGCCGACCCGCCCGCGTCGAGGCGCGCCGAGCTGCCCACGTCGAGGTGCGCCGACCCGCGCACGACCGCGACCAGGGTCAGCGGCGCCTCGTCCTCGATCCGCATCGACCACGGCGCCGACAGCAGCGACCGCAGGAGGAACGCGCCCCGCGCCCGCGGGTCGAGCAGGCCGCCGACCGGATCCATGCGGGACAGCGTAGACGCTCGCGTATGGAATCGGGTGCCTGCCGCATGGAAAGGCTCACCGGTCCGCGGTGACATGGAGTCATGACTCGTTCCTGGGAAGTTCTCACCGCCGCCACCACCGTCGGGAGCGGCCTGCTCGCCGGGGTGTTCTTCGCCTTCTCCGCGTTCGTCATGAGCGGCCTGCACCGGCTGCCGGCCCCGGCCGGCGCGGCCGCGATGCGCTCGATCAACGTCACCGCCCAGCGGCCGCCACTGATGATCGCCCTGTTCGGCGTCTCGATACTGTGCGTCGCGACGATCGTGCGGGCCCTCAGCACCTGGTCGCGGCCCGGTGCCGGAGGGCTGCTGCTCGGCGCGATCCTGACCATCGTGGGCGCGCTCGGCGTCACCGCCGCGGTCAACGTGCCGCTGAACGACCGGCTCGAGGCCGGCACGATCACCTGGGACCGGTACCTGGCCGCGTGGGACCCGGCCAACCACGCCCGGACGATCCTCTGCCTGGCCGGCTGCGCCGTGCTGCTGGCCGGCGCGATCCGCCGGCACTGAGGAGCCGCGCGCCCTCCCCGGACGCGCGGCCCCTCCGCCGGGTGGCCCGTGTCAGCCGGCCAGGAACGATCGGACCCGGGTGAGCGTGACGGTGTCGGTCAGGTAGCCGATGTGGGTCTGGCAGGCCACGTAGTTGTTGGTGGCGCCGCTCAGGACCGTGCTCGTGTAGGGGATGATGATGCCGTCGCAGGGGGAGTACCAGGTCGCGTACCGGGTGCTGCCCGGCGTCTCGTCACCGGCGCTGAGCGTGGTGATGAACGACGAGCCGGGATACATCTGCTGGCAGGTCACGAAGGCGAGGCAGGCGCTCGCGTACGTGGTGCCGTGGTTGGCCCCGGCGATCGACGCCAGATGCCGCACGTATTGCGCGCCGCCCAGCTGCTTGAGGTACCAGAGGCTGACCAGGCCGCCCATCGAGTGGTTGACGATGTCGACCTGGGCCGCGCCGGTGCGGGCCCGCACCTGGCTGACGTAGCTCGCCAGGCCCTGCGCGTTGGTGATGTTGTTGCCGTACGAGTTGTACTCGTACGCGAACAGCTCGCTGCTCGAATAGCCGCCGGCCCGGAACACCGACATGGCGGTGGTCCAGTTCGAAGCGCTGCCGGTGTAGCCGTGCACGAAGATCACCGGCGTGCCGGGCGCGGCGGCGGCGGGCCGGACCGGGCCGAGCGTGAGCGCGGTCAGCACGGCGGTGAGGAGGACGACGAGACGACGCATGGAACCTCCAAGGCGTTCGGGGTCCTTGCATCGTCAGTGCAAAAATGGGTCCCGCGCATCGGCGAAATCACCGGCCCGTCGCCGCGCCGCCGTGGTTGCCGGTATGGTCGCCCGCGTGGATCCGCAGGACATCGCCGCCCGGCTCGCCGTGCCCGTCGAGGAAGTCGCCCGGGTGCAGAGGCTCGCGGGTGACCGGCCGTCGGCGCCGCTGCCCGGCAAGGCCGGCGCCCCCGCGCTGCTCGACCGGCTGGCGGTGCGGCCGGACGACGCCGCCGAGATCATGGCGGGCTGGCCCGACGCCGGCTCTCCGTTGTGGACGCCGGAGCTGCGCTGGCTGCTCGACCGCTCGGTCGCGCTGGTCCGCGCCGATCTCGGGGGCTACGGCTGGCTGGCGCCGGGGCCGGAGCTGCCGCGCGATCGGGGCCCGGCCTGGCGGCATCTCTACGTCTACGCGTACCTCTCGCTGGTCGAGGAGGTCCGGGCCTACCACCGTGCGCACGGCATCGCCGACGAGGTGTCCTGGGCGACGCTGGCCGACCTCGGGCGCAACCTCGCCGTCGACCGGCGGATGAACCGCGAGGGCTGGCCGGTGATGCAGGCCTGGCTGACGCTGCACGCGCGCGGCGGCCTCTACGAGCTCGGCCGGCTCCAGCACCAGCGCGGCGCCGGCGCCATCGACCTGCACATCCCGGACGCCGGGCCGCTGACCCCGGAGTCCATCGACGCGTCGCTCGACGAGGCGCGCGCGTTCTTCCCGCGCCACTTCCCGGACGAGCGGTACACGTCGTTCGCGTGCGGTTCGTGGCTGCTCGACCCGCAGCTGCGCGACTATCTCCCCGCGGAGTCGAACATCATCCGGTTCCAGCGGCGGTTCGAGCTCGAGCCGTACGAGGAGCCGGAGGGGCTGGACGCCGACGTCGAGGTGCGGCGGTTCGTGTTCCGCACGCTGTCCACGCCGCTCGACCAGCTGCCGCGCGGCACGGTCCTGCAGCGGGCGGTCATCGACCACCTGAAGGCGGGCGGTCACTGGCGGTGGCGGCGGGGTCGCTTCCCGATCTGAGCGAGGCCGGAGCCGGGCGTCACGGTTTGATCGAGCGGTAGTAGCGGGCCGCGCCCGGATGCAGCGGCACCGGCAACGTCGAGATGGCCGAGCGGGAGTCGAGGCGCTCGGCGGCCGGGTGGGCGGCCGCCAGCACGTCGCGGCGCTCCATCAGCAGGCGGGTCAGATCGAAGGCGAGGTCGTCGTCCATCGACGACGCGACGACCAGCAGGTTGGGCACGGCGATGGTGGCGACGGCCGTCGTCCCGTACGCGGAGACCGGCACGTCGCGCACCACGTACACGTCGCTGTACGCCTTGCGCAGGCCGCTCGCCCACTTGGACAGGTCGACGATGCGCACCGAGGCCCGGCCGGTCAGCTCCTTGATGCCGGTCACCGGCAGGCCGCCGGAGAAGAAGAAGCCGTCGATGTCGTCGGCCAGCAGCGCCGCCACCGAGTCGTCGAGGTTGAGCTTCTGCTGGTCGACCCCGGCCAGGCCGGCCACGGCGAACAGGCGCTGCACGGTGACCACCGTCCCGGACCCCTGCGCGCCCACCGACACCCGGCGCCCGCGGAGGTCCTCGAGGGCGTGTATCGGCCCGGTCGCCCGCACGACCAGGTGCAGCAGGTCGTCGTACACCCGGGCCAGCGCCGCCATCGACGGCGCCGGAACCCCGCCGGAGACCAGCACGTCCGCCTGGCTGAAGCCGACCTCGGCGCGGCCCGCCGAGACCAGCTGAACGTTCTCGGCCGAGGCGGCGGTGACCAGCACACTGGCGTCGGCGCCGGGCAGGTCCTGCTCGATGACGCGGGCGAACGCCGAGCCGATCGCGTAGTAGACCGCCGTCGGGCTGCCGGTCGCGATGCGGACCCGCCGATGCGGCGGCTTGCGGACGGCGCAGCCCGCGACCGCCAGCGAGATCACCCCGGCGAGGAAGGCGCGACGCGATGGGCTCCGGAGCGTCACCTGCGCAAGTTTCCCTCAAATCCGCGAGCCGGAGGTACCCGCCGAACGGGCCCATCGCCCACGGTATCGGGATGGACCACGATCCGGTACGCGACATCGTGCTCGCCGGCGCGTTGCCCGCCGCGTTCGAATCGGCCTGTCTGCTGCGCTGCGCCGATGTCCGGCCGGCCGCCAGGCAGCGAACCGCGCCGCTGATCGGCGACACGGTGGCCGAGTTCGACCACGGGGACGCCGCGACACGGCTGACGTTGTTGCTTACCGGGTTGGGGTGCGCCGCCGACCGGGAGAGTCGCACCGGGGGCGGTCGGCGGCGCTACGACCTGCACCGGGTGCTGGTGCCCGGGGCACAGCGGATGGCCGTCGCCCGGATGACGGCGGCGGCCTGGCGTCAGGGCCGGCAGGCGCTGCTGAGCGCCGAGGCCCTGGGCGCGTCCTCGCGGCGGCACGCCCAGCGCGTGACCCTCGCCCACGCGGCGTGGCGGGCGGCCCTGCTGGCCGGCGGCCGGCGCCGTCGCGGGGACCTGCTGTGGGTGCGGACCGGCGACCAGGAGATGGCGGCGATGCTGGTCCGCGCGGCGCGCCTGATCGGGGAGGACACCGAGGTCTCCCGCCGGCCCGGGTGCTTCATGGTCGCCGTACCGCTGCGGGGCGCCCTGTCGGCCGCGTAGCCGCGAGAGGTCCGTCTAGGAGCGGGCCAGCGCCTGCTCCAGCTCGGCCTTGGTCATGTGCGAGCGGCCCTCGATCTTCTTGGCCTTGGCCTCGTTGTAGAGCTGCTGCTTGCTCTTGGCCTTGTCCGACGACTTCCGGCCGGCCGACGGCTTGCCCAGCTCCTGCCAGCGGCTCTCGGTCATCTCCACGCCGTACTTGGCGGCGGCCTTCTTGATCCGGCGGAAGGCCTCGTCCCGCTCCTTGTCGCTCACGTCGCGCACCTGGTCGAAGCGGGCGATCGCGTTGCGTACGTGCCGGGCGTCGCTGAGCGGTTCCTTGCGGACGCGCGGAAACGCGAACTCGCTGTCCGGCATCTTGTTGCGCTCTTCGGCATCCAGTTGATGTCCAGCCATGGAGTAGCACTTACCCGCGGCCGGCGATCGCAATCCGTGCGTCGTCTCCGAACTCGTCGCTCAGAACCCGAGCCCGTCGAGCGTTCTGATGATCGCGTTGCCCGTATCGCGGCGCTCCCGCTTCCGGTCGCCTTGCGCTGCCGGGGCACAGGGCTCGCCCAGAAGCGCCAAGGCGTCATCGGCCTTCTCGGCGACGTCGAGGCGGCCGGCCTGAACGGCGGCCTCGCGCAACCGCGTGGCCAGGGCCGCAAGCCGCGCGGCCGGTGATCCGTCGTCGGGCTGTCCCGCGTGCTCTGCCATGACCTCAGGCTATGCCGCCCCCGCCAGCCCGGCTCACGGGCTCTGCAGGGCGACCCGCAACCAGTCCTCGACGCCGGCCACGTGCACGGTCGCCCACGAGCGGGCCAGGTCGGGCTGCCGGTTGGCCAGCGCGTCGAGGATGGCGGCGTGCTGCTCGCGGGTCCGCTCGACCGCGCCGGCCTGGGTCAGTCCGCGCCAGATGCGGGCCCGCGTCGTCGGCCCGGAGAGGCTGTCGATCAGCGAGCACAGCAGCGCGTTGCCGGAGCCGGCCGCGATCCGGTGATGGAACTCCAGGTCGTTCGCCACCAGCTCGTCGATCGTCGCGTCCTCGGAGAGGCTGGCCAGGACCTTGCGCAGGGCGTCGATGTCGTCGGCCGACATGCGGGTCGCGGCCAGCGCGGTGGCGGCGGGCTCGAGGATGCGGCGCACCTCGAAGAACTCCAGCACCGTGTCGTCGCGGTGGAAGTCGACGATGAAGTTCAGGGCGTCCAGCAGCAGCTGAGGGGCGAGGCTGGTCACGTACGTGCCGTCGCCCTGCCGGACGTCCAGCACCCGGATCAGCGACAACGCCTTCACCGCCTCGCGCAGCGAGTTGCGCGAGAGCCCGAGCCGCTCGGCGAGATCGGCCTCGCGCGGCAGCCGGTCACCGGGCCGCAACTCCCCGGCGACGATCATCGCCTTGATCTTCTCGATCGCCTCGTCGGTCACTGCCACCGGAACCCCCTACGCCAGACTGAGATGGTAGGTCCGCACGGCCGTACCGCCGAGCACCTCGGCCCGAGCGTCCCGCGGCAGGATCGCATTCAAGGTCGAGAGCCATTTCCCGTACGTCGAGGCCAGCGTGCAGACCGGCCAATCCGACCCGAACATCAGCCGTCCGGCCCCGAACAGCTCGAGCGCCCTCAGCACGTACGGCCGCAGGTCGTCCGCGGTCCACCCGGTCCAGGCGGCCTCGGTCACCAGCCCCGACAGCTTCGCGGTGACGTTGGGGCACGCCGCGAGGTCGCCCAGGTCGGCCGCCCACCGGTCGAAGCCCCGTTCCCGGATGGGCGGCTTCCCGAGGTGGTCGAGCACGAACCGCACCCCCGGCAGCGCGGTGGCCGCCCGCGCCGCCGACGCGATCTGATCGGCCCGGATGACCAGATCGAAGGCCAGCCCCGCCTCCCCGACGGTCGCCAGCCCCCGCCGCACGTCGTCCCGGTCGAGATAGCAGACCGCAGCCCGCTCGCCGAACGCCTGGACCTGCGCACGGATGCCCACGAGATGTTCCCCGCCCGGCAGCCCCCGATACTCCTCGATCGTGTCCGCCAGCCCCGGATCGGCCGGATCACCCCACGCCACCACACCGGATATCTCAGAAACATCCGAAGCGAAGGCCAGCAGCAGACGCGCCTCGCCGGTGTCGCAACGGCCGCCCTCGACCAGCACGGTATGCGAGACCCCGTTCGCCTTCAGCTCGTCCCGCAGGTCGTCGGGCGTGAAGGTCCGCCGGATCGGCGCGAGGGACGGCTCGTCCAGCCACGCATAGCCCTGGTCGACCCGCCACAGGTGGTGATGCGCGTCGACGATCATCGGGCGCTCACCGGGATCGGGGCGTCCGGGCGCAACAGCCCGTTCTCCACCAGGTCGGCCCACAACTCCGGCGGCGGCTCCGGGCGGGGACCGAAGTTGGCGCGGGCCTGCTGCCGGCTCTGCGACCCGACGACGACCTTCGTCACGGCCGGGTGGGCGGCCGCGAACGCCAGGGCGGCGGCCGGCAGCGTTGTCGCGTGACGGCGGCATGTCTCCGCGATGCCGGCCGCCTTCGCCAGCACGGGCGCGGGCGCCGCGGCGTACTCGTAGATCGGCCGTTGACGTGGATCTTCGACGGCGAGGATGCCGCTGTTGAAGACGCCCACGTTGACCACCGCGACCGACCGGCGCCGGCACTCGGCCAGGAGGGGGAGGGCGGGCTGTTCGAGCAGGGTGTAGCGGCCGGCCACCATGACGGTGTCGATGTCGGTCTCGGCGACGAACCGCGACAGGATCCCGACGTCCTTCGAGCCGACGCCGATCGCGCGCACCACGCCCTCGGCGCGCAACCGGTGCAGCGCCGGATAGCCCTCGGCCAAGGCCGGGCGGGGGTGGTGCTCGGGGTCGTGCAGCAGCACCAGGTCGACCCGGTCGAGGCCCAGCCGGCTCAGGCTCTCCGACAGCGACCGCCGCACCCCGTCGGCGCTGAAGTCCCACACCCGGCGGTGCGTGGCCGGCACCTCGAACAGGTCGGGATCGCGCCCGGCGGGGGACCCGGCCGGCACCAGCAGGCGGCCGACCTTGGTGCTCACCTCGTACGCGTCCCGGGGGAGCCCGCGCAGCGCGGCGCCCAGCCTCCTCTCGCTCAGGCCGAGCCCGTAGTGCGGCGCGGTGTCGAAGTAGCGCACGCCGCACTCCCACGCCGCCGCGACCGTGTCGTACGCGGCGCCGTCGGAGATCGCCGAGTAGAGGTTGCCGAGCGGCGCGCACCCGAGCCCGGGCGAGGCCGTCACGGCAGCTCCCACACCAGCGGCAGCCCGCGGTCGTTGCCGGAGTAGTCGTCCTCGACCTCCAGCAGCGCCGCCATCTTCTTCTGCCACGGCACGTTGGCCGGATGCTCCCGCAGGAACGCCCGCATCCGGCCGTAGTTCAGCACCTCGACCACGTGGAACAGGTCGAGGCCGTCCCGCCAGATCTCCCACGAGCGCACCCCGGCCTCCCGCAGCGCCCCGTCCAGATCGGACGGGATCTCGGCGTGCAGCGACTCGTACTCCTGCTCCATGCCCGGCTTCAGCCGGGTGTGCAACGCGATGCGTTCCATTCAGTCCTGCGCCTTACCCGACGTGAGCCGCGCCAGCACGAGCGCGGCCAGGATGATCGCGCCGTAGATGGCCTGGATCCACTGGGCCGAGACACCGCCCAGGGTGAGGATGTTGTTGATCAGACCGAGCACCAGCACGCCGCACAGCGCGCCGAAGAGCGTGCCCTTGCCGCCGTCGAGGCTGACCCCGCCGATCACCGCGGCCGCGAACACCGTGAAGATCATGCCCTGGCCCTGCGCCGCCGCCACCGAGCCGAGCCGGCCCGTCATCAGCAGTCCGGCCAGCGCCGCGAGCAGACCACCCGCGATCAAGACCAACCACACCACGCGGTCGGTACGGATGCCGGCCGCCCGGGCCGCGTCCACGTTGCCGCCGATCGCGTAGACCGACCGCCCGGCTCGCAGGAAGCCCAGCGCCAGAATGCCGGCCGCGTAGAGCAGGGCGCAGATCCAGATCGACGCCGGCAGCCCGAGCCAGGTCGCGTTGCCCAGGTAGAGCACCGACGGCGGGACGTCGAACAGGTTCTGCCCGCCGGTCAGGCCGATCTGCAGGCCGCGCAGCACGATCAGCATGCCGAGCGTGACGATGAACGCGGACAGCCGGAACCGCAGGATCAGCAGCCCGTTGAACGCCCCGATCACCGCGCCGGTGAGCAGGCACAACGGGATCGCCAGCGCGGTCGGCCACTCGGTGCCGAGGCCGTTGCTGGCCGTCGGGATGACCAGTCCGAGCGCGAGCGCGGGGGCGAGCCCGATCGTCGACTCGAGCGACAGGTCGAACTTGCCGGCGATCAGGATGACCGCCTCGGCCAGCACCAGCAGCGACAGCTCGGTCTGCTGCTGCAGCACGTTCACCAGGTTGGACTTGCTCAGGAACACCGGGTCGATGATCGCGCCGACCACGACCAGCAGCACGATCGCGGGCACCAGCGCGAGGTCGCGGAAGCGGGCGAGCCGCAGCCGCGGGCGCGGCTCGGTCGGGGTGGAGGTGGACGGGGCGAGGGTTCCGGTCACGACTGCACTCCTTCGACGGCGGCCACCAGCTCGGTGTCGTTCCACCCGCGCGCTTCCTCGCGCACGATCCGGCCGTGGAACATGACCAGCACCCGGTCGCAGCCGCGCACGTCGTCGAGCTCGTCGGAGACGATCAGCACGGCGGTGCCCGCGGCCGCGGCGTCGGCGACGGCGTTCAGGAGGGATTCCTTCGACCGTACGTCGACCCCGGCCGTCGGGCTCACCAGGACGAGCGCCTTGGGGTCGCTGGCCAGCGCCCGGGCCAGCACCACCTTCTGCGCGTTGCCCCCGGAGAGCCCGTTGACCGGCTGGTCGGGTCCGCTGGTCCGGATCTCGTACCGGTCGATCATGGCGACCGCCGCCTCCCGCCGCCGGGCCGGCAGCGTCATGCCGGCCGGGCCCAGGCGGCCGACCGTCATCGTCGCGTTCTCGGCGACCGACAGCAAGGGGACCAGGCCCTCGCGGTGGCGGTCCTGGGGCAGGTAGCCGATGCCGGCCGCGAGCGCGGCCGGGACGCTGCCCGGCTTCGGCGCCGTGCCGCCGACCGTGATCGTGCCGGCGTCGGCCTTGTGCAGGCCGGCGATGGTCTGGGCGAGCGCGTTCTTGCCGCTGCTGCCCGAGCCGACCAGCCCGACCATCTCGCCGGCCCGGACCGTGAGGCTGACGTCCTCGTAGGTCCCCGCCCGGGTCAGCCCGTCGACCCGCAGCACCGCCGCCTCCCGCGCGGTCGATCCTTCGCGACTCATCAGCCCGGCCGCCGCGTCGCCGGTCATCGCGCGGACCAGGTCGTCGTGGGGCAGCTCGGCGACCGGGGCGGTCAGCACCGTGCGGGCGTCGCGGAACACGGTGACGGTCTGGCACACCTCGTACACCTCCTGGAGGTGGTGCGAGATGAACAGGAACGTCACGCCGGAGCCGCGCAGGTCGCGCATCCGCTCGAAGAGCCGGTCGATGGCGGCGGCGTCGAGCCGGGCCGTCGGCTCGTCGAGGATGATGAACCGGGCGCCGAACGACAGCGCCCGGGCGATCTCGACGAGCTGGCTCTGCTCGACCGTCAGGTCACCGGCGACCGTGCCGGGGTCGATCCGCACCCCGTACCGGTCGAGAAGCTCGGTCGCGTTGCGGCGCAGGCCGCGCCAGTCGATCAGCCCGCGCCGGGTCCGCTGCCGGTTGAGGAAGAGGTTCTCGCCGACCGTGAGGGTCGGGATGATCGTGGACTTCTGGTAGACGCAGGCCACCCGGCGGCGCCAGGCGTCCCGGTCGGCCAGCGGCGGCGCCGGCTCGCCGTCGAACGTGACCGTCCCGGCGTCGGCCCGCTGGAGGCCGGTCAGGATGGACACGAGCGTCGACTTGCCGGCGCCGTTGCGTCCCACGAGCGCGTGCGTCTCCCCGCCGGTCAGGGCGATGCCGGCGTCGTCCAGAGCGGTGGTGGCGCCGTACCGCTTGGTGATGCCGCGCGCTTCGACCGCCGTCATATCTGGTTGCCCCACAGGGACTTGTCGTCGACGTTGTCCTTGGTGACCAGGGGAGCGGCGAGCTGGTCCTCGAGGGTGCCGCCGCCGACGTCCACGATGGTCGAGTCGTGGTCGGTCGGTCCGGGCTGGAAGGTCTTGCCGTCCACGGCCGCCTTCGCGTAGAAGAGCGCGTACTTCGCGTACAGGTCGGCGGGTTGGGAGACGGTCGCGTCGATCTCGCCCTTGCGGATCGACTCGTACTCCTGGGGGATGCCGTCGTTGGAGACCGCGAAGATGTGCTTGGGGTCGGTCGGCGGCACCAGCAGGCCCTTGGACTTGAGCACCTGCAGCGTCGGGGCCAGGAAGGCGCCGCCGGCCTGCATGTAGATGCCCTTGATGTCGGGGTGCTGGGCGAGCCGGGTCTGCAGCGCGGCGGCCGCCTTGGGCCCCTCCCACTCGGTCGGCTCGGCGAAGACGGTGATGCCCGGGAACTTGGTCTTCATGCAGTCGCCGAACGCCTCCGACCGGTCCCGGCCGTTGACCGACGACAGCGAGCCCTGGAACTCGATGACCTTGCCCTTGCCGCCGAGCTTCTGACCGAGGAACTCGCACGCCTTCTGGCCGTACGCGCGGTTGTCGGCCCGGACGACCATGAACACCTTGCCCTTGTCGGGGCGGGTGTCGACCGAGACCACCGGGATCTTCTTGGACTCGAGCGTCGTCAGCGTGGACGCGATCGCGCCGGTGTCCTGCGGCGCCATCACGATCGCCTTGGCGCCCTGGCTGACCAGGGCCTGCGTGTTGGCGACCAGCTTCGAGACGTCGTTCTGCGAGTTGGTCGGGGTCATCATGTTGATGCCGAGCTCACCGGCGAACTTCGGCACGTACTTGGCGTAGGAGGTCCAGAAGTCGGTGTCGGCGCGGGGGAAGTCGACGCCGATGGGCGGGTTGCCGTTCGCGGCCGCGGTCTGCGTCTTGTCGTCGGCACAGGCGGCCGTGGCGGTGGTTGTCAAGATCAAAACGGCGGCGAGCGCCGAACGGGATGCGTACCTCATCGTGGATCCTCTCGAGAGAGGTGGATCGGTAACACGCCGGTAATTGATCGGAGGTCTATCAGTCCCTCATGGACGAGTGCAAGGTCTAGGCCCGATTTATCGCATCATCCATCCGATGTTCTGCCAATGACGATGGCTTCATCGTGGAGCTGAAGCCGGGGGCGGCCGGCGCCCGGTAGCGGCCCTGGTGGACGACCACGGGATCGACGAAGTGCTCATGCAGGTGATCGACGTACTCGATGATCCGGTCCTGCATCGAGCCGGAGACGGCGACGTAGTCGAACATGGACAGGTGTTGCACCAGCTCGCAGAGGCCGACGCCGCCGGCGTGCGGGCAGACCGGGACGCCGAACTTGGCCGCCAGCAGCAGGATCGCGATGTTCTCGTTGACGCCGGCGACCCGGGCCGCGTCGAGCTGGAGGTGGTGCAGCGAGCCGGCCTGCAGCATCTGCTTGAAGACGATGCGGTTCTGCACGTGCTCGCCGGTGGCCACGGTGATCGGTGCGATGGCCTCGGCGATGGCCCGGTGCCCGAGGATGTCGTCCGGGCTGGTCGGTTCCTCGACCCACCAGATGTCGTACGGGGTGAGCTCCCGGATCCAGGCGATCGCGTCGGGCACGTCCCACCGCTGGTTGGCGTCGACCGCGATCCGGATCTCCGGGCCGCACGTCTCCCGGGCGATCCGCAGCCGGCGCTTGTCGTCCTCGAGGTCGGCGCCGACCTTGAGCTTGATCTGCCGGAAGCCCTGGTCGATGGCCTCCTTGCAGAGCCGGCGCAGCTTGTCGTCGTCGTAGCCGAGCCAGCCCGGGGAGGTGGTGTAGGCGGGGTACCCGTTCCGGACCAGGTCGCTGGTCCGGTCTTCCCGCCCGGTTCGACCCGTGCGCAGGATCGTCAGGGCCTCCTCGCGGGTCAGGGCGTCGGTCAGATAGCGGAAGTCGACGAGGTCGACGATCTGCTCCGGGGACATCTCCGACAAGAGCCGCCAAAGCGGCAGGCCGGCCCGCTTGGCCTTCAGATCCCAGAGCGCGTTGATCACGGCCCCGATCGCCATGTGCATGACGCCCTTCTCCGGCCCCAGCCAGCGCAGCTGCGAGTCGTGCACGAGCTCCCGCCAGACCGCGCCGAGGTCGTCGTCCACCGGCCGCCCGACCAGGTAGGGCTTGAGCGCCGCGATCGCCGCCGTCTGCACGTCGTTGCCGCGCCCGATGGTGAACGCGAACCCGTGCCCCTCGTGCCCGTCCGGGTCGTCGGTGCGGATCACCAGGTACGCCGCCGAGTAGTCGGGGTCGGGGTTCATCGCATCCGAGCCGTCCCGCTCGAGCGAGGTGGGGAACCGGATGTCGTACGTCTCGATCGCCGTGATCACGCTCATGCGGGTGATCCGATGATTGCTCGTCCCATGTCGCGACGGTGGGCTGTTCCGTGACTTTGCAGGGTCATACATCGGATGTCTATCAGGCCCCGCGAGGGGGAACAAGGGAGGTGACCCCTGACGAAAGGAATCGACCATGACATCTCCGCAGGGCCTGCCCGCCGCCGCCGTGCCGCTGGCCGCCGAGATCACCGAGAACGAGAACGGGCCCGAATCGGCGGCCCGCCGGACCGGGGCCACGGTCGGCGCCTCGGACGCCGACGCCGACGCGGCCGCCTCGGGCGCCGACGTCGACCTGACCGGCGCGACCCGGGACTCCGACGGCGTACCGGTCGGGGAGGCCGACGCCGAGGCCGACCGCAAGGCCTCCGGCGCCTGATCCCGGGACTTCCGCCCCTCCCGTCGCCCGGCGCCCCCGGGCGACGATCGGGACATGATGACAAGCAGCGTCCCCTGTTCCCGTCCCCCGAGACCCCAGCCGTGGGGGCTCAGATCGTGGCGCGGTGGCCGGACGCCATGGTCCCGGCGTCGGAGCTCGTGGCCCGGGAGCCGGAATTCGGCGCCCGGGTGACCGTGACCCACCCGGAGCCGGTCCCCGAGCGCATCGCCGCCCTGGCCGCCGCCATCCCGCACCGCCACACCAACCGCCTGCCGTTCGCCGACCTCCCGGTCGCGCCCCCGGTGATCGACGAACTGCGCGCCGCCGCCCGAACCGAGGGCGCCGTCCTCGCCGTAGCCTCTCCCGCCGCGGCCGACGCGATCCTCTCCCTGGCCCGCACCGCCGACGACTACCTGCACACCCGTCCCGGCTACCGCCGGGAACTCGCCCGCCGCGCCCGGCCGAGCCGTTCGAGCCCCACCCCACGCTGCTGATCCTGGCCACCCATGGCGCCACCCGAGCCGACTGGATCCGAGCCGGTCAGGCATTGCAGCGCGTCCTGCTCACCGCCACCTGGCACGACGTCGCCGCCTCGCCGATCGGCCAGCCGGTCGAGGTGCCGTCGATCCGCCGGCGCCTGCTGGATCCGGCGGCCGGCCTCGCGGTCCAGATGGTCCTGCGCATCGGGTACGGCCGCAGGGCCGGTCGGACCCCGCGCCGGCCGGTGTCCGAAGTGCTGGTCCGCCCGGCCTGAGCCGCGCCCCGGTCGGCCAGCGGGCGCCCGGTCGTCTCGCGGGCGCCGCGGCGCTGGGCGGCTTCGTCGCGGCGCTGCACAAGGCCGGCGGCGCGCTGCACGTCCTCGTCGACGGTGGCCAGCGCCGCCCGCCATTCCCGTCCCGGCTCCGGCCGAAATCTCGCCAGACCCCCGCCCTGACCTGTTGCCCAACGTGTTGCGGGCACGTTAACGTGTGGGAGCGCTCCCATCGACGGACGTAACTTCTGCTCGGAAGGAAGCCCGTGTCCCCTCTCCCCGCATCCCCCCGCATGAGGCGGCTGACCCCCGTCCTCGCCGTTGCGGTGGCCGCCGCCGGTGTCTGGATCACGACCGGCGGCACGGCCAGCGCCGGCGTTGTCAGCGGCAGCCTCTATCGCGACCCCGACACCGCCGTCGCCCGCTGGGTGGCGGCCAACCCGAACGACTCGCGCACCGCGGTCATCCGGGACAAGATTGCCAGCCAGCCGGCCACCCGCTGGCTGTCCAACTTCAACGTGTCGACGGTGCAGAACGAGGTCTCCTCGTACGTCGGCGCGGCCAACGCCGTCGGGCAGATCCCCGCCCTGACCGTCTACGGCATTCCCAACCGGGACTGTGGCGGCGCTTCGGCCGGCGGCGCGCCGGACCTCAACACGTACCAGAGCTGGATCTCCAATATGGCGCGCGGCCTCGGCAACCGGACCGTGCTGATCATGCTGGAGCCGGACTCGATCGCGCTGCAGACGTGCCTGAGCGCCGGCGAGATCACGGCCCGCGACAACGCCCTGCGCACCGCCACCCAGACGCTCAAGGGCGCCAACCCGAACGCGAAGGTCTACCTCGACGCCGGCCACTCGGCCTGGAACAGCGCGAGCGAGCAGGCCAACCGGCTGGTCGCGGCGGGCGTGGCCGACGCCGACGGCTTCTACTCCAACGTCTCCAACTTCAACTCCACCAGCGCCGAGGCCGCCTTCGGGCGCAACGTCATCTCGGCGCTCAACGGCCGGGGCGTGAGCGGCAAGCGCCAGGTCATCGACACCAGCCGCAACGGGGGCGCGTCGGGCGACTGGTGCGGTGACGACAACACCGACCGCCGGATCGGCCAGTACCCGACCACGAACACCGGGGACGCCAACATCGACGCGTACCTGTGGGTGAAGCCCCCGGGTGAGGCCGACGGCTGCAAGTACGCCGCCGGATCGTTCCAGCCCGACCTCGCCTACAGCCTGGCCAGCAGCGCGCCCAACCCGCCGGTGACCACGCCGCCGACGACCGCGCCGACCACGCCGCCGACGACCGCGCCGACCACGACGCCGCCGACGACCCCGCCGACCTCGATCCCGCCGAGCGGTGGGTGCACCGCGAGCTACCAGACGGCGAGCTCGTGGCAGGGCGGCTTCCAGGGCACCGTCACGATCAAGGCGGGCAGCCAGGCGATCACCGGCTGGACGGTCACCTGGCCGCTCGGCAGCGGCCAGTCGATCACCCAGCTGTGGAACGGCGAACTGTCCACCAGCGGCGGCATCGCGACCGTCCGCAACGTGTCCTGGAACGGCTCGCTCGCTCCGAACGGCACCGCCTCCTTCGGCTTCCTGGCCAACGGCACGGCGAGCACCCCGAGCATTTCCTGCACCGCCCGCTGAGCGACGCTGACGGACCTCACCAGCCGGTGAGGTCCGTCAGCCGCGAGCGCAGATAATCGAGCGTGTCGTCCTCCGGCACGGCCGCGTCCCAAATCTTGTCGAACCGCCGCCGGTGCCGCGCCACCGATTGATCCTCGACAATCTCGTCGTGCAGCCCGCTCTCCCGGTAGAGCACCTCCCCGCGCCCCTCCGAGCTTAGGGTGAGCAGGTCGAACGTCGCATTGTTGGTGACCGCCGCATCGAACTTGAACGGCACCATCCGCATCCGCAGCCGCCCGTCGGCCGCCAGCTCGGACAGAAATCGCAGCTGCTCGCGGAAGACCTCGGTCCCGCCGATCGGGCGCAGAAAAACAGATTCATCGAGCAGCGCGTACGCCGTTAGCCCGCGGCCCAACCGCGACAGCATGGTCTGACGGCGCCGTTCCCGGGCATCGGCGCGGACCCGCCGGGTGGTCGCCGGCACGTCGTCGCCGAAACTGTCGAGATTGGCCCGCGCATAGGCCGGGACCTGCAACGGCCCGGGCATGAAGTAGACCTGGTAATAGCGAATTTCGACGGCCTCCGACTCGTACTCGATGAGCCGCAGGATCGCGTCGGAGAGATGTTCCCGGAATTCCGGCGCGTGGTACCACTCGGTCCGCCGCCGGCTCCGCGCGATCTTCGCGATCGCGATCAGCTCGGCCACCGTGTCGCGGTCGCGCACCTCGAGGAAGCTCAGCAGCGGCCGCAGATCGTTCGGGGCGATCGACACGTCGCCGGTCTCGATCCGGATCACCTTGCTGACCGACCACTCCATCGCCTCGGCCACCTGCGGCTGGGTGAGGCCGGCACGCTCGCGGGCATCACGAAGCGCCAGCCGGACGTGGCGGCGGGCGACGGTCGGCGAAAACTCCTCGGGCACTGATCGGACTGTAGCGGTAGATCCCCGCCCGATGACCACCCGCACCGAGCGCGGCGAGCTCGATTTCAGCTCGCGTCCCGGGACCGACGGCCGTCAGCGCAGCCGGAACAGGACCTCGCCGGCCTGCGGGATCACCATCGTCTCCGGGTCGTCGGCCAGGGCCTCGAGGTCGACCGCGGCCGGGTCGAGGTAGTCCAGGTTGGCCCGGCGCACCACGTCCTCGGGGATGCCGGTGGCCAGCGTGACCGTGACCCGGCCGTGCTCGCCGGTCTCCTCGTCCCACGTGCCGGCGCCGCGCAGGTGCGTCGAGTGGGCGAGGACGCCCCAGTGGTGGTGCGCGAACCGGTCCCACTGCTTCACGAAGTAGTCGCGGCAGTGGTAGCCGATCTCCTCGATCTCGGGATGCATCTCCGAGATGCGGGTGATGTGCGGGGCGTAGAGGATCACCTGGCCGCCGTCGGCGACGATCGGCTCGACCTTGTAGAAACCCTTGGCGCCGGTCCACATGTCGTCGTACTTCTCCGGGATCAGCGACAGGATCCGGCGTACGGGCGCATGAAGGTATTGGATGTGGGTTTCGGCGGAGATGTCGGCGCAGGCGGCCCACGCCTCCTCCGGCGTGCCGAACGAGGCCGCGTGCAGCGCGCCGGTGCCCGACTGCACCACCAGGCACAACGCCAGCCGGCGGCTCGGGATCAGCGCCGCGGCCTCGTGGATCAGCGCGCGGACCGGCGTGACGCCGCGGGTGCCGATGATCGACGCGCTGGTGATCAGCGCGCCCAGCCAGTGCGAGAAGTCGATGATCTCCTGGCCCGCCACGCCCGGGAAGAAGTACTTGTTGCCGCCCGAGAACCCGACCACCTCGTGCGGGAAGACCGGGCCGACGACCAGGCAGACGTCGTGCTCGACGACCGCGCGGTTGAGGGTGACGTCGACCTCGCGGCGCATCCGTCCCTCGGCCAGCTCGGCGACCCGGTCGGCGCCGATGACGCCGAGCGAGACCAGCGCCGACGGCTCCCACCACTCGTGGTTGCGCACGTCGAAGCCGGGGTAAGGCCCGCCCAGATGCTTGGCGAGCTGCGCCTGCGACATCGGCGCGTGCGTGCCGAGCGCGACCAGCACGGTCACCCGCCCGGCCCGGCCGTGCAGCGCCTCGTGGACGGCGCCGAGCAGCAGCGGAAGCGGGCAGCTGCGGGTCGCGTCGGGCACGATCACGCACACCGACTTGCCGTCCAGGTCCTCCCGCCGCAGCTGTCCGGCGACGAACGCGCGTACCGTCTCGTCGTCGAGCACCTGATCGGCGGCTCCGATCGTGTCACCCATGTGCGCAACCCTCCGTCGTGTGCGCGCGGCCCGCAAGCCGCCGCCCCGCTAAGGTGCACTGATGTCGCCCAGCACCCGGCCGATCCACGACGTGCTCTGGAAGGCCGCCGGCAAGCTGCGCGGCACGATGGACGCGTCGCAGTTCAAGGAGCTCGTGCTCGCGCTGGTCTTCCTCAAGTACGTGTCGGATGCCGAGCCGTTCCGGGTGCCTCCGGCCGCGCGCTGGGGCCGCATCGCCGATTCGTCCTCGCTGAATACCGCGATGGATTCGCTGATGCGGGCGAACCCGGCGCTCGGCGGGGTGCTGCCGCGCATTTCCGGCACCATCGACCCCGGGCGGCTGGCGTCGCTCGTCGAGCTGATTGGCGGCCTGCGCTTCGAGCGGGGCGGGGATCTGCTCGGCGAGGTCTACGAATACTTTCTCGAACGGTTCGCGCGGGCCGAGGGGAAACGGTCGGGGGAGTTCTATACGCCGGCGGGCGTGGTGCGATTGCTGGTCGAGGTTCTGGAGCCGTTCCGGGGGCGCGTCTACGACCCTTGTTGCGGTTCCGGGGGAATGTTCGTGCAAGCCGCGCGGTTCGTGGCCCGGTCCGGGGACATCGCGGTTTTCGGGCAGGAGGCGAACGAGCGCACCTGGCGGCTGGCGAAGATGAATCTGGCCATCCACGGCATGGACCCGGTCGGAATCGGGGATCGGTGGGCGGACACGTTCGCCGACGACCGGCATCCGGGGCTGACCGCCGATTTCGTCCTGGCCAATCCGCCGTTCAACTACAGCGACTGGGCCCGCCGGGTGGACGATCCGCGCTGGCGGTACGGGGTGCCACCCCTGGCCAATGCCAACTACGCCTGGTTGCAGCACATCGTGGCCAAGCTCGGGCCGGGCGGCAGCGCGGGCGTGGTGCTGTCGAACGGGTCGATGTCGTCGCGGCAGTCCGGCGAGGGCGAGATCCGCGCCGCGCTGGTCCGTGACGATCTCGTGGCGTGCATGGTGGCGCTGCCCGGCAACCTCTTCCGCACCACCGCGATCCCGGCCTGCGTGTGGTTCCTGACCAGGAACAAGACGGCGTTCGGCCGGCGCGGCGAGGTGCTGTTCGTCGACGCGCGCCGGCTGGGCACGATGGTCGACCGGACCGAGCGGGTGCTGTCGCCGGCGGACATCGGGCGCATCGCGGCGGCCTATCACGCCTGGCGGGGAACAAGCCCCATCCCGTACGCGGATGAGCCCGGCTTCTGTTACTCGGCCTCGCTACCGGAGGTAGCCGGGCACGGTTACGCGCTCACGCCGGGCACCTACGTCGGCACGCCGGAGGGTGACGCCGACACCGAGCCGATCCCCGACCGGATCGCGCGGCTGACCAAGGATCTGTTCGTCCAGTTCGAGGAGACGTCCCGCCTCGAGGCGGTGGTGCGGGAACAACTCGGCCGGCTCGATGTCTAGGTGGCCGGTCGGGACCGTGCGGGATGTCGCCGTGCCGAGGGGTCTCGTCGGCGGCCCGTTCGGGTCGGCCCTGGGCGGCAAGGACTACGTGCCGTCGGGGGTGCCGGTCATCCGCGGTTCCAATCTGGCCTCGGCCGGTTTCTTCGACGCTTCCGAGTTCGCCTTCGTGACGGCGGAAAAGGCGTTGTCACTCGGCGGTAATCTCGCCCGCCCGGGCGACGTCGTCTTCACCCAGCGGGGCACGCTCGGGCAGGTCGGCATCATTCCGGACGGCCCGTTCGACACCTATGTGGTCTCGCAGAGCCAGATGCGGTTGCGGGTCGATCCGGCCAAGGCGGTGGCGCGTTTCGTCTACTACCAGTTCCGGACGCCGGCGTTGGTCGACGCGATCCGCAACAGCGCGATCACCACCGGGGTGCCGCACATCAACCTCGGCATCCTCGGCGCGTTACCGATCGTGATCCCGCCCCTCGAGGCGCAGGAAGCGATCGCGTCGGTGCTGAGCGCGATCGACGAGAAGATAACGGCGAACTCCCGTTCGGCCGTCACCGCCTTCGATCTGGCCGCGGCGGAGTTCGCGCGTGCCGCGGTGTCTTCGTCGCGGCCGGTCCCGCTCGGCGAGGTGCTCGATCTGGCCTACGGCAAGGCTTTACCGGCGGGCCGGCGGCGCCCCGGGCCGGTTCCGGTCTACGGCAGCGGCGGCGTCTCCGGAACGCACGACCGGGCACTCGTCGGCGGCCCGGGCGTCATCGTCGGGCGCAAGGGGACGGCCGGCTCCGTGCACTGGTCACCGGGCGACTTCTATCCGATCGACACCACCTATTACGTGCGCCTGAAGAATCGAATGCTTTCCCTCCCGTACGTCTATTTCCTGCTCCGCGGTCTGGGATTGAGCGAGATGAACTCCGACTCGGCGGTTCCGGGGCTGAACCGCTCGCGGGCGCTCGCCGTGCCGGTGCGGCTGCCGGCGGCGTCGGCGATCGCCGAGTTCACCGCGCGTGTGCGGCCGCTCTTCGCGCTGCGTGACCAGCTGGCGAGCGAGAACGACGCGCTGTCCGGGCTGCGCGACTACCTGCTGCCACGGCTGATCGCGGGCGAGATCGAAGTGCGATAGACCCGATATCGATTCGTGGCACCGCCGGCACGCCGCCGAGACCGCGCGTCCGTTGAATGCCGACCATGAGCGCACAGATCGAGGTCGTGCGGACGGGGATCAATCCATATCGGGCGACGCTCGCCGTTTTCCTGGTCGTCGTGGCGGCGACCTGGTGGCGCCCGATCCACCCGGCCGAGCAGGCCATGCACCATTCACTGACGCTGATCGGACTGGTGGCGCTGGTCCTGGTGCAAAGGGCACGGCCCCTGCCGTACGCGTCCTTTCTGCTGATTTTGCTGTTCCTGACCCTGCATTCGGTCGCCGCCCGCTGGATCTACTCGTTCGTGCCCTACGACGACTGGACGCGGGCGCTGTTCGGGGTGCGGCTCTCGGAGGTGTTCGGCTGGCAGCGCAACAACTTCGACCGGCTCGTGCATTTCTCCTACGGCGCCTGTTTCGCCCCGGTCATCTACCGCGCCCTGCGTGAATGGCGCGGCTGGCGTCCGCGGTGGGCGGCGTTCGCGGCGGTCGACATCGTGCTGTCCACGAGCGCGCTGTACGAGCTTTTCGAATGGGGGGTGGCGATGACGCTCGCGCCGCAGGCGGCCGAGGCCTACAACGGTCAGCAGGGCGACATGTGGGACGCGCAGAAGGACATGAGCATCGCCACGCTCGGCGCGGTGGCCGGGGTGTTCGTCTGTCTCGCGGCCGCCCGTCCGGGCCGGGGGCGCCGATGACGGCGCCCGCCGGTTCCGGCGTCAGACGGCCGTTCCCGGCGGCGACTTGAGCAGCGGCGCGGCCTCGGCGACATAACCGCCGCGACCGGCGCGGAGGGCGCCGGCGGCGAGCCGGATCAGATCGATGTTGACGCCGGCCGCGCCGCTCGGGTCGTGCACCTTCAACCGCACGTCCAGGCTCACCTCGGTGCCGCCCCAGCCCTGCGCCTCGACATTGAGATGCGCGACCTTCTGCGATCCCAGGTGCGGCAGGTATCCGAGCGGCGCGATCTGCACCTTGTCCGAGCCGATCGCATTCAACTTCGATCGGTGCTTCGTGCCGGGGTTCTCGACGAGGTTGCGGAAGTCCTCGGTGCCGCCGAGATTGACCTGATACGAGCTCACCAGCGTGAGTCCGCGCTCCTCGAGCAGGCGCAGGAGCGTCCGGTGCAGCACCGAGACGCCGAACTGGCTGGCCAGGTCGTCCCCGATCAGCGGCAGGCCGGCGGCCTGGAACCGGTCCAGGATGGACGGCTCGCGGGCGACCGGATCGGCGGTCGTGTTGATGAAGGCGGCCTTCGCCGTCAGGGCCGCCTCGGCGTAGGCGCGGGCGACCTCGGGGCGGCCGCTCGGCGCGGAGTAGAGGACGACCTCGGCGCCGTTCAGGGATCGCGCCACGCGCTCGATCTCCGTCCCGTCCAGCAGGCCCCGCCGCACCTCAATGCCGGCCGGCGGCAGCTCGGCGCCGAGGTGGGGGAAGTTGTTGGGCGGCGCGAAGATCGCCTCGTGCAGGGGCTTGCCGACCTTGCCGGGCGAGAGGGCGAAGGCCGCGACGACGTCGATGTCGCCGACGCCCAGGCCGGCGATCTCCGGGCGGCGGATGCCGACCAGGCTGCCGGTCTGCCGGTAGAAGGCGATGCCCTGCACCAGGGCCGAGGTGTTGTTGCCGACGCCGACGACGGCGACCCGCGCGTTCTCGATCATGGTTGCCGAGGTTAGCGAGGCGGTGCCATCGACCACCGGCGCGCCATCGCCGACCATCGGCCAAACTTTGGTCGATGCCCGGTTTGTACGGCTCCCCTCCGGCGCTTCCGGGCGTAGGTTGAATTCCATGAACAAGCTCATCAACGACCCGGCGGGAGTGGTCCGCGACGCTCTCCGGGGTCTCGCGGCGGCACATCCTGATTTGCGGGTCGACCATGAGCAACGGGTCGTCTTCCGCGGCGACGCGCCCGTGTCGGGCAAAGTCGGGCTCGTCTCCGGCGGCGGCTCCGGCCACGAGCCGTTGCACGCCGGCTTCGTGGGCATGGGCATGCTCGACGCGGCCTGTGCCGGCGAGGTCTTCACCTCCCCGGTTCCCGACCAGATGGTGGCCGCCACCAAGGGCGTCGACGGCGGCGCCGGCGTGCTGCACATCGTGAAGAACTACACCGGCGACGTCATGAACTTCGAGATGGCGGCCGAGCTCGTCGCGGCCGAGAGCGGCACCGAGGTGGTCGCCGTGGTCACCGACGACGACGTGGCCGTGCAGGACAGTCTCTACACGGCCGGCCGCCGTGGCGTCGGCGTCACGGTCCTGGTCGAGAAGATCGCGGGCGCCGCCGCCGAGCAGGGCCGGCCGCTGGCCGAGGTGGCCGAGGTGGCCCGCAAGGTCAACGCGAACGGCCGCAGCATGGGCGTGGCGCTGACCTCGTGCACGGTGCCGGCCGCCGGCAAGCCGACGTTCGATCTGCCCGACGGCCAGATGGAGGTCGGCATCGGCATCCACGGCGAGCCGGGCCGCCGCCGGGTGCCGATCGCGAGCGCCGCCGAGATCGCCGAGATGCTGGTCTCGCCGATCCTCAACGACCTCGACTTCACCGGCGGCGACGGCGTCATCGCCTTTGTGAACGGCATGGGCGCGACGCCGCTGCTCGAGCTTTACGTGATGTACCAGGAGGTCGCCACCATCCTCGAGAAGAACGGCATCGGCATCGCCCGGTCGCTGGTGGGGCCCTACATCACGAGCCTCGACATGGCCGGCTGCTCGGTGACGCTGGTCAAGGCCGACGACGAGACGCTGCGGTTGTGGGACGCCCCGGTGCGTACGCCCGCGCTGCGGTGGGGAGTCTGACCCATGGCCGACACCGTCGACCTCGACGCGTTGCAGCGGTGGATCCGTGAGTTCGCCCGCCTGATCGCCGAGCACAAGGAGATGCTCACCGAGCTCGACTCGGCGATCGGCGACGCGGACCACGGCGCCAACATGGACAGGGGCATGGCCGCGGTGGTCGCCGCCCTCGACAGCGAGGCGCCCGGCCGCCCGGCCGAGCTGTTCAAGCGCACCGGCATGACCCTGGTGAGTACGGTCGGCGGCGCGAGCGGCCCGCTCTACGGCACCGCCTTCCTGCGCATGTCGGCCGGCGTGGGCGACGCCGAGACGCTGGATGCCGACGACCTCGCCAAGGTGCTGCGGGCGGCCCTGGAGGGGATCACCGCGCGCGGCAAGGCGGTCGAGGGCGACAAGACCATGGTCGACGCGCTGTCCCCGGCCGTCGCCGCGTTCGAGAAGGCGGTCGGGGGCGGCCAGCCCCTGGCCGAGGCCCTGGACGCGGCGGTCCGCGCCGCCGAGGAGGGCCGGGCCGCCACCATCCCGATGGTCGCCCGCAAGGGACGGGCCAGCTACCTGGGCGAGCGTAGCGCCGGGCACCAGGACCCGGGCGCCACGTCGGTGACGTTCCTGCTGGCCGCGGCCGCGACGTCGCTGGGCTGAGCCCCGATGGAGGCGCTGGGCCGGCCGAGCGGGCGCCGGACGCGTTCGGTCGGCCTCGTCGTGGTCAGCCACAGCCGTGCCCTGGCCGAGGCGGCCGTGTCCCTGGCCCTGGAGATGCCGCACGCCGGCGACCTCGCGGTGGAGACCGCCGCCGGCCTCGACGAGACCACCCTGGGCACCGACGCCGTGGCCATCATGGCCGCGATCGAGGCCGCCGACCGCGGCGACGGCGTGGTCGTCCTGATGGACCTGGGCAGCGCGGTCCTCTCCGCCGAGCTGGCGCTGGAGATGCTCGACGACCAGGTGCGGGACCGGGTCGTGCTGTGCCCGGCCCCGCTGGTCGAGGGCTTGGTGGCCGCGGTGGTCGCGGCGGCGTCCGGCGCCGCGCGCGACGAGGTGGCGGCCGAGGCGGTCGGCGCGCTGCAGGGAAAGCAGTCGCAGTTGGGGCTTCCGGCGCCGGAGCCGTCGCGTGGCGCTCCGTCGGCAACGGACACATCGGCCGACGCGTCGGCGCGGGCGACGGGCGGCAGGGCGGGCGGCGGCGCGGCGGGCGGCGGCGCGGCGGGCGGCGGCGCGGCGGGCGGCGGCGCGGCGGGCGGCGGTGATGGTGCGGCGCGGCGGGTGACGGTCACCAATGCGCATGGGTTGCATGCTCGGCCGGTGGCCCGGCTTGTCACGGAGGTCCGGCGGTTCGATGCGGTGGTGGAGGTCCGAAATCTGACGACCGGCTCGGGATGGGTGCCGGCGGCGAGCCTGTCCCGCGTGGCGACGCTG
This sequence comes from Actinoplanes sp. CA-030573, assembly GCF_050951115.1. Classification (NCBI taxonomy): domain Bacteria; kingdom Bacillati; phylum Actinomycetota; class Actinomycetes; order Micromonosporales; family Micromonosporaceae; genus Actinoplanes; species Actinoplanes sp. CA-030573. The sequence goes on along the minus strand of NZ_CP192038.1, from coordinate 6,669,771 downwards.
GGAGTCTTGCAAGGCCACGAGATCGAGGTGCGTGCGTCCGGAGTGGAGGCGCGGCAGGCGGTCGATGACATCATGGCGCTGGCCGAGCGCGGGTTCGACGACGATGACACGAGCTCGTTCGGCGACACGAGCTCGTTCGGCGACACGAGCTCGGTCGGCGACGCGCGCTCGGTCGGCGACGCGCGCGGTTTGGCGGCCGGGACCGGCCTGCCGGCCAGCGCGGCGGGCGCAGGGGAAATCGGCGGGGCGGGCGCAGGGGAAACCGGAGCGGCGGGCGCAGGGGAAATCGGCGGGGCGGGCGCAGGGGAAACCGGAGCGGCGGGCGCAGAGAAGACCGGCGGGGCGGGCGCAGAGGAAAAGAGTTCGGCCGCCACCCCGTCATCCCTCCCGCTTTCCGAGTGGCCGGCGACATCCGGAGATCCGGCGCGCAGGCAAGGGGCGGCCACCTACCTCGCGCGCGGGCAAGCGGCCTCTGCTGGTGTCGCTGTGGGGCCGGCGTGGTTGGCGCGGCCCGGGCGCGCGCCCTCCGCGGACACGGCCGGGGGCGGCACGGCCAAGGGCGGTGCGGCCGGAGGCGGCACGGCCGAGGGCGGCGCGGCCAAAGGCGGCACGGCCAAAGGCGGCACGGCCAAGGCCGGCGCGGCCAAGGGCGACACGGCCAAGGGCGACGCGGCCGGGGGCGGCACGGCCGCGGGCGGCACGGCCACGAGCGGCACGGCCGGGGGCGACACGTTCCCGAGCGGCACGGCCCTGCCCGACATTTCGGAAATGTCGCCCGATGGCGACGTCGATGACGAGTGGCAGCGGGTGGAGGCGGCGATCGACCTCGTGCGCGGGGAGATCGAGCGGGCTCGGGATCTTGCGGGAGCCGCGGGTGGGATCTTCGAGGCGCATCTGTTGTTGCTGGAGGATCCGGAGCTGCTGGGGGACGTGCGGGAGAGGGTCGATCGGGGGGAGGCGGCGCCCAAGGCGTTTGCCGAAGCGGCGGGGCGGGTTGCCAGCGAGTTCGAAGGGCTCGGGGATTCCTATCTGGCCGGGCGCGGGGCGGATGTCCGGGCCGTCGCCGGTCAGGTCGTGCGGGCGATGCTGGGCGTCGGCGAGAGCGCGCTCGACGGGGACGGCGTCCTGGTCGCGCGGGATCTCACGCCGGCCGAGGCGGTGGGGCTTCGGCCGGAGCGCGTGACGGGGGTGCTGCTCGCGGAGGGGAGTCCTACGTCGCACGGGGCGATTCTCGCGCGTACGCGGGGAATTCCGATGGTGGTGGGAGCGGGGGCCGGCGTGCTCGGGGTCGACGCCGGCACGGTTGTCGCGCTCGACGGCGGGACCGGGGAGTTCGCGGTGCGGCCCGATGCGGCGACGCTGGCCGATTACCAGGGGCGCGCGGCGGAGCGAGGCCGGCGGCAGGAGGCGGCGGTTCGGCGATCGGGGGAGCGGGCGGCCACGAAGGACGGCGTCGCGATCGCGGTGGCGGCCAACGTCGGGTCGGTCGGGGACGCTGTGGCGGCGGCGGAAAACGGGGCCGACCTCGCGGGGCTGGTGCGGACCGAATTCCTCTTTCTCGACCGGGATACCGCTCCCGATGTCGAGGAGCAGGTCACCGCGTACCGGGAAATCGCCGAAGCGCTCGGCGGGCGGCGCGTCACTTTGCGCACGCTCGACGTGGGTGGCGACAAACCGCTCCGTTATGCGGCGCCGGTGGGGGTCGAGCAGAATCCGTTTCTCGGGGTCCGGGGATTGCGGTATTCGCTGCGGCGGCCGGAATTGTTCCGGGCGCAGTTGCGGGCGATTGTCCAAGTGGCGCGGGAAACGCCGGTCAGCGTCATGTTTCCGATGGTCAGCAGCGTGCGCGAGCTGGTCGAGGCGCGGCGGATGCTCGAGGCGGAACGGCCGCCGGAGAGCCTGCGGGTCGGGATCATGGTCGAGGTGCCGGCGGCGGCGCTCAAGGCCGGCTCGTTCCGGGCGCATGTCGACTTCGTCAGCATCGGGACCAACGATCTGACGCAGTACGCGCTCGCGGCCGAGCGTGGGAATCCGGCGGTGCCGGCCGATGGGCTCGATCCGGCGGTGCTGCGGCTGATCGAGGTGGCGTGCCGGGAGCTGGGCCGGACCGTGGCCGTGTGCGGGGAGCTGGCGGGGGACGAGGCGGCGGTTCCGCTGCTGGTGGCGCTGGGGGTGCGCGAGCTGAGCGTGGCTCCGCCGGCGGTGCCGCTGGTCAAGGAGGCGGTGCGCGCTACGGCGATCGATCGGGAGGTGGCCGGGCGGGCGCTGGAGCTCGCGGATGCGGAGGCGGTGCGCGCGCTGATGGCCGGGAGACGCGAAGATCGGAAGGAGAGCCCCTGAGGGGTTCGGCGACGTCGATGGACCGGCGATCCGGTCAGGCGGGTGGCTCTCGCAAGCCGGTCAGCATCGCGCCCACCGACTGGCGCCAGATCGCCACCGCTTCGGCCTCCCCGCCCAGCACGCCGCGCAACTCGAGCGATGCCAATCCGTGCACGAGCGCGAACAATCCCCGGCCCACGTCGAACTCGGCCCGCCCCGCGAAGACGCCGTCGGCGACGGCCCGGCGCACCACGCTCAGCACCCGCTCGAAACTGCGATAGACCAGCGCGAACAACGGATCGGCCTGGGTGGCGCCGGCCCGGACCGTGCCGAAGAACAGGTCGTAGAGCTTCGGCTTCTCGAGGGCCGCCGCCCGATAGGCCAGCGCCAGCTCGACGATCTCGGCGATCGGATCGGCCTGCGACGGGACCGCCTCGTGATGGCGGCGCATCGTCTCGGCCACGTCGACCGAGAGCGCCCGCAACAGGCCGTCCTTGTCGTCGAACAGGCTGTACACCGCGCGGGTCGTCGTTCCCACGGCGGCGGCCACCCGGCGTACGGAAACCGCTGCCGCACCCTCCGCATGCAGGATCTCCGCCGCCGCCGAGAGCAACGCGGCCCGGGTTTGCGCTCCGTGCTCCTTCGGACGTCCCACGCTTGGCCACAATACGCGACGCTGTTACGTTACGGCGTAACGAAACGGGAGGTCACCATGGATTACGACGTCATCGTGGTCGGCGCCCGGGTGGCCGGTTCGGCGACGGCGATGCTGCTGGCCCGCGCCGGTCTCCGCGTGCTCGTCGTCGACCGCGCACGCTTCCCGAGCGACACGCTCTCCACCCACCAGGTGCAACTTCCGGGCGGCGCCCTCCTGCGCCGATGGGGCATTCTCGACAAACTGACCGCGTACGGCACCCCGCCGGCCCGCAGTGTCACCTTCGACGCGGGTTCGGCCGTCCTGCGCGGGGAGTATTCGCCGTTCGACGGCGTCGACGCGGTGTACAGCCCGCGCCGCACCCTGCTCGACACCCTGTTGCTGGACGCCGCCCGCGAGGCCGGCGCCGAGATCGAGGAGGGCTTCGCCGTCGAGGAGGTGAGCGCACCCGATGCCCGCATCCGCGGCCGTGCGAAAGGCAGCTCCACCGGCCGCACGATCACGGCCGGCCTGGTGATCGGCGCCGACGGCAAGCACTCCACGGTGGCCAAGGCCGTCGGCGCCCGGCGATACCGGGTTCGCACGCCGCGTTCGGCCGCCTGCTATGCCTATTTCGAGGGCCTGCCGGTCAAGGGCGGCGAGGTCTACGTCCGCCCCGACCGCATGATCGGTCTCTGGCCGACCGATGAGGGGCGGACCATCCTGTACGCCGGGATGCCCCGCTCGCATTTCGACCGGTTCCGCCGAGATCTGCCGGGGACCGTCGCAGGCGTGGCCGACCTCGGCGATCGCCTCGCCGCCGCCACGATGGTCGAGCACATCCGCGCCACCACCGACCTGCCGGCCGTGATGCGCCGCCCCTGCGGCCGGGGCTGGGCACTGGCCGGCGACGCCGGCCTGGTCATGGACCCGATCACCGGTCAGGGCATCGCTAACGCCCTGCGCGACGCCGACGCGCTGGCCGCCGCCGTCCTCGCCGGCACCGCGAGGGCGTTCCGCGACTTCCACCGCGAGCGCGACCGCGCCCGGCGCCCGATCTACGACCTGACCGCCCGGTTCGCCTCGTTCCGGCCGGACCCGGCGAACGAGATCCTGTTCCCGGCCCTGGCCGCGGACCCCCACCAGACGGCGCGGTTCCTCGGCGTCCTGACCGGAACCGTGCCGCTCCCGGAGTTCTTCGGCCCGGCCAACCTGCGCGGCCTCGTCGGCATGAGGGGCATGCTGCGCATGATGGCGGCCCGGGCTGGAATGACACGGTCGCGTACCTGATCCGACCGCGCGATCGAGGTGGGCGCGGCGGGTGAAGCCGGCGCCGCGTTCAGCAGGATGAGCGCGGCGCCGGCTTGTCACATCGGGCGGGCGAGGCGGTAGTAGGCCTGGTTCCAGCGCACCCGGTCGGCGAAGTCGTGCGGCGTGGTCTTCTCGTCGATGACCAGCAGCTCGGTGCGGACCATGTCGGCGAAGTCGCGCAGCGTCTCGGCTCCGACGGCCTGGGTCATCACGGTGTGGTGCGGGCCGCCGGCGGTCAGCCAGCACTCGGCCGATGTGGAGAGCGACGGCGCGGGCTTCCACACCGCTCGGGCCACCGGGAGGCGGGGCAGCGGCTCGTCCGGCGGCACCACCTCGATCGTGTTCGCCACCAGGCGGAACCGGTCGCCCATGTCGGCCAGGCCGATCACCACGCCGGGGCCGGGGGCGGCGTCGAAGACCAGGCGCACCGGATCCTCCCGGCCACCGATGCCGAGCGGGTGGATCTCGCAGCGCGGACGCTCGGCGGCGATGGTGGGGCAGACCTCGAGCATGTGGGCGCCGAGGATCTTCGGCTCGCCGGGGCCGAAGTGGTACGTGTAGTCCTCCATGAAGGACGTGCCCCGGCCCGTGCCGGCGCCCATCGCCTTGACCGTGGCCAACAGCGCCGAGGTCTTCCAGTCGCCCTCGCCGCCGAAGCCGTAGCCATCGGCCATCAGGCGCTGCACGGCCAGCCCGGGCAGCTGCCGCAGGCCGCCGAGGTCCTCGAAGTTCGTGGTGAACGCCCCGAAGCCGCCGGCCGTCAGGAACTGCCGCAGCCCGGCCTCGATGCGCGCCGCGTACCGGAGCGACTCGTGCCGGTCGCCGTCCTTCCGCAACGAGGGCGACAAATCGTAAATGTCGGAATACTCGGCGACGAGCGCGTCCACGTCGGCGGAAGAGGCGGCGTCGACCACCTCGACCAGGTCGTTGACGCCGTACGTGTTCACCGAGACGCCGAAGCGCAACTCGGCCTCGACCTTGTCGCCCTCGGTGACGGCCACGTCCCGCATGTTGTCGCCGAACCGGGCGAGCCGCAGCGTACGCATGTGCTGGAAGCCCGCCGCCGCACGCACCCAGGCGTCCACGCGCTGCGCGACCACCGGGTCCGCGGCGTGCCCGGCCACCGTCTTGCGCGGCACGCCGAGCCGCGCCTGGATGAACCCGAACTCCCGGTCGCCGTGCGCGGCCTGGTTGAGGTTCATGAAGTCCATGTCGATGGTCGACCAGGGCAGCGACTGGTTGTGCTGGGTGTGCAGGTGCAGCAACGGCTTGCGCAGCGTGTCGAGCCCGGTGATCCACATCTTGGCCGGCGAGAACGTGTGCATCCACGCGATCACGCCGATCACCGACGGGTCGGCGTTGGCCTCGAGCATGGTCTGCCGGATCGCCGCCGAGTCGGTGAGCACCGGCTTCCCGACGATCTCGGCGCTGAGCCCTCCGTCGGCGAGCAGCCGCTGGATCTCGGCCGACTGGGCGGCCACCTGGTCGAGCGTCTCCGGGCCGTAGAGGTGCTGGCTGCCGGTCAGGAACCAGATCTGGGGCTTCATGCGACGGGCTCCTGTCCGTAGACGTTCTGATAGCGGGCGAAAAGAGAGTCGATGTCGCCCTGGGGGATGGGAATCGGCGCCCCGAGCTGGCGGGCGATGTGCACGGTGCGCGCGACGTCCTCGCACATCACCGCCGCCTTGACCGCGTCGCGCGCGGACCGGCCGATGGTGAAGACGCCGTGGTTGCGCATGAGCACGGCGGGCGAACGGTGGTGGCGAAGCGTCTCGACGATTCCCCGGCCGATGGAGTCGTCGCCGATCAGGGCGAAGGGCCCGACCGGGATCTCGCCGCCGAACTCGTCGGCGATCATGGTGAGCACGCACGGGATGGCCTCGCCGCGGGCGGACCAGGCGGTCGCGTACGTGGAATGGGTGTGCACCACGCCTTGGACGTGGGGCATGTGCTTGTAGACGTACGCATGCGCGGCCGTGTCCGAGGACGGCTTGTGATCACCCTCCACCAGGTTGCCGTCCAAGTCCGTGACCACCATCGCGTCGGCTGTTATCTCGTCGTAGGAGACGCCGGAGGGCTTGATGACGAGCAGGTCCTCACCCGGGACGCGGGCCGACACGTTGCCCGCCGTCCACACCACGAGATCGTTCCGGGGCAGCTCCGCGTGCAGGTCGGCGACCAGCTTCCGGACGTCCCCGAGCACGCTCACGCGGCCGCCTTCCGCTGGATCGCCCGCAACTTGCGCATCACCTTGCTCGTGCCCCGCCCGAAGTAGTCGTGCAGCGCCGAGTACTCGGCGTAGAGCTCGTCATAGACGGCGGCGGCCGAAGCGGACGGCCGGTAGACGGCGCGCTCGACCCGGCCCATGGCCGCGGCCGCCGCGCGTACGGACGGATAGGCCTTTGCCGCCGCGGCCGCGTGGATCGCCGAGCCCAGCGCCGGTCCCTGATCGGAACCGATCACCGAGAGCGGCATGTTCAGCACGTCCGCGTAGATCTGCATGAGCAGCTTGTTCTTGAGCAGGCCGCCGGCCGCGATGAACTCCCGCACCGGCACGCCGGCCGCGACGAACGTCTCGACGATCTTGCGGGTGCCGAACGCGGTGGCCTCGATCAGCGCGCGGTAGACGTCCTGGGGCCGGGTGGCGAGCGTCTCGCCGATCAGCAGGCCGGACAGCTCGTGGTCGACCAGCACCGACCGGTTGCCGCTGTGCCAGTCGAGCGCGATCAGCCCGTGCTCGCCCGGCCTCTGGTCCGCGGCGAGGGCCGTGAGCCGTTCGTGCGTCCACTCGGCGCCGAGGTTGCCGACGTAGTGGCCGAAGATGTCGCCGACGCCGCTCTGCCCCGCCTCGTACCCCCAGAGACTGGCCACGATCCCGCCGTCGACGACCCCGCACATGCCCGGGACCTCGCGGACCTCGTCGCCGTTCAGCACGTGGCAGGTCGACGTGCCCATGATCGCGACCAGCTGACCGGGCTCGAGCGCGACGGCGGCCGCGCTGGTCACGTGCGCGTCGACGTTGCCGACCGCGACCGTGATGCCCTCGGGGAGCCCGGTCCAGGCGGCGGCCTCGGCGGTGAGCGTGCCGGCCGCGTCGCCGAGCTGACCGATCGGCTGGTCGAGCTTCTCCGACACGAAGTCCGCGAACTCGGGGTTGAGCGCGGCGAGGAAGTCCCGGGACGGGTAGGCGCCGTCCTGCAGGATGCCCTTGTAACCGGCGGTGCAGGCGTTGCGCACGTAGCGACCGGTGAGCCGCCAGACGATCCAGTCGGCCGCCTCGACCCATCGTTCGGTCGCGGCGTAGAGCTCCGGATCCTCCTCCAGCAGCTGCAGCCCCTTCGCGAACTCCCACTCCGAGGAGATCAGCCCGCCGTAGCGCGGGAGCCACGACTCGCTGCGCTTCGCGGCGAGCTCATTGATGCGATCCGCCTGCGGCTGGGCGGCATGGTGCTTCCAGAGCTTGACGTACGCGTGGGGACGGCCCCGAAACTGCGCAACCTCGCACAACGGGGTCCCATCGGCGAGGGCCGGCACCATCGTGCAGGCGGTGAAGTCGGTGCCGACCCCGATCACGTGCGCCGGGTCGACGCCGGCGGCGGTGATCGCGGCGGGCACGGCGTGCTTGAGGACGTCGATGTAGTCGCTCGGCACCTGCAGGGCCCAGTCGTGGCCGAGCGGGGTGCCGTCGGGGAGTGACTCGGTGAGGACGGCATGGCGGTAGTCGTGCACCGCGGAGCCGAGCTCCGCGCCGTCCGCGACACGGACGACGACCGCGCGGCCGGAGAGAGTGCCGTAATCGACACCGACCACGCAGGCCACGGAGGGGTCAACGGGCATGGGGGGATACCTCCACGTCGAGGGGCGTTTCAGCATTGTTATCGCTAACAACACAGGTGTCAACGCCACTCGACGGCAGCAATTGTTATCGCTAACATACTGCAGGTCAGCGCGCTGGGCGCATTCTTGAGCCGCGCCGGCCACCCGCCGTGCCGGCCGCCTGCCGTGCCGGCCGCCTGCCGTGCCGGCCGCCTGCCGTGCCGGCCGCCTGCCGTGCCGGCCGCCTGCCGTCCCTGCCTGCCGTCCCTGCCTGCCGTGCCGGCCGCCTGCCGTCCCTGCCTGCCGTCTCTGCCTGCCGTCTCTGCCGCCTGCCGTCTCTGCCGCCCGCCGTCCCGGCCGCCCGCCCGTCCCGGCCGCCTGCCGCCCCCTGCCGCCCGCCGTCCCGGCCGTCCCCTGCCGCCTGCCGTCCCTGCCGCCAGCCGTCCCGGCCGCCCTGCGCTGGCGGCGGGCTCTGCGCTGGCGGCAGGCCCTGCGCTGGCGGCCCTGCGCTGGCGGCCCTGCGCTGGCGGCCCTGCGCTGGCGGCCCTGCCTTGGCGCTCCTCGGCTGGGGCCGGTCAGGCGGTCCGGCGGCGGATGGCCAGGATGCGCCGGCCGCACTCCAGCAAATGCGCCCGTTGGGTCTCGCGGTCCGGCGCGGCCTCGCTCGGCGTCGACAACGGGGCCGTCATGCCGCTCAGGAACACCAGCAAGGCGGTCTGCGTCAGCGGATCGGCCTGCGGGCCCAGAATCTCGTCGACGATCCGGTTCCACCAGCCGACCAGGTCGTGGTGCGACTCCATCAGGCGCGCCACATAAGGGTCGCCGACCAGGACCGAGAAACGGGAGTGGTTGTCGACGATCAGGTTGACCATGCCGGTCACGAACTCGTCGAGCCGGGCCGGCCGGGAACGGTGCGCGGCGGCGCGGTCGAGGACGCCGTCGAGCGACGCGAAAAGCGGCGCGAGCACGCCCAGCACCAGCTCGTCCTTGCTGCGGTAGTGGTAGTAGACGGCGGCCTTGGTGACGCCCATGTCGTCGGCGATCGCCTGCAACGACGTGCCCTCGACCCCGTCGCGGGCGAACAAGCGAAGCGCGGTCTCGTGCAGCGCGGCCCGGCCGGCGCCGCGCGGTCGCACCCCGGCCCCCTGTGTCACACCGGTCATCGTATCGACACGTCCACGAAAAACCTAGCCGACGGGCAAGTGTGATACTTACCGCTTGGCTAGTTCTTTTCTAGCCGGCCGGTAAGTCTCATCTCTACCGTGGCCATGCCGAAACGTAGAGAGCCCGAGACGTGAGAGGGAGGCTTCGTGGCGACCTTGCTGTACCGGCTGGGCCGGTTCTCGTTCCGCCGCCGGAAGGTGGTCGGCCTGCTGTGGGTGGCGGTGCTCGTCCTGTTCGGGGTGGGCGCGGCCACGCTGTCCGGCCCGACCAGCGACGCGTTCTCGATCCCGGGCACCGAGTCGTCCCGCGCGCTGGCCGTGATGGCGGAGAAGTTCGGCGCCGGCGCGGACGGGGCGTCGGCCAAGGTCGTCTTCACCGTCGGCGGCGACGCCACGCTCACCGGCACCGAGCAGAAGGCCGCCATCGAGAAGGCGGTCGCCGCGCTGAAGAAGGCGCCGCAGGTCTCCTCGGTCGCCGACCCGTTCACCGCCAGGACGATCTCCAAGGACCTGCGGACCGCGTACGCGACGGTCAGCTACGGAGTGGCCGCCGGTGACGTGACCGGCGCCGCCCGCGACGCGCTGTTCGCGGCCGGCGACGAGGCCCGGGCGGCGGGTCTGGGCGTCGAGTACTCCGGCGAGATGGTCGCCACCCCCGAGGGCGGCCACTCGAGCGAGGCGCTGGGCATGATCATCGCCGCGTTCGTGCTGGTCATCACGTTCGGCTCGCTGGTAGCGGCGGGCCTGCCGCTGCTCACCGCGATCATCGGCGTGGGCCTCGGCATGACCGGCATCCAGATCGCCACCGGCTTCTTCGACCTGTCGTCGTCGACCTCGGCCCTGGCCACCATGCTCGGCCTCGCCGTCGGCATCGACTACGCGCTGTTCATCGTCTCCCGCTACCGTCACGAGCTCGCCCAGGGCCGCGACGGCGAGGAGGCCGCGGGCCGTGCCACCGGCACCGCCGGCTCGGCCGTGGTGTTCGCCGGCCTCACCGTGATCATCGCGCTGGCCGCGCTGAGCGTCACCGGCATCCCGTTCCTGTCGGCGATGGGCCTGGCCGCGGCGTTCACCGTGGCGATGGCCGTGGTCATCACGCTGACCCTGACCCCGGCGCTGCTCGGCTTCGCCGGCCGCCGCGTGCAGGCAAGGAAGGTGCGCAGGGCCGCCGCAGAAGCGGGCGGCCAAAGCGACAAGCGCGGCGGCGAAGGGGAGCGCGGCGGCGAAGGGGAGCGCGGCGGCGAAGGGGAGCGCGGCGGCGAAGGGGAGCGCGGCGGCGAAGGGGAGCGCGGCGGCGAAGGGCAGCGCGGCGGAAACGGCGAGCGCGGCGTGCGACGAGTGAGCGCCAAGATGCCGTTCGGTGAGCGCTGGGCACGCTTGGTGCTCAAGAACCGGATCGTCGCCCTCGTGCTCGCGCTCGGCGTCATCACGGTGGCCGCGGTCCCGGCGCTGGACCTGCACCTCGCCCTGCCCGACGACAGCACCGCGTCGCCGGCCTCGACTCAGCGCAAGGCCTACGACCAGCTCGCCGCGGGCTTCGGCGCCGGGTTCAACGGGCCGCTCATCGTCATCGCCGAGCACACCACCGAGGCCGCCGCCACCGCCGCCCAGCAGACCATCGCCGGCCTGAAGGACGTCGTGCTGGTCACCCCGCCGGCCATGAACCCGGCCGGCGACACCGCGCTGCTGACCGTCATCCCGGGCAGCGGCGCCACCGCCGAGGCCACCAAGGACCTGGTCGCGGCCATCCGCGCGCTGCCGGACCGGGACGGCACCGCCCTGGCCGTGACGGGCACGACGGCGGTCAACATCGATGTCACCGACAAGATCACGGGCGCTCTGGTCCCGTACCTCCTGATCGTGGTCGGTCTTGCCGTGGTGCTGTTGATGGTGGTGTTCCGCAGTGTCCTGGTGCCGCTCAAGGCGACGCTCGGGTTCCTGCTCTCGGTCGGCGCGACGTTCGGCGCGGTGGTCTTCGTCTTCCAGCAGGGCCACCTGGCCGGACTGATCGGCCTCGACTCGACCGGCCCGATCATCAGCCTGATGCCCATCTTCCTGATCGGCATCCTGTTCGGCCTGGCCATGGACTACGAGGTCTTCCTGGTCACCCGCACGCGCGAGGAGTTCGTGCACGGCGGCGACCCCGACCATGCGGTGATCAGCGGCATGCGGCACGGCGCGCGGGTGGTCACGGCCGCGGCGCTCATCATGATCAGCGTCTTCGCCGGCTTCGTCCTGGCCGACGACACGATCATCAAGACGCTGGGCTTCGCGCTGGCGTTCGGCGTGGCGGTCGACGCCTTCCTGGTACGCATGACGATCGTCCCCGCCGTGCTGTCGCTCTTCGGCCGGGCCGCCTGGTGGCTGCCGCGCGCGCTCGACCGCGTGCTGCCGAACGTCGACGTCGAGGGCGAGGCGCTCACCAGGCAGCCGGCGGCCGAGCCGGCGGACACCGGGGAGAAGGAGCTGATCGCCGCCTGAGTCAGCGGGCCAGGTCGAAGATCTGCAGGCACTCCTCCTCGACCTGGCAGTAGGCCGGCTGCGAGTCGCGTTTCGCCCGGTCGGAGACGGTGACGACACGGTCGGGGGCGATCCACGCGACGCCCTCGACCGTGCAGTAGCCGCGCGGGAAGTGGTCGATGCGGCCGGCGTCGACCGACCACGCGGCGGGATCGAGGTGGCCCGTCCACAGGGCCGCCGACTCCTGCGACACCACGGCCAGGCGGTCGCCGGCGAGGGCGACCGCGGCGTAGTCGGCCAGGCCGGGGATGTCCATCCGCGCTTCCGGATGCCAGTTGCGGCGGCCGCGGCGGAAGACCATGGGTCCCTCCTCCTCGTGCAGCGTGAGCAGGTAGGGGACGCCGTCGCGGCGTACCACCTCGAGGCCCTCCATGCCCTTGTTGGGCCGGGCGATCGGATATTCCAGCCAGGCCGCGTCCAGGAAGACCAGCTTCTCGTCGTACTCCTCGACCCGGGCCTGGTGGCCGCCGTTGCGGCGGGCCGACTCGACCAGCAGGTAGATGTGGCCGGTGAGCGGGTCGCGGGCGATGTCCTCGTAGCCGTCGGACGGTCCCGGCGCCGTCTCGACCAGGTCGGTGGCGGCCGGCGGGCCGGCCGCGATCCGGGCCACCGTCCGCAGGTTGTCGAAGATGACCAGGTAGTGGTCGTCGACCGCGATCACCCCGCTGGCCTCCAGCCGGCCGGGGCTGCCGGCCGGGAGGAGGCTGCGGATGCGGGTCTCGCTGATCAGCCTCATCCGAACGTCGCGCCGCTCGCGCCGGCCGGGAACGTCTTGCGCAGGGCGGTCAGCTGCTCGTGCGCGCTGTCGCAGCGCATCCGGGCGTAGTGGTAGATGCCCAGGATGAACTCGTTGCCGTGCCGCAGCTCCTGCTGCTCGTGGCCGGCCCGGTAGACCTCGTCGTTGGTGAACACCCGGCCGGTGAACGGGGCCGAGTTCGGGAAGTCGGCCTCGAGGTAGGCCGAGGGCACCACCCGCGGCCACAGCGCGTTCATCCGGGCGGTCAGCGCGTCCGGCGTGAAGTCGGTCGCCAGCAGATGGTCGATGTGGTCCAGGTAGTACTGCGCGCAGTCGTGGTCGGCCAGCAGCTTGGTCACCAGCGGGATCCGCGACAAACCCTTCCCTTGGTGGTACGCCTTGGTGTTCGCCGGCCAGTCGAGCAGGTCGGTGTACTGCCAGGCCGTCCCGAAGTAGTCGATGCCGAGGCAGTTGTCGTAGTCCCACGGGATGAAGGTGAAGTACGGCTTGTCGAGGAAGTCTTTCGGCGACCCGGCCTTGCCCGCGTTGTAGAGGTAGTAGTTGGCCGGGGTGGCGAAGTAGTTGTCCCAGCTGCCGAGCAGCACGTTCAGCCCCGCCCAGCGCAGGAAGCCCCGGACGTCGAAGAGGTCCTGGATCTCCGCCATCGACCCCCGGTCGAGCGCCCGGATCAGGTCGGCCAGATCGTCGTACGTGTTGAGGTCCGGGTCGTCCTCGTTGGTCTTGAGGCGATACGTCAGGTCGGGATTGTCGTGGCCGGTGTAGTACTGCTTGCCGCTGTCGTCGCCGTCCTTGCCGGTCCGGTGCTCGAGGGTCGCGCAGCCGACGTCGCCGCAGTAGGCCTTGTACAGGTTCCCGTGGTTGTTGGCGCCGAACCGCTCCTTGAGGAAGCCGCGGTCGACCTGCTCGATGAGCGAGAAGAGGCCCTGGTAGCCGCCGTTGATGGCGAACCGGGCGTAGGTGTGCCGCGCGGCCGGGACGCCGATCCGCCGGAAGAGCGACCAGGCGATGGCCTCGCGCATCTGGGACGGGTCGTTGACCATGGACTTGAGGTTGAGCCGGGACATCCCGACGATCCGGTCGTCGTCGGCCCCGGGGTCGACGTCCAGCTTCCACGAGCGCTTCGGCGCGTACTTCGTCCGGTTACCGCTGTTGACCAGCGAGAACGTGGTGCTGGTGTAGAGCACGCCGGCCTGGTCGGGCGGCGGGATCGGCCGCTGGTCGGCCGGATCGGCGCGCCAGAGCCCGATGCGCGCGTCGCCGCTGGACTCGACCGGCTGGTCGGGTTTCATGTCGGCGGGCGGCCACCCGGTCAAGGTGACCTGGTACATCGGCAGGGCGAAGAACTCCTCCCGGCCGATCGACGCCTTCTTGAAGACGCCGGCCAGTGGCGCGGCCGCGGGCTGGCCGAGCAGCGCCGTGAACTCGGCGCGGGTGCGCAGGGTGGCGTCGCCCGGCCCGCGCGGCCGGTTGGCCTTGGCCGCGAGGTCGCGGGCGGGGCCGGCCGGAAGGTCGGCCAGGACGATCGCCCGATCGTCGTCGAGGGGGTTTTCCATCACCCCATGTAGCGCCCTCATCCACCCGCGGAGAAGGCAAGAGTCAGGTTGGCGTCAGGACGCCACGAGCTGCCGGTACCTCGTTGATCGCTTGGCGTCGATACGGTGTCCCGATGTCACGACCGATACGACGGCTGCTCGCCGTCGCCGCAACGCTCGGGATCGTGCTCGGGGCCGGCACCCCGGCATGGGCCATCGCCAACTCCGAACCGGTGCCGGACGGGAAGTACACGTTCTCGGTCCGCCTGACCATGACCGGCATCCCGACGGCATCGGGCGGCCGCCGCAACAGCGCCTGCTCGGGCGCCCTGATCGCCCCGCGCTGGGTGATCACCGCCGGCCACTGCTTCCGCGACGAGAACAACGTGCGGGTGGACCGCCCGGTGGCCGACCTGACCACCGCCACGATCGCCGGCCGCTCGGCCACCGTGGTCGCGGTCCGCCAGTCCCCGACCGCGGACGTCTCGCTGGCCGAGCTCTCGGCGCCGGTGCACGGCGTCCGGCCGATCGCCCTGGCCCGATCGGCCCCCGAGGTCGGCGCGATCCTCCGGGTCACCGGTTACGGCGCGACGACCAGCGTCAACCCGGTGCCGGGCACCGAGCTGCGCACGGGACAGCTGTCGGTGGTCACCGTGGGCGAGTCGGTGCTGGGCATGCACGGCTACGCGCCGGCGCCGGACACGACCCCATGCCCGTACGACTCGGGTGGTCCCTATTTCACCGAGAGCGCCCACCGATGGCCGCGCCTGGCCGCCGTGGTGAGCAACGGCCCGAGCTGCCCGCACACCCAGATCGAGAACGCCGCCCGGACCGACAACATCGTCCCCTGGATCCGCACGGTCCTGCGCACCGTCCACTGAGAGCCGCCGGGCGGGCCCGCGGGATCCGCCCGGCCTCCTCCTATCGGGTGACGGCCACTCGGCGTGCGCGCCGAACCCCCGCATCGATCGGGTTGACCCGTACCCCTTTGTAGATCTTTTGACTGAGCGCCCCTCCGCCCCGATGCTCTAATCGCGCCATGCCGATCAAGCCCTACGGGGTCCTGCGCGCCGCCGTGATCGACCGCCGGATCGAGACGGCCGACACGCCGCACTATCAGATCCGTCTGCGGGCCGCCGGCGTCGACTACCGGGCGGCGGTCAACGTGCGATCGCAGCAGCGGCCGCCCGAGCTGCTCTACGTCGCCGTCGACGACTTCCGGCATCCGCTCCTCGAGCGCATCGCCGCGCTGCCCGACGGGTTCACCGAGCTGAGCAGCGACGGCACCGGGGCCGCGCTCGACTACATCCGGGGCAATCTGTTCCAGCGTGAGGCCATGCGGCCGGTGCCGACCGCCGAGCCGGGGCCGGAGAACGACCTCGGCGACTTCCTCGACCACTACGTGTCGCGCGCGCTGGGCGATCCGGCGGCGCGGGCCTTCGTGTTCGGCCAGTCGTGGGGTCCCGAGCCGGCCGTCAAGGACAAGATCTTCGACTTCCTGCCCGGCAACGGGGTGCACGACGTCCACATGAACCAGGGCAACAGCGGCCGGTTCGCCGACGACGACGGGGTGTACCAGGACGGCGGCCTGCTGCTGAGCTACCCGGACGGCAAGTGGGTGGCGATCTTCCTCGCCTTCCAGTCCCAGTCGTTCCACACCGACGACACCACGGGACACACCCTGCCCGGCATTCCGGAGCCCGGTCCGGCGCCGGCGCCGAGCCCGCAGGAGCCCGACCATCTCGTACGCATCGTGGCCGCGCTCGCCAACCCGGCCGGCCCCGCCCCCGAACCCGAGACCGTCACCCTGCTCAACGTGTCCCCGGGCGAGCTGGACCTGACCGGCTGGCAGCTGGCCGACCGCAACGGCGGCCGTCAGGAGCTCACCGGCCGGCTCCAGGCGGGCGACGCCGTCCGGCTCAGCGTCGCGGCCCCGGTCGCGCTCGGCAACCGGGGCGGCACCATCACCGTCCTCGACCACCGCGGACTCAAGGTCGACGGCGTCGCCTACACCGCCGACCAGGCCGCCCGCGAGGGCTGGACGATCACGTTCTAGGAGCGCGGGGGGCTGGAGGATCACGTTCCAGGAGCGCGGGGGTTCGACGATCACGTTCTGGGAGACAGCCGGATCGCGCTCCAGGACACCGGCGGCAGCGAGGCGGTGAGCGTGCCGTCGGTGGCAACCGCGGCCGATCCCGGTCGGGGCACGACCCGGTCCGGTTCCTCGAGAGTGTTCGTGGCGGTCAGGTCCGGGTCGGAGAGCGTCCAGCTTTCCGCCACTTCGTAAGACCCGCCCAGCAATACGGACAAGTCCACGGATGAGGACTGGTCCCGGTTGACGACGAAGACCGTCACATCCCCGGACCCGGGATCGTGGGTTGCCACCGCGTCGACGACCGGCACGTCCCCGAAGCGGGCGGTCGGGTACACCGGCGACGACACCTCGACCCGCAGCACGTTCCCCTTGGCGAGCCGGGACGTCAGGGCGAACGGATGGAAGGTCGTCTGCCGCCAGGCCGGCCCGCCGGGCTCGGTCCGGATCGGCGCGATCACGTTCACCAGCTGGGCCTGACAGGCGGCGGCGACCCGGTCGGAGTGCCGCAGCAGCGAGATCAGCAGGCCGCCGACCACGACCGCGTCGGCGACGTTGTACGTGTCCTCGATGACCCGGGGCGCGATCGGCCATTCGTCGTACGATCGATCGGCCTCGAACTTGCGGAGGTACCAGACGTTCCATTCGTCGAAGCTGATCTTCAGGCGCTTGGCCGACTTCAGCCGGGCGGCCACGCTGTCCGCGGTCGCGACCACGCTGTCGATGAAGTGGTCCATGTCGACCGCGGAGGCGAGGAAGCTGCCCAGGTCACCGTCGATCACCTCGTAGTAGGCGTGCGCCGAGACGTAGTCGACCTGGTCGTAGGCCAGCTCCAGCACCTCGGACTCCCACGCCCCGAACGTCGGCATCGACGATCCTGAGCTCCCGCAGGCGATCAGCTCCAGGCCGGGCTCGGCGGCCCGGAGCGCCCGTCCCGTCTCGGCGGCCAGCCGCCCGTACTCGTGCGCGGTCTTGTGTCCCGTCTGCCAGGGCCCGTCCATCTCGTTCCCGAGGCAGAACATCCTTATCCCGTACGGCGTATCCGCCCCGTTTTCCCGGCGCTGCTCCGACAGGCGGGTCCCGGACGGGTGGTTCAGGTACTCGTGGACGTCCAGCGCCTCCTGCACACCGCGGGTGCCGAGGTTCAGCGCGTACATCACCTCGACGCCGGCCTTGGCCGCCCAGCGCATGAACTCGTCGATGCCCACCTCGTTCGTCTCGAGGCTGTGCCAGGCGAGATCGCGGCGCACCGGCCGGTCCGCGACCGGGCCGACGCCGTCCTCCCAGCGGTAGCCGGAGACGAAGTTCCCGCCCGGGTAGCGCACCAGCGACACGCCCAGCTCCCGGGTCAGGGCCAGCACGTCCGGCCGGAAGCCGTCGGCGTCGGCGGTCGGATGGGACGGCTCGTAGATGCCGGTGTAGACACAGCGCCCCATGTGCTCGACGAACGAGCCGAACGTGCGGCGCGAGACCGGCGCGACGGTGAAGGCGGGATCGAGGCGGAACGAGGCGTTGAGCACGGAACTCCTCAGTTGAGCAGTACGACCGACCTTACCCATCCACCGCCCGGGAACGTGGGGTCATGCTGGTCGCGAGCGCGTTTGTCGCGGTCTGCACCTGGACCGGGCTGTTCCCGCTCTTCGTCAGGTGAGCACCCATCACACACAGAGTGACGACACCGACGAAAACTGGACCACATAGGACGTGCATCGACGTCGATGGCCGACGGATCGCTAAACTTCGCCGCGTCCCATTCGCACGCTGCTGAGGAGAGCTTGGTGGACGGCACGCCGACGGATCCGGCTGACGTATCTGACCAGCGCACCGCCGCCCAGCGGGCCGCCTCCGAGCGGGCGGCCTCGTTACGCGCTGTGTTCGCGTCCTCGCCCCGCCCCGGGCAGTCGCCGGAGGTCGCGGCCGGACCGTCCACGTTCGGCGGCGGCCGTCGCCCCGGCGATGACCAGCCCGCTGCGGCACGGCCTGCGGCACGGCCGGCGGCCGAGGCGAAAGCGAGAAGACGCCGCTGGCCGGTCCCGGTGCTCGTCCTGGCCATCCTGGCCGGCGGCGCCGCGGCCGCCGTAGCCACCGGCAAGGTCCACATCGCCCGCCCCAACCCCGCGGCGGCCGAGGGCCATGCGCCGGCCACGCCACCCCCGGGCCCGAACCCGGCCGGCTCGACGGTCCCGGCGACGGCCTCAGCCGGAGCCGAAGCCGGCCCGAAGCCGACTGCAACCGGCCGCCCCAACCTCGCCCTCGGCAAGCGCGCCAAGGCATCCAGCCTGGAAGCCGCCGGCTTCCCGGCCGCGGCAGCCGTCGACGGTGACCTCAACACCCGCTGGAGCAGCGCCTTCGCCGACCCGCAATGGTTCCTGGTCGACCTCGGCGCGATCCGTTCGATCCGCACCATCCGGCTGCGGTGGGAGCACGCCTACGCCGTCAGCTACCGCGTGGACATCTCCACCGACCTCAAGGGCTGGACCACCGTCTACCGCACCACCTCCGGCAAAGGCGGCATCCGTGACATCCCGCTCGAGCCGACCGCCGCGCGGTACGTCCGGATGTACGGCACCAAGCGCAACAGCGTCTACGGCTACTCCCTGCAGGAGCTCGAGGTCCGCTGACCGCTAACCGAACTTGCGCGCCTGCTCGAGGTGGTAGAGCGGCCGGTCCAGGCCGGCGGCCGCGCGATGCCACCGCGCCGCGTGCTCACGGCAGGGAAGGCAGGTCACGCTCTCCGGGCGGGCCGAGGTCATCGCGTACGCCACCCGCAGCCCACAACCCGTAGTGACGGACGACGGCGAGTCGGCGATCAGGCCGAACTCCGACGCCAGCATGTTCCGGGTGGCGGCCTGCCGGTTCAGGTTGCGCTCGACGTGGATGTGGGGGCTCATCGCGCACCTCCCGGGCGCAGGCCGTCGAGGATGACGGCGAGGATTCGCTCGCGGGCGGCCGCGTCCTGCCCTGCGTACTCGATCGCCTTGGAAGTGCCCGCAAGCAGACCGATCAGATCGGCCACCCGCAGGTCCTCGCGCACCGCGCCGCTCGCCTGGGCGCCGCGCAGCAGGGCGCCCAGCGCGGCCGTCACCTCGGCGTGCGCCTCGGCCGCGGCCGTCCGCACATCGACGCCGGCCGAGGTCAGCAGGCCGGCCAGCGCGTTCTTGACCTCGCCCTGCTCGGCCGCCTGCCGCAGGAACGACGCCAGCGCAGCACCCGGATCGGGGCCGCCGGCCAGCCGGTTCGCATCCTCGGCGAGCCGGTGCAGCCGCGCCACGAAGACGCCCTGCAGCAGCTCCTCCTTGGTCGGGAAGTGGCGGAACACGGTGCCGATGCCGACGCCGGCGGCACGCGCGATCTCCTCGGTGGACACCGTCGTGCCCCGCTCGACCAGCACGTGCTCGGCGGCCTCGAGGATGCGGGCCCGGTTACGGCGGGCGTCGGCGCGCAAGGTCATGGCGATCCCGGGGTGGTAAACGGAGTGCGTACTCCGTATATTCGGAAGCGGAGTGGCGACTTCTACTTTAGCGGAGGTTCCGATGAGCACACCCCAGCAGGTGTTCGAGCAGCTCACGGCGGGCATCGGCAGCGACGACTGGACAAACCTGCACCTCCTGTACGCCGAGGACGCATCCGTGGAGATTCCCTTCATGATGCCCGAGCCGGTACGCCTGACCGGCCGTTCGCAGATCCGCGACCACTTCGCGCGGCTGGCCGGCCGGATCTCGCTGCGGGCCGAGGACGTGCGCGTCCACGAGACCGCCGATCCCTCGGTCATCGTGGCGGAGTGGAACTACGACGTGCGGGGCGTCAAACTTCCCAACATCCAGGTCCTGCGCGTACGGGACGGGCTGATCGAGGAGACGCGGGACTACCACCATCACGCCGCCATCGCGAAGTTGTTGAGTGGGGTGTAGAAATCCCGGCGCCTCGTTCGTGTAGACGGTGACACGACGAGAGAGGAGCTTCCGATGAAGCAGTATCTGCTCAGCGTCTACCAGCCCGACGGCGACCCGCCGCCCCCGTCCGTCCTCGAGCCGATGATGAAGAACCTCGAGGTGCTGAACGAGGAGCTCCGGGCGGCCGGCGCCTGGGTCTTCGCGGCCGGCCTGCATCCGCCGTCGACCGCGACCGTGATCCGCTCCCGCGACGGCGAGCCGGTGCTGACCGACGGCCCGTTCACCGAGGGCAAGGAGCACCTGGGCGGCTTCACCCTGATCCGGGCCGCCGACCTCGACGAGGCCCTGTCCTGGGGCGGCAAGATGTCGGCGATCCTGGCGCCCCTGGCGATCGAGGTCCGGCCGGTCGTGTGAGCGACATCGAGACCATCTTCCGTACGGAGTACGGCCGCGCGGTCGCGGTCCTGGTCCGCCACTTCGGCGACATCGACCTCGCCGAGGAGGCGGTGCAGGACGCGTTCGCCGCGGCCGTGCGCCGCTGGCCGGCCGAGGGCATCCCGCCGAGCCCGGCCGGCTGGATCATCACGACCGCCCGCAACCGCGCGATCGACCACGTGCGCCGCGAGTCCCGGCGTGCCGCCCGCGAGGCCTCGTCACTCGTACCGGGGGAGTCGCCGCGAGAGGAGGACGACATGCTGCGCCTGATCTTCACCTGCTGCCACCCGGCGCTCGCCCCCGCCTCCCGGGTCGCCCTCACCCTGCGCCTGCTGGGCGGCCTCACCACCGCCGAGATCGCCCGCGCGTTCGTCGTCCCCGAGGCGACCATGGCCCAGCGCATCACCCGGGCGAAGGGCAAGATCCGCGACGCCGGCATCCCGTACCGGATCCCGCGCGACGAGGACCTGCCCGCCCGCCTCGGCGCCGTCCTGGCTGTCCTCTATCTAGTTTTCAACGAGGGCTACGCCGCCTCGGCCGGCGACCACCTCACCCGATCGGACCTGACCGCCGAGGCGATCCGCCTGACCCGCACCCTGCTCACCCTGATGCCCGACGAGCCCGAGGCCCGTGGCCTGCTGGCCCTGATGCTCCTGATCGACTCCCGCCGCCGAGCCCGCACGACCCCGTCCGGCGACGCGATCCTCCTGTCCGACCAGGACCGCTCCCGGTGGAACCGCCACCAGATCGCCGAGGCCCGGTCCCTCCTGCGCGACTGCCAGCGCCGCAACCGCCCCGGCCCGTACCAGCTGCAGGCCGCGATCAACGCCGTCCACGCCGACGCCCCGACCTCCGCCGACACCGACTGGCCGCAGATCCTCCTGCTCTACGACCACCTCTTCGCCCTGACACCCACCCCGACCGTGGCCCTGCACCGCGCCGTGGCGCTGGCCGAGGTCGAAGGCCCCGCCCCCGCCCTGGCCGTCGTCGACGGGCTGCCCGGCCTCGAGTCCCACCACGTGCGCGAGGTGGTCCGCGCCGACCTCCTGCGCCGGCTGGGCCGCGTGGCGGAGGCCGCCGGCGCCTACGCGAAGGCCGCCGCCGGAACCGGAAACACCGCCGAACGACGCTTCCTCGAGGCCCGCGCCGCAGCCCTCGTCCCGGGCTCCGTCTCGGACCCCGATTGCCGCTGATCCCGATCGCCGCTGATCCCGATCGCCGCCGATCCCCGTCGCCGCCGATCCCCGTCGCCATCGATCCCGATCGCCGTCGATCCCGATCGCCGGGCCGCCCCGTTGCGATCGGGGACGCGGCCGCGCACGGGGGTGACGCGGCCGCGCGAATCGGGGACGCGGTCGCGGGCAGGCGGTGGCGGCCACCCACCCACGACAACGCCGATCGATGCGTCCACCTGCGGAGGCATCGAACGCATCAGACACCGAAAGAACCGTCAATGCAACAGCTCTGTCTCATTCCGGCGTCGGGAAACCCGTGATCTGCTAACTGAGAGGGATCGGGCGTAACCGGCCTGAATCGAGACCCATCTAGCCGGGTTGCGCGATTCCGGAGCCGACCGGCCGCCTCATCTCCAGCGTGATCTCGTCGTGCATTTCGATCCCGTAATCGCCCACGAGCGGAATCCCCGGTTTCAGCCGGCGCGACGCGTCCACCCCGCCGCGCGTGACCCCCTCGATCCGCATCCCGCGACGCTGATAGAACCGCAGCGCGTCGATGTTGTCGTTGGTCGTGATCAGCCAGAGCCGGTCGAGCCCCTTCGCCCACGCGAGCTCCGCCGCCGCGTTCAGCAGCGCCGTGCCGACCCCGGCGTGCCGCACCACGGCGTCGATCGAGACCACTTCGAGACCCTCACTTCCGATGTCGTACGTCAGGAGCCCGGCCAGCCGCCCCCGCCGCTCGGCCAGCAGCGCGGGCAGCTCGGCCGCGTCGTAGCGGACCCCGTGCCCGACCACGACCGTCTCGCCCCATGACCGGGTCAGCAGGTCGACGATCCGGGGATGGTCGGCCGGCGTGGCGGCTCGGACGGCGATGGCGTTCATGCCGGTGAGGTTAGGGCAGGAACGGCGCGAAGTAATCGGCCACGAGGCCCGCGATTTCATCGGCCGGAAGAACGCCGTCCACCTCGATAATGCGGACGCCTTCCGCCTCGGCCTTGAGGACGACGTCGGCGGCGATGAGCCGGTCGCGCTCGATCCGGGTGCGGTTCGCCCGCTCCGGATCGCTCACCCGCTGCCCGACCCGCCGGGCCCGGGGGAGGGTCCGCGCCTGGTGCCGGCGCCACTCGTCGGTGGGCACCAGCACCACCATCCGCCGCGGATCGGTCACCCGGGCGACGAGCTCGGGCCGCAGCCCCCACCCGTCGGCGATCACCGTATGCGGCGTGACGATGCCGCGGAGGTCGTCGAGCACCCATTCGAACCGTTCCGGAAAGCCCCGCAGAGCCTGATCGGCCATCTCCGCCGGGCTGCGGCCGATCCAGGCCGCCTCCCCATCCGGTTCGATATCTCCCGGAGCACAGTCGCCCCGGCGCACCCGGCTTGCGAGCCGGCGATCCTCGTGCCCGCGCGAATCGTGGAAGTCGTAGTGATAGTGGATCAGGCCGAACCGGTCGGTGAGCAGCCCCGCGACCGTCGTCTTGCCCGCCCACTGGCCGCCGCCGATCCACAGCGCGCGCCCGATGGTGCCGTCGATCGTCCATCGCATGACATCGACGGTGCTCGTCATCGCGTACAAGATCAAGTATTGTATGCCGGACCCTGGTCTGATGTATTTGTCGTAGGTGGCGAGTAGCTTTCCCGGGCATGGAGGCACAGCTCACGGCCATGCGGGGCGAGCTCGTCGGGTTCGCCTACCGCATGCTCGGTTCACCATTCGAAGCGGAGGACGCCGCGCAGGAGACCTTGCTGCGTGCGTGGAAGCATGCGGGCGACTTCGATCCCGTACGCGGTTCCTTGCGCACGTGGGTCTACCGGATCGCCACCAATGTCTGTCTCGACATGCTCCGTTCCGCCAAGCGCCGCGCCCGCGCCGTCGACTTCGCCTCCACGGCCGCCCCCGGCGGCGATCTGGGCGCCCCGCTGCCCGAGTCGACGTGGGTCCTGCCCATCCTCGACCGCTCGATGGAGCTCGGCCGGTCGAGGGATCGCTCGGCGGCCGACCCCGCCGATGTGGCCGTGAGCCGCGAGAGCGTCCGCCTGGCGTTCGTGGCCGCCCTCCAGCACTTGCCGCCCCGCCAGCGGGCGGTCCTCATCCTGCGCGACGTCCTGTGCTGGCCGGCCGGCGAGGTCGCCACCCTGCTCGAGACGACGGTCCCGTCGGTCACGAGCGCTTTGCAGCGCGCCCGGGCCGCCCTGCGCAGGGCCGACCTGCCACCCCCGAGCCCGCTCTCCGACGCCGCCAAGCGTTCCCTGCTCGAGCGCTACGCCGACGCCTTCGAGCGCGACGACGTAGCGGCTCTGGTCGCCCTCCTGCAGGAGGACGTCATCAACTCGATGCCGCCGTTCACCTGGTGGATCCGCGGCCGCGACACGGTGGCCGCCGTCATGGCCGCGTCCGACGGCTCCTGCCACGGCGCCCGCATGACGTTCGAGTCCGCAAACGGCGGGCTCGCCCTGTGGCAGGAGCGCCCCACCGGCCCCGGCGGCGCGTTCGAGCCGTTCGCCCTGCTGCTGTTCGACTTCGGCGAAACCCTCATCGCCGGCGTGACGACGTTCCTGGGCTTCCGCCCGCCACCCACCGAGACGGAGGCGGCCATGCCCGGCTAGCCCCGAGCGCCGGCCGCGCCGCCGCCCACCGCCCGCACCGCTGCGCGGTGGCCGAGCGTCAGGCGCCGGCTATTTTCTGGTGCGTTCGTCGTACTTCCTGCGGGCGTCGACAACTTCCTCGATGTGCTGCGTCGACCACTCGGTGAGCGCCTTCAGGGGACCGCGCAGGGTCTGGCCGAGCGGCGTCAGCTCGTACTCCACACGGATCGGCGCCTCCGGATACACCATCCGCAGGATCAGCCCGTCGCGTTCGAGCGTGCGCAGCGTCTGGGTGAGCATCTTCTCGCTGATCCCCCCGAGCTGCTGCCGCAGCTGCGTGAACCGACGCGCCCCATGCCGGCCGAGCTCGCCCATCACCAGGACCGCCCATTTGCTGCCGATCTGGTCGAGCACGTCACGCGACGGGCAGCCCCGCGTATACGGGTCCCACGATGGTGTGGACTCGCTCACTTCCCGGACCGTCACCACAAACCTCACCTGGATCCTTTCGCCCGGGTGGGGACCTTACCCGAAAGTTCGCCCTTACCAAAGGAGAGTGACCAGGTCATGGTGGGTTCGCGTCGCGGAAGGCCCGCAGCGGAAAGGGGTAACCGCCATGTCGATCGTCGTCACCGCAGCGTCCGGAAATCTGGGCCGGCTCACCGTCGAAGCGCTGCTGACCCGTGGGGTGCCGGCCTCCGGGATCGTCGCGACCAGCCGTGACATCAGCAGGATCAAGGACTTCGCCGACCGCGGTGTCGAGGTCCGCCGGGCCGACTTCGCGGAGTCCGGCAGCCTCCCCGCAGCCTTCGAGGGCGTGGACAAGCTTCTGCTGATCTCCACCACGACCCCGAGCGAGCGCGTGGCCAACCACCGCCGCGCCATCGACGCCGCGGTGGTGGCGGGCGCGTCGCTGGTCGCGTTCACGAGCATGCTGCACGCCGACACGTCCACCACCAGTCTTTCTCCCACCCACCGGGCCACGGAGGAGTACCTGCGCGAACGCCTCCCCAGCGTGATGCTGCGCAACGGCTGGTACCTGGAGAACTACACCGACCAGCTCCCTCAGGTAATGCGGGGCGGAGCGCTCGTCGGGGCCGCCGGCCAGGGCCGGATCAGCGCTGCGACCCGAGCCGACTACGCCGGCGCCGCCGCGGTCGTGCTGACTACCAAAGGCCACGACGGCAAGGCGTACGAGCTGGGCGGCGATGAGGCCTTCACCCTGACGCAGCTGGCCGCGGCGATCTCGGCCGCGACGGGCAAGCGGATCGGCTACACCGATCTGCCGGTCGACGAGTTCGCCCAGGTGCTGGTCGACGGGGGCGTGCCCGCCGAGCTTGCCCAGGTCCTTGCGGACGCCGACCGCGCCATGAGCCACGACGAAATGTTCACCGACTCCGGCGACTTGCGGCGCCTGATCGGACGGCCGACCACGACCCCGGCGGAAGCGATCGCCGCCGCCGTCCGCTGACCGGGCGGCGCTGCGCCGTCCCGCCTGATGGTGACAACGAAAACGACGGGACCTCAGGCGCCCCGGTATCCCGGGATCTGCCGCCTCTGGGTGGCGCTCGCCACCCAGTGTCCGATGTCGAGCAGCCCGGCCAGGATCACCCAGAACCAGCCCCACCCGGTCAGGCCCACGCCCGGCACGTACAGCACCACATAGATCAGCGTGGCGAACGGCAGGAAGATGATGCCGAGCAGCGGCACGATCCAGCTGTCGAAGGCGGAGTTGACCAGCACCGGGCGCGCCACCCAGATGATGAACAGGGCCAGGCGCGGGAAGACCCCGGCGAACAGCGCGAACAGGCAACCCACGTCGCCACCTCCCGATCTCGGTGGCGTGATCGTCGCGCTCCGGGGACCCCGCCGGCCTCACCCCACCCGGGTGAATCACGCGGGCAACGCCGGTGATCGGTTGGATGTCATCGGCGACCCGTGACATACGGCCCGGATGCGGCTCGGCGCTGAGGGTGAGCATCGGATCATGTCCATGCGTCGGGTGGCGCCCGCGACAGCCCTCTTCTTCATCTCCCCGCTGGTGGCGGAGTTCCTGCTGGGCGACTTCACGCTTGCCCAGCTGCCGTTCCTCGTCCTGCTGGCCCCGGCCTACGGCGGCGCCGCCGTGCTCGTGCGGGAGATCGCCCGGCGCACCGGCCGCGGCTGGCCGACGATGCTGCTGCTCGCGCTCGCGTACGGCGTGATCGAGGAAGGGCTCGAGACGCAGTCGCTGTTCAACCCGCACTATCTCGGCCTGGATCTGCTCGCCCCGGCGTTCGTGCCGGCGCTGGGCATCTCGGTCTCCTGGACGCTGTTCGTCCTGGCCATCCACACCATCTGGAGCATCAGCACGCCGATCGCCCTGGTCGAGGAGTGGACCACCCGGCGCACGACGCCCTGGCTGCGGCTTCCCGGACTGATCGCGGCCGCCGTCCTGATCACGGTCGCCTTCCTGGTGCCGGCGACGCGGGCCGCGGACGCGAGTGGAAAGGCGGCGCCGGCGGCCTGGGTCGTGGGCATCGTCGCGCTGACGGTCGGTGTCGTGCTGATGCTGGTGGATCCGCTTCCGGCCTACGCCGGCGTGGTCATCGTGCCGGCCGCGTTCGCGACGACGATCACGGTGGTGTGGCGGTGGTCGAACCGGCCCGGCTGGGATGGCCGGCATCGGCTCGCGCTGGCCGGGGGCGCGCTTCTGACGTACGTCTGGCACAGCTTCACGATGAACCCGGTGGTGCCCGCCTCGGCCGCGCTTCGTGTGGGCAGCCACGTGGTCTTCGCGCTGGTGGCCGTGGTGCTGCTCGTCCTGGAGGCCCGGCGCGTGCGGGCCCGGGAGACGCGGCCGGAGATGGCCGCGGCGGTGGCATAACCGGTCAACAAAGGGTGACGAGTCCGGGGGTGTGGCCGCGCGGTCACCGTGAGGTCATACGATCTGGCGGTACGCCCGTCCGCGACCACATGGGAGTTCGGGAATGGAGACGCTGGAGTTTCAGGCCGAGGCCCGGCAGCTGCTGCAACTGATGGTCCATTCGATCTATTCGAACAAGGACATCTTCCTGCGTGAGCTGATCTCGAATGCCTCGGACGCGCTGGACAAGTTGCGGCTGGCCACGCTCCAGGACGGGCTCGAGGCCGACACCTCCGACCTCCACATCGAGATCGAGGCTGACAGCGAGGCCCGTACGCTCACCGTCCGCGACAACGGCATCGGCATGACCCACGACGAGGTCGTCGAGCTGATCGGCACGATCGCCAAGTCCGGCACCGCCGAGCTGCTGGCGAAGGTCAAGGAGGCGAGCGAGGCGCGCGAGACGGAGCTGATCGGCCAGTTCGGCGTCGGCTTCTACTCGACGTTCATGGTCGCCGACAAGGTGACCCTGGTGACGCGCAAGGCCGGCACCGAGGGGCACGGCACGAAGTGGGAGTCGGCCGGCGAGGGCACCTACACGATCGACGACGCCCCCGACGCGCCCGTCGGCACCAGCGTGACGGTCCACCTGCGGCCGAAGGACGAGGAGGACGCCCTCTTCGACTACGCCGACCAGTGGAAGATCAAGGAGATCGTCAAGCGGTACTCCGACTTCATCTCGTTCCCGATCCGCATGGGTGACGAGACGCTCAACTCGATGAAGGCCCTCTGGGCGCGCCCGCGCTCGGAGGTCTCCGACGAGGAGTACCACCAGTTCTACAAGCACATCAGCCACGACTGGAGCGATCCGCTCGAGATCATCAACATGCGGGCGGAGGGCACCTTCGAGTACGAGGCGCTGCTGTTCCTGCCGAGCCGGGCGCCCCACGACCTGTTCCAGCGGGACGCGCGCCGCGGTCTTCAGCTGTACGTCAAGCGCGTCTTCATCATGGATGACAGCAAGGAGCTGATCCCCGACTACCTGCGCTTCGTCAAGGGCGTGGTGGACGCGGCCGACCTGTCGCTGAACATCTCCCGCGAGATCCTTCAGCAGGACCGGCACATCCAGATGATCCGCCGGCGTCTCGTGAAGAAGGTCCTCGCCACGATCAAGGACCTTCTCAACAACAACCCGGAGAAGTACGCGACGTTCTGGCGCGAGTTCGGGCGGGCGCTCAAGGAGGGGTTGCTCAACGACCCCGACAACCAGAAGGCGATCCTGGACGTGTCGACGTTCTCGTCCACGGCCGGCGCCGAGCCGACGACCCTCGCCGCCTACGTCGAGCGGATGAAGGAGGGGCAGGAGGAGATCTACTACCTGACCGGCGAGTCCCGGTCGCAGGTGGAAAACTCGCCGCACATGGAGGCGTTCCAGGCCCAGGGCTACGAGGTGCTGATCCTCACCGACCCGGTCGACGAGATCTGGGTCGAGGCCGTGCCCGACTACGACGGCAAGAAGCTGCAGTCGATCGCCCGCGGCACCGTCGACCTGCCGAAGGACGCCGAGGAGCCGGAGCCCGAGGGTGACTTCGCCCCGCTGCTCGGCTTTCTCAAGGAGAAGCTCGACGAGAACGTCAAGGAGGTCCGGCTCTCGCACCGGCTGACCACCTCGGCCGCCTGCCTGGTCAGCGACACCGACGACATCACGCCGACGCTGGAGAAGATGTACCGGGCGATGGGCCAGGAGGGTCCCCGGGTGAAGCGGATCCTCGAGCTCAACCCGAACCACCCCCTGGTCAGCGGCCTGCGCGCGGCTCACGAGCGCTCGGCCGACGACCCGGCGCTGCCCGAGACCGCCGAGCTGCTCTACGGCACCGCCCTGCTGGCCGAGGGCGGCGACCTGGAGGACCCGGCGCGCTTCGCGAAGCTGCTGGCCGACCGCCTCGCGAAGACCGTCTGACCCGTCAGCGCGGAAGGGCCGCGAGCCAGGCTCGCGGCCCGGCGTGCATGACGCGCACCCCGGCAACGCGGATCGCGAACGCAACGCAATCCGACAAATCCGATTTGTCGGAGTAAGGGGTCAGCGAGGGCTGCGGTGGGAGCGGCGCCGAGGACGGCGGCGGGAGGCTGGCCGGGCGGGGGAGATCCGCTTCGAGCAGGGCGACCGCCAGAGCGCCGTGGAAGGCGTCCCCCGCGCCGGCCGTGTCGACGGCCTCGACGGGCGGGACCGGAATCGAACCGGAGCGCGAGCCGCTGAACCAGCGCACCGGGTCCGGTCCGTGGGTGACGATCACGTGCGGTGAGCCGATCGCCGCCGCCAGCGCCTCGTCGGTGGGGGACGCCTCGGCCGGATGGCGGAAGGCGGCCGAAGCGGCCACGACCTCCGCGAGCGGGAGGATCGACGCGAATACCGGCCGCCACGTGCCCGCGTCCACCAGCAGCCGCCGGGCCTGCCGCGCGGCCTCGACGGCCAGCGCGGGGTGGTGGCCGTCGACCAGCGTGAGGTCGGCGGCGGGCAGGGGCGGGACGGAGAGAGCCAGGTCGCCGGCGTTGCGGCTGACGATCGTGCGCTGGCCGGTCCCCTCCAGCACCGTGATCGCCGAGACCGGTGGCGGCGCGTCGGAGCCGGCGGCGGCGTCGATCAGCTCGACGCCGTACCGGGCGAGGTCGGCCCGGATCAGCGCGCCGAGCGGGTGCGCGCCCACGGCCGTGACCAGCGTGACCGAAGCGCCGAGCGCGGCCGCCGTGACCGCCGCGTTGGCCGCCGGTCCGCCGGCCGCGATCTCCACCCCCAGCGCCTGCGCCTTCTCGTCGACGCCGGGAATGTGGGAGACCCGGTAGACGAGGTCGACGGTGACCAGGCCGGCGCAGAGGATGTGGGTCACGTGGCCAGATCGTGGAAGAACGTGCCGATGCCGCGGAACGCGTTCATGAGCCCGTCCCAGAGGCTCTGGGCGATGTCCGCCGCCGGCCCTGGTTGGGTGCCTATGTAGAAGATGAGGAGGATGAGCAGGATCCAGCCGACTACCTTCTTCATGCCGGTCCCCTTCCACGGCCCGGACGTGCCTTACATGATCGTGGCACGCCGGCGCACGTCCTTACCGGACCTTCACCCGCGAGGCGGCATACCGAACAGGTCACAGGCGCTCGTCCAGCACACCTGGCGCAGCCAGTCGTCACCGAGCGAGAGGCGGGCCAGCGACTCCAGCTGGTGCTCGTAGGCGTACGGGATGGTGGGAAGGTCGCTCCCGAGCAGGACCTTGCCGCCCAGGCCGAGTTCGCGCAGCCGAGGCCGCAAGGTCGGAGGGAAGGGCGCCATCGCCTCGAAGAAGTCGGTGAACGCCATGGTCGTGTCGATCCGCACGTTCGGATAACGGAAGGCCAGGTCGAGGAAGGCGGCGTACTCAGGCGCCCCGGCGTGCGCGATGATCAGCGACAGCCGCGGGTGGCGGGCGAGCACCTCGCCGATCGGGCCGGGCCCGGTGAACCCGGCGGCCACCGGGCCGGAACCGGCGTGGATCACGATCGGCGTCCCGGCATCCGCCAGCAGGCCCCAGGTCTCGGCGAGCAGGTCCGAGCGCGGATCGAACCCGCCCACCTGCAGGTGCAGCTTGAAGATCTGGGCGCCGCGATCGAGGGCCGCGCGGGTGTATGCGGCGACACCGGGCTCGGGGAAGAACGTCGCGCTGCGCAGGCAGCCGGGCGTGCGGGCGGCGAAGTCCAGCGTCCATCCGTTCAGCGAGTCGGCCATCTCCGGCTTGTGGGCGTAGGCCAGCGCCGAGAAGTGCCGGACGCCCCATTTCCCGAGCAGGGCGACACGTTCCTCGGCGGGCACCCGGTAGGTGATCGGCCACGGCCGCCCGAGCAGCGGCCCGGCCATGTCGAAGTGCGCCCACACCCGGCGCTCCATCCGCGGCGGCAGGAAGTGGGTGTGCACGTCGAACAGGCCCGGCAGACCGAGTTGCGAGCAGAGCTCCATCACACCGCCATCCTATGTCTTGACAGTCACTCCTAAGTGAGGGTTACTGTCAAAACATGGTTACTTCCACATCACGGTGGTACGCGTTGGGCGCCCTGGCTCTGAGCACGCTGGCCATCGGGCTGGACACGACGATCCTGAGCGTCGCGCTGCCGACGCTCAGCCGGGACCTGCACGCCTCCACCGGCGACCTGCAGTGGTTCACGAACGCCTACCTGCTGGTGCTGGCGGCGACGCTGTTGCCGGCGGGCATGCTCGGTGATCGCTTCGGCCGCAAGAAGCTGCTGCTCGGCGCGCTGATCGTCTTCGGCGCCGCCTCGGCCGCCTGCGCCTGGTCGGCGACCTCCGGCCAGCTGATCGCCGCCCGGGCCGTGCTCGGGCTGGGCGCCGCGGTGCTGATGCCGCTTTCGGGGGCGGTGCTGACCGTGCTCTTCGACGACCGGGAACGGTCGAAGGCGCTGTCGGTCTGGCTCACCGCGAGCGCGCTCGGCATCCCGCTCGGCCCGCTGCTGGGCGGCTGGCTGCTCGACCACTTCTGGTGGGGCTCGGTCTTCCTGATCAACGTGCCGCTGGTGGCGGTGGCGCTGGTCGCGGTCGCGTTCTGGGTACCGGAGTCGCACGGCGACCGCGGTCGCCGCTTCGACCCGCTCGGCGTGGTGCTGTCGGCGGCCGGGCTGGTCGCCCTCACGTACGGGATCATCGAGGCCGGGGAACGCGGCTGGGGTGACGCCCGCTCACTGATCACCGTGGTCGCCGGCGTGGTTCTGCTGGTGATCTTCGTCCTTACCCAGCGAGACCGGAAGCGCAGGCAGCCGCTGGTCGACCTGGCGCTGTTCCGGTCCCGCGCGTTCACCGGCGGCGCCGTGCTCGCCACCGTCGCCAGCTTCGGCATGCTCGGCCTGCTGTTCGCGCTGCCCCAGTTCTTCTCGATCGCCGGTGGGGAGGACGCGTTCGGATCAGGCCTGCGCCTGCTCCCGGTGATCGGCGGCCTGCTGATCGGCGCCCGCGTGGCCGAGAAGGCCGCCGCCCGGATCGGCGCCCGGCCGGTGATCGCCGCCGGTCTCGCGCTGATGACCGCGGCCATGGCGTTCGGCTCGTTCACGACCGTGAGCAGCGGTTACGGCTTCGTCGCCGCCTGGATCACGGTGGCCGGCATCGGGCTCGGCTGCACCCTGCCGCCGTCGATGGACGCGGCGCTGGGCGCGCTGACCGCCGAGCGCAGCGGGGTCGGCAACGGGCTGCTGCAGGCGATGCGGCAGGTCGGCGGCGCGATCGGGGTCGCGGTGCTGGGCACGGTCCTCAACGGCGCCTACCGCGACGACCTGCCGGCGGGTGCGCCGGCCGCGGCGCGGGAGAGCGCGGCGGTCGCGACCCGGCTCGGCGACCCGGTCCTGGCCGGCGCGGCGCGGCACGCGTTCACCCACGGCATGGATGTGTCGCTGCTGGTCGCGGCCGCGGTGGCGGCGACCGGGGCGGTGCTCGCACTGGTGCTGCTGCCGCGCCGGGCCGGCGTCGCGCCGGTGGAGGACGACCGGCTGGTGCTGGCAGAATCGGGCCTATGACGTCGTCGCCGCCCACCGGCTTGCGCGAGCGCAAGAAGGCGAAGACCCGGGCCGCCATCCGCGATCACGCGATGCGCCTGTTCGAGGAGCAGGGGTACGCGGCGACCACCGTCGACCAGATCGCGGAGGCGGCCGAGGTCTCGCAGAGCACGTTCTTCCGCTACTTCCCGACCAAGGAAGACGTGATCCTGACCGACGACTACGACCCGCTGATCGTCGAGGCGATCAAGGCGCAGCCGCCCGGCACCCCGCCGGTCCGGGCGCTGCTCGAGGGCATGCGGGCGGTCTTCCTGTCGCTCGACGAGGACGAGTGGCGCAGTGAGCAGCGCCGCCAGCGGATCTACCAGGCCGTGCCCGAGCTGCGGGTCCGGGCCATGAACCAGACGGTCCTGGCGATCGACATGCTGGCCGGGGCGCTGGCCGAGCGGGACGGCGAGTCCGCCGACGACATGAGGTACCGGGTGATCGCCGGGGCGATGGTGGGTGTGGTGCTGGCCGTCGCGCCGCCGGGCGGCCACTTCGACCTGACCGACTTCGCCCGGGTCGAGGAGGCCCTGCGCGTGCTCGAGGCCAGCCTCACCCTTCGCTGAGCAGGGCGGCGCGGGCCTCGGCCAGGATGCGGTCGGAGATCTCGGCGCCGGCCGTCGCGCGCGCGAGCACCAGCGCGCCGACCAGGGTGGCGACGTCGGTGAGGCTCCCCAGCTCGCGCGCATAGGCCTCGATCCCCTGCGCGTACGCCTCGACGGCGCCCGGCGTGTGCTCGTGCGTGAGGTCCCCTCCGAAGCCGGCCGCCGGGCAACCGTCGCCGGGGGAGTCGCGATGCCCGGGGGCCAGGTACGAGCGGACGAAGCCATCCCGCCCGGCCGCCGCGATCTTGCCGTCGGCCTCCGCGAACGCCTGCCCGACCGCCTCCGCCACCAGCGCCTCCTTGGAGGCGAACTGCTTGTAGAAGCCGCCGTGGGTCAGGCCCGCCTCGCCCATCACGTCGGCCACGCTCACCCCGGCGACGCCCCGCTCGCGGAACAGCCGGGCCGCCGTCTCGACGACCCGCTTGCGGTTCTCCTGCGCCTGCGCCTGCGACACCCGTCCCATGCCGCCACTATAGCGATAGATGGTGTGTGTCATCTATTACCTTGCGTGAGTTAGATGATGCTCGTAATCTAATCCGCATGGACCTCACGAACTCCGTTGCCCTCGTCACCGGCGCCAACCGCGGCCTCGGCCGGCACTTCGCCGCCCAGCTGCTCGAGCGCGGCGCCAAGGTGTACGCCGCCGCCCGCGACCCCGAGACGGTCGACCTGCCCGGCGCGATCCCGCTGCGCCTCGACATCACCGACGCCGACGCCGTCGAGCACGCCGCCAAGATCGCCGCCGACGTCACGCTGCTGATCAACAACGCCGGCACCAGCACCGGCCAGCCGCTGATCGGCGGCGACCCGGGCCTGATCCGGCTCGAGATGGAGACTCACTACTTCGGCACGCTGGCGGTGACCCGCGCGTTCGCACCCGTGATCGAGGCGAACGGCGGCGGCGCGATCCTCAATGTCCTGTCCGTCCTGTCCTGGTGGCACCCGGCCGGCGTCGGCGCCTACAGCGGTGCGAAGGCCGCCGCCTGGGCGCTCAGCAACGCCGTCCGCGACGAGCTCGCCCCGCGCGGCATCACCGTCTCGGCCCTGCACGTGGGCTACATGGACACCGACATGGCGGCGCACGTCCCGGCCGACCAGAAGACCGACCCCGCGATCGTCGCGGCCCTGGCCCTCGACGGTGTCGCCGCCGGGGTGCCGGAGATCCTCGCCGACGACGTGACCCGGGGCGTGAAGGCGGGGCTGTCGGCCGGTCCGCGCTGATCGCGGCGACATGCTTCAATCCCTTGCATGAGGGTCTCCGCCGCCGTCGCCGATCCGCAGAGCCTGCCCGCCCTGCAGTCCCTGCACGACTGGCTGCGCCGTTCGCCCGACGTCGAGGTCAGTGCCGTCGCCAGTCCCGCGCACCAGGGCGCGGCCGAGATCGTCAACATCGTGCTCAGCAACACGATCGCGCTCGGCAGCTTCCTGGTCTCGCTCCGCGCGTGGCTGGCGACACGGCCGGCCAAGCCGCCGATCACCTTCGAGGTCGACGGGGTGAAGATCACGGTCCCGGACGACTCGCCGGAGAGCCTGGCCGCCTTGGAGAAGGCGCTGCGGGCCCTCGATGACCGGTGACGCCCGGCTGCCCGACCCGCGGCGCTCCCGGGCGGTGCTGGTCGGGCCGGCGGCGTACGAGCATCTGAGCCCGTTGCCGGCCGTGCCCAACAACGTCGCCCGGCTGCGCGAGCTGTTCGCCGACGACGGGCTGTGGGGGCTGCCGCCGGAGAACTGCGTGACCCTGACCGACGCCGGGAGCACGGACGAGGTCGAGGAGGCGCTGCTGGCGGCGGCCCGCGAGGCGGCCGACACGCTGATCTTCTACTTCGCCGGGCACGGTCTGCTCGACCTCGACTCGGGCCGGCTGTTCCTGGCGCTGGGCCGGGCCGAGTCGGCGCCGATCGTGCGGGCCATCGACTACGACCGCATCCGCCGGGCCGTCCGGGAGAGCCGCTGCCCGTCCAAGGTGGTCATCCTCGACTGCTGTTACAGCGGGCACGCGACGATGGGCGACTTCGCGGCGCAGACCGTGGTCGAGGGCACCTACCTGCTGACCGCCTGCGGCGAGCTGAGCCTGGCGGTGGCGCCGCCGGGTGCGCGATACACGGCCTTCACCGGCGCGCTCGTACGCCTGCTGGCCGACGGCATCCCGGGTGGGCCCGAGCTGCTCGGCACCGAGGACGTCTACTGGCGGCTGCGGGAGGACCTGCAGGGCGCCGGCCACCCACTGCCCGTCCAGCGGTCCGGCAACCGCGGCCACCGGATCGTCCTGGCCCGCAACCGGGCCCTCGTTCCCGCGGTCGACCGCACCGCCTCTCCCGCGGTTACTTCTTCTCCCGCGGTCATCTCCGCTCCCTCCGGCGACCCCGCGGCGGCGGCCCGGATCGCCGCCGCTGCGCCCACCCCCTGGCTCGCGCCGGCCGCGGTGCTCGGCCGGGTGCGGGAGTTGCGCGAGGCCGGTGGCGAGCGGGCGGCCGATGCCCTGCTCGACGCCGTCGGCGCCGGCCGCGCCCCGCAGGAGGTGGTCGGCATCGTCGAGGCCCTCGACGCCGGCGGTGCAACGGCCGATGCCGACCGGGTGCTGGCCGCCGCCGCCGGCCGGCCCGCCGCCGAGATCGCCGCCCTGTTCGGCATCCTCACCCGGCTCCGCCGGCGCCCGGTGCTGAAGCGGGCCCGCCGGGCCGTGGCCGCCCGCGAGCCGGTGCCGGTCGCCGCCCTGCTCACACCGGACCAGCGCGACCCGCTGCTCGACGCCGCGGTCGACGCCCGGTTCGGCCGCCCCGAGGCGATGGTCGCCCTGATCGCCGCGATCTCCACCACCCGCGCCCTGAACGGCGGCGTCCTCGACGCGCTGCTCGAACGCACGGCCGGCCGCATCCCGCCCGCCGACGCGGCCGCGCTCGGCGACGTGCTGCGCGACGCCGGCCGCGAGGAGGCCGCGTTCCGCGTGTACCAGCCGGCCGAGGAGGTGCTGGCCGCCCGCCCGGCCGCCGACGTGGTGGCGCTGGCCGTGGCCCTGGACGAGGCCGGGCACCACGACCAGTCCGGCCGGCTGATCGCGCGGGCCGTCGCCGCCTGCCACGACGCCGCCGGTTTCCTCGCCCTGCTGCGGGCGGCCACGTCCCAGCCCGTCACGGGCAACGCGCATTCCCGGCCGCCCGCCGCGGGCAACGGGCGTTCCCGGCCGCCCGCCGCGGGCAACGGGCGTTCCCGGCCGCCCGCCGCGGGCAACGGGCGTTCCCGGCCGCCCGCCGCGGGCAACGGGCCTTCCCAGCCACCCGGAGCGGGCAACGCGCGTTCGCAGCCACCCGGCGCGGTCGGCGTGATCGTCGCCGGGGCAGCCGCCACGCTTCCCGCCGACGCACTGCTCGGGCTCGCCACCGACCTGTGGCGGGCCGGGCGCGACGGCGAGGCGGGCGACCTGCTCGCGACCGCGGCGTCGGTGCGGCCCGTCGGCGAGACGATCGGGACGCTGCGGGCCCTCGCCGACGCCGGGCGCCCGCTCGACATCCGCCGGGTCGTCGAGGCCGCCGCCGGGCGAGGGCCGGACGAGGTCGCCGAGCTCGTCGCCCACCTCGCCGACACCGGCCTGGACTCGGTCGAGCCCCTGCTCGACGCGGTGCTGACGGACTGGTCCAAGGCCGGCCAGGTCCTGGTCCGCGTCGACCGGCCGGAGACCGTGCGCTACCTCGCCCGCCGGCTCGCCCAGTCGCCGCCGCAGGCGATCCTGGTGGCGATGCTCGAGTCGGTGCGTGCGGGCCGGCGGGAGGGCAGCCGCATGCTGGCCGAGCTGCTCACCCGGCCGGCCACCCTGCCGGCGGCCGACCCGGTCGAGCGCGCGCGGCTGGCCATCGACGTGCTCGTGGGCTCGCGCCAGCCGGGCATGTGCGAGGTCATCGGCCGCTCGGTCCACCCGGCCGAACTGGCCGATCAGCTCCTGGCCGAGGCGCCCGGCATCCTCACCACGGTCCTCGGCCTGCTGCACGAGCACCGGCAGGGCCGTCACGTCGACGCCGTGCTCGACCGGATGACGATCCGGCCCGGCGACGGCCTCGGCTGGATCCGGCTGCTCGCCTCGGTGCCGCCCCCGCCGGCCGCGGACGGGTCGCGGCCGCCCGCCGGGGCCGGGTCGCGGCCGCCCGCCGCGGACGGGGTCCGGGCATCCGCCGGGGGCGGGTCGCGGCCGCCCGACCTCGTCGACGCGTACCTGCGGCTGTTCTTGCGCCGGCACCCGCCGGCTGCGGTCGCGGAGCTGGTGCGCGACCTGAACGACAACGGGCTCGCCCCGATCGCCGGCCGGGTGATCCGCGACGTGCGCCTCGATCGGGCCGGCCACGCGCGGCGGGCGGAGGTCGCCCGGGCGCTGGCCGGGTCGCCGCGCACGGCCGCGCTCTGGAACTTCTGGTCGGCCGACCCGACCGAGCTGGCGGCGGCGGCCGCGATCGACGAGCTGCACCGCCGGCTGGGCGAGCGGGAGCTGACCGGCCTGTCGCTGCTCGAGATCGACGGCTGGCGCCAGGAGCTGACGCTGGGCCCGAACGAGTGGCCACTGTGGTACCTGATGATCCCGGCCGGCATGGAGAGCGCGACGATCGGGTTCAGCGACACCGGCCTGCACGTCAAAGCGCGGCCGGCGGGGTACATGGGTGCGGCGCCGGAGATCGTCATCGCGTACGTGCAAATGTTCGATCTTCGCTTCCGCGCCGAGCGGACGGTGATCGAGCTGCGCCGGCAACCGCCGCCCGGGTACGCGGGGCGGCCGCAGATCTTCCACTGGCCGGTGAACGCCGCCATCCTCGGGCGCAAGCGGGTCGAGGTGCTGGTCACCCTGCTCAACCAGGTGGCCGACGCGGTGCGGCAGGGACTGGCGCCGCTCAGTGGCGGCCGACCAGGGCCAGGCGAGCCGCACGTTCGGCCCGCAGCACCCGCTCCGTAGCGTCGGGAGCCAGCCCGGGCTCGCCACTGGCCACCGCGTACGCCTCCCGCAGCTGAAGGAGCAGCCCCGCGAGCCGGCGTGCCTCACCGTGCCCCCGCCGCAGCTCCGCCGTCGCCGCCGCCACCTCGTTGATCGCGCCGTCCAGGTGGCGCGCGGCCGCCCGGTTGCGCACCAGGGCGGCGGCGGCCAGCCCGAGCCCGCAGCCGAGCAGGGTCTGCACCAGGCGATCGCCGATCAGAGCGGCCGGCGGCGTCGGGTGGCCGAGCTCGCCCACCAGCAGCGCCAGCGGGGTGATCGCCAGCATCGCGAGCCCGTAGTTGCGCACCACCAGCAGCTCGGCGGCGACCTGGGCGATCACGATCGCGACGACCAGCGTCCATTGATCGCCGGGCAGGGCCACCGCGGCGCCGGCCAGGAACAGGCCGATCGTGGTGCCGGCGGCGCGCTGCATCGCCTTCTGCAGGGACAGGCGCAGCGAGTCGGCCTGCAGGACGGCCACCGCCGACACCGCCGCCCAGTAGGGGTGACCCAGTCCGGTGCCGTGGACCAGCGCTCCGGCGGCGGCCCCGGCGGCCAGGGCGCCGGCCGCCACCCGGGCGGCGGCCGGCCAGAGCGGTCCGGGGCGGCGGGTCGCCGGCTCCGACAGCAGCAGGGTGGCCAGGCGGCGGCCGAGCACCTCGGCGTCCTCGCCGCCGTCCGCGGGTGGGACGGGCGCGGGTCCCCGGCGGGCGGCGGCGCCGGCCAGCCGGCGCAACTGGGCGGCCGCCTCGGGATCGTGGCCGTGCAGGCCGCTGAGCTCGGTCTCGGCGTGGGCGACCAGCAGCGCCTCGGCGTGCCGGTCGGGCGGGACGGCCCGCCATGCCTTCTCGACGGCCAGCGCCGCCTGGTAGCGGGCCTGGATGCCGGGCGGTCCGTCCGGCGAGTCCACGAGGGCGGCCGAGGCCCGCAGCGCCCGGCTCACGGCCAATCTCATCGGAGCGTCGCGGTCCACGAGCACGCCCGACATCGAGATCAGCCAGGCGAGGGCGGCGGCCGCGGCGACCAGGCCGATGTTCCGCCCGAGGTCGGGGGCGGGGATCGCCGCGGTGACGGCGGCGGCGAAGGCGAACATCAGGCCGCCGGGCGGCCCGACCCGGAAGCGGCCGCACAGCAGCGTGGCCACGCCGCCGACGGCCGCGACGGCGGCGACCGCGGTGACCTCGTGTCCGCCGGCCAGCGTGCCGATGCCGACGCAGGCGATCAGGCCCGCCCCGGCCGCGGCCATGACCCGGGCCCGGCGGCGGTAGGGCTCGTCCCGGGCGTAGAGGGCGGTGAACGCGCCGAACGTGGCGACCCCGGCCGAGGACGGCCGGCCCACGGCCACCAGCAGCACCAGCGGGACGGCCACCGCCAGCCCGGCGCGCAGCGCGAACGCCCACGCCGCGTCGGGCCGGCGAACCAGGCTCGCGGCGCGTACCTCCCGCTCGATCGACCTGCGCATTTGTCCCTTTTACCCGGTCGAGATTGAAAGCCACGTACGAGGGGTAAACGCGCGCGCATGACGCCCCTCGCCGCCGAGGCCATCACCGACGCCGGCACCACCCAACTCGTACTCGCCGCGGTGCTCGGCATCGCGGCCGTCGTCCTGCTGATCGCATGGGCGAAGTTCCACCCGTTCCTCGCCCTCATCCTCGGCTCGGCCGTGCTGGGCCTGGTCGCCGGCGCCTCCCCGGGCTCCACCGTCACCTCGTTCACCACCGGCCTGGGCAGCACGGTCGGCAGCGTGGGCCTGCTGATCGCGCTCGGCTCGATGATCGGTGCCCTGCTCGCCGAGTCCGGCGGCGCCGACGGCATCGTCAAGCGCATCGTCGAACGGGTCTCCGGCAACGCGCTGCCGTGGGCGATGGCCGGCGTGGCCGCCCTCGTCGGGCTGCCGCTGTTCTTCGAGGTCGGCGTGGTGCTGCTGGTGCCGATCGTGCTGCTGGTGGCCCGCCGCACCGACATCGGCCTGCTGCGCATCGGCATCCCGGCGCTGGCCGGCCTCTCCGTGCTGCACGGCCTGGTGCCGCCGCACCCCGGTCCGCTGGTCGCCGTCTCCAGTCTCAACGCCGACCTCGGCCTCACGCTGCTGTTCGGCATCATCTGCGCGATCCCGACCGTGATCGTGGCCGGCCCGATCTTCGGCAACTGGATCGCCAAGCGGGTGCCGCTGCCGGTGCCCGCCCTGCTCACCACCGCCGGCGTCGCCGCCGCCGACACACCCGCCGCCACCACCGCCGGCGTCGCCGCTGCCGACCCACCTGCGGCCACCACCTCCGGGGTTGTCGCCGCCGACGCACCCGCCGCCGCCACCTCCGGCTCGTCGCCCGGTGTCTCACCGCTGTTCCGGCCCGGCGCCGACAATCCCGACGTTCCGGGCGACGTGCCCGGCGACGAGGACTACGCCAGAGGTGGCACCGCCGCGCGGGCCGCGACCCGGAACCCCGGCTTCTGGCCATCCGTGCTCACCGTGCTGCTGCCGATCATCCTCATGCTCGCCCGGGCGATCGGGGAGCTCACGACCGACAAGGGCACCCCGGTCCGGGACGCGCTCGACGTGCTCGGGAACCCGCCGGTGGCGCTGCTGTTCGGCGTGCTGGTCGCGATGT
This sequence comes from Actinoplanes sp. CA-030573, assembly GCF_050951115.1. NCBI lineage: Bacteria > Bacillati > Actinomycetota > Actinomycetes > Micromonosporales > Micromonosporaceae > Actinoplanes > Actinoplanes sp. CA-030573. The sequence goes on along the minus strand of NZ_CP192038.1, from coordinate 6,628,963 downwards.
GGACGCTCGGCCACCGCTCGGGCATGGACCGCCGCGAGACCAACGCGGTGATCGGCGGCTCGCTGCCGCCGATCGCCGGCATCCTGCTGATCGTGGCCGCCGGTGGCGGGTTCAAGCAGGTGCTGGTCGACGCCGGCGTGGGCAACGTGGTCGCCGATGCCGCCCAGGACGCGCACATCAACGCCCTGCTGCTGGGCTGGCTGGTCGCGGTCGGCATCCGGGTCGCCACCGGCTCGGCGACGGTCGCCACCATCACCGCCGCCGGCATCGTGGCCCCGCTCGCCACCACCCTCGACCGCCCCGAGGTGGCGCTGCTGGCCCTGGCCATCGGCTGCGGGTCGCTGTTCTTCTCGCACGTGAACGACGCCGGCTTCTGGCTGGTGAAGGAGTACTTCGGCATGACCGTCGGCCAGACCATCAAGACCTGGTCGATCATGGAGACCATCATCTCGGTGGTCGGCGTGATCTGCGTCTTCATCCTCTCGGTCTTCGTCTGACGCCCGCCTACCGCCCGGCCCGCATCCCGTCGAGCAGCGCGCTCAGGATGCGGGCCAGGCGCGGCTCGACATCCACCACCGCGTGGGTCAGCTCGGGCGTGGCCTCGTAGAACGCCCGCAATGCCGTACCCGGCGCCGCCATCTGCCAGAACGCGCCGGCCAAACTGGTCGCCGTGGCGATGAGGTCGATCGCCTGCTCCTCGGTGAGCCCGAGCACGCGATGCAGGTCGTCGACCATGGGCCCGATCTCCCGGCGGGTGGCCATCTTGTAGTCGCGAACCGCCTCGAGCGACACGTTCCGCTCCAGATTCAGCGGCGCGTGGGCCAGCAGGTCGCAGAAGAGCGGCCGCTCGACCAGCGTGCGCGCGATGGCGGCGGCCACGTGCTCCGGCTCTGCTTCGGCGGCGTCGAGGGCGGCGCGAATGGCCGCCGACCAATCGCGCCAGCCCTCGGCGGTCAGCGCCAGGAAGATCTGCTCGCGAGTTTCGAAATATCGCAACATGGCCGACTTGTGCATGCCGACCGCCGCGGCCACATCGGTCAGCGTGATGTCGCGGACCGGTCGCGTACCGGCCAGAGTGCGTGCCGCCGCCAGGATGTCCCGCTCGCGCTGCTGCTTGGCCGCCATGCTGCGGGCGCGTTGCGGAGTCGCTGAGGTCACACGTCACATTAACACAACACCGTTGCGGTAATAACGCAACCGCGTTTTACTAACTGCATGAGCGAACAGACCTGGTTCATCACCGGTTCCTCCCGCGGCTTCGGCCGCGCCCTCACCGCCGCGGCCCTCGCGGCCGGCGACCGCGTCGCCGCCACCGCGCGCAGGCCCGAGCACCTCAAGGACCTCGTCGAGCGGTACGGCGACCGCATCCTCCCGATCGAGCTCGATGTCACCGAATTCGCCGCCGCCACCGCCGCCGTCGAGACCGCGGTCGACCGGTTCGGCCGCCTCGACGTGGTCGTCAACAACGCCGGCTACGCGAACATCGGCCCGATCGAGACCAGCCCCGAGGACGACTTCCGGCGGCAGTTCGAGACCAACTTCTGGGGCGTCTACCACGTGACCAGGGCCGTCCTGCCGACGCTCAAGGCGCAGGGCAGCGGCACGATCGTGCAGTTCTCGTCGATCGGCGGCCGGGTCGGCGGCAGCCCCGGCCTCGGGTCCTATCAGGCCGCCAAGTTCGCGGTGGACGGGCTCACCCGGGTCCTGGCCGTCGAGACCGCCCCGCTGGGCATCCGCACGCTGGTGATCGAGCCGGGCGGCTTCGCGACCGACTGGGCCGGCTCGTCGATGAGCTTCCACGACGTCCCGGCCGAGTACGACGCGACGGTCGGCGCCCGCATCCGCGACATGGACAACCCGCGCCTCACCGCCGGCGACCCGGCCCGCGCCGGCGAGATTCTGGTACGGCTGCTCAAGCGCGACGACATCCCGACCCACCTGGTGCTCGGCGCCGGCGCGGCCGCGATGGCCCAGGACTACTCGCGGCGCCAGATCGCCGAGGTGGACGCGTGGGCCGAGGTCAGCCGCTCGGCCGACTTCGGGCAGGCTTACCCGGCCGCCTTCCCGGCAGGCGCCACACCGCGGCCGTAACGGCTACGCGCCCGCGCAGGCGGCGTCCAGCTTCTGGCCCACGGTCTGGAAGTCGCCGTTCGCGTACGCCTTCGGGTCGGGCTGCTGTGCGCCCGCCGTCAGCGACGCCGCGACCTCGCGCAGCGCCGACTGCAGCGCGGGGTCGGTGGTGGTCTTGTCGGCCTCGGCCGTGAACTTGGCGGCCATCTCGGTGAACGTGTCGCGCAAACCCTGTGTGTTGTGCGGGCCCGAGCCGCGGATGTAGCCGGCGAGCTTGACCGCGCCGTCGGTGAGGATCTTGTAGCCGGCCGTGCACACGTACTTGGGGACGCCGGCCGAGGACGACGGCGTCGGGGCCACGCTGAAGGGGATCGGCGCCGAGACCGCGTCGGGGGAGACCTCGATCGAGCAGCCGGCGGCCAAGGCCACCGTCGCGGCAAAAAGGGGCACGGCGGTGAGGCGGCGTCGCGGCACGGCGTTCTCCTTCGGCGATCGGCGGCGGTACGCGCGGCAAGCATAGTTACCCGCGGGTCAAGATATTGAACGTACGCGATCGATCGCGACCGGGTTAGCCCAATCGGTCCGATTTGCGGCCGGCAACGCATCCTCCGTGGGGAGAGGGCGTTGACGTGCAATGTGCTTAACTTGCGAAAAAGCGGTAAATCGGTCGTCCGGCGAACCCTGATCGTCGGCGTGGCCACGGTCGTGGTCGCGGCCGGCGGCGCCGCCCTCGCCGAGGTGGTCTCGCCCGACCCGGTGACGTCGCCGTCGTTCAACGGGCCCGTCTACGCGGTCGCCTACCGGGGCGGCACCGTCTACGTCGGCGGCAACTTCACCAGCGCCAACGCCGGCGGCAAGAACGTGGCCCGGACCCGGCTCGCGGCCTTCGACGCGCACACCGGCGCGCTGCTGCCGTGGAACCCGGCCGCCGACGCCAACGTGCGCGCGCTCGCCGTCGACGGGGACGTCGTCTACGCGGCCGGCGACTTCGACACGATCAACGGCGAGACCCGGGACGCGGTGGCCGGCATCGGCGCCACCAGCGGCCTGGTCACCTCGATGCGGCACACCGTGCTCGGCCAGCCCAACGCGCTCGTCGCCGGCAACGGCCGCCTCTACCTCGGCGGGCGGATCACGTCGGTCGACGGGGTCCCGCGCTCCAACCTGGCCGCCTTCACGCTGGCCACCGGCGCGCTCGACGCCTGGGCGCCGACCGCCGACGACGTGGTCAGCGCGCTGGCGCTCACCAGCGACCGTGTCTACCTGGGCGGTCGTTTCCACAAGACGAACGGGGTGAGCTCGACCCTGCGGCTCAGCGCGGTGGATCCGGCCACGGGCGTACTGGATCGGAGCTTCGTGCCCAAGCCGGTGTCGCAGGTCTTCGCGCTCGCCGCCGACGACACCGGCGTCTATGCTGCCCTCGGCGGCCTCGGCGGCCGGGCCGTCGCCTACACCCGCGCCGGCGCCACCCGCTGGACCCGGGTCTTCGACGGCGACGCGCAGGCGATCGCCGAGCTCGGCGGCACGACGTACGTGGGCGGGCACTTCGACAAGGCCTGCACCACCTCGAACAACGGCATCAAGGGCGTGTGCACGGACGGCTCGGTGACCCGCGGCAAGCTGGCCGCGATCGACGCCCAGGGCAACCTGCTCGACTGGTCGCCGCAGGCCAACGGCGTGGCCGGCACCCGGCAGCTGGCGGTCAGCCCGGCGCTCGGCTCGGTCAGCGCGGTCGGTGACTTCACCGTGGTGGCCGGCGCGACCCGCAAGCGGTACGTGCAGTTCGACGGGGTCAAGCCGAGCGAGGAGCGGGCGACGGTCAACGCGGACTACGTGGCCTCGTACAACTTCGACACCACGATCGCGGACGGCACGTTCGACGACGGCTCCGGCCACGGTCACCTGCTGCGGGCGGTGACCCGCAACAACGGCAAGCTCACGCTGACGCCGCACGGCACCGGGCAGGCGCTGACCTTCCCGGCCAAGTGCACCGGTACGACGTGCCCGCGCCTGGTGCTGCAGGCGGCCGACACCCCGGACCTCAGCCCGGCGGCCAAGCCCATCCGCTACGGCGCCTCGGTGCTGCTCGCGCCGGCCGAGACCGCCAGCGGCGAGAACATCCTGCAGAAGGGCTACTCGACCGGCGGCGGCCAGTACAAGCTGCAGGTCGACGGCGTCTCCGGCAAGCCGAGCTGCGGGATGGGCGGCAAGGACGAGAAGGCCGTGCACCTGGCCCGCAGCCGCCAGTCGATCGCCGACGGGTCGTGGCACACGCTGGAGTGCCGGCGCACCGGGCCGACGCTGTCGATCCTGGTGGACGGTCAGGTCGAGGCGAGCGTGGCGGTGCCGGAGGCGCTGTCGGTGGTGTCGACTCTGCCGTTCAGCGTCGGCGGCAAGGGTGTCGGCGCCGACAACGACCAGTTCCACGGATCGGTCGACGACATCTGGATCCACATCGGCTGATTTTTCGGGATTCAGGGGGTGACGGGGACCGTCGCGTCGACCGCGGCCGGGTCCCCGTTCTCCTCGCCACCGCCACCGCCACCGCCACCGCCGCTGCCGCCGCTCCCGCTGCCGCCGCTCCCGCTGCCGCCGCCGGTGGTGCTGTCCGCGCCGCCGGAGCCGGAGCCGCCGCCGGAACCGGAGCCGGAGCCGCTGCCCGAGCCGGAACCGCTGCCCGAGCCGCTGCCCGAGCCATTGCCGGAGCCGCTGGCGCCGGTGGTGGTGGTCGATTCCGGTTGGGTCGTGGCGGCGGTGGTCTCCTGGGGCGCCGACGTGGTGGTCTGCTGCGTGGTCGTCGCGCGGCTCGGCGCGGTGGTCTGCCCGGGAGCGCCCGGGTTCGTGGTGGCGGTGGCCCCGCCGGTCGGGCCGGCGCTCGCGTCGTTGCCGCCGGACCGCCCGGTGGTCGCGCGGCCGTTGCCCGACTTGCCGGACTGGCCCTTGGAGGCCGCCGGACCGGCCGATTTGCTGGCGCCCGGCGTGGGGGAGACCGAGCTGGCCGGCGCCCGGTCGTTGCCGAGCAGCCCCGGGTAGAAGACCGTCAACAAGGCCGCCGCCGTGGCCAGCAGCACGAGAGCGGCGATCGCCAGCATGAGCCCACGCTTGCGCCCGCCCGGCGGCGCCGGAAAGACGCTGGTGTCGTGCAGGGGCGAGCCCGGCGCGCCGACGGGAACGGCCGACCGGGCCGCCGGCCCACTGCCCGCCACGCCCGGCGCATAGCCGCCGCCCGCGCCGCCGGCAGATGCGGCGCCCGCCGTGCCCGGCGCAAAATCGCCCGCCGTGCCCGGCGCAAAACCGCCCGCGCTGCCGGGAGATGCCGCCCCCGCCGTGCCCGGCGCGAGACCGCCCACCGCGCCCGCGGCACCTACCGCACCCGCGGCGCCCAGGGCCGCCGCACCCGGGAAGCCGTCGGCGAACGTCCTGGTCGTGGCCAGGATCGCGGTCGTGTCCGCGCCCGCGACCGCCAGCTCGGCCGCGTGTGCCATCGCCGCCGCCGACGCGAAGCGCTCCTCCGGGTCCTTCGCCATCGCCGTCTCGACCACCGCCCGCACGGCCGGCGGGACGTCGGCGGGCAGCGGCGGCGGGTCGTCGCGCAGGTGCTGCATCGCCACGTGGATCGGGTTGTCGCCGAGGAACGGCGGATGGCCGGCCAGGCAGTGGTACGCGACGACGCCCAGCGCGTACACGTCCGCCTTGGGTCCGGTGTTGTCCTTCGAGACCTGCTCGGGCGCGATGTAGAGCGCCGTGCCGACGACCTCCTTGGCCCCGGTCAGCGCGGCGGACTCGGCCGAGCGGGCCACGCCGAAGTCGACGAGCACCACGGTGCCGTCCGGCTCGATGATCAGGTTGCCGGGCTTGACGTCCCGGTGCACGATGCCGGCCTGATGCGCGGCCTCGAGCGCCCGGCCGGCCTGGGCCACGATCGACATCGTCTCGGCCGCAGTGAGCCGGCCGCGGGTGGCGATCCGCTGGTTGAGCGCCTCGCCGTTGACCCGGGCCATCACGATGTACGCGTCGGAGCCGCTCTGCCCGTAGTCGTAGACGTCCGCCACGCCGGGGTGGTGCAGGACGGCCATGGCCCGCGCCTCGTGCCGGAAGCGGGTCTGGAATCCCTCGTCACCGGCCCGTCCGGCGTGCAGCGTCTTGACCGCGACGTCGCGTCCGAGCACGGTGTCGGTGGCCTGCCAGACCTCGCCCATGCCGCCGGCCGCGATCCGGTCGTCCAGCCGGTATCGATCACCGAGTATCTCTCCAGGGTGGGGCATGCTGTCCCCTCTACCCACTTGGCGCGGCGCTGAAATCTCCCGTGCGGCGTATCTTCTGCCAGCCCAGCCGCCGCCCGGTGAGCGCGGCCAGCGCCGAGGCCAGCAGCACCGCGTACATGACCTGCCGATAGACCACCTGCTGCAGCGGAAGCGTCCAGAGCGGCCGCAGGCTCTCGTGGTCGAGCCGGAACGCCATGACCGCGGTCAGCGCCTGCACGACCAGCATCGCGAGCCAGCCGATGATGGTGATCTTGCGGTCGAGGAAGAACAGGCCGTAGACCGCCATCAGATCGATGAGCGGTGCCAGCAGCGGGAGAACCACGCTGAACAGGGCGATGAAGGGGATGCGCGTACGCCCGAAGTGCCCCCGCCGGTGCTTCCAGAGCGCCTGCATCGTGCCGTAGCTCCACCGGTAGCGCTGCCGCCACAGCTGGCGTGCCGTGGCCGGGGCCTCGGTGTAGGCGATCGCCGTCTCCTCGTAGACCACCCGCCAACCGGCCTGCTGGATCGCGCAGGTGAGGTCGGTGTCCTCGGCCAGGGTGTCGTTGCTCAGGCCGCCGGCCTCGACGAGGGCGGCCCGCCGGAAGGCGCCGAGCGCGCCGGGAACCGTGGGAATGCAGCCGAACGTGTCGTAGAGCCGGCGGTCCAGGTTGAAGCCGATCACGTACTCGATGTGCTGCCACTTGCCGAGCAGGCGGCGGCGGTTGCCGACCTTGACGTTGCCGGCGACCGCGCCGATCTTCGGGTCGGCGAAGGGCTGGACGAGGCGCTCGATCGCGTCCGGGGTCAGCACCGTGTCGGCGTCCACCATCACGACCAGCTCGTCGTGGGACAGCGCCACGCCCGTATTGAGGGCGGTCGCCTTCCCGCCGCTCGGCACCCGCACGACCCGGACCCGGTCCAGGTCTCTGACGGCGTCCGCGGTGCCGTCGGTGGACTCGTCGTCGACCACGAGGATGGACACGTCCGGATATGTGGACCGGGTCATGGACTCGACGGCGGGCCGGATGGTGGCCGCCTCGTTGTAGGCGGGCACGACGATGGTGACCGGGTCACGGACCGGCGGGCCCCACGACCAGGTGGACGCGCGCCGGCGCCGGGCATGCGCCCGGGCGAAGACGAACAGGATCAGCGTCCGTACGACGATCAGCCCGCCGGCCACGATCAGCAGCACCCACAGCAGGCGCAGGATCGCGTCGGCGCCCCGGACCGTCCACACCAGCGCGCCACCGCGCCACATCTCGACCGTCCCGGCACGGGGGTTCGGGGTGCCGGTGACCGTCCGGAACCGGTAGCCGCGCTGCTGCAGCGCGGGGATGAGCCGGTCGAGCGCGGCCACGGTCTGCGCGCGGTCGCCGCCGGCGTCGTGGAAGAGCACGATCGCGCCCCGGTCGCCGGGCGGGGTGGCGTTCTTGACGATCCGGTCGACGCCGGGACGCCGCCAGTCCTCACTGTCCAGGTCGTCGAGCACCGTCAGGTAGCCCTGGGCGCCCACCGACCGTACGGTCGCATAGTCCTTGTCGGTCAGCGCGTCGGCCACCGACGAGTAGGGCGGCCGGACCAGCGCGGTCCCGCGGCCGGTGGCGTAGGCGATAGCCAGCTGCGCCTGCGAGTTCTCCAGCGTCCGCCGCCAGGCCGGCAACGACGCCAGGTCGGGATGGGTGAAGGTGTGCGCGCCGATCTCGTGCCCCTCGGCCGTGATCCGGCGGGCCAGCTCCGGGTTCCGGGCCACCTGCGAGCCGATCACGAAGAACGTCGCCGGTACGTGGTGGCGGGCGAGCACGTCGAGGATCCGCGGCGTCCAGATCGGGTCCGGGCCGTCGTCGAAGGTGAGTGCGACGGTCCGGGCGGGCAGCCGGCTCGAGCGGGGCGTCTGCCCGGTCAGGTCGATCATCGGACCGCCGTCCCGGACGGCCGCCGGCACGTCGTTGTCCGTCGTGGAGCGCGGGTTGGTGCCGTCAGGGCTGAACCGGGCGCCGGTGTAGACCTCGACCAGCACCACGGTGGCGATCAGCAGCAGCGCGGCCAGGGCGAAGATGGCACGCAGCGGCCCGCCACCCTTTCTCGGCGGCGGCGGGGGAGCGCCGTAGACGGTCACCGCGCGCAGGCCGACGGGCAGGGCGCGGGGACCGGCGGCGGGGTGGCCGGGCCGGTGAGCTGGGTGATCCACACGGCCACCACGACCACGATCAAGAGCAGCCCGATCACGTACGCGATCCAGCGCACCCGGCGGCGCCGCGACCCGCTCGGGTCCACAAAGATCGGCGCCGGCGGGGTGTCGTCCCGGATCACGTCCGTGAGCGCGCGCTCGGGGGTCGGGGCCTTCCCGACCGCCCGATCCACACGCGCTCGTCCCTTTGGCGGCTTGCGTACGGTGGCGCGTCCGACCGGTCTCTCGTCAGGCTCGCGTTTCTCCTCGGGCACGCCATCGACGCTAAAAGATGGTCGTCATGATCACCCGGTGAAGCGGAACGCGGGCGTGCCTCTCAGCACCCCCTCCGGCAGGCGGCGGCCGCACACCACCAGCAGCAGGTCGCCCGCCTCGCCGGCCAGCGGTTCGCCCTCGCCGAACTGCCAATCCAGGTCGGTCGCCTCGAGGCGGACGCCGCTCAGATCCGTACCGAAGAAGTTCCGGTTCCTTGCCCGCATCGCCTCGAGAACGAGCCCGACCCGGGACGCCGGCGGACGCCGCTCCAGGCCCAGCGCCACCGCGATGTCCAGCCCGTGGATGACGTCGTGCGAGAGGGCGCCGACCTCGCCGCCGCCCGGCGGACTCCACCGGTGCTCGGCGTTGTCCTTGAGATCGTCCAGCAGATCGGCGTCACTCATCCGGGCGGTGTCCCGGCGCGCCATCCGATCGGCCATCAGGTTGAAGTTGGCCTTGGCCTTCGCCATCTCGAGCGCGAACCGGGGCGCCGACATCCGGAACGGCATCGTCATGTGGGCGACCACCTCCCGCACCCGCCAGCCGGCACACAGGCTCGGCGCGGCCCACTGCTCCGGCGTCAGCGCTTCCAGCATCGCGGCCAGCTCCCGCCGCTCCGCGACGACGTTCTCCCGTACGGTCTCCATCTGTTCCTCTCCCGCGTGCGGTTCGCACGCACAGAGGGGGTACGTCGCAGCCTCCGCGAACTAATCGGTCGCCCCCGGGGTGACCCGTCTCGCAGCACCGGCTCGCCGATCATGGCGATGGGCGCCGGTAGGTTGGCCGCGTGCAGCCAGGCAACGCCGTCCTCCTCGTCGCCGGCGGGGTGGGCGCGGGCCTGACCGGCTCGATGGCCGGCCTCGCGTCGCTGGCCAGCTACCCCGCGCTGCTGGCCGTCGGCATCCCGCCGATCGCCGCCAACGTCACCAACACGGTCGCCCTGCTCTCCAACACCGTCGGCACCGCCGCCGGCGCCCGCCGCGAGCTGCGCGGCCACCGCCGCCGCCTGATCCGCCTCTGCGCGGTGGCCGCCGTCGGCGGCCTGGCCGGCGCCGTCCTGCTGCTGGCCACCCCGACCTCGGCCTTCGAGCACATCGTCCCGGTGCTGATCGCCCTCGGCGCCGCGCTCCTGGTGCTCCGCGACCCCCTGCGGCGCTGGGCCGGCCACCGCACGATGTCCCCGCCGCTGCTGGCCACCGCCGTCTTCCTGATCGGCATCTACGGCGGCTACTTCGGCGCCGCCGCCGGCGTCCTGATGCTGGCGGTCCTCTCGGTGGCGGCCACCGAGCCCCTACCGGTGACCAACGCCGTCAAATCCATCGCCCTGGGAGCCGCTAACCTCTCCGCGGCCGTCATCTACGCCGTGATCGCCCCCGTGGAGTGGCCGGCCGCCGCCCTCCTGGCCGCCGGTTGCCTGCTCGGGAGCTGGACCGGTCCGGCCCTGGTCCGGCGGACGCCCGAGCGCCCGTTGCGCTTCGCCATCGCGGTGGCGGCCCTGGGCTTGGCGATCTACCTCTGGCGGAAGGCCGCCGGCTAGCGGGTTCCGACGCCGCACCGCAAGCGAGAACCCGCCGGGGACTCCCCCGGCGGGCCTCGGCACCGAAACCCTCAGCGGCCGGCCCCTTCACGCCGCGGAAGCCACAACGCCACCACCGCCCCCGCGGCCACGATCCCCGCGCCCACCAGCACGGCCGGCCTCAACCCGTCCACGAACGCGGCATGCGACCCGTAGCTCCCGTACGAGCTGAAGATCGAGGCCAGCGCCGCGACACCCACCGCCACCCCCAGCTCCCGGATCGTGTTGTTGGCCCCGGACGCGACCCCGCGCTGCGACGGCGACACGCTCGCCAGTGCCATCGTGCTGATCGGGGCGAACGTCAGCCCCATGCCCACGCCGGCCATCAGGAACGCGACCACCAGATCGGAGTAACTCACCGTAGCGGTGGTGGCCAGCCCCATCCACAGGATCGCCCCGGCCAGCAGGACCTGGCCGGCGAAGATGAGGTTCCGCTGCCCGATGCGGTCGCCGAAGAGGCCGGCCAGCGGCGCCACCACCATCGGCGCCATCGTCCACGGCAGGGTGCGCAGGCCCGAGCCGAGCGGGCTCAGGCCCTGCACCACCTGGAAGAACTGGGCGAGCAGGAAGACCGCGCCGAACGTGCCCGCGGAGAAGGTCAGCGTGACGATGTTGACCAGGCTGAAGCCGCGCGAGCGGAACAGGCCGAGCGGCAGCATCGGGTCCTTGTTGCGGGCCTGCCAGGCGATGAACGCGGTCAGCAGAACGCCGCCGCCGATCAGCATGGTCAGCACCCGGGTCGAGGACCAGCCGTGGTCGGGACCGTCGACGACGCCCCAGATGAGCAGCAGCATGCCGGACGCGGAGAGCGCCAGCCCCAGCGGGTCGAGCTTGCGGGCGCCGCCGCGGGACTCGTCGAGCACGGTGGCGGCCAGGACGACCGCGATGACGCCGACCGGGACGTTCAGCCAGAAGATCCAGTGCCAGTGCAGACCCTCGACGACCGCGCCGCCGACGACCGGGCCGACCGCGACGCCGAGGCCGCTGATGCCGCCCCAGATGCCGACCGCGGCGGTTCGCAGGTTGTCCGGCACCGCCTGGGCCAGCAACGTCAGGGCCAGGGGAGCGACCGCCGCGCCGCCCAGGCCCTGGATCGCCCGGGCCGCGGTGAGCTGCCACGACTCGGTGGCCAGTCCGGCCGCGAGCGAGGCGAGCGTGAAGACCGTGATGCCGGCCACGAACATCCGGCGCCGGCCGATGCGGTCGCCGAGCGCGGCGGCGGTGAGCAGGAACGCCGCGAACGGCAGCGTGTACGCGTTGACGAACCACTGCAGGTCGGCCAGCGACGCGTTCAGGTCGGTGCGGATCACCGGCAGCGCCGTGCTCACGACCAGGTTGTCCAGCGTGACCATGAAGGTCGGGATGCCGACGGCGGCGAGCACCGCGGCCAGCGGGCGGGAGGTGGGACGACGCTGTGCGGAAGGGCGGACAGCGGTGGTGGTCATGGAAACCCCCGGAAGTTGTTATCGACTGATAACCAAACTAGTTATCGACTGATAACCTGTCAAGCATGACCCAGCGCACACGTCTCACGGCCGAGGAGCGGCACGAGCAGCTTGCGGCGGCCGCCGTCACCGCGTTCAGTCTCGGCGGCTATGCCGGCACGACGACCGATCAGGTGGCCCGATTGGCCGGCGTCTCCCAGCCGTACGTGATCCGCATCTTCCGCACCAAGCAGGAGCTCTTCATCGCGGCCGTCAACCACGCCGGCGACCGCATCGAGGCGACGTTCCGGGAGGCGGCGGAGCGGGAGCCGACGCTGGCGAGCCTGGGCCGGGCCTACGACGACCTGCTGGCCCAGCGCGAGGTCATCACCCTGCTGCTGCACGGCTTCACCGCCAGCGCCGACCCGGCCATCGGCGAGCCGGTGCGTGCCTGCTTCGGGCGCCTCTACGGCCTGGTCAAGGAGCTGACCGGGGCGAGCTCGGAGGAGGCGCGCGACTTCTTCGCGATCGGCATGCTGCTGACCTGCCTCGGCGCGATGGGCGTGGTGGGCCCGCAGCCGGTGCCGCACAAGCCGTGGATGGAGGACCTGCTCGGCACGTTCGACAAGCACTGACGCGGGTACCCCCAGGTCATGAGCAGCAACGAGCAGACGGTTCCGGGCAGCAGCACCGACCAGCACATCACCGGCGACGAGGAGACCGGCACCTTCATCACCGACGAGCCGCCCACCTCCGCCACCCCGTCGCACGGCAGCAGCAACAAGGGCATCAACAAGCTGCACGCCAACCGCGAGGACGTCGAGGAGGAGCTCAACCGCAAGATCAGCTAGACCAGCGGCCCGTGCGACGTCTCCCACGGGATGGCGGCCACCCGGCGATGCCGGCGCAGGCGCCGATTCGCGACGAAGACCACCACGACGAGCGCGAGCAGGGCGGCGATCCACAGCCAGGCGCGAGGTCCCAGCACGTACGGCGGGGAGCCGTGCCGGAACGACCCGGACGACAGGGCATCGGTCGCCAGATCGAGCCAGGCCAGGTCGGCCGGAACGGTGATCGCATCGACCGGCCCGGCGGCGCCCGGCGTCAGCCGGATAACCCGCGCCGGCCCGGTCACGAAGACCACCGCGTCCCCGCCGATCCAGCCGAGCAGCGTGCCGGTCGCCGCCCCGGCCACCGGCGGCAGCCCCGGCCCGTCGACCGCCCGCCCGGTCCCGGCGTCGAACCAGCGCGGCCGCCAGGCGTCCGCCCCCGCGGCCGGCGTCCCGGTCGTTCCCGCGGCCGGAGTCCCAGTCGCCTCCGCGGCCGGCGTCCCGGTCGTTCCCGCGGCCGACGGCGGTGTCGTCCCTGAGGCCGGCGTCGCCGTCCCCGCGGCCGGCGGCGCCGCCGCCGGGGAGCCGCCGTCCTCCGCTGGCTCGGTGATCAGCGCGAGCCGGCGGCCGTCCGGCGTCCAGGCGCCCTTGCCCGCCAGCACGGAACCGGCCGGCGGCACGAACGACGAGAGCGTGTGCCCGGCCGCGTCGGCCAGCACGATCCGATGGTCCGACTCGTAGGCCAGCCGGCTCCCGTCCGGCGACCATGCCGCCGACGTCCACGCGTCGGCCGGCCCGAGATCGGCCCCGGAGCCGGCGGCGATGTCGAGCAGCGAGATCCGGACGCCGCTGACGACCAGCCGGCGGCCGTCCGGCGACCACGCGAGCGGGAAGCCCCAGCCGTCGAGCATCATCCGGGTGCGGCCGGTCTCGAGGTCGATGAGGCGGTCGGGCGTGGCGATCTGCCGCCCGTCGGGGGAGAGCAGGGCCGCGTCGTCGATCGGGCCCACCTTCAGCGTCCGGTAGGTCTCCGAGGTGGCGCCGACCAGGCCGGCCAGGGTCGCGTCGTCGGTCAGGCCGCCGAACCGCCAGCCCGGCCCCATGAACACGGCCGACGCGGCGCCGAGGTGCGGGCTGCCGGTCGCCGGGAGCGAGCCGAGCGCGGGTTTCCCGATCCGGTCCGGCAGCGAGGGCCCGGGCGCGTCGGCCGGCTGCACCGGGGCCGACCGCGGCACGAACGGCATCGCCAGCCCCAGCGCCGCCAGCACGAGCACCCAGACGGCCGCCGTCCGCCGGCGGCTCCGCCGGGCCGTGGACAGGCTCCGCGCGTACACGTCGTAGGTCTTGGCCTTGGCGGCCTCGCGCCGCAGCTCCTCGCGCAGGTCGATGGTCATCGCGCGCTCCCCTCGGAAAGCACATCCGCGAGCAGGCCGGGAGCCATCTCGCGCAGGCGGCGCAGGGCATCGTGAGCATGGCGCTTGACCGTGCCGACCCGGCAGCCGAGCACGTCCGCCGCCTGGGCCTCGGTCAGATCGTCGTAGAAGCGCAGCAGGATCACCGCGCGCTGTTTCGGGCTCAGGCGGGCCAGGGCCTCGGTCATCGTCAGGCGCAGGGCGGTCGCGTCGGCCGGGTCGGCGTGGGCGGCGCCCCGCGGGTCGGCGGCGAGGTGCTCGGGTACGCGCCGCCGGCGCCACCAGCTGATGTGCTGGTGGTACATGGCCTGCCGCACGTAGCCGTCCGGGTTGTTGTCACGGACCCGCCGCCAATGCCGGTACGTCGCGGCCAGCGCGCTCTGCAGCAAATCCTCGGCCAGCTGGTGGTCGCCGGTCAGCAGATACGCGTGGCGCGACAACGCCGGTGAGCGTTCCCGGACGAACTCCCGGAACTCCATTCGCCACCCCCTCGCCGAACAAGACGCCGGCCGGTCGGCGAATGGTTGAGGATGCCACGCCACGAATGCGGCCGGGCGGGAGCATCTCCCGCCCGGCGGCGGCGGGGAGGGCAGATTCGCGCCGCCGGGAGACGGCCGGCGGCGCGAACGGGTGGCGTCAGGCCGCGGCGAGCTCGGACTGCGCGCCCGCGCCGGCGCCCGCCGTGGTGATCTCGATGCGGCGGGGCTTGGCCGCCTCGGCGACCGGGATGGTCAGCGTGAGCACGCCCTCCTGCCAGGTCGCGGCGATCCGGTCGACGTCGAGGCCGTCGCCCAGGGTGATCCGGCGCTCGAAGGTGCCGGTCGGGCGCTCGCGGCGGACCCACTGAACCTCGTCGTCGGTGCGGGCGGTGCGCTCGGCGCGAATGGTCAGCACGCGCCGGTCGACGTCGATCTGCACCGAGCCGGGGTCGACGCCGGCCAGATCGCAGTGCAGCACGAAGTGGTCGCCGGACCGGTAGAGGTCGATCGGCATCGCCAGGCCGCCGGTGGAACCGCCGGTGAACAGCTGGCCGGCCAGACGGTCAAGGTCGCGGAAGGGATCGAAAGTCAGCACCACGGACACCTCCTCGAGACAGTCCACCGGCCCGTCCGGCGGACTCGTGGCGCTCGGCTAACAATCAGTCTCGCCGAGTGGCTGCGTGGTCTCCCGAGGTGCATCACCCTGGTTGACCAGCAGCGACAAGACATTTTTTAGCACTCTCCGCGGAGGAGTGCCAACCGTTTCCGGCAAAAATCTCTAGATGTTGTGCCGGGTGTACGCGGGCGCCCGCCAGCCCAGCATGGCCTCGGTCATCCGGACCGCACCGACGGTCGCGGCCACGTCGTGCACGCGCACGATCCGGGCGCCGTGCAGGATGCAGAAGACCACCGCGGCCAGCGTGCCGGCCAGCCGGTCGGCCTGGCTCGCGTCCAGCGTCTCGCCGATGAAGTCCTTGTTGCTGACCGCGGCCAGCATCGGGTAGCCGACCGCCGCGATCTCGTCGAGCCGCCGGGTCAGCTCCAGCGAGTGCCGGGTGTTCTTGTTCAGGTCGTGGCCGGGGTCGATGATGATCTGCTCGGGCCGGACGCCCCGCGACAGCGCCAGCTCCACCCGGTCGCGCAGGAAGGCGGCCACCTCCGCGGTGACGTCGTCGTACCGGGGGGACGGCCAGAGAGTCCGCGGCGGCGCGAGGCTGTGCGTGATCACCAGCTGGGCGTCGGTGCCGGCCACCGCGTCGGCCATCGCCGGGTCGCGCAGGCCGGAGGTGTCGTTGATGACGCCGGCGCCCGCCTTGATCACCTCGCGGGCGACCTCGGGGCGGAACGTGTCGACCGAGACCACGGCCAGGTCGCGGGCCTTGACCACGACCGGCAGCACCCGGTCGATCTCCTCGGCCGCGCTGACCTCGGGGCCGGGCGCGAACGGCACGCCGCCGATGTCGATCCAGTCGGCGCCGGCCGCGGCCGCGCGGTCGACCGCCTCCAGCGCCCGATCCAGGGCGAACGTGCTGCCCCTGTCGTGGAACGAGTCGGGCGTGCGGTTGACGATCGCCATCACGGCGACCTGCCGCCCGAAATCGAAGGCACGTCCGCCGATCAACCGCTTGCTGTGCTGTTCACCCACGGTTCGGGAGGGTACAGCGACGGTATGAGACTCGGATACAAGTTGGCGGCGGAGGCGTTCGGGCCCAAGGAGCTCGTACGCCAGGGAGTGCTGGCCGAGCGGGCCGGCTTCGACTTCGTGGAGATCAGCGACCACTATCACCCCTGGCTGGACGTGCAGGGGCACTCGCCGTTCGCCTGGAACGTGCTGAGCACGCTGGCGGCGCAGACCACCAAGCTCGGGCTGGCCACCGGCGTGACCTGCCCGACCGTGCGTTACCACCCGGCGATCATCGCGCAGGCGGCGGCGACCCTGGCGATCCTCTCGGACGACCGGTTCACCCTCGGCATCGGGTCGGGGGAGCGGCTCAACGAGCACGTGGTCGGGCAGGGCTTCCCGGCCGTGGCCGAACGTCAGGAGCGACTGGCCGAGGCGCTCGACATCATCAACCTGCTGTGGCAGGGCGGCTATCAGTCGTACGACGGCCGGCACCTCCGCCTGGAGGACGCCCGCGTCTTCGACCTGCCCGACAAGCTGCCCGCCATCGCGGTGGCGGCCGGTGGCCGGCAGGCGGCCGAGCTGGCCGCGACCCACGGATCCGGCCTGTTCGCCACCGAGCCGCGGGCCGACCTAGTCGACACGTTCCACGCCAAGGGCGGCAAGGGCCCGAAGTACGTGGAGGTGGCGGTGGCCTGGGCGCCGTCGGAAGAGGAGGCGGTCAAGGCCGCGCACGACACCACCCGGTGGGCGCTGCTCGGCTGGAAGGTGATGTCGGAGCTGCCCAATCCGGTCAACTTCGAGGCGGCCTCCGAGCTGATCCGGCCCGAGGACATCGCGGCCAAGATGGTGGTCGGTCCCGACCCGGAGGCCTACCGGGCGGCCATCCAGGAGCACGAGAAGGCCGGCTACGACCACATCGTGCTGATGAACGCCGGTCCCGACCCGGACGGCTTCCTCGACTTCTGCGCCAAAGAGCTCAGGTGAGCCGGGCCGTCGCGTCCCGGCCGGCGTCGGCGGTGCGCCGCAGGAAGTCGGCGATCACCTCGAGCTGCTCGGGGGTGTAGCCGGCGCACACCTCGTCCATCAGATCACTCATCCCGCGATAGAGACCGAGCACCTCGCGACCGCGCTCGGGCGACGACCGCAGCACCACCGCGCGCCGGTCGCCCGGGTCGCGGTCGCGGGTCAGGAAGCCGGCCTTCTCCAGCCGATCGACCACCCCGGTCATGGTCGCGGGGTGCAGGCCGGCCAGCTTGGCGAGCGCACCCGGCCCGAGCGGCCCGTGCCGGCTGATCAGGTTGAGGCAGTCGAAGTCGGCGTCGCGCAGCTTCAGCCGGGTCCCGATCTGGTGGTTGAGCAGGGCGAGCTGCAGCGAGGCGTCGCGCAGGGCCTGCTTCACGCCGTTCGCGAGCCGCCGGGTCGAAGGTGATACGGAACTCATAAGGTATGTGCCTCAAACTGAGATGGTATGGTTTTCATATTATCTGAGGGAGGGCGTCATGCGGCTCACCATTGTCGCCGCCACCGGCGGCATCGGACGTCAACTACTTCGCCAGGCGCTGGACGCGGGCCACGAGGTCACGGCGATCGCCCGGAGCCCCGAGAAGATCAAGGACCAGGTGCCCACCGCGTACGCCGACCTGGCGCACCCGGACGTCGACGAGCTCGCCGCGGCGGTGAAGGGATCGGACGCCATCCTCTCCGGCCTCGGCGCCCGCACCAAGTTCGAGGAGGGCGTCGCCACGCGCGGCACCGAGGCCCTGATCGGGGCGGCGAGGAAGGCCGGCGTGCGGCGGCTGGTCGTGGTCAGCGCCGCCCCGATCGGCACCGTCCCGTCGCCGGCCCGGCCACACCCGCCGCGGCACGACCCGGGCGAGGGCTTCTTCATGCGCCACCTCGGCACGCCGTTCGCCAAGACGATGTTCCGCACCCACTACGAGGACCTCGCCCGGATGGAGGACGCGGTGCGCGAGAGCGGCCTCGACTGGACGGTCAGCCGCCCGCCCAAGCTCACCGACAAGCCGTTGACCGGCCGATACCGTACGGCCATCGACCGCAACGTGCGCGGCGGGTTCTCCATCTCGCGGGCCGACGTCGCCCACCACATGCTCGCGTGTCTCAGCCGGCCGGAAACGATCGGGCACACCGTCGGCATCGCCTCGTAGCCGCGCGGTTCAGTAGAGGACGGCCAGCACCACCGGGTGTTCGAGCTCGGGCCAGCGGCCCTCCAGGTGCAGGTCGCCCTCGGCGCGGGCGGGGGAGAGGACGCGGCGCACGTCGAGGCGGGCGGCCTCGGCCACCACCACGGCCGGGTCCCCGTCCTCGACCCGGACCAGCCGGCCTACCGGCTCCGACGAGGAGGCCATGCCCGACCCGCGCACGGTCATCAGCGGGTCGCGGCGCTGCGGGCCGTCGTCGGTCTCGATGATCTCCTCGGCCTCGCCGCCGCCGGTCCGGATCGCGGTGGTCAGCGTCTCGACGTACACCGGATCGCCGACCGCGTCGTACACCCACCGGGTGCCCAGCACCGAATGCTCCATCGTGCCGATCAGGAAGAACTCGCCGTCCTCGAGCGGCTCCCCGCGATAGGTCATCGGCACGTGCACCAGCGGGCCGTCGGCGGCGCGGACCACGAAGGTCTCCACACCCACCTCGCCGGCCGGGTCGTCGAAGCGGAAGGCGGCGACCCGCTCCAGCCCGCCGGCGTCCTCGCCCGGATACCAGTGGCGGCCCGGCAGCCAGGCCTCCAGCAGCTCGAGCTTCGTCGGTTTGATGGTGGCCCGGTGGATGGTAGCCATGGGCGAACCCTAAGCGATCGGAAAGGATCTTCCCGGTCCGCCCCGAGGGTGTTCCCCCGCACAGCGCCGGTGCGTGATTCTTGGATCATGACGCGGATTCTGGTGACCAACGACGACGGGGTGGACGCTCCGGGCATAGCGGCACTGGCCGCCGCGGCCTCGGCGGCGGGGCACGAGGTGGTCGTGGCGGCGCCGGCCGAGGAGGCCAGCGGCATGAGCGCGGCGCTGACCGCGGTGACCTCGGAGGGTCGCATCCTGATGGAACGGCGGCCCCTCGGCTACGGCGTGGCGGCGTCCCCCGCGTACATCGTGATGCTCTCTTTCCTGGAGGTCTTCGGCGCGCCGCCGGAGCTGGTGCTCTCCGGGATCAACCGGGGCGCCAACGCCGGCAACGCCGTCCTCCACTCGGGAACGGTCGGCGCCGCCCTGACCGCCGCGGCCCACGGCGCCCGCGCGATGGCCGTCTCCCTCGACGTGATCGACTGGTCCTCCGACACCTCCCGCGGCGGCGCGGCGATCACCGTGGCCGACGACGCCGCCCTGCACTGGACCACCGCCGCCGGCATGGCCGCCGGCCTGCTCGACGACCTGGCCGCCATGCCCGCCGGCACCGTGCTCAACCTCAACGTGCCCGACCGCGCCGAGCCGCCCGAGCTGCGCCAGGTGACGCTGGCGACCTTCGGCCAGGCCCAGATGGCGATCGCCGAGTCGGGCGAGGGATTCGTCCGGATGTCCGTCCACCAGACCACCCGCCGCCCTGAGCCCGGCACCGACCTGGCCGTCCTGGCCGAGGGCTTCGCGACGGTGACGGCCCTGACCCCACCGGCCGAGGCCCGCGGCGTGGTCATCCCCAGGCAGCGGACCGCGCGCTCGTGACGAGCTCGCGAGCCCACTCGACGGCCACGGCCGGATCGCCGCCGGTGTTCGCATAGAGGGCGTCGATCAGCAGCCAGACCCGGTCCGCGGTCACCGCGGGCGCACCCAGCTCCCGCACCAGGCCGTCGACCTGCCCACGCGTGTCACGCAGATAGGCCCGCGCCACGAGCGCGGGCTCGTCGTCCCCGGAGGGAAACTCGGTCAGATAGTTCCGGAACGCGCACCCCCGATATCCGCGGCGCCGCACCCAGGCGGCGACCTCGGCAACCAGGGCGACAAGTTGCCCGGCGGCCTCGTCCGCGTTCGCGCTACCTGCCGGTCGGGTGGCTCCGGCGAGCGCATCCGCCGTCGATTTGTCGCGTTCCGCGCGGGCCAGCTCCAAGTAGGCCGCGACCAGCGCCGCCTTGCCCGAAAAATGCCGATAAAGCATGTTTTTCCCGCATCCGGCCGCCGCGAGCAGCTCGGCCAGGCCGACCGCGCGCACCCCTCGCACGTAGAACAGCCCCGCCGCCGCGGCCAGGATGCGATCGCGCCCGGACGGGTCTTCAGCTCGCGCCATGAGTGACAAGTTTAACGGACCGATCGGTCCGCCACTCGCCTAGTATCGGACCGATCGGTCCGACACAAGCAGAGGGAGAACACCCATGCGGGACGCCGTCATCGTCGACGCGGTTCGTACCCCGATCGCCAAGGGCAAGCCCACCGGCGCCTACCACCACATCCACCCCGTCGACCTGCACGCCCACGTCCTGAAGGCCCTCGTCGACCGCACGCCCGGCCTCGACCCGGCCGAGATCGACGACGTCATCGGCGGCACGGTCGCACAGGTCGGCGAGCAGAGCCTGAACGCCACCCGCCTCGCCGCGCTGGCCGCCGGCTTCCCGGAGTCGGTTCCCGGCGTCACCGTCGACCGCCAGTGCGGCAGCAGCCAGCAGGCGCTCAGCTTTGCCGCCCAGGGTGTCGTCTCCGGCGCGTACGACCTGGTCATCGCCTCCGGGGTGGAATCGATGTCCCGCGTCCCGATCGGCTCCTCGGCCTATGTCGACGGCGCCCGCGCCGACGTCGGAGGCCCCGCCCTCGCCCGCCGCTATCCCGGCGGCCTGATCCCGCAGGGCGTCAGCGCCGAGCTGATCGCCCGCAAGTGGGCCCTCTCCCGCGCCCGGCTCGACGAGTACTCGGCCGTCAGCCACCAGCGCGCCGCCGAGGCCTGGCGCAACGGGCATTTCGCCGGCCAGATCGCCGAGGTCGCCGGCATTCCCATGGCCGCCGACGAGACCGTCCGTCCGGGCACGACCGTCGAGACGCTGGCCGGCCTGCGCACCGCGTTCGAGCACCCGGCCTGGGAGGAGCGCTTCGGCGCGATCGAGTGGAAGGTCACGGCCGGCAACTCCAGCCCGGTCAACGACGGCGCCGCCGCCCTGCTCGTCACCACCGGTGAGAACGCCCGCCGGCACGGATGGCGACCCCGCGCCCGCATCCACACCGCCACCGTGACCGGCGACGATCCGATCCTCATGCTCACCGGCATCATCCCGGCCACCGCCAAGGTGCTCGACCGGGCCGGGCTGTCGATCGCGGACATCGACGCGTTCGAGGTCAACGAGGCCTTCGCATCGGTGGTGCTGGCCTGGCAGGCCGAGACCGGGGCCGACCTCGCCAAGGTCAACGTGGACGGCGGGGCGATCGCGCTCGGGCACCCGCTCGGCGCGAGCGGTGCGCGACTGGCCACGACGTTGCTGAACGTGCTCGAGCGGACCGGCGGCCGTTACGGGCTGCAGACCATGTGCGAGGCGGGCGGCACCGCGAACGCGACGATCATCGAACGGCTGTGAACAACGCGCGGAAATTGTCGTAGGGGGCCGCTATGTTGCCCCCACCCAGTGAACGGGGTGGGGTTGCGTAGCGCCCGACCGGTGAACGGGGTGGGGTTGCGTAGCGCCCGCCGCGGCCCCCGATCGGGAAGACTGGCGACCATGCCTGTCTCGTATCCCGGCCTTCTCGCCCGCACCCAGCGCTTCCGCCTCGGCCGCCCGACCCGCCTCACCCTCACCCCCGACGGCCGGCGCGTGCTCTTCCTGCGCTCCCGGGGCGGCGAGGATCCGGTGCGCTCGCTCTGGCAACTGGACATCGAGACCGGCGCCGAACGACTGCTGGCCGACCCCCGCACGCTGGGTGCGGAGCCGGACGCGCCGTCGGCGCAGGAGCGGATCCGGCGGGAACGGGCGCGCGACCAGGGTTCCGGCATCGCGGCCTACAGCTTCGATTCCGCCGTACGCGTCATAGCGTGCACGTTGTCGCAAGGCCTGCACGTGGTCGGGCCGCGCACCGGAACCGTCACCGAGCTGCCGGCGCGGACGCCCCTCACCGACGCCACCGTCAGCCCCGACGGCGACCTCGTCGCGTACGTGCACGAGAACGAGCTCCGGCTGATCGGGACGGACGGCTCGGATGATCGCGCGCTCGCCTCGCCGGAGAGCCCCGAGGTCACGTACGGGCTGGCCGAGCACGTGGCGGCCGAGTCGATGGAGCGGCTGCGGGGCTACTGGTGGTCGCCCGACTCGGCGCGGCTGGCGGTGGCGCGGGTCGACAACGCGCCGGTGGAGGTCTGGTATCTGAGCGACCCCGGCAACCCGGCCGAGCCGCCGACCGCCCAGCGCTACCCGGCGGCCGGCACCGACAACGCGCTGGTGTCGCTGTGGGTCTACGCCACCGGCGGCGAGCGGGTCGAGGTCGACTTCGGCTGGGACGACTACGAATACCTCGTCGACGTGGTCTGGGACGGGCACGGCCTGCTCGCGGTCCTGCAGAACCGCCCGCAGACCGTGCTGCGGATCGTCGCCGTCGACCCGGACACGGGCGCGTCGTCGGTGGTCGCCGAGAGCCGGGACGAGGCCTGGACGCAGATCGTCCCCGGCGTCCCGGTCCGCACCGCCTCGGGCGCGCTGGTCTGGACCGCCGACGTGGACGACACCCGGCACCTGACCGTGGACGGCAAGCCGGTCACGCCGCCCGGCCTGCAGGTGTCCGAGGTGCACGGCGCCGACGGGGAGACCGTGCTGTTCTCGGCTCAGGAGGAGCCGACCGAGCGCCACCTGTGGACGTGGTCGCCGGACGACGGCGCGACCCGGATCACCACGGCCGCCGGCTGGCACTCCGGGATCCGCACGGCCGGGACCACGGTGGTCAACAGCGCCACGCTCGACGGGCACACGATCACGGTCTCCGGGCGTACGGTCAAGGATCTCTCGGTGCGCTCCCCGCTCGTACCGTCGGTGAAGTGGATGCGCGCCGGAGAGCGCGAGTTGCGGACGGCCGTGGTGTTGCCCTCCGGGTGGGCGGGTGAGCGCCTGCCCGTGCTGATGGATCCCTACGGTGGCGCGGCCATGCAGAAGGCCGTCGCCGACCGGGACTTCTACTACGCCTCGCAATGGTTCGCCGACCAGGGCTTCTGCGTGATCGTCGCGGATGGCCGCGGCACGCCCGGGCGTGGGCCCCGCTGGGAGCGCACGATCTACGGCGACAAGTCGACGCTGCTGCTCGAGGACCAGATCGCGGCACTGCACGCGGTCGCCGCCGAGTACCCGCTCGACCTCACCCGGGTCGGCATCCGCGGCTGGTCGGCCGGCGGCTATCTCGCGGCGCTCGCCGTGCTGCGCCGGCCCGACGTCTTCCACGCGGCGGTGGCGGGTGCGCCGGTCACGGATTTCCTGCTGTACGACACGCACTGGCAAGAGCGTTTCTTCGGTGACCCGCGGATCGACCCCGAGCCGTACCGCCGCGGCTCGCTGATCGACGACGCGGCCGGCCTGTCCCGGCCGCTCATGCTGATCCACGGCCTGCGCGACGACAACGTCTACCCGGTGCACACGATGCGTCTGTCGGCCGCGCTGCTGGCCGCCGCCCGCCCGCACACCGTGCTGCCGCTGCCCGGCGCCAGCCACATCCCGCCCGGCACCGACCTCCTCACGCCCGAGCTGATCTTCCTGCGGGACGCGTTGAACATCGCCTGAACGTCTTTCCTTGCGGGCTCCACAGTGGATTTTGGGACCGCTCCCGCCGGGGCTAGCTTTCTGGCCATGCGCGTGCTCATCGTCGCGGACAGCGGCGGAGTCCTGCTCGACATGCTCGCGTTGCGCCCGTGGTGGTCCCGGCACGAGACGTCCTGGGTCGCGGCGCCGGCCGCCGACACCCTGGTCGCGCTCGACGGCCTCGACGTGAGCTGGCGCCCCGGCTGGCCCGGGGCGTGGCGCGTGCTCCGGCGGGTGCGGCCGGACGTCATCGTCTCGGCCGGTCACCGGATCGCCGTGCCGTACTTCGTGCTGGCCCGCCTGCACCGCGTGCCCGCGCTGTGGGTGGAGACGGTCACCCAGGTCGGGCGCCCGGTGGGCAGCGCCCGGCTGTGCGAGTGGCTGGCCCGGGCGGTCGTGGCCCAGCGTCCCGGTCGTTCCGGCGCTCTCCGCCGTCGTGGTCGTCCCGTGGTCGAGCTGGGGGAACTGCTCTGATGGCCCGCCTGCTGGTCACGGTCGGCATGGGTTCGTGGCCGTTCGACCGCCTGGTCGCCGCCGTGGCGCCGCTCTGCGCGTACCACGACGTCTTCGTCCAGCGCGGCACCTCCGCGGTCACGCCCCCGTGCCCGCACGACCGCTACATCCCGTTCGACGAGATGCAGCACCGCCTGGCCGAGGCCGACATCGTGATCACCCATGCCGGCAGCACCGTCCGGCTCGTGCAGCGCCTGGGCCGCATCCCCATCGTCGTAGCCCGCCGGCGCCGCCTGGGCGAGACCGGAAGCGATCGCCAGGAGCGTTTCCTGCGCACCGAGGAAGACACCGGCCGCGTACACGCCGTCGCCGACGTGGTCGAGCTTCCCGCCGCCGTGGCCGCGTTCACCCCGTCCCCGCCGCCGGCCCTCCCACCCGTGGTGGACCCGTCCCACCTGGTCGCCACCATGGATGACCTCGTGGCCCGATTGCGTCGCTGATTGCCGGGCCCACCTACTCTCGAACGCATGGAACAGCCGGTTCTCGCCTGCCCGCTCTGCCACTGCACCGAGTTCGAGCGCGAGGAGTCCCGCCAGGACAGCCGGTGGGGCTTCACCAGCCACCGCATGACCCTGATGATCTGCCGTCGTTGCCGGTACGTCCTGCACTTCTACGACAGCCACAGCATCTTCGACTTCGACTAAGCGATCACCGCCTCCCGGCTTTCCGTCGCGCGGGTCGCGTGGGCTTCCGCCTCCCGGGTCGCGTGGGCTTCCACCTCGCGGGTCGCGTGGGCTTCCGCGTCCCGAGTCGCGTGGGCTTCCACCTCGCGGGCTTCGGCTGCGCGAGCCGCGCCGGCTTTCGCCGGGCGCGCTTCCGCGTCGAGGTCGATAATGCGGTCGACCCGGTCGAGGCCCTCGGTGCGGTGGGTCAGCAGCAGCACCGTGCGGCCCGCCGACGCCTCCAGAAGGTCGGCCATCAGAGCTTCGGCGAGCTCTTCGTCGAGACCCTCGGTCGGCTCGTCGAGGATGAGAAGCTCGGGCTCCGCCAGCAACGCGCGCGCGGTGGCCAGCCGCCGCGCCTGACCGCCCGACATCGTGGTGCCGCCGGTGCCGAGCCAGGTGTCCAGCGTGAACCACCCGTCCAGCCGCACCCGTCGGAGCACCCCTTCCAACTCGGCGTCGGAAGCGGCCGGGCGAGCCAGGCGCAGGTTCTCCCGCACGGTCGATGCGAAGATGTGCCCGGTCTCGTCACCGACCAGCACGATGCGCCCGCGGATCTCGTGCTCGGGAAACGCGCGCAGATCCCGCCCGCCTGCGGTGATGCTGCCCGACCGAGGATCGAGCAGACGTGCCAGGACAGCGCCGAGCGTCGACTTGCCCGACCCCGACCGGCCCAGCACGGCGACGCGGCCCCCGGCCGGAAGGTCGAGGTCGAAATCGCGCAGCACCGGCTCGCGGCCGGCGTCCCAGCCGGCGTCGAGGCCCCGGATCGCCAGGGAACCAAGGGGCGCGGGTGCGTCGGGTGCGAGTGCGGCCGGCGCCGGTTCGGCGGGCCTGTCTGTGTCGGTCGGCGTGGGTGGGTCGGTAGGCGTGGCGGCGGCTGCCGAGGTGAACGTGACGGGCGTCGGGCCCGACGTGAGGGCGGCCAGGCGGGCGGCGGCCCCGGCTTCGCGGCGGCGGGCGGTCGCGGCGTCGGGGAGGGTCAGGACGGTCTCGCCCAAGGCGACCACGGCCAGGAGGACGACGGCTGTCCACTCGGGGGTCAGGGTGGCGGCGTGGGTGAGGGCATAGGCGGTGCCGGTCACGGCCAGGCCCCAACCCAGGTGGGCGAGGGCGGTCGCGCGGCCGGCCCAGGCGGCGGATCGGGTCTCCAGGCGGGCCAGGGCGCGGCTGCGGGACTCCGGGATCCGGCCGTCGGTCAGCTCCTCGATGCCGTCCACGGTCTCGACCATGGCGTCGCGCAGGCGGGTGCGGGCGTCGGCCGTGTCGGCGTCCTCGCGGGAGGCCTGATGGGCGGCCAGGGCGGGTGCGACGATGGCGGCCACGATCAGCCCGGCGACCAGGGGCAAGGCGACCGCCGGCGCCAGAGCGGCGACGGCGAGCGCGGCCACGGCCAGGGTCACGGCCGCGGTCAGGGCCGGGAGACGGCCCCGGAGCAGGCCGTCCACGCGGGCGTCCACGTCGTCGACCACGCGCGCGAGCAGGTCGCCGCGGCGGCGCA
Source organism: Actinoplanes sp. CA-030573 (assembly GCF_050951115.1). NCBI lineage: Bacteria > Bacillati > Actinomycetota > Actinomycetes > Micromonosporales > Micromonosporaceae > Actinoplanes > Actinoplanes sp. CA-030573. The sequence continues at coordinate 6,602,480 of NZ_CP192038.1, read as the reverse complement.
GGTGCGGGCCGGGGGTGCGGGGGATCAGCGCGGCGTAGACCCGGGAACGACGCGCCCCCAGGCGGGCGAAGGCGATGTCGTGCGAGACCAGCCGTTCGACGTAGCGGAGCAGCGGTCGGGCCACCGCGCTTCCCCGGACCAGCACCACGGCGGTCGAGAGCGTGAGGACCGGCGGCATGGTCGCGGCCCGCACGAGCAGCCAGGCGGCGGCGCCGGTGAGGAGCAGGCCGGCCAGGGAGGAACCGCTGCCCAGCGCGATCGCCACCGGCCAGGGCCAGGCGCGTTTCGCGGCGGCGGCCGGATGCGGCTGGTCCGGCGTGCGCGCAACCAGAAGTGAGGCAGAGCTCGGGGAAGAGCCCGGGGACGAGGCGGGCGCGACGCCGGACGTCAGAGTGACCGTGCGGTCGGCCGCTTCGAGCAGGGCGGGGCGGTGGGCCACCACGAGGACGGCCGAACCGGCCGCGGCCGTCTCGCGCAGGCGGGTGATGACCAGCCGTTCGGTGCCGGGGTCGAGGTGGGCGGTGGGTTCGTCCAGCAGGAGGGTCGCGGGGGACGCGGCCGCGCGGTGGAGGAGGGCGGCGAGGGCGAGGCGGTGCCGCTGGCCGGCCGAGATGCCGGTGCCGTGCTCGCCGAGCGGGGTCTGCGGGGACAGATCGAGGCCGACGGCGGCGAGGGCGGTCGCGGCGGCCTCCGGCGCGGGGAACAGGTCGGCGACCGTGCGGGCGTGCGGCAGCGTGGGACGCTGCGGCAGGTAGAGGGGCTCGGCCACGCAGAAGGTGCCGGCCTCGGCGGGGTGCAGGCCGGCCAGGACGCGCAGGGCGGTCGTCTTGCCGGCGCCCGAGGGGCCGCGGAGGGCGACGATCTCGCCGGGCGCCACGGAGAGGGCGGGCAGCGAGAGAGCGTCGACGGCGGCGCCGGCATAGCGGGCGCGCAGGCCGGTCGCCGACAAACCCGCAGGCACGGTCGCCGTCGTGCCATCCACCGGGGGGCCGAGTGGCGGAGCGCCCTGACGGCGGTGAGCGGTGACGGCGGCGGTGGAAGAGCCGGCGGTGGCGGAGTGGGTGGTGGGTGCGTCGGCGGTGAGGATTTCGTCTACGTCGGCGATGGCGGCGGTCGCGTCGGTGGCGGCGTGGTAGCGGGCCGCCATCTCGCGCAGCGGGCGGTAGGCCTCGGGGGCCAGCAGGATCACCAGCAGGGCGGGCGCCAGCGGCAGGTGGCCGGCGGCTACGCGGAGGCCGGCCTCGACGGCGATCAGGCCGACCGAGAGGGTGCCCACCAGGTCGAGGGCGGTGGAGGAGAGGAAGGCGACGCGCAGGACGCGGAGGGTGGCGCCGCGGTGCTGGTCGGTGAGGGCGGCGATGGTGGCGGTCTGGCGTTCGGCGCGGCCGAAGACGCGCAGGGTGGGCAGGCCGCGGACCACGTCGAGGAAGTGGCCGGCCAGCCGGGCGTCGGCCTGCCAGCGGCGCCGGGCCTGGGCCTGGGTGGCCCAGCCGATCAGCGCGCCGAGCAGCGGGATCAGCGGGAGGGTGGCGAGCGTGATCAGCGCCGAGGCTGGGTCGACGACGGCCATGCCGATGACGACGAGCGGGGGCAGGGTCACGCCCAGCACCACGGACGGCAGGTAGCCGGCGAACCACGGGCGCAACGCGTCGAGCCCGCTGGTGAGGACGGTGGTGAGGCGGCCCGCGCCGAAGCCGGCCACCCAGGCGGGGCCGCGGCGCGGGAGGGCGGCGAGCATCCGGCGGCGCAGCTCGTCGGTCACCCGGGCGGCGGTGGTCACGGCCACCCGCTGCTCGGCCCACGACGCGGCGGCGCGGACGAGGTAGGCCGAGGCGAGCAGGCCCAGGGCCCACCCGTGCGGCGCGGCGATCAGAAACGTCAGGGCGATCGCGACGAGCACGGTCGACGCGGCCTGGAGGAACCCCAGCACGGCGAGGACTGCCACACCCCGGCGGGCGGAGCGAGCATGCCGCAGGAGACGGGGGTCGACCGGACCGCGAGCGCGCTGAGCGCAGGCGGCGCCGGAAGGGCGGGCGGCGGGGTGGGGGAGGGCGGTCATGAGGGGACCCGCTCGCTGGCGACGCGCCGGCGGAAGACGACGTAGGAGTACGCCTGGTAGGCCAGGACGCCGGGCAGGATGACCAGGCCGAACCCGGTGAGGAGCGTCAGGGCCTGCGGGGTGGCGGCCGCCGCGGACATGGTCAGGGACCAGGCCGGGGAGATCGTGCTCGGCAGCACGACCGAGCCGTGGGCGGTGAGGACGGCGACCACCGCGCCGGCGACGGCGGTGGCGGTGGCGGCGAACGCGAGGGCCTCGCGGCCGTTGCGGGCCAGGATGCCGGCGGCCAGCGACAGGGCGGCGGCGGCCAGCACCACGCGGGATCCGGTGCCGACGCCGACGATCAGCAGGACGGCCGCGCCGCCGGTGCCCAGCCACCGGGCGAGGGTGCGGGCCCGGCGGCGGACCGGGCCGCTCGTGCGCAGGCTGAGGAAGGTCGCGCCGAGCAGCACCGCGGCGAAGAGTGCGGCCAGCGCGCCGGCGCCGGCTTCCCAGGTGAGTACGGGCGACAGGCTGCGCCCGAGCCCGCGACCGGTGACCGAGCCGTCCGGCCCCAGCGCCAGCCCCCGCACGAAGACCGACAGCAGCGCGCCCCACAGCAGCACGATCCCGGCCGAGCTCGCGGTCAGGGCCGCGTCGCAGCGCCGCCGCCAGCGGGACCCGTCGCCCTTGCCGCGGAACTCGAGCGCCACCCCGCGCACGGCCAGCAGCAGCAACAGCGCGACCATCGGCAGGTAGAGCCCCGAGAGCAGCGCCGCGTACCACGCCGGGAACGCCGCGAACGTGACCCCGATGGCGGCGACCAGCCAGACCTCGTTGCCGTCCCAGAACGGGCCGATCGTGCGGACGACCGCGCCCCGCTCGTGGTCGTCGCGGCCGAGCACCGGACCGAGCAGGCCGACCCCGAAGTCGAATCCCTCGAGGACGAAGAAGAGAACCCACGCGACGACGACGATCGCGAACCAGAAGGTGACCATCAGCAGATCCCTCAGTAGACGGGCGCGAGCTCGGGCGACTTGTCCGAGGCGGCGACGGGGTGCAGGGGCTGGCGGGCGAGGTGGCGGATCAGCCGGAGCCAGACCATCGCCAGCACGCCGTAGACGAGCGTGAAGCCGGTCAGCGACGCGACGACCTCGGCGCTGGTCAGGCCGGGCGAGATGCCGTCGGCCACCTTCGAGATGCCGAAGGCGATCCACGGCTGGCGGGCGGTCTCGGTGAAGATCCAGCCGAGCGTGTTGGCCGCGGTCGGAAGCAGCGGGATCAACGGCAACCAGCGCAGGAGCCAGGCCGGGGCGGAACGGCCCTTCCTCGTACGCCACAGGTAGAACGCGGCGACGGCGGCCGCCAGCATGCCCACGCCGATCATCAGCCGGAAGCTCCAGAACGCTACCGGGATCATCGGGACGTACGAGCCGGGACCGTACTGAGCCGCGTACTGCGCCTGGAGATCGTCGATGCCCTGCACGGTCGCGCCCGGCGAGCCCTTGGCCAGGATCGACAGCAGCCACGGGATGTCGACGGAGAACGACGGCAGCGGCTTGCCGATCGTGAAGACGGAGAAGGGGGCGCCCTCGGTGGTCTGGTAGAGCGCCTCGGCCGCGGCCATCTTCATCGGCTGCACCGAGGTGATGACCTTGCCGAGGTGGTCGCCGGTGAGCGCGGTGGCGGCGCCGCCGGCCAGCGTCACCCAGGCGCCGAGGCGGGCCAGGACCCGCATCGCCGGCTCGTGCGCCATCCGCCACACCGCGATGGCCAGCACCAGAGCGCCGCCGACCATGGCCGCCCCCGACAACGTGTGCGGGAACGCGGCCAGGTTGACCTTGTTGAGCAGCAACTCGGTGAAGGAGGTGAGCCGCGCCCGCCCGGTGACGGGGTCGATCGCGTACGCCACCGGGTTCTGCATGAAGCTGTTGCCGGCCAGGATGATGAACGCGGACAGGATCGTGCCGAGCGAGACGATCACGATCGTCGCCGCATGCGCGAGGCGCGGCAGCCGATCCCACCCGAAATACCAGAGCGCCAGGAACGTCGCCTCGAGGAAGAACGCGAGCATCCCCTCGATCGCGAGCGTCGGGCCGAACACGTCGCCGTAGAACTTCGCGAACGCGCTCCACGCCATGCCGAACTGGAACTCCTGCACCAGGCCGGTGACCACGCCGACCGCGAACGTGACGATCAGCAGCTTCCCGACGAATTTCGTGAGGTCGCGAAACTTGTCGTCGCCGGTGCGCAGCCAGGTGATCTCCAGGCCGGCCGCGATCGCCGCCAGGCTGATCGACAGCGGCACGAAAAAGTAGTGATAGATCGTCACGACCGCGAACTGCAGCCGGGTCAGGTCGAGCACGTCCATCGGGTCCCCCGTCAACAACGAATACGACGTCGCGTAGTAGATACTACGCCTCGTAGTACGACGTTGTGCAGTAGACTTTGGTCCATGGCGCTGGGAGACCTGGAACGTGTGGTCATGAACGTGTTGTGGGACGCGGGTGAGCCGCTCACCGTGCGCCAGGTCCACGAGTCGATCGGGCCCGAGCGCGACCTCGCCTACACGACGGTGATGACGGTGCTGCACCGCCTGGCCAAGAAACGGGTGGTGACGGAGCAGAAAGCGGACCGCGCCTATCGGTACGCCACCACGCAGTCCCGCGAGGAGATGACGGCCTCGGTCATGCTCGACGCGCTCAGCGCCAGCGCCGACCAGGACGCGGCGCTCGCCTACTTCGTCGGGCAGCTGCCGCCGGAGGCTCTGAAGGCCGCCCTCGAGGCCGTCGCCAAGAACGAGCGGTGACCGCCCTGCTGCTCGGCGCCCTCGGGCTGACCCTGTCGCTCGTCGTGCCGGGCGTCCTCGCCGCCGCCCGGTGGCCCGACCGCGCGCCGGCCGCGGCCGTGCTGCTCTGGCAGGCGATCACCTTGACCGCGGTGCTCTCCGCGCTCGGCGTGGTGCTGGCCGGCCCCGAAGAACTGGCCCGCGCGGCCGGCGCCGGGCGGCCGGTCACCGCCGCGGCCCTGGTCGGCGCCCTCGCCGTCGCGGCCACGATCGTGCTGCGGCTGCTCTGGTCCCTCTACGGTGTCACCCGGCGCTCCCGCGAGCGCCGCGCCCGGCACCGGCTGCTGGTCGACCTGCTCGACCGGGCCGAGCAGCGCCAGGAGCTCGACGACGACAACGTGCGGGTGCTCCAGGGCAACCTGCCGCTCGCCTACTGCGTGCCCGGCCGGGAGGCGCGCGTGGTGCTCAGCGACGGCGCGCTCCGGCTGCTCGGCCGGTCCGAGGTCGAGGCCGTCCTCGCCCACGAGCAGACCCACCTGCGGCACCGCCATGAGGTGGTGATGGAGTCGTTCACCGCGTTCTATCGCGCCGTCCCGGCGCCGTTGCGCAGCCGGGCGCCGCTGAACGCCGTACATCTGCTGCTGGAGATGGTGGCCGACGATGCCGCACGCCGCCGCACCGGGTCCGCGCCGCTGCGCGGCGCCCTGGAACGCCTGACCGGCGCTGTCCCTCTGTCGGAGGATGTCGCGCCCGGAACGGACGCCCGGGACCGCCGCCTCGCCCGCCTGGCCGCGCCGCCGAGGTCCTCGATCGCCCTCACCGCGACCGTCGCGCTCGGCGCCCTGGCCCTGCTGGTATTACCGACCGTGATCCTGGTGCTCCCGTGGCTCGACCGCGCCCTGGAAGCCTGGCCGTTGTAGTCACTGTCCGTAGCCCCTGCTGTGCAAGCAGTTTCCTGGTCGTGGCAGCTTCAGTTAACGACTTGATCGGGAGTACGGTGGTCCCCGGTTCGGCAGCCCCCCATCGTCCATCCGGCCGATCTGACGGACCACCGCCTAATCGTCCATGGCGACGAACCGGGGACCCGAGTAGTCGGGGTGAAGCCGCGATCCCTTGCGGCCGGGCGCGCTTCCCGCCCGAACCCGTCAGCTAACCCGGTCGGCGGCTTGATGGAAGAAGGGATAACGCACCTACGTGAAACGGATTGGGGCGCGCCGCGCCGCAGTTCTGCGCAGCCTCGCCTGCGCTGTCGCAGCGGTCGGGATCGTCTTCACCGGCCCGTCCGTAGCGCAAGCGACACCCTCGCCGGCCAGCGTCGAGGCCCAGATCGACAAGCAGTGGAACGAACTCGAGCCGGTCATCGAGCAGTACAACGACGTGCACGGCAAGCTGCTCAAGAACCAGGCTCAGCTGAAGAAGCTCACGACCCAGCTCACTCCGCTCCAGATCCAGGTGGATGTCGCCCTGTCCCAGGTGCGGGGGATGGCCGTCGACGCGTACAAGCAGGGTGCGCCCAACGCGTTCAACGCCATGATCATGAGTGGGTCGCCCACCGGCCTGACCGACAAGCTGACCTACCTCGATCAGCTTGCTCGGCACCAGCAGGACCAGATCGCCGGCGTCGCCAAGCTGCGCGACAAGTACGCCGGCATGAAGTCCGACCTGGACGTGCTGACCAAGTCGATCGCGGCGCGCGACAGCCAGCTCGCGCAGCAGAAGGCCGCGATCCAGAAGAAGATCGACTCGCTCCAGAAGCTGCGGCTCGCGGCGTACGGCGCGGCCGGCGAGTCCGACGGCCCGTTCAAGACCGGGCCGTGCCCCGTCACCTACAGCCAGGACAAGGGCGGCCGTGCGGCGCAGCGAGCCTGCGACCTCGTCGGCAAGCCCTACGTCTTCGGCTCCGAGGGCCCGAACAGCTACGACTGCTCGGGTCTGACGAAGGCGGCGTGGGCCAGCGTCGGCGTCTTCCTCGACCACTACACGAAGGACCAGTGGGGCGAGGGCAAGGCGGTGTCGCGGGACGAGTTGCAACCGGGTGACCTGGTCTTCTTCTATCCGGGCAGCCTCCATCACGTCGCCATCTACATAGGTGGCGGCAAGGTGGTGCACGCCCCGCACACGGGTGACCATGTGCGGATGGCGGTGCTCGACAAGGTGGGACCGATCGCCGGTTTCCGGCGTCCGGGCTGAGAGTTCGCGCAGAAAGGGGCCGCCCGCGGGCGGCCCCTTTCCGTGTGCGGTCAGCCCTCGACGCGGTGCGCCGCCCAGAACGAGGTGAGGCTGGTCGAGCCGGCGGCGGCCTGCGCCGCGGCCTTGAAGTCGGCCACCGTCGAGACCCCGTACCAGTGCGACGCCGCGTACGACTTGAGCAGGTTTGCCATCGCCGTCGTGCCGATCAGCCGGCGCAGGTCGTGCAGCGTGCACTTGCCGTAGCCGTAGACCACGGTGCTGTAGCGGCTCGGGTGCGCGTCCCAGTAAGCCATCGAGTTGGTCAGCTTCTCGGCGCTCGACTGCCAGGTGATCCCGCAGCCGCTGCCGGTCTTGTTGAAGTACAGATCGGTGGCGTAGTCGGTGAAGCCCTCGTCGAGCCACGGCGTCGTGTACTCGTCGTCGCCGACGATCCCGTAGAACCACTGGTGGGCGAGCTCGTGCGCCAGCGCCGTCGAGCTGATGACGTCGAGCACGAAGCCCGGGTACTCCATACCGCCGAACCAGTAGCCGTTGTCCAGCACCACGTCGGCCTCGCCGTAGGGGTAGGCGCCGAAGCGGGACGAGTGCGCGTCGAGGGCGGACCTGGCCGTGCTCAGCATCGAGTTGGCGCTCGACGTGCTGATCGAGCTCACCGAGTAGACGTTCACCGCGACGCCGCCCGCCGTGGTTCCGGAGATCTTGCGGAACGGCCCGGCGGCCCAGGCGAACTCGCGCACCTTCTTCCCGGTGGCGGTGGTGACCGTACGCCCACTGCTGCCGGCCCGGTCGACCGAGGTGCCGGTCGCGGGCACCGAGATCGTGCTCGGGTGATCGAGCGCGACGGTGTAGTCCGAGGCGAGCGCGTAGAAGGACTCCCCGTTGTTCGTGTACGGGTCCAGATGCCAGCCCGCCGCGTCGCGCACGGCCAGCACCGGGATCGCGTTGCCGATGAAGTAGTAGCTGCCGTCGTGGCCGAACCGGTCGATCCCGTCGGTCACCGTGATCGACAGGTCGAAGCCGACGCTGCCGGTCGCGCCCTGGGCCAGCGGCGCGGGCAGCGTGATCTTCAGCGCCGTGCAGGCGACCTCGAGCGCGCCCGGGGTGCCGCCGGTGACGTTGGTGACCTTGATCGGCAGGCTCGTGCAGGTGCCGTGGGCGTTGTCCCACAGACGCAGGTAGACCTCGGTCAGCGGGACCGCCGAGGCGTTGGAGAAGGTCACGCTCTCGTGGCCGGTCCACACGCCGCCGGTGCCGTTGCTGGTCAGGTTGATGGTGTAGGCCGGGGTCGCCGGCGTACGGGTCGCGTCGGTGGCCGCCGCGCGGGCCGGGGTGGCCGGCACGGCGATGGTCGCGGTCAGGGCGAGCAAGGCGGGGAGCACTCGTCTCATCATTCGACGAGAATGAATGCCGTCCTACTCCTTGGGCAACGGGGGAATCCCTTGCCTCAGGTGGTGGTCCAGGAGCTTGACGAGCGTCGAGAGCAGCTGGCCGCGCTCGGCCTCGGTCAGCGGCGCCAGCAGCCTCTCCTGCACGTCGTGCGCCCGCTTGGTCAGCTCGGCGGCACGCAGGCGGCCGGGCCGGGTGAGCGTGATGACATTCCGCCGGCGGTCGGCCGGGTCGGGCTCGCGGGCGACATAGCCCTCGCGCTGCAGCTCGTTGAGCGCGGCGACCATGTCGCTCAGGTGGATGCCGGTGCGCCGGCCGAGGTCGGCCTGGCTCGCCGGACCCTCCTCGAGCAGCGAGTTGAGCAGGCGGTAGTGGTAGCCGCGGGCGCCGACCTCGGCGAAGCCGTCGTGAACCAGGCGACCGGCGTGCGCCGCGGTCTGGGTCAGCAGCCAGCTCGGCAGTTGCTCCATATGCCAACTTTAACATTACGTTTACCTACCTAACGTTTGCCATCTGAATGTTCGTGGGCCTAACGTTAGCCGCATGAACGAATTCGCGCTACACGTTCCGCAGGCCGACCTCGACGATCTCCACGACCGGCTCGCCCGCACCCGATGGCCCGACGAGCTGCCCGATGCCGGCTGGGACTACGGCATACCGCTCGACCGCGTGCGGCAGCTCACGACGGCCTGGGCCACGTTCGACTGGCGGGCGCACGAGGCGGCGCTCAACGCGTACGGGCCGAGGGTCGAAACGATCGACGGCGAGCGGGTGTGGTTCCTGCACGTCCGGTCGGCCGATCCGGCGGCGATCCCACTGATCCTCACGCACGGCTGGCCGGGCTCGGTCGCCGAGTTCCTCGAGCTGATCCCGCTGCTCATGCCCCGCTTCCACCTGGTGGTCCCGGCGATTCCGGGCTACGGCTTCTCGGGGCCGACGCGCTCGCGCGGCTGGGGGCAGGAGCGGGTGGCCCGGGCGTGGGCCACCCTGATGGAGCGTCTGGGCTACGAGCGATACGGCGCGCAGGGCGGCGACTGGGGATCCGGCATCTCCCGGCTGCTGGCCGCGGTCGCGCCGGAACACGTCATCGGGGTGCACGTCAACTTCATGCCGACCGGTGGCGCCTACGACGGGCCGCTGAGCGAGGTCGACGCCGCCCGGCTGGCGAAGACCCGGCAGCTGGCCGGCAACCGGCATCCGCATCAGGTGCTGTTCGCGGCGGCGCCACAGACCATCGCGTACGCGCTCAACGACTCCCCGGCCGGGCAGCTCGCCTTCATCGCGGAGAAGTTCCAGCAGTGGGCCGATCCGGCCCACCCGATCGCCGACGAGGTCGTGCTGGCCGACGTCATGCACTACTGGCTGACCGGCACCGCGGGCTCCTCGTCGCGCCTGGTCAAGGAGACCGGCCTGGGCGGCGGGCCGATCCCGTGCCCGGCGCCGCTGGGGGTGGCGGTCCTGCCGCACGACATCGTCCAGCCGGTCCGTCCCCTGGTCGAGCAGCGTCACGACATCAGGCAGTGGACCGAGTTCCCGTCCGGCGGGCATTTCGCCGCGCTGGAGGTGCCCGATCTGCTGGCGGCCGACATCACCTCCTTCTTCGAGGCGGTGGGGGCGCGGGCATAATTCGGTGTCATGAGCGACTCGCCGCTGATCGACAGCCTGACCGCGGCCGTGCAGGCCCGGCCCGACGACCTGCCGCTCCGGCTGCACCTGGCCGAGCTGCTGGTCGACGCGGGGCGGGGGCCGGAGGCGATCGGCCACGCCGCGCAGGTGCTGGCCCGCGAGCCCGGCAACGCGACCGCTCAGCGGCTGATGACCTCCGCGCTCGGCAACGCCGCGCCCGCGACACCCGAGCCGGCGCCGGGGCCGGCCCCGGCGCCGCAACCGTCGTCCAAGGGCGACCAGAGCGTCGACTGGGCGGCCCTCGAGGAAGACCTCGGCGACATCGTGCCGCCGCGGTTCGCCAAGGCCGACGACGAGCCCGACCCGGTGCGCGGGCACGCCGACCGCACGTTCGACATCGAGACCTCGACCGTCACGCTGGCCGACGTCGGCGGCATGCAGGAGGTGAAGAAGCGGCTCGAGGTCTCCTTCCTCGGGCCGCTGCGCAACCCCAAGCTGCGCACGCTGTTCGGCAAGAGCCTGCGCGGCGGCCTGCTGCTCTACGGCCCGCCCGGCTGCGGCAAGACGTTCCTGGCCCGGGCCGTCGCCGGCGAGATGGGCGCGGCGTTCATCTCGTTGTCGATCACCGACGTGCTCAACATGTGGGTCGGCTCGTCCGAGCGCAACCTGCACGACCTGTTCCAGTCCGCCCGCGGGCACGCGCCGTGCGTGCTGTTCCTGGACGAGATCGACGCGCTCGGCCACAAGCGCAGCCAGCTCAACTCGTCCTCGATGCGCACGGTGGTCAACCAGCTGCTCACCGAGCTCGACGGCGTCGACGGCAACAACGACGGCGTCTTCGTGCTGGCCGCGACCAACGCGCCGTGGGACATCGACTCGGCTCTGCGGCGCCCGGGCCGGCTCGACCGTACGCTGCTGGTGCTGCCGCCGGACAAGGCGGCCCGCGCCGCGATCCTCGAGTACCACCTGCGCGACCGGCCGGTCGCCGGCATCGATCTCGGCAAGGTCGCCGACGCCACCGAGCACTACTCGGGCGCCGACCTGGCGCACGTCTGCGAGACCGCGGCCGAGTTCGCGATGCGCGACTCGATCGCGACCGGCGAGATCCGCATGATCTCCCAGGCCGACATGCTGGCGGCCGTGCGCGAGGTGCGCCCGTCCACCGACGCCTGGTTCGCCACCGCCCGCAACGTCGCGATGTTCGCCAACGAGTCGGGGGAGTACGACGACCTGGCGGCGTACCTGAAGAAGCGCAAGCTGCGGTGAGCCTTCTCGCGCCGATGAGCTCGTGATGGACGACGAGGCCGAGCAGGCCTTCGCGCGGGCGCAGCGGCTGGCCGAGGTCGGCCGTTACGACGACGCCGAGCGGACGGCCCGGGTCGGGCTGACCGTCGCGCCCGAGCATGGCCCGCTGCTCACGCTGCTGGCTTCCGTGCTGCGCCTGCGCCGCGAATACGTGGCGGCGCTGGCCACCGCCGACGCGGCGGTGGCGGCCGCGCCCCATCTGGCCGACGCGCACGCCGAGCGGGCCGAGAGCCTGATGCTGCTGATCCGGGCCAAGGACGCGGTGGCGGCGGCCGAGGAGGCGGTCCGGCTCGAGCCGCTCGACGCCTCCGGCTACCTGGTGCTGGCCCGCGCGCTGTCCCGGGACAACCAGGTCGCGCGGGCCCGGGACGCGGCGGCGCACGGGTTGTCGCTACGGCCGCGCTCGGTCGAGGGGCTGCTCACGGTGGCCGACGTCGAGCGGGACGCGGGCAACCGGGAGGCGGCGACGGCCTCGGCCCGCGCGGCGCTCGAGCTCGACCCCGGCAACGCGTACGGCCGCTGGCTGCTCGCCATGCTCGACGCCGAGCGGCTCAAGGTCCGCCGGTCGATGCGCGGGCTTCGGGACGTGGCCCGCGACCACCCGGCCCGGGCCGACCTGATCTCGCTGACCTGGCCGATCCGGGGCGTGCTGAGCGGCCTGCGGCGGGGCCTGGCGGTGGGTGCGCTGATCGTCGGCGCGCTGCTGGTCGCGGGACACTGGTGGTCGTACGCGACGACGTTCGCCCGGGTGCTCTCCGGCGTGCTGGCCGCGGTGCTGGCCGGCTTCGGCGCGCGGGTGCTGCTGCCGGCCGGCCGGCTGCCGTGGCGGTGCCTGCCGCTGCTCCCGCCGATGATGCGCCGCGCCAACTACGGCGGCCTCGCGATCATGGCGGCGGCGATCGTGCTGCTGGTGCTGCACGCGGCCACCGGGTGGTGGATCGCGGTGGTGGCGGCACTGGTGGCGGCGGTCGCGCTGTGGTTGCTGGGCTTCCTCGAGATGCTGGGGGCGGGGCTCGACGATCCGGGGTTCCGGCAGGCGTTCCGCGACATCGGCGCCGAGTTCCGCGACTGGTGGGTGACCGCGAAGAAGGATCTGCGGGAGGCCTGGACCGACCCGCCCGCGAAGGGTTGAGGCCGGCCGAGCCCCGCGAGGGTTGGGCCGGCCGCCGCCCGATCCCGGCAAAGATCGGGCGGCGGGGCCCCGCAAGCCACCCCCCACCCGAATGGGGTGGGGCCACCCTATGGCAGACCTACGACAACATCATTCGGTTATCCACAGGGAGGACCGGCTCTCAGCAGTTGCGCAACTCCGGGGACTGGTTGAGCAACTGCCCGCGCGGCGAGACGAACGCCTGGTAGCGCTCGCTGCCCACGGCGCCGAACGAGAACGCGGCCACCCGGTGGCAGTTCTGGAACGCGAGCTTCGCGCCGAAGTGGCGCTCCAGGCCACCCCGGATCGCGTCCGACGCGAGCGCCCGCAGCAGCTGGCCTCGTTCGGCCTCGGTGGGCGGCGGCACCTCGTGGTCGGCGAACTCGCCGCCCTCGGCCTTCAGGGACGTCATGACCTTGCTGACGACCTCCCACGCGTACGGCAGGGACTCGCGCACGCAGGCCACGAACTCGGTGTCCGTGACATCGCCGCGCTCGGCGACGGCGAGCAGGTCGGGGGAGACGTTGAGCGACATGGTCCAGGGTTCCTTTCGATCACCAACAACGGGCGGGTCCCATCTTGTTGGAAACGATTCCCATTAGCAAGTAGGCGTCACCCGTTCGGTAACCTGCCCCCATGACGGATCTCGACTGGCCGGCCTGCCGCAACGCCCGCGACCTCGGCGGCCTCGGCAACGTCCGCCCCGGCGCGCTCTACCGATCGGACGGTCTCTTCCTGCTGACGGCGGCGGGCATCGACGCCGTACGCGCGGCGGGCGTCTCGCTGATCCTGGACCTGCGCCGGCCCAGCGAGTGCGAGCGTGAGCCGAGCCCGTTCGCCGGCGAGCCCGGCTACCGGCACGTGTCGATCCTCGAGGAGGTCGTCACCTATGAGATCCCGCACGACTCGTACGGCCCGATGCTCGATTTCAACAAGCCCCGCATCGCCGACGCGTTCCGCGCCCTGGCCGCCGCCCCGCCCGGCGCCGTGCTCGTCTACTGCCACGGCGGCCGGGACCGCACCGCCGTGGTGGTCGCGCTCGCCCTGGCCGTGGCCGGGGTCCCGCCCGAGCAGATCGTCGCCGACTACGGCCGCAGCCCCGACCGCCTGCCGGGCGCGATGGCGGCCACCCTCGATCACCTGGAGACCGTCTACGGCGGCGCGGAGTCCTACCTGGACCACATCGGCGTGACGCCGGCCGAGGTGCGGGCCGTCCGCCGGAGGCTCACCGGGACCGGCGAGGCAGGGCCGGCGTGAGCAGCGACGTCATCTCGATCATCCCGGCCGACCCGCTGTGGGTGCCGGGCGAGCCGGAGGCGGCCGCGGCCCGCGCGGTGCTGGCGGCCATCTATCCGGGCGCCCGCGCCATCGACGCCACGGTCGACGACGATCCGGTCTTCGTCGACCAGGGTGAGAACTTCGAATCGGTGCACTGCCCGCACTGCGCGGCCCGGATGACGATCGACTGGTGGCACGAGCGGATGGACGAGGCGTGGGCGTCGCGGTGCCGGGTCCTAGACGTGCGGATGCCGTGCTGCGGCCGGGACTCCACGCTCAACGACCTGGACTACCGCTGGCCGGCCGGATTCGCGCGCTTCGTCATGCGGGTGCGCGATCCGCGTCGCCCGGGCACGGGTGATCCGTACGTCATCGACGCGACCCACCTCGACGACGCGGAGCTGAGGTGGGTCGCCGAGGCGCTGGGCCACCGGGTGCGCCAAATAGTCGCTCGTTACTGACCCGCTATTCGGCCTTGGCCGGGGCCAGCCGCGCGTTCCACTTCTCCTCGATGCGCCCGTATCGCCACACCAGCAGGGCCACCGCCCACGTCGCGACGAAGAGGCCGACGATCACGAAGCCCACGTAGTTGAGGTCGAGCCCGCCGATCGCGGCCAGCGGGCCGGTGGTGATGCCGAGCTTGTCGGTGAGGATGGAGACCAGCTCGATGGTGCCGATGATCAGCGCCACGGCGACCGAGAGCCCGGTGATGGTCATGTTGTAGTAGACCTTGCGCACCGGCTTGGCGTTCGCCCACCCGTACGCGAAGTTCATGAAGGCGCCGTCGATGGTGTCGAGCAGGCTCATGCCGGCCGCGAACAGGATCGGGAGCGTCAGGATCGCGTACCAGGGAAGCGCGAACGCCGCCGCGCCGCCGGCCAGCACCAGCAGCGAGATCTCGGTGGCGGTGTCGAAGCCGAGGCCGAAGAGCAGGCCGATCGGGTACATCTGCCACGGCTTGGTGACGGCGCGGGTGGCCCGCGACAGGATCCGGTTCATGAAGCCGCGGTTGTTCAGGTGGGCCTCGAGCTGCTGCTCGTCGAAGGAGCCCTGGCGCATCCGGCGGAAGACCTTGAAGATGCCGACCAGCAGCACGAGGTTGATGATCCCGATGACGTACAGGAAGACGCCCGAGACGCTGACCCCGATCACGCCGGTGATCTGCTGCAGGGTCGACGAGTCGCTCTCCACCTGGCCGGCCAGCGAGCGGACGCCGACGCCGAGCAGCATGCACAGCCCGAAGACGACGCTGGAGTGCCCGAGCGAGAACCAGAAGCCGACCGAGAGCGGCTTGCGCTCGTTGCCGAGCAGCTTGCGGGTGGTGTTGTCGATGGCGGCGATGTGGTCGGCGTCGAAGGCGTGCCGCATGCCGAGCGTGTACGCCGTGACGCCGAGCCCGACGCCGTAGACGCCGGCCGTGCCGATCTCGTAGCGCGCCGGCACGATCACGAAGAACAGCAGGCCCCAGCCGACCACGTGCAGCAGCAGGATGAACGCGCCCATCCCGCCAAGACTCGCCCAGCCGCGCGGACCGACCGCATCGCGTACGCCAGGGCGGGTCAACGTCGTCGTCGCCATGCTTCCCCCTACGCCGTATTAATGCTGTTGCCAATCTATGGCAATAGCCGGGCGAGGGGGAGAGTGGCCCCCCTCACGCTTGATCACACTTCGGAGCGGGGGCCGCGGCGGATGGGTCTCAGCCCTGGCGGCTCCACTGCATCGACAGGCCGGTGACCGCGCGCTCGGTGCGGATCTCGAGCACGGTGCCGAGGATGGTGGCGCGGTCGACGACCAGCGGCGTGTCGTCGAGGCCGTAGGTGATGCGGTCGGAGACGAAGGCGGGCGTGCCGGCGGGATGCCCGAGCAGGTCGGCGGTCACCGCGTCGAGCACACCGGGCCGGACGACCTCCGAGGCGCGATGCACGACCACACCCCGATCGGCCAGCGCCGCGTACAGGGAGGTCCCGCTGAGATCGGTCTCCACAAGATCAACACCACGGACCCAGGACAATTGATGTACGGCCGGACGCCCGGCCAGCAGACGCAGGCGCTCGAGCCGGAGCACGCGATCGGCGTCCGCCCCGCCGAGCCGGGCGGCCACCCAGGCCGGCGGCCGCCGCAGCGCCTGACCGAGGATCTGCGTGCTCACGGTCTGCCCCTGGGCGCGCAGATCCTCGGCGAAGCCCCGGAGCGAGTCGAGCCGATAGGCCGCCCGCGGCTCGGCCACGAACGTGCCGCGCCCCGGTTGCTGCGAGAGGAGGCCGTCGTCCTCCAGCTGCCGGAGAGCCTGCCGGAGCGTCGCGAGCGTGACCCCGTAGGCGGCGCTGAGCTCCTTCTGCGGCGGCAGCGCCGACCCCGGCGCCAGCTCGCCGCCCCGGATCTTGGCGGCCAGCTCGGCGGCGATGGCTTGATATTTGGGAGTACGCGGCGCGCTCAGCTCTCCTCCTGCGGCCCGGTTCCGGCACGCGAGCCCCAGCGCGACCCGCGTGCCAGACCTTAACCGAGCGCGCCCGGCCGCGAGCCCGCGCACGCCCGGATCCCGATCCGCGTCAACTCAACGCGGCGCGCAACTCGGCCACGTCCCGCCCCAGCTCGGCGGGGGTCGCGCCGTCGAGGACCCGGCGCATCAGGGCCGAGCCGACCACCACGCCGTCGGCCTCGCGGGCCGCGGTGGCGGCCTGGGCCGGGGTCGTGATGCCGAAGCCGACCAGCACCGGCAGGTCGGTCACCCGCTTGGTGCGGGCCGCCAGCCGGGCCGCCGCGGCGTCCACCGCCGATCGCTCGCCGGTGGTGCCCATCAGGCTCACCGCGTAGACGAACCCCCGGCTCCGGGCGCCGATCTCGGCCAGCCGGTCGTCCGGCGTGACCGGCGCCACCAGCAGGGTCAGCGCGATGCCGGCCTCCGCCGCCGCCCGCTCCACCGCCGCCGCCTCGTCCACCGGCAGGTCCGGCACGATCAGTCCGGAGACGCCGGCCCCGGCGAGCCGGCGGCAGAACGCCGCCGGACCGGCGCGGTAGACCAGGTTGGCGTAGGTGAACGCGATCAGCGGCACGCCGATCGCCAGTTCGGCCAGCTCATCGAGGATCGACCCGATCGTCGTACCGCGTGCCAGCGCCCGATCGGACGCCCGCTGCACCGTCGCGCCGTCGAGCATCGGGTCGGAGAACGGCAACCCGACCTCGATCGCGTCCGCCCCGGCCTCGGCGAACGCCCTCAGGTAACCGGTCCAGTCGGCGGTGATGCCGGCCGTCACGTACGGCACGAGCAGCTTGCGGTCCCGGGAGAGCCTCATCGCGCCGCCCCCGCCAGGCTGACCATGTCCTTGTCGCCCCGGCCCGAGACCGTGACCAGGACTGCCGAGCCGGCCGGCAGCTCGGCCGTGCCGGCCGCGCGCAGCACCCAGGCCACCGCGTGCGCCGACTCGAGCGCGCAGATGATGCCCTCGGCCCGGGCCAGCCGGTTGATCGCCGCCACCACCTCGTCGTCGGTGACCGTCTTGTACTCGGCCCGCCCGATCGCGCCGAGATGCGCGTGCTCGGGCCCGATGCCGGGGTAGTCGAGCCCGGCCGCGATCGACTCCGCCTCGGCGACCTGGCCGTCCGCGTCCTGCAGGACCATCGAGCGCGCGCCGTGCACGACCCCGGGCGCCCCGCCGGTCATCGCCGCGCCGCCCGCCGCCTCCACGCCGACCAGCCGGGCCGGCGTGTCGACGAATCCCGCGAACGTCCCGGCCGCGTTGGACCCGCCGCCCACGCACGCCACCACCACGTCGGGCACGCCCGCCGCCTGCGCCCGCGCCTGCGCGTACGCCTCGGCGCCGATCACCCGCTGGAACTCCCGGACCATCCACGGGTACGGGTGCGGGCCGCCGACCGAGCCGAGCAGGAAATGTGCGTTGTCGACGTCGGCCACCCACGCCCGCATCGCCTCGTTGGTGGCGTCCTTGAGCGTCCGGCTGCCGCTGGTCACCGGCACGACCTCGGCGCCCAGCATCTGCATCCGGAAGACGTTGAGACGCTGCCGCTCGATGTCCCGCGAGCCCATGTAGATCGTGGCCGAGAGGCCGAGCAGCGCCGCCGCCGTCGCCGTGGCCACGCCGTGCTGGCCGGCGCCGGTCTCGGCGATCAGCCGGGTGCGTCCCATCCGCCGGGCGAGAAGGGCCTGCCCCAGCACGTTGTTGATCTTGTGGCTGCCGGTGTGGGCCAGGTCCTCGCGCTTGAGCCAGACGTCGACGCCGAGGGCGGCGGAGAGATTGCGGGCGGGGGTGAGCGGCGTCGGGCGACCGGCGTACACCGCGAGAAGCTCGTTCAGGCGAGCGCGGAAGTCCGGGTCGGACCACGCGTCCCGAAAGGAGGCGGCCAGCTCCGCACAGGCCGGGACCAGGGACTCCGGGACGTAGCGCCCGCCGAAGCCGCCGAACCGGCCGGCCGCCGGTTCCGCCATGAGGGTCATCGTAACCTCCAAAAGTTATAGAACTCTCCGCCGCAGTGTTACACAACGCGGCGGAGAGTTCTAGAACTATGAGGCGGTTACTTGGCGGCGGCCTCGTGCAGCCGCTCCGGGGTCACCGCACCGGCGAACACCCGGCCGTCATCGGTCACCAGCACCGTGAACAGGGTGCCCGCGAACTCGTGCCCGCTGCCCCAGGAGCCGCTGACCGCCGGGAGCATGCCGATCAGGCCGTCGAGCTGCTTGGCGTCGGACGAGTCCTTGGCCTTGGGCAGCTTGGCCTGGACGATCGAGGTCCAGCCCTGGCCGGTCACGGTCGGCTCCTCGCCGCCGGCGAACGCCTGCTGGCGCTGCTTCGCGGCCTTCTCCATCTCGGCCTTGTGCTCCTTGGCCAGGCCCTCGGCCGAGCCCTGGCTCACCGTCGTGCCCGGCGGCGGGTTGAACGCGAACTGCTCTGCGTCCGGCACGGCGAAGCTGATCTGCTGGAACGCCACCCGCACGGCCGGGGTGGTCGCGTTCTTCGCGTAGACGTCGACGCGCAGCGGGATGTGGTGCTCGGCGTCGATCGCCAGGCGGACCTGACCGATCAGCGAGCCCGTGTCCTTCGGGGCGAGCACCAGCTCGTACGCGTCCCGGCCGGCCACCCGTGCGGCGCCGGTCGTGCTGACCTTGGTCGTCGGGTCGATCGCGGCCAGGGCCGCGTCGGCCGCCTCCTGCGGCGTCTTCGGCACCTGCCCGGCCAGCGACTCCGGGTGCTTGACGTCGGAGCCGGCCGGGATCGTCAGGTGGTTGGCGCTCTTGGCGGCGCTGTTCCACAGCCAGACGTCGGTCCCGTTGCGGATCACGTCGGTCTCGCCCTGGCTGCCGACCAGCGCGAGCCGCATCTTGCTGTCTCCCGCGTACCAGACGCGGGCGGTGTTGCTCCCGGCCAGCAGGCTGGTCAGGTTGCCGATGTCGGCCTTGCCCGACCCGGCCGCGCCGGCCGAGTTCGCCATGTTGCCGGCCAGGCCCGCGATGGCGGGCAGACCGAGGTCGGCGCTCTCGACGATGGTCCCGGACAAACCGTCGACCTTCGCGTTCTGGATGTCGACGAGCAGCTGAGCCGCGCTGCGATCCGGCAGCGACGGTTTTGCGCTCGCGACGATCGTGCCGGCCGCGGCGCCACCGCCGATGACGACGACCGCAGCGGCCGAGGGTACGAGCCAGCGCAACGCCGGCCTGGACCTGAACACGGACACGATGTCCACCTCCCGTTCTCTGCCACCAGAGTGCGTCGCAGGCGCTGTGACCGCGCTGAGAGCTTCCCCTAGGGGTGGCGCCCCCCATGTAAAGGTAGTCCCGTGCGGTTGTTGGTGGTGGAGGACGAGGCGCGCCTGGCGGCGGCGCTGCAGCGCGGGCTGCAGGCCGAGGGCTTCGCGGTCGACGTGGCCGGTGACGGGCAGGACGGTCTCGAGATGGCCCGCCACGGCGGGTACGACGCGATGATTCTCGACGTGATGCTGCCGAGGCTCAGCGGCTATCGGGTGGTGCGCCAGTTGCGGGCCGAGCGCAACTGGGTGCCGGTGCTGATGCTCTCGGCCAAGGACGGCGAGTACGACCAGGCCGACGGCCTCGACTGCGGCGCCGACGACTATCTGACCAAGCCGTTCTCGTACATCGTGCTGCTCGCCCGCCTGCGGGCGCTGCTGCGCCGCGGCGCCCACGAGCGCCCACCGGTGCTCGCGCACGGCGACATCGAGCTCGATCCGGCCGAGCGCCGGGTGCTGGTGGCGGGGGAGCAGGTGGTGCTCACCACCCGCGAGTTCGCCCTGCTGGAATACCTGATGCGCCGCCCGGGCGAGGTGGTCAGCAAGATCGAGCTGCTCGACCACGTGTGGGACGCGGCGGTCGAGACGGCGCCGAACGCGGTCGAGGTGTACGTCGGCTACCTGCGCCGCAAGATCGGACGGGACCGCCTCGAGACCGTGCGCGGCGCCGGCTACCGGCTCTCCGGGGCCTGACGTGCGCCGCCCGAGGGAGCTCAGCCTCCGCGCCCGCCTGCTGTGGCTGACCGTGCTGGTGGTCAGCGCCGGCCTCGCCGCCGGCGGCATCCTGCTGGTCGGGGTGCTCAACTTCGCGCTGCTGCGGGCGGTCAACGCCGAGGCGCTCGACACCGCCAAGGGCGTCGCCAAGCTGGTCGACGAGGACTCCCTGGTCAACCAGCTGATCTCGGTCAACCCGGCGATGCGGGTCCAGGTGATCGACGGCAACCAGCGGGTGCTGGCGGTCTCGGCCGGCGCCGACCGGCTCACCCCGATGCTGCACGACGACGAGCTGCGCGGCCTCAAGGACGGCGACGTCACCGAGATCCCCGGCTACCGGATCGGCCTCGACGGCGATGTCCGGGTGGTCATGAAGACCGCGGGGCCGCCGAGCGCGCCGGTGCGGGTCCTGGTGGCGCGCTCGACCGACGACCTGAGCCAGGGCGTGCACCTGCTGCGCGTGACGCTGCTGATCGCGTTCCCGCTGCTGGTGGGCATGCTCGCGGCCATCAAATGGCGCATTCTGGGTGCCGCGCTGCGCCCGGTGGACGCGTTGCGCGCGGGGGCGGAGGAGATCACCGGGGGTACGCGGGCGGGCCGCCTGCCGGTGCCCGAGTCCCGCGACGAGATCTACCGCCTGGCCGTCACGCTCAACGGCATGCTGCACCGGCTCGACGCGGCCCGCGCCCGGCAGCGGGCCTTCGTCGCCGACGCCGCGCACGAGCTGCGCAGCCCGCTGACCAACATGCGGGCCGAGCTCGAGATCGCCCAGCGCCTGCCCGACACCGACTGGCCGGCGCTCTCCGCCGACCTGCTCACCGACGTCGACCGGCTCAGCCGCATGGTCGACGACCTGCTGCTGCTCGCCCGCTCGGACGACGGCGCGCAGGCCGACCGCCGCCGTACGGCCGAGGTCGACCTCGACGGGGTGGTGGCGGCCGTGGTCTGCCGCTACCCGGAGGTGAGCTACCAGCGCCCGGCCGACCCGGTCCTGGTCACGGTCGAGCCGGACGCGATCGGCCGGGTGGTGGGCAACCTGCTCGACAACGCGTCCCGGCACGCGAGGTCCAAGGTCTCCGTCGAGGTGGCGGCCGAGGGCGAATGGGCGCGGATCACCGTGTGCGACGACGGTCCCGGCATCCCGCCCGCCGACCGCGAGCGGGTGTTCGACCGCTTCACCCGCCTCGACGACGCCCGGGCCCGCGACGCCGGCGGCTCCGGGCTGGGCCTGGCCATCGTCCGCGAGCTGGTCCGGCGGCACCACGGGAGCGTCACCCTGGGCGACGCGTCACCCGGTCTGCGCGTGGACATCAAGCTGCCGGTCACCCGGAAGCCGGTCGTCCCGGTCACCTAGAGAAGGCGGGGAACTTTCCGCGTACCGCCGCCGACCAACGTGCGTGCCCGGCACCGGGCGATGTCCACGCGGAAGGTATCGACAGCGATGTCCCTGCTCAAGCGCTCGGCCCTGGTAGCCGCCGCAATCGGCGGCCTGACCCTCGCGCTGGCCGGCCCGGCCTCGGCGCACGTGACCGTCAACCCCGGCACCGCGGCGCCCGGAGGATACGCCAAGGTCACCTTCCGCGTCCCGACCGAGTCCGACACGCTCAACACGACCAAGGTCGAGGTGAACCTGCCGGCCGACGCGCCGGTCGCGTCGGTGTCGGTCAAGCCGGTACCGGGCTGGACCGCGGTCGCCGAGAAGTCGAAGCTGGCCACGCCGATCGAGGCGCACGGCACCCCGATCACCGAGACCGTCTCGAAGATCACCTGGACCGCCGACGCCGGCGCGGTCATCAAGCCCGGCCAGTTCCAGGAGTTCGACGTCTCCCTCGGCCCGCTCCCGGACAAGGGCCAGATGGTCTTCAAGGCGCTGCAGACGTATTCCGACGGCTCGATCGTCCGCTGGATCGACGAGCCGTCGACCGACGGCACCGAGCCCGAGCACCCGGCGCCGGTGCTGAAGCTGGCCGCCGCGCCCGCCACCGCCCCGGCCGGCGCGCCCGCCGCGGCCCCTGCCGCGGCCCCCGCCGCGGCTTCCGCCCCCGGGGCGGCCGACACCTCTGACGGCATCGACGGCCTCGGTCTCGCCGGCCTGATCGCGGGTGTGCTCGCCCTGGTGCTGGCGGTGCTCGCCTTCCAGCGCGCGGGCCGCAAGCCGGCCGTCGCCGTCACCGACGCGGCCGCCGAGAAGAAGGTGCCCGCCGCCAAGGCGTGACGCTGGGCGCGGCCGTGTTCCGCCGGGCGGCGCGTGTTCCGCCGGGCGGGCTGTTCCGCCGGGCGGGCTGTTCGGCCGGGCGGGCGTTTCAGGTGGTGAGCGGGCCGCCCTCCACGCCGTAGAGCCAGTGGTTCTCGGGCGGCACCGGCAGGGTGCCGTCGACCAGGGCCCGCATCGCATCGGCCAGGTCGCCCAGGACGGCGCCGTCCACGTGCTCCTCGAAACGCAGGGCGAACGGCTCGCCCGCACGGACGTAGCGGGCGTCGGCCTCGGCCCGGGTCATCGTCCCGCGGTCGCGCAGCCGGCGGCCGGCCTCGGCGATGATCCGGTGGACGAAGGCGCGCTGCGGTCCCGTCCAGCGCTCGTCGTCGAGCGCCAGCTCCCAGGCCGAGCCGACCTGGGCGTGCGCGTTCAGCATCCCGAGGACGTCGGCCGCCCCCTCGGGCTGGTCCTCGGACCGGGCGGCCTCGATCGCTTCCAGCAGCAGGATGCCGAGGCTCACGTCGTACGCCCAGAACCAGTCGTCGCCGTAGCTCACCGAAACCGTCTTGCTCACCCCGCAGATGCTAGGGCCGCGTTTCGCGCGGCGGGCAGGGGGCAGTTCCCCGGCATGACGACGCATGCGGAGACCGAGGCCCGGCGGCCGGGCGGTCATCGGTGGTGGGGTCTGCTGGGCTTCGGGCTCGCGGTCACGGTCGCCGCCGCCATCGGCGGGCTCGGCGTCGCGGGGACGGCGGCCGAGTACAACAGCCTGCGCCAGCCGGCCTGGGCGCCGCCGTCGAGCGTGTTCGGGCCGGTGTGGACGGTCCTCTACGCGATGGTCGCGGTGGCCGGCTGGCTGGCCTGGCAGCGGGCCGGCTTCAACCGGGCGCTCTGGCTCTACGCCGCGCAGCTGGTGCTGAACGCGATCTGGACCCCGCTGTTCTTCGGGGCCGGGCGGTACGGGCTGGCCTTCGCCGACATCGTCGTGCTGTGGGTGCTGATCGGGGCGACCATTGCCGGATTCTGGCGCATCAAGCGGGCCGCGGCCTGGCTTATGGCGCCTTATTGGGTCTGGGTCACGTATGCGGCCGCGCTGAATCTCGCGGTCTGGACGATGAACCGGTAAGGCCTTGCCCGGCGGCGGTGATGTTGACGACGATCCTTGGATGCGGCCGGCTCGTGACCCGCATCCGAATGTCCATCGCCGGCACGCCACAAAACACGGGAGGAACCTCATGCATCGCATCACCCGCCGCACCGCCGTGATCGCCGCGGCCGTGCTGCTGATCCTGGGCACAGCCGTCGGCGCCTCGGCCGCCGGCACGTTCCCGACCTTCGGCTACCACAAGGTCCGTTCGGGCCTGCCCGCCGGGATCGGTCATTTCAAGCTGACCAGTTCCGACGTACGCGCCGGAAAGCCCATCCCCGCCCGGTTCTGGGGTTGCGGCGACACCAGCATCTCCCCGCAGCTGAGCTGGCGCGGCGCGCCGGCCGCCACCAAGAGCTTCGCGGTCACCGTCTTCGACGTGGACGCACCGACCGGTAGCGGCTTCTGGCACTGGACCGCCTGGGACATCCCGGCCACCACCCGTTCCCTCCCGACCGGCGCGGCGCTGCCGGCGCCCAGCGTGAACGGCGTCAACGACGCCGGCGTGAACGGCTACACCGGACCGTGCCCACCCCAGGGCGACATCACCCACCATTACGTGTTCACGGTCGTGGCGCTGGACGTGCCGACCATCGAGCTGACCCCGGACACGCGCGGCCCCGTGGCGGGTTACGTCGTGGGCCAGCACGCCATCGCGGCGGGAACGTTCACGGCTACGGCTCGTCAGTAGCGCCGGTTGCTGTCCGCCTCCTCTCGCCCCACCCCGGTCACTGGGTGGGGCGA
The DNA here is from genome assembly GCF_050951115.1 of Actinoplanes sp. CA-030573. Taxonomy (NCBI): domain Bacteria; kingdom Bacillati; phylum Actinomycetota; class Actinomycetes; order Micromonosporales; family Micromonosporaceae; genus Actinoplanes; species Actinoplanes sp. CA-030573. Next base: position 6,578,160 of record NZ_CP192038.1, on the reverse strand, counting down.
GATTAGGCGGCGGGTACGACACTTTCCGCCCGGTCGTCCACACAGGCCTTCGCGCCTGCTCTCACCCCACCCCGTTCACTGGGTGGGGTGAGATTACGGCGGGAGTACGACACTTCCGGGCGGCCGTCCACAGCGGGACCGGTCGAGCTCAGGCCGACAGGGCGTTCACCTCGGCGTAGCTCAGCACGCCGTCGGGCGCGGGCTCTCCGGCGGCGATCGCGCGGGCCGTCCGGACGGCGGTGTCGAGCGCCACGCGGAACAGCAGCGAGCCGGTGCTGATGCGGGCCACGCCGAGGGCGGCCAGGGCCGGGACGGTCATGCCGGGGAGCAGCAGGACGTTCAGCGGGGCGTCGAGGGCGGTGGTCAGGGCCCGGATCTCGGCGGGGTCCGAGACGGCGGGGACGAAGACGCCGTCGGCGCCGGCCTTCAGATACGTGCGCAGGCGGGGGAGGGTCTCGCTGCGGTCGGCGCCCGGGAGCCAGTAGGTGTCGGTGCGGGCGTTGACGAACATGGCGGGCACCCGCGCCTTCACGGCGGCGATCAGGGCGGCCTGGTCGCGGGGCTGGGCGAGGGCGCCGCCGGGGCGGCCGTCCTCCAGGTTCAGGCCGGCGGCGCCGGAGTCGTGCAGGGCCTGGGCGTACGCGGCCAGCTCGTGCGGGCTGCTGCCGAATCCGCCCGCCACGTCGACCGTGAGGGGAACGTCGAGGCGGTCACGCAGTGCGCGTACGAGGGCAAGGGTTTGATCTTTGCCCTGCTCCTCGCCGTCGGGAAGGCCGTGAGCGGCCGACACGCCCAGGCTCGTCGTGCCGATCGCGGCGAAACCGGCGGCGGCCAGCGCCGAGGCCAAGGGTGCAGGAGCCGGGGGCGGACGCCCCGAACTTGTCGCACCCCGGGCGTAAGTTGGGCGCAGCCGTCGACCGGAAGGAGCACACGAGATGTGCCGCAACATCCACCAGCTGCACAACTTCGAGCCGCCCGCGACGGCCGACGAGATACAGGCCGCCGCGCTGCAGTATGTGCGTAAGGTCGCCGGCGCGACCCGGCCCTCGCAGGCCAACCAGGCGGCCTTCGACCGGGCGGTGGCGGCCGTCGCGGCGGCCACCGCCGACCTGCTGGGCGAGCTGGTGACCACCGCGCCGCCGAAGAATCGGGAGATCGAGGCGGCCAAGGCGCGGGCGCGGGCCGAGAGACGGTACGCCTCCTGATCCTTCGTTTGAGACGGCAGCGGCCGGCCGCAGAAATCCTCGCGCCTCGAAAAAGCCCGGAACTTTCGGAAAACCGAGCGATAAGTTTTGGAAGATGAGCTGCTTTAGAAGACATGAACGCCCCGACGAATGCCGACTCACCTGCAAATATGCCTACGAGTATTACCGACATCTTTCCGTAAGTTGTTGACAAGGACATGCGCGCGGTCCAATACTTCTCGCAATCGACGGATCTCGATAACCCCAAGCCGCTGTACGCCGGCATCCACCAGCCGGCTCGTTTCCCGCTGCCCCTCCCCAGGGCCGTCAGAAAAGGAAGCGCGTGCTATGTCCGAAATCCCCGCTCCCCGGCGCGGCCGCCGAGGCCCGCGCCCGCTGAATCCGTCCGGCCACGCCCGTCTGCCGCTGGGCGGCCGGGCCACCAACACGCTGGTCCGCACCTACGCGGTCGAGAACCACCGCACGAACGCGCCGATCGGCATCCCCACCACCGGCACGCGGGCGCGGAACAGCGCCTCGTGCGGCGGGAGGCGATGACGATGCGCCCCCTCAAGCTCCTGGCCACGCTCACCGTCGTCGCGGCGAGCACCGTCGTCGGCCTGGCCGCCGGCCCGGCGCAGGCCGCCACCTGCAACGGGTACGTCGGGCTGACCTTCGACGACGGACCGTCCAACGACCACACCCCGGCCATCCTCAACGCGCTGCGGCAGAACGGGCTGCGGGCCACGATGTTCAACGAGGGCCAGTACGCGGCCGCCTACCCGGCCCAGGTGCGGGCCGAGGTCAGCGCCGGCATGTGGGTGGGCAACCACAGCTACACCCACCCGCATCTGATCCAGCAGAGCCAGGCTCAGATCGACTCCGAGATATCGCGTACGCAACAGGCCATCGCCAACGCCGGCGGCGGAACGCCCAAGCTCTTCCGGCCGCCGTACGGCGAGACCAACGGCACGCTGCAGTCGGTGGAGCAGAAGTACGGGCTCACCCAGATCATCTGGGACGTCGACTCGCAGGACTGGAACGGCGCCAGTGTCGACGCGATCGTCGCGGCGAACGCCCGGCTCACCAACGGCCAGATCATCCTGATGCACGAGTGGCCGGCCAACACGCTGGCCGCGATCCCGCGCATCGCTCAGGGCCTGGCGAGCCGGGGCCTGTGCGCCGGCATGATCTCCCCGCAGACCGGGCGCGCCGTGGCTCCCGACGGGAGCAGCGGAGGCGGCGGGGGTGGCGGAGGTGGCGGTGGCAGCGGCAGTTGCACCGCCACCCTGTCCGCCGGCTCGACGTGGAGCGACCGCTACAACCTCAACGTCGCGGTCACCGGCTCGAACAGCTGGACGGTCACGATGAACGTCCCCTCGCCGGAGAAGATCATCGCGACCTGGAACATCTCCGCCTCGTACCCGTCCTCGCAGGTCCTGGTGGCCAAGCCGAACGGGAGCGGCAACAACTGGGGTGTGACGATCCAGACGAATGGGTCCTGGACCTGGCCCACCGTCTCCTGCAGCGTCTAAGGAACTACGGCCCCGCCGGCTCGCCAGCCGGCGGGGTCGACGCCGCCCGGGATCACGGTGCCGGGGTCGTAGGGCCGGCGGGTGAAGACGAAGGTGCCGACGTCGAGATGGGTGACGGCGCCGGTCTCGTCGCGCTCGACGGTGAGGCGCTCGCCGTGAAAGTAGCCGTTCTGGCCCACCCATCGCCCCGCGCCGTCGGGATGGAAGCGGATCCGGCCTCCCGCCAGCGGGGACAACTCCAGCCGGCCGTCCTCCAACGGCTTGAGGAGGTACGGCGCGGGGCCCCAGAACCATGGTCCGGCGAGCTCGAGGATGTCCGGGTCGACGCTCCGGAGCGGACGCCAGGGCGCGGGTATACGTGGTTCCTTCTCCGCCACCACGCGGATCAGGTCGGCGGCCAGGGTCGCGACCGGGAAGCCCGCGGTCGTGTTGGCCAGGACCACCGCGCCGACGCCGTCGTCGTGGCCGACCCACAGCGTGGCGACGAAGCCGGGCACGGAGCCGGTGTGGCCGGCCAGCAGGCGATTCTCGTGCCGCAGCAGCTGGGTGCCGAGGCCGTACCCCATGTCCCAGCGTGCCGCCTCGGGCGGGGATGCCGGGCGGCGCATCTCGGCGAGCGACTCCGATCGCAGCACGCGGTCGTCGCCGTTGAGCAGGAAGAGCGCGAACCTCGCCAGATCGGCGGTGGTCGACCACAGCTGGCCGGCGGGCGCCATCGGGCCGAGGTCGGTGGCGGGCTCGGGCATCAGGACGTCGGCCCACGGGTGGACGGCCCAGCCGGCGGCGTGCGGGGCGGTCGCCGATCCGGTGGTGCGGCTCATGCCGAGCGGGGTCAGCACCTCGTCGCGCAGCGCCTGCTCCCACGGCTCGCCCCGCAGGCGCTCGACGAGCGCGCCGATCAGGGCGAAGCCGGGGTTGGAGTAGTGGAAGAGGGCGCCGGGCGGGTGCGCGTACGGGTCCTCGGCGAGGATCTCGGAGATGGCCGGATTGCGCTCGAACCAGGGTCCGGGCGGCTCGGAGCGCAGTCCGGCCGTGTGGCCGAGGAGGGCGGCGATCGTCGCGTCGCCGGCCGCCGTGCCGGGGAGATGGTCGTCGAGGCGGTCGGTCAGGGCGAGGCGGCCCTCGTCGCGGAGGCGGAGCACCAGGATCGTGGTGAAGGTCTTGGTCAGGGAGCCGATGCGGTACTGCACGTCGGGGCCGCCGCCGTCGCCGTGGCTCTCGGCCCAGACCGTGTCGTCGTCGCGGACGACGGCGGCGGTGGCCGAAGGCGCCCGGCCCGTCGTCTGTGCGATGGCCAGGCGGTGGCGGAGGGCGCGGGCGGTTTCCGGCAGCAGCGTCGACATAGGACCCATCCTGCCTTCGCCGAGCGCGCTCTCCGCATCCGGGAGAGGATGCGCGTATGGCGTCGCAGCGGCCCGCGATCACCGAGCGGCAGATCCTGGACGCCGCGCTGGCGTTGCTCGACGCCGGCGGGCCCGCCGCGGCCTCCATCCGGCGGGTCGCGGCCGCGGTCGGTGTCGCGCCCACCACGGTCTACACCTACTTCCCGGAGTGGGCAGCCGTCGAGCGCGCCCTGGTCGAGCGTCTCCTCGGCGACGTGCGGCTGCGGGCGGCCGGCACCTGGCGCGCCCGCGTCGAGGCGCTGGCCACCGAGCTGCGTGCTCGGCTGCTACGGCATCCGGGCGCCGTGCCGATCCTCATCGGCGGGCCGATCCGGTCGCCCAGCGCCGAGCGGCTGCGTGCCTGCCTCGTGGCGTTGCTGATCCGGGCCGGCCTGGCACCGGAGTCGGCGGACCGGGCCGCGTACCTGCTGAAGAACTTCGTCCTCGGGTGGGTCGCTCTCGAGATCGCCGACGCCGAGCGCTCGGGCGGGGCCGAGCAGTATCTCTGGGGGCTGCGGAAGGTGCTGGACGGGATCGAGGCGGAGACGAAACTAGACTGACCAAGCATGGTGCACTGGTACGAGTCGTCGATCGACCGGCAGCTGCGCGAGGCGGCCGAGCGCGGCGAGTTCGACAACCTCGAAGGGGCCGGCAAGCCACTGCGGGACGCGGGCCGGGACTACCAGGAGGACTGGTGGGTCAAGGACTGGCTCGAGCGTGAGGGTGCGACCGCGGGCGTGATCCCGCCGACGCTGGCGCTGCGCCGGGACGTGGAGGATCTCGAGGCCGCGGTCGACCGGCTGCGCACCGAGCGGGAGGTCCGCGACCACGTGGCCGCGCTCAACGAGCGCCTCCGCAAGGCCCGGGTCGGCCTGATGGACGGGCCACCGGTGGTGCTGCCGCCGCGCGACGCCGACCAGGTCGTGGCCGCGTGGGCGGCGCGGCGACTCAGCCGTTGACCTTCAGCGGGTCGCCGGTCAGCGTGTCGCAGCGGACGTACGCGAGCTGGATCTTCACGTCGGTGAACCACAGCACGGGCAGGGTCAGCGGCGGCGGCGAGTCGGGCGTGAAGGTCACCGGGATCAGGCCGAAGAGCTTGCCCTTGAACTCGGGCGTGTAGAACTTCACGTCCCCGGTGGTGGTCAGCGACTTGCTGTTGATGACCGTCTGGCCGCCGCTCGGCTCGTCGATGGTCAGCTTGAACGGCTTGTTCTCGGCCTTGCGCATGCTGAACTTCAGCGCCTTGAACGAGCCCTTCGCGGTCGGCATGTCGACCACGCCGTCGTACGTCGAGTCGTACATGGTGAGCGAGCCGACCTCCATCAGGCCCGGCTTCAGCGCCACCGTCGGGATGTCGTCGGCGCTGGCCACCTTGCCGAAGACGCGGGCGCCGAGGCAGGGGATGTCATCGCTGCCGGCCGTCGGCGTCGGCTCGGTGGTGGCGGGGTCGGCCTTGGCCGGCTCGGTAGTGGCCGGCGCGGTCGTCGGGTCGGCAGCCGGCGGGGTGGTCTTGGCCGGCTCCTCGGCGGGGGTGGTGGCCGGCGTGGTGGCGGGCGCCGTGACCTTCGACGATGCCGGCGACGTGCTCGGAGTGGACGACTCGTCGTCGCCGATGCCGAGCACGTTGCTGACGCCGTCGACGAAGTTGGAGATGCCGTCGAGGACCGGGTTGCTCTTCTTCGACGCGGAGGCCGAGGCCGAGGCGGAGACGGAGGTGGACGCGGGCGCGGTGGGCGACGCCGGCTTCGCCGCGGGCTTGGTGGTGGAACGCGACGCCGGGGACGTCGCGGGCTTGATCTTCTTCTTGGCGGCGGCCGCCGCTTTCGGCGAGACGGCCTCCGATGAGGCGGCGGTCGAGCGGGAGGGCATGCCCTTCGGGCACTCCTCGGCGCTGGCCGGCAGGGTGCTGCCGACCACCAGGATGGACGCGGTCACGGCCAGCGGCACGGCGGCCAGCGTGATCGCATTGCGGTTGCGGCCGAGGCGCTGGAGCGGGGAGCGCCGGTCCCGCTGCCGCGGGATCACGAAGCCGGCCGGCCGCACCTGCTGCGGCTGCTGCTCGTGCGGCCGGTCGTCGTGCCCGGCGATCTCGATCTGCTGGGTCTCCTCGACGTCCCGGCCGTGGTCGTCGCCGGAGTTGAAGATGTCGTCGCCGACGTCGATCGGCTCGTCCTCGTCGTGGTCGGTCGGCTCGTCCGTGGGCGGCCCGTCGAGCGGCGTGCCCGGCCGCGAGCGCGGCGGTCCCCAGGCGATGATCAGCGCGCCGCCGAGGATGCCGAGCAGCATGCCGATCACAAAACCGCCGAGGTTGAGGCCGATGAACGAGTAGAGCGCGGCGAGCAGCGCGATGATGCCGTAGAACAGGCGCTGCTGCGGGGTGAACCAGCAGAGCAGGCCGCAGAGAACCAGGATCGCCGGCAGCACGTACGAGAGGAAGCCCTGCGGCCCGATGTGGATCTCGAGGGCCCCGAGCGACATGTTGGCGCTCAGGAACAGCTCGATCGCCGACAAGATCAGGAACAAGCCGCCCCAGAACGGGCGGTGGCGCCGCCAGCGGCGGAACTTGCCCCAGAAGTTGTCGGTTGCCACGTGGTCCTCCGCGAGAAGAAAAGGGTCGAGCATGAACAGGGCTCGCGGGTCCAAGGTCCCGCGAGCCCCGGCATTAGATCAGAAACATTCCTTGCCGTCGCCCACGAACAGCTTCAGGCTCATGCCGGTCAGCTTGAACGTGCTCGCCTGCGTGGAGTAAGCGACCTGGTGCAGGTTGGTGATCGTGACCTTGTCGGCCTGCTGGCCGAAACCGCCCACGTCGCCGCGCTCGACCGGGTCGGCCTTGCCCATGGTCGAAGCGTCCTGGCCGATGTTGATGTTGGTGAACTCGGCGTCGCCGCTGAGCTCGGACATGCCGATCAGCAGGTTGTCGGCGTGCACCGGGGTGTTCTTGCCCGCCTCGATACGCAGGACGACCGGGCCGACCGCGACGGTCTGGCACAGGTTGGTGATGTCCGCGCTCCTGATGCCCGACTTGGCGGCGATCAGGTACTTCTGGCCGGTCTGCTTCTGTACCGTCTCGGTGTCGAGGCGGCCGCTGTACTGGGTGAAGCCCTCGCCCACGAGCTTGTCCGCGGACAGCTTGAACTGGGTGCCGGACACGGAGAAGCTGGCGGCCACGGCGCCCGAGGCGACCCCGGCCACCAGCACGCCCGCCGCGACGGTGGGAATGCCCATCGCGATGGCGAAACGGCGCCAGTTGGTGCGCCCCTCCACCACGTCGCCTTGCGAATCCTTCACGGATCCTCCTATGGAAGTCAGACGGCTCACGCGGCCACACCGCTATGGGCTCACATCGACGAGAGACCCTGTCGATCAACCGCCAGCAGAGAGATCCGTCGATGCCGTCGTTTAACGTGCGGGAAATGTTGCCGCCCCTGCTCAGCGGTTACAAGTGCCAGAGCTACCAGTCAGTAACCCAAGTCACTTGATCTTGGTTACGCTGAGTGACCTTGGTCGCTGTGCAGACCTGAATTTGCTTCCTAATCTGGACAGAAGTGCCCTCGACGGGCGATGTGACGGTCACCACGTGTATAGGTGGCAGTGAAGGTTACGGATCGGTAACGAAACCCAGGGAGATCTCAGATTCGGGTGCTACCGACTAGAAGTCAGCCCATTGAAAGGATCTTGGGGATGGCAGAGAAGCGGCGCGGGGGCGCTCTGGCCCGGCTGAGCGGCGTGCTGATTCTGATCGGCGCGCTCGTCGGCGTCTCGGCGATCCCGGCCGGCGTGCTGCTGCTCTCCGCCGCGCACTGGTCCGAAAGCCAGCGCGACGAGCTGCCGGCGCAGCTGCTCAACCCGCCGACGGCGCAGGTCACCCGGGTGTACGCGAGTGACGGCAAGACGCTGATCACGACGTTCTACGACGAGGACCGGCACGACGTGGCGATGAGCCAGATCGCGCCCGTGATGCAGCAGGCGATCGTGGCCGCCGAGGACGTGCGCTACTACCAGCACGGCGGCGTCGACCTGAAGGGCGCCGTGCGGGCGCTGGTCACCGACGCCCGCAGCGGGGCCGCCGCCCAGGGCGCCTCGACCATCACCATGCAGGTGGTGCGCAACGTGCTGAAGGAAGACCCGACGCTCTCCGCCGCCGAGCGCGCCGAGGCCACCGCCGACACCCCGGGCCGCAAGCTCAAGGAGGTGCAGTACGCGATCGAGCTCGAGCAGCGGCTGACCAAGCAGCAGATCCTGCAGAACTACCTGAACATCGTGTACTTCGGCGACGGCGCCTACGGCATCGAGGCGGCCAGCCGGCGCATCTTCGGGGTCACCCCGGCCCGCCTCGACCTCGCCCAGGCCGCCATGATCGCCGGCATCGTGCAGTCGCCGGACGCGGACAACCCGGTCGGCGGGGACAAGGACAAGGCCAAGGCGCGGCAGCTGTACGTGCTGGGGGCCATGCAGAAGGCGGGCATGATCACCGCGGCCCAGCAGAAGGCCGCCGCCGCCGAGAAGCTGACGTTCACCGGCAGGACCCAGCCCAACGGTTGCGTCGACGCGTCCGGAAAGGCCGACGGGTGGGGCTTCTTCTGCGACTACGTCCAGCGCTGGTGGGACGCGCAGCCGCAGTTCGGCCGGACCACGGCCGAGCGGGACGCGGCCCTGCGCCGGGGCGGCTACACGATCGTCACCACGCTCGACCCCGCCGTGCAGAAGCAGGCGGCCGCGCAGTCCCGCGCCGTCTACGGGCTGGACAGCAAGAAGGTGCTGCCGATCGCGGTGGTCCAGCCCGGCACCGGCCAGGTGCTCGCGCTCGCCGTCAACCGTCACTACAGCGCCGCCCCGGGCACCTCCAACACGGTGAACCCGCTGATCAGCGGCGGTGGCGGGGTGTACGGCTACCCGTCCGGCTCGACCTTCAAGATGTTCACGATGCTGGCCGCGCTCGAGGCCGGCATGCCGCTGGACACCGGCTTCGACTCGCCGTCCAAGCTGCCCACCGAGTGGCCCGACAGCGGCCCCGGCAACTGCGGCGGCAAGTACTGCCCGGGCAACGCGAACCCGGGCTGGATGGACGGCTACCGCACGATGTGGAACGCGTTCGGCCGCTCGGTCAACACGTACTTCGTGCACCTCGAAGAGCAGGTCGGGCCGGCCGCCGTGGTCGCCGAGGCCAGGAAGCTGGGCATCTCCTTCGCCTCCCCGGACGACGCCCGGATGGCCGGGACCAGCGCGTCGAGCTGGGGGTCGTTCACGCTCGGGGTCATCGACACGACCCCGCTCGAGCTGGCCTCGGCGTACGCCACCGTGGCCTCCGAGGGCACCTACTGCGCGCCGACGCCGGTGCAGTCGATCACCAGGGCGGACGGCACCGCGGTCGCCTTGGCGTCCGGCTGCAGGCGGGTGCTCGACCCGGACGTGGCGCGGGCCGCCACCGACGCCGCGCGCTGCCCGGTCGGCCAGCAGAGCGCCTACGGCCGGTGCGACGGCGGCACCGCCACGCAGGTCGACTCGATCATGGGCGGGCGGCCGGTGGCCGGCAAGACCGGCAGCACCGAGGACAACCGCACCGAGACCTTCGTCGGCTTCACCCGCACCATGGTCGCGGCCGGCATCGCCGCCGACCCGGTCAATCCCTCCGACCACGTGGGCAGCGCGGTCGAGTCGCGGGTGGTGACGGCGGTCGGGCGGACGCTGCGGGCCGCCGTCGGCGACGGCGACTATCCGGGCTTCACCATGCCCGGCGACCAGGTCGCCTTCGGCAACTAAGACTTAGGTGACGGCGGTCACCTGCCGAATTTCCCTAGGTGACCACCCACGAGCGGGAGCGCCTGGCCGCACTGCACGAGTACCGCCTGCTCGACGCGCCGGCCGGCGACGAGCTCGAGGCGGTCGTCCGGGTGGCCGCGATGATCGCCGGCGTGCCGACCGCGACCCTCAACCTGATCGACGAGAACCGGCAGTGCCAGCTCACCACCACCGGCTTCGAGGGCGGCGACTCGGACCGCGCCGACTCGATGTGCGCCGTGCACTTCGAGAAGGGCGAGTTCATCTACCGGCGGGACGCCCGGCTCGACCCCGGCTACGCCCTCAACCCGTGGGTCACCGGCGTGTACGCCAACGTCCGTTTCTACGCGTCGGCGCCGCTGGTCACCCCGCAGGGGCACGCGCTCGGCTCGCTCTGCGTCTTCGACGACGAGCCGCACGAGCTCAGCGCCGCGCAGATCGACCGGCTGAAGGACTGCGCCCGGGTCATCCTGGCGCTGTTCGAGCGGCGCCGGCAGGCCCGGGTCAACGGCGAGCTGGCCGGCGAGCTCGCCGCCACCATCGCCGAGCTGCGGCGCTCCAACACCGAGCTCGAGCAGTTCGCCGGGGTGGTCAGCCACGACCTCGCGGCCCCGCTCACCGTCGTCCGCGGCTACCTCGAGCTGCTCGCCGACGTGGGCCTCGACGACCCCGAGGCGGCCGACTGGATCGCGGCCGCCCGCCGGGCCGTCGGCCGTATGTCGGGGCTGATCAGTTCGCTGCTCAGCTACGCACAGGCCGGCAACGCGCCCTGCCGGATCGAGCCGGCCCGTCTCGGCGACGTGGCCGAGCTGGCCCTCACCGACCTGCGCTCGGCGCTGGACGACGCCGTCGTCGAGGTCGACCCGGCCCTGCCCGAGCTCGACTGCGACCCGACGCTGATGCGTCAGCTGTTGCAGAACCTCGTGGGCAACTCGCTGAGGTACCGGCGCCGCGACCGGGTCTGCCGCATCGGGATCGCGGCCCGGCGAGTCGACGGCGAGTGGGCCGTCTCGGTGGCCGACAACGGCATCGGCATCCCGCCCGAGCAGCGGCAGCGCGTCTTCGACATGTTCGCTCAGGTCGACCCCACGGCCCGGCAGGGGCACGGCGTCGGCCTGTCCACCTGTCAGCGGATCGTCGACCGGCACGGCGGCCGGATCACCGCCGGCGAGACCCCGGGCGGCGGCACCACCATCACGTTCACCGTCCCGGCCCGGGACACCGCCGTCACCGCGGGGCGCCGGTGAGCCTCAAGCATCGAGTCGCGGCCGGCTTCGCCGTCCTCTGCGCGCTCTTCCTGGCGCTGGTGCTGCTCCAGCTCGTGGCCGGCGACCGGCTCCAGGCCCGGCACGACGCGCGGACGGCCCGCATGGAGGGGCTCTTCGAGGCCAATCGCGAGGTGCTCCAGGGCATGACCGACGCGGAGACGGCGGTGCGCGGTCTCCAGCTCACCGGGGAGCAACAGTTCCTCGAGCCGTACGAGAGCGGCAAGCGGGGCGCCTTCGCGGCCCTCGACCGCCTCGACGACGCCGTCGAGAACCCGGTCCTGGTCCGCCTGGTCACGGCCGAGCGGCAGGCGGTGAACCGATGGCTGTACGCGTACGGCATCCCGATCATCAACGCCGGCGTGGCCGACGGTGACCTCCGGCGCGCCGCCCGCGGCAAGGAGCTGTTCGACGACATCCGGGCGGCGAACGCCCTGGTCGGCAAGGCCGTCGAGGCCGAACGGGCCGCCGTGCACGCCGCCGACCGGCGCGACGCCCGGCGCATGCAGCTGATCTTCGGCGGGCTCGCGCTGCTCGTCCTGCTCACCGGGGCCGGCCTCGCACTGCTGCACCAGCGGTACCTGCTCGGCCCGCTCGAGCACATCCGACGCACCCTGCGCCGGCTCGCCGACGGCGATCGCGCGGCCCGCGCCGAGCCGACCGGGCCGGCGGAGATGCGCGCCGTCATCGGCACCCTCAACGACCTGGCCGCCGAGACCGAGCGGCTGATCGACGCCGAACAGGCCCGCGTCGCCGCCGGCGAGGCGCGCCACCGGGTCGCGGCCCGGCTGCGCAGCGGACAGGACCCGGAGACGATCGGGCGGCAGGTCCTCGAGGTCGTCGCCGATGCGTTCGGGGCCGGCGCCGCGTACGCACTGATCACCGTCGGCCGGCCGGCCGGGATGTCGGTGTGCTGGCCGTCCGGCGCCGCCGAGCCCGACCCCGAGCTGGTCCGGCAGGTGCGGTCGGGCCGGCCCGGCGTCGTGCGGGTGATCGGCGACGACCTGGTGATCGCGCTCAGCGGCGACGACGAGTGCCCACCCGGCGCCCTGATCGTGCACCGCCCCGGCGGCCCGGCCTGGACCGGCAACGACGAGCGCCTGCTGGCGCGCCTGGCCCGGGAGATCGAACACGCCGTCGGCCACCAGCGCCTGCACCTGCGGCAGGACCGGCTGATCAGCGAGCTGCGCCAGCTCGACGAGCAGAAGGACGTCTTCGTCGCGACCGTCACCCACGAGCTGCGCACCCCGCTGACCAGCATCCTCGGCTACACCGAGCTGCTCACCGCGGACGACGACCCGGGCGGGCTGTCGCCGATGCAGCGGCGCGGCCTCGACGCGATCCTGCGCAACGCCCACCGGCTCGAGGCGACCGTCGGCGACCTGCTGCTGCTCGACGGCGCGAACGGGCGCCTCGGCCCCGAGCCGGGGCCGGTCGACCTCACCGCGACGCTCACCGGCGTGCACGAGGAGCTGGCCGGCGCGGCCCGGGCCAAACACGTGCAGAGCGTTCTCGAGGCCGAGCCGGTCCGGGTGCTCGGCGACGGCGCCCAGCTCGAGCGGGCGCTGCGCAAGCTGGTCGACAACGCGATCAAGTTCACCCCGCCCGGCGGCCGGTTCGAGCTGCGGCTGTCCATCGACGGCGACGAGGCGGTGATCACGGTCAGCGACACCGGGATGGGCATCCCCGCCGACGACCTGCCCGGCCTGTTCACCCCGTTCCACCGCGCCGCCAACGCCATGCACCAGGCCGTGCAGGGCCCGGGACTGGGACTGGCGATCGTGCGTAACATCGTCACCGAACACGGCGGATCCGTCTCGGCCCGCTCCGAGCTGGGCAAGGGCTCGACGTTCACGCTGATCCTGCCGGTGCTCGCCCCCACGGCCGAGGAAGTGCACAGCTAGTCGGCAGCTTTCTGTCCGCCATTCTTCAGCGGGCGCATAGAAGATGGCGGCATGATGCAACCCCGGCTGGAGCGACCCCCGCTCTCCCGGCGCACGATCGCGCGGCTGGTCCAGCTGGCCGGCCTGATCGATGTCGTCACCGCCATCGCGCCACCCCGGCACGGCCGCATGCTCACGGCGATGGAGTTCGTGCCCGCCGCCGGCGCGCTCTCCGCCCGCGCCGGCACGGTCGTGATCGGCATGCTGCTGGTCTACCTGGGCGCCGGCCTGCGCCGCGGCAAGCGCCGCGCCTGGCAGGTGGCGACCGGGCTGGCCGCCGCCTCGGTCCTGCTGCACCTGGTCAAGGCCCTCGACTACGAGGCCGCCGCGGTCAGCGGCGTTCTGCTGATCATGCTGCTGGCCACCCACGACCGGTTCACCACGATCGCCGACCCGGCCCACCGCTGGCGGGCGGTCACCGCGCTGGCCGGCTTCGCGACGGCCGGCTTCGTGCTCGGCTTCGTCGAGGTCGGCATCCGGGCCGACCATCTGGTCGGCACGCCCGGCGTCACCGCCTGGGCGCAGGAGTCGGCACTCGGCCTGATCGGCCTGGACGGGCCGGTCGAGTTCCAGCGCCGGTTCGCCGCCGACCTGGTGGCCTACACGACCGGCGCCTGCGGCCTGCTCGCCGCCGGGGCGGCGCTGTTCGTGCTGCTGCGGCCCGGCTCGCGGCGGCCGCAGCGGGAGCCCGAGGGCGAGGAGCGCCTGCGCGAGCTGCTGCGGCGTTACGGCGGAGCCGACTCCCTCGGCTACTTCGCGCTGCGGACCGACAAGTCGCTGATGTGGGCGCCCAACCGGGCGTCGGTGGTGGCCTACCGGGTGGTCAACGGGGTGAGCCTGGCCGCCGGCGACCCGATCGGCCCGGAGTCGGCCTGGCCCGAGGCGATCGGCGCCTGGCTCACGGATGCGGCCCGGCATGGCTGGACCCCGGCCGTCCTCGGCTGCGGCAATGCGGCCGGCAAGGCGTACCGGAAAGCGGGTCTGGATGTCGTCGAGCTCGGTGACGAGGCGATCGTGGAGACCGGCGCGTTCTCGCTCGACGGCCGGCCGATGCGGGGCGTGCGCCAGGCGGTCAACCGGATGCGGCGGGCCGGCTACACGTGCCGGGTGGTGCGGCAGCGCGACCTGAGCGAGACCGAGCTGGCCGACGCGATCCGGGCCGCTGACCTGTTCCGCGACGGGCCGGTCGAGCGCGGCTTCTCGATGGCGCTGTCCCGGCTCGGCGATCCGCGCGACGCCGACTGCCTGCTCGTGCTCTGCCACGACGCCGACGGCCGGCTGCGCGGGCTGCTGCAGTTCGTGCCGTGGGGTCCCGACGGGCTGTCGCTCGACCTCATGCGCGGCGACCGCACGGCCGAGAACGGCCTCACCGAGCTGATGGTCACCGCGGTGCTGGAGGAGGCGACCACCTTGGGCGTACGCCGGGTGTCGCTCAACTTCGCGGTGCTGCGCTCGGTCTTCGCCCGTGCCGAGGAGCTCGGCGCCGGGCCGGTCCTGCGCCTGTGGCACCGGCTGCTGCGGGCCGCGTCCCGGCTCTGGCAGATCGAATCGCTCTACCGGTCCAACGCGAAGTACCTGCCGACCTGGACCCCGCGCTACCTGTGCTTCCCGGCCGCCCGTGACCTGCCCCGCATCGCGATCGCGGCGATGACCGCCGAGGCGTTCCTGCCGACGCCGCAGCTGCCGCGGCTGCGCCTGCCGCGGAGCGAGGTCGCCGCGTGAGCCTGACCGGCCTGCGGCTGATCGCGCTCGCGGCCGCCGCGCTCGTCGGGGTGGCCGCGGCCACGGTCTGGCTGTGGCCGCGCGGCGCCCGCCTGCGCCCGGTCACCCGCACGCTGACCGTGTTGCTGGTGGAGGCGCTGACCGTCCTGACCGTGGGCCTCGTGGTCAACCGGCACGAACAGTTCTACCCGTCCTGGCAGGCGCTGCGCGGCGACACCGGCACGGTCGCCACCACCGCGGTCGTGCACGCCGGCGTGCTCGACCACCACGTGCCGCCCGGGCCGTTCGCCTGGCGCCCGCACGACCTCGCCGCCTGGCACCTGGCCGCGCCGCCGACCGTGACGCTCCCGGCCGACTACGCGATCCGGGCCACGGTGACCTTCCCGGTCGTGCTGGCGCTCGGCGTCCCGCCGCCGGCACTCGGCGACGCGGTGCTCGTCCGCCTGGCGCCGACCCCGCGCACGACCGCGGGCGCCCTGCTCGGGCTGCCGTCCGCGCTCCGGCACGACCTGCGCGTCACCGCCACCGGGTGGGACGTGGTCGGCGGTGGCCCGCTCGGCGCCGCGTTCGTGGCCGCCGCGCCGGCCGGGCTCGCCACCCGCGACCGGACGCCCGACGAGGTGCCGCCCGCGCTGGCCGCGCCGCTGAAGCTGCCGTCGTGAGCCCGGACGGAGTGCTGCCGCTGGTCCTGGCCCTGACCGCGGTGGCGGCGACCGCCGTGCTGCTCGCCGTGGCGTGGAACAGGCTGCGCCTCGCCGGCCGCTCGGGACTCGTCCTGCTGGCCGCGCTCAGCGTCGTCGCCTCGGCCGCCCTGCAGGTCAACCGGCTGACCGAGGCGTACCCGCAGGCGGCCGAGGCCGCCCCGCCGGCCAGCGTCACCGGCAGCCGCATGCTGATCGTCCACGTCCCCGGCAAGGCCAGCCGGCTGACCCTCACCATGTTCGTCTACCTGCCGGCGGCGTACCGTGGCGGCAACGGCCGCTATCCGGTGATCGAGGCGCTGCACGGCTACCCCGGCTCGCCGATCACCTGGATAAGGCGGCTGCACGTGCAGGCCACGCTGGACGAGGAGATCGCGTCGGGCCGGATGGCGCCGACCGTGGTGCTGTTCCCGTTCCAGACGACCTGGCACCTGCTGGACACCGAATGCACCAACCTGAAGGACAGCGTGCAGTCCGAGACCTTCCTGACCGTCGACGTGCCGGCCTACGCCCGCGCCCACTGGCGGGTGCGCGCCGACCGGGCCGGGTGGGGCCTGACCGGGTACTCGGCGGGGGCGTACTGCGCGACGAACCTGCTGCTGAAGCACCCCGGCGAGTACGCGGCCGCGGCGAGCCTGGCCGGCTACGCGGCCCCCGGCATCAAGGTCGGTGACGGCTCCGAGCTGACGACCAACAACCCGGCCTGGCGCCTGCGTCACCTGCCGCAGCCGCCGGCGGCGTTGTGGCTGGGCTGGGCCGCCGACGACAAGGAGTCCTCCCGCGACCAGCGCCGTCTCGCGTCCCTGTGCCACCACCCCCTCTCGCTGACCACGGCGACGGTCGCGCACGGCGGGCACAGCGACGCGGTCTGGCTGCGCATGGAGCCGCCGTCGTTCGACTGGCTCTCCGCCCACCTGGCCCGGCCGGTCTCGTGAGGCGGGCGTCTGCGCTGCTGGCGGTGCTCCTGCTGGCGGCCTGCTCGACCGCGGTGCCGGAGCCGGAGCAGGCGTCCACGTCCGGCCCGGTCGAGCTGCGCACGGTGGTCACCCTCGGCGACTCGGTTCCGGCGGGCACGGCGTGCGGCTGCGATCCTTTCCCGGCCCTGTACGCGCGGGAGCAGCACGCCACCGACGTCAACCTCGCCGAGCCCGGCTCCACGGCCGCCGACGTGCGGGCGGCGCTGCCCACCGAGCACGACGTGATCGCCTCCGCCGCCGAGGTGGTCATCATGACCGGCGCCAACGACATGGGCGCCGTCTTCGACGACCCCACCCGGTACCGGTCCGCCGCCGAGAGCGTCCAGGCCGACGTCACCGCGACGGTCGCGGCGATCGAGCAGCTCCGGCCGATCCCGGTGATCGTCCTCGGCTACTGGAACGTCGTGCAGGACGGCGACGTGGGCAAGGCCACCTACGGCCCCGACGGCGTGCAGAACGCGGCCGACGCCACCGACCTGGTCAATAACGCCCTCCAGCAGGCGGCCGCCCAGCCCGGCGCCGCCTACGTCTCGACCGAGGAGGCCTTCCACGGCGACGACGGCACCCACGACCCGACCGGCATGCTCGCCCCCGACGGCGACCACCCGAACGCCGCCGGCCACGCCGCGATCGCCGCGCTGCTCCCGCCGCTGCCCGGCTGACCGTCAGAACAGCCCGGGCCCGCCGATCCCCGGCCCCTCCGGGTACTCGATCCCGGGTTCGTCGAAACGCGGCGGCGGCACATGCCGGTCGGCCGGCGTGTCGACCGGCGGGGCCGGGTCCCACGTGTCGAAGTCGCCACCCTGGAACGACAGCGGCACGGCCAGGATCGAAGGCGGCGGCATCGGCGGTTGCGGCCCCGAAACCGGCGGCGCGGGCATTCCCGGCGAGGTTCCGCCTCCGGCCGGCGACCGCGGAGCCCAGATGGGCGGCGCGGGCATTCCGGGAGCGGAGCCGTTCACGGTCGCCGGCGCCGGGGTGTACTGGTGCGGCGGCCGCGGTGCGGGAACGGCGACGGCCGGCGCCGTCGGCGCGAGGTCGTCCGGCGTAGCCACCGGCGGCGTGTCCGGGTGCGAAGCGTCCGGTTCCACCGGCCCGGGCGCCGGGGCCGGAGCGGAGCCGGGGTCGCCCGGCGATGCCACGAAAATGTGCAGGCGCGACGGCGTGGACGGATCGTGAGCCGCCGGTGTCGGCAGGAACCGGTCCCACCACGCTTCGCCGGGCTGATCTTCGTCCGGCACGTCGACGACCCGGGCCCGGCGGACGGCGCTCCGGACCGGCTCGGGCGCGCGGTCCTCCGGGAAGGACTTGAGCCGCTTCGCGAGCCGGCGCACCGCGGCGGCCCGGCGCCGGATCTCGCGGCGGCGGCGGATCAGGGCCTGCACGAGCGGATGGACGATCACCAGCTGCTCGTCGCCCTGCCCGATCAGCTCGACCATCCCGAAGTCGGCCAGGCGTTCCAGCGCCCGCCACAGCGGGAACGATCGCCCGAACAGGTCCGACTCCCGCAGCACCTGCTCCTCGATCATGATGCGGGGTATCGGTTCGGTGCTGACGCAGGCGATCACCCCGAGCAACAGGCCGGCGCCCGGATGTCCGGCCTCGATCCGGCCCAGCGACCGCTCCCAGGCCGCGACCACCGGCCACAGGTGGCCCGACTTGGCGGTGAGGCGGTTCCACCAAGTCGGCGACCCGATCGCGGCGTGATATCCGGCGAACGTCGACGGTTCGAGGTGATCCTGCGCGGCCACCGCCAGGTAGCGGCCCGCGAGGAACAACGCCATCGCGTTTCCGCCGAGTCGCGCGCTCAGCCGCTCGGCTTCGTGCCGGGGTCCCGCGTGCGGGGCGTGGTCGACAAGCATCCGGCCGCCGGGCGCGGCGGCGAGACCGCCCAGGCGGCGGAAGCGCACCGCGGCCCGGGAGAAGTGCACGGTTCTCCCGTCGGTCGTGGTGATGACCACGGCGCATCCGGGCGGCGGGATGCGTAGCCGGCCGTGCAGCGACCTGAGGTCGGCCCCGCTTCCGAGTAGCTGCACGTCGTCGAGCCCGTCGATGATCAGCAGCCATGGCGTCCGTACGGACAACCATCCCAGCCGATCCCAAAGCCCGTCGATGTCCAGCGGACCGGTCCCGACCGGTAGATCACCGGCCAGCCGGGCGACTCGGGCGTGCACCGCCTGGAAACCGCCCTGCAGCGTGGTCGCCGTCGACCCGTCGACCCAGAAGACCTCGGCGCCGTCGTTCTCGGCTCTGATCCCGAAGCGGCTCGCCAGCGCGGTCGTGCCCGTGCCGGCCAGCCCGTGCACGACGTGGATGCGTTTGCCGTCGTCGTGGTGCAGGGCGTGCACAAGCTCGTGGAACGGGCGGCCGCGACCGAAAAGGGATCCCTCGAACCGCCGCAGCGCGGTGCTGAGCATGTCCGGTGGCAGCAGCCGCGACCCCGGTTCCCCCGCCTCGATAAGGACGGCCTGCAGGGTGAGCACGACCATCAGCACCAGCATGGCCGCGAAGAGCCACCAGTTCCACGTACCCGTGATGAGGTTGGTGACGACACCGAGCAGGGCGCCGGCCACCGGTCCCGCGGCGAGGATCAGGGTCCGGTAGCGGACGGTCCACGGCCGCACGGCGAGGCGCCACCACTTCTTGACCCCGCGCAGCCGCATGTTTGCAGTCTGCTACATCAATGCCGTGGTGGGTTCCTCAGCCGGGGCGGTGGTGCTTCTTCACGAACGTGTAGCCCGGCTCCAGCGGGTCGGCGTCGATCTCCTCCTCCTCGACCGCCTGCTGGTGCAGCGTCAGCTGGCGCTCGGAGGCGTGGGCGCCCGGCGGCAGGCGGCGGACGAAGCCGTTGACCAGGTGCTCGGCCCGGTCGGGGTGGTTCTCGTCCTCGCCCGGGTACACGCCCTCCTCGACCAGCGGGGCGTAGAACAGCAGCTCGGCCGGCTTCTGGCCGTCGACCGCGGGGAAGGTGGCGTAGCCGGTGCCGTCGATGCTGCCGGGCACCCGGGTCAGGAAGCCCTCGCGGATGAGCTGGTCGACGGCGTGGCCGAGCAGGAACCTGCCCTTCGCGCCGCGGCCGAGGCCGGCCAGTGCGGGCACGGCGTCGGCCGGGAGCACCGCGCTGCCGTCGTCGAGGACCCGGCCCTGGCGGCGGACCGCGTGCAGGACCCGGCCGCGGTTGGACCGGCCGGCCTCGAACGAACGGGTCACGACCTTCGGGTCGTACTCGTGGTAGTAGTCGAGGCCGTCGACCCGGATGGGCTCCTCGAGGGCGGTCGTCCGGATGACGATCTCGTCCCTGGCCGGCTGCCACGAGACGGTGACCAGCGTGCCGGGGCGGACGTCGCCGGGCCACTCGATGCCGGTCAGCTGCCACTCGACGTCCTCGGCCAGGGCCGAGGCGAAGACCGCGCGGGCCGGGGTGAGGCCGTAGGTGCGGTGCTCGAGCACGACGGCGACCTCCGCCCGGTCGCGCAGCGCGGGCACGCACTCCTCGGGCACCGCGCACACGCCTCCGTCGAGGTCGGCCCGCCAGAGCGCGAACCGGCGGGTCGCCGTTCTCATGCCCCGAAAATACCGGCCCGCTGCAGTCCTTCCCAGATCCGGTCCCGGGTGAACGGCAGCGCCGTGAAGCGCACACCGGTGGCGTCCCGCAACGCGTTGGCCAGCGCGGGCGCGACCGGGTTGAACGGGCTCTCGCTCATCGACTTGGCGCCGAGCGGCCCGATCGCGTCGTCGGTGTCGGCGAAGACGACCTCCGTACGCGGGGTGTCCGCGAACGTGGGCAGGTGATATTGCCGGAAGCCGGTCGTCGTCACCTCCCCGTTCCCGTCGATGTCGACATGCTCGGCCAGCGTCGCGCCCAGCGCCTGGGCCACCCCGCCCTCGACCTGCCCGCGGCACTGCAGCGGGTTCATCACCGTGCCGGCGTCGGCGCTGTGCACGCTGCGGAGGATGCGCAGCTCGCCGGTCGCCGGATCGACCGCCACCCGGAACCACTGCGCGTTGAACGCCACCGACCGCGGCGACCCGTCGAACTGCCCCGAGGCCGTCAGCCGGTGCCGGGCCGCGAGCTCGGCCAGCGACGCCGGCGACGAGGGCCAGGTGCCGCCGGCCGCGGCGACGATCTTGCCGCGGAGCCCGTTGGCGGCCTCGAGCACGGCCCGCCCGGCCACGACGACGCCGGTCGAGGCGAAGGCCCCGGTGTCGTGCCGCACGACGTCGGTGTCCGACTGCCGCACCCGGATCCGGTCGGGCGTGGTGCGCAGCGCGTCGGCCGCGATCTGCGCGTGCACGGTCGTGCTGCCGTTGCCGAACTCCGCCGTCCCGACCGCGATCTCGAAGGTCCCGTCGGCGAGCAGCGTGGCCGTCGCGTCCGCGTAGTGCCCACCGGGTGGTCCGGCCGCGATCATCGCGATCGCCATGCCCTCCCCGACGAGCCATCCCGGCGGCGTGGGCGACAAATCCGAAGCCGATCGGATGTGGTCCAGGCACTGGTCCAGCCCGTAGCTCGCGATAGTCAGGTCGTCGGCGTGGTTGCCCGGCGCCTCCAACGGCTCGCCGGCCCGCACGATGTTCAGCGAGCGCATCAGGATCGGGTCGATGGACAGGCGGCGGGCGAGCTCGTCGATCACCGACTCGATCGCGAACGTCACCTGCCCCAGCCCATAACCCCGGAACGCCCCGGCCGGCACCGTGTTGGTGTAGACGCAGTACGCGTCGGTCTTCTTGTTCGCGCACCGGTAGACGGCCAGCGACTCGTGGCAGCCGTGGTACATCACCGAAGGGCCATGGTTCCCGTACGCGCCGGTGTCCGCGACCACCGAGAGTTGCAGCGCCGTGAGGATGCCGTCCCGCCGCGCCCCCGCCTTCACCGTCACCGTGAACGGGTGCCGGGTCGTCGCCGAGGTGAACTGCTCGGCCCGGGTGTACTCCAGCTTGACCGGCCGCCGCAGCCGCAGCACCGCCAGCGCCACCAGGTCCTCGACCAGCATCTCCTGCTTGCCGCCGAAGCCGCCGCCGACCCGCCCGGTCAGCACCCGCACCCGCTCCGGCGGCAGGTCGTAGAGGGCGGCGAGCGCGCGCCGGGTCAGGAACGGCGTCTGCGAGCTGGTGCGGATGACCAGGCGGCCGTCGTCGTCGAGCCAGCCGGCCGCGCCGTGCGTCTCCAGGCTCGCGTGCTGCACCCGGGGCGTCGAGAAGGTCCCCTCGTAGACGGCGTCGGCGGCCGCGAAGCCGGCCTCGACGTCGCCGAGCTGACCGTGCAGCTCGCCGACGACGTTGCCCGAGCGGTGCACGCGCGGCGCCCCCGGCCGCATCGCCGACGCGGCGTCGACCACCGCGGGCAACCGCTCGTACTCGACGGTGACGGCGCGGCATCCGGCCTCGGCCGCCGCCTCCGAGGTGGCGACCACGGCGGCGACCCGCTGGCCGGCGTAGCGGACGACGTCGTCGAGCACCCGGGTGTCGGCCGGATCCTCGGAGGCGTTCTCGTGCATGGCGGTCGAGAAGAGCTTGTCCGGGGCGTCGAAGTGGGTGAAGACGGCCTCGACGCCGGGGATCGACAGCGCCGCCTCGACGGCGATGCCGACGATCCGGGCGTGCGGGTGGGGCGAGCGCAGCACCTTCATGTGCAGGACATCGGGCAGGTCGAGGTCGAACGTGTAGCGGGCCGTCCCGGTGACGACCTCGGGGCCGGCGGGGGCGCCGAGGCTGGCGCCGACCGCCCCGCCCGGTGCCGGCGCGGCGATGTTCACCACGCCGGCCAGCGCGTCGGCGATCGCGCGGTACCCCGTACAGCGGCAGAGGTTGCCCTTGAACGTCCGGGGAAGGTCGTCGCGCTGGTCGGGGGTGAGCGCGGCGGTCGTCATGATCAGGCCGGCCGTGCAGAAGCCGCACTGGAAGCCCTGCGCGTCGAGGAACGCCTGCTGGGCGGGATGCAGCCGGTCCGGCCCGGCGAGACCCTCGATGGTGGTGACGCTGCGTGCGGCGGCGCGGAAGGCGGGATAGACGCAGGAGTGCACCGGTACGCCGTCGACGTGCACCGTGCACGCGCCGCAGTCGCCGGTGTCGCAGCCCTTCTTGACCCCGAAGCAACCCTCCTCGCGCAGGTAGGTGCGCAGGCACTGGCCCGGCCGGGGCGCCCGGTCATGGGGCGAGCCGTTGATGATCATCCGGCCAACTCCCGCCGGACCTCCTCGGCGTAGAGCCTGGTCAGGTGCCGCCGCCACGCGGGCAGGCCGTGCACGTCCCGCACGTACGCCTCCTCGGGGATGCGTTCGGTGACCGCGATCTGCACGACCTCCGGCTCCGGCATCTCCGGGAACCTCAGCACATAGGGGCGCCGGGTGGCGGCGGTGACGGTGATCGCGAGGCCGTCTCCGGCGCGGCGGCCGATCACCAGGACGCCCGATCGGCCGTGCGCGTGCAGCGACGCCTGCCGATACGCCGTCGGTGACAAGAGCGGCAACTTCGGCAGATGTACGGATCGGAGCAGCTCCCCGTCGCGCAGGACGGTCGTGGCCTCGCCCGTCACGAACTCGCTCACCGCGACCTCGCGGCGCTCGCCCTCCGGCCCGAGGATCAGGCACTTCCCGTCGAGCGCGGCGCCGAGCGCGATCATCGGCCCGGCCGGCAGCGCCGCGCACAGGTTCCCGCCGACGGTCGCCACGTTCCAGATCTTGAAGGAGGCCAGGAACGCGTGACAGCACCTCTCGACGATGTCGTGGCCGCTCGCCGCCAGCTCGGCGATGGTGCAGGTCGCCGCGATCTCCAGGCCGTCCGCGCGCATGGTCAGCGCCGGCCACCCGGCCGTGGTGAGGTCGAGCAGCCGGGACAGGTGCGGCCGCGGCTCGGCGAACAGCGCCGTCCCGCCGCCCAGCCACGCGTCGCCCGGCCGCCACTGGCCGGGCCCGGCCGGGCTGACCACTTCGGTGACGGTGTTCAGATCCACGTTCGTACGCTACGCGTGTTCTGTTTCCGATTCCGACGAGCCGAAGATCGGCTCAGGCCAGGATCAGCACGGTGAGGACGACCGCGGCCAGCCACGCGGCGTAGAGCGTGAGCGGGCGGGGCGGCACCTCGATCGACGGCGGCGGGGGCAGCGGGCTGATCGCGAACGACTGGCTGCGCGCGTCCCGCAAGGCCGCCACCAGCTGGTCGGCGCTGCGCTGACTGCCGGGCGACGGCCACGGCGGCGGCACCGGCACGGTCAGGACCGACTCGCCCGCGGTGAGCAGCACGGTTCCGGCGTCGTCGTGGACCACGGCGCTGTCGGTCGCCCACGGCTGGCGGTCCGGGCCACGGAAGCCGATCGCCGCCACGCCGCCGGCATGCCAGCGCAACCGCGGCCGCAGCTGGGTGCGCCAGCCGAACTCGAAGCCGGCCGCCCCGGCGACCGCCGCCACCACCCCCAGCACCACCGGGCCGACGCCGGCCAGCCGGGCCAGCTCGCCGGCCGCCAGCGCGCCGCCGAAGCCGATCGACGCCGTCGCCGCCCACGCGCGCTGCGGCGCGATCCGGTGCTCGCGGCACTCGAAGGCGTCCGCCCCGCGGTCGGCGGGCAGCAGCGCGGCCGGGTCGACCAGCTGCTCCTCGTCGTCCTCGATCTCCCGGGGCAGGCCCTGCACCACGTCGTAGGCGACCTCGATCACGTCGCCGACCGGGCCGACCGGCACGTGCAGCCGGCCTTCGACCTCGACCGTGCACCACGCGCCGCGCCGCGGCTCGCCGTAGAGCGTGCCGGGCCGGGTCCGTGGCTCGTCCTCGTCGCCGGTGCCGGCGTCGGCCACGTCGAAGGCGAACTCCTTGGCGACCAGCCCGCCCGGATCCGGCATCAGCACGTGGACGTACCCGGTCTGCTCGACGACCCGGACCGCGTGCATCGGCTGGGCCGTGCCGAACAGCCGGGCCAGCTCGGCGCGGTGCGCGACCACCCGGGCCAGCAGCGCGCACCCGAGCCCGAAGCCGCCGATCACGCCGGTGAGCCAGGCCGGGCCGGCTTGGCGCGTGAGCACCGCGACCAGCCCGCCCATCGCCAGGATCAGCAGCGCGAATCCGCCCACCTCGGCCGGCACGGCCACGTGCGGAAGGCCCACCGGTTCGCCGCGCTGTCCGGGGGAGCGGGCGCCGGTGGCCCGCGCCGGCGCCGGGGGACGGCGCCGGGGGACCGGCGCGGTGACCGGGGAGCGGTCGCGGCGGGTGAGCGCGATGGCGACCAGCGCGTACCCCCAGGCGACGAGGGCCGCGGCCGCGGTGTGGGCGAGCGACATCCAGACCACCGCGGCGAGCACCCCGCCCCAGGCCGCGGCGCCGCGGTGCGCATAAGCCATCAGCGCCGGCGCGAGCAGCACGCCGGCCCCCACCCAGGGCGCGACCGGCGACGGGTCGCCGGGACCGCCGAGCAGCCCGAAGAGCAGCAGGAACGCCACCACCCCGGCGACCGGCACCAGCCCCTCGACCCGCAGCAGCCGACCCATGCCCCTATCGTCGGCGAGGACGTCGGCGCGGGGTGGCGGAATCGGTGAGCTCCGGCCGGTATATGTACGGTGTACGTATGCCGAACAAGACCATCTACGTGTCCGAGGAGGACCTGGCGCTGTTCGCCCGGGCGCAGGAGCTCTCCGGCGGGAACCTGTCGGCGACCATCACGGCGGCACTCAAGCGCTACGTCGAGGCCGAGGAGGGCCGGCGCGAGGGGTACGACGAGATCACCGTCCGGGTCGGGCCCGGTCCCGGGCGCAAGGTCCGGTTCATCGCGGTCCCGCTCGGCGAGTGGGGCCGGTCGACGGCCACGACGGTCGAGAGCTACAAGGTGTTCCGCAGCCAGAAGGGCAAGTTCGTGGTGCACCTCGAGCGCTCGCCCGACCACGTGTGGCGGGCCGGCGAGAACCCGGGCGAGGGCGGCGGCTGGCGGACGCTGCTCAACGCGTTCAGCCCGAACCAGACCTGGGGCAGCAACAGCGGCGAGCGCACGCTCGAGGTCTACGACACCGCCGAGGACCTGCGCGCGCACATCCCGGCCGAGCTCTACGACCTGATCGAGGCGAGCCTCGCCGAGCCCGCGATCGAGGATCTCGACATCTAGTGCCGTCAGCTTGCGGTGATGAAGCGCGTCGTCACCCGTACGCGCATGACGGTCCTGCCTTTGATCTTGACTCGGTAGAGCCGCTTGGACCGCACCGGGAGGCGCCACGCCGACGCGGTCGTGCGGACCCAGGTGTGGCAGCCCTGCACCGCCGCGCCGAGGGTCGAACGCTGGATGCAGCGGGTGCCGTAACGAGCGAGGTAGGGATCCTCGGAACCGGGCCATGCCCGGCCCTCGCCCAGCACCGGTCGCAGCGCGCGGTACCAGTTCCAGGCCATCTTGCGGTAGCCGTAGTCGTTGGGGTGCTCGCGGTTCCACATGTCGATGCCGTGCACGTCGCTCTGGTCGACCAGGTGGAAGTCCGGGCCCTTACCCTCGACGATCGCGCCGATCGACGCGTTGTAGGCCGCCGTCCGCTGCTGCTGGGTCGCCACGTCCAGGTAGTCCGCGAGCCCGACGATCTTGGCGACGAACACCTGGACGCCGGGGCGGTCGGCGGCGATCCGGTCGAGCAGCGCGTCCAGCTGCAGCGGCGCGTCGGCGACCCCACGCACCATGTCGTTGGTCCCGATGTGCAGCAGCACCACGTCCGGCCGGTAGGTGGCCATCCAGTCGTCGACGTGCTCGGCGATCTGCGCGATCGTCCAGCCCTTGTGGCCCTCGTTGTCGGGGTCGGGGGACTGGCCCGAGCGCATCGACCCGACGAAGTCGACCGGGATGCCGGCGCCGGCCAGCCGCCAGTAGAGGTCGGTGCGGTAGGAGTTGGTCGCGGCCGAGCCCACACCCCAGGTGATCGAGTCGCCGAGCGGCATGATCCGGACCGGCGAGCCGTCGTCGGCCGGGCGGGCCTCGGCCGGGGACGCGCCGACGAGACCGCCGAGCAGGACGGCGGGCACCGCAACGGCCGCGGCGAGGCGCCGGAGGAACGTACGCGAGGAGCTCTTCATGACCTCTGCCTTGTGCGGTCGTAACGGGTGTCGGCCTGTCGGATCGGTCACAGTGGTGAGGGTTCTGACGGTTCACCCGGGTTCGCTACCAAAGACGCACTGTTGGTGCGGCCGGCGATATTCGGATGCGCGGCCATCGCGCGGACTGGTACTCCTGCGGGGTGAACGGCATCGAGATCTCCCGGCGGCACTACCTGGCGGAGGTGGCGCCCGGGCTGGCCGGGGTTCCGCACGCGGCGGCGCTGCTCGGTCCGGGGTCGGAGATCCTGGGTTACGACGACGAGGTGTCGCCCGACCACGACTTCGGGCCCCGGGTGCAGGTCTTCTACCCGGACCACGACACGGTGGGCGAGTTCTTCTCCGGGTGGCTCGGCTTCGATCCGGCCGAGGGGGTCTCGGTCGCGGACTGGCTGCTCACGCCGACGCAGATCTTCGCGAGCCTGACGCGCGGGGCGGTCTTCCACGACCCGTCCGGGGAGCTGGGGGCGCGGCGGGCGGCGATCTCCTTCTATCCGGACGACATCTGGCGGTACGCGTTGGCCGCCGCGTGGCGGAAGGTCGGCCAGGAAGAGTCGTTCGTGGCGCGCACCGGGTCGACCGGCGACGATCTCGGATCGCGGGTGCTGGCGGCGCGCCTGGTGCGGGAGCTGATCCGGATCGCCTTTCTGGTGGAGCGGTGCTGGGCCCCGTACGGGAAATGGCTCGGCCGCGCGTTCGGCGAGCTGAAGGTCGCCGGTCGCCTCTCGCCGCTGTTGTCGTCGGCGCTGAGCGCGACGTCGTGGCGCTCGCGGGAGGAGGCGCTGGTCGCCGCGGCCTCGCTGCTCGGGTCCGCGACCAACGATCTGGGCCTGGGCGAGGCGCTGGATCCCTCGCCGCGGCAGTTCTACACGCGCGACATCCGGGTCGTGGGCGCTGATCGCTGGACCTGCGCGCTCACCGCCGCCATCACCGATCCCGATCTGCGCGCGTTGCTCGACCGGCTCGGCACCCGCTTGGCTATCCCCAAGATCCCCGGCACGATCGATCAGGTGGTCGACAACACCGACATCCTCGGAGATGTCGCCCGATGCCGGGCCGCCTCCGCCCTGCTCGGTCTCTAGATCGCGCCGCTGGACAGCTCGTTGTACTCGTCGGCGACCTCCTGGCCGGAAAGCGCGGCGATCGCTGCCATGATCTTGTCGGTGGCCTCCCGACGGGCCGGTCCCGTGCCGCCCCGCTTCTCCTGCCTCTCGAAAGTCATCGGTGTGCCGAACCGGACGATGACCTTGCCGGGCCGGGGGAAGGGCGCGCCCACCGGCTGGATGCGTTCGGTGCCGCTGAGCGCGACCGGCACGACCGGCGCGCCCGAGGCGATCGCGAGCCAGGCGACGCCGGTCCGCCCGCGGTAGAGCCGGCCGTCCCGCGACCGGCTGCCCTCGGGGTGGATGCCGAACGCGCCGCCCTTCCCGAGCACGTTCAGCGCGACCTCGAGCGCCTCCTGCGCCGCCCGGTACCCGCCGCGCGGCACCGGGATCGCGTCGATGCCGGTCAGCAGCTCGCGGGTCGCCCACCGCCGCACGCCGCCGCCCTCGAAGTACTCCTGCTTGGCCAGGAACGACACCCGGCGCGGGGTCATCAGCGGGATCAGGAAGCTGTCGACGAACGAGAGGTGGTTGGCGGCCAGGATGACCGGTCCCGTGCGGGGCACGTTCGCGGCGCCGTGCACCTCGGGGCGGAAGGCCACCCGGGAGATCGGCAGCAGGAACGTCCGCAGCGTCGCGGAGAGCAGCATGTCAGGCTCCCAGGTGCGCGTCGACGGCCGCCTCGAGCAGCGGCTCGGGCGTGTCGAAACCGGTCACGACCTGCAGCGTTCCCCAGTGCCAGAGCTGGGCGATGCCGTGCAGGGCGGCCCACAGCGCGGCGGCCGTCTCGGTCGGCCTCGCTCGGTGTGCCTGGCGCAGCAGGTCCACCAGGACGCCGAACAGCGGCGTGCTCTCCTGCCGGAGCCCGATGTTGTTGCCCCGGAGCAGGTCGTGCCGGAACATCAGCGCGAACATGCCCGGCTCGTCGCGCGCGAACGCCACGTACCGCCGGCCCAGCATCATCAACGCCGTGCGCGGCTCGTGCGCGTGGTCGCCGATCGTCTCCTCGATCACCGTCGCCAGCCGCCGGTATCCCTGGCGGGCGATCGCGGCCAGCAGCGCCTGGTGAGTGGGGAAGTAGCGCCGCGGCGCCCCGTGCGAGACGCCGGCCCGCCGCGCGATCTCCCGCAGGGACAGCGCGTCGGTGCCCGCCTCGGCGAGCAGCTCGACGCCGGCCGTGATCAGGCGTTGTTCGACATCCCCCGATGGCATAGACAGTGTCTACCAAGCTTCGTAGACACTGTCTACCCCACCGGTGGCGCCCAGTGCGGCTTCGGGATCAGGCAGAACGGGTGACCGGCCGGATCGGCGTAGACATGCTCGCCGCCGAGCGCGGTCGCGCCCAGCGCCAGCACCCCGGCGTGCGCCGCGTCCAGGTCGTCGACCATGACGTCGAGGTGGATCTGCTGCGGGACGGTGGGATCGGGCCAGGTGGCCGGGCGCTGGTCGGGCGAGCGCTGGAAGGCCAGGCCCGAGGTGCGGTCGTCGAGGGATACCACGGCGAAGTCCCCGTCGTCGTAGGTGACCGGCGTGCCGAGCAGCCGGCCGTAGAACGCGGCCAGCGCGGACGGATCCGGGCAGTCGAGGATCACGTGGTGAAGTCGGCCGATGGGCATGGTCACAGGATTGCGCTCGGCCGCTACTTTGTCGCTGTGCGAACCGTCGACGTGACCGAGCCGGACGGCAGCCGCTGGCAGGTCCGGGTGCAGTGGGCGCCGCGGTGGCGGGCTCTGGCCCGGCGGTTCGGCGGCTGGCGGTCGAAGCGCACCGGGCGCTCGGGCGACGTCGTCGACGGCGCCTTCGAGGTCGCCGACGCGGGCACGCGCGGCGGCGGTGGGGGTGGGGGCGGCGGCGGTGGGCATGACTGGAGCCTCGGCGACGAGATCGCGGCGATCGTGTTCATCCTCATCGCGTTCGTGATCGCGGGGGCGCTGTTCTGGTGGGTGCTGCTGCCGCTGCTGCTGGTCGTGCTCGACCTGGTGATCGTGCTGGTGCTGCTGGTCGTCTCGCTCGTGGCGCGGGTCCTGTTCCGCCGGCCGTGGACCGTCCAGGCGGTGCGAATCGCGCCGGGCGACGCGGCCACCTCGGGCGGCGCGGCCATCCCGGGTGCGGCCACCTTCGGCGGCCCGCCCATCTCCGGCGCGGCCACCTTCGGCGGCGCGGCCATTCCCGGCGCGGCGAACCTCGGCGGCCTGCCCATCCCCGGCGGCCCGCCCATCCCCGGCGGCCCGCCCATCCCCGGCGGCGCGGTTACCCGCGGCGGAGCCACCCTCGGCGGCGATGTGGTCGCGGTGCGGGTGGTGGGGTGGCGGGCGGCCTTGCGTGCCCGGGACGACATCGCCGACTCCTTGCGGCGTGGACTGCGGCCGGCTGACGTCGTCGGGGCGCTCTGAGCCGTACCAAATGGGGGTTTTGATTGGTGTGGAACCGGTTACGGGACCGATCCCGAGTGAGAGAGCGCTCTCTTGTTCCGGAACCGTTAAGGGAATCTTAAGTCGGTCGATATCGGGTTGACCCGGCCGCCGCGGGATGGGAACTGTAAACCCACTTTCCGGTTTTCCCCACATCCCCATCCGGAGAATCATGTCTAGAAGGAAGCTCCTGGCCGGCGTCGCGATGGCGGTGGTGGTCGGCGCGCTCGGCGTCGTGGGCATCACCACGGCGTTCGCGGCCTCGTCGGGCACGCTGGTGTCGTCGCTGAACGGCAAGTGTCTCGACGTCACCAACGGCTCGACGGCGAACGGGAACCAGCCGCAGCTGTGGTCCTGCACCTCGGGCAACCAGAACCAGCTGTGGACCCTGGCCGACAACGGCTCGGTGCAGGGCCGCGGCAAGTGCCTCGACATCGCCAACAACTCCACGGCCAACGGCGCGGTCGTGCACCTCTGGGACTGCTACGACACGGTGGCGACCCAGAAATGGACGCTCTCCGCGGCCGGCGCCCTGGTCAACAACGCGGCCGGTAAGTGCCTGGACGTCAAGGACAACAACACCGCCGACGGCGCCAAGCTGCAGATCTGGGACTGCGCCGGCAGCGCCAACCAGAAATGGACCTTCTCGGGAGGAACGACGACGCCGCCGACCACGCCGCCCACGACGGTGCCCAGCAACCCGAACAACCCGGACCTCGGGCCGAACGTCTCGGTGTTCGATCCGTCGATGTCGGCGTCGACGATTCAGAGCAAGTTGAACAGCGTCTTCAATTCGCAGGTCAGTAACCAGTTCGGTAACGCGCGGTATGCGCTGTTGTTCAAGCCGGGTTCGTACAACGTGGACGCGAACGTCGGTTTCTTCACGCAGGTGGCCGGGCTCGGTCTCACCCCGGATCAGGTCACTATCAACGGGCATGTGCACGTCGAGGCGGACTGGTGGCCGGACGGGTCGCAGAACGCGACGCAGAACTTCTGGCGTTCGGCCGAGGGGCTCAACGTCGTACCGGCGGATGGTCTTGATCGGTGGGCGGTGTCGCAGGCCGCGCCGTACCGGCGGATGCATGTTCGCGGGAACTTGGCGCTCTCCGACGGCGGCTGGTCCTCGGGTGGTTTCATCGCCGACTCGAAGATCGACGGTCAGATCCAGTCCGGGTCGCAGCAGCAGTTCCTGACCCGCAATTCGCAGATGGGCAGCTGGACCGGCTCGAACTGGAACCAGGTGTTCGTCGGCAGCCCGGGCGCGCCGGCGCAGAGCTTCCCGTCGCCGCCGTTCACCACGGTCGCGTCCGCGCCGGTCATCGCCGAGAAGCCGTATCTGTACGTGGACGGCACCGGCGCGTACCAGGTATTCGTGCCGGCGTTGCGGTCGAACGCGAGCGGCACCACTTGGTCTTCCGGTTCGCCGGCCGGGACGTCGCTGCCGATCAGCAGTTTCTACGTGGTCAAGTCCGGTGACACCGCGACGACCATCAACGCGG
Organism: Actinoplanes sp. CA-030573; assembly: GCF_050951115.1. NCBI lineage: Bacteria > Bacillati > Actinomycetota > Actinomycetes > Micromonosporales > Micromonosporaceae > Actinoplanes > Actinoplanes sp. CA-030573. The sequence goes on along the minus strand of NZ_CP192038.1, from coordinate 6,546,607 downwards.
CGCTGGCGGCGGGCAAGAACCTGCTGGTCACGCCGGGCGTCTACCACCTGAACCAGACGCTGAACGTGACCCGGGCGAACACCGTGATCCTCGGCCTGGGCCTGGCCACCTTCGTACCCGACGGCGGCGTCGACGCCATCCACATCGCCGACGTCGACGGCGTCCGGCTCGCCGGCGTGCTGCTCGACGCCGGCACCACCAACTCGAACACGCTGCTGCAGGTCGGCCCGGCCGGCTCGAGCGCCTCACACGCGGCCAACCCGACCGTGCTGTCCGACGTGTTCGTGCGCATCGGCGGCGCGATCGCGGGCAAGGCCACGGTCAGCGTCGAGATCAACAGCAACAACGTGATCGGCGACCACGCCTGGATCTGGCGGGCCGACCACGGCAACGGCGGCACCGTCGGCTGGACCACCAACACCGCCCGCAACGGCCTGATCGTCAACGGCCAGAACGTCACCTTCTACGGCCTGTTCGTCGAGCACTACCAGCAATACCAGACGATCTGGAACGGCAACGGCGGCCGGACGTACTTCTACCAGAACGAGATGCCCTACGACCCGCCGAACCAGGCCGCCTACATGAACGGCTCGACCCAGGGCTGGGCCGCGTACAAGGTCGGCGCCTCGGTCACCACCCACGAGGCGTGGGGCCTGGGCAGCTACTGCTACTTCAACGTCAACCCGGCCGTGGTCAACGCCCACGCCTTCGAGGTACCGGCCGTCTCCGGAGTCAAGTTCCACGACATGGTCACCGTGTCACTGGGCGGCACCGGAACGATCAGCCACGTCATCAACAACACCGGCGCCGCCGTCAACAGCGGCCACCAAGTCACCAGCATCGTCAGCGGACCCTGACCGGGACCGAGCGCCCGCCCGGCTCGTCCGGGCGGGCGCCCTTTCCGCCGGCGGCGATCCCCTCGGCCGGCCTACGGCGCCGACCCTTCGCCACCTGCGCCCAGCGCTGAAACGGACAGCCGGACGGGACCACTTGGGGGCGGCCGGGTGGGCTACCTTGTGGCGCGGGAGGCCACAGTGGACACGACCTATTACGAGCGGGTGGGTGGCGAGCCGGCGGTGACCTCGGCGGTCGACCGCCTCTACCGCGTGATCCTCGCCGACGACCGCCTGGCGCCGTACTTGCGGCCGTCGACATCGGACAGCTGAAGACCCACATGGTCGCCCTGCTGAGCCAGGTGCTCGGCGGCCCCGAGGACTACTCGGGACGCGACCTGCGCAACGCCCACGCGGGCCTGGGCATCGCCCGCGAGCACTACGACCTGGTCGGCGCGTATCTGATCGGCGTGCTCGCCGGCCTCGGCGCCGACGACGAGGTGCTGGAGGCGGTCCGCGGCGTGCTGGCCGCTACGGCCGACGACATCACCGTCTGACCGGCGCCCTTTGCTCTGCTTACCGATACGCGCGGCGTGGCGCCTCGCGCGCGCCCGTGTGAGCAGAGCGATGGGCCGATGCGCGCCGCGGCCGTCAGCGGACCAGCAGCGCCGTCAGCAGTTGTGTCAACCATGCGCGCGCGGCGGTCAGGTCGCCGTCGAGCAGCAGCTGCACCGTGACGCCGTCGTAGGCGGCGACCACCGCGCGGGCCGCCGCCGGCACGTCGGCGACACCCCGGGGCAGGGCCAGCCGGCCGTGCGCCGTGGCCAGTCGCGCTTCGATCGCGGCCCGCAGCTCGGCCCGATGAGCCGCGAGCAAGACCGCCACCTCCGGGTGCCGCGCGGCGTACAGGAGGAAGTCGGTTTTGACCAGGAGCCAGTCCCGGTCGAGCAGGAGCGTGGCCGCGGTGCGCGAGATCACCCCGTGGATGGAGGGCTCGATCGGCGCGCCCTCCTCGGTGGCGAGCGCGGCGGCCACCTGGCTCGAGATGATCGCCGCGCGCTCGTCGTAGAGGGCGAAGAAGAGCTCGTCGAGCGACGCGAAGTTGGAGTAGAACGCGCCGCGCGTGAAGCCGGCCGCCTCGCAGACGTCGTCGATGCGCGCCGCGCCGAAGCCCTTGGCCGCGAACACCCGGAACGCCGCGTCGAGCAGCCGCGCTCGCGTCTCCGCCCGTCGCTTCGTGACCCGCACCCGTCGAACCCTACCCAATACATTCGTGTATCCGATACATTCCTGAATCGTGAATGCGGACGTCATCGTCGTCGGTGCGGGCCTCGCGGGCCTGGTCGCCACCCATGAGCTCGTCGCGGCCGGCAAGCGGGTCGCGCTCGTCGATCAGGAGAACGCGGCCAACCTCGGCGGGCAGGCGTTCTGGTCGTTCGGCGGGCTGTTCCTGGTCGACACGCCCGAGCAGCGGCGCCTCGGCGTGCGGGATTCGTTCGACCTCGCCTGGGCGGACTGGCAGGGGAGCGCGCAGTTCGACCGCCTCTCTCCGGCGGGTGTGTCCTCGGGGGGCGCGTCCTCAGGCGGCGCGTCGTCAGGAGGCGCGTCCTCAGCGGCCGCGTCCTCGGTGGGCGCGTCCTTGTCGGGCGAGGACGACTGGGCGCTGCGGTGGGCCCGCGCCTACGTCGAGTTCGCGGCGGGGGAGAAGCGCTCGTGGCTCTCCTCCCTCGGGATGAGCTGGCTGCCGACCGTGGGCTGGGCCGAGCGCGGCGATCTGCGTGCCGACGGTCATGGCAACTCGGTGCCGCGCTTCCACGTCACCTGGGGGACCGGCACCGGGGTGGTCGCGCCCTTCGTCGCGTCGGTCAAGCGCGCCGCCGCCGAGGGCCTGGTCACGTTCCATCACCGCCACCGGGTGGATGAGCTGATCGTTTCGGCGGGAGCAGTTTCGGGCGTACGCGGAAAGCTCCTCGCACCCGACGCCGCCGCCCGTGGTGTGGCGTCCAATCGCGACGAGACCGGTGATTTCGAGCTCACCGCCCAAGCCGTCGTCGTCACCACCGGCGGCATCGGGGGCAACCATGAGCTCGTACGGCGTTATTGGCCGGACCGCCTCGGCACCCCGCCCGGCAGCATGGTCACCGGCGTGCCCGAGTACGTCGACGGCCGCATGCTCGACATCGCCGGTGAGGCGGGCGCGCGCCTGGTCAACCGGGACCGCATGTGGCACTACACCGAGGGCATCCGCAACTGGGACCCGATCTGGCCCGGGCACGGCATCCGCATCCTGCCCGCGCCGTCGTCGATGTGGTTCGACGCGCTCGGCCGCCGCCTGCCCGACCCGTGCCTGCCCGGTTACGACACCCTGAGCACGCTGCGCCACCTGCGCACGACGGCGGACATCGCCGCGTACGACCACTCCTGGTTCATTCTCACCCAGAAGATCATCCGCAAGGAGTTCGCGCTCTCCGGCTCCGAGCAGAACCCGGACATCACGGCGAAGGACCGCCGCGCGTTCGTCCGTTCGCGGATCCTGGGCAAGGGCGCGCCGGCGCCGGTCGAGGCGTTCAAGCAGAAAGGCGCCGACTTCGTCGTCGCGTCCGGGCTGGAAGAGCTCGTCGCCGGCATGAACAAGCTGACCGACACGGCGTTGCTCGACGCCGCGCGCCTCCGCGCCCAGATCGAGGCGCGGGATCGCCAGATCGCCAACCCGTTCTCGAAGGACTCCCAGATCCAGGGAATCCACAACTCACGTCGCTACCGCGGCGACCGCCTGGGTCGCACCGTCTCCCCGCACCGCATCCTCGACCCGGCCGCCGGCCCGCTGATCGCGGTCAAGCTGCACATCCTGACCCGGAAATCGCTGGGCGGCATCCAGACCGACCTCGAGTCCCGTGCGTTGTCCGCCGACGGCACCCCGATTCCCGGCCTGTACGCCGCGGGCGAGGTCGCCGGCTTCGGAGGCGGGGGAGTGCACGGCTACAACGCCCTCGAGGGCACCTTCCTCGGTGGTTGCCTCTTCGGCGGGCGTGCTGCGGGTCGTTCGCTGGTGCAGTCCCTTTGATCGTTGTCCGGGGGAGGGACCGTTGGTGATCGGCTTCTCCCGGGAGTGACCGCCTCCGGTCGGCTTCTCAGGGGAGTGACCACCTCTGGTCGGCTTCTCACGGGAGTGACCACCTCCGGTCGGCTTCTCACGGGAGTGACCACCTCTGGTCGGCGCGGCCGCTGCATGTGGCGACCGTGACTCCCGTGCCGGAGGCCGCCCCCGACGACGGGTCGGTCAGGCATCGTGCGTCGGACACGTTGACCAGCAGCTGACCGTCGGCCCGCCACTGCGCCGTCGTGCGCCCGTCGCAACCGGTGACGTGCACGGTGCCGTCCCCGGCGACCAGCGCGCACATCCCCATGACCCGCAGCGTCCCGTCGGTGGCGAGCGTCCAGCTTTGAGCGACGGTCCCGTTGCAGGTGAACACCTGAACGTGGTTGAAGTCGACCGCCACCGCGCCGTTGAGGTCGAGACACAGCCCGTTCTGCCCGCGGATGGTCCCGATTCGGTCGTCGGCCGGCTTGGGCGCGAGCGCCGCGGGTAGCGAGGTGTTCCCGCCGCTGTCGACCGCACTCGGTGAGGCGGCCGTGGGCGACCCGGTGCCGCCGCTGCCTGCTCCGTTGGTGCTGGTCCCGCCGGTGTTGGTGCCCGCACCGCCGGTGTTGGTGCCCGTACCGCCGCTGTCGGTGCCCGTACCGCCGCTGTTGGTGCCCGTGCCCGTGGCACCGCTGCCGGTGCCGTCGCTGTCTGATCCGCCGTTACCGGTCCCGCCCAGGCCCGTCCCTCCGGAGCCGGTCCCGTCGCTCCCGGTCCCGCCCACGCCAGATCCGTTCGCCCCGGTCCCGTTCCGGCCGGCTCCCTTCGCGCCCGGCGAGCCGGATGCCTGGCCCACGCTTCCCGGCGCCGCACCGCTTGACGTCGCCGTCGGCACCAGCCCGGACAGAGCCGGAATCGGCGCATCCGGCAGCGCCGCCGGACCGGCGGGCCTGGCGTTCGACCGCAGCGCCGCGAACCCGGCGGCCCCCAACCCGATCAGCACGACGGCGCAGGCGGCGATGAGCACGAGCAGCCGGCGGCGGCCGTCCCACACCGGCTTGCGCTTGGCCACCCCGGGCAGCAACAGCACGGCGGTCGGATCGTCGGCACCCTCGAGCGCCCGATGCGACCGCACCTCGCGCGTGGTGGCCGAGGGCCAGGTCTGCGTCGAACGATCGTCCCCGGACGCGTCGGAGTCACGAAGGTACGGCCGCACGAGCAGGGGATCCCGCTCCTCGCCGTGGTCCTCGTCCGTCACGATTCACCCGCCGCCATCGAGCCCTCACAAGACGATCGAGGGCCCAAACTACCTCGGCCTCCGCGCGACTCGCCGATCGCCGAAGATGTGACTTTCCGCCCGATCGGCCGTTCCGGGCCGCCGGGGCCGAGAACGGACGCAATGACCTGCGCCGATGCGTCCCGCGTCAGGTAGCCGACAGTGAACCCGTTCCCGTCCGTTCCCGCCCGGCCGGCAACGGAGATACACCGCGACGGCAAACCGAGCGGATCCACCGCGAACCTACCTTTCTGTACATCCGGGGCGACATGAGCGCCGGTCCACCAGGAAGGTCACTCATGCCGCTCACCACCCGTCTGCTCGCGGCTGGCGCCGCGAGCCTCACGCTGGCCGGAGCGATGATCGTCGCCGCGCCACCGGCGACCGCCGCTACATCGCCGGCCGGCGTTCCCCGGTCGGCCGTCGTCTTCTCGACGGGCAACGCTCGCCTGCTCGACGCCGCTCTCTCGCCGGCTGGCACTTCGTCGACGGCGCCCGCTTCCCGGCCGGGCGCCTGGGATCGCACGTCGGACGCCGAGCGCCGCCGCGTCGATGCGGTCGCCACCCCGACACTGCGGTGGTACTCCTGCTACAGCTGGGGCGAGTGTGCGACCGCCCGGGTGCCGCTCGACTACGACAACCCGCACGGCAAGCAGGTCGGCCTGGCCCTGCTCCGGGTCAAGGCCCGCGACCAGAAGCACCGCATCGGCAGCCTCTTCGTGAACCCCGGCGGCCCCGGCGGCTCGGGCGTGACCATGGCGCTGGCCGCCCCGTACTTTATGAGCGACGCCCTGCTCGACCGCTTCGACGTCGTCGGCATGGACCCCCGCGGCATCGGCTTCAGCGACCAGGTCAACTGCTTCGGCGACATGGGCCGGCAGTCGCCCACGATGCGGGAGCTCGGGATCGGCTTCCCGCTCGGCGCCGCCCAGGAGAAGGCCTTCATCAAGGCCGCCGGCCAGGAGGCGCACGCCTGCTCGACGATCGGCCGTGAGCTGGCCGGCGCCATGTCGACCGCCGAGGTCGCCCGCGACATGGACGTCATGCGCCGCGCCGTCGGCGACAGCAAGCTGACCTATCTCGGCTTCAGCTACGGCACCGCGCTCGGCCAGTACTACGCCAACATGTTCCCGGACCGCTTCCGCGCGATCGCCGTCGACGGCGTCATCAACCCCCAGGCGTGGGTCGGCTCCACGAAGACCGGCAGCCAGATCCAGGACGACCGCCTGCGCTCTGCCGACGGCGCGTGGAAGGCGCTGTCGGAGATCCTGCGCCGCTGCGGGCTCGCCGGAAAGACGAAGTGCGCGTTCAGCGCGAGCCCGATGCGCAACTTCCGGGTGCTGGCCGAGCGCCTCAAGAAGAAGCCGCTCACCGTCGACAGCGAGACGGTGACGTACGCCCAGTTCATCGGCATGGTGCTGAGCGCCCTCTACGAGCCCGACGCCGGTGCCGAGGTCACCGCGCTGGCGGCCGAGCTCTTCCAGCTGACGACGCCCGGCTACGTGCCGACCAAAGCCAAGCTGACCGCCGCCGCCAACCGAGTCGGCCGCATGCGACGCCAGGCCGAGGGGCGCGCCTTCCCCTACGACAACAGCTTCGACGCGTACGCCGCCGTGATGTGCACTGACGGCCGCCACCCCGCCACCGGAGCGTCGTGGCCCAAGGCCGCCGCCCGAGCCGACAAGCGCGCCACCTACTTCGGCCGCGCCTGGGCGTGGGCCAGCGTGCAGTGCGCCCAGAACCACTGGACGGTGCGTGACGAGGACGCCTACACCGGACCGTTCACCAAGCACACCCAGCACCCCGTTCTGATCGTAGGAAGCTTCTGGGACCCCGCCACCAACTACGCCGACGCCGTGCGGTCGTCGCACCTGCTGCCCAACAGCCGCCTGCTGTCCAGCAACAACTGGGGCCACACCGCCTACGGCACGTCGTCCTGCGCCACCGGCATAACCAACCGCTATCTCCTCTACCGCTCGCTGCCAGCTCCCGGAACCACCTGCGTGGGCGACCAGCAGCCGTTCCGAACCCCGCTCCCCGCCACCGACGACAAGCCGTCCCAGACGACCGCCGACGCCTTCGACCTCGGCACCGCCTCGGCCGCCCAGATCGCCGCCCACGGCCTGCCCGCCCCGGGCGCCACCAAGGTGCTGCCGCCGGTGCGCTGACCGCTCGGCCCGGGTCACCCACCCGGGCCTAGCGCCCGCGCTGCCGCGCCAGTGCTGGCGTGCCAGTGCTGGCGTGCTCGCGCTGCCGTGCTCGCGCTGCCGTGCTCGCGCTGCCGTGCTCGCGCTGCCGTGCTCGCGCTGCCGTGCTCGCGCTGCCGTGCTCGCGCTGCCGTGCCCGCGCTGCCGTGCCCGCGCTGCCGTGCCCGCGCCGCGCTGTCTCGGATGCCCCGCTTTCGTTTGGAGAGCGGGGCATCCGTCGTTTCAGCGTTTCCAGAACGACTTGCGCGACGGCCGTCCTTCAGTTGCCGCACCTGGCCCACCGGAAGCGTCCGACCCGCCCCCCGATTTCGAGGTCGGCCCATCGCCCCCGAAGGCGGCAAGTGTCTCGAGGGCCGACGCCCACTTCGCATCGAGCGACCCGTCACCGTTGAGCACGGCGACCAGATCACGCAGCGGGGCGTACTCGTCGCCCGTCAGCGACCCGAGCAGCACCGTGAGCCGGCTGGCCAGATCGTCGAGCGTGTCCCGCCGCTCGTAGGCGGGCCGATCGGCCGCCTCGCGCAGCCGCCCGGCTTCGATCCGGGCGATGTCGCGCACCTGGTCGAGCGACGGAGCCGCCCCGCCCGGCGCGAAGGCCTTGCCGGCCCGCATCGCTCCGGGAACGGCCGCGAAGGTCCGTGCCGCCCGGGAGCGCATGCCGCTCGCGTCGGCGCGCGCCGGAGCGAACCGCGGCGGCCCGGCCGGCGCGGGCATGCCGGGAGCCGGCGGCGTCATCGGCGCGCCGGCAGCGGGCGGAGGCAGCGGCGCCACCGCGCTCATCCGCATCAGCATCGGCGAGGCATCCGCGTCGGACGCCCACCCGGACGGCAGCTCGACCGGCTGCGTGACGCGCTTGGTCTTGCCGCCCTCGTTCACCACCCGGCTATCCACCGCCACGAACGCGGTGAACCGGCACAGCACCCCGTACCGCAGCGAGGTCGCGACGATCCTCTCCTCCAGCCCGCGGTCGCCGGCCGCATACGCGTCCTCGAGGTCGCGCAGCCGCGCCCGCGCCCACTGGGCCCTGATCGCCGGCTCGGTGCGCTCCCGGACCTCGATCGTGGTGCGGAACTCCCGGTCGTCCCGGGTCCGCCCGGTGACGGTGATGCTGCCGCCCGGCTTGCCGGCGAACCGCCCGGCGACCACGAGCGGAACCCCCGGGTAGAGGCCGGGCAGGCGCGCCGGGGCACGCTCGTCGTCGATGAGCCGCAGGCCGTCGCCGGTCACGGCCAGGTCGGTGATGACCGGCGCGCCGATCCGGCGGTGGATGTGCTCCATCGCCTCGTCCAGCCGGTCCTCGCTCTCCACCAGCTCGGCCCGGCCGCCGCCGAGCGCCGCGAGCCGGCCGAGGAAACCGGCGTTGACCGCGCGGTCGATGCCGATGGTGTGGATCCGGGTGGTGCCGATCAGCGGCGTCACGTCCTGGACGATCTGGTCCTCGTTGCCGACCTGTCCGTCGGTGACTAGCACCAGCACCCGGTCGCGGCCCTCGGTGGCGCGCAGCAGGCCGAGCCCGGAGGTGAGCGGCGCGAGCAGCTCGGTGCCGCCCCGGGCGTCGGCGCGGGACAGGTGCTCGACGGCACGGAAGCGGTTGCGGTCGCTCGCCTCGGACAGCCCCTCGCCCAGGTCGGCCGGTCGATCGATCTGGTGGTCGAACGTGAGCACGGCGAAACGGTCGGCGGAGGTGAGGGTGTCGACCACGCGCGCGGCGGCCCGCCGGGCGGCCACCATCTTCCAGCCGCCCATGCTGCCGGAACGGTCGAGCAGCAGGACCACATCCTTGGGGCGCGGCCCGGCGGTGTCGTCCGGCGGCAGCACAACCAGTTGATAGACGCCGCCCGGCTGGTCGCCGGTCTCGTCGGGCACGGCGATGGCGGTCTCGCCGCCACCCGCGTATCCGATGCGCAGCACGAAGTCGCGGTCGGCACGCTCGCCCGGCGCGATGCTGAGCACACCCTCACGTTCGGAGACGGTGTGCAGGCTGGACCGCACCTCGCCGAGGGCCAGGCCGGCCGGGTCGATCTCCACGCCGATCGACAGCCGCAGTGGATTGGGGAACCCCGGCAGCAGCACGGGTGGGGAGATGCGTGACGCGTCCGGGACCGCATCGGTGTCGGGAGTCTGCCCGTCACCGACGTAGGGGCCGGGCAGCGGCGTGCCCGGGACGTACCGCGGCGCCACGACCAGCGGGAACCGGAACGTCGCCGCACCGTCCTCGAACGGCAGCGGACCGACCAGACTGAGCTCGATCGTCACGCGCTCACCGGGCAGGATGTTGCCGACCCGCATGGTGAACACATCGGGCCTCTCCTCCTCGGCGATCGACGCGCGCTTACCGGCCGCGATCGCTTCGTCGTACGCCTCCCGCGCCGCGCCGCGCTCCTGAAGCTCGGCCTCGACCGTGCGGTCGTCGGCGGTCATCTTCATTCCGGTGACCGCGGCCCGATCGGGGAGCGGGAAGATGTACGTCGCCTCGAGCGCGGTGTCGTGTGCGTTGACGAACTCGGTCACCACCACCGTGTGGGCCACCAGCCCGCTGAGGCGCGCCCGCACGTCGAGCCGGTCGAGCGGGAGGTTGCCACGGTCGGTGCTCAGCCGGCCGAAGCCGGCGTCGGGCAGGATGCGGATGCGACCCAGCTCGCCCGGGCTCATCGGAGTGACGGAAAGGGTCATGACGTTCTCCCAACGATCAGGCCACGGGACTCGAGCATGGTCATCAATGGCGCGGCGGCCGCGGCTATCTCGGCGCGGTCGGTGTCGGAGACGGGGTAGGGGAGCAGCAGGACGACACCGTCGCCGAGCACCACTCCGTGGACCGCAGCCGGCGTGTCACCGGGAGCGGCGGGAACGGGCCGCTCCGATGCCGGACCGCCGGCCGGGAGCAGTCTCTCCGCTGCCTCCACGGGCCCGTCGATGTCGGGCGCGATGGCGGTCTCCGTCGGAGCGTCCGCCCAGAATCGGCGCCGGAACGCGATGTCCGGCTTGGGCGCCCCGCTGCCGGACGCCCCGTTGCCCTCCTCGAGCAGGTGGCCGGGCACCCGAGCGGCGTCGGCCAGCCCCTCGGCGGTCAGCCAGGTGAAGTCGGCTTGGATCTGCGCGAGACTCCGGCCCTCAGCCTGCCAGCGCTTGATCGCCACCAGCTGCTGCAGGTGACGCGGGCCGTAGATCGCCGTGCGCCCGCGCATGCCGAGCGGACGGTCGACGAGGCCGATCGTCGTATACCACCGGATGGCGCGCCGATCGGGGACATCGCGGACACGGCCGTTGGGAGCGCCGGAGTATTCGGCCGCCAGGGCCACCCGCACTCTCTCGATCAGCTCATCCATCGTCCACACGCTTGCGAGTCTGACACTGTCACAATGACAGTGTCAATGAATTCTGATGGCGCATTGCCATTGACGTCACTACAGGCAACCCGATAGTCACAATGGCATGCGACGACGCGAGATCATGGGCGCGGCTGCGGCCGGGCTGGCGGGGGCGATGATGACCGGTGAGGCGGCCCGAGCGGGCGGCCGTGAGGTGCCGAGACTCCATCGTCTGCGCCTGGTCAGCCTGTCCCATGTCAACGACCCGGCCACCACCAACGTCTATCCCGGCGACCCGCCGTTCGAGCTCGAGACCATCGCCACCATCGAGAAGGAGGGCTATTACCTCCAGTTCGTCCGCGAGGGCGAGCACACCGGCACTCACTGGGGAGCGCCCGGCCACTTCAACGCGGGGGAGCCGCTGGCCGACGACCTCGACGTCGACGACCTCTACCTTCCCGCCGTGAAGATCGACGTGCGCCGGCAGTGCGCCCGCGACGCCGACTACGAGGTCACGATCGCCGACATCAAGGCGTGGGAACGGCGCCACGGCCGCATCCCCGACGAGTCCATGGTGATCATCTGGACCGGCTGGGACGCCAAGTGGGGCACGGACGCCTACTTCAACTTCGACGCGGACGGCGCGATGCACCAGCCCGGATTCGCCCTCGACACCGTGCAGTGGCTGGTCGACACCGGCCGTCTCGGCTATCGGGGCGGCACCGGCACCGACACGTTCAGCCCCGACGTCGGCACCGACACGACCTATGCGGTGTCACTGCTGGTCTACCAGCGGCACCGGATCAGCTTGGAGATCCTCGCCAACCTCGCCGACCTCCCACCGACCGGCGCCTACGTGCTCTGCGGCGGCCACATCAACAAGGCCGGCGCGGGCTCCACGGCGCTGATCTACGGCATCCTGCCGCCCGGCTGACCGCTCCTCCCCGATGAACCCGAGTGGGGGGCGAGGCCGCGCACCCGGGCGACGGTTTGCGCCTGGCTGGGCAGGTGGCTTGCTGGCGCGTGGCTGGGCGGGTGGCTTGCTGCCGCCGGAGTGGCCGGGTGGCTTCGTCGGGCCCGGTTGCCCGACCGGCTTGGCCGGCGCTGTCGGCTCGCCGCCGCCCGGCTGCAGCGCGCCGTTGACGACGAGCCGATAGGGGGCATACTGCCTCACCTTCTCGGTCGGCTCGTCGTAGGCGACGATGGCGACGACCTTCGGATAACCCTTGAGCTCGGCGAACTTCCCCACCGGCACGATCCGCGCCCGCTTGCCGTCGATGCCGATGAGCGTGACGTGCCAGGCGTGCACCGCCGTCGGCACGATCATGGTCGGCGAGCGCCATCCGGTCAGCGTGCTGCCGTCGCTGACCGCCAGATCGCCGAGACTGATCTTGCCGATCCGCCAGCCCCCGCGGTTGACGGCGCTGTCACTCACGTACCGCAAACCCAGAAGGACTTTCTTTCCCGCGTACGGCTTGAGGCTGTAGCTGGTCGTGACCACGCCCCCGCTCGCCCCGCTCAGCGCAGGTCCCGCCGGGCCCGCGATGGTCCGATCGCCGGCGATCGCCGTGTAGGACCGGCCGCCATCGGTCGAAACGGTCACGTAGCCGAAGTCGTAGGAATCCTCGATGTCGTAGGACGTCTCGAGCTTCAGCGTCGCCTTGGCCGCCGCCGGAACGGTGATCGGCAGGACCGCTTCGTTGTCGAGATCGTTGGTGTTGCCCGAGAACAGCGTCTTGTCGGCGACCGTCCATCCGGTCGGCAGCGGCGGCAACGTCTTCGCGCCCGCGAACGTGACGGACTTCAGCGGCGTCGGCAGGGACACGTAGTCGGCACCGTTCGGCGCCGCTCCCGGCATGTCGTAATCGGACGGGTTGTCCAGGTTGATCATGGAGCGCAAGCCGGCCGCGGTGACCCGGTCGAGCGGAAGGCCGATCATGCGGCCGCCGCCCTCGCCGACGATCTTGTCGACGAGTGTCATGGTCTGGTAGTCGTGCAGGACATCGTAGAGGTTCGTTCCGGCCGGCAGCGCCGCCTGCACACCGGCCAGGCCCTGCCGCAGCCCGTCCCGATGCAGCATGGTGATCGCGTTCGGGCCGAATCGATCGCGCAGGTACAGCATGAACTGGTACGCGTTGCCGTAGTCGGCGAGCACCTCGGTGGGCGCCCCCTCGTCCCACAGGTTCAGCGAGTTCTGCGGGCCGCCGCACGCACGCGGGTTGGGGTTGTACTTGGTCTTGACCGAGCCCCAGCCCTGGAAACAAATCAAATGGTTGTCGTTGCCCCGGTCATTGACTGTCGCGCGACCGTCGACGTACCCCACCAATGTCTGGGCGAAATCGGACAGACCCTCGTTGACCCAGCTCTCCTCGTCCGGGTCGGCGTAGTACTCGAGCAGGTGCTGCCACTCGTGCGCGAACGTGGCCTCGTACATGCGCGGATGCGCCGGCCGGCTCGTGCACAGGTCATCGGTGGGGTCATCGGCCGGCTCGGCGCCGAGACGATGCTTCCAGTCGTACGCGTCGATGGTCATGACGTTGCGGTCGAAGAGCTCGTTGAGCTGGGCTGAGAAGAACCCGGCGACGTACGTGACCGCCTTGGGGTAGGTGAAGTAATTGGCGTCGCGGATGTTGTCGACGAGGGTGACCGTCTTGTCGCCGTCCCCGGTGAAGTCGCCCTTCATCGCCGCATTGCTGCCGTCCCGGTTCGGTGGCGTGCTGAAGGCGGTGGTCTCCTTCGGGTAGATCGTGTCGTCGAACTCGTGGATCAGGTCGCCGATCTGCGCGTCGGTGACGTCGACGGCGTTCTTCCGGCAGTCGGTCTTCGGAAACGAGACGTCGTCGGCCACCCACACCTCGAGGTGTTTGCCGATCGCCCGTAGCTTGTACTTCTTCGCGTAGTACCGCCCGGTCGTGTCGTCGAGCCCGAGCCACTGCCGCTCGGTGCCGATCGCCGGAGTGCCGGCCGCAGCCGACCGCGGCTCGGGCCGTCGCTCGTAGCGGGGGTGCTCGGGCAGCGCCTTGCCGTTGAGGCTGAAGTGGGTGCGGTCGAGTTCGCGAATGTCCGAGCCGGTATGCCGGTACCTCGGCGCAGCAGTGTAGGCCGCGGTGCTCGGATAGCTCGCGGTGCCCGGATGGCTTGCAGCGCTGGGACGGCTTGCAGCGCTGGGACGGCTCGCTGCGCCGGGTTGGGTCGCAGCGCTGGGACGGCTCGCCGTGCCCGGATGGCTCGCGTCCCGGTCGCCGGCTGCCGGGCGGCCTGTCCCGGCCGCGAAGGCTGGTGCCGACGCGAGCTGCGCAACCAGAGTGATAGCCGCAAAAGCTGCAAAACGGGCGCGATCCATGAAGCTGGACGCTACCTGCCGCCCGGCCGGCAGCAGGCCAACACGCGCTATTCGAACAGCGAGTGGTGGCCGTCTCCCTCGGCCCGGCGACGGGCACGCCGCCGCAGCTGCACGATCACCATGTCGATCACGGCAACCGCTGCCCAGGCGGCCAGCAGCCAGCCCGGCAGCGTCCATCCCGCGCGGAACAGCCAGATGGACAGCAGAGTGCACACGACGAAGCCGAACGCTGCCAGCACAAGCCGCAGATTCAGCGCGCTGTACGGCTCGCCGACAGTTCCGCGCCGCCCCGGCGGCTGAGCTCCGATCGGCATGCGGGCCGCGTACCCCGCGGTGCTGACCGCCAAACAAGTTCCATTCGGCACGGCCCCCGGACGACGGCCGCGACTTCCTCACCCAAGGTGACGCCGTTACCGGCTCGGTCATGTCACCTCCCGCCGGAGGATCCGCCACGAGCCCAGCAGCAGCGGCACCACCACCCACAGGACCGTCGACACCGCCAGGCGGCCGTATTCACTCGCGGACATGGCGGGCTCGGAGAGCGGACCGGACGTCACGTCGAGGTCGAGCCATCGCGCTAAGCCGTGCAGGGCGTGGATCGCCTCGCCCAGGACCGACCAGAGGGTGGGCAGGACGAAGTAGGCGACGATCGCCAACGGCGAGCTCATCAACAGCGCGCCGAAGGCCATGCCCATCAGGACGAAGAGGACGAGCAGAAGTGCGCCCTGCCCGATCAGCGACGGCGCGATCCGCCAGCGGCCGTCGCCGCCCAGAGCCATGCCCAGCAGGTTCGCGGCGACGCTCAACACCACCGTTGCGACGGTCGCGGCCAGGGCGACGAGGACCCCGGCCGCCAGCTTTGCGGCGATCACGCGCAGGCGCGCGGGCGTGAGCGTGAAGGTGGTCAGCGCCGTACGCTGCGACCACTCGCCGGTCATCGACAGGATGCCGAGCACCGGCAGCAACGCCGCCGACGGGACCAGGCCGAAGGCGAAGAAGCCGCCGAAGGTGAGCTCGTCGTCGGGTGCCCAGCCGAGCTGGATCGCCGCCGTCCCGGCCGTGCCCAGACCGATCACGATGAGCAGCCAGAGGCCGGCGCGGGTGTCGGCCAGCTTGCGGAGCTCGACGACCGTGAGGCGGACCGGCGAGATAGGGGTAGCCGCGATCGGCGCCGGACCGGTCGTGCGGTGAGCCGGGGACAGAGACGTGGTCATCGAACTGCCTCCCGCCCCGACTCGCCGGCCGTCAGCTCGAGGAAGATCTGCTCGAGCCCTCCGGCACCGGCCGGGCGCAGCTCCAGCAGGACCAGGCCCGCGTCGGCGGCGGCTCGTCCGATGGTCTCGGCGTCGGCCCGTACGACTGTGCCGCCGTCGGTCGACGGAGTGCCCGTCAGGCCGGCCCGACCCAGCATGGCCCCCAGCGCCGCGGGATCGAGAGCCCGGACCAGAGTGCCCGCCGTCGACAGCAGCTCGTCGCGGGCGCCCTGGGCGACAACCCGGCCGCCGCCGATCACGACCAGGTGGTCGGCGACCGCCTCGACCTCGCGCAGCAGGTGGGAGGAGAGCAGCACCGTGCCGCCACGATCGGCGAACTCGCGCAGCAGGCCGCGCATCCAGAAGATGCCCTCGGGGTCGAGGCCGTTCGCCGGCTCGTCGAGGATCAGCACCTGCGGATCGCCGAGCAGAGCGTGGGCGAGGCCGAGCCGCTGGCGCATGCCGAGCGAATAGCGTTTGACCCGGCGGCGAGCGGCCGTCGCGTTGAGCCCGACCCGGTCGAGTGACCGGCCGGCCGCGGCAGTGTCGACACCCATGCTGAGGGCGGCGAGCGCGAGCACTTCACGGCCCGTGCGGCCGCCGTGCTGCGCCGACGCGTCGAGCAGGACGCCGATCAGCCGGCCCGGGTTGCCCAGGCGGCGATAGGGCACGCCGCCGACGGTCGCGGCGCCGGAGGTGGGCGTGGTGAGGCCACAGATCATTCGCATGGTGGTGGACTTGCCGGCGCCGTTGGGCCCGAGAAAGCCGGTCACGGTGCCGGGCTCGCAGGTGAAGGACACGTCGTTGACTGCGGGGTGACTCCCGTACCTCTTGGTGAGGTGTTCGACCCGGATCATGTGGCTCAGCGTGCCGGGGCGGGCCGTCCGCTCGCGTCGGCCAGAGGTCGATGGCTGCGGGCAAAGGTCGATGCAATCGTCGACTTTGGTCGGTATCGCCGCGGTCACCGCAGCCCGTAATGTCGGCGGCACCTCAGGCGAACAAGCCGAGGCAGAGAGAGCGCGGGCCATGGCCTGGCGAGTTGACTGCTGCGGGGCGCCGGCAAAAGAGTAGACCCACGAGCCGGCGCCCGTCCGTGGACGATCGGAACGAGTCAGCGGGCCGGAGACAAAGGCCAGAGAGGCTCCTGGGCCAGCCGTTCGGATTCTCGCAGCACGCGCAAGATGTTGCCGCCCGTGAGCTTGTCGAGATCGGCCTCGGACCAGCCTCGGGCGGAGAGTTCGGAGAGCAGCCGGGGGTAGCTGGAGACATCGCCCATGCCCTCGGGGAGATCGACGGTGCCTTCGTAGTCGCCACCGAGGCCGACGTGGTCGATGCCGGCCACGTCGCGGGCGTGGTCGACATGGTCGGCCACCTGGGCGACGGTGACGGCCGGACGGGGGTTGGCAGCGAGCCACTCCCGGAGGGCGGGCACGGTCATCGGGTCGACGGCGACCGTGGGCGGGACGGTGGCGGGGTCCTCGGCCGGGCGCGGGGCGCGTGGCCAGTGGCCCAAGGGATCGGAGTAAAGACCGAGCCGTTGCTGCTCGGCGTCGCAGGCAAGCATCCAGGCGCGGTATTCGGCGGAGATGAAAGGAGCGACAAAGGTCAGCTGAACTACGCCACCGTTGGTGCGGAGGCGGGTCAGGACGTCGTCGGGAACGTTCCGCGGGTGATCGTGGAGGGCCCGGGCGCCGGAGTGGCTGAAGATCACGGGAGCGAAGGCGGTGTCCAGGGCGGCTCGCATGGTCACCGGGGCTACATGAGAGAGGTCGACCAGCATGCCGATTCGTTGCATCTCGCGCACGACTGCGCGGCCGTCGTCATTGAGGCCTTCCACCGCCGGTTCCGCGGCGGCGGAGTCCGCCCAGGAGGTGTTGTGGTTGTGGGTGAGTGTCATGTAGCGCACGCCCAGGCGGGCGAAGCTGCGGAGCACGCCGAGGGAGGAGGCGATGCTGTGGCCGCCTTCGATGCCGATCAGCGAGGCGATGCGGCCGGCGGCGATGATGCGTTCGACGTCGTCGGCGCTGTAGGCGATGGCGAGGTCGCCGGGGTAGGCGGCGGCGAGCCGGTAGACGGCGTCGATCTGCTCCATCGTCGCCGCCACGGCCTCGGTTTCGGGCAGGTCCGACGGGACGTAGACCGACCAGAACTGGCCGCCCACCCGGCCGGCGCGCAACCGGGGGAGATCGGTCTGCAGCTCGGGGCGGGGCTGGTCCAGGCCTTCCACTCGGTATCCGAAGCGGCCGCGCAGCTGCATGGGCAGGTCGTTGTGCCCGTCGATGATCGGCATCATGAGGACCTGGCTACTCGCTCAGGGCAGCCCGGCGCAACCGCTTCGGCGAATCCGCACGCAGGCAAGGGCGGGCCGCCCGCCGCGCGGCGTCGGCAACGGCGGCAGCGCCGAGCGAGAGAGCCGAACTGGGCGGACAGCGGGCCGGGCGGGCGAGCGGACCGGACGGGAACAGAAGGCCGCGCGCGGGCCGGGCGGTCCAGCGGGCCAGGCGGGTGAGCGCGCCCGGCGGGCCGGGCTGGTGAGCGGGCCCAGCGGGCCGGGCAGGCGAGTTAACCCGGTGGGCGAGTTGTCCGGGAAGACACGGCCGGGCGAGCGAGGAAACGACCCCGAGAGCGAAGCGCCCCAAACGAACCCCGAACCCCACCACCGAGCAAGGAATCAGACCGTGTCAATGCCACGACCCAAACCGTCAATGTCCATTTCTCGCACTTTGGCGATACTTTGCCACACGCGAAGACAACTTTTGTTCATCTTCACAACCCCGCATGAGGCCATGCGTTTCCGTAATGTTAATGATCGGCCGCCTGCGGCAGTGGGTGGCCCCCGTGGTTCGGGAATCCGCCGCGGGCGGGAGGCCGCCAGGCCGGCGTGTCGAAGGGAGGCCCCACCATGGCTAAGAAGTCGAAGAAGTCGAAGAAGGACAAGAAGAACAAGAAGAAGAAGTGATCTTCCGATCTTCGGCGCGGGACGGGAAGCCGAGACCGGGCCCGTCCCGTGCGCCGTTATACCCCCGATCAACGCCGTCTCACGAAGCGGGCCGATAAGCCTTAGGTCTTCGCGGCTTCGCCCGATTCTGGGCTCGACGGGCTGTCGATCGGCGGGGAGGAAAGGGATGACCGTCAGGCGTCCGCTGCCGGCCGCGATCCTGCTGGTGCTCGTGCTCGCCGGCGCGCTGGCGGCGCTGACCGGGCCGGTGGTCACCGCGGCCCTCACGAGTGCGGTCGCCTTCGGGGCGGCCACGTCCTGCCTGGTTCGGGCGGGGCGGCGGAGTGGGCGGGTACGGGTCGCCTGGACCGCGCTCGGCGTCGGCGCGCTGGCCTGTGCTCTCGCGGGCGGCAGTCCGGCCGATCCGGCGCCCGGCTATCTCGGGATGATCCCGTTCATGGTCGCCGGGCTGTTCCTCGTGCCGGTGCCCGTGCGTACCGGCATCGAGAAGGTCCGCGCCGTCATCGACACGTTTCTGATCGCGTCGTGCCTGGTCTCGCTGTCGTTCCACCTCGTGCTCGACACGCACCGCGCGGCCGGTTCGGCGCCGCTCGCATACCCGGTCGGCGACATCGTGCTCGGCACCGCCGCGCTGGTCGTGCTGACGCGCCTGCGCCGAGGCGTGCCCGACCTGCGGGCGATCACCGTGACGGCCGGCGCCTCGCTCCTGATCGCCGTCGCCGGGAGCGTCGCCTACGCCGGACTGGAGTCGCTCGGGGCGGCGAGCCGGCTGGCCGGGCTCGGGTTGCTCGGCGTGGCCGCGGTGCTGGGCCATGCGGGGGAGGATGTCGAGGCCGAGCAGGACGACCGGCCCGCGATGACGGTGCTCCTCCCGTACGTGGTGATCGTTCTCAGCCTTGTGGTGGGTATCGGCCGGTTGCTGCTCGGCGGAGCGCCCAGCACGGTCGGCAGCTGGACCCGGTCGATCAGCATCGCGCTGGTCGTGGGGCGCCAGGTGCTGCTCATGATCGAGAACCGGCGGCTGGCCCGTCGTCTGGAGTCGCGTGTCGCCGAGCGCGCCGCCGAGTTGCACGAGCGTGAGCTGCGGTTTCGTGCGCTGGTCGAGCAGAGCACCGACTCGCTCGCGATCCTCGAGGCGGATTCCACCGTGCGCTGGCAGTCTGAGTCGGTCAAGCGCATCTTCGGCTACCCGGCGTCACAGCTGCTGGGCCGGAAGTTCTGCGAACTGGTGGGGCGGAAGGTCGGCGGACGGGTCGCGGCCGCGATCGACGAGGTCAAGGACACGCCGGGCGCCACGACCGTGTTCGAGATCGTCATCTGGCACGCCGACGGTAAGCCTCGTCTGGCCGAGATGACCGTCACCAACCTGCTGGACGACCCGTACGTCAAAGGCCTGGTCTTCAACACCCGTGACATCAGCGAGGCCCAGGACCTGCAGGATCGCCTGCGCCACGAGGCGTATCACGATCCGCTGACCGGGCTGGTGAACCGCGCGGGCTTCGCCGACCGGCTCGGCCAGGCGATCGAGCGCAACCCCCGCGAGCGCGTGTCGATTCTGCTGCTCGACCTGGACGGCTTCAAGGAGATCAACGACAGCCTCGGGCACGACGCCGGCGATCACCTGCTGGTGTGCGTCGCGGAGCGCCTGCGCGCGTGCCTGCCCGCCGAGTGGACGCTGGCGCGGGTCGGTGGCGACGAGTTCGCGGTGATCGCCGACGCGTCGCTGCCGGCCGCCGAGATCGTCGCGGCCGAGATCCTCGGCGCGCTCGCCGAGCCGGTCCTGGTCGACGACCGTGAGCTGCACGTCAGCGCCGCGGTCGGCATCGCCTCGGCCGCCGACGCCGGCGACATCGAGCAACTGCAGCGCGACGCCGATCTGGCCATGTACCGGGCCAAGGACGCGGGCGGCGGCGGTTACGCGACGTACGACTCGAGCATGCACGATGGTCTGGTACGCCGGCTCGAGCTCGCCACCGATCTGCGGCTCGCCCTCGAGCGGGACGAGCTCGTGCTGCACTACCAGCCGAAGGTCGACCTGCGGAGCGGCGAGATCATCGGCTTCGAGGCCCTCGTGCGCTGGCAGCACCCGACCCGCGGCATGATCCCGCCGCTCGAGTTCATCGGCGTCGCCGAGGCCACCGGGTTGATCGTGCCACTCGGGCGCTGGGTGCTTACCGAAGCGTGCCGCCAGGCCGTAGCGTGGGGCCGCTCGCTCGTGATGGCTGTCAACGTCTCTGTCCGGCAGTTCGAGGCCGGCGACCTGGCCGATGTGGTCGCCGGGGTGCTCGCCGAAACGGGCATGCCGCCCGGTCAGCTCTGCCTGGAGATGACCGAGTCGGTCCTGCTCAACGACACCGATGAGAACCTCGCCCGCATCGTCAGCCTCAAGGCGCTCGGCGTCATGCTCGCCATGGACGATTTCGGCACCGGTTACTCGTCGCTCGCCTACCTGCGCCGCTTCCCGATGGACGTGCTCAAGATCGACCGCTCCTTCGTGGACCGGCTCGGCGGCGACTGCGAGGACGAGGCGCTGGTGCGGACGATCGTGCGGCTGGGGCAGCGATTCGGCATGCGCACGATCGCCGAGGGCATCGAGAACGACGTGCAGCTCGCGCTTCTGCGTGAGATGGGGTGCGACTACGCGCAGGGCTACCTGCTGTCGCGGCCGCTGCCGGCGAGTGACGCGACCGCGTTGCTGGAGAGGGAGACGGCTTTCTCGATGCCCGAAGCAATCCGCCTAGCCTCCTAGGACGGTGGGCGGTCCGGTCGCGCTTGGTCGGCGGCGTTTGCCGGTACGCGTGACAACTCCCACGCTGCACAGGATGCCGGGCGGCAGTGGGAACTCGGGCTCCCATGCCGCGGGCTCGCCACGGGGGCGCACCACGTCGAGCCCCGCACCGAAACCGGCGCGGGGCTCGAAAAAGCCTGACGACCAAAGCGGATCAGAGACCCCGCAGGCGATCGCCGCAGACCGTGGAGATCCAGAGCAGCGCGGTGATCGCGCCGATGGCGAGGGTCAGGGAACCCGCCCTGCCGCCCGCCGTCGCCCACAGGTCGCCTGCCAGCAGGGCTGTTCCGGCGACCACGGACGCCACCGCCCGGGCGCCGCGGAAACCGCGGGCCAGGACGTAGCACGCGGCGATCAGGGTGCCGAACGCCAGCGTGCCGCTCGCGAAGTGGGCGTAGCTGTGCCACGACAGCACTCCCATGCCGGCCGGAGTGCCGGCCGGGAAGCCGTCGCCGGGATCCATGGTGAAGACGCCGGCTGCGATCATGCCCACGCCGTTGAGGGCGACCAGCCGCGGGGCCCAGGTGCCGCGTCCGGTGCGGCGCAGGCCGATCGCGCCGGCGATGGTGAGCGCGCCGGCCAGCAGGAAGTTGGTGATCTGGAGCCAGCCGAGCGAGCCGGTGCTAAGCATGCTCAGCGGGTGACGGGTCAGGTCGAAGCCGTCCCGGGTGAAGGCCTGGGCCAGCGACACCGTGGCCCACAGCGGCGCGGCGACGACGCCGGCCGCCAGCAGCGGGCGGGTGGTCGAGGCGACGCGGACGGGTGCGGCGGCGATCGTTGCTGCGGTCATTTCGGGTTCCTCCTCGGTCGGTTCTCGCCAAATCGTCGAACGACCGATGCGACAGGGAACGGTCTCCATTCCCTGTCGCATAGGCTGGGCCGACGCAGTGGTGTCCGCGACACACGACCTCACCGGAGGAGCACGACCATGCGTTTCCTGATGATGCAGAAGCCGTCCGACACCGCGCCCGACGAGAAGCTGTTCGCCGAGATGGGAGCCTTCATCGAGGAGCTGACCGCGGCCGGCGTCCTGCTCGCCACCGGCGGTCTCGAGCCCGGCGGCGTCCGGATGACCTCGGCCGGCGACGAGATCACCGTGACCGACGGGCCGTTCGCCGAGGCCAAGGAGGCGGCCGCCGGCTTCGCGCTGATCGAGGTCGGCTCCCGCGAGGAGGCGATCGAGCTCGGCCGCCGCTTCCGCAAGATCGTCGGCGACGGGGAGAGCACCATCCAGCAGGTGTTCTGACCCGATGACGACCGACGTCCACCGCACGATCGACGCGGTCTGGAAACTGGAGTCCGCCCGGATCGTCGGCGGCCTGGCCCGGCTCGTGCGCGACGTCGGGCTGGCCGAGGAGCTCGCGCAGGACGCGCTGGTCGCGGCCCTGGAGCAGTGGCCGGTCGAGGGGGTACCCGACAATCCCGGCGCCTGGCTGACCACGGTCGCCCGGCGCCGGGCCGTCGACCACCTCCGGCGGTCGCAGCGGGAGACCGTCGTCGAGCGGGATCTGCCAGCGGCGCCAGAGGCGGGGCCGGAGACGGGGCCGGAGGCGGCGGCCGAGGACGACGTCCTGCGCCTGATGTTCGTCTGCTGTCATCCGGTGCTGCCCCGCGACGCTCGTGTCGCTCTCACTCTCCGGCTGGTCGGCGGGCTCACCGCGTACGAGATCGGTCGCGCTTTTCTGCTCGATGAGCCGCAGGTGGTCCGCCGGATCGCCGCCGCCAAGCAGACGCTCGCCGACGAGGGGGTGGGCTTCGCGCGGCCGGCGGGCGACGCGATGCCGGGGCGGTTGAGCTCGGTGCTCGAGGTGCTCTATCTGATCTTCAATGAGGGGTACGCGGCGACGGCCGGGCAGGATCTCGTCCGCGCCGACCTCTGTCGCGAGGCGCTGCGCCTGGGCCGCATGCTCGCCGAGCTCGCGCCGGACGAGGCCGAGGTGCACGGGCTGGTCGCGCTGATGGAGCTGCAGGCGTCACGCTCGGCCGCGCGCACCGGTCCCGACGGCGAGCTGGTACTGCTCCACGAGCAGAACCGCGGGCGCTGGGACCAGCTGCTGATCCGGCGCGGCTTCGCGGCGATGCTCAAAGCAAGATCTTTGAAAACCACGCCCGGCCCGTACGTCTTACAGGCCGCGATCGCCGTCTGTCATGCTCAGGCGCCGACCGCCGCGGCCACCGACTGGCAGCGCATCGTCGCGCTCTACGACGCTCTGATCCAGCTGGTGCCGACGCCGGTGGTCCGCCTCAACCGCGCGGTGGCGGTGGGAATGGCGCGCGGCGCGGCGGAGGGGCTGGCCGCGACCGAGCCGCTGCTGACCGACCCGTTCCTGCGCGACTACCACTTGTTGCCGGCCGTGCGCGGCGATCTGCTGGCCCGGCTGAACCGCCACGCCGAGGCCCGCCGCGAGTTCGAGCGGGCGCTGACGCTGACCCGCAACCACCGCGAGCTGGAGTTCCTACGCCGGCGCGCGGCCGAGATGACCACCGTGGCGCCGGCCGTCCCCGGCCCGGATCGCGCCGTCTCCGGCCGGGATCGCGCCGTCTCCGGCCTGGGTGCGGCGGTCGATGCCTTTCTGAACCGGGACGACCTCGATCCGGCCAGCGTCCGCTCCTACCGCCAGACCCTCACCCGGTTGCGCCGCGCCTTCGGCGACAGCATGCCCCTCGACGAGCTGACGCCGTCCGCGGTGGCCGCCGCGTGCACGACGGCGTGGGGGCGAGCCGCCCCGAAGACCTGGAACCGCCACCGCGCCGCGTTGCGCTCGTTCGCCGCCTGGTCAGCGGCCGCTTCTTCGTCTTCGGCCGGTTCCTTGTCTTCCGCCGGCTCCTTTGCCGATGCGTTGGATCGCCGCCCCGAGACGACCTCCGTCCCCGCCACCCCGCTCCCCGCCTCCGCTCTGACGGCTCTGCTCGAAGACCCTCGGTTCTCACCCCGGGAGCGCACGTTCTGGCGTTTGCTGCACGAGAGCGGCGCCCCGGTCAGCGCGGTCCTCGCCCTCAACGTCGAAGACCTGGACCTCGAGGATCGCCGCGCCCGTTCCGGCGCACGCTGGGTCACCTGGCGTTCCGGCACGGCCCGCCTCCTCCCGCCGCTGATCGGGGAGCGCACGGCCGGCCCGCTCTTCCTGACCGATCGCCGCCCCGCCCCCGGCGCCGCCGCCGACCGCTGCCCGCACACCGGCCGCGCCCGGTTGTCCTACGAGCGCGCCGAGTACCTCTTCAAGCGCGCCACCGGCGGCCACACCCTTCGCAGCCTGCGCCACGGGTGATGTCGGCGGTGGGTCGCGATCCCCGCCGTACGGGATCGGTATCGTGCCGTGCGTGAGTGAGTCGCCGTGGCGGTTGGTCCGGGAGTTCCATGAGGTGTTCGGGCTGGCGCACGCCGACCGCCCGGCGTCGATCCCGGCCGAGCTGGCCGTGGTCCGGCAACGACTGCTGGACGAGGAAGTGGCCGAGGTCGTGGAGGCATCGGCCGCCGTGCAGCAGGACCCGTCCCCGGAGAGGCTGGCGTCGCTGGCGCGCGAGCTGGCCGACGTCGTCTACGTCGCTTACGGCACCGCGATCTCGCACGGCATCGACCTGGACGCCGTGATCGCCGAGGTCCACCGGGCAAACATGAGCAAGCTCGGTGACGACGGGCGTCCCGTGGTTCGCGACGGGAAGGTCCAGAAGGGGCCGAACTTCCGGCCGCCCGATCTGGCGTCGCTGTTCGACCGGTGAGAAGCCGGTGAGATTCAGCCGGGAGGCCGCTGGGGCCCGCCGCGGCTGTGGATAACGCGCCGAAAATGTCGTAGGCCGGTGGTTTTCTTTACCCCACCCAGAACGGGTGGGGGTCGGTCAGGGGGCCGCGCCGGGCACTTTTACCCCGGCCGCATCGACCTCACCCGTCGCGCTCACCCTCCGGAACGCCCCCGTGGCAAGAGCCGTCAACAGCCCCGCAACCAACCCCCAGAATGCCGACCCCACCCCCAGCAACTTGATCCCGGAGGCGGTAGCCAGAAACGTCACAACCGCCGCCTCCCGCCACCGGGCCTGCGACAGCGCCGAAGTCAGCGACGACCCGATCGTCCCGAGGAGGCCGATCCCCGCGATGCCGAGCACCAACGCCGGCGGCAGCGCGGTCAGCAGCGAGCCCACCGTCGCCCCCAGCGCGCCGATCACCAGGTAGAACACGCCCGCCCAGACGCCGGCGACGTAGCGGCGGCGGGGATCGGGGTGGGCCTGCGGGCCGGTGCAGATGGCGGCCGTGATGGCGGCCAGGTTCAGGCCGAACGCGCCGAACGGGGCCAGCACGAAGTTGGTCAGGCCGGTCCAGGTGATCAGCGGCGAGACCGGCACGTCGTAGCCGTCGTTGCGGAGGACGGCCACGCCGGGCAGGTTCTGGGACGCCATGGTCACCACGAACAGGGGCAGGGCGACGCCGATCACCACCGGCCACGAGAACGACGGCTCGGTGAAGATCGGCTTGGCGAACGCCAGGCGTACGCCGTGCAGGTGCAGTGATCCGGTCAGGGCGGCCACCACCACGCCGGCGGCCAGCGCGCACAGGACGGCGTAGCGCGGGAGCAGGCGGCGGCACAGCAGGTACACCGCGAACATCGTGGCGACCAGCGCGAAGGCGTGCTGCATCGAGGAGAACAAGCCGATGCCGAACTGCACCAGCACCCCGCCGAGGAGGGCGGCGGCCAGCGGTACGGGCACACGGTCCATCACCCGGGCGAACCAACCCGTGACACCGCTCAAGGTGATCAGGGCGGCCGAGACCAGGAAGGCGCCGGTGGCCTCGCGGAGGGTGACGCCGCTCAGGCCGGTGGCCAGCAGCGCGGCGCCGGGGGTGGACCAGGCGGTGATGACCGGGGAGCGGAAGCGCAGGGACAGGCCGATGCAGGTCAGGCCCATGCCGACGCCGAGCGCGAGCATCCAGGAAGCAAGCTCGGCGTCGTTCGCGCCGGCGGCCCGGGCAGCGCTGAAGACGATCGCGGCCGAGCTCGTCACGCCGATGACCATGGCGAGCAGGCCGGCGGTCACGGCGGACAGGGGCGCTGCTCGGGTCAACCAGGTCATGCGCGGCGATGCTAATCGAAGGAGCCCGCCCGGTGGGCGCGGGGCGTCAGGTGGCCGCCACAGGACGTCGCCGATCCGATCGCTGCGCACCGGACCACCCTCGCCCCGCAGGTCGCGGTCGGGTGCTTCCGCGCCGCGCAGCGTGTCGCCGGGGCCGATCCGGGCGCGCTGATGCCGGCATTGCGGCGCCTGTCGGATCTCCTCGTGACGGACGGTTGAACTGATCGGTGACGGGCACCGTTTCATGCCAGGATGAGGACGAGAGTCCGGGTTCGAGCGAGAGACAAGGCCCATGAGCGAACACGTTTCCGACAGCGCCGAGTGGCAGGTCCTGCAGGGGCATGCGGAGAAGTTCTCGGCGGTCCACCTGCGCGACCTGTTCGGCAGCGACCCGGGGCGCGGCGAGCGCCTGACCGCGACCGTCGCCGACCTGACCGTGGACTACAGCAAGAACCTGGTGACTGACGAGGTCATGACCGCGCTGATCGCGCTGGCCGGCAGGGCGGGCCTCACCGAGCGCATCGCCGCCATGTTCGCCGGCGAGCACATCAACGTCACCGAGGATCGCGCCGTCCTGCACACGGCGCTGCGTCTGCCGCGTACGGCGCAATTGGTGGTTGATGGGCAGGATGTCGTCGCCGAGGTCCACGAGGTCTTGGACCGCATGGGCGCGTTCACCGACAAGGTGCGCTCGGGGGAGTGGACCGGGCACACCGGGCAGCGCATCAAGACCGTCGTGAACATCGGCATCGGCGGCTCCGACCTCGGTCCGGTGATGGCCTACGAGGCGCTCAAGGCCTACAAGACGCCCGACATCGAGTGCCGGTTCATCTCCAACATCGATCCCACCGACCTGTACGAGAAGACGCACGACCTCGATCCGGCGACCACCCTGTTCATCGTCTGTTCCAAGACGTTCGGCACCCAGGAGACGCTGACCAACGCGACCGAGGCCCGCAAGTGGCTCGTCGACGGGCTGGGCGGCGCGACCGAGGCGGTGGCCAAACATTTCGTGGCCGTCAGCACGAACGCCCAGCGGGTGGCCGACTTCGGCATCGACACCGCCAACATGTTCGGTTTCTGGGACTGGGTCGGCGGGCGCTACTCGCTGCCCAGCGCGGTCGGCCTGTCGGTGATGGTGGCGATCGGCAAGGAGCAGTTCGCCGACATGCTGGCCGGCTACCACGCCGTCGACGAGCACTTCCGCACCCAGCCGGTCGAGTCGAACGTGCCGGCCCTGCTCGGCCTGATCAACGTCTGGTACGACACGTTCCTGGGCGCGCAGTCGCACGCGATCCTGCCCTACTCGCAGTACCTGCACCGGTTCGCCGCCTACCTGCAGCAGCTGACCATGGAGAGCAACGGCAAGTCGGTGCGGCTCGACGGCTCGCCGGTCAGCTACCAGACCGGCGAGGTCTACTGGGGCGAGCCCGGCACCAACGGCCAGCACGCCTTCTACCAGCTGATCCACCAGGGCACGAAGCTGATCCCGGCCGACTTCATCGGCTTCTCGCAGCCCAACCACGACATCGGCGAGATGCACGACCTCTTCATGTCCAACTTCTTCGCGCAGACCGGAGCGCTTGCTTTCGGCCGTACGCTCGACCAGGTCAAGGCCGAGGGGAGCAGCCCCGAGGTCGCGCCGCACCGCGTCATGCAGGGCAACCACCCCACCACGACGATCCTCGCCGACAAGCTGACCCCGGCCATCCTCGGTCAGCTGATCGCCCTCTACGAGCACATCACCTTCACCGAGGGCACCATCTGGCAGATCAACTCGTTCGACCAGTGGGGCGTCGAGCTCGGCAAGGTCATGGCCAACCAGCTCGCACCCAAGCTGACCGGCTCGTCGGCCGAGGCCGATGACGACTCGTCGACCAACAACCTGATCCGCCTCTACCGGTCCGCCCGCGGGCGCTGACTTTTTGTCGTACCCAAGCCCTAGGGTCGTCGCATGGATGGACGGACGGCCCTGGGGCTTCGGCTCAGCAGCCTGCTGTTGCGCGGCAACGCGCCCGCTTCGGTGGGCGAGATCGTGTCCTGGTTCGGGGCGATGCAGTCGCAGGATGCCAACAGCATGCTGTGGTCCCTGGGCGCGCGCCTGCCCGGCTGGACGCTCGGTGACGTCAACGACGCGCTCGAGAAACGGGAGGTCCTGCGCACCTGGCCGATGCGCGGGACCGTCCATCTCGTGCCCGCCGTCGACGCGCACTGGATGCTCGACCTGATGGGGGTGCGGGCACTCGCCGGGGCCGAGAAACGCCGGGAGACGCTCGGGCTCGATCTCGCGACATCGGAGCGGGCGGTCGAGCTGCTCGGCTCCGCCCTCGCCGGCGGCGGGCGCCTGACGCGATCCGAGTGCCTGGAGGCGCTGCGATCGGGCGGCGTCGAGGTGAGCGGTCAGCGGGGTTACCACCTGCTCTGGTACGCGTCACAGCGTGGCGTGACGGCGATAGCTCCCCACGTCGGCAAGGAGCAGACGTTCGTGCTCCTCGACGAGTGGGTGCCGGCGCCCGTGCGGCCGTCCCGGGAGGAAGCGCTCGGGATGATCGCGTTGCGCTACTTCCGCAGCCACGGCCCGGCCACGCGGAAGGATTTCGCCGGCTGGACCGGCTTGACGATGACCGACTGCAAGGCCGGAATCGCCGTCGCCGGGGATGAGCTGTCCGTGGTCGACGTCGAGGGTGCTGAGATGATCATGGCTGCGAACACCGCTGACCGGGGTGTGGACGGCTGGCTCGCGCTGCCGGGCTTCGACGAATACATGCTCGGCTACAAGGACCGGTCGCTGATGGCCTCGCCGGCCGACCTGGCGGCGATCATCCCGGGCGGTAACGGGGTGTTCCAGTCGACGCTCGTGCGGGACGGGCGGGTCGTCGCGACCTGGAAGCGGGTGCTGGGCGCTCGTGGGGTGACGGTGACCGTTCTGCCCCTCGGGCGATTCACCGCTGCTGATCATCGGGCGGCCGCCCTCGCGCTCGAACCGTTCGCGTCATTTCTGGGGGTGCCGCTGACTGTTAAGAACCCTTGATATTTACGAATGTGAACTCCATGATGTGAGTGTCGTGGGCCACATCGGTAGATGAAGGGGTGCGCCATGGGCGTCCGTCGTCGGGTGTTAGCGCTGGTCGCAGGGGTGGCGGTGGCGGCGGGAGCATTTGCCGTGTCCATCGCCGGAGGGGGCACGTCGTTCGCGGCGGTGGCCTGTTCGGGCACGGTCTGGGCCGAGGGCGTGACCTATACGGCCGGGCAGCAGGTGACCTACAACGGGCACCTGTACCAGGCGCTGGTGACCCACACGGCGTACCCGGGGGCGGGCTGGAACCCGGCCGCGACGCCCTCGCTGTGGAAGGACCTCGGCGCGTGCACGGGCGGCACGACCACGCCGCCCACGACGGCCCCGACCACGCGACCGACCACCACGCCGCCGACAACCTCGCCGACGACGCCTCCGACGACCCGGCCCACGACGCCGCCGACCACCCAGCCCACGACGCCGCCGACCACGACGCCGCCGACCGGCTCGACGTGTGCGGTGAAGTCGCGGCCCGCGGGCAAGGTGCTGCAGGGCTACTGGGAGAACTGGGACGGCGCCTCGAACGGCGTGCACCCGGGGCTCGGCTGGATCCCGATCAACGACAGCCGGATCCTGCAGCACGGCTACAACGTGATCGCGGCGGCGTTCCCGGTGATCCGCTCCGACGGCACCGTGCTCTGGGAGAACGGCATGGACGCCGGCGTGAAGGTGTCGACCCCGGCCGAGATGTGCGCGGCCAAGGCGTCCGGCGCCACGATCCTGATGTCGATCGGCGGGGCCGCGGCCGGCATCGACCTGTCGTCGACGGCGGTGGCCGACCGGTTCGTCGCGACCATCGTGCCGATCCTCAAGCAGTACAACTTCGACGGCATCGACATCGACATCGAGACCGGCCTGACCGGCAGCGGCAGCATCGGCACGCTGTCGGCCTCGCAGTCCAACCTGATCCGGATCATCGACGGGGTGCTGGCGCAGATGCCGTCGAACTTCGGCCTGACCATGGCGCCGGAGACGGCCTATGTCACGGGCGGCAGCGTCACCTACGGCTCGATCTGGGGCTCGTACCTGCCGATCATCAAGAAGTACGTCGACAACGGCCGCCTGTGGTGGCTGAACATGCAGTACTACAACGGCTCGATGTACGGCTGCTCCGGCGACTCCTACTCGGCCGGCACCGTGCAGGGGTTCACCGTGCAGACCCAGTGCCTCAACAACGGCCTGACCATCCAGGGCACGACGATCCGTGTGCCGTACGACAAGCAGGTGCCCGGCCTGCCCGCCCAGTCCGGCGCCGGTGGCGGCTACATGACGCCGTCCCTGGTCGCGCAGGCCTACAACAGCGTCAGCGCGATCAAGGGCATGATGACCTGGTCGATCAACTGGGACGGCTCGAAGAACTGGACCTTCGGCGACAACGTGAAGTCCCTCGAGGGCCGCTGACTCTCCACGCCGGGCCGGCGCGCACCCGCCGGCCCGGCGAGCGGTTCCGTCGACTCCGCCCGGGGCGGACGCCTTCGCCCGCCCGCTGCGCGGATCCGTTCACTCGCGCGGTGTGCGGACGCCTTCGCCCGCCCGGCGCGCGGATCCCTTCACTCGCGCGGTGTGCGGACGCCTTCGCCCGCCCGGCGCGCGGATCCTTCGCCCGCCCGGCGCGCGGATCCTTCGCCCGCCCGGCGCGCGGATCCTTCGCCCGCCCGGCGCGCGGACCCTCCGCCCGCCCGGCGCGCCGAGGTGAGTAGAGCTGGGCCACTCTGTGCGCGCTGAGGTGAGCAGAGCTGGGCCACTTCCTTGCGCGCCGAGGTGAGCAGAGCTGGGGCGGCTATCTCAGCTTCGCCAGCAGGTCGGACAGTGCGGCGCGGACGGCGTCGGGCTGTTCCAGGTGCGGGACCTGGTGGGTGGCGCCCTCCAGGATGCGGTGCTCGCCGTCGGTGACGGCGGCGGCCATCGAGGCGTGCAGGTCGCGGATGCCGTCCAGCGCCTTTCGCACCAGCTCCGGCGGTCCGTATGCCGACCACGCGGGATTGCCGGCGCCGGCGGTCAGCACGATCGTGGGCACGTCGGGCACCGGGCCGCCGCCGCGCAGCTCGTCGTAGACGGCGGACTCCAGGTTGGCCGACTCGAGCAGCGCGATCCGCCACTTCGTCAGGTGGTAGCCGATCAGCTCCTCGCGCACGTCGGGTGGCCATGACGCGAGCAGCGACTCGTATGCCGTGCGCGCCGCCGACAGCTGCTCGGGAGTGAGCTCCGGCAGCTGGGCGGGATCGGGCTTCATCCGGTCGTTGAGAGAGGCCGCCTCGGCCGGCAAGTGCGCGAAGAGGTCCTCGTGCCCGGGGTCGAGCATCAGCAGGCCCGCGACCGAGGCCGGGTACAGCTGCGCGAACCGCCGCGCATAGACCGCGCCCATCGAGTGTCCGACCAGGACGTGCGGACCCGGCCCCGCCACCCGCCGCAGCTCGTGCGCCACCTCGGCGGCACTGCGCGGCAGGGCGGCCGGTGCACTCCACCCGGTGCCGCCCCGGTCGTACAGCAGATGGGCGGCCCCGGGCACCGACGTCAGATTGAGGAAGTCGAGCCCGACCAGCCCGGCGCCCGGCAGGTAGACGACGGACGCCCCGCCCGAGCCGCCGATTCGATAGGTGGCCACCCCGTCGACCATTGTTCTCATGGCTGCGAACATTATCAGGTGTGAGAACATAGCGGAATGGACCCGGTCGAGCTTCTTCTCCATCCGGTACGGCTGCGGATCGTGCACGCGCTCTCCGGCGGCCGCACCGTGACGACGGCCGGGCTGTGCGCCCGCATGCCGGACGTCTCGCAGGCCACCGTCTACCGTCACGTCGGCCTGCTCGCCGACGCCGGCATCATCGAGATCGCGGGGGAGCAGCGGGTCCGCGGCTTCGTCGAGCGCAGCTACCGCCTGCGCCCCGACCGCGCCACGATCGACGCCGGCCGCGCCGCCGCTGCGACTCCCGACGACCACCGCCGCATCTTCGCCACCGCGATGGCGGTGCTGATGGCCGAGTTCGGGGCCTATCTCGACAGCGAGGAGGCGGACCCGGCCACCGACATGGTCGGCTACCGCCAGCACGCGATCTGGCTGACGCCGGAGGAGCGTGACGGGCTGATCGCGGGCATGCGGAAGGCCATCATGCCGGTGATCGCCAACGCCCCGGAAGGCGGTCGCTCGCCCTACCTGCTGAGCCCGATCCTGTTCCCGATGGCCGACGCGCGGCCGCCCGAGGAGGGCTGAGGAGGGGCGATGGCTCGGGCGGCCGGGGAGGTCTGAGCAAGGGCGACGTTCTGGCGCCGCCCGAGGCGGGGCTGAGCGAGGGCGATGGCGCCGCACCACCCGGCGCGGGCGACGGCCCGGCGCCGGCCGGGACGGCCGCGGAGGCGTAGGCGGAAGCGGACCGCTCAGGACCGGCCGAGCAGCCCGAGCACGATGGACGTCACGTCGTCGGCGCAACCCCACGACAGCGACACCCCGGCCCCGCTGTGGCCGTAGTTGTGGACGATATGACCACCGTCCACGGCTTCGTGCTCCAAACGGATGACAGGCCGGGAGGGGCGGATGCCGCCGCGGTGGCCGAGGATCTCGGCCTGGCGGATCTCCGGGAAGATGTCGCCGCAGCGCTTCAGGATCGCCTCGGCCACCAGCGGGTCGGGCTCGGGGTCGGCGATGCCCTCCTCGGCGCTGCCGCCCAGCAGCAGCATGTCGCCCTGCGGGAGCAGGTAGATCATCTCGCCGAGCTCCTCGGTGTGCTCGGCGAAGAACTCGGCGTGCCCGGGATTGGCGATCGCGACCAGCTGGCCCCGGATCGGCTTCACCGACGGGTCGGGCACCAGCTCGCGGGCGCCGGCCCCGCTGCAGTTGACCACGATCGGCGCGTCGGCGAAGCCGTCGGCCAGCGACGTCAGGCGGGCGCCGAAACGCAGGTCGGCGCCGGGCGCGCGGACCATCGCCTCGAGCGCGGCCAGGTACGGCGGCATGTCGATGATCGGGGCGGTGTAGCGCCAGCCGTGCACGAAGCCGCGCGGCAGCTCGGCCGGCGTGCACTCGCGGAAGCCGGGCAGCCCGCGCGCCCACTCCGGCGACACCATCGCCTCGCGGGACGCCTCGACGCCGTCCACCAGGCGCACGCCGGGAAAGCCCTCGCCGGCCATCCGGGAGAAGACGTCGTAGCTGGCCGTGGCCCACACGGCGACCCGCGGGTGCTCGGCGTAGATCGGATCCCAGATCGCGCCGGCGGCGGCCGAGTTGGTCGAGCCGGGCGCGGCCTCGGCCCGGATCCGGACGCGTACGCCCCGCTCCGCCAGCCGCACCCCCGTGGTCAGCCCGGAGACACCGGCGCCGACGACGAGCACATCGGGTCGGTCCATCGTTCGACGCTAACGGTGATCGCCGGTCGGACGCGGGGGCGCGGCAGCGTGAGGAACGTGAATGTGCGGACAATGCGCACTTCGGCATCGCGGGGTTGAATCACCCGGTCGCCGAGTGCTATGCGCACCGAACGCAAACGACTGATCACCCACGGTTGCAATCCGAAAGCCTTTGCGGTGGAATCGACTCGCTGGCGTCATGCGGACGGGGACGCGCCGCTGGGGAGCGCGTGACGGTCATCGACGACCCGCCCACCAACCCAGGTCCCCGCACCGTCGAAGATGGGGGGCCCTCGTGCTCATCGTGGGTGAGGTGGACACCGGACTGTTGCGCGGCCGCGACCCGTCGTCCGGCGACGACGGCGAGAGCCTGGTACGGCTCGTCGCCGGCGAGCGGGTGCTGGTCTCCACGCGGCCACGGTCCTATGTGCGCTCGCCGGAGCGGCCGGTCGGGGTCGACTGCGCGGTGGCCGGCCGGGGTGCGGGCGACCGGTCCGCGCGCGGGATCGGCACGGCGCTGCAGCGCGCGGCGATCACCGACCACGAGGTGGTGCAGGGATCGGCGTACGCGCGGATCGTCCCCGCCGACCACACCGCCCGCCGCCCGTGGTCGCACTATCTCGCCCGCCCCGGGCAGATCGAGACGATCGGCCGCCCGCGATGGGCGGAGATGGCCGACGCGCTCGCCGCGCCGAAGATCGCGCGGGGCGCCCTCGACCTCGGCGCCGTCGCCCAGCGCGCCACCAACGAGGTGCAGGGCGCGACCAGGGGCGGCCGCGAGGAGACGTTCCGGGCCGCGCGGTCGAGGCTGAGATGGGTGGCCGAGACCGGGGGAGAGGGCATCGGAGAGGTGCGTTTCGAGGTTCACGACCGCAAGGTCCGGCTGCTGCGGTTCCGGACGAGGGAGGCGGACGCCGGGCGGCTGGCCTCGATCTGCGAGGACGTGGCGCTGCACGACTGGCTGCTCTTCACCCTGATCGAGAGCGTGCGTAAGGCCGCGATCGGCCGGGCGCCGCGCGGCGACACGCTGGCCCGGCTGGGCCCGGCCGTCGACCGCCTCCTGCACCTGTGGATGCCCGCCGCCCGCGCCGACGAGCTCACCGAGACGATGTGGGCGGTGCTGGAGCGCGGCGCCGGCTTCAGCCGGCAGTGGACGACGCTGGCGACCCGGGTCCGCGACCAGTTCTTGATCGCCCTGGCCGAGTCCTTCGCCGCGGCGACCCGCTCGTGAGCGCCGAGGTGCGGGCCCCGGTGGCCCGCGAGAGCGTGCTGAAGACGGCGCTGCTCACGGTGGCATCCGGTGGCATCACGTTCCTGGTCACCAACGGGCTCGACCAGCCGCAGGCGATCTGCATCATCCTGTCCATCCTGATCGGCGGCATCGCGCTGATGGTCCGCTTCCTGGTCGACTTCGAGAAGCGGCTGGCCGACGTCGAGCAGCTGGAGCGGGACGGCATGGCCGACATGAAGAAGCTGGTCGGCGACGCGTTCTCGGAGATCAGCGAGGCGACCGCGCTGTTCGGGCTGATCGAGGCGTCGGCGCTGCAGACCGACCTGGTCACCCAGCTGGTGCGCAACTCGACGAACATCTCGCCGGACTCGCCGCCGATCGTCTACAAGTTCGTCCAGGCCAAGATCAAGGAGATGTCGGACTTCCTCAAGCAGCTGGCCGAGGGCGGTACGGTCACCTACTACGGCGAGGACCGCGACTGGCTGCTCGGCCTGACCCGCACCGCGACCACCAGCGTCGACGCGATCAGCCTCGCCGCCGTCGACCACGACCTGTGGCGCAGCGAGATCGGCCAGCGCTACCTGGACGCGCAACGGCGGGCGGCCCGGGACGGCCGGCGGGTGCGGCGGATCTTCGTGCTGGACACGCCGGACATGGAGCACGATCCGGAGCTGCGCCGCGCGTACCAGGAACAGCGGTCCATGATGATCGAGGTGCGGCTGCTGGACCGGACGGCGGTGCCGACGCCGCTGCAGGTCCAGGTGCGCGATCTGATCCTGTTCGACGACATCCTGGCGTACGAGACGACGCCGACCACCACCGATCCGAGCCTGGCGCAGGTGGCGGAGACCCGGCTCGTGCTCACCGAGGCCCGGGTCAAGGAGTGCTCGCAGCTGTTCCGCGAGCTCTGGGACGTCTCCCGCGAGCTGACCCCGGTTCAGACGAACAGGTAGTCGATCCGCTCGGTCGTCTCGGCCGGCAGCCGCAGGCCCTCGTCGGCGGCGCGCGCCTGCACCTGCCCCGACACCAGCGGGTCGACCGCCACCTGGTTCAGGATCGTGCGCACGGCGTGCTCGATGGCCAAGAACCGGCGATCAAGAACATTGAAGGTCCGGTACGCGCGGAGCGCCGTCGCCTTCGGATTCAGCTGGACGACCGCCGGCATCTCGTCCCATTCCGCGGGCAGCTCCGCGGCCGCGACCGGAACCGGCGACGCGACCGGCTCGCCCCGATGCCGCAGCAGGCCCAGGCGCTGCAGCTGCCAGACCGCGGCCAGGAACGGGCACGACCATTTGCGGCCGACCGGCTCCTCGCTCCACAGCTCGACGTCCAGGAAGATCGAGTGGTTGCGCACGGCGTTCTCCCGCGGCGGCGCCCACTGCCGCGGCGCCGACATCGCCGAGGCGGCCGTCGACGGCGACCGCTCGCCGTTGGCCAGCCAGCCCGACACGCTCGCCGGCGGCCGGCCGCCGGTCGTGCCCGGCGGCGGCTCGTCGACGATGTGCGCCTGGACCACCGCGGCGATGTCGAGGTCGCCGACCCGGGCGCAGCCGGACTCGCGGGCCACGTAGTCGATCTCGAGCCCGGCCGTGGCGGCCGCCTCGACCAGCGCCGGCACCACCTCGCGCGGCGACGAGAACCGGGTGAAGTAGTCGTCGATCAGAAAGCAGGTGCTGACCCGGGGGCGCCCCACCATGACCTGCTCGGCCGCCACCTTCGCCCACGGCGCCACCCGGGCGAAGTGCTCGCGCAGCCGGGCCGGCCCCTGCTTGTAGTCGTCCATGTAGAGGTGGCCGAGCTCGACGGACAGATGGGAGAGGGCGACCGACCGGACCGCGGGAACCGCGCTCAGCTCGGTGAACGTCACAGCCCCTCCCAGGCGCTCTCGTCGACGATCTTCTTGGCCAGCTCCTCGAGGGCGTTGACGGTCCGCTCGTTGGCCGTCCGGTACATCCAGACGTCGTCGTTGGACAGCAGCTGCTCCTGCCACTGCAGAACCGGGTCGAGCGGCACCTCGCCGAGGAGCTTGGCCTGGCCCACGCCACTGCGGCTGGCCAGCTCCTGCAGCCGCCGGTTGCACACGTCGAGCCAGGCGAGCTGCTCGGGGCGCAGACCGGCCTGCTCCGGCGCGGACGGGTCGAGCACCGCCGTACGGACGAATCTGATGTTCTCGGAAAGGTTCGCCCGGACGTGACCCTTCTGCTCGCCGGTCTCGAGGATGCCCTGCGGACCCTGCACCAGGCTGCTCGCCGCGATGATGTGCTGGCGGGTCCAGCGGTGGAAGACGATCCAGCGGGCCAGCACCCGGTCCCGCATCGCCGCCGACGCGGTCACCTCGAGCACGATCTCGGTGGCGTACGAGCGACCGGCCGAGAGGTCGACGAGGACCAGGTCGTACTCCTCGTCCAGGCGCAGCAGCAGCTCGGTGCAGCGGTCGACGATGCCCGGTCCGGAGCTGAACTCGCCCCGGCCGCGATCGCCCGGCAGCAGGGTCAGCTCGCCCGCGCCGCCCGGCCGCGACCGCAGCGCCTCCCGCTGCGACGTCGCCCAGATGTTGATCTCGCGCGGTTCGGTCTCGCCGTCGACCAGGTAGCTGTGCAGGCCGCCGCCGGCGACCCCGGCCAGGGCGTCGGGCAGGTCGAAGATCGCGCCGGCGGTGGGTGAGCCGAAGTCGAAGTCGAGATAGCAGGCGTCCTTGCCGCCGAGCGCGAACCGGTAGGCCAGGTTGCACGAGGTGACCGAGCGGCCGGTCCCGCCCTTGTCGGAGGTGGCGAAGATCAGCATCAGGTCGTCCCGCTGTCGGCGCGGCGGGCGGCCGAGAGCCGGTCGAGCCGGCGCAGTACCTCTTCGGCCAGCGCGACCGCGACGCCCGGGCGGCCGGGCCGGACCGTGCGGGCCCGGCGCAGCTCGGTGCCGATCCGCTCGAGCTCGATCCGCAGCGCCTCGCCCCGGGTCGTGGTGCCGTTGAGCAGCTCCCGGTCGTAGAGGTACTCCGCCTCGTTCAGCAGGTCCTCGGCGACCCGGCCCAGCAGCTCGCTCGGCGGCGACGGCTCCTGGATCATCTGCGCGGCGGTGACCAGGCAGTCCACCACGCGCTTGGTGTAGTACCAGGAGACCTCGCCGGGATCGTCGCCGTCCCCGGCCAGGTAGCTGAACGCGCCGGCCGGCCGGTCCCACAGGCCGCGGTCCTCGCCGTCGACGATCATCCGGGAGCGCAGGTGCAGCCAGGTCGCGTTGGACAGGTCGATCATCCGGCTGCGGGCCACCCCGTCGGTGAGCATCTGGGCCAGGTCGAGCGTTCGGCGGAACAGCGTGGTGGCGATGTCGGCGACGGTCCAGGCCAGCGTGGGGCCGCCGACGTCCTCGCTGCCCTCCAGCGGGAAGTGCAGGCCGGGATGGTGGACCTGGACGGCGAACTCGGGCTCGGTCGACCGCCGGGTGATCCGGCTGCGGTTGGCCAGGTCCTCGAGCACGGCCGCGACCCGGCGACGCTCGGTGTCCGACGTGCGGGCGACCTGCATGTTCTGCATGACCATGCCGCCGACCAGCAGCGTGAAGTAGTCGAACTCGATGCCGTCGGTGGTGCGCCAGGGCATGTCCTCCAGCGGCCACCGCCCGGTGCCGAAGGTCGCGATCGTCGCCCAGTAGGAGCGGGTGAGCTCGAAGCGCAGCTGCAGCGACTGGGAGAGCCGGGCCTGCTCGGGGTCGAGCAGGCCGAGCAGCCGGGTGCGCTCGGAGGAGAGCGCCTGGATGGCGTCCAGGGCGACGGTCGTGAAGTAGAGGTAGGGCGCGTTCTGCGCGACACCGGGCTTCTGGACGCCGATGTCGGCCTCGGTCTGGATCTCCGGCGCGTCCCGGACCACACCCCACGACCAGCCGCACTCGAAGAGCCGGTTCGGGTTGTCGAGCTCGCTGCCCTCGGCGGCGCCGGAACCGATGGTGACGTCGTCGCGGAGCCGGGCGTTGATCTCCCGGAGGGCTTCCCGCAACTCGTCGACCACCTGCGGGATCGGGCGTTGCTCCTGATTGACCGTACGGATGAGCTCGCGCCCGAAGTCGCTGTCGGCCGAGAAGACGTTGACCGCGAAACTGCGCAGCAGCCCGGTCATCGCCGCCGACAGCCGCCGGTTCGCCTTCTGCTCCAGCTCGGTGACCTGCTCGATCAGGGCCGGGCGGGTGATCACCTGCCGGAAGATCTTGGTGAAGCCCACGATCGCGAGCATCAGCGTGATCGAGATGGAGAACGAGTCCACCACGTCCAGGTCACGCTGGGCCTGCTTGATCTCCTCGCCCTCGATCTCGGAGCGGAAGTAGCCGGCGCCGGAGAAGACGGGTGTGCCGTCGGGCGCCGTGTAGCGGTCGATGTAGCCGGTCAGGGCGCGGATCAGGCGTACCGGAATCTGCCGGTTGTCGCCCAGGCCGCGCAGCTTCTCGAGGACGTCGCTCGCGACGGCGTCGGGCCGGTCGAGCCGGAACAGCGGGATCACCGTGGCCGGCGCCATGATGCACAGAAGCTGTTCCGCGTCGGAGATCGAGTTGCCGCCGTCGCGGCCGTCGGAGATCCACTCACCGTCGCGATAGGACACCCGGGCGGTCGCCTGCCAGATGTCGAGCAGTTGCTGCCGCGGCTGGATCTGCATAGGTGTGCCGTCACCTACCCGTCCGTGGGCTGTGCTACCTCTTCCATCCAGTCGCCACGATCATGCCGCTGTAACCCTCGCGGAGCCCGTGGCTCTCCACCTCTTCAATCTCGTGGATGCGCGCCACGGGGGCAAGACACTCGCGGATGTCCTTTTCGGTGATCGAACAGGCGGGGAAGAAGTCGTCGCCGACCCAGTAGCCCTTGGACTCGCACATGAAGGCGGCCGCGAACGGGCCCCACGGGCGCAGCGAGCCGACGAACTGCTGGGTGGCCCGCTCGAACTCGTCCTTGCGGGTGGTGATCGACTCGGCCACGAAGAACATGGTGCCCAGGTCGTACTGGCCCGGGGTCAGCTTGAAGACGTTGCCCGCGGTCACCTCGGCCCGGCCGGCCAGCACGTCGAGCGGCTCGCGCATGCCCGCGTAGGCCTCGCGGCCGGTCGCGATCCGCGCCCAGAAGTCGCGCCACGAGTCCTGCGGCTTCTCCAGCGACGTGGTCAGCCAGGAGCGGTTGGTGAACGCCCGCTCGAACAGCGTGACGTGCGCGGAGAACGGCAGCATGGTCAGCGCCGGATAGAGGTTGGTGCCCGAGCCGACGTCGATCGCCCGGCCCAGCCGCTTACGGGGGCCGTGGGCGGCGAAGAACGTGGCCACCCGGTCGATGATGTCGCGGTCGTCGTCGCGCAGCCGCGCGTAGTTGTGCAGGTAGTAGTCGGCCGAGTCGAACCTGTCCCACGGCGCGTCCTCGTTGGTGACAGCGTGCTTCACCACCACGGGCAACGTCACGCTTCGGGTCACCTCTTCACTCTACGTATTGCCCTAGTCACGGCGCATCAACTGTTCGGCGCAAGGAACGAGGATGCAGATTAGGACATGGTCCCCCGTTTGGCACTAGTCCACACGTGCGATTCCCGAATTTGGCCACATCCAGTTAAAGGACCGCGCCCGTTCCGGCGACGCCCGAACGGGTGTGACCCGCGCCGCAGCCGGGGTCTTTGAATTTTGAAATACTTGCCGAGGCGGCGGCGTTGTGCGGGCCAGAACCACCGGAGCCAGAGGAGCGGGTCATGCAGTTCGGGATCTTCAGCGTCAGCGACATCACCACCGACCCGACCACGGGCCACACGCCGACCGAGCACGAGCGCATCAAGAACATCGTCACCATCGCCAAGCACGCGGAGGAGGCCGGTCTCGACGTCTTCGCGCTCGGCGAGCACCACAACGAGCCGTTCTTCTCGTCGTCGCCGACGACCACGCTCGCGTACATCGCCGCGCAGACCGACAAGCTGCTGCTGAGCACGGCGACCACGCTGATCACCACCAACGACCCGGTGAAGATCGCCGAGGACTACGCCATGCTGCAGCACCTCTCCGGCGGGCGCGTCGACCTCATGATGGGCCGCGGCAACACCGGGCCGGTCTACCCGTGGTTCGGCAAGGACATCCGGGCCGGCATCCCGCTCGCGATCGAGAACTACGCGCTGCTGCACAAGCTGTGGCGCGAGCACACGGTCGACTGGCAGGGCAAGTTCCGCACGCCGCTGCAGGGCTTCACCTCGACCCCGCGCCCGCTCGACGACGTCCCGCCGTTCGTCTGGCACGGCTCGATCCGCAGCCCCGAGATCGCCGAGCAGGCCGCCTACTACGGTGACGGCTTCTTCGCCAACCACATCTTCTGGCCGGCCTCGCACACCCAGCGCATGATCGCCCTCTACCGGGAGCGCTTCGCGCACTACGGCCACGGCGACCCCGACCAGGCCATCGTCGGCCTTGGCGGCCAGGTCTTCATGCGCCGGAACTCGCAGGACGCGGTCAAGGAGTTCCGCCCGTACTTCGACAACGCCCCCGTCTACGGCCACGGCCCGTCGCTCGAGGACTTCACCCGGGAGACGCCGCTGACCGTCGGCAGCCCGCAGGAGGTCATCGACCGCACGCTCGGCTTCCGCGAGTACGTGGGCGACTACCAGCGTCAGCTGTTCCTGATGGACCACGCCGGCCTGCCGCTCAAGACCGTCCTCGAGCAGCTCGACATCCTCGGCGAGGAGGTCCTGCCCGTGCTGCGCAAGGAGTTCGCCGCGCGCAAGCCCGCCCACGTGCCCGACGCGCCCACCCACGAGTCCCTCGTCGCCGCCTCGCTCGCCAAGAAGGTGTCCGCATGACCACACGTTCCCTGGTCGTCATCTCGGCCGGTCTCAGCCAGCCGTCGTCGACCCGCCTGCTCGCCGACCAGCTGTCGGCGGCGGCGGTGTCGGCCGCCGGCGTCCCGCTGGACGTACGGGTGATCGAGCTGCGCGACCTCGCCCACGACATCACGAACAACCTGCTCACCGGCTTCCCGCCGGCCGCGCTCCGGGAGGCGGTCGACGCGGTGACGGCGGCCGACGCGCTGATCGCGGTGACGCCCATCTTCACCGCCAGCTACAGCGGGCTGTTCAAGTCCTTCGTCGACATCCTCGACAAGGACGCGCTGGCCGGCAAGCCGGTGCTGATCGCGGCGACGGCCGGCACGGCCCGGCACTCGCTCGCCCTCGAGCACGCGTTGCGGCCGCTCTTCGCGTACCTGCGCGCGGTGGTCATCCCGACCGCCGTCTTCGCCGCGAGCGACGACTGGGGATCGGACTCGGCCGAGGGTGCGCTCTCGGCGCGCATCACCCGGGCCGCCGGGGAGCTGGCCGACGAGCTTTCGCGGCGCGCGCCGGTGACGGTGGGTGACCCGTTCGCACTCCAGGTCACCTTCGAGGATCTGCTCGACGTACGGGATTGAGTCTTTGTCCGACCTGCCCGGACATCGACTCGGCTGAACGGCCGACCTCGATGTCGATCAACCCGATCGCCATGGGGCTGCGAGGGTGATGCACGTGTGGCCGGTGATCCCTACGGTCTGGTCAGGAGCTTTAACTGACCGGCTACGGGGAGTTCATGTGACCGCCCTCGACACCCTCCAGGAAGCCCTCGAAGAGACCACCGCCGTCGCCGCCGACTACCAGGTGCCCGAGCACCGGGTGCGGGTGCACGAGGAACGTTTCCGCGAGACGGCCGCCCGCCACGGCTTCCTGCCCGGCGCCATGCAGCGG
The DNA here is from genome assembly GCF_050951115.1 of Actinoplanes sp. CA-030573. Taxonomy (NCBI): domain Bacteria; kingdom Bacillati; phylum Actinomycetota; class Actinomycetes; order Micromonosporales; family Micromonosporaceae; genus Actinoplanes; species Actinoplanes sp. CA-030573. Next base: position 6,504,131 of record NZ_CP192038.1, on the reverse strand, counting down.
ACCATCCTCGACGTCGCCGCCCAGCATCACGCCGAGTGCGACCGCGAGCACTGCCGCACCTGCGACACCATCCGCCACGGGCTGACCACGACGCTGGCCGCGCTGCGGGTGGCGGTCGCCGCCGAACGCGGGCCGCGCCTGGTGCGCAAGGCAAGCTGACGGCGGCGGCCGGCCCCGGCCCGGCCGCGCGGACTCGTCAGCTCGCGTGCGCGCCCCTCATGCTGCCGGTCAGCTCGCGTCCTCGGTCGCGTGCGCGGCCCGCATCAGCGGCACCACGTTCAGCGGCGTCAGATACGGCTGCAACCGGCGGACGTACCCGGCCTGCGCCAGCACCGTCGCCCGCAGCTCGCTCAGCGTGCTGGCGTCGCTGCGGACGTTCGCCGGCGTGCCCAGCGCCGCGCCCAGCACCAGCGCCGGCAGCTCGGCCGTGAAGCGCACCGCGCCGATGTCCTTGGCCACGATCGTCGTCACGGCCCGGGTCGCCGGGTCGAACACGATCTGATAGTTCAGGCTCTCGCCCGAGTACCGCACGCGCGACGGCCCGTCTCCCGCCCCCTCGGCCGGGCCGGACAGGCCGAACTCCGACACCAGGAAGCCGAACGCCCGCTCCACCTCGGCCTCGAACGATCGCACCACGCTTGCGCCCACGATGACCCCCGATCCGCCGGAAGCCTCCCGGCCGCCTGACGACCGCCGGGTTAGATCGACAAAAGCAGATGGAATCGCCGCGCGCAACGGGTCCGGTGTGACGATCTTGACGGGTTTCCCGGGCCGCTCGAAGCGCGGCGGCGCGGGCGGCACGGTAGAAAGAAGACATGGCGGAGATCGTGCTGATCCGGCACGGGCAGACCGAGTGGAGCGCGGCGGGGCGGCACACGTCGTACACCGACCTCGACCTCACCGAGGAGGGCGAGCGGCAGGCGCGCGCGGCCGGCGAGCGGCTGGCCGGGCGCACGTTCGCCGCGGTCCTGTCGAGCCCGCGCCGGCGTGCCCTGCGCACCGCAGAGCTGGCCGGGCTGACCGTGACCGAGACGACCGAAGACCTCGCCGAGTGGAACTACGGGCGCTACGAGGGGATCACCACCGCGACCATCCGCGAGTCCGACCCGGGCTGGTCGCTGTGGACCGGCGGCGCGCCCGGCGGCGAGACGCCGGACGAGGTCGGCGCGCGCCTCGACCGGGTGCTGGCCCGCGCGTCGAGCTTCCTCGACCGCGGCGACGTCGCGCTGATCGCGCACGGCCACTCGCTGCGGGTGGCGGGCGCCCGCTGGATCGGGCTGCCGGCGAGCGGCGGCGGCAAGCTCAAGCTGGGCACGGCGACGCTGTCGACGCTCGGCTTCGAGCACGGCAACCAGGTCATCGACGCCTGGAACGCCTGAGAAGTGGAACGCGGTGCACGCCGGCTGGCCCTGCTGGTGGCCGGCGCGTACTTCATGGAGATCCTCGACGCCACGGTCATCGCGCCGGCGGCGCCGCACATCGCGGCGGACCTCGGGGTCGCGCCGGTCACGGTCAACGTCGCCATCACCGCGTACGTCCTGACGCTCGCCGTCCTGATCCCGATCAGCGGCTGGCTGACCGAGCGTTTCGGCGCCCGGCGCATCTTCACGGTGGCCATCGGCATCTTCACGCTCGCCTCCGCCGGGTGCGCCGTCGCCGCGAGCCTGCCGATGCTGGTGGCCACCCGCGTGCTGCAAGGCGTGGGCGGCGCCATGATGGTGCCGGTCGGGCGGCTGGTCGTCATCCGTACCACCGCCAAGACGGACCTGGTCCGGGCCATCGCCTACCTCACCTGGCCGGCCTTGGTGGCGCCACTCGTCGCGCCCGCTCTGGGCGGGATTCTCAGCACGTACGCCTCATGGCGCTGGATCTTTCTGATCAACCTCCCGCTCGGCGCCGCCGCGCTGCTGCTCTCGCGGCGCCTGGTCCCCGCCGTCCGCGCCGAGACCCCCGGCCCGCTCGACCTGCGCGGTTTCCTGCTCGCCGCGGTCGGCATCGCCGCCCTGGTCTTCGGTCTCGAGGGCGTCGCCGAGCCGCGGCCGCGCTGGCCGGTGGCGACCGCCGCCCTGCTGATCGCCCTGGTCGCGCTGGCCGGCACGATCGCCCACCTGCTGGGCGCCACCCGCCCCCTGGTCGACCTGCGCATCCTGGCCGTACGCACCTACCGCGTCACCGCCCTGGGCGGCTCGGTGTTCCGCGCCGTGATCACCGCCATCCCGTTCCTGCTGCCCCTGTTCTTCCAGATCGGCTTCGGCTGGAGCGCCGCCCACGCCGGCCTGCTGGTGATCGCGCTCTTCGCCGGCAACATCGGCATCAAGCCGGTCACCACCCCGCTCATGCGCCGCTTCGGCATGCGCCCGGTGATGCTGGGCGCCGTCATCGCCTCGGCGCTGTGCCTCGGCGGCATCGCGCTTCTCCAGGTGACCACCCCGCTGCCGCTGCTGCTGGCCGTGCTGGCGCTGAGCGGCATCTTCCGCTCGATCGGCTTCACCACGTACAACACGGTCGCCTTCGCCGACGTCCCGGCACCCCGCATGACCAGCGCCAACACCTTGATGTCGACGGTCCAGGAGCTGGGCGGCGGGCTGGGCGTGGCGGCCGGCGCCCTGCTCGTCCGCCTGGGCGCGGGCGTCGGGCTGGCCGACGAGAGCGCCTACCGGCTCGCTTTCGTGCTGCTCGCCGTCCTGTTGCTGATTCCGGCGATCGAGGCGTTCCGGCTGCCCCACTCGGCCGGGAACGTGGTGGCCGGGCGGGCGTGACCGCCTCGCCGCGCCCGTTGAGGGGCCTGGCTGCACCAACAGATGATCGACGGGCCGCCCATCGGCCAGGGTGGAGCGCCGGGTCGGACGACGGCCCGCGCCCGGATGTGGGGCTAGCTTCACGTGATCGCCGGATCGAGGGAGCAGCGCGTGGGCCTGGTGAAACGCCCGTGGTTCCGCCGGATCATGCGCTACTTGCGACGTTCCGCGGGCGTGCCGGAGCGGCCGTCCCTCACCTCGGCGCCGGCCCTGCTCGCCGCGACCCGCGAGTGGGAGCGCGAGCAGCCCGAGGCCGGCCTGCCCGGCGCTTGCGGCGTGCACGCCGAGCTCCGCGCCGCCGCGCACCTGGACGACACCACCGACGCCTGACGCGCCGGCGTGCCCGGCTCCGCGCCGCGCGCCTCGACATCGCCGACGGCTGCGTGCCGACGACGCCGTGCCCACCGGGCTGACGCTTCGGCCGGCTCCGCGGCCGGCCGGCGGTGATCGGCCCGGCGCGCGTCGGCGGGGCCGCCCGGCGTGTGTCGGCGGGGTCGCCCGGCGTGTGTCGGCGGGGCCGCCCGGCGCCTAGGTGGGCTTCAATGTCGGCATGGCGGGACGGGACTGGGTGGAATGGCACGCGGACTACGACGTGGCGGGCTCGTCGCTGGCCCGGCGGCTTCGGGTGGTGCGGGGCTTTCTGGGGCGGGCACTCGACGAGCTCGGCGAGAGCGGGCAGCTGGTGGTGAGCATCTGCGCGGGAGACGGGCGAGACGTGCTGCCGCTGCTGGCGGAGCGATGGGGACGGGCGGAAGAGCGGCAAGCGGATGAGTGGCGCCCGGCTGAGGGTGGGCGCCCGGCTGAGGGTGGGCGCCCGGCGGGTGACGGCGCGCGGCGGGCGGGTGACGGCGCGCGGCGGGCGGGTGACGGCGCGCGGCGGGCGGGTGACGGCGCGCGGCGGGCGGGTGACGGCGCGCGGCGGGCGGGTGACGGCGCGCGGCGGCAGGGTGATAGCGCGCAGCAGGCGGGTGACGGCGAGCGCCGGGCGGGCGGGGGCGGGCCGCGCGCGGTGCTGATCGAGTTCGATCCGGAGCTGGCGGGGCGCGCCCGGCGGGCCGCCCACGAGCTGGGTCTCGGTGGCGTCGAGGTGCGGGTCGGTGACGCGGGGGATCGGGCGACCTACGACGGGGTCGGGCGGGCTGATCTGTTTCTGGCCTGCGGGGTCTTCGGGAACGTCAGCGACCACGACATGCGGCGGACCGTCGCGGCGCTGCCGGTGCTGCTGCGCGACGGCGCCGTCGTCGTGTGGACCCGAGGGCGGGGGGACGGCGGGCGGGACTGCGGGCAGGAGGTGCGGGCGGAGTTCCGGCGGGCGGGGTTCGAGGAGCTGGCCTTCGCCGCTCCGGACGACGCACGCTTCCGCGTGGGGATGTGCCGGTGGGTGGGGGAGGCCCGGGACGGTGAAGAGCTTCCGGCGCGGCTCTTCACCTTCCGCTAGCGCAGGATCAGGAGACGGTCGCCCGGATGTCGCCGAGGCCGCGGGCCACCAGGAACGAGCCGCCGTCGGCGAGGCGGCCCCACGAGGAGCCGGCCGGGTCCCAGCGGCGCCACAGGCGGGCGTCGGTCGGGACGACCACGCGGGCCGACTCGCCGGGCGCCACCCGCACCGCGGTCCAGCCGACCAGGCGGACCGGCTCGTCCGGCTCGACCGGGCGCAGGTAGACCTGCACCACCTCGCGGCTGGGGCGGGAGCCGACGTTCCGCACGGTGGCGGTGATGGCGGGCGCGTCGCCGGTCACCAGGCGGACGTCGCTGTACTCCCACTTGCCGTACCCGAGGCCGTGACCGAGCCAGAAGGCCGGTGCGGGGGCGCGGCCGGCGAAATGGCCGCGGTAGCCGATGAAGGTGCGCTCGGTGTACGGCAGCTTGCCGTCCACCGGGGTGACCGACCAGGCCGGTGCCGCGCCGTCGGCGGCCGGGAACGTGGTGACCAGCCGGCCGGCCGGCTCGATGTCGCCCAGCAGGGCCGCCGCCACCGCGTGGCCACCCTCCTGTCCGGGCAGTCCCGCCCACAGCACCGCGTCCACGCGGGAGAGCCACGGCATCAGCACCGGCGTGGCGGCGTTGACGACCACGACCGTGCGGCGTGCGGCGCCGGCGACGGCCTCGACCAGGGCGTCCTGGGCGCCGGGCAGGGCCAGCGTGGACTTGTCGGCGGACTCGGTCTCCTGCTCCTCGGTGAGGCCGACGACGACCACGGCCACGTCGGCGGCCGCGGCGGCGCGGACGGCCTCGTCGATCACGTCGACCGTGGGACGGGCGGCGGGGTGGGCGATCAGGCCGAACAGGCCCATCGGCGCGGCGAGGGTCACGGTGGCGGTGAACGACGCGCCGGGCGACACCCGGAAGCGGTCGGTACGCAGCGGCGGCGTGAGCACCTCTTCGCCGAAACCGTGCCCGGAGGCCCGGAGGGAGTAGTCGAGCGCGGGGGAGCCGTCGACGGTCACGGTCCAGTCCCCGACGCCCATCGGGCCGAGCTCCACGAGACCGGAAGCGGAGGCGATCACACCGGACAGCCGGGCCGACGCGACCGGGCCGGCGAAGTCGTCGTCCATGCCGACCATCGTCGAGGAGCGCGGGCAGAACCGTTCCTCCAGCACCGCGCCGGCGGCGTCGTAGAGGGTCACCCGGATGCCGGCCTGCCCGGTGACCGGGTCGACCAGGAAGCCGTCGCGCGCGGGCACCGGCCGGGTCCGCACGTCGACGCCGTCCACCACCGTCACCGCGGAACCGAGCGCCGAGGTCAGCCCGGCCGCGACGCTCACCTGGTAGGGCGGGTTGACCTGGGCCGAGCCGCCGCCCATGCCTATCGTCTCCACGGCGTGCCGGCCGATCAGCGCCACCGACGCGTCGCGGGCCAGCGGCAGCACGTCGCCCTCGTTCCGCAGGACGGTCATGCCGGACGCGGCGAGCCGGGTGAGCTGCTCACGGCGTACGGGGGAATCGGGGTCGGGAAAGGACGACGGCCAGGAACGCCCGGCACCCAGCGCGCCCACCCGCCGGGCCAGGAGAAGCAGTCGCGTGAGGTGGTCGTCGACCACCGGCTCGTCGACGCCGCCGTCGCGCACCGCCCGCACCAGCGCGTCGCCCCACGGACCGTCCGGACCGGGCATGACCAGGTCGAGGCCGCCGTTCGCCGCCGCGGCCGCGGTCTTGGTGGCGAACCAGTCCGACATCACCAGGCCGTCGTAGCCCCACTCACCCTTGACGATCTCGTTGATCACGTGCTGCTGCTCGGTCGCGGCGACCCCGTTGACGTCGTTGTAGGCCGCCATCATCGACCAGGCGTTCGCCTCCTCGACCGCGATCTCGAACGGCAGCAGGTAGAGCTCGCGCAGCGTCGCCTCGTCGACGACGCTGTCCACCGTGTTCCGCTCCGTCTCCGACTCGTTGGCGACCAGGTGCTTGAGACAGGCCGCCACCCCAAGATCTTGCATTCCGCGCACGTACGCCGCGGCCAGCCGCCCGGTGAGCAGGGGGTCTTCCGAGTACGCCTCGAAGAGCCGGCCGCCGAGCGCGGTCCGATGCAGATTGATCGTGGGACCGAGCACCACGTGGATCCGCTGCGCCATCGCCTCCTCGGCGAGCAGGGCGCCGACCTCGCGCAGCACGCGCTCGTCCCAGGTGGAGGCGAGGAGCGTGGCGTTGGGGAAGAGCGAGACCACCCGGCCGCCGGCGAACTTCAGGCCGCGCACACCGGTGGGTCCGTCGGAGAAGCGCAGCTCACCGAGCCCGATCGCGGGCGCGTCGGCGAGGGTGAAGGCCGAGGCGCCGGTGAGCAGGCGCACCTTGGCGGGCAGATCGAGAGACTTGACGAGGGCGGCGAGGTCGTCGGTGGTCATGGCCCATGGTTACACGTGTAAGTAAGCTTGTCACCATGAGCGAGCACCCGCGCCGGGTCACCAGCGCCGACGTGGCGGAGCTGGCCGGCGTCTCCCGCGCCACGGTCAGCTACGTCCTCAACGACACGCCGCGCCAGACCATCTCGCCCAGCACCCGCACCCGGGTCCTGGACGCGGCGGCCCGGCTCGGCTACGCGCCCAGCGCCGCCGCCCGCACGCTGCGCACCGGCCGCTCCGACGTGGTGCTCTGCCTGCTGCCGGACTGGCCGATCGGGCCCGAGGTGGGCTCGATGCTGGGCAACCTGTCGGCCGCGCTGGCCCGGCACGGCTACACGTTCGTCGTGCATCCCGGCAACCGGGAGGACCGCCCGATCGGCGAGATCTGGAAGGCGATCACCCCGGCCGCGGTCATCGCCTACACCGAGTTCACCGAGGGCGAGATCGCGGCCATGCGGGCGGCCGGGGTGGCGCTGGTGGTCGGCCTCTTCGGCCACGGCCGCCACCAGGACCGGCGCGAGCTCGAGGTGCCGCAGCAGCTGGTCGGGCGCCGGCAGGCCGCACACCTGGCCGCCACCGGTCACGGCCGGATCGGTTACGCCTATCCCGACGACGAGCGGGTGCGGATCTTCGCCGAGCCGCGGCTGGCGGGCGTCCGGGCCGAATACTCGGACCGGGGACTGCGTGGCCCGGCGGTGGAGACGGTCGCGCTCGACGCGGTGCCGGCTTCCCATGCCGTACGCCGCTGGCAGTCCGCGGGCGTCACCGGCATCTGCGCGTACAACGACGAGGTGGCCCTGGCCGTGCTGGCGGGTGTACGGCTGCTGGGTCTGCGCGCCCCGGCCGACCTCGCGGTGATCGGCGTCGACGACATCGCGCCCGCCCGCCTGGCCGTCCCCGCGCTGACCACGGTGACCACCGACCAGGTCGCGATGGCCGCCTATCTCTCGGCCACCGTCGTCGCCGCGATCAACGGCCGTCCCGCCCCCGACGTGCCGTCCGCCGACCTGATCCGGCTGGTGCACCGGGAGAGCGCCTGACTCCTACAGAGAACGCACAGGCACGGCACATGGGGACCTCAGGCTGCGGGCGAAGGGTGAAAGCACGACAACTGACACCGCAATGGGGGACCCCGCCATGCTCGTCCAGCTCAACCGCCACCGCACCGCCCGTGACCTCACCGCCACGGCGACCGACCTGCCGCTCAACCCGGCCGGCCTGCCCGTCTCGACCGGACCGCGCCCGAGCGTGGCGGTCTTCGGCACGCGCAGCCGGGTCGGCGGCCTCGACCAGCACCTGCCGCACGGCTGGCTGGTGCGCTATCCCGGCGACCTCGACGACGTCGCCCCCGACGAGCTCGTGCTCTTCGCCGGCGCGGGGGTCCGCGACGTGGCCCTCGCCCGCCGCCTGCTGCCCGGCCGCACCCAGATCGTCGCCCTGGTCGACGACGCCGCCCCGGCCGAGCTGGTCGCGGCGGTGCTCACCGCCGGCGCGGACGCATGCGTGCGCGGTGGGCAGCCCGCGATCCTGGCCAGCCACCTGGTCGCCTGCCGCCGGCGGCAGCTCGCCGGCCGCTGGGCCGCGGTCAACCAGCAGGAGCGGCACTGACCCGGGGCTCTCCCGCGCCGGCCCGCCGGCGCCCGCCCGCGGGCGCCGACCGGCTCCTGCGGCCCGGAGATGCGGCGGGCCGCCCGCGGCGCTCCGGGGGGTGCGCGTCGCGAGCGGCCCGGGATCGGGGGCGGGCTTCTCGAGCCCGGCTCGGTCGGTTCGGTCCGGCGGCTCAGGCCGGTCGGGTCCGGCTCAGGCGGTCGGTGAGGCGTTCGGCTGCGGCTGCAGCACCTTGCAGGTCTCCATCGCCTTCTTGACCGTCGGGTCGGCGGTGTTCAGCGGGGTCTCGCCCTGGGTCACCCCGTGCTGCTGGAGGCAGTTGCGGTAGGCCGCGTTCGCCCCGTTGCCGCCGTTGCGGTTGCCGCCGAACGAGGGCCGCACCGACGCGCACGCCGACTGCGCCTTCTCCCACGTCGCGTCGTCGACGCCGGCCGGCTTCTGCAGGAAGCCGCCGCCCGGGACGCCGTTGCCGCGGGCGAACGCGCTGCCGGACGGGCGCGGCATGCCGGACGGGAAGCCACCCTCCGGGAAGCCCTCGCCCGGTCCCCGCGAGGCGCCGTCGCCGCGCGGTCCGCGGGACGGCAGGGTGATCGTCACGCCGTTCTTCTTCAGGCAGTCGATGTAGGCGGTGAACGCCTGGTTGTTGCCGCCACCGCCGGTGCCGGTCGCGTTGCCGCCGCCCGAGGAGTCCGAGCCGCCGCCGCAGGCCGCCGCCAGCAGCACGGCGGCCGACGCCACGACCAGCGCTGCCGCGCGGCGGGGCGCCCGGGAACTTACTGTGCGCACGATGCCTTCTTTCCTCGGCCGTCGGTGTCGCACCACCAAAGCCCGGTTGCCTCCAGAGAACGTCGGACGATCCTCAGAGTTAGCTCGGAGCCATCCCGCGCTCCGAGGGAACTCCGAGGTGGGACCGAGCCCGCCGCGAGTTGCTTTCGGAACACTTCCCGGCCATGGGTGAAGCTCTGGCCGGTCGTCGGCGCTGGATCTGGGTCGCCGCCGCCGTGGCGGTGCTCGCGCTGATCGCGTACGGGGTGGTGCACGCGCTGACCGCGAACGCCACCGAGAAGCCGGCGGCGGCCGTCACCGCCGCGGCCGACCGGGGCGCGGTGACCACCGAGGTGGCCACGACCGGGACCGTGCAGCCGGCGCAGACGCGCAGCCTGTCGTTCGCGGTGGCGGGCACGGTGGAGAGCGTGTCGGTGCGGGCCGGCACGACGGTCACCGCCGGGCAGACGCTGGCCAAGGTCGACGACGCGGACGCGGCCGAGGCCGTGAGCAACGCGCAGAGCTCGCTGGACGACGCCGAGGACGCGCTCACCCAGGCCCGGGACAACGCCGCGAAGGCGACCTCGCCCACGCCGGCCGCGGGCGCGGGATGCGACGTGGCCGCGGCGTACACGTCTCCGGCAGCGTCGCCGACGGTGACCGTCTCGCCCAGCCGGACCGTCACGGCGTCGCCGACCCGGACCGTCGCGCCGACCCACACCGCCACGCCGACCCACACCGCGACGCCGACCCGGACCGCGACGCCGACCCGGACCGCGACGCCGACCCGGACCGCCGCGCCGACCAAGACCGGCTCGACCGGCGGCGGGCCCGGCGGCGGCACCGCCCCCGGCACCGGAAGCGGCACTGGAAGCGGCACCGGAAGCGGCACCGGGAGCGGGGCGTGCGGCGGCGGGACCGGCAATGGCACCGGAAGCGGAACCGGCACCGGAAGCGGAACCGGAAGCGGAACCGGCAGCGGCCAGCAGAGCGGCGGCCAGCAGAGCGGCGGCCAGCAGAGCGGCGGCCAGCAGAGCGGCGGCCAGCAGAGCGGCGGCCAGCAGAGCGGCGGCACCGACCCGATCCTCAGCGCCCAGCAGCGGGTCAACGCGGCCACCACCACGCTGGCGAACGCCGAGGACGCGCTCGAGGGCACGACCATCACGGCGCCGATCGCCGGGCGGATCCTCAGCGTCAGCGGCACGGTCGGCAGCCAGGTCGGCGCCGGCTCGACCTTCATCACCCTCGCCGACGTCTACGACATGCAGATCAGCGCCGACTTCCCGGAGGCCGACGCCGACCGGCTGGCGGTGCGCCAGAAGGGGGTGATCACGCTCGCCGACCGGCCGGGCAAGGAGTTCAAGGCGACGGTCGTGCAGGTCGACCCGACCGGCACCAGCGACGGGACGATGGTCCGGTACGGCGTGCTGCTCGCCTTCGACGACGCGCCGGAGGACCTGCTGGTCGGCCAGAGCGCGAACGTCAAGGTGACCACCGGCTCGAAGGCGGACGTGCTGCGGGTCCCGAGCACCGCGGTGCACGACGTGCACGGCGACAGCGGGACCGTGCTCGAGAACGGGGCGCAGACCAAGGTCGGCGTCGGCCTCCGCGGCGACCAGTACACCGAGATAACCTCCGGTCTCACGGAAGGTGACCAGGTCGTACGGTCGTGGTGATCGCCGCAGCACAGCGGGCTCTCGCGGTATTCATAGGGAATTCCTAGGTAGCGTTGATATCCCTTTCGAGTGTTCTCCGAATCCCGCAGTTCCGTCGCCCTCGGCGAGCCCCCGGCACGGGCCGCCCGGGTCCTGGTCGTCGACGACGAGCCGAATATCTCCGCCCTGCTCAGCGCCACGCTCCGGCTGGTCGAGTTCGAGGTGCGGGTGGTCGACTCCGGCCATCGGGCGCTGGTCGCCGTCGAGGAGTTCGAGCCCGACCTGGTCGTGCTCGACGTGATGCTGCCCGACCTCGACGGCTTCGACGTGGCCCGGCGGCTGCGCGCCACCGGCAGCCAGGTTCCGGTGCTGTTCCTGACCGCACGCGACGCGGTGGAGGATCGCATCTCCGGGCTCTCGGCCGGCGCCGACGACTACGTCACCAAGCCGTTCAGCCTCGAGGAGGTGGTGCTGCGCATCCGCGCGATCCTGCGCCGCAGCCAGCCCGAGACGGCGGCGGCCGAGGGACCGGGCGACGCGGGCGTGCTGCGCTACGCCGACCTCGAGCTCGACGAGGACGCGCACGAGGTGCGCCGGGCCGGCCGGCTGGTCGACCTGTCGCCGACCGAGTTCAACCTGCTGCGCTACCTGATGATCAATGCCGGGCGGGTGGTCAGCAAGGCGCAGATCCTCGACCGGGTGTGGAAGTACGACTTCGGCGGCGACGGGCGCATCGTCGAGTCGTACGTGTACTACCTGCGCCGCAAGATCGACAAGACCGACCCGCCGCTGATCCACACCGTCCGCGGCGTCGGCTACGCCCTGCGCCTGCCCCGCGGCGGCGAGGAGTGAAAATCAGGCTCCGCTGGCGACCGCGGCGGTGGGGCCACTGGACACTGCGCGCCCGCCTCGTGCTGGTGGTCGGCGCGCTCGCCGCGGTCGCCCTGGTCGTCGCCGGAATCGCCGGTCTCGTGCTGATCCGCACCTACCTGCTGGGCCGCATCGACGACCAGCTGCGGGGGATGACCCGCCCGTTCGCCGACCGGCCGGCCGGCGTCACCTACATGCCGCGCGGGCGCTTCCTGCGGATCGGTCCCGACCAGGTGATGTACGTCTACAACCCGGACGGCTCGCTCGACCCGCTGCGCAGCTCCACCACCGACGCGAGCCGCCCGCCGGTCGAGCGCCTCGCCGAGGTGGGAAAGCGGGCCGCGGCCGGGCAGCCGTACACGATCGGCGCCACCGACGGCAGCGCCGACTGGCGGGTGATCGCCGTGGCCGACGGCGACGCGGGCGGCTACGCGGTGATCGGGCTGTCCCTCTCCGAGGTGCAGCAGACCACCGACCAGCTGATACTCATCGACGCCGGCGTCTGCCTGCTGGTGCTGGCTCTGCTCACCGGCGGCGCGTGGTTCGTGGTCCGGCTCGGCCTGCGCCCGCTCACCGACATGGAACGGCTGGCCACCGACATCTCGGCCGGCAACCTCTCCGGCCGGGTCGCCGACACCGACCCGCACACCGAGCCCGGCCGGCTGGGCCTGGCGCTGAACTCGATGCTCACCCGGATCGAGGCCGAGGTCGACGCCCGCACGACCAGCGAGCGCCGGCTGCGCCAGTTCGTCGCCGACGCGTCGCACGAGTTGCGTACGCCGCTCACCTCGATCCGCGGCTTCGCCGAGCTCTACCGCCGCGGCGGTGCCCCGCCCGGGCCGGCGCTGGACGAGACCATGAGCCGCATCGAGGGCGAGGCCGGCCGGATGGGCGTGCTGGTCGAGGACATGCTGATGCTGGCCCGGCTCGACCGGCAGCGGCCGCCCGCCGTACGCCCGGTCGACCTGCTCGAGATCGCCGCCGACACGATCCGCGACGCGCACGCCCGGGTGCCGACCCGGCCGGTGCGGCTGGCCGGCCTCGACGACGACACCGACACGTTCGAGCCGGCCACCGTGCTCGGCGACGAGCACGGCCTGCGCCAGGTCGCCACCAACCTGGTCGCCAACGCCCTGCAGCACACGCCGGCCCGGTCGCGGGTCACCGTGCGGGTCGGGCGCCTGCCGTCCCGGCCGCCGCGGTCGGCCACCGTGCTCTCCGGCCCGGCCACGGTGCGCCCCGGGCTGCCGCTGGCCGTCTTCGAGGTCACCGACGACGGGCCCGGCGTGCCGGCCGCGCACGCGCCGCGCGTCTTCGAGCGGCTCTACCGGGCCGACTCCAGCCGCACCCGCGGCAACGGCGGCGGCTCGGGCCTCGGCCTGTCGATCGTCGCGGCGATCGTGCACGGTCACGGAGGGTGGGTCGAGCTGGACGCGCCCCGCGGCGGCGGGGCGACCTTCCGGGTCCTGCTGCCGACCTCCGGTGACGCGCCGTGAGATTCCGAGCTGGCTCCGAGGTTCCGACGTAGATCCTCCCAGGCCGCCGCATCACAGTGTCCGGCATGCCAGCGCGCCTCAACCTGCGACGTCCCTCGGTGGCGGTCAACGCCGCCCTCGGCGTCGCCCTCGTCGCCGGTGCCTTCTGGGCGTACGAGACCCTGTCCGGACCGGACACCTCGACGGCCGCCAACGCCTCGGTGCGGTCGGTCGCGGTCCAGCAGGGCACGGTCACCAAGACCGTGACCGCGGACGGGACCGTGGAGAGCGCGAACACCGCGACCGCCGGCTTCGTGACCGGCGGAACGGTCACCGCGATCAGCGTGCGGGTCGGATCGGTGGTGAAGAAGGGCCAGGTGCTGGCCAAGGTCGATCCGGCCGACGCGCAGCGCAGCCTCGACGCGGCCAACGCCGACCTGGACGCCGCGAACGACTCGCTGAGCCGGGCCGAGGACGCCGGCTCCGACACCTCGACCGCGGAGAACGCGGTCGAGCAGGCCAAGCTCGCGGTCGACGAGGCGCAGGCCGCGGTCGACGGCACCGTGCTGACGGCGCCGATGGCGGGCACGGTCACCGCGGTCAACGGCACGCTCGGCAGCTCGTCGTCCGGCTCCGGCTCGTCGTCCGGCACCGGGAGCAGCGGCGGCGGGAGCAGCGGCGGCGGGAGCAGCGGCGGCGGGAGCAGCGGGGGCAGCCAGGGCGGCGGGAGCCAGGGCGGCGGCTCGACGGGATCCTCCTCGTCCTCGTCGAGCTCGTCGTCCGCCGGCTTCATCGAGATCGAGGACCTGAGCAAGCTGCAGGTCACCGCCGCCTTCGCCGAGGCCGACGCGACCAAGCTCAAGGAGAGGCAGGCCGCCGAGATCACCTGGAACGCCCTCTCCGGGACGACGGCGACGGGCAAGGTGGCGGCGATCGATCCCTCGGCGACGACCTCCAACAACGTGGTCACGTACGGCGTGACGCTCAGCCTGGACAAGGTGCCGGCCGGCGCCAAGGTCGGCCAGACCGTCTCGGTCTCGGTGACCACCGGCAGCGTCCAGGACGCGACGTTCGTCAACTCGGCGGCGATCACCACGGTCGGCAACCGGCACACGGTGACCGTGCTCAGCAACGGTCAGCAGGAGGTCCGGCCGGTCGAGATCGGGCTCGAGGGCGACCAGGCCACCCAGATCACCTCCGGGGTCCAGGCCGGCGAGCAGGTCGTGCTCAAGACGACCTCGACCGGCACGAGCGGGAGCAACGGCTTCCCCGGCGGCGGCTTCCCGGGCGGCGGCCAGCTCGGCGGCGGCGGCAACTTCGGCGGCAACCGCGGCACCGGCACCGGGACCGGCGGCGGGGGCACCCGATGACCCGGCCGGTGATCGAGGTCCGCGACCTCCGGAAGATCTACGGCGAGGGCGAGGCGACCGTGCACGCGCTGCGCGGGGTGTCGCTCACCGTCGAGCCCGGCGACTACGTGGCCATCATGGGCTCGTCCGGCTCCGGCAAGTCGACCCTGATGAACATCCTCGGCGCCCTCGACGTGCCCACCTCGGGCAGCTACCACCTCGACGGCGTCGACGTGAGCAAGCTGGCCGACCGGCAGCTGGCACTGGCCCGGAACCGGCTCATCGGCTTCATCTTCCAGGCCTTCAACCTCATTCCCCGTACGTCGGCCGTGGCCAACGTGGAGCTTCCCCTCGCGTACGCCGGGGTGAAGCCGCGGGAACGCCGCCGCCGAGCGCTCGCCGCCCTGGACGTGGTGGGTCTCGCCGACCGCGCCCGGCACGAGCCGAACCAGCTCTCCGGCGGCCAGCAGCAGCGCGTCGCGGTGGCCCGGGCGCTGGTCACCGAGCCGGCCCTGCTGCTGGCCGACGAGCCGACCGGTAACTTGGACAGCCATTCGACCGAGGACGTGCTCGACGTCTTCGACGACCTCAGCCGTTCGGGACGGACGATCGTGATCATTACGCACGAGCCCGAGGTCGGCGCCCGGGCCAAGCGGCTGGTCCGCCTGGTCGACGGCCAGATCGTCGAGGACCACCGGCAGTCGCCGATCCACCTGCCGCCCGTGGGCGCGTTCGCCGGACGGCACGCGTCATGAGCTTCGGTGAGGTGCTGCGGTTCGCGCTGCGCGGGCTGTCGGCGAACAAGCTGCGCTCGGCCCTGACCATGCTCGGCATCCTGATCGGCGTGGCGGCGGTGATCCTGCTGGTCGCCGTCGGCAACGGCTCGGCCAAGGCGATCAGCGACCGGATCGAGGCCCTGGGCACCAACACGATCACGGTGATGAGCACCAACCGGGGCGGCTCCAGCAACACCGCGCTCACCACCGAGATGGCCGGCGCGCTCAGCGATCCGGCCATGGCGCCCGACGTGAAGTCGGTGTCGCCGGTGGTCAGCTCGTCCGCGACGATCACCTACGAGGGCACCGACCACCAGGTCAGCTCGTTCGTCGGCACCACACCCGGCTGGTTCACCGCCTCGAACACCCCGGTCGGCACCGGCGCCGGCTTCACCGCCGACGACGAGTCGCAGGGCCGCCGGGTCGTGGTGCTCGGGCAGACCGTGGTCGACGAGCTGTTCCCCGGCGTCGACCCGATCGACAAGCAGGTCACCGTCGGCGGCGCGCTGTTCACCGTGGTCGGCGTGCTGCAGGAGAAGAGCTCGACCGGCTTCCAGGACGCCAACGACACCGCCGTCGCGCCGCTGAGCGCGGTCCGCCAGGTGCTCACCGGCTACGGCGCGCTCAACTCGATCCTGGTCGAGGCCAAAGACCCGGGCCGGGTCGACGCCGTCGAGTCCGAGGTCGCCACCATCCTCGACCAGCGGCTGAACGTCTCCGCCACCGCCACGAGCACCTCCGGCGCCGGGTCGTCGACCACGCCGTACCGGATCCAGAACGCCTCCCAGCTGCTGCAGACCCAGACCGAGACCGCCGATACGTTCACCACGCTGCTCGGCGCCGTAGCAGCGATCAGTCTGCTCGTCGGCGGGATCGGCATCACCAACATCATGCTGGTCACGGTCACCGAGCGGACCCGGGAGATCGGCATCCGCAAGGCGCTGGGCGCGCCCCGGCGCACGATCCTCACCCAGTTCCTGATCGAGGCGACGCTGCTGAGCGTGATCGGCGGCGCCCTCGGCGTCGCGGCCGCGCTGATCGGCAGCAGCTTCGAGATCGTCGGGGTCAAGCCGGTGATCGTGCCCAGCTCCATCGGGCTCGCCCTGGGCGTGTCCATCGCCATCGGACTGTTCTTCGGCGGCCTGCCCGCCGGCCGTGCCGCCCGGCTGCGTCCCATCGACGCGCTGCGCTACGAGTGAGGACCCGCTGTGACGCCCATGAATGACGACACCGCCGTGCTGAACACGATCCCGGCCGACGGGGCCGGTCCCTCGCCCGGCGACGACCGGCGCGACGACGGCCTGGCCCGGGAGCTGGCGAAGGCCGCGCCCAAGAAGTGGTGGAACAAGGCGACGATCGTGCTCGGCGCGGTCGTGCTGGTGCTCGGCGGCTTCATCGCCGGCCTGCAGGCGCAGAAGCAGTGGGGCACCGGCTCGACCGGCGCCGGCGCCGGAGCCGGCAACCGCTCGGCGGCGTTCCCGGGGGCCGGTGCCGGCCGCTACGGCGGGGGCTCGGGCGCCTACGGGTTCCCGGGCGGCGGCGCCTTCCCCGGCGGCGGCACCGGCCCGGGCAGCGGCAGCGGCAGCTCCTCCTCTTCGTCCGCGGCCGCGGCCGGGACCACCGGCACGGTCAAGCTCGTCGACGGCGGCACGATCTACGTGCAGACGCCCGACGGCGACGTGGTGACGGTCAAGACCGACGGCAAGACGACGGTGTCGACCGCGAGCAAGGGCAAGGTCTCGGACGTGAAGGCCGGTCAGACCGTCACCGTGCAGGGGACCACCGGATCGGACGGAACGGTCACGGCGACGTCGGTGACGGCCCAGAAGAAGTGAACAACAAGGCAGATATGTGACAAGATCAATAGCTTGTCATAGGTGAACCCATTGATGACCACCGGCTAGGTTCCTAGGCTGAATTCAGCTGCGGACCTAGGGGGTGACTCGCGTGCCGTCCGACGCGACCCTCCGTGGCCGCGGCGCGCTCCTCGCGGCGATCGAGAATCGCCTCGGCGCCGGGGGCGGTGTGGCCCTGCACGGGCCGGCCGGCATCGGCAAGACCGCGGTCCTCGACGCGGTGGCGGCGGCCGCGAGAGGGCGGGGCGAGATCGTGCTCCGCTCGCGCCCGGTCCGCACGGAACGCTCCCTCCCGTACGCGGGAATCGCCGACCTCGTGGCGCAGCTGCCGGAGGAGGCCGCCCAAGCCCTGCCACCCGCCCAGCGTGCCGCTCTCGCCGCCCTGCGGCAGGGTCTCCCGCCGCGCGTCGGCACCCCCGCGCTCGCCCGCCGGCTCGTCCTGCCGCTGCTGCTCGCGCACTGCGCCCGCCGCCAGGCCGTCCTGCTCGTGCTCGACGACACGCAATGGCTGGACGCCGAGTCGGCCGAGCTGATCGGCTTCGCCATGCGCCGCCGACCGGGCCGGCGCGTGCGGGTGCTCGCCGCCCAGCGCCGTCCCGACCCGGCCGGGAAACGCCGCGCCGCCCGCCTCTGCCCCGCGCCCGTGCTCGAGCTGGCCGTGCCCCCGCTCGAGGCCGACGACCTCACCGCGATCCTGGAGGCGCGCGGACTGCCCTGCCGCACGGCCAGCCGGATGCACGAGGCCAGCGCCGGCAACCCGTTCCTGGCCCTCGCGCTCGGCGCCGCGGTCTCGCCCGGACCGCCCTGGCGTCCGGCGCCGATCCCGGAGACCGCCCGTGAGCTGCTGCGCGACCGGCTGCTCGCGCTCAGCGCCGGGGTCCGGGCCACGCTGCTGGTCGCCGCCCTCGCCACCGAGCCGACCACCACCGTGCTGCTGCGCGCCGGGCGCGACGACGCCGCACGTGACCTGCGGCTGGCCGCCGCCGGCGGGGCGATCGAGCTGGACGGCGAGGCGATCCGGTTCACCCCGCCCCTGCTCGCCCAGGTGCTCACCGAGGAGGCCACCGCGGCCGAGCGGCACGCGGCGCACGCCGCCCTCGCGGCCGGCGCGCTCGACCCGACCGAGGCGCTGCGGCACCGGGCCCTGCGCACCGGACGGCCGGACGCCGCCGTGGCCCGCTCGCTGGGCGCCGCCGCCGACCGCCGGGCCGAGCGCGGCGCCGGGCGGGCGGCCGCCGAGCTCTACCTGCTGGCCGCCGACCGCTGCCCGCACTCGCTCGCCGGCCAGCGGCTCGACTGGCTGGTCGCCGCCGCCCGGGCCGCCACCACCGGGGGCGCCCCGGCGCTGGCCGGCCGGGCCGCCGAGGCGGTGATCGCGGCCGAGGACGCGCCGGCCGGGCACCGGGTGCGGGCCCGGCTCGTGCTGCTCGACCTGGCCGGGCAGGGTCTCGCCGAGATGGGGGAGACGTTCGCGGCCGCGCTGGCCGAGGCCGGCGACGACCCGGCCCTGCTCGCCCCGGTACGGCTGCGGCTGACCTGGCTCGCGTTCCTCACCGGCGATCCCGATCGCGCCGCCACCGAGGCCGGTCGCACGGTCGACGCCGCCCGCCGGGCCGGCGACCCGACCACCGAGGCGATGGGGCTGAGCCTGATCGCCCAGGTGCAGCGGCTGCGGGGCGAGCCGCGCTGGGCCGACACGCTGGCCCAGGCACTCGAGCTGCCGGCCACCCCGGCGCCGGACTGGCTGCACTACGGCCCGCGCTACATGGCGGCCCGCTTCGCGATGGTCGACGACCGGCTCGACGAGGCCCGCGACGAGCTGCTCAAGCTGCTGGTGGTGGCCGAGGGCGACCGGATCGGCGAGGCCCGGGTCGAGGTGCTGCGCAGCCTGTCCGAGGTGGCCACCCGGGCCGGGCGGTGCCGCGAGGCCCTGCAGTACGCGCACCGCGCCGTCCACGCCGCCCAGCACGCCGGCCTGAGCCCCGGCCCGACCTGGTACACGGCCGCGGTGGCCGAGCTGGCCGGGGGCAGCCTGGCGGCGGCGGCCGGTTTCGCCCGGCGCGGGGTGCGCGCGTCCGAGCAGGAGAGCGACAGCCTCTACCTGCGTCGCAACCTGCACGCGCTGGGCCAGGCCGAGCTGCGGGCGGGGGAGACCCGGGCCGGCGTGGCGGCGCTGCGCCGGCTGCGCGACCTCGAGGCCGAGTCCGGTGGCGCCGACCCGATGATCGTCCGCTGGCACGGCGACCTGGCCGGCGGCCTGGCCGCCCTGGGCGAGCACGCCGAGGCGGCCGCGACTCTGGCCGAGGCCCGGGCCGCCGCGCACCGGCTGGGCAACACACCCGGCACGGTCGGCTATCTCGACCGGGCCACCGCCGTCGTGCTCTCCGAGAGCGGGCAGGCCGACTCGGCCGTGGTGCTGTCGGCGGCGGCCGCCCGCCACTTCGAGCAGCTGCACCAGCCGATCGAGCAGGCACACGCGCTGCTCGTGCAGGGCGGCGCCGAGCGGCGGCGGCGCCGGTACGCGGCGGCCCGGATGGCGATCGGCGCGGCGCTGACCATCTTCCTGGCCGCCGACGCCAAGCCGTGGGCCGAGCAGACCGAGCGCGCCCTCGCCCGTACCGAGGGAAGCAGCGCGTCCGGCCTGCCGCCGCTCGACCTCGGGCTCACGTCCACCGAGCTGCGCATCGCCGGCCTGGTACGGGACGGCGCCAGCAACCGGGAGATCGCCACCCAGCTCTACCTCAGCGTCAAGACCGTGGAGGCGACCCTGACCAGGGTCTACCGCAAGCTCGGGGTGCGGTCGCGCACCCAGCTCTCGTCCCGCCTCGCGGTGTCCGACATCACCTCGACCGCCTGACCTGCTCCTCGGCCACTCTCGGTGACCGCCACCACTGTTTTCGCGTTACCGGCGTCACTTCCGTCGCGGGAGTTTTACCTGGTCGTTTTGGGGATGAAGTGATTGCCGTGCATTGTTGTACTCAGTGCACAGCAACTACGATCCGTTGAGGAGACACAAGGTCATGCAGATCTCGTCAAGGCTTCGCGACGCTCGCACGGCTCTGGCGAACCGCCGGACCATGCGCGTCGCCCACCGCCGGCTCGCCGACGAGTTGGCTTCCTTCCGCAGCACCGCCGAGCGGGCCGAGCTCGACGAGCTCCTGAGCCGCCACTCGGCGGAGGAGACCCGGGAGATCCGGGCCATCCTCTACCGCCAGGACGTCGAGCGGCAGCAGTCGGCCGTACGGCAGACCGCCGGGCTCGGCGGCTACATCGGCTGACGCTCGTCGTCCTTTACCGACCGGACCCGGACACTGCCCGCGTGGGCCTTGGTGTCCGGGTCTTTCCGTACCTTGATCAGGCTCGCCACCGTGGTGACCACCAGGACCAGCACGATGACCGTCAGCGAGAGGCCGATGCTGACCTCGGGCACCGAGTGGCTGATGTCCTTGTGCGCCCAATGCAGCACCAGCTTGACCCCGATGAAGGCCAGGATGATCGACAGCCCCGTGGACAGGTAGACCAGGCGGTCGAGCAGGCCCTTCACCAGGAAGAACAGGGCGCGCAGGCCGAGCAGGGCGAACGCGTTGGCGACGAAGACGATGTACGCCTCGTCGGTCACCCCGAAGACGGCCGGGATCGAGTCGAGCGCGAACAGGATGTCGGAGCTGCCGATCGCGATCAGCACCAGGAACAGCGGCGTGAACATGCGCCGCCCGTCGACGTGGGTGATCATCTTGCCGCCCACGTAGTCATCGGTCAGCGGCAGGAACCGGCGGCCGGCCTTGACCAGCGCGTTGTCCTCGATGTCGGGATCCTCGTCGCGGTGCCGGAACAGCTGGATCGCGGTGAAGATCAGCAGCAGCCCGAAGATCAGGAACATGAACGAGAACAGGTTGAGCAGGGTCGCGCCGAGCGCGATGAAGACGACCCGCAGGACCAGCGCGATGATGATGCCGAAGGTCAGCACCTCCTGCTGGTACTTCTCCGGCACCGCGAACGTGGTCATGATGATCACGAACACGAAGAGGTTGTCGACCGAGAGGCTTTTCTCGACGATGTAGCCGGCGTAGAACTGGGCGCCGAAGTCCCAGCCGGCGATGGTGCCGAAGACGAGGCCGAAGACCACCGCCACGGCGATGTAGAAGACGGACCAGAGGGCCGCCTCCCGGAAGCCGACGGCGTGCGGGCGCAGCACGCCGAGGGTCAGGTCGAGGGCGAGCAGGGCGACGATGACCCCGATGGTCAGCATCCAGCCGAGCGCGGTGACCTCAAGCAACGTGGGAACCTCCGTATAAGCGGGGTGATTCCTTCGAATGGTCCCCGCTTACCCTGGGAAGTTCCTGACTAACTACTTTTCGTGAGGTCAGGCGACCTGGAATGATCGCTTCGCCAGGCCCATCCAGAAGCCGTCGATCGGCTGGTCGGGCGCCCGCTCGGCGTCGTCGGCCGCGCCCAGCGTGAGGAACATCGGCGCGAAGTGCTCGATGGTCGGGTGCGCCCACGGCATGCCCGGCGCCCGGTGCCGGAAGTCGGCGAGCTCGTCGACCGCGCCCCGGGCCAGCGTCTCGGCCGCCCAGGCGTCGAACTCGCGGGACCAGCCGGGCGCCGGGGCGTCGGTGCGGAAGTCGCGCAGGAACGGCAGGCCGTGCGTGGTGAACCCGGAGCCGACGATCAGCACGCCCTCGTCGCGCAGCGGGGCGAGGCGGCGGCCGAGCTCCAGGAGCCGGTCCGGCTCGAGGGTGGGCAGGGACATCTGCAGTACGGGGATGTCGGCGTCCGGGTACATGACGGTGAGCGGCACGTACGCGCCGTGGTCGAGCCCGCGGCCGGTCCGGGCGACATGCTCGTTGTCCGGCATCAGCTTCTCGATCCGGGTGGCCAGCTCGGGCGCGCCCGGGGCCGGGTATTGGACCTCGTAGTAGCGGCGCTCGAAGCCGCCGAAGTCGTAGACGAGCGGCACCGTCTCGGTGGCGCCCAGCATGAGCGGGGCCGACTCCCAGTGGGCCGAGGCCATGAGGATCGCCTTGGGGCGGGGGAGGCCGTTCGCGAGCTCCTCGAGCTGCGCAACCCAGCGCGGGTCGTCCACCAGAGGCGGGGCGCCGTGGCTCAGGAAGAGGGCGGGCATGCGACTCACGGGTACCTCCGTTGAAGCTTCAAGCTTTCCGGGTTCGATGGTACGCCGCTTTATTTGCATCGTCAACTAAATTGTGGACGGGCGGGCTCTTGGGGTTGTGGTGTTGGAGCCGGCGTCGGTGCCGTTCCGCAGCCCACGCCGTTCCGCGCCTCAGCCCGTTCCGCGCCTCAGCCCGTTCCGAACCCCACGCCGTTCCGCATTCCACGCCGTTCCGCACCCCACCCCGTTCACTGGGTGGGGTGAGTGGACCAGCCGGCTACGACATCTTCTCGACGCTGTCCACAGGGCGCGACGACCCCGCGGCGCGGGAATCGGCGGCGTGGGGTCCTGTGGCGTCAGGCGAGAAGAGTGAGGAGTTGGCGCGTCCTGTGCGAGGGTTCTCTTCAAGATCTGGGCGGTCGGCCGGGCTGGGCGGGTTGGGGGCCTCCCTGACTTCTGGCCTTCGCTGCCGTCCCGCCTGGCGCGTGAGGCCCGGGATCGCTAGGCGCTGGGTGCGGGGCTGCACGCCGCGGGGGTGCGGGCAGACGCGGTGCCGTTCCGGCCTAGGTGGCGGTGCGAGTGGCGTCAGCGGCGCGGTGGCGGCAGTGGTGCGGTGGCGGCAGTGGTGCGGTGGCGACAGCGGCGCGGTGGCGACAGCGGCGCGGTAGCGGTGGCGTTGCGGTGGCGGCAGCGGCGCGGTGGCGTCAGTGGTGCGGTGGCGGCAGTGGTGCGGTGGCGGCAGTGGTGCGGTGGCGACAGCGGCGCGGTGGCGACAGCGGCGCGGTAGCGGTGGCGTTGCGGTGGCGGCAGCGGCGCGGTGGCGTCAGTGGTGCGGTGGCGTCAGTGGTGCGGTGGCGGCAGCGATGCGGTGGCGCCGGCGGTGGCGGTGGCGGCAGCGATGCGGTGGCGGTGCGGAAGAAGATCCGAGCGCACGGTGGGCGGCCGCAAGCGGGGCGCGGACGGGACTCAGCGTGACCGGATGACATGCCGTCCGGGGTATGCCGGGAATCGCCGGGATGCGACCGGTTCGCTTGGGGGTTCGGTTTCGCGGGCGGAAACTACGGAACGTATAAGTTGACCTTGGTCAATACTGTCCGTTATCGCATGATTGCTTCCATCCAGGGGCATGGGTGTCTATCTACTTGATCGGGTGTGTTCGCCCGCACGTGGGTTAAATTTCTTTTACATCGAACGAGTGACATGTATGAAAGTCCTGGTCACAAGCGTTTGGTGAACAGGATTTCCAAATCGGACGATCCACGTCCGAACTCTCTCCCCAAAGGACATTGCATCCTGACCATCGCGCTGGCATGCTACGCGATGTTGCGCAGGGGGGCGCTCAACGTAACGGATGGCGACGACGGGGCGGGCTCACGGTCCGTAGTTGCCATGGGGAGTCAATAAGGAGGGCCTGCAGTGGCGTCGTCGCCGCAGCTTCCCCTCGCCGATGATCTGTTCTTGACCGCCCACGACACGGTCAAGGGCAAGTCGCTGCTGACCCCGGCCACTCTCGGCCTGGGTCTCGCCGCGGCGCTCATCGGCGAGCTTGTGTTCTGGCGGCGGCTGGATCTGATCGACGGCAAGCTCGCGTTGATAGACGATCGGCCGACCGGTGATCCGGCGACCACCGCCGTCCTCGACCAGCTGCTGCGCGAGGGTCACCATCGCGCGGTCCGTGACTGGATCTCGTTCCTCGCCACCGGCATCGCCACCGACCTGGTCGAGCGCCGCCTGTCCCGGGCCGGCCTGCTGCACCGGCAGGAGAAGCGCGGCCTGCTCGGCACCAAGGTGTCGTTCGTCCCCGCCGACTCGATGGTCGCCGGCTGGCCCGCCACCCGCATCCGCACGTTCATCGGCCGCGGTGAGCTCCTCGACGTCTCCGACCTCGTGCTGGCCGGCCTGATCCTGGCGACCGGCCTCGACCAGCACGTCTTCATCACTCTTGACGCTCGCGGCCGCGAGCAGTTGTTCGACCAGTTCCGGCGCCGCCTTCCGGCCATGCTGCAGGAGCTCGTCGCGCACACCGAGGCCGCGGTGGGCGATGCCGTCATGGCCCGGCGCGCCTAACCACCCCCACCCCCTCAACCCCCTCCTGGAGACCCTCGTGTCCACCACCCAAACACCACCGCAAAGCCAGTTGTCGACGGCACTGGCACGCGACCGGCTCGGCGTCGCGGCGGTGGTCTTCTTCGTGATGTCGGCGGCCGCCCCTCTCACCGTGGTCGCCGGCGTCGTACCGACCGGCCTCGCCGTCACCGGCCTGACCGGCATCTCGATCGCGTTCATCGCCATGGCGATCGTCCTGGCGATCTTCGCGGTCGGCTACGTCGCCATGGCCCGGCACATCGCCAACGCCGGCGCGTTCTACGCCTACATCTCCCAGGGCATCGGCCGCCCGTTCGGCGTCGGCGCCGCCTGGCTCGCGCTGCTCGCGTACAACTGCTTCCAGATCGCCGCCTACGGCGGTTTCGGTGCGATCGCGTCGCCGCTGTTCAAGGACTGGTTCGGCCTCGACATCCAGTGGTGGGTGCTGGCGCTGATCTGCTGGGCGATCACCGCCGTCCTCGGCGTCCGGGACGTCGCGGTCAACGGCAAGGTGCTGGCCACCCTGCTGGTCGCCGAGATCATCCTGGTCGTCGTCTTCAGCTTCGCCGACATCTTCTCGCCCAACTTCAACCCGTCGACCGCGCCGGTCGACCTCGGCAGCCTGGTCGGCACCGGCTCCGGCGCGCTGCTGGCCATGGCGATCACCGGCTTCGTCGGCTTCGAGCAGTCGGTGGTCTTCAGCGAGGAGTCGCGCGACCCGCGGCGTACGGTGCCGCGCGCGACGTACATCGCCATCGCTCTGATCGCCGTCCTGTACGGCTTCGCGTCGTGGGCGATGATCTCGGCCGCCGGCGACGACGTCGTCACGCGGGCCGGCAACGAGGGTCCGGACCTGTTCTTCAACGTCGCGTCGGACCAGCTCGGCAGCGCCGCGGTGCACCTGGGCCACGCGCTGTTCCTGACCTCGCTGATCGCCGCGATGATCTCCTTCCACAACATCATCTCGCGGTACACCTTCTCGCTCGGCCGCGAGGGCGTCCTTCCCCGTACGTTCGGCCGTACGGTGCCCGGCACCGGCGCGCCCAAGAACGGCTCGCTGGCCCAGTCGGCGCTCGGCCTGATCGTCATCGTGCTGTACGCGGTGATGGGCTGGGACCCGCTGGTGCAGATGTTCTTCTGGGGCGGCTCGGCCGGCGGCATCGGCGTCCTGCTGCTGATCACGGTCACCTCGATCGCGGTCATCGGCTACTTCGCCCGCCACCCGGAGGGTGAGGACGTCTGGCACCGCATCGGCGCCCCGGTCCTTGGCACCATCCTGCTGCTGGTCATGAGCTACCTCGCGCTCACCAACATCGCCACGCTCTTCGGCGTCGAGCCCGGCAGCGGGCCCACCTGGGTCGTGCCGCTCGCGTTCGCCGTGGTCAGCGTCGCCGGCATCCTCTGGGCGCTGGTGCTGCGCAGCAGCCGTCCCGACGTCTACCAGGGCATCGGTCTCGGTGCCCGCAGCGCTACCTCCGGCACGACCGGTGGCTTCTCCGCCGCCCTCGCCGGTGACCAGGGGGTCAAGTGAGCTTCGACATCCGCCCCGCCCGCGCGGACGAGATCCCCGCGGTCGGTCATCTGATCAGCCTGTCCTTCTTCGACCTGGCCGCGGACGCCTACCTGGTGCCGCCGCTGGACGACCGGCTCCCGGTCATGGCCGACTTCTTCGCGCTGCTCACCGAGCACGCGCACAAGTACGGCCGGGTCGACGTGATCGACAACCCGTCCGGCGACGGCCTGGTGGCGACGGCCGTGTGGTTCGACTACACCAAGGAGTCGCCGGACCCGGAGAACTACGAGGAGCGCCTGCGGTCGCTGGCCGGCGAGTACCTCGACCGGTTCATCGCGCTCGACCAGCTCTTCGAGAAGCACCACCCGCACGACCCGCACTGGCACCTCGCGTTCCTGGCCGTCCACCCGGACTTCCAGGAGCACGGCCTGGGCAGCAAGCTGATGAAGCGGACGCACGACGAGCTCGACGCGGCGGGCGTTCCGGCGTACCTCGAGGCCACGAACGAGAACAACGTGCGCCTCTACCGCCGGACCGGCTACGTCGACATGGAGCCGTTCGAGATGCTGCTGCCGGACGGCACGCCCTTCTTCCGCATGTGGCGCGCGGTCTGACGGAGAGTCGTCCGAGGTGAGAAGGCGTGGCCACCGTCCGGCCACGCCTTCTCCCGTCTACCAGTCGAACTCCGGGCCCTGGGCGCTGCCGCCGGGTAGCAGCGGGCGCTCGGTGTACTGCCACGTCTCGACCAGAACGTAGCGGTGGCCGCGCGGCGGGTCGAGGTCGGACGGGCCGCAGTCGTGGCGGAACGCGAAGTCGGTGAACATCACGGCCTTGCAGGTGAACGGGCCGGCGGCGATCTCCCGGGTCTTCGCGTCGCGCACGGTCAGCGCTATGTCGAGCTGCACGCCGGGGGCCGCCTCCATCTGGCCCATCACCCGGATCGACGGCCCGACCGCGTGGCAGGGCCGGGCCAGGACCGGATGACCCACATCCCAGCTGTACGCGTCACCGCAGCGCCACGGTCCGAACTGCACCTTCGCGTGGCCCTGGACGCCAGTGGCGGCCGCGCCCGCGCTCACCGCGGCCCCGGCCGAGGCGCCGGCGACCGGGCGGCCACGGGCCTGCTCGGGCAACGCGCCGGGGCCGCCGAGGCCGCCGGGGCCGACGAGACCGGCCGGCTGGTCGTTGGACACCTTCGACGGGAGCGAGCCGGCCGGGGCGGCCGACGGGACCGTTACGGCGGCGCCGGCCGGGCCGCCGCTCGCGGGAGTCGCGCCGGGCACGGCGACGGCCGGGAGCCGGCCCTGGGCGGTGCTCGCCGGACGACCGCCGGCGTCGATCAGGTGCCACGCGTTGTAACCGCTCAGGCCGGAGACCGCGACCGAGGCGGCGACCAGCGCGACCATCAGGCCGGGGCGGCGCCACATCCAGGAGCGGGGGCCGTTGCGGGGGCGCCGGCGGGGCGGCGGGCGGCGGGTGGACGGGTGCGGCTGTCCCAGGTGGGCCGTCATCCCGTACGCGAAATCGGGGTTGAGGGTCGCCGCGGTCAGCGCCGGGCAGCCGGCCATCTGCCGGGACAGCTCGCGCAGCGCCACACCCAGCTCACCGGCCGTCGGGCGGCGCGACGGGTCCTTCTCGACGCACCACTCGATCAGCTCCCAGACCGGCAGCGGCAGGCCGGGCGGGCGTTCCGGCGCGTCCTCCACGTGCCGCCGCAGGACCGCGAGCGGCTCGCCACCGTACGGCGGATGGCCGGTGACCAGCTCGTAGAGCACGATGCCCACCGAGTAGACGTCGGAGGCCGGCTCCGCCTCGCCGTGGATCGCCTCCGGCGCCATGTAGTGCGGCGTCCCGACGATGGCCTGCGGCGTGGTCAGGCCGGCCGCGTCGAGCACCCGGGCGATGCCGAAGTCGGTGAGGCGCACCTCGTGCCGGGCCGCCGCGCCCGGGGCCGACTCCACCTCCTGGAGCAGGATGTTGTCGGGCTTGACGTCCCGGTGCACCACGCCGAGCTCGTGCGCCTGGGTGAGCGCGGCGGCGACCTGGGCGAGCAGCCCGGCCGCCTCGGACGGGGGCAGCGTGCCGGCCGCGGTCAGCCGGTTGCGCAGCGAGCCGCCGCTGACGTAGTCCATCACCAGCGCGAGCGAGCCGCCGACGCTGAACAGGTCGTGCACGCCGACGATGTTCTCGTGGCGCATCATCATCAGGATCGTGCGCTCCTGCACGAACCGGATGACCAGCTTGGGCTGCCGCAGCAGTCCCTCGTGGAGCAGCTTGACCGCCACCGGCTCGCCGGTCGACCGGTCGATACCGCGCCACACGGTCCCGGTCGCGCCGTGCCCGACCGGGCACACGAGCACGTAGGAGTTGCCGACACAACGGCCGCTTAAGTCTGCGGTGGCGGCCTCGCTCGGCTGCACGCCACTCATCGACAGGGATGTCCGCACCGCGACGATGGTGCGGATCGGCCGGGCCGCGGGCAACCCGGTGACGCCCGTTCTGTCATGGACGGCCAGTCACGAGAACTTGCCGTAACTCCTCACGTTCTGACTCGTTCGTCCGACAAGCCCGGTTTCAACCCGCGGACAGGTTCAGCTCGAAACTGTAGCGGCTGGCCCGATAGAGATGGCTGCCGTACTCGAGGGCGCGTCCTCCGGTGTCCCAGGCGGTGCGGGTCATGGTGAGCAGCGAGGCGCCGCGCTTCTCGTCCAGCGTGCGGGCCTCGGCGGCGGTGGCCGAGCGGGCCCCGATCACCTGGGTGGCGATCCGCGGCACGTGACCGGCCCGGCGCAGCAGCTCGTAGAGGCCGTGCGCGGCGAGATCGGCCTCGGTCACGTCGAGCACGTCGAGCGGGATCGCATTGTGCATCAGCGCCAGCGGCTCGCCGCCGGCGAAGCGCAGCCGCTCGATCCACGTCACCGGGGTGCCGGGCGCCAGGGACAGCGCCGTGGCGACCTCGTCGGAGGCCGGCACCACCCGCAGCTCCAGCACCTCGGTGCGCGGCGCGCGATCGCCGGCGACCAGGTCGTCGTACAGGCTGGAGAGCTCGACCGGGCGACGGACCTTGGGGTGCACCACCTGGGTGCCCACGCCGCGCTTGCGCACCAGCATGCCGCGCTCGACCAGATACTGGATCGCCCGCCGCGTCGTGGGGCGGGAGACGCCGAGCCGCTCGGCCAGGTCCACCTCGTTCTCGATCCGGTCGCCGACCCCGATCTCGCCCCGCTCGATCAGCTCCTGCAACCGGGTCGCCACCTGGTAATACAGCGGCACCGGGCTGGTCCGGTCGAGGTGGACGGAGCGCACCGGGGCCGGGTCGGTTGTCACGGCTATCTCTCCCCCTGAAGACACGTGGTTCAGATGGTGCAAGTCAGTTTGTCAGGACAAAGTATTGACGGATGAGCCCTCACGTTATTACATCGAGGGCAGCAAACATAGGGTCGCCGGTCGATTACCGACGGCAGGCAACACTTCTTCATCGCGCCGTAATGAGCGCCGTAACGAGCACGGCACCCGGCACGCCGCTACGTGCCCATTTGTGATCATCTGTGCCCAACCCCGGGGAGAGGCATGCCCGCCGACGAGGTACTGACGATGGGACGCATAGGCGTCGACCTGTACCCACAGCAGATCGGCGTCTCGCTGCGCGAGGTGCGCACCTTCGAGAAGTTCCTGGGCGGCAGCGCCTCCAATGTGGCCGTCGCCGCCGCCCGCTACGGCCGGCGCGCCGCGGTCATCACCCGCACCGGCAACGACCCGTTCGGCGAGTTCCTGCACGACGCGCTGCGCGGGTTCGAAGTGGACGACCGCTTCGTGACTCCGGTGGCCGGCCTGCCGACCCCGGTCACGTTCTGCGAGATCTTCCCGCCGGACGACTTCCCGCTCTACTTCTACCGCTTCCCGAAGGCGCCCGACCTCGAGATCCGCGAGCAGGAGCTGGACCTCGACGCGATCCGCGCGGCCGGCATCTTCTGGGTCACCGGCACCGGCCTGTCCCAGGAGCCGAGCCGCACCGCCACGCTGGCCGCGCTGAAGGCCCGGGGCAAGGCCGGCATCACCGTCTTCGACCTCGACTACCGCCCGATGTTCTGGGAGTCCCGTGCGGAGGCCCGCAGCTGGTACGCCGAGGCGCTGCCGTACGCGACGGTGGCCGTCGGCAACCTCGACGAGGTGGACACGGCGGTCGGCGTCCGGGAGCCGGCCGAGGCGGTGCAGCGACTGCACGCGGCCGGCATCGAGCTCGCCGTCATCAAGCAGGGCCCGGCCGGGGTGCTCGCATCACAGGTCAAAGGCGAGCAGGCGGAGGTGCCGCCGGTCCCGGTCGAGGTCGTGAACGGGCTCGGCGCCGGGGACGCGTTCGGCGGCGCGCTCTGCCACGGCCTGCTCGCCGACTGGGAGCTCGAGGCGACGATGCGCTTCGCCAACGCCGCCGGAGCCATCGTCGCCTCGCGTCTGGCCTGTTCGGACGCGATGCCCACGGAGGCCGAGGTCCGCCGGCTGATCGGGGAGGCCGGCCGTGCCTGACTTCGCCGACCTGCTGGAGGCGCGCACCCGGCGCCCCGGCGCCATCGCGACCGCCGCCGCCGCCCGCCGCCGGCCGGCGAGCCTGCTCGGCCCGCACGGCAAGCTGATGATCATCGCGGCCGACCACCCGGCCCGCGGCGCGCTTCGGGCCGGCAAGGACCCGCTCGCCATGGCCAACCGGGTCGACCTGCTCGAGCGCATCCGCACGGCGCTGTCCCGGCCCGGCGTCAACGGCGTGCTCGGCACCCCCGACATCCTGGAGGACCTGCTGCTGCTCGGGGCGCTGGACGACAAGGTCGTGATCGGCTCGATGAACCGGGGCGGCCTGGCCGGCACCAGCTTCGAGATGGACGACCGGTTCACCGCGTACGACGCGGACAGCATCGCCCTGGCCGGCTACGAGGGCGGCAAGATGCTGCTGCGCATCGACCCCGACGACGCCGGCACCGTGGCGACGCTGCAGGCCTGCGGCACCGCGGTGACCGAGCTGGCCGCGCGCCGGCGGATGGCGATGGTCGAGCCGTTCATCTCGCACCGGGTCGACGGCCGGGTCCGCAACGACCTGACCGGCGAGGCGATGATCCGGGCGATGACGGTGGCCGCCGGGCTCGGCACCACCTCGGCCTACACCTGGCTGAAGGTGCCGATCGTGCCCGACATGGAGCGGGTCATGGCCGCGACCACGCTGCCCGCGCTGATCCTCGGCGGCGAGGTGACCGACGACGCCGACGGCGCCTACGACGCCTGGTCCCGGGCGCTGCGGCTGCCGACCGTGCAGGGCCTGGTCATCGGCCGGTCGCTGCTCTACCCGGCGAGCGGCACGGTGGCCGACGCGGTCGACCGCGCGGTGGGGTTGCTGTGATGAGCCGGGTCAATCCGGTCATGCGCCGGGGCAGCACCGCCGACAAGCCGTTCGACACCGTGGTGACACCCGAGAACGCCGGCTGGCGATTCAGCGGCCTGCGCGTGCTCGACCTGCCGATCGGTGCCCGGGCGCGGTTCCGCACCGGCGAGGACGAGATGCTGGTGCTGCCGCTGGCCGGCGGCTGCGACGTGACCTGCGACGACGAGCGGGTCACGCTCACCGGCCGGCGCTCGGTCTTCTCGCGGGTCACCGATTTCGCGTACGTGCCGAGAGAGTCCTGGGTAACCGTGCGCGCCCCCAACGGCGGCCGTTTCGCGCTGCCCGCCGCCCGCGCCGAACGCCGGTTCCCGTTCCGCTACGGCGCGGCCGAGGACGTCCCGGTCGAGCTGCGCGGCGCCGGGCAGGCCAGCCGGCAGGTCAACAACTTCTGCACCCCGGAGAGTTTCGACGCCGACCGGCTGATCGCGTGCGAGGTGCTGACCCCGGGCGGCAACTGGTCCTCGTACCCGCCGCACAAGCACGACGAGGCGGGCGACGGCGAGTCCAGCCTCGAGGAGATCTACTACTTCGAGGTGTCGCCCTCCCCGGCCGGCGGGGCGGGCAGCGGCTACCAGCGGGTGTACGGGCATCCCGACCGCCCGATCGACGTCTGCGCCGAGGTCCGCTCCGGCGACGTCGTGCTCATCCCGTACGGCTGGCACGGCCCGTCGATGGCCGCACCCGGCTACGACCTCTACTACCTCAACGTGATGGCCGGCCCGGGCGCGCGCGAGTGGATCGTGCGCGACGACCCGGCGCACGGCTGGGTGCGCGCCTCGTGGGCCGGGATGCCGGTCGACGAGCGGCTCCCGCTGACCTCCAGCAAGGAAAGGACGCGTCCGTGAGACTCACCGTGGGTCAGGCCGTCGTGCGGTTCCTGGCCAGCCAGTGGACCGAGCGCGACGGCATCGAGCAGCGCACGATCGCCGGGTGCTTCGGCATCTTCGGTCACGGCAACGTCGCCGGGCTGGGCCAGGCGCTGCTGCAGGCGCAGCGGACCGGTGAGGCGGACCTGCCCTACCACCTGGCCCGCAACGAGCAGGCGATGGTGCACGCGGCGGCGGGATTCGCCCGGATGCGGAACCGTCTGTCCACGATGGCCTGTACGGCGTCGATCGGGCCGGGCTCGACCAACATGCTCACCGGCGCGGCCCTCGCCACCGTCAACCGGCTGCCCGTGCTGCTGTTCCCGTCCGACGTCTTCGCGACCCGGGTCGCCGCGCCGGTCCTGCAGGAGCTGGAGGACCCGGGCTCGTACGACGTGAGCGTGAACGACGCCTTCCGCCCGCTGTCGCGCTTCTTCGACCGGGTGTGGCGGCCCGAGCAGCTGCCGGCCGCGTTGCTCGGCGCGATGCGGGTGCTCACCGATCCGGCGGAGACCGGCGCGGTGACCATCTGCCTGCCGCAGGACGTGCAGGCCGAGGCGTACGACTTCCCGGACGCCCTGTTCGCCAAGCGGGTGTGGCACGTCGCCCGCCCCCTGGCCGAGCCGGCCTTCGTCGAGCGCGCGGCCGACGCGATCCGGAACGCGTCGCAGCCCCTGCTCATCGCCGGTGGCGGCGTCATCTACGCGGAGGCGTCGGCCGAGCTCGACCAGTTCGCCCGGGAGACCGGCATCCCGGTGGCCGACACCCAGGCCGGGAAGGGCGCACTGGCCTGGGACCACCCGAACGCGGTCGGTGGCGTGGGCTCGACCGGCACCCCGGTCGCGAACCGGCTGGCCCGCGACGCCGACGTGGTGATCGGGGTGGGTACGCGCTACAGCGACTTCACCACGGCATCGCGTACGGCGTTCCGGAACCCGGACGTGAAGTTCGTGAACATCAACGTGGCCGCCTTCGACGCCGCCAAGCAGTCGGCCTTCCCGATCGTCGCCGACGCCCGGGCCGGGCTCTCCGAGCTGCTGGCGGCGGTGGGCGGCAAGCGGTTCCCGACGGACTACCGGACCGACGTGGTGGCCTGGCAGGCGACGGTGGAGCGCACTTATCGGATGGGTCACGGGCCGGTGCCCGCCCAGGCCGAGGTGATCGGCGCGGTGAACGAGGCGTGCGGCGCACGCGATGTGGTGGTGCAAGCGGCCGGCAGCATGCCCGGCGATCTCCAGCTGCTGTGGCGCGCGCGGGACCCGAAGCAGTACCACGTGGAGTACGGCTACTCCTGCATGGGCTTCGAGATCGCCGGGGCGCTCGGCATCAAGATGGCCGACCCGAGCCGCGAGGTGTACGCACTGGTCGGCGACGGCTCGTACCTGATGATGGCGCAGGAGATCGTCACGGCCGTCGCCGAGGGGATCAAGCTGATCGTGGTGCTGGTCCAGAACCAGGGCTTCGCCTCGATCGGCGCCCTCTCCGAGTCGCTCGGCTCGCAGCGGTTCGGCACCAGCTACCGGTTCCGCGGCGAGTCGCAGGACTACGACGGCTCCTACCTACCGGTCGATCTGGCCGCCAACGCCGAGAGCCTGGGCGCGAGCGTCATCCGTTGCCGGACCATTGCCGACCTGCGGGACGGGCTGAAGCGCGCCCGGGACGCCGACCGGCTGACCGTGGTGCACATCGAGACCGACCCCCTGTCGCCGGTGCCCTCGTCCGAGTCGTGGTGGGACGTCCCCGTACCGGAAATATCCGAATTGTCATCCACGCGCGAGGCTCGCGAGCGGTACGCCGCGGCCAAACGCGACCAGCGGTTCTACCTCTAGGGAAGCCCATGTCAACCATCGACCATTGGATCGGCGGAGAGTTCACCGCCGGTGCGTCTTCGCGGCGAGGGCCCGTCTTCAACCCGGCCACCGGCGAGCAGCAGCACGAGGTGGTGCTCGGCACGAGCGCCGACGTCGACGCGGCGGTCTCGGCCGCGGAAAGCGCATTCCAGGAGTGGAGCCAGGCGTCGCTGAGCAAGCGGACGAAGATCCTGTTCGCCTTCCGCGAGCTGGTCAACGCCCGGGTCAAGGAGATCGCCGAGCTGATCTCGGACGAGCACGGCAAGGTGCTCTCGGACGCGGCCGGCGAGGTGCAGCGCGGCCTCGAGGTGATCGAGTTCGCCTGCGGCATCCCGCAGCTGCTCAAGGGCGACTACTCCGACCAGGCGTCCACCGGGGTCGACGTCTTCAGCTTCCGTGAGCCGCTCGGCGTCTGCGCCGGCATCACCCCGTTCAACTTCCCGGCCATGGTTCCGATGTGGATGTACCCGGTCGCCATCGCCTGCGGCAACACGTTCCTGCTCAAGCCGAGCGAGCGCGACCCGAGCGCGTCGAACTACGTGGCGCAGCTGTGGCGCGAGGCCGGGCTGCCGGACGGCGTCTTCAACGTGGTGCACGGCGACAAGGAGGTCGTCGACGCGATCCTCGAGCACCCGGGCATCGCCGCCGTCTCGTTCGTCGGCTCGACGCCGATCGCCCGCTACATCCACGACCGGGCGAGCGCCACCGGCAAGCGGGTGCAGGCGCTGGGCGGCGCCAAGAACCACGCGATCGTGCTGCCCGACGCCGACCTCGACTTCGCCGCCCAGCACCTGACCGCGGCCGCGTTCGGCTCGGCGGGGGAGCGGTGCATGGCGATCTCGGCCGCGGTCGCCGTCGGCGGCGCCGGCGACGCGCTGATGGACCTGGTGTCGCGCAAGGCCGGCGAGGTGGTGGTCGGTCCCGGCCGCGACCCGCGCAGCGAGATGGGCCCGGTCGTCACGGCCGCCGCCAAGGAGCGCATCGAGGGTCTGATCGGCACCGGCGAGCAACAGGGCGCCAAGGTGCTGGTCGACGGCCGCGGCGTACGGGTGCCGGGGCACGAGAACGGATTCTTCGTCGGCCCGACCGTCATCGACCAGGTGCAGCCGACGATGGACGTCTACACCGAGGAGATCTTCGGGCCGGTGCTGTCGGTGGTGCGGGCCGACGACGTCGACGCCGCGATCGAGCTGATCAACAGCAACCCGTACGGCAACGGCACCGCCATCTTCACCTCCAGCGGCGAGGCCGCGCGCCGGTTCCAGCGCGGCGTCAAGGTCGGGATGATCGGCATCAACGTGCCGATCCCGGTGCCGATGGCCTACTACTCCTTCGGCGGCTGGAAGGACTCCCTGTTCGGGGACAAGCACATCCACGGGCCCGAGGGGGTCTCGTTCTACACCCGCGGCAAGGTCGTGACCTCCCGATGGCCGCACGTCTCGCACGCGTCCGGCGCGTCCCTGCACTTCCCTACGGCGAGCTGAGCCCGTCCAACCACCCCGGCCACCACCCCTCAACTCGACTGAAGGCGACTTGAATGGAAATCCGTCATCTGCAACTAGGTAGCTGCCCCGACTCGTGGGGAGTGTGGTTCGCCGACGACCCCAGGCAGACGCCCTGGGAACGGTTCCTCGACGAGATGGTCTCGGCCGGATATCGCTGGCTCGAGCTGGGTCCCTATGGCTACCTGCCCACGGACCCCGCCCTGCTCTCCGATGAGCTGGCGAAGCGGGGCCTGTCGGTGGCCGGCGGCACGGTGGCCGGGGTCGGCGGCCCGCACAAGGATTTCGACGCGGTGGTCGTCGAGAGCCGCAAGGTGGCCGCGCTGACCTCGGCGCTGGGCGCCGAGAACGTCGTCTTCGTGCCGGTGCCGGGCTACCGCGACGACGTGACCAACTCCTACCGCGAGCCCGCGCAGCTCAGCGACGACGGCTGGCGTGAGCTGGTGCGCAACTCCGACACCCTGGGCCGGATCCTGTTCGAGGAGTACGGGGTGCACATGCGCTTCCACCCGCACGCCGACTACCAGGTCGAGACCCAGGAACAGGTCGAGCGCTTCCTGGCCGGCACCGACCCGGCCTTCGTCTCGCTCTGCCTCGACACCGGCCACCTCGCCTACCGGCGGGCCGACGTGCCGGGCCTGATCCGCAAGTACCCGGAGCGGGTCGGTTACGTGCACATCAAGCAGATGGACCCCGAGATCGCCCGGCGCGCGGTCGAGGAGGACCTGGCCTTCGGCAAGGCCGTGGCCCAGGGCGCCAGCGTCGAGCCACCGGCCGGCGAGCCCAAGATCCCGGCGGTCATGGAGGCCCTGAGCGAGCTCGACGCCGACATCTTCGTCGTGGTCGAGCAGGACATGTACCCGGTCGACTTCGACGTGCCACTCCCCATCGCCACGCGTACCCGTTCCTACCTCAACTCGGTCGGCCTCCACTCCCGGCCGCCCGCCGCCTCACCCCAGGAGATATCCGATGAACGCTCGTAGTCGCACCTTCCGCGTCGCGGCCGCCCTGTCGGTCGTCGCCATCGCCGCCGCCGGATGCAGCGGCGGGGGCCGCGAGAAAACCAACGAGGACACCAGCGGCGGCGGGAACGCCGCCGGCAGCTCCGGGTACACGATCGCCTTCATCACCCACGAGACCCCCGGCGACACGTTCTGGGACAAGATCAAGAACGGCGCGCAGCAGGCGGCCAAGGACACCGGCGTCACGCTGAAGTACTCCAACGACCCGGAGGCGCCCAAGCAGGCCGTGCTCATCCAGAACGCGGTGGACTCCAAGGTGAGCGGCATCGCCACCACCCTGGTCACCCCGGACGCGCTGGCCGGCTCGGTCAAGGCCGCCACCCAGGCCGGCATCCCGGTGGTCGGCTTCAACTCCGGCATCGACCAATACCAGAAGCTCGGCGCGCTGATGTACTTCGGCTCGGACGAGACGCTGGCCGGCACCACGGCCGGCAAGCGGCTGGCCGACCAGGGCGTCAAGCACCCGCTCTGCGTCATCCAGCAGACCGGCTCGGTCGCCCTCGAGGCTCGCTGCGCCGGCGTCAAGAGCTCGGTCCCCGGCACCGAGAACATCCAGGTCAACGGCGCCGACGACGCGGCGGTCACGACCACGCTGCAGGCCAAGCTCTCGCAGGACAAGTCCATCGACGCGATCGTGACGCTCGGCGCGCCCCAGGCCATCGACGCGATCAAGGCCAAGGACCAGTCCGGCAGCCAGGCCAAGCTGGTGACGTTCGACCTCAACCAGGAGGCGGCGCAGGACATCAAGGACGGGAAGATCCTGTTCTCGATCGACCAGCAGCCGTACGTCCAGGGCTACATGGCCGTCACGTCGCTGTACCTGTACCTCAAGAACGGCAACGACATCGGCGGTGGCAAGGCCGTGCTGACCGGCCCGTCCTTCGTGGACAGCTCGAACATCGACAAGATCCTGCCGTTCACCAAGAACAACACGCGGTAGGCGGGGTGACGTCATGACACAGACCGTCCAAGCGCCGTCGCCGTCACCGGCGCCGGCCGACAACCGGGTACGCCTGGGACTCTCCAACCGCCTGCTCGCC
This sequence comes from Actinoplanes sp. CA-030573, assembly GCF_050951115.1. NCBI lineage: Bacteria > Bacillati > Actinomycetota > Actinomycetes > Micromonosporales > Micromonosporaceae > Actinoplanes > Actinoplanes sp. CA-030573. The sequence goes on along the minus strand of NZ_CP192038.1, from coordinate 6,466,721 downwards.
CGGCCCGAGATCGGCGCCCTGGTGGCCGCCGTCATCATCTTCATCTTCTTCTTCGCGCTCGCGCCGTCGTTCCGCTCGGCCGAGTCCTTCTTCACCGTGCTCTACCAGTCGTCGGTGATCGGCATCGTCGCGGTCGGCGTCGGGATCCTCATGATCGGCGGCGAGTTCGACCTGTCGTCCGGCGTCATCGTCTACACCGCCGGCCTGTTCAACTCGATGTTCTGCTGGTACTACGGCATCAACCTGTGGGTCGGCGCGTTGCTCTCGCTGGCGTTCTGCCTGCTGATCGGGTTCCTGAATGGCTACCTGGTGATGCGGACCGGCATTCCCAGCTTCCTCATCACGCTCGGCACGTTCTTCGTGCTCCAGGGCGCCAACCTCGGCGTGACGAAGCTGGTCACGGGCACGGTCTCGAGCCCCGACATCAGCCAGATCGCCGGCTTCGACTCGCTCCAGAAGGTCTTCTCGTCCAGCTTCAAGATCGGGTCGGTCACGATCTGGGGCTCGGTGATCTGGTGGATCGCCTTCGTCGCCCTGGCCGCGTGGACGCTGCAGCGCACCAAGGTCGGTAACTGGATCTTCGCGGTCGGCGGCAATCCGGACAGCGCCCGCGCGGTCGGTGTGCCGGTCACGCGTACGAAGATCGGGCTGTTCATGACCGTGTCGTTCCTCGGCTGGTTCGTCGGCATGCACCAGCTCTACCGGTTCAACACGCTGCAGGCCGGCGGCGGCGTCGGCAACGAGTTCCTCTACATCATCGCCGCGGTGGTGGGCGGCACGCTGCTCACCGGCGGCTTCGGCAACGCGATCGGCGTCGCGATCGGCGCCTTCATCTTCGGCATGACCAGCCTCGGCATCATCTACGCCGGCTGGGACCCGAACTGGTTCAAGGCCTTCCTCGGCGTGATGCTGCTGCTGGCGGTGCTGGTGAACCTGTACGTCAAACGCATCTCGACGATGCGGAAGGTGGGGTAGCGCCATGACCGACACCCTGGCCGAACACGCCGACAGCCACCTGCACAAGGGCGAGCCACTGATCGAGATGGACGGCGTCGGCAAGTCGTACGGCGCGATCCGCGCCCTGAGCGGGATCAACCTCCGGGTCAACGCCGGCGAGGTCACCTGCGTGCTCGGCGACAACGGCGCCGGCAAGTCCACGCTCATCAAGATCATGTCGGGCCTGCACCCGCACAACGAGGGCACGCTGAAGGTGGACGGCGCGCCGGTCACCTTCGCCAGCCCCCGGTCCGCCCTCGCGCACGGCATCGCCACCGTCTACCAGGACCTGGCCGTGGTCTCGCTGATGGAGGTCTGGCGCAACTTCTTTCTCGGATCCGAGGTCACCGCGGGCAACTACCCGCTGGCCGGGCTCAAGGTGAAGCAGATGCGCGAGATCGCCGACACCGAGCTGCGCAAGATGGGCATCGTCGTCAAGGACATCAACCAGCCGATCGGCACGCTCTCCGGCGGCCAGCGCCAGTGCGTGGCGATCGCCCGGGCCGTCTACTTCGGCGCGCGGGTGCTGATCCTCGACGAGCCGACCGCGGCGCTGGGCGTCAAGCAGTCGGGCGTGGTGCTCAAGTACGTGGCGGCGGCCCGGGACGCGGGACTCGGCGTCGTCTTCATCACCCACAACCCGCACCACGCGTACATGGTGGGTGATCATTTCGTGATCCTGAAGCTGGGCCGGACCGCGCTCGACAAGACGCGCAAGGAGGTCGGCCTGGACGAGCTGACCCAGCAGATGGCCGGCGGGGACGAGCTGGCCGAGCTCTCGCACGAGTTGGGACGCAAGTGATGCTGAAGGTCGGAGTCATCGGGACCGGCATGATCGGCCAGGACCACATCCGGCGGCTGACCACGGTGCTCAACGGGGTGACGGTCACGGCCGTCGCCGATGTCGACACCGCGGTCGCCGCGGACGTGGGCGGCCGGATCGGCGCCGCCGTCCATGCCCGGGGCGAGGAGGTGGTGGCCGACCCGGACGTCGACGCGGTGCTGGTCTGCTCGTGGGGACCCACGCACGAGCAGTACGTGCTGGCCGCCATCGCCGCCGGCAAGCCGGTTTTCTGCGAGAAGCCGCTGGCCACCACCCAGGAGGCCTGCCTGCGGATCCTCGAGGCGGAGGTGGCCCACGGCAGCCGGCTGGTGCAGGTGGGCTACATGCGGCGCTTCGATTTCGCGTACCGCCAGCTCAAGATGGCCCTCGATGCGGGTGAGATCGGCACGCCGCTGATGATGCACTGCGCCCACCGGAACGCGAGCGTGCCGGGGTTCTACCAGAAGGAGATGGCGATCACCGACACCGCGGTGCACGAGATCGACATGGTGCGCTGGATGTTCGGCACCGAGATCGCGGCGGTGCGGGTGCTGGTGCCGCGCCGCAGCCGCCACGGCGGCGATCTCCAGGACCCGCTGCTGTTGATCTTCGAGATGGCCGACGGCGTGCTCGTCGACGTCGAGACCTCGGTGAACATCCGCTACGGCTACGACATCCGGGGCGAGATCGTGGGGGAGGACGGAACCGCTTCGCTCGGCTCGCTGTCGCCCCTGGCGGTGCGCCGCGAGGGACGGGTGGGCAATCCCGTTCCGGCCGATTGGCGGGAGCGCTTCCTGCAGGCGTACGACGTGGAGCTGCAGGAGTGGGTGCACCAGCTGGCCGGGGGCGGGCAGCCGCTCGGGCCGAGCGCGTGGGACGGGTATGCCGCGGCGGTCGTCTCCGATGCGGGGGTGGCCGCACTCCGTACCGGGAACCGGGTCGAAGTCGCCCTGGTCGACCAGCCGAAGCTCTACGCGGAGGCCGGCCGATGAAGATCGCTCTTGATCCCTACATGCTGCGCAAGGTGCCGCTGCTGTCGCTGCCTCGTCTGGTGGCCGATCTGGGCTACGAGTACATCGAGATGTCGCCGCGCGAGGACTTCCTGCCGTTCTTCGTGCATCCGCGGGCCTCTTCCGCCGACGTCGCCGCGTTCAAGCGGGAACTGGCCGCGGCCGACGTGAAAATCGCGTCGGTTCTGCCGCTCTACCGCTGGTCCGGGCCGGACGAGGACGCGCGGCAGGCGGCGGTCCGGTACTGGAAGCGGGCCATCGAGATCACCGTCGATCTCGGCGTGGACGTGATGAACTCCGAGTTCAACGGGCGGCCCTCGCATCCCGGCGAGAGCGAGGCGCAGTTCTGGCGCTCGATGGAGGAGCTGTTGCCGATCTTCGAGCGGGAGGGCGTACGGCTGGTGCTCGAACCGCATCCGGACGACTTCATCGAGGACGGGATCGCCGGGGTGAACATGGTCCGCGGCATCAACTCCGGCCTGGTGTCGTTCCTCTACTGCGCGCCGCACACGTTCCACCAGGGTGGCGACCTGGCCGCGGTGATCAAGCACGCCGGGCCGCTGCTGACCCAGATGCACATCGCCGACTCGTTCGACCACCGCGGGTCGTCCGGGCTGCGCTACATCGTCAACCCGCCCGGCTCCACCGCCCGGGTCCATCAGCACCTGGACATCGGGCAGGGCGAGGTCGACTGGGACCTGTTCTTCTCGACGCTGACCGAGGTCGGCTTCGACGGGATCGCCACGGTGTGCGTGTTCGCCTGGGAGGAGCGGGCCGAGGACAGCGCCCGGTACAACCTTTCCCAGGTCAACCAGTACCTTCGTAAGTCGGTGAGTTGATCAACTGTAGGCTGGGGCGATGAGCGAGCGCGTGACGAACTGGGCCGGCAACATCGTTTTCGGCGCGCGGGCGCTGCATCACCCCGCCTCGGTCGACGAGGTGCGGGAGCTGGTCGCGAGGGGTGGGCCGCTGCGGGTGCTGGGCAGTGGTCACTCCTTCAACCGGATGGCCGATACGTCCGGTGACCTTCTCTCGCTCGCCGGGCTGCCCCGTCTCACCGAGGTTTCCGCCGATCGCCGTTCCGTGCGGGTCGACGGCGGCATCAAGTACGGTGAGCTGGCCGTCCGGCTCGACGCGTTGGGGCTGGCGCTGCACAACACGGCGTCTTTGCCGCACATCTCGGTCGCCGGGGCGGTTGCCACCGCTACGCACGGTTCCGGCGTGCGCAACGCCAATCTCGCCACCGCCGTCTCCGGGCTGGAGTTCATCGACGGCCGGGGCGATCTCGTGGTCCTGGACCGGTCGCACCCCGACCTCGCCGGCGCCGTCGTCGGCCTCGGCGCTCTGGGTGTCGTCACGGCTCTGACGCTCGACGTCGTTCCGGCCTTCTCGCTGCGCCAGTACGTCTACGACAACGTGCCGCGCGCCTCCATCGAGTCGAGCCTGTCGGAAATGTTGGCCGATGGCTACAGTGTCAGCCTTTTTACGGACTGGTCGGGCCTGGATGCCAACATGGCGTGGCTGAAGCGGACGGCGCCGATGTCGGGCGAGTGGTTCGGGGCACGACCGGCCGACGGCCCGCGGCATCCGGTGCCGGGCATGCCCGCCCAGAACAGCACCGACCAGTCCGGCGAGCCCGGCCCGTGGCACACCCGGCTGCCGCACTTCCGCATGGAATTCACCCCGTCTGCCGGCGCCGAGCTGCAGTCGGAGTGGCACGTGGCGGCCACCGACGGCCTCGCCGCCATCGACGCCGTGGCCTCGATCCGCGCCCGGGTCGCGTCGGTGCTGCAGGTCTGCGAGATCCGCGCGATCGCCGCCGACGAGCTGTGGCTGAGCCCGAACTACGAGCGGGACAGCATCGCGCTGCACTTCACCTGGATCGCCGACACCGAGGCGGTGGAGCCGGTGGTGGCCGAGATCGAGTCGGTGCTGGCGCCGCTGCACGCCCGCCCGCACTGGGGCAAGGTCTTCACCAGCGGCGGCGAGTCGCTGCGGGCGGAGTGGCCGCGGTTCGGCGATTTCGCGAAGCTGGTGGAGCGGTACGACCCGGACGGCGTCTTCCGGAATCCGTGGCTGGAGGCCGTTCTCGGCTGAGCCTCCGGCCTTGACCGCCGGTGTCGCCCTTCCGACGGGCCGGGCCGCCAAGCCCTCCTCGCCACGGGGGCGATCGTGACACTGCTGGCCGGCGCGGCGACGCCGGCGAACGCGGCCGCTTCTCCGGGCGGGCGGATTCTGTCGGTGAACGCCAGTGACGGCAACAGCCCCGGAGAGCTGCGCAGCGCGCGGCCGGACGGCACCGGAATGACCGACCTGGGGCACGAGATCTATCCGCTCTCGTCCCCGGACTACTCACCCGACGGCACCCTGATCGTCTACGACGGCGTCCATTTCACCATCAGGACGATGAAGGCGGACGGCACCGACGATCAGCGGATCGCCGACGCGCCGTGCGGGCCCTCGCGTTCCCGCTGGTCGCCGGACGGCCGCTGGATCGCGTTCGAGTCCTGCGGGGACATCTGGAAGCTCAGCTCCCAGGGGTATCCCGGCGGCTACTTCAATCTGAGCAACAACCTCGCCAATTCCAGCCCGGACTGGGGACCGCTCGGCCGGCGGCTCGCCGCGCCGGCCGAAGGCACCATCCGGATCTACCGCGCCGACGGGTCCGGGTGGCGGGTGCTGACCGACCTGCCCCGGGCCTCCGACGTCGCCTGGAATCCGCGCTCCACCACCATCGCGGTCATGGCCATGGGCGACCTGTGGTTCGTGGACGCGGTCACCGGCGCGAAACGACAGCTGACCGACACGCCGGACGTGGTCGAGTCGCACCCGGTCTGGTCGCCGGACGGCCGGTGGCTGGCGTACGCCAGCGGCGGGGTGCTGCCGCCCCCGCCGCCCGACGAGCAGCCCCCGCCGGAGCCGCCGACGCCGGTCGTGAAGGACCCGCAGATCTGGTTGATGACCGCCGCCGGCAGTCAGCGCCACTCGACCGGCGTGGCGGGCATCCCGACCAGCTGGCGGGCGCAGGACTAGCTGCGCGGTTTCGAACGCGCCGCCTTCCGGGAAGGCTCGGAGGGCGGCGCACCGGCGAAGGCGAGCTTCCGCCGCGATCGCCGGCCCGGCCGCGTGAGCTGGGCGTATTAAGTCTTTCTTAAGCGCTGATCCGCTCATGGGAGCGCTCCCGTATTGCCAGCCGAACGCGAATAACGGCCCCTCTCGGGAAGCGCAGGTCCCAATGTACTCCAGGTCACGCTTCACAAAGTCCCGCACGAACGTGCGCCGCTGGCAGATCGGCGCGGTCGCCGGGGTCGCCGTCGCCATCGCGGGCGTCGGGCTCGGCGTCGCCTCCGCCGACGAGGCCGTGCCGACCGTCAACTGCCCGCAGGTCAAGGTCGCCGTGGCGGTGCCGGCTCAGGCGCAGGCCGAGGTGCAGAGCAACCTCCAGCTGCTCAACACCCAGATCAACGAGGCCAACAACCGGCTGAAGACCTCGGCCGGTCAGGGCGGCCCCAACTTCATCCAGAACGCGATCCTGGGCCCGCTGGCCGACAAGCGGTTCGCGACCATCAACCGGATCGAGACGGCGATCGGCCGGAACGCCGCCAAGCCCGACCTGAACGCCGAGGGTCTCAAGACCTGCACGCTCAATCAGGGTGGTGGGGCGTCGGCCACGCAGCCGACCTCGGCCGCCGGTGGTGGCAACGGAGCGGGTGGCAACAGCGGCGCCGGTACGGGTGAGGGCAGTGCCGCCGCCGGTGTGCCGACCGTCAACTGCCCGCAGGTCAACGTCAACGTGGCCGTGCCCCAGGAGGCGCAGGCTGAGGTCGTACGCAATCTCGAGCTCTTGAACACGCAGATCGACGAGGCCAACAAGCGGCTGGTCGACACGGTCGGCCAGGGTGGCGGGAACTTCATCCGGAACGCGATCCTGGGCCCGCTGGCCGACAAGCGGTTCGCGACCATCAACCGGATCGAGACCGCGATCGGCCGCCGCGCGCCGAAGCCGGACCTGAACGCCGAGGGCCTCAAGACGTGCTCGCTCAACGCGAACGGCGCCGCCTCGGCCAAGCAGGGCACCGGTGTGACCGTACGCCAGGCCGGCCAGAACGCCGCCGGCACCGGTCCCGCCCCGACCGTCAACTGCCCGGCCGTCACCGTGAACGTGGCGATCCCGGCTCAGGCCCAGGCCGAGGTGCAGCGCAACCTGGACCTGCTGAACACCCAGATCGCCGAGGCCGACAAGCGGCTGTCCACCACGGTCGGCCAGGGTGGCGCGAACTTCATCCGGAACGCGATCCTGGGCCCGCTGGCCGACAAGCGGTTCGCCACGATCAACCGGATCGAGACCGCGATCGGCCGCAACGCCGCCAAGCCGGATCTCAACGCGGAGGGTCTCAAGACCTGCTCGCTGAACGGCTGAGCACCTGATCGAGCTCCGGGCGTCCCAGCGGTGGCGGGCGCCCGGAGCTCATTTTCGTCGCGCGCGTCACGAGGGCGTCTTTGTGTCACACCCAAGCGGTACCTTTGCGCTCATGGCCGCCGATGCCCCCGAATCGCCAGCTCCGCAACGCCGCCCGCATCCGTGGCGGGTCGAGGGCGCGCCGCCCGGGAGCGGCCCGGGCCACGACGCGCCGAAGCAGCGGCCGGCCTGGCTGCGGTTCGGCTGGATGCTCATCGTGCTGCTCGCGATCAACTGGATCATCTCCTCGGTGCTGCTGGCGCCCCCGTCGCGGACGAACGTGTCGTACACCTTCTTCTTGACGCAGGTGACCGCGGCCAACGTCAAGGAGATCACCTCGACCGCCGACACGATCGAGGGCGAGTTCACCAAGGAGGTCGCCTACACGCCCTCCGGTGAGACGAAATCCGAGCAGGTCGAGCGCTTCACCACGCAGCGGCCCTCGTTCGCCGACGACGACCTGTTCGCCAAGCTGCAGGCCAACGGCGTGCCCGTCAACGCCAACCCGCCGGACGCGCCCGCGCCGATCTGGCAGCAGGTGCTGGTCGGGTTCGGGCCGACGATCCTGCTGGTCGGGCTGTTCTGGTGGATCAGCCGGCGGGCGGCGGCCGGGCTCGGCGCCGGCGGCGCGCTCGGTGGCTTCGGCCGGTCCCGGGCCAAGCTCTACCAGCCCGAGGCCGGGCCGCGCACGACGTTCGCCGACGTGGCCGGCATCGAGGAGGTCGAGCAGGAGGTCACCGAGATCGTCGACTTCCTGCGCGAGCCCGAGAAATACCGCAAGCTCGGCGCCCAGATCCCGCACGGCGTGCTGCTCTCCGGCCCGCCCGGCACCGGCAAGACGCTGCTGGCCCGGGCGGTGGCGGGCGAGGCGCAGGTGCCGTTCTTCTCGATCTCGGCGAGCGAGTTCATCGAGGCGATCGTCGGTGTCGGCGCCAGCCGCGTACGGGATCTGTTCGACCAGGCCAAGAAGGTGGCCCCGTCGATCATCTTCATCGACGAGCTCGACGCGATCGGCCGGGCCCGCGGCGGTGCGCAGTCGCTGGGCGGCAACGACGAGCGGGAGCAGACGCTCAACCAGATCCTCACCGAGATGGACGGCTTCACCGGCAGCGAGGGCGTGGTCGTGCTGGCCGCGACCAACCGCGCCGAGATCCTCGACGCGGCCCTGCTGCGACCGGGCCGGTTCGACCGCCGGGTGACGGTGAGCCCGCCCGACCTCAAGGGCCGCCGGGCGATCCTCGCCGTGCACAGCCGCGGCGTGCCGATCGCGCCCGGTGTAGACCTCGACGCGCTGGCCTCGGCCACCCCGGGCATGGTCGGCGCCGACCTGAAGAACCTGGTGAACGAGGCGGCGCTGCTGGCCGCCCGGCGCGGGCACGACCAGGTGCAGATGGCCGACTTCACCGACTCGCTCGAGAAGATCATGCTGGGCACGGTCCGGGGCATCATGCTGACCACGGAGGAGAAGGAGCGTACGGCGTTCCACGAATCCGGGCATGCGCTGCTCGGCATGCTCACGCCCGGCGCCGACCCGGTTCGCAAGATCTCGATCATCCCGCGCGGGCAGGCGCTCGGCGTCACGTTCCAGAGCCCGGCCACCGACCGCTACGGCTATTCGGCGAAATATCTGCGCGGGCGCATCATCGGCGCGCTGGGTGGGCGGGCGGCCGAGGAGGTCGTGTACGGCGACATGACCACCGGCGCCGAGAGCGATCTCGACCAGGTGAGCAATATCGCCCGGCAGATGGTCGGCCGCTGGGGCATGTCCGACGCGATCGGCCCGGTCACGGTGCTGCCGCCACCCGGCCAGGAGTCGCCGCTGGGCCTCGACGGCGTGGCGCCGGCGACCAAGGAGCTGATCGACGCCGAGGTCCGCAAGATCGTCGACGAGTGTTACGCCGATGCCCTGCGCCTGCTGCGCGAACACCGCGGCCAGCTCAACTCGCTGGCCCATCGCTTGATCGAGACCGAGACGCTCGACGAGGACGACGCCTACGCGGCGGCCGGCATCGACCGCAGCACGGCCCCCGGCGCGGTGGCCCGCGGCGAGGTTCCCGGCGGCCATCCGGCGCCCGGTATCCCGGCCGCTCCGGGCATCCCGGCCGCGCCCGCTTTCCCGGACACCGCCTCGGACGCCGCGACCCCGGGTGCCGCGACCCCGGGCGCCGCCAATCCAGGCGCTGCGAGCCCGGGCGCCGCGACCCCGGGCGCCGCAGCCTCGGGTGCGGGAACTTAGGCAACTTCGGGCGCTGTAACCCCCCGGCGCCGCAACTTCGGGCGCGGTAACGCCGGGCGCCGCGACCCCGAGCTCGTCGACGTCCGCCTCCGCGTGATCGGCGGATCGCCCAGGGTATGAATCGGCGAGGGCCCCGCGGGTCGGCTGGACCGCAGGGCCTTTTTCGCGGGCCGTTTCGCTGATTCCTGAACCGTTCCGCCGGTCCCGCAGGGCCGTGAGCTGCGGGAATACTGCGGTCCGTGGTTGATCTTCGCAGGGCGGCCGTGGCTGGTATCGGAACCTTCCTTCTCGGTGCGGCGGCGGCATGCGGCACCTCTCCGTCCGCGGAAGGCGAGAGCGCCGCGGCCGGCCCTCAGCCTTCGGTGGCGAACAGCGCGGCGGTGTCCGGCGGGTCGGCGGGGACAGGCTCGGAGGTGCCCGAATCGTCCGGAGTGAGTGCCGCGGCCGTTCCTCTTCGGCGGCTGGGCGAGCTGCTGTCGGAAACGCCCGGCACCTCCGGGAACACCCCCCGGCCGGCGAATCCGGCGGGCTGGGGCGATCCGATTCTCGTCGAGAGCTTCGACGGACCGTTGTCCCGGGACTGGGGACGCTACGACACCGTCAACGGGACGCCGCCGCGCAGTGCGGACGCGGTCTCGGTCTCCGGCGGCATGCTGCACATCACCGGGGGAGTGAACCAGCGGGTCGGCAAGGACGTCGGCGGCGGGGTCATGTATCTGAAGGATCTCAAGTACGGGCGGTGGGAGGTTCGCTTCCGGGTCCAGGCCGGCGCCGGGTACTCGGCCGTCGTGCTGATGTGGCCGAAGGAGAACGCGGACTGGCCCACGGCCGGCGAGATCGACCTCGCCGAGATCACCGACCCGGGGCGGTCGTCGTTCGGCAGCTTTCTGCATCATGGGCGGGACAACCACATGGTCGGCACCGACACCGAGGCGGACTTCACCCGGTTCCACACCGTCGCCGTGGACTGGCTGCCGACCCGGGTCACGTACTACCTGGACGGGAAGAAGATCTACAACGTGACGCCGGGGCAGATCGAGACCGGGCTGCCGACCGAGTCGGTCATGCACCTCGCCCTCCAGCTCGACCAGGGGTGCGACGACTTCATCCCGTGCCGGGACGCGCGCACGCCGGACAAGGTGGTCATGGACGTCGACTCGGTCCGGATCTACCGGATGCCGGCCTGAGTACGCGTGCTCAACCGTCCATACCGTCGATGAGTACGGCGGCGCTGGGCCCGGGCCGGGCGGCCGGCAAGAGTGACGGCCATGAGGATGCTGCGGTGGTGGGCGGTGGTGGTGGGCGGCGGCGCCGTCGCGTTGGTGTTCGCGTGGCTGGGGCGGCTGGCGGGCGTACCCCTGGAAACGCTTTTCGCCGTCGGTGGTGGGGTCGCCGCTCTGATGTGGACGGTGGTGCTGGTCACGCTGCCCTGGAATCTCCATTTCGAGGCGCGGCAGGTGCTGCGGCGCAACGCGGCCGGGCGCGAGCGCGGCATCGGGATCCCGCTCGACCGGGACCGTGAGGCGCGGCTGATCGCCCGCCGGACGCTGTGGCTCGCGGTCGGCGGCCATCTGGTCACGGCGGCGGTGTCGGCGGTGTTCGCGATCGCGACCGGGAGCGTGGCCGGCTGGTACGTCGCGGGCTTCTTCCTGCTGACCACGGCGATCCGGCCGGCGGCGGCGTTCCTGTCGCACCTGCGCGAGCGGCTCTTGATGTTGCGGCGGGAGGGGAGCTTCCCGCCGGACGACGTGGCCGCCCTGAAGGGCACCGTGGTCACTCAGGGTGCCGACCTCTACGAGCGGCGGTGCTTCGAGCAGGAGGCGGTGGAGGCTTTACGCCGTACGGCGAAAGCGTTTGCCGACGACCTCGAACACCTGCGGGATCGGGTCGACGTAGACCTCTCCCGGCTGGAGAACGCGCAGGCGGCCGAGCGGGCCGAGGGTCGCGCGCGCGACGAGCGGATGCGCGAGCGGATCGACCAGATGGCGCGGCGGATCGAGGCGACGCTGGACGGGATCGGGGATCACCAGGAGTTGCTGACCGGGATTCGGGCGCTGGTCCGGATGATCCGCACCGAGCCGGCGTGAGCGGCGCGGTCAGGACGCGGCGGAAGGGGTCGACTGGCGGGACCACGCGCGCAGCGCCCACCACCAGCGGACCGTCTCGAGGACGGGCAGGCCCTCGGCGGGGGTGCCGAAACCGGTCAGGTCCTGGAGGCGGCGCAGCCGGTAGCGGACCGTGTTGGGGTGCAGGTGCAACGCCCCGGCGGTGAGGTCGAGGCGCTGGCCGTGGTCGAGGTAGGCGACGGCGGTGGCGACCAGCTCGCGGTGGAAGTCGTCGCCCGGGGAGAGGGCGCCCAGCAGGTTGTCGCTCAGGAACGACGCCAGCATGGGCTGGGCCGCCAGGGCCGTCTCGCCGGCCAGCTCGACCACGTCGCAGATGCCGGTGGACTCGCGGGCCCGGGCGGCGTGCAGGGCGGTGCGGCTCAGGCGGTAGGCGGACCGGGCCTGGTCGAGGGTCACCGGCGGGGTGGTGACGACCAGGACGGCCGGGTCGAGGGCGCGGCCGGTCGGAACCCTCGGGGTCAGGCCGCTCAGCCGGCCGCCGACGGGGGCGAGGACGCCGCCGCAGCGGGCGAAGGCCTCCTCGAGGGCGCGGACCCGCACCGGGTCGGCGACGTCGGTGACCACGCAGTGGTACGTGCCGCTCGCGTGCAGGCCGAAGCGGGCCGGGTCCTCCTCGGGCGCGGCCGGCGCGCCGTCGTCGTCGAGCAGGAGGCGGCGCAGGACGCGGATGCGGCTCGTGCGGTCGTCGCGGTTCAGCTCGCGCTCGGCCTGGCGGTAGCCATCGATCACGTGGCGTTCGAGCTCGGTGCCGTAGCGGTCGAGCTTCAGCAACGCCTGGAGCAGCTCGTCGTACGGGATGCCGGACTCGCGGCCGCGGTTGATGGCGATCTCCAGCAGGCGGCTGCGGCCACCGTGCACGCCGGCCATCAGGCCCGCCACCGGAACGCCCAGCGCGGCCCGCTCGGCGCCGAACCGGTGGGCCTCGCTGAAGTCGAGGTCGTTGCCGAAGTCGCCCTCGGCCGCGGCCCGCTCGAACGCCGCGAAGCCGGCCGCGAGCAGGGCGGCCACGTGGCGCCGGCTCTCGGCCCAGGGGAGACGGGCGACCTCGGGGAACTGGGCGCGGGCCGAGGCGACGACGTCGTCGACCAGCTGCACGTCCTGGGACATGTCGCGCACGAGCGCGGCCACGGTGCCGGTCAGCATGGCCGGGCCGGTTGTCCGCAGGGCACAAGGAGCGGCTGTGGCATTGGGTGTGGCCCTCTATCGACGTCGGTCGTCAGCTTGTTCCCATTGTGTTACTGAAAAGTAACAGCCCCGACCCGTGTTGTGGAACCTCTCGGGAGAACCCTGTCATGACCGTACACATCGGACCGCTTCGGGGCGTACTCGGCGCACTCGTCGCGCTTCTTCCCCTGGCCGTCAGCGCGCCCGCGGTGGCGCAGAGCCCGGCGCTGCAGGAGGTCATGTTCGTCGGCAACAACTGGGAAGGCACGGTCGACGTCATCCACTCGCGCGGCGACTTCGCCAAGCTCGGCCGGATCAACGTCGTGCCGGACAAGACCCAGCGGCTGCTGGAGATCTACCTGAACCCGATCAAGCTGGCCTACTACCTCGGCATCCAGCAGGGGCCGGGCGAGGGGCACGACCAGCTGGTCGACGACATGTACACCACGCCGGCCGGCGACGCGCTGGTCGCGTCCCGCCCGAGCTTCGCCGACGTGGTGTCGATCGACCTCGCGACCGGCGCGGTGCGCTGGCGCTTCGCCGTCTCCGGGTACCGCGCCGACCACATGGCGGTGTCGCCCGACGGCAAGTCGGTGGCGGTGTCGGCGTCGACCTCGAACACGGTGCACGTGCTCGACATCGTGACCGGCCGGCAGCTGGGCTCGTTCACGGCCGGCGACAAGCCGCACGAGAACATCTTCACCCGCGACGGGCGCTACCTGTGGAACATGTCGATAGGTGAGGTCAACACGTCGCTGGACGACCCGTCGCTGGACTGGACCAAAGGGGACCGGCACATCACGATCGCGGACACCAGGACGTACGGCGTGGTCCGCACCATCGACATGCGGCCCCGGCTCGACGCGTTCGGCCGCAAGGACCTCTCCGACGCCGTGCGCCCCGCGGTCTTCACGCCCGACGAGTCCAAGCTGTACTTCCAGGTCTCGTTCTTCGGCGGACTGGTCGAGTACGACGTCGCCACCGACAAGATCACGCGGGTGAAGGAGCTGCCGCTCAACCCGGCCACCAACCCGGACCGGACGACGTGGGTGAACGACTCGCGCCACCACGGCCTGTCGATCAGCCCGGACGGCTCGAAGCTGTGCGTGGCCGGGACGATGGACGACTATGCGACCGTGGTCGACCGGGCGACGCTCACGCCGGGCCCGCTGGTCACCGCGAGCAAGCCGTACTGGGCGACGGTGAGCGGCGACGGGCTCGACTGCGTCATCTCCGAGTCGGGCGCCGACCGGGTGTCGGCGATCAGCTTCGCCACCGGGCAGCGGGTCGCGACCGTGGCCGTCGGCGACCACCCGCAGCGGGTCCGGATCGGGCACATCCCCGCCGGCTGGACCGCGCCGTAACGAAAAGGGCCGCCCCGCGACTCGGCGGGGCGGCCCATCGGCGTACGGACGGGGACTAAGGCGCACCCACCAGCTCGGGCACCCTCTCGTCGGGGTCCGAAGGCGACGGGAGGCCGTGCGCGGCGTGCCGGCCGCGCGGCCGCAGGAAGCGTGGCGCCCACCAGTTGGCCGGGCCGAGCAGCGTCATCAGCGACGGCAGCACGACCGCCCGGATGATCGTGGCGTCGAGCAGGATCGCCGCCGCCAGGCCGACGCCCAGCTGCTTCATGTCGATCGTGCTGAGCGTCGCGAAGATCGAGAAGACGGCGACCATCACGATCGCGGCGCTGCTCACGGTGCCGGCCGAGCCCGCGATGCCGTCGGCGACCGCCTCCCGGGTCGGCACCCCGCGGCCCACCGCCTCGCGGATCCGGGAGACCACGAAGACGTGGTAGTCCATCGACAGCCCGAACAGGACCACGAACAGGAACATCGGCAGCCAGGTGACGATCGCGCCGGTCGAGGTGAAGCCGAGCAGCCCTTCCGCCCAATGGTTCTGGAAGACCAGGACCATCAGCCCGTACGCCGCGCCGGCCGACAGCAGGTTCAGCAGGATCGACGTCAATGCCACCACGACCGACCGGAACGTCCACGCCATCACCAGGAACGTCAGCGCCAGCACGAAGCCGGCCACGATCGGCAGGGTGTGCCAGATGTGCTTGGCGTAGTCCTCGTTCTCGGCGACGGCGCCGGCCACCGCGTACTTGGCGCCGGGAATCGACCCGAGCGCGGCCGGGGCCAGCTGCTGCCGCAGCTCGTGCAGCGAGTCGGCGGCCTGGTCGCTGCGGGCCGAGAACGGCGTGGCCAGGTTGAGCACGGCGACCGTGCGGTCGGCCGAGACGTCGATGTCCGGTCCGGTGGTCTCGAGCGGGGCGAACAACGGATCGCCCTGGGTGCTGCCGGCCAGCTTGACCAGCGCCGTCTTCACGGCGTCGGCCTGCCCGGCCGGCGCCTGCACGGCGACCACGTGGGTGGTGCCGTTACTCGGGTACGCGGCGGTCAGCCGGTCGTACGCCTGCATCGCCGCCGTGGTCCGCGGCAGGTCCTCGGTCCCCGGGAACTTGAGCTTCATGCCCAGCGCCGGCGCCGCCAGCGCGAGCAGGGCCAGGACGCTCACCGCGAGGGTCGCGGCGGGGCGCCGGAGGGCCGGGGTGAGGATCTTGCGCCAGACCCGGCCGTCGCCGCCGCGGCCACGCAGGCGCCAGATCAGCGGCACCCGCGGCCGGTCGACCCAGCGGCCGAGCTTGGCCAGCAGGGCCGGCAGCACGGTCAGCGAGCCGAGCACGGCCACCGCCACGACCAGGATCGAGCCGGTCGCGAGCGAGGAGAACGTCGAGTCGCCGGCCAGGAACAGCCCGGCCATCGCGATGATCACGGCGGTGCCGGAGACGACGACCGCGTGCCCGGACGTCTCGGCCGCGATCTCGACCGCGTCCACGTGCCCGCGGCCCTTCGCCCGTTCCTCGCGTTCCCGGCGGACGTAGAACAGCGAGTAGTCGACGCCGACCGCCATGCCGATCAGCAGGATCACGCTGCCGGTCGCGTCGCCCATCGGCACCAGGTGCGAGGCGAGCGTGGAGAGGCCCATGGCCGCGGCTACCGACGACAGCGCCAGCAGCACCGGGATTCCGGCCGCGATCAGCGCGCCGAACGCGAGGATCAGGATGGCCAGGGTGACCGGCAGGCTGAGGATCTCGGCCTTCTGGAAGTCCTTGCCGAGCGTGTCGTCGAGGGCCTTGCCGATGGACGGGCCGCCGACCTCCTCGACCCGCAGCTGCGGGTGGGCGGCCTGCACCTCGGCCGTGGCCGCGAGCAGCGGCGCGACCCGGTCGGAGGCCGAGTCCGGGTCGCCGGCCATGGTGATCGGCACCAGCAGCGCCGAGCCGTCGCGGGCCGGGATCGGGTCGCCGACCTTCTCGACGCCGGTGACCGTGCGGAGCTTCGCCGTGGCGTCCTCGGCCACCGCGGCCGCGGCCTTGGCGTCGAGCTTGCCCGAGCGGGCGGTGATCAGCACGTTGTCCACGGCCGGCTCGTCGGCGAACTTGCCGTCCTCGATCATCACGTACGCGCGGCCGGACTCGCCGATCGCGTCGTCCTGCGCGGTCGCCTCGCGGGTTCCGGCCATGTTGCCGCCCACGAAGCACACCGCCACGAATGCCACCCACAACGCGATCGCGCGCCACGGGTGCTCGGCGCTCCAGCGCGCCATGCGTACCGTCACCGGACGCTTCCCCATCTGGGCCCCCTGCCCTCGGATTTCTGTGTCGAAGCTGAAGTTAGGCAGTGCGCGAGCTGGGAACATCGGGGTCGGACCCCGGTCGCACCCGGATCCGCCACGGCCGCCGAAGACGTCGGATCGCCGACTTTGCGGCTCCGCAAATCGGGCTTCTCGCCCCGAAAGATCACGCCGACCCCGAGATCGACTCAGGGGCTTTCCCGGAAAACCGTGTGAGGACCGACACGGTCGGTTCCCGACCAAGTTGGTCCATTGCCGTCTAGGCTGGTCCGCATGCCGCGCCCGACCAAGCAGCAGATCGAGGACGAGATCCTCGAGACCGCGGCCGCGCTCTTCGCCCGGCACGGGTTCAAGGAGACGTCGATCCAGCGGGTCGCCGACGCGGTGGGCTACTCCAAGACCGGCCTGCTGCACCGCTTCCCGACCAAGGAGGCGCTGCAGGACGCGGTGGTCGAGCGGGCGCTGGCCGACATGCGCGGCGTCGCCACCGAGGCCGAGGGCCTGCCGGTCGGTCCCGAGCGCGACCGGGTCGTGCTCACCGGCGTCGCCCGGCTCGCGGTCAACCGGCCCGGCGCCGTCGCGTTGCTGCTCAGCGGCCTGATGAGCGCACCCGACAGCGAGATGCTCCAGCAGGTCGGCGCGGTGGTGTTCGCCGCGTTCGGCGTGCCCGCGCCGGAGTGCGTCACCGAGCTGGACACCCCCCGGCTGCTGCGCATCGTCGGCGCCCTGGGCGCCCTCGCCGTCACCGCGGTCGCCTGCCAGGGCAAGGCCGAGGCCGGCCACCTTGTCGACGTCAGCTACGACGCGCTCGGCCACGAGCGCTGATCTCGCCGGAGAAGAAGAGGACCCCCGCATGGCAACGCTGCTGCACCGCCTCGGACTGGGCGCCGTCCGGCACCGCCTCGCCGTCACCGCCGTCTGGCTGCTCGCGCTGGTCGCGGTGGCGGTCGGTGCGGCGACCCTGTCCGGCGCGACGGTGAACTCGTTCTCGATCCCGGGCCAGGAGTCGACGACCGCGCTCGACCTCATGAAGCAGCGTTTCGGCAACGCGTCGGCCGGGGCCACCGCCCAGGTCGTCTTCGCGGCCCCGGCCGGCGAGAAGGTGACCGCCGAGCAGAACGCGGCCGCGATCGCGCGGACCGTGGCCGTGCTGGGCAAGCTGCCGGGCGTCGTCGCGGCCAGCAACCCGCTCGACCCCGCGTCGCCGGTGGTGTCGCAGGACCAGTCGGCCGCCTACAGCACGGTCACCTACGGCGTGCAGGCGTCGGAGATCACCGCCGAGGAGCGGGAGGCGCTGCTGACCGCCGCCGACCAGGCCCGGGCCGGGCAGCTGACGGTCGAGGTCCGCGGCGAGGCGGTCAAGGAGTCCGGCGCCGACGTGGGCGGCCCGGCCGAGGGCATCGGCGTCATCGTGGCGCTGCTCGTGCTCGCGCTGACCTACCGCTCGCTGGTCGCGGCCGGGATGAACCTGCTCACCGCGGTCGTCGGCGTCGGCATCGGCGCGCTCGGCATCGTGACGCTCACCGGCTTCGTCGAGCTGCAGTCGACGACCTCGATCCTGGCGGTGATGCTCGGCCTCGCCGTCGGCATCGACTACGCGCTGTTCATCATCACCCGGTTCCGGCAGGAGCTGCGGCGCGGCCTGCCGGTGCCGGAGGCCGCGGCCATGGCGGTCGGCACGGCCGGCTCGGCGGTCGTCACCGCCGGCCTGACCGTGGTCATCGCGCTGGCCGGCCTGTCGGTGGCGGGCATACCGTTCCTGACCGAGATGGGCCTCGCCGCGGCGGCCACCGTCGTCATCGCCGTGCTGGTGGCGATCACCCTGGTGCCGGCCATCCTCGGCTTCGTCGGCGTGCGGGCGCTGCCCAGGAAGCTGCGGCACGCGCCGCCGGTCGAGCACACCGGCGAGGAGACCGGCCGCGGCTTCATCCGAGGCTGGGCGAACACCGTCACCAAGCGGCGCTGGGCAAGCCTGATCGTCGCCGTCGCGGCGCTCGGCGTGATCGCCATCCCGGTCACCCGGATGCAGACCTCGCTGATCCAGAAGGAGGTCCCGGGCAGCACGATGGCCAAGGCCGACGCGCTCATCGCCCAGCGGTTCGGCCCCGGCTTCGCCGGCCCGCTGCTGGTGCTGGTCGACGGCGCCGGCTCGACCTCGTACGCGGCGACGGTCCAGCGGCAGGTGAGCACCCTGCCCGGCGTCCTGGTGGCCACCCCGCCGCGGCCCAACCCGAACGGCTCGGCCGCCCTGATCACCGTCATCCCCAGGAGCGGCCCGGACGCGACCGAGACCGTCGACCTCGTGCACGCCATCCGCGACCGGGTCGCCGACGGGCCGGACGCCCGGGTCTACGTGACCGGGCAGACGGCGATCAGCATCGACGTGTCGCAGAAGCTCAACGCCGCCCTGCCGCTCTACCTCGCGCTCGTGGTCGGGCTGGCCTTCGTGCTCCTGGTGCTCGTCTTCCGCTCGATCCTGGTCCCGGTCGCCGGCGTGATCGGCTTCCTGCTCACGATCGGGGCCGCCTTCGGCGCCACGGTCGCGGTCTTCCAGTGGGGCTGGCTCGCCGACGTGGTCAACGTCAAGGTCACCGGCCCGCTGCTGAGCCTGTCGCCGATCATCATCGTCGGCATCCTGTTCGGCCTGGCCATGGACTACATGGTGTTCCTGGTTTCGCGGATGCACGAGGCCCACGCGCACGGCGCCGCCCCACGCGACGCCGTGGTCACCGGCTTCCGCCAGGCGGCGCCGGTGGTGATCGCGGCCGCCACGATCATGTTCTCGGTGTTCGCCGGCTTCGTGCCGCAGGGCAACGACACGGTCAAGCCCATCGCGTTCGCGCTGGCCATCGGCATCCTGTTCGACGCCCTGGTGGTCCGCATGATCGCCATCCCGGCGGCGCTGGCGCTGATGGGCCGGGCCGCCTGGTGGATGCCCCGCTGGCTGGCCAAGCTCCCGGCGCTGGACGTCGAGGGCGCGGCCCTCGAGCGCCGCGCGCCCGAGACGGCTTCGGTCGCCGGGCGAGCGGGAACGCCCGTTATATGACGAATATTCGGAAGGAAGCGCGCGAATCCCCAGCGTGACCGCCGTCCGTCTTGCTGCAATTGAGGAATGCGGCCGGATCATGCAGCGGAACTGAGCGGGCAACCCGACGGCGCGGTCCGGGCTGCGCTCGAAACGTGGCGCTCGGGGCTCGTCGACCTCACGGACGCCAACCGCCTGCTGAACTTCGGCCGGACCCCGTCGGCCGCCGTCGAGATCACCGGCCCGTCGCCGAAGTCGCTGCTCAAGGTCCTGCAGGAGGGCGGCGCCTTCGGCTTCCCCGGCGAGGACGCCGACGGCCAGCTCCCGGTGCTGCGCACCGACCTCGACGAGGAGCACCTGGGCGCGCTGCTGCACCGCTTCTACCGCCGGTCCCGGCAGGAGATGATCGACCGGGGCGTGTGCTCGCTCTACCTCGCCGTCGGGATGCTGCATTGGACCGACGACCGCAACACCCCGTACCAGAGCCCGATCCTGCTGATCCCGGTGGAGATCGACCCGGCCGGCCCGGTGCTGCGGGCGCGCGGCGACGACCCGATCGTCAACCCCGCCCTGGCGCTGCGGATGAGCCCGCTGGGCATCGAGCTGCCCGAGGTCAGCGCGCTGGCCGACCTCGACGTCACCGTGCTCTGGGCGCACATCGACGTCGCGATCGGCGAGCGGGCCGGCTGGTACGCGGACGAGACGGTGGTGCTCAGCGGCTTCGGCGTGCACCGCGAGTCGATCCACGCCGACCTGGTCGAGAGCGAGCCGCACATCGCCGAGCACCCGATCGTGCGGGCGCTCGCCACCCGGGACGCGGCCCGGGCCTTCGCCTTCGAGCCGCCGGACGCGAGCCTGATCGACGAGACCGCCCCGGCCGAGGAGGTGCCGCTGCTGCTGGACGCCGACGCGAGCCAGCGGGCCGCGGTCGCCGCCGCCGTCGCCGGCCGCAGCTTCGTGCTCGACGGCGCGCCCGGCAGCGGCAAGTCGCAGACGATCGCGAACATGGTCGGCTGCCTGCTGCGCGCGGGCAAGCGGGTGCTGGTCGTCTCCGAGAAGGCGGCCGCCCTCGACACCGTGCAGCGGCGGCTGGCCGGGGCCGGGCTCGGGAACTACCTGCTGCCGCTGCACAGCGACCTGACCGGCCGGCGCGAGGTGGCGGTCGCGCTGACCGAGGCGCTGGACACCGATCCGGCGCCGCTGGCGACCATGGATCCGATCGATCGGCGGGCGGTGCGGGAGCGGCGCGAGCGGCTGAGCGCGTACGCGGAATCGATGAACTGCATCCGGCAGCCGCTCGGCCGGAGCCTCCACGACGTGATCGGCATCTGCTCGATGCTGCAGCACGTGCCCGCGGCGCCGGTGCCCGCCGAGATCCCGGCCGAGCTCACCGCGGAGGCGCTCGACCAGATCCGCGACGCCGTCGGCCGGCTGGGCCGCCTGCGCAGCGACACCTACCTGTGGCGGGACGCGATCGAGCGGGAGCCGATGGAGGGCCGGCTGCGGCTCGCCCTGACCGCGCTCGGCACGCTGGCCGAGGCCGTGGTCGGCAACTCCGCCCTGGCCGACGCGTTCGACCTGCACGAGCCGGCCGGCGCGGCGACCCTGGCGGCGCTGGCCGCGCACGCCGGGCACCGGCCGGGCGTGATCGTCGAGGAGTGGCTGACCATCGAGAGCCTCCAGCCCGTACAGGAGGCCGCCACCGAGCTGACCCGGCACCTGGCCGCGCTGCGCTACGGCGGCATCCCGTGGGCCGACCTGCCCTCGGCCGCCGAGCTGACCAGCGTCCCCGACCTCGCCCACCTGACGCCGCCCGGCATCGACCTGCGCCCGCTCAACGCCGCCCAGGCCGAGCACCTGGCCAACAAGTTCGCCGAGGAGGCCGACCGGCTGGAGACCCGGCAGGAGGCCCTCGACCGGGTCACCGCCCGGCTCGGCCTGCCGCACGTGGTGAGCTTCCCCGACTCCCGCCGGGTGATCACGATCGCCGAGCTCATCGCCCGCGACACCAAGCCCGAGGCGGCCTGGTTCGCCGAGGGCGGCATGGCGGCCGCGCACGCCGCCGTGCGGGCGCTGCGCCGCGCGGTCGAGGCCGTCAACGCCGCCGAGGAGCAGGCCCGCCGGCACTTCGACGAGGGTGTGCTCAACGAGCCGATCGAGGAGATGGCCGAGCGGCTCACCGCCCGCCGCGGCCCGCGCAAGCTGCTGCGCACCACCCGCAAGGCCAAGAGGGCCGCGATCGAGGCGGCGCTGCCCGAGGTCAAACCCGAGGACGCGGTCGCGAACGTGGAGGACGCGGCGGCCTGGAAGGCGGCGCTGGACGACCTGGAGGCGCTCGCCGACGAGCACGCCGACATCCTCGGCCGGCACTGGGACGGGCTGGACACCGACTTCGCGGCCATCCAGGAGGCGCTGCACACCGCGGACGAGGTGATCCTGCAGACGCCGCCCGAAGCGCTGGCGGCGGTGGTCGTGCACGTCACCGCGCCCCGGCCGAACAACGCGCTGCTGCGGATCGTCGGGGAGGCCCGCGAGGAGTTCGACCGGTTCCGCACCACGCTGCGCGAGGCCCCGGCCCGGGCGCCCCGGCCCGAGCTGGGCGAGGGTGCGATCCAGGACGCGGTCAGCTGGCTGCGGGCGCACGTCGGTCCGCTGCGGGGCGCGGCCGAGATGCTCCGGGCGTACGGCGGGCCGACCGGTCGCGGGGAGCTGACGCTGGCCGAGGCGGTCGAGATCGCCCAGCAGCGGCAGGCCGCCGTCGACGCCGAGGCCGCCATCTGGGCCAGCGCCGGTCCGCACGCGGCCGTGCTCGGCTCGATCTACCGCGGCACCAAGACCGACGACGAGCTGATGAACCAGATCGTGGTCTGGACCGCCGAGGCCCGCCGGCTGCACACCGGCCACGACGCGCCGCTCACGCCCGAGCAGGCGCACGCGCTGGCCGAGAGCCGGCCCAGCGAGGGGCTGGCCGGGGCGGTGGCGGGCTGGGAGCACGCCCGCGAGTCGGTGCTCGCGGCCTTCGGCCCGGACCGCCGGATCGAGCTGACCACCCATCTCGGCGACTACGACCAGGCCCGCGACCTGCTCGTCGAGCTGCTGCACAACGCCGACGGCCAGCAGGAATGGTTCGGGCACCTGGACGCCCGCGAGGTGATCCTGCAGTACGGGCTGGGCGAGGCGCTCGATTTCTGCGCCGAGAAGGAGCTGCCGCCCGAGCAGATCTGGCCCGTGCTCGAGCGCGCGATCTACCGCGGCTGGGCCGATCAGATCCTGCGCACCGACAACGGCCTCCAGCCGCTCGACGCCGACGAGCGGGTGCACCTGGTCGAGGTGTTCAAGCTGCTGGACAACGAGCTCAACGCGGCGGCGCTGGCCGACATCGTGTACGCGGTCGAGGCCCGCCGCCCCTCCGCCGCGACCACCGGGGAGCCGGCCCTCATCCGGCGCGAGGGCAGCAAACGGACCGGGCATCTCGCCGTACGGGATCTGATCGCCCAGGCCCGCCACGCCGTGCAGGCGCTCAAGCCCTGTTTCCTGATGTCACCGCTCGCGGTGAGCCGGCTGCTCCCGCCGGAGATCGAGTTCGACGTGGTGATCATCGATGAGGCGTCCCAGGTGACCACGGCCGACGCGATCAACTGCGTCTACCGCGGCGACGCGCTGATCGTCTCCGGCGACGAACGGCAGCTGCCGCCGACCACCTTCTACGACAAGGTGGAGGACGACGTCATCGACTTCCCGTCCATCCTCGACCTCGCCCGCGAGACGTTCCCGACGATCGAGCTGAGCTGGCATCACCGCAGCCGGCACGAGGCGCTCTTCGCGTTCCCGAACCTGGCGTACTACGGCGGGCGGCTGGTCAGCCTGCCCCGCGCGTACGCCCGCGAGCCCGACTTCGGGGTGCAGCTCTACCCGGTCGACGGCATCTACCACCGGCTCACCACCTCGGACAACCCGATCGAGGCCGAGGCGGTGGCGGCCCGGGTGCTGCACCATCTCACCCACCGCCCGGGCCGGACGCTCGGCGTCGTCACGCTCTCGGTCGCCCAGGCGGACGCGATCGACGACGCCGTCCAGAACATGATCGCCGAACATCCGGAGCTCTCGCTCGACGACTCCGACCGGCTCGACGGCTTCTTCGTCAAGAGCCTGGAGGCGGTGCAGGGCGACGTGCGGGACGTGATCATCCTGTCCGTCGGCTACGGCTACGACGAGCACGACAAGATCAGCACGAACTTCGGGGTGCTCAACCGGGCCAAGGGCTGGCGGCGTCTCAACGTGGCGATCACGCGGGCCCGGCAGCGCCTCGAGGTGGTCTCCTCGATCCACGCCTCCGACGTGCAGGACATGGGCAACGAGAGCATCCGGCACCTCAAGGCCTTCCTCGAGTACGCCGAGCGCGACGCCGCCACCCTCGGGCGCGAGGTGTCCGACCGGGAGGGCATGACCGCCTTCGAGGAGTCGGTGCTGGCCACGATCAAGGGCTGGGGCTTCGCCGTACGCCGGCAGATCGGCGCCGCCGGGCACTACCTCGACATCGGCGTGCTGCACCCCGACCACCCCGACGAGGTGTACGCCCTGGGCATCGAGTTCGACGGGCCCGGATACCGCCGGATCGCCTCGGCCCGCGACCGGGACCGGCTGCGCGAGCAGGCGCTGCGCGACCTCGGCTGGCACCTGCACCGGGTGTGGTCCACGTCCTGGTACACCGACCAGCCGGCCGAGGCGGCCCGGCTGCTGACCGCGATCCAGCGCGCCCTGGCCGACCCGGCGCCCGGCTTCGACCGCATCCCGCAGCGGGGCCGGCACACGCGGCCGTCCACGCCACACCCGGCCGGGCCGTGGCCGCCGACCGAGCCCTATCGGCCGGTCGGCCGGGAGCTCATGCCCCCGGCCGGCGTCGAGATCCAGCCCGAGCTCTAGCTCCGGACCTCCGCCTCCGCTTCGGCCGCCTCGGCGCGGGCCCGCTCGAACGGGTCACCGTACTCGTGGATGGCCCGCCGGGCGAAGGCCTGCTGCACGGTCGCGACCCGCTCGGAGCGGCCGCGGCCGAGGAAGCTGACCGCCCAGTGCAGCACGGCGGTCACCCGGTTCTTGAAGCCGACCAGATAGAGCAGGTGCACCGCCACCCAGATCACCCAGGCCGGGAAGCCGTCCAGGCGCAGCTTGCCGATGCTGGCCACGGCCGAGAACCGGGAGATGGTCGCCAGACTGCCCTTGTCGAAGTACTTGAACGGCTTGCCCGCGGGCTTGCCGGCCAGCCGCCGCTTGATGGTGTCCGCCGCGTACCGGCCGCCCTGGATCGCCACCTGGGCGACGCCCGGCAGTTGCTGGCCATGCTCGTCGTTGAGGTTCATCATGTCGCCGAGCACGAAGATCTCGGGGTGGCCGGGCACGGTCAGGTCGGGCTCGACGAACACGCGGCCGGCGCGGTCGGTCTTGGCCCCGGCCGCCTCGGCCAGCTTGCGGGCCAGCGGGGGAGCGGCGACGCCGGCCGCCCACACCTTGGTCATCGACGGGATGCGCTCGTGGCCGCGTTCGCTCTCGACCTCGATGCCGGTCGCGTCGACGCCGACCACCTTGGTGTTGAGCTCGACCTCGACGCCGAGCAGGTGCAGCTGGCGCAGCGCCCGGGTCGACAGGTGGTCGCCGAACGTGTTGAGCACCGCCGGCAGCGCGTCGACCAGGATGATCCGGGCCTTGCGCGGGTCGATGTGCTTGTACTGGCCCGGGAGCGTACGGTGGGCGAGCTCGGCGATCTGGCCGGCCATCTCGGTGCCGGTCGGGCCGGCCCCGACGACCACGAAGGTCAGCCAGCGCTCGATGTCCTCGGGGTCGGTCTGCAGGTCGGCGATCTCGAACGCGCCGAAGATGCGGGCGCGCAGCTCGAGGGCGTCGTCGATGTTCTTCATGCCGGGGGCGTGGTCGGCGAACCCGTCGTTGCCGAAGTAGGACTGGGCGGCGCCGGCCGCGACGATCAGCGAGTCGTACGGGACCTCGTAGTCGATGCCGGGACCGTTGACCGACACGATCCTCTTCTCCACGTCGACGTGGCTGGCCCAGCCGAGGCGTACGTCCACGTTCTTCTGCCTTCTCAGCACCTCGCGGATCGGGGGCGCGATCTCGCCCTCGGAGAGGATGCCCGTCGCCACCTGGTAGAGCAGGGGCTGGAAGAGGTGGTACGCCGTGCCGTTGATGAGCGTGATGTCCACCGGCGCGTTCTTGAGTGCCTTGATCGCGAAGAGACCGCCGAAACCGGCCCCGATGACCACCACACGATGCCGCTGCATCATCACTCCTGTCGATCGGTGTTCCGGTTAGTACAGCGCCCTGATCTGGGTGATTATGCCGTGAGTATCGACACCGTGACCGGCCCGGAGTCATACATCACTCCGGGCCGGCCGGGCGTTTAGGGCCTCCAGACGAGGTTCGGGTTCACGTGCCCGGTCCAGTCGAAGGTGGCCATGTTGTCCCAGCCGTCGCCGGTGCCGTTGATGTCGGCGGGGTCCCAGCCGTTGCCCTTGATCGCATACCAGGTCGGCTCCCAGTAGAAGACCCCGGTCGCGCCGGCGTTGCGGGCCGTGTTCTGCACCCAGGTGAACTGCTGGGCCTGTCCCGGCCAGGTCGCCGGGATGTTGTCGCAGAGGACGGTGCCCGGTATGGAGTTGGACTGGCTGTCGGCGTTGGCCGTGGTGAACTGGTACGCGGTCTCGGCGATCACGACCGGCTTGCCGTAGCGGGCCCTCACGTCGGCGATGACGTTGTAGAGGTTCGCCAGCGTGCCGTGCCACATGCAGTAGTAGGACAGCGCCGTGACGTCCCAGCTCACGCCCTGTGCCTTGATCCCGTCGTAGAACCAGCGGGCGTTCGCGTCACTGTCCGCGTCGGCCGTGTGGATCCACACCTGGGTCGCGCCGTTGCACGCCTTGGTGGCGTTGTAGCCCTGCTTGAGCAGGCTCGCCAGCGGCGCGAAGTTGTTGCCGGTCACCTTCCCGGCGGGCCACAGCATGCCGACGTTGATCTCGTTGCCGATCTGCACGCTGTCGGGCGTGGTGCCTTGCGCCTTCAGGGCGGTGCAGACGTCGTACGTGTAGCGGTAGACATCGGTCTGCAGTTGGCTGAGCGAATGTGATGCCCACGCCGCAGGCGGATATTGCTTGCCCGGGTCGGCCCACGTGTCGGAGTAGTGGAAGTCGATCAGGAGCTTGAGGCCCTTGGCTTTGATCGCCCGGGCCTGCTGGAGGACCTTGGCCTTGTTGTTGTAGCCGCTGGCCGGGTTGTTCCAGATGCGCAGCCGCACGTAGTTGGCGCCGGCCGATTTGAGGATGTCGTAGGGGTCGGCGGCGGTGCCCGATTTGTTGTAGTACTTGGCGCCGAGGTCGAGGCTGCGCTGCAGGGTGGAGACGTCGGCGCCGAGCATGGTCAGGGTGGTGGCGGCGTGGGCGGGGGGCGAGATCGCCAGGGGGATCGTCAGGAGGATCGCGGCGGTCAGGGTGGCTTTCAGGGACGGTTTCATGGCGCTCCTTTGCGGACGAAAGGGCGACCGGCGATGGGGGATCGCCGGGGTGGTTCCGTGGCGGGATCCGGGGTTCGGTGGTGGTGGTGTGCGTCGCCCGGCATTTCCGGATTTGTCGGTCGTGGTCGGGCCAGTGGGGTGTGCGGTCGGCGCGCTGGCTGGGACGGGTCGGTTGTTGGGCTCGGGCTGGTTTTCGATGGGAAGCGGCGGCCGTGGGACGGGTGGCGGTCGGCGGCAGCCGGGCGGCGGTCTGGCGGCGGTCTGGCGGCGGTCGGCTGTGGATCACCCCGGGCGGTCGGCTGTGGATGATGCCGGCGAAATTGTCGGACCCGTGTGCTTGTCTGGCCCCCACCCACAAGGGCGGGGGTTGGGAAGACGCCGACAGAGCAGGGCGGGCTGGCGGGCGAGGCGGGAGGGCGTCGGCGGGGCGCGGCGGCAGGGTGCCAGCGGGGGGAGGCCGGGCGGGCGTCGGGTGGGCGAGGCGGAGAGGGCGTCGGCAGCGCGGGCAGTGCGGGGGGTGGGCGGTGTGGAGTGCAGGGGCCGGCGGTGCCGGCGGTGCCGGCGGTAGCGGCGGCGCGGGTGCGGGCGGTGCGGAGTGTGGACGGTGTCGAGTGCGGGCGGTGTCGAGTGCGGGCGGTGTGGACTGCGGGTGCACGCGACACCGGCCGGCCGGGAGAAGCGGCGCGGCGGTGCGGTGCGTGAGCGGCGTGGAGTGCAGGGGCCAGCCGTGCCGGCGGTGTGAAGCGTGGGTCGTGCGAAGTGCGGGTGGTGCGGAGTGTGGGTCGTGCGGAGTGCGGGCGGTGAGCAGAGCTGGCGCTGGCTGCTGAGGGTGCGGGGAGGGAATGCGCGTATAGGTGAGCAGAGCAAAGGGCCGCCCACGGGCATGGCTGCTGGGACATGACTCGCTCGCTGGGCAGATCTTGGAGAGTTTCGTGCTTAGGGCTTGCACGGAACCTTCAAGATTCGGCGTCGGCGCTGAGAATGCTGGCGGGAGCTGCGTAAATATCGGATAAGTCGGACGGGGATGGCTCGCGATGTGGACGGACAGACCACCCGGCGGGAACGGCGCCGCCATTTGGGACGGAGAGCCAATTCGCGGGAGCTGCGGCCACAATGCGGGACCGGCAAGACGGGCGGGACCGGCAAGACGCGCGGGACCGGCAAGACGGGCGGGACCGGCGGGGCTGGCGGGGCTGGCGGGACGGGCGGGCATCGGACGAAAGCCTCCGGAGCGCTCGGGTGACGACCCGGCCGGGCAAACGAGAGCCGCGGGCGGGAAGCGGGAACCGATGGCCGGGGAGGGCCGGAGAACGGGCTTCAGGCGGGGGAGCTGCCCGAAAGCGGAGCGGGCGACGTCTCGCGCAGGACGAGTGTCGTGGGCACGGTGATCGACAGCGGGGTGCGGCCGGCGATCACGTCGGTGAGGAGGCGGACCATCTCCTCGCTGATGCGGTCCAGCGGATGCCGGACGGTGGAGAGCGGGGGATCCAGCGTGGCGGCCAGGCCGGAGTCGTCGAAGCCGACCACCCGCACGTCGCCGGGGACCCGGCGGCCCGCGTCGCGCAGGACCGGCAGGGCGGCGGCGGCCATCGCGTCCGAGGCGGCGAAGACGGCGTCCAGGTCGGGGGCCTGCTCGAGCAGCGTGCGCATGGCGGCGGCGCCCGACGCGCGGCCCCAGTCGCCGTGGACGATGCGGGACGGCTCGATCGGGAGGCCGTGCGCGAGCAGGGCGTCCTGGTAACCCTGCAAGCGGTCGACGCCGCCGGCCGTGTCCTGCGGGCCGGTGATGGTGGCGATCCGGCGGCAGCCGGCGGCGATCAGGTGCTCGACCGCCGAGCGGCCGCCGGAGCGGTCGTCGGCCATCACCGAGCTGATCTGCTGTTCGTAGCCGAGCACCCGGCCGCAGGCGACGATCGGCACCTCGGCCTGGACCAGGTGCGACAGCAGGGGGTCGCCGGAGTGCGGGGAGACCAGCAGCACGCCGTCGACGTGGCCGCCGGAGAGGTACGCGATCGTGCGGTTCCGCTCGTCGGGGGTCGAGGCGATCATCAGGATCAGCGTCAGCGAGCGGTCGGACAGGGCCTGGGCCACGCCGCGCAGCAGGACCGAGAAGTTGGGGTCCTCGAAGAGCAGGTGCTGGGGCTCGGTGAGCAGGAACGCGATCGATCCGGACTTGCCGGTGGCCAGCGAGCGGGCGTGCGGGTTCGCCGTGTAGCCGGTCCGGGCGATGGCCTCCCGCACGGCGCGCACGGCCTCGGGGCTGACCCACTCCCGGCCGTTCAGGACGCGGGAGACGGTCGCGTAAGAGACCCCGGCCTCGCGCGCCACGTCGCGGATGGTGGGCCGCTTGCGCCCCGTACCGGGCGGTGTCGGCACGCTAGGGATCATAGTGCTCATCAGGCCTTCACCGCGCCCGCGCCGAGGTCGACCCGCCAGTAGCGCTGCAGCGCGAGGAACAGCACGACCAGCGGCACGATCGACAGCAGCGCCCCGGTGACCACGGTGATGTACATGGCCGGCTGCGAGGCGCCCTGGTTGAGCAGCCCGTTGAGGCCGACCGTGAGCGGGTAGAGCCGGTCGTCGCCGAGCATGATGTAGGGCAGCATGAAGTTGTTCCAGATCGCCACGAACTGGAAGAGGAAGACGGTCACCAAGCCCGAGCGCATCATCGGCAGCGCCACGGTGCCGAAGGTGCGCCAGTCGCCGGCGCCGTCGATGTGCGCGGCCTCGAGGACCTCGGTCGGAACGGCGGCGGCCGCGAAGATCCGGCAGAGAT
This sequence comes from Actinoplanes sp. CA-030573, assembly GCF_050951115.1. NCBI lineage: Bacteria > Bacillati > Actinomycetota > Actinomycetes > Micromonosporales > Micromonosporaceae > Actinoplanes > Actinoplanes sp. CA-030573. The sequence continues at coordinate 6,436,951 of NZ_CP192038.1, read as the reverse complement.
AGATCCCGTACGGGGTGATCATGCTCGGCAGAAGCACGGACCAGTAGGTGTTGGTCATCCCGGCCTTGGCCAGCAGCAGGTATTGCGGGATCGCCAGGATCACGCCGGGCACCAGCACACCGGCCAGGATCAGGTTGAAGACGAAGCGCTTGCCCGGGAACGCGTACTTGGCCAGGGCGAAGCCGGCCATCGCCGAGATCAGCGTGGAGCCGGCCGCGCCCACCCCGGCGTAGAGGGCGGTGTTCGCCATCCAGCGCCAGTAGAGGCCGCCGCGGTACCCGCTGAGGTCGCCGATGTTGTCGAAGAGGTGGGTGCTGGGCTCGAGCGTGAACGTGGCGAACAGCTCGCCCGAGCTCTTGGTCGCCGCGATCAGCACCCAGAGCACCGGGAACAGGCAGTAGACGGCCCCGAGCAGCAGCAGGACCGTGGCGCTCGGGCTGATCCGGCGGTTGCCGCGGCGCTCGTGGGGCGCGGCCGGGACGGCGGCGGTGGCGGCCGGCGTCGCGGGGACGGCGGTGGTCACGGTCATGGATCAGTCCTCCTGGTTGAAGGCCCGGTTCCCGACGAGCTTGAGGAACCCGAAGGACAGGACGAAGGTGGCGAGCGCGATGATCACCGAGGTCGCGGCGGCGAGATAGACGTCGTTACGGGTGAAGGCGTCCCGGTAGACCTTCATCAGCGGCGTCCAGGTCGTGGAGATCGTGTTGCTCAGCGGCCGCAGCGTCATCGGCTCGGCGAAGACCTGGAGCGTCGCGATCAGCGAGAAGACGAACGTCATGATCAGCGACGGCAGCACGATCGGAATCTTGATGCGCCAGGCGATCTGCACGTCGGAGGCGCCGTCGAGGCGGGCGGCCTCGAACAGGTCGGTGGGGATCGCCCGGAGCGCGGTGTAGATGACGATCATGTTGAAGCCGGTCCCGCCCCAGACCGCGATGTTCGCCACCGCGTACAGGACCCAGGAATCGGACAGTAGATCGGGCGGGGTGACGCCGACCGCCTGGAGCGCGTCGGTGATCGGGCTTACCCGCGGGAGGTACAGGAATCCCCAGAGCAGCGAGGCGACCACCGCGGGCACGGCGTAGGGCAGGAAGATCGAGGTGCGGGCGAAGGCGCCGACCCGGGTGCGGCCGGCGTCCAGCAGGAGAGCCATCAGAAGAGCAAGGCCCAACATCACGGGGACGACGATCATCCCGTACGCGCCGACGCGCCCCACACTCGGCCAGAAATCCGGGTCGGTGAGCGAACGCGTGTAGTTGGACAGCCCGGCCCAGATCTCGGTGCGGGCGCCCCGGCCGAGGCCGAGCCCGCTCACCTTCACCCGGCGCAGGCTCAGGTAGGCCGCGTAGCCGATCGGCGCGGCCAGGAACGCGGCGAACATGACCAGGGCCGGGGCCAGGAACGTGTACGGCACCGCGGCCCTGCGGGGTTTGCGGGCGGGAGTGGGAACGGCCGTCACGGCGTCACCTTCCGACGATGCTCGGGGCGCGGTGCGGCGGCCGCCGCACCGCGCCGGGGAAACCTCAGCCGGCGACCTTGAAGCCGGTGTTCTTCATGTCGTCGAGCGTGGTCTGCTGCATGGTGGTCAGCGCGGTGGTGAAGTCCGCGGCCTTCTTCGATTGGGCCGCCTTGCCGAAGGCGTCGTTGTACGAGCTGTACGCGACGTTGACGTTCGGGCCGTACGTGAACGGGTTGGTGATCTTCGCCGACTCGGCCGCGATGCTGTAGAAGTCGGACTGGTCGGCGAGGAACGCCGGTGGCGAGGTCAGGGCGGCCGACGCGTCGACGCTGGCCGGGTAGACGTTGGCCGTGGTCGCGAGCGCCTTGACGCCGGCCGGGTCGGTGTTCAGCCAGGCGATGAACTGGGCCGCCTGGGCCGGGTGCTTGCTCTGGGTGGTGACGCTGGTGGCCGAGCCGCCCCAGTTGCCGTTCTTCGGGCCGGCCGCGTCCCACTGCGGCATCAGGGCCGCCTTCCACTTGCCCTTGGTGCTCTTGGCGCTGCCCTCGAGCACGCCCGGGCCCCACACCGAGCTCAGCCAGCCGACCTGGGTGCCGTCGTTGAGCGCGGCGTTCCACTCCGGGGTGTACATCGGCTTGTTGTCGATGACGCCCTCCTGGACCAGGCCGCCCCAGTAGCTCGCCACCTTCCGGGTGTTCGCGTCGTTGATCGCCACCGACCAGGTGTCCCCGTTCACGCCCCACCAGGAGGCGCCGGCCTGCTGGGACAGCCCGGAGAACCAGCCCGGGTCGTTGGCCGAGAACGTGCCGAGGAACTGCTTCTTGTTCGCCGAGTGAATCTTGCGAGCGGCCGCCGCGTACTCGTCCCAGGTCTTCGGCGCCTGCAGGCCGAGCTTCTGGAAGACGTCGGTGCGGTAGTAGAACATCATCGGCCCGCTGTCCTGCGGCACGCCGTAGAGCGCGTCGGAGCCGAGGGTCACCGCGTTCCAGGCCGAGTCGGGGAACTTGGCCTTGAGGCTGCCGGCCTCCTTGGTGATGTCGGCCAGCGCGTCGGCCGAGACCAGCGTCGGGATCTTCTGGTACTCGGCCTGCATGACGTCGGGCGCGCCGCTGCCGGCCTTGATCGCGGTGAGCAGCTTGGTGACGGCCGGGTCGCCGCCGTCCTGCTTGTTGACGGTCACGTGGATGTCGGGGTGCGCGCTGTTCCAGCCCTCGACGACCTTGTCCATGTTCGGCGCCCAGGTCCAGTAGGTCAGCTCGACCTTCTCCCCGGGCTTGGGCGTGCTGCCGCCGCTGCCGCTGTCGTCGCTTCCGCCCGAGCAGGCGCTGGTCATCAGGAGAGCCGCGGCCATCACTCCGGCGAGCGGCAGAAAGGTCTTCCTCATCGATCCTCCTCGATCGGCGGCCCTCGGTCGGGGGAGACGTGCGTCACCGAACAGGACCTGTGACCGGTTACAGTGCTGCCCGCTCCCGCAATTGTCAAGCCCTTGCGTCGCGGCGGTTAACGGCCGGTATCGTGCGGGGCCAAGCGGCTGTGACCGGTTACAGTCGTTGTCCCATCTGCGGAGGAGACACCCGTGCTTGACGTCGCGCACCATCCCTGGTCCGAGCCGCCGCGCCGGCCGCGGATGAGCAATGCCGAGGACGTACGGCCGGGGGTCGCCCTCACCAGCCGCCACCTGATCCGCGACGGGGTCCCGGTGATCCCGGTGTCGGGCGAGATCCACTACAGCCGGCTGCCCCGGGCCCGCTGGCGGCGGCGCCTGCGGCAGATGCGCGCCGGTGGCGTGACGGTCGCCGCCAGCTACGTCTTCTGGCTGCACCACGTCGAGCACCGCGGTGCGCCCCGCTTCGACGGCAACCTCGACGTGGCCGCATTCGTCGACCTGGCCGTCGCCGAGGGCCTCGACGTGATCCTGCGGATCGGCCCGTGGTGCCACGGCGAGTCGCGCAACGGCGGCTTCCCCGACTGGGTGCAGGAGGCGCCGGTCCGGCACCGCACCGACGACCCGGGCTACCTCTCGCTCGTGCGCGAGTGGTTCGGCCAGCTCGCGGGCGCGCTCGGCGGGCGGTGCGGCCCGGCCGGCCCGGTGCTCGGCATCCAGCTCGAGAACGAGCTCTACGACCAGCCCGGGCACCTGGTCACGCTGAAGCGGCTGGCCCGGGAGGCCGGCATGTCGGCGCCGCTGTGGACGGCCACCGCGTGGGGCGGCGCGGACCTGCCCGGCGAGGAGGTGCTGCCGCTCTACGGCGGGTACGGCGACGGGTTCTGGGTCGACGCCGACGCGCCGTGGGACCCGACGTTCCGCGACCACTACTTCTTCTCGCACGTCTGGGACGACCCCGGGATCGGGGCGGACGTGCGGCGGATGCAGCCGCGGGGGATGCGGCCCTCCGCCCGTACGCCCTCGGATCTGTTCCCCCCGGCCACCTGCGAGCTGGGCGGCGGGATGGCCACCGCGTACCACCGCCGTCCCCGCCCGGCGCCCCGCGACGTCGCCGCGATCGCCCATTGCAAGATCGGGAACGGCTCGGCCTGGCAGGGCTACTACATGTACGCCGGTGGCACCAACCCGGCCGGCGACCACGGCATGCAGGAGTCGCACGCCACCGGCTACCCGAACGACATGCCGAGACTGGGCTACGACTTCCACGCGCCGGTCGGGGAGGCCGGTCTGCTCGCCGGCAGTCACGCCGAGCTGCGGCGGCAGCACGCGTTCCTGGCCGCGTTCGGCGCCCGGCTGGCGGAGATGCCCTCGAGCCTGCCGCCGGTGCGGCCGGCGGGCGTCGACGATGCCGAGACCTTGCGGTACGCGCTGCGCAGCGACGGATCGAGCGGCTTCCTGTTCATCGCCTGGCATCAGCCGCACGTGCCGCTGGCGACCTATCGGGGCGCTCAGTTCCGGGTGGAGCTGGGCGCCACGGTGCAGACGCTGCCGGCGTCGCCGGTGGACATCCCGCCGGGGACGCTCGCGCGCTGGCCGCTGGGGCTGACGCTCGGCGGGGTGCGGCTGGACTGGGCCACGGCGTCCGCGCTGACCGTGCTGCCGGGCGGGGGCGGGTCGTCGTCCGCGGCGGCCGTGCCCACGCTGGTGCTGGTCGCGGAGGACGGCATCGGGGTCAGCTACGCGGTGGGCGGCGCGACGGCCACGGTGGAACCGGGTCTCTCGCCGGTCCGGGTCCGGCACGGGGAGGGCGCGCTGGATCTGCTGGTCCTGCCCGCCGCCCGCGCCGCCGACGTGTGGGTGTGCGAGGACGGCCCGGCGCGGCGGGTGCTGCTCTCGAGCGCGGAGCTGACCTGGGGCCCGGAGGGGCGGATCGAGTCGTCGGGACCGGACGTGCTCGTCTACGACGGCGCCGCCCAGGGTTTCGTCGCTCTCCCGCTCGAGGGCGGCGACGCCGGCGGCACGCGTCCCCACCCGGTCTGGGTGGGGGCCACTGAAGCACCCGGGTCCGACATTTCCCCGCCGTCATCCACAGGCGAACCGATTCGCGCCGAGCTTGTTCGCCCAGCCGGTGCGGCCGTGCCCGTTGCCTACGGGAAGTTCGACGGGCGGCAGTCGGCGCCGGCCGACGAGACGTTCGACGAACTCGCCGCGGTCTACCGGCTGGTCCTTCCGGCGCCGGGCGCCGACGATCTCCTGCGCATCCGGTGGGCCGGCGACATCGGCCGGCTGCGGGTCGACGGGCGCACCGTGACCGACCGCTTCTGGGACGGCTCCGACTGGGTGGTCAGCCTCCGCGACGCGGGCGTCGGCGCGCGCTCGCACGTCACACTTCACCTGCTGCCGCTGGCCACCGGCTCGACGGTCGCCCTTCCGCGCGACGCGCGCGATCGCCTGGCGGCGGCCGACGGGCAACTTCTGGCGATCGACTCGCTCACCCTCGAGCGTCGGCCGGTCTTCCGGGAGCCCCATCCCGTACGCCGATCAGCGCGCCGGATGGCCGACGGCCGCGAGATCATCTACTTCGACGACACGCCGCCCTTCGCCGCCCGGGAAGCCGTCGACGCCCGGCCGCTGCCGGTCGCGTCCGCCGATCCGGAGATGCGCCGCGACCCGCTGACCGGGGAGTGGGTGGCGATCGCGGCGCTGCGCAACGACCGGACGTTCCGGCCCGCGCCGGATCGGGATCCGCTCGCGCCGACGGTCCCGGGCGGCTTTCCCACCGAGATCGCCGAAGCCGCGTACGACGTCGTGGTCTTCGAGAACCGCTTCCCGTCGTTCTCGTCCCGGGCGGCCGGCGAGCCCGGCGTCGTCGACGGCGATCCGCTGTGGCCGGTGCGGGCGGCCTCCGGGCGTACCGAGGTCGTGTGCTTCTCGTCCGCGGCGCACGGGTCGTTCGGAAGCCTGACCCCGCACCGCGCCCGGACCGTCATCGAGGCCTGGGCCGACCGGACCGCCGAGCTCGGCGCGCGCCCGGAGATCGAGTACGTGTTCCCGTTCGAGAACCGCGGCCGCGAGATCGGCGTGACGCTGCCGCACCCGCACGGGCAGATCTACGCGTTCCCGTTCGTGCCGCCCAAGGCCGCCCGCATGATCGCGATGGCGGCGGACCACCGCGGCGGCAACCTGTTCCGCGACATCCTCGACGCCGAGCGGCGGGCCGGGACCCGGGTGGTGGCGACCTCGGAGCACTGGACCGCCTACGTCCCGGCGGCGTCGCGCTGGCCGATCGAGATCCATGTGGCGCCGCATCGGGACGTCCCCGACCTGCCGGCGCTGACCCCGCCCGAGCGGGACGACCTGGCGCTGATCTATCTCGACGTCCTCGGGCGGCTGGACCGGTTCCATCCCGGCGCCGGCCCGTTGCCGTACATCGCGGGTGTCTTCCAGGCCCCGGCCCGCGCCGCGCGTGACGTGTTCCGCCTGCACCTGCAGGTGTTCTCGATCCTGCGCGCGCCGGGCAAGCTGAAGTACCTGGCGGGCGTGGAGTCGGCGATGGGCGCCTGGATCAACGACACGCGCCCGGAGCGAGTCGCCGAACGCCTGCGAGAGCTGGGCTAGAGCGGTCAACCCGTCCAGCCGAGCCAGTGCTCGCCGGCGGTCAGGGCGGCGAACCAGATCAGCCATGCCAGGATCGGGACGGCCAGGACCCACAGCGGGCGGTGGGCGCGCAGCAGGGCGACGGCGAGCGCCAGCAGGGCGAGCCAGACGAGCAGCAGCAGGGCCACCGCCCAGCCGGGCGCGAGCAGGCCGGACGAGACGTAGAAGACGAGGGTGACCAGGTGGGCGGCCAGGCCCAGCCAGCCGAGCGCCCACTGCCACCAGGGGCGAGCGGCCGCCTCGGCGCCGGCGGGTGGCGGCGACATGGCGGCACTGTAGCAGGACGGTCTGGTTTCCGACTCACATGCATTGACGTGCGTCTAAGGACGTGCCAACTCTGCGACGGGGCAACGCATCGACGCCGATCGGAGTAGCGTCCACACGCGACAGATCGATCACGGTGTGTGAAATCGGGGGAGGATCATGCATCGGCGAATGTGGCTGGCTGCTGCCCTGACCACTCTGCTCACTCTCAATCTGGCGGTCGGCGCCGCCTACGCGGCGCCGCTCGTGGACCGGCCCGTCGCGGAGCTGTACGGGTCGCACGCGATCTACGGGATCGCGGGAAGCGGGGTCAACTCGGCGACCGGGAACTACTCGGTGTCGGCGAGCGACCTCGACTTTCCGGCGGCCCTGCTGCACTGGGGACGCACCTACAACTCACGCGACGACGCCGACGGGCCGTTCGGCAAGGGCTGGACGGCCGACCTCAGCGCGCATCTCACCGTCGGCCCGGAGCGGGTGGTCTTCCATGGCGACGACGGGCGCGCGCTGACCTTCACCGCGACCGGCAGCGGCTTCGCCCGGCCGCAGGACCTCGACGCCGACCTGACCGGCAACGCCGACGGCACCTACACGCTGCGCAACCTGTCCGGCGAGGTGTGGACGTTCGGCGCGGACGGCCGCGGCGTCTCCCGGGCGGGGAACGGCACCCGGGTGACCTTCGGCTACGACGACCAGGGCCGGCTGATCTCGGCGGCCCACTCGGCGGGCGCGAGCCTGGCCGTGAGCTGGACCGGCGACCGCATCACCCGGGTCGCCGCCGACGACGGGCGGGCCATCGCGTACGCGTACGACGGCAACGGCTTCTTGACCAGCGTGACCGGACCGACCGGCGTGATCGCCAAGTATGCGCCGGACGGCGACCGGATCGGCACCGTGACCGACGCCGAGGACCGCGTCGTGGTGGTCAACAGGTACGACGGCGACGGCCGCGTGACCCACCAGGAGTACGGCACCGGTGGCGAGGCCGCCTTCGTCTACGACGACGACGCCGGAACGCTCAAGGTGACCGGCACCGACGACGTGACCGCGACCTACCACCACGACCGGTCGGGGCGGCTGACCTCCGTCGACGACCCGGCCGGCGGCACCGTCACGCAGACCTTCGACGGCAGCGGGCGGATCACCGGCGTGCACAGCGCGGGCGGCACCGACATCGCGATCGCCTACGACGCGCGCGGCAACGTGGTCAGCCGCAGCATCGGCGACTCGGTCACCAGGTACGAGTACGACGGCCAGGACCGGGTCGTCACGGTGACCGACCCGGCCGGGGCGGTCAGCCACTACGCCTACACCGGCGACGACCGCACCCCGTCGCGGGTCACCGACCCGACGGGCGCGACCAGCACCAACACCGTGGTCGACGGCCTGGTGACCGAGACCGTCGACCCGGCCGGGGCGAAGACCACCTTCGCGTACGACGCGGGCCGTCGCCTCACCGCCCTGACCGACGCGGCCGGCGGCGTCACCCGCTACGCCTACGACGCGGTCGGCCGGCCCACCGAGGTCACCACCGCGCGCGGCTCGACCACGAAGTACGGCTACGACGCCTCGGGCCGGGTCACCTCGGTCACCGACCCGCTCGGCGCGGTGACGAAGTACCGCTACTCGGCGTCCGGGCGGCTGCTCGACGCGACCGACCCGGCCGGCGGCGTCACCAAGAACAGCTACGACGGCAACGGGCGGATCACGGCCGTCACCGACGCCCTCGACCGCACGACCACCTACACCTACAACGCGACCGGCCGGGTGGCGACCCGGACGAACCCGGTGGGGGGCGTGGAGAAGTACAGCTACGACCCGTTCGGCCGGGTCAGCGAGGTGACCAGCCCCAACGGCAACACCATCGCCTACTCGTACGACGCCGACGGTCAGCAGACGCAGCGCACGGCTCCGGCCGGGACGCGCAAGACGACGTACGACAGCCGTGGCCTGGTCACCTCGGTGACCGACGCGATGGGCCGGACCACCCGCTACGAGTACGACGCCAAGGGCCGGCTGACCGCGACCACCGACCCGCTCGGCAACGTGTCCCGGCAGTCCTACGACGCCGCCGGCCGCGTCGCCACCCGCACCGACCCGACCGGCGCGGTCACCAAGTACGCGTACGACAAGGTGGGCCGGCTGCTCACCACGACCACGCCGCTCGGGCACGTGGTCACCAACGGCTGGGACGCCCTGGGCCGGCTGGTCTCGGTCACCGACGCGATGGGCGGGGTGACCCGGTACACGTACGACGCCGACGGGCACCGCCTCACGCAGACCACCCCGGCCGGGCTGGTCACCAGGTACGAGTACGACACCGCCGGGCGGCTCGTGAAGTCGACCAGCCCGCGCGGCGGCGTCACCGGCTACGAGTACGACGCCAAGGGCAACCAGATCAAGACGACCGATCCGACCGGCGCGGTCAAGAAGTCCGAGTACGACGCGGCGGGGCAGCTCACCCGCAGCGTCAACGAGAACGGGCAGGCGACCGGGTACGCGTACGACGCAAGCGGGAATCTGCTCCAGATCACCGAGCCGAGCGGCTCCGCGACGAAGTACACGTACGACAAGGCCGGCCGGCAGCTCTCCTCGACCGATCCGCTCGGGCGCGTCACGAAGCAGACCTACGACGCGTCGGGCAACCTGACCGCCGTCACCGACCCGTCCGGCAAGACGCTGCGGATGGAGTACGACGCGGTCGGCGAGCTGCTCAAGCGGACCGGGGACGACGGCAGGACGCAGAGCTTCGCGTACGACGCCGACGGTCGCCGGACGAGCATGACCGACGCCTCGGGGACGACGACGTACGCGTACGACAAGGCGAGCCGGGTGACCGGCTTCACCCAGCCGAACAAGAACGCGTACGCGGTCACCTACGACGCCGACGGCCGGCGGACCAGCCTCAAGTACCCGGACAAGCTGACCGTCACCTACGGCTACGACGACAACGACCGCCTGACCAAGGTCGACGACCCGCGGGCCGGCCGGACCAAGTACACGGTCAACCCGGACGGCCAGGTGCTCGCGGCCGACCTGCCCGACGGCATCCTGCGCAGCTACGGCTACGACGGCGGCCTGCTGGTCCGGTACAAGCAGTGGGGCGGCCTGGCCAAGCCGCAGGACACGGCGCTCGAGCGGGACGGCGACGGGCGGGTGGTCAAGCAGACCGACTTCGGCGTCAGCACCAGGTTCGGGTACGACGCGGCCGGTCAGCTGACCAAGGTGGACGACCCGGGACTGGGCGTCACGTCGATCGCCTACGACGCGAACGGCAACCGCACCAAGGTCACCGGCATCGGGCCGGACACGACCTACACCTACGACGCCGCGGACCAGCTCGTGTCCAGCGACCACGGGCTCAAGCACACCGATTACACGTACGACACGTCCGGCCGTCTCACCCGCCGCGCCAGTCCCGGCGAGTCGGAGTCGATCGAGTACGACTCGTTCGGCGAGCCGGTCACCCGCAAGACCACGCACCTGCTGCTCACCTCGGTCGAGAAGTCGGTCTACAACGCCGACGGCCTGCTCGTCAGCATCGGCCCCGACAAGGGACCGAAGCGGACGTTCGAGTGGAGCGCCGGCGAGCGGACGCCGCAGATCCTGCGGGCCGACGACAAGACCGATTTCGTGTACGGGTCGGGGCGCATCTCCGCCGACACTCCCGTCGGCTCGGCCGCGTTCTCCCAGGACGCGTACGGATCGACGCTGTGGACCCTGCCGACCTCGCCGTGGGCGCTGGCCGGGCGGTACGACGCCTTCGGGAACCCGGACATCGCCGGGCTGCCGACCGCCGACGGGCCCCGCTTCGGCTACCGGGGCGAGCTGTCGGCCGGCGCGGACGAGATCTACCTGCGGGCGCGCTGGTACTCGCCTTCGTCCGGAACGTTCGATTCCCGGGACCCGTTGTCGGTGCTCGTGGGGTCCACGCGGCCGGCCAGCCCGTACCCGTACGCCAACAACGATCCGCTCGACATGGTCGACCCGCTCGGCCAGTTCGCGCTCTTCGACATCCTGTCCTCGATCGTCGCGCTGCTCGGTGAGCCGAACGACTGGCTGGACTGCTGGGAGAACCCGGACCCGGGCAACGACCTGACCCGCCACCAGAAGTGCTTCCAGGGCAAGGGCCCGCTCTGGACCCGCGGCTGGAACATGTCCTCGGACTGCCTCTCCGGCGTGGAGGACTGCCTCAGCGACATGTGGAACGACGGCGGCGAGGAGAAGGCGGCGCACGCGCTGGCCATCAACGAGCTGGCCCGCCAGTACGAGGACTGGTGGGACCGCTTCAAGGACGACCAGCTCGGCATGGGGACGTTCATCAGCAAGGACATCGACTGGGAGGTCGGCGACCAGCCCGGCGTGCCCGGCATCGACCCCGAGATCGGCTACCGCGGCTTCCGGATCGACATCGTCACCAAGGAACGCAACATCTACGAGGTCAAACGGTACGAGGGGGAGAGCACCACGGCCGACGTGAACGCCCAGCTGCAGCGTTACCAGGACACGGCGATGCTCTGGTACGGCATCCAGTTCGACCGGGGCACCGAGCTGCAGCACTGGGCGACCACGTTCCCGGTCTGGAAGCACTGGTACTCGTTCATCCCCGACGAGGTATACGTTTGGGGGCTGGGCGAGCCGGCCGGTCACGTCTACTTCACCGACGACGGCGACCGGGTTCCGGCCGGCGCGCGGGCGAAGGCCGAGACCAATGAGGACAACGGGAACAGCGAGGCCCAGCACGGGGTCCTGAGCTGCGGGTGGTGTGTACCGATCCCGATCATCCCGGAAGTGCCGGTCGTGCCGGTGTAGCCGGCATCTGTTCGCAGCTGAGGGAGGTTTTCGTGGCGGTCAGCGTCGAACCGGGCCTGACCGGCGGGTGGCGCGGCGGCAGCAACGTGCTGCTGCTGGTGCGCTCGCCGGAGGACGCCGGGCTGGTGCGCTCGGCGCTGGTCGCCGCCACGCGGGACATCGCGGCGCTCGGGGCGGCCTACGTGCCGCCGCCGGTCGCCGTGCCCGCCGGTCATCTGCTGACCTTCGACTTCGGAACGGTGCCGGCCGCTTCGTTCCGGTCCGTGCCGGAGTTGATCGCCCGCCGGCTGACCGAGGCCGGCGTCGGGGAGGCCGCCCTGGGCGTGCCGGGGAAGATCGGCGACCGCTATGCCGCGGTCACCGCGCTCGCCCCGGCCGCCCGGGCGTGGCTGCGCGGCCCGCTGGGTGCGCCGCTGGGCCCCGCACCGCTGGGCGCCGACCCGCTCCTGGAGATCGCCGCGGCCTGGGTGTGGGCCACCGCGCCCGAGCTGCCGCCGCAGGGCGTGGTGATCTCGGCCGAGTTCGAGCTGGCCTGGCCCGGCGTCACCGAGGCACTCCGCCCGGCGCTGGCCATGCACGTGCCGGTCGCGATCGTGGCCAGCGACTTCGCGTCGACGGCGACGGTGGCGGCGGTGGAGGGCACGCTGCTGGGCGCGGTCAAACAGGCAACGCTGACCGCCGCCGGCCAGGACGTGGCGGCGGCGATGCGCGGCCAGCGCGACCTGCTGGCCGCCCACGCCGGTGAGCTGGCCTGGGCCGGCGTCGACGCGGTGCCGACCGCGCGCGAGGCGTTGTCGGCCCAGTGGAGCGGCCGCCGGCCCGCGGCGGAGTACGTGCCCGACCTGCTGGTGCCGGAGGCCATGTGGTTCCAGGTGCTGTCACCCGGCCACCTGGACCGGCTGGGCGGCCCGCCACCGGGCGCGGTGCCGCTGCCCGGCGGCCGGGCCGGGCTGACCGTGGGCGAGCCCGAGCAGTGGTTGCCGGGTCACCCCGCCGGGGCCGAGCTGCGAGAGCGGGCGCGCGGCTTGCTGGCCGCCTGCCTGGCCGACGAGGAGACGGGGATGGCGCTCACCCGGGAGCGGCTGGCGGAGGCGCGGGCCCGCGACCGGGAGGGGTTCTTCCGCCGGCGATGAGGAGCTCGATGTGGATGGTCGCCCGTTTTTGTCGGTGGTGGGCCGTAAAGTCGCCCCACCCACCGAGGGCGGGCTGGGACTCGGGCATCCGATGGAGCGCGGGTTCGGGCGGGCGCTGGAGCCGGCACGCCAGCCGGCTCCGGGACGTAGGCCGACTGATGGCGGTGCTTCTGCTGGTCACCGGACTGACTGCCGCCTGCCGGGTTGGAGACCGGGACGACTGCCGGGAAGGCAAGCTGACGCCGGTCACGCCGGGAGCGGTCATGCCGACGCCGGGGAGCATTGACGAAGCACTCTGGGTTGCGGACGAGCGTGGCTCCCTGCGGGCGATCGACGGGCGCAGCGGGCGGATCACGGCGACGGTCGTGCTCGGCCGGGCTGGGGACCCCCCGCCGGCCGGGCATCCCTTTCCGCCGATGCTGGCGGCGGGTGGCGGCCGTGTCTACGCCTACTGGCCCGAGTCCGGAGAGCTGGCCGTCGTCGATGCGGTCGCTGCCCGGGTCGCCGGGAGGATGCAGGTGCCGGGGGTTCGGCCGTACGGCGGCAATCTGATGTTCTTTGCGCACGGCTCGTTGTGGATCGCCCAGCCGGGTCGGCTCTGGCGCGTGCGAGGCACAGCGGATGCCCTCTCGACGGCGCTGCCCGCTGACTTTGCGCCAGGTAGCGTGACCACATCCGATCACTGGCTCTGGCTGGCCGATGGTGGCACTCTTATCCGGATAAATCCGGACAGGCCGCAGGATCAGCAGCCAAGCGACCTGGCGAAGGGCGTCGGCCAACTGGCGAGCGGCATCTACGCGACCGGAGTCAACTCACCCGAGATTCGGCACCTCGACCCGGACGACGGCCACGAACTCGGCACGGTTCGGCTCGACGACAACGAGTTCGCGCTGGCGATCGTGGGCCACGGCGGTCAGGCCTGGGCGCTCGGCAACTGCGGCAACGCGATGCGCCTCGCGGACCGGCGCCGGGTGCGCGTCTCGACCGTCTCGCAGGACCTTCCGGCGGCCTCGGCGATGGGGTCACTCTGGGTGGGCGACGGGGTTCGGTCCGAGGTCGTACGCATCGACGCCGCCACCGGGGCCGTGCTGGCGCGCCTGCCGGTCGCCGCCGCGGATGCGGACGACCCCTCGTTCGGGCTGGTTGCCGGGCGGTCGACGGTCTGGGTGCTGGACGGCGATTTCGGGGGCGGGGTCTCGCGGATCGACGCCGCCGGCGGACGGGTCGTCCGGGTCCTGCCCGGAAAGCCGGGAAGCGGTGCTCTGTCGGCCGTTGTCTCGCTGCCGCCGCGATGAGAAGGTGCCGTGACCAGGGAACGACGCGCGGGCACCGCCCCGCTAGTATTCGCAGACAGGAATACTCGGGGGAAAGGTCGGAATGCAGCCAGTAAGCCCGTACCGGCTCGGCGAGCCGCTGGGTCAGTGCCAGGTGGGAAGCGTGTGGTCGGCCGTCGACGAGCAGGGGCGGCCGTTGACCGTGGCCGTGCTCGACACCGCGGCCCGCGACCAGGGCTGGCGTGACGCGTTCGCCGCGACCGTCAGCGCGCTGGCCGAGCCCGGCCCCGACCGTCCTCAGTACGTGCGCGCCGACGTGCGGGCCGAGGTGCCCTGGGCAGCCTATGCCGGCCCGGTCGGCGCGGGCGCCGGCGCGGAGCGGGTGTTCGAGTCGCTCGGCCAGCGGGTGATCGCCAGCGAGCCGTCCCTGCCCCCGGCCCCGCCGATCTCCGGTGCCCCGGTCTCGGCCTCCGTGATGCAAGCCACCACGGCCCACGCTTCGGCGGCAGGCCACGCTTCCGCGGCCCAAGCTTCCGCGGCCCCGATCTCCGCCGGCCCGTCCTACGGCTCGCCGGCGCCGTCCTCGGGCGTGCCGGTCCCGCAACAAAGTCACTCCCAGCCCAGCCAATCCCAGCCGGCCCAACCCCAGCCCAGCCAATCGCAACCGAGCTGGAACACGTCGGCGTCGGTCTACCCGGCGAGCGGCGGCTCGGTCTACCAGACCTCCTCACCGCCCGACCCGGTCTCCGGCACGCCGGTCTCGCCGGTCTCCACCGGCGGCGGCGTGGATCAGTACGGCCTCGGCTACGCGCCGCCGAGCGAGCCGAACCCGTTCTCCTCGCCCCAGCGCCGCATCGAGCCGTCCCCGCCGCGCAAGAGCCGCAAGAGCCTGTGGATCGCCCTGGCCGCCGTCGTCTTCGTGCTCGCCGGCGCCGGCACCTGGTTCGTGCTCGCCAACCGGGGCGGCGACCCCGACCCCGGCCCGGCCGCCTCGGCCGGCGCCGTTCCCCAGGCGGTCGGCACGGTGCCGACCGGCGCGCCGTCGAGCCCGGGCGTCGAGCCGCCGAAGTCGGGCGGCTGGCCGGCGAACTGGCCGCGGTACTCCCCGGTCGACAAGGTCAAGACGCTCAACCTCGAGGGCGTCGGCTTCCCGGTCAAGGTCCCGCAGACATGGAGCTGCACGCTCGGCGCCCGCGCCGAGGGCTACGTGAAGTACAACTGCGGCACCGCGCCGAGCGACGCCACCCAGGTCGGCGGCGAGCTGATCGTGCGCGCCTGCGCCGCGCCGTGCGACGGGGACCAGCAGGCCGAGGCCCGCCAGAACGAGGAGGCGTGGGGCATCCGCTGGATCCGCAGCGGCGCCTACGCGGCGTTCGGCGAGACGATCGTCCCGGTCGACGGCCAGGACCGGCACGCGCTCGCGGTCGTCGCGTTCTACCGCGGCGAGAGCGGCGAGGTCGACCACGAGATGGTGTTCCGCATGACGGCGCCGGTGAAGGACGCCCAGGTGCTCCGCCGGGTCGCCACCTACATCCACGACACGATCATCTTCTAGCAGTAACGCGGGAAGGGGCCGGGCGACGAATCGCCCGGCCCCTTCCGCGTGCCGGTCAGCGCGTCTCGTGCTCGATCCAGGCCGACATCCGGGCCGCGAACTCGCGCTCCGAGAACATCGCGGCCTGGGCCGCCACCCGCTGCGGGGACAGCCGGTTGAGGTGCCACACCGCCTGGGCGTAGTCGCGCGGGTCCCGCGAGTCGAGCAGGTACCCGCTCTCGCCGTGGGCCACGGTCTCGAGCAGGCCGCCACGGGCGAGCCCGATCACCGGCGTGCCGCACGCCTGGGCCTCGACCGGGATGATGCCGAAGTCCTCGTGCACCGGGAACAGCAGCGCCCGCGCACCCCAGTACAGGGTGCGCAGCCGCTCGCGACTCGGGCGTACCTCGAAATGCACCGGCACCCGGACCTTCGCGGCCACCTTGCGGAGGTTCTCCTCCTCGGGGCCGGAGCCGGCGATGATCACCGGGAGGCCGGCGGCGTCGGCGATCTCGATGATCAGATCGAAGTTCTTGTACGGGATCCAGCGCCCGAGCCCGAGCAGGTAATCGCGGGGCTGGTAGCGGTCGGCGGCCGGCGCCGAGCCGAAGTAGTCCACGTCGACCGGCGGGTTGATGACGACCGCGTCCCGCTTCCAGAACCGGTTGATCCGGTCCCGGACCTCGCGCGAGTTCGCCGCGTACGCGTGCACGTGCTTGCTGAGCTTGACGTCGGCCATCTGGAGGGCGGCGCGCGGCAGGGTCAGCAGCGGGCTCGACCCGCGGCCGTCGAAGTCGGGGCTCCACACGTAGCGGGCGGGGGAGTGGATGTAGCTGAGGTAGCGGGTCGTCTCCGGCGGGCCGAGCCGCACGGTGTGGGCGAAGGCGTGGCTCGACGAGATGACGACGTCGAACCGCTCCTTGCTCAGCGTGCGCCAGGCCAGCGGCATCAGCGGCAGCGCCCCGGCCTTGGACTTGCGCAGCGGCGTGTTCGCCATCCACGACTCGCTCAAGCCCGGCTCGTCCGAGTCGTGGTCCTTCCAGAGCACGAACTTCTTGCCGTGCGGCACGATGTCGGCGATGCGGCGGAAGACGTTCTCCGATCCGCCGGTGGCGCCGAACCATTCGTGTACAAGCGCGACCGACCGCCCGGCCAGGACGCCGGCGCCCGGTTGGCGGGCCGGTGCGTAGTCGGGATAGGTCATGCGTTGCTCCTCACGGCCGGGGTGGCCTGGTCGTTGTCAGAAATGTCGGGTTTGCGGCGAAGGCGGCGCAGGAAGCTGTCGAGGTACGCGTGACGCAGCGGCGGCACGGCGGCGACGTAACCGAGGAACAGCACCCCGATCGCCGCGCAGGAGGCGACCAGCCGGACGATCCCGTCGCCGGCCAGCAGCCAGCCGGTCACGCCGGCCAGGGCCGCGCCCGGCGCCAGCTCGGCCAGCCGCACCAGGCTGAACCTCAGCACGCCCAGCCAGTGGGCGGAGAGCGCGAACATCAGCAGGCCGCAGATCGAGGACGCGGCGCCGAGCGTGAACGCGCCCCAGAAGCGGTAGAGCAGCAGGTTGACCAGGATCGCCGAGCCGAACGCGGCGGCGTTGACGATGGCGACCCGGAAGTTCGCCCCGCGCGCGTTGAGGATCTTGACCAGCGTGTAGCCGATCACCTGGGCCCAGATGCCGAGGGCGAAGCCGACGAGCATGACCGAGGAGATGTCCACCGCACGCTCGTCGAACTGCCCGCGGGCGTACGCGAGGGTGACGATGCCCTTGGCGTTGATGGTGAGCACCAGCGACAGCGGGATCGTCAGGAGCAGGACCGGCGGCACCAGGCGCTTGAGGCCGCCGGACACCTCGTGCGCGGCCATCTTGGCGAACGAGGTCAGGCCGGCCAGCCCGAGCGGGGCGGCGAGCAGCGCCATGCAGGAGTCGACGATGAAGCGCGAGTACTCGGTGGCCGCCACCACCTCGACGCCGAGCAGCGAGCCGACCGCCCGCTCGACGGCGATCGAGCCCTGCAGGATCAGCGGGATCAGCAGCAGCGGGCGCAGGCGCTTCCAGAACAGGGTCAGCGCGGTGCGGCGGGCGACCCGGTACGACAGGTGGATGCCGGTGCCGTCGACGACCGGCACGTGCAGGTAGCGGCGCTGGTGGGTCCAGAACGTGCCGAGCGCGCAGAGCAGCACGTACGGGCCGGTGAAGCCCCACGCCAGCACCGACGCGTGCCCGGAGAAGTAGGCGACCAGGGTGGCCGCGATCAGGCCGATGCTCTGGAACGAGGGCCGGATGTTGAACATGCGGGTGTCGTCGTGGGCGAGCCCGACCAGCACGTACATGTTGTACTGGATGTAGAAGGGCATCCCGAGACCGGCGATGACCAGCATCGACGCGGCCATGCTCGCGGTCTCGCCGTCGAGGCCGGGGCCGAGCACCGCCACCCAGTAGTTCCGCCCGAGCACGAGCGCGAGCACCAGCACGACCGAGAAGCCGACCAGGATGTTGCGGACGTTGCGGTAGAGCACCGCGGCCATCGCCGGGCGGTCCTGCCGGTACTGCACGTACATCGGCAGGAAGCCGGCCGAGAGCGCGTCGGCGGTGAAGAAGTTGATCGGGACCATCGTCCCGGTCAGCGCGATCCGCTGGGCCGCCACCACCTTCCCGGCGCCGAAGAGGGCCGCGAGCAGCACCTCCCGGACGATGCCGAGGATCTTCCCGGTGATGCCCCCGAGGACCAGCTTGACGAAGATCCTGGTCACGGCACCGGGACCAGGTCCTGGAACGCGGTCAGGTAGCTGCGGGCGGAATGGGCGAGGGTGAACTCCTCGGGCAGCAGGCTCGCCCGCGCGCCGCGGTGGCCGGTGACGTCGATCAGCACGTCGGCGAGGCGCTCGGCGTCGGCCGGGTCGGCCTCGCGCACCACCCGGTCGAGCCGGCTGGTGCCGAGCGAGCCGGTCGGCACGACCGAGGGCAGGCCGCAGGCCAGCGCCTCGAGCACGGCCATCGGCAGGCCCTCGAGACGGGCGGTGGTGAGCAGGGCGACGTCGGCGGCGGCGTAGTACGCGCGGACCTCGTCCTTGTGCACCCGGCCGGTGAACCGCACGATGCTCTCCAGCCGCAGCTCGCGGGCCAGGTCGTGCAGCTTGCGCTCCTCGGGGCCGTCGCCGACGATCAGGAACGCGTACCGGCTGCCCAGGCCCCGGTTCCGCAGCACGGCGGCGGCCCGCAGCGCCCGGTCGACCCGCTTCTGGACGTGCAGCCGGCCGATCGACGCGATCACCGAGACCGACTCGTCGAGGCCGAGCGCGCCGCGGACCCGGGCCCGGCTCGCCGGGTCGAAGCCGTGATCCTCCGGGCGTACGCCGTTGGGAATGAGCCGGATGCGCTCGGGCGGCACCGACCAGCTCTGCGGCGGCGCCGCCAGCGACTGCGCCACGTTCTCGCCGATCGCCACGATCGCGTCGAAGTCGCGGTAGCGGGCGAGGTCCTTGGCCAGCCCGAGCATGTTCTTGGGGGAGGTGGCCAGCGAGCGCAGGTCGTGGGCGCGCAGCTTCGAGCCGATCTCCATGGCCGACGTGCCGTGCGCCTGCATGACGAACGGGACGTGCGGGAACTTCGCGCGGTCGCGGACCACGCCGTACGCGCCGGCGCTGACCGACAGCACCACCTCGGGCGGGGTCGGCAGCGACGCCCAGTACGCGCGGGACGCCTCCCACCACTCGGGCGAGTACTCGCCGGGGCGGGTGCCCGGGAGCGGGACGACCCGGACGCCGTCCTCGACGAACGGGGGCGGCGCGGGCGGGCGGGGGATGGCGGTGGTGACGACCCGGACGTCGCGGACGGTCCGGGCCCACTCGGCGGCCAGCGCCCAGGCCACCGTCTCCATGCCGCCGGTGCGGTGGTGCGGCGTGGAGCGGGCGAAGATCAGGATCGAGTCGGTCATAGCAGCGTCCGGTACAGGGCCTCGAGCTTGTCGGTCTGGCGGCGGAGGTTGAAGCGGTGCAGGACCATCTCGCGGCCGGCCTTGCCGAACCGCTCGCCCATCGCCGGGTCGCGCAGGAGCGCGATGAGCCGGTCGGCGAGCGCGGCCGGGTCGTGCTCGGGCACGAGGAAGCCGTTGACGCCCTCGGTGACCGCCTCGTGCGCGGCGCCGTGGTCGGTGGCGACCAGCGGCACGCCGGCGGCGCCGGCCTCCATCAGCACGGTGACCAGGCCTTCCTGGTCGCCGTTGGGCGCGGTGACGCTGGGCACGCAGACGACCCGCGAGTGGCTGAGCCACTGCAGCGTCTCGGCGTGCGGGCGCGCGCCGAGGAACCGGACGGCGCCGGCGATGCCGAGCTCGGCGGCGCTCGCCTCCAGCGACTCGCGCAGCGGGCCCTGGCCGACGATGGCCAGCTCGGCCCCGGGCACGGCCCGGCACACGTCGGCGAACGCCCGCAACAGGTCGGCGGTGCCCTTCTTCTCGACCAGGCGCGCGATGTGCAGGATGCGCGGGGTCTCGGGCACCGGGGCCGGCTGGATGACGTCGACGTCGACGCCGATCGGCAGCACGACGACACGGTCGGCCGGGTATCCCCACTCGATGGCCCGGCGGCGTACGTGCTCGGAGACCGCGACGAAGACGCGGCCGTGCGTGAACAGGTCGTCCCGCCAGGTCACGTAGTTGATCCAGGACGGCTTGCGCGACGCCACCAGTTGCGACTTGGCGACCGACACGTCGAACCCGTGCAGCGTGGTGACCAGCGGGACGCCCAGCGCCTTCGCCAGCGGCGTCACGTAGACGGCCTCGGGGCCGAAATGGGCATGCAGCAGCGCCACGTTCCGGTCGGCGAGCGCCTGCTTCAGCGGGCCCGGGGAACGGGTCAGCGTGTACGCCAGCTGCGCCCGCTTGCCGAACTGGGCGACGCTAACCGAGTCGGCCGGCGGCGTGATCTCCGGAACCCGATCCTTCGCCACGAAAAGTGGATGAAAAGTACGTAGTGCCCGTGCCTGATTGACGATGAACGTCTCCGAGGGCAGGAACTGCTGGTGTCTCACTATCCCGACGACCGGCGTCTGCGACATCGCCCGGAGCCTCCTCGCCAATGGGCCTGGTCAGGTAAACAAGCAGAAGGGCGAAGATCGGCATCAGGTGGATCTCGCCGAACACGTCAGTGTTCTCCGCCATGCCATGAATGAAGATCCAGGCGATGGCCGCGCCCGCGAACGCGGCGAACATCTTGTTCACCGCTACCCGGCCGGAGATGGCACGGATGACGATCCAGGCCACGACCCCGATGAATGCCGCGGTGAGCAGGGCGCCCACGATACCTGTCGTCGCCCAGGCGGCGAGCAGGAGGTTGTGGGGCGGGAGCGGCTTGTACACGCCGTGCGTCGACGCGTACGCCTTGAAGCCGGCGTCCCAGCCGCCGTAGCCGAGTCCCTTCAGCGGGTTGTTCCGGAACGAGTCGGCGCCGAAGCCCCAGATCTCGGTGCGCCCGACGAACGCCTCGGCCATCTGGCCGCGCAGTCCCGGCTTGATCACCAGCAGCGCCGCGACGCCGCCACCGCCGATGACGATCGCGGCGGCGACCAGGAGCAGGCGGCTGCGGGCCGGCATCGAGGAGCGGCTCAGCAGGTACGTCGCCGTGGCCAGCACCGGCAGCCCGATGGCCAGCAGCGAGCCCAGCTTGGAGCCGGTGAAGAACACCGTGACCAGGGAGAAGACGCCGGCCGCGGCCACCCACCGGGTGCGGGTGACGGCGAAGACGGCGAGGGCGGCCAGCCCGCAGACGCCCATGAAGATGGCGCCGACGTTGGCGTTGACGAAGAAGCCGCCCGACTTGCCGGGGTCGAACACGTTGTTGCGCCCGTGGCCGAACAGAGCGGCCGCCGTGTTCTGGCCGGCCACCAGCTTGGCCAGCGTGTGCAGGTACCGGTCCTCGACCCGGGGGGCGAGCCGGAACAGGATCACGACGAAGCCGTGCGCGACCACGAACGGCCAGAACAGCACCTGGATGCGGCGCAGCAGCGCGGGGTCGTCGCGCACGGCGGCGAACATGATCCAGAGCGTGATGGCGAACTGCGCGAGCAGCACCACCGGCCCGAGCGCGTCGCCCGGCACCGGCGACCACGCCATCGCGGCGACCCGGACCACCAGCAGCGCCGTGAGCACCGCGAACAACGCGACGTGCGGGATCGCGAGCCGCCGTGACCGCAGGATCCCGAGCGCGCCGACACCGGCCGCGGCCACGCAGAACAGCGTGGACAGCGCGATGTCGGACGTGCCCTGGGGCAGCAGGTAGATCTGCGGCACGGCGAGCACGAACAGCACGCTCGCCGCGAAGACCGGGGACGTGACGGTGGCGACCAGCTTCGCGAGGCCCGCCGGTGGGCGGGCCGCCTCCGTCGCCGGGCTAGACACCGGCGCTCTCGGCCGGACGGCCCAGGACCTCGGCGGCGAACTGCCGCAGCAGCCGCCCCCGGCCGGCCCAGCCGAAGTCCTGCGCGTACGCGCCACGGGCGTGGATCGCGGCGTCGGACGGCGGGGCGATCGTCGCCAGCACGCTGCGGACGAACCCGGGCGTACTGTCGGCGACCTCGATGAAGTGCGTGTTCGCGGCGGCCCGGACGACCTCGGGGATCGGCGTGCTGACCACATGGATGCCGCCCGCCAGGTACTCGTAGCACTTGAGCGGGCTGACGCCGGTGGTGTAGCTGTTCCGCGCGTACGGGATGAGACCGACCGACACCTCGCCGGTCACCTGGGCCAGCCGGTCGAGGGTGAGCACGCCCAGGTGCTGGGCGCCGAGCCGCTGCAGCTCGGCCAGCTCCCCGTCGAACCCGCCGCCGCCGGCCGCGACCGGCCCGGCCAGCAGCATGTCGCCGCGGCCGCGCAGGGCGATGGTCAGCTCCCGCAGCAGCTCGAAGTCGAGCTTGTGCGGGGTCAGGTTGCCGGCGAACAGCGCGGCCGGGCGTCGCTGGGCGGACGGCCGCGAAGCGCTCGCGAAGACGTCGACGTCGGCGACGTTGGGCAGGGTGTGCACCAGCGGGAAGCCCATGCCGCGCAGGTGGTCGGCGACGGCGTGGCTGGTGGCGATGGCGAACCGGGCGCGCTCGGCCAGGTTGCGCTCGCCGGCATCGACCGCGACCTCGTCGATGCCCGGGAACTCGCGGAGGATGTCGACGCAGTGGTAGATCGTGGCGTCCGCGTACTGCTCGAGGTCGTAGGTGACCGGGGTGAACGCCCACAGGATCTTGGGCCGGGTGCTCTCCCGCCACTCGGCGACGGCCCGGTGCAGCAGGATCCGGTTGGTCAGGCGGGTGGAGCGGCGGTGCACCGGCACGACGATCGGCGAGATGACCTTCGCGCGGGCCGGGACCGGGCGCGTCGACGACTCCGCCGGCTCGCTCGCGCCGACCGAACGGCGCAGCCGGCCGGCCATCCGGCCCAGGTCCTTCGCGTCCAGCTTGGGGCGACGCAGCCCGAGGGACTCGACGAACTGGACGTCGAACATCCGCGACAGCTCCCGCACCACGTAGTGCTGGTTGGTGGCGATCTGCGCGTTCCACTCCGCCGTACCGAGCACCAGGATCAGCGGCTCGGAGTCTCCGTGCTGGGGGGTAGTCGTCACTGGTTCCTTCTAGACATGTCGGGCGAGGGGGTCGCCGGTCCGGTCGGTGATCATAGCCGTCGTCGGTTACCTCGCGATGACCCGTTCGTCGGCCGCCCGGATCCGGGCGAAGCTCCTGATCAGGCCGTCTCGTAGCCGTTTGTTCACGGGGCGTTCGAACAGGTGGTGGACCGCGTAGCTGAGCAGCAGCACCCCGGCCACGACGGTGGTGAACAGCAGCCAGAACGGCACGTGCTCGTGGAACTCGCCGATGAAGGCCAGGCCGATCCGGTGGTGCAGCAGATAGACCGGGTAGGTGAGCGCGCCCAGCGTCACCAGGCCCGGCCACCTGACCCAGGAGAACCAGCCGAGCGCGACGGCGACCATGATGGCCAGGAACGCCAGCAGGATGACCACCGTCACCGGGTACGACGTGATGCCGCGCTTGGTCGGGTCGCGCTGGGCCAGCGAGGTCATGGCGATCGCCGCCGACGTGCCGAGCATGCACCACAGCAGCAGGTCCGGCCCGAACCGGTGGATCAGGTAGAGCGTGATGCCGGCGATGAACAGCGGCGCGTAGAACGGCTCGAACAGGCCCTCCAGGAACGCGGATCCGGTGTACATGGAGAAGAGGGTCGCGATCGTCCAGAACACGCAGAACAGGACAACCCGCTTGTACGTGACGCCGAACGCCACCACGATCGAGAACAGCATGTAGAACTTGAGCTCGATGAACAGCGTCCAGTCGACGCTGTCGACCGACGGGATGTGCAGGAACCGCTGCAGCATCGTCAGGTTGATCAGGGTGTGCGACAGGTGCGGCCGGTCGCGCCCGGCCGGGACCAGCGTGACGACCGCGGCGGTCAGCAGGATCGCGCCGATGTAGGCGGGCATGAGCCGGGTCACCCGGGAGACGAAGAACTGCGACAGCGAGCGGCCCCAGCTGCTCATGCAGATCACGAAGCCGCTGATCACGAAGAAGGCCTCGACGCCCAGGTACGCGTACTGCAGTCCCGCCTTCACGGTGGCGCCCAGCACGTGCGTGTCGCCGCCGGGGCCCCACGAGCCCTCCGACGAGGGGATGAAGTGGTAGCCGAGCACCGCCAGCGCGGCCAGGAACCGCAGCAGGTCCAGGATGTACAGACGGTTACCGGCCCGCTTCGGCCGAGGGGCCGCGGGGGCCGGCGCCTCCACCGGCGCGGGGTCCGGCGCAGCCACGACGACCGGTAGCTGCTGGGTGACCGCGTCGGCGCCGGCCGGCCTCGGTGCCTCGATTTCGATGCTCACTGTTTCCTCGGGCGTAGGGTCCGCGATGTTCCCGCGGAGGATATGTGAGAACGGTTTCGCGCGTGGTCCCGCGGGGGCCCGTTCGCCGTCATCCGCGCGGCGGGCGCGCGTCCGCGGCCCGGATCGTGGCGAAGCCGGCGGCCAGCCCGTGCCGCAGGGCCCGCGAGAGCGGCCTCTCGACCAGCTTCGCGACGGCGTGGCTGAGCAGCAGGACGGCGGCCACGACCAACGTGAACAGCAGCCACGGGTGGATCCCGGTCGGGCTCAGCCGCTGGATCGTGATGAGGCCGATCTCGTGGTGCAGCAGGTACACCGGGTACGTGAGCGCGCCCAGCGTCACCAGGCCCGGCCACCGCACCCAGTCGAACCAGCCGAGCGCCACCCCGGTCATCAGGGCGAAGACGCTGAGCATCAGGACCATGGCGATCGGGTACGAGGCGAAGCCCGTCCTGATCTCGGCCCGCTGCGCCAGGTTGGCCAGCTCGACCGCGACCGAGACGCCGAGCATGCACCAGAGCAGCAGGTCGGCCCCGAACCGGTGGATCAGGTAGAGCACCACGCCGGCCACGAAGAGCGCCGTCGTGCGCGGCTCGACGATCGCCGTGAGCAGCGGCTCGTCCTGGTAGACGGCGAACAGCGCGGCGATCGACCAGAGCACGCAGAACAGCACGACCCGCCGGTAGGTCACGCCGAATGCGACCACGATCGCGAACAGGACGTAGAACTTCAGCTCGATGAACAGCGTCCAGGACACGGCGTCGGTGGCCGGGACGTGCAGGAAGCGCTGCAGCATCGTCAGGTTGACCAGGGTGTGCGAGATGTGCGGCTTCGGTCGGCCCATCGGCATCAGCGTGATGACCGTTGCGGTGATCAGCACCGCGGCCATGTAGGCGGGCATCAGCCGGCTGACCCGCGAGATGAACAAGTGCGACAGCGGCCGGCCCCAGCTGCTCATGCAGATGACGAAGCCGCTGATCACGAAGAACGTCTCGACGCCCAGCCAGCCGTACGTCAGGACGCCCGTCGCCGGCCCGAACGCGCCGGCCCGGCCGGCCCAGACCTCGGGATGGTTCGCCACGTAGTGCAGCCCGAGCACCGAGATCGCGGCCGCGAACCGGAGCAGGTCCAGCACGTGGAGCCGGTCACCGCCGCCGGTTCTGACGACGGTGGGCGGCGGCGCCGTCACCAGGCTCATGGCTCCTCGCGATCTTTCCTCGTGTGCCGGGGGAGGATATGCGAGCGGACCGCGGGACGGTAACCCGCGTTTGCCGGGATATGAGGGTTCGCCTATCTTTCACAGCATGACCGGGGACGTGGGGCTGTTGCTGCGCCGCGCCGGTTTCGGCCCGCTTCCCGCCGAGTTGGCGGCGGCCCGTCAGGTCGGTTACGCGACCACGCTGGCCGGGCTGGTCAGCCCGTCCGGCCCCGACATCGGCGCGATCGGCGCCCCGATGCCGGCGATCGGCCTGGACCCGTTCGTCGGCCTGCCGGCGAAGCCCACCCAGGAGCAGATCGACCGCGCGTCGGTGGCCCGGCGCGAACAGACCGAGCTGCTCGCTCGATGGTGGCTCGACCGCCTGGTCGTGGCCGACCACCAGGCGTTCGAGCGTCTGCAGTTCTTCTGGCAGGGCCACTGGGCCACCAACGTCGTGGCCCAGCAGCTCATGGCAGCCCAGCACCGCACCCTGCGGGAGTCGCGCGACTTCCGGGAGATGGCGCACCGGATGGTCGAGGACCGGGCGCTGATCGAGTTCCTGAACGGCGATCAGAACACCAAGGCGGCGCCGAACGAGAACCTCGCCCGTGAGCTGTGCGAGCTGTTCATGCTGGGCATCGGTCAGTACACCGAACGCGACGTCAAGCAGGCGGCGCGCGCGCTGACCGGCTATCAGATCTCGCTGACCAGCGTGACGCCGGTCTTCCGCCCGCAGCTGCACGACGCCGGGAAGAAGACGATCCTCGGCGTCACCGCGAACTTCGACGCGAAGAGCCTGGTCGACCTGCTGCTCAAGCAGAAGGCCTGCCCGCGCTTCCTCGCGGCCCGCATGTGGTTCCGGTACGCGTCGCCGAGCGTGCCGATCCCGGACCGGGTCAAGGAGCGGATGGCCGCGGCGTTCCCGCGCCCGATGGCCATGCTCGGCGCGATGTTCGAGGCCGAGGAGTTCCAGGCGACCGGTGGCAGCCTGGTGAAGCAGCCGGTGGAGTGGTTCGTGGGCGCGCTGCGCCAGCTCGGCCTGCGCCCGTCGGCGTTCACCCCGGTGATGTTCGACCGCATGTTCTGGGCCCTGGCCGCGCTCGGGCAGCGCCCGTTCGCGCCGCCGAGCGTGGGCGGGTGGCCGTCCGGCACGGCCTGGCTGACCGCGGCGGCCGCCAACAAGAAGCTGTCGATCGCCAGGGACCTCGCCGACCTGCTGAAGCCGGAGCGGATGACGCCGGAGAGCCTCGCCTACACGCTGTGCGTCGACAAGTGGACCGACCGCACGTATGCGGTGCTGCGCGGGGTCAAGGATCCTCGGCGCCTGCTCGCGCTCGGTCTCGTGAGCCCCGAATACCAGGTGACGTGACATGGACGCACTCACCCGCCGTCGCTTCCTGATCGCCTCGGGCGTCACCGGCGCCGTCGCGCTGGCCGGCGGCGCGACCGCCATCGGCCTGCACGAGCTGCTGGCCAAGGCGCCGGACGACGCCCGCCCGGAGGCCGGCGCCGACGAGCCCAAGCTGGTCCTGGTGACGCTGTACGGCGGGAACGACGGGCTCAACACCGTCATCCCGTACGCGGACCCGGCCTACCACTCGGCCCGGCCCGAGCTCGCCTACGCCCCCGAGACCGTCCTGCACCTCGACGACGAGCTCGGGCTGAACCCGAAGATGACCGGGCTCAAGCGGGTCTGGGATGCCAAGCGGCTGGCGATCGTACGCGGCGTGCAGTACCCGAAGCCGGACCACAGCCACTTCCGGTCGATGGACATCTGGCAGTCGGCGTCGCCGGCCGGCGCGGCCGACACCGGCTGGATCGGCCGCTGGCTGGACGGCACGAACGCGCCTATCGAGACCGCGGTGAGCTTCGAGCCCACGCTGCCGCCGCTGCTGGTCGGCCGCTCCCGGGTCGGCGCCTGCGTGAACTACCGCGAGCTGACCTTGCCCGACTGGTTCGAGCCGGACGTGATCTCGGCGCTCGGCCGGGTCCAGCCGGGTGAGCCCCCGCTGCAGGCCCGCGCCGCGGCGTCGTTCGCCGATCTGATCGGCATGGCCCAGGAGATCCGCGACGCCGACCAGGTCACCGCCTCGCCCGACGACGACACGCGGGCCGGCGGCACCGCGACCGGCGGCAGCAGCGCGCTCTCGGCCCAGCTCGCGCTGGTGGCCCGGTGCATCACGGCCGGCGTGCCGACCCGCGTCTACTCGGTGAGCCTCGGCGGCTTCGACACGCACGCCGACGAGAAGGCCGGCCAGGAGCTCCTGCTCGGCCAGCTCGACCAGGCGCTCACCGAGTTCTACGACAAGATGGCGGCGTCGCCGGCCGGCCACAAGGTGACGGTCGTCGTCTACAGCGAGTTCGGCCGGCGCGTACGGGCCAACGCCTCCGACGGCACCGACCACGGCACCGCCGGGCCGCTCTTCGTGCTCGGGTCGTCGGTGGCCGGCGGCTTCTACGGCGAGCAGCCGAGCCTGACCGACCTCGACGACGGCGACCTCAAGGCGACCACGGATTTCCGGGACGTCTTCGGGACGGTGCTCGCCTCGGTGCTGGGCGCCGAGCCGGAGCGCTACCTGAACGGCTACCAGCCCCGGACGATGCCCCTCATCGTGCCGGGCTGAGCTCCCGCTCGAAGCGTTCGGCCGGCCAGCCCTCGTCGAGGGCCAGGCGCACCAGCTCGGCCTGGGTGCGGGGGGCGAGGCCGCCGACCGGCTGGTTGACGTCGAGGTCGGTGGGGAAGGCGTAGCCCTCGGCCGAGGCGGCGATCACGTTGTCCACGTTGCCGCGGTGCTCGCGCAGCACGGGGTACAGGGCGGACACCATCGCCGTGCGGTCGACGGTCTCCATCGCGCGGCCGAAGGCGGAGGATATCTGCAGCAGGTTCGCCATCCGGCGTACGGCCGCGGAATGGTTGTCGCCCGCGCCGTGGAACACAGCCGGGTTGAAGAACGCCGCGTCGCCCTTCCGTAGCGGCAGCTGCACCCGGTGCTCGTCGAAGTAGGCGGTGAACTCGGGCCGGTGGAACGCGACGTAGCCGGCCGGGTATTTCTGCGAGTGCGGCAGGTAGAGCGTCGGCCCGGTCTCCACCGGCATGTCGACGTGCGCGACCGCGCCCTGCAGGGTCAGCGCCGGCGACAGCAGGTGGATGTGCGCCGGGTAGCGCAGCGCCTGCTCCTGCGACATGAAGCCGAGGTGGTAGTCGCGGTGGGCGACCTGCGCCGCGCCGCCCGGGTTGACCACGTTGACCTGCGAGGTCACCTGGTAGCCGGCGCCCAGCCAGGCGTTGCTGACCAGGGCGAGGATGTCGTTGTCGTAGTAGGCGGCGAAGGCCTCCGGGTCACGCAGCGCGAACTTGTCGAGCGCGCCCCAGACCCGGTCGTTGGCGCCGGGCTTGGCGAAGTGGTCGCCCGCGGTGACCCCGGCCGCCTTCTGCTCGGCGATCAGCGCGGCGAAGACGGCGGTGGCCCGGTCGACCACGTCGACGGCGAACGCCCCGGCGAAGACGATCACGCCCGGACCGTCCATCAGGGCCCGGATCAGCTCGCCGCGCACCTCGGCGGTGTCCGGCAGGCGGCCGGGATAGATCAGCACGTTCTCGGCGACGTCGATGGCATGCGGGTAGTCGGTGAGGTCGGTCTTCTGCTCGCAGACCGCCCGGAACGCGTCCAGGTCGGCCGAGTCGGCGGTGAACCAGGTAGTCATGACGTCACGCTAGGTCCGCGCTCGGCCCGGCGGGTGATTGCAAACCCCTCAAAAGCCCATCATCGTGTACGCGTGAAGCACCCCTACCGGATCCGCGAGATCGCCGCCCAGGCCGGTCTCAGCGAGGCCACCGTGGACCGTGTCCTGCACGAGCGCGGCGGGGTGCGGGAGAGCACGATCCGCGAGGTGCACCAGGCGATCGCCGACCTCGACCGCCAGCGCGCCCAGGTCCGGCTGGGCGGCCGGACGTTCATGGTGGACGTCGTGGTGCAGGCGCCCCCGCGGTTCTCGGCCACCATCCGCGCGGCGCTGGAGGCGGCGCTGCCGGCGCTGCGGCCGGCCGTGTTCCGGGCACGGTTCCACCTGCTCGACGGCCGGTCGGTGGTCCCGGTGCTGGAGAAGATCGGCCGGCGCACCCACGGCGTGATCCTCAAGGCGCCGGACGTGCCGGCGGTGGTGGCGGCGGCCGGCCGCCTGGCGGCCCCGCTGGTCACGCTGGTGACCGATCTGCCGGCGACGCCGCGCATCACCTATGTCGGCATCGACAACCGGGCGGCCGGCGCGACCGCGGCGTACCTGATCCAGCAGTGGCTCGGCGACCGGTCCGGCGACGTGCTGGTGGTGCGCGGGCACGAGTCGTTCCGCGGCGAGGACGAGCGGGAGGCCGGCTTCCGGGCCGAGCTCTCCCCGGCCCGCCGCGTGCTCGAGGTGGTCGACGCCTCCGACTCGCCGGGCGCGGTGAGCGAGGGCATCCGCACGGTGCTGGCGGCGAGCCCGTCGGTGCGCGCGATCTACTCGCTCTACGCCGGCGCCGGCGGCAACGCGGCGGTGGTCTCCGCCTTCGCCGCGCTGGGCCGTCGCTACGACGTCTTCGTGGCGCACGACCTGGACGAGGAGAACACGGCGCTGCTGCGGTCGCGCAAGCTCTCCGCCGTCCTGCACCACGACCTGCGCAGCGACCTGCGGCGCGCGTGCTACGCCATCATGCAGGCGCACGGCGTGCTGCCCGGCCCGATCCGCACCAACCCGTCGGCGGTGCAGGTCATCACCCCGCACAACGCCCCACCGGTGGAGTTCTGACCGGGCGCGGGTGACCGCGTGCCGGTCAGCAGGTCACCGCGACGCGGTCGAAGCGGGCGTGGAACGGGGCCGGCTTCGAACCCTGCTGGGCCCGGTTCAGGGCGGCTACGCCGACCCGGACGGTAGGTGGCAGGGTCATGGCCACGGTGGCCAGGTGGGTGAAGGTGGGCCGGTCGGCGGGGCGCCAGGCGCCGGTCAGGGTGCCGCCGGTACGGGACATGCGGAAGACGACGCGGGTCGCGGTGGTGGTGATCGGGGGCTTGTCCAGCGGACCGTGGACCCACTTGTGGCCCTGGCCGTTGTTGTACTCGAAGCCGATCGTTCCGGCCGGCTTGCCGATGCCGCGCTCGATGCGCAGGTAGCTGGTGGGGCCGTTCCACAGCAGCAGGCCGGCCCCCTGGTAGAAGACGCTCGGCGAGGCCTCCACGGTGGCCTCGAGGACGAAGTCGCCGGTCACCGGGCGCAGCAGCTTGGGCGCGGTCGTGTTGGTCTTGTAGATGTCGGTGCCGTCGGGGGCGTCGAGCTCGGCGGCGCCGTTGCCGACGGTGACCCGCAGGTCCTTGCGGGTCTGCTCCCATGCCGGATCGAGCGTGGCGCCGGTGAAGTCGTCGGTGAAGCCGCAGGCGGGGGTGGTCGCGGCCGGTGCGGCGGCCGGGCGGTCGGGGCCGCGGAGGAGCCGGGCGGCGATCGGGACGCTCACCGCGATGGCCAGGACGGCCGCGGCGGCGACCAGGATGCGGGTGCGGCGGCGGGGGTGGGCGGCGACCGGCTCGGTGCGGCCGGGAGCGGGTTGCGATGCCGCCGGCGGAAGGTCCGGTGCGGGCAAGATCGGCGGAGAGGGCGAGAGTGGCGGCGGGGGCGAGGGCGGGCGCGAAGGCGAGGGCGAGGGCGAAGGTGAGGACATGGGCGAGAACGGCGGCGGTGGCGAGGTCGACGGTGGGGAGGAGGTAACGGTGGCGGGCGTCGCAGGTGCCGAGGGCGCTACCGGGCCGGCGGTTGCCGCGGGGACCTTGGCAGCAGAGGGGCCGGTGGGGGCGGAGGGGGCGGCGGAGGCAGTCATGCGGGCCGGAGAGGCGGCGGAGACCGAGGGGGCGGTCATGCGGGCGGCGCCGAGGGCGATGCTGTGTTCGGGGGTGGGGTCGACCACGACGGGACGGTCGAAGGCGGTGCCCACCAGGGAACCGGCCAGCGGGATGCGCGACGAGCCGCCGGCCATCAGGATCGCGCGCAAGTCGGCGGGGGTGACGCCGGCCGAGCGCAGCGCCCGGGTCAGCGAGCCCACC
Source organism: Actinoplanes sp. CA-030573 (assembly GCF_050951115.1). Taxonomy (NCBI): domain Bacteria; kingdom Bacillati; phylum Actinomycetota; class Actinomycetes; order Micromonosporales; family Micromonosporaceae; genus Actinoplanes; species Actinoplanes sp. CA-030573. Next base: position 6,405,297 of record NZ_CP192038.1, on the reverse strand, counting down.
GTCTCGTGCAGGGCGGGGGCGATCATCGCCTCGAACTCGCGGCGGGTCAGCCGCACGCGGGTGTGCAGGCCGGGCAGGGCGACGGGGATCATCACGTCGGTGTCGAAGGACAGCGCCTCCTTGGCCTCGACGCAGTCGCGCCGCAGGCGGAGCAGGGCCGGCCGCAGCTCGGGGTCGTCGCCGGTCAGGCAGTGCGGAGGCAGCGAGCGGGTCACGTGGTCGAAGACGGCCTCGTCGAAGTCGGCGCCGCCCAGCTGCTCGATGCCCTCGGGCACGCCGAGCAGCTCGAACCCGGCCGCGGTGCGGCGCAGCACCGCCGCGTCGAACGTTCCCCCGCCCAGGTCGTAGACGGCGACCAGGTCGCCGTCGGCCATGTGCTCGCCCGCCGCGTACGAGATCGCCGCCGCCTCCGGCTCGGTGCGCAGCTCCACCCGCGGGGCGTCGGCCAGGCGCCCGGCCTGTTCCAGCAGGTCGCGCTTGTACGGACCCCAGTTCGCCGGGCAGGTGAGCACCACGGACTCGGGCGGACCCTGCTCGTTGGTCGCCGCCACCGCCAGCACGTGCGCCAGCTGACGGGCCAGCAGCGCGTGCGCGGGATAGGGCGAGCCGCCGACCAGCAGCGGCACCGGGTCGCCGACCCGCCGCTTGAACTCGCGCGCCAGCCGCTCCGGCTGCTGCTCACCGCGGCGCCCGGCCGGCTCGCCGACCAGCACCGGGCCCTCGGCCGGCAGGAACACGAGCGAGGGGATCTCGGGCCGCTGACTGCCGAGCCGCAGCACCTCGACCGCGTCGCCGCGCCGGACGGCGGCCGCGGTCCAGGTGGTGCCGAGGTCCACGCCCAGCCCATATGTCATCTCGGCCTCCGCGCCCGCCGCGACCCGGCACTCAGCATCGGCCCCGGCCGGGGCGCCGACAAGACCGTGGGCGGGCGCTGCCCGAAAGGCTGCCCGGGCGTACCGGTCAGGCGGCCAGTGCCAGCAACAGCTTGCGCAGTGCGCGCCGGTCCCGGATCAGCTGCTGAAGGGCGGCCGGCGACGTCGCCTCGGCGGTGATGAAGGCGTTGATCAGGTCGACGCCGTCGTCGTTCACCAGCCAGCAGTGCTCGCCGCCGGTGCCGCGGCGCTCCTGGCTGGCCAGGCCGGCCCGGCGGATCAGCTTCCAGCCGTCGTTGTCCTTGGCCTCGGCCAGGTTCTGCATCGGGATGAAGGTGTTCGAGCCGCGCCGCAGCAGCGGGCGGATCAGGCGGTTCAGCCGGTCGGCCCCGGAGGCGAGCAGCACCTGCTCGTCGACGCGGGCCGGCAGGTCGGTCCCCTCGTGGTCGTCGAGGGTCAGGATCGAGTCGTCGTACTGGCTGCGGTCAAGGTTGACGCAATACTGCATCGAACCGCCGCGCCCCTGGATCCGGGCCAGGGTCCAGCCGGTGAAGTCGAGACGCACGAGCGAGAGGTCGACCATGCTCACGTCCTCGAGCCGCGAGCTGCCGAGCAGAGCGGCCAGCTTGCGCGACCGCACGGCCGGGGACTCGCCGGGGACGTCGTCGTCCAGGCGCGCCAGCGCGAGCGCGAGCAGATTGCGCCGTACGAGCTTGGGCTCGTTCTCCGTCGACACCCAGGCGCGCAGCAGATCGGAGTCCTCGACCAGCCGGGCCAGGAACTCGACAGTGGCCTCGTCGAGCTTGCGGGTGCGCAGCTCGGGGGCGATCGACTCGAAGCCGTAGTGCGACCAGTCCCCGGCCAGCGCCCGCGCCGTGAAGAACGCCTGGAACTGCGGGTACTTGAAGGAGACGCTGCGGCCCGCGGCCCGGGTGAGCAGCGCGTGCGGGTTGAGTATGATCGCCGCCCGGGGCTCGGACTGGTCGATGCCGAGCAGCTCGAGCGCCTTGTCGGGGGTCGGCTCGCCGTCCAGGAACATCCAGTGCGCGAGGTCGGTGAGCAGCTGCATCTGGTCGTCGGTGGACACCTCGAGGCGGGGCTCGTCGCGCTGGCAGAACAGCCGCAGGAGCTCGGCGAGCACGCGGGTGCGCGACTGCCGCACGTGCGGGTCGAGCTCGGTGGAGAGATCGACGGCGTACGCCATGAGCAGGAAGAGCGGGATGCGCTGGGTCGGCGAGGCGGCCAGTCGCTTGAGGATCGCGTCGGCCTTCTCGTCGCTCGCGTTGTACTTGGTCAGCAGCTTGTGCGCGTCCTTCTGCGTCATCTCGACGATGCGGGCGATGTCCCGCTCGTCGAATGCGTCGGCCAGCGCGGTCCGCGAGGTCAGGTGGCCGACGCGGGTCGAGACGACCATCTGGCCGCCGTCGAGCTTCACCTTGTACAGCTCGGCCAGGCCTTCGGCGATCTTCTCCCGGCTGATCAGCAGCTCGTCGAGACCGTCGAGGAGCAGGATGACCCGGCCGATGCGCAGCAGCTGGCGCAGGCACTCGCCGCTGCCGATGTTGCGCACCGCCGGCAGCCCGTTGTCGGGGTCGGGCCGCGACAGGTAATGCGCGATCGCGTCGAGCGAGAGCGCGTGCAGGCTGCGCAACGGCACTCGAAGCGCGACCGGCGGCAGGGTCCGCACCTTCTGCGCCCGGGCCGACTCGTAGAACACCGCGTACCGCCACTCGTGCCACTGCAGCAGCTCGCTCTTGCCCTGCCCGGCGTCGGCCAGCACGGCCAGCCACGAACCGGGCGCCGGTAGCGCCTTCTCCAGCAGGCGGTGGTCGAGCACCTTGGTGCCGCCGAGCCAGACCTGCTGCGGCGCGTGCCGGCTGTCCGGCGTCGGCGGCTCGGGCAGGCCCTTGGGGATCAGCGACTCGAACAGCTGGTCCTGCATCTGCGCGTCGAGGCGGGCGCGGACGGCGGCCTGCGGCGCGTCCCAGAGCCGGTCCACGAACGAGGTCAGCCGCTCGACCTGGGGCTCGCGGCCGACGCCGCCCATGCACGCCTTGATCCGCTCGACGTCGAGCTCGGAGGCGTGGTCGGAGACGATGACGAGGTTCGGCCGTACGCTGCGGATGTCGCCGTCGGTCATCGCGGGAGCGTCGCCGGCCATCCAGGTGTGCGAGGTCGGCGTGAGGACGGCCGGCTCGGTGACCGCGAGTGTGAACCGGTTGGCCCGGCACTGCCAGCCCTGCGCCACGAGCAGCGACTCGATCTGCCGGGCGAGCGAGGAGACGTACGCCATCTCAGGCCGCCTGGATCGCGTCGCGCAACAGTGGCGGCAGTCCGGCCCGGCCCAGATGGCGGGCGCACCAGGCGGCCGCGTCGGGATCGTCGCGCAGGTGCCGGGAGAGGACCTGGATCACGGTGGCGTCGCGCTCCTCGATCAGGCTGCGCGACACGATGTAGCCGAACTCGCCCATCTCGTAGCGGATCGCCAGCCGCAGCATCGCCTTGAGACTGAGCTCGTGGATGCGGGGGCGGGGGACACCGCCAGCATCTCCTCGAGCAGCCGCATCGCCGCCATCGCCGAGTCGACGGCGAGCGGGCTCTCCAGGATCTCGACGTAGCTCTCCAGCACGGCGGGCAGCACCGCGGCGTGGTGCCGGGCGAGCGCGGCCCACAGCCGGGCCGGGATCCGCGGGAGCATGCTCAGCATCAGCCGGTAGTCGTGCCGGTTCTCGAGCAGGAACTGGGCAAGCTCCCGGGTGGCCGGCCCGTCGAACACGCCGCTCTCGAGCAGTCCCTGCACCATGGTGAGCACAGTGTCGACCGGGCGCTGCAGGGACGTCGGCCGGTCCAGCGCGAGCCGCAGGTCGGCGGCGAGCTCGTCCGCGCTCTGATAGCGCTCGTTGCGGTTGCGCGCGGTGGAGGTGCGGATGCAGTACTCCAGCCGGCGCACCAGCGGCGAGTCCGCCGGCACGACGACGCTCAGCACGTACTCGAGGAGACGGCCGAGGCTGAAGATGTCGGCGCGATGATCGACCGAGCGCAGATCGAGCCACTGCTCCGGGGCGGCGAACCCCTCGGTCCCGAAGCCGACGCCGGTCTCGGTCTGGAAGGGTGTGTCCCGGGTGTAGTTGCGGCCCAGCCCGAAATCGGAGACCGCGGCGTACATTCCGTCGCCGTTGTCGGACTCGAACACCAGGACATTCGCCGGTTTCACATCACGGTGCAGAACCCGGTTCCGATGGGCGAAGGAAATGCCCCGGACGACGTCCATGTAGAGCGCCAGCGCCTGTGTCGTGCTCACCTTCGGCAGGGTGTCGTCGAGGTTGCCCACGGCCAGCGGCGCCACGAACCACGGCACCTCCGCGTCGGCGTCGAAATCCAATATCGGCAGGATGTTGTGGTGGGTCAGCTGACTCTGCAGCCGGATCTCGCGCTGAAACCGCAGCAGGTTCTCGGTGCCCGAGCGCGGCGACGGCAGCTTGAGGGCAACCCGCATTCCCGAGCCGCGCTCGATCGATTCCCACACCTTTCCCATGCCGCCCTCCCCGAGGACGCGCACGGCGTCGTACGCGGCGGGAAAATATCGATCCATCGCCAACTGCCTCCGGTCGGGAAAAGGGGTCGCGAGACATTATGTTTCGCGACCCGGACCCGGCCCATCGATTGATCGAACCGCAGGAACTACCCGAGCGGTGTACCGCTTGAGGATTACCTCAGCGGATCAGGCGGATCGTGCGCAGCTCGAACGGGGTCAGGCTGATCGAGGGCGACGCCGGCCCCTCGGGGCGCTCGAGCAGGGACGCCTCGTGCATCGCGCGGACGGGGGTGTGGACGTGCAGGGTGCCGGCGGCGCGGCGGCCCCGGGACTCGTAGAGGCGGACGATCAGGTCGCCGCTGCGGTCGTCGGCCAGCTTCACGGCCGAGATCAGGATGCCGGGGTCGCCGGCCACGGACACCAGCGGCTCGAAGCCGTGGTCGCCGGGCACGACCCGGGCCGGGAGGTTCAGGGCGATGCCGGCCTCGGTGGCCCCGGCCACCGACGCGCCGATCACCAGGCCGTACGAGTGGGTCTGCCGGCCCTGGTCGGTCTCCGGATCGGGGAAGCGCGGCGCCCGCAGCAACGAGAGCCGGACCGTGGTCGTCATCGGCGTCTCGCGGGTCAGGTCGTAACCGTAGGTCGAGTCGGTGATCAGGGCGGCGCCGAAACCGGGCTCCTCGACCAGCACGAAACGGTGCATGGAGACCTCGAACTTGGCCGCCTCCCAGCTCGTGTTGGTGTGCGTGACCCGTTTCTGATAGCCGAACTGCGTCTCGGCGGCGGCGTGCTCCGCGCGTACGTCGAAGGGGAATGCGACTTTCAGGAATTTCTCGGTCTCGTGCCAGTCGGTCTTCTGGTCGATCCGCAGGACCCGGCTGCCGGGGGCGAGGGTGAGCGTCTGCTCGACCCGCGACCGGGAGAACGCGCGCACGATGGTGACGTGCGCGCCGGCATCGTCCTCGGTGAAGGACATCGACTCCACCGAGCGCAGATCGGTGACCCGGTTGCGATAGAAACGGTCGACGTCCCAGGCGTCCCAGCGGTTCGGGAAATCCTGGTGCAGCTGCAGCAGATTGGCCTCCCGGCCGGCCGGGACGACGTCGCGCCCGGTGGCCAGATCGACGGCCGAGGTGATGAGTCCCTGGTCGGAGACGGTCACCGACACGATTCCGTTCGACAGCACATTCCCATTGACGGCTACCGATCCGGACGGCGGTTCCGCGACGGCGGCGGACAGCGCCGGAACGCCGTCCCGCGGGAACGGCGCCGGATTCAGCGTGATCGGGCGGTCGCCGTGGCCGATCAGCGCGCGGCCCGCGTCGGCGATGAGCGCGGAGACCTCCGACTCGATGCGCCGGTACGCGGCGACGGCCTCCCGGTGCACCCAGGCGATCGACGTCCCGGGCAGGATGTCGTGGAACTGGTGCAGCAACACGTCCCGCCACAGCCGGTCCAGCTCGTCGTACGGATACCGATGGCCGGCCCGCACCGCCGCCGTCGCCGCCCACAGCTCGGCCTCGATGAGCAGATGCTCGGCGCGCCGGTTTCCCTGCTTGGTCCGATGCTGGCTGGTCAGCGTGGCCCGGTGCAGTTCCAGATAGAGCTCGCCCACCCACACCGGCGGGTGCGCCAACTCGGCCCGGGCCCGTTCGAAGAAGTCGTTCGGATGCTCCCACCGGACGGTCGGGCTGCCCTCGAGGTCGCGCAGCCGCGATGCCCGCCCGGCCATCTCCCGGGTCGTGCCGCCACCGCCGTCACCCCAGCCGACCGGCGCCAGCGAGGACGAGGCGAAGCGGCTCTCCCGGAACTGCGACGCCGCCAGGGCCAGTTCGGCGCCGGAGAGCTGCGAGTTGTACGTATCCATCGGCGGGAAATGGGTGAAGACACGGGAACCGTCGATGCCCTCCCACAGGAAGGTGTGGTGCGGAAAGCGGTTCACCTGGTTCCACGAGATCTTCTGGGTGAAGAACCAGCGGAATCCGGCCCGCCGCATCAGCTGCGGCAGCGCGGGGGAGTAACCGAAGCTGTCCGGCAGCCAGACGCCCTCGCACTCGATGCCGAACTCCTCGCGGAAGAACCTTTGCCCGTACGTGAACTGCCGCACCATGGCCTCGCCGGTGGGCATCACGGTGTCGCTCTCCACCCACATGCCGCCGAGCGGGATGAACCGGCCGTCACGGACCGCCTTCACGACCCGGTCCCACACCTCGGGCCGGTGCTCCTTGAGCCAGGCGTACTGCTGGGCGCTGGACATCCCGTACCGGAAATCGGGGTCGAGATCGATGAGCTCGGCCATGCCGGCGGCCGTGCGCGCCACCTTGCGGATGGTCTCCCGCACCGGCCAGAGCCAGGCCGAGTCGATGTGCGCGTGGCCGATCGCCGCGACGTGGTGCGCGCTGTGCTCGGCGGGCGCGGCCAGCACCCCGGCCAGCTGCGCCCGGGCCTGAGCCGCGGTGCCGGCGACGTCCTGCAGGTCGAGCGCGTCGAGGGCGTCGTCGAGCGCCTGCAGGACGCGCATCCGGCGCGGCGCCGAGGCGGGCAGGACGGCCTGCAGCTCGAGCAGCACCTCCACGTCGAGGGCCAGCTCGTACGTCTGCTCGTCGAGGAGCGCGAGGTCCATCCGCCGGGTCGTGTACAACGGCCGCGGCGACGAGGTCTCGATGTCGCCCTCCCGGGTGGGCCGGAAGGGGTGGTAGTCGAGCAGCACGGGATTGGCCGCCGCCTCGAGGTAGAGCTCGACCGGACCGTCGCCGACCGGGATCCACCGGTTCCGCGGGTTGATCGACTTCACCGGGCTGCCGTCCGGGCGGTAGACCAGCGCCTCGCATTGGAAGCCGGGCATGTTCTCGTCGAAGCCGAGGTCGACGACGGCCTCGACCCGCCGGCCCCGCCAAGCCGAGGGGACCCGGCCGCGCAGCCGGAACCAGGTGGTGTTCCAGGCGGGGCCCCACGGCGTGCCGACGGTGTACGGCTGGTAGTCCAGCGCCAGGCCGGCGGCGGGCGGGATCGGCTCGCCGGGCAGCGCGTGCCAGGCGACCTCGAGCGGCACGCTGTCGCCGTGGACCGCGGGCCGGATGCGCTCGGCCAGGACGCGGGTCGCGCGCCCGACGGTGAGCGGGATGTCGTCGTGCATCCGCCCATCATGCCCACGGCTCGGTAGATTGGCGGGATGACCGAGGAGCTCGCCTCGGCGATGGCCGCCGCCGCCCGCGCGTGGCTCGACATGCTGACCGCCGACCAGCGTGCGATCGCCGTGGGGCCGATGCCGTCGGCGGAGGCGTCCGATGCCGAGCGCCGCCGCTGGTTCTACACGCCGACCGACCATGGTGGCCTGACCCTCCATCAGCAGCGCCCGGCCCAGCAGCGGGCGGCGATGCGCCTGGTCGCGTCCGGCCTGTCGCGGCCCGGTTTCGTCACGGTCGCGACCACGATGGGCCTGGAGAACGTCCTCGACCACACCGAGGGCTTCGTGGCCCGCTTCGACCGTGAGCGCGGCCGCGACCCCGGCCTGTACTACCTGCGCGTCTTCGGCGATCCGGCGCCCGGCGGCACCTGGGGCTGGCGGTTCGGCGGCCATCACGTCTCGCTCAACAACCTGGTCGTCGGCGGCGCGGTCGCCGCCACCACACCGTGCTTCATGGGCGCCGATCCGGCGTCGTCCGAGCTCCTGGGCGGCGCGGTCAACCGGCCGCTGGGCCGGGTCGAGGACCTCGCCCGTACGCTGGTGAAGTCGCTGGATCCGCGGGTGGCCGTGCTCTCGCCCAAGGCGCCGTCCGATTTCGTGACCGCCAACCGCACGACGGTCGCCACCGGCAACCGGGTCATCCCGCTGGCCGGCATCTGGCGCGACGAGCGCTTCCCCGACCCCGCCGAGCAGGCCAAGCTGCAGGCCCTGAGCGACGCCATCGACGCCGCCGCCGGCTACACCGAGTCCGACCACTCGGCCCTGGAGTACACGGCCGTCCCGAAGGGCGTGGCCGGCGCCGCGATGTCGCCGGACCAGCGCGAGGTGCTGCGCGCCCTGCTGGACACGTACTTCGGCCGGGTGCCGGCCGCGGTGGCACCGTCCTACGACGACGCGGCTCTCGACGCGGTGCACTTCGCGTGGGCGGGCCCGACCGAGCCCGGGGCGCCGCACTACTACCGGGTGCAGGGCCCGCGGCTGCTGCTGGAGTGGGACAACACCCAGCGCAACGCCAACCACGCCCACTCCGTCTGGCGCGACCCGGAGAACGACTTCGGCCTCGACGTGCTGGCCACCCACCGCCGCGACCACCACTAGCGCCTGAGCGGAGCGGGCGGTCAGGGCTTGCGGGCGAGGGCGCCGAACTCGTCGACCTCGCGCCGGTCGTCGCCGGTGGCGTCGGGGGAAGGGCGCCAGGTGTTGCACGGGACCAGGCCCGGGTCGACGACCTCGAGGCCGTCCAGGAAACGGGCCAGCTCCTCGGGGCGCCGCAGGTGGTACGACAGCGGGGCGTTCGCGTTCCACACGCCGATCGCCTCCTCGAAGGCCGGCCCGTCGAGCACGTTGGTGCCGTCGGCGGTGACCAGGTAGCTCCCGGACGGCAGCCCGCCCATCAGGTGCCGGACGATCGAGACGGCCTCGTCGAGCTGGGGTACGTGGCCGAGGATGTTCATCAGGATCAGGCCGGTCGGCTCGGTCAGGTCGAGCGTCGTGCGGCCCGCCGCCTCCAGGATCGCGGCCGGGTCGCGCAGGTCGGCGTCGATGTACTCGGTGGCGCCCTCGCCGGTGCCGGTCAGCAGGGCCCGGGCGTGCACCAGCACCAGCGGGTCGTTGTCGACGTAGACGATGCGGGCGTCGGGCGCGACGGCCTGGGCGACCTGGTGGGTGTTCTCGGCCGTCGGCATGCCGGTGCCGATGTCGAGGAACTGCCGGATGCCCACCTCCCGGGCCAGGAACGTCACCGCCCGCTTCAGGAAGGCGCGCGACGACCGGGCCACGACCGTGATGTCCGGGTACAAGCCGGAGAACTGGTCGCCGACGGCCCGGTCGACCTCGAAGTTGTCCTTGCCGCCGAGCCAGTAGTTCCACACCCGGGCCGAGTGCGGGATGCTGGTGTCGAGCTTCGCGCCGGGGTCGGTCATGCCTGGGCTCCCGTCAAGGTTCGGATCGCTCCGTTCGTGGGTATGCTATCGCCCGACGATCATCAAGTTCCACTGTGGACGTCGGGGCAGGCGGGCCAGGTGAGCCAGGGACAGAGCGGCGGTTCCACCGTACGCCGTATGCAGCTCGGCTCTCGTCTGCGTGCCCTGCGCCGGGCCGCCGGGCTGACCCGTGAGCAGGCCGGCGACCCGATCCGGGCGTCCGAGTCGAAGATCAGCCGGATGGAGCTGGGCCGGGTCGGCTTCAAGGAGCGCGACATCGCCGACCTGCTGACCCTCTACGGCGTCGACGATCCGGAGGAGCGCCGGCATCTGATCGCCTTCGCCCGCGAGGCGAACTCCCCGAGCTGGTGGCAACCGTACGGCGACGTGCTCGACACCTGGCTGCAGACCTATCTGGACTTCGAGCAGGCGGCGGAGCTGATCCGGACGTACGAGGTGCAGTTCGTCCCGGGCCTGCTGCAGACCGAGGCCTACGCCCGCGCCGTGATCAGTCTCGGCTACGACGCGTCGGCCGGCGCCGAGATCGACCGCCGGACCCGTCTGCGGATGGAACGCCAGGCCCTGCTGAGCCGGCCGGACGCGCCGAAGCTGTGGGCGGTGCTCGACGAGGCGGTGCTGCGGCGGCCGATCGGTGGCCGCGCGGTGTTGCGCGAGCAGATCGCCGCCCTGCTCGAGCTCACCGGCTCCGCCACCGTACGGCTGCAGGTCATGCCGTTCGCCTCGGGCGGGCACGCGGCGTCCGGCGGCGCGTTCAGCGTGCTGCGCTTCCCCTACCAGGAGCTGTCCGACGTGGTCTACATCGACTACCTGACCGGCGGCCTCTACCTCGACAAGCGCGAGGAGGTCGACCGCTACTCGGCGGTGATCGGCCGGCTGTTCATCGAGGCGGCGCCGCTGAGCGAGACGCCCGCCATCCTGCGCCGCATCCTCAGCGACCTCGACGACACAGCTGGTTCCTGACCGCGGTCACCCAGGTCTGGTCGCCCACCCGGGGCAGCGTCACGGTGGTCCGCTGGTCGTCGACCTGGAGCGTCACCTTGCCGTCGCCGGCCGGCCCGGCGGCGCAGTCGACCCGGCCGGCCACGACCAGCGCCGCCTGCGCGTCGCCGTCCAGCGGCACCGAGGCGTAGGAGGCGGCCTCGACGGCGTCGTAGCCGCGCGTCTGCATCTCCGCGGCGCCGGGCAGCACGGCGGCGGCCAGCCGCTCGAAGCCGGCATGATCGGGCGCGGTCTCCGCCCGTACGTGAACGGGCAGGTGATTGAAGTTCTTGAGGTCGACCCGGACCACGAAGTCCTTCGCCGCGTCGCTGGTCTCGTAGGAGATCCCGGTGCCCGTCTCGACCAGGCCGGCCACCACCCTGACCATCGCGGTCGAGGGAGCCGGCTGCGACGGACGGGCGCGCGACAGCCAGGCCACCGCCGCGACCGCCACCACGAGCAGGCCGATGAGGTAGCGGGGCCAGGCCGGTGGGCGGCGGTCGGCGGAGGGGGTGCCGGTCACGACGATGTCCATCGCAGCGGAACCTAGCAGCGACGGGCCGGTGGTGTCAGGCCGGCTTGATGATCACCTTCAGCGCGGCGTTGGCGGCGGCGTTGCCGAAGACCTGGTACGCGTCGTCGATCTGGCCGAAGGTGAACGAGTGCGTGCCCATCTTCTCCGCCGGGATGCGGCCGCTCGCGACCATCTTCAGCAGCGTCGGGATCGAGACCGTGTCGACCAGGCCCATGGTCAGCCGCACGTTCTTGATCCACATGTCCTGCATCGGCAGCTCGACCGGGACGCCGTGCACGCCGATGTTGGCGATCGTGCCGCCCGGCCGCACCAGCGACGCGGCGGCCAGCAACGTCCCGGGATAGCCGACCGCCTCGATCGCGACGTCGACGCCGAGGCCGTCGGTGAGCGCGAAGACGTCGCCGGCCGTGCCCTCGCCGGCCTCGAAGACGTCGGTCGCGCCGAACTCGAGCGCCTTCTCCAGGCGGAACTTGTTGGTGTCGATCGCGATCACCCGGGACGCGCCCCAGAGCCCGGTCGTCAGGATGGCGGCCAGTCCCACGGCGCCGGCGCCGACCACGGCGACGGTGTGGCCCGGGCGCACCTCGCCGGCCAGCACCCCGACCTCGTACCCGGTGGGCAGCGCGTCGGCCAGGAAGATCGCCTGCTCGTCGGTCACGTCCTCGGGCACGGCGTACAGCGACGTGTCCGCGTACGGCACCCGCACCAGCTCGGCCTGGGTCCCGTCGATGAGGTGGCCGAAGATCCAGCCGATCCCGCCCACGGTCTGGCAGTGCGACGGCATGCTCCGCTGGCAGTACGCGCAACGGCCGCACTTGGTGATCGCCGGCACCAGCACCCGGTCGCCGGGTGCGAACCCCTTGACCGCGTCGCCGATCGCGGTGACCGTGCCGACCGCCTCGTGCCCGAGGATCCGCCCGTCGGTCACGGCGGCCACGTCGCCGTGCAGGATGTGCAGGTCGGTGCCGCAGATCGTGGTGGTGTCCACCCGGACGACCACGTCCGTCGGCTCCTGGATCGTCGCGTCGGGAACGTCCTCCCAGGACTTGCGCCCGGGGCCGTGATAGACCAGAGCCTTCATGGCGACCGACGCTATCGGCGCCCGGGCCCACCGGCCGTCGCAATATGCGACGCCGTGCGCTCAGCGGGCCCGGCGGATCAGCTCGACCACCGGCGCCGGCAGCGGGCCGGGCGGCGGCAGCCCGTCGTGGTGCGCGTGCGCCGCGACCACGGTGTCCAGGTACTGCCGCCGGATCCGGGCGGTGCCCTCGGCGATGCCGCGGCGGGCCCGGGCGGCGCTCTCCGGCTTGGCCACATAGGTCCAGGCCGGTCCGAAGCCGTCGACGTCGACGGCGACCCGGCGGTAGTTGCCCTCGCGGGCGTCGAGCGCGGGCAGCCCGTCGTCGGGCAGCTGGAACAGCACGCCGTCGACGGCGGCGCCGGGCTCGATCGTCAGGAACAGCACCTGGATCGCCGGGCGGGTGCCGCCGGCCGGGTCCTCGTACGTCACCGGGCCGTCGCCGGTGTTGTCGGTGCAGACGTTCCAGCTGCGCGACCAGCCGGTGAGCCGCGCCCGGGCATAGTCGTGGCCCGCGACGACCGGGCGGCCCGCCAACCGCGCGATGGTGGCCGGCGCGATCAATGACCCGTACGCGAAGACGGCCGCCATGCTCGAAGCCTAGGCCCCACGCACCCCGGCTGGACCGCCCGGACGACGGCCGATAGGCCGAACGGACCGGTCGCGGCGACGAAAGTTCGAAGTCTCCGAATGGCCGCCACCTCGCCACGGGGGCGCCGTTAACCGGTGCAGCGACGGCCGCCGGAGGGGGAGCGTGGAGTGGACGATGACGAGCGGGAGCCGTACCCGGTACTGGCCTCCGCACCGCTCGCCGCACCCGCCCCCCGGCTCCGGCGCTGGTTCGCGCCGGAGGTCGTCGAGCTGCCGCCGCCGCAGCCGGGCGCGTGCCTGGTCGCGCAGTCCGGCGCCGGGTTCCGCCGGGTCGAGTACGGCCTTCGGCGCGGCGACCCGGCCCTGCGCGGCGCGATCGCGATACACGTGGTCTCGATCGCGCCCCGGATGGTCAGCGCCGAGACGTCGCTGCCGTCGTTCGAGCCGGGCCTGGAGGTGCGGGTCGGCGCCCGGTTCCGCTGCCGGGTCGACGACCCGGTGCACCTGCTCGAGGCCGGCGTCACCGACCTCGAGCCGCTGCTCGTGCACTACCTGCTGGCCTATCCGCAGATCCGGATGACGGCGCTGTCGATGCCGCTGCGCCGGCCGGCCGAGTGGTCGGCGTTCAAGCGCCGGATGATCGCCATGTTCACCGCGTACGCGGAGCTGCAACCCCTGATGATCCCGGGCCTGGACGCCGCCCTGGTCGACGTGGAGGTCGGCGCCGCCGCGACCGACGTCGTCCCGGCCGGGCCGGTGGCCGCGGGCGACAACTACTGGTGGCCCGAGGCATGACCGACATGAACGACCGGACCGAGGACCTGCTGACCCGGGAACGGGGCGGGAAGCTCGCGCTGCTGCTGCGCCGCGCGGCCGGGGTCGACGAGCGGATCCTCGACGGGATCGACACCGAGCGCACCCGCTACACCGCGATGGGCGGCGTCGTGGCCGGCACCGCGCTGATCGCGATGTTCTCGATGTCGGTGGCGCTGGCCTTCGTGTTCGGCGGCTTCCCACCGTACGCGGCGGTCTTCGTCCTGCTGTGGGGCGCGTTCGTGTTCAGCGTGGACCGGTGGCTGATGGCCTCCTCGGCCGGCGTGCGGGCCCGCGACCGTCTGGTGCGGCTGCTGCCCCGGCTGGTGCTGGCCTCGGCCGTCGGGGTGGTCGTGGCCGAGCCGCTGGTGCTGGCCGCCTTCGACGCGACGGTGGTGGAGCGGGCCGGCGAGGAGCGCAAGGACGCCCTGCTGACGCTGGAGAGCGACCTGCTGGCCTGCAATCCGGTGCCGGGCACCGCGCCGGTTCCGGCCGGCCCCCGCTGCGAGGGCCGCCGGCTGACCATCGCCGAGGCGTCGGCCGAGGGCAAGCAGGGCGAGATCGCCGGGCTGAAGGCGCAGATGGCGACGCTGACCGCGACCGTGCAGCGGGACAGCGAGGCCCTCGACGAGATCGAGCGGCAGGCGGCCAAGGAGTGCAACGGCACCAGCGGTCCCGGCCTGTCCGGCCGCTTCGGCGTCGGGCCGAGCTGCCGGCGGCTGCGCGCCACGGCCGAGCAGTACCGCACCGACCACCGGCTCAAGGAGAACCTCGACGAGGTGGCCGCCCTCGACGGCCGGATCAAGAGCCTGACCGGCGCCCTCGGCCAGGATGCCGACGCCTTCGTCCGGGCCCGCAAGACCGCGATCGCGGCCGAGGTCGCCCAGGCCCGCGAGCGGCAGCGCGACCTCGGCCTGCTCGAGCGGATGCGCACACTCGGGCACATCACGAGCGACAACGGCTACGCCCGGGCCGGCGAGTGGGCCCTGCGGATCTTCCTGATCCTCATCGACTCGCTGCCGGTGCTGGTCAAGCTGCTGGGCGGGGTCACCGCGTACGACGAGATCGTCGCCGACCGGCTGCGCCGGCAGAAGAGCAGCCAGTTCGAGGTCAACCAGGCCCTCGCCGAGCGGGACTCGTACGGCGCGAAGCTGTGGAGCGAGAGCTACCTCATGCAGTTCCGGGCCGGGCGCGAGCGGATCCGCTGGGAGGCCATGCGGGAGCGCAAGGCGCTGGAGGCGTCGATGCACGCCGAGGTCGAGCGCCGGACCCTGCAGATCATCGGCGAGGCGCCCACCCTCACCATGCAGATCGCCGCGGCGCCCGGCGACGTCGTGGACGCGCCGCCGCCCGTGCCGCCGGTGCCGCAGCAGCCGCCGCCCGCCGCCGCTCCCGACCAGACCTGGCAGGACCGGCCGGCCCGCACCGACTGGGCCGACCGGTGAGCCGGCTGGACGCCGCGCCGCCCGGGCCGCAGCGCACCGTCCTCCGCAAATACCCGATCTACCTGCTGCTCGACGTCTCCGAGTCGATGCAGCGCCCGGACCACCACGGCCGGAGCTCGCTCGACGTCTTCGGGCCGATGATGAGCGAGCTCGTCCTCAGCCTCCAGGGCGCGGCCTGGGCCAGGCCCACCGTCTGGATCAAGGTGCTGGCGTTCAGCGAGCGGGTGCAGGTGCTCCGGGAGATGACGTCGCTGAGCCTCACCGAGTCGTTCCCGGAGCTCGAGATGGGACACGAGACGGACTACGCGGCGGCCCTGCGCTACCTGGCCGACACGCACCTGGAGGACTTCCAGCGCATCAACCTCAGTGCCAGCCGGCTCGGCCACCGGGCCCAGATCCGGCCGCCGCTGGTCTTCATCATCACCGACGGCGCGCCCTACGTCGGCGGCCGCAACCAGCCCCAGGCGGCCTGGCAGCGAGAGCGGGACCGGCTGGTCAACGGCACCATGCAGGCCTGGATCGCGGCGATCAGCGTGCGGCCGGAACACCAGGGGACCCTGTGGGACCTGGCCACCGGCTCCTCGCGCGGCGACCAGCGCAACGCGTTCCTGGCCAAGGCCGGCGCGCGCGCCGAGGGCCTCGCGACGAGCATCCACCAGTGCATCACGCAGAGCATCAAGCGGTCGGTACGCGCCGGGGACCGCCTGATGACGACGCCGGACGGCATGGAGAGGGCGGCCCGCGATGCAGCACGATGAGCTCGGCCGCCTGTTCGCGCTGTTCATGCTGACCATGCTGGCGCTGTTGGTGGCGATCATGCTGATGTTCGCGGTGCTGTTCCGGGCGCCGAGGCGGCTCCGCCCGCGCCGGTCGCCCCGCTCGCGCCGGTGGCTCCGGCCGCGCCGCTGGCCCCGGCCGTGGCGGCTCTTCTCGCCGCGCCGGCGGTCCGGTCCCGGCGGTGCGGTCGCGATGGCTGCCGCCGCGCCGGTCCTCGCCTCGCCGCCGGCCACGATGCCGGCCGTGCAGCCGCCGCTCTTCCGCCCGGCGGCCGCGCCCGCCGCGTCCGCTTCCCAGTTCGCGCCACCTTCCCAGGCTGCGCCGGTCTCGCGCGCTGCGCCCGTTTCCCAGGCTGCGCCCGTTTCCGAGGCCGCGCCCGTTTCCGAGGCCGCGCCCGTTTCTCAGGCCGCGCCCGATTCCCAGGCCGCGCGCGTTTCCCAGGCCGCGCCCGATTCCCGGGCCGCGGGCGCGCCGGTGGCGCCGCCCGTTCGGGAGCCCTCGCCCGCGCCGGACCGGGCCGCCGGGCCGCCGCTGCCGGGCACGGCCGTCGTCGACTGCCGCTCGCACGCCTCGCTCTTCTCGGGCTGGTGCGCGCCGCCGCACTCGGCTCCGCGCATGCACGTGCGCGGCGCGGCCTGGCGCGGCGGCCTGCACTCGGCCGACGGCAGCGAGGGCCAGGACGCGGTCGGCGCGGCCTGGGACCCGGCGACCGGCACGCTCTTCGTCGCGGTGGCCGACGGTCTCGGCTCGCTGCCGGGTTCCGGGCCGCTGGCCCGGGAGGCCGTCCGCGCCTCCCTGCGGCTCTGCCTGAAGCGGCCCGGCGGCCGGCCGTTCGCGCAGCTCGGGCCCCAGCTCTTCCGGGCGGTCGCGGACGGGCTGCGCCGCCAGTTCGGCCCGGGCGTGGCCGCCGACGCGGGCACCACGCTGGTCGTGGCCGAGCTGGCGCCGGCCGGTTCCGGCGCGCGGCTGACCGTGCACGGCGTCGGCGACTCCGAGGGCTGGGTGCTGCGGGACGGCCGCTGGTCGGCCGTGCACCTGGAACGGGGGCCGGCCGGCGCCGGCCCGGTCAGCCACGCCACCCGCGACCTGCCGACCGATCCCGTGCCCCGGACCGAGCGGCGCGACCTGGCCCGAGGCGACATGCTGATGCTGGCGACCGACGGCTTCGCCGAGCCGATCGCCCAGCCCGGCTGGTGGTCGACCCGGGTCGCGCTGGAGTTCCGGGAGGCGCCGGCGCCGCTGGACTTCCTGAGCGTGGTGGCGCCCGAGGACGGCGACGAGTCCGACGACCGCGGCGTGGTCGCCGTGTGGCTGGGCTGACCGTGACGCAGACCGACGTGCGCCTGGACGAGCTGCGGGCGGCGACGGCCCCCGACGTGCCCCTGGACCTCGAGGACGGGGGAACGGCGAAGGTCGGCCAGGTGACGTACGCCGGCGAGCCGTACCTGTTCAAGCGCTACCACGACGAGCTGCGCGACGCCGTACGCCCGGACGAGCTGCGCAAGATGCTCGCCTGGCACCGCGACCGTCCCGCCGGCGACCGGGCCTGGCTCAACGTGGGCGCGGCCTGGGTGCGGCACCTGGTCTGGGACGGCGACCGCCTGGCCGGGCTGCTGCTGCCCCAGGCCCC
This sequence comes from Actinoplanes sp. CA-030573, assembly GCF_050951115.1. Lineage (NCBI taxonomy): Bacteria > Bacillati > Actinomycetota > Actinomycetes > Micromonosporales > Micromonosporaceae > Actinoplanes > Actinoplanes sp. CA-030573. Next base: position 6,387,913 of record NZ_CP192038.1, on the reverse strand, counting down.
ACGCGAGTTCATCGCCGGGCGGCAGCCGCGCACACTGGACACCCTGGCCGGCGACCAGCCGGTGGCGGTCAAGCGGAACGCGTTCGGCCACCTGATCGCGGCGGTCGCCTGGTTCCACGAGCGCGGTGTGGTGATCAACGACCTGCACGCGTACAACGTGTTGGTCCGCGCGGCCGGCGACGGCGTCTACCTGGTCGACTGCGACTCGATGACCGGGGAGCACTGGGCGCCGGTGATCCCCGGCAACCTCGCCCCCGACCAGATGCGCGACGTGATCCCGGACGTCGACGACCCGCGGCCGGAGGTCGACTACGCCCGGCTCGCGCAGGTCATCGTCACCACGACGCTCAACCTCGACGTGGCCCAGATCGCGGCCGAGCCCGGCGATCCCGTCTTCGACCAGCTGTGCGGTGAGCTGACCGAGCCGGTGGCCCGGTTCCTCTGCGCCGCCCGCACCGGGCAGTGCGGGCCGGCCGAGCTCGCCGAGTGGGCGCGGCTGGGCGAGCAGTGGCGCCTCCCGGCCCGCGCCTCGATCCCGATGCCGCACCGCAAGCCGGCCCTCGACGGGTGGAACCCGATCGGCGGCCCGCTGCTGCCGCGCACCGGCCTGCCGCGCATCTCGTGGACCGGCCCGGCGGGCGTCGGCGGCCCGCCCGGCATCCGGCTGCACGGTCCCGACGCCACGTCCGGGTCGCCGATCCGCCGCTACGCCGCCGCCGAGATCCGGTCCCGGTCCTGGTCGCCGCCGCCGGCCGGCCCCCGGCGTACGCGTGCGCTGGTCGCCGCCGGCGGTGTCGCCGCGCTCTGCCTCGTCGTCGTCCTCGTCTCCCTGATCGCCTGACGTGAGCGAGCTGATCGTCGAGGCCGGCACGTCCCGCCTGAGGCTGACCGGCGGGAAGGTGGCCTACGTCCAGACCGTCGCCGACGGCCTCGCGGTGAGCGAGAACCCGCGGGCGCCGGGCCGGGCCGGCTTCATCGTGCGGCTCATCGGCGGCTGGTACCTCTACACCGACGACCCGTCGGCGAGCGGGCTCGAGGTGGACGGGACCCGGATCACCGGCCAGGCGACGCCGCTGACCGGCCGGCGCGTACGGGTGGAGTGCTCGCCCGGCCCGGACCGGGCGAGCAGCGACCGGGCGACGCTCGCGCAGGCGCTGCGGACGGCCTTTCCCACCTACCGTGAGCTCGAGCAGATGCTGCTGGCCAAGTGCGACGTGGAGCTGGGCGACATGCCCGGCCCCCGGGCGATGGACAAGGTCGCGACCCGGGTCGTCGTCAGCGCCGAGCGCTACCGGTGGCTGCCGCTGCTGGCGTCGGCCGTCGGCTGGGACCGGCCGGACGTGCCCGCCGACGCCGGCCTCGACCCGGCGCCGGTGCTCGACGAGAGCGTGGTCGACGAGGCGGCCGGCTTCCAGGACCCCGAGGACTTCGGCCGCAAGCTGCAGCAGAACATCCGGCGTACCTGCTACATCGAGGTCGACACGCCGCGCCGCAAGGTGCACGGCACCGGCTTCCTGGTCGGCCCGGACCTGGTGCTGACCAACCACCACGTGCTGGCCGACGTGCTCACCGGCCAGGCGCCGCCGTCCTCGGTCCGGTTCCGCTTCGGCTACCGGGTGGTCGGGGACGAGGTCGACCGCGGGCGCGAGGCGACGCTGGCCGCCCGCAAGTGGAACGTCGCGAGCAGCCCGCCGGAGCGACAGCGGCCGCGCAGGAAGGGCGCGGAACGGCTGGACTACGCGCTGGTGCGGCTGAACGCGCCGGTCGGCCGGGACCGGGACGCCTCCTCACCCACGGGCGTACGCGGGTGGATGAGCCTGCGGTCCGCGGCCGGCCCGGCCGGTCCCCGTCACCAGCTGCTCATCCTCCAGCACCCGAACGGCGGCCCGCTCAAGATGGCGATGGCCCCCGACGGCATCGTCGACCTGCGCGGCAACCGGCTCACCCACCGGGTCAACACGCTCGGCGGCTCGTCCGGCGCGCCCTGCCTCGACTTCGACTTCACGCTGCTCGGGCTGCACCGCTCCGGCTTCGACGAGCACCGCAACGAGGCGGTGCCGGTCCAGGCGATCGTCCGGCACCTGGACGCCCAGGGCCTCGGCCACCTGCTGGGCCCCTGACCGTGCGAGGAGAACCCATGTCGTTCCTGTGCGTGGACCGGATCCCCGGCCTGCTCGACCTCGACCGGGCGGTCGGGCTCGAGGCCGCGGGCGACCCCCGGTACTTCTGGCCCACCGGCTCGGCCCTGCGGGTCCGGTTCCTGGACGGGCCGCCCGGCCTGCGCGCGCGGGTGATGGCCGCCGCCTCGGCCTGGACCGACCACGCCAACCTGACGTTCACCGTGGTCGGCGCCGAGCCGGCCGACATCCGGGTGACGTTCCGCGGCGCCGGCAACTGGTCGGCGGTCGGCATGATGAGCCGCAACCGCCGGATGTTCCCGCCCGGCGCGCCGACCATGTCGCTGGCCGAGGCGCCCGCCGCCGGCCCGGCCCGGCTCGCCCGCCTGGCCCGGCACGAGTTCGGCCACGCGATCGGCCTGGTCCACGAGCACTCGTCCCCGGACGCCGGCATCGCCTGGAACCGTCCCGTGGTGCTGGCCGCCCTGGCCGGCCCGCCCAACCACTGGTCCACCGCCGACGTCGCGGTCAACGTCTTCGACCGCTACCGCGACACGCGAACGCAGTTCACCGCCTTCGACCCGGAGTCGGTGATGCTCTACGCGTTCCCGCCGGAGTGGACGCTCGACGGCCGGACGTTCCCGGAGAACACCGAGCTGTCGGCGGCCGACCGCGCCTTCGCCGCGCACATCTACCCACCGCGCGGCGCGTCGAGGTGAGCAGAGCGACATCGCTCTGCTCACCGATCAGACGGCGACGTCGACGTAGATCCGGTCGCTCAGCTCGCCGGCGTGGAACCTCCGCACGCCGTTGAGGCCGAGCGCGATCGAGACGTAGCCCTCGTAGTCGCCGACGATCGCGTACGCCTTGATGCCGGCCAGTCCGGTGCGGTGGATCCCGCTGACGGTCGCGGCGCCGTCGGCCCGGTGTGCCTGGGCCGGATGCAGGACGATCATCAGGAAGGCCTCGCCGGGCATCGAGACCGGCTCGTCGGAGCCGTCGCGGCGCACCTCGTCCACGTACCTCACCGTGTACCCGGGCAGGCCGCCGGAGATGTCGAGCACGATGCGGTCGAAGCCGTCGCGGTGCGCGGCGTAGCGGATCCGCTCGACCACCGGTAGGGGCGGCACCGGCGGATCGTTGCGGACGGTGATGGGAGTCGTCGCCCAGGCGGACGGCGTCGCCGTTGCGGTCGCCCGGGCCGGCGTGGCGGTGGTCGTGGCCGGGGCCTTGTCCGGGGCGGGGACGGTCGTGGTCCGGCGGGCCTCGGCGAGGGAAGGGCTGGGGGCGGCGGCGCTCCGCGGCGTACCGGCGCTGTTCGTGGTGGTGGCTGGGGAGGTGCCGCCGGCGCAACCGCCGGCGACCGCGAGTGCGGTGATGACGATGAGTGCTTTCGTTCCCTTCATGGCCGTGGCCTCCGTCGATGATGCTGAGTAAGGCCAGGCTAGGCCCCGGTGGGCCCGGCGTATTCCCGGATTCGTGCCGTCCGCGGACCCGGCAATTGTGGAACGTTCGGAGGAGATCCGGTGCCGATCGAGGCGGATAAGGTCGGCCCGTGACCGCCCGGCGATACGTTCAGGCCACCGCCGCCGTCGCCGCGCTCGGAACCGCCTGGTGCGTGGCGTTCCTGACGGTCGGCGCGGGAACCGAGGCTTGGGCGTACGTCTTCGTCCCGATCGCCGGCGGGCTGGCGGCCGCGTCGGTGCACCGCATGCTCCGCGCCGGGCCGGGCCTCGATCCCGTCGCGCGCCGTTTCTGGCGGGCGGTCCGGCTCGCCGTCGCCGTCATCTCCTTCGGGTACGCGTGGTTGGCCGCCGACATGCTCGCCCACGCCGCCGAGGCCCGGACCCGCAGCATGCCGGTGCCCGCCGCGGCCTGCGTGATCGCCGGGTTCCTGCTCGCCATCGGGGCGCTGGCCCGGGTGCCGGTCGTCGCGACCGGCGGCGTCGAGCGGTGGCGGATGGCGCTGGACCGGACGATCGCGTTCCTCGGCTGCTCGGCCGTGGTGTGGTACGTGGGACTGGCCCCGATGCTGTCGGCCCGCGAGCCGTGGAGCCGGCAGGCGATGCTGATCGACGGGCTCGGTTTCGCGGTCGCGGTCGCGGCCGCGACGAAGGTGTCGTACATCGTGGGCGGCCCGGTCGACCGCGTCGCGATCCGGTTGATCGCCGCCGCCGGCGGGGTCCCGGCCGGTGTGGTGGCCGTGCTCGCGGTCCGGTTCGGGTACGCGGGCAGCATCCCGGCGCAGGCGATCGTGATGCCGCTGGCCCCGCTGCTGGTGGCGCTGGGCGTCGCGGCGCAGGGCCGGGCCGGCCGCCGGCCACGCCGGGACCCGGCCCGGGTCGGCGTCCTGCTGCCCTACCTGGCCATCGTGGCGGCCGACGTGCCGTTGATCGCGGTCGCGTTCGGCGCGCCGCTGCGCTGGCCGGTCCGGGTCGTGCTGGTCACCGCCGTCGCCGTGACCGCGCTGGTCACGCTCCGGCAGTACATCGCGTACCGGGAGAACGACCGGCTGCTGTGGAACACCCGGCTGCAGGAGGAGCGGCTGCAGTTCGAGGTGAGCCACGACGGCCTCACCGGACTGGCCAACCGGGCGCTGTTCCGCGACCGGCTGCGGAACGCCCTGGCCACCACCGGCACGGCCGCGGTGCTGCTGGTCGACCTGGACGACTTCAAGACCGTCAACGACCTGCTCGGCCACGGGATCGGCGACCGGCTGCTGGTCTCGGTCGCCCGGCTGCTGCGGTCCGAGGTCGGCGACGCCGGCCTGCCGGTGCGGGTCGGCGGCGACGAGTTCGCGGTGCTGCTCACCGGCGACGCCGATCCGGAGGAGCTGGCCGCCCGGCTGCTGGCCGCGCTCACCCGCCCGATCAGCGAGCACCGCCTGCTCGTGCAGGCCAGCATCGGCATCGCCGTGGCCGGGCCCGGGGCCACCGTCGACTCGGTGCTGCTGAACGCCGACGTCGCGATGTACACGGCCAAGCAGCGGGGCAAGGCCGGCGTCGTGCGCTACGCCGACGGCATGCGCGAGCCGGTGCTGGCCCACATGCAGCTCGGCGGCGAGCTGCGGCGGGCGCTGGAGAACGACGAGTTCCGCGTGGTGTACCAGCCGATCATGCGGCTTGACGGCCATCGCCTGATCGGCGTGGAGGCCCTGATCCGCTGGGACCACCCCACGCGCGGTGTGGTCAGCCCGGCCGAGTTCATCCCGGCCGCGGAACGGACCGGCCTGATCGTGCCGCTCGGCCGGTTCGTGCTGCGCGAGACCTGCCGCCAGGCCGCGGCGTGGCTGGCCGAGTTCGGGCCGGACGCGCTGCAGGAGGCCGGCCTCAACGTCTCCGCGCGCCAGCTGCACGACCCCGACTTCGTGGCCGAGGTGACCGGCGCGCTCGCCGACTCCGGGCTGCCGTGCGAGCGGCTGGTGCTCGAGGTGACCGAGTCGGCGGTGCTGCGCGGGCAGCAGGTGTCGCGGGCGCTCCACGAGCTCGACCGGATGGGGATCCGGCTGGCCCTGGACGACTTCGGCACCGGCGAGTCGTCGCTTTCGCTGTTGCGGGCGTTCCCGGCCGCCATCATCAAGCTCGACAAGTCCTTCGTGGACGGCATCGAGATCGACGACGGCCGGCCGGCGGCGGCCGACGCCCGCCAGGCGGTGGCCCGGGCGGTGATCCAGCTCGCCCGTGCCCTCCGCCTGGAGACGGTGGCGGAGGGCATCGAGAGCGCCGAGCAGGTGGCGGCGCTGCGCGAGCTCGGCTACACCGTCGGCCAGGGCTTCCACCTGGCCGAGCCGACGGACGCCGACGGCGTCGCCCGCCTGCTGGCCCGCCAGCGCGCCCTTACGTCGTAGCCTCCGCGCGGTACCAGGCGGCGGTCGCCGGGGGAAGCGTGCGGCTGTCGGTCAGGGGATCGCTGGCCAGGAGCAGTTCCCCCGGTACGGCCGGCGGGATCGCGGCCGGGCGCTCGCCGGCGTTGACCACGCAGAAGAAGCCGGGGGCGCGTTCGAAGGCCAGCACGTTCTCGGCGGCCGGCAGCCAGGTCAGCGTGCCGGGGGAGAGGGCGGTCAGGGCGGCGCGGTGGCGCAGCGCGGTCCGGTAGAGCGACAGCATCGACGCCGGGTCGGCGGACTGCCGTTCCACGGTCAGCCCGGACCAGTCCGGTGGCTGCGGCAGCCACGTGCCGCCGGAGCCGAAGCCGAACGGCGGTTCGGTGCCGGACCAGGGCAGCGGCACCCGGCAACCGTCCCGTCCCGGGTCGGCACCCTTCGTACGCCAGAAGGTCGGATCCTGACGCAGATCGGCCGGCAGGTCCTCGACCTCGGGCAGGCCCAGCTCCTCACCCTGGTAGACGTAGGCGCCGCCGGGCAGGGCCAGCATCAGCAGGGCCGCGGCCCGGGCCCGCCGCCGGCCGGTCGCGCCACCGCCGTAGCGGGTGACGTGCCGGATCACATCGTGGTTGGACAGCACCCAGGTCGCGGGCGCGCCGACCTCGGACATCGCCCGCAGGCTCTCGTCGATGGCCTCGCGCAGCGCCTTGGCGTCCCACGGGGCCAGCAGGAAGGTGAAGTTGAACGCGGTGTGCAGCTCGTCCGGGCGCAGGTAGCGGGCGAGCCGGGTGGGATCGGCCACCCACACCTCGCCGACGAAGGTGCGGTCGCCGGCGTACGTGTCGCTGATCGCCCGCCAGTCGCGGTAGACGTCGTGCACCTCGTCGAGATCCCAGTGCGGGTGGCCCTCGACGGCCGGGCCCGAGGTGGCCTGGCCGTGGCCGAGGTCGGTCATCGCCGGGTCCTTGGCCAGGCCGTGCGCCACGTCGATGCGGAAGCCGTCGACGCCGCGGTCGAGCCAGAACCGCAAAATCGACCGGAACTCCGCCCGTACGTCCTCGTTCGTCCAGTCCAGATCGGGCTGTTGCGGCGCGAACAGGTGCAGGTACCACTGCCCGTCGGCGACCTGGGTCCAGGCCCGGCCGCCGAACGCGCTCCGCCAGTTGTTGGGCGGAAGGGCGCCCCGGCCGTCCCGGAACAGGTACCGGGCCCGCTCGCGGCTGCCCGGCTTCGCGGCGAGCGCGGCCTGGAACCAGGGGTGCTGGTCGGAGGTGTGGTTGGGCACCAGATCGAAGATCAGCCGCAGCCCGTGCGCGTGGGCGTCCTCGATCAGCGCCTCGGCGTCGGCGAGCGTGCCGAAGCGCGGGTCGACGTCGCGGTAGTCCGAGACGTCGTAGCCCGCGTCGGCCTGCGGCGACGGGTAGAACGGGTTGAGCCAGAGCGCGTCGACGCCCAGGTCCCGCAGGTACGGCAGGCGGGACCGGACGCCGGGCAGGTCGCCGATCCCGTCGCCGCCGGAGTCGGCGAAGCTCCGCACGTAGACCTGGTAGATCACCGCGTGGCGCCACCAGGGGTCCATGCGGTCCCCCTCTCAGTCGGTCGCCAGCAGGTTCTTGCCGGACGACGCGTCGAACAGGTGGATCTTCGCGGTGTCGTACCAGAGCCGGGCGGTCCGGCCGCGGCGGACGTCGGACGCGGCGTCCAGCCGGGCGGTGATCGACGTGCCGGCCACGTGCATGTCGTTGCCGGTGTCCTTGGCCAGGTCGTCGAGGTCGGCCGAGTGCGCGCCCTCGCCCTTGACGGTGAAGTACGCGTAGACGTCCGACCCCATCGCCTCGACGATGTCGATCGGCGCGTCGAACGTCCCGCCCGGCTTGTCGCCGACCATCGAGGCGTCCTCGAAGTGCTCGGGGCGGATGCCCACCACCACGTCCCGCTCGCCGGCCGCGCCGTCGAGCGCCTGCCGGGTCCGGTCGGGCAGCTGGGCCTCGCCGAGGGCGGTCACCACGACGCCGTCGCCACGAAGCTGCCCGGGCAGGAAGTTCATCGACGGGCTGCCGATGAAGCCGGCCACGAACAGGTTCGCCGGATGGGCGTACAGGTGGGCGGGGGTGCCGACCTGCTGTACGACGCCGGCCCGCATGACCACGACGCGGTCGCCCAGGGTCATCGCCTCGGTCTGGTCGTGGGTCACGTAGAGCGTCGTGGTGCCCAGCGACTTCTGGATGCGGGAGATCTGCGTGCGCATCTGCACCCGCAGCTTGGCGTCGAGGTTGGACAGCGGCTCGTCCATGAGGAACGCCTTGGGGGAGCGGACGATGGCCCGCCCCATGGCGACGCGCTGCCGCTGCCCGCCGGAGAGGTTGGACGGCTTGCGGTCCAGGTGCTGGGTCAGCTCCAGCATCTCGGCCGCCTCGTCGACCTTCTGCCGGATGGTCACCTTGTCCATGCCGGCCAGCCGCAGCGGGAAGCCCATGTTCTCGCGGACGGTCATGTGCGGGTAGAGCGCGTAGGACTGGAACACCATGGCGATGTCGCGGTCCTTGGGCGCCTTGTCGTTCACCACCTGACCGTCGATGATCAGCTTGCCGGCGGTGATGTCCTCGAGGCCGGCCACCATGTTGAGGGTGGTCGACTTCCCGCAGCCGGACGGGCCGACCAGGATGATGAACTCCCCGTCGGCGATGTCGAGGTTGAAGTCGTCCACGGCCAGGGCCCCGTCGGGGTAGCGCTTGACGACATGCTCCAGAACGATCTCGGCCACTTTCCGCTCCTCAGCCTTTTACCGCGCCGGAGGTCAGGCCGGCGACGATGCGCCGCTGGAAGACCAGCACGAACAGCACGATGGGGATGGTGATGACGATGGCCGCGGCCGCGATCGGCCCGGTCGGCTTCTCGAAGGTGGTGGCGCCGGTGAAGTAGCTCATCGCGGCGGGCACGGTGCGCGCCCGCGACGTCGAGGTGAGCGACAGCGCGAACAGGAAGTCGTTCCAGCAGGCGATGAAGACCAGGATCGCGGTGGTGAACACGCCCGGCATCGCGAGCGGCGTGATCACCTGCCGGAAGGCCTGGTACGGGGTGGCGCCGTCCATCTTGGCCGCCTTCTCCAGATCCCACGGGATCTCCCGGAAGAACGCCGAGAGCGTGTAGATCGCGAGCGGCAGCGCGAACGTGATGTACGGGATGATCAGGCCGGGCCAGGTGTCGAACAGCCCGATCGCCGTCTCGATCTTGAACAGGGGAGTGACCAGCGCGATCGCCGGGAACATCGACACCAGCAGCGCCATCGCCAGGATCGCCTTCTTGCCCGGGAAGTCCAGGCGGGCGATCGCGTACGCGGACATGGTGCCGATGACGATGGCGACCAGCGTGGCGATCAGGCAGATGCCGATCGAGTTGATCAGCGAGCGCACGAAGTCGTCGTTCTGGAAGATCGCCTTGTAGCTGTCGGCGGTCGGCTGGGTCGGGAAGTACTTGCCGTCGTTCAGGGTCGCGGCATTCTTCAGCGAGAGCGAGAGCAGCCAGACGACCGGGATGAACGCGTACAGGAGCACGAGGAGGTTGATCCCCCACCACATCAGCTTGCGTTGCGTGGTTTCCGGCTGCACCGCTACCGCCTCCCCCCGGGGTCGGCTCCCGGTGCGGCCGCACCGAAGAGCTTGATGAACAGGAACGCGATGATGCCGGTGGTGATGAAGATCAGCACCGACATGGCCGAGCCGATGCCGAGGTTCAGCCCGCGGATCAGGTTGCTGTAGGTCACCATCGACACCGAGCTGGTCTTGTTGGCGCCGCTGGTGAGGATGAAGATGTTGTCGAAGATCCGGAACGCGTCGAGCGTGCGGAACAGCAGCGCGACCAGGATGGCCGGCTTGATCAGCGGCACGGTGACCATCCAGAAGCGCTTCCAGGCCGACGCGCCGTCCATCGAGGCCGCCTTGAGCAGGTCCTCGGGTACCAGGGCGAGGCCGGCCATCAGCAGCAGCGCCATGAACGGGACGGTCTTCCAGACCTCGGCCAGGATGATGATCCCGATCGAGGTGCCGAACTTGGTCAGCGGCGCCGAGCCGCTGGGCGCCAGCCAGCCCAGGTCCTCGGTCCAGGCGAAGCGCCAGGAGAACGCGGCCACCACGGTCACGATCGCGTACGGGACCAGGGCCGACGTGCGTACCAGCCCGCGGCCGACGATCGTGCGGTGCATGACGACCGCCAGCGCCATGCCCAGGGCCAGCTCGAGGGCCGCGCTCACGACCGTGATCAGCGTGGTGACACCGAACGCGGTCCACCAGATCGGGCTGGACAGCACGGTGATGTAGTTGTCGAACCAGATGAACTTGTTGTCGTTGGGCTTGCGCAGGTCGGCCCGGTTGAGCGACAGCCACACCGCGTACAGCACCGGGTAGGCCGTCACGGCGAGCATGATGATGACCGCCGGCGACACGAGCATCAGGCCGAGCTTGCGTTCGGCCCGCTTGGCCTCGTTGAACCGCCGGCGGGCGATCTCGGTGGTTTCCTCTTCGATCCGGACGTCGGCCGCCTCCGCGGCCGCCGGGGTCGGCGTTGCGGTCACGGCATGATCCCCTTGCCCTCGATCGCGGCCTGAATCGACTTGCGAAGCTTGTCCGCGGACGCCTGCGGGTTGATCTTCCCGGGCGGCGACAACGTGGTGGAGACGATGGTGGAGATGTTCTGGTAGACCGGCGACACCGGGCGCGGCACGGCGTTCTTCAGCTCGGCCAGCATGACGTCCTTCATCGGGTACGCCTTGATGAACTCGGGCTCGTTGAAGACGGTGGCCAGGGCCGGCACGTCACCGGCGTCGATCGCGGCGCTCAGCGCGTTCTTCTCGTTGCGCAGGCACATCCCGGCCTCGAACGACTCGGCGGGGTGCTTGCTGTACGTGCTGATCGCGTAGTTCATCCCGCCCAGCGTCACCTTGGGCTCGCCGCCGTTGATCGACGGATACGGCGCGAAGCCGAGGTCGTCCACCAGCTTCGGGTTGGCCTCGCGCATGGCGCTGAGCACGTACGGCCAGTTGAGCGAGAACGCCGACCGTTCCGCCTGCAGGTCGGCGAAGACCTCCGGCTCCTGGGCGTTGGACAGCGAGTCGCTGGTCACCCCGGAGCTGGCGAGCCGCCGCATCATGGCGAGGGCCTGCACGGTCTTGTCATCGATGGTGGGCGCCGTGCTGTCCGCGTTGACCAGCGTGCCGCCGTACCCGGTGACCAGGTTGTTGATGTTGACGACGTAACCCTCGTACTGGGCCGCGGTCAGGCCGATCTCGTACGGCTTGCCCTGCGCCTTGAGCTGCTGGGCCATCCGCAGCATCTCGTCGAAGGTCTTGGGTGGGGTGGGTACCAGCGACTTGCGGTACCACAGCAGCTGGACGTTGGTCGTACGCGGAATGCCGTACAACTTGTCCTTCCAGGTCGCCGTGTCGATCGGAGGCTGCAGGGTGTCCTTGGTGGCCTGCGTCTTCTGATCGCCGGTCAGCTCCCGGATCCAGCCCGCCTCGGCGAACTCGGCCGTCCACGTGACGTCCATGCCGAGCAGGTCGAGACCGGAGTCGTGGGCCGCGAGCCGGCGTACGAACTGGTCGCGCTGGCCGTCCGCGTCGCTCGGCAGCAGGTTGCCGACGATCGTGTAGCGGCCCGCCGCCGCCTGGTTGCAGTCGGCGATGATCTTGTCGAACCCGGTGCCGCTGGCACCGCCGTACAGGTTGACGACGATCCCCTTGGGACCGCTGGAGCAGGCGGCGAGTGACGCCACGAGAGCGATCACGCTCAGCCCCGCCGTCCATCGTGCCGGGCGCCCGCTCACCTCTGTCGGATTTGGAAGCCTCATTGATCCTCCGTCCGCACATCTGCGTTATGACCTAGATCACAACAGAATTCAGACTGCCAGATCTCCTTACGAAGCGCGAGTGGGGGCTAACTCGGTTTTGCAGATCTTCGCCGGCCGCCGTTGTTGACGACATCAACTTCTGTCGATTAGACAGGGCGGGTGATCAGGAAATTACTCGTCGTCACCCTCACGGCGGTCGCGGTCGGCGTCGCCGGTGCCGCTCCCGCCCGGGCGGCCGGCGCCGATCCCACCCAGCCCACCGGCGGACCCTGCCAGTACACGCCGACGCCGGACGACCCGGCCGCGCGCCCGGTGCCGCTGCCCCGCGACCCGGCCCGGACGCCTTCGCGCGGCTACGCGCACGTCCTGCTGAGCACCAACCTCGGCCCGATCCCGCTGCGGCTCGACCGCGCGGCGGCGCCGTGCACGGTGCAGAGCTTCCTGCATCTGGTGCGGCACCGCTTCTACGACCGGACCATCTGCCACCGGCTCACCGCGTACCCCACGCTGAGCGTCCTGCAATGCGGCGACCCGACCGGTACGGGCGAGGGCGGCCCCGGCTACCGCTTCAAGGACGAGCTGCCGGTCGGCCTGCCGCCCGCCCCCACCGACCCGACCGGCGTGCGCCGCGTCTACGCCCGCGGCGTGCTGGCCATGGCCAACGCCGGCCCCGACACCAACGGAAGTCAGTTCTTCCTGGTCTACGCGAATTCCGCGCTGCGCCCGAACTACACCATCTTCGGCACCGTCGATGCGGTGGGACTGCGCACGTTGGACCGCGTCGCCGCCGGCGGGATCGAGCCCACCCCGGACGACCCGGCCCCGGTCGACGGGCCCCCGGCCTTGCGAACGGAGATCATCCGGGCGAAGTCCTGCCGATAGCGGCGCCGCGGACGGCCCTTCCCCTGCGGCCGCCGCCATGATCCCGGCGGCCGGGTTGTGGTGCTCCGGGACCCACATCCGCACCCCGTGCCTGCGCTGAGGCCGTCCTGCCAAACCGCTTGCGGAACCGTTATAGTACTCCCGATCAATTGACATCGATCTATCCTGGATCAGGCCAGCTCAGCAGTTCCACCCTCTTGGTGGACCGGTTCAGCGGCAACTCCCCTGACGAGGTGATGGGCGACAGGCGCCGTGTGGCAGCAGGACAGCAGTTCGGATCCGTCGAGAGATCGGAGTTCGCCGCCGTGGACAGGGGAGACCTTCACATGGTGAAGACCAGTTCTGCGCCCTCGCCAGGGAGGAGCCACGGCAGAGGGGCCAGAACTTTGGGGCGCGGGGTATTGGCGCTCGGACTGGCGTGGGCTGTGGCGGTGGGCACGCTCGGCGCGTTCGCGCGGCCGGCCTCGGCATCCGCGGGGAGCACGCCGGCGTACCAGAACACCTCGCTGCCCTTCAGTGTCCGTGCGGCGGACCTGGTCTCGCGTATGACGCTGGAGGAGAAGTACGACCAGCTCATAGCGATGCAACCGCATGCGACCTGGCGTCCCAAGCCGAAGGCGATCGACCGGCTCGGCGTGAAGTCGTACGGATACTGGGGAGAGGCGAACCACGGGATCTACTTCCCGACCATCCCCGGCAACGGGAACTACACGCAGTATCCGCAGAGCACCTCGATCGCGTCGACGTGGGATCCGGCCATCACCCAGAAGATCGCCGGCGGTATCGCTGACGAGGCCCGCGTCACCTACAACACGTCCTGCCCGCCGGGTGTGGCGAACCCCGACCCGGTCGGAGGCGCCTGTCACGGCTTGAGCTACTGGTCGCCGAACCAGAACCTCAACCGCGATCCCCGGTGGGGACGGGCGGACGAGTCCTACACCGAGGATCCCTTCCTGGCCGGCCAGGTGGCCGGCGCCTTCGTGACCGGCATGCAGGGCAACACCTCGTCGCGTCCCGACACGATTCCCGCCGGGGCGCACGACTACGTTCAGGCGGTCGCCACGCCGAAGCACTACCTGGCGAACAACTCCGAGGCGAACCGCGACTTCGGCACGTCGAACTTCACCGAGCGTTCGATGCACGAGTACTTCCTGCCGCCCTTCGCGGCCTCGGCCGGCAAGGCGGGCGCGCGGTCGCTGATGGCCGCCTACAACGCTCTCTCCGTGAAGGAGGACTACACGAGGGACTACCCGTCCGCCGCGAGCTACCCGACCCAGTGGAGCCCTCGCGACAATGCCACCCCCGGCGGTACGCCCGGGACGCCGGCCGCGGCGAGCCGGTACTCCCTCGAGACCATGCTGCGCCGGTCGTTCGGCTTCGACGGTTACGTCGTCTCCGACTGTGACGCGATCACCCGCGTGTACGGAACCGGGACGCAGGGACACTCCTGGCATCCCGTCCAGCTCGGCGGTCAGACGCAGATCGACAAGACCCTCGGCAACGCGTGGGCGCTCAAGGCCGGCACCGATCTGGACTGCTCGGGCGGTGACTACCCGACCGCAACCGGACTTCCGGCGGCTCAGAACCAGGGCTTCGTCAGCGAGTCCGACGTCGACATCGCGCTCGTCCGCGCCTTCACCGCGCGGTTCCAGCTGGGCGAGTTCGATCCCGTCGCCGCGGTCCCGTGGAACAGCGAGTCCTACTCGCTGTCGGCGGGCGGCGATCCCGACGTCAAGCTCGCTTCGCCGGCGCACCGGGCGGTCGCGCACGAATCCGCCCTCGAGGCGCCCGTGCTGCTGAAGAACGCCGGCCGAACGCTCCCGTTCGCGGGCGCGGCGACCGGCAAGACCGTCGCCCTGGGCCACGTGGACTCCCTCAACGCGTTCCAGTCGGGCTCCTACTCCGGCCCCACGGCGGTCAACACCACCTTCGCCCAGGCGCTGGCCGAGCGGACCGGGTCGCCCGCCTCGGCCGTGACCGCGGGTTCCAGCACGCCGTTCCTGTCCGACCACCTCGCGGTGTTCCCCGACGTCCTCGACGCCGACGGCACCAAGATCACCACCTCCAAGTGCGCGAGCAGCCCCTGCGATCCCGTGACGGACGCGGCGACCGCCGAATACCAGCTATCCCAGGCGGACAATGTGGTGGTGGCCGTCGGCCAGCGGAACAACGACGGCGGCGAGGGGGCGGACCGCTCCACGGTCGCCCTGCCACGCATGCAGGCCGAGCTGATCCGGGACTCGATCGCCCCGCTCGCCCGCAAGTACGGCAAGAAGATCGTGGTGTGGATCCAGGCCAAGACCATGGTCGACGTCAGCGCGTTCAAGGACCTGCCGAGCGTAGGGGCGATCGTCTGGTCCTCCTTCAACGGCATGTACCAGGGCAAGGCGATGCCCGAGCTGCTGTTCAACGACGCGGTGAAACTCGAGGACGGGCGTACCGCGGTGGCCAACTTCTCGGGCAAGCTGCCGCTGACCTGGTACTCCGACGTCGACGCCCAGCTCGGGCCGGCGGCCGGCCATGCGATCGAGGACTACCGGATGACCAAGGCGGAAGGCGCCAGGTGCGGCCGGACGTACCTCTACTACCAGGTCGGTCCCGGTTGCGCGGCTCCCCACTACGTGTTCGGTCAAGGCCTGTCGTACTCGCCGTTCGTCTACGGCTCCCCGAGACTGTCCTCCTCGAAGATCACTCCCGATGACGCGGTGACGGTCTCGGTGCCCGTGTCGAACCGGGCCGCCAAGCACCCGGGCAAGGCGGTCGTCGAGGTCTACGCCAGAGCTCCGAAGGGAGCCGATGGGAACCAGCGCCCGCTCAAGCAGCTGAAGGGTTTCGTCAAGAGCGGCCTGATCGCCGGGACCGCCAAGACGGTAAAGGTCACCATCGGCGCCGGTGACCTGTGGTTCTGGGACGACGTGAAGCACAAGAAGGTGTTCCCCACGGGCGACTGGACCATCCTGGCCGGTCCGAGCTCGGCCGCCGCGGACCTGAAGCCGGTGCGCCTGCGGGTGACCGGACACCGCACGGCCGGCGTCGAGGTGGTCTCGGCCCAGCCGGACGCCACCGAGTTGAGCCTGGACACCCCCGACAACCGGATCAACGCCCAGCTGTCGGTCACCAAGCACGACATGACGTTCTGGGATCTCTCCGATCGGGCGCTCAGGGTGAGGTACACCTCCTCGAACCCGGCGGTCGCGACGGTCGACGCCGGCGGCTCGGTCCGGCCGGTGTCCACCGGCGCCGTCCTGATCACGGCCAGGGCCAGCGCCGACGGGGAGAGCAGGTCGACCACCTTCCCGGTCGTGGTGACCTCCGGCGCACCGGACGCCACCGGCTCGGCGTTCCCGAACGCTCACACGTCGCGGGTCGACTTCGGTGACCGGAAAGTGACGCTCGACGAGGCATCCTCGGGGTCGAAGCTGTCCGCGAGCGTGTACCCGGCCGACCCGGCAACGACGTACGGCTACCGGATCGCCCCGATGGACACCAACACCGCCGGAGCGAGCGTCACCCCGGCGGGAATCCTGACCGCGGGCCGGACCGGGCACGTACGGGTCACCGTCACCGCAACCAGTGCCGGCGTGCAAACGTCGGAATCCGCCCTGATCACGATCACACCCCGGTGCCGGTTCGGCGGGATGGGGCCACCGCCGCGCCCTGCCATCAGCTGATCTCGCGTCCCGCGGCTGGCAGAATCGCCGCATGGCTGGTGGGCTCGACCTCGTCCTGGTGCTGCGTTACCGCAAGGCGGTCACGTACGGCTTCCACGTGCTGCTCGGCGCGCTCGGGGAGCACGAGACCGCCACCCGGTACGAGGTGCGCTTCGGTGAGACTGCCGAGAAGACGGCCGAGCACATCCGGGCGGCCGGTGGCACCCGCGTACTCGTGTTGTGGTCGTTCTATTCGCCGGATGCGGCGGCGCTCGCCGAGGAGCTGGGGCGGATCCGGGCGCTGGCGGACGGGCCGAACGTCACGCACATCGCCGGGGGAGTGCACGCCACCGCCGAGCCGGTGCAGACGCTCGACGCCGGGTGGGACGTCGCGGCCGTCGGCGAGGGCGAGTCGACGCTCCTCAGCCTGGTCGACGCGCTCGGCGACCCGACCGGGATCGTAGGGCTCGCCTATCGCGACAAGTCCGGCCAGATCGTCCGGACGGGGAAGGCGAAGCAGCGCCCCCTCGACGACTTCCCCGGCTTCGGGCTCAAGTGGGACAAGTTCAACGCCCTCGAGATCACCCGTGGCTGCATCTACGCGTGCCGCTTCTGCCAGACGCCGTTCATGTTCTCGGCCCGCTTCCGGCACCGCAGCGTGGCCAACGTGCGCTGGCACGTCGACCGGATGCGCGAGCGCGGCCTGCGCGACGTCCGGTTCATCACGCCGACCGCGCTGTCCTACGGCACGCCGGACGAGGAGCCGAATCTCGCCGGCGTCGAGGAGCTGCTGGCCACCTGCAAGGAGGGCATCGGACCGGACGGGCGGGTCTTCTTCGGCAGCTTCCCCAGCGAGATCCGGCCGGAGCACGTCAGCCGGGAGGCGCTCCGGCTGGTCCGGCGCTACTGCGCCAACACCAACATCATCGTGGGTGCGCAATCCGGCTCGGACCGGGTGCTCGGCGCGGCCAAGCGGGGCCACGACGTCGAGCAGGTACGCCGGGCCGTCCGCCTCGGCCTCGAGCAGGGCTTCCAGATCAACGTCGACATGATCTTCGGCATGCCGGGCGAGGACCGCGGTGACGTGGCGGCGTCGCTCGGTCTGGCCCGCGAGCTGGCCGATCTCGGCGCCCGCATCCACGCCCACACGTTCATGCCGCTGCCGGGCACCCCGTGGCGCGACGCCCCGCCCGGCGACGTCGACCCGGAGACGATCAGCGAGGTCGACCGCCTCTCCCACCGGGGCGCCCTCTACGGCCACTGGCAGAAGCAGCGGGACCACGCCGTCCGCCTGGCGGCGGCCGCGGAGGCGTACCCCCGGCCGGGCCGCAGCCGCACCATCCTGCCGACCATCCCGGGCCTGCCGACGATCCCGGGCCCGCCGACGATCCCGGGCCCGCCGACGATCACGGGCCTGCCGACGATCACGGGTCACGAGCGGAGAGCCGGTCACGACAGCCGGGACGCCTGCGACTCCAGGTAGCGCTGCTCGGGCAGGCTCAGCGTCAGCCGCGCCGCCCGCCGGTACTCGTCGCGCGCCGCCTCCCGCGCGCCCGACCGCTCCAGCAGGTGGGCCCGGACCGCGGCCACCCGGTGCTCGATCGCCGGCGGCAGGGACTCCAGCTCGCGAAGGGCCGGCAGCGGGCCGTCGACCTCGGCCAGCGCCACGATCCGGTTCAGCGTGACCATCGGCCCGGGGGCGAGGGCCTCGAGCAGGCGGTACAGCAGGAGGATCTGCGGCCAGTCGGTCCCGGCGGCGTCCGGCGCCTCGTCGTGCACGGCCGCGATCGCCGCCTGCACCTGGAACGGGCCGACCGGGAACCGCTTCAGCGCGTCGGTGATGATCTCGATGCCCTCGGCGATCGCCGCCCGGTCCCACTTCCCGCGGTCCTGCGCGGCCAGCGGCACCAGCGCACCGTCCGGACGGGTGCGGGCCGGCCGCCGGGCGTCGGTGAGCAGCATCAACGCGAGCAACCCGGCCACCTCGCCGTCCTCGGGCAGCCGGTCGCGCAACTGCCGGGTCAGCCGGATCGCCTCGGCACTGAGCTCGACCCGGTGCAGCGATCCGCCGGAGCTCGCGGTCGACCCCTCATTGAAGATCAAATACAGCACCTGTCGTACGCCGGTGAGCCGCTCGCCGATCTCCGAGTCCGGCGGCATCGCGAACCGTGCGCCCGTCTCGCGGATGCGCTGCTTGGCCCGGCTGATCCGCTGCCCGACGGTCGCCTCCGGCACCAGCAGGGCCCGGGCGATCTCGGCCGTGGTGAGGCCGCCGACCGCGCGCAGGGTCAGCGCCACCTGCGCGGGCGGTGACAGGGCGGGGTGGCAGCAGAGCACCAGCAGGGTCAGCTCGTCGTCACCGCGTACCTCGGGAAGTGGGTCCTGGGGAATCGCCTCCCGGCGCCGTCGCGCCTGCTCGCTCCGCACCGTCTCGATGTGCCGCCGCGCCGCCACCCGGATCAGCCACGCCGCCGGATCGTCCGGAACGCCGGCGCCGGGCCACTGCTTCGCGGCCGCCAGCAGCGCCTCCTGCACGGCGTCCTCGGCCGCGTAGAAGTCGCCGTAGCGGCGCGCGACCGCGGCCAGGACCCGCGGCGCGCAGGAACGCAGCAGGTCCTCGAGCCCGCTCAGAACTCCCATCCGCTCATGTCGAGCACCGGGCGCACCTCGACCTCGGTGTACTTCGCGTCCGGCACCTTGGCCGCCCACGCCACCGCCTCGTCCATGGTCGCGCAGTCGATCAGGTAGAACCCGGCCAGATGCTCCTTGACCTCGGCGTACGGCCCGTCGGAGGCGATCGTGCGCTCCTCCCGCACCTTCACCCAGCGGGCGAGACCGGGATCGGCCAGCCCCTCGGAGGCGACCAGCACGCCGGCGTCGCCCATCTCCGCGGACAGGCGCAGGTGGTCGCGGCCGAACGCCATGCGCTCGTCGTCGGTCATCTTGTCCCAGGCGGCCAGGCTCCGCGGGTTGGACTGGATGAGGATCAGATATCTCATGGCTCACGCTCCTTCTGACGCTTCATCAGGATGTCGAAACCGGCGCCGCTGCTTCGACGTCTCCCCGAAGTCAGTTTCTTCGGAAGTCAGTCTCTTCAGACGGAGGTCGAGATGCAGGAGATCAAGGACGTCATCCTGGCCCGGGCGAAGGCCCTGGAGGGCGGCGACGCGGCGGCGGTGCAGGCTTATCACGCCGACGAGGTGGTCTCGTTCTCACTGGCCCCGCCCCTGGGCGGCGCCGAGCCCGGCCGCGACCCGCAGCCGCTGCAGGCGTGGATCGACAAGTTCGACGCCCCGCCGCGCCGCGAGGTCACCGACCTGACGGTCACCGCCGACGGCGACGTGGCCTTCGCGACCAGCCTCGACGCGATGACGGCGTCGATGGCGGGAGACGGGTTCACCATGTGGTACCGGGTGACGCTGGGCCTGCGCCGCATCGACGGCCGCTGGCTGGTGACCCACGAACACACGTCGGTGCCTTTCTACATGGACGGCTCGTTCCGCGCCGCGACCGACCTGAAGCCATAGGCCGGCCGACGCGGAGCACGCTGCCGGCCCGGGGACCACCGCGTGATCGGGCAGAGCGCGGGCCCGGCTTCTTCATGCGCCGGCGGGAAGTGCTACTGGGCCTCGACGAGGTAGGTGCGTGAGGTGTTCGGCTCGCCGTTGCGGCGAGCCGGCCACCGATCCATCGTGGCGGTTGCTCAGGACCCGCGAGCTCGCCCCTCACCACGGGGAGTCCGGGCAGCCCGCCTCGCTCAGATACACATCGCCCCCGCCTGCGGGCCTCGAGCCGACCAGCTTGTCGTCCGCGTAGGCGTCGACGGCGGCATCGGCCGGGACCGGTGCCGCGAACACGCCGCCCACCGGGATGGAACCGGAGGCGATCACCGCGCCCGCTCGGCGGAACTCGATGGTCACCCGGCCGGTGGGGTGCGACGCGCCGGGCGCCACGCAGACGGCCATGCGCTGGGTCGGGGCCGGCCGGGCCGGGTGGCCGCAACCGGCCACGAGTGCCAGCGCGATCAGGGCGAGCGACGGGGTCCGCATGGCGATCACTCAAGCATTCTCCAGCAAGGGCGCCCGGCGGACGGCGGGGCTGAGCGTGCCGCCCAGCGCCGCGGCCAGCATCACGGCGGAGAGGACGCCGATGGACACGACCGGGCCGAGGGCCGTGAGCAGGAAGCCGGCCGCCAGGGACGCCAGCGGCAGCACACCCCACGTCACGGTCATCGCGGCGGCCATCACCCGGCCCATCAGCTCGTTGGGGACGAGCACCGCGGCGTACGCCATGAGAACGACGTCGAAGAGTGGGCCGGCGAAAGCGCACGCCGCACCGAGCAGGCCGATCCGGCCGACGTCGGTGGCGACCGCGAAGAACGGCAGCAGGGCCGCCCACACCCAGGTCACCCCGATGATGACGGTGCGTGATGAGAAGACGCGATGCAGCCTGGTCGCGGCGAGCGCGCCGAGGAAGCCGCCGGCGCTGTAGATGCCGAGCATCACGCCGACGGCCGCCGGTGTGGCGCCGCGGTCGCGGGCCAGCACCACGATGACCAGCACCAGGGCCTGGAAGACGAAGTTGCTGACGGCCAGCAGCAGGATCGCGGCGCGCACCAGCGGGTGCCGCCAGACCCAGCGCAGACCCTCGGCCGCCGATCGCCGGAGCGGGCCGGCGGCGGGCGGGACCGAGGCGCGCAGGTCGCGCCGGACGAAAAGCAGGACCAGGGCGGAGAGGAGGTACGAGAGGGAGTCGGCCACGAACGGGATCGACCGGCCCAGTCCGAACAGCAACCCGCCGAGCGGCGGACCGGCGAGGGCGGCGCCCCGCGACCGGGCCTCGTTCCGGGCGACCGCCGCGGCGATCCGGGAGGCGGGCACGACCAGCGGCAGGGCGGCCCGCTCGGCCAGGCCGAAGAACACCGCGCACAGCCCCTGGACGAACGCGACCACGGCCAGGTGGGCGACGGCGGCCCGGTCCAGCCACAGGGCGATCGGCACGGTGGCCAGCGCCAGGCCGGCGACGATCTCGGCGGCCAGCAGGATGGTGCGGCGGTTCCAGCGGTCGACCAGCGGGCCGGCGATCAGGCCGGCCACCAGGAACGGCAGGGCGCCGGCCGCGCCGACCAGACCCGCGTCGGCCGGCGAGCCGGTGAGGGTGAGCACGAGCAGCGGCATCGCGGTGCCGGTGACCGTCGCGCCCAGGGTGGACACGAGCTGCGCCGAGAAGAGGGCGGCGAAGTCGCGGTTGCGCCACAGCGTCATGACGGCGAGGCGGGCGTCGGGAAGGCGTGGAAGACGACGGAGATGTGCCGGCTCCCGGGCGACGCCTCGTCCGGTGCGCGGTGCCACCTGCTGAGCAGCGCGAGGTATTCCGCGCCGAACCGCGCGAGCTCGGCCGGGGTCAGGGAGGTGCTGCCGTACGAGTGCGGGGCCGCGACCGCGAACTCACCGAAGGCCTCCCGGTTCTCCAGGTACGCGATCAGCTCCTCCTGCGACCGGGTGAACCACTGCCGCCCGATCTCCTCCGCGGCCGCGGCCACCGAGGGCGACGCCGGCGTGCGCGGCAGCCGGATGTCCTGCGGGACCGCCTTCCAGTAGCGCCGCCGCCCGGCCGAACGCCGGCTGTCCTCGGCGATGAACCCGAACCGGGCGAGCTGCCGCAGGTGGTAGCTGGTCGCGCCGCGGTCCTCGCCGAAGACGGCGGCCAGATCGGCCGAGGTGGCCGCCCCGTTCCGCTGCAGCCAGGTCAGCAGCCGCTGCCGGAGGGGGTGCGCCAGAGCCTTCAGCGCATCGATGTCGGTCAGCTCAGCCATGATGAGAAGATATCTTTGCAAAGGTTTCTTCTCAAGGGTTCCGGAGAAGAATGGGGGCGTGCTTCTTCAGGTGACGCCGAACGGGCCGTGGGGCAAGGACCGGCACCCGGCCATGCCGGTCGGGCGGGCCGAGCTGCTGGCCGAGGTGCGCGAGTGTCTCCGGGCCGGCGCCCGCGGCGTACATCTGCATGTCCGTGACGAAGCCGGCGCCGAGACGCTGAGCCCGGCCATCGTCAACGAGACGTGCCGGCAGGTGCGTGCGGTGGCCGCCGAGGAGGGCGTGCCGGTCGAGGTC
Organism: Actinoplanes sp. CA-030573; assembly: GCF_050951115.1. Classification (NCBI taxonomy): domain Bacteria; kingdom Bacillati; phylum Actinomycetota; class Actinomycetes; order Micromonosporales; family Micromonosporaceae; genus Actinoplanes; species Actinoplanes sp. CA-030573. The sequence goes on along the minus strand of NZ_CP192038.1, from coordinate 6,365,487 downwards.
GGGCTCACCACCGGCGCCTGGATCGTTCCCGGCCTGGCCGACCGGATCGCGATGATCCGTGAGTGGGAGGGTGTCGACTGCGCGACCGTGAACCTCTCCGAGGAGGGCTTCGAGCGGGTCATGGCGGCCATGCTCGAGGCCGGCATCGGCATCGACGTCGGGCTGTGGGCGCCGGTCGAGATGGCCGGGCTGATCGCTTCCGGACTGCTTCCCCACGCGCAGCGGGTCAGCATCGAGCTCGACCCGGGCGAGCCCTACTTTCTGACCGGCGATCCCGTCGACGTGGCGCGGCAGGTCAACGACGCTCTGGACGCGGCCGGATCGACGTGTCCCCGGCTCACGCACGGCATGAACGACTGGACCTGGCCGCTGGTGGCGGACGCTTTCCGGCGCGGTCACGACACGCGGGTGGGCTTCGAGGATTCCGTACGCCTGCCCGACGGCACCGTCGCCCGCTCCAATGCCGACCTGGTCCGCGCCGCCGTCGAGCTGCGGTCCAGATGTACCGACTAGATGCACTGACTAGATGTACTGAGTAGTGCGCGCCTCGAAGCCGAGCGGGGTCGCGACCGGGTTCCACAGGGCCACGAACTTCTTCTTCGCCGCCTGCGCCTGCTTCGAGAACGCCTGCGACTTGGCGTACGCCGCCTTGCGGGCCGGCGTCTCGGCGCAGCCGCCCTTGACGGTCGGCTCGGCCCAGGCCACGAACTGCTGGTCGGCGCCGAGCGCGGCCTGCAGCGCCGACTTCAGGGTCGAGCGCAGCTCGCCGGAGTCGATCGCCGAGACGTCGGCCGCGTCGAGGTCGGCGATCTGGGCGTTGCGCTCGTCGCCGACCGACCGCATGTCGGCCAGCGCCGCGTCGAGCCGGGTGCAGCGGTTGACCTTGTCGATCGCCTGGTTGAGCTTGGCCCGGCTGGCGGCGCTGCGGTCGAGGATCGCGTCGATCGCCTCGGCCTGCTGCCGCGCGGTCGGCGGCGCCGTGCCGGCCTGGCCGGCCGGGGTGGTGGTGACCGTGATCGACGGCAGCGCGACCGGATCACCGCCCCGGCCCTGCCGGAACAGCAGCACACCGACGCCGATCACGGCGAGGAACAGCACGACGGCGACGCCGACGAGGATCGGCACGAGCGGGTTGCGCCGCGGCGGACCGGACGGCTGCGGCGCGCCCGGATAGACCATCGGCGTGGTGGGCGCCGGACCGGCCGGCACGAACGCGGGCGCGGTCAGCGTGGCGTTGCAGCGGGCGCAGACGGACGCCGAGGGGTCGTTCGCGAAGCCGCAGACCGCGCAATCCATGCCAGGCAGGCTAGCGACGGCTCACCGACCGGCGGTACCCCCGTACGCACGAAGAGTGATCACTGCCAGTATCCCGACAGTTCGCCGACCAGGTAACCGGGCTCGCCCCGTCTCACGCTGGCCTTGAGCATCGCGATCGGCACGGTGGCGTTGCCGTCCGGGACCTTCACGTAGGGCCGGCCGGACCACGGGTCGCCGGGACCCGGTGTGCCGGGGATGTAGTTCCATCGGGTGCCCCACGCCCGCCGGGTCACCTCGCCGAGGTACCACACCGCACCGTCGGCGAAGGACGACGTGAAATCCGGCCGCTCGGCCATGACCTCCTCCAGCGCGGTCAGCGAGCCGGGCGAGAAATCCCAGGTGGCGGCGTCGCGGCCGGTCTCGGCGGCCCAGGACGGGAACGCGGCCGAGCGGGCCGCGAGCCAGTCGGCGAGCCAGGGGTCGACGGCGGGCGCCGGCTCGGCCGCGGGGGCCTCGCCGGCGGCGGCCCATCGCTCGAGCGCCTCGCGGAGAACGTGCGCGGACTTTTCCCGTACGGCCGCGGAAAGCAACCGCAAGGGTGCGATCGCCGGACCGGCACCGACCGGCGCGAGGACCGGCATGTCGTCGCGGGAATCCCAATCCCATTCGCCGCCGCCGGCGCGCCGGAATGCCTCGCCGACATAGGCCGTCGCCGATTCGAGAAAGTCACCGCCGGGATTGCCCCGGGCGAGCAGCTCGGCCTCCAGCGCGTCGAGCGAGTCGGCCGAGAAATCGAACCGGAAATCGGCGGGCAGCTCGAAGTCGCGCAGGCGGTCGAGGACGATGTCGATCTCGTCCTGCCAGGCGGTGAGGCCGGTCATGGCGGCGAGCCTACTGAATCGGCGCCCGCCGGACCCGCCCCGATCTGGCACATATCGACGCCGGCCTGCGCTTTCGCCGTCAAGATCCGATTTGCGCCGGCGGATCGCCCCCACGATTGATGATCGTCTAGATAAGGTCGGCCCTTCGCAGCGTCCGATCAGGACATACGGGGGAAGGGCACGACGTTTTGAGCAAGCGAACGAGGAGCTCGCGCGGCTGGGCGGCGGCCTGTGTGCTGGCCGTGCTGGCGACCGTGGCGGGGTGGCAGCCGGTCGCGGCGCAGGCGGCGCCGAGCCTGCGGTGCGACGAGCGGTACACCATCACGAAGCCGCCGCCGAAGAAGAGCGACCTGCCCGGCTTCAACGGCCGGACCGAGACGCCGAACCCGGCCGGAAACCGGCGCACCTACGACTACGAGAACCCGGGTGAGAACGCGCGCGGCATATCGCTGCCCGACGATCCCGACGACCTCATTCCGTACGGGACGGACACCAGCAGATACCCGTCCGGCACCAAGGAGCACGTCTATGCGGCGTGGAACCGGTACGTCGAGCGGAAAAGGTCCGAGGGCAAGCCGCAGCTCGACTTCGGCAAATGGCTCAACCGCTATGTGCCCAACCAGGGCAACGACGCGCGCGGCAAGGCGTACGAGAAGCTGGTCGCCGAGGACCTCGGGCTGGGCGGCCAGGACTGGCTCTGCCAGGACAACATCCCGGGCAGCGACAAGACCCGCAAGTACGACGCGATCAACCACAACCTGAAGATCGCGTACGAGTTCAAGTCCGGCCGCACGTTCGACGTCGGCCAGCTGGTGAAGGACCGCGAGAACGCGGCGAAGAGTGGATACAAGCTGGTCTACATCTTCGGCGACAAGCCAACCGCCAAGACGGTGCGTGAGCTCAAGGCGGCCGGCATCGACATCCACCGGATGAGCGCGACCGGCGTGGTCACCAACCGGGCGGCCCCGGTGCGGGGCGCGCCCGGCTCGCAGATCATGAACCCGCGCCCGAACGTGCCCTCCGGCGGCGCGCTCAACGACCTGGCCGCCGGCTCCGGCCGCAGCAAGGCCGAGGCCCGGCTGATCGCCGACGCCGACGACGACCTCGCCCGCCAGTCCCCCCGGCCGGATGCGCGCCTGCGCCGCCCGGGCGGCATCGACTTCTCGACGATGGAGCTGCGCTACGTCTCGGACCAGGCGAGCAACGGGTTCGAGTACGCGTTCGAGGCCGGCGACGTGGTCGAGGAGGAGGACGACCCGTCGTTCGGCGGCCTGGAGAACGCGCAGCTGTCCTCCGACTCGCTGTTCACCTGGCTGGCCCTGCCGAACTCGTCGTTCTGGGTCAACCTCAACCCGGACCAGCCCGACAAGGTGATCGACCCGGCGCTGGGGAAGACGGACGCCGGGCGGGTGCTGCTCGAGGCCGACTTCGCGCTCAAGAAGGCGCACGCCGAGCTGCTCGACCCGGCCACCGAGCTGGGCGACAAGTTCTGGGACGCGGTCCACTTCGACAGCGTCGAGACGTACCCGTGCCTGCCGCTGCGGCTGTGGATCGACGCCAAACCGGCCACCGTGCGCGAGGACGGCGGGAAGCTCTACATCCTCGACGCGCCGCTCAAGGCCAGCGCCGAGTACATGACGACCACGACGCTGCCGGACGGCGCCACGCCGTGCAAGCAGTCGGAGGAGGTCGCCAAGCAGAACGTAGCCGAGTACAACCGGCTCATCCAGCCCGCTCTGGAGCAGAAGATCAACACCGAGCCGGAGTTCGCCGACCTGCGGCGCGTCTACATGAGCCGGGTCGCGGCGGAGTGGGTCAAGCAGCGGGACGCGAAGAAGGCCGGCGCCTTCCACGCGATCATCGGGTCGAACGACATCGGCCGCTGGCCGGCCCGCACCAAGTGGAGCGCGCAGGAGATCTGGCAGCGGTACTACAAGTCGTTCAAGGAGGGCGAGTACCAGTACACCCGCGAGGTCACCCGCGGCGGGCAGACGCTGACCCTGGAGTTCGCGCTCGGCGGCGTCGACTTCGGCAAGGCGCCGCGCACCGAGATGCCGGCCAAGACCTTCACCGCCACCCACCCGGCGTTGCCGGCGACGGTCAAGGAGTCGGTGTACGAGCCGGTCGCCTACGCGAAGGCCGGCGACACCACCGAGCTGAGCTGGCTCGGCGGCGACGCGATCGAGAAGCGCGACACCGGCGGCACGAAGCCACCGACCAGCCCGGTGGCCCAGCCGCCGGCCGGCTCGGGCGATGGCTCGGACGGCGGCGCGGGCGGCGGCTCGGGCAGCGATGAGCCCGGCCTCCCGATCACCGGCACGAATGTGGCCGCGATCGCCGCGGTCGGCGCGCTGCTGCTCGGCGGCGGCGCGGTCCTGCTGATCTGGCAGCGGCGGCGGGGCCGGAGCTTCGAGGCCTGACCCGCCCGCTCCCCGAAGCTGACGCCCGGCCGTGCACGCCGTCACGGCCGGGCGTCACCGTCTCCGCCGGGTCGGGCCCCGGCGTACTAAGGTGCGATCATGGCGGAGATGCGGCGATGCCCGCGCTGCGGGCACCAGACCCGGGCCGACCGGATGGTGAAGGGCTTCGGCCGCGAGTGCGCGACCCAGCTGGGCCTGGTCGGCCGCACCAGCGACACCGGCCACGAGGGCCCCGACCTGCTCGATCTCCTCGACGACCCGCCGGCGGCCGACCACGACCACGTCGGCCGCTAGGCGCTCTCAGCGCGTGCCCGCGGCATCGACGCGCTGATCAGCGCGCAGGTGATGAGCCACGTCAAGAACCCCAGCTACCGAGGACGAAAACGCTGTGTCATCAACACGCGGGTCGCCAGTAACGTAAGGGTTTATGGCGCAGCCAGGGGCGTCGTCGGGCAACGGCGGGCAGGGCAGGGAAGGCAGCGGCGTCGAGGTCGTGGCGCTGGTGACGTCGGCGGGCGGCCTGGAGGCGTTGTCGGGCGTCCTCCGCGTTCTGCCGGCAGAATTTCCCGCCGCGGTCGTCCTCGCCCAGCACCTCGGGGGCCAGGGCAGTGTGTTCGTCGACGTCCTTGCCCGGCGGATCGGGCTTCCGGTGAAGTGGGCGAGCGAGGGCGGTCGGATCGAGCCGGGGGTGGTGACGGTGTGTCCGCCGCGGTCGGTGCTCGAGGTTCTGCCGGACCGTACGTGCGCGCTGCGCCCGGCCGAGCGCGTGCAGACCGAGCGGCCGCTGGATGCGCTGCTGACGTCGATCGGGGACAGCTTCGCGGGCGCATCGGTCGCGGTGGTGCTGACCGGGATGGGCAGCGACGGCGCCGCGGGGGCCGCCGCCGTACACGCCGCGGGCGGCCGGGTGATCGCGCAGAGCGAGGAGACGGCGGAGTTCCCGGCAATGCCGGCCGCCGCGGTGGCGGCGGGCGCGGTGGACCTGGTTCTGCCGCTGTACGACATCGGGCCGGCGCTGGTGGACGCCGCGCTGGGCCGGCGGCTGCCGCTGGCGTCGGACGAGGCGCAGGCCATCCGGGCCACCTTCGGTGATGAGGGCGTGATGGCCGGACAGGCGGCCCGGCTGGACTGGAGCCGGACGCCGCTGGGTCCGGTGTCGAGCTGGTCGCCGACGCTGCGGTCGGTCGTGCGGCTGATGATGGCGAGCCTCGAGCCCACGTTCGTGTTCTGGGGCGACGACATGCTGTGGCTCAGCAACGACGCCAGCCTCCTGGTCATGCCGGGACGCGAGGGCAGCTTGCTCGGCCGGCCGTACGCGGAGATAGTGCCCGAGGTCTCGGACGAGACGCGCCCGGAGTATCAGCGTGTGCTGGACGGCGAAGCGCAGCAGAATCCCTGGGTCTCCCACCTGTACATGCGTGACGGGCGGATGCAGAAGGTCTGGGTGTACGGCACGAACACGCCGATCTGGGAGCCCGACGGCACCGTCGGAGGCATCCATCGAGTGATCCACGAGCGCACCGACGAGGTCCTGGCGGCGCGGCGGCTCAGCACGCTCGACGCCTTGGCGCAGGCGCCGCGCGCCGCCAGCCGGCGGGAGGCGCTCTCCGGTGCGGTCGAGGTGCTGGGCGACGCGGCAGACGTGGTGTTCGCCGTCGCGTACCTCCTCGGCCCGTCGTCGACGCGAGCCGGTCTGGTAGCGGCGGCCGGCGTGGAGCCCGGCGGCGCGCTGGCGCCGAGGGAGTTGCGGCTGGTGCCGGGCGCCGCATGGCCGTTGCACGAGGTGAGCGAACCGGTCGTCGTCGACGACCTGTCCTCGCGCTTCCCCGGCCATGTGGTCGGAGCCGAGGGGGTGACGCCCGGGGCCGCGGTCGTCCACCCGCTGCGCGACGACGCGGAGGAGCGGGTGATCGGGATGCTGATCCTCGGCGTTGATCCGTACCTGAACTTCGACGCCCGGTATCGGGAGTTCCTGATGCTGGTCGGGGACTCGGTCGAGGGGCGGATGGCGGACGCGCAGGCGCGGCATCGGGAGCGTCGGCGGCTGGAGCGGTTGGCGGAGCTCGACCGGGCCAAGACGGAGTTCTTCTCGAACGTCTCGCACGAGTTCCGGACCCCGTTGACGCTGATGCTCGGTCCGCTCGACGAGCTCGTGCGCGACCGCGGTGATGGGCTCACGCCGCAGCAGCGGGCCGACATCGACCTGGTACGCCGCAACGCGCGGCGCTTGCAACGCCTCGTCGGCACCATGCTCGACTTCTCGCAGATCGAAGCCGGGCGTCTGCGAGCGACGTTCGCGCCGGTCGATCTCGCCGAGCGCACCCGGGAGATCGTGGCGCAATTCGAGAGTGCCGTCGCTCGGGCGGGGCTCGCGCTGCGCGTCGACCTCGGGACGCTTCCGGCGCCGGTCCTGGTGGACGTGGAGATGTGGGAGAAGATCGTCTCCAACCTGCTGTCGAACGCGCTGGAATTCACGTTCTCCGGCGAGATCGAGGTGTCGTTGCGCGCCCGGCCCCACCACGCCGAGCTCGTTGTCCGCGACACCGGCGTCGGCATTCCCGCGGAGGAAGTGCCGCACGTCTTCAAGCGCTTCCACCGCGTACGTGACAGCCGCGCGCGGACACACGAGGGTGCGGGGATCGGGCTCGCCCTCGTCGACGAGCTCGTCCGCCGCCACCACGGCCGCGTCCGCGTCACCAGCACCGTCGGCAAGGGAACCACCTTCACCGTCTGGATCCCCTCGGGACGGCGTCCCGAACTGTCGGAAGTGCCGCCGCGGGTACCGGCCTCGACCGAGCTGGCGGCGGCGATGGCCGAGGAGGCGACACGCTGGGGTGAGGCTCCCGAGCCGGAGCTGTTCGCCGACGGCGGCGCCGACCGGCACTCGCTCGCCGGCTATGCGCCGAGCGCACGCATCCTCGTGGCCGACGACAGCCTTGACATGCGCGACTACCTGTCGCGTCTGCTGGCTCCGCATTGGCAGCTCGAGATGGCGTCGAACGGAACGGAGGCCCTGGCGCTCGCCCGCGCCGACCCGCCGGATCTCGTGCTCGCCGACGTCATGATGCCCGGCCTGGACGGTTTCGCGCTGCTGCGCGCGGTGCGCGAGGACGCGGATCTGCGCGCGGTCCCGGTCGTGCTGGTCACCGCGCGCGCCGGCGAGGAGTCCGCTATCGAGGGCCTGCTGGCCGGCGCCGACGACTACATCGTCAAGCCGTTCTCCGCCCGCGAGCTGATCGCCCGCGTCGCCGGACAGCTGGAACTCGCCCGTGTACGGCGGCGCGCGGCCGAGCTGAACACCTTCCGGATCGGCCTGTCCGACGCGCTGCGGGCGCTCGGCGATCCGCTGGAGATCCAACAGACGGCCTGCCGGATGCTCGTCGAGCAGCTCGGCGCCGACCGGGCCCGCTTCGTGGAGGTCGACCAGGCCGCCGGCGAGCTGATCACCATGGGCGGTTACGCGGTCGACGGGATGCCGGGCGGATTCGGCCGCTACCCGCTGAAGGAATACCAGCCGCTCGCCGAGGCGATCCTCGCCGGCCGCCGGCTGGCGATCGAGGACACCCAGACCGACCCGCACGTCGCCGACATCGGCCCGGCGCTGGCGAAACTCCAGATCGGTGCGCAGCTCGTCCTGCCACTCGTGCGCGGCCAAGGATCGACCGTCGCCCTCGCGGTCCACCAGCGCACGGCCCGTTCCTGGACGGCCGAGGAGATCGCGATCGCCGAAGAGTCCGCCGGGCGCGCCTGGGCCGAGGTGCAACGGACCCGCGCCGAGACCGCCCTGCGCGACAGCGAGGAACGCATGCGCCTGGCCATCCGCGCCACCGGCATGGTCACCTGGGAATGGATCCCGTCCGAAGACCGCATCACCACCAGCGACAGCTTCGCCGACATCTACGGCCTGCCCGCCCTCGCCGGTGCCGAGCAAGGCTTCGCCCTCGTGCTCCCCGAGGACGCCACCCGGCACCTCGACAAGGTCCGCGCCATCGCGGCCGAGGGCGGAACCTACCGATCCCAATTCCGGATCCGGCGCCCCGACAACAACCGGATCGTCTGGCTCGAAGAACGCGCCGAAGCCAGGACCGGCCCGGACGGAACCGTCGAAAAGGTCATCGGGGTCACCCTCGACATCACCGCGCCCCAGCACCCCGAGCAGGAAACGCACCTCGGCACCGAGCGCGGTACGCCGCCGGCACCATGACCGTCGAGGTGGCGCTGCGGGCGAAGAAGCGCGAGGTATTGGCAATGTCCTCGTCGGTCCAGGACGGCACGCGACGCCGAGCGGGAGACTGCCGGCCGCCTCGACTGAGCGATGTGTTACCAGCTCAGCCGAGGTCGGGGCAGATCAACGGACGCGGACGGGATTCGAACCCGCCTGGCCCGGATGCCGGGCCACAACGGTTTTGAAGACCGGGTGACCGACCTACGCTCAACTGCGGAAACTCGCCGAATCACGGAACCGTGACCACGCATTTGCCGTGCGATCCGGCCTTCCGTCCCGTCGTCGGCTTGAGGCGGCTCAAGCCGTCTGGCCAGCTAATCAGCGACAAACGCCCGTCGCTACCGTCAACGGCCGCCTTCATGACGCGAGGGTCGCACCCCAGCGCCTCCCGCCAGCCGCCGGGCGCGCGTCGTCCACGGCACCGCAACGGTACCTGTGTCGTGGACGATGTGACACCTGCAATCCGACAGTTCGCGGTCCGGTATGCGCTCGTTCGTAGCCCTCAGGTCGCGGTAACTACTCGTATGCCCACACGGCGACGATTCCGTGACCCGGCCTTGTTGCCGTGGCACCGTTACCGCGGCCGCCCGCTGACTGCTGAGTCCGACGACGAACCTGATCAGGGCACCGGCGACAAGCTTCTGCAAGGGCTGGCTGCCTTCGGTGGTGTAGCAGGACTCGCGACCGGTGTCGCCTTCGTGTTCGGTCGTTCCTACAGCGGCGCGTACTACAACTACTTCGGTCTTGACGTAGACCAACTTGGGATGAGCACCCAGCAGCTGGCCCTCCACAGCATGAGTGTCTTTTGGATGCTGGGGTTCGCATTGGCTTCGACGGCGATTGTGGCGGTCATGTTGTACGCCCACTGGCATCACTTGACCAGCGACGCACGGTTCAGCACCGTACGGGTGCAAGCGGTGTGGGTTGCGGTACCTATGACGCTCACCGTGGCTCTGACGATGCCGTCGAGCATTCTCGGAGAGGGCAGCACGTACTGGCGTTGGTGGTGGGGATACGTCGGCGCCGCTGCATGGGTACTCCTGGCAATGTCAATCGGCTTCCTTCGTATGGCGATGCTTAGGCGACGGGGCAGCGGTGATCCGCCCTGGATGTTGCGGGTGCTGGCGGCGGCCGTCGCGGTCCTCGCCGCGCTTTGGGTGTTCCTCGGCACCTACTCGTATGCACAGCGAAACGGTTCCCTCGCCGCACACACGACAGAAATGTTTATGCAGTCCCTTCCCTCCTTGGTGGTCGACAGTCACGACCGCCTGTATTTCCGAGGCGAGGGCGTATCTGAGACGCGGTTGGCGTCCGATGGTGAGGGTGACGACTCTGGTCCGCGGTATCGCTACACGGGCCTTCGACTGTTGGGATCGACCGGCGACCAGTTGATCGTAACGGCCGTTACCTGGCGCAAGGACGGGTCCCAGTCTGGGTCGGCACCCGTTCTGGTGTTGAAGACCGACAGCGTCCGTGTGCAGTACGTCGCTGGGGGGTGACGACGGCTCGATAGTCCCGAATTCGGACACCCGAACGACAAAGGGCCCTTTGAACTGGACTTTCGGCAGGGTGATCGACGGGAATCGAACCCGCGACCCCCGGACCGCAACCAAGGTCGGCGCTGAGGAGACCTAGTCCGTCCGCTTGTTACCCCAGGTCAGGTGTAATGCGGACCGACGATCTCGCCACCTCGCTCCATCCTCGCTCCCACTTCGCTCCCCCGGCGCCCAAGCAAACAACGCCAACACTGCCAGCGGCGAGCGACTTCATGCGGCAGTTGCCTACAGACCTCGGCAGGCCGCATGATCGGGCAGTGGAGAAAAACGAGAAGCCGTCGGAATCAACTCCCAGGGGCATAACCCCCAACCTGGCCGAGGTTCTCCGTCGCGCCTCCGAAGCAGGTCTAGAGGCGAGATTTGAGAAACAAACTCGCGACCTCGCGGCGGGCCTCTTCCATGCGGAATCGGTTACGGTTGCGTTCAAATCTGGAAGAACCACGAGAGAACTGCGGGTTATCGAAGATGATGCCTCGGAGCTTCTAGAGAACAGCTTCGAAGAATGGCAATTCTTCGAAGGTCTTGACGCAATATACAATCCAAGGGAGCAGCTCATACTTGCGAAGCTCGACGTGATCGCCAGTTCCGAGGACGGCGGACTCAGTCAATTTTTTGTCTCCGAGGATGAGCAACCACCTGTGCCGGCCGATAGCGGCGAGGAAGAACCCGAGCATGCGCGGGAAATGAGAAGTTCGTTATCCTGGATGACTCCTCTCGCTGGTGGTCCTATAGAGCTTAACACCACGTCTGCAGCGATATCGACCGCCATACTCCCATCGCCCCGATTTCTGCTGATGATGACCAGGCAGTCCGCTTTGATGTGGGATTTTCTCGACCGCTCAATTGCACTGCGGATTGTGGGCGATGCTGAAGGCATTGGCACGAACGCACGGGAACTTCTCGACGACTATTCTACGTCTTTGGCCATCGACCTCGACATGATATATGGGGTGTGCATTCAGCTTCAGCAAGCGCCTATTGAGCCCGCGTCATCTGCGACAACGGGGTACGACGCGCGGATGGCCGAGCGTCCGCGCGGTCCCCGGCTGAAATATTCACACGACGCCGCGTCACTCTATACGTACGGGCGCTCGGCGGAAGGTATGCCTCTCATCGCCTTCCTCGCTTATTATCAGGTTGCTGAATTCTACTTTCCTGCGTATAGCCGAGCCGACCTTGTCCGACGCGTCAGGCAAGAAGTCATGGACCCTCGCTTCGACCCAGTGAAAGACGAGGCGATAGGGCGAATCCTACGCCTTGCTAGTGCGAGCGGAAAGTTTGCCAGTGAACGGGAGCAGCTCCGGTCGACGATCGCGCATTGTCTGGACGACGACTCGATCCGAGATTTCATTTGCCGCATAACTGAAAGAGAGCAATTCATGACGGGAAAGCAGCGACTGAAGGGCGTTAGGCCGATCAACTTTCAGGATTTAGGACAGCGACTTTCCGACCAGCTAGCAGATCGCCTCTACCAAATTCGTTGTCGAATTGTGCATAGTAAAGACGACGGCGCCCCCGGGCGCGCGGACATGCTTTTGCCGCGAGGCCCGGAGTCCAAACTCCTGGGTCACGATATAGCAACTATGCGCTACGTGGCCCAAAAGGTGTTGGTGGCGGGTGCTGCTAAGGCGACGTGGGTTAGGTAGAGACTGGGACCTCGCTCGGCCTAACATCAGGTACCTATCCCGCCGCCATTGGTGCGCGCCCTGCGGTGGCACCTCGCTGCCTATGCACGAGTCCAGACGGCCGCCTATTTTTCGTTCCCGGCTACGGCAACAAACCCGTCTCGCGATGGTCGTACCTCAACGCCTGGCGAAAGGCGCGGGCCGCCGGCCTGACCGAAGCGCAACAACGCTCCCCGCTGGCGGCCCGCCCGTACGACCTGCGTCACGCGGCTGTGTCGACATGGCTGAACGCGGGTGTCCCGGCCACGCAAATCGCGAAGTGGGCCGGCCACAAGTGTCGCGGTCCTGCTCAAGGTGTACGCCAAATGCATCGAGGGAGGTGAGCAGGTGGCACGACAGCGGATCGGCGCCGCCCTCGGGCTGGCGGACGACGAAACCTGAGCGAACGCCCGGCGAGCAAACTTTGCCACGCATTTGCCACGACCAGCGGGATACAGCGGGGCGCAGTGAGAACCAGCGAGACCGCCGGACGGCAGCCAGCTGCCTCGGCTGAGCGGTGTATTGCCAGCTCAGCCGAGGTTTGGCCTGATCAACGGAGGCGGACGGGAATCGAACCCGCCTGGCCCGGATGCCGGGCCACAACGGTTTTGAAGACCGCGAGGGGCACCAGCCGCCTGAACGCCTCCGCCGCCCACCCTAGCCGGGCGGCGGCGTGGAACAGTTGGCGGGTGACGATCGCGGAGACGAAGAGGCTTACCGGGTACGCGCACGGCGGCGGGTGCGCCTGCAAGATCCCGCCGGGGGAGCTCGAGGCGGTGGTGGCCGGGCTGGTGGGCGACACGGCCGGGGACGACCTGCTGGTGGGGCTGGACGACGGGGACGACGCGGCCGTCGTGCGGATCGCGAACGGGCAGGCGGTGGTGGCCACGGCCGACTTCTTCACGCCGGTGGTGGACTCGGCGTACGACTGGGGGAGGATCGCCGCGGCCAATGCGCTCTCCGACGTCTATGCCATGGGTGGGGTGCCGGTCGTGGCCGTGAACCTGCTCTGCTGGCCGCGCGACGTGCTGCCGATGGAGCTGGCGGGGGAGGTGCTGCGCGGGGGGCTCGAGGTCGCGCGCGCGGCCGGGTGTCACGTCGCGGGTGGGCACAGCGTGGACGATCCGGAGCCCAAGTACGGCATGGCGGTCACCGGTCTGGCCGACCCGGCCCGGCTCATGCGCAACGACGCGGGGCGGGCGGGGATGCCGCTGACGCTGACCAAGCCGCTGGGCATCGGGGTGCTGAACAGCCGGCACAAGGCGACCGGGGAGGTGTTCCCGCAGGCCGTCGCCGCGATGACCACGCTCAACCGGGCGGCGTCGGAGGCGGCGCTGGCCGCCGGCGTGGTCTGCGCGACCGACGTGACCGGGTTCGGGCTGCTCGGGCACCTGCACAAGCTGGCCCGGGCCAGCGGCGTCACCGCCCGGGTCGACCCGGCGGCGGTGCCCTATCTGGAGGGGGCGCGCGAGGCGCTGCGGGACGGCTTCGTCAGCGGCGGGACGCGGCGCAACCTCGACTGGGTGCGGCCGCACCTGGACGCCGGCGGCACGAGCGAGGACGAGCTCCTGCTGCTGGCCGACGCCCAGACCTCGGGCGGGCTGCTGGTGGCGGGCGAGATCCCGGGGCATCCGGTGGTCGGTGAGCTGCTGCCCGGGCGGTCGTCCGGCGAGACCCTGGTCGTCGGCTAGCGCCGGTGGGGGCGTGGCCGGGGCACGGTCGCGCCTGATGGGAGGCGCAGCCCGGCCCGCCGGCCGCCCGGCGGCGAGCACGGCCGCCGGCGGGCGTGGCCGGTGTGGGCTACTTCGCGTGGACCTCGGCCTCGGCCTCGGTCGGCGCCGGCATCTTGGTGATCAGCGGCAGCGCCAGGGAGGCCAGCGCCACGCCGGCGAGCACGGTGAACGGCAGCGTGTAGCTCTGGCCGTCGGCCTCGTAGAGAGCGGCCGTCAGCAGCGGGCCGACCACGCCGCCGATGCTCCACGCGACGATCATGGCGCCGTACACGGCTCCGGCGTTGGGGGTTCCGAAGTAGTCGGCCGCGGTCGCCGGCATCGTGCCGAAACCGCCGCCGTAGGCGAGGTAGATCAGGGCGGCGAAGACGCAGAACAGGGCGAACGACGCCGCGTACGGCAGGAACGCGAAGCAGATCGCCTGCAGGCCGAGCATGCCGAGGAACGCCGGCATGCGCCCGATCCGGTCGGAGAGCCACGCCCAGAAGATGCGGCCGCCGCCGTTGAACAGGCCGAGCACACCGACCATCGTGGCGGCGGTCGCGGCCGAGGCCTTGGCGATCTCCTCGGCCGAGTCGGCCGCCTGCGAGATGAAGCCGATGCCGCAGGTGACGTTGAGCGCGAGGATCGCGGTGAGCAGGTACCACTGCTTGGTGCGCAGCGCCTCGGAGAGGGTGTAGACGCGGGTGCCGGCGACCGCGCGACCGGTCGACGCCGGCACGAACCCGGGCACCTCGTAGCCGGCCGGCGGGTTGCGGAAGAACGAGGCGCCGACGACCCCGGCGATCAGGTACGCGATGCCGAGCGGCAGGAACACGCTGGTCTTGTCGTCGGTGTTGCCGAGCAGCGCCTTCGCGACCGGCGCCGTGATCACCGCGCCGAAGCCGAAGCCGGCCACCGCAATGCCGGTGATGAGCCCGCGGCGGTCCGGGAACCACTTGGCGAGCATGGCGATCGGGGTGATGTAGGCGGCGCCGAGGCCGATGCCACCCATCACGCCGTACGTGAGAACGAGCAACCACAGCTGGTCCGGTGAGGAGACCAGGGAAGCCAGGATGGTCCCGACCGAGTAGAGGGCGACGCCGCCGAACGCGACCGGCCGCGGTCCGTACCGGTCCTGGATGCGCCCGCCGATCAGGCTGCCGATGAAGATCGTGCCGATCGCCACCTCGAACGGCAGGACGGCCTCGGTCTTGCTCCAGCCGAACTCCGCCTGCAGGGGCTTGTTGAACACGCTCCACGCGTAGACCGCGCCCAGCGCGAGCTGCACGAGGACGGCGGCCACCACGATCCACCAGCGGCCGCGAGTCGGATTGACACTGGTCGAAGACTCCATTCTTCGCGTCTGCCCCCGGGCGAAGATCTCCAAACGTCGGCGCCGCGCCGTTGCTGCTGGCGAGGGGCCGCTAAGCTGCCGCATCTGTGAGACCTCGTCGCCGGCTGGTCCCGGTCGTTGCGATCCTGCTCGCCGCGCTCGCCGGCTGCCGGTCCGGGCCGGACGCCGCGCCGGGCCCCCGGGCCGCCGGGCCGTCCGCGGGCGCGGCGGCCGGCGGAAGTGTGGCGCCGGGCGGAAGTGTGGCGCCGGGCGCAAGCGGGACGGTCGGCGGAAGCGGGGCGGCCCCGGGTGGGAGCGCGGCGCCGGGTGGGAGCGCGGCCGTGGGCGAGAACACGAACGCGGGCGGCGGGAACCCGGCGGCGGGCGGCAGCGGGTCGCCGGCCGCGGCGCCGGGGCCGGTCATCCCGGTCGCCGACCCGCGCGCGGGCGAGGTGGCGGGGGCCGAGCTGGGTGAGGCCGCGGCGCTGCCCGCCGCCCGGCTGCTGGCCATGCCGGCGCCGCGGGGGCCGGGTGCGCTGCCGCGCGGCACCCGGACGCCGCTGATCTTCCACGGGCCACGCGACCGCAAGCGGGTGGCGCTGACCTTCGACTCGAACATGACCGACGCCATGCTGCGGCGGCTGGCGGCCGGGAAGGTCCGGTCGTACGCCAACGTCGCCGTCGTCGACGAGCTGCAGCGCACCCACACGCCGGCCACCTTCTTCCTGGCCGGGAAATGGATCGAGGCGTACCCGCAGCTCACCCGGCGGCTCGCCGCCGACCCGAACTTCGAGCTGGCCAGCCACTCGTGGGCGCACGAGGGGTTCCGCTCGCCCTGCTACGGCCTCGGCTCGATCGCCCCGGCCGGCATGGCCGCCGACGTCGAGCGCTCGTTCGAGGTGCTGGCCCGGTTCACCGACCACCCGACGCGCTACTTCCGGTTTCCGGGCGGCTGCTACGACCGGGCGGCGCTGGCCGCGATCGCGCCGGCCGGCTGCACCGCGGTCGAGTTCGACGACGTCTCCGGCGACGCCTTCGGCAGCAATGCGAAGCGCATCGCGGACGACACGGTCGCGCGGGCCAAGCCCGGCTCGATCGTGGTGCTGCACATCACCGAGGCGAACGCACCGCAGACGGCGAAGGCGCTGCCCGGGATCATCACCCGTCTGCGGGCCGCCGGCTACCAGCTCGTCACGTTGAGCACGCTGCTCAGCTGAGGGCGCCACGGACCCGGCCGGCCAGCTCCTCCCACAACGCCGGCGCCGCACCCACCGTGAGCGACGTCGAGTAGTCCGGCCCGTGCCCGCCGAGCACGACCCCGGCCTCGCGGGCGATGAGCGCCCCGGCCGCGATGTCCCACAGCTTGGTGTCGAGGGCGAAGCCGCCGTCCAGCCGCCCGGCCGCCTGATAGACCAGGTTGAGCGCGGCCGGCACCCGGCGGATGTCGCCGACCCGCGGCAGCAGCTCGCGGATCACCCGGGCCGCGCGCTCCTTGGTCTCCGGCCCGGGCTGGAAGCTGACCCCGACCAGCGCCTCGCTCAGGGGCGGCCCGCCGGAGACCGAGATCGGCTCGCCGCCGAGGTACGCCCCGCCGCCGTCCACCGCGCTGAACGTCTCCCCGGCGGCCGGATCGTGCACCACCGCCACCCGCGGGCGATCACCCTGGTAGAGGGCGATGCACACCGACCACGGCCCGCTGCGGCTGATGTAGTTGCGGGTGCCGTCGAGCGGGTCGACGATCCACGTCCAGCCGCTGTCGCCGGCCCGGCCGTGTCCCTCCTCGGCCTGGACGGCGTCGGCGGGCCAGGCCTCGCGCAGAGCGTCCACGATGAGCCGCTCACTGGCGATATCGACATCGGACACCACGTCGTTGGCGTGGGCCTTGGGCGCGCCCACCCGCAGCGTGTCGCGCCGGTCGAGCTGCAGGCGGCCGGCCTCGACCGCCAGCCGGGCCGCGAGGTCGCGCGCGGCAAGAAGATCCCGATCCACCGACCCAAACTAGTCCCTGCCGTGCGGGGTCCGGGGGGAGGGATTAGGGTCGAGATCGTGGGCGTGCGGACATGGATCGAGGGCTGGCCGGTCTACCGGCAGCTGACCGGGACCGACCCGCTGGGCCGCGGCGCCGCCGCCCAGTCGGAGCGGTCGAAGACACTCGCGGCCCGCACCGAGACCGCCGACCGCGTGGCCCGGAGCGTGTGCCCCTACTGCGCCGTCGGGTGCGGGCAGCGGATCTTCGTGAAGGACGAGAAGATCGTCCAGATCGAGGGCGACCCGGACAGCCCGATCTCCCGCGGGCGGCTCTGTCCCAAGGGCTCGGCCAGCCTCAGCCTGGTCACCAGCGAGCGCCGGCAGCAGCACGTGCTCTACCGGCGGCCGTACGGGACGGAATGGGAACGTCTCGACCTCGAGACGGCGATGGACATGATCGCCGACCGGGTCCTCGCCGCGCGCGAGCAGACCTGGGAGGACCGGGACGCCGACGGCCGGCCGCTGAACCGCACGCTGGGCATCTCGAGCCTGGGCGGGGCGACGCTCGACAACGAAGAGAACTACCTGATCAAGAAGCTGTTCACGGCGATCGGCGCGATACAGATCGAGAACCAGGCCCGTATTTGACACTCCGCCACCGTTCCCGGTCTGGGAACCTCCTTCGGCCGTGGCGGGGCCACCAGCTTCCTCCAGGATCTGGCCAACGCCGACTGCATCATCATCCAGGGCTCGAACATGGCGGAAGCGCACCCGGTGGGCTTCCAGTGGGCGGTCGAGGCCAAGAACCGCGGCGCCAAGATCATCCACGTCGACCCGCGGTTCACCCGGACCAGCGCGCTCGCGCACACCTACGTGCCGGTGCGGGCCGGGGCCGACATCGCGTTCCTGGGCGGGGTGATCAACTACATCCTGGAGAACGAGAAGGACTTCCGGGAGTACGTGCTCGCGTACACCAACGCGTCCGTGATCGTCAGCGAGGACTTCCGCGACACCGAGGACCTGGACGGGCTGTTCTCCGGCTTCAACCCGGAGACGAACACGTACGACCAGTCGACCTGGGCCTACGACGGGCACGAGGAGCACGTCGGCGACCACGGCGACTCGCACGTCGGCCGGGAGACCGGCGCCGGCCTGCAGCAGGAGTCGCACGGCCCGCCGATCCCGGGCGACGTGCCACGGGACCCGACCCTGCAGGATCCGCGCTGTGTCTACCAGATCCTCAAACGGCACTACAGCCGGTACACGCCCGAGGTCGTCGAGCGGCTCTGCGGCGTACCCCCGGAGAAGTTCCTCGAAGTTTGTGAGGCCTGGACCAGCAACTCGGGCCGGGAGCGCACGACCGCGCTGGTCTATTCCGTGGGCTGGACGCAGCACAGCGTGGGCGTGCAGTACATCCGCACCGGCGCGATCATCCAGCTGCTGCTGGGCAACATGGGCCGGCCCGGCGGCGGGGTGCTCGCCCTGCGCGGGCACGCCAGCATCCAGGGCTCGACCGACATCCCGACGCTGTTCAACCTGCTGCCCGGCTACCTGCCGATGCCGCACCACGAGCAGCACGAGACGTTCTCCAAGTGGATCGACGCGATCCGCCACCCGGGGCAGAAGGGCTTCTGGGCGAACGCGGAGTCGTACGCGGTGAGCCTGCTGAAGTCCTACTTCGGCGACGCGGCGACGGCCGGCAACGACTGGGGCTACGACTGGCTGCCCCGGCTGACCGGCGACCACGGCACGTACCGGCAGGCGCTCGACATGATCGACGGGAAGATCAAGGGGTACTTCCTGCTCGGCCAGAACCCGGCGGTCGGCTCGGCGCACGGCCGCGCCCAGCGGCTGGGCATGGCCAACCTGGACTGGCTCGTGGTCCGCGACCTCTACATGATCGAGAGCGCCACGTTCTGGAAGAACGGCCCCGAGCGGGAGACCGGCGAGATCGTCCCCGAGAGCTGCAAGACCGAGGTGTTCTTCATGCCCGCGGCCTCGCACGCCGAGAAGGAGGGCACGTTCACCCAGACCCAGCGCCTGCTGCAGTGGCGGGAGAAGGCGGTCGATCCGCCCGGCGACGCCCGCAGCGACCTGTGGTTCTTCTACCACCTCGGCAAGCGCATCCGGGCCAAGCTGGCCGGGTCGACGCTGCCGCGCGACCAGGGCATCAAAAACCTGACCTGGGAGTACGGCGATGACGAGCCGTCCGGCGAGGCGGTGCTCAAGGAGATCAACGGGTACGACCTCACGTCCGGCAAGCCGCTGTCCTCCTTCACCGAGATGAAGGCGGACGGGTCGACCAGCGGGGGCTGCTGGATCTACACCGGCGTCTTCAAGGACGGCGTGAACCAGGCCAACCGGCGCAAGCCCGGCCGCGAGCAGAGCTGGGTCGCGCCCGAGTGGGGCTGGGCGTGGCCGGCCAACCGCCGCACGCTCTACAACCGGGCCTCGGCCGACCCCGACGGCAACCCGTGGTCGGAGCGGAAGAAGTACGTGTGGTGGGACCCGGAGAAGGGGGAGTGGACCGGCGAGGACGTGCCCGACTTCGAGAAGACGAAGCCGCCGTCCTACCGTCCCGATCCGGACGCGACCGGGGTGGCCGCGATCTCCGGCGACGACGCGTTCATCATGCAGGGCGACGGGAAGGGCTGGCTCTACGCGCCGACCGGGCTGATCGACGGGCCGATGCCGACGCACTACGAGCCGGCCGAGTCCCGGGTGCGCAACCCGCTCTACGGCCAGCAGGCGAACCCGACCCGGAAGATCTACGACCGGGAGGACAACCCGACCAACCCGAGCCCGCCGGAACAGCACAGCGAGGTCTTCCCGTATGTCTTCAGCACCAGCCGCCTCACCGAGCACCACACCGCCGGTGGCATGAGCCGGCAGCTCGCGTACCTCTCGGAGCTGCAGCCGGAGATGTTCGTCGAGGTCTCCCCCGAGCTGGCGTCCGAGCGCGGCCTCGAGCACCTGGGCTGGGCGCACATCGTCACCGGGCGCGCCGCGATCGAGGCCAGGGTTCTGGTCACCGACCGGCTGACCCCGCTGCGCATCGACGGCCGCACGATCCACCAGATCTGGCTGCCGTATCACTGGGGATCGGAGGGCCTGGTCACCGGCGACTCGGCCAACGACCTGATCGGCATCACGCTCGACCCGAACGTGCTGATCCAGGAGAGCAAGGTCGGCACCTGCGACATCCAGCCCGGCCGGCGGCCGATCGGCAAGGCCCTGCTGGCGTACGTCGCGGATTACCGCCGCCGGGCCGGGCTGGTGCCGGGGCACCACACGCCGGTCGTGACCACTCCGCTTCCGGATACCGGGGACGAGGCCGATGAGTAACAGCCTGTACGGGCCACTGGACCCGGCGCCGGACGCCGGCTACACCGACGCGCCGCCGCGGATGGGGTTCTTCACCGACACCTCGGTGTGCATCGGCTGCAAGGCGTGCGAGGTGGCCTGCAAGACGTGGAACGCGGTGCCCGACGACGGCTTCAACCTGCTGGGCCAGTCCTACGACAACACCGGCGGGCTGACCGCGAACTCGTGGCGGCACGTGGCCTTCATCGAGCAGCCCCGGTCCGAGCGCAGCGGGTCGGCGACCGGTGTGCCGGGCGCCTTCGCCGGGGTGCCGGCCGGACCGCCGGCGAGCGCGCGGTCCGCGGTGACGGCGGCGACGGTGGGTCAGGAGACGGGGACCGAGCCCGGCCTGCCGCCGGCGGTGGACGCGCTGGCCGCGGCCGGCACGATCGGCGACCGGACCGAGTTCCTCGGGATGCCGGGCAGCGACCTCCCGGGCCGCACGAGCGACGCCCCGCGCGAGGATTTCCGCTGGCTGATGATGTCCAACGTGTGCAAGCACTGCACGCACGCGGCCTGCCTCGACGTCTGCCCGACCGGGGCGCTGTTCCGCACCGAGTTCGGCACGGTGGTGGTGCAGCCGGACATCTGCAACGGCTGCGGCTACTGCGTGCCCGCCTGCCCGTACGGGGTGATCGACCGCCGGGAGGACGACGGGCGGGCCTGGAAGTGCACGCTCTGCTACGACCGGATCGGCGACGGGCTGATGCCGGCCTGCGCCCAGGCCTGTCCCACCGAGTCGATCCAGTTCGGCGAGCTGGACGAGCTGCGCTCGCGGGCGGCCGAGCGGGTGGCCAAGCTGCACGGGGAGGGCGTCGAATCGGCTCGGCTCTACGGGCACGACGAGGAGGACGGCGTCGGCGGCGACGGCGCGTTCTTCCTGCTGCTCGACGAGCCCGAGGTGTACGGCCTGCCGCCGGACCCGGTGGTGACCACGAGAGACCTGCCGGACATGTGGAAGCGGGCCGGCGTCGCGGCGCTGACCATGGCGGCCGCCGTCGTCGTCTCGTTCCTCGGAGGACGCTCATGAGCCGCAATGCCTCTACCGGCGCCCGGTCCTCCGGACGGCGCGGAGAGTTCGCAAGAGGCGACCGGCCCATGGTCCCGAAGGCCGACTTCCGCTCGTACTACGGCCGGCCGATCGTGCGGCCGGCGCCGTGGACGCACGACGTCGCCGCCTACCTGTTCACCGGCGGGCTCGCGGCCGGGTCGGCGCTGCTCGCGGCCGGCGGCCAGGCCACCGGCCGCCCTCGCACCCGGCGGGCCGGGCGGGTGGCGGCGCTGGGCGCGCTCGGCGCCAGCACCTACTTCCTGGTCGCCGACCTGGGCCGTCCCGAGCGCTTCCACCACATGCTGCGGGTGGCCAAGCCGACCTCGCCGATGTCGATGGGCACCTGGATCCTGAGCGCGTTCGGCGCCGCCGCCGGCACGGCCGCGCTCGCCGAGGCGGCGCCGCTGGTGCCGACCCGGCTGGCCCGGCGGGTGCTGCCGCCGGTGGGCGCGGTCGCCGGCCTGGGCGCGGCGGCGGTCGCGCCGGCCCTGGCGACCTACACGGCCGTGCTGCTCGCCGACACGGCCACACCGAGCTGGCACGCCGCGTACCCGGAACTGCCCTTCGTCTTCGCCGGAAGCGCCCTGGCCAGCGGGGCCGGGGTCGGGTTGATCGCCGATCCGGCGCCGCCCACCCGGCGGATGGCCGTGCTCGGCGCGGCCCTCGAGCTGTGGGGCGCCCACCGGATCGAGACCACGAAGGGCATTCTCAGCGAGCCGTACGCGACCG
Organism: Actinoplanes sp. CA-030573; assembly: GCF_050951115.1. Classification (NCBI taxonomy): domain Bacteria; kingdom Bacillati; phylum Actinomycetota; class Actinomycetes; order Micromonosporales; family Micromonosporaceae; genus Actinoplanes; species Actinoplanes sp. CA-030573. The sequence goes on along the minus strand of NZ_CP192038.1, from coordinate 6,343,328 downwards.
GCCGCCCCGGCCGCCTGCTGCGAGCCGGCCGGGCGCTGACCGCCGCGGGCGTGGCCGGCGCCGTGCTCGGCCGGCGCAGCCGCGTGGTCTCGGCCCTCTCCGGCCTGTCCCTGCTGACCGCGTCGGCGCTGACCCGGTTCGGCATCTTCGACGGCGGCATGGCCTCGGCGAAGGATCCGAAGTACACCGTCGTGCCGCAGCGGGAGAGGCTGTCGGTCAAGGAGTCCTGAACCGCTCGGCCTCCGCCGTCTCGCGGGCGTGATAACGGTCCCACCACTGCGGGTCGTCGCTGGGCAGGTTGCTGCCGTCCGGGCGTACGCCCGCGGATTTGTCGATGAGCTCGCGCACGATGTCGGCGTGGCCCGCGTGGCGGTGGGTCTCCGCCGTCATGTGCACGAGGATGCGATGCAGGGTGACCTCGTTGCCCGGCCCCCACCACGGCACATGGCCGACGGCGTCGAGCGGCAGCGCATCGATCGTCGCGTCCGAATGCCGCCAGACCCGCCGGTAGAGGGCCTCGATGTCGTCCTTCGACTCGTCGGCGGTGGCCCACATGTCGGCGTTCGGCTCCGCGTCGTCCTCGATCCAGGGCAGCGGCTCCGGGAACGGCCGGCCGAAGGTCACGCCGAAGTAGCCGGCCTCCACGCTCGCCACGTGCTTGACCACGCCGAGCAGATTGGTGCCGGTCGGTGTCAGCGGGCGGCGGGCGTCGTACTCGCCGAGGCCCTCGAGCTTCCACAGCAGGGCCTGGCGCCCCTGGTCGAGATAGCGGCGGAGGGCGTCCTTGGCGTCCGGATCAGTCATTCCTGGGAGGATAGTTCGAAGGTCAGCAGTGTCTCGGTGAACTCGGCCGAAGGCGCGTCCGGATCCTCGGCCACCAGCCGCTCGATGCTGCGCAGGCCGGCGTCGGCCTCCTCGGCGCTGAGGCGGCCGAAGAACGAGAAGGTGCGCAGCCGCAGCCGTTCGAGCATCTCGGCCCGGGTGCCGACGGACGGCTCGGTGACGGTGCCGAAGTGCGCGACCCGCCAGCCCACGCCGGCGCCCGTGAAGGTCGCGATCACCTCGTGCAGCGGCTCGAAGATGGCCGCGTCCACCTCGTACCCGCCCGGGAAATGCGCCAGCCACCACGGCCGCGGGTGATGGTCGCGGAAGTTCGCCCGCAGCAGGAGCCGCCCACCCGGCCGCACCACCCGCGCCAGCTCGCGTGCCGCCGTCGGCTTGTCCGTGACGTGATGCCAGGAGAGGAACATCAGCGCATAGTCGGCGCTGTCATCCGGGAGCGGCAGATCCTCGGCCGAGCCGGCCCGGTAGCGCACGTGCGGGTGCCGCGCCCCGGCCTCGGCGACCGCTCGCATGCGCTCGGCCGGCTCGACCCCGGTGACCGGCCCGAAGGCGTCGGCCAGCGCCGGCGTGAACCGCCCGGTCCCGGAGCCGACGTCGACCCCGGCGAGCGGCCGCTTCTCCGGCAGCACCGCGGCGAAGGCGTCCAGCCAGACCCGCAGTTGCCCGGCGCTGAGCGCCCGGCCGCGCGCGTAGTCCCGGTACTGCTCGGTGTTGTAGTCGATCAGTCGCACGGCGGCCTCTCCGATATATCGATCCGATACATCGGGATATTACGTTGTCGGCCATCACGGCCGCACCGCGCTATGGTGTCCTCGTGCCTGAATCTCGCACGGTAACGGTGCCGGTCGTCGTCGAGCGCGACGAGGACGGCGTTTGGTGCGCCCATGCGCAATTGCGCCCCGGCCTAGGAGCGCACGGCGAGGGTGACACGGAGGAGGCGGCGCTTCAGGACCTGCGCGAGGCGCTGACCGGCCTCATCGAGGAGTTCGGCGTGCCGCGCGAGCTTTCCATCACCGTCGCGGCCTGATGCCGCCGATCCCGTCCGTCCCCGGCGCCCGCATCGTCCGCGCGCTCGAGCGGCACGGCTTCAAGGTGGCGAGGGTTGCCGGCAGCCACCACATCATGCGTCACCCGGATGGACGTGGCACCACCGTTCCCGTGCACGGCAACCGCGACGTCGCCAAGGGCATCCTCGGCGACGTCGGCATGACGATCGAGCAACTCGCCCCCTGAGAGCTGCGCGCTCGGCCATCAAAGGCGGCGGATAGCCTCGGGCTCATGTCCCCCGCGCGCGGTGGTTTCCGCACCCGGCTGCTGGTCGTGGCGGCCTTCTTCGTGGTCATCGGGTGCACCATCGGGGTCGGCAGCCTGACCATGCTCGTGCCGGACTGGCGGGCCGCGCACGGAGGTGGGCGGACGGGGACTTTCACGCTGACCGAGCCGATGTCGTGTGATCGGTGGCCGCCGCCGCGGCAGCGCTGCGGGTGGTTCGGGGACTTCGTGAGCGACGACGGCACGGTCGTGCGGCGGGACATGGAGCTGGCCGGCGGGCTGCCCGCCGGGGCGAGCGCCGGCGACACCGTCGGCGCTCGTGACACGGGCAGCCCGACCGCGATCTATCTGCTCACCGACCGGTCGACCTGGAAGAGCTCGGCCGGGTTCGCCGCCCTCGGGCTGGGCGCCGGCCTGGCCGGTCTGCTCGCGCTCGAGCCCTGGTCGTGGCGGCGCCGATGGCGGGCGCGGCACGGCTAGCCGGCCGCAGCGGTTAGCCGGCCGCAGCGGTTAGCCGGCCGCAGCGGCCTCCTCCGACGGTTCCGCATCCTCCTCCTGGACGGGCGACGACGCGTACAGCTCGACCTCCCAGTGCTCGCTCAGCGTCTCGTCCTCCGGGTCGTCCGCCTCCAGGTAGCTGCGGACGCGGACGCCCAGGCCGAGGCGGCTCGCCGCGCGCAGGTGCTCGGTCACGTCGTCGATGCTGGTCAGGTAGTGCGTGGCAATGAGGTCGGTCTCGTAGACATCGGTCACGCGCACCAGAGTAGGAGGCGCTCCGGTCAGCAGTTGGTGGCGGACCCCGTCCTGCCCCACGTGCAGGTGTCGATCGTGGTGGCCTTGGTGTTCTTCAGGGTGGCCGTGTCGCCGTCGTTGTTCCAGATGTAGTTGCCGGAACCCCAGTGCTTGTTGGTCGCGGTGTCGGAGCCCTTTCCGGTGTGGACGTAGACCGACGCCTTGGCGGCCAGCGCGGTGCTTTTGAAGGTGTAAACGTGGTTCGCTTTGTCGCGTACGGTCCACCCGGCCAGTTGAATCGCCGCCGAGGTGTTGTTCGTCAGTTTGAAGTATTCGGCGTTCAGGCTCGCGTTGCTGCGATCGTCGGTGCCGGGGGAGTTGTAGTAGACGCGGGTGAACGTCAAGGGCGGAGTTGCCGCCTCGGCCGTCGCCGCGATACCGACTCCGGCCGTCGTGGCCGTGACGATCGCGAGGCCGAGAAGGACACGTTTCCCATTCATGGCGACCCTCCGTGGTCTTTCCGATGTGCTCGACCACTCAACGGCACGGCCGCGTTCACCGACGTCCGCCGATCGTCCCGTTTCGATCACCGTCCAGCCAGCGGTAGATGTCGTCGTAGACGGCCGGCCCGGGCAGGTGGCCACCCTCGTAGACGTGGCCCTCGGCGCCGGGGATGTGGGTCAGCGGCCACTCCGCGTGGTCGGCGGGGACGTTCGGGTCGGCGGTCCCGCGCCAGATGGCGGTGGGCACGGCGATCGACGCCGGGTCGAAGCCCCACGGCCGGGCGAAGGCCAGGCTGTCGTCGACCCAGCCGTCCATGCCGTCGACGAAGGTGGCCCGGATGCGCGCCATCGCGTCGGGGTCGTCGCGGGCGGGCGGTCCGGGCTCGGCCGGGAACTCGGGGCCGCCGGCGTCGATCGCGGCGAGGATGGTTTCGGCCCGGTCGGCGAGGCGGGCGCGCAGCTCAGCCTCGCCCGGCGCGGACCGGGCCGGCGCGGACAAAGCCGGCGGGGAGGCCGGCGTGGAGGAAGCCGGCGGGGAGGCCGGCGCGGACAAATCCGGCGGAGAGGCCGGGGTGGAGGAAGCCGGCGCGGAGGAGGCCGGTGCCGGCGGGGCCGGGTCGGCGGGTTTGATGCCGGAGACGACGGCGCAGCGGGTGACGCGCTCCGGGAGCAGGGCGGCGCAGGCGAGGGCGTGCGGCCCGCCGCTGGACCCCCCGAGGACGGCGAAGCGGGCCCACCCGTGCGCGTCGGCCAGGGCCTCCGCGTCGGCGGCGGCATCGGCCACCGTACGGCCGGGTTGGCGGCTCGACCCACCGTAGCCGGGGCGGTCATAGATCAGCAGCCGTACCGGACCCCGCTCCATCCCCGCGATCTGCACCGGTCGCTTCCACCGGCTGCTGGGCGAGCCGCCGTGCATGATCACCGGAGCGCCATCGGCCGGGCCGTGCAGGCAGTACCGCAGGATGCGGCCGTCGGGCAAAGTCAGCTCGGAGTCCGGGGGAAGCGACATGCCTCGATCCAAGCATTCGCCGGCGAGGCCCGGAATAATGCGTTGCCGCCGAATGGCCGCAAACCTTAACGTCATGGGCGTCGAAAGCTTCACGGATGGCCGTTTTCCATTCGGCGGCCAGATCCGGCGCGTGCCCTCACGCCGCGCCGAAGCCGGCCGGCGGGTGCTACCCCCGCCGGCCGTGACAAACGTAGCGGCGCCCGTCCGCGGAAATGGATTCGCGGGCGGCGGCCGGCGCCGATAGGTTTCGACGGTGATCTATCAGAATCCGCTGCATTATCTGCTCGGCCTGGAGGGCCTCGCCCTCCTGCGGGCGTACGGGGGAGACTACGACCAGCGGTTCGCGGAGGAGCGCGTGGCCGAGATCCGCCGCCTGCTGGCCGAGCCGGGGCTGGCCGGCGACGGGGTCAGCGTGGGCACGGTCGACACCAAGGCCGGCTACCGGATCTGGTCGCGCACCTACGACCGGCCCGGCAACGGCCTGTTCCCGATCGAGGAGCCGTTCGTCCACGAGATCGTCGACGCGATCCCGCCCGGCGTCGCGCTCGACGCCGCCTGCGGCACCGGCCGGCACACCGCCTACCTGGCCGGCCGCGGCCACCGGGTGATCGGCGTCGACAGCTCGCCGGACATGCTGGCCCACGCCCGCGAGCGCGTGCCCGGCGCCGAGTTCCACGAGGCCCCGCTCGACGCGCTGCCGCTGCCCGACGAGCATGTGGACCTGGCCGTCTGCGCGCTCGCCCTGGCCCACCTGCCCGACCTGCGGCCGGCCTTCGCCGAGCTGGCCCGGGTGCTGCGGCCCGGCGGCAGCCTGGTGGTCACCGACATCCACCACGAGATCGTGCTGCTCGGGTCGGTGCCGCACGTGCGCACCGACGCCGGCGAGCCGCGGCTCATCCCGTCCTACCGCCATCGAGCGAGCGACTACCTGGGCGCCGCGCTGCCGGCCGGCCTCGAGCTGCGCCGCCTGGAGGAGCCCCGGAACGACACCGCCGCCGACATCCGGGCGCCGATGGCCGCGGCGGTCGAGGCGGGCGAGTGGGACATGTGGCCGTGGACGCTGATGGGCCAGGCGCCGGCCGCGCGCGGCGGCGCCTTCGACGGCACACCCGGCGCCGTCCTCTGGCACTTCCGGAAACTACCCTGAGCGGCATGCCCGAGCTCGTCTTCGAACAGGTCCGCCCGGGCGGCCGCAGCACCGCCCGCGTTGCTGCCCGGCGACGCCAGCCCCTTCGTGGACCTGCGCCTGACCGGCGGATAGCCTCGTGATCGTGACGAAGCGGGTGGTCGGCCCCGGCGGCGGGTGCGTCTGAGGATGGCGACGTTGGACGATCCCCGCCGGCGGGTGCCGCGTACCGACGTGGTCCTCGCCGACCCCCGTCTGGCCGAGGCGGCCGGACGGCTGGGCCGCGCCGCGGTGAAGGCCGCGGTGACCGCCGCCCAGCAGCGCGCCCGGGCCGGCGAGCTGGCACCCGAGGCAGTGGCCGACGCGGCGGTGGCGGCGCTCCCGGCGACGGCCGGCGGCCTGCGCCCGGTGCTCAACGCGACCGGCGTGGTGCTGCACACCAATCTCGGCCGGGCCGCGCTGTCGGAGGCGGCGCGCGACGCGATCCAGGCGGCGGCCGGCCACACCGACGTCGAGCTCGACCTCGTGACCGGGCGCCGGGCCCGGCGCGGCCGGACGGCGCTGCGGGCGCTGCGGGACGCGGTGCCCGAGGCCGGCGACGTGCACGTGGTGAACAACGGGGCGGCCGCCCTGGTGCTGGCGGCGACGGCGCTGGCGGCGGGCCGGGAGATCATCGTCAGCCGGGGCGAGATGGTGGAGATCGGCGACGGCTTCCGGCTGCCCGAGCTGCTCGAGTCGACCGGGGCGCGGCTGCGCGAGGTCGGCACCACGAACCGGACGACGGCCGCCGACTACCGCGCCGCCATCGACCCCGGCGTCTCCGGATTCATCCTCAAGGTGCATCCGTCCAACTTCGTGGTCCGGGGGTTCACCGGCGAGGCGACGGTCGAGGAGCTCGCCCCGCTCGGCCTGCCCGTGGTCGCCGACATCGGCTCGGGACTCCTGCGCCCGGATCCGCTGCTGCCCGCCGAGCCGACCGCGGCCGCGTCGCTGCGCGCCGGCGCGAGCCTGGTCACGGCCAGCGGCGACAAACTGCTCGGCGGCCCCCAGGCGGGACTCGTCCTCGGCGACGCCGGCCTGGTCGAACGCCTCCGCCGTCATCCGCTGGCCCGGGCGTTGCGGGTCGACAAGCTCACCCTCGCCGCGCTGCAGGCCACGCTCACCGGCCCCGAGACGCCAACCTGGCGGGCGCTGCGCATGGATCCGGACGAGCTGCGGTTCCGTACGGAGAAGGCGCGCGACCGTCTGGCGGAGGCGGGCGTCGAGGTCACGCTCATCGAGTCGGAGGCGGTCGTCGGTGGCGGCGGGGCGCCCGAGGTCCGGCTCCCGTCGTGGTCACTCGCGCTTCCGCGGCCGTACGCCGAAGGTCTCCGCACTGCCCCGCAGCCGGTGGTGGGTCGCGTGGAGCGGGGCCGCCTGCTGCTGGATCTGCGCTGTGTCCCACCCGCGGCCGACGACCAGGTGATCGCCGCTGTCCTCGCCGCCGCGGCCCGTCTCCCCCTTCGGCGCAGACTCTAGGCGGGGGCGGACAGACGATGCATGTACTGGCCACCGCGGGCCACGTCGACCACGGGAAGTCGACGCTGGTGCGGGCGCTCACCGGCATGGAGCCCGACCGGTGGGCCGAGGAGCGCCGCCGGGGGATGACCATCGACCTCGGCTTCGCGTGGACGACCCTGCCGTCCGGGGCGACGGTGGCGTTCGTGGACGTGCCCGGGCACGAGCGCTTCGTGCCCAACATGCTGGCCGGCGTCGGCCCGGTGCCGGCCGCGCTGATCGTGGTGGCCGCCGACGAGGGGTGGATGCCGCAGTCGGCCGAGCACGTGGCCGCCCTCGACGCGCTCGGCGTACGGCACGGGCTGCTCGTGGTGACCCGGTCCGACCTGGCCGATCCGGCGGCCGCCACCGGCCGGGCGCGGCAGGAGATCGCGGCGACCGGCCTGGGTGTGGTGGACACGGTGGCGGTGAGCGGCCGCACCGGCGCGGGCCTCGACCAGCTGCGGGAGGCGATCGACCGGCTCGTCGCGAGCCTTCCGGCGCCCGCGGTGGACGCGCCGGTGCGGCTGTGGATCGACCGGGCCTTCACGATCAAGGGCGCCGGCACGGTGGTGACCGGGACGCTGGGCGCGGGGCGGATCCGGGTGGGCGACGAGCTCCAGCTCGGTGACGACCTGGTTCGCGTACGCGGTCTCCAGTCCCTCGGCGACACCGCCGACCGGGTCACGGCCGTCGCCCGGGTCGCCGTCAACCTGCGCGGCGTCGACCGGGACCGGGCCGGCCGCGGCGACGCCCTGCTGACACCGGGCCGGTTCCGCAACGCCGGCCTGATCGACGTCCGGGTGCACGGCGACCCGGCGGCCGGCCTGCCCGCCAGGCTGACCCTGCACCTGGGCTCGGCCGCGGTTCCGGTCCGGGTGCGCCCGCTCGGCCCGGACACCGCCCGCCTGCGCCTGGGCCGCCCGCTGCCGCTGCGCGTCGGCGACCGGGCCCTGCTGCGCGACCCCGGCCGGCACCACGTGGCCGGCGGCGTCACCGTGCTCGACGTGCAGCCGCCCGGCCTGACCCGCCGGGGCGCCGCCGCCGCCCGCGCCGCCGAGCTGGCCACCCTGACCGGCGAGCCCGACCTGCGCGGCGAGCTCGGCCGGCGCCTCCTGGTCCACGGCCGCGACCTGACCGCGATGGGCGTGCCGCTCGACGGCGACCCGGTGGCCGGCGAGTGGTACGCCGACCCCGCCCACTGGTCCGCCCTCGGCCGCCGCCTGGCCGAGGAGGTGGAACGCCACCGCGCCGCCCACCCGCTGGAGCCGGGCGCCCCGATCGAAGCCCTGCGGCACCGTCTCGGCCTGCCCGACCGGGCCCTGGTCGAGGCGCTGGTCCGCGGCCAGCCGGCGCTCACCGTCCGCGCGGGTCGCGTCTCGGCCGGCCTCCCGGGTGTGCCCGCCGAGCTGGTGGCGGCCGTGGACAAGGCGTTCGCGGACCGGGAGCCGTTCGCCGCGCCGGAGACCTACGACCTCGCCGGCCACGGTCTCGGCCCGAAACAGCTCGCCGCCGCCGTCCGGGCCGGCCTGCTCATCCAGGTCGCGCCGAACGTGGTGCTCCGCCCGTCCGCCCCCGAGCAGGCCGCCCGCCGGCTGGCCGCCCTGCCCCAGCCCTTCACCCTCAGCCAGGCCCGCCAGGCGCTGGGCACGACCCGGCGCGTCGCCGTCCCGCTGCTGGAGCTGCTCGACCGCCGCGGCCTGACCCGCCGCCTCCCGGACGACCGCCGGACCACCGCCGGTACGTCCGCCTGAGAACCGGCGGGGGCGACCGACTGTAGGTGATCTGTTCTCCTCGCCGCCGCCCGCCGCCCGCCGCACCGGCACCATCGCCGACGTCGAGCATGTCGTCGTCCTGATCCAGGAGAACCGGTCGTTCGACCACTACTTCGGGGCCTTGCGCGGGGTGCGCGGCTTCGGCGACCGGACCGCGGCCCGGTTGCCCGGCGGCGAGCCGGTGTGGAACCAGGACGGGGTGCTGCCGTTCCGGCCCGACATCGACGACCTCGGGCTGGCCTTCCTGCAGGACCTGCCGCACGGCTGGAACGACGGGCACGACGCGTTCCACGGCGGCCGCTACGACCGCTGGGTGCCGGCCAAGTCGGCGACCACGATGGCGTACCTGACCCGGGAGGACATCCCGTTCCACTACGCGTTGGCCGACGCGTTCACGATCTGCGACGCGTACCACTGCTCGCTGATGGGTCCCACCGACCCGAACCGGTATTACCTGTGGACCGGGTACACGGGCAACGACGGCAAGGGCGGCGGCCCGGTCGTCACCAACGACGAGCTGGGGTACGGCTGGACGACCTACCCGGAGCCGTGCATCGGCAATTACGGCGACAACTCGCTGCTGTACTTCGACGCCTACCGCAACGCCGCGCCCGGCTCGCCGCTGTACGAGAAGGCCCGCACCGGCACGCGTGTGAAGGACGGCGACGACATGTTCGCGCCGCTGCGCAACGACGTGGTGAACGGCAAGCTGCCGCAGGTCTCCTGGATCGTCGCGCCCGAGGCCTACACCGAGCACCCGAACTGGCCCGCCAACTACGGCGCCTGGTACATCGCCAACGTCGCTTCCGGACACCAGCGCGTACGCCCCGGCCGACCGCCGGCGCCACCCCGACTACGTGCCGACGCCGCCCGCCACGCCCTCCCTGCCCCGGCCCGAGCACGGCGTCCGCCCCGCGCGGCCGACCGGCTACGACCTGTCCGCCTCGGCGCGCTTCGGCTCGTCGCTGGAGATCACCTCCGCCAGCCGCGGCCCCGCCGCCGCGGTCTTCTACGTCACCGAGGCGGGCGGCGCGCCGCAGACGTTCACGGCCGCGGCACACACCCACCTCTCCGGCACGTGGGCGGCCGACGCCGACGTCACGGCGCACGGCCCGGACGGCTTCCTGCGTCGCTTCCGCGGCGCCGGCGTCGACGCGACCGTCCGCCAGGGCCGCCTGACCTTGGCCAACCCGTCGCGCGGGCGGCCCGGGTGATCCTCACCGACGCCTATTGCGGGGAGCGGTCGGTGATCCGGCTCAACCCCGGCCAGAGCCAGACGCGCCACCTGCCGATGAGCCAGGGCTGGTACGACGTCACCACCACCAGCGACGTCGACCCCCGATATCTGCGCCGGCTCGCCGGGAAAGCCGTGGCCGGCGTCAGCCAGCCCGGACCGAGCGGACCCCCGCCACCACTTCGACCTCGAGCCGCGCGCCGGGCAGAAACAGCCTGCTGACCTGCACCGTCGTGCTGGCGGGCGGCGGGCTGGCGGCAAACAGGCGGCGCCGGACCGCGCCGTACGCCGGCAGATCGTCCAGGTCCGTCATGAACGTGCGGATGTGCAGCACGTCGCCGAGTGTCGCGCCGTGTGCGGCCAGCACGTTCGCGACGATCTCGAAGATCCGGCCGGCCTGGGCGCCCGCGTCGTCGGGTGCCACGACGCGGCCCTCGTCGTCCACGGCTACCTGGCCGGCGAGCATGAGCAGCGCGCCGCCACCGAGGTCGACCCGGGCCACGTGGGCGAACCGGTCCCCGAACGGTGCGGCGACGCCCGGCGGATTGTCCAATCTCATCTCCATGCCGGTCACGCTAGGGCGCCCACCGCGATGCGACTAACGAATGTCGAGCATCGCTGCCATGCGTGACTAGCATGCGAAGAGTGGAGACGCAGCTGCTCGAGGTCTTTCGCACGGTCGCGCACCTCGGCTCGATCACCGAGGCCGCGCGCCGGCTGCGGTTCACCCAGTCGGCGGTGTCCCGTCAGATCGGCGCGCTCGAGCAGGAGCTGGGCGCCCGCGTGTTCGACCGGCTTCCGCGCGGGGTCACTCTGACCGAGGAGGGGCGCGCCCTTCTGCCGTACGCGGTGAAGATCCTCGACGGCCTCACGTCGGCGCGCGGCGCGGTCGGCGACGTGCGTACCGTTGCTGCCGGCCGGTTGCGGGTCGGCGCGTTTCCGACGGCCGTCGCCGCCCTGGTGCCGTCGGCGCTGGCGCGCTTCCGCCAGGCGTACCCGCAAGTGGTCCTGTCCCTGGTCGAAGGCCTGACCCCCGCGCTGCTGGACCGGCTCGCCCGGGGTGAGGCCGACGTGGCCGTGGTGAGCTCGTCGCCGTCCGGGCCGCTCGACCGCGCCCGCTTCGAGCTGCACCACCTGCTCGACGAGCGCATGCTGGTGGCCGTCGCCCGCGGTCACCGGCTGGCCCGCCGCCGGGTCGTGCGCCTCGCCGACCTGGCCGCGGACGCGTTCATCGCCGGGTCGGCCACCGCCGAGGAGACCCTGCTGCGGGCCTCGCTGCCGTCCGGGTTCCGCCCGCGGATCGAGATCACCGCCGCCGAGTGGACGGGAAAGCTGGGCTGCGTGGCGGCCGGCCTCGGCGTGGCCCTGGTGCCGGCGCTGATGGCGGGCCGGGTGCCGCGCGACATCGCCCTGCTGCGCCTGCACCCGGAGGACGAGCTCCGGCGCCGGATCTACGCCGCCACCCCGGCGGGGCGGACGGTGCCGGCGGCGGCGACCCGGTTCCTGGCGTGTCTGGGTGCCGCCGCCGAGCCGTTGCGTTAGGGATCGCCGCGCCGGCCGTCACCCCTGGTGCGGGCAGTTCGTCCGATAGTCGCTGACGCCCGAGCTCGGCCCCGGGCACAGAAACTGCTCGTACCGGGTGTCGTCGTCCACGAACCGCTTCAGCCACGCCACGCTCGTCGACGCGATCGTGGTGTTCGGGACGTTCGGGGCGAAGTGCGACGCGCCCGCGAGCTCCAGGTATCCCTTGTCGGCGCCGGACGGCAGGGACGCGAAGAACGGCTTGGCGTGCTGCCGCACGGGCGCGACCGTGTCCGACTGGCCGCCGATGATCATCGTGGGGACGGTGACGCCGGCGAAGCTCTTGGTCAGGTCCCAGGGGGTCAGCGGGACCGCGGCCCGCAGCGACGGGCGGCTGCGGGCGGCCTCCAGCGTGCCGCCGCCACCCATCGAGTGGCCCATCACGGCCAGCCGGGACTTGTCGATGCGGGATCTCGCGCTGCTGCTGCCGGTCAGGAAGTCGAGCGCGGCGAGCAGCTCGCGGCCCCGGGTGGCGGGCTGGTCCGAGGTGGTGAGCGTGTCGATGTTGAAGACCACGAAGCCCTGCGAGGCGATGCGCGGCGCCAGCCAGGCCAGGCTGCTGCGGGTGGCGGTGAAGCCGGGCGCGATGGCGACCGCCCCGAACGTGCCGGCGCTGGTGTCGGTCGGGACGTAGATGTCGCCGCCGCCGAAGCCGGAGACGGCGGAGCGGGCCACGGTCGTCCGGCTGATCGCGAACGGGCCGTTGGCCGCCCGGATGCTCGCCGCCGACGGGTCGGGTCCGCGGCGGAACGACGTCGTGGCGGCGTCGGCGTCCGGCACCAGGGTGACCGCGGCCGCGGCGAGGGCCAGGCCCGCGACGGCGGCGGCGATGTTCCGTGGACGTTTGATCGCTGCGTGCATGATCTCTCCCCGGATAGGCATGGACTTGGCCACCGGTACGCGTTCGCTCCGCCGGAAGGTTGAAGATTGCGGTAATGCTGAGACGGCCGTCGCAGACTTGAACCGGCCGAGCCGCGCCGGTGTACCCCTGGACGTGCGGGTCATGGAAAGGGCCGAGGTCGTCCGGGGTGCCGTACGTCAGTTCCAGGCGGACGGCTCGCTCGACATGGACCTGCTCGCCACCCAGCTCGCGGTCAGCCGGGCCACCCTCTACCGCATCGTCGGCAGCCGGGACGCGCTGCTCGGCGACGCGCTCTGGTGGCTCGCCCGCCGCACGCTCGACCGGGTGCGCCGGGCCCGCGAGATGCCCGGCGCCGACGGCGTCATCGAGGTGTCGCGCCGCTTCGCCGACCGGCTGTGGGCGGCCCGGCCGATCTCCCGGTTCGTGGCGGCCGAGCCGAGGACGGCGGCCCGCGTCCTGTTCACCGCGGACGGCCGGGTGCATCGGCGGGCGGTGGCGGCCCAGCGGGAGATCTTCCTCGAGGCCGGCGTCGACCTGCGGGCGGAGGCGATGGAGCGGGCGTTCCTCTACGTACGGATCATGGAGTCGGTCCTGTACGGCGAGCTGATCGGCGGCCGCCGGGTCGAGTTCCCGGTCGCCGAGAAAGCGCTGCGCGCCCTCCTTACGGCATAGTCGACAGGCAAACGACCGGGGGGAACAGAGATGAAGTACGCGGTCCTGCTGTACGAGTCGGCGGCCGGCGTGGCGAGCCGGGCGCCGGAGCATTTTCCCGCCCACAAGGCCCGGCTCGACGAGTTCCACGCCCGGGGCGAGCTCGTCATGGTCGGCACCTTCGGCGACCCGCAGGCGGAGGGCTCGATGGCCGTCTTTACGAGCCGGACCGCGGCCGAGGAGTTCGCCCAGGGTGACCCGTTCGTCAGAAATGGCGTGGTCAAGGCGTACCGGATCCTGGATTGGCACGAGATCTTGACCCGAAAAACCGGCAAGTCGGGCGAATAGGTCGGCCAAAAGGGGGTATGCGGCCGCCATGACGACCGCGACCACAACGACGTTCCCGACGGCCGGGACGGCGCTCGAGGGTGATCTCGTCCTGCCCGCCGGCGCGCACGGCGTGGTGGTCTTCGCGCACGGTTCGGGCAGCACCCGGCACAGCCCGCGCAACCGCTCGGTGGCCGCGGAGCTCAACAAGCGCGCCCTCGGCACGCTGCTGGTCGACCTGCTCACGCGGGAGGAGGAGGTCCGGGACGCGCGCGCCCGCGACCTGCGGTTCGACATCGGGCTGCTGGCCGACCGGCTGATCGGCCTGGTCGACTGGCTCGGCCGGCAGTCGCTGACCCGCAGCCTGCCGGTCGGTCTCTTCGGCGCCAGCACCGGGGCGGCCGCGGCGCTGGTGGCGGCCGCCGCCCGTACGGCCGAGGTGCACGCCGTGGTCGCCCGCGGCGGCCGGCCCGATCTCGCCGGGACGGCCCTTCCTCGGGTCGAGGCGCCCACCCTGCTGATCGTGGGGGAGCGGGACCTGCCGATCGTCGAGCTCAACGAGCAGGCGCGCAATACGATGACGGTCGAGGCCGAGCTGCGTATCGTGCCCGGCGCCACCCACCTGTTCGAGGAGCCGGGCACGCTCGGCGTCGTGGCCGAGGAGGCCGGAACATGGTTCGCCGCGCATCTCCGGTGATCACGCGGAAAGCGCCTCCGGTGATCTTCCGGGATCGGGCTGCGGCCGGCCGGCTGCTCGGCGACGAGGTCGCCCGCGTCCTGACCGCGGCGGACGGCCGCCCGCTGGTGCTGGCCCTGCCGCGCGGCGGCGTGCCGGTCGCGGTGCCGGTAGCGGACCGGGTCGGCGGCGATCTCGGCATCATGCTGGCCCGCAAGATCGGAGCACCGGGACGGCCCGAGTTCGGGGTGGGCGCGATCGCCGAGGACGGCCCGCCGGTCTTCGACGCCGGGTCGCTCGAGATGCTCGGCATCACCGCGGACGACCTGGCCGCGACCGTGGCCGCCGAGCGCGCCGAGCTCGACCGCCGGGCCGCCCGCTACCGGCGTGGACGGCCGGCGCCGGACCCGGCCGGGCGCACGGTAGTGCTGGTCGACGACGGTCTGGCCACCGGCGTGACGGCCCGGGCCGCCCTGCGCCGGCTGCGCGACCGGGCGCCCCGGCGGCTGATCTTCGCGGCGCCGGTGTGCGCTCCCCAGGCGTACGAGTCGCTGGCCGCCGAGGCCGGCACCGTCGTCTGCCTGAGCGCGCCGCCCGCCTTCCGCGCCGTCGGCCAGTGGTACGAGGACTTCCACCAGCTGACCGACGAGGACGTGGACGAGGCCCTGCGGACGCGGGCCGGGCGGGTCACGGCCGGCGGCTGAGCTTCCACCACGTGGTCGGTGGCGTGGTCGACCCGTCCGCGGTCAGGTCGACGGCCTGGCCACCGGCGGAGACCTTGGCCATGGTCTGACCGCTGGTCACCGACGTGCCGACCGTCGAGGAAACGACCTTGACCGGGTAGGAGAGCCCGGGCCAGCCGACCACCTTCAGCGGCGCGGCCGGGCTGACTGGAACCGTCGAGCCCCACGCCGTCGACACCTGCCCCAGCGCCTTGTCGGCCAGGATCGTGTACTGCTTGACCGCCGCCCGCACCGCGGTCAGCAGCTTGCGCACGACCCGGTTGACCTGGGCGAGCTGCTGCGGCGTGTTCGACCCCGGCTGCTGGAACACGGCGCCCACCACCGTGAACGTCCGGCCGGCCACCTGCAGGTGCGCGGAGAAGAGCAGGTTGCCGCCCGCGTCGTCGGTCGAGCCGGTCTTGATGCCGAAGACGCCGAGCTCGCCGAGCAGGTCGTTGTAGTTCTTGATCGCCCCGGCCACCGGGATGGTCGCCGACGGCTGGGCCACGATCGCGGCGAAGACCGGGTCCTTCAGCGCCGCCCGGCCCAGCAGCACCTGGTCGGCGGCGGTGCTGACGGTGCTGGGCAGGAAGCCGCTCGGGTCGGTGTAGTGGGTGTTCTTCATGCCGAGCTCGTCCGCGGCCTGGTTCATCCTCGTCAGGAACGCGTCCTGGCTGCCCGCGTCCCAGACGCCGAGCATGTGGGCCACGTTGTTGGCCGAGGGCAGCATGAGCGCCTCGAGCGCCTCCCGCTCGCTGATCCGCTCGCCGGCCGCGACCGCCACCAGCGACTGCCCGGACGCGATACGGGCCTGGTAGTCGGCCACGTCGGCGGCGGTCA
This sequence comes from Actinoplanes sp. CA-030573, assembly GCF_050951115.1. Taxonomy (NCBI): domain Bacteria; kingdom Bacillati; phylum Actinomycetota; class Actinomycetes; order Micromonosporales; family Micromonosporaceae; genus Actinoplanes; species Actinoplanes sp. CA-030573. Next base: position 6,327,639 of record NZ_CP192038.1, on the reverse strand, counting down.
CCGTGATGTCGGGGCCCTCCTCACCGCCGGACAGCGGGTGGTTCTTGAGGATCACGTACGCGGTCATCACCTTGGCGACGCTGCCGATGGCGGCCGGCTTCGCGGCTCCCGAGCCGCCGAGCCGGCCCAGCCCCTCGACCATCAGCTCGGCCGAGCCCTGCGACGGCCACGGCAACGACAGCTTGCCCGGGATCTTCAGCGTCGAGGCGATCGATGTGGTCAGGGTGGCGGCCGGCAGGTCGCGCTTGAGCTGAACCGTCACCCCGGTGCCGAGCAGGGCCAGAAGGACCAGGAGCGGCACGAGTACGGCGAGAAGCAGTCGCTTCCGCTTCCGGGAGGAACCGGGGACCGGGGCCGGCGGCGGGGCCGCGCCCGGCGGTGGGGACTGGGCCGGGATCGGGACCGATGCCTTGGCGGCCGCGGGCTTCCCGCCGTACACCTGGCCGGTGGGGGGTTGTCGTGGAGGCGGAGCCGGCGCCGCGCCGCCCGGGGTGACCCTCGCCGAGCCGACCGCCGGTCGTCCGTCCCCCGTCGCCCCCGTCATCACCCCTCCTCGCCGCGCCGGACACCCCGGTCGCCCGACCAGTATTCCCGGTCCGCGCCAACTCGCCGGAGGGCACTTGTCAGCGGGGTGATTTCGAACCGAACCTTCTTCGGCTACGTGTGGTATCTACCAGCACCACCGGACGTTGGGGAGAACCGGATGAGCGCCGTGACCCAGCCACAGACCCGCACCGCCACCACCGCGCGCAGCGCGCACATAGCACTCTGGATCTTCCTGGTCGCCAACCTGGTGATCGTCGAGCTGATGTTCGTGACCGCGAGCCCGCCCGCGCACAACACGCTGACCGCGGCCGGCCGCTTCCTCGGCCTGCATCTGGCCTTCGTGATGGCCCTCCAGCTGCTGCTGGTCGCCCGCCTGCCGTTCCTGGACCGCCGGATCGGCATGGACAAGCTGACCACCTGGCACCGCTGGACCGGCTTTTCCCTCTTCTGGCTGGTTCTGCTGCATCCCACGTTCGTGCTGCTCGGCTACGCCCGCCTTGACAAGATCTCGTTCCTGGCCGAGATCCCGAACCTGGCCAAGCAGATGCCGGTGCTGCTCGGCATGATCGCCGCCGGGCTGATCGTGGTGATCGCCGCCGTCTCGCTGCGCGCCGTCCGCCGCCGCGTCTCGTACGAGTCCTGGCACACCGTGCATCTGCTGGTCTACGTGGTGGTCGTCCTCGGCATCGTGCACCAGCTCTACGAGGGCAGCGCCTTCAAGACCAACATCTTCACCCAGGTCTACTGGTGGGGTCTGTGGGCGTTCGCGCTCGGCGCCCTGCTCACCGGCCGCGTCCTCGTGCCGCTCGTCCGCAACGCCCGCCACCAGCTCAAGGTCGCCGCGGTCGTGCCCGAGGCCGACGACGTGGTCTCGGTCTACCTGACCGGTCACGACCTGGCCCGGCTCGACGCCCAGGCCGGGCAGTTCTTCCTGTGGCGGTTCCTCGGGCACAACCCGTGGTGGCAGGTCAACCCGTTCTCGCTCTCGGCCGCCCCGGACGGCCGCTCGCTGCGCCTCACCGCGAAGGGCATCGGGGTGACCAGCGCCGGGTTGCGGCGGCTGCCGATCGGCACGCGGGTCTTCGCCGAGGGCCCGTACGGGGCGTTCACCGCCGGTCAGGGCGTGACCGGCAAGACGCTGCTGATCGCCGGGGGCATCGGGGTGACGCCGATCCGGGCCCTGCTCGAGGACGAGCGGCTGCCGGGCGACATCGTGGTGCTCTACCGGGTGCACGACCAGGCCGAGGCGGTCCTGCTCGGCGAGATGAACAACCTGGCGTCCGTACGCGGTGCGCGCCTGCACGTCCTCGCCGGGCGCACCGGGGCCGGCACCCCGCCCAACCAGCCGTTCGCCCCCGAGAGCCTGCTCGCCCTGGTCCCCGACATCACCGAGCGGGACGTCTTCGTCTGCGGCCCGGCCGGCATGACCGACGCCGTGCTGCGCAGCCTGCGGGCGCTCAAGGTGCCGGCCCGCCAGCGTCACGCCGAGACGTTTCGCCTCGCAAGTTAGGTTTGCCCCAAGCGTGTAGCCTCCGCCGGGTGATCAAGGTGACCCGGCGGCGGCTGGTGCTCGGCGTCGTCTGTGCCGCCCTCGTGGCCCTGCCCGCGGTGAGCGGATGGAGCGTGGGCCGTTCCCTGCGCTCCTCCACCGCCGCCCCGTCCACGCCCGTCTCCCCGCCGGCGCCTCCCACGTCCTCCGCCGGCTCCGCTCCTCCCGCGACCGCCGGCTCCGCTTCTTCGCCGGCCGCCGGTTCGGCCGCTTCTTCGCCGCCCGCCGGTTCGGCCGCTCCACCCGATCCCGGCGCCCCGGTCGGCTGGAAGCTCAGCGACATCCCGCACTTCCCGCCGCGCCCGGCCCCCGAGCCGATCACCCTTCCCGCCGGCGACGAGATCCCGTATCTGTCCCGGGTCCCGGTCACCCAGCCGGTGGCGTTCCTGACCATCGACGACGGCGTGCTGAAGAACCCCGAGGCCCCGAAGCTGTTCGCCGCCGCCGGCATCCCGGTGACCCTGTTCCTGACGACCGACTTCATCGCCGACGACGTGCCCTACTTCGACAACCTCCGCACGTACGGCGCCGTGATCGAAGCCCACACCATCTCCCACCCGGAGTTGCGCGGCCGCTCGGAGTATTTCCAGCGTCGGCAGATCTGTGAGGGCGCCGACCAACTGGGCCGGTGGTACGGCCGGCGGCCGCTGCTGTTCCGCCCGCCCTTCGGCGACAAGGACCACACCACGCTGCGGGTCGCCAAGGCGTGCGGCCTTCGTGCCGGTTTCATGTGGAAGGAGACCGTCGACAAGGGGATCGTCCGCTACCAGGAGGGCACGGCCGTCCAGCGCGGCGACATCATCCTGATGCACTTCCGCCCGGCGTTCATCAAGGACTTCCTGGCCGCGCTGCACGCGATCCACCGGGCGGGCCTGACGCCGGCGCTGCTCGAGGACTACGTCCCGGCGGCGTTCCCGCCGGACACCGTTCCGCCGCGCGATCCCCGGGAGCGTCCGGCCCCCTGAGCGCGCATGGCCCTAGGTTCTGTCTCTTAGATCAAGTCTGTCGGGTACGGCTCGGAGCCAGTCGAGCATTTCGACGAGGTCGAGGGTGGCTTGAAAGTGGGCGCCGAGCTTGTCGTAGCGGGTGGCCAGTCCGCGCCAGTGTTTGCGCCGGTTGAAGCCGCGTTCGACCTGGTTGCGCCGCTTGTAGGCGTGCGGGTCGAACGCGGGTGGCCGGCCGCCGTTGCGGCCCTTGCGCAGCCGGTTGGCGACCTGGTCACGCGGCTGCGGGATCGTGGTGGCGATGTGTTTGTCCCGCAAGGCCTTGCGGTTGGCCCGTGACGAGTACGCCCGGTCGCCGGTTAACGAGTTCGGACGCACACGCGGGCGCCCAGGTCCGGGTGTGGCCACCCGAACCTGGTTGAGCAGCGGGATCAGCTGCTGGGTGTCGGCGGCTTGCCCGGGCGTGATCAGCGATGCCAGCGACCGGCCCCGGCCGTCGGCCAGGGTGTGGATTTTCGTGGTCAGCCCGCCGCGGGAGCGTCCGATGCCTTCGCGTGCCTGCGTCGCGGCGACGTCGAGCCCCTTTTTGCGGCCCCGGCAGCATGCTGATGGGTGCGCACGATCGTGGCGTCGACCTGGGCGTCCCAGTCGATGTCGTCGTCGAGTTCGGCAAGCGTGACGACCTGGGCTTTCAACCGCGCCCAGGTGCCATCGGCCGCCCACCGGCGGAAACGTTGGTACGGCGTCTTCCACGGCCCGTACCGTTCGGGCAAATCCCGCCAGGGTGAACCGGTGCGCTTGACCCAGCAGATCGCGTTGATCACCTGCCGGTGATCACGCCACCGCCGGCCCTGAACCGGCTGCGCCGGCAGCAACGGCGCCAGCACAGCCCATTCCTGGTTCGTCAAATCACCACGCGCCACACCCGATCCAACGATCGACGCCCATGATCGCCACGATGATCTAAGAGACAGAACCTAACGGCGGCGCCGGCGGTCGGGCATGTTGTAGAAGCCGGTCGGCAGCGTCTGGGTCTCCGTCTGCCAGGCCGGCTGGTCGCCGCGCCCGTCCCGGCGGTTGCGCGACCTGATCCGCAGCAGCAGGGCGACCCCGAGGAACACCAGCACCGCGCCGATGATCAGGCCCGGGCCCAGCACGCTCGGTGTGCCCGCGGCCGGGTTCAGCGCCGCGGCCGTGGTCCGGTCCGCCTGCGGCGCGGTGTCGCCGGCGACCTCCTCGGTCGCCTCCTCGTCCGGCGTACGGCTCGGGCTCGGCGACTCCGACGGGGATCTGCTCGGCCTGGCGGCCACCGGGGTCACCACCCGGCTGCCGGCGGTCGACGCCGCCAGCTCGCGCCCGCCCACGTCGAGGGCGCGGGCCTCGAAGGTGACCTCGCCGTTGTCGGGGCCGGTGAACGAGATGTCCCAGCGGCCGGTGACGGTCTGGTCACGGCACAGCGGCCCGGGGTCGGGCTGCACGTCGGTGATCCGGGCCGCTTCCTCGCCGAGCTGGGCGCGTACCGGAAAGGACTGCCCGTTCTCCACCCGGTTGACCCGGACCTGGTCCAGCGACACGCCCTCGGTGCGGATGGTCAGCGACCAGCGCACCCGGAAGCAGCGCCGCTGGCGGTCGGTCGAGGCCACCGCCGTCAGCGTGCTCGCGTCCTTACCGATGGTGAACGTAGCCGGTGACTGGCCGAACTTCACCGCGAAACCGTCGACGGCGGCCGAGGCCGGCGCCGCGGAAGCCAACGATGCTGCGCCCAGAGCGAGCGCGGTCGCGATCCGTGCCGCCAGGTGTCGCATACGATCATCTCCCTCTCGCGTGCACGCGGGTGCACACGAGATGGTTCGTCGCGGGACGGCGAAAGGTTCAGCCCGTGCGCCGGGTCACTCGGCGACGGACCTTATTTTTCACTTAGCCGGTCGTTTCACGTCGGTATCTGCCCAGCTCAGCGGCCCGTGGCCGGGGGCGGTGGAAACTAGCCGACAAATTCGGGGCCGGACGTTCATCCGAACCCGTGCGCCGCACGTAGATGGGGGAGGGCAAGGACCGGGGCGACCGGACCCTGCCCGGCACAACGTGAAGCACGGGGCATCCCCCACGGATGCCGGCGTCCCGAACGCCCAACGGGACGTTCACCCGCTGCGGAGAACGAGGAGTCAATGGCCCGGACAGGAAACAACCAGCGATCCGCCAATCGTGTGGCAGTCGATGTCGGTGCTACCGGAACGAAGCCGGCCTCCAGGAGCGCCGTGCTGGTCCTGGTCGTGAGCGTGCTCGCGGCGATCTGGGCCCTGGCGATGATGACCGCCCCCGGCCGGGTCGGCTACATCTACTTCTACATGTATGCCGAGTACTACATGGGCGTCCTCACGCTGGTGGCGCTCTCGATCACCATCATGGTCGGCCTGGTCTCCACCGACCGGCTCGTCCTGTCGATCCGGCAACGCGTGCTGCTGCAGTCCGCCCACCGCACCACCGGCCTGATCGCGGTGACCGCGCTGGTCATCCACCTCTGGACGAAGCTCGCCGAGAAGCACATCACGGTGATCGACATCTTCGTCCCGTTCCTCAGCCAGGGAAACCGGCTCTACGTCGGCTTCGGCACGCTGTCCGGCTGGATCATGATGCTGGTGATGTGGACCGGCATCGCGCGCTCCCGGTTCATCGGCCGGGGCGCGCCGTGGGCGTGGCGGGCGATCCACTCGATCTCGTACCTGATGTGGCCGATCGCCCTGGTCCACGGCCTCGCCGCCGGCCGTCCGGCCGCGACCTGGGTCGTCGTCAGCTACATCGTCTGCATCCTCGCCGTGCTGGTCGGCCTGGCCGTCCGCCTCTCGGTCAGCCTCAACCGGAACAAGGACTTCTCCTCGGCGGCCGGCGCCGGCGCGCTGCGCCCGGTCGGCAACATGGTGCCCACCACCTCCCCGGCCCTGAAGAAGCCGCGCGGCCGCCGCGAGCCCGAGCCCGAGCCGCAGGTGCTCGGCCCGGTCGCGGTCGTCGACACCTTCCAGCCGGTCGCCCCGCCCCCGATCGAGCAGCGGGCCGAGCTGGTCGCCCCGGCCGCGCCGCCGCGCCAGCGCCGCGGGGCGATGGAGGACGAGATCGAGTACGACGAGCCGGCCCCGCGCGGCCGCCGGTACCCGGGCGAGGACACCTCCACCCGGATGCGCCGCCCCGATTTCGAGGACACGCAGACCCGGATGCGCCGGGTCGAGATGGACGACACGTCGACCCGGATGCGCCCCGACTTCGAGGACACGCAGACCCGGATGCGCCGGGTCGAGATGGACGACACCTCGACCCGGATGCGGCGCGTCGAGATGGACGACTACGACGAGCCGGCCCCGCGCCCGCGCCGCTACGCCGAGGACGACGAGCCCGCGCCGCGCTCCCGGCGCCGGGCCGCGGCCGAGCCGATGCCGATGTACGACGACGCGCCGCGGGGACGCCGCCGGGCCGAGCCCGACTACGACGACGTCCCGCGTCAGCGCGGCCCCCGCTACGACGACGAGCCGCCGGCCCGCCGCAGCGCCCGCTACGAGCCGCGGTACGGCGACATGCAGGCGGAGGGGGCGCCCCGGGCCCGGCGCGACCGGGGCGCAGACCTTGACGGCGCCGACTCGGGACGGCACAGCCGCAGCGGTTTCGTCGACCTCGCCGAGGACGACGACACCCCGACGCTTGTCGACATGGCCTCGCGCCGCGCGCGCCGGGCCTCACAGCAGGATCTCGGTGGCAGCCAGGTGGGCCGGGGGGCTCGCCGCGGTGGCCGCGGCCGGGCGATCGACGAGGTGGCTGACGACGACTACTGGTCGCAGCTGCGAGGGGAAGCGAATTGAGCACCGCCCAGGTTCCGCCGGTCACCGCGATCGGCGTTCCGCGGATCACCGCGGGCATGGATGAGTACGGCCGTCTGGACCTCCTGGCCCACCAGGAGGTCCACGGCGGGTTCGCCGCGCTCTCGTCCGGCGAGCTGGTCGGCCTGGCCGACCGGATCGAGCTGCGCGGCCGGGGCGGCGCGGGCTTCCCGTTCGCCCGCAAGGTCCGGGCGGTGCTCGACTCCTGCCGGCGCCAGGACCTGCCCCCGGTGATCGTGGTCAACGGCACCGAGGGCGAGCCCCCGTCCTGGAAGGACAAGGCGATCCTGACCCGGGCGCCGCACCTGATCCTGGACGGCGCCGCGCTGGCGGCCGCCGCCCTGGACGCCGAGGAGATCGTCATCGGCATCGCCGACGACGGCATCGGGCAGAGCTCCATCACCGCGGCGCTGGCCGAGCGCCGGATGCCCTGCCCGACCCGGATCGTCACCGTCCCGCACCGCTTCATCTCGGGCGAGGGCGGCGCGCTGGTCCGCGGCATCAACGGCGAGGCGCACATCCCGCCCGGCCGCAAGGTGCGTTCCAGCGACAACGGCGTGATGGGCCTGCCCACGCTGCTGTCCAACGCCGAGACGTTCTCCCAGCTGGCGATCGCGGCCCGGCTCGGGCCGTGGGAGTACAACGCGGTCGGCATTCCGGAGGAGCCGGGCACGGTCATGCTCACGGTCGGCGGGTCGTCCACCAACCCCGCCGTCGTCGAGGCGCCCAGCGGCACCCCGCTGATGGACGTGCTGACCATGTGCGGCGCCGACATCGGGCCCGGCCTGCTGGTCGGCGGCTACCACGGCAAGTGGATCACGGCCGAGGCGGCGAAGACGGTCACGATCTCGCGCAAGGGCTTCGCGAAGGTCGGCGGCACGCTCGGCGCCGGCATGCTGCTCCCGATCGGCTCCAACACCTGCCCGCTCGGCGAGGTCTCCCAGGTCGTGCAGTACCTGGCCGGCGAGTCGGCCGGCCAGTGCGGCCCGTGCCGCCTGGGCCTGCCCGACCTGGCCCGCGCGGTCACGCTGGTCTCGCTCGGCGGCAACGCGGTCGAGAACGTGCGCCAGGCGGCGGGCGTGGTCAAGGGCCGCGGCGCGTGCAGCCACCCGGACGGCACCGCCCGGTTCGCGCTGTCCGCGCTCGAGGTGTTCGCCAAGGACGTCGACGCGCACACCAACGGCGAGGGCTGCGGCAAGGCGGTGCGGGGGATCCTGCCGCTGCCGTACACGGCCGAGACCGGCGCCCGCAAGCTGGCGCTCGACTGGTCCCGCTGCGACGGTCACGGCCTGTGCTCGGCGGTCGCTCCCGAGATCATCCGGCTCGACGCCAACGGCTTCCCGGCGTTCCCGCAGACGCCGCTGCCGCCGTGGCTGGAGATGGGCGCGCGCAAGGCGGTCAACGTGTGCCCGGCGCTGGCGCTGCGGCTCGACGACGCGAAGGCGGCACATTGAGAAGCCGGCCGGAAGTCGTGCGCGCCGCCACCAAGCGCGCGGCTATGGTCGGCGCGGCCGCCCTGCTCGGCGTCGGCGGTTGCGCCGCGTCCGTGGAGCAGCCGCGGTCGGCGGCCATCACGCCGGCTGCGATACCCGCGTCCGGGCAGCCCAGCATTCCGGAAATTCCGGATACGTTGCGGTTCGTGGGGAAGACGCTCGACGGGGCCGGGTTCGACGCCACCACCATGGCGGGCAAGCCGGCGATCCTCTGGTTCTGGGCGCCCTGGTGCGCCACCTGCGCGAGCGAGGCCCAGAGCATCTCCGACCTCGCCGACGAGTACCGGGGCCGGCTCGGCATCCTCGGCATCGCCGGCCTCGGCGACAACAAGGCCATGCACGAGTTCGTCTCCGATCTCAACGTGGCCAAGGTGCCGCACCTCGACGACCAGGCCGGCAAGATCTGGAAGAAATTCAAGATCACACAGCAGAGCACGTACGTCTTCCTGGACCGTTCCGGGAAGATCGTGCGGACCGGGTATCTGGACGACCTCCAGCTGACCGCCGAGGTCAAGTCGCTGGTGGCCTGAGGTGGGGGCCGAGCTGCTCCTGGCCCTGAGCGCCGGGATGCTCGGCGCGGTCAACCCGTGCGGGTTCGCGCTGCTCCCGGCGTACCTGTCGGTGCTGGTGGCGGCGCCCGGCGGCCGCCCGGTGCCGCGGGCGCTGGGCTGCACCGCCGCGCTGACCGCCGGCTACGTGCTGGTCTTCGGCGCGTTCGGGCTGGTGCTGACCCCGGTGGCGAGCGCGCTCGAGCCGCGGCTGCCGTGGCTCACGGTGGTCTTCGGCCTCGCCCTGGCCGGGCTCGGCGGGTGGCTCGCGCTGGGACGCTCGCTTCCGGCGCTTCCGTCGGTACGCGCGCCGGCGCTCGGGTCACCCTGGTCGATGGTGCTCTTCGGCATGGCGTACGCGGTGGCCTCGCTCGGCTGCGCGATCGGCCCGTTCCTGGCGCTGGTCGTCACCAGCCTGCGCGCCGAGTCGATCGGCGCCGGCCTGCTGCTGTTCGTGGCCTACGCCGCCGGGATGGGCCTGGTGGTCGGCCTGACCGCGGTCGCGGTCGCGCTCATGCGCGTCTCGCTGGTCACCCGGGCCCGGCGCCTGCTCGGCGTGGTGCCGCGGCTGGGCGGGACGGTCCTCGTGGTCAGCGGCCTCTACGTCGCCTACTACGGGTGGTACGAGCTGCGGCTGGCCCGTGATCGGCGAGCGGCCGGATCGGATCCGCTCGTCGCGGCGGCCGGCGTGGTGCAGCAGCGGCTCGCCGCGGTCGTCGAGGGCGCCGGCGCTCCCGGGATCGGGGCGCTCCTCGGCGTACTCCTGGTCGGGTATTTGATCTTCAGGCGGTGGCGTGCCCCGGCGCTGCCGCCGGACGGTCCGGAAGGGGCAGGGACCGATCCGGCGGCAGCCGGGCCTACATCACCGCTCCGTGCTGAGTGGCGTCTCAGACGGCGGGCGGGTACGCGGTGACGTAGGCGGGCTTCTCGGCGGGCATCAGGATCCACAGGATCGGGTAGATCAGGATCTGGCTGCCCGGGATGGCCAGCAGGACCAGCACGAACAGAAGTCGCGTGATCCACGGGTCGAGCCCGAAGCGCCGCGCCAGGCCGGCGCAGACACCGCCGAGCATGCGGCCCTCCTGCGGACGGACGAGCCCCTGGCGGGTCATCGAGTCGTGCACCGAGTTCATGGGTCTCTCGCTTTCTCGCTGTGTTGCGAAGCGGTGATGTGACTACTCAAGAGTCGCGTGGCGGGGCGTTCGGCAACATCGGGAAGTGCCCTGACGCGCCCCTGATTCGCCCGGCCCCGGGGATTCAGGGGTCGCTCGGCCGGAAGAACGGGGAAGCTGGTCATACCGGGGGTGGTATGCACTTTCTGCCGGGCTTCGGGCACGACGGGCGGCACGAGCCGCGCCGCGACGGGCAGGACGAGGCGCGCCGCGACGGGCAGGACGAGGCGCGCCGCGACGGGCAGGACGAGGCGCGCCGCGACGCGCAGCACGAGCCGCGGCGGCGTCGCCCGGGGCGCCACGCGCTGAGGGCCGCGGCCGGGATCGCCGCCGGCCTGCTCGTGCCGGCCGGCCTCGGCGGCGCGCTGCTGCTCGGGCGGGCCGCCTCCGACCAGAAGCCCGCGCGCCCGGCCCCGACCGCGACCGGGCACACCATCCGCTACGAGGTCGACGGCGGCTCGGCGACGATCGTCTACCGCTCGGCGGCCGGCGCGTCCCGCCTCGGCGCCGTGCAGCTGCCCTGGTCGCGGCAGATGTGGGTGCCCGGGGACGAGGCCGCCTCGGTGGTCGCGTGGGACCGCGGATCGGGCTACGTGGCGTGCCGCCTCTACGTCGACGGGGCGCTGCGGGCCGGCCAGGAGTCCACCGGCGCCACCGCGGTCGCCACCTGCTCGGTCGGATGAGGGCGCCCGGCACGGTGGAGCCGGGGGCTCGACCGTGGACGGTTAGGGTAGAACAACGGGTGTGAAGAAGCCGACCAAGCGCCAGTGGACCATCATCGCCGTCGTCGCGCTGGTCCTCCTCGCGTGCTTGTGGGGACGCGCCCGGCAGGACGATCAGCACGCCGGCCTGGACGCGGACGGAAAGCAGGCCTGTGACGACTTCGCGGCCGGCTACCCCAAGGCGAAGACGAAGGCCGAGCGGCTGACGCTGGCCGACAAGGTGACCGCGTCGTCGGGCAAGACCGACAACAAGGAGATCCAGCAGAAGGCGGCCGACATGGGCACCGCGGCGTCGGCCGGCGGCTCCGCATGGACGTCGAGCGCCGCCGCCCTCAAGACGGCGTGCCAGAACGCGGGGTGGACCGCCCCATAGCGGCCGCCATCGCGTCCATGACCGCCCGCCAGTGACGGCGCTGCCGCTCGCGCTCCTCCGGCCCGGTCAGCCGCTCCTGGTGGAACCGGAGGGTGGTCCTGCCGCTCGCCGGGGTGCTGACCGTGACCTGCACGGTGGTGTCGTGGTCCCAGCCCGCGGGCTGCCAGGTGAGCCGGACGCGGTCGCGCTCGTGCCGGCTGCGGAGCTCCCCGGTGGTGCCGCCGGCCGTGCGGTAGGGCCCGCCGTCGAGGGCGGCGCCGTCGCCCAGCCAGATGCGCAGCCCGTCGGCGCCGGTCAGGAAGCGCCAGACGAAGTCGATGTCGTGCGGAAGGGTGCGGGACACGCCGATCTGAAAGCCGGCGTCCTTGGTTTGCCCGATCACGCGCGGCCCCCTCTTCGTTCCCCACCCGTTGACTGGGTGGGGAACACACTAGGCGAGGGGTACGACATCTTCGCTCCCCGGTCCACAGGGCAGCTCATCCGACCTCGCCCAGACTCAGCTCGAGGACGTGCCTGGCCTCGCCCGCCCCGAAGTACGCGGGATCGAAGGCGACCTCCACGAATCCCAGGGCATGCCAGATCCGCTCCGAGGCCAGGTTCCCGGGCGCGACCGTGCACCGCACCCGCGTCATCCCCCGCGAAGCGCACCGCCGCAGCGTCTCCACCACGAGCGCCCGGCCGATCCCGCGCTTGCGGAACGACCCCTCGACCGCGACCGACAGGATCCAGCCGAGGGCGGGGTCAACGGACCGCGCGGCCAGCGCATACCCCACGACGTCCGGCTCACAGGCCACTACCATCAACGAATCCGACAATCCAGAAATTGCCGGAGTGTGACCGGATGGTAGCCGGGGGCGCCGAAGGCGGAACGCTCCAGGAGCGCGATCCGGTCCAGGTCGGCGCGGCCGGCCGCGCGGATCATGCCTCGGCGACGTCCGCGACGATGACGGTGACGTTGTCGGGCGCGCCGTTCTCGAGCGTGCGGTGCACCAGCTCGGCCGCGGCCGTCTTGCGGTCGGCGTTGGCCAGCAGAGTCTGCAGGATCACGCTGTCCTCCACATAGTCGGACAGGCCGTCGCTGCACAGCAGGAAACGGTCGCCGGGGCGCACCGGGACCATGCGGCCGGCCGGGCGGAACGGGCCGCCCTGCACGGCCTGCGTCACCAGCGCGCGCTGCGGGTGGCGGCGGGCGTCGTCGGGGGTCAGCACGCCCTGGTCGACCAGCGCCTGCACGTACGTGTCGTCCTTGGTGATCTGGGTGAGCTCCCCGTCGCGTACCAGATAACACCGCGAGTCACCGACGTTGAGCGCCGCCATGCGGTCGCCGGAGAGCAGCAGCGCGGTGACCGTCGTGCCCATGCCGTCGCGGGCGTCGTCGTCGGCCACGGCGGCCTCGATGCGCTCGTTCGCGGTCTGCAGCGCGGCGATCAGGTCCTGCAGCGGCTCGCCGGTGTCCGGCATCTCGTCGACCACGCCCAGCGCCTGCACCAGGATGTCGCTGGCCAGCTCGCCGGCGGGCAGCCCGCCCATGCCGTCCGCGACCACGAGGAGGCGGTTCCCGACGAATACCGCGTCTTCGTTGTTGGACCGTACGAGTCCCTGGTCGGTGGCGGCGACCGCCCGGACAACAAGCGTCATGTGACAAGACTGCCAAAGGCCGGGGGAGATGTCTCTAGTACCTCCTACGTAGTGTGTGTTGATGATGGCGATGCCGATGGTGGGGCGGGCGCCCGCGGTGGAGGAGCTGCGGCGGGCGTGGTCCCGCGTGCGCGATCGTCGCGAGCCGGTCCCGGTCGTTGTCACCGGTGCGGCCGGAACTGGGAAAAGTACCCTCGTGGCGGCCTTTCTGCGGGCCGCGGGCGAGGCTCCGGCGCTGGCCGGGACGGCCCGGGTGCACTCGCCGGCGCCCTACGACTGGCTGGCGGCGGCGCTGGCCGGGCGCGACACGAGCGGCCTCGGCCTGCCACCGGACGCGCTGGCCTGGCTCGAACAGGACCCGGATGTCCCCCGGGAGCGGTACACTCCCGACGCTCTTCTGCGGATCGCCGTCGCGGCCGTCCGCGCGCTCGTGGGCGACTCCCCGGCCGTCCTGGTCGTCGAGGATCTTCATGCGCTCGATCCGGCCAGCCTCAACCTGGTCGCCGAGCTCGCCACCACCGATCTTCCGGCGCTCCTGGTGGTCACCAGCCAACCGGCGGAGGCGGCCGTCTCGCCTCAGCTGACCGAGCGCACGCTGGCGCGCCTGGGTGGACGGCCGGGCGCGGTGCGGCGACATCTGAGCGGTCTGCTTCCGGCCGAGGTCGGGCAGATTCTCCGGCAGATGTACGGGTCGGAGCAGCCCGATGTCGCGGAGGCCGTCTGGCGGCGGACCGCCGGCAACCCGTACCGGCTCAGTGAGCTGCTCGCCGTCGAGGGCCCGCAGATCCTCAGCGCGTCCCGGGTCGAGCTGACCGCCCGCGAGCGCGAGGTGCTGGGCCTGCTCGCCGAGGGCATGGCCAACAAGCAGATCGCCACGGCGCTGGGCATCTCGGTCCGCACGGTGACCGTCCATGTGTCGAACCTGCTGCGCAAGACGGGCGTCTCCTCGCGTACGGAAGCCGCGCTCTGGGCCCTGAGGGGTGATCATCGAGCGGGGTGGCGCGACAACCCGCGGGCGGCTCGGTCACAATCGTCGGCGTGACGACAGCGATCCATCAGCGCATTGCCTCGGAGCTCGGGGTCCGCGACGGGCAGGTCACCGCCGCGGTCGAGCTGCTCGACGGCGGCGCCACCGTGCCGTTCATCGCCCGCTACCGCAAGGAGGTGACCGGCGCCCTCGACGACACCCAGCTGCGGACGCTCGAGGAGCGCCTCGGCTACCTGCGCGAGCTGGAGGAGCGACGGGCCGCCGTGCTGGAGTCGATCCGCTCGCAGGGCAAGCTCGACGACGCGCTGGAGCAGGCCATCCTCGCCGCCGACTCGAAGGCGCGGCTCGAGGACATCTACCTGCCGTACAAGCCCAAGCGCCGCACCCGCGCCCAGATCGCCCGCGAGGCCGGCCTCGAGCCGCTGGCCGACCAGCTCCTCGGCGACCCCACGCTCGACCCGCGTGCGGTTTCCAAGAGTTTCGTCGACGCCGAGAAGGGTGTGGCCGACGAGACGGCGGCGCTGGACGGCGCCCGGGCGATCCTGATCGAGCGGTTCGCCGAGGACGCCGACCTCATCGGCGAGCTGCGCGAGCAGATGTGGACCCGGGGGCGGCTGGTCGCCAAGGTGCGCGACGGCAAGCAGACCGAGGGCGCCAAGTTCGCCGACTACTTCGACTTCGCCGAGCCGTACCCGAAGCTCCCCTCGCACCGCATCCTGGCGATGTTCCGCGGCGAGAAGGAGGACGTCCTCGACCTCACCATGGAGCCGCACCCGGAGGAGGACGAGGGCTACTTCGAGGCGCGCATCGCCGGCCGCAACGGCATCTCCGACCAGGGCCGGCCCGGTGACCGCTGGCTTCTCGACACCGTGCGCTGGGCCTGGCGCACCCGCATCCTCATCCATCTGGGTGCGGACCTGCGGGTCCGGCTGTGGCAGGCGGCCGAGGACGAGGCCGTACGCGTCTTCGCCGCCAACCTGCGGGACCTGCTGCTCGCGGCCCCGGCCGGCACGCGCACCACGATGGGGCTCGACCCCGGATTCCGTACCGGCGTGAAGGTGGCCGTGGTCGACGCCACCGGCAAGGTCGTCGCCACCGACGTGATCTACCCGCACGTGCCGCAGAACAAGTGGGACGAGGCGATCCACCGGCTGGCCGCGCTCGCGTCGAAGCACCAGGTGGATCTGATCGCGATCGGCAACGGCACCGCGTCCCGCGAGACCGACAAGCTGGCCGGCGAGCTGATCAAGCGGCACCCCGAGGCCAAGCTGACCAAGGTGATGGTCTCCGAGGCGGGTGCGTCGGTCTACAGCGCTTCGGCGTACGCGGCGCAGGAGCTCCCGGGCATGGACGTCTCCCTGCGCGGGGCCGTCTCGATCGCCCGCCGCCTGCAGGACCCGCTGGCCGAGCTGGTGAAGATCGACCCGCGCTCGATCGGCGTCGGGCAGTACCAGCACGACCTCTCCGAGTCGAAGCTGTCGAAGTCGCTGGACGCGGTGGTCGAGGACTGTGTGAACGCGGTCGGCGTGGACGTGAACACGGCCTCGGCGCCGCTGCTCACCCGGGTGTCCGGGATCGGCGCCGGCCTGGCCGAGAACATCGTGCTGCACCGCGACGCGAACGGCCCGTTCCGTACCCGCAACGAGATCAAGAAGGTCGCCCGGCTCGGGCCCAAGGCGTTCGAGCAGTGCGCCGGCTTCCTGCGCATCCCGGACGGCGACGACCCGCTCGACTCCTCGGCGGTGCACCCGGAGTCGTACCCGGTGGTGCGCACGATCCTGGAGAGCGCCAAGACCGACATCAAGTCGCTGATCGGCAACAGCCCGCTGCTGCGCGCGCTGCGGCCCGAGCAGTTCGTCACCGACACCGTCGGCCTGCCGACCGTGACCGACATCCTGCGCGAGCTGGACAAGCCGGGCCGTGACCCGCGGCCGGAGTTCACCACGGCGACGTTCGCCGAGGGCGTGGAGAAGATCGCCGACCTCAAGCCGGGCATGGTGCTCGAGGGCGTGGTGACCAACGTGGCGGCGTTCGGCGCGTTCGTCGACGTCGGCGTGCACCAGGACGGACTGGTCCACGTGTCGGCGCTCTCGCACAACTTCGTGAAGGATCCCCGAGAGGTCGTCAAATCGGGCGATGTCGTGAAAGTTCGGGTGGTGGAGGTCGACGAGATCCGGAAGCGGATCTCGCTGACGATGCGCCTCACCGACGAGCCGGCCCAGCGTCGGCCCCGCGAGGACGGCCGTCCGGGCCAGCAACGCCAGGGCGGTGGGCAGCCGCGCCAGGGCGGTGGTCAGCCGCGCCAGGGAGGCGGTGAGCCGCGCCAGGGAGGCGGCCAGTCGCGCCAAGGTGCGGGCCAGGGTGCCGGCGGTCAGGGCGGCGACCAGCGGGGTCAGGGCGGCCCCGGGCAGGGCGGTCCTGGGCATGGCGGCGGGCAGGGCGGCCAGCGCGGCGGCCAAGGCGGCGGCCAGCGCGGCGGCGGTCAGGGCGGCGGCCAGCGCGGCGGCGGTCAGGGCGGCGGCCAGCGAGGCGGCGGTCAGGGCGGCAGTGGTCGTCCTGGCGGCGGCCAGCGGCAGGGCGGCGGCGGTGGCGGTCAGCGTCAGGGAGCGCCGGTCAACGACGCGATGGCCGACGCGCTACGACGGGCCGGCCTGATCAAGGACTGAGGAGTGAGGACCGCCCGGCGCGACGCGCCGGGCGGTCCCGATGAAGCAATCGTTCGCCAAACCCCGGCTGCGGCCGGGTGGTCTTCCCCGGCGCCGTTCGGACCCACCACCCCGTGACCGCGACACGGCGCCCGAGGCCACCAGACTAGGTTCCTAGGATGCCGAAGCGCGCGACCGAAGCACGGGACAGACCGCTGAGCACGCGACGGGCTCAGTTCGGGCCGAGACCCCAGATGCGGACGTTGCTGAAGGCCACCTCGTACGGCCCCTTCTGCGGCACGCCCCGCTCGGTGTAGACGCCCAGCAGCACCTTTCCGCCGGCGATCGACGGGTCGTTCAGCCCGACCGAGCCCAGCGTCGTGCCGTCGCGCTCTACCTCTACCTCGGGACCGGTCGCGCGCAGGCCGATCTCGGTCGGGGCGGCGCCGACCACCAGCGGCCGCTCGAGCGGGAAGCTACGGATCGTGGTGACGCCGCCGTCCTGCTTGTGGGTGCCGACGAAGATGGTGTTCGCGCAGACGCGGATCAGGTAGCCGCGCCACGGCACGAAACGGAACCAGATGCCGGCGCAGCTGTTCGGGGTGCGCAGCTGCACGCCGACCTGGACGTGCACGTCGGCCGGTACGTCGTCGGCCGGGCCGGAGCAGCGGTAGAGGCCCTTCTCCTCGCGGTGGGCGACCAGCGCGCCGCCGGTGAACGAGCACTGCGCCTTCTCGGCCGGCAGGTCCTTGGGCTGCCAGTAGCGCGGCTTGCTCAGCGCGTCGTCGATGATCAGCCGCTCGTCGGGACTGACCGGGGTGACCGGCGCCGGGCCGACCGCGTCGGCGGGGCTGCCGGGCGGGTGGCCGAGGAGGACCATGACGGCCCCGGCCACCACGGCGAGGATCAGCGCGGCGATCGCCACCGGCAGGAACCAGCGGCGGGCCGGCTCGGGCGGCGGCGGGCCGGGCAGCGGCGCCGGCATCTCCGAGATCGGCACCGTGATGATCGAGTTCTCGTCGTAGCCGACCAGGCCGGCCGGCACCTTCACGCCGGTCACCGCCTGCGCCTCGGCGGCGGCCGCGCGCAGGTCGGGCTGCTCGGCCAGGGCGGCGGTGGCGGCCGGGCGGGCCGGGCCGGTGACCAGCAGGTCGAGCAGCTCGCGGGCGCTCGGCCGGTTGGCCGGCTCCTTCTCCAGCGCGTGCGCGACCAGGTCACGCAGCGGCTTGCCGAGGCCCTTGAGGTCGGGCGGCTGGGTCAGGATGCGGACGGCGGTGGCGGTGGGGTTGTCGGCGGCGAAGGGGGTGCGGCCGGTTCCCGCGTACGCGACGACGCCGCCCCAGGCGAAGACGTCGGCGGCCGGGGTGAGCGGCGCGTCGGTGTCGCCGAACCGCTCCGGCGCCATGTACGCCACCGTGCCCACCATCTGGTCGGCCGCCGTGTTCCCGCCGGTCGCCTCCATGTGCCGGGCGATCCCGAAGTCGATCACCTTGGGGGAGCCGGGCGCGAGCAGCACGTTACGCGGCTTGAGGTCGCGGTGGATCACGCCGGCGCCGTGGATGGCGGTCAGCGCGGTGGCCACGCCGATCGCGACGCTGTGCAGGTTGGCCGACGTGAGCGGCCCGCGCTCCTCGACGACGTGGGCCAGGGTCGGGCCGTCGACGTACTCCACGACCAGGTAGGGCCGTTCGTGGTCGGGGTCGGCGTCGAGCACCTCGGCCGTGCAGAACGGCGGGACCTGCCGGGCCCGCTCGACCTCGCTGCGGAAGCGGCGGCGGAACTCGTCGTCGGGGGCCAGGTCGGCGCGGACCACCTTCACCGCGACGAGCACACCCCCGGGCGTACGCGCGAGGTAGACCGTGCCCATGCCGCCCTCGCCGAGGCGGCCGACGATCTCGTACTCCCCGAGGGCGCGCGGATCGTGCGGGCGCAGTGGCTCCGTCTGATCCGCCGGCATGAAAAGTCCCCGTCCCCCCGAACTTGGCGGGGTCACTCTATCCGGCCCCCGCACCTGCGGCGAATACCCTCCCGGCAGGTCGTGGCCGAACCGAGTCATGCTGGACACCATGGACGATCGCCTCGCCGTCGCGCCCGTGGTCCCGCGTTTCGCCGCGGCGATCCGGGAGCCGGCCGGGGTGACCGCCTTCTATGCCGGCGGCTCGATCGGGTCCGGCGACTACCGGCCCGGCATCAGCGATCTCGACCTGGTCGCGGTGCTCGCCGCGCCGCTCACCCGGGCCCGCCGCGCGCGTCTGCGGGCCGTGCACCGCACGATCGGGGCGGCCAAGCTGCATTGCGCCTACGTCCCGGTGGAGGAGATCGCCGAGATCTCGCGCAAGCATGTGAACTGGGCGCACGAGAAGATGTTCCGCCGTCCGCTGAGCGGCATCGCCCGCGCCGAGCTCCACCAGTTCGGCGTCACCGTCTACGGTCCGCCGCCGGCCGATCTCGTCCCGGTGATGAGCCACGAGGGACTGGCCGAGGCGGCCCGGGTCGAGCTGCGCGGCTACTGGACGCGCGCGGTCCGCCGGGCCCGGGTGTGGCGCACCGACCTGCACGTCGACCTGGGGCTCACCACGGTCTCGCGGGCGGACGTCACGATCGCGACCGGTCGCCTGATCACCAAGCGGGAGGCGATCGAGCGACTGCCGTCGCTGGGCGTCCCCGAGCCGCTGGCCGACGAGATCCGCCGGCGGCGGGCGGGGGAGAAGGTCGCGCTCACCGAGGCCGAGATCCGCGATCGGGCGGTCCTGGTTCGTCGCCTCATGCGGGACAACCTCGAAAAGCTCCTCTAAGACCGTTTGTACGCATAAATCCGCACCCAGTCGGTGTGCATGACGACCTTGGCCGGGGTGGCCTTGGTCCGGCACTCGACGAACTTGTCGCAGCCCTGGTCGAACTGGATGGCCAGGTGCATCGGCGACGTGGTCGGCACCAGGTGCAGGGGCGCCGTCCTCGCGTCCAGCCCGACGGTCCACTGCTTCCTGCCGTCGAGGTAGAAGGTCACGTGGTCGGGCAGCCAGTCCACGCTCATCACGTGCCACTGCGTGAAGTCGGCGTACGTGGTGTGCCCGAGCCGGTCGTTGTTCGCATGGTTGTGCACGAAGCTGTTGGTCGACTGCCGGGAGCCGCGGTTGACCTCCGAGATGTCGATCTCCCCGTCCTCCGGCCACTTCTCCGACTGCGGCCAGAGCAGCACGATCGCCGAGTAGCCCGACCCCTTGTCGACGCGGAAGCAGACGTCCGCATGCGCGTACATCAGGTTGGTGTTGCTGGAGATCCCGCCCGAGACGTCCTTGCCGTCCGGGCCGGCGCCGCCGGTCAGCCGCAGCTCGCCGCCGGCGACGGTGACCCGGGCGGGGTCGCGTGGCACATGCCCGTCCGGATCGTTGTAGATCGACCACTTGCTCGTGTCGAGGGTCGTGCCGTCGAAGTCCTCGGCGACCCGGAGCGGCCCCCACCCGGCCGGAGCGGTGGGCTCCGCGCAGCGCGGCCCGGTTCCCGGCGACGTCGTGGCGGCCGAGGCGGCCGGAGCGGTGCGGGCGCCGGTGGCCCACTGCGCCTCGGAGCCCGACTCGTGCCCGGCGCAGGCGGTCAGACCGAAGGCGCCGAGCACACAGACGCCGAGCATCGCGCTCACGACGCCGACCGTCGCGGCGAACGCCCAGCGCGACGAGGCCGACATCAGATCAACAGAATATCCTCGGCCCATGCTCATCACGACGGAACGGCTCGTGCTGCGGCGGTTCCGGGCCGCCGACGCGCCGGTGCTCGCCGCGTACCGCTCCGATCCCGCCGTCGCCCGCTACCAGTCCTGGGACGCGCCCTTCCCGCTGCTGCGCGCGGAGACCGCGGTGGCCAACTTCATGGCCTCCGACCCGGCCAAGGCCGGCTGGTTCCAGTACGCGATCGAGCGCACCGCCGGCCGGCAGCTGATCGGCGACGTGGCCGTCCACCTGCACGACAACCTGCTGCAGGCGGAGGTCGGCTTCACCCTGGCGGCCGAGCACCAGAAGCAGGGCTACGCCACCGAGGCGGTCGGCGCCGTGCTCGACCGCCTGTTCCGCCTCCAGGGCCTGCACAAGGTCACCGGCGAGTGCGACGCCCGCAACGCCGCGTCGGCCGGCCTGATGCGCCGGCTCGGCTTCACGCAGGAGGGCCACCTGCGCCAGCAGACGTACATCAAGGGCGAGTGGACCGACGACCTGATCTTCGGTCTGCTCGCGGCGGAGTGGCTCGCCCGGGAATGACGCCGGGCGGCCACCCGCCGCTCACCTCGGTGTGGTGTAGTGCCCCTCACCCGGCTCCGGTCAGCCGCGGTGGCGTAGCCAGACCGCGCCCAGCGGCGGCACCCGCAGCGAGACCGAGGCGTTGAAGCCGTGCCAGGGCAGGTCCTCGGCCTCCACCTGGCCGAGGTTGCCGACGCCGCTGCCGCCGTAGAGCTCGCTGTCGGTGTTGACGACCTCGTCCCAGCGGCCGGTCCGGGGGAGACCGATGCGGTATCCCTCGAACGGCACGGCGGCGAAGTTCACCACGCAGGCCAGCGTGTCCCCGTTCGGCGCGAAGCGTACGAACGAGAAGGTGTTGTGTTGTGAGTCCTCGCTGGTGATCCAGCGGAAGCCGGACGGCGAGGTGTCCTGGGTCCAGATCGCCGGCGTCTCCCGGTAAACCCGGTTGAGGTCCTGGACCAGGTTCTTCACCCCGCCGTAAGCGGGGTTCTCGAGCAGCCCCCAGTCGAGGCCGCGCTCCTCGCTCCACTCGCGCATGTCGGCCATCTCGCTGCCCATGAACAGCAGCTGCTTGCCGGTGAACGCCCACATGAAGGCCAGCAGCGCACGGGTGTTGGCCAGCTTCTGCCACTCGTCGCCGGGCATCTTGCCGGCCAGCGAGCCCTTGCCGTGCACGACCTCGTCGTGGCTGATCGGCAGGATGTAGTTCTCGCTCCAGGCGTAGACCGTGGCGAACGTCATCTGGTGGTGGTGCCACTGCCGGTAGATCGGCTCCTTGGTCATGTAGGTCAAGGTGTCGTTCATCCAGCCCATGTTCCACTTGAAGCCGAAGCCGAGACCGCCCAGGTGGGTGGGGCGGGTGACGCCGGGCCAGGCGGTGGACTCCTCGGCGATGGTGACCACGCCGGGGTTGTTCTTGTAGACTGTCGCGTTCATCTCCTGCAGGAAGCTGATCGCGTCCAGGTTCTCCCGGCCGCCGTACTGGTTCGGCGTCCACTCGCCGTCCTTGCGCGAGTAGTCGAGGTAGAGCATCGAGGCCACCGCGTCGACCCGCAGGCCGTCGGCGTGGAACTCCTCGCACCAGTAGAGCGCGTTGGCGACCAGGAAGTTGCGCACCTCCTTGCGGCCGAAGTCGAAGACGTACGTGCCCCAGTCCGGGTGCTCGCCGCGCCGCCAGTCGCCGTGCTCGTAGAGCGGCGTGCCGTCGAACCGGGCCAGCGCCCACTCGTCCTTCGGGAAGTGCGCCGGCACCCAGTCGAGGATCACGCCGATCCCGGCCTGGTGCAGCTTGTCGACCAGGTGACGGAACTCGTCGGGGTTGCCGAAGCGGGACGTCGGGGCGAAGTAGCCGGTGACCTGGTAGCCCCACGAGCCGCCGAACGGGTGCTCCATCACCGGCATCATCTCGACGTGCGTGAAGCCCATCTCGACCACGTACTCGACGAGCTGGTCGGCCAGCTCGACGTAGGACAGGCCGGGCTTCCACGAGCCGAGGTGCACCTCGTAGATGCTCATCGGCTCCTGGTGCCACTGCTTCGAGGCGCGCTCGCGCATCCAGGTGGCGTCGTTCCACTCGTACCCGGAGGCGAACACGACCGACGCCGTCGCCGGCGGCACCTCGGTGTGCTGGGCCAGCGGGTCGGCGTGCTCGCGCCACACACCGTCCCGGCCCAGGATCTTGAACTTGTACTTCGAACCGGGATGCGCGTTCGGGACGTAGATCTCCCACACGCCGCTCGAGCCGAGCGAGCGCATGGGCCATCCGTCGTACGCGTTCCAGCCCGTGAAGTCGCCGATCACCTGCACGCCGCGGGCACTCGGCGCCCACACCGCGAAGCCGACGCCCGTGCCGCGCGGCTGCGCGCCCAGCACCCGCCAGAGCTTCTCGTGCCGGCCCTCGCCGATCAGGTGCAGGTCGAGCTCGCCGAGCGTCGGCAGGTGCCGGTACGGGTCGTCGCACTCGGTGCCGTCGACGTCGAGCCGGTAGTCCAGGACGGTGCCCGGCAGCTCGGCCGCGAAGATGCCGGCGTCGTGCACCTTGACCATCTCGGTCCGCTCGCCGTCGTGGATCACCGACACCTTCTCGGCGCCCTTGCGCAGCGTGCGGACCACCGTGCGGTCGCCGACGGGGTGCGCGCCGAGGATGGCGTGCGGATCATGGGTGTCGCCGGCCACCACGCCGTTCATGGCGCGCTGGTCGGCGGCGAGCGAGGAGGCGGGGTGGCCGATCACGGAGTTGCTCCTTAGGAAGAGGTCTTGCCGACCAGCCGGCTGATCGACCGCAGCGGGATGCGCAGCCAACCGGGCCGGTGCCGGGCTTCGTATGCGGCCTCGTAGACCGCCTTGTCCAGCTCGTACGCCGCGAGCAGCGCGGCCTGGTCACGCGGGTCGGACCCGGAGGCGTGGGCGTAACCGTCGCAGAACGCGTTCCGGTTGCGGTCCACCCACTCCCGGGCCCGGGCGGCCAGATGCTCGTCGTCGTCCGAGTCGACCAGCAACTGGTAGGCCGCGTACTCGTAGGAACGCAGCACCCCGGCGATGTCCCGCAGCGGCGAGTCCGGCATCCGGCGCTCGTCGAGCGGCACCCCGGGCTCGCCCTCGAAGTCGATCAGCAGCCAGGCCGCGGGCGTGCGCAGCACCTGACCGAGATGCAGGTCGCCGTGCACGCGCTGGACCGTGACCTGCGTGCCGTCCAGCGCCCGGAACTGGGCCTCGATGGTCGGCACGTACTGCTGGATCTCGCTGACCGCGCCCGCGTTCTGCCGCAGCCGGGCCAGCACCGCGTCGAGCGGGAACGGCGCCGGGCCGGAGCCGAGCTCCTCGGCCAGGTCGGCGTGCACCGACGCGACCGCCTCGCCCAGCCGGTAGGACTCGCCCTGGAAGTCGCCGCCGACCTCACCGGCGCCCATCTCGGCGTCGGCGAACAGGTCGCGGGCCGACGCGGTGGCCATCGCCCAGCCCTCGGCCGAGTTGGCCGCGTACTGGGTGACCATGCCCAGCGGCGACGGCTCGCCGCTCTCGGTGGTCTCGAACGAGCCGAGCAGCTTCGCCACGTGCTGGTTGCCGCGGCGGCCGAGCACCCGGTTGAGCTCGATGTCGGGGTTGATGCCGCTGGCGACCCGGCGGAAGACCTTGAGGATCGCCTCCTGGCCGAAGATCACGCTGGTGTTGCTCTGCTCGGCGTCGAACACCCGGGGGTAGTCGTCCTCGTCCGGGAACTCGGCGCCGGGCTCGGGCTCGAACACCACGTCCCCGATCGTGCCGCCGTTCTGCACCAGCGAGAGCAGGTACCGGGCGGCGCCCTGGTCGTAGAGCGCGTCGTAGCCCGTCCGGTTGTCGTCGGTGCCGATCGTGGCCACGCTCGAGAACTCGGCGATCGGCCCGTTGTCCCAGGCGACGATGACCTGGTAACGCTCCGAGCTGCCGTCGGTGTACTCGACGTCGATCAGCACGAGATCGAGATTGTCGCCGAGCTTGGTCGACGACGCCTCCTTGACGGACGACAGGGTGCGGGCCTTGCCCGCGTACCAGCGTTGCTGCGGCAGCCACTCGGCGAAGGGCAACGTCATTGCTTCTCCTCGGACCTGCACAGCTGGAACCAGTAGAAGCCGTGCCCGGGGAGGGTCAAGAGGTACGGCAACTGGCCGATCCGCGGGAAGTTCACGTGCCCGGTCAGCTCGACCGGCGTGTACCCGTTCCAGTGCTGCAGGTTGAGCTCGATCGGTTGCGGGAAACGCGACAGGTTGTTCACGCAGAGAACCACGTCGTCGCCGTTCTCGCGCAGGTAGGCCAGCACCGACGGGTTGGATCCGCCGAGCTCGCGGAACGTGCCGACGGCGAACGCCTCGTGCCGGCGTCGCACCGCCAGCATCGTACGCGTCCAGTTCAGCAGCGACGTCGAGCTGTCGCGCTGGGCCTCCACGTTCACCGACTGGTAGCCGTAGACCGGGTCCTGGTTGGCCGGCAGGTAGAGCCGCCCGGGGTTCGCCGTCGAGAAGCCGGCGTTGCGGTCGGGGGTCCACTGCATCGGCGTACGGACACCGTCGCGGTCGCCCAGCCAGATGTTGTCGCCCATGCCGATCTCGTCGCCGTAGTAGAGGACCGGCGAGCCGGGCAGCGACAGCAGCAGGGCGGTGAACAGCTCGATCTGGTTGCGGTCGTTCTCCAGCAGCGGGGCGAGCCGCCGGCGGATGCCCACGTTGGCCTTCATCCGCGGGTCCTTGGCGTACTCCGAGTACATGTAGTCGCGCTCTTCGTCGGTGACCATCTCGAGCGTCAGCTCGTCGTGGTTGCGCAGGAAGATGCCCCACTGGCAGTTGTCCGGGATGGCCGGCGTCTGTGCCAGGATCTCCGAGATCGGGAAGCGCGACTCACGCCGCACCGCCATGAAGATGCGCGGCATGAGCGGGAAGTGGAACGCCATGTGGCACTCGTCGCCGCCCGAGCGCGGGTCGCCGAAGTACTCGACCACGTCGGCCGGCCACTGGTTGGCCTCGGCCAGCAGCACCCGGCCCGGGAACTCGTCGTCGATCACCTTGCGGCAGTGCTTGAGGAACGCGTGCGTCTCCGGCAGGTTCTCGCCGTTGGTGCCCTCCCGCTCGTACAGATAGGGGACCGCGTCCAGCCGGAAGCCGTCGATGCCGAGGTCGAGCCAGAAGCGCAGGACGTCGAGCATCGCCTCCTGCACGGCCGGGTTGTCGTAGTTGAGGTCGGGCTGGTGGGAGAAGAACCGGTGCCAGAAGAACTGCCGCCGCACCGGGTCGAACGTCCAGTTCGACTCCTCGGTGTCCACGAAGATCACCCGGGCGTCCTGGTACTTCTCGCTGGTGTCGCTCCATACATAGAAATCGCCGTACGGCCCGTCGGGGTCACGGCGTGACTCCTGGAACCACGCGTGCTGGTCACTCGTGTGGTTCATGACGAGGTCGGTGATCACCCGGATGCCGCGCTTGTGCGCCGCGTCGAGCAGGGCCACGAAGTCCTCGACCGTGCCGAACTCGGGCAGCACCCGGTAGAAGTCGCTGATGTCGTAGCCGCCGTCGCGCAGCGGCGACTGGTAGAACGGCGGCAGCCAGAGGCAGTCGACGCCGAGCCACTGCAGGTAGTCGAGGCGCTCGATCAGGCCGCGCAGGTCGCCCGAGCCGTCCGAGCTGGAGTCGTAGAACGCCCGGACCAGCACCTCGTAGAAGACGGCCCGCTGGAACCAGGTCGAGTCGGCGGGAAGCGTGCGGGCATGACCGAAGTCCTCGGCGGTGGGGTGCTCGACCACACCGTCCTCGACGTGGCTGCCCTCGGCCGGATCGTGCTCGGCCGCCGGTTCGAGATCGTTCGTCAGGTCCATCGAATCCCCCACCTACCCGGTTTCAGTTGCGCTGCAGCACGAACACGTGCGCCGGCTCGACGTACGGGTCGATCCGGACCGCGTTGTGCTGTCCCCACTCGTACGAGGCGCCGGTGATCTGGTCGACCACCACGAACCGCTCGTGCCAGTCCAGTCCGAGCTCGGGCATGTTCAGCGTGGTGTTGCCCCACTGCACGTTGCTGGAGTCGAACGAGACCACTACCAGAACGGTGTTGCCGGTGTCGGCGTCACGCTTGGAGAAGACCAGCAGCGCGCCGTTGTCGACCTCGTGGAAGCGCAGGTTGCGCAGCCAGTGCAGGGCCGGGTTGGCGGCACGTACCCGGTTGAGCTGGGTCAGGTACGGCGCGAGCGACCGTCCACTGGCCTCGGCCGCCGCGAAGTCGCGGGGCTTGAGCTCGAACTTCTCGTTGTCGATGTACTCCTCCGAGCCGGGCCGGGCGACGTGCTCGAACAGCTCGTAGCCCGAGTACATGCCCCAGGACGGCGAGAGCATGCTCGCCAGCACCGCCCGGATCTTGAACATCGGCGGACCGCCGTGCTGGAGCGACTCGTGCAGGATGTCGGGGGTGTTCGGCCAGAAGTTCGGCCGCATCCAGTCGAGCGAGGCCAGCAGCTGTCCCATGTACTCGCGCATCTCCCAGGCCGTCGTGCGCCAGGTGAAGTACGTGTACGACTGGGTGAAGCCGATCTTGCCAAGGCCGTTCATCATGGCCGGCCGGGTGAACGCCTCGGCCAGGAACAGCACGTCCGGGTCGGTCTCCTTGACCTTGGGGATCAGCCACTGCCAGAAGTTGACCGCCTTGGTGTGCGGGTTGTCGACGCGGAAGATCTTGATGCCCTGGTTCACCCAGTGCATGACCACGCGGTAGACCTCGTCGCGCAGCGTCCGGTAGTCGTTGTCCCAGTTGATCGGGTAGATGTCCTGGTACTTCTTGGGCGGGTTCTCCGCGTACGCGATCGTGCCGTCCGCCCGCGTGGTGAAGAACTGCGGGTGCGACTTCGTCCAGGGGTGGTCGGGCGCGGCCTGCAGCGCCAGGTCCATCGCCACCTCCATCCCGTTCTCCTCGGCCACCCGGATGAACGCCCGGAAGTCCTCGAGGGTGCCGAGCTGGGGGTGGATGGCGTCGTGGCCGCCCTCGTCCGAGCCGATCGCCCACGGCGAGCCGACGTCCTCCGGGCGGGCCACCAGCGTGTTGTTGCGGCCCTTGCGGTTGACCTTGCCGATCGGGTGGATCGGCGGCAGGTACAGCACGTCGAAGCCCATGGCCGCGACGGCCGGGATGCGCTCGGCGGCGGTGGCGAAGGTGCCGTGCCTGACCGGCGTGCCGTCCGGGCCGACCTCGGCGCCGATCGAGCGCGGGAAGAACTCGTACCACGCGGAGTAGAGCGCCCGCTTGCGGTCGACCCAGATCGCGTACGACCGGGTGGTGGTCACCTGCTGCCGGACCGGGTTGTGCCAGAGCAGCTCCTCCAGGTCGAGACCGGGGGAGACGCGGGCGAACAGCGACATGCCCTCGTCGCGCAGCGCGGCGGCGGCCGCCCGTACCCGCTCCTCGTGCTCGTGCGGCACGATCTTGGCGGCCAGGTCGAGCACCTCGGCGCCCTCGGCCAGGTCGTTCGCGAGGTCCTCGAGGCCCTGCCCGGCGCCGATCTTCTTCACCACGGCGTCGCGCCAGGTGCGGTAGGGGTCGTCGAACGCCTCCACCGTGAACGTCCACCGGCCGACCCGGTCGGGCCGGATGGTGCCGTGCCACTGATCGAGACCGGGCTCCCCGGCCCGCAGCCGGGTGAACGGCTCGGCCTCGCCCTCGGGCCCGCGCCATACCACGTTGACGCCGAGCGCGTGATGTCCTTCGCGATAGGACACCGCGGAAACCGGGACGAGCTCGCCGACCACCGCTTTCGCGGGATATCGGCCGCAGGACACCGACGGGGTCACGTCCTCGATGGGAAAACGACCGGTCATGATCTCCACCGTAGTCAGACGGGCGTGGGCAGACGCGGGAAAGACCGCCGTCAGGGCATACTTCTCCGCGGGATGGCACCGCAAACAACGGCGGGCCGACGCTTTTCAACCTACCGGAGAGCGCTCAGCGGGGCTCGTCCAGGAGCGGCCGTGCACCCGTGGCGAATTTCGACAGATCGTCGCCGCGCAGCACGCGCTCATTCTTTCCCGCTTTGATCGCCGGCACGTTACCGGCCAGCAAAATCAAATTCCCCACCCGTCTCCCGCGGAGCACCGGCTCCTCGCCGTAGAGCACGCTCTGCTCGAAGATCGTCCCGACGGTGGCCACCTGGACCCGGGTCTGTGCCAGCGGCGGGACGTCGGTCAGGTTCATCGCCAGCAGGCCGTCCGGTCGCAGGGCGTGCCGGGCCGCGACCGCGAATCCGCGCTCGGCGACGCTGCGCGGCATGGCGGCCCCGACGAACACGTCCGCGATGATCAGTCCGTAGCTCTCCGGCCCGGCCGCCTCCAGGGCCTCCCGCGCGTCACCGATCCGCACGTCGATGGTTCCGGGATAGGGCAGGTTCCTGCGCACCAGCGCCGCGATCACCGGGTCCCGCTCGATCACCACCTGCGGAGTCCCCGGCCGGCGGTGCTCGATCAGGCGGGGAAGCGTCAGGCCGCCGCCACCCAAATGCAGAACCGGTTCCCGTACGGCGATGGCGGCGCCGATCATCCGCTGGTACGGGAACTCGAGGTGACCCGGGTCGTCGAGGTCGACGTACGACTGCGGCACCCCGTTCACCAGCAGGGTCCAGCCCCGCGGCCGGGCCGGATCGGGCCGCAGCTCGGCCAGGCCGACACCGGCCAGAAGGCGCAGGGGAGCGCGTTGGTTGCCGACCGGTCCCATCCCGGTGACCCTACTCAGGTCGCCCTTCGCCACGACCGAGGTGTATCTCCGACGCGGCCCGAACGGTGCCGCGCCCGACCCTCAGGAGTGCCTCGTGGCCGGACCGTCCGTCGAGCTTTCGCCCGTGATCGCCGCCAGCACGCACTGGCTGTCGCGTGCCTACCCGGCCGGCACCCCCGACACGATCGCGCACACCCTCTCCGAGCTGCAGGCCCGGCAGGCCGTCACGGTCGCCGCCTGGCTGCGCTACCCCACCGAGATGGACGCCGCCCTGGTCGCCATCGCCGGCCCCGGCGGCTCGGCCGTCCTCGACTGGCGCGTCGGCAGTGAGCCCGACGACGAGCTGGCCGAGGAGGAGGGCTGGCGCACGTGGGTCGACGAGGTCGTCGTGAGCTGGGCCGCCTGCCTGCTCGCCGACCCGCTGCTGGCCCGCAAGGGCGTCGACGCCGTGGCCGCCGCCGTCCCCTACGACGACGACCGCCCGCGCCCGTACCCGCGCCGCGCCGGCGGCCTGCCGAACGAGTTCCGCCGCCTGCTCGACCCCGACCAGCGCGACCGCGAGGCCGCCGTGCTGCTGCGCCACCCCGACCTGCTGGAGCCGGTGGCCGGGATGCACCGCGACTCGCTGCTCTACCTGCTCGATGCCGAGCCCCAGGCCCTCGCCGCCTGATCCGCTCCCCACCACTCCGCTCCGCCACGCAGCGCGGCCGGCACCCAGGTCCGAGGGTGCCGGCCGCGTGCGTGTCCGGCCCGCGCGCTAGTCGGCCAGGCGCGCCGGGAAGCCGCCGGTGGCGATCGGGCTCCAGCGCTCGATCGTGATCCGGATCAGCGATTTGCCCTGGTTGCGCATGGCATTTCGGTACTCGTCCCAGTCGGGGTGCTCGCCGGAGATGACGCGGAAGTACTCGACCAGGGGCTCGAGGGCCTCGGGCAGGTCGAGCACCTCGGCCACGCCGTCGACCTGGACCCAGGCGCCGCCGAAGTCGTCGGAGAGGATGCACACCGAGACCTGGGGGTTGCGGCGTACGTTCATGGCCTTGGCCCGCTCGGGGTACGTCGAGATGACGATGCGGCCCTCGGTGTCGACGCCGCATGTGTTCGGCGACGCCTGGGGGCGGCCGTCCTTGCGGGTCGTCATCAGGATCGCGTGGTGCCGCGGCCGGATGAACTCCAGCAGGCCCTCGCGATCGACCTTGGTGGTGGTGGCGATGGTGCGGGGCACGAGCGCTCCTCTCAGACCCGGGCCGCGGCGTCGACCTGGATCGCTCCGGGGTCGCCCTCGGCCTGGATGGCGGCCATGGCGGCGCCGATGATGCCGGCGTTGTTGAGCAGCGTCGCCGGCACCATGGGGGTGCGGATGTCGATCAGCGGGAAGAACCGGTCGGACTTCTTGCTGACGCCGCCGCCGACGATGAACAGCCGGGGGGAGAGCAGCATCTCGACGTGGCGCAGGTAGTTCTCGACCCGGCCGGCCCACTTCTCCCAGCTCATGTCCTCCGCCTCGCGGGCCCGGTCGGAGGCTTTCACCTCGGCGTCCTTGCCGTCGATCTCGAGGTGGCCCAGCTCGGTGTTGGGGATCAGCACGCCGTCGAGGAACAGCGCGCTGCCGATGCCGGTGCCGAACGTCAGCATCATGGTGAGCCCGCGCTGGTTCTTGCCGGCGCCGAACGCCACCTCGGCCACGCCGGCGGCGTCGGCGTCGTTGAGGACCGTGACCGGCTTGCCGAGCCGCTCGCTGAACAGACTCGCGGCGGGCGCGTCGATCCAGGACTTGTCGACGTTCGCCGCGGTACGCGTGACGCCGTCGACGACGACGCCGGGGAACGTGATCCCGACCCGGTCGAAGCCGTCGAACTGGCCGGCGACCTCGGCCACCGCCTCGACCACGCTGGTCACGTCGCTGGGCTGCGGCGTCGCTACCCGGTAGCGCTCCGCGAGCAGCTCGCCCCGCACCGTGTCGACCGGTGCGCCTTTCACCCCGGAGCCGCCGATGTCGATGCCGAGAGTGGCCATCCCTGTGTCCCGTCTCCTGGTTCGCAGATGTTTCCCGCTGTTTACCACGTGCGGACGACATCAAATCCTGCCCGGCTACTACCTGGCGCGCTCGGATCGGCCATTCGACGTGAATGACTCATACTTTCAGCTAGTCGGGGCTAGTCTTTGTGGTTAACGTGGAAACACGGAACGGTCGCCGCGTGCGGGCACGGCTCTCTGCCCGCTGATGGAGGACCACAACATGATCCCGACTTCGCAGTCGGTGGCCGAAAGCGCCTCCGACCTGTTGACCGGCATGGCCGCTCTCCCGCCGGCGGACCCCGAGCGGGCCGTCCTGCGGGACAGCGCGATCGAGGCGTGGCTGCCGCTGGCCCGCCACCTCGCCAACCGCTACTCCGGCCGCGGCGAGCCCACCGACGACCTCATCCAGACCGCCACCGTCGGCCTGATCAAAGCCGTCGACAAGTTCGACCCCGAACGCGGCGTCGACTTCGCCGGCTACGCCATCCCGACCATCATCGGCGAGATCAAGCGCCACTTCCGCGACCGCACCTGGAGCGTCCGGGTCCCCCGCCGCCTCCAGGAGCTGCGGCTGGCCATCACCGAGGCCAACAGCACCCTCACCCACAGCCTCGGCCGCTCCCCGACCGTCGCCGACATCGCCGCCCACCTGCAGGTCACCGAGGAAGACGTCCTCGAAGGCCTGGAAGGCGCCCGCGCCTACAACGCCACCAGCCTCTCCACCCCGATCAGCGCCGACGGCACCACCGAGCTCGGCGACACCCTCGGCGGCGAGGACCACGAGTACGAGCTCGCGGAAACACGGGTCGCGCTGGGCCCGGCCATGGCGACGCTGGACGAGCGCGAGCAGAAGATCCTGACGCTGCGGTTCTACGGCAACCTGACCCAGTCGCAGATCGCCGACCAGATCGGCATCTCCCAGATGCACGTCTCCCGGCTGCTCACGCGTGCCCTGGCGAAGCTGCGCGCCGAGCTCGACGCCTCCTTCTGATCACCCGCCCCGAGGTCCCGGTCGGCCGCCACCAGCCGGGACCAGAAGAAGAGCCCCGGAGCAGCTGCTCCGGGGCTCTTCCGCGAAGCGGGGTCACTGAGCGCCGGAGGCCCGCCAGTTGAGCTGGACGAGCAGCTGGCGGGCCTGGTCGGCGACCTCCGCGTCGGAGGTCACCGCGTACTGCCCGGCCTGCAGCGAGCTGCGCGACGCGAAGTCCCGCCGGCCGCCGGTCGCGGCGTGCGCGATGGCGCCGAAGATCGCACCCCAGGCGGCGCCGATGAGCAGGCAGACGAGGATCACGCCGAACCAGCTCGAGTCGCTGAACAGGCCGAACAGCAGGCCGACGAACAGGCCGAACCAGGCGCCCGAGGCGGCGCCGGCCAGCGCGGCCCGGCCGGTGGTAAGGCGGCCCAGCACGTTCTCGACCAGGCGCAGGTCGGTGCCGATGATGGCCGTGCGCTCGACCGGGAACTTGTTGTCGGAGAGGTGGTCGACGGCCTGCTGGGCCATCGCGTAGTCGGGATAGGTGCCGACCACGACCGTCGGCACGGCCGCCGCGGCCGCGCCGGGCCCGGTCTGGCTGGGCAGGCTCGGCACGCCGGCGGGGCCGGGCGGCACCGGGGCGGCGGACGGGGACGGCGTCGAAGGCGAGGCGGGAGACGGGGTGGCGGCCGAGGGGGCGGCCGACGGAGTAGCGGCCGGGGCGGCCGAGATGTCCGGCTCGGGCGCGGGACCGGGGATGGCCGTCGGGCCGGGCGCCGAGGCCGGCCCGGGGGCGGTGGGGGTGTTATCGGAAGAGGATGGAGTGGTCACTTCTTCTTGCCTCTCTTCAAGGGCCGGGCCGCAGGGGCGTCGAGCGAGGCGCGGTCGCCGGCCGCGAGCCGCACCCAGATCAAAAAGGCCGCGGCCACCACGGCCGCGCAACCGGCCGAGCCGGTCAGGAAGACGAAGCGGCCGGAGACCAGGTCCGGCGTGACCCGCTCGGACATGGCGGCCGAGATCAGGCCGAGCAGGGCGGCGGCGCCGGTCACCACCGTGACCGCGAGCAGCAGCAGCACGCTGATCCGGCTGACGTGCTCGGCGGCGCCGGTCGCGCGCAGGCGCCACAGGCGGACGCCGAAGGCGGCGAGCGCGGCCCAGGCGAGCACGAGCAGCACGCCGGCGATCGTGTCGCTGGGCCGGTGCCACTCGGCCCAGACGGTCGCGATGGCGATGATGGCCACGTAGCCGGCGCCGATCAGGGCGACCATGCCGCGTACGGCCGAGGGCAGCACGAGGATCAGCGCGAAGGCCACCGACGCCGCCGCCGCGGTGTGCCCGCTCGGGAACGAGTTGGGCGCCGGGAAGTCGTCGAGGTCGGGCCGGTCCAGCCGCATCTTCAGCAGCTGGCAGCTCGCGTTCGCGCCGAGCACCAGCACGGTGGCGCCGATCGCCAGGTCGATCCGCTTGCGCAGGACGCCGATCGTGGCGGCGACCAGGCAGACGAGCACGACGCTGACCAGGGTGGTGCCGTTCAGCGTACGGCTGAGGATCTCCACCACCCGGGGATGGTGCACGTCGCCGCCCCGCATCGCCGCGGTGTCGACCAGCTGGCCGAGCGAGGTGCGGATGAAGATCACGTACGTCGCCACGACGCCCGCGGCCGCGGCCAGCGCGACGGCCAGGGGCAGCAGAACGTGGCCGGCGCCCCGGGACGGCGCGGCCGGCGCCGGGCGCGGGGACGTCGGAGTACGGGACGCCAGGGCCGTCATCGGCGGGAGCCCTCCTGCGCGTGGGGACTGCGGACGGTAGCCGTTTTGCCCAACCGAGCACTTTTTCAAGCGCACTGAATCGTAAGTCTCAGGCGTTCATTTCCGGCGCAACCGAGCCGCACCCGCCATCGCTCTGGCCCCGCAACGCGCCACCGGGACCTTCGTACGGACCGTCAGACCGTTTACGAAGGGACGCTTCATGGGGCTCAACACCCGACTGCTCGCCGGGCCGCTGCTGGCGCTCGCCGCCGGCGCCGGGCTGGTGGTCGCGCCGGTCGCGGCCGACGCGGCCGGGGTGACGGCGACCGTCAAGGTGGGCAGCACGCTCAAGACCCGGTCCGCGCCGTCGCTGTCCTCCCGGATCACCGGCACGCTGCGCAACGGCCAGCGGGTCACCGCCGTCTGCCGCGTCACCGGGCAGTCCATCCGCGGCTCGGTTCGCACGACGAACCAGTGGGATCGGCTCAGCAACAACTCGTACGTGACCCACGCGTACGTCGTCATGAGCAGGACCCTCCCGCTGTGCGCGACCAAGTCACCGCAGGCGGCCCCGGTGAAGGCGAAGCCGAAGCCGGCCGTGCCGGTCACCTACAAGGTCGGCACGGTGCGCAGCACCGACGGCGCCGTCAACATCCGCACCGGCCCGGGCACCGCCTACCCGGTCAAGCGCGCGGTCACCACCGGCGCCACCGTGCAGGGCGTCTGCGGCGTGGTCGGCTCGATGGTGAACGGGACCGTCCGCTCCACCACCCAGTGGAACCGGCTCACCGACGGCGGTTACATCTCGCACGCGTACGTCGTGACGCCGACCCTGCACCTGTGCCCGGGCGCGTCGACCACGCCGGTGACCGGCCCGTCCGTCACGCCCGACCAGTTCCTGACCGCGGCCGTGCCGGGCGCGCAGCGCGGCTGGCGCGAGTACGGCGTGCCGGCCTCGGTCACCATCGCGCAGGCGATCCTGGAGTCGGGCTGGGGCCGCAGCGGCCTGTCGACGGCCGACAGCAACTACTTCGGCATCAAGTGCCAGGGCACCAGCTACGGCACGCTGGCCAACGGCTGCCACGTCTACAACACCACCGAGTGCGACAAGGCCGGCAACTGCTTCCCGACGTCGGCCAGCTTCCGCACCTACGCGAACATGACGAACTCGTTCCGCGACCACGGCAACTTCCTGCGGGTGAACAGCCGCTACAAGCCGGCGTTCGCCTACACCAAGGACGCGAACAAGTTCATCTGGCAGGTGTGGAAGGCCGGGTACGCGACCGACCCGAACTACTACACGAAGGTCACCACGCTGATGGCCTCGTACAACCTCTACCAGTACGACATCTGGAAGTGAGTTCCGCTCGCCCCCGTCGGCCGAACCGGCTGACGGGGGCGATTTGCGCTCACGATCACATTGCTCTATTTCGGCATGGCGCTGGTCCCGAGTGCGGCCCTGACGAACATGTGCCGGTGAGGCTGCGCCGACGGCTGGTGCCGGATCGCCTGCGCGGCCGGGTGAAGAGCCGCTGCCAGACGGTCGCGTGGGTTCTCATGCCGCGGGGTGGCCTGGCCGGGGGCGTCACCGCCCACCACTTCGGGCGGCCGGCGGGATCTCGCCGGCCATCCTCGTGGCGAAGCTGGCGACCCGATCGCGATCGCGCGGAGCATCACCGCTTCGGCAGCTCCTCTACCGCGCCGGGACCAACGGGTGGGAGCGGACGGCTCACCGGTGACCGGCTGCTCGGTTTGTCACGTTGCCGTCTCTCTCGTTCCAGGCGGCGAAGCTCCGCGCGATCGTATGAAGAACCCCTGGTGGCGGCGGGAGGACGCGGTTGAGCCAGACAGCAGCCCGATCGCTCGGCGCCGGAGCGGCCGTCGTGGTTCTGGCCGTGCTGCCCCTGGCGATCGGATCGGCCAAGAGCACGGAACCGACCGCCCAGACCGGGTCACTGACCGTGAACATCTCCGGGCATGCCGGGCCGTACGTCATCGAAGTGTCCGGGCCGGCGCCGCCGCCGACCCGGCCGGCAACGCTCCGCGACACAACGGGGGAGCACACCGCCGCCGTCGTCCCCTCGTCGGGACACTGTGCGCCGGACAGCCGGCGCGCGGCCTTCGACCAGCAGCAGACGCCCTGGTGCCTGGCGTTAGGCGAGGCACCCGCGGGACATGAGCTGACCGGCAGCATCGCCAACGGAAGCGGCGCCAAGCTGACGATGACCGTACGCCGGCGTGTCGCCTTTCTGCCGGGGCCGTTCGCGGCCCTCGTCCTGGGGCTGGTCGCCGGTTTGTCGGTTGCCGTCCTGCCCCGGTTGCTCCGGAGGCTCGTCCGCTGGGTCGTGCTGACTCGGATGATCAGACGCGCGGACCAGGACACGTCGGCAGCGACCCGCATCCAGGGCCTGAAGAACTGGGCGGAGATCCAGCGCAAGTCTGGGCTTGGCCGGGAGGCCCTGATTGCCGCCGTGAGCCGGGTGACCACGAGCGGCCCAGAGCACGCGAAGGCGGCACGCGCCCGGCTAAGCGCGGCGCTCGCGGAGATTTCGTCGATACCCGACGACCATCCCCTGAAGGCGGCGGCGCGGGCGATCGCTGGCAGCACGGTCAACAAGATCGACGACTTCTACGCCGGCGGGGAGGCGCGGGCGACCCATCCGGCCGACCAGTGGACCGCGGCGGTGGTGCGGCTGGGGCAGTACCGGAAGGAGCTCGACTCGCAGGAGCGCCGGATCGACGCTCTTCCGCCCTCCGGCCGCCAGGAGGCCAGACGGGCGTGGGACAAGGCGCTGGTGCGCTTCGGCTCCCTGAAGGATCCAGATGCTCTCGTCACCATGGAGCCGGCACTCGACCAGTTGCGCGACGCCGTCGACGACGCCGTGGTAGGCGGGACGACGCGCGGCTCGGCCGCCCCGCCGCCGGCGTACGTGCCGGCCGTGCGTGGCCGTCTCGAGGCCGTCACCGGGCTGCGGCTGCGGGGCGGCGAGCTGACGGCCTGGATCTGGATCGCTCGCATTCTCACGGCGGCCGCCGTGCTCATCGCGCTGGGGTACGCCTTCGTGACCATCAAGAGTTCCGGATACGACGCGAAGCCGCTGTTCGCCGCGGGCGGCGACTATCTCACGCTGTTCTCGGCGGCGCTCGCGTCCGGCGTGAGCGCGACCATCGTGGCGCTCCTGGGCAACTGGCGACCGGTGAGCAGCGAGGATGAGGAGAAGTGATGGACGCGCGGCCTGCCCATCGGCGCGTCGAGGCATCGGCGTGGCGTGAGCGTGCGCTGACCCGGGCCGCAGAGATCGAAGGACTGCTGGCGTGGTTCCAGGCGCGAGGTGAGGCGATGGACGCCGGGCCGATCGTGGGTCAGGTGGCGGAACATCTGGGCGCCGCGCGGTACGGGGCGACGCGACGGCCGGGACTATTGGAGCGACTGCGCAGCGGCGCCGAATTGGAGCGCGTCGAAGGAAATCTCGATGCTGCCGAGGTCGCCCTGCTGACCATTGCGCCCGAGCCTTATGTGCGCGGTCAGCTGCGAACGCTGGTGGCCCGGGTACGACGGCTCCCGCTCGC
This sequence comes from Actinoplanes sp. CA-030573, assembly GCF_050951115.1. NCBI lineage: Bacteria > Bacillati > Actinomycetota > Actinomycetes > Micromonosporales > Micromonosporaceae > Actinoplanes > Actinoplanes sp. CA-030573. The sequence goes on along the minus strand of NZ_CP192038.1, from coordinate 6,290,405 downwards.
CGATCCGCACCGAACGGTGGTCGAGGAACTGGCCCGGCGGCCGCGCGACGAGGAGCTCTCCGAGGCGGACCGGGCGGCGCTGGAATCCGCTGTCCGGGCCGCCGACGCCGAGGCCCGGCGCGATCTCGCACGTGTACGGACCTGGGGTAACGTGGTAACCGTCGTCACCCTCGTCGTGACCGTCTTCGCCGTGGGCCTCGCCATGCTGGGCGCCGTCAGACCCGAACTGCTGCCACTGTGCTTCGCACCCGGCGACCGAGTGGTTTGTCCCACTGGCGAGGCCGCGGTCCGGTTCGAGTCGCCGGAGATCGACGCGATCATCAGATTGACCGCGCGACCCTACGACGTCGCCGTCGTCGAGGTGATGGGCATGCTGGGCGGGCTGCTGGCGGCCGTGGTGTCGATCCGTAGATTCCCGGGGCGGTCCATTCCGTACAACCCGACGGCGGCGCTTGGCGCGCTGAAGTTGCCGGCCGGGGCGCTCTCCGCCGTACTCGGCCTCGTGCTGATCGGCGGGCAGTTCATCCCGGGCTTCAGCGCCCTGGACACTCCCACGCAGATCCTGGCGTGGGCCCTGGTGTTCGGGATCGGGCAACAACTGTTCACCCGCGTCGTGGACAATCGGGCGCTTCAGGTCCTCACTACCGTGGAGGCTCCCGCCGATCGGGAGTCGGCCGACCTGGACGAGTCGACCGCCGAAGCCTTCAACTCCGCCGTGACCACCACCCTGCGCAGCGCGGCGCCCCGCGCCCTGCGGGACGCGATCGCCAGGCCGCGCCTGGTGAACTACGCCGGGTGGCTGACGCTCACCGCGCTCGACGACCGAGGCCGACCCCTCGAGCGGCCGCCGGAGTCCCGCGAGCTCACGCTCGTACCGGGCGAGCGCTACACGCTGCGGGCCGTCATCGGTCACGCTTCGTACCCGGGATGGGTCGAAGAACTGAAGATCACCAACGGCGTGGACCAGCGGACTGTGAACTTCGCGGTCGAAATCCACAGCAACGACCGTCGGGCGCAACAGCCCCCGCGACCGGCGACGGTCGGCGCCCAGGAGGGTGAGGCGACGGTGGACTTCCCCCTGGAGGTCGACGAGAGCCTGCCCCAGCGCTGGCTGTGGGTGCGTGTCCGGCAGGGAGGCCGGATTGTCCTGCAGACCGAGCTGCAGGTCCTCTCGGACGGGCAGCCCTGAGGTGCCGGACCGGCCGGCCGAAGCGCGCCCGCTCGCGAAACTCACCTTCCGCGGGGAATCCAGGCTGACGATCGACTTCGAGTTCGCGCTCGGCGACATCGTGGTGGATCCGGTGACGATCCGCGCCGGCGCGGCCACCGCCGCGTGGGTCAAGGCCGGCGCCATGCTGAACAAGCTGGTCGAGCAGGCGCGCGGGCGCCTCGATCGCGCGAGTTACCTTAGCCTCGCCATGGACGAGCTCGAGAACCGGGGAATCACGCTGGGCCAGGACCTGATGGGTGGAAACGACGGCTGGACACAGGTGCAGGAGGCGTTCTACGAGACGAGGCGGACCCTCTGGCCGGTGTTCGACCGCGATGACGTTCCGGTCGTCGAAGTGGAAACCCACGACAGCGATTTCCCGGTCGAGATTCTGCCGGTCTTCCGGCCGCCCGACGCGGCGTGGACTACCACCATCAACAACGACGCCGACCTGATGGCGATCGCCGAACGCTTCCTGGGATTCACCGCGGTCGTCCGCCGGTATACCCCGCAGCGGCGGCTCGAGCCGATCACCTTGCCGAACGACCCCGCACTGCCCGTCCAGCTGTTCCGGTATCGCGAGGTGCGGACCGACGGATCGGTACCGACGAGCGGCCGCGGCTCGGGTTTCGCCCGTGAGGAGGCGTTCCTCGCCTCGCTCGTCCCCGAGCTCAGCGTCGACGGTCCCTGGCCCGGCGACGAGACCGAGGAAGAGGTCCGCAAGCGCGTCGCCGAAGCCCTGTTCGACGCCCGTCAGCGGTTGATGGCCCCCGGAATTACCCATAGCGCCGCCGCCCTCGCCCACTTCGCCTGCCATTGCGAGGTCGCCGGCGACGACGAGGCCGACGAGGTGCAGCTGTCCACGCGGCAGGGCGAGCTTCGGTCCGTCCGGAAGCGCGACATCGCCGCGGGCTACGGCAAGCTCGGACGGCCCGCTGGACGTCACGACCAGGACCGCGCCGTCGTCATCTTCAATGCCTGCAACACTTCCCGGATCGACCCGCTGTCCTCGTCGTCTTTTCAGCAGTGGTTCCTGGAGAATCGGCATCCGGCCTTCCTCGGCACACAGGCGGCGATTCCGGACGAGATTGCCGCGGACTTCGCCGAGCAGCTCTACGGCTACCTGCTGGGCGGCTACAACCTCGGCGAGGCGGTCGTCCTGGCCCGGCGCGGCCTGTTGCTGACGGCGAAGAATCCGCTTGGGCTGCTGTACGTCCTGTACGGGAACGATCAAATCGCGGTGCAGGTCAGACGCCCGCACCTGCTGCCCAGGGAGGACGGCCCGGATAGTCGTCGTTCCACACTTGGCACCGCGCCGGTGCGGTGACGTGCCTCCAATTTGCGGCGGGGCGGTGGTTCGAGACCATCCGGGCAGCTGAGCGACAGCAGGAAGTGTCAGGCGCTGCATCGGAATCTGGCCGCGGGCCCGAAGTTCTTCGCCGAGCCCTTCGCCTCGGCCGAACCGGCTGACGGGGGCGATTTGCGCATTACGCTGGTTTTGGTGAGGTTGGTGAAGCGGCGACGACGCGCGTGGCTGAGCGGTCCCGTGCTCGCCGCCGCGGTCGTGGTCGCCGGCCTCGCCGCGACCGCGATGATCGTCGCGGGCCTGCGCGCCGACCAGCACGAGAACGCCGAGCGGGTGATGGACCAGCGCGCCGACATGGCCACCGCGGCCGTGCTCACCGAGACCGAGCGGTACAGCGCGCTGCTCGAGGCGACCGCGGCCGGCCTGGCCACCGACGCCAACCTCACCTGGGAGGACTTCGACGCGGCCACGGCCCCGCTCGCCTCGGCGCGGCTGATCGGGGCGGCCAGCGTCGCGCTCGTGGTGCCGGCCACCGCGGACCAGGTCCCGGAGCTGCAGCGGCGGTGGCGGGCGCGGGGGTCGGACGGGCTGGTGCTGCGTCCGTACGCGACGCCGGCCGATCCCGGGTCCGAGCACTACTTCACGGTCTTCACCCGGGGCCTGAGCGGGCTGCCGCCGGCCGACGGGCTCGACCTGTCCGCCGCCCCGGAGCCGTCCGAGGCGCTGGTCGACGCGCGCCGGATGAGCCGGGTGACGGTCTCCAACACGTACGTGCTGCTCCGGGACCGCGATCTGCCGGTGTCGCGGCAGCAGCACTCGTTCGTCTTCGCCGCGCCGATCTGGCCGCGCAGCGCCGATCCCGACTTCCGCGGCTGGCTCGTGCTCGGCATGCGCGGCCAGGAGTTCTTCAACGGGGTGCTGGCCACGGTGAGCCAGGGCCAGCTCGACGGCGAGCTGCGCGCGCACAACGACGACGGCACCCAGCCGGCGGTGGCCCGCTACTTCGTGCCGGGCCGGCCCGACCTCGAACGGCGCAGCCTGCTGGACGTCGCCGACCGGGAGTGGACGCTGATCGTCCGGGCCGACTCCCGGACGCTGCCCGGCGCCCGCAGCGCGTTGCCGGGCGCGGTGCTGTTCGGCTGCGTGGCCATCACCCTCATCCTGGCCGGCCTGGTCTACGTGCTGGCCACCGGCCGGGACCGGGCGATGGCCGAGGTCGAGGCGGCCACCGCCGGGCTGCGGCAGGCCGAGCGGGAGAGCCGGCGGCAGGCGGGACTGCTCGGCGCGGTGATGGCCAGCATCGGCGACGGGGTCGGGGTGGTCGACGAGAACGGCGCGTTCCTGCTGCACAACCCGGCCGCCCGGGAGTTGCTGGGCATCGACGAGGAGCCGGATGCCCTGGAGGCCTGGCCGGAGCACTACGGCCTGTTCAAGCCGGACGGGCACACCCCCTACCCGGTGGCCGAGCTGCCGCTGATGCGGGCGCTGGACGGCGAGTCGCCGGACGGCGTGGAGATGATCGTGCGCAACCCGGGCCGGCCCGAGGGCATCCTGATCAGCGTCGACGGGCGGCCGCTGGACCCGAGTGCGGGCCAGCGCGGCGCGGTGGCGGTCTTCCACGACATCACCGAGCTGCGGCGGTACGAGAACGACCTCGCCGTCTTCGCCGGGGTGGTCGCCCATGACCTCAAGGCGCCGCTCACGGTCATCAAGGGGCACTGCGAGGCGGCCCTCGACGAGGACAGCGGCGCGGCCGCGCCCTCGCTGGCGCGCATCGACCGGGCCGTCGAGCGGATGAGCACGATGATCGACACCCTGCTCGCCTACACCACGGCCCGGGACGCCTCCCTGAGCCTGGTCGGGGTCGACCTGTCCCGGCTGGTCGCGGGCGTGGTCGAGGACCGGGTCGCGCACCTGCCGCCGGCCGGCCGGCCGGACATCTTCGTCGGGCCGATGCCGCGGGTGCGGGCCGACCCGGCGATGCTCCGGCACGTCCTGGACAACCTGATCGGCAACGCCCTCAAGTACGTCCGGCCCGGCGCCGCCCCCCGGGTCGACGTCACCGCCGCGCCCGCCGGCCCGGGCTGGGCCCGGATCGAGGTGGCCGACCGCGGCATCGGGATTCCCGACCAGGAGAAGCCGGCCGTCTTCGAGAGGTTCCACCGGGCGCACGCCTCGGCCGGATACGCCGGCACCGGGCTCGGCCTGGCCATCTGCAAACGGATCGTGGAGCGCCACGGCGGCGAGATCGGCGTCGCCGACAACCCCGGCGGCGGCACGCGCTTCCACTTCACCCTGCCCTTGGAGGAGGACGACATGAAGCTGCGAACGGACAAGATCACCGACGAGCAGGCGCGGGAGCGGCTGGAGCGGGCCCTGGCCGAGCGGGAGGCGATGGAGGACGTGCGGCTGCCCGGCCTGACGGCCCTGCCCGCCGCCGACCCGTCGGCCCTGCCCGCCGCCGACCCGTCGGCCCTGCCCGCCGCCGACCCGTCGGCCCACGAGTCGTCGTCGGCCCGCCTGCGGTCGCCGGTGCCGCACCGTCACCCGGCGGACTGACAACCGCCGCGACCGCCGGTGCCAAGGCGATCGCCGCGGAGCGAAGCGGAGCCGGCCGGCTCCGCCGGGCATGATGGGCGCATGAGCATTCCCGCCCTTCCCCTCACCACCGGGCCCGCCATGCCGGTGCTCGGCTTCGGCACCTGGCAGATCCGCGGCGACGCGGCCTACCAGGCGGTCCGCGCCGCGCTCGAGGCCGGCTACCGGCACATCGACACCGCCACCATGTACGGCAACGAGGACGAGGTGGGCCGCGCGCTCGCCGACTCCGGCGTGCCCCGGGACGAGGTCTTCCTCACCACCAAGCTGCCGCCCGAGCGGGCCGGGCGGGAGCGCGAGACGATCACCGCGAGCCTGCGCGCGCTGCGGGTCGACGCCGTCGACCTGTGGCTCATCCACTGGCCGCCGTCGCGCGGCCGGTCGGTCGCCGTCTGGCGCGAGTTCATCGCGGCCCGCGAGGCGGGGCTGGCCCGGGCCATCGGCGTCAGCAACTTCGACCTCGACGAGATCGACCAGCTCGACCGGGAGACCGGCGAGAAGCCGGCGGTCAACCAGATCCGCTTCGGGCCGGCCCTGTGGGACGAGCGGCTCGTCGCCGGGCACCGGTCGCGCGGCGTGGTGGTCGAGGGGTACTCACCGTTCAAGACCACGAACCTGCACGATCCCGTCCTGGTGAAGATCGCTTCGGAGCACGGCGTCGACACCGCCCGGGTCGTGCTGCGATGGCACGTCCAGCACGAGATCGTGGTCATTCCGAAGTCGAAGTCGCGCTCCCGGATCGAGACGAACTTTGACATCTCCGGCTTTTCGCTCACCGACGACGAGATGGCCGCGATCGACGGCTTGAGGCGGCGTTAATCACCAGGCGTTCCGCGCCCGATCCGCCTATTCTTGCTGCGCCATGTCTGTGTCTGTCTCCTCGCTGCGCTCGCAGCTCGCCGACCTCCTGCCCCGCGACGAACGGCGACTTCAGCGCCGCTTGGACGGCTCCCGCAAGATCAAGGACGAGGCGGCCCGCGCCGCCGTGCTGACCGAGATCGCGGCCGAGGCCGAGCAGGCCCGCGCCCGGCTGGAGGCGCGCCTCGCCTCGGTCCCGAAGGTCACCTATCCCGAGTCGCTGCCGGTCAGCCAGCGCAAGGACGACATTCTCGCCGCCATCCGCGACCACCAGGTCGTGGTGGTGGCGGGCGAGACCGGCTCGGGCAAGACCACCCAGATCCCGAAGATCTGCCTCGAGCTCGGCCGCGGCGTGCGCGGCCAGATCGGCCACACCCAGCCCCGGCGGATCGCGGCCCGCACGGTGGCCGAGCGCATCGCCGAGGAACTGGACCGGCCGCTCGGCTCCACGGTCGGCTACAAGGTGCGCTTCACCGACCAGGCCGGCGACGACACGCTGGTCAAGGTGATGACCGACGGCATCCTGCTGGCCGAGATCCAGAACGACCGGTCGCTGCGCCGCTACGACACACTGATCATCGACGAGGCCCACGAGCGCAGCCTCAACATCGACTTCATCCTGGGATATCTGCGCGAGTTGCTCCCGCGCCGCCCGGACCTGAAGCTGATCATCACGTCGGCGACCATCGAAACGCAGCGGTTCGCCGAGCACTTTTCGGACACGTCGGGAAAGCCGGCTCCGGTGATCGAGGTCTCCGGACGGACATACCCGGTCGAAACCCGATATCGCCCGCTTGTCTCCACCGCCGAGGACGACACCGAAGAGCCGATGGACCAGGTCGACGGCATCGCTCTCGCCGTCGACGAGCTGGGGCGCGAGGGCGACGGCGACATCCTGGTCTTCCTCTCCGGCGAGCGGGAGATCCGCGACACCGCCGACGCGCTGGGCAAGCGCGATCTCCGCGACACCGACATCGTTCCCCTGTACGGGCGCCTCTCCGCGGCCGAGCAGCACAAGGTCTTCGAACGGCACAGCCGGCGCCGCGTCGTGCTGGCCACCAACGTCGCCGAGACCTCGCTGACGGTGCCCGGCATCCGCTACGTGATCGACCCCGGCACCGCCCGGATCAGCCGCTACTCCAACCGGCTCAAGGTGCAGCGGCTGCCGATCGAGCCGGTCTCGCAGGCCAGCGCCAACCAGCGCAAGGGCCGGTGCGGCCGGGTCGCCGACGGCATCTGCATCCGGCTCTACTCGGAGGAGGACTTCGAGAGCCGCCCCGAGTTCACCGAGCCCGAGATCCTGCGGACGAACCTGGCGAGCGTCATCCTGCAGATGACCAATCTCGGACTCGGCGACCTCGCCAAGTTCCCGTTCATCGACCCGCCGGACCGCCGCAACATCACCGACGGCGTCAAGCTGCTCGAGGAGCTCGGTGCGCTGGACGACCGGAAGCTCACCCCGCTCGGGCGCCAGCTCGCCCAGCTGCCGGTCGACCCGCGGCTGGCCCGCATGGTCATCGAGGCGGACAAGCAGGACTGCGTCACCGAGGTCATGGTGATCGCGGCCGCGCTGTCCATCCAGGACCCGCGCGAGCGCCCGACCGACAAGCAGCAGCAGGCCGACGAGAAGCACGCCCGGTTCACCGACAAGGAATCGGACTTCTTCAGCTACCTGAATCTCTGGCGCTATCTGCGCGAGAAACAACAGGAGCTGTCCGGGAACGCTTTCCGGCGGCTGTGCCGGTCCGAGTTCCTCAACTACCTGCGCGTACGCGAATGGCAGGACATCTATGCGCAGCTGCGCCAGGTGGCGCGCAGTCTCGGACTGACCCTCACCGAGGACCGCGAGGAGGTCGCCGAGGGGCAGCACGTGCACACCGCCCTGCTGTCCGGCCTGCTCAGCCACATCGGGCTGAAAGAGGGCGAGAAGCGCGAATACCTGGGCGCCCGCGGTGCGAAGTTCGCCATCTTCCCGGGCTCGGCGCTGTTCAAGAAGCAGCCGCGCTGGGTGATGTCGGCGGAGCTGGTGGAGACCAGCCGGCTGTGGGGGCGGGTGAACGCGCGCATCGAGCCCGAGTGGGCCGAGAAACTCGCGCCGCACCTGGTCAAACACAGCTACAGCGAGCCGCATTGGGAAAAGAAGCAGGGCGCCGTCATGGCGTACGAGAAAGTGACGCTCTACGGTCTTCCGATCGTGCCGCGAAGGCGCGTGGGATATGCCCGCATCGATCCCGTGCTCTGCCGCGAGCTGTTCATCCGGCACGCCCTGGTCGAGGGCGACTGGGACACCCACCACAAGTTCTTCGACGAGAACCGCAAACTGCTCGAGCGGATCGAGGAGATCGAGAACCGGGCGCGGCGGCGGGACATCGCGGTCGACGACGAGACGGTCTTCCGCCTGTACGACGAGCGGATCCCGGCCGAGGTCGTGACGGCGCGCCATTTCGACGCGTGGTGGAAGAAGGCCCGCCGGGAGACCCCGGATCTGCTGACCTTCACCCGCGAGTTGCTGGTCAACGCCGGCCGCGACACCGTCGACCCGAACGCCTTCCCGGACGCCTGGCTGGCGAACGGGGTGCGGCTGCCGCTGACCTACGCCTTCGAGCCGAACTCGGACGCCGACGGGGTGACCGTCGAGGTCCCGCTGGCCCTGCTCAACAAGCTCGACGCCGACGACTTCGGGTGGTCGGTGCCGGGGTTCCGCAAGGACGTCGTGATCGCCCTGATCCGGTCCCTGCCCAAGGCGCTGCGCACCAACTTCGTGCCGGTCCCGGACTGGGCCGAGGCCGTCCTCGACCGGGTTCCGGCCCGTCGCGGCCCGCTGCCGGACGCGGTCGGCAACGAGCTGCGGCGGCTCACCGGCACGGTGGTCCCGCACGACGCCTGGCGGCCGTCCGAGGTGCCGGCGCACCTGCGCGTCAACTTCCGGGTGGTGGACGAGTCGGGCACGGTCCTCGGCTCCGGCCGGGACCTCGACGAGCTGCGGCGCCGGCTCGCGCCCAAGGTGCAGCAGACGATCTCGAAGGCGGCCGGCGACATCGAGCGGCGGGGCATCACCGCCAACGACTTCGGGGTGCTGCCCCGGCGGGTCGAGCAGGTGCGCGGCGGTTACCAGGTGGCGGTCTATCCGGCCCTGGTCGACGAGGGCGACAGCGTGGCGATCAAGGTCTTCGAGACCGAGGCCGAGCAGCGGGTCGCGATGCGGGCCGGCACCCGGCGGCTGTTGCTGCTGACGCTGCCGCCGGCCGCCCGCTACCTGCAGGGACGGCTCGACAACCGGGCCAAGCTCGAGCTGTCGCGGGCGAACCCGTACCGGTCGATCGCCGATCTTCTCGACGACTGCGCGGGCGCGGCGGTCGACCAGCTGGTGGCCGACGCGGGCGGGCCGGTCTGGTCGTCGGTCGAGTTCGCGTCGCTGCGGGACACCGTGCGGCAGGACCTGGTGGACGCGGTCGCCGGGCTGGTCACCGAGGTGCAGGCGGTGCTGGCCACGGCGTACGACGTCGACCAGCGCCTGAAGGCGCTGAAGGACCCGCAGCTGATCCCCGCGCTCGCCGACATCCGGCAGCAGCTCCGGGGGCTGGTGCACGCCGGGTTCGTCACCGAGACCGGCTGGCGGCAGATGCACCACCTGCCGCGCTACCTGCGCGGCATCGTCTACCGGCTGGACCGGGTCGGGTCGAACGTGGCCCGCGACCGGCAGCTGATGGCCCAGGTGCACGAGATCGAGTCGGAGTACCGGGAGATCCGGGCCTCGCTCGGCGCCACCGACGAGGTGGTCGCGATCCGCTGGATGATCGAGGAGCTGCGGATCAACCTGTTCGCGCAGTCGCTCGGCACCGCCTATCCCATTTCGGACAAAAGGATCTATCGGGCGATGGACCTGCTGCCGGCGTAGCGGGGGCGTAGGCGCTCGGGTGCCGTTCGGTTACCCCCCTGTCGTGGCGCCGGCCGAGGCCCTAGCGTCTTCGCCATGACGAACGAATTCCTCGCCTTCGCCCCGATTTCCGCCGACGCGACCGCTGGTGTTCTCACCCCCGCCGCCGCCGTGCTGGACGAGATGATGGCGCGGGTCGGCGTCGACGGCCTGTGCGCGGCGTTCGCCGACCCGGGCCTGCTCGCCCTGGTCGACCAGCACGCCGCCGCGGTGCGCGACGCCATGGGCGACGCCGAGCGCGAGGTCGACGCCGAGGGCCTGGCCGCCTACGCGAAGTCGATCGTCTTCGCCGCCCGTCGCGGCGGCCGCGCGCTGCCGGCGCCGGGGGAGGCCCCGATGCGGTCCGCCGACTGGATGGCCGCCGAGTGGCACCTGCTGCGCCTGCTCGGCGTGTGCGCGCTGGCCGAGGCCACCGACCTGCTGGAAAGCTGATATTTCGGGTTTCCGCATAATGATGTGATCTGATCGTGATCTCCCGGGTATGAAGATCGCGATCCCGTTCGTGGTGCTGGCCGGGCTGATCAGCCCGGCCTTCGCCGTCCAGGCGGCCGCCGCCGCACCCTCCGACACCCCGCCCGCCGCCACCACGGCGGCCGCGCCCACCGGGCCCGCGCTGGTGGCCCGCTGGACCTTCGACGCCGGCGCCGTGGGCGGCCGCGTCGCCGACACCTCCGGCCGCGGCGGACCGACCCTGACCGCCCGCGGCGCCGACGGCGGCGTGATCCGCTTCGAGGGCGGGGCGAACGGCGGGAAGTACGTCGCCTTCCCCGCCCTGTGCGCGACCACCGCCACGACCTGTGCGCGGGCGCTGCTGGAGGCGCCGAGCGTGGCCGCTCTCAACCCGGGCACCCGGTACTTCCGCTGGTCGGCGTCGGTCCACCTGACCAAGGCGCAGCTGCGCGGCTCGGCCAACATCATGCAGAAGGGCGTGGCCGGCACGGCCAGCCAGTGGAAGATGCAGATCGGCGCCACCCAGGGCCGGGCGCAGTGCGTGGTGACCGGCGTGGGCGCGGCCACGATCTACATCGCGCGCTCGGCCGCGCCGGTGACCGACGGCCTGTGGCACAAGGTGACCTGCCAGCGCTCCGGCACGTCGCTGGCCGTCTTCGTCGACGGGGCACAGCGCGGGCAGACCACCATCCCGTCGACGCTGTCGCTGACCAACATGCTGCCGCTGCGCATCGGCGGCCCCAACTTCAACACCCGCAGCGACATGTACCACGGCCTGCTCGACGACGTGTACGCCGAGCTCGGCTGATCTTCACCCACCCTGGTGGCCCGGCGCCGGTGCGCCGGGCCACCCGCATTTAATTCGCTCGCGCGGGCCGGGCGGGGCCGCTACGTTGTTCGCATGATCTCCTGATGTTCTCGAGGCCGCGCTGTTTTTTGAGGCGCGCTGTCCTCTGAGCCGCGCTGCGTTTCTAGGCGCGCTGCCTTTCGAGGCGCGCCGCGCCGCTTTTGAGGCGCCATGCCGCGGCCGCGCGGCTCCGGGTGCTCCGGCGGGTTGGTCCGCCGTGGAGACGCCGTTGTGCCGGCGCCCGGAGCGATCTCGCCCTTCCACGGTTTCACTTCGCTCTGCTGAGCCCACCCCGCCCTGCCCTGTCTCGGGCGGCGGGCGGTCCGGTGGGCGAGAAGGAGGTCCGTATGCCCCCGCAGTTCTCCATCCACGTCGACCAGGACGATCTGGCCAAGCAGGACCTCGCCGCCGGCCTGAACCGGCCCGGCGGCCTGGACACCGGCGCCGGTGACCGCCCGTCCACCGGCCTGGCCGCGCACCACGGCGCCCGGGATGCCCGGCAAGCCGCCCGCGGCCGCTCCGAACGGGACCACGCCCGCGCCGGCGCGCGGGGCAAGTCGCGTTCCTACGCATTCCGCCGCAGCTAGCGGGTGCCGCGCGGGCGGTCAGGCGGTGATGCGGGCCAGACCGGCGTCGACCAGGGACAGGCAGCGCGGGTAGTCGGTCAGCTGGGCCCGGACGGTGTGCAGGCCGACCCGCAGGGCCGGGGCCGGCACCCCGCGCGCCCGCAGCACCTCGGCCGTCCACTCCACGAAGTCGGTGAAGATGGCCGGCTCGCTCACGTAGAGGGCCGCCGCCAGGAAGTCGACGATGTGACCCATGTCCTCGGCCGTGGCGTCCAGCTGACGCTCGTCGTACTGCCGGAACGCGGGATAGGCGGAGGCCAGCGACGACAGCGAGCGGGCGATCAGCGTGGGCCGCTCGCGCATCACGAACGTGTACTCCTCGTCGCCGAGGAACGCGGTTGCCTGCGGATCGCGCGCCGAGGACGGCGGCCAGCCGGCGGAGAGCCGGGCCACCGCCTCCTCGGCGCCGGCCGCCCACGCGTCGGCGCCCAGGAGCTGGGCGTAGCGGCCGCCGGGGCCGAACCCGCGGCCGCCGGCGATCACCGGCACCCCAGCCGAGCGGCAGGCGGTGATGGCGGCGTGCGCCCGCGGCAGCCGGGTGGCGATCATGCAGCTCAGCGCGACCGCGTCGGGGCCGGTCTGATGCAGGTGGGTGACCAGGTGCGGGCCGGGGACGCTGGGACCCAGGAAGTCCACCCGCCAGCCGTCCAGGCGCAGCATCTCGGCGAGCAGGCGCACCGGCAGCGCGTGCCACTCGCCGTCCACGCAGGCGATCGTGATGCGGCCGCGGGTCGGGCGTACCGGCGTGCGGGCCGCCACCGCCGCCAGCGCGCGCTCGCTGGTCGCGGTCGCCGCGTGCTCGCGCGCCACCGACCACTCGTTGGCCGCCCACAGCTCACCGACCCGGGTCTGGGTCGGCCCGATCAGGTCCATCATCACGCGCTGCGCCGGCACCCCGGCGTCCAGCAGCCGGTTCACCACCTCGACCGCGCCGTATTCGTCGCCGTCGCCGACCAGGGCCAAGTAGTCCTCGTGCAGGCCGGCGGCCAGGGTCACGGTCATGAACTGGTTCTCGCCCGGGGTGCGGCGAACGACGAGGCGAGGCTGAGCGGGGCGCGGGTCGGCGCGCGCACGGCCAGCATCGCGATGTCGTCCCGCGCGCCGCCGCGCATCCAGTCGGACACCAGCTGGCGCAGCCGCTCGACGGTGGCCGGCCCGGACAGGCCCCGGCAGGTGGCGAGCGCCGCGTGCAGGCGGGCCTCGCCCCACTGCTCGACGCCGCTGGGGCCGCCGCGCGCCTCGGTCAGACCGTCGCTGTACAGCAGGCAGATCTCGCCCGGCGCCAATTCGACGTCCGCCGGGCGTACCACCGTCTGGGGAACCGCCCCGATCAGCGTGCCGCTGGCCGGCACCTCCTCGACCCCGCCGTTCGCCCGCAGCACCAGCGGCGGCGGATGGCCGCCGGTCGCCAGCGTGAGCCGCACCCGCCCGTGCTCGGCCCGCCGGACCGAGCCCACCACCACGGTCACGAACCGGTGCTGACGGCCGGACTGCAGCAGCGCCTCGTTGAGCACCCGGAGCATGGCCGCCGGCCGGGCGCCGACCAGGCGCAGGGCGCGCAGCGTCTGCCGGACCTTGCCGGTGAGCACGGCCGCCTCGGGGCCGGTGCCGCAGACGTCGCCGAGGGCGATCATCGTGTCCCGGCCGGCGTCGGAGGGCCCGTACACGTCGTAGAAGTCGCCGCCGATCCGCAGCGAGTCGTGTGCGGCCTGGTAGGACCCGGTCAGCTCGATGCCGTCGGGCTGGGGCAGCTCGGGCGGGAGCAGGTCGGCCTGCAGGACCGCGGTGGTGTCGACCTGCTCGCGGTAGAGCGCGGCGGCCGCGATCGCGGCGCCGGCCCGGGCCGCGAAGATGCGGGCGAGCAGCTCGTCGTCGGGCGTGAACCCGGCGCCCGGGTCGCGGCGGGCCAGGATCAGCGCCCCGGCCGGCTCGGCGTTGCCGGGCAGCGGGGTGACCAGCAGCGAGCCGATCGGCCCGAGGCCGAGCCAGGCCGGCGCCTGGGCGGCGTCGAGCCAGCGGCTGGGGATCGGCGGGAAGCCGCCCAGCACCTCGACCAGGCCCGGGACCTCGGACAGCGCGGCCTCGGCGACCGAGCCCTCCTCGATCGGGCCGCCCGCGACCAGCCGCACCCAGGGGTTGCGGCGGCGGGTGGCGGGCAGGATCACCACGGCGGCGTCGGCCAGGTGGGCGACGGCGAGCTCGGCGGTCGTCCGCAGGCAGCGTCCCTGGTGCAGCGAGCCGGCGAGACGACGCCCGGCCTCGGCCAGGAACGCGGTGCGGGCACGCTCGACGGTCAGGGCCGCGGCCCGGTTGACCTCCTCGGTGCGGTCCCGCAGGAACCAGCCGTAGTGGTCGTCGTCGAGCCGGCGCCGGCGCCCGGCCAGGTGCCGTCCCCGGTACTCGTCGGTGAACGTGTCGGCGCCGTCGGCGACCGCCCCGGCCATCCCGCCCAGCGGGCCCGCGCCGGCGGCGCCACCGGCCACGAGACCGGGCACCAGGATCGCGGCCGCGGCGTTGACGAGCAGGATCGTGTCGTCGGCGGTGCCGCACAGGACGACCGCCTCCTCGGCGGCGTCGAGCGCGGCGTGCAGCAGCCCGGCGCGCAGCAGCGCCGGAGCCCGTTCGCCCATGCGGACCTCGCCGGCCGTGGCCGGCGATTGCGCAGTCATGATCCCTCCCAACGTCCCCGCCGCGGTTGATCGTTCCACCCCACCCTAGTTCGTCCCGGCCGGAACGGCCTCGATCGAGGAGTGGTCAGCCGTCGAGGTCGACCACGATCGGCGCGTGGTCGGAGGGTCCCTTGCCCTTGCGCGCCTCCCGGTCGACCACCGCATCCGTCACCCGGGACGCGACGCCGGGGCTGGCCAGGACCAGGTCGATGCGCATGCCCTTGTTCATGTGGAACATCCCGGCCCGGTAATCCCAATAGGTGAACGGGCGGTCGCCCTTGAGCGGCCGGCCGACGACGTCCCGCAGCCCGAGGTCGCGGATCGCGGCCAGGGCCTCCCGCTCGGGCGGCGTCACATGGGTCGAGCCGACGAAGACGGCCGGATCCCACACGTCGTCGTCGGTCGGCGCGACGTTGAAGTCGCCGGCCACCACCATCGGCCCGCCGGCCAGGTCGCCGGCCAGGGCGGTGCGCAGCGCGGCGAGCCAGTTCAACTTGTACAGGAAGTGCGGATCGTCCGGAGTGCGGCCATTAGGGACATACACCGACATGAACCTGATGTCCCCGCAGAGCGCCGAGACCGCGCGGGCCTCGGGATCGGGGTAGCCCGGCTCGCCGGGGAAGCCGTTGCGCACCTCCGCGAGGCCGACGCGGGAGAGGATCGCGACGCCGTTCCACCGGCCCTGCCCGTACGCCGCGACGTCGTAGCCCTCGATCGGCGGGAACCCGTCGGCGGGCACCTTGGTCTCCTGCAGGCAGACCACGTCGGGCTTGGTGATGTCGAGCCACTCGAGCAGCCGCGGCAGCCGGGCCTTGACCGAGTTGACGTTCCAGGTGGCGAATCGCATGGGGCCAGCCTGCCCCATCACGCCGCGAAAATCAGGACCGCCGCACCGCCGTCATGAGCGCCGCGGCAAGACCCACGGTGAGCATGAGCAGAACGCTGACCAGCGCGGTCATGATCCTCCGATCCCAGTGTGACGGGGGTTACGTCTTGGCCACGAATGATGCCCGAGAAATCGCTTGACCGCCAGAGTCCGATTTTCAGTCGGTCTTGGCCAGCGTGGCCGCCGTGCCCGACGCGCGCCAGTGCGCGGCGAACTCGGCCGGCGGCACGGCCGGGCCCCACAGCCAGCCCTGGCCGGTGGTCACGCCGATCGCGGCCAGCGCGTCCCGCTGCACCCGGGTCTCCACCCCCTCGGCGATCACGCTGAGCCGCAGCGCCTGGCTCATCGCCACGATCGCCCGGACGATCTCGCCCGCCTCCTCGTCGTTGCCGAGGCCGACCACGAACGAGCGGTCGATCTTGACGCCGGTGACCGGGAACCGGCGCAGGTAGCCGAGCCCGGAGAAGCCGGTGCCGAAGTCGTCGATGAGCAGCTTCACGCCGAGCTCGCGCAGCTCGAAGACGACCCGGGAGGTGGCGCCGGAGCCGTCCACCATGACGGTCTCGGTCATCTCCAGCGCCACGCAGCGCGCCGGCACGCCGAGGCTGAGCAGCTCGGCCGAGACCACGAGCGGGAAGTCGGGGTCGGTCAGCTGCCGGGCCGAGACGTTGATCGAGAGGTAGAAGTCGTCGTCGACGGTCCCGTCCGCGCGCCACGCGGCCAGCTGCCGCAGGGCCTCCTGCCGGACGAAGTTGCCGATCGCGCCGATCAGGCCGGCGTCCTCGGCGAGCGGGATGAAGACGGCCGGCGAGATCGGGCCGCGCTCCGGGTGCACCCAGCGGACCAGCGCCTCGGCGCCGATCGGCAGGCCGGTCTCCATGCGTACGAGCGGCTGGTAGGCCACCCAGAGCTCGCCGTCGCCCAGCGCGCGCCGCAGCGCCACCTCGAGCTCGATCCGCTCCCGCACCCGGTCGTGCATCGACCGGTCGAAGACCGTCGCATGGCCCGGCCCCTCCGACTTGGCCTGGTACATGGCCGTGTCGGCGTCGCGCATCAGCTCCTCGGCGTCACCGTCGGCGCCGGCCGACGCGATGCCCATCGAGGCGCTGATCTTCAGCTCGACGTCGCGCACCACGAACGGCCGTTCGAAGCAGGCGTGCGCGGCGGCCAGCAGCTGGTCGGCGCAGGACTTGTCGCCGATGCAGGCGAGCAGGAACTCGTCGCCGCCCAGCGCCGCGACCGGCACGTCCGGGGACACCAGCTCGCGCAGCCGCTCGCCGACCTCGATGACCAGGCGGTCGCCGGTGTCGTGGCCCCACGAGTCGTTAACGTACTTGAAGCCGTCGAGGTCGAGCAGCACCACCCAGACCTGGTCGCCGCCGGGCCGGAGCAGCCCGAGCAGGCGGGCGACCTCGTCGGCGATCATCCGGCGGTTCGGCAGGCCGGTCAGCGAGTCGTGGGTGGCCTGGTGCTCGGCGAAGTGCTGGGCACTGGCCTGGGCCTTCACCGCGGCGATCGCGCGCAGCAGCAGCAACGAGACGATCACGGCGCCGGTCACCGCGATGATCCAGCGGTGGGACTCGGTGTCGCCGATGCTCACGACCAGCGCGAACGGGATGGCGAGGGCGGGGATCAGCAGCGCCATCCGCCGGCCCGACCAGGCCGGGACCGGCGGCCGGGACGGGCGACCGAGCATGACGGCGGACGGGTGCAGCGCGGTGACCCCGAGCAACGTGTACGCGAGCAGGAACGGCACGTCGAGCATGGGCGACGTGTAGAGGTGGCCGGAGGCGCCGATGATCGCGTACGCGAGGTCGCCGGTGAGCAGCATCGCCATCGTGCCCAGCATCGTGATGAGGCTGAATGGAAAGATCCGGGCCGTGAACGTCAGGGCCAGCACCAGCATCAGCACCACGACGTCGAACAGGGGGTACAGCCCGGCCAGCACCGACACCACGTCGGACCGGCCCGGCGTGTCCATGGCCGGCACGGCGAGCAGCAGCGTGCTGGCCAGGCCGCTGGAGAGGCAGACGATCAGGCCGTCGAGCACGGTGTGCCACTCGAGGCTCTGCCGGGCCCGCAGCAGCGAGTAGAAGAAGGCGCACAGCAGCACGTAGCCGGGCACGGTGAAGAGATCGGCGATCAGCGGCAGGCCGGCGTCGGTCACGATCGGCCGCAGCAGCACGCCGATCAGGAACACCAGCGAGGCCTCGCCGATCAGCCGCCAGGCACGCCGGGGCTCGGCGCCCAGTCGTCGCGGCCCGGCGAAGCAGGCCACGATCGTCCCGGCACCGAGAGCCAGCGCGCATGCGCTGTTCACCACGGGGGAGAGGTCGAGCACGTATACGGCCGTCGCCGTCACCCCGCCGAGTGCGAACAGCCGCCACAATCCGGTCATCAACGGTTCAGATCGGCGGAATCCGCCCCGTTATTAGCTCAACGGGCCAGCGCCTTGGTGGTGCCGGCCGGGGAGCGCGGGGCCGGCGCCGTCCGGCCGTGCACGAAGACGGCCGGGCAGGCTCCGCGGTGCAGCACCTCACGGGCCACCGAGCCGAGCGGGCCGGACTCGTGCTCGCCGCGGGCGCCGAGCACGATCACCCGCGCCCGTCGGGAGGCCTGCACCAAGGCCCGGCCCGGGCTGCCGGCCAGCAGGCGGACCCGGGCCTTGTTCAGCTCGGGGATCGTCTCGAGCGCCTCGTTCACCAGCCGGCGGCCCTGCTCCTCGTACCGGCCGCCGTACTCGGCCACCACGTGCGCGACCTCGACCGGGATCCGCCGGCGCCGCCCCTCGGCGGCCGCGTGCCGCAGGGCCAGCAGGCCGTACCGCGAGCCGTCCAGCGCGACCAGCACCGGGCCGCGCGGCGGGCGGGGACCCCGGGCCACCGCGACCGGGCACCACGAGCGGGCCACCGTCTGCACCAGCACCGAGGCCGGCGGGAGCCACGGGGTGGTGGCGAGGTCGTCGTCGCCCAGCACGAGCAGGGCGGCGCTGTGACTCAGCCGGAGCAGGACCCGATCGGCCGGCCCGTCCACCAGTTGGCCCACGGCCCGCACCCCCGGTGTGGAACGTTGGGCGGTGGCGACCGCCTCCTCGACCACCTGTGAGGCGGCCCGGCGAGCCTGGTCGTAGTCGAGGCCGGCGCCCGGCGGGCCCGGACTGGGCCAGGTGAACGCGTGAACCACTCGGAGTTGACCGCCTCGGGAGACCGCCTCCCGCGCCGCCAGCCGCACGGCGGACAGGCCGGCCGACGTGCCGGTCACGCCTACCACAACAGGGTTCCGCACGGGTCGCACCTCCGTACTGACACTGTGCACCATTATCTATGGAAGTGCGCCACTCTTCGTGATCAATCCCTCAGCGGGTGGCCACCTGATGACCCATTCAGGTTGAGGGTTTACGGTGAACGACAAATTCTTGTGGACATCTGCCGGTGAAGTGAGGGAAATACATGACGGATGTCAAGCTCGACCACCCGGGTGGCCAGCTGTCGATGCCGGTACGCGAGGCTGTCGAGGGTCCGGGCGGCATCGACGTCAGCGCCCTCCTCAAGGAGACCGGCTTCGTCACCCTCGACCAGGGCTTCGTGAACACGGCCTCGACCACCTCGGCCATCACCTACATCGACGGCGACGCGGGCATCCTGCGCTACCGCGGTTTTCCGATCGAGCAGCTCGCCGAGAAATCGACGTTCCTCGAGGTCTCCTACCTCTTGATGCACGACGCGCTGCCGACGCCGGAGCAGCTGAAGGACTTCGCCGACAAGATCCGGGTGCACACGCTTCTCCAGGAGGAGATGCGCTCGTTCTTCTCCGGTTTCCCGCGTGACGCGCATCCGATGGCCGTTCTTTCCTCGGCCGTGACCGCGCTGTCGACCTTCTACCAGGACACGCTCGATCCGCTGGACCCCGAGCAGGTCGAGATCTCCGGCATCCGTCTGATGGCGAAGCTTCCGACCATCGCGGCGTACGCGTACAAGAAGAGCATCGGCCACCCCCTGCCGTACCCCGACAACACGCTCGACTACGTCGAGAACTTCCTGCGCATGACCTTCGGCCTGCCCACCGTGCAGTACGACGTGGACCCGAAGATCGCCAAGATCCTCGACATGCTCTTCATCCTGCACGCCGACCACGAGCAGAACTGCTCGACGTCGACGGTCCGGCTGGTCGGCTCGGCCCAGGCCAACCTGTTCGCGTCGGTCTCGGCCGGCGTCAACGCCCTGTCCGGCCCACTGCACGGCGGCGCCAACGCGGCGGTTCTCGAGATGCTCGAGCAGATCCGCAAGGAGGGCGGCGACGTCAACTCGTTCGTCACCCGGGTGAAGAACAAGGAAAAGGGCGTCAAGCTCATGGGCTTCGGCCACCGGGTCTACAAGAACTACGACCCGCGGGCCGCGATCGTGAAGAAGGCCGCCCAGGACATGCTCAGCACCCTGGAGAAGCCGGACCCGCTGCTGGACCTCGCGTTCCAGCTCGAGGAGATCGCGCTCAACGACGACTATTTCGTCAGCCGCAAGCTCTACCCGAACGTCGACTTCTACACCGGCCTGATCTACAAGGCCATGGGTTTCCCGACCAAGATGTTCACCGTTCTCTTCGCGCTCGGCCGCCTTCCCGGCTGGATCGCCCAGTGGTCGGAGATGATGACCGACCCGGCCACGAAGATCGGCCGCCCGCGTCAGCTCTACACCGGTTCCCCGGAGCGCGAGTTCGTCGCGATCGACAAGCGATAGATCGCACGCCGAAACGCCTCGCCGCTCCCTCGCGGCGGGGCGTTTCGTCATTTCCCGATCGATCTACTCTTTGTTCATGGCTACGCCACTTCATCGATGGCGCGAGCCGGCGGCGCGCGCCATTTCCCGGATCATTCCCGGCGACGTCCTCTGGTACGAGGACACCGCCGAGCCGGTCTTCGCCCTGACCTTCGACGACGGGCCGGGTCCGCAGAGCACGCCCGGGCTGCTCGAGGTGCTCGCGCGGCACCGGGCCAAGGCGACGTTCTTCCTGGTCGGGGAGCGGGCCGAGCGGTACCCGGAGCTGGTCGCCGCGATCACCGCGGCCGGGCACGAGATCGCCAACCACCTGATGCGGGACGAGCGGTCGGCGCTGATCCCGGACGAGCAGTTCCGGCGGGACCTGGCGCGCACCACGGAGCTGCTGGCTCCGCACGGTCCGGTGCGCTGGTTCCGGCCGGGCTCGGGGGTGTTCACGCCGCGGATGCTGCGCTCGGCCTCCGAGCAAGGCCTGCGGGCCGTGCTGGGCACGCTGGTGGCCGGCAACCGGGGCGGGCCGGCCGACGAGCGGATCGCCCCGTCGCTGGCTTCGGGCGTCCGGCCGGGGTCGATCCTGGTGCTGCACGAGGGCACGCCCGAGCGGGCCGGCGTCGTGCGGACCACCGACGAGCTGCTCGGCGCCCTCGGCGGGCTGCGCGCGGTGACGGTCTCCGCGCTGGTCGATGAGTTCTCCGGCCGGCACCGGTCTGCATAGCCATGAGCGAACCGCGGAAGACCACGAACCTCGACATCTACGGCAACCCGCCGCTGGAGTGGAAGCGGGCGCACGCCATCCTGTCCACGCCGGCGTCGCCCGAGATCACCCAGTTCCTCGGCACCTGCCGGCCGGACGGCACCCCGCACGCGGCCGGCGTCGGCGCCCAGTGGGACGGCGGCTTCTACTACTTCACCAGTGGCCCGGCCGCCCGCAAGGCCCGCGACCTGGCCGCCAACCCGCGCTGCACGATCTCGGTGCGGCTGCCGGGCATGGATCTCGTGCTGACCGGGACGGCGGCCCGGGTCACCGACGCCGCGACGCTGGAACGGCTCGCCGCCGCCTACCGCGACGGCGGCTGGCCCTGCCGGGTCGAGGGGGACGCGCTCACGGCGCCGTTCAGCGCGCCCAGCGCCGGCCCGCCGCCGTGGCATCTCTACCGGCTCACGCACACCTCGATCGTCGGCGTGGCGACCGAGGAGCCGTACGGTGCCGCCCGGTGGGATTTCGAGCGCCCTTAGACTCGACGGCCGTGAGTGTCTCCCGTGAGATCGTGCTCGACGTGACCCTGCCCGCCGGCCTCGCCACCCGGCGGGTCGAGGTGCGCGAGATCCGGATGGACCCGGGGACGGTGGCCGGCCTGCACGTGCACAACGGGCCGGTCTTCGGCAGCGTGGTGGCAGGCTCGGTGGTCTACCAGATCGAGGGCGAGCCGGCCCGTACGCTGACCGCCGGCGAGGTGTTCCACGAGCCCGCGAACACGCGGATCGCCCGCTTCGACGCCACCGGCGAAGGCGTGACGTTCCTGGCGTACTACCTGCTGGCCGAGGGCGAGCAGGCCGAGATCGACTTCCCGGGGGAGTAGAGCACCGTGCACGAGTTCCGCGCCGCCGTCGAGAAGGGCGACATCGAGGCGGCCGTCGCGCTGTTGGCCGACGATGTCGTGTTCCACAGCCCGGTCGCGTACAAGCCCCATCGCGGCCGTCCCGCCGTCGAGACGATCCTGCGCGCGGTCTTCACGGTCTTCGAGGATCTGCGGTACGTGCGGGAGATCGCCGCCGGGGACGACGCGGCGCTGGTCTTCGAGGCCCGCATCGGCGAGCGGTCGCTGACCGGCTGCGACTTCCTGCACGTGAACGAGGCCGGCCGGATCGACGACTTCATGGTGATGGTCCGCCCGCTCAGCGGCGTCCAGGCCCTCGGCGAGGCGATGGCGGCCCGGCTCGGCGCCTGACCGGCCGCTCAGCGCCGGAACTGCCGCTCGTAGGACGCGCGCAGCTCCTCCCAGCCGTGGTTGAGCGCGTCCTTCCCGCGGATCACGCCGACCGGCTCGCCGTCGAGCAGGTGCTGCAGCACGTCCAGGCACAGGTGCCAGCCGGCCGCGACCATCGCACCGGTGTCCGGGTGCGACAGCGTGTGCCGCAGGGTCAGGCGGGTGCCGGTGCCGGCCGGTTCCAGCTCCCAGCGCAGGACGTCCTCGCCCCAGGTGTACTCCAGCAACGACGGCGCGGCGGCCGTGCGTACGGTCGCCGGAAGGTCCTGCCGTTCGTCGCCGTCGATCATGGTGAGCGTGGTGTCGCCGGTGACGGCCAGCGAGGACTTCGCGGCGAACGGCGCCCACTGATCCAGCTCGGCCGGGTCGGTCAGCGCCGCCCACACCTCGTGCGGCGGCTGGCGCAGCTCGCGGATGAAGATCAGGGTCCAGCTCGGGCCGGTGGGAATCATCTCGGCGTGCATGGCTCATCCCTTTCGGTTGAGGTGGTCCTCGAGGGCACTCAGATGCCTGGTCCAGAGGGCGCGGTAGGGCGCGAGCCAGGCGTCGAGCTCGCGGAACGCCTCCGGGTTCAGGCGGTAGATCCGTCTCTGGGCATCGGTGGCGGCGCGGACGACCCCGGCCTCCCGCAGGACGCGCAGGTGCTTCGAGACCGCGGGCTGGCTCATCTCCAGCAGCGCGACCAGGTCGGTGACGCTGCACTCGCGCGCCCGCAGCGCGTCGACGATGCGCCGGCGGGTCGGCTCGGCGATGGCGGTCAGCGCGTCCATGCTCTGCAGGTTATATAACTTCGCCGGCATGTGACAAGATGGGGAGCGTGCGGGTCTTGATCGCCACCTCGGGCTCGATGGGCGACGTGGCGCCCTACACCGGCCTCGGCACGCGGATCCGGGCCTCGGGTCACGAGGTCACGATCGCCACCCACGAGCCGTTCCGGTCGCTGGTCGAGGGCGCGCGGCTCGGCTTCCGGCCGCTGCCCGGCGATCTGCGGGCGACGCTGGCGCGCACCCCGGGCGGCCTGAACCCGGTCGCGCTCCTGCGGCAGGCGGCCCTGGCGCGGCCCCTGATCGCGTCGCTCGGCGCGGGCCTCGCGGCGGCCGCCGACTCCGTACGCCCGGAGGCCCTGCTGTTGTCGGCCATGGTGGCGCCGCTCGGTTATCAGGTGGCGGACGCGCTCGGGATCCGCCGCGCCGCCGCCTTCCTGCAGCCGATCCATCCCACCCGCGAGTTCGCGCCCGTGCTGACCGGGGGCCGCTCGTTCGGCGCGCCCGGCAACGTGCTCGCCGGCCGGCTGTCGGTGCGCGCGATCGAGCCGCTCTACGCCGCGCCGATCCGTGCGCTCCGGCGCGATCTCGGCCTTCCGCGGGTGGGCCTCGCGCGCCTCCGGGAGTCGCAGGAGTGGCGGGCGCCGACCTTCCACGGCTTCAGCCCGGTCGTCGTGCCGCGCCCGCGCGACTGGCCGTCCCCGCTCACGGTGACCGGTTACTGGTGGCCCGCGCCCACGGCATGGGAGCCGCCGGCCGCCTTGACCGCCTTTCTCGCGGCCGGCCCGGCGCCGGTTCTCGTCGGCTTCGGCAGCATGGTGCCGGGCCGGGGCGAGCAACTCGCGGCCGTCGTGGTCGAGGCGGCACGGCGGGCGGGCGTACGCGTGGTGCTGCAGGCCGGGTGGTCCGGGCTCGCCGCGATGGACCGCGACGACGTGCTGAGCATCGGCCCGGCCCCGCACGACCGGCTGTTCCCGCTGATGGCCGCCGTCGTCCACCACGCCGGCGCGGGCACCACCGCGGCCGGGCTGCGCGCCGGGAAGCCCGCGGTCGCCGTGCCGGTGCTGGCCGACCAGCCGTTCTGGGCCGGCCGGCTGCACGCGCTCGGCATCGCGCCGCCGCCGATCCCGATGTCGTCCCTCTCGGCCGACCGGCTCGCCCCGGCCTTCTCCGCCGTCACCGGCAATCCGCACCATGCGGCCCGGGCGCAGGCGCTGGCCGCCCGGATCGCCGCCGAGGACGGCACGAAGCCGGTGCTCGATTGGATCGAAACGGAGAAGTGACGCCCGCGAGCCGCCACTAGAGTGGTCGGACGCCATCGGCCGACCGGACTGGAGACATGATGACGCAGGCCGCCGACTCCCACGACCTGATCCGCGTGCACGGGGCGCGTGTGAACAATCTCAAGGACGTCAGCGTCGATATCCCGAAACGGCGTCTCACCGTGTTCACCGGCGTCTCCGGCTCGGGCAAGAGCTCGCTGGTCTTCGGCACCATCGCGGCCGAGTCGCAGCGGCTGATCAACGAGACGTACAGCGCGTTCGTGCAGGGCTTCATGCCGACCCTGGCCCGGCCCGACGTCGACGTGCTCGACGGGCTGACCACGGCCATCTCGGTCGACCAGGAGCGGATGGGCGGCGACGTGCGGTCCACCGTCGGCACCGCCACCGACGCCAACGCCATGCTGCGCATCCTCTTCAGCCGGATCGGGCAGCCGCACATCGGCTCGCCGCAGGCGTTCTCGTTCAACGTGCCCTCGGTCAGCGGCGCCGGCGCGGTCACCCTCAACAAGGGCGGCGGCCAGGTCAAGGAGCGGCGCAGCTTCAGCATCCTGGGCGGCATGTGCCCGCGCTGCGAGGGCCGGGGCTCGGTCAACGACATCAACCTGGCCGCGCTCTACGACGAGGACAAGTCGATCAACGAGGGCGCCATCAAGATCCCCGGGTACAGCATGGAGGGCTGGTTCGGCCGCATCTTCCGCGGCGTCGGCTACTTCGACCCGGACAAGCCGATCAAGGACTACACCGAGAAGGAGCTGGCCGACCTCCTCTACAAGGAGCCCACCAAGGTCAAGATCGAGGGCATCAACCTGACGTACGCCGGGCTGGTCCCGTCGATCCAGAAGTCCATGCTCTCCAAGGACATCGACGCCCTCCAGCCGCATCTGCGGGCCTTCGTGGAGCGGGTCGCCACGTTCACCAGCTGCCCGGAGTGCGGCGGCACCCGGCTGGCGGCCGAGGCCCGCTCCTCGAAGATCAACGGCGTCAACATCGCCGACTGCTGCGCCATGCAGATCAGCGACCTCGCGGCCTGGGTGCGGGGGCTCGACGAGCCGTCGGTCGCCCCGCTGCTGACCGCGCTGAGCGAGACGCTGGACTCGTTCGTCGAGATCGGCCTCGGCTACCTGTCGCTCGACCGGCCGTCGGGCACCCTCTCCGGCGGCGAGGCCCAGCGGACCAAGATGATCCGGCACCTCGGCTCGGCGCTCACCGACGTGACGTACGTCTTCGACGAGCCCACGATCGGCCTGCACCCGCACGACATCCAGCGCATGAACGATCTGCTCGTCCGGCTGCGCGACAAGGGCAACACGGTGCTGGTCGTCGAGCACAAGCCGGAAGCCATCGCGATCGCCGACCACGTGGTCGACCTCGGGCCCGGCGCCGGCAGCAAGGGCGGCGAGATCGTCTTCGAGGGCACCGTGGCGCAGCTGCGCGCGAGCGGGACGCTGACCGGGCGCCACCTCGACGACCGCGCCGCGCTGAAGCCCGATGTCCGCACGCCGTCGGGGTCGCTGGAGATCCGTGGGGCGTCCACGCACAACCTGCGGGACGTCGACGTCGACATTCCGCTCGGCGTGCTGGTCGTGGTCACCGGCGTGGCCGGGTCGGGCAAGAGCTCCCTGATCCACGGCTCGGTGTCGGGGCGCGAGGGGGTGGTGACGGTCGACCAGGGCGCCATCCGGGGATCGCGGCGGAGCAGCCCGGCGACGTACACCGGCCTGCTCGATCCCATCCGCAAAGCGTTCGCGAAGGTCAATGGGGTGAAACCGGCGCTGTTCAGCGCCAACTCCGAGGGCGCCTGCCCGAACTGCAACGGCGCCGGCGTCATCTACACCGATCTCGGGATCATGGCGAGCATGGCGACGACCTGCGAGGTCTGCGAGGGCAAGCGGTTCGACGCGTCGGTGCTCGAGTACCACCTGGGCGGCAAGGACATCAGCGAGGTGCTGGCCATGCCGGTCGGCGAGGCGGTCACGTTCTTCGCCGACGGCGAGGCCAAGACGCCGGCCGCGCACAAGATCCTGTCCCACCTGGCCGACGTCGGGCTCGGCTACCTGACCATCGGGCAGCCGCTGACCACCCTCTCCGGCGGCGAGCGTCAGCGCCTGAAGCTCGCCACCCACATGGGCGAGAAGGGCGGCGTCTACATCCTCGACGAGCCCACCACCGGCCTGCACCTGGCCGACGTGGAAAACCTGCTCGGCCTGCTCGACCGTCTTGTCGACGCGGGCAAGTCGGTGATCGTGATCGAGCACCACCAGGCCGTGATGGCGCACGCCGACTGGATCATCGACCTCGGCCCGGGCGCCGGCCACGACGGCGGTCGCGTGGTTTTCGAGGGCACGCCGGCCGACTTGGTCGCCGCTCGCTCGACGCTGACCGGCGAGCATCTGGCTTCGTATATCGGTGCCTGATCCGATGCAACCCTTCCCCGCCCGCCGGTGTCTTTGGAGGGTGTGAGAGCGGGGAAGGGACACGCGATGGACGACTTCGACGAGTTCGTGCGCACGAGGTCGACCGGGCTGCTGCGCGTGGCGTACCTGCTCACCGGCGATCGCGGCGCCGCCGAGGATCTGCTGCAGGACGTGCTGGAGCAGATGTGCGCCCGCTGGCGGCGCCTGCGCGGCGGCGCGCCCGACGCCTACGCGCGCCAGGCGATCGTCAACCGGGCCACCAACCGGTGGCGGAAACGGAAACGGAGACCCGAGACCGGGCTCGGGGATCACGACGTACGCGCGCCCGACCACAGCGACGACGTCACCCTGCGCGAGTCGGTGGTGGCCGCGCTGCGCCAGCTGCCGCCCAGGCAGCGCGCCGCCGTCGTCCTGCGCTACCTCGACGACCTGCCGGTGGGCGAGGTCGCGGCCGCGCTCGACTGCAGCGCCGGAACGGTGAAGAGCAACACGGCGCGGGGTCTGGAGAAGCTGCGTGCGGTTCTCGGGCCGGAGCTCGTGCGAGAGGGGGAGCGGCAGTGACCGACACCGATATCCATGTCGCGCTGGAGCGGGCCACCGAGCATCTGAGCCCGCCGCCCGACCTGCTCGAGCGGGTGCGCGCGGGCGGCCGGCGCCGGGTCGTGCGCCGCCGGGCCGTGCTGTTCGGCGGCCTCGGTGCGGCGGTGGCGGCGGCCGGGTCGCCGCTGGCGCTCGGGCGTGGCCGCGGCGGCGAGGTCGCCGACCCGGTGACCCGCGGCGACCTGGCCGGCGACCGGCAGTTCCTGCAGGAGGCCCGGGCCGCCTGGAGCCGTGGCGCCGACGCGTTCGAGACCCGGTCGCGGCCGCACGTGCTGTGGGCGGGCACCACCCCGGCCGGGCCGGCCGCGCTGATCAGCCAGCGCGCGACCGTCGAGACCGCCCCGCAGGACCTGCTGGGCTGGGTCGAGCCGGTCGCCGGCGGCGGCCTGCGCGGCACCGGCTCGGTGCGGCTGATGCCGCCGGGCAAGGTCGAGCCAGGGGCGATCCTGATCGGCGAGCGGCGCGACGTGCTGGTGGTCGCCGATCTCGGGCAGCCGGTCGACCTGTCGGCCGACTACTCGTTCGACGAGGACGGGAAGGTGCGGCGGACGTACAGCCGGGTCTCGTCGGGGGCCGACTGGGTGTTCGTGCGCCGGGTGGCGCCGCAGGCGGAGAACGTGCGGATCGCCATGATCCGGGCCGGCCTGGGCGAGGGCATCCCGCTCGACAACTTCGGGGACGTGGTGCACGAGAAGACCAACCAGGTGCCCGAGCTGCTCGACCGGCGGCTGCCCGGCGCCACCGGGCCGTGGGAGATGCCGGGCGGCTACGACGACCTGTTCGGCTACCACGCGCAGACCGGGCTGGGCGCCTGGCAGATCAGCGGCGCCACGCCGGACGGCCGGCAGTTCACGGTGCGGACGCTGCCGCTGGAGGACACGGTCCGGGCGTTCTGGTTCCTCGGCGGGCCCGAGCCGCATTACGCGGGCCTGATGCGCGACGGCGTGGTGCGGGTGCGGCTGCCCGGCCAGCAGGGCGTGGTGGTGGCCGTGCTCAACGCGACGCTGCGCTACCGCACCCGCGGGGCCTGGATCCCGGTGAGCGACGTGGCGCTGCTGCCCGACGCCGCGACCGAGCTCGAGGTGCGGCCGCGGGGCGGCGGTGATCCGAGGACCGTGCCGTTGCCGTGACGGATAGGTTGGGGTCGTGACGATTCAGGGCCTGCGCCGGATCATCGTGTCGGTGGCGGATCTCGACCGGGCGCTCGCGCTGTATCGCGACGCGCTCGGCCTGGCCGAGAAATACCGGACGGAAGAGATCGCCATGCTCGGCGACCCGGAGGTGCTGCTGCACCGGCGGCCGCCCACCCCGGGCCGGGCCGGGGTCGCGGCGAGCTATCTGGTCGACGACGTCGACGCCGTCACCGCCGCCGCCGAGAAGGCCGGCGCCGCGGTGATCGACCCGCCGGCCGTGCAGCCGTGGGGCGAGCGGCAGGCGGTGCTCACCGATCCGGACGGGCACGTCTTCTGTCTGGTGAGCCCGGGTAACGGGTAAGAGCGTCGCCATGGACGTCGTGATCGGCATCGACACCGGTACCACCGCCACCAAGGGCATCGCGGCCACCGCCGACGGCCGGCTGCGGGCGCACACCAGCGTCCACTATCCACTCGCCGTGCCCGGCCCGGGCCGCGCCGAGCTCGACCCCCAGCACCTGATCGACGCGGCGGTCAAGGCGCTCACCGACGTGGCCGCCGCCTGCCGCGAGCAGGGTGACGCGGTGCGGGCCGTCAGCCTGAGCGCGTTCCTGCACGCCCTGGCCCCGATGGACGCCGCCGGCCGCCCGCTCGGCCCGTTGGTCACCTGGGCCGACAACCGGGCCGGCGCCCAGTGCGACGAGATCATCGCGGCCGGCCGCGACAAGGCGCTGCAGGCCCGCACCGGCACGCCCGTGCATCCGATGTCGCCGCTCACCAAGCTCGCCTGGTGGCGGGCCACCGACCCCGAGCGGCTGCGGTCGACGCCGCGGTGGGGCGGGGTCAAGGAGCTGGTGCTGACCGCCCTCGCCGACGCGCCGTTCCTGCTCGACCTGTCGGTGGCCTCGGGCACCGGCCTTTACGACATCCACTCCCGCACGTGGGATCCCGAGGCGCTCGACATCGCGGGCGCCCGGCCCGGCCAGCTGGCCGAGGTCGTGCCGACCACCACCGTCCTGAAGCTGCGCCCCTCGATCGCGTCGGCGGCCGGGCTGCCGGCCGGCACCCCACTGGTGATCGGCGCGGCCGACGGGCCGCTGGCCAACCTCGGCCTCGGCGCCACGCCGGCCGGCGTCGCGGCCGTCTCGCTCGGCACCAGCGGCGCCCTGCGCACGGTCGTCGACCGGCCCACCGCCGACGCCGCCGGGCGGCTGTTCTGCTACGCGCTGACCGAGGACCGCTGGGTCATCGGCGGTGCGGTCAACAACGCCGGCTCGGTGGTGCGCTGGGCCGGGCAGAGCTTCGCGTCCGGCTTCGAGCGCCCCGGCGCCGAGGGCGAGGACGAGGACGAGCGCGACGCCGCCCTGCTCATGGAGGCGCAGAGCGTGGCGCCGGGCAGCGACGGGCTGCTCTGCCTGCCCTACCTGCTGGGCGAGCGCGCGCCGTGGTGGCGGGCCGGCATGCGCGGCGCCTACCTCGGGCTGCGCCGCGAGCACGGCCGCGCCCACCTGGTGCGCTCGGCGGTCGAGGGCGTGTGCCAGCAGCTGGCGCTGGTCCGCGACTCGTTCGCGGCCGAGGGCTTCCCGGTCACCGAGGTGCGGGCGACCGGGGGAGCGGTCGCGTCCGAGCTGTGGGTGGGCGTGCTGGCGGCCGCCCTCGACCTGCCGGTGGCGATCGCCGGCACCCCCGAGGGCACCGCGCTCGGCGCCTGCCTGCTCGGCCTGCACGCGCTGGGCGACCTGCCCGACCTCGACCGCGCCGCCGCGCTGATCGCGATCGGCACGCCGACCCGGCCCGACCCCGAGAACGCCGCCCTCTACGCCCGCCTGCGCCCGCTGATCGAGAAGTCGGCCCTGGCCACCATGGATATCGTGCGCGAGCTCGACCGCCTGGCCCCGCCGCTGGAGACGGCCGCCCACCCGTCTTAGAGATGGTGGTCACCGCTGGTCACGTTGACGGTCCGCCCGGCGGTGCGAAAGCATGGCGGGCGAGCGGTAGCGGAGGAACCCGGTGCGATTCCGGGACGGTCCCGCCACTGTGACCGGGTAGTGACCCGTCCCGTCGTCGTGGCCCATCGCCACGGCGTTTTGTCGTCGCGGCGTTCAGCGGTGTCGGGGAGCGTCGATCCGGGAGCCAGGAACTCCGGCCGCTCGTGACGCTCATCGTCCGGGCGTGGACACCCGGGCAGAAGGGACCTCCGTGACGCCGTACCCGTTCTCGGCCGTGGTCGGGCTTGCCGACCTGCGCCTCGCGCTGTTGCTCACCGCTGTCTCGCCGGATGTCGGCGGGGTTCTGGTGCGAGGAGAGAAGGGAACGGCGAAGAGCACGGTGGTGCGTGCCCTGGCCGCGCTGCTCCCGCCGGTCACGGTGGTCCGCGGCTGCCGCTTCGCCTGCGATCCGGCGGCGCCCGACCCGGCCTGCCCGGACGGCCCGCACGCGGCGCGCCCCGACGGCCCGCATCCGGCCGGCTCCGACGGCCCGCACGCGGCCGGCTCCGACGGCCCGCACGCGGCCGGCTCCGACGGCCCGCATCCGGCCGGCTCCGACGGCCTGCACCCGGCCGGCTCCGACGTCTCGCTCTCGGCCGGTATCCCGGCGCTGTCCCGGCCGGCCGCGCTGGTCGAGCTGCCGGTGGGGGCGACCGAGGACCGGGTGGTGGGCACGCTCGACATACAGCGTGCGCTGGCCGACGGGGTCAAGGCGTATGAGCCGGGCCTGCTCGCGGCCGCGCACCGCGGCGTGCTCTACGTCGACGAGGTCAACCTGTTGCCCGATCACCTGGTCGACCTGCTGCTGGACGCGGCGGCGATGGGCCGGGCCCACGTCGAGCGGGACGGGGTGTCGGTCAAGCACGCGGCCCGGTTCCTGCTGGTCGGCACCATGAACCCGGAGGAGGGCGAGCCCCGGCCGCAACTGGTCGACCGGTTCGGCCTGGTGGTGACCGTCGGGGCGCCGCGCGAGGCCCGGGAAAGGGCCGAGGTGGTGCGGCGGCGGCTGGCGTACGAGGCCGGCCCCGGCGACTTCGCGGTGCGTTTCGCCGACGACGAGCACGCGCTGTCGCAGCGGATCGTCGCGGCCCGGGAACGGCTGCCGCGGGTCGTCCTGCCGGACGGCGAGCTCGACCGGATCGCCCGGGTCTGCCTCGCCTACGGGGTGGACGGCATGCGCGCCGACATCGTGGTGGCCCGGTGCGCGGTGGCCCTGGCCGCGTGGCACGGCCGGGAGCGGGTCACGGCCGGCGACGTGCGCGACGCCGCCCGCCTGGCCCTGCCGCACCGGCGGCGGAAGGACCCGCTCGACCCGCCCGGCACCGACGAGCAGCGGCTCGAGGAGGCGCTGGCGGAGGCCGAGGCCGAGCTCGAACGCGAACGCGAACGCGCCGATCGGGAGCGAACCGAGCGGGAGTGCGCCGAGCGGGAGGAGCGCGAGCGCGACGGCGGCCCGGACGACGACCCCGACGGTGGCGGCTCGCCGACCGGCGGTCCCGACGATGCCAGCCCCGACGGCTCGGGCGGCTCCGACAGCTCGGGCGGCTCGGGCAACTTCGGTGGCCCAGGCCGTTCTGGTGGCTGGAGCGGCTCCGGTACCCCGGGCGACATTTCGGGAAAGTCGGATTTGGGAGCCAGGAGAGGCGTGGGTGCGGCGGATGGGACCGAACACGGCGGAGCAGGACGGGGCGGGCCGGGACAGGGCGGCCTGGAGCAGAGCGGGCCGGGACAGGGCGGGCCGGGGCAGGGCGGGCCGGGACAGAGTGAGCCGGGGCAGGGCGGGCCGGGGCAGGTCGCGGTTGCGGGGAGTCCCTATCGGACCCGGACGCTCTCGATTGCCCGTCGTGGGGAGGGTGGGCATGCGGGGCGGCGGTCGCCGGCGTTCTCGCGGCGCGGGCGGGTGATCGGCTCGCGCGAGCCGCGCGGCAAGCTGGCCGGGGCGCCGCATCTGCCCGCCACCCTGCGGGCCGCGCTGCACCGCGGCGCGCGGGACGTCCGCCCCCGCGACCTGCGCGAGTCGGTGCACGTCGGCCGCGAGGCGAACCTGGTGCTGTTCGTGGTCGACGCCTCGGGGTCGATGGCCGCCCGCAAGCGGATGGCCATCGTGAAGACCGCGGTGCTGTCGCTGTTGCGGGACGCCTACCAGCGGCGGGACCGGGTCGGGATGATCACCTTCCGCGGGCACGACGCCGAGCAGGTGCTGCCGCCCACGTCCAGCCATGAGGTCGGGGTGCTGCGGCTCGCCGCCCTGCGCACGGGGGGACGCACGCCGCTGGCCGCCGGTCTGCGCCGGGCCGCCGCCACCATCGCCACCGAGCGCCGCCGGGACCCGCGTCGGCGGCCGCTGCTGATCGTGGTCACCGACGGCCGTGCCACCAGCGGGCCGGACCCGGTCACCGTGGCGCCCGCCCTGGCCGGGGTGGCCACCGTGATCGTCGACTGCGAGTCCGGCCCGGTACGCCTCGGCCTGGCCGCCCGGCTCGCCTCCGCCCTCGGCGCCGACCTGATGCCGCTCGGCCATCTCGAAGCGGCCACGGCCGGCTCCGCCACGACCATAAGGAAGGCTGCCTGATGCCGCAGGGGAAGGTCAGCGTCGTACCTCAGGACGGGTTGACCACCCGGCAGCGCCGGCGGCAGGCGGTCTTCGCGGTGCACACGGGGGACGGCAAGGGCAAGTCGACGGCGGCGTTCGGGATGGCGCTGCGGGCCTGGAGCGCGGGCTGGCCGATCGGGGTGTTCCAGTTCGTGAAGTCGGAGAAGTGGCGGGTCGGCGAGGAGTCCGCGCTCAAGGCGCTCGGCCAGGCCGGCGGCGCGCCGGTCGTCTGGCACAAGATGGGCGAGGGCTGGTCGTGGATCCAGCGGGCCGGCACCGAGCGTGACCACGCGGCCGAGGCGGCCGAGGGATGGGCCCAGATCAAACGGGACCTGGCCGCCGAGACCTACAAGTTCTACGTGCTCGACGAGTTCACGTACCCGATGAAGTGGGGTTGGGTCGACGTGGACGACGTCGTGGCGACGCTGGCGAACCGGCCGGGCACGCAGCACGTCGTGATCACCGGGCGGTACGCGGCGCCCGAGCTGCTGGCGGCGGCCGACCTCGTGACCGAGATGACCAAGGTCAAGCACCCGATGGACGCGGGACGCAAGGGACAGCAGGGCATCGAGTGGTGACGATCCCGCGGGTCGTGATCGGCGCGCCCGCCTCCGGACACGGCAAGACCACCGTGTCGACCGGCCTGCTCGCGGCGTTCGCCCGGCGCGGCGTGCCGGTGGCGCCGTTCAAGGTCGGCCCGGACTATATCGACCCGGGCTATCACGCGCTCGCGGCCGGACGGCCCGGTCGCAACCTCGACCCGGTGCTGGTCGGCGAGGACCGGATCGGCCCGCTGTTCGCGCACGGGGCGGCCGGCGCCGGGCTGGCCGTGGTCGAGGGCGTGATGGGCCTCTACGACGGGCGCACCGACGCCGGCGATACCGGCTCGACCGCCCAGGTCGCGGCGCTGCTCGACGCGCCGGTGATCCTGGTGGTGGACGCGGCCGCGCAGGGCCGGTCGATCGCCGCGCTGGTGCATGGGTTCCGCAGCTTCGGCAGCGTGCGGCTGGCCGGCGTGATCCTCAACCGGGTCGGCTCCGACCGGCACGAGGCCCTGCTGCGCGACGCGTGCGAGGAGGTGGGCACGCCGGTCCTGGGCGCGATGCGCCGCGCCGACGCGGTGGCGGCGCCGTCGCGTCACCTCGGGCTGGTGCCGGCGGCCGAGCGCCGGGCCGAGGCGCGCGCCTCGGTGGACGCGCTGGCCGCCCTGGTCGAGGCGTCGATCGACCTGGCCGAGGTGGCGGCGATCGCCCGTTCCGCGCCGCCGCTCGACGTCGAGCCCTGGGCGCCGCCGGCTGCCGGGGAGGCGGGGGAGCGGCCGGTCGTCGCGCTGGCCGGCGGCCCGGCCTTCTCCTTCTCCTACGCCGAGACGCCGGAGCTGCTGGAGGCGGCCGGCGCCGAGGTGGTCGTCGTCGATCCGCTGCACGACGAGAAGCTGCCGGCGGGAACGCGCGGCCTGGTGGTGGGTGGCGGTTTCCCCGAGGTGTACGCGGCGGAGCTGTCCGCCAACGAGCCCCTCCGCCGTGCGGTGGCCGCCCTGGCCGCGGCCGGCGGCCCGATCGTGGCCGAGTGCGCCGGGCTGTTGTGGCTGTGCCGCACGCTCGACGACGCCCCGATGTGCGGGGTCCTCGACGCGGACGCCGCCATGACGCCGACGCTGACGCTGGGTTACCGGGACGCCGTCGCGCTCTCCGACAGCCCCCTGGCCCCGGCCGGCACCCGGGTGACCGGCCACGAGTTCCACCGTACGACCGTCCACCCGCGCTCGGGTCTGCTGCTCTCCCCGGCCGCCGGCGCCGCCTGGCAGTGGCGCGGCGCCGACCCGGAGGGGTTCACGACGCCGGCCGTGCACGCGTCCTACCTGCACCTGCACTGGGCCGGCACGCCCTCGCTGGCCGGCAACGTGGTGGCGGCCGCCCGCACGAGAGCGTGAGCGGCGACCTCGCGCTCGGCGCGGGCGTGCGCCGGCTCGTGCTCGGCGTGGGCGTGCGCCGGCTCGTGCTCGGCGTGGACGCGCGTCGGCTCGTGCTCGGTGTGGGCGTGCGCCGGCTCGTGCTCGGCGTCGGCGCGCGCCGGGGGACGCCGGCGGCGGTCCTGACCGGCGCGATCCGCAGCGTCCTCGGCGAGGCCGGCCTGACGGCGGCCGATGTAGGAGTGCTGGCCACGATCGACCGCCGCGCGGCCGAGGACGGCTTCCGCGAAGTGGCCGCGGCGCACGGCTGGGAACTGGTCGCACTCGCGGCGGCCGACCTCGCGGCCCGCGACGTCCCGAACGCGAGCGACCGGGTCGCCGCCGCCGTCGGGACGCCGAGCGTCGCCGAGGCCGCGGCCCTGGCCGCCGCCGGTCGCGACGCCGAGCTCGTCCTCCCCAAGCGGGTCGTCGACGGTGTCACGGTGGCGGTGGCGAAGGCGTGAGAGAGCCTTCCCGGCGGTTCAGCTCTCCGGGTACTCCCACTCGTGGACGGGACGGTTCTCGTGCATCAGCGGGAGGTAGCGGCGCAGCATCTCGTGCAGGGCGTCGCGCCGGTCGTTGCCCTCGGCCTCGAGCGCGTGCAGGGTCCGCACCTGCCAGGCGGCGCCGTTGCGATGGGTCAGGCAGCGCTGCTCGATGATGCCGAGCAGCCGGTCGCGCTCGGCCGGGGACACGCCCCACCGCTCGAGGCCCTGGTGGGCCAGCGGCAGCAGGCGCCGCAGCACCAGCTCGGTGACCTGGATATAGCCCAGGCCCGGCCAGAACACGCTGGCGTCGATGCCGTGCCGGGCGCAGGCGTGGAAGTTCTCCTCGGCGGCGCTGAAGCTCATCTGCGTCCACAGTGGCCGCTCGGCCTCGGCCAGGTTCCGGATGAGCCCGTAGTAGAAGCCGGCGTTGGCCAGCGTGTCGAGGACCGTGGGACCGGCCGGCAGCACGCGGTTCTCCACCCGCAGGTGCGGGCGGCCGCGGACGACCGCGTAGATCGGCCGGTTCCACCGGTAGATCGTGCCGTTGTGCAGCCGCAGCTCGCTCAGCTCCGGGATCTCGCCGCGCTCCAGGATCTCGGCCGGGTCGGCGTCGTCGCAGATCGGCAGCAGCGCCGGGAAGTACCGCACGTTCTCCTCGAAGAGGTCGAACACGCTGGTGATCCACCGCTCGCCGAACCAGACCCGCGGCCGTACGCCCTGCGCCCGGATCTCCTCCGAGCGGGTGTCGGTGGCCTGCTCGAACAGCGGGATGCGGGTCTCGCGCCAGAGCTCACGGCCGAACAGCAGCGGCGAGTTCGCGCCGAGCGCCACCTGGATGCCGGCGATGACCTGCGCGGCATTCCAGTACGCGGCGAACTGCGCCGGACTGACCTGCAGGTGGAACTGGGTGCTGGTGCAGGCCGACTCGGGCGCGATGGAGTCGGTGGTGACCGCCAGCCGGTCCACCCCGTCGATGCGGATCTCCATGTCCTCGCCCCGGGCCGCGAAGATCTGCTCGTTCAGCAGCTTGTAGCGGGGGTTGGCGGACAGCGCGTCCAGCGTCATGTGCTCGCGGCGCAGCGTCGGGAGGATGCCGATCATCACGGTGTGCGCGCCCACCCCGCGGGCGTGCTTCTCTGCGTTGTTGAGGCTGGCCCGAAGCGAGCGCTCGAGGTCCGCGTTCTCGTCGCCGGCCAGCCGCCGGGGCGGCACGTTGATCTCGATGTTGTACTGGCCGAGCTCGGTCTGGAAGTCGGGGTCGGCGATCGCGCCCAGCACCTCGGCGTTGCGCATCGCCGGATCGGCCGCCTCGTCGATGAGGTTGAGCTCGATCTCCATGCCGGTCAGCGGCCGCTCGAACTCGAAGCGGGACTCGCGCAGCATCGCGGCGAACACGTCCAGGCTCCGGCGGATCTTGTGCCGGTATTTCGCCCGATCCTCTCGGGTGAAGTTGGTCTGCTCGACTTCCTCGCCCACGGCACACCACCTCTCTCGAGTGACTCCAAGTTCGCACACCGCAAGGGTCTGCGCCACAGGTGAGATAGCGTGCCTTTTTGCTTTTCAGGACAGCCAGGCCGCCGCCACCACCACGGCCACTGTCATGCCCAGAAATGCCTGCAGCAGCAGGGCCGGACCCAGATGCGACCACATGGTGGGAATGCGGGGAGTGAGCGGCTGCATGGTGGTCAGGTTGACCACCTGGACCAGGCGCACCGGCAGGCGTACGTCCTTCTGCGGTTGCGTGCGCAGCTGGATCAGGTCGCCGCGGTGCAGGGCCGACTGCGGCAGGTGACCGTGCATCTCGACCTCGTAGGTCTGGCCCAGGTCGTCGCGCACACGCACCGGGGTCACCAGGAACTCGGGACCCTTCTTCAGCTCCTTGAAGCTGCGCCGGGCCGGCCGCATGCGGATCAGCGAGCCGATCAGCTGGACGATGCCGGCCGCGAGAAAGACCACGATCAGTAACGGCTGGCCGACCTTCACCTCCCGTGTGTAGGACGTCTCATACCCGGCGAAGCGACCGGTGATGACGGGACTGACGTGCCGGAGGATCTGCTCTCGGTACAGCTCGACCTCGTCCATGGGGGATCACCTCCTGGATGTCTTCCTATCGTAAAGTGATCATCCAGATACCCAGCGTGAGTGAATTGGCCGTGAGAGGGGCTGAGATCGGGGTACGCGGGCGGTATGGAGCTATCCGAACTTCGCCCCCTGTTCGCCGGCCCGGGCCCGTGGGCGTCGGTCTATCTGGACGCCACCCGGGCCGAGGAGAACGCCGCGCACCAGATCGACCTGCGCTGGCGCGCCCTGGCCGACCGGCTCGCGACCGACGGCGCCGACCCGGCCACCGTCGACGCCATCGGGACAGCCATCCACGAGCACCCGTACCGGCCCGGCCGCTACGGCCTGGCGATCTTCGCCGCCGGCGGGAACGTGGCGCTGGCCGAGCCGCTGCCGGCGCCGCCACCGGCCGACCTCGCGGTGTGGGAGCCGCTGCCGCACCTCATGCCGATGATCGCGCAACGGGGCGAGGAGATCCCGTACGTGCGGGTCGCCGCCGGGCACGCCGGCGGCGATGTCTCCGCGATCGACGCCGACGGGGTGCCGCGCCGGCGCGAGGTGGCGGGCGGGGAGACGTTCCCGCTCCGCAAGGTGCACGCCGGCGGCTGGTCCCACCTGCGCTACCTGCACGCGGTCGAGGAGACCTGGAAGCGCAACGCGGGCGACGTCGCGGCCGCGGCCGCCGAGCTGGCCGGCCGGATCGGAGCCGAGGTGATCCTGGTGGCCGGCGATCCCCACGAGGTGCCCCTGGTGGTCGAACGTCTGCCGGCCCGCTGGCGCGAGCGGGTGGTCACCGCGAACCTGACCGGCGGCTCCGAGCACCTCGACGACGTCACCGTGCAGGCCATCGCCGAGGTGGCCGACCAGCACGCGCGGGCGGCGATCGAGCGGTACGGCGAGGGCCCGGCGGCCGGCGGTCTGTCCGACGTCGTGACCCGCCTGCAGCGCGGCCAGGCCGACACGGTCCTGCTGATCGACGACCCGTCCTCGACCGACCGGCTCTGGATCGGCCTCGACGACTTCAGCCTGGTGGCGGCCGAGCCCGATCTCCTGCGCCAGTCCGGGGTGGAAGATCCGGTGGAGGTACGCGCGGACGCCGCCCTCCTGCGGGCCATCGCCGGAACCGGCGCCGACCTCGTGCTGGTAGCCCCCGGCGAGGCCGAGCTGCCGCACGGCATCGGCGCGATCCTGCGCTACCGCGACGGGCAGAGCGCCGCGTAGCCCGCCCGCCCCGCGCCCGGCGGCCGCCGCTGCGTCGCCCGCAGCCAGGCCGCCGGGCAAATGCCCGAAAAGCGAGCGAATCTCCACTCGAAAAGGTGAACTGGACTCGGAACCGCGCCGGCGTGCGCCGGGAATGGGGGCAGGGGA
The DNA here is from genome assembly GCF_050951115.1 of Actinoplanes sp. CA-030573. Taxonomy (NCBI): domain Bacteria; kingdom Bacillati; phylum Actinomycetota; class Actinomycetes; order Micromonosporales; family Micromonosporaceae; genus Actinoplanes; species Actinoplanes sp. CA-030573. The sequence goes on along the minus strand of NZ_CP192038.1, from coordinate 6,251,615 downwards.
CAGATGGCACCTTCTGAGGCGTTCGTGAAGCCGGACAGCGTCCTCGCGCGTACCGCCCAGGCCATGCTGGAGGCCCACGCCGGCGGCGCCGGCCCGAGCGAGGGTATGACCGAGTGCCCCGCCTGCGGCGAGCCGCTGCCCTGCCCCGCGGGCCGCTCCGCCGCCGAGGTCGTCGAGGCCGCCGGCCTGGCCGAGGCTTCCGGCCTGATCGCCGCCGCCCGCCACGGCCGGGGCGAGCCCGCGTACGCGTCGCCCCTGGCCTTCGGATCCCCGCCCGAGTCGCCCTTCGCCGACCCCAGCCCCGGTTTCGCTCCCGGTCTCGCTTCGGCGTCGTCCGCCGCGTTCGCGTCCGCAGCCGATCTCGCCCCCGGCGCGCCCTCCGCCTTCCTCCCCACCGGCGATCTGGACCCCGCTTTCACCGAGCCCGCCTTCTCCGATCCCGCTTTCGCCGAGCCCGCCTTCTCCGACCCCGCTTTCGCCGAGCCGCCTTTCCCCGAGTCCGCCCGGCCCGGGTCCTCCTTCGGGAATCCCTCGTTCGCCGAGCCCTACCCACCGAGCGAGGCCCAGCTCAACCCACCGTCGCCCGACGACCTCCCGCCCTGGGCCGGCCCCACGGCCGGCGCCCCCGCAACCCCCGGCGCCCCCGTAGCCGTCTCGTTCTCGACGCCACCCTCTTCCTTTGCGACGCCGCCCTCCTCGCTCGCGACGCCGCCTGCCGACCTGCCGCCCACCCTCACCGACCCACCGGGCCCGCGCCTGTCCGGCCCGACCGCCGCGTCCCTGGAGAACCCACCAGCCGTCCCCACGAACGCCCTCCACGCCGAGCCCCGCCTACCCGAGACCCCGCTGACCGAGGCGCCCCGCCTGGAGCCGATCCGCATGCCGGCCGAGGGCCGAAATCCCACCCACTTCGAACCCGAACGCATGGACCCGGTCGCCCCGCCGCGCATGGAGCCTTCCCACCCCGAGCCGATCGCCTTCGAGCCAGGCGCCCCCCGTTCCTTGACGCCCGAGTCCTACGCCCCCACTCAGCCCGGCCCCGTTGCTCCCGCGCCCGAGGCCTACCGCCCGGCGCCGTCCGGGCACCGACCGGCCGGTCCCGAGCCCTCTCTTTCCGCTCCGGTCACCCCCGAGGCCCGCCCGCCCATGCCGGCCCCGGCGAACATTCCGACCGCTCCCGCCACCCAGCCGCAGTACCCTTCCGACTCCGACCCGCTCCTGAGCAACCGCGGCATCTACCCGCCGCAGAACCGGCCCCTCGACGCCCCGCTCTACACCCCGATCCGCCCCACCGCCGCAGGCCCCACCGCTGCGGGCCCGGCCGCCGCCGGCCCCACGGCAACGCCCGGCGCACCCGCGCAGCCGACCTCACCGGCCGCGCCCATGGCCTCGACCGGCCTCGGCACTCCGCCGCGCCCCACCCAGCCCGCGACCACCCAGCCCGCGACCACCCAGCCCGCGACCACTCAGCCCGCGACCACTCAGCCCGCGACCACTCAGCCCGCGACCACCCAGCCCGCGACCACTCAGCCCGCGAACGCCCAGGCCGCCCAGCCCGGGATCGCGCAGCCCGTTCAGCCCGGAGTTGCGCAGACCGCCCAGCCCGGATTCGCGCAGACCGCCCAGCCCGGATTCGCGCAGACCGCCCAGCCCGGATTCGCGCAGCCCGCTCAGCCGGGGGTCGCCCAGCCGGGGATGGCTCAGCCCGGAGCCGCTCAGCCGGGAATCGCGCAGCCCACCCCATCCGGAATCGCCCAGCCCACCCCCGCACCGCAAGCCACTCAGCCTCCGGCTGCGTTCACCCAGCCGCAGGCCCCGGCTCCGCAGCAGGCGCCCCTTGCCGGCCCAGGCGCCGTCGCCCCGCCGACGAGCGGCCTGACTCAGCAGGGAGCGAGCAGTCCAGCTCAGCCGGGTGCGACTGGCCCGCTTCAGCCGCCCACAGCGGGCCCGCTTCAGCAGGGTTCAGCCGGCGCTTTCCAGCAGGGTTCGACCGGCCCGCTTCAGCCGGGGCCGAATGGACCGGTTCAGCAGGGGCCGAGCGGCCCAAGCCAGCAGGGGCCGGGCGGCCCAAGCCAGCAGGCGCCCAGCGGCCTGACTCCGCAAGGCCCGGGAGCGCAGCAGGCCCGACCCGCCCAGAATCCGCAAGGCGCGGCCGCCCAGAGCCCCGCACCGGGCCCGACCGCCGCAGCCGCCCCGACCGCCGGACCCACCCCGGGCGCGCAGCCGTCGGGCGGCCCTTCCAACCGCTTCGGCGGCGACGGCGCCGAGCAGCCCAGCGGGCTCGGCATCCGCGCCAACCGGCCGCCGCTCGAGCCCCCGCAGATGGGCCAGGCCACCCCCGGGGCGCCGGCAACCCACGGACCCGCCGGCCCGGCGGCCGCGACCCACGGACCAGGCAGCCAGACACCGCCGGCCTCCGGCGCCGGAAGCCAGACGCCTGCGGCCCAGGCACCTGCGGCTCAGGGACCCGGGGCGGCTCAGGGACCTGCGGCCCAGGGACCTGCGGCTCAGGGACCTGCGGTCCAGGGACCTGCGGCCCAGGGAGCCGCGGCCCACGCGCCGGGAGCACAAGCTGCCGCCGGGCAACCGCAATCGCCCAACCAGCCGCCGCAAGCCGAAGCCAAGACCGGCCGCCGCAACCGCCCACGGCTGGAACCGCCGCAGATGGGCCAGCTCAACCGCCCGCTCGCCGACGGTGGCCCGCAGACCCCGCCGCGCAACGGCGGCCCCTCTTGAAGAGCACGAACGCCCCAGCGCAACGCGGCGAAGCAGACCAGCGAATAGTGCGACCCACTAGGCCGCAACGGCGAGCTCGGTCCACACCACCTTGCCGTCGGTGACCGGCAGCACGCCCCACGCCTCGGTCAGGTCCCGCACCAGCCACAACCCGCGCCCGCCGGGGGACGCCGGGCCGGGGTCGGCCGGCTTGGGCATGCGCCGGCTGCCGTCGCGGACGCTCATGCTCAGCCGGCCGTCGCGCAGGCCGAGCGTGAACTCCATGGTCGTGTGCGCGTGCCGCACCACGTTGGCCACCAGCTCGGTCGCGATCAGCGCCGCCGTGCCGGTCAGGTCCGAACGGTGCCACGCCTCGCAGGCCTGGGCCACCAGCTGGCGCACCTGCTTGCACGCGTCCGGCACCGGCCGCAGCCGCACCCGGATGCGTTCCGGCTCGGGTTCCGCGTCCGCCTCGGTCATCGCCGCCTCGCAATCGTCCGCGTAGAGAATGTCCGAACATTCCGGCGCCGCCGCGACGGCGGCCCGGGTCGCGGGGGAGGCGCCGCACAGCACGATCGGCACGTGCGGCCAGTCCGCCGTCTGACAGACCACGGCCGACAGCGCGGACAGCCCCAGCGGGTCGCCGATCCGCAGGTCGGCCAGGTCGAGCAGCAACCGGGTCGGCTGCGTCGCCAGGCTGCGCCGGACCGCCTGCTGGAGCGCGTCGCCGGTGACCGGGTCCAGGGTTCCGCTCAGCCGCAGCAGGGCCACGGGCCGGTCCCGAACCGGCCGGCAGACGAGCTGACTGGGCATCCGTCTCCTCCGTGGCCGACCAAGTGCCTCCCTGGTGCCCGGCGCCCGGCGGTAGCAAACGTCAGACGTGGCGATCCGTGGCTAACCTGGGCGTCATGGCTGCCGGCCGGGTCGGGTTGCGGGCGCTCTTGCCGTACCTGTCGCGGCACAAGCGCACCCTCGCGGTGGTCGCCGTGCTCAGCCTGGTGGCCGCCGGGGCCGCGCTGGTGCAGCCGCTGCTCGTGCGCCGGGTGCTCGACGGCGTCTCGGCCGGCCGCCCGGTCGCCGGGCCGGTGGCGCTGCTGGTCGGTCTGCTCCTGGCCGGCGCCGCGCTGCGCGGCGTCCGCGACTATCTGCTGCAGCGGACGGCCGAGGGTGTGGTCCTGGTCACCCGGCGCCGGCTGGCCCGGCATCTGCTGCTGCTCCCGATCGCCGAGTACGACCGGCGCCGCACCGGCGACCTGCTGTCCCGGGTCGGCGCCGACTCGACGCTGCTGCGGGCCGTGGTCACGTCCGGGCTGTTCGAGATCGTCACCGGCGCGGTCATGGTCGGCGGCGCCCTGGCCGCGATGGCCTTCCTCGATCCGCTGCTGCTCGGCGTGGCGGTGGCCGCGCTGGCCGTCGGCCTGACCGTGGCGATGACCGCCTCGCGCCGGGTGCGCGGGCTCTCCGAGCAGGCGCAGGCCCGGCTCGGGGAGATGACCTCGGCGGTCGAGCGGGCGATCTCGGCGGCGCGGACGATCCGGGCGAGCCGGGCCGAGGAGCGCGAGGCGGCGACCGTCGCCGAGGGGGCCGGGCAGGCCTATCGCGCGGGCGTCCGGCTGGCCCGGCTCGAGGCGCTGGTCGGCCCGGTCGCCGACACCGCGATCCAGGGCGCCTTCCTGCTGGTGCTGGCGGTCGGCGGGGTCCGGGTGGCGTCCGGCGCGATCAGCGTGGGCAGCCTGGTGGCGTTCATCCTGTTCCTGTTCTTCCTGGCCATGCCGTTGGGACAGGCGATTCACGCCTACACGCAACTGCAGACCGGGCTGGGTGCGCTCCAACGCATCGAGGAGATTCTCGCGCTTCCCGCGGAAACCGAGGACGACCCCGCCCGTACGCCCGGAGCAGCGCAAGCCGACGCACCCGCCGTCGCCTTCCGGTCCGTCGATTTCGCCTACCCGGGCGAGCGGCCCGTCCTGCATCAGGTGTCGTTCGAGGTGCCGCGCGGCAGCCGGATCGCGCTGGTCGGTCCCTCCGGCGCGGGGAAGTCGACGATCCTGGCCCTGATCGAGCGCTTCTACGACGTGACCGGCGGTGGCATCAGCGTCGACGGCCACGACGTGCGCGACCTGCCCCGCGACGCCCTGCGCGCCCGCCTCGGCTACGTCGAGCAGGAGGCGCCGGTGCTGGCCGGGACCCTGCGCGACAACCTGCTGCTGACCGCCCCGGAGGCGACCGACGACGAGCTGCTGGCCGCACTCGACGAGGTCAACCTCGGCGGCCTGGCGGAACGGGGGAGCGAGGGACTCGGGGTGCAGGTGGGCGAGGGCGGTGTGCTGCTCTCCGGGGGCGAGCGGCAGCGCCTCGCGATCGCCCGCGCCCTGCTCACCGACGCGCCGATCCTGCTGTTGGATGAGCCGACGAGCAATCTCGATGCCCGCAACGAGGCCGCCCTGCGCGAGGCGATCGCCACCGCCGCCGTGAAACGCACCCTGATCGTGGTCGCCCACCGCCTCAGCACCGTGGTCGACTCCGACCGCATCGTGGTGCTGGAGGAGGGCCGGGTGGTGGCCACCGGGCCGCATCACGAGCTGCTCGGCACCAGTCCGCTCTACCGCGAGCTGGCGGCCCATCAGCTCCTGGTGTCGTGACACACCTCTCAGCCAAATGAAGTACCGTTGCCCGCCATGGGTGTGTCGCAGCGGCTCAAGAGCCGGTTCCGCAAGTTTCTGCAGCGTCCGGGCACCACGGTCGATCTGGCGCCGTTCAGTAAGCGGCTGCCGGCGATCGACGCCCGTGAGGAGGCGCTGCGCGAGCTCGACGACGAGGCGCTGACCGCGGCGGCGGGCGAGGCGGCCGACTTCACCGAGATCTGCGCGATCGGGCGCGAGGCCGCCTGGCGCGCGCTCGAGCAGAGGCCGTACGACGTTCAGCTGCTCGGCGCGATGGCCCTGCTCTCCGGCAAGGTCGCCGAGATGGCCACCGGTGAGGGCAAGACCCTGACCGCCACCATCGCCGCCTACGGTCACGTCCGCCTGGGCAACGGCCCGGTACACGTGCTCACCGTCAACGACTACCTGGCCCGCCGCGACGCCGAGTGGATGGAGCCGGTCTACAAGCTGCTCGGCCTCAGCGTCGGCTGGGTCACCGAGGCGTCGACGCCCGAGCAGCGACGCGAGGCCTACCTGGCCGACGTCACCTACGTCTCGGTCTCCGAGGCCGGCTTCGACTACCTGCGCGACCAGCTGGTCACCGACGTCGAGGACCGGGTGCAGCGCGAGCTGGCCACGGCCATCGTCGACGAGGCCGACTCGATCCTGATCGACGAGGCCCGGGTGCCGATGGTGCTGGCCGGCTCGATCGCCGACGAGGCCGACCCGGTGCACGAGGCCGCCGAGCTCGTCCGCGACCTGCGCCCGGGCAAGGACTTCGAGGTCGCCGACGACGGCCGCAGCGTGGCCTTCACCGACGCCGGCCTCAAGCGCATCGAGGAGAAGCTCGGCGGCGTCGACCTCTACGCCGACGACCAGGTCGAGCACCTCTCCGCCGTGAACGTCGCGCTGCACGCCCAGGCCCTGCTCCGGCGGGACGTCGACTACATCGTCCGCAACGGCGGCGTCGAGCTGATCGACGAGATGCGCGGCCGGGTCGCCCAGCGCCGCCGCTGGCCCGACGGCCTGCAGGCGGCGGTCGAGGCGAAGGAGGGGCTGAGCGCCACCGCCGAGGGCGAGGTCCTCGACACGATCACCGTGCAGGCCTACATCGCGCTGTACAAGACGGTCTGCGGCATGACCGCGACCGCCGTGCACGTCGGCGAGCAGCTCCGGGAGTACTTCAAGCTCGAGGTCGCGGTCATCCCGTCGAACGCGGAGAACATCCGCGAGGACGAGCCGGACCGCATCTACTCGGCCCACGACACCCGCGACGAGGCCCTGGTCGAGGAGATCAAGCTCGCCCACGAGAAGGGCCGGCCCGTGCTGGTCGGCACCCTCGACGTGAAGGCGTCGGAGCTGCTGGCCAAGCAGCTGGCCGCGGCCGGCGTCCCGTCGAACGTGCTGAACGCGAAGAACGACGCCGAGGAGGCGGCCATCATCGCCGAGGCCGGCGCGCTCGGCGCGGTCACCGTCTCGACCCAGATGGCCGGCCGGGGCGTCGACATCCGGCTCGGCGGCAGCGACGAGGCCGACCGCGACGCCGTGGTCGAGCTCGGCGGCCTCTACGTGATCGGCGCCGGCCGGCACGACAGCCGCCGCGTCGACGACCAGCTGCGGGGCCGCGCCGGCCGCCAGGGCGACCCGGGCGGCTCGGTGTTCTTCGTGAGCCTCGAGGACGAGCTGGTCACCCGGCACGCCGGCGACATCCTGCCCGCCTCGCCGCGGATGGACATGGACGGCGTCGTCCACGACGACCAGGTGGAGTACGCGGTGGAGCACGCCCAGCGCGTCGCGGAGGGCGTCAACCACGAGATCCACCGCAACACCTGGCGCTACAGCGTCGTCATCGAGCAGCAGCGGGTGGCGCTGGCCGAGCGCCGGGAGCGGCTGCTCACCTCCGAGGTCGCCGCGATCATGCTGCTCGAGCGGTCGCCGGAGAAGGCCAAGGAGCTCGACGAGGACGTCCTCTCCGACGCCGCCCGGGCGATCGCGCTCTACCACCTCGACCGGCGCTGGGCCGAGCACCTGGCCGAGCTGAACGAGGTGCGCGAGGGCGTGCACCTGCGCGCGCTGGGCAAGCTCGACCCGCTCGACGAGTTCCACCGCGCCGCCGTGCCGGCCTTCCAGAAGCTGTTCACCGACATCGAGGCGCGAACGATCGAGACGTTCGAGGAAACCGATTTCGAAGACGGCTGGCAGCCGGAGCGTTCGGAGATCGTGCGGCCCAGCGCCACCTGGACCTATTTGGTGCACGACAACCCGTTCGGCTCCGAGCTGGACCGGTTGATCGCGGCGGTGGGCCGCCGGCTGACCGGCGGAAACTGACCGGAACTGTTCCGTTCCTGATCCGCGCGATGCTCGATCGAGCGTCGCGCGGATTTTTTTGTTCAGTTGCGGCATCAAGGAAATGGCGTGTGGTGCGGATCTCAACAGGTGTGATGAACGCCCGGGACGTTGGGCAATGCTTAAACAGACTGACAGAATCCGTTATCAGAATGCATTTCCCGCCGTCAAAGCCGATGTGGAACGATTTTCCCACAGTGTGGTTGCCGTCTTGACCCGGCAACGACGTTCGCGGAATTATTTGCCGCGAATTTACGGAGGGTGATCGGTCGTATACGGTTACCGACCATGCAATTTCCAGGGGGCAATCTTCCAATGCCGGTAAGCGCGCTGTCGCCTCGTGTCAACCGCCATGTCACAGGCCCGGGCCGCGGAAACTCGGGTGTCCGCCGGCCCGCCGACCCCGCTTTGACGGTCACGGTCGCGATCCCACTCACCACCGACGCCCTGACCCCGCAGGCCCACCGGCTCATCGAGGCGGTCCGCGAGCTTGTCGAGATCAGTCAGGGCACGATCACCGTCGAGCCGGTGCTCCCGGCCCGGGACGAGCGGGACGACCGCGACGGCCGCGAGACGGGCCCCGAGATCCGCCTGCTGACCGGTACGCGTCAGGTCCTCGTCGACGGCGAGCCGCTGCCGCTGACCCGCCTCGAGTTCGACCTCCTGCTGTTCCTGGCCGAGCGGCCGCGCCGGGTCTTCACCCGGGGCCAGCTGCTGGCCGGGGTCTGGGGCTACGAGCACACCGGCGAGCGCACGGTCGACGTCCACGTCCGCCGCCTGCGCCTGAAGCTGGGCGGCGCCCACCCGGTGATCACCACCGTCTACGGCGTCGGCTACCGGCTCTCCGACGACGCCCGCGTGGTGGTCTCGGCGCACGAGTAGCCTTTCCGGGCGTGCGCGTGCGTCCGGTGTCCGTCGAGAATCTCGTCGAGGAACTCGCCGACGAGCTGAACAGTCGGCAACCCGACAGTTACCTCCGCGTCGCGATCGACGGGCCGCCCGCGGCCGATCCGGGGCGCCTCGCGGACGCCCTGGTCGACCCGCTGCGGCTCCGGGGCCGCCCGGCCGTACGGGTCGACACCGCCGACTTCCTGCGGCCCGCCTCGTTGCGCCTGGAGTTCGGCCGGGAGAACCCGGACACGTACTACGCCGGCTGGTTCGACGAGGCCGGGCTGGCCCGCGAGGTCCTCGACCCGGCCGGCCCGGGCGGCGACGGGCGCATCCTGACCCGCCTGTGGAACGCCGAGACCGACCGGTCGGCGCGTGATACGTACCACCCGCTGCCGCCCGGCGCCGTTCTGCTCGTCAGCGGCCCGCTCCTGCTCGGCGGCGGCCTCGGCTTCGACTTCGCGGTGCATCTCGAGCTCTCGCCCGCCGCCCTGCGCCGCCGCACGCCACCTGCGCTGCAGTGGACCGTGCCGGCCTTCGGGCGGTACGCGGCCGAGGTGGCCCCCTCGACCTTCGCCGACGTGGTGCTGCGGGTCGACGATCCGAAGCGCCCGGCGATGGTCGAAGAACGTTGGTGACGCGAGTCTGTAGCGGAGTCGACCACTGACAGTTATGCTCCGGTTACTTTTTTAGCGGAGATCCCGTTTGGGATCTTCGGCGGTGGGTACAAGCCGACCCCACGGTGCGATGGGGGCGGCCCCCGGGGGACCCACCCGCAGGGGCAGAGGAAGGGCAGGGGGAGCGCATGCTCGTCAATGGAGCGGTTATCACGGGCAAGGGTGCCGCGAAGGGGCGTACGCCGGAGGAGGTCGAGCAGATCCGTGCGATCCTGCGCGGCCGGTTCGACGATGCGAACACCGAGTACGAGGAAGCCCTCGCGGAGAACCACAAGCTGCGACTGGTCGAGATCGGCGACGCCGCCGGCGACGACCAGGCCGACAGCGGTTCCAAGACGGCCGAGCGCGACGCCGCCACGTCGTTGCTGCGGACTCTCCTGGACAGGCGGACGCAGGCGGAGCACGCCATGGCGCGGCTCGACGACGGCACGTACGGCAACTGTGAGGGGTGCTCGAACCCGATCCCGTGGGAGCGGCTCGAGGTCTTCCCGTCGGCCACCACGTGCGTGAACTGCAAGCAGAACCGGGAACGCCGGGCCAGCTGACACACGACGTAACGGGTCCGCCGCCGCGAGCGGCGGACCCGCCGTCTACGGGTTAGCTTGATCCCATGGGTTCGATCGCGGTCGGCACGGCGTCCTGGACCGACAAGACGTTGCTCGAGTCGGGGTGGTACCCGCCCTCGGCCGACACCCCCGAGAAGCGCCTGGCCTACTACGCCCGGCAGTTCCCGGTGGTCGAGGTCGACTCGACCTACTACGGGCCGCCGGCCGAGCAGACCACGAAGCTGTGGGCGCAGCGGACCCCGGACGGCTTCACCTTCAACATCAAGGCGTTCAGCCTGCTGACCGGCCACCCGACCAAGGTGTCCGCGATCTACAAGGACCTGCGCCCCGACACCCCGAAGAAGAACATCTACCCGGGCGATCTGCCGCCGCAGGCGTACGAGGACGTCTGGAGCCGTTTTCTCGCGGCGCTGGACCCGCTCGCCCAGGCCGGCAAGCTCGGCGCCGTGCTCTTCCAGTTCCCGCCGTGGTTCGGCATCCGCCGCTCCAACAAGGACTTCATGCTCGAGGTCGCGGCGCGCTGCAAGCCGCTGCGCCCCGTGTTCGAGCTGCGCAACGCGTCCTGGTTCGAGGGCGACAACCGCGACGAGACGTTCGAGTTCCTGCGCAAGCACAAGCTGCCGTTCGTCTGCGTCGACATGCCGCAGGGCCACAAGTCGTCGGTGCCGCCGCTGCTGGAGGCCACCGCCGATCTCGCGGTCGTGCGCTTCCACGGCCACAGCGACAAATGGACCAGCAAGGACATCCACGAGAAGTTCGGCTACAAGTACTCCGAGCGCGAGCTGTCGGAATGGGCGCCGAAGCTGCGCGCCCTCGCCGACGAGGCCAAGCAGACGCAGGTCTTCATGAACAACTGCTACTCGGACTACGCGCAGACCAACGCCTCGACGCTCATCGATCTGCTGGACTCCGACTGACCTCGACGCCTCGGCGGCGGGCCATCGCGATCATCGAGGCGGCATCTCGCACCGCGGCGCCACGCTGGTCGTTGTTGAAGAAGACGTACGCGTCGGAGAAGTCACCCAGACGATCAATCCACTTCGACAACGCCGTCGTCCCGTACCGTGGCCAGTCCTTCGCCCGCCCCTCGTGCAGCCGGAGATACCCGAACCCGGCGGTCGTCCACAGCGGACCGAGCGGGCGACCCTTCCGGTCCGCCCAGCACAGGGCCGCCCCGCGCTTCTCCAGCACCGCCCGCGTCTCGTCGGTGAACCAACTGGCGTGCCGCGGCTCCACGGCGACCTCGACCTCACGGGGAAAGAGCCGCAGCGTCTCGTCCAGCGCGCCCGGATCGCCCTTCAGGGTCGGCGGCAGCTGCAGCAGCACCGGCCCGAGCTTGTCCCCGAGCGCCTCGGCCCGCGACAGGAACCGGGCGACGGGCTCGGCCGGCTCGCGCAGCCGCTTGATGTGGGTCAGGTAGCGGCTCATCTTCACCGCCACCACGAAGTCGTCCGGCGTCCGCTTCCGCCACTGCTCGAACGTCGACCGCTCGGGCAGCCGGTAGAACGCGTTGTTCACCTCGACCGTGGCGAACCCGGCGGCGTACTCCTCGAGCCACAGCCGCTGCGGCACGCCCTTCGGGTAGAAGGACCCGCGCCAGTCTTTGTAGTGCCACCCGGACGTTCCCACCATCAGCACGAACAGGCGGATACCCGGGGTTTGTGGTGATCATGCTTGGGTAAGCCCGGTAGGCCACTTCGACAAGAACTCGAGGAGCTTCCCATGTCACTCAGCGACGACGACATCACCACCGGCGGCGCGGCTTCGGGCGAGGGCCCGGCCGACGGCGGCGCGAACCCGCAGGGCCACGACGGCGGCGCGGACGGCGGCGCCTCGGGTGAGGGTCCCGCCGACGGCGGCGCCAACCCGGACGGCCACGACGGCGGCGCGGACGGCAGCGCGGACGGCGAGGGCCCGGCCGACGGCGGCGCGAACGCGGGCGGCCACGACGGCGGCGCCGACGGCTACGCGTCCTGAGAGCAACACCGTGACGATGGATGCGCCGGGCGGGTTCCGCCCGGCGCTTTCCCGCTGCATCGCCCTCGACGCCGACAAGTTCGCGGCCGCCCACTGGGGCAAGGCCCCGCTCCTGTCCCGGGCCGGGGAGCTGGGCCGGCCCTTCACCGACCTGCTCTCCCCGGCCGCCGTCGACGAGCTGCTGAGCCGCCGCGGCCTGCGCACTCCCTTCCTGCGCGTGGCCAAGCAGGGCAAGGTCCTGGCACCGAACCGGTTCACCGGCTCCGGCGGCGCCGGCGCCGAGATCGGCGACCAGGTCATCGACGACGACGTGATGCGGCTGTACGCGGAGGGCGCCACCCTTGTCCTCCAGGGCCTGCACCGCATCTGGCCGCCGCTGATCGACTTCGCCCGCGAGCTGGGCGCCGAGCTGCGGCGGCCGCTGCAGGTCAACGCGTACCTCACGCCACCGGGCAGCCAGGGCTTCAGCACCCACTACGACACCCACGACGTCTTCGTGCTGCAGATCGACGGCGTGAAGCGGTGGCGGATCCACGAGCCGGTGCTGGCCGACCCGCTGGAGAAGCAGGCCTGGGGCGGTCACGCCGACGAGGTCGCGGCCACCGCCCAGGGCGAGCCGGCGCTCGACGTGGTGCTGCGCCCGGGCGACGCGCTCTACCTGCCCCGGGGCTGGCTGCACTCGGCCGAGTCGCAGGAGGCCCGCTCGCTCCACGTGACCATCGGGATCCGGGCGCTTACCCGGTACGCACTGGTCGAGGAGCTGCTGACGCTGGCCGCCGGCGACGCCCGGCTGCGGGCGACACTGCCGTTCGGGCTGGACGTCTCCGACCCGGGGGCGATCGAGCCGGAGCTGACCGAGACGGTCGAGGCGCTGCGGGACTGGCTCACGCGTACCGGCCCGGCCGAGGTCGCCGACCGGCTGGCCGCCCGCGACTGGCCGGCCGCCCGCCCGGCCCCGATCGCGCCGCTGGCCCAGCTCGACTTCGCCGCCGCGCTCGGCACCGGAGACTCGATCGCCGTCCGGCCCGGCCTGCGCTGGCAGCTGGCCGGCGACGGTCCCGGCCACGTGACGCTGCGCCTGACCGGCCGCACCCTGCGGTTCCCCGCGTACTGCGAGGCGGCGGTGCGGACGGCGCTGGCCGGCGACGGCCCGGTCCGGGTCGCCGACCTGCCGCTGGACAGCCCCGAGGACCAGCTGGTCCTGGCCCGGCGCCTCCTGCGCGAGGCGCTGGTCGTCCCGGCCTAGAGGCCGACCGCGGCGATGATCAGGCCGCCCACCGCCAGGCCGGACAGCAGCACGGTGACCACGGTCGACGTGTCCAGCCCGACCTGGCGGTGGTCGGCCACCTTCTTGGCCGCCACCACCGCAAGCACCGGGCAGGCCAGCAGCACGACCAGCGCCACCACCGGCAGCGCGTCCTTCCACGTGCCGGTCTGCTGGGTGCCGCCGATGGAGTGCAGAATCTCGAACGCGGTGCCGCCGATCAGGCCGCTCACCACGCCGAACAGGGCGAACAGCGTCTTCACGCCGACGTTCAGCGGCTTGGGCGGCGCGATGTACTTCACCTTGGCCGCCACCTCCTCCAGATAGTCGGAGGCGTTCCGCTCGTCGCCGCGCTGCCGGGGGATCGACGGCGGCGGCACCGTCCGGCCGTACCGCTCGGCGACCGGGCCGACCTTGTGCACGTACTCCGCCCACAGCCCCAGCGCCCGCGCGTCCACCTCCTCGAGGTCGCGCTGCGCCTGGGTCGCCGCCTCGGCCGACGCCCGCACGGCCTCGTCGGCCTGCCGCACCGCCTGGTCGGCCGCGGCCAGTCGCTCGTCGTGCCAGCGCTCGGCCTCCGCCCGCATGTCGGCCGCCTCCTCGTCGAGGGTGGTCAGCCGCCGCAGCACGGCGCGGTAGTCGGCGGTGCCGAAATCGGCGGGCTGGATGTCGCTCATGCCGCTGCTCCGCTTCGCTCCGAAGCGGTCCGCGGCGACGACGGGCTCTCGGTCATAGTTGTCCGTAAGGGATGATCACCTCGGCGCCCCGATGCACCGAGCGGTCGAAATGCAGCGCCCGCCACGGCCGGGGGTACCAGGCCGGGGCGCCGGCGCCGGGATAGTACGGCGCCAGCTCGCTGCCGTGCACATCGAGGGCCACCCACGCGCCGATCGGATCGGTGCGCGACCCGTGGCCGCCGAGCGAGTCGCGCAGCAGGCCCGCGCCGCGCCACCAGCCGAGCACGTGGATTCGCCGCTCCGGGCCCTGCCGCAGGATCGTGCGCAGCTGCTCGGCCGCGTCCTTGCCGCCGGGCAGCGCGTCGGCCGCGTAGATCAGGATGAAGTGCGGGCGGTCGGCCGGCCACGACGCCGAGGCCTCGGCCGCCGCGTCCTCGAGCAGCCAGTCCGCGTTGTCCGGCTCGTACCAGCCGCACTCGGGCAGCTCGGCGCAGAGCGCGGAGGCCGGCTGCTTGGCGTCCTGGTCGAGGCAGAGCAGCGAGTAGCGGGCGCCGTCCGGCGGGAACTGGGCGGCCAGCGAGCGGCCGGCCGTGGCCAGCACCGCGCACGCCTCCTCGACCCGGGTGCCGAGCACGGCCAGGTTGCGGCCGGGAGCGCGGCGCAGCACCGTCCGCGCGGACCGGGCGGCCACGTCGATGGTCTCGCCGAGCAGCACCACCGGTGCGGTGTTGTTGCCGCTGCCCTCGGGTGCCGGCGCCAGCCGCCGGAAGTCGGGGCTGTCGGTCAGCCGGGGGTGCGCGTCGCCGTCGAACATCCGCGGCGGGCCCTGCTCGACCGGGCGGCGGCGCCACAGCCGGTGCTGCAGCGCGTTCCACCGGTCGCGGTCGCCGGCGGCCGGGACGCGTACCACCTTGTTGGCCTCGACCGCCCCGGAGTCGGCGTTGACCACCGCGTGATAGCGCGGCAGCGACTCCGCCGCCGTGTTGGTCTCGGCCAGGATCCGCCGGGCCCGCGGCAGCGCGATGCGCAGCGAGAACTGCGCCACCAGCGCCGGCCGGCCCCACAGCGCCTCGATGCCCGACACGTCCTGGCTGGCCAGGATGAGATGGATGCCCTGCGAGCGGCCGCGGCGAGCCAGGTCCTCCAGCAGGTCGACCGCCTCGGCCGCCAGCGCGTCCCGCCCGGCCAGCAGCACCTGGAACTCGTCGACCACCGCCACGATGCGCGGCCACATCCCGTCCGGGTCCTCGGCCCGCAGCTCGGCCAGGTTCGTCACCTCGTGCCGCTTCGCCGCGTCCGCCCGCCGGCGCAGCTCCTCGCCCAGGAACCGCAGCAGCGCCAGGCCGAACTCGCGGTCGGTGTTAACGTTCAGCCCGACCAGCCGCACGTGCGGCAGCCAGCTCTGGTCCCGGCGCCCCGGCGCGAACCGGGCGAACGACACGCCCTCCTTGAAATCGAGCAGGTAGAAGGCGAGCTCGGCGGGGGAGTAGCGGGCGGCGAGCGCGCCCATCCAGGCGTAGATCAGGTTGGTCTTGCCGGTGCCGGACGGGCCGGCGATCAGCGCGTGCGGCGGGTAGTCGCTCAGCGTCACGGTCACCGGCATGCCCTGCGGGCTGTCGCCGAGCGGCGCGGTCAGCCCGGTGGCCGAGCTCTCGGTCCACTCCTCCGGCGGGAGCAGGCTGTCGAGTGCCACCGGGGCCGGACCGGCGGCGACCGCCTCGGCGATCCGGCGGCAGGCCGCGGCCACGATCGCCTGCGGCGGGCCGGGATCCAGGCGTACGGGCAGGGTGCCGGTGCCGGAGAGCCGCGCGTGATCGCCGGGCGCCGCCGTGATGAACTCGATGCCCGGCCCGGCCTGCACCGGCAGGCCCTGGATGATCAGGTGCACGCCGGCCGCCGCCCCCGTGCGCAGCAGCCGCTGGAGCTGGGTCTGCTCGGGCCGGCTCAGCTCGCCCGCGCCCAGCAGCACCGCCACCCGCCACGGCTCCGGCCGCCGATGGGTCGCCGCCGCCAGCTCCCGCAGCGACGTGTACTCGCCGGCCAGCACCGTCTCGTTGATCCGCCGCACGTGGCCGACCAGGTCGTCGAGCACGCCGGCCAGCCCGCCCGGGCCCACGAACGTCAGCACCCCGGCCGGGGCCAGCGTCGCGAACCGGGCCAGCCCCCCGCCCAGGTGCTCGGGGTCGTACCCGGTGATGGTCAGCGACCCGGGAGCGGCCGTGCCCAGCGCCCGCAGCAGCAGGCCCGCGACTACCTCGTCACCGATCGGCCGGTCGCCGCGCACCACGACGTGCCCGTGGTCGAGCAGCGGCACCAGCGCCGGCACCACCTCGGGGTGCGGCAGCAGCAGCCGGCCCACCCGCAGCTCGGCGGCCTGGTCGAGCGGCGTGGGCTGCCAGTCGTCCCACGGGTCGCCGGCGGCGCCCGGCGCGGCCCGGTCGGCGGCGCTCGCGGCCGCCTCGGCCAGCGCGGCCAGGTCGCGGCGGCTGCGCTCGTCGATCTCGCGCAGCCGGGCGTCGCGGGCCTCGGCCACCTTGCGCCGGCGGGCGATCGCCGCCGCCACCACGCGCTCGCGCCGTTCGCGCGCGGCCTCGTGCGCCTCGCGGGCGGCGGTCAGCGCGTTCCCGGCGGCGCCGAGGGCGTGCGAGAGCCCGGCCCGGATGTCCATCACCTGCTGTGCGGTCGACTCAGCCATGGGGACTCAACAGGTTCTCATCGGGCGCTTCGCGCCGCCGGGCCGATGTGGGTCGCTCTCGCGCCGGTGCGCGTCGCTCCGGCGTCGGTGCGCGCCGCTCTCGGGTGCGTGCGCGCCGCTCTCGCCTCGGTGCGCGCCGCTCTTGCGTCGGTGCCTGTCGCTCTGGCGTCGTTGCCATAGGGGATCAACGTTCTCATCGGGCGTCGGCGGCCTCGGGGCGGCGCAACGGCTCTGGGGAGTCGGGGTCGAGCGTGGCCGCGTCGCGTCCGAGCCGGGCGAGGAGCACGCCGGTCAGCACACCGGCCGTCACCGCGCTGTCGGCCGGGTGCCCCGCGGGCCGGCCCTCCTGCTGCTGGGCCGGGACCCGGCAGATCCGGGCCAGCAGCGTGTCGAGCACCGCCGGCGACGTGCCCGGCAGCAGCGACCGCACCCGGCCGGCCGAGGCCGTGCGAAGGCGATCGAGGTCTTCCGGGCGCGGCTCGTGCCCGAGCAGATCGCCGGCCAGACGGTGCAGCACCGGCGAGGTCACGGCGGACAGCGCCAGCCCGGTGGCCGCGCTCGCCCGGTGCAGGTCGCGGCCGACCCGGGCCTTGTCGCCGGCCCGCACGCCGCCGGCGACCCGGCGCAGCAGCTCGGTCGTGTTGCCCTCGCGTTGCTGGTCGTCCTCCGCAGGCGCGGGCTCGCCGGTCAGCTGGGTGACCCGCTGCTGCCACCAGGGCCCGAGCTTCTCGGCCGGCGGCGTCTCGCCCTCGGGCGCCTCGGTCTTGACCTCGGGCCGCTCGAGCCCCGCCTTCCAGTCCTTGTCGGGCGGCGCCGCCGCGTCGCCGCTGAGGCCGAGCCCGGCGAGATAGGCGTTGATCGCGTCCTGCGCGACCCGCAGGGCCGCCGCCGCCCGCTCGGCGTGCTCGGTGGCGCTGCCGAGCTGCGGCACCCCCACCGGGTCGACCGACGTCTCCCGCACCCACATGAGGATCTCGGTGGCGCTGCGCAGCTTCTCCAGGGCCACCGTGACGAGCCCCGTGGGCAACTCGTCGGAGGTGGCGCGAAGCTGGGCGCCGAGGTCCTGGATCAGCGACATCGCGTCAGAGGATCGCCGTGTACTGCTGCGCCTGCTCGACGGCTTGTGCCGTCGCGCCCATGCACTCCTCGAGGGAGTTGTCGGCCTGCGAGAGCGACGCGTGCGCCTGCTCCACCGCATCGTGGCCGCTGCCGTCGAGCGCCGCCGCCAGGCTCTGCTGCGCCTCGCCCAGCTTCTCCCGGGCCGCCTGAATCGCCGCCTGCCCCTCGCTCACCTGCTGGAGCGCGGCATCCACGGCCGCTTTGACCTCGGCGACACTGGCCACCCGTGCAGCCTCCTGCTGTGCGGAACCCGACTACGGACCTCAGCCTACTGCCCCCTTCCTGCCCCGCCGTTCGCGCACACCCCATTTGCGAGACGGTACGGACCCTTCACGAAACCATCGCCCCGCCACCAGCCCGAACACCCGGTCCAAGATTCGACGCCGGAGTGAACGTGATTCACGCCGAAGTGAACACGGTCTCTCCACGTCGGAGTGTCACCCGACCCCACCCACCCCGCCTCGCCTCGCCCCACCTCGCCTCACCGCACCCCACCCCGTTCACTGGGTGGGGCGACTTTAGGGGCCGGCTACGACAATTTCCGGGACTTGCCCACAACCCCGACCATCGCGACTACGGCCAGCGATGCGGCCAGCGGGGCGAACGCGAAGCCCGCGCGGAGGCCGGCGTCGGTCAGCGGCCCCGCGATCGCCGCGCCGGTCGCGCTGCCGACGGTGAAGGCGGTGAAGATCCAGGCGAACGCCTCGACGGCGGTGCCCGGTGGCGCCAGCCGGTCGGCGGCCAGGAAAGCCGCCGTCAGCAGCGGCGGCAGGCCCACGCCGCTCACCGCCTGTAGGACGGCCATCGGGGCGGGCGCGGGCACCAGCAGCAACGGCACGTAGCCGGCCGCGAACAGCACCGCCAGCAGCGGGAGGCGGCGCGCCCGGCCGGGGCCGGCCCGGGTGTAGAGCAGGCCGCCGGCCAGGGCGCCGGTGGCCTGGGCGGCCAGCAGCCAGCCGGTCAGGCTCCGGTCGCCGGCGGCCTCGGCGTAGCCGGTCAGAACCACGGGAATGCTGCCGACCGCCGCACCGGCGCACGCGATCCCGGCGACCAGCGCGACCAGGCGCGGGACGCGCAGCGGGCCCGCCCAGTGCCGGTGGACCTCCTGGCCACGCCAGGCGCGGACGGCCGGGGCCCGGGCGAAGGCGGCCACCCCGCCGAGCTGGCAGGCGGCCGCGACGAGGAGGCCGGCCGCGGGGCCGGCGGCGGCCACCGCGGCCAGGGTGAGCAGCGGGCCGGCGACGAAGATGACCTCCTGGAGGGCGATGTCCAGGGCGTACGCGGCGCTGACCTCGGCCGGTGGGACCAGTGCCGGCCAGAGGGCGCGCAGGCAGGCCTCCAGCGGCGGCGTGCCCAGCCCGGCCAGGGCGGCACCGGCCAGCAGGAGGAGGGCGCTGCCGCCGCTGACGGCCGCCGTCAGGTAGCCGGCGGCGGAGAGTGCGGCCGAGCCGTACAGGACGGGTGGCTGTCGCCGGCGGTCGACCGAGCGGGCCAGCAGCGGCGCGCTCGTGGCCATGCCGGCGGTGAAGACGGCCACCACGATGCCGGAGACGGCGAGGCTCACCGACTCGCGGGCGTGCAGCAGCAGGGCGAGCGGGGCGGCGGCGGCCGGCAGGCGGCCGATCTGGCTGGCGATGAGGACGAGCGGGACCTGCGGCGCGCGCAGGACGGCGGAGGCTGCGGGCATGGGACATCGCTCCCGGCGACGAGAAGGACCTGCGCGAACGGCGCGCAGAAGGACCTGCGGACGAGAGGCAGGGACCGAACGTCAGGGAGCGAAATCGCCGCGGTCGTGGTCGTTGCCGTAGAGCGGGAGATCGGGTGTCACCCAGCGGGCGAGAGCGAGGAGCGCCTTGGCCGAATCCGTGATTCCGGACACAGGCGACCCCGGGGCGAGTGCGGCCGGGAGACGCTCGGAGGACACCGCGACAGACTAGCGCCGCGGAACGCTCGACGGGCCCCGCACCTCGGCGCCCAGCGCCATCACCCGGTCGCGCAAGCCGCGGTCCGCGGTGATCACCAGCACCCGTCGGCCGGCGGGCTGATCCCGTACGAGCTCGACGATCTTGTCATCGCCGGAGCCGGGGGCGCGCTCCACCCGTACGCCGTTGTCGGTTTGCGGAATGTCCCGGGCCTGGCCCTCGACGACCAGCGAAACCTCCACCGGTCCGGAAATGTCGGAAATGCCGTCGGGAATGAGCGCCGCCAGGCGGTCCCGCAGGCGCGCGGCGGCGCCCGGACGGTCACGCCACCAGCCGTCGGGAACCGATCCGACCACGTTCGCACCATCCACGATTAGCAGCGGCGGTACGGTCATGAGAGTTGAGCCTACCCGAGTCAAGTTTCCGGCAGATGTGGGAATCAATCTATGACGACCAACGCTGATAGGGGTCGTGCGGCTCGGGTAACCCCCTCCGCACCGAGGCTAGGTAACAGGAGAGAAGACGACTTATGAGCATCGGACCGATCGGACCGGGTGGACCCGGCAACTGGGACGACCTGTTCGCGCGCTTCTTCGGGGCGGCCGAGCCGCGCCGGCAGCAGCGCATCGACATCACGAAGTACATGAGCGGCGACGCTCGTGAGGTGCTCTCCGCCGCCGCCCGCCGTGCCGCCGAGCTTGCCGACCCGGACCGGATCGTGGCCGACCTGGACACCGATCACCTGCTGTGGGGAGCTCTCCAGCAGGATGCGATGAAGCAGACCGTACGCCGCGCCGGCGCCGACCCGGAGCAGCTGCTCGCCGCCCTGGGTCGCCCCGCGGGCGTCCGCGACAACCCGCCGGAGCAGGTCGCACTGACCCCGCAGGCCAAGCGCGCGCTGCTCGACAGCCTGCAGCTGTCCCGGGGTCTCGGCTCGTCCTACATCGGCCCCGAACACATCCTGATGGCGCTCGGGCTGAACCCGGACTCGGCCGCCGGCCGTCTGCTGGCCGGCAAGCTCGACCCCCAGTCGCTGCAGCATCAGGGTGACCCGCAGCCGAGCGGACCGGGCCGCAGTGGCCCCACCGGCGGCGGCAGCGGCAAGACACCCACCCTCGAGCAGTACGGCGTGGACCTCACCGAGCTCGCCCGGCGCGGCGAGATCGACCCGGTGATCGGCCGCGCGAGCGAGATCGAGCAGGCCGTGGAGATCCTGTCCCGGCGCACCAAGAACAACCCGGTGCTGATCGGCGAGGCCGGCGTCGGCAAGACCGCCGTCGTCGAGGGCCTGGCCCAGCGCATCGTGGACGGTGACGTCCCGCTGACCCTGGAGGGCAAGCGGGTCATCCAGCTCGACCTCGCGGGCCTGGTGGCGGGCACCCGCTACCGCGGCGACTTCGAGGAGCGCCTGCGCAAGGTGATCGACGAGATCCAGAACGAGGGCGACGGCCTGATCGTCTTCCTCGACGAGATCCACACCCTGGTCGGCGCCGGTGGTGGCGGCGGCGAGGGCGGCGGCATGGACGCCAGCAACATGCTCAAGCCGGCGCTGGCCCGCGGCCAGCTGCGGGTGATCGGCGCGACCACGCTCGACGAGTACCGCAAGCACATCGAGAAGGACGCGGCGCTGGCCCGGCGGTTCCAGCCGGTGCTGGTGGGCGAGCCGAGCGTCGAGGACACCGTGGCGATCCTGCGCGGCCTGCGCGACAACTACGAGGCGCACCACCAGGTGCGGATCACCGACGAGGCGCTGGACGCCGCGGCGGAGCTGTCCGACCGCTACATCACCGACCGGTTCCTGCCGGACAAGGCGATCGACCTGATCGACCAGGCCGGCGCCCGGGTGCGGCTGCGGGTGAAGACCCCGTCGGCCGACACCCGCGAGTACGAGCGCGAGCTCGAGCAGCTGAGCCGGGACCGGGACCAGGCGGTGGCGGCCGAGAACTACGAGAAGGCGTCCGAGCTGCGCGACCGGATGAACGAGATCCGCTCCAAGCTCGACGAGGCGACCACGACCAAGGGCGGCGTCCCGCAGGTCACCGACGCCGACATCGCCGAGGTGGTGTCGCGGGCCACCGGCATCCCGGTCGCCCAGCTCACCGAGGAGGAGAAGGACCGCCTGCTGCGCCTGGAGAGCCACCTGCACGACCGGGTGATCGGCCAGGAGGACGCGGTCGAGGCGGTGGCCGAGGCGGTACGCCGTTCGCGCGCCGGCCTGGGCGACCCCGACCGTCCGGTGGGCAGCTTCCTGTTCCTCGGCCCGACCGGTGTCGGCAAGACCGAGCTGGCGCGGTCGCTGGCCGAGGCGCTGTTCGGCGACTCGGACCGGATGATCCGGCTCGACATGAGCGAGTTCCAGGAGCGGCACACCGTGTCGCGGCTGGTCGGCGCCCCGCCCGGATACGTCGGCTACGACGAGGCCGGGCAGCTGACCGAGGCGGTGCGGCGGCGTCCGTACAGCGTGGTGCTGCTCGACGAGATCGAGAAGGCCCACCCGGACGTGTTCAACATCCTGCTCCAGGTGCTGGACGACGGACGGCTGACCGACAGCCAGGGCCGGACGGTGTCGTTCAAGAACACCGTGCTGATCATGACTAGCAACATCGGCTCCGACCTGATCAGCGGCACCCGGCGCAGCGTCGGCTTCGGCGCGGCGGACGGCGGCAAGAGCGCCGACGACGAGCTGAAGGAGCGGCTCGACCGGCGGCTGAAGGAGCAGCTGCGGCCCGAGTTCATCAACCGGATCGACGAGATCATCGTCTTCCGGCAGCTGGAGACCGATCAGCTGCGGCAGATCACCGAGCTGATGCTGAACGAGACCCGGCGCCGGCTGAGCAACCAGAACATCACGCTGGACATCACGGCCGACGCCGTGGACTGGCTGTCGGACAAGGGCTTCCAGCCCGAGTTCGGCGCCCGGCCGCTGCGCCGCACGATCCAGCGCGAGCTGGACAACCGGCTGTCGAAGCTGCTGCTCGGCGGCGACATCAAGCCCGGACAGACGGTGCGGGTGGACGTCAGCGACGGCAAGCTCGCGATCGCCTGACCGCGTCCTTCACACGGCCCCGCTCAGTGACCGCTGAGCGGGGCCAACGCGTCGGCGGACCCGCCCAGGTGCGGGTAGTCGGCCATCCACTCCACGTACGCCGTGTTGCGGGCGACGACCTCGCGGTAGGCCGCCTCGGCCATCTCCACCAGCTTGGGCGCGCTGCGGGCGGCCGCCGAGTCGGGGTGCCAGCCCAGCACCTGCCGCCAGCGCAGCGGCGCGCCGCGCATGGGCCGGTGGGTGAGCCCGGCCGGCGGCCGGAACGTCGGCTGGCACAGCCCGACCGCGAACCCGGACTCGACGATGTCGACGCAGCCGCGCACGTCGGTCTCCAGGACCCGGCGCGGGGTGAAGCCGGCCCGGGCGCAGGCGGCCGCGAAGCACTCGGCCAGGCAGCCGTCGCCGGTGCTGCCGACCCACTCCTCGTGGGCCAGCTCGGCCAGGTCGACGTCCACGTCCTTGGCCGCCGGGTGGTCCTCGGGCAACAGAACGCAGACTGCATCGACGGCGACCGTCTGCCAGACCAGGCCGTAGTCGGCCGACGGCATCGCGTCGCCGCACACGCCGACCAGCGCGTAGTCGAGCTTGCCGCCCTGCAGCATGGTGGCCAGCTCCTCGACCCAGTACGACGCGTACGTGGTGATCTGCGCGTCGGGCTGGGCGGTCGCCAGCGTGTGCACCAGGTGACCGAGGATCGGGCCGCCGATCGCGCCGATCCGGTAGCGGCTCATGGTCTCGGTCCCGGCCGTGCCGGCCAGCCGGGCCGCCTCGTCCTGCAGGCCCTTCATGGCCGGCAGCAGCACCCGGGCCCGGGAGAGCACCAGCTCACCGAGGGCGGTGGGCCGCGCGCCCCGGCGGTCGCGCTCGAAGAGCGGGCCGCCCAGGGTGCGCTCGATGCGCTGCAGCTGCGCGGTCAGGGCCGGCTGGGCGAGGCCGAGCTGCGATGCCGCCTTGGTCACGCTGCCGGTCTCCGCGATGGCGCAGACCACCTTGAGATGGCGCAGCTCCAGGTTCATAGCGTGACGGTAGGACCTTTACGACATCGAAGGCTAGCCCTGCGGGCTGCTGATACTTCCAACACTTGTGACAAAACGGTAAACGAACCCGTCGGTAACATCACAAATCGCTGAGGTATGTCGTACGCCCCGTCACCACATCACGGAGTTTGTCGACCACGGCGACCGCCGGATCGACCAGTTTGTTCCACGGCGGCGACGACGGCGTGCCCGGGTGCGGCCGGGTCGGCGCGGCCTCCTCGGCGGTCTCGACCCGGTTGCCGAGCCGGATGAGGTCGTCGATCGGGACCATCTCGGCCAGCACCGGCAGCAGTTCCTCGGCGTCGGCGGCGACGTGCCGGCGCACCGCCTCGGCGATCTCGTCGATGACCGTGATGTCCTTCTCCAGGCGCTGCAGAAGAACCAGCAGCTCACGGTCCTCGGCCAGCTCGCGGGCGGCCAGGTCCTCGCCGCCCGGCACGACCCGGCGGATCGCGGGGTAGAGGTACTGCTCCTCGGCCGACAGGTGGCGGGACAGCTCGGCGACCAGCACGCCGGCCACCCGCCGGTCGTCGTCCTCGCCCGGGGTCCGCTTCGCGGCCACCAGCCGGTCGCAGAGGTCGAGAAGATCGCGGTGCTGGCGGCCGAGGACATCGATCACGTTGCGGCCGGTGGTCTCGCCGCCGACCGGCGGAAGCGGGGGCAGGTTCAGTGACGACACGGCACCGCCGGTACCCGGACCGTCGATCACGCAAACACCTGGTAAGAAGGGGCGATGGAGACCACCGCCGCCGACGAGGTGACCGGCATCTGCCGTGACCTGCTGCGCATCGACACGACGAACACCGGCGACCAGTCGACCACGGTCGGGGAACGGGTCGCCGCCGAGTACGTGGCGGCGAAGCTCGACGAGGCCGGCATCGCGTACGAGCTGCACGAGTCCGCGCCCCGCCGGGCCAACCTGGTCGCCCGCATCCCCGGCGCCGACTCCTCCCGCGGGGCCCTGCTGATCCACGGCCACCTCGACGTCGTGCCCGCCGACAAGCGGGAGTGGTCGGTCGACCCGTTCTCCGGCGAGGAGAAGGACGGCTTCCTCTGGGGCCGGGGCGCGATCGACATGAAGGACTTCGACGCCATGATGCTGGCGATGGTCCGCGACTGGAAGCGCACCGGCTACGTGCCGCCGCGCGACGTCGTGCTGGCGTTCACGGCCGACGAGGAGGCGGGCATGGAGTACGGCTCCATGTTCCTCGTCCGGGAGCATGCCGACCTGCTCGAGGGGTGCACCGAGGCGATCGGCGAGGTCGGCGGGTACTCGTACACGGTCAATAATGATCTTCGTCTCTATCTCGTGCAGACCGCCGAGAAGGGGCTCGACTGGCTGCGCCTGCACGCGACCGGGCGCCCGGGGCACGGTTCCTTCATCCACGATGACAACGCGGTCACCGCGCTGGCCGAGGCCGTCGCCGCGGTGGGCCGGCACCGCTTCCCGGTCGTCGTCACCCCGACCGTGCGCCGGTTCCTGCAGGAGGTCGGCGACGCGCTGCACATCGACATCGACCCCGAGGATCCGGAGCTGGCCATCGCCAAGCTCGGGCCGATCGCCAACCTGATCGGCGCCACCATCCGCAACACCGCCAACCCGACCCGGCTCGAGGCGGGCTACAAGGACAACGTGATCCCGGGCAAGGCGTCGGCCACCATCGACTGCCGCACCCTGCCCGGCTACGAGAACGAGTTCCTCGAGCAGCTGCGGGACGTGATCGGGCCGGACATCGAGATCGAGCACAACCACCGGCAGCACGCGGTCGAGACCCCGTTCGAAGGTGATCTGGTCGACGCGATGGGCGCGGCGCTGCGGGCCGAGGACCCGGGGGCCCGCACGATCCCGTACCTGATGTCGGGCGGCACCGACGCCAAGGCCTTCTCGACGCTCGGCATCCGCTGCTTCGGCTTCGCGCCGCTGCGCCTGCCGCCCGACCTGAACTTCGCGGCCCTGTTCCACGGCATCGACGAGCGGGTTCCGGTCGAGGGGCTAAAGTTCGGCGTGCGCGTGCTCGACCGTCTGCTCCGAAACAGCTGAATCGCGGAAGGACCCATAGAGATGACCGACCAGAACGCGGAGCTCGACGCCGCTCTCGAAGAGGTCGTGGCCGCCGCCCGGGCGCACCTCGCCGCGGTCAAGGCCGCCGCGGGCCGCATCGACGACGACGACGTCTGGCAGGCGTACGTCGCTTTGAACAACGCTTCCTTCGCGTACGACGAGAAGCTGCTCGACGCCTTCGGCGAGGTGACGCCGTGGGACGTCGAGTCGATCGACCCCGACGAGGCGGACCAGCGGTTCGGCCTGGGCACCGACGGTTTCGACGCGGCCGAGTCGACCGATCCCTACGAGCAGGTGATCTCGGTCCGGCAGCGCCGCGACTACCGGGTGCCGAGCGTGGGCGCGCTGCTGCGGGTGGCCGACGTGGCCCGGCGCAACTCGGTGCCCGAGGACGAGGACGCCGGCGCGGTGGAGTCGGTCGGCGAGGCGGTGCTGGAGCTGCTGCAGGCCGGTGACGGGTCACTCTCGTCGCTGGACGTGCCCGAGCTCGAGCCGCTCGACGGCCTGCTGACCGTGAGCGAGATCGCGGAGCCGCTCGACCTCGAGGCGTTCGAGGACTCCGACGGCGACGGGCCGTTCGCGCCCAAGGAGGGCGACCTGCTGGTGGGCCGGCTCGACGAGCACCCGTTCCTGCCCGACGAGGAAGAGGACCACGCCGGTCACAACCACTGAGAACGGCGTCAGCCGGGACTCTAGTAGCTGAGTCCCGGCTGCGGCGTCGATTGGATCCGGCGGCGGAGCATCACCTTGCGGGTGCCGTCCCGGAAGAGCTGGACTCGCGCCAGCTCCCATCCCGAGAACTCCGCCTGTATGGCGAGCTGCGCCGCCGCGGTCAACTTGTCGACATTCGATGGCAACCGCAGCGGCGCGTATTCGTAGTCCATGGCACCTAGACTGCACCCGCTCCGGGGGTCCCGACAAGCACTGACCAGCGCCTGCCGTGGTCCTCTGGGACTTCGTGAGCAACGGTCGTCGACCGGTCCGCCACAATCAAGGTATGCACCTCGCCGCGCCGTCCGAGCAGGGTGGCTCCAGCCTCACCCTCGTCATTGCGATCCTGGGCATCGTCGGCACGCTCACGGCGGCCTTCGTCACCCAATGGTTGAGCGCCCGGCGCGATGACAAGCAATGGCAGCGGCAGAAACAACTCCAGGATGAGCGGTTCGACCGCGAACGCGACGAGGAGGCCGCTCGCTGGGAACGCGAACGCCGCGAGCGCCAGGAGCAGTGGAAACGCGAAGACTCGGCCAGGCTTCACCAGGCGCGCCTCGGCGCGTACGAAACGCTCCTCGCGACGCTGGACGGTGCCCGCGAAGTCATCAGCAACGTGTCCCTTCGCGCGCGCTCGGCAACGGACGTCGAGAAGGCATTCGACGCGATGCATGATGCGCTTCTCACGGTCGGCGAACCCCGGGCACGCGTCGACATACTCGGATCGCCGGCGGTTGTCGGGGCGATGAGGGCGGCTATCGCGGCCATCAATGACTACGCGGAGTGCGCCCTGGACGAAATGCTCGACACCGGGCCCGGCGATTCTGACGCCCGGGCGGCACGACGAAGTCACCAGCTCGATCTGTTGACGGCCTGGCGTCTTCGCATGAGCGACCTGCGTAACAGCATTCGCCGCGATATCGGCAACGAGCCGATCGACGAGATGGCCGGACTCGGGAACAGGCGGCCACGCGAGCAGACGGGCCTCTCAGGGGCCACGGTTCATCCGGGCAACGCGGGGGCACGAGCCGGCTAGAGGGTTCGGCAGCGGGACGCCCTCACGACACCGGCCCCGGCAAGCCGGGGTAGCCGACGCCCTCACGCTCGGGATATCCCACGTCGATGGCCGAGACGTCGTCGAGCGCGCCGGCGATCTCGGCCGGCAGCGTCAGGTCCTCGCTCTGCAGCGCGCCCTGCAGCTGAGCGGCCGTGCGCGCGCCCAGGATCGGCGCCGCCACCCCGGGCCGGTCGCGCACCCACGCGATCGCCACCTCCAGCGGCGAGACGCCCAGCCCGGCCGCCGCCGTCACCACCGCCTGCACGATGCTCGAGCTGCGCGGCTCCAGGTACGTCTGCACGAACGGCGCCAGGTGCTCGGTGGCGGCCCGCGAGTCGAGCGGGCGGCCGTTGCGGTACTTCCCGGTCAGCACGCCCCGGCCCAGCGGCGACCAGGCCAGCACGCCGAGGCCGAGCGCGGCCGAGGCCGGCAGCAGCTCCCGCTCGATGCCGCGCTCGAGCAGCGAGTACTCCATCTGGGCGGCCACGATCGGCGCCCGGCCGGGGTAGGCCGCCTGCCAGGTCGCGGCCCGGGCGGTCTGCCAGGCCGCGAAGTTCGACACCCCGACGTAGCGGACCCGGCCACTGGCCACCGCGTGGTCGAGGGCGGCCAGGGTCTCCTCCAGCGGGGTCATCGGGTCGACGCCGTGCACCTGCCAGAGGTCGACGTAGTCGGTGCCGAGCCGGCGCAGCGACGCGTCCAGCGCGCGGAGCAGGTTTCCCCGGGAGCCGTCGCGGCGGCGGTAACCGTGCGGAGTCAGCCCGGCCTTGGTGGCGATCACCACCTCGTCCCGCGGCACCAGGTGGTCGAGCAGCGAGCCGATCACCAGCTCGGCGTCGCCCTCGCCGTACACGTCGGCGGTGTCGATCGTGGTGCCGCCGGCCTCGAGGTAGAGCTTGAGCTGGGCGGCCGCGTCGTCGGGGTCGGTGTCGCGGCCCCAGGTCATGGTGCCGAGGGCCAGCCGGGAGACCGCCAGCCCGCTTCGGCCGAGCGGTCGCTGTTGCATGAGTGAACCTTATTCAGAGTGTGTCGTCTGCGAAATGCTCTTAGCAGGTCGGTTACCGGACGGAGAGTCACGCGGCGTGGGTGACTAGGCTGCCTGAGGGATCATTCGGCTCTGGGGAGGACACGTGCGGCTCGGACTCAGCCTCGGTTATCAGTCGGCGTGGTCGACGCCCGCCGATCATCTGGCGATGGCGCAGGAGGCGGATCGGCTCGGCTTCGCGGTGGCCTGGTCGGCCGAGGCGTACGGGTCGGACACCGTCAGCATGCTCGCCTGGCTCGCCGGCCAGACCCGTCAGATCGACCTCGGCGCGGCCGTCATGCAGATCCCGGCCCGCACCCCGGCCATGACCGCGATGACCGCGGCCACCATCGACACCCTCTCCGGCGGCCGGTTCCGGCTCGGGCTCGGCGTCTCCGGCCCGCAGGTCTCCGAGGGCTGGCACGGCGTCCGCTTCGCCAAGCCGCTCAAGCGCACCCGCGAGTACGTGGACATCGTCAAGAAGGCGATCGCCCGCGAGCCGGTGTCCTACGACGGCGAGTTCTACACGCTGCCGCTGCCCGACGGCCCGGGCAAGGCGCTCAAGCTCGGCTTCCACCCGCCGCGCACCGAGATCCCGATCTACCTGGCCGCGGTCGGCCCCAAGAACCTCGAGCTGGCCGGCGAGATCGCCGACGGCTGGCTGGCGATCTTCTTCGCGCCGGACGCCGCGGGGGAGTACCTGCAGCACATCGAGCGCGGGCGGGCCAAACGCGGCCTGGGGCTCAGCGGGTTCGACGTGGCGCCGACGGTCCCGGTCGTGCTCGGCGACAACACCGCCTGGTGCGCCGACGTCATCCGGCCGTACGCGTCGCTCTACGTCGGCGGCATGGGCAGCCGCGAGCAGAACTTCTACAACCAGCTCGCCGTGCGCATGGGTTACGCCGAGGAGGCCGCCCGCGTACAGGATCTGTATCTGAGCGGCAAGAAGGCCGAGGCCGCCGAGGCCGTCCCGCAGGAGTTCATCGAGCGCACCTCGATCATCGGAAACAAGATCCAGGTCAAGGAGCGGATCAAGCAGTACGCGGCGGCGGGCGTCGGCACGTTGTCGATCAGCCCCTACGTCGGCGACCTCAAGAGCGGCATCGACACGCTCCGGGTCGTCGCCGAGGCCTACGAAGAGTCCGGCGTGGCGTCGTAGTGGCCACCGTCCTTCTGCTGCGGCACGGCCGCACGACCGCCAACGCGACCGGCGAGCTGGCCGGCCGCCGCCCGGTCGACCTCGACGACGCCGGCGTCGGGCAGGCGTCGAAGGCCGGCGAGCGGCTGCGCGCGCTCCCGCTGGCCGCGGTCGTCTCCAGCCCGCTGAAGCGCTGCCGGAAGACCCTGGAGCTGGCCCTGCCCGACGCCGAGGTCGTCGAGGACGACGGCCTGATCGAGTGCGGCTACGGCGACTGGGAGGGCCGGCCGCTCAAGGAGCTGGCCAAGGAGGACCTCTGGCCGGTCGTGCAGCAGCACCCGAGCGCGGCCGTCTTCCCCCACGGCGAGGCGATGGCCGACATGTCGGCGCGGGCGATCGCTTCCGTACGCCGCTGGGACGCTCGCGTGACGGAGGAGCACGGCCCGGAGGCGCTCTGGCTCGCCTGCAGCCACGGCGATGTGATCAAGGCCATCATCGCCGACGCGCTCGGGCTGCACCTCGACCAGTTCCAGCGGATCGCGGTCGACCCGGCCTCGATCAGCGTCATCCGGTACACGCCGACCCGGCCGTTCGTGGTGCGCGTCAACGAGGGCGGTGACCTGGCCTCTCTGGTGCCGCCCAAGGCCGAGACGACCGGCTCGGACGCCGCCGTCGGTGGCGGGGCGGGCGCCGGCGTCTGACACTTTGCGTCACCGTCGGCTCACGGCCCGCCGGGTGGCGGTTGCGCCCTAGGCGAACCCGGGTACGCGGGATGAGCGATGGGAGCGGCGGCTCGATAGGGTTGTTGCATGACCCACCAGGTGCACTCCTTCGAGCCACCCGAGCGGTTCGTGGCCGGGACGGTGGGCGAGCCGGGCGATCGCACCTTCTTTCTCCAGGCCCGCGGTGGCGGGCGGGTGATCAGCGTCGCGCTGGAGAAGGTGCAGGTGTCGCTGCTCGCCGAAAAGCTCGAGGAGCTCCTCATCGAGGCCAACAAGCGCTTCGGGGTGAACCTGCCCGAGGCGCCGATGCTGACCGGCAACGACAACGAGCCGCTCGACACCCCCGTCGACGAGGAGTTCCGGGTCGGCACGCTCGGGCTGGCCTTCGACGTCGACAGCGGCACCGTGGTGATCGAGGCGATCGAGGCCGGCGAGGCCGAGGTCGAGATCGAGCTGGGCGAGGACGACGCGGACGACGACGATGACGAGGACGACGAGGACGACGCCGAGCCCGACGACGACCTCGACCGTCTCCGCGTGCGCCTGAGCCCCGAGGCGACCCGCGCCTTCATCGACCGGGCCCGCCGCGTGGTGGCCGCCGGCCGCCCGCCCTGCCCGCTCTGCGGCCAGCCGCTCGACCCGGCCGGTCACCTCTGCCCCCGGCACAACGGCTACCACCGGTGACCACCGAGCCCGCGGCCGCCCTGGGGGAGAAGGACGCCCTCGAGCTGCTGACCCGCGGGCACATCGAGATCGAGGGGCGCCTGGTCGACGCGTCGAACACGACGCTGCGGGCCGAGATCACCCTCGACGGGCTGACCCGGCGCTGCGTCTACAAGCCGGTGCGCGGCGAGCGCCCGCTGTGGGACTTCCCGGACGGCACGCTGGCCGGGCGCGAGGTGTCGGCGTTCCTGGTCTCCCAGGCCACGGGGTGGGACCTGGTGCCGCCGACGATCCTGCGCGACGGGCCGCTCGGCCCCGGGGCGCTGCAGCTCTGGATCGACGAGCCGGAGGAGGCGGAGTCGCTGATCGGCTTCGTCCCGGCCTACGACGTGCCGCCGGGCTGGCTCGCGGTGGCCAACGCCCGCGACGAGGTCGGCGACGCGTACGCGCTGGCCCACGCCGACGACCAGCGGCTGGCCCGGCTCGCCGTCTTCGACGCGGTGATCAACAACGCCGACCGCAAGGGCGGGCACGTGCTCTACCCGGCGACCGGCTCGATCCACGGTGTCGACCACGGCGTCAGCTTCCACGTGGAGAACAAGCTGCGCACGGTGCTGTGGGGCTGGACCGGCAAGGCCCTGATCGCCGAGGCGACCGAGGTGCTGACCGCCCTGGCGGCCGAGCTCGACGGCTCGCTCGGCGAGGCGCTCGAGGAGCACCTGACCATCTCCGAGGTGCAGCACGTCCGCCTGCGCATCCGCCGCCTGCTCCGCGCGGGGCGCTTCCCCAAGCCCCCGCAGGACTGGCCGGCGATCCCCTGGCCGCCGGTCTGACCTTCGCCACGGCGCCGCGCCGGAGTTACAGCCGCACGCCGAGGAGGGCGTCGACCGTCCGGGACATCAGGGCCGGGGCCGCCTCGTCGTCGCCGGTGGCGGTCAGGGCCGCCTCGCACCAGGCGTCGACCACGGCGAGAGCGGCGGGGGTGTCGAGGTCATTGGCGATCGCCTCGCGGACGGCGCCCACCAGGCCCTCGCCCGACGGGCCGGCTGGGGCCGCGGCCGCCGCCCGCCAGCGGGCCAGGCGCTCCTCGCCGGCCTTGAGCACGTCGTCGGTCCACTCGCGGTCGGCGCGGTAGTGACCGGAGAGCAGGCCGAGCCGCACGGCCATCGGGTCGACGCCGTCGCCGCGCAGGCGGGAGACGAAGACCAGGTTGCCGCGGGACTTCGACATCTTCTCGCCGTCCAGCCCGATCATGCCGGCGTGCACGTAATGCCGGGCGAACGGGGCGGCGCCGGTCAGCGTCTCGGCGTGCGCGGCCGAGCACTCGTGATGCGGGTAGAGCAGGTCGTTGCCCCCGCCCTGGACGTCGATCGTGTCGCCGAGCAGGCCCAGCGCGATCGTGGCGCACTCGATGTGCCAGCCGGGCCGGCCGGGACCGAGGTCGCCGCCGTCCCACGCCGGCTCGCCGTCGCGGGCGCCGCGCCACAGCAGGGGGTCGAGCGGGTCGCGCTTGCCGGGCCGCTCGGGGTCGCCGCCACGCTCGGCCGACAGGACCGTCATCTCGTCGCGGGACAGGTTGGACTCGTAGCCGAACCGCGGCGCCGCCGAGATCGCGAAGTACACGTCGCCCGTACCGTCGTCGAGGGTGTAGGCCGCACCCTCGGCCAGCAGCTCGCGCACGTGCTCGGCGATGGCCGGGATCGACTCGACCGCGCCCACGTAGTGCGCCGGCGGGATGATGCGCAGCGCCTCCATGTCCTCCCGGAAGAGGGCCGTCTCGCGCATGGCCAGGACCACCCAGTCCTCCCCGTCGCGGGCGGCGCGCTCGAGCAGCGGGTCGTCGATGTCGGTCACGTTCTGCACGTAGCGCACCTCGAGCCCGGCGTCGCGCCAGGCCCGGTTCACCAGGTCGAACGTGATCATCGTGGCCGCGTGCCCGAGGTGGGTGGCGTCGTAGGGCGTGATGCCGCAGACGTACATCGTCGCCACGCCGCCGGGCGAGGACGGCTCCACCGACCGGCGGGCCGAGTCGAACAGCCGCGGCGCCACCGCGTCACCAGGCAGGGTCGGCACGTCGTGCCCGGTCCAAGCGTCCATGGTCCGAAAGCCTATCGAGCACCTATGACAAAAATGTCAGGCTGAGGCTTAGTTCACGTCGCGGGACGGCGGCGCCGTACCGTACCGGTTCGCCGATAGCTCTGGGGTGATTTCTCCGACAACAAACCCATATGTCGGACTTTGGGGAAAAAGGCTACATTTGGTCGCCAAGACGGCCAGACTTTCGGTGGTCCTAATTTCGTCCGAAAGGAATTATCATGCGTCGTCCGGTTATGTACCTCGCTGGCCTTCTCCTGGCCACCGGCGCGAGCCTCGCTCTCGCGGGACCCGCCTCCGCCGCCCCCTCGCACGACGTCAAGTGCCACCACCACAACCACCACAGCGACTGGTTCTGGTACGACGACGACGAGGGTGACTACTCGTCCTTCGACAACTCCGGCGACTTCCAGAGCCACAACCGGGGCTTCTTCCTGCTGAGCAACAACAACGGCCGCGGCGGGCTCCTCGGCGGCCTGCTCTGATTTGAGCGGTCCGAGACCCGGAGGCGCCCGTACGGGCCTCCGGGTCTTCTCGTCTGCTGGCACCATGCTCCGATGAGCTCCGCCGTGCACGAGATAGTCTCCGCCATCGAGCCCGCCGACCGCCTGGAGGCCGAGCACCGCGCCGCGACGCTGGCCTGGCTGGCCGGCACCGGCGACGTGTTCCGCCGGGTGAAGCCCGACGTCCCGCCCCAGCACCTGGTGTCCTACGTGCTTCCGGTCGACCCCGCCGACGGAGCCGTCCTGCTGGTCGATCACATCAACGCGGGACTGTGGCTGCCGCCGGGCGGGCACGTCGAGCCCGGCGAGCACCCGTACGACACGGCCCGCCGCGAGGTCGCCGAGGAGCTCGGCCTGACCGCCGCCCCGCACCGCGATCCGCTCTTCCTGACCGTCACCCGGACGGTGGGCATCGACTCCGGCCACACCGACGTCAGCCTGTGGTACGTGCTGCCGTGCCCCCGCGCCGAGCCGCTGTCACCGGACGCGGGGGAGTTCCACCGGGTCCGCTGGTTCGCGCCGGGCGAACTGCCGCCCGCGTCCCGCCTCGACCCGCACTTCCCGCGCTTCCTCGCCAAG
This sequence comes from Actinoplanes sp. CA-030573, assembly GCF_050951115.1. NCBI lineage: Bacteria > Bacillati > Actinomycetota > Actinomycetes > Micromonosporales > Micromonosporaceae > Actinoplanes > Actinoplanes sp. CA-030573. Next base: position 6,217,491 of record NZ_CP192038.1, on the reverse strand, counting down.
ATCGCTAAGCCAGCGCCAGCCCCGGGTCCGGATCGGGAGCGGGCGTAGGCGCCGGGATCCGGTACTCCTCGGTGAGCGTCGTCATCGGGCCCGGCCACGTGGCCTGGGCGACCTCGATCGGCTTGCGCGACTCGTCGAAGGCCACGTGCAGCAGGTGCAGCACCGGGGTGTCCGGCCGGATCTGCAGGACCTCGGCCTCCTCCCGGCTCGGCTGACGGGCGCTGATCGTGTCGGTCGCCGACGCGTACCGCTTGCCCAGGGCCTCCTCGGCCTCCTGGTAGAGCGGCCGGCCGAACGCCTCGGCCCGTTCCAGTGACGTGCCGGAGGTCTCGGCGGCCCGGAACCAGGAGGCGCCGATCTCGACGGCCGCGTCGTCGGTGCGCACGATGTGCCGCCGCACGAGCATCTCGGTGCCGTCGCGTACGCCGAACGCGTCGGCCACCTCGGACGGGGCCGGCTCGCGTCCCACGCTCACCAGCTGCTGCCGGTACCGCGCGGCCAGGTCGGCGTGGTAGCCACGGTGTGCGCCGTACCGGCCGCGGGAGAGACGGTTCAGGCGGCGGCGCGTCCCCCGGACGTACGTGCCGGATCCGGGTTTGGTGATCAGCACACCCTCGACCCGCAGCTGATCGACGGTGCGTTGCACCGTCTGCTTGGCCACGCCGAACATCTCGGCCATCGCCGGGATGGACGGCAGGCGCTCGCCGGGCTGCCAGTCGCCGCGGCGGATGCGCTCCTTGAGCTGCGAGGCGATCTGCCGATGCGGAAACTCCGCATTGCCGGGGTTGATGGTCATGCCGCACCTCCTCATGCCTAGGTTCCTAGGATGCCAAGAGGCCGGGCCACGACGCTGCCCCGACACGCGGGGCAGCGTCGGCGGGCGACTACCAGGAACCGGCCGTCGGACCGGCCGAACCGCCGCGGCGGCGCAGGTACTTCTCGAACTCGCTGGCGATCTCGTCGCCGGTCAGCGGCTGGATGCCCTCGTCGCCGACCCGCTCCTCGAGCTCGCGCACGTACTCGCCGAGCTCGGCGTCCTGCTCGGCGGCGACCCGCACCCGCTTCTCCCACTCGTCGGCTTCCTCGGCCAGGTCGGCCATCGGCACCGGCAGGTCGAGCACGTCCTCCAGGCGGCCGAGCAGCGCCAGCGTGGCCTTGGGGCAGGGCGGGTTGTTGGCGTAATGCGGCACGTGCACCCAGAACGACAGCGCCTCGAGGTCGGCGCGGCCGGCCGCCTCGTGCAGCACGCCGACGATGCCGGTCGGGCCGTCGTAGCGGGTCGGCACCACCTTGTACTTGTCGGCGATGTCGGGGCCGCTGGCCGAGCCGCTGATCGGCAGCGGGCGGGTGTAGGGCACGTCCGCGAGAAGGGCGCCGAGCAGCACGATCCGGGTGACCTCGAGGCTGTGGCAGAGCTCCAGCACCTGCTCGCAGAACGTGCGCCAGCGCATGCTCGGCTCGATGCCGCGGATCAGCACCACGTCGCGGTCGGACCCGGGCGGGCTCGCCACGGTGAAGCGGGTCGTCGGCCACTCGATCTTGCGGGTCTCGCCCTCGGCCATCGTGATGGTCGGCCGGCTCACCTGGAAGTCGTAGAAGTCCTCGGGATCGATCGAGCTGACCTCCCGGGCCTGCCAGACCTGCTCGAGGTGTTCCACGGCCGCGGTGGAAGCATCCGCCGCGTCGTTCCAGCCCTCGAAGGCGGCGATGGCCACAGGGGAGCGAAGCAGCGGGAGGCCGTCGAACTCAGTCATAGGTGACAGCCTACGTGCGGTGCGTGTGTGTCACTCGGCGGCCGCGCCGCGCCCGCTCGCGCCGGCCCCGTTCGGCGGCGCGTCAATCGGACAATTCAGGAAACGGCGATCCCGCGTTCGGCGGTCGCGGGGACGAGCTGGGCCGGGACTTTCGCGGCGGCGGCCATCTTGCGGTCGTACGTCTTGGTGGCCGACCAGAGCTTGTAGATGAGCAGCAGTTCGAAGCCGGCCAGCAGCGTGGCCGAGATCAGCGTGGTGCCGATGATCCAGTGGACGACCGGCCCGACGATGAAGACGAACATCATGAACTCGATGCCGCTGACCAGGTGCACCCGGATGCGCTGGCGGATGAGCGCGTTGCGGATCGTCACGAACCGGCCGAAACGGTTCTTGAAGTCGCTGTAGACGTCGTCCGGGTCGACCGGCTCGGCGATCAGGTCCTCGCCCTCGCCCTCGGCGTCGTCGGCGAAGGCGACCGTCACCGGCGCCGCGGCCGGACCGTGCGCCGCGGCGAGATTGGCCTTCATCTCACTTTTGACCTTGCCCATCTGCAGGGCGTTCAGGTAGCGGAACATGTCCAGGAAAATGACCAGGCCGGCCAGCCAGACGTACGCGAAATCGCCGGTCCGGTGATATTGACCGCCGAACAGCCCGACCGCGCAGGCGGCCACCCGGAGACGGTCGAAAACGTAGTCGAGCCAGGCGCCGAAGACCGAGCCGGTCCCGTTCAGCCGGGCGATCTTGCCGTCCATGCAGTCGAGCACGAAGCTCAGGTGGAACAGCAGCGCGCCGGCCAGCAGCCACCCGTAGGTGCCCCGCCAGAAGCAGGCGGCCGACCCGGCGCCGATCAGGAACGCCCAGGTGGTCAGCCGGTTGGGCGTGACCCATCGCCACGGCGCCACGAGCCAGACGAGTCGTGAGGCCAGCGGGTCGACGAGCCAGACGGTCCACCAGGCGTCCCGGCGTTTGTAGGTCCGGGAGCGAATCTCCGCGAGAGTGACCCGTCCAGCCATGTAGCAACTCCGCCAAGGTGCCGTAGAAATGAACAATCGACCGCGCGGAGATTACCCGAGCGGAAGGGGCGGGGAAAGGCGCTGCGGAAATGCCCGGAAAATTGGCTAATGCAGTAGTAGCGGCGTTACGCAGCGTTCATATTTCGATGACACGATGATCATGATGCGACCGGGTGGAGGGGGCACAGCGTGGACGCCAGCCACGTGGCGGACGATCTCGAGGCGGTCCTGCTCACCGAGGAGAAGATCCTGGACCGGGTGTCCGCCCTCGCCGCCGAGCTGCACCGGGAGCTGGCCGGTCGGGTGCCGGTCCTGGTCGGCGTCCTCGGCGGCGCCGCCACCTTCACCGTCGACCTCGCGCGCGCCTATCCCGGCCAGGTGGAGATCGGGTGGATGGCGATCAAGTCGTACGCGACCCGCAACCGCGCCTCGGGATCGGTGCGCCTGCTCAAGGACCTCGAGGTCGACATCGCCGGCCGGGACATCGTGATCGTCGACGGGGTGATCGACACCGGGCTCACCATGAGCTGGCTGATCAGCAACCTGGCCCAGCGCGAGCCGGCCTCGATCTCGGTCTGCGCCCTGCTGCGCAAGCCGGACACGGCCCGGTTCGACGACACGCCCACGCACGTCGGCTTCGACGTCGGCCCGGGCCTGATCGTCGGCTACGGGCTGGACTACCGGGGCCGCTACCGCAACCTGCGGTGCGCCGCCGTGCTCGCCGCCCACGTCATCTCCGGGGCCTGACCGGTCACAGCAGGCGGTCCATCACCGCCACGTCGGTCAGCACCTCGAAGTCGTGGCGGGCGTAGAGCTCGATGGCGCGGACGTTGGCCGTCTCGGTCTGCAGCGAGAGCCGGTGCGCGCCCGCCTGCCGCGCCTCGTGGGCGACGTGCCGCAGGAGCGCGCCGCCGACCCCCTGCCGGCGAACGGCGGGAGCGACGTAGAAATCGCGGATCAACCAGACCGTACGCAGGGTGAGCGCGGCCGGGACGACCGAGACCGAGCAGAATCCGACCGCCTGGTCACCGCGTCCCGCCACGTGGATCTGCGCCCGGGCCGCGAGCACCTGCTCCCGCATCCAGGTGGCGACGGCCTCCGGCGCCGGGTTCGCGCCGTAGTGCTGGCGGTACTCGTCGACCAGCAGCGCGGCCCCCGCGAAGAGCGGGTCCGTGGCCGCGGTCAGCCGCACCATCCGCTCGCCGGTCATAGCGCCATAATCTCGGACACCACGCCGTAGAGCCCCCTAAACCCGCATAATGCAACGGTGGCGCACATCGACCAAGTCCTCGGACCGGCCGACGACACCGTGACGTTCTTCCAGCCGCGGGCCATGGTCTACGTGACCATGCTGTGGGTGACCGCGGCCGTGTGGGTGGTCGCCCTCGGCGTGCACGTCCTGATCCGCCTGGCGGTCGGCGACACCCTCACGGCCGGCGCGATCGTCACGTACGTGGAGGTCGCCCTGATCGTCCCCGTGGTGCTGTCGGCCGTCATCCTGCTGGTCGCCTGGCGCCGGCTCGGCTGGCTGCACAGCTCCATGCACGGCCTCGACTTCGCCGCCACCGGCCGCAAGCCGGTCCACATCCCCTGGGCCGGGGTGGCCGCGGTGTCGCTGCGCCATTGGGGGCCGTTCACCGAGCTGGTCGTCACGCCCGTCGCCGAGGACTTCGCCACCGCCGGCGACGGCCCCGGCCGCCGCCCCCGCCTGCGCCGCCGCGGCGGCGAGGTGCAGTACCTGGTCGACGTCGGCCTGATGTCGCCCGGTCCGGACGTGCTGCTGGCCGAGTTGCACCGCCGCCTCCCCACGAAGGTGTGACGCCTCGCCGTCCCCCACCGGAGCGGCCCGCCGGGCAGGATGGGCCCATGCCGGTTCATTCGGTGCCGGCCGCCGGGGAGCCGGTCGGATGCTTCACGATCGCCCGCGCGGCCGCTCCCACCCTGCGTGACCGCGTCCTGGGCTACGGCGGTTTCCGCTCCGCCACCGGCCGCGGCATCCGGCATCGGAGCTGGCCGGCCGGATCGTGGCCCTGCCCGACCTGCTCGGGCCGCGCGCCGTCGAGCTCCGCGACCGCCTGATCGCCGTCCGGGCCGATCGCAACGCCGGCTGGGCCGCGCGCTTCTCCCTGCTCGACACCCTGCTCGGCCGCTGGATGGCCGACGCCGAGCCGGCCGGCCCGGTCATGGCCGGCTGGCACCGCCTCCAGCAGGCCGGCGGCCGCATCCGCGTCGGCGATCTGGCCGGCGAGCTCGGCACACCGCGCCGCAAGCTGGAACGCGCCTTCCGGCAGCGGCTCGGTCAGACGCCCGGCGAGGTGGCGCGGATCGCGCGGTTCCAGCGGGCGATCACCCTCATCGACCGCGGCGAGCCCCTCGCCCGGGTCGCGGCCGAGAGCGGATTCGCCGATCAGCCCCATCTGACCCGCGAGACCCGGGCCCTGGCCGGTGCGACGCCGGCCGAGCTGCGCGCAATTGTTCAAGACCGGCCCGGTCGGCCACAGCTAGCGTCGCGGGCATGACGATCGAGGGAAAGACGGCCGTTGTCACCGGGGGATCGCGCGGGATCGGGCGGGCCGTGGTGCGGCGGCTGACCGCGGCGGGAGCGACCGTCGTCTACACGTACGCCCATGATCCGGGGGAGCCGATCGAGGGGGCGCGGGCGGTGCGGGCCGATCAACGGGACCCGGCGAACCTCGGCGCGGTCTTCGACGCGGTGGGGGACGGGCTCGACATCCTCGTCAACAACGCGGCCGTGGTCGACCGGACGCCGATCGAGAAGCTGACCGCCGCCGACATCGACCGGGTCATGACGATCAACTTCGTGTCGCCGCTGGTGGCGGTCCAGCGGGCGATCCCGCTGCTGCGCGACGGCGGCCGGATCGTCAACATCTCGACGCTCAACACCGTACTGCCGGGGCCGGGGCTGACCCTCTACTGCGCGTCGAAGGGAGCGCTCGAGCAGGTCACCGCGGTGGCCGCGCGCGAGTTGGGGCCGCGCGGCATCACGGTCAACACGGTCTCGCCGGGCGCCACCGACACCGAGATGTTCCGCGAGGCCAACGGGCCGGACGCGCGCGAGGCGGCGGCCGGGTTCGCCGCGCTCAAGCGGATCGGCACGCCGTCGGACATCGCCGACGTCGTCCTCTTCCTGGCGTCGGAGGCGGGCCGCTGGATCACCGGCCAGAACATCCGGGCGACCGGAGGCATGGTGGTCTGAGCGGCATGGATCATCGTGGCAGCCGCCCGCCGCTGCCGAAGGTCACCGGGACGCCGGGCGAGTAGAGCACGCTCACCGGCGGCCCGTCCGGCTGGGGAAGACCGGCGGCGGCGACCAGCTCGTCGTCCAGCGTGAGCAAGGTCGCCCGGTGCAGCGGCCACTGCGGGTGCTCGTTGGGCAGGTGGACCGTGCGGCCCCAGGCCCGGGTGTGCAGCCCCCAGCGGGCGGTCAGGAAATGCTCGAGCGGCGTGGGCTCGTCGATCCGCTCGCCGATGCGCACCGACATCCTCGAGGCGGCGCCTCTCGGCGAAGGCCAGCGCCGGCGGGAGACGTACGTGATCTGCTGCCGGCTTTTGACGATGCGCATTTTCGACCACATGTACGGCAGGTGCAGCCACGCCCTCGCCGTGAGAACCGGGATCAGGCGCTCGGCGTCCAGCGAGCGGAAGACAACCGCCCGGCGCCCGTCGCCGTCGACGCTGTAGAGGCGCACGTTGGTCTCGCAGAATGTGCCGAGATGGGGAATGCCGGGGCCGCTCAGGAAGCCGAATCCCGCCATCCGGAACGCGATCAGCCCGACGTAGGTGACCCCGTCGAGGAGATCGGGCCGGGTGCCCGCCGGCAGCAGCGGCGCGACCAGGGCCGGATCGACCGGCCAGTGCAGGAAGGTGAGATCGGTCCAGCGCTGCACCAGCAGCGAGCGGCGCACCGGCCGAGTCGTCAGCGGCGTGACCTCTTCGACCTGGCCCGGCTCGATGTGGCTCATACCGGCGAAGTTACTCCGCCGGCTACTCGCCGAAATCCCACAGCAGGCGGTAGTAGGCGATCCGCTCGTGGTCGGGCTCGATGCCGTAGGCGGCGAAGAAGCGCTCGTCCCAGCCGGGCCCGTAGTTCCAGCTCAGGCTCCACGACGCGACGGCCAGGTCGGCCCAGCGGTCGGCGACGCCGAGCGACGCCATGTCGACGTGGCCGGCGAAGCGGCCGTCGTCGCCGATCAGCGTGTTGGGGGAGCAGGGGTCGCCGTGGCAGACGACCAGCCTCTCGATCTCCGGCGGCGTGGACACCCGGCGCAGCGCCTCGTCGAGGGAGGCGACGCCGTGGTCGGGATGGATGTCGCCGGAATGGTGCTGCTTGCCGGCCAGGCGGCGCTCGACGCTCCAGTCGAACGGGCACTCCTCGACGGGCAGGGTGTCGTGCAGGTGCCGCAGGCCGGTCGCGATCGCCTCGACCGCCGTCTCCGGCCGCGCGCGCCACCGCTCGGTGACGGCCGACGTGCCGTTCATGGCCCGGGTCTGCAGCCAGACCCCGGTCTCGTCGGCGCCCTCGCCCATCACCTGCGGCACCGCGACGTACCTCGCCGCCCACCGCAGGCGCTCGGCCTCGCGCGCGAGCGGCAACCCGCTGCCGTCCGGCGCATACTTCACGAAAAACCGCACTTCCGGGGCGATGACCTCGTACGTGAGGCCACCGAGCACATTTCGCCAGACCGGCCGGATCTCGTGGCCGCCGGCGAGCCGCTGGACGGCGGTGGGCACGGGCACGCTCTCGTCGATGACGCTCTCCGGAGGCAGCACGATCGTCAACTCTGCCACTTGTGTCACACCCGGCCGCTTTCGCCCGAGCGACCGGGGAGGATTGGTGGTGATGAACGGACACGGACCCGCCGCGGTGCTCTTCGACATGGACGGCACGCTGGTGGACAGCGAGAAGGTGTGGGAGATCGCGCTGCACGAGCTGGCGGCGTGGGCGGGCGGCACGCTCTCGCCCGAGGCCCGGGCGGCCATGGTCGGCGGCAGCATGGCGAGCAGCATGAAGATCTTCCGCGAGGACCTGGGCCAGCCCGACCGGCCGGAGGAGCCGGACGTGAAGTGGCTGACCACCCGGGTCTTCAACCTCTTCCGCGAGGGCCTGGTCTGGCGCCCGGGCGCCGCCGAGCTGCTGCGCGCCGTCAAGGCCGCCGGGCTGCCCACCGCCCTGGTCACGTCGACCGGCCGCCTGCTGGTCGAGGCCGCGCTGGACACGCTGGGCCGGGAGAACTTCGACGTCGTGGTCTGCGGCGACGAGGTCACCATGCCCAAGCCCGACCCCGAGCCCTACCGTACGGCCGCGGCCCTGCTCGGCGTGCCGATCGAGCGCTGCGTCGCCATCGAGGACTCCCCGACCGGCGTCGCCAGCGCCGTGGCCTCGGGCGCCGTGGTCCTGGCCGTCCCGGCCGAGCTCGAGCTCCCGGCGACCGACGGGGTCCACCTCCGCCGATCTCTCGTCGGTGTGGACCCCGCCTACCTGGCCAACCTGCTGATCAGCCGGCACCTGCTCCCGTCCGACCGCTGACCCGCCCGGTGTGCCCGGCCGCTCGTGCCGTGCGGCCGGCCGGCGGTCAGTCGACCGCGATGGCGGTCAGGACGTTCAGGCGGGCCGCCTTGATCGAGGGCAGCACCGCCGCCAGCACGCCGACCAGCGCGGCCAGCACCAGGTAGAGCGCCATCCCGCCCCACGGCAGCACCAGCTTGGTGACGCCGTCGTCGTTCAGCGCCCGCACCACCGCCGCGCCCAGGCCGGAGCCGACCACGACGCCGAGCAGCGCGCCGAAGACCGAGATGACCACGGCCTCGACCGTCACCATCCGCATCGTCTGCGCCCGGCTCAGGCCGACCGCCCGCAGCAGGCCCAGCTCGCGGGTCCGCTCCAGCACCGACAGCGCCAGCGTGTTCACCACGCCCAGCACCGCGATCAGGATCGCCAGCGCCAACAGCACCTGCACCATCGTGATGACGGTGTCGAAGCTGGAGAGCTGGTCGTTCACGAACGTGGTGCGGTCGCTGGCCGAGACCTCGGGACTGTCCGCCACCAGCGCCTTCATCTGCGGGAGAACCTGCGCCACGGTGGCGCCGTCGGCCAGCCGCACGAAGCCCACGATCGGCTGCGGGATGCCGAAGTCCTTGACCGCCGACGCCGGCAGCACGTACGTGCTGGGCAGCGTCTTCTCGTCGAAGGTCCCGGCCAGCGTGTACCGGTGCGGGTCGCCGCGGGACAGCTGCACGGTCAGCGCCTGGCCGACCTTCCAGCCCCGCTTCTGGGCTGCCTGCGTGCTGACCACCATCTGGTCGTCGCGCAGCGTCGCCAGTCGCGTCCCGCTGAACGTGTCGGCCATCCGGGCCAGGTCGTCGGTCGCGTCGACGTAGGCGAGCCGGCCGTCGATCTTCGCTTGGTCCTCCCAGAGGCCGGCCGCCGAGCGCACCCCGGCCGTCTTGCGCGCCTGGTCGAGCACGGTCGCGTCGAACGTCGGCGGCCGCGGCCCGTTCTGGTCGCCGCCGATCACGATCTCGGCCTTGACCGTGTCCTCGACCTGCGCGGCCAGGCTGGTCTTGGCCGAGTTCATCACCACGGTGACGCCGGTGACGAGCGCGATGCCGACCATCAGCGCGGCCGCGGTGATCGCCGTACGCCGCGGGTTGCGGCCGGAGTTGAGCCGGCCCAGCCGCCCCGGCACCGACCACGAGAACAGCCGGCCGAGCAGCGCCACCACCGGCCGCGCGATCAGCGGCGTCAGCAGCGCCACGCCGACGAACGAGACCAGCACGCCGCCGAAGAAGAGCCAGAGCGAGCTCGTCCCGTACAGGCCGATCCCCAGCATCGTGGCGCCGGCCGCCGCGACCACCGCGCCGGTCACGCTCACCTTGGTGAGCGGCCGGTCCGGGGTCGCCACGTCCTGCATGGCCGCGACCGGCGCGATCCGCGAGGCGCGCAGCGCGGGCAGCACGGCCGCGACCACGGTGACCACCACGCCGACGATCAGCGAGCTGAGCACGGCCGCGAGCGGCACACCGACCGAGGCCAGCTCCAGCCCGTCGGCGAACTTCGTGAACAGGTAGCCGAGCCCGGCGCCGACGCCGATGCCGGCGGCCAGACCGATGGCGGCCGCGATCAGGCCGATCACCACCGCCTCCAGCAGCACCGAGCCGATCACCTGGCGGCGGCTCGCGCCCAGCGCCCGCATCATCGCGAGCTCCCGGGTGCGCTGGGCCACGATGATCGAGAACGTGTTGAGGATCAGGAAGACGCCGACGAACAGCGCCACGCCGGCGAAGCCCAGCAGGATCTTGTTGAAGAACGCGAGGGCGTCCTTGAGGTCGCCCGAGCTGTCGGCGGCCAGCTGGTCGCCGGTCTTGACCACGTAGCCGTCGCCGAGCTCGGCCGCGATCCGGTCGCGTACGGCCGCGTCGGCGCTCTTGTCCGTGGTCTTCACGGTGATCATCGTGTAGACGCCGGTCTGCCCGAGCATCAGCTTCTGCGCGACCGGGGTGGTGAACGCCACCTCCTGGGCGCCGCCGATGCTGTCCTTGCCGCCCGGGTAGCCCCAGATGCCGACCAGTGTGAACGTCTTCTTCGGTTCGAGGGTGAGCACGCCCACCCGGTCACCGACGTGGATGCCGGCCGCCTTGGCGACGGCGGCGTTCACCGCGATCTCGGCGTCGGACGTGGGCCCGCGCCCCTCGCGGAGCTTGACCTGGTCGTCCTCGCCGAGCCAGTTGCCGCCCAGCCGGGGCGGGCCGTTGCTGGTCACCACCTTGCCGTCCGAGCCGATCACCCGGGCGCCGTCGGCACTCACCATGCCGACCGCCTCGCGTACGCCGGGAACGCCTTTGACCTTCTCGACGACCGACGCCGGGAGCGGGGTGTCGACCTGCTCGCCCTCCGTCTCCGAGACCGCGACCTTGGGCTTGGCCGTCACCCCGACGTCGGTGCCCGCGTAGACGCTGGCGAAGACCTGGTCGAAAGAGCGGCCGAGCGTGTCGGTGAGCACGAACGCACCGGCCACGAACATCACGCCCAGCACCACGGCCAGGCCGGAGAGCACCAGCCGCAGCTTACGGCCGAGCAGGCTCTTCAGTGTCGCGCGCAGCATCAGACCAGCACTTCCCGGGTGGTGTTCATGGCTTCGAGCACCGTCTCCGGCGTCGGGCGGTCGAGCTCCTGCACGATCGCGCCGTCGGCGAGGAAGATCACCCGGTCGGTGTAGCTGGCCGCCACCGGGTCGTGGGTGACCATGACGATCGTCTGGCCGTGCTCGCGCACGCTGTCGCGCAGGAACGACAGCACCTCGGCGCCCGACCTGGAGTCGAGGTTGCCGGTCGGCTCGTCGGCGAAGATGACGTCGGGCCGGCCGACCAGCGCCCGCGCGCAGGCCACGCGCTGCTGCTGACCGCCGGAGAGCTGGCTCGGCCGGTGGCCCAGCCGGTCCTGCAGGCCGACCGTCGCGATCACCGTCTCCCACCACTGCGGGTCGGGCTTCTTGCCGGCGATGTCCAGCGGGAGCCGGATGTTCTCCGCCGCGGTCAGCGTGGGCAGCAGGTTGAACTGCTGGAAGATGAAGCCGATCCGGTCGCGCCGCAGCCGGGTCAGCGCCTTGTCGCCGAGCCCCGACACCTCGGTGCCGCCGATGTGCACGGTGCCGCGGGTGACCGTGTCGAGGCCGGCCAGGCAATGCATGAGCGTGGACTTGCCGCTGCCCGAGGGCCCCATGATGGCCGTGAACCGGCCCTTGCCGAAGCCGGCGCTCACCCCGCGCAGCGCGACGACGCGGTTCTCCCCGTCGCCGTAGACCTTCCACACTTCTTCGGCGCGTGCCGCCACCGGCTCGAGCGCCTTGGTCCCCATCATCGTGCCCCCTCGTCAGTGCATCTCCGCGATGCCCCCGTGCGCTGCCGCCCCCGTCTGGCCGGCGCGTCCGGTCGTCTCTCCGGTCGTCTCTGGTCCGGCCGGGTGCGGTCGTCGCACCCGGCCGGCAGGGAACAGTGTTTCGGTGTTCGGCTTCCGGGGCGTCCGTCCACGGGCGGAGCGCGACGCGGAGATTGGGATCGGGGGTGCACCCCAGGCGGCCTCAGGGGCGACCCTGAGATGTCAGCGTGACGGCGTCATGACACTTGACTGACGTCACCAATGACGTCATAGTGGTGGCATGGACCTGACGCCCTACCTCGAGACCCTCCGGGCCGACCTCGCCGCGGCAGCCGCGCCGGGCGGTCCGGAGACCACCCGCGCCGCCGAGCTTCTCGGCTATTCCCTCGAGTCGTCGGCCCGGCTGGCGCTTCTCGAGGCGCTCTCCGACGCGGCGGCCGAGATCACCACCCGGCTGTCCGACGCGAGCGTCGAGGTGCGGTTGCGCGGTCGCGAGGCCGACCTCGTGGTCACCCCGGTGGCGCCCGAGGGGCCGGTCTCGCCGGCGCCCGAGGCCCATCCGGCGCCGCCGATCGACGGAGGCGACCTCGCCCGGCTGACCCTTCGGATGCCGGAGACCCTGAAGACCCACATCGAGCAGGTGGCGGCGGCCGAGGGCATCTCGGTCAACGCGTGGCTGGTGCGCGCGGTGACCGCGGCGGTCCGCTTTCCCACCGGGCCGCCCGCGGCCCGCCCCGGCAAACCCGGCAAGTCCCTCAAGGGCTATTTCCAGGCCTGACCCGAAGACAAGGAGACCCTCATGTACGAGTTCGACCGCTCCACCCCCGTCACCGTCGCCCTGCGCGCCCACTCCGGCGTCGTCGACGTGGTCGCCGAGGACCGCGTCTCGATCCAGGTCGACGTGCAGCCGATGAGCGGCGGCGAGTCCGGCGTCGAGGCCGCAGCCGGCACCCGCGTGGTGCTCGAGGACGACACGCTGCTCATCCAGGTGCCCGGCAGCGACTACTGGAGCTGGCGGCGAACACCGAAACTCCGGATCACCGCGCGGGTGCCGGCCGGGAGCTCGCTGGCGGGCAAGACAGCCTCGGCGGACGTACGCGCGGCCGGCGTCTACGGCAACGTGACGCTCGACGTGGCGTCGGCCGACGTCGACCTCGGCGAGGCGTCCGGCGACGTCGACCTGGAGGCGGCCAGCGGCGACCTGACCGTGCGCCGGATCGGTGGCTCGCTGCGCGCCAAGAGCGCCTCCGGCGACGTGCGCATCGGTGACGTCACCGGTGACGTCAGCGCCGAGACCGCGAGCGGCGACATCCGTACCGGCGCCGTCGGCGGTTCGCTGCGGGCCGGCTCGGCGAGCGGCGACATCGAGATCGGTGCGCTACGGCAGGGCCAGGCCGACATCCACACCGCCTCCGGCGACATCACCGTCGGCGTCACGGCCGGCTCGGCGGTCTGGATGGACCTGAACACCGCCTCCGGCAAGTCGGTCACGGATCTGGCGGCCCAGGGCGACGTCCCGCCCGCCGACAACCCGGTCGCCCTGGAGCTGAAGATCCGCACGGCAAGCGGCGACATCCGCGTCCGCCGCGCGATCGCGTCCACCCGTAACGCGGCGGCCTGACGCTCTCCGGCGACCGCCGCGCGACCACAACCATCCGCGCCCCAGCGAAAGGCAGCCTGATGCTTCCCGACAACCGCCTCGGCCTCGAGTCCGCCGCACAAGCCATCCGTTCCCGCTTGTCCGCCCGCGCCGCGAAGGCGCGCGGAGGCCGGTTCGCCCCGGTCGAGTGGCCGCGGAGCCGCGGCCCGTCGCCCCATCCCCAGCGCCGCTGACGCCGACGGCCCGGGTTCGCCCGGGCCGTCGGCGTGCGCGCCTGTCGGCCGGGCCGCTCGACCGGACTTCAGGCGCCCGGCTTGACCAGACCGGTCTCGTAGGCGAGGACCACCGCCTGGGTACGGTCGCGCAGGCGCAGCTTGGTCAGCACGTGGCCGACGTGCGTCTTGATCGTCGTCTCGCTCACCTGCAGGGCCTCGGCGATCTCGGCGTTCGAGTGGCCGCGCGCGACGTGGACGAGCACCTCGCGTTCGCGGTCGGTCAGGGCGTCGAGCTTGGAGGTCGTGGTCGTCTCGGGTGCGGGCAGCGCCTCGGCCACCCGGGTCAGGATGCGGGCCAGCACGGCCGGCGTGATCACGGCGCCGCCCGCGGCCACCGCCCGGATCGCGGCGATGACCTCGGCCGGCGGGGCGTCCTTGCGCAGGAAGCCGGCCGCCCCCGCGGCGATCGCGCCCAGCACCTGTTCGTCACGGTCGTCGGCGGTCAGGATCAGCACCCGCACCGGCAGCCCGGCGCCGGTCACCGCGCGAGCCACGCCGAGGCCGTCGAGCCGCGGCAACGGAATCTCGGCCACCAGCACGTCGGGCAGCAGCCGCCGGGCGAGCTCGACCGCTTCCGCGCCGTCCCCGGTCTCGCCCGCGACGATGATCTCCGGGCCGTCCCCGCCGTGATCGGAAGGCGCGGAGCGCTTTGTGGGCGAGCCGCTGACCAAGGAGCCCTCTGCGGGCGAGCCGCCGGCCGCGGAGCCCGCGCCGGAGATCGCGGTGGCGGCGAGCACCATGCGCAGGCCGGAGCGGTGCATCGGGGCGGGGTCGGCGAGCAGAACGCGCAGTGGCCGCCCGGCCGTTGTCTCCGCCACCCGCACCCCCACGGTCGCCCCCGAAGCCTGGGGTCACCCTAGGCGATCCCCGGCGCGGCGGGTCGATGGGTGCGCCGGCGCCGCTGCGGCGTCAGCCCAGGCGGTCGTCGTCGGCCGCGGTCAGGTCGATGCGGACCACCTCGCCGGCCGGGAAGGGGGGCGGGGTGCCGCCGAACTCCGGACACAACGACTGGTGGCTGCACCAACCGCACAGCCGGCTCGGTTTGGGGCGGAAGTCCTGCTCCCGCTTGGCCCGCTCGATCGCCTCGGAGAGGGCCACCAGCGTGCGCTCGAAACGCTCCAGCTCCTCCTGGTCGGGGCTGTAGTCGCAGACCTCGGCGTCCTTCAGGTAGAGCAGACGCAGCACGCGCGGCACGACGCCGCGGGTGCGCCACAGGACCAGGGCGTAGAACTTCAGCTGGAACAGGGCGCGGCCCTCGAACGCCTCCCGCGGCGCGCCGCCGGTCTTGTAGTCGACCACGCGCAGGTCGCCGGCCGGGGAGACGTCGAGGCGGTCGATGTAACCGCGGATCAGCAGCGTGTCGTCGACCAGGGTGGAGATCAGGGACTCGCGCTCGGCGGGCTCGAGGCGCTGCGGGTCCTCGACCGCGAAGTAGCCGTCGAGCAGGGCGGTGGCGCTGGACAGGAAGGCGGCCAGGCGGGCGGCCTCGCCGGCGTCGAGAACGTCGACCAGCGCGGCCTGGCCGGCGGCGTCGGCCTCGGCGGCGAGCGCGGCGGGGTCGGACGAGCGGGGGGCGGCGACGGCGGCGAAGATCTCGGAGAGCCCGGGCTCGGCGTCGAGCAGGCCCTGCCACGCCGGGGCGACGAGCGCGGCCGCGGCGGCGGGGGTGCGCTCGGCGGCGGGCAGGTCGAACAGGCGCTCCAGCACCGCGTGGACGAGCGTGCCGCGTACCTGGTCGGCGGAGGGCTGCTCGGGCAGCTTGTCGATGGTGCGGAAGCGGAACAGCAGCGGGCAGGTCTTGAAGTCGGCCGCGCGTGACGGCGACAACGAGGGACCGGCATGGGAGTCGCCGGCGGGGAGGGGGGAGACCGTCTGTGCCGTCATGTCAGAGAGGCTAGGGCAGGGGTACGACGAAAACGCGCCGCGACCCCGCCGCCGGCGACTCCGTAGCATCGTGCGGGTGGAGCAGAGCACACCGCGGCCTCGTCGCGCCGCCCGCCCGGGCCGGGCGGTGGGACGCGTGCTGGGCATCCCCGTCTTCGTGAACGGGTCGATGCTGATCCTGGCGGCGCTCGTCATCCTCGTCTACCGCAACTACGTCCGCTCCGAGCTCGGCCTCGGCGACCCGCTCGGCTACCTGGTCGGCCTCGGCTTCGTGGTCTGCCTGCTCGGCTCGGTGCTGCTGCACGAGCTCGGGCACGCGCTGGTCGCCCGGCGCTTCGGCATCGGCGTGCGCGGGATCACCCTCGAGCTGCTCGGCGGCTGGACCGAGATGGACCGCGACGCGCCGAGCCCGCGGGTCGACGCGCTGGTCAGCCTGGCCGGTCCGGCCGTCTCGCTGGTGCTCGGCGGCGTCGCCACGGCCGCGGCCGTCGGGCTCCCCGACCGTACGGCCGCCGGCCAGATCGCCTTCCAGCTGGCCGCCAGCAACATCCTCGTCGCGATCTTCAACGTGCTGCCGGGGCTGCCGCTCGACGGCGGCCGGGCGCTGCGGGCCGTGCTGTGGGCGCTGATCAAGGACCGCAACCGGGCGACCGAGGCCGCCGCCTGGTCCGGCCGCATCCTCGCCTTCGTCTGCATGCTGATCGCCCTCTGGCTCTACCGCCTGCAGACCCTGACCCTGTTCGGCCTGCTGTTCGTGCTGCTGGTCGTCTTCACCCTGTGGCAGGGCGCCGGCCAGTCGATCCGGCTCGCCCGGATG
The DNA here is from genome assembly GCF_050951115.1 of Actinoplanes sp. CA-030573. Taxonomy (NCBI): domain Bacteria; kingdom Bacillati; phylum Actinomycetota; class Actinomycetes; order Micromonosporales; family Micromonosporaceae; genus Actinoplanes; species Actinoplanes sp. CA-030573. The sequence continues at coordinate 6,201,252 of NZ_CP192038.1, read as the reverse complement.
ACCCGCCGCTTCCCGCTCGTCGACCTGGCCCGGCTGGCCCGCCCGCTGCTCACCGTCCCGGCCGGCACCCCGCTCGGCGAGGCGCAGCGGCGCCGCTCCGAGGACCCGAGGCCGAACGTGGTGCTCGCGGTCACCGACTCGGCCGGTAATCTCACCGCACTGGTCGACCCGGTCGCCGCCGAGCGCGTCCCGGTCGACCGTCGCCCGTGGGTGGCCGTCGACACCGTGTCCCGGTCGCGCGACGCGGTGCCCGCGCTGGCGCTCGGGCTCACCGGGGAGCAGGTGGTCCGCGCGCTGCAGGCCCACCCGGCCGGTCAGTACGTGGTCACCGCGGGCGAGGGCAAGGACGTGGTGGGCGTCCTGCGCGTCGGCGACGTCGCCGAGGTGCTGGAGCCGCGCCGCGGTAGACGACCCTGACGACAGAGAGAAGCACGTGACCAGTACTACGGGCCCCTTCCACGAGGGCGACCGCGTCCAGCTCACCGACCCCAAGGGGCGGATGCACACGATCGTGCTGGAGCCGGGCAAGTCGTACCACACCCACCGCGGCGCCCTGGAGCACGACGACCTCATCGGCCGGCCCGAGGGCAGCGTGATCAGCTCGGCCGGCGGCACCCAGTACCTCGCGCTGCGCCCGCTGCTGAGCGACTACGTGCTGAGCATGCCGCGCGGCGCCCAGGTGATCTACCCGAAGGACGCGGCGCAGATCGTGGCCATGGGCGACATCTTCCCGGGCGCCAAGGTGCTCGAGGCCGGCGTCGGCTCGGGCGCGCTGACCTGCTCGCTGCTGCGGGCGGTGGGGGAGCACGGCGAGCTGCACTCGTACGAGCTGCGCGACGACTTCGCGGCGATCGCCCGCAAGAACGTCGAGTCGTTCCTCGGCGGCCCGCAGAAGGCCTGGAACCTGCACATCGGCGACGTGGCGGGCAACACCGAGACCGGCTTCGACCGGATCGTCCTGGACATGCTGACCCCGTGGGAGGCCCTCGACATGGTCGAGCGGTCGATCGTGCCCGGCGGTGTCTTCGTCGGCTACGTGGCCACCACGCCGCAGTTGTCCGAGCTGGTCGAGGCCCTGCGCGAGCGCGGTGGCTGGACCGAGCCGCGGGCCTGGGAGTCGCTGGTGCGCGACTGGCACGCCGAGGGGCTCGCGGTCCGCCCCGACCACCGGATGATCGCGCACACCGCGTTCCTGGTCTCCGCCCGCAAGCTCGCGCCCGGCGTCATGGCGCCGCCGCGCCGACGCAAACCGAGCAAGGGCGCCGAGGCGTACGCGTTGAAGCGTGCCGCCCAGGCCGCGCTGGCCGCCGCGAGCGAGGCCGAGGCCGCCGCCGTGGTCGAGAGCGCCGCCCACGAGAGCGCCGCCCACGAGAGCGCCGCCCACGAGGGAGCCGCACCCAAGGGAGTCGCGCCCGAGGGAGCGGGAGACGCGGCCCCAGACGCGGCGCCCGAGGGCGACTGAACGCGCCGGAAGCCCCCGAAAACCGGCGCATCCGGAATGAGCCGATCAATCGGTCACGCCGCGCGGCAGGGGACGAACCAACACCGGGCGCAACCCCGCTCAACACCGTGAAAAAGGACGAAACGGATCGACGGACGTTACCCGGCCGAGCGATGTGACTACGGCCGGTCCGGTCGGGTAGCTTCCCAGGGGGCGACGCAAGCGGACGGGAGGATCGGGTGGGCGCGATGAGTTCTCCGCCGTTCGGTGGCAGCAACGAGATGCCGGCGGTCTTCCCCGACTGGTCGCCATATCAGGATCTCGACTCCGCCGCCCGGGCCTATCTGCGCGACCCCGAGGTGGCGCTGGACGCGCTCTTCGGGGTGCTGCGCGGCGCCTCGGTGCTCAGCTTCACCCTCGAGCGCTTCGTCAACGAGGTGAACGGCGTCTGGCAGGAGGTCGTCATCTGCGACGGCAGCCGGCTGGTGCTCTGGCACGGCGAGGACGTGGCGCCCGGCGACGGCCCGGTCGGCTCGATGACCAGCTCGCTGCGGGTGGTGCCGCTCTCCACGGTCACCGAGGTCGGCTGCCGGCGGCGCCTCACCCGTACGTCGAACGGGCAGGCCCGGGTCGACAGCATCGACGTCTACCTGCTGCTGAGCTCGATCGACGACGCCGTGCCGCCGCCCGGGATGGACGAGGGCGAGGGCCGCACGGCGCTGCGGCACGACGCGCTGCGCTTCGGCAAGACGCTCGACGACGGCGGTCCCGGGCAGATTGCCCGACTGGAGGAGTTCAGCCGAGTTGTCGCCTCGTTGGTGGGACGTCCGACGCTTTAAACCTCGGCGTGCCTCTGTTTCCGGGGTGTGACATTTTCCGCGCTTTCGGTGGCGCCCGGCAAACCTTGGTGCGCGGAAACTTTCCGTACTCGCGAGGCCTTTGTCAGTCGGCGTCCGGACCGGCGACCTCGACGTCGTCCGAGGAACGCACGACGTGGATGCAGTCGCCCGGGCACTCCTTGGCGGCGTCGATCACCTCGAGCCGCAGATGAGCCGGCACCCCGGTCCGTACGCTGGGAGATTGCAGCAGCTCACCGTCGTGATCCTTGACATAGGCGAGTCCGTCGATGTCGAACTCGAAGACCTCCGGCGCGTACTGCACGCAGAGGCCGTCCCCGGTGCAGAGGTCCTGATCCACCCAGACCTGCAGCTCGTCCGTTCCGGTCTGCGCCGACACTTCGTACCTCCCGCGAATAGCCCCACCCGACGGTACCGGATGGCTACGACAACCAACTTGCGGCCACCGGCCGAATGGATCAAGACTCGGTGACGAGGGTGTTGCATGGGTCGAAATCCCGGCCACAGCAGCTAGTGTTATCGCAAGACGTTCGAGCCCCCGGGGAGGTGGGACGTGGCACGTAGCGACGAAGCGGATTCACGCGCCGCACGTTGGGAGAAAGAGGCCAACGATCTCTCCAGCCAGGTCGCGTTCCTTCAGGAGGAACTTGCTCTGGTTCGGCGGAAGTTGACCGAAAGCCCACGACACGTCCGGCAGCTCGAGGAACGGCTCGCGGCAACGCAGGCGCAGCTGGCCCGAGTGACCGAGAACAACGACCGGCTCGTGGCGACCCTCAAGGAAGCCCGGGCCCAGATCGTCACTCTCAAGGAAGAGATTGACCGGCTCGCCCAGCCGCCCAGCGGCTACGGCGTATTCCTGTCCGCACACGAGGACGGCACCGTCGATGTCTTCACCGGCGGCCGCAAGCTGAGGGTGGCGGTCTCGCCGTCGCTCGAGGTCGAGGAGCTGCAGCGGGGCCAGGAGGTGCTGCTCAACGACGCCCTCAACGTCGTCGACGCGTTCGGCTTCGAGCGCTCCGGCGAGGTGGTCACGCTCAAGGAGGTGCTGGCCGGCGAGGGTGGCGTCCCGGGTGACCGGGCGCTGGTGGTCTCGCACGCCGACGAGGAGCGCATCGTGTTCCTCGCCGACTCTCTGGAGATCGCCAAGCTCCGCGCCGGTGACTCGCTCATGATCGAGCCCCGTTCGGCGTACGCGTACGAGCGGATCCCGAAGAGCGAGGTCGAGGAGCTGGTCCTGGAGGAGGTCCCCGACGTCGACTACTCCGACATCGGTGGCCTGCACTCGCAGATCGAGCAGATCCGCGACGCGGTGGAGCTGCCGTTCCTGCACGCCGACCTGTTCCGGGAGCACCAGCTGCGCCCGCCGAAGGGCATCCTGCTCTACGGCCCGCCCGGCTGTGGCAAGACCCTGATCGCGAAGGCGGTGGCCAACTCGCTGGCCAAGAAGATCGCCGAGCGGCGTGGTGAGGAGAAGCACACCAGCTACTTCCTCAACATCAAGGGCCCGGAGCTGCTCAACAAGTACGTGGGTGAGACCGAGCGGCACATCCGCCTGGTCTTCCAGCGGGCGCGGGAGAAGGCCGGCGAGGGCACCCCGGTGATCGTGTTCTTCGACGAGATGGACTCGATCTTCCGGACCCGTGGCTCGGGCGTCTCCAGCGACGTGGAGAACACGATCGTTCCCCAGCTGCTCAGCGAGATCGACGGTGTCGAGGGCCTGGAGAACGTCATCGTCATCGGCGCGTCGAACCGGGAAGACATGATCGACCCGGCGATCCTGCGCCCCGGCCGCCTGGACGTGAAGATCAAGATCGAGCGCCCGGACGCCGAGGCCGCGAAGGACATCTTCGGCAAGTACATCCTTCGCGACCTGCCGCTGAGCGACGACGACCTCAACGAGCACGGCGGCGACCGCGACGTCACCGTCGCCGCGATGATCGAGGCGGTCGTCCTCCGGATGTACACGGAGAGCGAGGAGAACCGCTTCCTGGAGGTCACCTACGCCAACGGTGACAAGGAGGTCCTCTACTTCAAGGACTTCAACTCCGGCGCGATGATCCAGAACATCGTGGACCGCGGCAAGAAGATGGCGATCAAGGAGTTCCTCACCTCCGGCAAGAAGGGGCTGCGCCTGCAGCACCTGCTGGACTCGTGCGTCGACGAGTTCCGGGAGAACGAGGACCTGCCCAACACCACCAACCCCGACGACTGGGCCCGCATCTCCGGCAAGAAGGGCGAGCGGATCGTCTACATCCGCACGCTCGTCTCCGGCGGCAAGGGCGCCGAGGCCGGCCGGTCCATCGAGACCGCGAGCAACACCGGTCAGTACCTGTAGGAGATCGACGCGAACGCGGGCGGGGGGTCACCCTCCGCCCGCGTTCCTCGTTGACCAGAAGTGACCAAACGACTGGACTGGCTGGACGCGCTCCGCGGGTACGCCGCCCTCGTCGTCGTCTGCTTCCACCTGAGCCCGCGGGTGATCGGCTCCGAGCGCCACCTCGCGATCTACCGGCACATCGACTTCGGCAAGTACGGCGTGCTGCTGTTCTTCCTGGTCTCGGGCTACGTCATCCCGATGTCGCTGGAGCGGCACGGCAGCCTGCGCCGGTTCTGGATCGGCCGGCTGTTCCGCATCTACCCGGCCTATCTGTTCGCGATCGCGGTCGTCGTGGCCGCCGGCGCGGCCGGGTGGCTCGCCTGGCAGCCGTCCCTGCGCCTGGAGACGGTCACCAGCGTCCTGGCGCACGCGACGATGATGCCCGACCTGGTCGGCCACCGCGGCGCCGTCCGGGTCTTCTGGACGCTCTCCTACGAGATGACGTTCTACCTGATCGTCTCCGGTCTGTTCGTCTGGCGCCTGCACCGGCTCAGCGCGTGGTGGGCGCCGGCGCTCGGCCTGGCCGCGCTGGTTCTCGGCCGGTCGCTGCCGAACGGCCTGCTCGGCGCCACGTTCGCGGAGCGGCGGATCACGGCCGGATTGCTTGCGGTGATCATCGGGCTGAGCGTTCTCGCGTACGTCCGGGACCGGCTCGTGGCTCTCGCGGGCGCCGCCGGGGTGGCGTTCGTGCTGCTGCCCGCGGTCAACGGGCACGCCACCGCCGACAGCACCGTCATCTCGTCCTGGCAGGGCCTGCTGCTGCTGGCGGTGATGTTCGCCGGCACGGTGGTCTACCGGTGGCAGCACGGCCAGGTCGGCGGCCGGGCGGCGGCCTTCTCGCTGACGGTGGTGGCGCTGAGCGTGATCGGTGCGCATTGGACACACCTCGGCGGTACGGGTGCCGCCCTGCGCCTGTGGACGGCCAACGTCGGCGCGGTGGCCGTCACGTTCGCGTTTGCCTACGCCATGCGAAATCGGACTGTGCCCGCGCCGCTGATATGGCTGGGGCGGATCAGCTACTCGCTCTACCTGTTGCACGTGGTGGTCCTCTACGTGCTGGTGCACGCGCTCCCGGATTTCGGGACGGGACCTCTGCCGGTCCGCGTGACGGCCGGGCTGGGGTACCTGATCCTCGCTCTGCTGGTGGCCTGGCTCGCGTACCGGATGGTGGAAATCCCGGGCCAGGCACTCGGCCGCAAGATCGCCGCCCGCCTCGGCCCACCCCCGCATTTGACCACGCAGCGTGCCAAGCCGGGCGCGGGGCGGGGCGAGAACGTGAGGCAGAGCGTCTAGGCTCGATACATGAGCAGCAGCGTGGCGGGCGGATTGTTGGCGGGCGGAGTGGTCGCATGAGCGTTCGACGGATCATGGGAACCGAGGTCGAGTACGGCATTTCGGTGCCCGGGCAGCCCGGCGCCAACCCGATGGTGACGTCCTCGCAGGTGGTCAACGCCTACGGGGCCCGGCCCGAGCTGAACCGCGGCGGGCGGGCCCGATGGGACTACGAGGAGGAGTCGCCGCTGCGCGACGCCCGGGGGTTCACCTACTCCGGCGCCGCCTACGACCCGGCCGACGCCCTCGCCGACGAGGACCTGGGCCTGGCCAACGTGATACTGACCAACGGCGCCCGTCTCTACGTCGACCATGCGCACCCGGAGTACAGCACCCCGGAGTGCACCAACCCGCTCGACGTCGTCAAGTGGGACAAGGCCGGCGAGCGGGTGATGGCCGAGGCCTCGCGCCGTGCCGCCACCATCCCCGGCACCCACCGGATCCAGCTCTACAAGAACAACACCGACAACAAGGGCGCGTCGTACGGGTCGCACGAGAACTACCTGATGCGGCGCCAGACCCCGTTCGCCGACATCGTCGCCCACCTGACGCCGTTCTTCGTGACCCGGCAGGTGTTCACCGGCGTCGGCCGGGTGGGCCTCGGGCAGGACGGCTCGGGCTCGGGCTTCCAGATCTCGTCCCGCGCCGACTTCTTCGAGGTCGAGGTCGGGCTCGAGACGACCCTGAAGCGGCCGATCATCAACACCCGCGACGAGCCGCACGCGGACGCCGACAAGTACCGACGCCTGCACGTCATCATCGGCGACGCCAACCTCTCCGAGATCGCGTCGTACCTCAAGATGGGCACCACCTCGCTGGTCCTCGCGATGATCGAGGAGAAGGTGTTCACCGGCGAGCTGGGCATCGCCGACCCGGTCAGCGAGCTGAAGTCGGTGAGCCACGACCCGGCGCTCAAGCACCTGATCCGGCTGCGCGACGGCCGCCGGCTGACCGCGCTGGACCTCCAGTGGGCGTACTACGAGCGGGCCCGTGCGTTCGTCGAGGAGCGCTACGGCGACGACGCCGACGAGCAGACCGCCGACGTCCTCGACCGCTGGGAGGACGTGCTCGACAAGCTCGGGCGCGACCCGATGCTGTGCTCGGACTCGCTCGACTGGGTCGCCAAGCTGCGGCTGCTCGAGGGCTACCGGGAGCGGGAGAACCTGGGCTGGTCGTCGCCCAAGCTCCAGCTGGTCGACCTCCAGTACGCGGACGTGCGCCCCGAGAAGGGCCTCTACCACCGCCTGGTGGCCCGCGGCTCGATGAAGACCCTCCTGGACCCGGAGGAGACCCAGCGGGCGATGTACGAGCCGCCGGACGACACCCGCGCCTACTTCCGCGGCCGGTGCCTGGCCCAGTACGCGTCCGAAGTGGTCGCCGCGAGCTGGGACTCGGTCATCTTCGACGTCGGGCGGGAGTCGCTCGTCCGGGTGCCGATGATGGAGCCGGAGCGCGGCACCAAGAAGCACGTCGGGGCGCTCTTCGACAAGTGCGAGAGCGCGAAGGACCTGCTCGAGGTTATTACGGCCCGCTGAGAAAACGACCTCCCCGGCCGGGCAGCCGGTCATCGGCGCGAGGTAGGTTTTGAGTACCCGATGTCGTGCGAACTTCGGGTGGCTAGAAGGGGGACATCCATGGCAACCCGTGACACTGGCGGACAGTCTCAGTCGAGCAAGGGCCGCGCGGACCAGGAGGTCGAGGACGCCACCGTCGAGGCCAACCCGGAGGTGGCCGAGCGCCACGCCGAGATCACCGAGGACGTCGACGACCTGCTGGACGAGATCGACTCCGTGCTGGAGGAGAACGCCGAGGAGTTCGTCCGCGGCTACGTGCAGAAAGGCGGTGAGTGAGCGGATTGTCGGGATCTTCTGATCCGATAATCACGTTTCGCTCTTAGCCGAATTCGGGCAGCGACCAACGGATGCCCGGATCGTCCGGACGCGGACAATCCGGGCATTACCCACCGAAGTGCGGGCCGTCGTGTGCCGGATCGGGCAGGCTTGGTCCTGACCGTGCCCGGCGCGCGGAGGCCCGTGTTTCGTTGCGGCGGAACACGTCGATCACGATCATCGCACCGGTCCGGCGCGCGGGATATTGTGCTTCAACTGCGACGGCGTCCGGGGGTGTGGGCGCCGGTGCGATCACGTATCTGAAAGGAACCACGTGGCCAAGGACTTTGATCCATCCGGGCGGCTGCCCGATGTCTTCACGAACTCGGGGACGTCCTCCTTCACGCAGTTCCTGAGCCACGCGTACCCCGAGCTGCTGCCGGGGCGGCGGCCGTTGCCGCCGGGGCTGTCGGCCGACATCGCGCCGCACGGCACCACGATCGTGGCGATCGCCACCGCCGAGGGCGTGGTCATGGCGGGCGACCGCCGGGCCACCATGGGCAACCTGATCGCGAGCCGGGACATCGAGAAGGTGCACCCCGCCGACGCGTACTCGCTGATCGGCATCGCCGGCACCGCCGGCATCGGCATCGAGCTGATGCGGCTGTTCCAGGTCGAGCTCGAGCACTACGAGAAGATCGAGGGCATCATGCTGTCCCTCGACGGCAAGGCCAACCGGCTGGCCGCCATGGTCCGCGGCAACCTCGGCGCGGCCATGCAGGGCCTCGCGGTCGTGCCGCTGTTCGCCGGCTTCGACCACGCCCCGGCCGACCCGGCGCGGGCCGGGCGCATCTTCAGCTTCGACGTGGCCGGCGGGCTGTACGAGGAGACCGGCTACGACTCGATCGGCTCCGGCTCGCTGTTCGCCAAGTCCGCGCTCAAGAAGAAGTACCGGCCGGGCGTCGGCACCGACGAGGCGATCCGGCTGGCCGTCGAGGCGCTCTACGACGCGGCCGACGACGACACCGCGACCGGCGGTCCCGACGTGACCCGCAAGATCTACCCGGTGGTCATGACCGCCACCGCCCAGGGCACCCACCGGCTGTCCGAGGAGGAGATCTCCGCGGTGGCCGAGGCGGTCGTCGCCGGGCGCATGGAGAACCCGGGCGGCTGAGGCCCGCTCTTTCGACGCTTGCTCATCAGGGGAGAGAGGGAGTAGCCACCCGTGGCCATGCAGTTCTACGCATCACCCGAGCAGGTCCAGCGCGACCGCTCGGAGTACGCCCGCAAGGGCATCGCCCGCGGCCGGTCCGCCGTGGTGCTCACGTACGAGGGCGGCATCCTGCTGGTCGCCGAGAACATCACCACCCTCCGCAAGATCAGCGAGATCTACGACAAGATCGGTTTCGCGGCGGTCGGGCGGTACAACGAGTTCGAGAGCCTGCGGCGGGCCGGCGTGCGGATGGCCGACGTCAACGGCTACAGCTACGACCGGCGGGACGTGACCGGGCGCGGGCTGGCGAACGCGTTCACCCAGACCCTGGGCGCGATCTTCTCCGAGACGCAGAAGCCGTACGAGGTGGAGATCTGCATCGCGCAGGTCGGCGCCTCGCCGGAGTCCGACGAGCTGTACCGGATCACCTACGACGGCTCGGTCATGGACGAGCCCGGCTTCATGGCCATGGGCGGCCAGGCCGAGGCGATCTCCAATGTCCTGCGCGAGCGGCACGACACCGCCGCCGACCTGCCGACCGCCCTCGGGCTGGCGGCCGAGGCGCTGGGCAGCGTGGGCGGCGAGAACGGCGCGACCCGCACGCTCGACGCCAAGCAGCTCGAGGTGGCCGTGCTCGACCGCCGGCGCAAGGGCCGGGCGTTCCGCCGCATCGCCGGCCAGCCGCTGATCGACCTGCTGGCCGGCAGCAAGACGGTGGCCGAGAAGGACCTGGGCGACGTCGACGCGGCCCCGCCGAGCCCCGGCGAGGACAAGCCGACGGTCTCGGCGGCCCCGGTCGCCGAGGACCCGGGCGCCAAGGCCGACACCGCCACCGACACCGGCGCCGCGCCCGGCAGCGCGGAGGGCGCCGCCGCCGACGACCCGGCCGAGCCGGCCGACGACGTCAACGGCGACGGCTCCTGACCGGCTGACGACCGGCGGCTCCTGGTCGGCTGACCGGCGGGAAGTCGAGCTCTTCGCGGAAGGGGGCGCTTCGGTGCTCCCTTCCGCGTGTCCGGGGTCATGCGGAGAGCAGGGGACGCCACCAGGTGGGGTTCTCGCGGTACCAGCGGACCGTCGCGGCCAGGCCGGTGGTGAACTCGACCCGCGGCCGCCAGCCCAGCTCCCGGCGAATCTTGTCGTCGTCGAGTGCCTGGCGGTGGACGTCGGACGGGATCGCACGCGAGGCGGCGGGCGAGGCGTCCGGCGGCCCGGTGGGGGACTCGAGCGCGGTGCACTCGGTGCGGATCAGGTCGCGCAGGTCGTGGTCGGCCAGCTCGACGCTGCCGCCGATGTGGTAGATCTCGCCGGGGCGGCCGTCGAGCAGGGCCAGGGCCAGGCCGCGGCAGTGGTCGCCGACGTGCAGCCAGTCGCGCACCCGGGTGTCGTCGCCGGCCGGCTCCGGCTCGTGGCCCGCCAGCAGCGCGGTGATCAGCCGGGGGACCGGCTCGGCCGGATGCTGGCGGGGGCCGTAGTTGTCGCTGGCCCTGGTCACCACGACCGGCAGGCCGTGTGCACGGTGGTAGGCCAGCGCCATCAGGTCGGCGCCGGCCTTCGCGGCCGCGGCGGGGGTGGCGGGGGCCAGCGGCGAGCGCTCGGTCCAGGCGCCGGTGGGGATCGAGCCGTAGACGTCGCCGGTGGAGACGTGCAGGAAGCGGGCGACGTCGTGGCGCACGCAGGCGTCGAGCAGCACCTCGATGCCGGTCACGTCGCTGCCGGTCATCTCGCCGCGCGCCGGGTCGCCGCCGGTCATCTCCCGGCCGCCGCGGGAAGCCGCGAAGTGCACCACCGTGTCGTGGCCGCGCAGGGCGGCGCCGACCACGGGGGCGTCGCCGACGTCGGCCGGCACGAAATCGAGGCGCCGGTTCTCGGCCACCGGCCCCAGGTTGGCGAAGCTCCCGCCGTACGCCATCTTGTCGAGAACCGTGACCGACGCGCCCTCGAGGCCCGGCAGCCGGTCGGCCAGGACCGCCCGCACGAAGTGCGAGCCGATGAAGCCGGCGCCGCCGGTGACCAACAGGTTCATGGCCCGGCGAGTTTATCCGCCGGGCCCGGCGTGGACACCCGATCCGGTGACGAGGCCCGGGACCACCGCGACGCGTCGTGCCGGGGAATGCGCGAGTGGTGACTGCCAATGGATGGCCGATGAGGCTAGTGTTTCGTCATGGAACGGCGAATTTTCGGCCTCGAGACCGAGTACGGAGTCACGTGTACTTATCGGGGGCAGCGGCGGCTGTCGCCGGACGAGGTGGCCCGCTACCTGTTCCGCCGAGTGGTCTCCTGGGGGCGCAGCAGCAACGTCTTTCTTCGCAACGGTGCCCGTCTCTACCTCGATGTCGGTTCCCATCCTGAGTACGCGACCCCCGAATGCGACTCCGTCACCGATCTGGTCGCCCACGACCGGGCCGGCGAGCGGATTCTGGAGGGTCTCCTGGTCGACGCCGAGAAGCGGCTGCACGACGAGGGGATCGCGGGGGAGATCTACCTGTTCAAGAACAACACGGACTCGGCCGGAAACTCGTACGGCTGCCATGAGAACTACCTGGTGAGCAGGCACGGTGAGTTCGGGCGGCTGGCCGACGTGCTCATCCCGTTCCTGGTCACCCGCCAGCTGATCTGCGGGGCCGGCAAGGTGCTGCAGACGCCGCGGGGCGCGGTCTTCTGCCTCTCGCAGCGCGCCGAGCACATCTGGGAGGGCGTCTCGAGCGCCACCACCCGGTCCCGGCCGATCATCAACACCCGCGACGAGCCGCACGCCGACGCCGAGCGCTACCGCCGGCTGCACGTGATCGTCGGCGACTCGAACATGAACGAGGTCACCACCCTTCTCAAGGTCGGCAGCGCCGACATCGTGCTCCGCATGATCGAGGCGGGCGTGGTGATGCGCGACCTGTCGCTGGAGAACCCGATCCGGGCGATCCGCGAGGTCAGCCACGACGTCACCGGCCGCCGCAAGATCCGCCTGGCCAACAACAAGGAGGTCAGCGCCCTCGAGATCCAGCAGGAGTACCTGGCCAAGGCGACCGAGTTCGTCGAGCGGCGCGGCGGCGACCAGACCGCCAAGCGGGTCGTCGAGCTGTGGGGACGGGTGCTCAACGCGATCGAGAGCGGCGACCTCGACCCGGTGTCCCGCGAGATCGACTGGGTGTCGAAGTACAAGCTGATCGAGCGTTACCAGGCCAAGCACGAGATCCCGATGTCGCATCCGCGCATCGCCCAGCTCGACCTCGCCTACCACGACGTGCGCCGGGGCCGCGGCCTCTACGCGCTGATGGAGAAGCGCAAGCAGGTCGACCGGATCGCCAACGACCTGGAGATCTTCGAGGCCAAGGAGACGCCGCCGCAGACCACCCGGGCCCGGCTGCGCGGCGAGTTCATCAAGCACGCGCAGGAGAAGCGGCGCGACTTCACCGTCGACTGGGTGCACCTGAAGCTCAACGACCAGGCCCAGCGCACCGTCCTCTGCAAGGACCCGTTCCGGGCCTACGACGAGCGGGTGGAGCGCCTGATCGCGAGCATGTAGCGCTGGCTAGGCTGGTCAGGTGAACCCTGACCAGCCCGAGCGCTCCGCGGAGGACGTCGCCTGGGGCAGGGTGCAGCGCAAGCGGGAACGGATTCGGGCCGAGATCGCGCGAAATCGGAGGGGCGGGCACAAGGTTCCCACCTGGGTCCTCGCGTCAATCCTCGGACTTTTCGTGATCGGCTGGGCTGTTCTGCTTCTCACCTCGTAGCAACCAGTTCTGCAACCTTCGCTGCGTCTGATAAGACGCGTGAAGCGATACGCCCTGGTCGCCGCGCTGGTCATCGCCGCGTATCAGCTGATCCCGGCCGACGGGTGGTGGACGAGCGGCTGGCAGCTGGCCGTCGGCTGTCTCGGCGTGGCCGGCATCCTGACCGGGGCGCGCCGGCTGCCCCGCCGTGACCGGCTCCCGTGGTGGTGCTTCGCCTTCGGCGTGGGCGCCAACGTCACCGGCATCCCGGTCGCCATCTGGGCCGAGGACGTGCTGGGCTGGCGCACCCTGCCGAGCCCGGCCGACCCGCTGTTCCTGCTGCTCTACCCCGCCTGCGCGGCCGGGCTGGCGCTGCTGATCCGGCGCCGCGAGCCGCGCCGCAACTGGACCGCCGCCGTCGACGCGGCGATCATCACGACCGGGCTCGGGCTTCTGGCCTGGGTCTACGTGATCAAGTCGGTGACCGAGGGCCAGGACATCGGCATGTTCGGGCGCGCGGTGCAGGCCGCGTACCCGATCGGTGATCTTCTGCTCCTGGCTCTGATGACCCGGCTCCTGCGCGGCGCCGGCAGCCGGGGCGCCTCCTTCTGGTGGATCACCGCGTCGCTCGGCGCGTTCCTGGTCGGCGACACTGCCTGGGTCGTCATCGGCAACCTGCCCGCGGTCGGGGCGCAGGTCGAGGCCATCCAGTGGGTGCAGCGGTCCATCGACATGGTCTTCCTGACCGCGTTCGTGCTGTTCGGGCTGGGGGCGCTGCACAGCGACGCGCAACAGATCGGCGTGGCCGCGGCGTCGCAGCCGGTCCGGCTCAGCCCGGTGCAGCTGGCGCTCCTCGCCGTGGCGTCGCTCGTCGCGCCCGGGCTGTTGGCCGTCGAGCTGCACCAGGGCCGGGTCGTCGACGGCCCGGCCATCGTGGCCGGCTGCACGACGCTGTTCCTGCTGGTCGTGGTGCGGATGGCCCAGCTCGTGCGGGAGATCGAGCGGCAGGCCGCGCAGGTGCGCGACCTGGCTCGCCGCGACGAGCTGACCGGCCTGCCCAACCGCCGGGTCTGGAACGAGGAGCTGCCGCGCGCGCTCGACTACGCCCGGCGCGACGGCCGGCCGATGAGCGTGGCGCTGATCGATCTCGACCACTTCAAGCTGTTCAACGACACCCACGGCCATCCGGCGGGGGATCGGCTGCTCAAGGAGGCGTCGGCGGCCTGGCACGGCACGCTGCGCGCGGTCGACCTGCTGGCCCGCTACGGCGGCGAGGAGTTCGTCGTGCTGCTGCCGGACACCGGGGAGGCCGAGGCGCGGCGGATCCTCGAGCGGGCGCTGGCGGTGACGCCGCAGGGGCAGACGTTCTCGGCCGGCATCGCGGTCTGGGACTTCGCGGAGAGCGCGGACGAGCTGGTGGCGCGGGCCGACGCCGCGCTCTACGAGGCGAAAGCGGCCGGGCGCAACCGGGTCACCGTCTGAGCAGGCGGGCGGCATGCCGTCCGGCGGCCGCGGCGGTCAGGAAATAGGCGTGGTCCTCGTCGAGCCCGCGCCCCATCGTGGACAGGCCGACCGGGCTCGCGCGCAGCGCCTCGTCGAGCCCGTCGGTGGGCACGCGGACGATGCGGTGTCTCCCGGCGAGCGGCGCGAGCGCCGCGTCGACCTGCGCGGCCAGGGTGGGTTCCAGGCCGTCGGGCACCGGCAGGTCGGCGGTGACCAGGGCGACCTTCCCGTACGCGGTGAGCGTGTGATGTGACACGCCGCGGTGCCGTGGTCTGCCGTCGCCGTCGGAGACCCGGAGCGATCCGACCGGGCGCCCGCCGAGGACGCCGATCGCGTTGACCGCCTCGCCGAGCGCGACCCCGGAGAAGCCCCAGGTGGTGCCGGTGCCGAGGTTGCCCGGCCCCTGCGCGACGATCGTGACGTCGGCGCCGAGCACGTGCCGGGCCGCGAGCAGGCCGGTGTGCACGGTGCTCGCCTCGAGGTCGCCGCCGAAGGCCTGGCCGGTGGTGACCGTGCCGGCCAGATGGTCGCGCAGCCCGTCGAGCGTGCGGGAGAACCAGGAAGGCAGCGCGCCGCCGTCGGTCATCACGTACGCCACGCCGGCCGCCGGATCGTCGGCACGGATGCCGGCCAGGATCGCCGGGAGTGCCGAGTGCAGGTCGGCGGTCACCACCGGCATGCCCTCCAGCGAGGTCGCGCCGGCCATCACCGCCCGGTGCGGCGACGCCTCCTCGTCCACGCCGAGCCGGATCGCCTGCAGCGGCGTGTAGCGGGCCTTGACCAGGTGGCCGGCGTCGCGGGTGCGTCCGTCGTCGGCCGGATCGGCGGGCAGCCGGTCGGGCAGGGCCACCACCAGCGCGTAGCCGCCGGTGCCCAGGCCCATGACGAGGGCGCCCACGTTCAGCAGTACGCGGTCGCCGGGCTCGGGGTCGCCGACCAGATCGGGGTAGGCCAGGGCGCGCAGCAAGCCGCCGGCGGTCTCGACCTCGAGCTCGGCGGCGCCGTGCCATCGGCGGCGCACCGCCCGAACCGTCCCCGACCGCCAGCGCACCATGACCGGCGAGGCTACTCGATCCCGCCGTCCACGTGGTGGCGACCGGCCGTGCCCCGGGTCGGGTCCAGGAAGACGTACCGGATCGCCGGGAACCGGGTCCGCAACCGCCGCTCGGCCTCGTCGGAGGCCGCCTCGATCTCCCCGCCGGAGACGTCGTCGTCGAAGTCGACCTTGGCCGCCACCAGGATGTCGCCCGGGCCGAGCTGCATCGTCAGCAGCGTCGGGACGGCGACCACGATCGGGATGCCGGCGATGTCGGCGGCGATCTGGTTGTGGATGCGGCGCGGCACCGACCGGCCGACCAGCAGCGACGCGTTGCTGCGGGCGAGGACGGCGGCGACCAGGAAGAGCAGCAGGCCGATCGCGATCGAGGCGAGGCCGTCCCACAGCTCGTTGCCGGTCATCTCGGTCAGCGCCAGGCCGAGCGCGGCGAGGACGAGACCGACCAGCGCGGCCGAGTCCTCGAAGTAGACCGCCTTGACCGTGGTGTCGGGGGTCAGGCGCAGGAACCGGGAGCGGCTGATGCCCCAGCGGCGGGACTCGCCGGCCACCTGGCGCTGCGCGCGCAGGAACGACGTGCCCTCGGCGACGAACGAGATCGCCAGCACCACGTACGACCAGAGGAACTCCCCGCTCTTCTCGTCGTTCACGATCGCCACGACGCCGTGGTAGATCGAGAAGCCGGCGCCGCCGACGAACGTGAACAGGGCGGCGATGAAGGCCCAGACGAAGCTCTCCTTGCCGTACCCGAACGGATGCTCCTCGTCGGCCGGTTGCCGGCCGCGCACCAGCGCGACGTAGAGAAAGATCTCGGTGATCGTGTCGGCCAGCGAGTGCGCCGCCTCGGAGAGCATCGCGGAGGAGCCGGAGACCAGGCCCGCCACCAGCTTGGCCACGGCGATCGCGAGGTTGGCGGCGCCGGCCAGGATGACCGTGCCGACGCTTTCGTTGTTCTCGGGGGCCTCGTCGCCGGCCGCCAGCGGTTCGGCGCCGGCGAGCCCGGCCGGAACCTCTTCGGCGGCGGGTTGCTCTGATGTCACACCGATCATCCTTCCCCTCGCCGATGACGAATAACCGCGCGGGCCTCGCTGCTGCTAGCGTTGCCTCTCGTGTCGCGCACCCGCACCGAGCGCCTGGTCAATCTGGTGATCTGCCTGCTGTCCACGCGGCGGTTCCTGACCGCCGCGCAGATCGCCGCGACCGTTCCCGGGTACGAGCACGATCCGTCGGACTGGCGCGACCACGAGGCGTTCCAGCGCAAGTTCGAGCGGGACAAGGCCGAGCTGCGCGAGCTCGGCGTCCCGCTGGAGACCGGCACCGCGAGCATCTTCGACCAGGAGCCGGGTTACCGCATCGCGCACCGCGAGTACGCGCTGCCCGACATCATCCTCGAGCCCGACGAGGCCGCCGCGGTCGGCATCGCGGCCCGCCTCTGGCAGCACGCCGGCCTGGCCGCGGCCGCCTCGTCCGGCCTGGCCAAGCTGCGCGCGGCCGGCGTCGAGGTCGACCCGCAGGCCACCCTCGGCGTCGAGCCCGTGATGACCGTCGACCCCGCCTTCGGCCCGCTCACCAGCGCCGCCCGTGACCGGCGTGCGGTGACGTTCAGTTACCGGGTGCCCGAGGTCGACGATCCGGCCACCCGCCGGCTCGAGCCGTGGGGCGTCGTCTGCTGGCGCGGCCGGTGGTACGTCGTCGGCCACGATCGCGACCGGGACGCGACCCGCTGCTTCCGGCTGTCCCGCATCGTCGGGAACGTCCGGCCGGTCGGCCGGCCCGGTGCGTTCGTCCCGCCCGGCAAGGTCGACCTGATCTCCCACGTGGCCGGCTTCGACGGCCCGGTCCAGCGCACCGGCCGGGCCCTGGTGGTCGTCAAGCCGGGCAAGGCGGCCGGTCTGCGCCGTTGGGCTCTTTCCGCGGATGGCGACCGGCTGACGCTGCCGTTCGCCGACGCCGAGCGGCTCGCGTCGACGCTGGCCGGCTACGGGCCGGACGTCTTCGTGGAGGGGCCGCCGGAGGTCCGCGACGCGGTGATCCAGCGGCTCAAGGAGGTCGTGACCCGGCACGAGGGCGTGGTGGCGGCATGACCTCCCCGGCGAAACCGTCCGTCGACCGGCTGGGCCGCCTGCTGAACCTGGTGCCCTACCTGATGGCCCGGCCTGGGATCCTGGTCGCCGAGGCGGCCGCCGACCTCGGCGTCAGCGAGCGGCAGCTGCGGGAGGACCTCGAGCTGCTCTGGGTGTGCGGGCTGCCGGGGTACGGCCCGGGCGACCTGATCGACATGGCGCTCGACGGCGACCGCGTGACGATCAGCCACGACGCCGGCATCGACCGGCCGCTGCGGCTGAACCAGGACGAGGCACTGGCCCTGGTGGTGGCTTTGCGGATGCTGGCCGAGACGCCCGGCACCGGCACCCGCGACGTGATCGAGCGGGCGCTGGCCAAGATCGAGAACGCGGCCGGCGACCTGGCCGACGCGCCGGTCGCGGTGCGGATGCCGGCCAACGCCGAGAAGCTCGACAAGATCCGGGCGGCGGTCGAGGCCGGGCACGCGCTGCGGATGACCTACTACACCGCGGCCCGGGACGAGACCACCGAGCGCGTGGTCGACCCGATGCGGGTGGTGATGGTCGACGGCCGGGCCTATCTGGAGGCCTGGTGCCGCCGGGCGGAGGCGACCCGGATGTTCCGGGTCGACCGGATCGACGCGTTCACCGAGCTCGACGAGCCGGCCGCGCCGCCGCCCACGGCCGAGCACCAGGACGTGAGCACGGGTGTCTTCAAGCCGACGGCCGACCTGCCGCTGATGACCCTGCGGGTGGGCCGGCACAGCCGGTGGATCACCGAGTACTACCCGGTCGAGGAGGTGCGCCCGTCGGCCTCCCCGTCCGGGGAATGGCTCGTGACCATGCGGGTCTCCGACCTCGGCTGGGCCCAGCGCCTGCTGCTCGGCCTCGGCCCGGACGTGACCGTGGTCGGCCCGCCCGAGCTGCTGCGGCGCATCCGGGAACAGGCGACGGCGGCGCTCGACCAGTACAGCGCGCCGGCCCGGTAGGGTGGCCACCGTGCTGCTCCTGTGGATCTGGATCGCCGTGGTCGTGATCGCGCTCGTCATCCTGGCCGTCGCCGGCGTGCGGCTGCTGGGCCGGCTCGGTGGCCTGGGCCGGGCGGTGGCGAGACTGCGCCACCGGCAGGAGGAAGCGCAGCGGCTGCTGGAGAAACTGCTGGTGCTGCAGCAGACGGTGGCGCAGGTCGAGGCCCGCGTGCCGCACCGTCAGTAATCTTTACAGAAGCGGTGACGTGCCGTAGCGTGCGGCGTTCCTTCCCCGTTGTCCAAGAGTTCGCGGGCTTTCGCGCGGCGGAGAGAGAATCCCACGGGGTCCGTGGGCTACTTCACCAGAATTGACACGTACGATGGACCCCGCACTGACTGATCCGATCGACTGGAGTTTTCCATGGGTGCCCTCAAGCCATGGCACATCGCCATCTTCGTGGTCGTACTCGTGCTGCTGTTCGGCGCGAAGCGGCTCCCGGACGCTGCCCGGTCGCTCGGCCGCTCGCTGCGCATCATCAAGGCGGAGACCAAGGGCCTCATCGACGAGCACAACGACACGGCGGAGAAGGCCGAGCCGCAGTACTCGCGACAGCCGCTGCAGGGTGACGTCCAGCAGCCGCCGGCCCCGGGCTACCAGCAGCCGCCGCCCGCTCAGCAGCAGTACCAGCAGCAGCCGCCCGCGCAGCCCTATGTCGACCCGGTGCAGCGCACCAACGACCGCTGACCGTCGGTCATGGCGCTGACCCTTCGCCGTCAGGGGCGGCCCAGCAAGTTCCAGCAGGCCGCCGACGGCTCGATGACCCTGATCGACCACATCCGGGAGCTGCGTAACCGGCTCTTCGTGGCGTCGCTCGGGCTGGTCGCCGGCCTGATCGTCGGCTTCATCCTGTCGAACTGGGTCTTCGACCTGCTCAAGGAGCCGTACTGCGCGCTGCCGTCCTCGTGGGCGGTCCGGGCCGACGGCACCAAGTACTGCGACTTCCTGGTGCTCGGCGTCGGCGACGGCCTGATCATCCGGCTCAAGATCGCGCTCTGGGTCGGCATCATCGTCGGCGCGCCGATCTGGCTCTACCAGCTGTGGGCGTTCATCGCGCCCGGCCTGCACCGGCACGAGCGCAAGTGGGCGTACATCTTCGTCGCGATCGCGGCGCCGCTGTTCGTCACCGGTGCCGTGCTGGCCTACCTGGTGGTCGGCCACAGCCTGGCCTTCATCATGGAGGCCGGCGTCCTGGGCGAGCCGACGAAGCTGGAAGTCGGCAGCTACCTGGGCTTCGTCTCGAGCATGCTGTTGCTGTTCGGGGCGGCCTTCGAGTTCCCGCTGATCCTGCTCATGCTGAACTTCACCGGCGTCGTCTCGGCCCGCCGGCTGCTCGGCTGGTGGCGGATCGTGATCTTCCTGTCGTTCGCGTTCGCCGCGGTCGCCACCCCCGACCCGGGCCCGTTCGGCATGACGCTGCTGGCCGCCTGCATGGTGCTGCTGTACTTCATCGCGGTCGGCATCGGCTTCATCAACGACCGGCGCAAGGGCCGCGGCAAGGAGATCTACGCCGACCTCGACGACGACACGATCTCGCCGCTCGAGGACGACCGGGTGCCGGTCGGTGCGGCCGACCCGATCGAGGCGCCCAGCCCGGTCGACGCGCCCACGCCGGTGAGCAGGCCGCTGCCGCTCGAAGGCCGTTTCGACGACATGACGTAGTAACATCGCGCGCCATGAGCGGTGACATCGCGGTGCTGGCCAACCCCACGGCGGGGCGGGGCCGGCACCGCGGTCTGCTTCCGGGGGTCGTGCAGCGGCTCGGCGCGGCCGGTCATCCCGTACGGCTGCTGGAGGCTTCGTCGGCCGAGGAGGCCGAGAAGGCCTGCCACCGCGCCGTGGCCGACGGGTGCGCCGCGCTGGTGGCCGTGGGCGGCGACGGCACGGTCCACCTCGCGCTCCAGGCCGCCGCCGCCCGCCCGGTCCGCTTCGGCGTCGTTCCCGCCGGCACCGGGAACGACTTCGCCGCCGGCACCGGTGTCGCCGCCGAC
Organism: Actinoplanes sp. CA-030573; assembly: GCF_050951115.1. Classification (NCBI taxonomy): domain Bacteria; kingdom Bacillati; phylum Actinomycetota; class Actinomycetes; order Micromonosporales; family Micromonosporaceae; genus Actinoplanes; species Actinoplanes sp. CA-030573. Next base: position 6,180,856 of record NZ_CP192038.1, on the reverse strand, counting down.
CCGTTGACCGCCGCCGCGGACATTGCGGAGGCCCTGCGCGCGGGCCGTTCCGTCGCCGTCGACCTGGCCCGCACCACCGGCACCGACGGCGAGGTGCGCTGGTTCGGCGCCGTGCTCGCGGCCGGCTTCGACGCGATCGTCAACGAGCGGGCCAACCGGATGCGGTGGCCGCGCGGCCCCCGCCGCTACGACCTGGCCATCCTGCTGGAGATGATGCGGGTGCGGCCCCGGTTGTACGCCCTGGAGATCGACGGCGTCGACCACGGCTTCGAGGGGACGCTGGTGGCGGTCGGGATCTGCCCGTCGTACGGGGGCGGGTTGCGCATCGTGCCGGCCGCCGACCCTACGGACGGTCTGCTCGACGTGGTGACCGCCGCGCCGCTGAGCCGCGCGGCCATGGCCCGCTTGAAGCCCCGGCTCCGGAGCGGCACGCACGTCTCCGACCCGCGCGTCCGGACATTTCGGGCAAAGCAGGTCAGATTGCACTCGGACGGCATCATCGCGTACGCGGATGGCGAGCGCTTGGGCCCGCTGCCGCTCGAAATCACCTGCGTCCCCGGCGCCGTGCAGCTCCTGCGCTGAGCCCCCGCCGCCGCCCTTGCTCTGCTCACCTATACGCGCGTGGCCGGTGGGCGCGGATGCGTAAGCAGAGCGAAGGAGCGCGTGGCCGGTGTTACGGAGAGCGCCCCGAGCACCCGGTTGAGAAGTCCGCCGGGAGCGGTCCGGTTGCGGAGGCCGCCCCAGGGTCAGTTCCCTACCAGGCGGCCGAACGTGATGGCATGTCGCTCAGCTCTCTGCGCTCGCTCAACGGCGCCGCCTCGCTCGCCACGACCGCCTTCGACACGGCCCGCTCGACGCTGAAGGCGATGGCCGAGGCCGCCGTGCCGCCCGCGGGCGAAGGGGAGGGCGCCACCGGCTCCGCCGGCCAGCAGAAGAGGCCCGCGCCGCAGCCTGCCGCGGAGGGCCTGGCCAAGGCCTCGCCCTCGCCCTCGTCCCCGTCGCCGGAGAAAGCCAAGCGCGGCATCCGCAAGGGCACCGTCCTGGACGCCTACGCCTGATCGCCGACTCTCGCCGTTACGCAACCCCACCCCGTTCACTGGGTGGGGGAAGAATACGGCCCGGGTACGACAAGTTCGCGTGTTCGTCCCCAGGCGGGCGGTCGATCAGGATTGATCAGGCCGCGCAGCCGGCCAGGGCCAGCGCCGCGGTCAGCCCGTTCGGCCGGCCCGGCTCGGACGCCGGCAGCACCAGCGCCGCGCATCCCGCCTTCACCGCGCCCGCGTCGGCCGGGGTGTCGCCGACCATCAGCGTGCGCTCGGGGTCGACCCCCAGCATCCCGCAGGCGCGCAGGAAGATCGCCGGGTCCGGCTTCGTCCGGCCCACCTCGTAGCTCAACGCGTACGCGTCGACCAGCTCCGCCATGCCCCAGGCGGCGAAGTGCGGGCGGATGTCGAAACCGATGTTGCTCACGACGGCGACCTTGATCCCGGCGTCGTGCAGCGTCCGCAGCGTCGGCTCGGTGTCCGCGTACGGCAACCAGCCCTGCGGCCCCAGCAGGCGGTCGTAGAGTGCGTCCGCCAGCCCCTCGATGTCGGTCGGGACCGTCGCCGCCAGGCCGGTGTACGCCGCCCGGTGGCTGTGCGCGTAGAGATCGCGATCGGACCAGTGCTCGGCCAGGTGGGGCGGCACCCGCGCGGGCAGCGGACCACCGGCCCGGCCGGCCGTCACCAGGCGGTCGGCGAGCACCGTGGCCCGGCCGCGCTCGAGCTCGTGCCCGCAGGCCACCGCGGCCGCCTGCACCCACTGGACGGGGTCCTCGACCTGGGCCAGCGTGCCGTGGAAATCGAACAGCACGGCGTCGACCTGACGGGACGGCCGATGGGGAGGATGATCGGTCGAATCCACGGCTTCCGGCACGCGTGCACCATACCCACCCGGTCCGACACCTCGAGACCCAACCGCCGGTGCTGCAAGTTGTCACACCCACGAACTAGCCTTGTGGTCATGACGAGTCCCGCCGAGAAGTATGCGAGATCCAAACGGCGGGCTCAGTTCCCGGCGCTCGAGGATTTCATGGTCGACGTCGGCTTCGACCTCGACGACTTCCAGCGTTCGGCCTGCGAGTCGCTCGAGCGGGGCAGCGGCGTGCTGGTCTGCGCGCCGACCGGCGCCGGCAAGACCGTGGTCGGGGAGTTCGCCGTGCATCTCGCGCTGCGGGCCGGCGAGCGGAAGTGCTTCTACACCACGCCGATCAAGGCGCTGTCCAACCAGAAATACCACGATCTGGTCGAGCGCTACGGTCCCGACAAGGTCGGTCTGCTGACCGGGGACAACGCGATCAACGGCGACGCGCCGGTGGTGGTGATGACCACCGAGGTGCTGCGCAACATGCTCTATTCGGGCTCGGGGAGCCTCAAGGGCCTGGCGTACGTGGTGATGGACGAGGTGCACTACCTCGCCGACCGGTTCCGCGGCGCGGTCTGGGAGGAGGTGATCATCCACCTCCCGGCGTCGGTGACCCTGGTCTCGCTGTCGGCGACGGTCAGCAACTACGAGGAGTTCGCCGACTGGCTGGTCACCGTGCGCGGCGAGACCGAGGTGGTGGTCAGCGAGCACCGGCCGGTCCCGCTCTGGCAGCACATGCTGGTCGGCCGGCGCATGTTCGACCTGTTCCACGACGCCGACGCGGCCCGCAAGCACGACGTGCACCCCGAGCTGCTGCGCTACACGCGCGAGATGGAGCGCCGGCTCGAGCTCACCGACCGTGCGCACGGCCCGGGCTTCCGCGGCCGGTCCCGCCGCTGGCAGCCACCGCCGCGACCGGAGGTGGTCGACCGGCTCGAGCGGGGTGGCCTGCTGCCGGCGATCCTGTTCATCTTCAGCCGGGCGGGCTGCGACGCGGCCGTCCAGCAGTGCCTGTCGGCGGGACTGCGGCTCACCGACTCCGACGAGCGCGCCGAGATCCGCCGCATCGCCGACGCGCGGGTGGCCGGCATCCCGCGCGAGGACCTCTCGGTGCTGGGCTACTGGGAGTGGCTGGACGGGCTCGAGCGGGGCGTCGCCGCACACCACGCCGGCATGCTGCCCGCGTTCAAGGAGGCCGTCGAGGAGTGCTTCGTCCGGGGGCTCGTCAAGGCGGTGTTCGCGACCGAGACCCTCGCCTTGGGCATCAACATGCCGGCTCGCTGCGTGGTGCTCGAGCGGCTGGTCAAGTTCAACGGCGAGGCCCACGTCGACCTGACCCCGGGGGAGTACACGCAGCTCACCGGACGGGCCGGGCGTCGCGGCATCGACGTCGAGGGCCACGCGGTCGTGCTCTGGAGTCCCGAGGTCGACCCGCGGCACGTCGCCGGCCTCGCCTCCACGCGCACCTACCCGCTCCGGTCGTCGTTCCGCCCGTCGTACAACATGGCGGTCAACCTGGTCGGCTCGGTCGGCGCCGACCGGGCGCACGACCTGCTGGAGTCCTCGTTCGCGCAGTTCCAGGCCGACCGGTCGGTGGTCGGGCTGGCGCGTCAGGTGCAAAGAAACATCGACACCATGCAGACGTACGGTGAGGACGCCGCCTGCCATCACGGCGACTTCGACGAGTACTTCGCGATCCGGGTCGCCATCGCCGATCGGGAGAAGGCCCTGGCCCGGCAGGGTGCCAGCCAGCGCCGGGCGGCGGCGGTGTCCTCGCTGGAGCGGCTGCGGGTCGGCGACGTGATCCGGGTGCCGCAGGGCCGGCGGGCCGGGCTGGCCGTGGTGCTGGAGGCGCCGACCGGCGGGTTCGGCGAGCCGCGGCCGCTGGTGCTGACCCAGGATCGCTGGGCGGGCCGGGTCAGCCCCGCCGATTTCCCGGGCGCCGCCGAGGTGCTGGAGCGCATCCGCGTACCGAAGCACTTCAACCACCGCTCGCCCGCCGCCCGCCGTGACCTCGCCGCCCAGGTCTCCGCCACCGGCCTCGATCGTCATGGCAGCGGCCGCCGCGGCCGGCGCGGCGGCGGCAACACCGGGGAGGACGCCGAGATCGCCCTGCTCAAGGTGCAGATGCGCCAGCACCCCTGCCATGCGTGCCCGGAGCGCGAGGAGCATGCCCGCTGGGCCGAGCGGCGCCACCGCCTGCAGCGCGACACCGACGCCCTGCGCGACAAGGTGGCCGGCCGTACGGGTTCGCTGGCCCGCACGTTCGACCAGGTGTGCGCGGTGCTGCGCGACCGCGGCTACCTCTCGCCCGCCGGTGACGTCACCGAGGCCGGCCGCATGCTGGGCCGCATCTGGTCCGAGGCCGACCTGCTGGTCGCCGAGTGCCTGCGCCAGGGCGTGTGGGAGGGGCTCGAGCCCGACGAGCTGGCCGCGGCGGTGTCCATGGTGCTCTACGAGTCGCGCCGCGAGGGCGACGACCGCGCCTCGGTGCCGAAGGGTCCGATCACGGCGGCCGTCGACGCCGGCACCAAGCTGTGGGCCGAGATCGCCGCCGACGAGGCCGACCACGGCCTCCAGCTCACCCGCGAGCCCGACCCCGGGTTCGTCTGGCCGATGTACCGCTGGGCGCGCGGCGAGCCGCTGGCCCAGGTGCTGGCGAGCGGGCACAACTACGACGCCGACATGCCGGCGGGTGACTTCGTACGGTGGGCGCGTCAGGTGCTCGACCTGCTCGGCCAGGTCAAGGACGCGCCGGCGGCGTCCGAGGGCGTCCGGTCCGCGGCCCGCAAGGCGATCAAGGCGGTCAACCGGGGCGTGCTGGCCTATCAGGCGGAACTATGAGGATCTACGGCACGCCGCAGTTCGGGCTGCGCGCGCTCATCGTCGTCTGCGGGGTGGCCGGGCTGCTGCTCAACGAGCAGCGGCTCGTCTACTACACGGCGCAGAGCAACCTGATCGTCCTGGCGTACTTCGTCGGCGCTCTGTATTGGATGGTCAAGCGGTCCACCGTCGACCCGCCCGCCCCACGCTGGCGCGGTGCCGTCACGCTGTGGATCCTGATCACCGGCCTGATCTCGCACTTCCTGCTCAGCCACGGCGCCAACCCGCTGCCCGGCCTGGCCGCAGCCGACCAGTCCACCGCGCTGGCGAACTGGTCGCTGTTCCTCGTGCACTACGTGGTGCCGGTGCTCGTGCTGGTGGACTGGGTGGCGTTCGGCCCGCACCGGGTCGTGCGCTGGCGGGACATCCCGCTCTGGATCGCCTACCCGCTCGGCTACGGCGTCCTGATCGAGCTGCGCGGAGCCCTCTTCCCGGTGGCGCCGGTGCGCTACCCGTATTTCTTCCTCGACCCGGCCGGGCACGGGTACGGCTGGGTCGGTCTCCAGTTCCTGCAGCTGGGCGTGGAGTTCGGCGTGCTGGGCGCCCTGATCGTGGCCCTCGACCGCCTCGCGTCGTGGCGGCAGCGCCCGGAAAAGTCGGAAATGTACGGCAGGGACGAGGCGAGGGAGGAAGCAGAGCGTCCGGCGCCGGGCTCGGAGGACGCCGTCCTGCAGAAGTGAGGGGCGGCCCCGTGTGCGGCGCCGCGGGCAATGGGCGGTGCGGCCGGGCGTGCGCGCGGGTGCCGGGCGTGTGCGGTGCGGCGGGCAATGGGGAGTGCGGCCGGGCGTCCGGGCGTGCGCGGGTGCCGGGCGTGTGCGGCGCGGCGGGCTTGTGGCGTTCGGTATGAGCGTGGCCCGGCCACCGGGGTCGGTGACCGGGCCGGTTAGTCAGAGCGCCACGCGGCCGAAGCGGACGTGGGCCGGGTCCCAGATCTTCGCCAGGCGGACGCGGTCTCCGGCCTTGGGGGCGTGCCAGACCTTGCCGCCGCCGGCGTAGACGGCCACGTGGTAGGCGCGGCCGCCCTGCAGCCAGAAGACCAGGTCGCCGGGGCGGGCGGCGGTGCGGCTGATCGGGTGGGCGGCGTGGTACTGGGCGTTGGCGGTGCGGGGGAGCCGCACGCGGACGGCGCGGTAGGCGTAACCGGCCAGGCCCGAGCAGTCGAAGGCGCGCGGGCCGGCGGCGCCGTAGCGGTAGGGCTTGCCGCGCTGGGCGCTCGCCACCGCGGTGACCCGGGTGCCGCGGATTCGCAGCAGCTGAGCGCGCGAGTAGGCGGCGCGGACAGCGGATGCGGAAGCGGCGCGGCGGGCGGCGGGGGCAGCGGCGTCGAGGACGACGGCGGCGCTGGTCGCAAAGCCCGCGGAACCAGCGGGGTCGGGAGCCGTGGCGGCGGTCGTCAGCCCGGCTCGGGCAGTCGCCCGGAGCGACGGTGCGGCCTCGGCGGGAGCGGCCCCGAGCAGGGCGGCGGAAGCGGACACCAGGGCGGCGAACGCCCACACGGTGACGGACTTGGGCACGGTGAAGCGGACCTTGACGGGCACGTGGGATCCTGGTCCTTCAACCGCCTGCGAGGTTAGCTGTCGGGTTGGGCCTGAAGGCGGCCTGTCGCGCACGGCGACTTCACCCCAAGCCGGCCGTTGAGCCGGCGCAATCGGGTTCCCCGCTCCCGCCCACTGAAGTTTCCGATCGGAGACAGGTCATGGTCCGCCGCGCGGTGGGCGGGACTCGGCGTCCCCGCGGCGGATGGCGGCCGCCGCGCCGGAGAGCGCGGTGGCGGCAAGGGAATCGATCGGGCCCTCGGCGCGGATCCGGCAGCGAAACGCGCAGCCGCTACCGGATGGCTACCCGTGAATCGGGGCGTCGAGGCCGGTGAGGGGCAGACCGGACCCGCCCCAGGCGGTCGCGACGATCTCCGCGGCGATCGCCACGGCCGTCTCCTCAGGGGTGCGCGCGCCGAGGTCGAGGCCGATCGGAGCGGACAACCGGGACAGCTGGGCCTCGGTGACACCGGCCTCGCGCAGGCGGCGCAGGCGGTCGGAATGGGTGCGGCGGCTGCCCATCACGCCGATGTAGCGCGCGGGGGTGCGCAAGGCGACTTCCAGGAGCGGCACGTCGAACTTGGGATCGTGAGTCAGGACACAGAGCACGGTCCGCTCGTCGACCGTCGTGGACTCCAGATAGCGGTGTGGCCACTGGACTACCAGCTCGTCCGCGCTGGGAATGCGTTTGCGGGTGGCGAAGACCGGACGGGCGTCGCAGACCGTGACGCGGTAGCCGAGGAAGCGCCCGATCCGGGCGACGGCGCCGGCGAAGTCGATGGCGCCGAAGATGATCATGCGGGGCGGGGGGAGGAACGTCTGGACGAAGACCTCGACGTCCTCCCGGCGCTGCTCGCCGTGCGAGCCCAGGCGGACCGAGCCGGTCACCCCGGCCGAGAGCATGCCGGCCGCCTGCTGCCCGGCGGCGCGGTCCAGGCCGGCATCGCCGAGCGTGCCGGCGACCCGGGCGGGGACGCCGGACTCGCCCGACGTGCCGGCGACCCGACCCGGCCACACCACCAGCTGGTTGCCGGCCGTCGACACGGTCGCGACCGGCCGGCCGGCGGCGATGGCGGCGAGCACGTCGTCGAGGTCGGTGAGCGCCGAAGACGGCTGGACGAGCACCTCGATGGTGCCGCCGCACGTGAGCCCGACCTCGAAGGCGTCGCCGTCGCTCACCCCGTACGTGTGCTGCTGCGCCTTGCGGGTGTTGATGACCTCCTCGGCGGCGGCGTACACCGCGCCCTCGACGCAGCCGCCGGAGACGCTGCCGAGCACCTCGCCGTGCTCGCTGACGGCCATCGCCGAGCCGGGCGGGCGCGGGGCGGAGTTCCATGTGCGCACGACCGTGGCGACCGCGAACGCGAGGCCCTCGGCTCGCCACGCGATCAGTCCGTCCACGATGTCCCGCACGGCCCCACCCTCCGGTATCAAAGGCGCCGTCGTCGACAAGTGTGGAGCATGCCCGGCCTCACGGGTGCATCACCGCGCCTTTCATCACCTTGTCGACGGCGTTGCGCGGGCCGTAAACCGCCATTCCGACCAGATCCAGCGCCTCGGTCGGGACCGCGCGCACGGCCGCCCGATTGTCCGCGTCGTGGCCGGTCGTGAACAGATCCGAGGTGAAAACCGCAACCGGCAATCCGCGCCCGATCGCCCGCGAATGGGCGGCCGTGAGCAGTTCCTTTCCGCCCGCGAAAATCAGCACCGGCTGGCGGAACATCGGCAGGTATCGTACGTCGCCGGCGTCCTCGTACGGCTCGCCGACGACCTCGGGAACAACCGTGCCGAGGCCGCTGACCAGGAAGGCGGTGACGTTCAGCCGCTGCCACGTGAGCAGGTCGTCCCGCAGGAGCACGGCGATTTTGGTGTCGAAACGCATGCGAGCGATCGTGCGCTTCCGGCCCCGTCCGGCTCTTGTACGATTTTGACATGGTGGCCGGCGCCGAGCTCGCGTCGTGGCGGCCGCGCCTCGACGGCGTGACCGAGGTGCTCACGGCGCACCTGACCGGGCACGCCTATCCGATGCACGCGCACGACACCTGGACGCTGCTGATCCTGGATGAGGGCGGCGTGCGCTACGACCTCGATCGGCACGAGCTTTCGGCGTACGGGGAAATGGTCACGCTTTTGCCGCCGCATGTTCCGCACAATGGTTCTCCGGGGCCGGGCGGGCTGCGCAAGCGCGTCCTTTATCTGGCGCTCGACCAGTTGCCGGACAAGCTGATCGGCCCGACGGTCGACAATTCCGCGTTCGCCGACGCGCCCCTGCGGCGGGCCATCGCGGGACTGCACCGGATCATCGGACGGCCGGGTGACGAGCTCGGCGCCGAGGGACGGCTGGCCGGGATCGTCGAGCGTCTGCGGGCGCGGCTCGGCCACCCGACCGTGCCCGACCGGCTCGACGGCACCCCCGCGCACCGGCTGCGTGACCTGCTCGAGGACCGGGTCGTGCCGGGGATCTCGCTGGCCGAGGCGTCCCGGCTGCTGCACTTCGACCCGGCGTACCTGGTGCGCTCGTTCGGCCGCGAGTTCGGCATGTCGCCGCACCAATATCTGATCTCCCGCCGGGTCGACATGGCGCGGCGGCTGATCCTGGCCGGCGAGCCGCTGCGGTCGGTGGCGGTGGAGAGCGGCTTCTACGACCAGGCCCACCTGGACCGGCACTTCAAGCGGATCCTCGGCGTGAACCCGGGCGGCTTCAGCTCCACGGACGGTGTCAAGTGGCCGGTCCGGGCACTGCGCCCCGCCGGCCCACGGACGTGACTTCGCTCAGGGCTTTCTGCCGACCGCCGCCAACATGCTGATCCGGCTGGGGTCGGCTCGCTCGGCGTCGGCGTCGGCGTCGGCCGGGCGCCAGTCGGTGGCCAGCGCGACGCCCGGTTCCAGCAGGTCGAGGCCGTCGAACAGCGCGGTGAACTCCTCGGTGTCCCGCGGCCAGGCGTCGGTGCGCCCGGCCGCGAGCATCTGCCCGTACCGCTCCTTCTCCTCGGCCGACATGTAGTCGGTGGTGAAATGGGTGGCGGCGAGGAAGCTTCCGGACGGAAGAGCATCGAGCAGTTCCCGTACGAGCGGAAGCGCCGCGCCCTCACCGGGAACGAAGTGGAGGATCGCCACCAGCATGAGCGCCACCGGTTCGCGAAGGTCGAGCGTGCCGTGCAGCCGTTCGTCGCCCAGGATGGCGGCCGGCTCCCGCAGATCGGCCTCGATGTAGGTCGTCCGGCCCGCGGGCGCGCTGTTGAGCAAAGCCTGCGCGTGGGCCATCACCATCGGGTCGTTGTCGACGTAGACGACCCGGGCGTCCGGCGCGATCCGCTGCGCGACCTCGTGCGTGTTGCCGGCGCTGGGCAGTCCGGTGCCGACGTCGAGGAACTGCCGCACGCCGGCCTCGCCCGCCAGATAGCCGACCATGCGGCCGAGCACGTCGCGGTTGGCCAGCACGCCGGCCCGCATGCCGGGAAACTTGCGCTCGATCTCATCGCCGGAGGCCCGATCCGCCGCAAAGTTGTCCTTGCCGCCAAGCCAGTAGTTGTAGCGCCGCGCCGGGTGTGGCACCGACGTGTCGATTCCCGAGTCCCCGTTGCCCATCATAGCGAAATTCTAAAGTGGACGTCGTTGCGCGCGTTGCCCTTGTCCGCGTGCATCGGCCATCCGTATGTCGTGGTGTCTTCGAAGCCAATCGGAGGAGTGATCGCGCTCGCACGGCTCTGTTACTACTACTGATAGCGCAGAGTATCGGGATGGTGGCTGTGATGGATTTTGGCGAGTTGTCGACGGCCGTGGTGCCGTTCGTGTCGGCAGCGGCCGCTGCCTACGGCGGTGCCGTGGTCCACAAAGCGACCGAGGCATCCGTCGACAGTGGCGCCGATGCCACCGTCGCTTGGGGACGGAGGCTCCTGGCCCGGCTGTTGCTCTCCGGCCGGGGTACACAGATCACCGAGGCGGTCGAGGAACTGGCCGAGGACCCGGCGGACGAAGCATCGCAAGCGGTGCTTCAGGCTCAGGTGCGGAAGGCGCTCACAGCCGACCCGGCCCTGGCCCGCGAGCTGGAGAGCATGCTGCGGCAGGCCGGCGGCGATCAGTACCACGTGCGAATCAGCCACAGCAGCGGCTTCCAGATCGGCTCGAACAACGTCCAGCACAACGTGACGAGGCCGCCCGCGGGATGAGCATCCATGACAGCCACGGCTTCCAAACGGGCGACAACAACGTGCAGATCAACTATTTCGGTGCCGGGGGTGTCGTCCTGCGGCCGGAAGCGCTGCTCGAACACGTCCGCGAGCTGGCGCCGGCCACCCTCGAGGACCGCGACGCCGAGCTGGCCGAGCTGCGCGCGTTCTGCTTCGGCGCCGAACCGTACGTGTGGTGGCAGGGAGAGCCGTGGTCGGGCAAGACAGCGCTGCTCGCGACCTTCGTGCTCAAGCCGCCGGCCGGCGTCGACATGCTGCACTTCTTCATCCGGGCGGGCCAGTCCTACTGGAACGACAGCACGGCGTTCGAGCTGACCCTGCACTCCCAGCTGACGACGTACCTCGAGACGACCGCTTCCGGTGTACGTGACCCTTCCCTTTTGCATCTGGAACGAGCCGAGCTGCTGCGCCGTGCACTGGATCAGGCGCAGGCGAACGGACGGCGGATGGTGCTGGTGGTCGACGGCATCGACGAGGATCAGAGCCGCAACCGAGCCAGCTTGCTGCCGAGCATCCTCACGTTGCTGCCGGCCGAGCCGCACCCGGCGCTGCGGGTGGTCTTGGCCGGCCGTCACCAGCTCGACCTGCCGGTCGACGTCATCGATCATCCGGCGCTGACCTGCCGGGTGCGCCGGCTAAGCGGCTCGGCGCGGGCGGCGCGGTTGTACCGGGAAGCGCGGCTGGAGCTCGACACGCTGCTGCGCAGCGACTCTCTTGCCCAGGACGTGCTGGGCTTTGCCGTCGCGTCCGAGGGCGGCATCAGCATCGACGAGGTTGCCGAGCTCACCGGGAATCCTGCCCACATCGTGCGTGAATCGGTGGTCAACGTCGGCGGTCGGACGCTCGTCGTCACACCGTACCCCGATGGCGGTGCCGGCTTCGTCTTCAGTCACGAGTCGCTGCGGGAGCAGGCCAGGGAGGCCCTGGGGGCCGCGATGATCGGCCGCTACCGTGCCGGGATCGACCGGTGGTCGGCGGACTACGGCGCCCGCCGGTGGCCGGCCGACACCCCGTTCTTCCTGCTCGCCCGCTACGGCAAGCTGCTGGCTGACAACGGCGAGACTGCCCCGCTGACCGCCTTGGCGCTCGACTCGGACCGGCATGCCCGGATGCGACGGCGCCTCGGCGGCGACGGACCGGCGCTGGCCGAGATCATCGCTGCCCAAGTTTGCTGGACCCGGGAGAGGGAACCCGATCTCGCTGCCGCCGCCCGGCTGGCAAAGCTGCGCTGGGAGCTGACCGCGCCCAACCTCCACATGCCGCCGTCGCTGCCGGCCGTGTGGACGTTGCTGGGGTCACCCGAGCGGGCCTTCGCCCTGGTCGGCGCCTTCGAGCCGAGCCCGCAGCGCACCGACCTGCAACAGTCGATCGTGTCTGCCTTGCTTCTCGTGCACCGCTTCGACGTTGCTTCCTTCATGGCCGTGCAGATCGAAGGCCCGGAGCGCGGGGCGGCCCTGCTGGCGGTGGCCCTCGACGCTCTCGGACAGGGCCACCCGGAGGAGGCCGACGAGGTCATCGGCTTCGCGCTCGACGAATGCGAGGACGGCATCGACGTGTTGTTGGGGTACGTCCGCGCGCGGGGGCTTACGTTCGCCCGCTCGATCCGGGATCCGGCACTTCGCGACGCCGCGCTGTTCGAGGTCGTCGGCGCCCTCGCGCAGGACGGCCGGACGGCCGAGGCCGAGGAGGCGATCACCGCCATCGCCGACGAGGGCAGTCGCGCCTTCGGCCGGATGGCCGTCGCCGACGCCGGCGGTCGCCCGCTGACGCTGCCGGACGAGCGGCTACTCCTCGCGCTCGCAGACGACGAGCCTCAGGTCAATGAGAACGTGTCGGCGACGCTGGCCCGCTGCTGTGCTCGGGCCGGGCGGTACGACGAGGCCGAAAGCATGCTCCTGCGCATGAACGACCCGGCGGCCGGCGCCCGGCCGCTCCTCGAGATCTACGTCGGCAACCGGGCGTACGACCGAGCGATAGAGCTGGGAACCCGGCTGGACCTGCTCGTGACGGTCTGCGACCTCCTGGCCGCCGCCGGCGAGACCACCACAGCCATCAACATCGCCATCGACCTGCCTCCGGTTGCCGCGGCGCGCACCCTTGCCATGATCGGGGCGAACAAGGTGGCCGAGGGCGATCACGGCGGTCGGGACTTGATCGAGCTGGCCGACAACCTCGCCGCCGAGGCCGGGCGGGAGGCGGCCGCCTCGATCGCCATCGCCGTGGCCCGCACGGGCGACCGCACGATAATCGAGCGCCGCCTCCGCCGGGTGCCGAAGGACCGGCTGATCGCGGTCGTTCACGCCATCGCCCGCGGCGGGTGGGAGGACGCCACCATGTATGCCATCGGTCTGCTCGACGACCCGGTGGAACAAGCCGAGGCCGCGCTCACCCTGGGCGAGACCGTCGTCGGTCAGGACCGGCCGCAGGCCGCCCGGCGGGCGGCCCGGTTCGCCGCGACCCGCCGTCTGACCGGAACCGAGTTCGACGTGGACGAGCCCGATTTCGACCCCGGTGAGGCCGACCCGTTCGACCTCCAGCAGGCGGGTGAGATTCTCGCCCGGGCGGCGAGAATCCTGGTCGTCGCCGGTGATCTGGACGAGGCCGCCCGGGTCGCGGCGATGGCCGAGATCTCGTCTCGCGCGACGATCGACTCCGACAGCGACGACGCGGACCTGGCTCTCGTCGCGGTCGCCCGCGCCGAGCTGGGCGAATTCGCGGAGGCGGAGAAGCCGGCCCGGCGGATCAGCGACGACAAGACTCGTGGCGAGGTCCTCGGGGATATCGCCCTCGTAGCCGCGCGCAAGGGCGACGAGCTGGCGGCGCGGCTCGCCGAGGAGCTGCAGGGCGATGCGTTGCAGCAGGTCATCCGTATCTTCGCCGGCGACCCCGGCACCCTGCCGCTGGCCACCAGAATGGCGGGCCGGGCAAAGGACCCCGACGAGCGCGCGGCAGCTCTGGCTTCGGTCGCCGAGGGCTACCGGAAGGCGGGCGACGAGGGCTTCGCCAACGAGCTGATTGACGCGGCGCTGGCCATACTTCCGCCGGCCGAGCATGTCCAGCTCGCCGAGACCGCGGCTGAGCTGGCCGCGGTGGCGGTCGCCATGCTACGGCTCCCGAAGGTTCCGCAGCTCGAGCAGCGGTTGCCGCTGCCCTGGCAGCGGGCCGTCTTCCACGCCGAGCTGGCCGCGCGCGCCATCGACAACGACGCGTTCGCTCCGGTAACCAGCGCCGGCCACGCCCGGACGGCCGGCGACATCGGCGCCTCGCTGACCCATCCGTGGGAGGCCTGCATGGTATACAGCCGGCTGATCACCGCGTGGGCCGCGATCGGCGATCCCACCATGGTCGCCCGGATGGTTGAGGCGGCGCTCCGCGCAGCACGGTCCGAAGGCGACGAATCCGCGTTCATGCTGGCCGAGCCGATCGTGCTCGGCATCGACGCCTACCTCCGGCTCGGCCTGCCCGACCGGGCCGACCGGCTTGTGGACGAGGACCCCGAACCGGCGCCCGGCATCCATGCCTACCTCGCCGAGCGGCTGGCCGAGTCCGGCCACCGCGACGCCGCACTGCGGGTCGCCGGCGCGATCGCCCTGGACGACCCGTCCCGCGTCCGATGGAACGTCCTGACGCGGGGTGCGTCCGACGATCGGGACGACGCGCTGGCCCGGGTCGTCGCGGTCATGGCCAAGGACGGTGGCCGCCCGGAGAACGCACTGGCGGTGGTCGACCGGATGACCAGCCCGTTGAGCAAGGCACAGGCCCTCTCCGACCTGGCGGTCGGCCTCGCCCACGGCAACCGGCCGATCCGCGCCCGGCAGATCCTGGCGGCCGCGTTCGCGCTGGGCGAGTGGGCGATCCCGCTGCACGGGCTGATCGAGGTGGCGCCCGACATCGCGCGAGCAGTGATCAGCGAGCCGGAGTCCTGAATCGCGTCATTCCGTCCTCGGGACGTGGTCTTCGGCCGTGACCTGGCCGCCCAAGGGATGGCCGCGATCGCTGGCAGCGCCGCACTGGGGTGTGTGGGTGGGGTGAGATTCCGGCCCCAATACGACAACTTCGGGCCGCTGTCCACCGGTCAGGGCCGGGAAAGCGCCCGGCGCCGGGCCGGCACGGCTGCGATCGCGGTGCCTACGCACAGGGCGGCGGCGCTGATCCCCAGCGACCAATGCATGCCGACCACCGCGCCGAAGAGGCCGACGGTTATGCCGCTGCCGAAACGCAGGCCGCTCGCCGCGACGCCGTAGACGCCGATCACCTTGCCGCGGTCGCCGGGCGGGGCCAGCAGCTGGACGACGGTCTGGCCCACCGACATCGCGGCCAGGTTGGCCACCCCACCGATCACCAGGAGGGCGACGGCCAAAACGTAGTTGTCGGCGATCGCGAAGAGGAGGGTGCTCACCCCGTACGCGAAAGTGCTGATGATCGCCGCACCCACCGTGGGCGGAATCCACCCAGTCGCCTCCAGGACCAGGCCGCCCAGCACGCCGCCGGCGCCGTTCGCGAAGAGCAGGATGCCGTACGCCGTGCCCGCGCTGCCGGCGCCGAGGTCCGACGCGAAGATGGGCATCGCCGACTGCAGTGACGCGCCGATGAAGAACGAGCCCAGCCCGCCCAAGATAATCATGCTGATCAGGGTGTGGTTCGTGCGGATGTCGCGCAGGACGCGCAGCGACCCCAGCACGCCGACCCGCTCGTGCCGGACCGGGACACCCCCGTCGCGGGTGTGGCCGGTGAACCGGGTGCGGAACAGGAAGATCGTCAGCGGCAGGTAGAACAGGACGTTCACGAAGATGCCGGCGGTCGCGCCCAGCCCGAGCAGCAGCGCCGAGCCGACGACCGGGCCGAAGAGCACGCCGAGACTCCGGAAGGTCGCATTCAGCCGTACGGCGCTGGGAAGCTCGTGGTCGCCGACGAAGTCGTGGAGCATGAGCTGCTCACCCGGCCCCCACAACGAGCCGGCCATCCCGTGCACGACCAGCAGCACGCAGGCCTCCCAGACGCGCAGCGTGCCGGTCACGAACAGCACGCCCCACAGCACCGAGACCAACATGAACAGTCCCTGCGCGGCCTGGATCACGCGACGGCAGTCGAAGCGGTCGGCCAGTCCACCGAAATACACCGAGAACAGCAGAAACGGCACCCAGTGGCTGATCACCTGGAATCCGGCGAGGGCGGGGGAGTGGAACTTCTGCCAGAGGACCCAGTACGTGATGACGTGCTCGATGTTGTCGGCCATCATCGCCAGGGCGGCCCCGAACAGGTAGGGACGACAGTCGGGGTTGCGTAGAGCGGCAAAGCGCCGTGGCGTTGACATGCGCTTACTCGATCAAACGCCACCCCGGCCGCGGTCACTAGGGCGGCCGAATGTGGCTCACCGGACGTTTCGGCCCCTCCGCCACGGGCAAGGTCGACATTCGTCCGACCTGAAACATCCGGGAAAGGAACGTACGCATGCCGACCTCCGTAAATCTCGACGCTCTCCTCGACAAGGCGTACGAGTCGAAGCCGCTGACCGAGCTCGCCGACGCCCCGGTCTCGGCGCTGTCCGGCGTAAGCGACGCCGACGCCGAGGCCCTGCAGAAGGCCTTCAACATCAAAACGATCGGTGACCTGGCCGGGAACAAGTACGTGCGGGCCGCCCAGGCCATCGCCGAGCTGGGGCGTATCGCCAAGTAGCCCGGTAGCGGGCCGCCCGAGACCCGCAACCGTGGCCGGGGCAGGTGCGTTCGTCGCGCCCGCCCCGGCCGTTTCGGCTGGTTGGGGCTCGAGAAGCCGCAGCGCTCGGTCAGAGCTCGCGGAACCCCGTCCGCCACGAGGCGTGGCGCGGCGTCCAGCCGAGGTCCTCGCGGGCGTGCCGGTTGCTCGCGCCGCGCGCCCAGGGTGCCCGGCCGTCCACCGCGGGCGGGACCGGCGCTCCGACGGCCTCGCAGAACGCCGGCACCCACTCGTGAGCCGGGGCCGGCTCGTCGTCGCAGACGTTGACGGCGCCGGTCGGCCAGCTCAGGGACGCGACCGCGGCCGCGGCGGCGTCCTCGACGTGCACGAAGCTCGCGACGTCACCGTTGTTGACCAGGCTTCCGGGCTGCGCCATCAGGCCGTCGCGGGCGTACCAGGTGCCGGGACCGTAGAACAGCCCGTACCGCAGCAGCACCCACTCGGGCGCCTGACGGACCGCCTCCTCGAGGGCGGCCACGCCCTCGACGCTGGCCAGCCGCGGCTGCGCGGCACCCCGGTCGAGACCGGTCTCCTCGGTCGCCGGGACGTCACCCGGCTCGTAGGCGAAGGCGATGCTCTGCGCGATGACCCGGGAGGCGCCCGCGGCCATGGCGGCGTGCACCAGGTTCGGCGTCACGACCTTGCGGAACTCGCCGTTGGCCGCGGGCGTGCTGCCGGCCGACAGGTTCGTCAGCTGGTGCATGACCACCTCGGGCTCGGCCGCCCGGACGACGGCCGTCAACCCGTCCCGGTCGTAGAGGTCGGCCACCACCACGGTGGCCCCCGGAACCGTGCGCTCGCCGCGAACGAGAACCGTGACCTCATGGCCTTGGGCGAGGAGCGCGGGAACCAGAACCCGGCCGATGGCGCCGGTCCCCCCGGCCAGAACGATGCGCATGCGCCCCACCATGTCACGCCACCCCGCTCCTGACCGCGGCGGGCCTCCCGCTGGTCGCTGTGTCGCGCGCGTGCCCATCGCCGTGTCGCTTGCGTGGGCATCGCCGTGTCGCCCGCGTGCGCATCGCCACGTCGCCCGCCTGCGCATCGCCGTGTCGCGCGCGTGTGCATCGTCGCGTCGCCCGCGTGCGCATCGCCACGTCGCCCGCCTGCGCATCGCCGTGTCGCGCGTGCGCACCGCCACGTCGCCCGCCTGCGCGTCGCATGTCGCGGCCGCTGCGCGGCGCGGTGATGCGGCTTCCGTCGCGGTTACCAGTCATCGGTCGACGGTCATCGGTCATCGGTCATTGGTCATCGGTCGTCGGTCGTCGGTCGTCGCGAAGCCAACGCCAGGCCAGGGCGCCGATCCACAGTTCGTATCCGAGCGTGCCCAGCGCCAGCAGCGGGAAGAAGGCGCCGGACAGCAGGGTCGCGCTGCCGGCCAGGCTGAGCACGAGCACGACCACGGCCGCGCGGACCAGCCAGCGTGCGTTGCCCTCGGCGCGTAGGGCCAGGGCGATCGAGCCGACGAAGAAGACCCGGGCGAAGACGGAGAACGCCAATCCGTAGGGTGCGGCCGCGTCGAACCCGGCGAGGATGCGCACGTCGGCCCCGGCCACGGCGGTGTCCAGCGCGATGTCGTGCAACACGCCGGTCAACGGCCAGATCAACGCCAGCAAGGTGCCCGAGGCGAGGGCGACCGCGGCAAGCGTACCGGTGCCGTCGGCCTTTTTGAGTCTCACGTGGACCGCGCCCAGGAAGCCCAGCAAGAGGGTGCCGGCGGCCATGAAGACGAAGTTGCCGAGGCGGAAGGCGCCGACCGCGTCGAGAGCGCCCTGCCCGCGGACGATGGCCGGGTCGGACGGCGAACCCTCGCGGGGCAGGACGAAGATCGCCATCGCGACCATGACGAGCAGATGGCAGATGGTGAAGACGAGCCCGAATCGGGTGCTGAGCCGGACCAGGTCGCCGGCGTGGCTCGCCGCCGGGCGGTGGGTCGTGGTGAGGGTGGTCATCGATCGTCCTTTCGCGTTCGGTGTGCCGGCCCAGAAAGTTACGGAGCCGGGCGGGTTCGCACATCGACCCACGGTCGGTCCCGTTCTCGTACCGTGGGCCGAGGAAAACGCTCAGCCCTTGGGCTGACGACAGCTCGACCTTCGGCCGCCTACTCTCGCGGTCATGAGCACCTGGGCGGAACGACTGCGGGTCACGAGGACGGATGCGATCCTCGCGGCCGTGCTGACCGTGGCCGGGCTCGTCCAGACACAGTTCTTCCCGGTCGCGCAGCCGGGCGTGGCCGAGCTCTCCATCGTCGGCTCCACCTTGCCGCTCGCGTGGCGCCGCCGGTTCCCGATCGAGGCCGCCGCCGTGTCGAGCGCCTTCTGGCTCATCCCGCTCGCGGGCTATCCCGTGCTCGGGTTCGTGGCGGTGCTTCTGCAGTACTACGCGGTCGGTCTCTACGGCGCCCCGCGCGCGGCGGTCTGGCTGGTCACGACGTGGGGCTGTCTTACCGGAGTGCTCGGCACGTTCCTCGGGCCCGAGCAGCCGGTCGCCGCGATCGGCGGGGTCCTGGTCGTGGTGGCGCCGGTGGTGGCCGGGCAGATCGTGGCCCATCAACGACGACAGACTCAAGCGCTACTGCGGCTGGCGGCCGAGCTCGAGGAGGAGAAACGCAAGGTGCTCGAGGCCGCGGTGAGCGGGGAGCGGGCCCGCATCGCGCAGGAGCTGCACGACGTGCTGGGCCATGAGCTGACGCTGATCGCCGTGCAGGCCGAGGCCGCCTCCGCGGCGCTGCGGCTGGCGCCCGACCGCGCGGCCGTCCCGGTCGAGGCGATCCGCGAGACGGCCCACCGCACGCTCCGGTCGATCCGCTCCACACTCGACGTAGTCGCGCCGCCGAGCGACCCCACCGACGCGACGCCGGCCGGCCTGACCGATCTGGCCCGGCGCGCCCGCGACGCGGGAATCGCCACCGAGCTGGAGCTGACCGGCACGCCATGGCCGGGACAGACGCCGATCTGGCTGGCCGTACACCGGATCGTGCGCGAGTGCCTCACGAATGCGGGTCGCCACGCGCCCGGCCGCCCGGTGTCGGTGTGCGTGCATTGGGCACCGGATTCGGTCACCGTGACCTCGGCCAACGCCACCGACGCGCGTGGTCAGCCGGCCGCGAGCCGCGGCCTTTCCGGCATGCGGCATCGCGCGGAGTTCCTGGGCGGGACCTTCGCCGCGGCGGTCGCGGACGGCATTTTCCGGGTACGCGTGACGCTGCCGGCCGTGGTCGCGGGAGGTGGCTCGTGACGCGCGTGCTGGTGGTCGACGACCAGGCGATGGTGCGCCAGGGTTTGCGGCTGATCCTGGAGCTGGCCGGGTTCGAGGTGGTCGGCGAGGCGGCCGACGGCGAGGAAGCGGTTGCGGCGGCCGGCGAGCATCGGCCCGACGTGGTCCTGATGGATCTGCACATGCCGGTGATGGACGGCGTCGAGGCGACCCGCCGCATCGTCGCGGGCCGGAGCGCGGGCGCGGGCGGGAGCGGTACTGGCGGAAGCGGTGCGGGCGGGGGCGGTGCGGGCGGTGCGGGCGGGGGCGGTGCGGGTGCTGGCGGTGCGGGTGCTGGCGGTGCGGGTGCCGGCGGTGCGGGCGCGGGCGGTGCGGCGGCTGGTGGTGCGGGGGCGGTCCGGGTGCTGGCGCTGACCACGTTCGACGCGGATCAGCTTGTGGTGGATGCGCTGCGTGCCGGTGCGGCCGGGTTCCTGCTCAAGGACGTGACGTCGGCGGGGCTGGCCGATGCGATTCGGCGGGCGGTTGCGGGGGAGCCGGTGGTGGCGCCGTCGGTGCTGGCGCGGCTCATGGGGCATTTTGCGGCCGATCCGCCGCGAGGGGCGGTGGCGGCGCCGGCCCTGGCCGATCTGAGTGAGCGGGAGCGGGAGGTGCTGGCCCGCATCGGCGCCGGGCTGTCGAATGCCGAGATCGCCGCCGAGTTGGTGATCAGTATGGCCACGGTGAAGACGCACGTGCGGCACATCTTGGCCAAGCTCGATCTGCGGGACCGGGCACAGGCGATCGTCGTCGCGCACGACTCCGGGCTGCGTCAAGCACCGCCCTGACCGTCCGCGCGAAGGGGGTGGTCGGGCGCCTCCCGGCCCGGCGGCTCGGCGATGGGTGTCTTGAGCGCCGGGATGCGTGTCTTGAACGGCGCGGAATGCGTGTCACAAGCGCCGGGGATGGGTGTCTTAAAGGGTGGGCTCGGGGGAACGCGACGCCGCGGTGACGGCGATGGTCAGGCGGCGGACGATTTCGGCCGTGCGGGCCAGTTCCTCGGGGGTGAACTCGGCGGCGGCGTCGTTCATGCGCAGGCCCAGCGGCACGAAGAAGGCCGTGGCCACCCGTAACGCCGTCTCCTGCATGGCCACCGTCACGCGGCGGCGGTCGTTCGGGTCCCGGGTGCGGCTCACGTGACCGACCGCCTCCAGGCGGTCGACCAGGGCGGTCGCGGCCGCGGGCGAGAGGCGCAGGCGGTGTGCCAGCTCGCCCACGGTGATCGGGTCCCCGGCGGTGGTGCCGCGGGCGATCCACATGATGGCGTACAGATCGCTGCGTCCAAGGCCGTGGGCCCGGGCGAAGACATCCACGAAGACATCGCTCTCGACGGTGAAGCGGCGGAGCGCGTCGATCAGGTCGTCCATCGCGGCGTCGCGGTCGGGTTGCGTCGGCACGATGGTCATTCTATCGTTTCCATTACCTAAAGATTCGACGATCGAAACATGGGGCTGGTCGATCATGAGTAGGCGGTCCGTCAACTGGCTCACCACCCGGCTCGGTGTGGTGGTGGTCCTGCTGACCACGGTGGTCCTCTCGGGGCTGGTGTTCGCGTTCTCGCCGGAGCAACCCGCGGCCGAGCCGGCCGACGGCCTGCCCGACGGCGCCCAGTCGACGCGCGTGACCGAGCTCGGCGACCGGTTCCCGAGCGGCCGGGCGGCGAGCGCCGTCGTCGTGGTCGAGCGGCGTGACGCGGCGCTGACCGGGGACGACCGCGCGGCGATCGCCGCGGTGAGCGACAAGCTCAAGCTGACGGGCAGCGTGTCCGAACCCGTGTCGTCCGAGGACGGGCAGGCCGCGCTTCTCGTCGTACGGCTGAAGGATGGTCTCGACGACGAAGCGCAGAACGCCGCCGTGGATCAGATCCGCGCGGATCTCAAGGCCGCGGGGCTGCCCGCCGGGCTGGTGGCGCAGGTGACCGGCGGCGCCGCGGTGAGCCGGGACATCTCGGCCGCGTTCGAGGGCGCCGACGTCACGCTGCTGCTCGCCACGGCACTGGTCGTCGCCGTGTTGCTGCTGATCACGTACCGGAGCCCGATTCTCTGGATCGTCCCCCTCGCGGTGATCGGGCTCGCCGACCAGGTCGTCGCCAAGCTGCTGCCGTGGGTCGCGCGGCTGGTCGGCGAGCGCACCGACGCGGCGGTGGCGGGGATCGTGAGCGTGCTCGTCTTCGGCGCGGGCACCGACTACGCGCTGCTTCTGATCTCGCGTTACCGGGAGGAGCTGCGGCGCACCGAGTCCCGGCGCGAGGCGATGACGCGGGCCTGGCGGGGTGCGGCGCCGGCGATCACGGCGAGCGCGGGCACGGTGGTGCTGGCGCTGCTCACGCTGCTGGCGGCGGTGCTGACGTCCAACCGTACGCTCGGGGTCTCCGCCGCGGTCGGCGTCCTGGTCGCCCTGGTCTTCGGGCTGTTCGTGCTGCCCGTGGCCCTGGTGGCGCTGCCCCGCGGCGTGTTCTGGCCGCGCGTGCCGCACGTGGGCAGCCCCGACCCGACCGAGACCGGATGGTGGTCGCGGATCGCCCGCGCAGTGGGACGGCGGCCGGCGGCCGTGCTCGCCGTCGGGCTCGGGATCCTGGCCGTCTTCGCGGCGGGGCTGCTCAAGATCGATGTGGGGCTGGACCAGTCGCAGCAGTTCCGCACCAAGGTCGAGTCGATCGTCGCGCAGGAGGCGCTGGCGAGGCACTTCCCGGCCGGCGCCGCGCAACCGGTCGCTGTCATTGTGAACAGCGATAAATCGGGCGGGGCGGCGGCGGACATCCGGCAGACCGCGGGGGTGGCAGCGGTCCTCCCGCCGGAGCAGTCCATCGACGGCCGACTGACACAGCTGAGCGTCCAGTTGACCAGCGCTCCCGGCACCCCGGAGGCGGACCGGACCATCGACCGCCTCCGCGACATCCCCGGCACCCTGGTCGGCGGCCCCCCGGCCAGCGACTACGACCAACGCGAGGCGAACCTCCGCGACGACCGCGTGATCGTCCCCCTGGTACTGGTCGTCGTGCTGATCGTCCTGGTCGTCCTGCTCCGCTCGATCACCGCCCCGGTCCTGCTGCTGGTGACCGTCGTGGCCAGCTTCGCGGCCAGCCTCGGCGCGGCGACCGTCCTGCTGCGCGCCGCCGGCATGCCCGCCCTCGACGCGAGCGTGCCCCTGCTCAGCTTCCTGTTCCTGGTGGCGCTCGGCGTCGACTACAACATCTTCCTGGTCACCCGGGCCCGGGACGAGGCCAGGGAGCGCGGCAGCACCCGCGACGGCACCCTGCGGGCCCTCGCCGCGACCGGCGGCGTCATCACCTCGGCCGGCATCCTGCTGGCGGCCGTCTTCGCGGTGCTCGGCGTGCTGCCGGTCATCGTGCTGACCCAGATCGGCGTGGTCGTCGGCGTCGGCGTTCTCATCGACACCCTGCTCGTACGGACGGTGGTCGTCCCCGCCCTCGCGCTGCTGCTCGGCGAGCAGTTCTGGTGGCCGTCGCGCCCGGTGCCGGCGCACCGGAAGGCGGAGATCACCGCGCCGAAGGAGCCACATCCGGCGCGATGAGCTAAACCGGCCCGGCCGAAGCCGGCCCGGCCTCACGTCCGGCTGGCGGCCAGCACGATCCCGGTCACCTCCGGGTGCACGATGTCGCTGTGCGCGCCGCTCGGCGCCCCGCCCCGGCTCACCACGGCGCTGCAGTCGACGTTGAGGATGTGGTCCCGGCTGAAGTGGTAGGACGAGCCGGCCGCCTGGACGGCGTCCAGCACCGCGTCGCCGTTCTGCGCCCCGTCGTGCCCGATCGCGCCCCACCGGTAGAGCTTGTCGTGCCCGGCCGACGCGGCGTCCCCGGCGGCCAGCGACGCCAGCGGGTAGAACGTGCCGAGCGCGTGGTCGTGCACCGAGAAGCACGAGACGATCGGCCCGTCGACGCGCTGCTGACGCCCGGCGAGGGCGCCACCGCGACCGGCGTCGAACGGCAGCGGCCGGGCGAAGACGAAGTGCGAGAACGCGCCCTCGACCAGCGTCACCGACTTGACCGGCGAGGGCTGCATCGACGCCGGCAACCCGTCCAGCGCGTACGACACGAGCCGCGCCCCGAAGCTGTGCCCGATCAGGTGGATGCGCAGCCCGGGCGCGCGCGTGGCGAGCCCGCCGAGCAGTGGTCCGAGGCCGTTGCGCCCGACCACCCCGGCCCGGTTCTTCATCTGCCAGTAGGTGGCGCCGCGCAGCGCCTCCTTGGCGCCGTTCCAGATGCCGCGGAATGCGTCGCCAATGCCGGCCTGCCCGTCGCCGTCGCCCGGTATCGGCACCCCGATCTGGGTCAGCGCGTCCCGGTAGCGCTCGTAGAGAGCGGTCGGGTCGTCGTCCTGCAGCATCCGCGGCTCGGCCGGCGGCGTGGCGCCGTCGTGCTCGCCGTCGTCGTCCGGCGTGCCGGCCCGGGCCGCGAACTCCTTGAGGCAGTCGAAGAACTCGGACCGGGCCTCGTCGGTGGGCGGCCCGTCGAGCAGCGCCTTGGCCCGCTCGAGCACGTCCTTGGCCTCGGGGAACTGCTCGAGCAGCCCGGCCAGGGTCTGGTCGTCGACGGTCGGCGGCACCGGCTCCATCGGAGTCTGCGGCACGGCCGCCGCCGCGCCACCGGCCACGCCCAGCATGGGCGGCGCCGGGTCGAAGTTGGGGATCGGCTCGTCCGACCACAGCAGCGACGGCCAGTAGACGCCGGCCAGCCCCGGCTTGCCGGTCGGCGCGGCGATCAGCTGGCCGGCGAGCAGCCCGAGGAAACCGTCGTAGAGCCGGCGCGCGGTGCTCCGCGAGTTGTTCCAGCCGTGCGAGAACACGTACAGGTCGGTGATGCCCTGCGCCGGCAGTTCGGCGAAGAGCGCGTCGCGGCCCGCCGGATCCGGGTCGCCGTCGGAGTCGAAGACGAGGTCCCAGAAGGGCAGCCCGCCGATGGAGTCGGTCATGTCGAATGCTCCCGTCGTCAAACGCTTTGGAGGGCCCGCATCAGATCGAGCAGACCGGCCCCCTGGAACTCGCGGCGCCGGCCGAGGTCGGTGGCCGAGTCGCGGAGGAGGTGCTTGACCTTCTCCGGCTGCCCCAGGAACTCGCGCCGCACCGACAGCAGCGCGGCCGCGGCGCCGGAGACGTGCGGTGCGGCCATGCTGGTGCCGGAGTCCTCGACGTAGACGGCGGTGTCGGCCGGCTTGTCGCCGCTGCCCACCACCGCCACGAGGTTCGCCCCGGCCGCGCACGAGGTGATCCGCTCGCCCGGCGCCACCAGGTCGGGCTTCTCCCGGCCGTCGCCGGTCGGCCCCTTGGAGGAGAAGTAGGAGACGCCGTAGAGGTGCGGCGCCGAGCGGTGGGTGGAGCCGACGGTGATGGCCAGCTGCGCGTTGCCCGGGTCGTTGACGGTCATCGCGAACCCGAACTTGTCCGTGGCGTCCATCTTGACGTTCAGCGTCCCGAAGCCGGAGTTGCCGGCCGCGACCACCACGACCACGCCCGAGCGCACCGTGCGGTCGATCTCCTGGCACAGCGGGCTGCCGCCGCATGCGAACCACTCCGGGTAGAACTCGTACCCGAGGCTGATGTTGACGCCGTGGATGCGCATGCCGTCGACCCCGTCGCCGTTCGTCTCGCGCACGTAGGCGAGGGCCTGGATGACCCGGTTGACGCGGTCGGTCAGCGTGCCCCCGCCGCCGAGGGCCTTGAGGCTGACCAGCCGGGCGCGGGGGGCCATCCCGGCCAGGCGTACGTCATCCGGAAAGTCGCGGGGCATCCGCAGCGGCGTGTCCGGGTTCGCCGCGTTGTACCGGCTCTCGGTCGCGTACACCTTGCGCTGACCCGGCTTCTCCCGCAGCCACGGCTCGATGTCGCCGGCGATGATCCCGGCCACGTGGGTGCCGTGCCCGGTCTGGTCGTCGAGCGCACCGTCCGGCGTGGGGTCGCCGGCCGGCGGGAAATAGCGGTGGAGATCTCGGACCGACGGATCATTCAGGGTCCCGTACGCCGAGAAATGTGGATGATCGGCATCGATGCCCGAGTCGATGACCGCCCAGACGATGCCGCGCCCGTCCGCCTCGAAGGAGTTCCGCGCGGCGTCCGCCTTGATCGTCACGCACGAGGCGTCGATGTGCGGCCGGACCGGGAAGTCCGGCCAGATGTGATGGATGCTGCGGGACGGCCAGCGCACCGGCACCGCGTCCGCGGCCACCAGCCGTTTCATCTGGCTCATGGTGAGCTCCCCGGCCACGTAGCGGCCCGCGATGAGACGCGGAGGCGCCGCGTCGGTGGCGCGCTGCCACAGCTCGCCGAGCCGCGTGACCGCGCCGGCCGGGCCGGAGGAGTACCGCAGGTTGAGCTCGACCATGACCGGGATCGGCTCGTCCTCGGCGTCGCTGAAGCCGAATCCGCGGCGCGCGTCGGGGTCGCGCAGGGGAGCGGAGATGACGCCGGCCACGACCGGGATGCCGTCGCCGTGCCCACCGGGTTCGTTCCCGCCGGGCTGATCCACGCCGGGCTGATCCGCGTCGGGCTGGTCCGCGTCGGGCTGGTCCGCGTCGGGCTGGTCCGCGCCGGCCTCACCCGCGCCGGGCAGGTCTCCGCCGGGCCGGTCTCCGCCGGGCCGGTCTCCGCCGGGCCGGAGGCCGGCGGCGGTCCGCGGGCCGGGCTCGGGTGACGGGCCGGCCAAGGCCGCGAGGGCGTCGCGCCCGGCTCGGGTCAGCGCCAAGCGGTCGGGCTCGATCAACGACGCCGCGCGCAGCTCCTCGACCGCGTCGAGCACGAAGCCCTGCCACTGTGGGCGGGTGGCGAGGCCGACGTAGTCGCGGTCGGCCGGGTCGAACCGGTCGGCGAACCGCAGGGCGACCTCTTCGGCCAGGGTGTCGGGGCCGGTCCCGCCGGGCAGGCCGCCGAGGGCGGTCAGCACGCGGTCCAGCCAGGTCGTCTCCGAAGTGGCCACGGTGCCACCCTCACTGCCACGGGCGGGTCCCGGCCGGGCCCGTCGCGATCGGCCCAGGATCGCGCCGCTCCGCGGTCCGCGCAGTCGGATCAGGGACGCCCGGACCGTACGGGCGACGCGGGTTCCACCGCCCGTATGAGCAGGAGTGCTCGGCGCGGCTAACCCGGGGGCGTATGGATGACGCAGTTCCGGACGTAGGCAGTGAGGCACCGGGTGTGCCGCACCCCGGTCTGCCCGTGGCAGTTCACGAAGACGACACCGGCCTCGAAGCGGCGCGCGAAGCTCATCGCCCGCTCCCGGTCGGCGCTCCACACCGTGACCACCGGTCCGGCGTCCCCGTTGGTCGCCGCGGCCGGCACCGCCTCCTCGTCGCGGTAGCCGAGCACCGGCACGACCGGGGCGAACCGCTCCGCGCTCACCACCGGGTCGCGCGGGTCGGGCTCGACGACCAGGCACGGCCGCACGAAGTAGCCGGTCTCCGGGTCGGCGTCGAAGCGGCCCAGATCCCGGCAGTCGTCGCCGCGCATCAGCTCGGCCGCCTTCTGCGCGGCGGCCGAGATCACCGGGCCCATCGTCACGCCGTCGGCGAGCGGGTCGCCGGTGACCAGCACGCGAGCGGCGGCCGCCTCGTACGCCTCGACGAAGTCCTTCAGCCGGGTTGCCGGCACGAAGAGGCGCCTGGCCGCCATCCGGACCTGACCACCGGTGGCGAAGGTCGCCCTCACCAGGCGGTCCATGGCGGGGTCGTCGAAGGGCGCGTCGTCGAGGAAGACGGCCGAGTCGCTGCCGCCGAGCCACCCGGCCGCTTCGTCGCCGCCGAGCCAGCCGGCCGCATGGGTGCCGCCGAGCCATCCGGCCGCTCCGTCGCCGCCGAGCCATCCGGCCGCTCCGTCACCGCCGAGCCAGCCGCGCGATTCGTCACCGCCGAGCCACTCCGCCGGGACGAGCCGCCCGCCGGCCACCGCCGCCACCGCTCGCCCGCCGGATGCGCCGCCGGTGAACGCGACCCTGCGCACCAGCTCGTGGCCGGCCAGCGCCGCGCCCGTCTCGGCGCCGCCGTGCACGATCCGCAGCGGGCCGCCGATCAGCCGCACGATCCGGTCGAGCGTCAGCGGGGCGAGCGGGGACGGTTTGAGCACGACCGCGTTGCCGGCCGCGAGGGCCGGGGCGATCTTGATCATGGCGAGAAGCACCGGTGCGTTTCCGGGGACGATGGCGGCGATCACCCCGTACGGCCGGCGCTGCCGGACGATGTTCCCCCACCCGTCGTGGATCTCCTCGTCGGCGAAGGCCGCGGGTGCGGTGGCGACCACCCAGCGCAAGTGGCGGACGGCATGGCCGATCTCGGCGCGGCAGTCGCCGAGCACCTGACCGGTCTCCCGCGCGAGCAGTACCGACAGGTCGGCGAGCGCGTCCTCGATCGCCTCGGCCGCCCTCGTGAGCAGGGCCAGCCGCTCGTCCAGCGCCGTCGCCCGCCACCGCCGGAACTCGGCGTCGGCCGCCCAGACCACCGCGTCCACCTCGTTCGGGGACGTCTCGGCCACCGACCCGACGATCTCCGCGACCCGGGCCGGATTCTCCCGCCGGATCACGCCGCCACCCGCATCTCGTCGCGCACGCGGTACGAGTACCGAATGTCCGCGGCGATCAAACCCGGCAACCGATCGTCGTCGGCCGCCTCACGTGTGAAGCCGGTCGTAGGTGTCGCGTCCGTCCACGATGGCCGTTCCTCGCGGCCCTCCCTGACGTGCGCCTGTCTCGCGCCGCACGCCTCCCTCCTGACGTGCGTCGCTCTCCTGGCGGGCGACTCTTTCCGGCGTCGTGCCCGGCGTGTGCGGATGCGCGCCCGGCGACGGCGGCGGGCCGGCGGCGGGCCGCTGGTCGGGCGGCGTGTACCGGTCGCCCGGCGTGTAGCGTGCCTCGAACTCCCGGGCCGCCTGCTCCGGGATCAGCGCGGTGAACGCCGCCCACGGGAGGCGGTCGACCGGTTCGGCGCTGCCGGTGTCGGCGATCTGCCGATAGACCTGCGAGGCGGCGCGCAGGGCGGCGAGCAGCGCGGCCATCGGGTGCAGCACGAGCCGTACGCCCGCGGCCGCCAGGTCGTCGTCGCCGGCACCCGCCGCTCTGCTCACCGCCGCTTTGCTTGCGGTCGCTCTGCTTACGCCGGCGCTGCTTGCGGTCGCTCTGCTTACACCGGCGGTGCTTGCGGTCGCTCTGCTTACACCGGCGCTGCTTGCCGCCGCTGTGCTTACACCGGCGCTGCTTGCCGCGGCTCTGCTCACCGCGCCGCTTGCCGTCTCGGCCTCCGATCGGCTGATCACGATGGGCACGCCCGGGAGCGCGTCGTGCAGCCGGGCGAGCTCGTCGAGGTCCTCCACGCCGCCGGGAAACACCGCATCCGCCCCGGCCGCGGCGTAGGCCTCGCAGCGCTCGATCACGCCGGCCAGGCCATGCCGAGCGTAGGCATCGGTGCGGGCGATCACCACGAGCTCCGGGACCTCGCGG
This sequence comes from Actinoplanes sp. CA-030573, assembly GCF_050951115.1. Taxonomy (NCBI): domain Bacteria; kingdom Bacillati; phylum Actinomycetota; class Actinomycetes; order Micromonosporales; family Micromonosporaceae; genus Actinoplanes; species Actinoplanes sp. CA-030573. The sequence goes on along the minus strand of NZ_CP192038.1, from coordinate 6,151,940 downwards.
GCCAGGGCGGCGATCTTCTCCGCGGCGAGGTCGACGCCGATCACCTCGGCGCCGTGCTCCCCGGGCTCGGCCCGGTCACCGATGTGCAGGCCGGACACTCCCGCGCGTACGTAGGCGTACCCGGTCCAGACCGCGTTCCTCGGATCGCCGTACCCGGTGTCCACGTCGGCGATCAGCGGCACGTCGCCCAGCGCCGCGGACAGGGTCGCGGCCCGGTCGGCGATCTGGGTGGCGCGCACGATGCCGAGGTCGGGACGGCCCAGCATGAGCGCCGAGACCCCCGTCCCGGACAGATGGACGGCCCGGTGCCCCGCCGCCACCGCGAGCGCGGCCGTCACCGGGTCGTAGACGCCGGGGGCGTGGGTCACCTGGCCGGCCGCGAGCAATGCCCGCAGCTCTTCCGCTCCGGTCATGGTGACCCTCCTTCATGGTCGTCGGGCTCGGCAGCCGTCGGGCTGTGCTGGCGATTGTGCCGTTGCCGCCGGTCCGCCGCCCGGCTCGGGGTGTCCTTTTCCGCTGTTATCGTTCACCGCATGCGTGTTGCCCGCCTCTACGGCGCCGGGGATGTCCGGGTCTCGGATGAGGACGACCCGGTTCCCGGCGCGGGGGAGACCCTCGTCGAGGTGACAAGCGTCGGCCTGTGCGGCTCGGACCTGCACTGGTTCACCGAGGGCGCGATCGGCGACGCGGTGCTGTCACGGCCGCTGGTCCTGGGCCACGAGATGGGCGGCGTGATCCGCGGCGGCGACCGCGACGGTACCCGGGTGGCGATCGATCCCGCGATCCCGTGCGGCCACTGCGAGCCTTGCCTCGACGGCGACCCGAACCTCTGCCTGGCCATCGTCTTCGCCGGCCACGGCGCCTGCGACGGGGGCCTGCGGCAGCTGATGGCCTGGCCGAGCCACCGCTTGCACCCGATCCCCGCCGCGATCTCCGACGACGAGGTCGCGCTGCTGGAGCCGCTCGGGGTGGCCCTGCACGCGTACGACCTGGCGCACCCCCGCCTGGCACAGACGGTCGCCGTCGTCGGCTGCGGCCCGATCGGCCTGACGCTGATCCAGCTGGCCCGCCTGGCCGGCGCGACGAGGGTGCTGGCCGCCGACCCGCTGCCGCACCGGATGGAGGCCGCGCTGAAGCTGGGCGCCGCCCCGCTGAAGGGCGAGGCCGACCTGGTCTTCGAGGTCTCCGGCAGCGCGGACGCGGTGGAGGCCGCCCTGACGGCCGCAAAGCCCGGCGCCCGAGTGCTCCTGGTCGGCATCCCCGACGGCGACCAGACCACCTTCCGCGCGTCGATCGCCCGCCGCAAGGGCCTGACGCTGGTGATGTCCCGCCGGATGGGCGAGGTCTATCCCCGAGCGATCGACCTGGTGGCTAATCGCCTGGTCGACTTGTCATCGCTGGTGTCGGCCGCCTACCCGCTGACCGACATCACCGCGGCGATGGCAACGGCCGCGGCGCGCGAAGGACTCAAGGTTGTGGTTCACCCTCAGGGGTGACCTGCCGAGCGCCGCCTGGTTGCACCCCTGCACCTGCAGGCCCGCCGCGCCGGGTCCGCGGCCCTTCCGCTTCCGCCGTGCTGGCCGCTCTGCCGTGCTAGCCGTTCTGCCGTGCTGGCCGCTCTGCCGCTTTGGCCACTCTGCCGCGTTGGCCGCTCTGCCGCGTCGGCCACTCTGCCGCGTTGGCCGCTCTGCTGCGCCGGCCGCTCTGCTGCGCCGACACAGCGCACCGCCGCGCCGCCGTCTTGGTTCCCCACCCCGGCACTGGGTGGGGTCGAGTTAAGCAGTCGGCTCTGACACTTTCCGCCGGCTGTCCACAACGGCGCCCACCGTCTCGTCGCTGACCGGTCGTCGGCTCACCGGTCGTCGGCTCACCGGTCGTCGGCCACCGCCCGCGGATCCAAGCCCGCCAGCCCACCGCCCGCGGATCCAAGCCCGCCAGCTCACCGCCCGCCACCCGCGGATCCAAGCGCGCCGGCTCACCGTCCGGGGACCCGAGCTCGCGGACTCGAGCTCGCGGACCCCACCCCCGGACCTGAGCCCGCGGACCCGAGCCCCGCCGACCCCAGCCCGCTGTGCACACGCGCCAGCCCAACCCCAAACCCCAACCCCTCCAACCTAGCCTCCTAGGATGCCCAGCCCGCACGACCCCGATCACGGTCACCCAGCGTCACCACGCAACAGTCACGCTACGCAGTAGTAGCAAAGCTCTAGTGCAACAACCCATCGAAGTCTTAACATCTATGAAATCTTTTCGCGTTCGCGTGTTCCCGAAGGGAAACGTCCATGCGCCGACGCCGTCCAAGCATCAATGCCCTGGTGGTGGCCGTCCTCGCCGCCGCCGCCACGCTCTCGCCGACCCTCTCGAGCCCCGCCCACGCGGCCTACGCCGCCAACGACTACTGCCTGGGCGAGTGCTCCGACATCCTGCCGCCCGGTCAGAACGGGGACGCCGATCTCGTGCAGATCCTCGCCTCGCAGGCCTTCGGCACGAAGCCACCGCACTCCGACGATCAGCTGTCCAAGTACGCCAACCTCGCGTACAACTACACCGGCCTGACCGGCGACCAGATCAACACCTTCTTCAACGACAGCTCGTACGGTGTGGCCGCCGCCGACGTGGAGAGCACCAAGTCACCGCGCAGCGACGTCACGATCGTGCGGGACAAGAAGTTCGGCATCCCGCACGTCACCGGCACCACACGGGCCGGCCTCATGTACGGCGCCGGGTATGCGGGCGCCCAGGACCGGCTCTTCCTGATGGACCTGATGCGGCACGTGGCGCGCGGCAACCTCACCAGCTTCGCGGGCGGCGCGGCCGGCAACCGCGACCTCGAGCAGAGCGTCTGGCGCAACTCGCCGTACACCGAGGCCGACCTCCAGGCCCAGATCAACGCGCTGCAGGCGGGCAGCACGCGCGGCGCCCAGCTGTACAGCGACGTGCAGAGCTACATCGCCGGCATCAACAAGTACATCGCCGACTGCATGGCGGCCCGGGACTGCCCGGGCGAGTACGTGCTGACCGGCCACCTCGACGCCATCACCAACGCGGGCGGGCCGGTCCCGTTCACCATGACCGACCTGATCGCGATCGCCGGCGTCATCGGCGGCCTGTTCGGCGGGGGCGGCGGCACCGAGATGCAGTCGGCGCTGGTCCGCATCGCGGCGCGGGCCAAGTACGGCAACGCCGCGGGGGACGCCGTCTGGCAGCAGTTCCGCGAGCAGAACGATCCCGAGACGGTGCTGACACTGCACAACGGGCAATCCTTCCCGTACGGGCAGGGAGACCCGAATGCGGCGGGCGTCGCCATGCCGGACGCCGGGACCGCCACGCCGGAGCCGATCGTCTTCGACAAGACCGGGTCGGCGACGTCGGCGGCGACATCGGGCTCCAGCGCGCTGGCCGACTCGCTGAGCACGCTCACGATCGACAGCGCCAAGCGTGGCATGTCGAACGCCGCGATCGTCAGCGCCGCCCACTCGGCCACGGGGCATCCGGTCGCCGTCTTCGGGCCGCAGACCGGCTACTTCGCCCCGCAACTGCTCATGGCCCAGGAGCTGCAGGGCCCGGGGATCAGCAGCCGGGGCATCGCGTTCTCCGGGCTCAACCTCTACACCCTCATCGGCCGCGGCCCCGACTACGCGTGGAGCGCCACCTCGTCGATCCAGGACATCACCGACACGTACGCGGTGAAGCTCTGCAACGCCGACGGCAGCACGCCGAGCCTGGCCGCCACGAGCTACCTCTACCACGGGACCTGCACGCCGATGGAGGCGCTGACCCGGACCAACTCGTGGAAGCCGACCACCGCCGACTCCACCGCGGCCGGCTCCTACCGGCTGACCGTCCAGCGCACCAGGTACGGCCTGGTCACGTGGCGCGGCCTGGTCGGGGGCGCGCCGACCGCGTTCACCAGCCTGCGCTCGACCTACCGGCACGAGGCCGACTCGGCGATCGGCTTCCAGATGTTCAACGAGCCCGACCAGATGGGCACGCCGGCCGCCTTCATGAACTCGGCCTCGAACATCTCGTTCGCGTTCAACTGGTTCTACGTCAACTCGGCCGACTCGGCGATGTTCACCTCGGGCGCCGAGCCGCTGCGGGCCTCCGGCGCCGATCCCAACCTTCCCACCAAGGCCGAGCAGGCGTACGAGTGGCAGGGCTGGAACCCGTCGACGAACGTGGCCACGTACGTCCCCGCCGGCGCCCACCCGCAGGCGGTCAACCAGGACTACTTCGTCAGCTGGAACAACAAGCAGGCGGCCGGCTTCGGCGCCGCCGACGGCAACTTCAGCTTCGGCTCGGTGCACCGCGGCGACCTGCTCGACAAGCCCCTGAAGGCGGGGATCGCGGCCGGCGCCAGGTACGACCGGGCGTCCCTGGTCAAGGTCGTCGAGTCGGCGGCCACCACCGACCTGCGCGGCACCGACGTGCTGCCGGTGCTGCTGCGGGTCATCGACACCGCGACGGTCACCGACCCGGACCAGGCCACGGCGCTGGCCAAGCTGCGTACCTGGCTGGCCGCCGGCGCGCACCGGCAGGAGACGGCGGCGGGCAGCAAGGCGTACGCGAACGCCGATGCCATTCGGATCTTCGATGCCTGGTGGCCGAAGCTCGTGGAGGCCGCGTTCCGATCCGGGCTGGGCGACGGGCTGTTCCAGGCGCTGGTCGACGCCCTGCAGATCAACGAGTCGCCGTCGGGCGGGCAGACCGGCCCGACGTCCTCGCTGCCGACGAGTGCGAACGAGAACCAGGCGCACAAGGGCTCCTCGTTCCAGTACGGCTGGTGGGGTTACGTCGACAAGGACCTGCGCGCCACGCTCGGCGACAGCGTCCCCGGCTGGTCCACCAGGTACTGCGGCGGCGGCGTGCTGAGCACGTGCCGGAGCGCGCTGCTGACCAGCCTGTCCGCGGCGCTCGCCGAGCCGGCCACCACCACCTACCCCGGCGACGACCACTGCGCCGCCGGCGACCAGTGGTGCGCCGACGCCATCCTGCAGTCCCCGCTGGGCGGCATCGAGCACGACCTGATCGCCTGGCAGAACCGGCCCACTTACCAGCAAGTGGTCTCGTTCCCGGCCCGGCGTGGCGACGACATCAGCAATCTGGCCGCCGCCAGGACGGTCACCGCGTCGAGCGCGCAGCTGGGCTACCCGGCCCGGAACGCGGTGGACGGCAGCTTATCCAGCCGCTGGGCCAGCTCCTGGAACGACAACCAGTGGCTGCAAATCGACCTCGGTGCGGCCCGGCCGGTCGCCCGGGCGGTCGTGCGCTGGGAGGACGCCTACGCCACCGCGTACAAGCTGGAGACCTCGGCCGACGGCGGCAGCTGGACCCAGGTGGCCGCCGTGACCGGCGGGAACGGCGGTCTGGACACGCTCACCTTCCCGGTCACGACCGCGCGCTGCCTGCGCCTCACCGGCCAGACCCGGGCCACCTCCTACGGATTCTCGATCTACGAGCTGGAGGTGTACGCGCATTAGCTGTCCCAGGCGGCGGCCACCTCGGATGCCAACCGGCGTCCCTGGGCGGTCGCCGCCTCGATCGCCGGCTCCCACCGGGTCGTGTCGAACACGTTGGGGCCCAGCGCGGCCAGCGTCGCGTCGTCCGGCGCGACCAGGGCGACCTTGGCCCGGCGGCGCAGGGCCTCGATCTCGGCGGCGGGCGCGCCGTGCATGCGGACCGGGGCCAGCGGGGCCAGCACCACCACGCGGGCGCAGCCGGCGGCCAGGTCGGCGTTCGTGCCGGAGCGGACGCCGCCGTCGACGAACCGGCCCCCGCCGACGGTGACCGGCGGGAAGATGCAGGGAACGGCGCAGCTGGCGGCCACCGCGCGGTCGAGCGGGACGCCGGCGGCGCGGTCCCACACCACCGGGTCGCCAGTCGCCGCGTCGACCGCGTTGATCAGCAGCGGACGGTCCGGCCAGGCGTGCACCGGCAGGCGGCGGGCCAGCGAGGTCACGTACGAGTGCTCGTCGATGACGTTCGCCGCCAGCGCGAGCGCGCCGACCTCGGCCCGGATCGACGCCGGGTCGCGGGTCTCGTCGGTGAGGATCGCGAAGGCCTGCGAGCCGCGTTCCCAGTCCGGGCGGATCGGCGGGTCGCCGGCGCCGAGCCGGGCCTCCAGGCGCTGGGCGTCGACCGGGTCGACCCCGGCCGCGAGCAGGGTGCCGGTGACCGAGCCGGCCGAGGTGCCGACGATCAGGTCGGCGCCGGTGAGATCGACGCCCGCCTCGCGGAGCCCGGTGATGACCCCGAGTTGCCAGGCGATGCCGGTGATGCCCCCGGCGCCGAGGACGAGTGCGCTCTCCATCCGTCATTGCTAGCACGCCTCGGTGCCGGCCACCCGCCGGCGGCGGGTGGCGCGCGGCGCTAGTCGACCCCGCGGATCCGGGTGACCAGGACCGAGCCGAGGACGGTGACCGCGGCCGCTGCCAGGTAGAGCACCGGGTAGCCGCCGAGGTAGGAGACCAGCGGGAACGCGATGGCCGGGCCGAGGACCTGCGGCGCCGAGTTGGCGATGTTGATGACGCCGAGGTCGCGGGCGCGGTCCTCGGCGCCGGGAAGGACCTGGGTGATCAGCGCCTGGTCGACCGAGAGGTAGACGCCGAAGCCGAGGCCGAGGATAACGGCGGCGACGATCGCGCCGGTCCAGGTCGGCCAGAAGGCGAGGATCGCGGCGGCCACGGCCATCACGTAACCGGAGACGATCACCGAGGGCTTCCGCCTGCCGGTGCGGTCGGAGACGACGCCGCCGACCACGACGGTCAGCACGGTGGCGACCGTGTAGATGACGATCAGCACCGCCAGGCCGTCCTCGGCGTCGGCGTGGTGCACCTGGTCGCGCAGGAAGTAGAGCAGGTAGAGGGTGGCCATCGCGTTGCCGAGCTGCACCAGGAAGCGGGTGGCGAACGCCCAGGCGAAGTCGCGGTCGCGGAACGCCTCGAACCGGAAGGCCGAGAAGCGGGGCGCGACCGCGATCGGCGGGTCCGGGGTGGCGAGTACGAACGGAACGACCGTCAGCACCACGACCAGGGCGATCGCCGGGTAGCCGCCGCCGACGGCCGTCACCAGGAGCACGCCGGCGACCACGCCGACGGACTGGGTGAGGCCGACCCAGCCCGAGACCAGGCCGCGCTGGCCGACCGGGGTCTGGTCGGGCACGACCGCGGTGAGGCCGGCCTGCAGCGTGTTGAGGCCGGCCTGGGCCAGGCACCAGCCGGCGCCGACCCACACGAGGGTGTGCTGACCGTGCAGGAAGACCAGGGCGGCGCCGCCGACGAGGGCGCCGGCCACCACCCAGGTGTGCCGGCGGCCGGTACGCGCGGTGGTGACGTCGGAGAGGGCGCCGGCGAGGGGGCCGGCGACGACCGCGACCAGGGCGCCGATGGCGGTGATGACGCCGAGGGCGGTCTCCTTGCCGTCGCCGGCGATGTCCTCGATCTGGTTGGGCAGCAGCACCTGGAGCGGCCCGAAGTAGCCCATCCAGAGACCCAGGTTGGCCAGCGAGAGCAGGGCGATCCAGCGACCGCCGACGCGGGTGGTGACGGTCCCGGTGGTCATCCCCGCTCCCGCAGGGCGGCCTGCAGCCACCGGTAGGAGTCTCTCGGCGTACGGGCGAGGGTGTCGAAGTCGGTTCGCACCAGGCCGAAACGCTGGCGGTAGCCCTCGGCCCACTCGAAGTTGTCGAGCAGGGACCAGACGAAGTAGCCGCGCACGTCGACGCCGTCGGCGATGGCGCGCCTGACCGCGCCGAGGTGGCCGTCGAGGTAGTCGATGCGGAACTGGTCGTCGAGGCGGTCCTCGACCGAGCAGCCGTTCTCGGTGATGTAGACCGACGGCAGGTTCGGGTAGCGGTCCTTGAGGCCGACGAGCAGGTCGTGCAGCCCGGACGGGACCACCGGCCAGCCGAAGGCCGTGGTCGGGACGCCCTCGATCGGCCGGGTCTCGAACGGCAGGTCGCCCTCGGCCGCCGCCACCCGGGTCGGGTTGTAGTAGTTGACGCCGAGCGCGCCGCCGTCGGTGCGGATCGTCGCCATGTCCCCGTCGCGGACCACCTCCGCCAGCCCCGGCGCCAGGAACTCCGGATACTCGCCGAGGAAGAGCGGATCGTTGAACAACCGGTTGTGGAAGCCGTCGTAGACCATGGCCGCGACCCGGTCGGCCTCGTCGTCGGAGGCCGCCTGCACGGGCGTGCAGTTGTTGGTGATCATGACTTCCGGAGCGCCGCCGAGGGCCTGCACGGCGAGCCCGTGCCCCAGCAGCTGGTGGTGCGCGACCGGCAGGGCCCCGAGCATCAGCTCCCGCCCGGGCGCGTGCGTGCCGAACGCGTACCCCTGGGCCATGTGCACGATCGGCTCGTTCAGCGTGATCCACCGCGACACCCGGTCGCCGAGCCGATCGGCGACGTGCCCGGCGTACTCCCCGAAGCGCAGCGCGGTCTCCCGGCTCAGCCACCCACCCTGGTCCTCGAGGGCTTGCGGCAGGTCCCAGTGAAAGAGCGTCGGCGTGGGCGCGATGCCGCGCGCCAGCAGCGCGTCGACCAGCCGGTCGTAGAAACCGAGTCCGTCGGGGTGGGGCGCGCCGGTGCCGTCCGGCTGGATGCGCGGCCAGGCGATGCTGAACCGGTACGCGTCGACGCCGAGCGCGGCCATGAGCTCCACATCCTCGCCGAAGCGGTGGTAGTGGTCGCAGGCCACGTCGCCGGTGTCCCCGCCGAGCGTCTTGCCCGGCGTGTGCGCGAACGTGTCCCAGATGGACGCTCCGCGGCCGCCCTCGTGCACGGCCCCTTCGATCTGGTAGGACGCCGTGGAGACCCCCACGACGAACCCGTCGGGAAACCCGGACAGCACACCCACACGTACCTCCCGAGAAGGTGAATGCTGCTCAGGTTAGTGACCGGGACCACACCGCGGAAGGGCCCGGCCGGACCGGTCAGGCGCGACGGGCGGCCAGGACCATCCGGTGGCTGCCGGCGGTCAGCGGCCCGCCGTCCTCGCCGTGGCCGCGCACGTCGGTGAGGCCGGCGGTCTCGAACCAGTCGCGCAGCTCGGGGAAGGCGAACAGGCGCTTCACGAAGGTCAGCGTGCGGGCGCGGCCGTCGCGCAGGACGGTGCGGGTCACCGACAAGCGCATGGTCAGCGGGTCGAGGTCGTGCACGTCGACCAGCATGTCGCCGTTGGGGCGGCGGGCGGTCACCCGGGACGGGGTCAGCGCCGGGAGGTACGACGTCAGGTTGTCGAGGTCCATGGCCAGGCGGCCGCCGGGGCGCAGCACGCGGGCCATCTCGGCCAGGACGGCGCGGTTGACCGGGTCGTCGAAGTAGCCGAACGCCGTCGACCAGTTGACCACGCGGTCGAAGCGGGCGGTCCACGACGACGGCAGCTCGCGCATGTCGCCGAGAACGAAATCGACATCGGAGGAGGCGCGGGCCCGATCGAGGAAGACCGCCGACGAGTCCAGGCCGGTGACCTGGCAGCCCCGGGCGGCCAGGGCGTTGGCCAGGACGCCGTGACCGCAGCCGACGTCGAGAACGGTCATCCCGGGCTCCAGCGCGAGCAGGCGCCACACCAGGCCGGCGATCTCGGTGCCGTCCGCGTACGCCGTGCCGACCAGCGGGCCGTGCGTGGGCGCGGAGTCCGAAGCGGTGAAGAAGTACAGGTAGTCGTCGTCGTACATGGCGCCGGCGTCGAACAGATCGGTGGTCATCGGTTCAGTATCGATCGTCGGGGTCACAGGAGCCCGCGCTGGCGGGCCCGCACGACGGCCTCCCGGCGGCGGGCCGCGCCCAGCTTGCGGTAGATGGCGCGCATGTGGGCCTTGACCGTGTTCACCGAGATGCCGAGGCTGCCGGCGATCTCGCCGGCGGTCAGCACGGTCGGCAGGAAGCGCAGCACGTCGTGCTCCCGTTCGCTGAGCGCCTCGGCCAGGGCCGGCGGCTCGGCCGGGTGGGGCGCCTCCTCGACGACCTCGTGCAGCCAGCGCTGCCGGCCGGTGAGGACCTCGATGCGCGACGCGTCGAAGTGGCGGAACGGCCGGCGGATCCCGTTGCGGCGGGCCAGCTGACCGGCCCGGGACATCGCGTCGACCGAGCGGCTCACGTGGCCTCGCGCCTCGGCGACCAGGGCGAGCCCGATCCACGCCGTCACCGCCGCGATCATGTGCGGGCTGTTGCGGGCCTGACCGAGCAGCTCCTCGGCCTTGTCCAGCGAGCCGAGCGCGAGGTAGGCGCGGCCCAGGCAGACCTGCTCGGCGGGACGCAGCCGGCCGGTGGGCGGGTAGAGGCTGATCACCCGGTCCGGCTGGTGGAGGGCGAGCGCGACCTCGGCCGCGGTCAGCCGCAGCCAGCGGTCGAGGCGCGGGACGGCCAGCCTCGGCCCGCCCTCGTCGCGGGTCGTCTCCAGCAGCGCGCGGGCGGCGGCCGGGTCGTCGGCGGCGAGCAGCAGCTGCACCCGGACCAGCGAGGTCAGCACCGCGCTGACCGCCTCCGGCGGGTGCAGGCCGGTGTGCAGGGCCCGGCGCAGAGCCGACTGGGCCTCGGCGATCCGGTTGCGCTCGATCTCGATCAGGGCGACCACCAGGTGCGCCATCGCGGCCTGCGGCGCCGACTCCATGCCCACCGAGCGGGCGAGCTCCTCGGCGCCGCCCGCGTGGTCGGCGGCCTCACCGAGCGAGCCCTGCAGGTAGGCGACCAGCCCGAGGTGGCCGAGCGCGTTCACCTCGACCAGCTCCGCCCCGGCCGAGCGCGCCGCCGTCATGCCCGACCACAGGAACTGGTCGGCCTGGTCGAGCCGGCCCGTCCAGAGCAGGCCCACGCCCTTGTTGGTCAGCGCGAACGCCCGCAGCTGCGGCAGCGCGGGCACCTCCTCGATCGCGGCCGGGCGCAGCCGGTCGAGCAGCTCGGTGGTCGCCCGCACCAGGCCGGGCATGTCGCCGGCGACCCGGATCACCGTGCCCGCCTCCACCACGCCGAGCGCGGCGTCGAGCGCGAGGCGTTGGGACGGGCCGCGGGCGGCGGCCATCCGGCGGGCCTGCTCCACGCGGGCCGGGATCGCCGGGAGGTTCCCGTCGGCGTACATCAGCACGGCGGCGCACAGACTCAGCTCGGCGGTCGCGGCGAACTGCTCGGCGGGAATCCCGCGCATCGCGGCGAACAGGTCATCGCGGCGGCCGGAGACCAGCATCGCGATCGCCTGCTCGGCGACGAGCCTTCCCAGGTACGCCCAATCTCCCGCGAGCGTGGCGTGCCGCAGCGCCTCGGGCATCGACCGTTCCCGCGCGAACCACCGGGCGATCAAGCCGTGCAGCGCCGCGGTGGCCTCGGGCTCCTCGACCTCGAACTGCCGGCGCAGCGCGTCCCGGAGCTGGCCGTGGTAGCGGTACCAGCGCGGGTCGCCGGCCGGGCGGGTGACGAAGCCGGTGACCCGCTCGAGGTGGTCCAGGATCTGCCGGCCGTGCGTCTCGCCGGTCAGCGCGGCGGCCAGGTCGGCGCAGATCAGGTCGGGAAAGCAGGTGCGGAGCAGGAAGCGGCGTACGGGCGGGGGCTGCGCCGCCACCACCTCGCGCAACAGATAGTCGCGCGTCGCCTCGCCGGGATGTCTCGCCTCGGCCGCGAGGCGCAGTCCGAGCGGCCAGCCCTCGGCGCTCGCGGCGGTGAACCCGGCCGCCGACGCCTCGTCCGGGTCGAAGGCCAGCTCGGGCGGGCCGATCTCGGTGAGCTCGCCGGCCGCGCGCAGGCGGTGCAGCGGCAGGCGCGGCTCGGTGCGGCTGATCAGCACGACATGCAGCCAGTCGAGCCGGCGGTCGATGAGCTGAGCCAGTACGTCGGCGGCCGGCGCGCCGTCGAGCACCTGGAAGTCGTCGAGCACCAGCCAGACCGGCTCGGCCGCGTCCTCGGCGCAGTCGTCGACAACCACGACGCCGGCCGGCTCCAGGGCCGCGCCGACCGCCCGGACCACCGTCCGGGCGTCGCGGTGCTCGGGGCGCAGGTCGAGCCAGGCGACGTTGGTGCGGCGGGCTTCGGCCCAGGAACGGATCAGGGTGGTCTTGCCCCAGCCGGGGCCGGCCTGCACGAGCGTCACGCGCAGGCGCGCGCCGTCGTCGAGGAGCGTGAACAGGCGTGGTCGAGGGACGATTCCGGTCATTGCACCATCCCGTCCGCCAGTTCGGGACACCCCAATGGTCAGCGATCATAAACTGGCGTTGATAACGGGAGGGACTTTCGCGATCGGCGTGTCGGGTTGTCCAGTTCCGCTTGACGGCGTCCGGCGTACCGCATATAGACCCGCCGGCAGCGATCGACGCTGCCGGCGGACCCCCGATGAGTGATCAGTTGTTCTTGAGCGGGAACCCGGGAATGGCCTTGGTCTTGCCGCCGGTCGGGTTGATCGCGAACCATTTGCCGTTCACGCCCTGGCCGTTGATGTCGCCCGGCTTGGCGTCGGCGATGAAGTAGTAGACGGGCCAGCCGTTGATGGTCACCTGGCAGGTGTGGTCGGCGCGCTCGACGTACCCGATGATCTTGGGGTCGATGCCGTCCGGGAAGATCTTGCCGGGCGACTTGATCAGCAGCGGCGGCCAGGCCGTGGCGCACGAGCCGTTGCAGTTCGAGCGCGGCGGCTTGTTGGTGTCGTTGTCGAAGCGGTACAGGGTACGGCCGGCGCCGTCGGTGACGAACGTGCCGATCTGGTCGTTGTCGACCGCGTTGAGCTCGACCGTGTGGCTGCCCTTGGTCTTGTCGGCGTTGGGCTTGGTGTCCTTGTCGGACGGGCCGCTGAAGATCTTCACCCACTTCTGCGTCTTCGCGACCGTGGGCTTGGGGTTCGGGGCGTTTCCGCCGGAACCCTGACCGGTCGCGGACGCGGTGGGGGACGGTTCCGCGGCCGCGCCGGTCAGGTCGCCGGGGCCTTCGGCCGGCGGAGGAGCGTCGACCGTCTTCGTCTGCGCGATCGGCAGCGTCAGCCGGTCGAACGAGGGCGCCTGCTGGTCGCCACAGGCCACCAGGCCGGTCAGGCCGAGGCCGGCCACCGTGATCACGAGGATCGTCCTGTGGTTGCGCATCGCTTTCTCCTTCGCCACCCCGGCGGGAATCCGGGCATGCCCCCCACACGACGCCCGTCGATGGACGGTTCACCCCGGCGTGCCAAGTTCCCAAGATCTTTGATCCGGCCGGGCTACCTGCTCGTATCTCAGGTAGCCGCGGCGCAGTACGTTCATCGATGTCGCCTTCGGCGAGTCCGCCGCACCACGGACGGGTGGCGGACCCGTACCGAAACGGCACCGTTGCAGGTGCCGCGGGAAAGAGAGACGCGATGCCGTCACCGAGGACCAGACCGCGCCGGGAGGTGGCCGATGAAGCACTGGTCAGATCGCTGTTCAACGAACACGGCCGGGCCATGCTCGCGTACGCCACGCAGCTGACCAGGGACCGCGCGGCCGCCGAGGACGTCGTCCAGGAGGCGCTCGTGCGCGCCTGGCGGCACCCGGACAGCCTGGACAGCTCGAAGGGCTCGGTGCGCGGATGGCTGCTCACGGTCGTCCGCAACATCGTGCTCGACCAGATCCGCGCGCGGAACCGCCGGCCGCCCGAGGTGCGGGAGAGCCCGCCCGACGCGGCGGTCGAGGGCGATCACGCCGAGCGGGTGGTGAACTCGATGGTGGTGGTCGACGCGCTGAGCCGGCTCTCCGACGAGCACCGGCAGGTGCTCGAGCAGGTCTACCTCAAGGGCAACACGGTCACCGAGGCGGCCGAGGCGCTCGGCATTCCACCGGGAACGGTGAAGTCCCGGTCCTACTATGCGTTGCGGGCCCTACGCGAGGCCGGCAGAGAACGGTTGGCATCATGAGTACGCCGGAGAACCCGACACCGACCAACGACCACGTCGACATGGCCGGTTACCTGATGGAGATGCTCACGCCCGAGGAGAAGCAGCGGGCGGACGAGCACCTGGCGGGCTGTGCCGCGTGCCGCGACGAGATCGAGTCCCTGCAGGAGTGGTCGTCGGCCCTGCGCGAGATCCCCGACGAGATGCTGCTCGACGGCCCGCCGGAGGACGCCGACCTGCTGCTGCAGCGCACCATCCGGCAGGTGCGGCAGGAAGCCTCGGGCGGCCGCATGCGCCGCCTCGGCATGCTGGCGACGGCGGCGGCCGCGGTGATCGTGGTGGCCATCGGCGGCGGCGTGATCCTCGGCCGCAGCACGGCGCCGGAGGGCTCGACACCGCAGGCGCAGGGATCGTCCGCGGCCACCAGCGTGCCGCCCGGCACCCAGTTCGTGGCGGCCGCCGACCCGAACACGGGCGCGCACATCAACGCGACCATCACCCCGGCGGTCGGCTGGGTCCGGCTGAGCGCGACGGTGGGCGGCATCAAGGCCGGCGAGAGGTGCCGCATCGAGGTGGTCGGCAAGAACGGCGAGGCGGTGCTGGCCGGCAGCTGGCTGGTCTCCCCGGCCGGCGAGGCCAACGGGACGACCCTGAACGGAAGCGCCCTGATCGAGCCGTCCGAGGTGGCCGCGATCCGCGTGGTCAGCACCGAGGGCGAGCAGTACGTGAGCGTGAACGTCTGAGATCGGGTCAGAGCGACGCCGGATGGGCGGACTCGATGGAGTCCGCCTTCAGGTAGCGCAACAGGTCGCCCTGGTCAGTGGCACTCAGGTCGGCGAACGCTTCGTACGCGGCCCGCCGCGCCGAAGGCGTCTCGGCGGCCAGGAGTCCGATGATGGCCGCCCAGGCCAGCGAGACGAGGTGGAAGAGCCGATCGTCCCGGACGAAGTCGATCCGGGAGACGTGCGCCAACGCCGCCACGGCGCTCTCGTCCCCGGATGCCCGGGCGGCCAGTTCGAAAACGGCCTTGGCCCGGAAGACATCCCGTCCCTCGATCATCGTGCGCAACTCAGCCACGGTCATGTCGCGGACAGGCGGCTCGGGTGGCAATGGCGGAGGCGGCGGAATCGTCATGGTGCCCTGCCTGCGCAGCGGATCCGCATCACCGTGGTACAGGTGCGTGTCTCGGGTGAGGTTCGGGCCCTTCGGCGCGGGCGCTTTCCGAGTCGGAGCCGTTCACGGTCGCGGTGACCAGATGATCGACGTCGGCCGCGTCGACGGTCAGGCGGGCGACACGGTCGGAAAGCTCATGGGCCGCCGCCGCGCGCTCCGAGATCGAGCTCGACCACGAGCGGATCCAGTCCTCGGCGGCATCGGTCACCGCCACGACGATAGTCGATGCCGGTCAGACGTAGTCGCCCAGGACGTTGGCCAGGACGTCGGTCGCGTCCTGGATGCTCACCTCGGTCATCTGGAGCGGGCCGCCCGTCTCGGTCAGGTAGGCGGTGTCGGCGCGGCCGGTGAAGATCGGGGCGAAGCCCAGGTCGCGGATCAGCTTGGAGGCGGTCAGCCGGGCGTCGACCAGGTCGGTGCAGACGAACTCGGCCAGCAGCGGGTCGTGCCCGCGGCGGCGGGACAGCACGCTCGCCGGCAGCGTGTTGAACGCCTTCACCCAGTGCGCCTCCGGTGCCCAGCCCATCAAGGTCTCCAGGCCGCTGCGCCCGTCCGGCGTCGCCTCGGTGGGGTTGGTCGCGTCGATCACGACCTTGCCGTCCAGCGCGCCGGCGGTCAGGTCGATGGCCTGCCGGGCCGAGCTCCAGCTGGGGGCGAAAAGGACCGCGTCCGCGTACGCCGCCGTCTCCGCCACCGGCATCGCCGTGACGTGATCTCCCAGCCGGTCGACCAGGTTGCCCAGCCGCTCCGGATGCCGCGACGTGACCGCCACGTCGTGACCGCTCTCCGCGCACCACTCGGCCAGTGTCGCGCCGAGCTGTCCTGCCCCGATGACACCGATGTGCATGCCCTCAGGGTGCCATTTCCCGGGGCCTCAACACCCCAGCTTCCGGATTCCCGCGCTCGCTGCGACCACTCCCGGCACTGCCCACGAGGGCAACACGCCGGTACGCAGGGAGGGCGTCCAGCCGGCGCCGGCCGTCAGATCGGGGTCGTGGGCGGCGTTGTAGGCGGCCACCAGATCGACCGGCGTGGCCCGGTTGCCGACCTGGACGAGCGACCCGATCGCGGTGATCCGCGTGCCCTTCCAGTAGTGGATGACGTCGCCGGCCGGCACGTCCGCGCTGAGCTTGAAGTAATTGTTCTCGGCGTAGATGCTCGACTCGACGCCGACACCCAGCGAGTACTGGTAGCTGTCCTCGTCGGTGGCCACGTAGAGGTTGTTGTAGACGTCGACCTGCCCGTACCGCACCCGCGGCGCCCGCTGGATCACGTTGCCGAAGCGGTTGTGGTGCACTGTCACGCGCAGCTTGCCGACGTCGACGCCGGCGGTGTCGGTCGAGCCGATCAGCATCGTCTTGTCGTGGTCGTAGTAGTCGTTGTACGAGACCGTGACGTAGTCGGAGCCCTTGATGATGTCCGAGGCCCCGTCGTGCACCTGGTAGGGCCGGCCGAAGTAGAGCGGCTGGTCTCGGTCGTGGTTGTTGCCGTCGCTGAGCGTGTTGTGGTCGATCCACACGTTGGTCGCGCCGGAGAGCGAGATCAGGTCGTAGAGCGAGTTCCAGTTGCCGGCCGAGCCGTCGGTCGGGTCCCAGGCCGGGAAGCAGTCGGCCGCGTCGGTGACCTCGAGGTTCCGCACGATCACATTGCTGACGCCGGTCAGCGCCAGGCTGCCGTGCGTGATCCGGCCGCCGTTGATGCCGATGATCGTGGTGTTGCTGCCGACGTTGACCTTGATCTGGTCGCCCTGCCTCTTGGCCGAGCGCACGCGGGCGTCCTCGAGCGGCCCGCTGGGCTTGGTGGCGGTGCCCCAGACGGCCGGGTCGTAGGCGGCCAGGAACGCGTCGAGGGAGTAGCCCGGGTCCGCGTAGTCGGCGCAGGTCAGCGGGGTGCCGTCGGCGTCCCGGTTCAGGTCGATCGCGCCGCTCACGTAGACGATCTTCGGGGTGGCGTTCTGGCCGTTGGTGGCCGCGTCCCCGCCGAGCGCGGCGATCAGACCGGCCCGGTCGTGCACGACGGCGATGTGGGCGTCGTCGGCGGCCGAGCCGCCGGTGGTGCCGCTGCCGGCGGCGGCCCAGCCGTCGTTCGGAGGGAGCGTGGCGCGGCCGAGCTGGAGGGCTGTGGAGGTGATGCCCTTGGCTCGCTGGGTTGCGGTCACCCCGGCGGGCGCTGCGAGTGCGTGCGCCGGGGGAGCGGCGCCGGCCGCGGCGGCCGGCGGCGGGCCGGCGGTGAGAGCCGGAGGCGGGCCGGCCGCTGCGGCCGGCGGCCGGCCGGCCATGACGGCTGGCGGTGAGCCGGCCGTGAGAGCCGGCGGCGGGCCGGCCAACCCCGTCGCGGCGACAGCGAGGAGGGCGGCGGCGGTGGCTGCTGCAGGCATGGCAACTCCCTCGAACGGCCCGATGGGTGGCCGTCACACGGCGCGAGGAGCGCAGGAAAGCGCTTGCCTGGCTACGGTCACACGGGGGTCGACGGCAGTCAATGGCGAGAACGAAGCAGAAAATTTGCAGTCGCCGACGGGGGCGGGAGGGGCGGCGGGCGGTCGCGCGGGGGTCGGCCCGGCTGGTGGCAGTCCCTCGTCGGGAGCTTGCCAGCGCAGCGACGTGGGCGGGTCTTCTGCGGTGACCTGACCCGGGGCGGCGCGGCCGGTCACTCGGCGGTGGAGCGCGGCCCTCGAACGAGCGTGCCTACCTACCGGACTGCGGGCGCCAGCCGTCGGAGCCTCGCAGGAACGCGGCCATCGTCTGCCCGGCCGCCTCGGTGTCGGTCAGCTGGGGGCGGCCGGGTGAGGCAATCGCGCCCGGGCCGCGGTTGTGGTACTCGGCCAGCCGCGCCTCCCGCCACGGCCACGTGCCGAAGTCGCTCCACGCGGCCGGCCCGATGTGCGCGCCGATCCAGGAGTCGCGGATCATCGTCTGCCCGATCGCGTCCGGGTCGTTGCCCGGGTGCCACGGCCGCCCCAGGAACACCGTGCCGGCCGGGGCGTCCGAGGTGAGCATGCAGCGGTGCAGCAGATAGCCGTACGGGATGGTGATGTCCTGGCTCGGCGCGGTCACGTACCCGTTGGGGCTGCTGTTGCGGTTGAGCGAATGGATCCGGCACCGGTCGAAGACCGCCGTGCCGCGCCCGAAGATGAAGTCGACGTCGCCCTCGATGTAGCACTCGCGGAAGTAGGCCCGGTTCGCCACCCCGGCCGCGCTGCTGTTGACGTAGAGCGTGTCCTGGTTGCCGAGGAAGCGCACCCGGTCGAACTCCATCCGGTCCGCCCGGGTCAGCACCGCTACCGCCTGCCTCGAGGTGATCTCGGGATGGGCGGCCTCGTCGAACAGGTTGGCGAAGGTGAGATTGCGCGCCTTGAACCCGGCGCCGTCGACGGTGACCGACGCGCTGCCGGACGTGCCCCAGGGTGTCCCGTCCGGCTTGAGCGTCCCGTTCGCCCGGTCGTCCGCGATGATCACGGCCTCGGGCCCGGCGCCCGTCCCGATCAGCGTGACGAACGGCTTGCTCGACGGGATGATCACCTGTCCGAGGTACGCGCCCGGCCGCACCGCGATAAACCGGGGCTCGGTGTTGCCGGCCGGTACCGCGTCGACGGCGGCCTGGACGGTCGTGAAGTCACCGCTGCCGTCGGCGGCCACGACGGCGAACGGTGGCTCGTGCCGGGCGGGGGAGCGGCGCCCGGCGCGGGCCGGATAGGCGGCCTCGGCCGGGGTGACGACGGCCGCGGTCAGGGCCGTGCCGGCCAGGCCGCCGCCGGTTAGCTCGAGGAATCTACGTCTGCGCATCGAGGGAACCTCCTGAGGAAAGGCCTTTCCTGCGGAAGTTAGAACCATCGATGCGCCTCGTCAATACTGAATGCCGCCATCGCGCACAACGCCGGTCGAGGTGCGGGCCGGCCAAGGCGAGCGGGCCGGCCGCAACGGCGGCGTCCTATGTGTCGCCTCGGGGCGGCCGCGCAACGTACCGGCCTCAGAGAGCCCAAGTACTCTCGCGCGCCACCAGCTCCGCCGGAATCGTCTCCACCCGCGGCCCCTCGCCGGCCGCGCCCAGCGCGAGCCGCATTGCCCGCTCGCCCATCTCGGTCAGCGGCAGCCGCACCGACGTCAGCGACGGCGTCACGTCCCGCGCGATCGGCATGTCGTCGAAGCCGATCACCGCCACCCGCCGATCGCCCGTCGCCCGCAGCGCGGCCAGCGCGCCGACCGCCATCGAGTCGTTCAGCGCGACGATCCCGGTGACGTCCGGGAAGGCGGCCAGCACCCGTTCGGCCGCCGCGAACCCGCCATCGCGGGTGAAGTCGGAATGGACGATGCGGTCCTTCGGCAACTTGTGCCGAAATTTCCGGACGGCCCGTCGCACGCCCGCCAGCCGGTCGAACGTGGTCGTCAAAGCGGGCGGCCCGGCGATCACCGCGATCGAGGAGTGGCCGAGCGAGTAGAGGTGCGACGCGGCCAGGAACCCGCCCTCCTCGTTGTCCGGCACGATCGCGTCGCCGGTGTGCTCGTGCCGGCCGATCACCGCGATCCGCCCGCCGGTCGCCTCGAACGCGCGCAGCCGGTCGTCGATCCGCCCCGCCGTCGCCGCGTCCAGGTAGCCCGAGCCCGCGATCACGATCGCCGCCACCTGGTGGGCGTGCAGCAGGTCGATGTACTCCAGCTCGCGGTCGGGCTGCCGGTAGCTGTTGCAGATGATCGCCAGCCGCCCGTCGGCCTCGGCCACCCGCTGCAGGCCGCGGGTGATCTCGGCGAAGTAGGGGTCGGAGACATCGTGCACGATCACGCCGACGGCGCTGCGGTGGGAGCGGGCCAGCATCTGGGCGTGCGCGTTCGGCACGTACTTCAGCTCGGCCACCGCCGCCAGCACGCGCTCACGGAGGGTGTCGGCGACCGGCTTCGGGCTGCCGTTGATGATGCGGGACGCGGTCGCGGTGGACACGCCCGCGTGCCGTGCGACGTCCGCCAAGGTGGCCATGACCCGGGAGGATACCTGCGCCGGTCTTGCCCGTACGGCAGCGCGCCCGTTACCGTCTAGGAAAGCGCTTACCCAGGCGCGCAGGCCGACAACGGAGGACCAGCGGCATGGCCCGGACGACCATCGGAATCGTGCTCAACGGCGTCACCGGACGGATGGGGCTGCGGCAACATCTGCTCCGCTCGGTGCTCGCCATCCGCGAGGACGGCGGCCTGCCGCTGCGGGACGGGTCGGTGCTCTGGCCCGAGCCGGTGCTGGTCGGCCGCAGCGAGGCCAAGCTGCGCGACATCGCCGGGCGCCACGGCCTGACCGACTGGACGACCGACCTGCCGGCCGCCCTGGCCCGCCCCGACGTGCAGGTCTACTTCGACGCGCAGGTCACCTCGGCCCGGGTCAAGGCCCTGCAGATGGCGATCGAGGCCGGCAAGCACGTCTACACCGAGAAGCCGGTCGCCGAGACCCTCGAGCAGGCGGTCGAGCTGGCCCGCCTGGCCGACGCGGCCGGCGTCAAGCACGGCGTGGTGCAGGACAAGCTGTACCTGCCCGGTCTGCGCAAGCTGGCCCGGCTGGTCGAGGGCGGTTTCTTCGGCCGGGTGCTGAGCGTACGAGGCGAGTTCGGCTACTGGGTCTTCGAGGGCGACTGGCAGGCGGCGCAGCGCCCGTCCTGGAACTACCGGGCGGCCGACGGCGGCGGCATCGTGCTCGACATGTTCCCGCACTGGCACTACGTGCTCGAGCAGCTCTTCGGCCCGGTTCGCGCGGTCACGGCCCGGGCGGTCACCCACATCGACCGGCGGTGGGACTCCGACGGCGCGGCCTACGACGCGACCGCCGACGACGCGGCCTACGGGATCTTCGAGGTGGACGGCGGCATCGTCGCCCAGATCAACTCCTCGTGGGCGGTCCGGGTCAACCGCGACGAGCTGGTCGAGTTCCAGGTCGACGGCACGCACGGCAGCGCGGTCGCGGGCCTGCACCACTGCCGCATCCAGCCGCGCGCCGCGACGCCGAAGCCGGCCTGGGATCCGGACGTCCCGACCGCGCAGCGGTTCCGCGAGCAGTGGCAGGAGGTTCCCGACAACGACGTCTTCCCCAACGGCTTCCGGGCGCAGTGGGAGGAGTTCCTGCGGTACGTCGCCGAGGACGCTCCCTACGCCGGCGACCTCTGGGCCGGGGCCCGCGGCGTGCAGGTGGCCGAGCTGGGCCTGCGGTCCTCGCGCGAGGGCCGCCGCATCGAGATCCCGGACCTGGCCGGATGAGCGCGCTGCTGGTCCTCGTCGCCGCGCGCGTCGCCCTGCTCGGCGCCGCCGCCCACGTCCTGGAGCCCTCCCGATGATCACCTTCAGCGGCCGCGGCCGTGAGTTCACCGCACCCCGAACCCCCTTCCACACCCGCATCGCGTACGCCGCGGCGCCCGTCACCGCCGATCAGCATGCCGAGAACATCCCGGGCGCCCCCGCCACCCTGGACTGGGACGCCACCCTGCGCTTCCGCCACCACCTCTGGTCGTACGGCTTCGGGGTGGCGGAGGCGATGGACACCGCCCAGCGCGGCGCCGGTCTCGACTACCCGGCGACCCGCGAGCTGATCCGGCGCAGCGCCGCCGAGGCGCGGGCGGCCGGGGGAGCGATCGTGGCCGGCGTCGGCACCGACCAGCTCCCGGCCGGCCCGGCGACGATCGACGACATCCGGAAGGCGTACGCGGAACAGCTCGCCGATGTGCAGGAAGCCGGCGCCCAGCCGGTCCTCATGTGTTCCCGGCACCTCGCCGCCGCCGCCACCGGCCCCGACGACTACCGCCGCGTCTACGGCGAGCTGCTGGCCGAGGCCGATGGCAAGGTCCTGCTGCACTGGCTGGGGGAGGCGTTCGACCCCGCGCTGGCCGGCTACTGGGGTGGCGACGAGGTCGTGCTGTCGCTGATCGAGGAGCACGCCGGCAAGGTCGAGGGCATCAAGCTGTCCCTGCTGGACGCCGACCGCGAGATCGCCATGCGCCGGAGCCTCCCGGCCGGGGTCCGCATGTACACCGGCGACGACTTCCACTATCCCGCCCTGATCCGCGGGGATTCGTCCGGCCATTCCGAGGCGCTGCTGGGCGTGCTGGCCGTGATCGCCCCGCCGGCGGCGGCCGCGTTCCGGGCGCTCGATGTCTCCGACACGGCGCTCTATGACCGCATCATGGACGCCACGCTCCCGCTCGCCCGCCACCTCTTCGCCAGCCCGACCTATCACTACAAGACCGGCATCGTCTTTCTCCACTGGCTCGCCGGCCACCAGGATCACCTGACCATGGTCGGCGGCGCGCAGGCCGGCCGTTCCCCGAGTCACCTGCTCGAGCTCATGCGCCTGGCCGACCAGGCCGGAATCCTCCCCGACGCCGACCTGGCCTCCGCCCGGGCCCGGGCCTGGCTCACCACGGTAGGACTCGACCGATGACGCTCAGCCGTTTCTCGCTCAATCAGGCCACCACCAAGCGCTGGCCCCTCGACGAGCTGATCGCCGGGTGCACCGCCGCCGGCGTCGCCGCGGTCGGCCTGTGGCGGGAGGAGGTCGCCGGCTACGGCCTCGACAAGGCGGCCGCCCTGCTCCGGGACGCCGGGATCACGGTGTCCTCATTGTGCCGCGGCGGCTTCTTCCACGAGCAGGACTGGTACGACGACAACCGCCGCGCGATCGACGAGGCGGCGGCGCTCGGCACCGACACGCTGGTCCTGGTCAGCGGCGGCCTTCCCGGCCGGTCCCGCGATCTCGACGGCGCCCGCCGCCACGTCGGTGACGCGATCGGCGCGCTGGTGCCCGACGCGCGCGCCGCCGGCGTACGGCTCGCCATCGAGCCCCTGCACCCGATGTTCTGCTCCGACCGCTGCGTGGTGGCCACCCTCGGCCAGGCCCTCGCGCTGGCCGAGCCCTACCCGCCGGACGTGGTCGGCGTGTGCGTCGACACCTATCACCTGTGGTGGGACGACCGGGTCTGGGACGACATCCGTGAGGCCGGCCGCCAGGGCCGGATCGCCGCGTTCCAGCTCGCGGACTGGATCACCCCGCTGCCCGAGGGCGTCCTGCTCGGCCGCGGCCTGCCCGGCACCGGCTGCATCGACATGCGCCGCTTCGCCGCCGCCGTCCGCGAGGCCGGCTACCACGGCTGGACCGAGGTCGAGGTCTTCCACGAGGACGTCTGGTCCCGCCCCGGCGCCGAGGTCCTGGCCGAGGCCTACGCCGGCTACCGGGCGGCCACCGCATGACCGGCACGCTGCGCGTCGCCGGCACCGTCGTGGCCACCTACGAGCTTCCCGACCTGGACATCCGGCTCGCCCCGCGCCCCTATCTCCACCCCGTGCGCACACTCTCCGGGGTGCCGGTCACCGACGCGCTGTGTCACGACCACCCCTGGCACATGGGCGCCTCGGTGACCATCGCCGACGTCAACGAGCTCAACTTCTGGGGCGGCCGGACCTACGTGCGGGACGGCGGCTACGTCTGGCTCGACGACCACGGCCGGATCGTCCCGGTCACCCACAGCGAGCTCCCCGACGGCTTCACGTCCGACCTGGAGTGGCGGTCCGCCTCCGGCGAGGTCATCCTGCGCGAGCACCGCACGGTCCGGGCCACCACCGCGCCGCGGGGCTGGGAGCTCTTCTTCCGGTACGCCCTGAGCACCCCCACCGAGGCCGAGGTGACCCTGGGCAGCCCCACCACCCACGGCCGTCCCGGCCAGGCCGGCTACGGCGGCTTCTTCTGGCGTGCCACCGCCGGCCCCGCCACCCCCGGCCCCGCCACCCCCGGCCCCGCCACTCCCGGCCCCGCCACCGCCTTCTCCGCGACGTCGGACAGCCCGCACGGCAGCGCCGACCCGTGGCTGGCGGTCGTGGTCGCCGACCGCTACACCCTGGTCTTCCGGGGCCTGGCCGACGCCGACCGCTGGTTCGTGCGCACCGAGGAGTACGTGGGTGTCTGCGCCGCCCTGGCCTTCACCGACCCGCTCGCGATAAAGCCCGGAACGCCGCTGACCCGAACGATCCGAGTCCTGGTCGCCGACGGCGCCCTGACCCGCCCCGAGATAGCGGAAGCCCTCGCCTGAGCCGTCCGCCGCCGCGCCGCTCTTCAGAAGGCGGAATCCCCGGCCGCCTGTTCGAGCACCGCCAGCAGCAACACCGCCACCAGCGCCGCCGCCAGCCCGAACAGCGCCGCCTGCCCGCCCAGCGACGCCGACGACCGCGCGTTCCGCGCCCCGGCCACCACCCACAGCCCCGCCACCACCAGGCACCCCGGCAGGAAGACGCCACCCCACACCAGGCTGCCCTCGACCGCCGTCCGCAGCCCGTCGCCGACCCCGCTGCCGGCCGCCGCGAAGGCCACGATCCCGCCCGCCAGCCCGGCCAAGATCCAGGCCGCGGCGACGGCGAAGGCGCGCATCCGGCTCACCACGGCGGGCAGACTACTCCTTCGATCCATGCCCGTCGATCACCGAATCCGCTCCCTCGCGGCCGAAGCGGACGTCAGGTCACCGGCAGCCGCTGGGTGAACGGCGCCGCCGCCCACGGGACGCCCATCTCCGAGGGCAGCGCCATCGTCTCGACCACCTTGCGCAGCAGGTCGTTGACGCCGGGGATGGTCCGCTTCGGGCCCTCGACCAGCACCGCCGCGTCGTCGAGCAGGTGCGGCGCCGGCACGCCGGGCAGGGTCAGCGCCTCGAGCACGGCGGTGAAGTCGGCCGTCGCCTGCAGCGGCACGAGCAGCGGCGTGCCTGCGGTCCGGTGCTCGACCAGGTTCGTCAGCAGGTCGGCGCGCCCCGCGACCGTCCGCATCTCGTCGTCACCGGGCAGCAGCACGCGGTCGGTCGGATACTCCAGCACGGCCCGCCCCGCGGTCCCGCGCGCCGCGATCTCACCCGCGACGAAGTCCTCGCCGGCCAGCGTCACCGCGACGACCAGGTGCAGCCCACTGTCGAACGTGATCCGCGCGAACGCCGTGTCCTCCACCTCGATCGGCCGCACCCGGTAACGCTCCGCCACGAGCTGCCGCGGACGGCCGGCGCCCGCAGCCCGTGCGCCGGCCAGGGCTTGCATGACGGCGTGGGCGAGCGGATTGATCAGCGCGCCGTCGATCACCGGCCGTCCCGCCACGCTGCGCCGTCCGGCCCACGGCGACCGTGCGTAATAGACGTCGTCCCGCTGCCAGGACGCCGTCGCGGTGATCCCGCCGAGTGCGCCGAGCGTGGGCAGCGCGTCCCGGAACTGCCGCCAGGCCGCGGACCCGAGCGCCTGGAAGCCGACCTGGCAGACGCGCCCGGCCGCGGTCAGCGATGCGGTGAGCGTGTGGTGCGCGGCGAGCGAGGCCACCGGCGGCTTCTCCAGCAGCAGGTCACACCCGGCGGCGATGGCGTCGAGCGCGATCGGCAGGTGGGTGTGCGGCGGCGTGCAGATCACCACCACGTCGGGGCCGGTCCGGGCGAGCAACTCACGGTGATCGGAGAAGACCGGGACCCCGGCCGGTACGGGTGGGTCCGTCTCGAGAGGCCGGACATCCGCGAGACCGGCCAGCCGTACGCCCCCGGCCGCCTCGATCTCGGCGATCCGCCGCCGATGCCACCGCCCATGTCCGTTCGCCCCGATGAGCGCCACCGTCGTGGTCGTCATGCCGTCACGCCGCCGAGGCCAGGGTGGCCGCGACGCCATGCCGGTCGAAGTCGGTCAGCCAGTCCACCAGCAGCTGCCGCACCACCTCGTCGCCGGCCAGCTCCGGCGCGAAGACCGAGTCCAGGCCGAGCAGCGCGTCCACCAAGCCCGGCGGCGTGTCCGGCGCCTTCTCGAGCCGCGCCCGGATGACGCCGGCCAGCGGATCGTCGAGGGGGAGCGGACTTCCGTCGTCGGCCACTCCGCGCACGAAACGCATCCAGGCCGCCACCACCAGCGCGCCCCAGCGTGGCGTGGCCCCCGCCGCCCGCCGGTCGCGGACCGCGTGCAGCACCCGCTGCGGCAGCTTCTGCGAGCCGTCCATGGCGACCTGCACGGTCCGGTGTCCCATCGCCGGGTTGTCGAACCGGCGCAGCACTTCTTCGCCGTACTCGACCGTGTCCACCCCGTCCGGTGCCGTGAAGCTGGGCGCGATGTCCTCGGCGATGAACCGCCGCATGGTGGCGGCCATCCCCGGCAGCGTCAGCGCGTCGGCGATCGTCTTCCGCCCGGCCAGCGCCCCGAGGTACGCGACGGCCGAGTGCACCCCGTTGAGCGACCGCAGCTTGAGCCGCTCCCACGGCCGCGGGTCGCCGGTGAGCACGGCCCCCGCCCGTTCCCAGGCCGGCCGCCCGGCGGGGAAGTCGTCCTCGATGATCCACGCCCGGTAGGGCTCGCCCCACAGCGCCGCCTCGTCCCGCACGCCCAGCTCGCCGCGGGCCACCGCCAGCGTCTCGGCGGTGCTGGCCGGGACGATCCGGTCGACCATCGTCCCCGGGCAGGTCACGTTCTCCCGCACCCAGCCGGAGAGCGCCGTCGCCTCCGCCAGGTGGTCGACCAGACCCCGCAGCAGATGCCCGTTGGCCGGCAGGTTGTCGCAGCTGACCAGGGCGATCGGCCCGCCGTCGGCCTGCCGTCGGGCCGCGAGCCCACGGATCAGCAGGCCCGGCACCGTGCGCGGCGGGCGGTCGGTCTCCAGGTCGCCACGCAGGTCGTCGTCGAGCAGCAGCCGCCCGGTGGCCGGGTCGAGGCGGTAGGCCTTCTCGGTCACGGTCAGCGTGACCATCCGGATCGCCGGGTCGGCGATCAGCGCCACCACCGCGCCCGGGTCGCTCGCCGCGTGCCGCAGCCCGGCCAGCGATCCGATGACCCGGGCCGACCGTCCCCCGGCGGCGAGCGTCGTGACGCTGTAGAGGTTGTCCTGCGCCCGCAGTGCCTCGAGCACGGTGACCGAGCGGGGCGCGACCCCGACGATGCCCCAGTCGCCGCCGGCGGCCGCCATCGCGTCCTCGGTGAAGACCGCCTGGTGCGCGCGGAAGAACGCGCCCAATCCGAGGTGGACGATGCCGGCCCCGGCCTCGCCCGGGGTGATCCGGGGACGGGACGCGGCGGGAACCCGGCTCAGGGTGGACAGTCGCAGACGGTCGCTCATCGCCAGGCCCGCCCTTCGGGGAACCGGAACTCGGCGATCGACTCCGGCCGGATGTCGGAGCTGTAGCCGGGCCGCTCGGGCACCAGGTAACGGCCGTCGCGCGTACGCACCGGATCCTGGAAATGCTCGTGCAGGTGATCGACGTACTCGACCATCCGCCCGTCCAGCGACGTGCCCACCCGCAGATAGTCGAAGATCGCGAGGTGCTGCACCAGCTCGCAGAGGCCGACGCCGCCGGCGTGCGGGCAGACCGGCACCCCGAACTTCGCCGCCAGCAGCAGCTCGGCCAGCACCTCGGGCACGCCCGCAACCCGGCAGGCGTCGATCTGCATGACCCGGATCGCGTCCGCCTGCAGCAGCTGCTTGAAGATCACCCGGTTGGCGGCGACCTCGCCGGTGGCGACCCGGACCGGCGCCACCGCCCGCTGGATCCGGGCATGCCCGAGCACGTCGTCCGGATGGGTGGGCTCCTCGATCCAGTACGGGCCGGTCTCGGCCAGCCGGGCCATGTTCGCGATCGCCTCGTCGACGCCCCACACCTGGTTGGCGTCCATCATCAGCAGCGCGTCCGGCCCGATCTCCGCCCGGATGATCCGCGCCCGCCGGACGTCGTCCTCGATCGGGCCGCCGACCTTCATCTTCATGGCCCGCCACCCCTGTCCGTACGCCTCCCGGGTCAGCGCTCGCACCTTGTCGTCCGGATAACCCAGCCAACCCACACTCGTCGTGTACGACGGGAAGCCCTCCCGCCGCAGCTGGGCGAGCCGGTCCTCGAGCCCCACGCGGCCCTTGTCGAGGATGGCCGCCGCCTCCTCGGGGGTGAGCGCGTCGTCGATGTGCCGGAAGTCGACGCAGGCCACCAGCTCGGCGGTGGGCATCTCGGCGAGCAGCTGCCACATCGGCTTGCCCTCGGCCTTGGCCCGCAGGTCCCACACGGCGTTGACGATCGCGCCGGTGGCCATGTGCAGCGCGCCCTTCTCGGGCCCGAGCCACCGCAGCTGCACGTCGGCGGTCAGCGACCGGAGGAAGGCCAGCGGCTCGGCGAACAGGCCGCCGAGCGTACGCCCCTCGACGTGGTGGGCGAGCGCGCGCACCGCCGCGCAGGTGATCTCGTTGCCCCGCCCGTTGGTGAAGGTGAAGCCGGCCCCGGTGACGCCGGCGTCGGTGGCGAGCTCGACATAGGTGGCCGAGTAGTCGCCCCGGTTGATCGCGTCCGACCCGTCGCCGGCCGCGGCTGTCGGGAAGCGGACGTCGTGGACGGTGAGCCCGGTGATCGTGGTCATGCTGCCTTCCCGTTCGCGCTCCCGTTCAGGCGGAAGATCCGCTTCGGCAGGTGGTAGGAGAGGTCGGCCATCGTCTCGGCCGCCTCGTCGAGCGGAAGCCGGTCCTGCACCACGAGCGAGGCCAGGTACGCGGCGTCGGAGCGGCGGGAGATGTCGTGCCGCACCGGGATCGAGCAGAAGGCGCGGGTGTCGTCGACGAACCCGGCCGTGTTGTAGAAGCCGGCCGAGTCGGTCACGGCCTCGCGGAACCGGCGCATCGCGTCCGGCGTGTCCAGGAACCACCACGGCGCGCCGATGAAGAGCGCCGGGTAACCGCCCGCGAGCGGGGCCAGCTCGCGGCTGAACGTGTACTCGTCGAGGGTGTAGACGACCAACCTCAACCGCGGATCCATCCCGTACGCGTCGAGCAGCGGCCGAAGGGCGTTGACGTAGTCGGTGGCCTGCGGGATGTCGCCGCCGACGTCCTTGCCGTGGGCCGCGTGGAGCCGGCGGTTGTGGTCGCGGACGGCGCCCGGGTGCAGCTGCATGACCAGGCCGTCGTCGAGCGACATGCGCGCGAACTCGAGCAGCATGTGGGCCCGGAACGTCTCGGCGTCCGCGGCCGACGCCTCCCCGCGCAGCCCCCGCTCGTAGATCCCCCGGGCCTCGGCCTCGGACAGGACCGTGGTGCGGGCCGTCGGGTGCCCGTGGTCGGAGGACGTGGCGCCGGCCGCGATGAACGCCTGCCGCCGGCCGCGCAGGGCCGCCAGGTAGCCCGCGTACGTCCCGGTGTCCTCGCCGGCCAGCTCGCCGAGCCGGCCGATGTCGTCGCGCCAGTCCTCGCGGTCGAGGTCGACGACGTTGTCCGGCCGGAAGGTCGTGATCACCCGGCCGCCCGGCCCGCCCCAGCCGTCCGCCGCCAGCTTGGCGTGCTGCCCGAGGTCGTCGGTCGGCGACTCGGTGGTGGCCAGCACCTCGATGCCGAACCGCTCGAACAGCGCCCGCGGCCGGAATCCGGGCTCGGCCAGCCGGGCGGCGATCGCGTCGTACACGTCGTCGGCAGTGTCCCGGCTCAGCGGTGTCTCGACCCCGAAGACGGTCGCGAAGGTGCGCTCCAGCCAGAGCCGCGACGGGGTGCCGCGGAACAGGTGCCAGTTCGCGGCGAGCAGCCGCCAGATGACCCGCCCGTCGGTCTCGACCGGCCCGCCGTCGCGTCGCGGCACCCCCAGCCGGTCCGGCGGGACTCCCTGGCTGAGCAGCATGCGCGTGACGTAGTGGTCGGGCACGACGAGCAGCCGCGCCGGATCTCCAAAGGGCTCGTCGTCGGCGAGCAGGCGCGGGTCGACGTGACCGTGCGGGCAGAGCAGCGGCAGGTCACGCGCGGTGGCGTAGAGCTCGCGCGCGACCTGCGCGTGGCGCGGGTCGATGGCGAACGTCGGGTCGGACACGGTCACCTCTTCGCTAGGTCGAGCAGGTCGGAGACCCGGACCCGCTCGCTCGTCTGCAGGGAACGGTTGGCGGCGAGGCCGGTGAGCAGCGCGAGGGCGCCGTCGCGCGCGGTCGCCGAGCGGTGCATCGGGTCGGTCCGCGCCCCGAACAGCACAGCGGTCATCCGGCTGTCGGCGCCGCCGTGCCCCTCCCGGCGGTGCGGTTGCAGCTTGACCTGGTAGGGCGGCGCCCAGTACGGCCGGATGGTCAGCGTGACGCCGCCGAGCTCGGGCGCCTCGCTCACCCCGTGGACGGCCGCGCCCTTGAGCTCGCCGGCCGCACCGGGGCTGACGTGGTCGTTCTCGACGACCTCCAGCTCGAGCCGCCCCTTGCTGCCGTTGACCATGAGCCGGTAGCCCTCCCATGGCGCATACGCGGTGAGGTGGTACGTCATGGTCGCCCCGGTGTCGTACCGCACCACCACGGCCAGGTCGTCCTCGATCGTCACGCCGGGGGCGAACACGTTCTGGTCGCGGTGGTAGCCGTCCTCGGCCTCGGCGTCGAGGTACAACTCGCGCAGCCGCGGGTTGGCGGCCAGGTCGAGGGCGAACGGGTCGTCCTGTGCCGCCGGGCTGCCGTGCGCGCGGTCGTAGTCGCGGGCGTACCCGTGCCGCCGGCCCGCCTGGCCGTAGAAGAAGAGCCGCCCCGACGCGTACACCTCGGCCGGCGCGGCGCCGAGCCACCAGTTCACCAGGTCGAAGTGGTGGCCGGACTTGTGCACCAGCAGGCCGCCGGAGTTGGCCTTGTCACGGTGCCAGCGGCGGAAGTAGTCGGCGCCGTGCCGCACGTCGAGCAGCCACTCGAAGTGCACCGACCCGATCTCCCCGATCTCGCCCGCGGCCAGCAGCGTGCGGACCATCTCGTGCACCGGGTTGAACCGGTAGTTGAACGCGACCGACACCCGGTGGCCGGTGCGGTCCTGCGCGTCGAGGATGCGGCGGCAGCTCTCGGCGTCGACGGTCATCGGCTTCTCGGTGATCACGTCGCACCCGGCCTCGAGGGCGGTGACGATGTGCCCGGCGTGGGTGCGGTCCATGCTCGTCACGATCAGCTCGTCGACGCGCTCGCGGGCGAGCATGGCGGCCAGGTCGGCGGCCGCGTACGTCGGCACCGGCTCGTGCCCGGCGGCCTTGAGCCAGCGGTTGTGCGCGTCCATCCGCGACTGGTTCACATCGGCGAGCGCGACCAGCTCGGCGGTTGCGGCGTGGTCCCCGGTGACGGCGCGGACGAACATCTCGGCGCGGGCCCCGGCACCGACGAGCGCGTACCGGCGGCGGCCTTCTCGTGGCATGTGTCCTCCAAGCCGTAGGCGGCCGGTGGCTGCAAAGGTTTGCAGCGAAGTTAGGCCGATCGATGAGCCGAGTCAATGACTCGGTCGATTATTGTCCGGTTTTGTCCGGAGGAAAGCGCGTACCTCTCGTCGTTCTGCAATCTTTATGCAACACAAGCACATTGACACCCGTGCAACCGCTTGCATTAATTGTGGGCACCAGTGACCGCCGCCACAGCGCCGACGAGGAGGTCAGAGCGTGTCCGTCACCATTCGCGATGTCGCTCGGGCGTCCGGCGTGCACATCTCCACGGTGTCGCGCACGTTCTCGGCGCCGCACCTGGTCAATCCGAACACCCGCAGCCGGGTGCTGGCCTGCGCCGAGGAGCTGGGCTACCGGCCCAACCGCGCGGCCCGCGCCCTGATCACCGGCCGCACCTACAACATCGGCCTGATCGTGGCCGACATCGCGAACCCGTTCTTCCCCCCGCTCATCAAGGCCGCCGAGAGCCAGGCCCGTAAGCACGACCACCACATCTTCGTGGCCGACACGAACGAGGACCCGGCCGTCGAGGAAGAGGTGGTGCGGGCGCTGGCCAAGCAGGTGGACGGCGTCCTGCTCTGCAGCCCGCGCATGAACAACGCGCTGATCGAGCAGCTCAGCCGCGAGGTCGCCCTGGTCGTCGTCAACCGCCAGATCACCGGCATCCCCGCCGTCGTGATGGACGTCGCTCAGGGCGCCCGGCTCGCCGTCGAGCACCTCGTCGCCCGCGGTCACCGCAAGCTCGCCCTGCTCACCGGCCCGCGCGGTTCCTGGACCAGCCGGGAGATCCGGCGTTCCGCGACCTCCACGGCCCGGGCCGGGCACGCCGAGCTCACCGTCATCGGACCCAACCCGCCGACCGAGGTCGGCGGTCTCGGCGTCGCCGAGGACGTGCTGCAGGCCGGCGCCACCGCGGTGCTCGCCTACAACGACCTGATGGCGATCGGCCTCATCGAGGGGCTGCTGTCCGCGGGGGCACGGGTGCCCGAGGACGTCAGCGTCGTCGGAATAGACGACATCATGCTCAGCCGGCTCACCCGTCCGAAGCTGACCACGGTGGCGACACCCACCGCCGCCGCGGGTCGGGCGGCCGTCGACATGCTGCTCGCGCATGGCGACGACCGTCGTTCCGCCGCACATCTCCATCTGCCGACCGAACTGGTCATTCGCGACTCGACGGGGCCGGGCCCGGGTCCGCACAGCCCTGCGGACCCGGGCAACGTGACCGTCCCCGGAGGGGTCGCCTCCCTAAAAGGAGCCAACCGTCATGGAATCCCTCTCGAGGAGCGCCACGCCTGATCAACGTACCCCGGCGTTCCGCCGGACGCGCCGCCGGCTGCTCGCCGCCGCTCTCGCCGTGCCCCTGGTCCTGGGGGCGGCGGCGTGCGGCGATGACGGCGACTCCGGCGGCGGGTCGGGCGACAAGGTCGAGCTCTCCATCTTCTGGTGGGGTGCGGACGCCCGGGCCGAGCTGACCGACAAGGCGCTCGCGCTATACACCCAGAAACACCCGAACGTCACGTTCAAGAAGACCTGGCAGGCCAACCAGGGCTACTACGACAAGCTCGCCACGCTCACCGCCGGCGGCAACGCGCCGGACATCTTCCAGATCGACGACAACGCGATCTCCGAGTACGCGCAGCGGGGCGTGACGCTCGACCTCACGCCGTACGCCTCGAACGGCAAGCTCGACGTCAGCAAGTTCTCCAAGGGCCTCAAGGAGTACGGCGAGGTCGACGGCAAGCTGGTCGGCGTCGCCATGGGCGAGAACACCCAGGGCCTGGTGTACGACAAGACCCTGCTCGACAAGAACAAGCTGCCCGCGCCCACCACCGGCATGAGCTGGCCGGACTTCATCAAGTGGGCGGCCAACGTCTCCAAGGTCGCCAAGATCCCGGGCACCCAGGACGCGAGCGCCGTCTACCAGGCACTCTGGGTCTACCTACGGCAGAACGGCAAGGATCTCTACAAGGGCAACCAGATCGCCTTCGACGAGACCGACCTCACGAACTGGTTCCAGATGTGGAAGGACGCGGGCGCCCAGGGAGCCACCCCGACGCCGGACGTCATCCACGAGGGCAACGACTCGAGCGTGAGCAAGCAGCTGGTCGTCACCGGCAAGGCCGACACGTCGTGGGTCTGGACCAACCAGATGCCGGAGCTGAAGAAGAACACCAAGAGCGACCTCGGCCTGATGGCGTACCCGGGCGACCCGAGCGCCCAGTGGGCCCGCGCCTCGCTCTACTTCTCGCTCTTCCGCGGCAGCCCGCACAAGGACGCCGCGATCGACGTGGTGAACTTCCTGGCCAACGACCCCGAGGCCGGCATGATCCTCGGCACCGACCGCGGCCTGCCGCCGAACCTCGACGTCCGCAAGCAGGTCGAGGCCTCGGTCACCGACCCGAACATGAAGCAGACCATCGCGGTGCAGAGCGAGCTCGCCACCAAGTTCGGGCCGACCTCGCCGACCGTCCCGCCGAAGGGCCACAGCAAGGTCAAGACCGAGCTGGTCCGGATCGCCGAGGGTGTCACCTACGGACGGGCGACGCCGGCGCAGGGAGCCAAGGACTTCGTCACCGCCGCCAAGGCGGCCATCGGGCAGAGCTAGGACCGACCCCGTGACCATGGCTCAGATGCCGGTCCGTCCGACCGAGCCCGTGCCCCCGGCTCCCGCCGCTCAGCGGCGGGGCCGGGTGGCCCGCCGGCGCCGTCGCCAGGACCTGGCCGGCTACCTCTTCCTCTCACCGTGGCTGCTCGGCCTGGTGGGTATCACCGCGATCCCGATGCTGCTCTCGCTGTACCTCAGCTTCACCGACTACAGCCCACTGATCCCGGTGACCGAGTCGCAGTGGATCGGGCTCGACAACTACCGGAAGATGTTCACCGCCGACCCGTCCTACTGGCACGCGGTGCGGGTCACGGTCACCTTCGCCCTGGTGGCCGTGCCGCTCAAGCTCGCGGCCGCACTCGGCGTCGCGATGCTGCTGAACAAGGCCATGCGCGGCATCGCGCTGTTCCGCGGCCTCTTCTACCTGCCGTCGCTGCTCGGCGGCAGCGTGGCGCTGGCCATCGTCTGGCGTGGCATGTTCTCCGGCGACGGCGCCTTCAACGCGTTCCTGTCGTTCTTCGGCATCGAGGGCAAGGCCTGGGTCAACGACCCCACCTGGGCGCTGCCCACCCTGATGCTGCTGGCCATCTGGCAGTTCGGCGCCCCCATGGTCATCTTCCTGGCCGGGCTCAAGCAGGTGCCGGTCGAGCTCTACGAGGCGTCCTCGGTGGACGGCGCCGGGGCTTGGCGCAAGTTCTTCCACATCACGCTGCCGCTGCTGTCCCCGGTCATCTTCTTCAACCTGGTGCTGGAGACGATCCACGGCTTCCAGGGCTTCACGTCGGCGTTCGTGCTCAGCAACGGCACCGGCGGCCCGGTCGACTCGACCCTGATGTACACCCTGCACCTCTACAAGGCCGGCTTCGTCGACCTGAACATGGGCTACGCGTCCGCGATGGCGTGGGTGTTCCTGCTGGTGGTCGGCGCGATCACCGTGATCCTGTTCAACACGGGCCGGTTCTGGGTGCACTACTCCGACTCCGAGGAGCGGTGATGCGCTCGAGACTGCTCCGCCTGCTGGCCCTGCTCGTCATCCTGGCGATCGTGCTGTACCCGCTCTTCTGGATGATCGGCACGTCCTTCAAGTCGCCCGAGGAGATCGCCAGCAACATCGGCCTGATCCCGAACGACTTCACGCCGGGCAACTTCCAGGAAGGCTGGAACAAGTTCGACGTGGCCTTCGGCCGCTTCTTCCTCAACAGCGCCATGGTGGCCACGCTGACCGTGGCCGGCAACACGATCTCCTGCCTGCTGGCGGCGTACGCGCTGGGCCGGCTCCGGTTCCGGCTGCGCGGCTTCTGGTTCGCCCTCATGATCGGCACCCTGCTGCTGCCCGGGCACGTGCTGATCATTCCTCAGTACATCCTCTTCCGGACGCTGGGCCTGGTCGGCGGCGACTTCCCGTACCTGCCGCTGCTCGTGCCGCACTTCCTGGCGACCGAGGCGTTCTTCGTGTTCCTGATGGTCCAGTTCATGCGCGGCATCCCGCGCGAGCTGGACGAGGCCGCCGTGATCGACGGCGCCTCGGCGTTCGGCGTCTTCCGCCACGTCGTGCTGCCGCTGAGCCGACCGGCCCTGGTCACCACGGCGATCTTCTCGTTCATCTGGACGTGGAACGACTTCTTCCGGCAGCTGGTGTACCTCTCCCAGCTCAAGGACTACACCGCCCCGGTGGCGCTGACCCTGTTCATCGACTCGACCAGCGAGAGCTCGGTCGGCCCGATGTTCGCCATGTCGCTTCTCTCGCTGATTCCGGTGTTCCTCTTCTTCGTGGCCTTCCAGAGGCTGCTGGTCGAGGGCATCAACACCAGCGGCCTGAAGGGCTGAGCGCATGCCCCACGACTGGCGCGAATCCCTGCGGCTGGCCGCCGACCTCGCCCTGCTCGGCATCGTCGTGACGCTGCTGTCGCTTCCGCTACTGACGGCGGGGGCGGCGGTGGCGACCGGCAGCCACGCCATCCGTCACCTCATCGCCCACGGCCGGTGGCCCTCGCTCGCCGACTGCTGGGCGGTGTTCCGCCGGCGGCTGGTGCCCGGCCTGATCGCCGGCCCGGCCGTGGCCCTCGGGTCCGCGCTTCTGCTCATCGACATCGCGGCCCTGCGCCGGGGCGCCGTCCCGGGCGGCGGCCCGGTGCTGACGCTCGTGCTCGCCATCGGCGCGCTGGCGGCCGGCTACGTCGCCCTGGTGGCCGTGGAAGCCGGAACCCTCCCGCCCGGCACGCGCCGGCCGGGCGCCGCTCGGTCGGCCTTCGCCCTGGCCTGGGCGCGGCCGGTCGTCCCGCTGGCCGCCGCCGGCGTGCTGGCGGTGGTGGCCGTCCTGGCGCTGCTGGTCCACCCCGCCCTGGTGCCGGTCCTCGCCGGCTACGCCCTCTTCGCGCTGCACGTGGTGACCCCGAAGGTGGCCGGCCCCCGGCTCACCCGGGCGGCGTAGCCGACCAAAGCTCGGCCAGCAGCGCGTTCACCAGGTCGGGCCGCTCACGCTGCGGCTCGTGCCCGGCGCCCGGCACCGTCACCAGCCGGCCGCCGATGCGGTCGGCCACCCGCGCGCAGACGGCCCGCATCACGTCGGCCATGCCCGGCCGGTACCCGGGCGGCACCGATTCCCACCCACCGACGATCACCAGCTTGGGGAAGCCGGCGTCGCGCAACGGCTCGGTCGCCAGGTCGGCGAGCCAGCACGGACGCTCGCGGAGCGCCGTGCCCGCGGCCCGGAGCAGCCACGACCCCGGCTCCGGCCGCGGCCCGTCCCCGAAAGCGGCTCGCACGTACTCCTCGGGCGTCCCACGCCGTGCGCCCGCCATGTACCGGCGCCCGTCCTCGATTGCCCGTGCCACCACCGGGTCGTCCGCCGCCACGCCATGGGCGCACGGCTCGATCAGCGTCAACGACCGCACCAGGCCGGGATGAGCCGCCGCGGCCAGCATCGCGACGGTCCCGCCGTACGAGTGGCCGACGAGGTGCGCCCCGCCGCCCAGCAACGCGCCGACGTCCTCGGCATCGACCGCGTAGTCGCTGGTGATCGCGTCGTCGCGGTCCTCGTGGTCGCCGTGGCCTTCGCGGGGACCGCCGGGACGGAGGTCGGGGCTCGCGCCGAAGCCCCGCCGGTCCGGCAGCAGGATGCGCCGCTCCCGGGCGAGCGGCCGCTGATGCTCGAAGGCGAGGGCGGCCCAAGCGAACGTCCCGTGGACGAGGATCGCCGGCTCCGCCGAAGCCGGCCCGTCCCACACCGAGACGTGGATCGGCGGTCGCATGACCGGACCCTACCGAAACACCACTGTGGAGTTGTCAAGGAACGCCCGGACGCCCCCGGTCAGACGCCGGCCGCCCGGGCCGCGGCCAGCAGGTTGTCGGCGGCCTGCCGCAGGCCCTCGATCTGGTCGAGCTCGGTGTCCTCGTGCTCGATGTTCACCGCCATGTCGGGGTCGACCGCGTGCAGCGCCCGCAGGAACGGCGCCCAGAACTCCTCGATGCCGTGCCCGCGGCCGACGGCCACGAACTGCCACGAGGGCCGCGACGGCCATTGGTTGAGTGTGTTGCGGCCGCCCAGGTTGAGCGGGTTGCGATCGGCGGGCGTACGGGTGAACCGGTCGTCCAGCACCCCGAACAGCCGCACGTTCGCCTCGTTGATCCGGGTGTCCTTGGCCGCGGCGTGGAAGACGAGGTCGCCCAGGTGCTCGACCGCCGCCACCGGGTCGATGCCCTGCCAGAAGAGGTGGCTCGGGTCCATCTCGGCGCCCACGTGGGTGGCGTTCGTCTGCTCCACCAGCCGCTGCAGGGTCGGCGGGTTGAAGACGAGATTGTGCGGGTGCATCTCGATGCAGATCTTGACGTCGGCGTCGGCAGCCCGGGCCTGGATGTCGCGCCAGAACGGGACGGCGACCTCGTTCCACTGGTGATCGAGCACGTCGAGCCATTGGCTGTCCCACGGGTTGACCACCCAGTTGGCGGTCGAGGCGCCGGGGTGGCCGCCGGGCAGGCCGGACATGGTGACCACCCGCTTGACGCCCAGCAGCGCGGCGACCTCGATCGTGCGGCGCAGGTCGGCGGCGTGGCGGGGACCGACCAGCGGATCGGGGTTGAGCGGGTTGCCGTTGACGTTGAGCCCGGTGAGCGTGATGCCGGCCTGGGCGAACCGGCCCAGATAGTCCTCGCGGGCGGCGCTGCTGGCCAGGATGTCGTCGATCGGGATGTGCGGCGCACCGATGAAGCCACCGGTGTTGATCTCGGCGCTGGTCAGGCCCAGCTCTCCGAGGATCTTGAGGGTCTCGTCGAGGGAACGGTCATGGAGGCAGGCGGTGTACGCGCCGAGTTTCATCGGTGGTCTCCTCAGAGCTGGACGGGCTTGTCGGTGGCGGACACGACCGCGTCGAGCACGCGCAGGTTGTGCAGGCCGTGAGCCATGTCGGGGCACGGCGGCAGGGTGGCCGCCCCGGCGATCTGGTCGAGGAACGCGCGGGCCTGGTAGATGAAGAAGTCGTTCTGCCCGTGGCCGACGGTGGGGAAGTCCATCGGAAGGCCGCCGGCGACGTACGGGTGCCAGGGGCCGATGAAGACCGTCCGCACCCCGTTGACCTCGGTCGCCGGGCCCCCGTCGGCGATGGTGAACTCGGCCGGCCGGGTCAGGTCGAACGAGGCCGTGCCGTTCTCACAGAACAGGTCGATGCGCAACGTGTTCGCATGGCCGAAGGCGACCCGGGACAGCGAGAAGGTGCCGACCGCGCCGGACTCGTAGGCGGTGGTGAAGGTGCAGACGTCCTCGTTCTCCACCGGGACGCGCTCGTCGCTGACCCGCACGCCGCCGGCGTGACCGACCGCGACGCCGAGCGGGCGCGGCCGGTCCTTCACCAGCGTGGTCATGGTGGTGCCCTGGACGGCGGTGGTCGGGCCGCAGAAGAACTCGGCGAGGTCGACCATGTGGCTGCCGATGTCGGCCAGCACGCCGCTGCCCGCGCCGCCGAGATAGCGCCAGCTCATCGGGCGCTGCGGGTCGTAGCCGTAGTCGCACCAGTAGTTGCCGACGAAGTGTCGCACCGGGCCGAGTGAGCCCTCGACCTGCTGCTTGATCGCATTGATCGCGGGGGAGCGGCGGAAGGTGAAGCCCACCGCGTCGACCAGCTCGGGCGCGGCGGCGGCCGCCTCCACCATGGCCTGGGCGTCGGCGATCCCGGGCGCCAGCGGCTTCTCGCAGAGCACGTGCTTGCCGGCGGCCAGCGCGGCCTCGGTGATCTCGCGGTGCAGGCTGTTGGCGACGGCCACGCTGACCGCGTCGACGTCGGGGGCGTCGACGACCGCGCGCCAGTCGGTCTCGGCCCGGGCGAAGCCGTACCGCGCCGCGGTGTCGGCGGCGAACGGCTCGTGCACGTCGGCGATGGCGACGAGGCGGGGCGCGGGCAGGTCGAGGCCGAAGACGGTGGCGGCGCTGCGATAGGCGTTCGCATGGGCGCGGCCGACCATGCCGGCTCCGATCACCGCTACGCCGATCGAGGGCGGGCGAGGGGACATGGAGGGACCTCCTGAAGGCGCGATCTTTAAAGCGCTTTAAATCCCCTGTACTATCTGAGTCGATCTCGATGCGTGTCAAGTGCTGCACGGGGAGTGAATTAGTGGATCAGCGACCGCGTCTCGCCGACGTCGCCGCCCGCGCCGGTGTCTCGACCGCATCGGTGTCGCTCGTTCTCCGCGGCGCGCCCGGGCCGAGCGCCGACACGCGCGACCGGGTGATGGCCGCCGCCGCCGAGCTGTCCTACCGCGCCGATCGCACGGCCAGCCTGCTCGCGCGCCGCCGCCGGCATCTGCTGGGCGTGCTGCTCGACGTGCGCAACCCGTTCCACGCCGAGCTGGTGGAGGAGCTGCACTGCGAGGCCGACAAGGCGGGCTACGAGGTGGTCCTCTCCACGCTCACCCGCGACCGTGACGAGGACCGGGCGATCGAGACGCTGCTCGACTTCCGCTGCGAGGCCCTGATCCTGCTCGGTCCCGACGCGTCCGACGACGCGCTCGATCGGCTGGCCGGGCAGGTGCCCTGCGTGGTGGTCGGCCGCACGGTGGCCGAGGCCGACGTCGACGTGGTGCGCTCGGCCGACGACGTGGGCGTCGACGCGGCCCTGTTTCATCTGATCTCTTTCGGACACTCGCGCATCACCTTCGTGGACGGCGGTCGCGGCGCGGTGGCCGCGACCCGCCGCCGCGGCTATCGCCGGGCGATGCGGAGAGCGGGCCTGGTCGCGGAGGTTGTGCCCGGCGATCACACCGAGGAGGGCGGCGTACGCGCGGGGCGCCGCATCGCCGCCGAGCACGTGCTCCCGACGGCGGTCGTCGCCTCCAACGACCGTCTCGCGGTCGGCGTGATGGACGCCTTCGTCCGGGCCGGCATCGACGTCCCCGGCCAGGTCTCGGTGGTCGGCTACGACGACAGCACGCTGGCCCGTCTCGCGCACATCGACCTGACCTCGGTCAACCAGAACGCGCCCGCCCAGGCCCGCGAGGCCGTGCAGGCCGCCGTCTCCCGCCTCGACGCCGGCCGCGTCCAGCGCCTGGAGATGGTCCAGGTCCCGCACCTGGTCGTGCGCGGCAGCACGGCCGCACCGCCCGCCGGCTGAGGCCCCTGCCGATGCAGGAAACAGTGCGGCGCCGGGCAAAACGGGACGGCGGCGGGGCCGCGGAGGCGGTGTCGTGGCGGAAGGGCGGCGGCTAGCAGCGCAGCAGGCCGGCGCGCGCCTTGGCCTGCAGGACGTGCCGGGCCGCGTCGGTGACGCGGGCGCGGAAGGCGGCGTCGTGGGCGGCCCGCTCGATCAGGGCGTCGGCCATCGGGGCCGCGTCGGTCGGGCGGATCGTGAGCACCATGTCGCCGCCGGCCGCGACGAAGCGGACCGCCCGCTGGCCCACCGGCACCGGGTCGAGCGCCACCGCCGCGCCCAGGTCGTCGGACATCACCAGCCCGCGGAAGCCCAGCCGTTCGCGCAGCAGCCCGGTGACGATCGGCCGCGAGAACGCCGCGATTGCCGAGCCGTCCAGCTTCGGGTAGCGGGCCGACGAGATCATCACGGCCGCCGAGCCGGCCGCTATACCGGCCTGGAACGGGCCCAGGTACGGATCATTTACGGTCGCCGTGGCGTCGACCGCCTTGGTCGACAGGTCGGTGTTGAACCGGACCCGCCCCAGACCCGGGAAGTGCTTGAGCACGCTCAGCACGCCGGCGCCCTGGCCGGCCGGGACGACCGTGCGGATGTCGGCGGCCACCCGCGCCGGGTCCGACCCGAACTGCCGGTGCCAGTAGCCGATGGGCGGGTTGTCCTCGCCGATCGACGCCGGCACGGTGTCGGCGACCGGCGCCAGGTTCACCGTCACGCCGATGCCGGCCAGGCGCCGGGCGCTGTCCCGGGTCGTGTCGCGCAGCGCCGCCTGCGATCCGGCGCCCAGCTTCTCGGCCGAGGGCAGCAGGGGGAAATCCGCGCCCTTGAGCGTCTGGACGTTGCCACCCTCCTGGTCGAGGGAGATCAGCAGCGGTAGCGCGGACCGCTTCTGCAGCCCGGCGATGTCGCCGCGCAGCTGCCCGGCGCTGTGCGTGCTCCGCCCGTGCAGGAAGACACCGCCCAGGTGGTAGCGGCGCACGGTGTCGCCGAGCCCGCTCGGCGCGTTCACCGAGATGCCCACCATCAGCAGCTGGCCGGCCTGCTCGGCCGGCGACAGCTTCCCGAGCGTACGCGTGACGCAGTCGGCGCTGACCGACGGCGACGGAGACGGTGGCGGCGGGACCGCCATCGACGGCACCGAGGGCGGCGGTACCGACGGCGACGGCAGGGAGGGCGAGGCCGGGACGGCGGCCGACGGTGAGGCGGCCACGGTGGACGGCGGCGTGGAGCCGCAACCCGCCAGGGCCAGCGCCGCGGCAAGGCCGATCATGACTCGGGTGCGCATCGGCGCCCACGCTAGCCGGTCTGCGCACCACCTCGAAGGTCGACGATGCGCCGCATCTTGCCCATCGATCTCTCCACCCCGTCCGGCTCGATGACCTCCACCCGTACGCTCACGCCGATGTTGTTCTTGATCGCGATGGCCAGATCGTTGCCCGCCTGCGTGACCACCTCCGGATCGGTGCCGGCGCGGCGCTCGACCTTGACCGTGAGCGCGTCGAGGCGGCCGTCTCGCGTGAGCACGCACTGGAAATGGGGTGCGAGCGCGGGCGTACGGAGGATGAGCTCTTCGATCTGGGTGGGGAAAAGGTTCACGCCGCGCAGGATGATCATGTCGTCGGTGCGGCCGGTGATCTTCTCCATGCGCCGCATCGGGCGCGCCGTGCCGGGCAGCAACCGGGTGAGGTCGCGGGTGCGGTAGCGGATCACCGGCATCGCCTGTTTGCTCAGCGAGGTGAAGACCAGCTCGCCGACCTCGCCGTCGGGCAGCACCTCGCCGGT
The DNA here is from genome assembly GCF_050951115.1 of Actinoplanes sp. CA-030573. Lineage (NCBI taxonomy): Bacteria > Bacillati > Actinomycetota > Actinomycetes > Micromonosporales > Micromonosporaceae > Actinoplanes > Actinoplanes sp. CA-030573. The sequence goes on along the minus strand of NZ_CP192038.1, from coordinate 6,109,790 downwards.
GACCGGGTCGATGATCTCGGGGTAGAAGTGGTCCTCCCAGATGTGCGGGCCGTCCTTGGTCTCGATGCACTCGTTGGCCACGCCCGGGCCCATCACCTCGGACAGGCCGTAGATGTCGAGCGCGTGCATGTCGAGCCGCTCCTCGATCTCGCGGCGCAGATCCTGGGTCCACGGCTCGGCGCCGAAGATGCCGACCTGCAGCGAGGTGGCGCGCGGATCGACGCCCTGCCGCTCCATCTCGTCGACGATGGCCAGCAGGTAGCTCGGCGTGACCATGATGATCTCGGGTTCGAAGTCCTGGATGAGGCGGACCTGACGCTCGGTCATGCCGCCGGAGACCGGGATGACGGTGCAGCCCAGCTCCTCGGCGCCGTAGTGCGCGCCGAGGCCGCCGGTGAACAGCCCGTACCCGTACGCGACATGCACGCGATCGCCGGGCCGGCCCCCCGAGGCGCGGATCGATCGCGCCATGAGCTTGGCCCACGTGTCCAGATCCTCCCGGGTGTAGCCGACGACGGTCGGCCGGCCGGTCGTGCCGGAGGAGGCGTGGATGCGCGAGATCTGCTCGCGCGGCACGGCGAACATGCCGAACGGGTAGTTGGCGCGCAGGGTGGCCTTGTCGGTGAACGGGAACTTGGCCAGGTCGGTGAGATCACGCAGGTCACCCGGGCGCACCTGGCGCTCGTCGAACATCTTGCGGTACTGCGGGACGTTGTCGTACGCGTGCCGCAGCGACCATCGCAGCCGGTCGAGCTGGAGCGCGCGCAGCTCGTCGACCGAGGCGCGCTCGATCGGGTCGAGATCTTCGGGGCGGGGGATCCGGTCCTGCACGGTGACCTCCTATATGCGCAGTCCCTCGAAGGCGATCGTGGTGACGGCGTCGGCGATCGCGCCGGCGCCGCCGGGACGGGGCTTGTACCACTCGGTGAGCGAGTTGACCATGCCGAGGAGCAGGCGCGCGGCGGTCGCGGGATCGACATCGGGCCGGACGTCTCCCTCGGCCTGGGCCTGTTTGACCAGGTCGGTCACAACCGCGTCGAGCTCCCGGCGGCGGGCCAGGGCATGCTGCTCCACTTCGGTGTTGCCACGCACTCTCAGCAGGACCGTCACGTACTCGAAGCGATCGGCGAGCACGAGCACGCTACGCCGGATCAGCTGCTCGAGACGGTCGAGCGCGGGCACGTCGAGACTACGCACCTCGGCCGCCACCTCGAAGAGCCCGTCGAGGGCCCGATCCATCGCCATTTGCAGCAACTGCTCCTTGCCGCTGATGTGGTGATAGACGCTCGATTTGGTGATGCCCAGCGACTCGGCGATGTCGAACATGCTGGTGGCGTCGTAGCCGCGCTCGTTGAACAGGCGCACGGCGGCGGCGAGCACCGCGTCCAGGTCATGGCCGGGGCGTCCGCGGCGCCGGGGTGCGGTCATGCCGGCGCTCCCGGGCTGATCACGCGGCTGCGGCCGCGGAACTCGGCGACCACGTCGCCCTCGCAGGTCACGGTGACGTCGTAGATCCCGCTGCGACCGCGGGTCACTCTCTCTTTCCCGTACGCGACGAGCACGTCACCGGGCCCGGTCGGCCGCAGGAACGAGATGTCGGCGCCGGCCGCGACCGTGACCGGGCCATGACTGTTGCACGCGCACGCGAAGGCCGTGTCGGCGAGCATGAAGATGTAGCCGCCGTGGGTCATCGCGTGCCCGTTGACCATGTCGGCGGTGACCGTCATCCGCACCGTGGCCTGCCCGCCCCCGGCGTCGAGCAGCTCGATGCCGAGCGCCTTGGACGCGGTGTCGCGGTCGAACATGTCGTGCGCCGAGCTCCGTGCCACGTTCACCCCCGGGGGCTTGATAACGATCTCCGGCTCGTCGTAAATTACCAACCGAGCGTTCGGTAGAGAAATAGCCAACCGCAATGGAGCGCAGATGACAACCCCCACCGAGTTGTACGAGACGCATCGCGAGCTGCTCGACCGGGCGATCAAGGCCGCCCGCGAGCGCGACTACTGGTCCGCCTTCCCGGAGTCGCCGAGCAAGTCCGTCTACGGTGAGGAGGCGGCGCCCGCCGGTGAGCGGGCGTTCACCGCGCTGCTCGGCACCACGTTCCCGATCGACGTGCCCGGCGCCACCGGCACGGTCTCGACCGAGCGCTCGCCCTACGGCATCGAGCTCGGCGTCAGCTACCCCAAGGCCGACCCGCTGGCCCTGGTCGCGGCCGCCCGCGCCGCCACCCCCGCCTGGCGCGCCGCCGGTCCCGAGGGCCGCGCCGGCGTGGCCGCCGAGATCATCAAACGGATCAACGCGCGCAGCTTCGAGCTGGCCCACGCCGTGCAGCACACCACCGGCCAGGCCTTCGTCATGGCGTTCCAGGCCGGTGGCCCGCACGCGCAGGACCGCGCGCTCGAGGCGGTGGCCTACGCGCTGGCCGCCTCCACCCGCATGCCGGCCGACGCGGGCTGGGCCAAGCCGCAGCGCGGCGCCGACCCGCTGCGCCTGGAGAAGACCACCACTGTGGTCGGCCGCGGCGTCGCGCTGGTGATCGGCTGCACCACCTTCCCGACCTGGAACAGCTACCCCGCCCTGTTCGCGAGCTTGGTCACCGGCAACCCGGTGATCGTCAAGCCGCACCCGGGCGCCGTGCTGCCGCTCGCCATCACCGTGCAGATCTGCCGCGAGGTGCTGGCCGAGGCCGGGCAGAGCCCCGACCTGGTCACCCTGGCCGTGGAGGAGCCCGGCGATGGCATCGCCGCGACCCTGGCCACCCATCCCGACGTGCGGATCGTCGACTTCACCGGCTCCAGCGAGTTCGGCAACTGGCTGGAGGCCAACGCCAGCCAGGCCGTGGTCTACACGGAGAAGTCCGGCCTCAACACGGTGATCGTCGACTCGACCGACGACTACAAGGGCATGCTGCGCAACCTGTCCTTCTCCCTCTCGCTCTACAGCGGCCAGATGTGCACCACCCCGCAGAACATCATGGTGTCGCGCGACGGCATCGAGACCGACGCCGGGCACAAGAGCTTCGACGAGTTCGCCGCCGACCTGTCCGGCGCGCTCGACAAGCTGCTCGGCGACCCGAAACGGGCGGCCGGCACGCTCGGCGCGATCGTCAACGACGGCGTCCTCGGCCGGCTGACCGAGGCCGGTGCGTCGCCGTCGGTCGTGCACCCGTCGGCCGAGGTCGCCGACGAGCAGTATCCGAACGCCACGATCCGCACCCCCGTGGTGGCCAAGCTCGACGCCGGAGACGACAAGGTCTACACCCGCGAGTGGTTCGGGCCGGTGTCCTTCCTGATCGCGACCGACTCGACGGCGCGCAGCCTGGAGCTGTTCGTGGAGACGGTCCGGGCGCACGGCGCGCTCACCGCGTCGGTGTATTCGACCTCGCCCGACGTGCTCGAGGCCGCCCGCGAGGCCGCGCTCGACGCCGGCGTGCACCTGTCGGAAAACCTGACCGGCGGCGTCTTCGTCAATCAGACGGCGGCGTTCAGCGACCTGCACGGCACCGGCGCCAACCCGGCCGCCACCGCGTCGCTGACCGACGACTACTACGTGACCGGCCGCTTCTTCGCGCTCCAGTCCCGCCACCACGTACCGGCCGCCGAGACCGCGGAGGCCGCGAATGCCTGAGGTGTTCCTGGTCGGCGGCGTCCGCACCCCGCAGGGCAAGTACGGCGGCGCGCTCGCCGGCGTGCGGCCCGACGACCTCGCGGGCCTGGTCGTCCGCGAGGCGGTGGCACGCGCCGGGGTGCCGGGCGAGGCGATCGACGAGGTCGTGCTCGGCGCCGCCAACCAGGCCGGCGAGGACAACCGGAACGTCGCGCGCATGGCCGTCCTGCTGGCCGGCCTGCCCGACACCGTCGCCGGCTACACGGTCAACCGCCTCTGCGCGAGCGGGCTCACCGCGATCGTCTCGGCGGCGAACACGATCCGCGCCGGCGAGGCCGACCTGATCGTGGCCGGCGGCGTCGAGTCGATGACCCGCGCGCCTTGGGTCATGCAGAAACCGGGTACCCCGTGGGCGCGGCCCGGCGAGGTGGCCGACACGTCGCTCGGCTGGCGCTTCACCAACCCGGCCTTCACCGAGCACGACCGCTCGGCCGGCGCCGGGCCCGAGGACCGCCGCATCACGCTCACGATGGGCGAGACCGCCGAGGAGGTGGCCGCCCTCGACGGCGTAACCCGCGCCGACAGCGACGCGTTCGCGCTGCGCAGCCACGAGCGGGCGATCGCCGCGATCGACGCCGGCCGGTTCGCGGCCGAGATCGTGCCGGTCGGCGACGTGACCACCGACGAGATCCCGCGCCGCGGCTCCACCCTGGAGAAGCTCGGCGGCCTGAAGCCGGTCTTCCGGGCCGGCGGCGTGGTCACGGCGGGGTCGTCCTCGCCGCTCTCCGACGGCGCGGCGGCCGTGATGGTGGCGAGCGAGGCGGCGGTCGAGCGGTACGGCCTGGTGCCGCGCGCCCGCATCGTGACCGGCGCGAGCACGGGCGTCGCACCGCAGTTGATGGGGCTCGGGCCGGTCCCCGCCACCGAGAAGGCGCTGGCCCGGGCCGGCTGGGGCGCCGGCGACCTCGACGCGGTCGAGCTGAACGAGGCGTTCGCGGTCCAGTCGCTGGGCGTGATCCGGCGGCTCAAGCTCGACGAGGATCGGGTCAACGCCGACGGCGGAGCGATCGCGCTGGGCCACCCGCTGGGCTGCTCTGGCGCGCGCATCACGGTGACCCTGCTCGGCCGGATGGAGCGGGAGGGCGCCCGGCGCGGGCTGGCCACCCTCTGCGTCGGCGTCGGACAGGGCGTGGCGATGCTGGTGGAGCGGCCGTGACCACGCTGACCGTCGAGCGGCTCGACGACCGGGTCGTGGTGACCCTGTCGCGGCCCGAGGCGCGCAACGCGATCAACGCGGCCATGGTGCGCGAGCTGCACGCCGTCTGCGACGAGCTGGAGGAGCGGCCCCGGCTGTTGCTGCTCACCGGGGCAGGCGGCACGTTCGCGGCCGGCGCCGACATCGGGGAGCTGCGGGAACGCGGGCGCGACCAGGCGCTGCAGGGCATCAACAGCCGGGTCTTCGACCGGATCGCCCGGCTGCCGATGCCGACGGTCGCCGCCGTCGATGGGTGGGCCCTGGGCGGTGGGGCCGAGCTGGCGTACGCGTGCGACATCCGCCTCGCCTCGCCGGCCGCCGTCTTCGGCAATCCCGAGCCCGGCCTCGGCATCCTCGCCGCGGCCGGCGCCTGCTGGCGGCTGCGCGACCTGGTCGGCGCCTCGGTGGCGAAGCAGGTGCTGCTGGCCGGCCGGCGGCTGGACGCGGACGACGCGTACCGGCTCGGTCTGGTCGCCGAGATCGTCCCGGCCGGCGACCTGCTCAAGCGGGCGCACGCGCTGCTGGACCGGATGGCCCGGTCGGGCCCGCTCGCGCTGCGGCTCACCAAGCTCGTCGCCGACGCGCCCGGCGGTCACCCGATCACCGACGACCTGGCCCAGGCCATCCTCTTCGAGTCGGCCGACAAGCGCGACCGCATGCACGCGTTCCTCACGAAAAGCGGGGGAGATCGCTCATGACCAGCTCTCAGCCGCCCGCTGTGCCCGCGGTGCCCGAGGTCGTCGGGGTGATCGGCGGTGGGCGGATGGGCGCGGGCATCGCGCAGGTCTTCGCCGTGGCCGGGGCGACCGTCTGCCTGGCCGAGCGTGACCCGGCCGCCGCCGTCGCCTCCCGCGACCGGGTCGCCATGGGTCTGTTGCGCGCCGCGGAGAAGGGCAAGCTCGCCGAGTCGGCCGACGCCGTGCTGGAGCGGCTCGTGCTGGTCGACGACGTCGCCGCGCTGCCGTCCGGCACCGCCCTGGTGGTCGAGGCCGTCCCCGAGGACGCCGTTCTCAAGGTCCAGGTGCTGGCCGCGGCGGAGAAGGCGGTCGGCGAGCAGGCCGTGCTGGCCAGCAACACCAGCTCGCTCTCGATCGCGGGCATCGCCGAGGGCCTGCGCCGGCCGGAGCGGTTCCTGGGCCTGCACTTCTTCAACCCCGTGCCGGCCAGCAGCCTGGTCGAGGTCGTGATCGGCCCGGCCACCGGCGACGACACCGCCGTCGCGGCGCGATCCTGGGTGGCCGGTCTGGGCAAGACCGAGGTGGTGGTGCGCGACTCGCCCGGGTTCGCCACCAGCCGGCTCGGCGTGCTGCTCGGCCTCGAGGCGATCCGCATGCTGTCCGAGGGCGTGGCCGACGCGGCCTCGATCGACCGGGCCATGGAGCTGGGCTACCGGCACCCGATGGGCCCGCTGCGCTCGACCGACCTGGTCGGGCTCGACGTGCGGCTCGCCATTGCCGAGCATCTGCACCGCGAGCTGGGGGAGCGGTTCGCCCCGCCCGCGCTGCTGCGCGACAAGGTGGCCCGCGGCGAGCTGGGCCGTAAGACCGGGCAGGGCTTCTTCACCTGGGAGGCATCATGAGCGACCTCGCCACCAACGCCGTCGATCAGGCGGCCGGTGAGCGCGTCTTCACCGAGACCATCGAGAAGGACCAGCGGGTCGAGCCGCGCGACTGGATGCCGGACGGCTATCGCAAGACGATGATCCGGCAGATCGCGCAGCACGCGCACTCCGAGATCATCGGCATGCAGCCCGAGGGCGCGTGGATCACCCGGGCCCCGTCGTTGCGCCGCAAGGCGATCCTGCTGGCCAAGGTGCAGGACGAGGCCGGGCACGGGCTTTACCTGTACTCGGCGGCGGAGACGCTCGGCGCCGACCGCGGCGACCTGACCCGGCGGCTCATCGAGGGCCGGCAGAAGTACTCGTCGATCTTCAACTACCCGACGCTGAGCTTCGCCGACGTCGGCGTGATCGGCTGGCTGGTCGACGGCGCCGCCATCTGCAACCAGGTGCCGCTGTGCCGCAGCTCGTTCGGGCCGTACGCGCGAGCCATGATTCGCATCTGCAAGGAGGAGTCCTTCCACCAGCGGCAGGGCTACGAGCTGCTGATGACCATGATGCGCGGTACCGCCGACCAGCGGGCGATGGTGCAGGACGCGGTCGACCGCTGGTGGTGGCCGTCGCTGATGATGTTCGGGCCGCCCGACGCCGACTCGCCCAACAGCGCCCAGTCGATGGCCTGGAAGATCAAGCGGCACAGCAACGACGAGCTGCGGCAGCGGTTCGTCGACATGACCGTCCCGCAGGCGGAGGCGCTCGGTGTCACGCTGCCCGACCCGGCGCTGCGGTGGAACGAGGAGCGGCAGCACCACGACTTCGGCGAGATCGACTGGGCCGAGTTCAAGCGCGTCATCTCCGGCGACGGTCCGATGAACGCCGAGCGCATCGCGCACCGGCGGCGCGCCGACGAGGAGGGCGCCTGGGTGCGCGAGGCCGCGGCGGCGCACGCCGCGAAGCTGCAGAGGGCCGGGAACCGATCGGAGGCACGGGCGTGAGCGAGGAGATCCGGCACGAGTGGCCGCTGTTCGAGGTGTTCGTGCGGGCCAAGCGCGGCCTCAACCACGTGCACGTCGGTTCCCTGCGGGCGGCCGACCACGAGATGGCGCTGCACCACGCGCGCGACCTCTACACCCGGCGCAACGAGGGCGTGAGCATCTGGGTGGTCCGGTCCGACGACGTCGTCTCCTCCGGGCCCGGCGACAAGGACGCGTTCTTCGCGCCCAGTGGCGACAAGATGTACCGCCACCCGACGTACTACTCGATTCCCGACTCCGTTCCGCACATCTGAGGCCGCCATGTCCTTCGACGACGACGCGTACGGCGCGCTCACCGATCACGACGACGACTCCCGCTGGGCGTACGGGACCGGGTTCGCCGACCCGCTGGCCGGCGTGCCCACGGCGGTCCCGGACGGAATCGACCGGGCCGACCTGGTCGCGTACTGCCTGATGCTCGGCGACGACGCCCTGGTGATGTCGCATCGGCTCCAGCAGTGGGTGACCCGGGCGCCCGAGCTGGAGGACGAGCTGGCGATCGCCAACATCGGGCTCGACCTGCTCGGGCAGGCGCGGCTGCTGCTGAGCCGGGCGGCCGAGGTGGAGGGCGAGGGCCGCGACGAGGACGGGCTGGCCTACCTGCGGGGTCCGCACGAGTTCCGCAACGTCCGGCTGGCCGAGCGGGCCGACGAGGACTTCGCGCACCTGGTGGCGCGGTTGCTGATCTTCGCGGCCTGGCGGCTGCCGTTGCTCGACCGGCTTTCCGGCTCGCGCGACCCGGTGCTGGCCGCGATCGGCGCGAAGGGCGTCAAGGAGGTCACCTACCACCGGGAGTACGCGGCACAGTGGGTGGTCCGGCTCGGCGACGGCACCGAGCTCTCCCACCGGCGCATGCAGGCGGCCGTCGACGCGATCCTCCCGCCGGCCGGCGAGCTGTTCGTCCCGCACGAGGTGGAGTCCCGCCTCGCCGCGGCCGGCGTCGCCGCCGATCCGGCGTCGCTGCGGGAGGAGTTCGAGGCGGCCCTCAACCAGGTGCTCACTGCCGCGACGCTCACCGACCCACGGCCGCTTGCGGCGAACGGGTCGGACCCCGGAGAAGGGATGGCGCCGGTCGACGACGCGAGGGCGAACTCGGAGCGCGAGGCGACGGGAAGCTCGAAGCGCGACGGGACCGGCGGAGGCGGACGCTACGGCGACCACGGGCCCGAGCTGAAGGCGATCCTCGACGAGATGCAGGAGCTGGCCCGCGCGCTGCCCGGCGGTGTCTGGTGACCACGACGACGGCGACGGCCGCCGAGATCGTCGCGACCGTCACCGATCCGGAGCTGCCGATGGTGACGCTCGCCGAGCTCGGCATCGTGCGCGGGGTCGAGGAGGGCTCCGGCGGCGTGCGGGTGACGATCACGCCGACGTACTCGGGATGCCCGGCCATGGAGGCGATCCGCGACGACATCGTGCATGCCTTGCGCGCTGCGGGATTCGGGCGCGCGGAGGTGCGTACGGTGTTGTCGCCCGCGTGGTCGACCGACTGGATCAGCGAGACCGGCAAGGCCAAGCTCGCCGCCGCCGGGATCGCGCCCCCGGGCCCGGCGCCGCGCCGGGCGGCCGGACCGGTGCCGCTGATGCTGGGCGTGCGCCGGGAGCCGGTGGCCTGCCCCCATTGCGGGCACGACGAGACCGAGCGGATCGCGGCGTTCAGTGCGACCGCCTGCCGTGAGCTGCGGCGCTGCCCGGCGTGCCGCGAGCCGTTCGAGCACATGAAGGAGATCTGACGTGGTGGTCCGCGAGTTCCACCCGCTGCGCGTCGCCGGGATCGAGCGGCTGTGCGAGGACGCCGTGGCGGTCACCTTCGACGTGCCGGGGGAACTGGCCGAGCTCTACGCGTTCCGGGCCGGGCAGTCGCTGACCGTCCGGCGGCCGCAGGACCCCGCCGACGAGCGGCGCAGCTACTCGATCTGCGCGCCGGTGGGTGCGCGGCCCCGCATCGGGGTGCGCGAGGTCCCGGGCGGGCTGGTCTCGTCGTGGCTGGTGCACGACCTGCGGGTCGGTGACGCCGTCGAGGTGGCGCCGCCGACCGGCACGTTCACGCCGGACATCGAGGCGGGCGGCCGGCACGTCATGATCGCCGCCGGCTCCGGGATCACGCCGGTGCTGTCGATCGCGACGTCGCTGCTGCGACGGCCGGGAGCGCAGGTGAGCATCCTGTACGGCAATCGCCGCGCCGACACGGTGATGTTCGCCGAGGAGCTGGCCGACCTGAAGGACAGCCACCCGTCCCGGCTCGAGCTCGTGCACCTGCTGTCCCGTGAGGCGCGCGAGGTCGAGTTGCTGAGCGGCCGTCTCGACGCGGCCAAGTTGCGGGCGCTGCTCCCGGTGCTGATCGACGTGCCGGCCGTGGACCACTGGTGGCTGTGCGGGCCGTTCGGCATGGTCACCGACGCGATGGAGGTGCTCGGCGAGGCGGGCGTGCCGGCCGCCCGGATCCACCGCGAGCTGTTCTGGGTGGACGAGCTGCCGCCCGAGCCGCGGCGCGAGGAGCCGGGCGTCGAGGGCCCGAGCAGCGAGGTCACGGTGGTGCTCGACGGCCGGTCGACGACGGTCACGGTCGCCGAGGGCGACACCGTGCTGGAGGGAGCGCAGCGGGCGCGGCCCGACCTGCCCTTCGCCTGCAAGGGCGGGGTCTGCGGGACGTGCCGGGCGCGGGTGACCGAGGGCGAGGTGACGATGCGGCGGAACTTCGCGCTGGAGGAGGCCGAGGTGGCGGCCGGGTTCGTGTTGACGTGCCAGTCGCATCCGGCGACGCCGAAGTTGGAGGTGACCTTCGACGACTGAGGACGAGAGGGGCAACCGCTGGGGCGCCCCAACAACGCCCCAGCGGCGCCGATCAGGCCGGGCGCCGGGCCGCGGTGGAGCGGCCGTGCGCCGGGACAGTGATCACCGTCTTGATGGTGAAGACCTTACGGGCATGATCTTCTTGGAGCGCTCCCAGGTCGGATTCCGGATAGCGGGCCGGATGGCGGGCCGAGCCAGAGGGGACGCCTTGAGCGGCACGCTACCGGCAAAATATGTTGATCTCCACCGGACGATCGGTCGTCAGTGGACTGCCGAACGGTGACGTTCCTGATTGCGGAGCCGGCTCAGGCGAAGACCTTGGTCACCCGCTCGGCGGCCACCCGCTCGGCGAGCCGGGACCGGTCGAGATCGGCACACAACACGATCGACGCCCCGGCGGCGAGGGGTCCCAGAAGCCAGAGGACGGGCTGCTCCGTACGGGAAGCCTCGATGAGCACCCGATCGCCGCGGGTGATCCCCTGCGATGCGGCGGCGCCGCGGGCGACGGCCTCGTACTCGCCGAAGGTCACCCCGGCGGCGGCCAGATCGTGCGCCCCGACCGGCGTCGACGGGCGCGCGGCGCCGAGATGGGGGCGTACCGCGGAGAGATAGTCGCGGTAACCGCCGGGCGGCGGCTCCGCGGCGCCGAGACCGAGAACGAACTGATGCCGCCCGGCCGGAACGTCGTCGAGCCAGCTGCCGACCCGCCGCGCCTCCACGAACGTGGCACCGAGCGAGTCACCGGCTGCGGGGAACGGGCCCGTGGCCGCGCCGCCGAGCGAGTCACCGGCTGCGGTGAACGCGCCCCTGGCCGCGCCGCCGGAGGACGGCGAATCATCCGCGGCCGGGAGTCCCGCGGTGGCCCAGCCGCGGAAGGAGACCTCGAGGCCCGCCGACCAGGCGCCCAGCAGCACCGCGGCGGTCTGCCAGTGCGGCGGCAGGAGCACCGCGACCCGGTCACCTGGTGTCAGGCCGCACTCCGCGGTGAGCAGCGCCGCCGTGGCCGCCGCCCAACCGCCGAGCTCGCTCGCGGTCAGCCCGGTGCGCTCGCCGGTGGCGTCGTCGAAATAGGTGATCAGCTCGGCGACGGGAGCAGCGGAAGCACCGGAAGCAGCGGAAGCACTGGCAGCATCGCGAGCGGCGGGAGCGACGGAAGCGGCGTGATCGGCGGGATCGGGGACGGCGCTCGTCATGCCCGGCACCCTACCGGCCCGGCGTCAGGCGGCCATGCCGAGGCGAAGCTCCCGGATCTCCTTGGCGTAGCGGGCAAGTAGGTGCGTGGTGCGCGGCCCGGCGACCCCGTCGGCGTCGAGGCCGGTGCGGCGCTGGAACGCGCGCACGGCCTCGGCGAGCTCCTCCTCGGTCGCGCCGGCCGGGATGCCGACCTCGGCGAGCAGCGAACGCACGATCACCGGATCGGCCGGCGGCGGCGTCTCGGACCAGCCGATCAAGCCACCCACCGCGGTGCCGACGACGCTCAGCATTCCCCGTGCGGACATCGTTGCCTCCTCGACGAAAGGCCCCGGGGTGGGGCTTCCTCAAGGTTCCGCGGGAAGGCTGTGCCGCACATCGGACCAGCGTCTACGGTCGCTGTGCCACGACTGCGACTTTCGGCCGACCCGCGGGGCCAAGGGAATGGCGGCGGTTCCGAAGGGCGGGCCGTGCCGGTGCTAGCGGCAGGCGGTCTCGTGGGCCAACGCGACCAGCTTCTGCGCGTCGGCGGAGGTGACGCCCTGGTCGCTGATCTCCGCGGCCACGGTGGCCGGCTTCTGCCCGGCGGCGAGTTCCGAGCAAGCCTGCTGCCCCAGCTCCTCGACCTCCTCGTCACGGCGGTCGAGGGCGACCGCCGGCAGCTGCTCCTGCACCGCGGCCACGAATCGATCAAGGCCGGCGTCACCGCTTCCCGCGCCCGGCGTGTCCGTCGTGGTTCGCGTCGGGCGCGGCGCCGGCCCGGTGCGGCGCGGCGTGGGCGGGGCGGGCGCGGGCTTCGTCGTCGACATCGCCGGTACGGGATTCCGCACCGCCTCCGCCGAAGCAACGGGCACCCCGGCCGGCGCCGCCACCGGGTGCGGAGATCCGGAACAGCCCGCCAGCCCGACCGCCAGCACGCCGAGCGTGGCAAGCACCCGAACGCCGCGCACAGCTCGGCGACCCGAGGCCAGCACGGCGGGGCGACGCGAGCTCACGGGCACAGCGGGATGCGCGGCGGGGCGGCGGAGCAACAGCGTCGATACCATGGGAAAACGGGCGAAAGACACCCGGTGACGGTAGGGCTTGACGCCGGCGGGGCGGGCCGCCGCGCCCACCGGGGGGTGGTGACGCGACCCGGACGGGTGATCCACCGCATACAGGCAACCCACAGACGGCTCACTGCTGGGGAACAAGCTGCCGGGCAACTGTTGACGCACCAGCCAATCGAAGCGAGGCGCGCGATGACCGATCTGATGACCCGGCCCCCGTATCACCGCAACGACGACGCGTACCCGGGCGACCAGGACGAGCACATCGCGCCGCCACCGCCGCCGTCTCCGCCGTACGGTGTGCCGCCCTCCTCCGGCGATCGGCGCTGGCCGCGTCGCCTGGCCGGTGGGGCCGCCCTGCTCGCGCTGGTCGCCGGGGGTGGCACCGCGGGTGGCGTGCTTGCCGACCACTACCTGATCGACCACCCGGCCGCGACCGCCACGACCAGCGGCACCACGACCGCCGCGGCCGCCACCGTGACCGACGGTGACCTGGCCTCGGTGGTCAAGGCGGTCCAGCCCAGCGTCGTCACGGTCATGGTCGACGGCGCGCGCTCGTCGGCGATCGGCTCGGGCGTCGTGATCGGCTCGGACGGCCTCATCCTGACCAACAACCACGTGATCGCGCAGGACGGTACGGTCAGCGTCCGGCTCTCGTCCGGCAAGACGGTCCCGGCCAAGGTCGTCGCCACCGACACGGCGCACGACCTCGCGCTGGTGCAGGCGACCGGGCTCTCCGGCCTGACCCCGGTCACGTTCGCCACCGACTCGAGCGTGGTCGTCGGGGACACCGTGCTGGCCTTCGGCGCGCCGCTCGGCCTCGAGAACACGGTGACCTCGGGCATCGTCTCGGCCCTCGACCGCAGCGTCGACACCGGCACCGAGAAGCTGTCCGGCCTGATCCAGACCGACGCCGCCATCAACCAGGGCAACTCGGGCGGTGCGCTGGTCGACACCTCCGGGCACGTGATCGGGATCAACGTCGCGATCGCCACCGCGAGCGAGAGCGACAGCGGCAGCATCGGCGTCGGGTTCGCGATCCCGGCCGGCACGGTCACCAGCGTGATCAAGCAACTGGAGAGCCAGATCAGCTGACCCGCACGTGGCCGCCGCCTTTCCGGCGGGCGGCGACCACGTCATTCCGGGAAACGGTCAGCGCGGTTCGCCGAACCATTTCCGCAGGGCGGTCCGCAAGCTTTCCGGATCCGGCGCCGGCTTGTCCGAGGCCCACGCCACATAACAATCCGGCCGTACGAGGAGAGCTTTCGCCCCGTCGACGGGAGCGGTCACCGAATCGACCCGGTCGAGCCATGGCCCGGCCGCCTCGGCGAGCGTTCCGGTATTGTCGACCAGCAATGGCCGTCCCGAGCGCGTGGCCGGCCCGAGATCCGGCACAAATGCGCCGGCCAGCGGCGAGTCGGCGCTTTCGCCGTACCGGATGTCGGCTCCGGAAATGAGGTCCGCGATGCGCCGGAGCACCGCCGGCTCGCGCAGAAGCTCGCCGAAGAGCGTGCGCAGTGCGGTCACGTCCGGGCCGGGCCCGATCAGCACCGACTGCGCCTGCGTGTGCATGGTGACCCGCTCGCCGGCCGGCCGCCGTTCCGCCTCGTAGGTGTCGAGCAGCCCGTCCGGCGCCCACCCGCGAATCGTGGCGGCGAGCTTCCAGCCGAGGTTCACCGCGTCCTGGAGCCCGAGGTTGAGACCGGGCCCGCCGATCGCCGAGTGCACGTGCGCGGCGTCACCGACCAGCAGCACCCGGCCGTCCCGGTAGCGTTCGGCCAGGCGCGTGTTACCGCCGCTCAGCCGGCGCAGCATGTGCGGACCGTCGCCGGTGGGCGGCCCGAGCGGGACCTCGACGCCGAGGACGTGCTGCAACGCCTGCCGGAGCTCGTCGATCGTAAACGGCGCGTCACCCTCGGGCAGGTCGAAGGTGGTGACGCTCAGCAACGTCCGCCCGTCCGGGAACGGCGCGTAGGCGACCAGTCCGCGCTCGGTGCGATGGTGCAGGAACGGTGGGATCACCCCGTAACCGGGCACGCGGAGACCGCCGGTGACCGGGTCCTTCAGGCCGGCCGGCACCGTGACGTGCGCGCTGCGGGAGACGGTGCGGTCGTTGACGACACCCGGGAACCCGATGCCGGCGAGCTTGCGGGTGATGCTCCGGCCGCCGTCCGCCCCGACCAGATAGCGCGCCTCCAGCCGGTAGGGACCGTCCGGCCCGTCGACGTCGACGACCACCACGTCGTCGTTCTGGGTGAGCCCGGTGACCGCGTGACCGGCGCGCATCTCGACGCCGAGCTCCTCCGCGCGCTCGGCGAGCATGGCCTCGATCTTTTGTTGCGGCGCCAGCATCGTATAGACCGGGCTGTCCGCCAGCTCGTACAGCGGAAGCGGGAAAGCGGCGAACATGAACTGCGGCACCGGAACGGGTTTCTGCGTGTTTCCGGTGAGCCGCTCGTAAAGACCGCGCCGGTCGAGGAGGCGGACGACCTGCCCGACCAACCCATTGGCGCGCTGCTCCTCGGAGGGTGCGGTTCGCTTTTCGAGAACAATGGGTCGCACGCCGGCCAGCGCCAATTCGCAGGCGAGCATGAGGCCGTTGGGTCCGGCTCCGGAGATGACAACGTCGTACGGCATGGCAACCCCCTGTTTTTGGGCAGCGTCGAGCGATCGTCGAAATGGGGGAGAGGAAAAGAAGGCGTCAGGATCGGTGCGGCGGCGGCAGGCCCGCGGCGATCTGGCGCAGGGCATCCGTGATCAGCGGGCCGATGCCCTGCGTGGTGGCCAGGAACGATTGGCTCGCCACGTTGTGCGCGGCCAGCACGGTGGCGGCCACCAGGTTCGGATAGAGATCGGTCGCGGGGTCGGTGCCGGTGCGCTCGGCGACCGCGGCGGCGATCGCGGACTCCGCGTCCGCCCCGGCCCGGAGCGTCTCGGCCTGGATGGCCGGGACCTCCATCATGCGGCGCAGGCCGGCCACCCACGCCTCCCGGTCGGGAACCGGGTGGGCGGTGACCTCCGGCCCGGGCTTGAGCTGCTCGAGCACGGCGTGGGTGAGGGCGTCCCACAGAGGCTCGCCGGCCGGCCGCTGTCGCAGCGAGTCGGCCACGCGGACGACGCGGTCGAGATGCCGTGATGCCACGGCCTCGGCCTTGCTCCCGAAGTAGTTGTTGAACGTGCGCGGCGAGACACCGGCCTCCTTGGCGATGTCCTCCACCAGTACCCGGTCGTAGCCCCGCTCGACGATGAGCCGGATCGCGGCCCAGGCGAGCGCCGATCGGGTCGCCTGTTTCTTCTCTTCCCTCAACCCCACTTCGGCAACGGTATCAAAATCTGCGTGGCCCGCAAAGATGCGTGGCCCGCACTTTTCTCAGCGTCGGCTCAGCTTCGCCCGGGGGCCGGCGGCGCGTATGGGTTAGTAGAGCGATGGGCGCGCAGGGGTGAGCAGAGCGATGGGCGCGCGGGGGTGAGCACAGCGATGCGCGCGTATGGGTGAGCAGAGCGATGGGATCGTCAGCTCGAGCGGGCGATCGCGTCGGCGGCGGCGAGCATCTGCGCGGCTACCGGCTGGACTCCGGCGACGGTCAGGGTGAGGCCGGTGGCCACGCGATCGGCCAGGCCCCACTCCCAGATGGCCTGGGCGTCGGTGCCGGAGCGGTCGGCGAGCCGGCGGCATCGGTCCCAGGGGTCGCCCGCCAGGAGCTCGACCGGGTCCTCGCGCATGAGGACGCCGAGGTCGCACTCGGGCTCGGCGACCAGGCCGTCGGGGTCGACCAGCTTGAACGAGCCGGTGGTGGTGCGCAGCGCGTTCCACTGGTGGATGTCGCCGTGGGCGAGGCCGGCGCGGCCAGGATCCCAGGCGCGGCGGCGGCTCTCGGCGGCGGCGAGGGCCTGCTTCATCGCGGCCTCCGAGCACGGCTCGCCCAGCTCGTTCCACTTGGCACCGATATAACGGATAAATCGCTCGGCTCGGTCGACGGCAGTAGGGAAAACCGCAGTAGGGAAAACCGCAGTAGGGAAAACCCCAGGAGGGAAATCCGCTGCAGGGAAAGAGGCCGACTGAGTGAACGGGAAGGAAATCCGGCGGACGGCGGTGGCCAACGCGGCGAGGAGGACCAGGCGCTCGGGCTGCGGCAGGTTCAGGTCCGCCATCGCGGGGCCCAGACGTTCCAGCAGCAGTGCTCCCCGGGTGGCGTCGTGCTCGAGAAGACGGCTGCAACCGCGGCCGGCGGCCAGGTGGAGGAACTCGATCTCGTGGGCCGCCGCCGAAGCGGGGCGGGGGATCAGGAGCTTGAGCACCGCGGGGGTGCCGTCGAGGCGGGTGGTGCTCACGACGTACGCCTCGGTCGCGTCGGGGAAGGGGTCGCCCAGGCGTAAGCCCCAGTCCCGAGCGCAACCCTCGATCAAGGCCGGGAGGTCGTCGAGCCAGGCGGAGGCGCCGATGTCGAGGGCCTTGGCCCGCACGGCGGCCGGAATTTCTCGCACGGACGCCGATGGTGACATACGTGATATCCGGCGGCGACGTAATTGCGTTGAAGACCTTCCCGCTCCACCGGAGGATGAGAAGACCGCCGACCGATCCAGCAACGAGGTGTCTGATGCGTCTGCTTCGTGACCTATGGGCCACGTCCCGGAGCCGCACAGCGCTCGTGGCCTCCCTCATCGTCCTCGGCGCCGCCGGGCAGGCCGGGGCGCTCGCGCTCGCCGGCGCCGTGCTCGTCGATCGATCGATGCCGCTCTTCGCGCTGCTCGCGGCGGCGCTGGTCGCCTCGGTGCTCAGCGACGTGGCGGTCGGGCTGATCGCGGCCGGGCTGACCGCCGACTGGGCCGCGCGGGTGCGTCGCGGGCTCAACCGGGTGGCGTTCGGGCAGGATCTGCCGGCGCTGGAGAACACGCCGGTCGGCGAGCTGCTCGACCGGATCGACTCCGACGTCTACCAGGTCGGCTCCGAGCTGCGCGGCAGCGGCGTGCGCATCGCCCAGTCGGTGGCGGTGGCGACGCTCTCCATCGTCACGGCGTTCCTCGCCTGGTGGCCGGCCGGCGTCGGCATGGTGCTGGTGTCGATCCTGCTGTTCCTGACCATGAACAAGCCGATCCAGCGACTGTCCCCGCTGCGGATCTCCGAGGAGGAGTCCTGGTCGGATCTGGCCGCCGTGATGGAGGAGTCCATCCACGGTCAGGACGACGTCCGCACGAGCCTGGCCGCGCCGTACGTGCGCCGGTTGTATGCCCAGCGTGCCGCGGAGGTCCTGCGCCGCGGCCGGCTGGTGTGGCGCGCGAGCTCGCGGATCACCATGGGCGCCGGCACGATCACCCGGACCCTGATCGCGGTCCTGGTCGTGGTGGGCGCGTGGGCGCTGCTCACCGACCACATCAGCGGGGCCCGGCTGACCGCGGTCTGGCTGCTCGCGCTCGGCTTCGGCGGCACGCTGGAGCACGTCACCCGGATGGTGCCGGAGCTGCAGAACGCTCTCGGCGCGTGGAGCCGGGTGCAGCTGCTGGGCGACGTGCCGCAGGAGCCGGTGGGCGGTTCCGATCCGGTCGACGGCGATCTGGTCGTGCGTGATCTCACGTTCCGCTACGGCGAGTCGGACAGCGGGCGCCCGCCGGCGCTCAAGGACGTCACCCTCACCTTCGCGCGCGGGCGGTCGTACGCGTTGATCGGCCGCACCGGGTCGGGCAAGAGCACCCTGGCCAAGGTCCTCACCCGCGCCGTCGACGTGCCCCGGGGCACGGTCTTCCTCGGCGGCGTCGACCTGAACGACCTGGACGTGGAGGCGTTGCGCCGGTTCACCGCGATCGTGCCGCAGCGCACCGAGATCCTGGCCGGCACGCTCGCCGAGAACATCGCGCTCTTCGACCCCGAGCTGCTGCCGCTGGCCGGCCGGGCGCTCGACGAGCTGGGGCTGACCCCGTGGGCGGAGAGCCTGCCCGCGGGCATCGACACCAAGCTCGGCGAGGGCGGCTACAAGCTGTCGGCCGGGCAGGAGCAGCTGGTCGCGTTCGCCCGCATCCTGGTCCGCGACCCGCACGTGGTGATCCTCGACGAGGCCACCGCGCGGATGGACCCGGTGACCGAGACCTGGGTGCAGCGCGCCACCGATCGCCTGCTCGAGGGGCGGATCGGCGTGATCGTGGCGCACCGGCTCACCTCGGTGCAGCGCTGCGACGAGGTGGTCGTGCTGGCCGACGGCGTGGTCCTGGAGGCGGGGCCGCTGCGGTCGTCGCGCCGCTTCGCCGAGCTGATGGCGTCGAGCACCGTGGCCGCGCCGGCTTCGCGCCCGGGGACGGTTCTCGTCGAGGAGCGCGACTGGGACACGGCCGCGCGCGTCGAGCTCGGCGCCGAGGCGCTGGCGAACACGTTGCCGGCGGTCGATCCGCCGCCGCTGCCCGAGCCGCCGCCGGCCCGGACGATGCGGGAGATCGTGCGCCTGGCGACGAACGATCCGCGGTACGGGCTGGCCGCGGTCGCGCTCTTCGTCGTGCTGATCCTGCTCGGCCTGGACGGGGCGATCCTGCCCCTGCTGTGGTCGAGCGTGGTCGACGGGGTGGGCAACCCGCTGTTCCCGGCGATCGGCATCGCGGCCGGGCTCATCGTCGCGATCCCGACGCTCTACTACACCGGGGCCTGGTTCCCGGAGTGGTGGGTGCGGCAGATGCTGCGGATCAGCCTGCGCCTGGTGCACGGCCAGATCGGCCCGCGCCGGGTCAGCAAGCACACGCCGGCCGAGGTGGTGGCGCAGGGTGGCGACACCGAGCGGGTCGTCATGCTCGCCGACAACCTGATCGACAACGTGTGCAGCGTGGTGCTGATCGTGGCGATGACCGTCGCGTCGCAGTCGATCGTGCCCGGCCTGTTCTTCGTGGGCACGATGGTGCTCTCCGGACTGGCGGCCACGCTTTTCGGTCCCCGGCTGGAAAGAGCGGCCCGCCGTACGGTGGCCGCCCGCGCCGCCTTCGCGACGGCGCTGGTGTCGTCACTGTCGGCGGCGCGCACGGTGAAGCTGGCCGGCGCGACCGGGCCGGTGCTCGACCACCTCGCCCGGCTGGACGCGGTGCGCAGCGACCGGCAGCGGCGCGAGATCGCCATCCAGGTGTGGGCGCGCTCGACGCCGTCGATCGCGAGCGGGTTGCTGCCGATCGCGGCGTGGGCGCTGTACCTGGGCGGTCACCTCACGTCGGCGGCGACGCTGATCGCGGTGGCCACGCTGGGCGCGGCCCGCTGGTTCGCCTGGACCACCGCGTCGCTGGTCTCGCAGCTGCCGTCGGCCCGGGTCTGGACCAAGCGTACGGTCGCCATGTCCGGCATCGCCGAGTACACGGCGGACGTGCCCGGGGTCGACATCTCGGCCGGCACCGCCCCGGCGCCGCCGACCGCGCCCCGCAACCCGCTCGACCGTCTCGAGCTGCGCGGCTTCAGCGCGGTGCACGAGAACGGCACGGTCGGCGCGCAGGACGTGGACCTGGTGGTCGAGCGCGGCCAGCTGGTGCTCGTGGTCGGCCCGGTCGGCTCGGGCAAGTCGTCGCTGCTGCGGGCGCTGGCCGGGATCGTGCACCACACCGGCTCGCTGAACTGGAACGGCCGGCCGGTCGACGAGCCGGAGGTGTTCCTGCGGCCGAACCAGGTGGGCTACGTGGCGCAGCTGCCGCGGGTGCTTTCCGGAACGGTCGCCGAGAACATCCAGCTCGGGCACGAGCTGGACGCGGCCGACGCGGTGTCGACGGCCCAGCTGGAGCACGACCTGAAGGCCTCGGGTGGCGGCCTGCAGCTGCTGATCGGCCACAAGGGAACCCGCCTGTCGGGCGGCCAGCTGCAGCGGCTCGCGCTGGCCCGGGCGCTCGCGCCGCGGACCGAGCTGCTGATCGCCGACGACGTCTCCTCGGCGCTGGACGTGACGACGGAGCTGGAGCTGTGGCGGGCGTTGCGCGCCCACGGGGTGACGGTGGTGGGTTCGACGTCCAAGCGGGCGGCGCTCAACCAGGCCGACCGCGTGGTGGTCCTGATCGGCGGGCGCGTCGAGGACCAGGGCACGTGGCGCGAGCTGGAGGACCGCTGGGGGCACCTGGCGGGCTGAGCCGGCGGGGGCGGGCGGCGCCGGGGCTTTCGGGGCCTCGGCGCCGCTCGATCTCGCCGCTTGGTTACGCCGCTGCGCGTCCGCCCGGTGGCCTGCTCTCCCGCTCCGCTTGTGGCCTGCTTTCCCGCTCGGCTTGTGGCTTGCTTTCCCGCTCGGCTTGTGGCCTGCTTTCCCGCTCGGCTTGTGGCCTGCTCTCCCGCTCCGCTGTGGCCTGCACTTCCGCTCCGCTTGTGGCCTGCTCTTCCGCTCGGCGCGCTGTTCCCTTTCCGCTCCGCGTCCGGGCTGCATGGCCGCTTGGCGTCGCGCTCCAGCTCTCGGTCTGCGTCCAGCCCCGTTTCTTGCGCTATGTCCCACCGCTTCCTGCGCTACGCCCGGGCGGGTGAAGCGTCGGGCGCCGGTTAATCGTCGGGCACCGCGCTTCCCCTCGTGCCGCGATCTTGATGATTTCGCGTGCGACTTAGGCCGGAAGTCATCAGCTCTTGAGCATTTGCCCATCCGCACCGCGCCGCTTGCCGTGATGTTGATGAGTCGGCGCGCGACGGGTGCGGGAAGTCATCATCGTTCGAGCGTGGAGACGTCGCTCGGGGGAGGGGGCCCGTCTCGAACACGCAAGGTATGCGCTGTGATCGACACGGTCCGTTCGCATCTGGCCGAGGTTGTCGGCAGGCCGAGGCATTCGGGCTAGGTTCCTAGGATGCTCAACGCGGCGTGCCCGGAGCGACGGCCGGGGCCAGCGAAAAGGGGCGGGGCGAGCGAAGGGGCGGGCGAGCGAAAGGGGCGGGGCGAGCGAAAGGGGCGGGCCAGCGAAAGCGCGGGGTCAGCGAAAGCGGCGGGGCGACCGAAAGTGGCGGGGCGGCGGAAAGCGGTGGGGCGACCGAAAGTGGCGGGGCGGCGGAAAGCGGCGGGGCGACCGAAAGTGGCGGGGCGAGCGAAAGCGGCGGGGCGAGCGAAAGGGCGGGCCGCCAAGGGCGGGGCGGGCGCGGGCCGGGCGCAAGGCGGTGCGGTCAGGCGGTGCGCAAGGTCAGGAGCGTTATCTCGCTGGGGGCGAACACCCGGAACGGCGGCCCCCAGAAGCCGGTGCCTCGGCTGGTGTAGAGAAGGGTTCGGTCGCCGTGGTGGGAGAGGCCCTGCAGGACCGGCTGGTCGAGGCGCACCAGGTAGTGGAACGGCCACATCTGGCCGCCGTGGGTGTGGCCGCTTATCTGCAGATCTACGCCGTGGGCCACGGCGCCCTGGATCTGGGCGGGCTGGTGGGCCAGTAGCAGGATCGGCAGGGTGGGGTCGGCGCCCTCCAGGGCGGCCTCGTGGTCGGCGTGGTGGCCGGGGACGCCGGAGCCGGCGGCGGTGCGGTCGTCGACGCCGGCTATCACCAGCGAGGATGCGCCGCGGGTGACGACCAGGTGGCGGTTGTGCAGGGCCTCCCAGCCCAGCGACGCCATGTGCTCGACCCAGCGCTGGGCGCCGCTGAAGTACTCGTGGTTGCCGGTCACGTAGACGCGGGCCAGGGCGGCGCGGACGTCGGCGAGCGGGGCGGCCTGGTCGCGGCGCTCGGAGACCTCGCCGTCGGCTATGTCGCCGGTGTGGGCGACGATGTCGGGGTCGAGCCCGTTGATGACCTCGGTGACGCCGCGCGACCAGCGGGACCGCTCGATCGGGCCGTAGTGGGTGTCGGTGATCAGCACCAGACGCAGGCCGTCCAGGTCGCGGCCCAGCCGTGGCAGCCGCACATCGAGCCGGCGGACGCGAGGCACGCGCATCGCCTCGGCGTACCCCCACAGGAGCAGGACCAGCGCGATCAGGGTGACCACGACGGTGGCGATGCGGTAGCGAGCCGGATCGCCGACCCCGGCCAGCCAGAGCACGGCGGTGAGGAGCTGGCCGAGGATCGACCAGACGAAGAGGACCCACACCACGCCGAGGGTGGTGTCGGCGATCTTGGCCGGTACGTCGTGATGGTTGCGCCCGTGGCCGGCGAACATCAGGAACGGGAACGCCACGAACACGACGGCGACGACGATCGTGCCGGTCACCAGGACCGGCGTGGGCCAGTCGTTGCCGCCGGCGATCAGCGTCCACCAGGGCACGCCGAAGAGCAGGAGCAGCACCGCGACCAGGATCGACGTGAAGCGCAGGGCGCGGGACGCGCGACGGCGGGGACGGGCCTCCACCGGAGATTCACCCACTGACACGAGTGAAGCATGCCACCTAGGCGGGAGGACTGCCGACGCTGTGGATGAGCGACGGCGGAATGACCAGGTCGGCGCGTGATCGGGTGGCGGCGATCACGGCGGCGTTGCGCTCGTCGGTGCCGGTGGCCCAGGCGACCGCGGCGTTCTCCTGCTTGCCGAAGCGGATGTGCCGGGCGATCAGGCGGCCGAGCCGGGTGTCCTGGTCGAGGTCGGCGTACCAGACCTCGGAGAGCAGCGGGCGGACGGCGTCCCACAGCAGCAGGTAGTTGCCCTCGGTGACGATCAGGCGGGCGTCGCGCTCGATCGGGATGGCCCCGGCGATCGGCTGCTCGATGACCCGCTCGAAGCCGGGGGCGTAGATGATCTCGTCCTCGTCGGCGAGCAGGCGGCGGAGCAGGGCGGCGTAGCCGAGGGCGTCGAAGGTCTCCGGCGCGCCCTTGCGATCGCGCAGCCCGAGGCGCTCGAGCTCGACGTCGGCGAGGTGGAAGCCGTCCATCGGGACGTGCCGGATCCACCGGTCCGCGACCAGTCCGGCCGGCGGCGCCGGGGCGAGCGCGGCCACCAGCTCCTCGGCGATCGTGGTCTTGCCGGCGGCGGGCGGCCCGGCGATGCCGAGGACGGCCCGGCGCCCGTCGGCCACCAGCGCCCGGGCGCGACTCGCGAGGGCCGGGAACGTCAAGGTCATAGGGGGAAAGCTATAACCCGAGGCGCAAGCCGGCGACGCCGGCGGGGGAGAGCGGGCGGGCGGTGGCCCGGGTCAACTCGTCCCGTACGCCGGCCGGCAGCTCGTCGGCGAGCGTGCGCAACCGGGGATAAAGGTCGAGCACGTCCCGGTGTGTCAGCGCGCCGACCCCGATGAGCAGGCCGTTTATCGATCCCGGGTCCCGGGCGAGCTCGTGGCACAGCTCCAGCCGCCAGATCGGGTCGTGCACTCCGGTGGCGAACTCGCGGGCGATCCGGTTGCCGGCGGGCGAGGCCATCTCGAGGCGGGCGTGCCGGCCGGAGCGGGCGAGCACGGGCGCTAGCCGGCAGGCGATGCCGAGGAGCTGGGCGAGCTCGGGCACGGTCAGCACCTCGAGGCCGAGCGAGCAGGTGGCGCACAGCCGCTGGTAGGTGCGGGCGTGGATGACCGACGCCGGCCGCGGGCAGTCGCCGAGCGGGCCGCACAGGCGGTCGAGGATGATCTCGGCGAGCGTGCCCTCGTGGTCGAAGCGGCCGACGCCGAAGTAGGCGGCGGGCCGGCTGCGGTAGTGGGCGAGGGCCGTCCGCGCACTGACGTAGCCGTCGGACTCGACGCCGATCTGGGGAACACCGTTGTCGGTGGTGAGCTGGATCAAGCGGAACATCTTCGTCGCTCCCCGGTGGTTGAAGCGCCAACATGTTGCCCGGGGATACGGGGCCGGCGGGAAGACGGTTCACTCCTCACTGCGAGTGAAGGAGAAAATCCGCCGACGTCGTTGACCAGTAAGCCGGAAGCAGTCGAAGGTTACGGCGTGTAGCGCGTACACGCCAGAGGTGAGCATGAGCCAGACGGCCGCGAGCACCGCCACGAGCGACGTGTCGAGCACGTTCCACGCCGCCGGGAGCACCGCCGACCCGAGCGTGAGCGACGCCGCGGTGGCGGCCTCGGCGAGCCGGAAGGGATCGATCGACATGGCGGCCAGCCTGCCGGTAGCCGCGGCCGCCGCGCCTCTGCCCGCAGCCGGATGCGCGGCTATGACTTTCGGCCGAGGGACAAAACGGAAGAACCCCGCTAGGCGCGGTGCCGGCCGGCCTTGGCGGTGGGCTGGTCGGCCCAGTCGACGGTCGGGATCGGGGCGAGGTCGCGCATCGGAACGTACACCCGGGCGTCCACCGCCTCGCCCAGCAGCAGCGCGGCGACCAGGGCGGTGGGCCGCTCGCCCGGCTCCTTGGCCAGGCAGCGGGAGCAGAGGTCGATGACCTCGGGCGGCATCCCGTCGATCTCCGGCAGCGGGTCGGGGTCGTTGCTGCAGGCGGCCTCGACCAGCTGGGTCGGCGTCGCGGCCGCCCACGGCAGCCGGCCGGACAGGCACTGGTAGAGCAGGGTGCCGAGGGCGAACATGTCGGTCGCCGGGGTGGCCGGGCTGCCGGCGAACCGCTCGGGCGCCACGTAGGCGGGGGTGCCCATGACCGGTCCGTCCGGGTCGGGGTCGGCCGAGCCGACGGCGGCCGCGATGCCGAAGTCGAGGACCTTGGCGCCGGACGGGGTGAGCATGATGTTGCCGGGCTTGATGTCGCGGTGCACCACGTGCTCGGCGTGCGCGGCGGCGAGACCGGCGGCGACCTCGGCGCAGATCCGGGTCGCGATCCGCCAGTCGAGCGGGCCGGCGGCCAGGTGCTCGCCCAGGGTGCGGCCCTCGACCAGCTCCATCACGATGTACGGCTGCTCGGCCGAGGTGCCGAAGTCGTGGACGCCGGCCACGTTGGGGTGGGCCAGCCGTGCCGCGGAACGGGCTTCCGCGCGTACCAGATCGATGGGAATTTCCTGCCCGGGCGCCATGACCTTGACCGCCACCGGCCGGTCGAGCACCTCGTCGTGGCCGCGCCACACCTCGGACATGCCGCCCCGGCCGATCCGCCGGACCAGCTGGTACCGGCCGCCGAGGGTCCGTGTCGCCATGGGCCGCCGGTACCCGCCCGAGATCGGCGGCAAACGCTGTACTCCAATACTGTATGACGATACAGTCCGCTCGTGACCCGATACGGACCCATGTACGGCCCGGACTACACGTTCCTCGGCGTGCCCGCCTGCGACTGGCAGGAGCCCGCCACCTACGCCGATGCCGACGTCGTCATCGTCGGCGCGCCGTTCGACGGCGGCACCTCGCACCGGCCGGGCGCCCGGTTCGGCCCGCAGGTCATCCGGGGCACCGACTATCTGCCGCACGACGGCTCCCGGCCGCACATGGCGATGCGGGTCGACGCGCTGTCCACCGATCTGTCCGTCATGGACGCCGGCGACCTCGAGGTCTTCTCCGGCGAGATCCAGCGGAGCTGCCAGACCATCGAGGACGCCGTCGCCTTTATCGCGAAAAATGGGGCGATACCGCTGATCCTTGGTGGCGATCACACCGTGACCTGGCCCGACGTGACGGGCGTGGCGAAGAACTACGACAACATCTCCGTGATCCACTTCGACGCCCACGCCGACACCGGTGACATCGAGTTCGGCTCGCTGTACGGCCACGGCAGCCCATGCGCCGGCTGATCGAGTCGGGCGCGGTGCGCGGCGACCGGTTCCTGCAGGTCGGGCTGCGCGGCTACTGGCCCGGGCCGGACGTGCTCGACTGGATGGCCGACCAGGGCATGAACTCGTTCCACATGAGCGAGATCGTCGACCGCGGCCTCGACGCCGCCCTCGACCGCGCCTTCGAGATCGCGCTCGACGGCTGCGAGGGCGTCTTCCTGAGCGTCGACATCGACGTCTGCGACCCCGGCCACGCCCCCGGCACCGGCACCCCCGAGCCCGGCGGCCTGACCGCCCGGCAGTTGCTCGACGCCGTCTCGCGGATCTGCCACGAGCTGCCGGTGGTCGGCATGGACATCGTCGAGGTGTCGCCGCCGTTCGACCACGCCGAGATCACCGCGATGCTCGGCAACCGGGTCGTGCTCGAGGCGCTCTCCGGCATGGCGCGGCGCCGCAAGGACGGCGACGGCCCGCGCTGGAACCGCGCGACCCCGCTACTGCAGGGGCGCGGGACGCACGGCGACCAGCCGGCCTAGGGCGTCGGCCAGCAGGGACGGGGCGAACGAGGTGTCGCCGAGGGCGACCGGCAGCGCGAGCCCGTCGATCAGCGCCAGCGCCTGCCGCGCCACGTCCATCGGCTCGGCGTCGGTGCCGAAACGGCCGTCCGTCACACCGGCCTCGACGATCGAGGCGATCAGGACGTGCCAGCGGGTGTAGTCGCCGAGCACCTCCGCCCGCAGCTCGGCGTCGCGCAGCGCCCATCGCCAGGACTCGACCCAGAGCCGCCAGCCGGTGTCACTGCCGACCGCGCCGGTCAGGTGGGTGGCGATGGCCAGTAGCCGCTCCCACGGGTCGGCGAGCTGTGCGAGGCGGGCGCCCACCGCGTCGAAGTCGGCCTGCGCCGCGTACCGGAAGACGGCGATCAGCATGTCCTCGCGGCTGCCGAAGTAGTACTGCAGGGTGGACACCCCGACGCCGGTCGCGGCGGTGACGTCGGTGAAGCGGGTGGCGTCGGCGCCGCGTTCCGCGACGACCGAGCAGGCGGCGGCGAGCACGTCGGCGCGCTTGCGGGCCGCCCGTCGCCCGCCGATGCGGGTCACCTCACTCACCGCGCATGTCTATCACGACCAGGGTGTACGACCATTGCCTCATGACGCGATGGACCGATCGACTGGCCGACCTCGTCGCCATCCCCTCCACCGCCGACCGGCCGGCCGACCTGCGCCGGGCCCTCGACCTGGTGGTCACCGGCGTGGGCGACGGTTTCGCCGTGCGCCGGTTCGAGTCGAACGGCAAGCCGAGCGCGCTGCTGCACGCGCCCGGGGCGACCGGCCCGTTCCCGGTCGTCCTCAACGCGCACCTCGACGTCGTCCCCGCCCCGCCCGCTCAGTTCGTGCCGCGGCGGGACGGCGACCGGCTCTACGGCCGGGGCACGCACGACATGAAGGCGGCGGCGCTGGTGATGGCCGACGTGTTCCGGTCGGTGGCACGCGACCTTCCGATCGCGCTGCAGCTGGTCACCGACGAGGAGGTGGGTGGCGCCGACGGCACCGGGCATCAGCTCGCCGAGGGCGTCCGGGCCGGGTTCGTGGTGATCGGCGAGCAGAGCGGCCTGCGGGTGGTGACCGAGTCCAAGGGCATCTGCCACGCCCGGCTGACCACGACCGGCCGGGCCGCGCACGCCGCTTATCCGTGGCTGGGCGACAACGCGCTGGTGTCGCTGCTCGGGGCGCTCGACCGGCTGCTGGCCCGCTATCCGGTGCCGGCCGCCGAGGCGTGGGCGACGACGGTCAACGTGGCCCGCGTCGAGACCCCGAACGCAGCCTTCAACCAGGTGCCGGCGGCCGCCTCGGCCTGGGTCGACATCCGGTATCCGCCGGGGGACGGGGACTTCTCCGGGCGTACGGGATCGGAGGTCGCCGCCCACCTCCGCGCGGTCACCGGGGTCTCCGCGTCGGTCGACGCGCTCGGGCCGCCCCATCGCGCCGATCCCGGCAGCGCGGCGGTGACCGGCCTGCGGGAGGCGATCCGGAGCGTCGGCTACCCGGGCGACCTGCTGCGCAAGCACGGCGCCGCGGACGGGCGGTACTACCACGCGCTCGGCATCGACGCGGTGATCTTCGGGCCGGGCGGTGACGGTCAGCACGGCCCGGACGAGTACGTCGACCTGACCACCCTGGAGCCGTACCACGACGCGCTGCGCGCGTTCCTCAGTCGTTGGCCAGCAGCAGCCAGCGGACCCGGCGGATCAGCTCGGCCGGGCTGAACGGCTTCACCAGGTAGTCGTCGGCGCCGACGGTCAGCCCGAGGTCGATGTCGACCTGCCGGTCGCGGCCGGAGAGCATCAGCACCGGGATCTGCGCGGTGGCGGCCGACGAGTGCAGCTCGTAGCAGACGCTCAGGCCGTCCAGCCCCGGCATCGCCACGTCCAGGATCACCATGTCCGGCAGCTCCCGGCGCACCAGGTCCAGCGCCGACGCGCCGTCGGCGGCCAGGATCGGGCGGTACCCGGCCGCCCGCAGCTTGAAGGCGATGACCTCGCGGACCAGCTCGTCGTCGTCGGCGACCAGGATGGTCGGCTCGGCGACGTCGACCGCCCAGCCGGCGATCGGTACGGGCAGCGACAGCGACGGCATGGCGAGGGTGGTGACCACGATCTTCTCCTGACTTCGGCGACGGGTGGCACCATCGGCCGGGCCGGCGGGGGCGACAGGGAAATCCGTGTTGCACGACGGGTGCTATCGGGCGGCGGAAGAGGGCGAAAGAAAATGGCGGAGCCCCGTCCTTGTGAGACGGGCCCCGCCATCGACAGTGCGGCCGTTTACCGCGCACACCTTGCGTCGGCTCCGACGGTAGGACACCCACCTGGTGGCGATTTGCCCGCCCCCGTGGAGGGTGATCGCGCTCTCAAACCGGCCGTTGTTCAGACAGCCTCGCTGCGCAGGTTGTGGGCGCCGTCGGCACGGGTGGCCTCGTAGTAGATCCGGTCGCTCCCGTCCGGCATCGTCACCAGGCTCAGGTAGCGCAGCCCGTACGGCGGGTGCGGGCTGGCGACCGGATCGCCGTCGGAGGCCGTGAGCTCGCCGAACGTGCCGTCGGCCAGCCGCTTGCCGCGTGCGGTGCCGGTCCGCTCCTCCCAGTTCTCGCCGGCCGTGGCCCGCCCGTCGTAGGCGACCGTGATCTCGTCGCCGTCGACCCGCACCGAGGACACCCGCACGCCGCGCGCGTCCCACTCGCCGGTGCGGCCGGCCAGCGCCGTGCCGCGCCAGGTCCAGTGCACGCCGTCGGGGCTGGTCGCGTACTCGGTGGTCATCCGGTCGGCGTCGTCCCAGCTCTCCAGCGGGTGCACCGACGCCCACAGGTGCCAGCCGAACTCGTCGTGGTGCAGCACCGGGTCCTTGACCCCGACCGTCTCGTCGCCGGGCAGTACCGTGCGGGCCGGCGCGGTGGCCAGGCCCTCGGGGGTGGCCGACTCGATCAGGTCGACCCGCCAGTGCTTGGTGCCGGGGGTGGCGACGCTCACGTACAGCCGCCACCGGCCGTCGTGCGTGTGGACCAGCGCCGGCCGCTCCAGCGACTCGGCGCCGAACGTCTCCTTGCCCACCTCGGCGACCGGCTCGAAGGTCACGCCGTCGCGGGAGCGGGCCACCACGTTGGCGATCCCGCGACCCTCGCCGATCGGCAGCCGCAGCCGGTACGCCAGGTAGACCCACCCGTCGACGACGATCGAGCTGGGCGCGCCGGCCCAGGCGCCCGGCTCGTCGCCCGGCGGCTCGACGACCACGACGGACTCGTCCCAGCGAGGCAGCGGCAGCGTGGTGATTCCGGTGGACAAGGCGGCTCCTTGGGTTGGTAACTGAGGTGGTAACGAAACTCAGACCTGTACGTGCCGGTCGACCGACAACCAATCGTCATAGCGCTCGCCGGTCACCTGCTGCAACAGCGCGATGTCGGCGGTGAACGCCGGGAGCAGGGCGGCGCGCTCCTCGGGCGTGGTCACCGGCCGGTTGCCCCGCTTGCGGTGCAGCACGGTCAGCAGCGGACCGCGGGCGGCCAGCCGCAGCGGCACCGGGAAGCGGTGGCCGAAGCCGCCGCCCGCCCGCAGCAGCGCGCGCAGCACCCGGTTGACGGCGTTGTCCTCGACCACGTGCCGGTTCACGTTCTCCTTCGGGATCGCGGTCAGCACGCCGGTGGCGACGCCGAGGAAGGCGCAGACCCGGTCCAGCGTCGCCGCCGGGTCGTCCTTGAGCTCCCGGTAGCGCAGCAGCAGGACCTGCTCGCGCGGGAAGTGCCGGTAGAGGTGCTCGACCTGCTTCCCGTACAGGCCGAGGCCGGTGTAGTGCCAGAACTGCGCCCACCCGGCGGCGACCCGTTCCGGCTCGGCCCGGCAGGCGGCCAGGAAGTCGGCCTCCGGCTCGAGCCCGGCGTTCCACAGATGCGTCCAGTTGGAGTGGGCGCGGTCGACCGGGTCACGTAGCAGCACCACCAGCCGCGCCTGCGGGACGAGCGCCTTGATGCGGGCGTGCGAGTCGAGGTCGTGCAGGTAGAACGGCGTCGCCTCGCCGCGGACCGCGCCCTCCGGCGCGGCCGCGAACAGCGCCTCGTAGTCCTCGCGCCGCCACACGTGCTCCTGGTAGGTCTGGACGTCGCCGGGACCGCCGTGCCGCGGCGGCGGACCGTCGGAGAGGAAGAACTTGGGCTCCTTCACCGGCGACAGGTAGAGCTCGGGGTGGGGGACGAGCGCCGCGTGCAGGGCCGTCGTGCCGGCCTTGGGAACGCCGGCGATCAGGAAGTCAGGAAGTGGCACAGGGATCCCTCCCGTCGTCGCAGGCGGGCACGGCGGCGTGCCCGCACGCTCGAAGTGAGAGTTAGCCTACAGAGTTAGTAGGTTTTTGCGACCCGTCACCACGTGCTGGGATCGGTCACCGGGCGTCGACCAGCCGTCGCCACCAGCTCGCGCGCCGGAAGCGCGGGCACTGCTCGGGGCCGCACAGCGCACACTCGGTGCCCCGGCGGTGGTGCTCGTGCGCTCCGTGACCATGGCCGCAGACGCAGGGTGTCTTCTCTTCGCTCATCGCTTCACCAACGGTAGGGATGCCGGAAAGGATACCGTCCCGCACCCTCCCGTTGACGCTCCGTGATGTCGGCGTTCACGACCGGCCGCCGTCACAATTTTTCCGACATTTATTTTTTGTCGGATTCCCGACGTGCTCCGGGTCGCTGTCCGATTTGTCGAGCCTCGACGCCGGTCGCCCCGTCCACGACACCGTGTCCGTAACTGAACGTAACTCCGGTGACGATCGGTGACCAACGAGCCTGGTGGGAAAGCCGCTGGTGGTCCGGACGGCGACTCCGAAGAGTCACGACGCACGTCGACGTCGTTTGACGCTGCGTAATGAACGACCTACCTTGGTCTCAGCAGCGAGCGACCGGCGGAACTCCCCCGAAATCCGCCCACAAGGTCGCGTCGCCGAGCCCGGGAGGGACCGAAAATGCAGCCTTCGCCCCACGCCTCCACCACGCAGCGTGACGCCCGCACGTCACCGACCGTCAGTGTTGTGA
Source organism: Actinoplanes sp. CA-030573 (assembly GCF_050951115.1). Lineage (NCBI taxonomy): Bacteria > Bacillati > Actinomycetota > Actinomycetes > Micromonosporales > Micromonosporaceae > Actinoplanes > Actinoplanes sp. CA-030573. The sequence continues at coordinate 6,078,270 of NZ_CP192038.1, read as the reverse complement.
TCCCGGCGCTGAACGAGGAGCGCAACCTCCCGCACGTGTTCGCCAAGCTGCCGGCGATGGTCACCGAGGTGATCCTGGTCGACGGCGGCTCGGTCGACCGCACCGTCGCCGTCGCCCGCGAGCTGCGCCCGGACGTGGTCGTCGTGCAGCAGACCCGCAAGGGCAAGGGCAACGCGCTGGCTTGTGGCTTCGAGGCCTGCACCGGGGACATCATCGTCATGATCGACGCCGACGGCTCCACCGACCCGGCCGAGATCCCGCTCTTCGTCCAGCAGCTGCTCGACGGCGCCGACTTCGTCAAGGGCTCGCGGTTCTCCTCGGGCGGCGACAGCCACGACATCACCCCGCTCCGCAAGCTCGGCAACGACGGGCTCAACCTGGTGGTCAACGTGCTGTTCGGCACCCGCTTCACCGACCTCTGCTACGGCTACAACGCGTTCTGGCGCAGCGTCGTCCCGATGCTCGACCTGCCCGCCACCGCGCTCCCGCAGCCGGCCGGCGGCGGCAAGCTGTGGGGCGACGGCTTCGAGATCGAGACGCTGATCAACATCCGGGCGGCCGCCGACGGCCTCAAGGTCGGCGAGGTCGGCAGCATCGAGCACGAGCGCATCCACGGCGAGAGCAACCTCAACACCTTCCGCGACGGCTTCCGGGTGCTGCGGACCATCTTCAGCGAGTACGGCCGGATGCGTGCCCGCCGCAACCTCGGCCGGCCCGAGGGGGTCACCAGCCACCGTCGCGTCTCGGCCGAGTCCCGCGGCTACGGCCGCCTGGTCAACCGCCCGGCCGCCCGGCTCGCCACGGTCGCCGCCGAGCAGGCCCCGATGAACCGCGCCCGCCGGCAGAGCGCGACCGACCGCAAGCCGGTGCGCGTCGCCGTCGCCGCCCGGGACTGAGCAGTTGTGGAGCACGCCGTGAATCTCACCCCCCGCCCCGCCGTCACCGTCGTCATCGCGACCCAGGCCGGGGACAGCTGGAGCTCGCTGGTGCGGACCGTCGCCTCCGCCCGGTCGCAGACCCACCGCCCGGCCGAGGTGCTGGTCGTCGTCGACCACGACACCGACCACTACCGGCGGGTGCGGCGCGACCTGGCCGGGGTCACGGTGATCGAGAGCGACCACGCCCCGGGCCTGCCCGGCAGCCGGGACACCGGCGCGTTCCACGCCGGCACGTCGCTCATCGCGTTCCTCGGCGCCGACGTCATCGCCGACCCCGAGTGGCTGGCCCGGCTGGTCCGGCCGTTCGACGACCCGGCGGTGGTGGGGGCGGGCGCCGGCATCAGGCCGGAGTGGCAGGAGCGGCGCCCCCGGTGGATGCCCGACGAGCTGCTCTGGACGACCGGTGGGACGTACGACCGCAACCGCGGTGTCGCCGGCATGATGGTCCGCCGCGCCACCTTCCGCGAGGTCGGCGGCTTCGGCCTGCGCGACGCCGAGCTGCGCACCCGGATGAGCGCGCTGGGCGGCGGGCGCTGGCGGCTGGTGCCGGACGCGGTGATCCGCCACGAGGTGCCGGCCCGCGACGCCACGTTCGGCGCGTTCGTGCACCGCTGCTTCCAGGAGGGCCGGGCCGAGCGGGCCGTGCTGCGCTCGATGCCCGGCGCGGTCCTGCGCAACCTGAGCGCCGGCCACCCGTTGCGGGCGGCCGCCGTGCTGGCCGCCGCGGCCGCGGCCGCCTTCGGCGCCGTGGTCGCGTCCCGCCGCGCCGGCGAGCCGATTGCGGCCCGCCGCGCGTTCGAGCCGGCCCGCTGAGCCCGCCGCGCCGGCGAGCCGACTCCGGCCCGCCGCGCGTTCGAGGCCGCCCGCTGAGCCCGGCTAGCCGCTGCGTGGCACTACGATGACCGGACGCCGGGCCCGGCGGATCAGCCGGGCCGAGACGCCGCCGAGCAGCACCCGGCGGGCCGGGCCGTAGCCGCGCGAGCCGCAGAACAGCACGTCCACCTCGTCGAGCTCGGCCAGCGTGTCGACCACGTCACCGGGCACGATCCGCCAGTCGGTGTCACATTGCGGCACCGAGGCGGCCGCGGCCTCCAGCGAGCGCTCGTACGTCTCCCGGGCCGTCTCCAGGAAGGCCCGCTCGGCGTCCTGCCCGATCAGGAACGGCAGCGACGCGTCGCCCTGCGCCACCACCGTGTAGAGCCGCAACCGGGCGCCGGTGCGACCGGCCATCTTCGCCGCCTCGGCGAGCGCGGCCCGGCCGTCGGGCGTGTCGACGTAGGCCACGCCGATCACCCCCAGCGTGCCCGGCGGCGTGGCCAGCTCGGCCGGCGCCACCGCGACCGGGCAGACGCTGCCGGCCAGCAGCCGGTCGGCCGTGCTGCCCGGATAGAGCCGCTCGCGGGGCCCGTCCCGGCCCGACCCGACCACGATCAGCGACGCGCCGGTCTCCTCGGCCAGGTCGTGCAGGCCGTGCGCGGCCGACGACGAGGCCACCGCCCGATAGTCGGCGTCGGCGCCCTCGAGCGCCTTGCGGGCCTCGTCGAGGATCCGCTCGGCGGCCCGGTGCCGGTCGGCCACCCACTCGGCGTCGACCCGGCCCGAGCCGAGCGCGGCCGGCGCCGGGTGCACGACGGCGACCAGCAGCCGTACCCCGAGGGTCTCGGCCGCCCACCGGCCGAGCGTCAGCGCGCCGGGGCCGGGCGCGCCGGCGATCACCGGCCCGGCGGCGGGGGCGGTCACGGCTCGTCGCTCTCGGCCGGGCCGTGCTCGCGCGCCCAGCCGGGCCGCCCGGCCTGCTCGGTGCGCAGCCGCGAGTTGCGGTAGCCGTAGAAGGCGTAGATCAGCAGGCCGACCGCCAGCCAGACCACGAACCGCACCCAGGTCTCCCAGGGCAGGTCGGTCATCAGGTAGACGGCGAACGCCACGCCGATTATCGGAAGCACCGGCGACCACGGCACCCGGTACGGCCGCGGCATGTCCGGCCGGGTCCGGCGCAGGATGATCACACCGATGTTGACCAGCACGAACGCGAACAGCGTGCCGATGTTGACGAGCTCGACGATGGTGCCGAGCGGGACCAGCGCGGCCAGGATCGAGATCAGCACGCCGAGGCCGAGCGTCAGCATCGCCGGGGTGCCGTACCGCTGGTTGACCGTGGCCAGCTTCTGCGGCATCAGGCCGTCCCGGCACATGGCGAAGAAGATGCGGGTCTGGCCGTAGAAGATGACCAGGACCACGCTGGTGATGGCGATGACCGCGCCGAGCGCCAGGATGCCCGCCGCCCAGCTGATGCCGGCGCCCTGGTCGAGCGCGGCGGCCAGCGGCGCGTCGCTGTCCTTCATCTGGTCGGGGGAGGCGATGCCGAGCGCGCCGACCGCGGTGAGCACGTAGAACAGCGTGCAGATGCCGAGCGACCCGATGATGGCCAGCGGCAGGTCGCGCTCCGGCTTGCGGGCCTCCTCGCTGCCGGTGGACACCGCGTCGAACCCGATGTACGCGAAGAAGATGATCGCCGCCGCGCTGGTCACCCCGTCCACGCCGGCCGGGGCGAACGGCTTGAAGTTGTGGGTGCTGAAGTTGGCGAACGCCACCACGATGAAGAACAGCAGCACGGCCAGCTTGATCCCGACCATCACCAGGTTGACCCGGGCGCTCTCGGAGACACCCCGGATCAGCAGGAACGCGATGGCCATGACGACGAAGACGGCGGGCAGGTTGAACACGCCGCCCTCGGACGGCGACTTGGAGATCGCGTCGGGCAGGGTGAAGCCGAACGCGGCGTCGAAGAACGCGTTGAGGTTGCCGCCCCAGCCGACCGCGATGCCGGCCACCGAGACGCCGTACTCGAGGATCAGGTCCCACCCGATGATCCAGGCGACGACCTCGCCGAGGGTCGCGTAGGTGTACGTGTACGCGCTGCCGGAGACCGGGATCGACGACGCCAGCTCCGCGTAGGACAGCGCCGAGAACACGCAGGCCACCGCGGCCAGCACGAAGGAGAGGATGACCGCCGGACCGGCGATGCCGGCGCCCTTGCCGATAACCACGAAGATGCCGGTGCCGATGATGGCGCCCACGCCCATCGCGGTCAGCTGCGTCGCGCCGACCGCCTTCTTGAGCCCGTGCCCCTCCTCGGCGGTCTCGCTGATCAGCGACCTGACGTCGCGGACCGCGAAGACGCCCGGCCTGCCCGATGTCGTTGCCACAGCCCACCACCCTCACTGGATTGGCGACTACCGATCTCACCTTGTGCCTGTCCGGTGACGTACCGCAAGTCGAGAGAGGTACGCCTGCGCGCCCGCCCCGGGCCGTTGTACCGTTCAGCCATGGGCGAGGCGGTGATGACGACCCGGCGGCAGGCCGACGGCGCCATCGTCGTGGACGTGCGCGGCAGCCTCGACGCCGCCACCGTGGACGCGCTCCGGCAGTCGCTGCTCGGCACGCTGCAGCGGGAGCGCCCGGCCGTGCTCGTGGTCGACCTGACGTTCGTCGTCTTCATGGACTCCCTCGGCATCGGCGCGCTGGTCAGCGGCTACAACGCGGCCCGCGAGGTGGGCTGCCGGTTCGTGCTGCGCAACCCGAGCGAGTTCGTGCACCGGCAGCTGCGGGTGACCGGCCTGTCCGAGATGTTCGGGCTGCCGCCCTCGACCTCGCCGCAGACTTTCACGCCCTGAGCCGCGCTCGCCGCCGAAGGCGGCTAATGTGCGTTCATGGAGCGGGTGGCCGACGGTGAGATGCGCGCGATCCCGGTCTCCGCTCCCGGCATCACCGGCCGGATCTGGTCGCCGCCGGGCGCCGGCGAGCGGGCGCTGGTCGTCCACGACGGCCCCGAGTACGACCGCCGGGCCCACCTCGGGCGCTGGGCGGCGGAGGCGGTCGCGGCCGGCTCGGTCCCGCCGTTCCACCTGGTGCTGCTCGAGGCGGGGGAGCGCAACGAGGCGTATTCGGCCTCCGCGGCGTACGCCCGTGCCCTGACCGGGAAGGTCCTGCCCGGCCTCGGCTTCGGCGCGCCGGTGGTCGGCGCCGGCGCGAGCCTCGGCGCGCTCGCCATGCTGCACGCCCAGCGCCGCGAGCCGGAGCGGTTCGCCGCGCTGTTCCTGCAGTCCGGCAGCTTCTTCCAGCACCGGTTCGACAAGCAGGAGTCGGGCTTCGCCCGCTACCGGCGGATCCTGCGCTTCGTCTCGCAGGTGCGGCGCACGCCGGCCGGCCCCGGAGTGCCGGTGGTGATCACCTGCGGCGCCGACGAGGAGAACCTGGCCAACAACATCAGCATGGCGTCGTCGCTGCGCGCGCAGGGATACGACGTCACGTTCGCCGAGGTCCCGGGCGGGCACGACTGGGATGCCTGGCGCAACGCCTTCGATCCGTACCTCACCGCCCTGCTGCGGCGGGTCTGGTCCTGACCCTCACACCCCTCGGAGGACGACGTGGCCGACGTCGAGCACACCATCGGACTGTTGCTGGGCACCGAGGACGACTGGCCGCGGGCGTACGAGGCCCTGCTGCGGCGGCTCGGCGTGGTCACCGGCGCCGACGGCCGGACCCATCGCACGCGCTCGGTGCGGGTCACGATCGAGCCGTTCAACCTGCGCTACAAGCCGCAGCACGACCTGGTCATCGACCGCCTCGCCTACTGGTACTACCACCCGCGCGAGTGGCTCAAGAAGATCGCCCTGATGGACGACGTGTACCTGCTGAACAGCCCGTTCACGTTCCAGTCGATGGAGAAGCACGCGGCCTACTGCGCGATGATGCGGCTCGGGCTGAAGGTGCCGGAGACGGTGCTGGTGCCGTACAAGAACCCCTTGGACAACTCCCGGTACGCGTACACGGCCGCCCGCTACAACCAGGCCTTCGACCTCGACAAGACCGCCGAGCAGGTCGGCTACCCGATGTTCATGAAGCCCTACGACGGCGGCGCCTGGGTCGGCGTCTCCAAGATCCGCAATCCGGCCGAGCTGCACGCCGCCTACGACGCGTCCGGCGAGCGGCTCATGCACCTGCAGTCGGCGGTCGAGAACTACGACGTCTTCGCCCGCTCGCTGACCATCGGCCCCGAGACGATGGTGATGAAGTTCCGCCCTGAGCAGCCGATGCACTCCCGCTACGAGGTCGACCACGGCTTCCTGTCGGCCGAGGTGGGCCAGGAGGTGGTGACGATCTCCCGGCTGGTCAACGCCTTCTTCCGGTGGGAGTTCAACTCCTGCGAGTCGCTCGTGCGCGGCACCGACGTGCACCCGATCGACTACGCCAACGCCTGCCCCGACGTCGCGATCACCTCGCTGCACTACTACTTCCCGTGGGCGATGGCCGCGCTGCTGCGCTGGACGGTCTACTGCGTGGTCACCGACCGCCGCCCGCGCCTGGACACCGACACGTCCCGCTACTTCGCCATCGGGGACGATCCTTCGCTCTCGTACGCCGAGAAGCTCACCGAATACCGCCGGCTCGCCGACGAGTACTTCGAGACCGACCGTTACCGCGACTTCTGCGACACCCACCTCGCCCACGTCGACGAGGTCGTCCACGACTGGGTGGCGTCCGACGAGTTCCGCTCCCTGCTGCGCGAGACGGTCCGCGCCACGTACCCGGTCCACGAGCACGAGAAGTTCCTGGCCCACTTCGGCGGCCTGGTCGACGCCTGGGTCCGCGACAACTCCTAGCCCGCCGTCAGGCCCGCTCCGGCGGCGTCAGCAGGTTTCGGGCGTCGATGTGCCGTTGCCCCGCGTAGGTGATCTGCGCATGACCATCGGCGAGCCGGACCAGAGCCTTGGTCTGTAGCGTCGTCAGTGTCCGCCTCAGGTTTTTGACCATCGTCGCCGGGACCCACTGCGCCAGTTCACTGACGGCGACCGGAACCGGCGCGACGTGGTACAGCAGCAGCAGCACGTGGTCGCCGGCTCGCAGATCGGCCCGCAGCACCATGGGCACCCGGCCGAACTCCTGTATCACCGGGACCTCCCGGGTGACCAGGCCCTCGATCAGCCGCTGCGCCTCTTCTGGAGGGATCCGTCCGCTCAGCCGGATGAACTCGGCCAGCACCCAGTCGAGGACGGCGACCACGAGGGTCGCGTCCTGCAACCCGGGATCGATGCCGTCGCCCAGATGGGCGGCGTTCCGGCTGTTGCGGATGTCGTACACCACGCGGAGCGCTCTGGGGATGTACACGCGTACTGACTTCGGCTGATCCGCCCGAGGGATCCTGGCCAGCTCGGCGCTCAGGCGATCGCTGTCGAGTTGCTCACCGATCGCCGTGAACGCCTTACCGACGCGGAGCTGCAGAATGCGGTACGCCGCTTCGCAGAACCGGCCGCCCTCCACCTCGCTGAACCGATGCTTCCCGAGCCGGAAGTTGCGTTTCGCCTCGTCGTACGCGGTCAGCAGTTCCGCCGTCAGCCTGGGATGGTAGGCCTCGTCGAGAGCCGTACGGATGGGGTTCGTCATGACTCGTCGGAGGAGGCGGGCGGTTTTCGCGCGCCGTTGGACCGGCGCCGACGGAACTCGTACTGCTTCAGCGCGTCCTTCGCCGCCCCGCGATCGGGCAGCGCCTAGACGAGAGCATCCCCGCGGGACGTGATCTGTTTCAGGCCGCCCGCGCCGGCCGAGACCACGTATCCGCTGCTCGTCTCGGCGTTGTGAAGATCCCGCGAGGCATTTCCGAACTTGGCCAGCGCGGCTTCCGTATTGAGCGTGGTGATGTCGCCGACCTTGAAGTGCGGAAGGCCGCGCTGGTGCGTCAAGTAGTAGGCGAGGCAGGCGATGCGCTCCGCCGCGTTGGTCGGCTTCTTCCAGCTCATGAAGGCCTTCGGAGTTTCCAGCCTCGTCCCCGCGGAGGGATCGGCCGGACCGCTTCCGTTCGTCGGTACCGTCGCCGGAGCCAGACCGATCGGAAGCCCGAGACCAGTGATGAGCCACTCGACCGCTCGCTTCTGCACCTCCGGCGGAAGCGGCTCGAGGGTGTCGCGAAGGATCTCCATGGCCCGCAGCTCGGCCTTCCAATCGCCATCCTCGGGGTGATCGTGCTCGGACGGTGCCGATGTCGGATCACCTACCGGTGGATCCACGTTCTTGTGCTGTTCGTTCTCGAAGTCGTTCATCTGCGCTTCGCTCCATTCGGCATCGAGTTCCGTCGCTATTGACCTGACCTGGGCGCGCGGTACAACCTCACATCGGGAACGTCGCTCTTATGTCGCCGGCGCCGGGGTGTCCGCGATCGCCCGCCCAGCGTCTCCGCAGGTGAGCGCCGCGAAGATGGAACATGTGCCAACTTCGTAATGGCCGCCACTCCGGGCTACCGGCGCTGCGCGAGGAGGTGCCGGTGTCCGAGATGACCAGCCGGAAGACCGCGGCCGTAGCGGCGGTTCTGCGGGACCTGCTCGCCAACAATCCGCGCTATCGCCGGCAATGGCTGCGACACGCCGAACGCGATCGCGGCGGCATCAACGGAGCCGCGGTAGCGAAGGTGATCGAGGGATATCTGGTTGACGCCGGCGAGATCTCCGAGTGGGCTGGCTCGCATAGGCAAGGAAAGGATCGGGTCTCGCGCGCACTGAACGGAGACCGCTTCTCGCCGGCCACCATTCGGCTCTTTGCCGCGGCCTTCCGTATGGCGCCGGCCGACGTGGCCCGTCTCGACGAGGCGTTCGCCACGAGCCCAGCTCGCGGAGTGAGTGGGACGTTGCGCACGCGGCGGGAGCTGGTACGACCGCAGGACCACCGGACGATGAACATCGTGGAGCGCTACTGCGTGGGCGCCGACGGTCGGCTGGTGGGCCGCCGGACCCAGCAGACGATCCGCGCGACCGCAAACGACGTTGGCATCTACATGTTCAACCACGAGCCCAGCGCGACTGGCGTGGAGGTGCTGCACGGCGGACGCGTCGGCCGTCGCTACCGATATGGCGGCGGCCTTGCTGCGGTCGAGATCCTGCTCGACAACCCTCTGGCTCGCGACCAAGCCACGGCCTTCGAATACCGGACGGACTACGCGGACGGGCACGAGGTGTCGGAGGTCCGCCGGTCGGCCTTCCTCCGGACCGAACACGTGGACTTCGCGGTCGAGTTCGCCCCGGATCGGATTCCGCGCGCCGCGTGGTGGTGTGCCTGGGACGACCAACTCGGTGGACGGATCGTCTTTCAGGAGCCGGTGCCGATCGGCCCGGCGATCCGGAACTTCGTTCCGTTCGTGGAGCAGAGCGTCGTCGGCTTCCGGTGGATGTGGTGATCGGAACCCGCAGAGTGCGTCACGCGTAACTGTCATACCCGCGGCCTAGAGTCGATCCCGTGCGGATGCGGATCGAGGGGCGGGACCTGCCGGGTCGCGGGAGCGGCGCGGTGGCCGACGAGCTGCGCCTGCGGAACGTTCATGTCGGCATGCAGCGCAAGGCCGAGGTGGTCTCGCTGGTGCCGGCCGGCGCCGAGTCGGCCATCTGGGAGTTCGACGTCACCGTGCGCGAGGTCGACGGGCTGCTCGACGTCGGCGGGCCCTGGGTGCACGGCCGGCCGGGCGCCCGCTTCCTCTACCTGAGCTGGGGCAACGTCACCGGCGACGGGTTCGAGATGTTCCGGCGGGCCAAGCTGCTGTTCGGCGACATCCCGACCGCGATGTTGCGGGCCGCGTTCGAGGGCGGTGGCCTGCTGGTGGGTGAGCTCGGGCTGACCGATTCGCTCGGGGGGCCGAGGAGCGCCCGGGTGCGGCCGCCCGACATCGTGTGGACGCGGCGATGACCGACCTCGTCCTCGGCACGCGCGTGCTGCATGGCTTCGTCGGGGCGGCGGGGGAGCTGTGTCTCTGGGGCGAGTCGGCCGACCGGGCGGCGTTCGCGCTCCCGGCGTCGGCCCTGCCCGCCGGCGCGGCGTTCACCGCCTCGCTCGTGCTGCCCTCGACCAGCGCCGGGCCGCTGCCGTCGCCGCAGCTCGGGCTGCCGCCGCGGCGGGGGCGGCCGCGGCCGCGGAGCTGGGCGGTGCCGGCCGTGGTGGTGCCGTTCGCCGACGACGACCTGGTCGAGGAGTTCGACGGCCGGGCCGGGCACACCGTGCGCTGGCTGGTCGAGCTGTGCGCGTTCGCGGCCGACCTGGTGCGGCGCGGGCGGGTGCTGCCGTCGGTGCTGCCGTCCGGCCCGGTCGCGCGGTGGCGGCCGGTGCTCACCGGCTTCGACGCCGTGGCCCGCGACGACCTGCTGCGCCGCATGCCGGGCGCGTGCCGGGCCGCGACCGGCGCGCTGCCCGCGGCCGACGTGCTGGCCACGGCGCTCGGGCGGCTGGTCGACGGGCTGGTGCGCACCCGCCTGGCCGAGGCGGGCGTCGAGCTCGGCGACGGCTGGCTGGCCGCGCTGACCGGCGAGCCGGGCACCCCCGTCGACGCCCGCTGGCCGGACGGCAGCGCGTCCGCCGGCGGGCGGTGGCCGGACGGCCGTGCACCGGCCGCGGCGCCCGATGACGGGCGGTGGCCGGACGGCCGTGCGCCGTCCGTCGGCGGCCGGTGGCCGGGTGGGCGTCCGTTCACGGCGGCGCCGGCGCTTGCCGACGAGCTGGCTGAGCGGCTTGACGCGTGGCATGCGAGCGCCGCGTCGGGGGCGGCGGTGCGGCTCTGCTTCCGGCTCAGCCACGTGTCCGAGCTGGGGCCCGAGCCGGATGCGACCGACCCGCGGGCCGACGGGGCCGATCGGGAGGTGTGGCTGCTCGAGTTCCTGCTGCAGGCCGTCGACGAGCCGAGCGCGCTGGTCACCGCGGCCGACATCTGGCGCGACGAGTATGCGCCGCTGCGCCGGTGGACCCGCCATCCGCAGGAGCGGCTGCTCGGCGGTCTCGGCCGGGCGGCCCGGCTCTATCCCGATCTCGACGCCGCGCTGCGCGTGCCGCGGCCGACCGACATGGTGCTCGACACCGCCGAGGCGTACCGGTTCCTCACCCAGGCCGCCGTGCTCGAGGAGGCCGGCTACGGCGTGCTGCTGCCCCGGTGGTGGCGCGACAAGCAGAGCCTCGGACTCGCCCTCGAGCTACGCGGCCGCGACCCGATCCCAGCCGTGCTGCGCGACCAGGCCGCCGACCTCGCCCACCTGGTCGACTACCAGTGGGGGCTGGCGCTCGGCGGGCGGTCGCTGACCGAGGCCGAGCTGACCGACCTGGCCCGCGCCCAGGTGCCGCTGGTCAAGCTGCGCGGCCGGTGGGTCGCGCTCGACCCGGAGCACCTGGCCGCCGGGTTGAGGTTCCTGGAGCGCGGCGGTGGGTCGATGACGGCCGGCCACGCGCTGCGCATGATCAAGCTGCTGCCGCCGGAGGAGCTGCCGCTGCCGGTGACTGCGGTCGGCGGCAAGGGCTGGCTCGCCGACCTGCTCTCCGGCGAGCTCGAGCAGCGGCTGGAGCTGCTCGACCCGCCACCCGATCTGGCGGGGCAGCTCCGGCCGTACCAGCTGAGGGGTTTCAGTTGGCTGGCTTTCATGGACGCCCTCGATCTGGGCGCCTGCCTGGCCGACGACATGGGTCTCGGAAAGACGGTGCAGCTGCTGGCCCTGTTGCTGCATCGCCGGTCGGGGCCGGCCCTGCTGATCTGCCCGCTCTCGGTGCTCGGCAACTGGCAGCGCGAGGCCGCCCGGTTCGCGCCCTCGTTGACGGTCAAGGTGCTGCACGGCGCCGAGCGTCCGTCGGCCGCGTCGCTGACCGGCGCCGACATCGTGCTCACCACCTACGCCACCGCGGCCCGTGACGCCGACGATCTCGCCGCGATCGCCTGGGACCGGGTGGTGCTCGACGAGGCCCAGCACGTGAAGAACGCGGGAAGCGCGGTGGCCAAGGCCGTCCGGCGACTTCCGGCCCGGATGCGCATCGCCTTGACCGGTACGCCGGTGGAGAACCGCCTCGCGGAGCTGTGGTCGATTCTGGACTTCCTGAACCCGGGCGTCCTCGCCTCGGCCCACACGTTCCGGGCCCGGTTCGCGGTGCCGATCGAGCGCTACGGCGACGAGGACGCCGCCTCCCGGCTGCGGCACGCCACCCGCCCGTTCCTGCTGCGCCGGGTCAAGGCGGACCCGGCCGTGATCGACGACCTGCCCGACAAGCGCGGCCTGCGGCACCTGTGCGGGCTCACCACCGAGCAGGCCACGCTCTACCGGGCGGTGCTCGACGAGATGACCAGGCATCTGGCCGAGAGCAGCAACAAGTGGAACAAGGGCATCGTGCTGGCGGCCATGACCAAGCTCAAACAGGCGTGCGTGCACCCCGCGCTGCTGCTCGGCGACGGCTCGCCGCTGCCCGGCCGCTCCGGCAAGCTCGAGCGGCTGGAGGAGATCGTGGACGGCGCGCTCGCCGACCAGGAGAGCGTTCTGGTGTTCACCCAGTTCGCCAAGTTCGGCGCGATGCTGACCCCGCACCTGGCCGCCCGGTTCGGGGCGCCGGTGCGCTACCTGCACGGCGGCACCTCGCGCGCCGACCGCGACGCGCTGGTCGCCCAGTTCCAGAACGACGACCGGCCCGGCGTCTTCGTGCTGTCGCTCAAGGCCGGCGGGACCGGGCTCAACCTGACCGCGGCCAACCACGTGGTGCACGTCGACCGCTGGTGGAACCCGGCGACCGAGGCGCAGGCCACCGACCGGGCGTTCCGCATCGGACAGCGGCGCGACGTGCTCGTGCACACGCTGGTCTGCCTGGGCACCCTGGAGGAGCGGATCGACCGGCTGCTGGCCGACAAGGGCGTGCTGGCCGAGCGCGTCGTCGGCAACGGCGAGGGCTGGCTGACCGCCTTCGACACCGACGCGCTGCGCGAGCTGGTGCGACTGGCCCCGGAGGCGATCGTTGACTGAGTCGTCCTCGCTCTCGCTGGAGTTCCTGGGCACGTTCGAGTCGCTGCGGATGGGCCCGACGTTCGCCCGCGGCCGGCGCGACGAGCGTGCCGGGCACGTGCGGCAGCTGACCATCTCGGGCAGCCTCGTGGTGGCGCTGGTGCGCGGGCCGGACGACCCGGTGGCCTTCCGCGCGCGGATCGCGGTGCGATCCTTCGGCGCCTCCGAGTGGGCGCGGGTGGAGCAGGACATGGTGGCCGAGGCACGGTACGCGGCGGACCTGCTCGCCGGGCGGATGCCGGCCGGGATCACGTCGCTGTTCGCCGCGGCCGGGCTGACCCTGGTGCCGCTGTCGCTCGACGAGGTCGCGATGGACTGCAGCTGCGAGCGGTGGCCGATGCCGTGCGTGCACCTGGCCGCCGCCTGTTACGCGCTGGCCCGGTCCTTCACCGAGGATCCGTTCGGGGTCTTCGCCTGGCGCGGGCGGCATCGGGACGAGTTGCTGCTGCACCTGCGCGACCTGCGGGCGGCCTCGGTGTCCTCGCCCGGCTCCGCCGGCGCCCGGGTCGATGCGGCCTCGCCCGCTGCGGCGGCCCCGCGCGCCGCGGCGGTTCCGCCCGCTGCGGCGGCCACCCCGCCCGATGTTTCCGACATGCCGGACGTGGAGAAAGAGTCGTTCTGGGGCGGAGATGCCGTCGCCGCGCCGCCCGCCCTGGGTCGCCCGGGGGCCGTGACGAGACCGGACGCGCTGCTCGATCAGCTCGATCCGCCCCTGCTATCACACCAGGGCCGCCCGATAGTCGACGTGCTGCGTCCCGCGTACCTCGCGCTGCCCGAAAGCTAGCCGAGTCTGTTCTTCCACGATCGGGGTACACGTAGCGGTACCGTCTGGTAACAATCCGTGCACATGTTCTCCTTGTCGAGGCACAACTATTTGTCAAGAGAAGGTGTGACATGAACCGATTTACCCGGATTCTGATGATCACTGGCCTGGGGCTGGTTACGGGTGCCACGATCGGTGCCGGTCCGGCTCTCGCCGCATCGAGTGCCGACCAGGGGAAGGCCCAGTCGTCGTCGAGCGCCACCGTGCAGCAGCGTGGTGACCGCGTCGTCGGGACCTTCCCGAGCTACCGCAGCTGCGACAACGCCGGCGGATGGGGCGAGGACCGCGGCTGGTGGGACGACTACGACTGCTACCGCGTCGGCTTCCACCGCTACGCGCTGGTCGTCAGCTACGACGACTGGAACGGCTGGCCCGGTAACTGGGGTCACCACTGGGTCGGCCAGTGGTGGCCGGGCAACGGTGGCTTCCACGGCCACTTCCCGTGGCACCACGGCGGCATCTGGGACGACAACGGCATGGGCGACCACGGCGACCACGGCGACCACGGCGACCACGGCGACCACGGCGACCACGGCGACCACGGCGACCACGGCGACCATGGTGACCACGGCGACAATGGCGATCACGGCGATCACGGCGATCACGGCCACGGCCACTGACGTCCGCGTCGCGAGCGAGCCACATCCCGGGCGGGATGTGGCTCGTTTCGTCGTTGCTACCAGGCGACCGGCGCGTAGTCCTTGAGGAAGCAGCCGTACACGTCCTCGCCCTGCTCGCCGCGAACGATCGGGTCGTAGACCCGGGCCGCGCCGTCCACCAGGTCGAGCGGCGCGTGGAAGCCCTCGCCGGCCAGCCGCATCTTGGTCGGGTGCGGCCGCTCGTCGGTGATCCAGCCGGTGTCGACGCTGGTCATCAGGATGCCGTCGGCGAACATGTCGGCCGCGCTGGTGCGGGTCAGCATGTTGAGCGAGGCCTTGGCCATGTTCGTGTGCGGGTGGCCGGCGCCCTTGTAGCCCCGGGCGAAGATGCCCTCCATCGCCGAGACGTTCACCACGTACCGGCGCGGGAACTTCGATCGGGTCATCGCCCCACGCAAGCGGCTGACCAGCACGAACGGCGCCGTGACGTTGCACAGCTGGACCTCGAGCAGCTCGAGCGGGTCGACCTCGTGCACCCGGTCGCTCCAGCTGTTGGTCGGGGTCACGTCGGGCACCAGGCCGCCGGCGTCGATCTCGGCCGAGCGCGCGGTCAGCGCCAGCTCGGTCACCTGCCGCGGGGTGAGCGCGGGGCCGCCGGCGGTGAGCACGGCGGCGGGCGAGGCGCCGGCGCTGCCGAGATATTCCAGCTCGGGCAGCGGGCCGTCGGGGAGCGCTTCCTTCTCCGCGGCCGCGATCGCCGCATAGGCGCCGGGCGTACGCCGTACCGTCTGCGCCGCGTTGTTGATCAGAATGTCCAGCGGTCCCCGGGCCGCCACCGAGTCGGCGAGGGCGACCACCTGGGCCGGATCGCGCAGGTCGAGCCCGACGACCCGCAGCCGGTGCAGCCAGTCGCCGCTGTCGGGCATGGCCGCGTACCGCCGGACCGCGTCGTGCGGGAAGCGCGTGGTGATGGTGAGGTCGGCGCCGTCGCGCAGCAGCCGCAGCGCGATGTACATGCCGATCTTCGCCCGGCCGCCGGTGAGCAGCGCCCGGCGCCCGGTCAGGTCGGTGCGGGCCTCGCGCTTGGCGTGGTTGAGGGCCGCGCAGCCCGGGCAGAGCTGGTGATAGAACGCGTCGACCACGGTGAAGCGCTGCTTGCAGACGTAGCAGCCGCGGGCCTGGCGCAGGACGCCGGCGGTGCCGCCGGTGACGGTGGTGCGCAGCGGGATGCCGGCGGTCTCGTCGTCGATGCGGCCGGGCGCGCCGGTGGCGGTGGCCTCGGTGACCTCGCGGTCGGCGGCGAGGATCGCGTCCCGCCGATCACGCCGCCGCTGCAGCTTCACGGTCTTGAACAGGCCGGCGGTCGCGCGCCGGACGGCGACCGCGTCGGGGTGCTCGGGCGGGAGCTTCCCGGCCTCGGCCAGGACGGCCAGGCAGATCGCCAGCCGCTCGGGATCGAGCCCCATGGTGTCGGCGTCGCCCGCCATCTCCGCGTATCTCCCTAACCTCGCCGCTGCTTCCCGAAGAACTGTACTGAGCCCCTCAGATCGGCAGGTGAGGCCGGGTCCTTCGGGTTCAGCGGGCGGTGACCCGGCCGGCCGGGCGGTACATCACCCGGTTGCGGCTGTTGCGCCGGTTGTTCAGGCGCTTCGGGACGACCTCGATGCGGGGCTCGCGATCGGGGTCGAGCTGGGCCGCCGAGGAGACGACGATGACCCCGGCCAGCCCGTCCCGCAGCATCTGCAGGGCCGCCTCCCAGTCGCCGCAGACCAGCCCGGCGACCTCGTACCGCCGGGCCGCGCAGTAGTCGAGGCAGCGGGCCGCGTTCGCCTCGAACTTGTCCGGCTGTACGAAAATGACAGCGTTCGTCATAGTGACCATCTCCCTCACCGCAGGCCGTCGCGTGGTCGCCGAGCGCGAGCGAGACTCACCTAATCGTGTCCATCGTCACTTGCACATCGGCCGATTCGGACAAGTCATCTCCGCGAATCCCGTTCATCGACCCCCTTCAGTCGTATTTGGACCACCCGACCGGATAATTCCGCTGTACTGTCGGCTATCCGGTTGTCACCCTGGGGTTAGGGTGCGCATCCTGTCCCCGCTCGGCTCTGCCGGTGACCCGGCCCTTGACTCTCCCCTTGGGGGAGACACCAAGGTGGACCGCATGAGAGCCGCAAGCGTATTGACGAGTCTCGCTGCGTCCAGCAGTGTGAGGGCGTTCGCCCATCGTGGAGCTGCCCATGAAGGTCACGGTCGACACCGGTCTGTGCATCGGGTCGGGGACGTGTGCGATGACCGCGCCGGCCGTCTTCGGTCAGGACGAGGAGCAGGCGGTGGTGGTCGTGCTCGACCACGCGCCGCCCGAGACCGAGCGGGCGGCGGTGGAGCTCGCGGTGAAGAGCTGCCCCGCGGCGGTGATCCGGCTGACGGCCTGACGCTTTCCATCTGCGACAAATAAAACTACAGTCATCGATATCTCTTGGGAGCGCTCCCACGCCACCGTCCCCGAATCCCCTGGAGTACCGATGCGTCGACGTGCTGTCGGGTTCGGCGTCGCGGCCCTCGTGGCCGGCGCCGGCATGATCGTTGGACTGGCCACTGCCGCCACCGCGGCCGCGGCCTGCGCGGTGGACTACACCGCGAACTCGTGGGCCACCGGGTTCACGGCCGACGTCAAGGTCACCAACTACGGGGCCGCGGTCGGCTCGTGGACGGTCGGCTGGACGTACGCGGGCGATCAGAAGGTGACGAACGCCTGGAACGCCACCGTCACCCAGAGCGGCGCGTCCGTGCGAGCGAGCAATGTGGCCTGGAACGGCAGCCTGGCGAGCGGCGCGTCCACGTCGTTCGGGTTCCAGGGAACCTACTCCGGCACCAACGCCAAGCCCACCGCGTTCACGCTGAACGGGGTCGCCTGCGGGCCCGACGTCACGCCGACGCCCACTTCCGCCTCGCCCACGCCGTCCTCGCCGCCGACCAGCCCGACGACCCCGCCTACGAGCCCGACGACCCCGCCCACGAGCCCGACGACACCGCCCACGAGCCCGACGACACCGCCCACGAGCCCGACCACGCCGCCGACCAGTCCCTCGAACCCGCCCGCGAACTGCGTGCCCACCGCGGTCTGCGACGGCTTCGAGAACCAGGCCGGCACGACCCCCGGGGGTAACTGGGCGGCGACGTACCCGGACTGCTCGGGCGCCGGGACCGCCGCGATCGACCGGACCGTGGCCCACAGCGGTTCGACCTCGCTGCGGGTGAACGGGGCCGAGGGCTACTGCAACCACGTGTTCGTGCGCAACACGGCGATCCTCGGCACGACCAGCTCGGTCTGGTACGTGCGGTACTGGGTGCGGCACACCACCGCCCTGCCGGCCGCACACGTGGCCGCGGTCGCGATGCGGGACGCCAACGACGGCAACAAGGATCTGCGGTTCGGCGGGCAGAACGGCGCTCTGCAGTTCAACCGGGCCTCCGACGACGCGACCCTGCCCGAGCAGAGCCCGGCCGGGGTGGCGCTCTCCGCGCCGCTGCCGGTGAACACGTGGAACTGCGTCGAGTTCAAGGTCGACGGCGGCAACGGCACGATCGAGACCTGGCTCAACGGCGCGAGCGTGCCGGGGCTGCTCGAGGACGGCACGCCCACGCACGACATCGACAGCCAGTGGCTCAACCGCACCTGGCGTCCCAAGCTGACCGACCTGCGGCTGGGGTGGGAGAGCTACGGCTCGGGCGCCGACACCCTCTGGTACGACGACGTGGCGGTGAGCGCGATGCGCAACGGCTGCTGAGCCCGACGGGGCGGCGTCGCCACGGTGAGCGCGATGCGCAACGGCTGCTGAGTCCGGTTGCCCGGCCGGGCACGGGAAACCACGATGTAGGCATGCGGATCCTGCATCTCGGGCTCGGGAACTTCTTCCGGGCGCACCAGGCCTGGTACACGGCGGCCACCCCGGGCGCCGGGGATTGGCCGATCGCGGCGTTCACCGGGCGTTCCGCCGAGGCGGCCGTCCGGCTGAACGCGCAGCACGGGCGGTACACGCTGCTGGTGCGCGGGCCCGAGCGGGATCAGGCCGAGATCATCGGGGCGATCGACCACGCGTACCCGGCGAGCGACGACCAGGCTTGGCGGGAGCTGCTGGCGTCGTCGCGCACCGCCGTGCTGACGCTGACCGTGACCGAGGCGGCGTACCTGCGGGGCGCGGGCGGCGGCCTGGACGAGAGCCGGGCCGCCGCCGACGTGGCCGCCTGGCTGCGGGGCGACCCGGTGCGGACGGTGCCCGGCCGGCTCATGGCGGGACTGGCCGAGCGGCGCGTCTCGGGCGGCGGGCCGATCGCGATCGTGCCCTGTGACAACCTGCCGGCGAACGGTGAGGCGGCGGCGCGCGTGGTGCTCGACTTCACGTCGCTGGCCGAGCCCGCGCTGGTGCCCTGGATCCGGGACAACGTCTCGTTCGTGACGACCATGGTCGACCGGATCACGCCGCGGACCACCCCCGAGGACGTGCGCACGGCGGCCGAGCTGACCGGGTTCGACGACGCCGTGCCGGTGGTGACCGAGCCGTACTCGGAATGGGTCCTGAGCGGCGTCTTCCCGGCGGGCCGGCCGGAGTGGGAGGCGGCGGGCGCCCGGTTCGTCGCCGATGTCACGGCCCACGAGCAGCGGAAACTGCTGTTGCTCAACGGTGGGCACAGCCTGCTGGCGTACGCCGGAGGCCCCCGCGGCCATGAGACGGTGGCCGAGGCCGTCGCCGATCCCGAGTGCCGCGCCTGGCTCGACCAATGGTGGGACGAGGCCGGCCGCTACGTGCCGCTGCCGCCGGGCGAGCTGGCCGAGTACCGCGCGGCGCTGGTGACCCGCTTCTCCAACGCCCGCATCCGGCACAAGCTCGCCCAGATCGCCGCCGACGGGTCGCAGAAGGTGCCGATCCGTGTGCTGCCGGTGCTGCGGGGCGAGGTCCAGGCGGGCCGCATCCCGCCCGGGGCGGTGCGGATCCTGGCCGGGTGGATCGATCACCTGCGCGGCCTCGGCGTGCCGGTCGACGACGCGGGCGCCAAACCCTTTCAGGAGCGGGCTTCCGCCGTACGGGATGTGCTCGCCCTGCTTGTTCCTGATCTTGCAGACGACGATGCCCTGGTCGCGGCCGTGGAGAGGGCGACGCTCACGTCCGGCGGCGCGCCGCGATGACCGCTCGGCGCACGTGCTCGGGCTGACGCTGCGCGTTCCCGCCGTCACCGCATAAGCTCACCTGGCCTACGTCGGCCACTGGGGGAGCCATGCGGATCACTGTGCTGGGTGCGGGATCTTGGGGCACCACGGTTGCGTCCGTCCTCACCCGCCGCGACCACGAGTCGCTGATCTGGGCGCGCAACCCGGCCGCGGCGGAGGAGATCAACGCCAAGCACACCAACGAGCGCTATCTCGAGGGTTTCCCGCTGCCCGACCGGCTGCGTGCCACCGCGGATCTGGCCGAGGCGGCCTCCCACGCGGAGCTGCTCGTCGTCGGCGTGCCGACCGGGGCGTTCCGGGAGACCCTGGAGCAGGTCCGGCCGAGCCTGCATCCGTGGATCCCGATCGTCAGCCTCAGCAAGGGCCTGGAACGCGACTCCCTGTCGCGGATGACCGAAGTGATCAAGGACGTGCTGCCGGGGCACCCGGCCGCCGCGCTGACCGGCCCCAACATCGCCAAGGAGATCATGGCGGGCATGGCGGCGGCCACGGTGATCGCGACGGAGGACCTCACCGTCGCCGCCGAGATCCAGCGGGTGTTCCGCCGCGGCCTGCTGCGGGTCTACACCAACCACGACGTGATCGGCTGCGAGGTCGGCGGCGCGCTGAAGAACGTCGTGGCGATCGCCACCGGCATCGCCCAGGGCCTCGGCGTCGGCGACAACACCCGGGCCGGGGTGATCTCCCGCGGGCTGGCCGAGCTGACCCGGCTGGCGGTCGCGATGGGCGGCGAGCCGAGCACGCTCGCCGGGCTGGCCGGCATGGGCGACCTGGTCGCGACGTGCATCAGCCCGCACAGCCGCAACCGCTACGTCGGCGAGCAGCTCGGCCGCGGGCGCAGCCTGGACGACATCCTCGCCGAGATGGGCCAGGTGGCCGAGGGCGTGAAGACCGTGCACGCCGCGGTCCGGCTGGCCGACCGCTACGGGCTGGCGATGCCGATCGCCCGCACGATCCACCGCGTCATCACCGGCGACATCACCGCCGAGCGGGCCTATGACGGCCTGCTGCGCAGCCATCCGGCCGGCCACGAGTCGGAGCCCGGCTAGAGCCGGCCGCCCGCGATCACCCCTCCGCGGGCTGTCGAACCGCGTCGACCAGCGCCGGCGGCACCTGCGCCGGCGGCGCCTGCGCCGGCGGCGCCTGCGCCGGCGGGGCGCTCGTGGGCACCCGGCCGCGCCGGGCGGTGCCGGTCACGGCGTTCCGGAGCTCGGCCCACGACCGGTACCGCTGGAACGGCGCCTCGAACAGCTTGGCGAAGAGCCACGCGCCGGCCAGGGAGAGGCCGCCGGCGAGCAGCGTGGTGACCGTGAACGAGGTCATCCCGCGTCCGAGCCGCGGTATGGCCAGCTTCAGGGTGATCACGACGACGATCGGCAGGTGGATCAGGTAGAGGCTGTACGAGAACGATCCCAGCCGCTTCAGGGGCCGCGAGTCGAGCAACCGGATCAGGGCGGCGGGCCGGCCGCTCACGACCGCCAGCAGGAGCATGGTCATCGCCGGGGCGACGGCCAGGTCGACCCAGTAGTAGTGGTGGACCATCCAGCGCGAGCCCTGATGCAGCACCAGATATCCGACCGGCGCCGCGGCCAGCACCGCCAGCAACGCCCACGGCACCCGGTGGAAGCTGCGGCCGGCCGCGACCACCCCGGCCGCCACGACGCCGGCCGCGAAGACCGGCACGAGGTGCGGGGCCAGCCAGTTGTCGGCCTGCGGCGGCGATCCGTCGAAGACGGCGAACCCGACCACGACCACCGGCGCCGTCACGACGGCCAGCATCGCCGCCGGGCCGAACCGCCGGCACAGCAGCACGAGCAACGGCAGCAGGCCGTACAGCAGCGCCTCGACGCTGATCGACCAGAAGGCGCCGTTCGGCGTGGGCGCCGAGAACAGGTCCTGCAGCAGCAGCGTGTAGACCACCACGGACCCGGAGGTGGGCTCGGCCGAGTGCGGCTGGCGCACCACGGTCCAGGCGATGACCAGGCTGAACGCCAGCGCGGCCCAGTACGCCGGAAGGATCCGCCACGCCCGTCGCCGGGCGTACCGGCCGAGGCTGCCCAGGCGCCAGCCGTTCCCCGCGGCCGTCATCGCCAGCGAGAACCCGGACAGGATGAGGAACATGACGACCGCGAGCCGGCCGAACCCGAGCCAGCTCAGCCACGCCGGCCCCCGATAGCGGGGAAAGCCCAGGAACGTATACGCCCAGCAGTGGAACAACAGCACGTACAAGGCGCAGAGGCCGCGCAGGCCGTCCAGTCCCGCCACCCGTTTCCCCGTCACGTCAACGTTCACGTGCGGCGGCGGCGAATCGTTCGATAACCGGCCGCTGGAGACCGGTCCGGGCCCGGCCGTAGGGTGATGGACCATGCGGATCTCCATCTGGCCCGGGGCCGAGCAGACGTACGCCGAGGTGCTCGAAATGTCGCAGCACGCCGCCGCCACCGGGTGGGACGGCGTGTGGCTCGCCGACCACTTCATGCCCGACGCGGACGACGACCTGGCCACGCCGATGCTCGAGTGCGGCTCGCTGATCGCGGCCCTCGGCGCGGTGGTCCCGCGGGTGCGGATCGGCACCCTCGTCTACGGCAACACCTATCGGCACCCGGCCGTGGTGGCGAACATGGCGGCCACCGCCGACCACATCAGCGGCGGGCGCTTCGTGCTCGGCGTCGGCGCCGGATGGCAGAAGAACGAGCATCGGCGGTACGGGATCACCTTGCCGCCGACCCGGGAGCTGATCGATCGCTTCGAGGAGGCCGTCCAGGTCATGCTCGGCCTGCTGCGGACGCCGCGCACCACCGTGAACGGGACGTACTACCAGGTCGTGGACGCGGTGTGCGAGCCCAAGCCGGTGCAGGACCCGCTGCCGCTGCTGATCGGGGCCAAGGGCGAGAAGCGGATGCTCGGCATCGTCGCGAAGTACGCCGACGAGTGGAACGCGTGGGGTGTGCCCGCGACGATCGCGCACAAGTCCGCGGTGCTCGACGAGCACTGTGCCCGGCTCGGGCGCGACCCCAGGACGATCAAGCGCACCGCCCAGGCCCTGGTCGCGGTCGACGGCGGCCGGCCGGACGGCCCGGGCGGCCCGCCGGTGATCGGCGGTTCCCGGGACGCGCTGGCCGCCGCCGTCGACGAGTACCGCGCGCTCGGCCTCGACGAGCTGATCATCCCCGACGACCTGCTCGGCAAGGGCGCCGCCCGGCTGGCCGCGATGGACACGATCCTGGCGATCGTCAGGCGGTGAGCGCCCGGATCGCCGTCATCTCCGCCGCGGTCAGCGGCCCGCGTTCGGCGGCGGCGACACATTCGGCCAGCTCCGCCCGGTTCTTCACGCCGAGCACGACGGTCGCCACCCCGGGCACGCTCAGCGCGTAGCGGTGCGCCAGCGCGGCCGGGGTCTCGCCCAGCTCGGCCGCCAGCTTCCGGAACGGCTCGGCCCGGGCGAAGTCCCGCGCCGCCGGGTGGCCGTCCGGCAGCGGTCGGTCGACCGCCGAGGTCAGGGACCCGGCGGCCACCGCCCGGATGCCGACGACCGGGACACCGTTCCGATTCGCGGCGGTCAGGATCGCCTCGGTGGCCGGCGCCACGTCCTCGAAGAACCAGATGTCGCCGTTCATGTCCATCGCGTTGACCACGACCTGCACCGCGTCCGGCTTCGGCGCCTCGGCGAGGGCGTCGACCACGCTGTCCGGGTGACCGACCCCGGTGATGCCCCAGCCCCCGATCAGCCCCTCGGCCCGGAACCGCTCGAACTCACCGATCACCTCGTCGCGGTAGACCGGCCAGCCGATCAGTCCCGGTTCGTCCGACCGCCCGGACCGCGGCCGCAGCTGGGTGTGCAGCAGCACGAGGTCGACGTGGTCGCGGCCGATCCGCTCGAGGCTGTCGTGCAGGCTCCGGCGGGCTCTCGCCCGTACGTCACCCTCGTCGTCGGGAAGCGGAATCTTGGTGGTGATCATCAAATCGGCGGCGGCCCGCGACCGCAGCGCCTCGCCGGCCGCTCGCTCCGACTCGGAGTCGACGCCGTAGCCCGGCGCCAGGTCGAGCATGGTGATGCCCGCGTCCAGCGCCGCATGGATCGTTGCGACCGCTTCGGCCCGATCCGTGCTGCCCCAGACGCCGCCGATCCCACCGCCGCCGAGGGTGAGCGCGCTGATCCGCCCGAGCCGTCCAAACTCTCTGGTCTCCATGCCTCTCGACCGTAGGACCTGGAGCGCGCTCCAGCTCAAGTCCGCGGGAGGGGCGTTTTGATATGACCCGATTACATAGACGATCTTCTTTGTCTGGATAGAGTCGTCGGCACCCGATCCACGCAGGAGGCAACCATGCTTCGCCACCGATGGGCGACCGCCCTGATCGCCGTCCTCGCCATCGCCGGCATCCAGCTCGCCGGCGCCACCCCCGCGGCCGCCGCCACCCGCATCCTCTACTACGACGCCGGCCAGGCCCAGGAGTTCGTGGCCGTCGTCAACCAGGGCGCCCAGATCTGGAACGCCCGCGTGACGAACGTCCAGCTGCGGGCGCTGACCGCCGGCCACACCGCCAACATCCGCGTCTACGCCGACAACGGCTGGCCGCGCACGTACACGACGTCGCTCGGCAACGGCCGCTGGTACATGGGCCGGCAGGCGGTGAACCAGGGCTACTACCCGCCTCGCATCGCGGCCCACGAGTTCGGGCACATCCTCGGCCTCCCCGACCGGCGCACGGGCCTCTGCGCCGACCTGATGTCGGGGAGCAGCGCCCCGGTCTCGTGCACGAACGCGAACCCGAACAGCCAGGAGACGAGCGCGGTCGAGAGCAACTTCCGCTCCGCGCTGGTCAAGAGCCCGCGGTCGTACGTGTGGCAGGGTCCCGCCGTGCAGCCGGCGGCCTAGTTGTGCCCGCCCGGCGGCGGAACCCCGCGTCCCTCGGTCGCCTGGTTCGCCGCCCGCGGTGTCACCGTCAAGCGGGTGTTATCGGACAGCGGCCCACCCGACAAGTCGTATGCCTGGCGCCGCGCCTGCGCCGGTCCGTTCCGGCCCCACCCGTCACTGGGTGGGGCCAACTTAGCGACGGGCTACGACACTTCTGGGCCGCAATCCACAGTGCGGTTGTGATCCCGTGCCACTACAGCGTTCACCAAGTCGACGGACCCAAACTTATGGACGGAATGGTCGTCCGAAGGATCGATGTAGGTCTCCTCGTCCGGTCGTTTACTGGAAAGCCCCAAGTGCCCACGGATGGGAACAGCGCCGGATGCCCCGCACAAATCAAGATCAATTGACACTCGAAGGCCAGAAGGCGCGAGCCGACCGCAACGAAAGCCGCGTCAAGCTCTTGACGGCCCTGGTCACCTTGGTGGGCGCGGTGGCCACGGCGTTCGGCGTCATCTGGGGTGTCACGGCGAAGAGGGCCGACACGGCAACGGCGCAGGCCGACACGTCCGCTGTCGAGGTGCAAAAACTGAAACAAGAGAATGCGGACCTTCAGAATCGGCTGGCGGCCGCACAGAAAGATCTCGAGGCGCTCCGGGCGTCCGCTTCGTCGTCCGATCCGGGTGGCGGTAATCAGTCGTCAGATCAAGTGCAGACCTCGTTTCTTACGGATCTTCAATACGTTGACTATGACCATAAGGCGTCGACCGGTTACTATCGCGCAGATGGCCCGTACGAGGCCAACGGCAAAGACTATCCTCATGGAATCGCCATGAGCTCAGGCTGTCAGAACCGCGACGGCGGGGACTACTGGGTGGACTTCAATCTGGGGCGTTCTTACACCAGGCTGGTCGGCGACGTCGCTCTCGAGGACAGCAATACTGCCGGCGTGGAAATGAAGTACCAGCTGATGCTCGATGGCGTGTCAAAAGCCGGGAAGGCATTGACCGCGGGGAACACCAGCCCGATCGACGTCGATGTCACTGACGGCTTGCGGCTTCGGCTGCTTGTTCACGACCCCCGTCGCACCTCGTGTGGTGCCGAAGGCCACGCATACGTCATCTGGGGAGATCTGCGGCTCACCGGCAAGGTGTAGGTCGTCGGCAATCCGGCACTCTCGCTGTAACCCGGGCCGGCCGCCGCGCGTGTAACCGGTGAGCAGCCCGATCGCCGGGCGCAGCGGGGGAGGACGAGGGCACCGTGGCCGATGCGCGCCGTGAGCCGGACGCCGATCCGGGCCGGCCATCCGACCTGGACTTCGACGGGTTCTACGCCGCCCACTTCCGGTCCCTGACGGTCCAGCTCTACGCGTACACCGGTGACCTGCCCACCGCCCAGGACGCGGTGCAGGAGGCGTTCCTGCGCGCACTTGCCCGGTGGCCCCGGCTGGCGGGAGCCGGCGATCCGCTGGCCTGGGTGCGCCGGGTCGCCTGGAACCTGGCGATCAGTCACTGGCGCCGGGCCCGTACCGCCGCGCTGTTTCTGCGCCGGTATCGCGTGGAGCACGTGCCGGCTCCGGAGCCGGACCGGGTCGCCGTGGTCGGTGCGCTCGCCACCCTGCCGGACCGCCATCGCCGGGTGGTGGTGCTGCACTACCTCGCCGACCTTCCGGTGCGGGACATCGCCGAGCAGATCGGGGTGCCCGAGGGAACCGTGAAGGTGTGGCTGCACCGCGGCCGTACGGCGCTGGCCGCCCGGCTCGCCGACAAGGAGGACGAGACATGGCGCAGCTCGACCCGGACCCGCTGATCGCCGCGTTCGACGAGTTCCGCGGGCGGGCCACCTCCCTCGTGACGCCGGTCGGCGCCGGCCGTACCCGCGAACGCCTCCGTGCCCGGCGGCGCCACCGGATCGGCGCGATCGGCGTCCTGGTCGTCGCTATCCCGCTGCTGGTGACCGGGCTCCTGGCCGGCGAGCGGCACGGGCGGCCGGCCGTGCCGCCCGCGGTCTCCCCCTCAGCGAACTACTACGTCGGACCGGGCGAGACCACGCATCCGTCCACGCAGGCCCCGCCGGGCGGCATCACCGAGGCCGCGCTCTACGACGCCGTGCTCGACCTGCCCGCGTGGCCGGCCGCGCTCGGCGCCTGCGCGAGCGGCCCGGTCCGGTTCGAGGGCGGCGACACCGTCGCCAACGATCTCAACCTCTGGATCGCCGGGGTCGCCTACGCCGACGTGGACCGGGACGGCCGGGCCGAGACGTTCGCCCGCGTCTTCTGCACCGGCGGCGAACGGCCCGACGACGTGGGGTCGCAGGTGGTGGCCTTCACGCGGGGACCAGGCGGCGGGGTGCGCACGATCGGCCCGGTCCTGCGGCAGGGCGGCGACGCCGTGGCGATCTGCGGCGTGCGGTCCGGCCCGGGCGGCACGGTGCAGGTCCAGATCGCCGACTTCCCGGTGCCGTGGCGGTGCGCCGATCCCACCCTGGGCGACGAACGGTACATCACCCGGCAGTGGCTGACGTTCGCGTGGGACGGGTCGGCCTTCGCCCAGCGGGGCACGACGGCACGCACGACCAACCCATACGCGACGGACCTGGCCGCGACCGGCGGCGATCTCGTGCTCGTGCGGCAGGCGAACGGGCACTACCGGGGCTCGAAGACGGTGACCGTGCACAACACCGGCGCCTCGGCCATCCCGTACCGGACGCAGACGCTCCTCGCCGGCGGCATGCGGCTGGTCGAGCCGCCACCCGGGTGCGCCGTGGATCCGGCCCGGACAGGGGGCGGGATGGAGGTCGTCGTCTGCACCGCCGCCAAGCTCGCCGGGGGCGCGACCCGCACGGTGACGCTCGAGGTGGACGCGCCGCGGCGCGATCGGATCGCCTTCGACCCGGCCACCGACGTGATCCCGCTCGACGGCTACAACGACCCGAACCAGCCCAACGACCGGGCGGCGTTCACCATCGAGTTCCGCGACTGAACACGCGCGGGCGGAAGCGTGTCACTCTTGGTACATGTCTGAGCCAAGCTTCGCGCGGCAGCGCGGTGAGACCTTCGAGTACGCGGGCGCGACCGTCGAGCTGGTCGAGCCCGCGACCCTGCTGGCCGCGGCCCGGGTCAACGCGGTCGATCTGCTGAAGCGGGCCATGTGGCCCGACCCGGTGCGGCGGGTCGACATGTCGGTGGCCGGCGGCGACCGGCGGTCGGGGCCGGTGCATGTGTTCTCGGCGGCGATCTCGACCGCCGACGAGCCGCTGTCCAAGGAGCGCATCCGCAAGCTGGTGCTGGGCAACGACCCGGTCGGGGTGCTGCTGGCGAAGCGGATCGAGCAGGGTGACCCGATCGCCACCCGGATCGTCGACGGGGTCGGGGCCGCGGCCGCCGCGGCGTACAAGAAGCTCGGTCTCGATCGCACCGCCCGGCCGGCGGCGAACCGCGAGCCCGCCACCCTCGCCGACGCCGTCGTGGGCCTGCAGGCCTCGGTGACCTACGACGAGACCGGGACCATCGTGCGGCTGCACGCCGAGGTGCCGCGCGACGACGTGACCCCGGCCCACCTGCAGGCGTTCGTGGGGCTCACCCTGCAGACGGTGCTCGAGCTGGCCGGTCCGGACTCGCTGCGCGGACGCCGCTACGTGGTGAGCCGCGAGACGATGCCGCGGACCCCGGCCACCACCCAGACCGTCACGCTCGACATGGTGGGCGGCCTCGCCGACGTGGTGGCCGAGCTGCGGCAGATCGCGGTGTCGTTCCGCCATCCGGAGGCGATGGCGCGGTGGGGTGCGCGGCGGCCGCAGGGCATCCTGATGTACGGCCCGCCCGGCACCGGCAAGACGATGCTCTCCCGGGCGCTGGCCAACGAGATCGGGGCGGACTTCCGGGAGATCCGCACCCCGGAGATCCTGGACAAGTGGCTGGGCGGCTCGGAGCGCAACATCAAGCAGATCTTCCGCGACGCCCGTCGCTACCGGGTGCCGACGCTGATGCTGTTCGACGAGTTCGACTCGATCGTCAGCTACGCCGGGGCCGGCGGCGACGCGGCCAGCCAGGCGCTCAACGCGGTGGCCGGCATCTTCAAGCAGGAGATGAACGACCTGATCGAGGAGAACCCGAACGTGATCGTGGTGGCGACCACGAACTTCCCGCACCGGGTCGACGAGTCGCTGATCCGTTCCGGACGGTTCGACGTGAAGATCAGCGTGCCGAAGCCGGACGAGAAGAGCCGGGCCGAGATCTTCCGCAAGATGATCCAGGGACTGGTCTCGGCGCACGAGCAGCCGGGCTTCACGATGTTCGCCGACGACATCGACCTGGCCGCCCTCGCGCACGCCAGCCACGGCATGACCGGGGCGGACATCAAGGAGGTGCTGCGCCGGGTGCAGCTGACCAAGGCGATGCAGGACGCGCGGACGGGCGGCATCGTCGAGCCGATCTCGCAGGAGGAGCTGCTTTCTAGCGTACGGGAACTGCTTGCCGCTCGTTGATCTTCGAAGCCGCGCCCCAGGGCAGCAGGGCGGCGCTCGCGAGCACGATGATCCCGCAGATGAGCAGGGCGAACCGGACGCTCGTGACCGCGGCCAGCGCACCGCCGAGCAGGATGCCGATCGGCTGGGCGGTGCGCGAGCTGATGCCCCAGCAGGTGATCACCCGGGAGAGGTAGGCATCGTCGGTCTCGGTCATCCGGTAGGTGGCGAAGGACGGGTTGAAGACGCCGCTGGCGAAGAGCGAGACGAACTCGACGGCGATGACGACGACGATGCCGAGCGGTCCGGCCGGGGTCGCGGCCAGGAAGCACTGGAACGCCGCGCGCAGCACGCCGCTGGCGAGCAGGACCTTGCGGTCGCCGAAGCGGTTGGTGAGCGGCTTCAACGCCAGTGCGCCGAGGACGCCGCCGAGGCAGGGCAGTCCCCAGGCCAGCCCGTACTGCCAAGCGGGAAGTTTCAGCTGCTGGAGCATGAGGACGGCCAGCAGCGGGGCGGTGGCCATCAGGGCGCTGCCGAAGACCTGCGAGTTGAGGAAGAGCGCGCGCAGTCCGCGATGCCCGGCGATGTACCGCCAGCCTGCCGATATCTCCGCCGGCTTGCCGGCGCCGGTAGGGGATCGCGGTGGTGGCGGCGGCTCGGGAGACCGGATGCGGCGCACGCCGATCGCGGAGAGGACGAAGCTGGTCGCGTCGGCGGCGAGGGTCCAGCCGATGCCGAGGGCGCTGGTCAGCGCGCCGCCGAGGGGTGGGCCCGCGGAGTAGGCCGTCCAGAAGGTCGCCTCGAAACGGGCGTTGGCGGCGGTGCGGTCCTCGGCGGCGACCAGGGCCTTGAGGTGCGCGCCCGACGCGGACTTGAAGACGATCACGCCGGCCGCCTGGACCACGGCCACGGCGCACAGCTGGGCGTAGGTCAGGAACCCGGCGGCGGCCGCGATCGGGATGCTGAACAGGGCCGCGGCCTGAGCGAGGTCGGCGCTCATCATGACCGGCCGTTTCCGGCGGAACTCGATCCACGGGCCGGCCGGCAGCGCGAGCACGGCCGCGACCAGGCCGCCGAGGGCCGCCAGCAGCGACACCTGGAACTCGGGCACGTGCAGCACGAGGACCGCGACCAGGGGAAGGGCTCCGAAGCTCAGGCCGGTGCCGGTCTCGCTGATCGCGTACGCGGCCCACAGCCGCCGGAAGTCGGAGCCGAGAGCCACCGGGGCACCCTAGCGCCTCACGGCTCCGCCGCCGCGGAAGCCGGACCCGTGGCCCGGCAAGCTACCGGCGAGTAGATTGCGGGATGTGACGCACGAGGTCTTCAACCAGCCGCCGCCGCTGGTCGACTACGACGTGTCCGCCGACGCCGCGCTGCTGGCGGGGGTGGCGCGGGAGGGCGCGTCCTGGGCCGTCGGCGACCTGCACCGGCTGGGGAAGCTGGCCGGTACGGCCGAGCCGCAGCGGTGGGGCGACGAGGCCAACCGCTACGAGCCACGCCTGCTGACGCACGACCAGTACGGGCATCGGATCGACGAGGTCGAGTTCCATCCGTCCTGGCACAAGCTGATGGGCGTCGCGGTGGGCGAGGGCCTGGCCGGGGCGGCGTGGGCCGACGGACGGCCGGGTGCGCACGTCGCGCGGGCCGCCGGTCTGTTCGTGTGGTCGCAGGTGGAGGCGGGGCATTCCTGTCCGATCTCGATGACGTATGCGGTCGTTCCCGCCCTGCGCAACAATCCGGATCTGTCGGGCATGTTCGAGCCGCTGCTCACCAGCCGCTCCTACGATCCCGGGCTGCGCACGCCGGCCACGAAGAACGGCCTGCTCGCGGGCATGGGCATGACCGAGAAGCAGGGCGGTTCCGACGTACGCGCGAACACGACCACGGCCACACCGCAGGCCGACGGGACGTGGCGCCTGCGCGGTCACAAGTGGTTCACCAGCGCGCCGATGTGCGATCTGTTCCTCGTACTGGCGCAAAGCTCTTCGGGTTTGTCGTGCTTCCTGGTGCCGAGGGTGCTGCCCGACGGCACCCGCAACGTCTTCCGGATCCAGCGCCTCAAGGACAAGCTCGGCAACCGCAGCAACGCCAGCAGCGAGCCCGAGTTCGACGGCACCACGGCCTGGCTGGTCGGCGAGGAGGGACGCGGCGTCCGCACGATCATCGAGATGGTCGCGATGACCCGGCTCGACTGCGTCACCGGCTCCGCGTCCGGCATGCGCGCCGCGCTCAACCAGGCCATCCACCACACCAGGCACCGTTCCGCCTTCGGCCGGCTGCTCGTCGATCAGCCCGCCATGCGCAACGTCCTGGCCGACCTGGCGCTGGAGTCCGAGGCCGCCACCGTGCTGGCGATGCGCCTGGCCGGCGCCGTCGACCGCAACGAGCAGGCGTTCAAGCGGCTGGCCATCGCGGTCGGCAAGTACTGGGTCTGCAAGCGCCAGCCGGCCGTGGTCGGCGAGGCGCTCGAGTGCCTCGGCGGCAACGGCTACGTCGAGGATTCGGGGCTGCCGCGCCTGTACCGGGACGCCCCGCTCAACTCGATCTGGGAGGGCTCGGGCAACGTGCAGGCGCTCGACGTGCTGCGCACGCTGGGCCGCGACCCCGAGAGCCTGGACGCGCTGCTGGCCGAGGCCACGGCGGCGGCCGGGGCGGATCGGCGCCTGGACGCGGCGGTCGCGGCGCTGAAGCGGGCGGTGACCTCGGAGGACCAGGCCCGGCGGGTGGTCGAGCGGATGGCCCTGGTACTGCAGGGCGCATTGCTCGTGCGGCACGCGCCGGCGGAGGTGGCCGACGCGTTCTGCGCGAGCCGCCTGGGCGGCGACTGGGGTCACGCGTTCGGCACGCTCCCGGCCGGCGCCGACCTGGCCGCGATCGTGGATCGGGCCGCACCGGCGTAAGCGCGTCTTCCCGGCGCGGTCGCCGCCGGGCTCCGCACGCACCTCGCGGGGTGCCGTGCCGCGAGGTACGTGCGGAGGGTCTGTGGTGGCGGCATCAGGATCGTAGTGGTCCCGAGGGTCGCCGCCTACCGGCCGAACGGAGATAACGTCGCACATCGATGAGCCTTGGTGGCCGCGACCGGGTGTCGGAAATCCGTCCGGCGGGCGAGCCATCCGGAACGGGGATTGAACCGAATCCGCCATGCGCCCAAGCTGATCGTTCGCGGCCGTGCCAAGCGGTGGTGTCCGGCGTGGAGAATGGGCCGGTGAGACGGGAAGGGGGCGGAGCACGGTGGCAGCGGTGACCTCCACGGCCTCGCGGGCCGGGCGACCGGGCGGCGACGTGGCCGCCGGGCTGGCCGACGCCCGCGCCCTGGCCGAGGCCGCCCGCCGCGCCGATCTGGTCGCCCGGCTCGACCGAGCCGCCGAGCGCCTGCGGTCCGAAGAGGCCACCGTCGCCGTCGTCGGCGAGTTCAAGCAGGGCAAGAGCACCCTGGTCAACGCCCTGTTGCGGACCGACATCTGCCCGGTCGACGCCGACATCGTCACCGCGGTGCCGACCATGCTGCGGTTCGGCCGCCCACCCACCGCGCTCCTGCAGATGCAGGGCGAGGACGGCACGATCGAGCCGGTGCCCATCGACTTCGAGGACCTGCGGCGGCACATCACCGAGGGCGGCGGCGCCGGCGACCCGCAGACGCGCGGGGTCGAGGTGCGGCTCGACCGGCGGCTGCTCGGGGCCGGACTGTCGATCATCGACACGCCGGGGGTGGGCGGGCTCGACTCGGCGCAGGGCAACCTGACGCTGGGCGCGCTCTCGCTGGCCGGCGCCGCCCTGTTCGTGACCGACGCCGCGCAGGAGCTCACCGCGCCCGAGGTCGACTTCCTGCGGCGGGCGCTCGAGCGCTGCCCGCGGGCGTTCTGCGTGCTGACCAAGACCGACCTGTACGGCGAGTGGCGCCGGATCGCCGAGATCAACCAGGGGCACCTGGAACGGGCCGGCCTGGACGTCCCGATCGTCGCCGTCTCGTCGTTCCTGCGCATGCGCGCCCAGGCCCGCGACTCGACCCAGCTCAACGAGGAGTCCGGCTTCCCGCGCCTGGTCGACCTGCTGCGCCGGGACGTGCTCGGCGCGGCCGCCGCCACCCGGGTCGAGGCCGCCCGGGCCGAGCTCGCCTTCGTGGTGTCCCAGCTGCGGGAGCGGGTCGAGGCCGAGCAGATCGTGGCCGATACGCCGGCCAAGAGCCCCGAGGTCGCGCGCCGGTACGCGGAGAAGACGCGGCGCAGCGCCTGGCTGGCCGGCGGCTCCTGGCAGACCGTGCTCGGCGACGGCATCCAGGACCTCAGCTCCGACATCGAGCACGACCTGCGCGAGCGGCTGCGCCTGATGGTCCGCCGCGGCGAGGACCTGATCGACGAGTCCGATCCGAAGGAGACGTGGCGCGACTTCCAGGCGTGGGCCGCGCGCGAGGCGGCCGCGGCCGCGGTCGAGAACCTGATGCTCCTGGTCACCCGCACCGAGCAGCTCGCGCACGACGTCGCCGAGCGGTTCGGCCTGGAGTACGACAGCCTCGACGTCGATCTGCCGGCCCCCGAGCTCGCCCTGCGCAAGGTCGACGAGCTGGACGTGAGCTTCCAGAAGTCGGGCGTGCAGCAGTTCCTGGGCGCGTTCACGGCCGCCCGCGTCACGTACGGCGGCATCGCGATGGTCGGCGCCGTCGGCGCCTTCTTCAGCCTCGCGGTCGCGCCGCTCGGCCTGCTGGCCGGCATGACCCTGGGCCGCCGGATGATCAAGAGTGAACGGGAGCGCCAGGTGCAGCAGCGCCGGCTTCAGGCCAAGAGCGAGTTGCGGCGGTACGTCGATGACGTCGGATTCCACGTCGGGCGGGACTGCCGGGAGGCGGTTCGCCGGACACAGCGGTTCCTGCGCGACGAGTTCGCGACCCGCGCCCAGGCTCTCGAACGGTCGGCCGCCGCCACCGCCGCGGCCGTGCGGGAGGTCGCCGAGCTTCCCCCCGAGCAGCGGGAACGGCGGGCCGGCCAGCTCGCCGAACAGCGCCGCCGCCTGGACCGGCTGGCGGCGTGAGCGTGGCCATGAGCATCCTCGATCAGGTGCGGACGCTGCTCGACCGGGCCATCGCCGAGACCCGCGACCCGCGGCTGTACGAGGCCCGGCAGCGGGTCGACGAGCCGCTGCGGGTGGCCATCGCCGGCAAGGTGAAGGCCGGCAAGTCCACCCTGCTCAACGCCCTGGTCGGCGAGGAGCTGGCGGCCACCGACGCGGGCGAGTGCACCCGGATCGTCACCTGGTACGCCGACGGCCGCACCTATTCGGTCACCGCCTTCCTCACCGACGGCACGTCGGAGCCGCGGCCGTTCACCCGCCGGGACGGCGCCGTGCAGATCAACCTGGGCCGCCCGGCCGAGCAGGTCGACCACCTGGAGGTACGGGTGCCGAGCAGCCGCCTGCGCCGGCACACGTTGATCGACACTCCCGGGATCGCCTCGCTCTCGACCGACGTGTCGCTGCGGACCATGGCGTTCCTCGAGGCCGAGGGGGAACGGGCCGCCCAGACCGACGCCGTCATCTACCTGCTGCGCCACATGCACGGCAGCGACGTACGGTTCCTCGAGTCGTTCCACGGCGACGGGCTGTCCAGCGGCACCCCGGTCAACGCGGTCGGCGTCCTGTCGCGGGCGGACGAGATCGGCGGGTGCCGGCTCGACGCGATGAGCTCGGCGGCCCGGGTCGCCGCCCGCTACGCCACCGACGAGCGGCTGCGCCGGCTCTGCCCGGTGGTGGTGCCGGTGGCCGGGCTGCTCGGCGCGGCCGGGGCGACCCTGCGCGAGGAGGAGTACCGGGTGCTGGCCGCCGTCGCGGCCGAGCCGATGGACGACGTGGTCGAGCTGCTGCTGACCGCCGACCGGTTCGCGGCCTCGAGCGAGGCCCGGGCCCGGGTGCTGGACCGGCTCGGCCTGTTCGGCGTGCGGCTGTCGGTGCGGCTGATCCGCGAGGGCAGGGTCGCCGACTCGGGCGGGCTGGCCCGCGAGCTCACCGAGCACAGCGGCATCGACCGGCTGCGCGAGGTCTTCGCGGCCCAGTTCGTGGAGCGCAGTGAGGTGCTCAAGGCGCGGTCGGCGCTGGCCGTGCTCGACGAGTGCCTGCCGCCGGGGTCGGTGCTGGCCGGCGAGGCCGAGCGGATCCGGGCCAGCGCGCACGAGTTCGTCGAGCTGCGGTTGCTGCACCAGATCCGGTCGGGCCGGCTGCCCGGCAGCGACGACCAACTGGCCGAGATGGACCGGTTGCTCGGCGGGGCGGGCGGGGCCGCGTACACCCGGATGAACTTGCCCTCCGATGCCGCGCCGGAACGGATCGCGGCGGCGGCGCGCGAGACGCTGACCCGATGGCAGGGGATCGCCGAGCATCCGTTCTCGCCGCGCGAGCTCAAGATGGCCGCCCGCGCGGTGGCCCGCAGCTGCGAGGCGGTCCTGGCCGGTTAATACCAGCAGGGATCGGCCTCGCGGGCGCCGTTCTTGGTGAGCACCTGCTCGCCGGTGCCGTCCGGGTGCGCCACGACGATGGTGGGATGGGCGAACTCGCCGCGGGTGAAGGCGATCCACTTCCCGTCCGGCGACCAGGTCGGGTCGATCTCGCGGGCCGGGTTCGAGGTGACCTGGTGCGCGTTCGAGCCGTCCACGTTCATCATCCAGATGTCCGACGTCTCGGGGCTGGTCTCACGGATGAAGACGATCTGCTTGCCGTCGGGGGAGTAGGAGGGGTCGTTCGCCGGCCCGAGGTCGGTCCCGGTGATCTGGTGGCCCGGCTCCTTGAGGTCGGCCAGGTCGAGCTCGTAGATCTCCTTGGTGCCCTCGTGCCACACCCAGTAGAGGATCTTGCTGCCGTCCGGGGACCACATCGGGTCCTCCTTGACGCCCGGACCATGGGTGAGCCGCTTGACGTTCTTCGTGGCCAGGTCGACCACCATGAGCTGAGGCGTGACGCCGAGGACGCGGGTGAACGCGATCTTCTTGTCGTCGGCGGACCAGGCCGGCCGGCCGCCGCCGTCGGAGACCACGAGGTGGCGGTTGGAGCCGTCCTTGTCCATCACGTAGATCGAGCTCTTGCCGTCCTCGGTGATGTGCGTCAGCGCGATCTGCTCGCGGCTGTGCGACCACTTCGGCAGAAGGTCGCCGACCTGGGTGTTCGCCAGCAGCGTGCGGGCGTCGCTGCCGGGCTTGAACGAATAGATCCGCGGGTAGCGCAGCGGCCCCTTGTCGGCCGGCCCGGTGTCGACCCGGACCAGCATGGTGTCGGTCGGAAACGCGGCCGCCGGGTTGGCCGCGGCGGTGGAGGCCGGCGCCTTGGTCGGCGGCGTGGCTGCCGTCGTGTTGTTCTTCTTGTCGAGCAGCACGAGGGCGGCGGTGGTCCCGCCGGCGAGCAGCGCGACGGCGAGCGCGGCAAAGGCGACGATCCGGCCGACGTTGCGCTTCTCCCCGGCCGGCGTCGGCAGGGGCGGCGGAGGCCAGGGGATGTTTCCCGGTACGCCCGAAGCACCACCCGCCGGAGCCGGAGCCGGCGTGGTCCCGGGGATGGATGCGGCCCCGCGCGAGAACGAGACCGGCCCGGCGCCGCCGTATGCGGGTGCGCCGCTGGCCGGTGCGGTGTTGCCGTAACCGACGGTGCCGTAAGTGGGCGCGCCGCTCGCCGGAGCGCTGCTGATCGGGGCCGTGCCGCTCGTGGGTGCGATGTTTCCGTAGGCCCGATCGCCATAGGTCGGCGTCGGCGAGTAGGTGCCGGGCGCGTCGCCGTTGAACGCGGGTCCGCCAGCTGTGCGGCCCGCTGCCGCTTCGGCCGACCCGGCAGCGCCCATGCCCGCGGTGGGTCCCTCCGAGGCCCATGCCGCCGCGCCCGCCGCGCCCGCCGCCCCCGCCGCGCCCGCCGCGCCCGCCGCGCCCGCCGCGCCCGCCGCGCCCATCCCCGGGCCGCCCGTGCCCGGTGCGCTCAAGCCCGCGGCAGCCGCCGCGCCGGGGCGCTGCGGGGACGAAACCGGCGAATAGCCACCGGTCGGCGGGGCGTCGACCAGGGTGCGGTCGGGCTGATGCGTCTCACCCCGGGGTGGGGGGACGGCGCCGGAGAACGGGGACGCGCCGCCCAGGGTGGCGGCGGTCGAGACGGCGGCGCCCATGGCGATGCTGTGTTCCGGGTGCGGGTCGGCGATCACCGGGCGCTGGAACTCGGTCGACAGCAGCTCGGTCACCAGCGGGATCCGCGACGAGCCGCCGGCCAGCAGGATCGCGCTCAGCTGGTCCGGCACCACGCCGGCGCCGCGCAGGGCGCGCTGGGTCGCGGTGATCGTCTCCTCGAGGGAGGGAGTGATCATCGCCTCCAGCTCGGAGCGGTTCAGGCGCACGCGGGTGTGCAGGCCGGGCAGCGCCACCGGGATCATCGTCTCGGTGTCGAAGGACAGCGCCTCCTTGGCGTCCACGCAGTCGCGGCGCAGGCGGGACAGGGCGGCGACGGCCTCGGGGTCGGCCGGGTCGATGCCCTCGGCCATGCTGCCCAGCACGCCCAGCACGTGCCCGAAGACGGCCTCGTCGAAGTCGATGCCGCCCAGTGCCTCGACGCCCTCGGGCTCGCCGAGCAGCACGAAGCCCTCGCCCTCGCGGCGCAGCACCGCCACGTCGAACGTGCCGCCGCCCAGGTCGTAGACGGCCACCGTCTCACCGTTCGCGATCCGGCGGGCGGTCGCGTGCTGCAGGGCGGCGGCCTCGGGCTCGGTGCGCAGCGTGACCGCGCCGGCGTCGGCCAGCCGGATCGCCTGCTCCAGCTGCTCCTTCTTGTACGGTCCCCAGTTCGCCGGGTGGGTGACGGTGACGGCGGCGGGCGGGCCCTCCTGGTTCGTGGTGACCGTGTCGAGCACGTGCCGCAGCAGCTTGGCGGTCAGCGCGTGGGCCGAGAACGGCGAGCCGCCGACCAGGATCGGCACCGGGTCGCCCATGCGGCGCTTGAACTCGCGGGCCAGCCGGTTCGGCTCGGCCTGGCCGCGGCGCTCGGCCGCCTCGCCGATCAGCAGGCCGCCGTCGGGCTTGACGAAGACCAGCGACGGGATCTCGGCCCGGCGGCTGCCGAGGCGCACGACCTCGACCCGCCCGTCCACGCGAATCGCGGCCGCGGTCTGGGTGGTGCCGAGATCGACACCCAAGCCGTACTGCATCCATCACTCCTATGAGGTGACCCGGCACTTCGGCGCCACCGTCCGCCAATGCGCACAGTAGGCCTCGGCCTGCTCCGGACCGGCGAAGCCGTCCTGCAACAGCACGTAGAAGCCGCCGTTCTCGTCCGAGAGCACGTCGGAGGCGAGGCTGTCCACCAGCCGCACCGGCATGCCCTGCGCGGCGAGCTTCGCCTTCTCGTTCTCGGCGGCGGCCTTGCCCCCGTCGGCGCCCCGGTGGGGAAAGACATCGATCAGCGCGTACGGCCGGCCGACCGTCGCCGGGGTCACCGCGGCCGCCGTGGCGCCGTCCGCCTTGCCGCGCAACGAGAACAGCTTGTGCCGGCCGCCCCCGTTCAGCACGATCGCCGTGGTCGCGCCCAGCGCCAGCAGAACCACGATCGCCCCGGCCACCAGCGTCGGCACCAGCGGCTTGCGGGTGCCGTGCGCGACCTCGGTGAGGTAGGGCTCGCGGTCGGCGTCGTACGCGTCGGTGGCCTTGACGACCAGCGCGAAGGGCTTGGCCGAGCCGGTGAACGGCCGCGACGGCCGGGCCTTGACCGCGACGATCGACGTCATCCCCGGCTCGAGCAGCACCGCGTCCGGCTCCACGGCCACCGATCCGGACGGCGGGTCGAGCTGGGCGACGATCCGCAACGGCGCCGCATTGCCGGTGTCGTTCGACAGCATCAGGTCGTACGCGTGCCTGGTCCCGGATTTTTCATGAAGCTGACCGGTGACCGGGTTGGGCAGCGCCACCTTGAGCAACGCGGTCGCGAAACCGGCCGGCTCGCCGGTCGCCGCCTCCTCGGCGTGCACCGTGAACGGGACGAGCGAGGAGCTGGGCGGCTGCTCGGGCGGGGTGCGCAGGACGACCGCGACCTCGGTGCTCTCGCCCGGGCCGAGTGTGATCGCCGACGGCTCGACCGTGGCCCACGCGGCGGCCCGCCCGCGCGCCATGAAGATCCGCAGATCGAGCGGCTGCGCGTACGGGTTGCGCAGCCGCACCGGCACGCGGGCCGGCACGCCGGGCGCGAGCGCCACCGGCTCGTCGGGCAGGGTCAGCTCCACGTCCACGATGGTCGCATCAACCCGATCACTGGTGATCGGTGACGTCGGTAAGCTGACCGCCCGCCAGCGGGTCGGCGGGGTCGAGGCCGGGCTGCTGGCCCAGGACGCCCGGCTGGCCGTAGATGCCGGGGACCGAGGCCTGCCCGAACGCGGCCTGCTGACCGAACGGCGCCTGCTGTCCGAAAGCCGTCTGCTGTCCGAAAGCCGTCTGCTGGTCGAACGGCGCCTGCTGCCCGAACGGGGGCTGCTGGCCCAGCGGGCTCTGGGGCCCGAGCGGGTTCGCGGCGGCGCCCGGCTGGTGCAGCAGCGGGTTGTCGTTGGGGTCGAGCGGGTTCGAGCCCGAATGGTACTCCAGCGCGTCGCTGAACCCGTCGGCGTCGGAGTCGGCCAGTTGCGGGTTGAGGCCCAGCACCTGCTCGAGGTTGTCGTCGAGCCCGTCACGATCGGAGTCGGTCTGCGCCAGCGGGGTGAGCGCGCCGTCCATGTGCCCGTCGGCGTCCGAGTCGGGCGAGCGCGGGTCGAGGCCCTGGGCGAGCTCGAAGGCGTCGTTGAGCCCGTCGCCGTCGGTGTCCGCCTTGCGGGCGTCCGTCCCGTACGAGACCAGCTCCTGCGCGTCGGTCAGGTTGTCGCCGTCGGTGTCGGCCCGCAGCGGGTCGAGGCCGAGCCGGCGCTCGAGCGCGTCGCTGAGCCCGTCGTGGTCGCTGTCCGGCCCGCCGAGGTTGGGCGGCGGCTGCGGCACGAACGGCTGCGGCGCGGTCTGGGGCATGAGCTGGGACAGCGGGGTCATCACCGGGTTGGCGATCGGCGTCGCCGTGCCGTCCGAGATGCCGGGGATCACGGCCGCGAAGTCGAACCGGTCGCCCGCGTTGGCCTCGCGCACGCCGGCCCGCGGGTTGGCCGCCTCGACCACCTTGCCGTTGCCGAGGCTGATCGCGACGTGGGCGCCCGGGGCGCGGCCGTCGCCCGGCCGGGGCTCGCGGTCGAAGTGGAACAGCAGCGCACCCGGCGTGTCCTTGGCCTTCGCCGGGTCGATCAGCATGCCTTTCTGCTTGAAGAACATGTATTGCGCGGTGGCGCCGTCGGGGATTTTCGCGCCGGCCTGGAACGCGGCCCACTGGGTGAATTCCGAGCAATCGAAAACCGCCGGATTGGGGTCACTCAGTTTGACCTCGGCTCCGAAGACATAGCGGTCACCTATTTGCGCTTTGGCAACTTTCAGGAATGTGTCGAGTGCGGCGTTGCCGCCGGGTGCGGCCGCGGCCGCCGGAGCCGACGGCATCGAGGCGAAGGCCATCGGCGTGCCGGCGACGTCGTGCACCGCCACCCCGGCCGGGTCGTCGCCGGCCGAGGCCGCGACGTGATCGCCGTACCCCCTCGTGCCGGTCCACATGCCACGGCCGGGCCCGTCGCCGTACGCCACCGCGGCCGCCTCGGCGTCCTCTTTGAACCGGACGTATCGCGAGCTGAGGCCGCCGTGCGTGGTCGTCCAGGGTGAAACGTCGTTGCCGCCGTGCGAGACCTCGAACGCCGCCCGTGCATTGTCGACCGGGTCGTAGAGGTTGTACTTGGTCAGGAAGTTCGGGTGCGCCTTGGCGTTGATCTGCCACAGCCCGCGGCTGTCCTCGCCGTGCGGGTTGTGCGCCTTGCTGTTGCCCCCCGACTCGGCCAGCGCGATGGCGGTCATGGTGGCCGACTCGTCCGGCGAGAAGCCTGCCCGGCGGGCGAAGCCGTAGATCTGTTCGGCGGAGTACCTCGGCATGTCACGAGGGTAGACACCGTATTCCACTCTGTATACGGGCCGATCGGGTTGCACGAAAGGGCAGCGAAAGGGGCAACAGAGTTGGATCAACGACAGAGCCGATCGAGCTATTGTTTTGATCGACATTCGAGGGCCATCATGTCTTGGCAGTCGCCCGCTCCCCGGGCGCTGACCAGGGGGAACGCATGATCTCGACCCGGCCGCCGACCGTATGGATCGACGACAGCCACGCCATTGTCCGGCGGGGCATGGCGGCCTGCCTGCAGCAGGCGGAGTTCGTCGTCCGCGGCGAGAGCTCGGCGCTGTCCCCCGAGCCGGCGATCGCCGATCTCGACGTGCTCGTCTTCGAGTACGCGGGACCCACCCTGCGCCGGGCCGTGCGCCTGGCCGACGGCCGCGGCATCCGCCTGGTCGCCACCGTCCGCGACCCCACCGAGCAGGCCGTCCGCGAGATGGTCGACGCCGGGGTCAGCGCGATCCTGCCGCACCGCACGCTCACCGCCGACACGCTGGTCACCAGCCTGCGCT
The DNA here is from genome assembly GCF_050951115.1 of Actinoplanes sp. CA-030573. NCBI lineage: Bacteria > Bacillati > Actinomycetota > Actinomycetes > Micromonosporales > Micromonosporaceae > Actinoplanes > Actinoplanes sp. CA-030573. The sequence goes on along the minus strand of NZ_CP192038.1, from coordinate 6,037,014 downwards.
CGGTGGTGGCCGGCAATGTCGCGCTCCCCGCCGACATGCTGTCCCGCCTGCTGCTGCACGTCACCCAGACCTCGCACCTCGGCCCGGCCGGGCTGAACACGCGGGAGCGCTCGGTGCTGCGGCTGCTGGCCGACGGCATGGACACCCGCGGCATCGCGGAGGACCTGTGCTTCTCCGAGCGCACCGTGAAGAACGTCGTCCACGACGTGCTGACCAAGCTGAACTGCCGCACCCGGGCGCAGGCGGTCGCCGTCGCCACCCGGGAAGGCGTGATCTGAGCCGCTCGTGGCCGACCAGTGGATCGTCCTAGCCGACGCCTTGCTCCAGCGCGAGGCCCTGATCTGCCGCCTCGCCGAGGGGCGGCCGCCGCGCGACTTCGCCGGGCTCTACGTGGCCGACGAGGAGGTCGAGCGGCTGCTGGCGACGCTGCCCGGGCTCGACGGTCCCGGGCCCGAGCGGGTCACGGCGGTGCGTGCCGGTGCCGCCGCGCCGGTCGCCGCCGCGCGGGCCGGCTTCGCCGGGGAGGGCCGGTTCTACGACGTGGTGGCGGCGGCCGGGCTGGACCGTGACGAGGCCGAGGTGCTGGCCCTGCTGCTGGCCGTCGAGATGTCGCCGGCCCGGCAGCGGCTGGTGGCGTACATCCAGGACTCGGTGCAGCTGCCGCGGCTGACGCTGGCCACGCTGGGCCGCATCTTCACCGAGAAGGAGCACGTGGGGGTGCGGGCGCTCGCGCCGGGCGGCGGCCTGATCCGGGCGGCGCTGGCCCGGGTGACCGGCGACGGCCCGTGGGCGACGCTGGTGGCCGAGCCGGCCGCCCGCCTGATCTGGCACCTGGCCGGCGACGACTCGCCCGACCCGGCGCTTCCGCCCGGCACCGCGCGAAGAGACGCGAAAAAGGGCGCGGCCGGCGGCGGCCTCGGTGGGCGGGTCACGCTCGTGCATGGCGGAGACCGCGAGAGCCGGCTCCACGCCCTCGCCGCCGGGCGGATGCTCATCGCGCCACCGCCGGAGTCGGACGCCGGGTGGCAGGCGCTGATCCGGGAGGCGACGCTCACCGGGCGGACCATCGTGCTCGAGCTGGAGAGCGCGCTCACCGCGACCGGGCGGGACGTCATCGAGCGGGCCACGCACGTCGGCTGGGTGCTGAGCTCGGCGGGGGAGCAGCCGCTGGAATCCGTCCCCGACCGGCCCTGGCGGGAGATCGCCGTGCACGACGGGGCGGCCGGGCCCGACGACTGGCACGCCCTGCTCGGGCGGGCGCCGGACCCGGCGTACCGGCTCAGTCGCGAGCAGCTCCGCCTCGTGGCCGCCGCCGCCGGCGCCGACGGTGGGATGATCTCGCCCGCCGTGCGCCGGCTCGCCGGCGGGCACCTCGACGGGGTGGCCGTGCGGATCCGCCCGCGCCGCACCTGGGAAGACCTCATTCTCCCGCCGGAGGAGGCGGTTCAGCTGCGCGAGCTGTCCGAGCGGCACCGCTGGCGCGACACCGTCTACGGGCAGTGGCACTTCCGCGCGGCGCCGAGCACCGGCGTCGTGGCGCTGTTCGCCGGGCCGTCCGGCACCGGCAAGACCCTGGCCGCCGAGGTGGTCGCCGGCGAGCTGGGGCTCGACCTGTACAAGGTGGACCTGTCGGCGGTGGTCAGCAAGTACATCGGCGAGACCGAGAAGAACCTCGAGCGGATCTTCGGCGCGGCGGCGGCCGGTGACCTCGTGCTGTTCTTCGACGAGGCGGACGCCCTCTTCGGCAAGCGGTCCGAGGTCAGCGACGCGCACGATCGCTACGCCAACATCGAGGTCGCCTATCTGCTGCAACGGCTCGAGACGTACGACGGCCTGGTCGTTCTCGCCACCAACCTGCAGCGGAACATCGACCCCGCGTTCCTGCGCCGCATCTCGGTGGCCATCGACTTCGTGCCGCCGGAGGAGCCCGAGCGCCGGCAGATCTGGGCCCGCGCGTTCCCGCCGACCGCGCCCGTCGCCGATCTGGACGTCGAGTTCCTCGCCCGCCAGTTCAAGATCACCGGCGGCGTGATCAGCAACGCCGCCCTCGGCGCGGCGTTCCTGGCCGCGGCCGAGGACAGCCCGATCACCATGCGGCACGCCGTGCTTTCGGTGAAGCGCGAGTTCCAGAAGCTGGGCCGGCTGCGCACCGAGACCGAGTTCGACCGCTACTTCGACCTAGTGAACAGGGACCCGGATGCTGCACCTGCTGGATGAGACCCTCGAGGCCTTCCTGCGCGACGTGGTGCCGTTGCCGGCCCGCGACGTCGACGTGGCGTTCGAGGCGCCCGACGGGGAGTGGTCGGCCGCGCTGTCCTCGCGCCCGACGGTCGACCTCTACCTCTGGGACGTCCGGCCCAACCTGGCCGAGCGCGACTACGGCGAGGTGATCGTGGAGGAGGAGGACGGGCGCCGCTTCCGGCGCGACCCGCTGCCCCGGGTCGACTGCCGCTACCTGGTGACGGCGTGGACCAGCGAGGTGCGGGACGAGCACTCCCTGCTCGGCGACGTGCTGAACGCCCTGCTGCTCAACCCGGTGATCAGGGCCGACCATCTGCGGGGTGCGTTCTCGGCCGTACGCCCGCTGCCGTCCCTGCGTCTGCGCAGCGGCGACGGGAGCGAGAACTCCGACTTCTGGTCGGCGCTCGGCGGGCAGCTCAAGCCCGGGCTCGACCTGGTCGTGACGATCACCGTCGACGCGGCGCTGCGTGCGGCCGCCGGGCCGCCCACCGAGAAGGTCGAGGTGCGCACCGCCTCCGTCGGCGACGCTCAGCGGTCCTGACCGGTACCCCGATCGATGGTCCGGCGTGGTTCGGTTGCGGCCGTTCGCGAGAGGGACGACAATGGCCCGAGGTTGATGACCCAGCCGCCCCTGCTCCGTGAGGAGATGGCTGGTGTCCGAAAAATCCCTTTCCGGCATATTCTCGCCCCCGTGCGAGCCGAGTCAGTTCGCCTGGTCGCGGGTTGTCGTCGACGGCGCCGATGTGATCTATCTGTCCGGCGACCTCGACATGGCGACGGTGGACGACCTGCGCGCGCGGCTGATGAACGTCGTCGAGTCGAGCACCGCCGGCGCCATCGTGATCGACATGTTCGGCGTGGACTTCATCGACGCCGGCACCATCGGCGTCATCATGGCCGCCTGGGACGTCGCCCGGACCCGTGGCCGGCGGCTCCGCGTCGACCGGGTGCACGGCACACCGGCGCTGGCGTTCAAGAAACTGGAACTGGAGCCGATACTGATACTCCCACCAGACACGAGCGGTCGCGGGAGGAGTGCGGGTGAGCGGGCAGGACCGGCCGGTGCCGTCCGGGGACGAGCTCTCGCCGGGAGAGCGGATGCGGCGCGCTGACCTGTGGGAGGCCGGCGCCGACGAGCGCGAGCGGCTGGCCGACGAGCGCGAGCTGCTGGCCGACGAGCGGGAGGCGCTGGCCGACGAGCGGGACCGGCTGGCCGATCGGCAGGAACGGTCGCAGGACGAGCGGGAGGCCGACGAGGCGGCACTCGCCGCGGCGGCCGGCGAGATCGAGGACGCGGGCGAGGCGGCCGCCACCGAGGCGGCGGTGCGGCGGGCCGAGGCCGCCGTCCGCCGGGCCGAGGCCGAGCTGGAGCGCACGCGGCAGGCTGCCGACCGGCTCCGGGCTCGCGCCGCCCTGCGCCTGGCCGGCGTCGAGCGGTCCGCGATCGCCCGGCAGGCCGATGCGACAGCCGATGCCGAGGAGTCGGCCTGGTTCGCCGACCGGCGCGATTTCGTCGCGGCCGAGCGCGAGCGCCTGGCCACCGCGCGGGACGGCCTCGCCGACCGGCGGGACGACAGCGCCGGGCTCCGCGAGCGGATGGCCGACCAGCGCGAACACGAGCTGCTCGACCGGGAGCGGAGGTCCGGCCGCCCGGGTGGCGCCGGGCGGCGGGACCGGCCGGCGACGCTTCGCCCCGAACGGGACCGGGCGGCCGACGCCGGGGCGCGGGCCGGCGGCGAGCGCCAGCGGGAACGGGCCACGGCGAGCCGGCACGCCGCGGCGCGGGACCGGGCCCGGGCCGCGGCCGAGTGGGGCCCCCAGGCGTACGGGCCGATGTTGCTCGCGAGTTTCGCCCCGCTGGCGCGGCAGCTGTTCGCCAGCGACAACCTCCGGGATGTGCTGTCAGAAGTCCTGAAGTTCACCGTCGGCGCGGTCGCCGGGTGCGAGTGCGCGAGCGTCACTCTCCACCAGCACGGGCGCGTGGTCGACACGGTGACCAGCGACGCGACCGCCGCCGAGCTCGACGACATCCAGTTCGCGACGGGCATCGGCCCCGGCCCCGAGGCGATGGCGAGCCAAGATCCGATCCACGTGGCCGACCTGGCCACCGCGCCCCGCTGGCCGGTCCTGCGTGCGACCGCGGCCGAGCTGGGCGTGTGCAGCGCCCTCAGCTTCGGCCTGTACGCGCACCGCCCGGCCCAGTGGTCGGCGCTCGGCGCGTTCACCCTCTACGGCGCGGCGGCCGACGCGTTCAGCGACGACGACGAGGAGTTCGGCTCGATCCTGTCGGCGTACATGGCGATCGCCGTGGCCACCGCGATGCGCCACGACGAGATCGACCGGCGCGAGGCCGCGCTGCACCGCGCCCTGAGCACCCGCGACGTAATCGGCCAGGCGAAGGGCATCCTGATGGAACGCCGCCACCTCTCCGCCGGCGACGCGTTCGACCAGTTGCGGCGGGCTTCCCAGCGTCTGAACCGCAAGCTGGCCGACGTGGCGCAGGAACTGGCCGAGACCGGGGAGCTTCCCTAGGGCTGGGCGACAAGCTGTTGCTGGTTGTTGTTCGCGCCGGTCTGGGTGACGCTCCAGCCGGCGCCGGTCAGCAGGGGGATGCCGTTCGTGCCGGGGTACGCCTCGCGGTAGCAGAGCGTCGCCGTCGCGGACTGGGGCATCCAGAAGCGGACGCGGTTGAGGTCCTCGGCGCACGGCGCGCACGGGTTCCAGTCGAACATGTCGATCGTCAGGCTCACCGCGCGGGCCAGGAGCTGGCGGTTCTCGGGCTTCGTGGCCCACTGCACGAACTGCGGCTCGGCGTGGCTGCCGTTGCTGGTGACCCGCCAGTCGAGCTCGCCGGTGTTCCAGGTCAGCACCTGGATGGTGTCCGGCTCGGCCGCCTCCGGCGCGAACAGGAAGCCGCCCGACGCCGAGCGCGGGGTGCCGCCCTTGCCCTCGGTGGTGGTCGGCGGCAGCGCGGCGGGCTGGCTCTCCCACCCGGTCTCCGGAGTCCAGTGCCGGCCGGGCTGCGGGGTGACCCCGGCCAGCGGGTTGCCGGTGACCTTGAGCGTCGCGACCATCCGGACGGCCCGCCGGGGCGGCGCCAGCAGCACCAGCTCCTCGGGCGGGCTGGCCACCGCGATCACCGGGATGCCCTTCTCGGTCTGCTCGCCGAGGCTGAGGCTGACCAGGCCGCGGTTGGAGTACTCGGCCAGGATCTGGGCCAGGATCTCGTCGACGCCGTGCCGCTCGTGCGGCGACTTCAGCCGTTCCACCACGCGCTTCTTCGCGGCCGCCTTCACCCGCGGCGGATCCCACGGCCCGCTCTCGTCCTCGGCCGGATCTTTCGCGCCGCCCAGCCCGAGGGCCGACAGCGCCGCCTTGCCGAGGTCCACGGCCTTCTTGAACAGCCAGTCCAGTGCCTCGTCGATCAGCTTGCGCAGCCCGCCGATCAGCTCGACCAGCTGCTGCGGCACGTCGCCGAGCCCGACCTGGTTGGCGAGGAAGCCGATCGCCACCGGCACCGCCGCCGCCAGTCCCTTTTCGACCTTCTGGGCGCCGGCGGTCACGTTGCCGGCGGCGATGGCGGCGAGCGTGGTCACGTAGTCGTTGACGATCATGAGGATCTCGCGGACGTAGTCGATCACCGACTGGACCGCCTTGAAGAACGCGATCCCGCTGTTGACCACGGCCATGATGCCGGTCGGGTCGAGCATCGAGAGCAGCTTGACCGTGGCCTTCTCGACGATCTCCTGGACGATCCAGTCCTTGACCATCCCGAGCAGCATGTCCCAGAGGTTGCCGAGCTGGCCCTCGACGTGCTTCCAGATCGCCGCGACGCCGTTCTCCTGCACGTCCTTGACGAAGTCGAACGCGCCCCCGGCCATGGTCAGGCCCTTGCGGATCTTGTCGACGACGTCGTGCCCGATCTGGTCGCCCAGCTTCTTCCACAGCTTCTCGGCGGTCACGTCGAGCACCTGCAGCACGAGCGTGAGGATCGAGCGGAACGACAGGTCGGGCGGCTTCTGGATGCCGAGCTTGCCGAGCCCGCGGAAGATCCAGTCGGCGAGGCCGTCGAGCAGGTAGCCGACGGCCCGGTCGATGAACCCGAGGAAGCCCTGTTTGAGCGCCTCCAGCATGTTCATGAGGAAGGCCACCGGGTCGCGCTTGATGTCCTCGATCGCCGCCATCGCCCTGTCGATGATGCTGCCGAGCAGGTCGGGCGGGAAGTTCATCAGCCGCAGGATCAGCGTGACGACGACCTTCAGCACCTCGCCGGCGAACTCGACGATGCGGCCGAGCGGCTCGCCGAACCTCTCCAGGATGCGCACGAACGCGCCGAGCGGATTGACCAGGTCTTCCAGCGAGAGCGAATCCCAGATCGCCCGGAACGTGCCGACGATCATGTCGACGCTGATCCCGAGCCGGGACATCGCGCCTTCGATCTTGGCGGCGGCCTCGGCGATCACGCCGGCCTCGGCGAGCTTCTGGTACGTCGCCTCGCCGCCGGGCAGGAGGGCGATGAAACCCCCGATCAAATTCTCGGCGGTACGCGGCACGGCCTTGCCGGTGACCGGATCCTGCCCGAGGATCACCGTCATCAGCCGGTACCCGCGCAGCTTGCCGGCCTCGCTGCTCAGCCAGTCGAGCAGCGCGTCCTTGATCAGCTTCACCACCTGGGTGAGCACCTCGGACGCGAACGCGCCGATCCGCGCGATCAGCCCCCTGGCCTGAGCGGCGAGCTTGGCCAGGTTGTCGCCGAGCTGGGCGATGTTCGCCGGCTGGATCGCCTCCCAGCCGGCCCGGAAGAGCGCCGACAGCTCGCCGAGGATGCCGAGGAACTGCGCGATCCGCGCGTCCAGCCAGTCGGCCGTCTTCTGCAGCGTGCCCCGCTCGCGCATCTGGGCGAGGGCGTCCTGCTTGCCGATCAGCGTCAGGAAGTCGGCGATGATCTCGACCGTGCTCGCCTCGACCGGCGTGCCGCGCAGCGGATCGAAGTGCAGCACCTTCTTCGCGAGCTCCCACACCGGCGTGCCCACCAGGTACTTCTCCGCGAGCCCTACGGCCGCGTCCCGGATCAGCTGCACGATGGCGTCGAGGATGCCGCGCACGAAGGACAGCGCGTCCGCGTACAGGCCGCTGACATGCCGCCGGACGATGGCGATCGCGCCCTCGGGGTCGGTGAGGTCGATCTCCTTCCAGGCGGCGTCGACCTCGCCCTGAATCCGTTGCAGGGTCAGGTTGCGCTCGCGCAGGCCGTCGTCGAGCAGCCGGTACGCGCCCTGGACCACCCCGAGCTCGATCAGCTTGTTCGCCACCACGCTGCCGAACGGGACCAGCCCCAGAACGCCGCGGGTCAGGCTCTCCGGATTGCGCTCGACGGTGCGGTTGGCGATCGGGTCGTAGCCGGCCACCACCGTCAGCATGTCGTAGCCGGGAACCGTGCGGACCAGGTCGGCGATCGCGCCGGAGAGGAAGCCGCCGGAGTCGCGGAACACGCCGACCTGCTGCTGCGCGACGTGGGTGGCCTCGTGCGCCATCAGCGGCAGGTCGGCGGCCGACTCGCCGGCGCCGAGGAAGATGTGGCCGCCCGCGGTGAACGCGCGGGCGCCGAGCTGGGCGGCGGCGCGCTGGGCGGCCGGGTCGGCGTGGACCCGCACGCCGGCCATCGGTACGCCCAGGTACTGCTCGATGCGGGCGCGGACCTCGGGCGGGATCGGCGCGCCGGTCCCCGGTGACGCGATCAGCTGCTCGAGGCCGGGCGGCGTCTCCGGCGGCTCGCCGGCGTCCGCGCCCGGGCCGGTCAGCCGCGAGATGGCCGGGGGCGACCCGAGGCGATCGGTGGTGATGCCGTCGGCCACGGCGTCGGCCTGCCGCTCGTACGCGTCGCCGGGTCTGCTCACGCTGAGCTTGGGCTGGGTGATCAGCCGGGCCATCGCGCGGCTGCCCCCACCGGCCAGAGCGTGGAGCCCGGCGTCGTGCCGGAGCGGGCGATCGGAGGTCAGCCGCCGCACGACGATGTTGCTCTCCGCGGCCTGGACCCGCGACTGCGTGGGTGCGGGCGAGGGGACGGGCGGCTGCTCCTCCGGGACGGGACCAAGCCGTTCCGACAGCTTCACCGCCCCACCTCCTGACAGTCAGGATCGGTGGCGCGGCACGGCGGGCACAAGCACCCGGCGTCATGCGTGCACCTAAGGCTGCACCGCCGCACCTTATGACCACGCGCGGACGCGAGGCACGCTCATCCCGGCGGCGAATACCGCTTCGAGCGGGGGTGGGGCGATGACGCGGGTCCTGATGGGGGACTTCCAGGCCCTGCATCGCCTCGGGCTGGAGCAGATCCTGCGGGTCGACGGCATCGAGCTGGTCGACACCAACGGCGCCGACGTGCTCGACAGCTTGTGCGAGGCCCTGCCGGACGTGATCGTCCTGGACCTCGACGAGCGCTCGACCGGCGACCTGGTGCACGTGATCGTGCATCGGTTCCCGCGGGTCAAGGTCGTCGCATGCTCGTCCCGGCATCCGCTCATGCGGGTGTTCCCGCCGCTGCACTACGGGGAGTTCTACGAATCCGACCTTGACCCCGCGCTGCTGACCAGCGCGGTGCAGGCCTGACAGGGGGAAGACTTCATGGCCGCGTCGTACGGTGCACCGGGCGTCTACATCGAGGAGCAACCCAGCGGCTCCATGCCCATCGAGGGGGTGGGCACCGCCGTCGCCGCGTTCGTGGGCTTCACCGAGCGCTACGACGCCGAGCAGGGCGACCCGACCGACCCCGCCGGCGTCAAGCCGCAGCTGGTGACGAGCTGGCCGCAGTTCGAGCGGGTCTACGGCGGGTTCGTGCGGGGCGCCATGCTGCCGCACGCCGTCCGCGGCTACTTCGAGAACGGGGGCGGCGCGGCGTACATCTGCCGGATCCCCACCACCGACGGCGACGGCAACGAGGGCGGCAAGCCGACGCTGATGCTGCCGTCGGCCGACAACCCGGGTACGCCGAGCCTGCAGCTCTCGGCCGTCGAACCCGGGCGCAACCTCGAGGTCGAGGTCGTCCCGCCGGCCCCGGCCCCGCCGCCGCAGGAGGGCGAGGGCGGCGGCGAGGCGCCACCGGCCAACGGCAACGGGGAGTACACCCTGCGCGTCTACGAGGGCGGCGCCCTGCGCGAGGAGCTGAGCGGCCTGCAGTTCTCCGGCCGCAGCGCCCGCACGGTGGAGAAGACGGTGAACGACCGCTCCAAGTTCGTCCGCATCGAGGTGCAGCCGCTGCAGGGCGCGTCGCTGGCCGAGCGCACCCCGGCGCCGGGCCGTTACACGCTCGAGTCGCCGCCCGTCTCGTCCAAGTCGGTCACCCCCGCCGACCTGGTCGGCAACGAGAGCGAGCGCACCGGCTACCAGGGCCTCGCGATCGCCGAGAACGTGACCATGGTCGCCATCCCCGACCTCGTCACGGTGGCCAGCCGCGAGGACGGCTCGGTCGACGAGGAGATGTTCCTCGGCGCGCAGAAGCAGCTGATCGACTTCTGCGAGGCCAGCCACAACAAGATGGCGATCCTCGACACCCCGCCGGGGCTCAACGCGACCCGCGCCCTCGAGTGGCGCTCGCGGCTCGCCCGCGACTCGGCGTTCGGCACGCTCTACTACCCGAACGTGGTGGTCAGCAACCCGCTCGCGCGGCCCGGCGCGACCAACGGCGAGCTCTACCTGACCGTGCCGACCTCCGGTCACGTCGCCGGCGTCTGGGCCCGTACCGACGCGACCCGCGGTGTCTGGAAGGCGCCGGCCAACGAGGCGCTGCGCGGCATCGTCCGGCTCGAGACCGACGTGACCAGCGGCGAGCAGGACCTGCTGAACCCCGACGGCGTCAACTGCATCCGGTCGTTCGGCAGCTACGGCACCAAGATCTGGGGCGCCCGTACGCTGGCCAAGACCGACCCGAGCTGGCGCTACATCAACGTCCGCCGGCTGTTCAACTTCGTCGAGGAGTCGATCCGGCGCGGCACCCAGTGGGCGGTCTTCGAGCCGAACGACTACGACCTGTGGCAGCGGGTCAAGCGCACCATCACGTCGTTCCTGCGCGGCCTGTGGATGCAGGGTGCGCTCGTCGGCGCCACCCCCGAGCAGGCGTTCTACGTGCTGTGCGACGACAGCAACAACCCACCGTCCTCGGTGGACGAGGGCCGGCTCATCGTCGAGATCGGCATCGCGCCGGTGAAGCCGGCCGAGTTCGTCATCTTCCGGATCAGTCAGTGGCAGGGCGGCGGAGCCGCAAACGAGTAGCAGGGGAGGGTTCCCATGCCCGATTTGATGACCACCTTCCAGTTCGTGCTGGAGGTGGACGGCATCGAGATGGCCAGTTTCCGCAAATGCTCGGGGGTCGAGTCGGAGACCGAGACCATCGAGTACAAGGAGGCCACCAAGGAAGGCAAGATGATCATCCGGAAGGTCCCCGGGGCGATGAAGTGGAGCGACATCACCCTGGAGCGCCGGATCGACTCGTCGACCGCCCTGTGGGAGTGGCGCAAGCAGGTCGAGGACGGCGACGTCGACTCGGCCCGCCGCAACGGCTCGATCGTCATCAAGGACTCGATGAAGACCGAGGTCGGCCGCTGGGACTTCGACCGCGGCTGGGTGTCCAAGTGGACCGGCGCCGAGCTCGACGCCGGCAGCAACGAGATCGCCACCGAGAAGGTGGTCATCACTCACGAAGGGCTGCGCAGGTCGAAATGAGCGGGCTGCAGACCGAATTTCCGTTCACGCTGCCGAAGGGCTTCGTCGACGACGACGGCACGCTGCACCAGACCGGCGTCATGCGGCTGGCTTGCGCGCGGGACGAGATCGAGCCGCTGCGCGACGGCCGCGTGAAGGAGAACGAGGCGTACGCCACGGTGATCGTGCTGGCTCGGGTGGTCACCGAGCTCGGCACGGTCCCGCGGGTCACCACGAAGACGATCGAGTCCCTGTTCGTCTCCGACTTCTCCTACCTGCAGGACCTGTACCGCATCGTCAACTTCCAGGACCCGAGCATCCTCGAGGCCCTGGAGCCGGGCGCCCCTTTCCCGCCGGCGTCCGTGGAGGTGGGTTAGGGCACTACGCGCACGACGAGCTCTGGCAGGAGATCGCCTTCCTGGCGTACCACCTGCACTGGGATCTCGACCGGCTGCTCGACCTGGAACACGGGGACCGCATCCGCCTGCTGCGCGAGGTGGGCGGCCTGAACGAACGCGCATGGCAAGGAGTGACCGGTGGCTGAGGCGCACACGATCGACCCGCCGTTCGTCGGCAAGTTCATCTTCAAGATCGGCACACTGCAGATCGGGGCCTTCACCGAGGTGACCGGCCTGGCGGTGTCGGTCGACGTGGAGGAGCTGACCGAGGGCGGGCAGAACGCGTACACGCACAAGCTGCTCGGCCGCATGCGCTGGCCGAACATCGTGCTCAAACGCGGCCTCACCGATTCCGACGCCCTGTTCACGTGGCTGCTGAAGTTCTCCGGCAACGGCCTGAACAGCGCCGGCAACAAGGTGGTCGCCGAGACCGGCTCGATCAGCGTGCTGACGCCGGCCGGGAAGCCGTTCCGCACCTGGTCGCTGACGGACGTGAAGCCGGTGAAGTGGTCGGGCCCGCGCCTGGCCGCCTCCTCCCGCGACCTGGCCATCGAGGAGCTGGAGGTGTGCCACAGTGGCTTCACGGCCGCGACGTGAGGGCCTGCGGCGTGCGGCCCGCTTCGTCGCCCGGCTGCTGCCCCGGTCCCTGAGGCCGGGGTTCACCGGTTCCTCGGCGGGTGCCGCCGGTTCCAGGTTGAGTGCCGGTGGGTCCGCCTTGGGTGCCGGCTCCGCGGTGGGCGCCGCTGGTTCCGCGGTGGGCGCCGGCGGCGTTTCCGCGGTCGGCGCCGGTCTGGCCGACAGGCTGCGCGTGCGGGCGCCGTGGTCGCTCATGCGGTGGTATCGCGCGCTCCACCCGGCCGGCGGGGGCACACCCGCCGCCGCCGGCGGCACCGGCGGCACGTCCAGCTCTGCTCACCCGGGCGCGCGTTCGCCGGGCTCTGCTCACCTGGGCGCGCGCAAGCCGGGCGCTGCTTACCTGGGCGCGCGCACGTCCGGCTCTGCTTACCCGGGCCCGCGCACGTCCGGCTCTGCTTACCTGGGCACGCGGGGCGGGTCGGACGGGATCGGGCCGGGATCGGTCGCGCGGCGATCGGTGCTGACTTGGCATGGTGGGCCGGGCGGCGGGCGTTCGGCCGGTTCGGCGCGGCCGCCGCTCACCGACGGTGGGCGCGGATCTCTGGCCGGTCCGCCGCCGGAAGGCCCGGAGGTGCGGCCGGGGAATGAGCTCACGATGGGCTTCGGGCCGGGCGGGCTGCTGTCGAGCCTGGCCGTCCTTTCCGGACTTTCGAGCGGCGATCGTGCGGCGGGTGTCGGCGGTTCTCGTTCTGTCCGCGGTGCTGTAGCTGCCGGCGGTGGCGTCTCTGCCGCTCCTGCCGGCGGTGGCGCAGCTGCTGCCTCTGCCAGCCGTGACGCTTCTGCCGCCATTGCCGGCCGTGGCGCTCCTGCCGTTTCTGACGCCTCTGGCGGCGGCGCCACCGCGGCCTCTGCCGGTGGTGTCTCTCCTGCCGGCGGTCGGTCGGTGGATGGCGGCTCGGCCGGGCCCCGATCGAGGGGTGAGGCCGTTCGGTTGCTTGGACTTCTCAGGAGGACCGGGACGCTCGGTTGGACCGGGTCTCCGGGCGAATCGCCGACCGTGGGAGCGGGGCTTGCCGATGGGTTGCGCGTGCGCGGTTGGACCAGGGTCAACACGGAGCCGGCTGGGTTGGGCGAACCCAACGGCGGGATCGACGGACGAGGTGCATCTAACGGTGGGATCGGTGGGCTGGGCGCGCGTAGCGGCGGGCTGACCGGGACCGGCGCGGGGCGGGCGCTCGGGCACGAGAGGCGCTCACTGCGCGATCCGGAGAGCAGCGACGGGCGCGACCGGCGCGACCTCCGCGACGGGCGCGACCTCCGCGACGGGCGCGATAAGCGCGACGGGCGCGACAAGCACGGCGGAGGCGGCCGCGGGGTCGGGCGCGGTGACGGGCGCGATGGGCTGCGGCGGGAACCGCTGGTGGGGCGGCCGGTTGACGGGCCCACCGTGAGTGACCCGGCCGGCGTGGACGGGCTCCGCGTGCTGGGGTCGGCGTCGCTGCCGCCGGGTAACGTGCCCGACCCGGCGGGAGCCGTCACGGTCACGCCCCCGCGGGTGGAGGCGGCCAGTCCGCGCGAGCGGTGGGAAGCCGCCATCGCGGCGCGGCCGCTCGAGGCGCCTCGGGCGTTGCCGGTGGCGTTGCAGCCGATGGCGTCGGCTATCAGTGGGCGGGCTCGGCCGCCTCTGTTCACGACCGGGCCCAACACGCGGCGGGCGCTGGCGGCGGCCGGAGCGCTGGGTGCGACCACCGGGACCGTCGTGCATCTGCCGTCGGCGCCCAGTGGGTCGGCGGTGTCGGCGGTGCTCGCGCACGAGCTTACGCACACCCGGAGCCCGGTGCGGCGGCCACGGTTCCTGCTCGACGGGGTCTCGGCGCTGCTCGATGACGACGAGCGGAGCGCGCTCGCGGCGGGGGCCGCCAGGGCGCAGAGCATGGGCGCGGGGATCGTCGACTCGCTGCCGGTGGGCGGGGGCGGGCTCGGTGGCGTCAGCGAGGTGGCCACCCGGGCGGCGCGGGCCGCGGTGATCGAGGCCGCGGGAAGCCCGATGGGCGGGGCGTTCGGCGGGCTGCAAAGTGCGGCGGGCGGGGCGTTGGGCGGGCTCCAGAGCGGGGCGTTCGGCGGGCTGCAGAGCGGGGCGTTCGGCGGCCTGCAGAGCGCGGCCGCCGGAGCGCAGAGCGCGATGCAGGGCGCGATGTCCGATGTGGAGAACGCGGCGGGCGGCGCGATGTCGGCGGTCAGCGAGTCGGTCGGCGGCGCGGCCCACGCGGCGGGTGAGGCGGTCGGCGGGGTGGCGCAAGGGATCGCGGGCGTCGGCCAAGCGGTGTCGGGGGCGGCCAAGGCCCTCGATCCGGACCAGGTGGTGGAGATCGTGGAACGCCGGCTGCTGCGGGAGATCGAGCGGCGCGGCGGGCGATGGGCGGGGGTGTTCTGATGGCGGGTGTGCCGACCGCGCCGGCCAAGGCCGAGCTGCGGACCGAGAACAACGAGGTCATTCCGTTGCTGTTCAACCCGTCCGAGCTGACGATCACCAAGTCGGCGTCGTGGAACGCGGCCGAGAGCAAGGGCAACAACGCGCCGCTCCTGAAGTTCTCGGCGGGGCAGCCGGGAACGCTGGCCCTGAGCATCACGCTCGATACGACCGACAAGGGCACCAGCGTCACGAAATATACGGACAAGTTGCTCACGCTAGTGACCGTCGATCCGAAGCTGCCGGGCTCGGACAAGAGCCGCAACAAGGCCCGGCCGCCCTGGGTGACCTTTCACTGGGGACCGGTCACCTCGTTCAAGGCCGTCGTCGAGCGGCTCACCCTGAAGTTCACCTACTTCGCGGCGAACGGCATGCCGCTGCGCGCCAAGGCCGACCTTTCCCTCAAACAGTACGAGGACGAGGCCATCAAGCCGCTGCAGAACCCGACCTCGCACACCCCGTCGCTGCAGACCGTGCACCGGCTCGGCCACGGCGAGACGCTCGACCGGCTGGCCGCCAAACACTACGCCGACGCCACCCGCTGGCGGCTGATCGCCGAGGCGAACAACGTGGTCGACCCGCTCGCGCTCGAGCCGGGCATGCTGCTGATCATCCCCGAGCTCCCGGTGCGGCGCCGTGGCTGAGGAGAAGCGGCGGCTCGACGGCGTCGTGATCACCGTGGACGGCCGGCCGCTGGCCCCGGAGATCTACCCTCAGGTCGCGCTGGTACGGGTGGAGGAGTCGGTGCTGCTGCCCGACTACTTCGCGATCCACTTCGACGACGCCCACTTCGAGCTGTTCGACAAGGGTCAGTTCACCATCGGCACCCGCATCGAGATCGCCTTCCGGGCCGAGGGCGACCCGATGGTGGTCACCACCGGCGAGGTCACCGCGATCAGCGTCGAGCCCGGCATCTCCGGCCGGCACGAGCTGGTCCTCACCGGCTTCGACCTCACCCACCGGCTGGCCCGGGTGCCGAAGTCGCGCAGCTTCCAGCGGGTCACGGACGCCGACATCGCCGCCCGGATCGCCGGCGAGTACGGCCTCGACGCCGAGGTCGACGCGACCGGCGCCACCCACGAGTACGTGCTGCAGGCCGGCGAGACCGACTACGCGTTCCTGCGCCGCCGCGCCGCCCGGATCGGCTTCGACGTCTGGGTCAGCGAGAAGAAGTTCTACTTCAAGAAGACCCCGCGCTCGACCGCCACCCCGCCCAAGCTGACCTACGGCAAGAACCTGTCCCGGTTCAGCACCCGCTTCTCGGCCGCCGAGCGCAGCGACGAGGTCGAGATCCGCGGCTGGGACCAGCTCGGCAAGGAGGCGATCACCGGCCGCTCGGACACCACCGACCCCGGCACCGACGCCCCGGCCGCCGCCGAGATGGCGGACGCGGCCCGCCGCGCGTTCGGGCGGGTGAAGCGCAACGCCGGGCAGTTCCCGGTCACCGACCAGGCCGAGGCCGACGCGCTGGCCGGATCGCTGCTGCTGCGCGCCTCCGGCGAGGAGGTGTTGCTGCGCGGCGAAGCGGCCGGCGACCCGCTGATCGGGGCCGGCGCCAAGGTGCACATCGAGGGCATCGGCTCGCGGATGACCGGCGACTACCGGGTCACGGGAGTCGAGCATTCCTACGGGGCCACCCGGCCGTACCTCACGCGCTTTGTCTGTGGGGGTAAGGAGCCGGCCGGTCTGGCCGATCTCACCGGCGGGGCGACGAGCGACGAACGACGGGGCTGGTCGGGGCTGGTGGTTGGGATCGTGACCAACAACGACGACCCCGAGAAGCTGAGCCGGGTACGGGTGAAGTTCCCGACGCTTTCGCAGGACGACGAGAGCGCGTGGGCCCGGCTCGCCACCCCCGGCGGCGGCAAGGAGCGCGGCCTGCAGTGGATCCCCGAGGTCGACGACGAGGTGCTGGTCGGCTTCGAGCTCGACGACACCACCCGGCCGGTGATCCTCGGCGGGCTGTGGAACCGCAAGGACGCCCCGCCCGATCCCGGCGCCGCGAGCGGGGGAGTGGTCAAGAAGCGGATGCTGGTCTCCCGCAAGGACTCCCGGCTCACCTTCGACGACGACAAGCCGCAGATCGAGCTGCTGCTCGGCGGCACCTCCTGCGCGATCAAGCTGGAGAAGTCCGAGTCGAGCGTCACCGGCGAGCAGAAGCTGGTGGTCAGCGCCACCAACGTCGAGATCAAGGCGACGTCGAAGCTCTCGCTCTCCGGCAGCCAGGTCGAGATCACCGCGTCCGGCCCGCTCACCACGTCCGGCAAGCCGATCAAGTTGAACTGAGGGGAGGCGACCATGCCGCAGCCGGCCGCACGCCAGAACGACCCGGTCACCGGGACCGACATCCACATCCTCATGGTGCCTTCGCCGGGTGGTCCGGTGCCGACGCCGACACCTTTGCCGTACGCCGGGCAGCTCGCCCTCTCGCTCTCCACCGACGTCCTGATCAACGGCCGTCCGGCCGCGACCCAGGGCAGCAAGTCGCAGCAGACGCCGCACATCCCGCCGTTCCCGTTCCAGCGGCCGCCGACCAACCAGGGCACGGTCGTCATCGGCTCGCCGACCGTGCTCGTGAACGGTAAGCCGCTGGCCCGCATGGGCGACCAGGTGGCCACCTGCAACGACCCGGTCGACGCCCCGACCAGCGTGATCAGCGCCGGTTCCCCCGACGTGCTGGTGGCGTGACATGGCGAGCGACGACTTCATCGGCAACGGCTGGGCCTTCCCGGCCGCGATCAACCGCAACGGCAGCGTCCGGCTGGTGACCGGCACCGAGGAGGTGGACGCCGCGATCCGGATGATCCTGTCCACCGTTCCCGGCGAGCGGGTCATGCGCCCCGACTTCGGCTGCTCGATGTGGGAGCAGCTGTTCGCCCCGCTCACCGCCGGCACCCTCGGCCTGATCGAGCGGGCCGTCCGCGAGGCCCTGGAACGGTGGGAGCCGCGGATCGACCTCGAGTCGGTCTCCTCGATCCCGGAGCAGGAGACCGGGACCGTGCACATCACGGTCGCCTACCGGATTCGCGCGACCAACGACGTACGAAATCTGGTGTATCCGTTCTATACGATCCCGACCGAGGAGCCGGCGTCATGAGCCTGCCTGCACCAGATCTCGACGATCGCCGGTTCCAGGACATCGTCGACGAGGCGAAACGGCGGATCAACCGGCTGTGTCCCGACTGGACCGACCACAACGTCTCCGACCCGGGTGTCGCGCTCGTCGAGCTGTTCGCGTGGATGACCGAGATGACGCTGTACCGGCTCAACCAGGTCCCGGACCGGCTCTACATCAAGTTCCTGGAGCTGGTCGGGGTCGAGCTGTTCTCGGCCGTGCCGGCCCGCGCCGACCTGCTGTTCCGGCTCACTGCCGCCCGCGACGACGTGGTGCGCGTGCCGGCCGGCACCCAGGTCAGCACCGAGCGCCGCGACGACGAGGCGCCGATCGTCTTCCTGACCGACTCCGAGCTGCAGGTCACCCCGCCGAAGCTGGTCGCCTGCCTGACCCACGCCGGCGACCGCTACGCCGACCACTGGGAGGAGCTGCGCCGCGAGGCCGCGACCGTCCAGCTGTTCCCGACCCTGCAGGTCGACGAGGCCGTCTACTTCGGACTGCAGGACTCGGCCGCCGGCAACCTGCTGCGGCTCGACGTCACGACCGGGCCCGAGGGCGCCGGCGTCGACCCGCGGCGGCCGCCCCGCGTCTGGGAGGCGTGGGACGGGCAGACCTGGAAGGGCGTGCGGATCCTCGAGGACACCAGCGCCGGCTTCAACAGCACCGGCGAGGTGACCCTGCTGCTCCCGATGCGGCACGAGGCCCTCGCGATCGGCTCCCGCCGCGCGTACTGGCTGCGGTGCCGTCTGGTCCAGGCGGTCGAGGGCCAGCCGGAGTACACCAACCCGCCGATCCTCGAGCAGCTCTCGGCGGTCGCGCTCGGCGGCGCGGTGCCGGCCCACCACGCCGAGCCGGCGCCGGCCGAGCTGCTCGGCACCAGCAACGGCCGCCCCGGCCAGGTCTTCCAGGTGCGCCGGGTGCCGGTGCTGCCGCGGCGCTTCGACGAGACCGTCCGGGTGGTGCTGCCCCGCCACGAGCGCACCGGCGAGCCCGAGGAGCAGGAGTGGACCGAGGTCGCCGACCTGGCCGACGCCGAGGACGACGACCGCGTCTTCACCTGGTCGGGCGCCACCGGCGAGATCCGTTTCGGGCCGCGGGTGCTCGACCGGGAGGGTCGGGTGTGGCAGCACGGCGCGATCCCGCCGATCGACGCCCAGATCTACGTGACCGGCTACCGGTTCGGCGGCGGCCGGCGCGGCAACGTCCCCGCCGACCGGCTCACGATCCTGCACACGTCGATCCCGTTCGTGGCCGGGGTGACGAACCTCGACCCGTCGACCGGCGGCGTCGACGCCGAGACGGTGGAGAACGCGAAGGTGCGCGGCCCGATGCTGCTGCGCGGCGGCCGGCGAGCGGTGACGGCCGAGGACGTCGAGCGCCTTACCCTGGACGCGGCGCCGAGCGTGGCCCGGGCCCGCTGCCTGCCGCCGGACAACCCGGCCGAGCCCGCGCGCCTGCTGGTCGTGCCGAGGGTCGACGTGGCGCCGGAGAACCTGACGCTCGACGATCTGGCGCTCTCCGAGGAGCTGGAGGAGCAGATCAAGGCCTACCTCGAGCCCCGCCGGCTGCTGACCATGCGGCTGCGCATCGACGCCCCGCGATACCAGGGGGTCAAGGTGGTCGCGGAGGTGCGGGCGGCGCCGGGCGTACGGACGGAGACCGTGCGCGAGCGCGCCGAGCGTGCCCTCTACGAGTACCTCAACCCGTTGACCGGCGGGCCGAGCGGGCAGGGCTGGCCGTTCGACACCGACCTGCGGCTCGGCGACGTCTACGGCGTGCTGCACGGCTCGTTCGGCGTGCAGGGGGTCGAGGCGGTGCACTTCTTCTCGGCCGATCTGCGGCGCAAGCGCACGCTCGACCAGGTGGAGCAGCGGTTGCGGTTGCTGCCGGAGGCGCTCTTCATGTCGTACGAGCACCGGGTGGTGGTCCAGCAATGACCGGTCGCGCCGGCTGGCTCGTCGACCAGCTGCCCCGGGTGATGGGAACCGACCCGGTGCTGCGCGACTTCGTCGCGGCCTTCGAGCAGGTGCACGACACCGTACGCGAACGGATCGACGCCATCGAGCACCAGGTGGACACCGGTCTCGCCAGTCCCGAGATGCTGTCCTACCTGGGCTCCTGGCTGGGCGTGATGCTGGAGCCGACCGATCCCGCCGAGTACCGGCGCAGCCTCGTCCGCGAGGTCGGCAAGCTGCTCGGCTGGCGTGGCACGCGCTACGGCGTCGAGGCGCTGCTGCAGGCCGCCACCGGCGCCCGGGTCACCGTGATCGACGCCGGCGGCGTCTACGGCAGCAACGACAAGGTGCCGCCGCCCGACTCGGTGGTGGTCGTGCAGATGGACCACACCGGCCACCTGACCGAGCGCCAGGTGATGGCGTTCCTGCAGAGCGAGCTCCCGCTCGGCGCGAAGGTCCAGCTCGACGTCCGCTTCCAGCCCCAGCCCGCCCGCGGCCGCGCCCGCCCACCCGGCAGCGTTAACGGAGACGACAATGCCTGAGACGTACGGCTCGGTCCGCCAGATGCCCTGCCCCGACTGCGGCAACCCGGTCCAGCCCGACCGCGACCAGCTGTGCCCGAACTGCGGCTACCCGCTGATGTTCCTGCGCAAGGGCGGCGGCGACCACGACGCGCAGGCCCAGTCGATCCCGCGCAGCCCGAGCCCCGGCGACGACGCCACCAACCTGCGCGTGATCCCGCAGCCGGTGCCGCAGCCGCGCACCGACACCCGCCAGTTCCCGGCCGGCGACTACGGCGGCCCGCCGCGCGGCCAGCAGCAGCTGCAGTGCCGCAACTGCGGCTACCCGAACGACATCGCCCGGGTCCGCTGCGAGCGCTGCGGCTTCGAGATGCGCCCGGCCCGCCCGTCCCAGCGCCAGCTCGGCCCGGCGATGTACCAGCAGGCCGCGGAGCGCCGCTCCGGCTTCAACTGGCTCCTGCTCCTGCTGATCCTCGCCGTGGTGGCGCTGTTCGCCATCGCCGCGACCCTGGTCTGGCTCTACCTCGGCTAGTACTTCAGGTACTGCCGGGTCAGCTTGGCGACCTTCTGCACCAGGGCGATGCCGCTCTCCATCGACCGGTTGTCGTGGGAGAGGACGGCGACCGAGACGCTGACGTCGTCGTCCTTGGACACCCGGCCGATCGTGTTGACCGCCCACAAGCCGCCGTCGGCCGAGCGGGTGTCCCAGCCGTTCTTGACCGTGGTCGTCTCGCCGGCCTTGGCGATCGACGGTACGCCCCAGTCCTGGGCCTCGCTGACCGTGTTCATCAGGGTGAACGCCGTCTTGCGGGAATCGGTGTCGAGCGGGCCCTTGGTGTCGACCAGCTCGGACAGCAGCCGGATCTGGTCGTCGGCGGTGGTGCGGGTCAGGCCCCAGCTGCTGTTGACCACGGTCTGGCTCAGGCCCAGCCGCTTGTTGCACCGGGTGAGCCCGCTGCGGCCGCCGACGTGCTGGAAGAGCGACGTGGCGGCGTTGTTGTCGCTGAGCCGGATCATCGGCTTGGCCAGCGTCATCTCGCCCGAGGTGGGGTCGTGGCCGGCATCCTGGTCGTGCAGCAGCATGCAGGCCAGGATCTGCGCCTTGACGATGCTGGCGGTGTCGTACTTCTCGGTGCCGCGGTACGCGTACCTCTGGCCGGTCTTCTTGTCGAGGACCGCGACCGAGAACTCGGGTGAGGTCGCGTCCAGCTTCTTGAGCGCGGCGTCGAGCTGCTTGACCCGCTTGGCCCGCTCCGCCTTCGCCAGCTCCTCGGGGCTCGGCCCGGTCGGCGAGGGCGACGAGGGCGACGAGGAGGGGGTTTTCGTCGCCACCGGCGTGTCGCCCACCATCACGGAACTGGGCGAGAGGCCCGCGGTGCCGCCCTTGTGCAGGCCGCGGGCGATGAGGCCGCCGCCGCCCAGGACCACCACGGCCGCCACCGCCACCGCAAAGATCGCCACCCGGTTGCGCCGCACCCGAGCATAGTGCCGTCTCGGGGGCCGGTTATCAAACTAGGCTGAGGCACGTGGTGCGCAAGCGTGTGCTGGTCTCCGGCCTGGTGCAGGGTGTCTTCTTCCGCGACACCTGCCGCAAGATCGCAGGTCAGCAGGGTGTCGCCGGCTGGGTGCGCAACCTGCCCGACGGCCGGGTCGAGGCCGTCTTCGAGGGCGATCCGGAAAGCGTCGACCGGTTGGTCGCGTGGGCCGGCCGCGGCCCGTCGTCGGCGAGGGTGACCGGCGTCGAGGCCGTCGAGGAGCCGGTCGAGGGCCTGCGCGCGTTCGAGGTCAGGTGAGGGCGAGCCGCATGACCACCCGGCGCGGCGACGGCCGGGCGGTGACCGCGAAGCCGCACGCCGCGAAGAGTCCCTCGGTGCCCAGGTAGCGGTCGTCCCGGTGTGGCCCGGGCCCGGCCAGCGGAAACCCCTCGACCGCCGCGGCGCCGTGCTCGCGGGCCATCGCCACCGCCGCCGCCAGCAGCTCACGGGTGAGGCCGGCGCGCCGCGCGCCGGGCCGCACGAAGAAGCACGGCACGAACCAGACGTCGTCGTCCTCGGCGTCGTCGTGGCCCTTCATCAGCGGGGAGCGCAGGACCCGGCCGTATCGCGACCGCGGCCCGGCCGCGCACCAGCCGACCGGCCGGCCGTCGTCGTCGTAGGCGAGGACGCCGGCCGGCGCCGGGGACGCGGCGACGAAGCGCTCGAAGCGCTCCCGGTTGGCGCCGCTCCAGCCGGAGTCCATCTCCTTACTGGTGAGCAGGAACCACATGCAGTGGCAGCCGCGCGTGATCGAGCTCGCGCCGAACAGCTCGCCGACGTCGGCGAGGAGGGTCGCGTCCACGGGCCGGAGCTCCACGACCGGTCAGCCTAGGGTCTGTCCCGTGGATCACGCGAGTGCGAGGCGCGGTCCAGGTGGTGGCTGGCGTCGGCCGCGAAGCGGCCGCATCCCGGTGTTGGATTCGGGCGTTTCGCGGACGCCGTCAGGCGCCGCCTGGGCCTCGCCGCAGCCCCGCGTGATCCACGGGACAGGCCCTAGCCCGCGACCGCCTCCCGGACGGTCTCCGCGCTGACTGCGCCTCCGCCCGAGCGTGCGCACGCCTCGTCGAGCAGGTCGACCGCCGCGCCGGGCAGCACGCCGGCGGCCAGCTCGGCGGCGGCGGCCAGGGCCGCATCCTCGATCTCCACGCCGTGGTGGGCGGCCAGTCCGGGCCGTATTGCCTCCAGCATCGCGACCGCCTCCGCGGCGGACGGCGTCACCACCTCCACCTGCTGGAACAATGCAGAAATATCCGCATTGGTGGCGGAGCCCGTAGTGATCATCTGCAGGTCGCCTCGGGCCAGCGCCGAGCGGACGAAGGCGGCCACCAGGGGATCGCCGCCGAAGGGCGCGAAGTCCGCGGTCACGACGATGAGGTCGCGCCGGGCGTGGATCTCGGCGAGCAGCAGGGCCATCCGCCGCTCGGTCTCGACCCGGCCCTCCGCGCCCGCCGGGACCAGGGCGAAGTCGACCGCGTACAACGTCTTGTACCGCAGGGGATGCGGCGCCGCGCCCCCCGCGATCAGCCCGGCCACCGCCGTGGCGATGGCCATCCGCCCCGAGCCGGGCGCGCCGATCAGCGCCACGTTGTTGCGCTCGCGCCGGCTCAGGATCTGCACGACGCGGGTGACCTCGGCATCCCGGCCGACGACCGGGCTCAGCGCGCCGGGGTCGATGCCGCGGCCGAAGCGGTCGAGCGCCGGCACGGCCGGCGCGAAGCCCCGCAGCGGCCGGGTGAAGGGGAACGGCGCCGACGCGGTCGCCGCGGCCGGGACGGAGGCGCCGGCCGCGCCGGCTCCCGGGCCGGGGGCCGCAGCGCCGGCCGCGGCGGAGGCGCCGAGCGCCGTCGAGGGATCGGGCGACGAGGCGGCCATCGTGGCGATGACCTGGCGACGCAGCTCGTCGGGATCGGCGCCGAGCTTGCCGAGGATCTGCACGGCCGCGCCGTCGCTCTGGCGCAGCACGCCCAGCAGCAGGTGCTCGGCGTCGATGACGAGGTGGCCGAGGCGCAGCGCCTCGCGCATCGCCTGCTCGATCGACCTCTTGAGGGGCGGCGTGAACGGGATGTGGCCGCCGGGCGGCTCGGACCCGAGCCCGATCGTCGCGATGATCTCCTGGCGGACGGGCTCGGCCGTCACGCCGGCGTCGGCGAGCACGCGGGCCGCGTCGCCACCCGAGGCGATCACGCCCAGCAGGAGGTGCTCGGTGCCGATGTAGTCGTGCGTGAGGAGCCGGGCCTCCTCCTGGGACAGGACGACGACGCGCCGGGCGCGGTCGGTGAACTTCTCGAACATCGGCGGCCTCCGCCGCTACCTGAACGCCGGATGAAGGGAACGAGCACATACGACGGTACGGCAAAGTCCGGCCCTTCCGCCGTACCACATCGATCGATATCTTTCCGTACGTGATGCGAACGAAGCTCATGTATGCCGTCGGCGCGATCGCGCTGACCGCCGCGCTGCTCGCGATGCCGACCCCGGCCGGCGCCGCCGACTCCGCCTACCGGACCCTCGGCGGCGCGACCAACCCGGACTGGATGCGCGGCCTGTCTGGCGCGACCAGCCTCGCCGCCCTGTCGATCCCCGGCACCCACGAGACGATGGCGATCCACGGCGGCGCCTGGACGCAGACGCAGGAGAACTTCGGCGACAGCGGCGGCACCCTTGCGGCCCAGCTGAACGCGGGCATTCGCATGATCGACATCCGGGCCCGGGTGAACACCGGCAACACGTTCACCATCCATCACGGCGCCACCTACCAGAACGCGAACTTCGACGACGTCCTCGGCCGGCTCACCGCCTTCCTGGCCGCGCACCCGGGCGAGACCGTGCTGATGCGGCTCAAGCAGGAGTGCACGGGGGAGATCGGCTCCTGCTCCGACGCCACCGGGATGAACCCGTTCACCAGCATCTTCGACGGCTATGTCGCCCGGTACCGCGCGCTTTTCTGGTCGCCCGCCGTCACCGGCAACGCGCCGGCGCCCACTCTCGGCGAGGCCCGCGGCAAGGTCGTGCTGGCCGTGCTCAACGGCGCGCGCGGGGGCCGCTACGACGGCTACGGCCTGGCCCAGTTCCGGGACTGGAACGACGGCAGCTCCACCTACGTCCAGGACAACTACACCGTGCCCAACGTCGGGGCGATCGCGACCAAGCGCGACCAGGTGCGCCGGTTCCTGGACGCGACGAGCGCCGGCGACCCCACGAAGCTGTACGTGAACTTCGCCAGCGGGGCCAGTGTGTTCGCCCAGCCGCAGCAGGTGGCCGGCGGCGCGCTCGGCGTGCAGGGCGTCGACCCGTTCCTGTTGACCTACCTGAACGAGGGTCCCGAGGTGCACGCACCGGTGGTACGGACCGGTGTGCTGATGCTCGACTTCCCGGGCGGCGGCCTGATCAACAAGATCATCACTGTCAACTGAGAGTGCGGTTTCGCTGCAAGGGCGGTCGCCCGGTGCCGATAAGGCGCGGTGGGAGGGCCGATGAGCGAGATCGCGCAACAGGCGGCAAGGTGGCTCGAGCGAGCGCAGAGCGGGCACGCGGAGGCCGCGCTCGACTTCGCCGAGTCGATGCTGGCCGAGGCCACCGGCGACATCGCCGATGGCCCCGCCTGCATGCACTTCGTACGGGCGGTCGCCCTCGCCGGCCTCGGCGAGCCGGAGCTGTCGCTGGCGGCGCTGGACGTGGCCGCCCGCGCCGCCGAGCGCGACGGCAGCCCGGGCTGGCGCTCGTGCGCCCTGGCCACCAAGGCCGCCCACCTCATGCGCATCGGCGACACCGGCCGCGACTTCGACGAGATCCTGCACGACCTCGTCACGGCCGAGATCCTGGTCGCACACGAGACCGAGCCGATCGCGGCCGTCAACGCCCGGGTCGGCGTCGCCATCGGCTATTTCGAGCTACGCCTCTACGAGCTGGTCGGCCCGCACTACGACGCCGCCTACGCGATGAGCCCGCCCGGCAGCGGCAACCGCGCGATGTGGCTGTTCAACCAGGCCGAGCTGCACTTGTTCTGGGCGCTCGAGCTCTACCAGGTCGGCCAGGTGGCGGCGGCCGAGGAGCACACCGCGGAGGCCGAGCGGTACGCGTTGCGGGCCGCCGACGAGGCCGACGGGCCCGACGCCGGGGCCTGGCGCGACCACGCCATGCTCGCCGCCGCCTGCGCGAAGGCCGACCGGACCGACCCGTGGGGCCCCGCCGCCGAGATCGAGCGGCTGCTCGTGGTGCTGGAGGGGCGGGGGATGCCGGCGGCCGCGCTGGCGTTCAGCCGCCCGTTCCACGCCGTGGCGCTGCGCCGCTCGGGCCGCTCCGAGGCGGCCCTCGAGGTGATGCGCCGGGCGATCGCCGACCTGCCCGCCGACGCCGGCTGGCTGATCGTCTCGGCCACCCAGCGCACCTACGCCGTGCTGCTGGCCGCGCACGGCTCGGCCGACGCGGCGGTCGGCCTCGCCTACGGCGACACGCTGGCCGGGGCGCTCTGGCGGCAGCGGCTACGCACGTTGCAGACGGTGGAGGCGATGAAGTCGCTCGAGCTGCTGCGCCTGCAGCACGAGCAGGCGGCGCGGGCGGCGGCGATGGACGCGCTGACCGGCATCGCCAACCGCGGCGCGTTCGACCGGGCGGTGCGGCAGGCGCAGGCCCGGCCGGCCGAGCTGGTCACCGTGCTGCTGATCGACACCGACAAGTTCAAGCAGATCAACGACACGCGCGGGCACGCGGCCGGTGACGACGCGCTGCGGGCGATCGCCGCGGCGCTGGGCGCTCAGCTGCGGGAGGGCGACCTGCTCGCGCGGCTGGGCGGGGACGAGTTCGCGGCCCTGCTGCCGGGCGTCCCCATCGCCACGGCGCGGACCATCGCGGCCCGGATGGTGGAGGCGGTCCGCGGCATCCCGGACTGCCCGGCGACGGTGTCGATCGGGGTGGCGGCCGCCTACGCCGCCGACCTGCCGGACGCCCTGCGCCGCGCCGACGAGGCGATGTACCGGATCAAACGGCGGGGCGGCGACGGCGTGGAGGACTGTCCGGGGGAGTCCGCCTGGGCGGCCTGATGTGACGCCGGTCACCGCGGGTCACCTCCTCCGTCGTCCCGTCATCTCGTGGGCATGGACGACATCGTGGTTCTCGGCGCCGGGTACGCCGGCATGGCGACGGCGATCCAGCTGGCCGCGCGCAACCGGGGCGACTTCCGGGTGACTTTGGTCGACGCCCACGAGCGGTTCACCGAGCGGCTCCGGCTGCCGATGACCGCTACCGGACAGCAGACCGCCTCACTCTCGATCCCCGGCCTGCTCTGCGGCACCGGCGCGCGCTTCGTGCGCGGCCGGGTCACCTCGGTCGATCTCGGCGCGCGCACCGTCGTGCTCGACCACGGCACGATCACCTTCGACCTCCTCGTGTACGCCCTGGGCAGTGTCGCCGACGCCTCCTCCGTGACCGGGGCCGCCGACCACGCGTACACGCTGAACGGCGTCGCCGAAGCCGCCCGGCTGGCGGATCGTCTCGGGTCGGCGCGGCAGGTCGTGGTCGGCGGGACCGGGCTCACCGGGGTGGAGTCGGCGGCCGAGATCGCGTCCCGGTTCCCGTCGCTGAGGGTGACGCTGGTCGGGCGTACGGCGCCGGGAATGTCGTTGAATGCGAAGGCCGGCGCCTATCTCCGCGGCGCGCTGGACCGGCTCGGTGTGGTCTACGAAGCCGGGGAGATCCGGAACGTGCTGGCCGACGCGGTGGTCGTGGACGACGCGACGCTGCCGGCCGACGTCTTCGTGTGGGCCGGTGGGACCCGGGTGCCGGTGCTGGCCGAGGGGATCGCGACCGACGCGCGCGGGCGGATGGTGACCGACAGTGTCCTGCGGTCGGTGTCGCACCCGTTCGTCTACGCGGCCGGCGACGCCGCGGCGATCCGGCAGCCCTACGGGATCATGCACGGGACCTGCCAGAGTGGCATGCCGACGGGGGTGCACGCGGCGGTGTCGATCGTGCGGTCGCGGCGCGGGCGGGAGCCGCGGCCGTTCCGCTTCGGGTACTACCACACGCCGATCAGCCTGGGGCGCGACGACGCGGTCGTGCAGTTCACGCACGGTGACGACACGCCGCGGCGCCTCCACCTGACGGGCCGGGCGGCGGTTCGCTACAAAGAGACGGTGACCGCCGCGCCCTGGCCCACCTATCGCCGCATGAAGCGCCTGCCGGCGTCGGGGGCGTTCTGGCCGAAGGGCCGCCGGGCATGATCTTCGACGAGCACCGTGGTCTGCTGTTCGCGGTCGCCTACCGCATCCTGGGCAGCGCGGCCGAGGCCGAGGACGCCGTGCAGGAGGCGTGGATCCGCTGGTCGTCCGTCTCCACCCGGGCCGGCATCGCCGACCAGAAGGCCTATCTCTGCCGGATCGTCGCCAACGAGGCCCTCGCCCGCCTGCGCCAGGCCCGCCGGCGGCGCGAGGCCTACGTCGGGCCGTGGCTGCCGGAGCCGATCGTGACCGACCACCCGGCCGACCCCGACTCGATCTCGATGGCGATGCTGGTCGTCCTGGAGGCGCTGAGCCCGCTGGAACGGGCCGTCTTCGTCCTCCACGAGGTGTTCGATTTCAGTCACGCGGAGATCGCCACCGCCGTCGGGCGCTCGACCGGGGCGGTGCGGCAGGCCGCACACCGGGCCCGCGAGAACGTGGCGGCGCGGCGGCCGCAGTTCGCCGCTTCCGCCGCCGGCTCCCGGCCGGTCGATCCGGCTGAAGGGCGAGTGCGGCTTCGCTCCGTCACCGAGCGGTTCCTGGCCGCCGCCACCGGTGGTGATGTCAACGCGCTGATGGAGCTGCTCGCGCCCGACGTCACGCTCTGGACCGACGGCGGGGGCAAGGTGCGGCAAGCGCTGCGGCCGATCACCGGGGCGGGAACGGTCGCCGGGTGGTTCGCGGCGATCGGGACGGTCACCTACCAGGGTGTGGCGCCCGGGGACATGCGGGCGAGCGTGGCCGAGATCAACGGCGGACCGGGAGTGATCTTCCGGGGGCCGGACCGGGTCGTCGCCACGGTGACGTTCGACCTCGACGGGTCGGGGCGGATCGCCGCCGTCCACAACGTCGCCAATCCCGACAAACTCGGAGCGGTGGAGTCGGGTGCGACCTACAGGTTGTAGGGGGCCCGGGAACGTGGGTATAGCTTCGGGCATGCGCTTCACTCGGGCGACCATCGCCGCTGCCGTCGCTGTCCTGCTGCTCGTGCCGTTCGCGCTGCTCGCGGTGCTCGTGATCGGGAACGTGGACTGGCTGCACTCGCTCGATCTGCGGGTGACCGACCGGCTGCACGGGTTCGCGGTCGGCCATCCCGGGTGGGTGTGGTTCGAGAACTGGTGGAGCCTGGTCTTCCATCCGAACACCTGGCGGGTCGCGGCGGCCGGGCTGGCGCTGTGGCTCGTGCGGCGGGGCGATCGGGCGCTCGCCTGGTGGGTCGTCGTCACCATGACGGCCGGCGGGCTGCTGGGCGTACTGCTGAAGTTGCTCGTCGGCCGGCACCGGCCCGACCTGCTCGACCCGGTGGCCCGCGCGGCGGGATATTCGTTTCCGTCCGGGCACGCGCTGACCAATGCGCTCGGGGCAGCGGTATTCCTGATTGTGCTGATCCCGCACACTCGCCGGAAAGGCGCCCGGCTCGCGTTGTGGGTGTTGGCGGTCGTCATCCCGGTGATCACCGCGGTGTGCCGGGTGGCCCTCGGCGTGCACTGGACCAGCGACGTCGTGGCCGGTCTCATCCTCGGGGTGGCCGTCCCGGCGGTGACCGCGTTCGCCTTCCTGTCCTTCGCCAGCCGTCGCGCGGCGCGGCGGGAAATGTTACGCATGGAAACCGATCGAATCGGGTAGAGCGCGGGCCATGCTCGAGAACCGCGCCGAGTTCGGACGCTATCTGGATGCCCCACATCTGGCCGCCGTGGGCAAGCGGATCCTGCTCCCGGTTGTCGTGCTGCTGCTCGGAATGATCGGGCTCGGTCTCCTGATCACCCGCGTGCTGCACGACGTCTGGCCGTTCACCGTCGAGGACGGCGTCAACCGCTACTTCGCGGCCCATCGCACCGACCCGCTGAACAAGGTCACCTGGTTCTTCAGCTTCGTCGGCAGCACGCCGGTGATCATCGGGGTGACCGCGATCGCCGCGATCGTCCTGCTGCGTACGCTGCACAGCTGGCGCGAGCCGCTGTTCCTGTGCGCGGCGGTGAGCGCCCAGGCGATCGTCTTCTTCTTCACGACGCTGGCGATCGACCGCCAGCGGCCGGACGTGCACCGGCTGGACAACTCCCCGCCGACGTCGAGCTTCCCGTCCGGCCACACGTCGGCGGCGTTCGCCCTCTACGCCGGACTGGCCTTGGTGCTTGCCACCCTCGTGCGGCGCACCTGGGTGAAGTGGATGTGCTGGCTGCTCGTGCTGGTGCCGGTCGCCGTGGCGGTGTCCCGCCTCTACCGGGGGATGCACCACCCGAGCGACGTGACCGCGTCGTTCATCAACGGCTCGATCTGCATCACCATCATGGCGTTCGCGATGCTGGACCGGCGCGTCCAGTGGTCACGGCTGAGCGTGAGTCACTGAGCTGATCTGGCCCCTCAGCTCAGCGGCGCGAACTTCAGCGCCGTGACCGCCACCGGCGTCGCCACCCCGCCGCCGGCCACCGCCGGACTGATCAGCACATAGTCGACCCCGCCGTGCTGAGCGGCCAGCTCAGGCGGCACGGTCAGGGTCGGCGCCGGCGCGTTCGACAGGTCCGCGAAGTGGACCTCCATCGTCATCGTGTTCGGCGTCAGCGGCACCACCTGCACGGCCCCCGCCGCCCCGTTCGGCAAGAAGTCCAGCATGAGCGGCACCTCGTGACACTTCGTCGGATCGTCCGGCGTGCTCGACGTCAGGAACCGCTGCCCGGACGTCGCGTCGGTGACCACGGCGGCACTCCGCGCGCTCGCACACCCGGGCACCGAGATCGTCCCCGGGTCGGCGCTCACCAGGAACCCGTCGTTGCGGAAGAAGTCGCTGGCCACCACGCCGTCCGGGGGCTTGGTCAGGTCCACCTGCCGGGCCGCGGTCCCGGCATTCGTCGTCGCCGCGGTCGACGGCGCCGTCGTCGTCGCCGCGGTCGTGGGCGGGGGAGCCGCCGTCTGGCCGCCGGCCGACGCGCCGGCCGAGGCGCCCGCTCCCACCGGCGGCGGCGCCGCGCTCTGCGGGGCCGCCGTGGTCGCCCCCGCCCCCGCGGTGGCCGGCTGGGTCGCGGCCGCCGGCGTCTGCTTGTCGTCACCGCCCTTGGCGATCAACGCCGGCACCGCGATCGCGGCCGCCAGCACGATCACGCCGGCCGCGATCCCGGCGATCTTGGCGAACTTCGACGCGATCCGCGGCTCCTGGACGAACGTGGCCGTACCGGTCACCGGAGTCGCCCCCGGCACCTGCGGGTTCGCCGCGATCGTGAGTTGCCGCTGCTTCTCCTTGTTCCACGGCGGCGGCGCCGCCACCGACAGCAGCGCCCGGCCGGCCGCGCTCGGCGGCAGATCGAGGTAGGCCGGCTGGAAGACCGTGCTGACCCGCCGCTCCGGGTCGGTCGCGGTCAGGAACAACCGCACCGGCGCGTTGCCGCCGTTCGTCAGCTCCACCGTGTACTGACCCGTGCGCCCGCCGGTCACCACCTCGGGCGTGGTGCGCAGCGTGATCTGCTCGACGCTGGCCAGCTGGATCGGCACCTCGACACAACGCGAGACGTCATGCCGGTACGGCGAGCGCACCAGAGCACCGACCACATAGGTGCCGGCCGGGGGTGGCGGCTGCACCGGCAGCGTGACCTTGACAGTGAGGGTCGCACTCTCGGCCGGCCGCAGCTTGGCCACCTCGGGCTCGGCCCGCACGGTCGCCCCCTCGGGCAGGCCCAGCATCTCGACGCCGTAATGCTCCACGATGTCGCTCGCGTTGCGCACGGTGACATCGAATTGGAGGTTGTCCCCGGGCGAGGCCTCAGCCCGCTCCGGCGCGACATTGACACGCAGCGGCAGGGTCACCGGCTCATGCTGTCACCCCCGCGCCAGCAGGGGCTATGCAATACCCGACACGAGATCTTCGAGTGTCGCTCGCGCTCCCTTCTCGTGCAGGCTGGCGAGCACCGACCGGTACGCCGAGACGAAGCGCTCGTTGTCGACCAGGTCGCCGAAGACATCCCGGTCCGACACGAAGGCCAGTGGGTCCTCCCGCTGCCGCCGGGCGTTGGCCATCAGCTTGTCCTTGAGCTGGTCGACGACCTCGATCGGCTCGCCCTGCTCGTCGACGCCCTCGTCGTAGCGCGCCCAGGACGCCACGATCGCCGTCGACAGCAGGATCTCGCCGCCGGTCTCCAGGTTCTTGCGGATCACCGGCAGCAACCACTTGGGGATGCGGTCGGAGCTCTCGGCACACAGCCGGGCGACCGTGTCGCGTACCTGGGCATTGGAGAACCGCTCGATCAGCTGATGCTGATACTCGCGAAGATCGACCCCCGGGACCGGCTCCAGCGTCGGGGTGGCTTCGCGTTCCATGTACGCGAGCAGGAAGCGCGCGAAGAGCGGATCCTGCGCCACCTCGTGCACCAGGCGATATCCGGCGAGCCACCCGAAGTAACAGAGCCCCTGGTGGGAGGCGTTCAAAAGGCGCAACTTCATCAGCTCGTACGGCTCGACGTCGCTCACCACCTGAACGCCGGCCTCCTCGAACGGGGGTCGCCCGTCGCCGAAGGTGTCCTCCAGCGCCCACTGGGTGAACGGCTCGCAGACCACCGGCCAGCCGTCGTCCACCCCGAAGCTCTTGCGCACCTGCTCTCGATCGTCATCGGTGGTCACCGGCGTGATCCGGTCCACCATGCTGTTCGGGAACTGCACATTCTCCGCGACGTACGAGGCCAGCGCCGGGTCCTTGAGGCGCGCAAATGCCACAAAGCTCCGCCGGGCCGCCTCCCCGTTCCCCTGGATGTTGTCGCAGCTCATGATCGTGAACGGCGGAACCCCCCGCTCCCGCCGCCGCTCGATCGCCGCCGTGATCAGCCCGAACGTTGTCTTCGGCAACGCACCCGGTTGCAGATCGTGCTGCACGTCCGGGTTGTCGGCCATGAACTCCCCGGTCACGGCGTTGAAGTTGTACCCGCCCTCGGTGACAGTGAGCGAGACGATCCGAACCGCAGGCGAGGCCATCTTCTCGATCACCGCCTCCGCATCGTCCGGCGCGTAGAGGTACTCGACGATCGACCCGATGACCCGCGCGTCGAGCCCGCCGTCCGGCGACTTGACCACAAGCGTGTAGAGCCCGTCCTGCGCCCGCAGCACATCGCGCATCCGCTGGTCGGCCGGCATCACCCCGACCCCGCAGATGGCCCAGTCGAGGGCCTTGCCGTCGTTCATCAGCCGATCGAGATACATCGCCTGATGAGCGCGATGGAAGCCACCGACCCCGAAGTGCACAATTCCGGCCGTGAGCCGAGACCGGTCATAAACCGGAACGGCGACATCCTTCAGGGACGACAGCGTGGCGTTGCTGAGGGGCAGCATCTTCGGTGACCTCCCGGCGGTGGTTCGGGGATAACCCACAGCATCCCACTGTTACCGCTAGGTCACCGCCGACCGAGTCGGATGATCTTCTGCCCGCTCACGGTCACGCCCGCCGCGCGCTGCCTCGCTTTCCGGTCGCATCCGTTCCCGCGCTGCCCGTTCCCGCGCTGCTTGTTCCCGCGCTGCTTGTTCCCGCGCCGCCCGTTCCCGCGCTGCCTGTTCCCGCGCCGCCCGTTCCCGCGCCGGGCCGCTTTCGATCGCGCCTCTGCGTCGGGCCGGCCGCTCCCACCGCTACGAGCCTTCCGCGTCACGCGGCCCGAGCGTCGGCCGAGTCTCCGCGCTTGCCCCGCCCCTACTGCGGCATCATTCGCACCCCCGGCGTGATGCGACCGGTCTCGTAGGCCCACATGGCCAGCTCAACCCGGTTCCGCGCACCGAGCTTGCCCATCAGGCTCGCAAGATGAGACTTGGTCGTGCTCAAACTGACCCGCAGCGAATCGGCAACCTCGGCGTTGGAGAGCCCTCGCGCAACCGCAAGCAACACATCCTCCTCCCGCGGCGACAGCGGCTCGATCGGCTGAACCGCGACCCGTCCCGTAGGAACGCTGGCAAAGGCCTGCAGCAGCCGCACAGTCACACTCGGTGCGATGAGCGCCTCCCCATCGGCCGCCGCCCGCACCGCCTGAACAAGCAGCTCAGGCCCGGCATCCTTGAGCAGGAAGCCCCGTGCCCCATCCCTGAGCGCCCCATAGACGTACTCGTCCAGATCAAAGGTGGTAATCACCACGACCACCATTGGATCCTCGACGCCCGGCCCAGCCAGCTCCCGGGTGGCGCCCAGCCCGTCCAGCTCCGGCATCCGAATGTCGAACAGACACACATCAGGCCGCAACTCCCGGGCAAGCCGCACCGCCTCCCGCCCGTCCCCGGCCTCACCGACCACCTCGATGCCCGGATCGGTCCCCAACATGATCCGAAGCCCGGCCCGAATGACCGCCTGATCATCAGCGATCAGCACGCGGATCGCCATGCCCGTCCTCCTCGCTGAAGCCGTCCCCGCCTGCCTCGGCGGTCCCGCACCGACCTTCCCGCCGCTAATACTCCCGCCCGTGTCCGGTCTGCCCGCCGTTCCGGTTTTGGCCGTCCCGCTGTTGCCCCTCCCGCTCTTGCCCATCTCGACGCTGCGGCACCCCGTCGCGAGGCAGCTCCGCCTCGACCAGCCACCCGCCACCTGCGCGCGGGCCGGCCCGCAGCGTCCCACCCAGCAGCGCCGCCCGCTCGCGCAGACCGCGAAGCCCGTAACCACCACGCCCAGCCCGACGTCCCAAGTCCTCACCAGCGACCGCAGCAACGTCGGGTCCGCCGCTCGCAGGCTTGCCGTCGTCCCGCACATCCACTCGGACTCGCGACTCCCCGGCGGCTACGTCCACCCGGATGACGGTCGCTCCCGTAGCGTGCCGGGTGGCGTTGGTGACCGACTCCTGGACGATGCGGAAGACGGCCGAAGCAATGGGCGCCGGAAGCGTTTCGACTGTCCCCTCAACGTGCAGATCCACCGGTGGTCCGCTGCCGCGCTCTCCGGCCAGGCGCCGCAGATCGGCCACGGCGGGAAGCGGCGCCAGGTCGACTCCGGCGCCGTCCTCCCGCAGGGCCGTGACCATCGCACGCATCGCCTCCAGCGTTCGTGCTCCCTCTTCCTCGACACCGGCGAGGGACTGGACGGCGCTCGTCGGGTCGGCGCCGGCCAGCACCCGGCCCGCCTGGGCCCGGACGACGATGGACGAAACGTGGTGGGCGACCGTGTCGTGCAGCTCCCGCGCGAGGCTCTCCCGCTCGCGGGCCCGCATCGTCTCGAGCTCCCGCCGGCGGGACGTCGATCTGAGCCGCACCATCGCCCCCAGCGCACCTGGGAAGGTCAGGACCGAGAGCCCACCGACGACATCGCTCACGGGTCCGCGCTCCAAAACTGTGGACAACGCGAAAAGCGCCAGGACGACGGCCGAACCCAGAACGATGTCGCGCCCGGATCCCCAGCGCGTCAACGCGTAAACCAGCACAAGAATGACGCTGCCGGCGTAAAGCCCGATCGGTCTCGCGTGCCCGGCCGCGAGGTCGATCAGCGCGAGGACGATGCCGCCGCCGAAGGCGAGGAGGACCATCTCCAACGGCCGCGTGCGCCGCCACAACGTGGTGAGACAGAGCCCGACCGTCACAAGCACGGAGAACGGCCGCCATGTGACCTCGGCCCGGAAGACTCCCTCGAGCGCCGTCGCGAGCAGACCGGCGGCGAGCAGCAGCCAGTCTCGCCACACCCGCACCGGTGCATCCGGTGCCCGTGGCTCGGTCCACAGCGCTCGCAGCTCGTCTCGCAACACGCGATTCATGCTAGGCAGCGAGCGCCGTGGCGCATCGGCCGAAAGAACGACCGTTTTCACCGGCCAGGAGAACGAGAACACGGCTGCCATGCGCCCGATGTCGCCCCCGGCCCACACCGGAAGACTCACGGCATGCCTCAATCGAAGTCGTACGGACGCCTCGTCGGCGTGCTGTTCATCCTGGCCTCCGTCGCCGCGATCGCCGGCGGCTCACTCCTCCTTCCCCTCGACGATCCGGGCCGTCTGAGCGACGGCGGCCCGCACGTCCAATTCGTCACCGGCGCTCTGCTGGAGGTGGTCCTCGGGATCTCAGTCATCGCGATCGCGGCCATGCTGACACCGGTTCTGAGGCACGCGGGCGAGGGCGCGGCGATGCTGTACGTCGCGGTCCGCACCTTCGAGGGCACGCTGGTCCTGGTCGGCGCTCTCAGCGCCCTGGTGATGACTTCTCTGGCCGGCTCCGGTCTGACACCCGCGCTGGAAGCACTGATATTGCACACCCGCGAGTGGGCCTATCACTTAGGAACGGTGCTGATGTTCGCCGTGAGCGCGGTAGTGCTGAACGCTTTGCTACTCAGAGGACGCCAGGTTCCGCCGTGGCTGGCCTGGTGGGGACTGCTCGGCGGCGCGCTCCTTCTTCTGCGCGGGGTGCTTGAGATGTACGAGTTCCCGCTGCCCACTGCCACGCAGCTGACCTTCGCGGCGCCGATCGCGGTCCAGGAGATGGTCTTCGCTGGATGGCTGGTCGTGAAAGGCCTGGCGCCCGGGGCGGCGCCACCGGTTCCCGCATCGATGGAGCACTAGCGCGAAGCGTCGGGCGAAGGGTGCAGGTCGTGTTGATAAAGGAGGCTGCGATGGGTGGGTTGGTAGCCGAGAGACTCGTTGATCCGGCGCATGGCGGTGTTGCTGTCGGCGGTGTCGGCCAGCAGGCCGGCCAGTCGGGGGAAGCGGGCTCGGGTCCGGGCGATCTGGTCGGCCTTCATCCAGCGGGCGAGGCCGTGGCCGCGGTGTTCGGGCAGGACTCCGGTGCCATAGTGCTGGCCGTCTCCGGTGCCGTCGCCGCGAACCACCAGCTCGGTGAACGCGACCATCTCACCGCCGCCGCCGGCCTTGCCGCCGTCGGCCGCCTTGCCGCCGTCGGCCGCCTTGCCGCCGTCGGCGGTCATGGCGTCGTCAGCGGCCATGGCGTCGTCGGCGGTCATGGCGTCGCCGGTGGTCAGCACGGCGGTGACGAGCAGGATCTCGTTGCGGCGGGCCACGGCGTCGGCCACGGCTTGCAGGCGGGGCACGTCCCAGACCGGCGGGATGTAGGTGGCGTCGTCCATCGGCATGTCGTCCATCGCGCGCCGGGCACGGACGTAAGTCTCGGCCAGGTCGTCGGGGACGCGGCCTTCCCAGTGGACGAGGCGGTAACCGGGGACCGCGCGGACCGCCTCCGGTGCGCCGTGCCCGAGCGAGCCGGCGGCGGAGCGGGTGGAGTCGAGGGCGAGGCGGGTGGAGTCGAGGGCGAGGCGGGTGTAGGTCAGGCGCAGCACGCGGCGCAGGCCCGCCGCGGCGCAGAAGTGGTCGCCGGGCGAGCCCTCCTCCACCGGCTGGGTGAGGATGCCGAGGAGGGCGGGCTCAGCCACGGCCGCGGCGTCGATCGCCGCGTGCAGCAGCTGGGTGCCGATGCCGGCTCGGCGTTCGGCCGGATGCACGTGGATCTCCAGGTCGGCCACTCCGCCGGCGGTGGGGATCCAGAGGTACGCCGATCCCAGCGGATGGCCGTCGGGCGCGGCGGCGAGCCATGCCAGGCGGCGGCTCGTGGCGCTCACGTTCGGATCGACCAGGGCCGTGATCTGTGCGGTCATGGCCGTCATTGTGGCCGACCGGTCGGGCATGCAAGCGATCGCCACCAGGTGCAAGCCGAAGAACGGCGCGGACCAGTGCCGGGACCGCGCCGTTCCTCGTTCTTCCGCTCAGGCCGCGACAGTAGCCTGGTCGGTCGTCGTGGACACCGGGGACGAGCCCGCACCGCCGGACATGTGGCGCAGGTACGCCGGCAGCGTCAGGAACTCGGGACAGGTCCGTTCGGTCAGCAGCACCGTCAGCAGTGTGCGGGCCTGGCCGAACCGGCGGGCGGCGTCCTCGTCCAGGGCGCCGGTCTCGCTGAGGACATCGAGCTCCTCGCGCAGCATCCGGGTGACGAGGGCGGCCGAGACCGGCACGCCGTAGTCGGTGGGGGTGCTGGCGTGGATCCACTGCCACAGCTGGGCGCGGCAGATCTCGGCGGTCGCCGCGTCCTCCATCAGGCCGCCGAGGGCGACCGCGCCGCGGCCGGCCAGCCAGGCGGCGATGTACCGGAGGGCGACGCTGACGTTGTTGCGCAGCGCCACCTCGGTGACCTGGACGCCGACCGCCTTGACGTCGAGCAGGTCGCTGGCGGTCACCCGGACGTCGTCGCGCTTGCGGACGATCTGGTTGGGCTCGTCGCCCAGCCACTGGTCGAACACGTCGCGGCAGGTCGCCACCAGGCCGGGGTGCGCCACCCACGAGCCGTCGAAGCCGTCGCCGACCTCGCGCCGCTTGTCCTGGCGGACCTGGTTGAGGGCCCGCTTGGCGGCGACCGGGTCGCGGCTCGGCACGACGGCGGCCATGCCGCCGATCGCGTGGGCGCCGCGCCGGTGGCAGGTGCGCACCAGCAGTTCCGTGTACGCCCGCATGAACGGCGCCGTCATCGTGACCTGGGAGCGCTCGGGGAGGACCACGTCCGGGCGGTTCTTGATCATGCTGAACAGGTAGTCCCAGCGGCCCGCGTTGAGGCCGGCCGAGTGCTCGCGCAGCTCGTACAGGATCTCGTCCATCTCGAATGCGGCCGTGATGGTCTCGATCAGCACCGTGGCCCGGATCGTGCCGCGCGGGATGCCGAGCTGCTCCTGGGCGAAGACGAAGACGTCGTTCCAGAGGCGGGCCTCCAGGTGCGACTCCAGCTTCGGCAGGTAGAAGTACGGGCCGGAGCCCCGGTCGAGCTGGCGCTGCGCGCAGTGGAAGAGGTAGAGCCCGAAGTCGAACAGCGACGCCGAGACGGCCCGGCCGCCGATCCGCAGGTGAGCCTCCGGCAGGTGCCAGCCGCGCGGCCGGACCATGATCGTCGGAATCTCCGAGCCGACCTTGTACTCGCGGCCGTCGGGGGCGGTGAACTGCAGAGTGCCGTCCAGGGCGTCGCGCAGGTTGAGCTGGCCGAGGACGACGTTCTCCCAGGTGGGGGAGGTGGCGTCCTCGAAGTCGGCCATCCAGACCTTGGCGCCCGAGTTGAGGGCGTTGATGGTCATCTTGCGCTCGGGCGGGCCGGTGATCTCCACGCGGCGGTCGGTCAGGTCGGGCGCGGCCGGTGCCACCTGCCACGAGGCGTCCTCGCGGATCGCCAGGGTCGACGGCAGGAAGTCGAGCTCGTCGGTCCGGGTGGTCCGCCGCCGGCGGCGACGCTCCAGCAGCTGGACGCGGCGGGCGCCGAACTCCCGGTCGAGCGCCACGACGAAGGCGATCGCCTCGGGGGTCAGGATCTCGCCGTAGCGGCCCTCGGTCGTACCGGTGATGGTGACCTCTTCGTTTCCGCTGAACGAGGTGCCGACAGATGAAGAAGACATCAGAACTGCTCCGCCTCGGTCGAGCCCTTGAGGGCAGTGGTCGAGCTTTCCGGGTTGAGGGCCGTGGACACCGCGTCGAAGTAGCCGGTGCCGACCTCGGCCTGGTGCTTGGTCGCGGTGTAGCCGTCGGCCTCGGCCGCGAACTCGGCCTCCTGCAGCTTCACGTAGGCGGTCATGCCGCTCTCGGCGTAGCCGCGGGCCAGCTCGAACATCGAGTGGTTCAGCGCGTGGAAGCCGGCCAGCGTGACGAACTGGAACTTGTAGCCCATCGCGCCGAGCTCCTTCTGGAAGCGCGCGATGTCGGCGTCGTCGAGGTTCTTCTTCCAGTTGAACGACGGCGAGCAGTTGTACGCCAGCATCTTGCCCGGGTGCTCCATGTGCACCGCCTCGGCGAAGTCGCGGGCGAAGTCCAGGTCGGGCTTGCCGGTCTCAACCCACAGCAGGTCGGCGTAGTCGGCGTAGGCCACACCGCGGGCGATCGCGGCGTCGGCGCCGGGGCGGACCCGGAAGAAGCCCTCGGCGGTGCGCTCGCCGGTGAGGAACGGCTTGTCGCGCTCGTCCACGTCGGTCGTCAGCAGGTCGGCGGCCAGCGCGTCGGTGCGGGCGATCACCAGCGACGGAACGCCGAGCACGTCGGCGGCGAGGCGAGCGGCGTTGAGCGTGCGAATGTGCTGCTGGGTCGGGATGAGGACCTTCCCGCCGAGGTGGCCGCATTTCTTCTCGCTCGCGAGCTGGTCCTCCCAGTGCACGCCCGCCGCGCCGGCCGCGATCATCGCCTTCATCAGCTCGAACGCGTTGAGCGGGCCGCCGAAGCCGGCCTCCGCGTCGGCCACGATCGGGGCGAACCAGTCGCGCTCGTGCCGGCCCGCGGCGGTGTCGATCTGGTCGGCCCGCATGAGGGCGTTGTTGATGCGGCGCACGACGGCCGGGACCGAGTTGGCCGGGTAGAGCGACTGGTCCGGGTAGGTGTTCCCGGAGAGGTTGGCGTCGGCCGCGACCTGCCAGCCGGAGAGGTAGATGGCCTTGAGGCCGGCCCGGACCTGCTGCACGGCCTGACCGCCGGTGAGCGCGCCCAGCGCGTTGATGTAGTCCTCGCTGTGCAGCAGCTCCCAGAGCCGCTGCGCGCCGCGCTCGGCCAGGGTGTGCCGCTCCTGGACGGTGCCGCGGAGCTTGATCACGTCCTGCGCGGTGTAGCTGCGCTTGATGCCGAGCCACCGAGGATCGCCGGCCCACGCCCGAGTGAGGTCCGATGCGGTACCGCCCCTGACTTCGGTCAGCTGATCAGTCATCAGTATCCCTTTCCTACCCTGTCGCGCGCCCCTCCGGTGAAGGAGAAGCGGTGGAAGAATTCGACTGTCGCGCAGGGCGCAAGGGGTCAGGGAGGCGATTGTGACCAGAAGAAACGCGAAAATTCTGCTAGCGTCAAAACCCGTGACGGCTTCACTTTCTTCAGAGTCTGTTGATCTAGTGACCCTCGGCCAGCGGCTGCGGCACCTGCGCAAATCCAAGAACATGACGCTGGAGCAGTTGAGCGAGGCGGTCGGCCGGGCGCCGTCGCAGCTCTCGATGATCGAGAACGGGAAGCGCGAGCCCAAGCTCTCGATGCTGCAGGGCATCGCCTCGGCCCTCGGTGTGCCGATGGCCGACCTGCTGCGTCCCGAGGCGCCCACCCGGCGGGCCAAGCTCGAGATCGACCTGGCGCATTTTCAACAGGATCAGGCGTACGCCCGATTGGGGTTGCCGGTCGTGCGAGGTGGCCGCCGCTTGCCGGCGGATGCGCTCGAAGCGCTGGTGGGTCTGCATCGGGAGTTGGGCCGGGTGCTGGCCGAGCAGAGCGCGACGCCGGAGGTCGCCCGGAAGGCCAACGCGCAGCTGCGGGTCAACATGCGTGAGCGCAACAACTACTTCCCGGAGATCGAGGACGCGGCGGCCAAGGTGCTGCGGTCGGTGCGGTACACGACCGGTCCGCTGTCGCAGCGCGGCATCCTCGACATCGCGGCGTCACTGGGGTTCTCGTTGCACTACGTGAACGATCTGCCGGGCTCGACACGTTCGGTGACCGACCTGAAGAACCGGCGGATCTACCTGCCGCAGGTGGCGAGCGGGAAGGGCCACGACCCGCGGGCGGTGGTGCTGCAGACGCTCGGGCATTTCGTGCTCGGGCACAACGACCCGGCCGACTACGGCGACTTCCTCCGGCAGCGGGTCGAGGCGAACTACTTCGCGGCGGCGCTGCTGATGCCGGAGAAGTTCGCGGTCGAGTTCCTCCGCTCGGCGCGCGCCGACCGGGCGCTGGCGATCGACGACTTCCGGGACGCGTTCGGTGTCTCCTACGAGACCGCGGCGCACCGGTTCACGAACCTGGCGACCCAGCACTTCGGCATCCCGGTCCACTTCACGCGGGTGCACGAGAACGGGATCGTCTACAAGGCGTACGAGAACGACGGGGTGCGCTTCCCGACAGACGTCACCGGCGCGATCGAGGGGCAGCCGATCTGCCGCAAGTGGGCCTCCCGCACGATTTTCCACGCGGAGGACCCGTACTCGTCGTTCTACCAGTTCACCGACACCTCGGCCGGCACCTACTGGTGCACCGTCCACATCGAATCGACACGGTCGGGCGAGTTCTCGGTCACCGTCGGGACGCCCTACGAGCACGCGCGGTGGTTCCGCGGGGGAGACACCAGCAGGCGTACGGTGTCCCGCTGCCCCGATCCCGACTGCTGCCGCCGCCCACCGGCCGACCTGGTGCGGCGCTGGGCGGGGAACGCCTGGCCCAGTGCCCGCGTGCACTCGCACCTGCTCGCGGCGCTGCCGCCGGGCACCTTCCCCGGCGTCGACAACCAGGACGTCTACGACTTCCTGGAGCGCCGAGCCTAGGGCCCGCCAACGGGGCGCCGTGTCGGCGGGCCGCGCACGTCGGCGGGCCGCGCACGTCAACGGGCCGCGCACGTCGACGGGCCGCCGCGGTCAAGGCGACCGCATCGGTGCGGCGGCCCCACATCCGTCAGCCGAGGCCGACCGCCGAAAGCTCCTCCGACCGCACCGGCGCGATCCAGCCCAGCAGCGACCGAGCCGCCTCCAGCACCAACCCCCGGTCGTGCGTCAGCGCGAACTCGAACCGCCGCTCTCGGTCCGGGCCGTCGTCGCCGAGGTCGTGAGCGACCAGGGCGGCGGCCCGGTGCGGGCCGATGACCAGCACGTTCCACTCGTCGCGCAAGGTGTCGTCCTCGCCCAGGCAGGCGCCGCGCACGCCGGGCGCCGGCTCGTCGTCGAGGCCCGCGCCCAGCGCCGCCACCAGCGGGCCGCGCGCGGCCATCCGGGCGAAGCGGCGGGCGGTGCCGGGCGTGAAGTGCCGGGCCTCCTGGAAGCAGGCCAGCAGCACGCACGGCTCGCGGCCGTCGGCGGCGACCGCCTCCAGGTGCCGGCTCATGGGCATGAGCTGCGCCTTCGTGGCCTGCGCGACCGGGCGGCGGGCGGCGACGACCTCGAACGGCGTGCGGTCATCGGAGCGTGGCGGCGGCAGGAACGGCAGGCGTGACCCGGCCCGTACGCCGCGGGGCAGCGGCCCGGGCCGGCCGAAGAACCAGCCCTGACCGACCGTCGCGCCCATCGCCCGGGCGACGGCCAGGTGCTCGGCGGTCTCGATGCCCTCGGCCAGCACCACGGCGCCGCTGGTCTCGGCGTGCGCGGCCACCGCCGTCACCACCCGGGCGGTGTGCGGGTCGCCGGGCGCGCGCAGCAGGCCCATGTCGAGCTTGACCACGTCGGGCTGGACGAACGGCATCAGCGCGAGCGACATCGGAACCGCGCCGACGTCGTCGAGGGCCACGCCCCACCCGGCGGTCCGGCAGGCGGCGGTGGCGGCGAGCAGGCCGGACGGGTCGTCGGCGATGGCCCGCTCGGTCATCTCGGTGACCACCCGAAGCCGGGCCTCGGCCTCGGCCACCACCGGGGCGAGGTCGGGCGGGCACGCCGCCTGCCACGCGGTCGGCTCCATGTTGACGAACCAGGTGAGGTCGGGATCGGCGCCGGCGGCCAGGATCGCCCGGTACGCCTGGGCGCGGCAGATCCAGTCGAGCTCGTGCTCCCGCCCGGCCGCGCGGGCCGCCGCGAACAGCGTCGCCGGCGACTCCCACGGGGTGCCGGCCGGCCCGCGGCTGAGCGCCTCGTAGCCCAGCACCTTGCCGGTCGCGATCTCGACCAGCGGCTGGAACACCGGCGTCACGGCGCGGCGGTCGAGCACCTCCCTGATGTCCTGCATGATGCTGCCTATCGGCAGGGCCGGCGAAGATCTGAGCCGGCTAGCCGGCCAGCACCCGCTTGACGAAGCCGTTGAGGTTGGTCATCGCGCGGTCGACGCGCTCGTCGAGGGTGAGCGTCTCCTCCTGGCGCACCAGGCGGCCGCGCGGCTGGCGCTTCCCGCGCAGGTAGAGCGAGCAGGCCAGGTCGCTGCAGATGTACTCGCCGACCGTGTTGCCCTGGCGGCCGGACGCCCCGGCCAGCGGCGCCACGAACAGCGTCACGCCGTCGGAGGAGTGGCCGGTGTAGCAGACGCGGCACATGCTCGAGCGCAGCGCGCTGGTACGGCGGGACTCCGGCCGGCGCAGCACGATGCCCGTCGCGTCCGGCATCACGATCACGGCTCGCTGCGGGGCGCCCGGGTCGGTCCAGCCGAGGAAGTCGAGGTCGCGCCACGGCACGGCGGCGAGGTCGGGCAGCTTGATCCGGCCCGCCTCGCCCTTGGAGCAGTTGGCGAGGCCGCCCCGGATCTGCGGCTCGGTCAGTGGTTCCATCCGGCGAACGTAACGGATCACCTCGCGCCCGGCAGCCGATTATCGGGGCATCGAAAAACTTCGTTAAGTCTATTTACTGTTAACACTCCTTAAC
The DNA here is from genome assembly GCF_050951115.1 of Actinoplanes sp. CA-030573. NCBI lineage: Bacteria > Bacillati > Actinomycetota > Actinomycetes > Micromonosporales > Micromonosporaceae > Actinoplanes > Actinoplanes sp. CA-030573. Next base: position 5,993,093 of record NZ_CP192038.1, on the reverse strand, counting down.
TTATGTTGGGCTCACGAGCGGGTTGCTTCGACCCCCATCGAGGCAGCGCCGCGCGGATCCCCATGAAGAGCGCGGATCCCCCATGAAGAGACGGAGTACTTCATGAGACGCCGATTTCTCCTACCCGCACTGACCGTCGCCGCGACCGCCGCCTCGCTCCTGGTGGCCGTCGCCCCCGCATCCGCACACGGATACATCTCGTCGCCGCCCAGCCGGCAGGCCAACTGCGCCAGCGGCGCGGTCGCCAACTGCGGCGACATCATCTACGAACCACAGAGCGTCGAGGCGCCCAAGGGCTCGAAGCTGTGCAACGGCGGTGGCAGCCGCTTCGCCGTGCTCAACGACAACAGCAAGGCGTGGCCGGTCGCCGGGGTCGGCAAGACGGTCACCTTCAACTGGGTCCTCACCGCCCGGCACTCCACCGCCACCTGGGAGTACTTCATCGGCAACACGCTGCTGGCGTCCTTCAACGACGGCGGCGCCCAGCCCGGCGCGACCAAGCAGCACACCGTAAGCATGGGCAGCTTCACCGGCCGCCAGACGATCCTGGCCCGGTGGAACATCGCCGACACCGTCAACGCGTTCTACTCCTGTGTGGACGTCAACATCGGCGGCGGTTCCACCACGCCCACCACGCCGCCGGCCACCACGCCCACCACGGCCCCGACCACGGCGCCGCCCACCACCACGCCGCCGACCTCGAATCCGACGGGCACCTGGAAGGCCGGCACCGCGTACAAGGTGGGCGACGTGGTGACGTACAACGGCATCTCCTATCGCTGCCGCCAGGCGCACACCGCCCTGGCCGGCTGGGAACCGCCGAACGCGCCGGCCCTGTGGCTCGCCGTCTAGCACGGCTCGCGCTGATCCTGGCGCTGGCCGCCGGTTGCTCGCACGAGCGGCCGGCGGCCACCGCCGAGCCGTACAACGCCACCGACGTGATGTTCCTGCAGATGAGTCTGGAGCAGATCACCGAGGGCGACCAGGTGGCGTCGCTGGCCGAGGAGCGCGCCGCCGACCCGCGTGTGCGCGCGATCGCCACCGAGCTGCGCACGCAGTGGAAGGACGAGTCGGGCACGATGCGGCGCTGGTTGCTGGGCTGGCAGCAGCCGCTCACGGCCGATCCGTCGGCGGGCGCGCACGCCGGGCATGGCGCGCTGCACGCGCTGCGGGCCTCCGACATCGAGGAGCTGCGCGCGGCCCGCGGAGGCGATTTCGACCGTACGGCGGTAAGCCTGCTCCTCGGGCACCTGGCCAACTGTGTCGAGACGTCCCGGATGGAGCAGTCCGCCGGTGGCTACCCGCCCGCGAGATCACTGGCCACGACCGCCACCGAGCGGCGCCAGAGCCAGGTGCGGCGGCTGCTCACCCTCGCCGCGGCCGGCGGCTAGCGTGGGGGCATGCCGGAGCTGATCGCACCCACCACTCGTCTGCATCGGGCCTGGATCGAGTCGTGGGAGGAGTGGGGCCGCGGCGTTCACCAGGACGGCGCCGGGATGCGGCCGGGCGACGAGTTCGAGAGCGCGGCCGGGTTCGCGGCCTGGGTGCGGCGGCTGCGCGACGAAGAGGACGAAAGCCTGCCGGTGGCGGCCGACTGGGTGCACTGCACGTACCGCTGGATGATCGACGGGGACCGCATCCTGGGAGCGATCTCGCTGCGGCACACGCTCAACGCGTTCCTGCTCGACTGCGGCGGCCACATCGGCTACGGCGTGCGGCCGTCGGAGCGGCGCAAGGGGCGGGCGAGCTGGGCGCTCGGGCTCATGCTCGACGAGGCCCGGAAGCGGGGCATCGAGCGGGTGCTGATCACCTGCCGGCCGGGCAACGTGGCGTCGGCGCGCACCATCGAGATGGCCGGCGGGGTCTTCGAGGACATCCGCGGCACCGGTGAGCGCGAGGTGCGCCGTTACTGGATCTCTCTGGACTGACGGCGGCCCTTCCGCGGCGCCGGTGCCGGGGCCGGAGCGGGAGCCGGGTCCTGGGCCGACGCGGAGGTCGGGCGGGCGGCCGAGTTGGGCGGCGGGAAGGCCCGGCTGTTGCGCGGCTGACGGTCGCGTGGTGGCCCGGGCGGCTCTTCCTCCGGGATGGCGGCTCCCGATGACGCGCCGGCCGATGAGGGCGACGGCGAGGAAGGGGAAGAAGGGGAGGAGGGCGACGAAGGGGAAGAAGGGGAGGAGGGCGAGGAAGGGGGAGAGGAGGAAGGCGAAGAGGAGGAAGGCGAGGAAGGCGAAGAGAGGGAGGACGAGGAGGGTGACGAGGAGGGGGACGAGGAGGAGGGCGCGGAAGAGGGAGCCGGCGAGGAGTCGGGCGCTGCGGAGGCGAGGCCCGGTTCACCGGCGGCCGGGGGAGCGGCGCGGCGCTGCAGTGGCAGGGAGCGCAGGATCGGGCGGCGCGGCCAAAGACGGACCTCTACATGCGTCCGGGGGTGGGTACGAAACCAGACCCACAGCAGGGGCGTGCCGATGACGCCGGCCCCCACGGCGGCGAGCAGGATCGGCAGCCAGCACTCGCGGCCGCCGGTGACGGCCAGCCAGGTGAGCGCCACGAGGGACACCGCGACCGTCCACAGGCGGCGCCGGCCGGCGGCGGTGAGGCCGGCCGGGATCGCGAAGATGATGTGGACACCCAGGAGCGACGCGAGCAGCGCCCGCGTCGGCAGCACGTCGCCCGCGCCGACCACGACGAGCAGGACCACGAAGGCCGCCGTCCAGTAGCGCAGGTTTCCGGCCGCCGGCAGCAGCAGGAAGGCGATGATCACCCAGATCGAGATGACCAGTGTGGCGGCCGTGCCCAGTCCGACCATATCTCCGAGCGTAATTGCTATGCGTACCGAACGCATTCGCTGAGAAGTGTCTTACTGTGCCGATCTCTCGCATGATCGTGACGATCTGCTATTTCGAGGTGACAATCGGTCATTTCATTTCGTCAATGGCGCGGGGCTCAGCTGACCAGGCGGCGCTCCCACGCCCAGGCCGCGATCTCGACCCGGCCGCGCGCATTCAGCTTCGTCTGCACACTGCCGAGGTGCGTTTTGACCGTGCCGATCGAGATGAACAATTTCTCCGCGATCTCCGCATTCGTCAGCCCCCGCGCCACCAGCTTCACGACGTCGAGCTCTCGCGGCGAGAGGCCACCGTCGTCACTCGCGGGCGCGGGCAACGACAAATGCTCCAGCAGCCGTACGGTGATGGAGGGACTGATCAGCGCATCACCGCTGACCGCCGCCCGGACCGCCTCGACGAGCAGCGCCGGGCCCGAGTCCTTCAGCAGGAATCCGGCCGCGCCGTTGCGCAGCGCCTGATGCACGTACTCGTCGAGGTCGAAGGTCGTCACCACGACCACCTTGACCGGGTCGGCCACCCCCGGCCCGGCCAGCAGCCGCAGCGCCTCGAGCCCGTCCATCTTGGGCATCCGGATGTCGAGCAGCACCACGTCCGGCCGCTCCCGGCGGGCCAGCGCCACCGCCTCGACGCCGTCGGCGGCCTCGCCGACCACCTCCATGTCGGGCTGGGCCCCGATGATCATGCCGAAGCCGGTGCGGACCATGGCCTGGTCGTCCGCGATCAGGACCCGGATCACTGATCCACCTTCCCATTGAGCGGGAACGCGGCGTCGACCACCCAGCCACCCTCGATGCCGGGGCCGGACGTGAGACGGCCGTCGACCGCGCGGACCCGTTCGTTAAGGCCCACGAGACCGTACCCCGACCGGTCGAGCGGCCCCGACGGACGGGCCGAACCGTCGTTCGCCACCCGCACCAGCAGCCACTCCGGGGTGCGCCGGACCCACACGTCCACCGCCCGGGCACCGGTCGCGTGCTGCCGCACGTTGGTGAGCGCCTCCATCACCACCCGGTAGGCCGAGGTCGACACCTCGACCGGCAGCCCGTCGAGCGTGCCGTCCAGGTGCAGCCGCCCGGACGGCCCGCCGGCCGCGGTGAACTGCTCGAGCAGCGGCCCGAGCTCACCGACCCCGGCGACCGGCGCGAGCGGCGCGTCCGGCTTCGACAGCGGGTCGCGCAGCACCCCCACCATCCGGCGCATCGAGGCCATCGTCTCGGCCCCGGCCCGCTCGATCTGGTCGAGGGCCTGCAACGCCCGCTTCGGGTCCTGCTCGGCGATGAACTTGGCGCCCTGGGCCTGGACCACGATGCCGGTCACGTGGTGGGCGATGAAGTCGTGCAGGTCACGCGCGAACTCGGCGCGCTGCTCCGCCCGTACGGCGTCGACCGCCCGCTCCCGGGAGCTCTCCAGGATGCGCAGGTAGATGCCGACGCCGAGGGCCGCCGCGGCGGCCAGGGCCTGGATCAGCCCGAAGATCACGAACTCGGCGCTCTGTCCGCCGCGCAGCGGCAGGAAGCTGACCGCCGCCCCGACGCTGATCACGGCGGCGACCGCCCAGCCCGGGCTGGCCCGCCGGCCGACCACGAACATCACCCCGAGCAGGGCCAGCGACTCGGCCAGCCCCCAGCTGCCCGGGTAGTCCGTCGACGTCGCCGCCGTCACGAGGGTGACCGCCATCGAGGCCAGCGCCAGCCAGACCGCGGACTTGGGCAGCGCGGTCGAGTTCTGCCGGTGCGCGGGCAGCCAGATGGCGGCGGCCGCGACCGCCAGCAGGATCCGGATCAGCGCGAGCAGCTCGTTGGTCGTGCGCAGGAGGCCCTGGGCGGTGTCGAAGAGGCCGAGGACGGCCAGAAGGACCAGCGCGCCGACCTGGGCCAGGCGGAGCAGGATGATCCGGTTCGGGTTGTTCTCCATCGTGCACCCAGCGTAATGGCAGGTCACGACGCCCCCATCGGCCGAAAGACAGATACGGCGGCCGCGGTGATCCCCGCCGGCGACGGATGGTCCCGGACCGCGGTCCACCCCGAGACTTCTCGCCGACAGAGATCGAACGTGCGAGTGGAGTGCTCATGCAGACGCAGTTCCCGGCCGCCACCCAGGACTCGCTGGCCGCCGTGGCCGCGGTCGACCTGGTGAAGGTCTACGGCAGCGGTGACACGGCGGTACGCGCGCTGGACGGGGTGACGGTCGGCTTCACCCGCGCCCAGTTCACCGCGATCATGGGGCCGTCCGGCTCCGGCAAGTCCACGCTCATGCACTGCCTGGCCGGCCTCGACACGGCCACCTCGGGACAGGCGCTGCTGGGCGGCACCGACCTGACCCGCCAGTCCGACAAGGTGCTCACCAAGGTGCGCCGGGAGCGGATCGGCTTCATCTTCCAGTCGTTCAACCTGCTGCCGCAGCTGACCGCCGAGCAGAACATCCTGCTGCCGCTGGAGCTGGCCGGCCGCAAGGTGGACCGGCACCTGTTCGCCCACCTCACCGAGTCGCTCGGCATCGTCGGCCGGCTCAACCACCGGCCCGGCGAGCTCTCCGGCGGCCAGCAGCAGCGAGTCGCCGTCGCCCGGGCGCTGGTGTCCCGGCCCGAGGTCGTCTTCGCCGACGAGCCCACCGGCAACCTGGATTCCCGCTCGGGCGCCGAGGTGCTGTTGTTCCTGCGCAACTCCGTCCGGGAGCTGGGTCAGACGGTGGTCATGGTCACCCACGATCCGGGCGCCGCCGCGTACGCCGACCGGGTCGTGCTCCTCGCCGACGGCAAGGTCGCCGGCGAGATCGAGCACCCGAACTCCGCCTCGGTCGCCGAGGCCCTGCAGTCGCTGGCGGCGCGCCGATGAGCGCCGTCCTGCGCACCCAGCTCCGCGGCGTCGCCCGCCGCCCGGCCCGGCTGCTGCTCACCGGCCTCGCCGTGCTGGTCGTCTCGTTCGTCGTCTACGCCACCGTGCTGGCCCAGCAGATCACCGAGCGCAGCGTGCTCGACGGCCTCAGCGGCACGCCCGCCGCCGTCGACCTGGTGGTCCGCAACGGCACGATGACCACCGACGAGCTCGCCGCCGTCGGGAGGATCCCGGGCGTCGCCGAGACCGCCGGGCGGGCCGAGGCCGGCGGCCAGATCGGCGCTGACTACCTCTCGGTCACCGCCGACTCGTCGACCGGGCCGCTGGCCGTCACCCGCCTGCGGTCCGGCCGGCTGCCGAAGGGCCCGAACGAGATCGTGGTGACCCCGCGGACCGTCGACCGGCTCGGCCTCAAGATCGGCTCGACGGCGAAGGTGGTCCTGCGCTACGACAAGGACGGCAAGCCCGAGGCGCCGACCGCCCTGACGGTGGTCGGCCTGGTCACCGGCCGCGACGACTACGGCTTCCAGGCGTACGCGCCGCAGCCCGCCGTCGCCGCGATGACCGGCGCCAAGGAGCTCAACCAGATCGATCTGCGGCTCGCGCCCGGTGCCGACGCCGACGCCGTCCGGCGCCAGGTGGAGGCCGTCACCGCCGCCGGCGCCGCCAAGGTGAAGGACAGCCAGAAGCCGGAGATCGCGGCCGGCAACGACGTGCGCCACGAGGAGGCGCGTCAGAAGGCCGACGACGTCGACAGCGTCTTCGAGGTGATCGGCCTGTTCGTGGCGATCGCCGTGGTCGCGGCCGGCCTGGTCGCCGCCTCGACCTTCCGGATCGTGTTCGCCCAGCGGATGCGCCAGCTCGCCCTGCTGCGGGCGGTCGGCGCCGGCCGCCGCGGCATCACCTGGTCGCTGGCCGCCGAGGGGGCGCTGACCGGCCTGGTCACCGGCGGCGCCGGCGTGCTGCTCGCGCTCGGCGCGGGCCAGCTCGTCCCGCCCCTGGCCCGCGCGTTCGGCCCGCACATCGCCGGACCCGGCTTCCCGCTGCGGCCCGCGCTGCTGACCGTGGCGCTGGCCGTCTTCCTCACCGTCGTCGCCGTGATCGCGCCGGCCTTCACCGCCGGCAAGGTCTCGCCGCTCGAGGCGCTGCGCGGCGCGGGCGTCACCGGCGGCCGCCGCGACATCGGCAAGCTGCGCGGGGCGACCGGCATCCTGCTGGTGATCGGGGCGGCCCTGCTCGCCGTGTTCGTGATCCGCAACCTGCCCGGACGGGACCCCAAGGACTACCAGCCGTCGACGAACCTGCTCGCGATCGTGGCCTCCGGCGGCCTCGCCTTCCTGGCCCTGATCGCGCTCGGCCCGGCGCTGGTCCGCCCGGTGCTCGCCGTGCTCGGCGCGCCGATCCGGCGGTCCGGCCCGGTCGGCCGGCTCGCGGCCGGTGGCGTCGGCGGGGCGCCCCGGCGGGCGGCCGCGGTCTCGGTGGTGGTCGCGCTCGGCGTCACGCTGATCGCCGGCACCCTGGTCGGCGGCGCGTCGATCCGGATCCTCGCCGAGCGGGAGACGGTCTCGTCGTCGCCCGCCGACTACGAGATGACCACCAACGACGCCCCGATCGGCGCCGCCACCGTGGACCAGCTGCGCCGGCGCTCCGAGCTGAAGAACGTCACCCCGTACCGCCGGCTGCCGGTCAAGGTCTCGTCGACCGTGGGTGAGCTGGACGCGGTCGACCTCGACATCGACGACGTGCCGCGCCTGGGCCGGCTCGACGTCATCGACGGGACGCTCGCGAACCTGAAACCCGGCCAGGTGATCATCTCCGGCTTCACCGCCGACACCACCGGCTGGAAGGTCGGCGACCAGGTCAGCATCAGCCACGACAAGAACGCCGCGAACGTCACCGTGGTGGCCAAGCTGCCGGCCTCGGCCCCGCTCGGCGCGGCCGTGGTGCTCGACCCGGCCGACCTGACCGCGCTCGGCGCGCCGGCCGGCTACAACGGCCTGCTCGCCGACGCGTCGAAGAGCGGGGAGACCGGCCGCGCCGACGGCCGGCGGGTGCTCACCGAGGCGGCCGCCGCCTCCGGGAGCACCTGGGCGGTCGACGTGCTCGCCGACCAGCGGGACGAGATCGACAGCGAGCTGACCGTGCTGCTCGCGATCGCGCTCGGCCTGATCGGGCTGACCGTGATGATCGCGGTGGTCGGCGTCGGCACCACCACAGCGCTGTCGGTGGTGGAGCGGGTGCGCGAGTCCGGGCTGCTGCGCGCGGTCGGCCTCTCGCGGGGTGCGCTGCGCACGATGCTGACGACCGAGTCCGCCCTGTACGGGGTGATCGGCGCCGCGCTCGGGCTGGCGCTCGGCGTCCCGTACGCCTGGCTCGCCGTCAAGGCCCTCGGCGTGAACGCGCCGTTCGCCGTCCCGATCGGGCAGCTCGCCGTGGTCTTCGGAATCCTGGTGGCGCTGACCGCCGCGGCCGGCGTACTGCCCGCCCGCCGGGCCGCCCGGGTCAGCCCGGTGGTCGCGCTCGGCACCGAGTAGAGCCCCGATCGCCGGCCGCCGCCAAGGAAGCCCCCTCGGCGGCCGGCGATCGGCTATACAGCGTTCCATGAACTCGCACTGGCCCCTTTTCGACCTCCGGCTGCGGCACCGGGACCTCCTGCTGCGGCCGGTGCGCGAGGCCGACCTGCCCCACCTCTGCGCGGTGCTGCCGCCGGACGTGGGGCACGACCCGCGCCTGGCCCTCTTTCCGCACCAGAGCCTGCTGGAGAACGAGCGGCGGCTGCTCTGCATGAGCTACTGGAAGTCGCTGGGCACCTGGGACCCGGCGTCCTGGGAGCTGCACCTCGCGGTCGTCCTCGACGACGCGATCGTCGGCGTGCAGACCCTCGAAGGCGACAACTTCCCGGCCCTGCGCACCGTCGACTCGGCGTCCTGGCTGGTCCCGGCGGTGCGCGGCCGGGGCGTCGGCGTGCGGATGCGTACCGCCGCCCTGGGTTTCGCCTTCGGATCGCTCGGCGCGACCGCGGCGATCAGCTCGGCCACCCTCGGCAACCACGCCTCGCTCGGCGTCTCCCGCCGGATCGGATATCTCGACAACGGCCGCAGCCGCATCGTCGACACCGGCGGCGACGTCGCCGAGCTGCAGCATCTGCGGCTCACCGCGGACCGCTGGCCGGGCGCCGAGGTGACGGTGGAGGGCTTCGACGCCTGCCGGCCGTGGTTCGGGCTGGCCTAGAGGCGGCCTCGTGTCCCCTCGGCTAGCCGTTACGGCGGGCCTGGCCGCGACGTTCCGCCGCCGGCCCCGGCGGGCCCGGTGGCAGGGTGAACCAGAAGGTGGCGCCGCTGCCGTCCTCGCCCTCGGCCCAGATCTCGCCGCCGTGCCGCTCGACCGCCCGCTGCACGGTGGTCAGGCCGATGCCGTGCCCGGGGAACTCGTCGGCCTTGTGCAGGCGGGCGAACGGCCGGAACAGCTCGCCCGCCTTGCCGGCCGGGAAGCCGGCGCCGTTGTCGCGCACGAAGAACCGGTCGCCGGCGCGGCCGATCTCGATCACCGGCCGCTCGACCTTGCCGGTGAACTTGACCGCGTTGTTGATCAGGTTCTCGAGGATGACCCGGACCAGACCCTCGTCCGCGTGGGCGGTCATGCTCCCGTGCACCCGGAACTCGACCTCGCGGTCCGGGTAGCGAGCCTCGACGTCGCTCACCACCGACCACGCCGTCGCGGTCAGGTCGAACTCGGACCGGCGCAGGTCGCCCCGGCTGGCCCGGGCCAGGATCAGCAGCGACTCCACGAGGTCGGCCATCCGCAGGGCCGCCGCCTGGATGCGGCCCAGCCGGCGGCGTGCCTCCTCGCTGAGCGGGTCGTCCTCGTCGTCGAGCATGTGCTCGGCGAAGCTGCTGATCACCTGCAGCGGCCCGCGCAGGTCGTGCGAGACCGAGCCGGAGAACGCCTCCAGCTCCCGGTTGCGCCACTCCAGCTCCTCGACCAGCGCCGCCCGGGTCTCGGCCAGCTGGCGGGCGGCGCGCTCCTCGGCCGCGTCCAGCTCCCGGCGCATCAGCTCCTCGCGGATGCGGCGGCTCTCGTCGTGCGACTGCTTGCGCCGGATCTGGGTACGGACGTGAGCCCGCAACGCCTCGGCGCCCGCACCCGCGCGCACGTAGTCGTCCGCGCCCGCGGCCAGGCAGGCCAGCATGTCGTCGTCGTTCTCGCCGGTCATCACCACCGGCGTCTCGCCGATCACCGGCACCTCCTTGATCCGGCGGCAGGCGTCGCGCCCGGCGTCGCCGGCGAGGCCGAGCCCGAGCACGATGCAGTCGACGGGCTGGGCCGCCAGCAGCTCGAGCGCGTCGCCGGTCACCGCGACCGGCACCACGTCGTAGCCGTCGTCGCGCAGCGCGTCGGCCAGGTCGGCCAGCCGGTCGCGGTCGGGGGTCAGCGCGAGCACCTTGCTCGGCCCGTGCAGGCTGCCGGTGACCTCGATCGGCAGCTGCTCGGCGCTCTGCCGCAGCACCGCGTTGAGCTTGGCCGGCACGATCGCCAGGTTCTGCTGCTTGCGGACGAACGCGTCGGCGCCGGCGTCGAGCATCTGCAGCTCGGTGGCGTAGTCCTCGGCCGCGGTCATCAGGATGCAGGGGATGTCGCGCAGGGCCGGGTCGAGGCGCACCCGGCGGATCACGGTGGCGCCGTCGATGCCGGGCATCACGCCGTCCACGATGATCGCCTGGGGGCGGCGGTCGGCCGCCGTGCGCAGCCCCTCCTCGCCCGAGGGCGCGGTCAGCACCCGGTAGCCCTCGTGTTCCAGCAGCTCGCGCAGCTGCTCCCGGAACGTCATGCTGTCGTCGATCACCAGGACCAGGGTGCGGTCGCCGCCCGCGGCCGGGCCGTCGCCGAGCAGCTGCCGGACCCGGGCCACCACGTACCCGGCGTCGTACGGCTTGCCCACGTACTCGTCGGCGCCGATGCGCAGCCCGGCCAGCCGGTCGGCGACCTCGTCCTCGCTGGACAGCAGCACGGTGGCGACGCCCTCCCGGCCCGGCGTGCGGCGCAGCTCGGTGAGCAGCTCCAGCCCGTCCGCGTCGGGCAGCATCACGTCCAGCACGGCGGCGTCGAAGCTCGCGCCCGCGAACGCCTCCCGCGCCTCGTCGCCGGTCGCGCAGAGCAGCGTGACGAAGCCGTCCGCGCTGAACGCGTCGTGCAGGTCCATCCGCACGGTCAGGCTGTCGTCGACGATCAGCACCCGGTGGTTCATCGGCGGCTCCCGGCCGGGTGCAGCTCGGCCAGGCGGGCCGCGATCCGGGCCGGCGGCAGCACGTACGCGGCCGCGCCGAGCAGCGCCGCCTCCCGGGGCATGCCGTAGACCACGCAGCTCGCCTCGTCCTGCGCGAACGTGACGCCGCCGTGGGTGCGCATCTTGAGCAGCCCGTCGGCGCCGTCCCGGCCCATCCCGGTGAGCAGGCAGCCGGCCGCGAACGCGCCGAGCTCGGTCGCCACCGACTCGAACAGGACGTCCACCGACGGCCGGCAGGAGTAGCGCGGCGGCTCGTCGGAGAGCCGCAGCACCCCGTCGCGCACGAGCAAGTGCCGGTCGGGCGGCGCGAGCACCACCCGGCCGGCGAGAGCCTCGACCGGGGTCCAGTCGCGGGCGTAGGAGATGTCGCGGCCGGTCTGCCCGGCCAGCCAGTCCGAGAACGCCTCGGCGAACGGCTCGCTGGCCGCGATGTGCTGCACGCACAGCACCGGCGGGCGGAACCCGGCGGGCAGCGAGCACAGCAGATCGGTCAGCGCCCGCGGACCGCCGGTCGAGGCGCCGACCGCCACCAGCCGCAGCGTGCCGGCGGTGGGCAGGGGAGCGGCCGGCGCCGGAGGCGGCGGCGCCATCCCGGCCGGGCGGCGGCGGTCGAGCCGGGCCCGCGGGTGGGTGATCACCCGGATGCGGGAGACCAGGCGTACGGCCGAGCGCAGCCGCCGCCCCCAGTCCGCGTCGGAGTCGTCGCCGCGCGGCTTCTCCAGCACGTCGACCGCGCCCGCGGCGAGCGCGTTGTAGGTGCTGAACAGCTCCTGCCGGTCGGCCGAGGAGACCACCAGGATCGGGGTCGGATGCTCGGCCATGATGTGCTCGGTGGCGACCAGGCCGCTCATCGTCGGCAGCATCATGTCCATGGTCACGACGTCGGGCCGCAGCCGCCCGACCATCTCGACGGCCTGGCCCCCGTCGGTCGCCTCGCCGACCACGTGCAGCTCCGGGTCGGCGGCCAGCGACTCCCGAAGGTGGCCGCGCATCGTCGCGGAGTCCTCGACCAGCAGCACGCGAATCATCGGACGATCAGCCTCCGGATGTGCGCGAGCAGCTCCTCCTGGTTGAACTCGCCCTTGACCACGTAGGCGGCGGCCCCGGCCTCCTCGCCGCGGCGGCGGTCCTCGGCCGACGACCGGGAGCTGACCAGGATGGCCGGGATCGACGCCAGCGCCGGCTCGGCCCGGGTGGCGGCCACGAACTCGAAGCCGTTCATGCCGGGCATGTCGATGTCGGTGAGGAACAGCCCGTACTCGCGGGCGGCCGCCTTCTCCAGCCCCTCCTCGGCCGAGGCGGCCAGGTCGACGTCGTAGCCGGCCGACTCGAGGATGCTGCGCTCCAGCATCCGGGTGGTGAGCGAGTCGTCGACGACCAGGATCGGCCGGCGCGGCGCGGCCGGCCCGGGCGGCGCGGCCACCCCCACCGGGTCGCGGCCGGCGGCGGCGACCAGACCGTGCGCGTCCAGCACCAGGCGCGGGTTGCCGTCGAGGTCGATCGCGACGCCGCCGATCACGGCGGCGGCCGGGGCGAGGTCGGGCAGCGGGCGGGCGACCAGCGTGGCGGTGCCGGCCAGGCGGTCCACGCCGACGGCGACCGTGCCCCCGTCGGCGTTGACCACCACGGCGACCCGGGCGGTCGGGTTGCCGGCGGCCGCCTGGAGGGTCCGCGCCAGCGGCAGGAACGGCACGACCTGGCCCTCGTGGGCGAGGCGCCCGCTGGCCAGCGCCGCGGCGGCGTCCTCGCCGGGCAGCCGCACGCAGCGCCGGACGGCGTCCATCGGCATCGTCACCACGGTGTCGCCGGCCTCGACGATCAGCCCGTTCATGCTGAGCAGGGTCAGCGGAAGGATCAGCTCCACGGTCGCGCCCCGGCCCGGCCGGTTGCGGATCAGCACCTCGCCGCCGTTGCTGACGGCGACGTCGCGGGCCACGTCCATGCCGATGCCCCGGCCGGCGACCTCGGTGACCGCGCCCGAGGTGCTGATCCCGCCGTGCAGCACCAGCCGCAGCAATTCGTCCGGGTCGGGCTCGTGGCCGGGCGTGAGCAGCCCGCGCGCCTCGGCCACCCGGCGCAGCGCCGTCAGGTCGAAGCCGCGGCCGTCGTCCGTACAGCGGAAATGGGCGAACCGGCCGCGCCGCTCGACATCGACGGTGACCGTTCCCTCGGCCGGCTTGCCGGCCGCCTCGCGCGCGGCGGCCGGCTCGATGCCGTGCACCACCGCGTTGCGCACCACGTGCAGCAGCGCCCCGTTGGCCGCGTTGAGCCGGCCCGGTCCCATCCGCACGTCGGCGCCCCGGGAGACGAACCGGACCCGCTTCTCCTCGGCCACCGCGGCGTCGTGCACGGCTCGGTGCAGGCCGGTGAAGATCGTGCCGGCCGGCACCAGACGCAGGCTCTCGGCCCGGCCGCGCACCTCGTCCATCTCCCGTTCGACCTGGTCGACGGCGTCCACGAGGCGGCGGCCGAGCGCGCCGAGCTCGGCCGCCAGGCGCTGCACGGTGGCCCGGGTGTCGGCCGGCCGCTGCTGGGTGGTGCGCAACCGGTCGGCGAGCAGCTCGGCGCCGCGCTGGATCTGGCCGAGCGTGCGGCCGCCCTCGCGCAGCGGGGCGATCCGGGCGTTGGCCTCGCCGATCGCGTCGAGCAGCTCGTCCAGGTCGGCCGTCGGCGCGCGCGGCGGGGGCTCCGCGGCCGGCTCCTCGTCCTCCGCGTCGGGGTTCTCCGCGGCCGGTGGCTCGTGCGCCGACGCCGGCGTCCCGCTTGCCGATGTCCCGCCGGCCGGCGGTCCCGCCGGCCCCGGTGGTCCCGCGGGTCCCGCCGGTCCCGCCGGCCCGGCCGGTCCGGCCGGGCCGGCCTGTCCCGCGGGTCCTGCTCGTCCGGCCGGGCCGGCCTGTCCCGCGGGTCCTGCTCGTCCGGCCGGGCCGGCCTGCCCGGCCGGTCCGGCCGGTCCGGTTCTCGCCGGGTTCTCCAACACCTCGACGAATCCGGCTATCTCGTCGTTGAGGCGCAGCAGCTCCCGCATCTCCCCGGCCGCGATCGGCCCCGGCCCGCCGCGGTGCGGAACCAGCACCTCCTCGAACTCGTGCGCGCGGTCGGCGATCTGGGTCTGCTTCACCACCCGGGCCGCGCCCTTGAGCGTGTGCGCGAAGCGCAGCAGCCGCGCCACCAGTTCCGGACCCGGCTGCTGGTCCAGATCGAGAACGGCCGCACTGATCTGGTCGACCAGCTCGCGCGCCTCGATCCGGAAGTAGCGCAGCGGGTCCCGGCCCTCGCTCATCAATGCTTCCCGGTTCCCACCAGGTCGAGCAGGTCGCCGGAGAGTGTGCTCAGGTGCGCGGCCGTCTGCTTGGTCTGCACCGCGCTGGCCTCGGTCTCGCGGCTGGCCCGGGCCGTGTCCGAGGCGGCCGAGTTGACCTGCTCCACGGCCGTGGTCTGCTGCTTGGTCGACAGCTCGATCTCCCGGGTGGCGTCGCTGGTGGTGGCCACGAGCTGGGCGATGCGGCGGAACGAGCTGGTGGCGTCGTCGAACTGCCGGGATCCGGCGTCCACCGCCTTGGCCCCGATCTCGGTGGCCATCACGGTCGTGTTCACCGCGCCGCGTACGTCCTCGATGAGCGCCCGGATCTCCTTGGCCGAGCCCGCCGTCCGGTCGGCCAGCTTCCGGATCTCCTCGGCCACCACCGCGAACCGCCGGCCCCATTCACCGGCGCCGCTCGCCTCGATGGTCGCGTTGATCGCCAGGATGTTCGTCTGCTCGGCGAGCTCCGACACCAGGTCGACGACCACGCCGATCTGCTGCGACTTCTCGCCGAGCGCAAGCATGTGCTGCACGATCTGGTCGACCTGGGTGCGGATCGCGGCGATCGAGGCCCGGGTCTGGTCGATCGTCGCGTCGCCGGTGCGGGCCGCGTCGGCCGTGTCCTCGGCGATCTTCGAGACCCGCTGGGCGCTGTCCGCGATCTGCCGCGAGGTGATCAGCAGCTCGCTGATCGTCGTGGTGATCTCGTTCATCGCGCTGGCCTGGTCCCGCCCGCCCGACGCCTGCTGGGCCGCGGCCGCCTCCAGCTGCGCCGACGAGCTCTGGATGTGCCCGACCGCGGCGCCCACCTCGCGGCGCAGGTCGCGGCTGAGCCGCCAGGCCACCGCCGCGGCGCCGAGGATCAACAGGGTCCCGATCCCGATGATGAAGATGATCGCGACGGTCACCCGGGTCGAGGACAGCTTGCGCGTTTTGTCGACGTGCTTGTTGACCTGGGTGACCAGGGCGTTGATCGAGCCGAGCAACGCCAGCCGGGTCGGCTTCACCCGGGAGGTGTCGAGCTGCGCGACGCTGACCAGAGTGTCGATCTTCTGGCGCTGGGCGATCAGATCGTCCAGTGCGGCCGAGTTGGCGGTCTCGTTCTGCGCCACCGTGTCGAGCAGCTTCAGCGAGGCGGGGTCGTCGCTGAGTGCCGCCCGGAGCCGGGCCAGCCGGTCGAGGAACTCGGCGCGGTCGGCGTTGGTGGCGTTCAGCCATTCCGCGTCCTTCGTCAGCATGTACGCGCGGTAGTCGCCGATCCGCCGTTCCATGGTCTTGCTGAGCTGCTCGGCGCCGACCAGCGCCTCGGACGCCGACTTGATCACGGCGTCCTTCGAGGTCAGCACGTAGCGCAGCGCGATCACCGAGGTCGCGGTCATGAGCAGGGTGAGCAGCAGGGTCAGTCCGAACCCGGCCGCCAGCTTGAAGCCGAACGTCCGTCCCGCCATCATCGTGCCGCCTCCTCGTCTCCTTGGGCGTGTCCGGCCATGGCGTGCACGGCCGCGCGGGCCGCGGGCACGTCGATGATGGGCCGGTTGAGGCCGTCGAGCTCGACCATGCCGCGCAGGATGTCCCGCCGGCTCGCCGCCGCGTCGTCGGCCACGATCACCCCGGCCGCGACCCGTACGTGCCCGTCCAGCTCGTGGAACGCGAGTCCGAGCGGTGGCGACCCGATGGCCAGCACGAGCCATCGGGGCCGGTCGGCGACCGGGTGGCCGAGCAGGGCGGCGAGGTCGTAGACCGGGACCACGGTCCCGGCGAACCCGGCCAGGCCGAGCAGGGCGGGCAGCGGTCCGGGCAGGGGGGTGACCGGGCGGTCGGGGTGCAGGCCGGAGGTCTGGGCGAGCCGGATCGCGTACGGGCGCCCGCCGGCCCGGATCGACAGCAGCTCGGCGTGCGCCTCGTCGTGGTCGCGGACCGGTTCGGTGAACGACCGGTCGAACTCCGACCGCAGCTCGTCGATCCGCGCCTCCACGCCGCGGCCGGAGGCGTGCCAGAGCTCGATCCGCGGCAGCCGCGACAGCTCGTCGATCGGCGTGGTCACGGCCGCACCCCGCAGGCGTCGAGCTCGGCCCGGCAGAGCACGGTCAGCGCGATCCGCCCGAACCCGCCACCGAACAGCAGGATCCGGGTGTCGTCCTCGCCGGCCAGCAGCCGCAGGGCCTGGTCGAGCTCGCCGGCCGCGGCCCGCCCGTCGCCCCGCCGCCGGGCCAGCTGACCCAGCCGCAGCCGGGGCTGCGCGAACCCGTGGTCGAGGAAGGCGGCCAGCCGGTACTGGGTGATCGCCTCCTCGGTCGCCGAGACGCCCTCGAGGCAGAGCCCGAGCAGCTGGTGCGCGTCGGCGTTGAGCCCGTCGTCGTCGATCAGCCGGCGGGCCGCGTCGGTGGCCTCCTCGAGGCGCCCGGCCTGGGCCAGCAGCACGCCGTGCAGCAGCCGGTCGCGGCCGGTCCGGGGCCCGGGCACGCGGGTCACCAGGTCGAGCGCGTCGGCGAAGCGCTCCTCGCCGAGCAGCACCAGGGCCCGGTGGTAGAGGTCGTCCCGGGTCTCGCGGACGGCCGGTGCGGGCTCGGGGCGGGGAGCGGGCCGCTGGGCCGGGGGACACCCGGCCGGTGGGCGGCGGTAGTAGAACGCGTGGTGGCTCTGCCGCAGCTCGAGCCCGGGCGGGGTGGTGCCGAGCGAGTCGGTGTGGCCGAGGAACAGGTAGCCGCCGGGAACCAGCGCCTCGGTCATCCGGGACACCAGCGACGACGCGAGCGCCGGGGTCAGGTACATCAGCAGGTTGCGGCAGAAGATCACGTCGTACTGGTCGGGGCGCCACAGCTCGGGGTCGGGCTCGGCGACGTTGCTCCGGCGGAACCGGGTCAGGCGTACGACGTCCTCGGCGATCCGGTAGCCGCCGCTCTCCTGGTGGAACCACCGTCGGCGTACGGCGTCCGAGGTCTCGCGCAGCGACCACGCGGAATAGCGACCCGCGGTCGCCTGCGCGAGCACCGCCGGGTTGGCGTCCACCCCGACCACCCGGACCAGCCAGTCGGGTCCCACCGCCTCGCGCGCCGTGATCGCCAGGCTGTACGCCTCCTCGCCCGACGAGCACGCCACCGACAGCATCTTGAGCACGCGCTGCCCCGACCGGGCCGCGATCCGCTCCGGCAGCGCCTCCTCGCGCAGGGCCCGGAACTGCTCGCCGTGCCGGAAGAAGTACGTCTCGGTGATGCTCAGCCGCTCGATCAGCGCGGTCAGCTCGTCCGGCCACGGGCGCGCGGCCAGCCGGTGCAGGTAGTCGTCACGGCTCAGCCGGTGCGCCCGCGCCCGCTCGTCCAGCAGCGGGCCGAGCTGTTCCGCGTCCCGATCGCTGAACGCCCAGCCCAGCTGCCCGGCAAGCTGCTCGCGGAACCGGCCGAGCTCCTCGCCGGGGGTCACGGGGCGCCCACCCCGGCGGCGGCTTCCCAGACCTCGTCGGGCACCGCGCGCATGCTCTGCAACAGCAGCAACGGCTCCGAGCCGACGGTGCCCACGCCCGCGACGAGCCGGCTCGACCGGGTGCCGAGCAGGGCCGGGTGGCCGCCGGTCGCGCTCGCGTCGACGTTGCGGATGCCGATCACCGGCCCGACGGCCAGGGCCACCGCGCCGCGCTCGGTCCGTACGGCGATGTAGCGCCGCGGCTTGGCGCCGTTTCCGCCGCTTGCGCCGTTCCCGCTGCTTGGGCCGTTTCCGCCGCTTGGGCCGCTTCCGCCGAGCAGGCGGGCGACGTCGATGACCGGCGTCGGCACGCCACGCAGCACGCTGATGCCGAGAACGAAGGCCGGCGTCCCGGCCAGCGGCTGGATCTCGAGCGGCCGCATCGTCTCGATCACCTCGTCCAGCCGCAGCGCGCACAGCAGCGGTCCGGCACGGAAAACGAGCGCCGCCATGGCAGCGTCGATCTCCGGTGCCAGTCCGTATTGCCGCACAAGCACACATTAGCGAGAGTTCGTGGGCTTTCCTCGCGTTTCATGGGATCGACCGGGATCGTTGCGGTGGCAGGCCCGACCCCGGGCGACGGCCCGCGCTGCGTCTGAGCGCCGGTCATCTGCCCCCTGGGACTGATCACAAAAGGGCAGTCAGATGACCGCGTCGCCAGCCGGTCGGATCGAAACCCCGATAGGGTGTCGGACGATGAACAACGAGGTTGAGGCCGGGCCCATCGCCGGCGCGGCGGACGGCGGCCTGTTGGATCTGACCGCGCTACGGGCGTCTGACGTGCTCGTCGCCGATGACTCCGCTCTCGCGCACGCCCTCCGGCGACTCGCTGCTGACCTCGGCGACAGCTCTGTCACGCCCATCCTTGCGGGCTTCGGCAACTTCGCGCCGCCGGACCCAGAGCCGTTCTGACCTCGGTCTGACCGCAAACGATCGGCAGGCCCGCCAGATCGAGTAGACCATGACGAGGTACGACACCGTGTCGACGGCGTTGACCACCTCGGCATCGGGGCGCAGCACGAACCACCATGTCAGCAGCGCGCCGGCCAGGGTTGCCTTGTCCGCATGCCGCACTGCTACCCGCATCAACCACCGCCAAAGCCGCATTGTCCGCGCCCTCCGCTCCCGCTGTCCTCCTTCTCCAGCGTGGAAGGCCGGTGAAGGTCAAGACCGCAAGCTGTCAGATCGCGACGCAAATTGACGGCTGTTGATCAGGAGGTCTTCTGTGCGAGGCTGAGGCTTGACGAAAGCTGACGCTCGCTGACGCATCGTCATGCGGGGCTCGCAGGAGGTCTTTCATGGCGGTGGCGGAGGAGCCGACGGCCCGTCTCGCCCAAGCCATCCGGGATCTCCACCGTGATGCCGGTAAGCCCGGGCTGAGGCGGATCAGCTCGGCGATCCGCGAGCGCGACGACCTCAAGGACACCGTCAGCCATCAGGCCGTCAGCGACATCCTGCGCGGCGGCAGCCTTCCGCGTTGGCTCAAGCTCGAATGCGTCGTCCGGCAGTTGGCCGCATGGTCCGTCAACCGGCCCGAACCCGACGCGGAGGTCCGTCGTTTTCATGCCATGTGGCTGGCGGCGGCCGACGGCAAGACGTCGGTGGCCACCATGGGTGACGCACCGGCCGCCGAGGGCGTTCCGGCCGTCGACAGCCCGCCGGCCGGTCCGTCGGGGGTGGCCGGCGGTGTCCTCAATGTTCCCGCGCGCAACAGCGCGTTCGTGGGCCGGAGGGAAACCCTGGCCACGATGCGGCGCTTGCTCGATGGCGTTCCCCGGCGTCCGCTGGTGATCCGCGGAATCGGCGGCGTCGGCAAGACGCAGCTGGCCGTCGAGTTCGCACACCGGCACGCCGCCCGATATGACGTGGTGTGGTGGGTCCCCGCGGCCGGACCGGCACAGGCGCGGGCCGCGCTCGCCTCGCTCGCCGAACGGCTCGACCTGCCGCGGGGCCGGGATCCCTACCAGACCGCGCTCACGGCGGTCGACGCGCTGGGCGAGAGCGCCCTGCGCTGGCTGCTTGTCTTCGACAACGCCGACGATCCGGCGGCAATCCGGATGATGCTGCCACCGGGCGGGGACGTGATCGTCACCAGTCGCGTGCACGGCTGGTCGTCGATGGGACACGTGCTCGACCTGGAGGTCTTCTCCCGGCCGGAGAGCGTCGAGCTGCTCTGCCGCCGCGGCGCGGGCATCTCACCAGCCGACGCCGACCCGCTCGCGGAGCGTCTGGGCGACCTGCCGCTCGCTCTCGGGCAGGTGGCGGCCGTGCAGTCGGCGACCGGCATGCCGGTCCAGGAGTACCTACGACTGTTCGCGGAACACCTCAACGATCTACTGGGTCCTCAGCCGCACGACGCGCACGCGACCAGCGTCGCGGCGTTCGTGATGGTCGCCATCCAGGCTCTTCGCGAGCGTTCGCCGGCGGCGGCGCAGCTGTTCGAGCTTTTCGCGTTCCTCGGTTCCGAGCCGGTGCCGGTCACCCTGTTCCGCCTCGGCCAGCAGGCCGACATCGATCCACCGCTCGGGCGCGCCCTGTACCAGTACGACTTCATCGAGCGGGTGGTGAATCCGCTGGTGCGCTACGGTGTTGCCCGCCTCGAGCCGGCCGGCCAGCGTATCCAGGTTCATCGCCTGATCCGGTCGGTGTTGCGCGAGCAGATCGGACCGGAGCGGGCGGAGAAGGTGCGCCGCACGACCCACCGGCTGCTCGGCGCGGCCAACCCCGGCGACCCCGACGACCCGCGTACGTGGTCGCTGCATGCGGCGATCGGGCCCAACCTGATCGCCAGCGAGGCGCTGCGCTCCGACGATCTGTCCGTGCGCCAGGCGATCGTCGACCAGATCAGATATCTCGAACGGCGCGGCGAGTACGAGGAGTCGTGGCAGCTCGGCGAGCTGGCCGTCAGCGAGTGGGGCCGGCCGCCCGGTACCGGGGGCGCGACGGCCGCGGACGACCTGACCTTCCGAGCCATCCGGGACACGGCGAACGCCCTACGAGCCCTCGGCCGCTACGAGGACGCACGCACGATGACGCGGGTTGCCTTCGACCGGCTGCGCGACGATCCGCAGTACGGCGAGGACCACCCGCTCACCCTGGACTTCGCCGGTGCCCTGGGGATCTACCTCCGGATCACCGGCGCGTACCGAGAGGCGCTGGAGATCGACCGCGCCGTCGTCGGCCGCCGGGACCGCCCCGGCACGGACGAGGCGGCGAAGCTGCGCGCCATGGGCAACCTGGCGGTGAGCCTGCGCATGAACGGTATGTTCGCCGAGGCCTACACGGTCGACCTGCAGACGCGGGACGGCTATACCCGGCGACTCGGGGCGGACCATCCCCGGACCCTGCTGGCGACCGCGAATCTGACCAAGGACCTCTATGGCCTCGGCCGGTTCCGGGAAAGCCTGAACCTTGTCGAGTCCATCCTGCCGGTGCAGGTCCGGCTGCACGGCGAGGGTCACGAGAACGTCCTGTGGTCGAGCCGGATGCGGGTACTGGGTCTCCGCCAAGCGGGGCGGGACGGCGAAGCGGTCAGTCTGGCCGTACTGAACCGCGATGCCGTCGACCGGCGCTTCGGTCCGTCTCATGAGAGCACGCTGCTGAGCATGATCACGCTGGCCAACACGCTGTGGCGGGCCGGCGATCTGGACGAGGCGCGAACCCTCGCGGACGAAACCGCATACCGGTGCCGCACCGCGCTGGGCCGGCGGCACCCGATGGCGCTGGCGGCAGCGGTGAACACGGCCGCGATCAACCGCCTCGCCGGCGCTCGTGACGACGTCTACCTCAGTGACCAGCTGACCGTGCGTGAGCTGACCCAGGTCGTCGGCGAGTCTCACCCGTACACCCTGGCGGCCTCCAACGGGCTGGCCATCGACCTGATGCTTCGCCACGGTTCCGGCGTGGCACTAGACATCTCGCGCTCGGTCGTCGAGCGGGCATACGTCGCCCTCGGACGGGACCATCCGTACACGCTCGCCTATGAGGCCAATCTTGGGACCTTCCTGACCGCAGCCGGTGACAGCGCCCAGGGGCACGCGCTTCACGCCGAGGCCCTTGCCGGCCTGGCGGCACAGGGCGTAGCGGTCTCCGGCGTACTGCTCGAATGTGAGATAGAGCCGCCCGAGTCGTGAGCCCTCTGCCGGGCCCACCCGCGCTAGCGTGCTCAGGTGCGTTTCACAGCTTCACCTGCGACGCGGCCGGGCCATCCGGACTGGCCGCACCGGCGCCTCGACCTGGACGAGCTGCGCCGATCTGGGTGGCGGTCCACGCCCTTCCACGACTTCGTGCTCAAGGTGCATCAACGTTGCAACCTCGCCTGCGACTACTGCTATGTGTACGAGTCGGCCGACCAGAGCTGGCGTGGTCGCCCGAAGCTCATGCCGGCGGAGATCCGGGAGGCGGCGGTACGCGCCATTGCCCGGCATGTGCGCGATCACGGCCTGACCCGGGTGAGCGTCGTTCTGCACGGGGGTGAGCCACTGCTGGCCGGTCCCGACATTCTCGTCGGGCTGGCGAGCGACTTGCGGAACGCGTTGCCCGGCTCCTGCCGGTTGTCCGTCGGGATGCAGACCAACGGCGTCGCGCTGACCCCACCGGTGCTCGAGCGGCTGGCCGCGGCCCGCATCAGGATCGGCGTGAGCGTCGACGGCGCAGCGGAAAGCCATGACCGGCATCGTCGCTTCCGGAGTGGCGCCGGTAGTCACGCCGCGGTCGCCCGGGCGTTGCGAGCACTCGCTGAGCCGAGGTTCCGCCACGCTTATGCGGGTCTGTTGTGCACGGTCGACGTGGCGGCGGACCCGATCGAGGCGTTCGAGTTCCTGCTGTCCTACCACCCGCCCGCGATCGACTTCCTGCTGCCCCACGCGAACTGGGAGAATCCACCGACGGTCCGGTACGCCGATTGGCTGACGGCGGTCTTCGACCGGTGGTACGGCGCGCCGCGGCGGGAGACCGGGATCCGGCTCTTCGACGACATCATCAGTCTTCTCCTGGGCGGGTCCAGCCGGTCCGAGCAGGTCGGTCTCAGCCCGGTCGCCGTTGCCGTGGTGGAGTCGGACGGCGACATCGAACTGGTGGACTCGCTCAAGACCGCCTATCCGGGTGCCTGCGGGACCGGCCTGACCGTGCTGTCCGACCCCTTCGACGCCGCGCTGGACCATCCTGGTGTCGCGGCCCGCCAGATCGGCGAGGATGCTCTCGGAGACGAATGCCGCGGCTGTTCCATACGGCGAGTTTGCGGTGGCGGCCATTTTGCTCACCGGTACCGGGCGGTCAGCGGCTTCCAGAACCCGTCGGTGTACTGCGCCGATATGCAGATCCTGATCCACCACATCGGCCGGCGGGTGGCTGCTGATCTAGGCCGTCTACGTCCAGGAGACCCGCGGTGACCGCGCAGATCGCTACGCCCCGCCACGAATTGGACGACGAAACCCTCGATGCCCTTGCCACCAGCCATGGCGGCCCTGGGGCGGTCGCGCAGCTGATCGCCGCGCAGCACAGCCGCCGGCTTCTCCTTCTACGGCTGGTGAGCGATCGCATCCGGCCGGTCGCCGACCGGGACGCCGCGATTGCGGCCATCTCCGCGGCCGACTACCGGGCGCCCGACGTCGTGCGGTCGATCGTGACCGGACCGATGGCCGGGCTGTGGGCCGCGCGCACGGCGCGCACCATGGTGGAGCGGGGCGACGCCGTCCCCGGAGCCGCCGGGCATCTCGGCGCGCTGGCCGCGGCCGTGGCGATGCGGACGGGGAGCAGCGCCGACGTGTGCGGCTACGTCGGCGACGGGTGGCTCGGCCTTCCCTCGATCGGCCGGGTCCGGCTCGCCGAGGGCAGCCGGCGGGTACGGCTGTCCGTAGCCGGTGGCCGGCTGCGGATCGACGGGTCGGATGTCGCGGAGTACGAGTGGCAGCGGCTGCGGGCGTTGACCCTCGATGACGGCTTCAGCGTGCTGTTCGACGACGTGGACCCGTACCGGGATGTCTTCCACGTCCCGGCGTCCGATCGCCTGTCCGGGACGGAGTGGGACGCCTGGCGGCGAAGCATGCGGGAAGCCTGGCGAGTTCTGACGGCGTACGCCCCCGAGCGAGCCGCCGAGCTGGCGGCGGGGCTGCATTCCCTCGTGCCGTTGCGCCGTCCGGCGGGCAACGCCGCGCACAGTGCGACGACGCGCGACGCGGTTGGCGTGGTCGCCCTGGACCTCCCGAAGACAGCCGCGGACTTCGCCGTGGCGCTCGTGCACGAGTTCCAGCATTCGAAACTGTCCGCCGTTCTGGACATGGTGGAGCTCTACCGGTCGTCGGACCGGCTCTTCTTCGCGCCGTGGCGTACCGACGCGCGGCCGGTCGGCGGCCTGTTCCATGGCCTGTACGCCTTCATCGGCGTCGCGGACATGTGGCGTTCGCTGAGCGCCGACCCGGAGAGCTTTCCGCAGGCCCGGCAGGAGTTCGCCGAGGCGCGGGCGCAAGTGTCGGACGCGTGGGAGACCCTCGCCGGTTCCGGGCTTCTGACGCCGGCCGGCGAACGTTTCCTGCGCGGGATGCGCCAGGCGGTCGAGCAGCTGTACGCCGTGGCCGTTCCGGCCGCGACCGAAGCGGCGGCGCAGCGGTTGCTCGCCGGCCGGCGGTCGACGTGGACCGTGGCCAACGCCTGAGCCCTACCCTTCTCCTGGTGACACCGCCGGCTACTCGGTGCGCAGGGCGACGACCGGGTCGAGGCGGCCCGCTCGCTGGGCCGGTACCACGCCGAAGACGATGCCGACCGCGGC
The DNA here is from genome assembly GCF_050951115.1 of Actinoplanes sp. CA-030573. Lineage (NCBI taxonomy): Bacteria > Bacillati > Actinomycetota > Actinomycetes > Micromonosporales > Micromonosporaceae > Actinoplanes > Actinoplanes sp. CA-030573. The sequence continues at coordinate 5,968,606 of NZ_CP192038.1, read as the reverse complement.
CGAGACGCCGAAGGCCAGGGCCAGCGACCACCAGGTGATGGCGGCCGGCACCGGGGTCAGGCGGTCGACCAGCAGGGCGGCCGTGGTGCCCAGGGCCATGCCCAGCACGCCGCCGATCGTGGTGAGCAGGACGGCCTCCAGGAGGAACTGGATGCCGATGTCGCGCGGGCGGGCGCCCACCGCCTTGCGCAGGCCGATCTCCTTCGTGCGCTCGCGGACCGAGACCAGCATGATGTTGGAGACGCCGACGCCGCCCACCAGCAGGCTGATCCCGGCGATCGCGGCCAGCACGCCGGTCAGGACGCCGAGGATGTCGCCGAGCACGCCGAGGATCTGTTCCTGGGTGACGGCGCTGAAGTCGGTGTCGGGGTGGCGTTTGACCAGCGTGGCGACCACCGCAGCGCCGAGCTTGTCGATCGTGTCGCGGTCGGGGGCGCGGATCGCCAGGCCGTCGATGCGCTCGGTGCCGAGCAGGCGCTGGGCGGCGGTCACTGGGATGTGGATCTCGCTGTCGCGGTCCACGCCCAGGCTCTGGCCGAGGCGCTCGAAGGTGCCGATCACCCGGAACCGGACGCCGCCGATGGTGATCTGCCGGCCGATCGGGTCGCGGTCGCCGAAGAGCTGGGTGGCGATGCCGGCGCCGAGCACCGCCACGCGGCGGCCGGTGGTCACGTCCGTACGGGTGAGGTAGGCGCCGCGGTCGAGCCGGCGCACGAAGACGCTCGGTGTGGTCTCGAGGACGCCCTGCATGCTGGCGTAGGCCGACCGCGACCCGGCCCGGACCGTCTCGCCCGAGCTGATCGTGACCGCCACCCGGGACCGGTCGCCGACCACCCGGGTCACGGCGTCGACGTCGTCGAGCGTCATGGTCGAGGCGGTGGGCGCGGCGCCGGGGTCGAGGCGGCCGGGCACGACGATCAGCAGGTTCGAGCCGAGGCCCTCGACCTGCTGCTCGATCTGCCGCTTGGTGCCGGTGCCGATGGAGACCAGCGCGACCACGGCGCCGACGCCGATGACCACGCCGAGCATGGTGAGGATGCTGCGCAGCCGGTTGGCGCGCAGGGCGTCGACGGCGACCCGCCACGCTTCGGCGATCCTCACGCGACGGCCCCCGAGACGATCAGGCCGTCCTTCATCACGATCTGGCGGCGCGCGCGGGCGGCCACGTCCCGGTCGTGGGTGACCAGCACGATGGCGACGCCGTCGGCGTTGAGCGACTCCAGCAGCGTCAGCACCGACTCGCCGGTCGCCGAGTCGAGGTTGCCGGTCGGCTCGTCGGCCAGCAGCACCGACGGGCCCGTGACCAGGGCGCGGGCGATCGCCACCCGCTGCTGCTCGCCGCCGGACATCTGGTTGGGGCGGTGGTCCAGGCGGTGGCCGAGGCCGACCCGGATGAGCATCGCGTCGGCGCGGGCCCGCCGCTCGCGCCGGCCCACGCCGCGGTAGACCAGCGGCAGCGCCACGTTGTCGCGGGCCGACGTGCGGGCCAGCAGGTGGAACGACTGGAACACGAAGCCGATCGTCTCGTTCCGCAGGTGGGCCATCTCGGCCGGGCTCAGCGTCGCCACGTCGCGGCCGCCGATCAGCAGGGTGCCGCTGGTCGGGCGGTCGAGGGCGCCGAGCAGGTGCATCAGCGTCGACTTCCCGGAGCCGGAGGTGCCGACGATCGCCACATAGTCGGTGGCGGACACGGTCAGCGACACCCCGCGCAGCGCCGGCACCGAGACCCCGTCCAGCTCGTAGGTGCGGGTGACGTCGGTGGCGACGATCGCGTCGGGCGAGCTCAAGACGCCTTGTCACCCGCGTGGACCGCGTCCGCCCCGCCCACGACGATGCGCTCGCCGGGCGACAGGCCGTCCGTCACCTGCACCACGTCCTCGCCCTGCACGCCGACCGTCACGGCGGTCCGCCGGTACCGCCCGTCCCGGACCGCCCACACCGTGTCCTTGCCGTCCACGTTGACGATCGCCGAGGCCGGCACGGTCACCGCATCCGACGCCTGGCGTACCTTCAGTCGCACGACCGCGCTCATCCCGGGCCGGGGCACGGGACGGCCGGCCGTCAGGTCGAGGCGCACCCGGTAGGACACGCCGCCGCGCGCCGACGTGGTCGGAAGGAGATCGATCGCGCGTACGGTCGCCTGGTAGTCCGCGCCCGACGCCGCGTCGAGCTCGACGGCCGCCGCGACGCCCGGCTTCACCAGCAGCACGTCGGTCTCGTCGACCTCGGCCACCAGCCCGAGCCGGCTCACGTCCACGATCGTCACGATCGGCGTGCCGGCCGCCACGTAGGCGCCCTCGGGCAGGGCCGAGTCGACGCCCGGCAGCGACGACGAGTCCCCGGCCGCCGCGGTCGGCACCGTGCCCGAGGCGAGCAGCGAGCTCAGCGACGAGCCGCTCGCGCCCGCGGACGGGCCGCCGAGCTGCACGATCCCGGCGACCGGCGCCTTGAGGGTCAGCGCGTCCACGGCGGCGTCGGCCAGCTCGTACGCCTGCCGGGCCTGGAGCCGCTGCGCGGCGGAGAGCGCACCCACCGCGTCGGAGAGCGACGCCACCCCGCGCTGCACCGAGCGAAGGGCCGCGGCGGCGGCCGACGAGGCCGCCTGATACTGCTTCTCGGCCGAGTCGACCTGCTTGAGCAGCACGCCCCGCAGCTGGGCGTCGGTGACCTTGGCCGCCGCGCCGCGGGCCTCGTCGAACGCGGTGGCCGCCTGCTTGTCGGTGCGCCGCCGGACCGCCGTGTAGCCGGAGAGCCCGACCGACGGGGTGCCGCCCCGGGAGGCCTGGTCGAGGGCGTCGGCCGCCGCGTCCCGCCGGGCGGTGACGTCGGGCGCGTCGATGATCGCCACGACGTCGCCCTTGCGCACCTGGTCACCGGCGGAGACCCGGAGGTCGGCCAGGGTGCCGGCGGCCGGGGCACTGAGCGTGGCGGCGGCCCGGGCGGTCACCGAGCCGGGGGCCTCGACGATCTCGTCGACCGTGCCGCGGGTCGCCGTGCCGACCGTGACGCCGCTGTCGTGGCTGTCGCAGGAGGCCGCGGTGAGCGAGACCAGCATGACGATCCCGAGCGCGAGAACGCCCGGCCGGGGCCGGGCGCGGACGGGCCGGGTTGCGGAGCGCTGCACGCTCGCCACTCTATGCCTGCGATCGATGGGCGGCCGCGGAGGCGGCCGGGGAAACAGAAACGGCGCCCGGAGGCGCCGTTTCGCAGTACCGGGGATCAGGTGCCGGGACGGCGCCCGAACACCTTCACCGTGGAGCCGATCTTCCCGAGGCCGTAGTACGCCTTCGCGTCCTGCGGCAGCAGGTTGACGCAGCCGTGCGAACCGCGCCACTTGTCGTGGATGTAGGTGGTGGTCTGGTGGAAGCCGCGCCCACCGATGAACCGCTGCCAGTACGGCAGCCAGACCTTGTACGGGTCCGACCACTCCTTCTTGGTCCGCTTATTGATCTTGAAGGTGCCGGCCGGCGTGCGGTAGCCCTTCATCCCGGTCCGGGTGACCGTCGGCTTGAGGTACACCTTGCCGTTCTTCATCACCCACGTGGTCTGGTGGGTGAGGTCGACGCAGAAGGTGAGCCCGGACTTCTTCGCCTTGCAGGCCGCCGTGTTCGTCGACGCGAGCCGCTTGGCCACGTCGAACGTCGTGGGGCCCGCCAGCCCCTGGGCCGGCTTGATGCCGAACCGGTTCTGGAACTTCTTGATCGCCGCGCAGTCGGCGGCGGACTGCTTGCCGTCGACCGTGACGGCGCCGTAGCCGCCGATCTTCTTGAGGTAGCCCTCGACCTGCTTCTGGTATTTACCGGTGGCGCAGCCCGCGGCCGCCGCCTTCGTGACCACCGTGGTGGTCACGACCTTGGCCGCCGGGGTGGTGCGCGCCGCCGCGCCGGCGCCCGCAGGCGACAACGCCAGCGCGCCGAGACCGCCGCCCACCAGGGTCGCCAACGCGGCCCCGGCGAGGCGGGCGGAAACCCGTCTCACTCGCAACTTGGTCCTCCCCAGGACATGTGTTCGCACATCGAAGCACAACCGCGCTCGCCGCGGTGTATGGGGAACGACCGTGGCGCGAATCCGGGAGGAGAATCGGTTCGCGCCCTATCGAGTTGAGACTTTGCCCGCCACTTTCACGAAGCGGGGCAAATCAGGTCATCGGCGTGGCGAAGTCCTGCACCCAGTACGGAGTGTCATCCGAGATCGCGAGGCCGACGCCCATCTGCTCCAGCCGGCAATCCATGATGTTCTCCCGGTGCTCGGGGCTGTGCATCCAGCCGTCGACCACCTCGTAGGGGCTGTCGGCGCCACGGGCGATGTTCTCGCCGTAGCGCTTCCATTTATACCCATTGTCCCGTACGCGATCCCCGGCCCCGTCTCCGTTGGGCGACTCGTGGGCGAAGTAGCGGCGCCGCGCCATGTCGGCGGCGTGCTCGTTGGCGGCGTCGATCAACCGGCGGTCCAGCGACACCGAGTCGCAGCCGCCACGCCGCCGGTTCTGGTTGATCAGGGCGAGGATCTGCTGCTGGAACGGCGCGCCCGGGCTGGCCGAGACGTCGGCCGCGGTCACCTCCCGCTTGGCCGCGGCGACCAGGCCGGTGCCGGCGGCCGGTCGCTGGGCCGAGAACCCGGAGAACCCGGGGGAGGCCTGCGAGTCATGCGAGTCGTGCGAGTCGCCGGCGGCCGTGGCCGGCCGGCGCTGGGGTGCCGGTCGCTCGCGGACGGGGTCGCCGTCTGCCGCCGGGGCGATCGGGCCGACCCCGGCCGGAGCCTGGTGAGCGGTCGCGGACCCGGGGGCTGCGGCGTCGCCGGCCGCGGGCTTGCGGTCGTCGTCGGCGGTGACCGGCTGGTCCGCCGTACCGGAAAGGTGGTCTTGGTTGTCTCCGGAGCCGAAGGCCGAGCCGGAACCGAGGGAATCGCCGGCGCCGGAGGAATCGGCCTGGTCCGCGGAGTCGTCGCCGGCCCAGGCCGGATCGTCATCCGATGCGGAATCGGCGCCGGAGTCGTCGGCGCCCCACCCGAAGAACGGGAGCGCGAAGCCCGGAAAGCCCGGGATGTCGGGCGTCTCCCCGGCGTCGGCCGTGGTGGCCGCTATGCCGCCCGTGAGCAGCAGCGCCGCCGCGGCCGCTCCGACCACCACCAGACGCTTCCGCGCACCCTTCGCTCCCGTCCGTCGCCGTCGCCTGCCAGTTCGGTTCGCCTCCATGCCAGGGGTCAACGGCGCAGACCGGTCATGGTCACCATGGACGTCGCACAAGCGCACAGACAATTCGGACAGTTCATTCCTTCGGGGTAAGCCTGCGAGGCGTTCTTGCCGACCGGCCGGACGGTCCCGCCCAGGCAAGATCCGCCGCTACCGTCTCCCGGTGCGAAACCGCTACCTGGACCTGCTCCGTGCCGCTGCGATCGTCCGGGTGATCGTCTACCACCTGTTCGGCTGGCCCTGGCTGTCCATCGTGCTGCCCGCGATGGGCATCATGTTCGCCCTGGCCGGCTCCCTCACCGCCGCCTCGCTGGAGAAGCGCGCCGCCACCAAGGTGGTCACCTCCCGGCTGCGGCGGTTGCTGCCTCCCCTGTGGCTGCTCGGCCTGGTCGCCGTGCCGGTCATGCTGGTCGCCGGCTGGCAGCACGAGGTGGACGGCGAACACCCGTTCAGCCTCCCGCGGCTGGCGTTCTGGATCTTCCCGATCGGCGACCCGCCGGGCAGCGACGCCGGCATCGACGCCTGGGAGCCGCTCTGGTACATCCGGGCGTACGTCTGGTTCATCCTCCTCTCGCCGGCGATGTACGCGTGCTACCGCCGCCTCGGGTGGGCCGCCGTCGCCGCGCCGCTCGCGCTGCTGGCCGTGCTCGACGTGACCGGGCTGACCCTGCCCGACACCGCCGACGCCGCCCTGTGGGACTTCGTCACCTACGGCGCCTGCTGGATCGCCGGCTTCGCCCACCACGACGGCCGCCTGCGCCGGCTGCCGGCCTGGATCGCGTGGCCGGTCGCGATCGCGCTGGGCGCCGCCGCGCTCTACTGGCTGAGCGGCCACCAGGGCGAGGACCCGTGGGACCTCAACGACGTCTCCGAGTCGCAGGCGCTGTGGTCGATCGCGTTCGTGCTGATCGTGCTGCGCTGGCAGCCGCCGATGGGGTGGCTGGCCCGGGCGCGGCCGCTGGACAAGCTGGTCACGGTGCTCAACGCGCGCGCGGTGACGGTCTATCTCTGGCACAACCTCGCGATCGCGGCCGTGTGGCCGGTGCTGACCGTGGTCGCCCTCGACGACCTGGCCGGCGACCTCGGCGCCGCCGCCGACCTGACGACGGCGCTGGCGCTCACGCTGCTGGCGGTGCTGCTCTTCGGCTGGGTCGAGGACCTGGCGGCCCGGAGGGCGCCCCGGCTGTGGCCGGCGGGGGAGCGCGCGCTGCGCCCCGAGGAGCCGGTGGCGCCGCCGCCCGCGCCGGTGGTGCCGCCATCCCGGGCCGATGCGCGGTCGTACAGCGCCGCGGCCGCGATGAACCGCCTGCCGTCGTCCTGGCCGCCGCCCGCGCCGCGCACGGCCGAGCCGTTCGCCGGGCGGCACGCGGCGGACGCCGACACCCGGCTGGACCTGCCGGTGGTCGGGCGCCGCCCGGCCGACGCGATAACCGGCGAGATCGTCGAGTTGGAGCCGCCCGACCGGTTCCGCGACCGCGACTAGTTTGCGGTCAGGTGGCGGGCCAGGCGCAGGCTCAGGGCGGCCAAAGTCAGCGTCGGGTTGGCCGCCGGCGACGTCGGGAAGACCGAGTTGTCGCAGGCGTAGAGGTTCTCGTAGGCGAGGAACCGCAGATCGGCGTCCACCACCCCGCCGGCGCCGGCCGTCATCCGCAGGGTGCCGACCTCGTGCGCGACCCCGCCGAGCTTGGCCGTGGCCAGCTCGAGGTTCTCCCCGGTGATCGCCTCGGCGCCGAAGCCGTCGAGGACCTGCTTGCCGATGGCGCGCACCTCGTCCTGGACGGCGCCGCTGAGCGGGGCCGGTCGCACGTCGACGCTGACCGGCAGGTGCGGCGGCCCGGCCAGCTCGACGCGGTTGCCGTCCACCAGCGGCGCGTGGAAGAGGAACACGACCTCGCCGAGCGTGGCGTCGTGCTTCTCGGCCCGGTGCCGGGCGAGGTTGTCGGGGTCGATGTAACGGCCCTGGTTGAAGTCGGCGCCGAGCTCGAGCACCACGTTGTACGGATGCTGCTCCGCGCTCGTCTCGCGGTGGCGCGACCAGACCTTGGCCGACGCCTGCACGGCCGACCACGGCGAGCCGGCCGGGATCGAGAAGTGCGTGTAGAGGATCGGATGGTCGGTGATGCCGCGCCCGATGAGGCCGGCCGGGTCGGTCAGCCCCGACTGCAGGGCGATCTTCGCGGACTCGATCGTGCCGGCCGACAGCACCACCTTGTCCGCCCGGTACTGCCGCTGCACCCGGCCGAGCAGGTCGTAGCAGTCGACCCCGGTCGCGCGGCCGTTGGCGTGCCGGACCCGCTGGACGGCGTGGTTCAGGTTGATCTGCGGCGTCCGGCCACCGCCGCCGACGACCAGCCGGTCCTCGGCGAGCAGGTCGGCGGTCGAGAACATGCCGCCCGGTATCGACAGCGGCGTGTACCCCTCGTACTGCACGGCGACCGGCGCGTCCAGGTGGTCGTAGTCGGGCAGGATCTCGCCCAGCCGCTTCTTGGTCGCCTCCTGATAGGGCGAGCCGAGCGGCCCGTTGCGGTTGAGCGCGTCCTCGGCGAGCCGGTACCCGGTGGACAGCAGGTAGTCGCGCACCGGCTGCGGCCAGGTCGCCAGCTCCCAGGACCCCATCCGGGGGATCAGGCCACCCCAGAACACCGAGCGCCCGCCGAGGTTGAACGCCTGCGCGCCGCCGAAGAACGAGCCCGGCACATTCACGTAGTTGGCGAAGCTGAAGTCGGGGAACAGCCCCCAGACGTTCTTGTCGAACTTCCCGATCCGCAGCCGCCGCGGCAGGTTGGCCACGTGCGTCGGGAACAGATAGGACCCCGCTTCCAGTACGAGGACGTCCGCGCCCGCGTCGCTGAGCTGATCGGCGAGCAGGCCGCCGCCCATCCCCGAGCCGACCACGATGACGTCGTAGAGGTGGTTCTCGTCATGATCGGGCCGGAAGAACAGCTGCTGCACACGCCCGTTCTCGGTGACCACGGCCGGCATCGGGCTGAACCGTACGGCCGCGTCGTCGAAATCGAACCGCCCACCCGGCGCCGGACGCACCACCAGATCGGGACCGTCCATCCAGGTCCCGTCGAGCACGAACTTGAACGTGAACGCGCCCTGCGCGTCGACCTCGTCGTCGTCGAAGCCGAACCGCCACGCGCCGTCGTCGAAAACGCCCGCCCGGTCCGCCGTCCAGCCGTCGCGGGCCGTGCGCACCACCACCGACTCGTCCGGTGGGTGAAGCTCCGTGCGGAAACGCAGCTCGAACATGTGGTCACGCTATTCGGTTCGTCCGGCCGGGCGCTGTCGTTGATTTGCTGCTTTAGGCTGTCCATCCCAGATCCGGACGGGAGAGTCGATGCCGGGGAATCATCCGTTCTTCGACGCCGCGCGCTTTCCCTGGGACCGTCCCGACGCCCGAGCGTTCCACGATGTCCTGCCCACGCTGGTCGCCAGCCAGGCCGACATCGGCCGCCTCTACCACTCCAGCGCACCCGGCCTCGAGCCGCTGGTGCCGGACGCCGCGCATCGCATGTGGAAGGAGGCGCTGGACCGGCTCGCCCCGGCCGGCGGCCTCGGCGCCCTCTGTGAGCTGCTGCTCGCGCGGCAGCTCAACCCCGCCGTCCGGTCCCGCATCGAGGCCGTCCGGCAGGCCCGGCCCAGCGTCGACAGCCTGGTCGGCCCGCCCGGCGGCGGCGTGGTCATCCTCGACCGGGCGGTGCTGCGCGGCCACATCCGCCAGCTGGCGCCCGCCGGCAACCCGCTGAAGGTGATCGTCGTGCGCGGCGGGCCGGACAGCGGCAAGAGCCACGGCCGCTACCTGTTCGAGCTGGCCGCCCGCGACCACGGCGCCGACGTGATCTATCTGAGCGCCGACATGGTGGCGACCGTCGAGGAGGTGGTCGAGGAGCTGTTCGGCGCGCTCGACGCGTTCGGCGAGATCCCGCCGCCGGGGGAGACGACCACCAGCGCGTACTACCGCCAGGTCTGGCTCAAGCTGCGGGCCGTCGTCTCCCGCCGCCAGCGTCAGCTCTGGATCGCCATCGACGACCTCGGGCTGGCCGAGGACGAGGCGCCGCTGCTCGACCCCGAGGTGCGCGACCTGCTCGACCAGCTGGTGCTGCGGCTGCCCAACCCGGTCTACCGTCAGTGGTTCCGGCTCATGCTCATCCACTACCCGGAGGGCAAGCTGCCCACCAAGTGGAGCCGGGACGTGGTCGCCGAGGAGCGCACGGCCGAGGCCGACGTGACCGCCGACCACGTCGTCGAGGTGCTGCGCTCGTGGACCGCGAGTGCGGGCCGCACGGTCATCGACGCGGAGATCGAGGCATTGGCTCAGCACATCGTGGCCGAGTCGGACGCGCCGCCGGCCGGCTGCTGCCGCCTCCAGCGCCTGCACGACCTGGTCAGCGACACGCTGGAGAGCCTGGTGGGTGAGCGCCCGTGAGCTTCCATGATCTCGCCGGCGTGCTCGACGCCCTCCGGGACGCGGCCGCCGGGGTCGTCAAGGTCTACGGCGGCGGCTGGCACGTGGGCACCGGCTGGCTGATCACCGATGAGCTGGTGGTGTTCCCCAAGGGGTCGATCAGCGCCCGGAGCGGGACGCACTACTTCTGCGAGGCCGACGGCGCGGAGGCGCCGCGCGTCGGGGCCGACGTGGTGTTCGAACCGCCCGGGGAGAGCACGCTCGGCCTCTCCGAACCGGCTCTCCTCCGGCTGCACGAGCCCATTCCCGGTGGCCGCCCGTTGCCGCTCGTCGAGGGATCCACGCTGGGCCACAGCCTCTTCGTGCTGCACTACCCCTCCGGCTCGGCGCGGCAGCAGGTCAGCTTCGGCCGCTGGGAGAACATCGAGGCAGGTCTGCTCACGCACGACGGAGCCACCACCTCCGGATCCAGCGGCGGCCCGATCGTCAACGTCGGCGGCTCGATCGTGGCCATGACCACGCTCCGCATCGACAACCGATCCTGCGGACCGACGCTGGCCGCGATGCTGGAGGTGCTGCGTACCGCCGGGGTGTGGCCGGAAATCGCCGCGTACCACCGGCTCGCCGACATCGCGGCGGCCCACGAGCGCCTGAGCGGTCCGCGGCCGACGGGCGACGACGGCGGTCTGCTGTGGGCTGCCGTCCGCTGGAGCTTCGACCCCACGCTGGCCGGCGACACCGACCGCGAGCTTCTGGCCAAGCGGGTTCACGACATCGGGGCATCGCGGTGGACTCTGCGATCCCGGGAGCGCCGGGCCCTGATCGAGGCCGCGACCGTCGAGCGGCTGCGCGAGGCCCGCGGTGACGAGCCCGAGGACGACCCGCGCCAGGCGGTGATCGACCGGATCCTCTGCGGCCCCCCGTTCGCGCCGGACGAGGCCGAGCTCCCGCACTGGCTACAGGCCGTCCGCTGGTTCGGCGGCGTCGTGGACGGACTGCCCACGCCGGCCGACATCACCGAGTCGCTCGAACGGCGTCGCCTGCGCGGTCGCCTCACCGCCGTGGCCGGCCCCGACTTCGAGGGCCGCGCGGACGAGCTGCAAACGCTTCAGCGGTGGTACGGCGCGGAGCAGCCGCCGCCGCTGGTGGTCACCGGCATCGGCGGCATCGGCAAGTCCGCTCTTCTGGCCCGCTTCGCCTTGACCCTGCCCGAGGAGACGCCGCTCTTCTGGCTCGACTTCGACCGGGCCGACCTCTCGCCCGACGACGCTGATTCGGTGCTGGCCCAGCTCACCCGCCAGGCGGCCGTACAGTTCGACGGCTTAGAACCCGGCGGATTCGCCCGCGCGCTGGCCCACGCCGCCCGCGACCGCCCCGCCCCGCTTCTGGTCCTGGACGGCTTCGAGGTCGCCCAGCACGTCCGCCGCCACGGCGAGCTGTGGCTGCTGCTGGAGGAGATCCTGCGCGAGGCCACCCGCCTGCGCGTGGTCGTCAGCGGCCGCGCCGCCGTGCCCGGCCTGAGCCTGCTCGGCCGTGACGCCGGCCGGCTCGCGCTGACCGGCCTGGACCGCACCGATGCCGCCTCCTGGCTGCGCCGCCATGGCATCATCGACGACCGCGTGGTCGACCTGGCCGCCGGCATACCACTGGCCCTGCACCTGGCCGTCCGCTTCGTGGCGACCGGCGGCCGCGTCGAGGACCTGCCCGTCCACCTGCCGCAGGCGATGATCGAGGGCCTGTTGTACACCAGAATCCTGGAACGCGTCATGGACGCCGACCTGATGCCGATCGCCCGCGACGCCCTGGTCCTGCGCCGCCTGAATGTGGACATGGTGGCGTCGGTGCTGGCCGGCTCGATCCCCGAAGGTATGGACGCCGCCGGCGTCTTCGAGCGCCTCAGCCGCGAGCTGTCCCTGGTCGATGACAACCTCGACCTCACCGTCGGCGACGGTCAGGAGGAGTTGCGGCTGCGCCCGGACCTCCGCGCCGCCGCCCTCACCCTCCTCGAGCTCGACGACCCGGCCCGGGTCCGGGCCATCGATCACGGCGCCGCCATCTGGTACGAGATGCGGGAGCCGACCGCGGTCAACACCGCCGAGCTGGTCTACCACCGCCTGCGCCTCGGCGACGTGGAACGAGCCGCGACCGCCTGGCGCGACGAGTGCGCGCCGATGCTGGCCGACGCCGGTAACGAGCTGCCGCCCGGCGCGCGCCTCTGGCTGCACGTCCGCACTACCGGGCAGGCGGCGCGGCATGCCGAGTGGGAGACCGACGCGGTCGTTCGCATTGAGCGGGCGCTCTCCCGCGGACGCGGCGAGCAGGCGGTCGCGAAGATCCTCGACGAGCGCCGGGCCCGCAACCCCGGTGGCCCGCTGACGTTCTACGACGCCTGGCTGCGGTGGCGGCGTGGTGACGCGGCCGGCGCGGCCGACATCCTAGCCCGGTCCGCCGGACTGGGGCGGAACGAAGCCATCCTCTCCGCCCGGCTGGCGTCGGAAGCCGGCGATGTGCCGTCCGTGGACCGGCTGCTCGCCGCCGTCCAGTCGCACGAGAACCGGGATCCGTTACGTCCCGACCTGCTCAGCCTGCTCGCCTGGGCCGCCCGCGTGCGCCTGACCGTCGACCTGCCGGCCGAGCGTGCCGTGGCCGAGGCGATCGGGACGATACCGGGGCTTCGCCGCGCACTCGAGGGCTATCTGCAGCCGGCCGACGCCGTGCTGGACGATCTGGGCGCCGCGATGGGGCCACAGTTTCAGTACGCCGCCCTCCGCATACCCCGGACTCCGGCGGGGCTCGAGGCCTTCGCCGACGGCCTGCGGGCGATGCAGTACGCGGAGGGCGGGTACGTGCGGCGGCGCGACCAGATCGAGCGCTGGGCGGCCTCGCCGACCGGGTGGGGCGCTCCCGACGGTTCCCGAGTCGCGTTCGGACTGCCGGATCTGCCGGGCCGGCCGATCGAGCGGGCACTCGACCTGGCCGTGATGAGCCAGCGACGCCGGAACCTCGCCACCGCGGACCTCATGATCCACGAGGTGTGCTGGGAGGCGAGGCATGTCGACGCGGGCCGGGCCCCGATCGGGATCTCCGTCGTGGCTTCGCTGGCGGCGTACCGGTGCCTGCCGGTCTCGTTCGAGGACGTCGACAGCATCGACGAGCTCCTGGCGCACTTCCTGCGCGCGCTGCCGTTCCGGCTGCCGGAACCGACCGACGACTTCAGCGCGAGCCTGCTCCGCGACCTGGCCACCAAGCCGAACCCGAACGAGTGGCGTGCCATCGGCCTCTATCTGCTCAGCCGCGATCCGCTGGAGCGCCTGGTCGAGCTGGCCGCGGGCGTTCCGACCAGGACGGCGTGAATGCTCGACGACATCCGGTATCCGTGGACCGAGGATTGGGCGCAACAGCTTCATGCGACGCTCACGCAGCTTTACCCGAGCCGGCAGCGGCTTGCGGCCGTCGCGCAACGGGCCGGGATCGAGATGACCGAGATCAACAGCGAGCAGGCGATCGCGTACGTCTGGAGCGAAGTCCTTGATCTCGCGGCGCCGCACGGGTTGCTGGAAGCCGTCGTGCGCACCGCCCGCGACCTGTTGCCGGAGACCAGCCCCCGGCGGCCGTTCCTGACCGGCCTGCTCGCCGGCGCGGCCCCGGAGACCGACGGCGCGCCCCGCGGCCCGGACGGCGCCCCCCGCTTCATCAGCGGCACCGACGAGGTCTACGAGCGGGAGGCCCTGCTCTACCACGACGACCTCACGATCGGGATCGGCGAGGTCCCGGCGCTGATCGCGGCGCTGACGCACGTGGTCCGGTGGGCGCCCAGCGTCTGCAAGCTGACCGTTCGCCTGCCCGGCGCGCGGCGGGCCGGCACCGGGTTCCGGATCGGCCCCGACCTGCTGCTCACCAACTGGCACGTGCTCGATCGGGCGACCGCGGTGACCGCCGACTTCGACTACGAGGACGGGAGCGTGGCGGCCACGACGGTCGGCACCGACCCGGGCTCGATCGTCGGCGACCGGGAGGACGACTGGGCGGTCATCCGGACGAGCGAGCCGCTGCCCGGCCGCTGGCCGATCGTGCGCCTGGACGCTGCGGCGGCGCCGGTGCCGGGGGAGCGGGCGTTCATCGTGCAGCATCCGGACGGGCAGCGGAAACGGCTCGGCTTCGTGCGCAACCAGATCTCCGACGTGGATGAGCGGGTGGTGCACTATCTGACCGACACCGAGGCCGGCTCCTCCGGCGCGCCGGTGTTCGACGCCGCCGGGCGGCTCATCGCGCTGCACCACGCGGGTGGCCGGCCGCAGGAGGTCTTCGGGCGGCCGCCGACCGTCAAGAACGAGGGCATCCGGATCGAGCGGGTCGTCGCCGGGCTGGCCGAGTCCAAGATCTGGCAGTCCGGGGGGCCGTAGGGACGAGGCGGTGGGCGCCGCGGCGGAGAAGGGTCGGGCTCGAAAGGAGTGAGCCATGATTCGTCGCATAGTCTCCACCGCCGCCGTCATGACGCTGGTGATACCGGCCGTCGCCGGCACCGCGCAGGCGTCCTCGCGAGCCGAGAACGCATCGGTGATCTCCGACTGGAACGCGCTCGCCGCGCCGACCCTGCTGGGCGACACGACCAAGGCGCCGCAGGAGATCTTCCTCTACCTGGCGTTCCTGCATGCCGCCATGTACGACGCGGTCGTCGGCGTGCACCCGCGCTACGAGTCCTACGGCCGGCACGCGCCGGCTCCCCGTCATGCCTCGGCCACCGCGGCGGCGGCCGCGGCCGGGCACAAGATCCTCGAGACCTACTCGCCCTACGCGCAGGCCGCCCTCGACAGCGCGCTGGCCGCCTCGCTGGACACGGTGCCGGACGGTGCCGCCAAGACCGCCGGGGTCGCCTACGGTGAGCGCGTCGCGCAGGACATCATCGACCTGCGCGCGGACGACGGTCGGTACGCGCCGGTCTCGTACACCAGGACGCCGGCGCCCGGCGTGTGGCGGCCGACCCCGCCCGCGAACCTGCCGATGGCCGTCCCGTGGCTCGGCGGGGTGACCCCGATGCTCGCCCGCAGCACGGCCCAGTTCGCGCCGCCCGCCCCGCCGGCGCTGACCTCGCGCCGATACACCCGCGACTTCGCCGAGGTCAAGGCGCTCGGCTCGGCCACCTCGACGGTCCGCACCGCCGGGCAGACCGCGACCGCGCTCTTCTTCTCCGGCAACGCCGCCGTGCAGATCAACACCGCGTTGCGCGACCAGGCGTCGGTGCGGGGGCTCGACATCGTCGACGCGGCCCGGATGTTCGCGGCGGTCGACATGACCGCGCTCGACGCGCTGATCGTGTGCTGGCAGGCCAAGCTCGACCGCGCGTTCTGGCGGCCGATCACCGCCATCCAGCTCGCGGACACCGACGGCAACCCGGCCACGACCGCCGACCCGGCCTGGGCCCCGCTGCTGACCACGCCCAACTACCCCGACTACATCAGCGGGTACAACGTGGTGATCGCCGCCTCCTCGCGGGCGCTCGAGCACGTCGTCGGCCCGCGGCTGAACCTCACGCTGACCTCGACCGCCGTGCCGGGCGCGACGCGGCACTACGACAGCGGCGCGGTGCTGCGCGGCGACGTGGTCGACGCGCGTATCTGGCTCGGCATCCACTTCCGGACCGCGGACACGGCGGCTCGCGCGGTGGGCGTCGACCTCGCCGACTGGGCGAGCCGGCACTACTTCCGTGGCACGTCTCACAGCGGTTGACCGCTTCACCACCAGCCCGTCGGGTAAATTCCTACTCATGAGTAACTTGGCGCTGCAGGAGCTGCTCGACGGGCGGTGGGGGCACGTGCGCCGGGCCGCGCGCGAGCAGCTCGCCGGCTCGCACTTCGTCACCGTCCCGGGCGAGACCCTCGAGGAGGCCCGCTCGCGCGTCTCCAAGCTGCTGACCGAGCTGCCCACCGAGCCGGGCGTGGCGGCGGGCTTCCCGATCGAGTACGGCGGTGGCGCCGATCCCGGTGGCTCGGTGGTGGCCGCCGAGATGCTCGCCCAGATCGACCTGTCGCTGATGGTCAAGGCCGGCGTGCAGTGGGGCCTGTTCGGCGGCGCCGTGGTCGCGCTCGGCACGAAGCGGCACCACGACGCCTACCTGCGCGACATCATCTCGGCCGCGCTGCCCGGCTGTTTCGCGATGACCGAGACCGGCCACGGCTCCGACGTGCAGAACCTGCGGACCACCTGCACGTACGACCCACAGACGCGCACCTTCGACCTGCACACCCCGCACGAGGCCGCCCGCAAGGACTACATCGGCAACGCGGCGCGCGACGGCCGGATGGCGGTGGTCTTCGCCCAGCTCGTGACCGGCGGCCAGAGCTACGGCGTGCACGCGTGGCTGGTGCCGATCCGGGACGGGAACGGCGACCCGATGCCGGGCGTCACGATCGGCGACGACGGTCACAAGGCCGGGCTGCTCGGGGTCGACAACGGGCGGCTCTCGTTCGACCACGTCACGGTCCCGCGGGAGATGCTGCTCGACCGGTACGGCCAGGTGGACGAGGACGGCACCTACCGCAGCACGATCGAGAACGACACCCGCCGGTTCTTCACCATGCTCGGCACGCTGGTCCGCGGCCGGGTGGTGGTCGGCGGCTCCGCCTCGGCCGCGACCAGGAGCGCGCTGACCATCGCCGTCCGCTACGGCGACATCCGCCGCCAGTTCACGGCGCCCGGACACGATCGCGAGGTCGCGCTCAACGACTACCTCGCCCATCAGCGCATCCTGCTTCCGGCGCTGGCCACCACGTACGCGCTGAGCTTTGCGCAGGAAGAGCTGGTGACCGCCCTGCACGAGGTGCAGACGGCACCCGCGGGAGCGACGGACGAGCACCGGCAGCGGGAGCTCGAGTCGCGCGCGGCCGGCTTGAAGGCGGCGCAGACCTGGCACGCCACCCGGACCATCCAGGCCTGCCGCGAGGCCCTCGGCGGCGCCGGCTACCTGGCCGAGAACCGGCTGGCCGGGCTCAAGGCCGACACCGACGTGTTCACCACCTTCGAGGGCGACAACAAGGTCCTCCTGCAGCTGGTTGCGAAGGGGCTGCTCACCGGGTACCGCGACGCGTTCGGCTCGCTCGACGGGTGGGGCCGGGCGACGTTCGTGGCCGAGCAGGTGCGCGCGATGGTGCTCGAGCGCACCGCGGCCCGCGCGCTCATCCAGCGGCTGGTCGAGGCGGTTCCGGGCCGCGACGAGGAGGTCGCGCTCACCGACCGCGGCTGGCACCTGCGGATGTTCTCCGACCGCGAGGAGCACCTGCTCGACGGCGTGATCCGCCGGCTGCGCAAGGGCGCCGCGCAGAAGAAGGACCGGCCGTTCGACATCTTCAACGACGTGCAGGACCACGTGCTCGCGGTCGCTTCCGCACACATCGACCGAGTGGTGCTGGAGGCGTTCGTGGCCGGCGTCGACCGGGCCGCGGACCCGGAGACGAAGGCGCTGCTGTCGAAGGTCTGCGACCTGTACGCGCTGAGCACGATCGAGGCGCACAAGGGCTGGTTCCTCGAGCACCAGCGGCTGACCCCGGCGCGGTCCAAGGCCGTCACCGCGATGGTGAACGACCTGCTCCGCCAGCTCCGGCCGCGGATGCGCGAGCTGGTCGACGCGTTCGCCGTACCGGACGAGTGGTTGAACTGCGCCGTCCTGCGCGAGGAGCCGGCCCGCCAGGAGGCGATGGCTCAATTTGATGGCCGACTGAGCTAGCTGGCTCCGCTTCGCTCCGCGGGCAATCGCCCCCTCCTCACCGGCGGGGCGATTGCGGGCAGTCCCGTGTGTTGTGGTCCACGGAAATCGGCGGGGTCAGCGTCCCCTGGCCCAGCGGGCGGTGGACCCGGCCAGGTCGGCCGCGCCGCCGGCGGCGCCGCGCAGGAGCTTCACCAGCGGGTCGGGGGAGGTGGTGAAGGTGTCCTTGTACGACGAGGCCGCCGCCTTGATGTCCGCGGTCACCGAGGCGTCCCGGTCGTCGTCGCGGCGGGGGTAGTCGCCGCCCAGGATGCGGGCGTAGTCGCCGGCGTCGATCCAGCGGTTCAGCTCGGCCGCCCGGGCCACCGGGAACGGCTCGGCGCTGAACGCGGTCATGCCGATCTTGTGAATGCTGTCCCGCAGGTCACCGCCGCCCTCGTACTCGGCCGCCTGCTCGAGGAAGGCCGCCGTGTCGATCTGCGACAGGTCGCCGCCGCCGGCCGTCTTCATGAACAGCCGCAGGGAGGCGGCCGGGTCCTGGGCGGCGAGCAGCCCGGCCCGGTCGGCCGAGAGCTCGGCCTTGCGCCACCACTCGTACATGCCGGCGATGACCGCCCGCAGCGCGATCGCGCCGACCGGGATCCAGGCCACGTTCGTCACCCAGCGGGTCAGGATCGTCATGATCGTCTGGTAGACGGCGTGCCCGCTGCGGACGTGGCCGATCTCCCGGCCGAGCATCGTGCGCAGCTCGTCGTCGTCGAGCTTCTCGACCGCGGCCGTGCTGATCACGATGAACGGGCGGTCCATGCCGATCGCCTTGCCGTCGATCACCGGCAGCTGGCGCACGTACAGCTCGGGCAGCTCGGGCACGTCGAGCGTGCGGGCGGCGTCGGCGAACAGGTGGTGCACCCGGGGATATTGCCGGTGGTCGACCCGGATCGCGCCGGCCAGGTACGACAGGCGGAACCCCCGCTCGTTCCACATGCCGAACAGCGCGCGTACCACGTCGTCGAAGCCACGAAGCTCGCGCAGCGCGGTCAGCGCGCCCCGGTCCGCGGGGTGCTCCCAGGCCCGGGAGCTGATGCCGGTCAGGGTCACCCGCTGCCGCTCCGGCCGGTTCTCGTCGTCGATGGTCATAGCTCTCCCTCTCGTCGGGGTCCGAGCTTCGCGGATCTTCGCAAGCCGGCACATCCGCTCCGGGCCGGAAAGCGGGAAACCCGGACTGCGACTTTCGGCCGATGTCAGGCGACCCTCCCGAGTTTGTGCCAAGTCATGGAGAACTCACAGGGATCTCACAAGTGTCCGCATTGGATGGTCCCGCCATGGCCGGGCTGCCACCGGCCGGACCGACGGGAAGGATCTCATGACAGACCCGAAGAACCGCCGAAACCGCTTGATCGCCCGGGGTGCCGCGGCCGGCGTGCTCGCGCTCACCGCGGGCGGGGTGGGCGTCGCCCAGGCGGCCGCCAACCCGCCGCCGCTCTCCTTCGTGGCCGCGACCCAGAGCGTGACCGCCACGCGGTACCACTACGGCGACGAGGTGTGGCTCGACTTCGACCTGGGCTTGCACGTCATCGCGGGCAACGACCCGTTCGAGATCCGGGCCAAGCGCACCGGCTACGACAAGCCGATCGCCGCCGAGCAGCGGATCACCAAGAAGGGCAGTACCAGGACCGTCCCGCTGCCGGCCGGCCTGGTGCCCGACTTCAACGGCCTCAAGGACTTCACCAAGTTCACGATCGCCGACGCCTCGGGCGCCACGATCAGGCAGTACTCGACGCCGTTCTGCGCCAATTCGTGGTCGTCGGCCCGCACCCGGCCCGACGCGCCGGCCACCACGCCGTACCCGACCCAGTGCGGCGGCTGGAACCCGTTCACGCTCGGCGCCGTCTGGGGCATCCAGGCCGGCTGGGACTCGGCCGTGCAGACCACGCCGGTGACCGGGGAGTTCGACCTGCAGCCCGGCAAGTACCAGGTGACCGCGGTGCTGAACCCGACGTACCAGAAGCTGTTCGGGGTCCAGGCCGCGCAGTCCACCGTCAAGATCGCCGTCACCGTGGTCGACGAGGACATCAACAAGACCAGTCTCGCCAAGATCAAGGCGGCGAAGGCGGAGGCCGCCGCCTCGCCCGGCGAGCTGCAGGCCGACCGGCAGGGCGGTCAGCAGGTGTCCGAGTTCGTGCCCGGGCTGCGCGCTCCGGGCAAGCGCCCGGCCACTCTCAAGGCCGCGCCCAAGAGCGGGCCGCGTCCCGACCTGCGCTCGCTGCCGGCCTGGGGCATCTCGCTGGCCCAGGGCCAGAACGAGGAGACCGGCGAGACCGACGGCAAGTGGTACATCAACTTCGGCGCCACGGTCTGGAACGGGGGTACGTCGCCGCTGCTCGTCGACGGGTTCCGGCGCAGCGGCACCGAGCTGATGGACGCGTACCAGTACTTCTTCGACGCTCACGGCAACCAGGTCGGGTCGCAGCAGGCCGGCACCATGCAGTGGGACGACCGGGTCGGCCACAAGCACTGGCACTTCACCGACTTCGCCCAGTACAACCTGCTGGCGGCGGACAAGAAGCTGGCCGTGCGCAGCGGCAAGGAGGCGTTCTGCCTGGCCAACACCGACGCCGTCGACTACACGCTGCCGAACGCGAAGTGGCGGCCGGACAACACCGACCTCTCGACGTCGTGCGGCGCCAACACCGTCGTCGCCGTCCGTGAGGTGCTCGACATCGGCAACGGCGACACCTACAGCCAGGACCGGCCCGGCCAGTCCTTCGAGGTGACCGACCTGCCGAACGGCACCTACTACATCCAGGTCCTGGCCAACCCGGTCAAGAAGCTGGCCGAGCTCGACACCACCAACAACTCGGCGCTGCGCGAGGTCATCCTCGGCGGCACCCCGGAGAACCGCACGCTGACCGTCCCGCCGGTCAACGGCATCGAGGGCTGACTGCTCCTCGTGCTCCTCGCGTGAGGTGGCCCACCCGGACGGCAACCGCCGCCCGGGTGGGCTTCCGGTCTGAGAACACTGGGGGTCATGAGACGTCCCGAGGCGCCCGCGCCGCTGCTGGTGATGATGTCGATCGCCTCGGTGCAGTTCGGCAGCGCGGTGGCGCGCACGCTCTTCGACGACCTCGGCGCGGCCGGGGTGACGCTGCTCCGCCTGTCGATCGCGGCGGTGATCATCGCGGTCGCCACCCGGCCGCGGCTGCGGTCGTGGTCCGGCGCGGCGTGGCGGGCGGCGGCGGTCCTCGGCGTCGTGATGGCCGGGATGAACCTGATCTTCTACCTGTCGCTGCGCACGGTCCCGCTCGGCATCGCGGTCACCGTCGAGTTCCTGGGTCCGCTGCTGCTCGCGCTGGTGCAGACCCGCAAGCTGATCGACCTGCTGTGGGCGCTGCTGGCCGCGGCCGGGGTGCTGCTGCTGGGCACCGCGCACGGCGGTTCGGCCCCGATCGGCGGGCTCGTGCTGGCCTTCGTGGCCGGGCTCTGCTGGGCCGGGTACATCGTGTTCAGCGCCCGGCTCGGCGGCCTGGTCCCGGGCACCGGCGGCCTCGCCGTCTCGCTGGCCGTGGCCGCACTCCTGGTGCTTCCCTTCGGCTTCGAGGGCGCTTCGGCCGTACGGGATGATCCGTCGCTCTTGATCGGGGGCACCGCCGTGGCGCTCCTCTCCTCGGTGTTGTCCTACGGCCTGGAGATCAACGCCCTGCGCCGGATACCGACCCGGGTCTTCGGCATCCTGATGAGCCTCGAGCCGGCCGCCGCCGCGCTGGCCGGCCTGCTGGTGCTCGGCCAGCGCCTGGACGCCGTGGAGATCGTCGCCCTGGTGCTGGTGATGCTCGCGAGCGCCGGCGTCACCCTGACCGCGCGCTCCCGTCCCCGGTCGCCAGAGCCGATCGCGGTCTGAGAAGCCTCAGGTGCTTGCCGCCGCAACCGAATGTGCATATCGACATGAGGAGGCGGCAGGTGACCTTTCAGCTGCGTGACGAGACGGGGGCGTCCCGGTCCGTCGCGTACCTGCTGATGGCCGCCGGGCCCTTCATGTTCCTCACCGGCGTGATCCTCCCGGCGCAGCGCACGGTGCCCGGCGTGTCGATCTTCATGCTGCTCACGGTGGTGGTGAGTGCCCTAGGCGCGCTCTGCCGCTGGCGTCCCGAGCGGGTGCCGCGGATCTTCTGGTTCCTCGCGCCGTTCCTCGGCATCGTCCTGCTCACCACCATGAACCTGGCAACCTGGGACGCGAGCACCGGCGCCCAGCTCTTCTACCTCTGGCCGGTGCTCTACACCGCGAACTTCCTCAGCCGCCTGGCCAACTACCTGGTGCTCACGCTCGTCTCGGCCGGCAACGCCGCGGTCGTGTTCGTGATCCTGGACCCGAGCCGCGCCGTCACCGACTGGGCGTCGCTCACGGTGGCCATGACGCTGACCGGGGTGGTCGTCTGGTCACTCCGGGGACGCAACGAGCGCTTGCGGGAGGTTCTCGAGACCCAGGCGTACGCGGATCCGCTCACCGGGGTCGCCAACCGCCGGTCCTTCGACGGCGAGCTCGCCCGCGCGGTCGGCTGGGCGCAACGCCACCATGGGTCGGTGGCGCTGATGACCCTGGACATCGACTACTTCAAGAAGATCAACGACACGTGGGGCCACGGCGTCGGCGACCAGGCGTTGCAGCTGGTGGCCGACGCCCTGCGATCGGTGGCGTCGGGCGACGACGACGTGGTCGGCCGGCTCGGCGGCGACGAGTTCGTGGTGCTGCTGCGCACCGACCGGATGGGCGCCCGGCGGGCCGCCGACGAGGTGCGGGCGGCGGTCGCGGCGATCACGTCGCTGCCCGGCGGGCCGCCCGGCCTGAGCATCGGCGTGGCGGTGCTGCCCGACCACGCGCTCACCGCGGTCGAGCTCGGCGCGGCGTCGGACGCCGCCCTCTACGAGGCCAAGGACGGCGGGCGCGGGCGTACGGCGATGGCCCACCCGCCCGGGGCTCGGCACAACGTGGACCAGGTCCCGGCGCCTACCGTGGTGTGACGGTCGGATGCTCGGCCGTGATGTCCTGCTTCGCCGGCCCGGTGATCTCCTCGCGCGCCCGCGGATACGGTCCCCAGCCGTCGCGCAGGACGTGGATGTAGACGGCCTCGAGGCACACCCCGATCCGCTGCGCCAGCTCCTGGTCGTCGGGCTTCCCCAGCCGTACGGCCCGGGCGAAGTGATCGAGAGCCTCCATGTGCCGCCCCTGGTCGAAGCAGCACCGCCCCGCGTTCTCGTGCACCACGCTGCGCAGCGTCGCCGGCACCGGCGCCGCCGAGGCCTTGGCGAAGAGCCGGTCGGCCTCCTGGAAGTCCCCCCGCAGCCGCAGGATGTGCGCCAGCTCGGCCTGCGCGATCACCATCGACTGCGTGTCCCGCGCCGACTCGGCGTGCGCCAGAGCGAGCCGGCTGGCGGCCGCGGCCATGCCCAGCTCGCCGAGCAGGCGGTAGACCTCCGCGCGTACGCTGAGCAGCCCCGCCTTGGCCACGTTGTCGACCTCGTCGGCGAGCGGCCCGTCGAGCTTCTCGCCCAGCGCCCGCAGCGCGTCCTTGTCGTCGACGACCTCGCGCAGCGTCCCGCCGTCGAGCCGCCACCGGATCGCATCCAGTTCCGCCGCCGGGTTGGGCGCGGCGGGTCCTTCGCTCTTCGCCGGCGCATCGCCCGGGTCGAGGACCGGCTCCGGCCCCGGGATGAGCGACGGCGCCGCCGTTTCCGCCGGTGCGCCGTTCTGCGCTGCACCGCCGGTCGCCGCATCATCGTTCTCCGGGCCGCCGCCTGTTGCAGCTCCGGCGTCCGGCTCGGTCGCGATCGCCACGCCGTTGAACAGCCCCGCAAGATCAAGGTTGAGCACAAGCCCGTCGCCGCTCCCACCCGAAGCGTCCGCCTGCGCGTCATCCACCTTCGGGGCGAACCACTTACCGCCGAACTCGGTGTCCGCAACCCGCCGCGGCTCCTGATCGGGCCCGGAGACCGCAAGGCGCCCGATCGGCTTGAGGTTGTGCAGAGTCCCATCCGGATCCATGTAGGGCGCCGCATGCGCTCCCAGCCGTTCCCCCGCCGCGGTCTGGCCGGTCCCGGCGTCGCCGGCCGTTCCCGTGCCTCCGGTCCCGGCGGTCCCAGCCGTTCGGGATCCGGTGGTCCCGCGGGTCCCGGCGGTCCCAGCCGTTCCGGATCCGGTGGTCCCGCGGGTCCCGGTGGTCCCGGGCGTTCCGGCGGTCCCAGCCGTCGCGGTGCCCGCCGCACCTGCGTTCCGAGCGGCACCGCCAGCCGTGGCAGCCGGGTTGCCGGCCACCGAATGGTCCCCGGCCTGCTCAGGCGCACCATGCCGGCCACCGCGCCCGCCGACCGGCGCCGGTGAGCCGGGCGCCGGTGAGCCAGACCCGGTCGCCCCAGTGGTCGTCGCCCCAGTGGTCGTCGCCCCAGTCGTTGTCGCCCCAGTTGTTGTCGCCCCGTCCGGAGCCGCCGCATCAGCGGGAGGCCGCTGCGCCGGCAGGTAGCCCACGCGTGCGTTCGGCACGGCGCCGCCCGCAGCCGGCGCGCCCGGCTGAGGCCGAGCCATCGGTTGCGTAGGCACGTCCTGCCTCGATCGCGCCGCAGCGGGCGAGCTGACCGGCGCGGAAGCCAGCGACGTAGGCCGGACCCCCGGCTGAATCGGAGCTTTCTCGCCCGGCCGAACCCCAGAAGCGAACGCAGCAGGCTGCGCGACGTGCCCAGCGTTCTGCGTCCCTTGCACCGTCCCCGCCGGAGCCGGAGCCGGAGCCGGTGCCGGTGCCGGAGCGGGAGTCGGTGCCGGAGCGGGAGTCGGTGCCGGAGCGGGAGTCGGTGCCGGAGCGGGAGTCGGTGCCGGAGCGGGAGTCGGTGCCGGAGCGGGAGTCGGTGCCGGAGCGGGAGTCGGTGCCGGAGCGGGAGTCGGTGCCGGAGCGGGAGTCGGTGCCGGAGCGGGAGCGTGTGCCGGTGCCGGTGCCGGTGCCGGTGCCGGTGCCGGAGCGGGAGCGGGTGCCGGAGCCGGAGCCGGAGCCGGAGCCGGTCCCGGAGCGGGAGCTGGTGCCCGAGCGGGAGCCGGTGCCGGAGCGGGAGCGGGAGCGGGAGCTGGTGCCGCAGCCGCAGCCGGTGCCGGAGCCGGAGCGGCAGTGGGAGCCGGAGCCGGAGCTGCCGGTGCGGGAGCCGGAGTTGCCGGAGCCGGAGTTGCTGGAGCCGGAGGCGGCGGCCAACCGGCCGGCGGTGGCGAAGCCTGCGCAGGCGGCATAGGCGCCGTCCCACCCGGGCGACCCCCGGCCCCCGGAGCGGACATGGGCATAGTCGGACGGCCCGCGGCGGGGGAGACCGGCGCGCCCTCGGTCCGGCCGGCCTGCTGACCCGAGGTGTACGGACCCACCACCTGCCCACCCGACGCGGGAGCCGGCGGCGCGGCACCGTGCACGGCGGCGGGTGGCATGGCCGCCGGAGGCATCATGCCGGGCTGGCGGGCCGCGGGCGGAACCGAAGCCGGCGGCATCGCACCCGGGGGGATCTGGCCCGGATGCTGCGGGTGGCCGGCTGCCGGAGGAACCGACGTCGGGCGCGTCTCGCCCGGGTGGGCCGGGGTCGGCGGGCGGTGCTGCTCCACGCCGGGGCGGGGCAGGTTGGGCGACATCGGCCGGGAGAGGCCTACGGGCTCGGCGGCGGGCGGCGCGTCGTCCGGAACCATCGACCACGGGCCGTCGCCGTCGTTGAACACGACGTGCGCCGTCCGCGGGGACCGCCGGGATCGAGGCGAACCGTCCGGGTAGGCGCCGAGCCGTGAACCGGATTCCGAAGGCTGCTGCGGCACCCCGAGCCGGCTGCCGGTCTCCGCCGGCGACCCCGGCGTACCCAGCCGGCTGCCCGTCTCGGACGGTGATCCAGGTCGGCCGAGGCGTGTGCCGCTCTCTGCGGGGGTGCCGGGCATGCCGAGGCGGCTGCCGGTGTCGGAGGTTCCGCTACCGGGGCGGTGGAGGGCGGCGGGGTCGAGGCGGTCGGGAGCGGAGGTCGCCGAGCGTTGATCGGGAACGGACGGGGGCGGCATGTGCGGGCCGGCAGCCGGGGCGATCGGAGCGGAAGGGACCGGAGCGGGAGGGACCGGAGCGGGAGGGACCGGAGCGGGAGGGACCGGAGCGGGAGGGACCGGAGCGGGAAGGACCGGAGCGGGAGGGACCGGAGCGGGAGCGTTGGGACCCGGGGATACCGGCGTGGGAGCGACCGGGGGCGGGGTGACCACGCGGGCGGCGGGTGTCGCGGGGCTGCTGCCGACCACGCGAGGGGTAGCGGTGGGCTCGGCCTTCTTGACGACGCGCGGCGTGGGCGGGGGCTCCTCGCGGCCGATCACGCGCGGTGGGGTGGGCTCCGGCGCCTTGCTGATGATGCGTGGGCCGCCGTCGGTCTCGGGGCGGGCTTCGTCGGCGTCCGGCCCGGACCGTTCGGCTGCCTTCCGGGCAACCTCGCGGTCGTCGCGGACGTCGGTGTCGCGGCGGTCGCGGTCGGTGTCGGTGTGGGCGGTGAGGGCGGCGGGCTCCACGGGCTCGTCGGTCCAGGTGGCTTCGCCGTCTATGTCCCAACTTGTCACGCGCGCGCCGGTGTCGGTCCAGCCGGTGTCGGCGGGCCACGCGGGCTCGGCGGCGCGCTCGTCGGGCCAGGGCTCGGCACCGCGCCGGCTGGAGGGCCGGCCCGGGCCATCCACCGGGCGGAAGCCCTGGTCGTAGTCGCCGATCGCGGGTGCGGGGGGAGCGTCGGGGAAGCGGCCGCGGTGGGCCGGGTCGGGGGACTGGTCCTCGCGGTAGCCACGCCGGGCGGCCAGGTCTTCGGCGTCGGCCGGGTCCCAGAACGCGGTTCGCTCGCCCATCCGGCCCGCCGGACGGCGGCGCTGGTCGGGGTCGGACCAGGCGGCGGGCTCGCCTCTCCTCGTGCGGGGGTCGCCGACCGGGCGCTGCAGGCGTGGATCGGTGCCGCCGAGGTCGGAGCGCGAACGGCGCATGCCGCGGTCGTCGGCGGGGCGGCGCATCCGCGGGTCGGTGATGTCGAGCTCGGCGTCGATCGGGCGGCGGCCGCGTGGGGCGTCCGCACGCGGGTCGGCCGCCCACCGGCCGCGCTCGTCGCCGGGACCGCGGTAGTCGCCATCGCGGCGGCCGTAGTCGTCGGGGCGGCGGTACAGGTCCATGGGCTCGGCAGGCTGGGCCTGCGGCACCCGGGCCCGCCCGCTGGCGGCCGGATCGATGTCGCGGCGCGCCGGCTGGCGGGGGTCGCCGCCGCGGGCTGGCGAGCGGGGGTCGTCGGCGCGGGCGGGCTGGCGGGGGTCGCCGCCGCGGGCTGGCGAGCGCGGGTCGTCGGCGCGCGCGGGCTGACGTGGATCTCCACCGCGCGAGGGTGAGCGGGGGTCGTCGGCGCGGGCGGGCTGGCGTGGGTCGCCGCCGCGGGACGGCGATCGCGGGTCGTCGGCCCGGGCGGGCTGACGTGGATCCCCACCGCGCGAGGGCGAGCGGGGATCGGCGATGCGCGGGTCCACGTCGCGGCCCGGACGCGGATCGATCTCCGGAGCCGGTCGCCGGCCACGCGGGTCGGACGGTGGCGGGGGCACCGGTGCGGACGCCGACCGCCGCGAGCCGCCGCGTGGGTCCGGCTGCTCGGCGGGGCGCGCGGGCTGCTCGGCCTGCTTCCGCCGGCCGAGCCAACCCTTCCGGGCGGGCTTGGCGGGGGGTTCCTCGACCGAGCCGGCATGCGTCGTCGTCTGCGGGCCGTGCCCGTACGCCTCGAGGTCGCGATGGTCGAAAGGCTCGTCGATGTCGTCGGGGAAGTCGCCGAAGCGGTCGTCGTGGCGGACCGCGTCCCCGTTGCTGCTGATCGGGTAGTCGGGCGCGTCGAAGTCGACGCCCAGCTCGGGGCGGTTGAAGTCGACGTCGGCGAACGCGGAGCCCGCGAGGTTCGGCTGCGACGTGTCCACCGGCGAGAAGTCCGGATCGTCCAACCAGCTCGGTCGCTCCGAGTCGAACGCGGCCTGCGGCTTGCGGGTCGCGGCGCGTCGCTGCCGCCGGGCGGCCAGCTCGTCGACCGGCTCACCGGGCGCGGCGGCGGGCCGTTTGGTGGGAATCACCGGATCGGGCGCGGTCCGCCTGGTGTATTGGCGTTCTTGAGCGACCGCCGAATTCGGCATGATGGAATACTCAGAGTATTCGTCGTCCCAGTATTCGTCGTCCTCGAAGCTCATGCGGCGGCCCCGCGGGCGGGCAGGCGGCGGCCCGGGGTTGGTGGTTCGCCCCTGTGCCGCATCGTGCCCCCGTTCTCCCTGACTCGAGCCCGGGGGTCCCCCTCCCACCGGTGGATGTGGAAGGTTAACCACGCTTTTGCAACGTGCGCCAGCACCCTCGTGAGCGCGTCACCGGCCCGTGGGGCGAGCCGGTGACCGAGAGTCGGCGCGGCCGTCACCCGGGCCGCATGCGTTTCCTCACGGGACAGTACGGGTGGCCCCGCCGAACAGTTCAAATGCGGCCGACGGATCAACGGATCGCAGGGACGAATTGACGCCACGTCACGACGGGTCGAAATGTCGACTTAAGCAATTCTTAAACCTGTTCTGAGGATCCCCACGGATTGGCCGGCGACCCGAACGGGCGACCCCGGTGTCTCTCAGGTGACATTCAGGTTTCGGCGGGGTGGCGAATGCCACTCTCGCTTAATGCGGATCAAGGTGCTAAGGCATGTCACGGTGGTGGAGCGCCCAGGACAGCGTGGTCCCAGGGCTCCGGACGCGGCACCGGGTCGACACCCGGGCGGCCGCACCGACGAACGACACCGATGCGAAAGGATGCGGACATGCCGCGCCTCGAACTCGGCGCCGTACGCGCCACCTGGCGGGTGGCCTTGCGCCGCCTCGACCACTGGACTCTGGAGACCCTCAATCCCCCGGCCGGCGGCCGCCGCCCCCGTATCTAGCGGCCGCCACCCGCGCCACACCCCAGCGACGACCACACCGCTCTGCCCCCCATTGCCGGTGTGGACAGTCATGGCGGCGCGGGCCCGGGAGAGGAACGGCGGCGGGGTGCACACCGCCGCCGTTTCGCACCGACCGGGCGCACCGGTCACCCTCAGAGGCGACCGTCCGACGTGAACGGCCCGACCTCGGCCGGCAGCACGAGCCCCGCCCGCGACAACCGGCGGAGCAGCGACAACAGCTCGTCCCGGCGCAACGCCCCCGGCGTCTCCGGCTCCCGGTGCGGGATGTCCAGCGCGCGCGCCGCCTCGACGGCCCGCACCGCGATCGCCGCCTCGACCGCCCACAGCCGGTGTGCCCGCATGGCGACCGCCGCCGACTCGGTGAGCGCGCCGTGCAGCCGTAGCAGCCGGCGCAGGTCGGCGGCGAGCTGTTCGATCGGCGGCCCGATCGGCCGCGGCGGCTGCGGCCGGTGTGCTTCCCAGTACGTGGAGGTCAGCTCCCAGATCCGCGGCGCATAGACGGCCGCCGCCCCGAGCAGCGTGGGCGTGGCCACGATCAGCGCTAGTTTCCCCACATCCCAGAAGTTCACGACTGGCTCCCCGCGACCGAGATGACGGCCGTCACTTCCGACGATCCGCCGGGCGGGGGAGGCCGTCAAGTGCGAATCCGTCCCCTGGGTACCAACCGCGTCAACGGCATCGGGGGTGCGGGCAGCGGCGGCCCGTCGTAGCCGAGCACCTCGCCGAACCGGGGCGTCCGCGACTCCCAGTCCGCGCGCATCTGGACGACCTCGTCGTGGTCGCGGGCGACGAAGTTCCACCACATCACCAGGCGCTCCGCGAACGGCTCGCCGCCGAGCAGCAGCACCCGGGTGGGCGGGCCGGCGCCTAGCCGCACCGACGAGCGCCCGGACCCCAGATAAAGCAGCGGTCCCGGCTTGACCTCCGCATCGTCCACCGTGGCCGCGCCGTCGAGCGCCAAGATCGCGTATTCGAACCCGGGGTCGAGGGGAATCGCCGCGGAAGCCCCGGCCGCCAGCGTGAGCTCGGCTCCGACCAGGGGCGTATGGGTCCGGGCGGGCGAGGTCGCGTCGCCCAGCGTGCCCATCAGGACGGTCGCGGTGACGTCGCCCAGGGCGACCACCGGAAGATCGGCGTGGTGGGCGAAGGCCGGGGGCACGTCTCGGTCCGCGTGCGGCAGGGCAACCCATAGTTGTACGCCGTGAAGCACCCCCGAGTTGACCCGCGGGCTCTCCTCGGAATGGCTGATCCCGCGCCCGGCCGTCATCAGGTTCAGCTGCCCGGGCCGGATCTCCTGGCGGTTGCCGAGGCTGTCGCGGTGCAGCACCTCGCCGGCGACCAGCCAGGTCACCGTCTGCAGGCCGGTGTGCGGGTGCGGACCGACCCGCATGCCCGCCGTGTCGCCGAGCTCGTGCGGCCCGTACGCGTCGAGGAAGCACCACGCGCCCACCATGCGCCGCTCCCGGTTGGGCAGTGTCCGCGTCACGGCGAAGCCGCGCGGACCGCCCAGCGCGACCGGCGCGCCCTCGAGCAACTCGAAATCGCTCACGAAGCCGACGCTACGCGGTGAACGGGCTCGAGCCGAGAACCTTCGTCACGCCGATCTCGATGACCACGCGCAGCGGGTTGGGCCGCGGCGTCCGGTAGCGCTTCGCGTAGAGCTCCTCCGCGTGCCGCACCGAGGCCGGGTCGTCCTTCACCACGGCCAGCCCCTCGACCGTGGTCCAGCGCGCCCGATCGACCTGGCACACGGCGACGCGTGATTGGCCATTTCGGATATGCCGGACGTGGGCGGATGTGGACGACGAGATCACGCGGCAGACACCGTCGGCGAGCGTGGCGCCGACCGCCACCACGTGCGGCGACCCGTCCTTGCGCAATGTCGTCAGCGTGCACAGATGGCGCTCGGACCAGAACTCCGCCAGCACCAGGCTGGCGAGCGAGACGATGCCGCTCACGCGAGCGTCTCCGCCGGCAGCACGCCCCGCCGCACCGCGCCCACGAGCGCCGCGTGGTCCCGCTCGACCTGATCGGCGTACGCCCGCGCGAACCGGCACAACGAGTCCGCGAGCTTGTCGCTCCCGCCGATGTATCCCGCGATCATGGAGGCGCCGCTCGTGCGCGCGTGCGATTTCGCCAGCAGGAACCCGCAGATGCCGGCGTAGTCGCCGAGCGCGTCGGCGTCGATGTCCTCGACCACGATCGCGCCCTTCATGTCGCGGAATTGGCGGACGTAGAACTGGGTGTCGCCGACCGTGGTCCAGCCCAGCAGCGGGTCACTCACGGTCTGCAGCGCCTGCTGATACTCCACGACCCGCTGGCCCTGGTGCCGGTGCCACGCCGCCTCGCCGTGCTGGTGCACCGCGATCACCGACCGGCGGGCCTGCTTGAGCTGGAGGAACACCACATCGTCCGGGTTGCTGCCCTCGCAGAGCGCCACGTACGCCCGGAGCCCCACCGAGCCGACCCCGACCACCTTGTGCGCGATGTCGACGATCCGGTAGCCGGCGAGGATGCGGGCCCAGTGCGGCGGCAGTGTGTTGAGGTAGCCGTCGAGGGACTCGGCCAGCGCCTCCCACTCGGCCTCGCTCGGCCGGGTGATCACCGGTGGCTCCTCGACCAGCTTGAAGGTGCCGTCCCGCCGCTCGGTGAAGCGCGGCAGCGCCCGGTCGCTGGTCCGCCGCCGGGCGCGCCGGGCGGCCCGCTCGATCTCGTCGCGGAAGCTGGCCCGGGACGCGGCCGAGCGCAGCTGGTCGACGTCGAGCCGGTCGAACGAGCGGCCCAGCAGCGGCCGCTCGGCGAGGTGGGCGAGCTGCTCCCGGTACTCGGCGACGCAGTGCTGGACGGCGTCGGCGCAGGCGCTCTCGCGGAACCCGTTCTGCCGGCCGGCCACGTAGACGCTGACCGTGAGCCGGCGCAGGTCCCACTCCCACGCCCCGGGGTGGGCCTCGTCGAAGTCGTTGAGGTCGAAGACCAGCTCCCGCTCGGGCGAGGCGTAGAAGCCGAAGTTCCCGAGGTGGGCGTCGCCGCAGATGACCGGGGTGATGCCGGTGGCGGGCAGGGCCGCGAAGTCGTCGGCCATGATGTTGGCCGAGCCGCGCAGGAACGCGTACGGCGAGGACACCATCCGGCCGATCCGGAGCGGGACGAGCCACTCCTGCCGGCCGGCGTTCTGCTCGATCACCTGCCGGACCGGGTCGGCCCGGTCGTCGGGCGGCGTCCAGTACGCCATATCCGACCGGTGGGCGCGCTCCCGCAGCGAGCGGCCCAGCTCGTAGCGCTCGGCCCGGGGCCGGGCCGGGCGCCGCAACGACGTGAAGCCACCGTCCCCGCCGATGTCGAGGACGCTGTGGTTACTCGCTGGTTCCATCACCGGCCAGCCTAAACGCCGTTCATGAACGGAGGGTGGCCAGCCCGAACGTGGACGGCTTGACGCCGGGGAACACCTGATCGAGCGACCCGAAGCCGCACCGCTTCTGGAGGATCTCGCCGATCACCGAGCGGTAGTCGGTGGTGGCCGCGAGGTCCCCGTCCAGGAGCGCCGCGGGGGACAGGCCGGGCCAGTTCGCGTACACCTTGCCGCCCTTGATCCCGCCCCCGAGCAGCAGCATCGCGTTGCCGTGCCCGTGGTCGGCGCCGTGCGAGGCGTTCTCGGCCACCCGCCGGCCGAACTCGCTGATGGTCAGCACCGTCACCGACTTCATCGCCTCGGGGCCGAGGTCGGCGGCGAAGGCGGCCAGGCCGGCGGCCAGGTCGGTGAGGTTGTCGAACATCCGCTGCCCCTTGGCCGCGGTGCCCAGCGCGTTGTGCATGTCCCAGTCGCCGCTGTCGACCGCCGCCGTCACCAGGCCGGACCTGGCCTTGATCAGCCGGGCCACGTCGCGCAGGGCGGCGCCGAGGTCGCCGGCGGGATAGGCCGCGCCGTTGGCGGCCTGGTACGTGGCCGACCGCATCGACGCGCTGGCGGTCAGCGCCTTGCCGGCGGCCAGGGCCGGTCCCGCCTGCAGGATCGGCGCGTCCGCGTACATCGTGCGGAGCGCGGCGGCGATGGGCCGCTTGTCCGATTCCCCGGCCAGCGTGAACTTGTCGATCGCGGCCATCGAGACGGCCGGCGTGGGCCCGGCGAACAGGCGGGCCGGCATGGCGTGGCCCATCGAGACGCCGGCGAGCGGGGCCGTGGCGCCGGTGACGCCGAGCATCCGGTCGAGCCAGCCGCTGCGGATCGAGGTGCCGGGCGCCGCGTTCTCCATGGCGTCCATCGCCGCGAAGTGCGAGCGGGTCGGGTTGCCCTGGCCGACCGCGTGGACGGCGGCGAGCTGGCCGGCCTTCCACAGCGGCAGCAGCGGGGCCAGCGCCGGGTGCAGCCCGAACGTGCCGTCCCCGGCGATGACCTGGGACTTCGGCAGGGCGATGGTGGGCCGCGCCCGGTAGTAGTCGGTGTCGCCGATCGGGGCGATCGCGGAGAGCCCGTCGAAGCCGCCACGCAGCGAGACCACGACCAGGGTGTCGCCGGTGTAGCCGCCCTCGGCGTGACCGGGCTCGGCGAAGACGAGGCTGGTGGCCACTCCGGCGGCGCCGGCGGCACCCAGAAGCGTCCGCCGGCTGATGGCGGCGTGCTCGGAACATCCCGGGAACTTCATGATCACCTCAACTGGAAGGTCGGCGAGTCGAGAACGAGCGCGATCAGGTAGGGCGCGCTCCCGGCCAGGGACTTGTCGGAGCTGGTCAGAGGACTCGTCGGCAGCTTTCCGGCGACGCTGAGCACGGCGGCGGTGTGCGCGGCCGGCAGCTTCGCGCCGGTCAGCCGTACGGCGAGCGCGTCGACCAGCGCGCCGTAGGTGCCCGGCAGCGCCGCAACGAGCGACCGCAGCAGATCGGCGGGACGGGTGAGCTGGCTGGGGTACCAGCCGGTGGCCAGGTTCAGGTGCAGGTTGCAGCGCAGCAGGAAGGAGGACGGCGACGCCCAGGCCGCGGCCACGTCCGGGAAGCCGTTCGGCGGGGCCCACCGGAACGGCGCGTTGCCGGCGTCGACCATCGCGTTGTAGAGCGCGTCGAGCGCCTTGATCCCCGAGGTCTCGGGGCCGAGACCGAGCGCGCGCACGGTGGCGATCATGTCCTCGAACGGGGTGCGGGTCTTCTGAGCGCGGGCGGCACCGAACTCGGCCGAGGTGAACAGCGCCCGCAGCACCGGCACGATCGCGGTGTCGTTGTCCAGGTAGATCTTGGCCAGGCGGGTCACCAGCGAGGCCGGCGGCTCGTCGGCCACGAACCGCTGGCACAGCCGGGCGGCGATCCGCTGGGCGGTGGCCGGGTGCCGGGCCAGGTGGTCGGCGAGCGCCATCGCGCCGGCTTCGCCGTCGGCGGGCGAGGCGTTGGGGTGGGTGAAGCCGAGGACCTTCACCGCGCCGGTGGCGTGCTTCGCGGGGTCGTACGCGTACGCGCCGGCCTTGGTCACGGTCAGGCCGGTGAGCAGCCGGGCCGCCTGCTTCACGTCGTCCTCGCCGTAGACCAGGCCGACCGTGTGCAGCTCCATGAGCTCGCGGGCGTAGTTCTCGTTCGGGTGGGTCTTGGTCGAGGAGCGGTTGTCGAGGTAGGTGAGCATCGCCGGGTGCTTGACCGACGCCTTGAGCATGTCGGCGAACTTCCCGAACGTGTGCTTGCGGATCACCTGGGCCTCGTAGTCGGGCCGGCTGTCCCACACGCCGCTGGACGGCGCGGTGATGTGCAGCAGGTTGCCCCAGAACTGGGCGACGACCTCGAACAGCTGGCGGTTGCTCCACGCGGCGCGGGCCACGACCGAGCGGCCGAGCTGGCCGAACGCCTCGTACGAGTGCACCTTGATCGCCGACCGCACGGTGGCGATCGGCGCGGTGGCCAGGGGCAGCCGGGTGAGCAGCGACTCGACCCGCGCGTCGTCGATCGCGGCCGGGTTCAGCTGCCGGTCGAGCCAGCCGGTGACGCCGAGCTTGGTCGCCTCGGCCAGGGTCGCCGGGGTCGGCCCGAAGGTGGCGCGGCGCAGCAGGTGCGCGATCGGGTCGGCGGCGACCAGCGTGGCCGGGTCGAGCGCGGCGGCCGGGGCGGCCTCGGCCGGGGCGGCGGCGAGCAGACCGGCGGCGGAGGCGGTGGCGGCACCAGCGGCGGCCAGGAGCGTACGGCGCGTCGTCGTCATGCCTGACCGTTCGACCCGTACGCCGGGACGCGTCGCCGCTGCAACCGTGACTAACCGAGCCGCAATCCGCTCGCACCCGTATCACCCGAGGCGGAACCGGACGTACGCTCACCCATGTGGATCAGTCAGAACCGGTACGCACCCCCGCCTCCTGGGTAGTCGTCGGCCTCGACAACGGCGGCACCTGCAACAACGCCACCGTCCTCGACGCCACGGGACAGTTCCTCGTCGATCACCTGGTGGAGAATCCGAGCCTCGTGCAGGACGGCCCCGAGTCCGCGGTCGAGGCCCTGGCCGAGGCCTTCCACAACATCATCGAGCTGACCAGCACGCCGCTCACGCTGGTGCGCGCCGTCGGCCTGGACACGCCCGGCCCGGCCAGCGCCACCGGGGTGATCTCGTCGAAGGGCTCGACCAACTTCAACCAGGTCTCCTGGCACGGCTTCGACATCCGCGGCGCCCTGGAGGCCAAGCTCGGCCTGCCGGTCATCTACAACAACGACGCCAACGCCGCGGCCCTGTACGCGCATCACCGTCACTTCGGCGACCAGGCGATGAACCGCTCGTCGGTCGCCGCGATCGTCGGCACCGGGCTCGGCGGGGGAGTCGTGGAGAAGGGCAGGGTCGTCAGCGGCGCGGCCGGGATGGCGGGCGAGCTCGGCCACGTGCAGATCCCCCTGCACGGCGTGCTCGAGGACGACCAGCCGGTGCCGGTCTGCAACTGCGGCTTCGAGGGTGACGTCGAGAGCATCGCCTCGCTGACCGGCATCAAGAACAACCTGTTGCCGTACTGGCTCGCGAAGTTCCCGGACCACCCGCTCGCCGCCGAGCCGATCGGCAAGGCGGCCAAGCTGCTGCGCGGCTACGGCGAGAAGGAGGACCCGCTGGCGCTCGCGGTGTTCGGGCAGCAGGCCAAGGCGATCGGAAAGCTGTTCACCATCGCCGCCAACTTCACCGACCCCGACGCGTACCTGCTCGGTGGTGGTGTGGTGGAGGCCGCGCCGCGCTTCCGGCAGTGGTTCCTCAACTCCGTGCGGGAGCACACCCAGCTGCGGCAGGAGCAGCAGGCGGCGTCCGGCTTCGCGCTCTGCGCCGACCTCGACATGGCCGGCGCCCGGGGTGCCGCGGTCGCCGCGCTGGAGCGTGTGCAGGCGGCGTAAGCGGATTGTTACGGCATATCGACAACTCTAGATATTGACGTTCGTCGTGAGTAACGTCCCTTCTACCATCCGTGACCGGGGGGTCCGGATGAGCCGAAGGGGGACCCCTGATGCGACGGAGCATCGCAACCATCTCCGCGGCCGTGCTGGGCCTGGCGCTGATCGCGCCGGGCGCCGCGCACGCCGCTCCCACCGCAGGCACACCCACCAGGGACGGCGGGCTCAGCCCGGCCGACAAGGCCTCGCTGGCCGCCGGGGTCGGCGTCGCGCCCAAGGCGCCGTACGGGACGAAGCCCAAGGGGCCGAACCCGTTCCTGGCCGACGTGCCGGACGCCTCGAAGGTCGACTACGCGGGCTGGGCGAACTACATGAAGGCCCAGTCGGCGGCCAGGTCGGCGGCCCGGTTGAAAGCGCTCTCGTCCTCGTCGAAGGCCGCCGCCGCCACGCCGGCCGTCGTCGTCGACGAGGACGAGATCGACGGCACCTACGGCGGCAACGACACCCCGGCCAACGCCCAGCGCGTGACCGGGTTCGGCACCGGCTCCGGCCAGTACTCCAAGATCCGGGTGCTCGGCAGCCTCGACAACGAGGCGGTCAGCACGCCCAGCGTCCCGGCCCCGGCCGAGGACAACGGCTCGATCCCGCTGGCCGGCGACACCGGCATCGGCGACATCCGCAACGGCGCGGTGATCAACGCACAGATCGGCGACGGGCCGCACGGCCACACCACCGGCGACGGCAGCAACGACTTCGACTTCTACAAGATCAGTGCGGTGGCCGGCAAGGTGCTCAAGCTGACCACGGCCACCCCGACCGGGCCGCTCGACACCGTGCTCGAGCTGTTCGCCCCGGACGGCACGCTGCTCGCCGTCAACGACGACTTCACCGGGCTGGACAGCCAGATCACGTACAAGGTGACCGCCGGCGGCGACTTCTACCTGGCCGTCGCCGCGTACAGCGGCCTGCCCGCCGACCCGTTCGACTCCGGTTCCGGCGGCGGGATCGGCGACCCGACCCCGCCGACCGAAGGCCCGTACACGCTGATCCTGACCTCGGGCGGCGTCGACCAGGACTTCTTCGCGGTCAAGCTCAGGCCCGGCGACGTGCTCGGCGCCTCGGTGAAGGGCTCGCCGTCCTACCTGACCGTCTACGACACCGCCCCGCGCGAGGTGCACGGCTCCGAGCAGGACGCCTCGTTCATCTACCCGATGGCCTCGCCGCTGCCCGGCGGTGGCAACGCGGTGACCGACTACGTGGCGACCAAGGCCGGCTGGCACTACGTCGCGGTCGAGGCGGGCTCCGGCGCGTACGACATCACGGTCGAGGCCTACCGTCCCGCCCTGCAGGGCAGGACGCCGAACCAGACGCTGTTCCTCGACTTCGACGGCGAGCGGGTCAACACCGGCATCTTCGGCGGTTCCGGCCAGCGCGACCTCAGCCCGTTCGCGGCGTTCCTGGCCAACTGGGGCCTCACCCGGGCCGACGAGGACGCGCTGATCGACGCCGTCACCGCCGGCGTCACCGAGAACCTGAAGAAGGACCTGGTCGCCAGCGGCCTCAACACCAAGTTCAAGCTGAAGATCAAGAACAGCAAGGACGACGCCGACCCGTGGGGCAACGCCAACACGAGCCGGATCATCGTGGGCGGCACGATCGACGAGTCCGGTGTCGACACCATCGGCATCGCCCAGAGCATCGACCCCGGTAACTTCGAGACCTCCGAGACCGCGCTGGTGCTGCTCGACGTCCTGAGCGCGCCGGCCGGCGACTCCGAGGCGTCGCTCAACACGTACCTGACCTCCTCCAGCGACCGCATCAAGTTCCTCGGCCAGGCGCTGAGCAACGTGATCTCGCACGAGGCCGGGCACTTCTTCGGCAACTTCCACACCGACAACCAGGACACCCAGGCCAACCTGATGGACGCCGGCGGCACCGGCTTCGCCACCCTCTTCGGCGTCGGCCCCGACGGCATCGGCGGCACCGCCGACGACGCGGACGTCGACTTCGGCGACAGCCAGTTCCTCCCGTCCGAGGGCTTCACCGGCACCGAGGACACCCTCGGCCGCGTGGTGTGGGGCCTGACCAGCTAGACCGATCGTGCGATCCCGGGTGGCCGCTCCCGGTCGGGGGCGGCCACCTCGTCGTCCTCACCGGTCCTCGATGCGCAGCAGCTGCACGCCACCGCCGAGATCGCCGACCGCGAGCCGCATGTCCTCCGCGATCGGGCTGAGACACCAGAGGACGGTCTCGAGCCCGACCCTCGACCGCAGCCGGCGCGTGGCGAGGTCCCAGATCGCCAGCGTCCCGTCCTCGGAGACGGAGAGCAGACGACCTCCGCCGGGACCCGGTGCCAGGCCGAGAACCCAGCCGTCGTGCGCCTCGATGTGCCCGGCGTCGTCGCCCGAGGCCGCGGACCAGAAGCGGATCACGCCGTCGTCCCCACCGGAGGCGACCAGGTCGCCGTCACCGGTGAAACAGACGGCGAAGACGGGCACGTCGTGCGCGGCGACCCGGTGCTCGAACGTGTTCAGGTCCCAGATCCGCACCGTCCCGTCCTGTGACGCCGAGGCGAGCATGCCGCCGGCCGGCGACAGCGCCAGCGTGTTGACGGCGTCGGTGTGCCCGGTCAACGGGCCGCGCGGCGTCCAGTCGCCGTCCAGCAGCTGGTAGACGCGGCCGTCCTCGGCGCCCATCCAGAACGACCTGTGGTCGGGCGCCGCGGCCAGGCATCGGATGCCGTCCACCCCCGGCACCGGCCGCCGGAAGGCCAGCCGCCCGTCATCGACGTCCCAGACGTAGAGCTGGCCGAGGGAGCCGGTGATGGCATACCGGCCGTCCGCGGACAGCGCGAGGCTCTGCGCCCAGCCCTGGTGCGGGCAGGTGTGCAGCAGCGTGCCACCGGCATCCCAGATCCGCAGGGTCCAGTCCTGCGCGACCGACAGCACCCGGTCGCCGGCGGGGGTGCGGGCCACCGCGCTCACCCGCCGGCTGTGCGCCATGGGCGGGTCCGGCGCCGCCGGTCCCGGCCGAAGGCTCCAGACTTTCACCGTGCGGTCCTGGCCGCCGGTCACCACCGTCGCGCCGTCGCCGGACACGTCGACGGCGAAGACGGTGACCGCGTGGCCGTCGAGACGCTGCGCCGCGCGGTCCGCGGCGATGTCGATGACGTGTCCGGCCGCACCGGCCACGACCACGGCATGACGACCGTCCGGCGTGACCGCGACGTCGTCGGTGTTCGGTGGACCGGCGAACTCGCCGACCTTGGCCGGTGGGTCCACCGACCAGACCTCGCCGAGGCCGCCCTGCGAGCCGGAGACCACCCGCCCGCCGTCGGCCGTGACGGCCAGCGCCGTGATGCCGGCGCCGGGCTCGTCGAGGCGCCGGAGTGCACCGGTCGGCAGATCCCACACGGCCAGCGGCCCACCGTCGGCCACCGCGACCCGGGACGCCGAGCGACCGCCCACCACGTCGCGGATCGGTCCCAGCCCGTCGGCCTCGCCCCGGACGTCACCGGTGGCGACGGCCCACAGGCGCAGGGTTCCGTCGCGGCTGCCGCTGACCGCGTGCCGGCCGTCGAGGACGATCGCGACGGCCACGACGCGATCCCGATGCCGCACGGGCAGGACCCGGGACTCACCGGAGTCCAGGTCCCACCACGTGATCCGGCCGGTCTCGTCGCCGAGCACCGCCCATCGACCGGCGGCATCGACGGCGGCACAGCCGAACTCGGCGTCGTGCCGCAGGCTCCGCACGTTCCGCCCGGTCGCCGTCCGCCACAGCCGCGCCGTGCGATCGGAGGAGGTGGTCACCAGGGTCCGACCGTCCGCGCTGAGCGCCGTGCCGGTGACCCACCCGGTGTGCCCGATCATCGTCAGGCGCAGATCCGGGGACGCGGCGCGCCGGTCCCAGACCCGGTGCAGGAAGAGGCCCGCGTGCCCGGCCCGCGCCCGGTCGATCTCCTCCCGCAGCCACGTCACGCCCAGCGCCCCGGCCCGCAGGTGCAGCTGCTGTATCGCCGACATCCCGCTCCCGGCCCCGGCTGCCCGCCGGAGGTGATGGGCCTCCAGCGCGCAGAGTCGTTCGACGTCGTCGATCCGGGGTGACGAGACGACCGAGCGACCGTCCCGCAGATCGGCGAGCAACTCGTCGACTCCGAGCCGGGTCACCTTCTGCGCGATGAACTCCACCGAGGTCAGCAGGTCGATCAGCGCGGCGGTCAGCCGCCGCTGCCGGCCGGGCTCGGGCTCGTCGCCGGAGCGAAGAGCGTCACTCAGGTGGGCCACGACGTGGGCCAGGGTGTAGCCGTCGACCGTGGACGTCCAGTCCGGCTGGTGCCGGCGCAGGGCGTTCCCGGCCACCCGCGCCTGCCAGTCAGCCCGGGGCACCGCCAGGTCCGGGTGCTCGCGGGCCGTGTCGTCGCTGGTCAGGAACGCTTGCATGGTCGCGTGGAACAGCCGGTACCGGCCGTCCTGTCGCAGGAGGAAGGGCCGCATCCGGCCGATGGCGGACGTCGTCGTACCGTCGTCGCCCCGTATGCCTGCCAAGATCCTGATCTCCGCCGGGGAAACCGGTTCCCGCGCCGTGGCCAGCATGCCCAGGACGGGACGGTAGAGCGCCTCCCACGCCGGAACGAGCACGTCCTCGCCGAGCCGGTCGCCGGGGACGGAGAGGTGCTCACCGCCGACCTCGTGGCGGAGCAACGTGAGCAGGAGGGCGTAGAGCTCGTCCAGCTCGTGCGGCAGCCGCCCGGGGGAGAGCAGCTCCTCGACCCGCCGGGCGGCGCCGGGCTCCGTCGCCGCCTGCTCGATGGCGTCGAGCACCGTGCGCAGGTAGAGGAAGTTGCCGGCGGCGGCCGGGACGACCTGCCGCACCGCGGCGGCGGCATCGTGCCGGCCGCGGGCCAGGAGCCGCTCGACGGCCGGACGAGCGAAGATGCGGCTCGCGTACGCGGTGAGGTCGGCGTCGACGTCCTCGACCACGTCGTCGAGGGGCAGCTCTCGCAACCACCGCTGCTGCCGTCGGCGGAGCGGGTCGAGCAGCACGTCGTCCGGCCGGGAGGTCAGCACCAGGCGCACGTTCGCCGGCAGCTCGTTCACCGCGGCGAGCCAGTCCAGGACGGTCTCGGTGGGCAGCTGATGGCGCAGCTCGTCGAGCCCGTCGACGACGATGACGATGCGCGCACCCGGGTCCCGCGCGGCCAGCTCGTGCGCCGGGTCGAGGAGGGCCAGGTCCTGCAGGTCGG
Source organism: Actinoplanes sp. CA-030573 (assembly GCF_050951115.1). Lineage (NCBI taxonomy): Bacteria > Bacillati > Actinomycetota > Actinomycetes > Micromonosporales > Micromonosporaceae > Actinoplanes > Actinoplanes sp. CA-030573. The sequence continues at coordinate 5,927,757 of NZ_CP192038.1, read as the reverse complement.
GCAGCGGGATGAGCCGCTCGTCGCCGACGACGCGTTCGAGGTCCACCCCGACCACCCGGCCGGACACGCCGGTCGTGTCCTGCACCACCCGGAGCGCGACGGTCCGGAACGGCGACGCGACCAGCTCACCGATCCGGGCGCCGACCATCTCGCCGGTCTCGTCCACCCGGCCGGCCGTCTGCCGGACGTCGATCTCGACGCCGGAGGTGAACAGCTCCGGCCGCCGGGCGGCCAGCTGATGCCCGATCGCGGTCAGGAAGGCCCGCGCCCCGCCCGAGTTGAGCGGCTGCCGGCTGTCGCGCCGGATGAAGTAGCGCAGACTGCCGGCGTGCCGATCCACGAACCAGGCCGCGAACGCGGTCTTGCCCCAGCCCGGTCGTGCGGTCAGCAGGAGGCAGCGGCATTCGTCGCCGGCCAGGGCGGATTCCACCCGGTCCCGCAGCCACCGTCGTTCGACGAGGCCGGCGCGTAGCTGGTCCTCGACGAGATCGGCGGCGAACAACCGCGCGACATCCACCGCGCTCAGTCCTTGAGGGCGGTCGCCACGTCCGGGAACAACGCCAGATACTCCGTCAGCCCCAGCGTGTCGAACAGCCGGCGCAGGAAGCCGCTCGGCGCGGCCAGCCGGACCCAGCCGCCCCTCTCGGTGGCCCGCCCGTGCGCGGTGACCAGCACGCCGACCCCCATCGAATCGCAGAAGTCGAGGCCCGACACGTCCACCACGACGTGGGGGCTGGGTCGTTCGACGAGCCGGTTGAGGTTCGCCTTGAGCGAGGGAGCGGTGTCGATGTCGAGGGAACCGCGCAGCACCAGCACGGCCGTGTTCGGCGGGTGGTGCGCGACCGAGACCTGCATGGCGATGTCGCTTTCGGTGGAGAGCGGGGGTGCCGAACAGCCTATCGACCCCGCCTCGCGAGCGCGCCCGGTGGATCTTCCCTACGCCAGCGTCACCGTCGTCGTCGCCTGTTTGCCGTCCCGGGTGTACTCGACGCGTACCTGGTCACCGGGCTTGCGGCCGACGGTGGCGAGGAACTTGGTCTCCGGCCCGCTCATCTGCCGGCCCTCGATCCCGGTGATGATGTCGCCCTCGCGCAGCCCGGCCTTCCCGGCCGGCCCGCCCGGATCGACGGCGCGCACGTACATCCCGGCCGGCACCCCGAACCGCTGGGCGACGGCGGGCGGGACCGGCGCGGTCTCCAGACCCAAGGACGGCGGCGTGTACGACCCATGCGTGATCAGCTGATCGGCGACCACCGTGGCCACGTCGACCGGGATCGCGAAGCCGATGCCCACGCTGCCGCCCCCGGCCTGGCCCGCCGCGTTCGGCACCGTGGCGATCGCGGTGTTCACCCCGACCAGGTCGCCGGCGCAGTCGACGAGCGCCCCGCCCGAGTTGCCGGGGTTGATGGCCGCGTCGGTCTGCACCGCGCCCGGTAGCACCGCGGTGACGCCGTCGTCGGCCGGCACCGGCACGTCCCGCCCGAGCGCGCTGACGATGCCGCTGGTCACCGTGCCGGAGAGCCCGAGCGGCGCGCCGAGCGCCACCACCGGCTGCCCCACCCGCAGCGCCGACGACGTGCCGATCCCGATCGTCGGCACGCCGGCCGGCAGCTCGGTCTTGAGCACCGCGAGGTCCACGCGGGGCGCCCGCCCGACGATCCGCGCGGGCGCCGACTGCCCGCCGCTGAACAGCACCTCGATCGCCCCGGAGGCGCCGGCCGGCGAGATCACGTGGTCGTTGGTGAGGATGTACCCGTCGTCCCGGATGACCTCGCCGCTGCCGTTCCCGGCGCCGGCCCCGGTGGAGACGCCGACCGTCACCACCGAGGGCAGCACCTCGTCCGCGATCGTGGTCGCCACGCACGCGGCCGCCCCGCCACTGGCCGCCGACGCCGAGCCTCCGGTGTCGGCCGCCGCATGCCCGATGAGCCCGCCGGCCAGTCCCGCGACCAGCGCGACGATCACGCCGGCGGCGACAAGCGTCCCGGCGGAGTGCCGCGAGCCGGGCGAGGCGGCGCCGGCGGGCGAGGCGGCGCCGGCGGGCGAGGGGGTGCCCGCGGGCGAGGGGGTGCCGGCGGCCGGGGGAGCGCTGGCAGGCGGCACGGGTGCGCCGCCGACTGGGGCGGGCTCGGGCGTGCTGGTCATCTCAGCCCCTTCCGGCGCGGGCGAGCACCAGGTCGGTGAACCCGTTGCTCAGCAGGATCACGGCGATGGCGGTGAGCAGGATCCCGGCGATCCGGTCGAGGAACTTGCTCGCGGCGGGCGAGATCCGGCGTTCGACATGGCCGGCGGCGTAGAGCGTCACCCCGGTCACCAGCCCGTACGCCACGGCCGCGATCGACAGCAGCAGCCGGCCGTGGTTGTCGCCGACATCGGCCGAGGCCGCCGCCGAGATGGCGAACGTCGCCCCGCCCACCGTCAGCGGGAACGTGATCGGCGTGAACAGAACATTCCTTTTGTCGGCAACCGGAGGCGCCGGCGCCGACGCGGCGGGAGCGACCTCCTCCTCGACGTCCGCGGCCGTGCCCCGCATCATCGGCACCGAGGCGAAGATCAGCGCGATGCCACCGGTGGCCGTCAGCGCCGCCGGGCTGATGCCCAGCAGCTCCAGCAAGGGGTCGCCGATCCAGATCGCGGCCAGCACGAAGACCGCGACGTTGAGCACGAGACCGATCGCCAGGCGCATCTGCCGGCCGTGGTCGAACGGGCGCACCACCGGCAGGTAGGACGACAGCGCCGCGACGGGGCTGTAGAGGCCCACCAGCGCCAGGAAGAGCGCCAATGCCTCGTACCTGATCGACATGGTTTAATCTAGAAAGTGACGGCGTCGCGGCTGATCGGGCAGGTCATGCAGTGCCCGCCGCCGCGGCCCCGGCCGAGCTCGGCCCCGACGATCGTGATCACCTCGATGCCGGCCTTGCGCAGCAGCGTGTTGGTCAACGTGTTCCGGTCGTAGGTGAAGACGACCCCGGGGGAGACCGCCACCGCGTTGTTCCCGCTGTCCCACTGCTGGCGCTCCGACGCGTACACGTCGCCCCCGGTTCCGATGACCCGCAGCTCCTTGAGCCCGAGCGACTCGGCGACCACCTCGACGAACGGCGTGGTGTCGTGGTCGATGACGTCGACGGCGCCGCGCTCGCCGGGCAGCAGCGAGAACGCGTGGATCCCGTCGACGATCGCCGGGTAGAGCGTCACCACGTCGATGTCGGCGAAGGTGAAGACCGTGTCCAGGTGCATCGCCGCGCGCAGCTTCGGCATGCCGGCCACGATCACCCGCTCGGCCGCGCCCTGCTCGAACAGCGCCGCCGCCACCTGCGTGATCGCCTGCCGGGAGGTGCGCTCGCTCATGCCGACCAGCACGACGCCGTTGCCGACCGGCATCACGTCGCCGCCCTCGAAGGTCGCCGCGCCCCACTCCTTCTCCGGGTCGCCCCACCAGATCGTCGAGCCCTGGAAGTCCTGGTGGAAGCGGTAGATCGCCTTCATCAACAACGTCTCGTCATGCCGGGCCGGCCAGTACAGCGGGTTGAGCGTCAGCCCGCCGTACAGCCAGCACGTCGTGTCGCGGGTGTAGAGCGTGTTCGGCAGCGGCGGCATCAGGTACTCGCGCGCGCCGGTCGACTCGCGGGCCAGCGACACGTACCCGGACCGGAAGTCGCCGGGCAGGTCGGAGGTGGCGAGGCCGCCGATCAGGAACTCGGCCAGCTTCCGCGGCTCCAGCGTCTCCAGGAAGCCGCGGGTGTCGTCGACCAGGCCGAGACCGACCTCGTTCGGCACGATCTTGCGGTCGAGCAGCCACTGTTTCGCGGCCGGGATCGCCATCGTCTGGGCCAGCACCTCGTGCAGCTCCAGCACCTCGACGTCGCGCTGGCGCAGCTTGTTGACGAAGTCGGCGTGGTCGCGCTGGGCGTTCTCCACCCACAGGACGTCGTCGAAGAGCAGGTCGTCCGCGTTGGTCGGGGTGAGCCGGCGGTGGGCCAGGCCCGGCGCGCAGACCAGGACCTTCCGCAGGACGCCGACCTCGGAGTACACGCCGTGCGTAGGCATAGTGCTTCCTCTCACTGATCAGATGGAGATCCAGCCCGCGGCCAGCGCCACGATCCCGGCGATCGCGCCGGCCACGGAGACGACCAGGATGACGAGCTCGCGCGGGCTGAACACCCGCCGGCCCTGCTCGCGCCGGGCCATCACGAACAGCACGGTCGCGGGGGCGTAGATGATGAAGGACACGAGGACGAACTTCAGGCCCGCGGCGAACAGCAGGAAGAGGGTGTACGCGGTGGCCAGCCCCGCGATCGCCAGGTACCGGCCGCGGGCCAGCCGCAGCGCGTAGCCGGCCGCCAGCAGGAACGGGATCAGGGTCAGCGCGCTGGTCAGGTCGAGCGCGAAGTTGAACGCGTCCTCGGAGAAGTAGGTGACGACCAGGACGATCTGGATCAGGATCGTGGTCAGCAGCAGGGAGTTGTAGGGCACGTCCCCGTGCCGGGTGACCGCCAGGAACCTCGGCATGTCCCGGTCCTTGGCCGCCACGTAGAGCACCTCGGCCGCCATCAGGGTCCAGGCCAGGTACGCGCCGAGCACCGAGACGATCAGGCCGACGCTCACGAAGACGTTGCCCCAGGTGCCGTACGCGGCCTCGAGCACACCGCCCATCGACGGTTGCCGCAGCTGGGCGATCTGGTCGTAGGGCAGGATGCCGTACGAGACGATGGTGACCGAGGCGAAGATCGCGAAGACGCTGAGGAAGCCCAGCACGGTCGCCCGCCCGACGTCCTCGCGCCGCTCGGCGTGCCGGGAGTAGACGCTCGCGCCCTCGACGCCGAGGAACACGAAGACGGTGACCAGCATGGTCCCGCGCACCTGGTCGAAGAGCGAGCCGACGTCGGCGTTGCCGGTGAAGTTGTCGGCGAACACCTTCGGGTCGAGCGCGAACAGCGCCAGGAAGACGAACACGATGATCGGCACGAGCTTGGCGATCGTCACGATCCGGTTGACCACGGCCGCGTCCTTCACCCCGCGCTGCACCAGGAAGAAGAAGACCCAGACGCACACCGTGGAGAGCGCCACCGACAGCAGCGTGTCGCCCTCGCCCAGCGCCGGGGCGATCGCGCCGACGGTGCTCATGATCAGCACCCAGTAGGTCACGTTCCCCACGCAGGCGCTGGCCCAGTAGCCGAAGGCCGAGAAAAACCCCAGATACTCCCCAAAACCGGCTTTCGCGTACGCGTAGACGCCCGCATCCAGATCGGGACGGCGCACCGCCAGGTACTGGAAGACGAACGCCAGCATGAGCATGCCGGTCCCGGCGATGACCCAGGCGATGATCGCCCCGGCCACGCCCGTCTCCTGGGCGAAGCGCCTCGGCAGCGAGAACACGCCGGCCCCGACCATCGACCCGACCACCATCGCGGTCATGGTCATGAACGTGAGGCGCTGGGGCGCGGTCACCTCGGCGGTGGCCGTGTCGGAGCTTGCCATCTGTCCTCCCCCCGCCGGGACGCAGAGGGCCAGACTTGCCCAGGCCCGCTCGGACCGGTTCATCCCGCAGGGATGAGCGCCGCCACTGTTACCGGCCGGTAGGACCGGGTAGCTTGCTTGACATGGCAAACAAGGGTGACGTGATCGAGGACTTCGAGCTCCCCGACCAGGACGGCGTGCCGCGACGGCTCAGCGAGTTCCTGGCCGGCGGCCCGGTCGTGCTGTTCTTCTACCCGGCGGCGATGAGCAGTGGCTGCACCGCCGAGGCGTGCACCTTCCGCGATCTGGCCGCCGAGTTCCGCGAGGCCGGCGCCCAGCGGGTCGGCATCAGCCGGGACAAGCCGGCCAAGCAGAAGCAGTGGGCCGAGCTCAACGGCTTCGACTACCCGTTGCTGAGCGACCCGGACAGCACGGTCGCCGCGAGCCTGGGCGTGAAGCGCAAGCTGCCGCTCGGCCCGCTCAGCACCAAGCGGATGACCTTCGTGATCGACACCGACCGGACCGTCCTCGACGTGATCCACTCCGAGACCAACATGCAGGAACACGCAGCTCAGGCGCTTGCGACGCTGACCGCGCGCCGGGGAACCGGCGCCGCGTAGATTTCTTTCGCATGGGACTGCACAAACCGCGCCCGCGAGCCGTCTTAGGGGACGTGACCTTCGAGGAATTCGCGATGGCCCGGCTCAACAGTCTCCTGCGGTACGCGGTCGTCCTCACCGGCGACCGTGATCTCGCTCAGGACGTCGTCCAGGAGGTGCTGGCCCGGGCCCAGGTCCGATGGCGGCGGATCAGCGGATCGGACTCGCCCGAGGCGTACGTGCGGCGCATGGTGCTCAACGAGTATCTGTCGTGGCGGCGCAGCTGGCAGTTCCGGAACGTGCAGGCCGTGGGGGAGCGTCTCACCGACCTGGACGACGCCCGTGGCGGTGTGGGCGACCACGCCGACGGGGTGGTCGAGGCCGACGCGTTGTGGGCCCGGTTGTCGACGCTGGGCCGCAAGCAGCGTGCGGTGCTCGTGCTGCGCTACTACGAGCAGCTCGACGACGACCAGATCGCGGATCTGCTCGGCTGCGCCCCGGCCACGGTGCGCAGCCATGCCTCGAGGGCTCTCAGGACGCTCCGCCTCTCGGAGCGGCAGGAACGGATCCATGCCGAGGAGAAGTCGTGACCGAGCACGCAGACCAGCTGCGCGAGGTTTTTGAGACCCACGAGAACGAGGCCCCCGACGCCGCGGCCGTCTTCGCGCGCGTTCAGGAGCTGTCCACGAAATACAAGCGCCGCCGCCGGAGCCTTCAGGTGGCCGGCGGTTCGGCGCTGGCCGCGATCGCGGTCGCCGGGGTGGTGTCGCTCCCCAATTTCCTGCCCGGCAACGCCCGCAACACGTCCACGACCACGTTCCCGGCCGGCGCCGTCCCCACGTCCGCCGCGCCGTCGACGATCCCGTCGCTGAGCCCCGAGGACTTCCAGAAGGGCCTGGACGCGTACTTCAACGCCGGCTACGACTACGACGACGCTGTGAAGCTGGCCGCCCTGTGGCACGTCAACGCCGTCCCGGCCAAGGTCAAGGCCGAGGCCGGCCTGCGCCTGCTGGCCGGCGAGCAGCTGCCGTTCGCGGCCACGCCGAACGACGACTCGACCGCCACCCCGCCGGACGAGATCACCAAGAACCAGAAGCAGCTCGACGCCTTCTTCAACGCCGGCTACACCTGGGACGAGGCGGAGAAGCTGGCCAAGATCTGGCACCTGTCCGACCCGTTCGACGCCAAGATCAAGGGCGGTAAGAAGCTGCTCGCCCACCAGACGCTGCCGGTCAAGCCGAAGCCGGCCAACGTGGCGGCCGCCCTGGAGAACAAGCGGGCCGAGACCTTCTTCGCCAAGGGCTACGACGTCGCCGACGCCGTCAAGCTCCAGAAGATCTGGCACCTGAAGGACGCCTGGGCCGCCAAGGTCGAGGGCGGCAAGCGCATCCTCGCCGGTCAGACGCTGCCGATCCAGCCGTGACCCCGCGCCTGCGCCGGCGTATCGGCTTCGAGATCGAGCTGATGGCCCCACCGGGCCGCAGCCGGCGCAGCCTCGCCTACGACCTGGCCGGCCGCGTCGGCGGCCGGATCCGCCCGGTCTGGCACTCCGACAGCGAACCGTCCCTGGTCCCGGGCCTGGGACGGTTCCTGCATCTGACCCAGGGCTTCGAGGTGCTGCGCGCCGACGGCTCCCCGCTGTGCACCCTGGTCGACGACATCACGCTGCTCGACGGCCTCGAGCCGCGCACGCCCGCCCCGCCCGGCTGGTACCGCATCCTCAGCGACGACCCGCGCCTGCTCTCGCTGCTGGCCGCCCGCTGCGACCCCGGCGCGCCCCTTGCGGGCGTGCTCGACCCGGTAGCCGACCTGTGGGGGGTCCACCCCGAGCTGGTCGCCGACGTGTGGCGCCTGGACGACCCGTCCGGCGCCACCATCGCCCTGGCCTCCCCCCAGGGCGCCGAGCGCGAGCGCCCCTGCGAGATCGTCACCCCGCCGCTGGCGGAGAACCACGCCGCCGCCCTCGAGGAACTGCTCGAGCCGGCCCGCGAGCTGGGCTTCACCGTGCCCCACGAGGCCGCCGTCCACCTGCATCTGGACGGCGCCCCGTTCCGCTCGCCGCGCGCCCTGGCCAACGTCGTGCTGCTGTTCGCGCACTGGCGCGAGCCGCTGCGCGCGTTGCTGCAGACCAACCCCGCCTGCCGCCGCCTGGCCCCGTTGCCGCCCGCGCTGGTAGCCGCCGCCTCCGCCGCCGCACCGGACCGCGACTCGCTGCGCAAGGCCGCCGACGAGGGCGAGCTGACCAAGTACTTCGACGTCAACCTCACCCAGCTGCTGACCGACCGCCCCGTGCGCGACACCGTGGAGATCCGCATCCTCCCCGGCGCGATCACCGCCGACGACATCGTCAACCGCGCCGCCCTGGTCGAGCTCCTGCTCGACCGCTGCGAAGACCCGGAGCCGTTCCCGGTCGCCCCCACCGGGAACGTCTCCGCCCAGACCGCCCTCCTGATGGAGATAGCCGCCGAGTCCCTGGCCCGCGCCGACTGAGCCGCTCCGCCGCCCTTTGCTCTGCTCACCCATGCGCGCGGGTCGCTCTGCTCACCTATGCGTGCGGGTCGCTCTGCTCACCTATGCGTGCGGGTCGCTCTGCTCACCCATGCGCGCGTCGCTCTGCTCACCAATACGCGCGCCGCGGATACCGACTCGTGGTGGGTGTATATCTATTCGCGGTGCGCGTATAGGTGAGCAGAGCAAAGGGCGCGCGCACGAGGGCTCGGCGCCGGCGGGACCAGGCGCGGCGCACGCTTCGGGATCTCCGCGGAGGCCGTCGCGCGCAGGGCCGGCGGGTTCGAGGGCGCGCCGGGATGATGTCGCGCGCAGGGCTGGCGGGTTCGAGGGCGCGCCGGGAGGACGTCGCGCGCAGGGCTGGCGGGTTCGAGGAGCGCCGCGGGCCGGGCTCACGCACGGCCGGGGGCTCGAGGGAACGCCGTGGAGGGCGGCGCGCGCACCGGCTGGCGGGATCAAGCGGCCTCCGCGCCTCGCGGACGGAGCGCGAGGCGCGGAGGGTGATCAGATGCTGTTACGCCACTTGCGGCCGGAACGGCCGATCAGGCGGTCGGCGTCGGTCGGGCCCCACGAGGCGGCCTCGTAGGTGGGGATCGGCGACTGGTCGTTGGCCCAGTGCTCGATGATCGGGTCGACGATGCGCCAGCACTGTTCGACCTCGTCGGTGCGGATGAACAGCGTGGGGTCGCCGAGCAGGGCGTCCAGCAGCAGGCGCTCGTACGCCTCCGGGGACTCCTCGGCGAACGTCTGCTCGTACGAGAAATCCATGCTCGCCGTGCGCACCCGGAACGAGTGACCCGGCACCTTGGCCCCGAAGCGCAGCGAGATGCCCTCGTTCGGCTGGATGCGCAGGATCAGCGCGTCGGCCTCGAGACCGGTCAGCTGGTCCTGGGGGATCGGCAGGTGCGGCGGGCGCTGGAACTGCAGCGCGACCTCGGTGACCCGGGCCGGCAGGCGCTTTCCGGTGCGTACGTAGAACGGCACCCCGGCCCAGCGCCAGTTGTCGACATTCAACCTCATTGCCGCGTACGTCTCGGTGCGCGACAGGGGATCGACGCCGACCTCCTCGCGGTAGCCGGCCATCAGGTCCTCCCGGGTGCCGCCGCGGGTGTACTGGCCGCGGACCGCGAGGTCGGCGATGTCGCGGTTGGTGGGCAGCCGGATCGCCTGCAGCAGCTTCACCTTCTCGTTGCGCAGGCCCTCGGCGTCGAACGAGGCCGGCGGCTCCATCAGCGCCAGTGCCAGCACCTGCAGCACGTGGTTCTGCACGATGTCGCGCATGGCGCCGGCGTGCTCGTAGAAGCCGCCGCGGGTGCCGACGCCGAGCGTCTCGGCCACCGTGATCTGCACGTGGTCGACCCAGGAGCGGTCCCAGATCGGCTGGAAGATCGAGTTCGCGAAGCGCAGGGCCAGGACGTTCTGCACGGTGTCCTTGCCCAGGTAGTGGTCGATCCGGAAGACCTGGGGCTCGTCGAACGCGGCGTGCACGATGCCGTCGAGCTCGCGGGCGCTGGCCAGGTCGCGGCCGTACGGCTTCTCGATGACCAGGCGGGAGAACGAGCCCTCGCGCGCGCGGTTGAGGCCGGCGCCGGCCAGGCCGTTGATCACCGGCTCGAACGCCTCGGCCGGGGTGGAGAGGTAGAACAGGCGGTTGCCGCTGGTGCCGCGGGCGGCGTCGAGCTCGTCCAGCACCTCACCCAGGCGCTTGTACGTCTCTGGGTCGTCGTAGCCGCCCGACACGTACCGGATTCCGCCCTGGAGTTGGCGCTTGTCGGCCAGGCTGCGGCCACCCAGCGCGCTGTTCGCGAAGTCGTCGTCGGCCATCGGGGTGCGGGCCACGCCCACCAGCGCGAACTCGCCCGGCAGCCGGTTGTGCCGGGCCAGCGACTCGACCGCGGGCAGCAGCTTGCGCCTGGTCAGGTCACCCGAGGCGCCGAAGATCACCAGAGTGGCTGGTGGGGCGCTGCGCTCCTGGATGAGCTGGGGAACGTCGTCCATCGTCTGCCAAATCCTCCGACCGTCGGGACCTTCCGGGATGACACTACGCAGTGCGCGGACGGGACGTTCAGATCCATCCCTCGATGCGAGCAGGGCCTCACCGACAAAAGTGGCAAACTGGGTCTTATAGTCTGCACTTCGAGGGGGACACGTGAAGTACCGGCTCGTAACCCGGAGCGACTTCGACGGCCTGGTGTGCGCGGTGCTGCTCAAGCACCTCGACATGATCGACGAGATCAAGTTCGTGCACCCCAAGGACGTGCAGGACGGCGAGGTCGAGGTCACCGAGAACGACATTCTCACCAATCTGCCGTACGCCCCGGGCGCCTACATGGTCTTCGACCACCACCACTCCGAGACCCTCCGGAACGAGGGCAACCTGTCCAACCACGTGATCGACGCCGACGCGCCGAGCGCCGCCCGGGTGATCTACGAGCACTTCGGGGGCCGGCAGCGCTTCCCCAACGTCTCCGACGACCTCATGCGCGCCGTCGACCAGGCCGACTCGGCCATGTACTCGCTCGACGACATCCTGCACCCCGAGGGCTGGACGCTGCTGAACTTCCTGATGGACAGCCGCACCGGGCTCGGCCGGTTCCGGGACTTCCGGATCTCCAACTACCAGCTGATGATGCAGCTCATCGACGCCTGCCTGGAGATCCAGGACGTCGACGAGATCCTCCGCCTGCCGGACGTGGCTGAGCGCGCCGACCTCTACCGCGCCCAGCACGACCTGTTCGTCGAGCAGCTCAAGCGGGTCAGCCATCTGGACGGCGATGTTGTCGTGGTCGACCTGCGCGACGAGGAGGTCATCCACGCCGGCAACCGGTTCATGGTGTACGCCCTGTTCCCCGAGTCCCGGGTGTCGATGCACATCATCTGGGGCCGGCAGAAGCTCAACACCGTCTTCGCCTGCGGCAAGTCGATCCTCGACCGCACCTCCCCGGTCGACGTCGGCGAGGTGATGCTGCGCTACGGCGGCGGCGGCCACATCGCGGCCGGCACCTGCCAGGTGCCCCACGACGAGTCCGAGCGGGTCGAGCGCGAGATCGTCGAGGCGCTCCGCTCACCCCGTACCGTCTCGGTCTGAGGTTCCGGAGACGCGCGACGGGGCAGGAGAGCGAATCTCTCCTGCCCCGTCGTCCGCGGATCGCGGGCCATGCCCAATTGGCCCCATCCGCCGGTCGTGTTCCGCGCCCCACGCGCATCATCACGACACCGTCCCGCGTCCACCAGCGCGGGAGTCTGTGGCTATCCCTTGAAGCTCCACTTGCTGTGGCCGGCCGAGACCGGCTCTTTGTCCCCGGCGCCGGCGCCGGCGCCGGCGTCGACATCGGCGGACCGGGCGCCGGACGCCTGGATCTCGTCCTCGTCGTCCGGCTCGTCGTCCTCTTCCGCCCGGTGGCGGCCGCGCAGGAAGTAGACCGCGCCGGCCAGCAGCGCCAGCGCCGCCACGACCCAGCCGCCGATCGACCAGACCGACGGGCCGCGGGTGGCGTCGGCGACCGCCTTGGCGAAGGCCGCGTTCTCCGCGTCGGTGGCGGCCGTGTCCCCGGAGGCGGTGCCGGAGCCCTGGCCGGTGGCGGTGCCGCCGTGGTCGTGACCGGTCGTGGCCTGGCCCGGGGCGCCGGCGGTCAGGGCGAGCGGCACCGGCGGCATGGTCGGGCCGGGGCTGCCGTCGGCGTACGTGCTGGAGATCGTGAACTGCATCGAGCTGAGCGAGGGCAGCGGGCCGATCGCCACCGAGAGGTCGGCCGACCGGCCCGGCTGCAGCTGGTGGCCGCCGACCGCGAGCCAGGTGATCGAGGAGGTCGCCTGGGTGGCCGGGGTGCCGCCGTGGATCGTGGGCAGCGGCGAGGCCAGGGTCTTCATCTCGATCTTCGGCGCCCAGTCGTCCACCGACAGCGGGTAGACCTCGGCGACCGGCGTGTCGGCCGGCAGCCGCAGCGTGACCGAGCCCAGCGGCTTGGCACCGGTGTTGGTGACGTGGAAGGTCAGGTTCTCACCGCTGCCCTGGACGGCGGTCGTGGGGGAGACCGTGGCGTCGGCGAAGGCGGGGGCGGCGGCGAGCACGCCGATCACCACCGCGGCGGCGGGTACGCCCGCTCGGCGGGCCAGGTGGAAGTGCCTCACGAGGGGTAGTTCGTATCCGGCAACCGAATGGTTCAAGGTCGCCGCCATCTTTTTCTCCGGCGGTTGCGATGATGGCCGGATGCGCGATGTGCCGATCGGCGGAGACATGATCAGACTCGGACAGTTCCTCAAGCTCGCCGATCTCATCGACACCGGGGGCGAGGGCAAGGTCCTGATCGCCTCGGGCGACGTGATCGTCAACGGCGAGGTCGACACCCGGCGGGGACGGCAGCTGCACCCCGGCGACGTGGTCGAGGTCCTCGGGAACCGGGCCCGGGTGGTGTCGTAATAGGACGTTCGGCCTAGGGGTTGACGTCCGTTTATGCAACCAAGCGTGACGAAAGGTTGACATCGTGTCGATCTCAGGCATGTACTGAGCTTCGTTGTGTTACCGGCGTCACACGCTGCCTCGAGTCACACGCTGCCTCGACGAGGAGGCCCCATGTCCCGCGCGCACATCAGGTCCGCCCTGGCCGTCTCGGTGACCGCCGCGCTCGCCGCCGCTCTGGCCGGATGCGCGGGCTGGGGCGGCGGGCCGGGCGGCGGGCCGGACACGATCAACGTCCTCATGGTCAACAACCCGCAGATGATCGATCTGCAGCGGCTGACCGAGGCGAACTTCACCAAGAGCACCGGCATCCACGTGAACTTCACCGTGCTGCCCGAGAACGACGTCCGCGACAAGATCAGCCAGGAGTTCTCGAGCCAGGCCGGCCAGTACGACGTCGCGTCGCTCAGCAACTTCGAGATCCCGATCTACGCCAAGTCGAAGTGGATCGCGCCGCTCGACGGCTACACCAAGGCCGACACCCAGTTCGACCAGGCCGACATCCTGCCGTCGATGACCCAGTCGCTGACCGCGGACGACGGCAAGCTCTACGGCGAGCCGTTCTACGGCGAGTCGTCGTTCCTGATGTACCGCAAGGACGTCCTGCAGCAGGCCGGACTGACCATGCCGGACAACCCGACCTGGCAGCAGGTGGCCGACATCGCGGCCAAGGCCGACGGCAAGCAGCCCGGCATGCGCGGCATCTGCCTGCGCGGCCAGCCCGGCTGGGGCCAGATCTTCGCGCCGCTGACCACCGTGGTGAACACCTTCGGCGGCACCTGGTTCGAGAAGGACTGGACGCCCAAGGTCGACGCGCCCGAGTTCACCGCCGCCACCAAGTTCTACGTCGACCTCGTCCAGCGGCACGGCGAGAACGGCGCGCCGCAGGCCGGCTTCACCGAGTGCCTCAACAACATGGTGCAGGGCAACACCGCGATGTGGTACGACGCGACCAGCGCCGCCGGCTCGCTGGAGGCCGACAAGTCCCCGGTCAAGGGCAAGATCGGCTACGCGGCGGCCCCCGTGGAGAAGACCAAGAGCTCCGGCTGGCTGTACGCGTGGTCGTGGAGCATCCAGCAGGCCAGCTCGAAGAAGGACAACGCCTGGAAGTTCATCTCGTGGGCGTCCAGCCGGCAGTACGAGGAACTGGTCGGCCAGCAGGTCGGCTGGTCCAGCGTCCCGGCCGGCAAGCGCGCCTCGACCTACAAGAACGCGGAGTACCTGAAGGTCGCCTCCGCGTTCGCCGAGCCGACCGAGGCCGCCATCTCCAGCGCCGACCCGCGCAACCCCGGCGTCCAGCCGCGGCCCGCGATCGGCATCCAGTTCATCGACATCCCCGAGTTCACCGACCTCGGCACCCAGGTGTCGCAGTACGTGAGCTCGGCCATCGCCGGCCAGATGAGCGTCGACGAGGCGCTGAAACGTGGCCAGCGGCTGGCCGAGGACGTCGCCGAGCGCTACCAGTCCCGGCAGGAGGGGTGATGACTTCCGTCGCCGAACAGACCAGCACGCAGGCCGAGCCGAGGCCGCAGCCCTCGCGGTCGGCCCGGGGCATCGCCTGGGCCCGCCGGGCGCCGCTGATGCCGGCCCTGATCTTCATGATCATCGTGACCCAGCTGCCGTTCGTGGCCACCCTGGTCATCTCGTTCATGAACTGGAACGCGTACTACCCGGACGAGGTCGGCTTCGCCGGCTTCGACAACTTCAAGCGGGTCTTCACCGACGTCAACATGCGCGACGCGGTGCTGACCACGATCTGGCTCACCGCCGGTGTCGTCATCATCAGTCTGCTGCTCGGGCTCGGCATCGCGCTGCTGCTCGACCGCAAGTTCCGGGGCCGGAGTGCGGTCCGGACCATGATGATCGCGCCGTTCCTGGTGGTGCCGGTCGCCGCCGCGCTGATCTGGAAGCACGCGCTCTACAACCCCGAGTACGGCCTGTTCAACGGCGCGATCACGTGGGTGTGGAACCTGTTCGGCTCGGACCACCCGCCGCAGCCGGACTGGATCAGCAACATGCCGCTGTGGGCGGTCATCTTCGCGCTGGTCTGGCAGTGGACGCCGTTCATGATGCTGATCCTGCTGGCCGGCCTGCAGGGACGGCCGCTGGACGTGGTCGAGGCGGCCCGGATCGACGGGGCCAGCGGCTGGCAGATCTTCACCAGCATGACGCTCCCGCACCTGCGGCAGTACCTGGAGCTCGGCGCGCTGCTCGGTTCGATCTACATCGTGCAGAACTTCGACGCCGTCTTCACGATCACCTCCGGCGGGCTGGGCACGGCCAACCTCCCGTACACCATCTATCAGATCTTCTACCAGGCCCACGACTACGGACGTGCGTCGGCGGCCGCCGTCGTGGTGGTCCTCGGCACCATCATCATCGCGACGTTCGCGCTGCGTACCGTCTCGTCGCTCTTCAAGCAGGAGGCGAACCGATGAGCATCACCGACACCGCACCGGTTCCCGCCACCCGCGACGAGCGGGGCCGCCCGGTCAAGAAGCGCCGCGAGGGCGCCAACGCCTGGCTCTCGCTGCTGGCCTGGGTCATCGGGATCCTCTTCGTGCTGCCCGTGCTGTGGATGGTGCTGACCTCCTTCCACTCCGAGGCGGACGCGGCCACCAACCCGCCGTCGGTGTTCGCGCCGCTCACCCTCGACGGCTACCGCGAGTTCTTCTCGGGCGGGGCCTCGCCGTGGCCGCCGCTGCTGAACTCGCTGACCGCCAGCGTGATCTCCACGGCGCTCGTGCTCGTGCTGTGCTTCCCCGCGGCGTACGCGCTCAGCATCCGCCCGGTGAAGAAGTGGACCGATGTGCTGTTCTTCTTCCTGTCCACCAAGATGCTGCCGATCGTCGCCGGCCTCCTGCCGCTGTATCTGTTCGCCCAGAAGGCGGGCCTGCTCGACAACATCTGGCTGCTGATCATCTTCTACACCTCGATGAACCTGCCGATCGCGGTGTGGATGATGCGCTCGTTCCTCTCCGAGGTGCCGGTCGAGATGCTCGAGGCCGCGTCGATGGACGGCGCCGGGCTGTCCAAGACGCTGCGGTCGGTGATCGCGCCGGTCGTCATGCCCGGCATCGCCGCCACCGCGCTGATCTGCTTCATCTTCAGCTGGAACGAGCTGCTGTTCGCCCGGGTGCTGACCGCCACCGTCGCCGAGACCGCGCCGGTCTTCCTGACCAGCTTCGTGACCAGCCAGGGCCTGTTCCTGGCCCAACTGTGCGCGGCGGCGTTCGTGGTGTCGCTGCCGGTGCTGGTGGCCGGGTTCGCGGCCCAGGACAAGCTGGTCCAGGGCCTGTCACTGGGCTCGGTCAAGTAACAGCTTTACCTAAATGTGCGGACAGACCGGAACCTTCGGGCGTCCCCGGTCGTCGAAATGGTCATGACTCGTCTCCGCGGCACCATCCTCGCCGCCGCCGTTCCCCTGTTCCTGATCAGCGCTTGCGCCCAGACCGCCGGCAACCAGGCGGCGGGCGCGGCGGACTCGCGTGTTCCGGAGAGCGCCGAAGTCTCTCCGGCGGCCGACGATCTCGTGCTGCGCGTCGAGTCCTTCGGGGGCTTCGTGCCCGCCGAGCAGAACGTCGGGCGGATCCCCGCGATCAGCATCTACGGCGACGGCCGGCTGATCTCGCTGGGCCCGACCACCGCGATCTATCCGGGACCCGCACTGCCCAACATCCAGGTGCAGATGATCACGCCCGAGGAGGTGCGTGAGCTCGTACGCCAGGGGCAGCAGGCCGGTGTCCGCAACGGAACCGACTTCGGCAGTCCCAACATCGCCGATGCCCCGCAGACCCGGGTGACCGCCGGCGACCAGTCGGTGAGCGTCATGGCGCTCAGCGAGGCCCCCGCGAACGACCCGAAGCTGACCGCCGCCCAGCGCGAGGCCCGCACGAAGCTGTCGGCGTTCGTGAAGAAGCTGCAGTCCCTGCCGTCCGCCTCCGGCGTCGCCAACCCCGTGCCCTACCGGCCCACGGTGCTGGCCGCCCTGGCCCGCACGTTCACCGCCCCGCAGGCCGGCGACCCGGCCAGCCCGGCGAAGGCGTGGCCCGGCCCCGCCCTCCCCGGCGACATGCTGAACCAGAACATCGGCATCGGCTGCGCCGAGGTGACCGGCGCCGACCTGCCCACGGTGCTGGCCGCCGCCAAGGACGCGAAGGCCACCACCCCGTGGACCAGCGGCGGCGCCACGTACGCCATCACGTTCCGCCCGCTGCTCCCGGAGGAGAAGGGCTGCGCCGCGCTGAAGGGCGTGCGGTGAGGTGACGCCGATCGGAGACGACCCGTTCGAGCCGGGCGAGTTCATCCGCTTCGAGCCGGAGCCGGGCGGCGAGGGCGAGGGGCCGGACCGCCCGCAGCCGGTCCCGGCCCGGCCGGCCTGCCGCCCTCAGCTGCTCACCCGCCGGGACGGCCCGCCGCGCCGATGAGCGCCGCCGTCTACGACTCCCGGTCGGGGGTGGCTTCGGCTTCCCCCTGCGGACCGTCCTGGGACGAGATCGCGGTCGACACCAGCGCCTTGGCGACCGGCTCGGTCTCGACCACTTCCTCGGGCGACCGCAGCTTGGGCGGCGCCGGCATCCACGGCTTCAGGTTCTGGATGACCCCCTCGTAGAAGGCGTCGATCGCGTCCAGCACCGAGTCGATGAACGATCCTCGGCCGGTTCCCCTCTTGGTTCCGGCCGAGGAGTTCGCGGCCACCCGGAACGATCGGATCTCCTTGCTCGCGTCCCCGACCAGAACGCCGGGATTCTCCCGAACCACCCGTAGGAGCTCGGCATTGCCCGGCCCCCGGGAATACGCGGCGAACGATTCCAGACGTACGGTCTCGGGTGCGCCCTTGAGCTGCCTCACCAGCCAGTTGATTCGCGTGGTGGGCCGGCCGTCACGCGGCGCGTCCACGTCGACGTGACAGGTGACCTTCGCAGCGCGCAGGTCGGCAGTGATCGACAGCGTTCCGACCGCTCCCGGAATGCGCAATGCCGCGGTCATGGCGCCCGCGGCAGCGAGCTGTGAGACGAGCGCCTGGGTGCGAACCGCCGGTTCGGCGAGCTCCCGCCGCGCGAGCGCCGGAACGATCTCCGTACCGAGTCGGCGACCGAGTCTCAGGCCGGCGTAACGCACCAACGCGTCGAATCTCCCGGCCACGTCGACCGCGGCGGCGTCGGTTGCCCGGAGCGTTCCCGCACCGATTGCCTCGCGCACGGAAACCCAGTTGGGACCCATGTCGCTGAACTCCAGCGCGCCGGACCGAGGATGCTCGAGGTACCGGATCAACTCGCCCAAGACCCAGGCCTGATCCGGATCGGCGACGCCGCGGTACTCCTTCTGCATCACGGCGACGGTGAGCACCTCCGACCACGGAATGTGGTGCAGCGCCACCTTCTTGAGCTTGCGCTTGTCGACGGTTGTCGGGTGCTGCCCGTCTTGACCTCGACCAGCGCCGTCCATTGGCGCTGGCCCCGGCTGACCCGGATCAGGCCGTCCGGGAAGAACTTCCCGTCGCCCAGCCGGAACGGCACCTCGATGAAGGTCTGCACCTGTCCCGCGGGCGCGCCCCACGGTTGCGTCAGCGCCCGGCCGAACTCCCGCACCGCACTCATCACGGCGAGCAGGGCCGAGGTCGCCCTTCGCTCCTGCTCATCCGCGCCATTGATTCCCGAGGTGGGTATGAGGCGGGCCGCCAACCAGGTCTCTTCTGACATTGATCACTCCTCGTAACGCAACGTTCACGCAGGCTACGCCCGCGCGTCGATCACGCAGAGATACGGAAGAGTGACAACGCATGACCTGGCGTACATCAACAAATGTCTACTCGTACGTTTGTGGCGGCTTGCAAAGTCCGCGGCGACCTCTGTGGAGCGGCACCCGCGCGCCTCAGGTGATGTCGGCGCTCGGCTCGCCGGCCGTGCAGGTGACGGTCATGGTGACGGTGTCCTTGCCGTGGGCGAACGTCACCGACGGCGCGGCGCCCGGCCCCGCGTCGGTGCTCTCCACGTGGTAGGAGCGCGCCGGCGTCCAGGACAGGATGCGCGCCGTCGAGGCGGCCGGGCAGGTCGCGACGACGGTGCCGCCCGGTGAGGTCAGCGTGCGCTCGGTCGCCGGCGGCGGGGCCTCGGTGGTCGCGGTGACCGGCGGCGTGGTCGCGGTCGGCACCGGCGTGGGGGTCACGCCCGGTGTCGGCGGAACGGCGCCGCCGCCGGCCGGGCCGGCCGGCCCGGTCGCGCCGGGCGTTCCGGGCGCGGTGGGCACGACGGCGCCGCCCGGCAGCGCGGTCTGGCCCGGCGGGAGCGTGCCGGTGGTCGCGGCCGGGCGGATGCCCGCGGTGGTCCCGCGCGCGCCCGGGTCGGTGCGGCCCTCGCCGGTCGGGGGCGCACCCGGCGCGGTCGGGCCGCCGGCGATCGTGGGGCCGCCGGCTCCGCCGCGCGTCGCCAGCCAGCCGGCCGTCGCCAGCCCGCCCAGCACGAGCAGCGCGGCGGCCAGCACGAGGGCCGTCCGGTGCGGCCGGCGGGGCGGGCGGATCACCATCGACGGCTCGGCCGGCGCCGGGCCGCCGGTCGCGGACGGCTGTGGGGCGTCCTCCACGATCTCGAGGCCGGCCGCGTGCGCGAGCAGCCGGGTGATCTCGCGGGCGCTGGGCCGGTCGGCCGGGTCCTTGCGCAGGCAGCGCAGGCACAGGTCGACCACGTGGCCGGGAACCGGGTCGCGCGGCACCAGCGGCGGCGGTTCGGCCCGCAGGTGGTTGGCCAGCACGCGGTCCGGCGACTCGCCCTCCCACGGGGTCTGTCCGGCGAGCAGCCGGTAGAGGAGCACGCCGAGCGCGTACACATCGGAGGCCGGCGTCACCAGCTGGCCGAGGAGCCGCTCGGGAGCGATGTAGGTGGGCGTGCCGAGCACCGAGCCGTCGGGCGCCGTCGCCTCGTGCGCGGTGGCCGCGGCGGCGATGCCGAAGTCGACGACCTTGGCGCCGGTCGGGGCGAGCATCACGTTGGCCGGCTTGATGTCGCGGTGGACGAGGCCGGCGGCGTGCGCGGCCGCCAGCGCCGCCGCGACCTCGGCGCACACCCGCAGCCCGAACCGGGACGTCACCTCGCCCGTGCGCA
The DNA here is from genome assembly GCF_050951115.1 of Actinoplanes sp. CA-030573. Lineage (NCBI taxonomy): Bacteria > Bacillati > Actinomycetota > Actinomycetes > Micromonosporales > Micromonosporaceae > Actinoplanes > Actinoplanes sp. CA-030573. The sequence goes on along the minus strand of NZ_CP192038.1, from coordinate 5,907,634 downwards.
GCCGCCGCAGCAGCGTCGGGCCGTTCACGAACTCGAACACCACGTACGGCACCGGCTCGCCGTCGACGATGCACTCGCCGTAGTCGTGGACCTGCGCGACGTTCGGATGCGACAGCGACGCTGCCGCGCGGGCCTCGTGCCGGATCAGCGTGAGCGACTCCGCGTCCCGCGCGTGCGGCGCGAGCATCTTCACCGCGACCGTCCGCGCCAGCACGATGTCCCACGCCCGCCAGACGATCGCCATCCCGCCCTTGCCGGCCGGCTCGATCAGACGGTAGCGCCCGCCGAGCAGGAGACCGGGCCGCGCGGCGCCGAGGTCGACTTCCATTCCCGGCAGTCTGCCGAAATCGAGGCCGGTTCGCATCCCGTGATCTGTTGATCGCTCCCGGTCGCCGGGTCGCCCCCCGGCCGGCCTTGTGCGATCGAAGCGGTTCGACGACCATCGACGCATGCCCAAGACATCGATCACTGTTTATCTACGTGCGGCCCTGGCCGCGGTCACGGCCCTGGCCGGCCTGGCATTGCCGGGCGCCGCGACGGCCGGTACGCGGTGGACCGGCGCCTGGTCCACCAGCCCGCAGCGGGAGAGCAGCCCCGACTTCGCCTTCGACGGCAGGACGCTGCGGCTCCTCGTGCATCCCACGGTCGGCGGCTCGTCGCTGCGCCTGCGGCTCTCCAACGGCTTCGGCGACACGGCGGTGACGTTCGGCGCGGTCTCGGTCGCGCGGGCGGCGGCCCCGGGGAGCGCGGAGCTCATCGCGGGCACCTCACGCCGGGTGCGTTTCGGCGGGCGTACGGCGGTGACGGTCGCGAAGGGAGCGACGGTCCTCAGCGATCCGGTCGGCCTCGGCGTCGCCCGCGGGCAGGACCTCGCCGTCGACCTCTACGTCAGCGGCGGCGGCAGCGCGACGGCGATCACCGGGCACGACGCGGCGCAGGGGACCCAGTTCGTCGCCGGCGGGAACCGGGCGGGCGCGGGGGCCGCGGCCTTCACCGGCTACGTCAGCTCGTGGTTCTGGCTGGCCGGCGTCGACGTGAGGCCGGCACCGGTGACCCGCGGGAGCATCGTCGCGCTCGGGGACTCGATCACCGACGGGGCCTACACGACCTGGAACGGCAACGACCGCTGGACCGATGTGCTGGCGTCCCGGCTCGGCGGCCGGTACGGGGTACTCAACCAGGGCATCGGCGGCAACCAGGTGCTCACCGACCGGACCGACTGCTGCGGCGCGGGCACCAGCGTCGCCGCCCTCGAGCGGGAGCGGGCCGATGTCCGGGAGCAGACCGGCGTGCGCTACCTGATCCTCGCCGACGGCATCAACGACATCGGCTACCACGCCACGGCGCCCGCCCTGATCGCGGGCCTGCGGACGATCGCCGCGCGGGCGCACCACGAGGGAATCCACGTGATCGGCGCGACGATCACACCGTACGGCTGCGAGGCCGGGTGCTTCACGGCCGGGCAGGAGGCCGTGCGGCAGGAGGTCAACGCCTGGGTGCGCACGACGCGAGCCTTCGACGGGGTGGCGGACTTCGACGCCGCGATCCGGGACCCGCAGCTGCCGAGCCAGGTGCTACCCGCCTATCAGGCCGACCATCTGCACCCGAACATCGCGGGCCAGCGGGCGATGGCCGAGTCGATCGACCTGACGCTGTTCCGCTGAGGCGGTGGAGCCGGGCCCGCGTATCGGTGAGCAGAGCGAAATCGCTCTGCTCACCGGGACGCACGCCCGGCCCCAACCGGAGTCACTGCACGCCGAGCAGGTCCACGACGAAGATCAGCGTCTCGTTCGGCTTGATGACGCCGCCGGCGCCGCGGGCGCCGTAGCCCAGGTGCGGCGGGATGGTCAGCTTGCGCCGGCCGCCCACCCGCATGCCCTGCACGCCCTGGTCCCAGCCGGCGATGACCTGGCCGCCGCCGAGCGAGAACGCGAACGGCTCGCCCCGGTCCCAGGAGGCGTCGAACTGAGCCCCGGTCGAGTGCGACACGCCCACGTAGTGCACGGTCGCGTACTGGCCGGCCTGGGCCTCCGGCCCGTCACCGACGGTGATGTCCTCGATCACCAGGTCGGCGGGCGGGTCGCCCTGGATCGGGCCGATCTCGGGCTTGTCCATGTCTCTCCTCCGGTTGGTCGGAACCCCGCCATGCAATCACACCGGCCGCAAAGGTGAACGACTGACCACGGATCTGCGTATCTCTGCACGCGGAGCCTGCCACCGGCTGCGCGAAGGGAGACCGACATGATCCGCCGACTGGCCGCCGTGGCCGCCGCCGCGGGGCTGCTGCCGTTCCTGTCCGCCGCGCCCGCCTTCGCGCACGGGGCGCCGACCACGCCGATCAGCCGCACCGCGGCGTGCGCGGCCGGCGGCGGTACCGCGACCGGGACGGCGGCGTGCAAGGCGGCCCGGGCGGCCAACGGCGGGCCGTTCGGCACGTTCGACAACCTGCGGGTGGCCAACGTCAACGGCGACGACAAGAAGTTCGTGCCGGACGGGAAGCTGTGCTCGGGCGGCGTCGGCGACTTCAAGGGACTCGACCTGGCCCGCGACGACTTCCCGTCGACGGAGGTGACCGGCGGCAAGGCGCTGGCGGTGGCGTACCGCGCGACCCTCCCGCACGAGGGCAGCTTCCGGTTCTATCTGACCAAGCAGGGCTTCGACCCGGGGAAGAAGCTGTCCTGGGGCGACCTCGGCGGGAAGCTGGCCGAGATCAAGGACCCGCCGCTGCGGGACGGCGCCTACCGGATGAGCGTGAAGCTGCCGGCGGACCGGACCGGGCGGCACATCCTCTACATCGTCTGGCAGACGTCGAGCACGGCCGACACGTACTACTCCTGCTCGGATCTGGTCTTCGCGGCGAAGAAGACGGCGGCCGCTCCGGTCGGGACGAAGAAGCCGGCCGCGACCGGGACGCCGGCCGCGGCGAGGACGAAGCCGGCGGCCGCGAAACCCACGAGCGCCGGCCCGAAACCGGCGGCAACGACCGAGGAGGCGGCGCCGGCCGCGGAAGCGCCCGCGACCGGTCAGGCGATCACTCCGGTCGGTGACCAAAGCCAGGTCACACTGGGTCATGGCCTGGTTCTGGGCGCCCTCGTCGTCGGTGGCGGCTTCCTGGCGTACGCGCTGATCGCCGGTTTTCTCCGGAGCCGTCGCGAAAACCGTTGAACCGCAAGGGTTCGGCCTTCGTACTGATGGGCGTCGACGCCAGTAAGCCCGTTTCAGTCCTTCCGAAAGAAATGACGAAAGGCCGAGCATGAGTCGTGTTCGATACGGCAGCAGGGGGATCAACCGCCTGTCACGCCGCCGGGTTCTCGCCATCGCCGCTACTGCCGGTGTCGGCGCGTCGGTCGCCGGTGTCGCCGGTCTCAGCCTCGCCGGCGAGACCCCGGCCAAGGACGACGGACAGCCGCTGGTGATCTCGCTACGCGACGCCTCGAAGGGCACGTTCGACATCTTCTCGGGCGGATCGAAGTCGACAATCACCGACAAGAAGCTGGCCGCCCGGCTGCTGAAGGCGGTGAAGCGCTGATGTCCTCGCATCGCGAAGCACCCGAGATCAGCAAAGACCCGGTGGCGGACTCCTCCGACCTGTACGCGTTCGTCAGCCCGGACGATCCGGAGACCGTGACGATCATCGCGAACTACGTGCCGCTCCAGCTCCCGGCGAGCGGGCCGAACTTCTTCGAGTTCGGCGACGACGTGCTGTACGAGATCCACATCGACTCGAACGGCGACGCCCGCCCCGACCTCACGTACCAGTTCCGGTTCCGCACCGAGCTGCGCAACGACAAGACGTTCCTGTACAACACCGGCCAGATCAAGTCGCTCGACGACGAGAACTGGAACCGGCGGCAGTTCTACTCGGTCACCAAGGTCGACGCGCACGGCAAGAGCACCGTCCTGGCGCAGAAGGTGCCCTGCCCGCCCTGCAACGTCGGCAAGTTGTCGATCCCGGACTACGAGAAGCTCGCCGCGGACGCGGTCAAGAAGCTCAAGACCGGCGAGAAGGTGTTCGCCGGCCAGCGCGCCGACGCGTTCTTCGTCGACCTCGGCTCGATCTTCGACCTCGGCACGCTGCGCCCCTTCCAGGACAAGCACCTGGTCGGCAAGACGCTGTTCAACTACGCCGGCAAGGCGGTCAACGCCACCGACAAGCTCAACGTGCACTCGATCGCGATCCAGGTGCCGCTGTCGGCGGTGCGCCGCGACGGCAAGAAGAAGGTGCGCGGCCGCGACCCGGGCGCGGTGATCGGGGTCTGGACGTCGGCGAGCCGTCGCCAGGTGCAGGTGCGCCAGGGCGACAAGAAGAACGCGGACGTCGAGGTCGGGCCGCAGGTTCAGGTCTCCCGGCTCGGCAACCCGCTGTTCAACGAGGTCATCGTCCCGATGGCGGAGAAGGACAAGTGGAACGCGCTCTCCCCGGCCGAGGACAAGCGCTTCGCCCAGTTCGTCGAGAAGCCTGAGCTGGCGTCCCTGCTTCCGGTGCTCTACCCGGGCCTGTTCGACAACCTCGACAAGCTCAACAAGGCCGGTACGCCGCGGGCCGACCTCGTGGCGATCCTGCTGACCGGCATCCCGGACGGCCTGATCGACAACTTCCAGAACGCGACCGGTGACACCAAGGCCGACATGCTGCGCCTGAACACCGCGGTCCCGCCGGCCAAGGACCCGAAGGCGTTCGGCCTGCTCGCCGGCGACCTGGCCGGCTTCCCGAACGGCCGCCGGATCGAGGACGACGTGGTGTCGATCTCGATCCGGGCCATCGCCGGCGTCACGTTCGCGCTGGTCGACGAGACGTTCAAGCCGGACGCCGCGGCCGGGCTGGTCGAGCAGGGCCTGTCCATCAAGAACGTCAGCTCCGGGCTGCTGAAGAAGTTCCCGTTCCTGGGCACGCCGTTCGACGGGTTCGACAACCCGTGACCCACCATCACTCGCTGATGCCGTCCGGCCAGGGGACGGTCATGCTCAACATCGGCGCCGGCATCGGGGCCCTGGTCATCCACGCCCCGGGCCGGCTGCACGGGCACGAGATCGAGGTCAGCCCGGTCGGCGACCCGGCGCTGCGGACCCATGCGGCGGTACGCGCCCGCTACGTCCGGGGTGGCGCGTCGTACGCGGTGGTCATCGACAGCCTGCCCGAGGGCCGGTACACGGTCTGGCGCGACCCGGTCAACGCGCTCGGCGAGGTCGAGGTGCCCGGCGGTGGCGTCGCCGAGTTCACCTGGCCGCAGGAGGCCGCCGCGGCCTGAGCGAGGTCTATGGTGGAGCCCATGGCCACGCTCCCGGGGGACTCCCCGGTCCACGTCGCTCTGCGGACGAGCGACGTGGACGAGGCCCGGGCGTTCTGCCGGAAGCTCTACTACGGCCCGCTCGAGGTGAACCCCGTCGGCGACGCGAGCACGTTCTGCTTCCGCGGCGACGTGGTGATGCTCGGCCCGATCACGGTCGGCGAGATCAGCTACGGCACCGACGTGCATCTGGCGATCGGCGGCCTGGAGACCTCCTACCACGTGCTCTCGCCGCTGAGTGGCACGCTGCGCTCGCGGCACCGGGGCGCCGTCGTGCTGGCCGACACGACCCGGGCCGCGGTCTACCGGCCGGTCGGCGACATCGACCTCGACTGGCCGGGCGACTGCCGGCTGCTCAGCGTCAAGGTCGAGCGGGCCGCCCTGGAGCGGGAGCTGGACGCGGCCCTCGACCAGCAGATCGTCTCGCCGCTGCTGCTGGGCGAGAGCTTCGACACGGCCGAGGGCCCGGGGCGCACCTGGGCGGCGCTGGTCCGGCTGCTGCACGCCGAGCTCTGCGCCGAGGACGGGCTGGCCTCCCAGCCCCGGATGGCGGCCCGCTGGCGCGACATGGTCGTCTCCGGGCTCGCGCTGACGGTCGAGCACCCGTACGGCGACGAGCCGGCCGGGCTCCAGGGGCCGCGCCGGCCCCGTACGGTCAAGCGCACGCTGGACGCCATGCACGCCGAGCCCTGGCGGCAGTTCACCGCGGCCGACCTCGCCTCGATCGCCGGCGTCGGCGTCCGCGTGCTGCAGGAGTCGTTCCGCCAGCACGTGGGCATCTCGCCGCTGGCCTACCTGCGCCGCCTGCGGCTCGACGAGGTGCACAACGAGCTGTCCCGCTCCGACCCCTGGCAGGTGAGCGTCTCCGAGGTCGCCTACCGGTGGGGCTTCACCCACCTGGGCCGCTTCGCGGGCGCGTACCGGGCCCGCTTCGGCGTCGCGCCGTCCCAGACGTTGCGCGACCGCCGCTGACCGGGGTCGCTCGCGCCGCGACGCGAACTGATTCTTCGGCGACCTACCCTCACCCCGACGGCCTAGCGCTAACGCGGGAAGCGTCCGGCGCCTCTTCGGGCGCTGCGACCATGATTCTTCGGTGGTCGGCCGGAATCAGTTCGCCCAGGGTTGCCACGCTCCTGGCACCATGGCGGTCCACAAGGTGTCTGACGAGATCCAGCCGGTGACTTTCGGTTCTTTCCCGAGCCAGAACGGTGACGATGGGGCCGATGGCCGAGAGGACCGCTGCCAGCCCGAGCAGCACCGCGCCCGCACCCATGTCAGACCTCGCCGGACGGCGGCCGGATCGCCTGCAGCCACACCCGACGGCCGGGCTGGCCCTCGAGCTGCCAGAACGACCACCCGTTGCGATTGTCGTTGACGCTCGGGTTGTAGCGGCGGACCACCGCGCGCGCGGCGCCGGTCGGTGTCTTGAACGATTGACCGGCTAGCGGACCGTCGACGATCTCCACCCGGGCCGGTTCGAAGTACCGGGCCCGGACCCGGTGACCCTCATAGTCGGCGAAGATCGGCACGCCCGGCTCCGGGGTCGGCGGGGTCTCCACCGGGGGCGCGTTTCCACCGATCAGCCGCCGGACAATCTCGCCCTCGCTGACCTTCCCCATGCGTGCGGCGAGGGCCACCACGCTCGATGACCTGCAAAGCCCGGTGTTTTGGGGAAGTTTGGGCGGCGCGGGATAGCCGAGTTCTTTCCGAGGCGACTCCGAATCAAGGGTTACGCCGAGCACGCTCCGGCATCGCAGCGGCCGGCCGCAAAAAGGCCGCCCCGGGTGCGGGACGGCCTTCCTGGGTGCGGGGACGGGTCAGAGCTCGATCCGCTGGCCCTTGCCGATCACCACGATGCCGTTGTCGGACACCGTGTAGAGCTTGCGGTCACGGTCCAGGTCGACGCCGATCTGGGCCCCCTCCGGGATCACCACGTTCTTGTCGATGATGGCGTTGCGCACGATCGCCCGGCGGCCGACCGAGACGCCCTCCATCAGCACCGACCCCTCGACGTGGGCCCACGAGTTGATCCGGACGTTGGGGGAGACCACCGAGCGTTCGACCAGGGACCCGGAGACGACCACGCCGGGGGAGATCATCGACTCGATGGCGCGGCCCTGGCGGTCGTCGTAGCCGTGCACGAACTTGGCCGGCGGCCACGACCCGTAGTTGGTGAAGATCGGCCAGTCGTGGTTGTACAGGTTGAAGATCGGCAGCGTCGCGATGAGGTCCATGTGGGCCTCGTAGAACGAGTCGAGCGTCCCCACGTCCCGCCAGTAGCCCCGGTCGCGGTCGGTCGAGCCGGGCACCTCGTTGTCGCGGAAGTCGTAGACGTTCGCCTCGCCCCGCTCGACCAGCATGGGGATGATGTTGCCGCCCATGTCGTGCTTGCTGTCGGGGTTCTGCGCGTCCTTGCTCACCGCCTCGCACAGCGCGCGGGCCGTGAACACGTAGTTGCCCATCGAGGCGTACACCTCGTCGGGGGAGTCCGGCAGGCCGGCGGGGTCCTTGGGCTTCTCCCGGAACGCCTTGATGCGCCGGCCGTCCTCGGCCACGTCGATCACGCCGAACTGGTCGGCCAGCGACCGGGGCTGGCGGATGCCGGCCACGGTGACCGCCGCGCCCGAGGCGATGTGCTGGTCGACCATCTGCTTCGGGTCCATGCGGTAGATGTGGTCGGCGCCGAACACGATGACGTAGTCCGGTGACTCGTCGTTGATCAGGTTGAGGCTCTGGTAGATCGCGTCCGCCGAGCCGGCGAACCATCGCGGGCCGAGCCGCTGCTGGGCCGGGACCGGGGTCACGTAGTTCCCCAGCAGCGTGGACATCCGCCACGTCTTGGTGATGTGCCGGTCGAGGGAATGGGACTTGTACTGGGTGAGAACGACGATCTTGAGAAAGCCGCCGTTCGCCAGGTTGGACAGGACGAAATCGATCATCCGGTAGATGCCGCCGAACGGCACACCGGGCTTGGCCCGGTCGGCGGTCAGGGGCATCAGGCGCTTACCTTCACCACCGGCCAGAACGATCGCAAGCACCTTGACAGCCATGGAAGGACGCTAACTTTCCGCCAGCCCGAGCGCCAGCCGAACAGGTGGGCAAACCGAGGAACACCAGGCTACCGGATCTTGACCGGCGGCGCGCCGGAACCCGCGCCAGGCACTAGGCTGCGGGTGTGACGCGCGTGGATCTGATCACGAGGGAATATCCGCCCGAGGTGTACGGCGGCGCCGGGGTGCATCTGGAGTACCTTTCGCGAGATCTGCGCGATCTGGCGGACGTACGGGTGCACTGCTTCGGCGCTCCCCGCACCGAGCCGGGCGTGACCGCCTACCCTGAGCCGGCCGAGCTCAAGGACGCGAACGCGGCACTGCGCACGATGGGCGTCGACCTCGAGATCGCGGCCGGCTGCGCGGGCACCGACATCGTGCACAGCCACACCTGGTACGCGAACTTCGCCGGCCACACCGCCAAGCTGCTGCACGGCGTGCCGCACGTGGTGACCACGCACAGCCTCGAGCCGCTGCGCCCGTGGAAGGCGGAGCAGCTCGGCGGCGGCTACGCGCTGTCCAGCTTCTGCGAGCGGGTGGCGATCGAGAACGCCGACGCCGTCATCGCGGTCTCCGGCGGGATGAAGCGCGACGTGCTCACCGCGTACCCCTCGGTGGATCCCGACAAGATCCAGGTGGTCTACAACGGCATCGACACCGAGCAGTACCGGCCCGACCACGGCACCGACGTGATAGAGCGGCTCGGCATCGACCTCAACCGGCCCAGCGTCGTCTTCGTCGGCCGGATCACCAGGCAGAAGGGCCTGCCCTACCTGATGCGGGCGTGCCTCCAGCTGCCGCCCGAGACGCAGATCGTCCTGCTGGCCGGCGCGCCCGACACCAAGGAGATCGCGGCCGAGGTCGAGGGGCTGGCCGCCGACCTGCGCGCGGCCCGCGACGAGCGGGGCGTCGTCTGGGTGCAGGAGATGCTGCCCAAGACCGAGGTCATCCAGGTCCTCACGCACGCGACCGTCTTCGTCTGCCCGTCGATCTACGAGCCGATGGGCATCGTCAACCTCGAGGCGATGGCCTGCGAGACGGCGGTGGTGGCGACCGCGACCGGCGGCATCCCCGAGGTGGTGGCCGACGGCGAGACCGGCATCCTGGTGCCGATCGAGCAGGTCGCGGACGGCACCGGCACCCCGGTGGACCCGGAGAGGTTCGTCGCCGACTTCGCCGCGGCGATGACCAAGCTGGTCGAGGACCCGCAGCGGGCGGAGCAGATGGGCCTGGCCGGCCGGCGGCGCGCGGTCGAGCATTTCAGCTGGTCGCGCATCGCCGAGGACACGATGGCGGTCTACCGGTCAGTGCTCTGAGATGATCGCGCGGGCCGCCGCCCGGCCGCTGAGCCAGGCGGTCTGCACGCGCGGCTTGCCGAAGGCGTCCCCGCACAGATAGACGTTGCCGTGCCGCGCGAAGAGCCCGTGGCCGGCCCGCGGCGACGCGTAGGGCCAGCGCCGGATGGTCACGGCCGGCTCGTCGCCGATCTCGAGCAGCTCGCCGACCGCCTTGGCCATGGCCGGTCCGGGATCGGTCGTGCTTTCGGCGAAGGCGCCGGTCGAGTGCGCGACGAGCACGGGGGCACGGTCGCCGCGGCGGGCGCCGTCGTCGCAGACCGTGGCGAGCACCGGGTGATCGTTGACGAAGGCGCCGTCGAAATCCTTCCAGGCCCTCCGGGCGTACGTCAGGATCGCCGTCACCACCGGTGACCAGACCTGCTCGGCCGCCGCCGGCATGTCCACGATGCGCTGCGCTTCCGGCCCGGGCATCGCGAGCACGACCGCCTCGACCGCGCTCGGCAATGCCGAGATTTCTGTATTGAGCGATATCTCCAACTCGCGGGCGAGGTCCACCGCGAGTGACCGCAACCCGCCCGGCGCCGCCCAGCGCAGGGTGGCCGCCCCCTGCTGACCGCGCAGGGTGTCGGTCCACGGCCGGGCCAGCCCGTCGATCCGCCAGGTCTGCAGCCGCCCGAGAAAGGCCGGGTCGTCGGCCGTGAGGTAGGCCGCCCCGGTGTCCACCCAGCGGCCGCCGAGCCACTCGCTCGCGAGCCGGCCTCCCACCTGCTGGGAACGTTCCACGATCCGGGCCGGGATGCCGGCATCGACCAGCTCACGGGCGCATGCCAGGCCGGATATCCCGGCTCCCACGACGACGACGGTCACATCATCGGACTCTACGGGTGTCACGGCCGCGACGAGGCCGAGGCACACTGGTCGGCATGCTCCGCCGCCGTCCCCCCGCCCGGCTCGTGCTCGCCCTCGCCTCGCTGCTGTTCGCGCTCGCCGTTCTCGGCCTCGGTCTGATCCGGGCCGCGCTCTACGAGCCGCCGGCCGTCGCGGGCGGCGCCGTGCCGGTCGAGGCGACGGCCGGCCCGGCCGGCACACCGGGCCGGTGCGCGGGCGTGCCGGTCACCGCGACCCGGCAGCTGCGCGGCATGTGGCTCACCACGGTGGCGAACATCGACTTCCCGAGCCGCCCCGGCCTGGCCGAGGCCCAGATCAAGTCGGAGTACGTCACATGGCTGGACCTGGCCGTGGCCCAGCACCACAACGCGATCTTCGTGCACGTGCGGCCCAGCGGCGACGCGTTCTGGCCGTCGGCGTACGCGCCGTGGTCGGAGTGGCTCACCGGCCGGCGCGACGGCCGGGCTCCCGGGTGGGACCCGATGGCGTACATGGTGAGCGAGGCCCACGCGCGCAACCTGGAGTTCCACGCCTGGTTCAACCCCTACCGCGGCACCCAGCCCGGCCCCGAGGGACCGGGCGCCGACTTCGCCAAGCTCGCGCCCGGCCATCCGCTGCTCAAGCACCGCGACTGGGCGATCGCCTACCCCAAGGGCACGGCCGGCCGGCTCTACTTCGACCCGGGCAACCCGGCGGCGCGGAGGTTCGTCGAGGACGCGATGCTCGAGGCGGTCGGCAAGTACGACATCGACGGCGTGCACTTCGACGACTTCTTCTACCCGTACCCGGTGGCCGGGCAGGACTTCCCGGACGACGCGAGCTACGCCCGATACGGGCGCGGCAAGTCCCGCGGCGACTGGCGGCGGGACAATGTGAACACCCTGGTGCGCGAGATGGACCAGCGGATCAAGCAGGTCAAGCCGTGGGTCAAGTTCGGGATCAGCCCGTTCGGCATCTGGCGCAACAAGACCAGCGACGCGGCCGGCTCCGACTCCAAGGGCCTCGAGGCGTACGACGCGATCTACGCCGACACCCGCAAGTGGGTCCGCGAGGGCTGGCTCGACTACATCGTGCCCCAGCTCTACTGGAACATCGGCTTCGCCAGGGCCGACTACGCCAAGCTGCTGCCGTGGTGGGTGTCGCTGGTGAAGGGCACCGGCGTGCAGCTGTGGATCGGGCAGGCCGACTACCGGGTCGGCGAGCCGGGCGCCTGGAGCGACCCGGCCGAGCTCGACCGGCACCTGAGCCTGGACGAGAAGGCGGGCGTACAGGGTGAGGTGCATTTCAGCGCCAAGCAGGTCAAGGCCGACCGGCTCGGCTCGGTCGCGCTCTACCGTCAGAGGCACTACGCCGCGCCCGCGCTCGTGCCGGTCATGAAACGCCTGCCCGCCGCGCCGCCCGGCGCGCCCCGCCTCACCGCCGTCCACAAGGCCGGCGCCGCGCTCGCCTTCGACGCCCGGGCGGGCGCCGGGCCGGCCGCGGCGAGCTGGGCGCTCTACCGGGTGAGCGGCGCGACCGCGGCGCTGGTCGCGACCGGCCGCGGCGGCACCCCGGTCACCGACCCGGCTCCGGTCAAGGGGAAAGCGGTCTACTGCCTGGCCGGCCTCGACCGGTCCGGCAACCAGGGTTCGATCAGCGCGCCGTTCAGCGCCGAGCCCAGGAGCTAGGAGCTAGGAGCGGAGGGCTAGCCGGTGACCTTGCCGTCCGCGACCTCCAGGTGCCGGGTGGTGGCCACCGCCGCCAGCATCCGCCGGTCGTGGGTGACCAGCAGCAGCGTGCCGTCGTAGCCGGCGAGGGCCGACTCCAGCTGCTCGATCGCGGCCAGGTCGAGATGGTTGGTCGGCTCGTCCAGCACGAGCAGGTTCACCCCGCGCGCCTGCAGCAGGGCGAGGGCGGCCCGGGTGCGCTCGCCGGGGGAGAGGGTCGCGGCCGGCCGGAGCACGTGGGCGGCCTTGAGCCCGAACTTCGCCAGTAGCGTCCGCACATCGGCGTCCGAGTGCTCGGGCACGGCCTGGCCGAAGGCGGTCATCAGCGGCTCGTCGCCGAGGAACAGCCCGCGGGCCTGGTCGATCTCGCCGACCACGACGCCGGGCCCGAGGTGGGCGGTGCCCTCGTCGAGCGCGATCCGGCCGAGCAGGGCGGCCAGCAGCGTCGACTTGCCCGAGCCGTTGGCGCCGGTGATCGCGACCCGGTCGGCCCAGTCGATCTGCAGGGTCACCGGCCCGAGCGTGAAGTCGCCGCGGCGTACCACCGCGTCGCGCAGGGTCGCCACGACGGCGCCGGCACGCGGCGCCGCGGCGATCTCCATCCGCAGCTCCCACTCCTTGCGCGGCTCCTCGACCACCTCCAGGCGCTCGATCAGCCGCTCGGTCTGCCGGGCCTTGGCCGCCTGCTTCTCGCTGGTCTTGACGTGGAAGGCCTTGGAGTTCTTGTCGTTGTCGGGCGCCTTCTTGCGGGCCGCGCGCACGCCCTTGTCGGCCCAGGCGCGCTGCATGCGGGCCCGCGCGAGCAGGTCCTCCTTGCGCTCGGCGTACTCCTCGTACTGCTCACGCGCGTGCATCCGCCCACGCTCGCGCTCCTCGAGGTAGGAGGCGTAGCCGCCGCCGAACAGGTTCACCTGCTGCTGCGGAAGATCAAGTTCGAGGACCTTGGTGACCGTACGGGTGAGGAACTCCCGATCGTGGCTGACCAGCACGGTGCCGGCCCGCAGCCCGCTCACGAAGTCCTCCAGCCGCCGCAGACCGTCGAGGTCGAGGTCGTTGGTCGGCTCGTCGAGCAGGAAGATGTCGTAGCGGCTGAGCAGCAGCGACGCCATGCCGGCCCGGGCCGCCTGCCCGCCGGAGAGCGCCGTCATCGGGTGGTCGAGCGCGACGGTCAGGCCCAGCTCGGCCGCCACCTGGCCGGCCCGCTCCTCGAGGTCGGCCCCGCCGAGGTCGAGCCACTTCTCGAGGGCGGCCGCGTAGACGTCGTCGGCGCCCGGGCGGCCCTCGGCCAGGTCGGTGGCGGCCGCGTCCATGGCGGCCTGGGCCGGTCCGACGCCGGTGCGGCGGGCCAGGAAGTCGCGAACCGTCTCGCCGGGCCGCCGCTCCCGTTCCTGCGGCAGGTAGCCGACGTTGGCGGTGGGCGGGCTGAGCGCGACGGTGCCGCTCTCGGCGGGGGCGATGCCGGCCAGCGTACGCAGCAGGGTCGTCTTGCCCGCGCCGTTGACCCCGACCAGCCCGATCACGTCGCCGGGCGCGACGACGAGGTCGAGCCCCGAGAAGAGGATGCGGTCGCCGTGGCCCGCGGCAAGGTCCCGGCCGATCATCGTCGCGCTCATATCGGCGCTATTTTATGGTCCTCCCCGCCTTACCCCGCGATCGGGACCGCCTGGCCGCTCACCCGGACGCCGGCCTCGCCCGGGACGAGGGTGACCGTGATCCGGCTCGGCCGGCCCAGGTCGTCGCCCTGGCGCAGATGCAGGACGGCGTCGCCGCCGACGATGCCCAGCGCGCGCAGATAGCCACCGAAGGCGGCGGCCGCGGCGCCGGTGGCCGGGTCCTCGTAGACGCCGCCGACCGGGAACGGATCCCGCACGTCGAAGGTGTCCTCCCCGGCCCGGAAGACCAGCTGGATCGTCGTCCAGCCGCGCGACTCCATCAACGTCTTGAGAGCCTCGAAGTCGTAGTCGAGCGCGGCCAGCCGGCGACGGCTCGACGCGGCCAGCACCGGATGACGGGCGCCGGCGTAGGCGACCTTGACCGGGAGTGACTCGTCCAGATCGGCCGCGTCCCACCGCAGCGCCGCCAGCAACGCGGCGCGGCCGGCCTCGTCGAGATCGTCCACCGCCGGGTCGACGCTGGTGAGCGTGGCCCGGCCGGCGTCGTCGACGGAGACCGGCACCTCGCCCGCATTGGTGCGGAACACGTGGTCGCCGGGCCCGAGCGCGACGGCGGTGGCGACCGTGGCGTGCCCGCAGAACGGGACCTCGGCCAGCGGGCTGAAGTAGCGGACCCGGAGGCCGCCCTCGTCGCGGCCGGTGATGAACGCCGTCTCCGAGTAGCCGACCTCGGCCGCGATCGCGAGCATCCGCTCGTCGGACAGGCCGGTCGCGTCCAGCACGACCCCGGCCGGGTTGCCGCCCTTCGGATCGTCGCTGAACGCGGCGTACCGCAGAATCTCCGTCATCGCCGAAGCGTATTCCCGCCACCGGTGCCGTATCGATCACACGGTCTTGTCACCGGCGCGGAGTAGCGTTCACCGGGTGACAGAACCGCCAATGGATCTTCCGCGCACCCTCGGCGAGCTGCGGGCCTCCGGGCACGAGTTCCGCACGGTCAAGGAGGAGCTGCGCGTCAACCTGCTCGATCGGATGCGGCGCGGCGAGCAGCGCTTCCCCGGCATCGTCGGCTACGACGACACGGTGCTACCCGAGGTCGAGCGCGCGCTGCTGGCCGGGCACGACATGGTGCTGCTGGGCGAGCGCGGGCAGGGCAAGACCCGGCTCATCCGCGGCCTGATCGGCCTCCTCGACGAGTGGACGCCGTTCATCACCGGCTCGGAGCTGCACGAGCACCCTTATCAGCCGCTCACCCCGGCCTCGCGGCGCCTGGCCGCGGAGACCGGCGACCTCCTGCCGATCTCCTGGCTGCACCGGTCGGAGCGGTACGGGGAGAAGCTCGCCACGCCCGACACCAGCGTCGGCGACCTGATCGGCGACGTCGACCCGATCAAGGTGGCCGAGGGTCGCGCCCTCGGCGACCCGGAGACGATCCACTTCGGGCTGGTGCCGCGCACCAACCGGGGCATCTTCGCCGTCAACGAGCTGCCCGACCTCGCCGAGCGCATCCAGGTCTCGCTGCTCAACGTGCTGGAGGAGCGCGACATCCAGGTCCGCGGCTACCAGCTGCGGCTGCCGCTCGACCTGCTGCTGGTCGCCTCGGCCAACCCCGAGGACTACACCAACCGCGGCCGCATCATCACCCCGCTCAAGGACCGCTTCGGCGCCGAGATCCGCACGCACTACCCGGTCGACCTGGCGCTCGAGACCGAGCTGGTCCGGCAGGAGGCGTCGCTGGTCGCGGCCGTGCCCGACCACCTGATCGAGGTGCTCGCCCGCTACACCCGGGGCGTCCGCGAGTCGCCGGCCATCGACGCCCGCTCGGGCATCTCGGCCCGGTTCGCGATCGCGGCGGCCGAGACGGTGGCGGCGTCGGCGCTGCGCCGGGCCGGGCTGCGCGGCGAGCGCGAGGCGGTGGCCCGCATCGGCGACACCGCCTCGGTGACGTCCACGCTGCGCGGCAAGGTCGAGTTCGAGAGCGGCGAGGAGGGGCGCGAGACCGAGGTGCTGGCCCACCTGCTGCGGGTGGCCACGGCCGAGACGTTCCGCGACCGGCTGGGCGGGCTCGACCTGTCCGGGTTCACCGACCTGGTGGCCGAGGGCTCGATCATCGAGACCGGCGACCTGGTCTCGGCCGAGGAGCTGCTCGGCCAGATCGGCACGGTGCCCGGGCTGGCCAAGGTGCTCGACCGGCTCGGGCTGGGCGACGCGCCGTCGCCGGGGCAGGCCGCCTCCGGCATCGAGTTCGTCCTCGAGGGGCTGCATCTGACCCGCCGGCTGGCCAAGGAGCTGACCGACGACGGACGCACGCTCTACGGGAGCTGAGATGGCCGGCAACCGGTTCCGGTACGGCGCCTGGCGGGACGGGCCCGATCCGCTCGCCCCGCCGTACGACGTGCGCGCCGCCGTCGACGAGGTGGGGGAGCGGGTGCTCGCCGGCGACTCGTTGCGGGACGTGCTGCGCGACCTCGTCCGGCAAGGGCCGCGGCAGGGTCGCGGGCTCGACGAGCTGCGGGCCCGGGCCCGGCGGCTGCGGCGGGACGCGCTGCGGCGGGGAAACCTGGACGGCGCCGTCACGCGGGCGCAGCAGCTCCTCGACCAGGCTCTCGCCGCCGAGCGCGACGAGCTGCGTTCGCGGGATTCCGACGAGGCCCGCTTCTCCGAGGCCGTTCTGGACAGCCTGCCCCGGTCGACCTCGCGGGCGGTCGAGGAGCTGTCGTCCTACGACTGGGCCTCGCCCGAAGCGCGCGATCTGTACCAGCAGATCCTCGACGGTCTCCGGCGTGAGGTCGTCGAACAGCGCTTCGCCGGCATGAAGCAGGCCCTGGAAAACGGCGACATGTCGGGTGTGTCGGAGATGGTGTCCGACCTCAACGAGCTGCTCGAGCGGCACGCCCGGGGCGAGGACACGTCCGACGCCTTCCAGCAGTTCATGGCCAAGCACGGGCAGTTCTTCCCGGAGAACCCGCAGAACATCGAGGAGCTGATCGACTCCCTGGCCCGGCGGGCGGCGGCGGCCGAGCGGCTGATGCGGTCGCTGAGCCCGCAGCAGCAGGAGGAGTTGTCCCGGCTGATGGAGCAGGCGCTCGGCGACGGGCCGCTGCGCGGGCAGCTCGCCCAGCTCACCGACAACCTCCAGGCGCTGCGGCCGCAGCTGAACTGGGGTCGCGGCGAGCGGATGCGGGGGCCGAACGACCTCGGCTACGGCGACGCGGCGGCGGCCCTGGGCGAGATCGGCGAGCTCGACGAGCTGCTCGACCAGCTCGGCCAGGAGCACCCGGGCGCCACGCTCGACGACGTCGACGTGGAGATGGTCGAGCGGCAGCTGGGCCGGGGCGCGGCCGACGACGTGCGCCGGTTGCGCGAGCTCGAGCGCGAGCTGACCCGGCAGGGCTGGGTGACGCGCGACAGCGAGGGGCTGACGCTCTCGCCCAAGGCGTTGCGGCGTCTCGGGCGGACGGCGCTGGCGCAGGTTTTCGACGAGCTCAAGAGTAAGCGGCAGGGCCAGCACGACCTGCGCGACGCGGGCGCGGCCGGCGACCTGATCGGCTCGTCGCGGCGCTGGGAGTACGGCGACGAGCAGCCGCTCGACGTGGTCCGCACGATCGGCAACGCGGTCCGCCGGCGCGCCGGCTCCGGCGTCGGCACGCTTCCCGTCCGCCTGTCACCCGAGGACTTCGAGGTCGCCGAGACCGAGCGCCGCGCATCGGCCGCGGTGGCCCTCTGCGTCGACCTGTCCTACTCGATGTTCGCCGACGGTCGCTGGGGCCCGATGAAACAGACGGCCCTGGCGCTCTCGCACCTGGTGGCGACCCAGTTCCCGCAGGACTCGCTGCAGATCATCGGTTTCGGCCTCTACGCCTCGGTCCTCTCCCAGGGCGACCTGGCCGCCATCGACCCGACCATGGAGAAGGGCACCAACCTGCAGCACGCCCTCAACCTGGCCGGCCGCCACCTGCGCCGCCACCCCGGCGCCGAGCCGGTGGTGATGGTCGTGACCGACGGCGAGCCGACCGCCCACCTGGACGACGGCGAGGCGATGTTCTGGTGGCCGCCGCTGCCCGAGACCGTGCGGGCCACCATCCAGGAGGTGGACCACCTGACCCGCTTCGGCGCCACGCTGAACTTCTTCATGCTCGGCGAGGACCCAGGTCTGCAACGCTTCGTCGGCGCCGTGGCCGAGCGGAACGGGGGCCGCGTCTTCAGCCCCGACGCGGCCGAGCTGGGCCGCTACGTGGTCGACGACTACGTCCGGGCCCGCCGGGGCCGCCGCCGCTGATCCCCGGGTTGCCGGCCGCTCCCGCCGGCCGGCCGGCAACCCCGCGGGCCCCTTTGCTCTGCTCACCCATACGCGCCACGCTTGCCGGCCGCTTCATCGCTCTGCTTACCGATACGCGCCTGCCGGGCCCAACCGCCCGCCGCTCTGCTCACCCATGCGCGCCCTCGTCCTCGGCTTTCGTATTTGCGAGCGCCCGGTTCTTCGCTCTTTGCCACCCGCAAAGCGCACCAAATCGCCGATGCGCCGGTGCGAAGCAGCCATCAGACTAGGTTCCTAGGATGCCGGACACGGTGTGCGTCACGTGACGGGTGCCGGGCCGCAGACTCGCGGCTGGTTATAGTTGCTCGGCGAGTGACCGGTGACCACCGGTCGGGGGACCGCTGCCCGGGTGACGTCGTTCGGCGCCGCCGGGTGATCGCCGGGCCGGGACCGGCTCCGGAGGGGGAGAGGAAGTCGCGATGTCGCAGCAGCCTGCGCCGTCCATCGCCGCCTCCGATCGGATCTGGACGATTCCCAACGTCATCAGCTTCATCCGGCTGCTGGGCGTGCCGCTGTTCCTCTACCTGCTGCTCGGGCCGGAGAAGGACGTCGCCGCGGTGATCGTGCTCGCGGTCGGCGGCACCACGGACTGGGTGGACGGGTTCGTGGCCCGCCGGATGAACTCGGTCAGCCGGCTCGGTGAGCTGCTCGACCCGTTCGCGGACCGGCTGTACATCCTTGCCACGCTGATCGGCTTCACCGTGCGCGGCGTCGTCCCGTACTGGCTGACCGGCGCTCTTCTTCTCCGCGAGCTGGTCCTCGCGATCGCGCTGCTGGTGTTGCGCCGGCACGGCTACGGGCCGCCGCCGGTGCACTATGTGGGCAAGACCGGCACGTTCGTGCTGCTGGCGGCGTTCCCGGTGATCCTGCTCGCGCAGGCGGTCGACTCGGCCTCGTCCTGGCTCACCCCGGTCGGATGGGGGCTGGCCTGGTGGGCGCTCGGTCTCTACTGGGCCGCCGCCGCCCTCTATCTCCTGCAGACGACGCGCCTGCTGCGCGCGGACAAGGCCGAGCGGGCCCGGGCGGCCGTCGGATGACGACGGAACCGGAGCAGACTCCGCCGAAGCGGGTCTTCCAGCCCGACTTCCTCACCGAGCTGTTTCGCAATCCGCTCGACCCGGGTTACGCCGACGCCGCGGCGCGCAAGGCGAAGGAAGGCGATCCGGCGGGCGTACGCAAATGGACGGCCAGCGGCATCGCCACGATCACGCTGGTGGCCCTCGGGTTCTTGTTCGTGGTCGCCTATCAGCAGACGGTTCGCGACGAGCCGGCCCGCACCAAGGCCCGCGCCACGCTTGTCGAGCAGGTGCAGAACCGGCGCGACGAGACCGTGCGGCTGCAGGCGCGGGCCGACCAGCTCGGCGACGAGGTGTCGCAGCTGCGGGAGCGGGAGCTCGGCGGCCAGACCGCGGCCCGGCTGCGCGACCTCGAGGCGGCCACCGGGCTGGCGCCCGTCAAGGGGTCCGGCGCGAAGGTGCGCCTGGCCGACGGCCCGACGCCGATCAACGCGGTCACCGGCGAGCGCAACACGGTCGCCCGGGTCAAGGACACCGACCTGCAGCTGGCCACGAATGCGCTCTGGTCGCTCGGCGCCGAGGCGATCACGATCAACGGGCAGCGGTTGACCGCGACGTCGACGATCCGGCAGGCCGGAGAGGCGATCCTGGTCGACTTCCAGCCGGTCACCACCCCGTACGAGGTGATCGCCATCGGCCCGGACGATCTCGCCAAAGATTTCGCCGACGGGTATGCCGGGCATTTCTTCCGGCAGCTCGCCGCCAAGTACGGGATGTCGTTCGACGCGACCGACGCACACAACGTGACGCTGGCCGCCGCGACCGAGCTCAAGCTGCGGGTGGCCGAGCCGTCCACCCCGCCCCCGGCGCCGTCCGCGTCGATCTCGGGCCTGCCCGGTGACATCGCAAGCCAAGAACCGCACAGCTCCTCATCGTCGGAAGGCGGCCGATGATCGCCGTACTCGCCCTCGTCGCCGGTGTCGTCCTGGGCATCGTGTTCCACCCGACCGTGCCGGCCGCGCTGCAGCCGTACCTGCCGATCGCCGTGGTCGCCGCCCTGGACGCCGTCTTCGGCGGCGTGCGTGCCAAGCTCGACGGCATCTTCGACGACAAGCAGTTCGTCGTCTCGTTCATCTCGAACGTCCTGGTGGCCGCCCTGATCGTCTACCTGGGCGACCAGTTGGGCGTCGGCGGCCAGCTCTCGACCGGCGTGGTGGTGGTGCTGGGCGTCCGCATCTTCGGCAACGTGGCAGCCATCCGGCGCCACCTCTTCCGGGCGTGACGCGGATGACCGACAAGCCCGAGGACGCGCAGCCTACGCGCCGTCTGTCGCCTTTCGCCGGTACGCCGGAGGCGTCGCCGGATCGAGCGGACGACTCGGATTCGATGCCGATCGCCGGCCGCCCACCATCGACGCCGGGCACCGATGTGCCGGTTGCGGGTCGTCCCGCTTCCCCGGCTGCGGATGGCCCGGTTGCGGGTCGTCCCGCCTCGCCGACGGCTGCGGATGGCCCGGTTGCGGGGCGTCCCGCCTCGCCGACGGCTGCGGATGGCCCGGTTGCGGGGCGTCCCGCCTCGCCGACGGCTGCGGATGGCCCGGTTGCGGGCCGTCCTGCCTCGCCGACGCCTGCCGATGGCCCGGTTGCGGGCCGTCCTTTCTCCGCGCCGGCGGACGGCCCGGTCGCCGGTCGTCCCGCGGCCGCCATGCCCGGCCCCGATGTCAGTGTCGCCTACGTGCGACCGGCCCCGGGCGCCGCGTTGCAGCCGCCGGTGCCGCCGTCGGAGGGCCAGTCGGCGCTGTCCGCGGGCCAGCTGCCGCCGCCGTCTTCGGAGGGCGATCTGCCGCCGTCCGAGCGGCCGACGGTTGTCGAAGGCGAGCTACCCACCGTGGTCGAGGGTGAGCCACCCACCAGAGAGTTGTCGAGGCCTCCATCGCAGACGGCGAAGGCACGAAACTCCGACGACGAGGAAACGGCCCGCCTGGCACCGCCCCCACCGGCCGCCGATGATCTCGAAGGCCCCACCCGGCGCCTGTGGGACGGTGCGGCCGCGGAGAAGCCCGACGCCCCAAGGGCCGACACCCCAAGGGCCGACACCCAAAAGGCCGGGGGCCCGACCGGCGGCGGCGCTGTCCCGGCCCACCCCGTTTGGGTGGGGGGAGGTGAAGCACCCGGGTCCGACAGTTCCGCCCCGTCGTCCACCGGCGGCGCTGTCCCGGCCCACCCCGTAAGGGCGGGGGCCAGTGAAGCACCCCCCACCGACATTTCAGCCACTTCATCCACAGACGCCCGCGACGAGGCGGCCCCCACCGAACCCGAAGGGCAAACCAACGGCACATCCCCCGCCGTACCGGAAAACGCCCCCGGCGCCCCCTGGCGGCGCCTCTCCTCGGCCGGCGCCCTGATCTGGGTGCTTCTGGCGCTCTTCGGCTTCACGCTCGTCGTGCAGCTGCGCAGCAACGACGGTGACCAGGGCCTCGCGACCGCCCGTCAGGAAGACCTGGTGCGCATTCTGTCCGACCTCGAGGCGCGCGACAGCCGGCTGCAGAGCGAGATCAGCGCGCTGGAGACCAGTCAGCGGCAGCTCACCTCGGGCGTCGCGGGGCGGCAGGCGGCGCTCGCCGAGGCCGAGAAGCGGGCGGACGAGCTCGGCCTGCTCGCCGGGACCAAGCCGGGGCGCGGGCCGGGGCTGGTGATCACCGTGGACAAGGTCAAGGCGTCGGCGATCCTCAACGCGGTGCAGGAGCTGCGGGGGGCGGGCGGCGAGGTCATGCAGATCGCGGGGACCAACGGGCAGACCGTACGCATCGTGGCGTCCAGCTATTTCGTCGATGCGGAGGGTGGCGGGATCATCGTCGACGGTGCCAAGCTCAGCGGGCCCTTCGTGCTTTCGGTGATCGGGTCGCCGCAGACGATGCAAACCGCTCTGCAGATCCCCGGCGGGGTGGTCGCGTCGGTGAACAGCGGCGGCGGTAGCGTGACGATGGAACAACGCCCCACGGTCGAGGTGACCGCGGTGCGCCAAGAGAAGACATTGCAGTATGCCCGGCCGGTTTCCTGACGGATCCGGTTCGCGACAACGGGAGAGATTGCGTGATTCCTGAGGACCTGCGGTACACGGCGGAACACGAGTGGGTGTCCGGTGACGGCAGCGGGCCCGTGCGGGTGGGCATCACCCACTACGCGCAGGACGCGCTCGGCGACATCGTCTACGTCCAGCTGCCGGACGAGGGCACGAAGGTGGCGGCGGGCGACTCGCTCGGCGAGATCGAGTCCACCAAGAGCGTTTCGGAGATCTACGCGCCGATCGCCGGCACGGTGGTTTCCAAGAATGCGTCGCTCACCGACGAACCCGAGCTGATCAACGCGGAGCCGTACGCGGCGGGCTGGCTCGTGGAGATCGTGCCGGACGACCCGTCATCGATCGGCGGCCTTCTCGATGCGGCCGGATATCAGGCGCTGACCGAGAGCTGATCCGCGCGTCCGGTTGCCCCGCGATATTGGCGCTGACTAGGCTCGCGGAGCAAAGAATTATGTGCCCAGTAATAGAAAAACCGATAAGTCGTGCGTCCGGGCCGCCTGGCGACGACCAACTGATCCGTGAGGTGGTCCGATGACGCGCCCAGACGACGAGTTCCCCCCGCTCGACGTCACGTCCACGCTGAACCTCGGTGCGCTCGATGAGGTGCTGGAGGGTCCCGACACCGACGTGGTGCCGAGCCGCATGTCCGGCTCCCTGCCGCCGGGCATGGCGTTGCTCGTGGTGCGCCGCGGGCCGAACGCGGGGGCTCGCTTCCTGCTCGACCACGACGTGACGACCAGCGGCCGGCACCCCGACAGCGACATCTTCCTCGACGACGTGACGGTGTCCCGCCGGCACGCGGAGTTCCACCGCGACGGGGGCACGTTCACCGTGCGCGACGTCGGCTCGCTCAACGGTACGTACGTGAACCGTGAGCGGGTCGAGGCGGCGACCCTCAGCAACGGGGACGAGGTGCAGATCGGCAAGTTCCGCCTGGTGTTCATCGCCGGGCCCCGGCCGGAGGGCGAGGCCTGACCGTGAACCAGTCGGGGGCTGCCGCGCGCGACCCGGGGCATCGCCCCGCGGGCGGGCGTGAGGCTGCGCTGATGAGCATCGGGGAGGTGCTGGCCCATCTGCGCACCGAGTTCCCCGACACCACGATCTCGAAGCTGCGGTTCCTGGAGGCGGAAGGGCTGGTCGATCCCCAGCGCACCGCCTCCGGGTACCGGAAGTACTCGTGGAACGACGTGGCGCGGCTGCGCTTCGTGCTGACCGCGCAGCGAGATCAATATCTCCCCTTGCGGGTGATCCGGGAGCAGTTGGACCGGATGGACGACGAGCCGGCCGCCCCGGCCCGCCCGGCGCTGGTCGCCGTCGGCGGCGAGAAGGTGGCCGATCCGTCTGATGCCCGCGTCCCCCGCGAGGATGTGATCGAACGCACCGGCGTGACCGCGGAGCTGCTCGATGAGCTGGAGCAGATTGGCCTGGTCACGGCCAAGCCGCCGGGGTGGTACGACGGCGATGCCGTGATCATCGTCGAGGCGGTGGTCGGGTTGACGAAGTACGGGCTGGAGGTGCGCCACCTGCGCGCGTTCCGGGCCGCGGCGGACCGTGAGGTCGGCCTGTTCACGCAGCTCCTGGCCCCGCTGGTGCGCCAGAGCGACCCGGCGGCGCGTGCCCGTGCCGCCGAGACGGCGCGCGACCTGCAGGCGTTGTCGCAGAAGCTGCACGCGGCGCTGGTCCGGGCCGGGCTGCGCGGCGAGCTCGGCCGCTGACCGGTTCGGCACCCGTGGGATCCGGACGCGAGGCGTGTACCGTGCAGGTTAAGGGGGGCCGTGCGAAGCGGCGTTCACAGCTAAAGCGACACGGAGGCCTGCGGTGCGCGAGCTGAGCGTGGTGGGAGTTCGGGTGGAGCTGCCGAGCAACCAGCCGATCGTCCTGCTGCGGGAGGTCGACGGTGATCGGTATCTGCCGATCTGGATCGGCGCCGTGGAGGCCACGGCCATCGCGTACGAGCAGCAGGGCGTGAAACCGGCCCGCCCGCTCACCCACGATCTCCTGCGCGACATCCTTACCGCGCTGAAGGCGCCGCTGCGGGCGGTGGAGATCACCGAGCTGAAGGACAACGTCTTCTACGCCGACCTGCTGATCGGCGAGGACGTGCGGGTGTCGGCCCGGCCGAGCGACTCGATCGCGCTGGCGCTGCGGGTCGGCGCGCCGATCCGTTGTGCCGAGCAGGTGCTGTCCGAGGCCGGTATCGTCATTCCGGACGAGCAGGAGGACGAGGTCGAGAAGTTCCGCGAGTTCCTCGACCAGGTGCGCCCCGAGGATTTCGCGGGTTAAACCCTTAAAAGATCGACTTCCTCCGTACGCGGCGTGTCGCCGCATTACCTGACTGTTTCACCGACCGCTGAGATATACGCTCGTGAAGTCCAGGTGAAGCGGCACCGCGCAGCGGGGAGGTAGTCGCGTGCACGAACAGCCGGTAGAGGGCTCACTCGTCGGCGAGGACGGCTCGGTCGGTTACCGCGGGGTGACGGCCTGCCAGGCGGTCGGCATCAGCTACCGCCAGCTCGACTACTGGGCGCGTACGTCGCTGGTCGTCCCCAGCATCCGCGACGCGGAGGGTTCTGGCACTTCTAGGCTTTATTCGTTCCGTGACCTGGTCGTTCTCAAGGTTGTCAAGCGTCTGCTGGACGCCGGGGTCTCGCTGCAGAACATTCGCCGGGCGATCGACACGCTGCGCTCGCGCGGCGTGGAGGACCTGGCCGGCATCACGCTGATCTCCGACGGCACGACCGTGTACGAGTGCCGGTCGCCGGAGGAGGTCGTCGATCTGCTCCAGGGCGGGCAGGGCGTGTTCGGCATCGCGATCGGCGGTGCGTTCAAGGAGATCCAGGGTTCGCTGTCGCACCTGCCGGGCGAGCCGGCCGGGGCGCCGTCCGCCGAGCCGGCCGCGGTCCCCGCCGAGCCCCCGGACGGCGACGAGCTGGCCGCGCGACGCGCCCGCCGGCGCGCGGGCTGACTTGCCGTTCCGGCAACTTTTCTGGGGCCGGCCGCGGTCCTGCCGGATGCTGTGCACATGAGTGACGAGCAGGCATGGGACGAGCGGTACCGGGAAAGCGACCGCATCTGGAGCGGCAACCCGAACGAGGCACTGGTGGCGGAGGTCGCCGACCTGCCGCCGGGCCGGGCGCTCGATCTCGGGTGCGGTGAGGGCGCCGACGCGGTGTGGCTCGCGAAGCGCGGCTGGCAGGTGACGGCGGTGGACATCTCCGGCGTGGCGCTCGAGCGGGCGGCCGCGCACGCCCGGGATGCGGGCGTGACCGTCACCTTCGAGCGGCACGACCTCACGCAGACGTTCCCGGAGGGCGCGTACGACCTGGTGTCCGTGCAGTTCCTGCATTCCTGGCAGGAGTTCGACCGGGAGAAGGTCCTGCGGCGGGCGGCCGAGTCGGTGGCGGCGGGCGGCGTCTACCTGATCGAGGGGCACATGGACCACGGCCCGTTCCGGCACGAGGGGCACCAGGAGGGCAACCACGAGAGCAACCACGAGGGCCACCACGAGGTGCGGTTCCCGACCCCCGACGAGGTGATCACGTCGCTCGACCTCGGCGCCGGCTGGGAGGTGCTGACGGCGGAGATCCACCCGCGGACGCAGACCGGCCCCGACGGCGCCCCGGCGAAGCGGACCGATGCCACGGTCAAGCTGCGCCGGATTCCGTGATCCGCTCCCTGGCCGCGGGCGGTCGCGTAGCGTCGGCCGTGTGATCCCGCAGTACTTTCCGCTCTACATCACGGAGCCGGGCAACCAGACGTGGCTGGTCGTCGGCTGGGTCGAGGACCGGACCTCGGGGCTGCCGCGCCAGCCCGTGGTGCTGCTGTGCGGCGAGGAGACCCAGGAGCCGCGGCTGCTGGAGAAGACGGTGCCGTTCCGGGTCGCCGGGACGGGCTCGCATCCGGTCTGAGCCTCTCAGGCTTGCGGGTCGCGTCCCGCATACATCCCCACCGGGCGGAATCGGAGCGGCCGGTCGGCGTACTCCTCGAGCGCATGCGCCAGCCACCCCGCGGTCCGGGCCACCGCGAAGATCGCCTCGCTGGCGTCCGGCGGCATGCCATGCTCGAGGGCGAGGGTGGCAAGAGCAAAGTCGATGTTCGGCCGTACGCCGGACCGCGCCCGCATCGCGCCGGCGACCCGCTCGGCGCAGTCGCGAACCGGCCCGTCACCGAGCAGCGCCATCAGCGTCGCGGCCCGGGGGTCGCCGTCCGGATAGAGCGAGTGCCCGAACCCCGGCACCATGCCTCCGGTCCGCAGCCGCGCCGCGATCGGCCCCACCGGATCGTTCTCGGACAGCGCCTCGGCCAGCAGAGCATAGGCAAGACCGCTGGCGCCACCGTGCAGCGGCCCGTCGAAGGCCGCCAGCCCCGCGCTGACCACGGCATAGGGGTGAGCGCGGGTGGAGGCGGCGACCCGCGCGGCCACGGTCGAGGCCGCCATGTCATGGTCGGCAAGCAGGATCAGCGCGGCGTCCAGCAGCCGGACCTCACCCGCGGTCGGCGCGCTCGCGGTCGGCCCGTGCCCGGCCGAACCACGCCCGGCCGACCCGCGCTCGATCGCGCCGCTCCCGACCGCCGAGCCGCTCGCGATCGCGCCGCTCCCGGCCGCGCCGCGTCCGGTGAGGCGGCGCCACAGCCGGGCGGCGAGCGGCGCGTCGTCGTCCTCCGGCAGGCGTGGCGGCAGCGCGGCGACCATGGTGTCGATGAGCGCCCGTCCGGTAGCCATCACCGCGACCGGCGCGGTGTCGAAGCGCAGCGGATCCGCGGCCGCGACGGCGGCCACGATGACCCGTAGCCGGTCGGTGATGCGCGCGCTCGCCGGAAGCGCATCGACGACCCGCGCGGCGATGGCCCGCTGCCGTTCACCGAGGTCTCCGTCGCGGGCCGGCGGCGGGGCCGGCTCCGACGCCGGCGAGCCGGTCCAGAGCAGGGTCGTGACGGCCTCGAACGTCGACTCGCGGGCGAGGTCGCCGGCGTCCCGGCCGCGGTAGTAGAGGTGACCGTTCCGGATCAGCGTGATGCCGGTCTGGGTGCCCGGCGTGGTGGTGCGCTTGCGCCGGGCCACGAAGGCGTCGACGTCGCGCCGGGCGAAGAGGCTGCCCTTGCCGTCGGCGTTGCGCCGGCTGGCGAGGAGCCCGCGGCTGACGTAGGCGTAGACGGTCGCCGGCTTGACGCCGAGCCGCTCCGCGACCTGCTCGGTGCTGAGCATCGGTTCCGCAACCGCACCAGCGGCGCCGAACGGCCGGCTTCCGATCACGGCCGGCCCTGGCGCGCTGGACGGTGAAGCAGACCCGCGCAGCGGCGGGCTCGCGCCCGCGGCCGGCCGCGGCGCGCTGGACGGTGAAGCGGACCCGTGCGGCGGCGGGCTCGCGCCCGCGGCCGGCCGCGGCGCGCTGGACGGTGAAGTGTCCGCGCCCAGCAGCCGGCTGACGCCTGCGGCCGGCCCTGGTGCGGTGGGCGGGACAGCGGGCTCGTCGCGCCGGGAGTGTTTGGCCGTCATGTGGACATGCTCTCATGTTGACTGAATCAATGTTGACGTCAACATTGACGGCGCGCATGTTGAGGTGATGCTGACTGTCAATCCTGGACTTGCCGGTGTCGTCGCCTTCGACACCGAGATCGCCGAGCCCGACCGGGACGGCGGGGCGCTGCGGTATCGCGGCGTCGACATCCGGGAGCTCGCCGGATCGGTGGGCTTCGCCGAGGTGTGGGGGCTGCTCGCCGACGGCGACTTCGCCGAGGGGCTGCCGGCCGCGGAACCGTACCCCATCCCGGTGCACTCCGGTGACATCCGCGTGGATGTGCAGGCGGCGGTGTCGATGCTGGCGCCGCACTGGGGGCTGCGACCGCTGATCGACATCGACCACGACCAGGCCCGGCAGGATCTCGCCCGGGTGTCGGTGATGATGCTGTCCTACGTCGCGCAGTCGGCACGCGGCGCCCGCCGGCCGGCCGTGCCGCAGCGGCTGGTCGACGGGGGCCGCAACGCGACCGAGCGGTTCATGATCAGGTGGCAGGGCGAGCCCGACCCGCGGCACGTGGCGGCGATCGACCGTTACTGGGTCTGCGCGGCCGAGCACGGCATGAACGCGTCGACCTTCACCGCCCGCGTGGTGGCCAGCACCGGCGCCGACGTGCCGACCTGTATGTCGGCGGCGGTCGCAGCGCTGAGTGGACCGTTGCACGGCGGGGCGCCGGCCCGCGCCCTCGGCATGATCGAGGATGTCGAGCGCGGTGCTGACCCGCGGGCGTACGTGCAAGGGATCTTGAATGCGGGTAAGCGGCTGATGGGTTTCGGTCACGCCATCTATCGCGCCGAGGATCCGCGGGCGGCCATCCTGCGCGAGACCGCCCGGGAGCTGGGGGCGCCGCGCTACGAGGTGGCGCTCGAGCTGGAGAAGGCGGCCCTGGCCGAGCTGCGCGAACGCAAGCCCGACCGGGTGCTGGAGACCAACGTGGAGTACTGGGCCGCGGTGGTGCTCGACTTCGCCCAGGTGCCGCCGGCGATGCTCGCGGCGATGTTCACCTGTGCGCGCACGGCCGGCTGGAGCGCGCACATCCTCGAGCAGAAGCGGCTCGGCAAAATCATCCGGCCGTCGGCCGACTATGTGGGCCCGGCCCACCGGCCGGCGTCGGAGCTGCCGGGCTGGGAGGCGGCGACCAAGCGGTACGCCTGATCAGTCGTCGCCGGGCTTGAGGTCGCGGTCCAGGGCCAGGTCGACGGCGAGCACGCTGCCGATGATCAGGAGAGGGTCGACGCCGGGGGCGACCTGCACCGCGTACGTGTCGCGCACCGTCAGCCAGCGCTTGGAGACCGCCGCGATCTCCACGCCGCCCTGCTCGATCACATACTCGTGGTCGAGCAGGTCACCCCGCATCTCCAGGTCGTCGGGCCCGGGCACGTCGATCGTGAACTTGTCGCGGAACGGCGTGAACAACTTCTTGCGGACCTCCGCCGCCTTCTCGCCACCGATCCGGATCTCGTACGTCGCCCGCAGCGCGATCAGCTGCCGGTGCACCGAGGCGACCTCGTCACCGTTCGCGTCCTCGATGACCAGCCGGCCCCGGATGCTGAATACCTTGCCGTCCACCCGGAAGACCTTGTTGCCGTTCTCGTCGAGCACGTCGAAGTCGTCGCCGAGCGAGAAGAACCGTTCCCTGATCAGATACATGCGGCGATTCTCCGCCGAGCGGAGTCGTTTCGCGCGCCGTTGTGGACGCGCCGTGACGCCGGCCCGCGGCGCGCATCGAACGGGGCGGCGGTGCGCAGTGATGGCCGCGAGCTGGTCGCGGCCATCACCCCCCGATGCGCGGACCGGCGGGCTAGACGCCGGCCGTCTTCTTGAACGGGTCGTGCTCGCTGATGAACTTGTCGATGCGGGCCTGGTCGACCCGGCGGACCGTGGTGCCCACCTCCTGGGCGTCACGCACCGTCTTGGCCAGCGTGAAGGCGGAGGTCACCACGTAGAGCAGACCGATCGCCAGGAATGCGCGGACCCACGCGCCCACCGGCAGGTAGAAGATGCCGACCGCGAGCGAGACCAGCGAGATGCCGAACGAAGCGGCGGCCTGAATGTAGAAGGCGGAGGTCACCTTCGGTTGCGGGGCGATATCCATGCGCACATCCTGTCGTTCACGGTGGCGACAGGAATGAGTGCCGATACTCAAAGTCCGGCATGGTTGAGGTAGAGCAGGATCTCCAGGCGGTCACCGTCGTCGCGGACCAGGAACGACGACGCCAGCCGCAGCGGGTCGCCGCCGGCCAGCCGGGCGCACTCCCACTCGGTGCGGATCAGCAGGTAGTTGTCGTCGATGCGGCTCTCGGTCAGCGAGGTGAGCGCGGCCCGGCCCACTCCCGCGTCGGCGAACGCCTGCGCCCGGCGGGGGAGCGCCTGCAGGAAGGCCGCGCGCGACACCGGCCGGGCGCCGTCGGTGTCGGCGACCACGAACGGATCGGCGAAACACTCGCCGAGAGCTGGGTCGGCGCCGGCACTGGAGAACGACTCGAACAATGTGTGAAGACGTGAGTCAGCCATGCGGGCCACAGTATCCACCCACTGTCCACAATATACCACAAAAAGCGGATTTAATCCAGACCCGTACGGTCGAAAAGGCCCCGAATTCGGTCGGCAACCACCTTGGCCCCGTCGCCGAGCAGGATCGTGTAGTGATTGACCCCGGGCACGATCTCGGCCCCGTCCAGCAGCTCCCGCGGATACATGCCGGTGTCCTCGTCCTGCAGCCCGCGCGGCGCCGCGATCATCGGAAACTCCGCGGGCGCCGGCGCGGTGAGCATATCTCGCGCGTCGGCCCGAATGGCGTCGATATTGCACGACGACCCGGTCCCGGTGAAGTCCCGCAGCACATATGCGGAAATGTCGTCACTCCAGTAATGGCCGAGCGCCGGGTTCGCCCGGAAATAGGCGAGGTATTCGCCGGGCGAGGAAAAGGTCATCGACAGCCGCCGCATGGCCGGCCCGATCGTGGCCAGCAACGCCGTGTCGACATCGGTCCCCGGGGGCACCGGCAGCGGGCGTCCGCCGTCGACCAGCAGCACCGGCCCGACGCGCGACGGGTGGCGGGCGGCGGTCCCGGTCACCACGAACCCGCCCATCGAGTGCCCCACCAGCGCCATCGTCGCCAGTCCGAAATGATCGGCGACGGCGACCAGGTCGGCGGCGTGCGCGGCCATGCCGTAGGGCCCGGGAAGTGCCGCGCTGCCGGCCCGGCCGCGAAGATCAGGAGCGATCAGCCGTACGCCGCCGGCCAGCTCCCGCGCGACGGCGGCCCAGGAGAGCGCGTTGGCCGTGATCCCGTGCGCCGCGACGACGGTGGGGCCGTCACCGGGCCACACCAGGGTGCGCAGCGTGCCGCCGGAAACGGGAACGTCGATCTCCTCCACGGCCGCAGCCTAGAGAACCCGCGGCCGCCCGGACATGGCGACCGCCCACATGCCCGCGCGCCGCGGCATGTGGCGCGGCGGGGCGGGGCTCAGGTCAGCGGGCCGCGCAGGCGGTGCAGGCGCAGCGCCAGCTGGAGGTCGAGCGCCCGGGACGGGGACTGCCAGTCGGCGCCCAGCAGGTTGGCTATCCGGTCCAGGCGCTGGGTCACGGTGTTGACGTGGACGTGCAGGACCTCGGCCGCCCGGGCCAGGCTGCCGCCGGCGCCGAAGTAGGCCTCCAGCGTCTTGAGCAGGGCGGTGCCGCGGCGGGTGTCGTAGTCGATCACCGGGCCCAGCGTCGCGCGGACGAAGGCGGGGACCTCGCGCCGGTCGCCGAGCAGGAGGCCGACGTAGCCCAGCTCGGTGTGGCTCGCGCCGTCGCCGGCCCGGCCCAGCGCGATCAGCGCGGTGGCGCAGGAGTCGGCCTCGCGGTAGGCGGGCGCCACGGCGGCCGGCGACGACGCCGGGCCGGCCGCACCCGCCGTCACCGGCTCGCCCAGCGCGCGAGCCAGCTCCTTGGCGACCGTGCGGGCCATCGACGCCGGGTCGTCGCCGGGCAGCAGCAGCGCCACCCGGCCGTCGCGGCCGGCGGCCAGCCCGCCGCGGGCGGTGGCGAACGTGCGGGCCCAGGAGACCGCCCGCTGGCGCAGGCCCTCGCCGACCGCGACCAGCACGTGCGGCGCGTCCAGGTCGACGCCGATCCGCTGGGCCCGGGTGCGCAGCGCGTCGGCGTCGCGGACCTGGCCGGCGATCAGGTCGTCGAGCAGCTCGCCGCGGACCTGGCCCTCGGCCTCGGCCACCGTGCGGCGGAACAGCAGCAACAGCGCGGTGATCTGCGCGGCGCGCTCCAGGATGCGCTGGTCGGCGCCCTCCAGGGGCTCCTCGGGGTGGAACACCAGCGCGCCGAGGTTGTCGCCGCCGGCGACCACGGCGGTGACGTACGCGTCGCCGATGCGGATGCTGTGGCCGGCGCGCGCGGCCGCGGGGTCGGCGGTGGGCAGGCCGCCGGGCCAGGTGGGTGACTTGGCGGTGGCGAGCGTACGGCCGTGGGCGTCCAGCACGAGCAGGGCGCCGCCGAGCACGTCGACCAGGTCGGCCGCCACGTCCTCGACGCCGCCGCCGCGCAGTACCACCGCGGTCATCCGGTCGTGGGCGTCGGCGGCCCGCTCGACCGACGCGCTGTGCGCCTGGATCACCCGGTTGGCGGCCGACAGCTCGGCCAGCGCGGCCTGGGTCTCGGTGATCAGGCGCGCGGTGTCGAGCGCCACCGCGGCGTGCGCGGCCAGCGACGCGAGCAGCGCGACCTCCTCGCGGGCGAACGGCCGCTCGGTGCGGTTGGCCGCGAAGAGCACGCCGATCACCGACGACCCCAGACGCAGGGGCACGCCGAGGATGGCGACCAGACCTTCATCCCGTACGCCCGAATCGATCTCCACCGTGTGCCGGAACCGGGGATCGTTGTTGTAGTCGGCCGTCGAGTAGGGGGTCCCGGAGACCGCGACCAGACCGCCCAGCCCCGCCCCGGCCGGCAGCCGCAGCTGCTGGAAGCTGGCCGCCACCGAGCCGTCGGTGATCCGCATGTAGGTGTCGCCGCGCTCGGTGTCGTTGAGCGTCATGTACGAGACGTCGGCCGCCAGCAGCGTGCGCGCCCGGTGCACGATCGCCCGCAGCACCGCGTCCACGTCGCGCAGCCCGGCCAGGTCGCCGGCCGTGTCGTACAGCGCGGACAGCTCCTCCTCGCGCCGGCGGCGGCGCTCCAGCAGCTGCCGCACCCGCAGCGCGGCCACCTTGATCTCCTCGAGCTCGGCCAGCTCGGCCGGGGACGCGCCGGCCTGCCGCGCGGCGAGTGAGGGTCGCTCGAACTCGACGGCGGCGGCCTCCCGGGCCAGCAGGTCCAGGTATTCGCGGGGGGACGGCATGAATCGCAAACTAGTGCGCCGTCCAGCCGCCGTCGATCGTGACCGACGAGCCGGTGATCAGGGAGGCCGGTGGGGTGCAGAGGTACGCCAGCAGCTCCGCCACCTCCTCGGGCTCGATCAGCCGCTTGATGGCCGCCCGGTCGAGCATGATCTTCTCGATCACCTCCGACTCGGGGATGCCGTTGATCGCGGCCTGGTCGGCGATCTGCTTGTCCACCAGCGGCGTGCGGACGAAGGCCGGGCAGATGCAGTTGGAGGTCACGCCGTGCTCGGCGCCCTCGAGCGCCGTCACCTTGCTGAGCCCCTCCAGCGCGTGCTTGGCGGTGACATAGGCGGCCTTGTACGGCGATGCCAGCAACCCGTGAACCGAGGAGATGTTGACGATGCGGCCCCAGCCTCGCGCGTACATGTGGGGAAGCATGTGTTTGATGAGCCGGTAGGGCGCCTCCGTCATCACCCGCTGGATCAACGCGAACCGGTCGTCGGGGAAATCGGTGAGCGGCGAGACGACCTGCAGCCCGGCGTTGTTGACCAGCACATCGACGTTGGCCGGCAGGTCGGCCACCGCGCCCGGCGCGCCCAGGTCGGCCACCACCGCCCGTCCGTCGATCTCCTCCGCCACCGTCTTGGCCGCCTCGGCGTTGACGTCCACCACCACCACGTCCGCCCCGGCCGCCGCCAGCCGCTGGGCACAGGCCCGCCCGATGCCGCTGCCGCCCCCGGTGACCAGCGCCGTCCGTCCGGACAGATCCAGGTCGACCACATGTGCCGTCGTCATGGCCGTGAACTTACGAGCCCGCGGCGGCTCGCGCACATGTGTGCGGCCCACACACCCCATCGGTGCACTCTGTGCGATTTAGAGTGGCCGGGTGACGGAGGACGGAAGCCGGCCCGCACGGGTCGAGGACGTACACGAGATTGCCGAATCGATGCCGCACGTGACGGTCGAGTGGGGGACCGGGGAGAACCCGGTCTACCAGGTCGGCGGCAAGTCGTTCGTCTTCTTCCGCAATCCCCGGCCGGACGCGTTCGACCCGGCGACCGGCGAGCGCTACACCGACGTGATCGTGTTCTGGGTGGAGAGCGAGGACGACAAGCTGGCGATGGTGCAGGACGAGTCGAGCCCGTTCTTCACCACACCGCACTTCGACGGCCATCGCTCGGTGCTGCTGCGGGCGAGCCGGATCGGCGAGATCACCCGCGACGAGCTGGCCGAGGTGGTGCAGGACGCGTGGCTCTCCCGGGCGTCGGCCCGGCGCCGGGCGGCCTGGCTGGCGTCGCGGTAGCCGCGGTCGGCTCGGGCGTCGCGGTAGCCGCGGTCAGCTCTCGTACCGCAGGTTGTCGCCCTGGCTCTCGATGTCGAGCCGCACCACCGTGTCGCTGTCGTCGACGCCCTTGAGCGGCGCCTGGTTGTAGGGCGCCCGGGCGAAGAACCGGGCCTGGAGCGCGGTCAGGTTCTCGCCGTCCTGGATGCCGCCCCGCCGGACGATCTCACCGATCGCCTTGCTCTGGTGCACGATGCCGCCGACGATCGGGGGACCCCACTCGCTCGGGCCGCGCACCCAGCCCGCCCGCGGTTGCTCGGTGCCGGCCGCGATGCGCATGTAGCGGCGGTAGTTCGTCGCCATCGCCGCACGCAGCTGGAGGGCGGTGACGCCCTTGGCCGGGTCGGCCGCCGTCACGTCCTCGCTCGAGTAGTGGTACTCCACGCCCCGCTGGATCTGGTGCCGCATGGTCGCCGGCCGGCGCCGCTTGCGCTCCCGCCCGGTGCCTCCGGGCTCGACCGCCGTGGCCGTGCCGGGCTGCTTGTCCGCACCGGTGTCGGGCTTCTTGCCGGCCGCGAGGGCGTCCTCGTAGGCCCGCCGCCGGATCTCGCCGTCCGGGTCGAGATCGGGCGGAAAGAACGGCGGCATGCTCGGGATCAGCGGCTCGATCACCTCGTCCGACGGCCACGCCCCGAGGTACTGCTCCAAGATCCGGTGTGCGGCCCGGTTCGTCGGCGCCCGCGGTGTCGCCCACGCGATGGCGTCGAGCACGTGCAGCCGTCGCGGCCGGTAGGTGACCGGGACGCGTCCGTCACCCCACCGGAAATAGTGCGTCCGCTCGGGCAGCGAGCTGATGAAGAACGGCGGTGTTCCGCCGCGCTCCAGGGTGGCGATCGGCCGCTCCAGCTCGATCCGGGCGCGGCCGACCCACGGCGGCAGGGCGCTGCCGATCAGCTCCCGCAGCAGCGGGCCGCGCTCCTCGACGACCGGCGGCTCGGGCCGGCCGGGGAGCGGTTCCGCCGGGTTCCCGGCCGGCTCGGGTTCGGGCCGGCGTTCCCGCCATTCCTCCTCGACCTCCTCGAACACCCGCGGCGGCAGGCCGTCCCGCCATGCGGTGCGCGGGTCGCGAAGCGCTTCGGCCTCCCGCTCGGCGTCCCGTTCGGCCTCCCGTTCGAACGACTCCTCCGCGGCCGGCTCGGCCTCGGCCTGCATCGCCGGACCGACCGAGGTGCCGAGGCGCACGGCGATCCCGGGGGTGCCGTGGGCGATCCCGGGGGTGCCACCGGCCACCCGGGGAGTGCCGCCGGCTACCGCCGACGCGACCTGCCGGGCCTCGGCCTCGATCGCCGTGCGCCGGTCGGCCGGGGCCGGGCCGCCCGACCGCTGCTGCACGACGTGGGTGAGCTCGTGCGCCAGCAGGGCCCGGTCGCCGGGCCGCGCGCCGCGGGCCACGCCCGGCGGCAGCAGAACGTGCGATCCGATCGTCATGGCTCGCGCCCGCCCGTCACGCAGGACCGCCTGCGCGGGCCGGTCGTCGTGCACCCGCACGCCGGAGAAGTCCGAACCCATCGCACGCTCGAGCGGCGCCCGCACGTCCGGCGCGAGCGGGCGTCCGGCGCCGGCTCGTTGCCACACGGCACCGAGCGCCGGCCGCGCGCGGGCGGCCGCCGCGAGAAGGGCCATGTGCTCAGCATGTTCCTTCGTGCGCCCGTTATCCAGGGCCGCCGCTTTCCGGCCTGGTCTGCCCGCTCGCCGCGGCGGCCACGCTGCTTGCGCCGCGTTGTCCAGCGCGGCCGCCTTTCGGCCCGGCTTTCCGGCCCGACCTTTCGGCCCGGCCTTCCGGCCCGGCCTTCCGGCTCGCCGGAACGGGTCGCCGCGGCTCGGTCAGGCGCTGTCGCGGCGGGCCTGGCGGCGGGCGTTGGTGGCCCGGGTCGAGGCTCGCCGTTTGCGCAGGTCGGGGGAGTCCGGGCGGGAAGTGGGCCGCTGCGGCGCCAGACGGGTGACCTTGGGCGGGGGCGGCGTGGGCGGCGCCTGCTCCTCGGCCAGGCGCTCGGCGTGCAGGGCATCGGCGCTGGCCTGGGCGGCGACGGCGAGCTGACGGCTCACCCCGGCCAGGATGGTCTCGAACAGCTCGGCCTTGGCGCGGGCGCGGGCGTTGCGCGCGTGGGCCTTGCCGCGGCCGCCGGCGTCCTCGATGCTGGCGGCGGCGCGGCGGCGGTACTGCTTGACGTATTTGTCGCGGTGCCGGCGGACCCGGGCGTGCAGGTCGATCAGCTCGTCCTCGTCGAGGCCGGCGAGGCGGTCGGGGCGCACCTCCCGGACGACGGCCAACTCCGGCTCCGCGAGCGTGCCCAGCAAGGCGTCCATGCCCGTCAGTCTCACGTGGTCGTTGCGAGAGGCGCCTCCTTCGGCGCGGGTGAAGAACGCCCTGGGCGCGCGTATGGGTGAGCAGAGCAAAGGGCGAACGTCAGGGCGCCGGGCGGGCGGCGCGACGGAGGGAATCGGCCTCGGCGTGGCGGCCGTCGGCGTCGAGCAGGTCGGCACCGACCGAGCGGGCGGCGTACAGCAGCTTGTCGCGCACGGCCGGGTCGTGCCGGTCGCGCTGCAGCAGGCCCATCGTCTCGGAGAGGGCGGTCAGGGCGTCGCGGCGCCGGCGGCCGGCGGTGCGGCAGATGCGGGCGAAGGTGATCAGGCCGCGGGCGAGGTCGAGGCCGTACCGGCGCGGGCTGAGCCGG
This sequence comes from Actinoplanes sp. CA-030573, assembly GCF_050951115.1. Classification (NCBI taxonomy): domain Bacteria; kingdom Bacillati; phylum Actinomycetota; class Actinomycetes; order Micromonosporales; family Micromonosporaceae; genus Actinoplanes; species Actinoplanes sp. CA-030573. Next base: position 5,870,519 of record NZ_CP192038.1, on the reverse strand, counting down.
TGCAGCCGCCGGTGGATCGAGACGGCCCGGCTCTGTGCGGCGAGGGCCTCGGGCCAGCGTTCGAGCCCGGCCAGCGCGGCGGCGTGCACGGCCAGCGCACGGGCCAGGTCCCGGTCGTAGGCAACGTTGACCCCGGCCAGGCGTTCGAGCACCCGCACGGCGTCGGCGGCGGCTCGGGCCGAGGCCGGCAGCTGCCGCAGCGACTGCAGGGTGCGGGCCCGCCCGAGCAGCGTGCGGGCGAGGTCGTCCTCGAGAACGGGCATCGCCCGCAGGACGGTCGCGGTCTCCTCGAGGGCGCGCAGGGCGTCGTGGTGACGCTTGACCCCGCGCAGCTGCTCGGCGTGCTGCAGCAGCGCCCGGACCAGCGCCTCCCGGTGACGCGGGTCGGCGGCGGCGAGCCGGCGCAGGTGGGTGACGGCACGCCAGGAATGGTCGAGCGCGGCGTCGTCCTCACCCAGCTGCCACAGCGCGAGGCTGAGATCGGTGAGGCAGGCGGCGGCCTCGTCGGCCGGAGGTTTCGCCCGTACGGCCGGAGCCGTCCACATGCCCGCCGCTTCCCCGAGAGCGTCCGCCGCGCCGGCCCAGTCCTGCGCCCGCAACTGTGCCCGCCCGAGGCTGCGCAGCGCGAGCTCGAGCCGGGCGGTGTTGCCGGGCTGCCGGCGGATCTGGAGCACCGCCGCGGTGAGCAGCCGGACCGCGTCGGCGATCCGCCCGGTGTGCAGCAGCCGCCAGCCGAGCTTGAGGCCGGTGGCCGGGTCGCCGGCAGCCCGTTCCAGGCCGTGCCCACGACCTCGATCTTCGGCGGCCAGCCGCTCGGTGACGGCGGCGATCCCCGGGTGCAGGTCGGCCGGAGCGTCGGCGGGAAAGGCGGACTCGATCGCCGCCAGCACCTCTCTCGGCAGATAGTCGGCGGCCGCGAGCGCGGCGAGCGCGGGTGAGCCCGCGGCGACGGCCGCCTCCGGGTGCGCGGCGAGAAAGGGGATGAGCCGGATGCGGGCCAGGCGCGGTGCGCGGGCGGCGGCCTCGGCCAGCAGCGGGAGGGCCGTGGTCCCGGCCCCCTCGGCCAGGAGCGTCTCCAGCGCCCGGGTGGCCCAGGGATCGGCGTGGTGAAGGGCGACGAAGTCCTCGGCCAGCGGCGCCGGATAGAGCGGCTCGAGCGCGGTGGCCTGCCCGCGCGGCGGGGGATAGCAGGCGGCGTGCTCGTCGAGGGCGCGTACGGCGTCGTCGGCCGCGCCGGTCGCCTCGACGACGGCGACCGCGGCGGCCGGATCGAGCGACCGGGTCAGGGCCGCGAGAAAGACCATCCGCCCGAGCGCGGGACTGCGCGAGATCCACTGGGCGCGCTCCTGGGCCAGCAGAAACTCCGGAACCGAGGGCGGATCGGCGCGCAGGACGTGGGTGAGGGCGGCCATGTGGACGGCGAGGACCGGTCCCTCGGCGACGGCCGGCGGCGGCGTGTCGGGCAGGGGGACGCCGAGCGCCTGGGCGAAACACGCGGCGGCCATCGCATAGGAGGGCGGGAGCGTCGGCAGAGGCAGAGCGTCGGCGTGCACCCCGATCGCGTCGGCCAGCTCGTGGCGCAGCCAGTGCCACCAGTTGCCGGCCGTCCGGGCCAGCAGCAGCACGCGCAGGCCCGGGCTGCCGTGCAGCCGCCGGTCCAGCAGCAGGGCCAGCAGATCGGTGACCGGCCAGCGGTCGGCGTGGTCGACCACCACGAGCAGGCTGCGGGCCTCGACCAGCGCCTCGCCGGCCGTCGTCTCGACCGGGCGGACGGCGGCGTCGCGGCTGTGCCGGGCGCGCAGCGTGATCCAGCGGTCGCGGCGGGAGAGCTCGGCGAACCGGTGGGCGAGGCGGGTCTTGCCCTCGCCCGGGCCGGCGTGCACCAGGCGGACGGCCATCGCGGCGTCGGCGTCGCGCCAGGCGGTCAGGCCGGTGATCTCGTCCGAGCGGCCGGTGAACCGCACGACCCGGCTGGTGGCGTCGAGCAGGCGGCTGGGTGGGGCCGGGCCGCGGGGCGGCGCCGAGCCGGAGGCCAGCTCGTCGATCAGGTACGTGCCTGTGCGCCGATGCTCGGCGGCCGGCCGGCCGGGCATCAGCTCGCCTCCATGTCGACCAGTATGACTAAGCTCGCGCGGGGCTCCTACGCTGGGCCGAGACAGATATCGGGCAGCAGGAACCAGCGCAGCTTCTCGAACGCCGGGGGCAGCTCCAGGCGTACGCCGTCGGTGGGGTCGGGAAGTTTCTCCAGAATCGCCCGGGCCTCGCGCAGATAGCCCGCCAGCGCCTCCTCCCCGGCCGTCACCGTGGGAACCGGCGGCATCGTGACAGCGCCGTCCTCACCCAGGCGCAGATCGGCCAGCCGGACCGGCGCGGGCTCGTGCGACCGGTGCCGCCACCGGGCCGTGCGCGGGTCGAAGCGATACTCCGGCAGCAGGCGCGCGCCGAGCTCGGCGATCAGCGACACCGCCGCGATCAGGTAGTCGGCGACCGTGTCGGAGATGAAGTAGTTGAGGTTGAGCCTGGTCCAGCCCGGTTTGATGCCCTCCCAGCCGTCGACGATCTCGCCGCGGAACTCCTGCGAGTGGGCCTCGTCGATGCCGAGCAGCCGGTGACCGTACGGGCCGGCGCAGGAACATCCGCTGCGCGCCTGGATGCCGAAGAGGTCGTTGAGCAGCGCCGCCACGAAGTTGTGGTGCAGGTGCCGGTCGCCCGGGCGCACCTGGAACGAGACGATCGACAGCCGCTGCGCCTCCAGGTCGCCGAGGATCTCGATCTCCGGCCGCAGCGCCCACTGCCGCTTGGCCCGCAGCCACAGCGCGCGCTCACGTTCCTCGATGCGCTCGGCGCCGACCGCGTCCTTGACCTGGAACACCAGCCCGGCCCGGATCGACTCGACGATCGCCGGGGTGCCGCCCTCCTCGCGCGCCACCGGGTCGGTCAGGTAACGGTGGCCGGTCGGGTCGACGTAGGCCACGGTCCCGCCGCCCGGGATCACCGGCACCCGGTTGGTCATCAGCCGCCGGTCGACCACCAGCACGCCCGGCGTCTGCGGCCCGCCGGCGAACTTGTGCGGCGACAGGAAGACGGCGTCCTTGCCGGCCATCGAGATCGGCACGTAAGGCCCGGCGGCCGCGTAGTCCCACACCGACAGCGCGCCGTGCTCACGCAGCACCTTCGAGACCGCGGCCGTGTCGGTCAGGATCCCGGTGACATTCGAGGCCGCGGAGAAACTGCCGATGCGCAAAGGCCGGTTCCCGTACGCGACCAGAGCGTCCCGCAGCGCATCGAGATCCACATGGCCCGTGTGGTCGGACTCGATCTCGACCACGTCGGCGATCGACTCCCGCCAGGGCAGCTCGTTGGAGTGGTGCTCGTACGGCCCGACGAAGATGACCGGGCGGTCCTCGGCCGGGATGTGCGAGCTCAACGCGTACCGGTCGTCGAGGTTCTCGGGGATGCGCAGGCCGAGGATGCCGACCAGCTTGGCCACCGCCGAGGTCGCCCCCGACCCGCAGAAGACGACGACGTGCTCGGGACCGGCCCCGACGCTGCGATGGATGATCGCCCGGGCCTCCTCGCGCAGGGCGCCGGTCTGCGCGCCGGTCGCCGAGGCCTCGGTGTGCGTGTTGGCGTAGCGGGCCAGCACGTGCCCGCCGATGAACTCCTCGATGAAGTCCAGCGCCTGCCCCGACGCCGTGTAGTCGGCGTAGGTGATCCGCCGCGGCCCGAACGGCCCGTCCAGCACCTGCCCGGCGCCGATCAGCCCGTCCCGGATCCGGTCCAGCATCCCCATTTTGTCGACCTCCCGAAGGAATTGAACGATGCTTAGGGTGCCGGATCAATCGGGTTGCCGGTTCTCCGGGGGTCGGACTTGCGGCTCCCGCCCCTCCCACGACCAGCGCGGCACGGGCAGGCCGGGTGGCACGTCGTCCGCCGAACGGTGGTAGCGGTTCATCGACTCGAGCGTCGACCAGGCGAAGTAGTCGTGCAGCACCTGCCGCAGCGGTTCCTCGGTCAGTCCGGCGTCGGCCAGCGCGCCGTCGAAGCAGTCGATCGCGCGCCGGTTCATGTCGTCGTGCGGGCCGTTGCCGCTGTGCATCCGGACCACCGAGGTCTCGTCGCCGTAGGACTCGGTGTAGGCCGGCGGGCCGCCGAGCGCCTCGGCCCAGTAGGCGGCCAGGCGCTCGGTGTGCCGCGGATGGTAGCCGTGGCTGAACGCGTGGCTGACGACCTCGTCGGCGAGCACGCGCTCGTGCCAGGCCGCGGCCAGGCGCATCAGCCCGTCCCGGCCGCCGGCCGCGTCGTGGACCGACCTCAGCACACGGAACTCGTTGCCGTCGGGGTCGGTTTTCTCGACGTACGCCCGCCGCTCCTGGGTCTTGGTGCCGCCGACCTCGCCGCGCGCGATCAGCTCGAGGATCACCCGGTTGCGCCCGGTCTTGGGCCGCGCCGCCGGGCCGCCCCAGGAGATCTTGGTGCCGCCGCGCGGGGATTGGATCGCGGTCTCCTCGCCCTCGTCCCAGACCAGCGGCCAGCCCAGCGTCTCGCTCCAGAACAGGCCGGTCGCGCGGGAGCCGTCGCAGGAGAGCGCCCCGACCGCGCCGCAGCCGGCCAGGAAGTTGTTGCCCGGCTCGACGACGCAGAATTCGTTGTCGTCCGGGTCGGCCAGCACGACGTGACCCTCCTCGGGCCGCTGACCGACATCGATGTGCCGCGCCCCGAGGGCGAGGGCGCGCGCGACGATCTCACGCTGGTCGTCGAGGGATCGGCTGGTGAGGTCGAAATGCGCGCGGTTGGGACCGGTCTTCGGCTCGTCGGTCTCCCGGAACCGGATGCGGATCTCGCCGTCGCCGGTGGGCGGCAGGGTCATGCCGCCGGGCCCGATCGGGCGGTCGAGCACGCCGGACCAGAAGCTCGCGAGCCGGCGCGGGTCGGGGGAGCCGAAGCTGATCGCGTAGAGCCGGGCGGCTGTCATCCGAGGAGATTAGACCCTCGGGTCGCTCGCTCCGACCCCATTTTCCCGGGAACGGGGAAGGTGGGTCTCCGCGTCGGACGGGCATGTCGTTCCGGCTGCGTGGCGTTGCCACTGCGATCCTCGCCCTCGCCTTCGCCCCGGCGATTGTCGTGGCGGGCTGTGCGGGTGGGTACCAACCGCCGCCATCGAAAGGTGGGGTGGAACCGATCGTTCTTGTCCAGTGGCAGCCCGGGTTTTCGCCGCCGGGGGAGCGGTGGGCCCTGCCGACCTTTGTGTTGCTGAGGGACGGGACCGCATTTACGCGCGCCGCCGATCAGGGGGTCGTGATGTCGGCCACCCGCCGGACGCTCAGCGCCGAGCAGGTTGCCGCGCTCTATGCGCGGGCCGGGGACGCGGGGCTGTTCCGGGACCGGGCCTTCAACCGTGACGTCCTGGACGCTTCCGGGCTCAGGGTTCGGATCACGTCGGCGGAGGGGCGCTATGAGACGACGGTTGTTCAGCCGGACCCGAACGACGGCGGCGCTCGTGGGCGGGTCGCGCGGTTCGCGGAGGCGGCGGTGCGGGTGGGCGGGGCCGGTGAGGCCTACGTGCCGGAGCGGGTTGCGGTCTATCGGCTTGCCAACGGTGGTGACGATTCCGGCGACGTACGGCCGTGGCCGCTGCCCGATCCGAGGGCGGTGGGTGATCGTTCGCCGCATGCTCCTGGTTTCGGCGGCGACGTGAACCGGCCCTGCCAGGTGGTCGCGGGAGCGCTCCTGCGATCGCTGCTCGTGGCGGTGCGCACGGCCACCGCGCGGACCCGATGGACGGACGGCGGCAAGGTGCTCTCGCTCTTCGTGCGGCCGCTCCTACCGTACGAGGAAGGGTGTTAAGGGGGTGACGACCGACCATCAGTGCGGGCTGACGCGCACCTCGGGCGCCGGGAGGCCCTCGAACCAGGACGCCTCGCGCACCGTGTCGAGCAGGCGCTTGCGGCCCGCCTGGTCCTGGCGGTCGATGAAGAGAATGCCGTCCAGGTGGTCGGTCTCGTGCTGCACGCAGCGCGCCAGCAGGCCGTTGCCGACGATCTGGACCGGGTCGCCCTGCTTGGTGAAGCCCTTGGCCGCCACGTTCATCCGGCGCCGGGTGTCCAGGTAGATGCCGGGGATGGACAGACAGCCCTCGTAGCCGTCCTGGGTCTCCTCGTCCGGGAAGTCGAGGACCGGGTTGACCAGGTGATCGAGCTGCAGGTCGTTGCCGGGCAGATCGGGGTTGATGGCGAAGACCCGCAGGCTCACGCCGATCTGCGGCGCGGCCAGCCCGGCGCCCCTGGAGTCGGCCAGGGTCTGGGTCAGGTCCCGCACCAGGCGGTCGAGCTCGGCGTCGAAGTCGGTCACCTCGTCGGCGCGGCGGCGAAGCACCGGGTCGCCGACCTTCCGGATGTCCAGCACGGTCATGGGGTCAACTATGGCATCCATCGCGGCGGGGCCCACTGCGGAGCTGCCGGGCCCGGCCGGACGGTGGCCGGGCCCGGCAGCGCCGAGCCGGGGCGGCGCGCTGGGCGATCAGCCGGCGCGACGCCCCTCCCTCACCCCCGCGACCCGAATGGCGTGGTACGCCGTTCGCGGTCACGTGCGCGTCCCGGCCGGCGTTCGGCCGGGACCGCAAAGTCGCCGTGTGGACAGGGCCGTCAGGGCATCGATGGCGGCCGCGGTCTTGACAACGTTGTCAGGCTGCTCGCGGATTTCCCAAAAATCAAGACTTGAAATGTCAGTTGATCTGCCAGAAACTGCGCCTGCCGGCCGGACCCCCCATCCCCGGCCGCCGGCGCTCGCCGTGCCACCCCCTCCGGACCGGCGGGCCAGTAGCGTGCCCGGCCAGGACCGCCACCTCGGCCGGGCACGCGACTCCGGCCGTCCGCGCCGGCCGTCCGCGCCGGCCGTCCGCGCCGGCCGTCCGCGCCGGCCGTCCGCGCCGGCCGTCCGCGCCGGCCGTCCGCGCCGGCCGTCCGCGCCGGCCGAGAGTGCCGGTGGCGAGCGGCGGATGTCCGCGCCGGCCGAGAGTGCCGGTGGCGAGCGGCGGATGTCCGCGCCGGGCGAGGGTGCCGGTGGCGAGCGGCGGGCGTCCGCGCCGGGCGAGCGCGCCGGTGGCGAGCGCCGGCAGTCTGCGCCGGGCGAGCGTGCCGGTGGCGAGCGCCGGCAGTCTGCGCCGGGCGAGCGTGCCGGTGGCGAGCGGCGGGTGTCCGCGCCGGGCGAGCGTGCCGGTGGCGAGCGCCGGCCGTCCGCGCCGGGCGAGCGTGCCGGTGGCGAGCGGCGGGTGCCGGTCAGCGGCCACTGCCGGCTGTGCCGCGTTGACGGGCGAGACGGTGCCCGGGTCAGCCGCCGGACGGCGGGAGGTGGGCCGTCCACGAGGCGATCAGGTCTCCGCCGGCGGCTCGGTTCTCCTTCAGGTGGTTCAACCAGGACGGGCCCAGCTCGGTCAGCTCGATCAGGTTTCCGTCGGGGTCTCGCACCGCGGTTATGCGGGACTGTGCGCCGAACGGGGTCGGCGGGTAGCAGAGCTCCACCCCGTGGGTGGTCAGCCACTCGATCTGGGCGTCCAGGTCGAAGACCATGAACGCCAGCTTGACGGCGCCGGGGGTGGTGGCCTCGCCGGGGTAGTCGGCCTCGGGGTGGATGGCGAAGTGGACGTCGCCCAGCTCGCACGCCCAATGCGGCTCAGTGTCGTCGTGGCGCTCGTCGACCAGCGGCACGCCCAGGATGTCGCGGTAGAAGGTGACCAGGCGGGCGGGGTCGGCCGACACCAGGATGATCCCGGAGAGGAAGCGGAGCCCTTCCGGCCGCGCGGGATACTCGGACATCGGCGCATTCTAGGGGGCATCTTGCCGGCCCCGGTGCCGGTCGGCACCGCGATACTGCCGGTTGGCGGCCATCGGCGCGGCCGGCGCCGGGCGCGACCGAGCGGCCGACGCCGGGCGCGACCTAGCGGCCGGCGTCGACCAGGGCGGCTGCCGCGTCGCGGGGGCTCTCGTGGGTGACCAGGCCCTCGCCCACCAGCACGGCGTCGGCGCCGGCCGTGGCGTACCGCCGCAGGTCCTCCGGGCCCCGCACGCCGGACTCCGCCACCTTGAGCGACCCGCCGGGGAGCTTGGGCGCCAGTCGCTCGAAGACGCCGCGGTCGACCTCGAGCGTGCGCAGGTTGCGCGCGTTCACGCCGATCACCCGCGCGCCGGCGTCGACCGCGCGGCCGACCTCGTCCGCGTCGTGCACCTCGACCAGCGCGGTCATCCCGAGCTCGTCCTCGAGCAGCGCGCGCAACCGGCTCAGCGTCGGCTGGTCGAGCGCCGCGACGATCAGCAGCGCCACGTCGGCGCCGGCCGCGCGGGCCTCGTACGCCTGGTAGTCGCCGAACAGGAAGTCCTTGCGCAGCACCGGAATCTTGACCGCCCCGCGCACCGCCTCGAGGTCGGCCAGCGAGCCGCCGAACCGCCGCTCCTCGGTCAGCACGCTGATCCAGCTCGCGCCGCCGGCCTCGTAGTCGGCGGCCAGCGCGGCCGGGTCGGCGATCGCGGCGAGATCACCCTTGGACGGCGAGCGGCGCTTGACCTCGGCGATCACCGAGACGCCGGGGCGGGCGAGCATCCCGTACGCGTCGAGCGGGCCCGGAGCCGCCGCGGCCCGCCGCCTGACCTCCGCCAGGCTCGTCACGGCCTCGCGCCGGGCGACGTCCTCGCGTACCCCGGCCATGATCTCGTCCAGCACGTTCGTCACGCGCCCAACTTAGTCGCCGCCGGTCCCCAGGTGATCGCGCAGGGTGCTCAGGATGTCGTCGAGCGACGCGAACTGCTCCGGCGTCAGCGCGTCGCCGAAGTGCTTCTTGACCGCGCTCATGTGCGGCCCGGTCGACGCCCGGAACGTGCGCGCGCCGTTCTCGGTCAGCACCACCTCGGCGCCCCGGCTGTCGGTCGCGTACTCGACCCGCGTGATCAGGCCGCGTTTCTCCATGCGGGCGAGGTGGTGGGAGAGGCGGCTGCGCTCCCAGTCGATGGCGGCGGCCAGCTCGGACGAGCGCAGCCGCCGGTCGCGCGCCTCGCTCAGCGCCAGCAGCACGGCGTAGTCGCCGGGGGAGAGGCCGGAATCGGCGGCCAGCTGGGCGGCGAGCCGGCGGCGCAGCTCGGCGGTGGTGTCGATGAGCGACCGCCAGGTCACCATCTCCTGCGACGTCATCCGCCGCCGCTCGGCTGCCCGCATCACGGCCCCCCGGGTTGTTGACGTGTCAATCCTGCCGCGGCGCGACCCGGGCGTCCAGCCGGGGCGGGCCGGTGCGGTGCGGCGGCGCGTCGTCGAGCACGGTCACCGGGGTGAGGGTCTCGCCCGCGCGCACGGCGTCGCCCAGGCGCCGGCCGCCGCCTACGGCCTCGAACTGGTGGTCCCGATGGCGCACGACGATGTCGCCGCCGTCAGCGGTCTCGGCCGTCCGCCGCACCCGCTGGGGATCGAGGTAGCAGAGCGGAGCCTCGACGCTGTCGAGGGCCGCGACGATGCGCGCCACGATCTGCTCCGGCGTCGCCCGCGTGGTGTCGCAGATCAGGTCGTAGTTGTGCAGTCGGGTCTTGTCGGCGCCGTAGCGGGCGAGGAACCGCTCCCGCTCGCTCTCGCTGCGGGCGGCCAGCTGCTCGCGGGCCTCCTCCACGCTGCGGTAGTTCTCGACCGGGTCGCCGGGCCGGCCCAGCACCCGGCGGGCCGCCACCTCGGGGTCGGTGACGAGGTGCACCTTCAGCGCGTCGGTGAAGAAGTGCCAGGCCAGCCGGCTGTCGACGATCAGCGGCTCGCCCGAGGCCGCGATGTCGTGCTGGAGCTGGTCGATGTAATGGTCGATCTTGTCGTCGAGCTCGGCGTGCAGGTTGAACTCCAGCGCGGTCATGCCGTGCTCGGCGGCCATCCGGCGGTAGAGGTCGCCGATGCTGATGCGGCGCACGCCCAGCCGCCGGGCGAGCGCCACCGAGACGGTCGTCTTGCCGCTGCCGAGGTCACCATTGATGACAATCGTCATTGACGAAGTCTGCCACGGTCGCCGGCGCCGCCGAGGAGCCGGACGACCTCGTCGGCGCATCCCCACGAAAGCGTCATTCCGGCGCCGCCGTGACCGTAGTTGTGCACGATCCGGCGGCCGTCCGGGCGGGTTTCCAGCTCGACGCGGGGGCCACCCCGGCGTACCGGCCGAAGCCCGACTTTGGTGTGCAGCACCCGCGCCTCCGCGAGTTTCGGCTCCAGCGCGACACACCGCGCGACAATCGACTCCGCCTCGGCCGGATCGGGTCCGGTGTCCCATTCCCCGATGCCGAAGGTGCCGCCCAGCACCACGTCCCGGGTGCGCGGATGAATGTAGGTGTCGCCGCCGACGTCGCGAATCGACACGTCCAGCCCCGGATTCTCGACAATCACGACGTGCCCCCGGGCCGGCTCGACCGCGTCGTCCCGGCACAGCTCCCGCGCGGCGATTCCGGTGGCATTGACAATGACCGGAGACGTCACGTCGTCGAGGCCGGTCACCCGTTTCCGGACGATGCGGACCCGGCGCCCGAGCCACCCGAGATAGACGTCCATCTCCGCGAGCGGGGCATCGAAAACCACTTCCTGCGCGTACGGCGGGAACGCGTCGCGGATCTCGGCTCCGCCGGCCGCCGCCGTCCACCAGGGCAGTTCCGCGACCTTTTCCCGGTGCAGATTCCGGGTCCGCCGCAGCAGCGTTCCGGGCGTGCCGTCCCCGATCTGCCGCCGGAACTCGGCGTAGGTGTCGCCGGCCCACCGCAGCACCTCGGCGCCGGGGTCGATCCGCGTCGGATACCAGACGGCGGCCGCCACGCCGGAGACGATGCGCGCGGGATCGTCGGCGGCGCTCCACACCTCGACCTCGGCCCCGGCCTCCTGGAGCCGGATCGCCGTCGTCAGCCCGATGACACCGGCACCCACCACCACCACATCAGCCATACGCCGATCCTCCTGCGCCGGCCCGGATCAGCCCAACGGCGCGGCCCCGGCGGCCCGGGACATTCGAGGGCAGGGCGGAAAAGAATGCGCCCGTCCTCCTCAACCCGCCCGCCTGCCGTCCGATACTGCGAGCGTGCTGATCCATCCGCCGTCCTCGTCGGCCACCCACCACGTCCACGTGGCGCGGCAGCCGATCTTCGACCGCGAGGGTGACGTCGTCGCCTACGAACTGCTGTTCCGCGGGGCGATGGACGCCGTCGAGGCCGGGCGGCGGGACTCGTTCGCGACCAGCCAGGTGATCGTCAACGCCTTCACCGAGTTCGGCCTGGACGAGGTGGTCGGCGACCGCACGTGCTTCATCAACATGACGCGGGAGTTCCTGCTCGGCAACCTGCCGCTGCCGTTCGGCCCCGAGCAGGTCGTGGTCGAGGTGCTGGAGAGCGTGACCGTGGACGACGCGGTGGTCGCGGGGGTCACGGCCCTGGTCGACGCCGGTTACCGGATCGCCCTCGACGACTTCGTCTGGGGCTCGGGGCACGAGCGCCTGATCCCGCTCGCCTCCTACGTCAAGCTCGACCTGCTGAACGGCGTCACCGAGCACATCGACGACATCCTCGCCGCCTGCCGCGCGCACCCCGGGATTCAGATCGTCGCCGAGGGCCTGGAGACGCTGGAGCACCTGGCGCTCAGCAACAAATACGGATTCGAACTGCGGCAGGGGTACGTCCTGAGCCGCCCCCAGGTCATGACGGCGGTCTCGGTCTCGCCGTCGCGCCTGCACCGCCTCGAACTGGTCGGCGCGCTCAGCGACGGCGACGCCGACATCGAGCACGTGGTGCGGATCATCCAGAGCGACCCGGCCCTGACCATGCGCGTCCTGCGGGCGAGCAACAGCGCCGCGGTCTCGCCCGCCAGCCGCATCTCGTCGATCCGCCAGGCCGTGGTCATGCTCGGCCTCGACCAGATCCGCCGCTGGGCGATGCTGATGGTCGTCGACGACGTGGCCGAGACCACCGAGGCCCAGCTGGTCGAGGCGCTGACCCGCTCCCGCCTGTGCATGAACCTGGCGCCCACATTCGGCGCCGACCCGGACGCCGCGTTCGTGGCCGGCCTGGTCACCGCGGTGGCCGCCCTGCTGGCGGTGACGCCGGCGATGCTCGCCCAGCACCTGCCGCTGACCGACGAGATCGAGGTGGCGCTGGCCCGCGGCGCCGGCGCCCTCGGCCGCCTGCTCCGCACGGTCGAGGCCTACCAGCGCGGTGACGTCGGTGCGCTGGCCGAGCGTTATTCGGGCAGCGACCTAACCCGCACGGTCATGGAGGCGATGCGCTGGTCGCACGCGGCCATGCCGGCCGCCTGACCCGAGCAGGTGCCATGCCGGCCGCCTGACCCCGCCGGCCGGCCGAGCACGTGCCATGCCGGCCGCCTGACCCGAATCGGCGGGCGAACCGCGTGACTCCTTCCGACCGCGTGACTCCTTCCGACCGCGTGACCCCTTCGGACCGCGTGACCCCTTCGAACCGCGTGACCCCTGCCGACCGCGTGACCCCTGCCGACCGCGTGACCCCTGCCGACCGCGTGACCCCTGCCGACCGCGTGACCCCTGCCGACCGCGTGACTCCCGCCCGGGCGCTTCTCCCTCCCGAACGGGACATAAGCGATAAATTGCGGTATGCGATGGGAGCGGAAGGCGCTGATCCAGAAGGCCTGCGCGGCGGCGCCCGGCGGGGCGGCGCTCTACCAGGTCATCCAGCGCCGTTTCGGGCGGTTGTCCGACGATCCGTTCCGTCGGCTGCCGCGGCACGCCGCCATGCTGCGGCGGCTGGTCGACCAGGGCTTCCGGCTGGACGGGATGCGCTGCCTCGAGATCGGGACCGGGCATCTGCCGGCGGCGCCCGTCGGGTTCTTCCTGGCCGGCGCGTCCGAGGTCGTGACGGTCGACCTGCATCGACGACTGAACCAACGGTTGACGGCGTCGATGTTGACGAGGCTCACGACGTACGGGAACCGGGTCGTTGATCTTTATGAGGGTTTGATCCCGGCCGACCTCGTCCGGCGGCGGCTCGCGGTGATCGCCGATCTGCACGGCCGGCCGGTGCCCGAGATCCTCGACCGGATCGGCGTGCACTACGAGGCGCCGGGGGATGCGTCGCGGATGCCGGACGCCGACGGCAGCTTCGATCTGAGCTTCTCGATGTCCGTGCTCGAGCACGTGACCCCGCGGGCGCTGCGCGAGATCCTGGCCGAGTCGCGGCGCCTGCTCGGGCCGGCCGGCTTCGCGGCGCACCTGATCGACCCCAGCGACCACTTCGCGCACCAGGATCCGCGGATCACCCGGATCAACTTCCTGCGGTTCTCCGGCGCGGAGTGGCGCAAGGTCGGCGGCAACGAGTTCTCCTACTGCAACCGCCTGCGCGCGTCGCAGCTGGAGCGCATGTTCATCGACGCCGGTTTCGACATCGAACGGTGCGAGCGCACGATCGACGAGCCGTCGCGGGCGGCGCTGGAGGGCGGCTTCCCGCTGCACCCGGATTTCCGGCGCTTCTCCGCCGCCGACCTGTGCACGACGGAGATCGAGGTGTACGCCAAGCCGCGGGCGACCGCCTCATCCGCGGCGGATGAGCGTGCCGGGGAGACGCCTCTCGCCGCGACCGACGCCGCGCCGATGGTCGACGCCGCGCCGATGGCCGACGCTCCGCCGACCGTTGACGCCGCGCCGGTGGCCGACGGTCCGCCGACGGTTGACGCCGCGCCGATGGCCGACGGCGGACCTACGGTGGCGAACCACGCCGAGGCTCATGCCACGTCCGACGCCCGCCTCGGCCGGGACGCCGCGGCGGGCCGAGGTGGCGGGACGGGCGTCTAGAGGAGCCGGCGTCCAGAGGTGCGGGACGGGCGTCCAAAGGAGAGACCGGCCTTGAGGGCGGTGCATTCGGCATCACGGCGCAGGGCAGCGCAGACACAGCAGGTATCGGACGCGCAGTGGGCAGCGGCCGCACAGCAGGCATCACGGCGCAGTGGGCAGCGGCTGCACAGCAGGCATCACGGCGCAGTGGGCAGCGGGCGCACGGCAGATATCGGACGCGCAGCGGGCGCGACTGAACGGCGCGAGGTATCGGACGCGCAGCGGGCGCGACTGATCGGCGCGACGTCGCGCGCGCCGATGGAGCGCCGCGGCCGGGGCTCCGGCCGCGGTGAGGTCAGGTCAGCGACCCGTCCGCCAGCGATAGTTGCGGATCGCGAGGGCCGCGACCGCGCCCAGCACCACCGCGCACGTGAGCACCACGCCGCGCAAGCCCCACGCCACCATCGCCATCGAGAGGAACGCCCACACCACGCCGCCGACGATCAAGACCGTTATCAGCAGCGGGCGCGGCCAGGGTGCCGTGCCAGTCCGTGCCAGAGACGGGTAATCGGCGGTCAGTCGCTCGACTATTCCGTCGAACTCCTGCCGCGTGTCCTCGGTGCCCATCCGACGCCCTCCTCCTCGAGCCGACACTCCGGCCCGACCGGTTCGCAGGACCGCTCAGGCCGGAAGCGTACGTCGAGAACCTGTCGAAGCGATCCCACTGAACGGATGAGCCGCGCCCACCGTGAAGGTGGGCATTACCGGATGCTCCCATCTGTCCGGAATATCCGACGAGTTCCCTGACGCTTGCGCCTACCCCTCTGTTTACACCCGAAATCCGCCGATGACCCGACTCAATTCGCGATCGCCGCGCTGCGAGTCGTCCGCGGCGGTCAGCGGGCCTCTGCCGGTCGGGCAGCAGGCTGGTGTCACACTGACGCCCATGGGTTTGTTCACGCTGGCGCAGGCTCGGGACGAGCTCGTTCGGCTGCGCCCGGTGCTCGACGAGATCGTCGCGGTGCGGGCCGACATGGTGGAGCTCTCCGCGGCTCTCACGCCGGGCGGGGAGCCGACCTCGCTGGGCGGGCTCCCCGAGCGCAAGGCGGCCGAGGCGCGGCTCAACGAGCTGATGACCGCGGTGCAGGAGACCGGCGCCGAGCTCAAGGGCATCGCGCCGCTGCTCGTGGACTTCCCGGCCGACCTCGACGGGGTTCCGGTGCTGCTCTGCTGGCTCGAGGGCGACGCCGCGCTGAACTGGTACCACCGGGCCGACCTCGGCTTCGCCGGGCGGCGCCCGCTGCCGGAGGGCGAGCAGTTCGGCGACTGACCCGCTATTTGCGGGGGCGCGGGCGCAGGCCCTGCATGCCGCCGTCGACGGCCAACGACGTGCCGGTCGTGGCCGACGCCAGCGGGCTGGCCAGATAGGCGATCGCGGCCGCCACCTCGTCCGCGGTGACCAGGCGGCCGGTGGGCTGGCGCGCCTCGAGGGCGGCCCGCTCGGCCTCCGGGTCGGCGGCCTTGGCGAGCAGACGGCCGATCCACGGCGTGTCGGCGGTTCCGGGGTTCACGCAGTTGACCCGGATGCCCTCGCGCAGGTGGTCGGTCGCCATCGCCAGGGTCAGCGACAGCACGGCGCCCTTGGTGGCGGAGTACAGCGCGCGCTGCGGCAGGCCGGCGGTGGCGGCGATCGAGGAGACGTTGACGATCGCGGCGTGCGACGAGCGGCGCAGGTGGGGCAGGGCGGCCCGGGTCGTGCGGACCATGCCCTGGACGTTGACGTCGAAGACGTGCGCCCACTCGGCGTCGTCGTTGTCCTCGACCGAGCCCTGGGCGCCGATGCCGGCGTTGTTGACGACGATGTCGATGCCGCCGAGGACTGACGCGGCCTCGGTCACGGCGGCGCGGACCGAGGCGTCGTCGGTGACGTCGGCCTTGATGCCCCGCAGCGGCGCCGGCACCGCGGGGTTGAGGTCGAGGCAGGCCACGGCGGCGCCGCGGGTGGACAGCAGGGTGGCGGTGGCGAGGCCGATGCCGGAGGCGCCCCCGGTGACGATCGCGTTGAGGCCGGCGAACTCGGTCATGATCTCAGCCCTCCAAGGATGGATCCACGTGAACTTTCGGGCCGGACCCGGGCGGGCGCCGGCCGGCGAGGACGTCGACGATCCCGTCGAGGCTGACCGTCGCCGCGATCAGGTTGCGCGGGTCGACGCTGCCATCGGCGTACGCGCTGATCGCTCCGGGAAGGCCGGCCGACGCGCCCAGGATGCCCACCGCCGTCACGTCCTTGAGCACCAGCTCGCGGGTGTCGACGCGGCTCGGCTCGTGCGCGAGTCCGATGTAGACGACGCGGCGGCCGGGCTCGATCAGCTCCAGCGCGAGAGCGGGGATGTCCTGGCCGGTGGAGGCGTCGACGATGCCGTCCCAGGGCAGCGACGGCAGGGTGTCGCGGGTCCAGACGTCGGGGAAGCCGAGCGAGCGCGGAAGCGTGACGAAGTCCGCCTTCTCGGCCAGCAGATGGACCGAGATGCCGCGGGCCCGGGCGAACATGGCCACGAGCAGGCCGATCGTGCCGGTGCCCAGGACGAGAAGCCGCTCGCCGGCGGTCAGCTCCAGAGCGGAGACGCACCGCAGCGCGTTGCCGCCGGGCTCGACCATCGCACCGGCGGCCGGGTCGATCGAGGGCGGAAGGGCATGCAGGTACGCGGCCGGGAAGGCCAGCTGTGCCGCGAGCGCTCCGGGCATCCCGCCGCGGATGCCCAGCTCCGACCGGAACTCGCAGACGTGGTGCCGCCCGGCGAGGCAGCGGCGGCACGTCCCGCAGCCGATCATCGTGTCGCCGGTGACCCGCCGCCCGAGCCAGCTCTCGTCCACCCCGGGGCCGAGCGCGGTCACCACCCCGCACCACTCGTGGCCGGGCCGCAGCGGGTAGGCCGACACCCCCGTACGGAAATAGCTCATGTCCCCGCCGAGCAGCTCCAGATCGGTGCCGCAGACGCCGACCCGCTCGACGTCGATGACCACGTGCCCGTCCCCGGCGACCGGCGCCGGCACGTCGAGCACCTCGGCCCGTCCCGGCCCGGTGAAGACGAGCGCCCGCATCAGCGCGGACCCAGGACCCGCTGCCGCCCGCGCCCGAGCCGGTCGATGCCGAGCTCGATGACGTCGCCGGGTCGCAGCCAGATCGGCGGCCGGAACCCCATGCCGACGCCGGGCGGGGTGCCGGTGTTGATCAGGTCACCGGGCTCGAGAACCATGAACTGGCTCAGGTGGTGGACGATGAAGTACGGGTCGAAGACCATCGTGCGGGTGTTGCCGGTCTGCCGCCGTACGCCGTTGACGTCCAGCCACATGTCCAGGTCGAGCACGTCCGGGATCTCGTCCGGGGTGACCAGCCACGGGCCGGCCGGGTTGAACGTCTCGGCCGACTTGCCCTTGCTCCACTGGCCGCCGCGCTCCATCTGGAACGCCCGCTCGCTCACGTCGTTGACCAGCACGTAGCCGGCGATGCTGGCGGCGGCGTCCTCGACGCTGTCCAGATAGGAGGTCCGGCTGCCGATGACGATGCCCAGCTCCACCTCCCAGTCGGTCTTCTCGGAGCCGCGCGGGATGCGGACGTCGTCGTTGGGCCCGACCAGCGTGTTGGGCGACTTGGTGAACAGGATCGGCTCCTCCGGCACCGCCTGCCCGGTCTCCGCGGCGTGGTCGCGGTAGTTGAGGCCGATGCACAGGATCTGGTGCGGCCGGGCGATGGGCGCGCCGATCCGCTGGTGGCCGAGGGGCTCGACCTCACCGGCCGCGATCCGCTCGGCGACCGGCTCGGCCAGCCGGCGGATCCCGTCGCCGCCGAAGAACGCCTCGTCGAAGTCCCGGACGAGGTCGGACACGTCGACATAGGTGGCGTCGTCGACGCGGACGACGGGCTTTTCGGCGCCGGGGGCGCCGACACGCATGAGATACACGAGGTCTCCGGTGGTCTCAGAGGGCGGGGTTCCAGTACGGCGTGAGCAGTCCCGCCGTTTCCACGGCGGTCGTGAAGATGCGCCCGTCGTGTTCGGCCGGCGCGTCGAGCCCGTCGGTGGCCGTGGTGATGACCAGGACGTCGAGCTGCGGCCCGGCGAAGGCCACGCTGGTCGGCTGGGAGGCGGCGACCTCGACGACCGCGAGCAGCTCGCCGGCCGGGCTGCGGCGCTCGACCCGGCCGGCGCCGTGTGCGGCGATCCAGAGGTTGCCGTCGCGGTCGGCGCACATCCCGTCGGGCAGGCCGGCCTCGACGCGGAAGAGCTCCCGGCGCGGGCCGTCGGGGTAGGTGCGGCCGTAGACGACCTGCGGCGTGGAGTCGATGCTGTAGAGCTGGTCGCCGACCCACGCCAGCCCGTTGGAGAGGGTCAGGTCGTCGTCGATCGTGGTCAGCTCGCCGTTCTCGAACCGCACGAGGATCTCGCTGCCCGATTTCTCGGACAAAGACATACTCCCGATGAGATATCGCCCGTCCGGATCCACCCCGCCGTCGTTCAGGCGGCTGGCGTCGCTGAAGAGGACGCGAGCCAGGGTCGTGCGCTTCCCGTCGCGGTCCACCCGGACGAGGGAGTCGGCCGTGGCGACCAGCAGCGTGCCGTTCTCGGCCACGGCAACCGCGGCCGCGACCGAGTCGAACGACCAGGACTCGAGCACTGCGAACGGCGAGACGCGGCCGGCGAAGACCTTGCCCGCCTGGATGTCGACCCACAGCAGCCGTTCCCGGAGCGGATCCCAGATCGGGCCCTCGCCCAGGGTGTAGGCGTCCGGGCTCACCGGGGTGGCCGTGTAGGTGATCAAGAGGACTCCGTTCCGGCCACGATCGCGCGGATCGCGGGCACATCGTCGACGAGCGCGGACAGCGGCGTGCGGTAGGCCAGGCCGCTGATGCTGATCGCCCCGCTGGGCCGGCTCGGCGAGGTCAGGAACGCGGGGACGGCCAGGCAGTTGACGCCCGGCTCGTTCTCCTGGTCGTCGACGCCGTAGCCGCGCTCGCGGGTGCGCACCAGCTCGGCGTGCAGGGCCTCGGCGGTGCCGATCGAGTTCCCGGTCGGCGTCGTGAGCGGCTCGTCACCGATCCAGTCGCGCACCTCGGCCGCCGAGTGCAGCACGAACGAGAGCAGCAGCTTGCCGACCGCCGTGGTGTGCGCCGGGTTGCGGCCGCCCACGACCGAGGTCAGCCGCACCGCACCGCTCGGCGGGTCGAGCTTCGACCGGTAGACCACCCACCGGCCGTCCAGCGTCGCGTAGTGCACCGTCTCGCCGTACGTCTCGCACAGCCGCCGCAGCACCGGCTGGACCCGCAGATGATCGGGCCGGGCCTCGTGATGGGCGAAGGCCAGCCGCAGGAACTCGTCGCCGAGCACGTACCGCCCGGGGCCGTCCTGCGCCGCGAAGCCGGCCCGGCGCAACGACGCCAGCGCCCGGTGCACGGTCGGCTTGGGGCTCGCCATCGCCCGGGCCATGTCGTCCAGGCCGATGCCGTCGGGGTGCCGGGCGAGCTCGGCCAGCACGGCGAGCACGCGGTCGGCCCCGACGAGGCGGTCGGACAGGTCGGTCACGTTCCGGATGTTAGACCGTTGTTCCGCCAAGTTGAAAGGTTTACAGTGCGGAAATGCGGCGGAGCGCGGAGTGGTACGGCGGTGACGACCGGAACAGCTACATCCACCGGGCCTGGATGCGGCGCGGATTACCGGCCGACGCGTTCGACGGCCGGCCGCACATCGCGATGGCGAACACGGCCTCCGACCTGACCCCCTGCAACGCGCATCTCAACGAGGTGTCCCGCAGCGTCGCCGACGGGATCCACGAGGCCGGCGGCATCGCGCTCAACCTGCCGGTGGTGTCGCTCGGCGAGACCCAGGTCAAGCCGACCGCGATGCTCTGGCGCAACATGGCGGCGATGGCCATCGAGGAGATGCTGCGGGCCAACCCGATCGACGGCGTGGTGCTGCTCGGCGGCTGCGACAAGACGATCCCGGCGTTGCTGATGGCGGCGGCCTCGGTCGACATCCCGGCGGTGGTGGTGCCGGGCGGGCCGATGCTGACCGGCACCTTCCGCGGCGTCCCGCTCGGCTGCGGCACCGGGGTGTGGCAGCTTTCCGAGGAGGTACGCGCGGGGACGATGAGCGCGGCCGAGTTCATCCGCACCGAGTCGTCGATGATCCGCAGTCGCGGGCACTGCAACACCATGGGCACGGCATCGACGATGGGGCTGCTGGCCGAGGTGCTCGGCATGACCCTGCCCGGGATCGCCGGCACGCCCGCCCCGGACAGCCGGCTGCTCGAAGCCGCGCACGCGACCGGCGTCCTGGCGGTCCGGATGGTCGACGACGAGCGGCGGCCGAGCCAGGTGATGACGCGCGAGTCGTTCCTCAACGCGATCGTGGCGCTCGCGGCGCTGGGCGGCTCGACGAACGCGGTGGTGCACCTGCTCGCCATCGCCGGGCGGCTCGGTGTGCCGCTGACCCAGGACGACTTCGACCGGGTCGGCTCGGGTGTGCCGCTGCTGGTCGACCTGCAGCCGGCCGGGCGCTTCCTGATGGACGACCTGTATCGGGCCGGTGGGCTGCACGCGGTGCTGCGCGAGGTGCGTGACCTGCTCGACCCGGGCGCGCTGACCGTCACCGGGG
Organism: Actinoplanes sp. CA-030573; assembly: GCF_050951115.1. NCBI lineage: Bacteria > Bacillati > Actinomycetota > Actinomycetes > Micromonosporales > Micromonosporaceae > Actinoplanes > Actinoplanes sp. CA-030573. The sequence continues at coordinate 5,850,080 of NZ_CP192038.1, read as the reverse complement.
AACCGCTGGTGTCCTATCTGGACGACGCGGTGGTCTACGACCGGGAGGTGATCCGGGCACGCTCGGCGCCCCTGCAGCCGGAGGCCGGGATCGCGGTGCTCTACGGGAACCTGGCGCCGGACGGTGCCGTCATCAAGCCGGCGGCGGCCACCCCCGAGCTGCTGACCCACCGGGGGCCGGCCGTGGTGTTCGACTCCATCGAGGACCTGCACGCCCGGCTCGACGACCCCGACCTGGAGGTGACCGCCGACTCGGTGCTGGTGCTGCGCGGGTGCGGTCCCAAGGGCTACCCGGGGATGCCCGAGGTGTCGAACATGCCGCTGCCGGCCAAGCTGCTCGCTCAGGGGGTGCGCGACATGGTGCGGGTCTGCGACGGGCGGATGAGCGGCACCGCGTACGGGACGGTGGTCCTGCATGTCACCCCGGAGGCCGCCGCCGGCGGACCGCTCGCGAAGGTGCGCACCGGCGACATGATCGTGCTGGATGTCGCGAAGCGACGACTCGACGTCGAGATCCCGGAGGAGGAGCTGGCGGCGCGGTCACCCTCGGCCGAGGCGTCGGCGGCTTACGCCGCGCCGGTCCGGGGCTGGGAGAGGTTGTACGTCGAGACGGTCGGCCAGGCCAACACCGGCGCCGACCTCTCCTTCCTCGTCGGGTCGAGTGGCTGGACCGTCTCGCGGGAGTCGCACTGATGGCCGCGCGCCTGGCCGTCGTCACCGGCGGCATGAGCGGCATCGGCGCCGCGGTCGTGGCGCGGCTCCGGTCCGAGGGAGTGCGCGTCGTTGTCTTCGACATCTCACCCGACGCGGACTTCGTCGTGGATGTCGCCGAGCACGAGGCGGTCGATGCGGCCGCGGCGCGGGTCGGTGACGTCGACATCCTGGTCAATTCGGCCGGGATCGTCGGACCCAACGTGCCGCTGTGGGAGGTTCCCCCCGAGGGCTGGGAGAAGGTCTTCGCGGTCAACGTGGGTGGCACCTTCAACACCTGCCGGGCGTTCGTGCCCGGCATGATCGCCCGCGGCTGGGGCCGCATCGTGAACATCGCCAGCATGGCCGGCAAGGACGGCAACCCGAACATGTCGCCCTACTCGGCGTCGAAGGCCGCCGTCATCGCCCTCACCAAGTCGCTCGGCAAGGAGCTGGCCACCACCGGCGTGCTGGCCAACGCGATCGCCCCCGCCGTCATCGAGACCCCGATGAACGCCGCCACCGGCCCCGAGGCGCTGGCCCACATCACCAGCCTGATCCCGATGCGGCGGCCCGGCCGCCCGTCGGAGGTGGCCGAGCTGATCGCCTGGCTGTGCTCCGACAAGATGTCCTTCTCCACCGGCGCCGTCTACGACATCAGCGGCGGCCGCGCCACCTATTGAGGTTTGGCCTGCCCAGTAGCATGTTGCGGGTGCTGACCACGGGAACCGTGCTGAGCGAGCGCTACAGGCTTACCGAGCGGATCGCCGCCGGCGGGATGGGTGAGGTCTGGCGCGGCACCGACATGCTGCTGCACCGGGGTGTGGCGATCAAGGTGCTGCTGCCGACGCTGATGTCCGACGCCGACTTCATCAACCGGTTCCGCCGCGAGGCGCGGATGATGGCGGCGCTGCGGCACCCGGGAATCGTGCAGGTCTACGACTACGGGGAGAACGCGGTCGTCGGCGGCCGCCGCCTCGACTACCTGGTCATGGAGTTCGTCGACGGCACGCCGCTGTCCAAGCGGATCGAGGCGGCCGGTCGGCTGGGCGTGGCCGAGACCCTCCAGATGGTGGCGCAGGTCGCCGACGCGCTGCAGGTGGCGCACGAGGCCGGCATCGTGCACCGCGACGTCAAACCCTCCAACCTTCTGGTACGCCCGGGGGGCGCCCTCGTCCTCGTCGACTTCGGCGTGGCCCGGTCCGCCACGGCACAGCAGCTGACCAGCACCGGCATGGTCCTGGGCTCGGCCCACTACATGGCGCCCGAGCAGGCCGAGGGCAAGCCGGTCACGCCGGTCACCGACGTCTACGCGCTGGGCGCGGTCGCGTACTGCTGCCTCACCGGCCGCCCGCCCTACGTCGGCGAGCCGCTGCAGGTGCTCACCCAGCTCGTCACCGGCAAGCCGCCGACGCTGCCGGCCGACATCCCGCCGCCGGTCGCCGCCGTGGTGCTGCGCGCCCTCGAGAAGGACCCGGCCCGCCGCTGCCCGAGCGCCGCCGCCCTCGCCGCCGCCGCCCGCGCCGCCCTGCGCACCGGCCCGCCCCCGACCCGCGCCGCCGCCCTTCGCCCGCCCTCCGCCTCGACGGGCTTTCCCCCGGCTGCCGCCGCGTCGCCGGGCTTTGCCTCGCCCGCCGGGGCTCAGCCGGGCTCTTCCTCGGCCGGCGGCGCGCCGCGGCCCGTGTTCGCCTCGGCCTCGGCCCCGGTGTCGCGGCCGCCCGCCTACGCCTCGGCGGCGCCCGTTCCGGCCGCGTTCGTGCCGCCCGCCGCCACCACCCCGCCGGGCGGCATGCCCGCGGCCGGTGGCCGCCGCCGCACCACCACCACGATCGCCGTCGTGGTCGCGGCCGTCTTCGCCATCGTCGTCGGCATCAGCGCCGTCTTCGCCCTGCGCCCGGACCGCAGCGTCGCCCAGACCGAGGGCCAGGACCCCGGCCTCGGCATCGCGAACGGCCCGGCCGACAGCGGTCAGAACCACGCCAAGCCCGGCCCGGCCCGATCGGCGGCCCCGGTCAAGACCAAGCCCAGCCGCGCCGCCACCACCACCGCACCGGCCACCACCGACCCGGCCACCGACCCGGCCGCCGGCGCCAGCGCCGAGCCGAGCGGGTCCGCGTCGTCCGGGTCCGCGCCCGCCACCAACCCGCAGACGCCCAAGGCCGTCTGCGGCAGCGAGTTCGCGGTCATCGACCAGGCCCCGCTGAAGTCGGCCGGTGTCGTGCGCGGCCGGGTCTACCTGATGTACAACGCGGCCACCGGCAAGAACTGCACCGTCGCCCTCAAGGCCACCGACCTCGGCCAGGCGACCGCCGCCTCCGCCTACCTCGAGGTGCAGGGCCAGCCCCGGGTCACCGACGCCGGCGCCTTCGAGTACTACGCCGGCCCGGTCAAGGCCAAGGCCGACGGCGTCTGCGTGAAGTGGGGCGGCACGATCGGCGACGCCTCCTACGACAGCGACTTCGAGCACTGCGCCTCTTAGCCGGCGACGTCCAGCCGCTGGGTGCCGATCACCGCGAGCAGGCGCAGCGCTTCCTCGGACGGTGAGCCGGGGACGGCGGTGTAGACGACCAGCCGCTGGTCACGGTCGGCGATGTCGAGGACGTCGCAGTTGACGGTGACCGGCCCGACCATCGGGTGCTGGAAGGTCTTGCGCAGCGTCGGCTCGGCGGCTACCTCGTGCGACGCCCACAGCTCCCGGAAGTGGGCGCTCCCCGCGCGCAGGTCGCGGACCAGCTCGGCCAGCTCGGGATCGCCGGGGTACCGGGCCACGGTCGCCCGGAGGCGATAGGCGGCGCTTCGGGCGAACTCGGCGGCGTCGGACACCCCGTACAGGTGCGGTCCGAGGAAGACGCGGCGCACGAGGTTGCGCTCGCGGCGGGGGACCGCCGAGAAGTCCTCCATCAGCGCCGCCGCCAGGTCGTTCCAGGCCAGCACCTCGAAGCCGGCCGAGATCACCGTGGCCGCCGCGCTCGGGAGGCGCTGGATCAGGTCGAGGATGCTCGGCCGGACCTCCCGGGACGGGCCTCGTGGCGGCGCGGCCGGCTCGCCCGCCAGGTGGTGCAGGTGCTCGCGCTCGGCGTCGGTCAGCCGCAGCGCACGGGCCAGGCCGGCCAGCACTTCGCGCGACGGCCGGGGACCGCGGGCCTGTTCGAGCCGGGTGTAGTACTCGGTGGAGATGTGCGCGAGCCGGGCCGCCTCCTCGCGGCGCAGCCCGGGAGTGCGGCGGCGGACACCGGCCGGCAGCCCGGCGTCGGCCGGGGTGATCCGCTCGCGCCGGCTGCGCAGGAAGTGCGCGAGTTCCCGTCGATCCACGTGCCCAGTGTGCGCGCACCTGATCGGCTCATCCAGGTACCACCGATGCCTGCCTGGGCCCGGCGCGGCCGGCGCAGGCTGGCCGCATGACACTTCTGCTCGAGGACAAGGTCGCGTTCGTCAGCGGGGCGGGCCGGGGGATCGGGGCGGCGGCGGCCCGGCTGTTCGCCCGGGAAGGCGCGCGGGTGGTGCTGGCCGCGCGCACCGAGGACCAACTGCGGGCCGTGACCGCGGAGATCGGCGAGGCCGCCTCCTACGTCGTATGCGACCTCGGCGACCCGGAGAGCGTACGGGCGGCGGTCGCGGAGACGGTGCGGCGGCACGGCCGGCTCGACGTGGCCTTCAACAACGGCGCGACGATCTCGCCGCCGGGACCGATCGACCGGGTGACGCTTACCGATTTCGATCGGCTCTACGAGGTCAACCTTCGCGGCGTGTGGCTGGCCATGACGGAGCAGGTCGCCGCCATCCGGGCGACGGCGGGCGCGGGCGCGGTGGTCAACATCTCCAGCGTCGGCAGCCTGACCGGAAACCCGGCGCTGCCCGCCTACGGTGCGATGAAACGGGCGGTCAACAGCATCACCGAATCGGCGGCCATTACGTACGGGCCGGAGAACATCCGCATCAATGCCATCGCGCCGGGCAACACGCGTACGGAAATGATCGCCGAGTGGGAGTCGCACACACCCGGATTGGTCGATCGCCTCGTCGCGCAGACGCCGCTCGGCCGCCAGGCCGACCCCGAGGAGATCGCCGAGGCCGCCGCGTGGCTGCTCAGCGACCGTGCGTCCTTCGTCACCGGCGTGATCCTCCGAGTCGACGGCGGCGCCCGCGCCTGACCGTCCGCCTGCTGGCGCAAGGCGGGGCGCGCCGGAAACGGTGGCCTAAGGCGCCGTTAAGAACCGCGAAAGCCATTCCACGAAATGACGTAACGCTTTTTCCCGGACGTTGCAGATCTTGGAAAAACGGTGTTCCGGGTTGCCGGTCGCGTGGGCGCGGTGGCTAGCTTTGCGGCGGCCACCGAAGCGTCAGGAGCGACATGTCCGAGCAGTTCCACCGGGGTTCGCCCGGTGACGATTCCGGAGCCGGCGCCGGCGGCCGGCACGCCGCGCCGATGTCGCGGCTGGTGATCGCCGGTGCCGCGGTGGCCGTCGTCGTGGTGCTGGTGGGAGCGGTGACCGCTTTTGCGGCCGCTCGCCAGGGCCGCGACGCGAACCCGGGCCGCTCACTCGCCGCCGCGAAGCCCGGCGCCGCGACCGCGCCGTCACCCGGGCCGGCGACGAAGCCCGCCGGCGGCGGCACGCCGACCGGCGGGGCGAAGTCCGCGACCGCATCGGCCACGGCCACGTCTTCTTCACAAGCGGGTGCGAAAGCGCCGACGCGATCGGCGACGGCCGCCGCGAAGCCGGGCGGTTTCAAGACCACCTTCTACGACTCGTTCGACGGGGCGGCCGGCACCGGCCTGGACACCTCGAAGTACCGCTACGACACCGGCCCGGGCAGCAAGTTCGGCACCGGCGAGATCGAGACGATGACCGACAGCACCCGCAACGTCTTCCACGACGGCCGCGGCCACCTGGTGCTGCGGGCCCTGCACAGCGGTTCCGACCCGGCGAGCGGCTGGACCTCCGGGCGCTTCGAGACGAACTCGTCGTCGTTCGGCGCGGCCAAGGGCGGTGTCGTGCGGATGGAAGCTTCCATCCGGCAGCCGAACGTGACCCGGACCAACGGCGCCGGTTACTGGCCCGCCTTCTGGATGCTCGGCAACGGCTTGCGCAACGGCGGCACCTGGCCGGCGATCGGCGAGGTCGACATCCTCGAGGACATCAACGGCCGGTCGTCGGTCTTCGGCACGCTGCACTGCGGCACCAACCCCGGCGGTCCGTGCGGCGAGTCGACCGGCATTGGCAGCGGGGAGCATTCCTGCGGCGGGTGCCAGACGGGCTTTCACACGTATGCGGTGGAGATCGACCGCTCGCAGACGCCCGAGCGGATCCGGTGGTTCCTGGACGGCAGCAACTACTTCACGCTGAAGCAGGACCGGGTCGACGCCGCGACCTGGCGCAACGCCGTCGACCATCCGTTCTTCATCATCTTCGACCTGGCCATCGGCGGCGGCTTCCCGTCCGCGTTCGGCGGCGGACCGAACGCGCAAACCGTCTCAGGTGGTGAGATGACGATCGACTACCTGGCGGTCTACAACCGGTGACTTGTCACTCGATAGGGTGACGACGTGAACGATCCTCGACATCGGCCGCACCGGGCGGATGCTGGGCGAACGCCCGTCAGCAGGGGCGATTCAACGCGATCAATGCAAGTTGCAACGCTATGCGGTCATGAAGTCACTCAGTGAAACTGTCGCGCACGGGGTCCCGGCGGTGGCAGGAGGGGCATCATGCACGACGGTGAGCGAGAGCTTCAGGACCGGCTCGGCACGCGGCACAGGGCGGACGGCTTCTACGCGCGGCAGGTGCTGTCCCATCTCAACGACGCGATGCGCGACTTCATCGGGCGGCAGGAGATGATGTTCCTGGCCACCGCGGACGCTTCCGGCGGCTGCGACAACACGTTCCGGGCCGGGCCGCCCGGCTTCGTGCGCGTGCTCGACCAGGAGCACCTGAGCTGGCCCGAGCTGCCCGGCAACGGGGTGATGGCGAGCCTCGGCAACATCACCAGAAACCCGCACGTCGGCATCCTGTTCATCGACTTCGGTGCGACCGTCGGCCTGCACGTGAACGGCACCGCCGAGATCGTCGAGGACCCGGACGAGCAGATCGGCACACCGGCCGGGCAGCGGGCGCGGCTCTGGGTCGTCACCCGGGTGCACGAGGCGTACATCCACTGCACCAAGCGCATCCCGCGGATGGTGAAGGCCCCGCGCGAGGGCAGCTGCAAGATGAGCGAGTACTTCATCCCGGCCCCGGCCAGGGTCACCGCGACTTGATCGCGCGCCACCCGCCGGCCTCGTTGTTGGCGGCGATCTCCCGCAGCATCGCGGTCAGCGCCGCGCGCGGGATCTCGTCGCCGGCCCGGAACGCCACGGTCCGGGCGGTGCTGTTGCCGTGGCCGCCGGTGATGATGCCGTCCGGGTCGGGCACGATCGCGCCGTCGTACAGGAACAGGTTGAGGTGATCCTTGGCGCCGAGAAACGCGCACACGTTCCCGTGGTGGACGAAGTACGGGCGTACGGTGCGCTTGATCGTCTCCTCGATCGCCGGGATCGCCGCGTGGATGAGATCGCGCAGGTCCGCGCCGAGCCGCGCCTGCCACTCGGGCAGCGTGGCGAGGTACGCGTCGACACCGGGGTGCTTCGGATAGGTCATGCCTGGTCTGACCGCCGGGGGAGGGGGAAGTCATCGGTTTGATGTCGCTCGGGGCGGGGAACGCGCCGCGAATGGTGACCGCTCCGCTTCCGGTGCTGTGGGCGATGCGTCCGGTCGAGTCGGCACGGGTGAACATTCTGCGCCGGGACGGCGTCACCGTGGTCGACATCCAGCACGCGCCGCTGCGCGGGGTGACGCCGTCGATGATCAGCTGGTGGTTCCGGCACCTGGCCGGCGACATGACCTACGCCGGCACCACCTGCTCGCGGTTTCTGGTCTGGCACCCGCTGGACCACCTCGGCTGCGAGGTCGACGGCACCCGCCTGCACCTGACCGAGGCCCTGCAGCGCGACCCGGGCAACGCGCTCGACCTCCGCGTCGAGATCACCGAGATGCACGAGAACCGCGCCGTCATCGCCAAAGAGGTGGCCGGCACGTCGCTGGTGCGGATGGTCAACGAGTTCACGTCCTCGCCGCTCGGCGCCCGTTTCGCGACCACCATGACGATCGGCGACGACTCCCTGCTCGGCCGCGTCGCGCTGAACCAGCTGGCCCACCGGCGGGCCGGGCTGCGGATCCGGCCGTGGATCCGCCACCACATCGAGGAGATCGGCAACCTGGAGAACTTCCTGCCCGGCCTGATCGCCGACAAGATGTCGCAGGAGCCGTAGGCGCGATGGACCGTTCGGTCAGGACGACGCGTCGACTATGCCGTAGCGGGCCATGATCGCCGCTCGGCGGGCCCGGTTCACCGTGCGGACGCGCCGGCCCACGAAGAACAGATCGGCCAGCGTCCACACGCCCAGCCCGCCGAGCGTGAACAGCATCGCGATCGAGCGGCCGGTGTCGCCCAGGTAGAAGCGGTGACCGCCGAAAATCCCCAGAACCAGCCAGATCCCGTACGCCACCCGGGCGTCCTTCTTCACCGAGTCGTACTCGGACTCGGCCCGCAGGACCCGGTACCGCAACTCGTCCACCGGGCCACGATAGTGCGCGCCGCCGCTATCTTGTGCGCATGGCCACCGCTGCCGCCGTCGTGCTGCTCCTCGGTGCGTGCCTGGTCGGCGTGACCGGCATCTTCGCCCTGATCAGCGTCGGCAACCTGCGTCGCGCGCGGTTGCTGCGCCGCACCCCGCCGGCCCCGATCGCCTCCTGGCGGCCCGGCCGCGTCGCCGTCGAGGGCCGCACTCAGGCCGGTCCGTCCGGGCTGCAGGTCGGTCCGCTCAGCGCGGCGGAGTGCGCCTGGTTCCGCGTGGACGCCACCTGCGAGCGCTCCGGCGACAGCGACCGCGACCTCACCTGGCACGCCGAGGGCCCCCGCACGCCCGGCCACCCCACCCTGGTCGACGCGACGGGCCGCACGGTGCCGATCGAGCCCGGCGTCTTCGCCGGGGCCACCCCGGCGACCGAGACGACCACGCTCGAATACACCCACAAACGCGCGAGCAGCCCGCCGCCGTGGATCCCCGAGGCGATGTCCGGCCGTCTGAAGAGGGGCGACCGGGTCACCGTACGGGAAACCCGCCTTCCGCCTGGCCTTCCGGTCTTCGCGCTGGCCCACCTGGAGAACGGCGTCCTGACCCGCCGTGGCCGCACGGTCTTCACCACCGGCGGCTGGGCCGACGTCATCCGCGAGACCGAGGCCGACCTGCGCCTGATGACCGTCACCATCCCGCTGTTCTTCCTCGGCGGCATCGCCCTCTCCGGCGGCGCCCTGGCCGTCCTGCTCGCCGCGGCCTAGGTGTTCTGTCCACGGACCGCGCCTCGCACTCGCGTGATCCACGGACAGTCCCTAGCCCGCCAGCAGGTGACAGACCTCGATCTCGGGTTGCGCCGGCGCCTCCCGATGCGGCCCGTAGACCTCCCACCGCGGCCCGGCCCGGCGCAGCCCCCGATCGTCGCACCAGGCCACGACGTCCTCGTGGGCCGACCAGAGCGCCGAGTACGGTCCGCTGTGGACGGTCCGCGCCACCCGTCCAGCCGGCAGCTCCGACCGCACCACGTCCCCGCTGAGCCGAACCGGCCGCGTCAGCAGCACGCCCACCTCCACGTGCGGCACGTCGTCGAGGTAGAGCATGACGTTCGGAAAGCCGCGGCTCACCCCCTCGGCCCGCAGGCACGCCCAGACCTGGTCGAGCAGATCGCCCCAGATGCCCCCGAACTGGGCCCAGGTCGTCGCCGCCCGCACGACCGCCGTCGGGCGAGCTTCGACCTCCGCCACCGCCACCTCGTGCGCCATGCCCCGCAGCCTAGGGCGGTTGCCGATCCGGCGCCGACCCGCTCACCGCGCCGCGAGTGCGTCGAGGTCTCGGGTCGCGTAGCGGTGGTGGGCCCACTCCTCGCCGAGCACGTGCAGCAGGACGTTGCGTACTCGGTAGGCGTTGCTTTCAGGCCAGCCGTCCACCTGGTTCGGCTCCGTCCGGGCGTCCAGCGTCTCGTCGGTCAGCGCGTCGATCAGGTCGCGGGCCGCGGCTATTCGGTCGTCCCGCAGCTTCAGGACGGTGTCGAGCGACGGGCGTGCCTCGCGGTCGCGGGTCAGGCCGGGTGGGAGGGCGCGGTCGGGGTCGGGGTCGTCCCACGGCAGGCCCAGCGGGTCGAACGGCGCCGGCTCGCCGCGGAGCGTGCGGGCGATCCAGCCGTCGTGGACCAGCACCAGGTGGCGCAGCGTCTCGATGAAGGACCACTCGCCGTTGACCGACTCGTGCAGCAGGGCGGGGTCGAGCCGGCGCGCCCGGGCCACCGTGCCGGCCCAGAGCCGCTCGACCGTCGCCCACGCCTCGCGGAAGCCGGCGGCGTCGGACGGCCGCATCGCCGCCCGCTCGGGATGGCGCCGGTCGAGCTCCGCCTCCACGAGCGGCCCGACCTCGACCCCGTTGACCGTGAGGTTGCCGACCTCGCCCCAGATCTCGACGTCGTCGAACTCCACGCCGGTCATGCGGACCCTCGACGCCTCGATGATGTGCAGGCGGGTGCCGTCGAACCGGCAGCCGAGGAACGACGCGTCGTCGAATCGGGAGAGCTGGAAGCGGGCGCGCGACAGGTCGGCTCGCAGAAAGGCGGTGGCATCGCTCATGGCCGGGACCCTAGCGGCACCCACCGACATTTTCCGGCGATCAAGACGGGGCCGGTCCGCCACCGAAGCCGATCTCGTTGCCGTCCGGGTCGGCGTACGTCGTCTTGCGCACCCCGTTGTCGTACGTCTCCTCCTTGGCCGGGGTGATTCCCCGCCCGGAGATCGCCGCGATCCGCTCGTCGAAGTCGTCGACGAAGAGGGTGTGCATCGCGTACCCGGCCTTGGTGGGTGCGTGCTCGACGTAGAGGTAGCGGTGCGGCGCGATCTCCCAGACCGCTTCGACGTCATTCGGGAAGAAGGCCGGCGGGCCGCCCAGCAGCGCCGAATACCATTCCACGGCCTCCTGGAAGTCGCCGACCGGAACACCGGCGAACAGGTCGACGCTCACGTGAACTCCACCGCGAGCATGGTGATCAGGCCGCCGGAGCGCCGGATCGTCATGGTTCCGGTGCCGCCCTTCGACCACTCGAAGTCGGTAATTTCGGAAATGTCCGAAGAGGCGGGTGCGGAAGGCGGGCCGGGCGGGCCGGGGGGAGAAGCGGGAGCCGGGGCGCCGAGGGTGGGTTCCGCCTCCTCGGCGGGCACGAAGCGCGACCCGAGCGCCCGCATGGTGTCGGACGGGGGCGAGGCCTGGTATGCCGCCAGGATCGCCTCCCGCCCCTGGAACGACGGGCCCGGCTTGAAAGTCATCACGGCCTCGGGGTGGAACAGCGCCGCGAAGGACGCCCAATCTCCACTGCGGACGGCGGCGTTGAAGAGCTCGACGTGCGAGGTCATGCCCCGACCTTAGGCGATCTCGCGGTCACCCAGCCGGACCGCGACCACGCCGCCGATGATGAGCAGGCCGCCGGCCAGCTGCATGACGCCGGGCAGCTGCGACACCAGGAGCCAGGCGAACAGCACCGCCGCGACCACCTCGAGCAGCGCCACGAACGACGCCACGCGGGAGCCGAGCCGGCGGCTGGCCGCGATGCCGGTCGCGTACGGCACGGCCGCCGTGACCAGGCCGAGCAGCAGCAACGGCACCCACCACGCCGGCGAGCCCAGCGCGTAGTGCGCGGCGGCCGTGGAGGCGTGCATCGGCAGCAGGCCGACCGCGGCGAGCAGGGCCAGCGACAGCGCACCCACGAACAGACCGGACCCGGCCAGGGCCATCGGCGGCAGGCCGCTGTCGGTGTCGGCCGAGATCAGGAAGTACGCGGTCGCGCCGATCATCGCGCCCAGCGCCCAGGCCACGCCCGACCATGCCAAGTCGGCGCCGGAGACCAGGTCGAGCACGAGCACCAGGCCGGCGGCGGCGACGACCGCACCGAGCACGGTCAGCGGCCGGGGACGCTGGCCGCGGCGCAGCCAGAGCCAGGCCACCACCGCGGCCGGCGCCGTGTACTCGATGAGCAGGGCGGGCGCGACGTCCATCATGGCGACCGCCGAGAAGTAGCAGAACTGGGCGCCGGCCACGGCCAGAATGCCGTACAGCAGGACCTGGGTGACCTGGCGGCGCAGCAGATGCCACCGGCCGCGCAGGGCGCGGAGAGCGAAGGGCGCCAGCGCGAGCGCCGCGATCGCGATGCGGCCGAGCACGATCGCCCCGGGACTCCACCCGGTGGTCAGCAGGCCGGTCGCCAGCGGGCCGGAGAGGCCGAACGTCGTGGCGGAGACGATGGCGAGAGCCAGGCCGCTGCCGAGACCGGGCGCTGCCGAGAGAGCGGGTCTGTCATTGGCTAACTGGGTCATGACTAATGACGCTAGGAAAATTGCGGTAAGATGTCAACATGCTCTTAGCCCATGACACGGAGGCCTCGCTGCAGGCCGCCGTCGAGCTGGTCAACAGCGGCGAAGATCCGGACACGCTGCTGACCACCGAGCAGGTCGACGCCTGGTACGCCCGGCACCGCTACACGGGCCGCCGTGATCGGGACGCCGGCGAGCTGGGCGAGCTGCGCGCCGTACGCCCCGTGCTCCGCGCCCTGCTCACCGCCGACCGCGACACCGCCGCCGAGATGATCAACCGGATGCTCGCGGACGCCAGGGCCGTGCCCCGGCTGATGCGCCACGACGGCATCGACTGGCACATCCACGCCGTGGCCGCCGACGCGCCCCTGGTGCAGCGCGTGCTGGTGGAGACCGCGATGGCGATGGCCGACCTGGTTCGAGGCGACGAGATGTCGCGATTGGCGGTGTGTGCCGACGACACCTGCGACGGCGTCGTCCTCGACCTGACGCGCAACCGCTCGCGCCGATTCTGCAGCACCGCCTGCGCCAACCGGGTGGCCGTCGCCGCGTACCGGAAGAGGGTGCGAGAGCGGCCCGGGGCTAGCCGGTGACCGGGACGCTCTCGTAGGCCGGGACCAGCTCGCCCATCCGCGCATCGGCGTCGCAGCGTCCGCCGCCGGCGAGGTACGCGGCGAGGTCCTCGATGTGGATCTGCAGCCCGGCCGCGAAGACGGCGAGCCACTCGAGCGGAAGCCCGCGCTGCTCGACGACGAGAACCGTCCCACCCTCGTCGCCCGTCAGCGAGACGTCGATGACCTGCTCGTGGGCGGCGTGCGCGCCCTTGGCCACCACCCTGAACCGCCGCGGCGGATCGCAGGCCGCGACCCGCCCGGTGGCTTCCGCCCCGCTGGAGAAGAAGCGGGAGCGGTACCCGCCACCGGGCCGGAGGTCACCGTCGACCTCACCGAGCCAGCTCGCCAGGCGACCGGGCTCGGTGAGCGCCGCCCACAGCTCGTCGACGCCGGCGCCGAGGCGGCGCTCGATGCGGACGATCCCCTTGCCGTCCGCCGCGCGCAGGCTGCCGAGAGCCTGCGGGTCCTGCTGCCGGCTGCCGGTCATCGGGTGCCCTCCGGTCGTGTGCACCGTCCATGCGCGGTGCGACAGCCGATGATAGAGCGGCCGGCGATCAGGGCGCGTAGAGCAGAACGTTCACGAGGTTGCCGCCGAACGGGTCACCGTTGGCCAGCACCCAGACCTTCTTGTCGTTGAGCAGCGCATCCCGCGCGATGGCGAACGCCCACTCCGGCCACGTCGACGCGTACCCGCCGCCGTTGTCGATGTTGAACTGGACCCATGTGCTGTTGGCCGACGTGCGGCCGGCCAGGACGATGCGGCCGATGTTGGATGTGATCGCGTTCTCGGCGGCGATGCGGGAGAGCGGGTGCTCGCGCAGCCCGATGCCGGTATCGGGGATGCTGACCTCGTCGAGCGCCGTCTCCACCATCGCGGTGATCTTGACCAGGTCCTCGGTTGGTGCTCTCATGGCTGACCTCCTTGGCAGTCGTGCGGCCATCGTCAGCCCGGCGGGGCGCGGGTGTCAGCGCGTCTGTCCTTGACTCGACCCGGGCCGGTGGGCGTCAACCATCGCCATACCTGGAAATCGTCTGTCACGATGCGGGCCATGCCGGACATGGGGTGGACGTGAACTTCGAGCAGCGGTTCCGGCTGATCTACGCCGAAAACTTCGAAGCCCTCCTGGCGTACGCGATGCGGCGCGTCGCCCAGCCGGCCGATGCCGCCGACGTCGTGGCCGAGGCGTTCCTGGTCGCCTGGCGACGCTGCGCCGAGATCCCACCCGAGAGCGAGGCGAGACTTTGGCTGTACGGCGTGGCCCGGCACGTTCTCGCCAACCACCACCGGGGCGGGGTCCGTCGGGAACGGCTCGGCCTGCGGCTGCGCCAGCGTCTGTCGGCGGTCGTGCCCGACCCCGGCCGTGAGGTGCCGGAGCGGCTCGCGCTGACGCAGGCGCTGGCCCGGCTCGGCGGTCTCGACCGCGAGGTCCTGCAGCTCACGGTGTGGGAGGGGCTCGAGCCGCGGGAGGCGGCCGCGGTGCTCGAGGTCAGCCCGGCCGTGGTCCGCACCCGGTTGTCCCGGGCCCGGGCGCGTTTGCGTGAGCTCATCGGTGACGATCCGGCCGCGCCCGGACATGTGCTCGACGTCCTGACCGAACCCGGATCTGGAGCGGCACCCGCATCCGCGTCCGCACCCAGATCCGCACCCGCATCCGCATCCGCGCCCGCATCCGCACCCGCACCCGAGGAGGGGCGATGACCACCGACGACGAGCTCGACCGGATGGTTCACGACGCCGACCCGTACCAACCGGGCGTTGCTCTCCACGGCGATGCTCTGCGCGGGGCGCGGGAGAGCCTTCTCGAGGAGATCATGTCTGCCGACCGTGTCGTGACGCCCTGGCGCCGCCGCCTGCTCACGGCGGTGGCCGCGGCCGCCGCCGTCACCGGGGTGCTCGCCGTCTCGGTCGCCGTCAGCCACCGCTCCGGTGGCCAGGCGACCGCCACGCCCCCCACCTCGTCCGCCACTCCCTCCTACGACGCCGGCACCTGGAACGACCTCGTGCTGCGGGCCGCCGAGCAGAACCCGCGCCTGCTCATCGACGAGCCGGGCTGGAAGGTCACCTCGGTCTACGGCTTCGTCGAGGCCGACGGCGAGATCACCTTCACGAACGGCGACCGCGGGCTGGAGATGAACTGGTACCCCGCCCGCGAGTACCAGGGTTACTACGAGGACCGGCTGGACGTCAGCGCCCCCCAGCCCGGCAAGGTCGACGGCTGGCCGGGCGACGTCTTCACGTACAGCGCGGACGACTTCGCCATTATGCTGCGCCCCCGCGACGACGTCTTCGCCGAGCTCCGCACCCGCGGCAAGTGGACCCGGGCGACGTTCGGCGAGGTGCTGACCCACATCAAGCGCGTCGACGTGAAGACGTGGCTGGCCGCCCTGCCGCCCGAGATCGTCACTCCCGGCAAGGCCAAGGAGGCGACGGCCAAGGTCCTGGCCGGCGTCCCGCTGCCGCCGAGGTTCGACGCCGACGCGCTGACCGGGGTGGGCACGAACGACCCGTACCAGTTCGGCGCCCAGGTGATGGCCCGGGTCGGCTGCGGCTGGATCGACGAGTGGCTGCGCGCCCGCAAGGCCGGCGACGAGGTGGCGGCCCGCCAGGCCGTGACCGCCATGTCCGGCAGCCACGGCTGGAAGATCCTCAACGACATGAGCGCCGAGGGCGGCTATCCCGAGGTGTTCTGGCAGTACGCCGACGAGATGGCCGCCGGCAACCAGCCCGACGGCTACCGCGAGGGCTTGGGCTGCCCCTAGGTCCGGGGGTCGCGTGCGGGCCGCCGGTTCGGTGGCCCGCACGCGGTGTTCCCGCCGCGCCCGCACCGCCCGGCGCCGGCCCTTCTCCGCCCGGCGCTCACCCCGGCCGGCCTCTCCCCGGCGGCAGGCCTCAGTCCGACAGGCCCGAGCGAACCGCGTAGAGCGCCGCCTGCGTGCGGTCGGCCAGGCCGAGCTTGAGCAAGATGCTCGACACGTGCGTCTTGACCGTCTTCTCCGCCACCAGCAACGCCCGGGCGATCTCGCGATTCGACCTGCCCTCGGCCACCAGCGTCAGCACGTCCCGCTCCCGTGCCGTCAGGGCCGACGGCGGCGCGCCGGTCAGCGTGGCCACCGCGTCCGGCTCCAGCAGCAGATGACCGGCCGCCACCGACCGGACCGCGGCCACCAGCGCCTCCGGGTCGACGTCCTTGGACAGATAGCCCCGCGCCCCGGCCCGGATCGCCGGGAGCAGCCGATCGGTGAAGCTGGTGACCACCAGCACCCGGCACGCCAGCCCCCGCCGCCGGAGCTCCTGCAGGACCTCGACCCCGTCCATCCCCGGCAGCGCCATGTCGAGCAGCACCACGTCGGGCTCGGTCTCGGCGATCAGATCGAGCGCGGCCGCCCCGTCCGCGGCCTCGCCGGCGACCTCGAGGCCGTCCGCCAGCTCGAGGAAGGTGCGCAGCCCTCGCCGTACGGCCGGATGGTCGTCGACGATGAGCACCCGGACCGTCCTCGCCTGCATGTCAACCGGGTCAACCGGGCTCACCGGGCACCTCCAACCGCACCACCGTGCCGGCTCCGGGCGTCGACCGGACCGTCGCGCCGCCCCGGACCGAGTGGGCCCGTTCCCGCAACGAGCGCAGGCCGAGGCTGCGACCGGCGCGCACGACCGCTCCGACGTCGAAGCCCGCACCGTCGTCGGTCACCTCGAGCACCGCACCGGTGTCTCCTGCCCGGGACAGGCTGACCTCGATCGTCGCGGCCTTCGCGTGCCGGACCGCGTTGTGCAGCGCCTCCTGCGCCACCCGGAGCACCACCGTCTGCTGGGCCGCGGGCAACACGGGCGGATCATGCTCGCGGTAACGCACCCGGGGACCGTCGGCTCCGCCGTACGCCCGGTCCAGGATTTGCGCCTGTTTTCGCAGCACCGAAGGCAGGCCGTCCTCCGCGAGGCGGGCCGGCCTCAGCTCCAGCACCGCGGCGTGCAGCTCGTCGGCCGCCTCCCGGGCCAGGGTCGTCACCTCGGCCAGGTGGTCGCGCGCCGCCGCCGGATCGCGATCGATCAGCAGGCCGGCCGCCTGGGCCGTGAGCCGCAACCCGAACAACCGCTGCGCCACCGCGTCGTGCAGGTCGTGCGCGATGCGGGCGCGCTCCTCGGCGATGGTGAGCTCGCGGTTGCGCGCGTAGAGCCGGGCGTGGGTCAGGGCGATCGCGGCATGCGCGGCCAGCACGCCGACCAGCTCCTCGTCGGCGCTCGTGAAGCCGCCCTCCTTGTTGGCCAGGTAGAGGGCGCCGAGGATCTCGTCGCCGCTGACGACCGGCACGCCCAGGAACGCCTCGAGCACCGGATGGGCGGCCGGCCACCACGCGAAGCGCGGGTCGGCCCGGATGTCGGGCACGCGCTGGGCGGTCGGCTCGCGCAGCATCACGGCCAGGAAACCGTGCTGCCGCGGCAGCGGGCCGATCGCCGCGCGCACCTCGTCGCTGACCCCGGCCACCACGAACTCGGCGAACGAGCCGTCATCGTCGGGCACGCCGAGGGCCGCATACTCCGCGCCCACCAGCTCGCGGGCGGTGTCGACGATCGTCTGCAGCACCTCGGGCACGGTGAGCTGGTCGCTGACCGCGAGCACGGCCGCGGACAGCCGACGCGCGGTGCGGAGCTCGTCACGGCCCGGGGTTGTCATCGGCCCACCATAGAGCGGCCGGGCCCGGCTGACATCAGACCTGGGTCTTAAGACCACGGTCCGATGCGGAAGGCGTACGCGGCGCGGCAGAGTCGTGGCATGACAACGCCGAAGCAGCAGGTAGCAGTGATCACCGGTGCCTCTCGCGGGCTGGGCCTGGCCCTCGCCGAGGGGCTGGCGCACGACGGTTGGCGCCTCGTGGTCAACGCGCGCACGGGGCCCGATCTCGACGCCGCCGCCGGCCGTCTGAGACGCCTGACCACGGTGACGGCGATCGCCGGTGACGTGGTCGACGACGATCATCGGGCCGAGCTCGCGGCCGCGGCCGACCGGCTGGGCGGCGCCGACCTGCTGGTCAACAACGCGTCCACACTCGGCGGCAGTCCACCGCCCACGCTGGCGTCCTTCCCGCTGCCCGCGCTGCTCGACACCTTCGAGGTCAACGTGCTGGCGCCGATCGCGCTGACCCAGCTTCTCCTGCCGCAGCTGCGCGTGTCGGCGGCTGGGGCGGTGCTCAACGTGAGCTCGGATGCGGCCGTCGAGGCGTACGCGGGATGGGGTGGTTATGGCGCCGCCAAGGCCGCTCTCGATCATGCGAGTCGCGTGCTGGCCCTCGAGGAGACCGGCGTGCGCGTGTGGGCGGTCGACCCCGGTGACCTGCGCACCCGGTTGCAGCAGGAGGCGTTCCCGGGCGAGGACATCTCCGATCGCCCGCTGCCCGGGACCGTCGTGCCGCACCTGCTCGGCCTGCTGAGAGACCGCCCGCCGTCGGGCCGCTATGTCGCGTCCGCGCTGGTCCCGGTGGGGGCGCGATGACGGCGACCCTCGACTTCCACCTTCCGGACGAGCTCGCGGCGAGGGAGCCGGCCGAGGCACACGGTCAAAAGCGTGATGAGGTACGCCTGTTGCTGAGCCGGGGCGCGTCGGTGAGCCACCATCGGTTCCGCGAGCTGCCGCGCCTGCTCGACGCCGGTGACCTCGTCGTGGTGAACAACTCGGCCACGCTGCCGGCCGCCCTCGACGCCCGCCTCGACGACGGGACGCGGCTGGTCGTGCACGTCTCGACCGAACGCGCCGACGGCACGTGGCTGGTCGAGCCGCGGCGGCCGGTCGCGGGCACCACCGTACCGTTCCCGCTCGGCGGAGGGGACGGCCTCCATGACGGCGACCGTGACCGTGGTCCCGGGCGGCCCGGCCTGCGGCTGCACGTCGACGGGGGCGTGCTGACGCTGCTGAGGCCGTACACGGCCCGGCTGTGGTCGGCGCGGGCCGACGTGCCCGGCCCGATGACCGCCTATCTGGCCGGGCACGGGCGGCCGATCCGATATTCGTACACGGACCGCGACTGGCCGCTCGAGACATATCAGAACGCCTACGCCACCGAGCCGGGCAGCGCCGAGATGCCGAGCGCCGGCCGTCCGCTGACCGGCCGGGTGCTGGCCGAGCTGGCCGGCCGCGGTGTTCTCGTCGCGCCGGTCACGCTGCACACCGGGGTGGCCTCGGCCGAGGTGGACGAGCCGCCGTACCCGGAATGGTTCGCCGTGCCGGAGACGACCGCGCGGCTGATCGGATCGGTGCGCGCGGCCGGCGGGCGGGTCATCGCGGTCGGCACCACCGTCGTGCGGGCGCTCGAGTCCGCAGTGGACGCGGGCGGGCAGGTGCGTGCCGCGAGCGGGTGGACCGACCTGGTGATCGGTCCCGAACGGCGGGTGCGGGCGGTCGACGGGCTGCTGACCGGACTGCACGAACCACGGGCGTCACACCTGCGGATGCTCACGGCGATCGCGGGAGAGGAGGCGCTGCGCGTGGCCTACGACGAGGCGTTGCGGGGGCGGTACCTGTGGCACGAGTTCGGTGACGTGCATCTGCTGCTGCCTTGATGCCCGTTCCCGCTCAGTGGTCGGCGCTTCCGGCCGCTCTCGCCGTGACCTCCCGATGGTGGTCGAGGAGGACCGCGAGGCTCGCCTCCACCTCGGCCGCCTCGAAGGCGTCGATGCGGCGAAGGGTGTCGAGGGCCGTGCGGAGCTGCGCGATGGCCTGCCTGCGGTGGCCGCTCGCGGCGAAGCAGGCGCCGAAGCCGGCCAGGGCCAAACCGCGGTCGAACGGGCTGGGAACCGCCGCGGCCAGACCCAGGGCCTCGCGGTGGTCGTCCATGGCGCGGTCGAGGTCGCCCTGAAGGCGGTGGAGGGTGCCGAGCTCGTTGAGGGCCCAGGCTTCGCCGCTGCGGTTGTGGATCTCGCGGTTCAGCCGGAGGGACTCGGCGAGGGCGGTGGCGGCGGCGGGCAGGTCGCCGGCTCGGCGCAGGGCCGAGCCGAGGTAGAGAAGGGCGGTGGATTGGCCTACGGGGTGGTCGAGGCGGCGGTGGCTGTCGAGGGCGGCGCGCAGTGTCCGAATGGCCGTCGGGTAGTCGCCGGTGCCGGCGTCCACGCGGCCGAGGTCGTTGCGGGTCAGGGCCGCGCCGAGGCGGGCGTCGAGGCGGCGGTAGCGGGACAGCGCCTCGGTCAGCAGCGCGCGGGCCTCGGTGAAATCACCGACCCGTCCATGGGCGATGCCGAGGATGCGGAGGGCGTAGGCCTCACCGGGTTCGTCGGCGAGCGTGCGGTAGCGGTCGAGGGCTTCCCGGAGCACGTCCTGGGCGCCGTGGAAGTCGGAGGTCATGCCGCGGGCGACACCGAGCTCGACCAGGGCGCCGGCCTCGCCCGGGCCGTCGTCCAGGGCGCGGTAGACGTCCACGGCACGGGCCAGGAGCGGCATCGCCTCGGTGTAGCCGGCGGCGCGGCAGAGCGCCTTCGCGAGCACCGTGAGGGCGTTCGCCTCGCCCAGGAGGCTGCCCTGCGCGCGGTAGGCGGCGAGCGCCTCGCGGGCGTCGCGGGCCGCGCCGGGGTAGTCGCCGGTGAGGCGCCGCATCGTGGCCAGGTCGACGAGGGCGTGGGGGCGGGCGGTGCCGGTCGCGAGCGCGGCGGCGGCCTGGTGGTGGGCGCGGGCTTCGTGCCATGGGCCGTCGCGGCGCAGCAGCTCGGCCAGGCCGGCGGTGAGGGCGACGATGCGCTGGGGCTCGCGCGTGGCGGCGAGGCAGGCGAGGAGGTTGCCGCGCTCGGCGCGTAGCCAGGCCAGCGCCTCCGCCGGCCCGGCGCCGAAGGGAGGGAACGACGACGCGACGGCATCGGCCGGGACGGCGGGTGGCGGGGCGGGGGCGTCGGCCGGGACGGTGGACGGCGCGAGTGTGCGGGCGGAGGTGGACTCGGGCTGGGCGGGGTGCCCAGACGGGGCGGGGCGGCGCTGGCGGGCGAGGGCGGCGTTCGCGGTGGTCGCGTGGGCGACGTAGAAGTCGAGCAGGCGGGTTCGGGCGGCCGGCTCGGGGCGGGCCAGCGAGCGGGCGTAGCTGCGGATCAGGTCGTGCATGGTGTAGCGGTGGCGGGCCGTCTCGATGAGGAGGCTGTCGGAGTGGAGGGCGTCCAGGGCGGACCGGGCGGCCGGCGCCGGGATGCCGGCCAGGGCGGCGGTGGCCGACGGTTCGAGCTCGGTGCCGGGGTGATGCGCCAGCAGGCGGAAGAAGCGCTGGTGAGCCGCGGGCAGGTGACGGTAGGAGAGGTCGAACGCGGCGGCGATGCTGGTCTGTTCGGCGGTGGTGGAGAGGAGGCGTTCCCGGGTCTCGCGCAGCAGGTCGGCCGTCGTCCAGCCGGGGTGGCGGTGCAGCAGCCGGGCCAGTAGCGCCACCGCCAGCGGGAGGTGGCCGCACGCGGTGACCAGGGCGGTCGGGTCGCCGACGTCGGCAGGGGCGAGGCGGCGGAACATCTCGCCCGCGTCGTGGACGGGAAGCACGTCCAGTGAGGTGGGAACGGCGCCGGACGGGAGGTCGCCCAGGAAGCGGCGGCTGGTGATCAGGACGAGGCAGCCCTCGGCGGCGGGAAGCAGCGGGGCGACCTGCGGACTGGCGGCGGCGTTGTCCAGGACGGTCAGGGTGCGGCGGCCGGACTGGCGGGCGCGCCAGAGGGCGGCGCGAGCCTCCACTCCGGACGGCAGGCGGCGCGGGTCGAGGCCGTCGGCGGCCAGCAGGGTGGCCAGGACGTCGGCGGGGTCGGCCGGCGAGCGGCCGGTGGTGTGGCCGTGCAGGTTGACGAAGAACTGGCCGTCCGGAAAGGCCGTGCGCAGGCGGTGGGCCACGTGGATGACCAGGGCGGTCTTGCCTACGCCGGGCATGCCGGAGACGGACCGGACCCCGGGGCCGGAATGCAGGAGGCGGGCGATCTCGGTGCGCCGGCCCACGAACGGGCCGGTGTCGGCGGGCAGCGAACTGGGCGCGGCGGGGTGGGAAGCGGAGTTCGGGGCGGCCGGACGCGAAGGGGCGTCGGGCGGGGCTGCGCGCGAAAGGGCAGCGGGCGCGGTGGGGTGCGGGAGGGTGGGGTCCAGGAGGTTGGCGTCCAGGAGGGTGGGGTGCAGGAGGGTGCGGTGCACGGCCTGTAGCTCGGGGCCGGGCTCGGTGCCCAGCTCGCGCACGAGGTGGCGGCGGACGGTGGCCCAGTGGTCCAGGGCCTCGGCGGTTCGGCCGGATCGGTGCAGGGCCGAGAGGTAGAGCGCGGCCAGGGGCTCGGCCAGAGGATGCTCGTCCAGCAGGGGGCGCAGGCGGTCGATCACCGGCGCGGGGTCGGTGGTGGCGCGGGCCCAGGCGAGGGTCACGTTCAGGCGGCGCTGGTCGAGGCGGGCGCGGGTTCGGGTCACCCACTCGCCGGAGAGGTCGGCCAGCGGCGGGGCCGGCCACAGCGCGAGGGCCGCGTCGAGGTCGCCGGACGTGACCAGGTGCTCGAAGTGGTGCAGGTCGATGCAAAGCGGGTCGACGTCGAGGGCATAACCGCCGTTGCGGCGCGACAGAGAAACGGCCGGAGCGGAAGAGCCGCCGGAAGCGAGGGCTCGGCGCAGACGGGCCACATAGGTGTAGATCACGCCGCGGGCGTCGGCGGGCGGGGCCGAATCCCACACCCGGTCGATCAGCGTGGCGAGCGGGACCGGGCGGCCGGCCTCGAGGGCGAGCACGGCCAGGACCGTACGCTGTCGCGGCGGGCCGAGCCGCACGTCGCAGCCGTCGACGCGCAGCTCCATCGGTCCCAGCAGGCGCAAGCGGACCACCTACCGCACTCTACGAGGTGTCAGAAATCCTCAAGACCGGTCGCCTACGGTCCGGACATGAACTCTGACCAGGCACGATGGCGCCGCGTCGCGGTGCTGGGGGACAGCATCGCCGTGCATCGGGGTGAACCCGTCGACGGCTATCCGACACAGACCTGGGCCGAGCGGGTCGCGCTCGTGCTCGCACCGGACGAATACCTGAATCTCGGCGTCCCGGGGGCGCGGGCGGCGGAGATCCGAGCGGGGCAGCTCGCGGCCGCGCTGGCGTTCCGGCCCGAGCTGGCGATCGTCGCGGCCGGGGCGAACGATGCGGCCCGGCGGGATTTCCGGCCGGGCGCGGTGGCCGAGGAGCTGTCCATGATGCTCGATCGGCTGACCGACGCGGGCGCGGTGGTGGTGACCTTCGGATGCTTCGATCTGTCGGCCACGCTCGGCCCGGAGGTGGCGGCACGGCTGCGCGAGCTCGGCGAGCTCACCGAGCGCCTCACGCGGAAGCACGGCGGCGTGCACATCGACTTCTCCGGGCATCCGGCCACGCGGGAGGGCCTGGTCGGCGCCGACGGGCTGCACATCAACGCGCGGGGACACGCCATGGTCGCGGCCATGGTGCTCGATGCCATCAAAGGGGTCGTACGCTCGCCGCGGTGACCGCCGCAAGCAGGCTCGAGGACTCGGCCGGCCCGGGGCGGCGGCCGGGAGACAGGCGGGGCGGCCGGCCGGGGACGCTCAGCCGGCCTGGGAGGCGGGCGGCCGCGCGCCGAGCTTGGCGCGCACCTCGTCGGCGTCGGGATGGTCGATCTCGGTCAGGATGTCCAGCGACTGGCGCCATGCGTCGCGCGCCGGGCGGGCGCGGCCCTGGCCGTGCTCGGCGTCGCCCAGGTGGTTGAGGACGATCGCCTCGTACTGGCGGTCGCGCTCGGCCCGGAACGCGGCCAGCGAGCGCCGGTAGCAGTCCGCGGCCTCGTCGAAGCGGCCCAGGTGGAAGCAGGCCATGCCGACGCTGTCCCAGGAATGGCCGGCGCCCATCCGGTTGCCGGCCTTCTCGTGCACCTCGACCGCGCGCCGGCAATGGTCCAGGGCCCGCTCGTGGTCGCCCATCGTGAGGTAGCACCAGCCGAGGTTGTTGGTGGCCCGGGCCTCGCCGACCGGGTCGCCGGCCCGGCGGTACAGCGACATGGCGGTGTGGGCGGAGGCGATGGCGCCGTCGTAGTCGTCGAGGCGGCGGGCGACGATGCCCAGGTTGAGGTGCACCTTCGCCATGCCGCCGAGGTCGCCCAGCCGTTCGTAGAGGGCGAGCGACCGGGTCAGATGCTCGCGGGCGTTGCCGAGATCGCCGAGGTCGCTGTACGCGTACCCGACGTTGTAATGGCTGATCGCCTGGAACAGCGGGTCGCCGGCCCGGGCCGCGGCCGCCGCCGCGCGCAGCTGCCAGCCGATCCAGTTCCGCTTGTCCCAGCGGCGCTCGTGGTAGGTCAGCACCGCCCAGGCCAGCCACCACACGTAGGTGTCCAGCCCGGACTCCTCGGCCCGGTCGCAGGCCGCCCGCAGGGTCTGCTGCTCGGCCGCGAACCAGGCCATCGCCGCCGCCCGGTCGCCGAAGGACTCCAGGGTCACGCCCGCCGCGTAGGCCACCGGGGTGTCCAGGCCGCGGTCGGGCTTGAGCAGCCGGTCGGCCCGGAGCGCCGTGTGCAGGTAGTAGTCGAGGACGCGCCCGACGGCATCACCCGCTTCCGGGGAAGCTAGGTCCCGGGCGTACTCGCGGAGCAGGTCGTGGCAGCCGAACCGGCCCGGCTGCGGCTCGGCGAGCAGGTTGGCCGCCACCAGCTCGGCCACCAGCGGCCGGATCGCCGCCGGGGCGATGCCGGCCAGGGCGGCCAGCGCCCCGGCCCCGGAGACCGGGCTCGGGTGCACGCCGAGCAGGCGGAACAGCCGCGAGGCGGGGGGCGAGAGCCTCCGGTACGACCAGGAGAACACCGCCCGCACGTCGGTGGCCGGGTCGGGGCCGGCGAGCACGTCGAGCCGGGTCTCGCGCAGCTCGGCCGCGATCGCGTGCAGCGAGAAGGCGGGATGGGCCGCGGCCCGGGCGGCCACGATGGCCAGCGCCAGCGGCAGCCGGGCGCACGCCTTGACGATCTCGTCGGCCGCCTGCGGCTCGGCCCGCACCCGGTCGGCGCCGATCCGCCGGGCCAGCAGCGACCGGGCGCCCTCGGCGGTCAGCACGTCGAGCAGCAGCAGCTGGGCGCCGTCGGTCACGGACAGGCCGGCGAGGCGGTCCCGGCTGGTCACCACGACCACGCAGCCGGGCACGCCGGGCAGCAGCGGCCGCACCTGCTCGGCGTCGCCGGCGTTGTCGAGCAGGATCAGCATCCGGCGGCCGGCCAGCGCGCTGCGGTAGAGGGCGGCCCGGGCCGCGAGATCGGCCGGGATGCGCTGCGGCGGCACGCCGAGCCCGTCCAGGAAGCCGCGCAGCGCGTCGCTGGGCGACAGCGGCGGCCCGCTCGGCCCGAAGCCGCGCAGGTTCACGTAGAGCTGCCCGTCCGGGAAGCGGTCACGCACCCGGTGCGCCCACCGCACGGCCAGCGCGGTCTTGCCGACCCCGGCCGTCCCCGAGACGGCCGAGATGATCACCCCGCGGCCGGCCGCTCCGGCCGCCAGCGCGTCGAGGTGGGCCAGCTCGCGGTCGCGGCCGGTGAACCCGGCCGGGTCGAGCGGGAGCTGCGCCGGCGGGATGTCGTCGCCGCCGACCGTCCCGGCGCCGAGGAACTCCTCCCGGGAGTCGCCGGACAGGGCGAACGCGTCGGCCAGCACCCGCAGCGTGAACAGCCGGGGGGCGGCCACCCGGCCGGCCTCCCACTTGCCGATGCTGCGCACGCTGACGCCCGCCCGCTCGGCCAGTTCCTCCTGGGTGAGGCCGAGGCGGCGGCGGTGCGCGCGAACCAGTTCGCCGAACACGTAACGATGGTGGCAAATGCGCGCACGTCCGCGATAGCAAGGGTCCGACAGCAAAGTGCCGATGAAGTTCCGGTTCATGTCCTGGTTTGTGACGGCACAAAACGGCATCGTGGACGTACGCCGGGAGCGGTGCCGCGCTGAGTCAGAGGGGGAGACTCGGCGGGGGCCGCTGCCGGGGTGGACCACCCGAACGGGGTGCGCCGATCGTGTGCCCGGCGAGGACGAAAAGCCGTACTGACGCGCGTTGATATCTTGTTACGCTCGGCGACCATGAGCACAAACACGGGTAACACCTCGTCCCGCCTGGTGGCCGCCGGCTCGGCCCTGCTCCTCGGGCTGACGGGTGCCGTGGTGACCGGCACGGCGCCCGCCGCCGCGTCTGGCCATCACCCCACCCCGGGCGCCGCCGGCCTGGGAGACCGGCTGTATCCGCTGCTCGGCAACGGGGGATACGACGTCCAGAACTACGACATGCACCTCACCTATCCGAAGAAGGACCCGGCCCAGCAGGTACGCGGCGACGTCACCATCACCGCGGTGGCCACCCAGGCCCTGTCCCGCTTCGACCTCGACTTCGGTGGCGACAACGTCGGCGGGGTCTCCGTCGACGGCCGCCGCGCGTCGTTCAGCCGCTCGGGCGACGAGCTGGTGATCACGCCGCGGCACGCGATCGGCAAGCGGCACCGCTTCACCGTCCAGGTCTCGTTCGCGGCGACCCCGATCTCGCCCAATGCGAGCTCGCCGGCCGGCTTCGTGAAGACGCCGGACGGCACGGTGCTGGCCGGGCAGCCGGACCAGTCGCACAACCTCTTCCCGAGCAACGACCACCCGCGCGACAAGGCCACGTACACGATCACGCTGACCGTGCCCTCGGGCTGGTCGGGCACCGCCAACGGCAAGCTGGTCCGCACGAGGAGCCGGGACGGGTACGTCTCCACGACCTGGCGCGAATCCCACCCGATGGCCAGCGAGCTCGTGCAGGTGGTGGCGGGTGACTTCATCACGTACGTGCGGAAGCCCGTCAACGGCACGCCGATCCGCGACGTCGTTCCCCGCCGGCTCGCCGGCAAGCTCCTGCCGGTGGCCGACGACGAGCGCAAGGAGCTCGCCTGGCTCGAGGGCAAGGTCGGGCGCTACCCGTTCGAGAACTACGGCTCGCTGGTGATCGACGGCAACCTCGGCTTCGCGCTGGAGACGCAGACTCTCTCGCTCTACGACAGCGGCACGTTCGGCCTGCCCACCGTCGTCATCAACCCGATCATGGCGCACGAGCTGGCCCACCAGTGGTTCGGCGACAGCGTGGCGCCCTGGGAGTGGAGCGACGTCTGGCAGAACGAGGGGCACGCGACCTGGTACGAGGTGCTCTACGCCGACGAGACGGGCACGCTGCAGGAGTACGCGGACGTCCCGACGCTGGACGCCTACTACAAGCGGGCCTACTCGCGTGGCGACCAGTACCGCGCGAAGTACGGCCCGGTCGGCCACCCGCTGAAGGCCGACGTGATCTGGGACGTCTTCAACCCGAACGTGTACGACGGTGGCGCGCTGGTGCTGTTCGCCCTGCGCCAGAAGATCGGCGTGGCCGCCTTCGAGCACCTCGAGCGGGCCTGGGTCGCCAAGTACCGCGGCCGGTCCGCCTCGTCGCAGGACTTCATCGACCTGGCGTCGCGGATCTCGCACCAGAACCTCAACGGGTTCCTGCACGCCTGGCTCTACGGCACCAAGACCCCGCCGATGCCCGGCCACCCGGACTGGACCGTGACCCCCGTCTAGTTTTCGTCCGGCGCGTTCTTCCCTTTTGGCACCCCGGGGGCCGTAGTGTCCCCGGGGTCACCCATGCGAGGGAGGAAGCGGTGGCGCAGCAACACGGCAGCGCGCGGGACAAGGTGCGGCTCACGCTGATCGTCGGCGCGCTCGGCGTCGTGTTCGGGGACATCGGCACCAGCCCGATCTACACCCTGCAGACGGTCTTCAACCCCGACGACCCGCACCCGGTGCCGGTGAGCACGGAGAACGTCTACGGCATCTGCTCGCTGATCTTCTGGTCGGTCATGTTCGTGGTGACGATCAACTACATCCTGCTCGCCATGCACGCCGACAACGACGGCGAGGGCGGCGTGATGGCCCTGATCACGCTGCTGCGGCGCTCGGCCGAGGGGCGCGGGCGCAGGGTGGCGCTGTTCCTGGCCGCGCTCGGCATCTTCGGCGCCTCCCTGTTCTTCGGCGACAGCATGATCACGCCGGCGATCTCGGTGCTCTCCGCGGTCGAGGGCGTCAAGCTGGTGCGGCCGTCGCTGGCCGAGGCCGTGGTCCCGATCACCGCCGTGATCATTGTGGTGCTCTTCCTGGTGCAGCGGCGCGGCTCGGCGTCGGTCGGCCGCGTCTTCGGCCCGGTCATGATCACCTGGTTCACGGTCATCGGCGTCCTCGGCGTGGCGGGCATCGCCAAGCACCCCGCCATCCTCGAGGCGCTTTCCCCCTCGTACGCGGTGGGGTTCCTGTTCGGGCATTTCGGCATCGCGTTCTTCGCGCTCGCCGCCGTCGTGCTGTCGGTGACCGGCGCCGAGGCGCTCTACGCCGACATGGGCCATTTCGGGCGCAAGAACATCTCTCGTGGCTGGCTGTTCCTGGTGCTGCCCGCGCTGACCCTGAGCTACTTCGGTCAGGGCGCCCTGATCATCGAGGACCACGCGAACATCAGCGGCCCGTTCTTCCTGCTCGCCCCGGACTGGCTGCGGCTGCCCCTGGTGCTGCTCGCCACCGCGGCCACCGTGATCGCCGCCCAGGCCGTGATCACCGGCGCGTTCTCGGTCACCTCCCAGGCGGCCCAGCTCGGTTACCTGCCGCGGCTGCGGGTCGCGCACACCAGCGAGCACGAGATCGGCCAGATCTACGTGCCCTGGATCAACTGGCTGCTGATGGTGTCGGTGCTGACGCTGGTGTTCGCGTTCCGCAGCTCGGCGGCGCTGGCGTACGCGTACGGCATGACCGTCACCGGCACGATCACCATCACCACCCTGCTCTTCTTCTACATCGCGCGGCAGCGCTGGCAGACCTCGCTGTGGCTGCTGATCCCCGGCGCCGTGGTGCTGCTCTCGATCGAGCTGCTGTTCGTGGCGGCCAACCTGACCAAGCTGTTCCACGGCGCCTGGCTGCCGCTGCTGATCGCGCTCGTCGCCTTCACGGTGATGACCACCTGGCAGAAGGGCCGGGCGATCGTCACCGCCGAGCGCCGCCGCCGGGAGGGCACGCTCAGCGAGTTCATCGAGGACCTCACGCGCAACGCCGCCCAGATCGTCCAGGTGGCGGGCACCGCGGTGTTCCTGAACCGGGGCAACCAGACCGCGCCGCTGGCGATGCGGGCGAACGTCGAGCACAACCACGTCCGCCACGACCACGTCCTGATCATCTCGATCGAGACGCTGCCGGTGCCGCGCCTGACCGACGAGGAGCGGATCACCGTCGACGCGCTCGGCTTCGAGGACGACGGCATCTTCTTCGTCAGCGCCCGCTTCGGCTACGCCGAGTCCCAGGACCTGCAGGCGGCGCTGCGGCTGCTCGACCCCGGCACCACCGAGGGCCGCCTGGACCTCGACAACGCCTCCTACTTCCTGTCGAAGATCGAGCTGCGCCGCGGCGCCGAGCCGACGATGGCCGCCTGGCGCAAGCGCCTGTTCATCGCCACCTCGTACATCACCGCCGACGCCGCCGAGCACTTCGGCCTGCCCCGCGACCGTACGGTCATCATGGGCTCGCACATCGAGGTCTGACGTCGCGGCGGCCGGTCCTCAGGCCGTTCGCTCCCGGGTCCACCGGGGCGCGTGCCCGTGCCCGTGGTCGAGTCGTTCGGCGAGCCGGTGCAGCGCGCCGGCGGTGCGCAGCCGCAACCGCCCGGGCTGCGCCTCGGGGACGACCGGGCTGTCCGGCAGCGCCGAGTTGGCAAGACGGCCGACGTCGTGGTTGACCAGCGGAATCAGTCCGAGCTCCTGCATGGTTCTGCTCCTGTCATCTGATGCGGGCTAACCTTGCTTCACTGGCAACATACCGCACGTGATGCGGGTCAAACATAGTTTGGTGGAATCAATGCCGGATCCCGGTTTCCCTCCGCTGTTCGGCGGCGTGGCCGCCCTCGACTTCGCCAACACGCTCGACGGGCGGGCCACCGCGCAACCCGAGGAGTTCCTGCGTGGCTATGCGGACGTGGCCGGCTGGGCCGCGTATGCCGGGCTGATCGACGGGAAGACCGCGGGCCGGCTGACGGATCTGTTCGGTCCCGGCGGCCGGGCCGGCGAAGGCGAGGGGGCGTTGCGTACCGCGGTCGAGTTGCGCGAGGCGATCTTCCAGGTCTTCGGCGCGGTGGGCCGCGGGGAGCCGGCCCCGCCCGCGGCGCTTGCCGTGGTGCAGGCCCGGTACTCGGACGCGATGGCCGTGGCCCGGTTGGCGGCGGAGGGCGACGGCTTCGCATGGCGCTTCGCCGGCGATGATCCGGGCCGGGCGTGGTGGCCGGTGGCGGTGTCGGCCGTGCGGCTGCTCACCGGCGGGCCGCTCGACCGGGTCAAGGTGTGCGCGGCCGAGGCGGGCTGTATCGGCCTGTTCCTGGACACCAGCAAGAACCGCAGCCGGCGCTGGTGCACGATGGACGGCTGCGGCGTGGAGGCGAAGGTGCAGCGCCAGGCCCGGCGCCGGGCCGCCCGCCGAGCCTGAGCATCGGCCGCCGCGCCGATCGGGGATAGTGGGCGGATGTTCAGGCGGAAGCTGCGTGATCTCGGCCCCGGGGAGCTCGTCACCGAGCTGCATCCCTACCACGAGTGGAGCGAGGCGCACACCTCGGCCGCGGTGGGGGAGATCGCCGAGCTGGTGCGCTATCTCAACCACGCGACGCAACACCCGGAGGCGCTGCCGGGGCCGGCCGCGGCGGTCGGGCGGCAGGTCGTCGAGGCCGGGCTGGGTGAACGGCTGGACGCCCTGGGCCGGGAGATCGAGGCGGCCGGCTTCGCGGCCCGGCGGCTGACGCTGCGGCGGCCAACCTGGTGATTTGCCCGACTTTGTTCCGGGCGGGGTCGCGGTGCGCCACGGGGCTGAATACGGTACGTCACATGACTACCGAGAGCGTGATGCGGACGCCGGTGGTGCGGGGGCTTCCGGTCGTGGGCAATGCCCTGCGGATGGGCAAGGACCCCGCACAGTTCTTCGTCGATTGCTACCGGGCCCACGGCCCGGTTTTTCGTGTCCGGGTGATGGGCCGCGAGCACGCGGTCATCGCCGGCCCCGAGGCGGCCGAGTTCCTCGGCACCGCCGAGGGGCGGGAGTGCCTGCGGTCGCGGGAGTTCTGGAGCGGCCTGGTCGAGGAGTACGGCGCCACCCGCACCCTGCCGGGCGAGGACGGCCCGGCCCACAAGGAGCTGCGCGACATCATGCGCCGCGGCTACTCGCGGGAGGCGATCGCCGACCGGCTCGACGAGGTCGTCGCGATCACCGACCGCAACATCGAGGCGACCTGGCGGCCGGGCGCCACGGTCCCGGTGCTGCGGTCGATGCAGGCCCTGGTCACCGACCAGCTCGGCGAGCTGCTCACCGGGGCGTCCCGGCCGGAGTACGTGCGCGACATCCGGCTGGCCACCGTCTACATCCTGAACGTGCTGGTCACCCGCACGCGGCCACGGGTGCTGCTGCGCGACCCGCGGTACAAGCGGGCCAAACGCCGGGTGGCCGAGCTGAGCGGCAAGATGATCGCCGAGCGGGCCCAGGCCGGGCCGGAGGCGAAGCCGGCGATCCTGATCGACGACCTGCTGCGGGCCAACCGGGAGAATCCGGCGGCGATGCCCGACTCCGATCTGATGATCAGCGTGACCGGGCCGTACGTGGCCGGCCTCGACACGGTGGCCAACACGATCTCGGCCTTCGTCTACGCCGTCCTCAAGCATCCCGGCGTGCTCGAGCGGGTGCGGGCCGAGGCCGACGAGCTGTTCCGCAAGGGCAGCATCACCGAGAAAGACCTGCGCGGCATCCCGGCGATCCGCGGCGCGCTGATGGAGACGATGCGGCTCTATCCGATCGCCGTCGTGCAGATGCGCACCGCCACCCGCGACTTCACGTTCCAGGGGCACTGCATCGCGGCCGGCGAGACGATCTACATCGGCACGAGCGTCCCGCATTTCCTGGAGGAGTTCTTCCCCGATCCGATGAAATTCGACATCGACCGGTACGAGAAACCGCGTGCCGAGCACATGCGGGCGGGCGCCTATTCGCCGTACGGGCGGGGGCAGCACGTCTGTCTGGGCAAGACGCTCGCCGATGTGCAGATGCTGGTCACGATGGCGCGCATGTTCCACCGGCTCGACCTGCGCCTGGAGTCGGCCGACTACGTGCTGGCCCGCAATTCGGTGCCGACCCCGGGCCCGGCCCTCTCGTTCAAGGTCAAGGTCGCCGGCCTCCGCAACCAGGGGTCACCGCACTCGGGCAATGAGGCCTGATAGGACGACCGAACGGCGGGTTACCCCCTCACCGGCCCTTTCCTAGGTTGAAATTTGCCGCCGCACAACAATGCGGACAAGGCACACAATCTGGGGGGAGAAAGAAAGTGAGAAAACTACGCGCCTTCGCGATTCTGGGCATGAGCGCCCTGACCGTGATCGCCGCTCAGCCGGCGTACGCCTCGGCCGGTCACGGCCGGCCGCCGGTGCGCACGATCACCGAGGGACTGGACGGGCCGTACGGGCTGCAGATCACCCGGCACGGGCACGCGCTGGTCGCCGAGGGCGACTCGGGCGAGATCACCGACGTGGACCTGCGGACCGGCGCCCAGCGCACGGTGATCGCGGATCTGCAGGCGCCGTCCGGCGTCGCCACCCACGGCGACAAGATCTACGTGACGCTCGGCGGGGGCAGCCCGGACGGTCCGCCACCGCCGTCGAAGTATCCGCCCGCGTCGCTGCTGGTGGCGAAGAAGAACGGCACGGGCGTACGCGTCCTGGCCGACCTGCAGGCGTACGAGCTCAAGCACAATCCCGACGGCCAGGTGCAGTTCGACAAGAACGGCAACCCGTACGACGCGCTGTCCAACCCGTTCAGCCTGACCGACACGCCGTGGGGGTTGCTGGTCGCCGACGGCGGCGCCAACGACGTGCTCCGCGTCGACCCGCACAGCGGCCGGGTCTCCACCTATTTCGTGCCGCCGACCGCCAAGACGCCGGCCTGCCTCAAGCCCGAGGCCCAGGCCAACCCGGGCACGATCGGCTGCGACCCGGTTCCGACCGGCGTCGCCGTCCAGGGCCGTTACGTCTACGTCTCCACCTTGGGTGCGGAGTCACCCGGCGCGTCCGTCGTCTGGAAGCTGGACGGCCGCACCGGCCGGGTCCTGCACAAGTGGACCGGGTTCACCGCGCTGACCGGCGTGGCGGTGTCGCCGCGCGGCACGATCTACGCCTCCGAGGTGCTCTTCGGCGCGCCCGAGGGCGACGGCCCGCCCCCGCCCGGGTTCGACCCGGCGACGGTGGGCCGCCTCACCCGCATCGACCACGGCCACGTCACGCACGCCGCGGTCACGATGCCGACCGGTCTGCGCTACGTGGACGGTCACCTCTACGCCACGTCGTGGAGCATCGCCGGCCTGCTCGGCATCCCGCACGCGGGCAAGCTGGTCGACGTCAGCGATCGAGCGTTCCACTAGAGAACTGAGCGAGCCGCGGGCGAACCAACCCGGCGAAGTCGTCCGGGCGCTCGATCTGCGGCATGTGCCCGGTACCGGGGAACAGGTGCCAGTCGGCCTTCGGGAACGCCTCCCGGGCGGCCGCGAGGTGGGCGACCGGGAGGATCCGGTCCCGGTCGCCCCACACCAGCAGCGTCGGCTTCTCGTGCCGGGCCACCCGCGGCAGCAGCTCGGACCGCCAACGTGGCGCGATGCCGCGGAAGCCGCCCAGCGCCCGGGCGATCTCCAGGTAGACGGGGGCGAAGTCGGGCTGGCGGGCCACCTTGATCGCCATCGCGATCCGCTCCGGGGTGACCATCGCCCGCTCGGCGAACAGGTTCCGCTCGATGCGCGGCGCCGTGTAGTCGTCGATCCGGCCGAGCAGGCGGCGCCCGACGCCCGGGATCGCCAGCATGCGCAGGGCGAAGGTCACCTCCTTGCCGAAGCCGGCGCTGTTGACCAGGGTCAGCGTCGATACCCGGCCCGGGTCGTCGACCAGCATCTGCATCGAGACGGCCCCGCCGAGGCTGTTGCCCATCAGGTGCACCGGCCGGGTCTCGCCGAGCGCGTCGAGCGTCGCCCACACGCCGCCGGCCAGGCAGGCGAGCGTGGTGCTCTCCTTCAGGCGCTGGCTGAGCCCGAAGCCGGGCATGTCGAGGGAGATCACCCGGTGGTCGCCGGAGAGCCGGTCGTGCTGCTCCGACCAGTCCTCGAGGCTGCGCCCGATGCCGTGCAGCAGGACCACCGGGGGCGCCTCGCGGTCGCCGGTCTCGTGATAGCGGATCCGCGCGTCGCGTACGGTCACGTAGGTCATCGGGCGGCTCCCTGCGGAGCGCGACGCGAGGTCCGCGCCGAGGTCGCCGCGCGCACGATGCGCTCGTGGCCGACCGGCAGCAGGCGGGCCAGCAGGTCCGGCACCTTGGCGCTGGACGCGATCAGCACCCGGGCCTTGCGCTTGCCGACGGCGTCCAGGATCTGCCGGGCGGCCTTCTCCGGCGGGAACGTCAGCAGCTTGGCGAACACCTTGCGGTGGGGCTCGACCTCGGCGGCCGGGACGCCGCTGCCGACGATCGCGCTTTCCGCGATCCGGGTGCGTACGCCGCCCGGATGCACCGTGGTGACCCCGATGCCGTCGTCCGCGAGCTCGCTGTGCAGCACCTGGCTGAGCCCGCGCAGCGCGAACTTGCTGGCGCTGTACGCGGACTGGCCGGCCGGCGCGATCAGGCCGAACAGGCTGGAGACGTTCACCAGGTGGCTGCCCGGCGACGCCTTGAGCGCCGGCAGCAGCGCGTGGGTGAGCAGCATCGGCGCCCGGAAGTTCACGTTCATCACCCGCTCGAACTCCTCGACGGTGACCTGGTCGAAGCGGCCGCCCAGCGCCATCCCGGCGTTGTTGACCAGCAGGCCGATCGCCGGGTGCTCGGCGAGGACCTGGGTGGCGACCCCCTCGACGGCGGCGCGGTCGGCCAGGTCGGCGACGATCGTCCGCACGGCGCGGCCGGGGTGGACGCGCCCGATGCGGCCGGCGACGTCCTGGAGCCGGGCGTCGTCGATGTCCACGAGCACCAGGTCGCTGCCGCGCGCGGCCAGGCCGTACGCGAGCTGCTCGCCGATGCCGCTGGCCGCGCCGGTGAGCACGGCGGTGCGGCCGGGGAAGTGGTAGGGGGTCATGAGGGGATCTCCTCCAGGGGCGACGAAGAGGGGACGGGGGCGGGGGTCCGCCGGGTGAAGCTCATGTCGCGGGTGACGTCGGCGCGCGGGGTGGTGACCAGGTCGCGCAGGTAGTTCTGGCGCACCAGCCACGGGTCGCGGGCGCCCTGACGGGGGAACAGGTCGAGCGCGCGCTGCACGTAGCCGGAGGAGAGGTCGAGCAGCGGCCGGCCCTGCCCGCCCGGGGTGCGCGGGACGGCGACCGCATAGCCATTGCGGTCCATGTGCTTGAGCAGCCGCATCACGTACCGGTGGGAGAGGTCGGCGCGCAAGGTCCAGGACGCGTTCACATATCCGATGCAGTACGCCATGTTGGGGACGTCGCTCAGCATGATGCCGCGGTACGCCGTGCTGGCACCGATGTCGACCGGCCGGCCGTCCACCGTGGCCTGGACGCCGCCCACCGGGATGAGCGACAGCCCGGTGGCCGAGACGACGATGTCCGCCTCGAGGACGCGGCCGGAGCGAAGCCGGATGCCCTCGGGCACGAACGTGTCGATGTGGTCGGTGACGATCGACGCGCTGCCGTCCCGCAGCACGTCGTAGAGGTCGCCGGACGGGATCACGCACAGGCGCTGGTCCCACGGCTCGTACTTCGGGTTGAAGTGCTCGTCCACGAACGCCGGGTCCTTCAGCGACCGGAGAGCAAAGGACCGCAGGATCTGCCGTACGCGGGCTGGCCGCCGCCGGGCGAGCTGATAGAACCCCTGCGTGATCGCGATGTTCTTGGCGCGCGCGATCCGGTTGGCCACGCCCGCCGGCAGCACCCGCCGCAGCCCGTTGGCGATCACGTCGCGTTCCGGCAGCACGGTCATGTAGGTGGGCGACCGCTGCAGCATGGTGACGTGCCCGGCCTCGGCCGCCATCGCCGGCACCAGCGTCACCGCCGTCGCCCCGCTGCCGATCACCACGACCTTCTTGCCGGCGTAGGACAGGTCCTCCGGCCAGAACTGCGGGTGCACCAGCTTGCCGGAGAAATCCGGAATGCCGGGGAAATCGGGCTGGTACCCCTTGCCGTAGTCGTAATAGCCGGCGCACGCATAGAGGAAGCCGCAGGTCAGCGTCGTGCCGTCGGCCAGGCCCACGGTCCAGCGAGCGTCGCCCGAGTGCCAGTCGGCGGAGACGACCTTCGCGCCGAACCGGATGTGCGGCATGATCCCGCCCTCGACCGCCGTCTCCTCGATGTAGCGGCGGATCTTGTCACCGGGCGCGATCGACTCCGGCTCCCGCCAGGGCCGGAACGGGTAGCTGAGCGTGAACATGTCGGAGTCGGAGCGGACGCCGGGGTAGCGGAACAGGTCCCACGTGCCGCCGATCGCGTCGCGGGCCTCGAGGATCGCGTACGTCTTGCCCGGCAGCTGCTCCTGGAGCCGCCAGGCCGCGCCGATGCCGGACAGGCCGGCGCCGATGATGAGCACGTCGAAGTGTTCGGCCATGTGGCCAGTGTCGATGCCCGCCCCGCCCGGTGACTTGCCTTCTCGCGACACTGATTTATCCTTTCGCGACATGGGATCGGTGGTGCGGGCCGCCGGGCTGCGCGGACTGCCCGGCCTGATCGACGAGCTCGGCGGCGACGGCCGGGGGTTGCTGGCGCGCTACGGCGTCGACGCGGCGCTGCTGGAGACCGACGACGCGGTGATGCCGTCGCTCGCCGCCGGCCGGATCCTGGAGGCGGCCGCCGCCGACCGCGACTGTCCCGACCTGGGCCTGCGACTGGCCGCCCGGCAGGACATCGCGGTGCTCGGCCCGCTCGCCATCGCGATCGAGAACTCGGCCACCCTCGGTGAGGCCCTCGACTGCGCCACCCGGTTCCTGTTCGTGCACTCGCCCGCGCTCACCGTGACCCAGGTGCCCGACCCGTCCGGCCGGCCCGGCGTGATCGGCCTGCGCTACGGCTCGACCGAGATGGACCCGATGCCGCCGCAGGTCTGCGACAACGGGCTGGGCCTGCTGCACCGGATCACCGTGCTGCTGGCCGGCGGCCGGTACGGTCTGCGCTCGGTCCACCTCACGCACCGCCCGCTCGCCCCGGTCGCCCGCTACACCGAGTTCTTCGGCGCCGACGTCCGCTTCGGCCAGGCGGCGGCGGTGCTGCGGGTGCCGGCCACGCTCAACGACGCGACCGTCGCCGGCGGCAACCGGGTGCTGCGCGAGGTCGCCCTCGACTACATGCGCAGCCATTTCCCGGCGCCCGAGCAGGGCCTCGACGAGCGGGTGCGGCAGCTGCTGACCCAGTCGCTCGGCTCGTCGCCGGCCGGCATCGCGGCCGTCGCCCGGCGCCTGCAGATCCATCCGCGCACGCTCCAGCGGCGGCTGGCGGAGAGCGGGACCACCTACGACACGATCCTCGACGCCGTACGCCGGGAGACCGCGCACCGCCTCATCACCACCACCGACCTCCCGTTCAGCCAGGTCACCGCCATGGTCGGGCTGACCGAGCAGTCGGCGCTGACCCGGGCGGTCCGGCGCTGGTTCGGCGTGGGTCCCCGCGACCTGCGCCGCGGCGCTCACTGAAACCACGGGGGCGTGCCGGCTCCGGAAAGCCGGATGCCGCCCCAGGGGTCGGGCTCGCTCAGGCGTACCGCCGCGTCCGGGGAACCCGGAATGGCGATCCGCGCCTCCCGAAGGCCGCCGCTCACCCGCTCGCGCAGCTCTTCGTGCGGTGTCGTGCGCCCCGCCCAGCGGAACCGGCCCTCCAGCGGCTCGAAGTGCGCCGACATCCGGATCTCCACCGGCAGGTCGGCGTCGCCGATCCGCAAGGTCGCCGGGCCGCGGTACTCCTCGTCGTTGTCAGCGTCCATGCCGGGTCTCCTCCTGGTAGGCGGCCAGGCCGCCGGGGATGTCGGCGGCGTGCGCGATGCCGGACACGCCGCCCCACAGGAACGTGGTCAGGTACTCGCCGAGCGCCTCGCGGCTGATCGGCTGCTGCTGCCGCAACCACCAGTCGCCGACCGTCTGCACGTAGCCGACCACCCCGTAGGCCCAGGGCAGGGCCGCGCCCGAGTCGAGCCCGCGCGCCCGCAACCGGTCGCCGAAGATCCGGGCCAGGCCGCTCGCGACGGTGTCCACGACATCGGCCACCACGTCCCGGTGGCGCGCGATGTCGGGCTGGTGCACCACGAACTGGTAGAGGTTCGTGTCGGCCTCGATGTGGCCCAGGTAGGCGTCGATCGCCGCGGCTATGACGTCGCGCTCCTCCCGTACCGCGGCCACGGCCGGGACGATCGCGTCCAGCACCATGGCCGCCGCCCGCCGGCCGACCGCGAGCCAGAGCGCCGACTTGTCGGCGAAATAGCGGTAGAGGACCGGCTTGCTGACGCCGGCGTGCGCGGCGATCGCCTCCATGCCGACCTCGGGGCCCAGCTCGCGGATCGCCTCGATGGCCGCCGCGGTCAGCTCCTCGCGGCGCTGCTCGCGATGGCCGACCCAGCGGCCCTTGCGCCCGTCCTCCGGTGCGTTCATAGTACTAGGAGTAACTGTTACCTCGAGTAACGTCAAGTGCCACGAGGGGGCCACCCATGACCACTACGGATCGTGATCGGACTGCCGCGCGACTGTTGCGCTCCTCGGCTGAGCACTCGTACGACCCCGAGGTGGAGATCGACTGGGAAGCGCCGTTCGCCGACGGGCTCTACTTCGTGCCGCCGGAGCGCTCGTCGCTGTTCGGCACGCCGCTGTGGGAGTCGCTGAGCGAGGAGCAGCGGATCACGCTGACCCGGCACGAGGTGGCCAGCATCGCCGGGCTCGGCGTCTGGTTCGAGACGATCCTCATGCAGCTGCTCATCCGCGGCTACTACAAGCAGGACCCGACCGCCGCCCACGCGCAGTACGCGCTGACCGAGGTGGCCGACGAGTGCCGGCACTCGGTGATGTTCGGCCGCATGATCGACCGGCTCGGCACGCCCGTCTACCGGCCGGACGGGGTGAACGAGTTCCTCGGCAAGTGGATCGCGGCGACCGGGACCGGGCCGCGCATGTTCGCCGCCATCCTCATCTGCGAGGAGATCCTCGACACGCTGCAGCGCGAGGCGATGGCCTGCGAGCAGGTGCAGCCGCTGGTCCGCATGGTGAGCCGCATCCACGTGGTCGAGGAGGCGCGGCACGTGCGCTACGCCCGGGAGGAGCTGGCCCGGCAGGTACGCGCGGCGGGCCGGGGGCGGCTGGCCTTCGACAAGCTGGTGATCGGGCGGGCCGCGTACCTCTGCGGGCGGCGTTTGATCCACCCGGCGGTGTACCGGTCGGTGGGCATCGATCCGGCGGTGGGGCACCGGGCGGCGATGGCCAACCCGCACTTCCGCGAGACGCTGCGGTGGTCGGGGGAGCGGGTCGTGGCCTACCTGCGGGACCTGGACCTGATCGAGGGGCCGGGCATGCCGTTCTGGCGGCGGTCGGGTCTGCTCTCGCCGGCCTGACGGCATCCTCGCCTTTGCCGCATGCTTTGCCGCATCGGCGGGTTGACGCTTTGTCGTATCGGCCGGTTGACGACGCGTTCGAGGCTTACGGTCCGACCGATCGGCCGGTGGGCGGACATCACTCTGCGTGACAGATTTGCGGTCGGGTTTTCCGGGAGGGACCGCAGAGATGGATGACGCACTGGCCGCCTACGGCTCGGGGCACGCCGACGGGATGGCCGGGCGGCACGACGCCGGGCGGGCCGGCGATGCCGAGACCGGCGCCGACTATCGCGTCGGCGTGGTGGACGGGCAGCTCGCCGCCTTCGAGGAGGCCCTGATCGCGGCGATCAGGAAGGCGATGGGCGACCGCCGTGGATGACGAGTTCCGCGCGTACGAGAATGGTCGCTCCGACGGCATCGCCGCGCGCCGCGATGCCGGACGCGCGGAAGACCCCGCGTTCGGCCGGGATTACCGGATCGGCTTCCTGGACGGGCGGCTCGAGGTGTTCCGGATGCACGCCGCCGCCCGCAAGATTGCCGAGGAGCGCGAGTAACGTGGTGCTCACAATCGCCGGCGGGCGGTTGTGAAAGCGCGTTGACGTGTCCGAAACGCCTGTTCGACGTCGCGGTAACCGCAGGTGGCAACGCTTGCGTGAACGACGGCGAGATGGGGAGCGGATGAGCGAGGGCGTGCTGACGGGCTTCACCGTCGCGGTGACCGCCGAGCGGCGCCGTGACGAGATGACGG
The DNA here is from genome assembly GCF_050951115.1 of Actinoplanes sp. CA-030573. NCBI lineage: Bacteria > Bacillati > Actinomycetota > Actinomycetes > Micromonosporales > Micromonosporaceae > Actinoplanes > Actinoplanes sp. CA-030573. Next base: position 5,810,053 of record NZ_CP192038.1, on the reverse strand, counting down.
CGCTGCTGCGCCGCCGCGGGGCCCGGGTGGTGGCGGCGCCGGCCCTCACCATCGTCCCGCTCGCCGACGACGAGGCCCTGCACGCGGCCACCGCGGCCTGCATCGGGCTCGCCCCCGACCTGGTCATCGCCACCACCGGCTTCGGCTTCCGCGGCTGGATCGAGGCCGCCGAGGGCTGGGGGCTCGGCGACCGCCTCCGCGAGGTGCTCGGCAAGGCCCGGATCGTCGCCCGCGGCCCCAAGCCGTGCGGCGCCGTGCGCGCGGCCGGGCTCACCGAGGACTGGGCAGCGGCAACGGAGGCGTCCGAGGAGATCCTCGAACGGCTGCTGTCCGAGGGCGTCGCCGGCCTGCGCATCGTCGTCCAGGAGCACGGCGAGCCGCAGATCGAGTTCGTCGAGGCGCTGCGGTCGGCCGGCGCCGCCGTGGTCGAGGTGCCCGTCTACCGCTGGGTGCCGCCGCCCGACACCGCGCCCGTGCGCCGGCTGGTCGAGCAGATCGCCGCCGGCCAGATCGACGCCGTCACCTTCACCAGCGCGCCCGCCGTCAAGTCGTTCCTGCGGCTGGCCGGCGACGAGGAGGGCGTGGTGCTCGACCGGTTCCGCGCCGGCACGCTGGCCGCCTGTGTCGGCCCGGTCACCGCGGCCCCGCTGGTCGAGCGCGACGTGCCGGTGGCGATGCCGGAGCGCTTCCGCCTGGGCGCGCTGATCAAGACGGTCACCGACGAGCTGCCCCGCCGGACGACGAAGCTGCGCGTCGCCGGCGGCACGCTGGAGGTCCGGGGCCACGCCGTCCTGATCGACGACGTCCCGCACTCCCTGGCCCCGGCCGCGATGGCGATCCTCTCCGCCCTGGCCGCCCGCCCCGGCGTCGTGGTCGGCAAGGATCAGTTGATCGCCGTCCTGCCCCGCGGCAACGACGGGCACGCCGTGGACGTCGCGGTGGCCCGCTTACGCACGGCGCTCGGCTCGGGCCGGCACATCGAGACCGTTATCAAGCGCGGGTATCGGTTGCGCGTCGACGACCCGGCCGCTTGAGTCGCTCCCTGTCGCCGGCCGTGGGATCGCCGCCGTGGTCGGGCCGGGTTGCGCGTGGTGGCGGGTGGCGGGTGGCGGCTCGCCGCGGGATCGTCGCGCCTGGCCCGCGCGATTTTTCCGGCCGCGCCTCGCGGTCGCGCCGCTCGCGCCCGTGCCGCGCGATTTTTGCCGGCCGCGCCTCGCGGTCGCGCCGCCTCCGCCCGTGTCACCACGATCTTGCCGCTCCCGGCTCCGCGATCTTGCCGGCCCCCGCCCTCTCGGGTGGGGGTGAGTCAACCACGGGGCTACGACATTTTCCGGAGCGTCGTCCACAGACTCGAAAGGCCGCGCCATGACCAATCGCCGCACTCTGCTTGCCGTTGCGCACGGCACCCGCTCGGCCGCCGGGCAGCGTCAGATCCGCGATCTCGTCGCGGCGGTCGCCCGCCGGCGGCCCCGGCTCGATGTGCGCCTGTCCTACGCCGACGTCCAGCACCCGCGGATCGGCGAGGTCACGCCCGGCGTCCGCGACGCCGTGGTGGTTCCGCTGCTGCTGTCGGCCGGTTACCACGTACGCGTGGACATCGCCGACGCCGTCGCCGGAACCGGAATCCCGGTGGCCGCCACCCTCGGCCCCGACGATGTGCTGCTGGCGAGCCTGACCCGGCACCTTCCGGCCGCCGCCGACGCCGTCGTGCTGGCCGCCGCCGGATCGTCCGACCCGGCCTGGCGCGCCGGCATCCACGAGATGGCGGACCGGCTCGGCGGCGCCCACGTCGCCTACGCCTCGGGCCGCGACCGCCCGGTGTCCGACGTGGTCGCCGGGCTGCGGGCCGGGGGCGCGCGCCGGATCGCGATCGCCGCCTACCTGCTCGCCGACGGCCAGTTCTACCGCACCCTGCATCGCGCCGGGGCCGATCTCGTGACGCCGCCCCTCTGTCTCGACCCGGCGGTGGCCGGCCTCGTGCTGCGCCGCTTCGAAACGGCTTCTCTCACAATGGCCGCGGCGCCTCTGTAGGGTTTTCCGAACCAACGCGCAATCGCGGCGGTCCGGGCGCAAAACAATGGCCCGGAAGTATCCGTGATGTGCATTCGCCATCGCGATTTCCACGGATGCACGGTCATTGGCCAGGCTCCGCTGGAGGTCTGATGAAACAACGATTGGTGGTCATCGGCAACGGGATGGCCGGTGCCCGGACGGTCGAGGAGATACTGGGCCGCGGCGGCGACTTCGCGATCACGATGTTCGGCGACGAGCCCTACGGCAACTACAACCGGATCATGCTGTCCAACGTGCTCGCCGGCGTCGAGGACGAGTCCGGGATCTTTCTCAACGACCTTTCCTGGTACGCCGACAACGACATCACGTTGCACGCGGGCACTCGCATCGAGCGCATCGACCGGTCGGCCAGGACCGTGCACGCGTCGGACGGCACCGTCACCCCGTACGACAAGTTGGTCATCGCCACCGGCAGCTCCGCCTTCGTCCCGCCGATCAAGGGCGCCCATGTTCCCGGCCGCGGCTATCACCAGGGCGTCTTCGTCTTCCGCACGCTCGACGACACCAGAGCCATGATCCGGTACGCGAAGGAGCACGAGCGCGCGGTCGTGATCGGTGGCGGCCTGCTGGGTCTCGAGGCGGCCCGCGGCCTGCAGAGCCACCTGAGCCGGGTGACGCTCGTGCACGCCCCGGGCCACCTGATGAACACCCAGCTCAACGAGCGGGCCGGCCGCACCCTGCAGGCCACCGTCGAGCAGAAGCTGGGCATCGAGGTCGTGGTCGACGGCATGACCACCGAGATCCTCGGCAAGCACGCCGTCACCGGGGTCAAGCTGGCTGACGGCCGGGTCATCGACTGCGACGTGGTCGTGGTCGCGGCCGGCATCCGGCCCAACGTGCAGGTGGCGGCGGACAGCGGCCTGGTCGTCGAGCGCGGGATCGTGGCCGACGACCAGATGCGGGCGGCCGGCGAGGACGACATCTACGTGGTCGGCGAGTGCGCGCAGCACCGGGGCCAGGTCTACGGCCTGGTCGCCCCGCTCTGGGACCAGGCCAAGGTGCTGGCCGACCACATCACCGGCACGGACAGCGCCGCCGCGTACCACGGGTCGCAGGTCGCCACCAAGCTCAAGGTGGCCGGCGTGGACGTGGCCGCGATGGGGTTGCAGAGCCCGGAGCGCGAGGACGACGAACTGCTCGAGTTCGCCGAGCCCAAGCGGGGCGTCTACAAGAACGTCATCATCCGCGACGACCGGCTCGTCGGCGCGACCCTGGTCGGCGACAACAGCAAGGCGCTCGCCCTGATCAAGGCGTTCGAGAAGGGGCTTCCGCTCCCGGAGGACCGGGCGTCGCTGCTGTTCGACCTCGGCGGCCCCGCGACCGAGGAGAGCGTCGCCGACATGGCCGACGACGAGCAGGTCTGCAACTGCAACGGCGTATCCAAAGGGGCTCTCTGCGGCGCCGTCGCCGAAGGCTGCAGGACGGTCGGCGCGGTGATGGACCGGACGCGGGCCGGCAAGGGCTGCGGCACCTGCAAGCCCCTGGTGCAGCGGATCACGGAGTGGGCCGCCGGCGGCGAGCTGGAGGCCGACCCGGCCGCCTCCTACTACGTGCCAGGCGTGCCGATGCCGAAGCCCGAGCTGATGGACGCCATCCGGCTCTACGGGCTCAAGTCGGTGTCCTCCGTCTTCGCCAGGCTCGGCGGCGAGGAGGACGCGAAAAGCAAGATGGGGCTGGCCTCACTGCTCAAGATGATGTGGGGCGACGCGTACGTCGATGAGCGTGACGCCCGGTTCATCAACGACCGGGTCCACGCCAACATCCAGCGCGACGGCACCTTCTCGGTGGTGCCCCAGATGAAGGGCGGCGTCACCACTCCCGCCCAGCTCAAGCGCATCGCCGAGGTCGCCGAGAAGCACGGCGTCCCGATGGTGAAGCTGACCGGCGGCCAGCGCATCGACCTGCTCGGCATTCCCAAGGAGAAGCTGCCGCAGATCTGGGCCGACCTCGACATGCCCTCCGGATACGCGTACGCGAAAAGCTTCCGCACCGTGAAGACGTGCGTCGGATCGGATTTCTGCCGCTTCGGCGTCGGCGACTCGACCGCGCTCGGGATCGCGCTCGAGGAGCGTTATCAGGGCATCGAGGGGCCGGGCAAGATGAAGCTCGCCGTCACCGGATGCCCACGCAACTGCGCCGAGGCGTACGTCAAGGACCTGGGTGTTGTCGCTATTGACGGCGGCAAATGGGAAATCTACGTCGGCGGCGCGGCCGGAGCGCACGTCCGCAAGGGTGACCTGCTGGCCACGGTCTCGTCGGCGGACGAGGTGATCACGCTGACCGGGCGGTTCCTGCAGTACTACCGGGAGAACGGCAACTGGCTCGAGCGCACGTACGCGTGGGTGCCGCGCGTGGGGATCGAGAAGATCCGGGCCGTGGTCGTCGACGACGCCGAGGGGATCGCCGCCGGACTCGACGCCCGGATGGCGGAATCGGTCGCCGCCTACCGCGATCCGTGGCGGGAACGGACCGAGCCGGTGACGCCCGGGCAGTTCCGCACCTCGCTGCCGCTGACCGTGCTGCCCCAGGTCCCGGTGCGCGCATGAGCGTCGACGCGATCCACGACATCCCGCTCGGGTCGATCCACGACATCCCGCCGGGGGAGGGCCGCGCCTTCGCGGTCGGCGGCGAGACGGTCGCGGTGTTCCGCCTCCGCGACGGTTCCGTCCGCGCCACCTCGGCCGTGTGCCCGCATCGAGGCGGGCCGATCGCCGACGGCCAGATCGACCTCAAGCAAATCGTCTGCCCCCTGCATCTGTACGCCTGGGACCTCACCACCGGCTGCTCGCTCAGCGGTCAGCCCGACATTTCCGTCTTCTCCGTCCGCGTCGACGGCGACCGGCTGTACCTGGCTCTTCCTGGAGGTGCGAATTGACCGCGACCCTGCCCGTGGCCCGTCCCGCCGTGACCGTTCGCGGACACTGGATCGACGACTGGCGTCCGGAGGACCCCGCTTTCTGGGCCACCACCGGCGCGCCGATCGCCCGGCGCAACCTGATCTTCTCGATCCTGTCCGAGCACATCGGCTTCTCGGTCTGGTCGCTGTGGTCGGTGCTGGTGCTTTTCCTCGGTCCCGCGTACGGCATCGACCCGGCCGGCAAGTTCCTGCTCACCGCCGTGCCGACGCTGGTCGGGGCGGCGCTGCGCATCCCGTACAGCTTCGCCGTGTCCCGCTTCGGCGGCCGCAACTGGACCGTCTTCAGCGCGTCCCTGCTGCTCGTGCCGGCCGTGCTGGCCGCGTTCCTGATCCGGCCCGGCGTCTCCTACTCGACGCTTCTCGTCCTGGCCGCGGTGGCCGGCGTCGGCGGCGGCAACTTCGCCTCGTCGATGACCAACATCAACGCCTTTTACCCCAACCGCCTCAAGGGCTGGGCGCTGGGCATCAACGCCGGCGGCGGCAACCTCGGCGTCGCCGCGGTCCAGCTGGTCGGCCTGTTCGTGCTGGCCGTCTTCGGCGCCGGCCACCCCGGCATCGTGGCCGGCATCTACATCCCGCTGATCGTCATCGCCGCGCTGTGCTCGGCCTTCTACATGGACAACCTGACCCAGGCCCGCAGCGAGAAGAGGGCCATGCGCGAGGCCACCCGCTCGCCGCACACGTGGGTGATGTCGCTGCTCTACATCGGCACGTTCGGCTCGTTCATCGGCTTCGGCTTCGCCTTCGGCCAGGTCCTGCAGGTGCAGTTCCACACCGAGTTCAGCACCCCGGTCAAGGCCGCCTACCTGACCTTCCTGGGCCCCCTGCTCGGCTCGCTGATCCGCCCGGTGGGCGGCGCCCTGGCCGACCGCCTGGGCGGTGCCCGCGTGACCTTCGCCAACTTCATCGCCATGGCCGCGGGCGCCGGCATCGTGCTGCTCGCCGCCCAGCAGAGGTCGCTGCCGCTCTACCTGATCGGCTTCATCGCCCTGTTCATCCTGAGCGGCATCGGCAACGGCTCCACCTACAAGATGATCCCCGCCATCTTCAAGGCCCAGCACCCCACCGACGAGCCCCGGGCCCGCCGCCTCTCCGGCGCCGTGATCGGCATAGCCGGCGCGATCGGCGCGCTCGGCGGCGTCCTGGTCAACCTGGCGTTCCGCCAGTCCTTCCTGGAGACCAAGAGCGCCGACGCCGCCTACGTCGCGTTCATCGCCTTCTACGCCCTGTGCGTCCTGGTCACGTGGGCGGTCTACTTGCGACCCACCCGCACCCCCGGCGCCGTCTGACCAGCCTCCCGCGCGACCCCGTTCGACCGGGCGACCCACCTGGCGTGGGTAGCCCGGTCAGCACTCACCCGACGCGGTCTCCGCCCGGCCGGCACCCGCCGCGTTTGCCGGTCGCGCCGCGTTTGCCGGTCGCGCCGCGTTTGCCGGTCGCGCCGCATTTGCCGGTCGCGCCGTGTCTGCTGGTCGCGCCGCGTCTGCCGGCGTCCGGCGGCCGGACCGGGCGGATCCCGCGTTCGCCGAGGCCGCGCTCTATCCGGGCCTCGCGCCGGCCGGCAGCGGCTGGTGGGAGACGCACGTGGAGCCCGGAAACCGTGATTGACTCTCACGCATGCTGCCATGGAGTCACGAGCTCGCCGGAGAGCTGCATCAAGAGACGATCGAGTCGGAGCTGCTGCGCGGAAACCCGCTCGGCGATCCGCACGTACGCCCGCTGTGGGTCTACACCCCGCCCGGCTATGCGGAGAGCCAGGAGCGTTACCCGTCGATCTATGTGATCCAGGGGTACAGCGGACACGTCGGCATGTGGGCCAACCGGTCCCCGTTCCGGCAGCCGTTCATCGAGACCGCCGACGAGGTCTTCGCCAGTGGGGAGGCGCCCGGCTGCGTGCTGGTCTACGTCGACGCGTGGACGGCGTACGGCGGGTCGCAGTTCGTCGACTCGGCCGGCACCGGGGCTTATCACTCGTACCTCTGCGATGAGGTTGTCCCCTGGGTCGACGCGCGCTTCCGCACCCTCGCGGCGCCGGAGTCGCGCGCCATCTCCGGCAAGTCCTCCGGCGGCTTCGGCGCGATGATCACGCCGATGCTGCGGCCGGACCTGTTCGGCGCGCTCGCCACGCACGCCGGGGACGCGCTCTACGAATACTGCTATCTCAACGAGTTCGCCAAGGCCACCCGGGCGTTGCGCGAGTACGACCACGACATCCTCAAGTGGTGGAGCGACTTCCGCGGCCGCACGTCCTTCACCAAGGACAGCGACATGGCCCTGCTCCTGATCCTCGGGTGCACGGCCGCGTTCAGCCCGGCCGAGGACGGCACCCCGCAGCTGCCGTTCGACTCGCGCACCGGCCAGTTGATCCCCGAGCTGTGGGACAAGTGGCTGGCCTGGGACCCGATCCGGATGATCGACAAGTACGCGGACGCGCTCCGCGGGCAGCGCGCCATCTGGATCGACGCCGGCACCAAGGACGAGTGGTTCCTCGACCTCGGCGCCGAGGCGTTCCGGGACGGCCTGATCCGGATCGGCGTTCCCGCGGAGCGCATCCAGTTCGAGCTCTTCCCGGCCGGGCACGGCGGGATCGACTACCGCTATCCCCAGGCGGTGTCGTGGCTGGCGCACCGCTTGGCACGCCAGCCGTGACGACCGCTCAGCCGGCGTAGAGCTCCACCGCGGAGAGCTGGGCGGCGGGCCAGCCGGTGTTCCCGGTGACGGTGACGCGGAGATAACGGGCCTGGGCCGGCGTCCAGCTCACGGTCACCGCGTTGCCGGCGCCGGGGTCGAACGTACGCCCGGAAGCCGCCGCCAGCGTCGTGAAGGCCGACCCGTTCGTGCTCCCCGAGATCGCCACCGTCTGCGTCCGCGCGCCCCACGACGGCGGCAGTTTCAGTACCGCCCGCCCGACGCTCGTCGCCGCGCCCAGATCGACCTGCAGCCACTGGGGGAAGGCGTTGTTGGTGCTCTCCCAGTAGCTGTTGGCGTCGCCGTCGACGGCGTTCCCCGGCGTATATGTCTGGACATATCCGCTTGAAGTGGCGCTCTTGCCGCGCGCGAGGTCGCTCGGCACCGGGGGCGGCGTCGTCGTGTTGTCGGCGAAGGCCTGGAGCTGGGCGAGCTGCGCCGCCGGCCAGCCGGTGTTGGCCGTGACGCTCAGCCGGATATTTCGGATATTTACCCCGGGGAGCGCGATCGAGACCTGGTTGCCGGACGCCGGGTCGAAGACGTAGCCGGCCGAGGCGACGAGAGTGGCGCCGGTCGAGCCGTCCAGCACGGTGATCGTCTGCGTGCGCCGCTCCCAGCCCGAGGGCAGGCGCAGCACCAGCGACTTCACCGCGTAGGCGGCGCCCAGGTCGACCTGGATCCACTGTGGGAACGCGCCGCTCGACTCCCAGTAGCTGCTCGTGCCGGCGTCGACCGCGTTCGACGCCGGGAAGCCGCCGTTCGCGCTGCTCGCGCTCACCGCCTTGCCGGCGGCGAGATCCCCGGTGGCGGGCGGCGGCTGGGTGCCCGCTTGCGGCTGCGTCGGCCGTACGGACGTGAGCGCGATCTGCCCCTTGAGCATCTTCCCGGCGTCGGTCGTGATCCGCAGGTAGTAGTCGGCGTCGCAGCGGGTGCCGTCCTCGTCCAGCGCCCGGATGCCGGTGCCGGCCGGGACCGAGGCCTGGGTCTCGGCCGTCTTGGCGATCTGGTTGCCCTCGTTGAACTCGTCGAACATCGACACGTACAGGCCCTGGGCGCCGAGCCGGACCATGTTGTAGATGCTGCGCCAGTAGAAGTCGCCGTGCCGGCGGTGCCCGGCGCTCAGGTCGCCGGGGAGCACGCACGGCTGGTAGTCGATGCCGCGGGCGTTGCAGTCGGCCTGGTCGGCGGTGTTGACGTTGGTGTAGAACCAGTCGAGCCCGTCCAGGTCGCCGGTGCGGCCGACCATCCACGGCGAGATCATGTTGAAGGCGTGGTAGACGTCGAGGTACCCGGCGCGGCTGTCGTTCTTGCCCTCCCGCCAGTACGTGGGCACGCCGCCGATCACGTAGCAGCCCTGGGCCTTGAACCAGGTGATGACGTCCAGGCAGGCGGCCGGCGTGAAGGTGTGGTTCTCGTCGTTGAAGCCGAAGCCCCAGATGCAGACGACCGGCTTGCCGTTCTGCCGCGCATAGGACGACGACGCGGTGTGCGCCGACATCTTCGACGACCAGTCGGTCTTGATCTCGTTCTGCATCGACGACCAGCCGCTGACGTCGTACATGATGTAGAACTTCCGGCCGGTGGCCTCGGCCGCGGTGCGCACCTTCTGCGCCATCGCGTCCCGGGTCGGCCCCTCGTCGCCCATCGGGTTGAAGCGCTGCAGGGCGGCGGTGTCGATCCCGTACGTGCGCATCCAGCCGAAGTGGGTGTCGACGGTCTGCTGGTCGTAGGAGGAGAAGAGCGTCGCGACCGCGCCGTTGCCGAGGTTGGGGTACGCCGTGGGGTAGGCGTGCGTGTAGTCGCGCATGTCCGGCCAGGACACGATCGTGGTGTTGCTCGGTGACGGCGGCTGGAACCGGTCGCGGCTCCAGTGCCACCAGCCGCCGATCGGGGCGCCGTCGCCGGCGCAGGCGAACCAGCCCTGGTAGCCGACGCTGATCTTGCCGACGACGTCGCCGGGCGCGGAGGCGGCGTCCGCACGGCCGGTCGTGAGCAACGTCGCCGCGGGGGTGAGGGCGGCCGCCGACAGCAGCGCCCGTCGGGTGAGAGGCATGGGGGACTCCAGTCGATCCGGGGGAGACGGGGAACGGATCGACGGTCATCGTGACAGCCTGCGTCACACGATTGCAATACTTGGACTTATTCCTGCAATAACTGACCCGATCGCCGGTAGACGCCGGGCGGCAGGCCGACCTCGCGGCGGAACGCGGCCGCGAACGCCACCTCGGACCGGTAGCCGACCCGGGCCGCGACCGTCGCCACGGTGGCCTGCTCGTCGCGCAGCAGGGTCTTCGCCCGCTGCATGCGCAGGGTCAGCAGGTAACGCATCGCCGGCTCGCCGACGTGGCGGGTGAACCGGGCGGAGAAGGCGGCCCGGGACAGCCCGGCGGTGGCGGCGAGGCCGGCGACGGTCCACTCACGACCGAGGTCGGCGTGCAGGGCGGCGAGCGCGGCCGCCACGTACGGGTCGCGCAGGCCGGCCAGCCAGCCCGGCTGCTCGCCGACGGAGACGTGGTGGCGCAGCGCCCGGATGATCAGCGCGTCGGAGAGGCGGGCCATGACCAGGTCGCTGCCGGCGCCGCCGTCGAAGGCCTCGGCGGCCAGCGCCTGCAGCAGGGACGCCAGCCACGGCGGCGGGTGGCCGGCCACGCCGGGCACGTGGATGATGCGGGGCAGGCCGCGCAACGCGGGATGGTCCGGCTCGCCGACCACGAACGCGCCGCACACCACGACGGCGTCGGCCCGCGCGCCGCCTCCGGGCTCGCCGGCCCTCGGTCCGCCGGCTCGCAGGCGGGTCCCGGGTGTGCGCATGGCGAGCTCGAAGCCCGGCGTCACCGGCCCGCCGCGGGCGCCGGGGGAGCGCAGCACGTGCGCGTCGCCGCGCGGGAAGATGACCAGGTCGCCGGTCGCGAGCGGGAGCACGGTGCCGTCGTCGAGGGCCAGCTCGCACTCCCCGCGCGCGACGTGGTGCACGCCGCGCAGGCCCGGGCGGTCGAAGCCGACCCGGAACGGCGCGCCGAGCTCGAGCCACCTGTAGCCGGCGCTCTCCAGGCGCAGCTCCCGCAGGACCGCGCTGAGGAGATCGGCCGAGACGGTCGCTGTGGTTTCCCGGACGCCCACGCATGGATTGTCGTCACCGGGATTCCTAGCGTCGACCCCATGGAAACGACAGGGATCGACGGACTCGACCGGATCGCGCAGATCAAGCTGCCGGTGACCGACCTGGCGCGCAGCGTCTCCTGGTACTGCCGCGTGCTCGACCTGCGGCTGTGGACCGAGTTCGTGGAGGACGGCGTGCTGCGCGGCGCCGGGTTGATCGACCCGCGCGGGCGCTTCAACATCGCGCTGCGCGATCGCACCGTGTGCGCCGGCCGGCCGAGCCTGACCGGCTTCGACGTCGTGGCCTTCGTGCCCGGCTCGCGGGCGGTGCTCGAGGAGATGGTGGCGCGCTGCGACCGGCTCGGCGTCGGGCACGGGGCGATCGAGGACACCCCGGGCGGGCCGCGGCTGGACATTCCCGACCCGGACGGCACCGTGCTGCGCTTCTACCACTTCACCGCGCCGATCGGGGAGTTCGCCGGCATCGAGATGCGCGACGGCCAGTTCGCCGGCATCTATCGCGAGCCACGGCTCTCCGGGGCGGGAGGGCCGGTACGGTCGGCCGGGTGACCTCCTTCGCCCTGGTCGGCTTCGGTTTCCGGGCCCGCACCCTGCTGCGGGTCGCCGCCGGGCTGCCCGGCCTCACCTGCGTCGGCGCCGTCGTGCGCTCCCCGCGAGAGCTGCCGGTTCCGGCGTTCGCGTCGCTGGCCGAGGTGGCGGCCGACTTCGTCGTGACCGCGGTGCCACGCGCCGCCAACCCGGCGGTGATCGAGGAGGCCGTCGCCCGCGGCCTGCCGGTGCTGGCCGAGACGCCGCCCGCCCCCGACGTGGCGGGACTGCGCGCGCTGTGGGCGGCCGCCGGCGACAGCGTGCAGGTCGCCGAGCAGTACCTGCTCATGCCGGCGCACGCCGCCCGGCTCGCCGCCGTCCGGAGCGGGATCATCGGCACGCCCACCCAGGTCCAGGTCTCGTCCACCCAGCAGTACCACGCGGTGTCACTCATGCGGGGCTTCCTCGGCGCCGGGTTCGGCCCGGCCACCGTGCGGGCCTCGCGCACCACCGCGCCGCTGGTCGATCCGCTCGACCGGGGCGGGTGGACCGGCCAGGCCGAGCCGGTGGCGGCGACCACCACGATCGCGACGATCGACTTCGGCGACGGGAAGAGCGGCCTCTACGACTTCACCGACAACCAGACACGGAACCAGCTGCGCTTCCGGCGGCTGCTCGTCCGCGGCACGCACGGCGAGCTGCGCGACGACGAGATCGTGCACCTGGCCGGGCCGGAGGCGATCGCGGTCTCCCCGATCAGGCGGCGGCAGAGCGGCCACGACCTCGACCTGAACGGCTTCGACACCGAGACGTTCACGCTCGGCCGCGACGTCCTGCACCGCAACCCGTTCCCGGGGCGGCGCTGGAACGACGACGAGATCGCCACCGCGACGATCCTCACCCGGATGGCGGACTGGGTACGCGGGGCGGGGCCGGCGCCGTACCCGCTCGCCGAGGCCGCCCAGGACCAGTTGATCGCCCTGGCCATCGAGCGCGCCGCCGACCGGGACGAGACCGTGACCACTACCGGCGAGGCGTGGGGCTAGCGCATGCTGCCGGTAGCGCCGATCCCTGGGGGTCGGCGAGGAGTTCACACGCTGGAAACCGAACTATCCCTTTCTAGTAGATAGAGTGCCGCCATCCTCGACGACATAGACCCGTTCATCGGCACCGCCGCGACCGACCTGCCCCGCTCGCACGGTCTGGCCGCCACCTGGTGGTGGCCGAAACCGCAGGTGGGCAACACCCACCCGGGCGCGACCTCGCCGCTGGGCATGGTCAGCGCCTGCGCCTACTCCGGCGCCTACCCGACCGGCTACGGGCGTTACGCCAAGAACACCGAGGGCGTGCCCGAGGAGATGTTCGACCGGCTCGAGGCCTCCGGGTTCACCCACTTCCAGCAGTCCGGCACCGGCGCGATCCGCAAGTACTACAACTACGTGCGGGTCACCCCGATGGTGCAGCCGCTCGACGCGCTGGGGGAGTCCTGGGCGCTGCGCGACGAGGAGGCCCGTCCCGGCTACTACGCGGCCACCCTCGACACCGGCGTGCGCTGTGAGATCACGGTGGGCAACAAGGTGGCGGTGCACCGCTACACCTTTCCGGAGCACCGCTCCGCCCGGGTGGTGGTCGATCTCTCCTGCGGAGGGCTCGCCATCGACCTCGGCCGTACGGTGCCTCTGCGCGCCCAGGTCGAGAGCATCGGCCGGGGACGGGCCCAGGGCACGGTCGTCATGGAAGGCGTGCCGCTCTCGGTCCACATCGAGGCCGACACGCCCGGCTGGCGGCAGATGCTCTGGTACGACCGGCGGCTCATCGACGGCGGCACCCGGCTCGACTTCGACAGCATCCGGCACACCACGCTCCGCCCGTTCGGCCTGCTCTTCGTCGGCCCGGTCCGGGCCGGCCAGGTCGTCGAGCTGCGGATGGGCTTCTCGCTGCGCGGCTGCGACCAGGCCCGGGTCAACCTCGAGCGCGAGTGCGGCACCGAGCAGCCGGCCTTCGACGTGGTGCGCACCCGCACCCGGGCACGCTGGCGCGAGCACGTCGGCCGCGTCCAGGTCGAGGGCGGCACCCGGGCCCGGCGCAAGGTCTTCGCCACCGCGCTCTACCACTCGCTGATCAAGCCGTGCTTCGCCGACGACGAGAGCCCGTTCTGGCCCGACGCCGGCCCGTACGCGTTCGACGTCTGCACCATGTGGGACATCTACAAGACCCAGCTGCCGCTGCTGGCCGCGATCGCGCCGGACCGGCACACCGATCTGCTCGAGTCGCTGATCCGGGTCTGTGAGGAGGAGGGCAACTTCCCGATCGGCTACCGGATGGCCCGCGGCGCCGACCGGTTCTTCCGGCAGGCCAGCGCCCTGGCGCACACCGCGCTCGCCGACGCGCACGCGCTGGGCCGGCCCGGCATCGACTGGAGCTGGGCGATCGTGCACATGGTCGACGACCTGCGGCGGATGTACGGCGAGGACTTCTTCGAGCACGGCATGGTGCACCCGATCACGCACACCCTCGATCTCGCGTACGCGCATCACTGCACCGCCCAGGTGGCGCGCGCGCTCAACGACCGCCGGCTCGCCGACGACCTCGAGCGGCGCGGCCGGCAGTGGGTCAACGCCTTCGACCCGGCCACCGGCCTGCTGCGCGACTCCGAGTTCTACGAGGGCGGCAAGTGGAACTACTCGTTCCGGCTGGTGCACGACATGGCCGCCCGGATCGCGCTGGCCGGGGGCGACGCCGCGTTCATCGGCATCCTCGACCGGTTCTTCGGCTACGGCGCCGACCCGGTCAAGCAGCCCGGGCGCTGCCCGCAGCCGGCCGAGATGGCGGCCGGGTACGCCCTCAACCGCTTCGAGGGTCTCAACAACGAGCCGGACATGGAGGCGCCCTGGGCGTACCACTACGCCGGGCGCCCCGACCGTACGGCCGAGATCGTCCATGCCGCGCTGACCTGGCAGTACGGCACCGGCCCCGGCGGGCTGCCGGGCAACGACGACTCGGGCGGCCTCAGCTCCTGGTACGTCTGGGCGTCGCTCGGCCTGTTCCCGGTGGCCGGCCAGAACCGGTTCCTGATCAACGCCCCGGCGTTCGCCCGCACCGTGCTCCAGGCGGGCGACGGCGAGTTCGTCATCGAGACCAGCGGCTTCCACGAGTCGCCGATCGGCGTCGACGGCGTCGACCGCGACCCGCCGCCGCAGTACGTGCAGTCCGCCACCCTCAACGGCGAGCCGCTGCACGCCGCCCACCTGTCCGCCGCCGACGTGCACCGCGGCGGCCGGCTGCACCTGACGCTGGGCCGCGAGCCCAGCAGCTGGGGAAGCGGGATCCGTCCGCCGTCCCTGTCCTGATCCCTCCACCCCCGAGGAACGACCATGAGCCACCCCAGCCGCCGCCTCGTCATCGTGGTCCGGGCCGATCCGGTGATCTGCGGCCACTCCGGCGAGGCCCGCAACCTCGCCGAGGTCGCGCTGACCCGGGGCTTCGACGACGTCCGGCTGCTCACCTGGCCGATACCGGCCCTGGAGGCGGCCGGGCTCCCGCTCAAACCGCTGGACCGGCTCCTGCCGTACAGCCCCGGCATCACCGTCGAGCGGCCGGAGGCGGTCGGCGACTACCGGGTGCCGGACGGGCGCCACCTGGCCGGGCTGACCGGCCGGCTGGTCGAGCTGCTCGCCGAGCCGGTCCCCACGGTCTGCCTCTCGATGTACCTGGTGCCGCACACGACGGTGGTCGTCGACGCGGTCAACGCGGCCCGGGCCGCGGGCTTCGCGCCGCAGGTGCGGACGGTGGCCAAGGCGGTGGGGTCGGACGTCACGAACGTGATCCGCTCGTGCCTGCGGGAGGGCCGGTTCGGCGCCGCCACGGTCCTGTTCACGACGTTTCTCGCCAACGACGATCTGGTGGCCGTGTCGTCCTACACGCGCGATGAGATCATCGCTTCGGCGGCCGAGGTCGATGCGCACTGTGGCACCTCTTTTGCCGCGCAATGCTCCGCTCGCGTGCGGGTCAGTTACCCGCCGATCGACGCGTCCGCCTTCTTGAACAGATCCGATTTGGCGGTGGAGCACGCCCTCGCCCGGCGCGGGCTGGAGCGCGGCCGGTACATCCTCTTCCTCAGCCGGGTGGCCCGGGCCAAGGGCATCTACGACCTGATCATCGCGTACGGGCAGATGCGCTGCCGGGACGACGTGAAGCTCGTGGTCGCGGGCACCGGGCCGGCCCTCGATCACGTGCGGGCCATGGCCAAGGAGGACGACCGCATCGTCTTCCTGACCGACGTGGACGACGAGGAGAAGCCGCTGCTCATGGCCGGCTGCGCGGCGTACGCTCTGCCGACCAAGCCGGAGCCGGACTTCGTCGAGACGTTCGGCATCGCGCTGGCCGAGAAGATGCTGGCCGGCGGCGGCCCGATCGTCACCACCCTGACCGGCGGCACCGGCGAGGCGGTCGGCCAGGCGGCGGTGATCGTCGAGCCCGGCGACATCAACGGCCTCGCCGAGGCGCTCGACCGGGTGGTGCTCGACATGAGCGTCGCGCAGCGGGCCGACTACGAGCGGCGGGCGCGCGAGAAGGCACTGGAGTTCGACCGGACGGCCGTCTTCGACGGCCTCTTTCCCCAGGAGGCCGGCGTTCACTGAGCTGACGGAACGACCCCGATACCGTACGTGGGTGCGGCCCGCCCGGCTGCGCGCGTTCGCCGCGGTGACCGTCCTCTGCCTGGCCGGCGTCGTGCTCGCCGCGGTGTCGCCGTGGTTCCTGCTCTTCCTCGCGCCGCTCGTCCTCTTCGGCTACATCACGCTGATCCTCGCCCTGACCGTCTACCGGCTGAGCCCGCGCGGGGGCGCCTACCAGCACAAGATCCACTCGCTGATCGCCCACTCGGCGACGGTGCCGCCGGGCGGCCGGGTCCTGGACATCGGCTGCGGCAGCGGCGGCCTGACCGTGGCGGTCGCGCAGGCCCGGCCGACGGCCACGGTGACCGGCGTCGACTCGTGGGCCGGCGACTGGGCGTACTCCCAGGACCAGTGCGTCCGGAACGCGCGCTTGGCGGGCGTCGGCGATCGAGTCGCGTTCGATCAGCAGAACGGCGCGGCGCTCGCCTTCGGCGACCACACCTTCGACGCGGTCGTGAGCTGCCTGACTTTCCACGAGATGACCCAGATATCCGACAAAGTGGACGGAGTGGCCGAGGCGCTGCGCGTCGTGCGGCCGGGCGGCAGCTTCGTCTTCGTAGATCTCTTCGGCGACAAGAGGTTCTACCCCGATCCGGCCCGGATCCGCGAGGTAGCCGGCGCCGAGCCGCGCCCGTTGGCCGACCTGATGCCGCTGCCCTACCCGTTGCGCCACCCGAAGGTCCTGGGCCACGCGATGGTCCTCTCCGGCGCGAGTCGCTGAGAGCCGGAGCCGGAGCCGGAGCCGGAGCCGCACCCCACCCGGTCACTGGGTGGGGTGCAGATTACGGCCGGGGTGTGACAAGATCGGCTCGCCATCCACAGCGCGGCGCCGCGATCGGCCGCAGCGCCACGCGGAATGCAGTCCCGGTGCGCCTCCCGCCACGCCGGCCTCCACGCGGGCCTCGAACGCTGGCAACTCGACCTGCCTCGACCCGCGCCATGAGCTACCGGCACCTCGACCCGCCGGACCCGCGCCACGAGCTACCGGCACCTCGACCCGCCCGACCCGCGCCACGAGCTACCGGCGCCTCGACCGCCCGACCCCGGCTACGAGCTGCGAAGCAACTCGGCCCGCCCGACCCCGGCCACAAGCTCGGCGTCGGTAAGAAGGCCGCGGCCAGCCTCACAACCCACCCTCGGTCGAGGGCAGCCGATTGCCGGCGCTGCGCGGGCGGCCGTGATACAGCCGTTCGGTGGTGGGGCAGGCCGGTGGCCGGCGTTTCCGGGCGCGCCGTCATGCAGCCGTTCGGTGGTGGGGCAGGCCGGTGGCCGGCGTTTCCGGGTGCGCCGTCATGCAGCCGTTCGGTGGTGGGGCAGGCCGGTGGCCGGCGTTTCCGGGCGCGCCGTCATGCAGCCGTTCGGTGGTGGGGCAGGCCGGTGGCCGGCGTTTCCGGGCGCGCCGTCATGCAGCCGTTCGGTCGTCGGGCAGGCCGGGTGGCCGGCGTTTCCGAGGCGCCGTCATGCGGCCGCTCGGTCGTGGGCGGACCGGTAGCGGTGCTTCGCCGGGCGGCCGCACGCGAGGGCGGTCAGCTCGCGCCCGGGATGCGGTAGCTGCCGGAGGCCGGGCGCCAGCCGGCCGGGGGGTCCTCGCCGGTGCGGCCGTCGACCGCCTCGCGCAGCAGGTCGGCGTGGCCGGTGTGGCGGCCGTACTCCTCGAGCAGGTCGCACAGCAAACGCCGCAGGGTGGCGTGGTGGCCGTCGGCGGAGCCGGCGTGGATCGGCCGGCCGACGCCGCCGTCGGCGATCGCCGACGACAGCCGGGCGCGGGACCGCTCGACGGCGCCGTCGTAGAGGTCGTAGAGCGCGGCCGGCGGATCGGCGGCCGCCGACGTGAACTCCCAGTCGTCATCGTCGCGCGGCATCGCGGCCCACTCGGGGCCCAGCGGCTCGCCGTGCAGTTTCGTGGTCGAGTAGTAGTCCTCGATGAGCGCCAGGTGCTTGAGCAGGCCGCCGAGGGTCAAGGTGGACATACCCAGCCGCGCGCGGAGGCCGGCCGCCTCGAGACCGTCGGCCTTGAAGCGGAACGTCGTGCGCAACCGGTCGAGCGCACCCACCAGTTGCTCGGCCTCGGTGCCGGCCAGCGGCGGTTCCCACGGGAAGTCGTCGGTCATGCGGGCCACCCTAGAGTCATGCGGGCCACCCTAGAGTCATGCGGGTCACCCTAGACCGGCCCACCGACATTTTCGCCGGGCCGGAAAGCCGCAGTGACGCCCGTCCCTTATGCGTGGCTTCGGGGACCGCGCGGTCCTAACGTGTAAGCAGAGCGGGCGACGGGGAGGTGGCCGATGCTCCAGCTGGCGACGCCACTGCTCGGCGCGGTCGATCGGTTCGGGTATTTCGGCATCGCGCTCATCGTCTTCATCGAGAGCTTCGGCATCCCGGCGCCGGGCGAGACCGCGATCATCGCCGGGGCCGCGTACGCCGGCCGCGGTCACCTGAACATCTTCGCCGTCGCGGTCATCGCGTTCCTGGCCGCCGTGGTCGGTGACTGCCTCGGCTACTGGATCGGCCGGCGCGGCGGGCGACCGCTGGTGCGGCGCTTCGGCCGGTACGTGCGGCTGACCCCGGTCCGGCTCGGCAAGGTCGAGGGCTTCATGGGCCGCCACGGGCCGAAGATCGTCGTGGTCGCCCGTTTCGTCGAGGGCCTGCGCCAGTTCAACGGCGTGGTGGCCGGCCTGACCGGCATGCGGTTCCCGACGTTCGTGCTCTGGAACGTCCTCGGCGCCCTGCTCTGGGTGGGTTGCTGGGCCACGGCCGGCTACTTCGCCGGCGATCACCTCGACCAGATCACGGCCACGGCCGGACGCTATCTGACGGTCGCCGCCGGCATCGCGGTGCTGCTGACCATCGCGTACGTGTGGAGACGTCGCCGCCGTCACCGGCGCGAGCGGGAGATGGCCGCCGATTAGGCTCCGCCCATGGATCATCAGCCGCTGACCCGCCGGGCGGCATCGGAGGCCGTCGGCGACCGGGGATGGCGCTTCGTGCTCGGCGCCCTGCGCACGTCGATCCCGGCCGGGTCGATGGCGGAGGCGGCCGGGATCGCCGCGCGGGCCGTGGCGGCCTGCGGCCCGGACGCGGACGACCAGCTGCGCGCCGAGCTGCGACCGGGCCGCGTGGTGCTGACCCTGCGCTCGCGGGCCGGCGGCGGCGTGACCACCGGCACCGTCGAGCTGGCTCACCGGATCGCCGCCGCCGTGCCGCCCGGCCGGCCCGAGTCGGTCCAGCAGCTGGAGATCGCCGTCGACGCGCTCGACATCGCCGCCGTCCGCCCGTTCTGGCGGGCCGTGCTGGCCTACGCCGACGGCCCCGGCGACCTGCTCGTCGACCCGAACGGCACGACCCCGGTGGTGTGGTTCCAGCAGATGGACGCGCCCCGCCCGCAGCGCAACCGGCTGCACCTCGACATCTCGGTCCCGCACGACGAGGCGCCGGGCCGGCTCGAGGCCGCGCTGGCCGCCGGCGGCCGCATCGTCTCCGACGAGCACGTGCCCGCCTGGTGGGTGCTGGCCGACCCCGAGGGCAATGAGGTCTGCCTGACCACCTGGCAGGGCCGCGACTGAGCCGCCCGGCGGTGGGGATGGAGCCGCCCGGCGGGCAGGGATCGAGCCGCGCGGCGGGCGGGGACCGAGCCGCCCGGGTCAGCGGCGGCGCTCGGCGATGCGGGCCCGGACGCGGGCCAGGCGGATCGCCTCCTTGAGCGTGTGCACGTCGTAGGCGCCGTAGTGGCGCTGGCCGTTGATGAAGAACGTGGGAGTGCCGGAGACGCCGCTGAGGTCGGCGGACTCGAGGTCGGCGGCGATCCGGTCGGCGGTCGCGCGCCGCATCATGTCGTCGTGGAACTTCTCCTCGTCGAGGGCGATCTGCCGCGCGTACGTGAGCAGGTCGGTGATGCGCAAGTGGTCCTGATGCGCAAGCAACAGATCGTGCATCTCCCAGAATTTGCCCTGAAGCCCGGCCGCCTCGGCCGCCTCGGCCGCCAGTTGCGCCTGCGGGTGCACGTCGGTGAGCGGCAGATTCCGCCAGACGAAGCGCAGGTCGACGTCGGCGAACAGCTCGCGCACCACCGGCTCGGCCTGACCGCAGTACGGGCATTGGAAGTCGCCGTACTCGACGACGGTGACCGACGCCCCGGCCGGCCCACGGATGTGATCGCGCTCGTCGTCGACCTCCGGGATCAGGTCGACCAGCTGCTCGGACTCGCCCAGCAGGGCGACCGCCCGCTTCGGCTTGGGCAGCAGGAACGTGATCCGGAACTCGGCCCAGGTGAGCACCGAGGCGGCGACGGCGGCGGTCAGCACGCCCAGCTTCGCCTCGGCCAGCGCCGGGCCCTCGAAGGCGAGCGCCGCGATCAGGAACGAGACGGTGAAGCCGATGCCGGCGATCGTGCCGGTGCCCAGGACCGACGCCCAGCCCACGCCGGGCCGGACCCGACCCCGGGACAGCCAGGTCACCAGGGCCGAGGTGCCGGTGATGGCGATCGGCTTGCCGAACACGTACGCGACGAAGACGCCGATCGTGATCGGTGAGGTGACCGCCCGGCGCAGGAAGTGCGCGTCGATGGCGATGCCGGCGTTGGCCAGGCCGAACAGCGGCACGATCAGGTAGCTGCTCGCGCCCTGGTAGGTGCGCTGGAGGCGGTCGTTCCAGGAGAACGACCGGGTCACGCCGAGGCTCGCGAACCGGGCCAGCTCCGGCGTCGGCTGCTCGCGGAACGACCGGAACAGGTCGCTCGCCTGCTCGAGGTCGCCGCGGGCCGGGGTGTACGCGGCGGCCGCCAGCCCGAGGGCGAGACCGGAGACGACCGGGTCGACCCCGCTGGCCAGCATCGCGCCCCAGATGGCCACGCCGAGCGGCACGTAGGCGTACCCGCTGCGGACCTTGAGCCGCACCAGCACGAAGGTGCCGAGGTAGAGCACGATCGCGATGACCAGCGGCATCACCTCGATCTTCTCGGTGTAGGCGAACGCGATGATCAGCAGCGCCACCAGGTCGTCCACCACCGAGACTGTGACCAGGAACAGCCGCGCCTGTTCCGGCACCCGGCGACCGACCAGCGCGAGCAGGCCGAGCGCGAGCGCGGTGTCGGTGGACATCGCCACGCCCCAGCCGCCGCTGCCCGGCCCGCCGTGGTTGATCGCCAGGAAGATGGCGATCGGGATGAGCATGCCGACCAGCCCGGCCGCGGCCGGCAGGATGAACCGGCGCCGGTCGCGCAGGTCGCCGAGGTCGAACTCGCGTCGCGCCTCCAGCCCGACCACCAGGAAGAACAGCGTCATCAGGCCGCTGTTGACCCATTCCCGCAGGGTCAGCGAGATGCCCATCGAGCCGAGGTCGATCGAGAGCTCGGTGTGCCAGAAGTCCTCGTAGGACCCGTCGGCCACGTTGGCCCAGATCAGCGCCACGACGATGGCGAGGACGAGCACCCCGGCGCTGCCGGCCTCGGTGCGCAGGATCCGGCGGACGGTGACCACCCGGTTGGTCCAGGCGGTGCTGCCGCTCATCTCGGCGGTGGCCTGCTGTTCGCTCACGGGATCACCCAAGCATGCCGCGCCCCTTCGATCCACGGTCTGTGACGCGCGTCCGCCGTGCCGTATAGTCTGGGAGCGCTCCCACTATTGGAGGTCCTCGATGCGTCGCGGTGTGCTGGCTCTGCTGTTCGTTCTGCCGCTGGCGGCCTGCGGCACGGACCGCACCGGGCTCGACGGCCAGCCCGCGGTCGCCGGCAGCCTGGCGTCCGTCGCCGCGGACACCAAGACCGCCTGCGAGGCGGTCGGTGCGGCGTACACGAAGAACATCGGTCCGTTCGCCGAGGCGGTCACCAAGCTCACGCCGGCCGGCACCGCCGCCGACCGCAAGGCCGCCCAGCAGCGGCTCGGCGACTTCGCGACCTCGATCCGCACCGCCACCGAGAAGAGCGCCGACCCGCGGATCGTCGCCGACGGCAAGGCGACCGCCGACGCGCTGAAGGCCAAGGCTTCCGACCCCGCCGTCTTCGCCGCGATCAAGACGCCGCAGGACGCGAGCACGCTGCTCGGGCCGACGCTCAAGCAGTGGCTGTCGCCGATCAACCACCACTGCTCGTAGCCTTCGGCAGCACCGCGACGGCCGGCTCGTGCAGGCTGCCGAGCCAGACGTCGCCGTCGTGCTCCCGCACGCCGGTGACCATGTGGAAGCCGGCCGCCTCCGCGCCGAGGTCGTGCACGAGGGTGCCGTCGGCCGCGTAGGCCTGCACCCGCACGGTCCGCTTCGGCGCCGGCTGCAGGCCCTGCGGAATGCGGGTCACCGCCCGGCGCACCCAGAGCGGCCCCCGCTGGATGCGCTCGACCAGCGGGTCCCGCGGGCTGGCGATCGTCACCCAGATCAGCCCGTCACTGCCGCGGGAGATGTTGTCCGGGTAGCCCGGAAGATCGGTGACCAGGAAGTCCCGCCGCCCGTCCGACAGCCAATGCCGCACGACCGTGCGGGTGGCCGTCTCGGCGACCGCGACGAACTCGTCGGCGAGCGCGACGCCGTTCGCGAAGGCCAGGCCGTCCTGCAGAACCTCGACCTTGCCGCCGGGGTCGCGGCGGAGCAGCCGCCCGGTGCGGGTGACCTCGACGACCTCGGCCCGCCACTCGGCGATCGGATGCACGGTCGAGGAGTCGGAGAAGTAGATCGTGCCGTCGCCGGCCACGGCCGCGTTGTTGCAGAACATCATGTCGCCGGCGAGCTGCTCGATCGCCCCGCCGGCCGGGTCGACGGCGAGCAGGCCACGGCGGGCGTCGCAGACCAGCAGCCGGCCGTCGGGCAGCAGCTCGATACCGAGCGGCCGCCCACCGGTGTCGGCGACGGCTTTGACCGCGCCGGTGCCGGGGTCGATCCGGTGGACAATGCCGTCCTCCGTGCCGGTGTAGATCTCGCCACCCGGCCCGACCAGGACATCCTCGGCCCCGTACCCCGGCACCTTGATCACGCGCATGGCCATGCCCGACTATCCACCGCCGCCCGGCGGAAAATCAACTTTCCTCAGTGCCGCTCCAGAATCAGCGGCACGCCCCCGGTCTGGTTGCCGGCGGCCCAGGTGTGGGTGGTGCCGGGCCGCGCCGAGACCGCCCACAGGCTCGGCACGCCGGTGGCCGGTGCGTCCGGCCGCGTCCACTGCCGGCCGTCCCAGTGCTCGGTGAGCGGGGCGACGTACGGGGTGTCGGCCAGCAACTGCGGTCCGACCGCCCAGACGTCGCCGGTGGCCCGGGCGCTCACCGCGCGCAGGTATCCACCGTTGCCCGGAATCGGCGGGCCGGCCACGACCGACCAGGCGGTGCCGTTCCAGTGCACCATGGCGGGCTGGACCGTGTCCTGGACGGTGGCCGGGTCGAGCTGCCCGACCGCCCACGCATCGGCGGGGCTGACCGAGGTCACCGACCACACCTGGAGGCCGGCCGGCATCGGCACGAGCGACCACGCCGTACCGTCGAAATGGATCGCGAAGGCCGCGGTGACATGGCGACGCGGAGAGTAGTTGCCGACCGCCCAGACGTCGTCGGCCGAACGGGCCGCGACGGCCGTGAACGATCCCGCACCTCCCGGGTTCGGTGTGCTGACGCCGGCCCAGGCGGTGCCGTCCCAGTGCTTGACGGTGTCGCCGACCGCCCACGCGTCGGCCGGCCCCACGTCGGCGACCCCCACCAGGGTGCCGCTGCCGGGTACGGACACCGGATTCCACGCGCCGCCGGTCCAGTGCATCGCGATCGGCGAGACGACGATGTGATAGCCCGGCGGGTGGGTGCTCACCGAGCCGACCGCCCACGCGTCGCCGGCCGCGCTGCCGCTGACGCCCCACAGCGTGGTACCGATGCCCTGCGGCGGCACCGGCACGTCGGTCCAGGCCGTGCCGTTCCAGTGCAGCGAGATCGGGTACGTCGGCGCGGCGGTGGGCGGCTGGACGTAGCCGACCGCCCACGCGTCGGTGTCGGTCCGGCCGTCGACCGCCTGAAGGCTGGTGAACCGAACGCCGGCGTTCGGAACCGGCACCGGGCTCCAGGTACCGGCGGCGGCGAGCGCGCTGCCGGCCGCCAGCGCCACGACGGCGCCGAACGCGGGCAGCTCGAATACTTTGGCCATGCCGTCCAGGCTGAGCGGCGCGGCTGACGCGGCACTGAAGCGCGACTGAAACTCGCTGCCCATCGAGCACACCGGCAAACCCTCGTCACGGGTGGCGGCGAGACCGGAAACGGCGGCCTCCGGTCGTCCTAACCTGGGGGGCATGTCCTACGTCGCCACCCGTGACGGCCGCCGGAACCGCCGCGCCGCACATCGGGCTCCCGCCGTCCCTGACCGGATCGACGACCTGCACGGCAACAGCCTGGGCGTCCTCGAGGTGCCGCACCACATGGCCTGCGGGCACGCCGGCCGCCGCCGCTACGACCTCGAGGACCCCACCCAGCTGCGGCACGCCTACGAACGGGTGCTGTGCGAGGCGGCCGGCTGCGGCGAGGTCGCGGACCTGATCAACCCGGCGGCGCTGCGCCGGGTGTGGCGCGACCTGCACCTGCCGTCCCCGGTGCGCGAGGCGTGGGAGAGCCGCCATCCGAGCCTTCGCCGTACGGTGAACCGGACACCCGGCGACGAGGCCCGGCCCGCCCGCGTCGCCGGCAACCAACCGGCCGCGCGGGGCTTCGGCCGACGCGGGCGGAGCCCGATCGCCCGCAGGACCACGCTGCGGGACGGCCTGATGGTCAGGCCGGTAATTTGAGGCCCCGGCGTCCCAGCCGCCATGCCCAGGCGCGCCTCGGCCCGGGCGAGCCCGGCGACCATGCCGAGCCCACAGACCGCCGGCGCCAGCAGCGCGAACCACGGCCGGAACCGGCGGGTGCCGAGCTGCCACGAGAGAGCCCGGACGGTCAGAAGAAGGATCGACAGCAGTAAGTCGGTCAGCTTCGGCGCGGCCGCCACGATATCGGCCGGCGCGCGAAAGCGAGCCGCCGTTCGGTTTCGGCGCGTAGGGGTGAGCAGAGCAAAGTCGCCGGCGGGCCTGGCCGGTCGGGCGCGGAGCCGGTCGGGCGGGGAGCCGGTCGGGCGGGGAGCCGGTCGGGTGTGGAGCCGGTCGGGTGTGGAGCCGGTCAGGTGTGGAGCCGGCCCAGCGGCGACCGGTCGCCGACTGACCAGCGGTGACCGAACGGATCGGTGAAGCCGCCCTGGCGGTGCGTCCCCCACGGGACCTGGTGGTCCTCGACGTCGGACACGTCGGTGGCGCCGGCGGTGGCGGCGCGTTCGATGAGGCGGCCGGGGTCGTCGGTGAAGACCTCGACGCGGGCGCTGCGCACGCCCGCGGCGCCGGGGGCGGCCTCGGCCGGCTTGTGCGGGCTGGACTCGTGCAGGAAGAAGGGCGCGCCGGCGATCTCGAGGCCGGCCACGCCGTGCAGGTTCCACAGCTCGGCCGCGCCCAGGGCGTTCTTGTACCACGCGATGGCGGCCTCGGCGTCGGGGACGATGAGCATCACCGAGATCACTGGCCCGGCCTCGCCGGGAGGAACGGCACTGGTCATGACCTCATGATGGCGGAACCGGACGCGAGAAACAGGAGTCCAAGCTAGGTGCGTACGCCGAAGAGCCTTGTCCTGGTCTTGATCGGTGCCCTGATGCTGGCCGCCTGCGGAAAGGCCGTGCCCGGCGACGCGGGGCGGATCGACGCCGAGCTCGTCTCCGACCTCGGGCCGGGTGATGCGCAAGCCGTGGCGGGGGCGGTCGACGAGTTCGGGTTCGATCTGTTCCGCCAGGTGGCGACCGGGGACCGCAACACGGTCACGTCCCCGCTGTCGGTCTCGGTGCTGCTGGCGATGGTGCTGGCCGGCGCCGACGGGGACACGGCCACCCGGATGGCCCGGGTGCTGCACCTCGAGCAGCGCCGGGACGTGCGCGTCGGCGGGCTCCTGCGGGCGCTGGCCGACACCGATGACGTCAAGCTGTCGGTGGCCGACGGACTCTGGACCGGCGTGCCGCTGCGGGACGACTACCGGGACTTCGTGCGCAGGACGTTCGGCGCCACCGTGGAGAAGGCCGACCTCGGCGACGCGGCGACGGCCCGGAAGATCGACGAGTGGGCCTCGAAGAACACCGGCAAGCGCATCGACCGCATCGCCGGTGACCTGGGGCTGCCCGATCCGCAGATGGCTCTCGTGCTGCTCAACGCGGTCTACTTCCTCGGGAAGTGGCGGACGCAGTTCGACCAGGGCTTCACCCGGCCCGGCCCGTTCCGGACGCCGGGCGGCAGCGTGACCGTGCCGATCATGCACATGAGCGAGGCCACGTTCGGTTACGCCGAGCTCGACGGCTACCGCATGCTGCGGCTTCCCTACGGCGAGCAGGGCCGGTACGGGATGGAGATCCTCCTGCCCGACCCGGGCACCTCGCTGCCCGGGCTGCTGAAGCGCCTGGACGCCGCCGAGTGGCGAGCCGCGGCCGGCGCCCTGAGCGACCAGGAGATCAGCGAGCTCGCGCTGCCCCGCTTCGAGCTGCGCTGGTCGTCGCCGCTGCTCGGCCCGCTGCGGCGGATGGGGCTGCCGACCACCGGGTTCACCGGCCTGTCGGCGGCCGACCCGGCGCTGACCGCGGTGGTGCACAAGACGTACATCCGGGTCGACGAGAAGGGCACCGAGGCGGCCGCGGTCACCGGCGGGGCGATGGCCATGTCGGCCCGGGTCGGTGGCGCGTCGTTCGTGGTCGACCGGCCGTTCGCGTTCACCGTCTCCGACCGGCGGACCGGCGCGATCCTCTTCCTGGGGGCCGTCGCCGATCCGCGGTCGTGAGCCGTCTCAGTGCCAGGTGTCACTCACCGACTGGGTGCAGGCGGAGCCGGTGGTCAAGGTCCGGTTCGAGCCCGACTCCCAGGTCACCGCCGACCCGTTCTTCTTGACGTACTTGTACTCGATCGTGGTGTTCTTCGGCAGCGCCACGGTGCCGGTCCAGACCGGGTAGGAGGCCGACGAGAGCGCCACCCCGCCGCTGGTGTTCCAGTTGCTCAGCGCCGCCGTGTTGCCCAGGACGAAGATGTTCTCGCCCCAGACCGTGGTCGCGTTCACCGCGAAGCTCACGCTGACCGACGTGCACGAGCCCGGTGAGGAGGTTCCGGTGGTGCGCGCGTTGACGTGCAGGGCCAGCATCGAGTTCGCCGGCACCGACGCGGTGAACGTGCCCGACGAGCTCACCGTGTAGGTCGCGCCGGTGCAGGCGCCGCCGGAATAGTCGCCGTTCGCGACATCGCAGTAGGTTCCGGCGGGCAAGCTGGTCGAGAAGGTCCGGCTCAGCGTGCCACCATCTCGGTTGAAGACGGCGTACGCGGAGGAGCCGCGCCCGAAGGCGATCTGGCTCCCGCCGTTCGACCACCAGTTGGTCAGCCCCGTCCCGTACGCGGCGTTGTGGAACCCGACCATGTTCGCGGTGGTCCGCCACCGGTGCTCGCAGGCCCAGCCGGAGGAGCAGTTGACCGCCGTCGTCGTGCCGTTCGACGAGGCCGGCGGCCCGGCGTCGGCGTTGCTGAACGTGAAGCTCGACATGACCGACGGCGTTCCGTAGGGATAGGCCAGCATGAACGCCTCGGCCAGGCCGTAGGTGCTGCCGTCCTTGTACGTCAACTTGGCCCGGCCGTTGCGCTGGGTGTCGTGGTTGTCGATGAACGCGACCGCGTCCCCGCTGCCGACCAGCATCTGGCCGGGCAGGTTCTGCAACCCGGAGAGGCTCGCGTTGCGGAAGGCGTTGCCGACCACGTCGCCGTAGCGGAACTCGGTGACGTCGCCGACGCCGGTGTACTCGGCCGGGCTGATCTCGCCGGCGCCGCCCTCGATCGTCTCCTGGAAGATGTACGGCGAACCGCTGAGCTGCCCGTAGATGGCCTGCAGATCGGCCACCGGGATGTGCTTGGCGGCGTCGACCCGGAACCCGTCGACCCCGAGCGAGATCAGGTCGTTGAGGTAGCCGGCGATCTTTCCGCGTACGTAGGAGGACTCGGTCGCCAGATCGGAGAGATCGACCAGCTCGCAGTTCTGCACCTCCCAGCGGTCGGTCCAGTTGACGATGTCGTCGTTGCCGTTGCGCCCGCAGTGGTGGAAGTCGTTGGTGCCGTAAGCGACGGCCGGGTACGAGTAGTGGCTGTAGGTCGAGCCCGCGCTGCCGGTGCCGGTGGACGCGCCGCCGGCCATGTGGTTGATGACCGCGTCGACGTAGATCTTCACGCCCGCGGCGTGGCAGGTCTTCACCATGTTCGCGAACGCCGTCCGGTCGCCGCGGCGGGAGACCAGCTGGTAGCTGACCGGCTGGTAGTCCTGCCACCACGGGTAGCCGGAGCCGGGCAGCACCACGTGCTCCTGCGGCGGCGAGACCTGAACGCCGCCGAAGCCCTTGGGCCCGAGCACGGTGGTGCACTCGGAGGCGACCGACGCCCACGGCCACTCGAAGAGGTGCACGACGACGTCGCGCGCCCCCGGGTTCGCGTCGGCCTTGGCGTCGGCCTGGCGCGGCCGGCCGATCGCCACCGTGATCAGCGCGGTGAGCAGGATGAGGACGCCGGGTATCGCCCAGCGGCGTGTCTTGGCGGAGATAAGGCCCATCGGCCCCTACCTTTCCGGGAGCGGGATTGCGCGACCTGGGGCGTTGCGCTCGCGGACGGATGCGGGGCAATGCCGGTTACACGGACGAAATGCCGCGTTCACATTTGGTCGAGACGCTAGCAATGACTTGCATCGATTGGAAGAGCTTCCATGAATGTTGCAAAGTCATGCGGTGAAGGAGGTCGATGTCCGCGGACGGTCCAGGCGCCGGGCCGGTCGTGCGGTGATCGCGTACGCGCCGAGCAGGACGTTGCCCGCCGCGTACAACGCCGTCGCCGCGCGCAGGCCGGCCACGTCGATCAGCAGGCCGTAGGTCAGCATCGCCAAGGGCACCGCGGTCATCTCGGCCGCCAGCAGCACCGCGAAGACCTGAGGGCGCAGCTCCTCCGGGGTGTTCTCCTGGTGGATGGTCACCTCGAGCGGGTCGTAGCCGCCGGTGACGACGCCGATCGCGGCCAGCACCAGCAGGGCCGGCACGATCGGCGGCAGGCCGATCAACAGGCAGGTCAGCAGGGGATAGACGATCCACATGGTCAGGAAGGCGGGACGCCGGGGCAGCCGCCGGGCCGCCACCGAGAAGGCCAGCGCGCCGATGAGGCCGCCGGCGCCGAGCGCGGTCACCATGGCGGCCAGGGCCGCGGCGCCGCCGAACCGCTCGCGCGCGTAGACCGGCAGCAGGACCGCGGACAGCGGCGTGACGAGGAAGGCGCCCGCCGTCCAGATGACGAAGAAGGTCCGGATGATCGGGCTCGAGCGCACGAACCGCAGTCCGGCCAGCACCGGCGGCCGGCCGGCGCGCGCCCCCGCCACGGCGACCGTCGTGATCGTGATCAGGGCCGAGACCGCGTACGAGCCGGCGTCCAGCCACAGCGAGCCGGCCGCTCCGACGACGCCGATCAGCACCCCGGCGAGCGGCGCGCCGATCAGATAGCCGAGGTGCTCGGTGACGGTGGCCACCGCGTTGGCGCGCTCGAGGGACGTGCCGCTCTGCACCGCGAGCGCGGGCAGCAGCGATCGGCGGGCGGTCCGGCCCGGGGCTTCGAAGGCGCCGGCGGCGAAGGCCAGCGCGAGCAGCAGGCCGAAGTGGAGCCGGCCGGCGGCGTGGGCGAGGGGGATGGCGCCGATGGCGCACGCCGCGCCGAGGTCGGCCAGAACGGCGGTGCGCCGGGGGCCGAGCCGGTCCACGAGCGGCCCGGCGCCGATGGCTCCGGCGGCGAGCGGGACGGTCGTGGCGAAGGCGGTGAGGCCGGTGCGCGCGGCGCTGCCGGTGGTCTCCAGGACGAACCAGGGCAGCGCGACGAGCGCCACCACGTTGCCGACCTGGGAGATGGCCGTGGCCGTGAGCAGGCCGGCAAGCCCGCCGCGTGCGCGACCCATGCGGGGCGGGCTACCCGCGGGACGCCCACGATAAAGCCCCCGACCGGGTCAGGCGGTGGCGCTGCCGGCGTCCTGCGGCTGGGCGCCGGCCGTGACCGGGTCCTCCTGGCGGATCTTGCGGGCGGCCACCCACAGGATCGCGGCGGCGGCCAGCAGGTAGATGGTGCGGCTCACGGCGTCGAGGACGGGCGGCTTCGAGTAGTCCATGGCAAAGGCGTGCCAGCCCGAGGTGGCCAGCGCGCCGGCGGCCACGGCGAAGCGGTGCCGGGGGCCCCAGCCGTCGCGGCGGGACCAGCGGGCGACGAGGACGGCCAGGACGATCAGGCACACCAGCGCGATGGCGATCGACGCCTGCCACGACGGGAGCGACGAGGCGCCGGCGAGCAGGCCCCAGCCGATCCCGGCGATGACCGTGGCGGCGAGGACGAGCCACGGGGACGGCGCCCGGCCCGGTGCCGGCCGGCGGTCGCCGTGCGGAAGGAGGAACGCGACCAGCACCAGCAGCGCGGCGATAGCGGCGCTGACGCCGATCTGGGCCGGTGAGGCCGAGAACGGGGCGTCGGCGTCCTCGGCCTTGGTGACGGCGAACTCCATCACGCAGCCGAGCAGGAACAGGACCGTGACCACGACCAGGCCGGTGCGGCCGAGCCAGGGAGTGGTGCGGCGGTCGCGGGCCGACTCCTCGACGATCTCGATCGGGGCGGCGATGCTCCACAGCATGTGGCCGCCCAGCACGAAGACGGTCCACAGCAGACCGATGCCGAGGGCTTCGATGTAGCCGGGGTCGAGCAGGTGCAGGTCCTGCGCGAGATAGTTCGGGTTGAACAGCGACTGGGTCAGCACGCCCTCCTCGAGGACGCCGAACGCCAGGCCGAGCGTGATGATCGCCGGCCAGCCGCGGCCGGTGCGGCGGGTCGTCTCCCGGATGAGGACGGCGCCGCTGCCGTAGAAGAGAGCGAACGGCACGATCAGGAAGATCAGCACGATCGGCAGCGTGGTTCCCGAGAAGTACTCGCCGACCAGCGGGCTGAGGAAGAACAGGGCGAACACAGGAGCACGGCGCCGCATTGCTGAGGATCCCTTCCGCAACGACTGTCGGCCGACACGTTAGGACCCCACGGCGGCGGCCGCTGTCCCTTGTGTTCGGTCTTCGTCTATTCAGGCAGCAGGGCGGCGTGCAGGTCGGCGGGGGCGAGCGGGCTGAACGGGCGGGCGGCCAGCCAGGCGGCCGCGGCGGCGGGGTCGCGGCTGGTGCCGGTGGGTACGCCACGGGCGGCCAGCGCGGCGAGGACCCCGTCGCGCACGGGGGTGTCGCCGGCCAGGAGGCCACCGGCGAGGACCACCACCGCCCGCCGGGCCGAGAGGGCGATCGGCACGGCGCCCTCGGGCGAGGGGGCGGTGGGTAAGGCGCCGTTCGGCGAGAGAGCGGTCGGCACGGGCCCCTCGGGCGAGGGGGCAGTCGGGACGGGCCCCTCGGGCGAGTGAGCGGTCGGCACGGGCCCCTCGGGCGAGAGGGCGGTGCTTAAGGCGCGCTCGGGCGAGGCGGAGGTGGCGGCCGGGATGGGGGGCCGCGGGGCGACCGCGTCGAGGGTGTCGAGCAGGCGGGCGACGCCGTCGGTGACGATCGCGCGCGCGGCCGGGTCGCCGTTGCGGGCGGCGGCGCAGACCAGCGGGGCGAGGGCGTCGATCGCGGCCATCGGCAGGGACTGGGCCCAGGCCACGAGCTCGTCGGCCGATCGCGCGCCCGCGTGGTGGGCCACCGCGACGGCCAGGGGCGATGACCAGTTCCGGACGGCGTGGCGCAGCGCCCGCAGGCCCATCCAGCGGCCGGAACCCTCGTCGCCGAGGAGCCAGCCCAGGCCGTCGGCCACCTCGGCGATCTCGTGGGCGGTGATCCGGGCGGCGACCGCGCCGGTGCCGGCGATCAGGGCGGCGCCGGACGGCGACGGGGTGCCGGCCGCGAACGCGGTGACCACGTCGCCGACGATGCGCACCTGGCCGCGCACGCCGAGGCCGGGCCACGCGGCGGCGAAGGCGGCGGCGATCGCGGGGGAGGAGACGGCGCTCGTGCCGGCCACGCCGACCACGCCGGCGACGACCCGGGACGGATCGGAACCGGTCAGGGCGTCCTGCACCGCGAGAGCGATGTTGGCGACCGCGCCGGGACCGCCGGATAGCGGGTTCCCGGGGCCGGCCCGGCCGCGGCCGACGACGGCGCCGGCGACGGTGGCCACCACGGCGCGCGACGCGGTGCCGCCGGCGTCCACGCCCACCACGAGATTCATGGTGGGGATCGAAGCATAGAAACTTCTTGTTGACTAGCGACGCCGACGGTCGTAATTTTCATCGCCAACAGCACTTGATGAAAAGGACGACCACCGTGACGCAAAGTGGCGGGCTGCTCGGGCGGCTGCACATCGAGGGGCCGCAGATGCCGGAGGCCCTGGCCCGGATCGCCGAGACGATCCTGGCCGATCCGGAGACGGCCGCGCACGCCAGCATCGTGGACCTGGCCGAGCGGTCGGGCACGAGCACGGCGACCGTGACCCGGTTCAGCCGCACGCTCGGCTTCAAGGGCTACGCGAACCTGCGGGTCGCCATCGCCACCGAGACCGGCCGGGCCGAGCAGGCCCGCTGGGAGACCGACATCAGCGGCGACATCGCCCCCGGCGACCCGCTCACCGACGTGCTCGGCGTGGTCACCGCCGCCGACACCCGAGCCATCCAGAGCACCGCCGCCGGCCTCGACGTCGCCGCGGTCGAGCGGGTCGCGGCCGCGATCGCCGGGGCCGGCCGGGTGGAGATCTTCGGGCTCGGCTCCAGCGGCACGTCCGCCCGCGAGATGGCGTTCCGGCTCGAGCGCATCCGGATCCCGGTCTGGCACCGCATCGACTCGCACACCGCGCTGACCAACGCGGCGCTGCTGCTGCCCGGCGACGTCGCGATCGGCCTGTCGCACTCCGGCCGCACCCGCGAGGTGATCGAGACCCTGGCCGAGGCCGCCGACCACGGCGCGCTGACCGTGGCGGTGACCAGCTTCGCCCGCTCGCCGCTGGCCGAGGTCGCCGACGTCGTCTTCACCACCAGCGTGCAGGAGACGACGTTCCGCCTGGCCGCGCTCTCCGCGCTGCACTCGCAGCTGCTGGTGCTCGACCTCATCTACGTGGCGGTCGCCCAGCGCACCTACGAGCGCACGGCCGAGGCGCTCGAGCTCACCGTCCGGGCCGTGGACGCCCACCGCCTGCCCGAGAAGATCCCGTCCCGCAAGCGCGGCCGCCCGAAAGGACAACCGTGAGTGTCACCGGCAACGAATACCTGACCACGCTGCAAGAGGTGGTGGCGAAGGTCGGCACCGGCCAACGGGAGGCGAAGAGGAAGGCCGCCGAGATCCTGACCGAGGCCGTACGCAACGGGGGAGTGATCCAGGCCTTCGGCTGCGGGCACTCCGAGGCCCTGGCCATGGAGATCGCCGGACGGGCCGGCGGCCTGGTCCCGACCAACCGGATCGCCCTGCGCGACATCGTCCTGTACGGCGGCGACCCGCTCGAGGCGCTGAAGGACCCGATGGTCGAGCGCGGCACCGAGATCGCCCACCGCCTCTACGACCTGGCCCCGATCAAGCCCGACGACGCGTTCGTCATCGCCTCCAACTCCGGCATCAACGGCGCGGTCGTCGAGATGGCGCTGCTGGTCAAGGAGCGCGGCCACCGGCTCGTCGCGATCACCTCGGCGCAGCACTCGGCCGGCGTCGAGTCGCGCCACCCGAGCGGCCGCAAGCTCGGCGACATCGCCGACGTAGTGCTCGACAACGGCGCCCCCTACGGCGACGCCGCGCTGCCGCTGCCCGGCGGGGGCGCGGTCGGCGCCGTCTCCTCGATCACGGCCGCGCTGCTGGCCCAGCAGATCGTCACCGAGGTCGTCGCCAACCTGCTCGAGGCGGGCGTCACGCCGCCCGTCTACCTGTCGGACAACGTGCCCGGCGGCAAGGAACACAACGCACAAATTGAGGCGCGGTACGCCGGGCGCATCCGGCGTACCGCATAGGGAAGAAGGCCCACGTCATGAACCCTGAACCCCAGCTCAGACCGTACCCGAGGAGAAGGACCCTGCTCAAAACGGCCGCCGCCGCGGCCGTCACCGTGCCCACCCTCGCAGCGTGCGTCACCTCCGGCGAGAAGGACGAGGGAACCAAGGCGGCGAGCGGCGAGAAGAGCGCCGACAACCCGCTCGGCGTCAAGGCCGACGCCCCGCTCGAGGTGGTCGTCTTCAAGGGCGGGTACGGCGACGACTACGCCACCAAGGCCGAGACGCAGTACACGCAGCGGTACCCGCAGGCCAAGATCGATCACAAGGGCCTGCAGAAGGTCGGCGAGGCGATGCAGCCGCGGTTCGTGGCCGGCAACCCGCCCGACGTCGTGGACAACACCGGCGCCGGCCGTCTCGACATCGCGACCCTGGTCACCGTGGGACAGGTGGCCGACCTGGCCGATCTGCTCGACGCCCCGGCGCTGGACCAGCCGGGCAGGAAGGTCCGCGACACGCTGCTGCCCGGCGTGGTCGAGGACGGCACCTTCGGCGGCAGGACGGCCGCGCTCAATTTCACGTACACGGTCTGGGGTCTGTGGTTCTCGAAGCCGTTCTTCGCCGAGAAGGGCTGGACCGTGCCGAAGACGTGGGCGGAGATGCTCGCGCTGTGCGAGACGATCAGGAAGGCGGGCGTGGCGCCCTGGACCTACCAGGGTAAATATCCCGAGTACATCAACGACCCGCTGCTCTCGATGGCGGCCAAGGCCGGCGGCCCCGACCTGATCAAGGCGGTCGACAACCTCGAGCCGAACGCCTGGAAGCAGGAGGGGCTGGTGGCGGCGGCGACCGCGTTCGCCGACCTGGCCGGCAAGGGCTACATCATGAGCGGCTCCGAGGCGCTCTCGCACACCGAGGCCCAGGCCGCCTGGTGCCAACGGAAGGCGGCGTTCATCCCCTGCGGGTCGTGGCTGGAGAGCGAGCAGAAGGGGGTCGCGCCGGCCGGTTTCGACATGGTGATGGCGGCGGTGCCGGCGCTGACCGCGAGCGACAAGCAGCCGGCGACGGCGGTGCAGGCGGCCAGCAGCGAGTCGTTCATCGTCCCGGCCAAGGCCAAGAACGTGGCGGGCGGGAAGGAGTACCTGCGCATCCTGTTCTCGAAGGCGTCGGCGACCGATTTCGCCAAGGCCAACTCCACGCTGCCCGCCGTCGCCGGTGCGACCGACGGGCTCACGCTCTCCAGCGGGCTGGGCTCGGTGCGCGACGCGGTGGTCGCGGCCGGGACCAACACCTTCACCTACCGATTCCGTACGTGGTACGCGCCCCTGGCCAAGGCGGTCGACGACGCGACAGGCGAGCTCGTCAACAAGCGCATCTCGCCCGCCGACTGGTCCACCCGGATCCAGAAGGCCGCCGACGCCGTGGCCAAGGACTCGACCGTCGCGAAGTTCTCCCGCTGATGCGGCACGGCCGGTGGCGGTTCCTGCTCGGCGCGCTGGTGCCGGCGCTGGTCCTGCACGTCGTCTTCGTGCTCTCGCCGTACGCGCAGGCCTTCTGGGTCTCGCTGACCGACTGGACCGGCGTGGCCGGCGAGGCGCACTACGTCGGGGCGGGCAACTACGCCCGCCTCGGCGGCGACTCCCTGTTCCTGGACGCGGTGCGCAA
The DNA here is from genome assembly GCF_050951115.1 of Actinoplanes sp. CA-030573. NCBI lineage: Bacteria > Bacillati > Actinomycetota > Actinomycetes > Micromonosporales > Micromonosporaceae > Actinoplanes > Actinoplanes sp. CA-030573. The sequence goes on along the minus strand of NZ_CP192038.1, from coordinate 5,774,402 downwards.
CAACGCGGTGATGCTGGTGGTCGTGCCGTTCGCGACCATCGCGCTCGGACTCGGCCTGGCCGCGCTGCTGCGGACCCGGCGCGGCTCGGCGGGCTATCAGATCGTCTACTTCTTCCCGCAGCTGCTGTCGCTGGTCGTGATCGGGGTGCTCTGGGGCTTCGTCTACAACCCGAACACGGGACTGCTCAACGCCGGGTTGCGGGCCGTCGGGCTGGGGTCGGCGGCCAGGTCGTGGCTGGCCGAGCCGAAGCTCGCGCTGGCGGCGGTGATGGCGGTGCTGGTCTGGTCGTCGGTCGGGTTCTACGTGGTGCTCTTCCGCGCGGCGATCGACGGCATCCCGGCCGAGCTGTACGAGGCGGCGCTGCTCGACGGCGCCGGCGGGTGGACCACGTTCCGGCGCCTCACCCTGCCCCTGGTGCGCGAGACCGTGCAGGTCGCGTTCGTCTACCTCGGGATCGCGGCCCTGGACGGATTCGCGGTCGTGCAGGTGATGACCGTCGGGCCGGGCGGGCCGGACGGCGCCACCGAGGTGATCGGGCTGTCGCTCTACCGCAACGCCTTCACGTACGGGAAGTTCGGCTACGCCTCGGCCATGGGCGTGGCGCTGTTCTTCGCGACGCTGACTCTGGCCGTGCTCGCGCTGCGGACCGGCCGCAAGGAACGGCTGGAGCTGGCATGACGCTTCTGCGTGACCGTCCGGCGGTGATCGCGCCGCCCGCCCCGGTCCGGCGAAACCGGGCGAATCCGCTCCCGCAACTGGCCATGCTCTGCTGGGCTGTGGTGACGGCATTGCCGCTGCTGTGGGCCGTGATCTCGTCGGTCAAGTCGGACGACGAGATCCTGAACTCGCCGTGGTCGCTGCCGTCCACCCCGCACTTCGACAACTGGGCACGGGCGTGGACCTCGGCCAGCATCGGGCGCTACTTCCTGAACAGCCTCATCGTGGTGGGCGGGGCGCTGCTGCTCACCATGCTGCTGGGCGCCCTCGTCGCGTACGCGCTGGCCCGTTACGACTTCCGCGGGAACCGCCTGATCTACTACGTCTTCGTCGCGGCCATGTTCTTCCCGGTGTTCCTGGCCCTGGTGCCGCTGTTCTTCGTCGTTCAGCAACTGGGGCTGCTCGGCACGTACCAGGGACTGATTTTGGTCTATGCGGCGTACGCCGTGCCGTTCACCGTCTTCTTCCTGCACGCCTTCTTCCGCACGCTGCCGACCGAGATCGCCGAGGCCGCCTTCCTCGACGGGTGCTCGCACGGCGCGGTGTTCTTCCGCGTCATGCTGCCGCTGGCCCGCCCGGGGCTGACCGCGGTCGGCATCTTCAATTTCCTCGGGCTCTGGAACCAGTACCTGCTGCCGCTGGTTCTCAACCCCGACCCGGACCGGTACGTCCTGGCGCAGGGTCTGGCCGCCCTGTCGGTCAGCCAGGGGTATCGCAGCGACTGGGGCGGACTGTTCGCCGGCCTGACCATCGCCATGCTGCCGGTGCTCGTCGCCTACGTCGCGTTCCAGCGCCACATCCGAGCCGGAATGACCGCCGGCGCGGTCAAGTAGATCCCCACCCCCATTTCTCCGTTGGGAGGAGTCTGTCCATGCTTATCGATAAACGTCGATTGGCGTTGTTCGCCACCGCGGTCGTCACCGCCTCGGGCGCGGTCGCTCTTTCGTCGGGCACGGCCTCGGCGGCCGACTGCGGCTATCTGTTCGACGACTTCCATTACGCGTCGTCGTCCGACTCGTCGCTGACCGCGCACGGCTGGACGCCGCGCACCTACGCCGGCGGCCCGGGCGTGCCCGGCGCCACCTGGTCGGCCACCAGCATCACCTTCCCGTCGTCGAAGGGCGACCAGGTCATGCAGCTCACCGCCTCGACCGACGGCACCTCGGCCGGCACCAACCAGGCCGAGCTCTACTCGACGCAGAAGCGGTTCCTCGACGGCACCTACGCCAGCCGGATCCGGTTCACCGACGCGCCGACCGGCGGCACCGACGGCGACCACATCAACGAGACGTTCTTCACGATCAGCCCGCTCAACGGGGACCTCGATCCGACGTACTCGGAGCTGGACATCTCCGAGTACCTGCCGAACGGCGGGTGGGGCGAGACCGGGCCGATCAACTACCAGACCAGCTGGTACACCTACCGCAACGATCCCTGGTACGCCGACAACGTGCACTCGGAGGAGCGGCAGAGCTTCAACGGCTGGCACGATCTGGTCGTCCAGGTGGCGAACGGGCACATGATCTACTTCATCGACGGCGTCCAGGTCGGCGACCACTCGGGCAAGTTCTACCCGCGGCAGACGATGACCATCAACTGGAACCTGTGGTTCATCGACACCGCGGCGCACACGGGCGGCCTCTCGACGTACATCGAGCAGGTGGATTGGCTCTTGTTCGCCAAGAACCAGGTGCTCTCGCCGTCCGCGGCCGCATCCAAGGCCGCCGCGTATCGATCGTCGGGCAACGCCTTCACCGACACGGTCGACTCGTCCGGAACCTGCTCGACTCCGCCTACGACCAGTCCCACGACCACTTCGCCGACCACTCCGCCCGCCACCAACTGCTCGACCGCGCCGGAATGGGCGTTCTCGGCCGTCTACACCGGCGGCAGCCTGGTGAAGCACGAGAAGAGCAAGTACGGCGACCCGAGCGGGCCGCCGTCGGGTCAGGGCAAGCACCTGTGGAAGGCCCGCTACTGGACGCAGGGCTCGGAGCCGGGCTGGACGCAGCAGTGGGAGGACCTCGGCCGCTGCTAGATTTCGATCATCAAGAAATGGCCGGGGGACCGGGGCGGACGCGCCTCGCCCCCGGCTATTGTGTCGCGGCTGTGCTTCGATCAGGGCCGGGAGGATGCGTGGGCGCTTCGGGGTGGGACTACTACATGCCCTACCAGGACGACCGATACGTCGCCTTCGTGACCCTTCGTCAGCTGGTCTTCGAGGCCGGCGAGTTCTTCTGGGCGGTCAGCGGCAAGAACGCGGCCGACGACCCGGCGCGCCCGGCCACCGAGGACGAGCTGTGGGCCGAGGAGGTCGTACGCCTGCAGGGCACCCACTCGATCCTCGACATGTACCGGGTGCTGGCCGAGGGCGAGAGCCCGAACTACGGCTATCTCCCGTACGCGTACGAGACGTTCGAGGAGTACATGGCGCTGGTGAAGGAGCACGGCAACCCGGACTACGGGGTGATCGTGCCGGTGACCGAGGCCGAGGCGTACGAGGCGGCCGGCAACACCAAGCTGACCCGCGACCACGTCGAGGCGATCGTGCCGCTGGCGCGCTATCCCGGCATCGGCCGTCTCGCCGTGTTGCACGACGACGACGGCGAGCCGGCTGAGCTGTACTTCTGGGGTTTCTCGGGCGACTGATCTCACAGGGGGTAGCCGCCGGTTGACGATGTTTGCCAGGATCGCCGCGTGACACCTACCCGCTCCCGGCTGCGGTCCGCGCCGGCCCCTCGACCGGCGCGCCGTCGCTGGTGGCGGCGGCTGCGCCTGCCGCTGCTGGTGGCCGCCGGCCTGGTGCTCGCCGCGGCCGGCCTGTGGGGGCGGCTGCCCGACCCGCGGGAGTTCGTGCGGGCGCTGATCGGGGCGGACTACGGGTGGGTCGCGGCCGCCGTCGCGCTGCAGGGTGCGTCGCTGGGGGCCTTCGCGTGGCAGCAGCGGGCGGTGATGGGCGCGTTGGGCGTACGGCTGACCGCGCGTCGCGCCGCCGCGGTGACGATGGCCCGCACCGCCATCTCCATCTCGATGCCGGCCGGCGCCGCCGTCTCGGCCGGCTACGCGGTCCGCGAGTACCAGCGCGCCGGCGTCGCCAAGGAGCTCGCCGCCGCCTCCATGATCGTCTCCGGGCTGACCTCGATCGGCGGCCTCACCGTCCTCTACCTGACCGGCGGCCTGGCCGTGCTCGGCACCGACCCGGCGCTGCTGCTCAGCCCCCGCCCGCTGGCCGTGGTCGGCGGCCTGACCCTGCTGACCACCGCCGCCATCGTGCTCGGCCGCCGCATGCCCGCCATCCGCACGTCGGTCCTGCCCGACGACGGCCGGGTGCTGCGCTGGCTGCGCGCCACGCTGGCCTCGGCCCACGAGGCGTGGCAGGCGGGCGCCGCGTTGCGCCCGCGCGACTGGACCGCGGCGGTGCTGTTCTTCGCCGTGAACTGGCTGGCCGACCTGCTCTGCCTGGCCGCCGCCTGCCGGGCGGTGGGCCTGCCGATCGGCGTGGTAACCCTGGCCGGCATCTACCTGGGCGTGCAGATCGTCCGCCAGGTCCCGCTCACCCCCGGCGGCGTCGGCGTGGTCGACACCGCCCTGGTCGCGGGCCTGACCGCGGCCGGCGCGACGGCCGTGACCGCCGCCGCGGCCGTCCTGATCTACCGGCTGATCTCGTGCTGGCTGCTGCTCCCGGCGGGCGGCGCCGCCGCGCTGGTCCTCCGGCGCCGCTGACTGTCCGCCCTCGACCTGACCCGCACCTTCGCGGAGGCTCAGGGCGCGGACGGCCCGCGCGCCACGTCGACCCCGCCGCCCTCGGCGTTCCCGGCGGAGAGCTCGGCACGCACGAAGTCCCGCCATCGAACCTCGGCCGCCGGGTCGGTGACGCCGTGCCCGCCCGGATAGGTGAGCAGCTCCTTGCGTGGGCTCGCCAGCAGATCGAAAAGGTCGCGCTGGCCCTCGACCGGGAACATGGTGTCGCCGAGCTGGAGGTGGAACAGGACCGGACACGTGATGCGGGCCGCGTCGGTGATGTAACGCGCGGACGGGAGCAGCGCCGGGTTCATGGACGGGGACGGTCGCAGGCCGAACTTGCCGAGCACGGCGGCCCGGCAGCGCGACCCGAGCGCGGCGACCAGCGGCAACCCGAAGCGGGTGCCCATCGACAACCCGATGTAGGCCAGGCGCGACATGTCGACGCGGGCGGCGAGGGCGTCGATCGTGGCCTGCCAGTCGGCGACCATGCGGTCGAGGACCCGCTCGGGCCCCTCGGCCGCCATCCGGGACCAGTACTCGGACGCGGTCATCGGGGACGGGACGCGGTCGCCGTGGTACGGGCCGTCGATGGCCGCCGCGGCGAAGCCGGCCGTCTCGGCGAACCACGCACCCAGGCGGGCGAGCCGGGGGTTGCTCTTGTCCGAGCTGCCGCCGTGGCCGAGCAGGACGAGCGGCGGCCGCTCCGATCGCGGGAACCAGGTCACGGCCGGGACGTCATTCACGACGGGCGAGCCTAATCGGTGTCGCGCACAGCATGACGGATTTAACATTCTCGACATGAGCCGCCCGACGATCTACGACGTGGCTCGCGAGGCCGGGGTGGCCGCGTCCACGGTGTCACGGGCCTATGCGCGGCCGGGGCGGGTGCACGCCGACACCGCGCAGCGCATCTTCGCGGCGGCTTCGCGACTGGGGTACCGGGCGGCGACTCCGCGGACCGGCGGGCCGGTCAGTCAGCGCAACGCGATCGCACTGGTGGTCGCGGACGTCACCAACCCGTTCTACGGCGACATCATCAAGGGCGCGTACGAGGCCGCCCGTGAGGCCGGCTACCAGCTGATCCTCTCGCACACCAACGAGTCGCCGCGGGTCGAGCGGGAGACGATCGAGCAGGAGCTGGGCCAGGTCGACGGGGTGGTGATCGCGAGTTCCCGGATGACCGACTCGGCGCTGCGCATGGTGGCCAAGCAGAAGGCGGTGGTGCTGCTCAACCGCAGCCTGCCCGAGGCGAACTGCGTCGTGATCGACGCCGAGCGCGGCATCCGGCGCGCGGTCGACCACCTGGCCAAGCTCGGGCACGAGCGGATCACGTACGTGGCGGGGCCGGAGACGTCGTGGTCCGACGGCATCCGCTGGCGGGCCGTCCGCACGGTCGCCGCCGAGCTGGGCCTGGAGGCACGCCGGGTCGGCCCGTGCGAGCCGACCGTCCTGGCCGGCCTCAGCGCCGCGCTGCGGGTCGCCGAGATGCAGGCGACGGCCGTGCAGGCGTACAACGACCAGCTCGCGATCGGCATCGTCAAGGGCCTCGGCCGGCTCGGCATCGACGTCCCCCAGCAGGTGAGCGTCGTCGGCTTCGACAACATCATCTTCGACGAGCTGGTCGAGCCGCAGCTCACCACCATCGCGTCGCCGCTCTACCGGATGGGCTTCACCGGCGTGCGCAACTGCATCGCCGTCGCCCAGGGCGCCCAGCCCAGCGGCGACCCGCTGGTGCTGCCGGTCCGGCTCGTGGTGCGCGGCTCGACCGGGCGCGCCCGCCGCGACGGCGCGCATCGGTGAGCAGAGCAAAGTGCGCTCAGGGTGACACGCGGCCGGCCAGGGCGGTCTGTGCCCACTCGAACGACATCCGGTGCGACTCGCGCTTCGACTCGACGCTCGGCTCGTCTACCTCGATCATGAAGTCGCCGTCGTAGGTGGGCGGGATCGCGGCCAGCACGGCCTCGAAGTCGACCACACCCAGGCCGGGCTCGGCCCACAGGCGCTTGGTCTCGGTTGCGGCTCGGTAGGACAGGTCGCGGCGGTCCAGCAGGTCGGGGAAGACGTCCTTGATGTGGATGCCGCCCAGGCGGTCGGCATAGCGGCGGATGAAGGCGGCCGGGTCGATGCCGGCCCAGCGCAGGTGCCCGGTGTCCGGCCCGAAGCCGATCACCTCGGGGCCGAGGTCGTCGAGCAGCTTGGTGATCTCGTGCTCGGTCTCGAAGACGCCGCCGACGTGCGAGTGGTGCAGCGGCTGCAAGCCCTCGGCGGCCAGCGTGCGGCACACCTCGCCGCACATGTCGATCGCGCGATCCAGGCGGGCGGGGGAGAAGCCGGCGCCGACGGCCGGTGACGCGAGGCGTTCGGGGACGGCCATCGACGAGATCATCGTACGGTCGAGGCCGAGCCCGACCTGCGCGGCGGCGAACTTCTTGGCCCTCTCCACCTCGTCGGCCGGCGCCACGGTCTCGTCGAAGGGCGAGTTGAACAGGCTGAGCGACGGCTGCAGTCCGTATGACGTGATCCACGAGAGATAGGAGGAGGCGGTCATGTCGTCGGGCACGTCGGCCTTGACGGCGGTGAAGCCGATCTCCTGAAAGTCGCGGAACGCCTCGTCGAAGACGGGCCGGGTCTTGCCGGCGGTGGCCCAGTACGGAATGGGATTAGCGGCGATCCGGCTCACGACAGCACCACCGGCCGTCCGGTGCGGGCCGACTCGTACGCGCCGGTGATGACCCCCACCGCCTGCCGGTTGGTCTCGAGGTCGACCCGCAGCTTCTCGGTGCCGGCCAGCGCGCCCAGGAAGTTCAGGTACTGCAGCCGGTGCGCGTCGGAGAGTTGCCCGGGGTTGGCCGCGGCCGCGGTGTCGGAGGAGCCGCCCGAGATGGACTGCGTTGATCCCATCAACACCTCGGCCGGGGACGATCCAGCGGGCGTGGCGTGGAAGAACGCCATCTCGTCGTTGTCGATGACGGCCGATCCGCGGTCGCCGTGCACCTGCAACCGGGCGCTCAGGCCCGGGTAGGCGGCCGTCGTCGCGTGCAGCACGCCCAGCGCGCCCGACTCGAAGCGCACCACACCGGTCGCCACGTCCTCGACCTCGATCCGCTCGTGCGCCAGGGTTCCGGTGTAGGCGAACACCTCGACCGGCCGGCCCAGCGCCGCGATCAGCAGGTCGACGGTGTGCACGCCCTGGTTCATCAGCGCGCCGCCGCCGTCGAGCTCCCAGGTGCCGCGCCAGCCGCCGGAGTCGTAGTAGCTCTGCCCGCGCCACCAGTCGATCGACGCGATGCCGGAAGTGAGCCGGCCGAGCTCGCCGGCCTCGATCGCGGCCAGCACCTTCTCGGTCGCCGGGTCGAACCGGTGCTGGGAGATGACCGTGACCAGGGTGCCGGCCTTCTGCTGGGCGCGGATGATCTCGTCGGTCCGGGCCACGGTGATCTCGGCCGGCTTCTCCACGATCACGTGCTTGCCGGCCTCGAGGGCCTCGATCGCAACCTCGCCGTGCTTGCCGGTCGGGGTGCAGACGACCACGACGTCGATCTCCTCGGCGGCGAGGGCGTCCCCCAGGGAGGCATACGGGCGCCCGCCACGCTCGGCAGTCAGCGAGGACGCGCGATCGAGGTCGACATCGGCGACGGCGACGAGGGAAAGACGGTCGGCGAGCTGACTCGTGACGAGACCGTGATGGCGGCCGATCACGCCGGCGCCGACGATGGCGAACCTGGGTGCGGTGCGGGAAGGTGCGGTGCTCACGCGTACTCAATCTCCTCGGTCTTCAAAAGATCGGTGAAAGCCCGCCACGCCCGGCGGAACTGGTCGGGGCCGGAGAACCCGCCGGTGGCGTGGCCCAGCGCCAGGTGCGGTTCGAGCGAGAAGAAGCCGTCGAAGCCGTCGTGGCGCAGCGCCCGGATGGTGGCGGCCAGCTCGCCGTCGCCCTCGCCGGCCGGGACCACCGTGCCGTCGGCCGCCAGCGCGTCCTTGATCTGCATGTACTCGACGTGCGGGCGCAGCGCCGCGTACCCGTCGCTGTAGGGCCGCACCCCGACCTGCACGAAGTTCGCCGGGTCCCAGGCCAGCCGCAGGTAGGGGGAGCCGACCGAGCGGATCAGGTCGAGGCAGCGGGCCGGCACGTCACCGTAGATCTCCTTCTCGTTCTCGTGCAGCAGCACCAGATCGGCCTCCTCGGCCACCCGCACCAGCGCCCGCATCCGGTCGATCACCTCGGCGCGGTGCTCGGCCGGGTCGCTGCCGGGGCGGAGGAAGAACGAGAAGATCCGGATGTACGGCGCGCCCAGCTCCTGGGCGACCTCGGCGGCGTGCCGCATGCGGTCGAGGTGCGGGCCGAACTCCTCGTCGATGAAGATCTTCCCGATCGGGGAGCCGATGCTGGACACCTTTATCCCGTACGTGGAAAGGGTCTTCTTCATCGTGTTCAGTTGATCGGGGGACAGGTCGAGGATGTTGACGTCCCAGGCGCTGCGCACCTCGATGTACTTGAGGCCGAGGCTCGTCGCGACCTCGCACTGCTCGGTGAGATCGGGGGAGATCTCGTCGGCGAATCCGGAGAGAGTCCACATCGGCGGCGCCCTTCAGGTGTCGGAGCGGTAGATCTGGTCGATCAGGTACTGCGACTTCAGCGCCTCGGCCGGCCCGATCCAGAACGGCTCGGGATCCTCCAGCGTGCGGTAGAAGTCGGCGATGAGCAGCTCGTGCGAGGCGCCCCAGTAGTCGCGCCCGCCGCCGTCGGCCCGGCGCTCCTCGATCGCCTCGGTGCGGCCGTCGGCGTACGCGATGGTCAGGCCGTTCTTGATCGTCAGTACGGCCTCGTCGGTGACGATCTCGATGGTCACGGGCTGGTCGACGACGTTGGTGGTGGTGGCGAAGACGACGCTGCGGGCGCCGCCCTCGTGGTCGAGGAGCAGGTGGGCGGTGTCCTCGACGTCGCCGGGAAGTCCGCCGTAGCGCCCGGCGTGGCCGCTGACCGCTTCGACGTCGCCGAGGAACCACTGCATGAGGTCGATGGTGTGGATAGCCTGATTTATCAGTACACCGCCACCACTGCGGGCTTTGTCGCCGCGCCACGGCGATGCGCGGTAGTAGTCGGGCGTGCGATGCCAGAAGACCGTGGCCGATCCGCCGTTCGCCGCCTGATTGGCCAGGACTTTCCGGACTTTTTCCGAAGAGGCGTTGTAGCGGTTCTGCAGGCACACGCCGATCTTGACGGCCGGGTGGGCCGCGGCCGCCTCGACCAGGCGGGACGCCTCGGCGACGGTGTGGGCGACCGGCTTCTCCATCAACACGTTGACGCCGCGTTCCAGCGCATCGATCGCGAGCTGGACATGTTGATCGTGTGGAGTACAGATGTGCAACACGTCCGGCCGCGTCGCGTCGAGCAACGCCCGGTGGTCGCGGTAGCCGTCCCCGGCACGTGTCGGGTCGACGTCGCACACGCCGACCAGGTCGGCGCCGAGCGACGAGATCGCCGCGAGATGCACCACCGACACGTCGCCGAGGCCGGCCACCGCCACCCGGGTCACTTGACGCCACCCGCCGTGAGCCCGCCGACCAGGTAGCGCTGGAAGATCAGATAGAGGATGACCACCGGGGCCGCGCAGACCAGCGCCGCCGCCATCATCTGCGAGTAGACCGGCAGCGCGCCGCCCTCCTGCGACGAGCCGAAGATCTGCAGCGCGACCGCGGCCGTGTGCGTCTCGGGCCGGGTCAGCACCGAGGCGAAGAGAACGTCGTTCCAGCCGAGCAGGAACGCGAAGATCCCGGACACCACGATCGCCGGAAGGCTCAGCGGGAAGACGATCCGGCGCAGGATCACCATCGTCGACGCGCCCTCGGTGCGGGCCGCCTCCTCCAGCTCACGGGGAAGACCGCGCAGGTAGGTGACCATCACCCAGGTCGAGAACGGCAGGGCGAAGGTCAGGTACGCGATGAACAGGCCCCACCGGGTGCCGATCACGGTCAGGCCGAGATAGTTGCCGGCCGACGAGAACAGCACGAAGACCGGCAGCAGCATCAGGGTGCCCGGGATGCTCTGCAAGCCGACCAGACCGCGCAGGATGGTGAGCCTTCCCCAGAAGGCATAGCGGACCAGCACGTACGCGGTGGTGGTGCCGAGCAGCGCGGAGGCGACCGCGGTGAACCCGCAGACGATCAGGCTGTTCACGAGGCCGGTCGAGAGGTCGGCCGTGGTCCAGATCTTGTGGTAGCTCTCCAGGCTGAACGAGCTCGGCCAGAACTCGCCCGACGCCACGCCCACGTCGCTGTTGAGCGAGGCCAGCACGATGTACGAGATCGGCACCAGCACCATCGCGCACAGCAGCACGGTCAGCGTGATGAGCAGGGGGCGGGGGAGCAGCCGGGTCGCCTCGGCGTGCGCGCTCATTTGCGGCCTCCTTCCTCGTGCACGTCCAGCCGCACCGCGCGCAGATAGACGAAGAGCGGGATCAGGATCAGGATCAGCGAGACGACCGCCATCGCCGCGCTCAGCCCGAACCGCAGGCCCTGGAAGCTGGTCACGTAGACCAGCATCGGCATGACGTTGACGTCGTCCGGGGCCGGCGCGCCGAAGAGGACGAACGGCAGCGTGAAGTTGTTGATGTGGTTGAGCGTGGCCAGCAGGCAGGCGAGCAGCACCGGGCCGCGCAGGTAGGGCAGGATCACCTTGATCAGCTTCGGCCACCAGGTCGCGCCGTCCACCGCGGACGCCTCGTGCACCTCGTGGTCGACCGACTGCAGGGCGGCCAGCGACATCAGGTAGATGAACGGCCAGGCCGCCCAGATCTCCACGAGCACCAGCGTCCAGTACGAGTTGGGCCCGTTCAGCCACAGCGTGCCGGTCTTGCCGAGCAGGCTGTTGACGATGCCGTCCGGCTGGAGCATGGTGCGCCACACCGTCGCCACGACGAAGGACGGCAGCACGTACGGGATGAGGAACACCGCCCGGACCAGCCCGCGCCCCCGATAGGCGTTCTGGGTGACCAGTGCCGCCGCGATCCCGATCGGCACCGTGGCGGCGGTCGACAGGAGCGCGAACGACACGCTGATCCAGATCGAGTGCAGCAGGCCGGCGTCGAAGGCCTCGACGTAGTTGGCCAGGCCGATGAACGGCGCCTCGACCCAGCGGCGCAACGTGTACTGATCGAGGTCGATGAACGAGATCCACAGCGCGAGCGCCAGCGGTATCAGGATGACGACGACCATGAGCAGGCCGCCCGGCGTCAGCAGCCAGAGCGGGCGCTGCTGCTGGGTCACGCCCTTTCTGTGCTTCTCCGGCGTCGCCGCCTTCTGCGGCGTTCTCACCAGTGTGGTCATGTCACTTGGCCCGGTCCAGGGCCGTCTGCGCGGCCTTCTGCGCGTCGGCGATGCGGGCGTCGATCTGCGCCGGCGAGAGCGAGCCCTTGGCCAGGTCGGGCAGCGACTGCACGGCTACGTTGGTCAGCGCCAGCTGGATCTCGCTCCAGGCGCCGGTGAACGGCGTGGCCACCGACTTCTTGGCGGCCTCGGTCACCGGGCCCAGCTTCGGGTCGGCGGCCAGGGTCTGCAGCGCGGAGGCGTTGGCCGGGAGGTTGCCGAACTTCTTGTAGTAGTCGAGCTGCACGTCGGGGTTGGTGACCAGCTTGACGTACTCGAAAGCGAGGTCCTTGTTCTTGGAGTAGTCGGCGACCAGCAGGTTGTCACCGGAGAGGATGCTCGCCGCCTCGACCCCGTTCGCGGGACGGGTGGTCGCGCCCGGCGGAACGGTCGGCAGCAGCGTGAACGCCCACTTGCCCTTCACCGCGCCCTGGTCGAGCGAGTTGGTGGCGGTCGTGGTGGTCAGCGCGAAGTAGCCGGTCTTGCCCTTGGCGAACGCGGCCAGCGCCTGCGGGTTGGTCCAGCCGACGGCGGCCGGGTCGACCACCTTGTCGTTGGTCAGCCAGCCGAAGTACGTCTGGTACGCCTTCTGCACGGTCGGGTCCTGGATCTTCGCCGTCTTGCCGTCGACGAGCGGGTTGCCGGCCTGCACCGACATGCCCCAGACGAACTTCCACGGGTCGAAGTTGTCCTTGTAGGCGACGGCCAACCCGTACTGGTCGCCCTTGGTCAGTTGTTTGGCCTGCTGGGTCAGCTCGTCCCAGGTGGTCGCCGGCTTGCTGATGCCGGCCGCCTTGAGCAGCTCGGTGTTGTAGGCCATGACGAACGGGCGGCTGACCCACGGGATGCCGACCTGGTTGTTCTCGTCCGGACCGGAGATGCCGAGGGTGGCCGGGTTGAACTTGTCCTTGCCGCCGATCTTCTTCCACTCGTCGTCGCCCATCTTGACGAAGGCGCCGGTCGAGTAGGCCGTGGGCGTGAACGTGGTGCCGACCGCGTAGACGTCCGGCCCGGAGCCGGCCACCACCGACGTCTGTATCTTGGTGAGCTCGTCGTTGGCGCTGGCGAACGTCTCGAACTTGACCGTGGCGCCGGTCTGCGCCTTGAACTTGTCGCTTATCGACTTCTGCCAGGCCTGGAACTCCTCCGGGTACTGGGTGTTGGCCCCGATCAGCACATCGAGCGTCTTGCCGGAGCCGCTGCTGCCGCCGCCGCTGTCGTCGCCGCCACCGCAGGCGGTGAGGGCGGCGGCCAGCACGGTCGCCCCCGCCAGCGCCAAGATCTTCCGTGTACGCGCCATCGTCGGTCTCCTTCGGGTATCGCCGGCGGGGAGTGACCCGCATCACTGTTACGCGATGGTTTCCACAGGCGACGGTGCGTGGCAACGAGTTGCCAGTTGTTGCCCCGGCGCCGAGGCAACTGATGGCAACCGCTTGCCTTCCGGAATTCGCCGCGCCGAGGCTCGGGCCCATGGCCGCCCTCACGCCGCACCCCGACCGCCTGCTCCCCGCCGACCCCGGGGTGCGCGATCTCGCGCGCCGCCTGTACGCCGCCGTGGCCGAGCTGCCGATCGTGAGTCCGCACGGGCACGTGGATCCGCGTCTGCTGCTGGACGACGCGCCGTTCGCCGATCCGACGTCCTTGTTCATCCAGCCGGACCATTACGTGACGCGGTTGCTGCACGCCGGCGGGGTGTCGTTGTCCGCTCTCGGGGTGGGTTCCGGGCCTCTTCCGGAGCCGGCCGCGCGGGACGCCTGGCGACTGCTCTGCTCCCACTGGCACCTGCTGCGGGGTACTCCGGTGCGATATTGGTTCGAGAGTTCGCTGGCTTTGTTCGGCGTTACCGCGCGGCCCTCCTTGGACAATTCGGATAAATTGTATGATGAGGTGGCCGAGAAGCTTTTGTCGCCTTCTTTCCGGCCGCGTGCGCTGCTCGATCGCTTCAACATCGCGTTCCTGGCGACCACCGACGACCCGGCCGACGATCTGGCCGCGCACCGGGCGCTGGGCGACGCGGTCCCGACGCGGATCGCGCCCACGTTCCGGCCCGACCGCTATCTCGAGGTGGGACGGCCGGGGTGGACCTCGTACGTCAAGGATCTGGCCGGGGACGGCGGCGACGTCGGCGACTACGCCGGCTTCATCGCGGCGCTGGAGGAGCGGCGGCGGTACTTCGTCGCGCACGGCGCGGTCTCGGCCGACCACGGGCACGCGGACGCCGGGGCCGAGCCGCTGGACCGGCGCGAGGCGGAACGGATCTACCGGTCGGCGGTGGCGGGCACGGTGACCGTACGCGAGGCGGTCGCCTTCCGCCGGCACATGACCTTCGAGATGGCCCGCATGTCCTGCGACGACGGCCTGGTCATGACCCTGCATCCGGGGATCTGGCGCAACCACCACCCGGCGACCCTGGCCGCGTACGGCCCCGACACCGGCCACGACATCCCGGTCGCCGTCGAGTTCACCGCCGCGCTGCAGCCGCTGCTCGAGAAGTTCGGCACGCACCCCGGCTTCCACCTGGTGCTCTTCACCGTGGACGCGACCGTCTACAGCCGCGAGATCGCCCCCCTGGCCGGCTTCTACCCGTCCGTGTACGCCGGGGCGCCGTGGTGGTTCCTCGACAACCCGGCCGAGATCCGCCGTTACCAGCAGGCCGTCACCGAGATCGCCGGCTTCTCGCGCCTGTCCGGCTTCATCGACGACACCCGGGCGTTCTGCTCGATCCCGGCCCGGCACGACATGTCCCGCCGCCTGGACGCGGGCTTCCTGGCATCGCTGGTGGCCGAGCACCGCCTGGACGAGGACGAGGCCCTCGACACGCTGACCACCCTGGTCGTCGATCAGCCCCGGGCCGTGTTCAAGATCTGAGCCGCCGCGGCCAGCGCCTCCTGCAGCACCATCCGCTCGGATCGCCCTTGTTCCCTGGCCGCCGCGGCCACGTCCTCGAACTCGGGCATGGCCTGCACCGCGACGCCATCGAGATATCCCACCTTGACGCGGATGATCGCCCCGCCCGCCGCCGCGCCGCCGGTGGGCACACCGTCGAGCCGCACCTCGACGACTGCCCGATCGAGCGCCACCCGCCCACGCTCGGCGTGCCGGATGCCGAGCGTGCTCGTATCCCGGAATATCCGGGCACGCACCGCCGGCACAAGCTCCGCCCGGCAGAGCACGCTGAGTGTGTGCGCGGGCCGCCCCTTCTTCATGAGGATCGGCGTGAGCCAGGCATCTGCCGCGCCGAGTTCCATCAGCCCCGCCAGCACGCCCGGCCACAGTCGCGGATCCAGGTCGTCCACGTTGGCCTCGAGCAGCAGCAAAGTCTCGTCGGTTGCGTCCCCCGCCGGCCTGGCATCTCGTGGTGCGGCCGGGTTGCCGACCAGCACGCGGATCACGTTGGCGCGTTCGGCCGGGTCGCGCGTGCCCGCGCCGATGCCGACCGCCTCGAGCGTCATGGGCGGCAGTTGTTCGCAGGCCTGCGCGAACGTCCGCAGCAACGCCATGCCGGTCGGCGTCGCCAGCTCACCTGCACCACCGCTCGCAACCTGCCAACCCCGGGCAAGCTCGACGACCGCCGGCGCCGGCACCGGAAGACGGCCGTGACGTGCCCGGACCGTCCCCGACCCGAGTGCGACCGGCGAGCCCGACACCTTCGTTATGCCGAGCCGGTCGAGGGCGGCACAACAGCCCACCACGTCCGCGATCGCGTCGAGAGCACCCACCTCGTGAAAGTGCACGTCGTCCGGCTCGATCCCGTGCACGCGCGCCTCAGCCTCGGCCAGTCGCGTGAAAACGGCCGTAGCGGCGGGCAGATCGACGCGCCCGAGCAGTTCGCGGACCTCGCGCCAGCGACGCGTCGGCGGATCCTCGTCGAGAAGCTGGACGTCGACCTTGAGCGCGCGCAAGCCGGCCCGGGTCACGTGATGAACGCGCAGCCGGACCGCGTCCCCGGCCACCGCACGGACAGCCGACCGAACGGCGCCGAGCACGGTGTCGCCGTCGAGATTCGCGGCGCGGCCGGCATCGCCGTAAAGGCTTGCGCCCGCGTCGAGGAGAGCGCCCAGCAGCATGTCGCCGGCCACGCCGGCCGAAGCGTCGATCCAGGCGTGCCTGCTCACGGCGCGGCAATCTGGGCGGCCAGGTGCCCGGCGCCGTAGCCGTTGTCGATGTTGACCACCGCCACCCCGGGCGCGCAGGCGTTGAGCATCGTGAGCAGGGCGGCCAATCCCTCGAACGCGGCGCCGTAACCCACGGACGTGGGCACGGCGATGACGGGGGCGGCGATCAGGCCGGCCACCACGCCGGGGAGGGCGCCGTCCATGCCGGCCACCACGATCACGGCCCGGGCGCTTCGGAGCGTGTCGAGGTGGGCCAGGATGCGGTGCAGGCCGGCCACGCCCACGTCGACCACCATCTCGGTGCGCCGGCCCAGGTAGCGAGCGGTCAGCATGGCCTCGCGGGCGACCGGGAGGTCGGAGGTGCCGGCCGTCACGACGACGACCGGGCCGCCGGCGGGTGCGGGCTCGGCGGGCGGCCAGGCGAGCAGGCCGGCGCCGGCATCGTGGACGGCGTCGGGCAAGACCTCGAGCACGGCTCGGGCATGCGACGGCGAGGCCCGGGTGAAGAGCGTGACGACATCGGGGCGGGCGGCGACGGCGGCGGCGATTCCGGCGACCTGCTCGGGCGTCTTTCCGGCGCAGAAGACCGCCTCCGGATAACCGCGCCGCCGCGCTCGGTCGAGGTCCAGGTCGGCGTAGGACGAAAGGTCGGTCACCGGGCCGCCCCGTCGGCGGATGCGTCGCGCGTGAAGGCGCCGGACTGGATGCCGGCCAGGTCGAGCGCGACGAAACGGAACCCGGCTCCGGTCACCGCGGCGTGCATCGACGAGCGCAGGGGCTCGGAAACAGCCCGGGGCAGGTCCGCGGGAGAGAGCTCGATCCGGGCCACCTCGCCGTGGTGGCGGACGCGCAGGTCGCCGAAGCCCAGGCGGCGCAGGGCGGCCTCGGCCCGTTCCACCTGGCTCAGGCGGCGCGGGGTGACCTCGGTGAAGTGCGGGATGCGGGAGGCCAGGCACGGCGCGGCCGGCTTGTCGGCCACCGGCAGGCGCAGCGAGCGGGCGATCTCGCGCACGTCGGCCTTGACCAGGCCGGCGTCGGCCAAGGGGGTCAGCACGCGGTGGGCGCGGGCGGCGCGGGCGCCGGGGCGGTCGGTGCGGCGTACGTCGTCGGCGTTCTCGCCGTACGCGATGGCGTCGAGGTCGTGGTCGACGGCAGTGGACTCGGCGATCCGGGTGAACAGCTCGTCCTTGCAGTGGAAGCAGCGGTCGGGCCCGTTCGCCCGGTAGGCGGGGCGCGCGCCCTCGTCGGTGGGTACCTCGACCAGCCGTACGCCGATCAGCTCGGCCACCCGGTGGGCGCCGGTCCGCTCGTCGGCGGCGAGGCTGGGTGACACGCCGAGGATCGCGACGACCCGGTCGGTGCCCAGCGCGCGGGCGGCCAGTGCCAGCAGCACGGACGAGTCGACCCCGCCGGAGAAGGCGACGCCCAGGCGGCGCACCCCGCTCAGGTGGGGTGTGAGGTCAGCGGTGTTCATGACGGTCATTCCATGCCGCATACCCCGTGGGGCGGCAAGCAGTTGCCAGATGTTGCGCTGCGGTCACCAGGCCACGCTACGTTAGATTGATCCCCATGCCGGGGGACGACGCGCTGTGCCGCGAGCTGGTCGCGGCGAGCCGGGCCGGCACCGTGGTCACCGCTCCGGCCGTCATCCCGGCGGCCACGCTGCGGCGGGCGCTGCTGCAGCCGCCGGGTCCGCAAGACCATCCCACCGGGCAGCTCTACCTGCGGGGCGTGACCGTCGAGGGCGACCTCGACCTGCGGGGCTCGACGCTCGGCGTGCAGCTGACCCTGATCGACTGCACGGTGCGCGGCGGCATCAACCTGCTCGAGGCGACCCTGCCCAGCCTCCAGCTCGACCGCACCACGGTGGCCTGGGTGGACGCCGCCAACTGCCGGTGCACGCAGGACGTGTGGCTCAAGGAGTCGTCGTTTGCGGCCGGGGTCGACTTCACCGACGCCCGGGTCGGCGGGTCGATGCACCTGGACGGCTCGCTGTTCGGGCCCGACCACCGGACCGACGCGATTTCGGTGCTGCCCCGCGGCTGCCCGGTGCGGATGCGGCGGCTCACCCTCGGCGGCATGCTCAGCGCGCCCCGGATCGAGTGCCGGGGGCTGTTCGACCTGGCCAACGCGCGCGTCGGCGGCGACCTCGAGCTGGACAGCGCCCTGCTGGTCGCGCCAGCGGCGGAGGGGCCGATGCCGGGCACCGCGCTGAACGGGCCCGAGCTGCGGATCGACGGCTCGCTGAGCGCGGACCGACGGCACGAGCGCGCCCGGCGGTCGATCGCGCGCGCCGACCTGGCCGAGCGCCGGTCGGGATCGTCCCGCACCAACGCCGACCTGCTCGAGGTGACCGGCCGCTTCTACCTGCCGGGGGTGGTGATCGACGGGATCGTCGACCTGAGCGCGGGGCGGTTCGCCGCGGCCGAGCCGCCGGCGCCCGAGCGGCACGGCATCGGCCCGAGCGGGGATGCGGAGTTCGACCCGTACGCGGTGGTGGTGATCGACGGCGCGAAGGTGCGCGGGAACGTGGAGCTCGACGCCGGGTTCAGCGCGCGGGGCAGCGTCCGGGTCAGCGGCGCCGAGATCGGCGGCGACCTGCGCTTCGACAACGCGGCGATCGACGGGCACGCGTACGCGATCGTCGCCAACGGTGTCGTGGTTCGCGGCCACGTCAGCGCCACCGACGCCACCATGACCGGCGAGATCTGCCTGCAGGACGCGCGCATCCAGTACAACGTGCACGTCCAGCGCTCGACCCTGCGTGCGGCCGACGGCAACGCGCTCAACCTGCACCGGGCCCACGTCGGCGGCGCCGTCGACTGCGGCGACCTCGACGCGGAGGGGTCGCTGCGGATGGCCGACCTGGTCGGCGGCTCGGTCTTCGTCTCGGGCGCCACGCTGCGCGAGCCCTGCCGCACCGACGTGCGCATCTATCAGCCCGGCAGCCGGGAGAACCGGCACGACCCGGTGCTCAACCTGATCGGCGCCGAGATCACCGGCACCGTACGCGGAAACCCGGCCGCCTCGCCGTTCCGCGCGTCCGGCCAGGTCGCCCTCCGTGGCGCGAAGGTCTCCCGGTCGGTGCAGTTCATCCGGGCCGAGATCGTCAGCGAGGAGGGCCCGGCCGTCGACGCGTCCTCGCTGGCCTGCTCCGACCTGTATCTCAAGGGGATCGACACGGTCGGCGGGGTGCGGTTCGCCGACGCCCGCATCTCCGGCGACGTCGACCTCACCGAGGCGCGCGTGCGGCGCGGCGCGCAGCCGCGGGACGACCCGCGCCCGTCGCCGTCCATCGACGGCGGCGCCGCGGTGATCGGCGGCGACGCGTGGTTCGACGACACCCGGGCCGAGGGCCTGCTGCGGCTGCGGCGGGCCGAGGTCAACCGCTCGGTCGGGCTCAAGGGCGTCGTGCTGGGGGCGGACCCGAGCGGGCTGGTGCTCGACCTGGCCGGGCTGCGCACCCCCGACCTGGTGGCGGCGCCGGGCGAACCGCTGCGCGGCAACGTCGACGCCTCCCGGGCCGTGGTCATCTCGTTCACCGACAACGCCAACTTCTGGCACGCCACCCACCTGGATCTGCTCGGCTTCGAGTACCAGGTGCACCTCGACCTGGACGCGACGGCGGGGCGGGCGGACTGGCGTACCCAGATCGAGCGCCTGCGCAGCACCAAGATCCTGCCGCCGCCGTCGACGCTGCGGACCGAGTCGGCCCTGCCGACCGGGCAGCTCTCCCAGCCGTACCTCCAGCTCGCCGCGACCTACCGCGCGGCCGGCGCCGACGCCGTCGCCCGCCGCATCCTCTTCGAGATGCGCCGGCGCGAGTGGGCCCAGCGCACCGAGCCGCCGCGCAATCCCCGCCGCCAACTGCTGCGGCTGGTCGGCTTCCTCTATCGGATCACGGTCGGGTACGGCTACCGGCTGCAGCTCGCGCTCTACTGGCTGCTCGGCCTCTGGCTGGCCGGTTTCCTCGTCTTCGGCGTGCTGGCCGGCCCCGAGCGACCCGACCCGAAGCCGGCCGCCGGCCCCACCAGCGAATGCGTGGTCGTCGACGCCGCCGACCCGGTGCCCGAGCAGCCCGGCTACTGCGGGAGCTTCAACCCGGCGCTGTACTCGCTGGACCTGCTGGTGCCGGTGGTCGACCTCGGCCAGAAGTCGTCCTGGCACTACCGCGACGTGGGCCTCCAGATCGTGGCCGACATCCTGCAGATCGCCGGCTGGATCCTCGCGACGGCGGCCGCGACCGCCGCCCTCGGCCTCGTCGGCCGCGGCGAAGATCGGTGATGGCCGCGAGTGCCTACTTGAGGCCTTCGTGGGCTCGCGCTTCGGTCGGGGCGAGCGCGGCGCCGAGCGTACGGGCGGTGTCGATCAGCGGTACGTGGCTGAACGCCTGCGGGAAGTTGCCCACCAGCCGGTGCGCCCCGGTGTCGTACTCCTCGGACAGCAGCCCCACGTCGTTGCGCAGGGCGAGCAGCCGGGCGAAGGTCTCCCGGGCGTCGTCGTGCCGCCCGATCAGCGCGTAGTTGCTGGCCAGCCAGAAGGTGCAGGCCAGGAACGCGCCCTCGCCCGGCGGCAGGCCGTCGACGTCGGAGCCCGGCTTCTGGGTGTACCGCTGCACGAAACCGTCGACCATCAGATGCCTCTCGACGGCGGCGACCGTGCCGATCACCCGCTCGTCGTCGCCGGGCAGGAAGCCGACCAACGGGACCATGAGCATCGCCGCGTCCAGCTCGTCCGAGCCGTAGAACTGGGTGAACGTCTTACGGTCCGGGTCGTACCCCTTCTCCAGGATCTCGTCGCGGATCTCCTCGCGCAGCGCCCGCCAGCGCTCGACCGGGCCGTCGAAGCCGAAGTGCTCGACCGCCTTGACCGCCCGATCGACGGCGACCCACGCCATCAGCTTCGAGTGCACGAACTGCTTGGGCCCGCCGCGGACCTCCCAAATGCCCTCGTCCGGGTCGCGCCAGTGCTCCTCCACGAACTCCATGAGCTTGACCTGCAGGCCCCACGCCGGATCGTCGGCCTTGAGGCCCGCCCGCCGGCCCTGGTGCAGGGCGTCCATCACCTCGCCGTAGACGTCGAGCTGGAACTGCTCGGCGGCGGCGTTGCCGATCCGCACCGGGTTGCCGTCGTAGCCGGTCAGCCAGGTCGCCTGGTACTCGTCGAGGCGGCGCTCGCCGGCCACGCCGTACATGATCTGCAGCTCGGCCGGGTTTCCGGCGATGGCCCGCAGCAGCCACTTGCGCCAGGCGATCGCCTCGCTCTGGAAGCCGGAATAGAGCAGCGACTGCAGGGTGATCGTCGCGTCCCGCAGCCAGCAGAACCGGTAGTCCCAGTTCCGCACGCCGCCCAGCTTCTCCGGCAGGCTGGTGGTGGCGGCCGCGACGATGCCGCCGGTCGGGGCGTAGGTGAGTGCCTTCAGCGTCAGCAGCGAGCGGACCACGGCGTCGCGCCATTCACCCTCGTACGTGCAGGCCGACACCCACCCGCGCCAGTAGCCCTCGGTGACGCCGAGCTCGTGCGAGGGGTCGAGCGGCTCCGGCGGCGGCAGGTGCGAGGGCCGCCAGGTCAGCACGAACGGCACCCGCTCGCCGGTCTGCACCCGGAAGCGGGCCCGGGTCGCCATGTTCTCGCCGTGCGTCTCGACCGGGGTGCGCAGCCACGCCGCGTCCGGCCCGGCCACCGCGACCAGGTGCTCCTGCTCCCGGTAGACCCACGGGACGACGTGCCCGTAGTCGAAGCGCAGCCGCAGCGTCATCTCCATGTCGACGGTGCCGCGCACACCCTCGACGATCCGGATCAGGTCGGGCGCCTCGCCGCGGGGCGGCATGAAGTCGATCAGCCGTACGACGCCGTCGGCCGTCTCGAACTCGGTCTCCAGCACCAGCGTGTCGTCGCGATAACGTCGGCGGGTCGCCACCGGCCGGCCGGCCGGCCGGATCGTCCAGTGCCCGTTCTCCTCGGTGCCGAGCAGAGCCGCGAAGACGGCCCCGGAGTCGAAACGCGGCGCGCAGAACCAGTCGATCGACCCGTCCCGGCCGACCAGGGCCGCCGTCTGCGTGTCCGCGATGATCGCGTAGTCCTCGATCGGAAGCGCCATGCCCGCCGTCTTACCCGCCCTCGCCCCCGCGCGAACGCTCCCGCCCCGCCCGCTTCGTCCCGCCCGCCGCGCCCGGCTGGCCGCGCTCGCTCCGCCGGCTGGCCGCGCTCGGTCACCGAGCCGGGCGTGGACGATCTGCGCGCTCCGCCCGGCTGGCCGCGCTCGCTCCGCCCGGCTGGCCGCGCTCGCTCCGCCCGGCTGGCCGCGCTCGCTCCGCCCGGCTGGCCGCGCTCGCTCCGCCCGGCTGGCCGCGCTCGCTCCGCCCGGCTGGCCGCGCTCGCTCCGCACGGCTGGCCGCGCCCACCCCGCCCGGCCCACCGAGCCGGCACCGACCCACCTCACCGCGCCCGGCCTGGCCGCGCCCGGCCCGACCCGCCCGCCTCCCCGCGCTCCGCTCGCCGTGCCCGCCGCGCTCCGCCTCGTCTCGTCCCGCGGAGGGCGGCCATTTCCACGAATTGGTCGCTAAATCGGGCCGCCGACGGTCCACTTCCTGGAAATGGCGCGTAGCGGGAGGTCCATGCAGCGCAAGGGCCGGGGGCGGGAGGGCAGCGCGCGCGGGAGGCTGGGGAGCGGGAGGACCGGGAAGCGGGAGGGCCGCGCAGCGCAAGGGGCCGGGCAGCGGGAGCGGCCGGACAGTGGGAAGGGCCGCGCGGCGGGAGAGTCGCGCGGCGGGAGAGTCGCGCGGCGGAAAAGGCGGCGCGGCGGGAGGGGGACGCGCAGCGCGAGGGGTGGGGAGCCCGAAGGGCCGGAGAGCGCCAGGGGCCGTGGAGCGCGAGCGGCCGGGGAGCGGGAGGGGCGGGCAGCGAAAGGGGCCGCGCCCGTGTGGACGCGGCCCCTCCGGGAAACGGGCCCTAGCCCTTGACGCTACCGGCCATGAGACCACGGACGAAGTAGCGCTGGAGCAGCAGGAACACCACGACCGGCACCAGGATGGAGACGAAGGCGCCGGCGGAGAGCAGCTGCCACGCCGTGCCCCGGGTGCCGCTGAGGTTGGCCAGCGCCAGCGTGATCGGGGCTACCTCGTTGCCGCCGCCCGCGAAGACCAGCGCCACCAGCAGGTCGTTCCAGACCCAGAGGAACTGGAAGATGCCGAACGCCGCCAGCGCGGGCGTCAGCAGTGGCAGCATGACGCGGAAGAAGATCGACACATGGCCGGCGCCGTCGACCCGGGCCGCTTCGATCAGGCCGGCCGGCACCTCCCGCATGAAGTTGTGCAGCAGATAGATGGCCAGCGGCAGCGCGAACGTCGAGTGGGCGAGCCACAGCGTCCAGAACGTACCGGTGATGTGGATGTTGACGAAGATCTTCAGCAGCGGCAGCAGCGTGATCTGCAGCGGCACGATCTGCAGGGCGAAGATCGCGATGAACAGGAAGTTCTTGAACCGGAAGTCGATCCAGGCGAAGGCGTACGCGGCCAGCGACGCCAGCGCCATCGGGATCAGCACCGAGGGGATGCAGATCACCAGCGAGTTGACGAAGAAGTCGGCCATGTTGATGCCGCCGCCCTCGCCGAACACCGCGCGGTAGTTGTCCAGCGTCATCTGCGGGTCGGAGAAGAACGTCCACCAGCCGGTCCGCTTGATCGCCCGCTCCGGCCGGAACGAGGAGATCAGCAGGCCGAACGTGGGGATGGTCCAGAGCACCGCGATGATGATCGCGAACAGCGACGCCCACGGCGAGCTGAGCCGCTTCTTCGCGACCGCGGCCGCGCTCGGCTTCTCCGCCGCCAGATCGGGCGTGGTCGTCAGGGGAGTTACGGCGGTCATCGTGCCTCCGATTGACGAACCTGCCGGATGTTGTACGCGACAACGGGGATGACCAGGATGAACAGGAGCACCGCGAGAGCGGCGCCGAGGCCCTGGTTGTCGGCCCGGAAGGTCTGCGAGTAGAACTCGTTGGCCACCACGCTGGTCTTGAAGTTGCCGCCGGTCATGGTCCGGACGATGTCGAAGACCTTGAGCGTGCCGATGCCGATGGTGGTCAGCACGACCACGATGGTCGGGCGGACGCTGGGCACCGTGATGTTCTTGAACATGGTCCAGGCGGTGACGCCGTCGAGCCGGGCGGCCTCGACGATGTCGTCCGGGATCGCCTTGATGGCCGCCGAGAGCACGGTCATGGCGAAGCCGGCCTGGATCCAGATCATCACGACGATCAGCAGGAACGTGTTGAGCGGCGACTCGATCAGCAGTTGGACCGGCTTGCCGCCGAGCCAGACGATGATCTGGTTGATCAGGCCGATCTGCTTCACGTTGGCCTGGTCGGGGCGGTACTCGTACATGAACTTCCAGATGATCGACGCCGCCACGAAGGAGATCGACATCGGCAGGAAGATCAGCGCCTTGGCGAACGACTCGAACCGCGACTTGTCGACCAGGATCGCGTAGATCAGGCCGATGCCGGTCGCCAGGAACGGGGTGAGGACGACCCAGAACACCGTGTTCCGCAGAACGGTGAGCTGGTCCTTGTCGGTGAAGATGGTCTTGTAGTTGTCGACGCCGACGAACGCCTTGCCGGCGGCGTCGAAGAACGACTCGTAAATGGTGCGAAGGCCGGGGTAGACGAGGCCGACCAGCAGCATGAGCACGACGGGGAGCAGGTAGAGATACCCGACCCACTTGTCGCCGCGCCGGCCGCCGATGCGGCCCGCGAAGAACAGGATGACGCCCATGACCGCGGCGAACAGCAGCAGCGCGGCGAGCATCTGCAGGAGTTTTTCAGGGGTGGTGGAGGCGGTGTTGAACACGCGGCCCGTACCTCCTTCGCTTCTTTCTCAGAGAAGAGGCTGAGGGCCGGCCGGGAAGGGGATGCCCTCCCGACCGGCCCCGATGGAGCTAATCAGATCACTTCGGCCACGAGTTTTCGATGTTCGTCAAGGTCGTCTTGGTGTCCTGACCGGTGACCCACGCGGTCGCCTGCTTCCAGAACGAGTCCGAGCCGACGGCCGCGGGCATCTGGTCCGAGCCGTCGAAGCGGAACTGCGAGGCCGGGTCGAGCAGGATCTTGGCCGCGAGCTGGTCGATCGGGCTGGTCAGGTTGTTCGGGTCGAGGCCCTTGTTGGCGCTGACCCAGCCGCTCGACAGCTTGGCCTTGGTGTTGGCCCAGGTGTCGGACGAGAGGTAGGTCTGGAACGCCTGGACCTCGGGCCGGTCCGAGAAGGCCAGGATGAACTCGCCGCCACCGAGAACCGGCTTGGCCGAGGTGTCCTTGCCGGGCAGGTAGAACGCGAAGACGTCGCCGTCCTCGGCCACCTTGGTGCCCTTCGGCCAGTTGGCCGCGTAGAAGCTGGCCTGGCGGTGCATCATGCACTGGTCGTCGAGGATCGGCAGACCCGCGTCCTGGAAGGTCGTGGAAGCGATGCTCTTGACGTCGCCGAGACCGCCGTTGACGTACTTGTCGTTCTTCAGGTAACCGCCGACGGCGTCGAGGGCCGCGGTGGGCTCGGCGCTGTTGAACGCGATCTGGTGGTTGACCCACTTGTCGTACTCCTCCGGCCCGGAGAGCCGGAGCATGAAGTCCTCCATCCAGTCCGTGACCGGCCAGCCGGTCGCGTCACCGGAGTTGATGCCCGCGCACCACGGCTTCTTGCCGTCGGCGACCATCTTGTCGCTGAGGGCCTTCAGCTCGTCGAGCGTGGTCGGGACCGCGTAGCCCGCGTCCTTGAACGCGTTCGGCGAGTACCAGACCAGGGACTTGACGCTGGCGCCCAGCGGGGCCGCGTAGAACTTGCCGTCGACCGTGCCGTACGCCTTCCAGTCCTTGGACCAGAACTTGTCGACGTTGGCCTCGGTGTCGGCCGGGGCCGCGACCGCCTTGCCGGTGGCCACCAGCTGCTTGACCAGACCGGGCTGGGGCACGATGGCGAGGTCCGGCGGGTTGCCGGCCTTGGCGCGCACCAGGATCTGAGTCTCGAACGACTTGTCGCCCTCGTACTTGACCGTGACGCCGGTGCACTGCTCGAACGGCTTGTACGAGTTGATGTGCGGGGTGTCCTCGGGGGTGACGATGCCCGTGTAGATCGAGACCGTCTTGCCCTTCAGGTCACCGAACTTGGTGTATGGCGCGCAGTCGATGGCCGACGCCGACGCGCCCGTTGACGCATTGCTTCCGGAGTCCTTGTTGTCGCCGCACGCGGCCACGCTGAAGATCAGCCCGGCGCTCAGCGTGCTGGCGAGCACGACCCGCGACCGCGGGCTCGTAGGTTGTCCGAACATACCGCTCCCTATGTCAAATCGCGCCTCCGACGTCCGAAGACGTCGCCGTCCGAAGCGCTACTTGGATGACAGTCAAGAGGTAACCGGGACGTTGCGCAATGATTTCCGCTCGATCGACTCGGTAACGATACGGCTGCGGAGGTCAACGTCCCTTAACCGGTTCAGGAAGAGCCCTGGTCACGGCCGGAAGGAGCCCTCGGACGACCCTAGTCGCAATGCGGCCGCCTCGCCCGGAAAAACGAGAAATCCGGGGAGACGGCCGGTGTGTCCTGCTTAAAACGGGCGGAACGGACGTCAGCCCGCGATCGCCAGGTATTTGTAGCCGAGCCGGGCCATGCGGTCGGCGTCCAGCACGTGCCGGCCGTCGAGCAGGATCGGCGTGCGCATGAGGCCGACGAACTTGCCCCAGTCCAGCTCGAGGTACTGCGCCCACTCGGTGACCAGCACGACCGCGTCGCAGTCGTCGAACAGCTCGTCGACGGTCTCGCTCAGGTACGGGGCGAGCTCGGGCTGCTCCCGGCGGAAGCGCTCGCCGGCGACCGGGTCGTGCAGCTTGACCCGGGCGCCGCGGGCGAGCAGCAGGTTCGCGATGTCGAGGGCGGGCGAGTCGCGCAGGTCGTCGGTGTTCGGCTTGAACGCGACGCCGAGCAGGCCGATCTTGCGGCCCTTGAGGATGCGCAGCTCGTCCTGCAGGCGCTCGACGGCGATCTGCCGCTGCCGGTCGTTGACCTCGCGGGCGGCCCGGACGATCGGCATCTCGTAGTTGTACTCGGCGGCGGTGGCGATCAGGGCCTTGGTGTCCTTGCCGAAGCAGGAGCCGCCCCAGCCCACGCCGGCCTGCAGGAACCGCGAGCCGATCCGCTGGTCGAGGCCCATGCCCCGGGTGACCTCGGTGATGTCGGCGCCGACCTTGGCCGCGAGCAGGCCGATCTCGTTCGCATAGCTGATCTTGAGGGCGAGGAACGCGTTGGCGGCGTACTTGATCAGCTCGGCCGAGGCGAGGTCGGTGGAGACCAGCGGAACCGCGCCGATGTCGTCCGGCCGCGGCGAGAAGCTGGGCGCGGTGAACGTCTGGTTGATGATCGGCCGGTAGAGCTGGTTGAGGATCTCGAGGCTGCGCGGATTGTCGGAGCCGATGACGATCCGGTCGGGGAAGAGGGTGTCGTGGATCGCGTTGCCCTCGCGCAGGAACTCCGGATTCGACGCCACCGAGAATTCACAGCCCTCGGGACGGTCCGTCCGCTGCGCGAACGACTCGCGAAGAATCGCATCCACCCAGTTACCGCTGCCGATGGGCACGGTCGACTTGTTCACCACCACGGTGAAGGGGTGATCGAGGTTCTGCGCCACGGTCTCGGCGGCGGAGCGCAGGTAGCGCAGGTCGGGGCTGCCGTCGGCGGCGGAGGGGGTCTGCACGGCCACGAACACCACGTCGGCGCCCGGCACCGCCTCGGCGTAGCTGGTGGTGAAGGTCAGGTTGGCGGCGGCCTCGGCGAGCAGCTCCTCCATGCCCGGCTCGTAGATCGGGCAGCGCCCGCCGTTGAGCATGTCGACCTTGCTCTGGTCCAGGTCGACGCAGGTTACCTGGTGGCCCAGGAACGCCAGACTCACACCGGTCGTGAGCCCGACATAACCCGTGCCCACCACACAAACCCTCATGAAAACGCTCCTCGCTCCGGCCAATCAACGCCCGATGATACACATCGGGTTAAGACTGCCCCTGTCGGTAAAGTTCATGCCGGGTTGACGGTATGTGTTCGGGCCATTTCGGCGCGTTGCTGAACGTTTTTTAAGCAATTTGCGCGCGCCAATTCCATAAATGCACGGCCGGACGGTCGCCGGTCGGGCCGCCGCCGGGGCCGGGCGAGGTCTTTATATCCACGATTATCAACTAGTGGTTTCCGGGGCTTGACAGCGGTGTGACGCGGGCCGGACGCTCTTGGGAGCGCTCCCATGTGCACGTACGTCAATGGAAGGGTCCGGATGAGAAGGACGCCAGTCGCGGCGACGATCGCCGCCCTGTCAGCCGGGGTGGTGGCGGTCGCCCTGGCCCAGCCCAGCACGGCCGCCGCGGCCGCGGCCGACCCGTACTCGTGGAAGAACGTCCGCATCGACGGCGGCGGTTTCGTGCCGGCCGTCGTCTTCAACCCGGGCGAGAAGAACCTGATCTACGCCCGCACCGACATCGGCGGCGCCTACCGCTGGAACGAGTCCGACCAGAGCTGGACGCCGCTGCTCGACTGGGTCGGGCAGAACAACTGGGGCTACAACGGGGTGCTGTCCATCGCGCCCGACCCGGTCGACACCAAGCGCGTCTACGCCGCGGTCGGCATGTACACCAACGACTGGGACCCCAACAACGGCGCCGTCCTGCGCTCCACGGACAAGGGCGCGACCTGGCAGGTCACCACGCTGCCGTTCAAGAACGGCGGCAACATGCCGGGCCGCGGCGCCGGCGAGCGCCTGGCCGTCGACCCGCACAACAACAAGAACGTGTACTTCGCGGCCGAGGGCGGCAACGGGCTCTACCGCAGCACCGACTACGGCGCGACCTTCAGCAAGGTCACCAGCTTCCCGAACGCCGGCAACTACGTGCAGGACCCGTCCGACACCAACAACTACCTCAACCAGAACCAGGGCCTGGCCTGGGTCACCTTCGGGGCCGCCAACCAGGTCTTCGTCGGCGTCAACGACAAGGCCAACCCGGTCTACATGTCGAACGACGGCGGCTCGACCTGGTCCCGGATCGCCGGCCAGCCGACCGGATATCTGCCGCACAAGGGCGTCGTCCAGGGCGATTTCCTGTACATCGCGACCAGCGACACGGGCGGGCCGTACGACGGCGCCGCCGGACAAGTCTGGAAATATCAGATAAGCACGGGCGCCTGGACGAATATCTCGCCGACCCCCGCGGCCGACGCCTATTACGGATATTCCGGGCTCACGGTCGATCAGGAAAAGCCCGGAACCCTGATGGTCGCCACCCAGATCTCCTGGTGGCCGGACGCGATCTTCTTCCGCAGCACCGACTACGGGGCCACCTGGACCCGCATCTGGGACTGGAACGGCTACCCGAGCATGACCAAGCGCTACACCATGGACATCTCGGCCGACCCGTGGCTGGACTTCAACAGCAACCCGCAGCCGCCGGAGTCGACCCCGAAGCTCGGCTGGATGAACGAGACGCTCGCGATCGACCCGTTCAACTCCAACCGCATGATGTACGGCACCGGCGCGACCCTCTACGGCACGACGAACCTCGGCAACTGGGACGCCGGCTCGACGATCACGATCAAGCCGATGGCCCGGGGCATCGAGGAGACCGCCGTCCTCGACCTGGCCAGCCCGCCGTCCGGGGCGCCGCTGGTGAGCGCGCTCGGCGACATCGGCGGCTTCTACCACGCGTCGCTCGACGCCGTGCAGCCCAGCTTCCACGACACGCCCAGCCTGAGCAGCAACACGAGCCTGGACTTCGCCGAACTCACGCCCACGGTGTTCGCGCGCGTCGGGAACGCGGACGCTGCCCCGCACATCGGCATCAGCACCGACGGCGGCAAGAGCTGGTACCAGGGCCAGGAGCCGTCCGGCGTGACCGGCGGCGGCACGATCGCGGTCGGCGCCGACGCCAACGCCATGGTCTGGTCGCCGCAGGGCACCGGGGTGTACTACTCGACCACCCGCGGCAGCTCGTGGACCGCCTCCTCCGGGGTGCCCACCGGCGCCGTCGTCGAGAGCGACCGGGTCAACCCCAAGACCTTCTACGCGTACGCCGCCGGCAAGTTCTACACCAGCAAGGACGGCGGTGCGACGTTCGCCGCCTCGGCGGCGTCCCTGCCGAGCTCGGGCCGGCTGCATTTCCAGGCCGTGCCGGGCGCCGCCGGCGAGGTCTGGCTGGCCGGTGAGACCGGGCTGTTCAAGTCGGCCGACGCCGGAGCGACGTTCACCAATGTCTCCTCGGTGACCGCGGGCGTGAACGTCGCGTTCGGCAAGGCCGCGCCGGGCCGGTCGCACCCGGCCGTCTTCCTGGTCGGCACCGTCGACGGGGTCACCGGGGTCTTCCGCTCGGACGACACCGGCGGCTCCTGGGTCCGGATCAACGACGACGCCCACCAGTACGGCAACGCCGGCGACGCGCTGGCCGGCGACCCGCGCGTCTTCGGCCGGGTCTACCTCGGCACCAACGGCCGGGGCATCCTCTACGCCGACCGGACGACGAACGCGACGACGCCCACCGGCTCGACGTCGTCGCCGACTCCGACTCCGACGTCGTCCTCGCCGTCGCCGTCGCCCTCGCCCTCGCCGACCGTGTCCTCGCCCGGCCCCACCCCGTCGCCCACGACGCCGGCCCCGGGCGGCTGCACGGCGACCTACAAGATCACCGGCTCGTGGAGCGGCGGCTTCCAGGGTGAGGTCACCGTCGCCAACACCGGCTCCAGCGCGACCAAGAGCTGGACCGTCACCTGGAACTACACGGCCGGTCAGACGATCACGCAGCTCTGGAGCGGCACGGTCAGCCAGGCCGGCGCCGCGGTCAAGGTGACCAACGCGAGCTACAACGGCGCCGTCGCGGCGGGCGCCTCCACCACCTTCGGGTTCCTCGGCAGCACCACCGGTGCCACGAACCCGGTTCCGTCCCCGGTCACCTGCTCGGCAACCCGCTGAGTGCCACTCCCCAACCCCCACCGGAAAGGAAAACCCCGTGCGACAACGAGAAAGACGACTGCGGCGACTGCGCCGCGGCCTGGCCGTCGCCGGCACCGCCGTCCTCGGCGCCGGCGTGGCCCTGGTCGCGGGCGTGCCCGCGCACGCCGCGGCCGGCTGCACCGTGGTCTACAAGGTGCAGAGCCAATGGCCCGGCGGCTTCACCGGCGACATCCAGATCACCAACTCCGGCGATCCGGTCAGCAGCTGGAAGCTCGAGTACGACTTCCCGGACGCGGCGCAGAAGGTGTCGCAGGGATGGAACGGCGTCTACAGCCAGAGCGGCCAGCACGTCACGGTGAACAACGCGAGCTGGAACGGCAGCATCGGCACCAACGCCACCGTCGGGACCGGCTTCAACGGGACCTTCGGCTCGGCCAACCCGGTGCCCACGGCGTTCAAGCTCAACGGCACCGCGTGCAACGGCGCGGCCGCCGCGCCGACCGTGTCGATCACGGCGCCGGCCGCGAACACCCGCTACACGGCGCCGGCCTCGATCCCGATCACGGCCACCGCCGCCGCGGCGACCGGCAACACGATCAGCAAGGTCGAGTTCTACCACGACGGCCTGCTGCTCAACACCGACACGGCGTCGCCGTACACGTACACCTGGACCGGGGTGCCGCAGCAGACCGCGGCCTACCACCTCCAGGCCATCTCGTACGACAACACCGGCGCCAAGAGCAGCACCGCCGACGTGCCGGTCTTCGTCGACGCCAGCACCTCGCCGGCGATCGTCGCGGACGCCACGTCGCTGTCGGTCGCACCGGGCGCGAGCTCGACGTTCAAGCTGGCGCTCTCGGCGGCGCCGACGGCGAACGTGACGGTGGCGGTCGCGCGCACCGCGGGGGCCACCACGGTCTCGTCGACGCCGGCCTCGCTGACCTTCACGCCGTCGAACTGGAGCACCGGGCAGACCGTGACCGTCGCGGCCACCGCGGCCGCCACCGCGGGCACCAGCGCCACCTTCTCGGCGACCTCGACCGGCTACACCGCGGCGACGGTGACCGCGAACGTGGTGCCGGCCGGTAGCGTCGACGACCGGTTCACCCAGATGTACAACGACATCAAGAACCCGTCCAACGGCTACTTCAGCCCCGAGGGCGTGCCCTACCACTCGATCGAGACGCTGATCGACGAGGCACCGGACCAGGGTCACGAGACCACGTCCGAGGCGTTCAGCTACTGGCTGTGGCTGGAGGCCGAGCACGGCGCGGCCTCGCAGGACTGGGCGCCGTTCAACGCGGCGTGGTCGACGATGGAGAAGTACATCATCCCGTCGCACGGTGACCAGCCGACCAACGCGAACTACAACGCGTCGAAGCCGGCGACGTACGCGGCGGAGCACCCGCTGCCCTCGCAGTACCCGTCGCAGCTCGACTCCAGCGTCTCGGTCGGCACCGACCCGCTGGCGTCCGAGCTGAAGAGCGCGTACGGCACCGACGACATCTACGGCATGCACTGGCTGCTGGACGTGGACAACACGTACGGCTTCGGTCACTGCGGCGACGGCACCACGCGCGTCGCGTACATCAACACCTTCCAGCGCGGCCCGCAGGAGTCGACCTTCGAGACCGTGCCCCAGCCGTCCTGCGACACGTTCAAGTTCGGCGGGCCGAACGGCTACCTGGACCTGTTCACGAAGGACTCCAGCTACGCCAAGCAGTGGAAGTACACCAACGCGCCGGACGCCGACTCGCGCGCCATCCAGGCCGCGTACTGGGCGTACACCTGGGCCACCCAGCAGGGCAAGGCCTCGCAGATCTCCACCGCGGTGGCCAACGCCGCCAAGATGGGTGACTACCTGCGCTACTCCTTCTACGACAAGTACTTCAAGCAGCCCGGCTGCCGTTCCACCTCGTGCGCGGCGGGCACCGGCAAGAACGCCTCCAACAACCTGATGTCCTGGTACTACGCCTGGGGCGGCGCCTACGACACCAGCGCGGGCTGGGCGTGGCGGATCGGTTCCAGCACCGACCACTTCGGCTACCAGAACCCGATGGCCGCGTACGTGCTGAGCAACGTCAGCGCCTTCAACCCGAAGTCGCCGACCGCGAAGTCGGACTGGCAGGCCAGCCTGAACCGGATGCTCGAGTTCTACCAGTGGCTGCAGTCGTCCGAGGGCGCGATCGCCGGCGGCGCGACGAACAGCTGGAACGGCGACTACTCGAGCCCGCCGTCCGGCACCCCGACGTTCTACGGCCTGGCCTACGTCACCGCCCCGGTGTACGAGGACCCGCCGTCCAACCAGTGGTTCGGCATGCAGACCTGGTCGCTGGAGCGGCTGGCCGAGTACTACTACACGACCGGTGACGCCAAGGCCAAGTCGGTCCTGGACAAGTGGGTGACCTGGGCGCTCGCGAACTCCACGATCAGCGCCACCAGCTTCGAGATCCCGTCCGACCTGACCTGGTCGGGCGCGCCGGCCACCTGGAACGCCGCCAGCCCGGCCGCGAACACCAACCTGCACGTCACGGTGAAGAGCAAGGGCACCGACCTCGGTGTGGCCGGCTCGTTCGCGAAGCTGCTGACCTACTACGCCGCCAAGTCCGGCAACACGGCGGCCAAGACCGCGGCCAAGAACCTGCTCGACGCGATCTGGACGCACAAGGACGCGAAGGGCGTCTCGGTCACCGAGACCCGGGCCGACTACAACCGGATGGACGACGTCTACGACGCCACCACCGGCCAGGGTCTCTACATCCCGCCGGGCTGGAGCGGCAAGATGCCGAACGGCGACGTGATCGCCCCCGGAAAGTCCTTCCTGGACATCCGCTCCTGGTACAAGAACGACCCGGACTGGCCGAAGGTCCAGGCCTACCTCAACGGCGGGGCCGCGCCGACGTTCAACTACCACCGCTTCTGGGCGCAGGTCGACGTCGCCACCGGTTACGCCGACTTCGCCCGCCTGTTCCCGAACGGCTGAGGGGAGGAACCATGAGAAAGAAGAGATTGCTGGCGTACGTCGCGGCCGCGGTGATGGCCGCGGGCGTGGGTGCGGTCGTCATGCCGAGCTCGGCGTCGGCCCACGGGGCGATGATGATGCCCGGTAGCCGTACCTTCCTCTGCTACAAGGACGGCCGGAACCCGACCACGGGCGCGATCGAGCCGAAGAACCCGGCCTGCGCGGCCGCCGTCGCGCAGAGCGGGACGACCTCGCTCTACAACTGGTTCGCCGTGCTGCGCTCCGACGGGGCGGGCCGGATGGCCGGGTTCATCCCGAACGGCCAGCTGTGCAGCGGCGGGACCGGGGGACCGTACGACTTCACGGGCTACAACCTGCCCCGGAACGACTTCCCGGTCACCCACCTGACGTCCGGCAAGACCATCGAGATCGACTACAACGACTGGGCGAAACACCCGGGCACCTTCTCGCTCTACGTCACGAAGGACTCGTGGAGCCCGACCCGGGCGCTGGCCTGGGACGATCTGGAGTCGACGCCGTTCTCGCAGGTGACCAACCCGCCGGCGAACGGCGGACCGGGCACCGACGACGGTCACTACTGGTGGAACGCGACGCTGCCGTCCGGCAAGTCGGGTCGCCACATCATCTACTCGGTGTGGTCCCGCTCGGACAGCACGGAGACGTTCTACGGCTGCTCCGACGTGACGTTCGACGGCGGCAACGGCGAGGTCACCGGGATCGGCAACGGCGGCACCACGACGCCGCCGCCGACGCCTCCGACGACCCCGCCCACGTCACCGGCGACGCCGCCCACCTCGCCGACCACGCCGCCGACCTCGCCCACCAGCAACCCGGGCACCGGGGGCTGCACGGCGATGTACAACGTGACCGGCTCCTGGCAGGGCGGTTTCCAGGGGCAGGTCATGGTGCACGCGCCCGCCGGCAGCGCGATCGGCAAGTGGACGGTCAC
This sequence comes from Actinoplanes sp. CA-030573, assembly GCF_050951115.1. Taxonomy (NCBI): domain Bacteria; kingdom Bacillati; phylum Actinomycetota; class Actinomycetes; order Micromonosporales; family Micromonosporaceae; genus Actinoplanes; species Actinoplanes sp. CA-030573. The sequence continues at coordinate 5,739,570 of NZ_CP192038.1, read as the reverse complement.
CTGGACCTGGCCGGGGTCGCAGACCCTGACCCAGCTCTGGAGCGGGACGGCGACCACCAGCGGCTCGCTGGTGACGGTCAAGAACGCGTCGTGGAACGGGTCCATCCCGGCCGGCGGCGACACCACGTTCGGCTTCCTCGGGTCGGGCTCGACGCCGGCCACGGTGAACAACCTGACGTGTAGCACGGCCTAGGAACACAAGAGGGCGGCGGCGCTTTCCCGCGCCGCCGCCCGCCGTTCCGGTCCCGTCAGCTCGCGAGCTGGAACGTCTCCTTCAAGGTGTCGTACGCCGGCTTCTTCTGGTAGTCCTCGGTCATCGGGGTGGCCGAGCCCTCGCCGGAGAAGACGCCGGGAACCCAGGAGTACTTGTCGGTGAATCCCCACACCGTGTACGAGATGCAGTGCCGCACCAGCAGGCAGGCACGCAGCAGCAGGCCGAAGCCCTCGGCCTGGGCCTGCGTCTTGATCTGGTCGTCGGGCAGGATCATCCGGATGTCGACCTCGGTGAACGCGGTCTTCACGCCGAGCGCGTCGAAGCGGCGCACGTTCTCCAGCACGTCACCGGGAAGCCCGTACTGGATGCCGAGGTGACCCTGCATCCCGAAGCCCTGCACCGGCACGCCCTGCCGGCGCAGATCCTTGATCAGGTTGTACTCCGCCGTGCTCTTGGGGCCGATCCATTCCACGTTGTAGTCGTTGAGGAACAGGATCGCCGACGGGTCGGCCTGGTGCGCCCAGCGGAACGCGTCGGCGATGTAACCGGGGCCGAGGTTGCGCAGCCAGATCGTGTCGCGCAGGGTCCCGTCCTCGTTGAAGGCCTCGTTCACCACGTCCCAGGCCCAGATACGACCCTTGAAATGGCCCATCTCGGCGAAGATGTGCCGGCGCAGCAGGTCCCGCAGCTGGGCCGGGGTGAAGTCGGTCTCGTTGATCCAGGACGGGAGCTGGCTGTGCCAGACCAGGGTGTGTCCCCGGACCGCCTGGCCGTTGCGGCGGGCCACGTCGACGAGCTTGTCGGCCTGGGTCCAGTCGTAGTGGCCCTGGGTCGGCTCGACGACCTCCCACTTCATCACGTTCTCCGGCGTGACGGTGTTGAACTCGCGGGCGCCCGCGGCCGCGTACGGCGCATCGGTCGCGAGCGCGTCCATGTTGACCGCGGTGCCGATCTTGACGCCGGTGCCGCGGGCGGCGGCGCGCAGCCCGGTGTCGCCGGCCGTCGCCGCGCCGTTCGGCAGCACGGCCAGGCCCACGACGGTGACCGCGGCTATGGCTGCCGCGGATAAGACGCGGGGTCGCATCATCGAAATATCCCTCCGGTCGGTGGATCCGAAAGTTCCGAGAACTTCCGGAAAGCTTCGCTGCCTGGTGGGCCCACGTCAATGGCAGTTTTTGATCGAAGATCATTCGACGCGAGCCCTTGACGGCATAGATCGGTCCCTCTACCTTCGGGATGTTCGGCTGACATGTTTCCGAAACTTCCGATCCACCACGGAGGATTCCGCGTGCGCCGCTTCCCCTCTCGTGCCCTCGTCGCCCTGGTGACGGTCGCGGGCACGGTCACCGCTTCGACCCCTCCCGCCCAGGCGGCCGGGTCCCGGCCCGGCGGCCCGCCCACGCCGGTCGTCGTGGACACCGCCCGCGGGCACGGCAACGTCGTGAGCTTCACGTTCGACGACGGCCCCAATCCGCCCGACACCCTGAACCTGCTCGCGGTGCTGAGGAAGCACCACGTCAAGGCGGTCTTCTGCCTCTGGGGCGACCATGTCCGCGAGCATCCCGAGGTGGTGCGCGCGATCGCCCGCGACGGGCACACCCTGTGCAACCACTCGCTGCACCACGACGACATGTCGGCCTGGACGCCCGAGCAGATCCGCGCCGACCTCGAGGCGACCAGCGCCCTGATCCACCAGGCCGTCCCGCACGCGAAGATCGCCTACTTCCGCGCGCGTACGGGGCCTGGGGCCAGACCCCGCAGGTCGCCGCCGAGCTCGGCATGCAGCCGCTGGGCTGGCGCTTCGACATCGGGGACTGGGTGCCGCCCGGCACCGACGTGCTGGTGCAGCGGATCCTCGACCGGCTCACGCCGGGCGCCGTGATCCTCATGCACGACGGCGGCGGCGACCGCAGCCAGACCGTGGCGGCCGTCGACCAGGTCATTCCCCAGCTCCGCGCCGACTGCTGGCGCTTCACCCTGCCACTGGCCCGCGGCTGACCGTTCCGCCGCGCTGTGGATCGGCCGCGAAAACTGTCGTACCGCGGCCGTAATCTCACCCCACCCCGTGCACGGGGTGGGTTCGGTAACGGACCCACCGGCGCGCGGGGTGGGGTCGAAAGGAGACCCCATGTCCACCACCCGACGCGAACTGCTTGCCCTGGCCGCCGGCTCCGCCGTCGGCGCCGCCACCGCCGGCGTCGGCACCCCGGCCCACGCCCACGGCGCCGGACCCGACGGCTGGGTGGCCACCTGGGCCGCCGTGCCCACCACCATCCCGTCCCGCGGCACGCCGACCGTCCTCGAGCGGCAGACCGTCCGGCACGTGGCCCACTGCTCGACCGGCGGCGACGAGCTGCGCATCCGGCTCACCAACGAGTTCGGCGAGACGCCCCTGCACATCGCCGAGGTCCGCGTGGCCCGGCGCGACGGCACCGGCGCCAGCACCGCCACCGTGCCCGGCACCGACCGGCGGGTGACCTTCTCCGGCCACGGGAGCGCCACCATCCCGGCCGGCGCGCCGCTGGTCAGCGACCCGGTGCGGCTGCGCCTGCCGGCCGGGGGCGACCTGGCGATCAGCATCTACGTCGAGCAGCGGACGACGGTGACGACCCTGGCCGCCTTCTCCTTCCAGGACAACGTGATCGCGGCCGGCAACGTCACCGCGGCGCGGACAGTCACCCCCACCGCCACGATCCAGCAGGACCTGTTCCTCTCCGGGGTGGCGGTCCGCAAGCGGGGGAGCGCGTCGATCGTCACGCTCGGCGACTCGATCACCAACGGCGCCAACACCGTCGCCAACCTCAACCACCGCTGGCCCGACCTGCTGGCCGAGCGGCTGCGCCGGGCGCACCGCGACCTCGGCGTGGCCAACGTCGGCGTCTCCGGCAACCGGCTGCTGCACGACCCGAACCCGCCGGCCGGCAGCAACGCCGAGACGTTCGCCAACTACTTCGGCGTCAGCGGGCTGCGGCGCTTCGACCGGGACGTGCTGGCCCAGCCCGGCCGCCGCTACCTGATCGTGCTGCTCGGCGTGAACGACCTCGGGCATCCGGGCACGGTCGCGCCGCTCTCCGAGACCGTCAGCGCGGACGACCTGATCGCCGGCCATCGCCAGCTGATCGCCCGGGCCCACGACGCGGGCGTCATCGCGTACGGCGGAACGATCCTGCCCTTCAAGGACGACACCCTGGGCTTCTACTCGCCCGAGAACGAGGCGAAGCGGCAGCGGCTCAACCGGTGGATCCGGACGAGCGGCGAGTACGACGGTGTGGTCGACTTCGATCGCGCCATGGGTGACCCGGCCGACCCGATCCGGCTCAACCCGGCCCTCGACAGCGGCGACCACCTGCACCCGAACGACGCCGGCATGGCCGTGATGGCTGCCGCCGTGAACCTGAGGCTGTTCCGATGAGGGCTGCGCTCACCCTGGCGCTGGTCCTGCCGTTGCTGGCCGTCCCGGCCGCCGCGCAGGCCCATCCCACTTCCGCGGCGGACACCGTGCATGACTACGTCACCACGCATCCCGGGCCCGGGCGTTTCCCGCTGGCCGGGGCGCCGGTCGTCGTGGACGATGCCGACCACCCCGGGGTCGTCCGGGTCGCCGCCGATCTCCGCAGTGACCTCCACAAGGTCACCGGTCACGAAATCTCCGGAAAGAACGATCCGATCATCCTCGGGACGATCGGCCGGAGCCCGACGCTGGCCAAGATCATCGCACGCGGCAAGCTCGACGTCTCGTCCGTCCAGGGCGCATGGGAGACGACGATCGAGCAGGTCGTCGACAACCCGCTGCCCGGGGTGAAGAGGGCCTTCGTCATCGCCGGCAGCGACCAGCGGGGAACGATCTACGGCGCGTACGACCTCTCGAAGAACATCGGCGTCTCGCCCTGGTACTTCTGGGACGACGTGCCGGTCGCCCACCAGGACCACCTGTACGTGATGCCCGGGCGGCACAGCCAGGGCACGCCGGCCGTCAAGTACCGCGGCTTCTTCATCAACGACGAGAACCCGGCCACCGGCACCTGGGCGCCGCGGTACTTCGGGCCGGTCAAGGCGCCGGGCTACCCGGGCGGGCTGAACGCCGCGTACTACGCCAAGGTCTTCGAGACCATGCTCCGGCTCAAGGCCAACTACCTGTGGCCGGCCGTGTGGGGGCGGGCGTTCGCCGAGGACGACCCGCAGAACCACGCGACCGCCACCGCGTACGGCGTGGTGATGGGCACCTCGCACGAGGCGCCGATGATGCGCGGCATCGAGGAGTGGAACCGGCACGCCGGCAACGGCACCGACCCGTACGGCGGGAATGGTGTCTGGAGTTACCGGCAGAACAAGAACGCGATCGAGGCCTATTGGCGGGCCGGCGCCCAACGGATGCGGGACCAGGACATCGACGGCGTCATCACGCTCGGCATGCGCGGCAACGGCGACGTCTCCCTGCCCGACGGCGACGGCATCGACCTGATGAGCTCGATCATCGACAGCCAGCGGCAGATCCTGCGCGAGACCGGGCTGATCGACCGGCCCCAGGTGCAGACCCTCTATAAGGAGGTGCAGCGCTACTGGGACTCCGGGTACCGGCCGCCGGACGACGTGACGGTCGTCTTCTGCGACGACAACTGGGGCAACATGCGCAAGCTGCCGAACGCGTCGCTGCCCGCGCGCAGCGGTGGCTACGGCATGTACTACCACTTCGACTACGTCGGGGACGGCCGGAACTACAAGTGGGCGGACACGGCCAACCTGACCAACACCTGGGAGCAGCTGCACCGGGCGTACGACTCCGGGGTGAACCGCCTCTGGGTGGCGAACGTCGGTGACCTCAAGAACGAGGAGCTGCCCACCCAGTTCTTCCTCGACTACGCCTGGAACCCGTCGGCGTGGCCGGTCTCGCGGCTGGGGGAGTGGACGCGGCACTACGCGGCGTCGAGCTTCGGGACCCGACTCGCGCCGGCCATCGCCGCGATTCTCGACCGGTACGGCCACCTGCAGTCCCGCCGCAAGCCGGAGCTCCTGAACCGGCGGATCACGGTCGACCCGGCCAAGGACATCACGACCGACCCGACCGCGGTGGTCTACGACGACCAGCAGACGCCGTTCAGCCTCACCGACTACGGCGAGATGGATCGCGTCACCGACGATTGGCTCGACCTCGCCCGCCGGGCCTCCCTCCTGCGCGAGCGGGTGCCGGCGGCCTGGCAGGACGCGTTCTACCAGCTCGTGTACTACCAGGTGAAGGACACGGCGATCATCTACGACCTGCGGCGGGCGGAGTTCACCAACATCGCGTACGCCGCCCAGGGCCGCGCCGCCACCAACGCCCTCGCCGATCGGGCCGAGGCGCTCTTCGCCCAGGACCAGGCGATGAGCGACTACTACAACAACACCCTGGCCGGCGGGAAGTGGCACGACTGGCAGCTCCAGCCCAAGATCGGGTACGGGAACGTGGCCCGCTACGGCCCGAACGCGCCGTGGCAGCAGCCCGAGCTCAACAACGTGGCGCTGCCGGACGAGATCTTCCCGTACGTTCGCCGCATCACGGTTCCGGCGGGCTCGTCGATGGGCGTGGCACTCGACGGCGGATCGGCCACGACGCTGCCTTCGTTCAGTCCGTGGCAGAGCCAGTCCCGGCAGTACATCGACGTCTACAACAAGGGGACGACGCCGTTCGCGTACCGGATCAGCAGCGGCGCGCCGTGGCTCTCGGTGACCCGGGCCGCGGGCACCGTCACCGACCAGGTTCGCGCGCTGGTCACCGTGGACTGGCGGCGGGCGCCGCGCGGGACACGAAGCGTGCCGATCACCATCACCGGGGCCGGCTCGTCGGTGACCGTGCAGGCGCCGATCTCCTATTCCTCGCTGCGGCCCTCGGGCTTCGTCGAGGCCAACGGGTACGTGGCGATCGAGGCCGACCACTACAGCCGTCGCACCGGGAGCTGGCAGCTGCTGCCGGGCATCGGCAAGACCGGCAACGGGCTCACGCCGCTGTCGCTCTCCGGGACGCGCCTCGACTACACGATGACGCTGACCACGACCGGGCCGGTCACGGTGTCGGCCTACCTGTCGCCGCGGAACAACGTGCTGCCCGGTGACGGGTTGAGGTACGCGGTCTCGATCGACGGCGAGACGCCGCAGGTGGTCAACGTGACCAAGGCGACCGGGGCCAACGACACCACGATGAACCGCCAGTGGGCCCGCAACACCTCGAACAACATCAACGTCACCGGTACGACCCACACCGTGGACCGGGCCGGCACGCACACGCTGACCTTCTGGGCCGTCGACCCGACCGTGATCGTCCAGCGGCTGGTCGTCGACACCGGCGGCGTGCAGGACAGCTACCTGGGACCGCCCGAGAGCCGGAGGGCCTGACATGCGACGCAGAGCAGTACTGGGCCTGGGCGGGGCGGCGGTTCCGGCCGCGTTGCTGGGTGCCGACCCGGCCGTCGCCCACGGCTCGCGCCCGCGGTGGATGCACACGTGGGTGGCGATGCCGCAGCTGACCGAGCCCGGCAACCTGCCGCCGGCGCCGTTCACCGGTGCGACGTCGGTGCTCGTGGACACCACGCTCCGGCAGACGGTGCACGTGACGGTGGGTGGTTCTCGGCTGCGGGTCCGCTTCTCCAACGCGTTCGGCGGGGCCGCGCTCCCGATCACCTCGGCGGCCGTGGCCCGGCCGGCGGGAGGCAGGGCCGGGGTCTCGGCCATCGTGGAGGGCAGCAGTCGCCCGCTGACCTTCGGCGGCCGGTCCTCGGTGGTCGTCCCGGTCGGGGCGCAGGTCGTCTCGGATCCCGTTGACGTGTCGGTCGCGGCCGGCTCCAACCTTACGATCAGTATCTACTTGGCTTCCGGGCTCGCCTCGCTGAATCTGACCTCGCACCCGGGGTCGCGGACCACGACGTACCTGGTGAACGGGAATTTTGTCCTTTCTCCTGATTTGTCGGGTGGGGCGAGCGTGGCGCACTGGTACGTGATCAGCGGGGTGGAGGTGGTCGCCGGCGCCCCGGCCATCGCGATCGTGGGTGACTCGCTGACCGACGGGCGAGGGTCCACGACCGACGGCAACGACCGCTGGCCCGACCAGTTGTTCGCCCGCCGCCCCCGGACGGCCGTGCTCAACCAGGCGGCCGGCGGCAACCGGGTGCTCAACGACGGGCTCGGTCCCAACGTCCTGGCCCGCCTCGACCGCGACGTGCTGTCCACCAGCGGCGTCGACCGCATGCTGCTGTTCGAGGGCGTCAACGACATCGGCACCGCCGAGGCGTCGGTGGCCGCCCAGAAGCAGGTGGTCGACGACCTGCTGTTCGCCTACTCCCAGGTGGTGCTGCGGGCGCACGCCCGCGACATCGTCGCCTACGGCGCCACGATCACCCCGTTCGGCGGCAACACCGGCTACGACGACCCCGGCGGCTTGCGCGAGGAGTCCCGCCAGGCGATCAACGCCGCCCTGCGCCGCGGCCGGATATTCGACGAGATAGCCGACTTCGACATTGCGGCGCGTGATCCCGCCAACCCTCGGCAGCTCGACCCGCTCTACGACACCGGCGACCACCTGCACCTCAACCCGGCCGGCTATGGGGCCTTGGCAGCGGCCGTCCCGCTGCGCTGGCTCTCCTGACGGCCGGGGCCGCCGGACAGGCCCCGCGCGATCCCCGGGCTTACGCGGGCCCGGGGCTCGCGCGGGGCCGCCCTTTGCTCTGCGCACCGATCCGGGCTCAGCGGCCCGGGCGGGCCCCGACGGCGTCACTGAGGATGGCCACGGCGTGATCGGCCACCTCGATGTCCGAGCCGGACCATACCGACTCGAGCCAGGGACCGGCGAAAAGGCCGACCATGGTGGGTGCGCCGTCGGCGGCGGTGGCGTCCAGCCACTCGCTGACGCTGCCGGTGCCCGGTCCGTGGACGCGGTAGTAGCCGGCCCGGTGCCGGGGCCAGAACTGTTCGGCGAAGCGGAGTATCACCTTCTCCACCCGGCCCATGCCGAGCCGGCTCCGGGCGGCGCGGTGCCCGGCAGGCAGCGGCGGAGCGAACTCGAGCGTGTCCAGCACCGTGATCGGCGTCGTGACGATGACCGCGTCCGTCTCGTGGGTCGCGTCGCGGGACTTCAGCCGTACGGCGTCGTCGTGCACCTCGATCCGGTCGACCGGCTGTCGCAAGCGCACCTCCACGCCGGAGGCCAGATGCTGCACCAGCGGGCGGTAGCTGCCGACGATCCAGCGGTCGCCTTCGCCGACGCCGGGCTCGAAACCGTAGCGGGCGCTGAGCCAGGACAGCGGCTTGCCGGCGTCCATCATGATCTCCGCGTCGACGAGCCGGCGGATCGCCTCGGCCGGATACGGCGCCGGGTCGCGTACCCACTCCTCGACGACGTCGGCGATGCTGGCGCCGTCCGCCGCCGCGGCCAGCCGAGTCCGCAGCTCACGCTCGATGCGGTCCGGATCGGGGGCCGGCGACGCCGCCGGGGGGCCGAGCACCAGTGGGTCGGTGAAGTCGGTGGCGACGGTGGTGAGCCCGAGCGCGGCAGCCACCTCGGCCAGCTGGTTCTCCTCGTACTGCTGCAGCCAGTTGGCGCCGAGGTCGAAGGTGAACCCGCCGACTTCGACGCCGCAGGCGCGCCCGCCGATGCGGTCGCGCGCCTCCCACACGATCGCTTCGACCCGGCGCCCGGTGAGCTCCCGGGCGGCGGCGAGCCCGGCCACCCCGGCGCCCACCACGGCGACCCGGGCATGACCAAGGTCAGCCGCCCACCGCGCCGCGGCGACGCCCTGCTCGAAGGCACCGTGCGTCATGCCGGCCCGGGTCGGGTGGGTCGCCTCACCGGCGATGCGCAGCCGGCCGCCGATCGGCTCACCGAGCGACACGCGGTCCGTGGGCGTCCCGTGCCGGCCGATAAGGCTCCACGCGCCGCGTGACCAGGGGTCGTCGCCCCAACGCGACACCACGGAGGCGACCAGCCGCGCTGACTTGGACATGCCGGGAAGCTAGCATCCGAGCCGCCCGCAGGCCCGCGGTTATCCGTCCGGCGCTCGACCGAGGTCGAAGGCGGCGCGGAAGGCGGCGATCGTCGCGCCCGGGTCGAGCACCACCGCGTTGTGGATGGTGTCCATGGCGGCGACCAGCGGATCCTCGTGGCGGGCGGCGATCACCTCGTGCAGCGCGATCACCGCGGGCTCGATGCGGGGTGGCTCGGCCGGGCCGAAGGAGATGGTTGCCGAGGACGTAACGCTCTCCGGAGGGACGTCCCGCCAGCGGGCGAACGCGGTGTGGAAGTCGGTGAAGGGTGGCGTCGGGGGATCGCCTCGGTCGAGGGCGGTCAGCTCGGCCTCGACCCAGTCCTGGGTGATCAGGCCGGCGCGGGCGCACCAGTAGCGGGCCGCCCACACCGCCATCTCGCGCTGCGCGGCCGGGCCGGCCTCGGCGATGCGGTCGATCAGGTCGCGGTCGTGGTCGACCAGGCCGCGGGCGTGCTGCGCCACCTCCTCGTCGAGCAGCCGGGGGTCGGCGGGGACGCGGCCGCCCCAGGTGCGGGTCAGGTCGGCCCGCCGCCACTCCTCCTCCTGCCGCTCGCGGGCCTCGCGCTTGCGGCGCTGGGCCGGCCGTTCGGCGGGCGGGGCGGGCGGGGCGGGCGGTGGGACCGCGACGTCACGCAGCTCCGGGAAGTCGCGCCACAGGTCGGCGTGCAGCTCCGCCGCCGTGCCGCCGCCCATGCCGAGCGCCGAGACGAAATGCCAGCACAACCGGTCGGTGGCGTGCTTCTGCTCATGAGGCCACAGCGCCGACCGTACGGCGTTGAGCTGGGCCGCCTCGTCGTTGTGGTAGGGCGGCAACACCGTACCCAAATGGGCCTGGAGCCGGTCCCGCACCAGCCGCACGTCGGGCTCGGGCGCCCACTCGTCGCGCTGCATCCGGTCGCGGATGGGGGCGAACCACGGCTCTTCCACGATGCCGGCCCGCCGGAACGGGCGGTCCTTCGCCCACACCGTCATGCGGGCGATCAGCTCGGCCGGCGCGTGGGCGATCGCCAGCGCCAGGTCGCGGTCCTGGTCGTAGAGCGACGTCCCGGCCGCGCCGAGCGCCTTGACCTTCCGGTCGGTGACGCCGCGCCGGCCCCACCCGTCCAGGTCGTCGCCGGCCCAGTCGTCCGGGTCCTCCGCGTACGCCGCCAGCTCGGCCCGGACCTCGGCGTACCAGGGCTGGGCCGTGACGTGGCTGCCGATCCCGCCGACCCCGGCACAGCGGAACGTCGCCGCCGCCAGGAACGCCGCGTCCCACCGCACGCCGGTGATCCGCTCCATCAGGGCGAACGTCCGCTCCCGGAACTGCTGGTCGTAGTCCGTGCGGTCCGGATCGAGCCCGAACCCCAGCTCGGCGAGCACCGGGTCGAGCCGCCCGGGATCGGCGCCGTACCGCTCGGCCGGACAGCCGGGATCGAAGGCGACCACCTCCCGGCCGCCGACCGCCCAGACGAAGCGCGGCGTGGTGTTCTCATTGAAGTAGAACGACACCATCGCGCCGGCGGCCGAGAGCGTACGCACGGCGTCGTCGCCGGCGCACAGAAACCCGTTCGGCTCGATGACCATGGTCCAGTCGCCGGCCGGCGTCGCCGCCACGTAGTCCAGGCCGCTCGGACGGGTCGCACCCTGCTCGTCGACCCGCGTGTCCACGGCGTCCATCGCCGCGCCCAGCGCCTCGGCCGAGGCCATCGAGACCGGGTCCGCCCCGCCGAGCCGGGAGATCACCTCGTCCGGCCCCAGGCCCCGGACGAACGTCAGACAGAAGTCGAGGCCCAGGGCGTGGGTCTCGACCGCCCAGGCGTAATCCTCCGCGACCACCCGCCCAGCCTGCCGCAAAGCGCGGGGCAACGGCGGGCGAAGCGGGTTACTCGAAGCGGGCGACGTCTCCGGCGCCGACCCGGATGATCTCGGGTTCGCCGCCGGAGAGGTCGATGACGGTGGTGGGCTCGACGCCGCACTCGCCGGAGTCGACCACGGCGTCGACCGCGTGGTCCAGGGTCTCCTTGATCTCCCAGCCCATCGTCATCGGCTCCTCCTGGCCGGGCAGCAGCAGCGTGCTGGACACCAGCGGCTCGCCCAGCTCGGCCAGGAGCGCCTGCGCCACCACGTGCTCGGGGATGCGTACGCCCACCGTCTTCTTCCGGGGGTGCAGCAGGCGGCGCGGCACCTCCCTGGTGGCCGGCAGGATGAAGGTGTACGGGCCCGGAGTCGACGCCTTCACCAGGCGGAACGACGCGTTGTTGATCTGCACGAACTGGCCCAGCTGGGCGAAGTCGCGGCACATCAGCGTGAAGTGGTGCCGGTCGTCGAGGTGGCGGATCTCGCGGATCCGGTCGAGACCCTCCTTGTTGCCCATCCGGCAGCCCAGTGCGAAGCAGGAGTCGGTCGGGTACGCGATCAGCCCGTCGCCGCGGACCAGGTCGGCCACCTGCCGGATCGCACGCGGCTGCGGGTTCTCCGGGTGCACGTCGAAATACTTCGCCACCCGAGCAGCCTAGTGAAGGCCACGACGCCGTAACTGGCTGTCCCCTCGGCGTGTTCGCGCTGGCAGGCTCGGTGAGGTGCGGAACGTTGCGGTCCTGATGCCGTCCACCGTGCGGCCGTTCGACCTGGCCGTCTACTGCGAGGTGTGGGACCGGCCGCCGTTCGCGTTCGCCATCTGCTCCGAGCGGCCGGGCGTGCCGGTGCCCACCGCCGGCGGCATGCGGGTCACCCCGGCCGAGGACCTGGACCGGCTGGCCGCCGCCGACGTGGTCGCGGTCGCCCCGCCCCAGGAGCCGGCCCGCGACGTCGGCCCGGCCACCAGGGAGGCGCTCGAGAACGCCCTGGCCCGCGGCGCCCGGGTGGTCGCGGCCGGCGCCGGAGCGTTCCTGCTGGCCGCGGCGGGCCTGCTCGACGGCCGTACGGTCGCCGCGCCCGGGCCGTACGCCGACCGCATGCGTGCCTGGTTCCCGCGGGTGCGGATCGACCCCGGCGCGCGCTACCGGGACGACGACCCGATCCTGACCTCGGCCGGGACCGCCGCCGCCGGCATCGACCTGTGCCTGCACCTGATCGGCAAGGACCACGGCGCGGCCGCGGCGGCCGCCGTCTGGAGCGGGATGGCGCTCGGGGTGGCCCGGGTGGCCGAGGACCGGCGGCGGCGCGACGACGGCGTCGACCAGGTGCTCGCGTGGGCGCTCGGCAACCTGCAGGAGGACCTCTCGATCGAGGTGCTGGCCCGGCGGGCGTTCCTCTCGACCCGCTCGTTCGCGCGCCGGTTCCGGGCGGCGACCGGCACCACCCCGTACGCGTGGGTGCTGGAGCAACGGATCCGCCTGGCCCAGCACCTGCTCGAGACCGAGCCCGCCTGCGGGGTCGAGGAGGCGGCCGGGCGGGCCGGGTTCAGCTCGGCGGCGCTGCTGCGGCAGCACTTCCAGCGGCGGCTGGGCTGCTCGCCGAGCCAGTATCGGCAGCGGCATCACGAACGGTTCGCGCCGTCAGCGCGTGGATGACCGCGGCCATGTCGAGGCCGCCGTGGCCCAGCTCCTCGGCCTCGGCGAAGAGCCGGCGGCAGACGTCGAGCAGGGGCGAGGCGATGCCCCGGGCCGCGGCCGCCTCGACGATGAGCCGGTTGTTGTAGTGCACGTCCCGGATCGAGGCCTGCACCGCGTAGTCGCCGTCGACGATCTTGCCGGCCTTGCCGCGGGAGACGTAGCTGGCCATCGGCCCGGCGTCGAGCACCTGCCGCAGCACGTCGAGGTCGAGATCGTGCCGCTCGGCGAAGTGGAACGCCTCGGCGAGCGCGGTCACCATGCCGATCAGGTACGTGTTGACCGCCAGCTTCATGCGCAGCCCGTTCGGGACCGGCCCGCAGTCGATCACCTGCCGGCACATCGGCGGGAGCAACGGGCGTACCCGGGACAGGTCTTGATCTTGACCGGCCAGCATCGCCACGAGCTGCCCGGCCTCGGCGGGACCCCGTGACCCCGACACCGGCGCCTCGACGTAGCGCCCACCGGCGGCGACGATGCGCCCGGCGAGATCGGCCGAGTAGTCCGGCGAGGTGGTGCCCATGTGCACGACCGTGCGTCCGGCGACGTGCGGCCCGATCACGCCGTCGATCGCCTCCGGCCCGGCCAGCATGAGAAAGACGACCTCGCTCGCGGTGAACACGCCGGCCGGGGAGGGTGCGAAGCGCGCGCCCTCGAGCGGCACGCCGGACCGGGTCCAGACCACCAGCTCATGACCGGCCGCCACCAGGTTCGCCGCCATCGGACGGCCCATCACCCCGAGACCGAGAAAACCCAGAACCATGCGCACAACGTACGGGTGGGCAAGCGCGCAGACCGCTCGAATCCGGCGCCGGATTCCGGCCATCCCGGCAACCGTGGCGCGATCGGCGGACCGGGACCATGCTGGGGTTGTGGAAACTGAACTCTTCATCGGTGGCAAGTGGGTCCCCGCGTCCTCCGGGGATCGATTCGACGTGCTCGACCCGGCGACCGGGGACGTGATCGCCTCGGTGGCGGACGGCGGCGAGGCGGACGCGATCGCGGCGGTCAACGCGGCGGCGGAGGCGGGTCCGGGCTGGGCGCAGACCCCTCCGCGGGTCCGGGGCGAGGCGCTGCGCCGGGCGTTCGAGCTGATGACCGAGCGGGCCGGCGAGCTGGCCAAGATGATCAGCCTGGAGAACGGCAAGGCCCTGGTCGACGCGAAGGGCGAGGTCACGTACGCGGCCGAGTTCTTCCGCTGGTTCGCCGAGGAGGCCGTGCGGGGCGAGGGCATGGTCGGCACCGCGCCGAGCGGCGCCAACCGGATCCTGGTCGTCCGCCAGCCGGTCGGCGTGTGCGTGCTGGTCACGCCGTGGAACTTCCCGGCCGCGATGGCCACCCGCAAGATCGGGCCGGCGCTCGCCGCGGGCTGCACGGTCATCCTCAAGCCGGCCAGCGACACCCCGCTCACCGCCCTCGCGATGGCCGCGATCCTGGCCGAGGCCGGCGTCCCGGACGGGGTCGTCAATGTGCTGCCGTCGCGCAGCTCGGGCAAGGTCGTCTCGAAGATGCTCAAGGACCCGCGGGTGCGGAAGGTATCGTTCACCGGCTCGACCGAGGTCGGCCGGATCCTGCTCGCCCAGGCCGCCGAGAACGTCGTCAACACGTCGATGGAGCTGGGCGGCAACGCGCCGTTCCTGGTCTTCGCCGACGCCGACCTGGACGCGGCGCTGGACGGCGCGATGATCGCCAAGATGCGCAACGGCGGCGAGGCGTGCACCGCCGCCAACCGGTTCTACGTCGAGGCGTCGGTGGCCGACGAGTTCTCCCGCCGGCTGGCCGAGCGGATGTCCGGTCTCGTGGTCGGGCCCGGCACCGACGAGAAGACCCAGGTCGGCCCTCTGGTGAACGAGGACACCGTGGCCAAGGTCGACACCCTGGTGCGCCAGGCGGTGGACGGCGGAGCCACGGCCGTCACCGGCGGGAGCCGCCCGGACGGGCCGGGCTTCTACTACCCGCCGACGGTGCTGACCGGCCTGCCGGGCGACGCGCCGATCCTGCGCGAGGAGATCTTCGGACCGGTCGCGCCGATCGTGACGTTCACGAGCGAGGACGAGGCCGTCCGGTTCGCCAACGACACCGAGTTCGGGCTCGTCGCGTACGTCTACACCCAGGATCTCGCCCGCGGCCTGCGGGTGAGCGAGGCGATCGAGGCCGGCATGGTCGGGCTCAACCGCGGCCTGGTCAGCGACCCGGCGGCGCCGTTCGGCGGGGTCAAGCAGAGCGGCATCGGGCGCGAGGGCGGCCACGAGGGTCTGCTGGAGTACCTCGAGTCGAAGTACATCGCGCTCAACTGGTAGTCGCGGAAAAGGCCCGGAGGCATTGCCTCCGGCCCTCTTTTTACTGCTATTGTGCTAGTAACCTAGTGGAATAGAGATATCATGATCGAGTTCCACCTCGACGCCCGGTCCGGCGTCTCGCCCTACATGCAGCTCATCCAGCAGGTGCGGCACGCCATGCGGCTGGGCCTGCTCAAGGAGGGTGACAAGCTGCCCACGGTCAAGGACGTGGTCGCCCGGGTGGCGATCAACCCGAACACGGTGCTCAAGGCCTATCGCGAGCTGGAGTACGAGGGACTCGTCCAGCCCCGGCCCGGCCTCGGCACCTTCGTCACCCGCACCCTCGGCGGCGACGCCGAGGTGGCCGCCCACGAGCCGCTGCGCCGCGACCTCGAGGGCTGGCTGGCGAAGGCGCGCGACGCCGGCCTCGACGACGAGAGCATCGAGGCGTTGTTCGTGAACACATTTCGCCGCTTTTCGGCGGAGCGAGCGGAGCGAACGGGAAGGCGGGGATGACGATGACGAGCGTCGTGGTCACTGACGGCCTGACCAAGCGGTACGGGCGGCGGACCGCGCTGTCCGACTGCACCCTCGACGTCCCGGCCGGCCACGTCGCCGGCCTCGTCGGTCCGAACGGCGCCGGCAAGTCGACGCTGCTGCAGCTCGTCTGCGGCCTGCTCGCGCCGACCGCGGGCAGCCTGTCGGTGCTGGGCGCCCCGCCGGTCAGCGGGTCGGCCCGGATCGGCTTCGTCGCCCAGGACACGCCGGTCTACGCCGGACTGACCGTCGAGGACCACCTGCGCTTCGGCGCCCACCTCAACCCGTCCTGGGACGACGCCGCGGCCCGCGATCGCGTCGCGCGGCTCGGCCTCGATCCGCGGCAGAAGGCGGGCAAGCTCTCCGGCGGCCAGCGGGCCCAGCTCGCGCTCACCCTGGCCATCGCCAAGCGCCCCGACCTGCTGCTGCTCGACGAGCCGGTGGCCGCCCTCGACCCGCTCGCCCGGCGCGAGTTCCTGCAGGGCCTGATGGAGTACGTCGCGGAGACCGGCACCAGCGTGGTGATGTCCTCGCACCTGGTCGCCGACCTCGAACGCGTCTGCGACTACCTGGTCGTGCTGGTCGGGTCGCGGGTGCGGATCGCCGGCGAGGTGGAGGAGCTGCTCGCGACCCACCACCGGCTCACCGGGGCGCGCATCGACCCGGCCGCGCTCGGGGGCGGCCGGCAGGTGGTGCAGGCCCGGCACACCGACGTCCAGTCCACGCTCGTGGTGCGCAGCTCGGCGCCGATCGAGGACCCGGCGTTCAGCGTCGACCGGATCGATCTCGAGGACCTGGTGCTCGCCTACATGTCCGAGGCCGGTGACGCCGGCCGCGACCGCGTACTGGAGAAGCAGCGATGATCTGGCTCACCTGGCGTCAGTTCCGCACCCAGGCCCTGATCGGGATCGTGGTCGCGGTGGTGGTCGCCGCCGTCCTCCTGGCGACCCGCGGCCCCCTGCTCGATCTGGCCCGCACGATGGGTTACACCGGCTGCACCGTCGACTGCGACCAGCTCGCGAGCCAGTTCGTGCGCGAGGCCCAGCGCCGGTTCTACGGCCGTCTGATGTTCAACGGCTCGCTCCTGCTGTTCGTCATGCCGGCCCTGATCGGCCTGTTCTGGGGCGCCCCGCTGGTGGCCCGTGAGCTCGAGACCGGCACCCACCGCCTGGTCTGGAACCAGACCGTGAGCCGCGGGCGGTGGCTGGCCGTCAAGCTCGGCGGCACCGGCCTGGTGACCATCGCGATCGCGGGCCTGCTGACCTGGGCGTTCACCGCCTGGGCCAGCCCGCTCGACCGGGCACAGGGCTGGATGGGCGTGGACACCTTCACCGTGCGCGGCGTGGTGCCGATCGGCTACGCGGCCTTCGCGTTCGTGGCCGGGGTCGCGATCGGCATGGTGGTGCGCCGCACCGTGCCGGCCATGGCGCTCACGCTGGTCGCCGTCGGCGTCACGATGTTCCTCTCGCTCACCGTCCTCCGTCCGCACCTGGTGCCGGCGACCAGCTACACCGGGCCGGTCACCGCCGGGAACATCGGCGGGATCAGCCTCAGCATCGACGACCCGGACCGCGGGATCCGGGTCACCGCCGACGACCCGGTGAAGCACGCGTGGATCCTCAGCAACACGGTCGTCACCTCGGCCGGCGCCGAGTTCCGCGGTCCGTACGACCCGGCGATCTGCGGCCCGGCGGCGTCCGGGGGTCCGCGGGCGTGCGAGGAGTGGATCGCTTCGCAGAATCTGCAACAAAAGGTGATCTACCTGGGGCCTGACAAGTTCTGGCCGCTCCAGTGGCGGGAGCTGGGCGTACTTCTGGTAGCTTCGGTCGCTCTGGGGCTGTTCTGCTTCTGGTGGATCCGGCGCCGGGTGGCGTAGGGTTCGACGGCACTGTGGGTAGTCAGGCGACGCTCACGCACGGGAGATGAACCGTTTTCTCCGGTGCGCCGTACCCCGTGTCGGGCGCATCGCGTGTTGCTCGATACTGGGTCGACGTTTCGGCGGACCACACAGGTCGGGATCCACCTGAGAGGACTTCTCGGAAATGCGCAAGAAGCTGCTGGCGCTCGCGACGATCGGGCTGCTGGCTACGGCCACCATGACAGCGTGTGACGACTCCGATCAGTCGAGTGACGCCAGTGGTGGCAGCAGCGACTCCGGCAGCGGTGGCTCGGGCAAGGCCAGGGTCGGCGTGATCATGCCGGACACCAAGAGCTCGCAGCGCTGGGGCAGCGACGATCCGAAGTTCCTCAAGGCGGCGTTCGACGCGGCCGGCGTACCGGTCGAGATCAAGAACGCTCAGGGTGACCGGGCCAACTTCGTGAAGATCGGCACGGACTACATCAACAGTGGCGTCAAGGTGCTGCTCATGGCGAACCTGGACTCGGACACCGGCAAGGCCGTGATCGACAAGGCCAAGGCGAAGAAGATCCCGGTCATCGACTACGACCGGCTCACGCTCAACGGCGGCGCCAACTACTACGTCAGCTTCGACAACGAGGCGGTCGGGCGGCTCCAGGCGTACGGGCTGATCAACTGCCTCACCGCCGCGAAGAAGACCAACCCGATCGTGGCCGAGGTCAACGGCTCGCCGACGGACAACAACGCCACCCTGTTCAAGAACGGCTACGACTCGATCCTGCAGCCCCGGTACGACAACGCCGAGTACACCAAGGGCCCGGACCAGTCGGTGCAGGACTGGGACAACGACGAGGGCGGCAAGATCTTCGCGCAGATGCTCGACCAGCAGCCCAAGATCGACGGCGTGCTGGCGGCCAACGACGGCCTCGGCGGCGCCGTGATCAAGGTGCTGCGCAAGAAGGGCCTGAACGGCCGGGTGCCGGTCACCGGGCAGGACGCGACGCTCGAGGGCCTGCAGAACATCCTGCTCGGCGACCAGTGCGTGACGATCTACAAGGCGATCAAGCCGGAGGCCGAGACCGCGGCCAACATCGCGGTCCAGCTGTTCAAGGGCACGCAGCCATCGGTGAAGGGCCAGATCAAGGACCCGGAGTCCGGCGCGTACATCCCGTTCGCCAGCCTGCAGCCGAAGTCGATCACCGTGAACAACATCAACGACGTCCTCGCCGACGGCTTCGTCGACAAGAAGAAGCTGTGCGCGGGCAAGTTCGCCCCGCTCTGCGTGGAGCACGGCATCAAGTAACCGGCTCGGCCGCCGGCGGAGAGCTCAGCCAGGTGCGCACGGCCGCGGTCTCGGCCTCGGAGAGGACGACCTCGGCCTCGGCCCGGCTGATCACGTTGCCGACGAAGGCGGCGCCGATCTCGGCCGCGGTCGGCGCCGGCCGCCGGTGCAGCGGCGCGCCGCCGTACGACGTGCCGCGCACGACGAAGGCGACGGCGCCGCGGGGGACCGGCAGTCCCTGCTCGCGCAGCCGGTCGCGGGCCCAGCTCGTGCACTGGGTGAGGTTGAAGACGTGCGACTCCGCGTACTCGGCCAGCGCCTGGTAGATCATCGGCCACCACTCCTGCGGCAGCCGCGGCAGGTTGAGCTGGTCGGCCAGGCGCTCGGCCGGCGCCGGCAGCGCGATCCGGCGCGACGTCTCCGACTCCTCCGGCGGCTCGTGCCGGCTGTCGTCCCAGAGCAGGTGCTGCGAGACGCGCAGGTGCGGCAGCTTGAGGCTGTCGACGGCGCGGGCGAAGCTGCCGAAGCCGAACCAGTCGCTGTCGCTGACCGCCTGCCCGAGCTGCTCGCGGAGCCGGTGCGCGAGCGAGGCCATGTTCAGCGGCTCGGCCGCCTTCTCGTACTCGCCGGTCATCAGCGAGCGGAACGTCTCGTACGCCTCGGTCCGGTCGCCCTCCGCCTCTTCCACGTCGCCGGCCTCGAGCGGCTCCTCGTCCACGTCCACCGGTTCGTCGTCCACGTCCACCGGCTCGCCCTGCACCAGGGCGAGCACGCGCTGGCTGTCCAGCACCTGGTCGGCGATCGAGGTGAAGGCCTCGGCGGCGTCGGCCGGTGAGACGATCATGGTGCGCCGGTCGGCCCGCCGCAGCCGCTGCAGCAGCGGGGTCATGTCGGAGTCGCCGGACGCGACCACGAACTCGTCGTAGCGGGTGTCGTCGGACAGCGCGTCGAGGGCGTCGACCACGATCCGGATGTCGGCCGCGTTCTTGGTGCCGCCGTAGCGCGGGCAGTCGATCACCTCGAAGCCGGCCCGGACGAACCGCGGCCGGTACTTGGAGAAGTACAGCCGGGTCTGCTCGCCGGAGGGCTCCGGGTGGAACACCCAGCCGGCCGGGTTGAGGTAGCAGCGCAGCACCAGCCAGCGCCGGGGCGCGTCCAGGGTCAGCGTCGTGGACAGGCGGCGCAGCCAGGTGCCGGGCTCGCTCGCGAACTCGATGGCGACCTCGGGGTCGAGCTTGTAGAGGCCGCTGAAGACGTTGTCGAAGTCCAGGTAGAGCGCGGCGCGGACGTGTCCCATCAGCCGGCCAGGCGGATGCGGACCCGGCGGTTCTGCCGGCCCTTGCTCTCGACCTTGACCACCTCGACCCGCCCGACCTGGGCGGTGGATGCGACGTGCGTGCCGCCGTCGGCCTGGACGTCGAGGCCGACGATGTCGATGATCCGGATCTCCGGCTCCTCGAGCGGCGGCAGGGCGTCCTGCGTGCGGACGAGCGTGGGGATGCGCAGCGCCTCCTCGCGCGGCAGGATGCGGGCGACGATCTTGCGGTCGGCCGCGATCTCGGCGTTCACCGCGTCCTCCAGGGACTGCTTGAAGCCGGGTGGGACCTCGGGCAGGTTGAAGTCCATCCGGGCCTCGCCGGGCTGCATGTTGCCGCCGGTGACCAGCGCGCCGAAGTCGCGGAACACCGTGCCGCACAGGATGTGCAGGCCGGAGTGGGTGCGCATGAGCGTGCTGCGGCGGTCGTCGTCGATCGCGCCACGGACGGCGGTGCCCACCGGCGGCACCGGGTCGCCCGGCGCGGGAATCAGGTGGAAGTCCGCACCTTTGCGGGTGTCGACGATCCGGGTCTGCACGCCCTGCCAGAGCAGCACGCCGTGGTCCGGCGGCTGCCCGCCGCCGCCGGGGTAGAAGGCGGACCGGTCGAGCACGATGCCGGCCTCGGGGTCGGCGGGGTCGGACCACACCACGGTGCAGTCCCACTCGCGCAGCGTCGGATCGGTCCAGTCCAGCCGGGCACTCATGCCAGCAGCTCCTTCACTCGCGGTACGACCTGGGTGGCGTACAGCTCGATCGCCTTGGTCTGCAGCTCGTGCGGCAGGGTGCCGGCCGAGTACTTGAGGTCGAAGCGCTGGACGCCGAGGTCCTGGATGGTCTTCGCGATCTTCTGGGCGACGGTCTCGGGCGAGCCGGCGTGCCAGGCGCCGGAGTGGATGTCGGCCTCGAAGCGGTCCCGGGTGAGCGGGGGCCAGCCGCGCTCGCGGCCGATCCGGTTCATCATCACGCGTACGTGCGGCCACAGCTGCTCGGCCGCCTCGGCGTCGGTCTCGGCCACGAAGCCGGGGGAGTGCACGGCCACCGGCAGGTCCTCGGGCTGCCCGAACTCCTTGAGCGCCCGCCGGTAGAGGTCGACGTACGGCGCGAACCGGGCCGGCGCGCCGCCGATGATCGCGAGCACGAGCGGGAAGCCGTACTCGGCGCAGCGGATCACCGACTCCGGGCTGCCGCCGACGCCGATCCAGGTGCGGATGTGCCCGGACTCGGTCTTGGGGTAGACCTGCTGCTCCTTGAGCGCGGCCCGGACCTTGCCCGCCCAGGTCACCGGCCCCTCGGTGAGCAGCCGGGCCATCAGCTCGACCTTCTCCGCGAACAGCTGGTCGTAGTCGGTGAGGTCGAAGCCGAACAGCGGGAACGACTCGGTGAACGAGCCCCGGCCGAGGGTGATCTCGGCCCGCCCGCCGGACACCGCGTCGAGGGTGGCGAACCGCTCGAAGACCCGGACCGGGTCGTCGGAGCTGAGCACGGTGACCGCGGTGCCGAGCCGGATGCGCTCGGTGCGGCTGGCGATCGCGGCCAGCACGATCTCCGGCGCCGAGACCGCGAAGTCGTCGCGGTGGTGCTCGCCCAGACCGAACGCGTCGACGCCGAGCCGGTCGGCCAGCACCGCCTGCTCCACCACGTTGCGGATGACCTGGGCGTAGGGCAGGCGCTTGCGGTCGGGGCCGGCGGTGACGTCGCCGAAGGTGTCGAGACCGAATTCCACCATGATCATCCTACCCGCGGCGACCCTTGAGACGGCGGCCCATCTCCCGGGCGATCTCCTTCTGGGCGTCGCGCGCCGCCAGGACCTGCCGCTTGTCGTACGACTTGAGGCCGCGCGCCAGGCCGAGCTCGACCTTCGCCCAGCCGTTGCTGAAGTACATCGACAACGGGACCAGGGTGAGCCCGTTGCCGTCGCGCAGCTGGTTCAGGATCTTCGCGATCTCGAGCCGGTGCAGCAGGAGCTTGCGGGTGCGGCGCGGGGCGTGGTTGGTCCAGCTGCCGTAGCCGTACTCGGCGATGTGCAGGCCGTAGAGCAGGATCTCGCCCTGGTACTCCTGGGCGAAGGCGTCGACCAGCGAGGCCCGGCCCTCACGCAGGGACTTCACCTCGGTGCCGGCCAGCACGAGGCCCGCCTCCCACGTCCTGAGGATCTCGTAGTCGTGCCGGGCCTTCTTGTTCGAGGCGATCAGCTTCCGGCCGGTCTCTTTAGCCACGCCTAAGCCTACGGGACGGGCCTTCTCATCGAGTACGAGACACTGCTCAGCCGGTGTGGCTCGCCCACCACGTGGATGGCGTTGCGCGCGTACGCCTGCCAGCCGGCCGCCCCGGCCCGGTTGAGGTGACGCAGGTCGTCGAAGCGCTCGTCGGTGCCCCAGCGCAGCACGCCGCCGGGGTGGTGGAAGGTGGCCGTCCAGTCCATGTATCGGTCGGTGCCGAGCGTGCCGGCGGCGCGGTACTCCAACCGCGCATACTCCCAATTGGTCACCCATTCGATTATGCCGTGACCCGATCGGGGTTGCTGTCCGATCCCGACACACGGCAACCGCTTCCCTGAGATAACCCTGAGGTTGTCGGAAACAGGGTTGGGCGCGGATGCGCCTCCGGCATACCC
This sequence comes from Actinoplanes sp. CA-030573, assembly GCF_050951115.1. Taxonomy (NCBI): domain Bacteria; kingdom Bacillati; phylum Actinomycetota; class Actinomycetes; order Micromonosporales; family Micromonosporaceae; genus Actinoplanes; species Actinoplanes sp. CA-030573. The sequence goes on along the minus strand of NZ_CP192038.1, from coordinate 5,716,924 downwards.
TTCGCCCGTCAACGGCTCACGTCTCGGGGGGAGACGACGAGATGGCTTCGGGTGGGATAGCAAGACTGGTCTGCGGCCGATGGTCGAAATGGATCGTGCTCGGCTTGTGGGTCGTGGTGCTGGCGATCGCCGCGCCGCTGGCCGGCAAGCTGACCGGCGTCCAGAAGAACGACAACTCGGCCTGGCTGCCGGGCGGCGCCGAGTCGACCGCGGTGATGGACCTGCAGAAGCAGTTCCAACCGGACGACATCGTGCCGGCGATCATCGTCTACGAGCGCACCGGCGGCATCACCGCCGCCGACATGACCAAGGCCGGCGCGGACGCGAAGGCGTTCGCCGCGGTGCCGGGCGTCGTCGGCCAGGTGACCGGGCCGGTCCCGGCGCAGGACAAGCAGGCCCTGTCGACGTTGGTGAACGTCAAGGTCGACGAGAACGGCTGGGACAAGATCGTCGACGTCGTCGACAGCCTCAAGGCGATATCCGGTACGGGCACCGACGGTCTCCAGATCTACCTGACCGGCCCGGCCGGCAACGCCGCCGACTCGGCCGGAGCGTTCGAGGGCATCGACGGGACGCTGCTCTACACGACACTGATCGTGGTCGCGGTGATCCTGCTCATCACGTACCGGAGCCCGGTCCTCTGGCTCTTCCCGATCATCACGGCGGGCGTGGCCCTGACCAGCGCCCAGGCCGTGATCTACCTGCTCGCGAAACACGCGGGCCTGGTGGTGAACGGGCAGAGCGCCGGCATCCTCACCGTGCTGGTGTTCGGCGCCGGCACCGACTACGCGCTGCTCCTGGTCGCGCGATATCGCGAGGAGTTGCGCAAGCACGAGGACCGGCACGAGGCCATGATGATGGCGCTGCACCGGGCCGGCCCGGCGATCATCGCGAGCGCCGCCACCGTCGCGATCGGCATGTCGATCCTCACGCTCGCCGAGCTCAACTCGACCGCGGGCCTCGGGCCGGTGGCCGCGATCGGCATCGTGGTCGGCCTGATCGCCATGATCACGCTGCTGCCGGCCATGCTGGTGATCTGTGGTCGCTGGCTGTTCTGGCCGGTCAAGCCGAAGTTCGGCACGGCCGAGCCGACCGCGACCGGCTTCTACGCCCGGCTCGGCAACCGCATCGCCCGCCGGCCGCGCGCGGTCTGGATCGGCACCGCCCTGGCGCTCGGCGCGATGGCGCTGGGCCTGCTCCAGCTCAAGGCCGACGGCCTGTCCACGGCGGACAGCTTCACCACCAAGCAGCCCTCGGTCACCGGCGAGGAGGCGCTGGCCCGGCACTTCCCGGCCGGCGGCGGCCAGCCGGTCACCGTGATCGCCAAGTCCGAGCTCGCCGACCAGGTGAAGCAGGTCTTCGCCGGCGTGCCCGGGATCAGCTCGGTGGCCGACCCGCTGGTCAAGAACGGCCTGGTCCAGCTGGACGGCACGCTGGCCACGGCGCCGGACAGCAAGGCCGCGCAGAACACGGTCGAGAAGGTGCGCGAGGCCGTGCACGCGGTGCCGGGCGCCAACGCCAAGGTCGGCGGCGCGACCGCGATGGTGGTCGACATCAACGCGGCCAACCGGCACGACAACCGGCTGATCATCCCGCTCGTGCTGCTGGTCGTGCTGGTGATCCTCAGCGTGCTGCTGCGGGCCATCGTCGCGCCGGTGATCCTGATCCTCACCGTGGTGCTGTCGTTCGCGGCCGCGCTCGGCGTGAGCGCGCTGGTCTTCCGGCACGTGTTCGGCTGGGCCGGCGAGGACACGTCGTTCCCGCTGTTCGTCTTCGTGTTCCTGGTCGCGCTCGGCATCGACTACAACATCTTCCTGATGACCCGGGTGCGCGAGGAAGCGCGGACGCACGGCACCCGACGTGGCGCGGTGATCGGCCTCGCCGCGACCGGTGGCGTGATCACCTCGGCCGGCATCGTGCTGGCCGGCACGTTCGCGGCGCTCGGCAGCCTGCCGCTCGTCGCGTTCGCCGAGATCGGCTTCGCGGTGGCGTTCGGCGTCCTGCTCGACACGCTGATCGTGCGGTCGGTGCTGGTGACCGCCCTCAACCTGGACATCGGCCGGTGGATGTGGTGGCCGAGCAAGCTGGCCCAGGTGCACGACGAGCCGGTCGTGCCGGGCCCGCGCGGCGAGGAGCCGTTGTCATCATCTGAACCCGAGCTAACGCACTGAGTCCCGTTCCTTGCAGGGTCGGGGGACCACCGACCCTGCAAGGAGGCGAGATGAAGGCCGTCCGGGTCCACTCCTACGGAAAGCGCCCCTCTGTCGACGAGATCCCCGAGCCTCGGGTGACCGGTCCCCTCGATGTGCTGGTACAGGTCGGCGCGGCCGGGTTGTGCCGCACCGACCTGCACATCGTCGAGGGCCAGTGGGCCGAGAAGTCCGGCGTGCAACTCCCGTACGTGATCGGGCACGAGAACGCGGGCTGGGTACGCGAGATCGGCAGCGCCGTCACCAATGTCGCCGTCGGCGACGCGGTGATCCTGCATCCGCTGGTGACGTGCGGGCTGTGCCGTCCCTGCCGCTCGGGCGACGACGTGCACTGCGAGAACTCGCGGTTCCCCGGCATCGACAGCGACGGCGGCATGGCCGAGCTGCTGCTCACCACCGCCCGCTCGGTCGTCAAGCTCGACAGCGGGCTCGAGCCGGCCGCGGTGGCCGCGCTCGCCGACGCCGGCCTCACCGCCTACCACGCCGTGCGCAAGGCGGTGCCGCTGCTCTATCCGGGCACCACCTGCGTGGTCATCGGCGCCGGCGGCCTCGGCCACATCGGCATCCAGTGCCTGGTCGCGATGACGGCCGCCCGCGTGGTCGTGGTCGATCCCAACCCGGCCGCCCGCGAGCTGGCCCAGTCGCTCGGCGCGCACGAGGTCACCGGCAGCACCGACGGGCTCGAGGACAGCGCGCACGTGGTGCTCGACTTCGTCGGCGAGAGCGGGGCCGAGAAGCAGGGCCTCGCGATCACCCGCCGGGCCGGCAGCTACTTCGTGATCGGCTACGGCGGCACGATCGACATCCCGACCATCGACCTGATCTCGACCGAGCGGAACATCATCGGCAACCTGGTCGGGTCGTACAACGACCTGGCCGAGCTGATGACGCTGGCCGCTCAGGGCAAGGTCACGCTGCACACGCGTACCTATCCGCTGGGCGCGGTCAACGAGGCGATGGACGATCTGGAGGCCGGGCGGCTGCAGGGGCGCGGGATCCTGGTGCCCTGATGTATTCCGGGGGCGGCGAGAGCTATTTCGTGGTCGACGGGCACGCGCATTTCTGGGACGGCAGCCCCGCCAATCAGAGGAACCGGTACGGCGAGGGGTACGTCAACTGCCTGCACGGCTACCACACGAATCTCTCGCCGCCCGGCTACCGGCTGCCGCTGGAACGGTTCGAGCGCCTTTCCGACGACCGGATCGTCGGCGACCTGTTCGACACGGGATACGCCGATGTGGCGATTCTGCAGTCGGCGCATCTGACCGACTGGTTCGTCAACGGCTTCACCACGACCGAGCAGAACGGCGAGCTGGCCGAGCGCTATCCGGGACGGTTCCTCGTCAACGGCACCTTCGATCCGCGGGACGGGGAAGCGGGCCTGGAGGACCTGGAACGGCTGCACGAGCGCTGGCAGCTCCAGGGGGTCGCCTTGTGCACGGCCGAATGGCGGGGGGACAGCAAAGGCTGGAAGCTCAGCGACCCGTGGGCGTACCGGTATCTGGAGAAGTGCTTGTCGCTGGGAATCCGCAACATTCACGTGGCCAAGGGGCCGACCGTCTACCCGATGAACCGGGATGCCTTCGACGTGGCCGATGTCGACGACGCGGCGACCGCCTTTCCCGGGCTGCGGTTCATCGTCGAGCACGTCGGGCTGCCGCGGCTCGAGGACTTCTGCTGGATCGCGACCCAGGAGCCCAATGTCTACGGCGGGCTGGCGATGGCGCTGCCGTTCCTGCATTCGCGGCCGCGCTATTTCGCCCAGATCATCGGGGAACTGCTCTACTGGCTGGACGAGGACCGCCTTCTCTTCGGCAGCGACTACGCCGTCTGGCATCCGAAATGGCTGGTCGAGATGTTCGCCGCCTTCCAGATTCCGGAGGACATGCAGGGGGAGTACGGCGTTCTGACGCCCACGGTCAAGCACAAGATCCTGGGTCTGAACGCCGCACGCCTCTACGACCTCAAGGTGCCTTACTCGACGGCGAGCTCGCCCAGCTCCGACCAGTCGTCCTGATCGATCGTCTGGCTGACGATCTTCGGGGTGGCCACGAGGTACTGCGGCAGGTCCTGCTGCGCCTGCTTGAAGTGCGCCGACCCGACGTGGGCCGCACCCGCGTCGCCGTCGCGGAACGCCTCGACCAGCACGTACTCCTGCGGGTTGTCGAGGCTGCGCGACCACTCGAACCACATGCAGCCGGGCTCGCCGCGGGTGGCCCGGGTGAACGGGCCGGCGATCTCCGGCCACTGCTCGGCGTGCTCCGGCTTGATCAGGAACTTGGCGGTAATGAAGATCATCTCGGTTGACCTTTCGCGCGATCAGCCATCGGGGTTCCCTCCCCGGCGGCCTGGACGGACGCTGGATGCATGAGCGGCAAGGGCGCCGGCCTCCTTCAGTCGGTCGAACGGGCGATGCGGGTCCTCGATCACATCGCCGCTTCCGCCGGACCGGTCGCGGCCCGGGACGTCGCCGCGTCGCTCGGCTTGACCCTCCCTACCACCTACCACCTGCTGACGACTTTGGTCACCGGTGGATATCTGGTTCATCTCCCTGAGGAAAAGGCGTACGCGCTGGGGCACCGCGTGGACGACCTGGCGCGCGGCCTGCGCCGGCAGATCGCCGTGCCGCCGGAGGTGCGGCGGGTGGCCGCGGTCGTGCACCAGCAGGCCCAGGCGGCGGCCTACTACGCGGCGCTGCGCGACGCCGAGATGATCGTGGCGCACGTCGAGGAGTGCCCGTCGCATCCCCGCATCCAGCCGCTCGACGTCGGGTTCCACCAGGCGCCGCACGCGACGGCGTTCGGCAAGCTGATGCTCGCGGTGCTGTCGCCGGACGAGCGCTCGGCCGTGCTCGATCACACCGGGATACCTCCGGTGACGGCTTCGACGGTGACCGATCGTGCCGTCCTCTTCCGGCAGCTACGCCAGGTGCAGGGCACCGGGCTGGCCGTCGAGGTCGACGAGTTCCAGGCCGGGTTGAGCTGCATGGCCGCGCCGGTGACCGACGCCGCCGGGCGGTTCGTGGGCGCGGTGGCCATCTCGATGCCGACGTCGCGGTTGCGCTCGGACCGCTGGACCGCCGAGCGTGCCGTCCGGCTGGGCGCCGTGCGGGCGACCCGGGTGGTGGCGCTGACCGCGGCGGCCCGGTCGGGCAGGGTGGCGCCGGGCCCCTGATCCTCCGTCCGGCCGGTCCTTCTTCCGTCCGGTCCTTCATCCGTTCGGCATGATGTCCCGTGGCGTGCGTTTGCCGAGACTCTCGGCATGGGCCTGTATGGATTTGTCCGGACGGTGCTGCTGACCGGTGCCGTGGTCGCCGGCGTTGCCGCGTGCGACTCCGGCGATGGCGGGGTCGCGTTGCCCTCCACCCTGCCGTCGATCACGCGGACCGCCGACCGGGCGACCTCCACCCCGGACGCCACCTCCACCACCACCACCGCCGCGGACACCTCGCCGACCCGGACCCGGACCGCCACCAAGCCGGCCGAGTCCACGACCAAGCCGGCCGAGTCCACGACCAAGCCGGCCGAGCCGACGACCAAGCCGGCCGAGTCGACCACAAGGCCGGCCGAGCCGACGACGAAGCCCGCCGAGCCCACGACGAACGCTCCTCCTCGCACCACCGAGGCGACCACGCCGGCCACCACCGCGGCGGCTCCCGGGACCTCCTCGGCGTCGCCCACCCCGGTCGCCGCCACGACCGAGGACACCAGCGGGATGAGCACCCTCGGCTGGCTGCTGCTCCTGCTCGTCGTGGCGCTCGCGATCCTCGTCGCCGTGCTGCTGGTCAACCGGTCGCGCCGCGCCGCCGCCTGGCAGACCGAGGCGTTCGACCTGGCCGCGGCGGGCCGCGATCTGATCGCCACCCGGCTGCCGCAGGTGCTCAGCACCCGGGAGCCGGCCGCGCGGGCCCTGGCCTGGCCGACGGTACGCGCCGAGCTGACCGAGATGGCGGCGCGGTGGGTCGCCCTGGCCGGGCGGGCCGCCGACGACTTCCACCGTGACTCGGCCGGCCAGCTGAGCATCATGGCGCAGGACCTGGTGACGGCCGTCGACGCGGAGAACGAGGCCCTGGCCACCGGCCGGGACTGGCATCAGCTCAGCCCGCGGGTGGACCAGATCGTCCGAACCTGGGACGCGGCGCTGGCCGGCTTCCTGATCCCGCAGCCGTCACCGACCACGGGGGGCGCCGATCCGTACCCGGCGTGAGGTTTGTTCCTCGCCTGTCGTGACGTCCGTCCGTGGCTGGGGCCGGTGCTCCATCCACACCGTCTCCGGCCAGCCGTCGCGCTCGCCCGGCTCCCGGCGCAACTCGGTGAAGCCGCGCCGCTCGTAGAAGCGGGCCGCCCGGTCGTTGCCGTCGACGTACTCGAGTCGTACCGGCCGGCCGGGCGCCCGCCCCAGTAACGCCGCCATCAACGCCGTGCCGGCGCCGGTGCCCTGGGCGTCGGGCAGCACGTAGAGCTTCCAGATGATCGGGACGTCCCCGCGCAGGTCGATGTTGCCGACGCCGACGAGCTCCGGCCCCTCTTCGGCGACCAGCACCGTGGTGTCGCGCAGGCTGCGCTCGATCGCCGCGGTGGACCACCATGTGGCGAGACCGTTCCGCACGTACGCCTCGCCGGCAAAGCCATAGGCCGACGGCCAGGTGCGATGCCCGATGCCGATGATCGCTTCGATGTCGCTCGCGGTGGCGTCCCTGATCTTCACGCCTGAATTGTGCACGCTGCGGAGGGGGCCGTCGCCCCCTGCCTGGACGCAGCGATCCCGCCGCGGGTCGTGCGCTTCGGTCAGCCGGTGAAGGCCGACTCGTTGGTGGCCGGCGCTTCCTCCTCGCTCGTCGCGCTGTCCGTCGTGCCCGTCCCGCGGTGGGCGAGCAGGCGCTCGGCCACGATCGCGATGACCGCGCCGGTGATGGTGGCGGCGATCGCGGTGATCGCGATCGTCCGCCCGGTCCGGCGAAGGTCCTCCCCACGCATCACCTGCAACGCCAGCCCGGCCCGATTGGCGTAGACCGGCACCAGCTGCCGGAACTCCCCACCGCTGACCCGAGCGGCGGCGACCGCGTTGTCGATCGCGTCCCGCAGCTCCATCTCACGTCGTCCCATCGGTCATCCCTTCGCCGTGCGCGTGTCCTTCACGTGCGTGTCCTTGACGTGCGTGTGTTCGCGACCGTCTTCGCCCCGCGACCGCGAAGCGCCAAGTCATCTGCCGAGCAAGCGCCCCCTGGCGGCGGCGAACTCCTCGTCGGTGAGAACGCCCTCGGAATACAGCGCCGCAAGCCGCTCGAGCCGGGAGTTCAAATCGTCGGCAGTCGCGGAGGAGGCAGCCGGCCCGAACGGCGCCGCACCTGCGCCCGGCCCGGAGGTCCCGAACGGCGCGGCACCTGCGCCCGGCCCGGAGGTCCCGAACGGCGCGGCATCTGCGCCCGGCCCGGAGGTCCCGAACGGCACGGCATCTGCGCCCGGCCCGGACGGCCCGAACGGCGCCGCACCCGTGGCCGGCCCGCCGGAGTCGTCCGTTCGAGCGGGAGACCCGGCCGAGGACGCGGGATAGCTCGCGGGCGCCGCCGACTTCGGCCGGTAGATCGGCTGCTCCTCGTAGCGTGACTGCACCTCATCGCCCGGTTGGGCCTCATAGGCGGGTTGCGTCTCGTAGCGGGCCGGGCCGTCGTAGTCCCGCTGCGGCGCGTACGGCGGCCGGATGTCGTACGCGGTCGCCGGTGGGTATGGCGGCTGCATTCCTTGCTCCGCGCTCGGCAAGTCCTCGACGGCGGTCTCCGGGACGGTGTCCTGCCGATCGGTTCGGGACGCGGACCGCCCGGCCGGGACGCCGGCCCCACCGGCGAGCGTGCCCCGCAGCAGCGGCGCACCCCGGCGTGGTCCGGTCGGGCGACGGGCGAACATGGCGTCTCCTCTCAGCGTCCGGCCGTGGCCTCGGCCGCGTGCTCGGCCGGGATCGGCGCCGACGCGACCAGCACGCCGTCCTCGGCGGCGACCCGTTCGGCCAGGTCGGCCGACCATCGGTGCTCGACCAGCAGGGCGAGTGCGTCCTCACCCGGGGCCACCGCGGCGGCGATCTCGCGCATGTCGTCCTCGGTGATGAGTCCCTCGACCGGCGCGTCCCACCCGGACGCACGACCGTTCAACCCGGGCAGATCGGCCAGCTCCACCGCGGAGACGGCGCCGTCCGGGCCGGTTCGCACCACAAGGGCATCGATCAGCCGTACGTCCGGGGAAGTCGCCAGCCGATCAAGCGCAACCGTGACGCCGGCCGGAAGCCGCGCGGGCGGAAACGTCACCACGACGAGTTCCAGCGGTCCCCAGCTCATGACGCCACCCTCCCGAACGGACGCCCGAACCCGCCTCACCCCGCCCGGATGAACCGGCGCCCGCCCTCAAGACCGCCGAGCACCGCCGCCTTTTGCCCACGAACCGCCCGATTCCGGTCGCCGGCGCTTTGCGGGCGAAATGTGCCGAACGGTGACGGCTGCCGCGAAGCCCAGGCCAGCGATCGCCACGCGAGATGGGTGCCGCCGCGAGGAGGCGGTGGTCGCGTGAGGAGGGGGAGGGGTGGCGCGCGGGGACGGGATGGCGGCGCGGGGATGGGGTGATGGCGCGGGGAGGAAGCGGCGGCGCAAGCCAGGTGGTCGGGTGAGGAGGGGTGCGGCGCGAGGAGGCGGTGGTCGCGTGAGGAGGAGGGAGGGGTGGCGGCGCGGGCACGGGGTGGCGGCGTCGGGAGGGGGTGGCGGCGCGGGGAGGAAGCGGCGGCGCAGGTGAGGTGGTCGCGTGCGGAGGGCGGCGGCGTGAGCGGACGCCGCGGCGCGGCAGGGGCGGTCGAGCGTGGCGGCAGTGGTGGTGGTGGGGCCGGCCGGCCGGTCGGTGGGTCAGCCGATCGACCAAGCGCGCAGCACGTCGACGAACTGCGCGGTGGCCGACGCATCCAGCGCCAGGCACGCTATGCCCACCATGGCCGGCAACGCCGGCTGCCAGCGGGCCGCGCCGGGCTGTGGGCGCTGCAGCGCGCGCACGCGCCGGGCTATCGCGCCGCCGTGCACGCCGAGGGCCGCGGACCGTGCCGGGTAGCCGGCGGTGGCCAGGGCGGCGCGGGCCACGGCGCGGGCCACCAGGTCGCGGTCGCCCACGCCGGAGGCCGCCTCCTCGTCGGCCCAGCGCTCGACCAGGTACGCCACCGCGTCGCGGGCCGGGCGCAGCAACGGGTTGACCGCGGCGGCGGCGCTCGCCAGCAGGACCGCCACGTGGTGGCGATGGGCCAGGTGGGCCCGCTCGTGGGCCAGGACGGCGCGGCGCTCCGAGGCGTCCAGCACCTTGAGCATGCCGGTGGTCAGCAGCACCTCGCCGGGACGGCCGGGCACGGCCACGGCCAGCGGCTCCGCCCAGTCGGCCACGACCAGGCCACCGGCGTTGGGCCCTGCGTGGCGCAGGCGGGCGGCGGCCGCGCGGCGGACGTGCACGTCGCGGGCGACGCTGATCAGGACCAGGCAGAGGGCGGCCGCGGCGAGGACGGCGACCCCGTCGGGCACCGGCTCGGGCGGGTGCATGCCGGCGCGCGATTTGAGGGCGGCCATGGCCGGCAGGTCGTCGAACAGGGTCAGGACCAGCAGCAGCAGCGACCAGATCGAGGCGGCGGCGGTGAGCACGGCCGCCGCGACCAGGCTCGGCACGGCGGCGCGCGGGCGGCCGCGGTCGGTGGCGTGGCGGGCCGCCCACGCGACCAGCACCGGAAGCAGGAGCGGGAGATAGACGGCGAGCGTCATGACTCACGCTCGGCCAGGAAGGCCCGCAGCGTCTCGACATCGTCCTCGGCCAGGCCGGCCGCGAACTGCTGCAGCACGGCGCGGCGGTCGGCGCGCTCCTCGAGCGTGGCCCGCATGCGGGTGGCGGCGTGGGTGGCGGCGTCCTGCGACGGCCAGTACGCATGACCACGCCCCCGGACCGCCGGCCCGCGCCGGACCAGATCCTTTTCCAGCAGGCGGCTGAGGATGGTCTGCACGGTGTTGTAAGCCAGGCCGCCGCCCAGCGCGGACTGCACCCCGGCCGGCGTCAACGGCTCGCCGGCCGCCCAGAGCGCGGCCATCACCTCGGACTCGAGCGCGCCCCGCGCCCGTCGCCGACCGGCCTCGTCCTCCGCCATGCCTCACCCCGACCCTGCCGTGTCCCCGGGAAACCGCCGAACACCCCAGAGGCTAGCGCCCGGGGCCGACAACTTCCGGCACCCGATCCCGACATGCGGTCATCGCCACCGGAACCAGCGACCCGCAGAGCTACCATCGCCGGATGCCGCGCTCCGTCATCTCCCCGCCCCGCTCCTGAGCGGGACGGCCTCACACGCTCCGGGCCACGGTCCGGCGCGAGCTGACGCGCGCGCGTCCGGCTGATCCCGCTTCCGCGAAGTCCTCGGCATCCGAAGTCCTCGGAGCCGAGCCCCTCCCTCGCGAAGCAGGAGCAAATCAACCGTGCATACCACCCGGAACAATAAGAACAACGGCCTTTGGCTGCTCGTCGTCGCCGGCACGCTGTGGGGTACGGGCGGCCTCACCGGCAGCCTGCTGGCCCGGCACACCGGTCTCACCTCGCCGGCCGTCGCCGCGTACCGGCTCGGTCTCGGTGGTCTTGTCCTTGTTCTGATGGTCGTGGTCACCGGGCGGAAGTGGCCGCGCGGACGACGCGCCTGGACCAGGATCACCGTGGTCGGGCTGCTCGCCGCCGGGTTCCAGGCCAGCTACTTCGCCGGCGTCGGCCGCGTCTCGGTCAGCCTGGCCACGCTGCTCACGATCGGTGCCGCGCCGGTGCTGGTGCTGGTCGCCGAGTCGGCACTGGGCCGGCGCCGCGTCGACGGCCGCGCGCTGGTGACGGTGGCGATCGCGCTGGGCGGCCTCACGCTGCTCATCGGCGTACCGGAAGGGGGCCGTGAGCTGACCGCCATGCTGGCCGGCGGCGGTTTCGCCCTGCTCGCGGCGGCCGGTTTCGCCACCATGACCATCGTCGGCAGCCGGCCGGTCGACGGGCTGGACGATCTCGTCGGCACCGGCCTCGCCTTCACGCTGGGCTCGTTCGTGCTCGCGCCGTTCGCCGCGGCCGGCGGCGGGCTGGGGTTCACCCCGAACGGGCCGGGCGTGGGACTTCTGGTCGCGCTGGGCGTGGGTCCGACGGCGATCGCCTACGCGGCTTACTTCCGAGGCCTGCGTACGTCGGAAGCCGGCACCGCCGCCCTGATGGCGCTGCTGGAGCCGCTCGTCGGGACGGTGTTGTCGATCGTCGTGCTCGGTGATCGCCTCGGCCCGGCCGGCGGCACCGGAGCGGTGCTCCTGGTCGTCGCGCTGTTCCTCGAGGCCCGCCGAAGCGCCGCCGGAGAGGTTCGCCCGCGGAGTCGGGAGGCCGGCGCCGCCCCGGTGGAAACCGCCGGAAACGCCACCCCGGTGGAAACCGCCGGGAAGTTGTCGTAGGCGGGCCGTAACGTCACCCCCACCCAGTGAACGGGGTGGGGGTGACGTTGGGCGGCGGCGAGCGGGTCGCATCCGCGTTGGCGGTGATCAGACCCGGAAGCGGGCGACCACCGTCCGCAGCTCGTCCGCCACCTGGGTGAGCTCGGCGACCGACTGATCCGCCTCGCCGAGCGCGCTGGTCTGCGCCTGCACCGCGTCGGCGACCGCGTTGATGTTGCCGGCGATGTTCGCGCTGCCGTCGGCGGCGTCGCCGATGCTGCGGCTCATCTCGTTGGTGGTGGCGGTCTGCTCCTCGACCGCCGACGCGATCGTCACCTGGTAGTCGTTGATCTCGGAGATGATCCGGGAGATCTCGCCGATCGCCTCGACCGCGCTGCTCGTGTCGGCCTGGATCGCCTCGACGCGGCGGGAGATGTCCTCGGTGGCCTTGGCCGTCTCCTGGGCGAGGTCCTTGACCTCGGTGGCGACCACGGCGAAGCCCTTGCCGGCCTCGCCCGCCCGGGCCGCCTCGATCGTCGCGTTCAAAGCCAGCAGGTTGGTCTGCTCGGCGATCTGGGTGATCACCTTGACCACGTTGCCGATCTCCTCGGAGGACGTGCCGAGCTTGGCCACGGTGTCGTTGGTGGACTGGGCGACGCCGACCGCGCTGGAGGCGACCTGGGCGGCGTTGTTGGCGTTCTCGGCGATCTCGCGGATCGAGGCGCCCATCTCGTCCGAGCCGGCGGCCACCGACTGCACGCTCGACGACACGTCGCCGGCGCCGGCCGCCACGACGCCGGCCTGCTCGGCCGCGGCCCGGGCGCCGTCGGCGAGCCGGGCGGTGACGCTGGTCAGCCGCTGCGTGCCCTCGCCCAGCGTCTCGGCGCCGTGGGTCAGCGCCGACACCGTCGTGCGCAGGCCGTCGCGGGCCCGGTTGACGGCGGCGGCCATCGCGCCGAGCTCGTCGCGGGAGCGGACCTCGGCCGCGACGGTCAGGTCGCCCTCGGCCACCGCGTCGAGGGCGGTGGAGACCGTGGTGAGCTGCCGCCGGATCAGGCCGATGACCATCACGCAGATGGCCGCGGCGAGCACGATGCCGATGCCGAGGGCGATCAGCAGCACCGTACGGGCATGGTCGTACGCCGCGGTGCCGGCCGCCGCCATCGCGTCCGACTCCTGGTCCTCGACCGCCTGCATGGTCCGGACCGCCGCGGCGATCGCGTTCTCGAGCCCGACGAACTCGGCCGAGATCTGGTCCGCGGCCGGCACCGGGTAGCCGCCGACCATCGGCTCGCGGAACAGGATCGTGTCGCGCAGCGCCCGGTAGTGCTTGATGTTCTCGGCGAACTTGGCCAGGGCCGCCTGCCGGCCGGGCGAGCCCACGGTGATGGCGCCGTAGCGGGCCATCGCCTGGTCCATCCCGTCGTCGGCGGTCCGCACGCCGTCGCGCGAGCTCTTCAGGATCGTGTCGTCGCCGTTGGCCGTGTAGTAGACGAGCATGTTGCGGAACATCGCCGCCAGCTCGCCCCGAATGTTCGCGACCTCCTGCAGGCTGTCGACGTGCAGCGCCTTCATGTCGCGCAGGTCGGCGTTGAGCGCCGACATCCGGCTGATCGACAGGACGCTCACTACGACGGCCACCACCGCCACGCAGGCCGCGGCGATCACCGTCTTGATCGTCAGGCTGCGGTCGCCGAGGAGCTTCTCGAAGACGGTCCGCTGCACCGTGATCGCGGTGTCACCGTCGTGAGCCCCTCCGGGCATGGCATCCCCCCGTTTGCCGGCCATTTGCCGAATGCGACCAACTTTAGAATTGGATTCGCGTTCGGGGGATGAATCGTAAATTTCGGGGCATGCTGGTTCGCCCCTCAGTACTATCCGCGGGGGATGAGGCCCCGGAGTGGTGACAGGCGGTTGTCTACGCCCAACCACGAAGGGGGAGGACCCATGTCCATGGACCAGGATTTCGGCGCGGCGATCCGCGAGCTGGCGCAGGGCGGCGGGCCGGTGCTCGAGGCGCTGGCGAAGCAGTCGGAGAACGCGTTGCAGCACGCCGGGCTCGACCCGCAGACGGCCTTGCTCGTCCGCATCGCGGCGCTCGTCGCGCTCGACGCGGCCCCGGCGTCGTACCTCGTCCATCTCGGCATCGCCGACAGCGGCGGGATGAAGGCCGAGGCGATCGAGGCGACGCTCATCGAGCTGGCTCCGCTGGTCGGCAGCGCCCGGATCGTCTCGGCGGCCGGAAAGATCGATCAGGCTTTGCGCGAGTTGTCGACGCCCTGATCGCGGGTCTCGGCGGCCGGAGGCGGCAAAGCCGGAGGATCAGCGGGGGAGGGGCCGCCGGAGAGCAGGGGATTGATCCAGCGCGTGGCGGGGTCGATGTCCACCAGCAGCCCCTTCGCCAGCAGGCTCATCGGGATGGCCAGCAGCGCGCCGAGCGGGCCCAGCACCCAGCCCCAGAAGATCAGGGACAGGAACGAGATGGTGGCCGAGAGGCCTACCGCGTTTCCCACGATCTTGGGCTGGATCACCGACTGGATGACGAAGTTGATCGCGCAGTAGACGACGATGACCCAGATCATCTGCTCGACGCCGCCGGTCAGCAACCCGAGCAGGGCCGGCGGGATGACGCCGATGATGAAGCCGATGTTGGGGATGTAGTTGGTGATGAACGACAGCAGTCCCCACAGGAGCGGCAACGGGATGCCCATCGCCCACAGCACGAGCGTGTCGATGACCGCGACGATCAGCCCGAAGACGGTGGTCACCCACAGGTAGCGGCGGGTGCCCTGGGCGAACTCGCGCAGCGCGCCGATCACCTGCGGCCGCTGGGCGCCGCTCTCCGCCATCCGGGCCGGGAAGCCGAGCGCGTCGATGCACATGAACAGCAGCACGGCCAGCAGGAACACCGTGTTGGACAGCGCGGAGGCGACGCCCCCGAAGATCCAGCCGATGACGTCGACGACCGCGCTCGGGTTGGTGGCCTTCTCGAGGGCGGCCACCACCTGGCTCTGGTCGATGCCCGCGCTCGACAGCGCCTGGGCCACGTCGTTCCGCACGTTGTCGAACTGCTGCTGGTACTGCGGGAGCAGGTCGACCAGGCGGGCCAGCGACAGCGCCATGGCGCCGCCGAGAACGGCCAGCAGCAGATAGACCGCCAGCACGTTGCCGACCATCGCGAGCCACAGCGGCACGCCCTTGCGGCGCATCCACAGGGCGATCGGGCTGATCGTCACCGTCAGCATCAGGGCCAGGAACACCGGGCCGAGCAGGCCGGCGGTGGCCCGCATGCCGCCGACCACGACCACCAGGCTGGCGAACCCGAGCAGGACGATCACGCCGCGTGGCAGGCCGGCGCCCGGAACCCCGTACGCCGGCCGGACCCGCGGCGGTCGCTCAGTACTGGACCTCACGGCCGTGCACGGCGAGCGCGTAGATCGCGAGCACGTCGAGCGCGATGACGATGGTGGACCAGATCGGGTACGCGGGCAGGAACGCGATGTTGGCCAGCGCGCTCAGCACCGCGATGATGATGCCGGTGACCCGGGCCCACGTCTGCCCGACCAGGACGCCGATGCCGGTGCCCACGGCGATCAGACCGATGATCAGGTGGGTCCAGCCCCAGGCGGTGAAGTCCATGGTGAGCAGCAGCCCGTTCCGGGTGACCAGGTAGTAGTCGTCCCGGAAGATGGCGACGAGACCCTGAATCGCCTGGAATCCGCCGAGCATCATCAGCATGACACCGGCGAAGACCACGTACCCGACCCAGCCGGTCGCCTGCGGGCGGCGCGGGGTGTAGTGCGTTTCGGAGGCCGCGGGCCTCGCTTGCGTTTCGGACATGCTTCACTCCTCGATCGAGCGAGAGTTGTCGCGGTCGGACGGTGCAACGGTCGTCTCTTCCGGAGCGCCGGGGGCCATCCCGGGCGAATGAGATTTGTTCCGCCACCCCCGCGGGCTCCACACGTTGACGATTTTCGCGACGGCGGTGACCAGGAAGAGCTGGCCGAGCAGCGCCTCGAGCACGGCGAGGGTCTGTCCCGGGTTGCCGGCCGGCACGAGGTTGCCGTAGCCGGTGGTGGTGAGTGTGACGAAGCTGTAGAAGAGGCTGTCGGCCAGCGTCCCGTCGCCCTGCGCGCCGTAGAACGGCGACGGCTGGAACGCGGCGATGCAGCGATAGGCAAAGGCAAAAGCCATTCCGAGCATGAGGTACGTGGCCAGGGCGCCCATCATCAGCTCGCGGTCCACGTGGTGGCGGCGCCCGAGATCGCCCACGATCGACAGGGGCGCGACCACGTACAGCACGCTCCCGGCGAAGAAGACCAGCCCGATCAGCGTCCTGCCGTGCGCGAACATGTTCCAGCCGCCGGCGATCAGCGACAGCGCGAAGATCAGTGTGGCCAGCACGCGCAGGCTGGTGTGCGCCCGGGAGATCCGCAGCGCGTACCAGACCGTCCCGATCTGGGCGAACAACAGCAGCGAGATCGTCCACCGGTGGTCGGCGACGGTCCCGATCACATAGGTGCCCGCGATCAGCAGCATCAGCGGGCCGTAACTGTCCGCCGACCAGATCGGCGTGCGGCGGCGCCCGACTCTCACGGATGAGTGCCCTCGCCTCCCGGCAGCCGCCGGATCTCGATCAGCCGCAACCCCATCCCGTGCATCCGCGAGATCAGGCCGAACAGTGCGGACTGGTCGGGCAGCTCGCCGTACAGGACGGTCTCCGGCGGTTCCACCGAGATAGTCATGTCGGACAGCTCGTCCAGCAGCTCGCTCGGGATCGTGCCGGAGACGCGTACCTGGTAGTTCGTCGCGGTCATGACCATCCTTTCCGCGTCGTCTCGACCAGGTCCGGTGCGATGCGCGCCGAGCCGGCCGCGGTTGGTTGGACCTTCAAGACTTGACCCCTTGCTGGCCTGCGTCGTCACCCCGGGCAGATGAGGCGGCGGCTCCGGCGAAAAGGTGTGCTCGAAGGGAACAGAGGAGGCATCGCCGTGATCGATCCCGAGACACGCGCCGCACGAGGACGGGACGCCCGCAAGCGGGTGCCGCCGGAAAGCCACGCCATCCACGAGCCGGCCAAGGAGCGCGACCCGGTGGCGATCCTTCAGGAGCAGGACGCCGACCGGCTCCCGGAGCTGGTGCCGATCCGGCACGGGCGGATGGGCCTGTCGCCCTTCGCCTTCCTCCGGGGCGCCGCCGCCGTGATGGCCGCCGACCTCGCCACCGGGCCGGACAGCGGGCTCACCGTCCAGCTCTGCGGCGACGCGCACCTGCTGAACTTCGGCGTCTTCGGCTCGCCCGAGCGCCGGCTGGTCTTCGACATCAACGACTTCGACGAGACCTATCCGGGCCCGTGGGAGTGGGACGTCAAGCGCCTGGCCGCGAGCCTGGCCGTGGCCGGCCGGGAGAACGGCTTCGGCCGCAAGGCCCGGCGGGCGGTCACGCTGGCCATGGCGGCCACCTACCGGCGGACGATGGCCGAGTTCGCGGGCATGCGCGACCTCGACGTCTGGTACGCGCGGGCGGACGTCGACGACGTGGTGACCATGCTCGGCGACCAGCTCGACAAGGCCCGCCGCAAGAACCTCGACAAGGCCCGGTCGAAGGCGATGACCCGGGACAGTCTCCAGGCGTACCGGAAGCTCACCACGGTGGTCGACGGGAGCCGGCGGATCGCCGCCGACCCGCCTCTGATCGTCCCCGTCCGTGACCTGGTGCCCGACGTCGAGTGGCAGGAGCTCGCCGCCGACCTGCAGACGCTGTTCACCGGCTACCGGGACAGCCTGGCCGACGACCGGCGGCACCTGTTCGACCGCTACGAGTTCGTCGACATGGCCCGCAAGGTCGTCGGCGTGGGCAGCGTCGGCACCCGGTGCTGGATCGTGCTGTTCACCGGCCGCGACGAGAACGACCCGCTGCTGCTGCAGGTCAAGGAGGCCGGACCGGCCGTCTTCGCCGCCCACCGGCCCGGCGCGTCACCGCATGCCAACCAGGGCCACCGGGTGGTCTCGGGTCAGCGGCTGATGCAGGCGGCCAGCGACATCTTCCTGGGCTGGGACCGGGTGCCCGGCTTCGACGGCCGCACCCGCGACTTCTACGTGCGCCAGCTGCGCGACTGGAAGGGCGCGGCCGTCGTCGAGTCGATGGACCCGGTCGGGCTGCGCGTCTACGCCACCATCTGCGGCTGGACCCTGGCCCGCGCCCACGCCCGCACCGGCGACCGGATCGCGATCGCCGCCTACCTGGGCGAGGACGAGGCCATCGACCAGGCCGTCGCCGAGTTCGCCGAGCACTACGCGGACCAGACCGAGCGGGACCACGCGGCGCTGCGCACGGCGGTGAAGGAAGGCCGGGTCCAGGCCCAGGAGGGGATCTAGGACAAGCCCTGCTAGCCGGGGACGGAGTCGAGGTAGACGACCTCGACTCCGGACTTGTCCAGGCGCTCGAGCAGCTGCTCGAGCTCCTCGGTCGACAGCTTCGCCCGGATCGTGCTCTGCCGGGGGAGGACCTCGCAGGCCAGCTGCTTGAACCGGTTGCGCAGCAGCGGACCGAGGAGTCCGTGGATGCGGATCTCGTACCGTTCCTTCATGGCAAGCCCCCTGCCGTGCGTGCGGCTGACTGGTCACAACGGTGCCGGATCGGGCGGCGGGGTCACCTCATCATGAGAGAGTGACCGGGCGATCAGGGTCACGCCGACCTCGTAGACGGCCAGGACGATCGCCACGATCAGCAGCGACGTCCAGGACGACAGGATCAGCGCCAGGATGCCGGCCACCACCAGGCCGCCGACGCGCAGCAGGTCGAGGTGGGCGGCGATCCAGCCGGGAGCGTTGGCGCCCAGCCAGCGGCCGCCGCGGGCGGCGCCGTGACCGGTCGCCACCGCGCCCCGGCGCACCTGCGCGCGCACCCACACCGCGCCCCGGCCGGGACCGGCGAGGTAGCAGACCACGGCCAGGATCGCGCCGATCCAGATGATCTGGGTGCCGCGCGTGCGCAGGACGCTGAAGACGCTCGTCACCGCCGCGGCCACGCCGTCGCGGTAGACGCCCTCGGGCACCTGGCCGAGCAGCTGGTCGCGGACGCCGCGCAGCACGGCGCTGACCGCGACCGCGGCCACCACCAGCCACAGCCCGAGCTGGACCAGCGTCCGCCGGCGCCAGGGCGAGATCGCCAGGGCGATCAGCAGGAGCAGGACCGTGCCGGTGACGAACCACAGCAGGTACCGCTTGGCCGCCGCCACCGACTCCTGGACGGCCTTGAGCTGTCCGTTGTCGTAGACGGTGAACTGGGCGAAGTTGGCCGGCAGGGAGACGCCGACGGCGTCCTCCACCCGTACCCGCAGGTTCTCCGGAATCTCGCCGCTGGACAGGTCCGGCAGCGTGATCGTCTTGCCGAACAGCGTCGGCAGCTGGGCGCTCAGCTGGCGCAGCACCTGGTTGATCAGCGGTAGCAGGTCGATCTGCACGCTCTGGTCGGTCGCGGTCACCAGCTCGCTGCGCGCCTCCACGATCGCCATCACCCGGTCGTGCACGCGCCGGTTGAGCTCCACCCAGATCTTCTGGAACTGGTCGCTCTCCATCACGTTGACGACGGTGTTGCGGATCTGCGTGCGCAGCTGCCCGGTGATCGGGCCGGCCACGAACGCGGCCCGCGGCGGCAGCACGTTCTCGATCCGCTGCTGCACGTCGAGCGCGTCGAACAGCTGGGTGGTCGAGTACTCGGCCACCGCGGCCGCGATCTTCGGATCCTGCGGCAGCGGCGCCACCGTCGACACCCAGCGGTCGGTGCTCAGCACGGTGGTCGCGGCCCACAGCCCGACCACGCTGGCGACCAGCGCGAACGCGGTGATCATGATAAATACGGCGGCGGCCACCCGGCGCAGCGCCAGCACGGCGAACTGCCGCCGCCGGCGATCGTCCAGCCGGCCCTGCAGTGCGGAGACCTCCGCCTTCAGCCGCGCTATCTCTTCCGGGTCCAGATCGGGCGGGCGTACGTCCGCGTCCGAGGTCATGGCCGGCTCCCCTCACCGAGGCGGACGGGTGCAGACCGACGCTCGCCGACCGCGGCGCAAGACGCGTCATCCGTCGCGAATGAACGGTCCGGTGGTGATCCGGGCGCCCCGTGGCGGATCTTGCCGGTTCATTCCCCCGGTATGAGGACCGGGCCGCCCGGCTGTGGCTGACTGGCGGTCACTACGAACACGAAGGGACGTAACCATGTCAACTCTGGTCGCCATCGGATACCCCGACGAGACCACGGCGACGTCGGCGGGGCTGGAGGCCGAGCGTCTCGCGAAGGACCTGATCATCCAGCCCGACGCCATCGCGGTCATCCGGCGGGACACCGAGGGCAAGTACCACGTGACGACCAACCACCACGCGGTCGGTGGCGGCGCCACCTGGGGCATGTTCTGGGGCCTGCTGTTCGGTCTGCTGTTCTTCATCCCGGTGATCGGCATGGCGGTCGGCGCCGGCCTGGGCGCGCTGATGGGCAAGTTCACCAAGGGCGCGATCAACAAGGAGTTCCAGGAGCAGGTACGCGACATGGTCCAGCCCGGCACGTCGGCGCTGTTCCTCATCGTCGAGGCCGTCACCCCGGACAAGGCGGTCGACGCCCTCAAGCAGTACGGCGGCACCGTGCTCAAGTCCTCGCTGTCGAAGGAGGCCGAGGCCCAGCTGCAGGAGGCGCTGCACGGCACCGGCGAGCCGCAGCCGCAGACCGGTCGCTGAGAATCCCGCGAGACAGCCCCCGGCGTGAACGGCGCCGGGGGCATTCTCATCCCCGTCGAATGACGTGACGGGGAGAGCCTCCGCGAAGCATGGATGCCATGACGAGCGCGGAACAGCAACGTCTCAGCGACGCGGACGCGGGCGCCGAGCCCTGGCGGCGGTGGGGGCCCTACCTCAGCGAGCGGCAGTGGGGCTCGGTGCGGGAGGACTACAGCCCCGGCGGCGACGCCTGGAACTATCTCAGCCACGACCAGGCGCGATCCCGGGCGTACCGGTGGGGTGAGGACGGCATCGCGGGCCTCAGCGACGACCGGCAGCTCCTCTGCCTGGCCCTGGCCATGTGGAACGGCCGCGACCCGATCCTCAAGGAGCGCTTCTTCGGGGTGACCAACTCCGAGGGCAACCACGGCGAGGACGTCAAGGAGTACTACTTCTACGTCGACGGGACGCCCACCCACTCGTACATGCGGATGCTCTACAAATATCCGCAGGCCGAGTTCCCCTACAACGACCTCGTGCAGACCAACCGCGGCCGGGGGCGGGACCAGTTCGAGTACGAGCTGCTCGACACCGGGGTCTTCGCCGGCGACCGCTACTTCGACGTCGAGGTCGAGTACGCGAAGGCCGGCACCGACGACATCCTGTGCCGGATCACCGTCCACAACCGCGGTCCCGAGCCCGCCACCCTGCGCCTGCTGCCGACCCTCTGGTTCCGCAACCGGTGGGCGGACACCGCGGAGAGCCGCCCCGGCCTGTTCCAGATGCCCGGCGTCGACGGCGCCGCGGTGGTCGAGGCCCGCCACCCCGAGCTCGGCCGCCGCTGGCTGCTGGTACACGGCGATCATCCGCTGCTGTTCACCGACAACGAGAGCAACGACGAGCGCTTCGGCGGCGGGCCCAACGTCTCGCCGTACGTCAAGGACGGGATCGGCCGCTACGTGGTCGACGGCGAGAAGGAAGCGGTGAACCCGGCCCTGACCGGCACCAAGGTGGCCGCCGACATCACCCTCGAGATCCCGGCCGGGGAGTCCTCGGTGGTGCGGCTGCGGCTGACCGACGAGCCGGTGCCGCCCGAGGCGGTGCGCGACCGGCTCGGCCCGGTCTTCGCCGAGACCGTCGACCAGCGCCGGCGCGAGGCCGACGAGTTCTATGCCGAACGGCTGCCGCCCGGCCTCGGCGACGACGAGCGGCAGGTGGTCCGGCAGGCGCTGGCCGGCATGCTGTGGAGCAAGCAGTACTTCGGCTACGACGTGGAGAACTGGCTGACCGGGCACGGGCTCGACCCGCTCGACGCCGGCGACATCCGCAACGGGCGCTGGTACCACCTGCTCGCCGACGACATCATCTCGATGCCGGACGCCTGGGAGTACCCGTGGTTCGCGGCCTGGGACCTCGCCTTCCACACGGTCGCGTTCAGCCTCATCGATCTCGGCTTCGCCAAGAGCCAGCTCGACCTGCTGCTCAGCCGTCGCTACCTGCATCCCAGCGGGCAGATCCCGGCGTACGAGTGGAACTTCTCCGACGTCAACCCGCCGGTGCACGCCTGGGCCACCTACCTCGTCTACGAGCTGGACAAGTCCCGCCGCGGCGACGGCGGCGACCGGGCCTGGCTCGCCACCGCCTTCCACAAGCTGGCCAAGAACTTCACCTGGTGGGTCAACCGCAAGGACGCCGACGGCAACAACGTCTTCCAGGGCGGCTTCCTCGGCCTGGACAACATCGGCGTCTTCGACCGGTCGGCGCCACTGCCCACCGGCGGCCATCTCGACCAGGCCGACGGCACCGCGTGGATGGCGCTCTACGCGCAGAACATGCTGCAGATCGCGCTCGAGCTGGCCCACGACGACGAGACGTACCTCGAGCAGGCGCAGACCTATGTCGAGCACTTCGCCTGGATCGCCGCCGCCGTCAACCACCCCGGCCGCGCGTCGATGTGGGACGAGGACGACGGCTTCTTCTACGACCTGCTCCGGCTGCCGGACGGGGGCGCGGTGCGGCTCAAGGTGCGCTCGATGGTGGGCCTGCTGCCGCTGGCCGCCGCGACCGTGTTCGACTCCGCCGTCAGCCGCCGCTACCCGCAGATCATCGACGATGCCAACGCGTTCCTGGACGCGCATCCGAGCGTGCGCCATGCCCTGCCGGAGGGGCGGTTCGCCGGCCGGCCCGGCAGCCATCTGCTCGCCCTCTTCGACGAGGACCGCCTGCGGCGGATCCTGGCCCGCCTGCTCGACGAGGAGGAGTTCCTCAGCCCGTACGGGATCAGGAGCCTCTCGAAGTTCCACGACGCCCATCCGTTCGAGTTCGACGTCGGTGGCCAGGCCTATCGCGTCGCCTACACGCCGGCCGAGTCGGACAGCGGGATGTTCGGGGGCAACTCGAACTGGCGCGGGCCGATCTGGTTCCCGGTCAACGTGCTGATGATCCGCGCTCTGCTCAACCTGTACGGCGGCTACGGCGACGACTTCACGGTCGAGTGCCCGACCGGCTCCGGGGTGCGGATGACGCTGTTCGAGGTGGCCAAGGAGATCTCCGACCGGCTCACCCGGATCTTCCTGCCCGGCGCGGACGGGCGCCGACCCTGCTACGGCGGCCAGGACGTCTTCGCCACCGAGCACTGGCGCGACCTGATCACCTACTCCGAATACTTCCACGGCGACAACGGCGCCGGCCTCGGCGCCGCCCACCAGACCGGCTGGACCGGCCTGGTCGCCGTCTTCCCCGTGCTGTTCACCGTGCTCGACGGCCCGGACCTGCTCGAGCGCGGCATGAGGGGCGTCCTGCGGACGACCGAGGAGGAACGATGACCGGCTGGCCCGGCGCACCCGTGGTCTACGAGATCGACACCTGGCCCTGGCTCACCGCCGTCGCCGCCCGGCTCGGCCACCCGGTGACCCTCGCCGACGTGCCCGGCGAGGTCTGGGACGAGGTGGTCCCGCCCGGCACCGACGCGGTGTGGCTGATGGGCGTCTGGGAACGCAGCCCGGCCGGCCTGGTCGTGGCCCGGGCCAACGAGGGCCTGCAACGCTCGTTCCACGAGGCGCTGCCCGACATGAAGCCGGCCGACCTGGTCGGCTCGCCCTACTGCGTGCGCCGCTACCGGGTCGACGAGCACCTCGGCGGCCCGGCCGCGCTCGCCACCGCCCGGGCCGAGCTGGCCCGCCGCGGGGTGCGGCTGATCCTCGACTACGTGCCCAACCACGTGGCGCCCGACCACCCGGCGGTCGTGGAGGAGCCGTCCTGGTTCGTCGCCGGCGACGAGGCCGACGAGGCGAAGGAGCCGGACGGCTGGTTCCGGGCCGCCGGCCGGATCCTTGCCCACGGCCGCGACCCGTACTTCCCGCCCTGGCCGGACGTCGCCCAGCTCAACGCGTTCGACCCGGGCCTGCGGGCCGCCACCGCGCGGGCGCTCGGCGAGATCGCCGCCCAGTGCGACGGCATCCGCTGCGACATGGCGATGCTGCTGACCAACGACGTCTTCGCCCGCACCTGGGGCGCGCACGTCGGACCGGCGCCGGAGCAGGAGTTCTGGCCGCAGGTGATCGGCACGCTGCGGCAGAGCCATCCCGGCGTGGTGCTGATCGCCGAGGCGTACTGGGACATGGAGTGGACGCTGCAGCAGCAGGGCTTCGACTTCTGCTACGACAAGCGGCTCTACGACCGGCTCGCGCACGAGAGCGCCGCCTCGGTCCGCGGGCACCTCGCGGCCGGCCGCGACTACCAGGACAAGCTCATCCGGTTCATCGAGAACCACGACGAGCCGCGGGCGGCCGAGGCGCTGCCCGGCGGCCGGGACCGGGCCGCCGCGGTGGCGATCGCGACCCTGCCCGGCGCGACGCTCTGGCACGACGGCCAGTTCGAGGGCCGGCGCGTGCACCTGCCGGTCTTCCTCGGCCGCTTCCCGGACGAGCCGGCCGACGAGGATCTTCGCGCCTTCTACCGGCGGCTGCTGGCGGTGGTCGGGGGGATGCGGCGGGCCGACTGGAGGCTGCTCGACGTCGGCGGCTGGCCGGACAACCCGACCCACGCCGATGTGGTCGCGTGGGCCTGGCACGACGAGGTGCCGCACCACATCGTGGCGGTCAACCTCTCCGATCATCCGGCGCAGGGCCGGATCGCGCTGCCCTGGCCCGCGCTGTCCGGGCACACCCGGCTGGTGGACCTGCTCGACGGCCGCGTGTTCGAGCGCGACCGGCTGTCCGAGGAAGGGCTCTACGTCGACCTTCCGCCGTGGGGACGGCACCTGCTGGCGGTCACGACGTCATGACGCAGATCAGACCCACGACCGCGGCCGCGGCCCGCGCCATCGTGCTGCCACTCGCCCTCGCACAGTTCATCGCCAGCTATGCGGCGAGCAACATGAACGTCGCGATCACCACGATCGCCGACGACATCGGCACCACGGTCGCCGGCATCCAGACGACGATCACCCTCTTCACGCTGACCATGGCCGCCCTGATGATCCCGGGCAGCAAGCTGACCGACATCTGGGGCCGCAAGCGCTGCTTCAACCTGGGCATGATCGTCTACGGCGCGGGGGCGCTGATCGCCGCCTTCGCCCAGGGTCTGCCTCTGATGATCATCGGTTACTCGCTGCTCGAGGGCATCGGGTCCGCCCTGATGATCCCGCCCATCTACATCCTGATCACGGTCGCCTTCGAGGACGTGGTCGCCCGCGGCAAGTACTTCGGCATCGTCAGCGGCGCGGCCGGGCTCGGCTCGGCCTCCGGCCCGCTGATCGGCGGCCTGATCACCAGCTGGCTCGGCTGGCGGGCGTCGTTCCTGCTGCAGTTCGCCGTCGTCGTGGTGATCCTGGTCCTGGGCCGCAAGATCCAGGAGCCGGCCCGGACCGGGACGCCGCCGCGCTTCGACTACGGCGGCGCCGTGCTCTCCGCGCTCGGCCTGTTCCTGGTCGTCAGCGGCATCCTGTTCTCGTCGAGCTACGGCATGATCTCGTGGCAGGTCTTCCTGCCCGTTCTTCTCGGCCTGGCCGTGCTGGTGTACTTCCTGCGCTACCTGGCCACCCGCGAGCGCTCGGGACGCGAGCCGCTGCTCTCGCCCCGGCTGTTCCGCAACAGGACCTCGAACCTCGGCCTGTCCACCCAGCTCATCCAGTGGCTGATCATGCAGGGCTCGTTCTTCGTGATCTCCGTCTACATCCAGCAGGTCCGGCACTACGACGCGATCCACACCGGCCTGCTGCTCACCCCGGCCACCATCGGCGTGCTGCTCGCCTCGGCGATCGCCGGCCGGATGGCCAGCCGCCGCCCGCAGGCGCTGCTGGTCCGCGGCGGCTTCGTGCTCACCACGATCGGCATGATCCTGGTGCCGGCCCTGGTCCGGCAGGACTCGTCGGTGTGGACGTTCGTCCCCGGGCTGTTCCTGATGGGCTTCGGCGTCGGCGTGATGCTGACCGCCTCGGTCAACGTGGTGCAGTCCGCCTTCGGCGACGACGACCAGGCGGAGATCTCCGGGCTGTCCCGCAGCGTCTCCAACCTCGGCTCCTCGCTGGGCGTGGCGATCGCCGGATCGATCCTGGTGGCCGCGCACGGGAAGCACCTCGGCACCCCGTTCGCGGTCGCGCTCGGCCTGCTCGCCGTCCTCTCGCTGGTCGGCTTGCTGGCCGCCTCCTTCCTCCCGAAAAGGCCGCCGCCCGTCTCATCCGCCACGGGTGAGGCGGCGGCCTGAGCCGGGCGCGCATGCTGAGCTTCATGGCACTGGGTCCGTTGGAGCTCATCGTCCTGACCTTCCCCGCGGCACGACTCAACGACGGCGTCCTGGCCACACTCGACCGACTGCACGGCGC
Source organism: Actinoplanes sp. CA-030573 (assembly GCF_050951115.1). Classification (NCBI taxonomy): domain Bacteria; kingdom Bacillati; phylum Actinomycetota; class Actinomycetes; order Micromonosporales; family Micromonosporaceae; genus Actinoplanes; species Actinoplanes sp. CA-030573. The sequence goes on along the minus strand of NZ_CP192038.1, from coordinate 5,690,740 downwards.
ACCCGCGCTCCGGGTGGTGGACGTTCTCGTCGTGCGCACCGACGCCGCCGGCGGCGCCTGTCCCGTCGAGCTCAGCGAACTGCCGGGGCTCGGCCCCGACGCCGCGCTGAGCCGTCTGGCCACCGGCCTGATCACCGAGACCAACATCGACGAGGTCGGCGAGCTCGTCGATGACGAAACGGACGCTCTCGCCGTACTGGTCGAGCACCTCTGGGTGAACGACCTCGCCAGCGAGGTGGCGTCGACCGACGGCACCGTCCTCGCCCTCATGCACATTCCGAACGCCCTCGCGGCGGTCGGCGGACCGTGAAAGGGAGCCGCCATGGACGACCTCCACGACCTCCAGGAGATGGGACCGGTCGACTACCTCTGCATCGAGTTCCCACCGGGCAGCCGTCCCGGTGAGGGGCTGCCGCACATCGTGAGCCTCGTCGACCGCGGCATCATCCGCGTGCTCGACCTGCGGTTCCTCCGCAAGGCCGCGGACGGCACCGTCAACGAGCTGGTCGGCGAGCAGATCGACGACGGTCTCGCCCTGTTCCAGGGCGCCGCCTCGGGCATGCTCGGCGGCGACGACCTCGAGGACGCGGCCAAGGTGCTGGAGCCCGGCAGCTCAGCCGCGCTGATCGTGTACGAGAACGTCTGGGCCGCGCCCTTCGCGATCTCGGTACGCAAGGCCGGCGGGCAGGTCATCGCCGGTGGCCGGATCCCGATCCAATCGCTGCTCGCGGCGCTCGACGCCTCCGAGCGGGACTACGTGGGGAGCTGACAGATGGGACTTCTCCGGGGAGTGGCCCGCACCGCGGTCGTCGCGGGCACCGCCACCGCCGTCTCCAACCGGGTCTCCCGCCGGCAGGCCGGCCGGTGGTCCCGGCAGGCCGAGCAGGAACAGGCCGACCAGTACTACGAGCAGCAGCAACAGGAGCAGTACCAGCAGCAGCAACCGCAGTACCAGCAGGCGCCGCCGCCCCCGGCGGCCGACGACATGCAGGCCAAGCTGGACGCGCTCAAGCAGCTCGGCGAGCTCAAGGAGCAGGGCGTCCTGAGCGAGCAGGAGTTCCAGCAGCAGAAGGCCAAGATCCTGGGGACTTGATCCGGGGGTGAGAAGACGCCGGCCGCCGATGGTGGGAGACCATCGGCGGCCGGCGTCCTTCTGCGCGGTCTCAGACCGCGGTCTTGGCCGCCTTCTGCTTGTGCAGCATCCCCAGGCGGAACAGGTGCTCGAGGCGGCGCACGGTGAACGGGTGGGACATCGGCAGCTGGGCGAGGCCGGTCCAGAAGCCGTGCAAGCGCTGGCCCTGGCGCAGCAGCTCGTCGACGTTGACGTCGTTCTCGACGTACCGGCCGGCGGTCAGCACGACCAGGCCGTTGACGCCGGTCGGGCACAGGTACGCGCCGTGCCGGTCGCACGAGTATTCGCGCAGGCGGGACAGCGCCGGGCCGAGCAGCGGGATGCGGCCCGAGTACGCGATCGCCAGGTTGTACCAGAGCGACACGTGGTGCAGCCGGATGTGGCCGAGCTCGTGCCCGAGGATGAAGCGCAGCCCTTCGCGGTTGTTGTTGTAGAGGTTGGCGAACAGCTCGTTGGCCAGCACCACGTAGTCGTGGCCGGTGGCCTGGGCCGCGAACGCGTTCAGCGTCCCGTTGCCGTTGGCCAGGTAGATGACGGGTCGGCGGCGGAGACCGAGGCGGCCGGCGAAGTCCTCGGCCGTGCGGTAGATGTCCGGGAACTGGGTGGGTGACAGCTCGACGGCCTGACCGCGTACCGACGCCCGCTGGGTCTCGCGGATGATGACCAGGGCGGGAAGCAGCAGCAGGAGCGCGATGAAGGCCGACCGGACGGCGACGCCCCAGCCCGATTCGCGCACCGACTCGGGCAGCCACGCCAGCGTGGAGGCCGCGGTGATGATCGCCACGATGATGATCACATTGAGTACGACCATGAAGATGAACAGCGGCACCTCGACCGGGTGCCGTAGCCGGTGATCGGACGGTCGGGACACGACTCCTCCTCGAGAGGCAGACTTGGTCGAGGATCACCCGCCGTGTCGGCGGGACGCTTCATACCGGCGGGATGAGCCGTACCCGGCGATGGGCCAACCTGGTTCGATGAGGGAGATCACCCCGTGCGCGATGTTGCGTTCCGGCTGCAATCTGTGTTGGGCTTTGCGCGGGGAAGCAAGACAACTACGACGGCATCACTCTCCGTCACCCGCGGGTCGTGGCCATTCCTTTGTGGAGCACGACGAATCGGCGGCGTGGGTGGCAGTGCGTGAAGGTGATCGTCGTCGCCCGGAGTCCCGGCTCCGGCGTCCACGGCCGTGTCCGCGAACCAGCGGCCACCGGGCGCCGTCCGGCACATGCCACGCCGACACGGCGTGGCCGTCCGGGCAGCTACCTCGCGGGCACTGCGGGCGCCCGTAGCGAGGAGGTAATGCCGCCGGGGCGCGACCGCGGGGGTGGTTACTGAGTGACAGACGTAGGAAGGACCACGTCGGCGGGCCATACAACCGTGCCCGGCGCCTCCCCGGGGACGAGCCGGCCCGGTAGCGGCCGTCTCGGCCGCCCGGCGGTACGGCATCCGCTGGTTCCGCGTCCGCGGCTGGCCGAGATGCTGGACGCCGGCGTGCGTCGGGCGGTGACCCTGGTCTGCGCCGGGCCGGGCTGGGGCAAGAGCACCCTGGTCTCCTGGTGGGCCGAGTCCCGGGCGGCGTCCGGGCCGATCGGCTGGCTCACCCTCGGACCGCCGCACAACGACCCCCGCACCTTCTGGTCCGACTTCGTGCTGGCGCTGCGGATGGCCGGCGCCCTGCCCTACGGCAACCCGCTGGAACACCTCGACGGCGGCGACCAGCCGACCGTACGGCAGGTGATCGCGGGCCTCGACGAGCTCACCGCGCCCGTCGTCCTCGTCCTCGACGACTTCCACGAGGTGCACGACCCGAAGGTGGTCGGCGGCCTGGCCGAGCTGCTGCACGACCCGCCCCCGGCGCTGCGGCTGGTGCTGGTCGGGCGGACCGAGCCGAGCCTGCCGCTGCACCGGTTCCGGGCCGCCGGCGACCTCACCGAGATCCGGGCCCGGCACCTGGCCTTCCGCGCGCCGGAGGCGGCCGAGCTGCCGGTCGTGCTCCGCCAGCGGCTGCCGGTCGAGGAGCTGACCGGCCTGGTCGGCCGGACCGAGGGCTGGGTGGTCGGCCTCCAGCTGCTCGGCGACACCCTGGCCGAGCGGGGCACGGTCGACAACGGCGAGGTCCGCGCCGTCACCGACTACCTGCTGCGCGAGGTCGTCGCCGGGCTGCCGCCCAAGATGCGGCAGTTCCTGGTGCGGACCAGCGTCGCCGCCGAGGTCAACGGCCCGCTCGCCGACGCGCTCACCGGCGAGTCGCACAGCCGCCGCCTGCTCGAACGGCTGGAGACCGCGAACGCCTTCGTCACCCGGGACGAGCACCGGCCCGGCTGGTTCCGCTACCACCCGCTGCTGCGCGACGCCCTGCGCCACGAGCTCGACCTCGACCGGCCCGGCGCCGAGCCCGAGCTCAACCTGCTCGCCGCCCAGTGGTACGCGGGCGAGCAGCTGACGATGGACGCGCTGCGGCACGCGATCGCCGCCCGGGACTGGCGCTACGCCGGCCGCCTCGCCGTCGAGCGGGCCATGGTCCGGGTCCTCACCTCGGAACGGGAGCCGTTCGTCGAGGTCATCGCCGGGATCCCGGCCGACCAGTACGCGGCGTCGCCCGAGCTCGCCCTGTGCGGGGTCGCGGTGCGCTACTCCGCCGGCGACCGGTCCGGCGTGGCCAGCATGCTCCGCCTGGCCCGCACGCTGGCCCCCGACCGGTCCCGCGTCCCGCCCGCCACCGACATGACGCTGCGGCTGATGGAGGCGGCCATCCTGCACTGGCGGCGCGGCGCCATGGCCGAGCTGATCGCGATGTCGTCGGACACCCTGAAACGACTCACCGCGTTCCGTCTCGACGAGCTGCCGTCGCTGCTGCACTATCGCGCTCTCGCCCTCGACCAGAAGGGCGCCGGGCTGCTCTGGATGGACCGGGCCGACCACGCCGACCGCTACCTGTGGGCGGCGTCGACGGCCGCCCGCAGCGTCGGCGCCTCGGTCCTCGAGATCAGCGCGCTCGCCCATCTCGGGCTGCTGGTCTACCTGCAGGGCTCGGTCCGGGAGGCCGCCGACCTGGTGAACACAGCCCTCGACGTGGCACGCCGGGACAACTTCGCGACGATGGCGCAGGGCTCGCTGGCCTACCTCGCGCTGGCGCTGATCGAGCTCGAGCGCGACCGGATCACCGAGGCCCAGGAATGCCTGCGCAAGGGCCTGCACGCCGGCGGCGACGAGCCGGCCGCCATCCCGTCGGTGCTGGCCACGCTCGTCCGCGCGCGGATCCTGCTCGCCACCGGGGAGCCGGCCGCCTGCCGGGCGTTGCTGCGGCAGGCGCGCGACGAGATGCCGCCCGGCCTGAGCTCGCCCCTGCTCGACCGATGGCTGCGGCTCACCCTCTCCGAGACCGACCTGGCCACCGGGTTCAACCGGGACGTGGTGGCCCGGTACGAGTCGCCCGCGCCCCGCGGCATCCTCACCCCGGCCGAGCAGGTCACGCTGGCCCGCGCCTACCTGGGCCTGGGCGAGCACGCGGCGGCCGAGCGGCTGCTGGCCCGGGTGCGCGGCGGCGCCGACCACGTCGCGGCCACCGTCGCCTGGCTGGCCACCGCGTTCGCCGCCGAGGCCGAGGGGCACGGCAACCGGTCGATCGACGCGCTGTCGCAGGCGGTGGCGGTGAGCGAGCGCGAGGGCATCCGCCGGCCGTTCCGCATGGTCGACCAGCGGCGGCTGGCCGTACTGCTCGACCGCCGCCGCTGGGTCGAGGAGCGCACCATGCCCCCGTCCGAGAACACGGTCGAGGGCGCCGACGCGCTCAGCGAGCGGGAGCGCGACGTGCTGCGCTATCTGCCCACCGTGCTCACCGCCGGGGAGATCGCGGCCAACCTCAACATCTCGGTCAACACCGTGAAGGCGCACATGCGCTCGATCTACCGCAAGCTCGGGGCGGCCCGCCGGCGGGAGGCCGTGGTCCGGGCCCGCCAGCTCGGTCTGCTGTAGGGACGTGCACAGAGACATCCGACGGGGATGAGGACGGCGGCGCGCCGCCGGGCGATGCTGGCGGCATGACCGAGACCCGCGAGTGGCACGGCGTCGCCGCCGAGGTCCGCTCCCAGAACTTCCCCTGGTGGACCCTGCTGATCACCGGCCTGCTCGGCGTCGCGTTCGGCATCGCCGTACTGGTCTGGCCCGACATCACGCTGCGTGTCATGGCCGCGCTCGCCGGCGTCTGGCTGTTCATCGCCGGCTGCGCCCGCATCATCGGCGCGTTCCTGCCCAGTGGCAGCATCGTGCGCAACGTCCTGTCCGGGATCGTCGGCATCATCGTGCTGATCGCCGGCGTCATCTGCCTGCGCAACGTGGTGACCCGGCTGGCGCTGCTGGCCCTGCTCTTCGCGATCACCTGGATCCTCAGCGGCCTCACCGCGGTCATCGTCGGCACGCAACGGGAGGGCACCGAGCGTACCGTCCTGATCATCGTCGGCGTCGTCTCGCTGATCGCCGGCCTCGTCTTCGTCTTCGCTCCCGGCCTCTCGCTCGCGTCGCTGGTGATCCTGACCGGCATCAGCAGCATCGTGGTCGGCGCCGGCGAGGTCGGCCTCGCGTTCGTGGTCCGCCGCGCCAACGCCGTCGCCGCCTGACCCATGCTGCGCAACGCCGGCATCCTGATCATCGGCTGGGCCGCCCTCGCCCTCACCATCTGGCTGCTGCCCGGCATCACCGCCGACAACGGCTGGGCGACGCTCGGCGCGGCGGTCCTGCTCGGCCTCTTCGGGGTCGCACTGCGCCCGCTCGTCGCCCGGCTGATGACCTGGATCGGCTGGGCCGGCGTGCTGGCGGGCTGGCTGTTCGCCCAGGCCGGCCTGGTCTACCTGGCGTTGTGGCTGGCGCCCGGCATCCACGTCCACGACTTCTGGACCGCGTTCTGGGCGTCCTGGATCTATGCGGCCATCGTCAGCGTCGCGCTCTGGGTGGTGACCGCCGGGCGCACCGAGACCGTCACCCGGCACCTGCTGTGGGTCAACCGGCGGTTCCGGGGCAAGGTCCCGCGCAGCGACGTCCCGGGCGTGGTCTTCATCCAGATCGACGGGCTCTCGGCCCCGCTGGCGCGCTGGGCATTGGACACCGGCAACCTGCCCACGCTCGGGCGGTGGCTGCGTTCCGGGAGCCATCTGCTCACCGAGTGGCACGCGCAGCTGCCGGCGACCACGCCGGCCAGCCAGGCGGGACTGCTGCACGGCGCGAGCGACCGGGTGCCGGCCTTCCGGTGGTACGAGAAGGAGAACGCCCGCCTCGTCGTGACCAACCAGCCGGCCGACGCGGCGCTGGTCGAGACCCGGCTCAGCGACGGTCACGGGCTGCTGGCCGACGGCGGCGTCTCGCTGTCCAACGTGTTCTCCGGGGACGCGCCGACCAGCCTGCTGACGATGAGCACCGCGCGCGCCGGTCGCGGGCCGGCGCACTACCTGAGCACGTTCCTGCTCGACCCGTTCGGGCTGACCCGCTCGCTGATCCTCACCCTGGGCGAGATCGTCAAGGAGCTCTACCAGGCGCGCCGGCAACGCCTGCACCGGGTCGAGCCGCGGATCAAGCGGGAGCCCTCGTACGTGCTGCTGCGCGGCGTGACCAACGTGCTGCTGCGGCATCTCAACGTGGCCGTGCTGGCCGAGCACCTGATGCGCGGGACACCCGCGATGTACTGCGACTTCGTCGACTACGACGAGATCGCGCACCACGCCGGCCCGGCCCGGCCGGAGTCGCTGGCGGCCCTCGAGGGAATCGACGCGGTGCTGGCCAACCTGGAGGAGGTCGCGGCGGCGGCGCCCCGGCCGTACGAGTTCGTCGTGCTCTCCGACCACGGGCAGAGCCAGGGCGCCACCTTCCGGCAGCGCTACGGGATCGGGCTCGAGGACCTCGTGCGCGGCGAATCGGTGCTCACCACCTCGGACGACGAGCAGGCCGGGCGGGCGAAGACATTGCGCGCAAGCCTGTTGCCCGGTTCCTCCGATGAGTCGGAGAAGACGGTGGAAACGCCCGAGTTCGTCGTCATGGCGTCCGGCAACCTCGGCCTGGTCTACCTGCCGCGGCTGCCCGGGCGGCTGACGTACGAGGTGATCGAGAAGCACCACCCGGGCCTGGTCGACCGGATCGCGACCCACCCCGGCGTCGGCTGGGTGATGGTGCGCTCGGAGGCCGACGGCCCGGTCGTGCTCGGCGCCACCGGCCGGCGCCGCCTCGACGACGACCACGTCGACGGCGACGACCCGCTCGCCGGCTTCGGGCCGCACGCGGCGAGTGACCTGCGCCGGCACGACGGCCTCGAGCACACGCCCGACCTCCTCGTGAACAGCCTGCACGATCCGGCGACCGGCGAGGTGGCCGCGTTCGAGGAGCTGGTCGGATGCCACGGCGGCCTCGGCGGGTGGCAGGACCGGCCCGTGCTCATCCATCCGCGTACCTGGGAAATCGCCGTTGACCTGTCGAGCGCGGACGCCGTGCACGCGCAGCTCAAGCGGTGGCTCACCACCTACTCTGGGAGATAGTCATGTGTCGATGGCTGGCCTACTCCGGAACGCCCATCTCGCTCGACCAGCTGCTCTACAAGCCCCGGTTCTCGCTCATCGACCAGAGCATGCACTCGCGGCTCGGCGTCGAGACCACCAACGGCGACGGCGTCGGGGTCGGCTGGTACGGCGCCGACGACGCGCCCGCCCTGTTCCGCGGCGTGGGCCCGGCCTGGGGCGACGTCAACCTGCGCGAGCTGGCCCGGGTCACCCGCTCCGGCCTGTTCCTCGCGCACATCCGGGCCAGCACCGGCACCCCCGTGCAACAGAGCAACTGCCATCCCTTCCGGTACGGCCGCTGGCTGTGGTGCCACAACGGCGCGATCCACGGTTTCCGGGAGCTGAAACGCGACCTGGTGCTGGCGGTCGACCCGGAGCTGTACCCCAGCATCTCCGGCTCCACCGACTCCGAGGTGATGTTCTACCTGGCCCTGACCTTCGGCCTGCGCGACGACCCGGTGCGCGCGGTCGAGCGGATGGCCGGCCTGGTCGAGCAGACGGCCCGGGCCCACGACGTCCCCGAGCCGCTGCAGATGACCGTCGGCACCACCGACGGCGAGCGGGTCTGGGCCTTCCGCTACTCCAGTGTGGGCAAGAGCCGGACGCTGTTCTACAGCACCGAGCTCAACGCGCTGCGCGCGTTGCACCCCGACTTCGCGCTGATCCAGGGCTTGTCGGAGGAGACCCGCCTGATCGTCTCCGAGCCGCTGGGCGAGCTCGAGGGGGCGTGGCAGCCGGTACCCGAGTCCAGCTACGGCGTGATCCAGAAGGGCGCCGACGAGCTCGGCTCCTTCACCCCGCGCTGAGGGTTCCGGTAGGGTCGTCGGCGTGAACACCGGACCGGCTACCCGCCACGCACGGATCGGTGACCCGGTGGGCGACTGAGCCGCCCCGCCGACTCGGCGCGTGGGCCTCCGCGGCGTTTCCGCCCCGGAAGCCCATCGTCAGATTCGGAAAATGAGGTTCGCTTTGGTCGCCAGCTTCAACCACACCATCGTCGCGTCCCGGGATCGCGAGGAGTCGGCCCGCTTCTACCGCGAGCTCCTCGAGGTGCCGCCGGCGCCGTCGTGGGGTGTGTTCACCAACATCCAGCTCACGGACGGTGTTCTGCTGCAGTTCGCCGAGCCGCCCGTCGAGATCCAGATGCAGCATTACGCCTTCCTGGTCGACGACGAGCTCTTCGACCGGGCCTACGCGCGCCTGCGGGAGTGGGAGGTCGTGCACTGGGCCGACCCGCAGATGCGCCGGCCCGGTGAGATCAACAACGAGCACGGGGGTCGCGGGGTCTACTTCAAGGACCCGTCGGGCCACGCGATCGAGATCCTCACCCGGCCCTATCTCTAGGGGGCGGCGGCCGTCCGGCGTCTTCCGGGCGGCCGCTCGCCGCGAAGGAACCGGCTGGAACGGACTACGACGAATCGCGACGTCCGGAATGGCGTTCCGTGCGCTAGGCAAGATCGGTGATCGCGCGGCGGCTCAGCTGGTCGGCGCGTAGTTGAGCGGCGCGGTCATGGGCAAACTGAGCGTCGCGTCGCGCCTTGCCGGCTCGCTCGGACCATTGTTGAGCGGTGGCGGCGCGCTGGTGGGCGCGGTCGCGGGCCCGCGTGGCGTCGGCACGCAGCGCCCCGACCCGGTCGAGGGTCGGGGTCCGGCCGCTTCGGTCTTCCACCACTTCATGCACACGCGAGGGTGAACTGGCGTCAACGTCTACCCGTTTCAGGCATCGTTATGTGGGGCCAGCCGTGACGGAATTCGTGCAGCACGTGCGCAGGACGGAGGACGGCCGTGGTCACATCGATTCCGGTCACGCGGGGCGCGATGCAGTCGAGCGATCTCGGCGAGGTCGAGGCGCTGATGAGTCAGCGGTACGTCGGTCACCGCACCCGGGTGGTGGGCAGCGCCGACGGGTTCGTGTTCCGCTCCGTGTCGGCTCACCTACCAGGCGTGCATGGCGATCGCGGCGCAGCCGTTCACGTCCCTGCTGGTCGTCAGCCTCCTCGACGGCCGGTTCTCGATGACCGCCGGCCGGCACCACGCGCAGGTAGGACGCGGCGAGGCGCTGCTCTACCCGTCGCACGTCGATCTGGACCTGCTGATGGACCGGATGACCTACCAGGTCCTGGAGCTTCCGTTGTCGACGGTGACCCGCCTCGCGGCCCGGGCCGGCGTGGCCGAGGCGGACTTCCGGTGTTCCCGAACACCACCATGACCCTCGGCTACACCGCCGGACCCGGCCGGATCGTCCCGGCCGCGATCCGCCGCGCGGTCGCCTTCATCGACGCCCACGCCGCCGAAACGATCACCGTGGACGAGATCGCCGCCGTCGCCGGGCTCAGCGCCCGCGCCCAGCAGGCCGGGTTCCGGCGCCACCTCGACACCACCCCGACCGGCTCCCTGCTCAAGGTTCGCCTCGAACGCGCCCACCGCGACCTGCAAACCGCCGACCCGGCCACCGCCGCTACCGTCGCCGGTATCGCCCGACGCCGGGGATTCCCCGACCACAGCCGGTTCACCGCCGCCTACCGCACCGCCTACGGCCGGCTGCCCCGCCACACCCTGCGGCACTGAACGAACGGCACACCGCTTGAGAAGGAGGTGGAACGGAATGAGTGCACCGGTGCACAGCAGGTTCGCCACGACCGATCCCGAGCAGGCGCAGGCTCTGATCGCGGACGCCTACGCCGACAACAAGCTGCGGATCAGCGGCGACACGTCGAACTTCCGCTTCCAGCACGAGCGGTGGGCGGCCGGCATGATGTCAGTGAGCCTGATGTCCAACACCCTCACCATCGCGATGGACCTCCAGGAGAGCGACCCTCCAGAACGAGGTCGGCCACGTGACCCGGCGCTACGGGGTCGGTGATGTCTTCCTGGCCGCACCGCTCGGCATCGAGTACAACAACGAGCTGCAGAGCTACGCCGATCGGCCCGTCGGCCTCGATCCGAGCGTGTTCTGCGAGGTGACCGGAGACGAAGCGTTCGACCCGTTGAGCCGGCTGCGGCTGGACCCGCTACCGCCGCAGGCGGCGGCGTCCTGGCGACGGATCGTGGACTTCGTCAAGGACAGCGTGCTGAGCAATCCCGAGGCGGCTGCCAACCCGCTTCTCGTCGGCAGCGCCCAGCGGCTGCTTGCCGCGACCCTGCTTCACGGCTACGGCATGGAGCCTACCGAGCGCGCCGAGATACGCCGCGACGCGACGCCCGCGTCAGTGCGGCGCGCCATCGCGTTCATCGAGGCCAACCCCGACCTCGACATCAGCGTCGCGGACATCGCCCGCGCCAGCTACGTCTCCGTCCGCGCCCTGCAGCTGGCGTTCCGCCGGCACCTGGACACCACCCCCATGCGCTACCTGCGCCGCGTCCGGCTCGACCTCGCCCGTACCGACCTGCAAAAAGCTCACCCCGCAGACGGCGCAACCGTAGCCGACGTCGCGATGCGCTACGGCTATACCGACCGGAGCCGCTTCGCCGCCGACTACCACGCCGCCTACGGCGAACACCCGCATGTGACCCTGCGACGGCTGTACGGGTAACGCGACCACGGGGTGAGAGCCGCCGCGCACGTCAGCATCCGCACCATCCAGCTCGCGTTCCGCCGCCACCTCAACACCACGCCGACCAGATACCTGCGCCGCGTGCGCCTCCACCGCGTCCATCACGAGCTACAGGCAGCCGACCCCACGACGACCACCGTCTTCGCCGTCGCCAGCCGGTGGGGATTCGGCGACCACAGCCGCTTCACCGCCGCCTACCACCACACCTACGACACCACCCCATCGCAAACCCTGCGCAACTGACCGACGCCCTATGGATGGACCCGGGGACCGCGCTCGGGACCGTGGCCCGCCGTGCCCGCGACGGGGATCGCGTACTGCCGGCCTTCCCCAAGTCCGGCGCGCGTGGCGCCCTGGGGTTGCCGTAGCCGTGGGTCAGTGGCCCACCCCGTCGGCCGGGCGGCGGGCGAAGAGGATCGCCTGCCGGGACGGCTCGTCCGGGTTGAGGAGCGTCTGCGCCTCGATCGTGAAGCCGGCGTCACGCAGCCAGGCGGCCACCCGATCCGGCCGGCGCCGGTGGACGTGGACCCGCATCGGGTGGCCGCCGTAGCCCTGGGTCTTCAGGCGCGACCCGTCGCCGGCGTGGAACAGCAGCTGCAGCAGCCCGCCGGGGCGCAGGGCCCGGTGGAAGCGCGCGAAGACCGGGGGCACGGCGGCGTCGGGGATGTGGATCAGGGACTGCCAGGCGAGGATGCCGGCCAGTGAGGCGGCGGGCAGGTCCACATCGATCATCGAGCCCACCTCGAACCGCACCCCGGGGTGGTCGCGGCGGGCGATCTCGATCATGCCGGGGGAGAGGTCGATGCCGTACGCGTCGACGCCGAGCGCGCGCAGGTGGGCGGTGATGTGCCCGGGGCCGCAGCCGACGTCGGCGACCGGGCCGCCGCCCGCGTCCCGCACGCTGTCGGCGAACGCGGTGAGCGCCGCGCGCAGGTGAGGCAGGCCGGCGAGGGCGTTGCGCACCACGTCGGCGTAGCTGCCGGCGACCGTGTCGTACGAGATCCGGGTGTCGGCCAGCCAGTCGTCGGTCTGCATGCCGGGCACGGTAACCGGACCGGTCAGGAGCGGATCACCAGGGTTCGGGCGATCTTGTCGTGGATGGCCATGTGCCGGCGGTCGACCAGCAGCCAGAGCGAGCCGATCGGGAAGTACGCCAGCAGGAAGCCCCGCAGCAGCGCCCGCCACCAGCCCACCCGGTTGCGGTTCGTGGTGACCACCCGGACGCCGACCAGCGCCATCCCGGGCGTGCGGCCGGTCAGGCCCCAGAACGCCGTGCAGTAGAGGGCGAACACCGCCGGCAGCCCGACCAGGAAGGCCGTGGTCAGCGCCTGGGCCACGTCGTGGGCGTCGGCCCCGATCACCGAGGCGATCATGTTGGTCGCGGCGGCGCCGCCGGCCGAGAGGATCGAGACGGTCAGGGCATCCAGCACGTACGCGACGGTGCGGCTGACCACGCCCGCGAAGCCGGCCGGCGACTCGTTCAGAGTCGCCGGCCGGTCGGCCGCGGTCGCGCTCATGCGGCCACGGCGACGGGAACCGCGTCGGGCGCGGGCGGGGTGGACGAATGCCGGCGGCGCAGCACCGCCTTGCGGATCTCGGTCAGCACGACGACAGTCAGCGCCGCGCCGATGCAGATGAGCCACTGCACGGCGTTGAGGCCGACGGTGCCGAGCAGCCGCTGCAGGAAGTCGAGCGAGGTGGCCAGGAAGATGGCCGCCGCCGACATGCCACTGGTGATCACGAACCGGCGGTCGTTGAAGGTCTCGATGCTGAAGACCGAACGGAGGTCGCTGCGAACCGTGAACGAGAAGAACAGGTTCATGATCGAGAACGCGGTGACGCCCATGGTGCGGCCGGTCTCGAGGTTCCACTCCTTGTCGCCCCACCAGATCACCAGCAGCGTGCTGATGCCCATCACCAGGCCGACGACACCGAGCCAGCCCAGCGTCCTACGGCTCAGCAGCGGCTCGTCGGACTTGCGGGGCTTGCGAGCCATGATGTCGGGATCGCCCTTGCCGTAGCCGAGGCCGACCGACTGGAACACCTGGGTGGTGAAGTTCAGCCACAGGGTCTGCAGCGGAACGAACGGCACGCCCGCCGCGATGTTGAAGATGCTCGCGCTCAGGAACGTGACGACCATGCCGATGAGCACGCCGATCTGGAAGAAGATGTACTTCTTCAGGTTGTCGTAGAGCTCGCGGCCGAGCCGGACCGCCTTGACGATGGTGGCGAAGTCGTCGTCGGTGAGGATCATCGCGGCGGCTTCCTTGCTGACCTCGGTGCCGGTGATCCCCATGGCGATGCCGATGTCGGCCTTCTTCAGCGCCGGCGCGTCGTTCACCCCGTCGCCGGTCATGGCGACGATGTGTCCCTTGCGCTTGAGAACCTCGACCAGCCGCACCTTGTGCTCGGGCGTCACCCGGGCGATCACGCCGATGCCGTCGATCTGCTCGTCGGCCTGGGCGTCGGTCATCGCGCCGAAGTCGGCGCCGGTGATCGCCCGGCCGCGGATGCCGAGCTTGCCGGCGATCGCGGCCGCGGTGACCGCGTGGTCGCCGGTGATCATGCGGACCTGGATGCCGGCCGCGTGCGCCTCGGCGATCGCCGCCTTCGCCTGCGGCCGCGGCGGGTCGACGATGCCGACCAGGGCCAGCACGGTCATCCCGTCGAGCGCCTCGAGCAGGTCGCCGCCGGCGTCGAAGGTGGCCGGGTCGAAGTCCTTGCGGCCGGTCGCCATGACCCGCAGGCCCTGCTCGGCCAGCCGGGTGTTCTCGGCCAGGTAGCGCTCCCGCATGGCGTCGTCGACGGCCACCAGTGCCAGGTCCGGCCCGGGGACCAGGACGGCGCGGGCGAGCAGCTGGTCGGGCGCGCCCTTGACGAACGCCCGGATGACGTCCTTGCCGTCCGCGTCGGTCATGCGGTGGAACGTGGCCATCATCTTGTACGCGGCGTCGAACGGCAGCTCGGCCACCCGCGGATACTGCTCGCGGGTCGCGACCACGTCGATGCCGCCCTTCTCGGCCAGCACCACGAGCGCGCCCTCGGTCGGGTCGCCGATCATCGTGCCGTCGTTGACCACGGCGTCCGAGGCCAGGGCCATCGGCAGCAGGAAGTCGTCGAGCGGGGTGTCCGGCTGCCCGGCGACCCGCTTGATCGAGCCGTCGGTGGAGTAGCCGCTGCCGGAGATCACGTACCGCCGCCCCGGAATGGTCATCTCGGTGGCGGTCATCTGGTTGAGGGTGAGCGTCCCGGTCTTGTCCGAGTTGATGGCCGAGGTCGAGCCCAGGGTCTCGGTCGAGCGCAGCCGCTTCACGATCGCGTTGGCCTTGGCCAGCGTGGTGGTGCCGAGCGACAGGATGGTGGTGACCACGGCGGGCAGGCCGGTCGGGATGGCCGAGATGGCGAACGCGATGGCGGCGGTGAAGACCACGTTGAACTCGTTGCCGCGGGCCAGGTTGAGGATGACCGACGCGAGCAGGGCGAGGCCGGAGATGACCAGGATCTGGTTGGTCAGCTTGGCCAGCTGCCGGGTGAGCGGGGTCTCCTCCTCCTTCTCCGTCTGGAGCATGCCGGAGATGTGGCCGACCTCGGTCGCCATGCCGGTCGCGGTGACCAGCAGCTCGCCGGCGCCGCGGGTGACATTGGTGTTCATGTACGCCATGTCGCTGCGGTCGCCGAGGTCGGTGTCCACCGAGCTGACCGGCTCCACGCTCTTGCTCACCGGCAGGCTCTCGCCGGTCAGGGCCGACTCGGCGATCTCCAGCGTGGCCGCGCGCAGCAGCCGTCCGTCGGCCGGGACCAGGTCGCCCGCCTCGATCTGCACGACGTCGCCGGGCACCAGCTCCTCGGCCGGCAGCTCGACGAGGGTGCCGTCCCGCCGCACCTTCGCCTTGACGATCATCATCTTCTGCAGGGCGCCGATCGCGGCCGCGGCCTTGCCCTCCTGGTGCAGGCCGAGCGCCGCGTTGAGCAGGGTCAGCGCAATCAGCAGGATGCCGGTGCCCCACTGCTTGAGCGGCACCATGCTGCCGATGCCGGCGGCCAGCAGCACGATCTGCATGGGATCGGCGTACTGCCGGAGGAAGGCCCGCCACCAGGGCTCCTTCTTGCCCTCGGCGAACTTGTTGGGGCCGTACTTCGCGCGTCTCTTCTCGGCCTCGGCGGTGCTGAGGCCGGCCTGCTGGTCGACCTCCTCGGCCTGCAAGGCCTCGGCCACCGACAGCGTGTGGAATGTGGTCGTCACTGGCTTCTCCTCGCGACCGTTCGCCGGGTGTACGGGAAGGGGCACGGCGCGGGGGGACGACCCCGGCCGTGCCCCGTGGCGCCGGCGTCAGCGGCGACGCCGGGACACCCGGCGTGCCGTGCGGCGGGACGTGCGCCGGGCCACTCTGCGGGATCCGAACATGGCCACACCTCCTTATCGAGAGGGTCCGTGAGCGCCCTCGCGGGCGCCTCATCCCCCGGGAATGACCGATCAGTGGAGCAGGATCTTGAGGACGATCATCACGACGCCGAACATGGCCGCGACCAGGGTCGAGACGAACCGCTCGCGGGGATGCAGGCTCGCGCCCATCCGCCAGCCGGCCAGGCCGAGCAGTAGCGTGCTGGTGATCAGCGCGGCCAGGATCGCGCCGCTCAGCCCGGCGCCGAAGCCGCGGGCGAGCAGCAGCACGATCAGCGGCAGCAGCGAGGCGCTCATGATCTCCCAGCCGGTGGTGAGCTGCCGCCGTACGGTGTGCCAGGTCGGCCGGTGCCCCTCGTGGATCCGCTCGGCCACGATCCGCGCGTACCGCTCGGCCGCCCAGTAGATGATCAGCGTGACGATCACGATGATGTCCAGCTTGTACGCGGCGTCGGCGTGCGCGGTCACCAGCACGGCCGAGCCGACGATGATGCCGTAGACGCCGGCCGCGGTGCCCTCGGCGGTCTCGTGCGTGAGGCGGATCCGCAGCCGGCGGTTCACCGACATGTCAGGACTTGCCGGTGCGGCGCAGCATCTTGCCCTCGTCGCCGTGGACCGCGATCGCGTACAGGGCGAGGAGGTCGAGGGCGATCGAGAGGATCGACCAGATCGGGTACGCGGCCAGGAACGTCAGGTTGATCAGTGCGTGCACGAAGACGACGCACAACGACACCAGCCGGGCCCACAGGTAGCCGAACATCACCGCGTAGCCCCCGCCGATGAGCAGCGCGCCGAACGCGATGAGCAGCCAGCCCCAGGCCGAGTAGTCGATGTCGATCGGCAGCTTCTCGGCGGTGACCAGGTAGAAGTCGTCGTCGACGAGCGCCACGATGCCCTGGATCAGGCTGATCAGGCCGCTGATGATCATGACGATGCCGACGAACAGGATCCAGCCGATCCACTTGGTGAGGCCGGTGTCGCGACCGGCCGCGTGCTGTGCCATGCGAGGGCTCCTGTCAGCGGTACTGCGGCGGCGGGGCCGGCCGCGGGTTCGGCTGGATGGCGGGTGGACGCAGCGCGCTGCGGGCGACGCCGGCCACGAGGGTGCCGATGGCGATGCCGAGCACCAGGTTGAGTCCGGCGGTGTAGAACCGCGAGCCGCGGCTCTCGTCGGTGACGAACGGCGCCAGCATGGCCGCGACCGTGGCGAGCCCGACGACCCAGCCGAAGAAGCGCATGGGCCGGGGCGTGGTCAGGATCAGCACCTGGACGAGGCCGGTGGCCAGCAGGGCGGCGACGGCGGCGCCGAAGGCGTACCAGAAGGTGCTCGCGTCGCCCCAGACGCCGTTGCCCTTGGGCGCCAGGACCTCGACGTCGAAGATGCCGCGGCCGATCAGGATCCCGACCACGGCGATCAGCGCGGCGACCACGGCCGTGGCGCCGCCACCGGCCCACAGGCGGCCGGAGTTGAGCACGGGTCGGGGTGGTGTCGGCGGTCGATAGACGTTGGACATGGCTCCGAGCATCGGCGGCGGGCGCGTCCGGGCGCCTCATCCCGGGCAGATGACGCGTCCGGACGCGCCCGCGGGCGACGCTGAACCCACATCGGATGGGGGAGGAAAGGTGTCCACACATCGCAGTGACGAGGCCAGCGGCTGGGTCGCGTGGATCCTGTTCGGGGGCCTAATGCTGGTGCTCCTGGGCGGAGCGCATCTGACGATCGGGTCGCTCGCGCTGGTCCGGCCGGAGGCGCTCGAGGGCAGCCGGTCCGACATGCTGCTCAGCATCAGCCTCACCGGGCTGGGCTGGGTCCACATCGGGCTCGGGATCGTGCTCATGGTGGTCGGCGGCGGGCTCATGCTCGGCCAGGTCTGGGCCCGGGTGCTCGCGATCGTCCTCGCCTGCGTCGCCCTGGTGATCAATTTCGCGTACGTCTCGGTCTATCCGATCTGGTCGGTGGTCGCGATCGGGCTCAGCGGCATCGTGCTCTACGCGACGGTGGCGCACGGCGGCGAGCTGACGCGGGCTTATCAGCACTGACAGCGACCGCAGGCCGGCCTCGCCGCGGATCACCTTGCCGACCAGGCTGAGATCCTCGGCGAGGACCCGGCCGATCACGGCGCTCGCCAGCAGGCAGAACGAAATGACATAAAGCCATCCGATGTACGTGAACGCCAGCCCGATGGTGCCGTAGTGCGCGTCGCTGCTGCGCAGGGCGCGGGGCAGGTAGAGCTCGCCGGCCGGCCGGACGGCCAGCATGATCAGGGCGAAGACGAGGCCGCCGGGCACCAGCTTCCGGGCCGGCACCGCGCCGCCCAGCAGCATCAGCGGCAGCAGGACGGTCAGCGCCGTGTCGGCCACGAACAGCGTCGGCGGCCCGGCGACGCCCAGCGGCACCCGGCTGGCCACCACGAAGAGGGAAAGCATCAGCACGACCAGCACCCAGCGGCCGGCCGCGGCGGCGCTCGAGCGGACCTTGCCGATGTGCCAGACGACCGCGTACGACCGCACCAGCGCCCGCGCCAGCCCGGTCGCCGAGAGGATGACGATCAGGGCGCTGAGCAGCCCGAACGAGTTGAACCCCTGCTCGCCGAGAGCCTGGGTGAGCAGCCGGCGGGACGAGTCGGGAATGTCCAGCGCGTCGGCCAGCTGGTTGGTGTACTTCGCCCCGAGCAGCGTCCCGAACATGATCAGCAGCGGGAAGATCGAGGTGAACGCCTGCGCCGCCAGGGTCATCGCCCGGTCGAAGATCTGGATCTCGAGCAGCCCGGTGACGCACCGCAGCAGCAGCTTGCCGAACCAGGAGGCCAGCACCAGCGCGGCGCGCGGGCGTAGCCACCCGGGAAGGGTGGCCAGCCCGCGCTCCGCGTCCATCTCGGACCCTGGACCCTCGTCAGATGAGGCCGAGCGAACGAGCCCGCCGGACGGCCTCGTTGCGCCGGGACGCCGACAGCTTGCGCAGAATGCTGCGGACGTGCGTCTTGACGGTGTTGACCGAGACGTAGAGGGAGGCGGCGATCTCCTCGGTCGGCAGCATCGCCGCCATCCCCTCGAGAACCTCCATCTCCCTCTTGCTGAGCGGCTCCACGACCACGACCGCGTCCGGCCGTGCCGCGGGCTTGTCGGGCTGCGGCGCGCCCTGCAGCTGCCGGTACTGCGCGGCCAGCTCGTCGTTGTCGCGCAGCACCCGGCGCAGGTCGGCCCACACCTGCTGGACCGCCCGGCGCTGCGACTCGGGCAGGGCCGCCCGCAGGGCCTGGCGCAGCGCGCCGCGTGCCTCGTCGACCTCGCCGCGGCGGGCCGCGACCGTCGCCAGCACCAGCCACGCCTCCAGGCTCACCGGGCCGGCCACCCCCGCCGTCCCGGCCACCGGCTCGACCAGCTCCCACGCCCGCTGCGCGTCGCCGGCCGCGGCCAGCGCGGCGGCCCGCACCACGCTCGCGTCCTCGGCGTCGGGCCGCTCGAGCCGGTCGACCGTCTCGATCGCCTCGTCCGGCCGGCCCATGGTGATCTGGAGCCGGGCCCGGGACAGGGCGACCTGGCGCGTCAGCCAGGACGGCGCGGCCTGGCCGCCGGGCACGTGCCCGGCGTCGTCGAGCGCCGTGAGAGCGCTGCGCAGCTCGCCGCGCGCCTGCAGGCGCCGGGAGCGGACCAGCGCGAACGCCGCGTGGATGAGGCCGTCGGCCGGGCGGATCCGGCGCGGGTCGGCCGCCCGCAGGTGCCGGCCGGCGGTGTCGATGTCGTAGCGCTCCATCGCCACCCAGGCCAGCGCCAGCTCGGCCGCCAAGGGTCGGCTGGCCGTGCCCAGGCCCATCCGGTCGGCCAGCTCGGTCGCCTGGTCGGCGAGCTTCTCGGCGTGCCGCAGGCGGCCGCGGTGGGCCTCGATGAGTGCCAGGTGGGCGAGCGCGTCGATCCGCACGTTCTCGCACGACCCGGCGGCCGCGTTGGCGACCTCGGTCAGCGTCACGGCGGCCGCGTCCACGGCCCCGGTACGGCTCTGCGCGTCACCCTTGGCCCCGAGTACCAGCATGCGCAGCTCGCCGTGGCGGTCCCGCCGCTCGGTGGGCACCTGCGCGAGCAGCTCCTCGGCCGCCGCCGCGGTGTGCAGGACGCTGTGCGCGTCGTCGCGCAGCCGGGCCAGCACCACGTCGGTGATCAGATGGGCCAGGGCCAGCGCCGGGGTGTACCCCGACCGGTGGCTGATCATCAGTTCCTCGGCCCGCTCGAGCTGGACCGTGCAGGTGTCGGCGTCCCGGACGGACAGCGCCAGCGCGGCCGCGACGACGGCGCCGTCCGCGCTCTCCAGGTCGCCGGGCAGGGCGGCGAGCTGTTCGCCGAGCCGTCCGGTGCGCCCGTCCAGCAGCAGCCGGCCGACCGCGTGGTCCTCGACCACGATCGACGCGGCCAGCGGCCAGTCCTCGGCGGCGACCGCGTGGGCGACCGCCTCGTTGATCTGGCCGTGCGCGCCGAACCAGGTGGCCGCCCGGCGGTGCAGCTCGGCGATCCGGTCGGGTGCGGTGCGGTTGAGCTGGGCTTGGAGGAGTTCGGCGAAGAGGCGGTGGCAGCGGTAGGCGGTGAGGCCGTCGCCGGCGGGTTGGACGAAGGCGTTCTGGCGGCAGAGGGCGGTCAGGAGCCAGCGGGCGTCGGTGCGGCCGGTGACGGCTTCGGCGAGTTCGGGGGTGAAGACGTCGAGGATGCTGGTTTCGAGCAGGAAGGTGCGGACGTGGTCGGGTTGGATGCGCAGGACTTCGTCGACGAAGTATTCGGCGATGGTGGCTTCGTTGCCGGTGATGGTGGCGACGAGGGTTTCGGCGTTGCCGGCGTCTTCGAGGGCCATGGCGAACAGGCGGAGGCCGGCGGCCCAGCCTTCGGTGTGTTGCAGGAGTTGGTCCATGCCGTGGTGGCTGAGGGGTACGTGGTGGAGGGTGAGGAGTTCGGTGGCTTCGGTGGTGGTGAAGGCGAGGTCTTCGCTGCGGATTTCTTCGAGGCGGCCGGCGAGGCGGTAGCGGTGCAGGGGTAGGGGTGGGTCCCAGCGGCCGACGAGGACGAGGCGGAGCATGCGGCCGGCGTGGCGGAGGACGAACTCGAGGTCGGTGGCCCATTGCTGGCCGGTGAGGTTGGAGACGCCGTCGAGGACCAGCACGGTGGGCGTGGCCTGGTCGGCCAGGGCGGCCGCCAAGCGTACGAGGAAGGACCGGTCGGCCGCGGCGGTGGTGTGCGGGGCCGTGAGGGAGGCCGCGACGGGCACGCCCGCGCGGCGCAGCGCCTCGAGGATGTAGGCCCAGAACGCGTCGGACTGACCGTCCTCCTCCTCGATGGTGATCCAGCCGATCGGATATCCGGGCGTTCCCTCGGCGGCCCAGGCCGCGACCAGCTGGGTCTTGCCGGCCCCCGCCGGGCCGACGACCAGGCTGACGGGCTCGCGGACGCCGCGGGCCAGGCGCTCGGTGAGCCGGGGCCGGGCGACCAGGAAGCTGGGCGGCTCGGGCACGGCGAACTTCGACTGCAGCAACGGATCGCCGCCGGTGGCCGGGGCCGCCGGGTGCGATGTCTGTGCCGGTACGACGAGCTCAGCTGTCACTACAGCTCCCTCCGCAGGCACGGGCGTCGGAACGACTCGATCATCCTTGAACGGGGGAGAGGCCCCCCGCATCGTCCGAATCGGATTAAGCGCTGAGTAACCCTCTCACTACGCGAAGGTGGATACCGGCGCTTACGTTGACAAGTTCCTATTTGTGTGCAGCGGCGACGGCGACCGTGGCGTTCGCCAGGAAATCGACGAAACCCTCCGGCGTGCCGGCCTTCGCCCAGGCCCGGCGCTGCCGGTCGGCGCCGGTGCCGTCGAGCCGCATCCGGTCGAGGTGATCGAAGACCTCCTCGGCGTCGCCCCAGGCCACGAGGGCGGGGCTGACCTTGGCCATCAGCCGGGCCACCGCGCCCGCGCCGGCCGGTGACGAGCCGTCGGCCGGGCGGCCGCGACGGATCCGGACCTGGCCGTGCGCGGCCGTCATCAGGTGCGCGTCCACCACGCCGGTCGGGATCGGCAGCGTGGTCAGGTTGCGCCGGGAGTCCTCGATCAGCGTGGCGACCAGGGCCCGTACCACCGCCGCGAAGAACACCGTGTCGTCGGTGGTCAGGCAGGCGTCGGCCACCCGCACCTCGACCGTCGGGTACCGGGCCGACAGCCGGGCCAGGAAGTAGATGGCGGCGTCGTCGAGGGCGGCGCCGGCGCCGACCAGCTGACGCACCACCCGGTCGTACCGCGCGGCGCCCGCCCAGGCGCCCGGCGGCCGGAACGTCGGCCAGCGTTGCTGCAGGTGGAACCGGTAGCTGGCCCACCCGGTGTCCCGGTCGCCGGCGAACGGCGAGTTGACCGTCAACGCCAGCAGCGCGGGCAGCCAGGGCCGGATCCGGGCGAGCACCTCGACCGCGAGGTCGCGGTCGGGCACCCCGACGTGCACCTGGCAGGCGCACGAGCTGCCGGCCACGACCGCGCCGGGGAAGCGCCCGGCCAGATCGCGGAACCGGGTCTCGTCGGTGACCGCCCCGAGCGGGCCGGCGGCGAAGGGTGGCGCGCCCACCGACACCAGGTTCGCCCCCGCCCGCCGGGCGGCGTCGCCGGCCCGCTGCCGCAGCCCGGTCAGCTCCCGCCGAAGCTGGTCGAGCCGGGTGCAGACGGCCGTCGTGGTCTCCAGTTGATAGGCGAGGAACTCCGGTTTGACCTGGTCACCGGCCCGGGCGGCGCGGGCGACGTACGGTGCCGAGGGCACCACGGCGCCGTCCGGCCCCAGAAGCAGGAACTCCTCCTCGACCCCCATCGTGAGCATCGCGTCCCCCTCGCTCGCTGCTCCACGTCCGAGCAGCGTGCGACCGGTTCGGCGGGAGATGCCTCATCCGCCAGGGGTGAATCGATCTTTACCTCCGCAGCATCTTGCCGGTGACCCGGTCGACCGCGTCGTCGCCGGCCGCGGCACCCGAGCGGATCCGGCCGACCAGCTCGTCGACCATGGTGTCCCGCTGGCCGCGCACGAGCGCCTGGATGCGGTCCGGCTCCTTCTCCAGCATCGTCAGCACATCGTCCAGGACGCCGCTGATGAGCGGCCGCAGGATCCGGTCGATCTGGGCGTCGACCACCTTGTCGATGATCGGCGAGGTGGCGATCGCGGCGATCGCCGCGTCCAGGCCCGCCGCCGCCCGCCTGCGGGCCTTCACCCGTTCCCGCGCGCCGCGCTCGGCCATCTCGGCCATCCGCCGCTGCACCGTCGCCGAGGTGCCGGTGAACGGCCGGGTCGCCGAGAACCGCACGCTGCCGGCCAGCAGCTCGGCGGCGTCCTCGGCGGTGAAGACGGCGCCGACGACCACGTCGCGCAGGCGGCCGGCCTGCGCGACGAAGAACGTGGTCATGACGCCCGCTCGAGCTCGTCGAGCCGGGCCGCCTCCTCCGCGGTCACCAGGCCGATGCCGACCAGGTCGAGCGGGCTGATGAACGAGTCGGCGAGCCGGAAGCCGCCGGCTCGGGCGATCGCGTCGCGCAGCGGCACCGCCCAGTGGTGCTCGATCAGCAGCAGCGCGGCGGCGCTGTCGTCGGGGATCTCCTCGAGGACGTCCCAGGCGGTCTCGTCGTCGAAGACCTCGATGCCGTCGGCGGCCGCTTCGGCGCCGAGCCGCGCCCCCGCCTCCAGGCCGTCCTCGCCCTCGATGCCGAGGCCGACCAGGGCGCCGACCTTGCTGCCCAGCTCGATGGCCTCGTCGGTGGTCAGGTTGCTGAGGTGCTCGACCTCGATCTCGCCCTTGGCGTCCTTGTAGACGGCGAGAGCGTCGATCACCCGGATCGCGTCGGTCGCCCGGAGCCGCTCGAGCTCGGCGATGACCTCACCGTGGAAGTCCGGGTGCGAAAAGCCCAGCACGATGAGCTGGACGGGTCCGATGGACATGCGTGCGCTCCCTTCGGCGATGATGAGCAAAGCGTGTCGCCGGGCCGGGATCCGGCGCCTCATCCGGCCGGGGTGACGTCGCCGGCGGCGCCGCCGACGATCCTCGAACACATGCGACGAATGGCAGTCATCATCACGACGGGCGCCCTGGTCGCCCTGCCCCTCGCCGGATGCGCCGACAGCTCCTCGCCGGCGGTCTGCGACAGCCTCGACGCCGTGCAGAACTCGGCGCAGCACGTGCGGGACACCAACGTGGCCGAGAACGGGCTGTCCCAGCTCCGCACCAACCTGACCCAGCTCAAGACCGACGTCCAGCGGCTCGCGGCCGACGCGAAGACCCAGTGGGCGACGCAGGCCGACGCCATCACCGCGGCGCTCGACCAGGCCCGCGCCCGGATCCAGGTCGCCCGGGACGCGCCGACCGCCGCCAACCTCAGCTACGTGCGCACGTCGATCGCCTCGCTCGAGGACAGCGTCCGCGCCCTCGGCGACGCCATGCGCAGCACCTGCTGAGCGGCCACGATGCGCGGGCTGCTGCGGCGGCTGGGCTGGGACCGCAACCCGCTCCGCCGCCGGACCGACCGGGCCGAGGCATGGCTGAACGCCGTGCTGCTGATCGTGCTGCTGGTGGCGGGCGGCGTGCTGGCCCAGTACACCGGCCGCAGCACCTACCGGGAGCAGGCACGGGTCAGCGCCTGGGAGCGGGAGCACCGCTTCCAGGTGTGGGCCACCCTGCTGGAGAAGCCGGCCGGGCAGCCGCCGACCGCCCGAGCGCGGTGGCGGACACCGCGGGGCGGCCTGCGGACCGGTCCGGTGAGCGCACCGGAGACCAGCGCGGCCGGCGCGTGGGTGCCGATCTGGGTGGACGAGAACGGCGCCGTGGTCGCCGCCCCGCCCCGGCGGCGCCCGGCCACGCAGGCGGCCGAGGTCGCGGTCGCCACGGTCGCGGTCGTGACCGCCTCGCTCGGCGGGGTGTGGCTGTTCTGCCGCCGCCTGCTGGACCGGCGCCGGATGCGGTACTGGGACGCCGAGTGGCTCGACGTCGGGCCGCGCTGGTCGAAGTACCGATGAGAGAAGGGCCGGCGCGGGAAGCGCCGGCCCTCCTCTCCGCCGTCACGCGGCGACGTCGGCGTACTTCAGGTCGTCCAGGACCTGCTGGAAGTCCGCCGCCTCGTCGGGGCAGTACACCTTGATGATCAGGGCGACACCCTGCACCGCCTTGTTGTCGGCGATGATCGGCCGCTGCCCGGGACCGGCCGCGCCGTTCGTGAGCTGTCCGTAGAGGATGCTCTTGACCAGCGCGTTGGCCGGCGCGTGGCAGACCGCGCCGCCGTCGTCGCCGAGCACGTTGTAGATCTGCTGGGCCGGCGGCACCGGCAGCCCGGCCGACGCCAGCTCGGCCGAGAGCTGGTTGGCCTTGTCGACCGCCTGGTCGTTCTTCTTGTTGGTGTTGTAGATCGACGCGAACACGATCATGGCGCCTACGAAGATCACCGCGAGCACGATGTACGTGACCCGCCGTTCCTGCCGGCGGTCCATCATGACTGTGCCACCTCCGCCTCCGCTTGCTCCGCGTCCGCGGCGTCCACCGTCTTCCAGGACGGCTTGCGGGCCCGGTAGAAGAGGAACGGCACCAGCAGGCCGAGGCCGAGCGCGCCGCCCGCCACGATCAGCACGTAGACCAGCGGGTTACCGCCGCCGAACTGCGACGGCGGCACGAAGCCGATCAGCAGCGCCGCCAGCGAGGCCGCGAAGCCGACGCCGCACAGGCCGACCAGCATCGGGGCCCGGTAGCCGCGCGGGTGATCGGGCTGGCTGCGGCGCAGCCGGACCGCGGCCACGAACATCAGCAGGTAGACGATGAGGTACACCTGCGTCGTGATCACCGAGAAGATCCAGTACACGCTGGACACGTCCGGGATCAACGCGTACCCGAGAGCGATGACCGTGGTGACCAGGCCCTGGGTGACCAGGATGTTCTGCTGCACGCCGTGCTTGTTGAGCTTCTGCAGGAACGGCGGCAGGTAGCCCTCCTGCCGCGAGATCAGCAGCAGGCCCTTGGACGGGCCGGCCAGCCAGGTGAGCATGCCGCCGAGCGAGGCCGCCACCAGCATGATGCCGACGATCGGGGTCAGCCAGTTCCAGCCGAACTGCCCGAACATCGCGTCGAACGCCTGCATGACGCCGGCCGTGAGCGACAGCTGGTCGGCCGGGACCACCCAGCTGATCGCCAGCGCCGGGAGGATGAAGATCAGCAGGACCAGGCCCATGGCCAGGAACATCGACTTCGGGAACTCCTTGGCCGGGTTGCGCAGCGAGCCCACGTGCACCGCGTTCATCTCCATGCCCGAGTACGACAGGAAGTTGTTCACGATCAGCACCAGGCTGGACAGGCCCGCCCAGGCCGGCAGCCAGTGCCCGGCGCCCATCGGCGCGGCCGACGGGTTGCCCTGGCCGAGGAAGACCATGCCGAGCACGACGAGCACGACGCCCGGGATCAGCGTCCCGATGATCAGGCCGCCGCTGGCCAGGCCGGCGACCGAGCCGGTGCCGCGCGAGGACACCCAGACACCGGTCCAGTAGCAGACCATGATCACGATGGCGGTCCAGATCCCGCTCGAGGCGAGATCCGGGTTGATCACGTACGCGAGGGTGCTGGCCACGAAGCCCAGCAGGCTCGGGTAGTAGAAGATCGTCATCGCGAACTGGCACCAGACCGCGAGGAAGCCCATCGGCTTCGACAGGCCCTGGCTCACCCAGTTGTAGACGCCGCCGGTCCAGCCCGAGGCGAGCTCCGCCGAGACCAGCGAGGTCGGCAGCAGGAACACGATGGCCGGCACGATGTAGAGGAAGACACAGGCCAGGCCGTACACGGCCATGGTCGGCGCGGCGCGCAGGCTCGCCACCGAACTGGTGGTCATCAGAGCCAGCGCGATCCAGGAGATGTAGTGGATTGCTTTGGGTTTCGCGGCGGCGGGTGTCGCCGACGCCGCGGCTGGGGCCCGCCGTGCGGGCACGTCCATGGCGCTCACGCTGGGTCCTTTCGAATATGGACTCCCCGAGAATTCGCATCATCGGTGGCGGTCTGACCGATCAGCCTCATCCCTGGCGGGCTAAAGCACTCTGTTTCGAGCGTGTTAACACGGAGAGTGAGCATCGATCGATGATCCTCGACTGGTTACGATCGTCGCGCCGCGCCAGCGTCGTCCGGCATCGATCCCTGTTCAGCACGAACACCGGAGTGCCGCATGCCGTTCAAGGCCGAATACATCTGGGTCGATGGCACCCAGCCCACCGCCAAGCTGCGCTCGAAGACGAAGATCGTCGACGACGGCGCCGAGCTGCCGATCTGGGGCTTCGACGGCTCCAGCACCAACCAGGCGCCGGGCGACAAGTCCGACTGCGTGCTCAAGCCGGTCCTCAGCTGTCCCGACCCGATCCGCGGCGGCAAGAACGTCCTGGTCATGTGCGAGGTGCTGCTGATCGACGGCACGCCGCACCCGACCAACACCCGCGCCGCCTGCGTCGAGATCGCCGAGAAGTTCGCCGGCCAGGAGCCGATCTTCGGCATCGAGCAGGAGTACACGTTCTTCAAGGACGGCCGCCCGCTCGGCTTCCCGGTCGGCGGGGGCTTCCCGGCCGCTCAGGGCGGCTACTACTGCGGCGTCGGCTCGGACGAGGTCTTCGGCCGCGCCATCGTCGAGGCCCACATGGACCTGTGCCTCGAGGCCGGCCTGCACATCTCCGGCATCAACGCCGAGGTCATGCCCGGCCAGTGGGAGTTCCAGATCGGCCCGGTCGGCGCGCCGCGGGTCGCCGACGAGCTCTGGGTGGCCCGGTGGCTGCTCTACCGCGTCGCCGAGGACTACAACGTCTCGGCCACCCTCGACCCCAAGCCGGTCAAGGGCGACTGGAACGGCGCCGGCGCGCACACCAACTTCTCCACCAACGCGATGCGCGAGGACTACAAGGCGATCATCACGGCGTGCGAGGCGCTGGGCGGCGAGGGCAAGGTCGCCGAGCACATCGCCGGCTACGGCGCCGACATCGAGCACCGGCTGACCGGCATGCACGAGACCGCGCCGTGGAGCGAGTACAGCTACGGCGTCTCCAACCGCGGTGCCTCGGTGCGCATCCCGTGGCAGGTCGAGAAGGACGGCAAGGGCTACATCGAGGACCGCCGGCCGAACGCGAACTGCGACCCGTACGTGACCACCCGCCTGATCATCAACACCTGCTGCTCGGCGCTGGCCGACTGAAGAACGGCCGGCTGACGGACGGCTGAAGGACGTAGGCTGCCGGGCGATGATCTTCGAAGTCTCGCCCGGCGCCGCCTCCTCCCCGGTGATCCTGCACGTGCCGCACGCGTCCCGGGAGATCACCGAATCCGCCCGGTCCGGCCTGCTCATCGGCGACGCGGCACTGGCCGAGGAGCTCGACCACCTCACCGACGCGCACACCGATCGCATCGCGGCCGAGGCGTCGTCGGGGGCGGCGATCCGGCCCTGGATGTTCGTCAACCGGTGGTCACGCCTGGTGGCCGATCCCGAGCGTTTCCCCGATGACCGGGAGGAGATGCGGGCGGTGGGCATGGGCGCCGTCTACACCCACGGCTTCGCCGGGCGCCGGCTCCGAGACCCCGATCCGGTACGGGACGAAGCCCTGCTCCGCACGCACTTCGAGCCCTATGCGACGGCCCTCGCCGCGCTGGTCGCCGACCGGCTCGCGGCGACCGGGCGAGCCGTCGTCGTCGATGTCCACTCCTACCCGACGGTCGCGCTCCCGTACGAGCTGCATGGCAAGGACCCCCGCCCGCCGGTCTGCCTCGGCACCGACAGGTACCACACGCCCGCCTCGTTGATCGCCGCCGCGCTCGCGGCGTTCCCGGACTCCGCGCTGAACTCGCCGTTCTCCGGCTGCTACGTGCCGATGGCCTTCTACCGGCGGGAGGCGCGGGTGTCGTCGCTGATGATCGAGATCCGGCGTGACCAGTACATGGCCGAACCGGGCGGCCCGGTCCACGACGGTCTGCCCGCCCTGGTCGCCGCCCTGACCGGCCTGCTCAACTCTCTTTCCTGATCAGGGGGAGGAGGATCTCGTCGACGATCTCGCGGATCGACTCCTCGGACGCCGGCCGCATGGTCATCAGCAGATCGTGCCGCAGCAGGTCGCCGGGCAGCGCCCGGACCCGGGGCGTGAGCTTGGCCGGGTCGATCTCACCGCGCTCGATCGCGCGCTTGATCACCACGTCGAAGCCGAACGGCTGGGCCCGCGCCGCCAGGAACTCCTCGCGCAGCTCGGCCGGTGTCGTGCCGGTCTCCGCGAAGTACTCGCCCATCTGCACGCTGAACAGCGCCACCAGCTCGAGCCGCCGCTTCGCGATGTCGTGCAGCAGGGTGATCAGGTCGTCCCGGAACGTGCCGGTGTCCGGCACCTCGACGACCTCGTTGCGGCTGAAGTGCCGGATCGCGGCGATCGCCAGGTCGGACCGCTGCGGCCAGCGGCGGTAGATGACCGGGCGGCTCGTGCCCGCCCGCGCCGCCACACCCTCGACGGTGAAGCGGGCGTACCCGGCCTCGGTGAGCTCGCGCCACGCCGCCTCGAGCAACGCCGCCTCGAGCTCGGCCCCGCGCCGCCGCGTCTCACCCGCCATTAGATGCACTCCCGTATCTTATTGACGTTTGGTCCTCCCCAGGGTAGTTCTAGATACAGACCTGTATCTTAACCACGGGGGTAGGTCATGACGACCACTGCCACGTCCGCCCGGCAACGCCTCGATCCCGCACTCGTCCGTCTGACCTTGATCATGATGGTCGGCGTCCTCGCCGTCGTCTTCGACACCACGATCGTCAACGTCGCCCTCGACACGCTCGGCCGCTCGCTCGGCGTCGGCGTCGCGACCGTCCAGTGGGTGACGACCGCCTACCTGCTGGCGCTCGGCGTCGCGGTGCCGGTCACCGGCTGGCTGATGGACCGCTGGGGCGGCAAGCGGGTCTGGATGGCCGCGCTGGCCGTCTTCCTGATCGGCTCGATCGGCGCGTCGCTGGCCGTCGACGCGCCCACCCTGATCGCCGCCCGGGTGGTACAGGGCGTCGGCGGCGGCCTGATGCTGCCGGTGATGACCACGCTGCTGGTGCAGGCGGCCGGCGGCCGGATGCTGGGCCGGGCCGTCGCCCTGGTCTCGATGCCGATCGTGGTCGGCCCGGTGCTGGGCCCGTTCCTCGGCGGGCTGATCGTCGCCCACCTGTCATGGCGCTGGATCTTCTGGGTCAACGTCCCGTTCTGCGTCGCCGGCCTGCTGCTGGCCTGGCGGTTCATGCCCGCGCTGCCCGGCTCGCGCCGCAGCCGCCTCGACGTGGTCGGCCTGGCCCTGATCACGCCCGGCATCGCGGCCGTGGTCTTCGCCCTCTCCCGGGCGACGGACGGCTTCGGCCACGCCACGGTGCTCGTGCCGCTGGCCGCGGGCCTGGGCCTGCTGGCGGCGTTCACCGCGCGGGCGTGGCGGCGGGGCGGGGACGCCCTGGTCGACGTACGCCTGTTCCGGATCGGCTCGTTCTCGGCCGCGAGCGGGCTGCTGTTCCTCTCCGGCTTCAGCCTCTACGGCGGCATGCTGCTGGTGCCGCTCTATTTCCAGCAGGTACGGGGCGCGTCCGCCCTCGCCGCCGGGCTGCTGATCGCGGCCCAGGGCGTGGGGGTGCTGGTCAGCCGGGGCCTGGCCGGGTCGCTGACCGATCGCATCGGGGCGCGTTGGGTGACCTTCGCCGGGTTGGTGGTCGTGGCCGTCGCGACGGTCCCGTTCGCGCTGGCCGGCGACCACACGAGCCGGTGGTGGCTGGTGCCGGCGCTGGCCGTCCGGGGCGTGGGGCTGGGCGCGGTGACCGTGCCGGTGATGACCTCGGCGTACATCGGCCTGGACAAGCCGTCGGTCCCGCACGCCAGCATCATCACCCGGGTGGCCCAGCAGATCGGCGGCTCCTTCGGCACGGCCGTCCTGGCCGTGATCCTCGCCCGCGAGGTCGCGGCGCACCCGGCCGTGCACGCGTTCCAGGTCGCGTTCTGGTGGTCGATCGCCTTCACCGCCGCCGCGCTGTTCCTGACGGTCCGCCTCCCGGTCGCCGCTCCCGCGGGCGAGGGACCCGCCGCCTGACCCTTGCCGGCGCCCGTTGCCCTGATCCGGCGTCAGCCGGCGTACCTGGTCATCCAGAACCGTGCGCCGTCGCGGTCGCCGGCCTCGGCCAGCAGGAGCGCCAGCTCCAGCGCCGCATCCCGATGACCTCGCTGGGCCGCCTGGTCGAACCAGTGCCGGGCGCCCTCGAGGTCGCCGAGGTCGCGCCGGATGACGCCCATCAGATGGGCGGCCGGGAGGTTGCCGTGGTCGGCCGCCCGCTCCAGCCAGTACTGCGCGCTGTGGTCGTCGCCGCCGTCGTGCTCGGAGATCCCGCGCTGGTACTCGGCCTCGGAGTCCATCTCCTCGCGCTGCCGCCGCTCCCGATCGCGCTCGGACAGCAGCCGCCCGAGCTGCCGCGCCGCCCCCGGATCGCCCCCGCGGGCGCCGACCTCGAGCCAGTGGATCGCCGGTTCGATCTCGCCGCGGTCCCGCAGGAACAGGCCGAGGATGTACGCCGCGGCGACGTCGCCGCCAACCGCGCCGCGCTCCAGCCAATGCCGGGCGCCCTCCTGGTCGCCCCAGTCCTTGAGCCGCAGCCCCAAGGTGTACGCGGCGGCCGGGTTCGTCTCCGCGGCCTTCTCGAGCCAGTGCCGGGCTGCCGCCCGCTGGCCGCGCTCGGCGAGCAGCACGCCGAGGTCGAACGCGGCGCCGCCCTCGTCACCCCCGGCGGCGTTCGCCAGCCAGCGGATCGCGCCCTCGTCGTCGTTGCCGTCCCGCAGCAGCAGACCGAGCTGATAGGCGGCGGCCGCGTTGCCGCCCGCGGCCGACTTCTCCAGCTCACCGCGGGCGGCGACCGGGTCGCCCTCGTCCTTGAGGCGCAGGCCGCGGCCGTACTCGATGTCCTTCGTCCCGGTGCCGGCGTTCTCCTCCCGGCCGCCGGCACCGGCCTTCTCGACCTGGTCGGAGATCTGCAGGCCGTCGCTGGCGCCGGCGGTGACCGTGACGCGCTGGCCGGCGCTGGTCGTCCCGGCCTCGGTCCAGCGGATGACCAGGCGGCCGTCCGGCGCGAGATCGGCCGGTTCGGCGAGAGCCCGGCCGGCGGCGTCCTTCGCCGTCACGTCGGCCAGGTCGCGGCCGCCGCAGTTGTGCACGTGCAGCTCCCAGGCGACCCGGGCGGGCGCGCCGTCCGCCGCGACGTCCTTCTCGACGCGTTCCTCGAGGCGCAGGGCGAGGTCGGCCTGGCCGCCCCGGCGCCCGGCCGCGTCCGCGCCGCGGCCGCCGAACAGCCGGCGGCTGGCGGGCCGCAGGAAGAGCACGGGCGTGCCGAACTCGGCCTCGCAGCCGGCGGCCCAGATCGCCTTGCGTGCCTGGGCCAGGGCGGCGTCGATCGGGAGGCGGTCAGCGATCGCGCCGTAGACCCGCTCGGCGAAGATCACGGCCGCCTCGTCGCTGATCTCGAACTGCATGCCGACGACCGCCGGGATGCCGCACTCCATCAGGCTCGACGCGACGCCGGTGAACGGGTCGGTGTCGCTGGTGCGGGCGCCCTCGCAGCTGTTGAGGACCACCAGCTGCAGGCTGTGCTGGTCGTCCAGCAGCATGCGCAGCTCCTCGCCGCTCACGCCCTGCGGCCGGTCCGCGACGGCGAGGACACCCGACTCGAGACGGGGGTTGTACTCGCCGTGGCCGACGTAGTGGAAGACGTGGAACTGGGTCGGCTCCGCCAGCCTGCGCTCGAGCTCCCGGAACGTCCCGTGGGACAGCCAGCTGATGTCGACCAGCCCGGCCGCGACCGCCTTGCCCAGCGCGCGGTCGAGCCGGTTCCGCTCCTTGTTGACCTTGAGCCGCGGCGTGCCGGGCGGATTGCTCGCCATGGCCAGGATGCGCAGCGGCGGTTCCAGGTCCCGCGCGGGGCGGATCGCCTTGGACTCGAGCGAGCGAACCACGGGCGTGTACGTCGAGGCGGCGAGGAAGCCGTGCGGCCGCTCGTACAGGAACTCCCAGGGGATACGCATCAGCTCGGGCACATCGGTGAGTTGCAGGGTGATCCGCAGTCCCCGGTGTTCCCCGACCAGGGAGCTCTTGCGCGCGCCGTCGTAGAGGGTGCGGACCGAGCCGGTGAACAGCGCGTCGAAGATCCGCTCCCCGAAGCTCTTGGCCTCCTCCATGTGGCCGGAGAACCGCCGGCGCACCGGAAGGCCCATCCGCAGCAGGAAATGGGCGAGCTCGTCGTCGTTGACGGGCAGCACGAATCTCTCCGACGTCCGGCTGCCGTCCTGGGCCGAGGCGAGGACGTGGTAGCCGCCGTCGCCGTCCCGCTGGATACGCAACTTCAGCTCGTCGTAGTCGAGATCCTCGTCAGCCATACCGGTCAACCTTGCCACCGGGAGAACGGCCTGCCGGGCCGCTGTCCCTGATCCGATATCACCTCCTCGTCCCCGCCTGATATCGATGACGACGGAGGTGGCGCGATGCCCGATGACCACCGTTTCCTGTTGCGTGCCACCCCGGCCGGGCTGCGGATGGTTCCGCTCCGCGGCCTCGGCACGTCGACGTTCGCCTGGTCCGATCTGCTCGCGGCGGAGCTGAGCGCGGCGGACGTCTACGTCATCTACTTCCCGTCCCGCTTCGACCTGCCGGTCGACGGCGCGATGTCGGACACGCTCGAGGTGTTCGGCTCGCACAGCTCCGCGCGCACGAGCGTGAACAGCTGGGATCCGACGGACGAGCACTTCAGCGAGGCGCTGGCCCTCTTCGGCGTACGCCGTCCGCCCGCCCTGGTGCTGATGACCGGCCTGAAGGGCGGCATCGAGTCGCTGTACTGCGTCAGCTTCACCGACGCGTCGGTGCTCTCCGAGCGTGCCCTGACGGCCGAGGCGCTGAACATCGCCCACGAGGTCCTGATGCGCTGCGACCGTAGCGAGATCGCCGGCTACCTGCGCGGCCGCAAGCGGGAGGCGCTGCTGCGGACCGTCGGCCGGGGAGCGGGCGTGGTCCGCGACGAGTTGTTGCGCCTGCATCCCAAGTTCGGCCTGCCCGGCGGTTTCACCGTCGAGCTCGGCTGACCCGCGGGCTATCGGTCGCCGCGGATGCGGGCGTGCAGGTGCATGTCGTGGCGGCCGTCGGCGTGGACGGCCTCGCTGCGCTTGGTGCCCTCCAGCCGGAAGCCGGCCTTGAGCGCGACCCGGCAGGAAGCCTCGTTGCGGGTCGAGTGGCTCAGGTGGAGCCGGTGGAAGCCCGCCTCGCCGAGCGCCCAGTCGCCGACGGCGGCCAGCGCCCGCGGCGCCACCCCCTGACCGCGGGCGTCCGGCAGCACCCAGTACCCGCAGCCGGCCACGCCGTCGTCGAGGTCGACGCTCCCGATCGCGATCCGGCCGAGCACCCGGCCGCCGCCGGTGACCGCCCAGCTGGCGCCCTGCTCGCCGGCCCAGTCGCGGCGGTACCGCTCGAACCATTCCCGTACCTGCTCCTCGGACGCGGGCTGCCGGGTGTGCCACCGCCGGATCGCCGGGTCGCGGTAGGCGGCGAGGAACACCGGCGCGTCGGAGTCGGCCCAGGGCCGCAGCGCCAGGCCGCCGGGCGCGGTCAGCACCGGCTGCGGTCGGGCGGCGAGCGTTCCGGGGGCGATGGCGGGCGGCGTGACCAGAGCGCGCATGGAGGTCATTCTGCCCCCGGCGGCGCGCCGCAGGGCGGCGGCCGTGCCCAACGGCGGCGCGCCGCAGGGCGCCGGCCGTGCCGCCGGTCAGCGGGGCCGGGCCGTCCAGAGCACCGGACCGACGCGCAGGATGCCGTCGTCGAGCGGGGCGCAGCGGACGCCGCCCTTGCCGCGCAAAGCCTTCCGGGCGCCGGGGGCGATCATCACGTCCATCCACACGCAGGGATGGGCCTTGCTGGTGACCTGGAGGCGGACCGGTCCGTCGCCCGAGTCGAGGGTGAGGATCTCGCCGACCAGATCGTCGACCGGGATGCCGCTCACCAGGATGTTGCGGCGCACGGCGGCCAGGCCGACGCCCGGCGGTGGCAGGGACTCGCGCGCGATCACGGTCACGCTCGCGTCGCGGTGGGCCGGCTTCCCGAAATACCGGTCCCCGACGATGCCGAGGCCGGCCCGCAGACGTACGGCCGGGACCAGCTCGCCCGGAGGAGCCGGCGCCGGGCCGTCACCCGAGCGTCCCTCGAACCGATGAACGGGTGACGCCAGCAATTCGATGATCTCGGGCACGCCGGAAGTCTATTTCCCGACGCCCAACGGCTGGACCAGGCCGAACGGTCGGTCACAGGTTAACGACATCGCTCCCGCAGGTGAAGGATGTCATACCGCACAGTTGCGGGGATCTGCGAAGATCGCAGGCCGGTCGGCGGCACGGATCTTCATCGGATCGCCTTGCCGGGGATCGCACAGCCGGGACCGGGGGGAGACGCGCGATGAGCCTGCTGCAGGAGGAGACCTCCGGCGAAGCGGTGGCCGCCGTCCGGAAACGGCCGGCACTGCGCCGGGCGCTCTACGAGATCCTGCTGGTGGCGCTGCTCTTCACGGCGTACAAGATCGGCCGGTTGGCCGCCGACGGGCATGTCGGTGAGGCCCTCGCGAACGCCCAGAACGTGTGGAACCTCGAGCGGTTGCTGCACCTGCCCAGCGAGTACGGCCTGCAGCAGGCGATCGTCGGCCACGGATGGCTGATCAAGGCCGCCAACTGCTATTACGCGTACGTCCATTTCCCGGCGACCGCCGCCGCTCTGATCTGGTTGTACGTGCGGCGCCCGGAGCGTTACGTCGCCACCCGCCGCCTGCTCGCCTGGCTCACCGCGTCCGCGCTGGTGGTGCACCTGCTGTTCCCGCTCGCGCCGCCGCGCATGCTGGCCTCCGTCGGCATGCTCGACACCGGCCGGCTGTTCGGCCCGGCGGTCTACGGCTCGCCGAGCACCGACACCCTCACCAACCAGTACGCGGCGATGCCGTCCCTGCACGTCGGCTGGGCGCTCGCCGTCGCGATCGCGCTGATCGGCGCCACCCGCGGCCGGTGGCGCTGGCTGTGGTCGGCCCATCCGCTGATCACGCTGATGGTGGTGGTGGCCACCGGCAACCACTACTGGCTCGACGCGATCGTGGTGGCGGCGCTGCTCGGCCTGGTCGCCTGGGTGCTCTCGGGCGGCGCGGTCACCGCGCTCGGCGCGTCGCAGCCCTCGATCCCGAAGCCGCGCGTCGGCGAGAGCTGATCAACCGCACACGCCGGTGCCTTCCAAGACCCCTTTCCGGTACGCGGTGATGCGGTCGAACGCCGACGGACCGGTTCCCTTCTGGGCGCGCCCGAAGGCGAGCAGCGCGGCCACCGCCTCGTCCAGGTCGCCGGGGGAGAGCCGGATCCGCTGGTTGCTCTGGTCGTCCCGGGTGAGCAGGTCGTTGGTCCACGCGCCGGCCAGGCAGTCGACGGCCAGCTGACCGGCCCGGTCGGCGGCCGGCTCGCCCCGCTGCACCTGGGCCGCCCGCGCGAACAGGTCGCCGAGCAGCATGCCGACCGCGAAGTCGCCGATCCGGTCGTAGAGCGCCGGGCCGAGGCCGGAGTTGTCGAAGGCGACGTACCCGCCGGCCGGGCAGTAGAACGCGGCGCCGCCCGCGGTCGCGTCCGGGGCGTCGCAGTCCGGCGGCGAGCCGGCCTCGAACGCCTCCACCTTCACCGGCTGCCACGGCCGGTCGTCGGCCAGCTGCGGGAACGTCCGGGTCCAGTAGTCCTCGGCGTCCTGGGCGAGCAGGTTGACCGCGTCGGCGTACGGCAGCTCCCCGCCCGTCTCCGCCTCCTGCTCGGTGCTGAACGGCACCTCGGTGACCTGCAGGTTGTCGGCGTCGTAGCCGGCGCACTTCCGCGGGCCCTGCTGGATGCCCTCCTGGAACGCCCGGATCCGGTCGAACGCGTTGCCGTGCGCGCCCTCGGCGACGGCCGGCGTGCCCGGCTGGTCGCGCAGCATGAGCAGTCCCGCCACCGTGTTGTCGAGCTGGGCGGGGGTGATGTCCTTGAACGCGGCCGAGTGCCCGGCCTGCACGTCGGCGAGCCACGCGCCGGCGAAGCAGTCGGCCTGCTGCTCGAGCACGACGGTCGGCTGATCGGTGTTGCCGAGACGGGCCTGGACCGCGTGCCCGTACTCGTGGGCCATCACGACCCCGACCAGCAGCGGACCGAACTGCTCCTGCAGCTGCGGGATCAGGACCTGGGCATCCCAGGCGATGTAGTCACCGTCCGGGCAGTAGAAGGCGTTCGGCTGATATCCGGCGGACTGGCCACCACAGTCGGGCGGCAGGTTCCTTTTCGTGTACGGGTGGAAGCCGCCCCGTACCGGCTGAAAGACCTTGCCGTTGGTCAGTTTGGGGAACTCGCCCTTCCAGTACCGCTCGACGTCGGTCAGCGACCGGGTCACCACGTCCGACGAGTTGGCCGTCGCCTTCGTGGCCGGCGCCGCCCGGTCGTCGTCGGGCGCGGGTGCCAGCCCGCACGCCGCCGCGATCACGAAGGCCACCGCCGCCGCCCCGATCCGCACCGCCCGCATCGGGCCTCCTTCCGGGTTCCACCTTGTGGCGGAGTGGTTCCCCACCTCACCGGTATCCAACCGGGGCAACTCGGCGGGTTACCGTTCCGCCATGCGCGTACGTCTGCGGGCCCGGCAGGGCGGCCGGCGGGTCGACCTGGCCCTCGGCCTGCTGCTCGCCGTGGGCGCGCTGACCGGAGTCGCGGCCAACACGATCGGGGTGAACTGGCCGCTCGACCTGATCCAGATCCACGCCGCCGCGGCGCTGGCGATCCTGCTGCTCGCGCCCTGGAAGTACGTGGTGATCCGCCGCGGCCTCGGCCGGCGGCGCCGGGGCGCCGGCACGAAGGCGCTCTCCCTGGCGTTGCTGTTCTTCGTGCTGGTCACGGTCGGCAGCGGCCTGCTCCACTCGACCGGCCGGGTCGAGTTCGCCGGCCCGCTCACCCTGATGCAGATCCACGTCGGAGCCGCGGTCGGCGCCCTGCTCGCGCTGGCCGCCCACTTCCTGGGGCACGGGGTCCGCCCGCGCCGGGCCGACGCCGACCGGCGCGCGCTGCTGCGGCTGGCCGTCCTCGGCGCGGGCGCCGGCGTCGCGACCGCGGCCTGGGACACGGGCGTGGCCACGGACCGCCGCTTCTCCGGCTCGGTGCCGAAGAAGGACCTGGAGGTGACAGCCTGGTTCGACGACGCGGTCCAGCGCCTCGACCCGGCGACGTGGCGGGTCCAGGTCGGCGCGGCGGCACTCGACCTGGCTTTCGTGACCGGCCTGCCGCACGAGAGCTTCACCGCGGTGCTCGACTGCACCAGCGGCTGGTACAGCGAGCAGCGCTGGGAGGGCGTCCGGCTGAGCGCGGTGCTGGCCGCCGCCCGGGTGCCGATGGCCGGCCGGCGCAGCGTCGAGGTGCGCTCGGCCACCGGTTACGCCCGCTGGTTCGGCGCCGGCACCCTCGACGACGTATGGCTGGTCACGGGGGTCGGCGGGAGGCCGCTGGGTTATGGGCACGGCTTCCCGGCCCGGATCGTGGCGCCGGGCCGGCGGGGCTTCTGGTGGGTCAAGTGGGTGACGTCGATCGAGCCGTCGTCGCGGCCGGCTTGGGCGCAGTCGGTGTTTCCGCTGAGCTGACGGCGAGTGTGGACAGCCGCGAGAAGTCGTCGTAGGTGGGCCGTAATCTCACCCCACCCAGTGAGGCGGATTCTGGGGCGATGTGGCTCCGCTCGTCGACGTTCCGATAGCGGCCACGCGCCGGTGACGGCGAGACCACGCGGGTTCGGCCCGTGCGCCACCGTTTCCCGGTCCGCGGGTTGATCCCCCACGATGCGCGCCGCCTGCGAAAAGTTCATCGCGTGATTCACCAGGTGACCGGGTGGGGTGAGAGTAACCAGGCGCGGCGGTGGGCGGAGTGCGGTGGGGCCCCCGGCGCGAGGCGCGGTGAGGCAGGCACGGCGGTTGGACCGAGCGGCCCCAGACGTGCCGGGGCGGACCTCGAAGCCGAAATCTCGGTGGATCAGGGGCGACGCCACTGGAGCATGGCGGCCGTGGCGTCGTCGCGGAGGTCGCCGTCCTCGTACGAGATGATCGCCTGCACCAGCCGCCGCATGGTTTCCGGGGCCGGGATGCCCCGGCCCAGCGCCTCGATCAAGAAGTCGCCCAGCCGGTCCACGCCGAAGAGCGTGCCCGACGCGTCCCGGGCCTCGGTGATGCCGTCGGTGTAGAGGACGAGCGCGTCGCCCGGCTCGAGCTGGGTCTCGACGACCCGGGGCGGCCGGTCGACCATGTGGCCGAGGCCCAGCGGCAGCGTGTTCGGGGCCGGCAGCTGGGGGAGGACCCGGCCGCCGCGCAGGAAGAGCTCGGCCGGGTGGCCGGCGCTGATCCGCCGGTACGCGCCGGTGGGGACGTCCAGCTCGGCCAGCAGGGCGGTGACGAAGGCGCCGGGGTACTGGGCGTGGATCCACTTGTCGATCGAGCGGCAGGTGTCGGCCAGCGAGAGGCCGGAGCGGCGGGCGTTGCGGTACGTGTTGAGCGTCAGCGTGGTCAGCGCGCTGGCGCTGATGCCGTGGCCGACCGTGTCGAAGAGCGCCACGTGCAGGATGTCGGCGTTGGCCGCGTAGTCGAACGCGTCCCCGCCGACCTCGTAGCAGGGCTCGAGCACGGCGGTGACGATCGTCCCGTCGACGGCGAAGGTCAGCGGCGGCAGCTGGTTCCAGATGACCTCGGCCGCCACCTGCATGGGCAGCCGCCGCCGGGTGTGCTCGACCGCGTCGCCGTAGAAGCGGCGGCTCGCGATCAGCTCGGCGACCAGGGCGGCGATCACCTCGAGGTCACGCCGGTCGGACGCCGACGGCCGGGTCTTGGTGCGCAGCTCGAGCACGCCCAGCCGCTCGGCGCCGTGCAGCAGCGGCAGCCAGAGGAGCCCGTCGTCGTGCCACTGCTGCCGGGCGGTCGTGAAGGCGCGGCCGGCCGGCGAGTCCTCGAGGCCGTGCGAGGTCGCCGTGTCGAGGACGGTGCCGCGCAGCGGGTGCAGCGCGATCTGCCCGTAGTCGACGAGCAGGACGGTGGCGGCCTCGGCGTCCAGCAGCGGTGCGGCCGTCGTGAGCACGGCCGGCAGGTCCTCGGCCCGTCCACGGTGCCGCAGGTCCATGAGCCGCCGTACGGCCTCCATCGGGTCGAGCATCGCACCCATCTTCCGTCAGGCGGCCGCGAAGGTCGAGACGGCCCTACCCCTTGATCGCGCCGGCCGTCATGCCGGCCACGATCTGGCGGTTGAAGAACAGGTACATGACCAGCGGCGGGATCGTGATGAGCAGGATGTTCATGAACAGCAGGTTGTACTGGGTGTTGTACTGGCTGGAGAAGTTGAACAGGGTCAGCTGGACGGTGGCGTTCTGGTCGCCGGGCAGGAAGTAGAGCGGGTTGGTGAAGTCGTTGAAGACGAACACCGACTGCACCACGACCGACGTGACGATGACCGGCTTGAGCAGCGGCAGGATCACCCGGAAGAACAGCCGCACCGGCCCGGCGCCGTCGATCACCGCGGCCTCGTCCAGCTCGCGCGGGATCGTGCCGATGAAGGCGCGGAACAGCAGGATCACGAACGACATGCCGAAGGCGACCTCGACCAGGATCAGCCCGGGCATCGTCCGGAACAGCCCGAGCTTCTGCAGCACCCAGATCGTCGGCACGACCGCCGGCGGGATGATCAGCCCGGCCAGCACCAGGGCATTGACCAGGCCGTTCCACCGGCTGCGGCGCCGTTGCAGGACGAAGGCGACCATCGCCCCGAAGACCACCATCAGGGTCACGCTGGCGACCGTGAGGATGGTGCTGTTGATGAACGCGATGATCAGCATGTAGTCGCGGGCCCGGACCACGTCGAGGAAGTTCTGCACCAGCTGGAATTGGTGCGGCCAGGAGAAGTCGAGCAGCGAGGCCTGGCGCTGGTCCTTGATCGCGGTCAGCAGGATGAACGCGAACGGCACCACGAACACGACGATCGACAGGACGATGGCGACCGCGCTGAGTAAGGACCTACGGGCGTTCACAGCTCGACCTCCTTGCGGTTGAGGAAGCGGGACAGCGGCAGCACGATCGCCGTCACCACCAGGAACAGCACGACGTTCCCGGCCGTGGACAACCCGTAGAAGCCGGCCTGGTACTGCTTGTAGATCACCGATGCGATCACGTCCGAGGTGAAGCCGGGGCCGCCCCGGGTCATGGCCCAGATCAGGTCGAACGAGCGCA
The DNA here is from genome assembly GCF_050951115.1 of Actinoplanes sp. CA-030573. Lineage (NCBI taxonomy): Bacteria > Bacillati > Actinomycetota > Actinomycetes > Micromonosporales > Micromonosporaceae > Actinoplanes > Actinoplanes sp. CA-030573. The sequence continues at coordinate 5,649,810 of NZ_CP192038.1, read as the reverse complement.
GCCCGCCGATCAGCGACAGCGTGATCACGGTGACGGTCGCCGGCCGGGCCAGCGGCAGCACGATGTGCCGGAAGTTCTCCCAGGCCCCGGCGCCGTCGACGCGGGCGGCCTCGAAGTACTCCTGGGGGATCGAGACGATGCCGGCGATGTAGATCAGCGTCGCCAGGCCCACGCCCTTCCAGACATCGACCAGGGCGACCGACAGCAGCGCGTACGAGGGATCGGTCAGCCACCCCGGACCCTGGATGCCGATCACGGCCAGCGACTGGTTGATCAGGCCGCGCTCCGGGTTCATCAGGACCGTGAAGGTCAAGCCGACCCCGATGGTGGAGACCAGCACCGGGAAGAACACGACCGAGCGCAGGTAGCCGCGGGCCAGGATCTGGGAGGTCAGCAGCATCGCGAGGCCGAGGCCGAGCACGACCTTGAGCCCGGAGGTGACCACCGCGTACACCAGGGTGTGCCACAGGCTGTTGACCAGCCCCGGCTCCTGGAAGAACGTCACGTAGTTGTCGAAGCCGATGAACTTGGAGTCGAAGATGCTCCACCGGGTCAGGCTGAAGTAAAAGGCGATCAGCGTCGGCACGATGAAGAGCACGCCGTAGATCACGGCGGCGGGAACATAGAACCAGGTGGGGTACGGGCTCTTGGCCCGCACCCGGCCCGCCGGGCTCGCGCCGCTGCGCGTCCTCGCGGGCCGGGTCACGGTGGAGGTCGCCACGGCTACCAGCCCGACAGCCCGAGCTGCTGCGCCTGCTTCTTCACGTCCTCGTCGTACAGCTTCGCGCCCGCGTCCGCCTTGCGGATGCCGGAGCCGACCTCGACGCAGATCTGCTCGAGGGCCGGGCCCTTGACCGGGGAGAGGAACTCCAGCGCGAGGTTGGAGTTGCCGCTGTCGATGTACGTCTGCATGTCCTTGACCGCCTGCGGGACCGAGTCGGGCAGGGTGCAGCCCTTCACCGCGTACGGACCGGTCGGCTGGGTGGCCGTGGTCTGCGAGGCGCAGCCGTCCGCGGTGGCGATGAAGGCGGTGAACTTCCTGGCCGCGTCGAGCTTGGCGCCGGTCGTGGTCTTCGGGATGTAGACGCCGCCCGGGGCCCAGACCGTCAGGTTGTTCTTGGCCGCGTCGGTGCCGGGGATCGCGAACAGGCCGATCTTGTTCTCGCTGCCCGGGTTGTCGGCGATCAGCTGGCTCAGCATGGCCGACAGGATCGGGTACTGCGCACCCTTGCCCTGGGCCAGGTAGCGCAGACCGTCGGTCAGCTTCGCCGACGCGAAGTCCTTGTTCGCGTAGCCGAGGTCGTGCACCTCCTGCAGGTGCTGGAAGCCGGCCAGCGCGGCCGGGGTGGTGGCGTACTTGGCCTGGTTGGCCGTGTACTTCTCGGCGAACTGCGGATCGGCGGTCAGCACGTTGGCGAAGTCACCGAGCACGAACAGCTGCGAGGTCCACGTCTCGCCGTACGTCTGGACCACCGGATCGACGCCGGAGTCCTTGATCTTCTTGCCGTTGGCGATGAAGTCGTCCCAGGTCTTCGGGGCCTGCAGGCCGAGCTTGGCGTAGACGTCCTTGTTGTAGAGGATCGCGCCGGCCATGAAGCCGCCCATCGGCACGCCGTAGACCTTGCCGTTGGCCGTGACCGTGGTGGCGAAGTTCTTGTCGAGGCTGCCGATGTTCTGGCTGTCGTCGTAGGGGACGAGGTTCTTCTCCGGGGCGAGGGCCTGGAAGAGCGAGCCCGAGTTGTACGCGAAGACGTCGCTCATGTCGCCGGTGGACAGCCGGGTCTTGACCAGGTTGTCGCCGTCGGTGCCCTGCGGCCGCGTCTCGACCTTGATGGTGATGTCCGGGTTCTTCGCCGTGAAGTCCTTCACCAGCTGGTTGGCGACCTTCACCGTCTCCTGCTGGTTGTCGACCAGGTAGGAGATGCTGACCTTGCCGCCGCTCCCGCTGTCGTCGCTGGAGCCGAGGCTGCCGGCGCTGCACGCGGCCAGTGCCATCGAACCGGTGGCGAGCAGGGCGATCGCTATGGGGCGTTTTCTCATCTCAGTTACCTCCGGGGGAGTAGAGGGCGCGCATCCGATCGGCGCCCGGGATGAAGCCGTCGGCGGTGGCGGCGTCGGCGACGGTGGCCGCCGGCGCGTCGAAGAAGGGCTGGAGGCGATCGGCGAGCGCGGCCTCGCCGGCCGCGACGCCCGACTCGAGGGCGGCCGAGACCAGGCGATCCCAGCTGGGTTCGTGGTCCATCAACTGCCGGATCGTGCGCTCACCGGGCGTTTCCGGGCCCGGCGCGTACGGGTCGGGCACCGTCCAGGTGTGACGCCCGTGGCGTACCTGGTGGTCGTGGTCCTGGCCGGGCACCCGGACCGCGGCCGACGCGCCGACCGGAACCACCACGGTCAGCCGCAGCTCGCCTCCGGACCGCTCCCAGGACACCGAGGCCTCGCCGTAGGGGGTCAGATGCCGGGCCGACGCGGCGGTCAGCCGAGCGTCCGGCAGCGGGCGCACCTCGATCAGCTGGTAGCCGGGCGCGCCCGGGGCCAGCCCCGCCACCCGCCGGTGCAGCCAGTCGGCGACCGCACCGAGCGCGTAGTGGTTGAACGACGTCATCTCGCCCGGGTTGATCGAGCCGTCCGGGAGCATGCTGTCCCACCGCTCCCAGACCGTGGTGGCGCCCATGGTCACCGGGTAGAGCCAGGACGGGCATCCGGTCTGGAGCAGCAGCCGGTACGCGAGGTCCGGGTGCCCGGCGTCGGCGAGCGCGTCGGTCATCAGCGGCGTGCCGACGAACCCGGTGCTGATCCGGAACCCGGCCGCGCGCACCAGGTCGGCCAGCCGCTCCCCGGCGTGGCGGCGCTGCCCCGGGTCCGGCAGCAGGGCCCACTGCAGGGCGAGCGCGTACGTGGTGGCGGCGTCGCCGAGGACCCGGCCGCCCGGCGTCACGTACTCGCGGGCGAACGCGTCGCGGACCCGGGCCGCCAGCTCGCCGTACTCGCGTGCGGTGTCGGCGTCCCCGGCCACCTCGGCGGCCAGCGAGACGATCTCGGCACTGCGGGCAAGGTGTGCGGTGGCGATGACGTCGGGATCGGCCCTGGCCCGGAACGGGTCCTCGGGCGGGGCGGCCGGGTCCAGCCAGTCGCCGAACTGGAAGCCGCCCGACCAGAGCAGGCCCGGCCCGGCCAGCGCCGCCATCTTGCCGACCCACCCGCGCATGCTGGGCAGCTGCCGCTCGAGCAGCTCCCGGTCGCCGGTGCGCCGGTAGAGCACCCACGGCACGATGGTGGCGGCGTCACCCCAGGCGGCGGTGGCCGGGCCGGGGCGGCGGATCACGTCCGGGACCACGTACGGGACCGAGCCGTCCTTCTGCTGTTCGGCGGCCAGATCGGCGAGCCAGTTGCCGAGGAAGCCGGCCGTGTCGAACAGGAAGCTCGCGGTGGGGGAGAAGACCTGGATGTCCCCGGTCCAGCCGAGCCGCTCGTCGCGTTGCGGGCAGTCGGTCGGCACGTCGACGAAGTTGCCGCGCATGCCCCACACCACGTTCTCGTGGAACCGGTTGAGCAGATCGTGCGACGACTGGAACCAGCCGGTCCGGCGCAGGTCGCTCCCGACCACGACGGCCTGGACGTCGCCGGCCGTGATGGTCGCCCCGGTGACCTCGGCGTAGCGGAACCCGTGGAAGGTCAGCTCGGGCTCCAGGACGATCTCGTCCGGGCCGGCCAGCACGAAGGTGTCCGTCGCCTTGGCGGTCCGCAGCGGCCGGACGCCGAGCTCCCCGTCCTCGAGCACCTCGGCGTGCCGGATGGTGACCGTGTCGCCGGCCTTCGCTCCGCTTACCTTGACGCGCACCCAGCCGACGAGGTTCTGGCCGAAGTCGACGATCGTCTTGCCGCTGGGCGACGTGATGATGCTCTGTGCCGGGAGGACGTCGGTGATCCGCACCGGCGGCCCGTCGGGTGCGACGAGGAGCCCGAGATCGGCGTCGATGACATCGACCGACGTCTCCGCTGTGGACGACCGCCCAAAAGTGTCGGTCCCGGATGCCAGTCTCTCCCCCACCCAGGACGAGGGTGGGGGAGGGCCGGGGGCGACCCTCGTGCCGGAAATTTCGCGATAATCGGTGGTCTGGCCGTCATAGAGGTCATCGGCGACGATGTGGCTCTCGCGGGCGGTCCACGTGCCGTCCGTGCTGAGCACGTGCACCGCGCCGTCGGCGGTCGTCACCTCGAGCTGGGCCAGGGCCGCCAGCCGGTCGCCGTAGACGGCGCTCTGGCCCTGGAAGCCCAGCCGCCCGCGGAACCAGCCGTTGCCGAGCAGGATCTCCAGGCGGTTGGCGCCCTTCCCGACCAGCGCGGTGACGTCGTGCGTGCGGTAGCGCAGCCGGTGCTGGTAGGCGGTCCACCCGGGCGCCAGCTGCTCGTCGCCGACCCGGACGCCGTTGATCCGGGCCACGTAGAGGCCGTGGGCGCTGGCGTAGAGGCGGGCCTTCACCACGTCGCCGGGCAGGTCGATCGCGCCGGACACGATCGGGGCCGGCTCGCCGATGCCGCCGATCTCGCGGGGGCTGACGAACCGCGCGGTCCAGTCGCCGGCGCCGAGCAGGCCGGCCTCGACGATCGCGGGGGACGACCACTCGCTCCAGGTGGTGGCGTCTCCGACCCGTACGCGTACGGTCGCCTGCTCTTTTGAAGTCAGCGGCGCCGCCGGCCAGGCCACCAGGATCTGCTCGCCGGAAGCTACGGAATGGATCTCGGGCTCGCCGCCGCCGCGGGTCGTCTCGATCTCGTAGCGCGCCTGGGCCCAGTCGTCCGGCGCCGCCGGGATCTGCCAGGACAGGCGCGGCGTGGCGGTGCCGATGCCCAGCACCGGACGGTCGGCCGGGTGATGGTCGAAGCGGAGGTCGGTCGGTGCTGCTGAGGCGGGCATGGGCGCTCCTGGCGGGGTGAAACGATTCAACAACCGGTGCCAAAGCCTGATCACGGTGTTTCGGCTTGATGGCGAAGAGGTTTCGCTTGCCCCCGATCCTGCGGCGTGGCGCAGGTCACGGCATAGCCCGAAGTGAACCGGAGGTAGCACGAAATTCACCTCGGGCGGTACGGTGCGGCATGGGCGACGAGTTCCCGGTCGAGCAGACGCGGACGTTGCTGCACTTCATCGACGGGTCGCTGGCGTTCGCCGGGCACTACCTGCACGAAGACGTCCACCCGATCCACACCCACAGCTTCGTGGAGATCGCCGTGGTGATGGGCGGTCAGGGCGCGCAGCTCAGCCTGGCCGGCCGGCAGCAGCTCGCGGTCGGTGACGTGCTGGTGCTGCGGCCGGGCGTCTGGCACGGCTACGAGGACTGCGTTCATCTCGATCTCTACAACTGCTGCTTCTCGCCCGAGCTGCTGCGGCGCGAGCTCGCCTGGACACGCGAGGATCCCCCGCTCGGGCATCTGCTCTGGACCGGCCCGTACGCGGAACAGCGGCGCGGCATTCTGACGGCGCACCTGGCGGGGGATGCCTTCGCCGAGTGCGTCGAGCATCTGGAGCGGCTGCACGATCTCCGCGGGGCGCCGCTCTCGTCGTACCGGGGAGATCTGGTCGGGCGGTTGACCTTGTTCCTCAGCTGCCTGGCCCGGGCGATCGCGCCGGTGTCGGCGGACGGCCCGAGCGAGACGCATCCCGCGGTGCTGGACGCGATGCGGTTGATGGAGGAGAAACCGGCGTACCACTGGACGCTGACCGAGCTGGCCGCCTCCCTGCACGTGGCGCCCGGCTATCTGGTGCGGCTGTTCAAGTCGGCCACCGGGCTGCCGCCGATGGCGTATCTCTCCCGGCAGCGGGTCGAGCTCGCGGCGGCCCAGCTGCTGCACACCGACCAGCCGATCAACCGGATCGGCGAGTCGGTCGGCTGGCCCGACCAGAACTACTTCGCCCGCCGGTTCAAGTCGCACTTCGGCCTGAGCGCGTCGACCTACCGGGCCCAATTCACCAAGTCGCTGAGACACGTTTGAACGCGCATTGATCGGGGTAGATGGCCGCCAATTCGTTGGAGGCGGCCATGGTCACTTCAGATCTGTCCTCGGTCCAGCGGCGCCGCGCCGTCGTCGCGAGCACGGTCGGCACCACCATCGAGTGGTACGACTTCTTCCTCTACAACACCGCCGCGTCATTGATCTTTCCGGCGCTGTTCTTCCCGAAACAGGCGGCCTTCACCGGCATTCTGCTGTCCTTCGGCACGCAGTTCGTCGGCTTCGCGGCCCGCCCGGTCGGCGCCGCGATCTTCGGCCATTACGGCGACCGCATCGGCCGCAAGGCCACCCTCATCGCGACCTTGCTGCTGATGGGCCTGGCCACCGCGCTGATCGGCGTGCTGCCGACCTATTCCTCGATCGGGTACGCGGCGCCGGTCCTGCTCGTGCTGCTGCGCATCTGCCAGGGCATCGGGGTCGGCGGCGAGTGGGGCGGCTCGGTGCTGCTCTCGATGGAGTGGGGCAGCCGGCGCCGGCGCGGCCTGATGGCGAGCTGGCCGCAGCTCGGCGTGCCACTGGGCCTGGTGACATCGACCGGCGTCGTGCGCCTGATGACCGACTGGACCGGCTCGTCGTTCGATTCCTGGGGCTGGCGGATCCCGTTCCTGCTCAGTCTCGTCCTGATCGCGGTCGGCCTCTACGTTCGTCTCCGCGTACTGGAGAGCCCCGAGTTCACGGCCGTCCGCCAGGCGTCCGCGGTCGCCCGCCGGCCGCTCGTCGACGTGGTGCGCCACGAATGGCGGACCATCATCACCTCGGCGTTCGTGCGACTGGGCGAGCAGGCGCCCTTCTACCTGTTCACCTCGTTCGTCCTCACCTACGGCACGAAACAGCTCGGACTCGATCGGGACGGGTTGCTCGACTACATTCTGATCGCCGCTTTGGTGGGCTTGGTCAGCGTGCCGCTCTTCGGCCACCTATCCGACATTTACGGACGTCGGCGCGTTTACGGCACCGGGATCGTGTTGACGGGTTTGTTCGCCTTTCCGTATTTCGGCTTGCTGAACACGAAAGAATCCGCCCTGATCCTGATCGCCATCGTGGTATCGCTGATCTTCCACGACATGCAGTACGGCCCGCAGGCGGCCCTGATAGCCGAGCGTTTCGGCACGAACTTGCGCTATTCCGGCGCCGGTCTGGGTTATCAGCTGGCCTCGGTGATCGCCGGCGGACCGGCCCCGCTGATCGCCACGAAGATCCTCCAGGAGACCGGATCGAGCACCGGCATCAGCTGGTACATCATCGCCTGCTGCGTGCTGGGCCTGGCCGCGTTGCTGCTGATGCCCCGGCGGGCCGCCGCTGCGGAGCCGGCACCCACGGCAGCGGCGGCAAAGGAGGCGCCGCCATCGCCGTAGGTCGCACCGCAGAGCGCCGTGGGTGACCGGCTCGGCTCATCGACCGGTCACATCGCGGGCCCAGGACGGGCTCGGCCGCGGACTCACCCGTACCGTCGCTCCCGCATCGACGAGAGCGGCGCCGAGCCGGTCGGCGCTCTCGCGTGTCAGGTCATCCCAGACCGGTCGTGCGGGATCGTCGACTCGACGGGATGCCTCACCGAAATCCAGGCCGCCATGCTCCCGCAGACAGGCGACCACCCGAAGGCGGTCCCGCCCCTGGCCGGTGACGAACAACGCGGTGGCGCCCCCATGCTCGACCCGCCACGGCGCCGGCTTGCCGTGCCGGACGTATCGCCACCACTGCCGGGACGCGAAAGCGGCGAAGACCAGGAAGAAGATGAGCGACCGCAACCCCGAAGCCAGCCATTCGGGCGTCACGGCCGACGAGAGGACGCCCGCGGTGCCGAGCAGCAGCACGACGACGACGCGCGGGGCAGCGCGGCGAAGCATTCCCGCGATCACCTCTCCCCAACGCGGTCGCGCATCATCGTAAGTGCTCGCCCCACCCCTTGGCTCCCGAGGATCGCCGCCGCCATCAGCAGCAGACCGCGCCCCGGCCGCTCGAGCTGCACCGGCACCCCGGCCTTCCGAAGCCGCCCCGCCGCCCACAGCGCGAATGGCCCCGCCACCACCGGCGCCGTCACCACACCCGGCGTGTAACCCCCGGTCAGCACGGACTGCGCCACATGACCGGCGCCGTGCACGCCGAAGCCGACCAGCGCCGCCTGGTAGAACGGGCTCCGGCCGCCGGACCGGGCCCCGCGCGCCGACGCCGCCGCCACCAGCACGCCCATCGCCCCGATCGCGATCGCGGTCTGGGCCGGCGTCACGCGCATGCCGTCCCACACCCGGTCGGGCACCCACGGAAGCCGGCGCCGCAGCCGGGGACGCGCCCGGTCCACCCAGCCGGGCATGGTGAGCAACTCCTCGGTGTCGTGGATCAGCCACGCCGCCAGGAGGCCCCACGTCACGGTCGCCGGCACCTGCTGCGCACGAGATGTCATGCCGCCATCCTCACCCCTCGGCCGGGTTGTGAGCTGTCCCGCATGCAGTGACCTGAGGTCCGGCTCGGCGCGCGACCGGCGGAGCGCAGCCGGTCCGGCCGCCACCGCGGGATGGCGTCGTTGATGTACGTTGATGCACCGTGTCCGACATCAGCGTCACCCCGGAAGCCGCCCCCGTCGTTCCGGAACGCCGCCCCGCTCGGGCATTATGGCTGGTCGCGCTGCTCACCGCGGCCGTGTCAATGCTGCTCGGCGTGGGGATCGGAGCCGGTGCGCTGCTGGTCGGGGGCTGGCGCTATCAGCCCGATCGCGAGTTCAACGTCTCCGTCTTCCTCAAGGAGGGCGCCACCGCCGCGGAGAAGTCCGCAATTCAGGCCGAACTCGCGAAGATGCCTGCGAAGGACGGCGTGCACCTCGAGACGAAGGCCGAGGCCTATCAGCGTTTCAAGGAGCTCTGGAAGGACGATCCGCAAGCACCGGAGATCACTCCCGATGTGCTGCCCGAGTCGTTCAAGCTGGTGGTCGTCGGCAAGGAGTTCGACTGCGCGCCCGTCCGGACGGTTCGCAAGCTGCCCAAGGTCGGGGACGTCATCATCGCCGCGGCGGTCACCGAGAAGCACCCGGGCCTCGGGGTCCACTGCTAGGCAGCAGCTTCAGGCAGACGAACGGGCCACGCACCCCGGGCGCTGAACCGTTCGGCCGCCGCGAACGCGAGGCGCAGCCGGGCGCGCCCGCCGCAGGCGAGCCTTGCGATTGCCGTCATGCCCACACGCCCCGGACCCGGCGCCCGCGGTCAGTCCCGTGGCGTCGCTGATCTCCTCCGGCGCGTACCGCCGGCACCGGGACGACGCGGTGATGCGAGCAATCGGGAGTTCGCGGACCGACCGGCGCATCACTTATGCCGCGGTGTCGGCAGCGCCTGATGAATTCAGCTGTTCAGGGCATCGGTGATCGCTACGATCGATGCGCCGGCGTCCGCGATCTCTTTGGCCCCCACCGAGACGTTGTGGACCGTCCGCCAGAGTCGGCCCAGCCGATCGGTGAAGCTTGGTTTCTGGGCTTCCGGAAATGCGATTGACGCTCCGACGAGCCGATCAACTGTGGCTTGAACGCCTTCAACGCCGACTATCCGTACGTGAAGGATGGCGCGTTCGATATCGAGAAGCAAGTCGATCAACTGCATCTTCAGGTCCGGCGTCAAGTCGTCATCGTTACGAACGGCGGCCATGAGATCCTGCGTCAGCCTCAGAATTTCGTCCACTTTCGCCTTGGGGACCGAGGCACCGCCGATCTGATGTTCCTCCAACGCGTCCGCGCACATCTCGAGGCCGTACATTGCATTTTCGCCGGGGACACTTGCGTACTGAAGAGGCTTGGTCCGCAGGAAAAGCGAGATGAAGAGATCCTCAAACTCGGGAAGGTGCCGCAGAAGTGGCTCCTTCTTCTTTCGCTCGGGGAGTCTCGCCACCGCCGCACGGATCTGGGCAATCATTGCAAGGTATCGCAGCCCAAATGATCGCAATTCGTCGACATCATCCGGGTCGGCCCCCAGAAGTCGGCACATCTGTTCACCCGTCGCGACAGTAGGCATGGCGGCGGGTCGGCCATCGGAGCGGCGTGCAGTGCCGAGCGATCTTACGATGGCATACAGCCGACCGGCGACATTGTCGGCAGTCACCGCCGATTCTTGGCCGGTATCCGAGTCGTCGTCCTCTTGCATTGGTTGACTCTGATCTTCAGCCATGACTGCTACTTTACATCAGTTTCGCGGTCTTGAATTTCGTTACGTCTGAGCACACGTGCAAATACCGACAAACGAGCGCACACTGATCCTCCGAGTGGGGAACCTGTCGGTTAATCGACAGAGATGTTGTTCGATGGGACTATTGCGTCTCCATAAGGGCAGCGATGCCCGGCTGTCGGAGCACACTCGGAATACCCGTGGGAGCGCAGCCATTCGGCCGAACGCTTTCGTGCGGCGAATGTAATGCCAGGAGGTCGGTGGACGGTGCCGAAGCGGCGCTACACCTCGAGGGAGTCCGACCCCCACTGCCCGTCGATCGCTTCGACGGAGCGCAACCCTCGCAGGGGCCGGGCGACGGACGGGCAGGATGCGCAACCCGGGTCAGGCTAGGCCGATAGGGCGCCGTCCGCGCCGAGGGCCAGGATCACCAGCTCGCCGTGGTGGTCGGTGGCGGTCAGGCGGTGGTCGTCGAGGCGGGTCAGGGCCGCGATGCCGTAGCCGAACTCGCCGATCAGCCGGGGGCCGGGCGGCACGCCGGTCCAGTCCAGCGTCCACGAGAACAGGCGGAAGTCGTGGGACGCGGCCACCACCACCGGCGCGTCGGGGGTGCCGAGCACGGCCACCGCCTTCACCGGCTCGGGCGCGTGCAGCGTGATGCCTCGCTCCACCGCCAGGTCGGGCGAGTCGGACACCAGCATCACCCGGACGGTCCGATGGGCGGCCGAGACCACGACCCGGGAAGCCAGCGCGGCCACCGCCGTCACGCGGGTCTCGTGCTCCCACAGCGGGTGGCGGTCGCCCTGGGTGCCGGCGGTCAGGATGCGGCCGGTCGCGGTCAGCGCGCCGCCGCGGAACGGGGCGGCCGGCTCGAGGGCGGCCGGCGCGGCGTCGAGGCCGGCGCCGGTGGCGAGGTCGAGCAGGTGGGGACGGCCGCCGAAGGTGGCGGCCGCGACGGTCGAGCCGGCGGCGGCCAGCGACCGCGGCCACAGCCGGGCGTCGGTGCGGCGCCAGCGGGGCCGGCCGGCCGGGTCGAGCGAGACCAGCGCCGGGTCGTACGTGCCGGCGATGAGCGCGCTGCCGTCCGTCGACCACGTGATGCCGCGCAGCGGCGCGTCGCCGAGGCGGACCGAGCGCAGCGGCAGCAGGCCGGGGTTGAGCAGCTCGAGCGAGCCGTCGGCGCCGGCCAGGGCCAGCGTCGTGCCGTCCGGCGACCAGGCGCAGTCCTCGACCGGGGCGGACGGCAGGTACGTGATGCGGCCCGGGTCCCGCCACAGGTCGCGGACCGCCACCAGCCCGTCCGCGCCGACCGTGGCGACCAGGCCGTGCGGGCTCACCGCCAGGCGTACGCAGTCCTCCAGCTCGCCCAGATAGGTCTCGCCGAACGCGTTCCACACCGCCGCCCGGCTCTCCGCGATCTGGCAGATCATGTGCTGGCCGTCGGGCATCCAGGCGACCGAGGTGACCGGGCCGGGATGGCCGGCCAGCACCTTCATCAGCGACGGCGGCCGGTCGTCGACCACCCGCCAGACCGCGGCCGTGCCGTCGGCGCTGCCGGTCGCCAGCAGGTCGGCGGCGGCGGGGTTGAAGGCCACCGACAGCACCGCGGCGTGATGGCCGAACTCGGTCACCATGATCAGCCGGGCGGGGTCGCTGGTGTCCCACACGATGACGCTGCGGTCGTGTGAGCCACTGGCCAGGCGCCATCCGTCGGCGCGGAAGGCGACACAGCTGATCGGCGCGGCATGCGCCGGCCCGGTTCCGACCGTCACCCGGACAATGCTGGACATCAACCGAGCGTGAGTCAATACAGTAGACAGCGAAGATCATCGTGCCAACCGCACTTGACAGCAAATGCCCGGGTGTAAACCGTCAGGGCGCCGGCGTGAGCTCCCGGGTCGCCGGGTGCCGGCCGGGCAGCGCGAGCGAGAAGAGGGCGGCCCGCAGGCGTGCCTCCTCCTCGGCCCGGTCGCGGTACCAGGCCGCGCCCCACACCCGGTGCAGGTTCCAGCCGAGCCCGGTCAGCACCGCTTGGCGCAGCCGGTCGCGGTCCCGGGCCACCGGGCAGCCGTGGTAGGAGGCGCCGTCGCACTCGATGCCCAGCACATAGACATCGTCGTGGCCGGGCCGCAGCACGCCGATGTCGAGCCGGTAGCCGCCCGAGCCGATCCGGGTGCGCACCCGGAACCCCCACGACTCGACGGTCTCGCGCACCGAGGTCTCGAGCGGGCCGAGCGGCTGGTCACTCTGGGTGCGGCCGGTTCCGCCGCGTTCGCAGAAGTCCAGGTACGCCGCGAGCTGCCGGACGCTCTCGCTGGCGCTCTCCGGGATGTCGCGGGCCCGGATCGAGGAGACGATCTCCACCCGCCGCCGGGCCCTCGTGATCGCCACGTTGAGCCGCCGCCACCCGTTGGGCCGGCTCAGCGCGCCGAAGTTGGTGCTGATCCGGCCCTGCTCGTCGTGGCCGTAGCCGATCGAGAAGATCATGACGTCGCGCTCGTCGCCCTGCACCGACTCCAGGCTCTTCACGAAGAAGCCGTGCAGCCGGTCTCCGTCCAGCAGCCGGTCCAGCCCGGGCTGCTCGGCGGCCGCCGCGACCAGCGCGTTCTCGATCGCCTCGGCCTGCGCCACGGAGAACGTGACCACGCCCAGCGACAGGTCCGGCCGGCTGGTCAGCGACTCCACCACCCGCTCGGCCACGATCGCCGCCTCGACCGGGTTGTCGCGGGTGGTGCCGCGCCGGTAGACGCCGCCGGCCGGGATCAGCCGCACGCCGGTCTCCGGGCTCTCCTGGTCGGCGGCCGGGAAGGTGATCAGCCGGCCCTGGTAGAACGCGTGGTTGGCGAAGGCGATCAGCGCCTCGTGCCGGCTGCGGTAGTGCCAGGCCAGGCCCAGGCTCGGGAACGCGCCGCAGGCCTTGGCCAGCTCCAAAATCGACTGGTAGTCGCTGACGTCGCTGCCGCCGTCGGTCACGGTCTCGAAGAACGACGTAGGCGGCAGCTGTTTGTCGTCGCCGGCCGCGACCAGCGCCGTACCGCGATAGATGCAGTTGATCGCGTCGGCCGGCGTCACCTGCGAGGCCTCATCGAAGATCACGACGTCGAACCCGATGTCCGGCGGGAGATACTGGCTCACCGCGAGCGGTGACATCAGGAAACAGGGCTTCATCGCGAGCACGGCGGTGCGGCATCGAGCGATAAGCTCCCGTACGGCGAGATGCCGTTGCTCCTTCATTCCCTCCCGCCGCAGCAGCGCCGCCTCCTCGGCCGGCACCGACGCCGAGCGCCGCGCCTGGAGCGAGGCGACGATGTGCGCGGGCGCGGCGGCGATCAGCGCCTGGTCCCGGTCGCGGAACTCGCCGACCAGCTGGTCCCGCTCCTCGGCGCGCAGCGGGCGCAGGCGCTCGTCGCGGTGCAGCACGTCGTCGGCCCAGGCCCGCAGCAGCGCCCGTTCCAGCACGTCGCGCACCTGGCCCGGCGGCACCGCGGTGTCGGCGCAGAAGGCGATCGCCGGCTCGAGGCCGAAGCCGGCCAGCACCTCGCGGGCGGCGACGTGGCTGAACCACTCCTCCTGGCCGCTGGAGTCCTCCCGCAGCGCCCGCAGCAGCGCCGGCCCGCGCTCGTAGTCGTCCAGCTCCGCGCCGAGCGCCGGTCGCCGCCCCGCCGCGAACGCCTCGACCACCGCCGCGCGCGCCGACTCCCAGGCGGCGGCCCGGTCGGCGAGCCCGGGCGCGGCCCGCAGGGTGGACAGCGCCGCCGCCTGCGCCTCGGTGAGCGAGCCGCCCCGGATCAGCGAGCGGGCCTTCTCGGCCCAGTCGATCGCGGCCGCCTCGGCCCCGGGGTCGGCGTCCTCGGCCCCGGCCACGAACCGGCGCGCGTCCAGCACCGCCTGCCGCAGCCCGGCCAGCCGTCGGACCCCGTTGAGGTCCAGCGTGCGGCCGGTCGCCTCGTCGAAGGCCGCCACCACCCGGGCGGCGCTCTCGAGCGGGGCGGCGTTCGCGCGCAGCCAGGCGATCGCGTCGCGCACCGCGCCCTGGGCCAGCTCGGGGCGGGCGGCCGGCTCGGGCGCGGCCCGCAGCGTCGACTGCCAGCGGGCCACCGCCGCCTGCACGCCCGCGGCGATGCGGAGCAGGCCCTCGTCCGGGACCGGCGCGCACACGTGGTCGATCACCGCCGGGACGGCCTGGGGCGGGGTCCAGCGCAGCAGGTCGGCCGCGGTCTGGAGAGCCTCGTTGAGCGCGATGAAGTCGGTGGTGGCGCCCCGCCAGTAGCGGCCGAGGACGGCGGCGTGGTCGCGTTCGAGCGCCGCCAGCTCGCGGCCGGCGGCCCGCCAGGCGACGGCGAGCCCGAGGTGGGCGACGGCCTCCGACGAGGACATCGACGGCAGGGCGAAGGCGGCGACGGCCTCGTAGTCGCGGCGGTACGCGCCGAACAGCTTGCGCAGACCGCGGTGCACCCGGGTGAGGCGGTCGGCGAGGTGCTCGACCGGCTGGTCGAGGATGCCCTCGTGGAAGTAGCGGCGGGCCTGTCCCTCGGCGGCGGTCAGCGACTCCACGCCCCGGCGCAGCGCGGCCGCCGCGGCCTGGGCCTTGGCCAGCGCGCCGGCGCCGAACCAGAACGGCTCGGGCCGGTGCGGCCGCCCGCCGAGCTCCGCGATCGCGACGACCCGGGACACGTCGGCGAAGGTCGCCGCGGCCGGCAGGGTCAGCCGCGAGGTCACCTTCCCGAGGTCCCGCAGCCGGTCCTCGAGCAGGGTGGCGTCGTCGTCGAAGCGGCGGGCCAGCCCCGCGGCCGCCTCGGCGGTCAGCGGTCCGGGGTCGATGGCGGCCGGCCGCAGCGACGGCAGCTCCACCGGCGGCGGGTCGGCCGGCAGCTCGTCCCACTCGACGCCGGCCGCGGCCCGCACGGCCTCCCGCGCCTGGTGGAGAGCGGCGAGCCGGCGGCCGCGCTCGGCCGCGTCCCGGCGCACCGCGCGCAGATTGGCGGTGGTCAGCCACGTGGTCGCCACGCCCGGCGGCCGGACGGCGGCGTGCCCGGCGAGCGCGGCGAGCGCCGCCGCGTCCGAGGGCCGGGTCAGGCCGAACACGGCGGCCGGCCCCGCAATGCGCCCGCTCACGCCGGCGGCGCGGGACGGGCCGGTCGCAGCGGCCGCACCGGCTTCACCCGACGCGTCGGTGGCGCCGGACGGGCCGGTGGCGGCGGACGGGCCGGTGGCGGCGGACGGGCCGGTGGCGGCGGACGGGCCGGTGGCGCCGGACGGCCCGGTCGTGCCGGACGGCCCGGTGGCGCTGAAGAGGCCGGCGCGGGCCGCCGCGCCGGACAGCTCGCGCAGCGCGTGCTCGGCGCGTTCCAGGCGGCCGTCGAGCGGCTCGTGCTCGATCACGTCCCGCCAGGCGAACTCCTCGCCGAGCGCGGCCGGCCGCCACGAGCGGGCCAGGCGGTCGGCGGCGTCGCGCACCTGCCGCAGCGCCTCCGGGCTGAGCGTCACCGGGGCGGGCGCGGGCGCGGCGGGCAGGTCGGCGAGCCGGGCGCAGCGGCCGAGGATCTCGTGCAGGCTCGATCCGAGCGGTTCCCGCACCTCGTTCATCGCCTCGGCATAAGCGGACAGCGCCTCCCGCGAGGCGCGGGCGTCGCTGCCGGCCCGGCTCTCGCCGCCGGCCCGGCTCCCACCGCCGGCTCGGGTGTCGCCGCCGGCCCGGCTCACACCGCCGGCCCGGCTCTCGCGGCCGTCCCGAGTCTCAGCGCCGGCCCGGGTCTCACCGCCGGCCCTAGTCTCAGCGCCGGCCCGGGTGTCGGCGCCGGCCTGGGGCTCGCCGGCCTGCGTCTTAACCGCCGGGGTCTGCGGCATCGGCCGGAGTGGCTCGTCCACGGCCGACGCCAGCGTGCGCGCCACCTCCTTGCGGGTTGCCTTGTTGCTGTGCAGCTCCAGCAGGTAGCCGTCGAGCCCGGCGCCGGCCAGGCGGTTGCGGACCACCTCGAGCGCGGCCGCCTTCTCGGAGACGAACAGCACCCGCTTCCCGGCCGCGAGCAGGCAGCCGATCATGTTGGCGATGGTCTGCGACTTGCCGGTGCCGGGCGGCCCGTCGAGCACGAAGCTGTGGCCGGCGGCGGCCGCGGCGATGCAGGCGCGCTGGGAGGCGTCGGCGTCGAGGATCAGCGGTACGTCCTCGGGCGGCGCCGCCGTGTCGACGGCGGCCGGGGCGATCGGCTCGAAGCCGGGCTCGCCGTCGATCGCGGCCAGCGACCGGACGATCGGGTGCGCCAGGATCCGCTCCTCGTTGTCGTGCAGGTCCCGGTACATCGCCTCCTTGTGGAAGCTGAACGTCGACAGCAGCACGGTCTCGTCGGCCCGCCAGCCGTCCCGCCCGGAGATCGCGGCTCGCACCCGGGTGCGGAACTCGGCGAGGTCGAGGCCGTCCAGCGACTCGACCGGGGGCAGCTCGACGCCGAGCCGGCGCAGGCGCAGCACGAGCGCGGGGTTTACCACCGGGTCGTCGTCGCGGGCGCGCAGCCGGGGCAGGTCGGCCGGGCCGTCGGCGGTCAGCTCGACCGGGAGCAGCAGCAGCGGACTGGCGTAGCCGGCACCTTCCTCGTCGCGCCAGTGCAGCATGCCGATCGACAGGTGCAGCGGGTCGACGCCGCGGTCGAGGAAATCCTGGCGGGCCTTGCGCATCAGCCGCCGGAGCACGCCGCCGAGCGCGTCCGCGGCCAGGCCCGTACGGAAGAACTCGCCCTCGCCCGCGAAACCGTGCTCGCCGCCGGACCGCAGCGCGCCCACGATGACGGCCGGTGGCGGCCCGGCGATCTCCACCATGCTCGTGCCGGACCGCCGGAAGTTGATCAGGCGGTTGCCGGCGTCGAGGTTGACCAGGCCGTCCCGCCAGGACCGCAGTGCGGCGCTGACCTCGGCGTTCTCGGGCGTCATATGCCCGATTCAAGCCAATAAACGACGTATCCGCGGGCTTTTCGTGAGAAAGCCTCGTCAGCGGAAGATGTCCTCGTCGGCCTTGGAGTAGTCGCGCACGCTCGCCGTCTCGCCGGCCGCCATCAGCCGTACCCAGTCCGGGTTGGCGAGCAGGATGCGGCCGAGCGCGACCAGGTCGAACTCGTCGTTCGCGAACCGCTTGAGCAGGTCGTCGCGGTGCGGGAAGGCGCGGGTCAGCCCGACCGAGCCGACCGTGATCACGGGCAACCCGGTGAGCCGCTTGGCCCAACCGGCCAGGTTGCGGTGGTCGCCGTCGAAGGCCGGCTCCCAGAAGCGGCGCTGCGAGGCGTGCAGCACGTCGGCACCGGCCTCGGCGAACGCGCTCAGGATGCGGCCCAGCTCGGCCGGCGTCTCGGCGATCCGTGCGTCGTAGTCGCGCTCTTTGAACTGCGAAAACCGCACGATCAGCGGCGTCGAGGGCGGCAGCTCGGCCTTGACCGCGCGGATGACCTCGGCCGGGAACATGGCCCGGTTCCGGCCGTACGCGTCGGTGCGGCGATTGGTCCGCGGCCAGAGGAACTCGTCGATCAGATAGCCGTGCGCGCCGTGGATCTCCACCGCGTCGAAGCCGGCCCGCACGGCCACGCGCCCGCTCTCGGCGTACGCCGCAAGCAGGGTTTCGAAGTTTTCCCGCGCATGGTGCCCGGGGTCCACGCGGGTAGACCATCGACGGGCTGCCGCTCGCTTCCGAGATGCCAGATCTGCGCGGCGATCTTGCCGCCCGCCGCGTGGACCTCGCTGGTCACCCTCCGCCAGCCGGCCTCGGCCGCTCCCGGCGTGAGTCGCGGGACATCGCTCTCGTGACTCGCGCTGGGGTGGCCGACCAGCGCGCCCTCGGTGATGATCAGGCCGATGCCGCCCGCGGCCCGGCGGCGGTAGTACGCGGCGACCTCCGCCGTCGGCACCCCGCCCGGCGACCGTTTGCGGGTCATCGGCGCCATCACAAAGTGGCTGGTCAGCGAGAGTCCGGCAACGGTGGTGGGTGCGATCAGCTCGTCCATGCCGGTAGGCTAAAACTTCACACGGGTGTCAACTTCAAGCTTCTGTGGCGCGGGAGACATCGATGAAGATCGGGGACCTGGCCGCGGCGACCGGCGCGAGCGCGCGGTCGCTGCGCTACTACGAGGAGCAGGGGCTGCTCTCCAGCGGCCGTACGCCCGGCGGGCAGCGCACCTATCCGGCGAACGCGGTCGAACGGGTGACCCTCATCCAGTCGCTGCTGGCGGCCGGGCTCACCAGCGCCACCATCCACGATGTCCTGCCCTGCATCAGCGACGAGACGTTGCGCACACCGTGGCTGGCCGGTCGTCTGTGCTCCGAGCTGGACCGGGTCGAGAAACAGATCGACAGCCTTCAGCGCACCCGGGAGATCCTGGCCGGACTGGTCGAGGAGTACCGGGTTAGTTCCTAGAGGTTGGGTACTCTTCAGCCGTCATGCCAGTACTCAATCACCGCCGCCGGCTGGCCCTCGTCCTCGGCGCCGTCCTCCTCGTCCTCGCCGCCGTCAACGTCGCCGACAAGTACGGCCCGCACCACACCGGCCTGATCGCCGGCCCCCTTGTCGCGGCGCTGCTGGTCGTCATCGCCCGCCGCGCCGGCCTCACCTGGCACGATCTCGGCCTGTCCCGCCGCACGCTGGTTCCCGGCCTGAAGTACGCGGTCGGCGCCATCCTCGCGGTCGCCGCCGTCTACGCGGTCGGCGCCGCCATCCCGCTGACCCGCCCGGCCTTCCAGGACGTCCGCTACCACCTGCACCCCGGCGCCGCCCTGCTGACCGCGTTCATCATCGTGCCGCTCGGCACCGTGCTGCTCGAGGAGATCGCCTTCCGCGGCGTACTGCTCGGCCTGGTCAAGCGGCACCGGGGCGCCACCTGGGCGAGCATCACGTCGTCGGTGCTGTTCGGCCTCTGGCACATCCTGCCGTCGTTGCGGCTCGGCCAGGCCAACCAGGCGGTCGGTGCGGTCCTCGGCGGCGGCCGGTGGCTGCCGGTGCTCGGTGCCGTCGCGTTCACGGCCGTGGCCGGCCTGCTGCTGTGCGAGCTGCGCCGCCGCAGCGGCAGCCTGCTCGCGGCGGCCGCGCTGCACTGGGCGACGAACGGGCTCGGCCTGCTGGTGGCCGCCGCCCTCGCCACCACCCGCTTCGCCTGACGAGCGACCCGCACCGCGCCCGGCCGGCATGAACGGCGGCGTGCCGGGTACCCAAGGGCCCGGCTTCTCTGGCGAACGGAAGGACTTGATCATGGCGACCACCGAGGCGCTTCCGGAACTGGTCGACGAGCTCTACGCCGCGCAGGAGCGGATCGACCGGGACGAGATCTACCGCCGGGCGGTCGCCGCCGACCTGCCGTCCGACGACATGGCCGTGCTCGACCGGCTGCCCGAGGGCGAGTACGCCGAGGACGAGCTGAACGAGGCGATCGCCCAGATCGCCGAGCCCGGCGCCTCCCCGCTGAGCGTCGACCCCGAGCCCACCGACTGACGGCGCTCCCTCCGCCGGAGCGGACAGCGGCGATGCGGGCGTTCCTCGTCACCGGCAACCCGGGATCGCCCTCAACCTGGAGAAGATGCTCGATCTCTTCGAGCGCGTCTTCCTGCTGACGATCGGGGCGGACGAGCAGGACGCCCGGCTCGCTCGGGCGACGTCGCCGCAGCGCACCGAAGGGATCAAGCAGCAGATTCGCGACGGGCGCTCGGTCTTCCAGGCCACCATGCTCGAAGCCGGCGCGGTGCCCCTGGACGCCGGCGCTTCGCCGGCGTCGCTCGCCGATACGGTGCTCGCGATGGCCGCACGCCCGGGGCACTGATGGACGGCCTCGCCCGGTGACGACGGCGGTCAGCGGCTCGACGGCGCCGGCGGTGTGCGGACCACCGTCATGCGGGTCAGGTAGCGCTTGGTGATGTGGCCGCCGTGGTCGTTGTCGATCAGCGACGCCAGGGCGGTGAGCAGGCCCTCGCGGTCGGCGGCCGGCAGCGCCCGGTGGCCGGAGTACGTCATCAGCAGGTCCAGGTAGCCGGCCGTCGAGTAGCTCTGCTCCCATTCGTACCGCCGGAACTCGGCGGCGGTGAAGCGGCCGGACCGGTCGAACTCCTCGGCGTCGTCGGGGATCTGGTCGCCCGGGGTCAGGCGCAGGCCGGGCGGGGTGGCCGGGTCGTAGCGCTCGTAGTAGGCCTGCGCGTCGTGGAAGAAGTCGACGGTGCCGCCGCGGACGTGCTCGGAGTAGATCACCGCCAGCGCGCCCCCGGGCCGGAGCCGGTCCGCGGCCTGGGCGGCCCGGGTGGCCGGGTCCAGCCAGTGGAACGACGTCGCCGCCACGACCAGGTCGAACGGCTCGGCCGGCGGCGTCCACTCCTCGAAGGCCGCCACCTCGACCGACACCCGGGGGAACGCGGCCAGCTTCCGCCGGGCGACGGCGGCCAGCGCCGGGCTCAGCTCCACCGCCAGCACCGAGCAGCCGAGCCGGGCCAGGGGCAGGGTCGCCTGGCCGGTGCCGCAGCCGATCTCGAGCACCCGGGCGCCCGGCCCGAGCCCCGTCATCGCGGCCAGATCGGTGAAGAGGCGGGCGGGGTAGCCGGGACGGGCCTTGTCGTAGAGGGCGGCGTCCTCGCCGAAGGTCTTGCGCAGGATCTCTCGGGTCACCGGGGGACGATACGAAGTCGGCACTCGGGAAGCGATTACTTTTCCCGGTTCGCCAGGTCCGTACGGTCATGAGCGAGATGAATCTTCCCGAGGTGGTGTCGCGCGACGAGTGGCTGGCCGCGCGCAAGGAGCTGCTGGCGAGCGAGAAGGAGGCGCTGCGGGCCAAGGACGCCCTCAACACCCGCCGCCGGCTGCTGCCGATGGTCGAGGTGACCAAGGACTACCGGTTCGAGGGACCGGACGGCGAGGTACGGCTGATCGACCTCTTCGACGGCGAACGCCAGCTGATCGTGCAGCACTTCATGTTCGACCCGGCCTGGGAGGACGGGTGTGCCAGCTGCACCGCCGCCGTGGACGAGCTCTCCGAGGGGCTGCTGCGGCACCTGCGGGCCCGGGGCACGGTCTACGCGGTGGTCGCCCGGGCGCCGATCGCGAAGCTCGAGAAGTACCGGGCCAAGCGGGGCTGGACGATCCCGCTGCACTCGTCGTACGGCTCGGACTTCAACTATGACTACCACGTCACGATCGACGAGTCGGTCGCGCCGGTCATGTTCAACTACCGCGGGCCGGACGAGCTGCGGGCGGCCGGCTTCGACTGGCTGCTCAAGACCGAGGACCAGCCGATGGAGCAGCCGGGCATGTCCTGCTTCCTGCGGGTCGGCGACGACGTCTTCCACACGTACTCGACCTTCGCCCGCGGCACCGAGATGACCGGCGGCGCGTACGGCCTGCTCGACCTGACCGCGCTCGGCCGGCAGGAGGAGTGGGAGGAGCCCAAGGGCCGCTCCGGCGCCGACCGCGGCCCCATCCCCGACTTCTCGTAGCCCTTAGCCGAGAAGCCGCACGAAGACCTCGGCCAGCTTCGCGGCGGTGGCGGGCGGCGCCGCCCGCGGCAGGATGATGTGACTGACCGTCAGGCGGATCACCGAGTCGACGGCGAGCGCGACCCGGTCGGCGGGCCGGGCCGCCAGGTGCACGCCGGCCCACTCCGCGATCACCCGGCCGGCCTCGGTCAGCACGACCTCGGAGCGGGTGGTCAGGTAGGGCAGCAGCTCGTCGGCGCCGCCGCGCCCGCTGGTCAGGATCGCCTTGACCAGCGGGTTGCGGGCGGCGTCCTCGAGCGTCATGAGGATTCCCGCGTACGCGGCGCCGCGCGGGTCCCCGCCGTTGGCGAACATCTGAGTCCGCACCCGTTGGGCGAACCGCTGCACCTCGCTGACCGCGAGCGCCTCGGCCAGCCCGGCCCGGCCGTCGAACTCGTTGTAGACGGTCTGGCGGCTGACCCCCACCGCCGAGGCCACGTCGGCCATCCGCACGCCGTCCCAACCGTGCTCGACGGTGAGGTCACGCGCGGCGTGGATCAGCGCCTCGCGCAGGCGCGCGCGATTCGACTCGCGGTACGACGGCGTGACCTCCATGGGCCTGAAAGGCTACACATCCCGGGCACCCACGATGAGGGCCCCGGCCGCGAGCGCCCCGAACGCCCACGCCGCGGCCACCCCTAGCCCGGCCCACGGCCCGATCGGCAGGCTATCGAGGTCCACGGTGGACAGAACGGTCAGCCCGGCCGTGGACGGGCCGATCCGGTAGATCGCCCGCTCGATGCCGGGGTCGGCGAACATGCCCATCACCACCGGAACCAGGTAGAGCAGGCCGAGCACCACCCCGGCCGACGCCACCGCGCTGCGCATGATCGCCGCCACGCCCAGCCCGAGCAGCGCGATCAGCCCGAGGTAGAGCACCGATCCGGCGGCGGCGCGGATCCCGCCGGACGCGCCCGCGGAAAAGGCGAGCAGGCACGTGGTGACGGACACGACGGCCGCCGTCAGCACCCCGCCGAGCAGCAGCAGCGCCTTGACGCCGAGCACGACGTGCCGGCGGGGAACGGCCACGAACGCCGGGCGGATCGTCCCGGTGCCGAACTCCCCGGCCAGCATCTGCACGGCCCAGACCGCCACCACGGCCTGCCCGGCCTGCACACCGAGCAGGGCGGAGTGGACCCGGTCCGGGCTGTCCGCGCCGGCGGTGGCCGCCGAGACGGCGACGATCAGCAGCACGGTCAGCCCGAACGCGACGGCCACGTCCGGAATGGTGCGCATCTTCACCCACTCGGCCGCGGCGGCGGCCCGGACGCGTCGGCCCGGGCGCAGGCGAGCGGCCCCGGCGGCGCTCACGCGTCGGCCCGCCGGGCGCGGTACGCGGCCAGCGCCAGCACGCCCAGCGCCCAGACCGCGAGCACGCCGAGCCCGGCCCACGGACTCAGCGGGAAGTACCCCTCGGCCGGCGTGTAGGGCTTGAGCACCTGGTGGTAGGCGGGCAGCACCTGCTTGAACGCGAACCCGGCCGCCGGCGTCAGCCGCAGCAGCCACGCGGCGACCCCGTCCGGCAGCAGCGAGGCGGTCGCCAGCAGGTAGGGCAGGACGATCAGCACGATGGCGACCGTGACGGCGAGCAGTCCGCGCCGGATCGCGCTGCCCAGCGCGTACGCGAGAATCGCCGCAAGCGACAGCAGCAAGGCCGCCCCGACGATGACCCGCACCCGGGTGCCGAGGCTGGTCGGCAGGAGGTAGTTCCCGTTCGCGACGACCAGGTGGGAGGCGAGCGGCACGCTGACCGCGGTGGCCACCAGCCCGCAGACGAAGCTGACCCCGCCGATCACCGCGGCCTTGACCGCGACCAGACGGCCGCGCGCCGGCATCGCCGCGAGCGTCGTGCGGATCAGCCCGGTGCGGTGCTCGCCGGTGATGAACAGGACCGCCACCACGATCACGGCGACCAGCGCCACCACGACCCCGGCCAGCACGAACTCCAGCGTCGGTCCGGCCTCGTGCCCGGCCGGCGCGATGTCGCCGCTGCCCGAGACGGTGAGCCGCCCGTCCTTCTCGGTGAAGCCGGCCGGCTGGGATAGCCGTTCCCAGTCGGTCTGCAGGCCGTCGTCCCCGACGTTGGTGAACGTCCACGCCCCGGTCCTCGACACCTGGTCGAAGGCCGCGGTCGCCTGGGTGAAGCGGGCCTGCACGATGCTGCCGCCGTGCGCCCCCCGCTTGCGGGTGACGTCGCTGGGCGAGGCGACGAAAAATCCGATGGCGACCGTACGGCCGGAGAGCCGCGCCGTTCCGACGGTGCTCCAGCGCCGGCCGTCGTCCGAGGCGTACCCGGTGATCGTCGAACCGGAGCGGGAGAGGCGCAGCCAGCTCGCCCTCGACGGCCCGGCCTCGTCCCCGTGAAGTCGTGCTGCATCCGCACGCCGTGCCGGGCGGTCACCATGATCGCCGCGTAGCCGGCGCCGGGCGCGGTCCCGTCCTTGATCATGAGACCGGCCTTGGCCCACGGGACGAGGCCCGCGACGATCCGGTCGTGGTCCGGCGGGGGATAGGTGATGATCCCGGTGAACGACGCGACGTGGGCGGTCAGTTCGCCGTCGCCGTCGAGCCGCTGATGCACGTACGCGAAACGGTCGTCGACGGCTTCCCCACCGGGCCCGGTCGGCGGCGCCGGGCAGGGACCGTCCGGGCAGTCGACCCGGATGCCGGTCGCCGCCGCCACGCCGAGCCCGACGATCGCCACCGCGGCGAGCACGAACCCGGCCACCCACGCCCGCACGCTGCGCAGCTTGACCAGCTCGGCGCGAAGCGCGGCCCTCATCGCAGCACCTCCGTTCCGCGGGTCAGCTCGAGGTAGGCGGCCTCCAGCGAGCCGAACCGCCCGGTCAGGTCGCCGGTGGTCGCCGACTCGACCGCCCGGCCCGCGCCCACGACCACGACGTGGCCGGCGACGTCCTGCAGCTCGCTCATCAGGTGACTGGCGACCAGCACGGCGCGGCCCTCGGCCGCCAGCGACCGCAGCAGCCCGCGCATCCACACGATCCCGGCCGGGTCGAGCCCGTTGAACGGCTCGTCCAGCATCAGCATCGGCGGGTCGCCGAGCATCGCCGCGGCGATGCCGAGCCGCTGCCGCATGCCGAGCGAGTAGCCGCCGGCCCGCCGCCGCGCGACCGGCCGCATCCCGGTCAGGTCGAGCACCTCGTCGACCCGGCGCGCCCCGAGACCCTGGGAGGCGGCCAGCCAGAGCAGATGGTTGCGGCCCGACCGGCCCGGGTGCAGCGCGCCGGGGTCGATCAGGGCGCCGACGTGGGTGAGCGGCCGCTCCAGCGTCCGGTAGTCCCGCCCGCCGGCCCGGGCCGTGCCCGAGTCGGCGTGGTCGAGCCCGAGCAGCACCCGCATGGTGGTCGACTTGCCGGCGCCGTTCGGCCCGACGAACCCGGTGACCAGGCCCGGTTCGGCCGCGAACGTCATGCCGTCGAGGGCGACCGCCGAGCCGTACCGCTTGTGCAGATCGATGACTTCGATGGTGGCTTCCATGGCCGTGAGTTCTACGCACCGGCGCCTAACCCGGGCGCGACAACGCCTGTCATACCGCTGTTAGCCCGCGACGGGCATGCTGGTCGGATGGGCGTCCGGCTGCGTTACACCCTCCTGTACGGGACGATGTTCCTCCTCTCCGGCGCCGGCCTGCTGGCGATCGTGGCCGCGTTCGGCAGCCGGAGCACCCGGCCTGCCCCGGACGGCGGCGCCCAGGAGCCGGCCGCCGAGCACATCGCCCGCCTGCAGCGCCAGCTCAGCGCGAACGACGAGGCGCGCACCCGGCAGCTGCTGGCCGGCGTGGTCATCGGCCTGCTGGTGATGCTGCTGATCTCGATGCTGCTCGGCAACGCGCTGGCGCACCGGGTGCTGCGGCCGCTGCGCGTGATCACGGCCGCGACCCGGCGGATCTCGGCCGACAACCTGCACTCGCGGCTCGCCGTGCGCGGCCCCGACGACGAGGTGAAGGCGCTCGCCGACACGATCGACGATCTGCTCGGGCGGCTCGAGGAGTCGTTCGCGGCGCAGCGCCGGTTCGTCGCCGACGCCTCGCACGAGCTGCGGACGCCGCTCGCCACCATCCGCGCCGCGCTCGACGTCGCGGTGGCCAAGCCGGGGCCGGTGCCGCCCGAGACGGTGCGGCTGGCCGGCCGGGTGCGCGGCGAGCTCGACCGGGTCGACCGGCTGCTGGAGGGGTTCCTGCTGCTGGCCCGGGCGCAGCACGGCGCGGTGGACGATCGGGCGGTCGTGCACCTGGCCGCGCTGGTGAGCGAGGCGCTGCCGGCCCCGCCGCGGTCCTCGCCCGCGGTCCACTGCGACCTCGCGCCCGAGGTCACCACGCGGGGCAACCCGGTGCTGCTCGCCCGGCTGGTCGGCAACCTGGTCGACAACGCCGTCCGGCACAACGTCCCGGACGGCTGGGTCCGCATCACCGTCCGCGACTCCGGCCCGTGCGCGTCGCTGGTGGTCGAGTCGAGCGGGCCGGTGCTCGACGCCGCCCAGGTCGCGCGCCTGGGCCGGCCGTTCGCGCGGATCGGGGCCGACCGCACGGCGAGCGGCGGCACCGGGCTCGGGCTGTCGATCGTGGCGGCGGTGGCGGCCGCGCACGGCGGGTCGGTGCGGATCACGCCGCTGGCTGCGGGCGGTCTGCGGGTGGCGGTCGACCTGCCGGCGGCGGTGGCGGTGCCGGCATGAGGGGGCCGGCGTCATGAGGGGGCCGGCATGAGGATTCTGGTGGTCGAGGACGCGCGGACGCTTGCCGATGTCATCGCCGAGGGGCTGCGCGACCAGGGGATGGCGGTCGATATCGCGTACGACGGGCTGACCGCCGCCGAGAAGCTCGACATCAACGCGTACGACGTGGTGCTGCTCGACCGCGACCTGCCCGGCCTGCACGGCGACACGCTCTGCCAGATGATCACCGCCCGTGACGAGCGCGCGATGGTGCTGATGCTGACCGCGGCCGGTACCGCCGACGACCGGGTCCGGGGACTCACGCTGGGCGCCGACGACTACCTGGCCAAGCCGTTCCACTTTCCCGAGCTGGTGCTGCGGGTACGGGCGCTGGCCCGCCGGCGGCCCGCGGCACGCGGCCGCACCCTGCGCGCCGCCGGTCTCGAGCTCGACCCGATCACCCGGGTGGTGACCCGGGCCGGGGTGCCGCTGCACCTGTCGGTGAAGGAGCTCGCGGTGCTGGAGGCCCTGCTGCGGGCGGCGCCGGCCCACCTCAGCAGCGAGGATCTGCTCGAGCAGGTCTGGGACGAGCACGCCGACCCGTTCACCAACACGGTGACCGTGACCATCGGCCGCCTGCGCCGCAAGCTCGGCGACCCGGCGGTCATCCTCACCACGCCGGGCGTCGGTTACCGCATAGCGGAGCAGCACGGTCATCGAGGGGTTTAGAAGTGCGAAGGCGAGGGAACGCGCCGGTCTTCCGTTCCGGATCGTCATCCGTCCGGATGTTGCGCCCAAGGTCCAGGATGGAAAGGCTGGTTGGTACGACCTTCAACTGTCGCCCGGAGGCACCGAGTGACCGATCCCCACTCCGGACTTGCTGACCTGATCGCGGTCGTGCGCGCCGAGGCGCTCGCGCTCGGGCGCGACGACCTGGCCGCCCTGCTGCCCGCGCCGCCCGGCGCCCGGGAGACGCTGCGCCGGCCGCGGATCGTGATCGCCGGTGGCGCCGGACGGGGCAAGTCCCGCCTGATCAACAGCCTGCTCGGCCGGCCCGGCCTCAGCCCGGTCGGCGACGCTCCGACAACCGCCGGCTGGATCGAGTTCCGCTATGGACCGGACGACACGGCCACCGCGATGATCACCGACCCGGCCGACCCGGGAACGCCGCGGCGGCAGCCGATCAGCCTCGACGACCTGGGCGCGTACGTGAGCTTCGAGGAGGTCACCGACGCCGTTCTCGGCGTCGAGGCGCGGGTGGACGCCCCGATCCTGCGGGAGGCCGTCCTGGTCGACACGCCGGGCGTGGCCGGGCCGCAGGCCGCGCTCCGCCACGCCGACGCCCTACTGTTCGTCGGCGACGCGACCGAGCCGATCCCCGGCTCCGAGATGGCCTTCCTGGCCCGGGCCGCGCAACGTCTGGAGACGGTCGTCGTGGCCGTCAACAAGAGTGACCAGACCGGCCACGAGGCCGTCCTCGCCGAGACCCGCCGCCGGCTCGCCGGCCACCCCGACCTCGCGCGCCTGCCCGTCCTGGCCATCTCGGCCCGGCTCGCCGAGCAGGCCGGCCGGCCCGGCGTCACGCACACGATGGCCGCCCGCCTGGCCGAGCTGGCCGGCACCCGGCAGCTGATGGACCTGCTGCTGTACGACGCGACGGCCGCCGCGCACCGGCTGCGCGCCACCGACCACGCCCGGCTGACCGCGGCCGTGGCCCGCGAGCTGCTGGCCGACGCCGACCGGGTGACCGGCCCCGACGACCGCATCGAGGCCGACCTCGCCACGGTGGCCAGCCTGCTCGACTGCGGCGGCCTGGTCGGCGCCCGCTTCGAGGAGGCCCGGCACGCCGCCGCCGAGCGCTTCGTGGCCCGGGCCGACGTGCTCGGCGCGGCCCACCGCGACCACGCCGAGCAGGGAACCGAGGCGGAGCTCGCCGCGCTGCCGCCGCGGCTGGCGGTGAGCCTGGCCGGGCTCGGCGCGGCCGCCTTCGACGAGACCCAGGCCGAGATCCTGGACGTGCTGCGCGACTGCCTGCGCGACGACGTGCTGGTGCCGGCGGGCGCGGAGCTCGACCTGCGGCTGCGGGCCGACAACGCGGCCGCCCGGCCGCGCGACGTGCTGCACACGCTGACCTCGCTGCTCACCGGCTCGGCGCTGGTCCTCACCGTGCTGACCGGGTCGGGCGTGGTCGGCGCCGGCATCGCGCTCGCGGCCTGCGCCGGGTGGTGGCGGCTGCGAGCACCCGGCGGCGATCTGCGTACGTGCATCTCGACCTGGACCGAGGCCGCGGTCACCGAGGCGAAGACCGCGCTCGACGAGGAGCTGCGCCGCCGGGTGCACGCCGCCCGGCTCTACGCGGCCGACGCCCTGCCCCGCCTGCTCGAAGCGCGGCGCGACCGGCTCACCGCGATGCGCGCCGACCGGTCCGGCGCGCCCCGGGCCGAGGAGGCGCGGGTGACGCTGGCCCGGGTGCTCGACGACCTGTCCCGGCGCAGCGCCGCCTGATTTTGCCGGTCAGTTGCCGGTCTCACGCCGGGGCCGTGCCTGCTTTAATCGACGGTCATGGGGGACAACCGGCTTACCCGCCGACTTTCCCGCCGGCTGCTGTTCACGGCCGGTGCGGGCGCGATCGGCGTGACCGTTCTCGGATCCTGCTCGTCGGGACCGTCCACACCGTCCTCGTCGCCGCAGTCCGCGGCGCCGGAGCCGTCGGCGCCGGCGGCCGGCGGGGCGGTGGCAGGGGACTGGCGCCAGGTCGACATGTCCTACGTGTCGGCCTACATCCTGGTGCGGGGCAAGGAGGCGGCGATCGTCGACCTCGGCACGCCCGGCTCCGACGCGGCGATCGCCGAGGGGCTGAAGGCGGCCGGGTCGAGCTGGTCGGCGGTGAAGCACATCGTGCTCACCCACCAGCACGAGGACCACGTCGGCGGGCTGGCCGCGGTCGCGCCGAAGGTCAAGGCCACGATCTACGCGGGCGTCATGGACCTGGCCTCGATCATCTCGGAGAAGCCGCTGAAGGGCGTGGCCGAGGGCGACGAGGTGTTCGGCATGCGGATCATCGACACGCCCGGCCACACGCTCGGGCACATCTCGGTCTACGAGCCGAGCACCCGCATCCTGGTGGCGGGCGACGCGCTGCGCAACGCGGGCGGGCTGGTCGGCTCCGATCCGCAGTACACGACGGACGAGAGCAAGGCCAACGACACCGTACGCAAGCTGGCCGCGATGGACATCATGGCCGTGCTGCCCGGCCACGGCGGCCCGGTGACGGTGGGCGCCGCGAAGGCCCTCAAGGAGCTGGCGGCCGGTCTCCCCGCCTGAGGCCGGCGCTCGGCCTCCCCGCCTGAGGCCGGCGCTCGCCCTCCCCGCCTGAGGCCGGCGCTCGGCCTCCCCGCCTGAGGCCGGCGCTCAGAACAGCGACAGCTGGCCCGGGGTCGGGTCGCGGCGGGCCGACAACCCGCCGCGGAAGACCCACGGCTTCCAGCCCGCCGTCTCGTCCTCGGCCACTGCCGACGGGGGCGGGGGAGCGCCGCCCACCAGCGCCCACAGCGAGGGACCGAGGTTGATGCCGCGAGCCCGCAGCGCCTGCCGCATCGTCACGTAGCTCAGTGGCAGCCGGGCGCCGGCCAGGGGCGGCAGCGCCAGGTCGTGGCGCATCGTCATGAGCGAGCGGTTGCGGTTGACGACCTCGCGGGCCGACGGGTCGGTGAAGAACGACGCGGCGTGGTCGCCGACGGCGGCGGCCACGTCGGCGAGCGTCGCCTGCCAGGCGGCCTCGACCGTGCCGAACGCGGCGAGCAGCTTCTTGGCCGTGGTGGCGCCGAAACGGCGTACGCCCGGAAGGTTGTCGGAGGGATCGCCCCGCAGCGCCGCGAAGTCCCGGTACTGCGCGGGAGTGACACCGTAGAGGCCGGGCAGCGCCTGCTCGTCGACCAGCACCGCCTCGTCGAAGCCGCCGTTGCGCACCCGCAGCACCGAGGTGGTCGCGTCGATCAGCGCGAAGGCGTCGCGGTCGCTGGTCATCAGCACCGACTGCCAGCCGGCGGCCCGGGCGGCGGCGGAGGCGGAGGCGAGCACGTCGTCGGCCTCGTAGGCGGGCGGGACCACTGTACACACACCGGCCGCCGCCAGCAGCTCGGGCGCCACCGCCAGCTGGGCCAGCAGGTCACCGGGCTTGTCCGGGCGGTGTGCCTTGTAGAGCGGGTACGAGGTGCGGCGGGCCGAGGAGACCGGGCAGTCGAAGCCGACCATCACCGCATCGGGGTTGAGGTGCGCGGCGGCGCGGGCCAGATAGCCGATCAGGCCGCGCAGCGCCCAGATGGGCGAGCCGTCGGGCGCGAGCATGCCCTCGAAGGCTGCCGCGTGATACGCACGGTGCAGCAGGCTGTTTCCGTCGAGGACCAGGAGCAGCGGCACCGTAGAAGCGTACGCGTGACCCGCCGGGACCATCACTCCCCTGATGGCCCCGACGGGGGTCCGCACGTCCGACATCGATGTTCACGTTCACAACCGTGAACCATGCCCATCGGCTCCGACGCCGTTTCCACGAATGTTAACGATCACACCTGACATGTCAAGATGCTGTGGCGGGCGCGTTTCAACGGACAAATCGGGTGGGTTGCGGATCGAATGTGGTCGATCAGTCGCCCGGGGTCCGGGGATGCGTCGCGCGTGGTCAGGCGCGGGAGGCCCGGCGGGCAATCGCTCTGCTTACTCATGCGCGCTGCGGTGCGCGGGTGTGTGGCGTCGGCGTCTGGCTGGGAGCGGTCCCGGTGGGGAATCGCTCTGCTTACCCATACGCGCCGCGGTGGCCGGGCGTGCTGCGTCTGGTCAGGACCGGCCCGCATGGTCAGGCAGGCGGCGGTCGGGGTGGCCGGCGTCGAGGCGGCGGGCGGTCCGGAGCGACGGGGCGATCGGGACCGGCAAGCGGTCAGGAACCGCCGGGTGGCGCGACGCTGTCCCGCTCGATCAGCACCGGCGCGATCGTGCGGCGTGTCCCCGAATCGGCCCGGCCGGCCTGGATCTGCGTCATGAGCAGCTCGAGCGTCGCCGTCGCCACCGCGGCGAAGTCGGGCCGCACGGTGGTCAGCGGCGGCGTGAAGTACGCCGCCTCGGGCACGTCGTCGAAGCCGATGATGCTCACGTCGCCGGGCACCCGGCGGCCGTGCTCGTTGAGCGCGCGCAGCAGGCCGAGCGCGATGTGGTCGTTGGCGGTGAAGACCGCCGTGACGTCGGGCAGGCGGGCCAGCAACTGACCGTTCCGGTAGCCCGACGCCGCGCTCCAGTCGCCGGTCAGCAGCGGCGGGATCTCGAGCCCGGCCGCGTGCAGCGTCTCCTCCCAGCCACGCACCCGGCCGGCCGCGTCGAACCAGTCGGACGGCCCGGAGATGTGCCACACCGAGCGGTGCCCGGCGTCGAGCAGGCGCTGGGTCGCGGCCCGCGCGCCGGCCACCTGGTCGACCGTGACCAGCGTGCTCGTACGCTCCGGGTCGCCGTCGATGGTCACCAGCGGCACGTCGGCCGGCAGCTGCTCGAGCGCCGGACCGGCGCTGGCCACCGGCGCGATCACCACGAGGCCGGCGACCCGCTGGTCGAGATGGCGCTCGACGGCGTCGGCGATCGAGCGCTCGTCGAGGCTGCGCACGCTGCTCACGTTCACCGCGAAGCCGGTCGCCTGGGCGGCCTCCTCGAAGGCGGTCAGCATCGACGCCGGGCCGAACAGCGACGAGTTCTGCGCGACCACCCCGATCACCTGGGAGGTGCCCGTGACCAGGGCGCGAGCCGCCCGGTCGGGGCGGTAGCCGAGCTCGGCTATGGCCGCCCGCACCTTGAGCCGGGTCTGTTCGCTCACGTTCTTGTGCTCGTTGAGCACACGCGAGACGGTCTGATGCGATACCCCCGCCAGCCGGGCGACATCCATCATGCCCGGCGGCCGTCCGCGCTTCACGCTCACCGACACCCCGCATCCGCCTTTAGCGGGCAGGATATCCCCTCACCGCAGGCCGCCGGCCAGCAGCTGATAGGCCGCGTTCCAGCGAAGCTCCTTGCGCAGGGCCGACGGAGTGGTCGCTCCATCGATCATCACCAATTCGGTACGGGTCAGCTCGGCGAACTGCTCGACGACCGGGACGCCCAGCGCCGTGCTCAGCACCGTGTGGTGCGGACCGCCCGCCATCAGCCAGCACTCGGCCGAGGTGGGCAGATCGGGGGCCGGCTCCCAGACCGCGGAGGCCACCGGCAGGGCGGTGAGCTCGTGATCCGGCGGCACGACGTTGATCACGTTGCCGACCAGCCGGAAACGGTCGCCCATGTCACAGATGCCGACCACGACACCCGGGCCCGGCGCGGCGGAGAACTTCAGCCGTACGGGATCCTCGCGGTTGCCGATGCCCAGCGGATGGATCTCCAGCCGTGGCTTCCGCGCGGCGATCGACGGGCAGACCTCGAGCATGTGCGCGCCGAGGATGCGCTGCGGACCGGGCCCGAGGTGATAGGTGTAGTCCTCCATGAACGAGGTGCCCCCGGCCAGGCCCGAGGCGGCCGCCTTGAGGGTGGCCAGCAGCATCGAGGTCTTCCAGTCGCCCTCGCCGCCGAAGCCGTAGCCGTCGGCCATCAGCCGCTGCACCGCCAGCCCCGGCAGCTGCCGCAGCCCGCCCAGGTCCTCGAAGTTGGTCGTGAACGCCCCGAACCCGCCGTCGGCGAGGAACTGCCGCAGCCCGGCCTCGATCTGGGCCCCGTAGCGCAAGGAGTCGTGGCGGTCGCCGTCCTTGGCCAGCTCGGGGGCCAGGTCGTAGATGTCGGAGTACTCGGTCACCAGCTCGTCGACCGCCGAGGAAGGGACCGCGTCGACAACGGCAACCAAGTCGTTCACGCCGTACGTGTTGACGCTGACCCCGAAATGCCGCTCGGCCTCGACCTTGTCGCCCTCGGTGACCGCCACATCCCGCATGTTGTCGCCGAACCGGGCCAGCCGCAGCGACCGCATGGTGGCCACCGCCACCGCGGCGCGGGCCCAGGAGGCGACCCGGTCGGCCGTACGCGGCTCGGACGCGTGCCCCACCACCGTCGTCCGCGGCACGCCGAGCCGGGTCTGCACGTAGCCGAACTCCCGGTCGCCGTGCGCGGCCTGGTTGAGGTTCATGAAGTCCATGTCGATGGTCGCCCACGGCAGTTCCCGGTGCGCCTGCGTGTGCAGGTGCAGCAGCGGCTTGCGCAGCGCCTCCAGCCCGCTGATCCACATCTTGGCCGGGGAGAACGTGTGCATCCAGGCGATCACCCCGATGCAGCGGTCGTCGGCGTTCGCGGCGATCATCACGGCCCGGATGCCGGACGCGTCGGTGAGCACCGGCCGCCACACGATCGGCGCCGGGATGTCCGGCGAGCCGTCGAGCTGCGCGACCACCTGCTGCGACTGGGCGGCCACCTGGGCGAGCGTGTCCTCGCCGTAGAGACCCTGGCTACCGGTGAGGAACCAGATCTCGCGACCGTCGAAAGGGTTCATTGTCAGCCTGCTTCCGAGAGGTTTCCGTAGTACGCGTCGGGACCGTGCTTGCGGCTGTAGTGCCGGCGGATCAGGTGCTCGGGCGGAGCCGCGTGCGGGTTGAGCGCGAGCGTGCGGAGGGCGATCTCGGCGACCGCCTCGCAGACGATCGCCGTCTCGAGGGACTTGGTGGCCGTGGGTCCCCAGGTGAAGGGCCCGTGCCCGGCGGTGAGCGCGGCCGGCACCGACTCGGCGTCGCCGTCGAGCAGGTCGAGGATGGCCAGGCCGGTGTTGCGCTCGTAGTCGCGCGCGCACTCCTCCGGCGTCAGGTCGCGGGTGCAGCGGATCGGCCCGTCGAAGTTGTCGGCGTGGGTCGTGCCGAGCACCGGGATGTCCCGGCCGGCCTGGGCGAACGCGACCGCGTACGTGGAGTGCGTGTGGGTGATCCCGCCGATCGCCGGGAACGCCTGGTAGAGCAGGCGGTGCGTCTCGCTGTCGACCGACGGCTTGAGCGTGCCGCCGACCACCTCGCCGGTCTCGACGTCGACGGTGACCAGCGACTCCTCGGTGAGCCGGTCGTAGGGCACGCCGGACGGCTTGATCACGTAGACGCCGGCGCCGCGGTCGATGCCGGAGACGTTGCCCCAGGTCAGCGTGGCCAGCCCGGCGCTCGCGATGCGCCGGTTGGCGTCCAGCACCTCGCGCAGCAGGTCCCTCATCGCAGGGCCTCCCGCCGGATCCGGCGCAGCCGCCGCATGACGTCGTTGCCGTGCCGGCCGAAGTAGTCGACCAGCGTGCGGTACTCGGCGTACAGCGCGTCGTAGCGGTCGGCGTTCGCCTCGTCCGGGGTCCAGGAGCCGTGCGACACGCGGCCCATCGCCGCGGCGGCGGCCCGGATGTCCGGGTACGCGCCGGCCGCCACCGCCGCGTGCAGGGCCGACCCGAGCGCCGGGCCCTGGTCGGAGTCGAGCACGTTGATCGGCATCCGGGTGACGTCGGCGTAGATCCGCATGATCATCGGGTTCTTCTGCAGGCCGCCGGTCACGACCAGCTCGTCGACGGCGACGCCGGCCTCCCGGAACGTCTCGATGATCAAACGGGTGCCGTACGCGGTGGCCTCGACCAGGGCGCGGTAGCCGTCCTCGGGCCGGGTCGCCAGGGTCTGTCCCACGAAGACGCCGGACAGCTCGTGGTCGACCAGCGGCGACCGGTTGCCGGAGTGCCAGTCCAGCGCGATCAGGCCGTGCCCGCCGACGGGCTGGTCGGCCGCGAGGTCGCTCAGGTGGTCGTGGAGCGAGATGCCCCGCTCGTCGGCGGCGAGGCGGTAGGAGGCGGGGACGCAGTTCTCGACGAACCACGCGAAGATGTCGCCGACCCCCGACTGCCCGGCCTCGTATCCCCAGAGACCGGGGATGATGCCGCCGTCGACCACGCCGCACATGCCGGGCACCTCGCGCAGCACGTCCGAGCTCATCACGTGGCAGGTCGAGGTTCCCATGATCAGCACGAGCCGGCCGGGCTCGACGGCCTGGGCCGCGGGGGCGGAGACGTGCGCGTCGACGTTGCCGACCGCGACCACGACGCCGGTGTGCAGCCCCATCATCGCCGCGGCCTCGTCGGTCAGTGTCCCGGCGGCCTGGCCGAGCTGCCCGATCGGCACATCCAGCTTCTGCGCCGGGAAGTCCGAGAAATCGGGATTGAGCTCGCGGAGGTACGCCGTGGACGGGTACCGACCGTCGACGAACTGGCCCTTGTAACCGGCCGTGCAGGCGTTACGGAGATAGACCCCGGTCATCCGCCACACGATCCAGTCGGCGGCCTCGACCCAGTACCGCATGGCGTTCCAGACGGCGGGCGCCTCCTCCAGCACCTGCAGCGCCTTGGCGAACTCCCACTCCGAGCTGATCAGCCCGCCGAAGCGCCGCAGCCACGGCTCCTCGCGCTCGGCGGCGAGCTCGGTGATGCGATCGGCCTGGGGCTGGGCGGCATGGTGCTTCCACAGCTTCACGTACGCGTGCGGCTCGTCCCGGAACTCGTCGAGGTCGCACAGCGGGGTGCCGTCCTCCGTCGTCGGCAGCACCGTGCACGCGGTGAAGTCGGTGGCCAGCCCGATCACGTCGGCCGGGTCGGCGCCGGCGTTGCGCAGCGCTTCCGGAACGGCGTTCCGCAGCACGTCGACATAGTCCGCGGGCACCTGCAGCGCCCAGTCCGGCGGCAAGATCTGGTCACCCAGCTTGCGGTCGACGACCCCGTGGGCGTACGCGTGAACGGCCGACCCGATCTCGGCGCCGTCCGACACCCGGACCACCACGGCCCGTCCGGACAGCGTGCCGAAGTCGACACCGATGACCAACTCGCTCATGACTTCTCCTGATCGGCCGGGGCGGCGGCCACCGTGTCGCGGGCGATGAGCACGGGCTCGACCAGCGCCGACTCGGACGAGCTGACCCCGGTCGCGAGCTGGTCGAGCAGCAGCCGGAGCGCCTGCCGGCCGACCTCGGCGAACTCCTGGCGGATCGTCGTCAGCGCGGGATGGAAGTAGCCGGCCTCGGGCACGTCGTCGAAGCCGATGATGCTGACGTCCTCGGGGATGCGGCGGCCCTGCTCGGCCAGCGCCCGCATGATGCCGAGCGCCACGTGGTCGTTGGCCGCGAAGATCGCCGTGCAGTCCGGGATCCGGGCGAGCATCCGCCCGCACTGGTAGCCGGACGCCGCCGACCAGCCGGCCCGCGGCATCGGCGGCGCCACCGCTCCGGCCTCGGCCAGCGCGGCCCGCCAGCCCTCCTCGCGGGCCCGGCTGCCGTGCCACTTCTCCGGGCCGGCCACGTGCCAGACCGTCTTGTGGCCGGCCGCCAGCAGGTGCCGGGTGGCGAGCAGCCCGCCGGTGTACTGGTCGACCGACACGTTGGCGGACTGCCACTCCGGCAGCCCGTCCACCGTCACGATCGGCACCCCGTCCGGCACCAGCCGCATCGCCTCCTCGGCCGCGTCGACCGGGGCGATGAAGACCAGGCCGGCCGCGCCCTGCTGGACGAGCCGTTCCACGATCCGCCGGGACGCGGCGGTGGCGTCGTAGCCCGCCACGTGCCCGACGGTCAGGGACAGGTCGGCGCCGAGCGCCGCCTCGCCGATGGCCTGCACCATGCTGGACGGTCCGTAGAGCGTGGTGTTCTGGGCGACCACGCCGATCACGTTGGACCGCCCGGTCGCCAGCACCCGGGCCGACAGGTTGCGCCGGTAGCCGAGCTCGGCGATCGCGGCCAGCACCCGGGTGCGGGTGGTGGCCGACACGTGCGGGTGCCCGTTGAGCACCCGGGAGACGGTCTGGTGCGAGACGCCGGCGCGGGCGGCCACGTCGGACATCACCGGCCCGCGGATCGGCGGGTTGCCAGGGCTCATGTGTCGGCCGAGTTGGTCCTGCGGCTCAGCACCGCCTGGAGGATCACCACGACCAGCAGGAACCCGCCGGAGACGACCTGCTGCACGTACGAGTTGAGGTTCGCGCCCTGCACGATCAGGTTCTGGATGACGAACAGCAGCAGGACACCGGCCAGCGTGCCGACCATCGACCCGACGCCGCCCGAGAGCAGCGTCCCGCCGATCACCACGGCCGCGATCGCCGACAGCTCGTAAGCGTCGCCGATCCGCGCCTCCTGGCCTCCGCCGGAGAGCGCCGTGGTGAGAATGCCGGAGAGGCCGGCACACAGGCCGCTCACGACATACACGATGGTCTGCGTGCGCTTGACGGGCAAGCCCATCAGCTCGGCCGCGTTCTGGTTACCACCCACTGCCTGAACGGACTGCCCAAATGGGGTCCGGTTGAGCGCCCACCATCCGATCGCGAAGACCGCCAGCATGATCCAGACGGGGGTGCCGATGGTCGCGAGCGAGCCGGTGCCGAGCGCCTCGAACGCCAGGCGGCCCTCGATCCGCGGGTGGTCGTTGCCCTCGTGCGTGATGTAGAAGACCAGGCCGCGGACGCCGGTGAGGCCGGCCAGGGTCACGATGAACGCGGGCAGCCGCAGCCGCGCGATGATCAGCCCTTGGACCAGGCCCACCACCCCGGCCGCGACCAGCGCGTAGGTGACCGCGATGAACGAGCCGCGGGGGGCGTACATGGCGCTGATGATCGTCGCGAGCGCGTAGGTGGAGCCGACCGAGAGGTCGATGCCGCCGCTGATGATCACGAACGTCATGCCGGCCGCGATGATCCCGATGAACGACGCGGCGAGGGCCACGTTGCGCAGGTTGTCGGGCTTGCCGAACGAGGGCACGAGCAGCGTGCCCAGCACCACCACGATGATCAGCACGGCGACCGCGCCGTTGCGGGAGATCAGCGAGGTCAGGGCCCGGGCCCGGGCGCGGGCGGCCTCGCGGCCGCCGTGGTCGGCGGCGACGGCCACCGGTGGTTCGGTCGTCACGGCGGGTGTCACCTGGAGCTCCTTGCCGGTCGCTGGATGTAGACGGCGGCGATGATGATCACGGCTTCGACCATCCGGGCCACCGAGTCGGGCGCGTTGTGCGACACCAGCGTGGTCTCCAGCATCTGCAGGAGGATCGCGCCGGCCACGGTGCCGAGGATGCGGACCCGGCCGCCGTTGAGCGACGTGCCGCCGACCACCACCGCGGTGATCGCCGACAGCTCCATCAGCAGGCCGATGTAGGACGGGTCGGAGGCGCGCAGCCGGGCGGTGGCGATGACGCCGGCCACCGCCGCGAGCGTGCCGGAGATCGTGTAGACCACGATCAGGGTGCGGCGCACCGGCAGGCCGGCGAGCACGCTGGCCCGGCGGTTGCCGCCGATGGCGAGCAGGCGGTACCCGAAGGCGGTGCGGCGGACCACGAACGCGATGGCCACCGCGAGCAGGGCCGCGACGATCATCACGTACGGGATGCCGAGGAACTTGCCGAGCCGCACGTCCTTGAAGAAGGGCACGAAGAGCTCGACGAGCGCCCCGCCGGTGATGACCAGCGCGATGCCCCGGCCGGCCACCAGCACGCCGAGCGTGGCGACGATCGGCTGCACCCGGGCGAACGCGACGACCAGGCCGTTGAAGACGCCGACCAGCAGGCCGGCCACGACCGCCGCGGCCATCGCGACGCCGATCGGCGCGCCCACGCCGACCACGAACTTGGCCAGCACCGCGCTGGCGATCGCCATGGTGGCGCCGACCGAGAGGTCGACGCCGCCGGTCCCGATCACCAGGGCCATCCCCAGCGACACGATGATCACCGGCGGCACCTGCGAGAACAACAGCTGCACGGTGTCCACCGTGAGGAAGTTGGGGGTGGCGATCGCGTTGTAGACGATCAGCACGAGCAGGGCCAGGTACACGCCGTGCTCACGGGCCCAGGCGCTGAGCGCCGTGCGGTCTCTGAGGTTGACGGCCAGGGTGGTCACTTGCCGGCCGCCTCGGCCGGGACCGCGGCCTCGATCTGCTCCGACGCGGCGTCGGCGATCAGGTCCATGATCTTGTCCTCACTGATGTCGTCGCCGACGAGCCGGCCGAGCTGGGCGCCGTCGCGCAGCACCACCACCGCGTCCGACCCCTCGACCACCTCCTCGAGCTCGCTGGAGATGAGCACGACCGCCATCCCCTTCTCGGCCAGCTCCGCGATCAGGGCCTGCACCTCGGCCTTGGCCCCGACGTCGATGCCCCGGGTCGGCTCGTCCAGCAGCAGCACCCGCGGGTTGAGGCAGAGCAGCCGGGCCAGCAGCACCTTCTGCTGGTTGCCGCCGGAGAGCTCGGACACCTTCTGGTTCGGGCCGGCCGCCTTGATCCGCAGCCGGGTCATGAAGGTCCTGACGATGTCGTCCACCCGCTTGCGCGAGACCAGGCCCGACTTCGTCAGCTGCGGCAGCGCGGCCAGCCCGATGTTGTCCCGGATCGACATGTCCGGGATGATCCCCTCGGCCTTGCGGTCCTCGGGAAGCATCGCCACCCGCTCCCGGATCCGGGAGGCGGGCGTCTGGTGGGTCAGCGCCTTGCCGTCCACGCTGATGTCACCCGAGTCCAGCGGCAGGGCACCGAAGATCGCCTTGGCGGTCTCGCTGCGCCCCGAGCCGAGCAGGCCGGCCAGGCCGACCACCTCGCCCGGGCGCACGACGACCGAGACGTCCTCGAGGATCAGCCGCCGGTTCATGTTCTCGGCCCTGAGCACCGGCTCGGCGTCGGCGATCTCGCGCCGGCCGAGCCGGGTGAGGCCCTCCTCCTCGAGCTCGGCCGCGTCCCGCCCGAGCATCCGGGCGATCAGCTGCCGCCGGGTGAGCTCGGAGGTGGGACCGGTCGAGACGAGCTTGCCGTCGCGCAGCACGGTGATCGTGTCGCAGGCCCGGAAGACCTCGTCGAGCTTGTGCGACACGTAGACGATCGCCACGCCCTTGGCCTTGAGCTGCCCGACCAGGTC
The DNA here is from genome assembly GCF_050951115.1 of Actinoplanes sp. CA-030573. Lineage (NCBI taxonomy): Bacteria > Bacillati > Actinomycetota > Actinomycetes > Micromonosporales > Micromonosporaceae > Actinoplanes > Actinoplanes sp. CA-030573. The sequence goes on along the minus strand of NZ_CP192038.1, from coordinate 5,609,613 downwards.
GAGCAGCAGGTCGACCTCGCGCGGCTCGAGCGACGACGTCGGCTCGTCCATGATCACGACACTGGCGTCGGTCTCGACCGCGCGGGCGATCGCGACCATCTGCTGGATGCCGAGGCCGAGCTCGCCGAGCGGCCGCTTCACGTCGGCCACGATCCCGTAGCGCCGCAGCGCCTCGGCCGACTCGCGGTTCATCCGCTTGAGGTCGAGCGACCCGAGGCGGGTCGGCTCCCGGCCGAGGAAGAAGTTGCGGGCGACGCTCAGCTGCGGGGCGAGGTGCACCTCCTGGTAGATGGTGGCGATCCCGGCCTGCTGGGCGCTGCGGGGCGAAGCGAAGGCCACTTCCTCGCCCCGCAGCCGTACCGTTCCGCTGTCCAGCTGATACACGCCGGTGATCAGCTTGATCAGCGTCGACTTGCCGGCCCCGTTCTCGCCGACCAGCGCGTGCACCGAGCCCGCGTGCAGCTCGATCGAGACGTCCTCGAGGGCACGAACTCCGGCAAACCGTTTGCTTGCCGACGTGACCGCCAACACCGGCGTGGTCATCAGTAGGCCTTGCCCGAGCTGAGGGCCTCGGCGGCGTTGGAGCTGTCGTACTGGTTGTCGGTGGTGATGGTGACCGCCGGGGCGCCGTCGCCGTTCACGTACGCCTCGAGCGCCGCCTGCGAGGCCGGGCCGAACGCCGGGTTCGACTCGATCACGGCGTCGAAGTTGCCGTCGACGATCGCCTGCACGGCGCCCTTGGTGCCGTCGATCGAGACGATGTGCACCTTGTCGGTCCCGGACTTGCCGGCGTCGTCGAGCGCGGCCAGCGCGCCCAGGCCCATCTCGTCGTTCTCGGCGTAGATCGCGTTGACGTCCGGGTGGGCGCGCAGCAGCGTCTCGGTGACGCTCTTGCCCTTCTCCCGGGTGAAGTCGGCGGTCTGCTGGAAGATGACCTCGATGCCCGAGGCGTTCTTGGCCTTGAGCTGGTCGAGGAAGCCCGCGGTGCGGTCGTCGGTCACGTTGACGCCGGACGCGCCGAGCAGGATGGCCAGCTTGGCCTTGCCGCCGGTCGCCTTGATCATCGCGTCGGCCGCGCGCCGGCCCTGCTCCACGAAGTCGCTGCCGAGCTGGGGACCGACTTCCTGGCAGCCCTTCACCCCGGTGATGTTGCGGTCGACCGGGATCATCGCGACCTTCTTCTGCTTGGCGTACGCGATGGCGTCGCCGAGGCCGGTCGAGTTGATCGGCGAGAAGATGATCGCCTTCGCGCCCTTGTCGATCATGCCCTTGATGTCGCTGTTCTCCTGCTGCACGTTCGACTGCGCGTTCGTGGTGAGCAGCTTCCAGCCCTTGGCCTTGGCCGCCTCCACCTGCGACTTGGTGGAGGCGATGCGGAACGGGTTCGCCTCCTTCTCCGACTGCGCCCAGCCGATCGTGTCGGTCTTGAAGTCGATCTTGCCGATGCCGAGGTCGGAGCCCTTGCAGACGGGCCCGTACTGGGCCGAGACACCCTCCGGCTTGGGGGTGGTGAGCAGCTCGGTGCCGCCGGCCGCGGTGATCGCGGCCGGGACGCCGTTGGTGGCCGCGCCGAGCGTGGTGGAGACCGGGGCCGCCGACGCGTCGCCGCCGGACGACGACGAGCCCGAGTTGTTGCTGCCGGTGCTGCAAGCGGTGAGTAGAGCCGCCGCCGTGGCGGCCGTGGCCGCGACGGCGATCCTGCGACGTGCCTTCATGCGAAATCGTCCTTTGCGCTGGGTGAGAGAAGACCCGGGGGAGCGGGGGGCGACCGCCGCGTGATGCCGTTGGCGGGCAAAATTGTGAACGCAAACATGCGTGCGCCGCGCACGCGCTGTCAAGGTCTCACTACACCGGCGTTACGCGTTCGTGACATTGACCCGCCCTCGTCCTGACGTGGAAAAACTGCCTCTTGACAGCGTTTCCGGAGGTGGAGGACGGTGTCCATGATGTATCCGCGAGGTTTCCGATCACGTGATCGTCCACCGGTCACGAAGATCATCGTTGTGAACGATCTCAGCGAACCGGCGCATCGGCGGTCGTCATCCTCGAGCCGATGCGGCGGGGCCCGCGCCGGCCGGCGTCCGCCGTAGGCTCGTCCCATGGCGCCGCGGGGAGGGCTCAGGGTCGGCGTCGCGGGCGGGGGCATCGGCGGCCTGAGCGCCGCGGTGTCGCTGGTCGCGGCGGGCTTCGACGCGCACGTCTACGAGCGGGCGGCCGCCCTCGGCGAGATCGGCGCGGGCGTGCAAGTCAGCCCGAACGCCACCCGGATCCTGCACGGCCTCGGCCTGGCCGGCGAGCTGGCCCGGACCGGCGTGCGGCCGCGGGCGCTGTGGCAGCGCCGGTGGGACGACGGCCGGGTGCTGCTCGACGCGCCGACCCGCGACTTCGGCTTCCCGTACTACCAGATGCGCCGGCCCGACCTGCTGGCCGCGCTGGCCGGCGCGCTCCCGGCCGGGCGGGTCCACCTCGGGCGCCGGCTGACCGGCTTCGACGACCACGGCGACGGCGTACGCGCGTCCTTCGCCGACGGCTCGACCGCCGAGCTCGACGTGCTGGTCGGCGCCGACGGCATCCACTCGGTCGTGCACGGCGCCCTGTTCGGGGCGGCCCGGCCGCGGTTCACCGGCTGCGTGGCGTACCGCGGCCTGATCCCGGCCGAGCGCGTGCGCCACCTCGGCCTGCCGGTCACCACCCAGCTCTGGCTGGGACCCGGCCGGCATTTCATCCACTACTTCGTGGGCGGCGGCCGCTTCCTGAACTTCGTGGCGATCGTCGAGCAGGACAGCTGGACCCGTGAGTCCTGGACCGACCGCGCCGACGTGGCCGCGGCGCGGGCCGCCTTCGACGGCTGGCACCCGCAGATCCACCAGATCCTGGGCGCGATCGACCAGACGTACATCTGGGCGCTTTTCGACCGGCTGCCGCTGCCGCGCTGGTCGCGCAACCGGGTCACCCTGCTCGGCGACGCCTGTCATCCGATGCTGCCGTTCATGGCCCAGGGCGCCGCGCAGGCCATCGAGGACGGCGCGGTCCTGGCCGGCTGTCTGGCCGGCGCCGGCGATCCGGCCGGGGCGCTGCGCCGCTACGAGGCCCTGCGCCGGCCGCGGACGTCCCGCATCCAGGCGATGTCGGCGGAGAACAAGATCCGTTTCCACCTGCCCGACGGCGACGCCCAGAAGGCCCGCGACGAGGCGCTCGCCCGGGGCGGCACGAACCTGTCCGCCCCGATCGTGGAGTCGATCTACTCGTACGACGCCACCCGGGCGGCGGATCCTCAGGAGAGCGGACAGGTGTTCCGGTAGTCGCTGACGCTCGACCCGGTCGGTCCCGGGCAGATGAACTGGTCGTAGCGGGTGTCGTTGTCGACGAAACGCTTCAGCCACGCCACCGCGAGCCGCCCGGTCAGGGTGTTCACCGTCTGCGGGAAGAAGTGGCTCGCGTTGTTCAGCTCGAGATAGGCCTTCTCCGACGACGCCGGAATGGTGTTGTAGAACGGGATCGCATGCGACGCCACCGGGGCGATCGTGTCCGACTCGCCGCCGACGATCAGCGTCGGCACCCGGATGTCGGTCCACGACTTGTCGGTGTCCCAGGGCGCCAGCGGCACGGCCGCCCGCAGCGACGGCCGGTCCTTCGCCGCCTCCAGGGTCCCGCCGCCGCCCATCGAGTGGCCGGCCACGGCCAGGCGCGACGCGTCGACGCGGGAGCGCACCGAGCTCTGCGTGGTCAGGTAGCTCAGGGCGGCCAGCAGCTCGTCACCGCGCTGGGCCGGCTGGTCGTAGAGGGTGTTGGTCTCGATGCCGATCACGACGAAGCCGTGCGAGGCGATCCGCGGGCCCAGCCAGGCGATGCTCGACCAGGTGGCGGTGAAGCCGGGCGAGATCGCGACCGCCCCGAACGTCCCGTCGGCGGTCGTGGTCGGGTAGTAAACGGTGCCGCCGCCGAAGCCGCTCACCAGCGCCGGGACGGACGTCTGCGAGACCGCGTAAGGCCCGCGGGAGGCATCGAGTGCGGCCAATGTCGGCGCCGGGCCGCGCTGATCCGGGTTGTCGGCGGCGTGCGCGGCCGTCGCCGGCGCCACCGACAGCAGGGCGGCGGCGGCCGCGGCCGCCAGGAATCGGCGAATCATCGTTGTCACCGGGGACTCTCCCGAGGTTGGGGGATAGATGTCCGACAGTGTTCGGGCGTTCCGGAGAAGCACGCATCGGCGAAATTGCCGGTCTCCGTAACAAGCGCGAAATAGCAGCACGCGAAAAGTGACTTCCGTCCGGGCCGCGACCGGCGCGAGACTCGCCGGTATGGTTGATGCACCGGCAGTGCAAGAACCTGTGCTGGACGACCTGCTGCGGGCGGCGGCCGGCGGGCGGGGCGGCGCGCTGATCGTGACCGGCGAGCCCGGCTCCGGCCGCACCACGGTGCTGCGGTCGGCCGAGGCGCGCGCGGGCGGCTGGGCGATCTGGCGCGCGCCCGGGTTCCACGACGAGAGCTTCATCCCGTACGGGGGAATGGATCGTCTCGCGCTGCCGGTCGATCCCGGCTCATGTCCGCTGAAGGCCGGGATGGCGCTGGTCGACGCGCTGCGCCGGGCGAGCGCCCAGCGGCCGCTGCTCTGGCTGCTCGACGACGCCGACCAGCTCGACCCGCAGTCCTGGAGCCTGGTGCGCCTGGCCGCCCGCCGCGTCGGCGGCCTGCCGGTGGCGATCGTCGCGTCGGGTCCGCCCGGGTTCGCCGCCGGCCTGCCCGAGCTGCGCAGACTGCCACTTCCGGACGACCGGGCCCACGCGCTGCTGCCGCCCGATCTCGCCGGTGACGCGGCCGCCGCGGTGGTGCGGATGGCCGCCGGCAACCCGTCCGCGCTGCTGGCCATCGCCGGCGAGCTGACGCCCGCCCAGCGTCGTGGCTTCGAGCCCCTGCCGCCGTGCGTGCCGCGCGGCAGCGCCCTCGGTGATCACCTGCGCGCGCGCCTCGCCGCGCTGCCACCGGCGACCCGGTCGGCCCTGCTGCTGGCCGCCGCCCCACCCGGCCCCGGCCTGTCGGCCCTGCCCGTCGACTTGGCCGTCTTCGCCCCCGCCGAGCGTCTCGGCCTGATCCGGATCTCCGGCGGCGCGGTCCAGTTCCTCCCGGCCGCCGCCCGCGACGTGACCTACCACGACGCCCCGATCGCCGAGCGCCAGGCGGCCCATCTAGTCCTCGCCGCGACCATGTCCGGCCTCCCGTCGCTCCTGCACCGCGCGGCCACCACCACGACCACCGACCACGCACTTGCTCGCGAGCTGGTCGCGGCGACGCCGGGTGCCGCGCCCGAGCTCTCCGCGCTCGCTTTCCGGTACGCGTCGGAGCTCGGCGCCGCCCCGGCGCCCCTGCTCCTGGCGGCCGCCCGCCAGTTCGCGACCGCCGGCCAGTCGCACCAGGCCACCCCGCTGCTGCTCCGCCTGGGCGCCGTCCCCGCGACCGCCACCGTCCGCGCCCGGGCCCGGGGACTGACCGCCGAGCTGACCCTGCGCGGCGACCCGCTCAACGCCCGCGACACCCTGCTCGACGTGGCCGCGGAGCTGCTGCCGGCCGACGTGCCCGGCGCGCTGGAGGCCCTGCTGCCGGCGGGCGAAGCCTGCTGCCGGGCGGGCGACCCCGGCCGGTACGCCGCGCTGGTCGCGACCCTGCCGGCGATGGAGGATGACCTGGCCTTCCGGCAGGTGCGCGGCCTGGCCGACCTGATGAGCGGCGACCAGGCCGGGGCGTTCGCCCACTTCCGCGCCGTGCTCGCCCTGGCCGACCGGGTCGACGACCCGAACCTGCTGACCGCGGCCGCGATGGCCGCCATCCTGGTCGGCCGGGACCGCCGCGGCGGCGCCCTGGCCCGGCGCGCCGCCGCCCGGGCCGGCCAGACCGGCGCCCACGCCCTGGTCCCCGCCGCGCTGGAGGCGGCCGCCTACGCCGAGCTGGCCGCCGGTCGCTACGAGGCCGCGACCGAGGCCGCATTGGACGGCGCCGCCGCCGCCCGCCGCGCGTGCCGCCTGGACCTCGCCGACACCCACCTGGCCCTGCTCGCGGTCCTGGCCGCCCTGGTCGGCGACCGCCCCACCGGCGAGCAGCGCTGCCGGGCCGCCACCGCCCGCACCGACGAGACCCGCGACCTGGCAGCCTGGGCCTACGCCCTGCTCGACCTGGTGGAGGGCCGCCCGGCCCCGGCCGCCGCCCGGCTGGCCGCCCTGGTCGAGTCCCCGCCCGGCCGCGGTTCCGCCATCCTGCGCGTCGCCGTGATCCCCCACCTGCTCGAGGCGATCGCCGGCGCCCCGCCGACCGCCACCACCTCCGGCCACGATGCCGCCGAGCTGACCGCGATGGCCGCCGGCTTCGACCTCTGGGCGGGCAATACCGCCGAGCCGCCCTGGCTGGCCATGCGCGCCCGCTGCCGGGCCCTGCGCAGCACCGACCTCCACGATGCCGACGACCACTTCCGGGAAGCCCTGCGCCGCCACGAGCCCGGCTTCGCCCGCGCGCACACCGCCCTGCTCTACGGCCGTCACCTCCGCCGCCGCCGGCATCATCGGGAAGCCCGCGAGCACCTGCGCGAGGCGGTCGAGACCTTCCACCGGCTGGACGCGTCACCCTGGGCCGAACAGGCCGCCCTCGAGCTCCGCGCCGCCGGGGAACGGGCCCCCGTCGCCCCGCCGGCCGGCCCGCCGCTCACCGCTCAGCAGGAGCGCATCGCCGGCCTGGTCGCCGAGGGCGCCACCAACCGCGAGGTGGCCCAGCAGCTGCACCTGAGCCCCCGCACGGTCGACCACCACCTGCGCAACGTCTTCGCCCGCCTCGGCGTCCGCTCCCGCACCGAGCTGGCCCGCTTCCTGACCGGCTGAGCCGCTCGGCCGGCCGGCCGGCCGGTTTGCGCGGCCGGCGACCACACCGGTAGCCTCCCCGCAATCCACAGTAGAGGGATGATTCGGGGGAGCGAGCCATGGTCCGCAAGCGCGCACTTCACGCCGTCATGGCGTCCATCATGGTCGTCGTCTCCGTCATTCTCGCGCAGTCGCCGGCGCGGGCCGCCGGGGAGATCTACGGTCCCTACTGGCTGCTCGACATGAGCTCGAAGAAGTGCCTCGCCGACCCGGGCACCAGCATGAGCGACAACACCACGATGGTGATCTGGGACTGTCTCGGCCTCGACGACCAGAAGTGGAACAACGAGACCCCGGTCAGCAACAGCGACTACTGGACCTTCAACGCGGCCAGCCGGAAATGCCTCACCGTCAAGAACGCGGTGACCACCAACAACGCCGCGATCATCCAGTACACCTGCAACACCGGCACCAACGAGCGGTGGACCTACGAGTGGCACAGTCTCGGCGGTGGCCTCATCCCGATCACGGTGGCCGGCCGCGGGTATTTCATCGACGGGTACTACAAGATCAAGAACCTGAAGAGCGGCCGCTGCCTCACGGTCAAGAACCAGGGCAAGACCAACGGATCCGCGCTCCTGCAGTACGACTGTGACAGCCCGGGCAGCAACATGTGGGCCCAGCTCGAGATCTACTAGGCCGCGAGCAGCTCCGGAACCTCGGCCGGTCGCCGGCCGCACAGGGCGAGCGCCGGGACCATGGCCGCGGCCGTCAGCAGGAACGCGAGCGGGAAGCCGGTCGACGAGACGACCAGCCCGACGCCGATCGCGCCGACCGCCATGCCCAGGTCGTAGGCGGCGTTCCAGATCGCGCTCACGCCGCTGTACGCGGAGAGCGGCACGCTCGCGTACATCATGGTCAGGGTGGCGTTCTGCAGGATGCCGAAGCCGGCGCCGAAGACGGCCGACCCGGCGAGGACCGCGGTGGGCGAGCCGACCAGGGCCAGCGCGCCCATGCCGGCGACCGACAGCAGCATGCCGGGGATCAGCAGGCGGGCCTGGCCGCGACGGTCGCCGATCCGGCCCGCCAGCCAGCGGAAGGCGGTCGCGACCGCGGGCTGGACCAGCAGCGCGATCGACGCCTGGGCGCCGGAGACGGCCAGCGGCAGGAACGTGACCATGACGCCGGCCGCGGACGTGCAGGCGGCGAAGACGACGGCGGGGCGGACGACCGGCCGCAGCGCGTGCCGTTCCCCGGACGGCGGCGGGGCGGTCCGCGGCAGCGACGGCAGGGCGAGCAGGGCGGCCGTCGGCGCGGCCGCGGTCAGCGCGAAGACCAGCCCGAAGCCGTACCGCCCGGCCAGCCACATGCCCAGCGGCATCGCGACCAGCGAGCAGACCCCGCTGACCACGCCGATCAGCGCGACGCCCTGGCCGCGCCGGCTCGCCGAGACCATCGAGGCGGTCAGCGCGCCGCCGGCGACGGTCGCGATCGCGAAGCCGATGCCCCGCACGGCGTTGACCGCCACGATCAGGGCGGGCGCGTCGTAGCGCAGGAACAGCAGCGCGGGCGCACCGAGAAGGACCAGCCCGGCGGCCAGGGTCAGCCGGTAGCCGAGCCGGGCCACGATGCGCGGGGTCACCAGCTCGAACAGGACGGTCGCGACCAGGAACGCGCCGGTGGCGAGCCCGGCCGAGGACGCGTGGGCGAACAGCGGCACCACGGCGAGCGGCAGGTAGAAGCCGAGCGACGAGCCGGCGATCGGGGCGAGTGCGGCAGCCTTCATGCGGTCGACGCTAGGCGGCAAGTGGCTCACTGCTATGGTCCGATTTCATGGCTATCGAGTGGTCCGGTTGGGGGCCGCAGCTGCTTCTCACGCTCGATCGCGCCTCGGGCACCCCGCTGCGCGCCCAGGTCGAGCACCACTTGCGGGCGGCGATCCGGGACGGCCGGCTCACGGCGGGGGAGCGCCTGCCGTCCTCGCGGGCGCTGGCCGCCCATCTCGGCCTCTCCCGCGGCCTGGTCCAGGACTGCTACGCCCAGCTGCAGGCCGAGGGTTACCTGACCGCGCACGTCGGCTCGGCCACGCGGGTGGCGATGTCCGCTTCCAAGACCCCGGCGCCGGTACGGCCCCGGCCGCCGCGACCGGCGCCGCTGATCGCCGACTTCGCGTCGGGCGTGCCCGATCTGCGCGGCGCCCCGCGGCGGGACTGGGCGTGGGCGGTCGGCCAGGTCTGCCGGTCCGCGCCCAACAGCGCCTTCGACTACGGCCCGGCCGAGGGCCAACCCCGGCTGCGCGAGATCCTGGCGTCCTACCTGCGGCGGGTGCGGTCGATCGACGCGTACGCGGATCAGGTCGTGGTCTGCACGGGCTATGCCCAGGGTCTGGGGCTGATCCTGCGGGTGCTCGCCGGTCGCGGGCACACGACCGTGGCCTTCGAGGATCCGGGCGCGGTGCGGACGGCGCGGGCGGCGGCCACCGGCGCGGGGATGGAGGCTTTGCCCGTACGCGTGGATGGCCTCGGACTTGATGTCGCTCTTCTCGACCGGACCGGGGCGCGGGTCGTTATCGTGACGCCCGCGCACCAGTGGCCGACCGGGGTCGTGATGGATCCGTCGCGGCGGCATGCCCTGCTGGCTTGGGCGCGCGAGCGGGATGCCCTGATCGTCGAGGACGACTACGACGCCGAGTTCCGCTACGACCGCGACCCGGTCGGCGCCCTCCAGGGGCTGGCGCCCGACCGCGTGGCCGCGATCGGCACGGTGAGCAAGTCGCTGGCGCCCGCCCTGCGCCTGGGCTGGGCCGTCGTCCCGGTCGACCTGATCGACGACGTGGTCGAGGCCAAGCTGGTGGCCGACCGCGGCTCGTCCGGCATCGACCAGCTCGCGCTGGCCGCCCTCATCGAGTCCGGCCGGTACGACCGGCACCTGCGCCGCATGCGTTCGGTCTACTCGGCCCGGCGCGACGCCCTGATCGCGGCGCTCGGCGACGTGCCACTGTCCGGCCTGGCCGCCGGCTTCCACGCGGTCGTCGATCTGCCGCCCGGCGTCACCGAGCCCGCGGTCATCGAGGAGGCGCGCACCCGCCGGGTCGGCGTCTACGGCATGTCGGAGTACCGGGTTTCGCCCGGCCCGCCGCAGCTGGTGTTCGGCTTCGGCAACACCCCCGCCCCGGCCGTCACCGCCGGCATCACCGCGATCGCCGACCTGCTGCGCTAGATCGCGAACTCACCGTCCCGCTGTCGCGGCCACGATCGTCCGCGGCGCCCGTGTCTCCTGGCAACGGAAGCTCGGCGGTGACCGTGGTGCCGGCCCCACCCGAGACGATCTCGACGTGCCCACCGATCGCCAGCGCGCGGCTCATCATGCCGGCGAGTCCGACACCCACCCGCTCGTCACGGAAACCGTGCCCGTCGTCGGCGACACTGATCATCAGTGCCCGGCCGCTTCCGGTGACCGAGACCTCGATCCGGTCCGCGTCGGCGTGGCGGGCGGCGTTGGTCATCGCCTCGGTGACGATCCGGTAGACGGCGATCTCGACCTCGGACGGCAGGGCCGGCAGCGGACCACCGCGCACCCGGGCGGCCAGCGTGGCCGCCTCGCGGGCACGGTTCAGGTGGACGGTGTCCGGATCGGACATCGCGGCCATGCGGAGGCCCTGGTCGATGCGATCGAGCAACGTCGCCAGCCCGCCTTTCAGGTTCGCGCGCAGTCGACGGCGTTCGTCGCTCACGGCCTCGACCAAGCGGTCCCGCTCGGCCGACAGCTCGGCGGTGATCCGGGTGGCCCGCAGCACGACCGCGACCTGCGCGACCAGGGCCCGGTGGAGGGCGAGCTCGGCCCGGCCGCGGGCGGGCGGGGCCGGATACCAGGTGGCCAGCCACAGCATGCCGAGGTCACGGCCGCCGTACCGCAGCGCGCCGATCTGGTAGCGGGCGGGACGGCGGCCGACGGCGGCGATCACCGTGCCGTCCGGTCCGCGTACCGCCGCTCCTTGCGCGCCGGTCGAGGCCGCGACGCTGCCCAGTGCCCAGGGCAGCAGATCGGCGTCGCCGGCCGAGGCGACGCCGCCGCCGAGATCCCGGACGGCCGCGACGGGGTCCGCGCGGCGCCCGTAGACGAGCCGGTCACACGCTCGGCGCAGCCAGATCTGCACGGGCGTCAGTCCCACCGCGATGAGCACGGCCGCCTCCGCAGGGTGCGCGCCAGCCGCAGCGCCACCTCGTAGCAGGCGCTCGAATCGCGCTCGAGGAGGTCGCGGAACACGCCGGCCGGCAGCGTGTCGACGGTGACCGCGCCGCTTGCACGGGCCGAGACCGTCCGGGGTAGTCGTCGAGCGCGGCCGCCTCGCCGACCAGATCGCCGGGGCGCTTCCCGCCGACCCGGACGTCGCCGCCGTCCGGCCCGCCGCGGTAAAGCACGAGCCGCCCGTCCCGCACGAGGAAGACCTCGCCGGGCGCGCTGCCCTCGCCGTAGAGCTCCTGACCGTCGCCGAGCCTCCGCCGATCGCCGGCGGCTTCGAACGCGGAGTCCAAGGTGCTTCGGTCGGTACGCATGCTCACTCCCGGATGTCAGCGGTGTCTCAGGGGTTGAGGGCCTTCTTGACGGCCTTGGGTGTCGCGTTGCCCGCCAGCTCCGTGACGGGGTCGCACGCGACCAGGCCGACCAGGTTCGGGTGAGCGTCCGCGTGGTGGCGTCGATGTGTCCGCCGCGCAGCATCACGCCGTGCGTGATCATGCGGTGCGTGTAGCAGCCCGCGGCCGCGGCGTCGCGGTCGCCTTCCGGGGTGGGGGTGACGAAGTTGTCCTCGCGGCCGGGCCCCAGTACTGCTTCAACGTCGGCATGGTCGGCTCCTTCGTCTCGCGCTGACGCGCTGTGAGATCGATGGCCGGCCGGAGGGCGCCCGGGCCGGATGAGCCCGTCGTCCCGGCCGGGCCGGGAGGAGTGCCCGGGCATGCCGGGACGGGCCGCTATCGTGCAGCCATGACACGGACCGCGCTGGTCACCGGCGCCTCCTCCGGGATCGGGCGGGCGACGGCATCGGCGCTGGCCGCGCGCGGCTACCGGGTGCTGGGCACGAGCCGCGACCCGGACGGGCAGAAGGTCGAGGGTGTGGAGTTCCTCCCGCTCGACCTCGCCGAGACGGCGTCGATCGAGGAGCTGGCCGCGGCCGCCGGCGACATCGACGTGCTGGTCAACAACGCGGGGGAGAGCCAGTCCGGGCCGTTCGAGGAGCTGCCGGCCGACGCGCTGAGCCGGCTGTTCCAGGTCAACGTGCTGGGGCCGGTGCGGCTGAGCCAGCTGCTCCTGCCCGGCATGCGCGAACGCGGCTACGGGCGGGTCGTCATGGTCGGGTCGATGCTGGCGAGCTTCCCGCTGGCGTACCGCTCCTCCTACGTCGCGACCAAGGCGGCGCTCAAGGGGTTCGCGAGCGGTGCCCGCCACGAGTACTCGCCGTTCGGCGTCTGGATCACCACGGTCGAGCCCGGCTCGATCAACACCGGCATCAGCGAGCGCCGGACGAAGTACCTCGCGCCCGGCTCCCCGCATCGTCGCGACTTCGAGACCATGCTCGCCGCGCTCGACCGCAACGAGCGGGCCGGCATCGGTCCCGGGCGCGTCGCCGAGGTCATCGTCAAGGCGATCGAAACCCCGAGACCCAAGCAGCGGTACGCCGTCGGCAGCAACGCCCCGATGGCCTTCACCCTGCGACGGATCGTCCCGCAGTCGGTCGCCGAGAAGCTCACCCACCGCCGCCACGGCCTGACCCGGTAGGACAGCCCCGGAAAGCCGCCTGTGGACAGTCCAGCAGAATTGTCGTACCCGGGTGCTTTTCTCACCCCACCCACTGAACGGGGTGGGGAAGGCTAGCGGCCCTCACCCAGGAAACCGGGGTGGACCGCTAACAGACCGCGGCGGCCGCCCGATCCCTGTGGAATCGGGCAGCCGCCGACGACCGAACGGGCAGAGTTCGGGAAAAGTTCGGGCTTCCCGGCGGACGGTGCCGGGAAGCCCGAGGTCTCAGGGCCGGCCCACCTCCAGGGCCTTCTCGATCTCGACCGGGGTGAGCAGCACCCGGCGGAGGCCGGTCTCCCGCACCGGGCCGGTCAGCGTGACCGCACCCCGGCAGGGCAGGTCCTCGGCCGACGTGCCGACCATGATCTCCAGCGCGCCGGGCTCGACGATCCGGCGCAGGTCACGGCCGGTGAAGGCGGTGCGGTCGGTGTGCACGCGGAAGCGCACGTCCTTGGCCTCGCCCGGCTCCAGCGGCACCCGGGCGAAGCCGGTGAGCTGCTTGACCGGGCGGGTCACCGAGGCGACCACGTCGTGCAGGTAGAGCTGGACGACCTCGTCGCCGGCCCGCTCGCCGGTGTTGCGCACCCGCACGGTCACCGTGAACTCGCCGTCGGTCGGCACCGTCTCGTCGCTGATCCGCAGGTCGTCGACCTCGAACGTGGTGTACGAGCGGCCGTGGCCGAACGGGAACAGCGGGGTCGGGTCGAGGTTGCTGACGCCGCTGTTCTCGGCGCCCAGCGGCGGCTGGAGGTAGGTGCCGGGCTGGCCGCCGGGCGTCCGCGGGATCTGCACCGGCAGCTTGGCTCCCGGCTGCACCCGGCCGGAGAGCACGCCGGCGATCGCGGCGCCGCCCTCCTCGCCCGGCATGAACGCCTGCACCAGCGCCGCCGCGTCGCCGGCCACCTCGCCCAGCGCGTACGGCCGGCCGGAGACGACCACGATCACCACCGGGGTGCCGGTCGCCAGCAGCTCCTTCAGCAGGTCGCCCTGCAGGCCGGGCAGGCGCAGCTCGTCGGCGTCGCAGCCCTCGCCCGAGGTGCCGTGGCCGAAGAGGCCGGCCAGGTCGCCGACCATCGCCACGCAGACCTCCGCCTCCCGGGCGGCGTCGACGGCGGCCGCGAAGCCCGACCGGTCGCCGCCGATGACGTCGCAGCCCTTCTCGTACCGGATCTCGGCCGTGCCCAGCTCGGACCGCAGCGCCTCGACCGCGGTCGGCACCTCGATGCCCAGGCCGTGCGAGGGGTAGCGGGGCAGCACGTGGTTGGGGAAGGCGTAACAGCCCATGAACGTACGCGGGTCGGCGGCGCACGGACCGACCACCGCCACCTTCCGCAGCGCCGGGTCCAGCGGCAGGGCCGATCCGGCGTCGAGCAGGATCACCGACTTCTCCGCCATCTCCCGGGCCAGCGCCCGGTTCGCGGCCGAGTCGAGGTCGACCTGGCCGGCCCCGGCGACCGACTTCTCCGGCGTCCAGTCCGCGTCGAGCAGGCCCAGCTCGGCCTTCTGGGTCAGCAGGCGGCGGGCCGCACGGTCGATCAGCTCCTCCGGCACCCGGCCGATCAGGCCCTCGCCGAAGCCCAGCGTGTCGGGCAGCTCGACGTCGATGCCGGCCTCGAGCGCCTGCGCGCCGGCGTCGTCCATGTCGGCGGCTATCCGGTGCATGGTGGTCAGGAACGGCACCGCCCAGTAGTCGCTGACCACCGTGCCGGCGAAGCCCCACTGCTCGCGCAGCACCTCGGTGAGCAGCCAGGAGTCGGCACCGGCGGGCACGCCGTCGACGTCCGAGTACGAGTTCATCACCGAGCCGGCCCCGGCCTCGCGCACCGAGGTCTCGAACGTCGGCAGGATGACGTCCATCAGCTCCCGGCGGCCCATCGGCACCGGTCCGTGGTTGCGGGCGCCGCGCGAGGCCGAGTAACCGGCGAAGTGCTTCAGCGTGGCGATCACCCCGGCGCTCTGCAGGCCGCGGACATATCCGGCGCCGAGCAGGGCGACCAGGTACGGGTCCTCGCCCATCGTCTCCTCGACCCGTCCCCACCGGTAGTCGCGCACGACGTCGAGCACGGGGGAGAGGCCCTGGTGCACGCCGAGTGCCGCCATGTCCCCCCCGATGTGCGCGGCCATCCGCTCGACCAGCTCGGGGTCGAAAGTGGCGCCCCAGGCGATCGCGGCCGGGTAGACGGTCGCGCCGAACGCGGTGAAGCCGGTCAGGCACTCCTCGTGGACCAGCGCCGGCACGCCCAGGCGCGAGTCCTGCAGGACGACGTGGTGCTGGCGGACCACCTCGGCCGCGCCCTCGGCCACGGTCAGCGGCACGCTCCCGTACACCCGGGTGAGGTGGCCCAGGCCGTTCCGGCTGGCCTCGGCCAGCGGGATCGTGCCCGAGGCCGCGAAGACGTCCTGCATCGGGGCGACGTTCAGGGTCTCTTCGGAATCGGTGCGTCGTTCGTCCGATTCCGCCTCCTGCATGTCGTTGCCCACCCATCGGCTGCCGAGTTGGGCTACTTTCTCCTCGACGGTCATCGCGGCCAGCAAGAGCTCGACGCGCTCCGCCACGGGTAGGTGCGGGTCCTGCCATGGCTTGGCCGGGTGCTCTGCGGTCACGACGTTGCTCCTAAAAAGTTATCCAACAAGTTCCGAAACTTTCAGTACATTCACAGCATGAATTATCGGTCGGCCGAGGCGTGACCAAGGGGGCCCGAATTCGGTCCACTCTTGCCGTGGGAGCGCGACCAGAGCAAGACCCTTGACATGATCAAGCCGAAACCCTACGTTAACGAAACCTCACGTTAACTTGCGGTCGTTGCACGAAAGTTGCAGTGTTTGTGACGGCGGCAACCCCATCCCCACGACGATCCACTCGCCGCGGCAGGACGCGGCGCTCGAGTACGGAGATCAGCGTGACCAATAGGAACTTCTCCCGGCGCAACTTTCTGGGTCTAGCCGCGGGGGCTGCGGGTGCTGCGGCCCTCGCGGCTTGTGGCAGTTCGGGCCCGTCCGACAAGGGCGGCAGCAGTGGTGGCGGTTCGAAGGGCGGCGCCAGCTACTGGTCGCTCTCCGGTGAGCCCGGCCAGCCGATCCGGCAGGCGGCGATCGACCGGTTCAACAAGGCGAACGCGGACACCAAGATCACGCCCACGTTCTTCCAGAACGACGCCTACAAGCAGAAGATCAAGACCGCCATCGGCGCCGGCCAGGCCCCGACGATGATCTGGGGCTGGGGCGGTGGCGGCCTCAAGTCGTACGTCGACGCCAACCAGGTCGTCGACCTCACCGACTGGCTCGGCCAGAACGCCGCGGTCAAGGACAAGATCCTGCCGTCGTCGTTCGGCGCCGCCACGGTCAACGGCAAGATCTACGCGCTGCCGGTCGAGACCGTGCAGCCGATCGTGCTGTTCTACAACAAGAAGGTCTTCGAGAAGGTCGGGGTCGAGCCGCCCAAGACGTACGGCGACATCCTCAACCTGATCCCGAAGTTCAACGCCAAGGGCATCGCGCCGTTCTCGCTCGCCGGCCAGTCCCGGTGGACGAACATGATGTGGCTCGAGTTCATGCTCGACCGCAACGCCGGCTCGGACGTGTTCAACAACGTCTTCGCGGGCAAGGCGGGCGCCTGGTCCGACCCGGCCGTGCTGGACATGCTGACCAAGGTGCAGGACCTGGTGAAGAGCAACGCCTTCATCAAGGGCTTCTCCTCGATCACCGCCGACTCCAACGCCGACCAGGCCCTGCTCTACACCGGCAAGGCCGCGATGATGGTGCACGGCTCGTGGTCGTACGGCATCCAGAAGGCCAACGGCGGCGACTTCGTCAAGTCCGGCGGCCTGGGCTGGATGAACTTCCCGCCGATCGAGGGCGGCAAGGGCGACCCGACCAACACCGTCGGCAACCCGGGCCAGTACCTGTCGATCTCCTCCAAGGCGAGCGCCGCCGAGCAGGACGTGGCGAAGAAGTTCTTCTCGACTACCCTGGTGGACGACGACGAGAAGGCGGGCTGGGTCAAGTCCGGCGGCGTCCCGGTCCTGAAGAACGCGGACAGCCTCTACACCGGCGACGACGCGCAGTTCCTCAAGGACATGTCGGCGATCGCGCAGAACGCCAAGACCTTCGCCCAGTCGTGGGACCAGGCGCTCAGCCCGACCGCGGCCGAGACGCTGCTCGACAACATCGCGAAGCTGTTCCAGCTCCAGGTCACCCCGCAGCAGTGGGTCGACAACATGAACGGGGTCATCGGCAAATGACGACGCTCGCTCCGCCCGCCACCCGCGTGCAGGAGCCAACGACCGCCAAAGGCGGGCGGAGCGGCTCCGTCGGATGGATGGCTGTCCCGGCGCTGGTGATGTTCACCGTGTTCGGGATCGTCCCGCTCATCGGTGTGTTCGTGCTCAGCTTCACCACGTGGGACGGCATCGGTGACATCCACTTCACCGGACTGACCAGCTGGAAGGCCGAGCTGACCGATCCCGGTCTCCCGCACGCGCTGTGGGTGACGTTCGAGATCATGATCCTCTCGTGGCTGGTGCAGACGCCGTTGTCGATCCTGATCGGCGTGTTCCTGGCGGCGTTCAAGAGGTACCGCGGTGTCCTCGCGGTGCTGTACTTCATCCCCCTGCTGCTGTCCTCGGCGGCCATCTCGATCACGTTCAAGGCGCTGCTCGACCCGAACTTCGGCCTCGGCGCCGGCTTCGGGCTCGACTTCCTGAAGCAGGACTGGCTCGGCGACCCGCAGCTCGCCATGGGCGTGCTGGTCTTCGTCGTGTCCTGGCAGTACATCCCCTTCCACTCCTTGATCTACCAAGGCGCGGTCCGGCAGATCCCGACGTCCATGTACGAGGCGTCCATGATCGACGGAGCGGGCCGGGTGCGGCAGTTCTTCAGCATCACGCTGCCCCAGATCAAGTACACGATCATCACGTCCTCGACGCTGATGGTCGTGGGCTCGCTGACCTTCTTCGACCTGATCTACGTGCTCACCGGTGGCGGTCCCGGCGACTCCACCCGTGCGCTGGCGCTGGAGATGTACCAGAAGGGCTTCATGGCGAACCTCATGGGCCCGGCGAGCGCCATCGCCGTGATCCTGGTCCTGGTCGGTCTGCTGCTCGCGCAGTTGCTGCGCCGCCTCGGCGGCCGCGGCGACGAGAGCATGATGGAAGGTGTCTGACGTGACGGCGATCGATGTTTCCGGCACGCCGGGGCGCCCCGTGCGCCGCAAGGGTCTGCTCGGCCGGATGGCCAAGTGGAACTGGATCGGCGGCACGTTCGGCTGGGTGTGGCTGCTCATCGGGATGATCCCGATCTACTGGATCGTCATCACGAGCTTCAAGACCCAGGCGAACTACTTCATCACCAACACGTTCGCCCCGCCGAAGGACCCGACGTTCGAGAACTACAAGCTGGTGTTCGAGAACGAGATCGTCCGCTACTTCACGAACAGTGTGATCGTCACCGTCGGCGCCGTGGTGCCGGCCGTGCTCATCTCGTTCATGGCGGCGTACGCGATCGTCCGCGGCATCGGCAAGCGGTGGCTGCGCTGGTCGAACACGGTGTTCCTGGCCGGTCTCGCGATCCCGCTGCAAGCGGTGATCATCCCGGTCTATCTGATCATCATCCGGCTCAAGCTGTACGACACCCTGATCGCCATCGTCCTGCCCTCGATCGCGTTCGCCATCCCGCTGTCCGTCCTGGTGCTGAGCAACTTCATCCGGGACGTGCCGAAGGAGCTGTTCGAGTCGATGCGCATGGACGGCGCCACCGAGTGGGGCACCCTGTGGCGGCTCGCGTTCCCGCTCACCCGCCCGGCGCTGGTCACCGTGACCATCTACAACGCGCTGGGCATCTGGAACGGGTTCCTGCTGCCGCTGGTGCTGACCCAGAGCCCCGTCCAGCGCACGATCCCCTACGCGCTGGTCAGCTTTCAGGGTCAGTTCGGCGTCAACACGCCGGCGATCGCCGCCTCGGTCACCCTGACGACGATCCCGATCGTCCTGCTGTACGCGATCGGCCGCCGGCAGCTACTGAGCGGTCTTACCGCCGGCTTCGGCAAGTAGGGCCGTGCTCTCCCGGATCACGAGCTCTGTCGCCAGCTCCACCCGGGGAGTTTCGATGGGCTCGCCGCGGGACAGTCGCAAGACCGTCCGGGCGGCGAGCCCACCCATGTCGGCGAGGGGTTGACGCACCGTGGTCAGCGGCGGCGCCGACCACCGGGCCTCCGGCAGGTCGTCGAAGCCGACCACGCTGAGGTCGTCGGGGATGCGGATGCCGCGCAGCCGGGCGGCCTCGTAGAGCCCGAGCGCCATCTGGTCGCTGGAGGCGAAGATCGCGGTCGGCGGGTCGTCCCGGTCGAGCAGCCGCATGCCGGCCGCGAAGCCGGACTCGTGCCGGAAGTCGCCCGGCTCGATCAGGCGGCGGTCGACGCGCAGGCCGGCCTCCTCGAGGGCGGCCCGGTATCCGTCCAGCCGGGCCCGGGAGCACAGCAGCGCCTTCGGCCCCTCGACCAGGCCGATCCGGGTGTGGCCCAGCGAGATGAGGTGCTCGGTGGCGCTGCGCCCGCCCGACCAGTTCGTGGCGCCGATCGTCGGCACGTCCGCGGCCACCCCGCCGGCCGGGTCGATGATCACCATCGGCACGTTGAGCCGGTGGAGCTCGGTGCTGATCGGCCCGGCCCCGTCGGAGATCACCAGGATCACGCCGTCGGACTGCCGGGCCCGCAGGTTCTGCAGCCACTGCCGGGTCGAGGCGGTGCGGCGGTGGACGGCGGAGACCACGGTGCCGACGCCGGCCGCGTGGGTCGTCTCCTCCACGCCGCGGATCAGCTCGACGGCCCACGGGCTGTCCAGGTCCTGGAAGACCAGATCGATCAGCCCGGCGCGAAGCGGTTGCCGAGAGTTACGAGGCCGGTAGTCGTGCTCGCGGAGAAGATGCTCGATGCGGTCCCGCGTCTCGGGCGACACGTCGGTACGTCCGTTGAGCACCCGTGACACCGTGGGCACGGACACACCGGCCGCTTCCGCGATGGTCGCGATCGTCACGCGTCGTCCACCGGCGGCCATGGTCGTCTCCTTCGCGCCGCGGGACTCTACGCTGAAACTTTCGACCGCGGTTCGGGAAGTATTGCACATCCGCGACAATGCCGGGCTCACACAGTGACCGTGGTCGCGACAATGATGTCACCGGGCCCTGCGCGCCGTTCGCTCCCGGCTCGTGCACCACCCGCTTCCAGGGAGGATCCCGCGATGACGATCGACCTGCCGGCCCCGGTCCGCGCGGCGATCGACGCCGCCAACGCGAACGACACCGACGCATTCCTGGCCTGCTTCCCGCCGGACGGCGTCGTCGACGACTGGGGTCGCGAGTTCGCCGGTCATGACGAGATCAGGGGATGGTCCGACCGCGAGTTCATCGGCGTCAAGGTCGAACTGCGGGTCACCCAGGTCGCGATCGACGATGTCGACGTCGTGGTGACCGCTCAGGTCGGCGGCGACGGCTTCAACGGCCCGTCGCACTTCACGTTCCGGGTCGAGGGCGACCACATCACCCGCATGACGATCCGGGCCTGACCCGGCCACCGCGGGTGGGCCTACCGACGACTGAGTGCGTCGCCGTCGGTCGCCACTTATGGCAGCGGCCGGACCAGCCGGTCGGTCCGGATGGCAATCGGGAACGGATCGTCGGAGCGGAGAGTGCGACCCGGCCCGGCGACGGCGTGCTCTACGTAGCGAGCTCCGTCGAGCCGGTGCAGGCGCAGCGTCACCGAGCGCAGCTCCCGCCGCTCCGGCTCGACCAGCAGGTGCCACGGGATCCCCGCCGCGGCGTAGCGTTCCTTCTTCTCCTCGCGATCCCACCTGGCGTTGCTCGGCGACGTGACCTCGGCGACGAGGGTTACGTCGGCCGCTTCCGCGACGCCGCTCGCCCACGAGAGCTTTTCGACGAGCACGTCGGGGCAGACGATGGTTCCCGGGCCGATGCGAACGTCCACTGCCTCGAAGAGGGTGAGTCCCGCGGCGAACGCGGCGGGCTCGAGAAGGTTGGCGAGATGGCGGGAGATGCCTTGATGGGGCCTGCTGGGGGAGGGGCTCACCTGAATCTTTCCGTCCACGAGTTCCGTACGGACGTCGAGTTCGCCCAGCGCCAGGTACTCGGCCTCGGTCCAGCTTCTGGACAGGTCAAGTGACTGCTCGCTCATGGGCAGAGTGTCCCACGTCGTCATGCGTCTCGCCCTCCGACTAGTTGACTCGTGACCACACCGTGGAGCGACTCGGTGAGCAAGCCATTGCGGAACGGTTGCTCCGCTCAGCGACCCCGCACGGCGCACCGAAGTCGCTGGCATGCGCCTCAACTCGCGACGGTCCCTGCTGGCCGGTGTCCTCAGTCTTGTCGCCGCCCTCGGGCCCGCGACCGCGGCCGCGGCGGACGAGCCGGCGCCGGGGACGAACGGCGTGCTGCGGGTCATGCCGCTCGGCGACAGCATCACGTTCGGCAAGGGCGACCCGGCCGAGAACGGCTACCGCGCCGAGCTCTACGACCGGCTGAGCGCGGACGGCGCGCGCGTCGAGTTCGTCGGGTCGCAGCACAACGGGACCGGGGTCGCGACGGCGCACGAGGGTCACCCGGGCTGGCGGATCGCCCAGCTCACCGAGCGCATCGACGGCTGGATGGCGGAGTCGCGGCCGGACGTCGTGCTGCTCGACATCGGCACCAACGACCTGCTGCACCGTGACCACGTGGCCGCGGCGCCCGACCGGCTGATCGAGCTGATCGACCACATCGTGGCCGCCGACCCGGCGGTCCGGATCGTGCTGGCCGACCTGCTGGTCGTCGACCGCGGGCACGAGACCGACTTCCTGAACTACAACACCGCGGTCGGCATGCTGGCCGGCTTCTACCCGGACAACGTCACGCCGGCGTCGATGTCCGGCATTCCGGTCGAGAACACCGTCGACCACGTGCACCCGAACGCGCTGGGCTATCGGCAGATGGCGGAAGTCTGGTACGAGGCCCTGCGAGGCTGAGGACGGACGGAGCCGGGTCAGCGCGGGGCCGACAGGGCCGGCGTACGCGCGGCGGCGGCCAGCTCCGCCGCCACCGAGGCGTGGTCGGCGGCGATCAGGCCGACCGTGATCCGCAGGTGCGGCCGGCCGCCCGGTGGCGTGAACGAGGCGCCGGCGGCCGCGGCGATCCCCGCGCCGGCCAGAGCGATCAGGGCGGCCTGCTCGTCGGCGACCGGGAGCCAGATGTTGAGCCCGTCGCCGGGCGGCAGCGTGATGCCGGCCGTCGCGAGGGCCGAGATGACCAGGTGCCGGCGGCGCGCGTACTCGGACCGGGCGTGCCGCACGGCGGCGACCGACGACGGCTCGGTCAGCAGGGCCACCAGCAGCCGCTGCAGCAACCGGCTCGTCCACCCCTGCCCGAGCAGCCGCCGCTCCAGGATCGGGTCGAGCACGGTCGCCGGGCCGCCCACCGCGGCCAGCCGCAGGTCGGGACCGTGCGACTTGGAGAAGCTCCGCACGTGGATCGTCTGCCGCGGCAGGTGCGCGCCCAGCGACCGCGGGGGAGTGGAGGCCACGTCGCCGGCGGAGTCGTCCTCCACCGCGTACACCTGCGGGTGGGAAGCGAGCACCGCGGCGAGCGACGCCGCCCGTGCGGCCGACCACGACGCGCCGGTGGGGTTGAGCGCCCGCGGCTGGAGGAAGACGGCGGCGGGGCGCGACGCGAGGGCGGCGGTCAGGGCCGACGGCACCATGCCCTCGGCGTCGGTGCCGGCGAACACCGCCTCCACGCCCAGCGCGTCCAGCAGGTCGAGCAGCGGGGGAAAGCACGGGTTCTCGACGATCGCGCGGTCGCCCAGGCGCAACAGGGCCGAGGCGATCTGGTCGACGGCGTCCATCGCGCCGTCGAAGACGGCCAGCCGGTCGGGTGGGAACGGCCAGCTCGCCCGCAGCAGCTCGGACAGCGCGGGCAGGACCGGCTCGTCCAGATAGCTCGACGGTGCGGGGGAGAGGCCGGGGAGCGCGGGAAGGGCCGGCAACAGCGCGGGATCGGGCACGCCGGTGGAGAGGTCGAGCGGGAAGCCGGACCGGCCCCGGAGCGCGGCCCGATAGCGGCCCGGGCCGCCGAGGCGGGACTCGGCGACGACCGTACCGCGACGTCCGCCGGTCTGGATGGTTCCGGCCCGGCGCAGGAGCTGCCAGGCTGCGCTCACCGTGGTCGGCGACATGTGCAGCTCGCGGGCCACCGCGCGGACCGGCGGAAGCTTGGTGCCGGGCGGCAGCGCGCCCTCGCCCACCGCACGCCCCACGGCCTCGGCGAGACCCCGGGCGGACGGCTCGGTGAGCAACTTGCGGACGGCCGGAAGCATTTTGTGACAGTACGTTTCAAGCATTGTTCCGTCTAGGCCTGTTACGTAACCTCGCCCCATGAAGCGAATCGCGCACTGGATCGGCGGCGCCGAGCACGCCGGCACCTCGGGCCGGGTCGGCCCCGTCTTCAACCCCGCGACCGGCGAGCAGACCGGCGAGGTCGACCTGGCGTCGGCGGCCGAGGTCGACGCCGCCGTGGCGAGCGCGACCGAGGCCGCCCGGGCCTGGCGCGAGGCCTCGCTGTCGCGCCGGTCGGCCGTGCTGTTCAAGTTCCGCGAGCTGCTCGCCGACCGGGCCGGCGACCTGGCCGCGGTGATCACCGGCGAGCACGGCAAGGTGCTCGCCGACGCGGCCGGCGAGGTCGCCCGCGGCCTGGAGAACGCGGAGTTCGCCACCGGCATCCCGCACCTGATGAAGGGCGCCTACTCCGAGCAGGCCTCGACCGGCGTCGACGTCTACTCGATCCGCCAGCCGCTGGGCGTGGTCGCCGGCATCACCCCGTTCAACTTCCCGGCCATGGTGCCGCTGTGGATGTGCACGACGGCGATCGCGGCCGGCAACGCGTTCGTGCTCAAGCCCAGTGAGAAGGACCCGTCCGCCGCCCTCTTCCTGGCCCGGCTGTGGCGGGAGGCGGGCCTGCCCGACGGCGTCTTCACGGTGGTGAACGGGGACAAGGAGGCGGTCGACGCGATCCTGACCCACCCCGGCATCGCGGCGGTCAGCTTCGTCGGCTCGACCCCGATCGCCAAGTACATCTACGAGACCGGCACCGCACACGGCAAGCGGGTGCAGGCCCTGGGCGGCGCCAAGAACCACATGGTCGTGCTGCCCGACGCCGACCTGGAGTCGGCGGCCGACGCGGCGGTCAGCGCCGCCTACGGCTCGGCCGGCGAGCGGTGCATGGCGATCTCGATCGTGGTGGCCGTCGGCGACGTGGCCGACCCGCTGGTCGAGGCGATCGCGGCCCGGCTGCCGAAGCTGCGGATCGGCGCCGGCACCGACCCGTCGGCCGAGATGGGGCCGCTGATCACCCGGCAGCACCGGGACAGGGTCGCCAGCTACATCGAGCGCGGCGCGGCCGGCGGGGCCACGGTGGTCACCGACGGCCGGCAGGCCGACCTCCCGGAGGACGGCTACTTCCTCGGCGTGACCCTGCTCGACCACGTGACGCCGGAGATGGACGTCTACACCGACGAGATCTTCGGGCCGGTGCTCGGGGTCGTGCGGACCGCGACCTACGCCGAGGCGGTCCGGCTGATCAACGACAACGAGTACGGCAACGGCACCGCCATCTTCACCCGCGACGGCGGCGCGGCCCGGCAGTTCCAGTTCGACGTGAACGCGGGCATGGTCGGCGTCAACGTGCCGATCCCGGTGCCGGTGGCCTACTACTCGTTCGGCGGCTGGAAGGCCTCGCTGTTCGGCGACACCCACATGTACGGCCCGGACGGCGTCCACTTCTTCACCCGTACCAAGGTCGTCACCTCGCGTTGGCCCGACCCGGGCACGTCCTCGGTCGACCTCGGCTTCCCGACGACACGGTAAAGGCCGACATGTCCGACTCAAGCGTTCGCGCCGACGACCGCGCCCACGTCTTCCATTCCTGGTCCGCCCAGAGCCTGATCGACCCGATGCCGGTCGCCGGCGCGGAGGGCTCCTACTTCTGGGACTACGAAGGGACGAGATATCTGGATTTCTCGTCGCAGCTGGTCAACGTCAACATCGGCCACCAGCATCCGCGGCTGGTGGCGGCGATCCAGGAGCAGGCGGCCAAGCTGTGCACCATCCAGCCGGCCTTCGCCAACGACAAGCGGGGCGAGGCGGCCCGCCTGATCGCCGGGCTCGCACCCGGCGACCTCAACAAGGTGTTCTTCACCAACGGCGGCGCCGAGGCCAACGAGAACGCGATCCGGCTCGCCCGCGGCCACACCGGCCGGCACAAGGTGCTGGCCACCTACCGGAGCTACCACGGCTCGACCTCGACCGCGATCACCGCCACCGGCGACCCGCGGCGCTGGGCCAACGAGCCGGTGGCGGTCGGCGTCGTGCACTTCTGGGGGCCGTACGCGTACCGGTCGCCCTTCTTCTCGGAGAACGAGGCCCAGGAGACCGAGCGCGCCCTGCGGCACCTGCGCGACACGATCGTCTTCGAGGGCGCCGGCACCGTCGCGGCGGTCCTGCTCGAGACGGTGGTGGGCACCAACGGCATCCTGCTGCCGCCGCCCGGCTACCTGGCCGGGGTGCGCGCGATCTGCGACGAGTTCGGCATCGTGCTCATCGCCGACGAGGTCATGGCCGGCTTCGGGCGCTGCGGCGAGTGGTTCGCAATCGACCGCTGGGGCGTCACCCCCGATCTGATCACCTTCGCCAAGGGCGTCAACTCCGGCTACCTGCCGCTGGGCGGCGTGATCATTTCGGACGAGATCGCTGCTTCGTACGACCGGACGCCGTTCCCCGGCGGACTCACCTATTCCGGGCATCCGCTCGCCTGCGCCTCGGCCGTCGCCTCGATCGAGATCTTCAAGGAGGAGGGGATCGTCGAGCATGCCCGCGCCCTCGGCGACGACGTGATCGGCCCGGAGCTGCACCGGCTCGCGGAGCGGCACCCGAGCGTGGGCGAGGTGCGTGGCCTGGGCGTGTTCTGGGCGGTCGAGCTGGTCCGCGACCGGGCGACCCGGGAGCCGCTGGTGCCGTTCAACGCCTCCGGCGCCGCCGCCGGCCCGATGAACGAGCTGGCCGCCGCCTGCAAGGAACGGGGTCTGTGGCCCTTCACCCACTTCAACCGGGTGCACGTGGCGCCGCCCTGCACGGCCGGCGCCGACGAGGTCCGGGAAGGACTGTCGATCCTCGACCGGGCGCTGTCGGTGGCCGACCGGTATTACGCGGGCTGACGCGGGATTGCGTAGCTGTGAAGGCCGGTTGACCCCTGATTCCGTTTCGAGTTTGGAAAATTCCTCGGATTCCCTTGTTTAGAACACCTGCTTGTGACAAGGTCCCTTGCGTCGTCGTGTGGGAGTTGTCACAGGCTGCACCTGGAGGGTCCATTCAGTGAACGAGCTGCGGAACTTCGTCGGTGGCGACTACACCGGCACCGTGGACGGGGTCACCTCGGAGGTCGTCGATCCCAGCACGGCCGAGGCGTACGCGCTGGCGCCCGTCTCCACCGCAGCCGACGTCGACCGGGCCATGACCGCGGCCGAGGCCGGTTTCGAGGTCTGGCGGGACGCGACACCGGCCGAGCGGCAGCGCGCCCTGCTGCGCATCGCCGACGCGGTCGAGGCCCGGGCCGGCGAGCTGATCGAGGCGGAGTGCCGCAACACCGGCAAGCCGGTCGAGGCCACCCGCCGCGAGGAGATCGGGCCGATGCTCGACGAGCTGCGCTTCTTCGCCGGCGCCGCGCGCATCCTCGAGGGCAAGTCGGCGGGGGAGTACCTGCGCGACCACACCTCGTACGTGCGCCGGGAGCCGATCGGGGTGTGCGCCCAGGTCACCCCGTGGAACTACCCGATGGTGATGGCCGTCTGGAAGTTCGCGCCGGCCATCGCGGCCGGCAACGCGGTGGTGCTGAAGCCCTCCGACACGACGCCGGTGAGCACGCTGCTGCTCGCCGAGATCGCCGCCGAGTTCCTGCCGCCCGGCGTGCTCAACGTGGTCTGCGGCGACCGGGACACCGGGCGCGCGGTGGTCGCCCACCGGACGCCGCAGCTCGTCTCGATCACCGGCTCCACCCGGGCCGGCATGGAGGTCGCCGTGGCGGCGGCGGCCGACCTGAAGCGGGCTCACCTGGAGCTCGGTGGCAAGGCGCCGGTGATCGTCTTCGACGACGTCGACCTCGAGTCGGCCGCCGGGGCGATCGCCGGCGCGGGCTACTTCAACGCCGGGCAGGACTGCACGGCCGCCACCCGGGTGCTGGTGCACGGCCGGATCGCCGCCGACTTCACCGCGGCGCTGGCGGCGGCGGCCAAGAACACCAAGGTCGGGCCGCCGGCCGACACCGAGGCCTTCTTCGGGCCGGTCAACAACGCCGGCCAGCTCGCCCGGGTGCAGGGCTTCCTCGACCGTACGCCCGGGCACGCCGAGATCGTCGCCGGCGGCAACCGCATCGGCGACCGTGGCTACTTCCTCGAGCCGACCGTGGTCGCCGGCCTGGAGCAGCAGGACGAGATGGTGCAGGACGAGGTGTTCGGGCCGGTCATCACCGTCCAGCGGTTCGACGACGAGGACAACGCGGTGCGCTGGGCCAACGACGTGCGCTACGGGTTGAGCGCCAGCGTCTGGACCCAGAACCACGGGCGGGCCATGCGCGTCTCCCGCCGGCTCGACTTCGGCGCCGTATGGATCAACACGCATCTGCCGTTCGTCTCGGAGATGCCGCACGGCGGCTACGGCCACTCCGGCTACGGCAAGGACCTTTCGATGTACGGGTTCGAGGAGTACACCCGGATCAAGCACGTGATGAGTTACCTGGGCTGACCGCTCGACCCGGTTCGCCCGTCCCCCCGCGCGAAGAGGAACAACATGACCACCCCCCAGAACGGGCATCCGGCCATCAGGTTCGCCGGCGTGCACAAGAACTACCTGTCGCACGGCGAGTCGGTTCCGGCCGTCAAGCGGACGGACCTGTCGATCGCGCAGGGCGAGTTCTTCTCGCTGCTCGGCCCGTCCGGCTGCGGCAAGACCACGACCATGCGCATGATCGCGGGCTTCGAGGAGCCGACGGCCGGCCAGGTCTACCTCGACGGCAAGGACGTCACCGGGGTGGCGCCCAACAAGCGCGACGTGAACATGGTCTTCCAGTCGTACGCCCTCTTCCCGCACCTGAACGTGCTGCAGAACGTCGCCTTCGGCCTCGAGCGCAAGAAGGTCGCGAAGGACGAGATCAAGCGCCGGGTGGGCGAGATGCTGGAGATCGTCTCGCTGACCGGCATGGAGAAGCGCGTCCCGCGGGAGATGTCCGGCGGCCAGCAGCAGCGGGTGGCGCTGGCCCGGGCCCTGGTCAACAAGCCGCGGGCGCTGCTGCTCGACGAGCCGCTGGGCGCCCTCGACCTCAAGCTGCGCCAGCAGATGCAGGTCG
Source organism: Actinoplanes sp. CA-030573 (assembly GCF_050951115.1). NCBI lineage: Bacteria > Bacillati > Actinomycetota > Actinomycetes > Micromonosporales > Micromonosporaceae > Actinoplanes > Actinoplanes sp. CA-030573. The sequence goes on along the minus strand of NZ_CP192038.1, from coordinate 5,581,549 downwards.
AGCTCAAGCGCATCCAGCGCGAGGTCGGCATCACCTTCGTCTACGTCACCCACGACCAGGGCGAGGCGCTGACGATGTCGGACCGGATCGCGGTGATGAACGCCGGCGTCATCGAGCAGCTCGGCACGCCGCGGGAGATCTACGAGCGGCCGGCGACCCGCTTCGTGGCCGGCTTCATCGGCACCTCGAACATCGTCGAAGGCCACGTCGAGCGCTGCGAGAACGGGCTGGCGCTGCTCGGCTACAGCAGCCAGGACCGGGTCCTGGTGCCGGTCGGCAGCTCGGTGCGGGCGGGCGACAAGATCGAGGTCTCGGTCCGGCCCGAGAAGATCGACCTGCACCGGGGCGTGCCGCCGGTGACGGCCACCGGTGGGAGCGTGCTCTCCGGAATTGTCAACGAGGTTGTTTATCACGGAACCTCGACCAACTACACCGTAGCCACGGCCGCCGGCGCCGACTTTACTGTCTTCGATCAAAATGCTTCGAACGCCGATGATCTTGCGGATCGCGGCGATCGCGTCTTCCTGACCTGGGCCCCCCAGCACTCATACATGATCGGAGTCTGATGTCTGCCTCGAACCTCCCCGATGCGACTGTTCTTCGCGGCATGACCCAGCGCCGGCTCGGCCGGCGGGACGCTCTGCGGATCTCCGGTCTCGGCGCCCTCGGCGCGGCCCTCGCCGCCTGCGGCGTCCAGGGCAAGGCCAAGCCCAACGCGAGCGCGGCGCCGGACGCCGTCGAGAAGTACTGGAGCGGCAAGGCCAAGGCCGGGCACGTCGACTTCGCCAACTGGCCGCTGTACATGGACCCGCAGAAGCCCGAGCTCAAGGCGTTCACCAAGGAGACCGGCATCTCGGTGAACTACCAGGAGGTCATCCAGGAGATGGGTCCCTGGTTCGCCAAGGTGCAGCCGCAGCTGTCGGCGGGCCAGTCGATCGGCTTCGACCTGATGGTCATCACCAACAGCATCCAGTTCGCGCAGTTCCGCGACTCCGGCTTCCTGGCTCCGCTCGACCACTCCAAGCTGCCGAACTACACCAAGAACGCGGCCGCCTCGTACAGCAAGGAGGCGTTCGACCCGGGCAACGTCTACTCGGTGCCGTGGGCCTCGGGCATGACCGGCATCGCGTACGACGAGAAGAAGACCGGCAAGATCACCAAGCTCGCCGACCTCTGGCGCCCGGAGTTCAAGGGCAAGATCGGCATGTTCTCCGACACCCAGGAGCTGGCCAACTTCGGCCTGCTCAAGCTGGGCATCGACCCGGCCAGGTCGACCGCCGACGACTGGCAGAAGGCCGCCGACGACCTGAAGAAGCAGAAGCCGCTGGTCCGCAAGTACTACGACCAGAGCTACGTCGACGCGCTCGGCAAGGGCGAGGTCTGGCTGACCCAGGCGTGGTCCGGCGACATCTACCAGAAGAACATCTCCGACAACACGGACTTCAAGTTCATCGTCCCGGAGGAGGGCGGCACGATCTGGACCGACAACATGACGATCCCGATCACCGCCAAGGCGCCGGTGGACGCCATCCAGCTGATCGACTGGTTCTACCGGGTCGACCAGGCCGCCTCGCTGGCCGAGTACATCAACTACGTGTGCCCGGTGCCCGCCGCCCAGGAGCAGATCAAGAAGGACGCCGCCAAGAAGTCGGGCGACGACAAGCAGGCCCTGCTCGACCTGTCCGCGTCGCCGCTGGTGTTCCCGAGCCAGGAGCTCTACTCGAAGCTGCACTACTACGTGTCGTTCACCGCGGTCGACGAGCAGCAGACGTTCCAGAAGATCTTCGAACCGATCGTGCTGAGCTGATATGAACCGAGTCAAACGACAACTCGCGCCGTACTTCCTCGTGCTGCCGGGCGGCCTCTGGCTGCTGCTGTTCTTCGCCATCCCGATGATCTTCATGCTGTCGCTGTCGCTGCAGGAGGGCGACGTCGTCTACGGCTTCCGGTTCACCGGGCACTGGCAGAACTACACGGACGCGATCACGGATTACCACACGCAGCTGGTGCGGTCGCTCGTCTACGCGGCGGTCGGCACGCTCGTGCTGATCGCACTGGCCTTCCCGGTCGCGTACTGGATCGCCTTCAACGGCGGGCGCCGCAAGCCGACGTACCTCTTCCTGCTGCTGTTGCCGTTCTTCGTGTCGTTCGTGCTGCGCACCATCTCGTGGCGGCAGATCCTCACCGACGACGGCCCGGTGCTCAGCCCGCTCAAGCAGATCGGGGTGCTGCCGGACTCGTACCACCTGCTCGGCACCTCGGTGGCGGTGATCGGCGGCCTGGTCTACAACTTCCTGCCGTTCATGGTCCTGCCGATCTACGTGGCGCTCGAGCGGATCGACCCGCGGGTGGTCGAGGCGTCCCGGGACCTCTACGCGAACCCGGTGCTCACCTTCCGCAAGGTGATCCTGCCGCTCAGCCTCCCCGGCGTCTTCGCCGGCGTGCTGATGTCGTTCGTGCCGATGGCCTCGGACTACGTCAACTCCGAGGTGCTGGGCAGCTCGTCGACCACCATGATCGGCCAGGTCATCCAGAGCAAGTACCTGGTGACCTCCGACTACCCGACCGCCGCGGCGCTCTCGTTCATTCTCATGGCGGTGCTGCTGATCGGCATCTTCTCCTACGCCCGCGCGCTGGGCACCGAGGACGTGATGACGGTGGCGGCCCGATGAGCCAGAGCACCCTGGAACGACCGGTCTCGGCCGAGACTGCGCCCGCCGCCCGGCCCCGGCGCCGGATCACCGGCAACGGCCTGCTGTTCGTCTACACCTGGCTGGTGATCATCTGGCTGATCGTGCCGATCGTCGTGATGATCCTGTTCAGCTTCAACGACACCAAGGGCCGCTACAACCAGACCTGGGAAGGCTGGACCTTCAAGTGGTACGGGAAGATCTTCGAGATCGAGGATCTGACCAAGGCGCTCTGGACGTCGCTGGCCATCGCGGTCATCTCCAGCATCGTCTCGGCCGCGCTGGGGACCGGCATCGGGTACGCGCTGGGCCGCTACCGCTTCCGCGGGTCGGGCACGCTGAACATCGTCATGTTCTCCACGATCTCCTCGCCCGAGCTGATCATGGGTGCCTCGCTGCTCAGCCTGTTCGTGTCGGCCAACCTCGGGCTCGGCTACGCGACGATCACGATCGCGCACATCATGTTCTCGATCTCGTTCGTCGCCGCCATCGTCCGGGCCCGGGTCGTCACGCTCGACCGGTCGATCGAGGAGGCGGCGGCCGACCTCGGCGCGACACCGTGGACGGCCTTCTGGAAGGTCACCTTCCCGATCATCCTGCCGGCCGTGTTCTCCGGCCTGCTGCTGGCGTTCGCCCTGTCCATCGACGACTTCGTGGTCACCAACTTCACCGCGGGCAGCGTCGTGACGTTCCCGCTGTGGATCTGGGGATCGACCCGCGTCGGCCTGCCCCCGCAGGTGAACGTGATGGGCACCCTGATCTTCGCGGCCGGCGTGCTGATCGCGGTCGTCACCAACATCCGCTCGAGGCAAGGTAAGCGGGATTGATAACTCGTGGGCTCGCCCCTCAACGACGCGATTCCTGAACCGTACTGGCTCACCCAGCCGGGGGCTCCCGACCCGGCCGACCCGCTCGACGGCGTCACCACCGCGGATCTCGCGGTGGTGGGCGCCGGGTACAGCGGCCTCTGGGCGGCTCTGATCGCCAAGGAACGCGATCCGGCCCTCGACGTCGTGGTGCTCGAGGCGGGCACGGCCGGGTGGGCGGCGTCGGGGCGCAACGGCGGGTTCTGCGCCGCGAGCCTCACCCACGGCTTCGGCAACGGGCTCGCCCGCTTCCCGGACGAGATGCCGCGGCTGCTGCGCCTCGGCCGGGAGAACCTCGACGCGATCGCGTCCGCGGTGGAGCGCTACGGGATCGACTGCGACTTCCGCCGCACCGGCGAGCTGCACGTGGCCACCGAGGACTGGCAGTGGCGCGACCTGGTGGCGGGGCACGCGGCCGAGGCGGCCGGCGGTCTCGACGTGGAGCTGCTCGACTCCGACGCCGTACGGGCGGAGGTCGACTCGCCTACCTACCTCGGCGCGGTCTGGGACCGTACGGGCTGCGCGATGGTCGATCCGGCCCGGCTGGCCTGGGGGCTCCGGTCGGCCTGCCTCTCGCTCGGCGTCCGGTTCCACGAGAACACCAAGGTCGAGCGGATCGTCTCCGCCGGTGGCGCGCTGGAGCTGCGCACCTTCCGCGGCCGGGTCCGGGCCCGCCGGGTCGTGCTGGCCACCGGCGCGCACGGGCGACTGCTCAAGCGCCTGCAGCAGTTCGTGGTGCCGGTCTACGACTACGCGCTGATGACCGAGCCGCTCAGCGACGCACAGCTGGCGTCGATCGGCTGGCGCAACCGGCAGGGCATCGGCGACTCCGCCAACCAGTTCCACTACTACCGGCTGACCGCCGACAACCGGATCCTGTGGGGCGGTTACGACGCGATCTACTTCAACGGTGGCCGCATCCTGCCCGGCCAGGAGCAGCGGGACGCGACGTTCGAGCTGCTCGCGGCGCACTTCGCGGCCACCTTCCCGCAGCTGGCCGGCCTGCGCTTCACCCACAAGTGGGGCGGCGTGATCGACTGCTGCAGCCGGTTCAGCGCGTTCTTCGGCACTGCCCACGGCGGCCGGCTGGCGTACGCGGCGGGCTACACCGGTCTCGGGGTGGGCGCCACCCGCTTCGGCGCCCAGGTCATGCTCGACCTGCTCGGTGGCACGCCGACCGAGCTGACGTCGCTGAAGATGGTCCGCAGCAAGCCGGTGCCGTTCCCGCCCGAGCCGGTGCGCAGCGGCGTCATCCAGCTGACCCGCTGGTCGATCGCCCGCGCCGACCGCAACGGGGGCCGGCGCAACCTGTGGCTGCGCACGCTCGACTCGCTCGGTCTCGGTTTCGACTCCTGAGGGCGTCGCGCTCGCTCGGCGCAGGCTCCCGTGGCCGTCTCGCTCGGTACCGGGTCCCGTGGCCGTCTCGCTCGGTTTCGGCTGCCGTGGCCGTCCCGCTCGCTTACCGTGGGGGCTCGGGGCTCCGGCCGGCGGCCGGTGGCGGGCTTCAGCGGGGGTGTGTCCATGCCGGCGACGCGGGCCGACGCAGTGCGCAATCGGGAGCGGATCCTGGGCGTGGCCCGGGTGGTCGTGCGCGAGCACGGCACCCAGGCCTCGCTGCGGGACATCGCGCGCCGGGCCGAGGTCGGGCTGGGCACGCTCTACCGTCACTTCCCGACCCGGGACGCGCTGCTCGAGACCCTGATGCGGCGCCGCTTCGACCACCTGACCAGCCGCGCGGCGTCGCTGCTGGCCGAGGACGACGCGGCGGCCGCGCTGACCGCGTGGCTCACCGAGTTCGCGTACGGCGCCGGCACGTACAGCGGCTTGCCCGACTCCATCATGGCGACCCTGCGCGACGATTCTTCCCCGCTCTACGCCTCGTGCGACGCGATGCGCGACGCGGTCGGCGAGCTGCTGGCCGCGGCCCAGGCGGCCGGGGCGATCCGCGCCGACCTGCGGCCGGAGGAGCTGTTCGCGCTGGTCACGGCCGTCGGCTGGATCGCCGAGCAGGCGCCCGAGCTGGAAGCCCGCCGCGAGCGCCTGCTCGACCTGATGCTCGAGGGCTTGCGCCGCCCCGCCGCGCCGGCCGCGCCCGCCGCGCCCGCCGCGCCCGCCGCGCCCGCCGCGCCCGCCGCGCCCGCCGCGCCCGCTCGGATCGACTAGTGGGGCGCCCGCTCGCCTGAGGCCGGACCGGCTCCTAGAGCGCCACGCCGGTGAGGACCAGGACGCGCGGCTCGGTGTAGTCGGCCATGGCGCTGGCGACGCCCTCGCGGCCGGAGCCACTGCCCTTCACCCCGCCGTACGGCATCTGGTCGGCCCGGAAGCTGGGCACGTCGCCGACGATGACCCCGCCGACGTGCAGCCGCCGGTGGGCCTCGAACGCCAGGTCGATCCGCCGGGTGAAGACCCCGGCCTGGAGCCCGAACGCGGAGTCGTCGATCGCCGCCAGCCCGGCCTCGTCGGAGTCGACCGGAGTCAGCACCAGCACCGGCCCGAAGACCTCCTCGGCGCACACCCGGGCGTCGGCCGGCACGCCGGTGAGCACGGTCGGCGCCACGGTGGTGCCCCGGCGGGTGCCGCCGGTGAGGACCCGGCCGCCCTTGGTCACCGCCTCGGCGATCCACTCCTCGATCCGCTCGGCCGCCCGTTCGTCGATCACCGGCCCGACGTCGGTGGCCTCGTCCCGGGGGTCGCCCACGGTCAGCGCCTCGACCGCGGCCACCAGCTTCGGCGTGAACGCGCCGAGGCGGGCGCGGTGCACGAAGACCCGCTGCACCGCGACGCAGCTCTGCCCGGCCTGGTAGTTGGAGAAGGTGGCGATCCGCTGGGCGGCATAGTCGAGATCGTCCCAGTCCCCGGCGATCAGCGCCGCCGCGTTGCCGCCGAGCTCGAGCGTCACGTGCTTGTGCGGGACCGCCGCGCGGATCCGGGCGCCGACCGGGCCCGAGCCGGTGAACGACACCACCGGCAGCCGCGGGTCGGCGACCAGCCCCGCCATCCGCTCGTTCGGCACCGGCAGCACCGAGAACATGCCGGCCGGCAGGTCGAGCCGGGACATGATCTCGCCCAGCAGCAGCGCGGTGAGCGGGGTGGCCGGGGCCGGCTTGACGATGATCGGGGCGCCGACCGCGAGCGCCGGCGCGACCTTGTGGGCGACCAGGTTGAGCGGGAAGTTGAACGGCGCGATGCCCAGCACCGGGCCGCGCGGCATCCGGCGGACCAGCGCGAGCCGGCCGGCGGCGGCCGGGTCGGTGTCGAGCCGCTGGAGCTCGCCGGAGAAGCGGCGGGCCTCCTCGGCGGCCCAGCGGAAGGTGCCGGCCGCCCGGGCGACCTCGGCCCGCGCCCACTTGAGCGGCTTGCCGTTCTCGGCCGTGATCAACGCCGCGAACTCCTCGCCCCGGCGGCGGATGCGGGCGCTGATCTCGTCGAGAGCCCCGGCCCGCTCGGCGGCGGGCAGGGCGGCGGCCGGGCCGGCCGCGGTCGCGGCGGCGGCGACCGCCTCCTCGACCTGCTCCGCGGTGGCCTGGCTCGTCTCGCCGACGAGAGAAGTGTCGAAGGGATGACGCACGGTGAGGAAATCGCTGCTGGTGGCCGGGCGTCCGGCGACGTGGAAGGGGATCACGGCGCGAGCGTACAGTCGTTTCGAGCCGTGGAAATAGTTGTTCCGGCTCTTGCAAACGACGGAATCAGTGAAATGATCGGGTTTCCAGCCCCGAAGGAGTTGAGACATGCCCACCTCCGCCGACCTTCATCGGCGCCGGGAAGCCGCCGTGGCGCGTGGCGTCAGCAGCATGATCCTGTCCTATGTCGGCAGCGCCGGTGGCGGCACCATGACCGATGTGGACGGCCGCGAGTGGATCGACTTCGCGGCCGGCATCGCGGTCACCAACGTCGGCAACGCGGCGCCGCGGGTGGTGGCCGCCGTCCGGGAGCAGGTCGAGCGGTTCACCCACACCTGCTTCATGATCGCGCCCTACGAGCAGTACGTCGCGGTCTGTGAGGAGCTCGCCGTGCTCACGCCCGGTGACTTCGAGAAGCGGTCGGCGCTGTTCAACTCCGGGGCCGAGGCGGTGGAGAATGCCGTCAAGATCGCCCGGCACGCCACCGGACGCCAGGCCATCGTCGTGTTCGACCACGCCTACCACGGCCGGACCAACCTGACGATGGCGCTCACCGCCAAGGTCATGCCCTACAAGCAGGGCTTCGGGCCGTTCGCCGGCGAGATCTACCGGGTGCCGATGTCCTATCCGTTCCGTGACGGGCGCAGCGGGGCGGACGCGGCGGCGTACGCCATCGGGCAGATCGAGAAGCACGTCGGCGCGACGAACGTGGCCGCCGTCCTCATCGAGCCGGTGCAGGGCGAGGGCGGATTCGTCGTACCGGCCGCGGGTTTCCTGCCCGCGCTCGCCGCCTGGAGCAAGCAGGCCGGCGCCGTCTTCATCGCCGACGAGATCCAGACCGGGTTCTGCCGCACCGGCTCGTGGTTCGCCAGCGAGCACGAGGGCGTCGAGCCCGACCTGATCACCACGGCCAAGGGCATCGCGGGCGGGCTGCCGCTGGCCGCCGTCACCGGCCGGGCCGAGATCATGGACGCGGTCCACCCGGGCGGGCTCGGCGGCACGTACGGCGGCAACCCGATCGCCTGCGCGGCCGCGCTCGCCAGCATCGAGACCATGCGTGAGCTCGACCTGGCGGCGGCGGCCCGGCACATCGAGGCGGTGGCCCGTCCCCGGCTCGAGGCCCTCGCGGCCAAGCATCCGCAGATCGGCGAGGTGCGGGGCCGGGGCGCGATGCTCGCCCTCGAGCTGGTCGTCCCGCACGACTCCGGTCCCGGTGGCCCCACGCCCGACCCGATCGCCACCGGCAACGTCGCGCGCGCCGCCCACGAGTCCGGTCTGCTGCTGCTGACCTGCGGAACGTACGGGAACGTGATCCGTCTTCTTCCTCCCCTGGTCATCACGGACGACGAGCTCGACCGCGGCCTGACCCTTCTCGAGCACGCCTTCGCCACCCTCTGATCTTGGAGCCCCCCTTGAGCGACCTTCAGTCACCCGACTTCGAGAAGCTGTCCGGCGCCGCCCGCGACCACCTCTGGCTGCACTTCACCCGGCTGTCGTCGTACCAGCAGGCCGAGGTGCCGCTGATCGTGCGCGGCGACGGCTGCTACGTCTGGGACAGCGCCGGGCGCCGCTACCTCGACGGTCTGTCCGCGCTGTTCGTGGTGCAGACCGGCCACGGGCGGCAGGAGCTGGCCGAGGCGGCCGCCAAGCAGGCCGGCGAGCTGGCCTACTTCCCGATCTGGTCGTACGCCCATCCGAAGGCGGTGGAGCTGGCCGACCGGCTGGCCGACCTCACCCCGGGCGACCTCAACCGGGTCTTCTTCACCACCGGCGGGTCGGAGGCGGTCGAGTCGGCGTGGAAGCTCGCCCGGTCGTACTTCAAGCGGGTCGGCAAGCCGCTCAAGACCAAGGTGCTGTCCCGCTCGATCGCCTACCACGGCACGTCGATGGGCGCCCTGTCGATCACCGGCATCCCCGGCCTCAAGCAGGACTTCGAGCCGCTGGTGCCGTCCACGTTCCGGGTGCCGAACACGAACTACTACCGCCGTCCCGACGAGAACATGTCGCTCGAGGAGTTCGGCGTGTGGGCGGCCGACCGGATCGCCGAGGCCATCGAGTTCGAGGGTCCCGACACGGTGGCCGCGGTCTTCCTCGAGCCGGTGCAGAACGCCGGCGGCTGCTTCCCGCCGCCGCCCGGCTACTTCCAGCGGGTGCGCGAGATCTGCGACCGCTACGACGTGCTGCTGGTCTCCGACGACGTCATCTGCGGCTTCGGCCGGCTCGGCGAGTACTTCGGCGGCCTCAAGTACGGCTACACCCCCGACATCATCACCGTCGCCAAGGGCCTCACCTCCGGGTACGTGCCCCTGGGCGCCATGATCGCGTCGGATCGCCTGGCCGAGCCGTTCCTGCACGGCACCAACTGGTTCGCGCACGGCATCACCTACGGCGGCCACCCGGTCGGCTCGGCGGTGGCGCTGGCCAACCTCGACATCATGGAGCGCGAGGACCTCAACGGGCACGTGCGCCAGAACAGCGACCTCTTCCGTTCGTACCTCCGGCGCCTGGAGGATCTGCCGATCGTCGGCGACGTCCGCGGCGACGGCTACTTCTTCGGCATCGAGCTGGTCAAGGACAAGGCGACCAAGCAGACCTTCAACGAGGACGAGTCGGAGCGCCTGCTGCGCGGGTTCCTGTCGCACGCGCTCTTCGAGGCCGGCCTCTACTGCCGCGCCGACGACCGCGGCGACCCGGTCATCCAGCTCGCGCCGCCGCTGATCGCCGGCGAGGAGCAGTTCGCGGAAATCGAGCAGATCCTGCGCTCGGTGCTCACCGAGGCGTCGAACCACCTCTGAGCATGCTGCAAGTACGCGGCTCCGGCGTCACGCCGGGGCCGCGTTCTCGTGCGAGCGCGCGACGATCGCGCGCAACACGCCGGCGTCCACCTTCGTGACGCTCTTCAGGTAGAGGCAGCCCTTGCCGCGGGTGTGCGGGCCGAGCCGGTCGAGCAGATCCGCGTATCCGTCGAGATATCCGGTCACGTACACCACCGTCTGCGCCTTTCGCGGCGCGAAGCCGACCGCGACGGTGTCGCCCTCCCGGCCCGACTCGTATTTGTAGTGATAGGTCCCGAAGCCGACGATCGACGCCGGCCACAGCGCCGCCGGCTCGCCGGTGACCTCACTCATGAGCGCGACCAGGAGCCGCGCGTCCGACCGCCGTTCCTCGTCGGCGATGCCCTCGATCAGCGCCTCCACGGTCTCCACGCGCGTCACCCTACTCGTCGATTTGTCGCTTGATGCCTACGGGCGGAAACAGGACTGTTACCTGACAGCATTGATCGGGGTGAGTATCGAGCGAGCGAGGTCAGCCCCGGGCCGGTGTCGGCCGGCCCTCCCACCACCAGGAGAACGGCGTGCGACCATCCACATCGCTCAAATCGCTCGCGGCCGGCGCCTTCGCCGTCGTGCTGCTCCCGCTTCCCGCCGCGGCCGCCGCGCCGGCCGGCGCCCAGATCGTGACGCTGACGCCCGCTTCGCCGGTGTCGACCGTGGACGCCGGCGCGCGGGTCACCGTGGCCTTCACCGCCACCACCTCGGACGGCCGGCCGCTGGCCGCCGCGGCCACCGTCTCCGCATCGCCCGCCGCCGCGGCCGGCGTGTCGTCCGCCGCCGGGGGCGTCACCTCCGGGGGCGTCACCTCCGCGGCCGTCAGGTCTCCGGCCGTCACCTCTCCGGCCGTCACCTTCCCGGCCGGCGCTTCCTCCGGCTCGGTCCGCGGGCTCACCGTGGTTGCTCCCGCCGCGACCGCCGCCGCGACCGCCAAGGTGCTGCCGCTCGGTCTCACCGCCCGCGGCGCCACCCTGGCCGCCACGCCCACCGTCATCGTCAACGCGCACGGTCTCCCGTACCTGGACCGCCGCCTCTCGATCGACCGCCGCGTGGCCGACCTCATGCGCCGGATGACGCTCGACGACAAGATCGGCCAGATGACGCAGGCCGAGCGGGGCGCGATCGCCCCCGACCCGAGCCAGATCACCACCCTGCGCCTCGGCTCGATCCTCTCCGGCGGCGGTTCCGTGCCGACGCCCAACGACCCGGCCACCTGGGTCGCCATGATCAACACCTTCCAGTCGTACGCGTTGAGCACGCCCCTGCAGATCCCGATGATCTACGGCATCGACGCCGTGCACGGCCACGGCAACGTCTACGGCGCCACCGTCTTCCCGCACAACGTCGGCCTCGGCGCCACCCGCGACCCGGCCCTGGTCGAGCGGGCCTACCGGGCCACCGCCTCCGAGGTGCGCGCCACCGGCATCCCGTGGGACTTCGCGCCCTGCGTCTGCGTCTCCCGCGACGAGCGGTGGGGCCGCTCGTACGAGAGCTTCTCCGAGGACCCCGGCCTGGTGATCCGCATGGAGACCGCGATCGACGGCCTGCAGAAGGGCGGCGTGCTGGCGACCGTCAAGCACTACGCCGGCGACGGCGACACCGAGTACGGCACCGGCAACGGCGACTTCACCATCGACCAGGGCATCACGATCACCAACCGGCGCGACTTCGCCCGGATCGACTTGGCGCCGTACGTGACCGCCGTCCGACACCACCACGCCGGCACCGTGATGCCGTCGTTCTCCAGCGTCGACTGGACCGAGGACGGCGTCGGCAACCCGATCAAGATGCACGCGAACCGGGAGCTCATCACCGGCACGCTCAAGCACGGCCTGGGCTTCGACGGCTTCGTGATCACCGACTGGGAGGGCATCCACCAGCTGCCGGACACCTCCGGCGAGCCGGCGCCCACCCCGCTGCAGGTGCGCACCGGCGTGAACGCCGGCAGCGACATGTTCATGGAGCCCAACACCGCTCCGCGCTTCGAGCAGGTGCTCCGGGCCGAGGTGCTGGCCGGCCGGGTGAGCATGGCCCGTATCGACGACGCCGTCCGCCGCATCCTGCGCACGAAGTTCGCCATCGGCCTCTTCGACCACCCCTACGCCTCCGACGCGCACACGGCCGACGTGGGCAGCGCCGCCCACCGTGCCGTGGCCCGCCGGGCCGTGGCCGAGTCGCAGGTCCTGCTCAAGAACAAGGGCAACCTCCTTCCGCTCCGCAAGGACGCGAAGATCTACGTGGCCGGCCGCAACGCCGACGACATCGGCAACCAGGCCGGCGGGTGGACCATCGACTGGCAGGGCCGCTCCGGTCCCGCCACCATCCCCGGCACGACGATCCTGCAGGGCCTGCGCCAGGTGGCTCCCCGGGCGCAGATCACCTACAGCCCCGACGCGTCGGCTCCCGTCGGCAACGCCACGGTCGGCGTCGCCGTCGTCGGCGAGACCCCGTACGCCGAGGGCTTCGGCGACGTGGGCGGCCCGGTCTGCAGCTGGTGCACGCCGGCCCAGAACGAGCCCAAGTCCCTCACCCTCCAGCCCGGCGACAAAGCGGTCGTCGACAAGGTCTGTGCCGCCGTCGCCAAGTGCGTCGTCCTGCTCGTCTCCGGCCGCCCCCAGGTGATCACCGATCAACTCGGCGCGATCGACGCCCTGGTCGCCTCCTGGCTGCCCGGCAGCGAAGGAGCCGGGGTGGCCGACGTCCTCTTCGGCAACCGCCCCTTCACCGGCCGGCTGCCGCTGAGCTGGCCGGCCACGGTCGACCAGGTCCCGATCAACGTCGGCGACCGGGACTACCACCCCCTCTACCCGTTCGGCTGGGGCCTGCGCACCAGGACCGGCCACGACTGCATCCGGGACGCCGCCGGCAAGCTGCCGTCCTCGTCGCCGGTCGCCTCCCTCCTCGCCACCCCGAACTGGCAACCCGACGGCACACTCCGACCCACCGCGGCCACGCTGGCCGCGGCCGAGCGCGCCCTGACCAGCGGCCGCCCGGCGGCGGCCACCCGCGACGCCGTCCTCGACGCTCTGCGCGACGCCGCTCAGGCCCGCGTGGTCGCCGGCGGCGGCGGCCGGGACTGGGCCGCGAAGCTCGCCGAGGCCGACCGGGCCCAGTCGGCGGGCGCGACCGCCCGCGCCTTCACCCTGCTGAAGTCCGTCATCATCGCCTGACCCCTTCCCTCACCCCCGCGCCCCAACCGCGGCGCCGCCCCAGCGCCGCGGTGGGGCCTCCCGCTTCCGTCGGGAAGACTCTGGACCCTCCCGTAGGGGGAGAGTCCAGAGTCTTCTTGCGGTCATCGCCGGAAATTTGTGGCGGGCGGCCTCATCGCCGGTCGCGGCCGGCCATCAGGCCCGACCACAAGCGGTCCCGCAGGGCGTTGGCGCGCTCCCGGGGCAGGGCGCCGTGCAGGTCGCGCAGCACGACGCGGAGCAGGACGTTGGCCTCGTCGTCGCGCAGGCGCAGGCGGGCGCGCGAAGCGGCGGGCAGGGCGGCGGACGGCGTCACCGACCGGATGGTGACCTCCTCGACGAGGTGCGCGTCGGGACCGAGCAGGTCGCGGACACGATCGCCCAGGTCCTCGGCGGTCACGCCGGCCGGCGCGGCCACCGAGAGGTCGCGGTGGGCGGCGGGCTGGGCCGAGACCGGCCGGTACGGCGTGAGGTCGCCCATCTGCCCGGCCACCCGCGGGTCGGTCGATCGCAGCAGGCGGATGTCGCCGATCCCCTTGCGCAGCATGAGCAGGCGGTCGAGGCCGAGGCCCAGCGCGAGACCACCACCGGCCGGCACGGGCGCCAGGCGCAGGACGTGGGCGGCGGCCTGACCGCCCTCGCCCACCTCGACCCAGCCGGCGGGGGAGCAGGCCTCGATCTCGAGCCCGTCCGTCGTGTACGGGTGTGCGGCCGGCCGGGTCCGCCACGGCACGCCCGGGAGCGCCGCCCCGAGCACGGCACCGACCAGGCCGAGCAGATCTTCGCGCGAGCAGGGACCGGTGGTGACCCGCCACAGGTCAAGCTGGTGCGGGGTTCCGGTGTGGAGACGGTCGATGGCGTCGCGGCGGTAGACGACACCGGGGCAGACGACGAGGACATCGGCCGAGGCCAGCAGCCGCAAGGCACCGGGTATCAGCGCCGAGGTCTGCGACCGCAACATCCGGTGCGGCGTGACGTAGCGGCTGTGCCGGGAGTCGCGGGCGGCGGCGACCGGGCTGTACCCGAGCCGGTCGTAGTTGTCGGCCACGTCGACGATGCGGTCGCCGCGGTGGACCAGCCGCGGTCCTCCGACGGCGGCGAGGATCTCGGCCACCAGCAGCTGCATGGCGTGCGGGCCGGACGCCGGGTCGGTCAGGTCGCGGACGGCCAGGTCCGCGGCGAGGGCGGCGGGGGTCAGCGCGGGAGCGGTGGGGCGGGACATCGGGCTTCTCCTTCGGATGAGGGCGGACGCCACCCACGCGGAGAAGGCCGGAGACAAGAACGGCCGCCCGGGTGGGCGGCCTGCATGACGCACGGGAAAGGGTCAGGCCACCGTCGGGGGCCGACCGAACCGGATGCCATACGCGTACGTCATGCTCCGAGGGTGCCACGGGACGCCGGTCGATCGCATCCCCTATTCGCCCGGGCGGGTCGCGGAGGCGCGCGGCCGCTCCCAGGCGTCGCGCCAGGTGGTCGCGCGCAGCGCGGCGTTGATGCCGAGCCAGCGGATCGGCTCCGGCTCCCAGCGGCGCGAGCGGTGGCCGACCCAGGGCAGGGCGGTCCGGTCACTCTCGGTGCCGGAGATCAGATCGGCGAGCGTACGCCCGGCCAGGTTCGCAGCCGCAACGCCGTCGCCCACGTAGCCCCCGGCCCAGGCGACCCCGTCCTCGAGACCGACCGAGGGCATCCAGTCGCGGGGGATGCCGAGCGGCCCGCCCCACCGGTACGCGATCGCCGGCTCGATCCCGAACATCTCGGTGAGCGTGTCCCGCAGCATGTCGAAGACGGCCGGCACCCGGTCGTACGAGGGCTCGATCCGCGACCCGAAGTGATAGGGCGCCCCGCGACCGCCGAACGCGAGCCGGTCGTCGGCCGTCCGCTGGCCGTAGATGATCATGTGCCGCTCGTCGCTGAACGTCTCCCGGCGGGCCAGCCCGATCCGGGCCCAGTCCGGCGCGGGCAGCGGCTCCGTCGCGATCATGAGGGAGTAGACCGGCGCCAGGTGGCGCTTGTGGCCGGCGAGCCCGGCGGTGTAGCCCTCCAGCGCCCGGACGACCGTCTTCGCCCGCACGACGCCGCGCGAGGTCGAAACCGCGCCCGGCCCGAGGCGCAGGACCTGCGTGCCCTCGAAGATCCGGACGCCGCGGGCCTCGACCGCCGCGGCGAGACCGCGGACCAGCTTGGCCGGATGGAGCGCGGCGCAGTGCGGACTGTAGACGCCGCCCAGCACGTTCGACGCCCCGCAGATCGCCGACGCCTCGGCCGCGGACCGGAAGCCCGGGGCCGACCGGGCCCGCCGGAGCTGCGCGGGCGTGCGGGCGAGCGTGATCGTCCCGCCCTTGGCGTAGTCGCAGTCGATGCCCTCGGCCGCCGCCGCCCGGCCGACCTCGTCGACGGCGTCCGCCAATGCCGCATGCATCGCCGCGGCACGGTCCGCGCCGTACCGCCGCGTGAGTTTCTCCTCGGAGACCGGGAAGAGCCCGGACGCCCAGCCGCCGTTGCGTCCGGAGGCGCCGAACCCGCAGTACTTCGCCTCGAGCACCGCGATCGACAGCCCGGGCGCCGCCCGTGACAGGTAGTACGCCGTCCAGAGGCCGGTGTAGCCACCCCCGGCGATGGCCACGTCCACGTCCAGGTCGCCGTCGAGCGGCGGGCGCGGGGTGAGCGGGCCGAGGGTGTGCAACCAGTAGGACGGTGCGGTCATCGAACTCCCCAGGCGTACGTCTGTTTCGCGAGCTTGAGGTACATGAAGGTCTCGCAGCTGGTCACGCCCTTGATCGTGCGGACCTTCTCGTTGAGCAGGTCGAGCAGGTGCTCGTCGTCGGTGCAGACCAGCTCGACCAGCAGGTCGTAGCCGCCGGCGCAGATCACCACGTAGTCGACCTCGGGGATCGAGGCGATCTCGTCGGCGATCGCCCGCAGGTCGCCGTTCACCTTGAGCCCGACCATCGCCTGCCGCGCGAAGCCGAGCGTCAGCGGGTCGGTCACCGCCACGATCTGCATCAGGCCGCCGTCGAGCAGGCGCTGCACCCGCTGGCGTACCGCGGCCTCGGAAAGGCCGATCTCCTTGGCGAGCGTCGCGTACGACATCCGCCCGTCCCGCTGCAGGTGCTCGATGATCTGCTTGTTGATCTGATCCAGAGCCAGGTCCGCCGTCACGCCGCGATTCTTCCCCGGGCTCGGGTGGACGGCAATCGTGTCGCTCGTCCGGTTTGCGGTGGTCAAGGAAATCGCGGTCCCTTCCGGACGGCGGTGGCTCCTGCGTTTATCGCAGAGTTGATCGCTCTTGACAAGTCTTTCAGTCGTCAGGAGGCTCTTGGGACACGGTTTCAGTGATCAGAAGACCGAAAGGTGTGTACCTCATGCGCGTCCTGGTTGTCGGCGCGGGCGGAGTAGGGTCCGCCGCGGCCGGCATTGCCGCACGCCGCGATTTCTTCTCCCGGTTCGTGGTCGCCGACTACGACCTCGCCCGCGCCCAGCGTTGCGTCGACGCGCTCGGCGACGAGCGGTTCACCGCCGCCCACGTCGACGCATCCAGCAGTGCCGCCATCGCCGAGCTGTGCCGGCGGGAGAACATCACGCATGTCCTGAACGCGGTCGACCCCCGGTTCGTGATGCCCGTCTTCGAGGGCGCCCTGGAGGCGGGAGCCGACTACCTCGACATGGCGATGTCACTCTCCCACGCGCACGCCACCGACCCGTACACGAAGACCGGGGTGAAACTCGGTGACGAGCAGTTCGCCGTCGCCGACCGGTGGGAGAGCCGAGGCCGGCTGGCCCTGGTCGGGATCGGCGTCGAGCCGGGGCTGTCGGACATCTTCGCCCGCTACGCCGCCGACCACCTCTTCTCCCGGATCGACGAGGTCGGCATCCGCGACGGCGGCAACCTCGAGGTCGAAGGCTACGAGTTCGCGCCGTCGTTCTCGGTGTGGACCACGATCGAGGAGTGCCTGAACCCGCCGGTCATCTGGGAGCGCGGCAGGGGCTGGTTCACCACCGTCCCGCTGAGCGAGCCGGAGATCTTCGACTTCCCGGGCGGGATCGGCCCGGTCGAGTGCGTGCACGTCGAGCACGAGGAGGTGCTGCTCATCCCGCGCTGGGTGGACGCCGGCAAGGTCACCTTCAAGTACGGGCTGGGCGGCGAGTTCATCGAGGTCCTGCGCACGCTGCACAAGCTCGGCCTGGACCGCACCGAGCCGGTCCGGGTGGGCGCGGCCGAGGTGTCGCCGCGGGACGTCGTCGCCGCGGTGCTGCCCGATCCGGCCACCCTGGGCGACAAGATGACGGGCAAGACCTGCGCCGGTACGGTCGTGAAGGGCCTCGGCACCGACGGCGCGCCGCGCGAGGTCTACCTCTACCACCTGGTCGACAACGAATGGTCGATGCGGGAGTACGGTGCCCAGGCCGTCGTCTGGCAGACCGCCGTCAACCCGGTCGTGGCCCTCGAGCTGCTGGCCGCGGGCGAGTGGCGGGGCAGTGGCGTGCTCGGGCCGGAGGCGTTCGACCCGATCCCGTTCCTGGCCAAGCTGGTCGAGTACGGCTCGCCGTGGGAGATGCGGGAGCAGTAGCCGGGGTCAATGACCGAGGCCGGCCTCGCGGGCGCGCACGATGGCTTCCGCGCGGTCGGCCACCTGGAGCTTGGCGAAGACGTTGGAGACGTTGTTGCGCACGGTCTTGGGCGACAGGTAGAGCGCGGCCGCGATCTGCGCGTTCGACCGGCCCGCCGCGAGCAGCTCGAGAATCTCCCGCTCACGGGCCGTGAGCTGAGGGAAGGCGTCGGTCGGCGCGGGCGGCCCGGCGGCGAAGAACTCGGCGATCCGCTGGGCGAGGGTGGCGCCGAAGACCGCGCCGCCGGCCGCCACGGTGCTGATCGCGCGTACGATCTCCTCCTGCTCCGCGCCCTTGACCAGGTAGCCCCGCGCGCCCGCCCGCACCGCCGCGAAGACCGTCCCGTCGTCCTCGCTCATCGTCAGCACCACGATGCCGGCCGAGGGCAGCTCGGCGCTGAGCCGGCGGGTCGCCTCGACGCCGTTGAGCCGGGGCATCTGCACGTCCATCACCACGACGTCGGGCCGCAGCCGGCCGGCCGCCGCCACCGCCTCGACCCCGTCGGCCGCGGTGCCGACCACCTCGATGCCGCCGACCGAGGTCAGCAGCATGGCCAGCCCCTCGCGGAAGATCGGGTGATCGTCGGCCACCAGCACGCGGATCACACCAGCACCCCCATCGGCAGTCGGGCCCGGACCGCGGTGCCGCGGCCGTCCGGGCACTCTATCCGGCAGTCGCCGCCCAGCTCGGCGGCGCGCTCGCGCAGCGAGACCAGGCCGACGCCGGCGGGCGTGCCGGCCGCGATCCCGACGCCGTCGTCGACGACCTCGACCAGCAGGGCGCCGTCGGTGACCGACAGCCGGACCCGGCAGGTGGCGGCGGACGCGTGCCGCGCGACGTTGGTGAGGGCCTCGGAGGCGATCCGGTACGCGGCCACCTCGACCGCCGCCGGCAGGCCGTCGAGGCCGGCGCCGCCGTCGACGGTCACGGCCAGGCCGGGCGCGCGCAGCCGGGCCGCCTGCTGGCGGACCGCGCCGAGCAGGCCGACGTCGTCGAGCGCGGGCGGGCGCAGGTCGTGCACGAGCCGGCGCACGTCGGCGACCGCCGCGGTGATGTCCTCGCGGGCCTGCTTGAGCAGCTTGTCCACGTCACCGGCGCGGTCGCGCGCGCCCAGGTTGCGGGCGGTGTCGATGCGCAGCGCCACCCCGCCCAGCGCCGGGCCGAGCCCGTCGTGCAGGTCACGCCGCAGCCGCCGGCGCTCCTCCTCGCGGGCGGCCACGATCTGCTCGCGGCTGCGCTGCAGCTCTTGGGCCAGGTACGCCGAGCGGGCGGCGATCGCGGCCTGGCGCACCACGTCGCCGAGCAGCCGCTCGTCGCGGGCGGACAGGGCCACCCGGGCGCCGCTCGCGGGCAGGACCACCCGGCCCACGGTCTCCCCGCGATACGTGATCGGCAGCGCCCGGCTCGGCCCGGCCGGCTCGCCGCAGGTCGCCACCAGCCGCTCGCCGCCGGCCCGGTCGACCTCGACCGCCACGTAGGGGGAGCGGAACGCGGCGCCGACGGCCTGGGCCACGGCCAGCAGCTCGTCCTCGGGCGACCGGGACCGTTCCAGCTGCTCGGCCAGGCCGGCCACCACCCGGTACGGGTCGTCGCGCCGGCCCAGCACGAGCCGCCGGATCGCCAGCCACAGCCGGTGCCGCAGCGGACCGTAGACGGCCATGACCAGCAGCAACGCCAGCACCGCCGCGTCCCGCTCGGCCAGCCGCTCGCCGAGCAGCGCGCCGGTGGCGCCGAGCACGCAGGCGTCCACCACCAGCACGGTGACGGCCATCGCCGCGTAGAGCAGGGTCCCGCCGAGCAGCCGGTCGACGTCGACGAGCCGGGGCCGCACCAGGGCCACCGCGATCGCGCCGCCGGTGAGCGCGATCGCCGGGCCGAGCACCACGCCGGCCAGCTCCGGCACCACCAGCTGGGCCACCATGACCAGCACGTCGACGACGGCGGCCCAGGTCAGCCAGCGCAGCGCGAGCCGGTCGTCGCCGGTCGCGGCCCGGTAGCGGCGCACCACCAGGGCGAACGCGCCGATGACGCCGAGCGGCAGCAGGATCCAGGCGGCGGAGAGCAGCGGGGGCCACCAGCCGTCCGGGAGCGGCAGCGAGAACGGGTCGAGGTCGAGCGCTGCGAACGGGGCCGGAAGCGGGTTGCCGTCGCGGGCCTGGGCGACCTCGGAGGGGACGATCAGCGTGAGGAGCGGTGCCAGGGAGGCGGCGGCCAGGGACGCGTACGCGAAGAAGCTCCTCGGAAAGCGGCCGGTCGGGTAGATGAGCAGCAGCAACGGCAGCCAGATCAGCAGGGTCGCGCCGAGGCGCTGGTAGACCCAGAAGGCGGCGTCCGCGCCCGGCCGGCCGGCGTAGGTGGCGTAGGCGAGCCAGGAGCCGGCCGCCCCGTCCAGGCACCAGTGCAGGCCCGAGCCGCAGAGCAGCCACGCCACCGGGTGCCGGGGCAGCCGCCGCAGCAGGATCGCGCCCGGCACGACCAGGCCGAGACCGGGCAGCCCCGCCGTCCAGCCGAGGTCGATGCCGATGAGCTCGCGATGCGCCGCCGGAACCTGCGCGTCCAGCACCGCCGCCACCACGACGAACGCGACGGCGGCGGCGAGAACCGGGATTGCCCTCTTCACGCGCACATCTTGGCAGGTCACGTGTCCCGCGGTCAGCGGGCGGATGTCCCGGCCCGGCCGGGACAACTTCGGGGACCGCTCCGGTGGCGCGCGGCCCTGCCGGCCCGGGACGCCCGCCCCGCAGAGTTCTCCCCGTCACCGACGAAGGAGAACGCAATGTCCGTCACCGTCCAGCCGGCTCCGGCCCTCGACACCCCGATCAACACCACCACCGCGGCCGTACGCCGGACCGGCCGGCTCGTGGCCGGCGGCGCCGCCGTGTGGGCGGCCGCGATGGCCGTCTACAACCCGCAGGACACCGACCCGACCGCGATGCTCGTCAACGACCTCGGCGCGCTGCCCTTCCAGATCAGCCTGTTCGCCCTGGTCACGACCCAGCTGCGGACGGCCGCCACCGGCACCTCGCGGCTGGCCCGGGGCCTGCTCCGGGTCGAGTACGCGCTGCTCACGCTGGCCACGCTGTGGACCGTCCTGCACGCCGCCATGCCCGGCTCCCGGGACGCCGTCTGGATGCACGCGCTCGACATGTTCTGGCCGCTGTCGATGCTCGGCATGTTCGTCATCGGCGTGAAGATCGCCGTGACCGGCCGCTGGCGGGGCCCGGCCCGCTTCTGGCCGGTGGTCGCCGAGAGCTGGGCCGTGGTCACGGTACCGGCGATGGGCGTCTTCGGCGCCACGGTGGGCCAGTTCGTCGGGGTCGCGCACCTGCTGGTGGGCTACACGACGCTCGGCCTGATCCTGGCCTTGCGCCCGCACCTGACCGCGGCCCGCGACTGACCGCCGGTCTTCATGACCCGTGTGGGGCCGGCCCCCGCACGGGTCACCGCCGGTAGCGCCGCGCCACCGCGGCGAAGGCGGCCTTGGGCTCCCACTCCATGTCGGGGTAGGTCCGCCCCCGGCGCCCTTCGAGGATCTTCACGATGCCCAGGCCGGCGCGGTCCAGGTCGTCCCGGGGGTCGCCGTCCGGGCGGTGCGGGTAGCCCGCCAACGCGAACAGGAACACGAACGCGCTGTCGACGCCCTCGGTCTCGAAGATCTCCAGCAGCTCGTCCAGATACGCGGCCTGGCCGGCCTCGTCCCGCTCGTACACGCCGTCGAGCCGTACCGGGACGTTGGTCTCCGGGTCGTGCTCGACCACTTCCAGCACCCGCCCACCGCGGTCCCCGGCGCCGCGGTAGGCCGCGGTGCCGAACCCGGTGATGGCGAGCGGTTTCGGGCCCTGGGCCAGGGTCCGCACCGCGGCGCGGAACCGGTCGGCGACCTCGGCGGAGCGGATCAGCTCGATCGTCACCACGTCGAACGGAGTCCAGTCGACCTGCTCGAACTGGATGGACGCGTACGTGATCCGGCCCTCGAAGCGCTCGCGGACGGCGGCCACGGCGTCGCGGAGGAAGGCGTTGATGCGTACGCCGAGCGCGCGGATCGCCTCGGCCCGGCGCTCGGGTCGGCTCATCAGCCGCGCGACCCGCTCCTCGGGGCTCTGCCCGAGCAGGAACCCGCGGTTCATCACGCTCAGTTCGACGCCGGCGACGAACACGACGGTGGCTCCCCGCCGCTGGAGCCGTTCCGCACGCTCGGCGCAGTCGCGGAAAAGCGTGAGAATCCGCTCCGGGTCCAGCTCCAGCGGATAGGGCGAGAACCAGACCTCCAGGCCGAGGTCCGCGGCGGCGCCGGCGGCCAGCTCCAGCCGGTCCGGATCGCCGCCGATGATCTGGACCGCGTTGCAGTGCAGGTCGTCGCGGATGATCGCAAGCTCGCGCCGGACCTCGGCGGGGTCGAGGCGGGCGCGGGATATCCGGCCGTCCACCACGAATCCGGTGTCGTAGGTCATCCCCCTGGCTCGCATGGTGCGTCCTCTCCGCCGGCGTCGGTCGTGCGGCCGAGGCTGGCAGAAAAGTGCGTAAACGCAACTTTGCGCGTACGCAGATATTTGTGGAATGCTGACGCCGTGACGACGCCGGATCCCGGGCTGCGGGAGCGCAAGAAGCTGGCCACGCGGGAGGCATTGCGCGCGGCGGCCCTCCGTCTGGCGGTGGAACGCGGACCCGACCAGGTGCGGGTCGAGGACATCGCCGAGGCGGCCGGGGTGTCGCCGCGCACCTACAACAACTACTTCGCCAGTCGCGAGCAGGCGATCGTCTCCGCCGTCACCGCGGACCGGGAGGCACGGATCGCGGCTGCGGTCGCGGCCCGGTCTCCGAAGATGCGTCTGGCCGACGCCGTCACCGAGGCGGTGGTCGAGCAGTACACCGACACCGGCGACCGGCAACGCGAGGCGCTGCTGCTGATCACCACCCGGCCCGCGTTGCGCGACGCGTTCCTCGACACCACTGCCGGCATGGCGCCCTCGCTCGCGGCGGTGATAGGCGAGCGCCTCGGTGACGCCGGAGGGCAGACGGCCCGCGTTCTCGCCGCGAGCGTGGCGGTGGCGGTTCGCATCGGCTTGGAGAGCTGGCTGCGGCCCGGAAGCCTTGGCGCGGCCGGGCTGGTCATACCCAGCGGGTCACTGCCAGATCAGCTTCGTGCGGTGCTGGATCCGCTCGCGCCCGCCTTCGACGCCGCGGAACGATGCTCCGGTCGCGGGTGAGTCATGACCGGGTCCGGCGTGAGCGAGCACCGAAGACCACCGATCCGCGCCGCGTGCCGAGCCCGCGGGTAGCCGGGGCCGCCGGCCTCCTCGACGGCACCCGGGCGCGGCGGGCGGCTTCGTGGCAGCCGGCGCGAAAGATACGGTCGTCGATCAGCGGCAGCTCGAGTTCGTCGCGGCCGCGGAAGCCGGTCGGGCCTCGCTTCAGGCGGAACGCCGGGGTCACGGGGTGAGCGCCAGGACGAGCTCGTCGTCCTCCAGCTCGCCGGTCGGGGTCAAGCCCATCGAACGGTACAGGGCCATCGCCGCGGTGTTGTCGGGGTGGCAGGAGAGGCGGATCTCGCCGGCCCGCTGCTCGGTTCGCAGGTGGTCGACGATGGCCTCGACCGTCGCGCGGCCGAGGCCGGCGCCCTGGGCGGGAGCGTCGATCAGCATGCCGCCGATCCAGTGGACGTCGCCGTCGCGGGCCCACATCACGTGGCCCGCCACGGTGTCGCCGGTCATGACGGCCAGCGAGTGCCAGACGCCGTCGCGCATCGAGAGCAGCAGGTAGCGGGCGCCGAGCGCGGCGACGAAACGCCGCTGGTCGTCGCGCGGGGCGACGTCGGCCACCGCCCGCCAGTTGTCGTCGTCGATCTCGGCCAGTCGCACCGCGGGTCCCATCCACAAGATCCTTCCAGGTGGGGACAAGTCGCCGGAAGTGTCCTACCCCGGCCGCATTCTCGCCCCCGGATCCACTTCGCCGACCGGCGCCGGGAACACTCCAAGGTCCGGCAGATCGCCGCCGAACTCGGCCGGGGTCCGTCGGCGGTCAGCCGGGAACTACGCCGCAACGCTCACCCGCACCTTGGCTACCGTGCGCACGCCGCACAGCGGCCGGCCGAGGTCCCCCGGTCCCGCCCGGAATCCGCACGATCACCGCCAGCCTCGAACGACGGCGCTCGTGCAGCCTGGCCCGGATCGGCGGTGGAGCCCCGCAGCAGATCGAGTCACCCTGACGCCGCGACCATCCCGACCGGCCGCAGCCGCACATAGCCTGCCAGGTCTGTCCGGTGAGGTTGGGCGCGGTCGTGACCGTTGTGGATGAGTCGCCGGAAGTGTCACACCCCGGCCATATTCTCACCCCACCCAGTGCACGGGGTGGGGTAGAGGCAGCCTGGGCTAGAGGCAGCGGACGCACGTTAGGGCCGGGGCGGAGCGCGGGCCGGTCAACGAACGGAGCCACGAGCGATCTCCCCTATGCTTGCCCGCCGTGGATATCGCGTCCCTCTACGACCTGGCCCGCGCCGGGGATCTCGTCTCCTTTCAGCTCGCGATGCCCGATCTCGGCGTCGCCGCGGCCGAGGGTGGCCCGGAGACCCTGGGCGAGCTGGCCGGCCTCTTCGACCTGGTCCCGGCCGCGATGGCCGGTCACCTCGCGATCATCGCCGGCGCCCTGGTCGAGAACGGCGCGCCGCCCGGACCGGTGGTGGCGCCGATCGCGCGAGGGCTGCTCGAGGTGCTCACCGCGGCGTCCGGGTTCGCCGGCACGTGGCGGGCCATGGTCGGCGGCAAGGAGCGGCCGCCGAACCCGGGCGGGGCGCAGGACGCGTACGACGGGTCGATCGCCCGGCTGACCCGGGGGCGGCGCCTGCCCCGGCGGGCCGGGCTCCCGCACGACAGGGCCGTCGAATACGCCAACGGCTGGTTCCCCCTCGAGGAGTGGGCGACGGCCGCCACCTCGGTGCTGACCGACCGCGCGGCCCGGGCCGCGTTTCCCCGGCGCGACGAGGCGCTGCGGCTGGTCCGCGAGCTGAGCCAGGTCCGCGGCGACCTGGGCCGCCTCGAGGACGTGCTGGCCGTGCTCGACGACGAGCAACTGCTGGTGGTCGACCGGGCCGAAGGACGGGCCTGGACCGTCCGGATCGGTGGCATCGCCGAGAACTTCCAGCTGTACACGATGCTCGCGGACGCCTTCGGCCGCGACGTCGACCCGGCCTGGCTGGCGGCCAGCACCACCGGGCCGGCCGGCAAGGCGGGCCGCATCGAGGCGCGCGTCCAGCTCAGCGACGCCCACGGCCGGTACATCGCGGTCGAGGGCAGGCCGGCCGACATCCCCGTCGTCGAGGACCGCCGCGTGGTGGTGCTCGACCCCCCGCCGTACGGCCGCAGTTGGGATCTCGGTCGCGCCCACGACCGCATGGTCCCGTGGCTGGAGGTCGCCGAGGCCCACGACGGCGTCCCGGTGACCGTCGCGCCGGCCGAGCGCATCCCCGGCCACCGCCCGGCGAACATCCACTTCGGACGGCTGGCCGGGACGGTCGAGGTCACCGGCTGAGCCAAAGAGGTAAATCGGTTGGCCGCCACCACCGGGCCCACTACCTTCCGGTCATGGCCGTTCGCATGGAGGAGCTTCGCGACCACGAGGCGGTCCGTGCCGTGAACCGGGCCGCGTTCGGCGGCGGCCACGGCGAGACGGTGGCCGAGCTGGTGGCGGCCCTGCGCCGCGACGACCCGGGCGCGCTGTCGCTGGTGGCCGAGGAGGACGGCGAGGTCGTCGGGCACATCATGTTCAGCCGTACGCTGCTGGACGCGCCGCGCGAGCTGGTGCCGGTGCAGACGCTCAGCCCGCTCGGCATCCTGCCGCAGTGGCAGGGCCGCGGCCTCGGGACGGCGCTGATCCGGGCGGGACTCGACGAGATGGGCGAGCGCGGCGTCCCGCTGGTGTTCCTCGAGGGCGATCCCCGCTACTACTCCCGGAGCGGCTTCGAGCCCGCGGCCGGGCTCGGCTTCCGCAAGCCGTCGCTGCGCATCCCCGACGCGGCTTTCCAGGTGTTCCGGCTCCCCGCCTACGAGACGTGGATGACCGGCACCTTGGTGTATTCGGACACCTTCTGGCGCTACGACTGCGTGGGTCTGCGCTGACGGCGACTGCCGCGCCGTCTGACGGAAGTCGTCGCTTCAACCTCTTGTCAGCTACGGAATCGGTGGAAAGATGGGCCGGGATGTGTCCTTTCCTGCGTCTGGAGATCGAGTGACCGCCAAGACCGTGCTGCACAACTTCATCGGCGGCGCCTCGTCGGCGCCGGCCGAGGGCCGCTACGAGGACCTGATCGACCCGGCCACCGGCGAGGTCTTCGCCTCGGCGCCGGTGTCCGGCAAGCCGGACGTCGACAAGGCGATGGAGGCGGCGTCGGCCGCGTTCGAGACGTGGCGGAACACCACGCCCAGCGAGCGGCAGCAGGCGCTGCTGAAGTTCGCCGACGCGATCGAGGCGCGGACCGACGAGCTGGTGGCGGCCGAGTCGCAGAACACGGGCAAGCCGCTCGGCCTGACCAAGAGCGAGGAGCTGCCGCCGGCGATCGACCAGATCCGGTTCTTCGCGGGCGCGGCCCGGCTGCTCGAGGGCCGGTCGGCCGGGCAGTACCTGAACGGTTTCGAGTCGTACGTCCGGCGCGAGCCGGTCGGCGTCTGCGCGCAGGTCACGCCGTGGAACTACCCGCTGATGATGGCGGTCTGGAAGCTGGCGCCGGCCATCGCCGCCGGCAACACGGTCGTGCTGAAGCCGTCCGACACCACCCCGGTCACCACCGTCATGCTCGCCGAGATCGCGGCCGAGTTCCTGCCGCCGGGCGTGCTCAACGTGGTGGTCGGCGACCGCGAGACCGGCCGTCAGCTGGTCAGCCACCCCACGCCGCAGATGGTCTCGATCACCGGCTCGGTGCGGGCCGGCATGGAGGTGGCGAGCGCCGCCGCGGCCGATCTCAAGCGCACCCACCTCGAGCTCGGCGGCAAGGCGCCGGTCGTGGTCTTCGACGACGCCGACATCGCCGCCGCGGCCGAGGCGATCGCGGTCGGCGGCTACTTCAACGCCGGCCAGGACTGCACCGCCGCGACCCGGGTGCTCGCCTCGCCGCGTGTCTACGGCGACTTCGTGGCCGCGCTGGCCGAGCAGGCCAAGTCGACCAAGACCGGCGCCGCCGACGACGAGGACGTGCTGTTCGGCCCGCTGAACAGCGCGCGCCAGCTCGACCGGGTCGTGGGCTTCGTCGACCGGCTGCCCGACCACGCGGTGCTCAACGCGGGCGGCGCCCGGGTCGGCGAGCGGGGCTACTTCTACTCGCCGACCGTCGTCTCCGGCCTGCGCCAGACCGACGAGGTGATCCAGGACGAGATCTTCGGCCCGGTCATCACCGTCCAGCAGTTCAGCGACGAGGACGAGGCGGTCCGCTGGGCCAACGGCGTCGAGTACGGCCTGGCCTCCAGCGTCTGGACCAAGGACCACGGCCGCGCGATGCGGATGACCCAGCGGCTCGACTTCGGCTGCGTCTGGGTGAACTGCCACATCCCGCTGGTGGCCGAGATGCCGCACGGCGGGTTCAAGCACTCCGGCCACGGCAAGGACCTCTCGGTCTACGGCCTCGAGGACTACACCCGGATCAAGCACGTCATGCACTCGCTCGACTGAGCGCTCCGGCGAGGTGAGCCCGGGCCGAGGGGGACCCGGGCCTACCGTTCCTCCTGCTCCCGGGTGGCCAGGTCACGCAGGCGGAGAAGAGCGCTCTGCCAGTACGCCTCATACTTGGCCAGCCACGGGGCGAGCGCGCCGGCGAGGGAGTCGGCGTCGATCGCGTAGATCTGATGGCGCCCCCTCTTGGTCGCGGTGACCAGGCCCGCCGCGCGCAGCGCCATCAGATGCTTGGAGATGCCCGACGCCACCAGGCCGGGGAACTGGTCGGCCAGCTCGCCGACGGTCAGGCTGCCGCGCTCGGCCAGCAGGTCGAGGACGCGCCGGCGGGTCGGGTCGGCCAGCGCCCGGAACAGGTCGTCCTGGCTCGCCATCAGATCGCGACGGCCCCGGCCAGGCGCCGCAGCACCTGATGCTTGTCGGCGCCCCGCTCGTACGCCTCCATGGTGTCGGTCCACCCGGTCTTGCCGATGCCGGCGAAACCGTCGTGCACCAGGCCGACCCGCGTGCCGCCGGCGATCGGCTCGAGCGTGACGACCAGGCGGCCGGGATGGATCCAGCCGGCGTCCTCCTCGAGCCAGGAGAGCACCAGCCGGCCCTCGGGCACCATCTCGAGCACGACGCCGCTGATCCAGGTCTCGCCGTCGCCGCCGGGCATCCGGTAGGCGCCGCCGAGCGTCAGGTCGATCTCGAGCTCGGGCGACAGCCAGTGGCGCAGCCCCTCCGGCGTGGACAGCCACCGCCAGACCTGGCTGGGCGGCGCGGGAATGTCGATGGACCGGGCGACCTCGGGCATGGGGCTCTCCTCTTCCTCACGTCTTACCGCTTGGTAATGTATTACCGTACGGTAAGACGTCGCGCCTCGCAACGGCCGAGCAGCACGGCGCCGATCAGGAAGCACAGCGCCCCGAGTGCGGTGAACGTGTTGACCACGGCCAGATTTCGCTCGTTCCCGGTGGTGGGAACGACGTACGAGGCCACCGCCGAAATGCCGAACGCCACGCACCCCAGCAGGTTCACCGTCGCGATCGCCGATTCCATCGTCCGGCGCGGCAGGCCCAGCAGGTGCCTGCTGACCGCGACGTAGGCGAGGTATCCGGAGACGAGGAAGCAGATCGAGCCGAACGCGTCCGGCCGCCACACCAGGCGGTCGTAGCTGGAGGAGTCGAGCGACACCCGCAGCGCGCGGAACGTGGTCACATTGAAGAACAAAGTGCCCAGCAGTTGTACGCCGCTGCTCCACCAGTCGAGCCGGTGCGTCTTGCGGTCGAGCTCGGCCGTCTGGAGGCACTGCAGGGCCGCGGCCGAGGTGAACAGCAGCGATCCGGCGAAGAAGACGGCACCGTCCGCGGCCGGGCCGAC
The DNA here is from genome assembly GCF_050951115.1 of Actinoplanes sp. CA-030573. Classification (NCBI taxonomy): domain Bacteria; kingdom Bacillati; phylum Actinomycetota; class Actinomycetes; order Micromonosporales; family Micromonosporaceae; genus Actinoplanes; species Actinoplanes sp. CA-030573. The sequence continues at coordinate 5,552,730 of NZ_CP192038.1, read as the reverse complement.
CAGGCGCAGGAACGCCGGGATCGGGGCGACCAGGAAACAGGCCGAGCCGGCCGCGAACAGCACGGCTATCCACAGCGCGCGGCGCATCGGAGCCTCCTCTCGCCGGCGGTGCTTCCGCAAGTTCATCCGCCCGTACGCAGGGGCGCGTCACCCGGGCCGGATGAGGCGCGGACGCGCGGGGGCGGGAGAGGTTGGACCGATGACGTCTGACGAGCACCTCATCCCGGTCTTGGACGGCCTCGACGCCCTCGCCCGCGAGTACGGCAACCGGTTCCTCCTCGAGCCCGCGCCCGACCACCAGCTGCCCCAGCACGGCATGCGCTCGGCCGACGCTATGCGCCTGCTCGGCGAGGAGCTGGTGCTCGACGGGATCCCGATGCGCAACCTGGCGACCTTCGTGACCACCTGGATGGAGCCCGAGGCCCAGCGCATCATCGCCGAGAACCTGCACCGCAACTACATCGACCACGCCGAGTACCCGCAGACCGCGGTGATCGAGCAGCGCTGCATCCGGATGCTGGCCAACCTTTACCACGCGCCCGGCGAGACGACCGGGACGCGTACCCAGGGCTCGTCCGAGGCCATCATGCTGGGCGCGCTGTCGCTGAAGTGGAAGTGGCGGGCCCGGCGGGAGGCGGCCGGCAAGGACACCGCGCGCCCCAACCTGGTGTTCGGCGGCGACGTGCACGTGGTGTGGGAGAAGTTCTGCCGTTACTTCGACGTCGAGCCGCGCATCATCCCGCTGCAGCCGGACAAGTACACGATCGGCCCCGAGGACGTGGAGCCGTACGTCGACGAGAACACGATCGGCGTCGGAGCGGTGCTGGGCACGACGTTCACCGGCCACGCGGACGACATCGTCGGGATCAACGACCTGCTCGTACGCCTGAAGGAGGAGCGCGGGCTGGACGTGCCGATCCACGTCGACGCGGCCAGCGGCGGCTTCGTCTGGCCGTTCCTGTACCCGCACACCGAGTGGGACTTCCGGCTGCCCCAGGTGCGCTCGATCAACGTCTCCGGCCACAAGTTCGGCCTGGTCTATCCCGGGATCGGCTGGCTGCTGTTCCGGTCGCCCGAGGACCTGCCCGACGACCTGGTGTTCTACGAGAACTACCTGGGCAAGCGGGACGCCACGTTCACGCTGAACTTCTCCACCGGCTCGTCGATGGTGCTGGCCCAGTACTACAACTTCGTCCGCTTCGGCCACGACGGCTACCGCTACATCATGCAGACGATGCAGGCCAACGCCCGCCAGCTGGCCCAGCGCATCGGCGCGATCGGCGACTTCCGCATCATCGGCTCGGAGAAGGACGAGCAGCTGCCGCTGGTCGCCTTCCAGCTCGACGGCGACCACAACTTCGACGAGTTCGACGTGGCGTCCCAGCTGGCCGCCGAGCGCGGCTGGATGGTGCCGGCCTACACCCTGCCGCCGAACGCCGACCACATCAAAATCATGCGGGCGCTGGTGAAGCTGACCCTCGGCCACACCATGGTCGAGACCTTGGCCGACGACATAGCCGCGGCATGCAAGGTGCTGGCCGAAAAGGGCGGCCTGCACCCGCACGACCGCCAGCGGGTCAAAACCGGAACCGGCTACTGAGCCATGTCACCGACCCGGTCGCCCCCGCCGGGTAGTTAGGCTTTGCACACGGCGGCACGGAACGTCCGGGCGGCAAGGTGCGAAGAGGTGATGCGGCGGTGGCCACCACGCCTGACCCGCCGCCGATCCGTGGCAGTCGCGATTGTCGCGGGTCCGTACGGCCGAGGAACTGCGTACTTCGCTGGGCCAGCTGCGTCGGCAGTGTGGCCGCTCGGTCCGGGACGTCGCGAGAAAGGGTGGCATCGGCCAGGGAACGACGACAAATCTGGTGTCCGGCAGTACCACCCCGACCCGGAAGTCGGTGGCCGGTTTCCTGACCGGCTGCGGATTGAGCCCGGCGCACCAGCGGCCGTGGCTGGAGGCGTACGACCGCATCTACCCTGATCGGCACCGAGCCGGGTCGTCGCCGGCGCCGGTCATGGGCCGGTGGCTGATGCGGAAAGGCGGCGGTGCGGACGCCCGCGGTTACTTCAGCTCCCGCGGCCGCGGGCACCGCGGTGACGTCGGCCAGGCGGATATGTTCCGCGGCCGTGCCGAGGCGATTGCCGCGGTCCGCGCATGGCTGAGTGCGGACGAGCAGCCGCAGCGTCCGCTGGTCATCACGGGGCAACCGGGCGCCGGCAAATCGGCGGTGCTGGCGCGTGTCGTGATCGAGCTCGAGAACGAGCAGTGCGGGCCCGGAGCGGCAATCAACGCCCAAGGCGCCACCTTCGCCGACATCCTGGACGCGGTCACCGCCGGTGTCGGCCTGCCGGCCCGGTCGACCGCGGACACCCTGTTCGAATACCTGAGGGCCGATCAGGACATCCGGCTGCTGCTCTTCGTGGACGGCCTGGACGAGGTGGCCACCGCCGATCTTCAGGGCGGGAAGGGGCTCGACTCCACACCCTGGGCGTTCGCGGGCCGGACAGCCCCAACCTGATAGATCTCGACACCGACGCCTTCTTCGATCGTGCCGGGTTGGAAGCCTTCGCCGCGGTCGTTCTCACGCAGGGACCGGACAACGTCGCCGCACGCGCCTACCGCGATGATCCCGGACTTGCCCGGCGACTGGCCGCGGTCGTCGCCCGTAAAGCCGATCGCAACTATCTCGTCGCCGCACTGGCCGCGAACGACCTGGCCGGACAGGTGCGGAGCGTCGACCCCGCGTCGTCCGACTTCGACGACACCAAGGTGCCGGCCACCGTCCACGAGGCGATAGGCCGGTACCTCGAGGCCCTGCCTGATGACCGGCGTCTGCGGGCCCGGGGCATGCTGACCGCGCTCGCCTACGCACGAGGGGAGGGCATCGGCGACAGCCGGTGGCGCGACTTCGCCGCCGCCCTCGGTTATCGCGTCACCAGCGAGGATCTCGACCAGCTGCGTGACACGGGCGCCGCCGACTACCTGCTCCAGACGACGGTCGCCGAAAACACGGTGGTCACTCGCCTGTTCCACCAGGCGCTCGTCGACGACATGCTGAGCTGGCGGCACGACCGGCCGCACGACGAAACCGTCATCCTGGCGACGCTGTTGCCGCCCATCCCCGAAGGGTGGGCGCAGGCCGATGCCTACACGAGGAGCCACGCCGCCGAGCATGCCGCCGGCGCTTGCCGTCTGTCACTGCTGCTCTCCCAGGAGCATTTCCTCCTCGTCGCCGACTGGGATCGCCTCCTGCCGCTGTTGCCGGCCGGCTCGGCCGGGGACGACGCTGCGATCATCGCGGTACTTCGCCTGGCCAACCATCGCGTTCGCGAGTCCGCACCCGAGATGCGGGCCGACCTGCTGGCGACCGCATCCGCTCACCTCGGCGTCGGTTCGCTGCAGCGCCGCTTCGGCAGGCTTGCCACCACGTCGCTGACGTTGCAGTGGGCGCACAGCCTCGGTACCCCGCATCAAGTCGTCACCACCGAGATGCCCGGATGTATCGCCGCCGGTCGTCTGAGTGACCGCAAGGTCATCGTCGCCGGACTGGACAACGGCACCATACGACTGTGGGACGCCTCCGGCGCCGCGGTCGGCGAGCCGTTGACCGGGCACATCGGCACCGTCAGCGCGGTAACGGTCGGTCGCGTGGGTCAGAACGACATCATCGTCTCGGGCGGCGCCGACGGCACGGTACGACTCTGGGACGCGGCCGGCACCTCGATCGGCGACCCGCTCACCGGACATGGCGGCACGGTCAGCGCGGTGGCGATCGGCCGCCTCGGCAACGACGACGTCATCGTCTCCGCAAGTCACGACAGCACCGTTCGCATGTGGAGTGCGGCCGGCGCGCCCGTCGGCGATCCCTTCACCGGCCATGGTGAGCAGGTGAACGCGGTGGCGGTCGGGCGCCTCGGCGATCAGGACCTGATCGTCTCCGCCGGTGACGACGGCACCGTGCGGCGGTGGGACGCGCAGGGCAGGCCGGTCGGCGACCCGATCACCGATCACCCGGAATGGGTGAGCGCCGTCGCGATCGGCCGGCTCGGCGGTCACGATGTCATCGTTTCCGCCGGTGGCGACGGCAGCGTTCGGGTGTGGGACGCCTCGGGCGATCCCCTGGGCGATCCCCTCATCGGTCACACCAAAGCGGTGAACACCGTGGCGATCGGCCGGCTCGGCAACCAGGACGTCATCGTCTCGGCCGGCGACGACCGAACGGTACGGATCTGGAATGCCGCCGGCTCGCCGATCGGGGAACCGCTCACCGGTCACACCAGCCCCGTACACGCGGTGCTCATCGGCCGCTTCGACGACCGCGACATCATCGTCTCCGGGGGCTATGACAGCACGGTGCGCCTGTGGGATGCCCACGAGTTCCCGATCGGGGAACCGCTCACCGGCCACACCGACACCGTGATCGACGTGGCTGTTCATCGGGGCGCTGCCGCGGAAACCGTAGTCTCCGGCAGTTACGACGCCACCGTGCGATGGTGGGACTCGGCCGGGCATCCGGTCGGCAATGCGCTGACCACCACCACCGAATGGGTGGGTGCCGTAGCCGTCGGCCGACTTGGCGAACAGGACGTCATCGCCGCCGCCGACTCCAACAGCAATGTGCAGTTGTGGTCCGCCGCCGGCCGGTCCGCCGTCGGCTTGTCGACCGGCCATACCAACTGGATAAATGCGGTGGCAATAGGCCGGCTCGCCGATCACGACGTCATCGTCTCCGGCAGCTACGACAAGACCGTACGGCTGTGGGACCGTACCGGCCGCCGAATCGGTGACCCGTTGACCGGCCACACGAGCCCGGTGAGCGCGGTGGCGATCGGCCGCCTCGGCGACCGGGACGTCATCGTCTCCGGCAGCTACGACAAGACGCTACGACTGTGGGACCACACCGGCCGGCCGATCGGCGACCCGTTGATCGACCACACCGATTGGGTGAATGCGGTGACTCTCGGCCGGCTCGGCGGTCACGACATCATCGTCTCCGGCAGCAGCGACAAGACGCTTGGTCTCTGGACGGAGAACCGGCGAACAGCCGTGGTGCCCTGCCTCAACGCGGTGACGAGTGTGGCGATCAGCGAAAAGGCTGTGTACGCCGCTCTGGGCCGGGCGATCTGCCGGTGGACTCCCGCCGGCTCGACGATTCTCGTGTAGCAATTTGTGCCAATGCGTTCACTCGATGGCGGATGAACGAATGAACGGATGAGGTGGATTTCAGCAGCGGGCGGAAGGCATACCGCTGCGATCCCTGATCCATTCAGCGAAAGGCACCGAATCATGACTCCCGGTAAGCTGCGGATGTTCAGTTTCGCCGCGGCGGTTCTGTTCAGCCTGATCCCCGGCGTCGTCACATGCATGGTCGATGTCGGGGCCGGTGGTGGGGTTGCGTCGGTCATCGCCGGCGGGGCGGCGTTCGCCTCGGCTCTCACCCTGGCGTTGCGCGCGCTCTCCTTCCTACTGCCGGCGTGGGAAGGGCGCCGCACGCGGAAAACCCGGCGACGAGGCGCCCGAAGCTGATCTAGCGTGACCCGGTGCGGATCGTGAGTCTGAATGCCTGGGGTGGCGCCCTCTACGAAGAGCTCGTCGCGTGGCTTCCCGGCAGCGGGGCGGACATCCTCTGCCTGCAGGAGGTGACGCGCACGCCCGGACTGAGCGGCTGGACCCGCTTCGAGGACGCGCACCGCACTCTGCCCCAGCGGGCCGATCTACTCCAGGACGTCCGGACCGCGCTGCCACAACACCAGGCGATCTTCGTGACCAGTGACTCCGGGCCCGTGTGGGACGGTGACGGCGCCCGCCACCGGCAGGACTTCGGGCTGGCGACCCTCGTCGCCGGGCACCTGCCGGTCGTCGGGGTCGACTCGGCGTACGTGCACGGGGAGTTCGCCGACCACGCCGAGTGGGCCGTCGCCGACCGTCCGCGGATCGCGCTCGCCGTGCGGACCGCCGACCGCGCGACCGGGCGCTCGGTCTGGGCCGTCCAGATGCACGGGCTGCGCGACCCGGCGGGCAAGGCCGACACCCCCGCCCGCCGGGAGCAGGCCGAGCGGCTGGCCGCGCTGGTGCGCCGGATCCGCGGCCCGCACGATCTGGTGGTCGTCGCCGGCGACCTCAACCTGCTGCCGGGCAGCGAGACCTTCGGCATTCTGGCCGAGGCTGGCCTCACCGACCTGGTCGGGACGGCCGACACCCGGACCTCGTACTACCGCAAACCGGTACGCCACGCGAGCTACCTGCTGATCTCGGACATCGCCGCCGTCAAGAGCTTCGAGATCATGGCCGAGCCCGAGGTCTCGGACCATCGCGCCCTGGTCCTCGACGTCTGAGAGCGGTGGAGGCTAGTCCTCCTCCCGGCGGCGCTCGGCGATCTCCCAGCTGAAGACGTGCTGACGGATGAGCCGCGCGGTCGACTCGTCCGGGCGGAAGATGAGGATGATCTCGTAGCCGGGCTCGCCGTACGCCTCGCGCACGGTGTGCACGGTGCCGGTCACCTCGACGTCGCCGGTCTCCAGGCGCAGGGCGGCCGACATCGGGTCGCCGACCTTGAGCGCCGGCTTGTGCAGCAGCAGGCAGCGCAGGCCGCCCTCGCTGATGTCGAGCAGCCGCCCGTGCAGCGGCGCCTCCTCGGGCTCGGCCCCGAGCTGGACGGCCGGGCCGCCGCCACCGCGGACGAACTCGCGCCGGTTGCTCGGCTGCGGCAGCCCGATCGGCTTCAGAGTCCACCGGTACGGCGCGCTGTCGGTGATCTCGACCAGCTTGCAGGGCAGGATGACCCGGGCCCGCGGCTGGGCCCAGAAGATCTCGACCGTCTGCCCCGGCCGCGGCGCCTCCGGGCCCTCGGTCTCCAGCGGCGCGGCGACGCTGAGCATGTCGCCCTCGACGGCCTCGAGCCGGGAACGGTAGTTGGTCTCCTCGGTGTGCACCAGGAACATGGGCGTACCGAGGCGGGGAAGCTCTGCCACGACGATCTCCTGAACGCGGAAAGAACGCAGAAACGGAAACTGCTGCCAGCTCTGAGTCGGTTCCCGGGCGTGCGACTTGAGGAAAGCGCCGACGCTTAGATCCGGCGCGAAGGGGCCGAACGGAACGGTGTGAGTGTCGGCTTCCTGGATCGGCCGGCCGACAGCGAGGCCTGGCTACCCTCGCTGTTCGACGCTTCGCCGATCGGCATGGCCGTGTTCGACCCGGACGGGGGCAACCTGCGGGTCAACGCGGCCATGGCGTCGTTGCTGGGCCGCGGCGAGGCCGAGCTCGAAGGCCTGGACCTCGCGTCGCTCATCCATCCGGACGAGGTCGGCGAGGATCGGGCCCGCATGCGGGAGCTGGCCGAGGGCCGGGCCCGCAGCTACCGGCGCGACACCCGTTTCCTGCGGCGGGACGGGCAGGTGGTGCCCTGCCTGGTCGCGGTGACCCGCGTGGGCGAGCCGCGGCAGCTGTTCATGCAGGTGGTCGACCGCGCCGGAGCCGATTCCGGCCGGGAGGCCCTGCTGCGCAGCGAGGCGCAGTTCCGGGCGGCCTTCGACGCGAGCGGGCTGGCCTCGGCCATCGCCGGTCAGGACGGCCTGCTGCGCCGGGTCAACCATGCGTTCGAGGAGCTGGTCGGGCGGCGGGCGGGCGAGCTGATCGGCCGGCCCTACCTCTCGCTCACCCACCCCGACGACCGCTCGGCGAGCGAGCGGGAGGACCGGCGGGTGGGCGCGGACCCGGAGGCGGCGGCGGGCTTCGACAAGCGCTACGTACGCCCGGACGGGTCGGTGGTGTGGGCGCGCGTGGGCCTGACGACGATCCCCGGAGCCGACGGCACCCGTGACCGCCTGGTCCAGTGCGAGGACATCACGCAGCGCAAGCTGGCGGAGGAGTCGGCCGGCCGCGAGACGCAGCGGCTGCGCACCACCATCGCGGTCCAGCGTGAGGTCACCGCCGCGGCCACCGAGCGGGATGCGGTCGTACGCCTGATGGCCGACCGCGCGCTGCAGGTGCTCCCGGCCGGCGACTCGGCCGCCGTGCAGCTCATCGAGCCCGACGGCGCGACGATGCGCACCCTGGCCGGGATCGGGGCGATGTCCGAGCGGGCCATGCCGGCCATCCCGCTGAACCACTCGCTGGCCGGCGTCGCGGTGGCCACCGGCACGACGGTGCGCTGCGCCGACGCGGCCGCCGACCCGCGCGCCGACCAGCCCTTCGTCCGGTCGACGGGCGTCCGGTCGCTGCTCATCGCCCCGCTGCGCACGCCGGACGGCCCGATCGGCGTCCTCGCGGTCGCGGCCCGCCGGCCGGACGCGTTCGATGAGGCCGACGAGCAGCAGCTCACCCTGCTCGCGGACGCGCTCTCCGGCGCGCTCCGGCACGCCGCCGACACCACCGGAAAGCAGGAGCTGCTGAGCCAGGCGACGGCCGCGGTGCAGGCGCTCGAGGAGGAGCGCACCGCCGCCCTGGCCGCGCTCGACCGGCTGGCCCGCAGCGAGCGCCGGTTCTCCGAGGTGTTCGAGCACAGCCCGGTGCCGAAGATCGTCATCGGGCTGCGCGGCGCCGACCGGGGCCGCATCCTGCTCGCCAACCCCGCGTTCCGCCGCCTGCTCGGCTACTCGGCCGAGGAGATCACCGGCGTCGACGTGCCCGCCCTCGCGCTGGCCGCGGGCCGCGGCGGCGGCGCGCCGAGCGAGGCCGAGCTGCGCCGGGCCGACGGCAGCCTGGTCACGGTCGCCGTGCACCTGCTCGCCATCACCGACGACCAGGGCCCGCAGCAGGCCGTCGTCCAGCTGCTCGACGTCACCGCCGAGCGCCAGGCCCGCGCCGACCTGGCCCGCAGCGAGGAGCAGTTCCGCACGGCGTTCGACGGCTGCCCGATCGGCCTGCTGATCGCCGACGAGCAGGGCCGCTTCCAGCGGGTCAACCCGGCCGCCGCGCAGCTCATCGGCCGCTCCCGCGAGGAGCTGGTCGGGCTGAGCCACCGGGAGATCACCGACCCGGCCGACTTCGAGGAGGCGGCCCAGGCCCGGCTCGCGCTGCTGCGCGGCGCCGGCGACGTCTGCTACGACACCCGGCTGCGGCACCCCGGCGGCAGCGTCTCGTGGTGCCGGGTCACGGTCGCGATGATCCCCGGGCCGGCCGGGCGGCGCTGGCGGCTGGTGCAGATCCAGGACATCACGGGCGAGCGCGCGGCGGCGGCGGCGCGGGAGCGGGCGGTGCGCCGGCTGCGGGCGACACTCGCCGTCCAGCGTGAGGTCACGGCGGCGGCGGCGGTACGCGATGACGCCCTGCGCGTGGTCGCCGAACGTGCCGTGGAGCTGTTCGACGCGGCCGACGGCTCGGCGGTCGAGCTGGTCGACGGCGACGATCTCTACTACCAGGCGACCGCCGGCACGCTCGCGCCCGCGGGCGGCACCCGCCTGCCGATCGCCGGGTCGCTCAGCGGCCAGGTGCTGGTCACCGACGCCCCGGCGCACTGCCCCGACACCGGGCAGGATCCGCGGGTCAACGCGGCCGCCTGCGAACGGCTGGGCATCGGCTCGATGCTGATCGCCCCGCTGCACGCCGAGAACCGGGTGATCGGCTGCCTCAAGATCTCGGCCGCCCGCTCGAACGTCTTCGACGACACCGACGAACAGCAGCTCGCCCTGCTCGCCGACAGCCTCAGCTCGGCGCTGCGGCACGCCGACGACGCCGAGCGCAAGGCCGACCTGCTGGCCGAGCGCACCCGGGCGCTGGCCGCGCTGGAGGCGAGCGAGGCCCGGTTCCGGCTGGCCTTCGAGAACTCGCCGCTGGGCCTGAGCCTGATCAGCATGGACGAGGACGACCTCGGCCGCTATCTGCAGGTCAACCCGGCGCTGTGCGCGATCACCGGCTACTCGGCCGGCGAGCTGACCGGGATGACGTACAAGGACCTGATCCACCCCGACGACCTGCCGTCCGACGAGCAGGTCCGCGACGCGGTCCGGGCCGGCATGGCGCCGTACCGCACCGAGCTGCGCTACCGGCACCGGGACGGGCACGTGGTCTGGGTGGCGCTGGTCGGCGCGCCGGTCCGCGACGAGCGCGGCCGGCCGCTCTACCTGGTCAACCAGGTGCAGGACATCACGGCCAAGCGGGCCGTCGACGCCGAGCTGCGGCGCCAGGCCCGGCTGCTCGAGCTGATCCCGGCCGCGGTCATCGTGCGCGACCTGGACGGGACGATCCGCGGGTGGAACGCCGGGGCCGAGGCGCTCTACGGCTGGCCGGCGCGGGCCGCGATCGGCAAGAACATCCACCGGCTGCTGGCCACCGGCTTCCCGGCGGGCGGGGAGCAGGGCGTGGTCGACGGGCTGCACCGCGACGGGCACTGGGCCGGCCAGCTCGAGCACCTGACGGCCGCCGGGCGTACCGTCACCGTGCTCAGCCGGATGGTCCCGCACCGGCCCCGCGCCGACGCCGACATCCAGGTCCTGGAGATCAACACCGACGTCACCGCCGCCCGCGCCGCCGAGAAGGCGCTGGCCGAGAACGAGCAGCGGTTCCGCGCCCAGTTCGCGAACTCGGCGGCCGGCCAGATGATCCGCACCCTCGACGGCTCGCACCTGCAGGTCAACCCGGCGTACGCGGCCATGCTCGGCTACACCCCGGAGCAGATGGCCCGGATGCCGGACGCCGAGCTGTGGCACCCGGACGACCAGGTGGCCATCCAGCACGAGATCGCCGGTCTCTACGTGGGCGATGCCACCTCGTACACCCATGAAGGTCGGATGCGGCACCGCGACGGGCACTGGGTCGATGTGGCGTCGACGGTCTCGCTCGTGCGCGACGATGCCGGCCGGCCGAAGAACATGATCGCGGTGGTCACCGACATCTCGGCCCGGCGCGCCGCCGAGCACGCCCGTGACCAGGCGGCCGCGTCGCTGGCCGAGCGCAACCAGGAGCTCGAGGCGGCCAACCAGCTCAAGCTCGACATCATCGGCATGCTGGGCCACGAGATCGGCAACCCGCTGTCGTCCATCCGCGGGTACGCCGAGCTGCTGACCGACGATCCGCCGGAGCTCGGCGAGGCGCGCCGGGCCCAGGCCGTGGACGCGATCGCCCGCCAGGCGCAGCGGCTCGACGAGATCGTCCGCGAGGTGCTGGCGATGGTCAGCATCGACGCCGGGACGATCAGCGCGGCCCGGCAGAGGCTGTCGCTGCGGACCGAGGTCGAGCGGGCGCTGGCGGCGATGGATCTCGAGCTGCCGGTCGCCGGCGCGGACATCCCCGTGCTCTTCCACCCGGGGCACCTCCAGCAGATCCTGGTGAACCTGCTGTCCAACGCGGCGAAGTACGGCGGCGGGGCAACCAAGATCAAAATCGGCGCTCACGGTACGGCCGGGGCCGCCGTCGCGGTCGAGGACAGCGGGCCGGGCGTGCCCGAGGAGTTCCGGCCGCGCCTGTTCGAGCGCCTGGCCCGCGCCGACCGGGACGCCGCGTCGGTGAAGGGGACCGGTCTCGGCCTCTACATCGTGCGTGGCCTCGCCCACGCCAACCACGGCGACGTCCACCACGAGCCCAACCCGTCCGGCGGTTCCCGGTTCGTGCTGACCATGGAGACCGTCCCGAAGTGACCGATCACGGATAGAACGGTTCCGCCGCTCCGGCGCCCGGACATAGCCTGCACCAGGGGCGGTGTCGCCCCGTCAGGAGCGCAGGGGAGACGCCGCCATGGCCGAGAGCAACGTGCTGGCCGGGGCCGGCGGGCGGCCGGTCGCCGAGCCATCCGTGCCCACCGGCCTGGAGATCCCGGCGATCGGGGTGCGCACCGCCGTGGTGCCGATCGGCCCGCGTCCCGACCGCATCTTCGACGCGCCCGGCATCGACGTGCCCGCCGGCTGGATGCACTCGACGCCCACCCCCGGCGAGCCCGGCGCAGCCGTGATCGTCGGCCCGGCCGACTCCGCCGAGAACGGGCCGGCCGTCTTCCACCGGCTGCGCCTGCTCATGCCCGGCGACCGCATCGTGGTCCGCCGCGCCGACGGCAGCGAGCTGCGGTTCGCGGTCACCGCGGTCGGCATCTACCCGCACGACGCGTTCCCCGGCGACCTGCTCGCCGGCCCGGGGGAGGAGCCGGAGCTGACCCTGGTCACCGACGCCGCGACCTGGAACCGGGGCCGGCACGTGGTGTTCAGCCGGTTGGTGTCCTGACAACGGCCGTTCTGCCCTCAATGCGGCCGGCCGGCGGCCGATCGGGTAGTTGTGGAATGGTTGCGCCGGATGCCGCCGCCCGTGAGCGGCGTCCTGCTGGTGGTCGTCGCCCTAATCTTCGCCGGCCTCGCGCTCGACGGCGTCCTCGGCGGCTGGATCATTCCCGGGCTCGACTACCTGCCGCTGCGGCACGCGGCCGAGGCGCTGCTCGCCGGGGACCCGGTCTTCGGCGATCCCGCCTTCGTCTACCCGCCGGCAGCGGCCGTGGTCCTGCTGCCGGCCGCCCTCGGCTCGCCCGCGGCCGGCTTCGCCGCCTGGGTCGTGGCCGGCGCCGCCGCCCTGCTGCTGGCCGCGCTCCTGATCGCCCGCGAGGCCCCGCGCCCGTACCGCCCGCACGTCTTCGCCGCCGCCACTCTCGGCCTGCTCGGCGGCGTCCTGGCCAGCCGGTCGCTGTTCCTCGGCAACCTCAGCGAGCTGCTGGTGCCGGTCGCGGTCGGCGTCCTGCTCTGCTTCCACCGCGGCCGCTGGCTGCTCGGCTGCGCGCTGCTGGCCGCGTCGCTGCTGGTCAAGCCGTTGCTGGCGCCGCTGGTGCTGATCCCGCTGCTGCACCGCCGATGGGCGGCCCTGCTGCCGACCATGCTCCCCGGCGCCGCCCTGCTCCTGCTCTCCATGCTGCTGGTGCCCGGCGGCCGCGACTTCCGCGCGTCCTGCGCTACTGCCTGACCGGCACCAACCTGCACGGTGACAACGCGGTCAACAACCTCTCCCTGCGCGGCCTGGCCGAGGGCCGGCACGCGCCGCACCTGCTGGGCGTGGCCGCCGCCGTCCTGACCCTGGTCGCGGTGGCCGCCGTGGTTCTGCGCCGGCTGCGCGCCGGCCGCCCGTCGCCCGTGTGGCTCGGCGCCGTCCTGCTCTTCGGCACGTTCCTGGCCGGCGGCATCTCCGAGGTCCACTTCCTGATGACCGGGTACGCGGTGGTCCTCCTCCTGCCGGCGGTCGAGCGCATGCCGTTCCGCACCTGGGCGCGTTTCCTCCCCGGCCTGGCCCTGCTGGCGTCGCCCGCCGGCTACCTGGACCTGATCCTCGGCCCACGCACCGACGCACAGTGGTGGCTGGTCCTGGCCGAGCTCTTCCTGCTCGGCGCCCTCCTGACCACCCCAGACCCGAGCCGGGCCGAGGTCTCCGCGACCGTCCCCGCTCCCGCGTCCGCCGCCCCCGCGTCCGCCGCCCCCGCGTCCGCCGCCCCCGCGTCCGCCGCCCCCGCGTCCGCCGCCCCCGCGTCCGCCGCCCCCGCGGCCGAGGCGCCGGCCGGCCCTCCCGAGCCGGACCTGGCCCCCGCATGACCGTCGGCGCCGGTGTCCGCGTTCTCGTCGTTCTGTTGGTCCGGCATCGCCGGCTGATCGCGGCGGTGCCGGCCGCCCTGGCCGGCCTGCTCACACTGACCGTCCCACCCGACCTGACCGCCTTCTCGGCGGCCGGCGACCTGTTGCTGCACGGTCACCTCGCCGAGGTCTACGCCGGCGTCTGGAACCAGGCCGGCCCCGCCCAACTCCTGATCAGCCGCCTGCTCACGATCGGCGGCGCACCGTCGCCGATCACCGTGGCCGTCGTCGACGCCTTCCTCGTCGTAGCCGCGATGTGGTCGTGCGCGCGCTTCGCGCCGGCCGACGCCACCGATGCCGCCGGCATCGTTCGCCGGGAGGTGGTCGCGGGCCTGCTCGCGCTCCTCTGGGTGACCGCGCCCCTGCCCTGGAACGGTCACCCGGCCGAGCTCACGATCCCCGCCCTGTGGGCGCTCGCCATCGCGCTCGCCCGCCGGAGCCGCCACATCCTGGCCGCGGCCGCACTGGCGCTCGGCGTGTCCATCGCACCCTGGGCGATTCTCGGCATTCCCGGCCTGCTCGCCGCCCCGCCGCCGCCGACCGCCCCGCCGCCGACGGCCGCGCCGCCGCCGACCGCCCCGCCGCCGACGGCCGCGCCGCCGCTGACTGCCGCGCCGCCGCTGACTGCCGCGCCGCCGCTGACTGCCGCGCCGCCGCTGACTGCCGCGCCGCCGCTGACTGCCGCGCCGCCGCCGACGGCCGCGCCGCCGCTGACTGCCGCGCCGCCGCCGACCGGCGCGCCGCCGCCGACCGGCGCGCCGCCACCGACCGGCGCGCGCTCGGCATTTCCGGTTCGCGCCCTGTTCACCGGCGTGCTCGCCGCGATTCTCGGCGCCGGTGTCTATCTGCCGTTCGCGCTGAGCGGCCACTTCGCGCTGTTCGATCTGCGCTGGGAGGTCGGCCCGGGAACGATGCCGGCCCTGCTCGGCCTGCACGAGGCATCCTGGTGGCTGCGGGCCGTCCAGGCCGTCGTGGCCGGGACCGGCGTCGCCCTCGTCGCGTGGCGAATGCGCGCCGACCGGCTCGCGATCGCCGCGGTGCCGCTCGTGGCCGGACTCCTCCGGGTGATGACCGACCCGGTGGCCTATCCGTACTACTGGTACCCGGTGGCCGTCGCCTCGCTCCTGCTGCTCGCCCGGCCGGCCGGCCGGTGGCCCTGGGCCGCCGCCGTCGCTCTGACCGCCTTCGCCGGCGCGGCCGCCGGCCTGACCGTCGCCGCGCCCGTCGCCTGTCTGGCGCTGATGGTCATCGCGCACCGTCGCCGCCACCCGGCCGCGGCCTCCTCCTCGAACCCGGTCACGATCTGCGCTGCCTGACTTCTCGTTGAGAAATCTTCCTCGCTTGCCTGCGGCCGGCCATGCTGCGCACCGGCCTGGACCTGCCGGAGCCGGACGCGTCCGGGCCCGCGGCGGGACGGCGGATCTTGGCGACCGTCTAGTACGTTGACGGCGACCGATGCCTGCCGACGGGGGAGCCCGATGTCCGTTCCTTTCTCGCGCCGTTCCGCCCTGGGCCTGGGCGCGACCGCCGCCACCGCCGCCACCGCGGCGCTCATGTTGGGCTCGCCGGCCGAGGCGGCGCGGCCCGGGCCGGCCCGCATCCGGGCCACCTACGAGCGGGAGAAGGCCAAGGCCGGCGGCACCTGGCACACCCACATCGCGGGCGTGGACGCGACCGGCGTCCCGGCCCCGATCGTCGAGGACGACGCCGACCACGTGACCCAGGGCTACAGCGTGCAGAAGCTGGCCGTCGCCACCGCGGTGATGGACAAGATCGACCGCGGTGAGCTGACCCTGGGCCAGAAGCTCGACCTGCCCGCCGACATCATCCTCGGCGGCAGCGGCATCTACTTCCTGCACACGGTCTGGGGCGACGAGATCACGATCGCCAACTTCCTGACCGCGATGCTGCTCGTCTCTGACAACACGGCGGTGCGCATGTGCGGGCGCGTGGTCCCGGCGGCCGAGATCAACGAGATCCTGGCGGCCAAGGGCTTCGTGCACACGCGGGTCGAGCCCGTCGCCAACCCGAACCGGTTCTTCCTCGGCACGACCACGCCGCGGGAGATGCACGACCTGCTCTGGCGGCTGGCCACCAAGACCCTGCTGTCGCCGCAGTCGTGCACCTTCCTGCTCGGCATCACGCGGTGGATCAACGGCTACATGGACGGCGTACGGCGGGTGATGTCTTCCGACGAGCGAAGCCGCGTGGCCACGAAGTACGGCGCCGACTTCAACACGCTCGGCGCGTCCCGGCACGAGGCCGGCATCATGTTCGGGCCGGATGGGCTGCCCAAGCTGACCTACGCCATGTTCGCCGAGGGCCTGGGCGACCTCGACAACTACGGTTCGACGCACCCGGCCGTGCAGGCGCACGCGGTCATCGGCCGCACGATGATGGACCACCTGCCGGCCGGCGCCCCGGCGGCGTCGACCCTGGCCCGCACCGGCACGGCGGAGCGGATCGAGCCCTTCCGGCCGGTCAACGGAGGCTGACCGCGGCGCGCGCGGAACGGATCGAGCCCTTCCGGCCGGTCAACGGAGGCTGACCGCGGCGCGCGCAGAGCGGATCGAGGTTGCGCGCGGCTCGCGGAGGCTGACCGGCGCGCCGGCGGTGGGCGAAAGGTCTACGGGGTGAGGAACGCGTGCTCCCGTACCGCGTCGCCGCCGGCCCGCTTCGCCTCGTACATGGCCTGGTCGGCCCGGCGCAACGCGTCGTCGAGCGCGATCGCGGGCGCCGAGGCGACGCCGATGCTGATCGTGGTCGGGCAATCGGGAAGGTGGCGCACGGCCTCGACCATCCGCTCGGCCACCACGGCGGCGGCGGCCGGGGCGACGTCGGGCAGCAGGGCGGCGAACTCGTCGCCCCCGAGGCGGGCGATCAAGTCCTGGTCGCGCAGCTCGGCGGCGAGCACGCGGGCCATCTCGCGCAGCGCGGTGTCGCCGGCCGAGTGGCCCATCGTGTCGTTGATCTGCTTGAAGCGGTCGCCGTCGATGATCATGACGGTCACCGGCGCGTCGGCGGCGCCCGGGAGCGACTGGGCGCGGCGGACCGCACTGTCGAAGGCGCGGCGGTTGGCGATGCCGGTGAGCGGGTCGAGGTCGGCGGCGCGGGTGGCCTGCTCGTGCTTGGTGCGCAGGGCTTCCAGCGACTTGAGCGTGGCGGCCGTGTGCAGCGTGTGCTGGCGCTGACGCCACAGGGCGCCCGCGAGCGCGTCGCCATACGCGAGCTCGGCCTCGGCGTTCGCGATCCGGCGGGCCGACCGTCCGCCATCAGAGGCGTCGGAGGCGGACGAGGGCACCGAGGAAGTGGGCGCGGCGGAGGAGGGGGCGGCGGCGGAAGGAGCGGGCGCGGAGGAAGGGGAGGCGGCGGCGGAAGGAGCGGGCGCGGAGGACCGGGGCGCGGAGGAAGGGGCGGCGGCGGAGGGAGCGGGCGCGGGGGAAGCGGGCGCACCGGCCGCGATCAGGAGCGCTCGGGTGCGGTGCGTGGCCGCGGCGATCAGCCACCCTGCGTCGGGCGGCAGGGAGGCCACCGCGTCGTCCATCACGCGCAGCGCCTCGTCGAGGCGGCCCGAGCGCTTGAGCGCGACCGCGCGGAACGGCTGGCTGTACGCCAGCATCGACGGCACCACGCCGCGCGCCTGCAGGGCCGCGGTGTAGTGCTCGATGTCGACCGACGCGCCGGCCGGGTCGGCCCGGTCGGCGCGGGCACAGGCCGCCATCAGCAGCGCCATGTCGCGCCAGGCCTCGGCCTCCTCGCCGGACGCCTCGGCGGCGGCCTGCACGGCGAACCACTCGGCCCGCGCGGTGTGCTGCTCGGCCTCGGCGACCCGGCCGACCTGGTAGAGCTCCAGCGCCCAGTGCAGGTGCATCTCGCCCAGGTTGGTGAGCCACATCGAGCGGTTGCCGTTCTGGGCCGGGTCGGCCGCGCTGATCTCGTAGGCCGCCTCGTACTGCGGGCCGGCCAGCTCGTACAGGCGCAGCTGCAGGTAGCCGACCGCGATGCCGACCCGCGCGTTGACCGCCGCGATGGGGTCGTCGGTCTCGGCCGACACCAGGCGCTCGGCCAGCGTCAGATCGCGCAGCGCGGCGTCCACGTCGTACTCGGCGATGTCCTCCTCGCCCAGCCGCAGCCGCTCGGAGGCCCGCGTCGACAGCGCCGCGGCGCGCCAGCCGTTGCTGCCCTCGCGGTCGGCCGCGCGCAGCATGTGCTCGACGGCGCGCAGCACCGAGCGCAGGTCACCCTGGACGATCAGGGCCACGACGCGGCAGAAGTGGAAGCAGGCGAGGTCGCCGCCGGGCAGGCGGAGGAGCGACTCGGCCTCGATGAGCACCGCGTCGGCCTCGCCGGCCTGCGCCCGTTCCAGCATGCGTGCGGCCCGCCGCGAGGGGTCCTGCATGGGCGATGCTCCAGGATCAGTGGGGAAGCTCGCGTTTCAGCACCTTACCGGTGGCGTTCCGGGGGAGCGAGGGAAGAAAGATGATATCGCGCGGCACACAGAAGCGGGCGCGGTGGCGGCGCACGTGATCGCGGATGGCGTCGGCGTCGAGCGAGCCGGCCGCGCGGAGCACGACGTACGCGGCGAGCCGCTGCCCGTACTCGTCGTCCGGCACCCCGATCACGGCGCACTCGAGCACCTCGGGCAGGTCCGCGAGCAGGCCCTCCACTTCGGACGGGAAGACGTTCTCGCCGCCGGAGACGATCATGTCGTCCTCGCGGCCGTCGACGAAGACCCGGCCCGTGGCGTCGACGTGCCCGAGGTCGCCGGTCGCGAGCAGGCCGTCCCGCAGCTCCCGCGCGCTGCCGTTGGTGTAGCCCTCGAAGAGCATCTCGTTGCCGACGAACAGTCGCCCGGTCTCGCCCGGCGGCACGGGGGCGCCGGACGGATCGAGCACGGCGACCGCGGTCCCGTGCGGCGGCCGCCCGGCGGTGTCCGGCGCGGCCCGCAGGTCGGCCGGGGTCGCGATCGACGCCCACGAGGCCTCGGTCGAGCCGTACAGGTTGTAGAGAATGTCGCCGTAGCGGTCCATGAAGCGGGTCGCGAGCCCGCCGGGCAACGCCGAGCCGCTCACCGCGGCGATCGACAGCGGCGGGAGCGGAAGGTCCGGCGGGAGCTCCATCAGGCTCTGCAGCATCACCGGTACGGCGATCAGCGCCGTGCAGCCTTCCGAGCGCATCGCGGCGAGCGCGGCCGGCGGATCGAACCGCTCCCGCAGCACGACCGTCGCCCGCAGCGCGAGCGCGATCTGGAGCCCCGCGTAACCCCAGGTGTGGAACAGCGGCGCCGCGATCATCATCCGGGTCCCGGCCCGCAGCGGGATCCGGTCGATGATCGAGCACAGTGGCGAGAACCCGTTCGGTGTCGGCCGCTGCGCGCCCTTCGGCGTCCCGGTCGTCCCCGAGGTGAGCACGATCGTCCGGCCGGGGCGGGGCGGCGGCGACAGCGTCACCGGCGGCACCGACGCGATCAGATCGGCGAGCCGATCCGTACCAATCGCCCCACTAAATCCGGATAAAAGGTGGGCGAAGCGCGGATCGTGGATGACGACTTTGAGCCCCTGGGCGGCGATCACGTCGGAGAGCTGGGAAAAGACAGCCCAGTGTTGATCAAGACGGGATCGGCGCCGATCGACGCTGTTCCGACCAGCGCGACGATCATGTCGGCCGAGTTGCGGCACAGGACCCCGACCCGGTCACCGGCGGCGACCGGCAGCGCGCCCGCCAGCCGCGACGAGCGATCGAGCAGATCACCGTACGTGTAGGAACCGGAAGAATCGATCACCGCGACCTGCGACGAGGACCGCGCCGCCGCCTGCCGCAGCTCCCCGGCCAGCCCGTAGCCCCACGCCCCGAGCGCCCGGAACTGCCGCACGACCCGGTGCGGCGGTCCCGGCTGCAGCAGGCCCCGCCGCGCCATGGTGGCGAGCACGAACGGCCCGGACATCACCTGATCTGCATTCCGGAGATGGCGCGGGAGATCACCAGCCGCTGGATCTCGCTGGTGCCCTCGAAGATCGTGTAGATCTTGGCGTCCCGGAACATCCGCTCGACCGGGTGCTCGCGCAGGTAGCCGGCCCCGCCCAGGATCTGCACCGCCTTCTCGGTGACGGCCACCGCGACCTCGCCCGCCTTGAGCTTGGACATCGAGCCCTCGCCGGCGTCGAACGGCCGGTCGTTGCGGCCCATCCAGGCCGCCCGCCAGACCAGCAGCCGGGCCGCGTCGATCTCCATCTTCATGTCGGCCAGGGCGAAGGCGATGGCCTGGTTCTCGATGATCGGGCGGCCGAACTGCACCCGGTTCTTGGCGTACTCCAGCGCGTACTCGTAGGCCGCCCGCGCGATGCCGATCGCCTGCGCGCCGACCGCCGGGCGGGACAGCTCGAACGTGCGCATGGCCGCCTGCCGCGACGCCCGCTGCCCGGACCGGGCCCGGGCCAGCCGCTCGTCGAGCGCCTCCTTGCCGCCGAGCAGGCACGACCCCGGCACGCGTACGTCGTCGAGGAAGACGTCCGCGGTGTGCGAGGCCCGCAGGCCGAGCTTCTTGAGCTTGCGGGTGCCGGCCAGGCCCGCGGTGCCCGGCGGCACGATGAAGGCGGCCTGCCCGCGCGAGCCGAGCGACGGGTCGACCGACGCCGTCACGACGTGCACGTTCGCGATGCCCCCGTTGGTGGCGTACGCCTTCTGCCCGTTGAGCACCCACTCGTCGGTCGCCTCGTAGTAGACGGCCCGGGACCGCATCGCGCCCACGTCGGAGCCGGCCTCGGGCTCGGTCGTGCAGAACGCCGCCACCGCCGGCTCGGCCGCATCGCCGAAGCACTGCGGCACCCACTCGACCAGCTGTTCCGGGGTGCCCGAGCCGTAGATCGCGGCGACCGCGAGCGAGGTGCCGGAGAGTGCCATCGCGATGCCGCCGTCGCCCCAGAAGAGCTCCTCGTTGACCAGCGGCAGGCTCAGGCCGGTCATGTCCGACCACGTGTTGACCAGGAACTCGAACCCGTACAGCCCGATCTTCGCGGCCTCCTGGATGATCGGCCACGGTGCTTCCTCGCGCTCGTCCCACTCGGCCGCGGCGGGCCGGATCACGCCCTCGGCGAACCCGTGGACCCAGTCCCGCAGGTCGGTTTGCTCCTCGTTGAGGTCGAGCCAGAACTCCATGCGCGCGGTCACCCTTCGGACGAACCGGAACGTACTAGCGGGTAACGTTACGGTGGCGTAACTTGGCCCGCAAGATGCGGCCGCCTGCCGTCCAGCCGGAAGCTGCCCGCCGTCCCGGCGAAGCTGAAGCCGACCGTCGCCGGCAGCAGGATCGGCTGCTTGAACGCCACGTCCACGGTGTACCGCGCGGGCAGCCGGCCCTCGAGCGCCGCCAGGCAGCGCGCCTTGCTCCACATGCCGTGCGCGATCGGCCGGGGGAAGCCGAACAGCCGCGCGCCGATCCGCGAGGTGTGGATCGGGTTGTGGTCCCCGGAGACGGCGGCGTAGTCGGTGCCCACCCGCGGCGTGACGCGCCAGCGGGCGGTCGGGGCGGGGGCGGCCGGCTGGTCGCGCTTGCCGCTCCCGTCACTCTTGGCGCCGGTCTTGGAGAGGTACGTCGAGAAGCCCGTCCACACCTGCTCACCGGACGCGAAGGCGGTCGCCACCACGTCGAAGACCCGGCCCCGGTCATGGGGCCGGAGCCGTTCGGCGCGGACCATGAGGTCGAGCGGCTCGCCGGCGTCGATCGGCCTCTCGACCGTGATCCGGTTGGCCACGTGCACGAGGCCGACGACCGGGAACGGGAAGTCCGGCGCCGCCATCAGGCTCATCGCCAGCGGGAACGCCAGCACGTGCGGATAGGTGGCCGGCAGCGTGTCGGTCAGCCGGAACCCGCACACCCGGTCGTAGCGGGCGAGGTGGTCGCGGTCGACGGTCACGCCGCGGCGGACGACCTCCCGGTCGGGCAGGTCGTCGCCGCGGCGGCCGGGCAGCAGGCCGAGCGCGGCCCTGAGGTAGAGGCCGCGCGGGTTCCGGTCGAGCTCGACGACGGCCACGGCTCAGGCCCCCAGCAGGCTCTGGCCGCAGACCCGCACCACGTTGCCGGTCACGGTGGCCGAGCCGGGTGACGCGTACCAGGCGATGGTCTCGGCGACGTCGACCGGGAGGCCGCCCTGCGACATGCTGTTCATCCGCCGTCCCGCCTCGCGCAGGAAGAGCGGCATCTTCGCGGTCATGGCCGTCTCGATGAAGCCCGGCGCCACTGCGTTGATGGTGATGCCCCGGCCGGCCAGCACCGGCGCCATCGACTGCACCAGCCCGATCACGCCGGCCTTGCTGGTCGCGTAGTTGGTCTGCCCCCGGTTGCCCGCGATGCCGGCGATCGAGGCGACGCCGACCAGCCGGCCGCCGTCGTTGATCACCCCGCGCTCGAGCAGCAGGTCGTTGATCCGCTCCTGACTGGACAGGTTCACGTCGATCACCGAGTCCCAGCGGCTCTCGTCCATCCGGGCGATCGTCTTGTCGCGGGTGATGCCGGCGTTGTGCACCAGGATGTCGAGCCCGGTCAGGTGGCCGGCCAGCCGCTCGGGCGCGTCCGGCGCGGTGAGGTCGAGCTGGATCGCCCGGCCGCGCACGTCGTTGGCCACCCCGGCGAGCGCGTCGCCGGCGGCCGGCACGTCGAGCGCGATCACCTCGGCGCCGTCGCGGGCCAGCACCCGGGCGATGGCCGCGCCGATGCCCCGGGCGGCGCCGGTGACCAGCGCGGTCCGGCCGGCGAGCGGGTGGTCCCAGTCGGCGGGGGCGGGCGCGCTGCCGGCGCCGATCCGGATGACCTGGCCGGAGACGTACGCCGACCGGCCGCTCACCAGGAAGCGCAGGGTGGACTCGATCGCCCCTTCGCCGCCGGGCGCCACGTAGACGAGCTGGCTCGTGATGCCCCGGCCGAACTCCTTGCCGATGCTGCGGGTCAGGCCCTCGAGGGCGCGCTGGGCGGTGGCCTCGCGCGGGGTCGCCGCGGCCTCGGGCGGGGTGCCGAGCACGATCACCCGCCCACTCGCCTTTGCGCTGCGGGCGACCGGGTGGAAGAAGTCGTAGAGCGAGCGCAGCCCGGCCGAGTCGGTGATCCCGCTGGCGTCGAAGATCAGCGCGCCGTAGCGGGTTCCGTCGCCGGCGGTCTCCGTGACCTCGGCCCCGGCCGCCTCGAGCAGCTTCGCGACCGGCCCGGCCAGGCGCCCGGCCGCACCGAGGCCGCCGGTTCCGCCGGCCGTGCCGGTCGCGCCGGTTCCGCCGGCCGTGCCGGTCGCGCCGGTTCCGCCGGCCGCGCCGGTTCCGCCGGCCGCGCCGGCCCCGCCGGCCCCGCTTGTTCCGCCGGCCGGCGCGAAGAGTGGGGCGGCGCCGAGCAGGACCGGGCCGTCGGCGAGCGGGTCGCCCGGGCGGTAGCGACGCAGCCGGGGCGGGTCGGGCAGCCCGAGCCGCTTCACCACGCCACGCCCGACACCGGAGTTCGCGAAGTTCGCGTACCTGTCACCCATGGGCGTAGCCTACTCGTCAGTAGCGTCCGGGTCAGTGGAGGTTGTCGTGCAGAGCGTCCGTCGCGTCGCGGTCCTGGGTGGGAACCGGATCCCGTTCGCCCGATCCAACTCGAAGTACGCCGAGGCCTCGAACCAGGACATGCTGACCGCCGCCCTCGACGGCCTGGTCGCCCGGTTCGGGCTGGCCGGGGAGCGGCTCGGCGAGGTGGTGGCGGGGGCCGTGCTCAAGCACTCGCGCGACTTCAACCTGACCCGCGAGACCGTGCTCGGGTCCCGGCTCGACCCGCGGACCCCGGCGTACGACATCCAGCAGGCCTGCGGCACCGGGCTCGAGGCCGCCGTCCTGGTCGCCAACAAGATCGCCCTCGGGCAGATCGACGCCGGCGTGGCCGGTGGCGTGGACACCACATCGGACGCGCCGTTGCAGCTCAACGAGGACATGCGACGGGCGCTGCTGGCGCTCAACCGGGCCCGCACGCTCGGCGACCGGCTCCGGGCCGCGTCCCGGCTGCGGCCGCAGCAGGCGTTCCTGCCCGCCGTCCCGCGCAATGCCGAGCCACGCACCGGCCTGTCGATGGGCGACCACGCCGCGATCACCGCGCTCAAGTGGGGCATCGGCCGCGAGGACCAGGACGAGCTGGCGCTCGCCTCGCACCGGCGGCTGGCCGCGGCGTACGACCGCGGATTTTTTGATGATCTTGTGACGCCCTATCTGGGACTGACCCGGGACCAGAACCTGCGCGCCGACACCACGCTGGAGAAGCTCGGGAAGCTCAAGCCGGTGTTCGGCAAGGATGACGCGACCATGACCGCGGGCAACTCGTCGCCGCTGACCGACGGGGCCTCGACCGTGCTGCTGTCCTCGGAGGAGTGGGCGAGGGCGCACAACGTGCCGGTGCAGGCCTGGTTCGTCGACGCCGAGGACGCGGCGGTCGACTTCGTGCACGGCGAGGAGGGGCTGCTGATGGCCCCGGCCTACGCGGTGCCGCGGCTACTCGCCCGCAACGGGCTGACCCTGCAGGACTTCGACTTCTACGAGATTCACGAGGCGTTCGCGTCGCAGGTGCTGGCCACGCTGGCCGCCTGGGAGTCGCCGGTCTTCTGCAAGGAGAAGCTGGGTCTGGACGCGCCGCTCGGCTCGATCGACCGCGGCAAGCTCAACGTCAACGGCTCGTCGCTGGCGGCCGGGCACCCGTTCGCCGCGACCGGCGGCCGCATCGTGGCGACGCTGGCCAAGCTGCTCGCCGAGAAGGGCTCCGGCCGCGGCCTGATCTCCATCTGCGCCGCCGGCGGCCAGGGCGTCGTGGCGATCCTCGAACGCTGAGCACTGTCGCGAAGGCCGGTCCCGTCCGCGGGGCCGGCCTTTTTCGTGATCGTCGGCACATTCCGATACGGATACGTTCCGTTTCGAGTGACGGCGTACTACGGTTCCCCTTAAATACGGAACAGTCTCGTATCAAAACGTGGGGACCTCATGGACACTCCTGCAGCTACCCAGACCGGGCACCCCCGGCGCTGGGCGATCCTCGGCGTGCTGGTCATCAGCCTGCTCGTGGTCGTGCTCGACAACACGGTGCTCAACGTCGCGCTGCGCACCATCGCCGACCCGCAGCACGGGCTCGGCGCCACCCAGAGTCAGCTCGAGTGGGCCATCAACTCGTACACCCTGGTCTTCGCCGGCCTGCTCTTCACCGCCGGCATCCTGGCCGACCGCCTCGGCCGCCGCATCACGCTGATGACCGGCCTCGCCATCTTCGGCATCGCGTCCCTGATCTCGGCGTACGCGGACTCACCCGGCCAGCTCATCGGCGCCCGTGCCCTGATGGGTCTCGGCGCCGCGGCCGTCATGCCGGCCACCCTCTCGATCATCGCCAACGTCTTCGAGCCGCGGGAGCGCGGCCGGGCCATCGGCGTCTGGGCCGGCGCGGTCGGCCTCGGCGTGGCGATCGGCCCGATCGTCGGCGGCCTGTTGCTCGAGCACTTCTGGTGGGGCTCGGTCTTCCTGATCAACGTGCCGATCGTGGTGATCGGCGTGGCGCTGGTGGCGATCCTGGTTCCGGAGTCGCGTGACCCGCGGCCGGGACGGATCGACGTCCTGGGCGTGGTTCTGTCGATCATCGGGCTCAGCCTGGTCACGTACGGCGTGATCAAGGGTGGCGAGGACGGCTTCGGCGACACCCTGGCCTGGGGCACGCTGGCCGCCGGCGTGCTGGTGATGGTCGGGTTCGTGCTCTGGGAGCGGCGGGTCGCGTTCCCGTCCCTGGACGTGCGCCTCTTCGCCAACAAGCAGTTCTCGGCCTCGACCGGCATCATCGGCCTGATCTTCTTCGCGGCCATGGGCGCCATGTTCTTCGGGGCCTTCTACCTTCAGCTCGTACGGGGTTACGGGCCGCTCGCGTCCGGCGCGCTGTTCCTGCCGTTCGCGGCCGCCCAGATGGTGTTCGCCCCGCGCAGCGCGGCCATGGTCAAGCGGTTCGGCCCGAAGATCGTCGCCACCACCGGCCTCGTCCTGGTCGCGATCGGCCTGAGCGTCTGGGTCTTCGTCGGCGCCACCACCCCGATCTGGGTCGTCGCCGCCGCGTACTTCGTGATGGGCGTCGGCATGGCCAACGTGATGCCGCCCGCCACCGAGGCGATCATGGCGTCGCTGCCCCGCGAGAAGGCGGGCGTCGGCTCCGCGGTGAGCAACACGATCCGTCAGCTCGGCGGCGCGCTCGGCGTCGCGGTGCTCGGCGCGGTGCTCTCCTCGGTCTACCGCGACCACCTCGGCTCGGCCACCGACGGCCTCCCCGCCGGCGCGGCCGACGCGGCCCGGGAGTCGATCTCCGGCGCCTACGGCGTCGCTTCGCGGGCCGGCGCCGCCGGCCAGGCCCTGATCCAGAGCGCGAACGACTCGTTCATCACCGCCATGCACTACGCGTCGGTCGGCAGCGCGATCTTCGCGGTGCTGGGCGCGCTGGTCGCGGTCGTCTGGGTTCCCGGCAAGCGCCCGGCCGCGGCTCCCGCCCCCACCTCGGCCGAGGGTCTGGCCGAGGAGCAGGGCGTGGAACTGGTCGAGGCGTGACGCGTCGGTAACAATGAACGCCATGACCACGGCAGTGAACGCGACCGGCGCCGCCGGCGCTGTCAATGAGGCCGGCCAGGAGCGCAAGTCTCCCGGCCGGCCCCGCAGCGCGCAGGCCGACGAGGCCATCCTCGACGCCGTGCTCGAGCTGCTCAGCGCCGGCCAAAGTGTCGCCGCCATCTCGATCGAGGCGGTGGCGGCCAAGGCCGGCGTGGGCAAGGCCACCATCTATCGCCGGTGGCCGAACAAGGAGGCGCTGCTCATCGACGCGGTCGCCTCGATGAAGAACCCGCTGCCGCCCCCGCGCGGCGAGTCGGTCCGCGACGACCTGGTGATGCTGGTCAAGGCCAACCGCTCGGGCCGGGCGCTGCGCTACGGCCAGGCCACGGTGTGCCTGCTGCCCGAGTTCCTCAAGGACGAGCAGCTGCACGACATGTACCAGGCCGTCATCGAGCCCCGCCGCGACGTGATGCGCCAGGTGATCCGCCGCGGCGTCGAGACCGGCGAGCTGCGCGCCGACCTCGACGTCGAGCTCACCCTGCTGATGATCTCGGGCCCGTCGATGATGCAGAACATGCTGCGCTGGAACCCCGCGATCAAGGAGGAGGGCTTCGCCGAGGCCCTGGTCGACAGCATCCTCCGCGGCGCCGCCGCCTGACCCTCCCGGTGGGCGGCCACCCGCCGCCCACCTCGGCCCGCGCCGCGCCTCGCGCCAGCGCTTCCCGGCCCGCGCCGCGCCTCGCGCCAGCGCTTCCCGGCCCGCGCCGCGCCTCGCGCCAGCGCTTCCCGGCCCGCGCCGCGCCTCGCGCCAGCGCTTCCCGGCCCGCCTCGCGCTTCCGCCATCGCTTCTGCTTTCGCTTCTCCGGCCGCTCTCCTATCATCGACACTCAGCGATGGGAGCGCTCCCAATCGCCGCGCCGCCGGCCGTCATCCACCCGCGGCCGGGGCGGACTTGCCGAAGGAGAACCGTCATGGCCGGGAGCCGCCGCAGATCTCGATGGGTTCGTCTCCGCACCGGGCTGGCCGCGGCGGTCGCCGCCGGACTGGTGATGCTGGGCTTCCAGCTGCCGGCCGCCGGAGCCGACCCGGTCGTCGGCAACGCCACGTACTTCGATGCGCTGGGAGCGCCGTACGGTGGCTGCGGTCTTCCTCAATCTCAGCTCGACTCGCCGGATTTCGTCGCGCTGAACGTCTACAACACGCCCGGCGACTACAGCTTCTACCCGCGACCGGTCGCCGACGCGTCCCGGGTCGGCGCCTGGAACAACGGCCTGAACTGCGGGCGCTTCGTTCAGGTGTCGATCGGCGACTATTGCACCGGCGTCAACGACGGCGCGCCGAACCAGGCGTTCTGCCGCAACGGCGCGTGGACCGCCGACGCCTACAACGGCGCCACCCTCACCATGATCGTCGCCGACAGCTGCGGCGACTCCAACGCCTGGTGCCGCGACGACCCGAACCACCTCGACCTGGCCAAGGACTCGCTGAACCGCTTCGCCAAGAACGGCGCCGCGGTCGGCGACATGTACCCGAACCACTGGAACAACCGGCACATCTCCTGGTCGTACGTGCCGGCCCCGAACTACACCGGCGACATCAAGATCGGCTTCCTCCAGGGTGCCCAGGCGTGGTGGCCCGCGATCGCCGTCTCCCACCTGGCCAACGGCATCCACGGCGTCGAGTACCTTTCCGGCGGCACCTGGCAGAAGGCCGCGATGAACGGCGACATGGGCCAGTCCTACATCATCGGCGGCCTCACCTCGGGCGCGACCAACTTCCAGATTCGCGTACGGGACGTGAACGACCAACTGATCAACAATGGTCGCGTCTACAGCTTCGCGCTCCCCGCCGCCTGCGGAACCCAGTGCTCGCAGCCCTACACCGCCACGACGTACACGACAAGCGCCGGTGGCACGACATCCCCGTCGACGCCGGCCACCCCGCCGACCACGGCCCCGACCGTCCCGCCGACCAGCCCCAACACCTCGTACCCGACCACCCCGCCCATGACCATGCCCACGACGCTTCCCGCCGGCACCTGCGTGGCCAGGAACGCCGTGGTCAGCTCCTGGAACGGCGGCTTCCAGGCAACCGTGACGATCAAGGCCGGCGGCACGCCCCTCAACGGCTGGACGGCCAGGTGGACCTTCACCAACGGTGAGCAGATAACGCAGCTGTGGAGCGCCGGCTACACCCAGACCGGCAACGCGGTGACCGTGAAGAACGCCTCCTGGAACGGCGCGGTCCCGGCCAACGCCACAACGACGTTCGGCTACACGGCGACCGGCACGCCCGCCGCCGTGACCGTCACCTGCACCAGCCCCTAACCGCCGCGGCCCTTCTATCCGACTGTCACGGGGGAGACCTGCCAGATGCCGGACACGTAGTCGCTGACGGTGCGGTCGGCGGAGAAGAAGCCGCTCCGGGCGGTGTTCAGCACCGACGACCGGGTCCAGGCGTCCGCGTCCCGCCAGGCGCGCTCGACCTGGTCCTGACAATCGGCGTAGGCGCGGAAGTCGGCAAGGGTCAGGTATTCGTCGTGGTTGAGCAGTGATGCCGCGACCTCCTGGCCCACGCCGCCGAACACGCCGGCGGCGATGGCGTCGAGCGCCCGCTTCAGCTCCGGGTCGGCCTCGTAGTAGTCGCGGGGCCGGTAGCCGGACGACCGCAGCGCCACCGCGGCCGGGGTGTCGAGGCCGAAGAGGAAGAAGTTGTCCGCGCCGACCCGGTCGCGGATCTCGATGTTGGCGCCGTCCAGGGTGCCGATGGTTATCGCGCCGTTCAGGGCCAGCTTCATGTTGCCGGTGCCGGAGGCCTCCTTGCCGGCCAGCGAGATCTGCTCGCTCAGGTCGGCGGCGGGGATGATCAGCTCGGCCAGCGTGACGTTGTAGTTCGGCGGGAAGACGACCTTCAGGTGCGGCGAGACCTCGGGGTCGGCGTCGATCACGGCGGCGACCGCGTTGATCAGGTGAATGATCGACTTGGCGGCGTGGTAGGCCGGGGCCGCCTTGCCCGCGAAGAGCACGGTCCGGGGGACGTACGCGCCGGCGGGGTTGTCCTTGATCTTGAAGTACTCGCTGATCACGTGCAGGAGCTTGAGCTGCTGGCGCTTGTATTCGTGGAACCGCTTGACCATCACGTCGGTCAGCGAGTCGGGATCGCCCAGGCCGAGGCGCACCTTGTTGGCCCGCTTGATCTCGCGCCAGCGCTCGAGGAAGCCGGCGTCGCCGGCGAACTGCTCCAGCTCGGCCAGCCGGTCGAGGTCCTTGATCCACCCGGTGTCGCCGAGCGCCGAGGAGATCAGGTCGGAGAGCTTGGGGTTGGCCAGGCGCACGAAGCGGCGCGGCGAGACCCCGTTGGTGACGTTGCGGAACTTGCCCGGCCACAGCGTCGCGAAATCGGCGAACGTGGTCGACACGAGCAGGTCCGAGTGCAGCTGGGCGACGCCGTTGACCGCCGTGGTGCCGACGACGGCCAGATTGGCCATGCGGACCCGGCGCTCCGGCGTCTCCTGGATGAGCGACATCCGGCGTACCCGCTCGATGTCCCCGGGAAAGCGCGACCGGACCTGGCCGAGGAGCCACTCGTTGATGTCGTAGACGATCTCCAGATGGCGGGGGAGCAGGCGCTCGAACATCCCGACCGGCCACGTCTCCAGGGCCTCCGGCAAGAGCGTGTGGCACGTGTACGCGAAGGTCCGCTGCGTGATCGCCCAAGCCGTGTCCCAGTCGAGGCCCTCCTCGTCGACGAGCAGCCGCATGAGCTCGGGGATCGCCAGGGACGGATGGGTGTCGTTGAGCTGAATGACCGCTTTGTCGGAAAGGTCGGTCAGCGGCGCGCCCCACAGGCGGAAGCGGCGCAGGATGTCCCGCAGCGAGCAGGAGACCAGGAAGTACTGCTGCTTGAGCCGCAGCTCCCGGCCGAGCTCGGTCGAGTCGTCGGGGTAGAGGACCTTGCTGATGTTCTCGGCCCGGACCGCCTCCTGGACCGCCTCGGCGTACTGCCCGGCGGAGAAGCGGGACAGGTCGAAGGACGACTCGCTGCCCCGGGCCTTCCACAGGCGCACGATGTTGACGGTGTCCGTCCCGTACCCGGGAACGAGCATGTGGCTGGGCTCGCCGAGCACGACCTCGCCCGGGACCCACTTCCGCCGCCCGTCCTCGCCCTTCTCGACGTGGCCGTAGAAGAAGACGGGCTCGCGGTCGTCCGGAGCCGGGAACTCCCACGGGTTGCCCTGGAACGTCCAGTCGTCCGGCTTCTCCACCTGCGCGCCGTCGGCGAAGTCCTGCTTGAAGATGCCGAAGTCGTAGCGGATGCCGTAGCCGACCGCCGGGATGTCGAGCGTCGCCAGGCCGTCGACCAGGCACGCCGCGAGCCGGCCGAGGCCGCCGTTGCCCAGGCCCGGCTCGATGTCGAGCGCCTCGACCTCGTCGTAGGAGACGCCGAGCGCCTTGAGCGCGGCGGTCGCGATCGTGCCCGTACCGGAGTAGAGCAGGTTCTGCTCGAGCTGGCGGCCGAGCAGGTACTCGGCCGAGAGGTAGTAGACCCACCGCGGGTTCGCCGCGTAATGCGCCGCGGTGGTACGGGCGCGGCGTTCGGCGAGGCGGTCGCGCACGGTCAAGGCGAGCGTCTCGTACGCGTCCTGCATGCTGGCCGACTCGACGGTCGTTCCCCGCCGGTAGTAGAGGTTGCTCAGCAGGTCCTGCTCGAACTCGGCCGCCGAGCTTCCGAGCGGTCGCAGCCCGATACCGTTCCGAAGGTCCATGGGACGCACCCTGCCGCAGTCAGGTTGCAGAAAGTTGTCGGATACATGACTTGGGCCCCGGAATCCCGATCGAGGTTAACGCTCAAGTTGACGTTGAGACTTCAGGCTAGAGCTGAGGTTGAGGTCGAGGCGCTGCCGCCGGCCAAGCATGTGGCGGTGGTGGCCTGCATGGATGCGCGGCTCAACCCGTACGGGCTGCTCGGTCTCGCCGAGGGTGACGCGCACGTGATCCGCAACGCGGGTGGGGTGATCACCGCCGACGAGCTGCGCAGCCTGGCCATCAGTCAGCGGCTGCTCGGCACCACCGAGATCATCCTGATCCACCACACCGGATGCGGGATGCTCACGTTCACCGACGACGGGTTCAAGGACTCGATCGAGCGCGAGGTCGGCATCCGGCCGTCCTGGGCGGCGGAGGCCTTCGCCGACCTCGAGGAGGACGTGCGGCAGTCGGTCCGCCGGATCCAGGCCGACCCGTTCATCCCGGTCAAGGACTCGATCCGCGGCTTCGTGTACGAGGTGGAGACCGGCAGGCTGCGCGAGGTGAAGTAGCCGGCGGTGACCTGCCGCGGGCGGCCGGCGTGGCAGCCCTTACGGTCGGACCGTGACCGAGATCCGAGAGTTCGGCTGGGACGACTACGACGCGGTGGTGCGGGTGTGGGCGACGGCCGGCCGTGAGGTCGTGCCGCGGGCCGAGCTGGAAGCCAAGCTGACCCGCGACCCGGAGCTGTTCCTGGTGGCCGAGCGCGACGGGCGGATCGCCGGCGTCGTCATGGGCACCTACGACGGCCGTCGCGGCTGGATCCTGCGGCTGGCCGTCGACCCCGCCCACCGCCGCGGCGGCATCGCCACCCGGCTGGTGGGCGAGCTCGAGGCCCGCTTCCGGGCGATCGGCTGCCCGCGCGTCAACCTGCTGGTCATGCCGGACAACGAGGCCGGCCTGCGGTTCTGGCAGCGCCTGGGCTACCTGCCGATGCCGGACGTGCTGTGCACCAAGCCGCTACCCCTGCTCCTTGAGAGCTGACGACAGCGCGTCCACCTTGGCGGTCAGGATCGCCAGGTCCTCCAGGATCTGCGAGAACACGCTCGCGGCCGGCAGCGGCTGCTCGGTCATCGTGGTGCCCTTCATCGTCGCGGCCCAGGAATCGGTGACCACCATCCCGAGGGTGCGCTTCCACTCCGAGGGCGGCAGGGTCGCACCGTCGATCGGCGTCGCGACCACCGCGCGGCCGATGTCGTCCTTCCAGGACGAGATGGTGGCCGCGCACTGCTTCGCGATCTCGGCCGAGATCCAGGCCTTGTCGGCGGCGGTAAGAGCCACGGGGATGTCCTCCAGGTGCCAGGAAGCCGTCGAGGCTTCGAGCTTCGAGTCGTACGAGGCGGAGAAGTGCGCGTGCTCGGTGTGCGGGGAGGCGCCGTGGTAGGCCTTCTGCTTCCAGCCCGAGGACGCCTCCCAGATGCGCCGGTTGTAGATCATGTAGCGCAGCCGCTTCTCGGCGCCGGACCGGCAGCGCCCGAGCAGGAACTGCACGACCTTCTCCATCGTCAGGTCGCTCTCGCGCAGGTTGTTGTCCACATCGATCGCGTGCACCTCGTTGGTGCGGTCCGCGTCGTGGATCGGCACCGAGCCGGTCTCGTCGGGGTTGTGATCGGAGACCTCGTGCTGGTGTGCGGTGTCGCCGATGCTGCCGTCGCTCGCCTTGTCGCGGTTCGGCGCGATCGTGTTGAACTCCGCGAACAGCTTCTTGAGGCAGGGTATGAGCACCCAGTCGGCCATCAACGGCCCCTTCTCGCATCGAACAGGTCAGTCGCCACTAACTACGTTCGTCGTACCGTTCCCGGATCGGCAATAGGTCATCCGTCGTTCCGGGTATGTGATTTGACGCGGCCGCTTCCAATGTGTCCCGGAATGCCCGGGCGGCCGGTGACGCGGCGCCGGCCAGACGCTGCGCGGTGAAGATCGTGCGCCGCGGCAGTCCGGGCAGGTCGAGCAGGCGGCACGACGTCTCCCGGCCGGCCCAGACCAGGTCCGGGATCAGCGCCACGGCGTTGCCGGACTCGACCAGGCGGATGTGCGCCTGCAGGTCGGCGGTCTCATACCGTACGTCCGGCTCGAAGCCCGCCGTCCGGCACATCTGCTCGGCGTAGTGCCGCGAGGCCGCGCCGCGGGGCTCCATCACCCACGGCATGGCCCGGGCCTCGGCCAGCGACCCGACCGGATGCAGCGCCACCTCGGCGGCGGGCAGCGCGAGCCGGATCGCGTCCTCGGTGAGCGGCCGCCGGTCGAGGCCCGGATGGTGGGGCGCCGCGTGAGCCGGGTACTGCTCGGCGATGACCATGTCGAAGTCGCGGGCCCAGGTCTCCCGCAGGGCCTCCTCCGGCTCCCGCTGGACCATCTCCACCCGTACGTCCGGATAGCGCGCGGCCATGGCCCGCAGCGTGGCCGGCATCAGCGCCAGTGCCGCCGACTGGAAGACCGCGACCCGCACCCGGCCGGTGACCCGGGTCAGCGAGGCCTGCAGCGCCGCCTCCGCCCGTTCCAGCGTGTCGAGCACCTCGGCCACCGACGCGACCAGCACCTCGGCCTGCGCGGTGAGTTGCACGCGGCGCCCGGCCTTGCGCAGCAGCGGCATGCCGGCTTCCTTCTCCAGCTGGGTGAGCTGCTGCGACACTGCGGAGGGGGAGAAGTTGAGCGCCTCGGCGACGGCCGCCAGCGTCCCCCTGATGGCCAGCTCCCGCAGCAGCACCAGACGCCTGATCTCGAGCATGTTCTCGCCTCGTGGGAGATGGGTAAGAGGAACTGAACGGTACTCGTCACGAACCATCGCTTTTCCTTAACCCCGCACGGACGGACACTGGCGCCATGACCGACATCGCGATGCCCGCCGACACCGACCTCGCCCAGGAGGCGGTCGCCCTCGTCCGACGCTGGCTGCACGAGGCGTCCGCGGTGAAGGTCAGCGGCTCGGCGGCCCAGCTGGCCGGGCTGCTGCGCGACCCCAAGGGCCTCCAGTTCGCGGTCGGCTTCGTCGACGGGGTGGTGCGGCCCGAGGACCTCAAGGTCAGCGCCCGCGCGCTGGCCACCCTCGCCCCCGACGTGCCGCGCTTCCTGCCGGTGCCGCTGCGCGCGACCGTCCGGGCCGGCGGCGTGCTGGCGCCGGTCATGCCGGGCGTGGTCGTGCCGATCGCCCGCCGGGTGCTGCGCCGCATGGTCGGCCACCTGATCGTCGACGCCTCCGACGCCCGCCTCGGCAAGGCCATCGCCCGCATCCGCCGCCGCGACGTCCGGCTCAACGTCAACATGCTCGGCGAGGCCGTCCTGGGCCGGGGCGAGGCCACCCGGCGGCTGCGCGAGACCGAGCGGCTGCTGGCCCGGGACGACGTCGACTACGTCTCGATCAAGGTGTCGGCCGCCGTCGAGCCGCACAGCCCGTGGGCGTTCGACGAGGCGGTCGACGACATCGTCGAGCGCCTCACGCCGCTGTTCCGGCTGGCGAGCGCCCAGGGCGGCAAGTTCGTCAACCTCGACATGGAGGAGTACAAGGACCTCGACCTCACGATCGCGGTCTTCACCCGGCTGCTCGACCAGCCGGAGCTGACGGGCCTCGAGGCCGGCATCGTCCTGCAGGCCTACCTGCCGGACGCCCTGAGCGCGATGATCCGCCTCCAGGAGTGGGCGGCCCGGCGCCGGGAGTCCGGTGGCGCCGGCATCAAGGTGCGCCTGGTCAAGGGCGCGAACCTGCCGATGGAGCGGGTCGAGTCGACGGTGCACGGCTGGCCGCTGGCCACCTGGGAGAGCAAGCAGGCCACCGACACCAACTACAAGCGGGTCCTCGACTACGCGCTCGAGCCGTCCCGCATCCGCAACGTGCGCGTCGGCGTCGCCGGCCACAACCTGTTCGACATCGCCTACGCGTGGCTGCTGGCCGGTCGCCGCGGCGTCCGCGACGGCATCGAGTTCGAGATGCTGCTCGGCATGGCCGAGGGCCAGGCCGAAGTGGTCCGGCGCGAGGTGGGCGGTCTGTTGCTCTACACGCCGGTGGTACGCCCGGAGCAGTTCGACGTCGCGATCGCGTACCTGATCCGGCGCCTCGAGGAGGGGGCGAGCCAGGACAACTTCATGTCCGCCGTCTTCGAGCTCGACTCCGACGCCGGCCTGTTCGCCCGCGAGCAGGAGCGGTTCCTCGCCTCCCTCGCCGACCTGGACGACCACGTCCCGGCCGCCCGCCGCGTCGCCGAGCGCTACGCCGCCGTGCCGCACCCGGGCCCGGGCCGGTTCGAGAACACCCCCGACACCGACCCGGCCGTCGCCGCGAACCGGGCCTGGGTCCGGGACGTGCTGGCCCGCGCGCCGCGATCCACCCTCGGCGTCGCGACGCTCGAGCGGGCCCGGATCACCGACCGGTCCCGGCTCGACGAGGCCATGGCCGGCGCGGCCGAGGCCGCCGCCGCGTGGGGCAAGCTCTCCGGCGCCGAGCGCGGCGCGATCCTGCACCGGGCCGGCGAGGCGATCGAGGCCCGCCGGGCCGAGCTGATCGAGGTGATGGCGTCCGAGGCCGGCAAGACCGCCGACCAGGCCGACCCCGAGGTGTCCGAGGCCGCCGACTTCGCCCACTTCTACGGCGAGCTCGCCGACGGCCTCGACCGGATCGACGGCGCTACACCGGTGCCGGTCCGGCTCACCCTGGTCACCCCGCCCTGGAACTTCCCGGTCGCCATCCCGGCCGGCTCGCTGCTCGCGGCCCTGGCCGCCGGCTCGGCCGTGGTGATCAAGCCGGCCGGCCCGGCCGAGCGCTGCGGCGCCGTGCTCGCCGACGTCATCCGCCCGGTGCTGCCCGACCCCCGCCTGCTGACCCTCGTGCAGGTCGACGAGCGGCAGCTGGGCCGCGAGCTGATCACGCACGAGCTGGTCGACCGGGTCATCCTCACCGGCGCGTACGAGACGGCCGAGCTGTTCCGCTCGTTCCGCCCCGACCTGCCGCTGCTGGCCGAGACCAGCGGCAAGAACGCCATCATCGTCACCCCCAGCGCCGACCTCGACCTCGCGGTCAAGGACGTGGTCGCCTCCGCGTTCGGCCACGCCGGCCAGAAGTGCTCGGCCGCCTCGCTGGTCGTGCTGGTCGGCTCGGTCGCCCGGTCGGAGCGCTTCCGCACCCAGCTGCTCGACGCCGCCTCGTCGCTGACCGTCGGTTACCCGGCCGACCCGCGCACCCAGATGGGGCCGGTCATCGAGCCGGCCGCGGGCAAGCTGCTCACCGGGCTCACCGAGCTCGGCCCCGGCGAGAAGTGGCTGCTCGAGCCGCGCAAGCTCGACGACGAGGGCCGGCTGTGGACGCCCGGGATCCGCGACGGCGTGCGGCGTGGCTCGGCGTACCACAAGACCGAGTACTTCGGCCCGATCCTGGGCGTCATGACCGCGGCCACCCTGGACGAGGCGATCGACCTGGTCAACGAGGTCGACTACGGCCTCACCTCGGGCCTGCACTCGCTGGACGCGGCCGAGGTGCGCACCTGGCTCGACCGCATCCAGGCCGGCAACCTCTACGTCAACCGCGGCATCACCGGCGCGATCGTCCGGCGGCAGCCGTTCGGCGGCTGGAAGCGCTCGGCGGTCGGCCCCGGCACCAAGGCCGGCGGCCCCAACTACCTGGTCGGGCTGACCGGCTGGGAGCCGGCGGCCGCCTCCGGCGGCGCGCCCCTCGCATCGGAGCCGGTGCGGGCGCTGCTGGCCGCGGCCAAGTCGGTTCTGTCCGACCAGGACATCGCGTTCGTCGAGCGTTCGGCCGCGAGCGACGCGGCCGCCATGTCCGGGCACTTCCGGCCGAGCGACGTCTCGGGTCTGTGGGCCGAGCGGAACGTGCTGCGCTACCTGCCGCAACCGGTCGAGGTGCGGCTCGCGTCCGGCGCTCCGGTCCGGGAGCTGGTGCGGGTGCTGGCGGCCGGCCTCATCGCCGGCTCGCCGATGCGGGTGTCGGTGGCCGCCGCACTGCCGGCCCCGCTCGCCGCCGCGATTCCCGCCGACGTCCGGACCGAGAGCGACGCCGACTGGTCCGCCGGGCTGACCGGCGGCCGGGTCCGCCTGATCGGCGCCGTCCCGGAGCTGCCGTCCACCCCGGACCTGGCCGTGTGGTCGCACCCGGTCACCGAAGCCGGCCGGGTGGAGCTGCTGCCGTTCCTGCACGAGCAGGCGGTCAGCATCACCGCCCACCGTTTCGGCAACCCGGACCGCCTGGCCGCCGAGGTGCTCTGACGCCGCCCCCGCCTGGCGGCCGCCCCGCCTGGCGGCCGCTGGCCGCAGTGCCCTGACGCCGACAGACTCGCCCGCGGTTCGGTCCTACACTGCGGGCGGGGGAATGCCGCATGCCGAAGGTTGCCGACCTGCTGGAGCAAGCCCGCGCCCGGTCGTTCGTCGGGCGCGACGCCGAGCTGGCCGCGTTCGACCGGGTGCTGGCCCGCGGCGGGGTCCTCTTCCTGCACGGGCCGGGCGGCATCGGCAAGTCCAGCACCCTGCAGCAGTTCGGGCGGCGGGCGCGGGCGGCCGGGCGTACCGTCGCCGTGGTCGACGGCCGCGAGGCCGACGCCGCGCCGGACACGTTCCGCGGCCTCGACGCCGGGGTCCTGCTGGTCGACGGCTACGAGCGGCTCGCCGCGCTCGACGGCTGGCTGCGCCGCGAGTTCCTGCCGGCCCGGGCCGGGACCGACGTGGTCGTGCTGGCCGGCCGCGAGCCGCCGGGACCGGCCTGGCGTACCGACCCCGGCTGGCGCAGCATCGCCACCTTCCGTCGCCTCGATCCGCTCGGCTCGGCCGAGAGCATGGCCCTTCTGGCCCGGGCCGGGGTACCACCCGAGGCCCGCGACGGCCTGGCCGCCCTCGGCCGCGGCCACCCCCTCGCGCTGGCCCTGCTCGCCGACGCCACCGTGACCGGCGTCGTGCCGCGCGCGCTCGCCGACGTCCCCGACCTGATCACCGCGCTGCTCGAGTGCCTGGTCCGCGAGCCGCCCACCGACGCCCACGCCACCGGCCTGGCCACCTGCGCCAAGGCCTGGCTGACCACCGAGGACCTGCTGCGGGCCACGGTCGGCGCGGACGCGGGCGCGGTCTGGGAGTGGCTGTGCCGGCGGCCGTTCATCACCTGGGGACCGCGCGGGCTGCGGCCGCACGAGCTGGCCCGGGACGTGCTCGACGCCGAGTTCGAGCGCCGCTCGCCGGACCGCTACCGCGCCCTGCACCGGATCGTCCACGACCACACCGTGGCCGGGGTGCGCGCGGCGGCCGGGGCCGACCGGCAGCTGAACGCCCAGCACCTGCTCTACCTGCATCGCAGCAGCCCGCTCTCGGCCGTCTTCCAGACTCTGCGGGATCGTGGCCCGGTCGCGCTCGTCCCCGGCGCCGGGTCCGACCACGACCAGGTGGTCGACTCGGTGCGGCAGTTCCAGGGCCCGGAGAGCGCCGCCCTCGCCCGGGAGTGGCTCGCCCGGCAGCCCGAAGGTCTCAGCGTCGTGCGCGGCGAGTGCGGGCTCCTCGCGTACGTGCTCAGTGTGGTCCTGCCCGTCGACGGTGATCTGGAGTCGCGCGATCCGGTGGCCCGCGCCGCGCTCGCGAGCGCCGACCTGCGCCCGGGGGAGCAGGCCGGGCTCGCGCGCTTCCTCGCCGGCGCCGAGAACAACCAGCGTGACCTGTACGCGGTGCTGGCCGGCGCGGTGTCGTCCATCCTCGAGTGGATCGGCCGCCCCACCGCCTGCTCGTTCGTCGCCATCGCCGACCCCGGCTTCTGGGGCCCGATGTTCGACTACCTGGCGTTCACGCCCGCCTTCGAGGCCGAGGTGGGCGGGCAGCGGCACGTGGTCTACGGGATGGACTGGCGGCGGTTGCCGGTCGACACCTGGCTCGACCTGATGAACGAGCGCGAGCAGGCCGGCGGCACCGGGCCGCCGCCGCCCGGGCTCCTGCGCCCGCCGCCACCCAGCCGGGAGGCCTTCGCCGCCGCCGTCCGGCAGGCCCTGCGCGACCCCACCGGCGCGGCCGGCTCCCGCGCCGGTCTCGCCGATGCCGCCGGCTCCCGCGCCGGTCTCGCCGGTGCTCCCGGCTCCCGCGCCGGTCTCGCCGATGCCGCCGGCTTCCGCGCCGCCCACGCCGCCCCGGACGGTGCCGTCGTCTCGCGCGCCGCGCTGGAGAAGGCCGTCGCCGTCCTCGCCGCCGAGCCCAAGGGTGCGCCGCTGGCCGCCGTCCTCCAGCGCACCTATCTGCGGCCGGCGCCCAGCCAGGAGGCCGCGGCCGAGGTGCTCGGGCTGCCGTTCAGCACCTACCGTCGGCACCTCGCCAAGGCCGTCGACCGGCTGACCGAGATTCTCTGGCGGGCCGAGACCGGGCAGGAAGTGAGCACCGAACGGTCTGGAGAGTGAGCACCTTCCGGGGCCACGCTCCGGGCATGACCGACATCATCGTCCTCGGCGCCGGGCTCACCGGCCTCGCCACCGCCATGCTCCTCGCCCGCGACGGGCACCACGTGACCGTCCTCGACCGCGACCCGGCCCCGCCCGCCGCCGGCCGTGAGTGGGACGAATGGGACCGCCCCGGCGTCGCCCAGTTCCGTGACCCGCACATCATGCTGCCGCACTGGCACGCCCAGATGCTCGCCGACCTGCCCGGCGTGCTCGACCGGCTGCGCGCGGCCGGCGCCCTGCGGCTCAACTTCGCCACCGTCCTGGCGCCCGCGGCCTACGACGGCGGCCGCCCGGGCGACGAGCGGTTCGACACGCTCACGGCCCGGCGCCCGGTGCTGGAGGCCGCCTTCGCCGCCGAGGCGGGTTCCGTCACCGGCCTCACGATCCGGCGCGGGGTCACCGTCGCCGGTCTGCTCACCCTCGGCGGCCGGGTCACCG
The DNA here is from genome assembly GCF_050951115.1 of Actinoplanes sp. CA-030573. Classification (NCBI taxonomy): domain Bacteria; kingdom Bacillati; phylum Actinomycetota; class Actinomycetes; order Micromonosporales; family Micromonosporaceae; genus Actinoplanes; species Actinoplanes sp. CA-030573. The sequence continues at coordinate 5,512,976 of NZ_CP192038.1, read as the reverse complement.
GCGTACGCCTGACCGACGGCACCGGCGTGCAAGCCCGCCTGGTGGTCGACTGCGGCGGCCGCCGCTCCGCGCTCTCGTCCTGGCTGACCGCCGCCGGCCTGCCCAAGCCGCCCGGGGAGCGCTCCGACGCCGGCTTCGTCTACTACGCCCGCCACTTCCAGGGCGACCCGCCCGACGTGCTCGGCCCGTTGCTCCAGCACCACGACTCGGTCTCGCTGATCACCCTGCCCGCCGACAACGACACCTGGTCGGTCGGCTTCGTGACCAGCGGCCGCGACCACGCCATGCGCGCCCTGCGCGATCCGGCCGTCTGGGAGGCCGCGCTGGCCCGCTACCCACTGGCCGCGCACTGGGCCGCCGGCAAGCCGCTGACCGGCGTCGACGTGATGGGCGGCCTGGCCGACCGCTGGCGGCCGGTGTCGATGCCCGGCCTGGTCGCCGTGGGCGACGCGGCCTGCTGCACGAACCCGTCGCTCGGCCGCGGCGCCGGTGTCGGCCTGCTGCACGCCCGCACGCTGCGCGACCACCTCCGGGCGACCGGCGGCGAGACGGACGGCTTCGCCGCCCGCACGGCCGAGGTGATCGAGCCGCTCTACCGGGCCACGGTCTGGTTCGACCGGCACCGGATCGCCGAGATCGACGGGGACGTGCAGGGACTCCCGTATCGCCCGAACGACCCGGCCTGGACGGCGGCCCGGATGTTGCACGGGTCGGCTCTGCACGACCCGGTGCTCGCGCGGGCCGGCCTGGACGTGGGGGTCCTGCTCCGGCCCCCGCCGGCGCCGCCGGCCGGCCCGGGGTTGCCGCCCGGCCCGGGGTCGCCGCCCGGCGAACGGTATCCGGTGGCCGGCGAACGCTATCCGCTGCCCGGCCCGGACCGCGCGGAGCTGCTCGCCGCGCTGAGATGAGCCGTGGGTGCATGGGGCCGGCCGCTCACTCGCGGCGCTGAGGTGCGCCGCGGCGGGTGGGCCGGCCGCTCACTCGCGGCGCTGAGGTGCGCCGCGGCGGGTGGGCCGGTCCCTCAGCCGAAGTGGAGCACCCGCCCGGTCTCCCACACCCCGGGCGCCACCTCGAACCGTTCGTGCACCTCGGTGGCATGAGGGCGCAGGCGCAGCAGCGTCCAGGAGCGCGGCACGTCGCGTACCCGATGGCTGGTGGTCGTCCCGGCGTTGACCATGAGGAGGCCGTCGTGCCGGACGGCCGACGGCACGTGGGTGTGTCCGAAGAGCACGACATCGACCGCGGCGGCCGACAACGCCTGGAGGAACCGCGAGCGGCCGGCGATCCGGGCGAGCCCACCGGCCAGCGGCGGATGGTGCAGGGCCACCAGGCGGATGCCCTCGGCCGGGCCCAGGACGGTCCGCACCGCCGCCGACTGCGCGGCCGAGATCCGGCCGCTCTTCCACCGCCAGCGCGGCATGCTGTTGAGGCCGAGGGCGGTGAGCCCGGGCAGCCGCACGACCGGCTCGAGCGGCCCGATCCAGCGGCGGTAGCGACTCCACGGCGCGACCGCCCGCAGCGGACTGACCAGGGGCGTGTCGTGGTTGCCCGGCACCACCAGGCGGGGCGGCGGCAGCTTCTCGATCAGCTCCGCGGCCCGCTGGAACTGCCCGGACCGGGCCCGCATCGTGTGGTCGCCGGTGACCACGGTCAGGTCGGGACGGAACGCGGCCACCTCGTCGGCGATCGAGGCGACCGCGAACGGGTCGTGCGCGCCCAGGTGCAGATCCGAGAGATGGGCGACGAGCAGGGTTGCCGTCATCGGCCGAAGGCGAGGTGCCGCAGCCGTTTCCAGTCCAGCTCGGGCGGCGGCGCGGGCACGCCGGGACGCTGCCGCGGCACCCGTACGCGCAGCGCGCCGGGCGAGATCGAGCAGCGCACCGGGGTCGGCAGCACCAGCGCCTCGCCGTCCACGCCGACCGGGATCGCGGTGGCCGCGGCGTCGACCACCACCGAGCGGGCCGAGGTGCGGGTCAGCATGCCGGGCCGGCCCCCGAAGACCAGGCTCGCCGCGTCGGCCGCGCCCCGCACGTGCACCGCGAGCACGCCGAGCACCCCACCGTCGAGGCGGTACCGGCGGCCGAGCCCGGCCACGTCGTCGGCGCCGTACGGGTTGTTGCTGACCAGCACCGCCTGCGGCCCGGAGAGCGCCACCTCGCCCGCCAGCACCTCGAGCACCGGACCGGTCTGGCCGGTCAGCAGGTCGGGCAGCAGCTCGAGGGTGGTGCGCGTCTTGTCGTCGCGGTACTCGGGGCTCTGCACCACCGCGGCGTACGCCCCGAACGAGGCGTTGTTGACGAACACCCGGTCGCCGACCCGGCCGAGGTCGACCCGCAGCTCGACGCCGTCGGTGAGCGCGTCCAGGCAGGTCGACGGGTCCTCCCGGTCGAGGCCGAGGTCGAGCGCGAAGTGGTTGCGGGTGCCGGCCGAGATGACCAGGAACGGCACCCCGCACTCGGCCGCCACGCCCGCGACCAGCGCCTGGGTCCCGTCGCCGCCGGCCACCCCGAGCAGGTCGGCCCCGTCGCGTACCGCCTGCCGGGCCACCTCGGCGACGTCGACCGCGGTCGGGCCGGACAGCAGGAACACCTCGGCGCCCAGCTTGCGGGCCCGGGTCTCGAGGTCGAATCGGACGACCTTCCCGCCGCCCGAGCGTGGATTCATGATGAAGAACGGGCGCCGGGGCGGCGGCGTGTCGAACTCGGCCGCGTCCCGGTCGTGGACCAGGGCGGCCCGGCCGGACGCGACCATCCCCGCCCACAGCAGACCGAAGACCACCACGACCCAGATCATCGAGGCCCGCGCGAACAGCACGCCGACCACGATCGGCGCGCCGACCACGAGCACGGCGCCCAGCCACCGCACCGCCCCGCGATGGGTGAGGAACCACCAGGCGCCCACCGCCATCACCACCAGCCCGGCAACGGCGGTGATCAGCAGCGCGAGGCTCGCCCGGAAGCCGGCGGTGACCAGCAGAAGAACGGCGACGCCGGCCGCGGCCAGGAACGCTAGTCGCGCGAGCCAGCGCCGGCCGGCCGGAATCGGCGCGGAGAGTTCAGCCATCTCGAGAGCCTGCTCGGGCCGGTGGCATCCGGGCATCATCCGCCGCGGATGGCGCGCACGCACCCGGTCCGCGCCGACGATGACGGCATGTCCGCACCGAGCAGCTACGCCACCGAGCGGCCGGGCACGCCCGGCTCGGCGCCGCCGATGACCGCCTGGATCGGCATGGTCGCGTTCGGCGGGTTCATGATCGTCCTGACCGGCATCTTCCATCTGATCGAAGGCATCGTGGCCCTGGCCGACGACGACTTCTACGTCGCCCGGCCGGCCGGGCTGGCGCTGTCCTGGAGCTACACCCAGTGGGGCTGGCTGCACGTGGTGGTCGGCGTGCTCGCTCTCGCCGCCGGCACCGGGATCTTCCTGGGCCAGCTCTGGGCGCGGGTGGCCGGTGTGGCGATCGCCCTCGTGAGCGCCTTCGCCAGCATGCTCTACCTCCCGGCGTACCCCCTCTGGTCGGTGATTTTGATCGTGATCGACGTCTTGATCATCTATGCGCTGTTGGCACACGGGGGCGACGTGCGGGACTGATCGAGGCCGGTAGGTTGGCGGCATGGCCGATCTACCCACCACGACGCTCGCCGACGTGCTCGACCGGCGGCAGGTGATGGACGCCGGGCTGAAGTCGCTGTGGTCGCCCGCGCCGCGCATCGCCGGACCCGCCTTCACCGTGCGCTGCCCACCCGGCGACAACCTGATGCTGCACGCGGCGATCTACCGGGCCGAGCCGGGCTCGATCATCGTGGTCGAGTCGGGCGACCCCGACTACGCGCTGGCCGGCGGCAACGTGTGCGCGGTGGCCCAGCGCAACGGCATCGCCGGCTTCGTGCTGGACGGGCTGATCCGCGACATCGGCGAGGTGCGCGAGATGGGCTTCCCGGTCTTCGGGCGTGGCGTGATCCCGATCCCCGGCGGCAAGGCGGCGGCCCTCGCGCTGAACGTGCCGATCCGCTGCGCGGGCGTGGCGGTCACGCCGGGCGACCTGGTGGTGGCCGACGAGGACGGCGTCGTGGTGGTCCCGGCCGCGCAGGTCGGCGACACCCTGGCGGCGGCCGGGGCCAAGCTCGCCTCGGACGCGGCGACCTCCCTCGACGACTGGGAACGGGCGCATCGGGCCAAGATCGACGGTCTGCTCGCCGCGTGGCAGGCTGAGCAGTCATGAAGGTTCTGCTGCCCGGCAACGTCGACCTGTCGGATCTCGCCCTTCCCTCCACCGCGGCCGGTTTCACGTACGCGGTGGACCAGCCCGTCCCCGACGAGCACGCCGACGCCGAGGTCCTCGTCGTCTGGGGCAACCCCGAGTGGCAGCTGCGCGACGCCGCCGCCCGCCTGAAGGGCCTGCGCTGGGTGCAGACGCTCGCCGCCGGTCCGGACGTGGTGCTGGCGGCCGGCTTCCCCGCGCAGGTGGTGGTCACGTCGGGCCGCGGCCTGCACGACGTGACGGTCACCGAGCACACCCTGGCGCTGGTGCTGGCCGCGGCGCGCCGGCTCAACCTGCTGATCCGGGCCCAGATCGGCCATCGGTGGGCGGGCGAGCTGGGCGGCAACCAACCGGTCCGCGACCAGAGCTTCCGTACGCTGCGCGACGCGCACGTGGTCATCTGGGGCTTCGGGAGCATCGCCGCCACGCTCGCGCCCATCCTGACCGCGCTCGGCGCCCGGGTCACCGGCGTGGCCCGCACCGCCGGCACCCGGCACGGCGTCACCGTGGTGACCGAGGCCGACTTCCCCACGGTGCTGCCCACCACCGACGTGCTGATCTCGATCCTGCCCGCCGCGCCGTCGACCCGGCACGCGTTCGACGCCGAGGTGGCCGCCCTGCTGCCCGCGCACGCCTGGTTCGTCAACGTGGGCCGCGGCGCCACCGTGGACGAGGCCGCCCTGCTGGCCGCGATCCGCGCGGGCCGCTTGGCGGGGGCCGCGCTCGACGTCACCGAGACCGAGCCGCTGCCGCCGGGGTCGCCGCTGTGGGACGAGCCCAACGTCATCCTGTCGCCGCACGCCGCGGGCGGCCGGCCGATCGGGGCGCCGGCCCTGATCCTGGAAAACCTGGCGGCCCTGGAGGAAGGCCGCCCGTTGCGCAACGTCGTCGAACGCTGAGGCCGATCGCGGGTCCTTTGCTCTGCTCACCGATACGCGCCACGGGCGCGGGGACCGACGGGCGCGGGGACCGACGGGCGCGGGGACCGACGGGCGCAGGGACCGACGGGCGCAGGGACCGACGGGCGCAAGGGCCACGGGTGCAAGGGCCACTCGCCACGCGTTCGACTCGCCCGGTGCCGACGTCGTTCCGCGGGCCGAAGGCGCCGGGCGCTCGGCGTCGCTCCGCGCAGCGTGACGCACCCGCCCTCGGCGTCGCTCGCGGCACGTGACCCATCGGCCCTCCGCGTCGCTCCGCGGCGCGTGACGCCTCTGCCCTCGATTTCGCTCCGCGGCGGGTAACCCACCCCACCCACGTCACTGGGTGGGGCGAGATTACGGCCCGGGTACGACACTTTTCGCCGGTTGTCCCCAGCCCGCGACCGCCTCGAGCGAGCCGCGCCGGCGCAAGGCGACAAGCTCCCACGCGCCGGGCCCGGGCATCTCGATATGGGAAGCTGCTTCGCATGCGTGGTGAGCTGATCAGGTTGCGGACGCTCGAGCCCGGCGATGCCGAGGCGATGTGGCGCTGGGCCAACGACCCCGAGGTGGTCCGGTGGATGGACGAGGGCTACACCCGCTCCCTCGACCAGGCGCGCCGGCGGCTGGCGGAACTGCCGCAGAACGCGTACGGGAACGTGCTCTTCGGGGTTGAGGTTCTGCGGGACGGCGCGCTGATCGGGGCCGTGCGGCTGCGCGACGCCGAGCCCGAGCTGGGGATCGCCGAGCTGGACATCTATCTCGGAGAGAAGGACTACTGGGGCCGCGGCTTCGGCACCGACACGATGCGGACGATCTGCCGGTACGGCTTCGACCGCATGCGCCTTCACAAGATCACGCTGACCGTGGTCACCGAGAACGAGGCCGCCCACCACATCTACAAGAAGGTCGGCTTCGTCGACGAGGGCCGCCTGCGTCAGGTCTTCCGCCGCGACGGCCGGTGGTACGACATGTACACGATGGGCCTGCTGGAGGGCGAGCTCCTACTCGGGGAGTAGCCCGGCCACGAAAGAGCGCAGGCCCTCCTCGTAGATGCCGCGGGTGGCCAGCTGCCGCCACCGGCCGCCGACGTCCGCGAGGTGGGGGAGGCGCTCGGGGTCGAAGCGCCCGAAGTCGATCTCGCGGCGCGGCTTGCCGGTGGCGTGCGAGCGGACCAGGATCTCGCCGACCGTGAAGTACCAGATGCTGCGGAAGACGTCGACCGAGCGGGCGGGCGTGCAGCCGGCGTCGCGGGCGCCGGCCAGGATGGCCTCGACCAGGTGCAGCGACGGCTCGTCGAGCAGGCCGACGAAGCCGTCCGAGGTGAGGATCTGAGCCGCCCACGGCCAGGCGGCGAGCGCGTCGTGCATGGCGGTCGCGGCGGCGATCACGCGTTCCCTCGGGTCGGCCGGCAGCCGCGGCCGGGGCAGCTGCTCGGCGTACGCGTTGAGCAGCAGTATCAGAAGATCCTGCTTGTCCCGCACGTGGTGGTAGAGGGTGGTGGCGCCGATGCCGAGCTCGGCGGCGAGGCGGCGGACGGTCAGCTTCTCCCAGCCGTCCTGGTCGATGAGCTTGCGGGCGGCCGCGAGGATCTCGGCGCGGGAGGTGACCGGTGGTCGGCCGGTCTTCTGGGCACGGGGCACGTACCCCATCTTGCTGCCTTCCCGCATCCGGCTCAGCCGGCGTCGGTCACCCGGTAGTTGCCCTTGACGATGAAGAAGTCGGGACTGGCGGCCCCGTAGGGTCCGCAGCCGGGGTCGGCGGCGGTGCCGGGCGAGAAGTTCAGCTTGTCGGCCACGACGGTGCCGTCGCCGTCGTCGCGGACGCCGATGACCACGTAGTTGCCGCGCTGCCAGCTGTTGGTGTCGCGGCGCGGGCCGCCGGAAAGGACGATCCGGCCGGTCAGGTACGCGGTCTTGCCGTCGACGACGAGGCAGCTCGACGCGCCGGTCGCGTAGGTGCCGTCCGGGTACGTGATGGTGAACGCGCCGAGCTGACCTCGCTGGTTGCCGGCCGCCGCCAGATAGGCGGTCGGGGTGCCGAACTGGCCGAGGGTGCCGGTGCCGATCACCGACTCGACGGTGGTGGCGGCCTGGGCGCCCGCCGCCGGCATCGCGGCGAACGCGGTCACGGCAGCGGCGGCGGTCAGCAGAACTTTGCGCATCGTCGTCCTCACGGGGTTGATCGTCGGTCCGGACGACTTTCTATCCGGGGGTGGTAACGCCGCGTAATGGCCCGTACGGACGGGAAGCGCACCGGGTCGGCCGAAGCCAAAACCCCTGGGGCGCAAGGGGTTCCCGGCGTTCATCGGGGCGCACGGGAAACGACGCGGAGCTGCACCTGCTCGCCCGGCAGCGCCGCGCCGCGGCCTGGAGCTAGGTTCTGTCTCTTAGATCAAGTCTGTCGGGTACGGCTCGGAGCCAGTCGAGCATTTCGACGAGGTCGAGGGTGGCTTGAAAGTGGGCGCCGAGCTTGTCGTAGCGGGTGGCCAGTCCGCGCCAGTGTTTGCGCCGGTTGAAGCCGCGTTCGACCTGGTTGCGCCGCTTGTAGGCGTGCGGGTCGAACGCGGGTGGCCGGCCGCCGTTGCGGCCCTTGCGCAGCCGGTTGGCGACCTGGTCACGCGGCTGCGGGATCGTGGTGGCGATGTGTTTGTCCCGCAAGGCCTTGCGGTTGGCCCGTGACGAGTACGCCCGGTCGCCGGTTAACGAGTTCGGACGCACACGCGGGCGCCCAGGTCCGGGTGTGGCCACCCGAACCTGGTTGAGCAGCGGGATCAGCTGCTGGGTGTCGGCGGCTTGCCCGGGCGTGATCAGCGATGCCAGCGACCGGCCCCGGCCGTCGGCCAGGGTGTGGATTTTCGTGGTCAGCCCGCCGCGGGAGCGTCCGATGCCTTCGCGTGCCTGCGTCGCGGCGACGTCGAGCCCCTTTTTGCGGCCCCGGCAGCATGCTGATGGGTGCGCACGATCGTGGCGTCGACCTGGGCGTCCCAGTCGATGTCGTCGTCGAGTTCGGCAAGCGTGACGACCTGGGCTTTCAACCGCGCCCAGGTGCCATCGGCCGCCCACCGGCGGAAACGTTGGTACGGCGTCTTCCACGGCCCGTACCGTTCGGGCAGATCCCGCCAGGGTGAACCGGTGCGCTTGACCCAGCAGATCGCGTTGATCACCTGCCGGTGATCACGCCACCGCCGGCCCTGAACCGGCTGCGCCGGCAGCAACGGCGCCAGCACAGCCCATTCCTGGTTCGTCAAATCACCACGCGCCACACCCGATCCAACGATCGACGCCCATGATCGCCACGATGATCTAAGAGACAGAACCTAGCCGCCCCGCACCGGCGAGGTGGTCGCCGAGGCGAACCGGCCGCCGCCGCGCGGCACCGAGCGGCGGCGCAAGAACCGTTCAAGTGATCCGCAAGCCGGGCTCAAGCGCGGCTCAAGCGGTTCCCGGCACTGTCGTCCCTGACGAAACGACAGTGGAGGAACACCATGGAGCTCGAAACGCTGCGCCGCCGTCTGAGCGGCACGATCGCGACCCCCGGCGAGGACGGTTACGCCCGCCTGGCCGCCGCCTACAACATGGCCGTCACCGCGACCCCGGCCCTGATCGTCGAGGCCCGCGACGCGCAGGACGTGGTCGAGGCGGTGCGGTTCGCCGGCGAGCACGGCCTGCCGGTCGCCGTTCAGGCCACCGGGCACGGACTGGCCGGCGCCCTCGACGGCGCCCTGCTCGTCCACACCGGGCGCCTCGACGAGTGCGTGGTGCACCCGGGCGAGCGCTGGGCCCGGGTCGGCGCCGGCGTGCGCTGGCAGCAGGTGCTCGACGCGGCCGCACCGCACGGGCTGGCCGCCCTCGCCGGGTCGGCGCCCGGTGTCGGCGTGGTCGGCTACACCACCGGCGGCGGCCTCGGGCCGGTCGGCCGCACCTACGGCTGGGCCTCCGACCGGGTCCGCGCGGTGGAGCTGGTCACCGGCGACGGCGTGCTGCGCCGGACGACCGCGACCGACGAGCCCGACCTGTTCTGGGCCGTCCGCGGCGGCAAGGGTGCGGTGGGCATCGTGACCGCGCTCGAGTTCGACCTGATCGTGCAGCCGGAGCTGTACGCCGGCGCCCTGTTCTACGCCGGCGACGACGCGGCCGCGGTGCTGCACGGCTGGCGCGAGTGGAGCGCGAAGCTTCCGGCCGAGGCCACCACCTCGATCGCGTTCCTGCAGCTGCCGCCCCTGCCCGGGGTCCCCGAACCGCTGGCCGGGACGTTCTCGGTGACGGTGCGCTTCGCCTGGACCGGCGACGAGGCCGAGGGCGAGCGGGTGATCGCGCCGATGCGTGATCTGAAGCCGGTCATCGACGCGGTGCAGACCATGCCGTACGCGGCGCTCGGCATGATTCACAACGACCCGGCCGACCCGATGCCGGTGCACGAGGGTGGCGAGCTGCTGCACGGCCTGCCGGCCGGGGCGGCCGACGCGCTGCTGGCGGTGGCCGGGCCGGGGTCGGGCAGCGAGCAGGTGATCGTGGAGGTGCGGCAGCTCGGCGGGGCACTGGCCGGGGAGCCCGCGCATCCGAGCGCACTCTGCCACCGCGACGCCGCGTACACGCTGATCACGATCGGCATCGCCGCGCCGGCGGTCGCCGCGCACGCCGCTCGGGTCAGGGACGCCATGAGCCCGTGGACCACCGGCGGCATTCTGCCCAACCTGGCCGCCGGCGTCGGCGCCGAGCGGATCGCCCGCTCCTACGACCCGGCGACCCTGGAGCGGCTGGTCGAGGTCGCCGGCCGGTACGACCCGGCGAATGTGCTGCGCGCCGGGCAGGTCCCGGTCCGGCGCAGCTGACGCCCGCCGGTACCGGTTCCGGCGGGCATTCGGGCAGACCCTGTACCGGAACCGGGCCGAGATGTCCGAAGCCTGCGGTATTGCCGAGCTTCCCGTGCTTGACATGGGCGTCCGTCTGTAGCCATCTGTGTCGAGTCTGTTGCACGCACATGACGGAAGGACCCCTTGAGCATGACGACAAGCGCCGGGCGGCACGTACGCCGGCAGTTCGGGCGGATCTTCGCCATTGGGCTCGCAGTGATCACCGTGGGCTCGCTGACCGGTACCGCCGCGCAGGCCTCACCCGCCGGAAAGCCGGCTTCCACGCCGAACTTCGGCAGCAATGTGACCATCTTCGACCCGAGCATGCCGGTGGAGGAGATCCAGGCCAAGCTCGACGCCGCTGCGACCAAGCAGACCGACGCCGAGATGAGCACGGACCGCTACGCCTTCTTCTTCAAGCCCGGCACGTACGGCACGGACGCCAAGCCGCTGCAGTTCAAGGTCGGGTACTACACCGAGGTCGCCGGTCTGGGTGCCAACCCGGACGACGTGGTGATCAACGGGAAGATCGAGGTCTACAACCGCTGCCTGGAGAACAACGGCACCAGCAACTGCCTCGCGCTGGTCAACTTCTGGCGCACGCTCTCCAACCTGTCGTTGCACATCAACGGCACCGGCCAGCCGGCCTGCCGGAACGGCAACACGAACTTCTGGGCGGTGTCCCAGGCGGTCTCGTTGCGCCGTCTCGACGTCACCGGCGGCACGTTCTCGCTGATGGACTACTGCACCGCTGGACCGCAGTACGCCAGCGGCGGGTTCATCGCCGACTCCAAGTTCCCCACGGTGCTCAACGGCTCGCAGCAGCAGTGGATCACCCGTAACAGCAAGCTGGACAGCTGGACCAACGGCGTGTGGAACCAGGTCTTCAGCGGCGTCCAGGGCGCGCCCACCGAGGCCAAGTGGCCCACGGAGCCGTACACGGTCCTGGACACCACCCCGGTCAGCCGGGAGAAGCCGTACCTCTTCGTCGACGACAAGGGCAAGTGGAACGTCCGCGTCCCGTCGGCGCAGAAGAACACCAGCGGCGTCTCCTGGGCGAACGGGCTCACCCCCGGTCGCACCGTGCCGCTGCGCGACTTCTACGTCGCCAAGCCGTCCGACCCGGAGTGGCTGATCAACGCGCAGCTGCTTCTGGGCAAGAACCTGCTGCTCTCGCCGGGTATCTACAACATCAGCAAGAGCCTGCAGGTGCGCTGGCCCAACCAGGTGGTGCTCGGCATCGGGCACGCCACGCTCACCGCGGTCAACGGCGCCACGCCGCTGAAGGTGGCCGACGTCCCCGGCGCGATCGTCGCGGGCGTCACCATCGACGCCGGCACCAAGGAGTCGAAGACCCTGCTGCAGGTCGGTGACCGTCACGGGCTGAACTTCAGCTCCGCGGCCAACCCGACCACGCTGTCCGACGTGTACTTCCGCGTCGGCGGCCCGCACGTCGGCAAGACCGACACCGCGCTCGAGGTCAACAGCGACAACGTCCTCATCGACCACACCTGGGTGTGGCGTGCGGACCACGGCGTCGAGGGCTTCACCGGTGGCGACACCGAGCGGTGGAACACCAACACCGGTCGCCAGGGCGTCGTGATCAACGGCGACAACGTGACCGCGACGGGCCTGTTCGTCGAGCACTTCCAGAAGTACAACACCACCTGGAACGGCGACCGGGGCACGACCGTGCTCTACCAGAACGAGCTTCCGTACGACCCGCCGACCCAGGCGGACTGGATGAACGGGACGGTCGAGGGCTACGCGGGTTACAAGGTCGGGGCGAAGGTCAAGACCCACAACCTGTACGGCGGGGGCGTGTACGTGTTCAACCAGAACAACCCGTCGATCCACACCGAGAACGGCTTCGAGGTTCCGGAGCGTCCCGGCGTGAAGCTGCACCACATCATGACCGTCAACCTGTCGGCCGGCATCATCGACCACGTCGTCAACGGCGTGGGCGACGCGGCCGTCTTCGATCCGCCGGATCACATCGGCAAGCCGGTCTACGTGACCGACTACCCCACCCCGTAAGAAAGCCGTAGAACCGGACAGGAGGGCCGGGACCGTGACACGGTCCCGGCCCTTCCTGCAAAGATGGCCGTGTGCAACCTTTGCCGCCGGCCGATCTCGCGCCCGCCGTCAACGCCCTGATGCTGGCGAGCCGGGCCTTCGTCGGCCTGACCGTCCGGGCGCTCGGGGCGGTCGGGGCCGACGTGACCCTCCCGCAGTTCCGCGCGCTGGTCGTGCTCGCCGTCAAGGGCTCGCTGCGTGGTGCCGACATCGCCGAGGAGCTGCAGGTCAACCCCTCCACCGGCACCCGCATGACCGACCGGCTGGTGGCCAAGGGCCTGGTGCGCCGGGTGCGGTCGACCGACGACCGGCGGGTGGTGACGCTGCGGCTGACCCGCTCCGGTCACGACATCGTCGAGCGGGTCATCGAGGCACGGCGGGCCGATCTGGAGCGCATCGTGGCCGAGACCGCCGGCGTCTGGCAGCCGGCGGTGACCGAGGCGCTCACCGCGTTCGCGGCCGCGGCCGGCGAGATGCCCGAGCAGGAGTGGTGGCTGGGCTGGCACCGGCACGCCCACGATCCCGAAATTCCGGGAAACGCGGCCTGAAACTCCGACTCCGAGCCGGAGTTTGACGCGCGGCAACCTGGCGGCAAAGGTTGCATGGTGCAATCGTAGGGGCATGCAACCCAACTCCGAGGCGGCCGATCAGATGACCCTGGGAATGCCCGCCACCCAGCGCCGGGTGGCGGAAACGCGCACGCACGGGCCGCTCGTCTGGCAGCGGACCGGCACGGTCGGCACCGAGCTCGTCCTGCGGGACGGGGAGGCGCCCGGCGTGGTGACCGGGACGGCGGTGGTCGGCGGCCACCGGCCGTGGACCTCGCGCTGGCACGCCGATCTCGACGGCTCGTGGCGGGTACGCGCGCTGACCGTCACCACCGAGGGCAGCGGCTGGCGGCGCAACCTGGCCCTGTCCCGTACGGAGCAGGGCTGGAGCTGCGGCACCGAGGCGTCGGGCACGGTCGACGGGCCGCCCGCCGGATGCGCCGACCCGGCCGCGCTCGACGGCGACGCGGTCGTGCTGCTGTCCGACTCGCCGCTGTTCCTGACCTGGGCGATGCGCGCGCTGCGGCTGGCGGAGGGCGCGAGCGCGCAGGCGGCGCCGGTGATCCGGATCCGCATGCCGTGGCTGACCGTGGTGGCCGGCGATGCGACCTTCCACCGGGTGAGCGCCGGCAGGCTGCGGGTCACCGGGGACGGGCCGGCCACCAGCTTCGACCTGGACGCCGAGGGGATCGTCACCTATCAGCCCGGCCGGTTGCGGATCAGCCACTGATCGCGGCGCCGATCGCACGCATCGCGGTCATGACGGCGGCGGTCGCGTCGGCGGCCGCCGGGTCCCAGTTGGCCAGCACGGCGTAGGCGAGACCGTCGCGGTAGCCGGTGTCGGCCCGGACGCCGTCGTCGGTGCCGGTCTTGTTGCGCACGCCGGTGACGTGCGCGAGAGGGTCGTCGTGGAAGGCGGCGGCGACCATCGACAGGTCGGTGCCGGTGGCGAGCCAGCGGTCGACGAGGTCGTCGGCGGGGCTTCCGAGCAACTCACGGTCACGCAGGCGGATCATGAGGGCGAGCAGCTCGGCGGCGGTGCCGGTGGAGAGCGTCGGCGCATGCCCGGGACCACGGTCATTCCGTACGCGATCGTGCAGTGCCGTCTTTCGCAGGCCGAGCGAACGGGTCAGGGCCGTCACCGCGGGGAGCCCGACGCGTTCGAGCAGCACGTTGGTGGCCCAGTTGTCGCTCGCGGCGGCGATCAGCACCGCGACGTCGGCGACCGGCAGCTCGGGGGTCGAGAGATGCTGCCAGAGGCCGGAGTCGGCGACGGCCACCCGGGGGTCGCGGGGGAGGAGCTCGGCCGGATCGAGCTCGCCCGCGGTGATCCGGCGCGCGGTCTCGGCCAGGAGCAGCAGCTTGCCGACGCTGGCCGTCCGCAGTTGCCGGTCTTCGTCGTGGCGCGTGCCGTCGGAAAGGGCTATCGACCAGCGGACCTGCGGGGTGGCGGCGACGATCTCCGGGATGCGCGACATCCCGCCATCATCGGCTACGCGTTGAGGGTGAGCGCGACCCGGCGCAGGAACTCGGCGTTGCCGGTGGTGGCGCGCAGCTGGTCGAGCAGCTGGCGCATGGCGTCCCGGCGGTCCTGGCCGCCGAGCGCGCGCCGCAGCTGAGCGAGCGCGGCGAGCTCGAGGCGGCCGGCGATGCCCTCGTCGTGCCGGGTGCCGGTGGCCGCGATGTCGATGGCCGGGAAGACGCGGGCCTCGGCCAGTGCGCGGTCGAGCTTGAGGTCGGCGTTGCCGGTGCTCTTGAACTCCTCGTAGATCAGGGTGTCCATGGCCGATCCGTTCTCGACGAGCGCGGTCGCGATGATGGTCAGCGAACCGCCGCCCTCGATGTTGCGGGCGGCGCCGAGGAACCGCTTGGGCGGGTACAGGGCGCTCGCGTCGAGACCGCCGGAGAGCGTACGGCCGCGCCCCGGGCTCTGCAGGTTGTAGGCGCGGGCGAGCCGGGTGATCGAGTCGAGCAGGACGACCACGTCCTCGCCGTGCTCGACCAGGCGCTTGGCCCGCTCGATGGCCAGCTCGGCGACGGCGGTGTGCTCGTGCGGCGGCCGGTCGAAGGTCGCGGCGACGACCTCGCCCTTCACGTGCCGCTGCATGTCGGTGACCTCCTCCGGCCGCTCGTCGACCAGCACGATCATGAGGTGGCACTCGGGGTGGTTGCGGGCGATCCCGTTGGCGACCTGCTGCAGGACCGTGGTCTTGCCCGCCATCGGCGGCGCCACGACCAGGGCGCGCTGGCCCTTGCCGATCGGCATGAGCAGGTCGATGACCCGGGTGGTGAGCAGCGGGGGGTCGGTCTCCAGCCGCAGGCGCTCGTCCGGGTGCAGCGCGGTCAGCTCGTAGAAGCCGGGCCGCCGGCCGGGCGGGCGGCCGTTGATCGCCTCGATCTGCAGGCTCGCGGGCTTGCCGTGGGCGGGGACCCGGGCGACGCCGGTGATCCGGTCGCCGCGGCGCAGATTATGGCGGCGGACCTGGTCGCGGTGGACCGGGATGTCGCCGGGGCCGGGCCGGTAGCCGTCGGCCCGCAGCCAGGCGCGGTCGTCGACGATGTCGAGGAGCGCGTCGACAGCCGTCAACGTCTCGGTTGGCTTCTGGGTAGGTTTTTGGGTAGCGAGAACTGTCATTGAGGGACTCCTCGGATACGCGACGGCAGCACACGCCGTGGCGTTGATGAAAGAAACGTGGCCGGTCACTGACTCTCGGCCGAAGGACGGCGGGCGGCGTGATCGCCGGCATCCGCGGTCCTGCTGTGGCGAACTGTAGCACACTGGAAAACGCGTAAGCTCTAGCTTACGCTTTTGCGGTGACCGACCTCAGCTCGACGCTCGCCGCGCTGGCCGACCCGTCCCGGCGGGCGCTGCTCCAGCGCCTCGCGCACGGCCCGGCCACCAGCGGGCAGCTGGCCGAGCTGCTGCCGATCAGCCGGCCCGCCACCTCACAGCATCTGCGGGTGCTGGCCGAGGCCGGCCTGATGAACACGACCGTGCTCGGCCGGCAGCACTGGCACACGCTGAGCACGTCGCGCCTGGCCGAGATCGAGCACTGGATCCGCACGCTGGTCACCACGTTTTCCACTGCACCCGCGCTTTCCGAGGGGAGGCCAGCGTGAGCCGGCCCGTCAGTTATCTGGAGATCCAGTCGCCCGATCTCGCCGCCAGCACCGGGTTCTTCACCGAGGTGTTCGGGTGGGCGCCGCAGCCGTTCGCGGCGCCGGACTATCTGGTGGCGCCGCACGGCGAGGCGCCCGGCGTCGACACCGGGCTCATGCCGTCGCGCGACGGGCAGCCGCGGTCGGTGCCGGTGATCCGCGTGCCCGACCTCGACGCCGTGCTGGAGGCCACCGCGGCGAACGGTGGCGCCGTCGTGGTGCCGCCGTTCGCCATCGGCGGCGTCGGGCGCGGCGCGTACGTCACCGATCCGGCCGGGGTGCTGATCGGTGTGCACATGTACGACCCCGGGGCCTGATCCGTCACCCGGGTGACATGTTCCGTTGGCTCGGTCGTCGCTTCCCCCGTGTGGGATGACCGGTCGTGCATCACGCCAACCACTACTACGGGCACTCGCACGTGCTGGCGCGCTACTGCGGTCTCGACAACACCGACCCGCCGCGCCTGCACGGCTACCTCCAGCACGGGTGGAACATCGGCGACGGCCTCGCCCCCGACCACGAGTTTGTGCCCGGGGTGCCGAGCTTCCTGTGGTCCGAGCGCACGCGGCGGCGCGCCTGGTCCCTGGCGCGGCGGCAGGTGTACGTCGTGGGCGCCCCCTTCGCGTACCTGCTCAGCATGGAGGTGGTGACCGAGGAGCCCGCGCGCGAAGGCACCATCTGGTACCCGTTCCACGGCTGGGAGGGGCAGCAGGTGCTCGGCGACCACGACCGGTTGATGGCCGAGATCCGCGAGGTCGAGACCGGACCGGTGACGGTCTGCCTGTACTGGCAGGAGTACCGGGACCCGCGGCTGCGGGCGCGGTACGAGCGGGCCGGCTTCCGGGTGATCTGCCACGGCTTCCGTGGTGGCTGGTGGAAGGACCTCGATCCCGGCTTCCTTTACCGCCAGCTCGCCGAGCAGCGCCGCCACCGGCGGGTGGCCTCCAACCGGCTGTGCAGCGCGGTCCTCTACGGCACGCTGGCCGGGTGCGAGCCGGCCGTCTACGGCGACCCGATGCAGCTGGAGGGTGAGTCCGAGGGCGTCGGCCCGGCCCGCATCCGGCGCGAGTGGTCCGCCCTGCACGGCACCCACGTCGACGTCGCGCTCGCCCGCTCGATCGCCGTCGACGAGCTGGGCGCCGATCGCCTGCTGCCGCCGGCCGAGCTGCGCCGCCTGCTGGGCTGGCCGATGCCCGCGAGCGTCGCCGGCGCCGAGCTGACCGGGGTGCTGATCCGATGACCGTCCAGCCGATCGGCGGCGAGATGCCGCACTGGTCCGACCTGGACGGCACGCACGGTCCGGCGGCGGCCGGCGGCGCGGCGTCGCGTGCGCTGCTGGGTGCGGCGGCGGGCCGCGTCCTGGTCGCGGGGCCGCACGATCCCGAGCTGATTGCCGCGCTCACGGTTCCCGGGCCGACCATTCTCGTACGCGGGACCGCGGACGCCTCGCTCCTGTCGGCCCGCTTCCCCGGGGCCACGATCTGCTGCGGAAGCCTCGCGAAGCTCGCCGCCGCGCCGGCCTACGACACCGTGATCGCCCTCGACGGCCTCGACCGGCTCGGCTCGCCGGAGACCGCCGACCTCACCCGGGAGGAGACGCTGGATCGCCTGCTCGGCCTGCTCCGCCCCGGCGGCCGCCTGATGCTGGCGGTCGAGAACCCGTTCGGCCTGCACCGGCTGCTCGCCCTGCCGCCCGCGCCGGCCGACACCGAGTGGGTGGGCCCCGACGACTCGTGGCCGGTCTCGCCCGGCCGCCTGCGAGGCCGCCTGGCTGAGGCCGGCGTCCCGGTGGTCCGGGAGTACGCCGCCTACCCCGGTTTCCGAACCCCCACCGCCCTGCTGGCCGCCGAGGTCCTCACCGACCCCGCTCTGCGGGGTTTCCTCGAGGCAACGCTGACGGCCGTCGCACGCCCGTCCCCGGAGCTGCTGGCCGACCCGGCCCGCCTGGTCACCGGCGCCGTGCGCCACGAGCTGGCGGCCGCCCTGGCCCCGGCGTGGATCCTGCTCGCCGGCGACCTCCCGGCCGGCCCCGCCGCCCTGATCGCCCCGCCCGGGGTCGAGTCCGGCCGGCCCGGCGCACGGGCGGAGCCCGTGGTTCGCGATGCCGGCGGCCGATGGACCCTCGGTGACCGGCCCCTCCCGCTCGGGCGCACGCTCGAGGACCTCGTCGTCGCCGCCGGTCAGCGCCGTGACCTGCCGGCCGTGCGCGATCTGCTCACCGCCTGGCAATCCGGCCCGGCGGCCGGTGTCCCCGCCGGGCAAGTCGTGGTCGATGCCGGCGGCGGCCACCACGGCCTCGTCCCCGCGGGCGAACCGGTCGAGGCCCTTCGCCGCCTGGCCGCCACCCTGATCGGCGCCGGCCTCACCCACCTGTGGCCGTCCCCGGCCGGCGAGGCGGCCCTGACCGCGCTGCTGGCCGGCATGACCGGCCGGGAGCTCGACCCGCGCGACGTGCCCGCCGCCGGCCCCGGTGTTCCCCGTCCCGACGTCGGCACGGTCCGCGAGCTGACCATGGCCCGCGACCGCCTCGAGCGGGAACTGGCCGACGCCCGCGCCCGGCATGAGTTCTACGAACGTCAGATCGCCTACCGCGACGAGGAGCTCAAGCGGGTTCGGAAGATCAACGCGGTGCTCTCCGCGACGACGCCCGGGAAGGCCGTTCTCGGCGGCCTCAAAGCGGGCCGGCGGGCGTTCCGGGCGGTCACCCGCCGCGGCCGGTGAACGCCGGCCGGTGAAGGGCGGCGCGGGTGTCCGGTAAGGATCAGCGGACCGGGTGGGCCGCGGCCACCTCGTCGTAGATCTGCTCGAGGCGGGCGGACTGCGCGACCACGTCGAACCGGGCCTGCATCGCGGCGCGGCCCTGGCGGCCCAGGCGGACCCGCAGGTCCTCGTCGGTCAGCAGGCGGGCCAGGTTGGCGGCCAGCGCCGGGCGGTCACGCTCGGGCGAGAGCAGGCCGGTCTCGCCGTCGGTGACGGCCTCGGGGATGCCGCTGTGCCGGGTGGCGACCACCGGCAGGCCGAGGGCGGCGGCCTCCATGACGGTGGTGGGCAGGCCCTCGGTCTCGCCGTCCCCGGCGGTACGCGACGGCGCGGCCAGGAGGCGGCTGGCCAGCAGCATCTCGCGCACTTCCGCGGGCGTTCGATGGCCGGGGAAGGTCGCGTCCACGCCGAGCTGCCGCGCGTACGCCCGCATGCCGGGAAGCAACGGCCCGGAACCGATGAGGACGGCGCGCGGGCGGCCGGGGAGCGTGGCGAGGGCGGCCAGGAGGTCGTCGGCGCCCTTCTTCTCGACGAAGCGGCCGACGAAGGCGACGTCCCACTCCTGGTGCGGGCGGGCCGGCACGTCGGCGGGGATCGGGACGCCCATGTGGTGCACGCGGACCTTGGCGGGGTCGGCGCCCCAGGCGATCGCCCTCGCGCGGATGACCTCGGAGACGGCCAGGACGACGGCGGCGCGCTCGAAGACCGTGCGCAGGTTGCGGCGGTAGCGGACGCCGTGCGCGCCGGGGCGGGCCGGCTGGCGGGTCACGTCGTGGCCGTGTGCGGTGACGATCAGCGGGATGCCCAGGCGTCGCGCCTCGCCGCTGACCAGCCAGCCGTCGCCGCCGAAATGGGCGTGCACCAGCCGGGGCGCGACGTCGGACAGCAGTCGCCGCAGGCGCGGCGAGCGGCCGGTCAGGCGCAGGCGAAGGAAGGCGTTGCGGTCGGCCGGATCGGGGTACGCGATGAGATCGTCGTCGCGGGAGACGGCCGACTCGACCTTGGTCGCCCCGAGGTAGACCGGCCGCCACCGGGTGAGGGCGTCGCCCTGGTTCCGCACGAAGGTCTCCGACCCGCCGAGCATGGCGCTGCGCCAGACGGCGACGCGCGGGTCAGCGGACATCGGTGCCGACCGGCTCGGCGGGCTGGGTCGCGGACGGGTCGCCGTCGGCGGTGGCGCGGCGCCCGACGACCCGGTCGCGCAGGCGGGCCCGAATGGCCGGCGGCAGCGTCCAGATCTGCAGGAACGTGACGTAGTCGAGGACGCCGGGCCGGCCGTGGACGCGGGCCTCGGACAGCAGCTCCCGGGCGATCCGGCCGCTGCGCGTGGGCGCGGCCATCGAGCTCAGCACGCTCATCGTGAACGCGGCGTACGCCCGCCGGGTGAAGAGCTCGCGGTTACCCCGCAGCCAGTCGAGCTGTTCCCGCCACGGGTTCTCCAGGCTGATGCGCTCCCGATCCTCGTCCTGGTGCCACAGCACGAGCGGGTCCCCGGCGTACAGCAGCTCGACGTCATCCTCGCGCACCGCCCGCAGCGTCCAGTCGAGCTCCTGCTGGCGGCGCAGGCCGACGGTGAACGGGACGCGGCGCAGCAGCCCGGTCGGCGCCATGATCGTCGAGGTCTGGATGAAGCCGTCGCCGTAGAACAGGCCGCGCCGGAGGGTGAAGTACTCGCTCAGCGGCTCGCCGGGGGCGGGCAGGCGGCGCGGCATCACGGTGTCGGCGCGCGGGGTGCGGCTGATCATGCGGGAGGCGATCACCGGCGACGGCTTCGACGCGGTGGCGGCCAGCCGCAGCTGGGTCGCGATCTTCTCCGGCAGCCACTCGTCGTCGTCGTCGAGCAGCGCCGTCCAGCGGCCGCGGGCCGCGCGGGCGCCGGTGTTCCGGGCGTTCGGCGCACCGCCCCGCTCGGGCAGCTCTACCACCCGCAGCCGCTCGTCGCCGATGGCGGCGAGGGCGTCCGCCGACACCCCGTCGTTCCCGTCGACGACCACCACGACCTCCAGGGCGGCGTGCGTTTGGGCGAGGGCGCTGCGGACGGCGCGGGCGGCCAGCCCCGGGCGGTTGCGGGTCGGGATCACGACGCTGACGTCCGGCGTGGTGGGCATGGTGACCTGCTAACACGAGGGGATCTCCGGCGTGCCGGACGATAGGGACGGCAGACGGACGGGGGATGAACGCGGCGCTGCGAACGGACGAAGGTCGCCGGTCTCAGCGTGCTGACAGGAAAATCACACCGATTTCCCACCCCCGCGAGGTGACCCGGAAGGCCGCGCCATCCGTCTTCAAGGGAGACGACGCCGTGCCGAAGGAGCCGATCTTGAAGAGAACCGCCGCAGCCCGGCGCCGCCGGCGCAGCCCGATGTGGGCCCGCTGGTGCATCACCCTCGGCGCGCTGCTGACCGTGGTCGGCGGCGGGTCGGTGGTGGCCATCCAGGCGACGGTCGGGGCGGCGACCAGGTCGGTCGCCCAGCAGAGCCTGATCGGCTCGGCCGGTGACCGCGGCCGGCACGTGACGATCACCGGCGCCAAGAACATCCTGCTGGTCGGCATCGACGCACGGAAGGACGCGCTGCCCACGGCGGGCACCCGCTCCGACTCGATCATCCTGCTGCACATCGGCGCCGACCATCAGACCGGCTACATGATCTCGCTGCCCCGCGACAGCTACGTGCCGATCCCGGCGTACGACAACGGGAAGCAGAAGTGGGAGGGCGGGAAGAGCAAGATCAACGCCGCCTTCTTCTTCGGCAGCCGCGGCCTGACCGGTCCCGACGCGCTGTCGCACGGGTTCGAGCTGCTCTCGCTGACGATCAAGGAGCTGACCGGCATCACCCCCGACGCCGGGGCGATCATCGACTTCGAGGGCTTCAAGAACGTGGTGAACGTGCTGGGCAAGGTCTGCATGTACGTGGACGAGGACACCACCTCCATCCACGTCGGCACCGACAACCAGACCGGCAAGTTCGCCAAGCCGTACGTGATCAACAAGGACGGCACGCTCAAGCGCAAGATCGCCGGGGTGACGCCGAAGTTCTACGCCAAGGGCGACCACTGCTTCACACCGGCCGAGGCGCTCGACTTCGTCCGCCAGCGCGACCTGCTGGCCAACAACGACTTCGACTACGGCCGCCAGCGTCACCAGCAGCAGTTCTTCAAGGCGATCGTCAACCAGGCGGTGAAGGACGGCCTGTCGTCGCCGACCAAGCTGCCCGGCCTGGTCAAGGCGATCGGCGCGACCATGACCGTCGACAACGGCGGCATCCCGCTCGAGGACTGGGTCTTCTCGATGAAGAGCATCCGGCCCGACGACCTGATCACCATCAAGACCAACGAGGGCAAGTTCAACCCGAAGTCGATCGCGGGCATCGGCGAGGTCGAGATCCTGAGCAGCGAGAGCATGCAGCTGCTCGAGGCGGCGAAGGACGACACGGTCGCGCAGTTCGCCGCGAGCCACCCGACGTGGGTCGCCGGCACGTGAGCCGGGCGGGAAAGGTCAGGCGTAGCGGAAGCCGAAACTGCCGGGCCGGGGAGCCGATCGTCCGGGCATGTCGCGGCGTGCATGGCTCTGGTGGCTCGGGCTGACCGTCCCCGCGGCGGCCGGCTATCCGTTGCTGCCCGGCGGCTCGCTGGTCGCGGGGCTCTGCTTCGAGGGCGTCGGCGCGGTCGCCTGCCTGGTCATGGCCGTGGCGATCGTGAAGGTGCGGCCGCCGAGCCGGGCCATGTGGTGGCTGCTGCTGGCCGGCAACGCGCTGTCGGTGGCCGGCGACACGATCTACGACTACCTGCTCAACGTCGAGCACGTCGACGCGTACCCGAGCATGGCCGATGTCGTCTATCTCGCCTCCTACCCGCTCACCTTGGCCGGCCTCGCGATCCTGATCCGCGAGCGCACCCGGGGACGCGACCGGATCGGGCTGCTGGACGCCGCGATCCTCGCCACGGCGCTCGCCCTGCCGGTGTGGGTCTTCGTGATCCGGCCGCTGGCCGCCGCCGACCACGCGGGACTCGGCGACCAGCTGGTCTCGCTCGCGTATCCGGTGCTCGACGTGCTGCTGATCGCCACCACGGCCCGGCTGGTGATGTCCTCCGGAGCACGGCGGCTCTCCCCGGCGTACGTGCTGATGGTCGTGGCCCAGGCGACCCGGCTGCCGGCCGACGTGTTGTTCAGCGCCGCCGACCTCGGCGGCATCGACTTCTCCTGGCTCGACGGCGGCTGGATCCTCACCTACCTGCTGACGACGGCCGCCATCCTGCACCCCTCGGCGTTGCGGCCGGACGAGCCGGGACCGCGGCGCGACGACGGCACCCTGTCCACGCCGCGGCTCACCGTGCTCGCCGGCGCCTCGTTGCTCGCCCCGGCCGTGCTCGCGATCCAAGGGCTGCGCAACCCGGCGGCGATCGACTGGCGGGCGGTCGCGGTCGGCAGCGCGATGCTGTTCCTGCTGGTGGTGGCTCGGATGAAGCTGCTGCTCGACCGGGTGCACCGGCAGGCCCGGCAGCTGGCCTCGCTCGCGCATCTCGACGGGCTCACCGGCGTGCCGAACCGGCGGTCCTGGGACGAGGCCCTCGCGCGCGAGCTGACCCGGGCGCGGCGTTCCGGCGTACCCCTGGTGGTCGGTCTTCTCGATCTTGATTTTTTCAAGGCCTTCAATGACACGTACGGGCATCAGGCCGGCGATCTGCTGTTGAAGGAGGCCGCCGCGGCGTGGCGTGGGCAGCTCCGGGAGCCCGACGTGCTGGCGCGTTACGGCGGCGAGGAGTTCGGCGTCGTGATCAGTGGCCGGCCCGCCGAGGAAGCGCTCGCCGTCGTGTCGCGGTTGCGGACGCGAACCCCGCGCGGGCAGACCTTCTCGGCCGGGCTCGCCCAGTGGGACGGGCAGGAGACCGCGGATGAGCTGGTGCGGCGGGCCGACGAGGCGCTCTATCGGGCCAAGGCGGCGGGCCGGGACCGCGTGTTGCTGAGCAAGGATGTCACTCTCGCGGGGTAGCGCCGTCGCACAGGGTCATGGGTACCGTGTATCCGCACCCCCGCCACCCCGGCCATGAAGGGACCTGACGTGGGCGGGTTACCGCTCCTGGACCAGGTCGCCCTGGGCGACCATGTCTGCTGGACCGTTGACGACGACTCCGCCCGGATGGCGGCGATCGCGAGCTTCACACGCGCCGGACTCCGCTCCCGGCATCGCGTCATCTACTGCGGCGACGACCCCGAGCTGCTGCTCGCGGGTCTGGAACGGCACGGTGTCGGCACCCGCGCGGCGATCGGCGAGGGGCTGTTGCAGGCCTACACGGCCGAGGCGAGCTATCTGTCCGGCGGCGTCTTCGACCCGGTCGCGACCCTGGCGCTCTGGCGCGCGGCGATCGGGCAGGCGCGCGCCGAGGGCTGCCCGGGCATCCGGGTGGTCGGCGACATGACGTGGGCCAGCCGCCGGGTGCCCGGGGCCGACCGGCTTCCCTGGTACGAGGCGCAGGTCAACACCGTCTTCACCGAGGGCTACGTGGCGGGCGTCTGCGCGTACGACCGGCGCCGTTTCGATCCTCTGCACCTGCGCCGCCTCGGCTGGGCGCACCTCGGGTCCGCGACGACCTCGATCCCCTTCGAGCCGGACACGTCGCTGAGGGCGAGAAAGACCCGGCAGCCGTACGGGTTGAGGCTGTCCGGCGAGGTCGACCTCGCCAACCGGGACGCGTTGCGGGCCGTGGTCGCGCACCTGTTCGACGAGGGCGACGACGCCACGGTCGACGTGGCCGGACTCCGGTTCGCCGACATCGCCGCCGCCCGGATCCTGGTCGACGCGGCCGCCGGCGGCCGGGGCCGGGTCCGCCTGGTCGGCTGCAGCGCGCGCCTGCGCCGGCTGCTCGACCTGCACGGCGCCGAGCGGGTCAGCGGGCTGACGGTGACCGGGCGATGAGCGCGGCGGGGGGCCAGTGACCGTTTTCGACCACCCGGCCCTGCTCTACCACGACACCGGCGAGCTGCTGGCGACGGCGGTGCCGTTCGTCCGCACCGCGGTGGCCGCCGGCGACCCGGTGCTGGTCGCCCTGCCCACCGGCAACCTGGGCCTGGTCCGCGACGCCCTCGACGACGACGACCGCGTCCGGTTCGCCGACATCACCGCCACCGGCCGCAATCCCGCGCGGCTGCTGCCCCAGGTGCTGCTGCCGTTCGCCGACGCGCACCCGGGCACCCGCGTGACGGTGGTCGGCGAGCCGGTCTGGCCGGGCCGGACCCCGGTCGAGCGCTGGGCCTGCGCCGAGCACGAGGCGCTGCTCAACGCCGCCTTCGAGGGCCGGCGCGCGGCATTCCTGTGCCCGTACGACGCGGCCCGCCTCGACGACGAGGCGATCGCCGACGCCTGGCGCACCCACCCCGTGATGATCGACGCCGGCGAGCGCATCCCCAGCGACGAGTACGACGACCCGGTGCGCACGGCGGAATCGGTGAATCGCCCGCTTCCGCCGCCACCGGCCGGCGCCGCGGTCCTCCGCTATGCGCGCCTGCCCGACCTGCCCGGCGTGCGGGCCTTCGTGCGCCGGTACGCCACCGGGCGGCTGCCGGGCGAGCGGGCGGGGGAGCTGGTGCTGGCCGTCCACGAGCTGGCCGCCAACACGATCAAGCACGCGGGCGGCCCCGGGACCGTCACCGTGTGGATCGAGGAGGGCATGCTCGCCTGCCAGGTCGACGACGGCGGGCACATCGCCGATCCGCTCGCCGGCCGGGTGCCGCCGCCCCCGAGCAGCCCGAGCGGCCGGGGCCTGCTGATGGTCAACGAGCTGTGCGACCTGGTGCGCATGCGGACCGGCCCGGGCGGCACCACGATCCGCATGCACATGGCGCTGCCGCCGGCCGGTTCCGCCCCGGCGCAGTGAGGTCGCTTTCCGCCCGGAGCGGTGAGGTCGCCTTCCACCTGGCGCAGTGAGGTCGCGTTGCGCCCGGGGCAGTGAGGTCCCCTTCTGCCCGGGGGCAGTGAGGTCGCCCGATGGATGGGCGGTGCGGTCGCGCCCGGTGACCGGCCGATGACCACCGTCTGTTATCGATAACAATTCGGCCTCTGCCGCCCTCGGCAACGATTCGAAACCAAGTTTCCCCAACATGTCGCCGAGGTTGCGAGAACCGTTGACACGGTCGTTGTTAGCGTTCACACTCGACGCCACGCCGCTGCCCCCGACAAAGGAGTTACGCGCAATGAGATTTTCCCGGATGGGGGCCGTGGCCTCCGCCGTCGTCCTTACCGCCGCCCTCGCGGCCTGTGGCTCGAGCGAGAAGACCGCCGACAAGGCTGCCTCGGGCGGTGACACCAAGGGCGCCCTGATCGGCGTCACCATGCCGACGAAGTCCTCCGAGCGGTGGATCTCGGACGGTGACAACGTGAAGAAGCAGCTCGAGGCCCTCGGCTACCAGGTCGACCTCCAGTACGCCGAGAACGACATCCCGACCCAGACCCAGCAGCTGGACAACCAGATCACCAAGGGCGCCAAGCTGCTGATCATCGCCTCGATCGACGGCACCGCGATCACCACCCAGCTGGAGAACGCGAAGGCCAACAACATCCCGGTCATCGCGTACGACCGGCTGATCCGCAACAGCCCGAACGTCGACTACTACGCCACCTTCGACAACGCCAAGGTCGGCGTCCAGCAGGCGACCTCGCTGCTGACCGGTCTCAAGATCCTCAACCCGGACGGCTCGAAGGGCTCGGCGAAGGGCCCGTTCAACATCGAGCTGTTCGCCGGCTCGCCCGACGACAACAACGCCACGTTCTTCTTCAACGGCGCGATGAGCGTGCTCAAGCCGTACATCGACAACAAGACGCTGGTGGTCAAGAGCGGTCAGACCGACTTCAAGACCGTGGCGATCCTGCGGTGGGACCCGGCGACCGCGCAGAAGCGCATGGAGGACCTGCTGACGTCCACCTACAAGGGCGGGGCCAAGGTGGACGGCGTGCTCTCGCCGTACGACGGCCTCTCGATCGGCATTTTGTCGGCGCTCAAGAGCAACGGCTATGGCACGGCCGCCCAGAAGTACCCGGTCGTCACGGGACAGGACGCCGAGCTCGCGAGCGTCAAGTCGATCATCGCCGGTGAGCAGTACTCCACCATCTACAAGGACACCCGCCAGCTGGCCAAGACCACGGTGGAGATGGCCGACGCGGTGCTCAAGGGCCAGAAGCCGCAGGTCAACAACACCACCGACTACGACAACGGCAACAAGGTCGTCCCGTCGATGCTGCTGCAGTCGGTGATCGTCGACAAGACCAACTACAAGAAGGAGCTCGTCGACACCGGTTACTACACCGAGGCTCAGCTCGGCTGATGACCGACACGATCCTCTCGATGCGGGGCATCACCAAGACGTTCCCCGGGGTCAGGGCCCTGGAGGACGTGAACCTGGAGGTGCTCCGCGGCGAGATCCACGCGATCTGCGGGGAGAACGGCGCCGGGAAGTCCACCTTGATGAAGGTGCTTTCCGGCGTCTACCCGTACGGCGACTACGAGGGTGAGATCACCTTCGACGGCGAGCCCTGCCGGTTCGGCGGCATTCGCGACAGCGAGCACCGCGGCATCGTGATCATCCACCAGGAGCTCGCGCTCGCGTCCAACCTGTCCATCGCCGAGAACATCTTCCTCGGCAACGAGCAGGCGACGCGGGGCTTCATCGACTGGAACAAGACCAACGCCGCGGCCGCCGAGCTGCTGCGCCGGGTCGGGCTCGACGAGAACCCGGTCACCCAGGTGCTCGACCTCGGCGTCGGCAAGCAGCAGCTGGTGGAGATCGCGAAGGCGCTCTCCAAGGAGGTGCGGCTGCTGATCCTCGACGAGCCGACCGCGGCGCTCAACGACGAGGACTCGGCGCACCTGCTGGATCTGCTGCGGGGGCTGCGCGACTCGGGCATCACCTGCGTGATCATCTCGCACAAGCTGAACGAGGTCCTCTCGATCGCCGATCGCGTGACCATCCTGCGCGACGGCCGGACGGTCTCGTCCGCGCCGGTCGCCGACCTCACCGAGAACAAGATCATCTCGGGCATGGTCGGCCGGGACCTCGATCATCGGTTCCCGCCGCACACGTCCACGGTGGGCGAGGAGATCCTGCGGATCGAGGACTGGACCGTCCACAGCCCCACCCAGCACGGGCGGCTTCTGGTCGACAAGGCGTCGCTCACACTGCGCCGGGGCGAGATCGTCGGGCTGGCCGGGCTCATGGGCGCGGGGCGGACCGAGCTCGCGATGAGCGTCTTCGGCCGCGCCTACGGCGCCAACATCAGCGGGCGCCTGTTCAAGGACGGCAAGGAGATTCGCCTGCGGTCGGTGCGGGACGCGATCAAACACGGCATCGCGTACGCCACCGAGGACCGCAAGCGCTACGGCCTGAACCTGATCGAGGACATCAAGCGCAACATCTCCGCCGCCGGCCTCGGGCGGCTGTCCCGTCAGGGCTGGGTCGACGACAACGAGGAGTACAAGGTCGCCGACGAGTACCGCAAGTCGATGAACATCAAGGCGCCCAGCGTCCTGAGCGTCACCGGCAAGCTCTCCGGCGGCAACCAGCAGAAGGTCGTGCTGTCCAAATGGATCTTCACCGATCCGGACGTGCTGATCCTCGACGAGCCGACCCGGGGCATCGACGTCGGCGCCAAGTACGAGATCTACACGATCATCAACCGCCTCGCCGACCAGGGGAAGGCCGTGCTGGTCATCTCCAGCGAGCTGCCCGAGCTGCTCGGCCTGTGCGACCGCATCTACACCCTCTCGGCCGGCCGGATCACCGGTGAGGTGCCCCGGGCCGAGGCCACCCAGGAGGGTCTGATGACCCTCATGACCGCCGGAC
Organism: Actinoplanes sp. CA-030573; assembly: GCF_050951115.1. NCBI lineage: Bacteria > Bacillati > Actinomycetota > Actinomycetes > Micromonosporales > Micromonosporaceae > Actinoplanes > Actinoplanes sp. CA-030573. The sequence continues at coordinate 5,484,568 of NZ_CP192038.1, read as the reverse complement.
AGGAGGCAGGCAGTTGAGCCTCGCACCCACCAATGCCGACCTCGCGGTGGACACCGCGCCGGACACGCCACCGCCGTCGTCCGGCCGGCGTTTCTCGATCAATCTCCGGCAGAGCGGCATCTACATCGCGTTCGCGCTGATCGTGCTGCTGTTCACGGTGCTGACCGGCGGCGACATGCTGGCGCCGCAGAACATCAGCAACATCATCGTGCAGAACTCGTACATCCTGATCCTCGCGATCGGCATGATCCTGGTGATCATCGCGGGCCACATCGACCTGTCGGTGGGCTCGATCGTGGCCGCGTGCGGCGCCGTCTCCGGTGTGCTGATGGTCGAGCACCACGTGGCGTGGCCGCTCGCCCTGGCGCTGACCCTGGCGTTCGGGGCGCTGATCGGCGCGTGGCAGGGCTACTGGGTCGCGTACTTCGGCATCCCGGCCTTCATCGTGACCCTCGCCGGCATGCTGCTGTTCCGCGCGATCACGCTGTCGATCCTCGGCAACCGGGGCATCGGCCCGTTCCCGGACGCGGTGCGGACGCTGTCCAACGGGTTCACCCACGGCTACCTCGGCAACGTCGGGCTCGGCGTGCTCGGCGGCGCCGACCTGTTCAGCCTGCTGATCGGTGTGATCGCGGTGGCCGGCCTGATCACGAGCCAGTGGCGCACGCGCGCCGGCCGGCTCCGCTACGGTCAAGCCGTCGACCCCGTCTGGTTGTTCATCGCCAAGATCGTGGTCGCCGCGGTGCTCATCATGTTCGTGCTGGTGCAGCTGGCCCGGTTCCGCAACCTGCCGTGGGTGCTCGTGCTGCTGGCCGGCCTGGTGCTCGGTTACTCGCTGCTGGCCAACCGCTCGGTCTTCGGCCGGCAGATCTACGCGGTCGGCGGCAACCTGCAGGCGGCCACGCTCTCCGGCGTGAAGGTCAAGTCGATCATCTTCTGGATCTTCGTGAACATGGGCGTGCTGTCCGCGCTGGCCGGCATCATCTTCGCCGGCCGGCTCAACCAGGCGAACCCGACGGCCGGCAACCAGTTCGAGCTGGACGCGATCGCCGCGGCGTTCATCGGCGGCGCCGCGGTGCAGGGCGGCGTCGGCAAGGTGGTCGGCGCCATCACCGGCGGCCTGATCATGGGCGTCATCAACAACGGCATGAGCCTGATCGGCGCCCCGTCCGAGCGGGTCATGCTGGTCAAGGGCGCCGTCCTGCTGGCGGCGGTGGCTTTCGACGTCTGGACGAAGCGCCGCGCGGGCGCGTCGCGCTGAGCACGCCGCTCTTCGTTGTGGACAGTCGCGGGGAATTGTCGTAGCCCGGTGCTTTACTCTCCCCCACCCAGTGAACGGGTGGGGGAGTGTAACGGCGCGGACGGTCAGTCGCCGGCGACCAGGCGGGCTCGGGCGCTGACCATCCCGGCCCGCTGGTCCTCCGTCATGGCCGCCCACGCCTCGGACCGTTCGCGGCTCATCTCGGCCCACTCCGCCGGGGTCAGCGACGCGGTGTGCTCGCGGCGGTGGCGGTTCATCTCCTCGATCTGCTCCGGTGTCAACGGGCGGCTCATGGTGACCATCTCCTCGATCAATGTGACGAACTGACCCGTGTCCTGCATCCCGTCGAGCAGGCGGCGCAGGCTGGTGCGTACCTGCTCGGCCTGCCGGATGCGCTCCTCGGTGGCGGCCAGCTGGCGCGCGAGGATCTCGCGCTGGTCCTCCGCGCCCGCCGCCAGCGTCGCCGCGATGTCGCGCAGCGACAGGCCGAACCCGCGCAACGCCAGGATCATGTGCAGCCGGCGCACGTCGCCGCCGGTGTAGCAGCGGTGCCCGCCCGCCGTGCGCGCCGACGGCACCAGCAGACCCAGCCGGTCGTAGTGGTGCAGCGTCCGCACGGTCACCCGGGTCGCCCGGGCGAGCTCGCCGATCCGCCATTGCTGTTCGGTCATGTCCCGAACGCTAGGTCCTGACGCGGGGTCAGGTTCAAGACCGAGTTTCGTCCTGTTCGGGGCCGGCGTGCCGTCGCCATCGGAGCGCGCCGGGCGCGGTCGCCGGGACGACGGGCTCGCGCGGCAGGACGGGGTCGATGCGGCGATAGGGGGAACCGGGCTCCGGCCGCGGGTCCGGGTCGCCGGCGTTCGGCCACATGCCGATCGCCCGCTCGGCGAGCGCGGTGATGGTCAGGGACGGGTTGACCCCGAGGTTGGCCGCCACGGCCGAACCGTCGACCACGTGCAGGCCCGGGTGACCGTACAGGCGGTGGTAGGGATCGATGACGCCGCGGGTGGCGTCGGCGCCGATCGCGCAGCCGCCGATGAAGTGCCCGGTGACCGGCCGCCCGATCAGCTCGGTCACCGCACCCAGCGGCACCCCGTCGATCTTGCCGGCCACCCGCCGGGCGACGTCGTGCGCGGCCGGCACCCACACCGGGTTGGGCGTGCCGATGCCGGGCCGGCTGCGCAGCCGCCCAGGCAGCCCCTCGCGCAGCCGCCCGGGCAGCCGCCCGCGCAGCCATCCACGCGAGCGGAACAGCGTGATGGAGTTGTCCAGCGGTTGCATCCCGAGCAGCACGATCGTCTGCTGCGACCACTTGCGCGGCGACGTGAGCAGACGCAAGTTCTTCCGGTCGCGGACCAGCTCTTTCAGCGCGGCGAGCAGCCGCGAGCGGCCCCCGGTGTCGTCGATCAGCACGGTCGCCAGCAGCGCGAGCAGGTTGCTGCCCGGTCCGTACCGCACCGGCTCGATGTGGGTGGCGGGGTCGGGGTGGATCGATGACGTGATGGCGACGCCCTTGCTGAAATCCGCGTCGCGCGCGCGGGCCCGGGCGCCGAGAATCGACTCCGAGTTGGTGCGGCTCAGCTCGCCGAGGCGCGGCGAGATGCCGGGCAGGCGGCCGCGGTCCCGCAAGCGATGCAGCAAGCGTTGCGTGCCGAGCGCGCCGGCCGCGAAGATCACTTGCTGCGCGGTGACCTCACTCCGGGCGATTCCTCCGGATTTGCGGGTACGCACGGAGAAGCCCCCGCCTCGCAACGGCCGCACATCGGTGACCGTCGTGAGTGGCCGCACCTCCGCGCCCGCCCGCTCGGCCAGGTAGAGATAGTTCTTGACCAGCGTGTTCTTGGCGCCGACCCGGCATCCGGTCATGCAGGCGCCGCAGAGCGTGCAGGGGCGGCGCTCGGGCCCGGCGCCCCCGAAGAACGGATCGGCCACGCTCCCGCCGCCGCTCGCGCCGCTCGCGCCTGGTGCGGGCGGCTCGTTGCGGAAGAGCACGCCGACCGGGGTGCGGCGGTAAGTGTGTTCGACGCCCAGGTCTGCCGCCACCGCCTTGAGCGCCCGGTCGGCGGCGGTCTCGACCGGGTTGGCCGTCACGCCGAGCATGCGCTTGGCCTGGTCGTAGGCGGGCGCCAGCTCGTCCTTCCAGTCGGTGATCGCGGACCACTGTGGATCGTCGAAGAAGGAGTCCGGCGGCTCGTACAGGGTGTTCGCGTAGCCGAGCGAGCCGCCGCCCACCCCGGCGCCCGACATGATCAACGCGTGGCGCAGCAGGGTCAGTCGCAGGATGCCGTAGCAGCCCAGCGCCGGGGCGTACAGGTAGCGGCGCAGCCGCCAGGACGTCGCGGCGAACTCGTCGTCGGCGAAGCGGCGGCCCGCTTCGAGGACCGCGACCCGGTAGCCCTTCTCGGCCAGGCGCAGCGCGCTGACGCTGCCGCCGAAGCCCGAGCCGATGATGACCACGTCGAAGTCATGCGCCATGGCGTACGGTGGCACCGTTGTTGACGGCATGTCAATAAGTGGAGGCGCGCGGTGCACCATCATCGGCAGGGCAGCGGCAGCGCGATCGTCCTCGTGCACGGCATCGGCAGCCGTTTGCAGGTGTGGCGGCCGGTGCTCGACCGGCTGGCCCGGCACCATGACGTGATTGCCCTCGACCTGCCGGGCTTCGGCGCCAGCGCGGACGACGGCGGGCCGGGCTCGGTGCCGCACCTGGCCGACCGGGTCGCGGCGTTCCTGACCGGCCTCGGCGTCGAGCGGCCGGCGATCGGCGGCAGCTCCCTCGGCGGCGGCGTCGCCCTCGAGCTGGCTCGCCGGGGAGTGGCGGGCTCGGTGGTGGCGTTCTCCCCGGTCGGCTTCTTCTCCGATCGGGGCGCGGCCTGGTGCCGTACGGTCGTGACCGCCGCCCGCTCCACCGGCGCGGCGCTGGCACCGGCCCTCCCCAAGCTGTTCGCCACCCGGGCCGGCCGGGTCGCGTTGTGCGGCGTCTTCTACGGCCGTCCCGGGTCGCTGCCGCCCGCCGACTGCCTGGCCGACGCCCGCGCGCTGGTCGCCGCGCCGGGATTCGCGGCCGCCCGCCGTTCGCTCGGGTCCTGGCGGCTGACCGGGCCGATCCCGGACGTGCCGATCACCATCGCCTGGGGCGACCGCGACCTCGTGCTGCCCTACCGCCAGGCGGCCCGGGCTCGCGAAGTGCTGCCGCACGCCCGGCACGTGCGCCTGGCCGGCTGCGGGCACCTGCCGTTCGCCGACGACCCGGCCACCTGCGCCCGGTTGCTGCTGGAAGCGGCCTAGCCGCCGCTCGGGGTGGGCGGCCGCTCCGAGCGGGCGGCTGGGCGCTGATCGGCGTGCGGTCAGCCCGGTGGCGTCACAGGTGTTTGTGGAGGAACGACGCGGCGGCGTCGGCGGCCTGCGAGACGTACGGCTCGACGTCGTAGAGGTCGATGTGTTGGCGGGCGTCCAGCCAGAGCATCTCCTTCGGGCCGGTCGCCTCCTCGTGCAGCGCCTCGGCCAGTGCGGGGGAGCAGTAGGCGTCCACGCGCCCGTGGACGACCAGCAGCGGGGTCTGTGACAGCAGCGGGGCGGCGCCGAGCGCGTCGAAGGTCATCAGGGCGTGCAGGGAGCCGTAGGTCACCCGGTTCTCCCAGTGCTCGGCCTTCGAGCGGGACGTGCCGTAGTACGCGTACGGCTCGTCGCCGGCCATCGCCGCGGGGGCGCCGCCGGGGGCGACGGCCGGCAGCTCCTCGTCGTAGCGCGCGAGGAACGTCGCCAGCGCCTCGCGGTAGCCGGACGGGTTGCCGGCGCTGAACCGGGCCGGGCTGTTGTAGGCGCCGGCGATTCCGGCCACCGCCCGGATGCGCGGATCGGCGGCGGCCGCCCGCACCGCGTAGCCGCCGCCGAGACACACGCCGACGACGCCGATCCGGTAGGTGTGCGCCGACAGCAGGCCGACCGCGGCGCGCAGGTCGGCGAGCTTGCCCTGACTGTCCTCGTGCGCGCGCCGGCCGCCGCTCTCGCCGAACCCCCGGTGGTCGAAGGCCAGTGTGGTGATTCCGCGGCGGTGCAGCTTCTCCGCGTACGTGCCGATGACCTGCTCTTTGACCCCGGTGAACGGGCCGGTCAGCACGACCGCGGGCGCGCCGGGGGAAGCGACCGTGAGATGGCCGGCCAGCTCGATGCCGTCGGCGCTGAACGTGACCCTGGTGGACATGTGGCTGGTCCCTTCGCGCTCTATGGTGGGCTCGACGGTAGGTCGCGCGGCGGCGGCCGGGAAGAAGGCACTTCGCGGTGCCCATAACGGGGGTGCGGAGATGGCGCTGGTCGTTCCGGACGTGCTCGAGGAGGGCTGTACGACGCGGCAGGCCCTGGAGCGGCTGGCCTCGAAGTGGCGGGTGCTGCTGATCTACGCGCTGCTCGCCGGGCCGCAGCGGCACGCCGAGCTGCGCCGCCGGGTCGCGGGCATCAGCCAGAAGGTGCTGACCGGGACGCTGCGCGAGATGGAGAGCGACGGGCTGGTGGAGCGGCGGGTGCTGAAGGAGACGGCGCCGCAGCACGTCGAGTACGCGCTGACCGCGCTCGGGAAGACGCTGCAGGAGCCGCTGGCCGCGATCTGCGCCTGGGCGGCCGCGAATCCGCCGGCCGGGAATCCGCCGGTCGAGTGACGGTCGGCAACATCAAAACCCAGCACCATGGACGCGTGGACTGGCTGGCGCTGATCGGCGCGATCATGGGGACCGTCTCGGGCGTGGCCGCGCTCTACACCGGCCGGCGCGCGCGGGCTCTGCTCGTGGTCGCGGGCGTGCTGCTGGCCTTGGCCGTCGTGCTCGGCGCCTACAGCACGGTGCAGAAAGGCGAGGCCGCGACCGGGGTGGCGATCGTGTCGCGATAGCCGCCGGACGCTATTGGCAGGGTGTCAACAGGCTGCTACGTTCGGCCCCAGGAATCGGCGCGCCGAGAGGGTAAGCCATGAGCCACCCCCGCTACACCGTTCTGGAATCTATCACCTTCGATGAAGACGCGCCGCCGACGATGGTCGCGGCGTTCCGGCGGACCGTGGCTGCCCGCGGCGACGAGGTCGCCCTGCGCACGGCCGGCGGTGGTCCGTCCTATACCTGGTCCGAGTACGCCGCCCGGGTCGCGGAGATCGCCGGCGGGCTGGCCGCCCACGGGGTGAAGCGGGGCGACACCGTGGCGCTGCTGCTGACCAACCGGCCCGAGTTCCACTTCGCCGACACCGCCGTCCAGCATCTCGGCGCGGTGCCGTTCTCCTGCTACAACACGTCGTCGCCGGAGCAGCTCGGCTATCTGCTGAGGGCGTCCGGCGCCCGGGTCGCGATCACCGAGAGCGCGCTGGCGCCGGCGATGACGGGTCACCTCGGCGACCCGTCGAGCCCGCTGGACCTGCTGGTGCTGGTCGACACCGACCGCCAGGACCGCGACGGCGAGGACGGTGGCGGGAGCAGCGCGCCCCCGCCCGACGGCGACGAGGTCGGGACCGGCGAGGACGGTGGCGGGAGCAGCGCGCCCCCGGCCGACGGCGAGGGCACCGGCGATCACCCGGACGGCGAGGACGGCGGCGGCAGCACGGCGGCGCCGGCCGGGAAGGTCGTGGCGCTCGCCGACATCGTGGCGCCCGGCTTCGACCTCGAGGCGGCGGCGTCGGCGGTGACCGGGGACGACCTGCTCACGCTGGTCTACACCTCGGGCACCACCGGCCGGCCCAAGGGCGTCGAGATCACCCACGCCGCCATGGTGGCCATGGTCTCGGCCACGGCGCCGCTGGTGGGCGTACGGCCGGGGGATCGTTTGATCTCTTTTCTGCCGGCCGCGCACATCGCCGACCGGTGGGCCTCGCACTACCTGCATCTGTGGAGCGGCACCGAGGTCACCTGCCTCGCCGACCACCGGCAGATCGCCGCCGCCCTGGTCGAGGTGCGGCCGACGCTGTTCGGCGGCGTCCCGCAGGTGTGGCTGCGGCTGGTCGCCGGCATCAAGCGGCTGCCCGACCCGGTGATGGCCGGCGCGGTCGAGCAGGCGGTCGAGATCGGCCGGCAGTACCTGCGGGCCCGGGCCGCCGGCGAGGTCCCGGCCGACCTCGAGGCGCTGCACGCCGCCGCCGACGTCGAGGTGCTGGCGCCGCTGCGGGCCAAGCTCGGCCTCGACCAGGTGCGGGTGGCGGTCACGGCGGCGGCGCCGACACCGCCCGAGGTGATCGAGTTCGTCAACGCCGCCGGGGTGCCGCTGATCGAGGCCTGGGGCATGTCCGAGCTGTCGGGGATGGCGACCATGGTGCCGCTCGGCGAGGTGCGGCCGGGCTCGATCGGGCTGCCGGTCCCGGGGCTCGAGGTGCGGCTGCTCGACGACGGCGAGCTGCTCGTGCGCGGGCCGATGGTCATGCGCGGCTACCGCGGCCAGCCGGAGGAGACCGCGGCCGCGATCGACGACGACGGCTGGCTGCACACCGGCGACGTGGCGACCCGGGACGCCGACGGCTACCTGCGCATCGTCGACCGCAAGAAGGAGCTGCTGATCACCCAGGGCGGCAAGAACATCGCCCCGGCCGCCGTCGAGCTCGCCCTGCGCTCGGCCTGCCCGCTGCTCGCGCAGGCGGTGGTCATCGGGGACGGCCGGCCTCATCTGACCGCGCTGCTCGTCCTCGATCCGGAGGCGGCGGCCGCGTTCACCGGGCTCGTGTCGGATCCGGTCGCGCTCGTGCGGCATCCCGGGGTGCAGGCGGCGGTGGCGGCGGGCGTCTCGGCGGCCAACGCCACCCTCTCGCGGGCCGAGCACGTGCGCGCCTACGAGCTGCTGCCCGAGGTGTGGGCGCCGGGCGGCGACCTGGTCACCCCGACCATGAAGGTCCGGCGAGGCGCGGTGCTGCGGCGGTACGCGGAGAGCGTCGAAGCCCTCTACGGCAAAGCGACCGCGGGGTGAGACCGCCGCGCGTGGTCGTGATCGGGGCCGGCTTCGGTGGCGTCGCCGCGGCCGCCGCGCTGCTCGAGGCCGGCCACACCGACATCGTGCTGCTGGAGAAGGGACCACGGATCGGGGGAGTGTGGCGGGACAACTCGTATCCGGGGTGCGCCTGCGACGTGCCGGCGCCGCTGTACTCGTACTCGTTCGCGCTCAATCCGGAATGGTCGCGCCGCTTTCCGCCGCACCGCGAGATCCTCGACTATCTGGAGCGCACCGCCGCCGAGCTCGGCATTCTGCCCCTGGTGCGGTTCGGCACCGAGGTGACCGGCGCCGAATGGGACGCGGACGCGGAATGCTGGCGGGTCCATACCTCGGCCGGCGACCTCGAGGCCGACGTTCTGGTGCCCTCGGTCGGGCAGTTGAGCCGGCCGGTCACGCCCGTTCTGCCCGGTGCTTCGCGCTTCTCCGGCACGGCCGTGCACACTGCCGCCTGGCATGACGGAATTGACGTCGAGGACAAGCGGGTGGCGGTCATCGGAACCGGGGCGAGCGCCATTCAGCTCGTGCCCGCGATCGCCGGCCGGGCCGCGCACGTCACCGTTTTCCAGCGCAGCGCGCCCTGGACCCTGCCCAAGCCCGACCGTCGATACGGCGCCGGCCGCCGGGCCGCGTACCGGATGATGCCGTCGCTGATGCGCCTGCCGCGGGCCGGCACCTGGGCGATGACGTGGGTGACCGGAAAGGCGGTGACCGGCAATCCGGTGGCGGGCGCGTTTCTGCGCGGGGTCTCCACGGCGCAGCGGCGCATTCAGGTGCGGTCGGAAGAACTGCGGGCGAAGGTGACGCCGGCCGAGCCGATGGGCTGCAAGCGGGTGCTCTTCACCAGTGCCTGGCTGCCCACGCTCGCCCGCGCTGACGTCTCGCTGGTGACCTCGCCGATCGTCGACATCGTCCCGGACGGGATTCGCACGGCCGACGGGACGCGGCACCGGAGCGACCTGATCGTGTACGCGACCGGGTTCGCCGCCACCGAGTTCCTGGTGCCGATGTCGATCACCGGGCGCGCGGGCGTCAAGCTCGAACAGGAATGGTGCGATGGGGCGTACGCCTATCTGGGTGTCGCCGTTCCCGGTTTTCCCAACCTGTTCTTGATGTACGGGCCGAACACCAATACGGGGAACACGTCGGTCATCTATTTCCACGAGGCGCAGGCGCGTTATCTCGCGCAGGCGGTCACCCGCTATGCCGCATCCCGGCGGCCGCTGGAGGTGCGGCCCGCCCGGGCGCTCGAATACGACGCCGAGATGCAGCGGCGGCTGGCCCGGAGCGTCTGGACCGGATGCCGGAGCTGGTATCGCACCGCGGCCGGCCGGATCGTGACGAACTGGCCGGGAATGGCGTCCGAATATCGCCGCCGGATGAGGGTTTTCGACATCGCCGACTACGGCTGACCGGCGCCGTTCGCCGGCCAGGAGCGTCGCCTCCGGGGCGCGGTGAACCCCCGCGGTCAGCCGCTGACGTGGGCGGTGTTGTCGATCCAGTGCTGGGCGAGCTTGCCGTCGCCGGCGACGGTGATGCCGGGGGCCTCGGCGAGCGGGAGACGGCGGGTCAGGGTCAGCAGCAGGGACCGGGCGGGGCCGGTCACGGTAACGCCGGCGGCGGGGCGCCTGCCGGGCTGCCAGGTTGCCCCGTCCGGGCGCCGGTCGACGGACCAGGCGCCCTCGTCGTCGGTGGCCACCCACTGGAGGATCTGTCCGGTGCCGCGAAGGGCGTGTGCGGACTCGGACCGCAGCATCTCCCAGGTGGGGGAGGTCAGCATCGCGAAGTGGTTGGTGATGAGCGCGGCGGCGATGTCGGCGTCGACGGCGGCCGGGCGTCCGGCCGCGGTGGCGGCGTCGAAGCCGTGGACCACGGCCTCGTTGAGCTGCGTGGCGAGCCAGAAACGCGTACCGGACCGCCCGTCGGCCGCCGGGTTGAACACGGGCGCGTCGAGGGCGTCGCCGGAGCACGCGGCGGTGAGCCGCTGCGCCGAGTCCGACAGCCACGCCGGCCACGCGCGGGGATCGGTGGGCAACGCGGCCATCTCGGTGGGCAGCTTGGTGGGGTCGGTGACGCGCCGCTCAATGATCTCGGCGACCCAGTGCTGGGTCTGGCCCACGTGCCGGACCAGGTCGGTGACGGTCCACTCGGGCGTGGTCGGCACGGCGGCGTCCGGGCCGGCCGCGGCGGCCGACTCGGCCAGGCGCCGGGTGTGGTCGGCGATCGCCCGCCGGGCGCGGTCCGGGGTCAGCTCGGTCATGGGATCGCCCTTCCGTAGGCTCGCTGTTCCGATTCAGACCCGGCGCGCCGGTCGAACTCATCGGCGGGATCCGCGGGACAGACCCTAGTTCCGTAGCTCGTCGATCAGGGCGCGGGCCACCCGGCCGATGCCGGCGTCGATCAGCGCCGGGTCGGTGGTGGTGGCGGGCGTGGCGCGGGTGAACACGGCGACCGCGTACTGCTCGCCGTCCGGGAAGGTGACCACGCCGGCCTCGTTGCGGACCAGGCCCATCAGGCCGCCGCTCTTGGCCGCCACCGTCACGCCGGGGCCGAAGCCGGCGGCGATGCGGTGGCGGGTCAGCTGCTGGGCCATCGCCTCGCGCACGGTGGCGCACGCCGCCGGGGTGGCGGCCCGGTCGGTCCAGATGGCCTGAAGCAGGGTCACCGTCTCGGCGGCGGTGGTCGCCCAGCCGCGGGCCGGGTCGAGGGCGGCGCTGGTGTGCAGACTCTCCCGGATCCGGGCGAGCGCCGGTGGCCGGGCGGCCGGGTCGTGGCCGGCGAGAGCCGGATAGGAAGGGAAGCCGGCCTCCGCGGCCATGTCGTCGAGCATCGAGCGCAGGTCGCCGGTGATGCGGGTGCCGCGCAGGCCGAGCGCGGCGGTGAGCGCGTTGATCCGGTCGGTGCCGAGCATGGCGATGAGCTCGTCGGTGGCCACGTTGTCGCTGATCGTGAGCATCTGGACGATCAGGTCGCGGACCGACATGGTGACCTCGTCGCGCAGCAGGGAGATGCCGGTCGGGCCGGGGGTGCGGGGCGAGGCGGGCAGGGTGCGCCGCTGCCGGCCGTCGAGCGAGCCGGCCGCCAGCGCGATCTGGATCTTGGCCACCGACGCGGGGGAGACGGGCCGGCCGGCGTCGAAACCGGCGCCGGGGCCGGAAGCGCGAACCGGCGCCGCGTAGGCGGCGCCGGTCACGTCGAGGTCGTCGAGGATCACGGGGCGGGGCAGGCGGGGGCGGCGAAGAACGCGTGCGCCCCGTTCGTGAAGCGGCAGCCGAACGTCGGCGACGCGACCGCGCGGGGGTTGAGGATCGCGTCGCCGGCCGGGCGGTGACCGGTGTGGATCCACGCCGTCAGGTCGTCGAACGCCGTGGTCAGCTCGGCCTGGGTGAAGTCGCAGTGTCCGGTGCCGCGGATCGCGCGGGACACGAACAGCTTGCTCTTGCCGTGGGCGGCGGCGCGGGCCGCGTACGTCTGCTCCATCGAGAAAGGCACGAAGAGGTCGCCGATGTCGTGCATCGACAGGACCGGGACGCGCGGGTTGCCGTCCACCCGCGGGATGCCCGCAAGGCCGGGATCGGCCGGCGCGGTCGCCTTGACCCGCAGGACCGAGGCGTTCAGGCGCCACTCGTCGGCGGTCGGGAACAGCCGGTCGGTGCTGCGGTAGAACGTGAACCGGTTGTCGGTGACGTTGCCGGGCGCGATGTAGGACGTACCGCCGGAGAGCCCGGGGTAGAGCCCGAAGAGGAACGGCAGGTCGTTCAGCGGCGCCAGCGAGGTGGCGGTGTTCCAGTACGCGAAGGCGCTGTCGAACCCGGGCCGGTCGCCGCCGCTGCGTCGCTCGACCACCGACGACCAGGTCTGGCCGAGTGCGGTCAGCGCCGGCGGCTTGCCGACGTTGACGCCGAGCGCGGGGAGGATGGCGGCGGTCTGGGCGCGCCACGTGTCCTGGTAGTCGGCCGGCGGCTGCAGCGGGAACGAGATGCGCACGCCGGCCAGCGCGGCCGCGGTCACGTTCGCGTCCAGGAAGTAGTCGAACAGCTTGACGTCGCCGAGCACACCGCAGACCGGCATCGCGCCCGAGAACGCCCGCGGATAGGTCTCGATCGCCACGGCGGTGACCTGCCCGCCCATCGACTCGCCGGACATGATCACGCTCTCCGCGGCGTGCCCGGTCACCTGGCGGAAAAGACCGATCAGCGCGTACGAGTCACGGACGCCCTGCCCGACGTCGTACCCGTTGGTGGCGTAGCTGGACGCGGCCCAGGCATAGCCGAGGTCGATGTAGTGCTGGCGCAGCCGGGGGCTGTCCACATAGACGACGGTGCCGCGGCCGCGGTAGCCGTGCGCGTAGAGCACCAGCTTGCCGTTCCAGCCGGCGGGCACCTCGATGCGGTAGGCCGCCCCAGCGCTGATGCCGGTGTAGATCTGGGCGCCGGGCAGCGCGACGAACGGCGCGCCCGAGATGTCGCATGCGGGATCGGCGACGAGATAGCCGGGCTGTGTCGTGCTCGGCGCCGGCGCCGCACACGAGGCGGCGAAGGCGGGGCGGCCGGCGAACCCGACGGCCGCGACGACGAGCAGAACGGCCACGACCGCACGACGAAAAATCATGTTGTTTACCTCCCGGTAACAAGAGACGCCCGGGAGGGACCGCTGTCAAGACCATGGGAGCGATACGGCCACAACGCGGCCCCGGCTATGGCGGAACGCGGGCCCGCTCGGCCACCATAACCTGCACAGAAGCGGAGGGAGGACGCGATGATGACGGCCGTGGACCGGGCTGACCTGTGCCGGCGACTCGAGCCGACGCTGCTCGCCATCGCCGAGGACCGCACCGGCGTGGCCCTGCGCGAGCTGCGTCCGCGCCGCGACGACTACCCGCTCGTCTTCGCGGCCGCCGCCGTCGGGCCGGCCATGGGCCGCTACGAGGCGCTGTGGGCCGGGCCGCTCGACTTCCGCCACCCCGAGCCGACGGCCCGGGCCGAGATCGCCCTGATGCCCGCCACCGACGAGACCATCTTCGTACCGGACCGGGTCTGGGCCTCGTGGCGGTACGTCATCCCCGGCCAGACCGCCGGCCTGTTCTACGACGGCCTGGCCTGGTGCGACGACCACTGGGCCTGGTTCCCGAAGCCGTACCGGCTGCGCGGCCGGTGAGGTCGGTGCCGGGCACTCGGCGGCTCACCGGGCCAGGCGCTTCTCCTGTCCCTCGTGCACGCCGGTGACCCATTCCCAGCCGGGCCGGGCCGAGGGGCCGATGCGCGGGTCACCGGCCACCTCGCCGGCGCGCAGGCCCAGCACGTACGCCCGATCCTGCGCTATGCGTTCGCGTGCCTGACCGGCCTCGCCGACCGACCCGTGGCCGGGGATGACCCACTCGGCGTCGCCGGCCACGTCGGCCAGCAGGCGCAGCGCGGCGAGGTAGTCCTCGATCGGGTCGGCGGCGCCACTGAGGTCGAGGATCGGCACCAGAACGTCGGACAGCATGTCGCCGGCAATGAGCACCCCGCTCTCCTCGACGAGCAGTGCCGCGTGACCCGGGGCGTGCGCCTGGTGCTCGATGATCCGCACCGGCGGGCCGTCCCACGGGACCCGTTCCGCCCCGGCGGGCAGGCCGGTGACGTCGCCGAGCGGCTCGAGCGGGACGTGGCCGGCGATCTCGGGCGGCATCATCGAGCGGACCCGGTCCTTCGCGCCCGGGTCCGAGAGCCGGGTTCGGGCCGTCTCGGCGGCGCGGGCCGTGGCGTACCGGGGCGCCGGGCCGAGCCGGGCGTGCCAGAGCAGGTGGTCCCAGTGCGGGTGGGTGGAGAAGCCGGCCAGCACGGTCCGGCCCTCGGCTGCCAGGTCGTCCGCCAGGCAGGCGAGCTCGTGCTCCTGCACCCCGGCGTCGATCAGCAGCACGCCGGCCGGGCCGTGCACGACGACGGCGTTGCTTTGGCAGAACTCGCTGCGGTGGATCAGGACGCCGTCGGCTACCGGTGTCAGCACGGGTGGTTCCTTCCGTATGTGATCGGCGGCCAGCCTACGGTCGGTCGGGTAAGGCGGCCGGCGCGGACCGGGGCGGTCAGGGGCGATCGGTGGCCCAGCGGCGGTCGGGCAACCTCCAACTCCGGGGAATCCTGGATGCCCCGGACGGCCTTCGACGACGATGATGCGCTCGTGAGCAACGTCAGCTGGACGCAATTCGCGCGGCTCGTGGGCGCGCCGGTCACGGTGACGCTGCGTGGGCGGGTCGCCTCCGCCGATGAGCCGGCCGAGCGGGTCTGCTTCGCGCCGCCGGACTTGTGGCGGGTCACCGACGACGATGGGCATCTGCGCTATCTCGCCAACGATGACGGGCACTACACCTATCCGCCGGGGGAGACGCGGGCCTGCTTCCAGCCGCGGCGGAAAGGGTTCTGGCACTCCGGCGGCACGGTCTGCTCGGCGCTCATCCACCCGCGGGATCTGGACGACGCCGACGACGACTTCACCCGGCCGCTGGGGGCGGTGGAGGAGATCGCGTTCCTCGGACGGGTGGCGTGGCGGGTGCTGCTCGCCCCGCCCGCGCGCAAGCCGCAGCCGGTGTGGCAGGTCCTCGACGTGGCCAGCGGTGTGACGCTGGCCTATCAGGCGCCGGACGGGCAGCCGCTGGTCGCCTTCACGGCGCTGGAGACCGATGTCGCGCTGCCGGACGGGACGTTCGCGGCATGAGGGCGGTCGTCTACGACCGGTACGGGCCGCCGGACGTGCTGCGGCTCGAGGAGGTGCCGCGGCCGGTGCCGGGGGCCGGGCAGGTCCTCGTGCGCGTGGCGGCGACCTCGGTCAACCTGAGCGACTGGGAGACCTTGCGCGGCACCCCGGCGTACGCGCGGATCGGCGGTTGGCGCACCCCGGCCCGCCGGACGCTCGGCTCCGACATCGCCGGCCGGGTCGAGGAGCTCGGGCCGGGCGTCACGAGGTTCCGGGTGGGTGACGAGGTCTACGGCGACAACCTCCGGATCAAAGGCGGATTTGCCGAGTACGCGGTGACGCCGGCCGAAGTGCTCGACCGGAAGCCGCCCTCGCTGTCGTTCGCCGAGGCGTCGGCGATCCCGCAGGCCGGCGCGATCGCGTGGCAGGGCACGGCCGGCGCCGGGACCGGGACGCGGCTGCTGATCAACGGCGCCGGTGGTGGCTCGGGCTCGTTCGCGATTCCCCTGGCCAAGCGGCTCGGCGCGCACGTGACCGGGGTCGACAACGCGTCCAAGCTGGACTTCATGCGGTCGCTCGGCGCCGACGAGGTGATCGACTATCGGGCCGCCGACTTCACCCGGGCCGGGCCCTTCGACCTGATCCTCGACCTGGTCGCGCACCGGTCGGTGTTCGCCTACCGGCGGGCGCTCGCCCCGGGCGGCCGTTACCGCTGCGTCGGCGGCCCGGTCCGCACGCTGCTGCGGGTGCTGACCGCCGGCACCGTGGCCGGCCTGGCCACCGGCCGGCGGATCGGTGTGCTGGCGGTACGCGAGGGCCCGGACCACTTCGCGCCGGTGACCCGCCTGTGCGTCGCGGGCGAGCTGGGCGTCCACATCGACCGCACGTTCCCGCTGGAGGAGACGGCCCGGGCGCTGGCCCACGTCGGCGAGGGGCGCGCGCTCGGCAAGGTCGTGGTGGCGCCCGGCTGAGTGGCCGGCGCGGGCGGTGGGCCCCGCCCGGGGGCTGAGGTCGGACGGGGCCCACCGCGGTCACGCGGCGAGCCGTGGAACAGGGCCGGGCGCCGCCGGTCAGGCCAGCCAGATGAAGTCGAACTTCTCCCACGGCCCGATCTCGGTGCCGCGCGCTCGCAGGTAGCCGTTGTAGTTGGGGTCCTTCACGCCGACCTCGGCGCTCAGCCACCGGTTGGCGTCGACGCTGCGGATGGCGTAGCACTCGAGGCTGCAGCCCGACGCGCGTACGGTGTAGAACTCCTCCCAGACGTCGATGATCGTGCCGTCCGGCCGGGCCCGGACGTAGTCGCCGTCCGCGCGCTCGGTGGTCCACCAGCCGTTGTTGCCGTCCAGGGTCGAGTCGAAGGCCTCCGACGAGCCGCTGCGACCGCCGCCGATGATCTGGCAGAGGTAGAACTTCTCCCAGGGCCCGATGACCTGGGCCCGGGCCCGCAACAGACCGTCCATCTTGCCGGGGTAGGCGGCCTCGGTCGACACGTACAGGCCGTTGGCGACCGAGCGGAGGGCGACCTGGCGGCAGTTGTTCGCGGTGTAGGCGGCGGCCGGCGCCTGGAACACGAGGAGGCCGGCCGCGGCGGTGACGACCGACATCAGCGTCGCCAGGAGGGTGCGTGATCTGCGCATGACCGCCATCGTCGGCAGCGGATCGCCTCCGGGCCAGGCGGTTGCGGTTTCCGGAAACCCGCGGTGGCCCCGCCCGGGGGCTGAGGTCGGGCGGGGCACGCCCTCATCCTCGGTGCGGGCCCGTGCCCGGGACAGGCAGCCGACCGGCAAACGACCGGCAACCCACCCGGCCGGGTGATCGGTCACCGATCGTTACCCAAGGGTGTGGGCGGAATCCCTATAGTTCACGCTCGTGCCCCCGGATCATGTGATCATTGAGGCTGACGAACCCCCCGGATCGCGAACGGGGGCTCTCGTGTCCGCGCCCGGTACGGCACCGCCGGTGGCCTGGTCCACGCAGGTGCGCGTCCGCGACGGCGTCCGCTTCCGGCGCGAGGCGTTCGGCGGAGTGGCGTACGTTCCGGAGCTCGACCGGTTCGCGGCGCTCGACCACCGGGCGGCCGGTCTGGTCGCCGGCCACCGCGCGCCCGCCGATCACGAAGAGTGGTCGCTCGCCTCCGAGCTGACGGCGGCCGGCATCCTCGACGGGCCGCCGGCGGGGGACTGCCGGCCACCGGCCGGGCGGTCGCTGATCGGCGCGTTCGACGATCTTCCGGCGCTCGAGGGGCCGCTCGTGGTGAACACGTTCGCGACCGCGTTCTGCCCGCTGCGCTGCCGGTACTGCCACGCCGACGATCTCATGCAGCCGTTCCGGGCCGGGGAGTCCGACGAGGACCTCGAGCGGGTCGCGCGGACGGCGGCGGCGGTCCCGGCCATGGTCGCGGTGATCACCGGCGGCGACCCGATCGTCAGCCCGGTGCGCAGCGCCCGGCTGATCGAGAAGCTCGCGGGGGAGAAGGCGATCGTGGTCGACACGTCCGGCGCGGGCGACGTCACGCCGCTGATCCCGCTGCTCAAGGGCGTGCAGGGGCACCTGCGGGTGTCGCTCGACAGCGCCGGCGCGGCGCTGCACGACCGGTTGCGGCCGATCTCGCCGCGCCTGCTGCCCCGGGGGACCAGCTCGCACGCGGCGGCCTGGGCGACGATCCACCGGGCGGTGGAGGCCGACGTCGCGGTCACCGTGCAGACCGTTGTGACCCGCGCCAACGAGGACCCCGGCCACCTCGCGAGCCTGGCCGGGGCGCTGACCCGCGCGGGCGTACGCAATTGGGTGTTGCATGTGGTCGTTCCGGCCGGGAAGGCGGCCGAGCCGCGCAATCGTGCCCTGCTGCCGGGCGCCGACGTGTCGCGGAAGCTGGCCGAGGTGGTCGAGCGGGTGGACGGCGACCTGCGGGTGCGGGTGACCGCGACGCACGCGAACCCGAACGCGGTGCTGCTGGTGGGCAGCCGCGGCGACGTCTATGCGGAGACGGGCCCGGCCGGCAAGGTGAAGATCGCGGAGGCCACCGGCGACCGCGACGCGTTGCTGCGGCTCTTCCGCGACCGGGTCGATCTGCGGGCGCACGCCAACCGTTATCTGGGCGGGACGGCGCCGTTCAGGACGAGTGCGGACGCCTGACGCCGCGCCATGCCGTAGAGCAGGGAGTGCACCTGCGGGACGGCCGAGCGGTGCAGGGCGTCGGCGGGGGAGATGCCGCCGAGCGCGGCGTCGGGGGTGCGGAACCAGGCGAGCGTGGCGGCCTCACCGATCGCGGGCGTGAGCAGCGCGGCGATCCGGCGGGCGGTCTCGAGACGGCCGCGGGCGAGCCGCGCGGCCTCGTCGGGGGTGGCTGTCCAGGCGTCGATCTCGGGCGTGCGGGCGGCCCCTCCGACGTACGCGGTGAAGGCCCTCCCCAGCAACGATGTGCACTCGTAGATGAGCTGACCCATCTCGTCGGCCCACTTCTCGGCGTCGGCCGTCAGGTACCCCATGCCCAAAGGCTACGTCAGTCCTGCTCGCCGAGGAACCACGACGACATCCGCCGGGCCAGCAGGTCGGCCAGCCCGGGCGTGGTCTGCAGCTCGCCCAGCACGTCCTGCCAGGCGTTGAACGTCCGGTCGCCGAGGCGGGCGCCGCCGCCGGTGCGCAGGTACTCCGGTAGTAAAAAGGCATGCCGGACAAGCCACGGCATATACCGATTCTCCCGGCGCCAGTTCTCCTGGCCGACCGCGCGGTCGATGTACGCGTGCAGGTCCGAGTAGTGGTCCCAGCGGATCAGCCCGGAGTCCTGGCTGAGGTTGACGATCCGCGGGTGGTAGAGATGCCGGGTCGGCTCGCCGGTCACCGTGTGCCGGTGCCGCCACAGCGGGCGCTCGTCCTCGCCGGCGAGGGTCATCACCTCGCTCGGCTGCCAGCCGAGCAGCAGGTCGTTGAAGAGCGACCAGACGGCGGGCGCGGTCAGCAGCCGCTGGGCGCCCCGGGTCTTGAGGCTTTCCAGGATGAGCGCCGCCGACTCCTCGTCGGGCTCGATGTCCGGCACGATCTTCGCGGCCCGCAGCGTCTCGTACGCGCTGGGCTTGTGCTGCCCGTAGTACTCCTGCAGGACCGCCCACGGCCGGGTCGGGCGCGACCGCAGCCGGGGCGGGCGCTGCTCCTGCTCCTCGATCCAGCTGCGCAGCGAGATCACGTCCGGCGACTGGGCCTCGGGGATGCGGGCGAACCACTCGCCGACCCGCTCCTCGAAGTCGGCCCGGACGGTCGGCGGCTGGTTGCCGATGTCGTCCAGCGCCAGCACGACCCGGACGCCGTGCGAGGAGAGCGCGGCGGCGGCCAGCGCCTGGACCATGTGGATGATCGAGGGCGGCCGCAGGCGTACCGGCCAGAACAGCAGCGCCGGCGCCGGATGCGCGGGCCGCTCGAGCCGCCAGTCGAACCGCTCACCGAGCTGCCGGAGCAGGTCGGTGGCGCCGTCGGCGGGCGTGCGCAGCGGCACCGAGCCGAGCCCGCGGGCCATCTCGAGCTGCTCGAACAGGCGGGGGACCGGCACCCGGGGCAGCGGCGGCGGCCCCTGGCCGGCCGGGATCAGCGCGAACCGCACGGCGAGCTTCTGCAGGAGCACGTCGCCGTCGACGCTACTGTGGACCACCACGTTCGCGCCGCCGCCGATCCGGGCGGCCAGGCCGCGGATGCGGGAGTCGCGGTCGGCGTCCTCCCGTACGCCCCAGAGCACGTGCGCGCCCTCGGCCACGGCGGCCTGGAGCACGGCCGTCACGATCGGGTCGCCGCCGCGGTAGCCGAGCACACAGATGGTCTTGCCGGCCAGCAGCTCGGTCAGCCGGTCGGCCGCGTCCCGGGGCAGGCGCGGGTCGCGCAGGTCGGGCAGCGGCGCGGTGCGCTGCCGGCGGTCCAGCGGCCGCCAGTAGCCGAGCAGGTGCAGCACGTCGATCTCGCCCGGGCGGGTCGACCGGGTCAGCGACGGGTGCGAGAACGGGGTGATCGGGTTGGCGATCAGCCCGGCCCGGCCGAGCGCCACCTCGATGCCCGGCTCCGGGGTGGCGGCCAGGACGAGGTGGTCGAGCTGGTCGGGGAAGGCGGCCGCGATCCGGCCCAGCGCGAGCAGGCCCGGCGCGATCCGCCACGAGCCGGCGGCGAGCTCGAGGATGCGGGCCGAGTCGAAGTCGAGCGGCCGGGCCGGGATCGGGTCGGGCAGCCGCTCGTCGTCGGGCGGGCGGTAGCGCTCGAGCACCATCCGCTGCACGACGACGTCGAACTCCTCGGGGCCGAGCCAGTCGTCGAACGCCTTGCGGTAGCCGGCGTGGAGCGCGGCCGGGTCGGTGGCGGTATCGGAGACCCGCCGCAGCTCACGCCGGAGGTCGTCGTTCTGCCGGAGCTGGACGTACTCGCCGGCCACCCGCACCAGCGAGCCGGGCCAGCCGCCGTCCGCCCCGGCCAGGTCCGGTCCGATCAGGAAGATCAGCCGGCGGTCCTGTTCACGCAGTTCGCGAGTGAGACGGACCAGAAGATCGTCCTTGTCGGCGAACCGCGCCACGACACCTCCTCACCCCCGAGAGCGACCATTGTCACTCATACCCCAATGTGTGCTCGGAGACGGGTCCCTCCGCCACCAGCCGTCCCTCGGCCAGCTCGGCCTCGAGCTGGAGCGGGCCCCAGCCGTAGTAGCCGACGAAGACCCGCAGCCGCACGTCGCTGAGCCGGGCCGGCCGCGGGTCGGAGGTGAGGTCGATCAGGCCCACCCGGCCGGCCAGCGGGCTGAACGCGGGCAGCGCGCCCGGTCCGTCGTGCACGACCGCCACCCCGAAGGCCCGGTACGGGTCGAGCGGCCCGCCGGTCCAGAGCACCGGCGGCTCGGTGACGACCTCGGCCCACTCGCCGAGCACCGGGCGCACCGGCCGGGTGGTCCGCTCGTCCAGGCGGACCGCCACCGCGCCCTGGTCGGGCCGGTGATCGAGCACCAGCAGCCGGGCCGCGGGCGAGCCGAGCGAGCCGTCCGGGCAGCTGAGCACCTGCCCGACGAGCAGGTGCCCGGGCTGGCGGGCGGCGTTGCGCACCAGGTGCAGCCCCGGGTTGTGGTCGCGCAGCTCGGGCAGCGGGCGGCCCTTGGCCTCGAGCGCCTCCCGGACCGTGCGCCAGATGGTGGCGAGGTCGAGCAGCTCGGGTCCGCCCGGCAGGCCCGCCTTCAGGGTGCGGATCAGCTCGCCGGTGAACGCCGTGTGCTCCTCGTCGGCGGGCGCGTAGGCGGTGCTGTTGCGGGCCGACGCGACCAGCACCGAGGCGCGGTCGATCTCGACGACCGGTTCGGCGCCCATCCGCTCCAGCGCCCGGCCGGCGTAGCAGCAGTCGAGGACGACGACGCGATGCCGGGCGCGACTGGTGAGGATCCGCTCGCGCAGCCACTCGTACGGGAAGGAGGTCGAGTTGAGCATGGGCCGCTGGGTGATGCGCACCGAGAGATGCAGGGCGCCGCTGTCGGCGACCACACCGTGCCCGGCGTAGTAGACGAGGAAGAGCCCGCCCGGTCCGGCCTGTTCGGCCGCCTCGACCAGGGCGAGCTCCATCTCGTTGGGCAGGCTGGGGTTGGCCAGCACCCGGCAGCGCTCCGGCGGCAGTCCCCAGTAGAGGTCGTCGCAGAGCAGGTCACGCAGGTCGGTGAGGTTGCGCTCGACCGTGGGCAGCGCGTCCAGGTGCTCGTAGTCGGCGGCGCCGATCAGGACCGCGACCGACGCGTGCGGATCCGCGAGACCCGGGCCTTCGACCATGCCGCCCAGCGTAAGGTAACGACGCTTGTCAGTGTCGCCGGTTGAACTCGTGGCTCAGCACGTACCGCGCGACGCCGTTGCCGATCTTCACCCCCTGCTCGTCGGCGGTCCGGAAGTGCACGCCACCCCAGATGCGGGCCTCGACCACCTCGTCGAGGGCGGCCGAGAAGCTGTCGAAGTGCCGGACCGTCCCCGAGTCGGCGCTGTAGGCGCTGAACGACAGGTCGTCGCGGCCGAAGAACGCCCGCAGCGCGGCCATCACCGTCGCGGTCGAGCAGGTGTGCCCGGAGGTGTAGTCCGGGAACGGCGGGGTCACCAGCAGCGGCGTCCAGGCCGGGTCGCCGGTGGTGGCCGGGTTGCCGTCGTTGTCGGCCTCCCGCACCGCGGTCACCGGCCGCCAGAAGCTCCAGAACTTCTTCTCGTTGAAGCAGGCGATCAGCGAGTCGGCGTTGGCCACGTCGGCCATCGCGAACATCCGGGCCGTCTGCAGCGTGCTCAGGTGCTGGGTGCCGGCCAGCTGTCGCTTGATCTCCCACTCGGCCAGCCGCCGGTCGTGCCACCACTTGGCCGCCTCGGTCTGGTCCGGCGTGCGTACGGTGCTGGTCGCCCCGCCGATCGCCTTGACCTCGTTCAGGTCGCGGGCGTACTGCCGGCCGGTCAGCGCCGGCGGCCCGGCGGTGCGGAACATGTCGTTGCGCGGGATCACGAACGGGCGCATGCCGCCGACCCAGGCGCCGTCGGCGGCGTTGGTGGGCGGGGTGGGCCGCCAGACGCCGGGCGCGGTGCCGGTGGCCCAGGCGGCGTCGCCGAACGCGCCGTCGTCCACCCGCGCGGCGATCATCGCGTCGGCCGCCTGCTCGCCGACCGCGACGCCGCCGTCCTTGGACCGGCCGTCCGGGATCGCGGCGAGCGAGCCGGCGTACATGTCGTCCAGCGACGCCGACTGCTCCGGGAAGAGCGACACCAGCACGCGGTAGGCGGCGGTGGCGACGGCGGCGTCGGCGCTGTCCCCGCGGTGGGCCTTCGGCGCGATCAGGTACGGCTGGTAGTGCGTCCCGGCGATGGCGTTGACCGCGTCGTAGACCGCGCCCTGCACCATGGCGAAGCTGCGCGGCGCCACGTACGGACCCTGGCGGGCCACCTCGTAGATGGCGGTCTGCGCGTTGGCGTTCCAGACGACGACGGAATTGGTTCCGGCGGCGGCGGCGGCCGGCACGGGCGTGGCGGCCAGCACGACGGCAAGGAGCAGTTTCATCGATGTCCCCCGTTCGATGTGTCGATCAACATCGAAACCGGCGGATCATGCGCGGGGCAACCCCGTCTATCCGATTCGGACAGACGGGCTTTTAGTGCGGTTGCGCCATTGCGGTCGCGGTCCGGCTCCCGTACGCGGCGAAGAACTTGTCCCGGAACTCCGACATCGGCCACACCGGGGTGTCCGCGCCCGGCTTGAGGCCGTCCGCCCAGTTCCAGCCGGAGAGGCGGTCGAGCACCTCGCGGTCGTGCGCGATGATCGTGATCGGGATGTCGTGGCTGGCGTTGGTGTAGCCGCTCACCAGGGGCATCGGCTGGTGGTCGCCGAACATGACGACGACCAGGTCCTTGTCGCCGTACTTCTGCGCCCAGGAGATCAGCGCGTCGACCGAGTAGGCGATCGACTTCGCGTACTGCACCTGGGTGCGCTCCCCGGACGTCCACAGCGTCGACCGCGGCTCGAAGCCCTGCGTCATCGAGCGGTAGACGCTGCCGTCGCCGACCTGGTCCCAGTCGAGCATGCGCGGGATCGGGGTCCATGGCTCGTGACTGGACGTCATGGTGATCTCGGCCATCAGCGGGCCGGTCTTCTTCGCGTACACGTTGTCCTGGAACTTCTTGAAGGTGTACTGGTCGGGCATGCGCGACCAGCCGAACCGCGGGCCCTGATAGCCCAGGTTCCGCGAGTCCCAGACCTCGTCGTACTTGTAGAACGACGCCTCCGGCCAGGCCACCGTGTTGCCGGGCTCCATGCCGACGGTGCGCCAGCCCGCGTCGTGGAAGGCGCTGGTGATCGTCACCCGGTTGCTCGCGGTCAGCTGCCGGTACCGCTGGGTGTTGTCGATCCACAGGCCGGACTGCAGGGTGGCGTGCGCGAGCCAGCTGCCGCCGCTGAAGGTCGAGGAGGTGAGCCAGCCGCTCTTGGCCGCGAAGCCGGCCGCCTCCAGCTTCTTGGCGTCCACGGCGAGCTGCGGGTCGACGATCGCGCGCATGTTCGGCTTGGTCAGCGACGACCGGCCGTAGCTCTCCACCACGCCGATCACCACGTCCTTGCCGCGCAGGCCGGTGAGCATCTCCTGCGGCGGCACCTTCCGGTACGGGTCGGCGGCCGCCTGCGCCGCGAACTTCCGCTGGTCCCGCAGCGCCGCCGGCACCTGCTTGACCGTGCTCTTGAGCAGGTCGGCCGAGGTGTCGGAGGCTACCGGCGCGCTCGGGAACCAGGTCAGGCCGCTGATCGCCAGCGCGACCCAGACGGCGGTGAGGCCGACCAGGGTGCGGCGGGCGGGCCCGGGGTAGCGGGCGGTGAGCCGGGTGAGCCGCAGCACGGCCAGGGTGCAGAGGGCGAGCACGATCAGCGACAGCGCGACCGCGCCGATCACGGCGCCGATCGCCTTGCCGCGCCCGTCGGTCTCGACCAGCGCGTTGAAGCCGTCGTGGAAGAGCGGCCAGTCGAGCACCGGGTTGAACCGCCGGCCGAGAACCGTCCGGAACCCCATGTTGACGATCTTGAGCACGACCACGACGCCGAGCCCGAGCCCGAGCAGCGCCGCGACCGGCCGCCGCCACCGCCGGGGCAGCGCGAGCAGGACCGCCGCCCCGATGATCACCTCGATCGGCAGGCGGAGGAACGCCGACTCGGTGGCGGTGCCCTTGGGCGGCCGGGCCACCGCGTCCGGCACGATGAGCGCGAGGTAGACCAGCACGGCCGCGGCGGACGTCAGCACCCACCCGGCGACGCGACGCCAACGGGGGGCGGCCGGTCGGCTTTCGAGCGTCAAGATCTGCATCCTCCGGAACGGGCGGCCGCGGGCAGCCGGACGCCACCCACCTTCCGTTCATACGAGGAAACTTCCGTGAACGGTTCAGTTCGGGGTGACTATCGCGAAATCGGGGTCGGTCCGGTCCAGCGCGGCCAGGAGCCGGCCGAGCACCGCCCGGTCGCCCTCCATCGATATGCCCTCGGTCTGCCCGGCGGCGAGCGCGGGCAGGGCCTGGGCGGTCAGGCGCAGCGTGACGTCGGGGCCGGGCCGTCCGGCGACCGGCGGCGCGTACGTCAGGACGCCGTTGCGCAGGGTCAGCCGCCACTGCTGCCCGGTGTCCGTCAGGTCGATGTCGATCGTGAGGTGCTCGTCCCAAGAGCGCGGGCCGTCGACCCGGATCGCCAGCGTGTCGAACAGCTGCTCGGGCGTGAGCTGGGCGATCAGGTCGGGCGAGGCGACGGTGACCGGTGTCGGCACGACGCCGTGCCGCAGTTCCTGCGCGGCGGACAGGTAGACGCAGCGCCAGGTGCCGTTCTCGGCGCCGTAGCCGAGCTGCTCGTAGGCGTCGGCGAGCAGGCCCTTCGCCCGGTCGTGCCCGGGCTGGGCGAACACGACGTGGTTGAGCAGCTCGGCCGCCCAGCGGTAGTCGCCCTCGCGGAACGCTTCACCGGCCCTGGCCACCACCGTGTCGGCCCCGCCCATGGCCGCCACGTACCGGCGGGCGGCCTCGGCCGGCGGGTGCGGCCACAGGTGCGCCGGGTTGCCGTCGTACCAGCCGAGGTAGCGCTGGTAGACGGCCTTGACGTTGTGGCTGACCGAGCCGTAGTAGCCGCGGGCGTGCCAGGCATGCTCGAGGGCGGGCGGCAGCGGCAGCATCTCGGCGATCTCCGGCCCGGTCAGGCCCTGGTTGAGCAGCCGCAACGTCTGGTCGTGCAGGTACGCGTACAGGTCGCGCTGCAGCGACAGGAACTCGATGACCCGGTCGTTGCCCCAGGTCGGCCAGTGGTGGGAGGCGAAGACGACCTCGGCCTCGCCGCCGAACAGCGCCATCGCCTCGGTGAGGTAGCCGGCCCAGGCCCGGGGGTCGCGCACCTCGGCGCCGCGCAGGGTGAGCACGTTGTGCAGGTTGTGGGTGGCGTTCTCGGCCATGCACAGGGCCCGCCGGTCCGGGAACCAGAGGTGCATCTCGGCCGGAGCCTCGCTGGACGGCGCCATCTGGAAGACCATGCGCACGCCGTCGACGGTCTCCTCCTGCCCGGTGCGGCCGATCGTGACGGTCGGCGGGATCAGCGTCACCGTGCCGGTCGAAGTGCCGGCGCCGAGCCCGGTACCGACCTGGCCGCCGGCGTCGCGGGTCAGGTTGGCGCCGTACATGTAGACGGCGCGGCGGCCCATCGCGGTGCCGGCGTAGACGTTCTCGCTGACCGCGTGGGCGACGAAGCCGTCCGGCGCCAGCACCGGCACGCCCTCCGGCTCGGGCAGTACACCGCGCGCGCCGCCGAAGTGGTCGAGGTGGCTGTGCGTGTAGATCAGCCCGGTCACCGGCCGGTCGCCGCGGTGCCGGCGGTAGAGGGCGAGGGCGGCGGCCGCGGTCTCCTTCGAGATCAGCGGGTCGATGACGACCACGCCGGTGTCGCCCTCGACGAACGTGACGTTCGACAGGTCCAGGCCGCGGACCTGGTAGATGCCCTCGACCACCTCGAAGAGGCCGTGGATGGCGGTCAGCGTGGACTGCCGCCAGAGGCTCGGGTTCACGGTGACCGGCGCCGGCCCGTCCACGAACGCGTAGGCCGCGGCGTCCCAGACCACCCGGCCGGCGTCGTCCCGGATCCGCGGGTCGTCGAGGGTGCCGAGCCGTCCCCGCGTGGCGTCCGCGAAGTCCTGCTCGTCGTGCAGCGGCAGCGCCTTGAGCAGATGGTCGTGCTGCGCGGCGATCGGCGGGGTGGGTGGCTTCCGGCTGGTGTCCATGGGCCCGACGGTGCCGGGCGTACGGTCCGGGGCCATCCTCCGCCGCGGATGAGCGCGCCGTCAGAACGGGAAGGTGCGCGGGGTGTCGCGCAGCGTTATCCACTGCAGCTCGGTGAAGTCCTCGCTCGCGAACTGCAGGCCGAAGCGGCCCCAGCCGGATTCCTTGAGGCCGCCGAACGGCATCTGGGGCTCGTCGTTCACGGTCTGGTCGTTCAGGTGCACGATGCCCACCTCCAGGCGGCGGGCCAGGTCGAGGGCGCCCAGGACGTCGGCCGAGATGATGCCGGCGGTCAGGCCGAAGCGGGACGCGTTCGCCATCGCCAGCGCCTGGTCGGGGCCGTCGGCCACGTCGAGCAGGGCGACCGGGCCGAAGGTCTCCTCGGTGGCGATCTCGGCCTCGGCCGGCACGTCGGTCAGGACCGTGGGCGGGTAGCACGGCGGCGCGGCGACGCCGCCGGTGAGCAGGCGCGCGCCCATCGCGACCGCCTCGGTGACCCGGCGGTCGACCAGGCTCAGCGCCCACTCGTCGATCAGCGGGCCGACCACGGTCGCCGGGTCGCGGGGGTCGCCGACGGGCAGCCGGGAGACCTTGGCGACGAAGCGGTCGATGAAGGCGGGCGCCACCGCGCGGTCGACGATGATGCGGCGTACGCACATGCAGATCTCGCCCTGGTGGACGAACGCGCCGTAGGTGGCCGCATCCACCGCGAGGGAAAGGTCGGCGTCGGCCAGGACGATGAGCGGGTTGTGGCCGCTCAGCTGGAGGATCGGGCGCTTGAGGTGGCGGGCCGCGAGCTCGGCCAGGCGGCGGCCGGTGACCGTGGAGCCGGTGAAGCTGATCCGGCGGACGAGGGGATGGGTGACCAGCTCCTCGGCGATCATGCCGGCGTCGCCGGGGGCGTGACAGACCACGTTGACCGCGCCGGCCGGGAGGCCGGCGGCGGCGAAGATCTCGGCCCACAGCGTGCCGCCGGTGACGGGCGATTCCTCGCTGGGCTTCAGCACGACGGTGTTGCCGAGGGCGAGCGGGCCGACGATCGCGCGGCCGGCCAGGGTGAGCGCGGCGTTCCAGGGCGCGATCGCGGCGACCACCCCGACCGGGCGGCGTACGGCCAGGGCCCGCGACCCGGGCACGTCGGTCGGCAGGATCTGGCCGGTCGGCGCGTGCGCGAGCCCGGCGGCCTGGCGCAGCAGGGCGAGGCTGAAGTCGGCCTGGACGTTGGCGAAGTACGGCCCGCAGCCGGTCTCGCGGGCGAGCAGGTCGATCACCTCGGCCCGGCGCCGGTCGAGTTCGTCGGCGGCCCGGATGAAGATCAGCTGGCGTTCGCTCGGCGGCATCGCCGACCAGGCCGGGAACGCGGCGTGGGCGGCCTCGATGGCGAGCCGGGCGTCCTCGCCGTCGCCGGAGGCCACCTCGGCCAGGACGGCGCGGTTCCACGGGTCGTGGTCGGGGTGGGTGCGCCCGCCGATCGAGGCGACCCGCCGGCCGCCGATGTGGTGCAGCACCGTCCCGATCATCTGGCGATGCTAACCGGGCGTTCGAATATCCGGAACGGCTGCCGATAGAGTGCGACGGCATGACGGCACCGTCGTACTCCCAGTCCCTGGAGCGGGGGCTGCGCATCCTCACCGAGTTCGCCGCCCACGGGCCGGTTCTCGGCATCGCCGACATCGCACGCGCCGTCGATCTCAACCGCAGCACCACGCACCGGTACGTCGCCACGTTGACCAGCCTCGGCTTCCTGCAGCAGGATCCGGAGACCAAGAAGTACTCGCTCGGCCCGCGCGCTGCCGACCTGGGCTTCGCCGCGATCAGCTCGATGGAGATCACCGGGGTCGCGGCCGGGCACCTGCAGGCGCTCGCCGACGAGACCGGATGCGCGGCCAGCATGGCGGTGCTCGACGGCGCCGACATCGTCTACGTGGAGCGGCGCCGCTCGCGCCGGGCGGCCGGGCTGGCCGTCGACCTCAACCTGCATGTCGGGTCGCGGCTGCCGGCGTACTGCACATCGATGGGCAAGGTGCTGCTCGCCTACCGCGACCCGGTGGCGCTGCGGCCGCTGCTCGACCGGATGGACCTGGCCCGGCGCGGCCCGCGCACGATCACCGTACGGGAGCAGCTGGTCGCCGCCCTGGCCAAGGTGCGCCAGGCCGGGATAGCGGTGAACGACGAGGAGCTGGCGCCCGGGCTGCGGTCGATCGCGGCCCCGATCCGGGACCGGTCCGCGCACGTGGTCGCGGCCATCAACGTCGCCGTCCACCTGACCACGTGGACGGCCTCGGTCGAGTCGGTGGTCAGCCGGCTGGGTGGGCCGCTGCTGCGTACCGCCGCCGAGATCTCGCATCAGCTCGGCTACCGTTCGAATAGTTGAAACATCGCGTTGTCCCGCCACCGTTCCGGGCCTAGATTCGGCGGCACCCTTGCCGGTCTGGAGGCCCCGATGGCACTGCTCGACTCGTCCCGATGGAACGACCTGATCTTCGAGGGCGGCTCGTGGCGCCCGGGCAGCGGCGCCACCACCGACGTGATCGAGCCCGCCACCGGCGAGACGCTCGGCCAGGTCAACCTGGCCACCCCCGCCGACGTGGCCCGGGCGGCCGAGGTCGCGGCCGGCGCCCAGCGCGAGTGGGCGGCGCTGCCCCACCCGGCGCGCGCGGCGGTGCTGCGCAAGGCGGCGCAGCTGTGGGCCGAGCACGCCGAGGAGATCAGCTGGTGGAACGTGCGTGAGGTCGGCGCCGTCCCCGGCATGGCCGGCTTCGCCGTGCACGTCGCCGAGCAGGAGTGCTGGGAGGCGGCGTCGCTGCCCAGCCGGCCGTACGGTCAGCTGGTCCCCTCCGAGGAGCCGAGGCTGTCGATGACCCGCCGCTACCCGGTCGGCGTGGTCGGCGTGATCAGCCCGTTCAACGTGCCGATCATCCTCGGCATCCGCTCGGTCGCGCCCGCGCTCGCGCTCGGCAACGCGGTGCTGCTCAAGCCCGACCCGCGCACCGCGGTCACCGGGGGCCTGGTGCTGGCCCGCATCTTCCAGGAGGCGGGCCTGCCCGACGGCCTGCTCCAGGTGCTGGTCGGCGGCGCCGACGTCGGCGAGGCGCTGATCACCGACCCGCGGGTGGGCGTCGTCTCGTTCACCGGCTCGACCGAGGCCGGCCGCCGCGTCGGCGCGCTGGCCGGCAGCCACCTCAAGCGGGCGCACCTCGAGCTCGGCGGCAACTCCGCCCTGCTCGTGCTCGACGACGCCGACGTGGACGCCGCGGTCAACCTGGCGGCGTGGGGGAGCTGGTTCCACCAGGGCCAGATCTGCATGACCACGGGCCGGCACCTGGTGCACGAGCGCGTCTACGACGACTTCGTCGAGCGCCTCGCCGACAAGGCGGCCAAGCTGCCGGTGGGCGACCCGGCCCGCGAGCAGGTCGCGCTCGGCCCGGTGATCGACGCCGGCCAGCGCGACAAGATCCACGAGCTGGTCACGTCCTCGGTCGGCGACGGCGTGCGCCTGGCCGCCGGCGGCACGTTCGACCGCCTCTTCTACCAGCCGACGGTGCTGGCCGGCGTGTCACCGTCGACGCCGGCCTTCGCCCAGGAGATCTTCGGCCCGGTCGCGCCGGTCGCCCGCTTCGGCAGCGTCGAGGAGGCGATCGCCCTGGCCACCGCCTCCGAGTACGGCCTGTCGCTGGGCATCGTCACCCGTGACGCGATGCGCGGCGTCGAGCTCGCCGACCGGATCCCGACCGGCATCGTCCACATCAACGACCAGACGGTCAACGACGAGGCGAACGCGCCGTTCGGCGGCACCGGCGCCTCCGGCACGGGTTCCCGCTTCGGCGGCGCCGAGGCCAACATCGACGCTTTCACCGAGACCCGCTGGGTGACCGTCCGCAGCACCCCGGCCGCGTTCCCGTTCTGACCGGGCGCGTCGCGCCGCTCTCCTGACCTCGCGTCAATCCAGGCCGCGCCAGGTGTCGCGGAGCACCTGGCGGGAAAGGATGTCGGCCTGGCGGGTCGGCTCCGGGACGCGGAAATGCGTGCTCAGGTCGACCGCCAGGCCGGTGGCGTCGGCCAGGCCGATCCGGTGGCCGACCGAGACGTAGACCGGTTGCACCTCGGTCTGCGTGCGTACCGAGTGGCCCAGCACCTCGCCGTCGTCGTGGATCGGGGCCCAGTCGCCGCGGCGGGGCCCGGGCTCGGGGTAGGTGCCGATGAACTCGGTCTTGCCCACGCCGAACGTCGGCACGTCCAGCAGCACGCCCAGGTGGCAGGCGATGCCGAAGCGGCGCGGGTGCGCCACCCCGTAGCCGTCGCACATCACCACCTCGGGGCGGGACTTCAGCTTCCCGACAGCCTCCAGCAGGAGCGGCAACTCGCGGAAGGCGAGCAGCCCCGGCACGTACGGGAAGGTGACCGAGCCCTCCGCCACCGCCGTCTCCCGCACCCAGAGGTCGTCGACCGAGACCGTGACCGCCGCCGCCACCGCGCGCCGGCTGCCGACCGCGTAGGAGATGTCGAGGCCGGTGACCGTGCCCGGCCGGGAGATCGGCGACGTGGGCAGTACCAGGCGCTGTCGCAGCTCGTCCTGAATGCGCTCGGCGTGCGCGGCGTCGACCGGCGTCTCGAACGGCACCGCCGTCCAGCTGAAGCTCATCCCCGTGGCTCCCGGGTCCCGCTGGTGGAAATGTGCGTGCATCCCACCATGAGCACCAGATCGCGCCGCCGACGGGCCCGCCGGCGCGAGAATCTCGGAGATCCCATCGGCGCCCGGGAGGGACTGCTCACATGATCGTGCGGAAGCCGGCCCACGCCCGCAGCGCGTTCCTCGACGACTTCCTGCGCAGCCTGCGCGACGAGGGCTTCGGCGGGGCGCCGCTGACGCTCGGCTACGACGAACAGGGGCGCCAGCTGTTCGAGTTCGTCCCCGGCTGGGTGCCGTACCCGATGGCGCCCTACCGGCTCCCGGACGCGGCCGTGCTGAGCGCCACCGCGCTGATCCGCGACTTCCACGACGCCGGGGCCCGTTCGCCGCTGTCCGGTGGTGCCGAGACCGTCTGCCACTCCGACCTCGGGCCGCACAACACGGTCTTCCGCGACGGCCGGGCGATCGCCCTGATCGACTTCGACGCCGACACCGGGCCGGGCCGCCGCATCGACGACTTCGACCAGGCGGTGTGGTCCTTCGCCGACCTGCTGGAGCCCGCGGTGCCGTGGCCGGACCAGGCGCGCACGGTCCGCCTGATGTGCGACGCCTACCCGGGCATGACGCCGGGCCTGGTGATCGATGCGCTGACCGCCCGCTTCGAACGGGCCCGCGCCGACCATGCCGCGAACGGCCGCATCCCGGCTGCGCGCGTCTTCGAGGACCTGCTCCACCGGGTGTCGGATTACGGCGACCGCATCCGCGGCTGGTCGCCGTCCGCGTAGCGTGCGGTGCGATGGGCTGGGACAAGGTGGAGCAGCACCTGGACACGTCCACCGGCACCGCCGCCGAGGGCACCTGCCGGTGGGAGGTCACGCTGCGGCCGGGCCCGGACGGCGCGATCGTCCGGGAGGTACGCGCGGGCGGCCAGCCGTGGAACCCGGCCGAGGAGACGATCTGGCCGGCCTGGTCGCCCAGCTTCGGGCAGGACGCGGGCGCGGGCGCGCCACTGGAAGGCGTGCACGACTACTGGTCCGCGGCCGGGGACCGGCTGCGCGACTCGGCCAAGTGGCTGTCCGCGGTCATCGGCGCGTCGCTCGGCGTGCTGGTCGGCACGTCCCCGCTGGCCGACCTCGGGCAGCACCGGCCGCCCGGCATCGCGCTGGCGGCGGGCGCGGCCGGCATCGTGCTGCTCGGCACCACCCTCTTCCTGGTCCTGCTGGTGATCCGGCCGACCTCGCTGTCCTTCGCCGACGTGCAGAAGGCCGGCGACAAGAGCGCGGTCGGCCGGTGGCGCGAGATCGTGGAGCGGCAGCAGGACCTCTACCTGCCGACCGGGATCACCACGCTGACCGCCCTGCGGCAGTCGATGATCGTCGAGGAGGTGACGCTGGCGGCGCTGGCGCGGGTGCCGAACGCCGAGGCCCGGGCGGTGCGGGCGGCGCGGCTCAAGGAGCTGCGGGACGCGGCGGCGCGGGTGGCGACCATCGGCGAGTTCTATCGCATACGCCGACGGAGCACCGTGGCGACCACGGTGGGGCTGGTGCTGGGGCTGGCCGGCACGATCCTGATCGTCGTCGCCTTCGCCTGGCCGCGCCCCTAGCGTTACCCTGCCCGGCGTGGAGATCGTGACGCGGGGGGATCGGCCGGACCTGCACGAGATGGC
Organism: Actinoplanes sp. CA-030573; assembly: GCF_050951115.1. Classification (NCBI taxonomy): domain Bacteria; kingdom Bacillati; phylum Actinomycetota; class Actinomycetes; order Micromonosporales; family Micromonosporaceae; genus Actinoplanes; species Actinoplanes sp. CA-030573. The sequence goes on along the minus strand of NZ_CP192038.1, from coordinate 5,451,638 downwards.
GTCGGCCGTCTTCCGCGAGCGCGCTGGCCGGAGTTCATCTTCCACGACGAGGTGCCCAAGAAGTATCTGAGCCGGGCGCCTGCCGTCGGGCTATGACGAGGCGCTGGTCCGGGCGGTCGAGGGCCGGGAGGCGGGCATCGCGCCGACCACGCTGAGCTTCATGGCCGCCGCGGTCGGCGCCGGGCACGACCGGCGTGGGCTCGCCACCGTGGTGCTGGGCGAGCTGACCCGCCGCGCGTCCGAGGACGGTCTGGCCCACGTGATCGCGCCGCTGCGGCCGACCTGGAAGCACCGCTACCCGATCGTGCCGATGGACGAGTACGCCGGCTGGACCCGTGCCGACGGGCTCTCGATCGACCCGTGGATCCGCACGCACCAGCGGATGGGCGCCCGCGTGCTGACGACCGCCGCCCGCTCGACCGCGGGCGGTACGTCGAGGAGAACCTCTGGGTCCAGCACCGTTAGACGGCGCCGAAGTGGGTCAGCTCGTTGCGGCGGGTGTTGAGGTCCAGTGCCAGTGAGCCGGCCGCCAGCCCGACGAACAGCAGGCCGGCGACCTCCAGGCAGACCGCCACCGGGTAGTGCACGGGGATGGTCAGCACCAGGGCCCGGCTCTCCAGGTCCCAGATGCGGACGGTGCGGTCCTGGCTGCCGGAGGCCAGCATCAGCCGGTCGCCGATGGTCACCGGGCACAGCGTGGTCACCCGGTCGACGTGCCCGGCCAGCACGGTGGAGACGCCGCCGGCCCGGTCCCACAGCCGGATCGTCTGGTCCTCGCCGCCGGTGATCAGCAGCGGGTCGGCGCCGGCCGGCACGGTGGTCATCGCGAGCACGCCGCCCTGGTGCCCGCGCAGCAGCCGGGCCTGCCGGCCGCCCGCGGTCCACAGCCCCACCGCGCCGTCGTCGCCCGCGGTCGCCAGCACCGGGCCGGCGCCGCCCGCGATCGGGTGCATGATGCGCATGGCACGCAGGTGGTCGTACAGCTCGTCGCCGATCCGCAGGCCGCCCATCCGCCGCGACGTGCTCCGGCCGGTGTCGGTCCGGAACGTGAACAGCTTGGTCGTGCTGTTGGCCGCGGCGGCGAGCGAGGTCCGGCCGTCGGCGTCGCGGTACGAGCACAGCGCCCGCACCGGCGGATCCATCCGGATGTGGTGGGTGATCTGCCGGCCGTGCACCGGATCCCAGGCCTGGATCAGCCCGTAGTCGCTCACCGACACCAGCGCGTCGGCGCCGCTGGGCGCGCTCGCCGTGCACAGCCGGGAGACGGTCTCGGTCAGGTTCGTCATCGTCGCCGTGTCGGCGCCGGTCTCGACGTCGACCACCCGGATCGAGTCCCGGTCGTCGGCCACGGCGACCAGGTTCCGGCGGCGGACGCGGACCGCGCAGGCGGCCGTGACCCGGCCTCGCCCGTTGCGCTCCACCTCCGCCGTCGTCAGGTCCCACAGCCGCGCGGTCCGGTCCTGGCTGACCGTGGCCAGGTAGTCCCGGCCGTCGATCGCGATCGGGCAGACCGCGGTCACGGCGGCGGTGTGCGCGCTGAGCAGGATGCTGTTGTCGCCGTCGAAGTCCCAGACCCGCACCGAGCCGTCCCCGGCGCCGGCCGCGAGCAGCGTGCGGCCGTCGGCCTCGATCGAGGTCAGGGCGCGGACCGAGTCGACGTGGCGGCCGATGCGGTTGAACTCCCGGTCCCGCGCCAGGAGGTCCTGCGGCTTGCCGAGCGGCCAGCCCAGCACCTCGTCGCTGTTCGAGGCGGCCACCAGCCGCCGCCCGCGCACCGTGATCGGGCAGACGGCGCGCACCGTGTCGATGTGGTTGTCGTAGTTGCGCAGCAGCACGCTCTTCTCCGGGTTCCAGACCCGGACCGCGTGGTCGTCGCCGCCGGTGACCAGCAGGTCGTGCCCGCCGCTGCGGAGCACCGACAGGGTGCGGACCGGGCCGCCGTGGGCCTGGAACGCGCGCGGGCGCGGATCGTTGAGGCGCCAGAGGCGGACCACGCCGTCGTCGCTGCCGGCGGCCACGCAGACATGGCCGCCGACCGACAGCGCGCACAGGGCGCGGACGGTCGAGCCGGGCCCGGCCAGCGTGCCGACGTGACTGCCGTCCGCGGGGTCGACGAAGCCGATCCGGCCGCGCCGCCCGGCCGCCGCGATGAGCTCGTGCTCGCCGCCCGGCACCGCGCACACGGCCAGGAAGCGGTCGGCCTCCAGCGCGAGCTTGCGGTGGGTGGCGTTGGCCGGGTTCCACAGCCGGACAAACGGGAAGTCGCCGACGGTCGCCAGCTGCGGCCGGTGCTCGACCGTGATCGGGCAGACCGCGCGGATGGCCCCCGGGTAGCCCTCGAGCGCGCCGTAGTCGGAGCGGCGGGTCACGTCCGCCCAGCGGATGCGGTACGGCAGGCCGCGGCGAGCGGCGAACGTGGTCGGCAGGGACTCGATCTCGGCGGTGACCCCGAACAGCGCCGCCCGCTCGGCCGGCCCGGCCACCACCGCGCGCGGTGTCAGGCGCAGCATCCGGGCCCGGGCCACCCCCTCGCGGGTGGCGGCCTGCCCGGCCAGGGCGGTCAGCCGCGGCAGGTCGGCGTGCAGCAGGAACCCGTCGTCCAGGAGCAGCGCGTCGACCATGCCGGCGCGGGCGGCGTACGCGGGAAGCGCGCGCAGCAGATAGTCGTCGGCGCCCGCCCATCCCCGCTCGCCGCCGCGGCCGTGCCCGATCAGCGCGGCGGCCAGCGCCCGCTCGTCGCTGCGTCCCCGCCGCAGCGCGTCGTTGAGGGCCTGGTGGAACAGGCGGTACCGGGGAACGCCGGCGTCGTTGCTGGACTCGACCAGGAAGTTGGCGGCCGACGAGCCGGCGAACGCGGCCAGCGTCTCGCGCGGGACCCGCACGTCGAGCGCCTCCAGGGCCACCTGCCAGAGGTCGATCGAGAAGCCGGGGGCCTGAGCGTAGGCGAGGGCGGTCAGCACCGTGGTGGCCGGCACGCCGCCGATGTCGGGCAGCCGGCCCAGGTACTCGGCGAGGGCCTCGTCGACGGTCGCGGTGAAGGACAGGGCCTCCGGGTCGACGGCCTCGGCGTCGTACATGCCGTGCGAACGGGCGATCAGGCCGGCGATGAGGAAGTTCGGCTCGGCCAGCCGGGCGATCCGGGCGGCCACCGGTCCGGCGACGGCCGGGTCCGCGTACGGGTTGCCGGGCCGCTCGTCGCCGAGAAGCGCGAGGGTCGCCTCGGCATAGTCGGTGAGGTCGCCCAGCGTGAAGTACTCCTGGCGGTCGAGGTCGATGACCGCGGCGTTGCCGAACGCCCGCAGCAGGTCGCCGCCGTCGTCGGTGCGGCGGCTGCCGACCACGACCTGGGCGCCGTAGCGCGCGCATTGCCGGACCATCGGCACCAGCACCGATTTGACGACGATCCGGGCCTGCGCCGGGCTGACCGCCTCGTCGAGCGCGTCGACCACCAGGTTGAACCGGTGCCGGTCCCGGTCGCGGGCGAGCCGGTCGAGCAGCGCCGGCACCAGGTCGCCGACGGTCCGCGGGATCCGCACCGACGCGGCCCGGGCGATCTCGACGGCCACGTCCAGGGCGGTCTTGCCCTTGACGTGCACGGCGCAGGCGATCGAGCCGAGCGGCGTGCGCACGTTGTGGTCGTCGGCGGGCAGCTCCCCGGCCACCTCGCGGTCGGCGGTGGTGACGATCCGGCCGAGCACCGCCGACTTGCCGACGCCGGGCGAGCCGGTCACGACCAGGACCCGGGGGTCGGGCCGGTCCCGGGTCAGCCAGCCGACGATCGTGCCCAGGGCCCGGCCCCGGCCGCGGAAGCGGTAGCCGCTCTCGGTGTCGATCGAGACGCCGCGCGCCCGGGGCCGCCAGTGCCGCGCCGCCTCCACGTCCTCGCGCAGCGACCAGCCCCATGCCGCCAGCGCGGTCTCGCCGGCGGCCGCGACCGTCCACGCGGTCAGCTCGCTCAGCTTCTCGTCGGGCAGCGCCCGCTCGACCCGGTGCAGCGTGACGGCCTGGGCGTCGCCGGGGTTGGCGCCGCCGGTGCGGGCCGTGCCGACCAGGGCGACGATTGCGCCGTAGTCGGCCGACCAGACGCCGGCGCCGCTGAAGCCGGGCGTCACCGGATAACGCGACTGGCGTTCGAGGCCGACGCTGCCGTACGAGAGCGGGCCGCCGATCCGCCCGTGCGCCTCCGAGCCGAGCGGCGAGTCCCGCGGGAAGCCGAACGACCACCACGGGTTGCCCTTCAGCGCCCGCGGCTCGGGCGAACGCAGCGGCGCCGGATGGGCCTCGGCCGGCGCCGGCTCGGCCAGCTGGAGCACCGCCAGGTCCTCGGCCGGGTTGCCGCGCACCTCGGTCACGGCGCGGCGGGCGTCGCGCGGGCCGCCGGACTTGGGGAAGGCCACGCTGAGCGGCCGTTTCCCGTCGACCACGTGCCAGCAGGTGAGCACCCGGCGCCGATCGACGAGGATGCCGGTGCCGATCGCCGAGTCGGGCTGGTCCGCGGCGTACAGTGCCACGGTCCAGGGATCGTGGTCGGGCCCGGCGTGCGGCATGTCAGCCATCGGCGGCTACCATGCGTCGATACTTCCAGTACGGAACGCGACCGTCTATGCGACGTGAGTGACGATTTTCATCGTGTGCCACCGCCGGGTCCGGAGGTGGCCGTGTGATCATGCTCCGAACAATCGGCCGAAGCGGTGGAGGAACCCGGTGGGCATGACGTCGCTGGTGTCCGCGGTGCGGACTCAGGTGCTGGGACTCGTCGCGCGGCGGTTCGCCGGCGGCAACGGTCCGTACGCGGGACTGTCCATGCTGCCCGACAAGATCCTGTGGCCGCTGCACCGGGACGGGCTCGACCCGGTCCCGCAGATGGCGCGGTGGCGGGCCGAGCGGCCGGTCACCCGGTTGCCGCTGCCGTTCGGCATCCGGGCCTGGCTGGTCACCGGCTACGAGCCGGTCCGGGCCGTGCTGGGCAGCGTCGACGGCTACAGCAACGACTTCGGCAAGTTCGCCGGCCGGATCGGCATGGGCGTCGGCCAGGACCCGGGCGGGCTCGGGTTCGCCGACCCGCCGGTGCACACCCGGCTGCGCAAGGTGCTGACACCGGAGTTCACCATGCGGCGGCTGGCCCGGCTGCAGCCGCGGATCGAGGCGATCGTGGCCGGCCGGCTGGACGCGATGGCCGAGCTGCCGACCGGGCGCGCGGATCTCTGGCACGACTTCGCGCTGCCGATCCCGGCGCTGACCATCTGCGAGCTGCTCGGCGTCCCGTACGCCGATCGCGAGTACTTCCAGAAGCTGAGCACCGCGCGCTTCGACCTGGCCGAGGGTGCGGGCGCCTCGCTCGACGCGGTGAGCGAGTCGCTGGGCTACCTCGGCGGCCTGATCGAGCAGCAGCGCCGGGAGCCGGGGGAGGGGCTGCTCGGCTCGCTGATCCGCACCCACGGCGACGAGATCGACGACCGGGAGCTGGCCGGGCTCGCCGACGGCGTGCTCACCGGCGGCCTCGAGACGTCGGCCAGCATGCTGGCGCTGGGCGCGCTGGTGCTGATGACCAACCCGGTGATGGCCGAGCGCATGCGCGCCGGCGACGGTGTCGACGAGATGGTCGAGGAGCTGCTGCGCTATCTGACGGTGGTGCAGGTGGCGTTTCCGCGGGTGGCGACCAGGGACGTACGCGTCGGAGACGCCGACATCCGCGCCGGTGACGTGGTGATGTGCTCGCTGAGCGGCGCCGACCGGGACGACCTGATCGGCGCCGATCCGCACCGCATCGACCCGGACCGGGCGCCGAACCGCTCGCACATGGCGTTCGGCTTCGGCATCCACCGGTGCATCGGCGCCGAGCTGGCCCGGATGGAGCTGCGCACGGCGTACCCGGCCCTGGTCCGCCGTTTCCCGGCGATGTCGCCCGCCGTCCCGCCCGCCGAGCTCAAGTTCCGCAAAGCCTCGATCGTCTTCGGGCTCGACGAGCTGCCGGTCACGCTGGGCTGACGTCTTCAGCGTTTTCTCAGTGGCCGGCCGTCAGGCTGCCCGGCCATGAGCGACCCCACCCTCACCTACCCCGAGGCGATCGTCATCGGTCTGCTGCAGGGGGTGACCGAGCTGTTCCCCGTGTCCAGCCTCGGCCACAGCGTGCTGCTGCCGGCCCTGATCGGCGGGCGGTGGGCGCGCGACCTGAGCCTGACCGCCGACAAGTCGCCCTATCTGGCCTTCGTGGTGGCGGTGCACGTGGCGACGGCGGTCGCGCTGATCTGGCATTTCCGAGCCGATTGGGTACGCATCGTCCGTGGCCTGGTCTCGTCGGTGCGGACCCGCTCGATCGCCACGGCCGACCAGCGGCTGGCGTGGCTGCTCGTGGCGGCGACCATCCCGGTCGGCCTGGCCGGGCTGGCGCTGGAGCACGCGATCCGTACGGCGCTGGGCCGCCCCGTGCCGGCCGCCATCTTCCTGATCATCAACGGCGTGATGCTGGCCGCCGTCGAGCGGGTGCGCGCCCGCCGCGCGGTCCGGCCTTCCGGGGCCGGGGCCGCCGCCGTGCCGCTGGGCTCTGCTCACCAATACGCGCCATCCGCTCATCGGGACGGCTTCGGGAGCTCTGCTCACCAATACGCGCCGTCCGCTCACCGGGACGGCGTCGGGAGCTCTGCTCACCTATACGCGTCGTCCGCGGCCGATCCGGATCAGCGGCTCGCGCGGCAGAGCTGGGCCCAGGCGCTGCTGATCGGCGCCGCCCAGATCCTCGCGCTGTTCCCGGGCATCAGCCGCTCGGGCGCCACCATCGGGGCCGGGCTGGTGCGGGGCCTCAACCACGAGGACGCGGCCCGGTTCGCGTTCCTGCTGGCCACGCCGGTGATCCTGGCGGCCGGGGTGCTGAAGATGCCCGAGCTGGCGGCGCCCTCGGCCCGGGGGGTGCTCGGCCCGGTGCTGGCCGGAAGCCTGGTCGCGGGCGTCGCGGCGTACGTCTCGGTGCGGTTCTTGACCCGGTATTTCGAGACCCGGACCCTGAACCCCTTCGCCGTCTATTGCGTGGTCGCCGGCCTGTTCTCGCTGGCCTGGCTGTCCCTGGCATGAGAAGAGCCGCCCGGCGTGCTGGCCGGGCGGCTCTTCTCAAGGTCACTTGACCTGGACGTTGAACAGCGGGTTCGCGGCCAGCTTGCGGAACGTCGCGAGGCTGCGGGCCGAGCTGTTGATGCTGATGTCGCGGTCGCCGGTCGCGTCCTTCTTCGTGTCGAAGTAGACGATCGCCTTGATCGCCGGCCGCTTGGCCAGCTCCGGCAGCACGCTGTTGAACTGGGCCGACTTGTCGACGACCTTGCCGACGCGGTGGTAGGCGCCCCACTCGGCCACCATGATCGGCTTGCTCTTGTGGTTGCGGACGGCCCAGTCGTAGAAGCCGGTGCCGCCGGGCGCGCGCCGGTCGAGCAGGTCACCGAACATGCCGGCGTGGTAGTAGTTCTTCTCGGCGCTCACGTACGAGTCGAGGCCGACCCAGTCGACGACGTCGTCACCGGGGTACAGGTCCTTCCACCAGGACTGCGCCATCCACTTCTCGTTGCCCATGTAGGCCACGACGCTCACCGCGTTGGTGACGCCCTTGGCCCGCAGCCGCTGGATCACGTGCCGGAACGAGTTCCGGAAGTCCTTGGCGGTCATGCCCGAGCCGGCCTGCGGACGGACGTCGTCCTCCGGCTCGTGGTTGAGCACCAGGAAGAACTTCTTGTTGTAGGTCGCCTTGACCCGGGCCGCGAACGCGTCGATCCGCTTGTCGAGCTTGCCGGCGGCTACGTTCGCCCAGGTCGAGCCGTACTCGACGCGCCAGTTCAGCAGCAGCACCCGCGGCTGCGCCGGGTCCTGCGTCATCTTGATCTCGGCGGCCGTCGGGAACTTCTCGTCGCCCTTGTGGTACGTGTGGAAGATCGTCGAGGTGCGCCCGCTGAGCTTCTCCCAGGTCCGCAGCTCGGCGTCGCGCGGCAGCTGGGTGAAGCCACCGGCGGCGGCGCCCCACAGCACGTTGCAGCTCGGCACCAGCTTCGCGTCGGTCACGCAGCCGGTCTTCGGCTTGACGGTCGCCGGCGCGGTGTCGGCCTGGGCGGCGCTTGCGGCACCACCGAGGACGGCGCCGAACCCGGCGAGCACGGCGGCCAGCGAGTGCACGGACTTGCGAAACATTCCATCTCCCCCACGTTGTCCGGCCGTTGTCGCCGGGCATGGGAAAGAGATTCCAGGGCGTGCGGTGCGCGCCAAGTGCCCGCGGGGGTGCCGATGAGTTGCGCCTCGCCGCGGACCCGGAAGGGTCGACCGTGGTGATCGGCGGGCGCCGGCCGGGCATGAGACTTCTCGGGTGCTTGCGTATCCTCGCGACAACCTACAAGTTGTAGGAGTCAGCCACGGCGCGCCATGGCCCCCCAGAGGCGCGTCCGGGCCCGGAGGGGTGGCCGCCCCCGGCCGCTCCTCCGGTGCCGGGCTCCGGCGGCTCGGGCGGCTCGCGAAAACGGGTCGTCCGGGCGGCCCCCTCCTGGCACAGTGGCGCACCATGACCGACTTCGAGCTGGTGACCGCCGCCGACGTACCGCTCATGCAGGGCCTGGCGCAACGCGTCACCGCGCTCCGGCCCGATCTGATCAGTGCCGGGGCCTCGTACGGCGAGCTGGCCTGGATCTGGGGGCAGTGGAGCAGTCGCTTCCAGGCGACGTGGCCCCGGCGGCTGTGGTTCGCCGGGGACGAGCTGGTGGCGTTCGGCTGGGTGTTCCGGCCCCGGCGGGTGCGGCGCAACGACGGGTCGGTCCGCGAGGTCACCGACGCCACCCTGAGCTATCTGGTGCACCCCGGCCACGCCGGGCTGGTCGACGAGGTGATCGAGTGGTACGACGCGGCGGCCGCCGGCCTCGTGCGCCGGGTGACGCCGACGACGGCCGACGAGGTCGCGCTGCGGCGGTGGGCCGCGCACGGCTACGCGACCGACCACGAGGAGCTCGGCGACACCGGCGGCTGGACCCAGCTCAACGAGCGGGACCTCACCGGCCTGGACGAGCCGGTGCTGCCGGACGGGTTCCGCTTCCGCACCGCCGGCGAGGTCGCCCCGGAGGCCGTGGTGCGGGCCCACGTGGACGCCTGGGCGCCCTCGGCGTACACGCTGGAGAGCTACGCGGCGGTGCGGCGGGCGCCGGGGTATCGCGACGACCTGCACATTCTGGTCGAGGCGCCGGACGGGACGATGGCGGCCTCGACGATCATGTGGCTCGACGCGGTGAACAAGTCGGTCGAGTTCGAGCCGGTCGGCACCCATCCGGGCTATCGGCGGCTGGGGCTGGGCCGGGCGATGATGCTGTACGCGATGCACCGGGCCCGGGCGGCCGGGGCGACGCACGCGACGGTCGTCTGCCTCGGCGCGCCGGGGCATCCGAAGGCGCGCGGGCTGTACTACGGCGTCGGCTTCCGGGAGATCTCGCGGGACGCGCCGCTCATCAAGGCCTAGAGCCCGAAGACGTGGCCCAGCCCGGTCACCTCGATGGCCTTGCGGACCGGCGGCGACGGCTCGGCCAGCGTCAGCGTCACGCCCTTGGCGGCGGCGCTGTTGCGGGCGCTCACCAGCGCACCCAGGCCGTACGAGTCGATGAAGCCCAGCTCGCTCACGTCGACCCGCAGGTAGCGGCACCCGGGGACGGCGGCCGCGGCGGCGAGGCTGTCCCGGACGTCGTCGGAACGGTCCAGGTCGAGCTCGCCGGAGAGGGCGGCAACCACCAGGCCGTCGGGATCGGCTGGTTCGTACCGGATGGTGGGGTCGTTCGGCATTCGCCAGATGCTACCCGCCGCCGGTCGATCAGGCGCGGCGGAGGAGCGCCAGCGCCTAGTGCACCGAGCGGACGGCGCTCGCACCCTCGCCGACCGCCGCGGCGACACGCTTCATCGACTCCGATCGTGCGTCGCCGGCCGCGAACACCCCCGGGGTGCTGGTCTCGAACGGCAGCGGCGCGCGCCCGGCGCCGGTCCACCGGTCGCCCAGCTGCGCGTCGGTGAGCAGGAAGCCCTTGTCGTCGACCGCGATGCCGGGCAGCCACTCGGTCGCCGGCGTCGCGCCGATGAAGCAGAACAGGCCGAAGCAGCCGCACGGGGCGTCGTCGCCGGAGAGGGTGATCCGGTCCAGGCGGTGCGTGCCGTGCAGCGCCGTCACCTCGGTCGCTGTCCGCACCTCGATGGCCGGATCGGCGAGGATCCGCTCCACGAGATAGCTGGACATCTTGGCGTACAGGTCGTCACCCCGTACCGCCAAAGTCACCTTGCTCGCCCGCCGCGCGAGGTAGATCGCCGCCTGCCCGGCCGAGTTCGCCCCGCCCACCACGGTGACCGGCATCCCCGTCACCGCCTGCGCCTCGAGGTCGGTCGCCGCGTAGTAGATGCCCGATCCCACGAAGTCGGCCCAGCGGTCGAGGGGCAGATCGCGGTACGCCGCACCGGTCGCGATCAGCACCGTACGCGTCTCGATCTCGGTGCCGTCGACCAGCGTGACCACATGTCCGCCGGGGCCGGAGCGCAGCGATCGGACCCCGCACGGGCTCCCGATGTGCGCGCCGAACTTCAGCGCCTGCACGGCCGCGCGCGAGGTGAGCGCCGCGCCGCTGAGCCCGAACGGGAACCCCATGTAGTTCTCGATGCGCGAGGAGGCGGCCGCCTGCCCGCCGATCGCCACCGCGTCCAGCAGCTGCGTCTCCAGCCCTTCCGACGCGCCGTAGACCGCGGCGGCCAGACCCGCCGGTCCGGCGCCGACGATCGTGAGATCGGCGATTCCCTTGGGCGTACGCCGATACGTCAGCCCCAGGTGCTGGCTGAGGACACCCGGGTTGACCGACCGCAGGGTCCCGCGCGGCGTGACCACGGCCGGCAGATCGGCGCCGGTCAGGCCCTGGTCCGCCATCGTGGCCCGGCCCTCCGCCGACTCCGGCTCCAGCCACAGGTGCGGCACCGCCTGCCGGGACAGGAACGTCTCCAGCGCCATGCCCGGGCCGGTCGCGGCCTCGCCGACCACCTCGAGGTTGCGGCCGGACCGCTCGGCCAGCAGCAGCCGCCGGGCCAGGAACGCCCGCAGCAGCAGGTCGCTGAGCTCGGTGTCGCGGGCCATCAGCAGCCGGAACGACTCCGGGCCGATCCGGTGCACGGCGCCGTCCTCGGCGACCCGGGCCGACAGGATCCGGGTCTGGCCGGTCAGCAGGTTCATCTCGCCCACGAACTGCCCGGCCCGCCCGGTGATGAACAGCTCCCCGGGCGCGATGGCCGTCGGCGTGCGCACGATCTCGACCGACCCCTCCTCGATCAGGATGAGGTCGCAGTCCTCGTCGCCGACGTCGAAGAGGATGTCGCCGGCCTTCACCTCCTGCCGCACCCCGTACCCGGCGACGCGCGCGAACCGTTCGGCGTCGAGGGTCGGGAAGGCGGCGGCGGTCAGCTCGTCGTCGGACTCGCCCAGCTCGGGAAAGGAGGTCACCACGGGGGAATCGTGGCAGAGCCCCCGCGCGATGCTCAACGCTCATCCGGTATGGTCTTCTTCGACGCGGACGTAGCGCAGCTGGTAGCGCATCACCTTGCCAAGGTGAGGGTCGCGGGTTCGAATCCCGTCGTCCGCTCTCTCTTTTTTCGTCCGGGTGATGGGCCTCCTCCGGGTGATGGGTCCCCGGCACTCCCGTTCGACAGCCGCCCTCAGGCGGGGACGGTCGAGTCGCGGATGACGAGCTTGGCCGGGTGCGGGTGCACTCCGGGGCACGGGTTGCCCTCGATGGCCTTCAGCAGCAGCTCGGCGGCGGTGCGGCCCAGGCCCTCCAGGTCCATGTCGATGCTGGTCAGCGGGGGACGGCTGGCCAGCGCGATCACGTCCCAGTTGTCGAAGCCGGTCAGGGCCACGTCCTGGGGGACGCGGCGGCCGGCCTCGCGCAGCGCGTCGGCGGCGCCGCGGGCGATCTGGTCGCTGCCGCAGATCAGGGCGTCCACCTCCGGGGAACGGGCGAGCAGCAGGCCGGCCGCCTGGCGGCCCCAGGCCTCGCTCCACTCGCCGTGCAGGGGCGGGACCACCAGGGTCGCGTCCGAGGTGGAGAGGCGCTCGGCCACGGCGTCGGCGCGGACGCGGGCGGAATGGTGGTGCTCGGGGCCGGTGATCACGGCGATCCGGCGGCGGCCCACGGTGAGCAGGTGGTCGGCGGCCAGGCGGGCGCCGCCGGGCTCGTCGGGGACGACCGAGCAGTCGGTGGGGGAGGACGACGCCAGGAAGGCGTAGACGACCGGGACGCCGCCGGTGTCGGCGAGCGGGGGCCGGGTGCCGGCGCGGCGGCCGGTCACGATGATGCCGTCCACGCGGCGGCCCAGCAGCGTACGCAGATGGTGTTGCTCCCGGATCGGATCGTCGCGCGCGTCGCAGAGCAGGACCGACATCTCGCCCGCGCCGAGGGTGTCCTCGGCGCCGATCAGCAGCGGGATGCTGAACCGGCCGATGGTGTCGGTGGTGATCATGCCGACCGTGTACGTGCGGCCGGCGTGGAGGCTGCGGGCGGCCGGGTTGGGGCGGAAGTCGAGCTGCTCGGCGGCCTGGCGGACGCGGGCCACGGTGTCGGCGCGCAGCGAGCCCCGGCCGTTCAGCGCCTTGGACGCCGTGCCCACCGAGACGCCGGCCAGGGCGGCGACGTCGCGGATGGTGGCGGTGCGCGGCCGGTGCATCCCTGCAACGTACCGCGCGGTCGCCGGGCCGGTGGGCCGGGACCGCGCGGCGCGGTCCCGGCCCGCTGGGCATCAGGTGAGCTGGATGTAGTCGAGCTCGGCGTAGCCGGTGCCGCCGGCGAAGAACGGCGCCCCCTTCGCCAGACGAATCACGTTATATCCGGCGCGAAGCGTCACCGTGGTACCGACCGTAGAGCCGAAGACGCCCCACGAACCGGTCGGCGGGTAACTGATCGTCGTCCAGGCGCTGCCGTTGTAGGCCAGCCCCTGGGTCGCGGTCGCGCCGGTCCCGTTGGCGTATCCGACGGTCATCGTGTACGACCGGGCGGCCGGCACGTTGACGACGAAGTCGACGTAGGAGTCACGCCGGGCGTCCCCGGTGTTGTCGATGCGCCCGACATAGCCGCCGTTCGACGCGCTCGCCGCCGACAGCCGCGTGGCCCGGAAGACGGACGCGTTCTCCGCCTCGTAGCGCTGCTGGTAGGCCGGCACCCCGCCGGTCGGCTGGATGACCAGGTGGTACGCGCGCCCGGCGTCCATGTTCGGCACGGTCACCGTGATCGAGCCGCCGCTCACCGCGTACGTCGAGGTGGAGATCGCCGTGGGCGCGGTGACCGCGGTGAACCGCCCGGAGCTCGCCGCCGACTCGAGCGTCACCGAGACCGAGCCGCCGAGCGCCGACAGCCCGTTGACCCGCACGTAGTTGGTGCCGGACTCGTTGCCGACCACGGCGTTGACGATCTTCCGGGTGCCGTCGTAGGCCGCGAAGCCGTCGAGCCCGGTCTGCGTGGCCGGCACCGTCTGCACCATGTTGCCGGCCATGTCCCCGTACCACTTGTAGGGCCACCAGGTGCCGGTCGGCTGGTTGTTGTTGACGACGAGACCGTTCACGGTGCCGTACTCGTACCAGAACGCCCGTTGCGCCGACTGCACGCCGGCCCGTTCGAGCTTGGCGATGTAGCTGGTCACCGAGCCGGGAACGTCCACCTCGGAGGTCGTCGCGTACTCGTTGACGACGATCGGCCGCGGGCTGATGCCGAGAGAGCTTTCCATCGCCCGGTACGCCGCGACGTGTGCCGCGATACCCGAGGGGCCGGACAGCTCGTGCCACACGGTGATGTCGGGCAGTGCGTCGGCGGCCTTGGCGGCGGAGAGGAAGGAGCTCATCAGGCCCTGGTTCCAGGAGGAGAACCCGGGCCCGGCGACGGGGGTCACCGTGTCGAGCGTCCTGATTCTCTGGTACGTGCGGACCCAGCCCGCGTTCCAGGAGCCGGCGGCCGTGGTGTTCCACGTCCAGTCCGGCTCGTTCCAGATCTCCCAGGCCTGGATGTTGCTCACCGACGTGGCGTTGAGCCGGGCCCGGACCATGGTGTCGACCTTGCCCAGCCAGTCGTCCCAGCTCACCCACCGGTAGGGGAAGTCGGGGTAGATGTCGGGCATCCGGATGATCTCGGCGGCGCCGACCCGGTCGGCCTGGGGCGCCACCTTGAGCGCGTCCCCGCCGGGCGGTTGGCCGTTCGGCTTCTGCCCGACGCCCGGCGCCGGCTGGGTGAGGGTGTTCATCTTGATCGGGAGCAGGGTCGAGTCGGCGGGCCGGCTGTTCTCGGCGAGGGCGTAGAGCCCACCGGACGCGACGTGGGTGACGGGCCGGATCGCCGTGCCGGCGTTGATGGTGAGGGTGGTGCCTGCCGCCTGTGCCGGGCTGGGGAGCGCACCGGCGGTGATGAGTGTGAGGACGGTCAGGGTCGCCGCGGATGCGGCTCGGCGCTGATTCTTCACGGGCACCTCGGGGATGTGGTGGAGAGCGGGGTTACTCCTCCCGTGCGGCAAGCGGAATCCAGACCCGCATGGGACCGGGTTCCCGGTTCGCCCACAGGAAGTAGGGGATGGCCGGGACGGTCGCGGTGACCGTGCCGGCGGTGCTCGGCGCGAGCGGCCGGTAGAGGTCGGCGGGCTCGGCGGCCCGGGCGCGCAGGGTCGCGAGAATCGCCACGGGAGCCACCGGCTGCGCGGCGCCATCGTGCGGGGTGGTGAGGTCGTGGGCCGTGGGGAGGTCATGCGTTGCGGCGATGACAAGCGGGTGGGCGGCGTCCAGTTCGAGGTCTTCGAACAGGACACCGTCGAGCGACGGCGGCAGGTCGGCGTGCTCGAGGCAGTAGACGACCGGGCCCCGGGCCAGGGCCGCGCATCCGCGGACGGCGTCGACCCGGGGATGGGCGCCGACCAGTCGTGGGGGCATGGCCAGCACCAGCGACACCACGTCGCCGGCGCGCCAGGTGCGGGTGACGCGCAGGTAGCCCTCCTGCGCGCCGGCCCGGACCAGTGAGCCGTTCACCGACAGGCGGGCGTCGCGGCACCACGCCGGCACGCGCAGGGCCAGCGTCCACGGCCCGTCGCCGGCCGCCGTCACGGTGATGTCGATCCGCTCGTCCCAGGGATAGGAGGTGCGCACGTCCAGGGTGTAGTCGCCGTCCACCACCGTGCCGGCCGCGTAGAGATGTAGCTGGAGGCCACCCGGCGTCGCGGTCGCCACGTAGCCGTGCAGGGACGCCATCAGGCGGGCCAGGTTCGGCGGGCAGCAGGCGCACGAGTACCAGGTCAGCCGCTGCGACGGGGTGTCCTCGTGGGAGCCGTCGTGGCCGGTGCGCAGCTGCAGCGGGTTGGAGTAGAAGAACGACCGGCCGTCGAGCGCGATGCTGCCGGCGATGCCGTTGTGCAGCAGCCGTTCCATCTCGTCGGCGTAGCGCGCCTTGCCGGTGGCCAGCAGCAGCCGCCACGCGAGCTGGAAACTGCCGATCGCCGCGCAGGTCTCGGCGTAGGCGCGGTCGGGCGGCAACTCGTACGGGTCGCCGAAGCCCTCGTCCTTGTGCCGCGAGCCCTGCCCGCCGGTGAGATAGGTCTTGCTGGCCAGCGCCGACTCCCACAGCCGTTCGGCCGCCGCGAGCAGCGCGGCGTCCCGGGTCTCCACCGCCACGTCGACGGCGCCGGCGAGCAGATACATCTGCCGTACGGCGTGGCCGGTCGCCTCGTCCGCGTCGAGCAGCGGCGTGTGGTCCTGCCAATATCGCGGGCCGAACCGGCCGGGCCCGAGCAGCCCGTGCCCGCGCAGCTCGACCAAGCGCCTGGCCAGGGCCAGGTACGGCTCGTGACCGGTGAGGCGGTAGAGCTCGACCAGCGCCGTCTCCACCTCGGGATGACCGTCGATCAGGTCCGCGCCGTCCGGGCCGAACCGCCGCACGAGCAGGTCGGCGAAGCGGCGGGCCACCCCCAGCAGCTGCGGCGCGTCGGTGGTGCGGGCCGCCGCGACGGCCGCCTGGATCAGGTGCCCGGCGCTGTACATCTCGTGACTGAACCCGAGGTCCGTCCATTGCTGATCGACATGGTCGACCTGGTAGTACGAGTTGAGGTACCCGTCCGCGTCCTGCGCCTTCTCCAGCAACGAGATCGTGTCGGTGACGAAGCCGGGCTGCGTCCCCGACCAGGCGGCGGCCTCCAGCGTCTTGTAGACGTCGGTGTCGGCGAACCACATGCCGGCGAACGCGGCGTCCGAGTCGCCGGTCACCCGGCGGAGATTCGCGAGATTGCCGTACGCGGTGAGCTGGTCGACGCAGTGCGGGAGGGTGGCCGTCGCATTGCGCTCCTGCCAGCCGCCCAGCAGTCCGGATCGGTCGAGCCGGACGGCGGTCAGCGGCAGCGGGCGCAGGGCGGTCAGCGCCGACGGGGTCGGCGCGGCGGGGCCGGTCATGGGAGTCCTCAATCTTTCACGGCGCCGGCGGTGACGCCGGCGGCCACGTAGCGCTGCGCCAGGATGAGCAGCAGCGTCGCGGGGATGGAGGCGACGACGGCGGTGGCCATGATCGCGTTCCATTGCTGGTTGTTGTTGCCGATGTAGTGGTAGATGCCGAGGGTGATGGGCTGCCTCGTGCCGCCGCCGTCGAGGGTGGTGGCGAAGACGAAGTCGGACCACGCCCACAG
The DNA here is from genome assembly GCF_050951115.1 of Actinoplanes sp. CA-030573. NCBI lineage: Bacteria > Bacillati > Actinomycetota > Actinomycetes > Micromonosporales > Micromonosporaceae > Actinoplanes > Actinoplanes sp. CA-030573. Next base: position 5,434,967 of record NZ_CP192038.1, on the reverse strand, counting down.
GAACGCGAACAGCGAGACGGTGACGACCGCGTTGCGGCTGACCGGCAGGATCACCGACCAGAACGTGCGTACGGTGCCGGCGCCGTCGATGCGGGCGGCGTTGGTCAGCTCCTCGGGGATGCCGGACATGAACGCCGTGAAGATCAGGACGCCGAACGGGACCGCGATCGTGGAGTCGGCCAGGACCAGGCCGGCGGCGCTGTTGAGCACGCCCAGGCGCAGGTAGATGGCGTAGAAGCCCATCGCCATGATGATGCCCGGGATCATCTGGGCCATGAGCAGCACGAAGGACAGCGCGCCGCCGCCCCGGGGCCGCAGCTTGGCCAGCGAGTAGCCGGCCGGGGCCGACAGCGCGACGGTCAGGATCACGGTGCCGAGCCCGATCAGGAAACTGGTCCCGAGGTACGGCAGCTGTTGGTGCAGCACCGATCGATAGCCCTCGAGGGTCCCGTGCACGGGGAACAGGTAGGGCGGATCGTGGCGCATGTCGGTGTCCCGGGTGAAGGACACGTTGACCATCCAGTAGACCGGGAACAGCATGAGCGCGGTCAGCACGACGCCGACGCCGGTCTTCACGCGGCTTCTCACGACATCGACCTCCGCTGCGTCCGGATGTAGAGCAGGCCGAAGACCAGCGCCATCACGATGAGCAGGTTGCCGACCGCGGCGCCCGGCCCGAACTGCGGCAGCAGGTTGCCGAAGCTGAGCTTGTAGGACCAGGTCGCGAACGTCGTCGAGGCGTCGGTCGGCCCGCCCCTCGTCATGATCCAGACAAGGTCGAAGACCTTGAGCGTGTAGACCAGCCCGAGCAGCAGGGTGATCGCCGAGACCGGCCGCAGCAGCGGGAACGTGACCCGCCAGAACCGCTGCCAGCCGCTCGCGCCGTCCAGCGCCGCCGCCTCGTGGATTTCGTCCGGGATTGCCTGCAGCCCGCTGTAGAGCACGACCAGGTTGAACGGGATGCCGATCCAGATGTTGGCGATGATGACGCTCGTCAGCGCCCAGTGCGGCGACGTCAACCAGTTGACCGGATCGACGCCGGCGACCTTGAGGAACGCATTGACGACGCCCGAGTCGCTGTTGAGCATCCACGACCACGTCGACGAACTGACGATCAACGGCAGCAGCCACGGTACGAGGAACAGCGCCCGTAGTGTGGCCGAGAGCCGGAAGCTCTGGGCGAAGAAGACCGCCAGCGCCATGCCGATGGTGAACTGGAACAGCAGCGACACGCCGGTGAAGACGACGGTGTGCAGCAGGGCCGGCCAGAACGTCGGGTTGTCGATGACGGCCCGGTAGTTGTCGAGGCCGCTGAACGGCGCGCCGCCCTGCACGAACGACCGGACCGTGTAGTGCCGCAGGCTCAGGTCGAGGTTGCGGTACAGCGGGTAGGCGTAGAACGCGACCAGGTAGATCACCACCGGGGCCAGGAAGCCCCAGGCCGCCCACTGTCCCGACCGCTTCCGGGCGACCCGACCCGGCGCGGCCGCGGTGGCCGGCTCGGGACGGGTCAGCACGTCGGTCACTTGACGGCCGCGGCCGCGGTGGTCTGCGCGGCGGTCATCGCGTCCTGCGGCTGCTTGCTGCCGGAGAGCGCGGCCTGGAACGCCGTCCACATCGGCTCCGAGATCTTCGGGTACTTGGTGCCCAGGTTGTCGCTGGTGCGGCCCTTCGCCGCGCCGACCGCCTGGACCCACACCTTCAGCTCCGGGTTGGCCGCCACCTGCTTCTCCTGGACCTCCTTGGTCGCCGCCACGTAGGACAGGGTCGTGTCGGTGGTCAGGGCGTTGTCGGCGTTCGTCAGGCACTTGATGATCTTCTCGCTGGTCGCGTACCGCCCGGTGTCGCTCTGCACGGGCGCGGTCACGAACTCGCCACCGGTGGGTGCCGGCGCGGTGCCGCCGGCCTGCGACGGGATGGGAATGATCCCGTACGGGAAACCGGTCTTCTTGGCATTGGCCAGCTGCCACGTGCCGTTCTCGCTGAACGCGAAGTCGCCGGTCGCGAACTCCTGCCAGCTGGTGGTCTGGGTGTTGTTGAGGACCGAGTTGGGCGCGAGGCCCTTCTTGACCCAGTCGGTCCAGAGCGTGACGGCGGCGACGCCCTGGGGCGAGTCGAGCTGGGTGAGGTTCGCGCCGGCGCCCCAGAACCAGGGCAGGAACTGGAACGAGCCCTCCTCGGTGCCGATCGCGGAGAAGGTGATGCCCTTCTTGCCGGCCGCCTTGACCTTCTCCAGCGCGGCGGTCAGCGACGTCCAGTCCTTGATCGTGGCCGGATCGACCTTGGCCGCGTCCAGCACCTTCTTGTTGTAGTAGAGCGCCAGCGTGTTGGCGCCGATCGGGATGCCGTACGTCTTGCCGTCGAGCTGCCCGGCGGCGAGCAGATTGGGCTCGATCGCCGACGTGTCGATCTTCGTATCCGCGGTCGTGGTGAGCACGCCCGCCTCGGCCAGCGTGGAGACCACCGGGTTGTCGACGATCAGCACGTCCGGGGAGTTGCCCTGCTGGGCCGCGAGCAGCGCCTTGTTGGTCAGGTCGGTGGTGTCGAAGCCGGTGCGCTTGACCGTGACGCCGGCGTCGGTGCCGCACTTCTGCAGCAGCTTGACCCAGTCCGACGAGTCGTCGAACTGCGGGTAGGGATCCCAGATCGCGAAGGTGCTCTGCTGCGGGCCGGAGGCGCCCGCCGAGGATCCGTCGTTCGAGCAGGCGGTCACGCCGACCGCGAGCGTCAGGGCGGCGAGGGCACTCAGGCCGCGCCGGGAGAACGTCATGTTCGGTACCCCTGGTTTCCGAGGAGGAAGAAACAGAAGGAAAACGATTGCCTCGACGCTAGGGATCACCTTGCCGGGATGTCAAGGGCCGGTTACGGTTCGAGAGTCGTGGTCGGGGAAACCGGGGAGGAAACGCTGGGCACCATCGATCGCGCCGCCACCATCAGCGAGGTGGCGGCTCTTGCCGGAGTTTCCCCGGGTACGGCGTCGAAGGCGTTGAACGGGCGGGGCGCCCTGCGGCCGGAAACCCGTCAGCGCGTGCGGGAGGCCGCCTCGCAGCTGGGCTTCGTGGCCAACGCCGCCGCGCGCAGCCTGCAGGCCGGCCGCACCTACACGGTCGGCATGATCACCACCGACTCGATCGGCCGGTTCAGCATCCCGCTGCTGATCGGCGCCGAGGACGCGCTCGGTGCGGGCCAGGTGTCGGTCTTCCTGTGCGACGCCCGCGACGACCCGATCCGCGAGCAGTACTACCTGCGGACGCTGCTGGGCCGCCAGGCCGACGGCATCATCGTGACCGGGCGCCGGACCCAGGCCCGCCCGCCGATCGGCCGGTCGCTCCCGGTGCCGGTGGTCTACGCCTTCATCAGCTCGACGGACGAGGCGGACTGCTCGGTGGTCCCCGACGAGGCCGACGGCGCCCGCCGCGCGGTCGAGCACCTGCTGGCGGTCGGCCGCCGCCGGATCGCCCACGTGACCGGCCCCGAGCACCACCACTCGGCCACGGTCCGGGCCGGCGCGGCGATGCAGGCGCTGGCGGCGGCGGGCCGGGAGCCCGCGGCGCCGGTCCTGTTCGGCGAGTGGTCCGAGGCGTGGGGCCGCCAGGCCGCCGGCATCCTGCTCTCGACCGGCGCCGCGGTGGACGCGGTGTTCTGCGGGAGCGACCAGATCGCGCGCGGACTGGCCGAGGCGTTGCAGGAGTCCGGCCGGCGGGTGCCCGGCGACGTGGCGCTGGTCGGCTTCGACAACTGGGACGTGATGGTCGACGGCTGCCGCCCGGCGCTGACCAGCATCGACATGGACCTCGAAGGAATCGGGCGGACCGCGGCGGAGCTGCTGCTGGCCGCCATCAACGGCGACCCGGCACACGGCCGGCGGGCGCTGCCGGGCCGCTTGGTGCCGCGAGCGTCGACGGCGGTGCACCCGAGCTGATCCGGCGCCCGGTCAGCGGGTCGTGGTGGGTGCGCCGGGCCGGGACGCCGCCGGTGCGGCGGTGCCAGGCCGGGACGCCGGTGCGGCGGCGCGAGGTCGGGACGCCGGCGAGGCGGCGCCAGGCCAGGATGCCGCAGAGGCCGAAGCAGAGGGCGTTGGCCAGGCCGTGGGTGGCCGCCATCCAGGTCAGCGACGGGTGCGGCAGGCCGGTCGCCTCGCCGAGCGCCCAGCTCAGCGCGAGCAGCATGGTCGCGGCCAGCACGCCGGTGGATGTCAGCAGCAGGGCCCTGGTGGTGCGGTCGCGCGCGGCCGGGACGATGTGCCGCCAGGTCAGCCCGGCGACCAGCCACATGCCGGCGGTGAGGACGACCGCGCCGGCCAGCTCGACGTAGTCGCTGATGAAGTAGCCGGCGAAGACCAGCGCCGTGCCGGCCGGCACGGTCAGCGCGGCGAGGGTGGCGGGGCTCGGCCGGCCGGGCGGGGCGGTGGTGGCCGCGGCGAGGGTGACGGGGCTCGGCCGGCCGGGCGGGGCGGTGGCGGCGACCAGGCCGGCGATCAGGGCGGCCGCGAAACCCGCGAAGTGGAAGTGTGCCACGGTCAAAGCCAGCACGGCCGGGCGGAAGCCGAGCAAGTGGTAGCCGTATCGCTCGGCGACCAGCGCGGCGGCGGCCACGAACGGGGTGACCAGCGCCGTGGTGACGGCGACGCCGACCGGGGTGGGGCGACGGAGCCGGGGCAGCGCGTTGATCGCCAGGAACGCGGTCGCCAACGCGTACGGAATCGTGAACGCAAGCGTGAGCGGACCGCGTGGAAGCCACAAAGCGATCGCGGCCGGCAGGGCCGCCGCCGGCCACCAGCGTGCGCGGATGCCGGCGAGCCGGAGACCGAGCGGCACCACGAGCAGCATGCCCACCGTGACGGCGACGTTGACGATGGCGGTCATGGCGGCTCCCGTCGCTTAGTTGAACGTGTTCAACTATAGCGGGCTACGTGTTGGCCCGCTTGACCAGGCCGGCCAACGTCTCGGCGGTGAACGGGCTGCCCGGGAACATCGCCATCCGGCCCAGCGGGAAGCTGCCCAGCATCTGCAGCGTCGAGGAGTCCATGGGCAGCCCGCCGGCCAGGCCGCCCTCCGCCATCGCGGTGAAGACCTCGGTCAGCACCTCGGCGCCGCGCGGGTCGGTCAGCCACTCGCCGATCGTGGAGTCGGCGGTCAGCGGCACGCGCGCCTCGTCGCCGGGCACGTCGACGGTGAGCGATGCGCGGATGTCGCGGGACGAGGCGCCGATCTCGATCCGGTGGGGCCCGCCCTCGACCACCCAGCGTGACAGCCGCACGTCCCAGTAGGCCAGGTCGCCGCGCTCGATGAGCAGCACGACCTCGGCGGTCTCACCGGCGGCGATCGGGACGCTCGCGAACGCCTTCAACTCCCGCGGCGCGCGGCGCACCCGCGAGGACGGCACACTCACGTACGCCTGGACGACCTCCCGCCCGTCGACCGGCCCGGTGTTGGTGACCGGCAGGCGGAGCTCGATGCCGTCCTCGCGAACGACGGCGCCGGCCTCGCCGTACGAGAAAGTGGTGTAGGAAAGGCCGAAGCCGAACGGATAAGCCACCTCCTGCCCGCGCGCGTCGAAGCCCCGGTAGCCGAGGTGGATGCCCTCGCCGTAGCGCACGTGGCCGGCCTCGCCCGGGAAGTCCAGGTAGGACGGATGGTCGGCGAGCCGGAGCGGGATCGTCTCGGCGAGCCGGCCGGAGGGGTTCACGCGGCCGAAGAGCACGTCGGCCACGGCGCTCCCGCCGGCCTGGCCGAGCAGCCAGCCCTCGACCAGGCCGGCGACGTCGGCATCCCACGGCTTGGTGGTGACCACGGCGCCGTTCGACAACACGACGACCGTACGGGGGTTGGCCGCCGCGACCCGCCGGATGAGCTCCAGGTGTGCGGCCGGCAGATCGAGCGACTCCCGGTCGGCCCCTTCGGTCTCCTGCTCGGTGCCCGCGAAGACGACCGCGATGTCCGAGCTGCCGGCCAGCCGGACCGCCTCGTCACCCCCGGCGGCGAAGCCGACCCGGCCGGGCGCGGCCTCGGACATGGCGGTGAGGGCGTCGTCGAGCCGGGTCGGGGTCATCTGTGAGCTGCCGCCGCCCTGGTAGCGCGGGGTGCGGGCGAGCTCGCCGAGGACCGCGATGGTCTGGCCCTCGGTGCGCAGCGGCAGGACCGCGCCCTCGTTCTTGAGCAGCACGATGCCGCGGCCGGCGATCTCCCGGGCCAGGGCGTGGTGTGCCGCCTGGTCGTACCCGTCCGAGGTGTCCGGTGTGGACTTCGCCACGAGGTCGTGCACCCGCGACGCGGCGAGCGCGAGGGTCCCGGCCGGGAGGCGGCCGCCGGTGACGGCTTCGACCAGGGCCTGGTCACCGGCCGGGTCCGGCCCGGGCATGGTCAGGTCGAGTCCGGCCCGCACCGCCTCGACCCGGTCGACCACGGCGCCCCAGTCCGAGACGACGACCCCGCGGAATCCCCACTCGTCACGCAGCACCTCGGTGAGCAGCCAGTGATGCTGACTGGCGTAGACGCCGTTGACCCGGTTGTAGGCGCACATCACGGTCCACGGCTGCGCGGTCGTCACGACCCGCTGGAAGGCGCGCAGGTACAGCTCGCGCAACGATCGCTCGTCGACGTCGGCGCTGATCCGCATGCGGTCGGTCTCCTGGCTGTTCACCGCGAAGTGCTTGAGCGAGGCGCCGACCCCGCGCGACTGCAGGCCCTGCACCCAGGCGGCCGCCAGCACACCGGTCAGCAGCGGGTCCTCGCTGAAGTACTCGAAGTTGCGGCCGCCCAGCGGGGTCCGCTTGAGGTTGATGCCGGGACCGAGCAGCACCTGCACGCCCATCGCCCGGCACTCGTCGCCGAGCGCCTCGCCCATCCGGCGCAGCAGCTCGGGATCCCAGGTCGAGCCGGACGCGACCGCGGGCGGGAAGCAGGTGGCGGGCCGGCCGGCGAGCAGGTCACCGGCGCCGGCGACCTGCAGGCGTACGCCATGGGGCCCGTCGGTCAGGGTGATCGCCGGGACGTCACCGGCCGCCGTGCTCGACCAGAAGTCACTGCCGCTCGTGATCGCCGCTTGATCATGCAAGTCCATGAGAGGTCCCTTCGCTGACTTCGGAGCGGGCTTGACATCTCGACGCTCTTGACATCTTGCCGTGGTTGACTGCATCTAGGCATATGCACGCAACGTGGCGTGGCTGCCCCGTAACGGACGGCCCGCCCCGGCGGCTTCCGCGGATCGGACGGGATGGGGAGCAAGATGCGTATCAGCGACATTCTCCGCGTCAAGGGCAGCAAAGTCGTCACCGTGACACCGGACTCGGATGTGGCCCGGCTCCTGGCCGTGCTGGCCGAGCACAAGATCGGTGCGGTGATCGTGTCGGCGGACGGCAGCCGCGTCGACGGGATCGTCAGTGAGCGCGACGTGGTACGGGCGCTCGCCGCCCGCGGCGCCGCGGTGCTGAGCGAGCCGGTCAGCCGGATCCACACCGTCAGCGTCCGCTCGGTGTCCCCCGAGGCGCCGATCGAGGACGTGGCCCGGCTGATGACCGATCACCGGTTCCGGCACGTGCCGGTGCTCGAGAACGGCGGCCTCGCCGGCCTGGTCAGCATCGGCGACGTGGTCAAGAACCGCATCGACGAGCTGGAGTCCGAGCGCACCAGCCTCGAGGGCTACATCACCGGCGAGCGTTACTAGCCGCGCCACCTTTGGTAGGTTGTCGGGCAGGTCATGAGTGTCAGCGCACAGCCCCGGCTTGCTGACCGGCAACCCTTCCGTCCGCGATGGGGTGCCCCGGGTGAGGACCGGGCCTGTCGCCGGCCGGCGAGGGCAAGCGCGGACCCGCAAGAGGGTCCCCTGTTGCGGAGGTACACCCATGTCCCTGGCCGTCCAGACTGCCGACCTCGACGTCATCGGCGCCGGTTTCGTCCACCTCGACTACGCCGCGACGGCCCCGTGCGTACGGGTGGCCGCCGATGCCGTGCAAGCCCTGCTCCCTCGCTACGGCAGCGTGCACCGCGGCGCCGGTCCCCGCTCGCAGGCCTCCACCCTGGAGTACGAGCGGGCCCGCGCCGTCGTCGCCACGTTCCTCGGCTGCCGCCCCGGCGACCAGGTCGTCTTCACCCGCAACACCACCGACGCGCTCAACCTGCTGGCCCGCGCGCTGCCGCCGGGCACGACCACGGTCGTCTTCGACGGCGAGCACCACGCCAACCTGCTGCCCTGGCCGTCGGTGCTCCGGCTGCCCGCGCCATCGTCGCCGGCCGAGGCGGTGGCGGCGGCCGACCGGGCGCTGGGTGACCGGACCGGCCCGGCGTTGCTGACGGTCACCGGCGCGAGCAACGTGACCGGCGAGGTGTGGCCGCTGCGCGAGCTCGCCGCGGTCGCCCACCGGCACGGCGCCCGGATCGCGGTCGACGCCGCCCAGCTCGCCCCGCACGCGCCGGTGTCGCTGGCCGGCCTGGACGCCGACTACGTGGCGCTCTCCGGCCACAAGCTGTACGCGCCGTTCGGCGCCGGGGTGCTCGCCGGCCGCGCCGACTGGCTCGACGCGGCCCCGCCCTATCTGGCCGGCGGCGGTGCGAGCGCGTGGGTCGGCGACCGTGCCGGCGACGTGCGCTGGGCGACCGGCCCGGCCCGGCACGAGGGTGGCACCCCCAACCTGCTGGGCGCGGTGGCGCTCGGCGCGGTCTGCGCCGCCCTGCTGGAGACCGACCGCGCGGCGCTGCGCGCGCACGAGCAGGAGCTGCTCACCCGGCTGCGGGAAGGGGTGCGGCGCCTGCCGGGCGCGGTCGAGGTGAGTCTGTTCGGTACGCGGACGGCCGAGCGCGTGGGGATCGTGTCGCTCGCGCTGCCGGGCCGCGATCCGGTCGCCGTGGCCGCCCGGCTGGCGGACACGTTCGGCATCGGCGTGCGGGCCGGGCAGTTCTGCGCGCATCCGCTGGTGCGGCGGCTGGCGTCGGTTCCGGGTGGTGCCGGTTGCGGCGAGGCGGGATTGCTGCGGGTGAGCTTCGGGCTCGGCACGACGTCCGACGACATCGACAGCCTTCTCGGGGCGCTGGGGCTTCTGCTGGGCTGAGCGACCGCGGCGGCCGGAGGGATGGGGCGATGGATCTGCGCGTGACCGGCGGCGGCCGTGGCGAGCCGCTGCTGCTGTTGCTTCATGGGCTGGGCGCGACCGGCGACGTGTGGTCGGGGTGGGCGCCGCTGCTCGCCGAGCGGTGGCCCGGGCGCTGGCTCGCCCCGGACCTGCCCGGCCACGGTGGCTCGGCGCCGCTGCCGGAGTACACCTTCGACGCTCTGGCCGGCGCGGTCCGCCCGCTCGTCGAGAACGGGCGGACCGTCGTGCTCGGCCACTCGCTCGGCGGCGTCGTCGCCCTCGCGCTGGCGGCCCGGCCCGGGGTGGTGGCGGTCGTCGGGCTCGGCATCAAGGTCGGCTGGACCGGCGACGAGCTGGAGCGGGCGCGGGCGCTGGCCGGGCGGCCGGTTCAGTGGTTCGGCACGCGTGAGGAGGCCGTAGCCCGGCATCTGCGCGTCTCCGGCCTGGCCGGGCTGGTCGCCCCGGACGACGCCGCCGTCCGCAGCGGCGTCCGGGAGGAGGACGGCCGCTGGCGGACGGCGCTCGACCCGCGCGCGTTCGGCGTCGGCGCCCCGGACATGGCCGGGCTGCTGGCGCGGTCGGCCGCGCCGGTGACGCTGGCCCGGGGCGAGCACGACCCGATGAGCACCGACGACCAGATCCGGGCGCTCGGCGTCGAGCCGGTCCCGCTCCCGGGGCTGGGCCACAACGCCCACGTCGAGAGCCCGGCCGTGTGCTACCCGTTGATCTCGTCCCGCCAGGCCAGCCACTGACGCAGCGCCGACAGGTCGTAGTCGGGGCCGCCGGCCGCGACCGTGAACAGGGTGACGCCGCGGTCGAGCAGCGCCGGTCCGTCCTCGGCCGGCTTGCCGTTGACCGCGGCCGAGATCTCGATCTCGGCCGGGTCGCGCCCGACGTCGGCGCAGTGGCCGCGCAGGATCTCGGTCTTGCGGGCGATCGTGGCGGCGTCGCCGAAGCTGTGCCAGATGGTGGCGTGCTTGGCGACCAGGCGCAGCGTCTTCTTCTCGCCGCCGCCGCCGATCAGGACGGGGAGGTCGCGGGTCGGCCGCGGGTTCAGCTTCGACCAGCGGGACTCGATGCGGGGGAGGGCCTCGGCCAGGTCGTCGAGCCGGCTGCCGGCGGTGCCGAACTCGTACCCGTACTCGTCATAGTCCTTCTCGAACCAGCCGGAGCCGATGCCGAGAATGAGCCGGCCGTCGCTGATGTGGTCGACGGTGCGGGCCATGTCGGCCAGCAGCTCGGGGTTGCGGTAGCTGTTGCAGGTGACCAGCGCGCCGATCTGGACGCGCGAGGTCTGCTCGGCCCACGCGGCGAGCATCGTCCAGCACTCGAAGTGCAGGCCGTCCGGCTCGCCGTACAGCGGAAAGAAGTGGTCCCAGTTGAAGACGATGTCCGCGCCGAGGTCCTCGGCCTCGGCGACGGCGCGGCGGATGGCGGCGTACTCGGCATGCTGCGGCTGGATCTGAACACCGATCCGGACGGGCCTGGAAGTCATGATCACAGCCTAGGCGTGCGGCCCCGCCGGCGCGCGCCTCACCGGGCCGGCCGAGCGCTTCTGTCGGATCAGGGGAAAACGGTGGCCCGGTCCGGCCCGGTGACCGACAGTGAGGGGAGCGAGCCAGACGGGAGTGACCCGATGACGCACGACCCGGTCCCGCGCCGCCGCCCCGCGCCGCTCAACCCCTTGCTCGCGGCGCTGCTGGCGTGCGGGGCGGTCGCGGTCCTCTTCGTGGCCGGGGTGCTGGCCTCCCGGCACGGACCCGGCCGCGAACCGGCCGCCGCCGATGTGCCGGCCCGGCCGGCTTCCCCGGAGGCCCCGCGAGCCCCCGAGCCGGGCATCGGCGACCCGGTCCGGGACGGCAAGTTCGAGTTCGTGGTCTCGCGGGTCGACTGCTCGCGCACCACCGTCGGCGTGGAGCACCTCACCCGTACGGCCAAGGGGAAGTTCTGCGTGGTGAGCCTGTCGGTGCGCAACATCGCCGGCGGGTCGCGGTACTTCATCGGCCGGGCGCAGAAGGCGCTCGACTCGTCCGGCGTCTCCTATCGCGACGACGACATCGCCGGCATCTACGCCAACCACGACACGCAGACGTTCCTCGACCGGGTCACGCCCGGTGAGCGGGTGACCGGACAGCTGGTCTTCGACGTTCCCCGGAGCGTCACGCTCACGAGCCTCGAGCTGCATGACTCACCGCTGTCGGGCGGCGCCGAGGTGACCCTCAGTCACTTCTCCCGGTAGTCGGAGACCACCGACGACAGGATGCTCGGCGACGCGTTCCACTTCTGCGGGTTGGTGCCGTCGCAGGCGGCCAGCACCAGCTTGCTGATCTTCATGGCGGTGAACTGGTCCCAGAGGTCGGTGGCCGAGGGCAGCAGGCAGTACGGGTTCGCCGCCGTCGTGCCGAAGGTCGACTCGATCCGGTACGACGTCTGGTTGATCCCGGTGAAGACGCTGCGCGTCCACAGTTGGTTGGCCGGGATCGCCGAGCTCAGGGCGCACGGCGTGATGCGGACATACTGACCGGCCGCGGTCGAGCCCGGGCTGTACAGGCAATAGGTCGTCACCCCGTCGCTGCCCTTGAGGTAGACGCGGCCCTGGGCCGAGGTGGCGCCGGTGGCGATCGCCGGCAGGAACCACACCTGGTTCCACTGGATGACCTTGTTGGGCGACTGCTTGCACGGGAAGATCACCAGGAACGACGAGGCGACGTTGTTGCTGGTGACGTCCAGGCACCGGCCGAACTGGTCGTAGTTGACCAGCTGGCGGGTGGCGTCACCGGCCGCGCCGGTGCCGGCGCTGGCGTCCGGGAAGAACGTCTTGTACTTGGTGTAGTCGCCGGACAAGCCGCTGCAGGGTGTGCCGTCGGTGCCGTCGCCCTGCGTCCCCGCCACCCGGTTCGCGTTGTTGCCCAGGACGTTGTTGATGACCACGGACGGGGGCAGCGTCGTCCAGTCGACGTTGAAGCACTTGCCGTCCGGGTTCTGCCCGTCGGTGGTGCCCTCGAAGTTGTCGCGGTTGTTGAGGCTCCAGATCTGGGTCAGCTTGGTCATGTCGCAGTCTTCGAAGGTCACCTTGGTGTGGTTGACGCTGGCCGCCGACAGGCAGGCGCCGTTCGGGAAGGCGGCCGAGCCCTCGCTGTTCTTCAGCTGCACCTGCAGCGTCGGGTTGTAGGTGAAGACCTGCTTGGGGTCGGAGGCCGCGCAGGTCGCCAGCACGAGCTGGGCGCCGGCCGCGAGCGGCATCGGGTCGGTCACCCCGCTCGGCGCGGCCAGGCATTGATCGCTGTTGTAGACCTTGATCGTCCCGCCCGGCACGTTCGGCTTGGTACGGCTCTGGAAGAGATACGTGGCCTGGACCGTCCGGGACTCCCCGCCGTAGCCGCCGGTCGAGACCAGTAGCGCGTACATGGGCGCGGTGACCGGCCCGCCACTCGCCGCGCAGCCGATCCGCTTGGTGGCCGCCCACGCCTCCGGGTCGGCGCCGGCCGGCGGGGCCACGCTCAGGTAGTAGAAGTTGACCTTGTAGCCGGCCGTGTACGCCGTGCTGACCGTCCCGGCGATCGTGACGTTCGGCCCCGGGGCGGCGGCGGTGCAGGGCAGCGTGCTGAGCGCCGCGTCCCCGGCCGCGTTCACCGGCAGCGCCCGCAGCTGGGCCAGGCCCGACTCGATGCCGCTGGTGGCGGCGTCCATCGCCACCGCCCGGTTGGCGTCGAAGCGGGCCGTGCCGAACTGGAGGCTGACCGTGCTGCCGAGCAGCCCGATCGCGCCGACCGCGATGATCGACAGGAGCATGACCAGGGGCAGCGAGCCGCCGTCGCGGTCGCGGAGCGGCATCATGACCGGGTCGCCGTGCTGTAACAGGGCTCGGCCGTCGCGGCGAGCGGGTTGCCGTTGGCGTCCAGCGCCGTACCGGCGTACGTGTTGAGTGCCGTGTAGGTGACCGCGCTGGTCTTGGTCATCGTCCCCGAGCCGGCGCTCAGCCGGACGGTGAGCAGCTGATGGTTGACCGCCTGGGTCGGCTGGATGCGCACGAACGGGGTGACGCCACCGACCAGGTTCGAGGCGAGCGGCTGCCATCCGCTCGGCGCGGCGGCCGACCCGATCGTCCAGGAGCGGCTCTGCAGCTGCTGGTTCCGCGGGCCGGTTCCGGTCAACCGCAACTGCAGGCACCTCTTCGCGTACGTGGTGTCGGTCGGCTGCTCCTTCTCGACGACCATGATCTCGACGTACGGGGAACCGGCCGCGCCCTCGTTGTGCACGGTCCCGATCGCGTAGGCGTACCGGATCGACCTGTCCAGCCGCAGGAGGGCGACGCTCAGCTGGCTCTGCACCGCCGCGTCGGACTCCGCCACCACGTTGGTCCGGTAGACCTGGAGGATGCCGGTGGTCGCGACCGCACCGACCACCGAGATGATCCCGAGCACCACCATCATCTCGATGAGGCTGTAGCCGAGGTCGTGGTCCTTCATCCGCCCACCAGGAACGGGTCGGTGACCGCGGTGCTGAACAGGCCGGCCGTCGCGTACGTGCAGACGCCGCCGGCGCAGCCCGACTGCGGCCAGCTGACCGCGACGACCAGCCGCACCAGCGGGGCCGCGGCGGTCGTGGACCCGCACGCGAGGCCGGTCGTCGACCCGGCGACGGTGGGCTGCCAGCAGGCGCCGACGTAGTAGTAGCGCTTGAACGAGACGGCGTCGAGCTGCACGACCTCCGGGTCGGCGGGGGAGGCCACCACCGTGCCGTCGGGCTGGGCGCCGGGCTGGGGAACGCCGAGCGTGCCGGTGCCGGCGGCGTCCCAGCGGGCGACGCCGGTTCCGAGCATCGAGGTCACCTCCGCGGAGACGACGCCGGCGCAGGCGCCGCACAGGGCGCGGCCGCCGAGCAGCGCCGACCCGCGGACCCCGCGGGCCCGTTCCATGCCCTCGACCGCGAGCTGCACGGCGGTGTCCCGGAGCGACGCGTACCGGCCGGCCCGCCGGGAACCGATCATGAAGACCGTCATCGACGTCATGATCATGGTGAGGATCCCCAGGGAGACGACGACCTCGACGAGTGTGAAACCCTCGTCCGCGTCGTCACCGGGCCGTCCGCGCACACCGAGCCCGATCGGCCGGAAAGCGAACGATCTGAGCGATAGTCGCCGGCCCGTACGATGATCCGATGCCGCCCACCATGCCCTGGCTCAACGAGCCGCCGCAATGGTCCGACCGGGACGGCGTGCTCAGCGTGCGCACCGGCCCGGAGACCGACTTCTGGCGGCACACGTTCTACGGTTACGTCACCGACAACGGCCACTTCTACCATCGGCCGGTGACCGGCGACTTCACCGCTTCGGTCGTGGTCGCGGCCGGCCACTCGGCCCTGTTCGACCAGGCCGGCCTGATGCTGCGGGCCGGCGAGCGCACCTGGCTGAAGACCGGGCTCGAGGTGACCAGCGGCGCGGTGCAGCTGAGCACGGTGCTCACCCGCGACGAGTCCGACCTGTCGGTGGTCCCGGTGCCCGGTTACGCCGGATCGCTGACGCTGCGGCTGACCCGCTTCGGCTCCGCGGTGTGCGTCCATCGCGGCGACGAGGAGGGGGGCTGGCACCTGGTGCGGCTCGGCCACCTGGACCTGCCGGAGACGGTGGACGTGGGCGTGATGTGCTGCTCACCCCGGCGCGAGGGCCTGGAGGTCGCCTTCCGCGACTTCCGGGTCGGCGACCCGATCTCGCGCGAAGGCCTCGAGTAGCGCGGCCGGGCGCCGGTCAGCTCGTGATGCCCAGCGGGCGGTAGACCTCGAGCGAGATGCCCTTCGGGAACGGGCGCGACTCGACCCGGTCGAGGGCGATCCGCGGGCCATCGGCCGGGAACAGGCGGGTGCCCCGGCCGACGACGACCGGGAAGACCAGCAGGCTGAGCTCGTCGACCAGATCCTCGGCCAGCAGCCGGCGGACCAGGGCGCCACTGCCGTGCACCTGCAGCTCGCCCCCGGGGGCGGCCTTGAGCGCGCGGACCGCGGCGGTCAGGTCGCCGCCGAGGACGGTGGTGCCGGCCCAGGCCGGCTCGGTCAGCGTCGCCGACGCCACGTACTTGGGCTTGGTGTTGAAGGCGTCGGCGATCGGGCCGCTGCCGGCGGGCAGCGCACCCCAGTAGGGGGCGAAGATGTCGTACGTGCGGCGGCCGAACAGGAACGCGCCGGCGCCGCGGCACCGCTCGTCGACGTACGCCGTGGCGTCGGCGTCGAAATGGTCCATGGCCCAGCCGTCGCGGTCGAAGCCGGCCCGCCGGTCGTACTCGGACGGGCCGTTGCCCTGCATCACGCCGTCGACCGAGATCTGGGTGATGGTGGTCAGCTTCATGCTCGGGGGTGCCCTTCGCTCGGGGACGGTGGACCGCTGGCGGACGGCCCTCCACGTCTACTACGAACGAGGGCTGTTGGCCAGAAGGTCGTCGGCCGGGCAGCGCGACCGCAGGACGTAGCGCTCGGTGAAGGCGGCCAGCGCGTCGCGCAGCGCGCGGTCGGCGCCGTGGCGGGCGAGCGCGGCGTAGGCGGCCAGGAAGCACTCCCGGGCGGCCGCGGCCAGGACCGGGTCGGTCAGGGCGTCCCGGGCGGCCCGCTCCCACAGGCGCGGCTCGGACTCCAGGTGGGCGGTCGCGCGCAGGGCGTCGGCGGCGGCCCGCGGGTCGTCCATCAGCGTCGTGACGACGGCGATCGGGAGGCGCCAGCCGCCGGCCGGCTGGTGGTCGGCGACGTCGATCTCCAGGTGGCCGTGTGCGGACACCGGCGCACCGGGCGCCTGCCGGGCGGTGGCCGCCACCGGCAGGTCGCGGCGGGTGGACTGCCGGGTGCTGCGCCAGCCGGCCGACGGCGTGCCGGCGAAGGCGGCGGCCAGGACCGGCGCCAGCACGTGGGCCCGCCGCCAGCGGCTCGCCCGGCCGAGCACGCCGCCGCCCTCGAGACCGGCCTCCAGACCGACCAGGATGCCGGCGCCGGGGTCGGGCGTCGCGAAGGACCCGGCACCAGCGCGGGCCAGGTCCTCGCCCATCCGGTCGAGGCACACGGCCAGCCCGGGGGAGGGCGGCCCGCTGACCACCGCCACCGAGGACGACCGGGCCTTGAGGAAGCCGTGCGGCAGCGGGACGCGGCCGGAGAGGCCGGGCCGGCCGGGCACGTCGACCGCGGCCCCGACGAAGCCGGGCGGGGCGGGAGCGAACGTCGGTGTGGTCACGGTGCGCCTCGCTGGGTGCGTGGTGGGCGGGCGGGCGCCTGACCATAGCATTCCCATCTGCAAGATAGGAATAGACCGCCGGCTCAGATCGTGAAGCGGTCCACCGTCTGCCGCAGCCGCGCCGCCAGCGCGTGCACGTCGCCGGCCGCGCGGCTCGCCTCGCTGACCGCGCTCCGGCTGGTCGCGGTGCTCTCGGCGACCGACGAGATGCCCTGCGCGATCTCGCTGGCGCCGTCGGCCGCCTCGGTGACGCCCCGGTTCATCTCGGCCGTCGTGGCGCTCTGCTCCTCGACCGCCGACGCGATCGTCGTCTGGTAGTCGCTGATCTGCTCGATGATCTGGCTGATCCCGTCGATCGCGGTGACCGCCTCGCCGGTGTCCTGCTGGATCGCCTGGATCCGCTGGGCGATCTCCTCGGTCGCCCGGGCCGTCTCCTGGGCCAGGTCCTTGACCTCGGACGCCACCACCGCGAAGCCCTTGCCGAGCTCGCCGGCCCGGGCCGCCTCGATCGTCGCGTTCAGCGCCAGCAGGTTGGTCTGTGCGGCGATCGCCTGGATCGTGGTGACCACCGTGCCGATCTGCGCCGACGACTCGCCGAGCCGGTTGATGGTCGCGCTGGTGTCGCGGGCGGCCGTCACCGCGCCCGCCGCCACCCCGGCCGCGTCGGCCGCGTTGCGGGAGATCTCCGAGATCGAGGCGCCCATCTGCTCGGCCCCGGCGGCCACCGTCTGCACGTTGCCGGAGACGCCGCCCGCGGTTCCGGCGACCCGGTCGGCCTGCTCGTACGCGTTGTTGACCGCACCGTCGATCTGCCCGCTCACCCGGTACATCGTGTCCGCCGCCGCGGCCAGGGCCCGGGCGTCCTCGCTGATCTGGCCGATGGTCTGCGCCACCCCGGCCGCGGCGTCGTCGGCGGCCCGTGCCATGTCGGCCAGCTCGTCCGTCCCGCTGTCGTTCACGCGTACGCCCAGGTCACCGCTCGCGATACTGCGGAGCGCGCCCATCACCCGGTGGGCCGGCCGGGAGATGCTGCGCACCACGATGATGGTCAGGACCACCGCGGCCAGCACGGCCAGCGCGAACGTCGCCAGCATCCAGTTGCGGGCGGCCGACGCCGAGCTGCGGGCCTCCCGGGTCGCCGCCTCCACCCGGTGCGTCACCGAGTCGACCAGCTTCTGCGTCAGCTGCACGATGTCGTAGTAGATCTGGTAGCCCGGCCCGAGGATCACCTTGTTGCCCTCCTCGACCTGACCCTTCGCGAAGTGTCCGACGATCTCGTCGTCGGCCTGGAAGTACGACGTCCACTTCTGCTGGAGCGTGGCGAAGATGTCCTTCTCCGCGGGGGTCATCAGGTCGGTACGCGTCGCCGCCAGCAACGCCTTGAGCAGCTTCGCGTCGGCGAGGAAGCCGGCCCGGTTGTCCGAGGTGGGATCGACGGCCTTCTGCGGCGACAGGCGGTAGACGTCCCACGCGTACGCGATCTGCCAGCCGGAGATGTCCCCGTCGTAGTACTTCTGCTCGTCGACCTGGCCGCGCAGGGTCTGCAGGTCGTGCACCTGGAGGGCGGTGTCCGACTGCCGTTGCAGGGCCACCACGCCGATCGCGACCACGATGCCCAGCAGGACCAGGATGAGGGCGAAAGAGGCGCCCAGGCGCGCGCCGAGGCGCAAACGTCGAACCAGCGTCACTTCCTCCCGTTCGGCACGGTTCGGCGCGGGCTGAGCGAGTTGACGCGGGCGATACCGGCTGTCACGCTCGATAGCACAATCGAAGATCGCGCCGCACGAACCGCGGCGGGAGAGCCCCCGGTCTCCGGACCGGGGCGCCGAAGGAGCAAGCCCTCCCCGGGAATCTCTCAGGCACCCGTAACCGCCGCATGGCAGGCGACTCTGGAAAGCCGGGACGACATGGTCCCGCACCCACGGTGCAAACCGCCCCCGCGGCGGTGAAGCTCTCAGGTACCCATGACAGAGCGGGGAGGCCACCCTACGAGGGGAGCCTTTCGTGCCGGTCAGCGCCTTCGACCTCTACTCCATCGGGATCGGCCCGTCGTCCTCGCACACGGTGGGGCCGATGCGGGCGGCCCAGCGGTTCGCCGCCGAAGCGCCCAAGGCCGCGCGCCTGCGCGTCGAGCTGTTCGGCTCGCTCGGCGCCACCGGCCGCGGCCACCACTCCGACGCCGCCGTGCTGCTCGGCCTGGAGGGCGAGGACCCGGCCACCGTCGACACCGCGACGGTGCCGGCCCGGGTCGCCGCCCTCCAGCGAGCCGGCGCCGTCTCCCTCGGCGGGCCGGACGGCGGTCCGGTGCCGGTCGAGCTGATCCTGCACCGCCGCCGCAGCCTGCCCTTCCACCCGAACGGCATGACCTTCACCGCCTGGGCCGGGGACGGCACGGTGCTGGCCGAGCGCACCTTCTACTCGGTCGGCGGCGGCTTCGTCCTGGAGGAGGGCGAGGAGCGGACCGCCGGCGACGCCGCACTGCCCCATCCGTTCCGCACCGGCGACGACCTGCTCGCCACCTGCGCCCGCGCCGGCCTGCCGATCTCGGGCGTCATGCTCGCGAACGAGGGGGCCTGGCGCGACGACACCGCGATCCGCGACGGCCTGCTGCACATCTGGCGGGTGATGCGCGACTGCGTCGAGCGCGGCCTGACCGCCGACGAGGGCGTCCTTCCCGGTGGGCTGGGCGTCCGTCGCCGGGCGCCGGGTCTCCGGCGCGATCTGGCCGTACGCCCGGACGCCGGCGACCCGTTGCACGTGATCGACTGGGTGAACCTCTACGCGCTGGCCGTCAACGAGGAGAACGCGGCCGGCGGGCGGGTCGTCACCGCACCCACCAACGGGGCCGCCGGCATCATCCCCGCGGTCCTGCACTACTACCGCCGTTTCGTGCCCGGCGCGGACGACGACGGCGTGGTCCGCTTCCTGCTCACCGCCGCCGCGGTCGGCATCCTGATCAAGGGCGCCGCGTCCCTCTCCGGCGCCGAGGTCGGCTGCCAGGGCGAGGTCGGATCGGCGGCGGCGATGGCCGCGGCCGGCTTGTGCGAGGTTCTCGGCGGAACGCCCGCCCAGGCCGAGAACGCCGCCGAGATCGCGCTCGAGCACAGCCTCGGGCTCACCTGCGACCCGGTCGGCGGCCTCGTGCAGGTGCCGTGCATCGAGCGGAACGCGATCGCGAGCGTGAAGGCGATCAACGCGGCCCGCCTGGCGCTGCGCGGCGACGGAAGCCACCGGGTCAGCCTCGACACGGCGATCCGCACCATGCGCGACACCGGCCGCGACATGTCGACGAAGTACAAGGAGACGTCGCTCGGCGGGCTGGCCGTGACCGTCGTCGAATGCTGAGCGGAGCAATCGCCTGACCCTTGGAGGGTCAAGTCCGCGCCGATGCTGCCGATGTGAGGTGCGAATCGAGAGCAGCGGAGTGATGTCCCAGTGACTGACACGGCCGGATGGACGCCCGACGGGCGCGGAGCGGCGGAGCTGACCGGCCTGGCCGTCGGGGACGAGCTCGGCCGGGGCGCCTTCACCACCGTGCACCGGGCCCGGCGCGGCACCGGCACGTACGCCCTCAAACGCCCCAACGGTGACGCCGCCGGCGATCGCGGCATGCTGGCCACCTTCCAGCGCGAGGCCGCCCTGCTCGCCTGTGTCGACGACCCGTCCGTCCCGGCCATCCACGCGGCCGGCTTCTTCGAGGGCGCACCCGCCCTCGTGCTGGAGTACATCCCCGGCGGCTCGCTGGCCGACCGTCTCGCCCAGGGCCCGCTCGAGCCCGAACGCGTCGTGGAGCTGGCCGCCCAGCTCGGCCGCGGCCTGGCCGCCGCGCACCGGGTCGGCCTCGTGCACCGCGACGTCAAGCCCGGCAACATCATGCTGTCGCCCGGCCGCCCGGCCAAGCTCATCGACTTCGGGCTGGCCCTGCTCGGCGCCGAGCCGGAGGACGACGACGACCGCGCGGTCGGCACGTTCCTCTACACCTCACCCGAGCAGTCCGGCATGCTCAAACGCCCGGTCGACGGCCGCTCCGACCTCTACTCGCTCGGCGTCGTGCTGTTCGAGTGCCTGACCGGCTCCGTGCCGTTCGAGGCGGACGACGTCGGCCGGCTGCTGCGGCTGCACCTGACCGCGCCGATCCCGGACGTCGCCGCGCTCTGCCCGGGCATCGACCCCGCCCTCGCCGCCGTCGTCACCCGGCTGCTGGCCAAGGACCCCGACGACCGCTACCCGGACGCCGCGGCCCTGCTCACCGCGCTGCGCACCGGTCCCGGCGGCGAGGCCGCGACGGCCGAGCCGGCCGCCGTGCGGTGGCCGCTGTGCGGCCGGGAGACCGAGCGCGAGGGCCTCGCCGACCGCTGGCGGCGGGCCCGCACCGGCCGCGGCGGCGTCACCGTCATCCGCGGGCCCGGCGGCTCCGGCCGCACCCGGCTCGCCGAGGAGGCGGCCTCGCTGGTCACCGACGTGCCGGTGTTGCGCGCCGCCTGCCTCCAGGACGAGGCCCTGCCGCTGGCCGCGCTGCGCGCCGCCGTCGAGGGCCACCTGCAGGCCGTCGCGCTGCTCGGCGACGACGCCCGGGCCGCCGCCGAGCGGCACGTCCGCGACGCCGCCGAGGTGGCCGGCCCGGCCCTGGTGGCCCGGCTCGGCGGCCGCCTCGAGGCGCTGCTCGCGGCCGACGCCGTGGAGGCCCGCGACGACCACCTGTTCGCCGCCGTCGCCACCTTCCTCGGCGAGCTGGCCAAGGAGCACGGCGGCCTGATGCTGCTGCTCGACGACGCGCAGTGGCTCGACGCGGGCAGCCGCACGGTGCTGGCCCGGCTCGCGCCCGACCTGCCCCGGCTGCCGCTGCTGGTGCTGCTGACCGAGCGCGACGGCGAGGACGGCCCCGCGCACACCGAGGCCGACCTCGAGCTCGACTGCGCACCGCTCGACCCGGCCGCGGTGGCCCGGCTGATCGCCACCCGGCTGCCCGGCGCCACCGTCCCGGCCGAGCTGATCGAGCACGTGGCCGGCCGCACCGGCGGCTCGCCGCTGGCCGTCGTCGCCTACCTGCTGCGGCTGCTCGACGCCGGCCTGCTCACCCCGCTGTGGGGCGCGTGGCACTTCGACGCGGCCGGCGCCGACGCGCTGCCGGCCGCCGAGGACGTACGCGCCCTGCTCGCCTCCCGCCTGGCCACCCTCACCGACGGCGACCGGCACCTGCTGGTCACCGCGGCCGTGGCCGGTCCCCGCTTCCGCACCGAGACGCTGGTCGCCGCCGGCGGCTCACCCGACCAGGTCGTGGCCGCGGTCGGCGCCGCCGTGGAACGCCGCGTCGTCGAGGCCCGCCCCGGCGGCTGGTTCGTCTTCCTGCACCCGCTGCTGCGCGAGGCCCTGCTCGACGGGGTCGGCGAGGACCGGCTGCGCGGCCTGCACGCCGCGATCGCCGACGCCCTCGAGGGACTGCCGGAGCCGCTGCGCGACGCCGACCACGTCTACGCGGTCGCCCGCCACCACCGCCGGGCCGGCGACGCGATCGAGCCCGGGCGCCGGCGGCGGAGCGCGTTCGCGGCCGGCCTGCGCGCGCTCGACGACATGGCCCCGGCCGAGGCGATCGGCTATCTCGAGGACGCCCTCGACGGCGACCCGGCACCGGGCTCGGACGTGCTGCACCCGCTCGCGCTGGCCTACCTGCGCGCGGCCCGGTTCGCCGACGCCGCCGCCACCATCGAGCGGGCCCTGGCGGCCGAGACCGACCGGCGCCGGCGGGCGCACCTGCTGATCACCCAGGTCGAGCTGCACCACACCGTCTGGGACGACGAGAAGGCCCTCGCCGCGACCGCCGCCGCCCTCGTCGAGCTGCGCCGCCCGCTGCCGGCGAGCGGCGTCGCCCGGCTCGCGTCCACGGTCGGCATCGCTCTGGCCGGCGGCGCGGTCCGGCGTACCGGATGGGGGTCCGGAAAGGTCTCCGGACGCCGCCGCGACGAGCTCGCCGACCTGGCCGCCGTCCTCGACGCCGGTGGCTACGCCGCCGGGATCGGATTGCGCCTGCGCGAGGCCGGCATCCTGGCCATGCGCGCGATGTACGCCGTGAACCGCCTCGGACCGTGCCCCGAGTACGTCCGCGTCTACGCGCTGATCGGCTACGTCTGCGCCGTGGTCAAGCTGCGCGGCACCGCCGAACGCTGCCTCGCGCGCGCCGCCGAGGTGGCGGCCGGGCTCGGTGACCCGGCGCTGGTCGCCTACGTGGAGTGGATGCGGGGCGTGTCCTGGCTGTTCGGCGGCTACGACGACGGCAGCGGATGGCAGGAGACGATCACCAGGAACGCCCGCTGGTTCGGCCCGGCCCAGCTCATTCCCGGTTTTGCCACGGTCGGCCTGCGGCAGCTGCTGCGCGGCTACACCGCCGAGGCCCAGGCCGAGTACGAGCGCGGCCTGCGCCGCCTCAACGACCTCGAGCTCGTGCGCGGCACCTCGTTCGGCATGCTCTCGGTGATGGTCCCGGCCGTGCAGGGCCGGCACGGCGACGCCGCCGCCGCGCTGGCCGCCATGCGGGCCAAGCTGCCGGACGGCGCCGGCACCACCGTGCAGCGGATGAACATGCTGGTCGCCGCCGCCTGCGCGACCATCGAGCAGGGCGAGTTCGGCGAGCCGTTCGAGGCGATCCTGGCCGAGTTCCGCGCGCTCGGCCTGCGCCGGCGCGACCTGATGCTGCAGCACAAGTACATCTACTCGTACCAGGCGCACGCCCGGATGGCGCAGCTACGGATGGCCACCGACGAGCAGCGCCCGGCCCGCGCCGCCGCCGCCCGCGCCGCCATCGCCGACCTGCGCCGGGTGCGCAAGGCGTCACCGCTGCTCAACGCCTCCTACCTGATCGGGCAGGCGGCCCTGGCCCAGATGCTCGGCGACCCCCGCAAGGCGATCGAGTGGAGCGACAAGGCCGAGCAGGTGGCCCGCGCGGCCGACGCGCCGCTCGTGCACTTCGAGGTCGCCCGGTTCCGGGCCCGCGCGTTCCGGGCCCTCGGCCAGGTCAACGAGTCCGACCGGCAGGCCCGCATCGCGCTGTCGCTGGCCACCACCCACGGCTGGGAGTCGCGGCGCCGGCAGGCCCGCACCGAGTTCGGCGCCGAGGAGGGCGCGGCGACCAACCGGCGCACGGTCGTGGACCGGCGCGGCGACGGCGGCCGCAGCCGGCGCCTCGAGGCCCTGCAGCAGGTCGGCGCCGCGGCGGCGACCGTGCTCGACCCGCAGGAGCTGGCCCGGGTCGCGCTCGACGAGATGCTGCGCATCCTCGGCGCCGAGCGGGCGCTGTTCTTCCTGCTCGACGAGGCGGGGGAGCCGGTGCAGTTCGCCGGCCGCGGCGCCGACGGCGCCGTCCTGGCCGAGACCACCGGCTACGGCACGACGCTGGTGCGCCGGGTGGCCGAGAGCGGCGAGCCGCTCGTGCTGACCGGCACCGAGCAGGGCGCCGCGCTCGGCTCGCGCAGCGCGGTCGTGCACGGGCTGCGCAGCATCATGGTGGTGCCGGTCCGGTTCAAGGGCACCACACTGGGCGTGGTCTACCTGGACAGCCGGATGGCGCGCGGCATCTTCACCGAGGACGACGTCGAGGTCCTCATCGGCGTGACCAGCCACGTGGCGGTGTCGCTGGAAACGGCCCGGGCCGCGCAGCTGCATCTGGCGGTGGCGGCGGCCCAGCAGCAGCAGGCGTTCGCCGAGATGCTGCGGGCGTCGCTGGCCGAGCTGAGCTCGATCCACGAGCCGTCCCGCCTGCTCAGCACCCTCTTCGCGATGCTCGCGGCGCAGGTTTCCGCCCATGCCGGCGTGCTGCTCGATGCCGACGGCAACGTGGTGCTCGAGGTGACCGGGAAAGCCGCGCCGTCGCTGCTGGGCGGTCCGCTGCCGGTCCACGTCGGCGAGGCTCCGATTCTCATGTCGGATTTGTCGCCCGAGCTCGGTGATGTCGCCCTGGTGATCCCGCTGCAGACCCGCGAGGGCCGGGTCGGCGTGGTGGTGCTCGGCGCCGACGCGTTCGACGAGTCCGCGATCCAGGTGGTGAGCGCGCTCGCCACCCAGGGCATGAGCGCCTACCTCAACGCGTGCCTGTTCAGCCGGGTCCAGGAGCTGGCCACCACCGACGAGCTCACCGGGCAGCACAACCGGCGGCACTTCTACGCCATCGCCACCGCGCTGGTCGCCACGGCCGCGCGCGGCGAACGCGATCTCGCCGCCGTCATGCTCGACATCGACAAGTTCAAGAGCGTCAATGACACGTACGGCCATGGCGTCGGCGACGAGGTGATCCGGACGGTGGCGGCGCGGGTGCGGGCGAGCATCCGCCACTCCGACGTGCTCGGCCGCTACGGCGGCGAGGAGTTCGCCCTGGTCCTGCCCGACCACGACGGCGACGCGCCGGAGCTGGCCGAGCGGATGCGCCGGGCGGTGGCCGACGAGCCGATCGCCACCACGGCCGGCCCGCTGCCGGTCACGATCAGCGTCGGCCTCGCCCACCTGGACGCCACCGACAGCACGCTCGACCAGATGCTGGCCCGCGCCGACCACGCTCTCTACCGGGCCAAGGAGAGCGGCCGGAACCGGGTCGTGGTTTGCTGAGGCATGACCGGATTCCCGACCCTGCTCCAGGTCGTGCTGGACGGCCCCGACGCCCGCAAGCTGGCCGAGTTCTACCGCAAGCTGTTCGGCCTGCTGTACCGGCCGGGCGACGAGCCGCCGGCGGCCGGTGAGCCGGACGAGCGCGGGCAGGACTGGCTGGTGCTGCAGAACCCCTCCGGCGGCCTGCAGCTCGCTTTCCAGCAGAACCCCTCGCTCGTACGCACGACGTGGCCGGATCCGGCCGTGCCCATGCAGCTGCACCTGGACACGACCGTCGAGTCGGTGGCGCAGCTCGACGCCCAGCACGAGCGGGCGCTGGCGCTGGGCGCGAGCGTGCTCTACGACCGCAGCGACGACCCGGAGGAGCCGCTGCGCGTCTACGCCGACCCGGCCGGGCACCCGTTCTGCATCTTCGTCGCGTAGCCGGCGCTCTCAGTCCCGCCGGCTCCACCGCCAGCCCAGCTCCTCGACCGTGGGCGGGAGACCGGGCAGCTCGCCGCCCGCGCGCAACCCGTCCAGCAGCATCGTCACGTACCGCCGGCGCAGCTCCTTGGTGCGAGCGGCGTCGGGCACGCGCACGGCCGCGCACATCTCCAGCAGCATGGTGATGTCGGCCGGCACCGCACCCGCCCGCATCCGCGGCCGGGCCCGCTCGAACAGCGCGGTGGCCAGCTCGTTGGCCCGGGCCGCGTCGGCGTCCATCGCCGGGCTGGGCGGGAACGTGCCGGCCAGGTGCACGGTCAGCGAGTGCACGTCGGCGTCGACCACGCCGCGTACGAACATCTCGAACGCCGCCCAGTCGTCGGGCTCGGCCGCGGCCCGCTCGGCCTCGGCGATGAACCACTGCAGACCGTCGTGGCACAGCGTGCGCAGCAGGTCCTCCTTGCCCGCGTACCGGCGGTAGAGCGCGCTGATGCCGACGCCGGCCCGCTCGGCCACCGCCGAGATCGGCGCCCGCTTGTCGGCCAGGAACACCTCCCGCGCCGCGGTCAGGATCGCCTCGTTGTTGCGCTCGGCCTGCCGGGCCCGTCCCGCTTGCGTCATGCGGCCAGATTAACAGTGGAACGGATCATTCCGCTCTGCTACAGTAACGGGAACGAAGCATTCCGTTCCGCTGTCGAGGGAGCCGACAATGTCCGAGATCCGCCCCTTCCGCATCGACATCCCGCAGGCCGACGTCGACGACCTGCGGGACCGCCTGGCCCGTACGCGCTGGGGCAGCGAGATCCCCGGCCAGGGCTGGCGCCGCGGCGTCCCGGTGGCCTACCTGCGGGAGCTGGCCCGCTACTGGGAGCGGGAGTTCGACTGGCGCGCCGCCGAGGCCCGGCTCAACGAGCTGCCGCAGTTCGTGACCACCGTCGACGGCCAGGACATCCACTTCGCCCACGTCCGGTCGGGCAACCCGGCCGCCGTCCCGCTGCTGATCAGCCACGACTGGCCCGGCTCGTTCGCCCTCTACCTGCCGGTCGTCGAGGCCCTGCGTCCCGACTTCCACCTGGTGCTGGTCAGCAACCCCGGCGTGGCGTTCTCCGGCCCGCTGACCTCGGCCGGGTGGAACACGTCGCGCACGGCGACGGCCCTCAACGAGCTGATGGCCCGGCTCGGCTACGAGCGGTACGGCGTGCAGGGCACCGGCGGCGGGGCCGCGATCGCCGTCGAGATGGGCCGGCAGCAGCCGGAGAAGGTGGTCGGCGTGCACGTCAACGGCCACATCACGTTCCCGTCCGGCGACCCGTCCGACTTCGCGGGACTGACCGAGGCCGAGCAGGAGCGCCTGCAGCGTCTCCAGGAGTTCCGCGACGACAAGATGGGCTTCAACGTCATCCAGTCGACCCGCCCGCAGACCCTGGCGTTCGGCCTGCACGACTCGCCGGCCGGTCAGCTGGCCTGGATCGTCGAGAAGTTCCAGGAGTGGACCGACCCGGCGGCGGCGCTGCCCGAGGACGCGGTCGGCCGCGACCTGCTGCTGACCAACGTGAGCCTGTACTGGTTCACCGGCACCGCGGGCTCGTCGGCGAACCTGTACTGGGAGGCGGCGCACGACCCGGCGGCGTGGGCGCCGAAGGAGAAGTCGCCGGTCCCGCTGGGCGTCGCGCTCGGGGTCACCGACATCACGATCCGCCGCTTCGCGGAGCGGGACACGACGGTCACCCACTGGACCGAGCTTCCGGCGGGCGGCAACTTCCTCTCCGCCGAGGAGCCCAAGTTGTACGCCGACGACGTGCGCGCCTTCTTCACCGCTCACTAGATTCGTCCGGGCGCGAGCGATGCGTTTCGCGGGTGCCGCCGGTCTGTCCCGGTGTGGAACACACCGACTCGACGCTCGTCGCCGCCCGGGCCGCCGCGGTTCTCGGGGTGGCCGGTTCGGCCGGCCACCTCGCGCTGGCCGGGGAGCACGCCCGGCACGCACCGGTCGTGACGGCCGGCATGCTGCTGCTCGCGCTGGTCTGCCTACGCTGCAGCGTCCACCTGTGGCGCCGCCCGGCCGCCCCCGCCGCCTGGCGGGACCTGCTGGTCCTGGCCGCGGTGATGACCGGCGTGCATCTGCTGACCGGCATGGGCGTGCCGGCCGGCCCGCACTCGCCCGGCGGCCTGCACCTACCGGCCGGCCTCCTGCTGCCGACCGGCCTGCACTTGCCGGCCGGCGCTCCGGCCGCCGTCCTGCTGGCCGTGCCGGCCGCACAGCTGGCGCTCGCCGCCGTGTCGTTCCTCGGCCGTGCCGCCGCCCGTGCGCGGTCGTCTCGCGAGTCGCCTCAGGAGGCCGCGAATCTGCAGTTCCCCGGCCCGGCGCAGAAGAAATAACTGGAGGCGATCGTCCCCATCGGAAAACGGCCGTAACCATCGGCCGTGAAGGTTCCGCTCACCGCGTTGTAATAGCGCCCACCGATGGATTCGTTCTCCCAGCGCCACCCCGGCGTCGAGAGACGCGGAACAGTCGGCGCCCCGGATTCGCAGCCCGCGGCCGCGCCGTTGGCCGCCCTCTCGGCCGTACCGTTGGCCCCCGTCTCGGCCGCGCCGTTGGCCGCCCCCTCGGCCGGCTCTTCGTCCGTCCGGTAGCCGTTCCCGTGCCGGCAGACGATCGCCGCGTCGTCGAGCGCGACCGGCGGCCCCGACCGCGGGACGACGGTGGTGCGCCACTGCGACCCGAGCCCGCCGAGGTTGGTGCGCAGGACGACGTCGAACCGCCCGATGACCTCCCGGCCGTGCCCGAACGCGACGCCGCCCCAGGTGACGTCCACATAGGAGCTCATGCGCCGGTGGCAGACGCCGTCGTCACACCGATCGGAAAGGCCCGTCCCGCCCGGCGCGGCGATCGTCTCACCGGAGGTGCGACCTTTGATGTCGACCGTCGTCAGCCCGTCGGGCGCGCAGACCCACCGCCGCGCCTGCCGGCTGCGTGCCTCGGCGATGCAGCCGGCCAGCGCCCGCCCGCCGGCACCCGACGGCGACACATCCACCCGGCCGGCTGCGCGCGCCGTCTGCCCTCGCCCCGCGCGTCCCGGCGTCACCTCTCCTTGCGCCACGCGTCTCGGCGCCACCTGCCCTCGCCCCGCGCGTCCCGGCGCCACCTCTCCTTGCGCCACGCGTCCCGGCGCCGCCTGCCCTGGTGCCACCTCTTCTTGCGCGGCGCGTCCCTGCGCCGGGTTGCTACGTGCAAGCCCGGCGGTCCCCGGAATGGCGGCCAGCCCGCGGGCTTGGGCGGCGGCCGCGTGGGCCGCTCCGTCCTCTTCTCGCCCGCGGACCGGGATGGCGGCCGCTCGGGTGGCGCCGCTCGCTGCTTGCCCGCTCCCGGTTTGCGGGTGCGCCGCTTGCGCAGTGTCGGTGGCGCTGTGGGCGGTGCCGGCGGCGGTGTGGCTGGCGCCGGTGGCGGTGTGGGCGGTGCCGGCGGCGGTGTGGCTGGCGCCGGCGGCGGTGTGGGCGGTGTCGGTGGCGGTGTGGGCGGTGCCGGCGGCGGTGTGGCCGGCGCTGTGGGCGGTGTGGCCGGCGCTGGCGGCGGTGTGGGCGGCGATGGCGTCGGCGTGTGTCGAAATGGCGGTGCACGGAAATGCGAGGAAGCCGCACACGGCGGCCACCAGCACATGACGTTTCCTCATCTATTTCCCCCGCGAAATAGAATGCAATGGCGTCCGCGCGCCATTCTAGGCGCGGACGCGCCGAGGAATTGTCAGTGATTTTCCACCGGGGCTGTCGGAATGGTGTGGGCGAGCGCCGCGGCGGCCGCCGCCCGGTGCACGGAGCGGGCCTTCGCGGCCTGGTGGCGGCCCATCAGCACGGCCAGCAGCACGCCGGCGAAGGCCATGACGGCCATCAGGATCGCGGAGCGGGAGAGGCTGGCGGCCAGTGACTCCGACGGGGTGAAGCCGTCGGCTTTGTGAGAAGCGGTCGCGGCCGCGTAGACGGTCGCGGTGGCGGCGGTGGCCAGTGAGCCGCCCACGTAGCGGGCCATGTTGGAGATGCCGGAGGCCTGGCCGACCTCCTCGGGACGCACGGCGGAGGTCGACGCCGAGGACGCCGGGCCGTTGGCGAGGCCGAGGCCGATCGCCATCACGACCAGGGGGACGACGAACATCCCGTACGCCCAGTCGGCCTTGACGAAACCCAGCGCGCCGAAGCCGATCGCCGAGAGCAGGAAGCCGAGCGCGACCGCCTGGCGTGAGCCGATCTTGACCGCGACGGGGGTGATGAGCGGGGTTATGGCGATCATGACGGCGACGGCGGGCAAGGTCGCGAGCCCGGCCTCGAGGGCGGTCATGCCGAAGCCGTCCGGGTCCTGGAAGTACAGGCTCAGGACGTACATCAGGCCGTTGATCGTGCCCGCGACCAGCAGGATCGCCAGGGTGGCGCCGACCAGGACGCGGTTGCGCAGCAGCGCGAGGTCGACCAGCGGGGCCGAGACGCGCTTCTCGGCCAGCACGAAGCCGACCACGCCGAGCGCCGCGATCACGAAGCAGCCGAGGGTCGCGAGCGACGCCCAGCCCCAGTCGCCGCCCTCGCTGAGCGCCAGCACCAGCGGCACCAGGATGACGGCGATCAGGATCGTGCCGGCCCAGTCGATCGAGCGCGGCCGGTTGGGGTCGCTCGACTCGGCCACCATGAGCAGGGTGATCGGGATGCAGGCGGCGGCGATGACCGCGTCGATCCAGAACAGGCCCTGCCAGCCGGTCGCGCCGACCAGCAGGCCGCCGATCAGCGGACCGGCCGCGCCGCCGGCGGCCGACGCCGCGCCCCAGAGCGTGACCGCCTTCATCTGGCCGGCGCCGGCCGAGTCGACCGACAGCAGGCTCATCCCGCAGGCCAGGATCGTCGAGCCGGCGGCGCCCTGGATCATCCGGCCCGCGATCACGCCGAAGCCCTGCTGGGACAGGGCGATCAGCACGCAGGAGGCGACGAACAGCAGCAGGCCGCCGAGGAACACCTTACGGCGGCCGAAGACGTCGCCGAGCGCGCCCGAGGTCACGATCACCGCGGCGCCGACCAGCATGTAGCCGGTCACCGCCCACTGCAGCGTCGACACCGGCGAGCCGGTGTCCTCGCTGATCGCCGGGAGCAGGATCGTCACCGCGGACGTG
Organism: Actinoplanes sp. CA-030573; assembly: GCF_050951115.1. Classification (NCBI taxonomy): domain Bacteria; kingdom Bacillati; phylum Actinomycetota; class Actinomycetes; order Micromonosporales; family Micromonosporaceae; genus Actinoplanes; species Actinoplanes sp. CA-030573. The sequence continues at coordinate 5,404,528 of NZ_CP192038.1, read as the reverse complement.
TTCGCGTTCACCACCAGGGTGGAGATGCACGCGGCGAGCAGCACGCCGAGGCCGGCGGCCTTGTCTTCCACGACCTTGACGGCGCGACCGTTCTGCGAGGACATGCGTGGCCTCCATCGACGAACCTTTTCGCCAGTCTCGGCAGCGGAGCCGTCCGGACACATCGCCCGGCACGGATGATGACCGAGGCCGGGACCGGGCCGAAGACTGATCCACGTGACCGACGCGGCCGTGACGACCCGGAGCCGCTGGATCTCGCTGGCCGCCATCTGCACCGCGGCCGGGCTGGTCTGGCTGGCGTTCGCCGACCTCGGCGTGGCCATCCCGACCATGGCCGAGAAGCTGGACGCCGACCTGTCCGCCCTGCAGTGGGCCAACAACGCGTTCAGCCTGGTCACCGGCGCCCTGGTGATCGCGGCCGGCAAGTTCGGCGACATCTTCGGCCGCCGCCGCATGCTGGAGCTGGGCGTGCTGCTGTTCGCCGGGTTCTCGATCGTGGCCGCGCTCGCCCCGAACGTCGAGCTGCTGATCACCGGCCGGGCCCTGATGGGCGTCGGCGCCGCGCTGATCCTGCCGGCCACCCTCGCGCTGATCCCGGCCGAGTTCACCGGCCCGGCCGAGCTGACCGCGTTCGGCGTCTGGCAGGCGGTCGCCTGGGGCGGGCAGGCCGTGGGGCCGGCCATCGGCGGCGTGCTCACCGACACCCTGGGCTGGCCCTGGCTGTTCTGGATCAACGTGCCGCTCGGCATCGCGACCGTCCTCGTCCTGCGTGCGAAGACCCCGGAGTCGCGCGACGAGCAGGCGTCGCGGCGCATCGACTGGCTCGGCCTGGCCACGATCGGGCTGGCCATCTTCGCGCTGATGTTCGCGCTGACCGACGGCCCGGCCCTGGGCTGGGGCGACCCGCTGATCGTCGGCCTGCTCGTCGCGTTCGTGCTGCTGGTCCTGGCCTGGTGGGCGATCGAGCGGCGCAGCGCCGACCCGCTGGTCAACCTGAGCCTGTTCAAGCTGCGCGCCTACGACGGCGCCCTGATCGCCAACCTGGTGATGAACCTGGCCTTCGGCGGGCTCAGCTACCTGCTCGTGCTGTGGCTGCAGAACGTGCGAGGGTACGGCCCGATCGAGGCCGGCCTGCTGATGCTCCCGTCCACGCTGGGCATCTTCGCCCTCATCCCGCAGGGGTCGCGGCTGGAGTCGCGGCGGGGCGGCCGGATGCCCGTACTGCTGGGTTTGCTCGTCCTCGCTCTCGGTTTCGGGGTCCTCGGGTTCCTCACCGTCGGGACGTCGCTGTGGCTGATCGGGGTGGCGCTGCTGGTCATCGGCGTCGGGCTGGGCGTGCTGTCGACCCCGATCTCGGACACCGCGGTCGGCGAGGTGCCGATCGACCTGGCCGGCTCGGCGGCCGGCGTGTTCAAGATGTCGAGCATGGTCGGAGGTGCCCTCGGCATCGCCGTGCTCAGCGCCCTGACCCGTGGCTTCGCGTCCGGGCCGACCGGCGACGCGCTGCGCGGGGCCGGACTGTCCGCCGCCGACATCGAGACCGCGAAGAACGCGCTGGTCGGCTCCTCCTCGTTCGACCAGGCGATCGCGTCGCTGCCGCCCGACCTCGGCCGCGCGGTGACCGGCGCGGTGGCGGCCGGCTTCACCAGCGGCATCGCCGACGCCCTGCTCGTGACCGGCGGGGTCGTCCTCGCCGCCCTGATCGCCGTCCGGCTGGTCTGGCCCGGCGGCCGCCAACCGAAGGGAGACTCCGGTGCTTGACGACGAGGTGCTCCGCGGCCGGATCAAGTCGCTGATGCCGAAGGCGAAGGACGACCTGGCCGCCATGGTCGCGTACAAGTCGGTGCACGACGCCAAGCAGTTCCCGCCAAGCGAGTGCGACGGCATGGTCGATTGGCTGCTCGGCACGTTCCGCGGCCTCGGGTTCGACGACGTCGACGCGTACGAGACGCCGGACGGCAGCAAGGCCGTCTGCGGCTCCCGCCCGGGCCCGGCCGGCGCGCCCACCGTGCTGCTGTACTTCCACCACGACGTGCAGCCGCCGCTCGACGACGCGGCCTGGCAGACGCCGGTCTGGGAGCTCACCGAGCGGGACGGACGCTGGTACGGCCGCGGCGCCGCCGACTGCAAGGGCAACATCGTCACCCACCTGACCGCGCTGCGGGCGCTCGGCGACGACCTGCCGGTCACCGTGAAGATCGTCGGGGAGGGCTCGGAGGAGCAGGGCACGGGCGGGCTCGAGGCGTTCGTGCCGGCCCACGCCGACCTGCTGCGGGCCGACGCGATCCTGGTCTGCGACGCCGGGAACTTCGCGGTCGGGCAGCCGGCGGTCACCAGCACGCTGCGAGGCCTGGCGAACGTGGTGGTCAGCGTGGACACGATGGCCGGGCCGATGCACTCGGGCATGTTCGGGGGCGCGGCACCGGACGCGCTGGCGGCGCTGATCCACATGCTCGCGACGCTGCGCGACGAGAAGGGCAACACGACCGTACGGGGTCTCGACGCCACCCAGACCTGGCCGGGCGCCGACTACCCGGTCGACCAGTTCCGCACCGACGCGAGCGTGCTGGACGGGGTCGACCTGCTCGGCGACGGCCGGGTCTCGGACCTGGTCTGGGCGCGTCCCGCGGTGACGGTCCTCGGCATCGACTGCCCGCCGGTGGTCGGCTCGTCGGCCGCCATCCAGCCGCACGCCCGGGCCCGGATCAACCTCCGCGTGCCGCCGGGGATGAACGCCAGGCACGCGCAGGACGCCCTCATCGCCCACCTCGAGCAGGTCGCGCCCTGGAACGCCCGGGTGACCGTCGAGCGCGAGGCCGACGGCGAGCCGTTCAGCGGATCCACCAGCGGGCCGGCCTACGACACTCTCACCGCAGCGATGCATGCCGCGTACGGCCGGAACGCGCTCGTGGAGGGGCAGGGCGGCTCGATCCCGCTCTGCAACGTCTTCCAGGACACCTTTCCGTCGGCCGAGATCATGCTGATGGGCGTCGAGGAGCCGCGCTGCCTGATCCACGCGCCGAACGAGAGCGTCGACCCGTCCGAGATCGAGCACATGGCGCTGGTGGAGGCGCTGTTCCTGCGGGACTATGCGGGAAGCCGGCGCTGACCACGCCCACCCGGGCGGTTCGGCGGACGAACGCGCCCTGCTGCGGTTCCTGCTGTTCCTCGGCAGCGGGATGACGGCGGCGGGGGAGGCCGTCAACGAGATCCAGGACCATCTGATCGAGGTGTCGGCGGCTTACGGACAGCCGCACGTGCGGGTGGCGGTCTTCCCGACGTACCTGGAGATCGCTCTGGAACCGGGACGCGCGGCAACGCTCGAACCCACCCGTCAGCTCCGCGGTCTGTTGCGGCTGGACCAGACGGCGGCGCTGTACGAGCTGCTGCGCGAGGCCAGGACCGGGACGGTGGCGCCGGAGGAGGGCAGCAGGCGGGTCCTGGAGATCGTCGACATGAAGCCGCGCTTCGGCCGGTGGGTGACCGTGCTCGGGCACGCGGTGCTCACCGCCGGCATCTGCCTGGTGCTGCAGCCGACCTGGGGCGACATGGTGCTGGCCTTCCTGTTCGGACTGCTCGTGGGCGGGCTGAAGCTGGTCGGCGGGCGATGGCCGAGCGTCCAGCTGATCATGCCGGTCACCGTGGCGTTCGTCGTCGCGTCGGTGACGTTCCTGCTGGCCGGGCCGGGGTGGGCGGACGCCGATCTGCGGGCGATGATCGCGCCGCTGGTGACGTTCCTGCCCGGGGCGGCGCTGACGATGTCGGTGGTCGAGCTGTCGGCGGGGGAGATGATCACCGGAGCCAGCCGGTTGGTCTCCGGGGCGCTGCAGCTGATGTTGCTGGCGTTCGGCATCACGGCCGCCACCCAGGTCGTGCACGTGCCGGCCGCCGAGCAGCTGATCGACAGCCCGCAGAACCTGATCGGCTGGTGGGCGCCGTGGCTGGGGGTCCTGGTGGTGGGGGCCGGCACGTACCTCTACTACTCGGCGCCGCACCGGTCGCTGCCGTGGTTGCTGCTCGTCCTGGGCGCGGCGTGGATCGGCCAGTATCTGGGCAACTCGATCTTCGGGGGCTATCTGAGCGGCTTCTTCGGCGCGCTGGCGATGACGCCGGTGGCGTACTTCGTGGAGCGGCGGCCGTCGGGGCCGCCGGCGCTGGTCTCGTTCCTGCCCGCGTTCTGGCTGCTGGTGCCCGGTGCTCTCGGCCTGATCGGCATCACCGAGTATCTCGACCGGGACTCGCTGGCCGCGGCCGAGGACCTGCTCGGCACCGTCTGGTCGATGATCGCGATCGCGCTCGGGGTCCTGTGCGGCTACCCGGTCTATCGATCGCTGGCACGGTCGCTCGGGTGGATCACGCGGCCGGTCGCCGATCGGGCCGGGTGAGGGCCGGGGGTGGCCGGGATGGGATGATCCGGCCGTGGGGAACCTGCGTCTGCGGCCACTGGAGCTCGAGGACTGGCCGGCCGTCCATGACTGGGCCCGCCTCCTCGACAGCTGCCGCTACCAGGCCTGGGGTCCCAACTCCGAGGCGGAGACCCAGTCGTACGTCCGGGAAGCCGCCCGCCTCTGGCACCAGCACCCGCAGAGCAGCTTCCCGCACGCCGTGGTCGCCGACGAGGACGAGCGGAGCACCGTGGTCGGGGTGGCGGACCTGCACCTGCGCGGCGACGCCGTCGGCGAGATCGGGTACGGCATCCACCCGCGTCTCTGGGGCCGGGGCTACGGGACGGCCGCCGCCCGGCTCCTGCTCGGGCTGGCGTTCCGCGAGCACGGGCTGCACCGCGTCTACGCGACCTGCGACCCCCGCAACACGGCGTCGGCCAGGGTGCTGCGCAAGGCCGGCATGACGTACGAGGGACGGATGCGCGAGACGGTTCTCATCCGGGACGGGTGGCGGGACTCGGAGCTGTACGCGATCCTCGACCGGGAGTTCAAGGCATAGGGGTTCGCCCACCCAGCGCGCTCGTCATCCGGTCGGCGTAGCGCTCGGCGATGGCGATGCTCTCGAGCGCGAGGATGCGCCGGTCGCCGGGGCTGACGCGGCCGGGGGCGGTCAGCCGGTTCCGGATCTCCCGCATCGCCGCCAGGTGGTCGTCCAGCAGCGTCAACACGTAGGCGGAGAGGTCGGCCTCGACGACCGGACCGGCTTCGAGCGTCATCGGTGGCTCCCCGGTGTGGAATGGGATGGCCGCGTGAGCGGCTGCGCTCCCATCTTTTCTGCAAGACCTCGTGATCTCAGCCTTCTTGAGGAAGCAACCACTCACCTCCTTCCCGGGGGGTGATTTCGCGAAGTAGGGTGGTCCGGCGGCTGAACGCACGGTGACGAAGGGTGACCCGATGCGCGCCTCAGTGCTGGAAGTGCGGACGAGCGCCGACGGGAGCGTGGTGATCGCTCCGCACGGCGTGGTGGGCCTGGACAAGGCGGTCGAGCTGCGGCAGGTCCTGGTGCACACGGTGCGGCGTGTGCGGCCGTTGCGCCTGATCGTCGACCTGGCCGATGTGCCCGAGCTGGACCCGATAAACGTCGGCTCGGTTGCGGCCGCGTGCGACCTGGGCGACGACCATCAGGTGGCCGTTTTCGTGCACATCCGCTGCCGGTCCTGGCCGAGCAACTGACCGCGGCCGGCGTTCCGCATCAGCGGCTCCGCCATTCCGTCGACTGATTCCTGACGCCGGTTCCCGCGGCCGGCGAATGGCGGTGGACCGTTTCCGGAGTCGCCGGGCTCGGTCAGCTGCGGGGCGTCTCACCGGCCGGCAATGAATCACCCTTCCGGGGTCGGCGGGACACTCGACCGGGTGACCGGGTGACCGGGTGACCGGGTGACCGGGTGACCGGGTGACCGAGCGACCGAGCGGTAGGCCGATAGGGCGACGCCCGGCGGGCTCGGGGCCGTGCCGGGCATCGCGGGTGTGGGCCGGGCGCCGTGGGTCTCGATCGGCGCCCGGCGGCGTAGGTCTAGTTGGTGGTGTCGAGCAGCTGCTTGGCGCGCTCCGGCCAGGAGGCGACGCCGGGCGCCGAGCGGACCCCGGCCGACGCCAGCGCCGCGCGCAGGCCGGCCTCGTCGGAGTCGGCGAGCTTGCGGTAGGTCGTGATCCCCGCGGTGGTGAGGGCCGCCGCCATCTTGGGGCCGATGCCGGCGATCTTCGTGAGGTTGTCGACCTGGGTGACCGCGGTCGGCGAGCCGTCCTCGACCGCGACAGGCTCGACAGCGACGGCAACCGGCTCCGGGACGGCGACCGGCTTTGTCGCGATCTCCGGCTCGGCGGCGGCAACGGGCTCGGCCGCGGCGGTCTCGGGCTCGGCGGCAGCGGTCTGGGGCTCGGCGGCAGCGGCGGCGACCGGGTCGGGCTCGGCCACGACGACCGGCTCGGGCTCCGTGGCGGCGATCGCCTCGGCGGCCGCGACCGTCTCCGTCTCCTTCGTGGCGGCCGGCTCGGTGGCGGCGGGCTCGGCGGTGGGCGCGGCCTCGGTGACCGGCTCGGCGACGACGATCACCGGCTCGACCTCGACCGCGACCGGCGACGCTTCGGCGGGATCGGCGGGATCGGCGGCCGCGGCGGCCAGCGGCTCGGCGTGGATCGGCTCGGCGTGGACCGGCTCGGCAACAGGCTCGTCGACGGCGGGTGCGGTCTCGACCGGCTCGGTCTCGGCGGCGGCGGGGGCGGCGGCGGGGGCGGTCTCGACCGGCTCGCTGTCGGCGGCGGGCGTGTCTTCGTCGGCCTCCGGAGTGGACTGCGTGGCGCTCTCAGCGGCGGTCGACTCGGACTCGGCGGCCGGCTGGGTGACGGCAGTCGTGGCGGTGGCTTCGGCGTCGGGGGCGGCGGTCGTGGCGGTGGCTGCGGCGTCGGGGGCGGCGGTCGGGGCGGTGGCTGCGGCGGCGGTCGGGGTGGGCTGTGACTCGGTGGCGCGGCGTCCCCGCAACAGCCACCCACCGATCAGGCCGATCACGACCCCGAGAATCAGATAAAGGAACGAAGCCATAAAGGGCCTCCGGGCAATCAAGAGCTGCGGATGTAGCGCGCAGCTTTGCACACGACCGGCGTTGCGCACCACGAGGGTGGGCGTGGTGACGGCCGGAAACTACCCGAGGTCACCGGGTGCGGACGGCGCGCGAACGTGAGGACGGCTCGCGGCGCCGGGTGGGGCGCCGCGAGCCTCGGGTCCATGGTGGAGAGCCGGTCAGGACCGCCGGGCCGCGAAGCCGGCGACCAGGGCCACGCCGGCGGCGGCCAGGGCGATCTGCAGGATGAGCTCGATCCAGTCGATGCCGGGGGTCTTGGCGACGCCGAACGCCGCGGCGATGAACGTGCCGACGAACGACGCCACGATGCCGACCAGCAGGGTCAGCCAGAAGCCGATCTTCTGCTTGCCGGGGAGCGCGAGGCGCCCGAGCGCGCCGATGATCAGGCCGACGATGATCGCGCTGAAGATGCCGCTGATTTCCATGACGGTGCCTCCTCATTCGAGAGCCGAAGGAGCCTTAGCCGAGGTCGACGATCTCGCGTCCCAGCGGCCAGAACGCCACCGGAACCAGCTTGAAGTTGGCGATGCCGAACGGGATGCCGATGATGGTCACGCACTGCGCGATGCCGGCCGTGATGTGCGTGAGGGCGAGCCACCAGCCGGCCACGACCACCCAGATGACGTTGCCGACGCCCGACGCGACGCCGGCGCCGGGCCTGCTGACCACGGTACGGCCGAACGGCCAGAGCGAATAGACCGCCAGCCGCAACGAGGCGATCCCGAACGGAATGGTGACGATGAGCGCGAAACAGATCAGGGCCGCGATCCCATAGGCGATGCCCAGGAGCAGGCCGCTGCCGAAGACGAACCAGAGCACGTTCAGAATCAGCCTCACGTACCAAGCATGACGCGCGCTCACAACCGCCGGCGGCACGTGGTGAGACCCGGGTAACCCCGCGCGCACCCCGGATTTGATCGCGGCGAAACGGCGCCCGCCTACCGTCGAGCCGTGATCGAAGCGCAGGTCCGGACCGTCTGCGGTTATTGCGGCGTGGGCTGCGGGATGGTGCTCGACATCGGGCGCGGACCCGGCGGCCGGCGCGTCGCGCTCAAGGTGCGCGGCGACCGGGACCACCCGGCGAACGCCGGCCGGCTCTGCACCAAGGGCGCCACCAGCGCGGACCTGCTCGCGGCGCCGGGCCGGCTGGCGACGGCGCTGGTCCGCGACGAGCGCGAGGGCGAGCCCCGGCCGGTGCCGGTCACCGAGGCGATCGAGGAGGCCGGCCGCCGGCTGCGGGGCATCATCGACACGTACGGTCCGGATGCCGTTGCTCTTTATGTCTCCGGCCAGATGACGCTCGAGGCGCAGTACCTGGCGAACAAGCTGGCCAAGGGCTTCATCGGCACCAACCAGATCGAGTCGAACTCGCGCCTGTGCATGGCCAGCGCCGGCACCGGATACAAGCTGTCGCTCGGCGCGGACGGGCCGCCCGGCTCCTACGACGACCTCGACCACGCCGACGTCTTCCTGGTCATCGGCGCGAACATGGCCGACTGCCACCCGATCCTGTTCCTGCGGATGATGGAGCGGGTCAAGGCGGGCGCCAAGCTGATCGTCGTCGACCCCCGGCGCAGCGCCACCGCCGACAAGGCCGACCTGTTCCTGCCGATCCGGGCGGGCACCGATCTCGCGCTGCTCAACGGGCTGCTGCACCTGCTGGTGGAGCAGGGGGACATCGACGAGGACTTCATCACCTCGTACACGCAAGGGTGGGAAGCGATGCCGGCGCTGCTGGCCGGATATCCGCCGGCGCGCGTCGCCGAGCTCACCGGCCTTCCCGAGGACGGCATCCGGCAGGCGGCGGAGTGGATCGGCAAGGCCGGGAACTGGGTCACCCTCTGGACGATGGGGCTGAACCAGAGCACGCACGGCACGTGGAACACCAACGCGATCTGCAACCTCCATCTCGCGACCGGGGCCATCTGCCGTACGGGTAGTGGGCCGCTCTCGCTGACCGGACAGCCCAACGCGATGGGTGGCCGGGAGATGGGCTACATGGGCCCGGGGCTGCCCGGCCAGCGTTCGGTGCTGGTGCCGGCCGACCGAGCGTTCGTCGAGAACGCCTGGGGACTGCCCGAGGGGACCCTGCGCACCGAGGTCGGCAAGGGCACCGTCGAGATGTTCTCGGACATGGCGGCCGGCCGGATCAAGGCCTGCTGGATCATCTGCACCAACCCGGTCGCGTCGGTCGGCAACCGGCGCACCGTGATCGCGGGCCTCGAGGCGGCGGAGCTCGTCATCACGCAGGACGCCTTCGCCGAGACGGAGACCAACGCGTACGCGGACATCGCCCTGCCCGCCGCGATGTGGTCCGAGACCGACGGCATCATGATCAATTCTGAGCGGAACCTGACGCTCGTGCACCCGGCGGTGGACCCGCCGGGGGAGGCCCTGCCGGACTGGCGGCTGATCGCGATGGTGGCGGCTTCGCTGGGGTACGGCGAGCAGTTCGCCTACGGCTCGGCCGAGGAGATCCTGGCCGAGATCAAGCAGTTCGGGAATCCCCAGACGGGCTACGACCTCCGTGGCGTGACGTATGCGCGGCTCGCCGCCGGCCCGATGCAGTGGCCCGTGGCGCCGGACGCGCCGGCCCGCAACCCGATCCGCTACCGCAACGACGGGGTGAGCCAGCCGCTGCGCTCGAACCCGGACGGAACCCGGCCCGCCCTGACGTTCGCCACGCCGGACGGCCGCGCGGTCTTCCACGCCCGGCCGCACCTGCCGCCGGCCGAGATGCCGGACGACGACTACCCGTTCGTGCTCAACACCGGCCGGGTCCAGCACCAGTGGCACACGCTGACGAAGACCGGCAAGATCGCGAAGCTGACGAAGCTCAACCCGGGCCCGTTCGTCGAGATCGCACCGGCCGACGCCGCCCACCTGGGCCTCACCGAGGGCACGCCGGTCGAGATCGCGTCCCGCCGGGGCCGGGCGGTGCTGCCGGCCGTGGTCACCGACCGGGTCATGCCGGGGAACTGTTTCGCGCCGTTCCACTGGAACGACCTGTTCGGCGAGTACGTGAGCGTCAACGCCGTCACCAACGACGCGGTGGATCCGCTGTCCTACCAGCCGGAGCTGAAGGCCTGCGCGGTCTCGCTGACGCCGGCTCCGGTGCCGGCACCGGCACCGGCACCGCGGCCGGTGTCGGACGCCGCCTGTGGATCGCCGGCCGAAAATGTCGGTCGGTCGTGGTCTCCTGGGCCCCACCCAGACGGGGTGGGGTTGGAATCCGCTCTGACCGGGATTTCGGGTGGAGCTTCCGCTCCGAACGGGGTGGCCGCTCCGGGCGCGCATCTTGCGCTGGGTGGGGCGTCCGTTTCGGAGCCACCCGCCGCGCTGGGCGGGGCGTCCGCTTCCGGCGCGCATGTCGCGCTGGGTGGGGCCTCCGCTTCGGGCGCGCATGTCGCGCCGGGTGGGGCGTCCGCTTCGGGCGCGCGTCTTGCGCTGGGTGGGGCGTCCGGCTCGGGCAGCGGTCTCGACCAGCTGCGGGGCTTGCTCGGGCTGCCCGCGGCCGCGCCGGTTCTGGACGATGAGCAGCGGCACTATCTGGCCGGCTTCCTGGCCGCTGCGTCGGGTCTGGCTGTCGCGCCGGGAACGGGTGTCGCGCCGGGGCCCGCGCCGGGAACGGGTGTCGCGCCGGGAACGGGTGTCGCGCCGGGAACGGGTGTCGCGCCGGGAACGGGTGTCGCGCCGGGAACGGGTGTCGCGCCGGGAACGGGTGTCGCGCCGGGAACGGGTGTCGCGCCGGGAACGGGTGTCGCGCCGGGAACGGGTGTCGCGCCGGGAACGGGTGTCGCGCCTGGGCCTGTCGCTGTGCCTGCGGTGGGTGCCGGGACATGGGTGGCGCCCACGCTTCCGGGCAACGCGCCCTTCGATCCGAAAACCCGAGCGTGGTTGAACGGGCTGCTTGCGGGGGCTTTCCCGGGCGCGCCGGCGCCGGGGCCAGGGCCGGCGGGCGCGTTAGATCCGGGTGTGGCGGTGGGGCCACCGGCGGCGGTGGCGGCCACCGCGGCGGGAAGCGCATCCCTCACGACCGCCGGAAAGGCACCCGCCCGCGCCCTGCAGGTGCTCTGGGCCTCGCAGACCGGCAACGCCGAGGACCTCGCCCGGGCCGTCGGCCGCCGGCTGGCCGCGGCGGGCCGGCCGGCGACCCTGCGCGGCATGGACGGCGCCGCCACCGAGCTGCTCGGGAGCGACGCCGACCTACTGGTCGTAACCAGCACGTTCGGCGACGGGGAGGCGCCCGACAACGGGACCGGGTTCTGGGAGTCGCTGGCACGCGACGACGCGCCCCGGCTCGATGGCCGTCGCTATGCGGTGCTGGCGCTCGGCGACTCCAGCTACGACGACTTCTGCGGGCACGGCCGCCGCCTCGACGACCGCCTGGCCGAGCTCGGCGCCGTCCGGCTGGCGCCTCGGGTCGACTGCGAGCCCGACTTCGAGGACGCCGCGAACGGCTGGCTGGAGAGCGTCGTGGTCGCGCTCACCGCGCCCGCCCCGGCGGCTGCCGCGACGGCGCCGCAGCCGACCCGGTCCTCCCCGCTGACCGCCCTGCTGTGCGGGAACGAGCTGCTCAGCGGCCGGGGCTCGGCCAAGGAGGTCCGGCGGTTCACGTTCGACACCGGCGGCCGCCTCGACTACGAGGCCGGCGACGCCCTCGGCATCTGGCCCACCAACTGCCCCGATCTGGTCGGCGAATGGCTCGCGGTCACCGGTCTGCGCGCCGACCAGTCCGTCGAGATCCCCAAGCTCGGCCGCCGTACGCTCCTCGACGCCCTCCGCGGCGACCTGGACATCACGCGGATCACCCCCGGCCTGTTGCGGTTCCTGGCCGAGCGGTCCGGTGACCCCTTCCTGCGCACGCTCCTGCGCCCGGACAACAAGGGCGAGCTCGCCAAATGGTCGTGGGGCCGGCAGGCCGCCGACGTCATCGCCGCGTACCCGGTGCGCGCCGCCGCGCAGGAATGGGCCGATGTCCTGAAGCCGCTCCAGCCCCGCCTCTACTCGATCTCCTCGACCCCGCTGACCGACCCGGACCGGGTGAGCCTGACCGTGTCGGTGGTGCGTTTCGAGAAGCGCAAGGGCGTCTGCTCGACGTTTTTGGCCGACACCGCGACCGAGGTCCCGGTGTTCGTGCAGCGGTCGCCGCACTTCCGGCCGCCCGCCGACCCGGCCACTCCGATGATCATGGTGGGTCCGGGCACCGGCGTCGCGCCCTTCCTCGGCTTCCTCCGCGAGCGCCAGGCCCGCGGCGCGACCGGCTCGAACTGGCTGTTCTTCGGCGAGCAGCGCCGCGCCACCGACTTCTACCACGCCGACGAACTGGCCGCCCTGCAGACCTCGGGCGTCCTGAGCCGGCTCGACCTGGCCTTCTCGCGGGACCAGAGGAGCAAGGTGTACGTCCAGGACCGTATGCGTGAGCACGGCGCGCAGCTGTGGGGCTGGCTGCGGGACGGCGCGCACCTCTACGTCTGCGGCGACGCGAGCCGCATGGCCCGGGACGTGGACCGTGCCCTGCGGGACATCGTCGCCGCCCACGGACGCGTCGATCCGGACGAGTACGTGAAGCGCCTGGCCGCCGAGAAGCGCTACCTGCGGGACGTCTACTGACCCTGCGAAACACGCATTGTGGCAACTATCCGACGGAGTGATGGTCAGCTTGGCCACTCCGGGGTTCGGGATCGCAAGCGGGTCTGGCATCCTACGGCGGCTGTGCTGGGGGGCGAATGCGCTGGGGGAAGTCTGGTCATGCCGGCTAGGAAGATCGTGAACGTCGACGAGGCGCGCGCGTGGATCGTCGAGGGCAAGAGCTATCAGTGGATCATCGAGCAGTACCGGGAGCGTTACGACGTCGAGACCACGGTGGCGATGTGGTCCAACTTCCGGCGGCGGCAGGGGGTCTCGACCCGCAACGTCCGGGACGAGAGCCTGATCCCGTGGCGCGTGGAGGCCCCGCACCGGCGGGCCTACCTGGCCGAGATGCTGCGCCTGGAGGCCCGGGCCCGCGCCGACGCCAAGCTCAGTGACCGCGAGCGGCACCGGCTCGGGCTGTTCCGGGCCAACCTGGCCGAGAACGACGCCGTCATCCACTACGACCCGGAGTCGGAGAACGGCTTCCACTACGTGCCGCGGCGGGCCGGCATCGACCTCGACCTGATCCGGGTGCCGGAGCGCACCACGAAATGGACCCGCCGCTGAGGAGATGGGCGGTCCTGGCCGCGGGGCTGCTCGCCACGACGGCCGGCTGCGCTTTCCAGTTCGGCCTGCCGTTCCTGATCCCCGCGTTCCGCGCCGAGGGCCGGACGCTGGCCGAGGCCGGCCTGCTCGCCGCCGCGCCCCAGGCCGGTCTGCTGGTCACGCTGGTCGCGTGGGGTGCGGCCGCCGACCGCTGGGGCGAGCGCCGGGTCATGACCATCGGGCTCGGTACGGCCGGAGCGGTCCTGGTCGTCGCTCCCCGGCCGTCGGTGCCCTGGCTGTTCGTCGCCGGTGCGGCCGGTGCGGCGGTCAACGCCTCGAGCGGCCGGCTGATCCTGGGCTGGTTCGCCGCCCGGGAGCGGGGACTGGCCATGGGCATCCGCCAGACGTCGGTGCCGCTCGGCGTGGCGATCGCTGCCCTGGTGCTTCCGTCCCGGCCGGTGCCGGCCGGCCTGGCGTTCCTCGGCTTGTTCTGCCTGGCCGCCACCGTGGTGGCCGCCGTGGTGGTGCGCGATCCGCCCGGCGCCGCTCCGGTGCCCGGGACCGGCCGCAACCCGTATCGCACGCCCGTGCTCTGGCGCATCCACACCGCGAGCGCCCTGCTGGTGGTGCCGCAGGCGACCGTGGCCACGTTCGCCCTGGTGTTCCTGGTCGAGGCCCACCGGTGGGACGCCGCGGCAGCCGGGCTGCTGCTGGCCTTGGCCCAGGCGGGCGGGGCCGGCGCGCGCCTGGCCGCCGGGTGGTGGTCGGACCGGGCCGGCTCCCGCCTGCGTCCGATGCGCCTGGTCGCGGGGGCGATCGCGGTCACCGTGGCCGTCCTCGCCGCCACCGGCCAGGTCGCCGCCCTGCTGGTGGCCGCTGTGCTCACGGTCAGCCCGAACGGCCTGGCCTACACGGCCGTGGCCGAGCGGGCGGGCCGGGCCTGGGCCGGGCGGGCCCTGGGCATCCAGAACACCGCCCAGAACCTGGTCGGCGCCGGCACCGCGCCGGTCATGGCGGTGCTGGCCGAGACCGCCGGCTACCGCAGCGCCTTCGCCGCCGCGGCCGCCTTCCCCGTGGTGGCCGCGATCGTCGTCCCCCGGGGTCCGGGCCCGGATGTCACCGATGCCGCCTCGGGCGACCCGCTTCCCGAGCTCCCGCCATGAGATCGGCCGCCGCGCCGCAGTGCGCCCACTGCCGTCGCCACGAGCAGGAAGCCCGTCGCGCACAGCGTGATCGAGGCGCCGGCCGCCACGTTCCACCGCCCCGACACGGCCAGCCCGAGAACGCCGCTCGCCATCCCGATTCCCATGGCCAGCGGCGTGAGCAGCCCGAGCCGGGAGGTGAGCGCCCGGGCCGCCGCGGCCGGAGCGACCAGCAGGGCCACCGCCTGAATGGTTCCCACCGCCGGGACCACCGTCACCACGACGACCTCGATCACGAGCAGAAGAACAAGGTCAACGGCTTTCGTCCGTACGCCCGAAGCCCGCGCCCCCTCGGCGTCGAACCCGCCGAAGAGCAGTGGCCGCGCCAGTCCCGCCAGCGTCACCGCCACCGCCACCAGCACCACCGCGGTCGTCAGCACGTCCCGGCCGGTGACCGTGACGATCGACCCGACCAGGAACTCCGACAGGTCGACCGCGAAGCCGTCCCGGGTCGCCACCAGACCCACCCCGAGCGCGAAACCGCCGGCCAGCAGCACCCCGGTGGCCGCCGACGAGCCCTGCCCCGGCCGCCGGCCGAGCGCCGCGACGCCGACCGCCACGATCGCCCCGGCGACGGCGCCGCCGAGGTAGATGTCGACGCCGAGGATGGCCGCGGCCACGACCCCCGGGAACGTCGCGTGGGTGAGCGCCATGGTGAAGAACGACAGCCGCCGCAGCACGACCTGCACGCCGGCGAGCCCGCCGAGCGCCCCGGCGAGCACCGCCTCCGCCCACCAGATCACCGCACCCACCGCACCCACCACGCCCGTCGGGCGAGGAGCGCCGATCGGGGCGAGCGCACGCGTCGAGCCCGCCGAAGCGCCCGGGCAGACCACCCGAGCGGCAGCAGCATCAGGTAGGCGGCCACCAGCAGCAGCACCACCGCCGAGGCCGTGGTCAGCCGCCACCCATGGTCGACGGATGCGGTCCAGCTCAGCCACAACCCGAGCCACCCGGCCCCGGCGATCAGACCGGTCGCGATCAGCATGATCGGCACGAAGCGGCCGGTCACCAGGCGCGCCGTCGCGGCCGGCACCACCAGCAGCGCCACCACCAGCACGGTGCCGGCCGCGCGTACGGCCGCGACGACCACCAGCGCGACGAGCAGGTTGAGCCACAGGTCGAGCCGCGCCACCCGGAAGCCGGCCGCGGCCGCGGCGGCCGGGTCGAACGCCCGGAACAGGAACTGACGGCCACCGGCCGCGAGCGACCCGAGGACCACGACCGCGAGCACGGCCGTCTCCACCAGTTGCCGGGGCGTGACGGTCAGGATCCGGCCGAACAGGAAGGCGGTCAGATCCGACGCGTACGACGAACGCCGCGACACCAGCACCACACCGGCCGCGAACATGCCCGTCAGCAGGACCGCCGTGGCCGCGTCCGAGCTCAGCCCGCCGGCCCGGGTCAGGATCGTCAGCCCGGCGGCGGTCAGCACCCCGGCCACCAGGGCCCCGGCGAACACGCCCTCGGCGCCGCCCGCGAGGAACCCGGCGACCACGCCCGGGAAGACCGTGTGCGTCAGCGCGTCGGCCACGAAGGACAGCCGCCGGACGAGCACGAACGCGCCGACCGGACCGCACAGCGCGGCCAGCAGCAGCAGCTCGCCCAGGGCCCGCAGCATGAACGGCGTGGTCACAGCGTCACCAGAGCGCCGTACGCCGATCGCAGCAGCGGCCCGGTCAGCGTCGCCGACGGCGGGCCGACCGCGTGCACCCGCCCGTTCAGCAGGCACACCTGGTCGGCGTGCGACCGGGCCAGGCCGAGGTCGTGCGTGCTGATCACGACCGCGCACCCGGCGGCGGTCAGCGACGCCAGGACGGCCAGGATCGCGTCCCGGCTCACCGCGTCGACCCCGTTGAACGGCTCGTCGAGCAGCAGCAGCTCGGGCTCGGCGACCAGCGCCCGGGCGACCAGCACCCGCTGCCGCTGGCCGCCGGAGAGCAGGCCGAACCGGTCGCGGGCCCGATCGGCGAGCCCGACCCGGGCCAGGGCGCCGAGCGCCGCCGCCCGGTCGGCCCGGCGGGTCGGACGCCACCACCCGAGGCGGTGGTAGGCGCCCATCAGCGCGACCTGCATTGCCGAGACCGGGAAGCCGGGGTCGAGAACGGCGGCCTGGGGAACGTACCCGCGCCGCTCGGTGACCCGCAGCGACCCGGCGCTGATCGACGCGAGCCCGGCCACCGCCTTGATCACCGTGGATTTCCCGGCCCCGTTGGGACCGGCGAGCGCCAGCGTCTCGCCCGCCCGGACCTGCAGCGACACCGCCCGGAGCACGGGATCGCCGCCGTAGCCGAGATCGCAGCCCGCGAGCCGCAGAACGACCTCGGACATCAGCCGGCCAGTGCCGAGACGATGGTCCGGGTGTTGTGCTCCTCGGCGCCGAGGTAGGTCGCCCCGGGGGAGCCGGCCGGCCCGAGACTGTCGCCGTAGAGCGAGGCGACGACCTCGACGCCCGCCCGCGCGGCGATGGCCTCGGCCGTCTTCGGCGGCAGCGAGCTCTCGGTGAAGATCGCCCGGACGCCGGTCGCCCGGATCGTGCCGACCAGGTCGGTGAGCTGCCGGGCCGAGAGCTCGGCCGAGGTGTCCATGCTCGGGATCACCGAGCCGACGAACTCCAGCCGGTAGCGGTCCACGTAGTACCCGAAGGCGTCGTGGTTGGTGACCAGCTTGCGCCGGGCGGGCGGGATCGTCCGGTACGCGGCGACATTCTCGGCGTCCAGCCGGTCGAGCGCCGTGTCGTAGGCCGCCAGGTTCCTCGCGAACGCGGGCGCGCGCGACGGGTCGGCGGCGGCCAGGCCGCGCTCGATGCCGGCGGCCATGATCTTGACGTTGAGCGGGTTGTGCCAGATGTGCGGGTCCGGCTCGCCGCCCTCGACCCGCAGCGTGACGCCCCGGCTCGCGTCGACCACCGGCCCGGAGTAGCCGGCGGCCGCGATCGTGCCGTCCAGCCACTTCTCGAGGCCGACGCCGTTCTCGACCACGAGCCGGGCCGAGGCGATCGCCCGCATGTCGGCCGGCGTGGGCTCGTAGTCGTGCGGGTCGACGCCGGGCTTGATGATCTGGGTGACCTCGACGTCGCCGCCGCCGATGTTGCGCACGAAGTCCGCCACCTGGGGCGTGGTGGCGACGACCGGCACCGGCTTGCCGGCCGCCGGTTCCCCGGCCGCGGCGGTCGAGGACGTGCCGGAGCAGCCGGCGACGAGAGCCAGGGCGGCGAGCGCCATCCCGAGGGCAAGTCTGTTCATGGCTGGAACGGTAATCATTTCCAATAAGAATGGTCTAATCGCGATATGTGCGCGCAGTGAAACGAATCATTTCCGGTTGGCGACGATGTCCCGGGCCGCTTTCCGAAACTTCCGGAGATTCGACGGCCGCCGTTCGTCCGTATTTATCGGGATTAAACTGGTCCTATTGCCCTAATGGGAGCGCGCCCATACGAGGAGAGCGAAAAGCAAGAGGTTGTGATTACCGGTACAGGCCGTTAATGTTTCGATCGATCCGGATCACTTTCTGCTGTATCGGTTCCACCGTCCCCTGCACAGCTGGAAGGAATCATGAACCGTTCCCCCCGGCGGCGCGTCCTCGCCGCTTCGATCTCCGCCACCGCGGCCGTGCTGGCCGCCGCCGGTTCCGTGCTGCTGACGGCCGGCAACGCCGACGCGGCCACCACGCTCGGCGCCTCGGCCGCCGCCACCGGGCGTTACTTCGGCACCGCCGTCGCCGCCTACAAGCTGAGCGACTCGGTCTACTCGACGATCCTCGACCGCGAGTTCAATATGGTCACGCCCGAGAACGAGATGAAGTGGGACGCCACCGAGCCCGCGCAGAACTCGTTCTCGTACGGCAGCGCCGACCAGATCGTCAGCCACGCCCAGTCGCACAACCAGCGCATCCGCGGCCACGCCCTGGCCTGGCACTCGCAGCAGCCGGGCTGGGTGCAGAGCCTCTCCGGCACCGCCCTGCGCAACGCGATGGTCAACCACATCACCAACGTGGCCACCCACTACAAGGGCAAGATCTACTCCTGGGACGTGGTGAACGAGGCGTTCTCCGACAACGGCGACGGCTCGCGGCGCAACTCCAACCTGCAGGCCACCGGCAACGACTGGATCGAGGTCGCGTTCCGGACCGCGCGGGCCGCCGACCCGGGCGCCAAGCTCTGCTACAACGACTACAACACCGACGGCGTCAACGCGAAGTCGACCGCCGTCTACAACATGGTCAAGGACTTCAAGGCCCGTGGCGTGCCGATCGACTGCGTCGGCTTCCAGTCGCACATCAACCCGCAGTCCCCGGTGCCCGGCGACTACCAGGCCAACCTGCAGCGCTTCGCCGACCTCGGCGTGGACGTGCAGATCACCGAGCTGGACATCGCCGGGTCGGGCACCGCGCAGGCCAACACGTACGCCACCGTCGTGCGCGCCTGCCTCGCGGTGGCCCGCTGCAACGGCATCACCGTGTGGGGCATCCGCGACTCGGACTCGTGGCGCTCGGGCGACACGCCGCTGCTGTTCGACAACAGCGGCAACAAGAAGGCCGCCTACAACTCCACGCTGGACGCGCTGAACGCCGGCGGCACGACCACGCCGCCGACGACCCCGCCGACGACGCCGCCGACCACCCCGCCCACGACGCCGCCGACCACGCCGCCGACCTCGGCCCCGACCACGCCGCCGGCCGGCGCCGGCTGCACCGCCACGGTGTCCTTGAACCAGTGGAACGGCGGGTTCGTGGCCACGATCCGGGTCACCGCCGGGTCGAGCGCGCTCCGGGGCTGGACGGTCGGGCTCACTCTGCCCGGCGGCGCGGCCGTCACCAACTCGTGGAACGCCACCGCGAGCGGCAGCAGCGGCGCGGTGAGCTTCACCAACGTCAGCTACAACGGCTCGGTCGCGGCCGGGCAGTACACCGAGTTCGGCTTCCAAGGCACCGGCACCGGCCCGTCCGGCACGCCCACCTGCACCGCCCGATAAGAGGCCGCGGCCGCGGAACCTCCCCCGTCCGGTGTTCCGCGGCCGCGCCACCCCGCCCGCTCCCGTCTAAGGACCGCCATGAAGAAACTGCTCGCCGGCCTCGCCGCCGCGGCGACGGTCGCCCTCGGGCTGGTGACCCTCCAGGCCTCGCCGGCCTCCGCCGCGTCCCTGCAACAGATCACGAACTTCGGCGCCAACCCGACCGGGCTCGGCATGTACCTGTACGTGCCGGACCGCCTCGCCGCCAAGCCGGCCCTGCTGGTGGCGGTGCACTACTGCACCGGCTCGGGGCCCGCGTTCTTCTCCGGCACCGAGTTCCGCTCGCTCGCCGACCAGTACGGCTTCATCGTCGTCTACCCGTCGGCGACCCGGTCCGGGAACTGCTTCGACAACTCCTCGCCGGGCGCGCTGACTCACAACGGCAACAGCGATCCGGCCGGCATCGTCTCGATGGTCCGGTACGTGCAGCAGCACTACAACACCGACGTGAACCGCACCTTCGTCACCGGCGCCTCGTCCGGCGGCATGATGACCAACGTCCTGCTCGGCGACTACCCGGACGTGTTCGCCGCCGGCGCCGCGTTCATGGGCGTCCCGTTCGCGTGCTTCGCGGCATCGGCCGGCGACCCCACCAACCCCGCGAACCAGGCCGGCTGGAACAGCACCTGCTCGTCCGGTCAGTCGATCAAAACCCCGCAGGCCTGGGGCGATCTCGTACGCGGCGCGTACCCCGGCTATTCGGGCCGGCGGCCGCGGATGCAGCTCTTCCACGGGACGACCGACACCACGCTGGCGTACCCGAACTTCGGTGAAGAGATCAAGCAGTGGACCAACGTCCTCGGCGTGAGCCAGACGCCGGTCCTCACCGACACGCCGCAGTCCGGCTGGACCCGCACCCGCTACGGCTCGAACGCGACCCAGGCCCCGGTCGAGGGCATCAGCGTCGCCGGCGTCGGCCACTCGCTGCCGCTCGCCGGCCAGGCCCGCCTCGCGATCGCGTTCTTCGGCCTCGACGGCAGCACGCCGACCTCGCCGCCGACCTCACCGTCCACCCCGCCGTCCACCCCGCCGACGTCACCGTCCAGCCCGCCCACGTCGCCGTCGAACCCGCCGGCCTCCGGCGCGTGCAAGGTGACCGCCCAGGTCAACGCCTGGAACACCGGCCTGACCGCCAACCTCACCATCACCAACACCGGCTCGTCGGCGATCAACGGCTGGCGGCTGGGCTTCACGCTGGCATCCGGCCAGACCATCACCAGCGGCTGGAATGCCTCGTACAGCCCGGCCACCGGCCAGGTGACGGCGACCAACGTCTCCTACAACGGCGCGCTGCCGGCCGGCGGCTCGACCACGATCGGCTTCCAGGCCACGCACACCGGCAACAGCGCGGCCCCGACCGGCTACACCCTGAACGGCACGGCCTGCACCACCTGACCGGGAGCCACCACCCGGCCGGGAGGGCCGCCGCGGTCACGCCAAGCGCCGCGGCGGCCCAGTGCCGTCTTCAGAAGCCGATCGGCAGGCCCGCGTAGTTCTCGGCGAGACCGGTCGCGCCGGCGGTCGAGGACGTGACCCACTTCAGCTGGGAGAGCTGCAGCTGGGCGTCGAACGGGTCGCCGCCGGTGTGCAGCATCGTGGTCATCCACCAGGAGAAGTGGGTGCACCGCCAGACGCGCCGCAGGGCGTCGTCGGAGTACGAGCTCACCAGCGCGTCCGACCGTTCCCGGAACCGGGCCACCAGCGCCTTCGCCAGCAGCGTCACGTCGGCGATCGCCAGGTTGAGGCCCTTGGCGCCGGTGGGCGGGACGATGTGCGCGGCGTCGCCGGCCAGGAACAGGTTGCCGTGCCGCATCGGGGTCTGCACGTAGCTGCGCATCGGCAGCACGCTCTTGTCGGTGATCGGGCCGGGCGTGAGCTTCCAGCCGTCCTGCCCGTGCCCGAGCCGCCGCCCGAGCTCCTCCCAGATGCGGTCGTCGGGCCAGGACGCCGGATCCGTGCCGTTGGGGACCTGCAGGTAGAGGCGGCTCACCGTGGGCGAGCGCATGGAGTGCAGGGCGAACCCGTTCGGATGCCAGGCATAGATCAGCTCGTCGGTCGACGGCGCCACGTCGGCGAGGATGCCGAGCCACGAGTACGGGTAGGTCCGCTCGTAAGTCTCGGCCGGAACCGCGTTGCGGCTCGGCCCGAACGAGCCGTCGCACCCGGCGATCACGTCGGCGTCGAGCCGCTGGGCCGTTCCCCGGGCGTCGACGTAGGTCACGTACGGCCGGGAGGTCTCGACGTCGTGCACCGTGGTTTCGGAGATCTCGTAGCGGACCTCCGCCGTACCCGCCGCAACCAGGTCCTTCTGCACCTCGGTCTGGCCGTAGACCCAGACCGTGCGCCCGGTGAGATCGACGAAGTCGAGGTGGTGCCGCTCGCCCGGCCACTGCAGGTAGATGCCGCGGTGCTCGTGGCCCTCGGCCCGCAGCCGGTCGCCCAGCCCGACCTCGGTGAGCAGGTCGACGCTCGACTGCTCGAGGATGCCGGCCCGGATCCGCGAGGCCACGTACTCCTGGCTGCGGGTCTCGAGGACGACCGCGTCGACGCCGGCGCGGGTGAGCAGATGGGAGAGGAGCAGGCCGGCCGGGCCCGCGCCGATGATGGCGACCTGGGTACGCATGGGACCAGCCAACCGGGCGGCCACCGGCTCGGGCAAGGCCCTATTTCCACTGGGCGGAAGCGAAGACCCGGGTGATGCCCTGAGCCGCCACCTGCAGCGCCGACACCAGCCGGGCCCGCTCGCGCCGCAGGTCGGGCACCACCAGGCCGAGCGCCGCGACCACCTCGCCGCCCGCGCCGCGCACCGGCACCGCCACCGAGCACGCGCCCAGGCTCATCTCCTCGCCGGTGGTCGCGTAGCCGTCGGCGCGCACCCGCCGGATCTGCTCCAGCAACCGGGCCGGCTGCGTGATCGTGTAGGGCGTCACCCGGCTGAGGTGCTTCAACGCTTCCGCGACGACTTCTTCCGGCGCGTACGCGAGGAGCACCTTCCCGACCCCGGTGGCGTGCATCGGGAGACGGGACCCCACCTCGCTCACCACCGGAACGGACACGTGCCCGGAGAGCCGGTCGATGTAGAGCACCTCGATGCCGTCCCGCACGGCCAGATGGACCGTGGCCAGCGTCGCCCCGTACAGGTCGTGCAGGAAGGGCGAGGCCGCCTGGCGCAGGCCGGCCTGCACCGGGGCGAGCAGGCCGAGGTCCCAGAGGCGGCGGCCGATCACGTACTCCCCGGTGTCGAGCCGGGCCAGCGCGCCCCACTCGCGCAGTTCGCCGACCAGCCGGTGAGCGGTGGCCAGCGGCAGGCCCGAGCGCCGGGCCAGCGCGCTGAGCGTAAGGGTGCGGTGCTCCGGATCGAACGCGCCGAGCAGCGCCAGGGCTCGCGACGTGACGCTGGCCGTCATGGTGGTCCTTCCGATCCCATCCGATCCCGTCCGATCCTTCCGATCAGTGGAAGGCCAGTATCGCGCCCGGCGGCCGGGGAGCCTAGCGTCGGTCGGGTGACGACGACCCAGGCGGACATCAGCCGCGAGATCCAGGACGGTCAGGAGGGCTCGCCCGAGCACCAGCCGCGCCTGGACTACCCGGCCTACCGCAGCAGCATTCTGCGCCACCCGACCAAGGCGCTGCAGCCGGCCGACCCCGAGGGCGTGGAGCTGTGGGCGCCCTGCTTCGGGCACTCCGACGTCGACGACGCCGAGGCCGACCTCACCATCCAGCACGCCGGTGAGCCGCTGGGCTCCCGGATCACGGTGAGCGGGCGGGTCCTGGACGGCGACGGACGGCCGGTGTCGCACCAGCTGGTGGAGATCTGGCAGGCGAACGCCGCCGGCCGGTACGCGCATCTGCGTGACCAGCACCCGGCGCCGCTCGACCCGAACTTCACCGGCCAGGGGCGCTGCCTGACGGACGCCGACGGGTGGTACCGGTTCACCACGATCCAGCCCGGGCCGTACCCGTGGCGCAATCATCTGAATGCCTGGCGGCCGGCCCACATCCATTTCTCGCTGTTCGGCACCGACTTCACCCAGCGGCTGGTGACCCAGATGTACTTCCCGGGCGACCCGCTCTTCGCGCTCGACCCGATCTTCCAGTCGGTGACCGACCCCAAGGCGCGCCAGATGCTGATCGCGACCTACGAGCACGACCTGACCAGCCCGGAGTTCAGCCTCGGCTACCGTTGGGACATCGTGCTGACCGGCAGCCACCGCACCCCGCTCGAGAAGGACCAGGAGGAGCCCGCGTGACCGCCGCGCCCGGACAGACCGTCGGCCCGTTCTTCCACCTCGGTCTGCCCTACGAGGGTGGCAACGAGCTGGTGCCGCCCGGCCGCGCCGGCGCGATCCGGCTGCACGGCCGCGTCCTCGACGGCGACGGCGTGCCGGTCCCGGACGCGATGATCGAGATCTGGCAGGCCGATCCCGCCGGGAACGTGTGCCGGGTGCCGGGGTCGCTGCGGCGCGACGGGTGGACGTTCACCGGGTTCGGCCGGGCCGCGACCGACGTGGACGGGCACTACTGGTTCTCGACGCTCGAGCCGGGGGAGACCCGGCCCGGGCGACCGCCGTTCTTCGCGGTGACGCTGTTCGCGCGCGGGCTGCTCGATCGGCTGTTCACCCGGGCGTACCTGCCGGACCCCGACGTGTACGGCGCCGATCCGCTGCTGGAGGCGGTCGGCCCCGAGCGCCGGGACACCCTGGTCACCACCCGGGACGACCAGGGCCTGGTCTTCGACATCCATCTGCAGGGACCGCGGGAGACCGTGTTCCTCAGCTTCCCGGAACACCGTGGCGTCTGGGGATGAGCGACCTGCTCTGGCCCGGCGACGCCCGGGCCGGCGACCTGTTCACCGACGCGGCCGTGCTGGCCGCGATGGTCCGCGTCGAGGAGGCGTGGCTGGCCGCGCGCGGCGTGCCGTCGTCGCTCGCCGGCCTGGTCACCCCCGCCGATCTGCCGCTCCTGGCGCGCGAGGCCGAGGGCGGCGGCAACCCGGTCATCCCGCTGCTGCGCCTCCTGCGGTCCCGCGGCGCCCCGGACGCGCTGCACACCGGGCTGACCAGCCAGGACGTGCTCGACACCGCCCTGGTGCTGAACCTGCACGCGGCCTGCACGGCCGTGCACGCGTCCTTGTCGCGGCAGATCGGAAGTCTCGGTGAGCTGGCCGATCGGCATCGCGGCACCCGGATGGCGGCCCGTACGCTGACCCAGCACGCGGTGCCGACAACTTTCGGGCTGAAGGTGGCCGGCTGGCTGACCGGCGTCCTCGACGCCCGCGACGTCCTGGCCGGTGTCGCGCTGCCGGTGCAGATCGGCGGGGCGGCCGGAAGTCTCGCGGCCCCGGCGGTCGTGCTGGGGTCGGCCGCGGGCGCGCTGGACGCGGTGGCCCGAGCGGCCGGAACTCTCGGTCTCGCCGCCGCGCCGCCGTGGCACACCGCCCGCGCCCCCGTCACCCGGGCGGCGGACGCGATGGTGAGCTGCACCGACGCCTGGGGCAAGATCGCCAACGACGTGCTGCTCGGGAGCCGGCCGGAAGTCGGCGAGCTGTCGGAGTCGCCGGCCGAGGGCCGCGGCGGATCGTCGGCGATGCCGAACAAGCAGAACCCGGTGCTCTCGGTGCTGATCCGCCGGGCCGCCCTGGCCGCGCCGCCGCTCGCCGCCACCCTGCACACCGCGGCGGCCGACATGATCGACGAACGCCCCGACGGCGCCTGGCACGTCGAGTGGGCCACGCTGCGCACGCTCGCCCGGCGTACGGTCGTCGCCGCCGACCAGACCGCCGAGCTGCTGGCCGGCTTGCGGGTCGACGCCGACCGGATGGCCGCGACGCTGGCCGGGGCCCGTCCCGGCATCGACGCCGAGCGCGACAAGCTCGGCGCCGACGGCCCCTACCTGGGCGCCGCCGGCGACATCATCGACGCCGTGCTGACGCGCGCCGAGGTGAAGCCGTGCTGACGGCGGTCACCCTGGTCGAGGCGCCCGGGCGGCCTCTTCTTCTGCTCGGGCCGTCGCTCGGCACGTCGGCCGAGGCGCTGTGGGGTCGGTGCGCGCGGCTGCTCACCGGGGGATACCACGTGGTCGGCTGGGAGCTTCCGGGCCACGGACGCGGGGCGCCGGCGACGGCGGCGTTCGGGATCGCCGGGCTGGCCGAGGCGGTGCTGGAGCTGGCCGACCGGATCCGGCCGGGCGAGACGTTCCGGTACGCGGGCGACTCGGTCGGCGGGGCGGTCGGGCTCCAGTTGCTGCTGGACGCGCCCGGACGGGTCGAGTCGGCCGTGCTGATCGCCACCGGCGCGAAGATCGGCGAGGCCGGCGGATGGCGCCAGCGGGCCGCGACGGTGCGCGCCGAGGGGACGCAGGCGGTCGTGGCCGGGTCGTTGCAGCGGTGGTTCTCGCCGGGCTTTCCGGAGAAGGAGCCGGAGGTCGTCCGGGAGCTGATCGACGCCCTGCGGGCGGCCGACCCGGAGAGCTATGCGCTGGTGTGCGAGGCGCTGGCGACCTTCGACGTACGCGACCGGCTGGGCGCGATCGAGGCGCCGGTGCTGGCGGTGGCCGGGGTCGATGATGGGCCGACCCCGCCCGAGGACTTGGCCCTCATAGCCGGAAATATCCGGCATGGGCAGTTGGTGATGCTGGATGGGGCGGCGCACCTCCCGCCGGCCGAGTTGCCGGCCACGGTCGCCTCACTGATGGACGACCATTTCGGCGCGGTGAGCACGGAGGATGGCGCCTCGGGTGGCGAGGGCGCGGGCGGCGGAGGTGCCCCGGATGGCGTCGGCTCCGGAAGTTCCGGGGGTGGGGAGCGGGCCCGGAGCGGGCAGCGGTGGCGGCGGATGGAAGACGTGCGGGCGGCCGGGATGGCGGTCCGGCGCGCGGTTCTCGGCGATGCGCATGTCGATCGCGCCACGGCGGGCACGACGCCGTTCACCGCGGATTTCCAGGAGCTGATCACCGCGTACGCCTGGGGGGAGATCTGGACCCGCCCGGGCCTGGACCGCCGCAGCCGGTCGATGATCACCCTGACCGCGCTGGTGGCGCTGGGCCACCACGAGGAGCTCGCGATGCATGTGCGGGCGGCGCGGACCAACGGGCTGAGCGTCGACGAGATCAAGGAGGTGCTGCTGCAGTCGGCGATCTACTGCGGCGTGCCCGCGGCGAACACGGCGTTCCGGATCGCCCAGCGGGTCCTGGAGGAGCTCGACGACTGATACCCGGTGACCGTGCGGTTCGTCGTGGCCCGAGGTGTCCAGCCGCCGCATTTCAGAGAACGAGCCGGCCGGCGGCCCGCAGGACGAACAGGGCGTCGACCGTGACCCACGGATTGCCGCGGCGGGTGCTCGTGCCGCCCCACTCCGGCGCCCGGTCGAACCGGCCGGTGGCCGGCCACCCGTCCGCGAGCCGCAGCGACTCGAGCAGGTCCAGCGCGTCCGCGCAGCGCGGGTCGGTGACGAGGCCGAGCTCGGCCATCGCCTTCAGGCCGCCGAGAACGTCGTAGTGCCAGTGCAGCGGGTAGTGCAGCTTCGCGAACTCGGGCCGGATCAGCTCGCCGTCCCGGCGGCGGAAGGCCAGCCGCCGGGGGAGGAACACCTCGGCCGCCCTCCGCGCCGCCTCGGTACGCCCGTACGCGTGAAGGCCGCGCATCGGGGTGAGCGTCTCGCAGAACGACGAGGTGTCCGCCGCGGGATGGCGGTCGCAATTCCACCCGCCGTCCGGCCATTGCCAGCGCAGGAGCAGCGCCGCGAGCCGGTCGCACCGCTCGTCGGCGAGGCCCAGCGTGGTCAGCGCCCGCAGGGCGTTGCCCTGTTGCGAGGCGTGCGCCCGGTGCCGGCCGTCGAGCAGCGGGACGCCGCGCCCGCCGTACGCCACGGCCGAGTCGCGGTCGTAGTCGGCGGCGAGCCAGGTCTCGAGGACCCGCTCGCGCAGCGGAGACAAGGCCTGATCGCCCGGCGGGTGGCCGATGTCGGCGAGCGTGGCGAGCACCCAGTGCGCGCCGTCCCACTTGGCGTAGGGCCGGCCGAGGTCGGCGCGGTCGAGCAGCCGCCGGGCGAGCGGCGACTCCGGCGGCGGCAGGCCGTGCTCGCCGAGCACGGCCGTGCGCACCCGCCACCGGATCGCCGGCTCCGGCGACGCGAGCAACGCTTCGACGATGGCCGCGTGCACGCAGCGATTGTGCCAGCTCCGGCGACTTCGGACGGCCATTGTGGATAACCCCGGAACGATCGCCGGCGCGTGCTCTAATCGGTGACGTTCAGGGGCGGCGCGCTGCGGGGCACCACCAGCAGGGCGACCACGGCCAGCGCGAGGGCGACCACCGCCAGCACGCCCAGCGCCTGCTGGAGGTCGCCGCTGGCGGCCTTGAAGGCGGCCACGACCAGAGGGGAGGCGAACTCGCCGACGAAGAGGAAGCCGGTCCACAGGCCGGTGCCGCGGCCGCGCTGGTCGAAGTGCAGGCGGTTGGTGGCCCAGGTCAGCAGGACGGGCAGCAGCAGGCCGGTGCCGAGGCCGGTCACCATGGCGCCGGCCGTGACCAGGGCGACGTTGCCGGCGGCGAAGACGATCGCGAGGCCGGCGGCGGCCAGGCCGAAGGCGATCGGCAGCAGGGTGCGCGGACGGCGGGAGGACAGCTTGGCGAAGGAGGCGGAGCCGGCGGCGGTGGCGATCGACATGGCGGCGCTCACGCCACCGATCGCGGCGCTCGAGGTGACGCCGAGGCCGTCGAGCACGAAGGAGAGCTGGACGACCAGGGCGTAGAAGACGACGCCGCCGACCAGCGTGATCAGGCACGGCACGAGCAGGGCGCGCCACGGCAGCGGCGGGAGCTTGCCCGACGAGGGGACAGGCTGCCAGATAAGGCGGTACATCGGCACGACAAGGACGAGCGCGACCAGATACAGCCAGAACGGGGTACGCCAGCCGGCCGCCCCCAGGCCGCCGCCGAGCGCGAGGAAGACGGTCGCCGCAACGGTCGCCACCAGGGTCTGCAGACCCAGGTAGCGACTGCGCCGCGAGCCCGCCCAGTAGTCGCCGATCAGCGTCGTGCAGCACGTCATGATGGCGGCCTCGCACAGGCCGACCACGGCGCGGCTGCCGATGATCGCGCCGAGGGAGTCGAGGTAGAGCGGGGCGGTGCCGGCCGCGGCGTAGACGACGAGGGCGGCCAGCAGCAGGCGCTTGCGGTCGATCGCGTCGATGACCAGGCCGGCGAAGGGGGGCGGTGAGGCCGACCAGCAGGGCCGGGATGGTGAGGACGATCGGCACGAGCACGTCGGCGCCGGCGACACCGGCGAAGTGGTCCTCCATCTGGGGCAGGACCGGCGCGATCAGGACCGCGCCCAGGATGGTCAGACAGCTCCCGGCCAGCAGCAGGACGAGCTGAGCCGGCCCGGCCTGGCGCGGGGGAGCGTCGACGGGAGTGGCCAGTGACATGGCGGTGTGCCCTTCGCAGCGGGGAGAGACGCGGGTCACACCGGACTATCGGGGCGGGGCGGCAATCAGCGGAAGAGCGATCCGCCTATGGCCGTCATAAGCGCAACTGATGGCCGGCCTCGGCGAGCACGCCGCGCAGCCAGACGTGGGCGGGGTCGTTCTGGTAGATCGGGTGCCACCAGAAGGCCTCGGCCAGGGGCACGGCGTCGAACGGGCACGGCAGGACGCGTACGCCCGCGGGGGTCGCCAGCAGCGCGGCGAGACGTTCCTGCAGCAGCGCGACGCGACGGGTTCCGGCGACCAGGAACGGCATCGGCAGGAAGCCGTCGGCGACGACCTCGACCCGCGGCTCGATGCCGAGCATCCGCAGCTGCTGGGCGGCCGGAGCGAAGGCGGTCCGCAGGTTGTAGAGCACGACCCAGGGCAGCGTGCCGAGCTGTTCGAGCGTGAGGGAGTCGCCGACGTCGGGGTGGTCCTCGGCGACGATGCACACCCAGCGGTCCTCGTAGAGGTCGACGAACGGGATGTCGGTCAGGAACCCGTGCGGCAGCAGCAGCCCGTCGGCAGTCCGCAGCGTCTCGGCGGCGTGGTCGACCGTGTACGGCGTCGTGTACTGGAAGCGCAGCCGGACTCCGGGGGCGGCACCGGCCAGCCGGCGGGCGATGAGCGGGCCGAGGACCGTCGCCGCGTAGTCGGACGTGATGACGGTGAACTCGCGCTCGACCGCCGACGGGTCGAAGTCGGGGGTGACGTCGAAGACCCGGCGCACGCCGGACAGCGCCGGGCCGGTCAGCGCCAGCAGCTGGGCCGACAGCGGCGTCAGCTCGTAACGGTTGCCGGCCCGGGCCAGCAGCGGATCGCCGAAGTGCCGGCGCAGGCGGGCCAGGGCGGCGCTCACCGCCGGCTGGCTCACGCCGAGCGCCTCCGCGGTGCGCGTCACGTTCCGCTCGCGCAGCAGGGCATCGAGCGTGACCAGCAGGTTCAGGTCGAGGTTGGCGAGGATCCGGTCGACCGGCACCGGCGCAGTATAAGCGCCAGTGATGGCCGACATCACCAGTTGACTCTTTCCTGATGACGTCCGCCGTCGGAGAGTGGTGCCAGTCACAAACAAGGCAGTCACAAAGACGAGGGGGAAGCCAGTGCCAGCCGTGCGTAACGTTCTCGTCGTCGGTGGCGGAGCCGCGGGCGCCGCCGCCGCGATCCTGCTCGCCGAGGGCGGCGTCTCGGTCGAGCTCATCGACATCAAGCCCGACGTCTCGGCGCTCGGGTCCGGGATCACCCTGCAGGGCAACGCGCTGCGCGTCCTGCGCCGGCTGGGCGTCTGGGAGCAGGTCCGGGAGCAGGGGTACGCGTTCGACTCGCTCGGCCTGCGCGCGCCCGACCCGGCCGGCACCCTGATCGCCGAGTTCGACGACCTCCGCACCGGCGGCCCCGACCTGCCGGCGACGGTCGGCATGTACCGGCCGGCCCTGGCCCGGATCATGCTCGACCGGGCGGCCGCGGCCGGGGTGAAGACCCGGTCCGGGACGACGTACACCGCTCTCGACCAGGACGACACCGGCGTGGCCGTCACCTTCGCCGACGGGTCGGCCGGCCGCTACGACCTGGTCGTCGGCGCCGACGGCATCCGGTCCTGGACCCGGCGCATGCTCGGCATCAACCTCGAGACCCACAGCGTCGGCATGGGCATCTGGCGGGCCTTCACCCCGCGGCCGGCGAGCGTCACCCGCACCGACCTCTACTACGGCGGCCCGAGCTACATCGCCGGCTACTGCCCGACCGGCGAGGACACCCTTTACGCGTACGTGGTGGAGGACGCCCGCGACCGCAGCACGCTCTCCCCGGCCGAGTCCCTCGCGGTCATGCGCGAGTTGTCGCAGGCCTACCACGGGCCGTGGGACGACATCCGGGCGGTGCTGACCGACCCGGCCCGGGTCAACTACACCTGGTTCGAGAGCCACCTGCTCGACGCGCCCTGGCACCGCGGCCGGGTCGTGCTGATCGGCGACGCCGCCCACGCCTGCCCGCCGACCCTGGCCCAGGGCGCCGCGCAGGCCCTCGAGGACGCGTCGGTGCTGGCCGAGCTGCTGCTGGCCCACGACGAGCTGAGCGACGAGCTGTGGGAGTCCTTCACCACCCGCCGCTTCGAGCGGGCCCGGACCGTCGTCGACGGCTCGCTCCAGCTCTGCCGCTGGCTGCTCGACCACGAGCGCGGCGACGTGCCCGGCCTGATGAACCGGATCTCCCACCTTCTGATGCAGGAAGCCTGATGAACGAGCGACTGATCACCCATCTGCGGCACGTCGACCTGGCGGTGCCCGACTACGACAAGCAGTTCGAGTTCTACACGACCATGTGGGGGCTCACGCCGTCGGTCACCGACTCGGGCATCGCCTACCTGGCGGCGGCCGGATCACCGGAGCAGTACTCCGTGCGCCTGCGCCGGGCCGCCGAGAAGCGCCTCGACCTGATCGCGTTCGGCGCCGCGACCCCGGCCGACGTCGACGCGCTGGCCGTGCGACTCGCTCGGGAGGGCGTCGAGCTCGTCCACGAGCCGGGGAAGATGCAGACGCCCGGCGGCGGGTACGGCTTCCGGTTCTTCGACAACGACGGCCGTACGGTCGAGGTCTCCGCCGACGTCGAGGTCCGCGCCCACCGCAAGGTCGAGGCGGGCGAGCCGGTCCCGGTGAAGCTGTCGCACGTGGTCATCAACTCGCCGAACCCGGAGCAGACCGTCTCGTTCTACGAGCGACACCTCGGCTTCGCGCTCTCCGACACGCTGATGCACCCGCGGATGGGCTCGATGATGTGGTTCCTGCGCACCAACCGCTACCACCACAGCCTCGCCGTCGCCCGCGGCCCGCACGTCTCGCTGCACCACGCGTCGTTCGAGATGCGCGGCATCGACGAGTACATGCGCGGCACCGGACGGCTGCTGCGGGCCGGCGTCGAGAAGGTGTGGGGGCCCGGGCGGCACATGGCCGGCAACAACACCTTCAGCTACTTCCTCGACCCGCACGGGAACACCGTCGAGTACACGACCGAGCTCGAGCTGCTGGACGAGGACACCTGGCACCCGCACCTCTACGACTTCTCCGACCCGACGGTGTCCGACCAGTGGGGCACGGCGAACCCGATGAACGAGCTGGTGGCCCGGCAGTCGTTCAACGACCCCGACCGCGGCGTCTTCGTCGCCCCGCCGGTCTGATGCGGCTCGCGACCTTCCTCCACCGCGGCGTCGAGCACGGCGGCGTGGTGCGCGGCCCGCTCGTCCACCCGCTGGCCGGAGGGCTGACGGTGCTGGACGTCGTCCGGGCCGGCCTGGCCGACCCGGAGCTGCTTCCCGGCGTACCGCTGCGGGAAGTGCGACTGCTCGCGCCGCTGCACCCGCCCGCTTTCCGCGACTTCGTCGCGTTCGAGGAGCATGTCGAGGGGGTACGGCGGGCGGTCGACGGCGTGGGCGGGGTGCCCGAGGCCTGGTACGACGCCCCGGCGTTCTACTTCACCAACCCGCACACGTTGATCGGGCCGGATGCCGACGTGCCGTTTCCCGCGTCGTCGGTGGCGCGCGACTTCGAGCTCGAGGTGGCCGCGGTGGTGGGCCCGTCCGGCTCGATCTTCGGCTACACGATCTTCAACGACTGGTCGGCGCGTGACCTGCAGAGCCGCGAGATGCGGGTGAACCTGGGACCGGCCAAGGGCAAGGACTTCGCCGGCAGCCTCGGCCCGTGGATCGTCACCGCCGGCGAGCTCGAGCGCCATCGCGACGCCGCCGGGTTCCTCGCGCTGACCTGCACCGCGTCGGTGAACGGCGCCGAGGTCGGCCGGGACCTGCTCTCGCACATGGGCTGGACCTTCGAGACCCTGCTGGCGTACGCGGCGCGCGACAGCCACGTGGCGCCCGGAGACGTGCTCGGCTCGGGCACCGTCGGCAACGGCGGCTGCCTCGCCGAGCTGTGGGGCCGCCGCGGACGCCAGGACCCGCCCCCGCTCCAGGACGGCGACGTCGTGACCCTGACCGTCGAGGGCATCGGATCGCTGACCAACCGCATCGTGACCGCCCCACCCGCGGCGCCCCTCCCACCGTTCCGCCGGTCCGTCGAAAGGCAACCGTGATGTTCGAGTACTTCCCGGGCAACTACGTCTGGAACCTCAGCGTGGTCGCCGCGCTCAACAGCGGCGGGCTCATCGACGAGGTGGACCGCGCGTGCCGGCCGATCCGGGAGCTGGCGGCGCAGGGCTCCGACGTCGGCACCACGGCGCTGATGGCCTCGTGGACCGCGGTCGTCGACGACCTCGAGGCGCAGGCCGTCGCGGACGAGGCGGCGGGGCACCGGCGGGCCGCGGGACACAAGTACCTCCGGGCCACCAACTACCTGACCCAGGCCGAGCGGATGCAGAGCGCGCACGCCCCCGGCCGGCGGGCGGTCTACCAGCGCTGCCTCGACCTGATGCGGAAGACCTTCGACCTGATCGACCCGGCCACCACCCGGGTCGCCGTCCCGTTCGAGGGCACCACGCTGCCGGCCTACTTCACCTCGGCCGGCCCCGGCGCGCCCTGCATGATCATGTGGAACGGCTTGGACTCGACCAAGGAGCACATGTACGTCTCCGGCTTCCCGCAGGAGCTGGCGGCGCGCGGCATCTCGACCCTGATGGTCGACTGCCCGGGCAGCGGCGAGGCGCTCCGCTTCGGCGGCCTCACCGCCCGGGTCACGACCGAGGACTGGGCCGCGGCCTGCGTCGACTACCTGCTCGCCCGCGGCGACGTCGACGCCGCCCGGATCGGCCTGGTCGGCTGGTCGCTGGGCGGGTATTACGCCCCGAGGGCGGCCGCCTTCGAGAAGCGCCTCGCCCTGTGCGTGGCGTGGGGCGCCAACCACAACTGGGGCGAGGTGCAGCTGCGCCGGCTCGAGCGGGAGGGCGAGAACCCGGTGCCGCACTACTGGGACCACGTGATGTGGGTTTGGGGCTCCTCCTCGATCGAGGACTTCATCAAGACCGCGAGCGACGTGCACCTGGACGGCGTCGTCGAGCGGATCACCGTTCCGTTCCTGGTCGCGCACGGCGAGAACGACCGGCAGATCCCGCTGAGTTACGCCCACCGGTCGTACGACCAGGCCACCGCGAGCCCCCGGCGCGAGCTGCGGATCTTCACGCCGGCCGAGGGCGGGGCCGAGCACATCGGGCTGGACCACCTGCCGCACGTGAGCGTCTTCGTCGCCGACTGGATCGCCGACTCGTTCGGGACCACCGCATGAGCCTCGACCGGACCGACCCCGAGGGCGCGATCGCGGCGGCGGCCAAGCGGAACACCAACTGGGGGCGGTGGGGTGCTGACGACGTACGGGGAACGCTGAATTTCCTGACCCCGGACAAGCGGGTGGAAGCCGCCAAGCTCATCCGCCGCGGGGTCTCGTTCTCGCTGGCGCAGTCGTTCGACATGGACGGGCCGCAGAAGGGCTGGCGGCGCCGCACCAACCCGGTGCACACGATGCTCGACACCGGCACGGACGCGGCCGCCGGCATCCAGGGCTTCCCGCACGGGATCGGCGGGGCCGACGACGTGATCGCGATGCCGCTGCAGTGCTCGACGCAGTGGGACGGGCTCGGCCACATCTTCGACCACGGCAACGCCTGGAACGGCCGGCCGGCGGCGACCACCGTGACCAGCCTCGGCGACGCGGTGACCGGCATCGAGACGGTGGCCGACGTGATCGCCGGCCGGGGCGTGCTGCTCGACGTGGGCCGGGCGCTCGGCGACGGCGGCGAGCTGCCGGACGGCTTCGCGATCACCGCCGCCCACCTCGAGGAGACGATCGCGCGGCAGGGACCCTCGTCCGCGGTCGGGCGGGGCGACATCGTGGTGGTGCGGACCGGTCAGCTCACCCGATGCCGGCGGGAGGGCTGGGGCGAGTACGCGGGCGGGCCGGCCCCCGGTCTGTCCTTCGCCACGGCCGACTGGCTGCACGACACCGAGATCGCCGCCATCGCCACCGACACCTGGGGCTTCGAGGTGCGGCCCAACGAGTTCGACGGCGCGTTCCAGCCGCTGCACCAGGTGGCGATCCCGAACATGGGCCTCTTCCTCGGCGAGATGTGGGACCCGGACGCGCTCGCCGTCGACTGCGCGGCCGAGGGGCGCTACGACTTCTTCCTGACCGCCGCTCCGCTTCCGATCACCGGAGCGGTCGGCTCGCCGATCAACCCGATCGCCGTGAAGTAGAGGTTGCTGTGCCTGGGCTGAGAGGGTGACTCAGGACTCACGCCAGAACTTTGCACGCTGAGAAAGATCGCGACCATCCTGGGAAGATGCGCCGAGCCCTCCGGGAGATCGCCTTCGTGGCCGTGCTGTTCCTGGCCTACAAACTGGGCCGGCTGCTGGTCGAGGGCCATGTCGGGGCCGCGCTGACCAACGCGCAGAGCGTCTGGGACCTCGAACGCGCGCTGCGGCTGCCCAGCGCGGCGGCCCTGCAGGCGACGATCCTCGGCCATGGGTGGTGGGTGCGGGCCGCGAACTGCTTCTACGCGTACGTCCATTTTCCCGCGACCGCCGCGGCGCTGGTCTGGACCTATCGGCGTCGCCCGGAGATCTACCTCTGGTTCCGCCGCACCCTCGCCTCGCTGACCGCGCTCGCCCTGGTGATCCACGCGCTGTTCCCGCTCGCGCCGCCGCGCATGCTGGCGAGCGCGGGCCTGGCCGACACCGGCCACCTCTACGGCCCGTCCGTCTACGGCTCGCCGAGCAGCGACACGTTGAGCAACCAGTACGCGGCGATGCCGTCCTTGCACGTCGGCTGGGCGCTGGCGGTGGCGGTGGCCTTGATCCACGCGTCCCGCTCCCGCCGGCGCTGGTGGTGGCTGGCCCACCCGGCGATCACGGTGCTCGTGGTCGTGGTGACCGGCAACCACTATTGGCTGGACGCCCTCGTCGCGGTTGTGGTCCTCGGCCTGGTGCTGGCCGTGGTGACGCCGCTTTCCCGGCTAGCGCCAGTGCCCGCGGGCCCGGCGGCGTCGCCGGCGCCGCTGGGGTGCACCGTGCCAGTGGCGTGGCCGGCGCCGCTGGGGTCGCTGGCGTCGCCCGTGCCGCTGGCGTCGCCCGTGCCGCTGGCGTCGCCCGTGCCGGTGGCCCCGGCGGTGCCGGTGGCGTCGCCCGTGCCGATGGCTTCGGCGGTGGCGGCGGTTCGGCCCGTTGTCGTGCCCGCTCCTCGGCAAACGATGGAGTCGGCCAAGCCGGCCGAGCTTTCCGAGCCCTCCGCGTCCGCTGAGTTGCCCGAGCCGCGTGAACCGTCCGCGCACTCCGAGCCGGCCGAGCCGTCCATGCCGCCCGCGCTCCCCGAGCCACTCCCGCCCGTCACCGGTAGTCCGGCGTCGCGCCGTCGGCCGCCGAGGCCATCAGTTTCCCGCCCTCACCGCCCTCGCCACCCCAGCCGCCCGGAGCCGACGGCGCCGCGCTCGCGCTACAACCCGCCGCGCTGACTCCCGCCTCGCTGGGGCCGCCTCGCTGGGGCCGCTTTGCGCGGGCCGCCTTGCTCGGGCCGTCTCGCTCGGGCCGCTTTGCGCGGGCCGCTTTGCTCGGCCGCTCTGCGCGGGCCGTCTCGCTGCCGCGCCGCTCGGGCCGCCTCCTCACCTCGCCGCGCGCCTCCCGGCTGCCTAGCGTGCGGATCACTGCTCCGGTTCCGGGGCGCCGGTCATCAGGCGGCGGATCTGGTCCCACGCGGCGGCGCCCAGCCGGCGGTCCGCGGCCTCCGAGCCGCCCCTTGCCATGCGCGCGCCGGCCGTGACGCGCGGCTCGCCGGGCAGCACGGCTCGATGGCCGGCGCCCGGATCGAGCACCACGGTGGTGGGCAGCCCGTGCCGGCGGCGGCGGTCGGCGATCGCCTCGGCGTGCGTTGCGCTCGGCCATACCCGGTCGTCCCGGCCGGCCACCACGATGAGGGCCCGGATGCGCTCGACCGGGATCGCGGCGGCGGCCACCGCCTCCGGATCGGCCGACCGCGACAATTCGTACAAACGGCGATAGCTCGGCGGGTCGTCG
Source organism: Actinoplanes sp. CA-030573 (assembly GCF_050951115.1). Lineage (NCBI taxonomy): Bacteria > Bacillati > Actinomycetota > Actinomycetes > Micromonosporales > Micromonosporaceae > Actinoplanes > Actinoplanes sp. CA-030573. The sequence goes on along the minus strand of NZ_CP192038.1, from coordinate 5,367,646 downwards.
GGCGGCGTCCACGGGACGAAGGGGACGAACGGCAAGGGGTGGCCGGCCCGGGTCCAGTGCGAGGTCTGCGTGCCGTCGGGGCGGACGCCCGCCCACACCACGTCGGACGGCGCGAAGGCCACCACCGCGTCGACGCCGGCGGTGTGGGCGCCGGTCAGCAGCGCCGCCTCGGCGCCGAAGGACGTGCCCGCGACCAGGACGCGGTCGCACTCCCGGCGCAGGGCGGCCACCCGGGTTCGGAACTGCTCGAGCGGGATCTCCCACGGGCCCGGGTTCTGGCCCGGACCGCCGAACCACCTGATCGACTCGGCCAGCGCGCCGTGCCGGGCGAACAACCGGGCGCGGCCGGTGTCGACGCGCCCGCTCGACCCGGCCACGGTCAGGACGCCCCAGCCGTCGTGCTCGCGGCCGGTCCGCCGGTCGGGGTGGAAGCGGACCATCGTCAGGCCGCGAACCGGTCGATCCCGGCGGCGATGTCCTGGCCGGTCAGCGGAAGCTGCAGGTCGCTCAGCAGCCGCGCGGCCGCGGGCAACGCGTTCTCGTCGGCGGTGAGGACCACGCTGACGTACTCGTGGGCGGGCACCATCAGCATCGCGGCCCGGTAACCGGGCAGGCGTCCGTTCAGGAACATCTGGCCGGCGGGGCCGAGAGCCCAACCCAGCCCGTACGCCATCGGGTCGTCCCCGGTCGTCCGCGCTCGCCGGAACTCGCCGTCGCCGATCAGGCGCTCGCCGACGGTCAGCAGGTCGGGCACGCAGGACCAGAGGCCGCCGCTCGGCCGCCGGCCACGGGGGTAGTCGATCGGCGGGACGGCGTCGTCGCCGTTGCGGCCCGCCACCGGGCCGGGTGGCTCGGCGAATCCGGTCCGGGTGAGCTGCCACGGCCGAATCACACGGTTGTGGAGACTTTCCTCGTACGGGTGAAGCATCGCCCCCGCCAGGAAATAGTTGCCGTTGTAGTAGGACCACCGGGTGCCCGGCGGGCGCTCGTTGCCCGCACGCACCACCAAGCGCGCCGCCTCGCTCAGCGCTTGGTCGCCGGCGCCCAGCGCCGCGACCGTGGCCGCATCGACCGACTCGCGCAGGCCGGAGACCTGGCCGAGCAGCTGCTCGACGGTCAGCGAGCGGTCGGCGCGCCAGTCGTCGGCGAGGCCGGGCAGCAGCTCGATCGCGGGCGTGTCCAGCGGAATGCCGCGGTCGCGCAGGGTCAGCACCAGCGCGGCCGAGGTGAGGACCTTCGTCAGCGAGGCGATCCGGAAGCTCCCGTCGGCCCCGGCCACCGTGCGCGATCCGGCCACCGAGATCCCGGCCGCGGCGGTGACCGGGCCGAGCCGCCGGGAGAGCGCGTCCTGAAGATCCATCCGGTCAGTTTTCCATCCGGCGCGGGTGGGTCGGGCGCGGCCGTCAGCCGTTAGGTTCGGGCTGTGGCGATCGATCTTCGCGAGTGGGTGCCGGGCATCGGCGTCGCCCGCGGCTACAAGGCGGCCTGGCTTCCCAAGGACCTGGTCGCCGGCATCGTGCTGACCACGCTGCTGGTCCCGCAGGGCATGGCCTACGCCGAGCTCGCCGGGCTGCCGGCGATCACCGGGCTCTACACGTCGATCCTCTGCCTGCTGGCGTACGCCGTCTTCGGTCCTTCGCGCATCCTGGTCCTTGGGCCCGACTCCTCGCTCGGCCCGATGATCGCCACCGTTCTGGTCGGGTCGCTCGGCGCCGCCGCCGACCCGGCGCGGGCGGTCGCGATGGCGTCGGGCCTGGCGCTGCTGGTCGGCATCATGCTCGTGCTGGCCGGCATCGCCAAGCTGGGCTTCCTGGCCGACCTGCTCTCGCACCCGACCCAGGTCGGCTACATGAACGGCCTCGCCCTGACGATCCTGATCGGGCAGCTGCCGAAGCTGTTCGGATTCTCGGTCGACGGCGACGGCCTGATCGCCGAGACCCGCGGGTTCGTCGAGGGGCTCGCCGACGGCAAGACGGTCACCGCCTCGCTCGTGGTCGGCGTCTTCGGGCTCGCCGTCATCGGGGCGCTGCGCCGCTGGCTGCCGCGCGTCCCCGGCATCCTGGTCGCCGTCGTGCTCTCCACCCTGGCCGTGCCCCTCTTCGGGCTGGTCGACCGGGGCGTGGACGTCGTCGGGGCGCTCCCGCAGGGCTTCCCGCCGTTCGACGTGCCCTCGTTCGACCTCTCCGACCTGGGCGTGCTCGCGGCCGGGGCGCTCGGCATCACGCTCGTCTCGCTCACCGACACCATCTCCACCGCTTCGGTCTTTGCCGGCCGCACCGGCCAGGAGGTGCGCGGCAACCAGGAGATGGTCGGCATCGGCGCCGCCAACATCGCCGCCTCGTTCTTCCAGGGCTTCCCGGTCAGCACCAGCGGCTCGCGCACCGCAGTCGCCGAGCAGTCCGGCGCCCGGACGCAGGTCACCGGGGTGGTCGGCGCGGTCGCCATCTCGATGCTGCTGATCTTCGTGCCCGGCCTGCTGCGCAACCTGCCGTCGCCGACGCTGGCCGCCGTCGTCATCGCGGCCGCCCTGTCGCTCGCCGACTTCCCGGCGATGACCAGCCTGTGGCGCCGCCGGCGGGTCGAGTTCAGCCTCGCGATCGCCGCTTTCCTCGGCGTCGCGCTGCTCGGCGTGCTGCCCGGCATCGCGGTCGCCGTCGGATTGTCGGTGCTGAATGTGTTCCGCCGGGTCTGGTGGCCCTATCAGGCGGTGCTCGGCAAGCCCGACGGGGTCAGCGGCTACCACGACATCCGGGTCTATCCGGAGGCGGCGCGGCTGCCCGGGCTGGTGCTGTTCCGCTTCGATGCGCCGCTCATCTTCGCCAATGCCCGGGTGTTCCGCGACCGGATCCGGGCCCTGGCGCAATCCGATCCCGGCATCAAATGGATCGTCGTGGCGGCCGAGCCCATCACCGACATCGACACCACCGCCGCCGACGTGCTCGAGGAGCTCGACGAGGAGCTGAACCGGATGGGCATCAGCCTCGTCTTCGCCGAGATGAAGAGCCCGGTGCACGAGAAGATCGACCGTTATCAGCTGACCCGGACGATCGACCCGGCGCACTTCTTCCCGACCGTCGAGGACGCGATCGCGGCCTACCAGCGCTCGACCGGCGCGGAGTGGAGCCGCTAGCTCTCGTAGACCCGCTTGCCATCGATGAACGTCATGGCCACCTTGGTGTCGCCGATCTCCTCCGGCCGCCCGTCGAACGGGTCACGGTCGAGCACGGCCAGATCGGCGCGGAATCCGGTGGCGATGCGGCCGGTGTCATCGAGGTGATTCGCGAAGGCCGATCCCTCGGTGTACGCGCGCAACGCCGTACCCAAGCTGAGCTTCTGTTCCGGCAGGAAGCCGTCGGCGTCGTCGCCGTGATGGACCCGGTTGACCGCCACGTGAATGCCCTGCAGCGGATCCGGGGTGCTCACCGGCCAATCGCTGCCGCCGGCCAGGCGCGCGCCCGCCCGCTCCAGATCGCCGAACGGGTATTGCCGGCGGGCCAGATCCGGATCGAGGAACGGAATCGTCAGCTCGTCCATCTGCGGTTCGTGCGCCGCCCAGTACGGCTGCATGTTGGCGATGGCCCCGAGCTCGGCGAACCGCGGAACGTCGTCCGGATGCACCACCTGAAGATGCGCCAGATGCGGCCGGGTGTCGCGCATGCCGTTCGCCGCCCGCGCCGCCTCGACCGCATTCAGCGCGTCGCGCACCGCCCGATCCCCGAGCGCGTGGAAATGGGGCTGAAAACCCAGGGCATCCAATTGCGTCACGTACGCCGGGAGCCGCTCCGGGTCGATGAAGGACAGCCCTTTGTTGGCCGTCACGCAGCCGCACCCGTCCCGGTAGGGCTCGGTCATCGCCGCCGTGAAGTTCTCGGCGATCCCGTCCAGCATGAGCTTGACCGAGTCGCAGCGCAGCCGCCCGACCGTCATGCCCTGCCGTTTGGCGACCAGCTCCGGGATCTGTTCCGCGCCACGCTCGCGGTCCCACCAGAGCGCCCCGACCACGGTCGCCGTCAACGTCCCGTCGCGGGCCGCCGTGAGGTACGCGTCGGAGATGTCGTCGTACCCGTTGGTGGCGCTGACCATCGCGTCCTGCCAGGCCGTGATGCCGAGCGCGTGCAGCAGCTCCTGCGCCCGGAGCAGGCCGGCCAGCCGCTGCTCGGCGGTGGTGAGCGGCACGTGCACGAGATCCATGGCGCCCTCCTGCAACGCCCCGACCGGCCGTCCGTCCGCGTCCCGGTCGATGCGGCCGCTCGCCGGGTCCGGCGTCTGCCCGGTGATCCCCGCCAACTCCAGGGCGCGGCTGTTCACCCAGGCCGCGTGGTGGTCCCGGTTCATCAGATAGACCGGGCGATCCTTGACGATCCGGTCGAGCAGGGCCCGGTGGGGAACGCCGTTCTCGAAGCTCTCCATGGACCAGCCGCCCCCGACGATCCACTCCACGTCCGGGTTCGCCTCCGCGTAGGCCCCGACCCGGCGCAGGTATTCGTCGAGGTCGGTGGTGCCGGTCAGGTCGCAGAGGCCGAGCTCGACGCCGCCCATGACGGCGTGGATGTGGGCGTCCTGAAAGCCCGGCAGCAGCAGCCGGCCGCCGAGATCGACCACGTCGGTGCGGGGGCCGACCTGCGCACGTACGGCATCGCCGAGGGCAACGATCCGGCCGTCACGGACCGCAACCTCGGTCCGGTGGCGCTCACCGCTCGTGAAGACGGGGCCGCCGTGGAAGACAAGGTCTGCGTGCATGGTGGGGCTCCGATCCGAGGCCGGGAGGGGGCTCTCGCATCATCGCCTGGGGTGGGGGGTGCTGTCAGGTCGCTCTTGCGGGGTGGAGTGGTCGGGCCCGTTTGTGGGGGTGGTCCGCATGACGTGGGATTTCCGCGCGTGGGAAGAGGGCTTCGCCTAGCGATGGCTGTTTCGGCACCCAGGGTGAGAGTGCGGCTTGCGTGGCGACGCGGCGTTCACAGCCGGGGTCCGGTCCCGGTCTTTGCGGGAGGCGGGTCGCGGTCGTCCCCAGCACACGGCCCACCCATAGGGTGGGGGAGGTGGCGGCGAGTTGAGCCCAGTGTTGGCTTTGGTTGCTGCCCGCCCGATCGCCTGCTGCCCACCCAAAGGGTGGGGGAGGTGGCGGCCGGTGGGGGAGGTGGCGGCC